>NZ_MUXN01000024.1:0-25312 GCF_001995215.1 Amycolatopsis azurea DSM 43854
CGCCGCCTCACCCTCCGCTACGAACGCAAAGCCGAACACTTCCTCGCATTCCTCACCCTCAGAGCCGCCCTCACCTGCCACAAGAAACTCCGAAAACTCACCACGTAAGACACGCTCTAAGTAACAATCGGCGATGATTCGTTGCTGTAGCCGTCGTGGCTGAAACGGTTACCCGATCCTCGTTCCGGTCGGGCTGACGGGTGGAACGCTGGGCCCTCTGTGGGCCGGGGGACGTTCAGCTCAGGACCGGTTCTAACCGGTCCTGACCAGCTCGAACGCAGGTGATGCTACCTGGGGACGCCGCACGGCCCCAGGTGTCAGGAGCGGCGACCGCCGCTCCCTTCGCGGGCTTAGCGAATCCAGTGCAGCCAGCTCATCGTCGGTGCGTCACTGACGACGCCACGGGCGGGGCCTAGCGGGCGTCACGTGTGGTTCACCGCGGCGCATCGACATCACGAGCGGGCCCGCTCCACGGGAACTCGGTCGATGCTGCCCGGGCCGGCCCGGATCGCTGGATGCGGCTCCGGCCGTGCGACAGCCCGCGGCACGGCCCCGCGCAGGGGAGTGGGTCTTCACACGTGTCCACGCGGCGATCGAGACGGGTCGGTGGGCGTCACCAATGGTAGGAATGCCTGGTGACCGAACCGAATCTGATCGAAGCCGCCGCCGACGAGGCAGTCACGCTCACCAGCGAACTGATCCGTATCGACACCACCAACACCGGTGATCCCGACACGCTGGTCGGTGAACGCGCCGCCGCCGAGTACGTCGCCGAGAAGCTCACCGACGCGGGCTACGAGATCACCTACGTCGAGTCCGGCGGCAAGAACCGCCACAACGTGATCGTCCGGCTGCCGGGCGCCGACCCGTCGCGGGGCGCGCTGCTGATCCACGGTCACCTCGACGCCGTCCCCGCCGATGCCTCGGAGTGGTCGGTCCACCCGTTCTCCGGCGCGATCCAGGACGACTACGTCTGGGGACGCGGCGCTGTCGACATGAAGGACATGTGCGGCATGGCGCTCGCGCTGGCCCGCCACTACAAGATCAACGACATCGTCCCGCCGCGTGACCTGGTCTTCGCGTTCCTCGCCGACGAAGAAGCGGGCGGCAAGTACGGCGCGCAGTGGCTGGTGGAGAACCGGCCGGAGCTGTTCGAGGGCGTCACCGAGGCGATCAGCGAGGTCGGCGGCTTCTCGATCACGCTGAAGGACAACGTCCGCGCGTACCTCATCGAGACGGCGGAAAAGGGCATCCGCTGGATGAAGCTGCGCGTGCGCGGCACGGCAGGCCACGGCTCGATGATCCACCGCGACAACGCCGTCACGAAGCTGTCCGAGGCCGTCGCCAGGCTCGGCAACCACCGCTTCCCGTTGGTCATGACCGACTCCGTCCGCGAGTTCCTGGACGGCGTCACCGAGATCACCGGCTGGGACTTCCCCGAGGACGACATCGAGGGTTCGGTCGCCAAGCTCGGCAACATCTCCCGGATGATCGGCGCGACCCTGCGCGACACGGCGAATCCGACGATGCTCACCGCGGGCTACAAGTCGAACGTCATCCCCTCGGTCGCGGAGGCTTCGGTCGACTGCCGGATCCTTCCCGGCCGTCTCGAAGCCTTCAACGCCGAGCTGGAGGAGATCCTCGGCCCGGACATCGAGAAGGAGTGGATGGAGCTCCCGCCGGTCGAGACGACCTTCGACGGTGCCCTCGTCGACGCGATGACCAACGCGGTCCTCGCCGAAGACCCGGGCGCCCGCACGCTCCCGTACATGCTCTCCGGTGGCACGGACGCGAAGTCGTTCCAGTCGCTCGGGATCCGCAACTTCGGGTTCGCCCCGTTGCAGCTGCCCGCGGACCTCGACTTCTCGGCGCTGTTCCACGGCGTCGACGAGCGCGTCCCGGTCGAGGCGCTGAAGTTCGGCGTGCGGGTTCTCGACCGCTTCCTCCGCTCGGCCTGATGCCCGGTCTGCTGGCCGCCGACGGGACACCCCTGCACTTCGAGCGCTGGGGTGATCCGTCGGCGCCGGTGACCGTCGTGCTCCTCCACGGATACGCCCTCGACAGGCGGAGCTGGCGCGCCATCGGGCCGGTGCTGGCCGAGGCCGCGGAGGAACCCCTCGCGGTACTGGCCTACGACCAGCGCGGGCACGGCGAATCCGGGGAGGTCCGGGCCGCGTCGGCGACCATGGGACATCTCGCCGACGACCTGGCCGAAGTGCTGGGGAAGGTGATCCCCGACGGCCAGGTCGTCCTGGTCGGACACGACATGGGCGGGCTCGCGATCCTGTCGCTCGCCCAGCGTCACCCGGACGTCTTCGCGGCGAGGGTGGCGGGAATCGGGCTGCTCGCCATGTCGGCGGGCGGCGTCACCCCGGACGCGATCTGGCCGAACGCGCTCGGGAAGCTCGGCCGGGACCTCGAAATGGTGTTCGGGACGAAGCTGATCGGCCTGGTCCGGGAGCACACGAGCAAGGCGGTGACCGCCGGGCTGCGGTGGTGGCTCTTCGGGGACGACCCGGTCCCCGGCGACGTCGAGCTGGCGGTGCGGATGATCCGCGGCAACTGGCCGCAGACGGTGTCCGCGTTCCGCCCAGCTCTGGACGCCTATACGCGGGAGTCGGCGTTGTCCCAGGTCGGCGCGGTGCCGGTGACGGCGATCGTGGGGGAGCGGGACAAGCTCGTGCCCACGGCGGACGTCGAGGAGCTGGCGGGCGCGGTGGAGAACGGGACGTCGGTCGTGCTGCCCGGTGTCGGGCACGTCGTCCCGCTGGAGGCGGCCCCGCAGGTGGTGCCCCGGCTGCTGGCCCTGGCGAACCGGGCTCGCCGACAAGACGGACGTTCTTGACAAGTTCTGTTTTCGGTGGCACCTTCGTGCCATGTTCTCCGTTGCGGTGATCGAGGACGCGGAAGCGGCCGAAGTCTCACTCGACCCGGTCCGGGCCCGGCTGCTGGCCGAACTGGCCGAACCGGCGTCGGCCACGATGCTCGCCGCACGAGTGGACCTGCCCAGACAGAAGGTGAACTACCACCTGCGCGCGCTGGAGAAGCACGGGCTCGTCGAACTCGTCGAGGAGCGGCGCAAGGGCAACGTCACCGAGCGGATGATGCGCGCGACGGCGGCCTCGTATGTCATCTCGCCGACGGCGCTTTCGGCCGTGCAACCCGATCCGGCCGAGTCCCCGGACCGCCTTTCCGCTCGCTGGCTGCTCGCGGTCGCGGGCAGGCTGGTGCGTGATGTCGGCTTGCTGATCACCGGATCCACCAAGGCGCGCAAGCGGGTCGCGACCTTCGCGATCGACGGCGAGGTGCGCTTCTCCTCCGCCGCGGACAGGGCCGCGTTCGCCGAGGAACTCACCGTCGCGATCACGAACCTGGTGAGCAAATACCACGATGAGGACGCCGAACAGGGTCGAGACCACAGGATCGTCGTCGCCGTCCACCCGAGCGTCAAAACCGAGCCCGAGGAGTGCTGAAGTGGGCCACGAATTCGAGATCTCTGACAGAGTCGAGGTCGACGCGACGCCGGAACAGGTCTGGGACGCCATCGCGACCGGGCCGGGCATCACGTCCTGGTTCATGGGGCGCAGCGAGGTCGAAGGCGGCGTCGGCGGCACTGTTAAGACCGCGTTCGGCGGCTACGAGCCCACGTCGGCGATCACGTCCTGGGACCCGCTGGAACGGCTCGTCTACGGCACGGAAACGGAACCGGACGGGAGATTCGTCGCCTACGAGTTCCTCATCGAGGCCCGTTCCGGCGGCAGCACCGTCCTGCGCACCGTGACGAGCGGCTTCCTGCCCGGCGACGACTGGGAAGACGAGTTCGAGGCGATGACCGCCGGCGGCGAACTGTTCCTGCGCACCTTGGTCGAGTACCTGAACCGTTTCGCCGGCCGGAAGGCGGTACCGGTGACGGTGTTCGGGCCGATGGTCGAGGATTGGGACCGCGCGTGGCTGACGCTGGGCCGGGAACTGGGGCTGGCCGGACGGCCGGGGACGGGGGACCGGGTCCGCCTGTCCACCAGTGGTGTGTCCACTGTGGACGGCGAGGTCTACTTCGCGAACGCGCAGACCGTCGGCATCCGGACCCCGGACGCGCTCCTGCGGTTCGTCCGCGGCTTCACCGGGCCGATGGTCGCGATGCATCACCTGTTCGGCGAGGTCGACCCGGCGGAACAGGACGGGCTCTGGGCCGACTGGCTCGGCCGCGTGTTCAGGTGATGATGCCGGGCAGGGGGGTGGTGGTGCGCTTGCGGCGCAACCACACCCTCCTGGTCCCGTCGGAGTAGAGCCGGACGGTCGAAAGCTCCCAGCCGGCGAACTCGGCGTGGATCGACAGCTGCGTCGCCGCCGCCCGCCGGGAAACACCGGGAGGCAGTTGCAGCCGCCGGTATTCCCAATCCCCTTCGACCACCGCCTCGTCCACAACTGTCATGGCGTGATCACCTGGATCCCTTCTCCGATGGCCGAGCCGACGACCACGCGGCCGCCTTGCTCGTCGACGGTGACCGAATCTGGCTGCCGCAAGGTGGGGAACCGGTGCTTCTCGATCGGCTCCCCGCCGCGGACGTCGAAGCCGACGACCTCGTTGCGTTCGGTGAGAGTGACCCAGGCGAGGCCACGGGTGCGGTCGTAGGCGATGCCGTATGCCCCGCCGGGGACGGGGTAGCGCTGGCGCAGCAGCAACGGCGTCGTGGAGAACGCCAGCAAGGCGCCCGCGCGCGCGTCGGTGACGAAGACGCGTCCGAGGTCGTCGGTCACGGCGTTGGCGGCGCCGTCACCGGCTCGCAGACCCTCACCGATCTTGCCTTCGTCGATGTCGACGGCGAACAACGCGGTGCGCAGCTTGTCGAGCACGACGACGCCGTCACCGGTGTTCAGCACGTCGTCGGCGCTGTAGATCTGGCCGGTGATGGTCTTGGGTCCCGCGTTCTTGGACAGCACCTCGACGACCTTGCGGTCCCGGACCGACACCAGCGTCGCGTCGCCGTCGGCGAGACCGGCCGACGGCTGCCCCGCGACCGGGACCGTCTCCAGCGCGCCGCCGGGCAGGGAGACCTTCGCCAGGAGGCTCTTGCCGGGCACGCTGGCGAGCACCTGGGAACCCGAGACCGTGAGCCGCTCCGCCGGACCGGGCAGGGCCACGGTCGTCTTCGGGGCGTCCAGGGCCGCGAGGTCGTAGATGCGCAGGGAAGGCGGCTCCGAGACGGCGACGACGAGCGTCTTGCTCGCCTCGTCCGTCACCAGCGCCTTCACCCCGGGCGCGGCGAACACCGAACCCGCCGGCTTGACCGCGGCCGCGGGGGAGACCGCCGCGGTCACCGCGACGGGGTTCTGCACGATCTGCAAGGTGTCGTTCGGGGTGTCGTCCGAGCTACAGGACGAGAGCACCAGGACACCGGCGAGCGGGATCGCGATCCGGGAAACGGCGGACAGCCGACCCACCTTGGTGCCTCCACCTGCTACTCGTCGAACGGACTTGTCCAGCATCCTCCAGTAACCCCACCGCGTCACGTCTGTGTCACCCAACAGTCACCTAATCCAGTATTCGAGAGGCTCAGAGGCCGCGTTCCGGGTACCCGACCTCGATCGCGCTGACGTCGTCGAGCGCCGAGCGGATGGCGGGCGGGAGCGTGATCTCCTCGGCCGTGAGCGAACCGGTCAGCTGACCTGTGTCACGGGCTCCGACCACGGGCGCGACCACACCGGGCCGGTCGCGGACCCAGGCCAGCGCGACCGCCAGCGGCGAGGTACCGAGGCCGTCGGCGGCCGTCGCGACCGCCTGCACGATCCGGGCCGCGCGATCGGTCCGGTGATGTTCGACATAGCCCGCGAAAACACTCGAAGCGCCGCGCGAATCGGCGGGGGTCCCGGAGCGGTACTTGCCGGTGAGCACACCCCGGCCGAGTGGCGCCCAGGGGAGGAGGCCGATGCCGTGATGCTCCGCGGCCGGGACGACCTCGCGATCGACGCCGCGCTCCAGCAGTGAGTACTCGACCTGCGTCGAGACCAGCGGAGCGACGGCGGAACTGCGGGCGGCGGCCGTCGCCAGCTGCCAGCCGGAGTAGTTGGAGACGCCGACGTAGCGGGTCTTCCCGCTGGTCACGGCGTAGTCGAGGGCGGCGAGGGTCTCGTCGACCGGCACGGTGGTGTCCCAGGCGTGCAGCTGCCAGAGGTCGATGTGATCCGTCCCGAGCCGGCGGAGCGAACCTTCGAGCGCGCTCAGCAGCGCACCGCGCGAGGCCCCGCCGCCGAACGGGCCGTCGGTGCGGCGGGCGACGGCCTTGGTGGCGAGCACGATGTCGTCCCGGGGGACGAGGTCGCCGAGCAGCCCGCCGAGGACGCGTTCGCTCTCGCCTTCGCCGTAGATGTCGGCGGTGTCGACCAGGGTGCCCCCGGCGTCGACGAACGCGACCAGCTGGCTGGCCGCCTCCTCCGAGTCGGTGTCGCCACCCCACGTCATGGTCCCGAGGGCCATCCGCGAGACCCGCAGTCCCGACCGGCCGAGCTGTCGCTTTTCCACGACGGGCGAGCCTAGCCGGAAGGCAAGTGCGGAACGCGGAGCAGGTGAGCGTGTCGTGATCGAGTACCACCGGGCGGGTCATCGGCTGTCAACACCCTGAACGGAGGAGTGACACTCCGATGGATACATTCACGCCGTGCGACTCGGACTGAACTTGGGCTATTGGGGCGCGGGAAACGACGCGGCCAACCTGGCATTGGCGAAGAAGGCGGACGAACTGGACTACGCGGTCGTCTGGGCCGCGGAGGCGTACGGCTCGGACGCGCCGACAGTGCTGTCCTGGATGGCGGCGCAGACGTCACGGATCGACATCGGCAGCGCGGTGCTCCAGATCCCGGCGCGGACACCGGCGATGACCGCGATGACCGCCGCGACCCTGGACACGCTGTCCGGCGGCCGGTTCCGGCTCGGCCTCGGCGTCTCCGGTCCGCAGGTCTCCGAGGGCTGGCACGGGGTGAAGTTCGCGTCGCCGCTCGGCCGCACGCGTGAATACGTCGAGATCGTCCGCAAGGCGCTGAGCCGCGACCGGGTCAGGTACGAGGGCGAGCACTTCCAGCTGCCCCTGCCCGGTGGGCCCGGCAAGGCGCTGACCCTGACCGTGCACCCGGTTCGCGAAGAGATCCCCGTGTACCTGGCCGCCATCGGCCCGAAGAACCTCGAACTGACCGGTGAGATCGCGAACGGCTGGCTGCCGGTGTTCTTCTCGCCCGAGCACGCCGGTGAGCAGCTGAAGCTGATCCAGGCGGGGGCGGCCAAGGCCGAGCGTTCCCTCGACGACTTCGACGTCGTCCCCACCGTCCCGCTCGTGGTCGGTGACGACTGGAAGGCCTGCGCCGACGCGGTCCGCGGGTACGCGGCGCTGTACATCGGCGGGATGGGCAGCCGGGAGAAGAACTTCTACAACCAGCTCGCCTGCCGGATGGGCTTCGAGCGCGAGGCGGCCGAGGTCCAGCAGAAGTACCTGGGCAAGGACTACGAGGGCGCCATGGCGGCCGTCCCGCTGGAGTTCATCGACGCGACGTCGCTGCTGGGCCCCAAGGAACGGATCGCCGAGCGGATGCAGGCCTTCTCCGAGGCGGGCGCCACGACGCTGACCGTCGCCCCCGCGATGCCCGACCCGGAGAGCTCCGCACACGCTCTCGAGGTCGCGGCCGAGGCGATCGAACTGGCCGGTGTCGCCTGATGGGATGGTTCGAAGCACTGGTCCTGGGCCTGGTCCAGGGCCTGACCGAGTTCCTGCCGATCTCCTCCAGCGCGCACCTGCGGATCACCGCCGCGCTCGCCGGCTGGGACGACCCGGGCGCCGCGTTCACCGCGGTCACCCAGATCGGCACCGAACTCGCGGTCATCCTGTACTTCTCGACCAAGATCGGGAAGATCCTCCGCGCCTGGTTCTTCTCGATCTACAAGAAGGACTGGCGCCACGACCCCGACGCCCGGCTGGGCTGGCTGATCATCGTCGGCTCGCTGCCGATCGTGGTGCTGGGCCTGCTGCTCCAGGACGCCATCGACGAGACCTTCCGTGACCTGCGGATCACCGCGACCACGCTGATCGTGTTCGGCCTGATCCTGCTGGTGGCCGACCGCATCGGGAAGCAGCAGCGCACGCTGGACCACCTGACCGTGCCGCACGGTCTCGGGTTCGGTTTCGCGCAGGCGCTGGCGCTGATCCCGGGCGTCTCCCGGTCGGGTGGCACCACCAGCGCCGGGCTGCTGCTCGGGTACACCCGCGCGGAGGCGGCGGAGTACTCGTTCCTGCTGGCGCTGCCGGCGGTGTTCGGCTCGGGCCTGTACAAGCTGACCGACATCGGCAAGGACGGCGCCCCGGCGCAGTGGGGGCCGACGATCCTGGCGACGCTGGTCGCGTTCGGTGTCGGGTACGCCGTCATCGCCTGGCTGATGTCCTACATCAAGACCAAGAGCTTCGTGCCGTTCGTGATCTACCGGCTCGTGCTCGGTGTCCTGCTGTTCGTGCTGATCTTCACCGGTGTCCTCGACCCCGGCGCCGGCCCGCACCTGTAGACCCCTCGCATTTGGACCTCTCGCGTTTCGTCCTCTGAATGCGGTACTTGCACGCGCAACCACCGCATTCAGAGGACGAAACGCGGGAGCGGGCAAAGCACGACACGTAGGGTGGGCCACGTGAGTACTGTGATCCTTCTGCGCCACGGCAAGTCCACGGCGAACGGTTCGGGCGTCCTCGCCGGGCGCACGCCCAAGGTCGGCCTGGACGAAACCGGTCAGGCGCAGGCGGCCGCGCTCGTCGAGCGGCTGGCGCCGATCCCGCTCGCCGAGCTGGTCGTGTCGCCGATGCTCCGCTGCCGCCAGACGGTCGCGAAACTGGCCGAAGCACGCGGCCTGGACAGGGTCAAAGAGCCCGGTTTGTCCGAAGTGGACTACGGCGACTGGACCGGTCGCGCGCTCAAGGATCTGGTCAAGGAACCCCTCTGGCGGGTCGTGCAGGCGCATCCCTCGGCCGCGGTCTTCCCCGGCGGAGAAGGGCTCGCCGAGATGCAGGCCCGGTCGGTCGCGGCCGTCCGCGCGCACGACGCCCGGATCACCGCGAAGCACGGCGAGAACGCGGTCTGGCTCCTGTGCAGCCACGGCGACGTGATCAAGTCGATCCTCGCCGACGCGCTCGGCCAGCATCTCGACTCGTTCCAGCGGATCGTGGTCGATCCGGCGTCGGTTTCGGTCGTCCGCTACACCGAGACTCGTCCGTTCGTGTTGCGAGTCAACGACAACGGCGGCGACCTGGCCGGAATCGCCCCACCCGAACCGAAGGCGAAAGCCAAGCGAGGCAAGGGAAAGCAGAGCTCCGACGCGGTCGTGGGCGGTACCACCGGAGCGTGACCATCGCCGTCGGTGGCATCACCGCCACGGACGGCATCCAGCGGCCCCTCACTGCCCGTAAGGTGGCCAGAACAGCAGATTCGACGACCCGGGAGCAACACCGATGATTTCGCAGGACAACCCGTTCGCCGCGCCGAGTGAGCTGCCCTACGCCCTTCCGCCGTTCGACCGGATCGCCGATGAGCATTTCCTTCCCGCCTTCGAAGCGGGTCTGGCCGAGCACACCGCCGAGATCGAGGAGATCGCCGGTTCTGCCGAGCCGCCGACCTTCGAGAACACCATCGTCGCGCTCGAGAAGTCCGGCAGGCTGCTGTCCCGCGTCTCCAGCGTGTTCGTCAACCTCGCCGGATCGAACGCGAACGACGAGATCCAGCGCGTGCAGGCCGAGATGGCGCCGCGGCTGGCCGCGCACGCCGACGCCATCAACCTGAACCCGGCGTTGTTCGCCCGGATCAACAGCCTGTTCGAGCGCAAGGACGAACTCGGCCTCGACATCGAGTCGCTCCGTCTCCTGGAACGTCACCACACCGACGTCCGTCGCGCCGGAGCCGGCCTCCCGGAAGCCGACCAGAAGCGCCTGCGCGAGCTGAACGAGCAGCTTTCGACCCTGTCGACCCGCTTCCAGCAGAACCTGCTGAAGGACACCAACGAACTCGCCGTGGTCGTCGACGACGTCGCGGAACTCGCGGGACTGAGCGAGGACGAAATCGCCACGGCCGCCGAAACCGCGGGGGAGAAGGGCAAGTACGTCCTCAAGCTGACCCTGCCGACAGCGCAGGCCGCGCTGGCCTCGTTGGAGGACCGCGCACTGCGCGAGCGCATCTTCACCGCGTCGGTTTCGCGGGGCAACCGGGGCAACGAGTCCGACAACAACGACATCGTCGCCCGGATGGTCCGGCTGCGGGCCGAGCGGGCCGCCGTGCTCGGTTTCCCCGACCACGCCTCGTACGTCATCGAGGACGAGACCGCCAAGACCGCGCAAGCCGCGGTGGGACTGCTGGAACGCCTCGCGCCGGTCGCGGCCGCCAACGCCAAGGCGGAAGCCGAGGAATTGCAGCGCTACCTCGAAGCCGACATCCCGGGCGCGGTCCTGCGGCCGTGGGACTGGTCGTTCTACGCCGAACGCGTCCGCAAGGACCGGTTCGAGGTCGACACCGCGGCGCTGCGCCCGTACTTCGAGCTGAACCGGGTGCTGACCGACGGCGTCTTCTTCGCCGCGTCCAAGCTGTACGGCCTGAGCTTCACCGAGCGGGAAGACCTGCCGAAGTACCACCCCGAGGTCCGGATCTTCGAGGTCTTCGACGCCGACGGCACGGAACTCGGCCTGTTCCTGCTCGACTACTACACCCGTGACTCGAAGCGCGGCGGCGCCTGGATGAACAACTTCGTCGACCAGACGAAACTCCTGGGCACCAAGACGGTCGTGGTGAACGTGCTCAACGTCGCCAGGCCGCCGGCGGGGGAGCCGACCCTGCTGACCTTCGACGAGGTCGTCACCGCCTTCCACGAGTTCGGGCACGCCCTGCACTCGCTGCTTTCCGACGTCGAATACCCGATGTTCTCCGGCACCAACGTCCCGCGTGACTTCGTCGAGTACCCCTCGCAGGTCAACGAGATGTGGATGCTCTGGCCCGAGGTGCTGGCCAACTACGCCAAGCACCACGTGACCGGTGAGCCGCTGCCGCAGGAGCAGGTCGACAAGCTCCTCGCGTCGCAGCAGTACGGCGAGGGCTTCTCGACGACCGAGTACCTCGCGGCGTCCCTGCTCGACCAGGCGTGGCACGGGCTCGGTACCGAGGACAAGGTCGACGACGTCCAGCGGTTCGAGGCCGAGGCGCTGACCAAGGCCGGAGTCGCGCTGGAAGCCGTACCGCCGCGTTACCGCACCACCTACTTCGCGCACATCTTCAGCGGCGGCTACAGCGCCGGGTACTACTCCTACATCTGGAGCGAGGTCCTCGACGCCGACACCGTCCAGTGGTTCCGCGAGAACGGCGGACTCAGCAGGGAGAACGGCGATCACTTCCGCCGGGAACTGCTCGGACGCGGTGGCAGCATCGACCCGATGGCCGCCTTCCGCGCGTTCCGCGGTCGCGACCCGGAGATCGAGCCGCTGCTCAAGCGCCGCGGTCTCGCCGGGGCCTGACCTTCTGACGGTTCTCCCTGCCCGGACACCCCCAGTGCCCAGGCAGGGGAACCGCGTCAGGCGGCGAGTCCGGCGACGGCCTCGACCACGTCGTCCACTTCTCGCTCGGTGTTGTAGTAGTGCGGGCTCAGCCGCAGGCACCAGTCGACGTCCTTGTCGCCGAAGTCGAACTGCGCGAACTCCCGGTAGCTGAGCGCCGAGTTGATCCGCCGATCGTCCATCGCCTTCTTGAACGGGACGGCTTCCCAGCCTTTGATCGAGAACGTCACCAACGCGCCCAGCTTCGGACCCCGGTCGAGCACCTCGACGCCGGGCAGCGCGGCGAGCCCGTCACGCAACCTCGATGCGAGCGCGGGCGTCCGTCGTGAGATCGCCTCCAGGCCGACCTCGCGGGCATACCGCGCCGCCCGCGCACAGCCGAGCACCGTGGCGTACGGGAATTCCCATTCTTCGAACCGGACGGCCGATTCCGCGGGGTCGTAGGCTCCCGGCGCGGACCAGCGAGCGCCGTGCATGTCGATGAACAGCGGCTCGTGGCCGTCCGCGAGGAAGCGATCGGAAACGAACAGGAATCCCGAACCGCGAGGACCGCGGAGGAACTTGCGGCACGTCGAGGTGAGGAGATCGGCGCCGATCTCCTCGACGTCGACGGGGTATTGACCGACCGATTGGCAGGCGTCGACCAGGTACAGCAGACCGAGGTCCCGGCAGTGCCGCCCGATCTCGGCGACCGGCTGGACCAGTCCCGAGTTGGTCGGGATGTGCGTGGCCGCGACCAGCTTCGGCTTCTTGCCGCGCATCAACGCCGCCATGGCTTCGACGTCGACACCGCCTTCCGGGATGTCCGGTGCGTGCACCACCTCGACGCCGAACCGTTTCCGCAGCGAGAGGAACGCGATCTGGTTGGAGATGAAGTCGTTGCGGGTGGTGAGGACGACGTCGCCGGGTTCGAACCGGATCGAGGACAGCGCGGTGGAGTAGGCGTGGGTGGCGCTGGCCGCGAAGGCGATGTTGCGCGGTCGCGCGTTGATCAAGGCGGCGATCTCACGATAGAAGCCGGCGACCTCGTCGGCTCGTGCGGCGGCGGCCTCGTAACCACCGATCTCGGCTTCGAGGTTCAGGTGGTCGAGCATCGTCTTCAGGACCGGTTTCGCCAGGAGTCCGCAGCCCGCGTTGTTGAAGTGGACGACCTTCTCGCTGCCGGGGGTATCGGCCCGCAGCGCCGGAATGTCCAGTAGTGATTCCGTGCGGATTCCAGTAGCACTATCATGTTCCTTCATGTCCGACAGTAGCACTTCCACTCTCGCGGTCCAGTTGCGTTCTCTGGTTCGCGCGGCGGCCCCAGGGGATCGGTTGCCCAGTAGCCGTGAACTGATCGAGCGCTACCGGGTCGGTCCGGTGACGGTCTCGCGCGCGATCGCCCTGCTGGCCGCGGAAGGTACTGTCGTGACCCGCCCCGGCAGCGGGACGTACGTCGCGACGAAACCGAGAACGGCGGGAGAACCGCTCGACACGGCGTGGCAGACCGTCGCGCTGACCGATCGCAGCGTCGACACCCGGTCCCTCACCGGAACCTCGGGGCCGCCACCGGACGGCGCGATCCTGCTCGACGGCGGGTATCCGCATCGATCGCTGCAGGCGTCCCGGTTCTTGAGCGCGGCACTCGCGCGGGCCGGTCGGCGTCCGGACGCCTGGGATCGGGCGCCCGTCACCGGCCTGGCCGCGCTGAGGTCGGTGTTCGCGGGACCGGCCGGTGCTTCGCCGGACGACGTCCTGATCACCGCCGGCGGGCAGAGCGGGCTGTCGATGGCTTTCCGGGCCATCGCGGCGCCCGGAAGCCCGGTGCTCGTCGAATCGCCGACCTATCCGGGAGCGCTCGCCGCGGCACGAGCGGCGGGCCTGCGCCCGGTGCCGGTCCCGATCGACGACGACGGCGTCCGCCCGGACCTGCTCGCCGAGGCGTTCGCGATGACCGGCGCCCGGCTCTTCTACTGCCAGCCCACTTTCCACAATCCGACCGGGACCGTGCTGGCGGCCGAGCGGCGAACGCAGGTGCTGGAGGTGGCGCGGGCGGCGGGCGCGTTCGTCCTGGAGGACGACTTCGCCCGCCACCTGTCGCACGGGACCACGACACCGCGTCCGCTGATCGCCGACGATCGAGACGGCACCGTCGTCCACCTGACCTCGGTGACCAAGGCCGCCGCGCCGAGTCTCCGGATCGGAGCGCTGATCGCGCGGGGACCGGTCCTCGACCGGATGAAGGCGATCCGGCAGGTCGACGACTTCTTCGTCTCCCGCCCGCTGCAGGAAGCGGCCCTCGAACTGCTCAGCGCACCGTCCTGGGAACGCCACGTTCGGAAACTGGGCACGGAACTACGGGAACGGTGCGCGAAAGCGGCCGCGGCGCTGGCAGGGGAGTGTCCTGAATGGACTGTCGCGCGTCTCCCTTCCGGAGGACTGCACCTGTGGGTGCGGCTACCGGTGGGGAGTGACGCGAACGCCCTCGCCCGTGCCGCGAGGCAGCGAGGAGTCGTGGTCGGGGCGGGGGAGCGGTTCTTCGCCACCGAGCCCGCCGGGCCGTTTCTGAGGTTGAGCTTCGCGGCCGCCGCCGACGTCGCCGAACTCGCCGAAGGCATCCGGCGACTCGGGAAAAATGTATAACGACCTATTCGGCTCGGGTCAGGCCAAAATCGTTTCGAGAGCCAGATAAACACCACCGCCGAGGACGACACCGGCGGCCGTCCCCACGGCGACTTCCGCCCTGGTGTGATCGCCGAGTTCGACGCGGGACCAGCAGACCCAGCCGACGCCGAGGAAGACCAGCGCGAGCCACGGGCCGTAGACCCGGATCAGCATCACGGCCGCGCCGGCCGCCACCATCGCGTGCATCGAGATCTTGAACTTCCACCCGAAGGTGATCGCGAGCGCGGCGACCAGGCAGACCAGTTCGGCCGCCGCGAGCGCGATCATCTCGTGCGGAGCGCCTCCGGCGAGCAGAAGGACGAATCCTGCGGCCAGAGAGCCGATGCAGACCGCGAACGGGACGAGCCGTCCGGTGCGATCGGTGACATGGTGGCTGTCCCACTTGCCCTTCTTCGCGCCCCGCACGATCACCGCCATCGGGATCAGCGAGCCGGTGACCCCGACGATGAGACCCCAGAGCAGGGTCTCGCCGACGTGGTGTCCGGTGACCTTCCAGGCGACGACCAACGGCAGGCCGAGCACCCAGACCCACGGCGCTAGCACCTCGGTCGCGATCCGCGCGAGACGTCGGCGGGTCGCGGGCGCTTCCGTGGGCTGGGTCGGCATGGTGATCATCGTTCCAGACGGCGCCGTCCTGCCCGCGCGAGGATGTCGGCACCCGCCGGATCGGCCCGGATCGTCGCTTCGAAGGTCTCCTTGGGGAGCAAGGTGTTCGCGGCCACGGTCACCGACTTGGGCGGATCGTCGTAGCCGTCGGGCCGGACGTCCCAGAAGTTGCCCACGAAGGCGACGTTCTCCAGCGGCGGGCCCACCTGGAGCACGATCGGGGTGTCGGCGCGGTGGACGATGTTGCCGAGGACGGTGACCCATGCGGCGCCGTAGTCGGCGTAGAGCCCGAAGTTGTACGAGGTGAGGACGTCGCGGATGACGTTGCCGCGGACCATCGCCCCGCCGGCGAACGATGAGCCCTGCGGTGCCGAAAGGTAGATCCCGCCACCGTCCATCAGCTTCCCCATGCTGCGTTCGACGAGGTTCGAGATCACCTGGGTGCCCTTGGCGCGCTCGCCGCCGGTGATCACGACGCCGTTGTGCGGGACGTCGTGGATCTCGTTGTGGGCCACGGTCGTCTCTTCGGACTCGACCACGAGGACGGCGGGCGAGCCGCGGAACTCGGTGCCGATGTGGTGGACGAGGTTGTCCTCGAGTGAGACGCGGGTGCCGCCGTGGACGGCGACCCCGCTGCCCGAGATCTCGTCGAAGACGCATCCCCGGACCTCGATGTCGGTCCCGTTCTCGATCAGCAAGCCTCCCGCGCCGAGGCGGGTGAAGTGGTTGTCCGCCAACGCGACGCGGCTGCCCGCGGTGAAGCTGACGTTGGCGGGCAACTGAACAGGCTCCGCAGGGACATGGACGTAGCCGACATCCGCGCCGAGGTCGATCTTCTGGAAGTCTCCGCGTTCGTGGCGGGCGTTGCCGTGATAGTGCAGGTAACCGCCGGTGCGGGTGGGGCCCGTCCAGGCCGAGTCGGCGAAGGTGAAGCCGCGCAGCACGAGGTCGTGCACGCCCTGTCCGCTGACCAGCGTTTCGAGTACCGGGGCGACGACCGTGGTCTTGCCGATCTCCTCGCCGGGGCGCGGGCGGTAGTGCAGGACGTGCTCGCCAGACTCGCCGCGGCTGACGGCGAAAGTGCCCGGCTCGGTCAGGAAGGCCACGTTGTTTTCGAGCACGGAAGGTGCGGCCAGGCCGTCCCAGGTCCCGTCCCCGCCGGCGCCGTACCACTTCGAGTCGTAGAGCGATCTGGCGTTGTCGAAGGCGGGCTGGGCCATCGTGATGGTGGTCGAGGAGGCGTCGCCGGAAATCGACGCGACCGCGATCCGGGCTTCGGACCAGGGGTATACGCCGGGGTCCACGAACTCCAGTCCGGACGGGTCCGGCCAGGACTGGGGTTCCACGCTGTCCGTGACGTAACCCGTATCTGTTTTCGTCACACTGCTCGGTAGCCCGGCGCCGCTGGCCGCTCGCGTCGCCGGGCGACCCTCGACGGTGAGCCGTCGCGGTGCCAGGTCGCCGATCGGCGCCGTCCAGACATCGTCGCCTCCCGCTGACCAGCCGGTGATCTCGCGGCCGCCGCTCAGTTCGACCTTCGCCTGTTCCGGTGTTCCATAGCCGTCCGGCTGATAGATCACGCGGTGGCCGTTCATGCCGGAATCGCCCTGTAGATCGTCGAAAGCGAGAGGTTGTGCGAGGTGGTGGACGCCGGCGGTGAAGGTGACGACGATGTCGCCGGTCATCCCGGCGGTCACGGCGCGGACGGCTTCTTGGGCCGCCTTCGGGGTGGCGAATGGCCGATCGGCGGTCCCGGGCCAGTCGTCCCGGCCGTCGGTGGATACGAAGAACCTGATTTCGGGCATGGCGAAGCGCTCCTGCGACGAGGTTTATGGGATATACTGAGGTTTATTACCTAAACACGAGTGAGCGACAAGCGTCAAGGGAGTGCTGGTGACGGAGGACGACTCGCAGCCGGATCCGGAGTGTGCGATCGAGCTGCTCTGGGGAGCGCCCGAGCCGGATCGGCCCGGGCTGAGCCTCGGCCGCGTCGTGGCGGCGGCGATCGAGGTCGCGGACGCCGAAGGGCTGGCCGCGTTGTCGATGCGCAAGGTCGCGGAACGGTTCGGCACCACCACCATGTCGCTGTACCGGTACGTTCCCGGCAAAGCGGAACTGGTGGAACTCATGCGCGACGCCGTGCACGGCGAGTTCCCGATGGAGCCCTCGGTGGAACTCGGCTGGCGGGCGGGTCTCGAACGCTGGGCGCGACGGACGTGGGAGATGCACCGGCGGCACCCGTGGCTGGTCCACAGCGCCGGAACCCGCCGCCTTCCGGGGCCGAACATCATGGCCGGTTACGACCACGCGCTGGACGTGGCTTCGCGGAGCGGCCTGGCGCCGTCCCAGGTGATCGCGGTGGTGAACCTGGTGGGTGGATTCGTCGAGTCGGTCGCGCGTCAGGCGGGGGACGCCGCGGAACTCCAGCGGAGCACGGGTGTGTCCCATGAGCGCTGGTGGAGTGAACGAGAATCCTTGTTCGAGCGTCTCGACCGCTATCCGGCCCTGGAAGGGTTGTGGAAGAGCGGGGGAATGGACGCCCCGCTGGATCCCTTCGAATTCGGGCTGGATCGCACTCTCGACGGAGTGCGGATGCTCATCGAAGCTCAGGGGGGTGAGGTAATGCGTGATGAAAAAGAGGGAGGTGAGTGTGCGATCTGCGGCAAGTCTCTGGACGGGGGAGGACGGGGCAGGCCGCGGGACTATTGCTCGCGGGCCTGTCAGCAACGTGCCTATCGCCGACGTCAGGCTCAAGCCTGAACTCGCACTCGCGGCGGTGGTCCGTTCCGGGCAGCCGGAACGGACCACGCGCGCATCAGGTGAGCAGGTGGTCGAATTCGCCGTTCTTCGCGCCGAGGACGAAGGCTCGGATCTCGTGTGGTTCGAAAACGAGGACCGGGCTGTTGTCGCCGAGCTTCGAGTCCCTCACGCCCACGTAACCGGTCACGGAGTCGTTGACCTCGACGCAGCCGTTCGCGCCGGCGCTGTAGCTCGACTTCCACCAGCCTGAAAGGCCGAGCAGGGTGGGACGGGTGGTGTCACTGTTCATTGAGTTCCCTTGCCAAGTTCTGTAGGAAGTTCCGTGTCCGCCCGGGGTGATCCGCTTGCGCTTGAAGGCGTTCGAACGTGTTGCGGAATCGGCGCAGATCCTCTTTGTCTTCGTAGTACAGGCCTTCGCGCCGATTTTCGACGTACACGGTTCCGGGGTCGCCGCCGAATTCGGGCGGGTAGTCCAATAGAATGAACACGCCGTCCGAGGCGCCATGGGCGCCCGCGGTGAAAGGGAGCACCTGGATATCGATGTTCGATCGTTCGGACAAATCCATCAGGTGCTGCAGTTGGTCATGCATCACTGCCGGTCCGCCAACCTGACGGCGGAGGACGCTCTCGTCCAGGATCGACCATATCTGCGGCGCGTCCCCAGGGCGATCGAGTATTTCTTGTCGCGCCATCCGCAGGTCGACCATGGTTTCGAGTTCGGCCTTGTTGTCCCAGCGGCGGCCTTCTCGCATGATGGCGAGAGCATAGTCGCGAGTCTGGAACAGGCCAGGTAGTACGACGAGGTCCACGCTGCTTATCCGGGCGGCCCCGGTTTCCAGGCCGAGGTACAGATTGAACCAGTCAAAAACCCCGTCGTCGAATTTGATCCACCAGTCGCGCCCGCGTTTCGCGCGTTTGATCAGGTCGAGGAAACGTGGTGCCCTTTCGGGCACTCCGTAAAAATCGAGCAGGATTTCCAGGTCGGCGGGCGCCGGCAGATTTCGCGAGGTTTCGATATGCGCGATGACCGTCGTCGCCTTGCCGATGCGCTCGGCCGCGGCGGCCCGGTCGTAGCCCGCCGCTTCCCGGAGGCGCTTCATCTCGAGTGCGATCCAGCGCTTGATGGCGGTGGGGGTCAGTGTGCCCACGAAGTCACCACCTCCTCACAGTTGTGTCACGGAGGGTGACCCCAGGATCACCCGCTTGGCCCCATGGAAGCATGTAGACGTTCCTAATGTATCGCTCTACATTTGAGACGTCTACAACAGCACTCTCTACATTGTAGAGGTTCCGTCGGTAAGCGGGTCGGCGGGTCCGACTCGTTCTCGGCGAGGTCGGGGGAGAGGGGGTGGCCGGTGATGATCTTGATAGAGATCGTGATGGTGGAGCGTACTGACGCGATTCGCCACGTTTACTGCGCAGACAACGGTTGACCTTGGGAGGGGTTCGGCGTGCGTCCACGAATCAAAGATGAGCACAGTCCGGTTCGGTTCGGTGACGGCTGGATCCGGATCGGCGGGGAGGTGTTCGGCATCGCCGCGGAGTTGAGGGACTCCGACGGTGTGGTGTGGGCGTTACTGGACCTTCTCGACGGAACGCGAACAGTGGGTCAGGTCGCCACCGACCTGGCTGATCGGTTCCCGGCCTCGTGTCCCGACGATGTCGCCGTGGCCATCGAGACGCTGGCCGAGCTCGGGTACGTCGAGAACGCCGATGAGCCGACGTGTACCGCGCTGACCGCGCGACAACGCGAGCGTCACTCGAGAAGCCGGTCGCTCTACCGGTGGATCGATCTGACGCGAAGAGACTCGAGCTGGGATTTCCAGGTTCTGTTGGCTCGGGCGCGGGTGGTGCTGGTCGGGGTGGGCGGCGTCGGTTGCACGGCCGCCCTGAGCCTCGTCATGTCGGGGGTGGGACGGCTGCACTGCGTCGAACCGGACGTGGTCGAACTGTCCAACCTGGGCCGCCAGATCCTCTATGCCGAGCAGCATCTGGGTCTGCCGAAGGTCGACGCGGCGGTCGAGAGGTTGCGAGAAGCCAACTCGGATGTCGAAGTCACCGGAGAGTCGACGCGGATCGGGGATGTGGCGTCGCTGCGGAGGTTGGCCGCCGACTGCGATGTCCTGATCATGACCGCCGATCACCCGCCGGAGATCCGGACCTGGACGAATCAGGCGTGTACGTCGACAGGCACGCCTTGGGTGTACGGGGGATACCACGGTCCGCAGGTCAACCTGGGGATCTATCGGCCGGGCGCGGGGCCTTGCTACGAATGCGCCCGCCTCGCCGAACAGGATCGCGACGCCGCGCGGCCGCCGCTGGCGACCTGGCGGCCCGCCGCGACCATTCCCGCGCACGCGGCCAATGCGGTGACGGCCGGTGTCGCGGGCAATCTGGTGGCGCACGCGGTGATGCGCCTGATCACGAACGCGCCGAAGCTCGCGCTGAACTGTCAGTACGGCTTCAGCCTCGCCACCATGGACCACAGCTTCGTCACGAGCCTGGACGAGCCGCATGCGGAATGCCGGACGTGCCGGGCCGCCGGATGATCGTGGTCAGGTGTCGGAAGCCAGCTGCCGCGAGACGTCCTGGATCAGCCGGGCCGCTGAGGCGCCGGATACGGCTTCCGCTCGCAGGAGGCTGAACATGTGCTCGTAAAGGGCGATCTCCTCCGGATCCCTGATCAGCTGCTCACCTGCGAACAGTTCGACCACGACGAGGTCATCGTCGTGGATGCTGAATCCGTGCAGCGGAGCGATCGGTATGACGTGATCGAAGGGCAAGATGCGCAGGTCGACCGTGCGCAGGCCGGCCAGAGTGTGAAGCCTGTCCAGCTGACCGAGCTGGGTTTCGAGATCGCCGATCCGAGTCCACAGGGCGGCTTCGCCGATCACCAGCGGAAAAGCCTTGTTCGGATCGTGCAGCACCGCCTGGCGTTCGATCCGGACGGCCACCATCTGCTCGATATCGGCCTCGGAGGCGCCGCCGGTACGTCCCGGGCCGGAGGGGAGTGCGAGCAGCTTTCGCATGAAGCCCGGCGTCTGCACCAGTCCTGGAACCAGTGCCGGCTGAAAGCTGGCGACGCGGGAGGCCTGTCGCTCCAGTCGGAGTATCGATCGCTGTTTGGCGGCCGCCCCGCCCGGCTTCTCGAATTCCTGCCGGGACGACACCGACTCCACACGAGCGCGCTTGAGCAACTCGGTGACCGCGTCCTCTTCGCCGACAGCGTCCGCCGCGGTGAGCCAGTTGGTGATGTCCTCGCCGGTCGGGAACTGCGCTGCGGTCTCTATTTTGGACACCCGCGATTGTGGCCAGCCCAAGGTCTTGGCGAACTGGTTGCCGGACAGCCCGGTGGTGGCCCGGATCTCGCGGAGTTTCGCGGCGAGCCGTGCGCGGTCGGAGCTGGGGTGGGGTGGCGACGTGGGCATGGTCTTCTTTCGCAGGGGGTCGAGGCTGCTGCTCGGTGCGTGATCATGCTACTCCGGCTCAGCACTAAAGAGTGAATAGTACACGAATAGACGCATCAGAGGTGCATAGGTGGCGAATAACATCGAAGGGGCCAAGGCAGGTTGAAGAGCGGGGAGACCGATGTTCGCCAACTGGATCCAAATCGCCGAACTCGCGTTGCTGCCACTGGGCTTGGTGGTCGGCTACGCGGGGGGACGAATCTGCCGCCGAGAAGAGCGGACCTCTTTCGGTGGGGGAGTCACGATCACTCATCCAGGTTTGGTTTCGGAGTACCAGGACCCTGCCCCGGACGTGGGCGCCACTTGGGGGTCGGCCAGATAGCCGGAACCCAGGGGAGGGAAGTGCGCCGTGCGCGTCGAACCTCCGGGTGGGGGAGGGCGGCGGCAGGTCCCGAAGTCAAGTTCGGGACCTGCCGCCGACAGGGGTGCTTTGCCGATCGAGAAATGTATAACGACCTATACATCCTGGCGATAAACAAGATCAACTTTCAAGACCAAAGAACAGAATTAGCAAAGAGTGTCGGGGGATCTGGCTAGGGTTGCCCGGTGATCACCGAGATCTTGCTCGAGCCGGTTGAGGAGAACGTCGGGACGCCGGTGCTCTTCGAGGGTTTCCTCGATCCTGGAGCACAGGCCGCCCAGGCGCTGCTCGTGCTGGGGAAGGTCGCCCGTACTCGGTTCTGGATGCCGCCGTCGATGGTGAATCGGCTCATCGCCGAGTCCGATCCGGTGTTCACCGCGGACCGGACGACGCTGCGCGCGGAGGCCTTCTCGCCGTGTTGCGGGGTTTACGCCAGGCTCGATCTCCTGGACATGCCAACCGCCGGCGAGGGTTGCACGAACGTGGACCTGTCCGAGGCGACGCGAACCGTCCTCGCCGGGGTCGTGGCGCAGGACCCGTTGCACCTGACCGTTCGCGGTGAGGGAATCCACCTGCGCACGCTCGACGGGCAGAACGACGAGTCCCGGGTGCCGCTGCCGGATCGCTGGGTGGCGGGCTTCGCCGAGGTCGCCGCTGTCACCGCGGGCGCGGTCGAGAAAACGGAACTGGGCAAGCTCGAAGCACGGACGTTCCTGCGGCGACTACCCACTACCGTCGGCAGGTCGTGGGCGGTGCCGTCGGGTAGTGGGCTCCGGCTGACCTCGCGGTCGGGTCCGGACTCGATCCCGGCGTCCGGACTGCACCGGCTACGGGTGGTCGAGCCGCTTATCAGGTTCACTCAAGGGCTCACCGTCTACACGCGACCGGACAGCGAGGTCGCGAGCTGGGTGCTCCAGCTGGAGCGGGCGCGGCTCGTCGTGACACTGTCCCCGGAGGCGTCGCGGGGCTTCTCCGGTGAGGGTGGTTGGCTGAACGCCTTGGCAGCAGGGCTCGACGCGCCGGAACTCGTCGCGGGTCGAGCCGGTCATGACGTCGTCGACGGCACCTGGTTCCCGCGAGAGTTGCCGAGCGGGAGTGCTCCGGCGAATGGCAGGCTGGCGAAAGCGCGCGAGCTCGTGGCGGCCGGAGCCGTCCGGTCGTTGCCCGACGGCGGCTACGAGATCACCCGTGCTGGGTCGGTGCAGCGAGTGCGGTTGTCCCCGGCGGGGTGCACCTGTGCTTGGTGGGCCAAGCATCAGGAGTCCCGGGGACCGTGTTCGCACGTACTGGCGGCCCGGATGTCAGCGGCTGAGGCGTGAAGCCGCCTTCGCTGCCTTCGAACTGCCCTTGAAGCCCGCCAGCCAGGCCTTCGTTTCGGCGCTGATCGTGCCCGCTCCGCGGTCCACCAGATCCGCGGCGAGTTCCAGCAGTGCGAAGACGCCGCGATGGGCGGGTTCCAGCTTCGGCAGCAGGGTGTCCAATGTGGACAAGATGGCGATTGGGTGTTCGTTCGCGATGACCGCAAGCCGGGGAGCCAGTCTCGTGGGAATGATCTCGCCGCCGAGCACTCCCAGCGCCTCACCGAGTGCGCGAGGGCCGATCATCCGCTGGTCCAGCAGGGTCAGTACGGCGTCGGTGCCCAGCTGGGCCGCGGTGGGGCGCTTCAGGACGAGCGTGGTGGCGAGGAGCATCGTTCCGGTGTGACCGGGGATCGAAGGACTGTCCAGGAACGGTGGCAGTGCGGCTTTCTCGACGGGATAGCCGACTTCGATGTCGTTGAAGAACAGGTTCCCGGCGACGCGGGCTTCGAGGTAGTCGCGGTCGTAGGGCGAGGAGACCGCTTCGTGGCAGTCGGTGAAGCCGAGCCACTGGGGATCCGGATCGTCGAAAAGCACACCCAGCCACGGGGCTTTCGGGGAGACGACCTCCGGGGTTTCGTCGATGTCCAGCGAGATCAGGCCGTACTTGTTGAGGCCGACCTTGGCCGTCCAGGTGAACGGCGGTCCGGGTTCGCCGCGTAGCGCGGCGGCCGGGTCGGTGGACTCGGGGTGCCGGGCGCGGGCGGCGGCGAGGGCGGTCCAGCCGGTGTCGTCGATGGCCGGTCCGCCGAGGGCGTAGCGGATGGTGTCGGCGTGGGGGCCGGTGAGTTCCGTGGCGAGTGAGAGGGCTTCGGTCCGGGTGTCCGGGGCGAGCCGGAGCAGTGCGTCGGCGACGTCGTCCTCGGGTGCTTCCGGGTGTTCGAGCATGCGGGTGACGAAGACGACCGGGTCGAGCCAGCCGCCTTGGTGGGTGGCGGCGGAGACGGGCCGGGCGGTGCCTTCCAGCAGGGCGGTGACCCGGTGGTGCAGCGGTCGGCGCCAGCCGTCGACCTGTGGCGGGTGGGTGATGTCGCGGCCGCTGAGGCCGAGGATGAGGGTGGCGACCAGATGGGGAACGGCCGCGGGGTACTTCTCGCCGGTGATCTTGGTGGCACGTTTGACCAGTGGTTTGAGGGCGTCCTTGAGGTCGTCGGTGACGCGGTGGGCGCCGTCGAGGACGGCCAGCAGGAGGTCGGCCTGGTCGGGGTCGGCGAGCAGGGAGGACAAGGCTTCCGCGATCGCGGCCGGGGTGTCCGGGATGTCGAGCGGGATGGTCAGCATCGTGCGCTGTTCCCACGGTGGTCGGACGGGTTCCGGGTACTCGGCGACGTCGACGGCCGTTGGTGCGTCCGGGGTGATGCCGAGCCGGGCGGTGGCGAGCGCGCGGACGTCGGAGGCTTCGTGGGTGAGGGCCGCTTCGAAGACTTCGTTGGCGAGGTCGGTGAGTTCGGGGCGCCGGTCGGTGATGCGGGTGGTGAGTTTGAGTGCGAGTTTGGCGGTGGCGGCGCCGCGTCCGGCCGCTGCGGCGGGGAGGTGCTGGAGGGCGACTTCGTCGTCGAGGTTGCCTTGTTTGTCCACTAGGGACAGTGCTTTGACGGCGAAGGAGACGGTGCGGGGGAGCCCGCTTCCGCAGAGCCGGGCGTAGTGGGATTGGGAGGCCGCGCGCTCGTCCGGTGTGGGTGCGAGCGTTTCGTGGAGGGCTGCGTACCACTGGGCGCGGAAGGCGGCGAAGTCGCGGGCGAGGATGTCGAGGGTGAGGTCGAGCAGTCTGGTGCGGTCGACTTCGCCGGTCGTGGTGAGTTCGAGCAGCGCGGTGGACCATTTGTCTTCGTTGCGGACGTACTTGTCGAAGGCGGCGAAGCTGGCGTCGCCGTTGCCTTCGGTCTCGAGGAGTTCCCAGAGTTCGGTGAGGGCTTCGGGTTCGGTGCGGAGCCGTTCGGCCAGGGGTTTTTCGCCGAAGCGTCCGGCCCAGCGGAACCAGCCGGCGTGGTACTCGGGGGTGCGGATGGGGTCGAGGTCGCCGTCGAGGATCATGCGGCGGATCGCTTCCCAGGCGGTTTGGTGGCCGATCATGCGGAGGGCGATGGTCTTGCGTTCGGTGAGCGACCGGTCTTGCAGGACGCGTTCGAGGATCGTGGGCGAGGCGATCCAGAGCCTGCGGAGCAGAGGGTCGCTTGCCGGGAGGACGGCCCAGAGGGCTGTCGCGGCCTGCTGGCCTTTGAGCGGGTTTCGGGCGCCGTAGGTGTTGGGTTCGATCTCGACGAACTCGCTGCTGTCCTTGAACACGGCCATGAGTTCGGGGATGAGGGCTTTTCGCTCGGCTCGGGGGAGTTCGAGGGTCCGGGTGAGGACTTCCGAGGGTTGGCCGGTGAGGAGCGCGTCGAGGTGCACGGGTCCATTGTGTACCGCAGGTGGGTGAGCGCCGGTGCCGAGTGGGTCGTGAGTGGCGATTCGGGTCCTATAGAGCGATAGGGCGAAGGTGTCCTGTCAGGTGCCAAGTCCGTGAGGGGGACTTTCCAAGCGTTGCGAAAGCCACTT
>NZ_MUXN01000024.1:25385-62004 GCF_001995215.1 Amycolatopsis azurea DSM 43854
ACGCCACCTTTGCCTTACCCCGCAATAACACGAATCACCACTCACGACCCTGCTAGAGCGCGGCGAGCCTGCCGAAGCCTTCCTTGCCGTGTCCGGCGTCGAGGGCGAGTTGCACTTCGGCGCGAGCGGCGGACAGGACGCCGTTGTCGAGGTTCCGCGCGCGGATGGCGTCGAGGATGTGGTCCATGGTCGCCGCGGTGGAGTCGAGGGTGCCGTGGTCGCCGGGGTAGTGGTCCGCGCCGATCTGTCCGGCGAGCAGGTCGATCATGTCCGGGAAGAAGCCGAGCAGTGCTTTGGCGTGTTCGGCGATGTCGGCAGGTGCGATGTGCTCCGCCTTGGCGAGCGTGAACATGTGCACCACGCCGCTCATCGAGGTCCAGAGCATGTCCTGCAAGGAGGCGTCGAACGCGGCGGCCTGTCCTGGGGAGGTCCCCACGTACTGCGCGTGCCGGCCGAGCGCGGCGAGGGTGGACCGGTGTGTTTCGTAGACGTCGGCGGGCCCGCTGAAGAAGAGGGCGGCGTCCGGGCCGCCGATCGCGTCGGTGGTCGCCATGACGACGCCGTCGAGGTAGTCGATGCCGTGTTCGGCGGCCCAGCGCGCCATCGTGCGGGCTTGCTCCGGTGATCCGCCGCTGAGGTTCACCAGGGTGCGGCCCTTGAGCGCGTCGGTGTCGAGGATCGATCGCGCGACGGCGTAGTCCCGGACGCAGACGAGCACGAGCGGGCTGGCCGAGATCGCGTCGGCCGCGGTGGTGGCGACTGTGGCGTTGAGGCCGTTTTCCTTGCCAGGAGTGCGATTCCAGACGGTGGTGGGGTGCTCGGCGGCGGTGAGCGCGGCGGCGAGGGCGTGGCCCATGGGGCCGAGTCCGAGGACGGTCACGGTGGTCATGGCGGCTAAGCTAAACCTTGACATTGACGTGAGAGTCAAGCCCGGGAGTGCGGATGCGGATCGGGGAACTCGCGCGGCGGACGGGCGTCAGCGAGCGCGCTCTGCGGTATTACGAGGAGCAGGGTCTGCTGACCCCGCAGCGGCGGCCGAGCGGTTATCGCGTGTACGGCGACGCCGATGTGGCGGCGGTCCGGCGGATCCGGATCCTGCTCGGGGCGGGGTTGAACACCGCGCAGATCCTGGAGATCCTGCCTTGCATCGTCGACGAGGACGGCTGGCTGACGCCCGACTGCCCGGAGCTCGTCGACGCGTTGCGGCAGCAGCGGGACCGGATCGACGACGCGATCGGTGAGCTGGAGACCACTCGCGCGAATCTCGACACGATCATCGGCAGCGAAAAGGCGGCCGCGTCCCGGGGGACACGGCCGCCTTCGTGAGGTGGTTCAGGCTCAGATGAGGCCGAGCTTCTTCACCGCGTCGCGCTCTTCGGCAAGTTCGTTGACCGAAGCGTCGATGCGGGCGCGCGAGAAGTCGTCGATCTCCAGGCCCTGGACGATCTTGTACTCACCGTTCGCGGCGGTGACCGGGAACGAGGAGATCAGGCCTTCCGGGACACCGTAGGAGCCGTCGGACACGACCGCCGCCGAGGTCCAGTCACCCTCGGGGGTGCCGTTGACCCAGGTGTGGACGTGGTCGATCGCCGCGGAGGCGGCCGACGCGGCGGAGGACAGGCCGCGGGCCTCGATGATCGCCGCGCCGCGCTTGGCGACGGTCGGGATGAAGTCGTCGGCCAGCCACTGCTGGTCGGTGACGACCTCGGTCGCGGGCTTGCCGGACACCTCGGCGTGCGCGATCGACGGGTACTGGGTCGCGGAGTGGTTGCCCCAGATCGCGACCTTCTTCAGCTCGGTCACCGGTACGCCCAGCTTCTTCGACAGCTGCGCGAGGGCGCGGTTGTGGTCGAGGCGGGTCATCGCGGTGAAGCGGTCGGCCGGGACGTCGGGCGCGTGCGCCTGCGCGATGAGGGCGTTGGTGTTGGCCGGGTTGCCGACCACGAGGACCTTGATGTCGCTCGCCGCGCCGGCGTTGATGGCCTCACCCTGCGGCTTGAAGATGCCACCGTTGGCCTCGAGCAGGTCGCCGCGCTCCATGCCCTTGGCGCGGGGACGGGCGCCGACCAGCAGGGCGACGTTCGCGCCCTCGAAGGCCTGCTTCGGGTCGTCGAAGATGTCGATGCCCGACAGCAGCGGGAAAGCGCCGTCTTCGAGTTCCATCGCGGTGCCCTCAGCCGCCTTGACCGCCTGCGGGATCTCCAGGAGCCGCAGCTTCACCGGGGTGTCCGGGCCGAGCAGCTGACCGGACGCGATGCGGAAGAGCAGCGCGTAGCCGATCTGGCCGGCCGCACCGGTGACGGTGACGTTGACAGGGGCTTGGGTCATTGCGGTTCTCCAGCTTGAGGCGACATCGACTTTGTACCGCGATGCTAGTCCTGTCCCGAGTCGCCGTTCGGGTGCGTCCAGTCACTGTTTTCTTGATCGATGCCGCCACCGGCCACGTTCGCGGCGAGCCGGGACAGCAGTCCCGCCAGCGTGGTGATCTCTTCGTCGCTGAATCCGGCGCGGATGCGTTTGTCGTGAGCGATCGCCGCTTTCGCCAGCCGGTGGAAGACCGCCTCACCCTCGTCGGTGAGTTCGACGACATGCACCCGCCGGTTGTCCGGGTCACGCCGCCGGGTGATCAGCCCGCCGCCCTCCATGGCGTTCAGGTGGTGGGTCAGCGTCGCGCCCTGGATGCCGACCGCGGCCGCGAGTTCCCGCTGGTTGGCCACCCGCCGGGTCTTGAGCGTGATCAGGATCTGCCACACGGGCTGTGAGCCCCCGTCGGCGGCGAGGGCCTGGTCGAAGGCGCGCCCGACGGTCTTCGCGGTCTTGGCGAGGACGACGCCGATGGGGGCCGTGGTCGGTTTCTGCACGTCCCCAGCATAGCCTATCAATCTAAGGGTTTGACATCGAATCGTTCGATATCTAACGTTTATGGCATCGAACGAGACGGAGGAAACACCATGCGCAGTACGGAGAAGGAGATCCGCGACCTCGGAGCCCGCTGGGCCGATGCCGAGGTCCGCGGCGACACCGAAGCGCTCGACGCGATGACCGTGGCCGACTTCACCCTGGTCGGGCCCCTGGGGTTCGTCCTCGGGAAACCGCAGTGGTTGCGGCGCTACCGCGACGGCGACCTGGTGACCGAGAAGCTCGACTGGGCCGAGGTCGAGATCCGCGATTACGGCGCCGCCGCCGTGTCCGTCGGCGTCCACGCGCAGGAGGGAACGCATCAGGGCAACCGGGTCGACGGCCGGTTCCGCGTCACCCACGTGTTCGTGCGCGACGACGACCGCTGGCTCATCGCCGGCATCCACCTGAGCCCGATCGGCGGCCCGCCGCCCTTCGCGCGCCCCGAAACCCCCGGAAGGTGACACCGTGAGAATCAGTGTCAGCGTCACCGACTTCTCCTGGCCCGGCGGACAGGCCGGGCTGGTCGACAACCTCACCGAGGTCGCCCGGGCGGCCGACGCGACCGGCCTCGACACCCTGTGGGTGGCCGACCACCTCCTGCAGGCGGCGCCGGGAAGCGCTCCGGACTCCGCGATGCTCGAGGCGTACACGACCCTGGGTTTCCTGGCCTCGGCGACGTCCCGGATCAAACTCGGCACGATGGTCAGCGCCGCCACCTTCCGCGCACCCGCCCTCCTGGTGAAAGCCGTCACCACGCTGGACGTCCTTTCGCGGGGCCGCGCCTGGCTCGGGATCGGCGCGGGCTATCAGGAGGACGAGGCACGCGCGATGGGACTGTCGCTGCCGCCGGTCGCCGAACGGTTCGAGCGGCTGGAGGAGACCCTCCTGATCGCCCGCCGCATGTGGGACGGCGACACCTCCGCGTTCACCGGACGGCACTATCGGTTGGAACGACCCGTGAACAACCCCCTGCCGGTGCGGCGGCCGAGGGTGCTCATCGGCGGCACCGGACCGAAACGGACCCTCCGGCTGGTCGCCGAACACGCCGACGCGTGCAATCTCTTCGACGTCCCCGACGGCGGCGAAACCGTCCGCGGGCACCTCGACGTCCTCGCCGGGCACTGCGCCGACATCGGACGGCCGGTCGAGGAGATCGAGAAGACCATCGCGACCAGGCCGGCGCCGGGGGAGTCCTCAAAGGACTTCGCCCGCCGGTGCGCCGAGTTCGCGTCCTGGGGGCTGGACCACGTCGTGGTGATCACCGCCGGACCGTGGCGGCCGGAAGCCGTCGCGGTGCTCGGCGAGGCCGCGAGCCTGGTCGCCGCCTGAACCGGCCCGTCTCTCCGGAATCGTCAACGCGCGAACCGCGAAGGCAATTTCCATATAGTGCGAACCGAATGGTGTTTTCCGGGTTCGGCGGCGTTTCCGCCGGACCCGGAAAACGGTTACAGACCATAATATTATTTCATGAACCGATTGCCGGGACGGTTTCGTCCGATCGGCGGGCGGCATCGCCGGGATCGTTTCGCTAACATGAGTCCGCCCAGTTCCCCGCCCCCCGTGTGGAAGTTTTGGGAAGGACCCCATGCTCAATGCAGTGGTTGCCGCCGTGTCGCTTTTCTCGTCGATAATAACACCGAATAGCTGGTCGCCGCCGCCGGGACCGCCGCCCGACCGCGTTGTCATCGACGTGGTCACGGTCAACGGCTCCGGTTGCCCGCCGGGTTCGTCCGCGGTCGCCGTCGCCAGGGACAACAGTTCCTTCACTGTGACCTACAGCGAATACACCGCGCAGGTCGGGGTCGGCGCGAAACCCACCGACTTCCGGAAGAACTGTCAGCTGAATCTGAACATCCATGTGCCGCAAGGATTCACCTACGGTATCGCCAGCGCCGATTATCGCGGGTTCGCCGCGCTCGAGTCGGGCGCAAAGGCATCGCAGCGAGCGAATTACTACTTCCAGGGCAATTCGCCGACCGCGCAGGTGAGTCATCCCGTCAACGGCCCGATTTGGGACAACTGGCAATTCCGGGACGAGGCCGAGGGTGGCGTCATCATCTACAAGCCGTGCGGTGAGGACCGGAATCTCAACGTGAACACGGAACTGCGGGTCGCCGCCGGTTCATCGGATCCGAAGAAGACCACCAGTTTCATCACGATGGATTCGACCGACGGCGCGTTCAGGACCACCTATCACTTCTCGTGGAAGGTCTGCCCGGGCTCCTGACATCGTCCCCAGGGTGACGGCCTGCTTCCCGGCCCGGAAGACGGCCGTCTCCCACTCATACCCGGTCAGGGCCCTGGCCGCCCTGACCCGAGGAAATCGCGGCTCGTCGTCGCCCTGCCCGGCGGCGGCGAGTCTTCTCGACGACCCTGTTTTCCGCGGTCACCCCTGAGTCCGGTGACCGGATCCGTTTTGTCCGATCGGCGGGCGGCCGGGGAAAAGATCGTCTCGCTGACATCGCATCCGCCCAGTTCCCGCCGCGTGGAAGCTTTGGGAAGGATCTCATGCTCAACGTGCTGGTTGCCGCCGTGACGCTGCTCTCCTCGGTCGTCACCCCGAACGGCTGGGTGCCGCCGCCCCTGCCGGCCGACAAGATCGTCATCGACGTCGTCACGATCAACGGAACCGGATGCAGACCCGGTACCGCGGCTATTTCCGTGTCACCGGACAACACCGCGTTCACCGTCACCTACAGCGAATACACCGCCCAGGTCGGCGTCGGCGCGAAACCGACCGATCTGCGCAAGAACTGCCAGCTCAACCTGTATGTCCATGTGCCGCAGGGATTCACCTACGGCATCGCGGGCACCGACTACCGCGGATTCGCCTCCTTGGCCGCGGGAGCCACCGGCCTGGAACGAGCCAACTACTACTTCCAGGGCAATTCCCCGACGTCCTACGTGAGCCACAACCTCAAGGGCCCGTTCGAGGACAACTGGCAGTTCACCGACAGCATCGAAGTCGGCGCCATCGTCTACAAACCCTGCGGTGAGGACCGGAACTTCAACATCAACACCGAACTGCGGGCCGCGGTCGGCAGTTCCGACCCGAAGAAGACCACCAGTTTCGTCACGATGGACTCCACCGACGGCTCCATCAAGACCACCTACCACTTCTCCTGGAAGACCTGTCCCAAACCGAAGAACTGATCCCTGAGGCGGCGGCCTTCTTCGAACCTCGACGGAGAAGGCCGTCACCCTTTCCCGGACGGCTCCGGATCCGTGGCCTCCACCCCGAACACGCGGCCCAGCGCGATCACCGTCTCGTCCAGATGCCCGAGGCTGGTGAGCACCGAACGTGCCCGCGGGTCATCGATCCGGTCCGCCACCGGCGTCCCGTCGTCCCGCACCAGCGTCCCGTGCCCGGAACCGCCGGGATCGCCGATCGCCTTCCCCAGCATCGCGATGTTCGCCCGGATCCGCCAGGTGTACAGCAGCAGCCGATCCGCCTCGTCGACCAGCAGTCCGGCCTGAGACCGCGCCGCGACGTGCCGGGCGCGGAAGGCGATCGTCTCCACCGTCGTGAGCACATGCCAGCCGTAGTCCCGGCGGCTGCTGAGATTCACCGGATGGGTGAGCGGCTCGATCGTCGTGCGGACCTTGTCCACCGCCCGGTCCAGATCACGTGACTTCTCGATGACGCTCACGTTCTCCGCACCGGACAACAGACCCGCGGCCTTCTCGACGAACTCGTCCAGTTCGTCCAGCAACGTCGAGACGTCGTCCAGCATCACCGCGCGCGTGCGCACCGGCACGATCACCACCGCCGCCAGCACCCCGGCCGCCGCGCCCACCGCGGTCTCCGCGACCCGGATCCACAGCACCTCGATGCTGAACGTCCCCAGCAGGCTGTAGAGCAAGCCGAGCATGCTGGTGATGAAGAACGCCATGATCACCTGCGACACCCGCGCCATGTAGACCATGCCGAACACGCACACCAGGATCAGCGCCAGTGTCGCCGGCGCGCTGCCCGACACCAGCAGCGCCAGCACCAGCCCGCCCACGATCCCGATCAGCGTCCCGCCGAGCCGCCGGACACCCTTGACGAACGTCGCCCCCGCGGTCGACGAGCCGATGAACACCACGAACACCGTCAGCACCGCCCAGTACCACCGCTGGCTCGACACCAGCTCCCCGCCGAGCACGGCGAGCCCGCCGCCGACCACGGCCTGGATGGCACTGCGCGTCTGGTTGTCGTAGGCGAACGCCGACGACTTCTCCTCGTCGGGATCCTCGGGATCCTCGGGATCGTCGGTGTCGTCGAGGGCTTCGGAGACGTCGTGCTCGGCGACCCGCTGCGCCCGCACGTCGGCCAGCGCGAGTTCGGCGAGCGCGCGGCGGACGCCGTCACCCGGCGCGGCGTGCTCGTCGATCCGGCTGCCTTCCACCAGCATCTTGCTGAACTCTTCGGTCTCGCTGATCAGCGGCAGCTCCCGCGGATCGCGCTCGATCAGCGACCGGAACCGCCGCATCCGCGCGATCAGATCGTCACAGACGTCCTCGTCGAGGTCCTCGGCACAGGTGCGCTGCACGGTGATCGTCAGCCACTGCACCGCGAGCTCGACCTCGATCGCGCGGCGGCGGAGCCGGTTCGCCGAGTCCGCGCCGGTCACCTCGGGCGCGGTGTCCTCGATGAGCAGCACCGACTCGTGCATCCGGGCGTTCGTGGTGCGGAGCCGTTTGCGGGTGCGCTCGCTGCCACCTACGGCGAGGTGGTCCTCGGCCGCGCGCACCACCGCGGCGAGCCGCGCCCGGAACGCTCGCCGGATCCGGAGGAACTCCGCGTCGGTGTGCCTGCGCACCAGGACGAACCGGACCACCGCGTTGGCCGCGATGCCGATCGTCAGCGCCAGCAGCAGCACCGGGACCTGCTTCAGATGCGTCTGCAGGAACATCGCGAAGAAGAACAGGAAGAACGAGATCGAGCCCAGCGCGATCCCGCGCGAACCGAAGCGCTGCGCGTAGACCGCCACGAAGATCAGCAGCACGAACACGACGCTGTCCAGCGGCGGCACCGCGGAACCGACACTGGCCGCGGTGAGCGACGCCGCGCCGAGCACCAGCGCCAGGACCAGCGTCACCGCTTGCTTCCCCGGAGTGTCGTCGTTGACGGTGAAGGCGGAGGTCATCGCCGCGATCGCGGCGACGAGCGTGACCGTGAGCGGCTGGTGGAACGGCAGGATGGCCAGCACCGCGACGACGATGCTGAGCACGGCCGAGAAGGCGAGCCGGAGCCGGACCAGGCCGGGATCGGAGGCGACCAGACGGTCGGTCGTGGCCTGGGTGATGCGGGAGATCATCGGGCGAGCAGCTCTCCTTGGGCGAGGGTGACCCGCCGGGCGGTGGACGAGGTGACGCGAAGACGGTATCGGGCGTGCTGCGCGGGCTCGGCGAGGGCGAACGGCCGCGTCTGACGGCGCCACCGGAACGTCTCGCCTTCACGCCGGTCCAGCGGCGTCCAGCGCTCACCGTCGTCGGACCCCTCCAGCACCCACGAACGCGGATCGCCCCGGCGGCTTCCCGAGGTCAGCGTGTACATCACGACGTCGCGGGAAGCGTCCTCGACGGGGAAGTCGATCACGGGTTCGCGTTCGGAGAAGGTGACCTCGGTCTTGGTGGTGTCGTCGAACAGGGCACCGGCACCCACCGTGATGTCCGTGAGCGGGCTCGGCGGGGCGGGCTCGGCGGGGGACCGGCCCCAGTCCGACGGCTGCTCGCCCATCGTGAACTCCAGCACCGCCCCGTCGGCCAGCGCGGAATGCGGGAGCGTGCTGCTCGCGTGCGGCCGTCCGTCGATCGTCAGCCCTTGGACGTACACGGCGTCGTCGGTGTTGCCGGGCGCCTTGATCACCAGGTCCTTCCCGTTCTCCAGCCGGACGGTCGCCTTGGTGAACAGCGGCGAGCCGATCGCGTACTCGGGGCTGCCCATCGCCAGTGGGTAGAACCCGAGCGCGCCGAAGACGTACCAGGCGGACATCTCGCCGTTGTCCTCGTCGCCCGGATAACCCTGACCGAGGTCGCTCCCGACGTAGAGCCGCCGCAGCACCTCCCGCACGATCCGCTGCGTCTTCGACGGCGCGCCGGCGAAGTTGTAGATCCACGGAATGTGGTGCGAGGGCTGGTTGGAATGCCCGTACTGTCCCATCCGGACGTCGCGGGCCTCGGTCATCTCGTGGATCAGCCCGCCGTAGGAACCCGGTTTGCGGCCGGTCTCCGGCGTCGCGAAGAAGGTGTCCAGTTTGGACTCCAGTGCCTCGGTGCCGCCGTGCAGTGCGGCGAGCCCGGCGCCGTCGTGCGGAACGGAGAAGGCGGTGTTCCACGAGTTCGTCTCCGTGAAGTCGCCGCCCCACGCCTCGGGGTCGTAGCCTTCGGCGGCGAAGTGACGGCTGCCGTCACGGTTGCGGCCCTGGAAGAACCCGATCAGCGGGTCGAAGTGATTCGCGTACTGCTGCGCGCGCTGGCGGAAGTAGGCGGCGTCGTCGTGGTGACCGAGCGCCTCGGCGAGATTGGCCAGTCCGAAGTCGTTGACGCAGCCCTCCAGCGCCCACGACAGGCCTTCGTGGACCGACGTCGGCGTGAACCCGAGGAAGATCGACTCGTGCAGGCCTTTCCGGCCGACGCTCTGCCCTCGCGGCGTCACCGTCGCGTTCTTCAGCCCCGCTTCGTAGGCCGCCTCGACGTCGAACCCGCGCACGCCCTTGAGGTACGCGTCGGCGAACGCCACGTCGGAACTGGTGCCGGTCATGAGGTTGGCGTAGCCGGGGGAGGACCAGCGCGAGATCCAGCCGCCCTCGCGGTACTGCCGGACGAACCCGTCGATCATCCGCCCGCACCGGTCCGGGGTGAGCAGGGCGTAGGCGGGCCACGTGGTGCGGTAGGTGTCCCAGAAGCCGTTGTTGACGTACATCTCGCCGTCCACGACTTTCGCGCCGGTCCTGGTGCGCGTGCTGGGCCAGAGTCGGCGGATGACCGGGCTCGCGTGGCGGACGCCCTTCGGCGTGTCCTCGTGCGCGGAGTTCGGATACAGGAACAGGCGGTAGAGGTTCGAGTAGAACGTCGTGCGCTGGTCCTCGGTCGCCCCTTCGATCTCGACGCGGTCCAGCACCTCCGCCCACTGCGCGCGGGCCCGGCCCCGGACCTGCTCGAAGCTCGTCCCGGCAGGGATCTCCAGGTCGAGGTTCCGCTTCGCCTGCGCGAGGCTGATCAGCGACGTCGCGATCCGCATCGTCACCTCGCCGGCGGCGAACTCCAGGAACCCCGTCACCGTGCGCCAGGCCGGGCGGCGGATCTTCCCGCCGCGTTCGGCCGGGACGTCGAACTCGGCGTGGACGAACATCCGCCGCGCCCCGGCCGACAACCTGCTGCGGACCCAGGTGTGGCCGGAGACCGCGCCGTTCGCCGGATCAAGTCGCAGACCGCCCCGATTACGGGCGTTGTCGAACAGTAGCCAGCCGCGATCACCCGGGAAGGTGAACCGGAACAGCGCCGCGTGATCCGCCGGGGCGATGTCGGTGGTGATGCCGTTGGCGAACCGGACACCGTAGTGATGCGGCCGGTCGATCTCGTCGTCATGGGAGAACGCGAGCGCGCGCCGGTCACGGGCCGCCTCGACCGGGCCGATCCCCGGCATCACCTGGAAGGTGTGCCGGTCGCCCATCCACGGACTGGGCTGATGCGACAGCGCGAACGCCTGCAGCGCCGGACGGTTCCCGGCGTCGTTGTGCCGGTGGTAGCTGTAGAGCCAGTTCGTGACGCCCGCGTCGGTGACCGGGGTCCAGAAGTTGAAGCCGTGCGGGACCGCGGTCGCGGGGAAGTTGTTGCCCCGCGAGAACTTGTCGCTCGAGTGCGTGCCGCGGGTGGTGCGGACGTGGTCGACCGGGTCGCGGACCTCGACCGTGCGCTCGGTGATCCGGACGTCGTCCAGCCAGCCCGCGCCCGGGCCGTCCGGCGGTTCGCTGACCAGGACGATCCGGGCGATCCGCCGTCCGGCGAACCCGTCCAGCCGGCGGCGCACCAGGTTCCACTGGTCCACGTACAGCGTCTTGTCCAGGCCCTGTTCCACCGCGCTGAACCCGGCGGCCGTCCCGTCGGCGAACTCGACGTCCAGCGCCACGAAGGTGCTGCGGTACGTGGGCACCGCGTCGGTCTCGGCCTCGGGGAAGACCACATAGGACAGTTCCGTGTGGCCGGTGACCTCGACGTCCACTTCGAACACCGTCGCGCGCAGCGTGTTCTCGTAACGGAGAGCGTGCACGCCGGTGAACCCGGCGCCCGTCTTCGCGGTCGGCGACGCACCCGGTCCGGTGCCGACTCGCAAGGCCGGATCCACCGGCTGTGGATCACCCGCTTCGAAGGAGGAGAAGAACCCGGTGATCGTCACCAGGCCACCGTAACTCGCACACGTGCGCCCGGCTCGGTGTGGCCGGTGAGGACCGTCGCATCCAGAGGACTAAACGCGAGAGGCGAGGAACTCCTCGAAGGTGCCCACACCGGTCGCGTTCTCCGGGGTCAGGTTCCCGCCCGCGCGGAACGCCCGGAACGCCTTGCCCGGCAGCCACAGCGGCACGATCGGCTTCCGGCGCCCCACCGACCGCTGATACGCCTCCGCCAGGTCACGGGCGCCGCGCACCTCGGGGCCACCCATGTCCGGCACCCGCCCCGACGGCTCGCCGGACGCCAACGCGACCAGCCGCTCCGCGACGTCGCCGGTGCTGACAGGCTGGAACCGGAAACCGGACGGCATGAACGTCACCGGCAGCCGCCGCTGCGCCGCCGACGCCCGCGCGACGAGCTCGTGGAACTGCGTCGCGCGCAGCACCGTCCACGGCAGACCGGACTCCTCGATCACCTTCTCCGAGGCCAGCTTCTCGTCGTAGTAGAAGAACCGGATCACGTCGATCCCGACGATCGAGATGTACACCAGATGCGGGCCGCCCGCCCGCCGCGCCGCGTCGACCAGGTTCCGGGTCACCTGCTCGTCCCCGCGACCCAGCGTCGACGCGCAGTGGATGATCGCCGAAACCCCGTCGACCGCCTCGGCGAGACCGTCACCGGTCTTCAGATCGCACTGCGCCCATTCGTGGGAGACGTCCGCGGGATGCGGACGCCTGCTCATGATCCGGACCGGCCGATCTTCGGCCGCCAGCCGCCGCACCACCTCACGGCCGAGGTCGCCGGTACCGCCGGTCACCAGAATCGGTTTCATCACCCAGGTCCTCCGTTCACGAGAGCTTCCACCCTCAAGAACCGGCGGGCCACCCGGAACGTGACAGCTGCCGCGAGAGGTACGCGAGTTTGTCCGGATTCCCGACCGCGCGGAGACCCGCGATCCGGCCGTCCACCACCTCGAACCCGAGGATGCCGAACAGGGCGTCGCCGGCCGTCGCGATCACCGCGGGACCACCGTTGATCTCGCCGATCGTGATCGACACCTGCGCGACGCTCGCGAACATCCCGGCGTACAGCCGGGCGACCCTGGTCGCGCCGTGCACCGGACGCCGGGCCGCGGTGACCTTGCCGCCGCCGTCCGACCACGCCGTGACTTCGGCGGTCAGCAGACTCTCCAGAGCGGGCAGGTCACCGTCCCGCGCCGCCGACAGGAAGCTCTCGACCAGCTTCTCGACTTCGCGCGGGTTCGAAACCCGTCGCTCGTCCGACCGGTCCAGCGCCCGCCGCGCGCGGCTGTGCAGCTGGCGCGAGTTGACTTCGGAGATGTCGAGGATCGCGCCGATCTCCCGATGGCTGTAGGCGAAGGCCTCCTTCAGCACGAACACCGCCCGCTCGACCGGGCCGAGTTGTTCCAGCAGCACCAGCATCGCCAGCGACACCGAATCCCGCTGCTCCGCCGTCTCCAGCGGGCCGAGCACGTCGTCCGAGGTCAGGACAGGTTCGGGCAGCCACGGCCCGACATACCGCTCGCGCTGCGCCCTGGCCGAGGTCAGCCGGTTCAGGCACAGATTGGTGACCACCTTCGCCAGCCACGCTCGCGGCGACCCGATCGACGCGCGTTCGGCGCCCGCCCACTTCAGATAGGCGTCCTGAACAGCGTCCTCCGCCTCCGCCGCCGAACCCAGGAGGCGGTAGGCGAGCCCGAACATGACGGGCCGCAGCTGCTCGAATTCCGTGGCGCTGTCCATTTTCCCCTACGAATACCGCCGAATCCACTGTGGACGGTTCGAAGCCGGGGGTACCGCTCACCGGGATGGCCGTACCTGATCGGCGCTGACGTCCACAGTGACTGTATCGGTACGAAGGGAACGTCTGCGTCACCACCGAGAGAGGGGTCTGGAGTGACGTCACGTTCGTCGCGTTCGCGTACCTCGTTGTGCGCCGTGACCGCAATGACAGTGTTAGCGCTGATCACAGCGCCCCAAGCCGGAGCGGCACCGGCACCGGGCGCCGTCCACACCACACTGGACAGATCCGGAAAGGACGTCGATGTCCGCGACACGGCGAGAACCGGGCCACACGCCCTCGCCGCGCAGGACCGGCTCTCGGCGTCCCGGGCGAACTCCGTCGCCAAGGCACGAGCGGAACTCGGGAACCAGGCCGTGCTCGATTTCGACGAGCTCACCGGCACACCCCGCGTCCTCGCCCGCACCGACGGATTCCTCACTGGACCGAGCGCGAAGTCGCCCCGCGACATCGTGCTGAACTACCTGCGCGAGCAGGAAGGTCTCGTCGGCCTCAGCGCCGGAGACACCGCGAAACTGAACCTTCGCAAGGACTACGTCGACGTCGAAGGCACGCACCACCTGTCCTTCACCCAGGCCGTCGGCGGCGTTCCGGTCTTCGGCAACGGGCTCAAGGCCCACGTCACCAAGGACGGCAGGCTCATCCAGCTGGATGGCTCGCCCGTGCGCGGCCTCCCCGAGTCACTCGGCGCGGGTGCCTTGGCCGCACCCGCCCCGGACGCCAGGCAGGTCGCGTTCCTCACCCCCGACGGGATCCGCCCCGCCTGGTACCGGCTGGCCGAACCCGGCGTCGACCAGATGTTCCAGGAGTGACCGACGCCGGGACCGGGAAACTGCTCTACCGCAAGAACCTGGTCAGCCACGCGAACGACGCCGATGGCGCCAAGGGCCTCGCGTGGGAGGCGCAGCCCGGCCCGCAGAAGCAGGTCAACCTGACCCAGAAGGGCTGGCTGCCCGCTGACGCCAAGACCCTGGACGGCAACGTCGCGCACGTCGCCGCCGACGTCAACGGCGACCTGAAGTTCCAGCCGCAGGAAGAGATCGGGCCGAACACCGACGGCACCTACCGGTACAAGTTCACCGACTTCAACGCCGTCGTCGGACCGCCGTGTTCGGCGGCGAGGCCGTGCTCCTGGGACCCGAAGACACCGGGCTCGTGGGCGAAGAACCGGGAACAGAACGCCGTGCAGGCGCTGGCCTACGTCGGCAGCTTCCACGACCACCTGGCCTCCTTCCCGATCGGGTTCACCCGCGAGGCGGGCAACTTCGAGAAGGTCGACGGCGACGCCGTCCAGGTCCACACCCTGCTCGGCGCGCAGACGCCGGGCTACTACGACAACGCGTTCATGGGCACCCCGCCGGACGGCCAGGCGCCGACGATGGGGATGTTCCTGTTCCACGACCCCCGCAACCCCGACGACCCGTTCCTCGCGGCGAACTCGGCCGACGACGCCACGATCATCCACCACGAGTACACCCACGGCCTGTCCAACCGGCTCGTCGTCGACGCGCAGGGCAACTCGACGCTGAACACCTTCCAGTCCGGCGCGATGGGGGAGGCGTGGAGCGACTGGTACGCCTTCGACCACCTCGTCGGGCGTAACGCGATCAAGGACACCTCGGCGCCCGGCGAACTCCTCGGCGGCGACTACGTCAGCAACGGCGTCCCCCTCGCCCGGACCCAGCCGCTGGACTGCCCGGTCGGCGCCGGAGCGCCGCAGTGCCCCGGCACGCCCGGAGCCGGTCCCGGCGGCTACACCTACGGCGACCTCGGCCGGATCGTCGGCGGCGCGGAGGTGCACGCCGACGGCGAGATCTGGGCGAGCACGCTGTGGGACGTCCGCTCCGCGCTCGGGGTGCCGCTGACGCGCGCACTGGTCACCCGCGCGATGGAGCTTTCACCCGCGTCGCCGTCCTTCCTCGACATGCGGAACGCCATCCTGCAAGCCGACACGGTGATCAACGGCGGCCGCGCGCACGCCAAGCTGTGGAAGGCCTTCGCCGCCCGCGGCATGGGCTACTTCGCCGCGTCGATCACCGGCGCCGACACCCAGCCCGCCGAGGACTTCTCCACCCCGCCGCCCGCGGGAACCCCGACCGGGACCGTGACCGGCAAGGTCACCAACCGCGATGACGGAACCCCGATCGCGGGCGTCGCCGTCCGGTTCGGCGGGCACGACTCCGGGTTCGGCGGCTCGCTGTCCGCGGTCACCGACGCCGCCGGCGTCTACACCATCCCCGGCGCGCTCCCAGGTACCTATCCGAAGGTCTACGCCTCCGGAGGCGGCACGGACGGAGAGACCCGCGCGGTCTCGGTGCGCTCGGGAACCACGAAGGTCGACTGGTCACTGCGGTTCAACTGGGCCTCCAGCGCAGCCGGTGCTGCCGTCGCCGGGTTCAACGGCGAGGACTTCACCCCGTACGGCTGCGGCCCCGGTGACCTGACCGCCTCGTCGGTGCTCGGCGGTGGCGGCTGGTCGACCGACAGGGTCGTCCGCCCCGACGGCACGATCGAGACCCGGTTCGTGACGCTCAAGCTGGGCAAACCGGTCAACGTCAGCGCCATCGAGATCGACCCGTCCAACACCTGCGGCGACGACCCGCCCTCGGCGGCCAAGGACGTCACCGTCGAGACCTCGGTGGACGGCACGAACTGGGTGAAGGCGGGCACCGGCGACTTCAAACCCGCCGACCTGAACAAGCTCACCGCGCTCCAGCTCGCACCCGGCAGCGCCGCCGGGGTGAAGTTCGTGCGGCTCACCGTCTCGTCCAACCAGCTGTCGTTCTACCCGGACAAGACCTGCTCGCCGCAGCCCACCACGGCCGGGTGCCTCTACCTGGACGTGCAGAAACTGGCGGTGCGGGGCGCTCCCGCCTGACCCGACGCCGTACGGCTCGTGAGTGGTGAGGACGGTTCTAACCGTCCTCACCACTCACGACACCGCGCTCCACCGAATTCGCGTGATCAGACACGTAACTCGCGTGCTCAGGGACGTAACTCGCGTGATTGGAGCCGGAACTCGCGTGATCAGACGGACGACACGACATCGTGGCCGGGACCGCCGCGAGTTCGCCGTCTGATCACGCGAGTCACGTCCCTGAGCACGCGAGTCACGCCTTCGAGCCCGCCGGACGGGGGTCGATCACTGTGGACCCTGCCACTCACGACCCTCAGCAGTCCTGAGTGGCGTATGATCACCGGCATCGGGGTAGAAACGTGCTGAGCACGCGCATACACGAGATCGAATGATCCGTCACTCCTTCACCTCGAAGGAGTCGACCTTTGCGTTCCCCTGTTCAGACCCACTCCCTGAAGGACGCGTGGCCTGCCCTCGCCGGGCTCTCGGCCGTGTTCCTGTTCGAGATGCTCGACAACTCGATCCTCAACGTCGCGTTGCCGACCATCGGCCGCGAACTCTCCGCCTCGACGACCACCCTCCAATGGGTGACCGGGGTGTATTCCGTCGTGTTCGGCGGGCTGATGCTCGCCTTCGGCGCGCTGGCCGACCGCGTGGGCAGGCGCAAGATCATGCTCATCGGACTCGTGCTCCTCGCCGTGGCGAGCCTGGCGACGGCGTTCGTCACCGTCGCGTGGCAGCTCATCGCCGTCCGGGCTGTCATGGGTGTCGCGGCGGCGATGACGACTCCGGGTTCGCTCGCCCTCGCGTTCCGCCTGTTCGACGACGACGTGCTGCGCGTCCGCGCGACCACGCTCATCTCGACCGTGGGCCTGGTCGGCCTCGCCCTCGGCCCCACCGCGGGCGGGCTCGCGCTGTCCGTCGCGCCGTGGCAGGCGCTGCTGCTGGTGAACGTGCCGGTCGCCGCGCTCGCGTTCCTCGGTATCCGGACCGGCATCCCCGCCGACGACCCCGCCGACCTGCACCGCGATCCGATCGACGTCGTGGGCGCCGTCCTGGGAACCGCGACGATCGTCCTCGCGCTGCTGGCCCCCACGCTCTTCGTCGAAGAAGGCACCGCGTCGGCCCTGCCGTGGACCGCCGCCGTGGCCGCGCTCGTCGTCGGAACCGGCTTCGTCCTGCGCCAGAAGAACGCCCGGCATCCGTTGCTGGACCTGAAACTCGTCGCCCGCCCGCTGGTGTCCAGCGGTCTGGCGCTCAAGGCCGCGACAGGCCTCGCGACCGCCGGGCTCAGCTACCTCGTGACGCTGCACCTCCAGTTCGGTCTCGGCTGGGCGCCCGCCCAAGCGGCGCTCGGGATGCTGCCCCAGGTCGTCGTCCTGATCGCCGGTGGCGCGCTCGTCTCCCCGTTGATGAAGCGTCTCGGGCTCACCAAGGCCGCCTGGCTCAGCGCCGGCGCGGTCGTGTGCGGGCTCGCCGTGTACACCGCGTTCGGCGGGCTCGGCTACGTCTGGATCGCCGTCGCGCTCGCCCTCGTCGCGGCGGGCATGCGCGTCGTCGGTGTCGTGGCGGGCACCAACGTCATGCGCGGCCTGCCCGAGAACCGGACCACCATCGGCGCCGCGCTCGTCGACACCGCCAGCGAGGTCACCACCGGGATCGGCATCGCGCTCAGTGGCACCATCCTGGCGCTGGTCTTCCCCGGCACCCTGACCGCGGCCCGGGGATCGGCCGACTTCCTCGCGGCGACCACCTACGCCGGGCTCGCGCTCACCGTGCTGTCCGCGGTCCTCGTCGGCTTCGGGATCCTTCGCGGCCGCCGTCCCGAGCGAACGGCCTCTAAGCAGAGCGTCCGCGGCGTGGTCTGAAATCGGTGTTGCGAAAGCCACTTTCGCAACACTCAAGGTTGCGAAAGTGGCTTTCGCAACACCGCCGGCACTCCACCTGCGCCCTCTGGGACGGACACCCCGACACCTTGCTTTACGCCTCTATGAACATGAAGGCCCCCTTCCTTGCGTCAGGCGCAAGGAAGGGGGCCTTCATGTCCTTACCGGAGGACTACAGCTTCGCGCACTGCCCGGCGGACGGGCCGCGGACGGTGTTCTGCAGGTCGTAGTCCGTCGGAGCGGGGGAGTTGGCCGCGCACGCCAGAGGTCCGCCGATCGTGCTGGAAGTCAGCACCGGCCCCTTGTTGCCCGTCAACGCCACCGGTCCGCCGATCTCGGTCAGTTCGATCGAAACCGGCCCGGTCGCCCCGGTGATCGCCACCGGACCGCTCACCTTCGTCCGGTCCAGCACGATCTGCGCCGCACCCGTCGCCGTCAGCGGACCGGAGATCGACCCGCCGCGGACGATCAGGCTCGCGCCCGCCGCCACCGAAACCGGACCGGACACCGTCGCACCGTCCACACAGGTCACCCCGCTCCGCACGGTCAGCGGGCCCTTGCGCTCGCCGGCGACGGTCTGCGTGCACGCCGCGTCCGGCTTGCCCAGCACCTCGAACTCCGACAGCGACGCCTCCCCGCCCGTGGTCGCGGTGACCTCGAGCCGGTAGTAGGCGTAGTGCGCCGGGTTCGCGATCTTGAACGGCTTGGTCTGCTGACGCCACTGGAACGTCTGGTCGGTCCGCTGATCCGCGACCGCCCAAGTCTTCCCGTCGTAGGAGCCCTTCAGCACCCAGCTCTTCGCGTCGCCCGCGCCCTTGCCCGAAGTCAGCGTGTAATACGAACCCGCCTCGTTCGTCGAGGGCACCTGGTACTGGATCGGCGCCTTGACCTTCGCCTCGGTCCGCGACGTGTTGTCGAAGAACGCCGCGTCCGCGCCGGAGACCGGCTTGGTCAGGTCGTGCACCGGTGTCGGCACCGCGTCACCCTTGGTGATCGACTTCGGCGCGTCGTCCGGGCCGGTGCCCCACGACGACGGATTCGGGCCCATGTCGAAGTCGAGCGTGCCGCCATTGGCGATCGCCGAATGCGCCAGCGACGTCGAGGACTGCGCCTTGCCGTTGACCTTCAGGCCCTGCACGTAGACGTTCTTCGCGCTGTTCTTCGGCGCGTTGACCACGATCTTCTTGCCGCCGGGCAGGTTCACCGTCGCCTTGGTGAACAGCGGCGAGCCGATCGCGTAGTCCGAGCTGCCGACCTGCAACGGGTAGAAGCCCAGCATGCCGAACAGCCACCAGGCCGACTGCTCGCCGTTGTCCTCGTCACCGCCGTAGCCTTGACCGAGCTCGCTGCCGACGTACAGCCTGGCCAGCGCCTCGCGGACCTTCGCCTGCGTCTTCGACGGCTGACCCGCGTAGTCGTACATGTAGAGCGTGTGGTGCGCGGCCTGGTTCGAGTGGGCGTACATGCCCATCCGGACGTCCCGCGCCTCGGTCATCTCGTGGATGATCCCGCCGTAACTGCCGAACTTCAGCCCGGTCTCGGGCGTGGCGAAGAATTCGTCCAGTTTGGACGCCAGCCCCGCCTTGCCGCCGAACAGGTTCGCCAGTCCCTGACCGTCCTGCGGGACGGAGAACCGCATGCCCCACGCGTTGGTCTCGGTGTAGTCGATACCCCACACCTCCGGGTCGAACTTGTCCTTGGCGCGGGTGAACTTGCCCGCCGCGTCACGGCCCTGGAAGAAGCCGACACTCGGGTCGAACACGTTCACGTACTGCGTGGCCCGCTCGGTGAAGTACCCGTAGTTGTCCAGGTACTCCTGCTTGCGCGGGTCGTTCGCCGGAGCCTCGTCGTACAGCTTCTTCGACATGTTCGCGATGGCGTTGTCGTTGACGTAGCCCTCGATCGCCCATGAGAAGCCGTGGTCCGCGGTGTTCGGCGCGTACCCGAGGAACGTGCCCTCGTCGATGCCCTTCCGGCCGACCGCGCCGTTCGGCGGGGTCACCGTGGCGTTCTTGACCGCCGAGTCGTACGCCGACTGGACGTCGAATCCCTTGACACCCTTGAGATACGCGTCCGCGAAGGCGGCGTCCGAACTCGTTCCGGTCATCAGGTCCGCGTAACCGGGGGAGGACCAGCGCGAGATCCAGCCGCCGTCGCGGTACTGCTGCACGAAACCGTCGACCAGCTTGCCGGTGGTGTCCGGGCTCAGCAGTGAATACGCCGACCACACCGTGCGATAGGTGTCCCAGAACCCGTTGTTGACGTAGAACTCGCCGTCGACCAGTTTCGCGCCGGTCTGCTTCGGCGTGTCCTGACCGGCCTTCGGCGACACCGGGCTCGCGTACTTCTTCACCGGCTTCTCGACCGTGCCGACGTTCTCGAAGCCCGAGTTCGGGTACAGGAACAGGCGGTACAGGTTGGAGTACAGCGTGATCAGCTGATCCTTCGACGCGCCCTCGACCTCGACGACCTTGAGCTTCTCGTCCCAGGCCTTCGCCGCGGCCTCGCTCACCGACTCGACCGACGCGTTCGGGGCGAGTTCCTGCTGCATGTTCTTCTTCGCCTGATCGACGCTGATCAGCGAGGTCGCGATCCGCATGTTCACCGTCTTGTCGGTGCCCGCGTCGAACTTCAGGTAGCCGAGGACGTTGTCCCGCTTCTGGTCACCCGAACCGGTCGACAGCTTCGAACCGGCGGTCACCGGCTTGTCGAAGGTCGCGTAGACGAACATCCGCGTCGCACCGGCGGACAGCCCGCTCTTCACGTCGCTGTACCCGGTGATGGCCCGGCCCGCGGGGTCGAGGGTGAGCCCGCCGTTGTTGTTGACGTTGTCGAAGATCAGGTTCGAGTCCGCACCGGGGAACTTGAACCGGTACAGCGCCGCGTGATCGGTCGGCGCGACCTCGGTCTTGATCCCGTTCTCGAAGTCGACGCCGTAGTAGTGCGCCCGTGCCGTCTCGTTGGAGTGCTTGAACGGCAGCTTCCGTGCCTCACGGTCCGGGTTCGGCACACCGGACGCGGTCGAGGGCAGGAACTGGAAGGTCTGCCGGTCGGCCATCCACGGACTCGGCGCGTGGCTCGCGGAGAACGCCTGCAGCGCCGGGAGGTTCTGCTCGTTGTTGCGCGAGTGGTAGGAGTACATCCAGCTCAACGTGCCCGCGTCGGTCGTCGGGATCCAGAAGTTGAACCCGTGCGGCACCGCGGTCGCCGGCATGTTGTTGCCCCGCGAGAACGAGCCGTTCGACAGCGAACCGCGCGTGGTCAGCACGTTGTCGGACGGACGAAGGCTCGCCGGGGGCGTCGGCGTCGCGGACACCTTGATGTCGTCCAGCCAGCCCTGCAGCGAACCCGGGCCGGACGGGTTGTCGTAGCCGACCAGGACCCGGTCGATCGTCTTGCCCTTCGCGACCACACCGATCTGCGAGCGGACCAGGTTCCACTGGTTGGTGTAGAGCACCTTGCTCGCGCCCTGTCCCTGCGGGGAAAGGCCGAAACCGTACTGGTCGACGGCGCCGAGCTGGCTCAGGTAGGTGCCGTCGGTGAACGCCAGGTCCACCGCGACGTTCGTGCTCGGGTACTTCAGGTCGCCGCGGATGAACTCCGGCTGCACCTTGTACGACAGCTCCGAGGTCGCCGCCACCGGGATGTCGACGTCGAAGATCTTGTTGTACGACCAGCCGTGCCCCTGCGCCTTGTGGCTGCCGGAGTAGCGGAACGCCCGCGTGCCGGTGAACCCGACGCGGTTCTTGTTCGTGTAGCCGCCCGTCGGACCGCTGTCGGCGAAGCTGCGCATGTTCGGCAGCGCCGGCGGGGCCGGATCCTCGTTGGCCAGCAACAGCTCCGAGAGCTGCATGATGTCGCCGCCGTTGTTCTTCGTGACGTTGAGCCGGAAGAACTTGTAGGCCGCGCTCGCCGCGGGGAGGCGGTATTCCTTGGTCTGGAATCGATCCGAGAACTTCTGCCCGGACTGCTTGTCCAGTTCCGTCCAGGCCTGGCCGTCGGTGGAGCCCTGGAGCGTCCAGTCCTGCGGGTCGCGGTTGTCGAAGTCGTTCGCCGAGGACAGCGCGTACCGGGTGATCGACGTCGGCTCGGACAGCGCGACCTGCGCCCAGCCGGTCGGGGTCCAGGCGAGCCACTTGGTGTCGGTCGAGCCGTCCACCAGGTTCGACACGGCCTCGTTCGGGGTGTTCTCGCTGTTGGCGGAGGTTTCGGTGACCTTGCCACGGATGTCACCGGGGATGGTGGTGGCGTTCGCGCCGTCGACGCCGAAGGCCTTCGGCTTGCCTGACGGGTCGACGTCGACGGTGTCGCTCCACGTCGGCTGCGGTTCACCTTGTTCGAACGACGAGTAGAAGTCCGGCGGAACGTCTTCGGCCGCGCCGGTGGCCGGGAGGGCGACCAGCCCGGATACCACGACCGTGGCGCTCAGGAGGGTGCAGACCAATGGTCTGACGCTTCGGGGCATCGTTGCACCAATGCTTTCTCGCGGGGGCATGCTGGGCGCCGCACAGGCAGGGGACCGGTGGCGCCAAGAGAGAAAAACTCGGGGGTGACATCGATGTCAAGACACTCGGACAAACCTGGCCCGAACTGGACAACCCGGATGCCCCTGCGAGCCCTGCCGAAACACGGTGGACAACGCACAGCGGCCGGGCCAGGGTGAATGAGCCAACCAAGGCCGATCCTGGGAACTGGGGTGGGGAAATGCGGCGGTTGTCCATGCTGGGCGTGGCAGCGCTCGTCACGGCAGGCTCGATACTCACGGCACCGGCGGCCACCGCCGGCGAAACGACGTTCCGCCCGGTGCGCACCTGCGCCGACCTGGTGCGGACCTACGACCTTCCCGGCGCGGTCACGCACGTCGAGACCGCGACCGTGGTGCCGGCGACGGCGACCGAACCGGAGAACTGCGACGTCCGCGGCTACGTCGAACCCGCGGTGAAGTTCCAGCTGCGGCTGCCGACCAAGACCTACGCGGGCCGCTATCTCCAATTCGGCTGCGGCGGCTACTGCGGCAGTGTCACGACTCCGCCGTTCGCCGACTGCGGCCTGCCGCACGGTGGCGACGTGGCCGTCGCGGCCACCGACGACGGCCACGTCGGCACGACACCGAACGTCTTCGACGACGGCAAGTGGGCCAAGAACGACCAGGCCGCCCGCGACGACTTCGCCTTCCGGGCACCGCACGTGGTCTCGAGGGCGTCCAAACGGCTGATCACGGCTTTCTACGGCGCTCCGCCGCGGAATTCCTACTTCAGCGGCTGTTCCGACGGCGGCCGCGAGGCACTCCTGCTGGCGCAGCGCTATCCGCACGACTTCGACGGCATCGTCGCCGGGGCGCCCGCCGGATACTGGGATCCACTGATCGGCGTCTACCAGACCTGGCTCGCCAAGGTGAACACCGGCGCCGACGGCAAGCCGATCCTGACCGCCGACAAGCTCCCGGCGCTGCACGCCGCCGCACTGTCCTCTTGCGACAAGGCCGACGGACTCGGCGACGGCGCCATCGACGACCCGCGCACCTGCCGCTTCGACCCGGCCACGATCGCCTGCCCGACGGGCACCGACAACGCCGGCTGCCTCACCGCGGCCCAGGTCGAGGCCACCAAGAAGATCTACGCGCCGCCGACCGACGAACGCGGCCGCAAGCTCTACCCCGGTGGCCAGACCGTCGGCTCCGAACTGTCCTGGTACGGCTGGACCATCCCGGCGCCGGAGTTCGGCGGCGCCGCCGCGTACAGCCTCGCCGACAACTACCTGAAGTACATGGCCTACCCGATCGGGACGCCGCATTCGTCGGTCGAGAAGTTCGCTTTCACCTCGCGGGAATTCGACCGGCTGACCCCGGAAGGCATCCGCTCCAACGCGATGTCGACGGACCTGCGCGAATTTCGGCGCGCGGGCGGGAAGCTCGTGATCTGGCACGGCTGGGCGGACCAGGCGATCCCCGCGGCGGGCACCGTCGATTACTACCACCGGCTCACCCGCGCCAACGGCGGCGTCGCCGCGACGCAGGACTGGGCACGGCTGTTCATGGTGCCGGGCCTGTACCACTGCGCCACCGGCGACAAGCTCACCGAGTACGACCCGCTGAAGGAACTGGTCTCCTGGGTCGAGCGCGGAAACGCGCCGGACCGGACGATCGCCACCGGCCGCGACGCCGACGGCAAGGTCTTCCGCACCCGGCCGGTGTTCCCGTACCCGCTCCAGTCCAAGTACGACGGCACCGGCAGCGTCGACGACGCCGCGAACTTCGTGCCCGTTCCGCCTTCGCGGCCTTCGCAGGATCTCGTGAGCTGGGCCGGGAACGACCTGTACGGCAAGGCCGGCCCCGTCGCTCCCTAGCTGATTTGCAGGTCCGTGAAGGCCTCCTTGAGGGACCCAGGGTCCCTCAAGGAGGCCTTCACGGACCGGGACTCATGAAAGAACGCCGTCCAGCAGCCGTACCCGCCGGTCCGCGATGCGGTGCACCTCGTCGTCGTGCGTCGCCACGATGACCGCGGCGCCCTCCTCGGCACAGTGCCGCAACAGCCGGAGCACCCGCGGCGTGCTCCCGGCGTCCAGATGCGCCGTCGGCTCGTCGGTGAGCAGGACTCGGGGTCGCCCGCTGACCGCTCTGGCGAGCGCGACCCGTTGCTGCTGTCCGAAGGAGACTTCGAGCGGATAGCGGTCGCCGAGGTCGCCGATCCCGAGTTCCTCCAGCAGTTCCGAAACCCGCGCGTGGATGTCCTTCGCGCTGGGCTTGGGCACGTCGGACCGCAGCCGCAACGGCAGCGCCACGTTCTCCGCGATCGTCAGCTCGTTCGCGAGACCGAGCGCCTGCGGCAGGACGGCGCAGGTGTGCCACGCCGGCGCGCCCGCTATCGGGACGCCGTCCAGCAGGACACTGCCGGAATCGGGCGAGTCGAAACCGCACAGCAGGGCCAGCAGCGCGCTCTTGCCGGAGCCGGACCGGCCGGACACGGTGACCAGTTCGCCTGCGGCGACGCTCAGTTCCAGTCCTCGCAGGACTTCGACGTCCCCGCTGGGATGGGGGAACCGGCGCCGCAACCCGACGGCCTCGAGGGCGGGTTCCGCCATCACGGCACGACCTCCTGTTCTTCGACTCTTTCGAGCCTGCCTTTGTGCATCCGCGCGACCCGGCTGCCGAGTTCGATGAGCCGATCGTCGTGCGAGGCGACGATGACGGCGAAATCCTGATCCGCCAAGTACTTCAGGGTGTCGAGAACCCGGTCGGCCGACCCTTCGTCCAATTGGGACGTCGGCTCGTCGGCGAGGACGACGGTCGAGCGGCGCGCCAGGGTGCAGCCGAACGCGAGGCGCTGCTGCTGCCCGCCCGACAGCGCGGAGATCCGCCAGGCACCTGTTCCGCCCAGGCCCAGTTGTTCGAGGATGTCGTCGGGCAGGCATTCCGTCCCGGCCGACTCCGCCGCGGCGCGGAGGTTGTCGGCGACGCTCAGGTACGCGAGCAGGTTGTCGGTCGGGTTCTGGAACACCAGGCCGAGGTGGTTCCGCCGCAGCGCCCGCCGGTCGCGGTGCCGCAGCTTGCCGGTTTCCGTTCCCTGGAAGGAGATCGTGCCCCGGATGGGCTGCTCGAACAGGCCGAGCGTCCGCAGCAGGGTGGATTTGCCGGAACCGGACGGTCCCGCCAGCACGGTGATCCCGCGCGCGGGGATGTCGATGGTGACGTCGTCGACGCCGGTGACCGTGCCCGCGGGCGTCTGGTAATCGACACCGATCCCGCTCAGCCGGAAGATGGGTTTCTCAGGCACGGATCAACTCCGCGGTCCGGGCGGTGCGCACCGAGCGCATCGCGATCCAGCCCGCCAGCGCCACGACGAGCACGCCGACGGCCAGCACGGTCAGGGCGAGCGGGGTCGGGTTGGGCAACGCCGATCGCGGCGCCAGGAACGTCGCCGGATCGAAGCGCGGCACGGACAGGCCCGCCACCGAGATCCCGCAGACGACACCGATGACCACCGCGAGCCCGCTGAGCGTGCCCAGTTCCATCAGATGACTCGCCAGCAGGGCCCGCGGCCGCATCCCCATCCGCAGGACCAAGGCGCCGGCCAGCGCGTTCTGCCGCCGTCGGACCTCGACCGCGACCAGCAGCGACAGCACCGCGACCACGCCGAGCACGGCACCGAGCAGCGCCATGAACGAGAACGTCCAGGACACGACGTAGAACGGAAGCGCGTCGAGCGCGGAATCACGGGTGACCCGGTTGACCGCCGTCGCCACCCCCACGGACGCCAGCGCCTCGGTCACCTGAGTCATCGACGAGCCGGACAGCACGCTCCACTTGGGCACCGCGCGCAATTGCGCGGCGCTGAGCGATTCCCGTGAGATCACATAGCCGGCCTTGGTGCCGATGATCGGGAACATCGGCAACTCGCCGATCGTCCTGGCCTCGGGAAGACCGGCCGCCAGGACGGGCTTCTGGTTGGCGTCGGTCCCGACCCGGATCGCCGGGATACCCGTGCCGGCGCTCGACAAGTTGCCCAGCAGCCGGTCGACCTCGGCACCGTCGAGCGGGCCGAGGGTGGCGGCGCGCCGGAAGGTTTGCGGATCCACGACCAGCACGACGTTGCCGGTGCCGGTCAGCTCGCCGACGATCGTGGTGTTGCCGGTGATCCCGGTGGGGAGTGCGACCTTCCCGGTGCCGACGACGCTTTCGGTGTCGACCCGGGTCTCGGCTCCGACGAAGATCGCCGACTTGGTTCGCAGGGCTTCTTCCTGGCCGCGGGCGATGCCGATCCCGGTCGCCAGGGTCCCGATGGCCAGCGTGCCGATCACGAGCACACCGGTGACCGGCGCGCGGGCGCTGGCGAGCCGCCGGATCGCCAGTTGCAGCGCCGGCCGGGACCACAGCCGCGCGCGATGCGAGGCGAGCAACGCGAGCCAGGCCAGCCGTGCGGCGAGGAGGCCGACGGTGAGCACGACGAACACCGGATACGTGAGCGCGAGCGGGTCGACCTGGGGGAGCGGGTTGCCGAGCCGGGATCCTTTGCCGTAGTCGACGAGCCGGGTCCAGCCGAGCAGGGCGACACCCGCGGTCACCAGTTCCCACGGGAAGATCGTCAGGAGCTTCATTCCCTTGCGCCGTCCGGACCTGACCCTGCCGAGTTCGAACTCCCGGTGGGTGCGGAAGGCGATCACCCCGGCCAGCAGGCCGAGCGAAACGAGCAGGATCGCGGCCGCGACGAGCGATCCGGCGAGCAGTGCCCCGTCGCCCAGTTCGCCTGGTGGTCCGTAAACCCCGAGCAGCAAACGCGCGAGTACCGCGCCCGCCGCACCGCCGACGACGATGGGCAGCCCGAGTTCGGCCACGGCGAGCAGACCCAGCGCTCCGGGCCCGCTGCCGCGGGCGGACAGCAGCCTCAGCTGCGGATGCCGTCGCTGGTACCACTGCAAGGCGACCGTGCCGATCCCGGCACAGCCGACCAGGATGCTGATCGCCGCCAGCGGCAGGATGGAGATCAGGACGTTCGATTCGGCCTGGTTGCTGATCTCCACCGAGCGTTCGAACGGCAGCGACCCGATGATCGCGTCACCGAGACCGCGGGCACCCAGGTCCGCCTTGACGTCGGCGATGAGCGCCTTCGACCGTTCCAGCAGATCCTCGGCCTCGCTGATGGTCTTGGGAGGAGCCTCGTAGAACGACATGTGCAGCGTGGCGAACTTCGGGACGCCCAAGGCGCGGATCGCGTCGTCGAACGTCTTCCCGTCGGTGGCGAACATGACCGAGTCGAGCGGGTCGTTGGCGAGCCTGCTGACGACGGCGTTCCGCTGCTGCGAGCACCACCAGCGCGGTGCCGGGTCGGAGAGGTCGCGGTACAGCCCGGTCACCGGAGGAAGCGTGGTGCCTCGGAAGGCCGGCGTGACGCCGGACTTGATCCCTTCCGCCTTGGACACGACGGTGCCGAGCAGAAGCCCGCCGGCGGCGGCTGTCCCGTCGGCGAGGTCGAGATGGCCCGGAACCGCCTGGTCCCGGTGGGCGATGGTGACCTTGTAGTTGGGGTCGCCGTTGAATTCGGTGCCCACGAGAAACGGCGTGTAGCGAGAGGTGACCGGCGCGGTGAACCCGTGCGCCGGGGCGTTCCGCCGGACCGAGTCGATGACCTGGGGCGCGACCTCGGCGGGGACGTTGTCCTTGCTGAAGACCGGCCCGTAGTAGTCCGGGCACGCGAGACCGGACTGGTAGTCGACGGCCGCACCGCCCGAGGCCGAAGCCTGCAGGATGGCCGCGGTGCCGAGAAAACAGGCCAGCAATGCCGTCACCGCGGCGATGATCAGAGTCAAGGGGCTGCTCAGTGCCGCCCGTGGAGCCGCTCGCCACGGCATTGTCACCCTGGGCCCGCCGGGAGCCCCCCACCTCACCCGCATGGCTACGCACGCTACCGGTCCAGGCGGCTCGGCGACAGAAAGAAATCACTGTTTGTTGCCGACGTGAAGTAAGGCATGGTCCATTGTGGTGACCCGGGTGCATGCTTATTGACTGTCGGTCACCAAGTGATCGATCGGTGTCGCCGCTCCCTTCGCGCGCTCCTCGGAGAATGCGTTTTCTCCGAGCGCCTCGACGATGCCGCCGGTGATCCTGTCGACGTCGCCGCGTTCGCCTTTGGGCAGGGGAGCGCCCGCCGATTCCCGGGAGGCCGCGGCGGCGCCCAGCAACCGCGCGGCCGAGTGGTACGAACCGGCGGCCGCCCGCGCGCCGGCGAGCCCCTCCAGACCGAGAGCGATCGCGCGAGGATCACCGCTGTGGCGGGCGATCGCCAGGCCGTCCGCATGAAGCTGCCCGGCCTTCACCGCGTCCCCTCGCTGCTCGGCGATGAACCCGAGTTCCGCGAGGACCAGCGTGCTGCCCGCCTCGGACTCCACCCGGCGATGCCACTCCAGAATGGACAACAGCCGCCGCTCCGCCTCCTCGAACATCCCCTGTCGCCGCTCGCCGAGCGCCAGCCCGGTCTCGGCGTAGACCTCGCCGGGTTTGAAGCTGTGCTCGACGGCCAACGCCCTGGCCCGCTCGTGGAACTCCGCCGCGCCGTCGAAGTCGCCGACGAGCAGCGCCGTCCGGCCGAGCCAGGACAGCTTGTAGGCGACCTCCGGCCACAGCTCGAGCTCCTCCGCGCGGCGAAGGCTCTCGCGATGAACGCGGGCAGCGTGGTCATAGTCCCCGGCGATCGAGGCCAGCATGCCGAGGACAAAGGACGCCTGGAGCCAGCCCCAGCGCTCGCCCAGCCCGTCGAAGATCGCGGCACTCTCGGCGGCGACCCGGCCCCCGCCGGTGAGATCGCCACCGGCTATCAGGTGGCTAGCCCTGTCGCTCAGCGCGGCGGCGGCGCTCCAGTCGTCACCGACGTCCCGGGCGGTTTCCAGCGCGTCGAGCGTGAGCTTCTCCGCGCGGCACAGGTCGCCGATCGTGGACCACGCGTAGCCGAGGAACCACAGCGTCCGGGCCCGTGCCAAGGGATCGACGATGGCCCGCATGACGTCCTCGTCCGCGCCCTCGGTGCAGGTGCCGTCGAGCACGGCGATGCCGCTGCACCAGCCGAGGGCCTGCGCGTACTCGTCTCCGGTGGTGACGTCCGTGGCGAGCACGAGATTCAGCGAGCGCCGGGCCTCGGTGAGCCTTCCGCGAAGGAACCAGAACCAGGTCGTCGCGTTCACCAGCCGCAACGCGAGCCGGTGCTCGCCCTGCCGCAGCAGCGTTTCCAGCGCGCGCCGGGTGTTGGCGCCTTCGGTGTCGAGCCTGTCCAGCCAGCGCCGCTGTTCCTTGCCGCGAAGTCCGGCGTCGCCGCGTTCGGCCAACTCGACGTGGAAACGAGCGTGCCGCAGGTGCAGGTCGTCGAGCTCGCCCGCCTGCTCGGCTTGCTCCAGGGCGTACGCCGAAACGGACTCCAGCAGCCGGAATCGCGGTTCGCCGGATTTGCCCGGCCTGCTGACCACCAAGGACCTGTCGACGAGCCGGGACACCAGGTCGAGGACGTCGCCTGAGGCGATCTCGCCGCCCGCGCAGACCGCCTCGGCCGAGTCGAGCCCGCAGCCTTCCGCGTGGACGGCCAGCCTGCGCAGCACGATCTGCTCGGGCTCGCTCAGCAGGCTCCAGCTCCAGTCGATCATCGCGCGGAGGGTCTGCTGACGGCGCGGACCGCCCCGCCTGCCCGCGGACAGCAGGCCGAACCTGTCGTCGAGACGGGCGAGGAGTTCGTGCACGCCGAGGGTTCGGACCCGGGTCGCGGCGAGTTCGAGCGCCAGCGGGATCCCGTCGAGCGTGCGGCAGATCCGGGCGACCACGGCCGCGTTCTCCGCGTCGAGCGCGAATCCCGGGGCGGTCGCCGCGGCCCGTGCGGCGAACAGCCGGACGGCGCTCGACTCCCGGACGGCGGCGAAATCCGGATCTTCGGGCAGTTCGAGCGGTGGGACCGCCCAGACGTGCTCCCCGGGCAGGCCGAGCGGCTCCTGGCTGGTGGCGAGCACGCGCAGGCGGGGCGCCGCCGCCAAAAGCCGCTCCACCAGCGCCGCGACCGGCTCGACGACCTGCTCGCAGTTGTCCAGGACGAGCAGGATCTCCTTGTCCCGCAACGCGTCTGCCAGTGACCGGGTCAGCGTCTTGGCCGAAGTGGCCTCCTCCCGGAGATCCAGCACGGCCGTCAGCACGACGGCGACCAGGTCCTCGGGCGGACAGGTCGGGCACTCGACGTTGTCCAAGCCCGCCAGTTCCACCAGCCAGGTGCCGTCGGACATCGCGAGCTTCGACGCGGCCTCGATGGCGAGCCTGGTCTTGCCCACCCCGCCGGGACCGGTGAGAGTGACCAGCCGGGTGTCGGTGACGAGTGCGCCGACCTCCTTGACCGCAGTCGTGCGGCCGATCAACTCGGTCAAGGACTCCGGCAGGTTCCCGCGCACCGGCTCGGCGGCACGGACGGGTTCGAGATCCGGGCTTCGGGTGAGCACCGCTTGATGCAGGCCCGCGAGGTCCGGCCCGGGTTCGAGGCCGGACTCGTCGCGCAGGCGAGACCGCAGCTCGGCGTAGGTTTCGAGCGCCTCACTGTGCCGCCCGGCGGCGTACAACGCGCGCATCAGCAGCCCGCGGAGCCGTTCACGGAGCGGATGCCGCGAGACCAGACCGGTCAGCTCCCCGGTGAGGACGCCGTGTTCACCGAGTGTCAGCCTCGCTTCGGCTCGCTCCTCTTCGGCGAGCAGCCTTTCCTCTTCCAGCCGGTGCGCGGCGGCGACGGCGAAGGGTTCGTCCTCGAATCCGGCGTAGGCGGGGCCTCGCCACAGCGCCAGCGCGTCCGCCAGCAGTGCGGCGCGGGCACGTGGATCGACGGTGTCACGGGCGCGGGCGGTGAGCGCCCGGAACCGGTGGACGTCCAGGTCTCCGGGGTCGACGGCGAGGACGTACCCGGCGGGGTGATGCGTCACGATCTCCCTGGCGCCGGGCTCGGCCCGGTCGAGCGCGCGGCGCAGCTGGGAGACCTTCGTTTGCAAGGTGTTGCCCGGATTGCCCGGCGGATGCTCGCCCCACAGATCGTCGGTCAGGGACGACACCGACGCCGCCCTGCCCTCCCGGCTCAGCAGCCCGGCGAGCAGGAGGCGGACCTTCGCCTCGGGCACGACGACGGGCTCGCCCGCGGTCGTCCACACGGCGAGAGGTCCCAGCACTCCGAAACGCACGAAACCGACGTTAGCGCGGGGCACCGACAGTTCGTGCGCGGTGTCGTGCGTGGACCCGCAGCGATCCGTGCGCGGGCGGCGTCACGGTGGTCCCATGAGCGAACACGGCAAGACCCCGGTGACGGTACTGGGGCTGGGCGCGATGGGAACCGCGCTCGTGGAGGCACTACTGGCCGCGGGACATCCGGTCACCGCGTGGAACCGGACCGCGAGCCGCGCCGAAGGCGTGGCGGCCAAAGGAGCCACGGTCGCGTCGACCGTGTCCGAGGCTCTCGCGGCGAACGAGATCGTGATCGCCTGCCTGCTCGACTACGACTCGGTGCACGAGGTCCTCGACCCCGCCGCGGCCGGGCTCGCGGGACGGCAGCTGATCAACCTGACCAACGGCACCCCCGGCCAGGCGCGCGAGATGGGCGCCTGGGCAGAGGAACTCGGCGCGGAGTATCTGGACGGCGGCATCATGGCCGTCCCGCCGATGATCGGCACTCCGGCGGCGTTCATCTTCTACAGCGGCTCGGGCAGTGCCCTGGGCCGGGCCCGGATGGCACTCGACACCTTCGGCGGCGTCAACTACCTCGGCGCCGACCCCGGCCTGGCGCCACTGCACGACCTCGCGCTGCTCAGCGGGATGTACGGGAACTTCATCGGCGTCATCCAGGCCTTCAGCCTGGTCGGCTCGGCCGGGGTCAAGGCACGGGAGTTCGCTCCGCTGCTTCGCGGCTGGATGGACGCGATGAGCAGCTTCCTGGAGCGCGCGGCCGAACAGATCGACGACGGCGACTACGTGACCGACGTCGTGTCGAACATCGGGATGCAGGCCGCGGCCTTCCCGAACCTCGCCAAGGCCGCGGCGGACCAAGGCGTCAGCGCCGAACTGCTGGCCCCGTTGCAGTCGCTGATGGACCGGCGGGTCGCCGCCGGACACGGCGCCGAAGACCTCATCGGCGTCATCGAACTCCTCAAGAAGTAAGGGAAACACAATGATCACACTGATCGGGCTCGGCCCGATGGGACAGGCCATGGTCCGCGTACTCCTGGAGAACGGCCACGGAGTGACGGTCTGGAACCGCACCGCGAGCCGCGCGGACGGCGTCGTCGCGGCCGGTGCCGTGCGCGTCGATACCCCGGCGGACGCGGTCGCGGCGTCGGAACTGGTGCTGCTGAGCCTCACCGACTACGCGGCGATGTACGACATCCTCGGCAAGGCGGAGGAAGCGTTGACGGGCAAGGTGATCGTCAACCTCAGCTCGGACACCCCGGAGAAGACCCGCGAAGCCGCCGAGTGGGTCGAGGCCCGCGGCGCGAAGTTCATCGCCGGCGGCGTGATGGTGCCGGCGGAACTGGTGGGCAAGGACGAGGCGTACGTCTTCTACAGCGGCCCCGCCGACGTGTTCGAGAAGCACCGCGAGGCGCTGGCGCTCATCGGAAGGCCGGACTTCCTCGGCGAGGACGTCCGGCTGGCGCAGCTGTTCTACCAGGCACAGCTGGACATCTTCCTGAACTCGCTTTCGGCGTTCATGCACGCTAGCGCGCTGGTGCGTTCGGCCGGGGTGCCGCTGGAGAAGTTCATGCCGTACGCCAAGGACAATTTCGAGATGATGGGCTTCTACCTGGAAGCCGCGGTCGAGCAGATCGAGAAGGGCGACCACCCCGGCGACGAGGCCGACGTGATCATGATGGGCGCGAGCGCCGACCACATCGTGCAGGCGAGCCGGGACGCCGGGATCGACGTCGCGCTGCCGGAGGCGGTCAAGTCGCACTACGACCGGGCGATCGCCGCGGGACACGGGCGCAGCTCGTGGACCAGCCTCTTCGAGATCATCAAGGCGGACCGCAAGTAGTGAGGGTGGTTCGCGCGTGAAGGCCCCCTTCCCTCGGCTCAGTCGAGGGAAGGGGGCCTTCGCCGAGGCCAAAGCCCATTGGTGCGGCCGGCGGTCGTGTGTGGAGGATTTGGGACGGTGATCGTGCCAGATCCTTCATCGACAGGGGAGGATTCCGGCCGTTGAACGTCCGGAATCTTCCCCCGTGATGTCGTCTGCCACCGGCCTGGCCGACGTGACCTTGATCAACGGAGGATCGGGGACGTGGAGTGTCCCCGATCCTCCGTTGATCAAGCCCCGAAGCCGGACGACACCGAGCGACCATGCAGGAATGACGATGAAGGAATCGGGACATTCAACGTCCCAATTCCTTCATCGTCGAGCCCGGCAACCGCCGAACCGCCACCCTCGCGCAGGTCAGGCGTGGCTAGGTAAATACCGGTCCGCTCTAACCCTCCTTGCCACTCACGACCCGTCTGCGAAATCGGGCAAATAACCTGAATAGAGCGCTTCTTTCTGGATGGATGTCCTTTATGGACAGAAAGGGAAAGGCTCTTCAGCAAGTCCGCGTCTGACCGTCCTCCCGCCTGACAGCGCCTAGTGTGAGCTGGCGTTGTGAAAGCCACTTTCGCAACCTTCAGCGTTGCGAAAGTGGCTTTCACAACGCTGTTCGGCAAGGCCAACCTCGCCTTTCTGCTCTAACCATCTTCGCCACTCACCGCACCCAGAATCTCCAGGAAGGCCTTCGCCGCCGGAGTGACCGTGAAGCGGTTCCAGACGAGATGCTCGATCCGGGCGGGCGCGTCCGTCACCGGCACGGTGACCACACCGGTCAGATTCGGCACGTATTTCGACGGCAGCAGCGCCACTCCCAGGCTCTGGTGGATCAGTCGCGCCATGAAGTCGGCGGCCGTCACCTCGAACGCCACTTCCCGGGACACCTTCGCCGCGGCGAAGGCCTGATCGGTCTGTGCCCGTCCCGCCGACCCCACCGGGAAGTCGACGAACACTTCCGTCGAAAGCCGCCTCAAGTCCACTTCGGACTCTCCGGCGAGCGGATGACCCGGTGCCACCACGGCGATCAGATCGTCGTGCCCCAGCTCGCAGGTGCTCACCCCCTCCGGCCGGTCGGACACCGGCAGGCCGAGGAACGCGACCTCGATCGCGCCGTCCCTGACCTGCTCCACCAACTGTCCGCTCGCCCCGACCCGCAGCCCGATCCGGACGTGCGGGTATCGGTGGCGGAACGTCTGCAACGCGGCCGGGACGTCGACCGCCGCCACGGTCGGGATGACGCCGACGGTGAGCCGACCGCGGATCTCCCCGACAGCGGCGGCGACCTCCGAGCCCGCGCGTTCGGCGGCGTCGAGACACTGGCGGGCGGCAGGGAGGAACGCCTCGCCCGCGGCGGTGAGCCGCACCCGTCGGCTCGTGCGGTCGAACAGCCGGGCGCCGAGTTCCCGTTCCAGCCGCGCTATCTGGTGGCTCAGCGCCGACTGCACGACAAGGCATCGTTCCGCGGCGCGCGTGAAGCTGTTCGTCTCCGCCACCGCCACGACGTACCGCATCTGCTGAAGCTCCATGCATCCATCTTGAATCACGATGGATCAAGTGACAAACATGTGTTGGACTCATCGATCGTCAGCGTTGAAGCTGAGAAGCGTGAAAACACTGACGACCACACCGCTCGCCGCCGGACTGGCGGGCACCGCGCTGACCGCGTTCGCTCCTGTGGTCTGGGGAACGACCTACGTGGTCACCACCGAACTCCTCCCGTCGGGGCATCCGCTGTTCGCCGGGCTCATGCGTGCGCTGCCCGCGGGTCTGATCGCGCTGGCCATCACCCGCACGCTCCCGCGCGGCACCTGGTGGCTGAAGGCCGCCGCGCTCGGCGTCCTCAACATCGGGATGTTCTTCCCGCTGCTGTTCGTCGCGGCCGAACGGCTGCCCGGCGGAGTCGCCGCCACCCTCGGCGCCGCCCAGCCGCTGCTCGTCGCGATCCTCGCCGTGGCGGTGCTGCGACAGAGCCCGTCCGCGTGGCGGTTCGCCTGGGGGATCGTCGGGATCGTGGGCGTCGGACTGGTCGTGATCGGCCCCGCGGCCGGCTTCGACCTCGTCGGGATCCTCGCCGGACTCGGCGGCGCCGCGACCATGGCGCTCGGTGTCACCCTCACCAAACGGTGGGGACGCCCGGTGGACGTCGGGCCGACGGCGTTCGCGTCGTGGCAGCTCACCGCTGGTGGCCTGTTCCTGGTACCGGTGACCTTCCTGTTCGAAGGCGCGCCCCCCGCGATCGACCTGGACGCGGCGCTCGGTTACCTCTGGCTCGGGCTGATCGGCGGCCTGCTCGCGTATGTCCTGTGGTTCCGCGGCATCACGTCGCTGCCGGTCACCTCGGTCGCGGTTCTGGGTCTGCTGTCGCCGATGGTCGCCGCGGTGCTCGGCGCCGTGCTGCTCGGCCAGTCGCTCGGCCTGATCCAGCTCGCCGGTTTCGCACTCGCACTGGCCTCGATCGTCGCGGGCCAGATCACCCCGAAGACCAAGAAGGAAGGCGTCGTCCGATGAAGATCGCCGTTGTCGGAGCATCGGGCATGACCGGCTCCCGTGTCGTCGCCGAGGCCGTTTCCCGCGGGCACCACGTCACCGCCGTCTTCCGCCGCACCCCGCCGGAATCACCGCATCCGGACGTCGACGTCGTACGCGGCGACGTCACCGATGTCGGCCACATGAGCACCGTCCTCGGAGGAGTCGATGCCGTCGTGGGCGCGACAAGACCCGCGCCCGGCGCGGAAGACACCGTCGCCATGGCCGTCACGGCCCTGCTCGACGCCGCGGCGGGGACTCGCGTCCTGGTCGTCGGTGGCGCCGGGCCGTTGCGCTCGCCGTCCGGTGGACTCGTCATCGACGACCCCGCGTTCGTGCCGCCGGAGTGGCGGACCATCGCCTCGGCAAGCACGAGACAGCTAGAAGCCTGCGAGGCGCACGCGGGGGACTGGGTGTACCTCAGCCCGCCCGCGATGCTCGAACCCGGCGTCCGGACCGGCGCCTACCGGCGTGGGACGACGACCATCCTCGCCGCGGCGGACGGATCGTCGCGGATCTCGGCGGAGGATCTCGCCGTCGCCATCGTGGACGAACTCGAGAATCCAGGCAGGGAACGGTACTTCACCGTGGGGTACTGAACATCCACTTATTGAGAGGTATGTCAAATATGGCGTGATCGATCCCTGTCGAACTGATCTTCTTCGCCGCATCAAGGGGTAAGGCAAAGGTGGCGT
>NZ_MUXN01000024.1:62074-217950 GCF_001995215.1 Amycolatopsis azurea DSM 43854
GTGGCTTTCGCAACGCTTCGGGTACTCCGCCGCCCACGAGGACGGATGCCCCGGGGTGAAGGGGACTTTCCGCTCGCGCGATGAGGGGAAAGTCCCCCCTCACCCCGCTGACCACTGCCGAACGCCGGTCCGTGAAGGCCTCCTTGAGGGACCCAGAGTCCCTCAAGGAGGCCTTCACGGACTTGACACCCGACAGGACACCTTCGCCTTTCTGCTCAATAGAACGCTGTTTATCACTCACGATCCCTTCGTAAAGCGCCTAAAACGGGCACCTCAACGGGAAGGAGAGTCCCCTGTGGGCAGTCAGGGTCGCGATCGGCTCCCGCGGACCAGTTCAGGCTGCACTTGGAAGACCCTGCCCTGAAGCCGACGGAGAAAGCCTGCCCGACAAGAGACCCGATCGCGCCATATTTGCCTTACCTCCCAATAAGTTCGGGCGGATCGCCAGGGGAGGGCGTCTCCGGACTGCGTTCGGCCTCGATCTGGATCTCGATGTTGGTCTTGTGCGAGATCGGGTCCCAGATCTCCTCGATCGGCGCCAGCAGGGATTGGCTCACGCCGCGAGCACGGGCTCGCATGGCGTACCACGCGAACGCGGCCAGGAAGAGGGGGAGACTGAGGAATGCAGCCGCGGGGGCCAGGAACTCCATGCGCCCGACGATACAGTAACGTCGTGTTTCCAGAAACATCCTGTTACTGAATTGGTGGACGATGACCAGGCTGACGCGGGCCGAGCAGCAGCAGCGCACCCATGACCACCTGCTGGACGCCGGGCGCCAGGTCTTCCTGCGGCGCGGTTTCCTGGCGGCGACGGTCGAGGAGATCGCGGTCAACGCCGGTTACACGCGAGGCGCCGTCTACAAACACTTCGGCGGCAAGGAAGGGCTGTGGCTCGCGATCGTCGGGTCCGACGCGGACGGTCATCTCCAGGGGCTGCGTGAAGCGCTCGCCCGTGCCGCCACGCGTGACGACGTGATCGCGGCGCTGAACCCCGTCGATGTGGCGGACAAGGACGCGGCGAAATGGAGTGCGGCGGCCGCGGAGGTGCTCGCCGCGACGGCGCAGCAGCCGGAGACCGCCACCCTGGTCGCCGCCATCCAGCGACGTCACGACGACGAAGTGGCGGCTCTGCTCTCCAGGCATTCCCGGCGTTTGGGTCTCGAACCCGCGTTGCCCCTGGATCAGGTCGTCGTCATGCTGGGCGCACTGGGGATCGGGCTCGCGCTGCGTCAGACGGTCGCCCCGGCGTCGGATCCCGTCGCCATTCTCACCCACGTGCTGGAAACCGTGTTCCCGCCCGAGGCAACGTAAGGGGCAGGGCGGACGTACTCCCGGTGAAGATCCTGGGAGGGGTTCGATGCACACGTATCCGTTGCAAGAGGGCGAAGAAGTGCTGTGGACCGGAGCGCCAAAGCGCCCGCGAAAGTGGTTTCCGGAGCACACGCAGATGATCGAGGTGGTCGTGGCGTTCGTCCTGCTGATGGTCTATTGGGGAGACTTGCCGGTCTGGGCCCCGTTCGTCGGCTTGTTGATCGGCAGCCTGATTTTTCTCCATCAGCGCTTGACCGACCGGCGGTCGCGGGAGACCGTCCTCTCGTACCTGGTCACCACCCAGCGGATCGTGTTCGTCGCGAACTGGCCGAACGCCGCGGAGTTCCGCTGGGTCTGGTTCCAGTACCTCCAGTTCGCACCCTCGGTCAAGGTCGACGAGACGGGTGTCGGCACGATCACCTACGGAAGCCATTGGCGCCGCTTCAAGATGAAGAACGAAGAGCTTCGCGGCGCCTGGGCGCCGCCGGCGCTGGAACTGCGGGCGATCCGGGACGCCCGGCGTGTGGCGGATCTCATCGAGCAGGGGCGAAACCGGCTGATCGGCACCTACACTCAGGCGCCGTGATCGATTCCTTCACCACCGCCGACCTCGTCGACGAACACGGCGACCGGCTGCGCGTCTGCGACACCCAGTTCCGCCAGTTCGGCGGGCACCGGAAGTTCTCGGGTCCGATTCGGACGGTCTCCTGTCACGAGGACAACGGCCTGGTCAAGAAGCTGCTGAACACACCTGGTGAAGGCAGTGTCCTGGTGGTCGACGGCGGTGGCTCGCTGCACAGCGCGCTCACCGGCGACATGATCGCGAAATCCGCCGTCGACAACTGCTGGGCGGGCGTGGTCGTCCACGGCGCCGTGCGCGACAGCGCCGAGCTCGCCGGACTCCCGCTCGGCGTGAAGGCGCTCGGCACCAACCCGCGCAAGAGTTCCAAGGCGGGCGTCGGCGCTGTCGACGTCCCGGTCGGTTTCGGGGGAGTGACCTTCACTCCCGGCGACACTCTCTACTCCGACGACGACGGCGTCGTGATCCTTCCTGCCGCCACCGCCTGACCCCGCTCAGACGACGATGACCCGGCGCCCGCGGGTGTGCCCGGCGTGGCTGTCGGCGTGCGCCGCGGCCGCGTCGGTGAGCGAGTAGGACTTCTCGACCGGGATGTGCAGCTTGCCCCGCGAGATGAGGTCGATGGCCTCGGCCAGCGCGTCCGGCACACTCCCTGCGACGCCGGAGAAGCGGACGCCGAACTCGGGGGCGCCGAGGTCGGCGATGGTGATCACCTTGGCCGGGTCCCCGGTCAGCTCGACCAGCTCTTCGAGCACGCCGGACCCGGCCAGGTCGAGAGCCGCGTCGACCCGGCCGAGCCGCCGGACCCGCTCCACCCAGCCCTCGCCGTAGGTCGTGGCGACCGCGCCCAGTTCGCGCAGGTAGTCCTGGTTTGAGGCGCCGGCGGTGCCGATCACCGTGATGCCGCGTTCGCGCGCGATCTGGAGCACCGCCGATCCGACCCCGCCGGACGCACCGCTGACCAGCAGTGTCTCGCCGGGCCGCACGCCGACTTCGCGGATGACGCGCAGCGCGGTCTCGACCACGGACGGGTATCCGGCCGCCTCTTCGAACGACAGGCCTTCGGGCATCCTGGCCCACGCCGACAACACGGCGAACTCCGCGTAGGTATCCGAACCCTCGCCGAACACCGAGTCCCCGACCTCGACACCGGTGACGCCCTCGCCGACCTCGTCCACGATCCCGGCGGTGTCCAGACCCACCCCCGACGGCAACACGGTCGGATGGGCGCCCAGGACCTGGCCCTCGCGGATCCGCCAGTCGACCGGGTTCACGCCCGCCGCTCGCACCGCGATGCGCACCTGACCCGGTCCCGCGTGGGGATCTTCGGCGTCGACCAGCTGGAGGACTTCCGGACCGCCGAACTCGGTAAAGATCACTTTCTTCATACGACCGACCGTAGCACTAACGGTTAGTATTTTGGAACCGTTGTTGTTTTGGATCTGATAGCGTCGTCGCATGACCGCACCGCCGGGACGTCGCGAGCGCAAGAAGGCCGCGACGCGCCAGAAGATCGCCGACACCGCCCTGCGGCTCTTCCTGGAGCGCGGGTACGACGAGGTGGGCATCCGCGAGGTCGCCGCGGAGGCAGACGTCGCCGTCACCACGCTCTTTTCCCATTTCGGCTCGAAAGAGGCCTTGGTGTTCGAGCAGGACGCGGACTTCGAGCAAGGGCTCACACGGGCGGTCACCGAAAGGGCTCCGCACGAGCCGCTCATCCCCGCGCTGCGTCGTGAGATCCACGCGATGGTGCGGCACTGCACGGCGGACGGCTCGGCGCCGATCTTCCGCATGATCGACGAATCGCCCGCGCTGCGGGACTACGAGGACTCGATGCGGTTGCGCCACGCGGAATCGCTGGCGACGGCCATCGCCGCCGATCCCGATCTGGCGCGGTCCGCGACGGCTTGCCGCACGATCGCGCGGTTCGTGATCGACGCCTATTCGCTCGGTCGTGAGGCGGCCGATCCGGAGGCCGCGGTGAACGAGATCTTCCGGATGATCGAGGCGGCCTGGGAAGCCGCCTGACCCCTGTTCATTTACGGGCGACGAGCCGTTCCACCAGACCGAGTTTGAACCGTTCCCGGCGTTCCACGGTCAGGCCGAGGTCGCCGATCTTGCCGAGCGGGCGCCGGAGGAAGTGTTCGCCCGCCATCGGCACGGTGACCTTTTCGGTGAGCCATTGCAGGCCGCGGACCACACGTGACGAACTCGCGATGTGGTCGAGCAGGATGAGCCTGCCGCCGGGGCGGAGGACCCGCGCCATTTCCCGCAACGCCTTGCCGTCGTCGGGGATGGCGCAGAGCCCGAGGGTGCAGACCACGGTGTCGAACGAATCGGCCTCGAAGGGCAGGTCGTGCGCGTCGGCCTGTTTCAGCGTCACCGGATGACCGAGGCGTTCGGCGCGGTCGCGGGCGATGGCGAGCATGCCGTCACTGAGGTCGATGCCGGTGAGCGTGACGCCGTCAGGATAGAGCGGCAGGTTCAGGCCGGTCCCGACGGCGACCTCGAGGACTTCGCCGGTGGCCTGACCGCACGCCCACGCCCGGGAATCGCCGAAGAGCTTCCGGTCGAGGAACTGCATCTCCCGGTCGTAGTTCCGGGATTTGCTGTCCCAGTACCGGTTCCAGCGCGCTGTCCGGGTCATGGCGGTCCTTTCAGCAGCAGTGCTCGCCGCGCCAGGCTTCGCGGCCTTCCTTGATCGCGACGGCGGCGATGACGAGCGCGACCAGCGGATCCGCCCAGTACCAGCCGAAGAGGCTGTTGAGCAGCAACCCGACCAGCAGCACACCGGAAAGATAGGTGCAGAGCAAGGTCTGCTTCGAATCGGCGACGGCGCTCGCGGAGCCGAGCTCGCGTCCTGCGCGACGCTGGGCGTGGGACAGGAAAGGCATCACGAGCAGCGAGACCGCCGCCAGCACGATGCCGACGGTGGAATGCTCGGCGGGGTCGGCGCCGAACAGGGTGCGGATCGATTCGACGGTGACATAAGCGGCCAGCGCGAAGAAGGACACCGCGATGACCTTCAGCGCGGTGCGCTCACGGGCTTCGGGATCCTTGCCGGAGAACTGCCAGGCGACGGCCGCGGCGGACGCGACTTCGATGACCGAGTCCAGGCCGAAGCCGATCAGCGCGGTCGAGGAGGCGACGGTGCCCGCGGAGATGGCGACGACCGCCTCGACGACGTTGTAGGTGATCGTCGCGGCGACCAGGAGCCGGACCCGGCGTGACAGCACGGCGCGGCGATCTGCGTCCACAGTGGACTCTACGGGCTTCGTGGCGCAGCAACCGTCCGCGCAGGAAACACTCTCGACGCTCATCGGCGCACCTCGACGACGGCATCGTCCACACAGGGCTCGGCGGTGTCGACCGCGAGCACGACCTGGACCAGTTCCCGCAGAGCGCGGGCCAGATGCGCGTCTGCCAGCGCGTAGCGGACCTGCCTGCCTTCGTAGGTGGCCACGACCAGGCCGCAGCCCCGCAGACAGGCGAGGTGATTCGACACATTGGAGCGGCTCAAGCCGAGTTGCCCGGCCAGCTGGCCCGGGTAGCTCACGCCGTCGAGCAGGGCGACCAGGATGCGGCACCGGTTCGGGTCGGCCAGGGCGCGCCCCAGCCGGGAGAGCGCGGCACCCTGAGTCTCACATGTCAGCACCCGCAGAACAGTACAGTGACGAGTGAACAATACTCAAGGCGCCAGCTCCGCGGGACAGAACGTGCCGTCCGGGGGCAGGACACCGTCGAGCAGATACGCGTTGCCGAGAGCGCGCAGGCACGCATTGCCCAGCAGGTAGGCGGCGTGGCCGTCGCCGTGCCGAACCGATCGTGCCCGCGGGAACTGCCGGGCGACGTGAGCGGCCCCGAGGTGGCCGGTGTTGTTGTCGAGTTCGCCGATCGTCACCAGGACCGGGGGCGTACCCGACGCCGAGAGCGGGTGCGGGGGATAGGCGGGCTCACCCGGGATACCCAGGCAACGCCCGACCTCGTAGCGTCCTTCGATCCAGCCGAACCGTGGAGCGACGGCCTTCAGGCGGCGCTCGATCTCGAGAAAGCTCGCGTGATCGGGCAGCACCGGCATGAAGTCGTGGCACAGCGTCGCCGCTTGGACCGAGCCGGTCGGACCGGTGGGCGGATAGTCGAGGACCGTGCGGAAGTCGGAGTCGTCCCCTGCCCGCGCCTTGGCGATGGCACGGGCCAGATCGGGCCATCGCGGTGGATTCATGCCGACGAGCGCGCCAGCGAAGAGGTCGCCGGTCACGGCGGACGCCGAGAGGAGGTCGTCCCAGGCTTTCGCGGCGTCCTCACCGTGCAGCGCGCAGGACGGCTTGGACGCGCACCAGTCGCGAAAGCGCAGGAGCTGGAGTTCCTGGGCGCGTGCGTGGTCGGCGAGCCAGTCGATCAGCCGGGGGCGGGTGTGGTCCGCGACGCCGTCGAGGTACATCCGGTCGAGCCGGGCGCCGAACAGTTCCGCATAGGCCTGCCCGTAGGTGGTGCCATAGGAATTACCGAAGTAGCGCAGCTTCTTCTCGCCGAGAGCGGCCCGGAGCGCGTCCAGATCGTGTGCGATCTGCCAGGAGTCCAGTCCCGCGAACGCCGGGCCCGCGGCCTGTCGGCATCCGGCGTCGTACGCGGCGTTCTCCCGCGCGTGTGTCGTCCACGCGGCATCGTCCTGTCGTCGTACCAGGCCGAGGATCGGCGCCGGTGGTCGAGGACAAACGGTCTGCCGGTCTTCCCGTCCGAGCCCGCGAGGATCGAAGACGACGACGTCTGAGCGTTCGGTCAGCTGATCGAGCCAGCTCTGGATCGGCGCGGACCGCGGGCCGACGATCGCGGCGGTGCTGTTACCCGCCCCGAGGTTGGCCACGACCGTGCCGGTTCCACGCGCAGGGTCTTTCGACGGCACCCGCACCACGTCGACGCCGGTGACCGGCCCCGCCGGATCCGCCCAGTCCACCGGGACGGTCAGCACCGCACACTGAGTGTCCGCGCCGCAGTCGCGCCACCGCAGCGCGGGCTCCGGCGCGGCCGACGCGGGCTGCGCTGTCACCGCCAGTATGACGGCGACGATCGCCACGCGGTATCGTCCGGACATCCCCCGAATCGTCATCCGTCCTCCCTTGATCACCGCCTCACGCTGGCACCACGAGCGAGGACGGCGCATCTGCCGTCCGGCATAGGGGGAACGATGAAATCGGGCGCGACCTGGTGGACGGCGTACTCGGCGCCGACGCGGGACATCCTGATCACGACGGGCGTCCTGCTCGTCTCTCTGGGGTCGCCGTTGGTCGATGGCAGACCGCTGTCGACGGCCACGGTGTCCTTGACGGTCGCGGCCTGTCTGCCGCTGCTCCGGCGCCGCCGATTCCCCGTCACGTCGGTGGCCGTCGTCGGCGCGGTGACCCTCGGCTCGCTCGCGATCGGCCTGACCGTGCCCCCGTGGCCGGCGATGATCGCGGTGTTCTCCGCCGCCTGTCACCTGCGCCGTCACCGCGTTCTGCTCGCCGCCGTGGCCGTGGCCTGGATGCTCGCGGCGGCCATGCTGCGAGTGGGCACGATCGTGCCCTCGGACCTCCTCACCTCCGCGGCGCTCGCGGTACTGCCGGTCAGCCTCGGCTACGTGTGGCGGTCGCAAGCGGACCGGGCGGAGGCCCTGCGCCTGCTCGTCGAATCGGAGGCGGGCCGGGTGCGGGAACGCGAACGGAACCGGGTGGCCAGGGAGGTACACGACCTCGTCGGCCACCAGCTCAGCGCCATCCGGCTGCGGGCCCTGGGCGGCCGGAAGGCGGGCACGGACAGCGAGGAAACGCTCGCCACCGTCGCCGGGTTGGCGGAGGACGCGCTCGAACAGGTGAGAGCGCTCGTGGACACACTCCGGGAGGACAGTGCACCTGGACTGTCCGAAGTGGACGAACTGGTCGCCTGGATGGACGGCGTGCTGACCATGAAACTCAGGCGGGACCTCGGGGACGAGGACCTGCCGGTACCCGTGCAGGCAGCCGCGTACCGGATCGTCCAGGAAGCACTCGGCAATGCCGCCCGCCACGCTTCGGCGAGCCGGGCCGAGATCGTGATCGCCGTGAGGGGCGGGGAACTGCTGGTGACGGTCGACGACGACGGCAAGCGGGCCGGGAACCCGGTCGAGGGCAACGGGATTCGCGGAATGCGAGAACGGGCGGCGCTGCTCGGTGGCGCGCTGGACGCAGGCCCGCGCGAAGCCCGGGGATGGCGGGTCCGGGCGACGATCCCGCTGAACGGAGGCGCCTCGTGATCAGGTTGCTCATCGCCGACGACCAGGCCGCGGCCAGGGACGGCCTGCGACTGCTGCTGTCGTGCGAGCCGGACATCGAGGTGATCGGCGCGGCGGCGGACGGCGCCGAACTGGTCGCCCTCGCCCGGTTCCGGCGGCCCGATGTGGTGCTGACCGACATCCGCATGCCCGGAATGGACGGGATCGGCGCCATCCGGCGGCTGCGTGAGCTCGAGCCGGAGCCCGCCGTCGTCGCGGTGACCACCTTCGACCTGGACGACTACCTGTTCGGCGCATTGCAGGCCGGAGCGGTCGGCTTCGTCCTCAAGAACAGTGCGCCCGAACTGTTCGTCGAAGCGGTACGTCTCGCCGATGCCGGTCAGGGCCTGATCGACCCGCAGGTGACCCGGCGCCTGGTGACCCGGTTCGCCCGCGTGTCACCGCGCCGGGTGCCACCGGACCTGCCTCCCCTCACCCCGCGGGAGGTGGAGGTGCTGGGTGGGCTCGCCCGCGGCCTCGCCAACGCCGAAATCGCCCGAGAGTTCGGCATCGCCGCCGGCACGGTGAAAGTCCACGTCGAACGGATCCTGGCCAAGTTCGGCGTCGCGACCCGGGTGCAGGCGGTGATCCGGGCGTACAAGTACGGATTGGTCACCTGGGACGACTGACACGACGGAGTGTCCGGACGCGACCCTCTGTTTCGTCGCTGTCCGTCAAGCCGACGTCGAACACGGACGCCGGAGTGACCCGAAAGAGTCCGATGTGCCCACTCCAACGGCCGCATCCCGGGTACGGCGGGGAATCCCGGCGTGGTCCGGCGTAACACCTCAGAACAATCGCTGGACCACTTGTGTGCGGGTATTAAAGCATCGAGTAATTGCGGTGAATGCCCTCTTGGGGAATGGGAAATTCGGCATTCGGGTGGCCTTTTCGTATTACCTGATAGTGCGCTTGTGCGGCGAAAACACCTTGCTATGTTGATCCCCGTGGGGCCGCACATCGGGGCATGACCGGCACGCCACGGTTGGTGGATCTTGTTTGTTCACGTGACTATCGAAGGGTGGACCTTGCTGTGACCGTGACCGAATCGGGCACTTCCGCCGAAGGTGTCCAGGGGTCGGACAACCCGCAGCTGAGCTTGGGCCGGGCCGCCGCGCGCAACCTGGCGACCACGACCAAATCCGTCCCGCAGATGCAGGGCATTTCATCCCGCTGGCTGCTGAAGATGCTCGATTGGGTCCAGGTCAACGGCGGCGCCTATCGGGTCAACCGGCGGCTCAATTACGCGGTCGGCGACGGCCGGGTGACGTTCTCGAAAGCGGGCACCGAAGTGACCGTGATCCCGGCGGAACTCGGGGAACTGAAACCGCTGAAGGGTTACGACGACGAAGAGGTACTCGACGAACTCGCGCGTCGCTTCGAACAGCAGGAAGTGGCGGCCGGTGACGTCCTCGTCGAATTCGGGCACCGGGCCGACCGGGTCTTCCTCATCGCGCACGGCAAGATCACCAAGACCGGCCCCGGCCATTACGGTGACGAGACCGCGCTCGGCGTGGTCAAGGACGGCGACTACTTCGGCGCGCAGGCCCTCGTCGACGACGACGGCATCTGGGAGTTCACCGCGAAGGCGGCCACCGCCTGCACCGTGCTCACCCTGACCCGCCAGGCCTTCGAGCACGTACTGGAACAGTCCGAATCGCTCCAGGCGCAGATCGCGCAGTCGTCGCAGGACTCCGGGCGTTCCAACGATTTCGGTGAGGCCGAGATCGACATCTCCTCCGGCCACGACGGTGAGCCGCTGCTGCCGGGCACGTTCGTCGACTACGAGACCTCGCCGCGGGAATACGAACTGAGCGTCGCCCAGACCGTGCTGCGGGTCCACAGCCGAGTGTCCGATCTCTACAACCAGCCGATGGACCAGACCGAGCAGCAGCTCCGCCTGACCATCGAGGCGCTGCGCGAGCGGCAAGAGCACGAAATGATCAACAACACGGACTTCGGCCTGCTCCACAACGCCGACTTCACCCAACGCATCGCGACGCGCACCGGTCCGCCCACCCCGGACGACTTCGACGACCTACTCGCCCTGGTCTGGAAGGAGCCCGGCTTCTTCCTCGCGCATCCGCGCACGATCGCCGCGTTCAGCCGTGAGTGCAGCAAACGCGGCATCTACCCGACCGGCGCCGATCTCGGCGGGCACAAGGTGCCGTCGTGGCGCGGGGTCCCGATCCTGCCCTGCAACAAGATCCCGGTGAGCCAGACCAGCACCAGTTCCGTGCTGCTGATGCGCACCGGCGAGCAGAACCAGGGTGTGGTGGGCCTGCGCCAGATCGGCCTGCCGGACGAGTACGAGCCCGGGCTGAACGTCCGCTTCATGGGGATTTCGGAGCAGGCCATCATCTCGTACCTCGTCAGCACGTACTACTCCGCCGCCGTGCTCGTACCGGACGCGCTGGCCGTCCTCGAAGCCGCCGAACTCGGCCGCGAAGGATGACCGCCGCTACGCCGGAGGCCGACCGGCGGCTCAGTCTCGGCCCCGCCGCCGCGCGGAACCTGGCGACGACCACCAAAACGCGGCCGCAGATGCAGAGCATCACGCCGCGCTGGCTGCTGAAGATGCTGCCCTGGGTCGAGGCGATCGGTGGCACCTACCGGGTCAACCGGCGCCTGACCTACGCCATCGGCGATGGCCGGGTGAGCTTCACCAACGTCGGCACCGAGGTCCGGGTCGTCCCGCAGGAACTCGCGGAGTTGGCACTGCTGCGCGGTTTCGACGACGAGGACACGCTCACCGCGCTCGCCGACCGGTTCGTGCAGCACGAGTACCAGCCCGGCGAGACCATCGTCAGCCACGGCTCGCCGCTCGACGAGGTCGTCCTGGTCGCGCACGGCAAGGTCGCCAAGGTGGCACCGGGTGAGTACGGCACCGAATCCACCATCGGCGGCATGGCCGACGGCGATCACTTCGGTGACGAGATGCTCGCCGGCATCGACCGGAACTGGCCGTTCACCGTCAAGGCCGTCACCCCGGTCATCGTGCTGACCCTGCGCGCCGACGACTTCGCCGACCTCAACGGCCGGTCCGAGGCGATGCGCCGTCACGTGCAGGACATGCTGGCGCACAAGGGTAAGCCGCAGAACGCCAAGGGCGAGTCCGAGATCGGGATGTCGTCCGGTCACGACGGTGAGCCGCTGTTGCCGGGCACGTTCGTCGACTACGAGATCTCGCCGCGCGAGTACGACCTGGCCGTCGCGCAGACGGCCCTGCGGGTCCACACGCGGGTGACCGATCTCTACAACGGGCCGATGGACCAGTTCGACGAGCAGCTCCGGCTGACCGTGGCCGCGTTGCGGGAGCGGCAGGAGTACGACCTGATCAACAACCGCGAGTTCGGCCTGCTGCACAACGCCGATCTGAAATCGCGGTTCCAGACCCGGTCCGGCCCGCCGACACCCGACGACATGGACGAACTCGTCAGCCGCCGCCGCAAGACGAAGTTCTTCCTCGCCCATCCCCGCGCGATCGCCGCGTTCGGCAGGGAATGCACGCGCCGCAGCCTCTATCCGGAGGGGACCACGGTCGACGGCAAGGTGGTCGCCGCGTGGCGCGGGGTCCCGCTCCTGCCCTGCGACAAGATCCCGGTCACCGAAAGCGGGACGACCTCCATCCTCGCCATGCGGACCGGTGTGGAGGACAACGGTGTGATCGGGCTGCATCAGACCGGCCTGCCCGACGAGTACGAGCCGGGCCTGAACGTGCGCTTCGACGGCATCTCCGATCAGGCCGTCGCCAGCTATCTGGTCAGCACCTACTACTCGGCCGCCGTGCTCGTGCCCGACGCGCTCGGCGTTCTCGAGAACGTCGAGGTCGCGCGTTGACTCCTCGCCCCTCAACGACAACGAACACCAAGGCTCCAGAAAGGACCACACACGTGACCATCGCCCGCACTCCCGCTCCCGCCAAGGTTCTGCGCACCGAATACCAGAAGTCGGTGGCGTCGTACTGGAACGAGGAGAAGGACCCGGTCAACCTGCGGCTGGGCGATGTCGACGGGCTGTATCACCACCACTACGGGGTCGGCGAGGTCGACTGGTCCGTGCTGGAGGGGCCCGAGGAGACCCGCGACGAGCGGATCATCGCCGAAATGCACCGCCTGGAGACGGCGCAGGCGGACGTCCTGCTCGACCACCTCGGTGACGTCAAACCGGACGACTGGCTTCTCGACGCCGGCTGCGGACGCGGCGGGTCCAGCATCATGGCGAACGCGCGGTTCGGCTGCCACGTCGACGGGATCTCGATCTCGGAGAAGCAGGTCGAGTTCGCCAACCACCAGGCGGACATCCGAGGCGTCGGCGACAAGGTGCGCTACCACTTCCGCAACATGCTCGACACGGGCTTCGAAACCGGGTTGCGCAAGGCGATCTGGAACAACGAAAGCACCATGTACGTGGACCTCCACGAGCTTTTCGCCGAGCACGCGCGGCAGCTGGAGTTCGGCGGCCGGTACGTCACCATCACCGGGTGCTACAACGACGTGACCGGCGGCCGGTCGAAGGCCGTCGCGCAGATCGACCAGCACTACACCTGCAACATCCATCCGCGCAGTGAGTACTTCAAGGCGATGACGGCCAACGGCCTGGTGCCGATCTCGGTGGTGGACCTGACGGCGGACACGATCCCGTACTGGGAGCTGCGGACGAAGTCGTCGGTGGCGACCGGGGTCGAGAAGCCCTTCCTCGACGCCTATCGCGAAGGCAGCTTCCACTACCTGCTCATCGCCGCGGACCGCATCTGATCCCGCGAGACCCATCGGAGTCAGTGATGACGGAACAGGGTGCGCTGGCCACGCTGCTGGCCGGGCCACGCGGACTGGGTACGTCCGCCGCCCGGCTGGTGGCACGGCTGACCGCTGTACCTCCGGCGGCGGAGGAGACTCCGCCGCCGGAGGCACCCGCTCTCGACCCCGCGTACGCGTACCGGCCGTGGGGTGACGGCTCGGCACCGCCGCTGTACTGCCCGGTCACCGAACGGATCAACGACCCGCTCGCCGACGAGGTCGACCGGCGGCTGGCCCTGTGGGCGGGGGAGTGCGGCTTCGACGAAGAGGAGTGCAAGCAGATCGGGAAGGCGGGCTTCGGCAGGCTGATCATGCTCGCCCACCCGGACTGCGACGATCCGGACAAGCTGCTGATCTCCGCGCGGCTCAACGCGGCGTGGTGGGCGGCCGACGATCTCTACGCCGACGACACGTCGCTCGGGGCGGTGCCGGCGGAGCTTCCGCCGAAACTCGCGCTGGCGATGGCGGCCATGGACCCGGTGCCCTCCTTGGGCGAATTCAGCCGCGATCTCGACGAAACGCTGCGGAACGACCGGGTCCTGGTGGCGCTGAACTCCGGGATCGACTTCTTGCGGCGGAACGGGACGGCCGCGCAGGTGCAGCGGGTCTGCTATTCGACGTTCGCGATGTTCGTGAGCTGGTCCGCTTATGCGGCATGGCGCCACAGCGGGAAGTACCCGCCGGCGTGGGAGTACCTCGCGGCCCGGCAGCACGACAGCTTCTACACCTCGATGACGTTGATCGACGTCCTCGGGGGCTACGAACTGACGTCGAACCTCTACTACGACCCCCGTGTCCGGGAGGCGGCGATCCAAGCGGGCACGGCGGCCGTGCTCGTCAACGACGTGCATTCGGTCGCCAAGGATCTGGAGGACGAGTCGCCGCCCTGCAACGCGGTACTGCTGATCGCCGACGACCGGAAGTGCTCGATCGAAGAGGCCACGGCGATCACCGTCGAGCTGCACAACGACGTCGTCCGGGACTTCCAGGCCGCGCACGAGAAGCTGAGCGCGGTGCCTTCCCTCGAGCTGCAACGGTTCATGCGCGGGTTGCGGGGATGGATGGGCGGCGGCTTCGAATGGCACTCGACAAGCCCCCGATATCGGACGAAGCCCAGCGTTTAGTCCTCTGAATGCGCTAGGACGAAACGCAGGAGGAGAGGGTTAGACGACGCCCGCCTCGATCAGCTGTCCCCAAATGACGCCTTGGTCCACGACCTCGACTTCGAGCTTCTCGGCCTTGGTGAGCTTGCTGGCCCCGACATCGGCTCCGGTGATCAGCAGGTCGGTGTTCGCGGAGACCGACGACGCGATGGCCGCGCCCGCCCTTTCGCACAACCGCTGGAAGGTCGGGCGCGGTACCTTCTCGCCGGATCGGGGGTCGCTGATCGACCCGGTGACCACGACCGTCTTGCCCTCGAGCGGCGCCCCGGCCGCGACGACCGGCGGAAGGTCCTCTTCGCGCACGTCCAGCGAGACACCGACTTCCCGCAGCCGCTCGAGTTCGGGACGCAGCCGGGTGAGGTGCTCGATCAGGGACGCGGCGACCTTCGGACCGATGTCCTCCACGGCGACAAGCCCCTCTTCGCCCGCGTCGGCGACGTCCTCCAGCGAGCCGAAGCCCGCCCGGCACAGCCGAGCGGCGGTGCCCTCGGAGGCCATCGGGATGGCCAGGCCGATCAGTGCCCGGCGCAGGCCGACGCCGCGGCTCGCGTCGATCGATTCGATCATGCGGGTGGCGGAGATGTCGCCGATGCGGTCGAACTCCAGCAGCGTTTCCTTGGTGAGCCGGTAGAAGTCCGACGGGTGCTCAAGGATCCCGGCCTCGGCGAGCCTTTCGATCCAGACCCCGCCGATCGCGTCGATGTCCGCGGCCGCTCGCGAAGCCCAGTGGATCAGCCGCCGGACGGTCTGGGCGGGGCAGGCGACGTTGGTGCAGAACAGTTCGCGGCTGTTGCCCTGTTCGGTCAGCGGTTCTTCGCACGACGGGCAGACCGAGGGCGGCACGATCTCCCGCTCCTCGCCGGTGCGCTTGGCCGCGTCGAGGACGCCGGCCACGAACGGGATCACGTCACCGGCGCGGCGGACCAGCACGGTGTCGCCGATCTTGATGCCGCGGGCCTTGATGACCTCCTGATTGGCCAGCGTCGCCCGGGTGACGGTGGTTCCGCCGACGAACACCGGCTCCAGCCACGCGACCGGAGCGATCTTGCCGGTCTTGCCGACATCCCAGACCACGTCGGCGAGCACGGTGGTCTTCTCCTCGGCGGCGAACTTGAACGCCAGCGCGCCACGCGGTGAGCTGGACCGGGTTCCGGCGGCGGCGTAGGCGTCACGATCCGCCAGGCGCAGCACGGCGCCGTCGAGGTCGTAATCGAGGTCGTTGCGCTGCTGCTCGATGGTCGTGATGACGGCCTGCGCCGCTTCGGCGCCTTCACAGTGCCGCATGTCGGCGGCGGCGAACCCGAGCGTTCGCAGCGCGCCGTCGAGATCGGTTTCCGCGCTGTCGGGCTCCGTGGTGAGATCGAAGGCGAAGAACTGGAGACGCCGCTCGGCGACGGTGGCCGGATCCTTGGCGCGCAGTGTCCCGGCGGCGGCGTTGCGCGGGTTGATCAGCGGCTTGTCCGGGTGGACCTTGTTGTACGCGGCGAAGGTGGAGCGGAGCATGACGGCCTCGCCGCGGACCTCGACCCGGCCGGGCGCGTCGACCTTGTCCGGGACGCCGTCGGTCAGCGCTCGTACCAGCATGGTCACGTCGTCGCCGGTGGTCCCGTCGCCGCGGGTGACCGCCCTGGCGAGCCGCCCGTTTTCGTAGACGAGGGCCAGCGACAGGCCGTCCAGCTTCGGCATGACGACCACCGGCTGCCCGGGGAAGCGGGCGAAGAAGGCCTCGACCTGTTCGGGTTTGGTCGCCTTCTCCAGCGACAGCATCGGGCGCGAGTGCCGGATGGGGGCGTGCAGGACGGCGGGCGCGCCGACCTGGTCGAGCGGGTTCGGGTCCGGGGTCAGCTCGGGGTTGGCCTCGATGAGCCCGCGCAACTCGTCTTCGATCGCGTCGTAGTCGGCGTCGGCCACTTTCGGCGAGCCCCGGTAGTAGGCGTCGCGAAGGACGACGATCTGATCGGCGAGTTCTTGGATGCGGTCCCGAGCGTTCACGGGGCAGAGATTACCCGTGACCACCGACAGAACCGTGTCCGAAGAGGACTCGTGTCACGGGTTGATGGCGAGCACCAGGAAGGAGGCCAGCAGGACCAGGTGCACGCCGCCCTGCAGCCGGGTCGCGCGGCCGGGGACGACGGTGAGCACGCTGACCGCGATCGTCAGCGCCAGCAGCACGATGTGGGTCGCGCCGAGGCCGAGCAGCAGCGGCCCGTCCAGCCAGATCGACGCCAGCGCGATGGTCGGGATGGTGAGCCCGATGCTCGCGATCGCCGAACCGTAGGCGAGGTTCAGGCTGGTCTGCATCCGGTCACGGCGCGCGGCCCGTGTCGCGGCCAGGGTTTCCGGCAGCAGCACCAGCATGGCGATCACGACGCCGACGAACGACTGCGGGAAGCCCGCCGCCCGCACGCCCGCTTCGATCGCGGGTGATTCGACCTTCGCCAGGCCGACGACGGCGACCAGCGCGACCAGCAGCAGCCCGAGGCTGGTCAGCGCCGCCTTGCTGCTCGGCGGTTCGGCGTGATCCTCCTCCTTGACCGAGCCCTCGCTGTCGACCGGCAGGAAGAAGTCGCGGTGGCGCACGGTCTGGGTGAGCACGAAAAGGCCGTACAGCAGCAGCGAGGCGACGGCGGCGAAGGTGAGCTGGGTGCCGTTGAAGGCTGGCCCCGGCGTGCTGGTCGTGAACGTCGGCAGCACGAGGCTGACGGTGGCGAGCGTCGCGACGGTGGCGAGTGCGCCGCCGCTGCCTTCCGAGTTGAAGTGCGTTTCGCCGTAGCGGCGCGCGCCGACCATGAGCGAAATGCCCGCGATGCCGTTCATGGTGATCATCACCGCGGCGAACACCGTGTCCCGGGCGAGCGTCCCGGCTTCGGGACCGCCGGAGGACATCATCGTGACGATCAGCGCGACCTCGATGACCGTGACCGCGATGGCCAGCACCAGCGAGCCGAACGGTTCCCCGACGCGATGCGCGACCACTTCGGCGTGGTGCACCGCGGCCAGCACGGTCCCGCCGAGGGCGATCGCGACGATGGCGACCGGGATCGGGCCGAGGTCGCGGCCCCAGCTCAGCGCCAGGACGACGATGGCGAGGACCGGCATGACGGTGGTCCAGGACACGGGGAATCGTCTGCGCGAAGCTGCCATGCCGTCACCTTCGCACACCCTGCGTGACCTTGCCCCTCCACGAGGGGCGCGGGGTGACGAAGTTCTTATGGGGAGTTTCGTGTCATTGGAGGGACGACACACGTGACTGGATGGACGACACGCGTGTCCAGGCGGACGACTCGCGGCGAGGTCCCGGTCATGAGCGTGTCGTCCGTTCAGTCACACGTGTCGTCCGTCTGATCACACGTGCCGTCCGCCCGGTCACGTGGCGGTGAGGCGTCGGTGCGGGCAGCGCCGAGCGTCGCGAGGCTGTTCCGGAGGCGGCCTTTATGACACGTCTGCTCTACCACTCTTAGTGGGCACCCACTCCGCGCAGGAAGGTGCCGACGAGCAGGTCGGCGGCGCGTGGGGCGTCCATGTCCTCCCGCGAGGCCAGATGGAGGAGCTGGATCAGCAGGCGGCTCGCCCAGCCCTCGGGGATGTCGGCGCGGAGGAAACCCTCGTCCGTGGCTCGCTGGAGGAACGTGTCCACTTCGGCGGTGAGCCGGCTTCGGCGGTCCTGGATGGACGGTTCGGTGCGCATCCGGGTCAGCTCGACCGGCCACGCGCGGTTGACCTCGATGATGCCTTCGACATAGCGGTGCAGGGCCACCGTGACCGCGGTCTCGGTGAACCGGGCGGCGCGGACGACTTCTTCGACCGCGGTCAGCCGTGAGTCGTAGATGGCCGCCAAGAGGTCTTCACGGGAGGCGAAGCGCCGATAGACGGTACGCCTGTCGACACCTGCTTCGGCGGCGATCGCGCCGATGCTCGCCGACGGGTCGTGAGCGAGCATCCGCGCACCCGTGGTCAGGACCGCTTCGAGATTGCGCGCCGCATCAGCTCTCATGACCGGGAATGTATCACGCGACTGTGTTGTTAACCGTCATAAGTGCTACGTTGATGTGACAGTTGGAGAGGTGGAACGATGATCACGAACGACAAGCTCTTCATCGGAGGCGAGTGGACGGCGCCGAACGACCCGACACCGCTGGACATCGTGTCCCCGCACGATCAGTCGGTACTGGGGCGCGTCGTCCAGGCGCTGCCCGCCGACATCGACCGCGCCGTCGCCGCGGCGAGGACCGCCTTCGACGAAGGGCCGTGGCCGCGAACCTCGCCGGAGGAGCGGATCGCGGTGCTCCGGCGCCTGAACGCGCTGAGGGAGGCCCGCGCGGACGAGGTCGCGGAGGTGATCTCGGCGGAGAACGGTTCGGCCCTCTGGTTCACCCGGGCCGGGCAGCCCGGGGTGGGTCGTCTGGCCGTCTCGTACCTGAAGGCGGCCGAGGAATTCGGCTGGGAGGAGACGCTCACGCCGTCGGATCCGAGCGCGCCGTTCCGGTCGATCGTGCGCCGCGAACCGATCGGTGTGGTCGCCGCGATCATCCCGTGGAACTCGCCGTTCTCGGCGTCGATGGCCAAGATCGTCCCGGCACTGCTCGCGGGGAACACGGTCGTCCTCAAGGTCTCTCCGGAGAACTCGCTCAGCATGAGCCTGCTCGCGGACATGCTGGCGGAGGCCGGGCTGCCGTCCGGGGTGATCAGCGTGCTGCCCGCGGACCGGGAGACCAGCGAGTACCTGGTGAAACACCCCGGCGTCGACAAGATCGCGTTCACCGGGTCGACCGCCGCCGGCCGCCGGATCGCGTCGCTGGCGGGGGAGCGGCTGAAGCGGGTCAGCCTGGAGCTGGGCGGCAAATCCGCCGCCGTGATCCTGCCCGACGCCGTCCTGGCCGACGTGATCGCCGGACTGAAGTTCGGCTCCCTGCTCAACAACGGCGAAGCGTGCATCGCGCAGACGCGGATCCTCGCGCCGAGGAACCGGTACGACGAGGTCGTCGCCGGGCTCAAGGAGATGATGGAGTCCCTCGTCGTCGGAGACCCGGCCGACGAGAAGACCTTCATCGGCCCGATGGTGCGGCCCGGCCAGCAGCAGCGGGTGCGCGACTACATCGAACTCGGCGTCGCCGAAGGCGCGCGGCTGGTCACCGGCGGTTCCGGAGTCCCGGTGGGCCTGGACAAGGGCAACTACGTCACGCCGACGTTGTTCGCCGACGTCGACGGCGAGATGCGCATCGCCCAGGAGGAGATCTTCGGGCCGGTGCTGGTCGTCATGCCTTACGACGACGAGGACGACGCCGTCCGCATCGCCAACGACTCGGAGTACGGGCTCTCCGGCGGCGTCTGGTCCGCCGACGAGGAGCACGCGCTCGCCGTCGCGCGGCGGATGCGCACCGGGACCGTCACCGTCAACGGGGCGCCGATCGGCTTCGACGGCCCCTTCGGTGGCTTCAAAGCCAGCGGCGTCGGTCGCGAATACGGTGCGGCGGGCCTCGCTCAGTACGTGGAGCTGAAGACCGTCACCGTGCCGGCACGGTGACGGTCGCGAGCCGTCACGACGGACGGGTGCCGGGGATGCGGATCGTGATCCGCTCGTCCTCGGCCACGATCCGCTGAAGCCGGAACCGGCAGAGGGCGTGGAACATCTCGCCCAGTGCCTCGGGGTCGATCCGGCCTTCGAGGTCCCGCCTGCTCGCGTTGAGCACCCTGCTGATCACGGCCGCGGGCACACGGCCACCGAACTCGCCCATCAGCCAGACACCGATTTCGCCGATCTCCTCCGTGATCGTGCACTGCGCGGTCATCAGCCTTACCCCTCTGCGTCGGAGTTCCGCCGGGCTTGTCCCGGTGAAATCGCGACGCGCGAGGCAAAACCCCATGACGGGAAACCCGCGAGATTGCTCTACTCGGCCTAACGGGTCCCAGGTTGCACGGAACCGTGCAGCGGGCCGGAGTGATCTCCGGGGAAACCCTGATGCGATCGACTGCCGCTTGTGTAAGCCTCGAAATTGACCATTGTGGACAGTCGGAGAGGAGGGCGCACGCGTAGTGGCCCCACCAAGGGATGAAGAAACCGAGCAGTGGATAGCGGAGCTGACGGCGCTCAGCGACCTTTACCGGTCGGCCGAGAGCGGCGGATCGGCGGAAGCGGTGTCGCACGCCGGGTGGCACACCGGGGCCCGGCTCTGGCCAGGCAGCGCGAACGGGCGGCTGCTGGCCTACAACGATTCGGGCGTCGAAGCGGAATGCATCTTCCGTGAGGGCGAGAAGACGCTTTTCAACATCATGAGCACCGGCTACGGGAACGACACCACCGAACGCGGTTTCGCGGTGTGGAGTTCGCGGCCGGGCGCGCTGGGAGCGATCGACCCGAGCGTGACCCGGTTGGAGGTGGCCGACGCGGAGGGCGCCGTCGTCCAGGCCGACATCGTGGCCCACACCTTCGCCGTGGACGTCGACCTGGGTCCGGCGCCTCGGACGATCGACGAGGTGTTCGCCCCCTGGGAGCCCCCGGAGCTGACGGTCCGGGTGTACGGCGAGGGCGACGCGTTGCGCTACGAAGGTCCATTGCTGGTCCAGTGACGGGTAAGTACGTGAAGGCCCCCTTCATTGCGTTAGGCGCAATGAAGGGGGCCTTCACGTACTGGGGAATCAGCCGTTCGGAGTGGTGATCACCGCGAACTTGGATCCCTGACTCGCGATCCGCTCGCTGAGATCGGTCGTGATCGTCTCGATCGGCGCGTAGTTGTTCAGCTCACCGGCCTGGCAGGGACCCGACCGGGACTGCTGGTTGCCGATCAGGATGCCCAGTGCCGCGTGATCGGCCTGGCTGAACAGCGGTCCGCCGCTGTCGCCCGGACGGGCGCACAGGTCGGTGTTGATGCCGACGTCCGTGGACAGGACCCGGCCGCAGCGGGTTCCGACGAGGTAGCCGGCGCCCGCGCCACTGTCGACGGAGTCCGGGTAGTTCACCGCGCTCGACGCCGTCCCGGAAGCACAGACGACATACCCCGCCTTGATGTCGGCGAGCTTGCGGGCGCCGGTGATGTACTCGTCGACCGAGGTGGCCTGCTGACCGCACGGGGTGTCGCCGTTGCTGTCCATGCCACCGTTGCGGCAGTACTTCAGCACCCGGTTGCGGCCGGTCTGGCCTTCGAGCCACTTCGTCGATGCCGCGTCGTTGACGTACGGCAGCGCCGCGTAGTCGTACGGGTAGGAACTCTTCTCGATGCCGTGCTGCTGCACGACCTCGTTGCCGTTGTGCTGGGTCGGCGTGTTGTTGGTCTTCGTCCGCATGCAGTGGCCCGCGGTCAGGACCCAGCCCTTGCCGGGGAAACCGCCGCCGGTGGACCGCAGGTTGAAGGCGCTGGTGCAGCCGCCCCAGGTGCCGTCGTCCCGCTTCATGTCCAACCGGAGGCCGCCGCGCATCGGGCCGTAGTTCGTGCAGTAGAGCGGATGACAGAAACCCAGGTCCACGTTCGGCGTGGACAGCGCGTTCGGGTTCTTCAGCACACGTGAGACGACCATGCCGGATTCCGCCGACGCGGCCGCTTGAGCCGTGTTCGCTTCGGCGGCGGCGGCGCGAACAGCCGCCTTCTCCTGTGCCACCCAGTCGCGTTCCCACAGCACGACGCGGTTCTCGGACTCGCTCACCGACGGCAGGTAGACCGCTTCCGGCCCCGCGCCGACCTTGGCCGCGACACGGTCCTTCGCCGCCGTGAGCTGCCGCAACGAGTGCTGGACCTGTTGCGTGCGAACGCCGGAACGGTCCGGCATCGCCTTGAGATACGGCTCCGCCGCCGCGGGCTTGGTCATGGCCACGACCAGCTGGCCCTTGTCCTGATCGAGCCACAGGCCGCCGTACTCGGCGCCGCGATCGCGTCGCAGCAGCTCGTCCAGTTTGAGGCCGTCCGTCTGCAATTCCAGACGGCGCAACGCTTCCTGTTCGTTAACCCGGTAGTTGTCGACCAGGTATCGCACCGATTCCCGTACCGAAGCGGGATCGAGCGAGGTGTGGAACGACTGTACGGTGTCGGCCGACGCCGAGCCGCTCAGTGCCGCTGTCGCCGCCAGCACCGAAACGGCCAGGCCCCCCAGTCTTCTAGCTCTCCGCACGAGATCTCCTCACATGTCGGGGACTTCGCGATCATTTAACCGGAGGTCGCCGAACAGGTGTGGAGAGTTCCCGGCAATGCTGGGAACCCCGTGCCGGCCAACCGGACGGCACGGGGCAAAACACGCTACAGACTCGGCTCCCGGCGCTGCTTTCCTTGGCGGGCTTTGACGATCCAAGCGCCGAAAAGGGTCAGCAGGCCGACGAAGGTCCCCGCCGACGCGCCGATCTCCGGCGTGCTGATCCTGATGACGCCGACGACGATCGCGCCGCCGATCGTCAGCAGGAGGCACATCCGCAGTGTCGGGGCCCAGCCGGCGAGAACGGCCATCGCGAGGCAGAGCCAGCTGTCGCGGGTCTGCACTTTGCGGTGGCGTCCCGGTGTCCGCAGAAGAGGCCGCGCCGCGCGGATCATCTCCGCGGACGTGGCGACCCGGCGACGGGGCTCCTCGACGTGCTCGATGACGACTTTGACCCGTCGGGGCGGGCTGTTGTCTGGTGTCTTCGCATTATCAGGCTGTAAGGTCACGGCGTCCTGTCCTTGTTCTAGCGAGCTGGGCGAATGGACATCCGCGTGGCCTCCTGTTACCGCAGGGGGCCACGCGCGCGTTACCGGTTCTTGACCCGGTGCGGCTGAGAACATCTTGGCGAAAGCAGTCTGTGACCGTTCAGTAGTACTGCGTGTGTCGCGCTGAACGGTATGCCTGCGTCGCTCAACGGTCTGGGTGACTCCGAAAACTACTAAAAGTAGTCATTGGCGCCGAATGGACGAGCGTCGTCAAACAGCCTCGGCGGGCCGACGGCTTGCCTTCCCGGCGTCTGGCCAGGTCATCACGGGTTGCGTCGCCGCACTGATCCACGCAGGTGGAGAAGCATGTCGTCGAAGTCGTGCGCGGTACTTCCGCGGTATGAAAAATGCTGATCGCAACGGCAGGCTACGGTCAACTTCGACCAAATCCGAGCATCGATGCTCACGGTGAGTTCACTCGATCAGGCGGTCGAACGACCGTGACTACGGCACTTGGCTCACCAACAGCGAGTGACTGCTCTTTCCGGGTGGTCACACTCCGGACATGTGCTCGTGGATCAGGCGTCGGCCGTGCGCGTGGCGTGAAGGCTGCTCAGCAGCGTGAGGGCGTGGGCACTCGGTGTGGCGGGTTCCGCGTGGTAGATGATCAGTTGCTGTCCAGGCGCGCCGCGGACGTCGAGCGCCTGGTAAGTGAGTGTCAGCGGACCGACGTCGGGATGCACGAGGTGTTTGGGCTCGCGGGTCTTGCCGCGCACCTGGTGGGTCTCCCAAAGCTCCCGGAATCGCGCGCTGCCTTCGCCGAGTTCCGCCACCAGTGCTCGCAGACCGGGTTCGTGCGAGCCGAAGCCCGCCGCGACTCGGAGATTCGCCACGGTCGCCTGTGCCGTCCAGTCCCAGCGTGCGTAGAACCGTTGTCCCGCCGGATCGAGGAAGGTCATGCGCGCGAGGTTGTCCGCCGTGCGGAACGCCGAGAACAGCGCGTCGGCGAGGGTGTTCGTGGCCAAAATGTTCAGGAGGGGATCGAGGACGAAGGCGGGAGTGTGCGGGTAGCCGTCCATGAGCCGGCGCAGTTCGGGGCTCACCGCCTGGGACGTCGGCGCGGGTGTGTCGCCCGGTGTCGCCCCGGCGAGGCGGTACAGGTGCTCGCGCGCGTCGGGATCGAGATCCAAGGCGCGAGAGAGCGCGTCGAGCACCTGCGGTGATGGATGGGTTTCGCGGCCCTGTTCCAGGCGCGTGTAGTAGTCGGCGTTCACTCCGGCGAGGACGGCCACTTCTTCGCGGCGCAGCCCGGGCACCTTGCGACGGCCGGAATAGAGGACGCCCGCGTCTTCGGGGGTCCGCCCCGCGCGGCGTGCCCGCAGGAACGCTCCCAGCTCACCGTTGCCCATGACGCCAGGGTAGGTCGGTGCACGCCGGGTTGGCTGGGTGTGGCATACCCAGCCAACCCGGGTCCTGCCATCGGTTCCCGCCGTCGCCGACGCTGGTCGTTATGACAAGCGAAATCGACGTGGTCGGCATGTGGGTCACCGCGGACGGCCACATCCGGCAGGAACTGCGCGCGGACGGTCGCTACGACGAAGCGCGCGGTGCCCGCCGCAGCGCCTATACCGGCCGCTATGTGGTGACCGGGAACCATCTCGACTATGTGGACGACACCGGGTTCACCGCGACGGGCGACATCCGTGACGGCGTGCTCTATCACGAGCATCTCGTTCTGTATCGCGAGTCCGACGATCGACGTGCGCAGGTGCGGCGATGAACCTGTCGCAGTCCGGCCGCGCGCTGGCGGGCAAGGTCGCGCTGATCACCGGCGCGACCGGTGGCATCGGCCGGGCCACCGCGGAACTGTTCGCCCGCGAGGGTGCCCGCCTGATCGTCACGGATGTCGCTCAGGGGGCTGTGGACGAACTCGCCGCGCGCCTGGCGACCGAGGGCGTCGACGTGGTGGGGGCCCGGCTGGACGTCTCGTCGGCCGAGAACTGGAGCGAGATCATCGACCTGACCAGGCGGCGGTTCGACAGGCTCGACGTCCTGGTCAATCTCGCCGGCATCGTGGACTGGCCCGGGATCGAGGACACCACACAGGACGCCTGGGACCGGGTGATCGCGGTCAACCAGACAGGCACCTGGCTGGGGATGAAGACCGCCATGCCCCTGCTGCGTGCCTCCGGCAACGCCTCGGTCGTCAACACCTCCTCGGTGCTCGGCTTGGTCGGCAGCGGAGCGGCCGCCGCCTATCAGGCGTCCAAAGGCGCGGTGCGGCTGCTGACCAAGACCGCGGCCGTCGAATACGCGACCCGCGGCGTCCGGGTCAACTCGGTGCACCCCGGGGTCATCGCCACCCCGATGATCCAGGATCTGCTCGACGAACAGGGAGATGAACAATCCGACATCGTGCGCACTCCCATGCGGCGCGCGGGGGTCCCCGCCGAGGTGGCCTCGGTGATGCTCTTCCTGGCAAGCGACGGATCTTCGTACGTCACCGGTGCGGAACTCGTCGTCGACGGCGGGCTCACCGCCTACTGAGGTCACGTCGACTCAACTCAGCAGAAGAAGCGCGTAATAGGCCAGGAAGTGCTCGACCATGTACGCGCCGCCGGTGGTCTGCGCGAGTGAGGCGTGGGTGTGGGCTCGCGCGGTTTCGCGCATGGCGGGGATCCGGGCGTCGTCGTCGGGGAGGGTGTGTGCGAGACGGTGCCAGCACCAGGCACGGTGCAGGTTGAGGCCGTGCAGGTGGGCGATCTGCCCGTCGGAGGAATCGGTCACGGTCGCCGGGGTGAACAAGGTCGCGGGTTCCCGCTCGGCGATCCGGGGCAGGAACCTGTGGAGCCAGTCGGCGAACTCGCTCGCGGGCAACAGGCGGGTCATGAGTTCGGCTTCGGCGAGGGCGGGGGACAGGAAATCCGCACCGGACGGCTCCCAGGCGCCGGGGTAGTCGCGGTCGGAACCGAACCACTGCCGGGCGGCGTCGCCGATCAGCTGACGCAGCATCCGGTCGCCGTGATCGGCGAGGTGGTCGGCGTAGGGCAGCGCGCGGGACAGTCCGAACGCGCCGTTTTCGTGGATGCCGTACCGGATCGGGTAGACGGCCCGCGGCAGCCAGTGGTTGTAGCGGGTCACGAAGAGCTCGCTCAACTCCCGCAGGCCTGTCGACCAGCGCGCGGCGTCCGGGTCGTCCCAGGTGACGGTCTCGAAGGTGAGTTCCAGCAGCGCCGACCAGCCGTAGGGGCGTTGGGTGGTGCGGTGCTCCTCGGGAGTGAAGAAAGCGACCTCGTCCGCGAGCGCCTCGGCGGTCAGGTGTTCGTTGAGGACCTTGCGGATCTCCTCGGCAGGCACGAGTTCGGGGTGGTGGCGCAGCAGGCGCACGAGTACCCAGAACATCTCCACACAGGAATGCCAGTCGAAACTGCCGTAGAAACACGGATGCGACTGTTTCGGGGTGGGGATGGGTACGCCTTCGTGATGCCAATGGCTTTCGTGGTGCGGATACTCGCGCACCACGTTGGCCAGTGCCGTCCTGGCCAGTGCGCCCGCGTTCGCCTTCAAGAGGTGGGTTCGTTCGGTTTCCCATTCGGTCATGGACTCGAGGATGCCCGAATCGATCTACGATGATGGTGTGGACGAACGACCGATCACCACCGCGCAGGTCAACTTCCGTCGGGTCGCCGAAGAGCTCGAAAGCCTGGGGACCCAAGATCGTTTCACCTACATCTTCCGGTCCCGATTGTGGGAATCCTCCTCGGTTTCCGGTCCCGGATCCGAGTCGGTCCAGACGCGGGAACTCCGCGAGCAGCTTCCGGTTCTCCTCGAACGCTTCGGCGTACGCACCCTGCTGGACCTGCCGTGCGGGGACTTCGGCTGGCTCAGCGAGGTGGAACTCGACCTGGACCGGTACATCGGCGCCGACATCGTCACCGATCTGGTCGAGGCGAACGCCGCCCGGTTCCGGGATGATCCGGTGCGGGAGTTCCGTAGCCTCGACCTGACCGGTGATCCGCTGCCTGCCGCCGATCTGGTGTTGTGCCGGGATTGCTTGGTGCACTTGAGTTTCGCCGACATCGAGCGGGCGTTGCGCAACCTCCGGCGCAGCGGCTCCCGGTACCTGCTGACCACGACTTTCACCGAACTGGGCACCAACGACGACATCGTGACGGGGGACTGGAGGCCGTTGAACCTGTGCCGGGAGCCGTTCGGGTTCCCGGAGCCGCTGGCCGTGCTGGTCGAGGGCTGCACCGAAGAGGGCGGGGCCTACGCCGACAAGTCCTTGGGGCTGTGGGAGATCGCCACGATCGTGGACTGAGCTACCGGAGCGGGAACTCGGCCCCGTGCTCCTCCGCCGGACGCGGACCGCGGATCCGCCGCTCGCCTTCGGGGATGGCCACGTCGTTGATGCTCGCCTCGCGACGGCTCATGAGACCGTGCTCGTCGAACTCCCACAGCTCGTTGCCGTAGCTGCGCCACCACTGTCCGGCCTGGTCGTGCCATTCGTACTGGAACCGGACGGCGATCCGGTTCCCGGTGTACGTCCAGAGGTTCTTGCGCAGCGCGTAGTCCTGTTCCCGCTCCCACTTCCCGGTCAGGAACGCGACGATCTCCTCGCGACCCCGGACGAACGTGTCCCGGTTCCGCCACACCGAATCCGGTGTGTACGCCGACGCCACCCGGCGGGGATCGCGGGTGTTCCAGGCGTCCTCGGCCGCTTGGACCTTCTTCAGGGCCGTCTCCCGCGTGAACGGCGGTAAGGGCGGGCGTTCTTCCGACATCATTGACCTCCTCAGGTGGAGAACGTGCGTTCTCTACTTCTGAAGACTAGAGTAGGGAACGTACGTTCTTGACGTCAAGGAGTCCCGATGCCTGCCGCTGTCAGCGAGGAGCAGAACCGCGTGGATCGCGAGCTCCTGCTCGATGCCGCCGAGATGCTCTTCTACGAGAACGGCATCCAGGCGGTCGGCATGGATCAGGTCCGCGCGGCGTCCGGACTTTCGCTGAAACGGATCTACCGGTTCTTCGAGGCCAAGGAGGACCTCGTCGTGACGATGCTCCGACGTCGGGATCGGCGGTGGAGAGGCAGCCTGGCCGACCGAGTGGAGCAGGTCGCGGATCCCCGTGAGCGGGTGCTCGCGATCTTCGACTGGCTCGCGGACTGGTTCGCCGAACCCGGTTTCCGCGGCTGCGCCTGGATCAACGCCCACGGTGAGTTCGGCCCGTCGTCCGAGGCGGTACTGGCCGAGGTGCGGTCGCACAAGCGGGCGTTCCACGAACAGGTCGACGCCTGGGTGCGGGCCACCGGGCTGGCGGTGACCGAACCGGTCTACCTACTCGCCGAAGGTGCCATCGTGACCGCGGGCATCAGCGGCGACCCGGCTCCGGCCCGGCAGGCACGCGACGCCGTCGCGGCACTGCTCGGGCTCACCAGCCGAGCGCGCTGATCATCCCTCGTTCCAGCACGGGGGAGAGCGTGGTCATGAAACTGGCGGTGACGTGGTTGTCGTCCATGTACACCAGCACGTTCCCCACGACCGGACGGCAGCGGTCCTGGCCGCAGAAGTAGTCGCTGAAGTCGAGCAGCGAGACGTTCGCGGGGATGTCCGTGAGCTTCTCGTACGGTGGGTCGGCGAGCAGCTGTTTCCGGGGAACGCTGCATTCGCGAGCCTTGACGCCGTTGGCTTCGATACAGGCGGGCGGGGAGAATCCGGGACGGGGACTGTCGCGGATCGCCACGACCGGGATCCCGGCGCGATCGAGGACCTTCCACTGGTCGACGAAACCTTGCGGGGTCATTTCGGTGGGGCCGACCCGGACGTCGCGAGTGGACAGGGTCAGTACGGCGTCGGGCCGCATCGCGAGGATTTCCTTCTGTGCCGCGGAGTTCCACGCGAGACAGCCCGCGTCGCCCGGCATCGCGTCCGACGTCGTGGAAAACGGGCAGGCTCCCTTGAGCATGAAGGTGACCTGGTAGCCGTTCTTCTCCGCCATCGGTTTGATCGCGGCGAGATACTGCTGCATATGCGAATCGCCGACGGCGACGATCGTCCTCGTCGGAGTCCCCTCCGGACGCGAGGTGCAGACATCGAGGATCTGGTCGAACCGGGAGGGTGTGCACTGCGCGTCGGCGATGCCGCCCCAGTCGTTCGGGACGGCGATCAACGGCGGCACGGCTTCCTTGCCGGGGACGGGTTTCTTCGGTGTCTCCGGGTCGCGGGCCATCGCTCCGGGGTGATGGTCGTCGTCGAGCGCGATCGAGAAATCGGCCTTCTTGGCGCTCACCACCTGCCAGGTGCTCGCGACCAGCAGCACCGGGAGCAGCGCGAGCGCGGCGAACCGGTAGGAGCCCCAGCGCGTCCGTTCGCCGACCGCGGACTTCCGCACCGGCTCTTCGACGAACCGGTAGGTGGCGGCGGCCAGGACCAGGGACACTCCGATCACCAGCGCCCCGCCGAGCAGACCGACGGCCTCGCGCTTGCGGGCGATCAAGTAGAACAGCAGGACCGGCCAGTGCCAGAGGTACAGCGCGTAGCTGAGGTTGCCGAGGTACACCAGCGGCCGGGACGAAAGGATCCGGTCGGCGCCCATCAGGCTGCCGGTCGCGCCGGCGACGATCACCAGCGCGGCGGACACGGTGGGCCACAGTGCCGCCCAGCCGGGGAACACCTCGCCGACGTCGAGGATCATCCCGCAGGTCACTAGCCCGGCCACGCCGATCCAGCCCAGCACGATCCGGAGCAGCCGGGGGAGCACGAACCGGTCGATGGCGAGGGCGAGCAAGCCGCCGAGGGCGAATTCCCAGACCCGGGTGAGCGAGTGGAAGTAGGCCAGCGGCTGGTTGGTCGCGGTCAGCCGCACCGAATAGGCCAGGGACACGGCGAACAGGACGCCGAGTGTGATCGCGACCGTGCCGTTCAGGGAGCGGCGCAGCCGGGTGGCGGCGAGGGCGACGAGCCCGATCAGCAGCGGCCACACGATGTAGAACTGCCCTTGGATGGACAGCGACCAATAGTGCTGGACGACGCTGGCCGTGTTGTGCTGGGCGAAGTAGTCGACCGAGTCGGCGGCGAGCCGCCAGTTCTCGACGTACAGCGCGGAGGCGAAGACCTCCTTGATCGTCTGGAACCACCGGTCCTGCGGGAGTAGCCAGATCGCCAGCGCGAGCACGGCGAGCAGGACGGTCAGCGCGGCGGGGAACAGCCGCTTGATCATCCGGCCCCACAGCGGCCGGAACTCGATCCGGCCGCGGCCCGCGGCCCGGACCAGCTGGCCGGTGATCAGGAACCCGGAGATCAGGAAGAAGACGTCGACGCCGCCGGAGATGCGGCCCAGCCAAACGTGGTAGACCACGACCAGCAGCGCCGCGACCGCACGCAGTCCCTGCAGCTCGGGCCGATAGCGGCGACGCGTTTCCGCTGCTCCGGCGGTTGCCATACGCGGTTTCCTCACACTGATGGTCGGACGTCCTGGCAGCCTAGGTGGTCACCCTGGGTGATTTCGTACCCGCTATCAGGTAACGCAACCAGACGTGAGTGGCAAGTCCCGAGCGCCACGTTCGAGACGATGAGCGTCCCGGGCGAGGCGCTCGGGACGTGGGTCGTGAGTGGTAAGTCGTGTTCTAACGACACTTGCCACTCACGATCACCCCGGTCCGGCGGCGCCCCTCTCGTCGCCCGCGAGACCGCTCTTGCGCGGCCTGAAACCAGCTGGCACTCGATCGCCGGTGCGGGTCAAGGCCAGCTGAGCACGCCGTCGGTGATGTCGGGATGCTTTTCGCGATAGGGCAGTTCGCGGTCGTGGACGTAGTTGTCGAGGCGTTCGGCGATCTCGTCGAGGATTTCGGCGACGCTCCGCCAGTTCGACTCGTAGATCCCTTCGCTGGCGTACCACTCCATGACGCATCCGTGGTACTCACCCGGCCTGAGATCGACGCACAACAGGCCGCCGTCGATGACCCGGCCGATGGGGAGAACCGCGGTGCAGAAAGGAAAGCTGTCCTCACCGGCCTGCTTGCCGTGCGTTCCTTCGGGCGTGCAGCAGCCAGGGTCGGGGTACTGCGCCTGCCTGACGTACTCCTCCTCCGCCCGCGCGACCGACAGAGGCAGGTAGTCACGCGGGATCAGATGCGCGGATCGGTTCCCGGCTCCGTGGTCGCGCCGGTCGTCGACGCCGTCCATGAGAGCCCACCAGGCACGCAGTTCGGATGGCAGTTCGAGGCCGACACGATCTCGCAGGCGCTCGACGTGCTCGGCCGGGGCGGGCGGCCGGATCTCCCGGGCGGTGGCAGGTGCGTGCTCGGACAGCAAAGCCATGATCCGTCGCCATGCCTGTTCCATCGGTGCCCCCTTCGCTCGGCGGACCACCGTAGCGAACGTCGGCTGCTTCAGGGACAGAAAGTAGGTGACTAATTGCGGGTTCGCAGGCCCCAGGCGGCGGTCACGCGTTCCGGGGTCAGTACCGAATCCGGAGGGCCCTCGCCGACGAGGCGGCCGTCCTGCAGCAGCAGGCAGTGATCTGCTCGCCCCGCCACTTCGAGGTCGTGCGTGACGCGCACGACCGTCGTGCCTTCGGCGAGTGCGGCGTGGAGCGCGTCGTCGATCAGGTTGCGTGCGTGCAGGTCCAGACCGGCCGACGGCTCGTCGAGCAGGAGCAGCCCGGCCCGCTGAGCCAATCCCTGCGCGACAAGCGCTCGCTGGCGTTGTCCACCGGAGAGCGTGCCGATCAACCGGTCGGCGATCGAGGTGATGTCCAGTCGCTCCAGGCATTCTCCGACGATCTCCCGGTCCATCTTGGACAGACGCCGCCAGGGGCCGCGGTGCGCCCAGCGTCCCATCGTGACGGTGGCGCGCACGGTGATCGGCAGCGACTGGGACACCTCACTCTGCTGGGTCACGTAGGCGACGAGGCCCGGGTCGCGTCGGGTCACCGATCCGCTGGTCGGCGGTAGGACGCCGGCGACGAGGTTGAGCAGTGACGACTTGCCTGCGCCGTTCGGTCCGGCGATCGCGGTGAGCCGTGCCGAGGGTACGTGGGTGGTGATCCCGCGCAGCACCTCGCGGGGCCCGTAGTGCGCGTGTGCGCGGTCGATCGTGAGTGCCGCTGTGTCCGGGGTCATCCCCACCTCTTTCAGAAAATGACAATCATTACCACTATAGTGTGACGCGTGGAATGGTTGCTGATCCCCTTCGAGGTGTCGTTCGTGCAGCGTGCGCTGGTGGCGGGAGTGCTCGTATCGGTGGTGTGCGCCGTCGTCGGGACCTGGGTGGTGTTGCGTGGCATGGCCTTCATCGGGGACGCCATGTCGCACGGGATGCTGCCCGGGGTCGCGATCGCCTCGCTGACCGGCGTGAACCTGCTGATCGGCGCCGCGATCAGCGCCGGAGTGATGGCGCTCGGCGTCACGGCTCTCGGGCGGTCGCGGCGGCTGTCCGAGGACACCACCATCGGCCTGCTCTTCGTCGGCATGCTCGCGAGCGGCGTGATCATCGTGTCGCATTCGAGGTCCTTCGCGGTCGATCTCACCGGATTCCTGTTCGGTGACGTGCTCGCCGTCGGATCCGGCGACCTGGTCGGCCTCGTGATCACCTTGGTCGTCGTGGGGACGGTGGCTCTGCTGGGACACCGCTCGTTCACCGCGCTCACCTTCGATGTCCGGAAGGCGCACACGCTGGGCCTCCGCCCAAGGCTGGCCAACGCGGTGCTGCTCGGGCTGGTCACGCTGACGATCGTCGCGTCGTTCCGCGTGGTGGGGACGCTGCTGGTGTTCGGGTTGCTCATCGCGCCCGCCGCGGCGGCGCTGTTCTGGTCGCGTCGGATCACCACGATCATGCTCATCGCGGCCTTGCTCGGCATCGTCGCCACGGTCGGCGGCCTGCTCGTGTCCTGGCATGGGGGCACCGCCGCGGGCGCGACCATCGCCGCCGCCGCGGTCCTGTTGTTCTTCCTTTCCGCCCTCTTGTCGTTCGTACGGCGGCGATTCCGTTCCCTGACCCCGGAGATCGAGAGCTCACGATGAAACTGAAAGCAGTGACGGCGGTCGTCGCGGCGCTGACCTTGGCGGCGTGCGGCGGGGAGCAGCCGAAGGAGGTGGCCGCGGAGGTTCCGCACGGCTATGTCGAAGGTGCCGAGGAGGCGGCCGAAGCCCAGTCGCGGCTGATCGTCGCCGACACCGAGACGGGCGCTGTGCGCGTGGTGGACCTGATCACCGAGGAGGTGCACGAAACCGGGCAAGTGGACGGAGTGCGCGCTCTGGCCACTGACGGCCGCTTCGGGTACCTGACCGCGCGCGACGGGACGGCCCGAGTGATCGACAGCGGCGCCTGGATGGTCGATCACGGTGACCACGTCCATTACTACCGGGCGAAGGTCCGCGATGTCGGTGTGGCGCCGGGAAAGCAGCCCCTGACGGTCTACAGCGATCCCGCTGTTTCGGCTCTGTCCTATTCGGACGGTACGACGACGTTGCTCGACCGGGCCAAGCTCGACAAGGGGTCCGTGGCGGAGCTGGGGAAGATCACGCGTGAGCCGCACGCCGGTGTCGCGATTCCCTATGGCGAGCACATCCTCGCTTCGGTGGCGGACCCGGGGAAGCCGCTGGCCCGTGGAGTGCGCGTTCATGACCGTCAAGGCAAAGCCGTGGCGGAGATCCCTGAGCCGTGTCCGGATTTGCAGGGGCAGGCGGTGACCCGGCGCGGCGTGGTGTTCGGTTGCGCGGACGGCGCGTTGCTCGTGAGCGAGAAGGACGGTGCGTTCACCGGCGCGAAGATCCCGTATCCGCGCAGTGTCACGGCGCAGGAGCGCGCCACCGCGTTCTTCCAGCGACCGGGCGGCGCGACGCTCGCCGCACGGGCAGGGGAGACCGCCGCGTGGTCGCTGGACGTCGGCCGTCGGAGCTGGCAGTACGTCGAGACCGGACCGGTCGCCGCGGTGAACGCCGTGGGTGAGGGCGGCCCGCTGCTGGCCCTGACCCGTGACGGAATGTTGCGTTCCTTCGACGGCAACGGGAAGGAGCAGGCGGCGATCCCGCTTCTGACATCGGAAGCGGCCACCGCCGGCGGCCCGTCCATCCACATCGACACGACCCGCGCCTACATCAACGACCCGCGATCCGCGGATGTGTACGAGATCGACTACAACGACAACCTCCGCCGCGCCAGGACGCTGAAGGTCGGCGGCAAGGCGGGCCTCGTCGTGGAGACCGGCCGATGAGGCGCCGGGTACTCGTACTGTGCCTCGCGGCATTGCTGGCGGCGGCCGGATGTTCCGGAAGTGGCGGAAAGAGCGCGTCGGTCGTCGTCACCACGAACATCCTCGGCGACATCACCCGCGCCGTCGTCGGCGATCAGGCCGAAGTCACCGTGCTGATGAAGCCGAACGCCGACCCACACTCCTTCGGTATCTCCGCGCAACAGGCGGCCCAGGTCGAACGCGCCGGTCTGATCGTCTACAACGGACTCGGGCTCGAAGAGGGCATGCTGCGCACGGTCCACACCGCCGAGGAGAACGGTGTGCCGGCACTGCCCGCGGGGGATCGGGCGAACCCGATCAGCTTCGCGGGAAACAAGCCGGATCCCCATTTCTGGACGGATCCAGCTCGGGTGCGCGACGTGGTGAAGGCGATCGCCGACGAGGTCGTCGCCCATGTCAGAGGTGTCGACGAAGCGGTGATCAGGGCCAACGCCGAACGCTATCGCGGGGAGATCGACGCACTCGACAGGACGATGACCGAGAAGTTCGGCGGGATCCCGCCCGAGCGCCGGAAACTCGTCACCAACCACCACGTGTTCGGCTACCTGGCCCAGCGGTACGGGTTCGAAGTCGTGGGTGCGGTGATCCCCGGCGGCACCACGCTCGCTTCACCCAGCTCTTCCGATCTGAAAGCACTCGCGGACACCGTCCGCGCGGCGGGAGTGCCGGTCGTCTTCGCCGATTCCTCGCAACCGGACCGGCTCGCGCGAGTCCTGGCCGAGCAAGCCGGTCTGCACGTCGCGGTGACCCCGCTGTTCTCGGAGTCGCTCAGCGAACCAGGCGAGGGCGCGGCCACCTACCTGGAAATGATGCGCGCCAACACCGAATCCATCACCACCGGTTTGACCCGTTCCTGATCGGAAACAGACGAAAGGCACAAGGAAATGGCACGAACCACCCGATACGTCGCGCTGGTGGCGACGACGGTGAGCACGCTCGCGCTCGCCGCCTGCGCGACCGAACAGCCGGCGGCGGAAGCCCGGAAGGACGCGGCGCCCGTCGTCTCGGATCCGCTGGCCGTCACCTACGACGGAGGAATCGCGCTCCTCGACGGGAAGACCTTGAAGGTGGCCAAGGACTTTCCGCTGGAAGGCTTCAACCGGATCAACCCCGCCGGGAACGACCGGCATCTCCTGGTGTCGACGTCCACCGGTTTCCGGGTGCTCGACGCCGTCGATGCCGTGCTGACGGACAACGAGGTGAAGGCAGGCAAGCCGGGTCACGTCGTCCGGCACGCGGGCAAGACGGTGCTGTTCGCCGACGGGACCGGCGAGGTGACGGTGCTCGATCCGAAGACGATCGGCACCGTGGCTCTGCCCGCGCCGAAACACAAGACGCCGGAAGCGCATCACGGCGTGGCCGTCGAGCTCGAGAACGGTGAACTGGTCACGACGATCGGGAACGCGGAAAAGCGGTCCGGAATCGTGGTGCTGGACAAGGACAAGAAGGAGATCGCGCGCAACGAGCAATGCCCCGGCGTGCACGGTGAAGCCGCCGCGCGCGGCGAAGCGGTCGTCGTCGGCTGCGAAACCGGTGTGCTGATCTACCGCAACGGTGTCATCACCAAGGTGACCAGTCCGGACGCTTACGGACGGATCGGCAACCAGGCGGGCTCGGACGTCTCTCCGATCACCTTGGGCGACTACAAGGTGGACAAAGACGCCGAGCTCGAACGCCCGAACCGGGTGAGCTTGATCGACACGGAGAAGGCGACGCTCAAGCACGTCGACCTCGGGACCAGCTACACGTTCCGGTCTCTGGCCCGCGGCCCTCAGGGCGAGGCGTTGGTGCTGGGCACGGACGGCCAGATCCACGTCATCGATCCGGTGTCGGGTGCCGTGACGCGGAAGATCGCCGTACTCGGTTCCTGGCAGGAACCGCTCGAATGGCAGCAGCCGCGTCCGGCGATCTTCGTCCGGGGCGGAACGGCCTACGTGACCGATCCCGGCAAGAAGGAGATCCACTCGGTCGATCTCGCCTCCGGCACGAAGACCGCGACGGGCACGCTTTCGGGCACGCCGAACGAGGTCAGCGGCGTACTCGGCGGCTGACAGGTCCCGGCTGCGGTCGATCACTGTTCCGGTCCGTGAAGGCCTCCTTGAGGGACTCTGGGTCCCTCAAGGAGGCCTTCACGGACTTGGCACCCGGCAGGACACCATTCACGGGGTCCGTCAGCGGCGGATGAGACCGAGGTCGGTCGCGGTGGCGACGGCGGCGGTGCGGGAGTCGACGCCGAGCTTGGTGTAGCTGCGGGCCAGGTGGGACTTCACGGTGCCCTCGGTCAGGTGGAGCCGGTCGGCGATCGCCCGGTTGGACAGGCCGTCGGCCACCAGGACCAGCACTTCGATCTCCCGCAGGGTCAGTGCCGTGGTGGGCATCCGCACGCGGTTCATGAGCCGGTCGGCGACGGTCGGTGCCAGCGTGGTGCGTCCGGCCGCGGCGGTCCGGACGGCGGCCGCGAGGTCTTCTGGAGGGGCGTCCTTGAGGAGGTAACCGGTGGCACCGGCTTCGATGGCGGGCAGGGTGTCGGCGTCCGTGTCGTAGGTGGTGACGATGAGAACCCGCGGCGCGTCCGGCCGCGCGGTGATCACCGCGGTCGCTTCGGCTCCGGTCATGCCGGAGCCGAAGCGCAGGTCCATCAGCACGACGTCGATGTCGCCTTCCGCGGCGCGGGCCACCGCTTCCTCGGCCGTCGCGGCTTCGGCGGTGACGACGAGACCGGGTTCGGTTTCGAGCACGGCACGCAGTCCGGCCCGGACGATGGGGTGGTCGTCGGCCAGCAGGAGGCGGATCGGGGGGTCGGTCACGGGCGTTCCTCGGTTTCGACGGGCAACTGCACGGACACCGTGGTGCCGTGTCCGGGGGCGGACCCGACGGAGAAGGTTCCCTTGAGGGCTTCGGCCCGGCTGCGCATCGCGGTCAGGCCGAAGCCGCTGTGCCCGGAGTCGAAACCACTCCCGTCGTCGACGATGACCAGGGTGACGTATCCGCCCAGATAGCTCAGGGCGACCTCGGCGGTGGACGCGTCGGCGTGCCGGACGGTGTTCGCGAGAGCGGCCTGGCCGATGCGCAGCAACGCGACTTCATGCGTGGTCGGCAGCGGCACGGGAATACCGCTGAGGTGGAAACGCGCGGTGATCCGATGCCGGACGCCGATGGTGGCGCACAACCGTTTCAGCGCGTCGGCCAGCGTGGTGTCGTCGAGACCGGGAGGGGACAGGGCGACGACGAAGCGCCGGGCTTCGGCGAGGTTGTCCGCCGCCGCCTGCCGGGCCTGCTCGACGTAGCGGGCGGCGTTCCCGGCGGTGTCGGGAAGCGTTCTTTCGGCAGCGGCCAACAGAAGCTGGATGCTCGACAGCCCCTGGGCGAGGGTGTCGTGGATCTCGTGGGCCAGCCGCTCGCGCTCGGCGTGCACGCCCGCGTCGTGCTGGGCTTCGGCCAGGTCCGCCCGGATCGCGGTGAGCTTCTTGATCAGGTTCCGGCGCCGTTCGCTCTCCCGGTACAGCGCCTGATACCCCCAGACGACGGCGACCGCCACCGCGGCACCGAGGGCAGGGCCGATCGCCGCCGCCGGGACGAGGGCGCCTTGGTGGGCTGCGAACGCGGTGATCGCGGCCAGCGCGGTCGCGATCACCGCGACCAGGCCCTGGCGGCGTGAGAGCAGGTGCAACTGCAGGAAGTACAGGGGGAACGCGACCCATACGGCGTCGGCGGTCATCGCCAGCAGGACCACCCACACGACACCGACGGCGAGCAACCACCACGCGGCAGCCCGCCGCGACGTCCTGACCCTGGGCATGAGCGGGCCGGCCGCGTACACCACGCCACAGGCCAGCGCCGTCGCGACGACCACCGCCGCCCGGGGTGAGCCTGCCGCCACCGCCCGCACGGCCGCCAGCCCGAGCAGGGCGAAGAACAGCAGGTGCAGACACCAGGTCAGCAGCCTGCTGGTCGGGGTCAGAACGGACGCGGTGATCACAATGCGTCCAGGCTACGGAGCCGGATCGGGGAGCGCCTCTATCCAAAGGTAGAGGCGGCGTGCCGTCTTCCGGCCCGCGAAATGTGGTCTCCGGCCAGATGTCCTCGAGAAGGCCGACGGCGATCGTGGAGTGGTACCCAGTCCCCCCGCCGGAAAGGACAGACCGGAGCCGTGTTCGTCGCCTGGAGAGACCTGAGATTCGCCAAAGGGCGATTCGCCCTGATGGGTGCCGTAGTCGTACTGATCACCCTGTTGGTCGGCCTGTTGTCCGGGCTCACCGCGGGGCTGGGCGAGCAGAACATCTCCGCGATCACCGGCCTGCCCGCGGAGAAGATCGTCTTCGCCGCTCCTGGCGACGGGCAGAGCCTTTCCTATGCCAATTCCGCGCTCACCGAGACACAGCGGCGGCAGTGGGCCGAGACCCCGGGTGTCACCGGCGCCGAGCCGCTGGGCATCGCCACCACCAAGGCCACCGCGGGGAACCGCAGCGCCGGGATCTCCGTGTTCGGCGTCCGGGCCGGTTCGGCGCTCGCTCCGGACAGCGGCGCGATCAAGGGCGATTCGGTGGTGCTGTCGACGTCCGCCGCCGAGGACCTGGGCGTCCGGGTCGGGGACACCCTCTCTGTGGCCGGACGTCCGCTGACGGTCGCCGCGGTGTCGGGGGACGCCTGGTTCAGCCACACGCCGGTGGTGTGGGCTGGCCTCGACGTCTGGGCGAGGACGGCCCCGCCCGCGGGCGGAACGCCGAGTGCGACCGTGCTCGCGCTGACCACCACCGCCGACGTCGATGTCGCGGCCACGGACAGTGTCCTGGGCACGAAGACGGTCTCGAAAAGCGACTCGTTGTCCGCGATCGGCTCCTACACCTCCGAGAACGGTTCGCTGCAGCTGATGCGCGGCTTCCTGTTCGCCATCTCGGCGCTCGTGATCGGGGCCTTCTTCACCGTCTGGACCATCCAGCGCAGCGCGGACATCGCCGTTCTCAAGGCCCTGGGGGCCAGTACCGGCTTCCTGTTGAAGGACGCGCTCGGCCAGGCTGTCGTGCTTCTCGTCGGCGGCACCGCCGTCGGAACCGGACTCGCCGTCGGGCTCGGCGCACTGGTCGCCGGTTCCGCCGTGCCCTTTCTGCTGACTCCGGCCACCGTGCTCGTCCCGGCCGCCGTGATGATCCTGCTCGGCGCGCTGGGCGCCGCGCTTTCCGTCCGCCGCATCACCTCCGTCGACCCGCTGACCGCCTTGGGGAGTGCCCGATGAGCCTGAACCTGACCGGTGTCACCCTCACCTATCCCGACGGCGATTCCCGCCTCACCGCCCTCGACGACGTCACCCTGGCGGTTCCGGCGGGTACGCTCACCGCGGTCGCCGGGCCGTCCGGCTCAGGCAAATCCAGCCTGCTCGCGGTCGCCGCCACCCTCATCACCCCGGACGACGGGATCGTCACCGTCGACGGCACCGCGACCATCGGACTGACCCGCGGCGAACTCACCGAACTGCGGCGCCGCAAGATCGGGATCGTCTTCCAGCAACCCAATCTGCTGCCCTCGCTCACGGCCGTCGAGCAACTCCAGGTGATGGCCCGGATCGACGGTCGCCCTCCGGTCAAGGCCCGCGGGGCGGCCATGGATCTGCTCGACGCCGTCGGGCTCGCACCGCAGGCGGGACGACGTCCGCACCAGCTCTCCGGCGGTCAACGGCAGCGGGTGAACATCGCCCGCGCGCTGATGAACGAGCCGACCGTGCTGCTGATCGACGAACCGACGAGCGCTCTCGATCACGATCGTGGCGCCGCTGTCATCGACCTGATCACCCGGCTCACCCACGAACGCGCGACCGCCACCGTGCTGGTCACCCACGACCGTTTCCATCTCGGAGCGGTGGACCGGATCGCCGAGGTCCATGACGGGAGGTTGAGCGTCCCCACCGCGGTGGGCTGAGTTCGTGATGCCTTCGGTGGGAAAACCATCTTGTCGGGTAATACCGGAGAGCGGATAGTAGATTCGTGGCGTGTCTCGATGCGGCTACCGCCTGGATGCCGCGCGACAGCGATCCGCCTGGAGCGATGTCGGGCGACAACGGGATCCAGCGGGCGTCGACTGCCGTGAACGGGCAGCCGACCGACATCGATGACCTCCTGACGCATTTGCGTGACCGGGCGACCTTGGAGCACGCGGCCGGGGTACTGATGGCGCGGTACGAATTGGCCGACGTCACGACCGCGATCCAGGCCCTGCGAATCGCCGCTCTTCGGCATCATGTGGGCTCGAACGCGCTGGCCAGGGCGTTGCTCGTCGCTCCTCGGCCGTGGGGCGATGGCCGTTGGTTCCCGCCACGGGTCTGGCGTAGCGCGCCGGAACTCGATTTCCCCTCTGCCGCGTCCGCGATCCGGCCGGCGGGGCTGCTGTGGGCGGCCCTGGACCGCGTGACCGACCGAGCCCAGGCCGCCCAAGGTGACATCCAGTCGGTGACCACGAGCCGGACGGGCCTGAAACTGGAACGAGCCGAGGGATTCTCCACGGAGTTCTTCCAGCACTTCGCTCATGTCGAAGGTGATGCCACCGCTTGCGGTATCGCTCTGCGAGTACGTGAACCGGTCATGGTCGCCGACGTCACGAAGTCGGGCATTTTCGATCGGCCGGCGCTCGAAGCTCTTGTCGTGGAGAAGGTCCGGGCCGTGTACAGCGTCCCCCTGTCCGGGCCGAACGGGTGTGCGGGCGTGGTTTCCGTTCACTACCACCGCCCCGGCCAGACCCCGTCGAGGGCGACCCGCGACGAACTGTCCCGGATCGCTTCCCAGACGGCGGCTTGGCTGCACTGGTATCGCCGGACAGCCACGCTCGACGCTCTCGAAGACCTCCATCGCCATCGAGGCCGCTTCCCCGGCTGATTCCCGCGGATAGGGACTTTCGCCCTTTCGTACCGGGCCGCGCCGCACCGTGAACGGGACCGACGGCCAAGGGCCGCGTGACTTCATCCTCTGCGATCAGACTGCTCCTTCGTTCGAGACTGGGGCCGTCGAAACACGTCGAGAGGAGCAGGCATGCCGGTCGTCACGGAAGGGTCGATCGTCGCCGGGATCGACGGTTCCCGGCCCGCGAGGACCGCGGCGTTGTGGGCGGCGGACGACGCTTCACTACGCGGATTGCCGCTACGGCTGGTCCACGTCTACCGGGTCCCGGTCGCGAAGATGTCGGGTGTCCTTCCCCCGGAGGACGCGATTCGAGCGGGATTCGCGCGACAGGGCCAAGAATGGGTTTCCCAGGCGCGGGAAGCGATCCTGAGCCGGTTTCCGAAGCTGGTCGTCGAGACCGCTGTCCGGGAGTGGAGCGCGGTTCCCGCGCTGATCCAAGAATCGACGACGGCGACGATGGTGGTGCTGGGGTCACGAGGGCTGGGCGGGTTCACCGGACCGTTGATCGGTTCCACCGCGGTTTCGCTCGCGCGCGACGGCCATTGCCCGATCGTGGTGGCCCGCGGACGTCGGCCCGAAGACCCCTTGCCCGAGAAGGGCGGGATCGTCGTCGGCACGGACGGTTCTCCTACCAGTGAAGCCGCCCTCGGGTTCGGCTTCGACGAAGCGAGGTTGAGGGACACCGAGCTGATCGTCGTCCGGACCTGGTCCGAAGTCTTCGACCACGGCGCGATCCGGCCGCACTTCCTCGACGTCGACGCGGCCAGGATCGAGTCTGACGAGCGGAAGTCGGTCGAAGAGCAAGTGGCCCCTTGGCGGGACAAGTACCCGGAGGTTCCGGTCCAGGTCGTCGTACGCCGGGGGCGGCCCATCCGCACCCTGCTCGAATTCGGCACCCGGGCCCGTCTGGTCGTCGTCGGCTGCCGGGGACGAGGCGGATTCGAAGGAATGCTCCTCGGTTCGACGAGCCAGGCACTGGTCGCCCATGCGGAATGTCCCGTCGCCGTCATCCGGCCCGCAGAGCCGATCGAGACCGATGTCGACGCGCGATCGTGAGGTGGGAGAGGGCATGCGGGCGAGGGACCTGATGACGAGACCGGTCGTGACCGTCACCCCGGAGACGACCGCCAAACACGCCGCCGAAGTGCTTGCGGAACACGGCTTCACCGCCCTTCCGGTGGTGGATGACGACGAGCGCCTGATCGGCATCGTGACCGAGGCGGACCTGATCCGTGACCGGTTCCCCGACGACATCCGGTCGGCGAAGCAGCCGTCCGGTCAGGCGGCGCCGGGAGCGACAGTGGCCGAGGTGATGACGACGCCCGTGACCGGGATGAGCGCCGGGTCGGATCTCGCCGAGGTCGGCAGGGCACTGCTCGACGGAAGGATCCGCGCGATGCCCATCGTGGACGGTGCGAAGGTGGTGGGCATCCTCACGCGGGGCGACTTCGTCCGCGCGTTCGCCCGGGCCGACGAGGCGATCGCCGCCGACGTGCGGCATCACCTCGCGATCTACGGCGGACCGGGCCGATGGACGGTGGACGTCCACGACGGCCTGGTCCGCATCGGTGACCGATACGGGAGCGACACGGACCACCACGTGGCGAAGGTCATCGCCGAAGGGATTCCCGGTGTCGTGCAAGCGAAGGTGACCTACCAGGAGGGCGAGGAATGACTGCCGCGCTGAACAGGATCGTCGTCGGGGTGGACGGGGCCGAGCCGGGACGCGCGGCCGTGCGCTGGGCGGCCGCGTGCGCCGCCGAACGGGGCCTCGGCCTGCTGATCGTGCACGCCCTCCACGTGGAGCAACGGGCGTACGGCGGCGGGCTCGCCGGCCCCGCGCCATGGTTCGACGTACTCGCCGCGGACGGGCGGCGAATCCTCGACGAAGCCGTGGAAGCGGCCGGGGCGGCGGTTCCCGGTGTCCGGGTGGACACCCTCATGCCCACGGATTCGCCGGTCGCGATCCTGGTCGACGTGTCGAAGTCGGCGGCGATGGTGGTGATCGGCGGGACGGGCAAGGGATTCTTCGGGGAGATGACCATCGGTTCGACGGCGTCGGCGATCATCGCGCACGCGCACTGCCCCGTGGTCGTGCTCCGGGGAAGAAAAGGCACGACGAACTACCCCGATACCGGGCCGGTGGTCGTCGGGGTCGATGGAAGCCCCTTGAGCGAAAAGGCCCTGGCGGCCGCGTTCGAGGAAGCGTCGCGCCGGAAGGCGTCGCTGGTGGCGGTGCACGCCTGGTCGGATGTCACCTATGACGACGTCTACGGGATGGCTCGGCTGGTCACGCAGTGGGAGTCCATCGAGGGCGACGAACGCAGACTGCTCGCGCAACGCCTGGCGGGCTGGCAGGAGAAGTACCCGGACGTCGCGGTGGAACGCTCGCTCGTGCGTGACCGGCCGAGACAGGTCCTGCTGGAATGGAGCGCGAAGGCGCGGCTCGTGGTCGTGGGCAGCCGCGGACGCGGTGGCTTCACCGGCCTCCTGCTCGGCTCGACCAGCCAGGCACTGGCCCATCACGCCGAATGCCCGGTGATGGTGGTCCGGCCGAGGCCCGCCCGGTGACCGCTGCCGGTTCCGTTTCCAGCTGGTGATCGACCGGGTGCCAGGCCCGACGCGCGGGAGCGCCACCGGCGCTGGATCGTCGAGCACGGGGAGGACCTCCCGGAAATCCGGACTGGAGTTCGGACGGCGGCGTGGTCGCTACCGGAAGCCGGTGACGACGCCGCGGTGGTGGCTCAGGCACTCGAACGATGGTCCACAGTGGACGCGGTCGCGATCCGCGCTGTGTGCGGCGGACAGCAGTTCCGAAGCCGGGTCACCGGTGCGGACGTGGCACGTCACGTCCACCTCCACCGCGAGTTCTTCACGGGTCCGCGCGACCGCGGCCGCGAGCGGATACCCGTGCCGGACCGGGATCCGTCCGTGGGCTGAAGAGCCAGGGAGGAGATGGTCCTTCGGCCGGACCACCGGTGTCCCGGGATCCGGCGGTGCCGAAGGTCCCGGCTCGACGGGGCCCACGGCACTCCCGCGCGACCGGGCACCGCGACAGGCTGGAAACTCCAACGACCGGCTAGGAGCGCAGGATGATCCTCACCGATTTCCCGGTGATCACCACGGCGCTGAAGGCAGCGGTGAGAGCGCCGTCGCCGCACAACACCCAGCCCTGGTTCTTCGAGGTGGGGCCCGAGGTGATCGATGTACACCTCGACCGGGACCGCGTGCTGCGGGTGTGCGATCCCGACGGCCGCGAGGCCTGGCTCGCTTGCGGCGCGGCGTTGCTGAACGTGGATCTCGCGATCGCCGCCGCGCGACGGCTTTCGGGCGTCGAGTTCCTGCCGGACCCGACGCGGCCGTCATTGCTGGCCAGAGTCGAACTCGGCGGCAGGCACCGGCCCAGCTCCGAGGAACTGCGGCTCGTCGCGGCCATTCCGCGCCGGTACAGCAATCGCCGCCCGTTCGCGGATCAAGCGGTACCCGCCCACCTGCGGGCCGCCGCCAAGCACGCCGCACACGCGGAAGGCGCCGGCCTGGTCCTCGTCGACGAGGCGGGCCTGCTCGAAGCGACCGCGTCGCTGATCAGGCGTGCGGACCACCTGCTGACCCAGGACGACGCGTACCGGGCGGAGTCGCGAGCCTGGACCGGCGGGGACCGCCGGTACGACGGGGTACCGGCTTTCGCCGGCGGACCCCGGTCGGCGGGTGGCCTGCTGCCGGTCCGGCATTTCCACGAAAGCGAGGTTTCGCGGCCGTTCGAGCGGGACCCGGTCGTCGCTGTGCTGACGACCCCCGACGACAGGCCGGAGACCCGGCTCCGCGCGGGACGGGCCATGCAACGGGTCCTGCTCTCCGCGACCACGGCGGGACTGAGCGCCTCGTTCTACTCCCAACCCATGGAGATCCCGTCCACACGTGCCGAACTGCGCGAGCTGATCGGCGGAAACCGTTACCCCCAAACCCTTTTCCGGCTCGGCTACGGCTACCCGGGGGTCCCGACCCCGCGGCGTCCGCTCGAAGCCGTCGTCACCGAGAAGCCGCGGCCGGAATGACACGGTCGATCAGGTACTGGACATTCATCTGAAGGAACTCGAAGCGGCGACGTCGACCGTGAAGGACCACGGGTCGAATACAGCGCGCCACTCGGCGACCCCGGCGCGGACGCCCGAGACCAGACTGGGCCGCCTGCTGGCGACGGTCTCGTACGAGCCCGGTCCGATCGTCTGATCTTGGACCTGGATTCGGGAAGAATCAGGAGCGATACCAGGCGATGCCGCGATAGGTGGCTCGAGCGCGGTCGTAGCCGTAGCCGATGATGACGTTCCCCGTCGTCGTGATGTGCTGAGCCACGATGGCGTCCAAGCCGTCCGGGGAGGGCAGCGGGTGCGGTGCCGCGTTCTCGTCCCACCAGACCGGGCGCACTGTCGTGCCGCCCGCCGACTCGCCGACGACCAGGCCCGCGTCGTTGATGTCGAAGCAGGTACTGGCGGTGTCCAACGGCAGCGGGGGCAGCACGGTGGGCTCACCCGACCGATTCCAGCGGACGCCGATCTGCTGCCCGTCCGTCGTCGCGCCCCAGCCGATCGTCGCCCCGGTGTTGGTGATTTTCAGCGTCTGCCCGGCCCGGAAAGCCGGGCCACCGGTCAACAGGGTGGCCCGGCCGTCGCGGCTCCACGACACTCCGTCGGCGGCCACCACGCCCTCGTCGTTGACACAGCAGGCGGTCGCGCGACGGGGCGAGGGCAGCCGGCTGACCTCTCCCGAACCACTCCAGCGCACCGCGGTGCGTACGCCCGAGACGTCCTTGGCGGTCCCGGCGACCTCGTCCAGCTCGTTCAGGTCGTGTGCCTGGGTCTCACCACCGACCGTCAACGGTTCGAGTTCCATCAGCCGACCCTCCGAAGTCCACCGCACCGCGCGCCAGCGATAGCCGGGTTCCATCGCGCCGCCCAGCATCGAACCTCGCTCGTTGATCCGGTTCACCGCACCCGAGACCGTGCCGTCGGGCAGTTCGAGACCCTGTACTTCGCCGGTGGGATCCCAGCGCACCGGCCGGAGGTCGTCGCCGATGTGAAGAATTCCCGCGATAGCCCCGGTTTTGTTGACACCGCAGGCACGCCCGCCAGAGTAGCCGTCGAGGACGGCCAAGGCGGACGGGTCGCCCTCGCGGTTCCAGCGGGCCGGTGTTGAGCCTGACTCGCCGACGACGAATTCGTTGTCACTGACCGAATACGCGCTGGTGCCCGCATCGCCTGCCAGGGGCCGCAGGTCGATCGCGGTGTAGCCGGGTCGGTCGAGCATCGCTACCGCCTGGGTGGTGGACGGGGGCCGGGCACGAGTGCGCAGCATAGTGCGATCCGGCGCGCGGCGACGAAGAACGGACTGACCGGGTGAACACCGGGCTGTCATCGGGACGCTGTGTGGCCGGATTTCCGCCCGCATCGCATCCCGATGGTGGTTTCAGCGAAGCCGGCGATTGTGCTCCACAAAGGACCGATCATGAACAGCCAGTCCGCCCAAGGGGCGCCTGCCCGCGAGCGCAGTGTCCCGGCGCGGCCCCACGTCGATGTGGCTCAGGAAACCTTTCGTCGGCGAGCCGCCGTTGACCCAGGCGTTGGCCGACGTCGTGGCGTAGCCAAAACCGAATGCCTTGTCCGCGAACGCCCGCAGGAAGAGCGACCCCATGGTGACGCGGAGGACGGCCAGACTCGTACTTTTCATCGTTGTCCTCTTTGGAGGGAAGAGACGCGGGCGAGCCGCCGGTCGCCTGCCGAGAAGGGTGACGACGCCGCCGGCGACGGTGACCGAGGCCTGACCGGGTGGCACCCGCAGCGTCTTCGCGAGGACATCGTGTTCGACGGACGCGCGGATGTCGTCGTCGGGCCGGCGGAAGGTGGAAAGCAGGTCGCGGCGCGAGACCACGGCGGCGGTGACGGACTCGTCGGCGGCGATGGTCCAGACGGGTGAGCAGGTCGGCCTCCGACACCACTCTGACGCGCCCACTTCGGGTGCCGGCGATCAGAAGTCTGTTGATCGCCGAACTGGCGCTTCCCGGTGCCCCGGCTTGATCATGCGCTTGGGCTATCCGGCTGGGTGAGTCGGGCGCATTCCGGCCGTCGCCGGTACGTCCGGCCGGGTCGTCCCTGAGCATTGGCCGTGTCATGTCTTGGCAGCGGGTCCGCTGAGTGGAACGCTAGGCCGGTCCTGACGATGAACGAGTCGTCATCCGACCGGAAGGAGACCGGCGATGTCGGCCGAGCCGCGACCGGCTGGCAGTCCGCCTCCGCCCAGCGCGGCGGTGCTGACCGGGCTACGGCTGGACGAGTTGCTGCACGAGGTCCAGGAGCGGCTCTCGGAGATCGTGAAGACCCGCGACAGGCTGCAAGGGCTGCTCGACGCGGTCCTCGCGGTGGGCACCGGGCTCGAACTCGACTCGACCCTCCAGCGCATCGTCCAAGCCGCCGTGGAGCTGGTCGACGCCCAGTACGGCGCGTTGGGCGTGCTCGGTGACGAGGACGGGCTCTCCCAGTTCGTGTACGTCGGCATCGAGCCGGAGATCCGGGCGACGATGGGGCATCTGCCCGAGGGACGAGGGCTTCTCGGCTTGCTCATCGAAGAGCCGCAGCCGGTCCGGGTCCCGGATCTGTCGGCGCATCCGGCCTCGGTCGGCTTCCCCGCCAACCATCCGCCCATGCACAGCTTCGTCGGCGTTCCGGTCCGAGTGAGGGACGAGGTGTTCGGGAACCTGTACCTGACCGAGAAGCGCGGAGCCGCCGAGTTCACCGCGGACGACGAGGTCGTGTTGCAGGCGCTCGCCGCCGCGGCGGGCGTGGCCATCGACAACGCGCGGCTGTTCGAACGCTCACGGACGAGGGAACGGTGGCTGGAGGCGGTGGCGAAGGTCAACGGCGAGCTGCTCGGCGGTGCTTCGGTGATCGACACGCTGGGGCTGATCGTCACGAGCGTCCGGGAGCTGGCCGGGGCCGACGAGGTGATGATCCTGCTGGCCGAGGAAGGTGCGACGGGAACGCGACAGCTGACGGTGACCGCGATCTCCGGCGAGCGGCAGGGTGTCCTGCAAGGGAAGTCGATCTCCAGCGAGCATCCGCTGCTCGACGAGGTGTTCGAGGCCGGGCAGACCTGCCTCATCGCCGACCTCGGCACGGTCTTCACCTCGGTGGACAAGGCGCTGTCCGGTCCCGGGGCGGTGGCGCCGCTGACCAGCGCGGCGGGCGTCGGCGGCGTTCTGGTCGCCAGCCGGGAGAAGGGCACTCAGCAGTTCAAGGCCGACCAGATCCCGATGTTGTCCTCGTTCGGCGACCAGGCCGCGGTGGCACTCGAATTCGCCGAGAAGCAACGCAATCAGCGGCTGCTGGACGTGCTCGCCGACCGCGACCGGATCGCGCAGGATCTCCACGATCACGTCATCCAACGGCTTTTCGCCACCGGCATGAGCTTGCAGAGCATCCTGCCGAGGGTGCCGGACGACTTCGCCCGCAACCGGGTCACCCAGGCCGTCGAGCAGCTCGACCGGACCGTTCGCGAGATCAGGACCTCGATCTTCGACCTGCACACCGCGGGAGCCGAAGAGTCGGCCGGCCTGCGACGGCGGCTGCTCGACGTCGTCACCGAACTGACGACGGCTCTGGCGGTGACGCCGTCGGTCCGGATCGCCGGCGCCGTGGACACCCTCGTTCCGCCCGAGCTGTACGAGCACGCCGAAGCCGTGGTTCGGGAGGCGCTGAGCAACGCCATCCGGCATTCCGGCGCGGACGAGATCTCCGTGACCGTCGAGGCCGACACCGAACTCGCCATCGAGGTCAGCGACAACGGAGTCGGGCTGCCGTCGACAGGCAGGCGCAGCGGGCTCGACAACCTTTCTCAGCGAGCCGAGAGGTGCGGGGGACATGCCGAGTTCACCGACCGCGAAGGCGGTGGGACCAGGATCGCGTGGCGGGTTCCGCTGTCGCGCGGCGATTAGTGGTCCCCGAAGAGCGGGATCCGGTCCTCCTTCTTGAGCTGGGTCGCCAGCACGGCGGCCTGTGTCCGGCGCTGGATGCCGAGTTTGCCGAGGATCCGGGAGACGTAGTTCTTGATGGTCTTCTCCGCCAGGAAGAGCCGGTCGCCGATCTCGCGGTTGGTGAGCCCTTCACCGATGAGCTCGAAGACCGCCCGTTCCTGCTCGGACAGCCCGGCGATCGGATCCTCGCGGTCGTTCTCCCGGCGGATGCGGTTCATCAGCGCGGCGGTGGTGCGGCTGTCGAGCAGGGAGCCGCCGTCGGCGATGGTCCTGATCGCGGAGACGAGGTCGTTGCCGAGCACCTGCTTCAGGACGAACCCGGAGGCGCCCGCCATGATCGCGGTGAAGAGGGCCTCGTCGTCGGCGTAGGACGTGAGCATCAGGCAGCGCAGACCCGGCCGGGTGGAGAGCAGTTCGCGGCACAGCTCGATGCCGGTGCCGTCGGGGAGGCGGACGTCCAGCACCGCGATGTCGGTGTCGCTCGCGGGGATCCTGGTGAGGGCCTCCGACACCGACGCGGCTTCGCCGGAGATCTCGATGTCGGGCTCGTTGCCGAGCAGGTCGAAAAGCCCGCGCCTGACGATTTCGTGGTCGTCGACCAGGAACACCTTGGTCGCCATGGCTCGTCCTCCTGCCGCAGGATCCTGGCCGTGTGCCGAAGGTACTCCCAGTGTCCGTACCGGCACACCGGCCTGGACGTCCTGCCGCCGGAGGGCTTTGGTCCTTCACCGGACAACGCCGGGGCTTAGGTCCCGGTGATCCGAGCCCTCCGTACCTGCGCACCGGCCCCCGGCTCGGCGCACGGTGGGAACCCGGCACGAGCGCGGAGGGCGGGAACATGGTGCGGCGAGAGGTCTGGTCGACGGCGGAGACCGAGGTACTGGCACGGACCTTGCTGCGAGCGCCTTCGGTGCACAACACCCAGCCGTGGCTCCTGGAGTTCGAAGGCGACCGGCTGCTGCTGGTCGAACGCCGGGACCTGAGTCTCCCGGAACACGATCCGCTGGGCCACGACCGCGTGATCTCCTGTGGGGCCGCGCTCGCGAACCTGGAGATCGCCATCCGCGTACTCGGGTACGAGCCGCGCACGGAGACTTTCCCCGAACCGGGCCGCCCGGACGTGGTCGCCTCGCTCGCACCGGGTGAGCGGACGCTGCCTTCCGCCGCCGACCTGCACCGGTACTCCGCCATCGAGCGACGGCGTAGCTACCGAAGACGCTTCTCCGGACGGCCGGTCACGCGTCAGCGGATCGGCGACCTGGTGGTCACCGCCGCTTCGGCGGGTGTGGAAGCCAAGCCGATCCTCGACGAGCTGGAATTGACGCGCGTCGCCGAGCTGCTCGAGTTCGCGGCGGAGGCTCACCAGCACGACCACGGATATCAGCGTGAGCTCGCCTTGTGGACGATCCGCGACGAGGTCTCCCATCGGCACGGGGTTGGTCTCTCCGCGACAGCAGTTCCGCCGGGTTCGCTGCCGTGGGCGGGGTTGGTGCGGCCCTCCACCGCGCTGCCGGACAGCGCGGTCCTGACGCGACGGCTGGCCGAAGAGACGCTGCTCGTGTTCTTGACCCTCGACGACACCCGGCACGATCACCTGGCGGCGGGTCACGCGTTGCAGACCACCTGGCTCGACGCGGTCGACGGAGGTCTGGTCGGCTCGGTGCTGACCCAGCCTTTGCACCTGCCCGAGGTCCGCTCCACATTGTGCGAAGACCTTGAACTCGCCGGTTTCCCGCAGGCACTAATGCGGTTCGGCTACCCCTCCGGGGCGGTACCGGCCAGCCCGCGCCGCGCGGTCGAAGAAGTGCTCGGACACGGCTTCTGAGCGACGGTCGGCTCAGCTTCGCATCGAGGCGCGGCGCTCTTCGTACTCGTCCTTGTCGATCTCGCCGCGGGCGAAGCGTTCGTTGAGGATCCGCAAGGCGTCGTCGTGGCTGGAGGCAGGTTTCGCGTACCGGCGCAGCAGAATCACCGCGACGGTGACGACGCCGGCGATCACGATGACGCCGATGGCGAGGATCAGCACCACGCCGAGCCAGCCGCTGCCGCCGTAATAGTGTCCGTAAGGCATCACTGGAGTTCCCTTCGGTCAGTGGTGTTCCCCATGGTTCTTGCGACTCGCGACGCCGAGGAGGGCCGGAGGACCCGCCTGGCAGGGTCCTTCGTTCCTGTCCAGGCGGCGCGGAATCCCGGATCGTCGAGCTGTCCGCTCCGCGTCGAGGAGGAGTCGTGAACCAGGCAGTTCGTGTCGAAGCCAGGCTCGATCCCGGTCTGTCCCGCTGGTTGTGGCTGGTGAAGTGGTTGCTCGCGATCCCGCACTATGCCGTGCTCGCGTTCCTGTGGCCGGCCTTCGTCCTGCTGACGGTGTTCGCCTTCTTCGCGATCCTCGCCACCGGCCGATATCCGAGAGCGATCTTCGAATTCAACGTCGGTGTGCTGCGCTGGTCCTGGCGCGTGCACTACTACGCCTACGCGGCGCTGGGCACCGATCGCTATCCGCCGTTCACCCTCGCCGACGTCCCGGAGTACCCGGCGAGGCTTGAAATCGTTTACCCGGAGCGGTTGTCGCGTGGACTCGTGCTGGTGAAGTGGTGGCTGCTGGCGATCCCGCACTACATCGTCGTCGGCCTGTTCGCGGGCGGCGGTCTGTGGCTGGCCTGGCGGTCCGGCGACGACGGGTTCAGCTGGGGCGCCGGCGGACTCATCGGCCTGCTGGTGCTCATCGCCGGGTTCGTGCTGCTGTTCACCGGCGAGTATCCGAAACCGATCTACGATTTCGTGCTGGGCATGGATCGCTGGGTCGTCCGGGTCGGTGCCTACGCCGCGCTGATGACGGACGAGTACCCGCCGTTCCGGCTCGACACCGGCGGAGCGGAGCCGGATTACCCGACCGGCGAAGGAGTTCCGCCCGCGCGAAAACCGGGCGAGTCCGGCTGGACGCCGGGTCGCATCGTCGCGGTGGTCGTGGGCATCGTTCTCGGCCTCACGTCCATGGGACTGCTCACCGGCGGTGCCACGGCCCTGTGGCTGGATCGGGTCGCTCGTGACAGCGACGGCTATCTGACCACCGCGGCGTCTTATCGCACCGAAACCTTCGCATTGGCCAGTGAACGAATCCGGTTCGCCCGTGCCGCCGACGATTCCGTGCCTGCGCTGGGCGCGCTGGGCGATCTCCGGGTGACCGTGACGGACGACGTGACCCGGAAGCCGGTCTTCATCGGGATCGCGAGGTCACAGGACGTCCAGCGGTACCTCGCGGGAACGGCGTACGCGACGGTCACCGACCTCTCCTCCGGTGCGGTGGTCACGCATCAGGGCCCCGACTCGCCGGGACCACCTGAGACCAGGGACATCTGGAAGGTGAAGTCCAGTGGACCCGGGTCGCGGGCGGCGAGCTGGCCCGATGAGCCGGGGGACTGGACGGTCGTGGTGATGAACGCCGACGGATCGCCGGACGTCCAGGTCCGTTCCGAAACCGGGGCGACCGTTCCCGCGCTCGGCTGGTTCGCCTGGTCGCTGCTGCTCATCGGCGCCGCCGCGCTGGCCGGTGCGGTGGCGCTCGTCGCCTTCGCGGTCGCGAAGGCGTCCCAGGGAATTTCGACCGCAGGACAAGGAGAACGCTGATGCGGGCGATGGTGGTGGGCGACGTCCGCTCGCGCACGGGTCTCCGCGAGTGGGGTGCGGCGCTCGGCAGAAGGTTCGCTTCGGCTCGAAGGATCGGCTGACCGGAAGGCGGTGGTGTCGATGGGGAAGCGTGAACCCGTCACGACGGGAGTCGACGGCTCCGAAGCCGCGTTGCGGTCGGTGCGCTGGGCGGCGGGCGAAGCAGTGCGGAGCGGGCGGCCGCTGCGGCTGGTCCACGCCTGTGTCCCGCCGGGACACGACTATCCCAACCTGGAGGTCACCGAGGCCGAGGTCCGTGAGGCCATGTGGGCGACCGGTGCCAGACGGCTTGAGATCGCGGCAAACGTCGCCCGGACGTCGGAGCCGACATTGGAAATCGAAGCCGAGGCCAGATCCGGGGACCCGCGTGCCCTGCTGGTCGACGAGTCGTGGCGGGCGGCGGTGGTGGTGCTGGGTTCACGTGGGCTCACCGGCGCCGGCCGGTTGCCGCTGGGATCGTCGGGACTCGCGCTCGCGGTCCACGGTCATTGCCCGGTCATCGTCGTCCGAGGCGATCGGAGCAGGTCGGGACCGGTGCTGGTCGGGGTGGACGACTGGGCAGGCTCGGCCGCGGCGGTGCGGTTCGCGTTCCAGGAGGCCTCGACGCTCGGCGTGCCGGTGACGGTGCTCAAGACCTGGCGTGAGATCGATCCCGCGGGTTCGGGAGGAGCGCGCGAGTTCTTCCTGCGCTCCCTGGAAAACCACCTCAACCGGGTCGCCGCGGAGTTCCCGCACGTCGTATCGGAGTGCCTCGTGGTCAGGGGGCGTCCGGGCCGGGTGTTGATGGAATACGGCGAGCGCGCCGGGCTGATCGTGGTCGGGACCCGTGGCGACAGCGGGTTCGGCGGACTCCTGCTCGGCTCGGTCGATCAGAACTCGCCGGGACGCGCGCCATGCCCGATCGCCGTCGTCCGTCCGGGGGTGGTTCCCGCGTTCGAGATCCGGGACGAGCAACCCCTGTCGGTGAAGGGAGACCGAACGTGACCGGGACAAAGATGACACCGGACGTGCACGTGAAGGTGCGCGGCGATCTTCCGCCCGCCCTCGCCGAACGTGCCGGGCGGAAGGTGAAACGGCTCTTCGGGCTCGCTCATCGGCCGGTGCTCGCCGCGTCGGTGCGGTTGAGCAGACACGGGAATCCCGCCATGGAGCAACCCGTGGTCGCCCAGGCGAACCTCGACGTGAGCGGACGGCGGTTGCGCGCACAGGTCGTCGCGCCGACCGCTGAAGAGGCGATCGACCGTCTGGACGCGAAGTTGCGGCGCCAGCTGGAGCGGAGCGTGCTCCACTGGGAGGCCAGGCGCGGGCGGTGGACGGACGTCGATCCCGCCGAATGGCGTCACGATTCGCCCTCCGGTCAGCCAACTCGAAGGTTTTCCAGGCTGGAAGACGAACGAGAGATCGTGCGGCGCAAGTGTTACTCCCTCGCTCGCTCCACTGTGGACGACGCGTTCTTCGAGATGCACCTGCTCGACTACGATTTCCACCTGTTCACGGAATCGGGTACCGGGCAGGACAGCGTGCTCTACCACGCGGGCCCCACCTTGCACCGGTTGGCGCAGTCGACGCCGCCGGGGCCGCACCGGCTCAGTCCGTTCCGGCTCGCGGTGACCGTCAGCGGGCAACCGGCGCCGATCCTGGCGACGAACGACGCGGTGGACCGGCTCGGCCTGCTCGGCTTGCCGTTCCTGTTCTTCCTCGACCTCGATCACGCGCGGGGCAACGTGCTCTATCACCGGTACGACGGGCACTACGGCCTGATCACCCCGGTCGTCTGATCACGTGAGTCGCGCCCCCTGGCACAAGCTGTTCACCGGAACAGCGCGGTGAGTTCGATCCTGCTGGAAATACCGAGCTTGTCGTACACGTGGGCCAGATGGTTGTCGACGGTCCGGACGGACAGCCGCAGCCGGCGCGCGATCTCCGGACTCGTCTCCTGGCTCGCGGCCAGCCGGGCGACCTCGCGTTCCCTCGGGGTGAGCTGCTGGGTGCCCTCGCCACTGTCGAGCCCCGGAGACCGCGAGGTCGGGCAACATCGCGCCAACTCCCGTGCTCTCGCGAGGGCGGCACCCGCTCGCCGTGAATGTCCCGCCTCCTGCGCCACTCGCCCGGCCGCTGTCAGCATCTCGGCGGCGTGCAGGGGAGCGGGCAGTGCGGCGAAGGCGTCCGCTGCGGCGAGCAGGCCGGGTTCGTCGCCCGCCGCCAGCGCGACGGCGGCGTCACAGTAGACGCGGGCGAGGTCGCCCTCGACGCTCTCTACGAGCACCTTCAGGCGTTTCTCCACCTGTCTCGCCGCGCCGAACCGCGCGGCCTCGTACAGCACGACCGCTTCCATACAGGGAATTCCGGCGTCCCGGGCGAGCGCCGCACCACCGAGCGCGATCTCCGCGGCGCCACGGACGTCGCCGCGGGCGGCGCTGACCCAGGCGCGATGAGCTTCGGCGTGTGGCCGGAAGAGCCGTTTGACCGCGGTTCGCGATCGGTCCGGACCGGCGTTGTCCAGGAGTTCGGCCGCTTCGTCGACGGCTCCGCTCATCGCCAGCGTTCCGGCGAGGATCATTTCGTGCAGGTGGAGGCTGCCGGTCGGGTCCTGAGCCGTTTCGATGGCGACGGTTTCGCGCAGCGAAGTGACGGCGGCGCGAAGTTCCCCTCGCAGCTGCGAGATCATCCCGGACAGCGCCGACCACGCCGCGATCAGGCCGGGATCGCCGACCTGCACGGCGGACTGACCACCGTCTTCCGCGACGTCCTGCGCCTCGGAGAGCCTGCCCGCGAACAACAGCGTGTACCCCTCGGCGAGCCGGAGATACGGTAATCCGGTGCGGACAAGGTCGTCGTGACGTTCCGCGAGCCGCCGGCCCTGGCGTGCGAAGGAGAGCGCCGTCGAGGCCTTGCCCAGCATCGCGTAGGCGTTGACGGCCGTGGTGAAGGCCCAGAGCCTCGCGTCGATCGGCGCCGATTCCAGGTCGGTGATCTTGAGCGCGATGTCGAGCGCCTCCTGGCAGTTCCCCTCGGCGAGCAGGATCAGCGCCCGGGTCACCGTCGGGTCGTCCGGGAGCATCGTGGTGGCCTCGTCGTGCCTGGCGAGTCCCCAGTACAGGAGCCTCGCCCTGGTCGTGGTCCAGCCGCTCGGTTCGGACCGCCCGCTCTCCGCGAGGACCGCGATTCCGTCCTGATGCCGTCCGCACCAGCTGAGCACTTCGGCGAGCAGGGTCCGCGCCTGATCGGATCCCGCGTCGACGGCGGCGCGCGCGAGCCGTTCCGCGAGCACGAGGTCGTGGCGGGCAAGGGATTGCCGGGCCGCGGCGAGCATGTCCGGCACGCTCGGCCGCAGACCGGTGGCGAGCTGCCAGGTGGTGAGGCGCAGCAGATCGTCCCTGCGGCGCAATGAGGTCGCGCCGAGACGCTCGGCGAGGGTCCGGTGGATCTCTCTGGCGCGCAAGGGTTTCAGGGCCGAACGGAGCACTTCGCCGTAGATCGGATGGGCGAGCCGGGCCTCGGAGCGACGTCCATCGCCGGTGACTTCGAGGAGTCCGGCGCGTTCGGCCGCGAGCAGTCCCGGTTCGGGTTCGACCAGTTCGAGTGGCAAGGGTTCACCGCAGGCCACCAGCTCGACGACCGCCCGCACGTCCGCGTCGCAACTGTGCAGCCGCGCCTCCACGAGCTCGTGCAGCCGCCACGCGCCGACCACCGGCCCCAGCCACCGCCAGGTCCCGTTCTCCTGCACCAGTGCACCGGATTCGAGACCGTCGAGCACCAAGGCCTGGAGGTGCAACGGGTTCCCGTCGGCCAACCGGCGCAGGCGCGTCCGGACGGAGGTCGGAACGTGGCCGTCCAGGGCATGTCCGATCAGATCGTCGACGAACGTGTCGGACAGCGGTGGGACTTCCGTTCGGCGGACCAGCCCGTTCTTCCACAAGGTGAAGATCGCGTCCGGTGTGCTCGCTCCCGTCGCCACCGTCGCCACCACGACGACCTTCCGATGGGTGCACAGGTGATGGACCAGTGCCGCCGACCCTTCGTCGAGCAGATGGGCGTCGTCGACGGCGAGGACCGCGCCGTCCTCGTCCCATCCTGCGGACGCCCACCGGAAAAGTGTTGTGCGGTCGGGTTCTTCGTCGGACGATGAGGTGACGGGCAGGAGATGGGAGGCCGCGCCGAGCGGGATCGACGATCCCGCTCCGGTCGCGGCCAGGAGTTCGACGCGGCGCCCGGCCGCGGCCGCGCGATCCATCGCGACCCGCAGCAACCGGGTCTTCCCGACACCCGGCGGACCGGCGAGCAGGAGCCCACCGGTGGTCCCCGCCAGCGCTTCGTCGATCGAGGAAAGCTCTCTTCGCCGTCCTGCCAGCGGCCACGTCGAATCCAAGGTGGCACCCCCCTCAGATGTCATCCGCGGAAACCCTTTCGTCCCAGCCTTGATGCGGTACCGGGATACGTCAAGCGACGATGCTCCATTCGCATTGAGTAATCGAAAGACCCGTCCGATTACGGACTTGAGTAGTGCCTCTGCTCTGTCGGAGCGGATTCACCGCGGCCTACGTTCGTGTCCTCAAACCGACCACGTCGAGGACACGCAATGGCTCTCCCGCTTGTTCGTGAAGAAGACGATCTCCAGACCATGCCGCGGACGGTGGCGCTGTCAGTGGATTTCCCGGAACCCGACGAACTGGTTGCCGAATCTCTGGCGGGCTGCGTGCTTTCCGGCTGGCTGCTCGAACGTTCCGACATCTGGACCTACCTGCATCCTCCCGTGGAGGAACGTCGTGTCCAGGGCTGGAAGCTGCATGTTTCGGCCACGGTGCTGTCCGCGCCGTGGGTGCTGCAGGCCTGTTTGCCGATCCTGCTCGCCTCTTCGGCGCAGTTCAAATTCGCCTCCACTTCGGCCGGTGTACTGAAACTCAACGACTTCCGGTGCCCGCGCGGTAATTCCGGTAAATTCATCACCGTCTATCCGCCGGATCGTGATTCTTTGCTGGAACTGGCCGAGAAGCTGCACGATGCGACCGCGGGTCTGTCCGGTCCGGCGATCCTTTCCGACGCCCGATATCGCCCGGGAAGCCTGGTCCATTACCGCTACGGGGCGTTCGACGGTTACCGCACACTGACCCACGACGGCGGCTATCGCGATTGCGTCCTCGACGAGAACGGCGCGCCGGTGGAGGACCGGAGGCAGGGCTTCTTCCAGGTTCCGTCCTGGCTTCCGGACCCGTTCGGACGCGAGGACAACGCTCCGGCGGCGTCGGTGCTGCTGCGGGACCGGTACGAGGTCACGAGGGTGGTCCGCCACGCCAACAAGGGCGGCGTCTACCGCGCGCTGGACCGGGAGACTGGACGCGAGGTGATCGTCAAGGAGGCGCGGCCGCACGTCGGCACCGATCGCGAGGGTCTCGACGCGCGCGACTACCTGCGGCACGAAGGTTTCGTGCTGCGGCACCTGGCCGGCACCGGGCTCGTTCCGGAGTACCTCGATCTGTTCGAGCAGCAGGAGCACGTCTTCCTGGTCGAGGAGTTCCTGGACGGCGTGGGGTTCCGTGAGCGGGTCGACGACATCCTGCGCAACGGTGAGGGACAGCTCGACCCCGCGGAAAGCGCCGCTCTGGCGGGAAAGCTCGCGCGGTTGCTGCGGGGCCTGCACCGACGAGGCGTCGTCGTCCGTGACTTCACCCCGAACAACCTGCTGGCCATGCCCGACGGCTCCGTCCGGCTGATCGACCTCGAACTCGCGGCGGTCCGCGCCGGGACCCCGGCCGAGTGGGTGGTGCTCGGTGCCGGCAGCGGAACCCCGGGGCTCAGCGCGCCGGAGCAGTTCGCCTGCGTGGACCCGGATCCGTCCGTGGACCTGTTCAGTCTCGGAGCCACGCTCCTGCATCAGATCGCCCATGTGAACCCCGACTTCGCCGAAGATCTCCCCGAGGTACGCCCGTTGGAGGAACGAGTGGCCGAATGGCTCGCCCCGCCGTTGTCCCGGCCTGTGTCGCGGACGCTGAGCCGGGTGATCAAGGGGCTCATGCGCACCGACCCCGCTGAGCGGATGCCTCTGGCGGAGGTCGTCGAGCTGACCGAAAGCCCGGCACCGGCGCTCACCGGTTCGAGGGAACTGCTCTGGGCTCCGGAGCAGTGGGACGAACTGGTGGAGGGAGCACTCGGACATCTGGTCGACACGGCCGCGGGCGAACCCGCGCCGAGGCCCTGGCCCGAAACCGGGTTCGGGGAGCTGAACGAACCCTGTTCCGTCCAGCACGGGCTCGCGGGAACCCTCGCCGTACTGGCCAAGCTCAGCGAGAACGGCACACACGTCGAGCAGCTCTACGACATCGTGCTGTCCCGGATACTCGGGCATCTCGACGGTCAGCACCATCGTCTTCCCGGCCTGTATTTCGGCTTCTCCGGGACAGCTTGGGCGCTGTACGACGCCGGCCGGGCGCTGGGGCGCCCCGATCTCACCGACCGCGCCCTGCGGCTGGTGAAGAGCCTCATCATGGCGTGGCCGAACCCCGACGTCACGCACGGTCTCTCGGGGCTGGGCACCTGTTTTCTCTACCTGGCGGGTGAAACCGGTGACGCGGAACTCGCCCGTCGCGCGGTTCACTGTGCCGAGTCCGTTTTGGCGGCCGCGAATCCGGGGCCGGACGGTCTCTTGTGGACGATCCCGATGTCGTTCGATTCGGACCTGGCCGGATATCGATCCTACGGTTTCGCCCATGGGGTGGCCGGGATCGGCGCGTTCCTGCTCGCCGCGGCGGGGGCCGCCGGACGTGAAGACTTCGCCGACGCCGCTCGGCGCTGCGGCGACACGCTGCTGACCGCGTCGAGCGTCGATGCCGGGGCGGTGCACTGGCCGGACTGTCCGGGGGCGTCCCGGGCACCGGTGTGGTGGTGCAACGGCTCGGCGGGAATCGGCACCTTCCTGTGCCGTCTCTACTCCGAGACCGGCGACGAGCGCTACCTCGAAGCCTCGATCGGCGCGGCTCGCGCGGTGATGGCGACCCGGCAGTGGGCGGGAACCGCCTACTGTCACGGACTTCCCGGCAACGGCGACTTCCTGCTCGACCTGGCGGGTGCGACCGGCGACCCGACCTACCGGGCCTGGGCGGAGTCGATCGCGCAGCTGATGTGGGCGCGGCGGATCTACCGGAACGGCCGGGCCGTGCTGCCGGACGAAGGCGGCAAGGACGTCACCAGCGGCTACGGCGCGGGGATCTCCGGGCAGCTCGCTTTCCTCACCCGCCTGAGGTTCGGCGGTCGGCGGCTCTTCCACCCCGACCCATCGGCCTGGCGTGACGGTCTTTCGCCGGAGCGCTCCGGAACTCATTCCGAGAGGAGGTGACCGAAATGGCCATTCCCAACGTCGAGGCGCTGCAGGCGCTCCCCGAGCCGGGAACAGGTCCGTCCTACATGGACTACGCCGCGGGCTGCTGCAGCTTCACGTGCGGCAGCCAGTCGTGTGGTGCGACCTGCATCAAGCAGCCGACCCTGCCGATCAAGGACAGCTGATCCAGATGGCAGACGAACTCGCCGGAGGCGTGACCACGACTCCGCCTCCGGCGGGTTTTCCATGATGAGGGGAACCCCGACCATGACGTCCGTACGCAGAGTCGTGCTGCGCGATCTGCTCAGGCGGCGGCCGGTACTGACGGTGTTCGCGGTCGCCGGTGCCGCGGTGGCGCTGGCCTGCGAACTCCTGGTGCCGCCGTCGCTGGCGGACGTGGTCGCGAGCATGTCGGGCCGGGGGGTGGCGACCGGGCCGCTGATCACTCTGGCGGCGGTGCTCGGCATCGGCCTCGTGGCGTCGGTCGTCGCGGGTCAGGTGACGGTGCGGGGGATGGAGGAGACCACCGCGCGTCACCGCCGGGACCTGCTGGAGAAGACGCTGCGGTTGCCGGTCCGGCAGCGGGACTTCTCTCCCGGCGACCTGCTGACGCGGTTCTCCAGTGATGCGAACGCTCCCGCGCAGCTCGGATTCGGTGCGATCGGCGTGCTGATCACCGCGGCCGGATCAGTGGTCGCGATGGTCGCGTTGTGGTTCCTCGACCCGTGGCTCACCGGGCTCGTCGGGGCCGAACTCCTCGTCAGCTGGTTCGCGGTGCGGGTGTTCCTGCGTCGGGTGGGCGACGCCGAGACCCGGTACCGGACCGCGCGTGGCAGGCTGGCCGCCCTGCTCGTCGACGCGCACGCGGGGGTACGGACCATTCGCGCCGGTCGGACCCGCGATCGTGAGCTGCGCCGGATCCTCGGTCCGCTGACGGACCTGCGGAGCGCGGGCCTCGACGCCTGGCGGTCACAGCGGGAGATCGGCTGGCGGATGGGGCTGCTCATGCCGATCCAGGAGGTGGCGCTGCTGTCCGTCGCGGGTTTCGGCGTGATGTCCGGACGGCTCGGCGGCGGCGAAGTCCTCGCCGCGCTCTTCTACAGCCGGCTCGCACTCGGCCTGCTGGAACAGGTGGACGCGCTGGTCGGCATGGTCTACAGCGCGGCGAACTCCCGTCGCCTGCTGGAAGTCCACGACGCGCCGACCACGCCGGTTCCGGTCAGGCCGCGGGCCATCCCGGCAGGCGACGGCGAGATCCGCTTCGAAGATGTCGGCGTCGGGCCGCTGCGCGGGGTGACGTTCACGGTTCCGGCCGGAACGCACGTCGCCCTCGTCGGCCGATCGGGTTCGGGTAAATCGTCGCTGGTGGGAGCGGTCGGAAGGTTGTCCGACATCGAGTCGGGACGGGTGCTGCTGGACGGCGTCGACGTCCGTGACGCGGAGCCTTCGTCGCTGCGACGTGAGGTCGCCTATGCCTTCGACGAACCTTCGCTGTTCGGCGTCACGATCGGCGACGCGATCGCCGCGACGGCGCCACTGTCCGGGTCCGCTGTCGCGCGGGCGGCCGGACAGGCGCGAGCCGACCTGTTCGTCCGGCGGCTTCCGGACGGCTACGGTACCTCGGCCGATCATCTTCCGTTGTCCGGCGGCGAGATCCAGCGACTCGGCCTGGCGAGGGCGCTCGCCAGGCCCGCGCGCGTGCTGGTCCTCGACGACGCGCTGTCCAATGTGGACACCGCGACCGCGGCCGAGATCACCCGCGCGATCGGGTCGGCGTGGCGATCGCGGACGGCGCTGGTGGTCGCGCACCGCGTGGTCACCGCGGCCGGTTCGGATCTCGTCGCGTGGCTCGACGAGGGTGGGCTGCGCGCTCTCGCGCCGCATCACGAATTGTGGCGGGACAAAGGCTATCGCGAGTTGTTCGCCCAGGGGGAGCCGTGAAGGCGCGCGACGGAGTACGGCTCCTGCTTACGGAGATCGCGCCGTACCAGCGTTCCCTGTTCGCCGTCGCGGGATTGGCCTTGCTGCTGTCCGTGCCGACGGCGACCTCCGGAATTCTGATCGCGCGGGCCTTGGACGACGGCTTCTTCGTACGGCAGGCCGAGACCGGGCTGTGGTGGCTGGCGTTGCTGGTCCAGATCCAGCTGGCGGGCGCGGTGCTGACCAGGGCGTTGTTCCGCCCGCTGGCCCGGATCGTCGAGCCGCTCCGGGACCGGCTGGTCACCATGATCACCGCGGCGGGCCTCGACCGCGCGTTGGCGGGGGAGAGCACCGAACCCGGGGCCGCCGTTCGGCAGGCCACCGACGAGACCGAGTCGGTCCGACGCCTGGTCGCGACGGTGCTGCGCAACGTGCACACCACCGTTTCCGTCGCGATCGGCGCGTTCACCGGGCTCGCCGCCGTCGTCCCGGTCGCGGCCCTGGTGCTGCTTCCGGGACTGCTCGCGGCCGCCGCCGTGTATCGATGGCTGGTGCGGTTCGCCTGGAAATGGCAGCGGAAGGCGATCCTGATCGAGGAACACCTCGCCGACGACGCCACCAAGGTGTTCACCGCACGCCGGGACATCGTCGCCTTCGCGGCCGAACCGACGGCGACCCGGCAGGTGCGCGAAGGTGCCGAGGCGTCACGGCACGCGGCCGTCAGGTACGCCAGGGTCGGGGTGCTGCGTTCCCTCACCGTGAGCCTCGGTGTCGACCTCGGGTTACTGTCCCTCCTGGTCCTCGCGCCGGTCTTGATCTCGGAGGGCAGGCTGTCGTCGGGCGATCTCGTCGCCGCCGTGTACTACGTGATGTTCGGGCTCGGTCCGGCGGTCAAGTTCCTCGTCCACGGCGGTGCGGGCTGGCTGCTGGACCTGATCGGGACGATGGCCAGGCTCGGCGAGGTCGCCGAGGGGACCGGGAAAACCGAGTCCGCCAGGCCGGTGCGTGGTTCCCGGAACATCAGCCTGCGCCACGTCTCTTACGCCTACTCCGCGACGGCCGACCCGGTGCTCGACGACGTCAGCCTGGACATCCCGTACGGGCAGCACGTCGCCGTCGTCGGCCCCAGCGGGGCCGGGAAATCCACCCTGGCCTCACTTCTTTGCGGGCTGCGGACGCCGACCGCCGGCTCGATCCGTGGTGGCCGTTCGGTCGCCCTCGTCCCGCAGGAGGCCTACGTCTTCGCTGGAACCGTCCGGGAGAACCTCGCCTACCTGGCGCCGGGTACCCCCGACAAGGACCTGCTCCGCACCGCACGGCTTTTCGGTCTGGACGAGCTTGAACTCGACCGAGAGCTACCTCCAGGCGGTGCGGGGCTTTCGGCGGGCGAGCGGCAGCTCATCACGCTCGCCCGCACTCATCTTTCCCCCGCGCCGGTGGTGATCCTCGACGAAGCGACCTGCCATCTGGATCCGGCGGCCGAACAGCGCGCGGAGACGGCCTTCGCCCGCCGCGGCGGCACGCTCGTCGTGATCGCCCACCGGATCAGCAGTGCCTGGCGCGCCGACCGGGTCCTGCTCGTCGACGCCGGACAGGTGGCGGACGGGACGCATTCGAGCCTGCTCGCCGTCAACAGCCGATATCGGGAACTGGCGACGAGCTGGGAAGCCGAACCACTCCACAAAGGACAGACAGCCTGATGCACCGAGCGGCGGACGAATTCGCACTGGACCCCGTGCCGAGGCGGCGTGGCGTCGTCCGGGTGTTCATCCTGGCCGCGACCCTCGCGATCCTGGCGGCCGACCTGGTCGGGTTCACCAGGCTCACCGGAGAGCGTGAGCCGGAGATCGCCGGCGTCGAGCGGTTCGACATCCCCGAGCGCGGCCACACCACGGACCCCGTCACGTACGACCGGATCCCGCCCGCGGGCGGCCCGCACGATCCGGCGTTGCAGAACTGCGGCGTGTACGCCGAGCCGCTGCGCGACGAGAACGCGGTGCATTCGCTCGAACACGGTGCGGTCTGGCTCACCTATCGCCCCGATCTGCCTGCCTGGCAGGTGGACATGCTCAGCGGGCTGATCAAAGGAAAACACCACGCTTTGCTCAGTCCGTACCCCGGCTTGCCCGCCACCGTGGTGGCGACAGCGTGGGGCAGGCAACTCGCCGTGGACGATCCGGCGGACCCGCGGATCGCGCGATTCGTCGATGTTTATCGGGCAGGTCCGCAGTCGGTCGAGAAAGGAGCACCGTGCGACGGGGGCGTCGGAAACCCATTGCGTTAGGGGTGGATCGGTTCTTCGGCGGCGTATCCTGCGATAAATCCCATTGGTGGAGTTTGTGAGTGCCGAACCGGTTTCCGATGTGGTTCGCGAGACACCGACCGGGCGGACTTGAACAACAATCCATCCCGATCGGTGGCGCGTTCCCATCCGGTTCGACGGCATCCGGCGGGGAGTGCAAACAGTGGCGGCGGGCGCAACTCGACCCGCATTATGGGATTCACTCACCCGAAGATGCCTTGTGTCCTGTTCCTGAACGGCGTCGGCGTCCGGGGTGGCCCGACTCTGAACGGCGGGAAAATGCTGGGTTTCGTCCGCCGAGGGCGGCATGGCCCCTTTGACGGGTTTCTCCCGGCTGGTGGAGAGGTAAAAGGATCTCGTAACTTCCGATGGGTGGTTAAATTCGTTCCGTCTTGCCGATGTGCTGTTTTCTCGAATTTCGAAGTGAATCCGAATACTTCATTCGTCTGCCCTAATTCCATCGAAGTGGGCTGTTCGTACGTATGCCCTTGCGCATTGTCGTCGACTTATGTCGTGCGAACCCCATGATTGACCTTTCGTACGGATGGAGGTACCCGTTCAAAGTTTCTCGCACTACTTTCCAATGCTGTCATCCCGACTGCGCGACGCGCTTGGCCCGCTCGCAGCAGTACAACCCGTGAATGCCCGTATTCGCGGCGGGCTTATTCGGGGTGGCTGTCCAAATGTAAACCCAGCCATAACGGCGTTCTATTAAGGAAAATGGTGAATTCGACCCAAGATCTTGAAGTCAGCTTGGACCCGCCTTTACGAAAGGTACAAAACGGAAGGCTGGTCGTACGGAAATACGGTGGATCATCGCTGGCGACACCCCGGATGGTGGGTGATGTCGCCACCGAGGTGGCCTCGCTAGTCGAGGCGGGGGCTCGGGTGGTCCTGGTGGTGTCGGCCATGGGGGACACCACCGACCGGCTGATCGCTTTGGCCGGGGAGTTCGCCGAGCCGCCGTCTCCACGTGAACTCGATCAGTTGATGGCGACTGGGGAACAGGTCTCCGCGTCGGTGCTGGCCATGGCGCTGGGCGAGCGCGGTGTCGATGCCGTTTCGTTGTCCGGCGATCAGGCGGGGATCGAGGTGAGCGGCGAACCGGGGGCGGGAACCATCGTCCGGATCGATCCGGAGAAGATCAGCGCGCGGCTGCGTGACTCGCAGGTCGTCGTGGTCGCCGGTTTCCAGGGGCGTGACGCCAACGGTGAGCTGCTGACGCTGGGAAGAGGCGGCTCGGACACCACCGCGGTGGCGCTGGCGGCCGCACTCGGCGGCCCCGAATGCGAGATCTGCACGGACGTCCACGGCGTGCGCACGGCCGACCCTCGGATCGTGCCGGACACCCAACCCGTAGAAGAGATCTCCTACGACGCCATGGTGGAACTCGCCGGAGTCGGCGCCCGGGTGCTGCATCCCAGATCCGTCGAACTCGCCCGCCGTCACGGGGTGGCCGTGCGGGTGACGCATTCCTCCGATCCCGGTCCCTCCACCGTCGTCACGGCGGGAGAACTGTCGCTGGAAGGCACTCCTCGCGTCATCGGCATCGCACACGAACGCGACGTGCGGCTGGTCAGGGTCGAGGTCTCGGCGAACAACCCGGACCAGTACGCCCGCGTGCTCACGACGCTCGCCGGTTGCGGCGTGAAACCGGAGAACCTGAGCTGGCCCGATCCCGGCGAACTGCGCTTCACCGTCCGCGGCTCGGAGCCGCTCGGACAGCCGATCACGGAACTCGCGATGGAACTGGACGCCCGTTCCACGGTTTTCGAGGAACTCGGCTCGGTTTCCGTCGTCGGTACCGCGCTGCTGGATCCACCCGGCTTCCTACCGGAGCTGCTACGGGTCCTCGCCGACCACCGGGTCACGGTGCCGGCGATGACGACGTCGCAGTCTCGCCTCACGGCGGTGATTCCCGTCGACGCGGTCGATACGACCGTCCGTGCCCTGCACGAGTCGTTCGGCCTCGCGGAGGACCGGACATGAGCCCGTACGGTCAGCCGTCGGGTCTGTTCACCACCGACGGCCTGGTCCTGACGTGCGACGGCCACGAACAGCGCGTTCGCTGGCACGTCGGCGATCGGCTCGAGCAGTTGTACGAGCGGCTCTGCGACCGGTTGCGGGCCGACGGCTCGGGCGATCGCCTCGCGGTGGACGCCGGGGGAACGAAGCTCACCTTCGCCGGGTTGGACGAGCGGGCCAATCGCCTCGCCCGGCACCTGCGAGCGCATGGGGTGCTGCCCGGCGATCGGATCGGGCTGCTGTTCGACGAACCTGTTCATCCGTACGTCGCGATGCTGGCCGTGCTGAAGGTCAACGCGGCGTACGTGCCGCTGGACGCGGGCTTTCCCGACGACAGACTGGCGTACATCGTCCGCGACGCCGGCGTCCGGCTGGTGGTGTCGATCTCCGGTCTGCGTGACCGGTTCGAGCCGGGCAGCGTCGACGTGCTCTGTCTCGACGAGGACGCGGACCGGATCGCGGCCCTGCCGGGTGATCGGCTCAGTGCGGCGGAGAAGGGCATTCCGGCGGACGAACTCTGTTACATCGTCTACACGTCCGGCTCGACCGGGCGGCCGAAGGGCGTGACGATCGACCACGCCGCGATCTGCAATTTCGTCCTCGTCGCCGCCGACGTCTACGGAATCCAGGGAACCGACCGGGTCTACCAGGGGATGACGATCGCGTTCGACTTCTCGGTCGAGGAGATCTGGGTCCCGTTGCTGTGCGGCGCGACCCTTGTACCGAAACCCGGTGGCACCAGCCTCGTCGGGCACGAGCTCCTCGAATTCCTGCGGGACAACGAGGTCACGGGGCTGTGCTGCGTCCCGACCCTGCTGGCCAGCCTCGACGAGGACCTGCCGTTGCTGCGGTTCCTCCTGGTGTCCGGTGAGGCGTGTCCGGAGGATCTCGTCCGTCGCTGGTACCACCCGGACCGGCGATTCCTCAACGTCTACGGTCCGACCGAGGCGACGGTCACCGCGACGTGGTCGGTGCTGAGACCGGACCGGCCGGTGACCATCGGGGTGCCCTTGCCGACCTATTCGGTCGTGATCCTCGACCCGGACGAGCCGAGAGCACTGGCGGCTGGGGAACTGGGGGAGATCGGGATCGCCGGGATCGGGCTCGCCGGGGGCTACCTGAACCGGGCGGACCTGACCGAGCGCGCGTTCATCCCGGACTTCCTCGACATCGGGCACAACCCGTCGCACCGGATCTACCGCACCGGCGACCTCGGCCGGATCACCCCGGACGGTGAGATCGAGTACCACGGTCGCGCCGACACACAGGTGAAGATCCGCGGCTACCGTGTCGAGCTCACGGAGATCGAATCGGTCCTGTTGCAGATAGACGGGATCGCCCAGGCGGTGGTCGAGACCCACCATCCGGAGGCGGGTACGACCGAACTGGTCGCCTACTACAGCCTGCGCCGCGACCGGGCGTCCGTCGATCCCAGAGAACTACGTCGCCGTCTGGGGGAGTTGCTGCCGGGCTACATGGTGCCCGCCTACCTCGAACAGCTCGATCACATCCCCCTGACCCCGGCGGGCAAGGCGGACCGCAAGAACCTCCCGGCGCCGACCAATCCGCGAAGAACGGCGAGTGACGTCGACTACGTGGCGCCGGCCACCGAGACCGAACGGCATCTGGCGGAGACTTTCGGACGTGTCCTCGGCATCGAGCGGATCTCGGCGACGGGGCACTTCTTCGACGACTACGGCGCGGACTCGCTGCTGCTGGCCAAGTTCTGTGCTCAGGTACGGGAACGCGGCGAAGTCGCCTCGTTGTCGGCGAAAGACGTGTATCTCAATCCGACCGTCCGCGGTCTGGCCGAACTGGCTCCAGCCTCACCCAGGGGCGCGGTCGCCCTCGCCGAGGAACCGCGCCGGGCGTCCACCGGCGCCTACGTCCTCTGTGGACTGTTCCAGCTCGTCGTCTTCCTCGCCTACGCCGCGGGTTCGGGCTGGATCCTGGACAAGGGTTTCGCGTGGATCACCGCCACGACCGGACTCGTCGACATCTACCTGCGCGCGGTCGGCTTCGGACTCGTCGCGTTCGCCGTTCTGTCGGTGGTACCGATCGTGGCGAAGTGGACGATCGTCGGACGGTGGAAACCCGGGGAGATCCCACTGTGGAGCCTCGGCTATCTGCGCTTCTGGACGGTCAAGACACTGGTCAGGTTCAGCCCGCTGATGCTGTTCACCGGAACCCCGCTGTACACCTGGTACCTGCGGGCGCTCGGCGCGGACATCGGCAAGGGCGCCTTGATCCTGTCCAGGAATCCACCGGTCTGCACGGATCTGCTCCGCGTCGGAGCCGGAGCCGTCGTCCGGAAGGACGTCTTCTTCTCCTGCTATCGCGCCAGGGCAGGCTGGATCCAGACCGGCAGGGTCACCTTGGGCGACCACGCGTTCGTCGGTGAGATGACCGTGCTCGACATCGACACCGCGATCGGCGACGACGCGCAACTCGGTCACTCGTCGTCGTTGAACACCGGGCAGACCGTGCCCGACGGTGAGTCCTGGCACGGCTCGCCCGCTCGGCTGTCCACAGTGGATTACCGGGCGTTGGGAACGGTGGCGCGCAGCCGGTTCCGGCCGTTCGCCTTCTGCGTGTCCAGCCTGCTGCTCATGCTGCTGGTGACGCTTCCGGCGACACTGGGTGGTACGGAACTGGTCGTCGACCGCCTGTTCACGGCGACGTCGGACTTCACCAGCTGGACCTTCTACCGTGACCAGATCGCCGGTTCGGCACTGTTGTACTTCGGTGGCACGCTCGCCGGGCTGGCGTTCGTCGTGACGTTCCCGCGACTGCTCAACCTGTTCATCCGGCCGGGCAAGATCTATCCGCTGTACGGCGCGCATTTCGGGATCCAACGGCTGATCGCGAGACTGACGAACCTGCGCGCGTACACCTACCTGTTCGGCGACAGCAGCTACATCGTGTACTTCCTGCGCGCACTGGGGTACGACCTGTCGAAGATCCGCCAGACCGGTTCCAACTTCGGGGTCGAGGTCAAGCACGAGACACCGTTCCTCAGCACCGTCGGCACCGGGACGATGGTCTCGGACGGCCTGTCGATGCTCAACGCGGACTTCTCCGCGTCGTCGTTCAGGCTGCGCCGGACCGCGATCGCGCCCGAGGCTTTCCTGGGCAACGAGATCGCCTACCCACCGGAGGCGCGAGTCGGGCGCAACGTCCTCTTGGCCACCAAGGTCCTGGTCCCGCTGGACGGGCCGGTCCGGGAGAACGTCGGCCTTCTGGGGTCACCGGCGTTCGAAATCCCGAGGAACGTCCGGCGCGACAGCGGGTTCGAGCACCTCAGCACGGGCGAGGGCCTGCGCCGGAGCCTGCGGGCGAAGAACCGGCACAACATCGGCACCATCGGCGTCTACCTGCTGGTGCACTGGCTCCACCTGTTCGGTGTCACCCTCATCGGGGCGGCGGCCAGTATCGCGCACGACCGGTTCGGTGCCCTCGCCGTCGGTGGCGGCATCGTGGCCTCGCTGCTGTTCACGGTTTCGTTCTTCATCCTGGCCGAACTCGCCGTGCAGGGCTTCCGGGCGCTGCGACCGCGGTTCTGCTCGATCTACGATCCGGTGTTCTGGCGGCACGAGCGATACTGGAAGCTCAGCCCGGCCCGTTTCCTCGCGTTGTTCAACGGGACACCGTTCAAGTCGTTCCTTTACCGCCGCCTCGGCGTCCGGATGGGACGCCGCGTCTTCGACGACGGATGTGCGATCCCGGAACGGTCCTTGGTGAGCATCGGCGACGACTGCACGCTCAACCTGCACACCGTCCTGCAAGCCCATTCGCTCGAGGACGGCACGTTCAAATCCGACCACATCGACATCGGCCCGGCCTGCACGATCGGCACCGGTGGCTTCGTCCACTATGGAGTGACGATGGCGGAGGGGGCGATCGTCGAGGCCGACGCGTTCCTGATGAAAGGCACGGCGGCCCCGGCGCGAACCCGCTGGCAGGCCAATCCGGCGGTCGAGCTCGACACGACGGACGTCATCACCGCGGCTAGGAGGCTGCCATGACCCACACCCACACCGCGAGACCGGCGCCCCGGGTCCACGGCGACCTGCCCGGTCCGCGCTCGGCCGAGTTCCTCGAACACCAGCGACAGTGGGAGTCCAGCGCACGGGCCTACCCGCGCAACCTGCCGATCGCGATCGCGGGCGGGGAGGGCAGCTACATCCGGGACATGGACGGGAACGTCTTCATCGACTTCCTCGCCGGCGCGGGTGTGCTGTCGCTCGGGCACAACCATCCCGAGCTGGTGCAGGCGGCCACCGACCAGCTGCACGTGCTCACCCACGGCCTGGACTTCCCGACGCCTGCCAAACGCGAGTTCGTCGACGCCCAGCTGTCCATGCTGCCACCGGACATGCGCTCGCGGATGAAGATGCACTTCTGCGGTCCGGGCGGGGCCAACGCCGTGGACGCCGCGATCAAGCTCTGCAAGACCGCGACCGGACGCGGCGACCTGGTCACCTTCCAGGGCGGGTTCCACGGGTCGAGCCACGCGGCGATGGCGTTGACCGGGCTCGTCGCCCAGAAACAGCCGATCGCCAACGGGGTGCCCGGGGTGCACTTCTTCCCGTACTCCTATTGCTCCCGCTGTCCGTTGGGGCTCTCACGGGACACCTGTGAGACCAACTGCGTGGGCTTGCTGGAGCGGTCGTTGCGCGATCCCAACGGCGGCATTCCCCTTCCCGCGGCCGTGATCCTGGAGATGGTGCAGGGCGAGGGCGGGCTCATCCCGGCGGACCGCGATTTCGTGCGGCGGGTCCGCGCGTTGACCGCGGAGCTGGACATCCCGCTCATCGTCGACGAGGTGCAGACCGGCTGTGGCCGCACCGGGACCTGGTTCGCGTTCGAGCAGTACGACATCGAGCCGGACGTGATCATCGCCTCGAAGGCGTTGAGCGGGATGGGGTTGCCGGTGGCGGTGATCTTCTACGACGAACGGCTGGACGGCTGGGCGCCCGGTGCCCACTCGGGCACGTTCCGGGGCAACCAGGCCGCGTTCGCGGCGGGGACCGCGGCCGTCCACATCGTCCGGCGCGACGACGTGCTCGGCAACGTCCGGGACCGCGGGCGGCAACTCGAAAGACGGCTCGGGGTGCTGCGAGGTCATCCCTGGGTCCGTGAGGTCCGCGGTCTCGGGCTGATGTGGGGGATCGAGCTGGCCGATCCCCGCGACGGCCGCCCGGCGAGCGGGTACGCCCGCGCCGTCCAGGCGTACGCGCTGAGGCAAGGGCTGATCATCGAACTCGGCGGTCGCGACGACGGCGTGATCCGCCTGATGCCCCCGCTCACCGTGACCGAGGAGGAGATGGAGCTGGCCTGCACGATCGTGCTCGACGCCGTCGAGCACTGCGTCTCGGACCGGTAGGGGTACCGGGAGCGGAGACGGCCAGGTAGAGGGACCGAGCGCGGAGGCGCTTGGGGCAAGTGGGTCGTGAGTGTTTTGGGTCGTTCTAACGACACTTAACACTCACGACCACCCCGACCAAGCTGGGTCCGGCGCCTTCACGCGAGGCCGCTGGTTACACAGGTTGGTATTATTATACCGTGCCGTGCTACGGTGCCGGTATAATAATACCAACCTGGACGCGAGGTTTTCGTGATCGAACTGAAGACGCCCGCCGAGATCGAGCGCATGCACGTGACCGGGCGTTTCGTGGCCGAGGTGCTCACCGAGGTCGGCAAGCTCGCCGACGTGGGCGTCAACCTCATGGACCTGGAACACCACGTGCGCGGCATGATCGAACGACGCGGTGCGGAGTCGTGTTACTGGGACTACGCGCCGTCCTTCGGCAAGGGGCCGTTCCGCAACGTCATCTGCCTGGCGGTCAACGACGCCGTCCTGCACGGCCTGCCTCACGACTACACGCTCCGCGACGGTGACGTGCTCAAGGCGGACATCGCGGTGAAGATCGACGGCTGGGCGGCCGACTCGGCGCGCACCGTCATCGTCGGGACGGCCGCGGAAGAAGACCTGCGGATCGTCCGCGCCACCGAGGAGGCGCTGGAGGCGGCGATCGACGCGGCCCGCCCCGGCAACCGGCTGGGCGACATCTCGGCCGCCATCGGGGCGGTCGCCCGTGAGTACGGCTACCCGGTCAACACCGAATTCGGCGGCCACGGCATCGGCCGCACCATGCACGAGGAACTCCACGTTCCCAACAAGGGCAAAGCGGGCCGCGGCCTGAAGCTCGAGCCGGGACTCACTCTCGCGCTCGAACCCTGGTTCGCCCGAACGACGGATCGGATCGTCTTCGATCCCGACGGCTGGACCATCCGCTCGGCAGACGGCTCACGCACGGCCCACACCGAGCACACGGTGGCCGTCACCGAGGACGCCCCCTTGGTGCTCACCCGTCGCGAGCAGGAGAATCCCTCGGCGCAGGCCGGGCCCGGCCTGCTGTCCACAAAGGATTCCTGAGTCCACCGTCCGAGTGACCCTCGGCACTTTCCTGCCTTTTCGGTCAGTGTCGGGGCGCACAACAGGCACTGTCGCGGACTTTTCGGTCTCCGTCGTCGCGGCGTGGATACGCTCCCTCGTGCCCGGTGAGTGAACGGGCGATCATCCTTGCGAGGAAGGAAATCCAGCCACCATGCGAAAGAGTCTCAAGAGGCTTTCGGTCGTCGGCGCGGCCGCCCTCGGTCTGCTCGTCGCGGTTCCGGCGAGCCCCGCCTTCGCCATCGGTGAGGTCGCCTGCGGCAACAGGGACGACTTCGTGAAGCTGGACATCTCGTTCGGCAATGGGATGGGCACCAACAAGTGCTTCGCGAACGCCGGCGTCACCGGCACGAACATCGGCGGTGTCTACAACGTCTTCTCGGGCAACAACAAGGTGACCGTCAACTACGAACGCAACGGCCGGTACGAGACGTCGACCCTCGGCTACTGGCAGGGTGTGGGCTTCTCCGGCACCGTCCGGGTGTACGAGGTGCGCATCTGGTGACAGCCCGCTGAGCTGTGTCATCCGATGGCCGGGCGGTGTGACGCCGTCCGGCCATCGCTCCATGCTTGAATCAAGTCATGAGCAACCCCCTCGTCGCACCGGTGAAGGACTCGACGACCGCGGTGTCGGGCGTCCCGTTGCTGGAGGGCGCGCTCGACCTGAAGTCGGCGATCGAGAGCGGCGACTGGGCATCCGTCGCGATGGGCGCCGTGGGGACCGCCCTGGACGCGCTGACCGCGGTCATGGACCCGTTCGGCGCGGTCTTCGCGGCCGGTGTCGGCTGGTTGATCGAGCACGTCGGCCCGTTGAAAGAGGCCCTCAACGCTCTCACCGGCAACGCGGACGAGATCGCGGCGCAGGCGGAGACCTGGAACAACATCGCCAAGGAGCTCGGGGAAGTCTCGGTCGAGCTGGTCAATCTGGTCGACAAGGACCTCGCCAGCTGGACAGGCGAAGCGGCAGACACGTACCGGACGCGGGCGAAGGACACGGCGACGCTGATCGAGAGCGCGCAGAAGGGCAGCGAGGGCGCCGGAAGCGGCGTGAAGACGGCGGGGGAGGTCGTCGGCGCCGTCCGGATGCTGGTCCGGGACATCATCGCCGAACTCATCGGGCACCTGATCTCGTGGGCGTTGCAGGTGGTGTTCACCCTCGGGATCGGGCTGGCCTGGGTGGTGCCGCAGGTCGTCGCCGCCGTGGCCAAGACCGCGTCGAAGATCACCCAGCTCACCACAAGGCTGGTGAAGGCGCTCAAGGCGCTGGCCCCGCTGCTGAAGAAGGCGGGCGATCTGTTCGACGACGCCGCGAAGGCGTTGAAGAACCTGAAGGGCGGGACGGTCAAGCCGTCCGGCAAGCCCAAGGACATCAAGACCAAATCGCCCGATTCGAAGCCCAAACCTAACCCGAAGGACGAAAACACCAGTCCGTCGGGGGACCACACCAACCCTTCGGGTGATCACGGCCCGTCCGGTGACAAGGGCAACACCGGTGGGGACAAGGGCGGTTCCGGCGGCGGGGACAAATCCGGCAACACCAATCCCAACGGCGATCACGTCACTCCTTCGGGGTCCGGCGGTGGTTCCGGCGGGGGAACCAAGAGCCCGCCTCCCGGTCGCGGCGAGAACCCGCCGAACAAGTCCGCCGCGCCCGACGACCTGAACCTCTGCGGCGACCCGATCGACATCGCCACCGGCGAGGTCGTGATGGTGCAGGACGACCTGTCGCTGGCAGGCCCTTTGCCCATCCGGATCCGCCGCACGCACATGTCGAGCTACCGGGAGGGCACCGGCTTCGGCCCGTCCTGGGCGTCGACCGCCGATCTGCGGCTGGAGTTCACGGCCGAGCACGTCCATTTCTTCTCCGACGACGGCACGGTCCTGATGTTCCCGCGGCCGCAGCCGGGGCTGCCGATGGAGTCGCTCGCCGGGCCCTCGCGCGCGCTGATGGTGGACGAGGACGGCGTCTACCGCCTGCTGACCTGGGATTCCGGGATCACGCTGTGCTTCGCTCAGGTGCCCCATGCCCCGGCGGGAGTGCTGCCGCTGACGGCGTTCGAGCTCGGCGAGGACGGCCCGCGGATCGAGGTGGACCACGACGGCGACGGCGCGGGCGTGCGCTGGCGGCATTCCGACGGACGAGTGCTGGAGATCGACCGCGCCCGCGGCCGGATCCACGCGCTGCGGATGACCGATCCGTCGCAGGGCCAGAACGTGGTCGTCATGCGCTACGGCTACGACGACGCCGGAAACCTCGTCGAGGTGATCAACTCCTCCGGCCGGGCCCTGCGGTTCGACTACGACCAGCACGGTCGCCTGGCGGAATGGCAGGACCGCAACGGGATCTGGTACCGCTACATCTACGACGCGGCCGGGCGCTGTGTGCGCACCGTCGGCGACCGCGGTTTCCTGGACTGCACCTTCGAATACGAGCCCAGGCGGACCCGCTACACCAATTCCCTTGGCCACGTCACGGTTTTCGAGCTCGACGCCGCGCATCACGTGGTGCGCGAGACGGATCCGCTCGGCGCGTCCACGGTCTTCACCTGGGACGACCGGGGCAAGATGCTGTCGAAGACCGACCCGCTCGGCCGCGTCACACGGTTCGACTACAACGCCGAGGGCGAGATCTCGAAGGTCACCCGGCCCGACGGCAGTCTGGTGCTGGTGAACCGGTCCGAGAACGGCGCGGTCGACGGACTCATCGCCGACGAAGGCGACCACACCCGTTACCGGGCGTACCCGGACGGTCTGGGGCCGGATCCGCGGGAAGATCCGGTCGGCGTCTCCCGCTCGATCACCATCGACACCGGCCCGGACTCCGACGACGCAGGTACCGAGGACCACGACCTGTTCGGCAGGCCGCGTTCGGTGCCGCACGGCAGGGGACGGGCCCGGATCGGCTGGACCGTGGAAGGGCTTCGGGCCTGGCGGGTCGGCTCGCTGAGCGAGCGCCAGAGCTGGCGCTACGACAGCGAAGGCAACGAGATCGAGCACGTCGATCCGACGGGCCGCACGACCCGGCGCGAGTACGGCCCGTTCGACATGCTGACCGCGGAGGTCGATTCGGCGGGCGGACGCACCCACTACGCCTACGACACCGAACTGCGACCGGCCACGGTGACCAACCCCGCCGGGCTGACCTGGACCTATGAATACGATCCGGTGGGCCGCCTCGTCCGGCAGACCGACTTCGACGGCCGGGCGACCACGTACGCCTACGACGTCGCGGGCCAGCTCGTCCGTTCGGTCGACCCTGCCGGGCGAGCCACGGAGTACGACTACGACCTGATCGGCAACCTGGTCCGGATCCGTACCGGAGACTCGGAAACGACGTACGCCTACGACGTGGTCGGTGAACTGGTCCGCGCCGACGACGGTGAGTCCGTCGTGGAGTTCGAACGGGACGAGAACGGCCGGACGGTGCGCACCGTCACCGACGGGCTGGAAGTCGTCTTCGAGTACGACTCGGAGCAGGGCGCCATCAGCCGGCGTACCCCGTCGGGCGCGACCAGCGTGTGGTCCTTCGACAAGGAGGAACGGCCGAGCGCGCTGTCGACCGCCGATCACCTCGTCGAATACGCCTACGACACCGAAGGCCGTCCGATCGACCGGCGCGTCGACGGAGGTGCCCGGCTGGGCCAGCAGTTCGACGCCGACGACCGGATCGTCGGCCAGACCCTGACCGACGCGACCGGCACCGTGCTGCGGCACCGGGAGTTCGCCCGGTCGGCGGACGGCGACCTGACCGCGATCCGTGACGCCATGGGAGGCGAGTCCTTCGGACGCGACGCGGCCGGCCGGATCACCACCCACCTGGTCGACAGCGTCCGCGAGGACATCGCCTACGACCAGGCCGGGAAGGTCGTGCAGTGGGCCACGAACGTCGCCCATCCCGAAGCCGGGCCGCGCACCTATGACCGCAACACGATCACCGGCGCCGGGGCGGCCCGCTACGAACACGACGTGACCGGTCGCCGCACCGCCCGGCACGAAGGCGACCGGATCTGGCGGTACGACTGGGATTCCCGCAACCGGCTGACCGGTCTCACCACTCCGGACGGTCGCCGCTGGCGGTACCGCTACGACCCGCTCGGGCGTCGCACGGCGAAGGAACTCATCGGCCGGGACGGCCAGGTCCTCGAACAGGTGCGCTTCGTCTGGGACGGCAACGCACTGATCGAGCAGGCGCACACCGGACCGGCGGGCGTCACCGTCACCACCTGGGAGCGGCGGCCGGACACCGAGGAACCGGTCACCCAGACCGACCAAGGTGCCGGAACCTTGCGGTTCCAGGCTTTCGTGACCGACTCCATCGGCACTCCGACCGATCTGCTCGACCCGGCGGGCGTGCCGAACTGGACCGGCCGCTGGACCCTGTGGGGCCTGCCGTTGCCCGGGTCCCCGTTCCCCGGCACACCGCTGCGGTTCCCCGGCCAGTACCTCGACGCGGAAAGCGGGCTGCACTACAACCTGCACCGTTACTTCGACCCGGCCACCGCGCGGTACCTCAGCCAGGATCCGCTCGGTCTCCCCGCCGGACCCGATCCGGCGGGCTATCCGCTCGACCCGACCTCGGGCTCGGATCCGCTCGGCCTGGTCTGGTGCCCCAAGAAACGCAAGTTCGTCGACGGCCCCGGCACGTCCGGGACCGGGCACAACGCGGGCAACACCGGCGGCAGCGCGAAACGTCCGCGGACCGAGAACGACAACGCCAACCGCGGTGGCCGCACCAAGAACCAGGCGGGGACCACCGAAGAGGTCAAGGCCACCTACGACAAGAACTCCACGCGCGGGAAGGACTTCATCAACCAGCCGGACCCCAAGCAGGTCACGGATGTCGACGACTTGAACAAGAACTCCGTCATCCACAACAAGGTGGACACGGACGGGTCGGTGTACGGGGAGAACAAGCTGAGCGACGAGCTCGTGGAGACCCTGGAGAACACCAAGAGGAACAAGCCCGACGCGGACGGGAACGAGTACCTGCGGGCCGACGAGAAGTGGATCCGCGGGCACCTCGAGAACGGCGACATGGGCGGGCCGGGCACCTCCGACAACATGATCCCGCTGACCCACACCGCGAACATGAACTACAAGAAGCTCGAATCGAGCCTGCACACCTACGTCGACCTGAAGACCGCCCTCGGGAACCGGGACGCCTCCGACATCGGCATCGACTTCAAGGTCAAGCCCAGCGACGAGGTGAAGTTCCCCCACTCGAACAACGACTTCGAACGCGGCATCCGCGACCATGTCGAGATCAACACCCAGTACACCGGGATCACCCCGGACATCGCCAAACGGCTGATGGACAGCAAGATGGACGTCCCGTTGCCGGACCTGCCTCCGCTGGGCACCAAGTTCGACACCATCAGCGGCAAGTTCACCAAGCCCGACGGCACCGAGTGGGTCAAGAACCCGAAGGGCCACGACCTCAGCCAGTACCTGTGAGCACCGCGACGGCGGGAAATCCGGTCGAAAACACCGAATACGCCCCGTCACCGTCGCGCGGCCGTTAGAGTGAACGGTCGCAGTAACCGTCACTCTTGAGGAGCAGCAGTTCATGATCGCCGACAGTGCGAATCAGCAGAGCGTGACCTTCCCGCAGGAAGCGACGCCGATCTTCGATCTGGTCGCGAAGATGGTGTTGCGGAAGCGGACCGAGGACGAGAACGACCTCGACCGCGAAGCCGGACTCGCGACCTCGGCGTAGCTTCGGTTCGCCGAGATCACTCGGCAGCTGTGCCCGCGGCGTCGGCGCGGAGTTCCGCGGCGGTGCGGCGGGCGTGGGCCAAGCCGTCGAGGATCCACTGGGGCGGCTGCCTGTCGTTGGTCGCGATCCGCTCGTAGGCGGCGACCAGCCTTTCCGCGATCTTCAGCCGCGTGTCCGCAGCCGCCGGTTCGGTCCCGGTTTCGTCCTGCCCGGCGGGGATCGTGACGAGGGCCAGGCGCGTGGCCTGCGGGGGAGCCGCTCCCGCGCCGGACTCCACAGGAGCTTCGGGTTGCCGTTCCGGGACCGGCAAGCGGCGCAGGCGGAAGGACGTCTGGGCCGAATGTCCCGGCACACCGTCGAGGCGGGCGTTCTGCGAGGGGACGGGATCCGCCCGGAATCGCACGACCGCCGGCCAGTACCGGGTGCGCGCCGATTGCGGTGTCGCGCCGTCGAGCGAGCGCGCGATCTCCTGCCAGGTCTTTCCGTCGAGCCTCGCGGCGACCACGGCCGCGTCGAGGATCTGCTGCGCCATCCCGATCAGGCCTGAGTGGTCCGGTGCGGCACGCGTGTCCTGATCGGCTGCCGTGTCCGCCCGGGCGGCGTTCACGGCGAGATCGGCCAGTTCCGCGGCGCGCGCGGCGAGCACCAGATGGGCCCGGGTGGTGGCGGGGACCGGGCGGCGTGTCGTCACCGTGCGCTCCTCGTGGCGGACCGGGAGGTCGACGAGGGGCTCGCGGGCTCCCGCATGCCGTGGCTCACAGGTGTACTCACCTTCTCTGAGTGTGCAGACTTGCATAATTATGCAATTTACCGGTGTGTGCTGGGGTTGAAGAAAACGCAGGCTATGACCTGATCGGGTGCGGTCGCGGTCGTTCCGCGCGGGGTGCTGTTTCGTGAGCGGCGAGGTCGGGCACGATTGTCGTCATGCGGACGGCCGGACCGATCCCTCCCTGTGCGGCGGACGGATATCGATGAGCAGACCCCTGTATCAAGTGAAGGCGGAATTCTTCAAGACGCTGGGGCATCCCGTCCGGATCCGTGTGCTCGAGCTCCTCAGCGAGCGGGACCACCACGTCTCGGAACTGCTCGCCGACCTGGGCATCGAGCCCGCCAACCTGTCCCAGCAGCTCGCGGTGCTGCGCCGGGCCAAGCTGGTGGTGCCCCGCAAGGACGGTACGACCGTGTCCTATTCCTTGACCAGTCCGTCGGTCGCGGAACTGCTCGCGGTCGCGCGGGGAATTCTCACCAGTGTCATCACCGGCCAGATGGAATTGCTCGACGATCTGCAGAATTCCGCCGGTGTTCCCGATGAAGCGAATTCGCCGGAAACGTCATGAACGACCATGCGGGCTATCGGGACGTGCGATCGTCTTCGATTTCCTGACCGGTATCGGCATGCTTCCCGGTCAATTCGGAATTGCCGTCGCCGCCCCGAGAGGCTGCCCTCCTCGTTTCCTCGACCAGCGAGTCGAAGATGGGGGTTCCGCACAGCTCCACATGGTCCTCCATCGTGACGGTACGTCGTGCCCGGTCATCTTGCCCCGGAGCGGGTCGCTCGATCCAGTCCCGCCGGGCAATGCACTCGATAGAGCTCACCCTCGGGGGTGAGTTATTCACTCACGTGAAAATCAAGTGCAGGACACGTCGTCGTTCTCGTTTTCGCGGATGAAGCGGAAAAGGATTTCCTGGGTGTGCCGGTCAATTCAGCCGGCCCGGCGAACTCGACCCGGTAGCGGGTCGGAGTGGTGCCCAACGCGGCGGTGAAGTGCTCGCGCAGCCGGGCCGGAGTGCCGAAACCCGACTGGGCGGCGACGGCGTCGACACCGAGCGCGGTCGTTTCGAGCAGGTGTCGAGCCAGTGAAAGGCGCTGTGCGACAAGCCAGTGGTGAACGGTGGTCCCGGTCCTGGCGCGGAAGGCGCGAGTGAAGGTGCTCCGGCTCATATGTGCTCGCGCGGCGAGCCCGTCGATGCTGTGCGGTGTCTCCAGCCGGGACTGCGCCCAGTTCATCACCTGGGTGAGGGGATCCTCGTCCGGGGCGGGGACCGGCAGTTCGATGAACTGGGCTTGGCCGCCGGGGCGGTGCGGCGCCGCGACGATCCGGCGGGCGACGCGGTTGGCGACGACCTGGCCGGCCGTGCGGGCGAGCAGGTGAAGGCAGGTGTCGATACCGGCGGTCGCGCCCGCACCGGTCACGACGTCGCCTTCGTCCACGTACAGCTCTTCGGGACACAGTTCGACGGAGGGAAAGCGCCTCCGGAACGTTTCGACCCATTTCCAGTGGGTGGTCGCGGCGCGCCCGTCGAGGATGCCGGCGTCGGCGAGGGCGAAGACTCCCAAGCAGAGCCCGACGACGAGCGCTCCCCGTTCATGCGCGGTGCGCAGGGCGGCGGACACGGGGGAGGGCGTCGGAGTCTCCGGGTCGGACCACCATGGCACGACCACGATGTCGGCCTCCGCGAGCGCGCCGAGGCCTGCGGGGACGTCGATGGCGTAGCCGGCGCTCGTGGTGAGACTGCCCGGTTCCAAGGCGGCGACCGTGATCGGCCACGGTTCCATGTCTCCCGCCGGTGATTCCGGCCCCCACACCAGCGACGGCACGGCGAGATGGAACGGGCTGATCCCCTCGAACGCCAGGACGGCCACGTGTGGAGCGCTCATCGGGTCTCTCTTCTCGCGGATGTCGGCCGATCTCGACCATGGCTGACCCGAATCCGTATCTCGATATCGGATCGGGTCAGGGATCATGGTAGCCGTACCCACCGAAAGCGAAGGAAACACGATGACCAGCACCACTCTCCGCGAAATCAGCACCTTGCCGACGACACCGGCGGCGCTCTCGGACGCGACGGTGATCCTCGTCGACTACCAGAACACCTACACCCGCGGCGTGATGGAACTCGACGGCTGGGAAGCGGCGCTCGACGAGGCCGCCACCTTGCTGGCACGCGCGCGGGCCGAGGGCGCGACGGTCATCCACGTCAAGCACGACGGCGGCGAGGGCAGTCCGTACGACCTCGAGGAGGAGATCGGCCAGATCCACGAACGCGTCGCCCCGGCCCCGGGCGAGCAGGTCGTGGTGAAGACCGCGCCGAACTCGTTCGTCGGCACCGAGTTGGGGGACCTGGTCGACGCCGCCGGACACCAGAACGTCGTCGTGGCCGGATTCATGACCCACATGTGCGTCACCTTCACCGCGGAAGGCGCGTTCCTGCGCGGAAACGCCCCGACCGTGGTGGCCGCCGCCTGTGCGACGCGCGCGCTCCCGTCCGTCGCCGGACCGGTGACCGCCGCGGACCAGCATCGCGCCGCCCTCGCCACGATCGGGGATCTCTACGCCGTCGTCGTCGCATCCACGGCCGACCTCGGCTAGGGCCGTCGTGGCCGGTCCGAAGGCGTAACTCGCGTGATTGGAGGCGGAACTCATGTGATTGGACGGCGAACACGCGTGATCAGACGGCGAACTCGTTGTTCTGTCGGTGGCCCCCGCTACCGTGCCCGCGTTGCCGAACTGGGAGGGCTGGCATGGAAAGACAGACAGAGGTACCGGCGGGGCTTGCGGACGCGCTCGTGCCGGTGGTCACGGAACTGATTCCGTTGCTGCGCGAGCGGATTCCACGTGATCCGGCGGCGGCGCTCGGCAGGCTCGGCGCGCCGGAAGCGAAGCCGGGTATGTTCGGCGTCGTCGCGGGTCGTCTGAGGGCGGACCCCGGCGAATTGTCGATGGCGAGCCGGCTGAGTTCGCTCGGCGTCCCCGTGTCCGAACGTTTGCTCGGTGCGCTCGAACTGACCTTGGACGAGTTGCCGGTCGCCGTTCCTGATGAAGTCGAGGCGGCGATTCCGGGGCCGGACGCGACGCCGTCGAGCTTCGGCTTCGGAATGGTGGGTGGGCCGAGCGCCGCGACCGACCTCGCGGTGCGCTTGCTCGACCAGCTGCGTCCGGGGATCTCGGACCTGGTCGTGACACTGGTCGCGGAACTGGCCGAAAATGCCGCCGTGGCGCCGTTGCTGACGGCCGCCCCGGAACTCACCGGCGAAGAAGAACTGGCGGCGGCGCACGGGGCGGCGCATCTCGCCTTGGCCGTCGCGGTCGCGCTACCGGTTCTGCGGCGAGTGGAAGCTCCGCTGGTCGCGGGGACCTCTGCGGCGGTCGTCGGTGTCGCCTTGGGTGCGGTTGCGGCTCTGTTGAGCGAAATTCCGATGCCGCCCGCGTATGCGGCGGCGCTGCTGGAGAAACGCCGGGCCGAGTACGTGCTGCCGGTTTGGGCGTCGTGTGCGGCGGAGGTACGCGAGCATCGCTTCACCCTGGCCGAGCGTTCCGTCGTCGGCGAGGCCGACTTCAGCGGAAACGGCCTCGCCGTCGCGGTCGCGGGCGGGATCGCCGTACGGACCGGTCTCGATGAAGGGCACATGGGGGTCTCGCTGCGGATCCTCGAGGGGCCACCGGACGAGCTGAACGTCGACTGGTGGGACGAGGTCGTCGAACTCTCCTGGCGAGCCGAGCGAGGCGACGCCGCTTTCGGCGAGGGCGACTCGCACCACTCGAGAACGCCGCCATGGCCGGGCGACTACCGGGTCCGGGTGCACGCGATCGGCAGGGACGGCGAGGAGCGTGAGCGCTACGAAATCCTGCTGTGGCAGGCACCTCCGGGCCCGGACATCGTGCACAAGCGCAGCGATCGGCTCGGTTACGTGGTCCGTGGCGAACCCGTGCCCGACATCGAGCCGCCACCGGAAGCCGCCCACCGGTGGATCAACGAAAGCCTGCTGGGAGAGGCCGCGACGGTCACCATGGTCAGCGGGGAATCGCTCGAAGACGTGCTCCGCGGCTTCGGGGCGGACCCGGCCGAGCCGGAGTCCGCCGAGGAACTCTCGCAAGAGTTCGACCTCGACCCCTGGGTTTCCGTGGTGGCCGTCGAGGGCGGTGTCCTGGCCGTCGAGTTCAACGGCTATCAGGGTTCGTACCCGAGGGTCCTGGAGTCGGTGTCCCAGGCGGGCCGGACGGCGAGCTTGTTCTGGAACATCAACGCGCTGACCCGGCTTTCCTTCGCCGACAACGGGAATGTTCTCACCTCGTTCGAACTCGGGCACGGGGGAGATGTCTCGGACCCTGAGGTGCACGATGCCGTCGCCGACCTCGAATTCGACAGCTATCGCGACAGGCTGGAGAAGGGCCTCGTCGCCGTCGAGCGCTACAGCGGCTGCCGCCTGCGGCAGGAGGACATCCAGCGGATAGCCGAGGAGGACGTCGCCTACCGCATCTTGCCGCATCTGCCCGAGCTGTACCCCGAGGCGCGGAACCCCGACGGTTCGCGTGCGTTCCCGGGGAGCGGCCCCTTGGACGCCGAAACCGATCGGCTGGCCTTCGTACCCGAGGAAACGTTGCGGGAGCTGGCCTGGCGGGCGGCGTCGGCAGCGGCGGAGCACGCCGGTGTCGCCGAAGATCCCGTCGTCGCCGCCGCACTCGCGGAGCGTCGTCTCAGCCCTGAGGCGGAACACCTGGCCAGGCGATCACAACTGCGGGAGGGGCGGGAACACGCCTGGTTGTGGCAGGCGATCCACAACGCCACCAACCCGGACGCGCTGGCCGCCGCGATCACCTCACTGGCCGCCGCCAGGTATGCCTCCGGGCCGAAAGGGGAGGAGTTGCTGGCGTACGCCCGGAGACTGGCTCGCGAGTAGTCACCTGCTTGCGGACAACAGGGCCCGGACGGCGCCGCGGACGCGGTCGGCGGCCTCGTCCGGCGTGGTGGCGTCGAGCTTGCCGTCCAGTTGCAGGAACGCGAGACCGTGGACGACGGCCCATACCCCGATCGGGAGCGCGTCCGGATCGGCGTCCGGGAACACGCCGCCGACGATGCTCTTGAGGTAGCCGTTGATGGCGGCGGTCGCGGCGGCCCGTTCTTCGTCGCCGGGGTCACAGGGTTCGGTGAACATCACCTTGAACAGTGCCGGGTGCTCGATGGCGAACGAGACATAGGCGACGGCGATCTCGACGAGGTCTTCGGGCGTCGCGGGTGACGGATGGGCAGCGGCCAGCTTGACGGCGAGTTCGCGGTAGCCCTCGGCCGCGACGGCCGAAGCAAGTGCGTCGCGGTCCGCGAAATGCCGGTACGGCGCCGTCGCCGAGACACCCGCGCGGCGCGCTACCGCCCGGAGCGACAGGCTCGCGTCCCCGGTTTCCTCCAGCAGCTCCCGCGCCGCGCGGACACAGGCGTCTCGCAGGTCGCCGTGGTGGTACGACGCGTTCGCTTGCGACACGGATCACCCTCCCTGATGTTTACAGTGCACACATCATCTGGTTAATGTGAGCACTGCACACATTGTAGGCGAGGGAGATCCGAGAGGAGAAATGGGATGACGAGCGCGCTGTTCTCGCCGTTGCGGCTGCGGTCCGGACTGGAACTGGGCAACCGGATCGCGAAGGTGGCCATGGAGGAGAACATGGCCGGTGACGGGCAACTGCCGGGCGAGTCCCTGCTGGAGTTGTACCGGCGCTGGGGGCCAGGGCGGCGCCGGGCTGCTGATCACGGGCAACGTCATGGTGCACGCCGAGGCGCTGACCGGCCCCGCCGGCGTGGTGCTCGACGCCGCGGCCCCCTTGGAGCCGTTCGCCGAGTGGGCGAGGGCGGGCAGGTCCGGCGGCGCGGCGATGTGGATGCAGATCAACCATCCGGGCCGTCAGGTGCAGGCCGACATGCCCGGCGTCGTCTGGGGTCCCTCCGCGGTCGGCGTCGACGTCGGACGGCACAGCAGCCGCTTCGGCCGTCCCAGCGCGATGACCCCTGAGCAGATCGAGGCCACCGTCGCGCGGTTCGCGGTCACGGCCGCCCGGGCCGAACAGGCGGGGTTCGACGGCGTGGAGATCCACGCGGCACATGGCTACCTGCTGTCGCAGTTCCTCTCGCCGCTGGTCAACCGGCGTGACGACGAGTGGGGCGGCTCGCTGCCGAACCGGGTCCGGATGCTGCTGGACGTCGTGCGCGCCGTGCGCGAGGCCGTCTCGCCGTCGTTCGCCGTCGCGGTGAAGCTGAACTCCGCCGATTTCCAGCGCGGTGGATTCGACGCGGACGACGCTCGCGAGGTGATCGCGATGCTCGAACCACTCGGTGTCGACCTGGTCGAGCTTTCCGGCGGCAGCTACGAGAGCCCGGCGATGTCCGGCCGTCCCGCGGACGCGCGCACTCAGGCCCGTGAAGCCTATTTCCTCGATCTGGCAAGGGATCTGGTGAAGACGAGCCCGCTGCCGCTGATGCTGACCGGCGGCATCACCCGCCGCGACACCGCCGAAGGCGTCCTCGAAGGCGGCGTCGCCGTGGCAGGGATGGGTACCGCGCTGGCCGTCACCCCGGATCTGCCGAACCGCTGGCGGGAGGGTGGCGAGGCCGTGCGGAACCTGCGCCCGGTGACCTGGTCGGACAAAGCACTCGCTTCGGCCGCGAGTATGGCTCAGGTCCGGCACCAGTTGCGCCGGATCGCCCGTGGTCGCCGTCCGGCGCCCGGCACTCACCCGGCTTGGGCGCTGCTCGCCGAGCGACGTCGGCAGCGGAGCGCGTTGCGCGGCTACCGTGCCTGGCTGTCCACAAGGGAGCACGATGTGGACGTCATGCCCGAAGTGACGGGAAAGGTGAAGTGATGACCAAGGTTCTGTTCGTGATCTCGGCGGCCGACCGCTGGACGCTCGACGACGGCACGGTGCATCCTTCGGGTTATTGGGCCGAAGAAGTCGCCGTACCGCACCGAATCTTTTCGGAAGCAGGCTGGGAAATCACCGTCGCGACGCCGGGTGGGGAGGCCCCGACGCTCGACCGGCTCAGTCTCGGCGTCGCCGGTGGAATGCCGGGCAAACGCCGCGAGGTGAAGGCTTACCTCGACGGCATCGAGAGCGCGCTCGCACATCCGGTCGCGCTCGACACGGTCGACGCGAACGAGTTCGATCTCGTGTTCTACCCGGGCGGCCACGGCCCGATGGAGGATCTCGCCTACGACGCCACTTCCGGCGCGCTGCTGGCCGAGCGGTTGGCCTCCGGGAAACCGCTCGCGCTGTTGTGTCACGCACCGGCGGCGATCCTGGCGGCCACCGGAACCGACGGCGCCTCACCCTTCGCCGGATACCGGATGACCGGACTGTCCAATCGGGAGGAACTGCTCAACCGGTTCGCGAAGAAAGCGCCCTGGTTGCTGGAGGACCGACTGAAGGACGCAGGTGTCGATTACTCGAAGGGGCTGGTCCCGCTGCGCCCCCACGTCGTGGTCGACAGGAACCTCTACACCGGACAGAACCCGCAATCCTCGAAGGAACTGGCCACGCGGCTACTCGCCGACGTGGGCTGAGCTACAGGAGTTCACTCATGGCAGCGACACGGCAGCAAACCATCGACGTCGATCTGGGCGGACGCACGGTCCCGGTCCCGAAAGGCGGCCTCTACGACCGGTACCGGATGAACACCGAACTCGACGAGATCGCCCGTGACCCGCGGGTCCCCGGTGTCGAGTTCTTCCGGCGGTTGCCGAAGACCAGGGTCGACTCGCGAATCGGTCCCACGCTCACACCGAACTTCTACTACCGGATCTCGACGGCCCGGCTCACGATGATCGCCCGCTCCCGGTCGATCCGCGCCCGCCTGCCCCGCGAACTGGCCCCGTTGGAGGTCGCGCCGGGCTTCGGACTGGTCTCGGTCATGTTCTTCCGCTACGACGTGTGCGACATCGACTTCTACACCGAAGCCGCGGTCGGCATCGCCGTCCGTCCGGCACGCCACGGGAAGCTCGGGCTGGTCGATCTCGTCGCGGGGCTCAAGAACGACCACCTCGACACCTACGTGCTCTCCTTGCCGGTCAGCACCGAAATCGCCCAGGTCCGCGGCCACGACGGCTACGGCTTCCCCAAGTGGGTCACCGAGCTCGACGTCGACATCGACGCGAACCGCACCACCGCACGCGTCGCCGATGATGACGGCGACACCGACATCGCGCTTTCGGCGAGCACGCCGGCTCAGTCCACTTATCCGACGGGGACCCGGGTTTCGGCGCTCACCTCGTACACCACGATCGACGGCGCCTGGCACTCGACGCTGAGCCAGACCAACGTGCTCTCCGCCGGGACCGCGCGCTTCCCGCGTGACGTCGACCTCCAACTGGGACAAGGGCGGATGGCCGAAGACCTGCGATCGCTCGACCCGAGCAAGACCGTCCAGTTCGACGTCGTCACCGAAGGGCAGCTTGCTCTGCACCTGCCCGCGCCTATCTCGGTCCGGAGCTGAAGAAACCGGCAAGGGCGCGGGCGATCGGCTCCGGGGAGTTCTCGGTCGGGATGTGGCTCGCGCCCGGGACGCGGACGAGGGTGGTTCGCGGGATCTCCGAGGCGAACTTCTCGGCGTACTCCACTCTTTCGAAGGCGTCGTCTTCGCCCCAGATCGCCATCTTGGGCGTCGAGGAGCGCCGCAACGCGGGAACGAGATCGAGGGTGTAGCGGCTTTCGGCCGCGCCCGCCATGGCCAGCCAGGAGCGGCGGCACCTCGGATCGGACCACGGTTCCAGATACTCGGCGACCAGCTGCTCGGTGGCGGCCCCCGCGAGGTCGGTCGTCACGGCCCGGCGGCGGGCGAGGAGAAATTCGTCGGCGGTGGCCGCCCGCGCCAGGAGCCGGGCCACGTGGGGCGCCGGCCAGGAGTCGTAGGTGACCGAGTTGACCAGGGCCAGCCGGGTGATCTCCAGGTCTCCCTGGGCGAGGAGATGCTGGGCGACGGCGCCGCCGATGTCGTGACCGACGACGGCGATCGGCTCGGAGAGCCCCAGCGTCGCCGCGAACCGCGCCACCCACTCCGCGAGCGCCGGGACGGTCGCCGTTTCCACGGTGAGCTCACCGCCCGAATGCCCCACGCCGGGAAAGTCGACCGCGATGGGCCGCAGTCCCGCCTCGGTGAGTCCGTTCAGGACGGGAAGCCACACTCGGCTCCAGTATGTTCCGTGCAGCAGCAAGACGGCCGGGCCGTCCTGTCCCGCCGTCAGGTAGCTGATGGTTTCGCCGTCGACCTGGACCGTGGTCCGCAGGACGCCTGTTTCGGTGGTCTTGCCCATGAGACCACTGTGGATCCGGGCAGGCTCCCGGTCGAGGGGCCGGGAAGACAGTCATCGTCGCATTCCTGCCAGGCGTCCGTTCAGGAGCGGCAGGTGCCCATCCCGCGCCACAGCAGGTCGAGCAGGTCCGCGACGTCGCGCCGCCACTCGCCGTTCGGATCCAAGTACAGAAGGCCGCCCAGGCCGCGCAGGACGGTCTCGGGTTTCAGGTCGGAGCGGACGGTTCCGGCGTCGACGTTGGCTTTCAGCAGCGTGAAGACCGCGCCGACCATCGCCTCGTAGGCTCCGGCGGGCAGTTCGCCGCGGGAGCTGGTCACGGCGCGCAGGGCGTCGGCCAGGCCGCGTTTGGTCATCATGTAGTGCGCCAGGTGGTCGGTCGTCCACTTCCGGAAAGCCTGCTCCGGCGAGTGCTTTTCGAGCAGGATCGGCACGATGTCGACGAGCTGGCGCACTTCGCGTTCGTAGACCGCCAGGATGAGGGCCTCCGGGGTCGGGAAGTGCCGGTACACCGTGCCGACGCCGACCTCGGCCTGCTTCGCGATGGCGTTGAACGAGACCTCGCCCGACCCGGCCAGTGACTTCGCCGCGGTGGCGAGGATGCGCTCGTGGTTGCGCCGGGTGTCCGCCCGCCGGGGACTCACCGATCCCGTCGTCATCGCCGCTCCTGTCCTCCGATCCCGCTCTCCGGTGAATGTAACCGAGGAATCCACCGGACCTGGAGTGACTCTAGGGCGAGTATCGACATTGCGGAGCGGTTTGCATTCCGCTAGCTTGAAATCGAAGCGGATGAATATCCGGTTCGATTTCGCGAACGGACTCCCCACCACCACAACCTACGCCGTCGGGCCCTCGGCCCGCACGATCGGCGGAAAGAGATCCAGTGGACATCTCTCTCGAAGTCAATGGCAGGACGGAACAGCTGAGTGTCGATCCAGGGGTGACACTGCTGGACACACTGCGGGAGCGGCTCGCCGTCACGGGTCCGAAGAAGGGCTGCGACCGGGGACAGTGCGGCGCCTGCACGGTGCACGTCGGTGGACGGCCGGTGCTCTCCTGCCTCACCTTGGCCGCCACCGTGAAACAGCCGGTGACCACGGTCGAAGCATTGTCCACAGAGGACGGACTGCATCCCGTCCAGCAGGCGTTCGTCGACCAGGACGCCCTTCAGTGCGGATTCTGCACCTCCGGGCAGATCATGTCGGCGGTCGCGGCCGTCGAGCAGGACGTCGAGGACGTCCGTGAGTTCATGTCCGGCAACCTCTGCCGATGCTCGGCCTACCCGAACATCGTCGCGGCGATCGAGCAGGCGAGGCGGGTCGATGCGTCCCTTTGAGCTGCTCGCACCCGAGACCGTCGAGGACGCCGTCTCCTCGCCCGGCACGTTCCTGGCGGGTGGAACAACCCTTGTCGACCTGATGAAACTCAACGTGCTCACCCCGCAGCACGTGCTGGACATCAACGCGGTGCCGTTGCGCGGCATCGACACCGCCGACGGGCTGCGGTTCGGCGCGCTGGAGCGGATGAGCGACATCGCCGGGCACCCGGGCGTGTACCCGGCGATCTCCCGCGCGCTGCTGCTCAGCGCCTCACAGCAGATCCGGAACATGGCCAGCATCGGCGGGAACCTGATGCAGCGCACGCGCTGCTCGTACTTCCGTGACGTCGCCATGCCGTGCAACCGCCGGGTTCCCGGCAGTGGCTGCCCGGCGATCTCGGGCGCGAACCGGATGCACGCGGTGCTGGGCACGAGCGATTCGTGCGTCGCGACCCACGCCAGCGACGTGGCCGTCGCCCTGGTCGCTCTGGACGCACGGCTCCGGCTGATCAGCGCGACCGGGACTCGCACCGTCGACCTGGCCTCGTTCTATCGCCTGCCCGGTGACACCCCCGAGGTGGAGAACGACCTGCGCCCCGGTGAACTGATCGCCGAGGTCGAGGTCCCTCGCCTGGACTGGGCGTCGAACTCCACGTACGTCAAGGTGCGGGACAGGCAGTCCTACGAGTTCGCGCTGTGCTCCGCCGCGGTCGCGCTGCACGTCGAGGACTCGCGCGTCGTCGACGCCAGGGTCGCGGCCGGTGGCGTGGCGACCGTGCCGTGGCGGCTGCCCGCGGTCGAGGAGGCCCTGCGCGGCGCGCCCGCGACCGTCGAGGCGTTCGAAGAGGCCGCGGCACTGGCCGCCGAGGGTGCGCGCCCGTTGTCCGCGAACGGATTCAAACCGTCGCTGCTGCGCCGGACCATCGTCCGCGCGCTGCTCGAACTGACCGAGGGGAACCGCTGATGGCCGGCAGGGTGGACGGACCGCTGAAGGTCACCGGCCGGGCCGATTACGGGGCGGACCACACCTTCCCCGGCTTGGTTCACGGCTACGTCGTGCTCAGTACGATCGCGCACGGCGAGATCGAGGCGATGGAGGTCACGGCGGCGAAGAGCGCTCCGGGCGTGATCGGGGTGTATTCGCCGTTCGATCCCCTGGAACTGAAGACACCGGCCACGGCGTTCCTGGGCGCGACCTGGGTTCCGTTGCAGGACAAGGAAGTCGCCTACTACGGTCAGCCGATCGGCTTCGTCGTCGCCGAGACCTACGAGCAGGCGCGCGATGCGGCGATGCTGGTCGAGGTCACCTATCGGTCCCGGCCCGCGCTGACTTCGTTCGAAGACGGCCTCGCGACGGCCGAGGAGGCGCCGGCCTCGAGAGGCGTGCCGGCGTCGCTCTCGGTGCTCGCGCCCGGGGTCGAGTCCATCGAGGAAGCGCTGGACGCGAGCCCGGTGGTCGTCGAAGCCACGTACTCCACCGCGACCCAGAACCACGCCGCGATGGAACCGCATTCCGCGGTCGCGGCGTGGGGCCCCGACGGCCTGACGATCCACAGCGGCAACCAGGGATCCGATATCCAGGCCGCGGAGCTGGCCGGTGCGCTGGACGTGAGCCCGGCCGACGTGCACGCGGTGAACCCGTTCGTGGGCGGGGCGTTCGGCGGCAAGGGCCGCACGTCCGTGCCCGCCTTCCTGGCCGCGGCTGCGGCGAGGGTCCTGGACAGGCCGGTGAAGGCCGCGCTAAGCCGGGAACAGGTCTTCACCGCGACAGCGGGCCGCGCCGCGACCGTGCAGAAGATCGCCCTCGGCGCGGAACACGACGGCACGCTCAACGCCCTGCGCCACGACTCCTGGTGCAGCACGGCGGCGGACCGGTCGTTCGTCGAGCCGACGTCGCACGGCACCTCGCGCGAGTGGTACGCGACCAGGAACCTGGCCATCAGCCAGAAGATGGTGCCGCTGAACATCCCGCCGACGACGTTCATGCGGGCGCCGGGGGAGGCACCCGGGTCCTTCGCGCTGGAGAGCGCGATCGACGAGCTCGCCGTGGCGCTGAAGATGGATCCGATCGAGCTGCGCCAGCGGAACAACTCGAACGCGCCGCCCGGCAACGATCTGCAATGGTCGAGCAAGCACCTCGACGAATGCTTCCGCGTCGGCGCGGCCCGCTTCGGCTGGTCGGACCGTTCACCTCAGGGGAAGACCGACGGTGACTGGCTCGTGGGCATCGGCACGGCCACCGCCATGTTCCCCGCGCTGCGGTTCCCGGCCACGATCGAGGTCACCCTGCTGCCCGACGACACGGCCGTCGTCGCGACCAGCGGGGCGGACCCGGGGACGGGACTGCTGACGGTACTTTCCTTGGTGGGCGGGGAATCACTCGACATTTCACCCGACCGGGTGGAGCCGCGGCTCGGTGACTCGACGCTGCCGCCCGGGGGCATGTCCGGTGGTTCGACGGCGACGGCGAGCGCGGGATCGGCCATCATGATCGCCGCCGCCAAGGCGATCGACGACCTGCTGAAGCTGGCGTCCGCACCGGGCGCGCCGTTCGAAGGCCTGGAAGTCTCCTACGCGGACGGCAAGGTGTTCGCCGAGGGCCGGACGATGACGTTCGGCGAGCTGCTGCGGGCGTTGAACCGCCCGTCGCTCTCCGTGGCCGGTTCGTCGGCGCCCGGCGAAGAGCTGACGAAGCACTCGTTCAGCTCGTTCGGTGCCCAGTTCTGCGAAGTCCGCGTGCACAAGTGGACGCGGGAGATCCGCGTGTCCCGCATGCTCGGCGTGTTCGACGCGGGCCGGATCATCAACCCGGTGGCGGCGCGCAGCCAGATCATCGGAGGCATGATCTGGGGCGTGTCGGCCGCACTGCACGAGGGACTGGAGATCGAGGCGAACGGACGGCTCGCCAACGGTGACTTCGCGAGCTACCTGATCCCGGTGAACGCGGACATCCCCGAGGTCGACGTCCATTTCGTCGAGTACCCCGACACGCTGCACAACCCGGTCGGCGCGAAGGGCATCGGCGAGATCGGCACCGTCGGGATGGCGGCCGCCGTCGCGAACGCCGTCCACAACGCCACCGGTATCCGGGTGCGACACATCCCGATCCAGATCGAGGACCTGCTCGAGGACTCGTAGGGCTCGGGAGCGGTAAGGCAGTGTCGTCGTGATGGCTCGGTCGCCCGAGTACCGGTTTCTGTTGTCGCGAAAGCCACTTTCGGGACGTCTGGTGTCCCGAAAGTGGCTTTCGCGACAACGTCGGTCCGGTGCGCGTCTGCGTCACCCCACGCCGAGGGCCTTTACGCACAGCGGAGAGGCCGGACGTGTGTCGTGTGCTTTCCGGCGGCGCCCAGCGTTGCGAAAGCCACTTTCGCAACCTTCAACGTTGCGAAAGTGGCTTTCGCAACCTCCGAAGCCTCCCGGGAGGGGCAGGCGGGCTAGCGCGAAGTCATGTAAGGCAGAAGGTGGCGGAGGGCCTCGGAAGGTTCGAGACCCAGTTCCTCCAGCAAGGTTCGACGGCACTGCAAGTACTGGTGCTGCGCCGCCGCGCGGTTGCCGGCGGCGAGGTGCGCGTCGATGAGCGCCTGATGCGCGCTTTCCCGCAACGGCTCGGCATGGACGGCGGCCAGTCCGGCGGCGACGGCCTCACCGTACCGGCCCGCGGTGGTGAGCCGCTTCGCCATGGCTTCCAGCGCATACAGCCGCAGTTGGTGGTACTGCTCCTGCTCGATGAGCACCCACTCGTTGTCCGACCACTCGGGCAAAAGGTCCGCTGAGAGGTCGTCGCGGGTCTGCCGGTTCAGGATGTCGTCGCACCGGCAGGACTCGTCGAGGAGGCGGTGCGCGTGGGTGACCGCGTCGTGAATGTCGACGGTTATGTTGTCCACCAACGCCATTTCGTGGACCGACGCGTCGATGACGTGGTGCCCGGTGCGCGACGCGCGCCAGAGCGACGAGCGCAGGTTCGCGTTGGCGCGTGTCGTCGGCGCCTCCGGCCACAGCGTGCGCGCCACGAAGGTTCGCGGCTGAGGCCGATCCTGCAACGCGAGGAAGGCGAGTAATCGCTGCGCGCTGGACGACAGCGCCACCCGGTCGTCCCCGACGAGCAGCGCGAAACCCTTGAGCAGGCGCAATGTCACGATCTGTTCTGCTTCTGTGCGCATCGGTTCCCCAACCTCTGCCCGGCGCCGATCCGATCGTTCCCGCTGTTGGGACAATTCGCGTCCGCAACGCGGAACGTTACCGGGAAATTATCGGACCGCGGCGTCAACGGGGCGTCACGAGAACGTCATCGTGCCTGTTCCGAGCTCTTCCAGCCAGGTCTGCACCGCCGCGTGCACCGCTTCCGGTGACGAGACCACGAGCGATCTGGCGTCGTTCGTGCCGACGGTGAAGATGACGCGGACCCGCAGCGCTTGGGGCTTCCCGCCTTCCAGCCACGCTCGGAGAACCATGCTGGCGGAACGTTCCTCGGGTGGCTTCACCGGAGCAGGATGCGCGCAGGCACGTCACCACCGCGTAGACGCCGCGTGTGCGGGCACGTCAACAGCCGCGGAGGCGACGCCGTGGTGACGCAGGCGCGACGCGCGGATCGCGGACCTGCCACGGCACCCCTGCGATGCTGCGCCCTGGCACGTCATGGATGCGCCAGGGGAGGACCGGCATGGGCGATTTCGGTGTCATCGCCGACGTTTCGACGATCATCGTGGACCGGCTCACCGAGGCGTTGCGCGGCCTGGACCCGACCGATCCGCCGACCGCGATACTGAGCGACCTCGAGAACCGGCCGACCACGGCGACGCTCACGGTCTTCCTGTACGAGATCGCGGAGGACCCGACTTCGCGCAACCGGCCGCCGGTCCGGTCGCTGCCACCGGCCGCGCCCACGAGCCGCAAACCGCCGATGGCGCTCCTGCTGCGCTACCTGATCACCCCGTGGGGCGGCAGCCAGGAAACCCAGCATCAGATGATCGGACGAGCCCTCCAAGTCTTCTACGACGACGCGATCTGGACCGGCGAGGAACTGTCGGGCAGCATGGCGGGCACCACGGAAGCGTTGCAGTTCACCTTGACGCCGCTGACCCTCGATCAGAAGTCGTGGATCTGGTACGCGATCCAGAAGCCGTACCGGCTGTCCCTCAACTACGAGGTCCGGGTCGTCAACCTCGACTCCCTCGACGTTGCGGAGCTTCGGCTCGTGCAGAGCCGGACACTCACGGGGACGCCGGTGCCATGACCCGCTTCCGCCCCGTCGAGACCTCCGTCCTGTTCAGCCCGGCCTGGTTCGTGCCGTTCGACGAGTTCGCCCAGCGCATGCGGTCGGCCGACGTCGTCACCGAACTGGACCGCTTCGACCCGGTCGAGAACGTCTGGGTGGTCCAGGACACGCCGTCGATCCGGACCCCGAGCGCCGCGATCGCGTACCCGCAGCTGGGCCGCCGACGGGGGCCGGGCGCCAGGCCGGAGCGGTTCCGCGTCCGGTTCTCCGGCATCGGGCTCGCGCCGCTGTACCCGGCGGACGGGGAGAACTTCGACGCCGCCGTGGTCGGGATCGGCTTCACCGCGTACCCGTACGACGACGTCACCCCGCCCGCGGTCCGGAGCGAACCGCGGCTGGTCCGGTTGTTGCCGAGTGTCGCGTTCCCGTACGGGCCGGGCACCCGCACGGTGTACGGCGTCGTCGTCGACAAGGTCACCCGGGTGCCGGTGGCGAACGCGCTGGTGGAGGCGAGAGGCCTCACGAGCAGGGACCGGACGCCGTGGCTGGAGCGGACCCTGACCGACACGACGGGCTCGTTCCGGCTCGCCCTGCGGTGGGAAGGCGAGCCGGTCGCGGGACCGCCTCCGGAGCAGATCTTCCACCTCAAGGCCACCGAGCGGCCGGGGCGGACCGGGGTGCTGGACGTCCGGCTGCCCTCCGGACGCGACCGACGGCACGTCATCGAGATCGTCGAGCAGTAGAGAAGGAGCCAAGCCATGCCCGAGTACCTGAGCCCCGGCGTCTACGTCGAGGAGGTCGACGCGGGGCCGCGGCCGATCGCGGGGGTGAGCACCAGCACGGCGGGCATGGTCGGGGTGACCCAGCGCGGCCCGACCACCGGGAAACCGAAGCTGGTCACGAACTTCCTCGAATTCCAGACCACTTTCGGCGGCTTCCTGCCCGAGCCACCCCCGACGATCCGGAACGCCTGGGCCGAGAACCCGACCGAAGGGGGCCGTTGGTGGCTGTTCCCGCTGGCGGTCAAAGGCTTCTTCGACAACGGCGGCCAGCGCCTCTACGTCAAGCGGGTCTTCAGCCGCACCGCGCAGGCCGCGTCCGGCACGGTCGGCTCGGGGCTGGTCAGCCCGATCACCCAGGACGCCGCGGCCGGGTCCACCACGCTTCAGCTCGGACACCTGGTCGGGTTCACCGGTACGGACGACATCACCGTCTTCCGTGGCAGCGACAACGTCCCGATCGGCCCCGCCAAGATCACCGCGTACGACGTCACCACCGGGCGGGTCGCGCTCAACACCGGTCTGCAAGCCGAGGTGAAGACGGCGCGCGGGGACTACGTCCAGAAGGGTGCCCGGGACGCCACGCCGAGCCTGCGCTTCTCCGCGTCGAGTCCCGGTTCTTGGGGCAAGGGCGTCCAGGTCCGGATCTCGCCGTCGGTCAGCGCCTCGCTCCCGGTCCTGCCCGACCCGAACGAGGGCCCGCTGTTCGTCACCGCGCTCGCCGCCGACGCCGCCAAGGACGCCGTGTCGATCGAGGTGAACGAGGTGTCCGGGCTCGACCCGGATCCCTTGCCGGACGACGTGTGGGTCCTGATCAACGAGCGGCGTTTCAAGGTCACCGTCGCCCAGCCCGCCAACGGCCGCGTGACGCTCACCTTCCCGGCGGGCACCACGCACGCGCCGTGGAAGACCGGTCTCACCGTCCGCCGGGTCCGCCGGGCCAACGCCGGCGCCGGCCGCGAACTGCGGATCAGCGGCTCCAGCAGGCTGTACGCCGGCGCGGCCACCCAGCTCGACACAGGTGACAAGCTGACTCCGCTGCACGTCGTGACCATCGGGGCCGACGACGTCGTCACCTTCGACGCGAACACGCCGGACCTGCTCTTCGAGACGGCGAGGGTCCAGCTGATCGAGTCCACTGTGGACACGCGATTCGCCGACCCCGGCGGCGGTTCGGTCACCGAGACGTTCCGCAACCTGCGCCTGACCGGCGACGGGCCCGGGACCTTGGTGGGCACCTTGGCGAGCCGGTCACAGCTGGTCCTCGCGACCACGTTGGCCGGGCTCAGCACCGATCCCGCCAAGTTCCCCACGCCCGGAAAGGGTTCCTGGCTGCCCTTGGCCGACGACGGCGACGACGCGTACGGCGGACTCACGGTCGGGGACTTCGTCGGCACGGACGGCGGCAGCGGCAAGCGCACCGGGATCGTCGCGCTGGAGGACATCGACGAGGTCTCGATCTGCGCCGTGCCCGGCGTGTGGTCGGGCACCGTCGAGTCGGCGCTGATCACGCATTGCGAGCAGCTCAAGGACCGGTTCGCCGTCCTCGACCCGAAGGACGGCCTCGACATCGAGGGCATCCAGACGTTCCGCGAGCCGTTCGACACCAAGTACGCCGCCCTGTACTACCCGTGGCTGGTCGTCAACGACCCTTCGACCAACCAGTTCGTCGAAGCGCCCCCGTCCGGACACATGGCCGGGATCTACGCCCGCACCGACACCGAACGGGGCGTCCACAAGGCGCCCGCCAACGCGGTGATCCGCGGTATCCGGACGCCCGGCGGGATCGCGCAGGACGTCGTCAAACGGCAGCAGGACCTGTTGAACCCCAAGGGGATCAACGCGCTGCGGTTCTTCCCGAATCTGGGCCAGCGGGTGTGGGGCGCGCGCACGCTGTCGTCGGACAGTTCGTGGAAGTACATCAACGTGCGACGCCTCTTCCTGTTCCTGGAGGAATCGATCGACGAGGGCACGCAGTGGGTCGTGTTCGAACCGAACGACGAGGCGCTGTGGGCGCTGGTGCGGCAGACCGTCACGAACTTCCTCACCACCGTCTGGCGGAGCGGGGCGCTCTTCGGCGCCACCGCGGACGAGGCGTTCTTCGTGCGGTGCGACCGCTCCACGATGACCGACGACGACATCGCCAACGGCAGGCTCATCTGCGTGATCGGGGTGGCGCCCGTGTTCCCGGCGGAGTTCGTGATCTTCCGGATCCAGCAGAAGACCCGCGAGCCCCAGCTCGTCTAGTTGAAAGGCAGAGGAAATGCCACCAGTGACGCGGGACGACCCGTATGCCGCGTATAACTTCCTGGTCATCGTGACCAACGTCAGCGACGACGGCGTCGCGGTGAGCGGGTCGTTCACCGAAGTCAGCGGGCTGGACGTCGAGTTGCCGCCGATCGAGTACCGCACCGGCAGCGAGGACATCACGGTCCGCAAGCTCGTGGGGCTCAAGAAGTTCCCGAGCGCGCTGACGTTGAAGCGCGGGGTCACCGGCCACGTCGGCTTCTGGAACTGGGTGAAGGAGTCGCTCGACGGCCGGGTGCGGCGCACGTCGGGCTCGATCATCATGCTCGACGAGAACCGCCAGGAGGTCATGCGCTGGAACTTCGACCGGGCCTGGCCGACGAAGTACACCGGACCGTCGTTCAACGCGACCAAGAACGAGATCGCCATGGAGACGCTCGTTCTGGCCGTCGAGAGCCTCTTGATCGACGCATGAGCGGGCACCGATGACCCTTCCCGGCGTTTCCCTGACCTTCGAGCGAGCGGTCGCCGACGACGAGCCGCTGCGCACGGACGTGGCCGTGTTCCTCGGCCGTACCCGGCGCGGCCCGGTCGGCGAACCCGTCCGCGTCGAGAGCTGGAACGACGTCGTGGGCACGTTCGGCCCGCCGGACGGCGCGTCGGCGACGACGTACGCGCTGCGCGGGTTCTTCGAGAACCAGGGCCGCACGGCGTGGGTGCTGCGGGTGGCCGGGCCCTCTGCGACCGCGAGTGCACCGTGGACGGACGGTTTCCGCGTGGTGGCGGCGAGTCCCGGCGCGTGGGCGAACGGCGGCCGGGTCTCCGTGCAGTACCGGAAGAGCAGCGTCGCGGGCCCGCCCACGGTCTCCGTGCGCGTGCGCGTGCCGGGGGAGCCGCCGGAGACCTTCGCCGGTATGGCTCCCCGTGAGGTCGCGGACCGGCTCACCGCGTCCCGTCTCGTGCGGGTGGTATCGGTGGGCGCGGCGGATCCGATCCCGCCGGGCGCGCCGATCTCGATGTCGTGGGAGCTGACGCTCGCCGGCGGCACGGACAGCCCGCCGGGGCGGGCCGAATACGAGTCCGCGGTGGCGGCGCAGGCCGAGCTGCCGGAACCGGCACTGGTGGCGCTGCCGGACGTCGGTTCAGACCTGCGCGCCGACGACCACCGGGAACTGGTGCTGGGCCTGCTGGGTGTCGTGGCGCCACTGCTGGACCGGCTGGTGCTGCTGGACGTGCCGCCCGATCTGTCCACAGTGGACCAGGTCGCCGGATGGGTGGAAGCGCTGGCGAGCCTCGGCGACGAAGCCTTGCTCGCCGCCGTGGCGGCGTACCACCCGCCGCTTCGCGCACCGGAACTCGCGGGCACCGGTCTGCGGACCGTCCCGGCTTCGGGGCACGTCGCGGGGTTGGTCGCCAGGCTCGACGCCGAGCGGGGCGCCGCGTACACCCCGGCGAACGCCACGCTGCTGGACGCCGTCGACCTGGAGGTCGAGTACCCGGAGGCACAGCAGGTCCGGCTGTTCGAAGCGAACGTCGACCTGGTGCGCTGCCTGCGCGGCCGCGGTCTCGTGGTGTGGGGCGGGCGGACGCTGTCCGGCGACCCGCGTCGCCGGTACGTCGCCCATCGCCGATTGCTTCATCTGCTGGTGCGGGCGATCCGCCGGGCCGCCGCGCCGCTGGTGTTCGAGGTGAACTCGCCGGAGCTTCGGCTGTCGCTCGTCCGCGCGATCACGTCGGTGCTGCTGGAGGCGTTTCAGACCGGCGCGCTCGCCGGCACCCGGCCGGAAGACGCCTTCCGCGTCGTGTGCGACGAGACCACGAACCCGCCGGAGCAGGACCCCGGCCAGGTCGTCTGCGAGATCGAGGTCGCGCCCGCCGTTCCCATGGAGTTCATCGCGCTGCGGCTCGTGCTCGGCCAGGACCGCGGCCTGGAGGTGATCGAGCGGTGACCACACCGGCCGACCAGTTGCTCGCGCTGAACGAGCCGCTGCCGAAGTTCCGCTTCCTCGTGACGCTGTCCCCGGCGGACGTGTACCTGCCGCCCGCGCAGGCACTGCTGTTGCAGGTGGTGGCGTCGGGTGCCTTCCAGGAGGTGACCGGGCTGGGGGCGCAGCTGGAGGTGGTGAACTACCCGGAGGGCGGCCGCAACGACTCGGTGCACCGGCTTCCGCTGCGGCATTCGTGGAACCCGATCACCCTCAAACGCGGCGTGGTCCGCGACCGGCTGCTGTGGTCCTGGTACGAGACAGGCCTGCACGACTCGCTTGGCGCCCGCCGGGACGGCGCGCTGATCATGCTCGACGAGGCCGGGCTGCCCGCGAAGTCCTGGATCTTCCACGGCGGGCTGGCCGCCAAGTGGAGCGGTCCGGATCTGCACGCCGAACAGAACGCGGTCGCCATCGAGTCCTTGGAAATCGCCCACGAACGCCTGACGGCCGTCCTCTAGGAGACACGAGCGTGCCCAAGAACCTGATCATCCACAACCTCGAAGTGCGGTTCCAGGTGGAAGGCGACGACAAGGGCCTGTTCACGATCCTGTTCAACAAGCACATCCAGGCGTGGGCACGGCTGTACGAAGAGGAGTGCGCCAGGGCCGAGCGCAGCGGCGACGACCGCAAGCTCGGGGACTCGGGAGGCCACCGGTGAGTGTCACGCCGTTCTCGGCGGTGAGCCAGGGCGCCGAGGCGCACCTGGAGATCGACCGCCCGCCCAACCGGAGCCCGCAGGTGATCCCGCTGCGGTTCAACCCGACCGAGTACAAGCTGAGCAAGAGCAACACCTTCGCCGAGATCACCATCCCCGGGTTGGAGACGCCCCCGATCCAGTTCATCCGCGGCGGCTCCGAAACGCTCTCGCTCCAGGCGCTGGTCGACACGTCGGACACGCTGAACGACGTCCGGACGTCCTATGTGGACGCCATCCGCGACCTCATGCGCGTCGACACGACCGAGCACGCGCCGCCGATCGTCCGGTTCCACTGGAACGGGCCCGTGTTCAAGGGCGTGCTGGAGAAGCTGGACGTGAACTACGTGCTCTTCGCCAAGAACGGTGTGCCGTTGCGGGCGCAGCTGGACCTCACGCTGAAGGAGTACCGCCTGGCGAAGGACCAGGCGGTGGATCCGCCGCGTTCTTCGCCGACGGTGGAGAAGAGCTACGTGGTGCGTCGAGGCGACACGTGGGACCGCATCTCTTCTGCCGTGTACCGGCGTCCGGACGCGTGGCGGGAACTGGCTCGTGCCAACGGGATCGCCGATCCCCGCGACCTGCGGCCGGGGCTGGTGCTGACCGTGCCCCGGCTGCCGTGAGAGGGAGTGTGCGATGACAGCGCCCGCGGGCACGAAGCCCGAGATCGCCGACCCGGACGGCTACGCCCCCGAGTTCGAGGTGGTCGTCGAGGGTCTCCAGGCCGATCCGACGACCAAGAACGACATCCTCGACATCAAGGTGCACCGGGACATCGACGAGATGTCCGGCTTCGATCTGGAGCTGAACAACTGGGACGACGTCACGCTCAAGTTCAAGCACAGTGACTCGGACAAGCTGAAGATCGGCACGCGGGTCTCCGTCCGGCTCGGCTACGCGGACAAGCTGCTGACCGTCGGCACGGGGACGATCAGCTCGCTCGCCCCCAAGTTCCCCGACGGCGCGTCGCCGACGGTCTCCATCACGTGCGTGGACGGGATGCTCGCGCTCAAGGATCGCAAGCCCACCAAGGAAGAGGACAAGAACTTCGTCCGGAAGACGGACTGGGAGATCGCCGAGCAGATCGCCCGGCGCAACAAGCTGGCGGTCAAGACGACCCGCGAGGGGCCGAGGCACGACCTCGTGGTGCAGAAGAACCAGACCGACGCGCAGTTCCTGATGGAACGGGCGAAGCGGATCGACTTCGACTGCTACATCCTGCCGGATCCGAAGACGGGTGAGCAGACGCTCTATTTCGTCAAACCCACCGACGGTCGCGACAGCCGTCCGATCCGGCTGTTCCGCCTCGCGTACAGCCCGGGGCTCGCCACCGGTCCCAGCGGGCAGCCGCCGGGGCTGGTGCCCAACCTCCTCGACTTCACGCCGACGCTGACGGTGTCCAACCAGGTCAGCAAGCTCACCGTGCACGGCTGGGATCCGGTGAAGGCGCAGCCGATCGAGTACGTCGCGACCTCGAAGGACCTGCCAGGCGGGCAGAACACGGCCGAGGGCCAGAGCGGACCGGAGGCGGCGGAGAGCGCCGCGGGCGGCCGTCAAGAGGTGATCGTGGACGCTCCGGTCCTCAGCCAGGAGGAGGCCAAGGAACTGGCCGTCGCGCTGCTGCGGGAGCGGGCGTACGAGTTCATCACCGCGACCGGCCGGGTGGCCGGGCTGCCGGAGCTGCGGCCGGGGGACAACCTGGAGATCTTTGGTCTGGGCAAGCGGTTCTCCGGCAGCTACTTCGTCAAACGGGTCGAGCACACGCTCAACACGAGCGGCTTCTTCACCACGTTCACCGGCCGGAGGATCTTCCAGGGGGACAAGCGATGACTATCAGGCCGCGCGCCATGTCGAGCGACCAGCGCTACTACGGTGTCGTGCCGGCCGAGGTCGTCCAGAACGACGGGGACGACGAAGGCCGGGTGAAGGTCAAGTACTACTGGCTGGACGGCGGCGCGTCCATCAGCCCGTGGGTCCGGGTCAGCCAGCTCTACGCGGGTGGCGGTTACGGCTCGCTGTTCGTGCCCGAGGTCGGCGACGAGGTGCTGGTCGCCTTCTTCCAGGGCGACATGCGGCAGCCGTACGTCCTCGGCGGGCTCTACAACGGCAAGAAGAAGCCGCCGACCGCGCACAGCGAGGGACGCGACCAGAAGGTCATCCGTACCAAGGCCGGGCACCGGATCCTCTTCGACGACAAGGCGAAGGAGATCACGATCAACACCTCGGCGGGCGCGAAGGTGGTGCTCAAGGACAGCGGGGAGATCACGGTCGAGGCCAAGACGGTGACCGTGAAATCCAGCGGCATCGACCTCGGCGGTGGTTCGACCGAGCCCGTCGTGCTCGGCAACGCGCTCCTGCAGGCCTTCATCCAGCACACCCATCCGGCGCCGGGTGGCGTCACCGGTCCCGCGACGCCGCTGCCGCCGTCCGTGCTCGCGAAGAAGGTGAAGGCGACGTGACCGAACCCTTCCTCGGCACCGGCTGGCGGTTCCCGATCCTGCCCGACGAGGCGGGCCGTCTCGCCTACGCCGTCGGCGAGACCAGCATCGAGCACTGCCTGCGTGCGCTGCTGCTCACCGCCACGGGCGAACGCGTGATGCGGCCGGACCTCGGCACCACGGTGAGCGAGTCGGTGTTCGCGCCCGGCAGCGCGCAGAACCTGCGCGACCTCGAACGGTCGATCGCCGAAGCAGTGCGCACCTTCGAACCTCGGGTGGAGCTTTCCAGCGTCCTCGCCGAGACCGACCCGGCCGACGAATCCCGCGTCACGATCTCGGTCGAGTACCGGATCCGGCGCACCAACACCAAGGCCAACCTGGTGTTCCCGTTCTACCTAGGGCTGACGGGAACCACGCCATGACCGTTCCGGCGCCGAAGCTCGACGACCTGACCTGGGCCGATCTGATGTCGGCCGTCACCCGCCGCATCCCGGCCGAGTCGGACGGAACGTGGACTCTGCACGCGCCCGTCGATCCCGGCATCACCCTGCTGGAGCTGTTCGCGTACCTGTTGGAGCAGCGGCTCTACTGGCTGGACCAGGCTCCGGACGAACTCGTCGTCGCGATCCTGAACCTGCTGGACCTGGAACCGCCGCAGCCCGCGCAGTCGGCATCGACCGTTCTCGCGTTGACCACCGACGAGGAAACACCGACGGCGGCCCCCGCGGGGACCGTCTTCGCCCGCGATCCGGCCGCGGCCATCAGGTTCACCGTCGACGACGACGTCGTCGTCTTCCCGCTGTCGGGCGAGGTGACGGTGTTCACCGACCGCGACCGGACGGCGGACCTGCTGGCCCGCCGCGGGGTTCCGCTGCTGGGCAGCGACGGATCCGCCGCTTCGGCGCGGTTCACCCTGCCGTTCACCGGTGCGTACTCCACGTCCGACTGGCTGTCGCTGTTGTTCGAGCTCGACTCGCCGGTGGCACCGTCCTGGTCGTCGTCGGCCGTCGCCGATGTCCGCCCGCCCGCCGAACTGAGCTGGTCCTGGTTCCGGCCCGACACCGAGATTTCGGGCGTTTTCGAGGAAGTCCAGGACGGAACCGGTGGACTGCGGCGGTCCGGGGTGGTGCGTCTGCGACCACCGGCCGGATGGTCCACAGTGGACCGTGGGCTGCTCGTGTCCACCGCGGCCGCGACCTACGCGTCGTCGCCGCGGCTGTTGGGGCTGGCGGTCAACGTGTCGGCCGCCCGGCACCTCGAGAAGCGCACGGTGACCGACCTGGCGGATCAGGCCGAGCGCTGGCTGAAGCTGCCCGGCCAGCGGCTCGTCCTGCCCGATGCCGCGGACCGGCTGCTCGCCGCGACGCTGCGCCTCGCCGGGGAAGACTGGAAATCGGTGCTGGACTTCACCTTCGGCACCTCCCGGGACCAGGTCTTCCTGCTGGACCGGGACGACGGCGCGCTCGTGTTCGGCGACGGGCTCACCGGCCGGATCCCTCGTCCGACCGCGGACGTGCAGGTCGAGTACACCATCGGCGGCGGTCGCGACGGAAACGGCGGTCTGACCGGCAACTGGCTGCCCGTCGACATCGCCCTCCCAGTGCGTGCCGCGAACCTTGTCCAGGCCGACGGCGGCGCGGACCCGGAGACCGTGGCCCAGGCACGCGACCGGGCCGCAGGTGCGCTCGGCGAGGTGACCAGGGCCGTCACCCCCGACGACTACGTCACCCTCGCGGTGACGACTCCCGGCGTCGCGGTCGGCAGGGCCTACGCCTCGGTTGGCGAACACCCGGGCTTCCCCTGCGCGCGCGTGCCCGGCGCCGTTTCCGTGCACATCGTCCCGACCGTGCCTCGCGAGGACTTCGCGGCCCCGGACTTCGTGGCGGCGCCCGTGCCGGACCCGGGCATGCTGCACGCCGTCGCGCGACGGCTCGGCGAGACCCGCCTCCTGACGGCGGAGGTCTTCGTGCGCGCCCCGGCCTATCGCGAGGTCAGGCTGCGGGTCGACCTGGCAGGCACGCCCGCGGACCGGGTCAAGGTGTCCACTGTGGTCGGTGAGGCGCTGCGCCGGTTCCTCGATCCGTTGCTCGGCGGGGACGACGGGACGGGCTGGCCGTTCGGCGAAGCGCTGCGGCCGTCGGCGTTGCTGCGGGCCGCGCAAGAGGCACTCGGCGACCTGGCCGACGTCGCCGCGGTCGCGATCGGCGTCGACGGCGCGGACCCGGCGGAGACCTGCGACGACGTACCCCTGCGAGCGGGCGAACTGCCTGTGGTGCGGGAGATCCGCACGCAGGTCGTGCCCGCGGCCGAGCCGGGGGAGGGCTTGCTGTGACCGACGTCTGGTGGGCGCGCGATTCGGGCGAAGAAGCGCACCTGGTCCCCGGTCCGGGGCCGTCCGGGGTTCAGCCGGAGCTCGTCGACTCGACGAGAGAAGCCGTCCGCAAGGCGGTCCGCGACCGCATCCCCGGCTACACCCCGGACTGGACGAACCCCGACCGGCAGGACGCCGGTGTCGCCTCGGTGCGGCTCTTCGGCACGCAGGCCGAACCCGTGCTCATCCGGGTCAACCGGCTGCCGGAAAAGATCCTCGCCGAACACCTGAACACCGCGGGCGTCCGTCGCCGTCCCGCCACCGCGGCGGCCGCGCTACTCGAGTTCACCGTGAACCCGCCTGACGGCGCGTCAGTCCTCGTCCCCGCCGGTTTCCAGGCCGCCGCGACCGGCACCGACGGCGACATCGTCTATGAGACCGACCTCGACCTGTACGCGACTCCGGCGACACTGGCCGCGATCGCGGTGCAGCGAGGCGGCGCGCTCGAACCGATCCCGCCGGGGCCGAACGGGCCCGGCCGCCCGTTCCCTCCGTTCGGGGCCGAACCCCGGCCGGGCAACGCGCTGTGGCTGGGTCTGGACGGCATCGCGAGCCCGTATCCGTCGCTGTCGCTGGGTTTCGTGGTGGCGGCCGCGCCGCCGGTTCCCGCGACCGCCGGCGGGGTCGCTCCGTCGGCGGCCCAGCCGTTGCTGCGCTGGGATGTCCTGGACGGCGGCCGGTTCCGGCCAGCCGAGGTCGTCCGCGACGAGACGGCCGGGTTGCGGTCAAGCGGCACGATCGAGCTGCGGCCGCCGCGGACGTGGGCGCCCGGCAGCCCGCCGACGGCGCGGCCGGGGCCGGCACTGCGGTGGCTGCGGCTGCAGGTCGTGCAGGGCCTTTTCGAGGTCCCTCCGCCGCTCGTTTCGGGACTGCGGCTGAACATGGTCGCGGCCACGGCCGCACGCACGATCTTCGACGAGCCCTTGGAGCCGATCCAGGACCCCGCCACGCCGGCCGAGCGGCGGCGGCTGCGGCTGAGCCAGGTCCCGATCCTCGCGGGCAGCGTCGTGATCGAGGTCGACGACGACCCCGGTATCGACCTGTTCGGGACGACGGAGGAGACCGCGTCGCCGTGGCAGGAAGTGCCGAGCCTGGCCGCCTACGGCCCGGCGGACCGGGTGTTCGTCGTCGACTACGACACCGGTGTGGTCACCTTCGGCGACGGCGTCAACGGCGCGCCCGTGCCGCCGGGCTTCCGCAACGTCCGTGCCGTGCGGTACCGCGTCGGCGGTGGCGCGGCGGGGGTGGTGGCGGCCGGCGCGGTCAACGGTGTGGTCACCGCGCGGCCGTTCGTGACCGGCGTGAACAACCCGTTCCCCGCCACCGGCGGTGCGGACGCCGAGCCGGACGAGGAGGTGACGCGGCGTGGGGTGGAGGAGTTGCGTGCCCGCGGCCGGGCCGTCGCACCCGCCGACTACGGTCTGCTGGCCCTCCGCGCGCCGGGCGCCTCGATCGCCCGTGCGCACGGCGTGCCGGGTCTGCATCCGGACTTCCCCGGCACGCCCATCCCCGGTGTCGTCGGAGTCCTCGTGGTGCCGCCGATCGAGGTCGGCGCCACGGAACCACCGGTGCCCTCCGCGGCCACATTGCGCGCCGTGGCCGACTACCTCGCCCACGAGGTCACGCCCGCCGGGATCACCGTTGTGACCGGCCCGGTCGCGTACCGGCGGATCGGCGTCGAGGCACGGGTGGTGCTCGACCCCGGCCAGGATCGGGCCGCCGTCCTCGCGCGGGCGGAGGACGCGGTGACCACCTACCTGGACCCGTTGCGGGGCGGGGAGAACGGCGGAGGCTGGCCGTTCGGCGGCGCGGTACGGCACACCCCGCTCGTGCGACGGCTCCTGGCCGTGGACGGCGTCCTCGCGGTGTCCGGGCTCTCTCTCACCGCCGGCGGACTGCGGCTGCGGCCGTGCGCCGACCACGCGATCCCGCCGAACGACCTGGTCTGGCCGGACCGGCCGCTGCTGATCCCGGTGGAGGAATCCCCATGACGTGCGCTCCCACGAACGTCACGTTCCGGCTCCTCGACGACGTCGTCGGGTGGGACGAAGCCGCCGTGACCGATCTCGTCGGGTTCGCCGACCCGGCTGGCGTCCGGCTGGCCCACCCCGGCCCTTCGCCGGAGGGGCCGACGCGGACCGACCTGCTGCCGTGGTTCCCCGACCCGCGTCTCGCGCCGGGCTGCCGTCCGTGCGCGTGGTACCTGCTGAGCGGCGATCAGGTGCTGAGACGGGACATCTGTACGGGTGACTGGTCACCGCTCTGGCCCCCGTACTGTGACCCCCGGCTGCTGCGCGCACCGACCGCCGTGGCCGCGCGAGGTCATCGGATCGCGGTGGTCGACTCCGGCCGGGTTTTCGTCTGGCGCAACGAAGGCGACCACCTGACCGCGGTGATCCGGCTTCCGCGCGCCAGGATCGTCGCACTCGCTCAGGACGAGCAGATCCTCGTCTCCTATGACGGCAGCGACCGGCTTCGGAGATACGGTCCCGACGGGCGACTGTGCGAGGTCATCCGCACCGGCGTCGGCGGCGAGATCATCGGGATCCGCACCGGACCCGGCCGCACGATCTGGCTGCTGACAGAGGAAGACGGCCGGTTGCGGATCTTCCGCGGCCGTCACCGGTTCCGCGAGTCCACAGTGGACGAACTGGCCGCGGCGCTGCGGCCGAGCGGTCTCGTCGCGGCGGACGAGGACGGTTTCTGCCTAAGGGAAAAGGGACCGGACGGCGAGGTGACCTCCTGCTACGACTGGGAAGGGCGGCCGCGCGAGGCACCAGGACCGGAATCCGGCCAGTACGTCACGCGGGGCGAGGTCACCACGAAGCCGATCGACAGTGGCATCTCACGCTGCCGCTGGCACCGGGTCCGCCTGGACGCGGACGTGCCGGCTGGGACGGCGGTGTCCGTCGCGATCGTGGTGTCCGAGGACGGTCTGTTCGCCGAAAGCGACTGGCAGACAGCGACGGCGGGCGCCACCGACTTCCTCGTGGACCAGCCACCAGGCCGCTTCCTCACCGCTCGGGTGCGGCTTTCCGGTGACTCGTCGGCGACACCGGTGCTGCACCGGATCCGGCTCGACTTCCCCCGGTCCACCAGCGCCGATCTGCTTCCCGCGGCATTCCGGCAGGACCCGGCAGCGGACGACTTCACCGAGCGGTTCCTGACCCTGTTCGACGCGTCCACCGCCGAGATCGACCGGGTCATCGAGCGTTATCCCGCCCTGCTCGACCCGGCGGGCGTGCCGGACGGGGCATTGCCGTGGCTGGCGGGATTGCTCGGTTTGGCGTTCGAGGCGGGCTGGAACGCGGAGACGCGCCGGAAGCTGATCAGGGCGGCGCCCAGCCTCTACCGGCGACGCGGCACTCCCTGCGCGCTCGCGGAGGCGATCGAGATCGTCTTCGGCGTCAAGCCGGTGATCGAAGAACTGGCCGGAGACCGCCACTGGGCTCAGGTGCGCGCGACAGCGTCGCCGTCGACCGCCCGCGGCCTCGGCTCCGTGCGACTGTTCGGCCGCTCGTCGTCGCGGTTGCGGCTGGACACCTCGACGTTGGGCGCGGCGCCGCTGCGGGCGTTCGGTGATCCGGACACCGACCCTCTCACCGAGCACGCCCACCGGTTCCGGGTCCTGCTGCCCGCGGTGGCGGCCGACGAGGACGCGTTGCGGCGTTTGGTGGTCCGGCAGGCGCCCGCGCACACGCGCGGGTCGGTGCGCGCCGCCGGATCCGGATTCGTGGTCGGCAGCCGTTCGACCGTCGGGGTGGACACCGCGTTCGTCCCGCTGCCGCCGCCCGTGCTGGGCGGGGTGCGCCTGAACCACGACGGAGTACTGAGGCCAGGGCCGCGAGGCGCCCGCCACGGGGTGAGCGTCGGCGTGATGTCCGCGGTCGGGGTCCACACGCGAGTGTCTTGAGAGGACAGAAGAGAGATGACCGAGGCAACATCACTGCCGGCGACCGAGACGTCAGAGCACGAAGGAACCGGCCAACCGCCCTTCCGCAGGCTGCGGTACTTCAACGGCCAGCTGCTCTCCGCCCGCGACTTCCAGCGAGAGCAGGAGTACTTCCGCGAGAAGCTGAAGCTGCGGATGCGCTGCCTGCTCGGCTACGGCGTGGTCTGCGGGCTGCTCGTCGAGCCCGCTCCGGCGGAAGAGGGAAAGACCGAAGACGACAAAGGCCATCAGGCCAAGGTCCGCATCACCGCAGGGCTCGGCATCGACTGCGAGGGCAACGAGGTGCTCGTCCCCGGCAGCTGTGTCATCGACCTGGCGGCCGCGCTGCACGAAGAGGAACGCACCGGCGGCACGACGGTCTGGGTCGGCGTCGAGTACTGCGAACGCGCCGTCGAGCCGACCAGGACCGTCTTCAACTCGGCCTGCGCGGACACCTCGGACTGCGATTTCGGCTACACGGAGGAGAGTTACGCCGTCCGTGTCACCACCAAGACACCGCCGAAGGACGACCGCTGCGAGACGTGCTGCACCCGGTGCGAGCACAAGGTCCTGTGGCTGGCCAGGATCGACGACGTCGACTTCGCCCGCCCGGTCCGTCAGGAGCAGATCCACCTGAACGTCCGCCGCTTCTTCGGCACGCGCGTGCCGACGGTGATCACCGGCATCAACTGGCGGCACGGCCACACCTACACCGTGGACGAGGCCAAGGAACTGCTCGGCACGCAGAAGAACACGGGCGGTCTCGTCGTCGAGTTCTCCGACGACGTCCGCGTCGACAGCCTGCGCCGCGGCGTGGTGGAGATCCAGGTGATCGAAGGCGGCGCCGGCCGCAACGCCGACACCTGGTACATGGGCGGCAGATTCGAGGAACCGACCGGCGGCGAGTTCACCCGGCGCTTCCGGTACCGGCAGACGACCCGCGAGACCCTGCAGGACAGCGACCGCGTGCACATCACGGTCCGCGCGGCGTTCATCCTCGATCGCTGCTGCCGTCCGGTCGACGGCACCAACGTCGGCGGCCGGGTCCCGTTCACCGGCAAGGCGAAGAGCGAGACGGACACCGACCACGGTCACGACCCGAAGCCCGAGCCCGACCCGACCGGCTGCCTGGTGCCGCCGTCGGGCATCGGGCCGTGGACGTCCGGCACCGGCGCGGGCGGCGACGTCTTCGAGAGCTGGTTCTTCATCACCGAGGAGCGTTCATGAGCACGTCTGATTGCGGGTGCGGCTGTGGCGGGGAGTCCGCCTTCCCCGCCGCGTTCGTCCGGCCGCGGTTCTTCGCGGGTCAGCTGCTCACGGAGGACGACCTCACCCTGCTGACCGACTACGTCGCCGGGAAGGACCGGCTGCACAACCGGACACTGTTCGGCCCGGGTGTCGTGTGCGGTCTGGAGGTGCTTTGCGACTCGTGCCCCGGCGGGACGGTCAGCGTCCGCCCCGGGCACGCCCTCGACTGCTGCGGTAACGACATCGTGCTGTCCTGCAAGGAGAAGGTCGACGTGGCCGCGCTCGTGCGGGAACTGCGGGTGACCTCGCCGGGAGTCCACTGCGGTGATCCGTGCGACGACGACCAGCGCCATTTCGGGCTGTTCGTGCGGTATGAGGAGATCATGGCCGACCCGGTCGCGCCGTACGCCACCGAGGAACCGTGTCCGACGCCGGGCTGCGCGCCGTCACGTGTCCAGGAGGGTTTCCGGTTCGTCGTCAAATGCGACACCACCGACGACCACCGGTACAACCCCGCCACCAAGCTCCTGGCGCGGATCGGCGGCAAGGAAGCCTACGAACAGATCCTCCTGCTGAGCAGGCGGCTCGCGCGCTACCTGGACCCGATGTCCGTCGCCGGTCGATTCTCCACCCGGACGCTCAAGTTCGACGAAGCGGACGCCGTCCGTTACACCGACAATCTCCGGTTGCTGCAGGAAAGCGGCGAGGGCGTTCCGAAGCCACCTGAGGCCCGGCAGCAGACGGAGTACGTGCGGGCACTGGCCAGTGCGATCGCGCGGTACGACACCTACGACGAGGCAGGGCAGAAGGAACTCCAGGAGAAGTTCAAACTCAAGGAGATCGACGCCGCCAGGAAGGTGCTCGGGACGGCCTGCGACCGGCTGGCCGGGACCAAACCCGAGGAAGTGTGGCCGGAACCGGCGCACCGTCAGGTCGCGCTGGCCGTCGTGGCGGAGGCGAAGAACCGGGTCGCGACCCCGGATCCGAACGCTCCCATCGAGGTCCGCCTCGTCGCCCAGAGCGCTCCGCTGGACAACGTGCTGGAGGCGCGGTTCCGGGCCGACCTCGTGCGGATCCGGGACTGGCTGCTCGGCAGGCTCGATCGGGTGCACGGCGTCGCGGACTGCCTCCTGCACGACGACGTCCGCAAGGTCGCCATCCCGCAGCCGCTGCCCATCCCGCAGCCGGATCCCGCCAAGCACCTGTCGGTCGCGGATCTGGGGTTGCTCACGACAGCGGCCGGACAGCTGACCACGTGCGTGCAGCGTTTCGTCACCGACGCGGCGTGCTCGACGCTGAACCCGCCGTGCGTCGAATGCGCGGACAACGACGTGCTCCTCGCGCATCTGGAGCTGGACGGCTGCGACGTCGTGCGCGTCTGCTCGGCGACCCGGGAGCAGGTGCTTCCGGGTGGCTCGGCGTACGGCGAATGGCTGCCCAAGCTCTACCAGCTGCGCCATCTCGCCGAGCAGGTGTGCTGTCAGCCGACGCCGGTGTACAAGCCGCCGGACGTGCCCGCGTCCGGACCGATCCCACGCCCGTACGTGCCCGGGCTGCTCGAAGAGTGGGGCGGCCGGAGCCCGCTGGATCGGATGTGGAACCTCCTGGTGACCCCGGCACCGGGGGAGACCGTGCCGAAACCCGTCCGCGAGCAGGTGTACACGGTGCCCGCCGAGGTGACGGACAGCCTGCAGGAGATGAACGCGCTGCGCGCACAGGTCAGCGACCTGATCGCGACCGTGGAGTCGCTGCGGGGGAAGCTGGACACCGCCTCGGAGCAGGTTTCGCAGGTGCGGGACGAGCTGCCGGAACGCCTGTCCGACCGGCTGTCGGAGCTCGAAAGCGCCCCGGAACCGGAGACCGAGGAGAAACCACCCGCGAAACGCACCCGGTCGACATCGAGCCGGAGCAGCTCCACCCGCAAGCCGCGATCGGGTGAGTCGTCGTGACCGGTCCGCTGCGCCCGGAGTTCCACGAGGGTCAGGTGCTCGCCTCCTTCGACCTCGCTGCGACCGTTTCGTATGCCCGCGCGACGGCTCTCCGGCACGCGCGCCTCGCGCACGACTGGGGTATCGCCGACGGACTCGCCATGACGACCGAGAACCGGACCGACCCGACCACCGGCGCCCGGTACGTCGAGGTGAGCGTGCAGCCGGGGCTGGCGATCGACGGGACTGGCCGGGAGATCGTGGTCCCGGCGCCGGTCGTGTTGTCGGAGGCGGACTTCGAGGCCGTCAACGGCGCGGACCGCCCGACGACCGAGCCGTATCCGGTGTTCCTGACCGCCGTGGACCGGGCGCAGCCGTCGACCGGCCTTGGGTCGTGCGCCGGCTCCACCGGGCCGACCCGCGTGGAGGAGTCCTATCAGATCCTCTTCCGGCGGCTGGGGGACGAGCGGCTCGTCGCCGACCAGCAACCGCCCGCGGTGAACGCCGCTCCGGCCGCGCCGCCCGTGTTGTGGCTGGTGCTGCTGGGCTTCGTCCAATGGACCGATGGCCACTTCACCGCGGTGTTCCCGAACGCCCGGGGCGTCGGCCCGCGATACCTCGGGGTGCGCGCGGACACCGTGTCGGCCCGATCGGGCTCACTGTCGTTGCGGACCCAGCCGGAGGCGGGCGAGGGCAAACCCGCGCTGGTGCTGTCCGGAACGACCGCGCCGACGCTGGTTTACGGGCTCTACAAAGGAACCGGTGATGTCGATCCGTTGCTGACGGTGGAGTCCAACGGGAACCTGACCATCGCGGGGAGCTTCTCCGGCCAGATCTCCGCGGGCAGCGTGCTGGTGACCTCCGGCAGCGCGACCGACGGGATGGTGCTGCCGTTGCCGTCCGGGGTGACACCTGAAGAGGTCGCCGACGGCCGGGTGTCCTTGCACGTCTCGGTGACCCCGCGGGTACCGCCGTCCGCCAAAGGGCTCACCGTCCCGGCCGAAGCCACTGTGGACGATCAGCGGCGCGTCCGGTGCCGTCTGCGGTTCTACGACCCCGCCGCCGGTTCGACGACCGTGAAGGAACGGTCGGGCGCGGTCGACTTCCTGGTGCTGGCGACGGTCGCGGCGACGAGTGGTGGAGGGTGAGGATGAGCGTCTTCGCGGTGTACGAGTCGAGCACCGGCAACGTGGTCGGTGCGGCCAAGGCGATCGGCATCCCGGTGCCGACGGCGCAAGCGCTGGTCGGCGACGCACTGCCGGTGCGGCTTTCGCTCGGAACGGGCGAGGTCGTGACCTTGTCCCTGCGTGGCAGGGAACTCGCCTTGCACGAGGCCGACGACCAGCCGGAGGTGTTCGTCGAGCCGCTGGCCTACGGAGTCACGCGGGTACTGGGTCAGCCACCCAAACCGGCGCTGGCGAAACTGCCGGTACTGCCCGAGGCGCCTACCTTCGACACTGTCGGGCTGCTCGTCAAGCTTCCGAAGAATCCGGCTGAGGACACCGCCGTGTTCGCGCTGGTTTCCGAGGGGCAGGAGACGCTGCCGCTGACCGGGACCATCCGGAAGGAAACCGACCACGTGTCGCTGCCGGTCACGGTGACCGCGGGAGCGCACGCCGTCCTGCTGCTGGTGGCGGGCTGGGCAGGCCGGCTCGAGGAGGTCAAGAAGCCTTGAGCGCACCCACCGTCGGCGAGATCACTGTGCGCCAGTGCGTCGTGCGGGTGATCCGGCGCGGCGGGTGGAGCTGGGGACCTGATCCGCGAGGTCTCGTCCAGCGGGTACTCGACGCGCTGCCGGATCTGCTGGCCGCCGAGTTCGACGAGCACCTGACCGGCGACGGACCGGACCTGGAGATCACCGAGCCCGTGCTGCTGACGGTCCGGCTCGCCGCGCTCGCGGGACTTGGGCGGTCGTCGGCCGTTCTCTCCCTTGAACGGGCCGTGGTGGACGGCGGTGGTCCGGCGCCCGAACCGATTCCGCTGTCCACATCGACCGAGTCCGAGGCCAGACCGTCCACTTCGGACACAGTTGGTACGTCGTCGCTCTATTCCGCCTCTGACCTGGTGGAGAGCCCGGATCCGTCGGTGACCACATTGTTCGAGGAGCTGTCGGCGCGGGATGAACTGGTCGCGTTGCTCGCGCTGCTTCCCGACGAAACGGTGTGGGTGTATCTGACCGCGTTGGCCGGAGAATCGGCGTTCCCGCCCACTTCGGATCCGATCGAGGGGCCGGTCGTCGAGACGATGGCGGAGCTGGCTCGCAGGCCGGCGCTTCCGGAGCCGCCGTCGACGCGCGCGGAGCTCGCCGAGATGGTGAAATCCCCGCAGGGAGAGCTGTCGTCGTCGGTGCCGGTCGGCGAAGACGTCTCAGAAGGCACCCGCGTGACCACCACGACGAGGTCGTCGGAAGAGACGAGAGCCGGTCCCGTGCTCCCGTTTCTGCTGGCCGGACCCCTTGCCAGAACCGGCTATCTGGACGCGATCGGCCCGGCGCTGTCCGGAGTGCGGCTGGCCGAAGACGCCTCGCTGTTCGCCGCGGCGCTGGCGTACAAGGTCCTCGGGCGCACAGCCGCGGCTGCGATGTTCGCCGGTCTGGAGACCGTGCCGGACCTGACCGGGTTCGCCCGCCTGGTCCGTCCCGCTTTGCCGGTGCTGGACGGTGTACTCGCGCTGTCGTTGTGCCGGGGCCACGACCCTGCGGACCCGCTGCTCGTCACCGGCGTGGACGACGGCCTGCTGCTGGTCGACGCTCAGGGCCTGTTCCCGATCGCGTGGGCCCCTGACGCGAACGGCCTGATGCCGCACTGGACGGCGTGCGGCGAGCCGCCGGTCCTGGTCTGCGACAGTCCGCTCCCGCCGACCTGCCTGCGCGACCTGGCCTCGGCGGGCGTTCGCTTCATCACGGATGTCCTTCCCCTGCGGGAGGATCCTCTGACCCGCCTGCCCGGTCGGCGTCCACTGTGGACAACGGGTGGGGTGGAGACCCGGCTGGCCGCCGAACTTCCCGCCGCCCGCCTGGACGACCTCGTGCGGGCGCTGTTCGTACCGTTGCTGCCGGCTCGCGAACTGGAGCGCACTGTGGCGCTGGCGGCGTCGCTGGCCCTGGGCATGATCGCCTGGCAGCTGTGGCGGGAACGTGAGCCCCCTGATCCGGTCCTCACCCTGACGAGATTCGCCGACCTGGAGGGCACTGTCCGGTTCACCCGCGACGTGGTGCACGTGAAGCTCCCCTTGGGGCGCCGTCACACGGATCTGTGGCGGGGCGGTGCGCTCGCCGACGTGCCGAACGTGGTCTGGCTGGGTGGCCGGACCCTGACCTTCTCCGGTGGCTGAGGTGAGCGGTCTCGCGGTCGAGCACCTCCGGGTGCGCATGGCGGAACTCCACCAGGCGCTGCGCGGTGCGGTCGCCCGCCAGTCCGAAGTCGCGGCGCTGCTGACCCGACCGGACCTGACGCCGTTCTGCGTGACGGACGAGCAGGTGGACACGTTGCTGGATCGCGTCGACGCGTTCACCGAGGCGATGACCGAGCCACCGTCCACGCCAGGCCGGGACCCGGAGTCGGAGCAGCACCTCCGACGCCTGGCCGCGTCGCGCGGCGTGACGTTGCCGCTGGACGCCCTCGCCGCCCGCTACGGCCTGTCCCGGGTCGAGCAGGCCGCGCTTCTCCTGGTGGCCGCGCCGGAACTCGATCCGGGCTACGAGCGCGTCTACGCCTATGTGGTCGACAACCTGAACCGGCGGGCGCCGTGCGTCGAGCTGCTCGTCACCGTGGTCGCAGATACCCCGGCGGACCGCCTCGCTCTGCGCCGGACGCTCGGGGGCACAGGAACGTTGCGGCGCTACGGGCTGCTGCGAGCGTACGGCGAGGCGCCGACGGAACTCGCCCAGGAGCTGGCCCTCGGCGACGGAGTGTTCGAGTACTTGATGGGCTGGGGCGGTGACGTCGGAATCCTCGGCCAGGATCCGGGTGAGGTCGTCCAGCCGGACCGGCAGGTGACGTCGCCGTATCTGCGATCGGAGCGCCTGGGAAGGCTCGGTCAGGCGCTGGGTGCCGGCGACCTGGACGTGGTCGGGCTTTGGGGATGCCCGCCCGACAGCCAGCTCGATGCCGCGCAGGCACTGGCGGCGGCGGCCGGTCGGCCACTGCGTCGCCAGACCGCGGACATGGCGCACGACCTGCGGACCGCCGCGGCTCTCGGCGCGGTCCTCTGGATCCGGACCGACGGCCGGACGACTCCGCTCGACGAAGTGTTGACGAGATCGAGTGTGCCGTTGTGCCTCACCGGCACGAGCCCGTCGCGGCCGCACGGCCTGCTGGCGGCTCGCACGTACGCGGAGCTGACCATCCCCAGCCCGGGTTTCCCGGAACGCCGGGAGATGTGGTCGTCGGCGTTCCCTGTGTTGCCTTCGGAGGCGCTGGAGGACTTCGCGGCCCGCTATCGCATGAGCGGTGGCGAACTCCGTGCCGTCGCGGCCGTCGCCGACGCGGACGCACGGTTGTCCGGCAACGGCCACCCCGTCACCGAGCACGTGGAGCCCGCGATCGCGACGGTGGCCCGTGGTCGCACGAGCAGTGCGGTGCAGTCGATCCTCCCGCGCCGCACGCTGGCCGACCTGGTGCTGCCGGACGCGCAGATGGGTCAGCTCACGGAGATCGCGTCGGCGTTCCGCGCGTGGCCGCGAGTCGCGGAGTCCTGGGGCTTCGCGCACAAGACGGCGGCAGGTGGGGTGAAGGCGCTGTTCACCGGCGAGCCGGGCACGGGCAAGACGATGTCGGCGGAGGTCGTCACCGGCATCCTGGGCCTGGAGCTGCTCAAGGTCGACCTGGCGCAGGTGGTGTCGAAATGGGTGGGGGAGACCGAGAAGAACATGGAGGAGGTGTTCCGGCAGGCGGAGGACTGCCATGCGGTTCTGCTGTTCGACGAGGCGGACGCGCTCTTCGGCAAACGCGGCGAGGTCAAGCAGGGGACGGACCGCTACGCCAACCTGGAGGTCGGCTACCTGTTGCAGCGCTTGGAGGCCAGCGACGGGTTGATCATCCTGACGAGCAACCTGAAGGAGAACATCGACCCGGCTTTCACCCGCCGTTTCCACTTCGTGGTCCATTTCCCCCGGCCGGGCGTCGCCGAACGCAGGCGCCTGTGGCAGCTGGCGTTCCCGCCGGAGGCCCCGCTGGCTGCGGACGTGGACCTGGAGACGTTGTGCCGGCTGGACATGACGGGCGCAGGCATCACCTCGGCGGCCCGTTCGGCGGCGCTGTCCGCCGCCGACAGCGACAGCTCCGCGATCGGCATGCGGCACGTGGTGCGGGGCGTGTCGCGGCAGTTCCACCGCGAGGCGCGCTTGTTCCGCCCGGCCGAGCTGGGCCGGTATGCTGAATTGCTGGCCGACAACGGAGAGCGCGATGCCTGAACTGATGCCCCCGCAGACGAAGCCCGCCATTCCGGTGACCGCCCAAGAGCTCCGCACCGCCGCGGCTTCGGATCGGGGCAAGAAGAAGCTGGTGCTGGTCCCGGCCGTCGTCGGGAACGCCCAGGCCGCCAAGACGGCGATGGACGGCAGCTCGAAGACAGTGCCGTCGCACGTCGCTTCGACGTTCGCCGCGGGTCAGGACCGGGTCGGGAACGCGGCTGTCGCGGGCGCCGCGATGCGGGTGGTCCCGATGGCGGTGCCTGTGAAGGAGAGCCGCCCAGGGCGGTAGAGTGCTGCCGCACTGCCTGGCGATCTGGTGTCCCTCAGGGGGTTTGAAGTGCTGGTCGAACAGTTCGACGTGGTCTACTGCGAAGGCTGGGACCCAGCCGCACAAGCGATCGCAGGTCCCATCCAGCCCGCTGAAGCTTCCAGGCGCGACGCTGCCGGGGATCAGTACGCCGTCGTGGTTCTGGCCGGTTCGGATCCCAGGGCACTCATCGAGATTTCGTGGCGACACCATTCTTGCTCTGTCTGGGGATTCGACGAACGAGGTCGACGGGTGCTCAAACGTGACTTCCGTCGGATCGATGGCAAACGGGTTCTTCTGGTGGAGCAGCTCGAGTGGAACTACTCCGAACCCGACGAATCCGAATTCGGCTCAGGGGTGCCGAAGACGATTACGCGACTTCAGCGCGGCCGGTTCGGCGACACGATGGTGATCAGAACCGACCAAGGAGAGCGTAGCGAGGACGCATCTCTGCCGGTACTCACTCGTGACCTGCCGGACTTCGGCGATTGGCGAGAACTTCTCTTTGCGGGTGATTCCGAGGATGAGGCCGGTGTCGCGCGGATGTCTCCGGGCGACGATCCGTTTGCCATGTTGGCGCACATATCCGGCGCTGAAGGTATCTGGCGAGTGAAGCCCGTACTTCCACAACGCAAGTCCGACGTTCGCCTCGTCGAGCGGTTTCCACCGCCGAGCCGCCACACGGAGGCGGCGGCCACGCTGTGGTCTCCACCGCGCCCCATGCAGCCGGATCCACGAGTCCTCGACCTGACCGGCCCGAAAGCGTCACTGATGCTTCGGAGTGAAATTTCGGTCGTGGAGTCCCATACCGCAGGAATGTTGCGGATGCCGACCGGGCAAGTCATGGCGGGTGCTCCCGATGACTACTTTCTCGGCCAACGCGAGCCCTACACGGTATCGGTTCCACCGGGCTCTTACGAATTCGTGCTCCGAGTGGCTCATGGAGCGAACATGGACCCTCGGGTGGCCGCAGCCGGGTTCGTGATCCGGAAAGAACGCGTGGCGTCATGGGAACTCGCAGTAGTGCCGGGTGAGGACCCGAGGCTGCTGCGTGATAGCGAAGCCTATTGCTTCGGTGTCGACGGTGGCACAGCGTGTTTCGCGGACGCCTCTGTCACTGAGTGGATCGCCTCGTTGTGGCGCGACGACGAGGCCCCTCCTCGGCAGACACAGGTCGCGGGCGTCCGGATGTCCGACGCCGAAGACCAGGAGTCCGGCGCGAATGTCATCGCGTTCAGCAGCGGATGGGGTGACGGGTGCTATCCGGTATGGATCGGCCGTACCGACGGCGGCAGCGTCGCATGTTTCGTCGCGGACATGCGATTGTCCGACTGACCTGCGCCCCGTGTCACGGTGGCGGGATGTTGTTCGAGATGGTCCACGACGAACCGGGTTTGGGTACTCGGTTCAGCGGTCCCGGCGTTGCCGTGATGGTGAGTACGATTTCGGACCTGAGGAGATAGTAGGCGAGGCCGCGCAGGATGTGCTGCTGCTGAGCGGCAGCGCGAGGAGGGCCACCCATCGCGCGGTTGATTTCCGCCGAGGACGGCCGATGTGCCCGTGCGATGTCGAACAGCTGCTCGGCCGCGTCCGGTGCGACGGGCGGATAAGCTGACACGAGCCATGTCTGGAACGCCGTCGCGTCCGAGAACTGGTGATTCACCTGCGCCACGTATACGACCTGGTTGGAAACGTCGCCGGTGTAGATGAAGTCGGCGGCTTCCCGTTCGGGCTTCTTCATCGCCGTGTTCGCGGGCACTGTCAGCGGAGACAGGTTGCGACGGTCGGTTCCCGAACCGCCGAGGAGGTTGGCCAGCAGGTGACCACGTTGAAGCGTACCGACACCGGGAATGTCGATCCCAGGGATGTGACCACCGGCAGGTGAGCCACGTCCTTCGGATGCCCTGCTCAACGGGTTGCCGGAATAGCCGGTCGCCCGGCCGAAACCATCGAGTGACGACGGCACGGGATTGTGCAGCGGACGTCTGAACGTCAGTCCGGGGATCTGGAACTTCACACCGATTTCGCTGATCATCTCGCTGAGATCGTTCAGCCAGCCGTTCAACTGCCGGTCGCGATGAGGAGATGCCGGAAGGCCCGCGTAGTCGGTCACTATCTTCGTCGCCTTGCCTTCGACCTTGTCCAACGCGTTGTTCAGCTCGCCACCCCAGGTCTGTTCCCGGGGATACCGCGACTTCAGTGCATTGTTCGCGAGCTGACGAAGCACTTTCATCTTGACCCGTATCGCGTCGAACCCTTCGCTCGCCATGAAGATCTTGACGCGTTTGCCCTGAATACGAGCCTGAAGAACGTGTGATTCGGTGCCGACCCTGGTCGACTGTTCGACGCTGTGCGGTGGTACCTCTTCCTTGTCCTTAGCGGAAGGATCTTCTTTCTTGTCGCCGGGCTTCTTCGTGTCCTTCGTCGGCTTCTTCTTGCCGAACTTGTCCTTGAGCTTCTTCCCCGCGGCCTTGGCCTTGTCCGCGATCTTCTTCGCGAGGGACTTGACCTTGGCCCAGACCTTCTTCACCAGTCCGACGATCTTGTCGATCACCCAGTCGATGGCCTTGTTGACCGGTTTGGCGATCTTCTGGAAGACCTCCTTGACCTTCCCGGCGATACCACCGATCCCGAGAATCGCCGCCAGCGCGCCGATCAGCACGGGGATCGACCGGGCCAGCGCCTTCTCGACCAGGCCGGCCACGCCACCGGCGCCGCCCTTCGCGATCGCGATGACCGCGTCCAGGACGGTGTTGACGAACTCGATGATCTGGCGGCCGTTCGTCACGATGAACCGGATGATGTCGATGATCATCTTGCAGGCGCGGATGAACGCCGACGCGGGATTGAACAGCGAGATGATCCACGTGATGCCCGCCATCACGATCGTCGGCAGCAGGTAGGACACCAGGTTGTCGATGAGGTTCTTCTTCAGGTCGCCGACCCGGGACTTGAGGTCGTCCCACAGCGCTCGCACCCCGCGTCTTCGGACTTCGAGAATGATCGGGAGGGCGGCCTTGCCCGCCTCGATGGCGGCCATGGCCTCCTTCGGCACCTTCCGCGCGATCCGGGCGAGGAGGTTGGCGCCGGAAAGCCCCAGCAGGCTGGCGATCAGCACGAGGATGCTGACGATGTCGAAGCTCTTCGGCAGTTCGATGCCCGCCGTCGCCGCGGTGCCCAGCAGCCAGGACAGGACGCCTTGCTGGAGATGCGCGAGGGCGTTGTTCTTGAACTGCTTGAGGCCGCCGCCGACCGCGGACACCAGGTTGCCCAGGAAGCCGATCGGGTCCTTCAGGATGCCCAGCACGGCCTGCGCGGCCTTGGCGAGCACTCCGAGCAACAGGTCCTTGAGTTCGAGGATCGTCTTGATGACGCCCTTGACGGCGTCCAGGGCCTTGTCGACCAGCCCCTTGTTCTTTTCCTTCTCCTCCGCGATCTCGGCGTCGACCGCCTTGACGGCGTCGGTGTACTTCGTGGCGAGCGTGTCGACCAGTTCGGTGCTCTTGTCGTCGACCGACTGGGTCAGCTCGTCGAACTTGTCGGCGAACCCGGCGGCCGCCTGCTTGCCGATCGCCTGGAGGTCCTTCGGCAGCTTCTTGACCTCGGCCTGGAGTTCTTCCCGGCCCTTGGCGATGCGCTGCTTCGCCCTCGTCAGCTCGCGGCCGATCGTGTCCGCGACGGCCGAGATGACCTTGCGCATCTGCTTGACGTAGTTTTCGCGAGCTTCGACGAAGATCTGGTCCGCTTCCTTGGGCAGACCGAGCAACTTGTCGCGGCCCCATCTGATCAGGCCCCAGGCACCGCTGTAGCGGCGATCCTTGTACTCGTCCATTTTCCGCCGGTGTTCGGCGGTGAACGCGTCCCGGGCCTCCTTCTCGCCCTTGGTGAACTGGTCGTCGACGAGTTTGTCCAGGCCGGTGAGGATGCCCTCCACGTCGGTCTTCATGGTGTCGAAGACCTTTTGGAGGGTGGCCGTCACCAGCGCGCGTTTTTCCTCGTCGGTGAGCTTCGTATCCGCCTTCCCGCCGCCGACCTCGTCGCCGGTGCGCTTCCGCCGTTTGGCGATCGCGCCCATGGCGGCGGCGCCGAAACGCCCGGCCTGCGCGGTGGTCTGGCGCAGGTGCTTCGACTCGTTCGCCCGGAGTTCCGGCGGAGTCGCCTCCGAATGCTGTTCCGCGCCCTTCTTGTCCTTGAGCGCCGCGCCGAACGCCGGCTCGTTCGACTTCTTGAGCTGCGTCTCGGTGACCTGGGCGTCGGTCATCTCCCGGTCGACCTTGGCGGGACCCGCGGACAGGTCGGTGGCCGAAGCCGGGAGTTTGTCCGGTGTCGCCTTGGCCGGGTCGGGCGTGGCCGGAGTGCCCGGCGGCCGGTCGGCCGCCATGGGCACGACCTGTTTGACCTCGGCGGCGGAGGTGTCCGGGGGTGCGGCGGTGGTGTCGGCGATCTGCTCCGCCGAGTCCGACTTTCCCTCGCCGACCTTCCCCGCCACCTCGGCCTTGACTTCGGCGGGCTTACCCGATTCGGCGAACTCGTCGGCCTGTTCGAGGTTTTTCGGCGCCTTTTCGGCGATGGCCTTCTCGACGGCTTTGACGAACGCTTCCTTGTCGAAGTCCTTCGGCTTCGCTTCGTTCATCTTCTCGGCGTTGGCCGTCTTGCCCTGCGCCACCTCGTCGTCCTTGGGCGGGACGGACGCGCTCTGTGCCGAGGTCGCTTCCTTGGCCGCCGGGGGGTGGGAGCGGGCGACCGTGCGTTTCTTGTGTGCGATGTCCTTTTTCAGCACCGCGAACTTCGGATCGGCCCCGGGACCTCTGGCCAGACCCGCGGCCACCGCGCCGTTGCCGACCTTGTCCTGCGAGTCCTTCTGGGACGGGTCCGCCGTCGGTTTCTTGTCGCCTGCTCGCAACGCGGCCAGCGCAGCGGCGTTGGACGGCGGCAGCCGATCCGGCTTCCGTTTCGGTGGGCGCTCTTGCAGCCCCACCGGTGACTTGGTCTGCGCCGTCGTCACCGTGGGGAGCTTCGCGCGAGCCCTCGGTGGCGGTGGCATGGGACAGCTCTCCTCCTGCGACGGGCGCCCTCGGACAGCGTCGCAGCCCGCCGTCACCAGGGCGTCGCGGAAGCGTCCTCGGTGCGTGCGGGCGATAATCGGCACGCTATTTTTCGAGAGCGGAGACGGGGCCGAACACGATGTCCACGAGGCAAGACGGAGACACCTGGGACCTGGCGTCCAGTGTCGGCGCGACCGCCACCATGGCCGCGGCGGCCAGGGCGATGGCGACGCGTGACGATCCTTCTCTGATCGACGACCCGTTCGCCGAGCCGCTTGTCCGCGCGGTGGGCGTCGATCTCCTCACCCGGCTGGCGGCCGGTGAAGCCGCGGCAGGCGAACTGGTGGAGCAGCTCTGGATCGACGTCGCCAAGATTCGGACCAAGTTCTACGACGAGTTCTTCCTCGGCGCGACGAACGCGGGAATCACGCAGGTCGTGATCCTGGCGTCGGGCCTGGATTCCCGGGCCTACCGGCTTCCTTGGCCCGCCGGGCCCGTGGTGTACGAACTCGACCAGCCAGAGGTCATCGAGTTCAAAACCCGAACACTGGCGGAGTTGGGCGCGGAGCCCACGGCCGACCGGAGGGCGGTCGCGGCCGATCTGCGTGAAGACTGGCCCGCTGCGCTGCGCGCCGCCGGTTTCGACCCGGCCCGGCCGACGGCGTGGAGTGCCGAGGGGCTGCTGGGTTACCTTCCGCCCGAGGCGCAGGACAGCTTGCTGGACACCATCACCGAGCTCAGCGCGCCGGGAAGCCGGGCGGCCACCGAAAGCAAGCCCAATCCGCGGCCAGGCGAGGAGGACAGGACGAAGGAGCGTCTGGACCGCATCTCCGAACGCTGGCGCGAGCAGAATCTCGACACCGACATGACCCGGCTGCGCTACTTCGGCGAACGCAACGAAGCCGCGCCGTACCTGACCGGACTCGGTTGGACGCTGGACGCGGCCAGCATCCGCGAGTTGTTCGACGCCAACGGTCTTCCGCCCTTGGAGGACGACGGGATGCGTTTGGGGGACACGCTCTACGTCAACGGCACCCTGGGGAAGACCGCGGAGTGGGTCCTGTTTACCGCGCTTGGTCGAGAAAGGTCTGAGCGAGCAGGCTGGCGATGGCCCAGTCCTGCATCGCCACCCCGACGCTCTTGAAGACCGTCCGGCCGGTCCGTTTTCCCATCCCTGCGGCTAAGGCGTCGCCGAGTTCGACGAGGTCGTCCTCGATGATGGCTCCCGAACCGAGCGCGTGGATGATCTCCCCGGCCTCTTCGAGGATCGCTTCGCGCTCATCGATCACGACGGTCGCGTCGGCGAGCAGTTCGTCGGGGAGTTCCCGCATGGTCGGGCGGAAGGCGCCGATGGCGTTGACGTGGGCGTTTTCGGTCAGTGAAGTGGGGGAGAACAGTGGCGTCGAGGACGTGGTCGCGCAGCAGACGATGTCCATGTCACGGACTGCCTCGTCGGCGTCAGCGACGGCGATGACGGTGTCTATCCGCAATTCGGCACCGAGGGCCTCGGCGAGCGCGTCCGCGCGTTCGAGGCTGTGGTCGACGACCCTGAGTTCGGTCAGCGGCCGCACCGCGTGCACGGCCCGGACCTGATCGGCCGCCTGCCCGCCGGCGCCGATGAGGGTGCAGGTCCTGGCCTCGGCCGGGGCGAGCAGATCGGTCGCGACGCCGGCGACCGCGCCGGTCCGGATGCGGGTCACCTCGGTGGCGTCGGCGACGAGATGACGTCCGTGGCCGAGTTCGCTCCAGACGACCGTCCCGACGATCGCCGGGACGCGATCACTGAAGTTCAGGCTCAACGTCTTGATCATCGCCGAGGCGGTCGGGCGATGGTGCGTCGACATCACGAGGAACGCACCGTCGCGCAACACGGTCCTTGTCGGCATCTCGAACTCGCCGCGTCGCAGCGCGAGAAACCCGCTTCGCACCGCGTCGATCGCCGCGGGCATCGAGACGGCGGAACGGATCTCCTCCGGACCGACGGTGACGACGTCCATGAAGTCCTCCAGATCTCTCGTCGGCAAAGTGGGGCTCTTGCCTGTTCGATCATGCCCCCTTGGCCGTACAGGGAGCTCTGGACACCTCGAGTACAAGCGTGCACGCGCCGGTAGCGAGCCGGTCGTGGCGAAGACGACGCAGCAGCGGCGGGTCGAAGACCGGCTCTGGGTGACCGTGCCGCGCTAGAGGGGATCTTGTTCGTGCTCTGTGTCGTTGGATAGGGGTGACTGGTGAGCTTCCGAGCGCGGAGCAGGCCCTCGGATCGGCACGGGGCCCCGCCTGTTCAGAGGCGTTCGATGCGGTCGGCCTGCGGGCCCCGGTCGCTCTGACGCACCGCGTACCGGACCCGGTCACCCTTCTGCAGCGGCTCCGACCCCATGATCACGGACACGTGGGCGAAGAGATCGTCGCCGCCTGCGTCCGGGGTGATGAAGCCGAAGCCCTTGTCCTCGTCGTAGCGCGCGACGACGCCCTCGCCGCCTCGTACGGGCACGTCCCGCGCCGCCGGCCCTGCGGCCGCGGCAGGTGCCGGCCGCTGCGGCGCCGTCTGGGGCTCGGTGCCCCGGACCAGGTGCACGTCGCGGGCCTGCGGGCCCTTGTCTCCACTAGCCACCTCGTAGGCGACGCGGTCGCCCTCCGCGAGCCACGTCAGCCCCTCGGCCAGGGCCCGGGCGTGAACGAAGACGTCCCCGGCGCCGGAGTCGGGGTTGATGAAGCCGAAGCCCTTGTCCTCGTCGTACCAGGCCACCGTGCCGTCGGCACCGTCCGCGATACCAGCCGCAGCGGGTGAGCCGGCCCCTGCTCCCAGCGGGATCACGTGCCCGGCCTGCGGGCCGCGCTCGCCTTCGACGATCAGGAAGGCCACCCGCTGCCCCTCGGTGACCACGCCGCCGGTCACGATGGCGGAGCTGTGCACGAAGATGTCTGCGCCGCCGCCGTCCGGCGACGCGAAGCCGTACCCCTTGCCCGGCTCGTACCAGTTGACGGTGCCGAGCAGGCCCACGGCGCTGCCGGTAGCCGCATCGGCGGTGACGCGAACGCGCAGCGCCTGGGGCCCGCGGTCGTTCTCGCCGACCTCGAACACGACGGCCTGACCCTCGCGGAGCAGTTTCGCGCCGCCGTCCCCGACGATCTCGGAGGCGTGCACGAACACGTCCGGGGAGCCGTCCTCGGGCGCGAGGAAGCCGAAACCCCGTTCGGCGTCGAACCAACGGACGGTCCCTTGCGGCATCAAATACTCCAGGTTGAGAGGGCGGGCACTGGCCCCCAGTCTCCCTGACTGACCTCCGGTCCGTCGGGCCGGGTCCACAGGCGGGCGGTGCGGAGCCAGGGGCGGGCTGTTGGTTCACCTAGCGACACGCCGAGTTTCGAGACCAGGTCTTAGAACACGAATCGCCACTCACGACCCCTGAGGTCAGGCCAGTTGCCGTGGGGTTGTCGTACCGCGCCCTTCCGGGCAGGACACCTCCACGGCAACCGGCGGAGGGTTGTCGAACGCCCGCGTCCAGACCGTCTCGATCCAGTCGGCGACCGTATCGACGACGACGTCCGCCGAGAGGTCTCGTGGGAGGGACGGCACCTCCGGCTCCCAGCCCGTTTCGTGGTGGACGACGCCGAAAAGGTGGCGATGCTCGTCGATCGGTTTGTTGAGGACGAAGGAATCCGGACCGTCGAACCGGGCCCATACGTCGAAAGTTCCCTCGCCGTCTTCGTCGGGGAACACCTCGATCTGCACGCTCTCGACGGTGTCGCCGATCAGCTCGACGATCGCCCTCAGCCGGGCGGTGACGTCCTCGGAATGCGCGTCGAGGACGCGGCGAAGTCGGCGGCGGTACTCGGCATGGTCCACACAGGACAATCTAGCGCGGCCCCGATACCGGTGAACGCACATCCTGGACGGTCTCGCTGCGCCGGAAGCGCGGATGGGCCGCGAGTACCAGCGCGCCGAAGGTGATCGCGACACCCGCGAAGGTGGCGACGGACGGCCGCGGGCCTGGAGTGAGGGCGTCCAGCAGGACGGCGCCGAGCAGTTGGCCCGACACACTGGCCAACCCGAAGACCAGCACGCCGATGCGCCGGACGACGAGCGTGGCCACCGAGACAACACCTACCCCGATCAGCCCGCCCAGGTAGAGCAGTGGCTCCGAGGGCAGGTGTCCGGGCAGATCCCCGCCGAACCCGGCCCGGATCGTCAGAGCGAGGGTGAGCGACCCGGCCGCGACGACGAAATTGATCAGGGTCGCCGGCCACGGAGACCCGGCGACCGCTCCGACCCGCCCGTTCAACGCCGACTGCACCGCGATCGCGACACCGGCGAACACGGGCAGGACCACCAAGGCCAGTGTTCCGGACCCGCTCCACGCGCCTCGGCCGGTCACGGCGACCGCAACCACGCAGGCCGCGGCACCCGCCGTCCGCGCCACCGTGATCCGGCGCGGAGCGCCGGCTCCACCCCAGAACCGGTCCATGAGCAGCCCGCCGACAGCCGAGCCACCCACGACCGCCACGGTGAACACGGCCACGCCGACCGAGCCGACGCTGATTCCCTGACCGGCCACGAACACGGCGCCACACACTCCGCCCGCCAGATGCCACCACCGCAGCTCGCCGCCGCGGACCGCGGCGTGGACCAGCCTCAGCCCGCGTCGTCCCACCGGGAGCAGCGGAACGATCGCGAGCAGGAGGAGAAGCCCGACGGACGTCGAGGCCAGTGTGGCCGTGATCCCGTCGCCCACTCGCGAACCGAGCTCCCCGTTCAAGCGCGACTGAACAGCCAAGCCGACACCGCCGATCACCGCCCCCGCGATCGGGATCGGACCTCGACCAAGTCCAGCCGGCGAACCCGGCTCCACCGATTCCCCACGCCCCATCACTGGCCGAACGATAACGCCCTGCCGCAGGCTCTGGTGATCTTGTCGAATTCTTCACCGGGATGGCGGAGAATTGTCTCGCAGCCTGGGATCTCGCGAAACTCCTCAGCCCACCGAGGTGCGGGTGGCCCGGTGTTCGGTGGTGGCGCTTACGGTGCCGGCGTCGGTCTGGACGTAGACGAAGCTGTCGCCGTTGGGATCGAGGTACATGTCGAAATGCAGGGTTCCGCCGATGGTGAAGGTCCCCGAGCAGTCCGACGCGACGGTATAAGTACCGGTGAAGGCGTTGTGGGAGCTCGGCGTGCCGTTGAAGTTCGTGCTGGACACCCCTTTGAGGTTGCCCGCGCCGTCGAACCGCTCGGAGCCCGCGAAGGCCAGCGGGACGGCTCCGGTGCCACTGATCGACCAGCCGTCGCCCGCGAACAGGTACGTGCCCTTGAGTGTGGACAGACCGCAGGGCGGTGCGGCAGCCGTGCCGGCGGTGGCGGAACTGACGAGGACTCCGGTGATTCCGGCCAGAAGAGCCGCGGCCAGAATCATCGAACGACGCGTGAAGCGGATACGATTCGACATGAACTCTCCCCAATTCACAGAGAACCATTGGCGTGATCAATCAATGGAATTAATGGTTCACGCGAGTGGCGGCCACGGGCAGAGTCCAAAGTCCTCGAATTCGCCTATTCGGCGACAAACAATTTCAGGCAGCTTGTTTGTTCGATAATTTCCGGAATCGCATACGTGCGCATGCGGGTGTTTCCTGGGAGACTTGGTCGATGCGGATCAGGTATCAGGTCGTCACCTTCGACGCGGCAGATCTCTCGGCCGAGAGCCGATTCTGGGCTGGCGTGCTGGGCGGGGTGGTCGAAGACGATGGTGACTGGCACATGGTGACCATCTCGACCTGTGGGTCGAAGACTTCGCCGAAGCGCACGAACAGGTCATGGCCCTCGGCGCCTCGGTGCTGAAGAAGGCCGCCGGGAACACGACCGGGGACGACTTCCAGGTGTATGCCGATCCCGCGGGGCATCCCTTCTGCCTGTGCTGGCTGGTCGCCGAACAGCGCTGAGCGGCGGTCAGGCGGATCGCAACACGTCGATCTCGCCGCCTGGCATGGAGATGTCGAAGCCGTGCTCGGTCAGCCAGCGGATCGCCAGCAGGCTCCGCACGGACCACCACGCGCGGATCAAGTCGAGGTCGGCGTCCGTGCCGTAGCCGGCGATGACGTCGTCGAGGTGTTCCCTGTGTCCTAGCGTCAAAGAAGCGAGGTCGAAGTGGGCGTCGCCCTGGGCGGCCTCGGACCAGTCGATCACGCCGGTGACCTCGTCGCCGTCGACGAAGACATGGGCGACCTGCAAGTCACCGTGGATGAACGCGGGCGTCCACGGCCGGAGCACGGTCTCGGCGATTCCGCGGTTGCGTTCGACCAGGTTCTTGGGGAGGACGCCGGTGGTGACGAGCCACTCGCATTCGGCGTCGAGACTCGAAGCGAGTTCGTCGACACTCCGGCCGGGCCGGGGTGTCAACGGCGCGTCGTGCAGTTTCCGCACCGCGGCGCCCGCGGCGGTCCATGCCGCCGACGACGCGGTCGAAGGCTCGCCGAGTCGGCCGAGCGCCTTCCCTGGGAGAGCAGCGAGCGCGAGCACAGGCGGCTTTCGCCACAGGATTTCGGGAGTCGGTATCGGCGCCATGGCCATCGCCTCGACCTCGACGTCGGTGCGTGTCTGATCGGCGTCGATCTTCAGGAACACGTCACCGACGCGCAGGGTCGCGCAATCGTGGTGGGCGACGACGACCTCGACTTCCTCCATGAAGCCCATTGTCACGGGGAAGATCGTCGATGTCGCAGGAATTATCGCGCGCGGTCGGCCCGCTGCCCTGACCCAACGGATAGCCGTGCTGTCGGGGATATCGTCGAAGACGTGTCGGATCCCTGGCTGCGTATCGAGGTCCTCGATGGGGAGATCCCTGCGAGCGCGTGGCGACGCGCAAACGCCGAAGTGTTCCTCGACGCCGCGATCGCCGATCGGGCTGTGCGGTGGTCGTGGCGAGTGCATGATCTCGGCGTGGCGTTCGAGGTCGCCTTCCGCACGGAACAGATCCGTGACGAGTTCTGTCGCCGAATTTCGGTGAAGGAAGCGCTCGAAGCCGCGCCGGATCCTCGACGCGGCGTGACCGTGACGTCAGGCGGTGGCGACTAGCGCGTGGCTCCCCGGTGCCGCCCGTAGGGTTCCGCCCTGACCAGGGTGACGTGGACCGCGCCACCGCTCGGCACGCGATATTCCCGCCGGTCACCAGGTTTCGCACCGTGCAGCGCGCGGCCGATCGGCGAATCGGGGGAGTAGACCTCGAGATCTCTGTGGCCCGCTTCGTCGCGCATGCCGAGCAGGAAGGTCTCGGTGTCGCCGTCGTCGTACTCGACGGTGAGCACCATGCCGGGCTCGGCGACCCCGTCGTCGGGAGGATCCTGCCCGACGACGGCCACGCGCAGCACGTCCTCGATCTGCCGGATCCGTGACTGCCGATGGGTGTGGAGCGCGATTTCGTCGTCGCCGTCCCGCTCGACGGCGGCGGCGCGTCGCAACGCCGCGAGTTCCCGCACCAGACGCGCATGGGTTTCCGGGGTCAGCCAAGGGCCTGACGAGACCATGGTCATGGTGATGATCGCCTTTCGGTCGAAGGGCTGCGGGGCTGTCGCCGGAAAGCACCCGCGTCGGTGGCGAAGCCGATGGCGGCCTTCAGCAGGAGAGCCTTTTCGGTGCGCAGCAGAGCGTTCTCGGCGCGGAGTCGGTCCACTTCGGACTGTGCGGTCTCTTCTTCCGGTGGCATCGTCATCCGATTCAGCGGAGGGGATCGAAGGGGCGCAGGGCTTCGGACTGTTTGCCGGTGGTGATGTGCTCGGCCAGGAGCCGTCCGGTGATCGGTCCGTGGGTCAGGCCCCACATTCCGTGCCCGCCGGCGATGTAGAGCCCGGGGGTGCTCGTCGCGCCGATCACGTGCCGTCCGTCGGTGGTGACCGGGCGCGAGCCGACCCATTCGTCGGTTCGCCGGTCCCAGTCCAACCCGGTGAGATACGGCCTCGCCGAGTCGATGATCGCGGCGATCCGGGCCGGATCCGGTGGCGCGTCCGGCTTCCGGAACTCCATCGTCCCGGCCACGCGGAGGCCGCCCTGGTACGGCGTGCACGCCACGCGAATGTCCGGCAGGTAGAGCGGTCCGGGCACCGGCTCGTCGGTCGGCACGGTGAAGGAGTAGCCGCGCCCGGCGCGCACGGGGACCTTGACGCCCCATCGTCGTCCCAGGTCGCCCAGCCACGCTCCGGTCGCGAGTACGACCGCGTTGGCGTTCACGGTCTGGCCGGAGGTCGAGCGCACGCTCAGCGCGTGATGGTGCGCGCGCAGGGACGCGACCTCGAACCGGTGCCGGATCGTCCCGCCCCGGCTGACCACCGCCCGCGCCAGCGACTCGACGAACCGGCCCGGGTCCACGTAGCGCTGCCCCTCGATCCGGACACCGGCGCCGAGCCGCGTGGCCGCCTGGGGGAATCGCTCCGCGAGCTCGGCGCCGGTGAGACGGGTGTACGAGATGTCCTGTCCGGCCTCGCCGATGCGCCGCAGTTCCGTGATCAGCCCCGCCGCGTGCCCCGCGGTCTCGAACGCCGCCGTGATCGGCGCTTCGATGGTGGGCGCGTCGACACCGTTCGCGGTGAGGACGTCGAAGGCCTCCAGGCATTCTTCGTTCAGCGGCGCGTTCGCCTCGACGGTGCGGGTCCACGATCGATCGGTGCAGTTCGCGGCGAACCGGGCCAGGAACGACCACAGTCGCGGGTCGGGGGACGGCGGGACGTGCAGCGGGGCCTGCCGGTCCAGCAGGGTCCGCAGTCCGTAGCGCAGGACGCCGGGTTCGTTGAGCGGGATCGCGAGCCCAGGGGAGAGCCAGCCCGCGTTACCCCATGACGCGCCCGCCGCGATGCCTTCGCGGTCCACCACTGTGACGCCGACCCCGTGTTCCTGCAAGAACCACGCGGTCGACAGGCCGACCACGCCGGCGCCGATCACGATCGCCGAACGTGGGACGCCGTCGATCCGGTCGAGATCGCCCATGAATTCCTCCGCTGCACGAGTGGTGCTGTCGCGGTCAGGATGACTCGGATCCGGTCGGCGGCGATTGTCCGGATTCGACAATCAGGGCGGGTGGCTTTGGCCGGAACGGTCAAGGGGCAGGGTCGGAGACGGCCAGTTCGATGATCATCGCGAGCCGTTTCGCGGGCTGGTCGAGCCGCAGGTCGGTCACTTCGGCCATCTTCCGCAGCCGGTAGCGGATCGTGTTGGGATGCACGTCCAGCCGCTCGGCGGCCTCCGCGAGATCCCCTTGCGCCTCGAGCCAGGCGCGCAACGTCGTGACATAGCTGGTGGCGTTCGCGCTGTCGTGCCGCCGCAGCTCGGTGATCGGTCCCCGGGCAGGCGCCCGGCCGGACGCCGCGGCGGCCCGCAGCCGTTGCACCAGGATGTCGTCCCAGGCCTCGTCGTAGGCGATCGCCGGCGACGAGGTGGGCCGCACATCGTGCAGCGCGAGGCATTCGTCGGCTTCCCGCCTGCTGGCAGGCAGTTCCGCCGACGCCGCGCCCGCCCCGATCCCGGCCAGCATCGTCACCTGGCGGGGCAGCGCCTCACGGATCGAACCCACCCACGCCCTGGCCGCCGCCACGTCGTCGCCGGGCAGGACGGTGTAGACGGTGTTGCTGAACAACGTGCTGCGGCCCGGACGTGACCAGCCGAAACCCGTGGTCGCCCGTTCGAACGCGAGCAGGAGCGCGGCATGGCGCTCGTCGCCGATGTGGGCCTGCAACGCGATCACCCGGAACCGGCCGGGAGGCAGGCCGAGCCTGCTGAGCACGGCCGCCGCGTCCGGTGTGCCCTCCAGCAGCCGGATCACCAGATCGGATTCGACCTGCCGCTCCAGATCCGCGCTCGCCCGTGACCGCAGCAGATGCAGGCCGACCGTGCGCGAACTGTCCCGCAGCACCGCACGCCGGGCGTCGGACAACGGCTGGTCGCATTCCACCCAGATCGAGCCCAGGGCTTCGCGGCCGGCCCGGACCGCGACCACCATCCGCCCGGTCAGCCCGTGTTCCGGATCGGCCTCGACGAACAGCGGCTCGTCGGACTCGGCGAGGTGCCCGAACACACCCCGCCGCTCGAACAGCTCGCGGACCGGCTCCGGAACACGCCTGCCCAGGATCGTCTCCAGCCGTGCCCGGTCGGCCTGATGCTGACGGCTGGAGTAGGCCAGGATCCGGGAGAGCCGGTCCTCGATGGTCACCGCGCTGCCGAGCGCGTCCGCCAGGCTGTCGGCCAGCGCGAACAGGTCGGTCGGCCCCCGGCCGGACTCGGTCTCCCGGCCCTCCAGCACCAGCCCGTAGACCACTCCGGCGAGCTGGCCCCAGGAAACGTCCGGCTCCACCAGCAGCACGGCGACGCCGCCGGATTCCGCGCGCTCGGTCGCTTCCGGGCTCGGTGGCCGCGATCCGCGGACCAGGACGACCGACGCGTGTGCCGCCGCGGCCAGTTCGACGGCCGTGGTGATGGAGTCCGTCCCGACGGCGAGGAAGACGTCGCCGCGCAGTTCGCGCGGATCGGCGGCGTCGTGCATCACGACGTCGCGCAACGCCACCTCGCGCGAGACAGGGCAGCAGCACAGCCGCGCCCCGTACCCGCCGAGGACGTTCACGAGCCGATCCAGCGTCACCATGGCTCGTTCTTACTCCATTCGCGCGGCGGGGCCGCGGGTTGCCGGTCGTTACCTGAACGCGCTATTTTCAGACCATGCAGTCGGAAAAAAGACTGACCGGTCTGACTTTCATCGAGCAGGCCCGCCGTAGGCAGATCCTCGACGGCGCCGCGCAGGTGATCGTCGAACTCGGTTACGCCAACGCCTCCTTGGTGCGCATCGGCGAGGCGATCGGCAGCAGCAAGGGTGGCGTCCTCTACCACTTCCCGGACAAGAACGCCCTGGTCGGAGCCCTGGTGCTGGACATCTACCAGCGCGGCGCCGCCACCATCGCCGCCGCGGTCCGGGAGGCAGGAGACAGCGCGGGGGCGAGGCTGCGGGCGTATATCCTGGCCAACCTCGCCTTCACCGCGTCGCATCGGATCGAGGCGATGGCGCTGGTGGAGCTGTCCAGTGGTTACCGCAGCCCGGACGGACGGCGGCTCGACGAAGTGATGCGGCATTGGCTGGAGGATCCCGGACGCAGCACCGAAGAACGCGCCGAACTGGCGGCGCTCGACCTCGTTCCGCTGGTGCGCCAGGGGGTCGAGAGCGGCGAGTTCCGCGCGTCGCTCGACCCGGACTCGGTGGCCACCGCGCTGCGCGGAGCGGTCGACGCAGCGGCGTCCCGCTGGGCTCGTGACCCGGGCTTCGACCCCGAGGCGTACGGCCGTGAGTTGGCCGACTTCGCCGACCACGCGTGCAGGAGGGTGCGATGACCCGGCTGCTGATCGTCACCACCGGAAGCCACGGTGACCACGCGCCTTACGCCGGTCTGGGCCACGCGCTGCAGCAGAACGGTGTGCGGGTCACCCTTGCCGCAACGGGCCGCTTCGCGCGGCTCGCCCTCGACGCCGGGATCAGCTTCGCCGTGCTGCCTGACGACCCGGAGCCGATCGAGACGACCGAACGTGGCCGCCGCGCGAACGCGGGCGGAGTGCGCGGGTTGCGGACGCTGGTCGAACTCGGGGTCGAGCAGGCCCGCCGTCAGCTGCCCGCCCTGATCGCCGCCGCCGACACCGACGTGGTGGCCGCGACGATCCCGACACTGTCGCTCGCCAAGCCGATCGCCGGCGTTGATCTCGGGCGGCTCAACCGGACACTGACCGGGCTCGCCGGGCGTTTCGCCACCCGGTTGTACGCGCCGGTGGTGCACGAGGTCCGCCGGACCCTCGGCCTGCCAGCCGAAGACCGGGCGCAGGCGGCTGCCCGGATCGAGGAACTGCCGGTACTGCACGGGTTCAGTCCCGCGGTACAGCCACGCCCGCGCGTCTGGCGGCCGGGCGCCGAGGTTGTCGGTCACTGGTGGCCGATCACCACGCCGGACTGGCGACCACAAGAGGAACTCCTCGATTTCCTCGCCGCCGGACCACCACCGGTGTTCATCGGCTTCGGCACGACTGGCTCTTCGGCAGGGTGGCTGCCGTGGTCCACCACGCCGGAGCGGGTACCACCGCGGCGACCCTGCGTGCGGGCGTTCCGTCGGTCCCGGTCCCGCATGCACACGATCAACCGTTCTGGGCACGCCGTCTGGTGAGTCTCGGAGCCGCCCCGGCCGCCCTACCCGCCAAACGAGCCAACGGGCAACGACTCGCCGAGCGCCTCGCTCAGGCCGTCGGTGCACCTCGATACCGAGACAACGCCGCCCGGGTCGCCGAGACACTCGCCACCGAGGACGCGGTGACCCCGGTGCTGCGCGTTCTCCAGGACCTGATGTCGGGGAAGCGCCTACCTTCCCCCTGACAGGCGGCTGACGAATCGGTCGGTTCAGCCGGAGTCGCGTTTGCCCATCAGGGAGAACGCCACCATCAGGACGACCGCGACCCAAGTGAGCAGGACGCCGCCGCCGGTGAGCGGACCCAAGTAGGTCGCCGCGTCGGTCTTGAGCTGTGCGGTGCTGAGCTGCTCGGCGGCCGAGGCCGGGAAGTAGGCCAGGATGTCGCGCTGGACCCAGGCCGGCAGCAGCGCTCCGAGGATGGCCGGGGCGAAGATGAAGCCGATCGCGGTGGCGATGGCGCCTGCCGCGCTGCGCATGATCACGCCGAAGGACAGCGCGAGCAACGCGAACGCCGCCATTTCCGCGCCCCAGCCGAACAGGCTGCGCACCACGCCGGGGCCGTCGAGGCCGAGCGTGGGGATGTCCGGATTGAGTCCGAGGATCAGCTGCCCGGAGTAGAACGCCGCTGTCGCGAACAGGGTGCCGAGTACGAAGGTCAGCAGTCCCACGACGACGGCCTTGGCGAGCAGGACCCGGCCGCGACGAGGAGTGATGGCCAGGGTGAGTCGTATCATCCCGGTCGAGTACTCGCCGGACACCGCGAGCACCCCGAGCACGGACACCAGGATCAGCCCGAGGTTCATCCCGACCATGCTGGTGCCGGCCGCGTCGAAGTCGACCCGTTGCCCGGCCGGAAGGTTTCGATAGTCCGCTTCGGTCAGCATGCTGAACAGCGCGGAGAAGCCGACGCTGACCACGGCCGCCGCGATGACGACGGTCCAGGTCGAGCGGACGGACCTGAGTTTCGTCCATTCCGCGGCGAGCGTGTTCGTGATGCCGGGGGAGAGCTGTGCGGTGGGCATGTCATTCGCCGCCTTCCGTGGCGAGTGCCCGCACCGTCTCGGCGAGCTTGTGCTCGCTCGCGGAGCGGTACTGCACGCTGTTCTTCGTGAGATCCATGAACGCCGCTTCGAGACTGGCGCGGACCGGAGTGAGTTCGTGCAGGCCGAGACGTCGCTCAAGGGCGATGTCACCGATCCTCGGCGCGTCCAGACCGGCGACGTCGAGCGAGCCGTCGTCCCTCTTCGTCACCTTGCCTCCCGCCCGTTCGAGTGCCTGAGCCAGCTCGGTGACGTGCGGCGAGACCACGTGGACGTGGTTTCGGGCGCTGCCCTGGGTCAGGTCGCTGATCGGCATGTCGGCGATGAGTTCGCCCCGGCCGATCACGATGACGTGAGCGGCGGTCTCTTCCATCTCGTTCATCAAATGGCTCGACACGAAGACTGTGCGTCCCTCGGCGGCGAGATCCTGCATCAGGGTCCTGATCCAGTAGATGCCTTCTGGGTCGAGTCCGTTGACTGGCTCGTCGAACAGCAGCGTCGGGGGATCGCCGAGCAGGGCCGTCGCGATGCCGAGCCGTTGGTACATGCCCAGCGAGAAGCCGCCGACCTTCTTGCCCGCGACGTCGGTGAGGCCGACGGTGTCGAGCACTTCGTCCACGCGCTTGCGGAGAAGACCGCCCGCTTGCGCGACCCACTGCAGGTGGCGGTACGCGGTGCGGGAGCCGTGCACGGCCTTGGCGTCGAGCAGCGCGCCGACCTCTCGCATCGGTGCGGGCAGATCGCGATAGGCCTTGCCGTTCACCGTGACCGAGCCGCCGCTGGGTGCGTCCAGGCCGAGGATCATCCGCATCGTGGTCGACTTGCCCGCGCCGTTCGGCCCCAGGAAACCGGTGACCACACCGGGTTTGATGTCGAACGACAAAGAGTGGACGGCCGTCGTGGTCCCGTACTTCTTCGTCAGCTCTCGTGCTGTGATCACTGGTGCGCTCCGGCCGTCGGTTTCTCGCTGGCAGCGTCCAGCGAACCGCTCGGGCCGGTTGATCGGCTACTGCACAACGTCGCTCGTCGCCGCAACCAAAGTTGCGGCGCGGCCTGCTCGGCCACCTTTACCGGGCCTGCGCGAACAGCCCGGTAAAGGTGGTCCCGGCCTACTTCGTGCAGTGGATCCCGGCTTCACCCCGGTACATCGTGAAGCTGATCTTCACCGAGTAGAGGTGAATGGTCACGCACTGGTCGGGCGTGTACCCGTAAGCGCCCGCCGCCCAGTCGTAGGCCTGTTGCAACGCGGTCCGTTTGGCCGACGCCGAAGTCTTCTCGATGGTCGTCCCGGTGAACGCGCGAGTCTCCTGGACGCTCGTCGAGGCGTTCGCGACCGTCGGCGCGAGTGCCATGAGCCCCGCGAGAGCCACGGCCCCCGCACCACGGGCGATAGTTCTGGTCATGCTTTACCCCTCCTGTGTTTCGGTGGACGGAACGACTGTCAGCGGTGGCACCAGAGCCAGACGGTCGCGCTGTAGTAGCTGAAGTGCGACCGGACGTCCGACCCGCGGACGTAGCACTGCGAGTCCAGCCAGCCGGTGTTGCGGGCGTACAGGCGGGCGACCTTTTCCGCCGACGTGATGGCGTCCGACGGACCCGGGCCGATACCGGTGGCGTAGAAATCTCCGGTCTCCACCGCGAAGGCCGGCGTCGCCGACATGGTCACCGCGGCCAGCGTCAGTGCGGCCGCGGTCAGGAACTTCTTCATGGGAACTCCCCCTTCTGGGCGTCAGCCAGAATCGACTGACTCCCTTCAGTCATTCATCTCAGCTAACGTGGAAACCGTAAGGGGATGCCGTCGCGCCTGTCAATCTCAGATGAATGAGATGTCGCACGGCATTCATCTCAGCTAACGGAGGCGACGGTGACCGAACCGCGGGAGACCACGCTCACCAGCCGGATCGACCGCCTCTTCCAGGTGGTCCGGCGGCCCAACGGTGAGCAGCACAGCCACGAGGAGGTGGCGCGGGCCTGCCGGGAGAGCACCGGTGAGTCGTTCTCCGCCGCCTACCTCTGGCAACTGCGGACAGGCCGCAGGGACAACCCGACCAAGCGGCACCTCGAAGCGCTCGCGGCGTTCTTCCAGGTGCCGCCCGCGTACTTCTTCGACGACGAACAGGGGAGGGCACTTGCCGAAGAGATCGAATTGCTGGGAGCGTTGCGCAACAACGCGGTGCGCAACCTGGCTTTGCGCGCCGTGACACTGTCCGAGGAGGGGCTCGGGACCGTGACCGACATCGTCGAGGCGATCAGTCGGCGCGAGTCCAGGCGGGACAAGGGGGAGTAGCCATGCTTGGCAGGAAGAGCGCGCTCTGGCGCAGATGCGAGCGGATAGCGTCCGCGGTGCGACTACCGGATCCGTTCGACGTCACCACGTTGTTCGGTGAGGTCGCCGCGACGCGGGGGCGGCCCATCGAACTGGTGGCGCTCGACGCGCGGGCGGGAGCGCCGTGCGGTGTGCTCGCGGCGACGGATCGAGCGGACTACGTCTTCTACACGCGGGACACGTCCCCGTTGCACCAGCGGCACATCCTGCTGCACGAACTCGGTCACCTGCTGTGCGGGCACGTCGAAGGCGAAATGCTGCCGGAGACGGTGGCCGCGATGGTCACACCCAGCCTGTCGGTGGATCTGGTCCGCAGGGTTCTCGGCCGCACGACGTACGCGCAGGAGCAGGAGAAAGAGGCCGAACTCGTCGCGTCGTTGCTCATGCGCCGCGCGGTGAGTGCCGGAGCCGGGTCCGATCGGCTGCGGCACGCCCTCGGTTCATGATCAGCTACCTGTCCGCCGGGCTGCTGGCGCTGATCGGCCTCACCCGGCTGATGGCGGTCCGCTCCGGACCGAAGCATCTGGCCACCTTCTTCCTCAGCATGGCGGCCGCCCTCGCCATCTCCGCCGAGGGCACGGTCCGCCTGCTCGGTGACGACCTGCTCCCTCGGCTCGTCACCAACGCGCTGCAGCTGCTCGCGATGCGCGCGCTGGTGCAGCTGGTCCGCAGCACCCGGTCTCCGGAGAAGCCGACGGCGTTCTGGCCGATCGTGGTGTGCTGGACCCTGATGGTCCTGTGCTATCTGGACTTCGCCCCGCATCGGTTCGAAGCGGGCACCTCCGGCTTCCAGTGGCGCTGGAGCATCGTCGCGTATCAGGTCGTCCTCACGGCATACGCGGTCACGTGTCTGGTGATGTTCATCCGCACGCTGGCCCGCAGCGCCGCGGGCCGTCCACGGGGGACGTTCCGGACCGGACTGCGGATCCTCGTGTGCGCCGCCGCCGCGACCATCGGGTGGGTGCTGTTCTCCGGTCTTCCCTCCCTGTGGCTGGAGATCACCGACCTCGCGGACCTGGATTTCCTGCCACGCGCCCGCCTTCTGGGACTCTGCGCGATGGTGCTGTGGGTCCTCGGCGGGCTGTTCACCACCTGGGACGGCGCTCTCCGGCTGGCCCGGGCCTGGAAAGGGATCCGGGCGGTGACACCACTGTGGAAAGAGCTCGTCGCCGCCCAACCCCAGATCGCCCTGCCCGTGCGCCACGACCTGGAGTTCACGTTGTACCGCAGGGTGATCGAGATCCGTGATGGTCTACTGGCGTTGCGGGCGCACGTTCCGCCGCACCTCGGGGACTGGCTGCGCACCCCGGTCGACGAACCCACGCGCGCCGCCGCCGAACTGGCTGCGGCGTTGGTGATGCGCGAGGCGGGCAAGAGCTGGCCACACCGGCCCCGACGCGACGCGCACCCCGGCATACGGGAGGAAAGCGCCTGGCTGAGCGCGGTGTCGTCCGCGTTCAAACATTCCCGCGTCGTGCGGGAGGTGCGGGAACGCGCGGTGGCGGAAGTCGCGTGAGGACGGAATCGCCACTCACGGCAGGCTGTCCGGGGCGAACCTGCCGTCCTCCCGGTAAAGCCAGTACCGGCGCAGCATGCGCAACACCACGGAGACCTGGAGCGCGGTGATCCCCGGCAAGGGAGCGAGATCGCGGGTGAGGAAGTCGGCCATCTCGTCCTCGTTCCGGAACACGCCTTGGTGGATGATCGAAGCCGTGCCGGCCACGATCGACACGTACCGCGCCGACGGATGCCGCGCCAGTTCGCGGGCCACGTCCTGGATGGCGCCCGGGGTGACGGTCAGCGCGATGATCGCTTCCAGTTCGTAGCCGAGCTGAGCGGGTTCGACCTCCACCCGGGGCCGGACGATGCCACGCCGCAGCGTCGACTGGATGAGCCGGTAGGCGGTGGACTGGCTGAGACCGAGGATCCGGCCTGCTTCCGCCGCGGTGATCCGGCCGTTCCCCGCCAGCAACCCGATGAGCCGCCGCTCGTCCGGGCTCGCCTTGTCGGTGTCGAATCCGTCCGGCGCGGCGGGTACCACCTGCTCGCCGGCCAGGATCGCGTGCTGGTCCTGACTCAGCCGGTGCAACCGCCAGGAGTCGGCCCTGGTCAGGGCCCGCAGCACGAGTTCGGAATGGGTACCCGCCACGCCGGCCACCCCGGGGATGCGATCGGCGAGAAGCTCGCGCGCCTGAGCGCGGTCCGGAACGTGCACGGCCAGGTAGACGTCCGATCGGCCCGCCGTCTCCGCCGCGAGCTGGACCTCGGGAAACCGTGCGAGCGCCTTCGCCGCCGAACCGGATGCCCCCGGTTCGGTCGTGACCCAGACGTGTCGCGGGTTCCCGCGAGCCCTCGCCGTCCACTCGACCTGCCCGATCACCCGGAGGATGCGCTGGTCCTCGAGCCGGAGAAGCCGCCGTCCCACCGTGCTGGCGGAAACGTCGAGTGCCTCGGCCAGCACGGCGACCGAAGCTCGCGGGGCGACCTGGAGCGCCGCGATCAGGTCAAGCTCCGGCTCGGTCAGCATGAGGTGAATGTATCAGTCATTTGGCAGGGATAGATGACTGATCCGTGCATCGTTTGATCGACGCTTGCACTATTCGTTCGCCTGAGTTTGTAATGAGCCTCCGACCAGGAAGGAGCCGCGCCGGTGAGTTCCCCTCAAGCCAGAACCACCTCCCGTCCGATGCACCTCCTGCTGCGCGCGCTCGACGTCGTCGAGCGGCTCGGCAACAAACTGCCGCATCCGTTCTGGCTGTTCGTCATCCTGAGCGGAGTGCTGGCTTTAGCCAGCTGGGGGCTCAGCGCGGCCGGGGTGTCGGCGCTGAACCCGGCGACGGGCAAGACGATCGAGGCGAAGAACCTGTTGTCCGCCGAGGGCGTGCGGATGATGGTGACCGACGCGGTCAAGAGCTATACGTCGTTCCCGCCGCTCGGCACGATCCTCGTGGTGATGCTCGGGGTGGCGGTGGCCGAGCGGTCCGGGCTCCTCGCGGCGGTGCTCCGGTCGGGTGTTTCGAAGGTTTCGCCGCGGTGGGTGACCTTCGCGCTGGCGTTCACCGGAATGGTGTCCCACGTCGCCTCCGACGCCGCCTACGTGGTCTTGATCCCCTTGGGAGCCTTGGCTTTCCGCGCGGTGGGACGGAGTCCGATCCTGGGCATCGTGGTCGCGTTCGTGTCCATCTCCGCCGGCTACGACGCGAGCCCGCTGATCACGCCGACCGACGCCATCCTGTCCGGGCTCACCACGGCGGCGGCGCAGACGATCGACCCGTCCTACTCCGTCACCCCGCTGGCCAACTACTTCTTCTCCCTCGCTTCGTCGATCGTGCTGGCCGTGGTGATCACGCTCGTCACCGAGAAGATCCTCGCGCGCCGCGCCGCGGAGATGCCCGTCGACGACGACGCGGAAGAAGACGATCTCGGGTCGCTCCAGCTCACCCGTCAGGAACGAAGGGGGCTGCTTGCCGCGCTCATCGCGCTAGCCGTCTTCGTGGTCGCCCTGGTGCTGGCGGTACTGCCCGCGTCGTCTCCGTTGCGGGGCAAGGGCGGAAGTATCGTCGAGTCGCCGCTGCTGACGTCGATCTCGGTCATCCTCGCACTCGGCTTCCTGGCCGCGGGCTGGGCCTACGGCAAGGTCGCGGGGACGGTGACCAGCAGCCGCGACATCCCGGGGTTCATGGCGCACGGCTTCCGGGAAATGGCTCCGATCCTGGTGCTGTTCTTCGCCATCTCCCAGTTCCTCGCCTACTTCAAATGGACCGGCATCGGCGAGATCACCGCGATCAACGGCGCCGGCCTGCTCAAATCCGCCGGGGTCTCCGGACCGGTCATCATGCTGGGCATCCTCGTCGTGGTGACCTTGGTGAACCTGATCGTCACCAGCGGTTCGGCCCAATGGGCGTTGATCGGCCCGGTGTTCGTGCCGATGCTGATGCTGCTGGACATCCCGCCGGAGACCACCCAGGCGCTGTACCGCATCGCGGACTCGTGCACGAACGCGATCACCCCGATGAGCCCGTACTTCGTGATGGCGCTCGGTTTCCTTCAGCGCTACCGGCGTTCGGCGGGTATCGGCACGCTCTTCTCGATGACGGTCCCGCTCTCGTTCGCCTTGCTGGTCGTCTGGACCTTGCTGTTCTTCGTGTTCTGGGTGTTCGGCATCCCGCTCGGCCCCGGCGCTCCCGTTCGCTAGAAAGGATTCCCTTGTCTCACACGGAATGGTCCCGGAAAGCACTGCCGGCCATGCTCGACGATCTCCGGCGGATCGTGGAACTGGAGACGCACAGCTACGACAAGCCGATGCTGGACCAAGGCCTCGACACGATCCGGACCTGGGTTTTCGACCGTCTCGGCGCACCCGACACCGAAGCCCGGCACATCGACGCGGTCCGCGGTGACGTGCTCGAACTGAGCTACGCGGGGACGGTGCCGGGAACGGTGCTGCTGGCGAGTCACTACGACACGGTCTGGCCGACCGGCACGCTCGCCGAGTGGCCGTACACCGACGAAGACGGCCGCATCACCGGGCCGGGCGCGTTCGACATGAAACTCGGTCTGGTGCAGTCGGTCTGGGCCCTGCGAGGACTGCGCGAACTCGGCCTTCCGCATCCGTCGGTCAAGTTCCTCTTCAACGGCGACGAGGAGATCGGCAGCCCCCACTCGCGGCCGTACATCGAAGCCGCGAGCGAAGGAACGCTCGCCACCCTCGTCTTCGAGGCGTCACTGGACGGCAAGCTGAAGACCGCGCGCAAGGGCGTCGGCCTGTTCGACGTGACCGCCACCGGTGTCGAGGCGCACGCCGGTCTGGACCCCGATGCGGGCGCGAGCGCGATCCACGTCCTCGCCGAGGTTGTCGGACGGCTCGCCGCCGCGGGGTCGCGCGAACACGGGACCACGGTCAACGTCGGCACGATCTCCGGCGGTACCGGCCGCAACGTCACCGCGGGCAAGGCGGTCTGCGGTGTCGATGTCCGTGTCGCCGAACCATCGGAAATGGACCGGATCGACGCGGTGTTCGCCGGACTGGAAGCCGCCGATCCCCGCGTGACGGTTTCGGTCGAAGGGGAGTGGAACCGTCCGCCGATGACGCCGAACGATCCGTCCCGCGCACTGTTCGCAATGGCGCGGAAGGTGGCCGCCGACGAGGGCTGGGAACTGGAGGAGACGGCCGTGGGCGGCGCGAGCGACGGCAACTTCGTGTCGGCGCTGGGCCGACCGGTGCTCGACGGGCTCGGCGCCGTCGGAGGTGGTGCCCACGCACGGGACGAGCACGTCCTCGCGGCGCATATCCCGGAGCGGACGGCGCTGGCGATCGGGCTGATCACGGCACTTGCCGGGCAGGCACCGGCCTGATCTCTTCGTGTCCGGCTTCGTTTCGGGGTGGTCGTGAGTGGTGAGTCGCGTTAGAGCGGACCGGTCTTTACCTATCCACACTTGACCTGCGCGAGGGTGGCGGTTCGGCGGTTGCCGGGCTCGACGATGAAGGAATCGGGACGTTGAACGTCCCGATTCCTTCATCGTCACTCCTGCATGGTCGCTCGGTGTCGCCCCAACGGAGGATCGGGGACACTCAACGTCCCCGATCCTCCACACACGACCGCCGGCCACATCAATTGGCAGGTAAATACGAGTCCGCTAGAACGCGACACACCACTCATGACCACCCCGGCCGAGGGGTTGCGCTGCGGTTGGTCACTCAACTACGGCTTCATTCTTGTCGCCATCACTCTTCAGTGTTGTCGACGCGAATTCATTGTTGCTCAAAATTACGAACACGTGTTCGATTTGGTCGGGTATTCTGGAGAGGTGTCCGAGACCTATCTCCCTGAACTCCCGCAGGAGTTGTGGCGTGCCGGCAAGCTGGAGCTTGCGCATGGTGTGCAGCAGTTCTTGCAGGTGATGCGGGTCGCGTCCGCCGGGTTGGGGCGATACCTGGCGGAGATCGAGTCCCGGGGCGCGAAGGACTTGTTCGGGTATGGCAGCACGATCACGTGGTTCGCCGATGTGGCGGGCCTTTCTCGCGGCGAGGCCCGGCCGGTGGTGAATCAGGCGATCGCATTGAACCCGACCCGCGCCCTAGACGGCACCGAAGTCCCCGCGCTCGCGCCCACTACGGGTGCTGTAGCGGCGGAAGGGTTGGTCGGGGCTGAGCGGATCCAGCAGATTCTGGAGATCTTGGCGAAACTTCCTGCTGACACGTCGGTTGAGGATCGGGAGAGTGCGGAGAAGATTCTCGGCAACCTCGCCCGGGACGCGGGCCCCCGACAGTTGGCGGACGCGGAGGCGAACCTTCTCGCCTGGCTCGACCCCGACGGCAACGAACCGAAGGACCCCGAGCCGAAGCAGCCGCGTCGCGAGGTCACTCTGGAGCGTCGTCGGGACGGGTTCTGGAAGCTGACCGGCCTCCTCGACGACGAGCTCGGGGCCCGCACCGCCGCCGCCCTGGAGGCGTACGCGAAACCTCGCCCGGTGGACGAGTTCGGCCAGGCCGATCTGCGCATGAAATGCGAACGCCAGGGCGACGCGTGGGCTGAGCTTCTCGATCTGGCTATCGCCTGTCCGGATCAACCCGGCACCAGCGGCTACCGGACCCTCGTGCACGTCACCATCGGTCTCGAAGAGTTGAAGACCGGCATCGGGAAGGCCTGCCTGGACTTTGTCGGCACCATGACCGCGCGCGAGGCCCGCATGGCCGCCTGCGACTGCCTGATGCTGCCGGTTGTGATGAACGCTGCCGGAGAACCCCTCGACGTAGGACGGCTGAGACGGTTCGTCACCCCAGGCCAGCGACGGGCGCTCAACATCCGGGACCGGGGCTGCGCGTTCCCCGGGTGTCATCGAAGACCGAAGAACTGTCACGCCCACCATATTCATCACTGGGCAGACGGGGGACTTACCGATCTCCGGAACCTGGTGCTGCTGTGCGGTTTCCATCACCGGCTGATCCACCACGGCGACTGGCAAGTCCACATGGCCGCCGACGGGCTCCCGGAGTTCATCCCACCCCAGTACCTGGACCCGCTACAACGAACCCGGCGCAACACCCTCCACCGCGCCTGACACCCCCTGCACCACCCGAGGAGCCCGCCACCCACACCGGCGACGGGCCCCTCGCCATGCCCACAAGCCGACACCACTGGGACCCACCGCTCACCGCCGCCTGGCCTGCCTGCGCTACATGAAGGCCCCCTTCACTGCGTCTAGCGCAAGGATGGGGGCCTTCATGTAGTCGGCAAGGGTGAAGGTCGAGTTTCCTCGGCTGAGCCGAGGCAAGGAGGCCTTCACGGACCGGGCCTGTCAACAACAGCAGCCAGAGGCCAGTAGGTACCCAAGACACGGCCAGCCCTAACCCGAATCGCCACTCACGACCACCTCGGCCCAATGCGAAACCCCTCAACCAAGGTATGGCCCCGAAAGGCGCCAATGTTCTCTCCGCCGACTGGTCGCCTTCGACGACTTGCACGGCCGAACGGGAACCCGGTCTTGCCCGCGTTCCGGGTCGGCGCACGCCGTCGGAAGCCGGCTCGACCTGATCGACCACGATTGCGGTCGTCCCGGCCCACGGGGACCGCGGATCAACTCGATCGGCGGTCGTCACGGGCGACGAAAAGGACGTGAACGTAGATCATCCCTGCCTCGGGCGTTCTCACATCAAAAGAACTCGATCGCATTTTCTGAGAAGTGCGGGCGCCGACGAAACGGCGAGCCTGGATCATGGCGATGTCGTCGATGCGAGCTTTGTCTTCCTCTCGCGAATCTGATCAGGAAGGAGCGTCCATGGCCGGCACGGAGGGGCGTCCTCGACGGATACTCGTCGCGGGCGGTGCTGGTTTCGTCGGTGGTCACCTGTGCGCGCGCCTGCTCGCGGACGGCCATTCCGTGCTGTGCGTGGACAATCTCAGCACGGGGCGGCTGCGGAACCTCGACGGGTTCGTGGAAACGGGAAGATTCGACTTCGTCGAGGCCGACATCGTGGACGGACTCGCGATCGCCGAACCGCCCGACGCCATCGTCAACCTGGCTTCCCCGGCGAGCCCTCCGGACTACCTGAGGGCACCCATCGCGACCCTCCGGACCGGTTCGGTGGGCACGCTCACGTTGCTGGAACTGGCCCGCGCCACCGGCGCGCGGCTGGTGCACGCCTCGACCAGCGAGGTCTACGGGGACCCGTTGACGCACCCGCAGGCGGAGGAGTACTGGGGCAACGTCAATCCGATCGGCCCGCGGGCCGTCTACGACGAAAGCAAGCGTTTCGGGGAAGCCGCGTGCGCCGCCTTCGCCAGGGAGTACGGCACGAACTGCGGAATAGTCCGGATTTTCAACACCTACGGGCCCGGAATGCGTTCCGACGACGGCAGGCTCGTGCCGAACATGATCATGCAGGCGCTCACGGGGGAACCGCTCACCATCCACGGATCGGGAGAGCAGACCCGATCGCTGTGCTACGTCGAGGACACAGTGGACGCACTCGTCCGGATGATCGAACGCGATCACCGCGGTCCGGTGAACGTCGGAAATCCGGTGGAGCTGCCGGTGCACCGGGTGGCGACCCTGGTCAAGGAACTGACCGGCTCCGCGTCCTCGCTGACGTTCCTGCCCGCGCTGGCCGACGATCCGCGCCGGCGTAAGCCGGTCATCGATCTCGCCGAACGCGCGCTCGGCTGGTGGCCACGTACGGATTTGCGAGCGGGCCTGCGCAAGACCATCGCCTTCTTCGCCGGAGAACGCGAAGTACTGAGACGTTGACACGTCGGTCCCCGGCGAGCCGGAACCCGACGATCGAGACTTTGGGGGGTGGATCGGTTGTCAGAACAGCGGATCGTCGTGATCGGTACCGGCTATGTCGGGCTCACGACCGGGGCGTGTCTCGCCTCGCTCGGGCATTGGGTGGTGTGCGTCGACATCGACGCCACGAAGATCGACCAGCTGAGGGCGGGGAGGGTTCCGATCTTGGAGCCCGGCCTGGCCGACCTGGTGCTCGAAGGGCAGGCGACGGGCCGACTCGAGTTCACTGTGGACGGTGACCTCGCGGTGACCGGCGCGGAGTTCCTGTTCCTGTGCTTGCCGACGCCGATGGGCGACGACGGCGGTGCCGACTTGCACGCGACCGAGTCGACGGTGACGCGGATCCGGCACGCGCTGCCGGTCGGCTGCGTGGTGGTGAACAAATCCACGGTCCCGGTGGGGACCTCGGTGCGAGTCACCGGACTGCTGGACCGTCCGGACGTCGCCGTGGCGAGCAATCCGGAGTTCCTGCGGGAAGGCAGCGCGGTCACCGACTTCCTCAGGCCGGACCGGATCGTGGTGGGCGCCGACGTACCGGAGGTGGGGAAGCGGGTCGCCGGCCTGTACTCCCGATTGAGCGCGCCGATCCTGGTCACCGACGCGGCGAGCGCCGAGCTGGTCAAGTACGTCGCGAACTGTTTCCTCGCCATGAAGCTGTCCTTCGTCAACGCGGTGGCGGATCTGTGCGAGCGATTCGACGCGGACGTCGACCAGGTACTGGACGCCGTCGGACGCGACCCCAGGATCGGCCGCGCCTACCTGCGACCGGGGCCGGGCTGGGGTGGTTCCTGCCTGCCCAAGGACAGCGAGGCGATGCTGCGGATGGCCGAGACCGTCGGCTTCTCCTTCCCGTTGCTGCGGGCCACCGTCGACATGAACGTCCAGCAGCGCGAAAGGGTCGTCACGAAGCTGGCGGCGGCGTTCGGCGGTTCGCTCGACGGCGCGCGCATCGGGCTGCTCGGCCTGACCTTCAAGGCGGGGACGAACGACCTCCGCGGCTCGCCCGCCCTCGCCGTCGCGGAACTGCTGGTCGCCAGGGGTGCCGAACTCCTCGCCTGTGATCCGACGGTGGCAGGGGGAACCGAGGTGGACGGCATCACCGTGGTGGACGACCCCTACCAGGTCGCGGAGAGCGCCGAGGCGCTCGTGCTCCTCACCGACTGGCCGCAGTTCCGTGCGCTGGACTGGGTGCGGATGGCCAAGTTCCTCGGCGGCACGGTCGTGCTGGACACCCGCAACCAGCTCGACGTCGAGACGCTCGGCAGCGCCGGCCTGGTCTGCCATGGCATCGGCCGGCGGTCCGAATCCTGAGGTACGCGAAGCGGTGTCAACCCGCGATCTTGGACGGGTGCGCCGCCAGCGGTGTCACCTTGATCTCCATGTACGGGAACAACGGCAGCCCGGACAACAGGGTGTGCAGCTCGTCATGGTCCTCGACGTCGAGGATCGAGAAGTTCGCGTACTCACCTGCGATCCGCCACAGCTGCGGCCACTTGCCCTCGCGTTGCAGCTTTTGACTATAGGCCTTTTCCCGCGCGATGATCTCGGCGCGGACGGCCGGGTCCAGGTCTACTGGCAGGCGGACATCCATGCGGACGTGGTAGAGCATCAGGAGCGCTCCGGGTCCAGGACGAAGCCGTATTGGATGGCCTCGCCGTCGCCCGACGGACGCGGGTCCAGCACCAGTTCCGGCTTGACCGCCGAAGCGATGTCGTCGTCGTTGTGCTCGTCGCCCGGGAAGTACAGCTGCGCGGTGAGCAGTTCGTGGCCCGGAGCCGAAACCTTGACGTGGAGATGCGCCGGACGCCACGCGTGCCAGCCCGCCGCGGCGATGAGCTTGCCGCACGCGCCGTCGGTCGGGATCTGGTACGGCGCCGGGCGCACGGTGTGGATCTCGAACTCGCCGCCGGCGTCGGCGGTGAAGCTCGCGCGAAGGTTCCACTCCGGGATGTTCGGCGCGAACTGGGAGTAGAAGCCCTCGGCGTCGGCGTGCCAGAGCTCTACCTTCGCGCCGCCGAGCGCGGTTCCGTCGGTGGAGGTGACCTTGCCCGTCCAGGTCAGCGGGGTGCCGGGCTCGTCATCCCGCATCGGGACCGAGCCGCGGGCACCTTGTCCGGGCGCGTCGGGCACGTAGTACGGGCCTTCGATGGTGCCCTTGTTGCCCTCGCGGTGCTCCGTGGCGACCTCTTCGACGACGTGTTCCACCCACACGTCGAGGAACAGCGGCCACTCGCCGTCCTCGCCGACGCCGATCAGCCACGACTTGAGGGCGTTGTACTCGTCGTAGGTGACCTTGTGCTTGCGGATCGTGCCGTGCACGGCCTCCAGCACCTCCCGAGCCAGCAGGCTGACCCGCTCCTTCGGCGTTCCGGCGACACCGGCGAACTTGTCGCTCTTGAACCGCTCGGTCGCGTTGGCACCGGACGCGGCGGCGGTGGCCGTCTCGTGGATGGCGGTCATGAATCCTCCTTGATTCGTGGTGGGAGTCAGTGGTCCTGGCGGTAGCGCCGGAGCTTGTCGGGATCGATCTCGGCTCCGAGGCCGGCGCCGGGGCGGACGGTGAGTTCGCCGTCGGTGATGCGCAGGGGCTCGGTGAGCAGGTCGTCGCTCATGTCGAGGAAGTTCGAGAGTTCGCCGGGCCGCCTTGAGGTGAGTTCGTAGGCCGAGCCGAACGCGACCGTGCACAGCGAGCCGAGCTGTCCGTCGATCTGGTTGCCCATGACGACTTCGAGGCCGAGTCCCTCGGCGAGGTGATGGGTGCGCTGTGAACGGGTGAAGCCGGTGCGGGCGGTCTTGATGCTGATGGCGGTGGCGGATCCGCCGAGGATCTCTCGGGTGACGTCCGCCGAGGTCACCGCGGATTCGTCGGCGATGAACGGTACGTCGATCTGCCGCACGAGCCAGCGCCTGCCGAGGACGTCGTCAGCGGGGCACAGTTCCTCGGCGAAGAGCAGGTCGAGGTCGGCCATCTCCCGCATCGCGCGGGCCGATTCGGCGGCGGTCCAGCCGCGGTTGCCGTCGATGTAGAGGTCGACGTCGTCGCCGAAATGCTCCCGCAACGCGCGCACGACGGCGGTGTCGAGCGACGCCGGGCGGCGGCCGACCTTGACCTTGAACGTGGTGATGCCGTGGGTTTCGCGCATCCGCTGGGCCTCGCCCACCATCGCGGCGGGGTCGTCGAAACCGAGCATGTGCGACACGCGCATGCGGTCGGTGTAGCCGCCGAGCAGTTCCGTAACCGAGACGTCGAGGCTGCGCCCGAGCGCGTCCCAGATGGCCATGTCGATCGCCGATTTGGCGGTCGGGTTGCCGATCGTGCGGGCGAGCCGGGTGTGCACCGTTTCGCGGTCGAGCAGGCTGAGCCCGACGATCTGCGGGGCGAACAGGGAGTCGATCACCGCGACGATCCCGGCCTGGGTCTCGCCGTAGGTGAACGGCCGCGGGGGAGCCTCGGCCACGCCGACGACGCCGTTGTCGGCGTGCACCCGCACGAGGACGTGCTCGGCGGCGTGCACCTCGCCCGACGCGAACTTCAGCGGTTTCCGGTACGGGATGGCGAACGGGATCGCCTCGACTCGCGTGATCTTCATCAGGTGCCCCCTGCGGATGCTCGGACGGAAGGAAAGACGCCCTCGAGTTCGGAGAGGACGGTCGCGACCAGCGGGGACGAGGTCTCGCGATACCAGGCCAGGGCCAGCTCCACGGTCGCCGCGTCGGCGAGGTCCCGGAACACGACACCGGCCAAGGGGAGGGCGCGGGCAGAGGCGGGCACCACGCCGACTCCCAGCCCACCGGCGACCAGCGCGAGCAACACCGCCGTCCCGGGAGCTTCGTGCACCTGCTGCGGGGTGAGCCCCGCTTCCCGGCAGCTGCGCGCGACGGCCTCGTACACGACGGAGTTGCGCCGGTCGTAGGTCACGAGCGGTTCGGCCCACAGCTCCGCCATCGCGACGACGGGCTCGACGGCCAGCCAATGGTCCGACGGGACGGCGAGGACCAGCGGTTCGCGCTCGATCACCCGGAAGTCGATGTCGTCCCCGGTGACCGGAGGGCGGAGCACCCCGATCCCGAGCGTCCCCTTGCGCAGGTGTTCGCACTGCTCGGCGGTCAGGAGGTCGGCGCGGACCTCCAGTTCGACGTCCGGCACCCGCTCGGCGAGCGTCCTGGCCAGATGCGGCAGATGGGAGAACGCCGCCGTGCCGGTGAACCCGATCCGGACCAGGCCCAGCCTGCCCTCGCCGATCCGGCGGACTCCCCGCACGCCGACGTCCAGCCCCGCGAGCACGCGTCGCGCTTCGGCCAGGAAGAACTCACCCGCAGGTGTCACCCGGACCTGCCGGGTCGTCCGGGCCAGCAGGACGACGCCGAGTTCGTCCTCCAGCTGGCGGATGGTGTGCGACAGCGCCGGCTGCGCGACGTGCAGCTGCTCGGCCGCCCGACCGAAGTGGCATGTCTCGGCGACAGTGACGAAGTAGCGCAGGTGACGAAGTTCCATGGGCGCCTCCTCCCGTGCCTCTGTCGCCGATTCGTTCACGGTAGAAAGTGAACTCATCGAAGACAAAGACTTTATTGAGGTCTATTGATAAACAGGAATTATCAATAGAACCCGCACTCGGGCGCCTTCGGAGGGCTGATCAACTGTAGGAGGGTGCGCCTGCGCCCAGGTAGTCCAAGTACAGGTCCAGCGCCGCCTCGAGGTGATCCGCGGAACCGGTGGACATCAGGATGGTCACGCCGCCCTGGATCGCGGCGATCAACGCGGCCGAGGCGCGGACCGGATCGACGTCACGGCCGATCGACCCGCTCGCCTGCATGTCCTCGATGCCCGCCTGAATCTGCCGTTGCCACTGCTCCAGGAGTTGCCTGGTCACCGCCTGCGCGGCCGGGGTGTGCCTGCCGATCTCGGTGATCAGCACCCCGAGCGGGCAGTGCACGCCTTGCCGCCGGTATCGCTCGACCACGACGTCCCGCCACTGGCCCCACGCCCGCCACGAGGTCAGCTGACCGAGATACGGCTGCTGGTCCTCGATCACCTGACCGGCCTCCCATTCGGCCACGGCCATCAGCAGTTGTTCCTTGCCCTCCGGGAAGTAGTGGAAGAGCTGGCTCTTGCCCGTGCCGCTCCGGCGGCCGATGTCGTCGAGGGTCGCCGCGCCCACCCCGCGCTCGCGGATCTCGTCGGCTGCGGCGTCGATGATCCGCTGCCGCGTCGCGGCGCCCTTCTTGGTGAGCATCAGGACCTCCCGAATGTACTTGCCGGTCCATTGTCCCGTGTCCGGCGAGTGGACGCGATCACGGCACCAGCAGCAGCTTCCCGGACGTGCGACGGGACTCGATGTCCCGGTGCGCCTGCGCGGCGTCGGCGAGGGCGTACCGGCCGCCGATATGTGGTGTCAGCCGTCCGCGGCGGATGTGGTCGAAGAGCTCGTTCGTCCGCCGTGCCAGTGCCTCACGGGTGGGTACGTGGTCTGCGACGGACGGATACGACAGCAGGATGCTGTTGGGCAGTTCGGCGGGGCGGAAGGTGGGATTGCCGTTCACCACGCCGTAGTAGGCGTGCACTCCATGGCGGCGCAGTGCCCGTTGTGACGAATGGAACGTCGCCGCGCCGCCGCCGTCGTACACCACCTGCGCACCCTCGCCGCCGGTCAGTTCGAGGACGCGCCCCTCGAAGCCGCCTCCGGCCGACACGAGAACGTGGTCGGCGCCGGCTTTCTCGGCCACGGGGACCTTGTCCTCGCGGGACACCAAGCCGATGACCGTGCCACCGCGAGCCTTGACCAGCTGGGTCAGCAGGAGCCCCACCCCGCCCGCGGCGGAGTGCACCACGGCCGTGTCGCCCGCCTTGACCGCGTAGGTCTCCGTCACGAAATGGTTCGCGGTCAGACCCTGCATCAGGATCGCGGCGGCGGTCTCGTCGTCGATGTCGTCAGGAACCCGCACCACCGTGTCCGCCGGGATGGCGAGCTGCTCGGCGTAGCTGCCCTTGTGATAGCGCCAGGCGACCCGGTCGCCGACCGCGAGGCCTTCGACGTCCGGCCCCTGCGCTGTGACGATCCCCATTCCCTCGACGCCGAGCACGGTGGGCACCGACCAGGTGGGCAGCGGCATCTTGCGGGCACCGGTGTCCATGAAGTTCACCCCGGCCACGCCCAGCCGCACGCCCACCTCACCGGCACCGGGTACCGGATCGGGGAACTCGGTCCAGGTCATGACCTCGGGGCCGCCGTATTCGCGAACGTGGATCGCGCGCATCAGGGACTTCTTTCGCCTCGGAACTCGCTGTCCGGCGCCAAGGTAGAGACCAAAAAATGTACCGGCAAGTACAAACGATCAACAGTCAGGAGTGTACTTGCGGGTACATTTTTCCGTCTGCATTCTCGGCCGGGTCAAGCAAATCCGGCCGTTTGAAGGGAAACCGATGGACGATCTCGCCCGACTGGTGGCGACGGAGGACGTCCGGCGCGTGATGGCTCGCTACGTCTACAGCGCCGATCACCACCGATGGGACGATCTCGCGGCACTGTTCCTGCCCGACGCGCCGTTCATCGCGTCCACAGTGGACGGATCGGTGCAGGCGCGGATGACGGGCCGCGACGACATCGCGGGTCAGCTCAAAGCGCGTAACCACCCGGATTCCGTGCTGGTGCATCACCTGTTCTCCAGTGAGATCGACTTCGAGTCGGAGGATTCGGCCACCGGTGTCTGGGCCATGGAGGACATCGTCACCAGACCGGCAGGTGAACCCGCCGGAATGCACGGCTACGGCCACTACCGGGTGCGCTTCACCCGGCTGGACGGACGCTGGCTCATCGCCGAACTCCGCATCACCAGGCTCCGCCTGGACTGGACCTACTGAAACCCCAGGGAGAAATGACATGACCGACACCCTCGAACCCTTCGTCGTCAACGTCGAGCAGGACGTCCTCGACGACCTCCGGTCGCGCCTGAAGGCGACCCGGTTCGCACCCGATCTCGACAACGAAGACGAGGCCTTCGGGCTGAGTACCGCCTATCTCAAGCCGATCGTGGAGTACTGGGCCGACGGTTTCGACTGGCGGGCCGTCGAAGCCCGGCTGAACGGCTACTCACACCATCGCGTCGACGTCGGCGGCACGCCGGTGCACTTCATCCGCGAGCCGGGCAAGGGTCCCGCGCCGATCCCGCTGCTGCTCATGCACGGCTGGCCGTGGACCTTCTGGGACTGGAGCAAGGTCATCCGCCCGCTCGCCGACCCGGGCGCGTACGGCGGCGACCCCGCGGACGCCTTCGACGTCATCGTCCCCTCGCTGCCCGGATTCGCGTTCTCCACGCCGCTGACCAACGGCAAGGAGAACTTCGTCAGCATGGCGGACCGGTTCCACACGCTGATGACCGAGGTGCTGGGCCACGAGCGATTCGGCGTCGGCGCGGCCGACTACGGTGCGCTGGTCGGGGCGCAGCTCGGCCACAAGTACGCCGACTCGCTCCACGGTATCCACCTCGGGAACGAGATGCTGCTGACGATCTTCCAGGGCGATCGCCATTGGGATCTCACCGGCGGCGCGCCGATCGACCAACTGCCCGCGGGGCAGCGCGCCGACATGGTCAACTTCGTGAACACCTACGTGTCCCACGTCGCGGTGCACATGCTCGACGGGCAGACGATCACTCACGGCCTCAACGATTCCCCGGTCGGGATGCTCGCCTGGATCCTGAAGCGGTGGAAGAAGTGGAGCGACCAGAACGGGGTGTTCGAGGATTCCTATCCCATGGACCACATCCTCACCAACGCGACGATCTACTGGGTCAACCAGGCCATCGGCTCGTCGATCCGCGCGTACAAGAACGTCAACCGTCACCCGTGGCAGCCTTCGCACGACCGGACCCCGGCCGTCGAGGCGCCGGCCGGCTTCACCTTCCACCTGGGCGACGCCGCACCTCCGGGAGCCCACGACCGTGAGCAGCGGGTCGCCGCGTTCAAGAAAGCGGCCGGTCATTTCTACGCCGACGTGCGCCAGGTGAACGTCCACGAGAAGGGTGGCCACTTCGGTCCGTGGGAGAACCCGGAGGCGTGGATCGACGACCTGCGCACCACGTTCCGGCCGCTGCGCTGACACCGGCGCGACGAGCGTGGACGGTCGTGAGTGGCGTTTCGGGTTATTGAGCAGATAGGCAAAGGTGTCCTGTCAGGTGCCACGTCCGTGAAGGCCTCCTTGAGGGACCCAGGGTCCCTCAAGGAGGCCTTC
>NZ_MUXN01000024.1:218046-496751 GCF_001995215.1 Amycolatopsis azurea DSM 43854
GCCACATTGCCTTACCCCTCAAATACCCGAATCGCCACTCACGACTCTCTGGACCGAAGGGGGAGTTTCGCGTGACTGGATGGACGACACGCGCACGCGGCCGGTCCGCCGCGTGTCGTCCGCCTGGACACGCGTGTCGTCCGTCTGATCACGGGTGTCGTCCGTCTGATCACACGAAACCGCTCGATTGTAGGTACCTAAGGCACGGTTGGCCCTGACCCGAATCGCCACTCACGACCTTCTCGGCAGGGACCAAGGTCCCCGGCCGAGTGATCCGAAGATCCCTTGGTGCCGCAGGGTGCTCCCGGCAGGATCGGGAAGAGATCGGTCGTGGCCGTGTCAGTGCCCTCGCGAGGACCGATCCTGCTTCCCGAAGAAGGAGAATTCCTTGCTGTCCCCAGCATCCGCCGCGGTGGTTCGTGCCACCTTGCCCGTCGTCCGGGCGCACGCCGTCGAGATCACCGGCGAGTTCTACTCGTCTATGTTCACCGCGCATCCGGAACTGCTCGACCTGTTCAACCAAGGCAATCAGGCCGACGGCAGGCAGAAGCTGGCGCTGGCGTCGGCCGTGGTCGGCTTCGCCGAGTGCTTGATCACCGATATCGGCGAAGCGGTGCGGTTCGAGCAGGTCGCCGAGCGGATCGCCCACAAGCACGTGTCGCTGGGCATCCGGGCCGAGCAGTACCCCGTTGTCGGGCACCATTTGCTCGCCGCCGTCGGCACCGTCCTCGGTTCCGCGGTCACTCCTGACGTCTTCGCGGCGTGGCACGAGGTGTACTGGCTGCTCGCTTGCCGGTTGATCGCGGCCGAAGCCCGCCTCTACCAGCGTGGCGACCTCGACCCCGCCGACCTCTGGCGCCGCTGGCGCGTGGCCAAGCGCCTGGACGAGGCCATCGACGCGGTGTCGTTCACCCTGGTCCCCGACGACGGCGCACCCGTACCGCATTTCTCTCCGGGCCAGTACGTTTCGGTCATGGTCGAGCTTCCCGACGGCCGCCGCCAGCCTCGCCAGTACTCGCTGTCGCACGGCCCCGGGCGAGGTTCGCTGCGAATCACCGTGCGCCGGGTCCGCGGCCGCGAGGACGCCCCGGCGGGCGCGGTGTCCAACCACCTCCACGACCACGTGACCGACGACGACATCCTGCTGCTCGGGCCGCCCGCGGGGGAGACGACGCTCGACACCGGTGACGGACCGGTGCTCCTCGTCAGCGCCGGCATCGGGATCACGCCGATGGCCGCCATGCTGGACCACCTCGCCCGCACCCGGCCGACCCGGCGGATCGTGCTCGCCCACGCCGACCGCTCGCCCGCACATCACGCGTTCCGGCGCGAGTGCGCCCAGACCGCCACCGGCCTGGGCGAGGCGGACGAGTTGTACTGGTACGAAAACGACCATGACGACCGCTCGCGGCCCGGGCGGATGGAGGTCGACGCGCTGCCGTTGGGACCGGACACCACCGCCTACCTGTGTGGTCCTTTGCCGTTCATGCAAGGCATCCGCGCGGGGCTGATCCGCCGCGGCCTGCCCGCCGACCGCATCCGCTACGAGGTCTTCGGGCCCGGGATGCTCGACAAGGCCTGACCGGTCTTGCTGTTCGCTTCTCGAGCAAGGGGTGAGAAGTACTCCGTTCCAGTGATGTGACATTTTGTGGCAACCTGTCAAACTTCAGTGGCGTCGAAGGGGTACCAGAAGCACGAGGGGGATGAATGGGACAGGGGTTCTCGGTCGAGCCGGCGGCGGTGCGTGGTCTCGGCGACCTGGTTCTGCGGGCCGGCGCGGGCGCCGACACCTACCACGAGTGGTTCGCCCGGCTGATCGTCGCAGCGGATGGCGGCGAGGACAATTTCCTGTCGATCATCGGGTCGAAACTGGACGAGTGGCAACGCACGGCACTGACCCAGTTGCGCTTCACGACCGACATGGCTTCGGCCGCCGGTCATGAACTGCGCTGCGTGGCGCACTGGTACACCGTGGTCGACGCGCAGGCTGCCGAGTTGCTGGACCGGATCAATCCGGAGCCGGACGCCGCGCGGATCCCCGCGGACGAGGTCCGCGACCCGGTCGGGGCCACGCTGTTCCGCGACGCCGTCCCGGTGGGCTACGGAGGCCCGGACCCGGACCGGATCACCGACCCGGACTGGTGGCCGGTGAAGTGCGAGAAGGCGGCCGAGGAGCTGCTCGATCTCGGTGGTTCCCTGGGTGATGTCGCCGAGCTGATCCAGATGCTCACCGGTTCCGACAAGGACTTCATCACCATGATCGCCGAGCTGATCGCCGGTGACTGGTCTGTGCTGCAGCAGCAGGCGGTGCTCTACTCCGACGCCGCGGCGGGTCTTGACGGCATCGCGGCCAACATCGACCAGGGCCGGTTCGGCATCCAGGAACCCTGGAGCGGGGAAGCCGCCGACCGGGCGAAGAACTGGCTGACCGGTTACCGGGCCAGTGTCGTCCAGCTGGCGCAGTACTTCCGTGGCGCGAGCCTGGCGATCCAGGCGCTGGCGAAGCTCGCCTACCACCTGATGCAGGAGATCCGGCACGGCTACAGCTCGGCGATCGACATCGCGCTGATGATCCTCACGAAGGGAAAGAAGCTCGGCCTGGAAAAAGGGGTCCGGGTGGCCGAGGTGATCAGCGAAGCCCTGTCTGAACTCGGCCGTCGCGGCAAGCTCATCGACGTCTTCAAGAACGGGGAGCTGAAGGACATCATCCAGCTGGTGTTGTCCTTCAGTGACATCGTCGGGGCCATCCAGACCCTGATCAGTGCCGCGCTCGGACTGGCCCACCAGTTCGCGGGGGAAAGGGCGATGGACGAACTGCTGGAAGCCCTGAAAGCGATGGGTGATCCGCCGCAGTGGCCGGAGGCCTATGAGCATCGGGACGCCGAGTGTCCCGCCAAGAACAAGCGGGTGCTGTTGTGACGGAATTGAACGGCTTGTTCACCTCCGAGGAGGGGGAGCGGGCCCGTCGGACGGTCATGCGACTGCTGGCGGCGACAGGCGGTCCCGCTGGGGACTTCGCCGCGGAGGTGCTCTCCGGACGGCGGCGGCCACACGAACTGCTGGCCCACGGCCCGGTCCTGGACGAGTTCGTCCAGGAGGCGCGGGGCTGGTGGCAGATCATCGACGCGTTGCCCGCCGAGGACCGGGAACAGCTCGCCGTGGGCGCGTGGTCGTCCCTGGAGCGGCAGGTCGGCGAAATGGCCACTTTGGACGCCGACGCCGCTGTGGCCGACTTGGAGGAACTGGCCGCGCAGGTGCGGACGCCGCCCGCGCCGAGCCGACGATCTCGACCGAGCGACGACGAGGACGAAGACTGGGCGGACCGGTCCTATATGGAGCCGCTCTGACCGGGTGTCCGCGAGTCCAGTGCGGCGGCGACGAATGACGCGACCTGCGGTCGGCGGTCCTGCTCGTTCCAGGCGAGCACGAGGTGGCTGGGCGGTGCGTCGATCACCGGGACGCACACCACGTCGGCGTTCATCGGTTCGATCAGTGAACGGGGCAGCACGCCGATCATCCGGCCTACCTTGATCATGTCGACCAGCTGGACCACGTCGGCGACCTCGGGGCCGGTTCCGTCGCCGCCGGGAACCCCCTTCCAGCGCGGCATCGACTCACCCTCCAGATCGGACATCCGCAGTGAGGTCCGCCCGGCCATTCGATGCCCGGGCGGAATGACGGCGACACGGTTTTCGGCATACAGCGTCTCGTGGGCAAGGCCGTCGAGATCGTCGAACGGCGCGTAGAGCAGTCCGACATCAGCCCGGCCGTCGCGCAGGAAATCGGTGCGATCAGCGGGGCCGCTGAACAGGATGTCGACCCGGCGCGCGTCAGGCTGATGGGCGTAGCCGGCCAGGATCCCGGAGAGCAGTCCGGCGTCGCCGCCGGGTTTGAGCACGAGTCGCAGACCGGCCTGGGTGTCGCCCGCGCGGCGGGCGTTCCGGACCGCGGCGCTGACGGCGTTGAGCGCGTGCCTGCCGTGTTCCCGCAATGCCTCCCCGGCGGGAGTGAGTGACACCTGGCGACTGGAGCGGACGAACAGCGGGAACCCGAGTCTTCCCTCGATCCGCCGGATCGCCTTCGACAGCGCGGGCTGGGCGATCGACAGCCGGACGGCCGCCCGGCCGAAATGCAATTCGTCGGCGACGGCGATGAAGTACTCGAGCTCTCGCGTCTCCAGTTCAGCCATGCCTCCAGGTTATCGCCGGATGTCCGATCGGTCTTGGACGCCGACGTCTTTCCAGGCCGAGAATCGAGGCATGATCACGCACACGATGATTGTTTCCTTCGACAGGCCGCTTCCCGATGCCGAGCTCGACCAGTACCTCACGGATATCGAAACGGCCATGCACGACACCGGTCTCGCACAGTCTGTCGCGACCCGGCGGCACGTTCCGATCCCCGGCGAAGAGGCGATCCCCGCGCTGATCGCCACCGCGATCGTGCAGGTCGCCGTGGCCGACACCGAGACGCTGGCGAAGGCGTTCGCCGCGCCCGGCCTGCACGAGGTGATCGGGCGCTGGCAGTCACGACACTCGTACAAGGTCGCCTGGGCGAACCACGAGCCGCTGCCGTGAGCGCCGTTTCCGGGAAGCGCGGACTGGTCACCGGCGGAGGCAGCGGGATCGGCCGTGCGACGGCGATCGAGTTTGCCCGGCAAGGTGCGTCGGTCGCCGTGCTCGACATCGACGAGAACGCCGCTGCCGAGACCGCCGCCCTGATCGGCAAGGACGGAGGCGTGGCGCTGGTCGCCGCGGTCGACATCGCCGACGAGGATTCCGTGCGGGCCGCGGTCGAGCGCACGATCGCGGCCTACGGTGGCCTCGACTTCGCGGTGAACAACGCGGGCATGTCCTCGCGCGGGCTGCTCGATCGGATGCCCCTGGACGAGTTCGAGCGGGTGGTCCAGGTCAATCTGGCAGGGACTTTCCTGTGCATGAAGCACGAGCTCGCCGTGCTGGAGCGCGGCGGCGCGATCGTCAACGTCGCCTCCAACGGCGGTCTGGCCGCGATCCCGAACGCGCCCGCCTACGTGGCCGCCAAACACGGCGTCGTCGGCCTCACGAAGGCCGCCGCGGTCGATTACGCCTCGCGCGGCGTTCGCGTCAACGCGGTGTGCCCAGGCCCGACCAGCACTCCGGGGTTCGAGAGGTGGGCGGCGGGCAGTGACCTCGTCGCCAAGCAGGAGGCGATCACACCGCTCGGCAGGCTGGCCATGCCGGAGGAAGCCGCCGCGGCGGCGGTGTGGCTCTGCTCGGACGCCGCATCGTTCGTCACCGGGATCGCGTTGTCGGTCGACGGCGGGCGCTTGGCCTGATCAAGGAGCCGTCGCTTCCTGCCCGGCGGCCTTACTCTTCACTGCGCCGGAGTCGCTCACGGGCTTCACTCTCGGTCAGTGAGGTGATGGGCCGTCCGACGGTGTGCTGGTACTTGGCGTCGTAGGCCCGGGTCCAGACGCCGGCCGCCCACGACCGCTGGAGTTCGTCGGCGCTGAACTCCCGGCCACGGGCGTGGCAGTACGCGGCCAGGAACCGTTCGGTGTCCTCCACGGTCGCGAGCCGGTCCACGTCGACGGTCGAATACAGCGCGGCGGCGAAGCCGGCTAGGACGGCCTCGCTGTCAGCGATCACGCTGTCCCAGTCGTGCACCACCAGCGGCACGTCTCCGGCCCAGCGCAGATTGCCGGCGAGCCAGTCGCAGTGACCGATCACTGCTTCTGACTCGCCGGCGCGCAGCCGGTCACGGGCACGGCGTCCGGCGTCGTCGATCCACTCCGGGCCGGTCACCTCGTCGAGGTTGACGTCGTCCTCGGGACACGGCCACAGTCCGTCCTCGGTGTGGTTCCATGCCGCCCACGACGGCGCCGGGGCGAGCGTGGACACCTCGGCCGGTCCTGGAGCGAGCCTGATCAGCCGCGCGAACGCCTCGGCGAAGGCCTCGGCCTCACTTGGGAGCGTTGCGCCGCCAGGGATGTAGGCCTCCGCGGTCGCGACGTCTTCGCCGAAAGGCTCGGCGCCGGTGAGCGGTCGAGGGCACGGATAGCCGGCCTGGAACAGGTGCCGCTGGACATCGACGCAGGCCGCGATCCGCGGCGAGTCCGGACGCACCTTGACCACGACCTCACGGCCGTCGGCCAGCCGCAGCCCGATGACCACGGACAGGTGCCCGGATCTGAAGATCTCCTCCGCCGGCCGGCTGCCCAGATGCTCCACGCACCACCGAACAAGACGAGCCGGATCGACGGCAGGCCCGCGAGACGACATCTGGACATCGTCGCATGCACCGGAGACGACCCCGGGCATCGTCGACGGCAACGCGGCTGGACCGCTCGGCGGGTGTCGGCGATGCTGTGGGCGTGGAGTACGTGTCCAGAGTGCCGCGACCGCCGCTGGCCGGGCTGATCGACGACCTCTATTACCTGGAGGGCACGCCGCCGTACGCCCGGCTTCACCTGCGCTATCAGGTACGCCGTTGACCGGGCTGAGCAGGTCCGCCGCTCAGCCCGTGACGACCTACGACTCGGTGTAGAAAGCTATCCGGCCCCCGACGAAGCCGGTGAAGTCCACCGGCTTACCGGCCATGTCCCAGCGCAGGATGTTGTCTTCGCCAGTGCTCGTCAGGATCTCGTGGATGACCTTCGACATCGGCCCAGGGTGTTCGTGCCAGTTGTCCCGGTCGTTGTAGGCGATCCGCCAGTCGTCCGGATCGGCGGAATCGGTGATCCACCAGAACGTGCCACCTGCGTCGTTGCGCCCCCATGGGTACAGCCCGCCAGGTTCGGGGAACAGCCGGTAGGACACGCCGGTGAGGTAGCCGGTGTACTCGTCCGCGAAGATCTCCAGGAGCTTCTCGTTGCTCCCTTTGGTTCCCGCCAGATCGTCGGCGCTTTGTCCCGGGTTGTCCAGCTCGATGCAGCCCCGGAAGTCGCCGCTCGGGAATCGGGCCAGCAAGTCCTTGTAGTCGGCGGGGAGCGGGGTGCCCAGCTCGCGTTCGACGGTGTCCCAGTCGAGTTCCGGTCGGAAATCCCCGGCCCGCCAGCCGACGAGGCGGGCGATCTCGTCGACTAGAGACCGGTGTGGTGCGTCTGTCATCGTTCTGCTCCTGGTCTCGATCAGGCGATCCGGTGGCGGCGCTGGTGAAGTCGGGCCGAACCTAGCGTGGTCGCCGTACTCCGGTTCACCAGGGGAGCGCCGACCTGATCTCGATTACTTCGAGGTGGTCCCGACGCGATGCAGGATCGCGCCGGTCGCGATATCCAAAACCTCGACCTGCCAAGGCGAACGTTGGACCGCGATCCAGGGGAAGCCGTAGTGGCGCACCACAGGACCGGCGAGTTCGACGACCGTGCGCACGTCGTCCGTGGTCCGCGCCCGGACGACGGCGCCCGCGCGCGTCAGGAGCGCCGGTCGATCACCGATTTCCATCAGGCCCAGCACTTCTTCGTCCGGCGGGACGGGGATGAACACGTCCTCGAAGCGGTAGCTCCACACCCTCCAGGTGTGTCCGCGCGGTGCGGCGTACGACGCGCCCGGTCCGAACAGCACGTAGCCGCCACCATCGAGTTTGGTGTGGAACGGAAAGCTCTCAGGCTGGTGAACCATCGAGCTCGACGGTTCGAGATAGACATGGCCGGGGGACGAGCGAAGATTCCACCACGTGCCCGCGCGGCGGAAGTAGACGCCGAACCGCCACGGCTCGTCCATGTCGAGGTACAGCGGCGAAAGGTCGTGCTCGGTCTCGTCGGCGACGCTGAAGTCGATCGGGATGCGCAGCTTCCGCAGGTCGGTGTCCCTGACGCCCTCGATGTGCACCAGGAGCTCCCGGTCGACCTCGATCAGCGTGATCAGCGACTCGAAGTGCGAATCGGATACGTAGGTCGCCGCGAGTATCGGTCCTGGCAGGCGGAACTTGGCCGTCGGCAACCCGTACCGCCACAGGATCAGTTCGTCCGGCCCGTCACCGCGTGCGATCATCAAGGGGGCCGAGCTCGGGAAGGCCGGGAACCGCAGCTTCGTGCCCCGCACCCCGGATTCCAGCATCCCCAGGCACTCCTCTTCCGTGGGCATCTGCACCTCGACCCGTGTTCCGTTCACGTCCACCGCGACGTGCCCGTCGCCGGTTTCGGCCAACGTCACCGTGCGCTCGGGCGGCTGTTCTTCTCCGTCCGAAAAGGTGAACTCGTGAGCGGGGTGCGTCCGGGAGATCAGCCATTCCGTGCCGAGCCGAGACCGCCGGCGATCGGTGAACGACAGGAGCTGGAGGCTCTCGGCTTTCTGTTCCAGGGCGACCATCACGGCCAGTCGTACGAGATCCAGGCGCGCGGAGGACCGCGGCAGATCGTCGAGCAACACCGCGATCCGCGCGGACCGCGGTGACACCAGCGCGGCGACGGCGTCGACCATCTCGCGGAACTCAGGTCCGGGATCGACACCGGTGAGCACGGACAGGTTCGTTGACATCGTCATCCCCCAGAGGTCGAGTGGAGACGATCTTCTCACCCCTGATGGACGTCGTTCGGTCCCGCGCACGAAAGGAGCCGCGACAACGGCGATCGAGGCGCGCGGGACCGGACGACGTCAGTACTTTCGACGAGCTATGACGTCGTCGCCTCCCACGCGGTCACCGCGCCGCCCGTGACCTGGTCGATCCAGGCCCGATAGCCGGGAACGCTGTTGTAGATCCCAGGGCCGTTGAGGCAGTTGCTGCTGTTGTTGCCGGATCGGCTGGTGGCGCCGGTCAGCTTACCGTCCAAAATGGACGGCCCGCCGGAATCGCCGTAGCAGGCACTGGTTCCGGGTGCGCCCTGGAAGCAGATCTCCTTGCCTCGCTTGAAATCGGCGGTACAGCGGGAGTCCGCGACGGTAGTGGTGTCCACCTCGCGAAGCTGCGGCGACGAGCCGCCGCAACCAGGGGTACCGCACGTCTGACCGTGTCCGATCAGTTTGTTGACGGTGCCGACGGCCGGGCTGGTGGCCGCGATCTTGATCGGCGTGGCGGTGGCCGCTCTCGTGAGCTTCACCACGGCGATGTCGTTCGCGCCGAGGGTCGCGCTCGCCGCCGTGATGAGCTCGCCGCCGGAGCCGGTGTTGATCGCGCCGATCCGGGCGGAGAAGCCGCCGCCGGTGGAGCCCTGGACGCAGTGTTTCGCCGTGACGAGCCATTGCGGGGCGATCAGCGACGCCCCGCAGAAATGACGACCATTGCGTTGCAGCGACGCGAAGAACGAGTAAGGAGTGGTGACGATCTTGCCGCCGATGATGAAAGGTTCGATCGGCGGTCCGGCCGGTGATTCGGCCACAGCCGCGGGCCCGGCGAAGAGCGACCCGGCGACGAGGGCGGCGGCGATCATGGACATACGTCGGATCCACATGATTTTTCGGCCTCCTGAAGAGAAAGGGGAGTCCAGCATGGGAGTGGTGTCAGATCGATCAACACCTGACCGTAGTGCCCTGTCGAGTATCCGGTACCTCCGTTGGTACTGAATCGGACATACCATCGATCCGAATATCGTCGGATCGGCTGCCCGGCCGTGCCTGACCACGGCGTCGCCCCGATTTCGTCACCTTCGGCGTCCCCTGCGACCGCACCTCAGTGATCGGTTCCGCGACCTCCGGAAATCCGCGATCCGCAGGAATTCGACCACCACGGGGAGAGGTCTCATGATGACAAGGACGCGCCGGATGGCGACTGTTTTGACAATTCTCGTACTCGGTATCGGCGGTCTCTTCGCCGCGCCCGCGTCGGCCGGAACCGCGTCTTCCGCCACCGCGCAGGCCACCTGCACCGGGTCGGGCTCGTGCTGGTTCACCTGGGGCCGCATCAGGGCGGGGACTGCACGGATGCCCGGTTCTACGACCGGATCAACGGCATGAGAATGACCAGCCACTGCCAACCGCCGGGCGCACGTGGTCTCGCCCGGACCGCGTGCGCCCGGTTCCGTGCGGTGACTCAGATCGGTTCGGGGGCGCGACTCGGATCTCGTTCGGGCACGTTCGCCTCGACGCGCTCCATCAGCAGCGCGAACGACATGACCAGCAACGGGATCACCAGCACCATCCACATGATCCTTCTGGTACCCGGATCGGCCGCCGGGCAATCGCTCCTGTCGCTTGCTGCCACGACTCGCGATGTTCCCGTTACCAAATCACGCTTCAAGGCCGCATCCTCCGTGGAAGCGCGCGCCGACGCAGAAATACGGCGAATCCAGCACAGATGACCGCGGCGCCGGCGGAAAACGTACCGAGGAGAGCTTGCCGGTCGCGTGCGTCCCGGCAGGCCTCGATCTGCTGATGGGCTTCCTCCGACACCAGCGCCTGCGAACCCTGCACAGGTGTGGCGCCTCCGGCGAACACTGACCGCATTTCCTCCGACCAGCCTGTCGCACTGCCGCAGACGACCTCGGCCCGACCGGCCGGCCCCTCAAGGGACACCTCGACCGACAACGCCCAGACGGCGATCGCCGCGAGGACCGCCGCGGCGATCGCCGGCCACCGTGATGCACCCATGAGATCGATTATCGCCAATCCCGACGTGACACCGACGTCCATGGGGACCGGACGCTTCATCGTCTGTCGCTGACGCGATCACAACGTATACGATCAAGGCGTCGACCGGACAGGCCAACGGGCCGTGGCGGTCACGTGCCCGGGGCGCCTCGCGGCGCGACGTCGGCCGCATCGAATTCGGGAGGCTGAAATTCTGACCGACATGAATCAGGCGGGCGGGAGTGTCAAGGTGAACCGCAGTCCTGTGACGATGACGCTGCCGGCTCTTCCCGTGCTGGTCTACGAAGTGCTGTGGGAACGGCTCGGTCTCGGGCCCATGCCATCGCCTCTTGCGGTGCGCCGCCACGGCCGCGATGACGTGGAGCGGGAAGAGCGTCGTGCTCGCGCACATCGATGGCTGACATCCAACAGTCTCGGAGATGCGGACAACCTCGACGGCGACGTGCTGCAGGCGTTGCGGGCGATGGACGACCGCGATCTCGCGCTGTCCTTGCGCTACAGCGACTCCGCCGGACAGGTGGCGATCGGCTGTTTTCCGCAGCCCACCGGCCGGGCGCTGCGTGTGATCGTCCACGACCAGACCGTGGACCTGGGCTGGATGAACGCGACGAGGATGGCGGAAGGCATGCTGGAGGTACTGCCCGATGCCCAGCCGGGCATCGGGCGGCCTCTCCGCGTCGGCGAACTCGCTCTCATCCGGGCCGGTCGAGCATGGCGGCGATCAGGGCTGCTCAGCGCCGGGAAGCGATCTTTGATCGAGCACGGGGTGGATCCTGAAGGCGCCGAGTGGTTCCTGCGTGTTCTGTCGAGGGCGAGAGCGACCGGAAAGGCGAGCGCGGCGCGATCGGGAGTCGACGGGAAGGAACTACCGGCAGGCCGCCCGCTGTCCTTTGTGGACAGTTTTGACGGTCGGTACGTCGCCGTGCGGAGCTACGGATCGGTCACGCTCATGCCCGCCGACGGTGCGACGTTGAAGTCACTGATCGGAGCGCTCGTAGACGACTTCATCGAGAGCCGGCCCGCACGCGATACAGGTACGTTCAGTCACCTCTGGTGATCTGCCTGGGAACCGATACGGCGGTGGCCGTCTCGCCGTCGAGCAGACGGCGAGACGGCCACCCTCTCCCCTCGGTGGGCCTGGTTCAGCCGATGATGCTGCCGGGAGAGACGAATCCTCCCGAAATCGGCGGGTAGTTGTCCGTCCACGTCACTCTGGCCACCATCGCGCTGTCGACCCGCCCGGTGAACCCGTCATAGGGCACGCGGTGGGAGCACGTCGCGGACGGGCCGGGGGTCACGCAGGCCGCGCTGATCGGGGCGACGATCTTGCCGCCCTTGCGGATGCCGATGGTCATCGTGATGTCCCTGGCCAGGTTTGTCAGCTGGCCGGTGGCGGTGTCCCGGCAGGCGATCGCCCACGTCACGTTGAGGAAGCCGCCGTAGATCGTGACGTCGTTGCCGACGCTGACTTCGCAGGCGATCGCGGTCGCGGATACGTCACCGCCGGAGGTGGACAGCTCGACACTGGTAGGGCTGAAGGCGGCACGCGCGGCGGCCGGCGTCGTGGTCGCGGCCGACGCGGCGCCGACCACGCCGACGCTCAACATCAGGACGGATAGGAAACAGGCGATCTGCCTGAGCCGACTGAGCATGCGCTTCTCCTTGCGTTCGTCATAGGGGCCGGGACGCAGGCCAGGATGGGCGCCCGTTTTCGTCCGCCGACACAACGTTCTGCGAATCGGCTGTTCAGTGGTGCCGAGCGGGGTGCCGCGGGCACTAGGCAGGAGTTCGCCACAGCGTCGTGCGGTGACCGGGTGGGAGGGCTGTGCGGTGAGAGTGGAGCTGCGGGTGCTGGGCCAGATAGAAGTCCTGGTCAATGGGACGAGGGTGGACCTCGGGCACGCCCGGCAGCGGTACGTGCTGGCGGTGCTCGTGCTCGAGGCCAACCAGGTGATCTCCACCGACCAGCTGGTGGACCGGATCTGGGGAGAGCGCCCGCCCCGACGGGCCCGGCAACTGGTGAGCAACTACCTGTCCCGGCTACGCCACCTGCTGTCCACCAGCGGCGTCGCGGGCGAGGTGGTGATCGAGCGGCGTGGGGGCGGCTACGTCACGCTGGTCGCACCCGACCGCGTGGATGTGCACCGGTTCCGGCGCCTGGTCACCGATGCCCGTGCCGACGCCGATCGAACCCGTGCGTTGGAGCTGCTGGAGCGGGCCGCGGAGGTGTGGCGGGGCGAGGCACTGTCCGGTTTGGACACTCCATGGATCGCCACGGTGCGGCACGGGCTGGAACGGGAACGGTTCGCCGCCGACACCGACCGCATCGACCTGGCTTTGCGCCACGGTCGGCACGCCACGCTCCTGCCCGAGTTGACCACGCGCGCCCAGTCGCACCCGCTGGACGAACATGTGGCCGCTCAGCTCGTACTCGCCCTGTACCGCAGCGGACGTCAAGCCGACGCCCTGGACCACTACCACGGGCTACGCGCTCGGCTGGCCGAGGAATTGGGCACCGACCCTGGAACAGCCCTGGCGGAACTGCACCGGCGGATGCTGGCCGCCGACCCCGGTCTCGCCGACCCCGGTCTCGCCGAACCCGACCCGGCGGACCGGTCGACGACGGTACCCCGCCAACTGCCCGCCGCACCCGCGCTGTTCACCGGCCGCGTCCCCGAACTGGCCGAACTGGATCGCGTCCTGACCACCACCCGAGACGGCGCATCGTCCCGTGCACAGCAGGACCGGACGGCGGCGAGAACGATGGTGATCTCGGCGATCGGCGGGGTGGGCGGGATCGGCAAGACCTGGCTGGCCCTCGCGTGGGCGCACCGCAACCTGCACCGCTTCCCTGACGGGCAACTGTTCGTCGACCTGCGGGGGTTCAGCCCCGCCGGACGTCCGACCGACCCGGCCGACGCGGTGCGCGGGTTCCTCACGGCTCTCGGCGTCCACCCCGATGGACTCCCGGCGGACCTGGACGCGCTCGCCGCGCTGTACCGGGGTCTGGTCGCGGCGAAGCGGATGCTGGTCGTACTGGACAACGCCGCCACCGCCGACCAGGTCGTCCCGCTGCTGCCCGGCGGCACCTCCTGCACCGTGCTGGTCACCGGTCGCACCAGGCTCTCCTCGGTGATCGACCGGTACGGCGCCCGCCACCTGGCGCTGGACATCCTCACCCGCGGCGAGGCCCGCGCGCTGCTGGCCACGCGCCTGCGCGAGCAACGGGCCGACGCCACGCCCGAGGTGACCGATGAGCTGACCGAGCTGTGCGGACGTCACCCGCTCGCCTTGGCGATCGCCACCCGTCACGCCGCCGCCCGTCCGCGGATCCCGCTGCTCGAGTTCGTCGCCGAACTTCGCGATCTGGGCCTGGAGATGTTCGACCACGACAACGACCCCGCCGCCAGCCTGCCCGCGGTGCTGTCCTGGTCCCTACGCTGGCTCACCGACCGGCAGCGGACGGTGTTCGCGCTGCTCGGGCCGGCTCCCGGGCCGGACATCGACCTGCCCGCCGCCGTGTGTCTGACCGGTCTGCCGCCGGCCGAGATCCGCAAGACCTTGCGAGTCCTGGAGGATCACTCTTTACTCGATCGGCGCGCGGGCGGCCGGTACGTCATGCACGACCTGGTCCGCGCCTACGCCACCAGCCTCGCCCACGACTTGGCCGAGCCGGTGCGGCGGGCCGCGCTGGACCGCGTGGTCGACTTCCACCTGCATACCGCCTATGTCGCCGATGGGCTCCTGGACCCTCATCGCCCGCCGATCCGGCTCGATCCACCTGCCCCCGGTGTCCACATCGAGCCGTTGCCCGACCGACCGGCCGCGTGGGCGTGGCTGGACACCCATCACCCGCATTTGCTTGCCGCCCAGCACACCGCGGCCGCTCTCCGCCACCACCACACGGTGTGGCGGATCGCCTGGTGCCTGTGCACCTTCCACCGCCGGCGAGGTCGCCACCGTGACGACCTGGCCGTGTGGGAGGTCGCCACCGCTGCCGCCGACCGGCTGCCCGACCCCGCCGCTCGCATTCTCGCCCACCGGCTCCTCGGCCACGCTCATGCCGAGCTGGGCCACCACGAGAAAGCCATCCTCCACCTGCATGAGGCCCTCGGCCTTGCCGAACATCACCACGAGCCCACCCAGCAGGCGCACACCCACCACGCCCTCGGATGGGCGTGGGAGCAGCGGGGGGATGACCGGAAGTCCCTGGAACACGCCCGCGACGCCCTGGCCCTGTTCCGCGTCGTCGGATCGCCGGTCTGGGAAGCCGTCGCGCTCAACTCGGTGGGCTCGCTCGCCGCGCGTCTTGGCGAGTACGACACCGCTCGCGAACACTGCCAGGCCGCCCTTGCCCTGCACCGACGCTACGAGGACCCCGACGGCGAGGCGGACGCCCTGGACAGCCTGGGCTTCATCGACCACCACACCGGACACCACCGGCGGGCCATCGACTACTACCGGCAGGCCCTCACCCTCTACCGCAGTGTCGGAAACACCACCGAAGCCGCCGACACCCTTGACAACCTCGGCCACCCCTACGCCGCCCTCGGCGACCACGCCCTTGCCCGTGCCGCCTGGCAGCGAACTCTGGAGCTGTACCGGGAACAAGGCCGCGACGCCGACGCCGAGCGGGTGCGACGGCAACTCGACGTCCTCGCCAGGACGCCGGACGGGGCCGGCCCATTTGCATAAACTATGAATATAAAACTGCTATGCTTCGGGCATGCGTCGTCAAGAGACCGCTTCCGACGCGTCCGCCGCCATCGGGGCAGCTCTCTACGGCCTGGCCACCAGGGCCGCGAGACGCCTGCCCCGGGACATGAGCCTGACGTCCGCCGCCACACTGGCCACCCTGGACAGGACCGGCCCGCGGCGCATCACCGATCTGGCCGCGGTCGAGGGCGTCACCCAGCCCGCGATGACCGCCCTGGTCCGGGTGATGGAGGAGTCCGGACTGGTCGAGCGGCAGGGCGACGCGTCCGACAAGCGGGTCACGCTGGTGTGCCTGACCGAGGCCGGCGCGTCCTATGTCCGGACGCGGCGCCAGACGGGGGTCCACGCGTTCGAGCGGTTGATCGGCGAGCTCACCGGTGACGAGGTCGAGGCGCTGGTGGCGGCCCTTCCGGCGCTGAAGCATCTGGCAGAGCTCGAATAAGTCATTCCAATACTGGAGGTTCCATGCCCAAGGGCTACTGGGTCAGCGCCTATCGCACCATTTCAGACGCTGAGAAGCTGGCTGCATACAACGAGCTGGCCGCTCTGGCCGTCAAGGCCGGGGGCGGTCGGACCCTCGTCCGTGGCGGTCGGGTCGCGGCGCGTGACGCCGGAATCGCCGAGCGCACCGTCCTGGTCGAGTTCGACAGCTTCGAGCAGGCCGTCGCGACGTATGAGAGCGCGGCCTACCGGGAGGCGCTGGCCGCCCTCTCCGATGGCGTCGAGCGCGACTTCCGCATCGTCGAAGGCATCGACTGAGCGGAGCCCGTGCTCACTGAAGATCTTGCCGGTCCGCGGCGAGAACTCCCGCCAGGTCCGCCGGGGACGGGTAAGCGAAGACGAGGGCGACCGAAACCTCGATACCGAGGGCGTCCTGCAGGCCTGCGGTGATCTGGAAAGCGGCCAGCGAGTCCCCGTTGGACTCGAAGAAGTCGCTGTCCGCGTCCAGGGTGTCGTCGCCAAGGGATTCGCGGTACAGCGACACGATCAGCTCGGGAAGTTCGCGGGTCGTGGTCATCGTGATCCGTTCTCGTCGGTCCGGGTCAGTACGGCTCGGTCGCTCTTGCCGCTGTGGGTGGTGGGCACGCGGGTGATGCGGACGAAGCGGCGCGGCATCATGTGCGGCGGCAGGCTCTCGGCCAGATGGGCGCGCAGGGCGGCGTCCGGTACGTCGGTCAGTTCGCCCACGACATGCGCACTGAGGGAGACCCTGCCCCGGTCGTCCTTGTCCGCGGTGAGAACAGCGGCGGTCACGGCCGGATGGGTCAGCAGCGCGCCTTCGATCTCGGCGGGATCCACCCGATGGCCGCGGATCTTGAGCTGACGGTCCATCCGGCCCAGGTACACCAGGGTGCCGTCGAGAAGTCTCCGCGCCAGGTCCCCGGTGCGGTAAAGCCGCGCTCCCGGCGGGCCGAACGGATCCGGGACGAACCGCTCGGCGGTCAGGGCGGGGCGTCCGCCATAGCCGCGTGCGACGCCGACGCCGCCGATGTGGACCTCGCCGGTGGCCCCGTCGAGTACCGGCCGGTGCTCCGGATCGAGCAGCCACACCGACACGCCGTCGATCGGCGCGCCGATCAGGTCGGCCGTCGTCACCGGGTCACGCGGTACGGGGTACCGGGTCGAGGTCATGGTGCATTCGGTCGGGCCGTACTGGTTGACGAGCCCGCCCGGCAGCAGGTGCCTGCCACCGGAGGCCAGGAACGGCAACAGCGACTCCCCGCTCGACACGATCAGCGCGACCGTCCGCAGCGCCGCCGCGGCGGCCTCGTGCCCGGTCATGAAGCCGAGGAAGGTCGGGGTCACGCTGAGCAGCGTGGTGACGCCGAAAGTGCGTAGGGTGTCGGCGAACTCGGCCGGCCGCAGCAGTCTGGCGCGGGGGACCAGCACCACGCAGCCACCGGCGACGAGCGGCGCGAACACGTCGCGGATCGAGGCGTCGTAGCCGATCGGGGCCACCTGGAGGGCGACCGTCCCCGGTCCCAGCCCGTTGTCCGTACCGATCGCGCGCAGGTAGGACCGCAGACCGCCGTGTTCGATCAGCACGGCGTTCGGCGCGCCGGTCGACCCGGACGTGTGGCTGACGTAGGCGAGCGTGTGTGGCGTGACCACGGGCAAGCGCGTCGCCGCGGCGGGCGGCGCGTCCTGGTCGATCAGGACGACCGGGCCGGTCAAGGGCAGCGAGAGCCGTTCGGCGAGCGCTGTCGTCGTCACCAGCGTCCGCGCGCCGCCGGTCCGGCACATGGCTTCGAGACGTGCGTGAGGGAGACCGGCGTCGAGAGCGAGGAACGCGCCACCCGCCCGCGCCACGGCGGCCATCGCGATCACGGCGTCCACGCCGCGGTCGACGGCGATGGCGCAGACCTGTTCCGGTTCCAGCCCGCTGCCCGCCAGGGTCCGGGCTAGCCGCTGGATCCGGTCGGTCAGCTCCCCGTAGCTCAGGTGGCCGTCCGGGGTGCGGATCGCGGGCGCCCCGGCGGGATGTGCGAAGAGGTCGTCGACGAAGGTCATGTCGGCTCGCCGGCCAGCAGTTGCTCCACCTCGGCGTCGGAGAGTCCGGCGATCTCGTCTTCGAGCGCCTGGGTCACCGCTCGGGCCAGGTCGGTGACCGTGGTGGCTTCGAACAGGCAGCGCAGCGGAAGCTCCACCGCGAACGCGTTCCGCAACTCGGCGAGAACCCGGGTGGCCAGCAGCGAATGCCCACCCAGTGCGAAGAAATCATCCGTTACCCCGATCCGCTCCACACCGAGCACCTCGCGCCAGATGTCGGTGATGAGCTGCTCGGCCGGGCCCCGGGGCGCCTCGGCCGGACCGGTACCGGACGCGGTCAGTTCCGCCGCGGGCAAGGCTTTCCGGTCGACTTTCCCGCTCGCCGTCAGCGGCAGGGCGGGGAGTTTCGCCCAGCGTGCCGGGACCATGTACTCCGGCAGCAGCGCGCGCAGGTGTTCCCGCAAGCTGTCCGCGCCCGGCTCACCGACCACATAGGCGGCCAGCAGCGGGTCTCCCGACGGGTCCGCCGCGGTGACCACCACGGCCGCGTCCACGTCCGGATGCCGCAACAGGGCCGCCTCGACCTCCCCGAGTTCGAGGCGCAGGCCGCGGATCTTGACCTGGTGGTCGATGCGCCCGAGGAACTCGATCGTCCCGTCCGGCCGGTGCCGCACCAGGTCTCCCGTGCGGTAGAGCCGTGCTCCCGCCGGGCCGAACGGATCCGGGACGAACCGCTCGGCGGTGCGGGCGACGTCGTTGTGGTAGCCGCGGGCCAGCCGCACCCCGCCGAGGCACAGCTCGCCGGGAACCCCGGTGGGAACCAGGCGGAGATCGGCGTCCACGATGTAGGCGCGGGTACCCGGGACCGTCTTGCCGAGCGGCATCGCGGCGCCCGCGGGCTGACCGTCGAGGTCGCCGGTCACCGGGTGCAGTACCGAGCAGATGGTCGCCTCGGTCGGCCCGTAGCTGCACAGGAACCGTCCTGGCAGGCCGGACTCCGCCCACATCCGCGCGTCGTCCGTCGTGACCACGTCGGCGCCGACGTTCATCAACCGCAGCCCTGCCAGCAATTCCGGGCCATAGCGCATCGCCTCGCGGTAGTAGGCGGGCGTGGTGTCGATGATCGTCACCCCATGCTCGGCCAGTCTGGCCGGGAGTTCGGCCGGGGTCCAGAACATCGGGTCGCTCACCACGATCGTCGCTCCGGCGAGCAGGGTCGCCCCGATCTGGTCCATGGACACGTCGAAGGTGAGGGCGGACAACAGGACCACCCGGTCGTCGGAGCCGATGGTGTAGGCGTCCGCGATCACCCGGCAGTGGTGGGCGTAGGACCGGTGCTCGGTCATGACGCCCTTGGGCCGCCCGGTCGAGCCGGAGGTGTAGATGACGTACGCCAGCGAGCGCGGATCGGGCTGGGGTGCCAGGTCTGTGGCGTCACCGTCGGACCATGCGACGTCGTCGACGGCGACCACTTCGCGGTCGCCGAACCGGCCGGCGAACTCGCGGGTGGTCACCACGAGCCGCGCGCCGGCGTCGGCGAGCATGAAGTCCAGCCGTTGCGCGGGATGCCTCGGGTCGAACGGGGCGTACACGCCGCCCGATTTGAGCACGCCCAGCAGGACCACCACCGCGTCGAGCGACCGCTCCAGGCAGACCCCGACGACGGTCTCCGTCTGGACCCCGTGTGACCGCAGCAGACGCGCGAACCGGTTGGCCCGTGCGTTCAGTTCGGCATAGGTCAGCTGTCGTCCGCCGCAGACCACGGCCACGGCTTCGGGGCGGCGTGCGGCCTGTCGCTCGACCAGTTCGGGTACGCACAAGGCGTGTTCGCTCGCCGGGTCCAAGGTGGACAGTCGCTCGCGATCCGGGTCGGCCCAGTCGTGCAGCAGACGTCGGCGTTCGTCCTCGCCGACGACGTCCAACTCGGCCAGCCTGCGGTCCGGAGCGGCGCCGATGCTCGCCAGCAGACGGAGGTAGTGCGCCGCCATCCGCTCGATGGTCGCGCGGTCGAACAGGCTGGTCGCGTACTCGAAGACACAACGCAGCTCGCCGCCGTCGCGTTGCTGGACGGACACGGTGAGGTCGAACTTGGCGACCGAGGCGCCCGCCGGGATCGGCTGGACGGCGGCGCCGCACAGGGTGCCCGGCCGGTTCTCCAGATTCTCCAGCTCGAACATGATCTGGAACAGCGGGTTGCGGGAGAGGTCCCGGTCCGGCTGCAGCGCGTCGACGAGATGCTCGAACGGCAGGTCCTGATGGGCGAACGCCTCGGTGCAGCCGCGCCGAACCTGGTCGAGCAGCTCGGTGAAGGTCGGCGAGCCCGACAGGTCGGCCCGCAGGACCAAGGTGTTGGTGAAGAGACCCAGCAGTTCTTCGGTCTCCTGCCGGGTCCGGCCCGCCACCGGCGTGCCGACCGAGACGTCGGTGCGTCCGGTGTAGCGGCCGAGCAGCACGTGGAACACGGCCAGCATGGTCATGAACGGTGTCGCGCCATGCCGGGCCGCCAGCTCGTTCACCGCACGGGCCACCGGCACCGGGACGGTGGCCGAAACGGTGTCCCCGCGCGGGTCACGCCGCGCCGGACGCGGCCGGTCGGTGGTCAGCTCGACCGGGGTGAGCCCGGCGAGCCTGTCCCGCCAGTACCGGAGCTGACCGGCCATGTCCTCGGATCGCTGCCAGACGGCGAAGTCCGCGTACTGGACCGGCAGCGCCTGCCCGTGGGCCTCGTTCAGGTCGCGGAACAGGATGGCCATCGACCAGGCGTCGAAGGCGATGTGATGCAGGGTGAGCGCGACCAGATGCTCGTCTTCGGCCACCCGGATCACGGTGACGCGCAGCGGGTGCTCGCGCGCGAGGTCGAACGGACGGCCCGACACCTGGCGCAGCAGCTCGCGGGCCGCCGTGGGCTCGCCGGTCATGTCGACGAGGCGGAACGCGACCGGCCCCGGCGGGTCGACGATCTGCACCGGGTCGCCGTCCCGGTCGACGTAACGGGTGCGCAGCACCTCGTGCCGGGCGGCGAGCCGGTCCAGTGCCTGCTGGAACGTGCTGACGGAAAGCGCGCCGGAAAGCCGCAGGGCCAGCGGGACGAGGTATTCGACGCTGCCCGGTTCGAGCTGGTCGAGGAACCACATCCGCTGCTGGGCGAACGACAACGGCAGCCCGCGGTCACGCGGGACCGGTCGTATCGCCGAGAGGGAGACGCCGGTGGTGCTCGCGTCGAGCCTGGCGGCGAGTTGTTCGACGGTCCGGTCGTCGAACAACTCGCCGACCGTGAGCTCGGCGCCGAACTCGCGCCGGAGTTTCAGCACGAGCCGGATCGCGAGGAGGGAGTGACCCCCCAGAGCGAAGAAGTCGGCGCGGACATCGACATGCTCGACGCCGAGCAACTCGGCCATGGCGGCCGCGACGAACTCTTCGGTCGGTGTGCTCGGAGCGGTGCGATCGTCCGAAGTGGACTCCGGGACGCCGTCCGGGGTGGGCAGCGCGGCGCGGTCGAGTTTGCCGTTGGGGCCCAGCGGGAGCGCGTCGAGGGCGTGAACGGCAGGAGGGATCATGGGCGGCGGCAACCGGGTGGCCAGGTGTTCCCGCAGGTCGTCGGGAAGGGTGCCGTCGGCGGGCACCGCGTAGGCGACGAGAGTGGTGTCCCCGGCCGGAGTCCGGTGGGGCATGACGGCGGCCGCCGCGACGTCGGGATGCGCACACAGCGCGGCCTCGATCTCGGCGGGCTCGATGCGCACGCCGTTGATCTTGACCTGATCGTCGACGCGGCCGACGAACTCCAGCACCCCGTCCTGCCGCCAGCGCACCAGGTCGCCAGTGCGGTACCAGCGTTCTCCGGGAACCGAGGGATAAGGATGTGGGGTGAACTGCCGGGCCGTCTGATGTGGACGATCGGCGTAGCCGCGCGCGAGGCCCGCGCCGCTGACGCACAGCTCGCCCGGCACCCCGATCGGCACGAGCCGGTCCGAGGCGTCCACGACGAACACCCGCGTCCCGGACAGGGGCGTGCCGATGGGCACGGTGCCGTCCTGGTCGTCACGCCGGTACCGCCACGCCGTCACGTCGATGGCACATTCCGTGGGGCCGTAAGTGTTCTCCACCTCGACGTCGAGCAGCGTGGTCAGGCGACGGCACAGCGACGCCGGCAGCGCCTCACCCGCCGAGCAGATCAAGCGCAGCGACGCGCACTCGGCGAAACCGGGCTCGTCGAGCAGCAGGCGCAGCACCGACGGGACGAGTTGCAGGACCGTGGCGCCGTGCCGGACGATCGCCCCCGCCATCGCGGCGGGATCGCGGTGAGCGCCGGGCGGCGCCATGACCAGCGTGGCACCGGCGGCGAACGGGGTCAGCAGCTCCCACAGCGAGGCGTCGAACCCGATCGTGGTCTTCTGCAGGACCCGGTCCGCGGCGGTGAGCTGGGTGCGGACCGACCACAGGACCCGGTTGCGGATGCCGCCGTGGGTGACCGCGACCCCCTTGGGCCTTCCCGTCGAACCCGAGGTGTGCACGACATAGGCGACCTGCGCGCCATGGATCGCCGGGCGCTCGGCGAGAGCGTGACGGGCGATGGTGTCCCGATTTTCGTCCAGGTCGACCCGGGTGAGGCTGTCCGGCAGGTGGACGTCCACGGTGGAGTGCGACAGCACCAGCGTGGCGCCGGTGTCGGCGACGACCTGGCGAAGACGTCCGGTCGGATGATCCGGCGGCAGCGGGACATAGGTGCCGCCCGCGGTGAGGATCGCCAGCAACGCGATGACCAGGTCGGTCCCGCGGTCCAGTGCGACGCCGACGGGTGTCTCCGTGCCGACGCCGTGCTGTCGCAGGTACCCGGCCAGGGCGCCGACGCGTACGGCGAGTTCGCCGTAGGTCACTTCGTCCACATCGGACACGACGGCCACGGACCGTGGGGAGCGTGCCGCCTGCTCGAAGAACAGTTCGGGCAAGGACTGTCCGGCCGTCTCGGTCGTGGCCGTGCCGAAGGACCGTAGCCGTTCCTGCTCGGGCTCGGCGACCAGTTCGAGCAGAGGTGCCGGGCCCTCCGGGGCGGCGGTGATCTCTTCGAGCAGCCGCAGGTAGTTGGCGGCCATCCGGTCGATCCTGGCACGGTCGAACAGGCTCGTCGGATGGATGAGCTGGCCCTGTACCGAGCCGTCGGCGAACTGGGCCAGGTGCAGCGACAGGTCGAAAGCCGAGGCCGCCCACAGCGGCGGGCACAACGAGACGTCGAGGCCGGGCAGCCGATAGGGCTGGCGCCGGGCGTCGTACCAGGCGATACCGGCCTGGAAGACCGGGTTCCGGGACGGGTCCCGCTCCGGCTCCAGTTTGGCGATGACCTGATCGAACGGGACGTCCTGATGCGCGTACGCCTCGAGAGCGGTCTTCCTCGCCTGCCCGAGAACTTCCACAAAGGACGGTTCGCCGGACAGATCACCGCGCAGCACCAGCGTGTTGAGGAACATCCCGATCAGCGACAGCTCGTCCGGGCGCCTGGTGGAGACCGAGACCCCGACGGCGATGTCGTCCTGGCCCGAATAGCGTGCCAGCAGGAGCTGGTACGCGGCCAGGTACACCATGAACGGCGTCGCGCGGTGGGCGCGTCCCAGCTCCCGCAGCCTCGCGGCCAGGTCCGACGGCACGATGAAGTCGACGCTGTCGCCGTCGGCCGCCCACCGGGCCGGCCGGGGCCGATCGGCGGGCAGCTCCAGCGGCGCGAGTCCGGCGAGCCGGTCCGCCCAGTACGCGAGCCCGCCGTCGGTGGCCTTCCGCTCGCGGCGACGCAGGGCGTCGTGGTGCTGGAGGTCTGGCTCCGGCAGCTTCTGTGCCCCGTAGAACGCGTCGAGCTCCCTGGCCAGCACGCTCCAGGACAAGCCGTCGAAGGCGATGTGGTGCACGGCGATCAGCAGGATCGCCTCGTCGACGGCCAGCCGGACCAGCGTGACCCGCCACGGCGGCTCCGTGCGCAGGTCGATCGGGGTGCGCAGATCGCGCAGCCGGATCTCCCGCAGACTCGATTCCCGTTCGGCGGGCGACAGTCCTGATAGGTCTACAGTGGACGGTTCGACCGGCGCCGGATCCCTGACCACCTGCACCGCGGTACCGTTCACCGTGTCGAACCGGGACCGCAGTACCGCGTGCCGGGACGCGATTTCCGTCAATGCCGCCGTCAGGGCCTCGACGTCTAGGTCACCGCGGAGCCGCAGGGTCGCGGACAGCAGATGCTCGATGGCCGCGCCGGACCGCAGCTGATCGATGAACCACAGCTGTTCCTGCGCCGACGACAACGGGTGGACGTCACCGCTTGCCACGATGGTCAGCCTTTCGTGCCGTTTTCGCCGGTCGAGGGTTCGGCCATGGCCACGGCGATCTTCCGCGGGCCGGTGAACGGTTCACGGCCGTGCGAGGAGAGCATGTTGTCGACCATCAGCACGTCGCCGCGCTGCCAGTCGAAGCGCCGGGACGCGGCCCGATAGCACTCCCGCAGGTGGGCCACGACGTCGTCGGGGATGGTGCCGCCGTCGCCGTAGTAGGTGTTGGTCGGCAGGTCTTCCTCGGCGAGCATGGCGCGTAACCCGGCGCAGACGTCCTCGGCCAGCGTGGTCACGTGGAAGAACGTGAGATGGTTGAACCACACGGCCTCGCCGGTGACCGGGTGCCGGTGCACGGCCTGGCGCCGGGCCCTGGTGCGCAGCCCGTTCCGGTCGAGCCATTCGGTCTCGACACCGTTGCGCGCGCAGTAGTCCGTGACCTCGTCGCGGTCGCTGGTGTTGAACGTCTGCTGCCACGGCAACCCGAACGACTCGGTGAAGTTCCGCGTCACCATCCAGCCCCTGGCCTCGAACTCCGCCCGGACGGCGGGATCGATCGACGCCAGGATCCGCCGCGTGTCGGCCAGCGGCGTCGCGCCGAGGGTGTCCGGTGGCCGCACGCAGTAGAAGAACAGGCTCAGCGGCCAGGCGGCCTGGTAGGAGTTCTCGTTGTGCAGGAAGATCTCCTCGGCCTCCGGGTAGTCCGTCGAGGTGTAAACCTGGCCCTTGATCGTGCTACGGGGCGAAGAGCGCTCCTGGTAGGTCAGCGGCGGACCGGCCAGCGCGCGGACGGCGGTGTCGAACCCGTCGACGTCGTCGATGTCGAACCCGCGCAGCAACACGGCGCCGTGTTCGAGCAGCCGGTCCCGGATCGCGGTCCGGCGGGCCGGGAGTGAGGCGGTGTCCTTGGCCTCGCCCTGGCCTGGAGTCACCACGAAGGGCAGGGCACGTTCCTGCCCGGACGAGTCGTTTGCCGGGGAGACGGACGGTACAGCGGTCATGTCCGCCATCGTGTCCGTTCGGCCCGTGCCCCAGAAGAGAATGACGGGTAGTGCGGACCCCGTCGCCGTGCCGGAGGTTCTGCGTGTTCTTCTCTGCACCCGCGCACGCCCTCGCGGGCAGGCTCGACCCCACCGGTGAACCGACAGCCGGGTGCGCCAGTGACTTCAGGAGAGACACCCATGCGCGAGGAGCAGACCGACCAGCGGGCTTACCTGGTCGTGGTCAACCACGAGGAGCAGTACTCGATCTGGCCGTCCGACCGTGATCTCCCGGCGGGATGGCGTGCCGAGGGGACGCGCGGCGGCCGCGAGGAGTGTCTCGCCCACATCGAAGAGGTGTGGACCGACATGCGGCCACTGAGCCTGCGACGGCAGCTCGATCCGACAGCGGGCTGAGCCGGCGAAATCCCATGAACTCGAATGAGGACGAACCGGCGGGTGTGCTCGCCACGATCGGCGCGACACCGCTGGTCGAACTGACCAGGCTCTACCCGTCGGCGGGGTTCCGGCTGTTCGCCAAGCTGGAGGGCCACAATCCCGGCGGCAGCAGCAAAGACCGCGCGGCACTGTCCATGCTCGCCGGTGAGATCCACGCGGGACGGCTCGTCCCCGGACGTTCGGTGGTGGTCGAATCCAGCTCGGGCAACCTGGGGATCGGGATGGCCCAGGTGTGCCGGTACTACGGGATCCGGTTCATCTGCGTCGTGGATCCCCGCACCAGCAAGCAGAATCTCGCGATCATGCGCGCGCTGGGCGCGGAGATCGAGATGATCGAGCACGCCGATCCGGTCACCGGCGACTACCTGCCGGTCCGCCTCCGCCGCATTCGCGAGCTGACCGAGCGCCTGGAGCACGCCTACTGGCCGAACCAGTACTCCAACCCTGGCAACCCCGCGGCGCACCGGAACACCATGCGCGAGATCGTCGGGCAGGTGCCTGGCGTCCTCGACTTCCTGTTCTGCGCCACCAGTTCCTGCGGGACGCTCCGTGGCTGCGCCGAATACGCGCGGGCCAACGACCTGCCGGTGACGATCGTGGCTGTCGACGCCGCGGGCAGCGCCATCTTCGCCGACACCCCCGGCCCGCGGCTGATCCCAGGGCACGGCGCGGCCGTCCGCCCCGGTCACCACGCGGACGACCTGGCCGACCTCGTCGTCCACGTCGCCGATGTGGACAGCGTGCGCGGCTGCCGCCGCCTCGCCGCCCGCGAAGCGATCCTCGCGGGCGGTTCGTCCGGTGCGGTGGTCGCGGCCGTGCACAGCGTGCGCGACCTGGTGCCGCCCGGCGCCACCTGCGCCATCGTCCTGCCCGATCGGGGCGAGCGGTATCTCGACACGATCTACGACGACACGTGGGTCACGACCCATTTCGGCGGTATCCCTTCGGACGAGGCCGAGCGGGTCTTGACGCGGTATTGAGGTCAGCGCGGCCTAGTTAGGCGCGGGTGTTGTGAAAGCCACTTTCGCAACCTTTCAAGGTTGCGAAAGTGGCTTTCACAACACTGCCTTCCGGCTACCGCTTCGTCGGCGCGGGCAAGGGAGTGTCCACCAGCTTCGGCGCCGACCGGACGGCCGGGCTGATCACGGTCGTCAGGGCCAGCGCCGCCATCCACAGGGTGAACAGCCACACCGTCGTGGTGGCGCCGGCCTTGCTCAGCAGGATGCCGCCGATCAGCGAGCCGAGCGGGACGGCTCCGAAGGCGATCATGCCCGCGGCGGCGAGCACCCGGCCCCGGATGTGGTCCGGGGTGATGTCGAGCTGGTAGGCCGAGATCGCCACGTTCCACAGTGGACCGACGAACGCCATCGCCGCGAACACCGTGCCGAGCAGGAGCGGCTCCGTCACCAGTGCCAGCAGCGGGACCAGCAGGAGCCAGACCCAGTTCGCTCCGATCACGACCGTCTTCAGCGACAGCCGTTTGGCCGCCGCGGGCGCGAGCAGTGAGCCGAGCACCCCGCCGACCGCGATGATGCCGAGCATGACACCGATGATCGACGGCGAGGCGCCGTGGTCGGTGGCGATCACGATCACGGCCAGGAACAGCGCCTGGAACAACAGGTTGCTGCCGGCGATCAGGAACGTGGTCGCCCGGAGGAACGGCTGCCGCCACAACCAGACGGCGCCCTCGGTGAACTCGGCCCCGCGCGGGCGCCGGTCCGTGGTGTCGCGCTGGACCTGGAAGTCCTTGCGGATCAGCCCGAGGGTCACCACCGAGACCAGATAGCTGGCGACGTCGAACACGAACGGCGCCGCGCGGCTGATGCCGAACAGCATCCCGCCGAGCGGCTTGCCCAGCATGGCCGCGCCCCGGCGGCGGGCCTCGTTGTGGGCCAGCGCCTGGGCGACCTGGGACGAGTCGACCACGTTGGGTACGGCGGCCGCGGCGGCCAAGCGGTAGCACACCGCGAAGGTGCCTTCGAGGAATCCCACCACGAGGATGTGCGGCAAGGTCAGCCGCCCGAACAGCAGGGCCACCACGACGGTGGTCAGTGCGACGGCGCACAGGAGATCGCAGTAGATCATCGTCCGCTTGCGATCGAACCGGTCGACCAGCGCGCCCGCGGGCATCTGGAAGAGCAATTGAGGCAGTAGCGAGACGAATCCGGTGAGACCGGCGTCGGCCGCCGAGCCGGTCAGGGCGAGAACCAGCAGCGGGTAGGCCACGTTGGACACGTTCGAGCCCAGGATCGACACCGCCGATCCGGTCCACAGCAGAACGAAGTCGCGGTTTCGGTGCAGTGGCGGCGCCTGGGCATCCATGCTCCCGATGCTTACCGTCACCGGCGCGCACGCACAGAGAAGGATCGGTACTCCGGCGCGCGATCGGCTGCGTGAACGCGCGCCACCTTCACTCTGCCGCCTGCCCGCGCGCGCCGGGCATCCTCGACCGATCAGGACAGGAAGGCGGCTCATGGACACCCGAGGCAACGCCCGTGCCGAATTGCTGCGACGACGGCTGCGAGGTTCCGGCACTCCGGAGGCGGGCGGCGGGATCGTCCCGGTTCCCCGGGACCGGCCGCTTCCGCTGTCGTTCGCGCAGCGCGGGTTGTGGTTGCTCGACCAGACCAGGCCGGGTGGCGCCGACTACCTGATGCCGGTGCGGCTGCGGCTGCGCGGCGAGGTGAACGAACCGGCGCTGCGCCGGGCCCTGGACGAGGTCGTCGCCCGGCACGAGGTGTTGCGCACCCGGTACCTGGCCGACGGTTCCGGTGGCGAGCCCGTGCAGGTGGTCGACGAACCGGGTCCGGTGCCTTTCGAGCGGCTCGACCTCGCGGAGCGGCCGGAGTCGCTCGAAGGGGTGCTGGCCGACGCCGGTGCCCGCTCGCTCGACCTGGCCGGGGAATGGGCGTTGCGAGCCTTACTGGTCCGACTGTCCGATGTGGACCATGTGCTCCTCCTGTCCGTGCACCACATCGCGTCGGACGGTATCTCGGAGTCGATCCTGCTGTCCGAATTGGACAGACTCTACGCGGCGTTCTCCGCCGGGCGCCCGTCCCCGCTCGAACCGCTCGCCGTGCAGTACGGCGACTTCTCCGTATGGCAGCGGGATCGCCTCAGCGACGGCCGTCTCACCGAGAAGATCGAGTACTGGCGCAAACAGCTGGACGGGATCAGTCCGCTCGAGCTGCCGACCGACCGGGCACGAGGGCCGGTCCGCGACAGCGCGGGCGCCACCGTGCCGGTCTTCGTACCCGGGCCGCTGGCCGAAACCCTGGCCCGCCTCGGCAGGGAACACGGCGCGACGCCGTACATGGTGCTGCTCGCGGCGTTCCAAGTGCTGCTCGGCCGCTACAGCGGGCAGAGCGACGTGGTCGTGGGCAGCCCGGTCGCCGGGCGCGAGCAGGACCGGACCGGAGGTCTGGTCGGGATGTTCGTCAACATGATCGCCCAGCGCGCCGACCTGTCCGCGGACCTGTCCTTCACGGAGTTCCTGTCGCGGGTGCGGGCGACGGCGCTCGACGCCTACACCCATCAGGACACGCCCTTCGACCTGGTGGTCGACGAACTGGTGGGGGAGCGAGACCCGTCCCGCACGCCGCTGTTCCAGGTGGTGTTCCAGCTCGGTGACGAAGGCACGCCACAGCACCTGCCCGGACTCGGCGCCGAACCGGAGTCCCCGGGCTGGGAAGTGGCGAAGTACGACCTGGACCTCACGCTCGCCACCCGGCCTGACGGTTCGATCACCGGGCGTCTGGGGTACGCCACGGCCCTGTTCGACGCCGAGACGGCGCACCGCATGTCCCGCCACTTCGCGCGCCTGCTGGAGAGCATCGCCGCCGAGCCGACCCGCCGCGTCCACAGGCTCGCCATGCTGGCCGACGAAGAGCGCGAAGTGTTGCTGGCCGCCGGGAACGGCCCGGATCATCTGACCTTCCCCACGGACGAAAGCCTGACCGAGGTCTTCGCGGCCCGCCTCGCCGACAACCCCGCCGCCATCGCCGTGAGTTGCGCCGGCGAGCAGCTGACCTACGCCGAGCTCGACGCGCGGGCCAACCGGCTCGCCCACCGGCTCCGCTCGCTCGGGTCCGCGCCGGGACGGCTGATCGGCGTCTCCCTCGACCGGGGGCTCGACCTCGTGGTCGCCCTGCTGGGTGTGCTGAAGTCCGGTGCGGGCTACGTCCCCCTCGACCCCGCTCTGCCCGCCGGTCGGCTGAAGATGATGCGCGCCGACGCCGAGGTCGGCATCGTGGTCAGCCGCGGTGAGCTGGCCGGCTGGCTCGCGGACGAGCCGGTCACCTCGGTGCTGCTCGACCAGCCCGGCCACGACTGGCCGGATACGGACCTGGAGCCTTTGGCAGGACCGGGTGACGTGGCGTACGTGATCTACACGTCCGGGTCCACCGGACGGCCGAAAGGCGTCCCTGTCACTCACGCGAACGTCTTACGCCTGCTGCGGTCCTGCGCCGCCGATTTCGCCTTCGGACCGTCCGACGTCTGGACTCTGTTCCACTCCTACGCTTTCGACTTCTCGGTGTGGGAGCTGTGGGGCGCGTTGCTGCACGGTGGGCGTGTCGTCGTCGTGCCGTTCGAGATCTCGCGGTCTCCGTGGGACTTCCTCGACCTGCTGATCGCCGAGGGCGTCACCGTGCTGAACCAGACGCCGTCGGCCTTCCGGCGGCTGGTCGACGCGGTCGTCGAGGCCGAGACCTCGCCGGAGTCGCTGGCACTGCGTGCCGTGGTGTTCGGCGGCGAGGCCCTCGACGTGGCCGACGTGGCACCGTGGTTCGCCCGCTTCGGCGACGAACGGCCCGCGTTGGTCAACATGTACGGGATCACCGAGACGACGGTGCACGTCACCTACCGCAGGTTGCGCGCCGGGGACATCGCGGCGGGCTCGCGCAGCCCCCTCGGCAGGCCGCTGCCCGATCTGCGCGTGTACCTGCTCGACGGCGACCTCGAACCGGTGCCGGTCGGGGTGCCCGGCGAGCTCTACGTGTCCGGGCCGGGCCTCGCGCTCGGGTATCTCGGCCATCCGTCACTGACCGCGGACCGGTTCGGTCCGGATCCGTACGCGTCGCGGCCGGGCGCCCGGATGTACCGCACCGGCGATCTCGCCCGTCGCACTCTCGGCGGTGACCTGGAGTTCGCGGGCCGGGCGGACGACCAGGTGAAGATCCGCGGCCACCGGATCGAGCCGGGTGAGGTCGAGTCGGCCCTCGCGGGCCACGCGTCGGTGTCGCGCGCCGTGGTGCTCGCCCGTCGCCGTCCGGGGGAGGCGGAGCACCACCTCGTCGCCTACGCCGTTCCGGTCGCCGGTCATCGGCTCGCCGCGGCGGACCTGCGCGAGCATCTGAGCGGGCTGCTGCCTGCCTACATGGTGCCCGCGGCGTTCGTTCCGCTGGACCGTTTCCCCTTGACCTCCAACGGAAAGATCGACCGGGCCGCGCTGCCCGAACCGGCGGTGGACCACACGAGGGCCACCGGCCCGGTCGCTCCCCGCGACCCCGCGGAGCGCGCCATGGCCGAAGTGTGGGGTACCGCGCTCGGCGTCGGCTCGGTCGGGGTGCACGACAACTTCTTCGCCCTGGGCGGCGACTCGATCCGGGCCATCCAGGTGGTGGGCCTGCTGCGCAAGCGCGGCCTTCCGGTGACCGTGCAGGATCTGCTGCTGCATCAGACCGTCGAGAGCCTGACCCGGTTCACCGGCACGGCGGCCGGTCCGGTGGAGGACCGGCGGGTCGCCCCGTTCGAGCTGATCGGGGAAGCCGACCGGAAGGCGCTGCCGGAAGACCTCGCCGACGCCTATCCGATGTCGCTGGGCCAGACCGCGATGGTCTACGAAATGGTGGCGGACGCGAAGGTCAGCCTCTACCACAACATCACGCTGTTCCCGATCGTCGACGACGCCCCGTTCTCGCTGTCCGCGCTGCGGGAAGCGGCGGTGCTCCTGGTGCGCCGGCACGAGATCCTGCGCACCAGCTTCGATCTGACCGGCTACCGGGTCCCCATGCAGCTCGTGCACCGGACCGCCCCGATGGACGTCGGCCACGACGACCTGCGCGAGATCCCCGAGGCGCGGGTGGAGGAGATACTGGCGGCGTTCGTCGCCGACACCCGCCGCAGCCCTCTCGACGTCACGAGTGCGCCGCTGGTGCGCTTCCATGTGCATCAGACCGCCGAGCGCCGCTGGACGCTGTCGTTCATCGAGTGCCACGCGGTCCTCGACGGCTGGAGTCACCACTCGCTGCTCGAAGAACTCCTCGACACCTACCGCAGTCTCCGGGACGGGCTCACCCCGACGTTCCCCGAGCAGGCGCCGGTGCGGTTCGCCGACTTCATCGCGCACGAGAAACGCTCCCTGGAGTCCACTGTGGACAGGGAGTTCTGGCGAGATCGGCTGGACCGCTACGACCCGGTCACCCTCCCGCCCGGGTGGGCGGCGGCGCCGAGCGCGGACGGCCTGCCGCATCAGGTCAGCGTGCGCTACGCCGATCTGGAACCCCGGTTGCGCGCGCTGGCCGCCGTGGCGGGCGCTTCGCTGAAGACCGTGCTGTTCGCCGCGCACCTCAAGGTGCTGAGCACGATCAGCGGGTCGAGCCGGTTCCACACCGGACTGGTGCACAACGGCAGGCTGGAGGAACCCGGCGGTGAACTCGCCAGGGGGATGCACCTCAACCCGCTGCCGGTGTGCGTCGACCTGACCGCGAAGACCTGGACCGGGCTCGTCCGGGAGGTGTTCGCCGAGGAGGTGGCGGTCTGGCCGCACCGGCGGTTCCCGCTCGGGGAGCTTCAGCGGCTCTGGGGTTCCGGCCGTCCGCTGGTGGACATCTCGTTCGCCTACCTGGACTTCCACGTCTTCGACACCCAGCGGGTGGAGACGGCGAAGATCGTCGACGAGAGTTACAACGGGTTCGGCGTGGACGTGTGGAGCTTCCCCGGCGTCCTGCACTTCCGGGCACAGGCCGACCGGATCGCCCCGGAGCACGTGGAGGCGCTCGCCCCGATGTACCGACGGGTGCTGGAAGCGATGGCCGCCGATCCGGACGGCGAGGTCCGCGGCGCCGCGATCGCCCCGGCCGAGGTCGACCGGTTGATGTCGTTCGCGGACGGGCCGGTGGCCGAGTACCCGGACGCGTGCGTGCACGAGCTGTTCGAACGCCAGGTCGCGCGCACCCCGGACGTGACTGCGCTGCGCTGTGCGGACGGGACCACGGTCACCTACGCCGAGCTCGACGCCCGCGCGAACAAGCTGGCGCGGCATCTGCGCGAGCGGGGCGCGGGCCCGGAAACGGTCGTCGGTGTGCTGCTGCGTCGCGGTCCTGAGCTGGTCGCCGCGTTGCTGGCGGTCCTGAAATCCGGCGCGGCCTATCTGCCGCTCGACCCGGCCCATCCGGCGAAACGGCTGGCCACGGTGCTGACCGAGGCCGGAGTGACCACCGTGGTCACCGAATCCGCTCTGGCCGACCGGGTGCCCGGTACCGCGGTGGTCCTGGTCGGGGATCCGGCCATCGCCGCCCACCCGGACGGCGATCTGGGCCGGACCGCGACGCCGTCGACACTCGCGTACGTCATCTACACGTCCGGTTCGACGGGGACTCCGAAGGGAGTCATGGTCGAGCATCGCAACCTGGTGAACTACCTGAGCTGGCGTGCCGGTTCCACCGCTTCGCCGCTGTACTCCTCGATGGCTTTCGATCTGCCGGTGACCTCGGTGTTCCCGGCGCTGCTGTCCGGCGGGACGGTCACTCTCACCCCCGACGACGACACGCCGGCGATCGAGGCGCTGGTCTCGGCGCTGTCCGAAGGCGGCTTCGACCTGGTCAAGCTGACGCCGTCGCATCTGATGGCGCTCAACCAGATGTTGCCCGCCGAGGCGTTCGCCGGCGCGGCGTCCCGGCTCGTCGTGGGCGGTGAAGAACTGACCAGGGACATGCTCACCGCCTGGACCCGGAACGCCCCGGACATCCTGGTGGACAACGAATACGGACCGACCGAGGCCACCGTCGGCTGCAGTTCGCAGGTGAGCAGGGTCGGCGACCTCGAAGCGGGGCCGGTGCCGATCGGCAAGCCGGGTCCCAACACGGTGCTGCGCGTGCTGGACGCCGACCTCGAACCGGTCCCGGTGGGCGTGCTCGGCGAGCTGTACATCGGCGGCGCCCAGCTCGCCCGCGGCTATCGCGGACGCCCCGGCCTGACCGCCGACCGGTTCGTGCCGGATCCGTACTCCGACGGACGGCGGCTCTACCGCACCGGCGACCTGGCCAGGTACCGGCCCGACGGCGTGCTGGAGTTCGCCGGGCGGGCGGACGACCAGGTGAAGATCCGCGGCTACCGCGTCGAGCTGGGTGAAGTTGAAGCGGTGCTGCGAGCGCACGCCGAGCTGCGCGACGTGGCCGTACGCGCCCGCCGGACCGCCCGCGGCGACCAGGAACTGGTCGCGTACCTCGTCCCCGCCGACGAAGGACTGGATCCGGCCACGCTGCCCGGGCTGCTGGCCGGTGCCGTGCCGGACTACCTGATCCCGTCCGCGTGGATGGTGCTGGCCGAACTGCCCACCACGCCCAGCGGCAAGCTCGACACCAAGGCGCTGCCCGAACCGACGGCCACCGCCCGTGCCGCGATGGCCCCGCGCACCGCGGTGGAGAACATCATCGCCACCGCGCTGGCCAAGGGCCTCGGCATCGACCGGGTCGGAGTGGACGTCCCGTTCAGCGACCTGGGCCTGCACTCCCTGCTGATCATCCGCGTGCTGGTCGAACTCCGCGAAGAACACGGCCTGCCGGTCGAGCTGCGGGACTTCTACGAGCACCGCACGGTGATCGACCTCGCCGCGGCGGTGGACCCGGCAAGCAAGGCCGGCTTCCCGCCCACCGAGGCGGCGGCGATGGAATCCGCCTCGGGCTGGGCGCGGCAAGCCGTCGTCTGGCTGCGCCGCACCGGTACGAAACCGCCGCTGTTCTGCATGTACCCGGGTGGCGGCCTGTGGTACGTGCGGCTCGCCGAGCACATCAGCGCCGACCGTCCGGTGGCCGCGCTGGAATGGCCCGGCCTGCACCGGGACACGCCGTCCCCGCAGAGCATCGCGAGTGTGGCCGCCCTGTTCGTGGAGCAGATCCGCGCGGTGCACCCGGAGGGGCCGTACCACCTGCTCGGCTGGTGCGGCGGAGGACTGGTCACCGGCGAGATGGCCCGCATCCTGCATCGCGACGGCGAACGGCTCACGCTGATGCTGCTCGACCCGGCGCAGGACTTCTACAAGCGGGAGAACATGTGGGAGGAGACCGCCATGTTCGTCCGTGGCGAGAAGCTCCTGGAGGAGCTGAACGCCACGGCGGATCCTGACGAACTCGCCGAGATCCACCGCCAGTTCGCCGAGGTGCTCGACTACATCATCGACGAGGGCACCAAGGAACCGCCGGTGCCCGGGGACCCGTTCTGGCCGCGCCGGATCCGGGTGTGGCGAGAACTGACCCAGGCGATGCTCGGGTACCGCCAGCGTCCGTATCCCGGCCGGACCCACCTCTTGGTGGGCGACGAGCTGGCCGACGGCCTGCACGAGACGAACTTCGGGCAGAGCTACGCCCAGTACCGGGACCGCTGGGTCAAGCTGGCGCCCGGCGGGCTCAAGATCCACCGCGTCGGCGGCGACCACATGGGCGTGCTGCGCCCGCCGCACGTGTCCGGCCTGGCCGGGTTGCTGACCACGCTGATGGAAGCCACCGAGGAGGCGTCGCCGTGAACGCTCCCGCGCCGGTCGAGATCCCCACGCTCGCGGGGATCGACCTCGAACAGGCCACGATCCCGGAACTGCGGCAAGCGATGGACTCCGGCCCGCTGACCTCGGCCGAGCTGACGGCGTTCTATCTCGACCGCATCCGCCGGCTCGACTCGCGGTTGCACTCGGTCATCACGACCAACCCGGACGCGCCGCGGCTCGCGGCGGAGAGCGACGATCGCCGCCGGGCGGGCCGGGCGCGTGGTCTCCTGGACGGCATCCCGGTGCTGATCAAGGACAACATCGACACCGCGGACCGGCAGCCGACGACGGCGGGTTCGTTCGCGCTGGCCGGCGCGCGTCCGGCCGCCGACGCCCATCTGGTCGCGCGGCTCCGCGAGGCCGGGGCGGTGATCCTCGGCAAGACGAACCTTTCGGAATGGGCGAACTTCCGCGACCGCCGCTCGTCGAGCGGCTGGAGCGCGGTCGGCGGGCAGACCGCCAACCCGTACGTCCTCGACCGCAACACCTGCGGATCGTCGAGCGGCTCCAGCGCGGCGATCGCGGCGAACCTGGCCACCGTCGCCGTCGGCACGGAGACCAACGGGTCGATCGTCAGCGCGGCGGGTGCGAACGGGGTCGTCGGTGTCAAACCGAGCATCGGCCTGGTCAGCCGCCATGGCCTGGTGCCGATCTCCGGGGTGCAGGACACCGCGGGCCCGCTGGCCCGAAACGTGACGGACGCGGCCATCCTGCTGGAGGCGATCAGCGACCCGGCCCGGCCGGACTACCTGCCCTTCCTGGAACCCGACGCGTTGAGGGGCAAGAGGATCGGCGTCTGGGACGCGACCGGCGGCACCAGCCCGGAAACCGTCGAGGTGTTCACCGGCGCCGTGGAGCGGCTGGTGTCGCTGGGCGCGATCACGGTCGAGGTGACGATCCCCGGACTGGACGTCGTGGGCCGCGCCGAACTGCCGTCGATGCTGTACGAGTTCAAACACGGCATCAACGAGTACCTGGCGTCGACTCCCGGTGATCATCCCGCCGACCTGGCCGGGCTGATCGAGTTCAACAAGTCCAACGCGGACACCGAGATGGGCCATTTCGGACAGGAGCTGTTCGAAGAAGCCCAGGCCACGAGCGGCGACCTGACCGATCCGGAGTACTTGCGCCTGCGTGCGGAGGCGACCGGCGCGGCACGACGCGGGCTGGACGACACGCTCCGCGCGCACCGGCTGGACGCGATCGTGGCCCCGACGAACGGGCCCGCGTGGAAGACCACCCTGGGCAAAGGCGACGCCTACCTGTTCGGCTCGTCCGCACCCGCCGCGGTGTCCGGCTACGCGAACGTGACCGTCCCCATGGCGTTCGTCGGCCCGCTGCCGGTCGGCCTCTCGATCATGGCGGGCCGGTACAGCGAGCCGACGGTCCTGGCGCTGGCTTACGCGTTCGAGCAGGCCACACGGGTGCGGCGGCCACCCGGGTTCCTGCCGACGAGCTGAGTGTCCACGTCAGATCAGCCCGGCGCGGACCGCGTGCGCGACCGCGTGGGCCCGGTTGCGCACTTGAAGCCGCGCCATCAGCTCGTAGATGACGTTCTTCACGGTGTGCTCCGAACAGGACAGCTTCCGCGCGATGTCGGCGTTGCCGTGCCCGTCCGCCATCAGGGTGAGCACCGTGAGCTGCCGTTCGGTCAGGGGCGCGACCGGGTGGACACCGACGGGCATCGACAGTTCGGCGCCACCGCTGAGCAGACGGACCAGCAGCCCGTACGGCAGCCGGCTTTCCCCATTGACGGCCGAGTGCACGGCGGCACCGAACTGGGCCGGTGTCGTTTCGGGAGTCTGCAGCAGGATCCGTGCTCCTGCCCGGAAGGCACGGAGGACCCCGCCCGGATTGAGCGTGTCCGCGGCGACGATCAACCGATGTCCCGCCGCGCGGAGGGTGGCGGGACAGGCGTTCAACGCCTCGTCGATCGTGCCGCCGGCGGCCACCACCACGGTGTCCGCCGCGGCGGCGACGAGGATCCCCGCCTGTCGCAACTTCGTGACCACGGCTTCCCGGACGAGCGCGCCTCCCGCGTGGACCTGCACCCTGATCACAGCAGCCTGGCCCGAAGTGCGTAGGCGACGGCGTGCGCCCGGTTGCGCAGCCGGAACCGCTGGGTGATGTCGTGCACGACGGCCGTCACGGTGCGCGCCGAGTAGGACAGCCGCCGGGCGATCTCGTCGGTCTCATATCCTTCGGCGACCAGGCGCAGCACGGCGTGCTCACGTTCGTTGAGTCCACCACGTGCCCAGGCCTGCGGTGCGGTGGGTGTCTGGTTCTCCATGCCCTGTTCGAGCACCCGGTCGATCAGATCCGGTGGCATCGTGCAGTCGCCGACGACGGCGGCGAGCACCGCACGGGAGAGCCGGTTCGCGCTGGCCTCCCGGCGGCGCAGCAGGCCGTGCGCGCCCGCCGCGATCGCGTGCAGCGCCTCGCCCGGCGACAGTTCGGTGGCCAGCAGCACGATCTCGGGGCGATGCGGCTGGTTCCGGATGGAGTGCACCACGTCGAGGACCTTGTCGTCCACGAGGTCGACGACCACGACCGTGGCGTCCGATTCCTCACCGTTCGTCACGACGGTGAGCTCCGGGCTGCCGTTGAGTGTGCAGCCGATACCCGCTTCGAGTACCGGATCGGCCGCGTCCACACTCACCCTTGCGGGCTCTCCCATCCCTTTCCCCTTCCCCGTACAACCGCCGTCCATTTTCATCGGGTGGCAGGCCGTTGTCTTCCTCACTAAGCATGAAATCGAGATTTTCCGCGATCCGTTATTGCTCACTTCGCGTGAATTTCACCGTAGTCACGACGCTGTTCGGAGACGCAGGGACAAACGCGCAGCCGGTGCCCACGCGGATATTGCCGCTCTTTCCCTGCCGTGCCAACACCTCCGACACCAGGCTGAGGCGAGCACACCTCGGAGGTTGTCATGGCCGAACCAGCGCGCCGCCACCTGATCTCCCTCAATGATCTGGATGACGAAGAGCTGCGATGGATCGTCGGTCGCGGTGTCGAGTACGCACTCGGCCACCGGACGGACGAACGCCCGTTACGCGATTTGGTTGCGGGTATTTTGTTTCGCAAAACCTCGACCAGAACCCGGACGTCATTCTCCGCGGGCGCACTCCGGCTCGGCGCGAAACTGATCAATTACGGTCCCGGTGATCTTCAGGAGAACACCGGTGAGACCATCGAGGACACCGCCGCCGTGTTGTCGGGGATGCTCGACGTGCTCGTGGTGCGGACCTCCGGCGGTGAAGCCGAACTCCGTGCCTATGCCGTGAGCAGGCGGATGGCCGTGATCAACGCGATGTGCGCGGACGAGCACCCCACCCAGGCCCTCGCCGACCTCACCACACTCACCCAGCGGTTCGGCCGGGTCGAAGGTCTGCGTGTGCTCTATGTCGGCGAGGGCAACAACACCGCGTCGGCGCTGGCACTGGCGTTGTCCCGCTACGAGGACACGGCGCTCTACCTGCGCACGCCGACGGGTTATGGCCTCGAACAACGGTTTCTGGACCGGGCCGAGCTCAACGCCAAGCGCAGTGGCGCGCTGGTGGAGGAGCGGCACGACATGGCGGATCTCCCGCACGTCGACGTGGTCTATACCACGAGGTGGCAGACCACCGGAACGGTCAAACACACCGAGGACTGGCGTGAGGTGTTCGCCCCGTTCCACGTCGGCGAGGCGGTAATGGCCGAGTCCGGCGCGAAGGTGTTCCTGCACGACCTCCCCGCGCATCGCGGCGAGGAGGTCGCGGCGGAAGTCCTCGAAGGACCGGCGAGCCTCGCGTTCACCCTGGCCGAGAACAAGTACCACAGCGCCCGGGCCGTGCTCGCGTGGTGCGCGGGCACCGGGACCGGGGAGGAGCCGGTGCGCGATGCCTGACGACGTCCTGCTGCCGGGTGGCGAATGGCGGTTGTGGCGGGAGTTCGCCCTGCGTGGTCCCGGCTTCCCCGCCGCCGGGGTGCTGCGGCTGGCGCCGTTCGGGCTCGCCGAGGCGGCGGACCGGCTCTCCGACGGGACGGGCCCCGAGTGGCCCGCGTTCGAGGAGCTGTTCGCCGGAGCCATGGTGGACAACGTCAAAGAACTGCAGGAGATCGCCGCGCTGCCGGATTTCCAGGCCGCGGTGGCCTGGCAGAACCCCGCCCTCCTGCAGCGCGGCATCGGCTTGTTCCTGGCGTGGGACCCCTCGGTGGACGGGCGCACCAGCAAGCGGCGTGAACGCGAGGAACTGGTCGCGCACTACTGGCAGCGGTTCTGCGTGAAGAACGACACGATCGGCTTCTTCGGCCCGGTCGGCTGGGGCCGCTGGGACGAATCGGCCGACGGAGTCGTGGTCGACCCAGGCGCTGGCCTGGTCGCCGAGTCGAACGTCTATTTTTCGAGCTGGGCGGTGGACGCGGTCGCCCGCACGATCGGTGCGGACCCCCGGCTGCCGGCCTGGATCGCGCCGCGCCGGGTGTCATTCGTCCGGGTCACCGGAGACGTGGTGCGCATGCCCGGACGTCGTCCGGACCGGCTTCACCCGCAGGAGCGGGAGGTTCTCGCGCACTGCGACGGGACCCGTCGTCCAGCGGAGATCGCGGCGGAGCTCGGGGCAGGAACGACCGAAGAGACCGTGATGTCTATTTTGGACGAGCTGGTGCGGCGACGGCTGATCGTGTGGCGGCTGGAGGTGCCCACCTGCGCGTTTCCCGAACAGCACCTGCGGTCGGTCCTGGAGCGCATCACGGACCCGGAACTGCGGCGGGACGGGTTGTCCAAAGTGGCGGTCCTCGAACAGGGCAGGGACCGGATCAAGGCGGCGGGCGGCGACGCCACCGCCTTGTCCGCGGCGTTCACCGCGCTGGAGAACGAGTTCGAGGCGCTGACCCAGGTCGCGGCGCAACGCGCCAAGGGCACGCGCACCGCGCCGTGCCGGGCGCTGATCTACGCCGACTGCCGCCGGTCCGCCACGGTCCGGATCGGCGCCGCGATCCGCGACGAGCTGACCCCGCTGGCCCTGTGCCTCACGGCCGCCCGCTGGATGACGGGCCGGTTCGCGCGAGCCGTCGGTGACCGGGTCCGGCAGGCGTACGACCGCCTGCGCGATCGGGACGGGAGCGTGGACCTCGCGTCCTTGTGGATGGAGTGCCTGCCCGCCCCGCACGGCGGGTCGCTCACCGACATCGACCGCATCCAGGACGAGCTGCGGGAACGCTGGGCACGGATCCTGGCCGTCCCCGAGGACACCCGGCGCGTCCGGTTGTCCAGTGCGGACATCGCGGACCGGGTACGGGACGAGTTCGGGGAAACCGGTCCGAGCTGGCCTCAGGCCCGCTACGTCAGCCCGGACGTCCTGGTCTTGGCCGACGACGCGGACGAGGTCGCGCGCGGGAACTTCGAACTCGTCCTCGGCGAGTTGCACGTGGCGATGAACACCGCCAGCACGTCGTTGTGGGTGATGCAGCATCCGGACGCCGGGCGCCTGTTCGCCGAGACCGCCGTCGACTTCCCGGGCCCGCGTCTGCTGCCGATGCTGCCCAAGGAGCAGCCGCCGCGATGGTCGGCACGCAGCCGGATCTCCCTGGACCGGCCCGAGGACTACTACGTGGCCTTGGTGGATCACACGGTCGATCCGGAGCGGGATCGGACGGTGCTGAGCGCCGACGTCCTGGTGGAGGAACGGGACGACCGGCTGGTCGCCGTGCTGCCCGACGACGCGGAGTTCGACCTGCTCGACGTGTTCAGCAACGCGATGACCAACCGGGTCATGGACCGGTTCGCGCTACGGCCCCGCGCCGACCATTCGCCCCGGGTGACGGTGGACAAGCTGGTGGTGGCCCGGGAGTCGTGGTCGGTTCCGGTGGCGTCCCTGGATTTCGTGTCGGAGAAGTCGGAGGCTCGGCGCTTCGTACTGGCTCGCCGCTGGCGTGACGAACTGGGACTTCCGAGGTTCGTGTTCGTGGTTTCGCCGGGGGAGCCACGTCCGTTCTATGTGGATTTCGACGCGCCGGTGTTCGTGAACATCTTCGCGAAGGCGGTGCGCCGGCTGGCGCGTCAGGATCCGGATGGCCGGTTGTCGATCACGGAGATGCTGCCGACCCCGGAACAGGCGTGGCTGACCGACGACAAGGGCAATCGGTACACCTCCGAACTACGCTTCGTCGCGGTCGACCAGTCCGTCCGATGACCGTCGAAGCACCCCCGCTCGGCGCGGCCGACGTGCTGACGGCCGCGCGGCGGACCGCGGGCCGGATCCGGCACACACCGCTGCTGGTGGCGGAAGGCCTGCCGGGGATCCTGCTCAAGGCCGAACATCTGCAGCACGGTGGGTCGTTCAAGACCCGCGGCGCCGCGAACGCGATGCTCGACCTGGCCGCCGACCACGTCGTGACCGGCTCGTCGGGCAATCACGGGATCGCGGTCGCCCGGCTCGGCGCGGAGCTGGGCGTCGAGGTGACTGTCGTCGTCGCCGGTGGCGCGGCCGCCGGCAAAGCGGCCACCATCGGCAGGCTCGGCGCCCGGGTGATCGAGGTGGCCGGAGGAGTGGCTCACCGGGACCGGTACGCGCGCGAGCACGCCGCTCGCACGGGCGCGGCGTTCGTGCCGTCCTCGGACCACCGGTCGGTGGTCGCCGGAGCGGGCACGGTCGGACTGGAGGTGTTCGACGCCGTACCGGACCTCGACGTGATCTTCGTGCCGACGGGCGGCGGTGGTCTGCTCGCAGGCGTGTGCCTGGCCGCTGAGGGACTGCGCGGAGCACCGCGGATCGTCGGCGTGGAACCGGCGACGGCCCGGCGCTACGCCCGTTCGCTGGCGGCCGGCTGCCCGGTCGAGCTGCCGCCGTCCCGCACGGTGGCCGACGGGCTGCGCGGGCAACGACCGGGAGAGATCCCGCTCCCGATCATCCAGCGCCGGGTCGACGAGCTGATCGAAGTCACCGACGACGAGATCCTGGCGGCGATGGAGCTCCTGCGCCGCGACGGGGTCGAGGCCGAGCCGAGCGGGAGCGTCGCCCTCGCCGGTGCCCTGCGGACGCGGTTCACCGGCCGCGCCGTCGCCATCGTGTCCGGTGGGAACACCCCGCGGCGCTGCCGCGCCGATGTCCGATAGCCCTGAGGAGCGGTGCCGACATGGTCTGGTTGAGCGGGAAATGGCGGCTGTGGGACCAGTTCGCGGTGCGTGGCGCGGGATTCCCCGCGGCGGGCGTGCTGAGGCTCGCGGAGGAAGGACTGGCGGCGGCCGCGGACCGGCTCGACGCGGGGCTGTCCGGTCCGGCGTGGGACGTGTTCGAGAAACAGTTCGCGACCACCGCCGTGGAAACGGCCGTCGAGCTCCAGGCGATCGCGTCCTCGCCGGGGTTCCGGGCCGCCGTCGAATGGCAGAATTCCACCATCTGGCGAACCGGTATCGAGTCCTTCCTCCGCTGGGAACCGTCGGTGGCCGGGCGGACCAGCAAACCCCGGCAGCGCGAAGAGCTGGTGGCGCAGTACTGGCAGCGGTTCTGCGTCAAGAACGACACGATCGGCTTCTTCGGCCCGGTGGGGTGGGGCCGCTGGGATGAGTCCGCGAGCGGCGTTCAGGTCGAGCCCGGTTCCGGGCTGATCACAACGTCGAACGTCTACTTCGCCAGTTGGGCGGTCGATGCGCTGGCTCGCGCGATCAGCGCCGATCCACGGTGCTTGAACTGGGTGGCGCCCCGCCGGGTGCCCTTCGTACGGGTGATCGGCGACCTGGCTCATCTGCCGGGCAGGTCACCTCAGATGATTCCCGCGGAACTCCGCCCCGTCCTCGAACGGTGCGACGGAGTCCGCTCCGCACAAGAGATCCAGCAGGAACTGGGGCCGACGATCGACGTGGCCGCCGCCGTGTCGGAACTGGTACGGCTCAAGGTCCTCGTCTGGCGGCTGGACGTCCCGGCGAGCGCGCGTCCCGAACGGTATCTGCGAACCTGGCTGGCGTCCGTCGGCGATACCGGTCTCCGCGAGCAGTGGCTCACGCGGCTGGACGAGCTGGAACGCGGTCGTGAGCGAGTCCGGACGTCGTCCGCCGCGGAACTGCCCGCTGAACTGGCCTCGCTGGAGAGCGACTTCACGACGATGACCGGTGCGGCGGCCACCCGCGCCAAGGGCACGAACACCGCCCCGTGCCGCGGTCTGGTCTATTCCGACTGTGTCCGGGCGGCGCGGGCGCGGCTCGGCACCGCCATGCTGGCCGACCTCTCGCCGATCGACCTGCTGCTGACCAGCGCGACCTGGTTGACCGCGCGGCTCGCCGACACCGTGCTGGGCCACGCACGGCGGGTCCACACCGGACTCGCGGCGGCAGGGCCCGTCGACCTGGCCGCGTTCTGGTTCGCGTGCATGCCGATCCTGCACGGTTCGGCGGTGGCCGAGGCCGCGGCACTCCGCCGGGAGCTGTCCACTCGATGGGCGCGCGTCCTCGACGTCCCCGACGGCGCCCGGCGCGTCCGGTTGTCCAGTGTGGACATCGCGGACCGCGTGCGGGACGAGTTCGGCGATCCGGCCCCCGGCTGGGGCATGGCCCGCTACCTCAGCCCCGACCTGTTCATCGTCCCCGGCACCGAGACCGAGTGGGTGCTCGGCGAACTGCACGTCGCGTCGAACACCCTCGGTGCTTCGCTGTTCGTCAACCAGCACCCGGCGTCCGATGAACTGCTCGACGAGACCGCGGCCGACTTCCCCGGCCCGCGGCTGCTGCCGATGCTGCCCAAGGAACACAAGTCCCGGCTCTCCGCCCGGATCCGCTACACGTTGGACCGGCCGGAGGACTACTACGTGGCCCTGGTCGACCAGACCGTCGCTCCCGAGCGCGAGCGGGCGGTGCTGAGCGCCGACGTACTGGTGGAAGCGCGCGGGGACCGGCTGGTGGCCGTGTTACCCGACGGCGCCGAGTTCGACGTGCTGGACGCGTTCGGTCACGTGCTGACCACGCTGGCGATGGACTCGTTCCGGATCATGCCCGACACGGACCATTCGCCGCGGGTGACGGTGGACAAGCTGGTGGTGGCCCGGGAGTCGTGGTCGGTTCCGGTGGAATCCCTGAGTTTCGTCTCGGAGAAGTCGGAGGCTCGGCGCTTCGTACGGACTCGCCGGTGGCGTGACGAATTGAGACTTCCGAGGTTCGTGTTCGTGGTTTCGCCGGGGGAGCCGCGTCCGTTCTATGTGGACTTCGACGCGCCGGTGTATGTGAACATCTTCGCGAAAGCCATGCGGCGACTTGCCAGTCAGGATCCGGGTGGCCGGTTGTCGATCACGGAGATGTTGCCGTCGCCCGAGCAGGCGTGGCTGACCGACGACAAAGGGAATCGGTACACTTCCGAACTGCGTTTCGTCGCCGTGCACCGCTGACCTCCGGGAGAATTCCCGGTCGGTTTTTCTGCGCTTTCTTCCCTGCGAAAGCCTACTGTCGCCCGTCAGGCTGAGTGCATGCTGATCCTGTCCCACAGTGATGTCCGGAAAATCCTCGACGGTGCGGAGCAAGAAGTGCTGGAGGCCGTGCGCACGGCCTATGTTCTGCACACCCAAGGCCGGTCCGCCGTTCCGCATTCGGTGTTCCTGCGGTTCCCCGGCGACGAGCGCAACCGGATCATCGCGCTTCCCGCTTTCCTGGACACACCCGAGACGCCGGTCGCCGGCGTCAAGTGGGTGTCGTCGTTCCCCGGCAACGTCCAAGCCGGGATGGACAGGGCGTCGGCGGCGATCATCCTCAACTCGATGCGGACCGGCCATCCCGAGGTGTTCCTCGAAGGGGCGACCATCTCGGCACGGCGCACCGCGGCCAGTGCCGCGGTCGCCGCCGCCACCCTCGGCGCGACCGGCTCCGGGGTGTCCTTCGTCGGAACCGGCGTGATCAACTTCGAGGTCCTGTCGTTCCTGCGTGCCCTGTATCCCGAACTGGACTCGGTGACGGTGTTCGACCTCGACCAGGCGCGGGCCACCGCTTTCGCGGATCGGTGCACCACCCGCTGGCCGGAGATGAAGGTCGACGTCGCCACCGGAGTCGAGGACGCCCTCGCCGCACATCCGCTGGTGTGCCTGGCGACCAGCGCCACGGTCCCGCATCTGGACGTCTCGCGCTGCCGGCCGGGAGCGTTGATCCTGCACTTGTCGCTGCGCGACCTCACCCCGGAGACGATCCTGGCGAGCACCAACATCGTCGACGACGCCGACCACGTCTGCCGGGCCGCCACGTCACTGCATCTCGCGGAGCAGCGGACGGGCAATCGTGACTTCATCGCCCACTCGCTCGGCGAACTCCTCCTCGACGGCGATCGATACCGGCGAAACCCGGACGCGCTGACGGTCTTCTCGCCTTTCGGTCTCGGCGCGCTGGACCTCGCGCTCGCGGATCTCGTCCACCGGCGTGCCCGCGAACGCGGCCTGGGCACCCACGTTCCGGACTTCCTCTCCTAGTCGGCGGATTCCGTGGGCAGAGCCGCCGATCAGAGCGGGGTAAGGAGCGAGCCTGCGCCGTCCCGGACAGCGCTACCGCGTCTTGCCTGGTCAGGCGGTATTTGTCCGGGCTGTCGGACAAACCACCCGACCAGCCGATCCCTCGCCCGTGGGTGTTCCGCCACGCTGGGACGGTGAGCGGGGACCGGGGCCGGCCGGAGTCAGCGCGGGATGTCGCGGAGTTCTCTGAGCTCCTGCGGTCACTAAAACGGAATTCCGGTCGCACTTTGCGAGAATTGGAGCAACACGCGGCCGAAGAGGGTGCCGTCCTTCCTCGCAGCACCGTCGCCGACATGCTGCGCCGTGACGCGCTTCCCCGGCCGGAACTGCTGGCGGTGTTCGTCCGTGCGTGCGGCGACGAACGGCATCTGGCGGAGTGGTTGAGCACCCGCGAACGCCTGGCCGTCGGACCCCACCCCGACCCAACGCCGCCGGACCCGGCGGCCGAGCTCGAGACGAAGGCCGTCTCGCCGCGGCGGTCCTCGTGACGGCGGCGGTGTGGTGGTGGCGCACCGGAACGGACGACAGGAACGCCGACACCCCACCCCACTTCGAGGCGCTACCTCTGACCCTGGCGGGCGGCTGGGCCGGATACACGTGGCGAGCACCCCGGACTTGTGCGTGACCGAAGGCCGCGAGCACACCGGGCATTACGGCTCCGCCATCGCGGTCCTGCGTCCCTGCACCCAGCGAGGACTGCCGCGGATGGTCATCCAGCCCGTCGGCACCGAGCTGGCCACCATCAAGTGGGAACACCCCGCCTACCAGGTCATGGGCTGCCTCACCGTCCTGCACATCCAACCCGTCGAGAACATGCTCGAACCGCAGGAGAAATGCGACAACAGCGACCCGGACCAGCTCTTTCGGATCGAACGCGTCCGCGACCGGAGCTACCGGCTTCGCACTCCTGACACCGGCTTGTGCCTGGGACTACGCGACAACCTCATCGCGGTAGACACCGAAGCCCTCCGTAAACCCTGTGCCACGGAACCCGACCAGGAATTCCTCATCGAACTCAACATCGACGGGTGACCCGCCGACCGGGAGCTGCACGTCACGGCGTTCCAACGCGCAGCTGACGAACCTGAGGCACGGACCGATTCTGTCGATCGGCTGTCAATGCCGGTGCTCACCTTGAGGAATCGCCGATATTCCGCTATTCACTCCATTCTTTTCCGCTGAGCGGGAAAAGGAACCATTTCATGGCCGGCCAGGTGAATGTTAGGCTTTGCCGTCTTCCAACGAACGTGGAGTAAATCATGCGATTCGGCAAAACCGTCTTATCGTTCCTGCTGGCATCGCTTGCCCTCGTGGCGAGCAGTCAATTCTCTTCCGCCGCGGCTAGTGGCGAGATCGAGCTTTACTCCGGTGTCGGTTATACGGGATCGTCCTTGCATGTTCCGCCGCAGCCTCAATCCTGCACGGATGCACCTTTCGCCGTCCGCTCCGTCACGAACCTCACCAATGCCGACCTTTTCCTCTTCAGGGAGCCGGGCTGCCAGGGCGGCGCGTACGCCGTCACCTCCTTGCATCAGTCCGCGAACACGCTGGTGCCCTACCGTTCTTACCTGGTGAAATAACGCTTGGCCTACGAAGGAGGGCGGCCGCTTCGGCGGCTGCCCTCCTTTTGATCTTGGAGAGCTCAGAGCGGTTCGGCGTTGGGCCGACGCCGGGCTGGTCGACCGCGGCGAACAGATCCAGTCACGGCGTACCTGGCGGCGATGGTGCGGACGGCCTCGTCGACTACCTGACCGACGCGTTCGGCGCTCACCTCCCAGCCCGGCACCAGGAGTGTCGGCCAGAAGACGTAGTTGGAGATCATGCCCAGGAACTGGGTGGCTGCGAGGTCCACGTCCTCGATCCGCACCGTTCCCGCCTCGTGCTCAGCCAGGAGGTAGTCGCGTACGGACTCGAAGTAGGGCATCTTCCCGTGCGAGAACTGCGCATGGGCGAGCTCAGGGAACCGCGGCAGCTCGGCGATGACGATCCGGAACAGGTCGGTCATCTGGGCACGGCCCAACAGCTCGGCGTAACGACGGCCGATGATGCCGAGCCCGTCGACGACGTTGCCCGCCGGCGGCGGATCCTCCTCGTCGGCTGTTGACCAGGACTCGGTCACGATGGCGTCGAACAGGGCGGCTTTAGTCGGAAACTGCTTGAACAAGGTGGCCCGCGAAACGCCCGAGCGCTCCGCGATCCGCGCCAGCGACGTCCGGTCGTAGCCCAACTCGAGAAACAGTGCGGTCGCGGCCGTCACGATCAGCGCGCGCTTCTCCTGGGCGACGCGCTGGTGGTACGTCGTCACGACTCCGCTCATGGGCCAAGCATACGAGGTGAGTGGCTTGACTCGCCACTGCCGCCGACCTAATGTCGGGATGGTGAGTCGCCCGGCTCACCAGTGGCCGCCGTTGATCACTGCTGATCCCGGTCATTCATCCACGTATCGAAGGAACATCTGATGCCCCGCTTCGACAATCAGACCGTGCTCGTGACCGGTGGGACCGGCGGTCAGGGCTCGAGCCACGTGCGCGCCTTTCACGCGGAGGGAGCGAACGTGGTGATCGGTGACATCGACGCGGAACGCGGCGCCGATCTCGCCGACGAACTCGGGATCCGCGCTCGCTTCGCCCGCCTTGACGTTAGCGACGAGAGCTCGTGGTCCGCCGCTGTGCTAGCCGCCGAGAGCGCCTTCGGCGCCCTGAACGTGCTCGTCAACAACGCGGGCGTGCAGAACCCGCCCGCAACAATCGAAAGCACGGACCAGGCCACGTGGTCGCGCATCCTCGACATCAACCTCACCGGGACCTTCCTCGGCATCAAGGTCGCAGCCCCCGCTCTGCGCCGCGCGGCAGGGGGAGCCATCGTCAACATCTCCTCGACCATGGGCCTGGGCGGCACGGCTCACTACGCGCCGTACGTCGCCAGCAAATGGGCCGTGCGAGGCCTCACGCAAACGGCAGCACTCGAACTCGGCCGTGACCGAATCCGGGTGAACAGCATCCACCCCGGCGTGATCGCGACCTCCTTCATCCACGAACCGGCAGCCGGCGCCACCGCGGCAATCGCCGACTTCTACTCACCCGAGCCGTTTGCCATCCCCCGGCTCGGAGAACCGGCCGACGTCACCCGGCTGCTTCTGTTCCTCACGTCATCGGACGCCTCGTTCATCACGGGGTCGGAGTACGTCATCGACGGTGGACTCCTCCTCGGCCCCGCCCTTCAGGCCGAGGCCGCGTGAGCACTCCAGGCACGAACGACTTCGCACGGGGCGCATCCGTGTCCCGCCTGCCCGACCACATCCGACGAGCCATCGAGATCACCCCCGCCGCGGGCACCGGGGAACGGATCATCGACATCACGACGCTGGGGCGCCGCACCGGCCGAGCACGCCGCATCGAGATCTTCTTCTACCGAGCCGCCGGCACCACTTACCTGTGCAGCGGTGCCGGCGGTGCCGCCACCGATTGGCATGCGAACCTGCTCGCCAATCCCGACTTCACCTTCCACCTCAAGAACGGGATCCGTGCGGATCTGCCCGCACGGGCCGCACCAGTCACCGACCCGGCTGAACGTCAGGCCGTGCTGGCGGAGATCGTGGCCGATCTCAATCAGCCCCACGACCCCGGCACCATCCGGCCGACTCGGCTCGAAGACTGGGCCGGCAGCCGGCTGATGCGCATCAGCTTCCGCCATCGGCCGTGATCCCGGATCCCGCCGGCGCGGTTGCCGCCGCACAGGTGTCCTAAGCCTGCCCAGTCATTTCTGCTCAAGTCCGTCGCGTGTGGAGGAGGTTCTGCCAGCGGGCTTCGATTTCCGTCTGTGAGGTGAGCGGGCGAAGGTCGGGATCGAACATCGAACCGAACTCCTGCCGCGTGGTCGTCCATGGGATCCCCGCCGCGTCGTCCAGGATCCACATGAGTCGCAGCGGAGACAGTCGAAACGTTTCGTATGCCCGGAGGAACTCGATCAGTTCGAGGAGGTCGCATCCGCGGTCGACCATCCGGTTGACCGCGCTTGCCGCGGAGTCCATGTGCCCAGCCTCTGCTGTGTGAGTACGACTTCGACGTCAGGATATGTCTCCGGGGTCACGGGCTTTCAGTCGAAGTCGCCGTCGGCGTCGCTGTCACCGTTGCTGTCGAAGCCACGGTCGCTCTCGGCACGCCCGCCGCTGCTGTGCGGCCCTTCGGGGAATCCGGCGATCGCCGCACCCGCGCTTGTCAGTCCCAGGACGCCGTAGACCAGCCCGAGCAGGATGCGGGTGAAGATATTGGTGGTGGGCTCGCCCGCGCCGTTCATGAAGACGACGTCACCTGTCACGGTCAGCACGGCGAAGACCGTCAGGCCGACCCCGAACAGGAACCCGGCTACGCGGCCCATCAGACCCCAGAAGCTCACAGCGTGCTTCTGTCCCTTGGACATGGCCACGACGCTACGTGGAGTCCAACGCCCAGGGCACCGCTGACCGGAGTCCGGGGACCAAACGGAGGGGGCGTTTGAGGCTCTCACCTGAGCCTCAAACGCCCCCTCCGAGACCTGCCTGACGGGTCGGCCGGTCAGGCCATCGGCGGCTGGTCGCGCCACCAGCGCTGTCCGGCTTCGGGCAGCGTGGAGATCGGGTCGTAGTACGGGTAGCGACGCTGCAAGGCCTCGGGGTCCTCGTGTTCGATCCCGGTCCGGTAGTTCTTGGTCCAGTAGGAGATGCCGAGTTCGCGGTCGTAGTCGGCGAGCTGGTGCACCCACCGCTTCCCGACGTAAGGCACGTCGCAGACAATGCGCGGGGTCGCGTAACCCGGCAGGTAGCCCATGATCGAGTGCTGGAGTTCCTGCGCCTCGTGCACGGAAACGCGCCAGTGCTCGGCGTTCGGGATCATGTCGCACATGTAGAAGTAGTACGGCAGGATGCTCGCTTCGCCTTGCAGCGCGAAGCAGAGGTCCAGCAGGTCCGCCGGCGTCGCGTTGACGCCCTTCATCAGCACGCCTTGGTTGCGCACGTCGCGGACGCCGACGTCGAGCGCGGTCCGGGCGGCTTCGGCGACCAGCGGGGTGACCGACTGGGCGTGGTTGACGTGGGTGTGGATCGCGAGGTTGACGCCGCGGCGCTGGGCGGTGCCGGCGACGCGTTCGAGGCCCTCGACGACCTTCGGTTGGATCCAGTGCTGCGGCAGGGCGGCGAGCGCCTTGGTGGCGAGCCGGATGTCGCGGACGGTGTCGATGTCCATCAGCCGCATCAGGAACGACTCCAGCTGCGGCCACGGCACGTTGGCGACGTCGCCACCGGAGACCACGACGTCACGGACGCCGGGGGTCTTCTTCAGGTACTCGATCATCGCGTCCTGGCGGTCGACCGGCTTGAGCGAGAGCTTGTGCTTCTCGATCTGCTCGGTGGAGTTGCCGACCAGGTCCATCCGGGTGCAGTGCCCGCAGTACTGGGGGCAGGTGGAGATCATCTCGGCGAGGACCTTGGTGGGGTAGCGGTGGGTCAGCCCCTCGACGACCCACATCTCGGCCTCGTGCAGCGAGTCCCGTTCGGAGTGCGGGTGGCTCGGCCATTCGGTGTCGCGGTCGCTGCGCACCGGGAGCATGTAGCGGCGGATCGGGTCGGCGTACCAGGCCTCGGTCACCTTCGCCGGGTCGGTGCCCGCGTTGGGCGCCATCGTGTTGATCATCTGCGGCGGCAGCAGCATCGACATCGTGGCCATCTCGCGCTGGTCGGCGAGCATGTCCTCGTAGAAGCGCTCCTCGAGCTGGTCGCCCATCAGGGCGCGCAGTTGCTTGGCGTTGCGGATGCAGTGCACGCGCTGCCACTGCGCGTCACGCCACTCTGCCTCGGTCACGTCGTGCCAGCCGGGGAAGCGGCGCCAGTCGGGTTCGATCAGCTCGACTCGGGTGTAGTCGTAGGGCTGATCGTAGGCGGCCACCGGCGAGGTCGGTTCCTGGATCGCAGTCACTTGTACTCCTCGTCGTCGGAAACGCGTGAAAATATCCTGTCACATCGTTCCAACGACGTAAATATTCCTGTCTGGCTTGGAGTGTCAGGCGGACACTGCCTCCTGCTTCGGATCACTCCGAAGGTGTTCGACGACAGCGATTCCGGCGATCAAGACGGCGGCGAGAAGCAGCAGACCGGCGGAGTATCCGAGGCGATGAACCGCTTCAAGCCGGGTCGATGGCGCGTTCTGATCGCGAACGCCGACCGCCGTCATCGCCTCGGCGCCGCCGAGCACCAGCACCGAGGACAGCGGCCCGAGCACGGGTACGACTACACCGTCCTCAGCGAGACGAGGGCCGGTCGTGACGATCACCGCGACGACGGTGGCGCACAGCAGCGCCAGCAGCAGCGCGCCAGGGATCACCGCGTCGCGGTCGATCAGCTTCTCCGGCACCCCGCCGGTCCCCAGGTCCACGATGAACAGCACGAGCGCGGACACCACGGCCCCGCCGACCGCGAACTGCACCCTCCAGCGCGTCGCCCCCACCAGGCAACCGGCGGCGACACCGACCGCGGCCGCCAGCCAGCTCAGCACCGGCTGGAACGCCACCGAGTACACCGCCAGCAGCAGTGGCGCCATCGCACCGACCTGCACACTCGCCGACGTCGCGGCGGCGAAGAACGCCCGCGATCCGGCGATCGCGCACGCGATGACCCCACCGACGAGCACGATCAGCCCGCCGATGGCCACGACGACGTCCGGATGCCTGCCGATCGATTCGACCGGCAGCTCCAGGACCTCACTGATCTTCACCACGTCCACCGCCTGCAACGCCATGGGCAGCAGCACCGCCAGGATCGCGGCGGCCGCGAACCGGGGCGTCAGCGGACGCGGCTCGGGCCATTCCGGGGCCCGCGCACGGGCACTGCGGGTGACAACGGCCAGTAGGGCTCCGGCCACGCTCAACGCGGTGAGGACCAGGTGCCAGACCAGACCGCCGGGCGTGAGCATGAGCCACGACGCGCCCGCCAGGCTCGCGGCGAACAGCTGCGTCCCGACGGTGAGCCCGATGACCACGAGCCCCGCCACGCGAGCGCCCCGCCTCAGGAGATCCTGTGCGGCGGCGAGCACGGCCAGCAGCACCACCGGCGGCCCGGCCAGCGCGACGATCGACAACGACGGATGCGCGCCCAGGTCCGGGAACAGATGCACGAGCGCGGTCGGCAGGGACAGCACGGCTCCCGCCACCAGCAGCCACGGCCACCATCTGGTCAGGAACACGGCGGCGAGCACCGCGACGAGCGGCAGCAGTGAGACCGCCACCAGGTCGGACGGCAGGCTCCGCGGCGCGGCCAGCGCGATGAGCGGCCGCAGGATCGAGGTGTCCCGCACGGCGGTGAAAGTGACCACCGCGCCCAGCCCCAAGGCCGCCGACAACGTGGTCCCGACGATGGATCGATCAGCTCCCCAGCTCATTTCATCGACCCTAATCACGTCGTGACCATCCGCACGCTGCAAACTCGGAAGGGTGACCAACGCGCGAACCACGCTCCTGCTCGGCGGGCGCATATACAGCCCCTCGGCCCCCGACGCCACCGCCATGGCGATCACCGACGGCACCGTCGTCTGGGTGGGCCAGGACGGCCCGGCCAAAGCACTGCATCCCGACGCCGAGGTGGTCGAGCTCGACGGCGCTTTCGTCGCTCCCGCCTTCGTCGACGCGCATGTCCACGCCACTGCCACCGGCCTGCACCTGACCGGGCTGAACCTCGCGAACATCCGCAGCGCTGGCGAACTCCTGTCCGCGGTCCGTGACGCCGCCCGGCCCGGCCAGGTGCTGGTCGCGCACGGCTGGGACGAGTCGCGTTGGACCGACGGCAGGCTGCCCAGCCGCGCGGAGATCGACGAGGCGGCCAACGGGACCCCGGTCTACCTGAGCCGGGTCGATGTCCACTCCGCACTCGTCTCCAGCGCCCTCGTCGCCCTGACCACCGGAGTACACGACGCGCCGGGCTGGTCGCCTGACGGACCGCTGACCCGCGACGCGCACCATCTCGTCCGTGCCGCGATGCGCGAGGCGATCTCCCCTCAACAGCGACGCGAGGCGCAGCGCGCCTTCCTCGCCGAAGCCGCTGCCCGCGGGGTCGTCAGCGTCCACGAATGCGCGGGCCCGGACATCTCCGGCGCCGACGACCTCACCGACCTGCTCGCCCTCGCCGCGGAACCGGGACTGCCGGAAGTGGTCGGCTACTGGGGTGAACGCGGCGGCGTCGACACCGCCCGAAAGCTGGGTGCCAGGGGAGTGGCGGGCGACCTGTTCGTCGACGGCGCGCTCGGTTCCCGCACCGCCGCGCTGCACGAGCCGTACGCCGACGCCCACGGCACCTCCGGGACGCTCTACCTCGACGCCGCCGCGATCGGCGAGCACATCGGCGCCTGCACCGAGGCCGGAGTCCAGGCCGGTTTCCACGTCATCGGTGACGCCGCCGTCGCCGAGGTCGTCGAAGGATTCCGGCTCGCGGAGAAGACCGTCGGCCGTCGCGCGCTGGCCGCGCGGCACCACCGGCTAGAACACGTCGAGATGATCGACGCCGGCCAAGCACGGGAACTCGCCGGCTGGGGTGTGGTCGCGTCCGTCCAGCCGCAGTTCGACGCGGAATGGGGCGGCACGCACGGCATGTACGTCGACCGCCTCGGCGCCGAGCGGGCCCCCAAGCTCAACCCCTTCGCCGCCATGGCCGCCGAGGGGCTCCTGCTCGCCTTCGGCTCCGACGCACCGGTCACCCCGGTCGACCCGTGGGCCACTGTCCGCGCCGGGACGTACCACCGCACCCCAGGGTCGGGACTGTCCGCTCGTGCGTCCTTCACCGCCCACACCCGCGCCGGGCATCGCGCCGCCGGGGTCAACGACGGCGTCACCGGCAGCCTGGTCCCGGGCGCTCCCGCGCACTACGCGATCTGGGACGCCACGGACTTGGTCGTCGCCACCCCGGACTCGCGAGTGCAGCGCTGGTCGACCGACCCGCGGGCCGGCGTGCCACCGCTGCCGAACCTGGAAGAAGGGGCGACGCTGCCCCGTTGCCTGCGCACGGTCCGTGACGGGCAGGTCATCCACGATGTGTTCACCCGGACGGCCTAGGCTTCAGGCGTGTCCTCGACCGTGACGAACCCGGACCCCGAAGCAGCGCCCCGGAAGCGGTTCTCCCGCGCCTGGCTCCTGCGATTCCTCGTCGCCGCGGCGTCGGGTTTCACGCTGTACCTGAGTTTCGCGCCGCGTCCGCTGTGGTGGCTCGCGCCGCTGGCGTTCACCGGTTTCGCACTGGTGGTGCACGGACGCCGGTTCCGGGGCGCGTTCGGCTACGCATTCGTGTTCGGGATGGGGTTCTTCGTGCCACTGCTGACGTGGCTGCTGGACTTCCTCGGTCCCGATTTCGGGCCGTGGCCGTGGCTCGCGCTGTCGATGGCGCTGTCGGTGTACCTCGGTTTCGGCGGCGCATTCGCCACCGTGGTGTGGAGACTGCCACTGGGGCCGCTGTGGGCGGCGCTGGTGATCATCGCCCTGGAGACACCGCGGACCTGGTTCCCGTTCGGCGGTTTTCCGTGGGGCCGCGTGGCGTTCAGCCAGCCCGAGGGCGCGTTCCTCTCGCTGGCTTCGATCGGCGGCGCTCCGCTGGTCGGTCTCGCCGTCGTGCTGACCGGGCTCGGGCTCGCGGCACTGTGCCTGCGGCTCAAGGGAGCCGACCCGCGGCGTTCCCTCGTGGCCGCGTCGGTGCTGACGCTGGTGCCGGTGGTGGCGGGGCTCGCGGTGTGGCCCACGATCGGCACCGAGGCCCAGGACCGCGAACTCACCGTCGCCACGGTGCAGGGCAACGCCCCCGACATCGGCCTTGCGTTGGAAGGCCGCCGTGACGAACTCCGGAACAACCACCTCGCCGAGAGCGCCCGGCTGCTGGAGAAACTCAAGGCGGACAAGACCAAGGTCGATCTGCTGATCTGGCCCGAGACCGCGATGGCCATGCGCTCCGGTGACGCCGGTGTCGACCAGATGGTCCGCGACTACGGGACGCAGGCGATCATCGGGGCGCTGGTCCGGCTGCCCGACGGCTCGGCGCAGAACTCCGCGCTCGTCTGGGATCCGGCCACCGGCCCGGGCCAGCGCTATGCCAAGCAACAGCTGGTCCCGTTCGGCGAGTACGTCCCCGCTCGTGAAGTCGCGAAGCTGGTGACACCGTTCGTCGACAGCGTCGCGAACATGACCCCGGGTGACGGTGCCAACGCCGCCCTGTCGGTCGCGGGGACCAAGGTCGGCGTCTTCATCTGTTACGAGACGGCGTTCGACTACCCGGCTCGGGAATCGGTCGCCGACGGCGCGGAACTGCTCGTCGTGCCGACGAACAACGCCTGGTACGGACCGGGGGAGATGAGCTATCAGCAGCTGGCGATGTCGCGGCTGCGGGCTGTCGAGCACGGCCGCGCGGTGGTCGTCTCGGCCACCAGCGGAGTCAGCGCGATCGTCGCCCCCGACGGTTCGATCTCGGCCTCCACCAGCCTGTTCACCGCAGACTCCCTGGTGGGGCGCGTACCGCTGAGGCAGCAGACTACGCTGTCGGATCTACTCGGTGTAACTACGGAGTACGGGCTGCTGGCCCTGGCGATCGTCGGGGTTACCAGTGGGTACGTGATCCGTTTCCGCACCCGGCGCGCGAGCGCCGCCAAGGCAACGAGGGAAGCGGCGGGCTGACCCGCCGGAACACGGAGGAAAAGCGGATGGCGCAGGCGCCACGGGGGGCCCAGGGAATCGACCCGGTGCTGGTGGTGGTCCCGACGTACAACGAGCGGGACAACATCGGCCCGATCCTGGAACGCCTGCTGAAGGCTCTCCCGGACGTGAACGCCCTCGTCGTCGACGACGGCAGCCCTGATGGGACCGGCGATGTCGCCGACGAGCTCGCGAAGGCCGACGAGCGGATCCACGTCATGCACCGGACCGAGAAGGCCGGTCTGGGCGCCGCGTACGTCGCCGGATTCCGCTGGGGTCTCGCCAGGGACTACGCGACCATCGTCGAGATGGACGCCGACGGCTCGCACGCTCCGGAGGACCTTCCCCGGGTGCTGGCGGCTCTCGAGGACGCGGACCTGTCCATCGGCTCGCGCTACGTTCCGGGCGGCAGCACCGTGAACTGGCCGTTCCAGCGCAAGGCGCTGTCCTGGGTGGCGAACCTCTACGCGAGGATCGCGCTCGGCACGAAGATCAAGGACATCACCGCCGGTTTCCGCGCGTACCGTCGCACGGTGCTGGAGAAGCTCCCGCTCGACGAGATCGCCTCGCGCGGCTACTGCTTCCAGATCGACCTGGCGTTCCGCACGGCGCTCGCCGGGTTCGAGGTGGTCGAGGTGCCGATCACCTTCACCGAGCGTGAGGTCGGTCAGTCGAAGATGAGCGGTTCGGTCGTGCGTGAGGCGATCGTCCTGGTCGGCCTGTGGGGGCTCAAGCGTCGCTGGCAGCAGCTTCGCGGGCTGGCCAAGAAGGGCTGACGCCCAGCACGCTCACGCCGAGCTTCCCCAGTTCCTGCACCGTCGGTTCGTCCGGCGCCGCGTCGGTGATCACGCCCGCGACGTCGGACAGGGGAAGCACGGTGAAGGGCGAGGCCGCGCCGATCTTCTCAGAGCTAGCCAGTACGTAGGTGTCGGCGGCGCGTTTGGCGAGGGTGCGCTTCATCGCGGCCTCGTCCGAGTCGCCGGTGGTGAGGCCGGTCTCGGGGTGCACGCCGGTGACGCCGAGGAAGAACAGATCGGCGTTGATGCCCTCGGCCGCCTCCGCCGCGGCCGCTCCGCAGGTGACGGCGGAGTGCTTGAAAAGCCGTCCGCCGATCAGGAACACCTCGACCTTCGGATGCGTGACGAGCGCGGCCGCGACGGTGGGGCTGTGCGTGACGATCGTCGCTTCGAGGTCGGCGGGAAGTGCCTTCGCCAGCGCGAGCGCGGTCGTGCCGCCGTCGAGGATGACGGTCGACCCGAGCCGGATCAACGCTGCTGCACGTTTCGCGATGCGTTCCTTGCCCGCGACGCTGACCGCCATGCGTGTCGCATAGTCCGCGGTGGCGGGGGAAACCGGCAGAGCTCCGCCGTAGACCCGCTGACAGAGTCCGGCGTCCGCGAGTTCTCGCAGGTCACGGCGAATACTGTCCTCTGATACGCCGAGTTCGGCGGCGAGGTCCTTGGCCACGATCCGGCCGTCGGTCTTCAAGCGTTCCATCAGCAGGTCTCGTCGTTGCGCAGCCAACATGTGCACGTTCCTCCTTGTTTCTGCCGATTGTTGCACATTATGCTCCAGTGCATGAGCAAACCTCTGATGATCCTCATCGCCGGCCCGTTCCGCTCCGGCACCGGCGACGACCCCGAACTGCTCGCCCGCAACCTCGCCCGGCTCGAAGAGGCCGCCTGGCCGATCTTCCGCAGCGGACACGTGCCGATGATCGGCGAATGGGTCGCGCTCCCGGTGCTGCGCGGCGCCGGTGGGAAGACCGTGGCCGACCCGGTCGCCAAGGAGGTCATGTACCCGACGGCCGACCGGCTGCTGCACCACTGCGACGCCGTCCTGCGCCTGCCGGGCGAATCCACCGGCGCCGACCAGGACGTCGCCATCGCCCTGTCCCGCGGCTTGGCGGTCTATCACCGCATCGAAGACATCCCGGGCTATCAGGCCGCGTAGGGCCCAGCTGGTCGTGAGTGGTAAGTGGGGTTAGAACGACACTTGCCACTCACGACCCCCTGGACCGAATCGCCGCTCAGGCCGCCTGAAGTTCCGCCAGCACCGCCTTGATCGCCGGGCTGGCCTCGGCGCTGCGGCGCCACGCCGCGTGCACCTCGCGCGTCGGCGGGCGCCGCAGCGGCCGGGCGACGAGCCCCTCGGCCAAGGGCGGACGAGCCAGACGTGGGATCAGCGCGAGGACCTCGCCCGAAGAGACCAGCGACAGTTGCGTGGAGAAGTCGTCCACCAGATGCCGCACGTCGGGCTCCTCGGGAGAACCGGCGAACAGCCGCCGGAACCACTGATGGCAGACCGTGCCGGGCGGACTGGTCACCCACGCGTGCCCGGCCAGATCCGCACCGTCCAAAGGCGACTCGGCTCGGGCCAGCGCGTGGGTCTCGGCCATGACGACGTCGCCGAGGTCGGTGTGCACCAGGCGCCGGGACAAGGCGGGGGACAGCGGGGCTGGCAGGCCATCGGCGTCGTGCAGGAGCGCGAGATCGGCGGTTCCGGCGTCGACGCTGTGCAGTGCCTGGTCGGGATCCTGCTCGCTGATGAGCAAGCGGAGATCCGGATAGCGCGTCAGCAACCGCGGATGAACAGGGGCGAGCAGCCCGCGGATGCCCGTCGAGAACGCCACCACGCGCAGGACACCGCGCGGCGCACCCTCCGCGACCGACTGAGCGGCCTCGGCGCAACGCTCGAGCGCCTGGAACACCTCCAGCGAAGAGTCGACGACGGCCTGCCCGGCCGGGGTGAGCACGACTCCGCGTCCCGCCGGAGCGAGCACGGGCATCCCGATCTGGCGTTCCAGCCTTTTGATCTGCTGCGATACGGCGGAAGCGGTGAACCCCAGCTCGTCCGCCGCCCGCGCCAGCGTCCCCAGAGCGGCCACCGACCGCAGCGCTCGTAGCGCACCGACCTCGATCATGAAGCCAGGCTACGCAATACAGCCCAAAAAGCATCGCTGGACCATAGGTATCGACGCCGACAGGATCGGCAGCATGACCGAACAGCTCTTCGGCTCCAACCTCGTCGCCATGGTCACCCCGATGGAACCCGGCGGCGCACTCAGCGAACCCGGCCTCACCGGACTGGTCGACCACCTGCTCACCACCGGCTGTGACGGCATCGTCGTCGGCGGGACGACCGGCGAGTCACCCACCCTGACCGACGCCGAAGCCGCCCGGCTCGTCCGCACCGCGGCGAACCTGGCCGGGAACAGCGCCCGCGTGATCGCCGGCGTCGGCACCTACGACACCACCGCCTGCATCCGACGCGCGAAGGAAGCCGAGGCGGCCGGGGCCGATGCGCTCCTGCTCGTCTGCCCCTACTACTCCAAGCCGACCCAGGCGGGGATCGTGGCGCACTGCCTGGCGGTGGCCGACGCCACCGAGTTGCCCGTGATGCTCTACGACGTCCCGGCCCGCACCGGGACGGCCATGGAGGCGGCCACCCTGATCGAACTCGCCGGTCATCCCCGGATCCGCGCCGTGAAGGACGCCAAAGGCGACCTGTTCGAAGCGATGTCCGTCATGAGCCGCGCCCCGCTGGCCTACTACTGCGGCATCGACGAACTCAACCTGCCCTACCTCGCCGCAGGCGCCACCGGCCTGGTCAGCGTCGTCGGCAACGCCTTCGCCGGCCGCAACGCCGAGCTCATCCAAGCCGTGCGCGGGGGAGACCTCGACACCGCGCGAGCGGTCAACGCCGCACTGCTTCCCCTCGCGGACGCGATCATGCGCACCTCGCAGGGGGCGATCATGGCCAAGGCCGCGCTGGCCGAGCTCGGCGTCATCCCGCACGCGACGGTCCGGCTCCCGCTGCTCGAATCACCGCCGGAGCACCTGCGGCGACTGCGCGACGCCTTGACGTCCCTCGGCCTCGGGGCTCTCGCGGTGTCTTAGCTGCCTACGTGATTCCGGCTGCGGCTGATCCCGGACCGGGATCCGTTTCGCGCGGCGGTGGTGGGCAATGGGCTCGGTGTGCCCAATGTGGCATTGGGGACACCGAGCGTCTCCAATGCCACATTGGGGGCATCGGGTGCCGCTTCCTCGGTAGGTAATGAAGGCCTCCTTGAGGGACCCAGAGTCCCTCAAGGAGGCCTTCACGGAACGGACTGGACCAAGTTACATAAAGGCTCCCTTCCTTGCGCTAGACGCAGTGAAGCTTGCGCTAGACGCAGTGAAGGGAGCCTTCGCGGACTAGGCCGGGCAGGACCCCGAGACATGACGAAGCCCCCGCGGAGGGAGGTCGCGGGGGCTTCGTCGATTCGTGGTGGGGCTAGCTACTTGTGCCGTGCGTCAGGCGGACCGGGTGGTCCTGCGTCCCTTCAGCTCGGCGAGACGTTCGTTGAGCAGATCTTCGAGCTCCGGGATCGAACGACGCTCCAGGAGCATGTCCCAGTGCGTCCTCGGGGGCTTGACCTTCTTCTGCTCCGGCTGCCCGCCGTCCACGATCTCGGACTCGCTGCCGTGCAGCCTGCACTCCCACACCGAGGGGATCTCGGCGTCGTCGGAGAAGGGCACCTCGAACTCGTGGTTCTTGGGGCAGGCGTAGCGCACGGTGCGGCGAGGGGCGAGATCGTGGTTGCGGTCGGTCTCGTAGCTGACCGCTCCCAGCCGGCTTCCACGGAGAACACGGTCGGCCATGATGGGGGTCCTTTCAGTCAGCTCCGGGTGGAGCCAGGGTGATGCTCACCCTATGCAACGACGGAGGAGGCCAGAGGATTCCCTGAACACCATGTCCTTGCTCACGATGAGCTGTGTCACCCGGTGGCAACAGCTTCTCCTAGTAGGAGTGATTTCGCGCTCTGGCGTGACGTCAATACGGCCATCTTGGTGCGGATATCCCCCAGATGGGCTAGTAGTACGCCTGTCACGTCAACCGTAACTGACCGTGTTGGGCCGAGGAGGGCCCCAGGTCGCCCAGTCGAAAGTGTCGACGGCACAATACCTGATAACGGACCGTGTTCGATTCAGCCTCGGAACGTGATGCTGATGAACTTTCAACTAGCGACTGCTCGGTATCCGCCACCACGACAGTGTCCCCGGCCCGCAGAACCTCACCGTCGGACACCCTCGCGTTGAACCGTCCCGTCTGCCCGCACCAGCACAACACCTCGACCTGAACCGGCTGCAACTCGTCCGCCAGTTCGAACAGCCGAGCCGCCCCTGGGAACAACACGCTCCGGAAATCCGTCGCGATCCCGAAGCAGTACACGTCGATCTGGACGTCGTCGGCCAGTTCAGCCAGCTGATCCACCTGAACAGGTGACAAAAACTGAGCTTCGTCGACGATCAAGTAGTCCACGTGCCGCCCGGCCGCCCACTGCTCACGCACCAGCAACCGCAGATCGGTCTCGTTCCCCACCTCGATCGCCTTGCGCGTCAGCCCGATCCGGCTGGTGATCTGCGGCTCACCGGACCGGTCGTGCCGCACCAGCACCATCCCGCGACGACCCTGCCGCGCGTGGTTGTGGTCGATCTGCAACGCCAGCGTCGACTTCCCGCAGTCCATCGGCCCGTAGCAGAACTTCAACTTCCCGACGACCGGCACACCCCGCCGTGAACCCGCCACCGGCACCGACGACAACGCGTCCGTGGGGTCCGGGCCACTCTCCTTCAGTACGGTCACGACGGTCGACCCTATCGGCACGCTCCGTCCTCACAGCACCGCCGGTGGTCGGTTGCCCGCCGCCTCGATCGCCCGCCGCACCGGCACCAGCCACACGAACACGAAACCGAGCACGAAGAAGATCACCAACGCGATGATCGCCCACCGGAACGAGCCGGTGATCTGCCCGACCGCCGCGAACAGCAGCGGACCCAGCCACGACGTACCCCGTTCACCGACCACGTACAGCGAGAAGTACTGAGCGTCCTTCCCTTCGGGGATCATCTGCCCGAACAACGACCGCGACAACGCGTTCGTCCCACCCAGCACCAGCCCGATCCCGACCGCCACCGCGTAGAACTGCAACGGCTGACCAGCCTCGATGAAGAACGCGAAGCACAACACGACCACCCAGGCCACCAGACTGCCCAAGATCGTCTTCTTCGCCCCGATCCGGGCCGCGATCGCCCCGTGGATCATCGCCCCGGCATAGGCCAGGAACTGGATCACCAGGATCGTGACGATCAGCACCTGGGTGCTGTACTTCAGCTCGTCCTTCCCGTACTGCGCCGACACCGCCACCACCGTCGTGATCCCGTCGGTGAAGACCAGATAGCTCCCGAGGAACGCCAGCGTCAGGGGATAGGCCCGCGCCTCCTTGATCGTCCGCTTCAACTCCTTGAACCCGGCCGTCAGCACCGACAGGCCACGCTCGGCCGACTTCGGCACATGAGTCTGGGGGAGTGCCCGCACCGCCGGGACCGTGAACACCGCCCACCAGATCCCCGACGTCAGGAAGCAGATCTGGATCGCCAGATGCTCGCTCACCCCGAAGAAGTCGTGCCCCATGAAGAAGCCCAGCTGCAACGCCAGCGCCAGACCGCCACCGAGGTACCCGAACGCCCAGCCCCTCGACGACACCGCGTCCCGCTCGTCCGGCTCCGCGATGTCCACCAGGAACGAGTAATAGACGACCAGCGCACCGCCGTAACCGATGTTGGCCAAGATGAACGTCCAGACACCGACCTCCCAGTCCGTCCCCGCGATGAAGAACATCAGCGCCGACGCCACCGCGCCCAGGAACGCGAACCCGCCCAGGATCCGCCGCTTGTGCCTGCTCCGGTCCGCGATCGCGCCGGCGATCGGCAGCACCAGCACCTGCGTCACCGTCGCGACCGACAGCAGATACCCCCACAGCGACCCGGCCGGGAAATGCAGCCCGAACAACGAGACGTCGCAGTTCTGCAGCGTGCTCGAAGCTCCACTCGAATCGGTACACGCCTTGTCCCCGTTAAGGGTGAAATTCGTCTTGGCATCCGCGGACGCGATATCGCTCAAATAGAGCGCCCCGAACACCGTGATGACCGACGAATAGAACGGCGAATTGGCCCAGTCGTAGAGGTACCAAGCCCGCCACACCCGCTTGCGTTCACGGGTCACGGCCACCGTCATGCACTGCTCCTGAGGTCGTAAACATCGAGGTCAGCGGGAGACTACTGGTGATCACGCCCACCTGTCCGGCACGAGTCCGGACCGTGTTCGTTTCGACGCGAGACGAACCCTTCCCGGTCACCTCCCAGACCATCGTCGGCGTGTCGCTGCCATGAACCGCGTGTGTTTCATGTGAGGCTGGTGGGCAAGCTGTGACTCTTGTGAAGCAAGTGTCCGTTATTTACTGTTCCGCTCATGAGGACCCATCGCCTTCGCACAGCACACCGCGTAGTGGCGAGAACGCTCCTGCTCGCCCTCGCCGTGACGGGCCTGCAGATCGCCACCACCGGATCCGCCGCCGCGGATCCCCACGGCTCCCACTGGGCCAAGCTCCGCATGTGTGAATCGAGCGGGCGCTACAACATCAACACCGGCAACGGCTACTACGGCGCCTACCAGTTCGACCTGCCCACCTGGCGCAGCGTCGGCGGCCAGGGACGCCCCGACCAGGCCAGCCCCCGCGAACAGGACTACCGGGCCCTCTACCTCTACCGCATGCGCGGCTGGCAACCCTGGGAATGCGCCGGCAAACTCGGCTTCCGCAACGACGGCGACGGCCGCAGCAAACGCGTCCCGTCCTATGAGGACTCCGCCTACATCGGCGGGGGAGGACAACCCGCACCGCCGCCTCCGCCCAAGCCGAAGCCCACCCCGCCCGCACCTCCCGGCGGCCCCAAACCCGACTGGCCCGGCGTCGTCTACGCCTACGGAGACTGCGCCGCACCGCTCAAGCAGTTCCAACTGCGGATGAACGCCTTCGGCTACGGCTTCACCGGAACCGGCTGCTACTACGACAAGACCCGCGAAGCCGTCCTCGCCCTCCAGCGCGCCAACGGCATCAACGACTCAGGCCGCCTCGGACCCAAGACCTGGGACGCCGCCTGGAACGGCAAACCACCCCGGTGACCACCCGCGTTTAGTCCTCTGAACGCGCTCACACCGCATTCAGAGGACTAAACGCGAGAATCACGAAGGCCAAGCACCCCGCTCGCGCAGCACCTCACGCAGCAGGTCCGGCCGATCCGTCACGATCCCGTGCACCCCCAGATCCAGCAGCGTCCGCATCTCCGCCGGATCGTCCACCGTCCACGTGTGCACCTCGAAACCCCCACGCGTCGCCTGCCGCAGGAACGCCCGGTCCACCACCTTCAACCGCCCCTGCCGCACCGGCACCTGCGCCATCACACCCCGCGACAACGCCCGCAACGACACCAGCGGCAGAAACCCGTTCGCCCACATCACCGCCACCGAACGCGGCCCCATCGCCGTCACCAGCTTCGGCCCGGCCAGCTTCCGGATCCGCGCCAACCGCGCGTCGGAGAACGACGCCGCCGCGACCCGATCATGCGCACCGGTCCGCTCGATCGCCCGCACGAAGGGCGCCACCGCATGGTTCGACTTCACATCGATGTTGAACCGCGCCTCCGGCAACTCCTCGAGGACGTCCTCCAGCCTCGACAACGGCGCCCGGCCCCCGACCTTGACGGCCTTCAGCTGCGCCCACGTCTGACGGGAGATCAACCCCGCACCGTCGGTCGTCCGGTCCAGCGACGCGTCGTGATGCACGACCACCACACCGTCCGACGTCGCGTGCACGTCCGTCTCCAGGTAGCGGTAACCCTCCGTCACCGCCTGCCGGAAGGCCGGCAACGAGTTCTCCAGTCCTTCCAGGTCACCGAGGTGCCAGCCCCGATGGGCGAAAGCACGGGGGAGCGGGTCGGCGAGGTACGGAAACAGTGTCGGCACCCCACTAGTGTGCACTTCCGTCGTGGCCCCGGCATGAGCGTTCGATGGCCAGCTAGGGTCTGGTCCGTGAGGGAAGTGGCCGAACACCTGAAGACATCCGCCGAAGAGGTGTCCGAGCTGCGCCGCGCCGGAGCACCCAAGCACTGCGGATGGTGCGGCCGACGGATCGAACAGGGCGGCAACGTCGGCAGGCGCCGCCGCTACTGCGGGCAATCCTGCCGCCAGCGAGCCTACGAACGCCGCACCGCCGTCCAGCGCAGCGGTCTCCCGGAAGACGCCGTCGTCCTCTCCGACACCGAGATCGCCACGCTGCAGGACAGGCTCTTCCAGCTGCGCTGCGCCGCCGAAGACGTCGTCACCGCGGCCGACGACGGGGCCTCCATCGCCGAACTCCGGAGCCTCGCCGGCGAGATCGCCCAGGCGGCCAAGGACCTCGAACAGCTCCGCTGACTCTGCGGGGAGCGTAGGACGGTGGCGATCATGGCGATTCGCGTGGCGGTGTTCGACATCGGCGACGTCCTGGAGATCGCGCCTGACCTTGGGGTCCACAGGCGGTGGTAGGTCAGGCGCGGTCTCGTGGAGGGGGAGCAGGCCGCGTACGGGTTCAAGGTCCGCCCCGAGGAGATGATCTTCCTCGACGATATGGAGCCCAACATCGCCGCTGCCCGCGCGGTCGGTATCCACGGAGCCCACTACCGGGGCAACGCTCAGGCGATCGCCGAGATCGAGGCGCTCCTGACGCGGCCGGTGATTGAACCGGCCGAGCAACGGTCATCTCGGCTGTCTGGAGCCGGTTGCTGGCGATCACTTCACGACACTGCCTACACGATCCCGTCCAACGCCCGGTACGTCCGGTTGCTCGCGGCCGCCGCCCGCTGCTCCCGTCCCGTCGCCTCGATGTAGTTCTGGCTGGTCGCCAGGCTCGCGTGCCCCAGCAGGGCCATGATCTCCGACGCCGTCGCGCCGTCTTCGGCCAGCCGTGTCGCGAACGTGTGCCGCAACGCGTGAAGATTCGCCCCGACCGGCACGCGGTCGTGCAGGCCCGCCCACCGGTAGCAGGACTTGACCAGGTACTCCAGCGCGCCGCGGCCGATCGGCTCACCCGCCCGATCCCGAAGGAGGGGAGTGGAAGGGCCGAAACGCTGCTGGGGAAAGCGACGGCGGCAGGAGGCCAGATACTCCTCGATGATCTTCTCCATGATCGGCTGCACGGGAATCGACCGGTCACGGCTTCCTTTGCCGTGGACGTGCAAGCGCATCTCACCCTGACGGCCGACCAGTGATCGCGCCGTCAGTGCTCGCATCTCGGCGGCCCGCAGTCCGGCGACCAGCCCGAGCGCGATCACCAGGACGTCCCGCTCCGGCCACGGATCCCGCGTCCGACGCGAACCGTCCGCGGCGGCCGCGAGCAACTGCTCCGGAGTTTCTTCGCCCCGCAACGGTTTCGGCGTCAACGGCGGCGCCTTCGGCCTCGCGACCGCGCCCATCGGGTTGCCCGCGAGCAGCCCGTCGGACACGCAGAAGGTGAGGAACTGGTTCCAGGTCGACCAAGCCCGCAGGACGGAGCTCTTGGCGTGGGTGTCCGCGAAGGCGCCGAAAGCGTTGCGGAGCGCTTGGGCGGTGAGCATCTCGACAGTGAGTTCGTCAGGGGAGCGGTCCAGCTCGCGGAGCAGGAGAACGGTGATGCCGGCGAGGTCGCGGCGGTACGCGTCGGTGGTGTGAGGAGAATCCTTACGGGGACGACGTGCGGCGAAAAAGGCTTGCTGAGCCTCGGAAACCCTCATGAGCATCTTGTACCGCATGGCACCGACAGTCTTACACTGGGTTATATTCTGTTTCATGCATAATAGTGATTATGCATGAAACGGAGTGATGGGTCCGGAATCTCCTCGCGGGGGATCTCGGTCCGCTCGTCAGCCTCCGGGGCGCCCTGATGGGTTACTTCTGACGGTTTTTCGCCCTGACGACCTTCGATGGCTTCCGGGCTCTACCTGGGCGACTTCGAGGCATCGAGTCGACTGACTGGCGAGCCTCGTCGACGATTTGGGCCCGGCCAGACGCCTCCGTTGATCTTCAGTGTCTTGGATGTCTAGGTTAATTCGTCACAGTGACGTATTGAGGCTGGGTGATCGGACATCCGTTTCGTGTCTCCTGGGGGTGCCCTGGGGTATCTCGGGAGGTCGCCCTGGGGCAAGTCCAGGGAGGACTGAAGGGAGCGATGCCCGCGTCCGACCCGGCGAAGGGAGCTTTCCCTGCGTGACATGCGATGAAAGACCCCTTCGGCCGCGCGCCGGAGACCCCTCTCGGCCCTCGTTATCCAGGTCAGTCAAAGTGCCGATAATGTACATTATGTCAAGTAGTCGGGATCTCGGCGCTCCCCGGCTCTCGGCAGTCCACAGGGCAACCGCCACGTCCACGTCCCCGACGACTAACTCGCGGACCCGTCCCTGTGACTCCACGAACGCATGGCCACCAGAGCGATGGCAGGACGTGTCGACCGGGCTCGTCGGCTCAACCCGCCCGGACCGGCGTTGGATGCTTGGCTGGCCCACTGGACGTAGACAGGACTGCCGCGAGACCCTCTTGCAGGTCCTTGACGAAGTACTCGGGAACCTCCAGCGACGGGAAGTGTCCCCCGGCTTCGGGCGACCTCCATCGGACGATCTGCCGGTATCGCTGCTGTGCCCACGGGCGCGGGTACTTCTCGATGTCGTAGGGGTACACGGTGATCGCCGCCGGGACGTCGACCCGGAGTTCGGGGTCCAGCGAGTTGTGGCTTTCGTAGTAGATGCGGGCCGACGACGCACCAGTTCGCGTCAGCCAGTACAGGGTGACGTCGTCGAGAATCCTGTCCCTGGACATGGTCTCGAACGGGCTGTCTTCGGTGTCGGTCCATTCGGCGAACTTGTCGAGGATCCAGGCGAGAAGCCCGACCGGTGAGTCGACGAGCGAGTAGCCGATGGTCTGGGGTCGGGTCGCCTGCTGCTTCGCGTAGGCCGCGCGGTGGTGCCAGAAGTCGTGGGTTTCCTCGGTCCACCTGCGCTCGTCCGCGGTCAGTCCTTCCGTCGTCAGTCCGGGCAGTCCCTCCGCGAAGGTCGTGTGGATGCCGAGGACGTGCTCCGGGAACCTGCCGGCGAGGACCGTGGTGATGTTGCCTCCCCAGTCTCCCCCGTGTGCCACGAACTTGTCGTAGCCGAGCCTTCCCATCAGTTCCACCCATGCGGCCGCGATCTTTTCGGTTCCCCATCCGGTGGTGGCCGGTTTGTCGCTGTAGCCGAATCCCGGCAATGACGGAATCACGACATGGAACGCCGGAATGTCCGAGTGTTCGGGATCTGCCAGCTCGTCCGCGACGTCGATGAATTCGGCGACGCTGCCTGGCCAGCCGTGCGTCAGGATCAGCGGAGTGGCGTCGGCGCGCGTGGATCGGCGGTGCAGGAAGTGGATTCCCAGGCCGTCGATGGTCGTGTGGAACTGTCCGATGCGGTTGAGGCGCTCTTCGAACGGCCGCCAGTCGTACTCGGTGCGCCAGTAGTTCACGACGTCGATGAGGTCGGCGAGCGGGACGCCCTGGTCCCATCGGCGCGGGTCGGGTCCGGGGCGGTAGACCGTCTCGGGTTCCGGTAGTCGCGCCGCGGTCAGGCGTGCGCGCAGATCGTCGAGTTCGGCGTCGGTTGCGTGGGCTTCGAATGCTTGCACGTCGCTGGTTGAGCGAGGCATGTGACCTCCTGACCATTGCTGAACCGGCTAAGACGGTTCTAACACGTCGTCAGGTCGAGTTGCAACCGGCTAAGGTGGTTCCATGTCTGCTGGGTTTCCTGACTTCCGCCTCGGTACCGTGCTGGCGACCAGCTTCACGGCGACGCTGACGGAGCGCCGTGGCGAGGCGTTGGAGCGCATACCCACGCCGCGGCGGCTCGTCGACTGGCTTGTGGTGAGCGGTCTCGCGGTGGACTCCTGCACCTCGGCTCAGCTCGACCTGGCTCGGGAGCTGAGGGAAGCGATTCACGTCGTGGCGACCGCGGCCGCGATCGACGACGCTCCCCCGGCGTCCGCTGTCCAGATCATCAATGACCGCAGCATCCAGGGGCGGGCCGCGGCTGTCCTGACGCCCGAGAGCACTCGTGAGTGGCGACTGAGTTCGGCGTCCCGCGTGGAAGACGCCCTCGGCGTGATCGCCGCCGACGCGATCAGCATCATCTCCGGCGAGCGGGACGGAAAGCTGGCCTTGTGCGCGTCACCGACGTGTCAGGCCGCCTTCTTCGACACCAGCCAGAGCCGCACGCGCAAATGGTGCGACATGGGTACCTGCGGGAATCGTGAGAAGAAGGCGCGTTTCAACGCCAATCAGCGCAAGAAATCCAGCTGATCAGGAGCGTTCCGTGGCGGCGACGTGGACGTTCATCGTGCAGGGGATCCTGCCGTCGGCGTCGGTCATTTCCGCTGCCTGTGTCAGGAATTCCGCTTCGAGCGACCGTACGACCGCGGGGTCGAGTGGCATGAAGTTGTAGATCAGCGAGAGGCGTGACCACACCTGCTCCGCGGTGCCGCCGAGGTCGATGGGTTCGGTCCCCCACACGACGGGTGAGAAGCCGGCGGGGACGAGAATCTCGTTGATGCCGTCCTGGTGCAGGGTCCAGTTGTCGCCCAGAGAAGGAATCCGCTGGTCGGGCGGGGCGGCGTCGAGTGCCGGACGGATCAGTTTCTGGAACAGTTCGTAGCTTCCGCTTCCGCCCGCTCGGCCGCTGCTGAGGATCAGCGCCAGCCGCCCACCAGGGGCCAGGACCCGGGCCACTTCCGCGGCGACCTGGTCGATGTCGGGCATCAGCATGAAGGCCATGTGGGAGACGCACGCGTCGAAGCCTCCGTCGGGGAAAGGCAGTTCCTGTGCCCGTCCTGTCGTCAGAGGCACGTTGTGGAGGGAGGGTCGCTGACGCGCGAGTGCCAGGTCGGCGCTTGAGAGGTCGACTCCGGCGACCTGGTGGCCGGCCTTGGCGAGGAGGTCGAGGAGGAAGCCGTCACCGCAGCCGAGGTCGAGTACCCGGACGTGTCCTGAGACGTGATCTTTGAGGATTTCGTAGCTCGACCGCCCGTCGGGTGTGCGGCCCTGGCTCATCATGCCCGACGTCGCCGCCGGGTTCCGGGCGTGGAATTCGCGCAGGAAAGCCTCTTGGGCCGCCGTGGTCATGGTCCCCCGTCATTGGTCTTCGCGTGATCCGAGCCGTTGGGTGATCCGGTCGAACAGCTCCCCCAGTGGCTCGCCGACGTCCCGGCCGAACTCGGTCAGCCCGTAGGTGACCTGGGGTGGCGTGGTGGGCTCGACCTTCCGCCAGATCAGGCCGTCCTGGACCAGGGCGCGTAGTGATTGGGCGAGCATCTTCTCGCTGATGCCTTGGATGCTCTCGCGGAGTTCGAAGAAGCGGAGATCGTTGCTCTGCAAGGAGATCAGTACCCAGATGCCCCAGCGGCTGGTGATGTGGTCGACCACGTCACGGGCGGCGCAGCCGGTGTGAAACACCTCATACCGCGTCTCGGTGTCGCCCTGGGTGATCTGCGAGCCTCCAGCCATGTCAGGAGCTTACCTCCAGGTATGTACTTACCAGAAGTAAGCCTGAGTCCTAGCGTCCTGATCACAGAGGACATCGGACGAAGGAGTTGTTCATGATCGTGGTGACCGGGGCTACCGGGAACATCGGCCGGCCGTTGACCGAGGCGTTGGTCGAGGCGGGCGAGCAGGTGACGACGGTGTCGAGGCACGCCGCGGCGGCGCCGGACGGCGGGCGGCATGTGGTGGCCGATCTGGCGGATCCGGCCGGGCTCGAGCCCGCGCTGGCGGGGGCGAAGGCGTTGTTCCTGTTGCTCTCCGGTGATCTGCACGCCACCGGAGCCAACCCGGCCGACATCATCGGCCAGGCGGTGGCGAGCGGGGTCCGCCGGGTCGTCCTGCTTTCCACGCTCGGTGTGGCGACCAGGCCGTTCGGCACGACGCGGATCGCGATGCGCGCGCTGGAGGACGTGGTGCGGGAGTCCGGTGTGGACTGGGCGATTCTGCGGCCGGGTGGTTTCGCCTCCAATGCCTTGTGGTGGGCGGAGTCCGTGCGTTCACGGCAGGAGGTCGCCGCGCCGTTCGGTGACACCGGGGTACCGATCATCGATCCGGCGGACATCGGGGAGGTCGCGGCCGCCTGTCTGCTGGACGATCGGCATCTCGGTGAGGTGTACGAGCTGACCGGTCCGGCGGTGATCACGCCGCGCGAGCAGGCTGCGGCTCTGGCCGGGGTTTTGGGCTCGCCGGTGCGTTTTCACGAGCTGACCCGGGCCGAGGCGAAGGCGGGGATGGTGCGGAGCATGCCGGCGGAGCTGGCAGATGACACATTGGACATCTTGAGCTCGCCGACTCCGGCCGAGTTGCGGGTGAGTCCGGATGTGGAGCGGGTGCTCGGTCGCGCGCCGCGGTCGTTCGCTGATTGGGCTGCTCGGAACGTCGCCGCGTTCCGCTGACGGGTGGCGCTATGGTCATCGGTGGAAATCGAGCCTGGGGGTCACCGAAATGTCCGAGAGCACCGTTGTGCGTGTCGATCCGTCCAATGAACGCATGTTGAAGGCGTGGAACGGCGACGACGGCGCGTTGTGGGCGAAGCGTGCGGAGCGGTTCAACGACGGTGTCGCCGCGTACCGCGACACCTTTTTCTCCGCGGCGGGCATCCAGCCGGGAGACCGTGTCCTCGATGTCGGCTGCGGAGCCGGTCAGACGACGCGGGACGCGGCACGGCTGGCCACCGCGGGGTCCGCACTGGGTGTCGACCTGTCCGGGGAGATGCTCGGCCTCGCCCGGCGTCTCGCCGGGGAGGAAGGCGTCCCCAACGTCTCGTTCGAGCAGGTGGACGCTCAGGTCCATGCGTTTCCCGAGGCGGGTTTCGACGTGGTGATCAGCCGTCACGGGTCGATGTTCTTCGGTACTCCCCTGGCCGCGTTCGCCAATCTGGTGAGGGCGACCCGGCCAGGGGGCCGTCTCGTGCTGCTGACGTGGCAGCCGTTGCGGCTCAACGAGTGGATCACCACGTTCCGCACGATCATCGCGGCCGGGCGGGAGGTTCCGTCGGCGAATCTCGCGCTCAGCGATCCGGAGGAAACCGAAGCGCTGCTGACCTCCGCCGGGTACACCGACTTCCGGTGCACCGCCGTGAACAAGCCGATGTACTTCGGGCAGGACGTCGATGACGCGGCCGATTTCGTCATCGAGCAGCACGGCGGGCGGTTGAGCGACCTGGACGAGGCCACTCGTGCGAAGGCTGTCGCGGCGTTGCGTGCCGACCTCGCCGAGCACCAGACCGACCGAGGCGTTTTCTACGGTTCGGCGGCCTGGCTCGTCGAGGCCCGGCGTCCTTGACCTAGGGCTTGCGGGCGATCAGGTAGGCCTGCGGGGTGTTCTCGAACTCCTCCGACGGCTCGCGGACGAGGGAGGAGAGCATGCTGAATCCCGCTTTCTCGAGCTGTTCGGCGATCTTCTCCGGCGAGAGCCGGTAGGCGTCGCAGGTGATGTCGTGCCCGTACGCGTGCTCGATGTGGCGCACTTCGTCCCCGACTTGGAACGCCACCATCAGGTGGCCGCCCGGGGCGAGGATGCGGTGGAAGTCGGCGAAGATCTCCGGCAGTCGTTCCCGCGGCGTGTGGATGATCGAGTACCACGCGACGACGCCGGTCAGCGCACCGTCCTGAATGGACAAACCGGGCATCTCCCCGATTTCGAAGTCCAGGTGCGGGTACCACTTCCGGGCGACGGCGACCATCTCCGGGGAGAGGTCGATGCCGCGGATGTCGAGCCCGAGTCCGTGGAGGTAATCGGTGATACGGCCGGGGCCGCAGCCGATTTCGGCGACGCGTCCGCCACCGGCGGCCTGGACGAGTTCGGCGTACGCGCCGAGCATGGCCCTGTCCCAGGTGGATCCGGCGAGGTGGTCGCGGAGGGCTTCGGCGTAGTCGGCCGCGACGGTGTTGTAAGCGGTGCGGGTGATGTCGAGGTAGTCGGTCACGGCGGGCACCCTAGCGACGGGCTCCGACAACAATCGTCGCGTACAGGTCGTCGTCGGTGATCACTTCGGGCGTCAAACCGTTGTGCGCCATGGCTTCCGCGGTATTCGACGATTGAGTTTCGCCGGTTTCGATAAGCAGGTGACCGCCGGGAGCGAGCCACTGGGGAGCTTCGGCGGCGACGCGGCGGTGGACCTCGACGCCGTCGTGTCCGCCGTCGAGGGCGACGCGGGGTTCGTGGTCGCGCGCTTCGGGCGGCATCATCGCGATGGCGTCGGTGGGGACGTAGGGGGCGTTGACGACGAGGAGGTCGACGCGGCCTCTCAGCGACTGGGGAAGGGGCTCGAAGAGGTCGCCTTCGAAGACCTCTCCCCCGGCGTCGGCGACGTTGACCCGGGCGCAGCGGACGGCGGCGGGTTCGATGTCGGCCGCGTAGAGCCGGATTCCGGGGAGTTCGGTGGCGATGGCGGCGCCGAGCGCGCCAGTGCCGCAGCAGAGGTCGAGGACGACCGCTCCCGGTCCGGTGAGGGTGAGGGCATGCCGGACGAGGAGTTCGGAGCGTTGGCGTGGCACGAAGACGCCGGGTTCGACGGTGATGCGGAGGCCGTGGAATCCGGCCCAGCCGAGGATGACTTCGAGTGGTTCGCCGTCGACGCGGCGCCGGACCATCGTGTCGAGTTCGGCTGGTGTGCGGGCTTCGGCGGTGAGCAGCCGGGCTTCGTCTTCGGCGAAGACGCACCCGGCCGCCCTGAGTCTGGCGACGACGGTCACTGGTCGCGCAGCCTGGCGAGGACTCCGTCGAGGGCCTGGCGGACGGTGTCGGGGACGCCGTTGGTGCGCAGGTCGGTGAGGAATTGTTCGTTGAGCCCGCCGGGGGTCATGTGCTTGCCGGTGAGGGTTTCGAGGGAGCCGCTCCGCTCGACCAGGGAGTGGCCGAGCTGTCCGAAGATGTGGCTGGTGAAGGCGGTTGCCGTGGTGTCCTCGATGCCCTGGTCGGTCATCCAGGCCGCGATGGTGCCGAGGTAGTCGAGATGGGCGGCGAAGGTGGCCGTGGCGCCGCTGAAGATGTCGAGGTCCTTCTCGGCGGCGGGGACGACGCTGCCGCCGATGCTGTCGAAGAGGGCTCGGGCTTCGGCGTTGTCGGGGTACATGGCGGTGAGGCTCTGACGGCGGGCGGCCGGGGGCAGCGGGATGCTCCGGACGACCTCGCGGGCGGGAGCGGCCCAGTCGCGCAGTTGGTCGAGGGGGACGCCGGCCAGGGCGCTGATCAGCACGTGGTCCGGGCTGAAGGTGAGGCCCTGGAGGACTTCCTGGGCGATCGGCGGGCGGACGGCGAGGACGATCGTCGTCGCGCTGTCGACGACGGCTTGGTTGCTGTCGCGGACCTCGACGTTGGCGAAGCGGGCCGAGAGTTCCTGTCCGACGCTGCGACTGCGGGGTGAGAGGAAGATCGAGGGCGGGTCGGCGATGTCCTTGCTGAGGCCTTCGACGATGGCGGCGGTGATCTCACCGGCGCCGATGAATCCGTATTCCATGGTCAAGCTCCTGTGTGGCCGTCGACGCGTTCGCGGATGAGGTCGGCGTGGCCGTTGTGGCGGGCGTACTCGCCGATCATGTGGATGTAGAGCATGCGCAGGGAGAACGGGGCGTCGCCGAGGTCGAAGGTGTCGTCGAGGGACCCTCCGGCGGCGGCTTCGTCGGCGAGCCGGATCTCTTCGAGGAGGACGTCGTAGGCTTTTTCGGCTTGCTCGGCGTCGAGGGATTCGAAGTCGTGGTCCTTGCCGAGGGCGGGGTCGTAGAGGGGGCCGATGTCCTGTCCGGCGTAGCGCAGGCGGAACCAGAAGCGTTCGACCTTGGCGAGGTGCCGGACGAGGCCGAGGAGGGTGAGGTTCGAGGGCGGGACCGACGCCTGGGCGAGCTGTTCTCCGGTGAGTCCGGCGAGTTTGTGGAGGAAGGTGCTGCGGTGCCAGTTCAGCAACGAGGGAAGAAGAACGCGTTCGTCGGCGGCGGTGTCGCCGGACGGACGGGTCACCTCGGGGGCGGTCCATGTCATGACGGCGATCATGCCATCGGGTGATGTGGGCTCGTGGCGGGCAGGACGTGAGCGGGGTCACGTGCCGGGCTGAATCCTTTCGCGGGGCCGGCGGCTCTAGTAGGGGTCGGGACAAGCCCGGCGTGAGAGGAGGTTGTCGTGGAGTCCGAGTGGCCCAAGGAGTCTTTGGTCGCGGCCGCGCAGGGCGGTGACACGGACGCCATCGCCGCCCTGGTCTCGGGTTCCCATCCGCATGTGCAGCGTTTCGCGCGCTCGTTGTGCGCGTCGCCGGAGGACGCGGAGGATTCCGCGCAGGAGGCGCTGATCATCCTGTACCGCAAGATCGGCACCTTGCGGGCGACCGGGGCGCTCGCGTCGTGGATGTTCCGGATCGTGCGCAACGAGTGTCTCCGCCGGGCTCGGCGGGCGTTGCGCGGCGATGACCTGGCGGAATCCGGCGCGGTGGTCTCGGCGGAGGACGACGCCTTGGAGCGGCTGGAGGCTCGTCGAGTGGCCGCCGCGATCGCCGAGCTGCCCGCTGATCAGCGTCGCGTCCTGATCATGCGGGACATCCAGGGCCATCCGGGCCGGTCGGTCGCGGACGCGCTCGGTCTGAGCACCGCGGCGATGAAGTCCCGGCTGCACCGGGCGCGGGCGACCGTCCGCCAGACGCTGCTTCCGTAATCCCCCCCATTTCCCGCCTTATCTCTTGAGGAGTTGTCATGCTCGAAATCGGATCCACTGCCCTTGACCTTGCGCTGGAGGACACCGCCGGTGAGGTGGTCCGGCTCTCCGACTACCGCGGCACGGAGCACGTGCTGCTCTATTTCATGCGCTCGACCACGTGCCCTGTCTGCACCGGTCACGTGAAGGACCTCGCACGGCGGACCGAGGAGCTGGCCGCCGCCGGCGTGCGCGTTCTCATCGCCGTCCCCGAGGGCCGGGCCGAAGCCGCGGCGTGGCGGGCGAAGCGCGGGTTGTCGCTTCGGGTGGTCACCGGGCGGAACGGCACTCCGCACGAGGCCTTCGGGCTGGCGAAGAAGATGTTGCAGCAGTCGGGCAGCGTGCTGATCGACCGGGACGGGGTGGTCCGCCACGCGCATGCCTCGACCATGCCCACCGGCGCGTACGACAAGAAGGGGATCGCCGAGGCCGTGGCGGCGCTCTAGCTTCAGAAGAAGGAGTTCAGACGAGGGCGGCGGCCAGCAGGGCGAAGGCGGCGATGATGACGGCGACGCGGACGTAGTGGAAACGGTTCCAGCGGTTCATCTGCTCCTTCCAGTCCTCCGGGCGGTTCTCCGGGGTCCAGGTCTTGCCCCGGTTGTTGATCGGGACGAGCAGCAGGATCGACATGATCACGCTGACGATCAGCAGCGCGGCGGCGATGACCACGAGGGCCGGTGCCCGGTCGGTCCCATCCGGCGATGGCCCAGGCCACGCTCAGGACGAGCGAGCCGATGTACCAGAACGGCATGACCGCGCCGAGCATCCGGCCCCCGTGGGCACGGCCGAGCTGACCGCTGTCCTCGGGAAGCCCGTCGAAGATCGGGTTCATGACGAAGGCGACGGAGAACTCCACCCCCACCATCACGCCGACGACCACGATGGTGCTGACAGCGAGTGCGCTGAACACGATGCCCCTCCAGAAACTAGTGTTGCTAGCTGATGTTGCAACGCTAGTACTACTGCCGCTCGCTTGTCTAGCGGTGCTAGGATCTCCTTCATGTCGGTACAGGAACGCAAGCAGCGCGAACGGGCGGAACGCGAGCGCCTCATCGTGGCCACGGCCCGTGAACTCGCCGAGCAGCAAGGCTGGGACGCGGTCACCACCCGCCGCCTCGCCGAGCGCATCGACTACAGTCAGCCCGTCCTCTACAGCCATTTCCGCGGCAAGCGCGAGATCATCGGCGCCGTCGCCCTCGAGGGCTCGGCCGAGCTGGCGGTGGCACTGCGGGCCGCCACTTCCGCCGTGGAGGGTCCTCGTGCCCGGGTCACCGCTCTCGCCGGCGCCTACCTCGAGTTCGCGGAGCGCAATCCGGCGGTCTACGACGCCATCTTCCAGCTCGACGGCGGTCTGGCGTTCGCGCAGGAGGACACGCCGGAGCCGTTGAAGGACGCGTTCGCGGCACTGCTGGAGTGCCTCGGCGAGGTCGCCGGGGACGACATCCATCCGGGAGTGTTCACCGAGCTGTTCTGGGCGTCCCTGCACGGGCTGGCCACCCTGACCCGGGAGCGACGACTGCCACGGGAGTTCGCCGAGCAGAGAGTGGAGCTGCTGGTGGACCGGCTCGCCGTGCTCTGACGCGGGGCAGGTCACGTGCTCCTGAACAACCGGTCCAGATGCACGTCGATCGCGGCGAGCGCGTCCTGGGGCTCGATCACGTCGAGTTCGATCAGGGAGGTGAAGCCGGTGAGGGCGAGGAGCAGGTTGGTCTCGGTCTCCGGGTCGTGGCCGGAGTCGATGTACCCGTCGGCGATCGCCTGGCGGACCAACTGCTCGACAAGGGTCCGCCCTTGGACGAGGCCGCGGCGGGCCTGCTCGTGCACGGTCTCGTCGTGCAGTGCCTCCAGGACGTAGGCGGCGCTCATCCGGCTGGTCGCGCGGGCGTCGGCATGCAGGGGGAGCATTTCCGCGAGCGTCAGTCGCAGCACGTCACGGGGGTGCGGACGGTCACCGAGCTTTTCGAGCCCCTGACGTACGCGCGCCGAGGTCTGCTCGGACGCGAAATCCATGGCGAAGGAGAGCATGTCGGTCCGGGAGGCGAAGTAGTGCTGCAGCTGCCCGAGTGACATGCCTGCCTCCTGGGCCACCACGCGCATCGTCAGCTGTGTGACGCCGCGCTGCTCCACCACCCGCCACAGTGCGCGGGTGATCGCTTCGCGGCGTCCACGGTGATCCACCTGTTTCGGCATCGCCGGCCCTTCCCCGATCACTTTTCCAATACAGTTGACATAATACACCTGACCCATAATCTGGAGGCCACTCGAGAGAGGGAATCGTCATGCCCGAACAGCCAAAGGTGCGGACCACGGAAGGCGTGGTGCAGGGGCTCTGGCGGCAGGGGCACGCGGTGTTCCGCGGCATCCCCTACGCCCAGCCCCCGGTCGGAGCGCTCCGCTTCGCCGCTCCCGCGCCGCCACATCGCTGGGAGGGGACGAGGCAGACGGTCGAGTTCGGCCCCGTGGTGCCGCTGTCCCTGCCGATCGACGTGACCCCGCAAGGCGCCGACTGGCTGACGCTCAACGTCGGCACCCCGGACCCCGGCGCGGCGGGACTGCCGGTGCTGGTGTGGATCCCCGTGGGCGGCTACCTCTCGGCGGCGTCGAGCGACCCGATGTACGACCCGGCGACGCTGGCCGAGGCGGGGGTCGTCGTGGTGACCATCAACTGCCGCGTGGGCGCGGAGGGATTCGCGTTCCTCGACGACGTGCCGCCCAACCGCGGATTCCTCGACCAGAGCGCGGCGCTGGAGTGGGTACAGCGCAACATCGCCGCCTTCGGAGGCGACCCCGGCCGGGTCACCGTGGGCGGGGTGTCCGCCGGGGCGGGCTCGGTCGCCGCCCTGCTGACGATGAAGTCCGCGCGCGGACTGTTCCGGCGGGCCATCGCCCATTCGGTGCCGGGGCTGCACAGCACCCCCGCGCTGGCACGGCAGGTCACCGCCGCGTTCGCGGACCGGCTCGGCGCGGCTGCCCCCACCGCCGAGGCGCTGCGCGACATCGACCCATGGCGCCTGGCGGCCGAGCTCACCTCCTTCAACGCCGGCCTCCACGCGCACCGGGAGAGCTGGGGGCGCCTCACCGAGACCGGCACCGCACTGTGTCCCGTCGTCGACGGCGTGGTTCTCCCGGAAACGCCCTGGCCCGCGCTGACCGGCGCGCGAGCGAGCGGGACCGAACTGCTCGTGGGCCACACCCGGGACGAATTCCGGTACTTCAGCGTCGTGAGCGGACGGTACGGCACCTTCACCGAGGAAGACGCCCGCGCAGCCCTGGAACTGCACGCCCCGCCGCCGGACGGCCCGCGGGCCTACCGTGCCGCGTTCCCGCAGGCGGGCCCGGAGGAGCTGGTGGAGACGGTGTACTCCGACGCCCTCTTCCGCATGCCGTCACAGAAGCTGGCCGAGGCGAACGCCTCAGCCGGGGGCACCTCCTACCTGTTCGAACTGTGCTGGGTCGCCCCGGCCCTCGGCGGCATCCTGGGCGCCTGCCACAGCCTCGACGTGCCCCTGGCGTTCGGCACGCTGGACAGCCCCGTCGGCACCCAGCTCATCGGCGAGGAGCCCACTCCCGAGGCCGTCGCGCTCTCCCGCGAGCTCCAGGAGACATGGGTCCGCTTCGTCACCACCGGCGACGCGGGCTGGTCCGCCCACCGGCCCGGCGAGCACCTCACCCGAGTCCTGGACACCGAGTCGAAGACCCTGCCCTACCCCGAACGGGCATCCCGCCAGATCTGGGAAGGCCGCGACCCCGTCCCCTTCGATCTCTCCGCGCGTTGACTGAAGGTGTGAATCGGTGCTTCACTTCTTGAGTGCCGTACCGCCGAACACCGAAGGTCCAGGAGCGCCTCGACGCCCAGCGTGACGCCGTCCTCGCCGCCGCCATCGAGCAGCTGGCCGAACGTGGGTACGCGGGCTGTTCGGTGTCGGCGGTCGCGGAGCGCGCCGGAATCGCCGTCGGGAGCGTGTACCGCCACTTCCCCACCAAGGCCGCGCTGGTCGTGGAGTTGTTCCGGAAGGTCGTCACGCGTGAGGTCGAGGCGGTCCGCGCGGTGTCGGAGCTGCCCGGCACACCGGCCGAGCGGGTCGTGGCCGTCTTCGACACCTTCGCGAGCCGGGCACTGAAGACCCCGCGGATGGCCTACGCCCTGCTGGCCGAGCCCGTCGACGCGCCGATCGAAGCCGAGCGGCTGGTGTACCGGCGCGCGTTCCGCGACATCGTCGCCCAGCACGTCGCCGACGGCGTCCGCTCCGGGGTGTTCCCCGCCCAGGACGCCGAGGTCACCGCCGCCGCGCTCGTCGGCGCGGCGGCCGAGGTCCTGATCGGCCCGTTGACCACCGGCAGTGCGGACGAGGTGTCCGGGCTGCGCACTTTCGTCCTGCGTTCTTTGGGAGGTTCCGATGCCGGTCACTCATGAGGTCACCAACCAGGTGCCGCCGCTGGCGGACTACGACGTCGCCGCCGATCCGGCCCTGCTGGAAGGCCTGGAGCGTGCCGACGCCGGCTGGGCGGTGGCCGAACTGCACGCGCTCGGCAGGCTGGCCGGCAGCGAGCAGGCCCAGGAGTGGGGCAGGCTGGTCAACGAGAACGAGCCGGTGCTGCGGACACACGACCGGGTCGGGAACCGGATCGACGAGGTCGAGTTCCACCCGTACTGGCACGAGCTGATGGACGTCGCGGTGTCCTACGGGCTGCACGCGACGCCGTGGCGGGACTCCCGGCCCGGCGCACACGCGGCACGGGCGGCGAAGATGTACGTCTGGGGTCAGGTCGACGCCGGCCACACCTGCCCGATTTCGATGACCTACGCGGCGGTTCCGGCCCTGCGGTTCAATCCCGAGCTGGCCGAACGGTACGAGCCGCTGCTGGCGGCGACGGAGTACGACTTCGGGTTGCGGGAGCCCGGCTCTAAGCGCGGGCTGATCGCCGGGATGTCGATGACGGAGAAGCAGGGCGGCTCCGACGTCCGCGCGAACACGACCACGGCACGGCCGCTCGGTGACGGCAGCTACGTGATCGTCGGGCACAAATGGTTCACCTCGGCGCCGATGTCGGACATGTTCCTGACGCTGGCGCAGGCGCCCGGCGGCCTGTCGTGCTTCCTGCTCCCCCGTGTCCTGCCGGACGGCTCCCGCAATGGGATCCGGTTGCAGCGGCTGAAGGACAAGCTCGGCAACCGGTCCAACGCGTCGTCGGAGATCGAGTACGACGACGCGATCGGCTGGCTGATCGGCGAGGAGGGCCGCGGGGTGCGCACCATCATCGAGATGGTGAACAACACCCGGCTGGACTGCGCCGTCGGCAGCGCCTCGGGAATGAGGTACGGCGCAGTACGGGCCATCCACCACGCGCGGCACCGTCGCGCGTTCGGCGCGGATCTGGTCGATCAGCCGCTGATGGGCAACGTGCTGGCGGACCTCGTCGTCGAATCCGAGGCGGCGACGACGGTCGGGATGCGGCTGGCAGCGGCCACCGACCGGCCCGATGACGAGCAGGAACAGGCGTTCCGGCGGCTGGGGCTGGCGGTGACGAAGTACTGGGTGTGCAAACGCGGCCCATCGCACGCGGTCGAGGCACTGGAATGCCTGGGCGGAAACGGGTACGTCGAGGAGTCGGGGATGCCGCGGCTCTACCGCGAGGCCCCGCTCATGTCGATCTGGGAGGGCTCGGGCAACGTCGCCGCGCTGGACGCGTTGCGGGCGATGGCCAAACAGCCGGAGTCGGTGGCGGCGTACTTCTCGGAGGTCGAGCAGGCGGCCGGTGCCGACGCCCGGCTGGACGACGCGACGGGACGGCTGCGCAAGGAGCTGGCCGATCTGTCCGATATCGAGTACCGGGCGCGGCGGCTGGTCGAATCGATGGCGCTGGTGCTCCAGGGCTCGCTGCTCGTGCGGCACGGGACGCCCGCGGTGGCCGACGCGTTCTGCGCGTCGCGGCTGGGCGGCGACTGGGGTGTCGCGTTCGGGACGCTTCCGTCCGGTGTGGACACTCGGGCGATCATCGCCCGCGCGGAAGTCTGAGCGGGACACTCAGTACTCGGCCGACCACGTGGTGCGCCGGTCCGGCCGGTTACCCCGGCCGGACCGGCTCCGGGCACTGCGAACAGCCGCAGGATTGCGGAATTCGGGTGCATCCAAGGCCCCGCGGGTCGGCTAGTTTCGTCGGTCATGGTCGATCGCCGAAGATGCCTGATCCTGCTTCCCCTGGCTCTGCTCGCCGCCGGTTGCGCGTCAACCCAGCCGACCCCGATCTTCGCGGCGGCGAGTGCGAAACCGACCGCGGAGAACATGCCGATGATGGAGGCGGCGGCCCCGTCCGGCGCGCCGTTCACCTCGGCGGACGGACAGGATCTGAAGGCCTGCGCCGACGGGGAGTGCGAGGTGCTGGTGCGGACCGGCGACCAGATCCCCAACGACGGCGGAGCCGGTCCGCTCTCGGTCACGGTCCAGGCCGGGAAGGTAGGGCTCGCCCCGGCCTCGGGCGGGATGGGCGGGGCGGTGTCCGGGCCCCCGGGGATGGTCCATCAGATCAACCGGCAGCTGATCGTCATCGTCGCGGTGCAAGGCGCCGAAGGGATCATCCGGCTCAGCAAGAAATAGCGATCAGTTCAAGCCGGCGATGAACTCGCCGAGCAACCGGTTCGCCGTGCCGGAGATGAACAGCCGCTCGAAATCCGCGCGTGCCACCCGATGGCGGAACTCCCCGCGATAGGTCGCGTCCCCGGCGTCGTGGACGGTGTCGGTGAACCACGTCGCGAAAGCCTGGTAGTTCCACACCTCGCGCAGGCGGGTATCGGAGTAGGCGTCGAGCAGGCTCGGGTCGTCCTTCCTGTAGTAGTGGACGAGCGCGTCGGCGAGGGCGTCGGCGTCGTACAGGGCGAGGTTCATGCCTTTCGCGCTCGCCGGCGGGACGATGTGCGCGGCGTCGCCGAGCAGATGGAGCCCGCCGTGGCTCATCGGGCTGAGCACTTCGCCCCGCAGCGGCATCGGTTGCTTCTCGACGATCGGGCCCCTCGTGGCGATCGGTTCGCCGAAGCGGGTTTCGAGTTCACTCCAGATTCGCTCGTCCGGCCAATCCTCGGCGGTGTCGCCGAGCGGGCACTGGAGGTAGAACCGGCTCGCCGTGGGTCCCCGCCCGAACTGGGCCGCGAAGCCCCGCTGGTGGATCGCCAGCAACGTCGGGCGGACGGCGGGCACCTCGGCGAGGACGACCAGCCACGCGTAGCCGTACTCGTGGGAATGGTGGGTGATCCGGTCCTCGGGGACAGCGGCCCGGGTCGCGCCGTGGCTGCCGTCGCATCCGGCGATGAAGTCCCCTTCGATGATCGACCCGTCACCGAGCCGGACGCGGGGACGGTCGATGTCCTCCACCGCCACTTCGGCACCGAACCGCAGATCGCCCCCGTCCTGTTCGAACACGGTGATGAGATTCCGGACGAGAACCTGCTGCGGACAGAACCGGCCCTCGAGTTGTTCCTCGACGGCGAGTTCCAGCCACCGGTCCCGGCCATCGAGCCGGAAGCCGAGGCCGGCTTGGACGGGAGCCCCGCCGACGACGCGATCTTCGAGGCCCCGTTTCCGGAACGCGCGGGTGGCCCGGGTGTCGATGACTCCGGCGCGCTGACGTCGCTCGACGTGGTCGCGGTCGCGCCGTTCGAGGACGACACAGTCGATCCCCTCGCGCAGCAGGAAGTTGCCGAGGGCGAGTCCGGACACCCCGGCCCCCACGATCACGACTGGCTTGTGCTCTTTCACTGTGGACATGCCTTCGAGTTTCACGCAGGTCGAGGCGTCCTAGTACCGGTATCCTGACGCATTATGCTCGAATTCCGCCACGGCCAGCCTCCCGGTGACACGGGCCGGGGATCGTTGACCCACGGACAGCTGGTCGGCCCGCATTCCCATGTCCGGGGTCAGCTGCTCTATCCGTCCTCGGGCGCGCTCGCGACCACCACCGAGCGGGGGACCTTGGTCGCACCGGCGAACCGGATCACCTGGACGCCGCCGGGGTTCGAGCACTCCCATCGGGCGTATGGCGAGACCGAGGTCAGGCGTATCGACCTGCCCGTCAGGCTGTGCCGGTTCCTGCCCGCCCTGCCGTCGGTCTTCGCCGTGACACCCCTGCTGCGCGAGGTGCTTCTGGCGCTCAGTGACGGGCGCGCTCGCGGTACCGGGCCGCGTCACCGGCTGCGCGGGCTGATCATCGACGAACTCACCGACGCCTCACCGCAGGAGCTCTACCTGCCCGAGCCCGCCGACGACCGGCTGCGCGCGGTGACCTCACTGCTGCACGCCGACCCGTCGAGTTCGGCGACGTTGCGCGAACTCGGGCGAAGCGCCGGTGCCAGCGAGCGTGTGCTCAGCAGGCTGTTCCAGGACGAACTCGGCGTGAGCTTCCGGCAGTGGCGCAGCATGCTCCGCGTCCAGCACGCCCTCGTCCTGCTCGGCGACGGGCACGCCGTGACCACCGTGTCGTCCCGGCTGGGCTGGGCGAACCCCACCAGCTTCATCGAGGCCTTCGTCGCCGTCGTCGGGGAAACCCCAGGCCGCTACCAGGCTGGTTTGAGACACACCCAGCTCTGTACCTACTAGTATGTACGGCATGCATGCGATGCAGTACGAGATCACCCTCCCCGCCGACTACGACATGGGCATCATCCGCGAACGCGTCGCCACGCGCGGACATCTGCTCGACGACTTCGGCGGCCTGGGGCTGAAGGTGTACGGGATCCGTGAACGCGGCGTCGACGGCTCGACGCTGAACCAGTACTCGCCCTTCTACCTGTGGCACGACGAGGCCGGGATGAACACCTTCCTGTTCGGCGGCCCGTTCAGCGGCATCGTCGAGTCGTTCGGGCGCCCCGCCGTGCAGCACTGGACCGTGCTCGGGTTCGAGGAAGGGCCCGCGTTCGGCGCCCACCCTGTCGCGGCGGGAAAGCACGTCGTCTCGATCCCCGCCGAGGCCGACCCGGTCGCGTTCCTGGGCGAGGCCCTCGACGGGCTCCACGAGCACCTGCGGCAGGACGGGGCGCATTCGGGCGCGCTGGCCGTCGACCCTCGGACCTGGCAGGTGGTGCGCTACAGCCTGTGGACCGGTGAGGCCCCGGAATCGGACGAGGTCCGCTACCGGATCCTCCACCTGTCCTCGCCGCACCTGGAGAAGCTGCGGCGAGGACGGCAGTGGGATCAGCCCAGCAGCGCGGCGAACAACGCACCGGGGTCGGCTTCGGGCGGACCGGCGGGCCACTGATCCCGGTACGGGTACCAGAGCCCGTCCTTGCCCAGCCGCACCTGCACATCCGAGCCGTGGACGGTGCACCGGTTGCGTTCGACGTCCACGCCCTCACCGGGATCGTCCACCACCTCGGCGAAGGCGGCCCGCGCCCGGCCCATCGCCTGTGACGGCGGGGTCCACGCGGACTCCAGGACCTCGAGACCGGACCGGCCACCATGCCGCCAGGCGAGCACCGCGCGGTCGAAGTCCTCACCGTTCCCGTCCGGACGCAGGCGATCCGCCGTGTCCGGACACGTGGCGGCGAGGCGGACGGCGTCCTGCTTGCGGGTCAGCTTCGGCTGCGACGTCAGCAGCGCGGTGGCTGCCTGACCCGCGTTGGCGACCAGCAGAGCGAAGGTCTCCGCCGGGATGCCGGGCGCTTCCGGCACCGTCGGGCCTCCGGTGGGCGCGAACGCGGCGAGGTCCGGCAACGGGCCCGGCTCGTCGGCGTAGGCCCGCTCGGCCGTGACACCGTCGTCCCCGGTGCGCACGAACCGAGGCGCGTTGCGCCGCTGCAACTCGTCGAGGAGTTCCCGCTCCCCCATACCCCGCATCAGCAACAGCACGAAGGGATCCGCGTCGAGCAGCCACGACGCCTGGAACGACAGCGCCGCCGCGTGACGGCACGGCAGTTCCCAGCCGGGGCAGTCGCAGTCCGGGTCGAGGTCACCGATCCCGGGCAGCAGATGCACCCCGGCGTCGTCGGCGGCCTCGACGAGGTCGTGCGGCATGTCCCGGTCCAGCAGCGCGGCGAGATGACCGGCCCGGGAGGCGACCCGGTCGAGGAAACGGTCCCATTCGTCACCGGTCAGCTCCGCGAGGCGGACCTCGGTGCGGTACTGGCCTTCCTGGTCGTCGACCACGGCGGCGATCCGCCCCGGGCTGACCGTGATCGGACCAACCCGGCCCGCCGCGGCGTACTTGCGGCCCTGTTTGAGCTGCCGCAGGTCCAGCGCGGTGTCCTCCATGGCGTTGATCCACGAGCGGCCCCACCACGAGCGGGCGAACTGGCCGTGTCCGCCCTGCCGCCCGAAAGCGGGGAAGCCACGGACGCGATCGTCGGGCGTGCTCATCGGCGGCTCCTCAACTCGACCAGATCGGCCAGCTCCTCGTCGGTCAATTCGGTCAGCGCGGCCTCGCCACCGGCGAGCACCGCGTCGGCGAGCGCGCGTTTCTCCCGCAGCATCGCCGCGATCCGGTCCTCGACCGTGCCCTCGGCGATGAGCCGGTGCACCTGTACCGGCCTGGTCTGCCCGATCCGGTACGCGCGGTCGGTCGCCTGATCCTCCACCGCCGGGTTCCACCAGCGGTCGTAGTGCACGACGTGATCGGCACGCGTCAGGTTGAGCCCGGTCCCCGCCGCCTTGAGCGACAGCAGGAACACCGGCACCTCTCCGGCCTGGAACCGGCGCACGAGATCCTCGCGTTTGGGCACCGGCGTGCCGCCGTGCAGCAGCTGCGTGCCGATCCCGCGCTGCGCGAGATGCCGCTCCAGCAGCCGCGCCATGGCGACGTACTGGGTGAACACCAGCACCGCGCCGTCCTCGGCGAGGATCGTGCCCAGCAGCTCGTCGAGCAGTTCGAGCTTGCCCGACCGGCCGTCCAGCACCGATTCGGACGGTTCCTTGAGGTACTGCGCCGGGTGGTTGCAGATCTGCTTGAGCCCGGTGAGCAGCTTGACGATCCGGCCCCGGCGCGCGATGCCCTCGCTGCCCGCGATCTCGGCCATCAGCTCGCGCACCGTCGCCTCGTACAGGGCCGCCTGCTCGGCGGTGAGCGTCACCGGACGGTCGGTCTCGGTCTTGGCCGGCAGCTCCGGAGCGATCCCCGGATCGGATTTGCGACGACGCAACAGGAACGGGCGGACCAGCCGGGACAGCCGCTCCGCCGCGTCGGGGTCCTTTCCGGACTCGACCGGTTTCGCCCACACCCGGCGGAAGTCGGCCATCGTGCCGAGCAGCCCCGGCGTCGTCCAGTCCAGGATCGCCCACAGCTCGGCGAGATTGTTCTCCACCGGGGTACCCGTCAACGCCACCCGCGCCGACGACGACAGCGTCCGCAACGCCTTCGCCGTGCCCGAGCGGTGATTCTTGACGTGCTGGGCCTCGTCGGCGACCAGCAGCCCCCAGTGGACCCCGCCCAGCGGTTCCGGATCGACACGCAAGGTGCCGTACGTCGTGAGCACGAAGCCGTCGCCGAGGTCGTCGAGCGAGCGCTCCGTGCCGTGGAACCGCCGCACCGGGACGCCGGGGGCAAACCGGGTGATCTCGCGTTCCCAGTTGCCCAGCAGCGACGCCGGGCAGACGACCAGCGTCGGGCCGTCCGCGCGATGCAGATGGAGCGAGATCAGCGTGATGGTCTTGCCGAGTCCCATGTCGTCGGCGAGGCAGCCACCGAGCCCGATCGACGTCATCGCCGTCAGCCATTGCAGGCCCCGCAGCTGATAGTCGCGCAGCGTCGCGGCCAGTCCGCGGGGCGGTGCCTGCGGTTCCGGTGGCGCGAGCAGCCGTTCCCGCAACGCGGCGAGCCAGCCGTCGGTGAGGACGTCGACGCGTTCGCCGTCGACCTCCGCCGTCCCGCTCAACGCGGCACCGAGCGCGTCGATCGGGGTCAGCGGCTTCAACGAGCGGTCCCGCGCCTTCGCCGCGAGCGCCGGGTCCACCAGCACCCACTGATCACGCAACCGCACGACGGGACGATGAGCCTCGGCCAGCTCGTCCATCTCCGCCGCGGTGAGGGGAGCGCCGCCGAGGGCCAGCTGCCAGTCGAACTGCAACAGCGAGCCGCCGGCGAAGAACGACGGAAGGTCGGCCGGGGGCGCGTCACCGCCGCCGACGACGGCTTTCGCACTCAGGTCGCGGACGAGATCGGCCGGCCAGTGCACCTCGATACCCGCCGTCGCCAGCAGCGGCGCGGCCGTGGTGAGCAGCTCGACGATGTCGGCGTCGCCGAGCCCGACTTCATCAGGAACGGCGGCACCGAGCAGGGGTTCCAGCGGCGGCCACAGCTGCGCGGCACGGCGCAAGGTCAGCATCACGTCGATCCGGGCCCTCGGGCCGAACCGGTCGTCACCCGACCAGAGCCCGGCCGCGTCGATCAGGACGCCCGGGTCGGCGAGGCTGTGAACCTGGACGACCCCGCTGAGGCGGCCGCTCGCGAAGTCGTCCTCCGGTGCCTCGATCCGCACCGAGACCCGGACCCCGGAGTCCAGCCCGGCAGCGACCTCGGCCGCCCAGTCCCGCAGCTGCGGGACGCGGTGCGCGGGCGGAGCGGCGAAGGCTTTGACACCCGCCGCCTGCGCGGCCGCGGGTGTGCGGGGCAGGCTGTCGGCCACCGCGTCGAGGAACGCGCGCAGCAACGGATACCTCGCGGGAAGCAGATCGCCGTCACCGGGGATCGCCCGTGCCCGCGCCGGCATCGCCTCGGACAGCTCGCGCAGCCAAGCCGCGTCGGCGGGTTCCAAGGGGCCGGCACGCCAGGCGTCCACATCGGACTCCGTGACCCCGGGAAGCAACCGGCCCGCCTCGGCGAGCTTCAACGCCGCTTCGGTGGCCACGCTCCAGAAGCGCGCGGAGTCATCGTCGCTCTCGCGAAGCCGCAGCAGCGCGGGGAGCGCTTCGGCCATCGGCAACCGGACGCAGGGCACCGTGGCGATCTCGGGAAGGGCGACTGTCACCTCCCCGGGTCCCGGCTGGTTCCCCTCGGCGTTCCAGAAGACGAATCCGCTGGTCCGAGGGGGATTCTTCGGTTCGAACACGACACTGCCGAAACCGTCGTGAGACGTCACTCAGCCCCAATCTCTGTACGGTGTACAGTTCAGGGTAACACAACTCTGTACAGCGTAGAGAGAAAGTGATGACGGACGCGGACCAGACCGGGGCGGGCGATCCACGGCGGACCATCGAGCTGCTCTGGGGCGTGCGGGAGAAGCCCCGACGCGGGCCCAAACCCAAGCTCACCATCGACGAGATCGTCACCATCGCGATCGAGATCGCCGACACCGAAGGCCTCAGCGCGCTGTCGGTGCGCCGGGGTGCGGAGAGGCTCGGCGTCTCCCCCATGACGATCTACACCTACATCCACAGCCGGGCCGAACTGCTCGACCTGATGATGGACCGAGTCCACGGCGAACTGACCGATCCGCCGGAGAGTCACGACTGGCGGGTCAGCATGACGATCCTCGCCGAGGACGCGTGGGAGATGTACCACCGGCATCCGTGGCTGCTCCAGCTCACCACCGGTCGCCTCCCCCTCGGCCCGCACACCTTCGCCAAGCACGAACGCGAACTGGCCGCCGTCGACGCGATCGGGCTCACCGATCTGGAGATGGACGCCGTGGTGGCGATGGTCAACGGATTCGTCCAGGGCATCGCCCGGGGTTCGGTCGAATCGGCGAGCCTCGTGCGGCGGTCCGGGCTGACGGACATGGAGTGGTGGACGGCCAGCGCGCCGGTGCTCGCGGAGATCCCGGAGGCCGACGCGGGACTGTTCCCGCTGGCGGCGCGGATCGGGCAGGCGGCAGGGGAAGCGCACCAAGCGGCGAGCGCGCCGCTGCACACCTTCCGGTTCGGCCTGGCGCGGATCCTGGACGGGGTCGAGCAACTGGTCAACGGCGCTTCGGACGCCAACGGAGCCGAACTGTCCTCTTGAGACGGTGTCTCAGGCCCGAGCCCGGTCCGTGAAGGCCCCCTTCCCTCGGCTCAGCCGAGGAAACTCGACCTTCACACCTTGCCCAGTACGTGAAGGCCCCCTTGCTTGCGCCTGGCGCAAGCAAGGGGGCCTTCACGTACTCACGAGGCTGTCTTAGCCGAGCTCGCCGCTCACCGCCGGAGGTCCCTCTAAGTACACCGCGTCGTCGGTTGCGGGAGGGCGGGCGAGTCCGGCCAGCCGCCGGACGACATCGTCGTACCGAGCCTGATCCGCGACCGCCCGTGCCTGACCGCGCTCGAGTTCCTCGCCCAGCGCCGTCACCCGCGCCTCGGCCAGGCTGCGGGCGATGTGCTCCTGTGCCAGTTCGGCCCGCACGCGGTCCAGCTCGGCCCGCAGACCGGCGGAGTCCTTTTCGGACACCGTCACCCTTGCCTTCGCCTCGCCGAGCCGGTCCACCGAGGCTTCGAGCTCGGCCGCCGCTCGCGCCAACGCGGTGTCCCGTTCGCCCAGATCCGCCGTCAGCCGGTGCTTTTCCTCCCGGGCGACCGCGAATTCCTCGCGCAGCGTCTCGAGTTCGGTGGTCAGGGTGTCGCGGGCGCGTTCAGCCGCCACGGTCGCGGCCTCGGCGGCGCCTCGGGCGCGTTCGTGGGCGGCGATCTCGCTCCATGCCCGTTGGCGGGTCTCCTCCGCGTCCTTCAAGGCCTGTTCGGCGGCGCGTTCCGCCTTGGCCTTGGCCATCTTGTCGTCCCGCGACGCGGCCAGCGCGGTCGCTCGCGCCGTGTCTGCCTTCGCCGCGGCCTGATGGGCGTCTTCGGCCTCGCGCCGGGCGACGGCCGCCTCGGACTCCGCTTCGGTGACCCGGCCCAGCGCCGCCTCGTCGGCGTCGTCGAACCGCAAGCGCATCGCGGCCAGCAAGTCCACGAGCGACGTCGCGGTCGGGGTGAACTCGTCGGCGATCCGGCGGACCTCGAGCAGCGGGTCCGCCACGCTCGCCACCGCGGCCGCGCGCCGGGCCCGCGACGCCGCGTCGGCGTGTGTCTTGCTGCAGTAAGCCGAAGGCCGCCCGCCCTTGCGTTTCCCCTCGGCGTCCACCGCAGGCGGCGGCAAGGGGTTCTCGCAGCCTTCCAGCGCGCACAGCCGGACCTCGTCGGCGTCCGTATCGATCACGTCAGCAGCGTAACGCCGGGAGAACCCCCGGTCCTGCCGATAGGGTCGCTCTCGTGCGTGTCCTGTTCACCTTCGCCGGCGGCAACGGTCACTTCCGGCCGCTCGTCCCCCTCGCCCACGATCTCGCCGACGCGGGCCACACGATCGCGTTCACCGGCGAGCCGTCCATGATCCCGATCGTCGAGGCGGCCGGTTTCACCGCGTTCCCGTCGGGCCCGAACCTGGGCAGCGACGGGAAACGCAGGCCGTTGCTCCCCGTGGACCGAGACCGTGAGGACGCCGACTTCCGCGACGGTTTCGTCCGCCGCACCGCGCCTCTGCGCGCGGACGACGTCCTCGCGCTCAGCGAACACTGGGCTCCGGACCTGCTCGTCTGCGACGAGGCCGATCTCGGCTCGATGATCGCCGCCGAAAAGCTCGGGCTCCCCCACGTGACCGTCCTGGTCATGGCCGCAGGCGCTCTCGTCCGGCCCGACCTCGTGGACGACGCGCTCAACGAGGTTCGCGCCGTCCATGGGCTTGCCCCGCAACGGAACCTGGAGTCGGCGTACCGCCATCTCGTGCTCTCGCCGTTCCCCGCGAGCTTCCGCGATCCCCGGTTTCCGTTGCCGCCGACCGCGCAGTCCTTCCACGTCCCCGTTCCCGGCCGCGGAGCCGCACCGGACTGGTACGTCGAGGACCGCCCGACGATCTACTTCACCCTCGGCACGATCTTCAACACCGAATCCGGTGACCTGTTCGCCCGGGTGCTGGCCGGGCTGCGGGAGGTCGACGCGACCTGCGTGGTGACCGTCGGGAACCTCATCGACCCCACCGAGTTCGGCCCACAGCCCGAGCACATCCACCTCGCGAAGTACTTGCCGCAGGACGACGTCCTCCCGTACTGCGACGCGGTCGTCACCCATGGCGGTTCGGGCAGCCTGCTGGGCGCGATCGCGCACGGACTCCCGATGGTGGTGTTGCCGATGGGCGCCGACCAGCCCCACAACGGCGACCGCGTCGCCGAACTCGGGCTCGGCACGGTCCTCGACGTCATCGACGCGACACCGGAGGACGTTCGGAACGCCGTGACCTCAGTACTGAAGGAACCGTCCTACCGCGACGCGGCCACCCGGCTGCGGGACGAAGTCACCGCGTACCCACCACCGGCGACGGTCATTCCACTGTTGGAGGGGCTGCTCCGGTGACGACCGACCTCGACACCGCGATCACCCGGGCGTTCCGCGAGGAGTCGGGGCAGGTGGTCGCCACCCTGATCCGCGTCACCGGCGACTGGGACCTGGCCGAGGAATGCGTCCAGGAGGCGTTCGCCCTCGCGCTCCGCACCTGGCCCCGCGACGGGGTCCCGGCGAAACCCGGCGCCTGGCTGACCACGACCGCGCGCAACCGCGCCACCGACCGGATCCGGCGGGAGGCCGTCGGCGCGGAGAAACTGCGGGAAGCCGCCCACCTGGCCGCAGCCGCCGAGCCGGAGTGGGACGAGAGCGGCGTCCACGACGACAGGCTGCGGCTGATCTTCACCTGTTGCCACCCTTCGCTGCCGTTGGAAGGTCAGGTCGCGCTCGCCCTGCGGACCCTGGCCGGGCTCACCACCGCCGAGATCGCCCGCGCCTTCCTCGTTTCCGAAGCGACGATGTCGCAGCGCCTGGTGCGGGTGAAACGGAAGATCCGCACCGCGGGCATCCCGTACAGCGTCCCGCGGTCGGAGCTGCTGCCCGAACGCACGGCCGCGGTGCTGGGGATGCTGTACCTGCTGTTCAACGAGGGATACTCGGCCAGCGCGGGCACCGATCCGATGCGGACCGACCTGTCCGCGGAGGCCATCCGGCTCTCCCGGATCCTCGCCGGACTGATGCCCGGCGAACCCGAGGTCCTCGGCCTCCTGGCCCTGCTGCTCCTGCACGACGCGCGCCGGACCACACGGGTCGACGAGGAGGGCACGCTCGTCTCGCTCGAAGACCAGGACCGCGGCCGCTGGAACGCCGCGGAGATCGCAGAAGGCACCGAGATACTGGAGACCGCGCTCCGCCGCGGAGTCCCGGGCCGCTACCAGATCCAGGCCGCCATCGCCGCCTGTCACACGACGGCGGCCCGCGCCTCCGACACCGACTGGGTTCAGATCGCCGCCCTCTACGGGGAACTGCTGCGTTTCATGCCCTCACCGGTCGTCGAGTTGAACCGGGCGGTCGCCGTCGCCATGGCCGAAGGCCCCGAGGCAGGGCTCGAGCTGGTCGACAAGCTCACCGCGGACGACAACCTCCCCGGCTACCACCTGCTGCCCGCGACCCGCGCGGATCTGCTCCGGCGTCTCGCCCGGTTCGACGAGGCCGCCGACGCCTACCGTGACGCGCTCGCGCTCGCGGGCACCGACGTCGAGCGCGCGTACCTGTCGGGCAAACTCGCCGAAACATCCTGAGTGCTCAGGTGCCGGGCCGGAGCCGCATGCTTAGCTGGTCGCCGTGGCCGACCTGGTGCAATCGTTGCCTGACCTCATCCGTCGCTGGCAGGCGGGTTGGGGTGTGTCCCAAGGATTCCGTCCTGCCGAGCAGGCCCGGGGCGGGCTGCATGTTCTGCTCGAGCGCCCGGACCGGCATCGCGAGATCATCGCGATGGACCCCGACGACGATCCGGACTCCCTGCGCAGTCTCGCCGGCGAGGTGGCCGCGGCGTCGCGCCCGACGTGGCTGACAGTGCCGACGAACCGGCCCGAGGCGGTCGAGACCATCGCGCGCGACGCAGGACTGGAGCTGCGAGACGAGCGCGAATCGCTCATGAGCAGCCACCTGCACCAGCATCCACGACGCTCGGCTCCGCCGCCCTACACGTGCATCACCACCGTGGACGGGCCGGTGGTCGAGACCGTCGTGCGGCATCCCCGCTCAGGCGTCGCGGCCAGAGGCACCATGGCGGTGGTCGGCTCCGACGCGATCGCGGACCGGATCGAAACCGTCCCCGATCATCGTCGCCGCGGCCTTGGCCGCGTGGTCATGAGTTCACTCTCGGAACACGCCGCAGCGCGCGGGGCGACGACAGGGATCCTCATCGCCACCGCGGACGGCCAGCAGCTCTATTCGGCGTTGGGCTGGACCCGGCACGCCACCGTCCTCATCGCCCAGTGTCTGTCCGCGAAGACGTCGTTCGTCGGTGGGTGACAGGTACCGAAAGAAAAAGGGTCAGCTCATGACACACGGGTCAGGCGCGAACGTGCGCGATCAGCCCGCCGACCAGAGCGCCGAAGCCACCGATCCCGGCTATCGTCCGGACCAGGTTCCACCGCTCCCAGACACCCTCGAACTTCGACCGCAGTGCCTCGAAGTCGGTGTTGTCGCCGTCGAAACCCGCTTCGAGCGCGTTGTTCAGCGGCACGTTGACCGCCATCGTCACGATCAGCATCACCAGCAGCAGGACGAATCCGGCGATGATCCACGGCAGCGCGGCCCGCAGGTCCGACTTGAAGTGCAGTGCCGCCGCCACCGCGGCGAGCAGTGGTGCGCCACCGAAGCCGAGTGCGAACCAACCGTTGAGGATCGCGATGTTGATCTCCCGCATCCCCGTCACATACGTCCGTGCGTCGGCCCGCGCCAACCCCGGCATGACCGAGCACGTGTAGGCGTAGAATAGCCCCGCGATCAATCCCGCCGCGATGACGGCCGCGATCAGGACGATCTCGCTCAGCGTCGACATTCCCGTCGCCTTTCTTCCGATTACCGCTTGATTCATCGATTCCAGACCCCAGTGGCCGCGGCCTTCGTGGCGTAGTCGGAGAAGTCCCTCGCGGGCCTGCCCAGTACCTTCTCGACGTCACCGGTGAGCGATTCGTTCCGGCCGTCGAGGACTCGGGTGAACAGGTCGGTCAGTCCTTCGATCTCCTCTTCCGGCACACCCTGCTCGGCCGCCCCAGCCGCGAACTCCGCCGCGGAAACCGGAACGTACCGGACATCCCGCCCCGCAGCCTTGCCGATTTCCGCCGCCGCGTCCGCGAAACCCAGCAAACGGGGCCCGGTCAGCTCGTACACCTCGCCGTGGTGCCCGTCGGTGGTCAGTGCCGTCACCACGACGTCGACGATGTCCTCGACGTCGATGAACGGTTCGGTCACCTGCCCGGCGGGCAGGACGATCTCGCCTGCCAGCACCGGTTCCAGCAGGAAGTGCTCGCTGAAGTTCTGTGCGAACCAGCTGGCCCGCACGACCGTCCACTCGGCACCGGAGTCCCGCACACCCTGTTCGCTGACCACGGCTTCCTCCTCGCCGCGGCCGGAGAGCAGGACCAGCCGGGAGACGCCGTGTTCCACGGCAAGTTTCGAGAAGTCGCGGATCGCCTCGGCCGCGGCGGGGAAGGCGAGGTCGGGGTAGTAGGTCACGTAGGCGGCGCTGACACCGGTGACCGCGGTGGTCCAGGTCGACCGGTCGTTCCAGTCGAACACGGGCCGCGAAGCCTTCCGGACCGCGATCCCGAGGTCGGTCAGCCGCTGCGCCACCCGGCTCCCGGTCTTGCCCGTCGCGCCGAGGACCAGGACCGTCTCGTTGTTCTTCGTGTTTGTCATGGCACTAGTCAACCGTCTCGGAATGAGACGGAACATAGTTCAGAGGCTCTCTTCCATGTTTCATCGTCTACACTTCTCGGCATGGATCCCCTCGCCGGTCTGCTCGACGGACCCCGCGCCCGCGGCGCGTTCCTGCTGAAGTCGGTCATGACCCCGCCGTGGTCGCTGCGCATCGAGGACGAGGCGCCGCTGACGGTGATGGCACAGGTCCGCGGCGAGTCCTGGGTGGTCCCCGATCGCGGCGACGCCGTCCGGCTCGGCACCGGCGACATCGCCATCGCCCGCGGCCCGGATCCGTATCTCGTCGCGGACGACCCGGCCACCCCGCCGCAGGCGATGATCCTGCCGGGACAGGAATGCCTGACGCCGGAAGGAAAGCACCTCACCGAGCTGTCCGATCTCGGCGTCCGTACCTGGGGCAGCGACCCTGACGGCCCCGTCGTGCTGCTCACCGGCACGTACCCGCTGGAAGGCGAGATCAGCAAGCGGCTCCTCAGCGCGCTGCCGCCGATGCTCGTGGTGCGCGACGACGAATGGGAGAACCCACTCGTGTCGCTGCTCGCCGGGGAGATCGTCAAGGACACGCCGGGGCAGGAAGCCGTCCTGGACCGGGTGCTGGACCTGCTTCTGGTCGCCGCGCTGCGGACCTGGTTCGACAGGCCCGGCGCCGAAGCACCCGCCTGGTACCGCGCGCACAGTGACCCCGTCGTCGGACGGGCGCTGAAACTGTTGCAGCACAAGCCTTCCGAGCCGTGGACGGTGGCGAGTCTCGCGGCCGACACCGGCGTCTCCCGGGCCGCGTTCGCCCGGCGGTTCACCGCCGCGGTCGGCGAACCGCCGATGGCGTATCTCGCGAGCTGGCGGATCGCGCTCGCCGCGGATCTCCTACGCCAGCATCCCGACGTGACGATCGGCGCGGTCGCGCGGCAGGTCGGCTACGGCAGTTCCTTCGCGCTCAGCACCGCGTTCAAACGCGAGCACGGCGTCAGCCCGCAGGGTTACCGCGCCGGCGTCGCGTAACGCTCGACCAGTTCCGCGCCGATCCGCGCGAGTTCCTCCTGGACCGACGGCGGGCCCAGCACCTCGATCATCGAGCCCCAGCCGGCGAGCTGCTGGGCGATCATCCACGCCACCGGCGCCGACACCGTCACCCGCACCCGCCCGTCGTCGAGCGTCTCCTCGACGCGCGCCTGCCGTCCGAAGTGGTCCTGGAGGATCGGCAGATATCGCTCGGCGATGAGCACGGTCGCGTCCAGCCCCGAACGACGCCGCTCGACCTGATCGACCACCTGCTCCCAGGCCTGTGACAGTTCGAAGTCGTCCGGCCGCCCAGCGGGCAGGTCGGTCACCTCGACCTCGGACATGCGATCGGCCCGGAAAGTCCGCTGGCCCTTCTCGGTACCGGCGATGAGGTACCAGACGTCGTCCTTGTCCACGAGCCCCCACGGATCCACGACCCGCTCGACCGGTTCCGAGCCCTTCTTCGCGTAGCCGAACCGGACTTTGCGGCGCCGCACGATCCCGGCTTGCAGCACGGTGAGCGGTTCCGGCCGTTCCTTCTCCCTCTCGCCCCACCGCGACGGGTCGATGACGACCGCGTCGGCGGCCGCCTGGGCGTCGGCACGGAAGGTGTCCGGCAACGCCCGGACCAGCTTCCGCAGCGCGGATTTGACCTCGGGCGAGATCGCCGCGGCCGGGCCCGCGAGCAGGAACAACGCCTGAGCTTCCGACGCCGACAGTCCACTGAGGTCGGTCCGCGCGCCGCCGACGAGTGACCAGCCGCCACCTCGACCGGGTTGCGGATACACCGGGACTCCCGCCGAGGACAGCGCTTCGAGGTCACGCCTGGCTGTCGCGATCGAGATCTCGAGTTCGTCGGCCAGCTCGGCGGCCGTGACACGGCCGCGGGCCTGCATCAGCAGGAGGGTGGCCACCAGGCGATCGGCACGCATGCGCCCAGTCTCGCAGGCAAACCGCTCACCTGATGCGCACTTTTCACCCTCGCGTTTCGTCCTCTGAATGCGGTAGTTCTCGATGCCAACTACCGCATTCAGAGGACGAAACGCGACTACCAGTGAGCGGGAGCGGAAACGGAGTCGGGAAGTTTCGTCGTCGCGTCGCCCTTGGCCGCGTCCAGTTGCGACTGGATCAGGTACAGCGCGTCGCGCAGGTCCGCGCCGCGGATGTCGGCGTCACGCAGATCCACCCCGATGACGTCGGCCTGCCGGAGATCGGCTCCTCGCAGGTCCGCGCCGATCAGATAAGCCCCGCGCAGCAGCGCGCCGCGCAGGTTCGCGCCTTTGAGCCTCGCACCGATGAGGTCGGCGCCGCGCCGGTCCTTCTTCTTGCCGGGCACCCCGGCGCGGGCGAGTTCGCTCGCGCGCAGCAGCAGGCCGTTCACGTCGCCCCGGTGCGTGTGGACGTTCGTCTTCCGCAGCACGCCGGGCGTTTCCAGGGTCATCCGCTCGGTCCGGTCGATCATCCCGGCCAGATCGTCGCGGATCGGGGCCGACGTCGGCAGCGCGGCCGCCTCGGTGAGGTAGTAGAGCAGCTCGTGGAGGTCCCGCATCACCGGGAAGACCGCGAACATCGACTTCGCCGTCTTCGGCGCCTTTCGCCAGTCCTCGCCCTCGAAGGTGACCTGGGAGACCTTCTGGCCCGCACCGAAGCAGTCATAGACCGTGCAGCCGGTGAAGCCCTTCGTGCGGAGCTTGTCGTGGATGCCGCACCGGGAGTCCTCACGCAGGTTCGGGCACGCCTGGCCCGCCGGTTTGGTGATCGCGAAATCGGCCGACGCCGCGAAGGCCGGGACGACACAGCACAGGCCGAAGCAGTTCTCGCAGTCGGCGCGCAGGGCGGAAAGGGCTGGCACGGTGGTTCGGGCTCCAGATGCTCGGCAGGTGTTCCATCCACAGGGTACGGAGGGGCGGGGGTGCACTTTCCGTGCAGGGCACCCGCCGCCAATGGCCGCCAGACGAAGGTCTGGTCCTGCCCCATTCAGTCGATATCGGACATGCCGAACGCTCCATAACCTCGATCCCCATGGGATCGGCAGATGCCATCCCATGCGGTCGAGCTGGGCCGCTTCCGCCGCTGTGGTCTTGACCGGCCGGTCCCCTGCGAACGACAGGACGAACACATGCGAGAGATGAGACAAGCGCGTTGGCTGTCCCATGCCGGATTGGCGAGCGCGGTCGCGGTGGCGATCAGTGTGACCGCCGCTCCCGCGCAAGCCGCCGAAGGACAGATCCTCGCCGCCGGGTCCGCCGAGGCGATCCCGAACAGCTACATCGTCACGCTGAAGGACACCGGCGTCGTGGGCGCGCTGGCGAACCGCTTCGGCGCGAAGGTGGAGCAGGTCTACAGCAGCTCGCTCAAGGGCTTCTCCGCAACGCTCTCGGAGCGGCAGGCCAAGCGGCTCGCCGCCGACCCGTCGGTGGCGTCCGTCGAGCAGAACCAGGTCGTCCACGCGGACGCGACCCAGACCAACCCGCCGTCCTGGGGTCTCGACCGCGTCGACCAGCGCAACCTCCCGCTCGACAACAAGTACAGCTACACCTCCACCGGCGCGGGCGTGAACGTCTACGTCATCGACACCGGCGTGCGGATCAGCCACCAGACCTTCGGCGGCCGGGCCCGCAACGGCTACGACTTCGTCGACAACGACGCCGTCGCCCAGGACGGCAACGGCCACGGCACCCACGTCGCCGGCACCATCGCCGGTTCGCAGTACGGCATCGCCAAGGGCGCCACGGTCTACGGCGTCCGCGTGCTCAACAACTCCGGCAGCGGCACGACCGCCGGTGTCATCGCGGGCATCGACTGGGTCACCAAGAACCACGTCAAGCCCGCTGCGGCGAACATGAGCCTCGGCGGCGGTGCCTCCACCACGCTGGACGACGCCGTCCGCCGGTCGATCGCCGCGGGCGTCACCTACGGCGTGGCCGCCGGTAATTCCAACGCGAACGCCTCCGGCTTCTCCCCCGCCCGCGTCACCCAGGCGATCACCGTCGGCTCGACCACCAACACCGACGCGCGGTCCAGCTTCTCCAACTACGGCAACCTGGTCGACATCTTCGCGCCGGGTACGAGCATCACGTCGTCGTGGAACACCAGTGACACCGCGACGAACACCATCAGCGGCACCTCGATGGCGACCCCGCACGTGGTCGGCGTCGCGGCCCGCTACCTGCAGAACAACAAGACCGCCACGCCCGCGCAGGTGGCCACCGCGCTGATCAACGCGGCCACCACGGGCAAGGTGACCAACCCGGGCTCCGGTTCCCCGAACCGGCTCCTGTACTGGGCGCCGACCGCCTGACCGAGCGAGCCCCTCGTGAGTGGTAAGTGACGTTAGAACGTCACTTACCACTCACGAGGTCCGAAACGGCGCTACAGCACCTTGCGGATGCTCGGCACCACGGCCGCGAGCCCGGCGGCGTTCGGGTGCAGCGGCGCGAAACTGTTGTTCACCACCGACGGGATCAACCCTTCGATCCACTTGACACCGATCGGCTGGCAGGCGTCGTGGCCGATGCTCGGCGTCCGGATGTCGACGTACTTCGCACCGTGCGCGGCGGACTGTTCGGCCATCCGCGCGTTGAGCCGGTCCATATTGGCCTGGATGTAGTCGGCGTCCTGCGGCAGGACCGGGACCAGCGGCCAGCAGCCGCGCGGTTTGATCCCCGTCGGGTAGCCGACCATGACGATCTCCGCCCGCGGCGCGCGCTGGCGGATCTGCTCGATCACCGTGCCGTACGTCGCGGCGAAGGCGTCGATCTTGGTCGCGTACTTGTCCACCCCGCCCGCGGTGTTGGCCGCCTTGCACGACGCGCCCACCGGCAGCAGGTTCACGCACGACGTCGCGAGCCCGACCAGCCCGATGTCGTTGCCGCCGATGCCCACGGTCACCAGGGTCGTGTCGGCCGAGAGCGCGTTGTACTGCGGCGGGTTGGTGCCGGAGATGATGCCCTTCTGCGGATTGGTGAAGTCCGAGGTGGTCGCGCCGCCGCAGGTGACGTCCCGCAGTTCGTCGACCTTGATCTCCTTCGCCAGCAGGGCCGCGTAGTTGATCGCGGACCGGGCGCAGGTGAACAGATCGGACTGCGGCAGGACCACCGAGCCCGCCGAGAACGAGTCACCCATCGCGACGTACACCTGTCTCTCGGCCGCGGCGAGAGCCGGTGTCCCGATTCCGACGAGGGTCAGTGCGGTGCCGGCCACCGCGGCGATCAGAGCGAGTCTTCTCAAGTGGGAACGTGTCACAGCCACCTCCAGCATGCGTCGTCGAATGCTGCGGTCAGGGTCCGCCGGGAGCGGGTGAACCACTAGAACGGAGGCGCGCGTTCCTGATCGGAGTTTTGTAGGTTGCCTCTATGACGAAGGCGTCGGCACGGCCGTGGCGCCGGCTGGACGCCTCCGTGCTGACCCGGCTGGGGCCCGACACCGCCGCCATCGCGGCCGCCGCGATGGACCAGGTCCGCGCCGGGCTGCGGACCCCATTGGACGACCGGACCGTCGCGAACGTCCAAACCACCCTCGACGTCGCGCTCGACGCCTTCTTCGCCGAGATCGGCCAACCCGACAGCACCACCGACTGCGAGGTCTACCGGGCGCAGGGCCGGGCCCAGTTCACCGCGGGCCGCAGCCTGGAGGAGATGCTCGGCTTCTATCAGTCGGCGGCTCTCGGGGTCTGGCGGCAGCTGACCTCGGCGGCGCCCGCAGTGGATCTGCCGACCGAGGCGATCGTCGAACTCGGTGAGGCCCTTTTCGCCTTCATCGCGGAACTCTCGGCCGCGGCCGCGGAGGGCTACGCCGAAGCACGGTCACAGGCGGCACGGGCCGGGCAGGCCTTACGAGACCGGCTCCTCGGACTCCTGCTCACCGAACCGGCGGCCGACCCGGACCAGCTCGACGGCGCCGCGAACCAGGCCGTGTGGGTGCTGCCCGGGAGTCTCGTCATCGCCGTCACCAGCGGCGACGTCGCACCGCGGTTGCTGGACCGGATGCCGGGACGGGTACTGGTCGGCCGTCATCACGACCTCACCGCCGTGGCCATGCCCACCGACCGGATCGAGTGGTACCTCGGCCGGTTGCGGGATCTGCTCGGCGACGAGCAGGCCGGGGTGGGCCCGGTGGTGCCGTTGCGTTCGGCCGCGCTGAGCGCCCGCCGGGCGACCGCGTTGTGGCGGCTGACCCGCACCGGCGCCCTCGGCGGCGAAGCCCTCGTCCACACCACCGATCACGGCATCGATCTGCTGCTGACCGCCGATCCCGAACTGGCCGCCGAGTTCTCGGAGGACGTTCTCGCGCCACTGGCCGAGTTGCCGGAACCGGCGAGGCAACGGCTCACCGCGACCCTCACGGCCTGGCTCGCGCGGCCCGATCAGCCACAGGCGATCGGCGACGAGCTGCACGTCCACGTCCAGACCGTCCGCTACCGGATCCGGCAGCTGCGGACGCTCTTCGGTGGCACGATCGACGATCCGGCAGGCCGCTTCGCGCTGGCGATCGCGCTGAGGATCGACCCGCTGGTCACGACGCGCTCAGAGCGGGACGTCCATCCGCTGCGTCCCGACGACCGATAGCAGCCGCAACGCGTTCTCCGACGGAGTGCCGGGGTCGGCGGTGTAGATGACGACCTGCTGGTCGCGGTCGCTGATGTCGAGCACGTCGCAGTTCACGCTGACCGGGCCGACCACCGGATGCCGGAACGTCTTGCACAGGGTGGGCGCGGCGCAGACGTCGTGCGCGGCCCACAGCCGCGCGAAGTCCTCGCTGCCGTCGAGGAGTTCGCGGATCAACCCGGTGACCTCGGGATCGTCGGGGTAGCGGCCGGCGGTGGCGCGGAGATTCCGGACCGCGCTCGCGGAGAACTCTTCGACGTCGGACACCCCGTACAACCGCCTGCCTTCCGGCCTCGGGCCGAGGAAGGCGCGGCGCACGAGATTGCGGTCACGTCGTGGCAGTGCGGAGAAGTCCTCCATCAGCGCCGCGGCGAGGTCGTTCCACGCGAGCACCTCGTAGGTCGCGGACAGCACGATCGCCGCCGCCTGCGGAAGACGCCGCAACAACGCGAGAATGCTCGGCCGGACCTCCCGCGACGGGCCGGGCGGCGGCCCCGGTGGCGCACCGGCGAGGTGGTGCAGGTGATCGCGTTCCACATCCGACAGTCGCAGCGCCCGGGTCAGCCCGGCCAGCACCTCGCGCGAAGGCCGGGGACCGCGCGCCTGTTCCAGCCGCGTGTAGTACTCGGTCGAGATGAACGCCAGCTGCGCCACCTCCTCGCGACGCAGCCCCGGCGTCCGGCGGCGCGGCCCGGCGGGAAGGCCGACGTCGGCAGGGGTGATCCGCTCGCGCCTGCTGCGCAGGAAGTCCGCCAGTTGTCGTCTGTCCACCTCTCCAGTGTGGACGATGCCGGGGCGCCAGCCAGGTACCGCCGATGCCTGGATAGGCGCCGAGGGCGGGTGAAGTCTCGGTGCCATGACCAACACAACGACTGTTTCGGGCCTGCTGGACGGCAAGGTCGCCTTCGTCACCGGTGCCGGACGCGGGATCGGAGCCGCCGCCGCGCGGCTGTTCGCCAGGGAGGGCGCCAGTGTCGTACTCGCCGCCCGCACCGAGTCCCAGCTGAAGGCGGTGGCCGAAGAGATCCGCGCGGAGGGTGGCGTCGCGGACCATGTGGTGTGCGATCTCGGCGACGCGGCGAGCATCCGTGCGGCCGTCGGCCGTGCGGTGGAGTTGCACGGCAGGCTCGACGTCGCGTTCAACAACGGCGCGACGAACGTGCCGCCCGGCCCGATGGACCGGGTGACCGAGGCCGATTTCGACCACATCTACGCGGTGAACCTCAAAGGCCCCTGGCTGTCGATGCTCGCCGAGATCGAGGCGATCCGGGCCACCGCGGGAACCGGGGCCATCGTCAACAACACCAGTGTCGGCAGCCTGATGGCCAACCCGGATCTCCCCGCGTACGGCGCGATGAAACGAGGCGTCAACAGCCTGACCGCCTCGGCGGCCGTCACCTACGGTCCGGAAGGGATCCGGATCAACGGTGTCGCCCCCGGTACGACGATGACCGAGATGTTCAACGAGTGGATGGAGAGCTCGCCGGGCATCCTCGACCAGCTCAACGCCCGGACCCCGCTCGGGCGCGTGGCCGAACCCGAGGAGATCGCCCAGGCCGCCGCGTGGCTGCTGAGCGACCGCGCCTCCTACGTGACCGGCACGGTCCTGCGGGTGGACGGCGGCATGCTGTCCTGAGCCGGCCCGGAAAGCGGGTGGTAGCGCCTGGGCTACCACCCGGTGTCGCGTCGTCCCCACCACGGATCGGCGGGCAGGCTCCATGGTTCAAGACGCAGCGGACGGCGAGGCTGGACTCGATCGATCCGAAGTCTTCGAACAAAGGAAATGCATGTCGAGAGTGGCTTCTGTGCGCCGCAACCTGGTCCGTGCCGCCGGTGTCGCGCTGGTGGGAGCTTTCTGCGGGATCGCGGCGGCCGGCAGTGCCGATGCGGTGGTGAACGGGAAGAACTCCACCGAGCGCTATGAGTTCATGGCCTCGATCCCGGAGGTCGTGCCCGAACTCAACAACGCCAAGGGTGTCTGCGGAGCGGTGCTGATCGACCCGCGGTGGGTGGTGACCGCGGCGCATTGCGTCGACCCGGGGCGCAACCCCGCCAGGCCGGAAGGGACCGTGCGCATCGGCAGCGAGCGGCGCACCTCCGGCGGCACCGTGCGCACGATCGACCGTTGGGTGCGCCATCCCGGATATGAGCCGGGTTCGCCGAACAAGAACGACATCGCGCTGGTGCGCCTGGATCGGCCGGTCTCTCAGCAGCCGATCCGGATCGCCGATCGTCCCGGCCGTCCCGGTACGCCGACCCGCTTGATGGGCTTCGGGACCACGGTCGACACCGCTGACATCACCGAAGCGGTGTTCCCCGAGCGGCTCCAGCAGCTCGACACCCGTCGCGGGGCAGTGTCCGAATGCTCGCCCGGCTACGCGGATTCGACCCGGCTGTGCACCGTCAGCCGCAAGCGTGGCGCGATGGCGTGCATGGGTGACTCCGGCGGGCCGCAGGTCCAGCGCGGGAACCACGGGCGCTGGGAGCTGATCGGCGTCACCTCCGGTCCCGGCGACGACGACGTGCCCTGCGCCAACGGTCCCGGCCTGTACACCAGCGTGCCCGCCTACGCGGACTGGATCCACCGCACCATCCACGGGCGCGGCTGATTCCACCTGGGTCTCCGGGTAAGGGTGTCGAGCACGCCCTCACCCGGAGACCTTTCCTGTATCGGGCTCCGCTGACGCCGGCTTCTCCGAAGGGTTGTCGCCGAGAAGAATCAGCAGCAGGTCATCTCGCAGTGGTGTGGTCGGTTCCGTTGTGGCGGCAAGCGCACGCTTTCGGATCCGGGACAGGGTCACGGTGACCTGATCGTGCAGCGCCTCGGATTGGCTGATCTTGACCTGGGCAGTGGCGAGTTGCCCGCGCGCGGCGGTCAGCTCGGTCTGGACCTCCGCGAGTTGTGTCCGTGACGCGGTCTCGCGTGCCGTCTGCTCGGCGACGGCTTCCCGGTGGCGGGCATCTTGATCGCGTAGCTGCGCCCGGACGGCGTCCAGCTCCGCGGTCAGCTCGCGCTTCTGCGTGTCCAGGAGTCGCTCCCACGTCTTGCGTCGCTCGTCCGCTTCGGCCAGGGCGGTCCGCGCGGCGTCTCGTTCCGCGGTTCGTGTCGCCAGTTCCTCACCGCGAGCGGCGAGTGTGACAGCCAGCTTGTCGGCCCGGGTCCGCTGTTCCGCCGCTTCCTCGGTGACCTCTTTCGCGCGTTGCGTGATCACCGCGGTGGCCGACTCCGCTGTCGCCTGCGCCAGCTGGGCGGCGGACCGGGCCTCGACCGCCTCGTCCGCGGTCGCCTTGGCCAGACTCTCGGCCTGCGCAGCCACCCGAGCCGCTTCCGCTGCCTGCTCGGCGGCCTGTTCGGCCTCGGCCGCCCGTTCCAGCGCGACGTCTCGCTGCCGGTCCGCTTCTGCCGCGGCCTCCCGGGCGGCGTCGGCCTGGTTGACGGCCGATCCGATCTCGTCGCGTAGGTGCGCGGTGACGGCGTCGAGTGCGTTGCTCAACGTGCGCAGCGGGCCGGTCACCGCGGCGGCGGCTTGATCGAAGGCTTGCCCGGCGTCGGTCAGCGCCCCGGCCGGCACGGCGTCGTCGCCCAGCGCCTCCCGTAGAGCCTGTTCGGCCGCGGCCAGTTGCTTGCAGCTTTTCCCGCCCGGCCACGTCCGGTCCGGGCAGAACTCATAGGGCCTGCCTCCGCGCGGTCCCGGTGGCGGCAGCGGCTGGCGGCACTTCCGAAACCCGCATCGTGCCTGCTCCGGCACATATTCATCGACAACCGCGCCCTCGTTCTCACCCATACCCAGAGCTTACCTTGTTAGTTATACAACCCATAACCCAGGTTGCAGTACTGCTAACTTTAACTGTACTTAGCTACAGAAGATACATTTTGTAGCTAAGTTCCGATCGGCCCGTTTTTCCTCTCGATATCGCCTAGGAAGCGCCCGATCGCCCGCCGAATCAGCGACCTGAAAACGCGTTTGCCGTTACCGCCGGTAACAGGCAGAGTCGGCGGTCCCCTGATGGTCACCCCGTTTCGTCACGGTGACGATCCGAAGCCGCCGCGATCGCTGTGAACGCGACCACTACGGTGATCGGATGAAACTCCTGTCCGGCGCCGATTCCGTCGCTGTCTCCCCCGGAGAACTCGCGGGCGAGAACGAAGTCTGGCCGGGGGTGGCGGATCCGGCCGGCCTGCTTTCGGGCATCACCGAGTGGTTGACCGGGTATGGCAACCAGCAGACCCGGCGGACCTACGCGGAGGGACTGGGCCTGCCGGTCAGTGCCGACGACATCGGCGCCTGGGTACAGCCCGACATCACTGCTTCGGATCGATGGGCCCGCGCGGTGGCCGACTACGCGCAGGCTGTCATCGTGGCGCCCGCGACCAAGCCGGCGCGGCGGGTGGGACCTCCGCCCGCAGGCCGGGGACGGTTGCGGGCGTGTCACTGGCTGCGGTGGTGCGCGGCCGGCGGCGTGGATCCGACAGCGGCCACCTCGGCACAGGTGAAGAAGTGGCTGAGCGACCTGGAAAACGCGGGGGCGGCGCCGTCGACGCGGGACCGGATGTTGGCCACGGTGAAGACCATGTACGCGTCGCTCGCGGATGCGGGTGTGGTGGCGGCGAATCCTGCGGCACTGGACAGGCGGCGGCTGGGGCTCACCGCGGCGGCGGCGAGTACGTCGGCGACGGTGACACTGACGACGCGGCAGGTAGCGGCGTTGCACCGGGCGGCCGGGGCACCGCGCAGGGGTGCGAGCGCGTGTGACGTCGCCCGTGCGGTCGCGATCGTCGCGTTGTTCACGCTGGGGTTGCGGGTCAGCGAGCTGTGCGGTCTGGACGAGGCCGACCTGCACGTCACCCGGGGGCGGCGGGCGCTGCGGGTGCGCGGTAAGGGCGGGAAGGTCCGGGTCGTCTACCTGAGTGTGCCCGCGGAGAACGCGCTGCTGGAGTATCTGGCGCTGCGCGCGGACGGGGCGGGATCGGCGATCGTGGCGGGCAAGCGCAGCGGTGCCGTGTCGGACCGGCCGTTGCTGGTGACCCGAGGTGGACGCAGGTTCGCCAGGCAGGCGGTCTGGCAGTTGCTGCGCCGGGTCGCCGCGAGCGCCGGGGCGGATCTGGCCGGTGTGGCGGAGATGATGCACCCGCACGCGCTGCGGCACTTCTATGTCACCGCCGCGGTGGAGGCGGGGGCGTCACTGGAGCACGTGCAGGCCGATGTCGGTCACGCCAGCATCGACACCACCAGTGGCGTCTACGACCACGCCGCCCGGGACCCGGCGCGAAGCGCGGTCGACCTGGTCGCCGACGCGTGGCATCCGGCATCGACCTGACACGGGGCGGGAAAACCCGTTGGCGAATCGAAGTGATCGTTGCTAGCTTTCCAGGGACCGTGCGACAGAACGAGGAGGTGGTACCCGTGAACCTGATGACATGGGTGCTCCCCTCTGGGGTCACGGTCGGGCGATAGGTCGTCCGGGAGCGCCGTTTCTGAGCACTCCCGAAAGGCACGACCATGCACTTCACTTCCGAACAGCGCCTCGACGGCGACGTCCTCGAGCGCGAGTTCACCCTCGGCGAGATCCCGGGCGTTCTGTGGACTCCCGGGTCCGTCTCCGCTCCGGTTCCGCTGATCCTGCTCGGTCACCCCGGCGGACTGGGCAAGATGCACCCCCGCCTGGCGGCCCGGGCACTGGGCACCGTGGCGGAGGGCTACGCCGCTGCGACCATCGAGCTTCCCGGAGCCGGCGACAGGCCCCGTTTGGCCACCGTCGACGAGGCCCGCGCCGACCTGCAGCGAGCCGTGAGGGCAGGCGAGCCGGTCACCGAGGACGTCATCCAGAGGCTCGTTCTCCCGCTGGTGGACCAAGCGGTCCCGGAATGGCAGGCCACAGTGGACGCCCTTCTGGCGCTACCCGAGATCGACGGTCCGGTCGGGATCGCGGGCGGGGTGACCGCCATCGGCGTCCGGCTGGCCTTGGTCGAGCCGCGGATCGCGGCCGCCCTGCTGTTCGCGGGGAGTTACGTGCCCCGCAGCACGTTCGACGAGGCCCGGCGGCTCACCATTCCGCTGCATGTCCTCTTGCAGTGGGACGACGAAGGGAACGACCGGCAGCAGGCCCTGGACTTGTTCGACGCCTTCGGCTCGAAAGAGAAGACGTTGCACGCCAACATGGGTGGACACACCGGCGTGCCGCAATTCGAGAGTGAGCCCGGGAACCGGTTCTTCGCGCGGCATCTGAAGTAACGCCTCGGGAGTGGTGTGGGCAGTTCCGACCATCCTCACCACTCCCGAGTGTGGCTGGCGGTCGTGTGTGGAGGATTTGGGACGTTGAGCGTCCGGAATCCTCCCCCGTCACCTCGTCTGCCGCCGGACATGACCGGCACGATCTTGATCAACGGAGGATCGAGGACGTTGAGTGTCCCGGATCCTCCGTTGATCAAGGTCCGAGGCAGGGGCGGTCCGGGCAACGGCAGCCGCGGAACCGCCAACCCTCGCGCAGGTCAGGCATAGGTCGGTAAATGCTGGTCCGCTCCGACCGTCCTCACCACTCCGAGTTTCGTCAGACAGCCTCAAGTACGAAGAACAGGAAGCTCAGGAAAGCCTTCCGTCCCGCGAGTTCCTCGGGGAACAGGTCGTACGCTTCCGGCGCCGGAGGAGGCTCGCTGACGACGGCTGTCCGGAAACCGGCCGCGGCGAAGGCGTCGGTCATCGCGTGCAGCGGACGATGCCAGTACGTCAGCACGGCCTTCTGCCCGTCGAAGGTGTACTCGTCTGTCCATTTGACGGTCTTGAAGTAGTCGGCTTCGGGGTGGATCAGCTTGTAGATGATCGGGTGGTTGACCGCCAGGATCAGCCGTCCGCCGGGTTTCAGCACGCGCCGGATCTCGGCCAGCGGCGCGGTCCAGTCCTCCAGATAGTGCAGGACGAGGGCCACGACGACGTCGTCGAACGCGCCGTCGGGGAATGGCAGCGGGCTGTCGATGTCCGCGACCCGGACGTCGGCGTCGTCACCGAGCCTTTGCCGGGCCAGCTCGACCATCTTGGCGCTGGAGTCGAATCCGGTCACGATGGCGCCCCGGTCGCGCAGGGCTTCGGTGATCGGGCCCGCGCCGCAGCCCGCGTCGAGGATCCGCCGGCCGGACACGTCCCCGGCCAGGTTCAAGATCGCGGGTCGCGTGTAATACGCGTTGTTGAGACTGGTCTCGTTCTCGGCCGCATATGCCTCGGCGAAGCTGTCGTAGTCGTTTTCCGCGACCTCGGGAGTGGCTGACATATGGCCCAATATGGCACGACTCACCAGGCGCTCGCCGGGTCTTACTTGTCGGCCGCCGCGTACACCAGCTCCAGGACTCCGGAGCGGAACGCCTTGCTTTTCACCAGGCGCAGGTTCAGCGGCTGATCCAGTTCCGGGAACAGTGGCGCCCCTTTGCCGGTGGCGGCGGGCAGTACCCACAGGTGGTACTCGTCGACCACGCCGAGCTTGATCAGGGAGTGCAGGAACTCGGTACCGCCGGCGGCGACGAGGTCCTTGCCGGGTTCGGCCTTGAGTCTGGCGATCTCCTCCGCCGTGTCACCGTCGGCGATCCGGGTCTCGGGCCAGTCGGCGGATTTCAGGGTGCGGGAGAACACGACCTTGGGGATCTCGTTCATGGCCTTGGCGGACGGGTGCTCGGAGCCGGGCCAGTATTCGGCCATGGCCTCATAGGTGTTGCGGCCCATGAGGAAGGCCCCCGCGTCCCACAGCTGACTGACGAAGTACTCCTCCTGTTCGGGGTCGTCGATGCTCATCATGACGTCCCGGATGCCGTTGTCCCCGTCCGCGCTCTTGCCGTCGAGCGAGACGTAGAAACCCAGGATCAGCTTTCTCATCGGGTGCCTTCCCATTCCTTGCCGGCCTGTCCGCGACCACTTTCCCCCCGAATACTTCAACTGTCAAGACAACTTTCGTTGTCGGTGGCGACTTGCTCAATTCCACAAGATCGAACACTTTCGCAAAATCCCAACCATCTTTCGTTGACTTCGTGCAAAAGTTCTCGCTAGCTTGGCGTGACGTGGTTGTTGCGCAGCGGAGCCAGGAACCGCGCCTGCCGAGGAGGAGCCCCTATGCGGCTGCCCGTCGCCCTGCTCACCGTGGTCCTGGCCGTCGGGTTTCCCGCCCCGGCCATCACGCAGCTCGACAACCCGGCGCAGCCCGACATCCCACCGCAGGAACCGGGTGTCACGATGCGGGTGTTCGACATCCAGGTCCCGCTGGACAAGTACTGCACCCTCAAACCCAGCCAGACACCCAACGTCGACAAGCTCATGCCGACGATCGACTGGTCCACGCCCGAACAGTTCGGGTTCGCCGACCGGTTCGTCACCGAGGTGACCGGCTACCTCAAGACCGGCACCGCGGGCACCTACGATTTCCAGCTCACCAGCGACGACGGCGCCCGGTTGCTGATCGGCGGCACCCAGGTCATCGACCACGGCGGCAAGCACGGTGCGACGCCGAAGGACGGTTCGATCCAGCTCGGCGCCGGCGATCAGCCCCTGCGCATCGACCATTTCGACGCGGACTACGACCAGCGGCTCAAACTCGAATGGAAACCGCCGGGCGCGAGCGGTTTCAGCCTCGTGCCGACCTCGGCGCTGAGCACCGACGCCGACGTCACCCGGGTCACCTCCCCCGGTCGCAAGCTGTGCGAGGGGGTCGACGAGTCACCCGGCGACGGCTTGCCGCTGAACGCGGTCCATCCGAACTACACGCTGACGGACCTGCGTCCCAAGGGTTTCGAGCCGCAGGTGACCGGGATGGACTGGTTACCCGACGGCAGGCTGGCGATCTCCACCTGGGGAGGCGGCCGCGAGACCGTGCTCGGTGAGGTCTATCTGCTCGACGGGGTCACCGGCGCGACCGATCCGTCCCGGGTGACCATGAAGAAGATCGCCGGGGATCTCCGGGAGCCGATGGGGCTCAAGTACGTCGACGGCATCGTCTACGTGTCGGAGAAGCATCAGCTGACCGCGCTCGTCGACACCACCGGTGACGAGGTCGCCGACGAGAAACGCAGGATCGCGACCTGGCCGTTCGGCGGCAACTATCACGAGTTCGCGTTCGGTCTCCTCTACCGCGACGGGTTCTTCTACGTCACGACGGGTATCGCGATGATCCCCGGTGGCGCGACCGCGGATCCGCAGCCCGTGCCGAATCGGGGATCCGCGCTCAAGATCGAGAAGGCGACGGGGAAGGTGTCCTCTGTGGCCGGTGGGCTGCGGACGCCGAACGGCCTCGGCTGGGGCCCCGAAGGCGACGTCTTCGTCACCGACAACCAAGGCTCGTACGTGCCGACGTCGAAGCTGGTGCGGATCAAACCGGGCCGTTTCTTCAACCACCACACCAATCCCGACGGCCCGTTCGACGACCGGCCGGTGACGGAGCCGGTGCTGTGGATGCCGCACGGGGAGATCTCCAACTCGCCGAGCAATCCCCTGATCCTGCCCAACGGGGTGTTCGCCGGGCAGATGATCTTCGGTGACGTGACCTACGGCGGTCTGCAGCGCGCGTCTCTGGAGAAGGTCGGCGGCGAGTACCAGGGTGCGGTGTTCAGGATGACGCAGGGACTGGAATCGGGCGTCAGCCGGATCAGTCTCGGTCCGGACGGCGCGATCTACACCGGGGGCATCGGCTGGCAGGGCAACTGGGGCCAGGAGGGCAAACTCAAGTACGGCCTGCAAAAGCTGTCGCTCACCGGCACCGACGCGTTCGACTTGCGGTCCGTGCACGCGATCCGCGGCGGGTTCGAGATCGAGTACACCCAGCCGTTGCCGGAGAAGACCGCGCTCGACCTGGCCTCGAAGTACAAGGCGGCCCAGTGGCGGTACGTGGCGACGCCGCAGTACGGCGGTCCGAAGGTGGACGAGGAGACCTTGAAGGTTTCCTCGGCGGCATTGTCCGGGGATCGCAAGAAGGTGACGCTGAAGGTGGACGGTCTCAAGCCCGGCCGCGTGGTGCACCTCCGCTCCCCTCGTCCCTTCGCCGCGGAATCCGGCGCGGAGCTGTGGAGCACCGAGGCGTGGTACACGATGAACAAGCTGCCGGACGGCTCGGTTCCGCCGCCCGAATACGAAGCGGAGTCGGCCCAGCTGGCCGGCGGCACGGGCTGGAACACCGATCACTCCGGCTTCTCCGGTGCCGGGTTCGTCGATCGCAACTGGGAGCCGGGTTCGAGCACCACATTCGCGGTGGATGTCGCCAAGGGCGGGCGCCACGATCTGGCCCTGCGGTACGCGAACGGGCCGAACCCGAGCCCGGATCCGGTGAGCAAGTCGATGAGCTTGTACGTCAACGGCAAGAAGCAGAAGCAGATCTGGCTCGCGAGCACCGGAGCGTGGAACCAGTGGGCGACCCATGTCGAGTCCGCGGAGCTGCGGCCCGGGGCGAACTCGATCGCGTTCGTCTACGAGGCACAGGACACCGGGCACGTGAACCTCGACAAGCTCACGGTCACCCCGGCCAAACGGACGATGCTGTTCGACGGCAAGAACCTCGACGCGTGGGAGTCGGCGAGCGGCGGCCCGGCGACCTGGCCGGTGTCCGGCGGCTCGATGGAATCGGCGGGCGGTGACATCCGGACGAAGGAGACGTTCGGCGACTTCCGGATGCACGCCGAGTGGTATCAGCCGAACTATCCGCCGGAGCAGACCGGGCAGGCCCGCGGCAACAGCGGGGTCTACCTCCAGGAGCGCTACGAGATCCAGGTGCTGGAGTCTTTCGGTGTCACGCCACCGAAGACGAACGACGCCGGCGCGATCTACACGAAGAAGGCGCCGGACGTGAACGCCGCGACCGCGCCGGGCACGTGGCAGACCTACGACATCGGGTTCCGCGAGGCACGCTACGACAGCGCCGGTGTCAAGATCGCCGACGCGCGGGTGAGTCTGTGGTGGAACGGGAAACTGGTGCACGACGACGTCGCGATCGACGGCAAGACCGGGGCCGGGCGTCCTGAGGAGCCGGCGCCGGCCCCGATCCGCTTGCAGGATCACGGTGATCCCGGGGACAACCCGAGGTTCCGCACCGTGTGGGTGGAACGGCTGTAGCCACGGCTCGGGAGCGGTGTCGCTGGAGGAGTTGTGAAAGTGGCTTTCACAACGATCAAGGTTGCGAGGACCGCGCTTGTGACCGGTGGGGCTGGTGCGTCATCTGTGGCCAGTGAGGCAAAAGCAGATGTGGCCGGGTTGGCGAATCTGCGCGACGCCGGGCCCTTTGGCGCCGACTGTGTGGATTTTGGGGCGTTGGATGACCAGAAATCCACACAGTCCCGCGTGACCGGCCCGGTCGCGAAGGGGTGTGTGGATATAGGGACGCTGAACGCCCCCATTTCCACACACCCTTCATCCTGAGCGACGCTCCGCGCCCTCAGCTGTCAAAGAACCCGAACCGTCACTCGCGACCACCTATGTCCTTACCACTCACGACCGTTGTCGAGGAGGGCGAGAAGCCGCTCCCAGTGGCGCTGTGATCCGGCGGCGTCGAAGGCGTCGGTGTCGGCCATGGTGTAGCCGTGGACGGTGCCGGGGTAGATCTCGCAGGTGTAGCTGACCCCGGCGGCGTCGAAGGCCTGACTGATCTCGGTGATGGCTTCGGGTGTCATGTCGCCCTCGGCGAGGCCGAGGTGGACTTTCGCGGTGAGGGCCGGGATCTGGCGGTGCGGGCTGTCGGGTTCTTCGGTGACCAGGGCGCCAGGGTGGAATCCGGCGACGGCGGCGATCCGGTCGGGGTGGGCGGTCGCGGTGCGCATCGCGAGGACGGCGCCCATGCAGTAGCCGATCGCGGCGACCGGTCCGGACCTGACCTCGGGCTGCGCGGTGAGGAAGCCGAGGTAGGCCTCGGCGTCGCTCAGGGCGCGTTCGGTGGTGTGTTCCTTGATGAGCGGCATGATCTGGCCGAAGAGCGTGGACCGGTTTTCGGCGGTGATGTGCTCGGGAAGGTCGAACACCGGTGCCGAGCGGTGCCGGTAGAAGATGTTGGGGACGAGGACGTAGTACCCGTGCCCGGCCAGTTCGCGGGCCATGTCCCAGAGGACGGGGCGTGGTCCGAAGGCGTCCGGGTAGAGGAGGACGCCGGGATGCTCGCCGCCGCCGTCGGGGAAGGCGGCGAAGGCGTCGGCCTGGCCGTCCGGGGTGGGAATGCTCGGCGTGATGGTGGGAATGACGCTTTTCCTTTCTCTCTACGGGGACGGCGGGGTCTTCGGCGCGGCGCGGACGTGCGCTCGTTCGCCTTGCCGTCCGATGAGGCTCAGGTACTCGACGGGACCGGCGCCGGTGGCACCGAACCAGTGCGGTGTCCGGGTGTCGAATTCCGCTGCTTCGCCGGGTTCGAGGATGAGGTCGTGGTCTCCGAGGACCAGCCGCAGGGTGCCGTTGAGAACGTAGACCCAGTCGTGTCCCTCGTGGGTGCGCAGGTCCGGCTCGGTGTTGTCGTCTCCACGCGGGAGGACGAATTTGTAGGCCTGGATGCCGCCGGGTCTGCGGGTCAGCGGCAGGATGGTCGATCCGTCCGCGCAGGCGATGGGGCGCAGGTTGATCCGGGGGTTGCCGGTCGGTGGCGCGTCGACGAGTTCGTCGAGGGTGAGGCCGTGGGCGCGGGCGAGTGGCAGGAGTTGCTCCAGGGTGGGACGCCGGAGACCCGCCTCGAGCCGGGACAAAGTGCTGGTGGAGATGCCCGTCTCCGCGGCGAGGTCGGCCAGGGTGATGTCCTGGCGCAGCCGCAGCTGCTTCAACCTCGGCCCGACGGCGTCGAGCGTGCGGCCCAGTGCCTCGTCCACGCTTCCAATTTGCCATTCGGCAACAAACTTTGCCACTTCGTCCTCGTGCTGGCCATGATCGGCGGAGACGAGCGGAGAGGAACGATCGATGACGCACGGGTTCGACAAAGAGTACTGGGAGGAGCACTGGCGCCTGAGCGGTGCCGGAAGCCCGCCGAATCCGTATCTCGCCCGCGAGCTCGGTGAGCTGAAGCCGGGCACGGCGCTGGACGCGGGCTGTGGCGAGGGCGCGGAGGCCACCTGGCTCGCCTCCCAGGGGTGGCAGGTGACCGCGGCCGACATCTCGTCCGCGGTGCTGGCCCGTGCCGCCGAGCGTGCGGGATCCGAGCATGTGCGCTGGGTCGAGGCGGACCTCGGCAACTGGGCACCGGAGACGAGATTCGACCTGGTCACGACCCATTACGCACATCCGGCGATGCCTCAGCTTGAGTTCTACGACCGGATCGCGGGCTGGGTGGCGCCCGGCGGCACGCTGCTGATCGTCGGGCACCTCCACACCCACGGCCACGGTCACCATTCCCCCGCCGAAGCGTCGGTCACCGCCGCGGCCGTCGCCGCACGGCTGGACGAGACGGCCTGGGAGATCGTCACGGCCGAGGAGTGCCGCCGGATCCACGGTGACCGGCAGGTTCCCTTGGAGGATGTCGTCGTGCGCGCAACCCGGCGCCCGTGAGCCGGTTGACGCGGGTCAGCCGAGCCGCAACCTGTCGGCCAGACCGGCGTCGGTGAACGCGGCGACGATGTCGTCGCGGCCTTCGGTGAAGTGCTCCCAGCTGTCCATGTGCACGGGGACGACCGTGCGGGCGCCGAGGATCCGCGTCGCCTCCGCGGCGAGGGCGCTGTCGAGGACGAGCAAGGCCCCGTCGAAGAGCGGCTTCAGCCGTGGGGCGCCGGCGAAGAGCACGGCGGTGTCGACCGGACCGAACTTGTCGGCGACCTGACGGACGGCGTCGAGCGAGGCGTTGTCGCCGCTGACGTAGACCGTCGGCAGGCCCTGGCCGGTGAGCACGAAGCCGGCGACCTCGCCGCTGATCTTCTCCGCGCCTTCGGGTCCGTGGAGCGCGGGTGCGGCGGTCACGGTGACCGCTCCCCCGTCCGGCCGGGTCAGTTCGACCGATTCCCAGGTCGCCAGCCCTTTCGCGGTGCCTCCCAGTCGGCCCGCGCCGCTGGGCGTGGTGAGGGTCAGCGGTACGTCGGCCAGCAGTTTCCGGCCGGAGTGGTCGAGGTTGTCGGGGTGCTCGTCGTGGGACAGCAGGACGGCGTCGACGTGGCCGAGGTCCGCGGGTGCGATCGAGGCCGGGGCCGTCTTGGTCAGGCCCGGTCTGCCATCGGGGCGGGCGTAGTGGCCGGGCTCGTCGAAGGTCGGGTCGGTCAGGAGCCGCAGGCCGCCGTAGTCGAGCAGCGCGGTCGGCCCGCCGAAGACCTGGACGGAGAGCTGGTCACTGATCTTGGTCATCGTTCACCTCACGGATAGGTTCTGGTTCTTCCGTGAGCAACGTTAGCCAGTTCTCACGGAAGAGTGCAAGAGTTTCCGTGAGGCTCTACCATGAGTTCGTGGACGACACCGATCTCGACGCCACTGCCCTGCCGCCCGCGCCGGGTGCCGGGGAGTACGTCGCGCTGGCGCTCGCCAACACCACGATCGCATTGCCGGGCGGCCAGTTCACCGATCTTCTCGGCACCCCGGCCGCCGCGACGGACTGGCTCGTCGCCCAGGGGCTCACCCCGGTCGACGCCGGCCTGCAGGAGATGTGCGCGGGGCTGGTGCGGTCACTACGGGAGCAGGTGCGGGTGCTGCTCGCGTCGAGGTCGTGTTCGGATCCGGCTCCGCAAAGCGCTCTCAACGCCGTCAACGAAGCGCTGAGCAAGGCGCCCACCGCGGAACTTCTGCGCTGGGACCCGGTTCGAGGGCTGCACCGGACCGCGTCGCATCCGATCACCCAGATCGTCGAACACGCGCTGGCGACGCTGGCCGCGAACGCCGCGGACCTGCTGACCGGGCCGGACGCGGAGCGGATCGCCGCCTGTGGATCGCCGCCGTGCACCCGGTTCTTCCTGCGCAACGGGCGACGTCAGTGGTGCTCGGTGCGCTGCGGTGACCGTGCTCGCGCCGCCCGCGCCTACGCCAAGCGCTCGCAGCCGGCCGGAGCGGCTCAGCGGTAGGACGCGAAGCGGTCCAGGAGCCCTTTCGGGGCGTCTTCGGCGAAGCAAAGGGCGAGATTGTCGGCGGATTCGGCCGCCGAGGCTTCACTGCGCGGGAACAACGCCTGCTCGTACGCACCCAGTGCGGCTTCGACGTCGCCGGGATGGGCGGCGAGGGCCAGGCCGAGTTCGGCGCCGTCGAGCATCGCGAGATTGGCGCCCTCTCCGGCGAACGGCGACATCAGGTGGGCGGCGTCCCCGAGCAGGGTGACGCCGGGGACCCGGTCCCAGCGGTGACCGACCGGCAGCGCGTGGATCGGCCGCGGGATCAGTTCGCTGTCCGCGTCGGTGATCAACGCGCGCAGGCCCGCGTCCCAGCCGTCGAAATGGCGCAGCACGGCGGTTTTGGCGGCGGCGGTGTCGCTGAAGTCGATGGTGGAGATCCAGTCCTCGGCGGTCTGCAGCGCGATGTAGACGTGGAGGCTGCCGGTGATGTCGTGGTGGGCCAGGAAGCCTTTGGCCGCACCGAGTGCGAAGAACATGCCACCACCGATGAGCGCGGCGCTCGCTGAGTGACGTTTCTCGGCGTCGTGGAGGTGCACTTCCACGAAGGAGATCCCCTCGTAGGCCGGTCGGGCGTCGGAGACCAGGGGCCGGACCTTGGACCACGCGCCGTCGGCGCCTATCAGCAGGTCTGTGGTGAACGCCGTGCCGTCGGCCAGGGTGACCTCGTGCCTGCCGCCGCCGAGCGGGCGCGTGCCGGTGACCTTGGCGCCCCAGCGCGCGGTGCCCTCGGGCAGCGAGCCGAGCAAGAGGTCTCTCAGATCGCCTCGGGCGACTTCGGGACGGCCTCCGTCGCCGTCGTCAGCTTCTTCGAAGTGCACGACGGCGTGCTGGTCGAGGATGCGCATGGCCTCGCCGCCGGGGTGCACGAGCGCTCGGAACTCGTCGTGGAGACCGGCGGCCCGGAGTGCTTCCTGGCCGGAATCCTCGTGGATGTCGAGCATTCCGCCTTGAGTCCGCGCGGACGGTGAGGCGTCGAGGTCGAACACAGCGGCTTCGACGCCGTTGACGTGCAGGACGCGGGCCAGGGTGAGTCCGCTGAGGCCGGCGCCGATGATCGCGATGGGGTGATGTGTGGTCATGTCCGATTCCTTTCGGGTGGTACGGCGGTGTCGGCGATGCCGGTGATCAGCACCTGCAATCCCCACGACATCCGCTGCGCGGGTCGTCCGGTGAGCAGGTCGGCCGCGTGGGCGGCGATCTGCGGGTGGGTCGCCTCGTCGGCGTCGCGCAGTGCGCGGGCCAGCGCGTCCCAGTCCTCCGGTGAGTCCTCGTCGGCGTGTTCGGCCGCGGTCGCCGTCGCGTATTGCAGGAGGATGTCGATCCCCCACGCACGCTGTTCGGGTGACACGTCGCCTTCGACGAGCAGGGTGAGCAGGTTTTCGCACAGTGCGAGGTAGTTCTCGCCGCTCGGGCGGGCCACGAGCGCGGACAGGGCGAGACCGGGGTACTCCAGCAGCATCGTGGTGTAGGCCGTGAGCAGCCGTTCGAGCCGGTCACGCCAGCTTCCGTCGGGTGACGGCGTGGGGATCGTGCCGAGGAGTTCGTCCAGAATCGCGGCGTGCAGCTCGGCGGTGTTGCGGACGTAGACGTAGAGCGAGGCAGCGCCGGTGTCGAGTTCCTGCGCCAGGCGGCGCATCGTGACCTTCCGCAGGCCTTCCTCGCGCAGGATCCCGACCGCGGCGGCGACGATGCCGTCACGGGTCAGCGCGGGCTTGGCCGGTCGTTCCCGGCGGCTCTTATCTGGTGCCATGCTCCCAGCTTAACGAACATGTTCGTTAAGAACACGTTCGTAGCGAACATGTTCGACGCAGGTCACATCGAACGCGTTTGTTTCTATTGAGCAGAAAGGGCAAAGGTGTCCTGTCGGGTGCCAGGTCCGTGAGAGGAAGGTCCCTTTCACCCCGGGTCGTCCGTCCTCGTGGGCGGCGGCGGAGTCCTTGAAGCGTTGCGAAAGCCACGTTCGCAACCTTCAACGTTGCGGAAGTGGCTTTCGCAACACCCGAGGTCGGCGTGCAGGCGAGCGGGCGAGCGAATGAACACGCCACTTTTGCTTCCAACGGGGGTTTGTCCGTCCACTGCGGACTGAAATGACGAAGGCAGAGAGATCAGCTCTCCCTGCCACTTCTAACGTATAACGCACCTGGGGGCTTGCGGCAAGACCCCGGTCGTGCCGCAGAATCTCCCGCCGTGAAACACGAGCTCGACACACGGGGGAACTCTTGATCGACGTGATCATCGCCGGTGGCGGACCGACCGGCATGATGCTGGGCGCCGAACTGCGGCTGCACGGCATCCGCGTGGTCGTCCTGGAGAAGGACCTGGAGCAGTCCAAGGTCGTGCGCTCCATGGGCCTGCACGCGCGCAGCATCGAAGTGATGGACCAGCGAGGGCTGCTGGAGCGCTTCCTCGAACACGGAACGAAATACCCGGTGGGCGGATCCTTCGCGGGCATCATCAAACCGCCGCCGTCGCTGGACAGCGCCCACGCCTACATCCTCGGCATCCCCCAGACCGTGACCGATCGCCTGCTGATCGAGCACGCCGACGAAGTGGGTGTCGAGATCCGGCGCGGCAGCGAAGTGACCGGCCTGAGCCAGGACGACGACGGGGTGGACGTCGAACTGGCCGACGGGACGAAGCTGCGTTCGCGCTACCTCGTCGGCTGCGACGGCGGCCGCAGCACGGTGCGCAAACTCCTCGGGATCGACTTCCCCGGCGAGCCCGCCACCGCCGAGACACTGCTCGGTGAGATGGAGCTGACCAAGGACTGGGAGACAGTGCTCGCCGTGATGACCGAGGTCCGCAAGACCCAACTGAGGTTCGGCCTCTCCCCGATCGGCGACGGGGTCTACCGGGTCGGCGTGCCCGCCGAAGGACTGGCCGAAGACCCCCGGATCCCGCCGTCCTTCGACGAGATCAAACGCCAGCTCAAGGCCATCGCCGGAAGCGACTTCGGCGTGCACTCGCCGCGCTGGCTCTCCCGCTTCGGCGACGCCACCCGGCTGGCCGAGCAGTACCGCGTCGGCCGCGCGTTCCTGGCGGGCGACGCGGCACACATCCACCCGCCCGTCGGCGGGCAAGGACTCAACCTCGGCGTCCAGGACGCCTTCAACCTGGGCTGGAAACTGGCCGCCGCCGTGCACGGCTGGGCCCCGGAGGACCTGCTCGACACCTACCAGACCGAACGGCACCCGGTGGCCGCCGCGGTCCTGGACAACACCCGCGCACAGATGCAGCTCATGTCACTGGACCCGGGCTCCCAGGCGGTCCGGCGACTGCTGGCGGAGCTGATGGAGTTCGAGGACGTGAGCCGCTATCTGACCGAGAAGATCACCGCGACCGGGATCCGCTACGACTTCGGCGAAGGGCACGAACTGCTCGGCCGCCGCATGCGGGACCTCGAACTCGAGCAGGGGCACCTCTACGGGTTGATGCGCGACGGCCGCGGCCTGCTGCTCGACCGGACCGGCGGGCTTTCCGTGCGGGAGTGGGCGGATCGCGTCGACCACGTCGTCGACGCCGGCGAAAACCTGGACGTGCCGTCAGTGCTGCTGCGACCGGACGGTCACGTCGCGTGGGCGGGCGAAGACCGGCAGGAACTCCTGGGCGCGCTGCGCCGGTGGTTCGGAGAGGGCCAAGTCCTCTAGTGCGCCGGGGCCACCGGCTATTGGCTGGTGGCGTTCCGAACCCGTTGCCACGACAGGAGCTGATGACGATGACCGGACGAGTCGTGCACTTCGAGATCCCCTTCGAGGACGGCGAGCGCGCACGCGAGTTCTACCGTGAAGTCTTCGGCTGGAAGACCGACATCCCGCCGGGGATGGACTACACGATGGTCGCCTCGGGGCCGACCGCCGACACCGGGATGCCCGCGGAGCCGGGCTTCATCAACGGCGGGATGCTGGACAAGAAGTTCAGCGCCGCGTCCGGCCCGGTGATCGTCGTCGAGGTCGACAGCATCGACGACACGCTCTCGGTCATCGAGAAACAGGGCGGTTCGATCCTCGTCGGCCGGACCGCGGTCGGCGACATGGGCTTCTCCGCCTACTTCAAGGATCCCGAAGGCAACGTCACCGGCATCTGGGAGACGGCGAGCCGAGGCTGACCGAACGGGCCCGTGACCGCACCGGTCACGGGCCCTGCGGCCCCCGGTAGGGCAGCGTCTGGTTGTAGACGATGTTGGTGTTCGTGCTCCCGAACAGCGCCAGCTCGTTGACGATCTCCTCCAGCCGCCCCATCGACGGCGCCGCGATCTTCAGCGAATAGCAGTCGTCTCCGGTCGTCCGGAGGCATTCGAGGATCTCGGTCCGCTCCGACAGGAGCTTGTGCAACGGCGCGTGCTTACTGCCCGGGTACTTCAGCCGCACCACCGCGAGCACCACATACCCGGCCTTCTCCAGATCGACCTCGGCGCGGTAACCGGTGATCACCCCGGCCGACTCCAGCCGCTTGACCCGTTCCGTCGTCGCCGACGCGCTCAGGCTCACCCGCTTGCCCAGCTCGGTGAGCGGAAGCCGCCCGTCCTTCTGGAGCTCCACCAGGATCGCCCAGTCCGTCGCGTCGAGAGTCTCGGCCATCAGCCCAGATTACCGGCAGATCCACGGCGCGAAGGCCGTTATGCCGGGAAAGATCCCTTCCCGGTTTTGGGCTGCGTCGATAGCCTTGACCTGTGCGAATAGGTGTCAACGTCCCGAATTTCGGACCGGGGACCGACCCCGGGATCCTCCGCGGCTGGGCCACCACGGTCGAAGGCCTCGGCTACGACCTGCTCATGGTGTCCGACCACGTCGCCATCACCCCCGACGTCGCCGAGCAGTACCCGGCGCCGTTCTACGAACCGTTCACCACCTTGTCGTGGCTCGCCGGTGTGACGAGCCGGATCCGGCTGGGCACCACCGTGCTCATCGTCCCGTACCGGCATCCCCTGCTGATCGCCCGCATGGCCGCGAACCTCAGCCAGCTCAGCGGCGGACGGCTCGTGCTCGGCGTCGCGTCCGGCTGGGCCCGCCAGGAGTTCGAAGCGCTCGGTGTCCCGTTCGAGAAACGCGGACGGCTGACCGACGACCACCTCGACGCCGTCCGGAAGGCATGGTCGGACGACGCCGACTACCGCGCCGGCGACATCCCGATCTGGGTCGGCGGCAACAGCGACGCCGGGATCCGCCGCGCCGTCCGGGTCGGCGACGCCTGGCACCCGCTGCGGACCACCCTCCCCTGGCTCACCGAAGCGCTCACCAGGGTCAAGACCATCGCCGACGCCCACGATCGGCCCGTCCCCGCCTTCACCCCGCGGATCCTGCTGAACATCACCGCGAAACCGATCACCGGACCCGATCGCCTCGCCGGAGAGGGCACGATCGAGCAGATCGTCGACGACCTCGACCGGCTCCGCCACCTCGGCGCCGAGACGGTCGTGCTCGATCCGTTCTCCGGTGATCCCGAAGAGACCCTGCGCCCGGAGTCCGCATGGCAGGCTTTGGCGACCGTGGCGGCCCACTGGGAACTGGGCCGATACCGAACCGAACAGGACTGAACATGACCGAAGAAGACGAGAAGTTCCTCCGCCGCGCCATCGAGCTCGCCGCGAAGTCCCGCGCCGACGGCGACCCGCCGTTCGGCTCGCTGCTCGTCGGCCCGGACGGCACGGTGCTGGCCGAGGACCACAACACCACGGTGTCGCAATCGGACATCAGCCTGCACCCGGAGCTGAAGCTCGCCGTGTGGGCCGCGCGCGAACTGGAGCCCGCCGCCGCGGCGGAGACGACGATGTACACCAGCTGCCAGCCGTGCGGGATGTGCCAGGGCGCCATCGAACGCTCCGGCCTCGGCCGGGTCGTGTTCGCCCTTTCCGGCGAACAGGTCAACGCCCTCAAACCGCCCGCGACCGGACCCGGCGTGCGACTGGAAGGACCCGCGTTGTACGACGAGGCCCGCGTCCCGGTGGCCGGCTACTACACCTGACGGACTTCACTCCGGCATTCCGTAATCCGTTGCGCGAATCAGCATTTTATGACTACCCGCAAGGGTCTATACGGTCGATTCATGGAGTTGAATTTCCCCACCGCGGAAGAACTCACGGCCGCTTTGCAGGCAGGCGAAGTGACATCGGTGGAGCTGACCGACGAGGCGATCGACCGGATCGAGCGGGACGACAAGGCGATCAACGCGATCTGCGTACCGGACTTCGACCGGGCGCGGGCCGCGGCGCGCGACGCCGACCAGGCCCGCGCCCGCGGCGAGGACAGGCCGCTGCTCGGTGTCCCGGTGACGGTCAAGGAGTGCTACGACATCGCCGGGCTCCCGACGACCTGGGGCATGCCGGCGTACCGGGATCACCTGCCCGCCGAGGACGCCGTGCAGGTGGCGCGGCTTCGTGCCGCCGGAGCGGTGGTGCTCGGTAAGACCAACGTCCCTTTGGGACTGCAAGACCTCCAAAGCTTCAACGAGCTTTACGGCACCACCAACAACCCGTGGGACCACGAGCGCACGGCCGGCGGGTCCTCCGGCGGGTCGGCGGCGGCCCTGGCGGCCGGGTTCGGCGCCTTGTCCATCGGCACCGACCTCGCCGGCTCGCTGCGCACCCCCGCCCACTTCTGCGGCGTCTACGCGCACAAGCCGACCGTCGGGCTGGCCGCGACGCGCGGGATGGTCCCGCCGGACGCCCCGGCATGGCCGATCGAACTCGACCTCGCCGTCGCCGGGCCGATGGCGCGCACCGCCCGCGACCTCTCGCTCCTGCTCGACGTCATGGCCGGGCCGGACCCGCTGACGTACGGCCTGGCCTATGACGTGGCCCTTCCGCCCGCACGCCACCAGCGGCTGGAAGACTTCCGGGTCCTCGTCCTCGACGAGCATCCGTTCCTGCCGACCGGGTCCGCCGTGCGGGCGGGGGTGAACCGCGTGGCCGACGCGCTCGCCGACGGCGGCGCCCGCGTCGAACGGCACAGTCCGCTGCTGCCGGACCTGGCCGAAGCCGCGACGCTCTACACGCTGCTGCTGTTCTCCGGATCCGTCGCGCGTTTCCCCGTCGAAGAGTACGAGCAGCTCCGGATCCAAGCCGCCGGGCTGAGCGCGGACGACCAGAGCCTCGACGCGGCGCGACTGCGGGGGATGGTGTTCAGCCACCGCGACTGGCTCGAAGTGAACAACCGGCGCGAACTCCACCGCCACGGCTGGCGACGGTTCTTCGCCGAATTCGACGCGGTGGTGTGCCCGATCACGCCGACTCCCGCGTTCCCGCACGACCACGACCCCGACCTGCTGCAACGCCGGATCGACATCGACGGCGCCGAGTATCCCTTCTTCGAACAGCTCGTCTGGGCCGGTCTGGCCACCATGCCCGGCCTGCCCGCCACCGCCGTCCCGACGGGCCGGTCCGCCGAGGGCTTACCGGTGGGCGTGCAGCTGATCGGCCCGATGTTCGAGGACCGCACCCCGCTGCGACTCGCCGAACTGCTCGAGCAGCGGATCGGCGGCTTCCAGGCACCGAGGTAGCGCACCGTCGTCAGAGGCGACCAAGTCCCAGCTGGGACTTGGTCGCCCCGATCACGACACCGTCCACGCGCGCGAGCCAGCTCCCGCACAGGCACCGGACGTACTCCAGCCTCCCGCCGGAGACCCGCTGGGACTTCGACACGCTTCCGGGCAGTTCCGCCAGCGGCCAACCGCACCGCGGGCACAGATTCGATTCCATGACCCGATCGTGCTGTAATGGGTCAATGCACTTCAACCCTTACGGCGGGGCGGCGGCACAGATCGCCGCCGAACTGATCAACCACGGCGACACCGCCGCCCCCGCCACCCTGACCTCGATCTTCAAAGACCGCATGACCGTCGCCGCCGTGGAGGACGACGAAGCGACCGAGATCAACGCCTGGACCACCAGACTCAGGCACGTCTTCGAAGCGGACCCCGCCGCACGCGTCGACCTCGTCAACGCCCTGCTTCACGACTCCGCGTCCAAGCCCTACATCTCCACCCACGACGGCAAAGCACCCCACCTGCACTACGTGGACGCCCACGCCGGCACCGTCCCCCGGGTCCGGGCCTACACCGCCGGCGGACTCGCACACCTCGTCTGCGACGCACCAGACCGCTTCGGCGTCTGCTCACGCGAAGGCTGCGAAACGGTCTACGTCGACATCTCCCGCAACGGACGCCGCCGGTTCTGCTCCACCCGCTGCGCCACCAGGGTCCACGTCGCCGACCACCGCAATCGGCAAGCGAGCTAGGCCGTGTCCTGCAAGTCATGTTCATCGAACAGACTTACAGGACACGGCCTAGATCGCGTACCGCCACGCCGTCAGGGCATGCGCCGAGAACCATGCGCCCAGGACCACCCACGCCGCCGCAGCCGCCACCGCCGTGACCGTCCGCCGCTTCGACAACCCGATCGCGATCGGGATCAGCACCGGGAAAGCGGGCAGGATGAACCGGATCTTCGCGTCCGGCAGCCCCCGCGTCCCGATCGCCAGCAACAACACCCCGGCGCCGTACAGCGTCAACGGCCATGGCACCCGGACGAACACCGCCACGACGGCCAGCGCCACCGCACCCAGCAGCAACAGCACCGTCAGCGTGCTGAACACCGACTCGTCGCCGACCAACCGCGTCAGCACCGAGTCCGCGGTCTCCACCCCGAAGTCGAACTCCGTGTTCCAACCCCGCAACTCGATGTCCTGCCACCCGGTCAAGCTCCCGGTGCGGTACGCGACGAACCCCAGGTACCCCGCCACCCCCAACGGCGCGATCACCGCGGCCACCAACGCCCACCAGCGCTTCTCGGAACGCCGGAAGACCGCGATCAACGCCGCGACGACCACCACCGCGACCAGCACCACCGCCGTCGACCGCGACAACCCAGCCCCGAACGCGCACAACCCGGCCAGCAACCAGCGCCGCTCCAGCACACCCACCAGCGCCCACACCGCGAACGCGCAGAACACCGCCTCCGTGTAGGCCATCGAGAACACGATCGCCATCGGCGCCCCGGCCCACAACGCCACGAGCAGCAACCCGGTCCGATCACCCCGATCCGGCGACACCGCCCGCCCGATCCGGATCAACCCGCACGCCAGCACCAGACCACCCAGCACCGACACCGCCAGCGCCGCGGTGATCACGTCGAACCCGAGCCACATCACCGCACCGACGAGCTTCGGATACAGCGGGAAGAACGCCATCGGCGCGTCCGAATACGGCTGCCTCGCCGCGTCCAACGTCCCCGGCAGATCTGCGTACCCGTGTACCGCCAGCCGCAGGTACCACTGCCCGTCCCACGCGGTCAGCCGATCGGTCAGCGACGCACCACGCCGGGCGGCCAGCAGATCGAGCAACTGGACACTCGCCGTGCGGATCACGAGATAGAGCAAGATCGCCCGCGGGTAGGGCGACCGCGCGAGCCTGTCGAGGACTCTCTCGAACACACGCGCCGGACGCTCCTGCCGGGGCGCCGTCTCGGGAACGGCGGGCTGATCAAGGTCGTCGACTTCACGAAGCACGCTCAGAGTGTCCACAATACGAAGTCATTTCGCCGTTCGATCTCGAAGATTCGCAGGCCGAAGTACGTGGGAAAGGCCACAAACCGGGCTTGTGACCCCACCTCGATCGGGTCGTGAGTGTTTTGGGTCGTTCTAACGACACTTTTCACTCACGACCGCCGGTCGTGGTGGTCCAGCAGCTTCGTGAGCAGCTCGGTGAACCGCTTCCGCTCGTCGGCCGACAACGGCGCCAGCAGTTCGTCCTGACGCTCGGCCAGCTGCTTTTCCAGCCGTCGCAGCTGCTTCTTGCCCGCGGAGGTCAATGTGATGACGTTGCGCCGCCGATCGGCCGGGTCCGGGGCGCGCTCGACCAGATCACGCTCGGCGAGCTCGTTGATCGTCGCGACCATCTCGCTGACGTGGATGCCGCTGCGACGGCCCAGCGCGGCCTGACTCGCGGGCCCGAACTCGTCCAACGTCGCCAGCACCCGGAAGTGATAGCCGCGGGCGTCCACGGCGGAGAACCCGTCGGTCACCAGGCGATGCGCGTGGTTCGCGGTCTGGGTGAGCAGCCAGCTGGGCAGCTCCTGCCACCGGGCGTGCGGCTCTTCCGAGGGGTTCGCCATGTGACGAGTCTAACGAATCGTTGGGTGCCCGAACGATTGCGGTACCGTTGGGCGCACAAACGTTTAGTCGCCCAACGATCAATGGAGCGCAGGCGCATGATCAAGCCCTTCCGCATCGACATCCCCCAACCGGACCTCGACGACCTGAACGACCGGCTTTCCCGCACCCGCTGGCCGAACGAGGTCGCCGACGCCGGCTGGGACTACGGCTTCCCGCTGGCAAGACTCAGAGAGCTGGCCGAACACTGGCGCACCGGCTACGACTGGCGCGCCCACGAAGCCGAACTCAACGAGCTTCCGCACTTCACGACCGAGATCGAAGGCCAGGACATCCACTTCGTCCACATCCGGTCCGCGAACCCGGACGCGCTCGCGCTGATCCTCACCCACGGCTGGCCCGGCTCGTTCCTGGAATTCCTCGACGTGATCGAGCCGCTGTCACGCGACTTCCACCTGGTGATCCCGTCCATCCCGGGCTACGGCTTCTCCGGCCCGACCCACGAACGCGGTTGGAGCACCGACCGGATCGCCCGAGCCTGGGCCGAACTGATGCGCCGCCTCGGATACGAGCGTTACGGGGCCCAGGGCGGCGACTTCGGCTCGGGGATCTCGATGGCGCTCGGCGCGGTGGCGCCGGAGCAGGTCGTCGGGGTGCACGTGAACTACCTGCCGACCAGGCCGGATCCGGACGCCGGCCTCGAACTGTCCGAAGAGGACGAAGCCAGGCTGGACAAGGTCCGGCGGCTGATGACGAATCGCCCGCCGTACCAGGCATTGCAGGCCACCACTCCGCAGACCATCGGCTACGCGCTGACCGACTCACCGGTCGGCCAGCTGGCCTGGATCGCCGAACGGTTCGCACAGTGGACGGATCCTCGTTCGCCGGTCGGCGACGACCGGATGCTCACCGACGTCTCGCTGTACTGGCTGACTGCCACCGCGGCATCCTCCGGCCGACTGCACCACGACACTCAGCGAGGAAACACACCCTGCCGAGTACCGCTCGGCGTGGCCGTGTTCCCGCACGACATCACGCAGTCGGTGCGACCGCTCGCCGAGCGGCTCTACGACATCAGGCACTGGTCGGAGTTCGAACGCGGTGGCCACTTCGCCGCGATGGAAGTGCCGGACCTGCTCGCCGAGGACATCCGCGTCTTCTTTGCTGGTCTTTGATTCTGATGGTCTACAGCAGTTTTTGAGCCGTTCCGAGCAGTATAGGGCGTTATACACTTTGATTAGTCAGCGACCGGAGGGGACTTCGGTCGCCTCGACCGATCTGCGGTCCTCCAGGACACGCTGCTTCGCGTTCTCGATGTGTTCTCGCATCCGCGCGGCCGCTTCATCGGCCTCCCCCGCCACCAAAGCGTCGTAGACGGCGCGGTGTTCCTCCGCCGCCAGTCCGGGCGCTCCCCTGGCCGAGCCGAGCTTGGCGAAGAACCGGAACCGCTGCACCTGGCCACCGAGCGACCGATAAGCCTTCTCCAGGAACGGATTGTCCGCCTGAGCGGCGATGAGCAGGTGGAAGCGTTCGTCGATCGTCCAGTAGGCGCTGAAGGCCGCGGTGGCAGGCGAGGTGGCCGCGCGCGCGAGATCGTCGACGCTCTCCAGGACCTCAGCGAGGAACTCGGGCGTCGTCCGGCGGGCGGCTTCGTAGGCGAGCGCGGGTTCGAGGACCAGCCGGGCGTCCATCAGCTTGACGAGCTCGAACTCGGTGAGCAGAGGGGCGACCCGGTAACCCTTGAGCGCCTCGCGGCGGACGAGCCCGGTGTGCTCCAGCCTCGCCAGTGCCTCCCGGAGCGGGGTCTGACTGACGTCGAGTTCGCGTGACAACGCACCGATGTTGACCGGTTCGCCCGCGGACCATCGACCGTCGGTGAACTGACCCAGTAGCACCTCGTACATCCGGTCGGCGAGCGGCTGCCGTCCGGACTTCCGCGGGGAAGCCATGTGTCCCTCCTTCGTCGCGTCACGATATCCCGCGCGGCACGAGGCCTTGATCTTGCATCGCTATAGTATTGACATAGATCCTATAGTATTTGCATCCAGGCACTCGTGAACAGGAGAAACGAACCGGATGACCATGCGCGTACTCGTGACGACCTCATATCTGCGGCCCGGCGGCGAGGTCGACAAGCTGCTCTCGGACGCGGGGTTCGACACCGTCTTCACCACCCCAGCGCAGCGCGAGGCAACCGGCACTCCCCTGGCCGACCTCGTCCGCGACGTCGACGGAATCGTCGCCGGTACCGACGCCTTCTCCGCCGACGTCATCGAGGCCGCGCCACGGCTCAAGGTGTTCGGCCGCTGCGGAGCCGGCTACGACAACATCGACCTCGACGCGGCGACCCGCGGCGGCGTGGCCGTCACCTACACCCCCGGCGCGAACCGCCGATCGGTCGCCGAGCACGTCCTGGCGCTCATGCTCAACTGCGCCCGGCTGATCCCGCAGAACATCGCGAGCGTCCGGGCGGGCCGCTGGGAGCAGCGCAGCGGCCGCGAACTCGACGGCGCCGTGCTCGGCCTGATCGGCCTGGGGTCGATCGGCAAGACCGTCGCGCGACTGGCACTGCCGCTCGGCATGCGGGTTGTGGCTCACGACCCGCATCCGGACGAAGAATTCCTGACAGAGACCGGCGTCGAAGCCCGCACGTTCGAAGAGGTCCTGGCCGAGGCCGACTTCCTCAGTCTGCACATCTTCCTCGACGACACCACGCGTCACCTGATCGACGCGTCCGCCCTGCGGAAGGTCAAACCCGGGGCTTTCCTGATCAACACGGCACGCGGCGAGGTCGTGGACGAAGAAGCCCTCGCCGACGCGCTGGAGAGCGGCGCGCTCGCGGGTGCGGCTCTCGACGTGCTCACGGAGGAGCCCATGCCACTCGACAACAGGCTGCGCGGTCTCGACAACGTCGTGGTCACCGCGCACATCGGGGCCGCGACGGAACAAGCCCGGTCCCGCTCCAGCATGATGGCCGCTCAACAGGTCATCGACGTCCTGCTGGGACAGGCACCCGGCAACCTCGCCAACCCCGGGTACACGGCGGTGGCACGCCGATGATCCTCCACAACGGACTCCGCCTCGACGCCAACCTCAAGTGGCTGTTCACGGAACTGCCCTTCGAGCAGCGCTTCGACGCGGCCGCAGCGGCCGGCTTCACCGCCGTCGAATACGCCTCGCCGTACCCCTACCCCGCGGCCACACTCCTCCGGCGGCTCGCCGACGCGGGCCTGACCCAGATCCTCATCAACTCCCCCACCGGCGATCCCGGCTCCCCCGAACGGCTCGGTTACGCGTGCCTGCCCGGTCGCGCGGCCGAGTTCCGCGCGGGAGCGGAACTCGGCCTGGAGTACGCCGCGGTCCTCGGCGCCTCCTTCCTGCATCTCCCTGCCGGGATCCGCCCGGCCGGCGTCTCCCGCGACCGCGCCTTCGCCCAGTACGTCGCGAACATCGCCTGGGCCGCCGATCAGGCACGCGGTACCGGCGTCCGGCTGCTGCTGGAGGCACAGAACAAGCAGGACGCCCCGGGTTTCGTCCTCGACGACCAGGAACACGCGGCCGCGGTCGTCGACGCGATCGGCGAACCGCACGTGAGCCTGCTCTTCGACGTCTATCACGCCTCCATCGACGAGCCGGACGCCATCGCGGCTCTACGGGAGTTCCTGCCCCGGACCGCGCACGTGCAGCTGGCCGACTCACCCGGCCGGGCCGAACCCGGTACCGGTCGCATCCCCTGGAACGACGTCTTCGACACCTTGCGGTCCGCAGGTTACGAGGGCTGGATCGGCTGCGAGTACAAGCCCGCCACCAGCACCGAAGCAGGTTTGAACTGGATCGAGGAGCAGGTCCGATGAACCCTCGCATCGCGTTGATCAGCGCCACGCCCGCCGCGATCCCGCCCGCCGTCGACGCCTTGGCGACCGGATTCCCCCAGGCCCGGCCTTGGAACATTCTCGACGACCGGCTCCTGGCGGACGTCGGCGACGCGGGCCGCACTCCCGCATTGGACGCTCGGATGCGCCGCCTCATCGACTACGCGGTCGACGGCGGAGCGCACGGTGTGCTGCTCACCTGTTCGCTCTACGGCGCGGTCACCGAGCAGGTCGACGTGCCGGTGCCACTGCTGGCCCCGGACGAAGCCGCCTTCGACGACGCGCTGTCCAGCGGGCACTCCAGAATCCTCGTCGTCGCGTCACTGGCGCCCGCGCTGAGCGATTCGATGGCGCGTTTCGAACAAGCCGCGCACAAGAAGGGGACCACCGTCGAAATCGGTGGAGTGCTCGCGCCGGACAACCTCGTCGAGACCTGCCGGAAGCGAGCCGATGGCTGGGATCTAGTCCTACTCGCCCAGTATTCGCTCGCCCCGGCCGTCGATGAGCTGTCGGCCGCACTCGGCGTACCCGTCGTGTCCGGACCCCGCAGCGCGGCTGCCAGATTGAAGGCGGTGATCGGCGAATGACCGGCGTTCTCGGCGCGATCGCCGACGACTTCACCGGCGCGACCGACGTCGCCGTCGCCTTCCGCCGGGGTGGACTGCGCACCCTGCTGTTCTTCGGTGTCCCGCCCGAGACCGAGGCGACACCGCCGCACGACGCGATCGTGATCGCTCTCAAGAGCCGCGCGATCCCGGCCGCGGACGCGGTCTCGCTGTCCTTGGACGCCCTGCGACGGCTACGAGACCGGAACGCGGAGCAGATCTACTTCAAGTTCTGCTCCACGTTCGACTCGACACCGCGCGGCAACATCGGCCCTGTTCTCGACGCCCTCTCACAGGCTTCGCCCCCTGGAAGCGTCTTGATGACGCCGAGCTCTCCCGGGCACGGACGCACGCAGTACCAAGGCCACCTCTTCGTCGGCGACACCCTGCTGGCCGAATCGCCCATGCGCGAGCATCCCGCCACCCCGATGACGGACTCGCATCTGCCGCGGCTGCTACGGGCGCAGACCACCACACCGGTTTCCCTCGTCACGCACGACGTCGTCCGGCGCGGTGAAACCGCTTTGCGCGAAGCCGTCCACGGCGAAACCGGTTACGTCCTCGTCGACGCGCTCACCGAGGACGACCTGCGCCTGCTGGGCCGGGTCGCGGTGGACTCACCGCTCGTCGCGGGCGCAGCCGGTCTCGCGGCCGGACTCGCCGCGGCGCGGACTTCCACCACTCCCCTGGCGACCGAGACACCCGCGCCGTCCGGTCCCGCCGTCGTGCTGTCCGGCAGCTGCTCGGCGCGAACACTGGAACAGATCGCCGTCATGCTGCGGCTCGGCCGGCCCGCCTACCGGCTCGACCCGGTGAGTACCCCGGATCCGGACGCTCTCGCCGCGAGCGCGCTCGCCTGGTACGACTCCTTGGACGCCGGTGGCCCGTTGATCTACTCGTCGGCGAGCCCGGCGGATCTCCAGCGCACACAACGAGAACTCGGCGTCGCACGATCCGCCGAGATCCTGGAGAAGGCGACCGGGATCATCGCCGTCGGTCTCGCCGGGCGCGGTGTGCGACGGCTCGTCGCGGCGGGCGGCGAGACCTCGGGAGCGGTCGTCACCGCACTCGACGTCCGCGGCGGGGTCATCGGGGCGGAGGCCGCACCGGGCGTGCCGTGGATCCATCCGGTGGACGAGCGGCATCCCGCCCTGCTGCTCAAGTCGGGCAACTTCGGCGAACCCGGCCTCCTCGCGATGGCGTCCGGCTCATGAGCACCGACTGGGTCCACCGTGAACACGTCATCGCCGCGGCGCGCTCGCTGTACGACCGCGGACTCACCCATGGCCGCACCGGCAACATCTCGGTGCGCCATGGCAAGCAGATCCTGGTCACGCCGACCGGGGCGTGCCTCGGCACGGTGCGGCCGGGAGATCTGTCGGTCGTCGACGGCGACGGAAACCACCTCGCCGGACCACCGCCGTCGAAAGAAGCCTTCTTCCACGCGACCGTGTTGCGGCAGCGGCCATCGGCGAACGCCGTCGTGCACACGCATTCGACGTACTCCGCCGCCGTGTCCTGTTTGGACGGTCTCGACCCGCACGACGCCATCCCGCCGCTGACCGCCTACTTCGCGATGCGGATCGGACGGCTCCCCCTGCTCCCCTACCACCCGCCCGGGGACCCCGGCATCACCGAGCCGCTCGCGCGAGCCGCCACCGATCACCCGGCGCTGCTCCTCGCCAACCACGGCCCGGTGGTCGCCGGGACGAACCTCGACACCGCCTTGGACACGCTCGAAGAACTCGAGCACACCGCGGAGCTCTACCTGCTCCTGCGGGGCCGTTCCACCCGGCCGCTGACCGACCGTCAGCGCGACGCCCTCCACTCCCCACCCGCTCGAAGGGACACCCCATGATCTCTCTTTTCAGCGCCCTCTCCGTCAAGAAGGCGCTCGACGACGTGCTGCTGCACGCGTTCACGAAAGAGCACGCCGTCGACGTCGAAGTCACGTTCGACCCCACGACCATCCTGGTCGAGAAGATCGGCGAAGGCGCCGAACCGGACGTCGTGATCGCCGTGTCCGGGGCCTTCGCCGGGCTGGCCTCCGCCGGCGCGATCGCCCCTGATTCGCGTGTCGTGCTGGCGAAGAGCGGCATCGGCATCGCCACCGCTCCCGAACTCGACGACCCCGACATCAGCACGGTGGACGCGCTCCGCACAGCCCTCACCTCGGCGCGCTCGGTCGCCTACTCCCGCAGCGGCGCGAGCGGCATCCACTTCGCCGAGCTGCTCGAAGACCTGGGCATCGCCGCCGAGGTGAACGCCCGCGCCACCATCGTCGAGAAGGGTTTCACCGCGCTGGCCGTCACGGACGGACGCGCCGACCTCGCGGTCCAGCAGATCAGCGAACTCAGGTTCGTACCGCAGGCCAGGATCGTCGGCCCGCTCCCGGACGGAGCCCAGCACTACAGCGAACTTTCGGCCGCACTCGGCTGTTCGGCCCCGCCCGAAGCCGCCGACCTCCTGCGGTTCCTCTCCGGCGCGGAGGCCGAAGCCGCCTACCGCGACGCGGGCCTCGTCACCGACGGCGCATCCCGGACTCGCCCATGAACGCGATACTGGCGCTGGTCGCGTTCATCGCCGCCATCGTCGTGTGGAACGCGGTGTTCAAGCGCAACATCGGCGAGGCGATGGTCGTCGGGTTCCTGGTCACGGCCGCTTTCGCGGGCGCGGACTTCTTCGCCGTCGCTTGGGAAAGCCTCGTCGACGGGCTGAAGTCGGAGATCACCTTCGCCGCACTGGCCTTCGTCTTCGTCAGCGAGCTGCTCACCAGGACCGGGCTGGTGCAGCGGATGGTCGATATCCTCAGCTCGTTCCTCGGCCGCCGCCGAGGTGGGTCGGCCTACGCCGCGACCGTCGCTTCCGGACTGTTCGGCGCGGTCGCCCACAACGGAGCGGCGATCGTCGCCACGGTCGGATCGATCACCATCCCCTGGATGAAGCGGTCCAAAGCCAGCGGCGAGACCGCGGCGCTCGTGCTGTCGGGAAACGCCGGAGTCGGCGCCACATTCCCGTTCAGCGGCGCGTTCTTCATCCTCCTGGCCGCGCCGACCGTGCTGCCGGTGCTCAGCGCGGGCGACATCGTCGCGACGATCTTCGTCACCGGCGCGTGGATGGTGGGGATGCGGTTGATCATGGCCTACGCGATCGTGAAACGCCGCGGAGTACAGGCGATGGAGCCACAGGACATCCGCCCGCTTCGCGCGTCGTTCAAGGTCGGCTGGCCGTCGCTGGGCGTCCTCGGCTCGATCGCCGTCCCGATCCTGCTCACCGCGCCACCGACCGCGGACTTCGTTTCGGCGCACGTCGGTATCGACGCGCCCGACGCGATCCCGCTGCTCATCTGGCTGCCGATCGTCATGCTGCTGGTCGGACTGCTCGTCGAGCGGAAGGTGCTGCCGAAGGGCCGGGCGCAGTGGTGGGACCTGTTCGGTGCGGTCGGGCCGAAGCTCGGCCTGGTCGGAGTCACCATGATCTCCGCGTTCGCCGCGTCGAACGTGCTGAAGACCTTGGGCCTGGACGACCAGCTCAAGCCGTATCTGGAGCGGCTCACCGGAGTCTCCCCGCTGGTGGCGGCCATCGTGGTCGGCGTCGTCATCGTGCTCGTCGCGGGTCCGCTCAACACGACGTCCACGGTCGCGGCCGTGGGCCCGGTGGCGTTCGCCGCGCTGACCGCCGCCGGCATCCCTCCGCACGTCGCCTTCGCCGCCATCCTCGTGTGGGCGTCGTCGGAGGGATGCTCCCCACCCGGCGCCGCGCCGCTCTACGTCGCGGCGGGCATCGCCGAGATCAACCCGGTGCGGATCTTCGTCCCGGTCGTCCTCTACTACCTGTTGCCCACCTTGCTGTTCGGCGTGCTCATGGCCGTCGGCGTGCTGTGGCTTCCCGGAGCGTGATCGCCATGTATCGGATACTGCTCGCCGCCACCCGGATCTGCCTGTTCGCTTTCCTCCTCGGCGGCTTCGTCGTCGTCGCCGGGCAAACGGTCGGCATCGTCATCGGATCCGGGTCGATCATGACGACGTTCGGTACCGACGTCGCCGATGCAGTCTGCGTCATCGCCGGGATCGCGGGCATCTTCGCGTTTCTTCTGCTTTACACACGAGAAGGTCGAGAGACCGTGTCCGACACCGAGAAATGATGAGCGTCGCCCCGGCGTATATAGCGTTATACGTCGGGGTAGGCACAGAAGTCCCGCGACAAGGACGACGATCAAGTACGCGTTGCCGACGATCGCCTCGACGAAGGTCCAGTCACGCTCGGCTCCACCGCCGCCCGGTACGACGGCGACCGTCCATCCCGTGAACAGGACGGCGATCGCCACCGCTCCCCCACGATGTCCCCTGGCGGCGAGAAGGCCGAACGCCGGCACCACCCACACCCAGTGATGCGTCCAGGAGATCGGGCTCAGCAGCAGGGAACACCCGGCCGTCACAAGAAGCGCGGCGCGATCGTCACCGGCGCGGTGGAGCCGGTGCACGAGCCACATCCCCAGCGCCGCGAAAACCGCGCTGAACGCCACGATCATCACCGTGGCGCTCGTCTCGTCCGACATCGTCCGCTGGACGAAGGCTTGCCATGACTGGTTTCCCACCCAGCCCTTCATCGCGGCGAAATGGCTGTTGAGAATCGCCGAAGTCCAGTACCGCACCGAGTCCCCCGGCAGGACGACCATCGCGAACGCCGTCACCCCGAGAAAGGCCGCCATCGCTCGGGCCGCGTCGGCGAATCGCCGCACCACCAGGAGATGGACGATGAAGATCAGCGGGATCAACTTGATCGCCGCGACGATCCCGATCGCGATTCCGCGGAAGCGCGAATCGCGCAGGAGGACCATGTCCGCCACCACGGCGGCCATCAGGACGAGATTGATCTGGCCAAGTCCGATCGTCTGCCACACCGGTTGCAGTGCGAAGGCGCCGAGCAGGAGAACCGGCAGGTGCGCCCGGTCGGCGAACGGCCGAAGCGCGAGGTAGAGGGAGGGCGCGGCCGCCAGCGCGAGCAGTCCCCAGCACAGCTGGGTCGGCAGCGCGGTCAACGAGGTGAAGAGCAGCGCGGCGAACGGCGGGTAGGTGAAGGGCAGTTCCAGTGCCCAGTCAGGAAGCGCGAGCAGTGGCGAGTAGAGACTTTCCCCGCGGACCACGGCGAATCCGCCTGCCCGGTAGACCGCCGAATCGATGCCGAGCGGTGTGTCCGAGATCCACCAGACCAGCGCGACCACTGCGAACACGGTCATCGCCCCGACCACGACCGGCATCGGTTTCAGCCGTAGCTCTTTCGACCACTTCATGCGGAAACGATCTCCGGAAGCGAGCCGGGAAACATCGCCCTGGAGACCAGTTCCGGTGTCGCTACCCCGGTAGTGGATCTCGGGCGTACCCCTACCCCGGTATCAGGTCGTGGTGCCCGGAACGACGAGCCCGGCCTCGTACGCGACCATGACCGCTTGGGCGCGATCACGCACCCCGAGCTTCGTGAACACCCTGCTGACGTGGGATTTCGCCGTCTGTTCCACGATGACCAGCGCTTCGGCGATCTCGGCGTTGGACAGGCCGCGCGCGATCAGCCGGAGCACCTCGGTCTCCCGCGCGGTCAGCTCGGCCACGAGGGAGTGGCCCGTGTGCGCGGACGCGTGGGTGCGGGTGAACTCGCCGATCAGCCGCCGGGTGATCGTGGGCGCGAAGAGCGCGTTGCCCGCGGAGACCACCCTGACCGCGGTCACCAGATCGTCCAGCGGGGAATCCTTCAGCAGGAAGCCGCTGGCGCCCGCCCGCAGCCCACCGAACACGTACTCGTCGATGTCGAAGGTGGTGAGAATCAGGACGCGGACTTCCTGCCGTGCTGCCACGATCCGCCGGGTCGCCTCGATCCCGTCGAGTTCGGGCATGCGTACGTCCATCAGCACGACGTCCGGTTCGCGTTCGGCGCACAGCGCGACGGCGGTGGTGCCTTCGGCGGCTTCCCCGACCACCCGCATGTCCGGTTGCGCGTCGAGCACCGCGCGGAAACTCTGCCTGACCATGGTCTGGTCGTCGGCGATGACCACCGAGATCACGGTTTCGCATGCCCTTCACGATCGAGTGGAACGGTCAGGGCGACCAGGAAACCACCGTCCGGCCTCTCCCCCACCTCAAGATCCGCCGCGAGCATAGCGGCCCGTTCCCGCATCCCCACCAAGCCGTGCCCGCCGACCGCCCGATCCGTCCTTTTCGGACTGTCACCGGAGCCGTTCCCGATGACCAGCCGGACGGAATCCCGCCCGGCCACGAGTTCCACCGAGACCGGCGCGCCGGGAGCGTGCTGGATCGCGTTGCTGAGCGCCTCCTGCGCGATCCGGTACACCGACAACGCGACCCCGACCGGAACCGCGTCGAGATCACCACGCAGATCGAGCTCACACGAAGTGCCCGCGGCTTTCACTCCTTCGACGAGTTCGACCACCCTCGCCAGTCCAGGCTGCGGCGCGACCAGCAGCGCCTGGTCCTCGGATCGGAGCACTCCGAGCAGCCTGCGCAGCTCGGTCAGGCCTTCACGGGCGGTCCCGGCGAGGTCGGCGAACTCCTGCCAGATCTCGGCGTCGCGACCGTTCTTGTCCGGATCGGCGAAGCGGAACCGGGCCGAGTCCGCACGCAACGCGAGGACGGACATGTGGTGCGCGACGACGTCGTGCAGTTCCCGCGCGATCCCCGCGCGCTCCTCCAGGAGAGCCGCCCGGGCCTCTTCGGCGAGCCTGCGTTCCTGCTGCGCCCTGCGTTCTTCTTCGGCGAGCCTGCGCTGACGGACGGTGTTGCCGAGGAAGAACGCTATCCCGCCCAGCATCACGAGCAGTGCCGCGTCACGCCAGTCCCGGACGAAGGGCGCCGCGGCGGCGAAGGAGATCAGCCCCGCCCAGGCCAGTTCCGCCTGGTCGTTGCTCTCCCCCACGAGGTAGAAGACGAGCGCCGCCGTGAGCGCGAGGCCCGGCGCCCAATGCCAGCCCCAGGCGCCGGCGATCCCGGGCAGGGTCAGCGGGGTGGTCGCGATGCCGACGATCAGCACGCGCCATCCCCACAGTGGCGAGCGGATCGCGAGCAGGCAGGGCAGCACGGTGATGATCACGTTGAACGTCTTCGCGGACGAAGACACCGAAACGGTATGGAACGTGACGAAACCGGACCAGAACGCCCAGCCGACGATCGTGAGACGACGCAGCCAGCGCAACCCCGCCGAACGCTTCGGCGGGGCATCGGTTCCGGTGAATGCCGTGTAGCGCAGGGCATCCCACCACACCCGCAGGCGTTGTCGGTCGATCATCAGGCGTCACTGTACCTTCGGATCGGCTAACGGCCCGTGATGAAGACCGGGGTCGACGAGGCGAGGATGCGCAGGGTTCCGTCACCTGATTCGACCGGAACCTCGACACCGAACACATCCACCGCGCGGGCGGCCGGACATGCCCATTCCCTCGTGAATTCGACTGCGGAGGCCACGTCGGTGTCCCAGGTGGCCGCGCGCTCCCAGGCGACCAGCAGTGGGGTGCGACCGGTTCGCGGGATCTCGAACAAGTACAGATCAGGCAAGCCCTCGACGTTGATCCTGTCGACTCGTTCAGCTCCTTCGAGGTGGCGTGCGAGCAGTTCGAAGGTCTCGGCCGCCGGGTATCGGTGCTCGATCAGATCACCGACGCGGTCCATCAGCCTGAGCTTGTCGAACATCAGCGCGCCCACCACCCGGCTGCCGGAATCCAGTCGCCGTTCGTAGGCCAACGGAAAGGAAAGGCTGCGCCGTGCGCCCGCCGACAGCGCCAGGATGGTGCGCATCACCAGGTCCCGGCACGCCAGCCGGTGCCGTTTCGCGTCCAGTTCGGCGGGGCAGCCGGCCATGAACATCTGCAAGGCGGGCGGGAGTTCGTCCATCCTGTCGTAGAGCGCGACCACGGCGGGATCCTCCGCGATCGCCAGGGTCTCCGAGGTGTCGGGCATCGGCAACTGTCCGAGGAACTGTTGCCGATGTACGGCCAGCACCTCGGCCAGATGAGGCAGGTTGCCGGGGAATTCCGTCGGCAACGGTCCGCCGTGTTCGGCGACCACCACCGGTTTCCGGTATCCGTGCGCTGCCATCTGCGTATAGCAGGCCTCGACGAGTGAAACGACCAGATAGGGATCGCCGTACGGGTGCACGTCGAAGAGGTCGAAAAGCCCCCCGGCATCGCGTAGTACCTCACCGAAGAAGGCCGACCAGGTCCGGGTGCCTGCCGCGCCGTCGCCGAGCATCGCTCCCGGCACCGCGCCGCCGAGCACCACCAGCGCATCAGGGGCGGCCCGCTTCACCGCGTCGCGGAAGAGCCGCAGATGCGCCAGGTATTCCGCGGCGGTGCCATCCCAGAACAGGGGCAGGCACGGCTCGATCTCACACTGCCAGAACCGGATCCTGCCCGCCGCGCGCTCCGCGAGCGCGTGCACGAACCGTCCGTACCGGTCCGCGTCCGCCGCGGGTGAGGCAGGCAACCACCCTGTCGAATGCCGGGTCGCCCACGGTGAGCCGGACACGACCGTCACCCAAGCTTCGACGGCACCGTCGAGCTGGTCCAGCATCGCGTCCACGGTGTCCCAGACGAACCGCCCCGGCTCCGGCTCCACCTGCGACCAGCAGACGTTCACCCGCACGATGCCCGCCCCCAGCCCGCGCGCCTGCGGCACGAACGTTTCGGGCGGACCGAACAGGCCGTACGACACACCTTGGACCACGCCGATCCGGATGTCCGGCAGCAGATCCCCGGCCGAAGAGGTGTGAATCATCGGATACCTCCATGCTCGACACACTTAGGGGACTGTTCGTCCCCTATTACGGTCAAGCTAGCAGCCCAGCGCACCTTAGGGGACGAGTAGTCCCCTAAACTGTGAGGATGGTCGTTCCCGCAACATCAAGCGGCGCCGAAGATCCACGACGGGCGTCCCGGCGCCGCGGCGCCGCACTGGAACAGGCGATTCTGCAGGCCGCATTGGACGAACTGCTCGATGGCGGCTACGCGAGCCTGACCATCGATCGGGTCGCCGCTCGCGCCGGCACCAACAAATCCGCGGTCTATCGCCGCTGGCCGCACCGCGCCGCGCTGGCGGTGGCCGCGTATCACCGCACCGCGGTGGCCGAAGAGCTGCCCGACACCGGCGACCTGCGCACCGACGTACTCGCCTTGCTGCATGAAGCGGCCGAGCGGATCGCGTCGCCACACGGTGAGGTGCTGCGCATTCTCGCCACTGAGATCCGCGACGAGCCTGAGCTGTTGCGCGAGGCTCGTGACCAGCTCGTGGAGGCAGGCACGCGTCGATGGCTCACGGTTCTCGGCCGCGCGGCGGGCCGCGGCCAGGTCCGCCCGGACGCGCTCACGCCCCGCATAGCGACCGTCGCCCTCGACCTGCTCCGCAACGAATACCTCGTCCGCGACGTCAGCGTCATCCCGGACAGCACGCTCACCGAGATCATCGACACCATCTATCTCCCACTCGTGCGAACGCACCCTTGAGACCGGCCGGCCCGACTGACACTGAGTGCCAGCGTGGGCCGCCTTACTTCTCGGCCAGGGCGGCGTTCACCTTGGCGATGACGGCGTGCAGAGGTGTCGCCGTGGTCATCACGGCCACCACCGTGGTTTCCTCGGCCGCCGCGCCATCGGTCCGGAAAGCGTCGATGACCAGCGCGAAGGCCTCCGCGGCGCTGGCGGTGATGTCGTCCTGGCCGCCGCTGCGCAGCCAGCGACGGAGCACGTGGTTGTTGGCGGCCGCGATCGCCGCGGCGGCCACGTCCGCCCGCAGGCTCGCCGTCTCGTCGCCCTGCTCCGTGAACCGCGCCCGCAGGTAGCGAGCGAGTACCCGCTGATAGCGATCTACGGTCGCGACCTCCTTGTCCCGCAACGAAGGCACCGTCCGCGTCAGCGTGAACCGCTTGAGCGAGACATCGAGTTCCGCGGCGTAGGACTCGAGGACCAGGCTGACCGCGGCGCAGGCCATTTCCACCGGATCGCGCTCCGGGTCCGCACCGGCGAAGGTCTCTTCCATCTCGGCCACGATCTCGTCGTGGTTGGCGAAGAGCACCTCGTCCTTGGAGTCGAAGTACCGGAAGAACGTGCGACGACCCACCCCGGCCGCGGCCGCGATCTCGTCCACCGTCGTGGCCTCGTACCCCTTGGCCACGAACAGGTCCACGGCCGCGCCGGCGAGCGCGCGGCGCAGGCGGCGCCTGCCCGCGGGAGTCGCCCCGGCTCTGGTCACCGGCGCTCGGCGCGGCGAATCGGTCATAGCGGGACGGTAGCAGCAGACTTGCTAGTGACACTGAGTGCCGTTACGCTGAGAAGGACTCCCCACCCGCCGTTCGGAAGGCGCCGACGATGTCGCTGGACCAGCAAGTGCTTCCGGACGAGTCCCTCTCGTCACGGGATTCGATCCGCCCTCGCGGCGACGCCTTCTACGGCCGGCTCTTCGGCTGGTCGCTGAAGTGGCGTGGCTCGCAGCCGTTCCTGATTCTGGGGAACGGCATCTGCGCCGTGACGCTGCCCAAGATCCACGGCAATCAGGTCATCGCCCGGCTCGCCGAGACCGGTTGCGCGGGTCCTGCCATGACCGTGCTGACCCAGCAGGGTCCGCGCGTCGCCGTACTCGCGGAGACCGACGGGCTGATCCCGCCGCGGATCTCCTTGCCTCAGCACGTCGAAGTGCTCGCCTGGGGCGCGCTGCTTCCCCTTCCCGCCGACTCCGGACGCGTCGAGACCCACGCGGAATGGCTCGTGGAGCCGGATCCCCGGCAGCGGTGGCTTCCCAGCCTGGACGCGGTCCTCTCGGGCGTCCGGCCGAGGTAGTGAGGGGTAATGCCAATGTGGCGTGTTCAGTCGCTCGCCCGTACGCCGGCCTCGGGGGTTGTGAAAGCCACTTCCGCAACGTTGAAGGTTACGAAAGTGGCTTTCGCAACGCTTCCGAGCCTTCGCCTCCGGAGACCGCATGCCCCGCGACGAAGGGGACTTTCCGCTCGTGCAATGAGGGGGAAGTCCCCTTCACCTCGCTGATCACTGCCGAAGACCGGTCAGTGAAGGCCTCCTTGAGGGACCCAGAGTCCCTCAAGGAGGCCTTCACTGACTTGGCGCCCCGCAGCTTTACTGCTCAGTAGTACGCGCCACTCAGGCCGCGACCGAGGCCTGGGCCGAAACGAGCAGGGCTCCACCGTCCGATTCGGACAGTGTGATCTCGAGGGTCGCGCCTTCGGCCAACGGCGGAAGGTCGCACAAGGTCACGCGGCCGATCAGCCGTTGCCCTCGGCGCGCGTTCGCCAAGCCCGCGCGACGGACCTCGATCCCCGACCGGCGCCACACGTGAACCGTGCCCGACGGTGCCGTCCGGCCACGCCACAGGTTTCCGCACCAGGCTGCGAGCGCGGCTCCCACCGTGTTGCACAGGACGTCGTCCAGTGAGCCGACCCGGCCGGCGTCCTGCCAGACCTGAAGGCATTCGATCGACACGGACACCGCGAACGCCGAGACGACGATCCGTGACACCGGCTTCGCCCAGCCGAAGCGCACCGGCAGCAGCACCGCGAGCGGCGCCAGCAGGAAAACGTTGCCCGCCAGCTGAACCAGCGCGACATCCGGGTGATCGCTGAAGACCGGCAGGACGTCCGCCAGCAGGTGAAGACTCACCGACGGACCACGCACAGCCGTCGGCGCCGGGACGAAGACCACCAGCAGGACCGCGAAAAGTGAAGCCAGCAAAGCGAAATCCAGCGCGACCGCGAACGGGCGCCGCCGCTTCCCGCGAAGCCGCGCCACGAACTCGACGACCCCTGCACCGGCCGCGGCGGTGAGCAGCGACCAGGGTGCGGCGTCGGAGAATGCCTGCCACCACCATCCCATGCACTCCCCTTTCGCCGATGATCGTCTTCGGCGAGGGTGGCAGCATCGTGAAGGCCAGACAAGAACCCCGACTATTGTCGGTGAATAACTACCATTCACGTCGATACTTCACGGGTTCCGATTGTCACGGGTGTGCGCCCAGAGCGGGGCCGATCCAGCGGCGGACGAGGGTCCGCAGCTGATCGTCGGTGTGGGGTGGCGTCGAGGGGTATTGCAGGAACGAGAGGAACAGCCGCATCAGCGTTTCGGCGAGCCCTTCGAAGTCCGCGTCGGTCGTCACGCCCACGGCCGCCCAATCGACCGGCACGTTGCGGAGGATCCGCGCGCCGAGCGAGAAGGACTGTGACGAGGTGACCGCGACGGTGAAGACGTCGGCTTCACCCGCTTTGAGGAGCAGTCCCAGGTGAGGATCGTCCGGGACCGCCCGGACGCCGAACACCACGGATTCCACGGCGACCTCGGCGGGGCTGCCGAACGAGGCCAGGTGCCGTTCCATCCGCCTCGCGAACTCCTCGACCCGGTCGAGCGCGACCGCGCCGAGGATGTCGGCCAGACTCGGGAAGTACCGGTAGACGGTCTGCCTGGTCACGCCCGCTTCCGCGGCGACGTCGGAGAGGCTGGTCTTGGCGAGACCGACCCGGTCGATGCAGGCCGTCGCCGCCTCGACGATCCGGCGGCGAGCCTCCTGCTCGGTTCCGGGAGGGTTGCCCTGCCATCCATGGTGCCCCATCGCTCCATCTTCCCCGAACGGCGAATCTCAGACGGTGGCAGGTGTCGCACGCCGCACGCGGTACAACGCGGCCAGCATCGCCCCGGCGCCCACGAAGCAAGCCAGCGCGTAGGGCCCGCTACCGACCGGAGCGCCGTCTTCGGTCATGCCGTCCGTGGCGGAGAAGTAGGCAGGAAGGGCACCCAGCCAGAGCAGGGCCATCCCTCCCAGGTAGACGGCGGGATACACCCGGGCGAAAGACTCCAACGGTTCCCCGGGACCACGGTGCCGGACGAAGATCCAGATGCCCGCCAGCCACAGCAGCGCCAGCTCGACACCGAGAATCCAAGCCTGCGCGGTCGTGTTGCCATCGAACAAGCTCGACGGGAGACCGGCGATCGCCATGGTCGGCGGGGTGAGGACACCGGCCAGCACGACGCGCCCCGCGAGCGACCACCCGTGCCGCGATCCACTCGCCAAGCGCACCACCAGCCAGGTCATCGCGCCCATCGAGACCGAGGCGAAGAGCAGCATGCTGTTCATGGGCACGGAATCCAGCGCGGGGTGATTGACGATCCGGTTGTTCCCGTTCCAGGCCCACCACTTCAGCTGCGGGCCGAGGTGGTCGAAGACCTCGTAGAACACCTGACAGGCGAAAGCGACCGCCACCGCTCCGATCGCCGCGCCGCGGGCACGGAAGATCCCGAGCGACCGGACGAGTTCGTAGGCGAGCTGGCTGATCATCGGGTAGAACGCCACGATGTAGAGCGGCAGCCGGTCCCACATGAACTGAGCGGTGAACCGGTTGTGGGCGAAGATGAATCCGTACTGCCCCTCCAAGCCGAACCACTCCGGGAAGTACAGCGGCGGTTCGATGACGAAGAGGTAGACCAGCGAAGCGCACCACAGCGCCAGATTCGTCGAATCGCCCTGACGGTGCCGTCGGATGGCGGGCACCAGCGCGAAAACGGCGCCGCCGAGGACGAGCAGTTCCAGCAGCGGCATCGTCCAGTGCGCCGCTTCCCACGGTGAGCGGATCGAGAGCCACGGGGAAACGTCGTGGCAGTCGAAGCCGAGTCCGCGGGTGACGGTTTCCGCGTCCGGCCCGCAGACGGCGCTCATCGGGAGACCGCCGGTTTCGCGGCACTGCCTCCCGGCGAGTAGTCCGTGACCGGCGGCTCGGCACGGGCGTCGAAGTCGAACGGAACCCGGTGCCTGCCCAGCGCGGCACGGACCCGGTAGCGCAGAAGTCCCGCGATCACCCGCGGGTTCGTCATCATGTCGCGCAGCGACTCATCGAGGTTGAACACCTTCGCGAAGTGCTCGTCGACGACGTCGTCCTCGCGGGCGGCGCCGACGATGAGCCTGAACGCCGGCCCGGACATCGCCGAAAGCACGCGACGCTTCCATTCCCCGGCCTTTTCGGTGCCCACGGCGCAGGCGTAACCCTGGTCTCTCGCCATCGCCAGGCTCCACGGGACGTTGAGCAGCTTTCGTTGCGCGGCAAGGAATGACGAAGAGAACTGACCGTCGAGACGCTCGGCGCGGGCGAGGTGCTCGCGCAGCAACAGTGCCGAGCCCGCGGCAGAACTGATGCCCTGCGCGTAGAACGGATTGAACGCGCAGATCGAGTCGCCGACGAACGCCAGCCGTTTCGGCGGGGTCCGGAGCTTGTCGAAACGCCGCCACTTGTTGCCGGTCGACCTGGTCAGGTGCACTTCGGACGTCGGGGTGGACCGGTCCATCGCGGCGGCGAACAGCGGTGCCCGCACCCGGCGGGCCGACTCGACGAACGCCTCGGTGGTCCGCGGCATTTCCAGGCCCCACGAGCCCATGCACGCGATGACCCGGTTGCCCTCGATCGGGAAGAAGTTCACCAGGAACTCGTGTTCGTCCGGATGCGCGCCCTTGTCGGGGGTCGGCATGATCACCAGGTGCTGCCACCACCAGGACCCGGGACGCTCGTCGGGTGAGGGCAGGTCGTACCAGCGCGAGGTGTAGGTGACCTTGGCGTCGAGGGTCCGCACCTCGGGTTCGGGCCAGCCCGCCGCTGCCAGCCAGGCCCCGACGGAGGAACCGCGGCCCATCGCGTCGACCACGAAATCGGCGTCGATCCGCTCGTCGCGGTCCGAGAGGGCGACCCCGGTGACTTCGCCGTCCCGGGTGGTCAATCCGCTCACCGCGACCCATTCGCGGATCACGACGTTGGGCAGCTCCCGGACCTTGTCGCGCAGCACGCGTTCGATGAGGATCCGCGAGCTGTAGATCATCGTCATCGCGCTGCGTTTGCGCGCCGACCAGCCCTCGCCGTCGAGATAGGCGGCGTCCATGGACGGCATGAGATGCAGTCCACCGGCGGCGATGAGGTCGTCCTCGAATCCGGGGAACAGCGCGCCGATCGCGCGGCGGCCGGAGTTCAGCAGGAAGTGCGGATGTTTGCTCTGCGGCACCCCGCGCCGATGTTCGGCCTCGGCCGGAAGCTCATCGCGTTCGAGTACCAGGACCTGGTCGAAGTACGGGGCGAGTGCTCCGGCGGTACAGAGACCGGCGGCACTGCCACCGAGGACGACGGCGGTCTTGCCGAGTCGCATGCGGATCAACTCCCAGCGTCATTCATACAGATTGACAACGCCTGTATGAATGTATGAATGAGGCCGGGGGCTGTCAAGGAATCGGTCTCGCACAGCACCGAGGGCCACCCGGATGCCGGGTGGCCCTCGGAGATCGATGGTGCGGGAACGCGCTACCAGGGAGCGGGCTGTCCGTTCTCGAGGAGGATTCCGGACGGACCGTCATCGGGAAGCGTCGCCGCGTGGACGATGTCGTTCGCGGACTCCTCCACCGAGCGCTCCGCCATCGGCATCATCCTGGTCTTGGTCGGCCCGGGGTTCACCGCGTTCACCAGCACCCCGGATCCCTTCGTGTGCGAGGCGAGCATCATGGTCAGCCCGTTGAGCGCCGCCTTCGACACCGAATAGCCCGGCGCGCCGGTGAAAAGCCCCCTGTCGTAGGAACCGGCGTCGCTGGAGACGAAGACCACCCGGCCCCAGCCCCGGCTGATCATCCCCGGGAGGAACGTCTGCGCCACCCGCCAGCCGCCCAGCAGGTTCACCGCCAGACTGCGTTCGACGAGGTCCAGCGGCACCGACAGCGGGTCGTTGCCGGGATCGAGCAGCACACCCGCGTTGCAGATCAGCACGTCGATGTCACCGACCCGCTCTCCGGCGTTCCGTACGCTTTCGGCGTCGGTGACGTCCAGTACCTGCGAAACGCCCGCTTCGCCTGGCTGCCGTGACGTCGGCACGACCCGCAGGCCACGCCGGGCGAGTTCGGCGGCGACCGCTTGTCCGAGCCCACGGTTGGCTCCGGTGACCAGGGCGGTGCGCTGTTCGGCCATGATGCTCCTCGCTGCTCGACGGGGTGTCCGAAACCCAGGGATTCCGCAGAGTACGCGGGTATTCCGGTGTCCAAATGGCGTCCGGAAACGCGCCGCTCCCCAGCCGTCCAACTGTCCATTCCAGTCGGCTGGACGGCCTCCGTCGTTCTCGCTGTGGGGCCAGCACCCAGTACCTCGGCCGCGCCTGCCGGAAGCACGCCGGCGTTCAGCAACGTGTCGTTGACCGGTCCCTTGACGGCACCCCGAGCGAGGGCCGAGCGTCGGTGCCCTTCAGCACTCGGCGAGGCTTTTCGGGGAATGCGCTGATTCCCGACGCGCTGGACCGTCGATTGTGGTCCAGGCTAGACAAGCGGGTGGCCCGCTTCCAGGTTTGTGCCGGTCAGCGGTGTGGGGCGCAGGCTGAAGAGGCTGCCGAGATGGAGGTCGGTCGCGCTCCCAGGCCGCAGTAACGCTGTCGGGGTGCGACCGATCAGCAGGCGAAAGTCACGGTTGAGGTGCGCCTGGTCGGTGTATCCGCACAGCGCGGCGAGCCTGGGTAGCGATGGCGGATTAGTGCCCGTCAAGAGTCGGATCGCGTAGTGGCATCGAGCAACTCTCCCGACGGCTTTCGGCGGCAACCCGACTTCCCGGTGAAAACGGGTGGCCAGATGTTGCCGGCTCAGACCGGCCCGTTCCGCGAGGTCGCCGACCTTGACCGCACCGCCCGACATGGTCAGGCTGCGCCAGCTGCGGTCGAGCGGCTCCGGCAGTTCCGGCGTGTCCAGGAGCAAGGTCGCCAACCATCGGTCGAGGATCCCGAACCGGTGGTCCGAATCCCGCGCCTCCTGCAACTCTTCCCGCAACAGTCTGGCTCGTGCGCCCAGGAGGTCGTCGATTCCCACACTGACATGGCTGATCTCCCGCAGCGGCAGGCCGAAGAGCGCTCGTGCGCCCAGCGGGGTCAGCTCGATGATGATCCCTCGCTCCCGGCCCACCCGCGTGTAGGTCAGCGGCGTGGTCGACAGCCCCACGACCGGGGACTCCGCCGCCAGCGGTGAGCCGGACACCTGATGCCGAACAGGTGTGTCCAGATCGATGACCACCACGACCGAGTTCAACGCGCCCACAGTACGTGTCTCCGGCACCGGCGCGATTCGCTGGAAAGCCAGATAGAAGCCGACCCATCGCGCCAGCCGGCGATCCGGCCACCGGGACATCCAGAAATCGTCATCGGACGACGAAGGCTCCCCCACTGCTGTTCCCCCTCGGTTATAGCGATGCCATCAGCGACATCCGCGGCACGGAAAGCATGGCAGGACGTGCGCTCGCGACGGGACTTTCCAGCAGTCAACGAACCGAAAAGAGGCAGCGAACCCTGGCGGTGGTGACGCCTCGTATCACGTCGGCCGTTTCGGATGCGGCCAGATGGGCCACCTGGCCGAGGCAACGCAGCCACACCGCATTGCGGGACTGCGAAGCCTGACCGGACATCCAGCGCGCACCAGACGAACGCGCTTACATTTTTCCAATCCAGGACGTGTTGTTCACAGCTAAACTCGGGTTCGCATTTCCTGACCGATGAGCAGCCGGTCGCCGCGTCCGCACGACGCGCTGATGGAGGGGTTTGCTTGACGCTCATCGGCTCGAAACCGGCCTCGACCCCGCAAGAGACCTCCAGGGCATGGCGCATGTTCGCGCACCTCGGTCGCGCCAATTGAGGCTGGAGTTTCTGAGTCGTAGAAACCGAACGAGTTGCAACCAAAATCGGAGGACCGATGTTTCAGAAAAGAAAATTGCCACTGGCTGCCATTGCCGCCGTGACAGTCCTGCTGACCACAGGTCTCGCAGCACCGGCGTCCGCTCGTCCCGGCACATGGTACGACTGCCCGGACAAATGGTTCTGCTTGTACGACCACTACAACGGAGACGGGCTGTTCTGGAAAGGGATAAATTGCGGAGGCCCGGTCTACAATATCGGCACGCAGGGACTGGGGGACCGAGCCAATTCCTTCTGGAATCGCACAACACACGCGACTGCCCAAATGCTGAACTGGACCGGTACGCGCTGGGCACCCGTGGAGACCGTAGGCCCCTTCACGAACGGTCAAAATCTCAGCGCGGGGAAAATCGATGAAATTGACGGCGTAAGACTGGTCTGCATTCTATAGGTACACCACGTTGACCTGTACTCAGCGGGGAACGTTCGCGCGTAGGCCGATACGGCCGTGCTGGTCACGTTCGGCGATCAGCACGGTCGACGGCGTCGCCGCCGAGCCGGATCGCGACCGCGCCGGTCGACCGTTGCCGCCGAAGCGGACGTTAGCCTGACTCTATGGCAGACACTCGCCCTGGAGGCCGCACGGCCCGTACGCGCGCCGCAGTGCACACCGCGGTGCGCGAGTTGTTCGCCGAAGGGCATGACCAGCCGTCGGTGCGGGAAGTGTCCGAACGGTCGGGTGTGAGTGAAGTGACGATCTACCGGCGTTGGGGGCGGATCGAGGCACTGGTGCTCGACGTCGCGGTCACGCAGCTCAACGAGGAGTCGCCGTTCCCGGACAGCGGCGACCTGCGCCGTGATCTGCTCGACTGGGCGCACGCGGTCGCCGGCCAGGTGAAGACGCGTGAGGGGTTCGCGCTGTTCCACGCGCTCGCCGCGGCCACCTCCCCGCTCGCCGGTGGCAAGCCCGCTCCGACCGCCGACGACGCCGCCCGGTATCTGCGACAGCGCACCGCCCAGATGCAGCGAGCGTTGGACCGGGTCGAGGCGGCGGGTGGCAAGCCGCCGACAGTCGCCCACATCTTCGATGTCGTGCTCGCACCTATCTACCTGCGCGCGGTCTTCGGCTACGAATCCCCGGACAAGGACCTGGACGCCCTGGTGGACCAGGCGTTGCGCTCGACCTGAACCCTTATCGAAGGAAATCTTGCATTAGCCGACCCCTCGGCGCATACTCCTCGCTAACGTAAGTTTTCTTACATTAAGCGAGCCGAGGGAGTATTCATGGCTGGCAGCACACAACCGCTTCGCGACCGGGTCGCCCTTGTCACGGGCGCGAGTTCGGGCATCGGGGCGCAGATCGCGCGTGAACTCGGTGCCGCCGGTGCACGGGTCGCCCTGGTGGGACGGGACGCGCAGCGCCTCGGGACGGTCGCCGCGGAGCTGAGGGCGGCGGGCGCGGAGGCCGAGCCGATCGCCGCCGACCTCACGACCGGTACCGGTCCTGGGGAGGTCGTCGACCGCACGCTCTCGCACTTCGGGGGCATCGACGTGCTCGTGCACGCGGCCGGGATCTTCCTGCCGACGCCGTTCGCCGATACCACCGACGAGCAGCTCGACGACCAGTGGGCGACCAACGTCCGGGCGCCGTTCCGGCTGACCAGGGCGGCCGCCGGACACCTCGGTGACGGCAGCAGCGTCATCTTCGTCTCCTCCATTTGCGGGCACGTCGGCTTTCCGAACTCCAGCGCCTACTGCGCGACCAAAGGCGCGGTGGAACTGCTGGTCAAGTCACTGACCGCCGAATTCGCCCCGCGGGGCGTCCGGGTCAACGCCGTCGCTCCGGGCAACGTGCGTACGAGCATCAACGCGCACCTGCTCGAAGATTCCGACTACGAGCGCCGGATGCTCGAAGCCACACCCGCCGGACGCGTCGGCGAGGTCGGTGACATCGCGCCGGCGGTCGCCTTCCTCGCCTCCCCCGCCGCCTCCTACATCCACGGTTCCAGCCTGCTGATCGACGGCGGCTGGGTGGCTTCGTGAGGAGCCCTACCATGCCCGGCTTCCGCGAACTCGTGATGGCGAGCGGCCTCGACGCCGTCACGGAGCACCTCGACGAAACGCTGGTGCTCACCGCGCTGCGGGACGTGCACGGCCTCTCCGGCAGGCTCGAACGCGTCGCCTCGGAGAAGGACGAGACCTTCGTCCTGCACACGGCCGGCACCCGCCACCTGGTGAAGGTGGGTGGCGAGGGCGAATCGGCCGAGGACCTCACGCTGCAGACAGCGGTGCTACGCCATCTCGCGCGCACGGCGCCGGACCTGCCGATCCCGGTCGTCCGGTCCGGTGTGGACGGAGCGGACGTGCACGACATCGCGCCACGGGACGCGAGCGGGCCGAGGCTGCTGCGGGTCCTGTCGTACCTCCCTGGCGAACCGCTGGCCGGGAGTGAGGCCGATCCGGCACCCTTCGGCCGCTACCACGCACAGCTCGTCCGCGCGCTCGCCGGCTTCCGCGGCGAGAACCAGGAACGAACCTTGATCTGGGATCTACGCCATCTCGGCGCTCTCGCTCCGGCACTGGACACAGTGGACAGTGCGGACCGGACGCTCGCGCACGATGTGCTCGCCGAATTCGCGCTCCACGTCCGGCCCACTGAGCTGGACACCCAGGTGGTGCACAACGACTTGAGCCCGCACAACCTCCTTGTCGGCGCTGGTGGAGCCTTGACCGGGATCCTCGATTTCGGCGACGTGGTGCGTACGGCGGTGGTCTTCGACCTCGCGATCGCGTTGTCGAACCTTCTCGAGGTGGACGCCGCCGACCCGTGGGCGGTCCCCCTCGCGTGGCTGCGCCACTATCTCCGGATCAGGCCGGTCGCCGAAGAAGAACTCAAGCTTCTTCCGCTGCTGTCGACAGCGCGACTGGTACAGCGTGTGCTCATCTCGTCGTGGCGGGCCCGGCGGGATCCGGCACGCGCGGCGTATGTGCTCTCGCACGCCTCCCGTGATTGGGCGACGGCTCGAGCGACGTTCGCCGGTCTGGACGCGGCGGCCGAACGGGTACTCGCGGAGTCGCGGCGATGAGCCGCCCGCGCGGGCCGGAAATGGTCAACGGCTTCACCGGCGCGTCCTTGGCCGCACAGCCGCCGCACATCCGGGAACTCCTCATCCGGCGCGGGAAAGTGCTCGGGCCGGGGTACCAGCTGTTCTACACGAACCCGGTCGAGGTCGTCCGCGGCGACGGCGTGCACCTCTACGATTCCACGGGCAACGAGTACCTCGACGCCTACAACAACGTCGTCTCGCTCGGACACTGCCATCCCGCCGTCGTCGAGGCGGTCACCCGGCAGCTGTCGAAGCTCACCACGAACACCCGCTACCTGCAGGCCGATCTGCTGGACTTCTCCGAACGGTTGCTCGCGACGTTCCCCGCGGAACTCGACCGGGTCACCTACACCTGCACCGGCTCGGAAGCGAACGACCTCGCCTTGCGCATCGCGCGGGCGCACACCGGCAACACCGGGATCATCGTCACGCGCAACGCCTACCACGGGGTGACCGCCGAGGTGGCGGCGTTCTCCCCGTCCCTCGGCCCGTCCTCGCCGCTGGGACCGCACGTGCGCACGATCAGCGCGCCGGACCCCCTGCGGCACGGCACCTCGGTGGTGGCCGACCTGCGCACCGAGATCCGCGCGGCCATCGACGATCTCCAGCGGCACGGGTTCGGGGTATGCGCGCTCGTGGTGGACAGCATCTTCTCCTCCGACGGCATGCAGCCGGTTCCGACGGATCTGCTCGGCGTGCTCGCCGCCGAGGTCCGTGCGGCGGGCGGGGTCTACCTCGCGGACGAGGTCCAGGCCGGGTTCGGCCGCACGGGAACGGGATGGTGGGGTTTCGGCAGGCATGAGGTCGTGCCCGATCTGGTGACCCTGGGAAAGCCGATGGGCAACGGGATCCCGGTGGCCGCGGCGGTACTGAGGAACGAGGTCGGCCGGGAGTTCGGCCGGAAAGTGCGCTACTTCAACACTTTCGGCGGCAGCAACGTACCGATCGCCGCGGCCGCGGCGGTGCTCGGCACCATCGAAGCCGAAGGTCTCATCGACAACGCCCACGAGATCGGCGCGCAGCTGAAGCGGGGGTTCGCCCGCATCGCCTCGGACCACCCTCACCTCGCCGACGTGCGCGGCGCCGGGTTGTTCCTCGGAATCGAGGTGACCGCACCGGAAAGCACGGAGCCGGACCGGGTACTCGCCCAGTCCCTTGTGGACGATCTGCGCGAACACTTCGTGCTCGTGTCGGCGTCCGGCCCGCACGGCAACGTCATCAAGATCCGACCGCCGCTGGTGTTCGACGCCGCCGACGCCGCACTGCTGCTCGAACGGTTCGCCGATTCGGCCGCCCGAGTCCTTCCCACCTGATCAGGAGGTGATCATGACCGCACCGACGATCGACCTGAACGCGGACGCCGGCGAAAGCTTCGGCCGGTGGACGCTCGGCGACGACGAAGCCTTGTTCCGGCACATCACGACCGCCAACATCGCCTGCGGCTATCACGCCGGTGATCCGGCGACCATGCGGTCGTCCCTGATCCGCGCACGGGAGGCGGGGATCGCCGCGGGCGCCCACCCCGGCTACCCGGACCTGCTCGGCTTCGGCCGCAGGGCGCTGCCCGCGACCGACTCCGACGTGGTCGACTACATCCTCTACCAGGTCGGCGCACTCGCGGGGCTCGCCGCGGCGGAGAACGTGCCCCTCACCCATGTCAAACCGCACGGCGCGCTCATGGGGCGGATCTGCCGTTCGCCCGAGCTGGCGGCCACGGTCGCACGGTCGCTCCAAGCGGTCCTCCCGGGCGTGCCGCTGATGTTCGCGCCCACCGAGGCGATGCGCGCGGTCGCCGCCGCGGGGTTGCCGGTCATCCCGGAGAACGCGGCCGACCTCGACTTCGACCAGGACGGGATCAACATCGTCGAGCCCGTCCCTCGAACCAAGGACCCGGAAGCGGTCGCCGATCGCGCGCTGGAGATGGCGCGCGGCACCGTCCGCACGGTCGGCGGGACGATGATCCCGATGCCGGTGCGCTCGGTCTGCGTGCACGGTGACCGGCCGAACGCGGTCGCGGTCGCGGCGGCCGTGCGACGGCGCCTCGAATCGGCGGGATTCCTCCTGTGCGCCCCCGGGCAGGCGCTATGAGCGGCTACGAGTTCTTTGCCGACGGCGCACGGGTCAGCTTCGGCGGGGACGAGTTCGTGTTCGTCGAAGTGTGCGAAGGGATGGACCTCGCGCAAGCGCTACGGATCCAGGCGATCACCGGGGAGCTGGCCCGGCGCGAGTTGCCCGGCGTCCTCGACGTCGCCCCGGCCAACGCGAGCTACCTCGTGCGCGCCGACCCGGACGTACTGCACCCGCGCGAACTCGTGCGCGCGCTGGCCCGCTTGCACGACCGGTTCGGGGAGGCGGGCTCGGTGGCGCTGGACACGGAGATCGTCGAGATCCCCGTGTGGTACGCGGATCCGGAGACCGAGCGGACCTGCCTGAAGTTCCGGGACCGGCACCAGTCGCCGACGGAGACGGACATCGCCTACACCGCGCGCATCAACGGGCTGGCCTCGGTGGCCGACCTCGTCGCCGCGCACACGTCGGCGCCGTTCATCGTCACGTTCCCGTGTTTCAAGCCGGGCAACACAGAATGCGTCCAGCTCGTGCCGCGCGAGCGGCAGATCCAGGCGCCCAAGTACCTGCGGCCGAGGACGGAAACCCCGGCCAGGGCGGTCGCGCACGGCGGCGCGTTCACCGTCGTGTACCCGACCGCGGGGGTCGGTGGCTACCAGTTGCTCGGCCGCTCCCCGGTCCCGGTCGCCGACCTCACCCAGCAGACCCCCGGGTTCGAGACGTCGAAGGTGCTCGCCACGATCTCGACGCTGTTGCGCTTCCGGTCCGTTCCCGGCGAGGAGTACGAGCAGCTGCGCACCGACTCGCGCGAGGGCCGGTACCGGTATCGGCGCGCACCGGTGCGCTTCGCGCTCGCCGAGTTCCTTGCCGACCCGGCAGGCTATCCGCGCACTCTGGAGGCGGCGTTGTCATGCTGACAGTCCTCTCCCCCGGCGCCCGCACACTCGTCCAAGATCTCGGCCGCGACGGGCAATACGCCATCGGACTGCCCCCTTCGGGAGCGCTCGACCAGTACTCGCACCGCTGCGCCAACCTGCTCGCCGGCAACCACGAGAACGCGGCGACGCTGGAAATCACCATGATCGGACCGGCACTGCGCTTCACTGAACCGGCGACCGTGGCGGTCACCGGTGGCGAAGCGGACGTCGACGTCGACGGCGTGACCGTGTCGTGCTGGCGGACGCTGTTCGTGGAACCCGGCCAGGTGCTGCGGATCGGCACGCTGCGCACCGGGTGCCACGCCTACCTCGCGGTGCGCGGAGGCATCGGGACAGAGCCGTTCCTCGGGAGCCGGTCCACGTACCAGAGTTCGGCGATCGGCGGGCACGACGGCCGGGCACTCGTCTCCGGCGACCTCTTGCCGATCGGTGACGAGACCGGGATGTTCCGTCCGGGCGCGGGCAGCACCGTCGATCCCCGGCTGCGTCCTGTCCTCGGTGGGCACCAGCGCCTCCGGCTCGTCGAAGGACTGTGCCGTCATCGGTTCACCGACGAAAGCGTCCGCGAGTTCTTCTCCTCGACGTTCACCGTCTCGCCCGAATCCGACCGCACCGGTCGCCGCCTGATCGGACCGGCGCTGCGGTTCGTCGACCGTGAAGCCCCGTTCGGCGCGGGCGACAACCCCAGCAACGTGGTCGACCTGGGCTACCCGGTGGGGTCGGTGCAGGTACCCAACGGCGAGGAAGCCATCTGCCTGCTGCGCGACGCCGTGACCGGAGGTGGCTACGCGACGATCGGCACGGTCGTGAGCGCCGACCTCGACGTGCTCGCACAGCTCAAGGCACCGGACACGGTCGGGTTCGTGCCGGTGTCACTCGACCAGGCGGTCACAGCGCGCCATGAGCGTCACGAGCGGCTCAAACAGGTGCGGCACGGCCTGCGGCTGCTCTCCCTGTACTGAATCCCGTATCCCTCTCCTGCTCCGAGGAGCACCGCCATGACCACCCCCGATCTCACCGGCTCCACGCTGACCGATCGCACCCCGGCGCCCGGCGCCGCCACGTGGACCTTCCGGACCCTGCTCATCCTGCTCGTCCTCGACCTGACCTACCTCGTCAACGCGATGGACCGGCAGGTGTTCGCCATCCTGCTGCCCGATATCAAGCAGGCCTACGGGCTCACCGGCAACCAGGCCGGGACGCTGTCGACGATCTTCACCCTCGGCATGGGCCTGGCCGGTATCCCAGCCGGTTATCTGGCCGACCGGATCGGCCGGAAACGGATCATCATCGGGAGTCTTCTGCTGTTCTCGATCACCTGCGCGCTCCAGGCGACGGCGGCCGGGATCGTCGACCTGACCCTGTGGCGGATCCTGTCCGGTGTCGGCGAAGGAGCCCAGAACGCGGCGCTGTACGCCGCTGTCGGCGCGTACTTCCACCGCAACCGCGCGGTGGCGATCGGGTCGATCAACGCCGCGTTCGGGCTCGGCGCGTTCGCCGGCCCGCTCCTGGGCGGCGCGCTCCTGACTTCGACGGGCAGTTGGCGTGTCCCGCTGTACGTGTTCGGCGCGATCGGCCTCGTGATCCTGGTCGTCGTCCTGTTCGCGGTGCCGCGGTCGGTGACGGAGATCGGCCGTCACGGGGAACCGCGCACCACGTCGGCACCGGGCGGTGCTGTCCGCTTCTTCAACCGGCGCGTCATCTGCTGCACCATCGCCACCGTCGCCGCAGGCTTCACCATCTACGGCTACCTCGGGCTGTATCCCACATATCTCCGCGAGACGCACGGCTTCGCCTCCGACCAGGTCGCGCTCGCCGCCGGCATGTTCGGGCTCGGCGCGCTCACGGCGGTCTTCTGCGGCTTCTTCGCCGACCGGTTCGACCAGCGGCTGGTCAACGTGGCCGGATTCGCCGCGATCGCCGGATGCGGGGCCGGGATCTTCGTCTTCGGCACGACCTATCCCGCGCAGCTCGTGTTCTCGCTGTTGCTGGGGGTCGCCTTCACCGGGGTCGTCTACACCAACACCAGCGCGCTCATCCAGCGTTCGGTGCCCAGCGCGAAGGTCGGCCGGGCGACGGGCCTGTTCGTCGCGGCCATGTACATCCCGGCGAGTTTCTCCGGCTATTTCTTCGCGGCCACCAAATCCGGCTTCGGCTGGCAAACCGCCGGGGTCATCCAGTTGTGCGCCATCCCGGTCGTCGGCCTCGTCGCCATGGCCGCGATGGGCAAGGCGCGCGACTGACCACAAAGGACGGAAAGGAAAGGAAGCCATGACACAGCACTACGAGCCCTACAGTGAAGTGCGCGACGGCATGCGGGTCGACTGGGATGTGCGGATCACGATGAGCGACGGGGTGACGCTCGCCGTGGACATCTTCCGGCCCGACGACGACGAGCCGCATCCGGTGCTGCTGGCGGCCAGCCCGTACGGCAAGGGACTCGCGTTCGCGGAGGGGTTCGCGTCCGCGTTCTCCGCTCTCGTGCGGGAGCATCCCGAAGTGGCGGAGAAGTCGACCAGCGCGTACCAGGTCTGGGAATACCCGGATCCGGAACGGTGGGTCCCGGAAGGCTACGCATGCGTGCGGATCGACGTGCGCGGTACGGGCGGCAGCGAGGGTGAGATCGACTTCTTCTCCCCGCGCGAGACACAAGACCTCTACGAAGCGATCGAATGGGCGGGCGTCCAGCCGTGGAGCAACGGCAACGTCGGCATGCTCGGTATCTCGTACCTCGCGACCAACCAGTGGCAGGCCGCCGCGCTGTCCCCGCCGCACCTCAAGGCCATCTGCCCGTGGGAAGGGGCGTCCGACTTCTTCCGCGAGTACACCCACCACGGCGGGATCCCGTCGGAGTTCATGCCCGGCTGGGCGCCGCACCAGGTGCTGCGCATCCAGCACGGCCGCGCGGACGCGCCGCTCAACCCGAACACCGGCCGCAAGGTGTCGGGCAAACCGGTGCGCACGGAGGAGGAACTGCGGGCGGCCGCGATCCGGATCTCCGAGGTACTGCTCGCCCGGCCCGTCATCGACGACTACTACCGAGACCGCACCGCGGTACTGGAGAAGATCACCGTGCCCGTGCTGACCGCCGCCAACTGGGGCGGAATGGGCCTGCACTCGCGCGGGAACTTCGAGGGCTACCACCGTGTTTCGTCCGAGCAGAAGTGGCTGGAGGTGCACGGGCTCGAACACTGGACGGAGTTCTACACCGACTACGGCCTCGATGTGCAGCGGCGCTTCTTCGACCACTTCCTCAAAGGCGAGGCCAACGGGTGGGAGCGCCGGCCGCCGGTTCAGCTGCAGGTGCGCACGCCCGATGACTTCTTCCCGCGACACGAGCAGGAATGGCCGCTCGCGCGCACGGAATGGACCGAACTGCACCTCGACCTCGACGCCGGTACCTTGACCGACCGCGCTCCGGCCGGCGCGCAGCACTCGGAGTTCGTCGCAAGGTCGGAAGGACTCATGTTCACCTTGCCGTCCGCCGACCAGAAGGTGGAGTACACCGGCCCCGCGGCGCTCAAACTGTTCGTCTCGTCCACGACCGAGGACGCCGACCTGTTCGTCACGGTGCACCTGTTCGACCCCGAGGGCACCGAGGTGCTTTTCCCGACCGCCTTCGAGCCCCACGGTCCTGTCGGTCAGGGCTGGCTGCGCGTCTCGCACCGCGAGCTCGACCCGGATCTGTCGCGACCGTACCGGCCATGGCAGCGGCACACCGAGATCTCCCCGCTGGTCCAGGGACAGGTGTACGAGGTGGACGTCGAGATCTGGCCGCTGTCGATCGTCGTCCCGGCCGGCTACACCCTCGGGGTGTCCGTGCGCGGCCAGGACTACGAACACCATCTGCCCGGGCCGCACGAGATCGTCTACGGCCGTGAAATACGCGGTAGCGGCGCCTACTGGCACGAGCTCCCCGGCGACCGAGACCGGCCGGCCTTCCACGGCCGGACCACCCTGCACAGCAACGAGAAGCACCGGCCGTACCTACTCCTGCCCCGGATCCCGAGCGCCTGAGTACCACCCCAGCCGGACGCGGAACCGGCACCTCGCGTGACGGCACCTGGTCCAAGACCATGCGGCCGACGACGTCGAGGACGGTTCCGGCGGGTGAGAGCGCTCATGCGTTGGATGCCATCGCAGATCCGCCGCGCACACGTTCGGCGCGGCGGATCGGCGATACGGTTGCCGGCCGAGGCGCGCAGGGCTCATCGGGCCAGCCATTGGCCAACGCCTCCACCGCGACTTGACGAACGTCCTCGGCCCCGTGTCCCGCGTGGCGACGGGGCCGCTTCGTTCACGCTCTGTCCCTCATCGCGGACTTGATCGCTAGAGTGCGCCCGTGGTCGTGCTGGAGATTTCCGATCTGGTGGTGAGGTGGGACGCGCGGACCGGCGAGCGCGTCCCCGTCCGCAGGGCGGAGGTGGTCTCCCGGCTGCGTGCGGCCGGGAACCGGCGGGCCGCCCAGATCGTGCAGCGGATGCCGACGACCGGCGAGTTCCTGGATCCCGTCGCAGTGGACCGGCTGCTGGTCCGGGTACACACCGAACTGCAACGACTCAACGAAGAACTGCACATGGCGCAGCGGTTCGCCGAGTTGCTGGTGCCGCTGCTCACCGTGCTCCGGGCAAACGGCAACCGCCTGCGGGTGGTGGACATCGGATGTGGCTTGGGGTTCCTGGTGCGGAGCCTGGCCGCCTCCGGTGTGCTGGGAGAGGATGTCGAACTGGTGGGCGTGGACTTCAACCACGCGTTGACAGCCGAGGCGACCAGGCTGGCCGAGGACGAGCGACTCCCGTGCACGTTCGTCCGCGCGGACGCGTTCGAGCTGACCGAGGACGCCACCGTCTACCTGTCGAGCGGGGTGCTGCACCACTTCGCGGCGGATGAACTGCCAGGCTTCTTCCGCGCGCAGGACCGCGCCGGCACGCTGGCGTTCATCCACTACGACATCGCCGCGACCCGACTGGCCCCGCTGGGCGCCTGGCTGTTTCACCGAGCCAGGATGCGTGAGCCGCTCGGCCGTCACGACGGCGTCGCGTCCGCGCGCCGCGCCCACGACGACGCGGTGCTGTCGTCCGCTGCCGAGGCGGCTGCCGGGATGGAGGCGTTCCTGTTCGAACCGTTCATCCACACCAACCCGTTCTGCGCGGCGATGAGACCGGTCATCGGCCTCCGCTCGGCGTTGGTCGGCGACTTCCGCCGCGCTCTGGGACGCCGGGCGCGAGGGCTGGTCGCCTGCTGATGGCCACGATCGTTCCGGTCGTGCTGGGCCTGCTCGCACTCGTCGACGCAGGGTTCGCGGGTTTCCGGGCGGCGACCGGCCTCAACGCCCGGATCCGCAAGCGTCCCTACTTCATGCTGGCGGCATGCCGGGGACTTGCGAGTGGGGCGATCTGGCTCGGACTCGTCGCACTGCTCGTCGTCGTGACCCTGACCTGCTCGGTGGACCCGGTCGCTCGTTACGACGCCCTGGTCGACGCGGGCATGCGGATGGTCCAGGTGCTGGTGCCGTTCGCGGCGCTCGTGGTGGCATCGCTGCTGGCGTACTGCCTGTTGCCGATGCGGGAGAGCACTTTCGTGATCCTGGTCGGTCTCGGGCCGTTCACCCTGATGCGGCCCGTGGTCACGCTCGGCGCCACGGTGTGGTCGGTGGCGGGATCGACGGACTGGCTCGCCTGGGTGGTCGCGATCGCAGCCTCGGCCGGCGTGCTGGCCGTCGAGCCGGTCGTCCACCGCCGCTGGTACCGGGCTCCGGTGTGACAAGCCGCCCGGTCATCGTGGCATCCCTGTTGCTGCCGTTGTTCGCAGCAGCGGTCAGGACGACTGTCAAGCGCAGGGCCGCCCTGCGTCCACTCTGCCGGGACCCGTCGTCGTGCATGTATGTCAGGTTCGGTTCAGTCCCCCGACCGGCCGGTGTCGTACGCCCACATCGCGATCTCGACCCTGTTTCGGGCGCCGATTTTGGTCAGCAGGCTGGCGACGTGGGTCTTGGCGGTCGTCAAGCCGATGTATAACTCGGCGGCGATCTCTGCGTTCGTGCGGCCGCGGGCGACCAGCGTCAGCACCTCCTCCTCGCGTTCGGTGAGCGGCTCGATCGGTTGGGTCCGTCGGCTCGACGGTTCCCTGGCGGCGAGCGTGGCCAGCAGCCGCCGGGTGATGTTCGGCGCGATCAGGGCATCGCCGACGGCGGCGGCATGGACGGCCTGGACGAGCAGCTCCGTCCCGGCGTCCTTGAGCAGAAAGCCTCGGGCGCCGGCCCGGAGCGCGCCATGGACGTACTCGTCGAGGTCGAATGTCGTGATCACGACTACCGCGATCGGGTCCGGGACGCCCCGCCCTGCGAGGAGCTTGGTCACCTCGATGCCGTCGAGCCCGGGCATCTGGATGTCGACCAGGCACACGTCGGGGCGGAGCCGATGCGCCAGCTCGACGGCGACGTGGCCGTCGGCGGCCTGGCCGACGACCTCGATGCCGGGCTGCGCGTCAAGGATCATCGACAGGCCGGTGCGCACCAGATCTTGGTCGTCGGCCACCAGCACGCGCACCGTCATCGGCGTACCTTAGTCGGCAGTTCGGCGTCGACCGTCCACCCGCCCTCGGGCGCCGGCCCGGCACGCAGCGTGCCGCCGAGCAGCTGCACACGCTCGGTCATCCCCAGCAGCCCGAAGCCGTGGTTCACCGACCGTGCCGGGTCGGTCTGCCCGTCGTCGGTCACGCGTAGTCGCAGCGTTCCCGCGCCATCCACGACCCGGATCTCCACACGCGAGGCGTTGCGGGCGTGCCGCAGGGCGTTGGTCAGCGCCTCCTGCGCCAGCCGGTAGACCGCCGCGTCGATCTGGGGCGGAAGTTCGTCCAGGTCATCAGGCAACTCCACGTCGACGACCGGGACCGGGGCGCGTCTGGCGAGGGACATCAGGTCGGCAACGCCGGGCTGGGGGGCGTACCCCGCCGGCGCTCCGTCGCGCAGCACACCGACCATCGCCCGCATCTCCGCGAGCGTCCGCGACGCTTCCCCTTCGATCGCCGCCAGCACCTCGAGTGCCGCCTCAGGTCGCTGGCCGGCCATCGCCCGGCCCGCCTGCGCCTGCACTGCGATCGCCGAGACGTGGTGGGCGACGATGTCGTGCAACTCGCGCGCGAGACCGACCCGCTCCTGGCCGCGGATTCGATCCGACTCCCGGCGCCGGCTCTCGGCGCGGTAGCGGAACGCCGCTCCACCCGCTGCCGCCGCAGCGAGGATGGCGAACCCGCCGAAGATCTCGGTCGGCCCGATGTGGTCGGGGACCATACCGATTCCCGCGGCGACCGCCACCACCGTCAGCCCGATCACGATCTCGCGTCCTGAGCCCCAGCGGACCAGCGCGTAGACGAGCACCAGGACGTAGATCATCGTGTCGAGGCCCACGCTCGGGGCCCCGCCCAGCAGGCTCAACAGTCCCAACACCATCGCGGTACCGAAGGCCACCACGACACAGACCAACGGGTGGGTACGCCGCCACAGCAGCACCGGCGCGAGTCCGACCGCCACGATCGTCGCGAACGGCCGCCAGGCGACGTCGTCCCGGAGGACTCCCTCGAGCAGCGCCGTCACCATCAACGCCCCGACCAGTACCCAGTCGCGCGGCACCCGTTCGGAAGCGTCCGTGGCGCGCGGCTCGGCCCACAGCGAGCGCAGGGCGTTGGTGGTCACGCACCCAGCCTAGGGACCGGCGAGGTGTCGGGGACCGACCGAAAGAACGAGACGCCGCTCCTCCCCGCGGCCGGGGCGGGTCCGGCCTCGACGACGATGTGCCCGCCGCCGGGCTCGGCGATCGTTGGCCCACCGGTCCTCACCACGACAACGGAGCCCACGATGAGAACACGTCAACCCACCACGACCGCACTGGACGAGCAGCGGATCCCGGTGAGAGCCAAGCTCGCCGCGGCCTGGACGAGCCTCGTGCTCCTGTACGCCTACGTGGACATTCTCGCCTTCTTCAAACCCGGCGTCATCAAAGACATCGAGGCGGGCGTCGTCTTCGAGTTCGACATCAGCCAGCCGTTGTATGTCCTCTTCCTCACGCTCATGGCGATCCCGATCCTCATGGTCGTGCTGTCGATGACCCTGCCCGCCCGGGCGAACCGCACCACGAACCTCATCGTGGCCTCGGTACAGGTCCCCTTCGCGACGTTCAACGTGGCGGGCGAGTCCTGGACGTACTTCTACGGCCTCGGCGTCGCACTGGAATTGATCGTTCTCGCCCTCATCCTGCGGTACGCCTGGACCTGGCCCCGCACCGCACCGTCGGCGACCACGGCCATCAGCCCGGGCCGTGAAACCGTTCACACCCAGTAGCGAGCGCGAACCCAAGCCCAGCCCCCATCCAGTTCCGAGTCATTCGACTCGGTGCTGCGGTGGGCCTGCTGGCGATCGGACACCAACTACCACCGGGACGTCGCGTAGGGCCATCATTCTCGTGATCGGCCTGATCGTCGGCATTGCCGTGCTGACCACCATCGGCGCCGTTCTCGCTGTCGCGGGTGTCGTTCTGGCGATCCTCGGCGGCACAGGTCGCAAGGTCGGCGGTCGCGCCCACTGGTTCTGATCCCTCCTCGTCCTGCGATGGTCCCGGTCCATCGGCCACGACGCACTGCACCACACGCACTGTCCGGTGGCGGCGGTCCGGCGTGACCGACGTCGACGACCTTGTTCCCGTTCGCGACCTGCGAAAATCGGGTTTGTGCCCGGTGAGCCACGGGTATCAGCGGTTGTGACCGACGACGTACTCACTTTCGGGGTCGAGGAAGAGTTCTTCGTGGTGGACCGGGACGGCCGTCTGTCCCAAGCGGGAGACGCCGTCGTGGAGGCCGCGGACGAGAAGGAAGGCGAACTCCAGCAGGAGCTCACCCGGTCCCAGGCCGAATCCGCCACCGACATCTGCACGACCCACGACGAAGCAGAGCGTCAGCTGACGACGCTGCGGGCCGAACTGGCCAGGACCGCCGCCGGACGGGACTGCCGCCTGCTGCCCAGCGGGTGCGCACCGCTGGCGGAGACGGCTCTGCCGACCATCACGCCGAATCCGCGCTATGAGCGGATGTCCGAGCATTTCGGGGCGACCGCGCGGACGTCGCATACCTGCGGCTGTCACGTTCACATCGCCATCCCGGACCGGGAAACCGGGATCCGGGTCATCGACCACGTCCGGCCGTTCCTGCCCGCACTGCTGGTCGTGACTGCCAACTCCTCGATCTGCGACGGATACGACACCGGGTACGCGAGCTGGCGCTATCAGCAGTGGAACCGCTGGCCTTCGGCCGGTTCGCCGCCGCGTTTCGACTCGCTGGACCACTACGAAAGCATCGTCGACGCCTGGCTCCGCGCGGGCGCCATCCTCGATCGCGCGATGGTCTATTGGGACGTAAGGCTTTCCGAGAAGCAACCGACCGTGGAGTTCCGGTTCGCCGACGTCGCGGCCACTCCCGGCGAAGCGGTTCTGCTCGCGATGCTGATCCGAGGCCTGGCCGGCACGATTCTCGCTTCGGAGAGGCACCCTACGGACCTGTCCAACGAGGTCTTGCGGGCGCAGATCTGGCGCGCGTCCCGCGAAGGGCTTTCCGGGCGCTGCCCGCATTTCCGGACCGGCGACCTCGCCCCGGCGAAGGACGTGCTCGACGACGTCGTCACCTTCGCCGCCGATGCTCTCGAAGAGACCGGCGATCTGGAGTTCGTTCGCGACGGCTGCGCCCGGTTGATCACCGGAGGCACCGGAGCCGACCGTCAACGGGCGCGGTTCGAAAAGCGGCGATGCGCGGAGGACGTCGTGGATCTGCTGGCCGGACGGCCGGTTTTCCAGGGATCTTCGTTCGGGTAGCCCGCGGGCATGGACAGGAGGACACGATGACCCAGCCCCTGAAGGCCCTCGCACTGGTCTGCTCGCTGAAACCGTCCCCCGCGCCGTCGAGCAGCGCGCTGATCGCCCAAACGACACCGGTTTCACGGTGCCCACTCAGGGCGGGACCTACTGGAACGGCGAGGCGATGAAGGGCGGCGATTACAACGACCTCGGCGAGACACCGGAAGCGGTCGAGTCGACCAACTCGACGTTGGCAGCCAACGCCGTCCACCTGGCGAACCTGCTGCGGAATGACCAGTACCCCGCCTCCTGATCGACCGGGACACAGGTGGTTGAACCGCGAATCGCGGGTACCCGGTAGGTGTCGGACTGACGACCACGGACAGGAGTTGTCCATGACCACCACGAAACACGACCTCGTCTCGGTGATCACCGAAGATCACCGAGCCTTCGAACGGATCTTCAAGGAACTGGAGTCCGGCAAGGGCGGTGACCGGCACCGCAAGGATCTCGTCGACCACGTGATCGCCGAGCTCGTCCGGCATTCGGTCGCGGAGGAACAGCACATGTATCCCGCCGCGCGAAAGCACATCCCGAACGGGGACGACGTCGTCGGGCACGAACTCGAGGAACACGCCGAAGCCGAGCGAGTGATGAACGATCTCATCGGCCTGGAACCGAAGGACAAGCGGTTCGACGAACTCGTCTCCAAGCTGATCGAGGACGTCCGGCACCACATCGAAGAGGAGGAGAGCGACCTGCTGCCGAAGCTCCAGGCGTCCTGTTCGCCGGAGGACCTGCGGGAACTGGGCAAGAAGGTGTTGCGGGCCAAGGAGATCGCGCCGACCCGGCCGCATCCCGCCGCTCCTGACCAGCCGCCCGCCAACCGGATCCTGGGGCCGGGGACGGCTTTCATCGACAAGATCCGGGACGCGCTGGAAGGCCGCACTACCTGATATCTCCAGTGAAGGCCCCCTTCCCTCGGCTGAGCCGAGGGAAGGGGGCCTTCACGCGCTAGTGCTCACAGCTCGGCGGGAACATCCCGGACGGAGGATTCCGGCAGTTCCCCGGTGAGTGCGAAGTCCACCCGCCGGGCCACCGAGACGGCTTGGTCGGCGAAGCGTTCGTAGAACCGTGCCAGCAGCGCCACCGAAATCGCGGGCGCGACGCCGTCCGTCCACTCCGGACCGGTGACCAGCGTCATCAGCTCCTCGTACAGCGCGTCGACACGCTCATCGATCCGGGCCAGCGAGTGGAATACCTCGATCGTCGGTCCTTCGATGGCCGCACCGAGGTCTTCCGCCATCGAACTCACCAGCCCGGCCATCTCATCGAACCTGGCGGTGAATGCGTCGGGGACGGCGAACTCGGGCTCCCGCGTGGCTTGATCGGCGATGTGCTGGGCCAGGTCGCCCATCCGCTCCAGCCGGTCGGCGCAGAACACCGCCGCGAGCACGGTCCGCAGGTCACCGGCGACGGGCGCCTGCAAGGCCAGCAGCTTCTGCGCGGTCTCCTCGCACTCGGTCCGCGCCGCGTTCAGCTTCGCCTCGACCATCGCCAGTTCGACGGCCGCCTCTGCGTCACGGTCGAGAAAGACCCGGTTGGCAAGGCGTAACTCTTCACCGGCCATGCCGCACATGGCCGACAGGAGTCCGCCGAGGACGCTCAGTTCACCGTGGAATCGTTCCCTCATAGACGCACCTCCGAGGCCACGATCCACTTGTCGTTGCTGATCATAAGTACGATTACCCGCCGTCGCCCAGGCTCAATCGGCGTGGAGCCGCTGCACGAGACGGCGGGCGGGCAGGGCCATCGCTCCCAGCCCGATCGACGTCGTGACCTCGTCCGTGGGCGTGACCAGCAGGTGATCGATCTCTTCGACCAGCTCGCAGCATCGATCGAGCCGGTCCGGATCACCCGAACGAGCCACCTCGGCGAGCGCTTCGAGCAGGTCGCCGACCACCCCGCGTGCGTACTCGCCGGGATGCCGGAACGGCTGCTCTCTGTGGGCCGCTTCACTCACCGCGTCGATCAGCTGGGCGAGCGGCGGCCACAACGAGACGAGGTTCGTCAACGGCTCCTCCCTGGCCTCACGCCGTCCGCGAAGATTCAGGTACCGGCCCTCCCTGGTCCAGCCGATCGCGTCCTCCGCCTCCGCGACCAGGCTGCGGACGTCGAGCATCCGATCGTGCAGGAGGTCGGCCGCTTCGGGCGGCTCGCCCCCGCGGACCAGCGCCGCGGTCTCGTCGAGGACGTCCGCAATCGCCGAGGCCAGCCGGGAAGTCGCCGCGCGCAGGCGTTCCCCGTACAGCGGAGGCAGGACCACCGCGTTCAGCACCGCGCCGATCGCCGCCCCCAAGGCGGTCTCCAGCAGCCTGTCCGCGAGCAGGACGGGTTCGGTCGCGCTGCCATAGGAGATCAGCAGCATGCCGGTGACCCCGACCCACACCCCCGCGTCGCCGAACCCGCGCCACGAGCCGATCAGCAACCCGCCGAAGACCACGAGGCCGAGCGCGACCGTCACCGACGGGACGAAATGGCCTGCTCCCGCCGCGAGCAGGACTCCAACACTGACGGCGCCGACCTGCTGTGCCCAGCCACGCAGCGACCGGTAGACGGTGGCCTGCACGAGGAACACGGCCGCATACGGCGCCAGGAAAGGTTGCGGAAGCTCGAGGACCGAGGCCGCGACGACCCACGCGAGCACCGCCGCGGCCGCGGCCTTCGTGGTCTGGACGAGACTGCGGCGTTCCTCCCCTGGAACGCGGAACACCCTGGCGACCCAGCCGAACGGCGCCGTCCAGCGGTTCCGAACGTCACCCATCACACCTCCCTCGCGATCTCGAAAGGTGGTTACCCGAAGTCCCCGTCCCGCACACGTTTCCGTTTACCGGCGACGAGCGGGGGTAGCCGCGAGGGAACCCACGATCGTGAAGGGGCGGGACCTGTGGCACAGCATCGAAAAGACGCGAAGGACGAACAACTGCAAGGAAACCGGGTGGATCCGGACGGCACCGTACTGACGACGCAGCAGGGTGTCCGCGTCGATCAGACGGACGACTCGCTGACGGCGGGGAGCCGGGGGCCGACCCTGCTCGAAGACTTCCACGCCCGCGAGAAGATCACGCATTTCGACCATGAGCGCATCCCCGAACGGGTGGTGCACGCCCGCGGTGCGGGTGCTTACGGCTTCTTCGAGGCTTACAACGACGCGCTCGCGGACCTCACGGTCGCCGAATTCCTCACCAGCGGCGAGAAGATCCCCGTGTTCGTCCGGTTCTCCACCGTCGCCGGTTCACGGGGCTCGGCCGACACCGTCCGCGACGTCCGCGGCTTCGCGACCAAGTTCTACACCCGGCAGGGGAACTACGACCTGGTCGGGAACAACATGCCGGTGTTCTTCATCCAGGACGGCATCAAGTTCCCCGACTTCGTGCACGCGGTCAAACCCGAGCCGCACAACGAGATCCCGCAGGCCCAGTCGGCGCACGACACGTTCTGGGACTTCGTCTCACTGCAACCGGAGAGCCTGCACATGGTGCTCTGGCTGATGTCGGATCGCGCGTTGCCGCGCAGCTACCGGATGATGCAGGGCTTCGGCGTCCACACCTTCCGGCTCGTCAACGCCGAAGGCAAAGGCACCTTCGTGAAATTCCACTGGAAGCCCGTCCTCGGCACGCATTCCCTGGTATGGGACGAATGCCAGAAGATCGCGGGTAAGGACCCCGACTTCAACCGGCGCGACCTGTGGGACGCGATCGAGTCCGGCCATTACCCGGAATGGGAACTGGGTGTCCAGCTGGTGAACGAAGACGCCGAGCACGACTTCGACTTCGACCTGCTCGACGCCACGAAGATCATCCCCGAGGAGCAGGTACCCGTGCGACCGGTCGGACGGCTGGTTCTCGACCGCAACCCGGACGACTTCTTCGCCGAGACCGAGCAAATCGCCTTCCATACCGCGAACGTCGTCCCCGGCATCGACTTCACCAACGATCCGTTGTTGCAGGCGCGGAACTTCTCGTACCTCGACACCCAGCTGATCCGGCTCGGCGGTCCCAACTTCTCCCAGCTCCCGGTGAACCGGCCGATCGCGCCGGTGCACACGAACCAGCGTGACGGGCACGGGCAGCACAACGTCCACAAGGGACGGACGAGCTACTTCCCGAACTCGCTCGGCGGCGGTTGCCCGGCGATCGCCGATTCGGACGTCTTCCGGCACTACACCGAAGCCGTGTCGGGCCACAAGATCCGGGAACGCAGCGAAAGTTTCAAGGACTTCTACAGCCAGGCGACACTGTTCTGGAACAGCATGTCCCCGGTCGAACGCGAGCACATCGTCGCCGCGTTCCGGTTCGAACTCGGCAAGGTCGAGGACCGGGAGGTCCGGGCCCGGACGGTCACCGAACTCAACAACGTCGACCACGACCTCGCGGCCAGGGTGGCCGAGGGAATCGGGGTGAGTGTGCCGGCCGCGCCGGCCACCGCGCATCACGACCGCACCTCACCGGCGCTTTCCCAGCTCAACCAGCCCTCCGGTACGGCCACCACTCGGAAGGTGGCCGTACTCGCCGCCGACGGGGTGGACACGATCGGCGTCGGCCGCGTCGTCGAGGCACTGACCGAACAAGGCGCGATCGCCGAGATCCTGTCACCCACCGAAGCCGAACTCCGTCCCGGCGGCGAGGGCGATCCGCTGCGGCCCGATCGACAGCTCAACACCATGGCCTCGGTTCTCTACGACGCCGTCGTCGTTCCGTGCGGCCCGGCTTCCATTTCCATCCTCGAACGCGACGGCTACGCGGTGCACTTCGTCGCCGAGGCCTACAAGCACGGGAAGCCGGTAGCCGCGTTCGGCTCCGGTCTGGATCTGCTGCGCCGGGCCGGGGTGACCTCGAAGCTGGCCGACGACGTCGAGACCCTGATCGACCAAGGCGTGGTGACCACGACGGCGGCCGAATCGAGTCTCCCCGACGGCTTCTTCGCCTCGTTCACCGCGCAACTGGGCGAACACCGCTCCTGGCTGCGGAAGACCGACGCGATCCCCGCCTGACCGGGCGTTCCCGGCTGAGGCTCCCGTCGCGGTGCCTCAGCCGGGCGTCGTCTCCCCACTCAGTGCGGCGATGACCTCGCCGCTGTAGTGCGACGAAAGCGATCGAAATCGATGACGGCCCGCCCTGCGCGCCGAGCGGGTGACCTGAACGCGCGCCGCCGGACAAGCCCGAAGGCTCGCAGAAAAGAGTCGCGTTCCGTTCGCCTTCCACGACCGAGCACCACTAGCCGGTCGAGGTGGATGTCTCCGCAGGGATATCAGTGCTGGAAGGCGCGGCCGCCCGGAGTCCGGCGCCATAATCGAATCTTTGCTGACACGGCCGACACCGGCTGTCAGTCAAGGGAGGGCTGATGACACACCTGTCGCCTGTCCTCGACCGTGCCATCGTCGCGGTCGACGTTATGGGCTTCACAGACCCGCAGCGGAACTCGCTCGATCGGCTGACTCTCCGCCAAGGACTCTATGAGGTGCTGAAGACCGCGTTCGCGGAGAGCGGCGTAGACTTCGATGATTGCGAGTTCGAGGACCGCGGCGACGGCGCGCTGATCCTGCTCCCGCATGGCACCGCCAAGGCTGTCGTCGCGGACCGCCTGCCGGACCGCTTCGCGGCCGTCCTCCGCCGCTACAACCACACTCGAACGCCGCAGGCACAGCTTCGGCTGCGGGTCAGTCTCAACGCCGGTGCCGTGCACAACGACGGATTCAGCTGGGGCGGCGACCCGATCGACACCGCTTTCCGCATCCTTGACGCACACGAAGCAAAAAACAGGTTCGCGGAATCCGGCCGGACGATCGCGTTGATCTCCTCGCAACAGTTCTTCGATGACGTCATCTCACGCGATCCAGCCCTGCTGCCTGAGTCGTACAGCCCGATACCAGTGTCAGTGAAAGCCTTCACCGGAACGGCATATCTCCGGCTGCTGGGAGAACCTCCCTCATCCGCCGCCCTCACGCAACAGCCGGTTCTCGCGGAACAGAGCGCAGCTGCTCGGACAGACGACGAGCAGGCCGACCCGGCAATGCACGGCACGGCCCTGGACATGATCCCCCGCACGGATCTGGTAACGCTGCGGCACCGGCTCACCCGGATGGACGTCCCGCACCTGGCGGTCATGATGAGCCGGGCCCTCGGGCCTGCCGTCCCCTTGCCGCGGCTCGAGAATGTCACCGACGCGTGGAGTGCCCTGCTGGTCCTCAGCGACTACAACGCCGGCCCGGACGGCATCCCGCCCGCGATCACCTTCCTCCGGTTGCTGGCCGCGCAGCTCGATGGCGAGGCCGGCGCTTCGATCACCGCTTGGATCAACGACCAGGCGCGTGCGCTGCGGCTGGGACCCATGCTGGCCCGGCAGGCAGAGACCCGGCACGCACCACTGTTCCACCTGGAATGTCACTACACAGAGCTCGACGACCTGCTCGTGTCCGACGGGCCGGACCTGGCCGGCCTGTTCGAGCCTCCGCTTCCTGACGCGCAGCAGGCCGATTCGCGAGGATTTCCCATCTCGATCTACCTGTCCACCGCCGCGGGGCACGAACTGGTCCAGGCGGCGGTCGAAGACCTGGTACGCACAGCCGGGGCAGAGATCATCGAACTGGGCGATCCGGAGATCGGGTCCTGGATGCGCCGTCTCGTCGGCCGCCTGAAGGACGCCGCGAACACCCCCGCGGGGAGGGACGCCGCCGTGACAGCGGCACACGCGGTCGAGGCCCGGCTGGTGCAGGCACAAGACGCCACCAACACCGCGACCCTGATGCAGAACCTCGCGCCGACGCTGACAGCGCTGCAACACACCCCGTCGGCGGTGGTCCGGGTCGGAGCACTACTGATCGTGAAGAACGGGGACGCACTAGCCGTGCACCAGCTCACCGCCGCCCAGCAATTCCAGCTGAATCACAAACCCGCCCTGCTCACCTCGCCTCACGACATCCTGCGGGCGCTGGGCCTGCACGCCACCGAGAGCCCGGCGCTCACCACCACAGCACCGGTCACTCCTCCAGCCCCGCCCCACCTCTCCCCCGTCCCACCCGGCGGTGAACCGGCCGACCATGTCGGTCCGGCATGGCAGCGAATCACAACCTGGCTACACACCCACACACCGGCAACCGCCGCCACCCTCAGGCCACCCGCACCGGCAGCCGAGATCCACGCTGTCCAGCACGCCCTGGGGCACGTGCTCCCAGGCGACCTGCTCGAGTGGTGGAGCCTGATGGACGGCGTCAACGGGGAACGCGACCACCACACCGCGTTCACCCTTCCCGGCACGTACTTTCCGCTGCCAGTGCGACAGGTGCGGCAGACCTGGGCAAGCCTGACCGAACACCCCGCCGAACACTGCTGCCGCCGCGGCGCACACCAGCACGCCGCCGGCACCACCACTGCCGGGTTCTGCACCGCGCTGCTCCCCATCTGCCAGGCCCACGGCGGCGCAGTCCTCGCCATCGACCTGCGCCCCGGCACCGAGCACGGCCGAGTGATGGAATGGGTGCCCCGCACAGGCGCGCGCCGCAGCATCTGGGCCAATATCGAGGCATTGCTCACTGACACTGCCCAACGCCTCGACCAGCGCGACAGCAGGTGCGGAACCCCGCCGCGTCCAGGCGATCCAGTGATCCGCGACGGCGCACTGACCTGGACATAGAGCAGACCAAGACCCGGTATGACCACACCGCAACCTCCCCGGGAAGTCCCCGTGGAAATCCGGCGCCCTGCGACGCTTCTGCGCTCCCCCGAAGAACGGCTTGTAGTCCCTCGCCGGGCGGGTCGACGGTTCCGCAGGGCGATGCCCGGCAAATGCTGCGCTCCTGGCATAGCCCACCTCGCCACAACACAGAACGCCCCGAAACCACACCAGCGGCCACATCGGTGATTCCAGTTGCAGGGAGCCGATGACGACCGCAGCGCAGCAAGCGTCCGGCCCCTGCTTCACCGCCCTCGGCGTCTAGTGTCCCGATGGTGAAGATCTGGACGGAGCCGCCCGCCAAGACCGACGTCGAAGGAGTTGTTCGCCGCTACTTCGGCCTCCTGCGGGACGGGGAGACGACTGAGGCCGAACAACTGGTCGATCACACGTCGGTCAAGCACGTGCTCAAATCGCTCTGGTCGGGTGCTGTCGGTGCGAGCCTCGATACGGAGCCGGCCGCCGATGAGTGGGAACGCGACTTGTCCTGGCTCGCCGAGCTCGCCCTGGGGAACTTCGCCTGGAACGACTCCAGGAGCAATCTCTACATCGAGATCACCTTCCGCGAGCAGACGATCGAGGTGGCCTTGGGCTTCTGGGTCAAACCTGTCGAGGGGGGTTGGGTCGTCGCGGGGCCATCCACGCTCTGGTAAGACGCATCGAGCGATGGGCGCATCCTGTGCGCAGCCAGAGGGGAACGTGCGGCAAGCAGAGGGCTCTTGCCTACGTTCCGGCGTTGGAGCGGAATTGCCCCACCTGCCTTGATCGCTGTAGTCGCGGTGCCGGTTCGGACAACCTCCGCCTGTGGCCAGAATCGGCGGTTGACGGAACCCGTGGCGGTCCGACACCGTCAGTGGTGTTGGGGAAGGGTGCCGAGGGAGGGGCGGTGGCCGGTGGCGGAACTCAGTGATGTCGAGCGCATGGTGGCGGACTGGGAGCGCGACGCGGAGGAGAAGGCGCAGCGCTATCAGCGCATGCAGGAGCAGGTGGAGCGGATCTCGATCACCGAGTCGGTGGCTTCCGGCGCGGTCAGTGTCACGGTGGGGCACAACGGATTGCCCACGGACGTCAAGATGACTCAGGCTGTGCTGAAAATGAGTCCGGACGAGATCGCCTCGAATGTACTGAGCGCGATGCGGAAGGCCCAGTCGAAGTATCCGGAGCGGCTCGCCGAGATCACCGCGGAGACTGTCGGCGACGACCAGACGACCCGGCATCTGGTCGCGACCGCCGTGGACAATTTCCCGGCGCCGCCGGAGGAAGACGAGTCGCTGCCCGCCTCGGAACGGCAACTGTTCCACCACGACGAAGAGCCGCCGAAGTCGCCTTCCGTGCCGAAGCCGACGCCGCGGCGTAAACCGGGACCGGACGACGACGGCGAGGACTTCAGCGATCAGTCGTTCCTGCGACACGACTGACGATTCTTGGGGAGGGGACGACCATGGCCAAGGGTTATCAGGTTCTCAACGACGAACTCACCACGCACACGGGCAAAGTGGACGGGCTCGCCGACCGGATGGGCACCGCCGTGGAAGCGGCGAACACGGTGACCATGGATGACAGCGCGTACGGGGTGATTTGCCAGCCCTTCGCCATGTTGTTGCAACCGTTCGAGGAAATGGGCGTCAACGCCCTGAAAACAGCCGCCGAGTCGCTGACCGAGACCGCGACGAAAGTCCGGGACGCCGCCAAGGCGTATCAGGATCGCGAGGGTGACACCGTCGACGCGATCAAGAAGGCCGAAGCCGGCTGAGCACGTTTCGCTGATTCGAAAGCCATGGGGAGGAGCTGGAGATGACGGCAGGCGGAAATCCACTCGTCGCGCAAGCGCGGTCGCAGACGACGGGTGTGACGGGGATCGGGATCGCGGAGTCGGCGGTCGATCTGGCCAACGGTGTGTCGGATGGTTCGTGGGTCGAGGCGGGTCTGGGGGCGGTCGGGGTCGGGCTGGAGGTCCTGTCCCTGGTGGTGGATCCGATCGGCACGTTGGCGTCGTATGGGGTGTCGTGGCTGATCGAGCATGTGCAGCCGTTGAAGGAGGCGCTGGACTGGCTGGCCGGTGATCCGCCGGTGATCCAGTCGTTCTCCGAGACCTGGGCGAACGTGGCCGGCGAGGTGAACGCGATCGCGGGGGACCTGACCACTGAGGTGAACAACGGGACCGCCGGCTGGCAGGGCGAGGGTGCCGACGCGTATCGGGGCGCCACCGCTGAGCAGGCGGATGCGTTGGCGGGTGCGGCTTCTCTCGCCGATGGCATCTCCGCCGGTGTGATGATCATGGGCACGGTGGTCGCGGCGGTGCGGGAGTTCGTCCGCGACTTGGTGGCGGAGCTGGTCGGGAAGCTGATCACCTGGGCGCTGGAGGCCGCCGCCACTTTGGGGTTCGCGACCCCGGCGATCGCGGTTCAAGCGACCACGGCGATCGCCAAGACCGTGTCGAAGATCGCGGATTTCATTCGCAAGCTGGTCAAGACGATCGGGAACGTCACCCCGAAGATCCGCAAGATCATCGACAAACTCGGCGAGATCATCGAGAAACTGTCCAAGATGCTCCGCAGGGGCGGCAAACCCGACGGCGGCACCACCCCATCCGCGGCCAAGGGCGGCCCGCCGAAAACCGACACCCCGAAATCCCCGGACAGCAGTCCGGATACCACGCCTTCCAGCGCCGACACCACCCCCGACGGCGGCACCGGCACGCCGGACGGTGGCAAGCCGGGCAGCAACGATCCCTCGGTCAAGGGCAACAGCTCCGATCCCAACACCGCGTCCAGGGAACGGCAGTGCGTGCCGGGATCCGGCGAGCCCGTCGACGTCGCCACCGGGCAGATGTACCTGGGTGAGGTCGACGTTTCGCTGCCCGGTGCGCTCCCGCTGACCGTCGAGCGGATGCACTACTCGGAATACCGGGCGGGCAGGCTGTTCGGCGCCTCCTGGGCGTCTACTTTGGACCAACGGATCGAGTTCGAGGACGACGGCGCCTACTTCGCCGGGCCCGCCGGCGAACGGCTGATCTACCCGCTGCCCGCGCGCGACGGCAGCCCGGTGTTCCCGGTGGTGGGCCCGCGCCGGCCGCTCGCCTGGTCACCAGAGGGCTGGCGGATCGAGACCACACCCGGCACCTTCACCACGTTCACCCCGACCGAACCGGTCGCACGCCTCGCCTCGATCAGTGACCACAACGGGCACCGGATCGACATCGACTACGACGACGCGGGTCTCCCCCAGCTCATCCGGCACTCCGGCGGGTACCGCGTCCACGTCGACACCGAAGCCGGTCTGGTCACCGAACTGCGTGCGGCGGACGTGACGCTGGTCAAGTACCGGTACAACGAGCGGCGGCAGCTGACCGAGGTCATCAATTCCTCGGACCTGCCGATGCGCTTCGACTACGACGCCGACGGCCGGATCGTGCGCTGGGAAGACCGCAACGGCCAGTGGTACGGCTACACCTACGACGAGCGGGGCCGCGTCGTGTCGGCCAGTGGTTCCGGTGGCGCGATCGCGGGCAACTGGGCCTACGACGACGGCGGCCGGATTACCGTTTACACCGATTCTCTGGGCCAGCGCTGGGAATACCACCGCAACGAACGCGAACAGGTCGTGCGCGAGGTCACGCCGCTGGGCGGCGTCGTGCTGTCCGAATGGAACCGCTACCACCAACTGCTCTCCCGCACCGACGCGCTGGGCAACACCATGCGCTGGGAGTACGACGCGCGCGGCGACGTCGTCGCGGTCGAACGTCCTGACGGTGCCCGCCAGAGCGCCACGTACGACGAGCACGGCAACGCCATCCGGTTGGTCGACGCAGAAGGAGCCGTGTGGGAGCAGCGGTTCGACACCCGCGGCAACCTCGTCGAAGCGATCGATCCCACCGGCGCCCGCGAGAGCTACACCCGCGACGAACGCGGCAATCTGAGCACGATCACCGATGCCGCCGGTGCCGTGCGCCGCATCGTCACCAACGCCGCCGGGCTCGCGATCGCGACCACCGAGCACGACGGCGCGACCACCCGGTACGAGCGGGACCTGCTCGGCCGCGTCGTGGCGGTGACCGACCCGATGGGCGGGATCACCCGGTTCGGGTGGACGGTGGAGGGGCGGCCGTTATGGCGCACCGAACCCGACGGCACCACCGATCGGTGGGACTACGACGGCGAGGGCAACGAGGTAGGGCACACCGACGCGCTCGGCGCCACCAGCCGCGCCACGATGACCCATTTCGACCGCGTGGCCACCGAATTCCGGCCGGACGGGTCGAGTCTGCATTACGAGTACGACTCGGAAATGCGCCTCGTGGCCGTCACCGACGGCCGTGGTCTGGTGTGGCGCTACACCTACGACGTCGACGGCAACCTGGTCCGCGAGAAGGACTTCAACGGTGCCGAGATCCACTACCGCTACGATGCCGCGGGCCGGCTCGTCGAACGCGTCAACGCCGAAGGGCAAACGATCCGGTTCACCCGTGATCCGATGGGCCGGGTGGTCGAACGCGACGCCGATGGTGAGCGCACCAGCCTTCGCTACGACGCGCAGGGACGGCTGACCTGGGCACGCAACACCGATACCGAACTCAGCGTCGAGTACGACGCGGTGGGCCGGGTCCTGCGCGAGACGGTCAACGGCCGCACCCTGCGGTCCACCTTCGATGCCGCCGGACGGCGAACCTCCCGGCAAACCCCGTCGGGTGCGGTCTCGACCTGGGACTACGCGATGACCGGCCCGCCGCGCGCGCTGCACACGGCGGGCCACACCCTGCACTTCGGCTACGACCGGGCCGGGCGGGAAACCGATCGCCGGTCCGGCGGGCTGACCATGACCCAGACCTGGGACTCCGGCCACCGGCTGCGCACCCAGGCCGTCACCACCAGCGGCGGGCGGCCGGGACTGGTGCAGCGGCGCTCGTACTCCTACCGCGCGGACGGCGCCCTGCGATCGGTCGTCGACCAACTCGCCGGTGCCAGGGAGTTCTACCTCGATCCCGGCGGGCGGGTCACCACCGTACGCGGTCCCGGCTGGAGCGAGCGCTACGCCTACGACGCGTCCGGTGCCCTCGCTGAAGCCGAAGTCCCGGCCGAGGAGGGGTCGCCGCGGATCCTCTGCCGCTACGACCGGCAGGGCCGGGTCCTGCTGCGGCAGCGGAAAAAGCTCTCCGGCAAGCCCGCCACCTGGCACTACACCTGGAACGCCGAGGACCGGCTCACCGCCGTGGTGACCCCGGACGGCACCATGTGGCGCTACCGCTACGACCCGCTGGGCAGGCGGATCGCCAAGGAAAAACTGTCCGAAGACCGCCAGGAGGTGCGGGAGCGCACCGATTTCCACTGGGACGGCACCAGCCTCGCCGAGCAGGCGACCTCGCGCGCGGGCGAGCCCGCCGTGCGGGTGACCCACTGGGACTACCAGCCCGGCACGGACATCCCGGTCACCCAGTCCGAACACTCGACCCTGGGCGCCGGTTCCCAAGAATGGGTCGACGAACGCTTCTACAGCATCGTCACCGACCTGGTCGGCTCCCCGACCGAACTGCTGGACGCCAACGGCGAGATCGCCTGGCGCCGGCAGAGCACCATCTGGGGCCGCGCACTGGCCGGCGTCACGTCCACCGCCCACACCCCGCTCCGGTTTCCCGGGCAGTACGAGGACGCCGAGACCGGGCTGCACTACAACGTCCTCCGTTACTACGACCCCGAACAGGGCAGATACACCTCGCCCGATCCGCTGGGCCTGCTGGGCGGGCCCAATCCGCACGGTTACGTGCCCAACCCGCTGCAATGGACCGACGCACTCGCGCTCACCCCGAGCCGTGGCCAGACCTGCCCGTGGGCGCCGACCTACCGGGACCACCAGCGCGACCTGGCCGGTATCCCGCAGGACGGGCACCACATCATCCAGGACGCCGCGGTCCGCGACCTGCCTGGATACAACCGGAACGACGCCCCGTCGATCGCACTGGGAAGCCCGTCCAGCCGCCGGGAAGGCCCGGATTCCACGGAACACGGCCGGGCGACCGCCGTTCAGGTGCCCAAGGAAGGCCGTGGCACCTATGGCGCCGAGCGTGACGTCGCCTACCGCGCGCTGCTCGCGGCGGGCAAGTCCCCGACCGAGGCCGCCGCCGAGATCGCGCGGGCGGACCTCTACTTCATGGGGCAGCTCGGCGTCACCCTGGACACACCCACGCGAATACCGGGTACCCGGCGGTGAGCGCGCCGGGCGATACCCTCGCCGAAGGAACACAGCGACGATGGAGGGACGGCGGATGGAGGACACCGCGCCGCGGGAGGTCGAGGACCTGGTGTTCCAGGCCGTGTCCATGCTGGTCTCCGGTGATGTCGCCGGTCTGGAGCGCTGGACGGGCGGGCTGCGTATGTCCGCCGCGCAGATGCGGGCCGCCCTCGACGACTACGACGCGGAATTCGTGCTGCCGTCGAAACCCGAGCAAATGTCGTCGACGGATTTCTATGACGCGGCGAAGGAACGGCCCTGGTTCCGGGTGGACACCTTTCTCCGGACGGCGAACGGGCCCACCGATCTGGTCCTCCAGCTCGACGTTTTCCAGGACGAGTCGGGTCGCTACACCCTGCTGGTCAACAACATCTTCATCCCCTGAGAAGGAAGACGAATGATCCCGCCCGAAGCCGTGAACGCCGTACAGGGAGCCGTTGCCCTCCTCGCCGATGGCGACTACACCGCATTGCAGAACCTGACCCAGGGCCGCCGGTTCAGCGCGGACGAAATCGCCACGGCGGTACGGGAATACGGGCACAAACTGGTGTGGCCCCCCGCGGAAGCGCTGCACGACCCCGACGTCCCGGCCACCGAACGAATGGTGGACGGAAGGCGCCACATCGAGGTGGAATTCCGCCTGTGGACCGAGGATGAGGGGCAGAGCAAGTTCACCATCACCCTGATCCTCACCGAAGTGCTCGAACGGGTCTTCGGCGTGGAGATCGCCACCCTCGGCCCCGCTTAGGCCGTGTCTTACGGATCTTCAACAGAGGTGGAGCCAGGCCACGGAATCCTCGCCGACTCCGAGCGGTCCCCTTGATCGTCACCTGCGCTTTTGTGCCGCTCGATGACGCGAACGGCAGAGGACACCGAACGGATCACACCCCTTCTCCTGGCGAAGTGGAACGGCGGCCCCGCAGCATCTGGTCACCGGCGTCCACATAGGACTCGAAGAATTCGGCGACCTCCGAGAGCCGGGCTCCGGCCTTCTCGTCCTCAGCGCTTCGCGTGCCCTCGCGCAGCACACGGATGAAAGCCCGGGTCCGCTCGTGGCTGGCGGCGAGAAGCTGCTCGAATCCGCCCACCGCCTCGATGAGCAGGCGGCGGCTGCCCGGTTGTGGGATCGTCCGGGCCAGTCCCCAGGAGACCAGTTCACGCACCGCGACGCTCACCGCGCCTTTGCTGAGGCGGAGTGCCTCGCCGAGCGCGTCGAGCGACACGGGGCCGGAATTCAGCAGGAGCCGCCCGTAGACACGGCCGGTCGCGCGCGGGAGATTCCACGAGGCGAGGAAATCGCCCATGGTCGTGACGAACACGTCACGATCGTCGTCGATGGTCACGCCGTGGGCTCCGCGGTCCAGCCGTCGACGATGTCCACAATGGCCTCTGTTGCCAACTCCGGGGCGTCCAAGGTGACGACGTGGCCGGCGCCGGGAACGACGTGTTCGGACACGCCCTCGGCGCGCGCCCAGCGAGGCATCGCGGACGCGATATTGCCGGTCCGGTCGTCCTCGCCCCGGATCAGGCCGAGCGGAACAGGCGTGCGGTACCCCGGCTCCGGATCGACGAGCGACACGGTGGCTCGCCAGACGTCGAGAAAGACGCGTTTGGGCATCCGTGCGAACGTGGCCTCTGATTCGGCGATCCCTTCCGGGGTCACCGCCGAGGCGCGGGCCATGAGACCGGGCAGCCGCGCGGCGGGGATGAGCGCCAGAGACGGTGCGGCGCATTTCAGCAAGAGCCGTTCCACTGCGCTGAGGGGACCCGCGTTCCACGTCGAGTCCACGACGACGAGGCCGCCGGCGCGCTCCGGAGACCGGCGGACCAGCGCCTGGGCGAGATTGCCGCCGAGGGAGTGCCCGATCAGGATCGGACGGTCGAGACCGAGGTGATCGAGAAGGGCGGTCAGATCGTCGAGCGCAAGCGCCGCGGTGAACCGGATTCCCGGCGCGAGGCCCGACTCCCCGTGCCCACGCTGATCCCAGACGACCACCCGATGACCTCGCTCGTGCAGAGCCCTCGCCTGGACATCGAACATCCGATGGTCCATGCCCGCCCCGTGGGTGAACACGACAGGGCGCCGCTCACCCGCGAGGTCGCCGTACCCCAGTTCTTGCGCGCCGCGGCGGAACACTCCGCTCAGATTCGCCATTTTCTAAATCTAATGCACGTCGCCTACGGTCGATACCCGCGGCGGCGCACTGATCGGTTCCAGCCGGTCGCGATGGATCTGCGGACGACCGCATTCCGCCCCCGACCCCGACGGCCTCGACTTGGCCGTGGTGTGCGAGATCCAGTTGGATCGGGTGATCTGCTGCCGGTCAGGCCCGGCGGCGCCGTTCAGGGCCGGGCCGGTTTCGCAGGCGAGCTCACTGCGCAGTATGCCCTGAGCTTTCTCGACCACACTGGGTCAGTAACATCAGCGGAATGAGCAACCGCTTAGTTTGTATCGGTGACTCCTTCACCGAGGGTGTCGGCGACGAGGACCCGTCGTCCCCCAACGGCGTCCGCGGCTGGGCGGACCGCGTCGCGGAGCGGCTCGCGGCCAACCACCAGGACTTCCGCTACGCGAACCTCGCGATCCGTGGCAAACTCCTCGGGCAGGTCCTCACGGAGCAGCTCGAACCGGCGCTCGCGCTGAACCCGGACCTCGTGACGATGTACGCGGGTGGCAACGACCTGATGCGGCCGAAGGTCGACATCGACGCCCTCATCGACGACTACGACGTCGCGGTCGGCCGAGTCGTCGCGACCGGTGCGCGTGTCGTGCTCTTCACCGGCGTCGACGGGGTCGAGGACGCCTTGTTCCGCAAGATCCGGGGCCGCGTCGCGATCTACAACGAGCACGTCCGTGGGATCGCCGCCCGGCACGGAGCACTGCTGGTGGACATGTGGGCGATGCGTCAGCTCCGAGACCGGCGCCTGTGGGCACCGGACCGCCTGCACCTGAACTCGTTGGGGCACAACGAGATCGCCATCGCCGTCCTCGCCGCGCTCGGTGAACCGCACAAGCTGTCCCCCGCCGAACTCGGACCGCGACCGCTGCTGAGCCCGCAGGCGCGGCGCACGGAGAACCTCCAGTGGGGCAAGGAACACGCCGTCCCGTGGATCAAGCGCAGACTGCGTGGTGAATCGTCGGGCGACGCGCTCGCGCCGAAGCGGCCGGCGATGGACCCCTACGCCTGACGCGGCCGGAGACCGTCGAAGAGGATGCAGATGGTCCGGGCCCGCAGTTCGGGCCCGGCATGCTCCGCCGCCTTCGCGGTCCCGATGATCACCGGGATCAGCTCGTCCACACCGACGTCCTTGCGAACGTCGCCCGTGTCCTGCGCCCGGTTGAGCAGCACGCCGAGCGCGTCTTTGAGGCGGACACCGATGACCGAGCCCGCCGAGGGCACACTCACTCCGGCCGCCGACAAGGCTTCGAAGTAGGCGTTCTTGTCGTCGGCCATCGCGATCCAGCCGGTCAGGAACCCGAAGAACGCGGCGCCCGGGTCGGGTGACTCCGCGGCCACCGTGGCTTCCGCTTCGTCGACGAAGCGGTGAAGGCGCGCGTAAAGGACCGCCTCCAGCAGGGCTTCTTTCGTCGGAAAGTGTCGAAACACTGTGCCCACGCCGACACCTGCCTCGCGGGCGACTTCTTCGGTGGGCGCACTGGTGCCTTTGGCCGTGAAGACTCGCTCCGCGGCCTCCAACACCCGCGTGCGGTTACGGCGGGCATCGGCTCGGAGCGGTTTTTCGTCCGTCACAGCGGGGATCCTAGACCCGTTGTCGAGAGCCGCTACGGGGCCTGGTCCGGGATCTCGTCCAGCACACGCGCCAATGCCTTGGGGACGCCGGTGCGCCAGCCGCCGCCCATGATCCGGCGGGACATCCGCTGGAACTCGTCGTCGGGATCGAAACCCTCGTGGCTGAGGAACAGCCGGGTGCCCTTGCCCTCCGGTTCGAGCCGCCAGGTGACCGTCCACTCCGGACCCCAGCTGATACTGAGCAACCGCTCCGGCTCCACGGCCAGCACCTCGCAGGCGACCGGGCCTCCCGCGAAACCGGCCGCCGGGACGGGATCCGCGAGCAGTTCGAACCGGTGGCCCACAACGGGTTTGATGTCGTTCGGCATCCGGAGCCAGCGCTCCAGCAGCTGCGGCTCGGTCAGCGCGCGCCACACCTTGCGCGGCGGATGCGCCAGGACCTGGTCGACGTGGATGGCCGTCGGATCCTCGTCGTTCAGAACTCCTCCTCGTCCAGCAGGTCGCGCAGGTTGGCCAGTTTGCCGCGCCAGTACCGCTCGTAAGGCGTAAGCCAGTCGGCGACTTCTTGCAGCGGACCGGCTTCCAGAGAATAGACACGGTTGCGGCCTTGCCGCTCTTCCCGGACGAGCCCGGCTTCGCGTAGCACCCGAAGGTGTTCCGACAGGCTCGGCCGCCGCATGTCGAAACTGTCGGCGATCTCCCCCGCCGCCCGCGGGCCGTCGAGGAGGATGCCCAGCACCTCGCGGCGGGCCGGATTGGCGAGCGCGGCGAAGACGTCGTCGTTGACCGGCACTAGCGCGGCCAGTTGCCGTAGCCGGACGGTTCGAGCAGCCCCATCGCGTTCCCGTCAGGGTCTTTCAGGGAAGTCACCCGGCCCCATGGCATCTCCTCCGCGTCCTCGATCGCGACACCCTGAGCCCGAAGCTCCGCGATGTCGGCATCGACGTCGGCGGTGCTCAGCTGGAAGTGCACGCGCGTGTCGGGATCGAGACCGCCGACGGCGCGGTCGACCAGGACGATGCCGGTTTCCGCGCGCTTGGGACCGACCATGACGAACGGACCATGCGGGCCGCTGACGTCGACGAGCAGATCGAAACCGAGCTTGCCGACGTAGAAGTCCCGGGCCTTGGCCTGATCGGAAACCGGCACGGTGAGGAACTGGATGCGGTCGATGTTCATGCCGCGACAATACGTAGGAGATTTCCTACATGTCAAACGCCGACGGACAGGAACATCTGGGCTCGAAGGGAGGCAGGGGTCGCCTCGGGATCGTCGAACGACGACGGCCGCCGGACGACTCCCGCCACTTCCAGGGCGTCCATGAGGTTCCAGATCAGTTCATGGGCCGCCACGACCACACCGGCCTCCGGCAGATCCCGCACCAGCGCGGAGACGACCTTCGCCGCGATCCGCAGGCCGATCTCGTGGAGGAGATCCTGTCGCGTGATGATCGGAATCCCGGGCCTTCCCCTGTCGTCCGACAAGAGAGAGTCACGTGAGAGTTCCCCGTGAGGAACCGCGCGCATGGCCGACCGCAGGGCCGGATCGCCGGCAAGCCGATTCAAGGCGTTCACCGTGGAATCCGTCCAGACCATCGTCAACCTGACCCCGGCTTCCGCGACTTCGTTGGTACCCATCGCACCCGCACGCGGCGGGTAGACCGCCCAGAAAGCGCCGTTCCAGTAAGGACGTTCGACACTCGGCTCGGTGACAGGAAGTGAACCCTCTTCCCTGAGCCGGTCCCAGACGAGGCCGTCGATCACATAGCCGAAGAACACCCCGTAGGCGCACTGCGCCAGCCCCTGATCAGCCAGGACGCCGGCGAGAGCGGACACCTCGGTCTCGATCGCGGGCACGATCGCCTCGGCGAGCCCCGCCATCCGGGCACGCAGTGCCGCCGTTTCCCTGGAGCCGAGCATCGGGAACCTGGTCTTCAGCCGATCCCCTTCGACGAGCAAGAGGTCGTACGCCCGCAGAAGCGCGATCTGGCTGTCCAACGGATCGACACCTTGCTCCCGCAGTTCCACACGACTGACACCATGGCGGGCGCGGAAGAGAAGGCGACCGTTGTCGTCCATCTTCACGATGTGATGCGGAGTGCTCCGCGCGCCGAGGCAGAAGCAATGAAGTCCCCATTTCGCCAGGTCATCCGGGTCATCGCCGAAGTCGTCCATGACAGAAGACTTATCACAGAACCTTCCCCTACAACCTCGACTTTGATAGAGGTCCAGGGATCGTGATCAGGCCCGCAACGACTTGAGTTCGCCTATGGACGAACTTTTAGCGTCGTCGCCATGAGCACAGAAACCACCGCACAGTCCCCCATCCGGCTCGCCGTGATCATCGGGAGCGTCCGGCACGAACGGTTCGCCGACGCCATCACGGGCTGGCTGCTGACCGAACTCGCCGCCATCGAAGGCCTGGAGGTCGACCCGATCGACCTCGCCGACGTCGATCTCCCGTTGCAGGGGACGCGGCCCGGCGGCACCGAGACGCCGATCAGCGCCAGGCTGCACGCGGCCGACGCGTACCTGATCGTCACCCCCGAGTACAACCACAGCTTCCCGGCCGCACTGAAGAACGCGATCGACTGGCACTTCGGCGAATGGGCGTACAAACCCGTCGCGTTCGTCGGCTACGGCGCCGGTTCGGGCGGTATCCGCGCGATCGAGCAGTTGCGGCTGATCTTCCCCGAGCTGAGGGCCACCACGATCCGCGACGCGGTGCTGCTGAACGCCCCGTGGACCCGTCTCGGCCCGAACGGGTACGAAGGCACCGAAGGCGAGCGCGCCGCGCTGGCCGGGACGATGACCGAGCTCGGCTGGTGGGCCCGCACCCTGCGCGCCGGACGGGTCGCGGATCAGGCGAGTGCGGCATGAACCGCCTGACCGCACAGGAACTGCGCATCGCGGCGGTGATCGCGCTCGGCGGCTTGATGGCCGTGCTGGACACCACGATCGTCGCCGTCGCGCTGCCGCGGTTCATGACGACCTTCTCCGCGTCGCTCACCACCATCCAGTGGGTCGCGACCGCCTACGCGCTCGCCATGGTCGCGGCGATGCCTCTCGCGGCGACTTTCGCACAACGCTGGGGTGCGCGCCGGGTGTACCTGATCGCCTTGCTCGTGTTCGCGGCAACGTCCGCGGCCGCCGGAGCGGCGGCTGATCTGGGCTGGCTGATCGCGGCACGAGCGATGCAGGGGCTCGCCGGCGGCCTGATCAACCCGCTGGGAATGACCATCGGTTTCGGCGCGGTGGACCCGGAACGCCGGAGCCGGATGACCACGATCACCGGGCTTCCTCTGCTGATCGGGCCGATCCTGGGACCGCTGCTCGGCGGTTTCCTGATGGACAGCCTGTCGTGGCGGGCACTGTTCTTCATCACCGTCCCGCCCGCCCTCCTCGGGGTCGCCGGGGTGCTGCGCTGGGTGCCCGCCGATCCCCCGTCGGCGGAACGCACCCCGATCGATCTCCTGGGCGGCCTGCTGCTCGTCCCGGGTGTCGTCGCGGTGGCCTACGGATTCAGCGAGGAGACCATCGGGGTAAGCGCCCGTGCGGCGATCGTCGCCGCCGGACTGACGCTCGTCGCCGTGTTCACCCGCCGGTCGTGGCGCCATCCCGCACCGCTGCTGAACGTCCGGCTCCTGCGTGACCGGACGTTCGGACGGAACACCGCGATCCTGGTCCTGTACGCCGCGCCGTACTTCGGTTCGATGCTGCTGATGCCCGCCTACGTCCAGGTCATCCGCGGTGACTCGCCCATGGTCAGCGCGCTGATGTCGGTGCCGGGGGCGATCGGGATGGGCATCACCATCCAGTTCGCCGCCCGCGTCCTGGAACGCTTCGGCCCGCGGATCGTCGTCGGGACCGGGCTGAGCCTCGCGATCGTCTCGACCGGGCTGACCCTGCTCGTCCTCGCGCCGGACACGCCGTACCCGGTGCTGGCGATCCTGGGCGTGTTCCAAGGAGCGGGTACCGGCGCGATCATGATGCCCACGATCGTGAGCGCAGGCCGGAACCTGCGCGGTCCGGACCTCGCGTCCGGTTCCGCGATCCTCCCGCTGTCCAGCACCATCGCGACCGCGGTCGGTACCGCCGGGGTGAGCGCGTTGTTCACCGGGTTGATCGCGACGGCCACCGGCGGACGGGGGCTCGCGGCGCTGAGCGACCCGTCAGCGGGCGCGACGCTCGTCGGGGACGTCGTCTCGGCGTACCGCCTGACCCTCGTCGGCGTCCTGGCGGTCATGGTGATCGCCCTGGTGGTCAGGCTGAGGACCCGGCCGACACCGGTAGCCTCGGCGGTGGAATCCACGACGGCACGGAGCGCAGCATGACGACGCCGACCCCGGCACTCCCCCGGCTCGATGCCCATCTGACCATCGGTGAGGTCGCGAGCCGGGCCGGGGTTTCGGCCAACGCCGTCCGGTACTACGAGCGCTACCGGGTCATCACCGCGGAGCGCACCAAAGGCAACGCGCGCCGGTTCACCGTCGACGCCATCTGCCGGATCCGGCTCGCGGTCGCCGCGCAGCGGGTGGGGCTCAGCCTCGCCGAAAGCGCGGAGATCCTGGCCGAGATCCCGCCCATGTCTCCCGATCTCGAGAAGTGGTCCCAGGCCGGGCAACGGCTCATCGACGCCGGACAGGCCCGCATCGCCGAACTCACCGCCATGGTCGACGAGTACCGGACGCTGGAGTTCCTCAGGCGCTGAACGGTCCTTCGGCCGGGTTCGACCAGCGGAACACCGGGCGGTTCTCCAGACCGGGGTAGGCCACGGCCATGCCCCGGTCAGGGGACATGGACCACAACAGGGCGTCAGGCGACGCGGCATGGTCCGCCCAGTCCGGGGACCATTCGGGGACGTATCGCTCGTAGATGCGGCGAACCCGCGCCACATCCTTGGCTTCCAGCCTCGCGGGGCCGGTGATCCGTACCTGACGGACGTCGTCGGGCGGGTCGAAGGTCGCGACCATGACGGCGACTTGACGGTTTTCCCTGGCGGCGTCGAGGAACGGTGTGGGCCGGCCGTCGAACGCCGGGGTGTGGAACCACAATCTGCCTTCCTCGGCCACGAACCACATCATCGCCAGCGCAGTGTTCCCGCGACCGGTGGTGGTGGCGACGCTGGCAGGCAGACGTGGCTCGTCGAGAAAGCTCTGTACGGCGAAAACCGGTTCGTTCATGACGCCACCCTGCAACCTCCATCGCGGTCGAGGTCCAGCCCGAGTACATGAAGGCCCCCTTCCTTGCGCCTATCGCAAGGAAGGGGGCCTTCATGTACTTGAAGAGGTGTCAGCGCTGCGGCGGCGGACCGCCCTGCGGACCGCCGAACGGGCCCTGCTGCGGGAACGGGCCGCTGCCCGGCCCCTGCGACGGCGGCCCCTGGTACGGGCCTCCCGGCGGCGTTGCGGGCGGCTGGGCCTGCGGCAACCGGGGCGGGGGCGGCGGAGCCTGCTGCTGCGTGGGCTCGGGGGCGGGCTCCGGCTCGGGAGCGACATTGGGAACCTTGCGCGGAGCGGGCGGCTCCTGCCGCGGCGTCGCGACGCCGAGCGCCGGAACCTCCTTGCGCGCCACGGCTTCCGCGGCCGCGACGGCCTCGGCGACCTTCGGGTCGCTGGAGGTGTCGAACCAGCCCTGGACTTCTTCGTCTTCCAGGTCCGGCTTCTCGACGGGGTCTTCCTTCGGCGGCTCGTAGCGGAACACGCCGTCGTCGCCGGGTGCGCCGAGCGCGCGGGCGAAGCCTTCGAGGGCCTTGCCGTAGTCGCTCGGGATCATCCAGACCTTGTTCGCGTCGCCCTGCGCCAGCTGCGGCAGGGTCTGCAAGTACTGGTACGCCAGGACCTCGGGAGTGGGACGTCCGGCCTTGATCGCCGCGAAGACCTTCTCGATGGCCTTCGCCTGCCCCTGCGCCTGCAGGTACCGGGCGGCACGTTCACCCTGCGCCCGCAGGATCCGCGACTGCCGCTCGGCCTCCGCGCTCAGGATCGCGGCCTGCTTGGCACCTTCGGCCGCGAGGATCTGGCTCTGCTTCTGACCTTCCGCGGTCTTGATCGCCGATTCACGCTGACCTTCGGCGGTCAGGATCATCGCGCGCTTCTCACGGTCGGCGCGCATCTGCTTCTCCATCGAGTCCTGGATGGAGGGCGGCGGGTCGATCGCCTTCAGCTCGACGCGGGCGACGCGGATGCCCCAGCGGCCGGTGGCCTCGTCGAGCACGCCGCGCAGCTGGCTGTTGATCGAGTCACGCGAGGTCAGCGTCTGCTCGAGGCTCATGCCACCCACGACGTTACGCAGCGTCGTGGTGGTCAGCTGCTCGACACCGACGATGTAGTTCGAGATCTCGTAGACGGCCGCCCGCGAGTCGGTGACCTGGAAGTACACGACCGTGTCGATCGACACCGTCAGGTTGTCCTCGGTGATCACGGGCTGGGGCGGGAAGGAGACGACCTGCTCGCGGAGGTCGATCCGCGCCCGTACCTTGTCCAGGAAGGGCACCAGAAACGTCAGGCCGGGAGAAGCCACCGTCCGGAACCGGCCCAGCCGTTCGATCACGGCCGACTGCGCCTGCGGCACCACCATGATCGCCTTGACCACGACGACGACCACGAACAACGCGAGCAGTCCGACGACGATGAACACCACTGTCTCTGACAACTACCTTCCCCTTACGTAGAAACCTGTTGCTGTGCGGCTCACAGCTCGGCCGAAACGACCGCGGTGGCGCCCGAGATCTCGACGACCGTCACCGATGTCCCCGGGGCGATCGGTTCCCCTGCGGTCATGCATCGTGCCGACCACACGTCGCCCGCCAGCTTCACCTGACCGGCCTCGACGTCCACTGTGGACACTACTACCGCTCGCGCGCCGATCAGCGCGTCGGTGTTGGTCTTGATGTCCGGCCCCGCGAGGAACCGGCGCTTGAGGGTCGGCCGGACGAGGGCGAGCATCCCGACCGAGGCGACGGCGAACACCGCGACGTCGATGAACGGGTTCCCGGTCAACGCGGCGGAACCGGCCCCGAACAGGGCCCCGGCACCGACCATGAGCAGGAACAGGTCACCCGAGAGCAGCTCGGCGATGATCAAGAGGATGCCGGCGATCAGCCAGATGAGAGCGCCTGTCATGCGTTCATGCTCCCAGATCGCGCCGATTCATACCGAAGAAGCGAAACCGACGTGACCGACGCGTGACCTTGAGTGACCCCGCGCAAACCGGTCATTCAGGACTCATCGCCCGGGTCGGAGACGAAGTCGATGAGCCGCTCCACCGCTCCGATCAGCGGCGTTTCCAGATCCCGGTAGCTGCCGACCGCCGCCAGGATCCGCTGCCAGCCCTCCCACGGCTCTCCCCAGCCGAGCGCCTCGCAGACACCCTCTTTCCACTCCGTGCCACGCGGGATCTTCGGCCAGGCGCGGATGCCGACGACCGACGGCTTCACGGCCTCCCAGATGTCGATGTACGGATGCCCGGTGACCAGCACATTCTCGTCGCGGATCGCGTCGACGATGCGGGACTCCTTGCTGCCCGCGACCAGATGGTCGACCAGCACCCCGAGACGACGGCCGGGCCCGGTGCCGAACTCATCGATGCGGTCGGAAAGCACGTCCACCCCATCGAGTGGTTCCACCACCACGCCTTCGACCCGCAGATCGTGGCCCCAGACCCGTTCGACGAGTTCGGCGTCGTGTTTGCCTTCCACCCAGATGCGCGAATCGCGCGCGACCCGGGCCTTGAGCCCCTGGACCTGGACCGAACCGGACGCGGAGATCTTCCGGGCGGGGGTCTTCGGGGCCGCCTTGGCGGGCACCAGTGTGACCGGTTTGCCTTCGAGCAGGAAGCCCGCGGGGTTCAGCGGGAACACCCGGTGCTTGCCGTGCCGGTCTTCGAGGACCACGTTGCCGTACTCGATCTTCACCACGGCGCCGCAGTACCCGCTGGCCGGGTCTTCGACCACGAGCCCCGGTTCGGCGGGCACCTCGGGGATCTTCCGCTTACGCGGACCGGACAGCACGTCGTCGTAGGAATGGGAGCGCACGGCGGACGAGGCTAGCGGTGCCCGGGGCCGTCGTCTGCCCGCCACGCCGGTCAGGCGGCCATCCGCCGCCTTGCCGATGTCGATCGCGGACTCAGGTTCACCGACAGAATGACAGCATCGCTTCGACGAACGGGGTCCGTTCCCCGCGTTCGAGCGGGCGCATCACGAACAGCGGAGACAGCGCGACGCACCACGCGTGAACACGCTCGGCGTCGAAACCCGGCAGGTGCGGCGCGATCGCGTCGAAGCCGTCTTCGAGCGTGCCGCCGTCGCGCATCGGCAGCGTGACCCAGTCGGCGAGGTCGAACGACGGGTCGCCGACGCTCGGCCGCGGGTCGATCGCGACCGCTCCCCTGCCCGGCCCGCCGTCGAGGACGTTGCCCGGATGCAGGTCGCCGTGCACGATCGCGTTCCCTACCCCGTCGGTCGCGAGGGCGAGCGCCCGCAACCGTGCGCGATCGAGGGTCTCCATCGACAACGCCGCTTCCGCCACCGACCCGCGGAGACCGCGCTCGGCGAGGTCGTACATGAACACGACCCGGTCTTCCAGCGTCGAGAAGCCCGGTGGCGGGGTCACCGCGTGGATCTGGGTCAGCAGGTCACCGACGTCGGCCCACGGGACGTCCGCTGCCTCCGACAGCTGCGTACCGGGATCGATGCCCTCCAACAGGATCGCGCCGTCGGCGATCTCGGTGGCGAGGACCTGCGCGACCCGCGAGCAGCCGTCCCACGCCCGCAGCGCGGCGGCCTCGGACTCGGCGATCGAGTGGTCCGGGGTCAGCTTGAGAACCTTCTTGGCGCCGTCGTCGCCTTCGCAGATCAGGGTGCGGCCGGTGTTGCCGGGTTTCGTGTCGACGACGGTGAGACCCCAGCGCTCCGACAACCGCGCCACCAACGCGGGCAGGTCGTCGCACCACGCCGCGACGCCTTCGCCGAAGCGCCTGATCAGGCGTGCGCGGGCCTGATCGTCCATGACGTTCAGAACAGGGGCCAAGGGATCGCGCGCCAATCGTCGCCGGGCTCCGGGAAGACACCCTCGGCGAGCAGCAGTTCGGTGCGCTCGGCCAGCGCGCGGATCTCGAAGCCGGTGAGGTGTTCGCCCAGCGCGTCGCCGAGTTCGCCGTCCAGCCGCTCGCGCAGTCCGCGCAGCTTGCCGACCTCGTCCTCGGTCAGCCGCTCGCCGATCCAGCCCCAGAGCACCGTCCGCAGCTTCGGATCGGTGTGCAGGCAGATACCGTGGTCCACGCCGTAGACGCGGCCGTCGGCACCGGCGAGCACGTGCCCGCCCTTGCGGTCGGTGTTGTTGACCACGATGTCGAGCAAGGCCAGTTCCCGCATGCCCTGCCGATTCGCGTGCGCGAGCACCGCGGGCTCACCGTCGCGGTCGTGTGCGTGCAGCACGACCCGCCAGTCGTCCGGCAGGCTCTCCGGCGAGCGGACGTCGACCAGTTCCTCTTCGGTGGTCTCGATCCACAGCTGCACCATGCCGGGCCCGAACGGCCCGTCACGCAACACCGTCGGCGGGATCGCGCCGAGCCCGGACGCATCGGCGATCATGGCCGTCGCGACCTCGCGGCCGGCGAGCGTCCCGTCCGGGAAGTCCCACAGCGGGCGCTCACCGGACACCGGCTTGTACACGACGTTGCCGCTCACGCCGTCGAGCTCGATCGTGCAGAAGAGCGTGACGTTCGAGGCGTCGACGAGCCTGCCTTCGACCTCGATCTTGCCGCGCGTCACCAGCTCCCGCGAAGTCTCCGACACCTCGTCAGTCCTCGAGGACATCGACGTCGCGCCGGTACCCGTTCTGACGCGGGCAGATGTGGCCCGCCGGGTCGAGCGGCTCCGCGCACAACGGGCACGGTTTGCGCCCGGCGTTGACCACCCTGTCGGCACGCTCGGCGAACGCCCGCGCCGCGCCGGGGGTCAGGAAGACGCGGACGGCGTCCGGCCCTTCTTCCGTGTCGTCCAGAACAACCGTTTCGTCCACCTCGCCCTCCGTCATCGCGAGCAGCTCGATGACGACGGCGCTGCTGTCGGCGTCCCAGCCGAGCCCCATCGTGCCGACGCGGAACTCCTCCTCGACCGGAACGGTCAGGGGGTCGACGTCGAGGAGGTCGTCGGGAGCGTCGTCCGGTACGTCCGCGCCGAACCTGCTGGCGACCTCTTCCAGCAGCGAGCCGAGCCTTTCGGCCAAGACCACGACCTGCTGTTTTTCGATGGTCACACTGATCGTGCGGACGTCCTCGGACGCCTGGAGGTAGAACGTGCGGTCGCCGGGCTCACCGACGGTTCCTGCGACGAACCGGTCGGGCTGGCGGAAGACGTGGATTACGCGAGACATGGCACCTTTGACACTAGGCCACGACCCCATGATCGGCATCCGCCGCCCCACGGTTCCGCCCAGGGCGAAACCGCTCGACAAAACCGCCCGTCCGAGCTGTGCCCCGCGCCGCCGTGGGCAAAGGGGCGCTCTTAGTCTTCAACTGTGGTTGAGATCGCCCCTTACGGCACCTGGACGTCTCCCCTGTCAGCCGCCGATGTCGCGGCCTCGGGAGTCAGCGCGCAATGGCTCGCGACGGCGGGAGACGAGGTCTGGTGGGCCGAAGCGAGAACAGGTGAGGGCGGCCGCGTCACCCTCGTGAGGTCCAGCGCGGACGGCACGACCGAAGACGTCCTTCCCGCTCCCTGGAACGTCCGGAACCGTGTCCACGAGTACGGGGGCCGCCCCTGGCTCGTGCTCGGCGACGTCCTCGTCTTCACGCACTGGGCGGATCAGCGCGTCTACCGTCGCGATCTGACCACCGGCGAGACCACTCCCCTGACACCGGAGCCCGCGACCCGGCACGGGATCCGCTACAGCGATCTCCGGCCCGGCCGGACCGGCGAGGTGTGGCTGGTCCGCGAACGCAGCACTGGCCCCCGGCGCGTCGACATCGCCCGCGACCTCGTCGCCGTCCCGCTCGACGGCGGCCAGGAACGCGTCCTGACGGCCAGCCACCACTTCCTCACCGCGCCGCAGCTGTCCCCTGACGGCACCCGCGCGGCGTGGATCGGCTGGAACCACCCCGCGATGCCTTGGGACGGCACGGAACTGTGCGTCGCCGAGATCCGCGAGGACGGGACCTTCGGACCCCACCACGTGCTCGCCGGCGCGGCGGACATCTCCGTCTGCCAGGTCGAATGGGAGTCGGCGGACAGCCTGCTCGCGCTGCTCGACCCGGACGGCTGGTGGAACCTGCACCGCGTCGGACTCGACGGCGGCATCACGAACCTGGCGCCGTGCGAGCGGGAGATCGGTGGCGCGCAGTGGAAACTCGGCACGCGCTGGTTCACACCACTCGGAGACAGCAGGTACGCCGTCATCGCGTCGGGCAGGCTCGCCGTCCTCGACGAGGCGACACGCGAAGTGACCCCGGTGGCGGCCGCCGCCGACCTGACCACGTGGTCCACCAACGGTTTCGCCGTCCACGAAGGCGGCGTCGTCGGCGTCGCGGCAGGCCCGACGCGGGAGGGCGCCGTCGTCAAAGTCGATCTCGAAGACGGGACGGTCACCGAACTCGCTACGGTGCACGACCAGCCGTCGCCCGGCTATCTGTCGACGCCAGTGGAGCGGATCTTCAAAAGCGACGACGGCGACCGGATCCCCGCCTTCGTGTATCTCCCCGCGAACGCCGACTTCGCCGCGCCGGACGGGGAACGGCCTCCGCTGCTCGTGTACCCGCACGGCGGGCCGACCGGCCGGGACAGCGCGGTACTCGACTTCGAGATCGCCTACTTCACCAGCCGCGGGATCGCCGTCGTCACGGTGAACTACGGCGGCTCGACCGGCTACGGACGTGCCTACCGCGAACGGCTCCGGGAGCAGTGGGGCATCGTCGACGTCGCCGACTGCGTCACCGTCGCCGAAGCCCTCGCCGCCGAAGGCACCGTCGACGGCGACAGGCTCGCGATCCGCGGCGGCAGCGCGGGCGGGTACACCTCAGCCGCGTCGGTGACCACCACCACGACCTACCGCGCGGGCACCGTGATGTACCCGATCCTCGACCTCGGCCAGTGGACCGGCGACGGCGGCGAGACGCACGACTTCGAGTCCCGCTACCTCGACGGGCTGATCGGGCCGCTGCCGGAGACCGCGCAGCGCTACCGGGATCGGTCACCGATCAACAACGCGGACACCCTCGTCGGCCCGTTGCTGTTCCTGCAGGGCCTCGAAGACGAGATCTGCCCGCCCGAACAGGCGGACCGGTTCGTCGCCGGGCTGGCAGGCCGCGGCATCGAGCACGCCTACCTGCGCTTCGAGGGCGAGCAGCACGGTTTCCGTAAGGCGGAGACGATCATCGCCGCCCTCGAAGCCGAGTTGTCCTTCTACGGCCAGGTCCTCGGCTTCGAGACACCCGGCGTGCCGAAGCTCCGGCTGAGCCGGTGAGGCCGCCCGAGACGCGACCGGGCGACACGATCGCCCTGGTCGCTCCGGCGGGCCCGGTCCCGGCGGACCTCGTCGAGAAGGCGCTGCCGGTGCTCCGCGGCTGGGGTGTCGAGGTTCGCGTCGGCGACTGCGTCCGCGCGGCACCCTCCGGCTACCTGTCGGCATCCGACGAGGAGCGGGCCGCCGAGTTCACGCAAGCTTGGCTGGATCCGGCAGTGACCTGTGTCCTCGCCGCCCGCGGCGGCTACGGCTCACAAAGAATGCTCGACCTGGTCGACTGGTCGGCCTTGGGCGCGGCCGGGCCCAAGACGTTCGCCGGATCGAGCGATGTGACCGCGCTGCACCGGGCCGTGAACGTCCACTTGGGACTGGAAACGCTGTTCTCCGCCATGCCCGCTACCACCCTCTTCGACGCAGTGGCCGCCGAACACCTGCGGTCGTCGTTGTTCGAGCCGGACGCGGTACGGACGATCTCCTCGTCGACGTCGTCCCCGCTCGTGCCGGGTACCGCGACCGGCACGATCATCGGCGGCAACCTCGCGCTCCTGGCCGCCGGCCTCGGAACTCCGGAGCAGGGCTCGGCGCGAGACGCGATCGTGCTGCTGGAGGACGTCACCGAGAACGTGTACCGGATCGACCGGATGCTGACCCAGTTGCTGCGTTCCGGCTGGCTCGACGGCGTCCGGGGGTTCGTGCTGGGTTCTTGGGAGTCCTGCGGCGACACCGAGCCGATCCGGTCCCTGATGCTCGACCGGCTCGGCTCGTTCGGCGTGCCCATGGTCTGGGAGTTCGGCTTCGGGCACGTCCCGGCGTCGCCGACCATCCCCCTCGGCGCGCAGGCCACCCTCGACGCGGACGCCGGCACGCTCCAGGTTTTGCCATAACGGCAACGGAACTTGCGGACACGGCCGAACCGAGGGCATCTTTCGGACATGGATTCCACACAACAGTTCTGGGAAGACTTCTACCGGGACAAAGACCAGGTCTGGAGCGGGAAGGCGAACCCGATCCTGGTGGCCGAGGTCGCCTCGCTGACGCCGGGCACGGCACTCGATCTCGGCTGCGGCGAAGGCGGGGACGCGATCTGGCTCACGCAGCAGGGATGGCGCGTCACCGCCGTCGACATCTCGGACGTCGCGCTGAAGCGTGCAGCCGGCCACGCGGCCGAAGCCGGAGTCGAGGGCATCACCTGGGAGCGCCATGACCTGGCGAAGTCGTTCCCAGAGGGGCGCTTCGACCTGGTCTCCGCACAGTTCTTCCACTCCCCTGTCGCCGAGGACGGCGAACGGGACAAGGCACTCCGCCACGCCACCGACGCCGTGGCGCCGGGCGGCACCCTGATCGTCGCAGGCCACGCAGGCTGGCCGACGTGGATGGAGGAGCCACCGCACGAGGACTTCCACTTCCCGACGCCCGCCGAGGTGCTCGAAGCGCTGGACCTGACCGACGGCGGCTGGACCGTGGAACGGCAGGACGTCATCACGCGCGACTTCCCGGGGCCCGAGGGCCAGCAGGGCACGCGTTCCGACAACGTGCTCCGCGTGCGTCGCTCGGGCTAGGTACCGTTACGGGCATGCGGTTGACGCCTGCGGAAGCCAGGTCCCGGTTCGAAGGCGAGCGGATCGCGAGACTGGCGACGACCGGCGCCGACGGCGTGCCCCACCTGGTGCCGGTGACCTTCGTGCTCGCAGGCGATTCGGTGGCGTTCGCGATCGATCACAAACCCAAGAGCACGACGGCGTTGCGACGGCTGAAGAACATCGCCGAGAACCCCGTGGTCAGCTTTCTGACCGATCGCTACGACGAAGACTGGGCCGGACTGTGGTGGGCGCGGGCGGACGGCGTCGCCCGGGTGCTGACCGATCCCGATGAGCAGGCCCACTCGGTGCGGCTGCTGCGGGAGAAGTACCCGCAGTACGAGGCGCAGCCGCCTCCCCATGCCGTGGTGAGCACCCTGGTGCGCGCTTGGAGCGGGTGGCGCGCTTCCTGAGCTTCTTTGGCGTTTGTCGCCGTTTACCGGCGACAAACGCCTTCGCCATGCCGTATAGGGCGTTATACACTTTGGTGCCGAAGCCGGAAGTCCGTAAAGGACTCCTTGAGGGACCCTGGGTCCCTCAAGGAGTCCTTCACGGACCGAAGACGTCAGGAGCGAGGGGCCTCGGCGGGCAGGAACTGCTCCTCCCGCTTCCCCCGCCAGGCGGCGATGATCCCCAGCGGATCCGGCCGCAGCAGCGAGGCGGCCGCGTACACGCTCGCGGCGACGACGCCCGCCATGAACCACCAGTCGTAGAGCGCCTGCTCCCCCGTCGGGTAGTACACCAGCGTCACGAACACCGACACCGCGACGACGACCGCGAGGTTCCGGCGGCGCCATTCGAAGGCGGACAGGACGACGAAACCCCAGGTCAAGTACCACGGCAGCGAAGGCGGCGGGACGATCGCGCCGGCCAGCAGGACGATCGCCATCCGGTGGATCGCCGGGTTGCCGCCGTCACGGGCCAACCACCACTGCCGTCCGGCGAAGACGAACAGGCCGACCATCGCGATCGCGCGGAACACCGTGACGAACGGCGAGACCTCGACGTCGACCACGAGGTTCACCAGCGAGTAGAAGATCTCGCCGATCCCGGTCGGGAAGTTCATCCAGTTCGCGATCAGCGTCGGCGCCTTGAGACCGGTCAGCCAGCCGAGGTTGACCGAGCCGAGCGAAATCCACGTGCCCGCGACGAACACCGGCAGGAAGATCCCGACCGACGCCGCGCCCGCGCGGAGGAAGTTGACCACCTTCCGGTCGCCGGGCAGGTGGTTCGCCCACACCCAGACCAGGAACGGCAGCGCCCACGCCGCGGTGGGTTTGATCAGCATGCCGATGGTGACCAGGACGATCGCGACGACGTGCTTGCGCTCCAGCGCGGCGAGCACACCGATGGTCAGGAAGCCCAGCATCAGCAGGTCGTTGTGCGGACCGCCGACGAGGTGGATCACCGTCATCGGGCTGGCGATGGCGAGCCACAGGGTGATGGGCAGCTTGCCGCCGAGGTGCTTGACCAGGCGCGGCAGCGACCACAGCATCCCGGCCAGGCCGAGCATCAGCACCAGGCGGGTCGCGATGACACCGGCGATCATGTCGTTGCCGGTGATCCCGACGATCCACTTCGCGACCAGCAGGAACAGCGGCCCGTACGGGGCGGGCGTCGTCTGCCACAGCGGGTGGACGTTCTGCACGACGTCCGGCAGCACGACCAGCTCGGCCGGGCCGTTGGCGTACGGGTCGAGCCCGTTGAGCAGCTGAGCGCCCTGCGCGAGGTACGAGAAGACGTCGCGAGTGAACAGCGGCGGCGAGACCAGCAGCGGCGCCATCCAGCAGGCCGCGGCGATCACGATCGGGCGGCTGCCGATCCGGCCTGCCAGCGCGTAGCGGCCCAGCCGGACCCAGGCCCAGATGATCAGCGCGAAGCCCGTGTAGAGCATCGTGTTCGCGAGGATGCGGCCGTGGCCGTACCGGATCCACGACAACGGTCCGTGCCCCAGGATCGGGTCACGGATGAGGATGCCGCCGGCGCCGAGCGCGGCCAGCATCAGCAGCGTGCTGCCTATCGTCCCCATCGCGATGGTGCGGTACGGGAACCGGGAAGGCACCCGGAGCCGCTCGCCGAGCGAGCCGGACGAGGGCGTCTGCGGGGTGTCTGTCGTGGTCGCCATTTCGAGATTGGAGGTTACACACCGCGCCTGTGCGAGTGCGCGGCAATGGGTGTTTCCCGCGTCCGGCACGGAAATCCCGTCGCTCAGTGGTCGGCCGTCTCTCGCTGAGCGGTACCGCCGGGCAACGCGGCGAGCAGCGACTTCGTGTAGTCGTGCTTCGGGTCCAGCAGGACCTCCTCCACGGTGCCGACCTCCACCAGCTCCCCTCGGTACATCACGGCGACCCGGTCGGCGATGTTCCAGGCCAGCCCGAGGTCGTGGGTGATCACGAGCCCGGCGAGACCCAGCTCACGTCGCAGGCGCAGCAGCAGCGCCAGGATCTCCCCGCGCACCGACGCGTCGAGCGACGCCACCGGCTCGTCGGCCACGAGCACGCTCGGGTCCAGCGCGAGCGCGCCCGCGATGACGACCCGCTGCCGCTGTCCGCCGGACAGCTCGTGCGGGAGCCGGTCGAGGAACTTCTCGGCGGGCCGCAGTTCGGCGGCTTCGAGGGCCTTGGTGACGATCTCGTGCTCGTTCGCGCCCAGTCCGTGGATGCGGGGGCCTTCAGCGACGGCCTCGTACACCGTGTGGTTCGGGTTCAGCGCGCTGGTCGGATCCTGCAGGACCAGCTGGACCTGCCGTCGGTACGCCTTCAACCCGGCGCCACCGTGCGGAACCGGTTTGCCGTCGTACCGGACGGCGCCCGAATCGGGTTTCTGCAGGCCGAGCAGCGTGCGGGCCAGTGTCGTCTTGCCCGAACCGGACTGGCCGACGAGCGCGACGATCTCGTCCTTCCGCACCTGGAGGCTCACCCCGGCGACCGCGTTGATGCGCTTGCCGGTCCGGTCGCGGAAGCTGACGCGCAGATCCTCGGCCTCCAGCAGCGCAGGTCGGTCTCGGTCGCGTTCCGGTTCCGGAGGCAACGGCGTGCTGGTGGCGGGCGCGAACCGGGACACCGGATCGCCGACGGTCGGGAACGCGGCCGCCAGCGCCTTGCTGTGCTCGTGACGCGGCTCGCTCATCAGTTCGGCGCTCGGCCGTTCCTCGACGATCTCGCCGTCGTACATCACCGCGATCCGGCGGCAGGTCGCGGCGAGCACCGACAGGTCGTGACTGATCATGATCAGCCCGATCCCCTGCTCCGCGACCAGCCTGCCCATCAGGTCGAGCACCTGGGCCTGGACGACGACGTCGAGCGCGGTCGTCGGCTCGTCCGCGATGATCAGCCGTGGCGAGCAGGCCAGCGCCATCGCGATCATGACGCGCTGCTTCTGCCCGCCGGACAGCTCGTGCGGGTACGCCCCGGCCCGGCCCGGTGGCAGATCGACCTGTTCGAGCAGCTCCGAGACCTTGGCCTTGACCTCGCCCTCCGACAGCGCCTTGCCACCAGGCGGGTGCAGGCGGATCGGCTCGGCGATCTGCTCGCCGATCTTGCGGACCGGGTTGAGCGCGTGCATCGCGCCCTGGAACACGACCGAGGCCTCGGCCCAGCGCACCGCGCGCAGCCTGCCCCACTTCATGTCCGTGACGTCTTCACCGTCGAGCAGGATCTCCCCGCTGACCTTCGCCGACCGCGGGAGCAGCCGCAGCACGCTCATCGCGACGGTCGACTTCCCCGACCCCGACTCCCCCGCCACGCCGAGCGTGTCGCCGGGTTCGAGCACCAGGTCGACGCCGCGGACGGCGGCGACCTCGCCGCCTCCGGTGGCGTAGGTGACGCCGAGGTTCTTCAGTTCCAGCAAGGGGCTCATGAGTGCTGTCCCTTCAGGCGCGGGTTCAGCACGGTTTCCAGCGCGCGTCCGACGAGGGTGAAGGCGAGGACGATCACGACGATCGCGATGCCCGGCGGCAGCAGGTTCCACCAGGCGCCCCGGGTGATGGCGCCGTTGTTCAGCGCGGCCTGCAACATCGCGCCCCAGGAGATGGCGTTCGGGTCGCCGACTCCCAGGAAGGCGAGGGTGGCGTCGGCGATGACCGCGTTGCCGACGACGAGGGTGGTGTTGGCGAGCACGAGCGGCATCACGCCGGGCAGGACGTGTTTGCCGACGATGTGCAGGTGGCCGCCGCCGAGCGCCTTCGAGCGCTCGATGTACGGCCTGCTCTCGATGGTCAGGGTCTGCGCCCGGACCAGCCGCGCGGTGCTCGGCCAGGCGGTGACGCCGATGGCGATGATGACGGTCGCGGTGTTGCGGTCGAGGACCGCGGCCAGGACCACGGCCAGCACCAGCGACGGCAGCACCAGGAAGAAGTCCGTGAACCGCAGCAGCAGGCTGGAGAGCCAGCCGCCGAAGTGCGCGGCCGCGATCCCGATGACCGTGCCGATCAGCACCGACAGGAACGCGGCGGAGAACCCCACGAGCAAGGAGATCCTCGCGCCCCAGTACGTCATCAGGAGGACGGATCGGCCGTTGATCTCGGTGCCGAGCCAGAACTCCCCGCTGGGGGGCTCCAGCGGGCCACCGGTGACCTTGGTGACGTCGAGCCCCGACTCGTCGGTCAGGACCGGCGCCAGGATCGCCAGCACGGTGATCACGCCGAGCAGGACCAACCCGGTCAGCCCGGCCTTGTTGGCCGCGAACTCGCGCCAGTGTTTCGCCACCGCCGCCCGGCGACGGCGCCAGGCGATCGTGCTCGGTTTGTCCATGGTGGTCATGCCGTCCGCACCCTCGGGTCGAGTACGCGGTAGAGCAGTTCCGCGAACAGGTTCATCACCACGACCGCACCGGCCAGAACCACGAATACTCCTTGCAGGAGAGGAAGATCCGGCCCCTGGAGGGAGGTGTAGAGCAGCTGGCCGAGGCCGGGCCAGCTGAACACGGCCTCCACCGAGACCGCACCCGACACGACCATCCCGAACTGGATGAAGATGAGCGTGACGGTCGGCAGGAGGGCGTTGGGCACCGCGTGCTTGCGCCGCACGAGGTCGTCCCGCAGCCCCTTCGCCCGCGCGGTGGTGAGGTAGTCGGAGTTCATCTCCCCGATGAGGGACGACCGCATCACGAGCATGTACTGGGCGTAGAAGACCACGAGCAGCGTCAGGCAGGGCAGCACCAGGTGGTGCAGGACGTCGAGGCCTTCGGAGAAGAACCCTGGTTCGACGTCCGGGGAATGCATGCCGCGGCTGGGGAAGAGCCCGTTCGTGGCGACCAGCAGAATGAGCCCCAGCCAGAACTGCGGGACCGACCACAGCGTGAGCGCGACCCCGGTCTGGACACGGTCGAAGGTGCTGTTTCGCCGCCACGCCGCCCGGATGCCGAGCCACAGACCGAGCAGGATCGCGAGCACCGTCGCGCTGCCGACGAGCAGGACGGTCGGCCACAGCCGTTCACCGATCAGGTCCGCGACCGGCTGCCGCAGGATGTAGGAGTCGCCCATGTCGCCGGTCAGCAACCCGGTTACATAGTCCCAGAACTGCTGGAGCAGGGGCTTGTCCACGCCCATCCGCTCGCGCAGCTCCGCCATCATCTTCGCGTCGGTCGGCCGGTCCCGGACCATGGTCCGGACCGGGTCGCCGGGCAGCATCCGGAACAGGAAGAAGCCGAGGACGACGACCAGCACGAGGCTGGCCAGCGCCTCGCCGATCTTGGTGAGGACGAACCGGGTGGTCCCGGTCCCGCCTCGGCGCTCGTCGGGATCGACGAGCGCCGAGGGCTGATCGAGGGAACTGAGTGCTTCGGTCAACGCTGTCCTTTACTCCCGGTCGTCGGCCGACTTGCCGCGCCGCCCGAGCAGCACGCCGCCGCCGACGAGCACCACGAGCACGACCGCGCCGATGCCGATCCACAATCCGGTGTTGCTTCCGCCGTCCTCCGAGCCCGACGCGGCCGCGTCGGCCGGGGTGGCGCCGTAGACGCCCCAGTAGCCGGACTGCTCGAGGATCGCGCCGTCGGGCTGCGGCTGCTTGGTGAACGAGGAGAACTTGTCCGAGCGGTAGGCCTCGAGCACGTTGTCGTAGTCCAGGACGACGTCGACGTACTCCCCGGCCAGGATGGCCTGGGCCTGCTTGACGATCTCGGCACGCTTGGCCGGGTCGAACTCGGTCAGCTGCTTCTTGTAGAGGTCTTCGTAGCGCGGGTCGCAGAAGAAGGTCGCCGAGCTCCCGCCGTTGCCCTGGGCGTTCGGGCGGCCGGCGCAGGTGTTCAGGCTGAGGGCGTAGTCCGGGTCCGGTGAGGTGCCGTAGCCGGAGATGGCGAGGTCGTAGTTGCCCGCGGTGGTGCGGTCGTCCAGTTCGTCGTCGGAGACGAGTTCCTGCTTGACGCCGATGCCGGCGTCCTTGAGCCAGCCGCTGACGAACTGCGCGGTGCGCTGGTCGAACGGCCGGTTCGCGTGACCGGCGAGACGGAACTCCAGCTTCGCGCCGCCAGGGGCGACGCGGATGCCGTCCGCACCCTTGGCATAGCCCGCCTGGTCGAGGGTGGTGTTCGCGGCCGCGATGTCGAACTTGGTCTTCTCGGCGTCCGACGGGGTCCAGGTGTAGGACTTGTAGATCGCCGGCACGACGCCGGTCCCGGCCTGGCCGTAGCCGTTCATCACCTTCTCGACGATGGTCTTGGTGTCGATGGCCTGCGCGATCGCCTTGCGGACGCGGACGTCCTTCAGGATCGGGTTTCCGTCACCGATCGGCTGGTCGACCACGTTCTTGACGCCGAAGTTGATGATGAGCTCGTTGTACCGGCGGCCGGGAGCCTTGTTCGTGGTGATGTTCTTCTCGCCCTTGAGCGCATCGAACTGCGTCGGCGTGAGCCGGTTGATGACGTCGACCTCGCCCTGCTTCAGCGCGTTCACCGCGGCCTCGGCGTCCTTGAACTGCAGCAGCTGCAGTTCGTCGACCTTGGGCGCGCCACGCCAGTAGTCCTTGTTCGCCTTGAACTTCACGAACTCGTTCTTCTTGTACTCGGTCAGCAGGTACGGCCCGCTGCCGACACCGACGACGGCCAGCTCGTCGGTCGACGGGGCATTGAGGTCCTTGATCGGCTCCCAGATGTGCTTGGGCACGATCGGGACGTCGAGCGAGGTCATGCTCGACTGCGGGGTCTTGGTCTTGATGACGAGCGTCTTGTCGTCCGGCGCCGACACCGAGGCGAAGTTGCCGACGTAGCTGCCGTTCGCGGTGCGGGCGTTCTCGTCGTCGAGCATCCGCTGGAAGGTGTACGCGGGGTCTTGCGCGGTCACCGGCTTGCCATCGGACCACTTCATCCCCTGGCGGATGGTGAAGGTCCAGGTGAGCTTGTCGTCGGACGTCTTCCACGACTCCGCGACGCCACCCGTCGGCTGGGTGTCTTCGGCCGAGGGCAGGGTCAGGAACTCGTAGTTGAACCGGCCGACCTGCGTCGCCGCCGACAGCTGGGCGGTGAACGGGTTCAGGTGGTCGATCCCGGTCGTGAGCGCCACCCGGAGGACCTTGCCCTGTTGCTGCGCCGCCGCGGCGGGCACGAAAGGCACCGTCGCGACCGCCGAAGCGGCGAGGACCGCGACCACGCGAAGACCGCGCCGTCGCTTCGGAAAACGCTCTGTGCGCACGAAGACCACCCCATCGAAACTCGCTGTGTCCCAACCCCCGAGGCGGAAAAGTAACCACATGTCGCGGTAACCGCGCAATGACTCGCCAACACCGATCGTGCACAGCGGATGCCTTCGCGTGGTCGACAGCTACTTTACGCTCAGCCAAGGTAGCACTGAGTCACCGTTTCGGTGCGTGAAACGGCAGCACGTGCAGTGTCCTGGGTATTCAAGGGAAGCGGGCTTGCAAAAGGCTTGCGCGCGATGATGCTCAATCGATACGTGCGACGAAGTGCGAGCAAAGCGGCTTCAGCCGACGGAGACCTCACGCCGCCGCGCGGTGGCGGCGCCCGCGTAGAGCCACGCGAACAGCGCCCACATGCCGGCGAAGATCAGTCCGACGGTGGCGTACGCGACCGTCCACAGCACCGCCGGCGTCTCCGACTTCCGTTCCCGTTGCAGGAACTCGATCTCGGACATGAACGGGCGCGAGCCGGACGCCGCGTCGATCGACGGCGCGTTCGCGGCGGGGTCGGCGGGCGCGTAGATCGGGGCGAGCCCCATCATCCGGTTCGGGACGTGCACGCGGATCCCGGTCTTCCACTGGCCGAACACCGGCAGCGGCTGGACCGTGCGGTACACGCCGTCACCGATCTTCTCCAGCGGCGCGGTGAAGAAGTCGCCGCCTTGCCAGGCGAACCCGTTCAGCCAGACCGAGTCGTCGGCGAGATCGGGCCGCGAGATCGTGACGGTCGCGTCGACCCACCGGGGCGTGCCGCCGCCGTGCGGGTTCGAGATCGGCTGCCTGACCGCGGCTTCGGTCAGCCGGACGTCGGCGGTGAAGTCCGGCTCCGGGTCCTGCGGGACGGCGACCGCCGACATGAGGACGACCGCACCGAGCGCTCCGACGAGTCCGATCGCGTGACGGGGCCCCGCCGCGGGCACCAGGGTCGCCGTCTCCTCGACCCGCTGGTACTGCCAGACACCGATGAAGGCGCCCGCGAGGGCCGCGCCGGTCCCGAACAGCACGAAAAGCGGCAGATGAGCGGGAGGCCAGGGGTTCGGCATCAGCCACTGGGTGAACGCCGCCTCGGCCAGCATCCCGGCGGTCCCCACGAGCAGGCCCGCGACAGCGGCGAAGGTGTAGCCCTGCCGGTTCCGCATCGCCAAGGCCACGACCTCGACGATCACCGCTTCGGCGACGTACGGGAGTAGCGAAGCCACGTGCAGATCGGCGAACAGCGGAATGACGGTGAAAGACGCACGGGACGCGAGGAAGACCGCGACGACGATCAGCGCGCCGCCCGGACCCCAGGACAGGCGCCCGTAGGTCAGGGTCCACGCGCCGATCAGGCCGACGAGCACGACCTGGGACAGCATCGGGAACTGCGGGACACCGAGGTCGAACTCCATGAGGAACGCCGAAGCGCCCATCATCCAGGCACCGGCGAGCACCGGGCCGAGCAGGCGCACGATCGGCCCGGTCGCGCCCACCTGGCGGGCCTCGCCGAGCAGTAGCTGCAGACCCAGCACGACACAGACGCCGCCACCGATCATCAGGACGTGGGTCGGCCCCCATTCGGTGACGTCCTGGCCGAACAGCCGGTGCCACACGTCGTCGAGCGGGAACCCCGCGATGCCGACCAGGCCGGTCGCCATCATCTGGATGGAGCCCATCGGCGCCTTCCAGTGCGGGCCGATCTTGAGCGTGCGTTTCGGCAGGTTCTTCGTCGCGAGGGTCGCGCTGAGCACGCCACTGGCGAAGATGCCCATCAGTCCGAAGTAGATCGGGTAGTGCGACGGGTTCGCGAGCGGGCCTTCGTCGCGGCCGAGCTCCATGTGGATCGGCACGTCCCAGTAGACGCCGATCAGCGCCGACATCCCGGACAGGAACGCGACGAACATCGGCAGCGCCGCCCAGCGCGGCAAGCCGCTGAAGTCACCCATCCAGTCGGCGACGCGACCGACGACGGTCCGCTTCCCCGCACGCTCGCGCAGGACGAAGGCGGCCAGGGGCAGGAAGACCGCGGTGAACATCAGGCCCGCGATGACGATCTGCCCGAATTGCGCACCGCCGGCAGGCGGGCTCTCCTGAGCCAAGAACACCGTTGTTCGCCTTCCTGCTAACCTGAGTAACTGTTACCTTGGGGTAACACGATAGGGGCATGGTCTCGGACAGGCAAGCCGGGGCGTACGACTTGAAGGGACCTCGATGCAGAGGATCGGCGGAATCTGCGGGATCACCGTGGCCGCACTGCTGGCCGTGACCGGCTGTTCGGGATCGACCGGCACCGAATCGGCGCCGGGTACCGGCACCAGGACCGTGAAGTTCTCGATCACCGAGGGCAAGCGCACGGCGGGGCCGGAAGAGGTCGCGCTGCGCACCGGGGAGAACGTCGCACTGGAGGTCACCTCCGACCAGGCGGACGAGCTGCACGTCCATGGCTACGACAAGGCCGCCCAGCTGGCGCCCGGAGTTCCGGGAACGGTTTCCTTCACCGCGAACATCGACGGGATCTTCGAGGTGGAACTGCACAAGAGCGGCGCGGCGGTGACCAAGCTCCGGGTCGGCGGATGATCCTGGCGCACGGCCTCGGCGGCCGGTCCGATCTGCCGGTCCCGTTGTGGCTCGCGCTCTACGCGGGAGCGGCGGCCGTCGTGATCTCGTTCTTCGCGCTCACCGTGCTCTGGAAGGAGCCCAAGCTCCGCGGCGCCGACGCCGGCCGCGTGCTCCCCCGCCCCCTGGAACGGTTCGTCGACAGCGCGTTCACCCGGGTCGCGTCGCGCGTGGTCGGCATGGTGCTGTTCACGGGTTTCCTGGCGATGGCCTGGGCCGGTCCCGCGAGTTCGGCCGACAACCCGGCTCCGGCGTGGTTCTACGTCTGGTTCTGGGTCGGCCTGGTACCGCTTTCGCTACTGCTCGGCCCGGTCTGGCGACGGCTCAATCCACTGAGGACGATCGCGTCGCTGCTCCCCGCCCGGCATCGCGTACTCCCGGACCGGCTGGGCTACCTGCCCGCGATCGTCGGCCTCCTGGCGTTTCTTTGGCTGGAACTGGTTTTCCCGCACTCGGACTCGCCGAGAGCGATCGCCCTTTTCTGCACCGTGTATGCCGTTATACACATTGCGCTCGGCGTGGTCTTCGGTCCGCGCTGGTTCGACCGCGGTGACGCTTTCGAGGTCTACGCCCGCCTGGTCGCGGCCCTCTCCCCCTTCGGCAGGCGCGGCGACGGGCGTCTCGTGGTCCGGAATCCGCTGGACGGGCTGCTCACCATCTCCCCCGCGCCGTGGCTGACCGCGCTGGTCTTGGTGGTGCTCGGCTCGACGGCGTTCGACGGCCTGACCCGGCTCCCCTTCTGGACGTCGCTGGACGCCGGCGTTCTCGGCGGAACCGCCGGGCTCGCCGTCTGCATCGCGCTCACCTACGGCGCTTACGCGGGCGCCATCAGCCTGACCAGGCCTTACCTGCGGCGGGGGTTCGACCCGTATCCCGCGTTCGCGCCGTCGCTGATCCCGATCATGGTCGGCTACACCGTCGCGCACTACTTCTCGTTCGCCGTGTTCTCCGGACAGCAGGGCTTCGACCGCGCGATCGACTACACGGTGGTCTCGACCGGCATGATCGCGCTGGTGCAGATCGCCGGGATCGTCGCCGGGCACGTCTTGGCCGTAACCTCGGCACATGATCGATCCGTCGGCGTGCTGCGCGCGAACTACGTCAAGGTGGGTCAGTACCCCATGCTGGCGCTGATGATCGGCTACACCGCGCTCGGGATCGCGCTGGTCTCCGGCTCATGACCATCGCGGCGCGGGTGATGATGATGCACCAGGGCGGCTGGGACGAGATCCTCATCTTCGTCGGCCCCGTGGTGATCATCGGGCTGCTCATCTACGTCGCGCGCAAGCAGGTCCCGACGACGCCCGGAGAGGACGACGACTAGCTCGTCATTCTACCGGGACGTAGTCGCCGCCGGTTCGAGCCGCGGCGAGATCCGGGTATGAAGACGCGCTGGTCATGAAGCGGCCTTGGACGACGCGAACATAGGAACTGTCCAGGGGAAAGACGAGCACGAACTTCGACCCGTCGTTGCCGCGGAGCATGGCTCCCTTCCTCAGATTGTCGAGGAATTCGATGATGTCGCGTTCGATCTCCTCCGCGAACTCGCGCTGCTCGTCCTGCGACAGGTCGTACAGATCGGTGTCGATGTCATAGGTGGCACGCTTGCCGGTCACGGGATCCAGCGCCTCGAACGCCAATCCGAGCCAGCGGCGCGGTTCGACGTCCACCGTGGCCCGCCAGATCGAGCCACAGAGCTGCCACCGCGACTCAGCGATCTCCACGGCTTCAAGCTCACGAAGGAAGGCCAGGAGCCGATGGCCTGCCTCAGCCGTCACGTCCGTGCCCACCGCCGAGGATCAGGCTCCCGGCCAGTTCGGTGACCTCGTCCCGGCTGCGGCCGCCGTGGTCGGCGGCCATGAAGTGCTTCCCGACCAGGAGCGAGAACGCGAGCAGGCAGCGCGCTTCGACCTCGTCGTCGTCGGTGAAGATCTCGCGCATGAGTGAACGCAGGTAGTCCATCAGCTGGTTGTCGACCCGCCGGAGCCGTTCGGCCACCTCCGGGTCGCGCCGGGACCAGTCCCGGATCGCGAGGTCGACCGACAGGACGCGGTCGCCGGTGAGAATGCCCGCCCGCCGGATCTTCGCCCTCGCGTCGCCACCCCCGTGCTCGACGCTCGCGATCAGCTCGCCGGTGCTCAGTCGTTCCCAGGTGGCGAGCATCTCTTCTAGCAGTGCGCCCCGGTCGGAGAAATGGCCGTAGAAACTGCCTTTCGTGACACCCAGCGCTTTCGCGAGCGCCTCGACCCGGACCGCGCCGGGGCCTCCGGCGGCGAGGGCGAGCAGTCCCGCGTCGATCCACGCGCTCGGCGGGGTGCGGGTTTCGGCTGCCATGCGATCACCGTATCTCCCGTCACTCCGGCACCACGACGACGATATATACGCTACCGTATAGATGGCGGAGTTCACTGGGAGGAACAACGACATGACTGTCGGATTCGTGGCCACGCACTACCCGCACGCCGATCATCACGACGATTTCGTCGAGCGGGTCCACCGCGTCGCCGGCGTCCTGCGCACCACTCCAGGTTGCCTCGCCGCCGAATGCTGGGTCACCGCGGACGGGGACGCGGTGGTGTCGATCGTCCGCTGGGAATCAGCCGCGGCACAGGCGGCTTCGATGCAGGCTTTGGGCTCCGCGGACGTGGACGTCACCTTCGACGACCGCGAGGTCCGCCCGCGTGAGATCGTCCAGCTGGTGTCGGCATGAAACTCGCGAACACGGCCCACACCTCGCATTCCTGGCGGATCCACGAAATCGCCGGGGATTTCGACCTCGAAGACGTCTGGGCGTTGGACACACCCGGCGGACCCGGCGAGTTCGACAAGCTGGTGAAGCAGTTCTCGTCGGGCGACTTCCCGGACGAGGCACCGCTCCCGGTCCGGGCGTTGTGGGCGCTGCGCTGGAAACTGGGCGGACTGCTCGGGCTGGACAAACGGAGCTCCGGCCTCGACACCCGCGTGGGATCACTCCGCGGCAAGCTGCCGGAAGACCTCCGCGAAACCCCCACGGGCCCGGACGAGGACTGGCTGCCCTTCACCCCGCTCTACCGTCTTGAAGACGAATTCGCCGCCGAAATGGCGAACCGGACCATGCACGGCGTCATGCACATCGCGTGGGTCGACGACGGCCAGGGCGGGTATCGCGGCCAGATGGCGGTGCTGGTCAAACCCAACGGCCTGTTCGGCCGGGCGTACATGGGATTCATCAAGCCGTTCCGGTACACGATCATCTATCCGGCGCTCATGCGGATGATCGCGCGGGAGTGGCGTAACCGCGGCTGACGCGAGTCCGTGAAGGCCTCCTTGAGGGACCCAGAGTCCCTCAAGGAGGCCTTCACGGACATCTCAGGAACTGGCGCGTCGGCTGCTCCGCACCAGCGTCATGTCCTTCTCCCGCACCGGTTCGCGGCAGTGCGCGCACACCGTTTCCGGCGCGAGTTCCTCGCCGCACGCGTGGCGCCACACCGTCGGAGGCGGCCCCTCCGTGACGTACCGGTCGCCCCACGCCATGAGGTTCAGCAGCACGTGGTTGAGCGCGTGCCCCGCCTCGGTGAGCACGTATTCGTAGCGCGGCGGATGCTCCTCGTAGAGCCGTTTCTCGAGGATTCCCGTCTCGACGAGTTTGCGCAGCCGCGCGGTCAGGATGTCGCGGCTCGCCCCGGTGTTGCGGACGATCTGGTCGAACCGCCGCGCCCCGAAGAACACCTCTCGCAGCGCGAGCAGGCTCCAGCGCTCCCCGATCACCTCCATCGCGTTGGCGATCGAGCAGTCCCTCGGTCCTTCGGTCATGCTACCAGCGTAAACCCAGTGAGTCTTGATTTCCAACCCACTCGATGCCACAGTGAGTTGGAGAACCCAACTCACCACTGGAGGCAGCCGTGCACGACGCGGTCATCGTCGACGCCGTCCGGACCCCGATCGGCAAGGGCAAGCCCGGCGGCGCCCTACACGAGGTCCACCCGGTCCAGCTACTCGCCCACACGTTGCGGGCACTCGTGCAGCGCAACGGACTCGACCCGGCGCTGATCGACGACGTCATCGGCGGCGCGGTCGACCAGGTCGGCGAACAGGCCCAGAACGTCACGCGGTGGGCGGCGCTCGCGGCCGGACTGCCGGAAAGCGTGCCCGCGACCACCGTCGACCGGCAGTGCGGGAGCAGTCAGCAGGCCGTGCACTTCGCCGCGCAGGGCGTGATGGCCGGCGCGTACGACGTCGTCATCGCCTGCGGTGTCGAGTCGATGAGCCGCGTCCCGATGTGGTCCAACGTGCTGCCCGGTACCGATCCCCTCGGCCCCGGGGTCGCGGAGCGCTATCCGGAAGGCTTGGTGCCCCAAGGGATCAGCGCGGAACTCATCGCCGCGAAGTGGTCGCTCAGCCGGGAGGCGATGGACGAGTTCGCCGTGTCGTCGCACCGGAAGGCGTCGCGGGCACACGACCTCGGGCGGTTCGCGAGTCAGATCGTGCCGATCGAGACACCCTCGGGCCTCGTGTCCACCGACGAGTCCGTTCGCCCGGGCACTGGCCTCGAAACCCTCGCCAAGCTGCGCCCCGCGTTCCAGAACCCTGACGTGGCCGCGCGATTCCCGCAGATCGACTGGTCGGTGACCGCGGGCAACAGCAGCCCGATCAACGACGGCGCTTCCGCCGTGCTGATCACTTCCAGCGAGACCGCGGCCCGGCTGGGTCTCCGTCCCCGCGCGCGCCTGCACAGTTTCGCCGTCACCGGATCAGACCCGTTGCTCATGCTCACCGGCGTCATCCCGGCGACGGAGAAGGTGCTGCGGCGCGCGGGGCTGCGCCTGTCGGACATCGACCTCTTCGAGATCAACGAGGCGTTCGCCAGTGTCGTGCTGGCCTGGCAGCAGGAGACCGGGGCCGATCCGGCCAAGGTCAACGTCCACGGCGGCGCGATCGCGCTGGGCCATCCGCTCGGCGCCAGCGGAACCCGGCTGATGGGCACGCTGGTCAACGCCTTGCACCACCACGGCGCCCGGTACGGCCTCCAGGCGATGTGCGAAGGCGGCGGCCAGGCCAACGCGACCATCCTGGAGGCGTTGTGACCGACCGGCTCCCCAGGAAACTCGCGAGCCATCCGTCGGTTCAGGCGGTGCTCGCCAACCCGCGGGACAAACCGTCGCCGGTGATCGACGCGGCCTGGCTCAAGGAGATCTGTCTCGCCGCGGGCGCCGACGACGCGGCGGCCGTGTCGCTCGACCACCCGGACCTGGTGAGCGAACGCGAGCACGTCCTCCGAGCGCTTCCCGGCACCAAGACCCTCGTCTCGCTCGTGGTGCGGATGAACCGCGACGACGTCCGATCCCCCGCCCGCAGCGTGGCCAATCAGGAGTTCCACCGCACTGGTGAGATCATCAACGAAGCGGGCCACACGATCGTCCGGGCCTTGCAGGACGCCGGCTACCGCGCGATCAACCCGTCGGCGACGTTCCCGATGGAGATGGAGCACTACCCCGGCCGGATCTGGGTGGTCGCGCACAAGACGGTCGCCGTCGCGGCCGGGCTCGGCGCCATGGGGCTGCACCGCAACGTGATCCACCCGAAGTTCGGCAACTTCGTGCTCTTGGCGACGTTGCTGGTCGACGCAGAGGTGTCCGAGCACGGCGAAGCCCTCGACTACAACCCTTGTCTGGACTGCAAGCTGTGCGTCGCGGCCTGCCCGATCGGGGCGATCTCGAAGACCGGCGAATTCGACTTCGTCGCCTGCTCGACACACAACTATCGCGAGTTCATGAGCGGTTTCACCGACTGGGCGCAGACCGTGGCCGACAGCGAGGACGCTGCCGACTTCCGGTCCAGGGTGACCGACTCGGAGAACGTCTCGATGTGGCAGAGCCTGGCGTTCAAGCCGAACTACAAGGCCGCGTACTGCATGGCCGTCTGCCCGGCGGGCGAGGACGTGCTCGGGCCGTACCTCGACGACCGCCGAGGCTTCCTCGGAAACGTGGTGAAGCCGTTGCAGGACAAAGTGGAGACCCTCTACGTGCGGCAAGGTTCGGCGGCGAAGGAGTACGCCGAACGCCGTTTCCCCCACAAGCCGGTGAAAGAGGTCGACGGCGGCTACCCGAAACGGTAGGGCCGGCCCTACCTCGCGCCCGGGGGCCGGTCCCATGTCCGGAGCCGTCCCGCCTCCCTAACCTGGGGGCAAACCCCTGGGGAGGGCTGTTCGCATGATCGCGACCAAGCTGGTGTTCTCGTCGCTTCGCCGTCGTCCGACCGGGTTCATCGCGAGCTTCGTCGCGCTGTTCTTCGGTGCCACGATCCTGATGACGTTCGCGTCCCTTTTGGACACCCGGGCGGCCGCCGGACCGGAAGCGGGGAAGACCCTGCTGATCATGGCGTGCGTCGTCGGCGGCTGGGGTCTGGTGATCGTCCTGTTCGCGACGCTGTCGACCCTGTCCCTGCTGATCAGGCAGCGCGCCGCGGAGCTGGCGTTACTCAAGAGTGTCGGCGCGACGCCGTCGCAGATCACCCGGATGATCGTCGGCGAGGCGGCGGCTGTAGCAGTCCTCGCTTCGGCCACTGCCGTCACTCCGTCGGTCTTCGCGGGCCGGTGGCTGGTCGGGCTGCTCGGCGACACGGGCCGCGTACCGGCCGGGCTGGCAGCGCGGTTCGGTCCGATCGCGGTCTCGATGGGTACCGGCATCACGCTGCTCGCGGCGTTGACCGCCGCGGCCGTCGCCGCACGCCAGGTGACCGGGCAAGGGGCGGTGGAGGCGATCCGTGAGGCGGGCGTGGACACCCGTCCGACCGGCCGGACCCGCGTGATCGGCGCGACGGCCGTGCTGGCGTCCGGACTCGGCTGCGGCGTGGTGACGATGACCGTGTTCACCGGGAACGAGCCCGCGCTGATGGCGATCGGCGGTCAGGGCGCGATCCTCGCCGCGATCGGCTTCGCGCTCCTCTCCCCCGCACTGCTCGGCCCGATCGCCGCCGTGCTGGCCGCACCGCTGCGACGAGCGGGCGTCAGCGGTCACCTCACCGCGGCGCACCTTCGCGTCCGAAGCCGTCAACTCGCCGGCGTGCTCGTGCCGATCATCCTGTTCACCGGGATCGCGACCGGCACGCTGACCATGCAGGCCATCGAGAACACGGCGGGCACCGCGCCGGCGAAGATCGCGAGCAGCCTCGAGACCCTGAATTACGTCGTCGTCGGCATGATCGTGTTGTTCGCCGCCGTGATGCTGGTCAACACCGTCGTCGCCGCGATCGTCGAGCGCCGCCGGGAATTCGGTCAGCAGCGGCTCGTCGGGGCGACACCTTCGCAGGTCTTGCGGCTGGTCGGCACCGAAGGCGCCGTCCTGGTGGCGGTCGGCGTCCTGTTCGGCTCGCTCGCGGCGGCGGTCACCGTCGTCCCGTACAGCGTGGCCAGGACCGGCAGGCTCGTGCCGGAGCAGGCGCTCGGGTTCCATCTCGCCATCGTCGCCGTCGCGGTGGCGCTGACCCTCGGTTCGCATCTGGGCGCGGCGGCGAAGGCGCTGCGCACCCCGGCGATCCAAGCCGGCACCCGCGGCTGAAGGCCTGTCACATCTTCGCTCTCCCACGCGTCAGGGTTACGACTGATCGATGAAGGATGGGGACCGTGGACGAACACGACTGGCTGGCGCGGCGCTTCGAAGGGCACCGGACGCACCTGAGGGCGGTGGCGTACCGCATGCTCGGTTCGCTCAGCGAAGCCGACGACGCCGTGCAGGAGGCTTGGCTGCGGCTGAGCCGGTCGGACAGCGACGACGTGGACAACCTCGGCGGCTGGCTGACCACCGTCGTCGGCCGGATCTGCCTCGACATGCTGCGTTCACGCAAGTCGCGGCCGGAGGATCCGGTCGGTGCGCAGCTCCCCGACCCGATCATCGGCCGCGAGGGCGGGATCGACCCGGAACACCAGGCGCTGCTGGCGGATTCGGTCGGGCTGGCGCTCCTGGTCGTGCTCGACACCCTGGACCCCGCCGAGCGGCTCGCGTTCGTACTGCACGACATGTTCGCCCTGCCGTTCGACGAGATCGCGCCGATCGTGGGCCGGTCCTCGGCGGCGACCCGGCAACTCGCCAGCCGCGCCCGCCGACGTCTGCAAGGCTCACCGACGGTCCCGGACTCGGACTTGAACCGTCAGCGGGAGGTCGTCGACGCGTTCTTCGCCGCCGCCAGAGGTGGCGACTTCGACGCGCTGGTCTCGGTGCTCGATCCGGACGTCATCCTGCGCGCCGAGGGAGGCGCGGCTCCGGCGGGAACGTCGCGTTTCGTGCGCGGGGCGGCCACGGTCGCGAGCCAGGCGCTCATGTTCCGGGCCACGGGTGCGGGCGGGGTCGCGCGCCCCGCGCTGGTCAACGGCGCGGCCGGGATGGTCGTCACCAAGGACGGCGTCCCGACGACGGTCTTCGCGTTCACCGTCGTGGACGGCAAGATCGCGGCGATCGACATCCTCGCCGACCCGGACCGCCTGGCCGCTCTCGATTTCGAGCCGCTCGGCTGAAATGTCGTGAGGGGTCTTCTCGGGACTCGCCCCGAGAAGACCCCTCACGACTTGCGCGCTGCCGGGATCAGGAGGTCGGGAAGTTGTCCGCGGTACGGATACGGTCCCGGATCCAGACACCGGCGGGCTTCAGCGGACCCGTGCCGGTGAACGAGCCGCCCGCGCAGGTCCCCGGCTTGAACACCGCGCCCGAACGGTCGTCGTCGGAGAAGTTCCAGTTGGTCCAGCTGATCTTCTTCGACGCCAGGAAGTCCAGGTACTTCTGGGAGTTGGTGAAGTCGTTCCCGCCGTCACCGCTGGCGGTCTGGGTGCCGAACTCGGTCACGAACAGCGGGATCTTGCTCGCGGCCCGGCTCAGCGCGTTGAAGTACTCGGTTTTGTGCGACGCCGCGTAGAAGTGGAACGTGTACATGAAGTTGGTGGCGCGCACCGGGTTGTTGATGATGTCGGTCTCGTTGCGGCCGTCCGAGATGCCGAGCGAGCCCCAGCCGTGGGTGCCCACGAGCACGACGCCGTCGGAGTCCTGGGCGCGGATGACCGGGATCATCTGCTCCGCGTAGCTGCGGACGCGGTCCCAGCTGACGTTGTTGGGCTCGTTGGCGATGTCGTAGATGATGTTGGTCTTGTCCTTGTGCCGCTGGGCGATCTCGGTGAAGAACGTCTTGGCGCGGCTGAGGTTCGCGTTCGGGTCGCCCGGGGTCAGCTGGTGCCAGTCGACCAGGGCGTACATCCCGCGTTTGGTGGCTTCCTCGATGTACCCGTGCACCATGTCGGTGAACTTGCGCGGGTTGGTCTCGTAGCCGCCTTCCTGGATGTACATCGAGATCCGGAGGACGTCGGCCTTCCAGTCGCCGGCCAGCGCGTCGAGCGAGGCGGTCTTCACGCATTGGCTGTACCACTGGATTCCGTGGGTGCTCATGCCCCGGAGCTGGATCGGTTTGCCTGCGGAGTTGCAGAGCTGGAGGCCGCAGACCTTCAGCTGTCCGTTGACCGCCGCCGGACTGCCCGGCGGCAGCGCGGCGGCTGCCTGCGTTGCGGGTTCTGCCGCGGGCTCGGCGGCCGTCGAGGTGCTCGCGGCGGCGACCGGGGCCAGCAGTCCGGCGGCCAGTGCGGCCGTCACCCGGAGACGGATCTTGTCCCAACGCATTCGGCTTCTCCTCTCGCGTCGACGGCACCGGCGTTGGTGCGCCGACGGTCAGGGCGGCGGGATTAAATAGGAAACTTTCCTTACTATTGGAAAGTAAAGGAGAGATTACCCACGGGATCGACGGACGGTCAAGACTTGACCACCGACTGTTTCGACGACCTCCGGCATGCTCGGAGCGTGACGACGATCGTGGCCTTCCACGCGCACCCCGACGACGAAGCTCTGCTGACCGGCGGGACCCTCGCCCGCGCGGCGGCGGACGGGCACCGCGTCGTCCTGGTCCTGGCCACGATCGGCATGAAGGGCGAAGACCCGTCGCGCCGAGCCGAACTCGAGGCGAGCGCGAAGGTGCTGGGCGTCGAGCGGGTCGTGCACCTCGGGTACTCCGGCAGCGGTCACGGCGCGATCCTCTACCCGGACCCGCCGGGCTGGGTCCGCTTCGTCCGCGCGAGCACCGACGAAGCGGCCGCGCGACTCGTCGCGATCCTGCGCGAGGAGCGGGCGTCGGTGCTGCTGAGCTACGACCGCAACGGCGGCTACGGCCACCGCGACCACGTCAAAGTGCACGAGGTCGGCAAACGGGCGGCGGAACTCGCCGGCGATGTCCGGCTGCTGGAAGCCACGATCCCGTGCGACGCCGTCGCACGACTGGTGCGGATCGTGCGCTTGGCGCGAATCCCGTTCCGCTACGACGTCGATGTGCTTCTCCGCGCCTACAGCGCCCGGTCCGATATCACCCATACCTTCGACATCAGGCGCTTCGCCCGACAGAAGCAGGCCGCGATCGCCGCCCATTCTTCCCAGGTGAAGGGAAACGGCAGGCTCGCGCCGCTCATGCGTGTCCTGACCCGGCTTCCGGCGCCGCTGTTCGGGCTCGTGTTCAACCGCGAGTGGTACATCGACGCGACACCGCGCGGCTCACGAACCTGACCGCCGGGCCCGGTACGCGGCGGCCTTCACCCGGTTCTGGCAGGCCAGCCCACAGAATCGCTTGATCTGCGCCTGACTCGCGTCGATGTACACCTGATCGCAACGCGGCGCCGCGCACAGCCCGACGCGATGCGGGATGTGGTCGCCGAGCGCCGCGGCCACCGATACCGCCAGCCCGGCCGCCCACTGCTGTACGAAATCCGCGTCGGGACTGTGGAAGTGCAGGTGCCACGACTGTTCGCCGTGTCGATGCAGGTACGGACGGGCCCGGCTGTCGGCGAGCATCTGGTTGAGCAGTCCGGCCGCCTGGTCTCGGTCGCGCCGCGAGAGCGACTCGATGATCTCCCGCAGCCGCGACGCGACGATGCGAAGTCGTTCCGCCACCGCGAGATCCACCTGACCGTCCACCGGCCCGAGTGCCCCGGCGGCCGCGCGCACCAGTTCGTCGCCGTCCAGCCCGGGTTTCGGCCTGCCGTGGACGTGCTGTCCGGTCAGGGCGTTGATCAGCGCCACCCCTGCTTCCAGGTGCATCGCGTGGTGCCCGTCGACCCTGTTCCCCTCCGGCTCGTCAGCCATGTTTCCCCTCTCCCCCGGCGTCACTGGTTCGCAGGACGCTGCGGTGACGCTACCAAAGGCCCGCGACGCCACAAGGGGCATGAAGTCTTTTGGAGCACAAGAATCCGACGAAGGGCGCAGCGTTCGTCCACTGTGGACACCTCGGTCCGTGAAGGCCTCCTTGAGGGACCCTGGATCCCTCAAGGAGGCCTTCACGGACTTGCGACAGGTAGAGCCACATCACCTTTATTTGGTAGTTAGTAACTAGTAACTTGGGGCTCATGGCCGGACGGATGAGCGGAACCGAACGACGAGCCCAGGTGCTGACGATCGCGGCGAAGGAGTTCGCCGAGCACGGGTTGCACGGGGCGTCGACGGAGGCGATCGCGCGGGAAGCGGGGATCACGCAGGCCTACATCTTCAGGATGTTCGGAACGAAAAAAGCCCTGTTCCTCGAACTCGTCGAGTCGGCGTTCGCGGCGGTCAGCGAGGGGATGCGAGAAGCGGGCGACGGGAAGAGCGGCCTCGAAGCGCTCTCGGCGATGGGCGGCCGGTACTTCGACCAGCTGGCCGACCGGACCGGATTGTTGTTGCAGCTTCAGGGCTTCGCCGCGTGCGGCGACCCGGAGGTGCGGGACGCGGTACGGGCGTGTTTCGCGCGGATGTGGGATACGACCGAGGACGGCACCGGGCTCGAACCGGTGTCGGTCAAGGCGTTCCTGGCCTTCGGGATGCTGCTGAACGCCGGCGCCGCGATGGACGTCGAGCAGGTCGACGCGGGCTGGGCGGACGGCGTCCGCACCAGGATCCAGGCCGGACTGTTCGCGCACATCACGAGTGAGACGAACCGATGAGCGACCGGCGGGACGGACGGCTGAGCGCCGCCCTCGTGGGCACGGCGTTGTCGGCGGCGGTGATCGGCAGTGTCGGCGCGCCGCTCATCACCCCGGTCGCCACGGGCCTGCACGTATCCCTCGACGCCGCGCAATGGACCCTGACCATCACCTTGTTCGCCGGTGCGATCGCGGGCCCGGTCCTCGGCAGGCTCGGCAGCGGCCCGTATCGCCGCACCACGATCCTGGTCACTCTCGCCCTCGTCGCGGTGGGCGGTCTGCTGACGGTGCTCCCGCTCCCGTTCGTGGCCTTGTTGATCGGACGCGGTCTGCAAGGACTCGGCGTGGCCGTCGGGGCGTTGCTGATGAGCGTCGCCCGCGCGCACCTGCCGCCGGAGCGGTCGACGTCGACGATCGCTCTCTTGTCCGTCGCCACGACCGTGGGTATCGGCGTCGGCTATCCGGTGATCAGCCTTGTCGACCAGCTCGCGGGGCTCCGCGCCGCCTACGGCCTCGGGTTCGTGCTGTCCGTCGTCGGACTGGCGATCGCGTGGCGCTCCCTGCCCGCGGAGGCGCCGGGAGAACGCCCTCGGATCGACTTCCTCGGCGCGTTCCTCCTCGCTCTCGGCTCGCTCGGCCTCCTGCTGGTCATCGCCCAGCCTTCGATCTGGGCGAACGCCTGGACGGCCGGTGGCATCCTCGCCGGTTCGCTCGCGATCCTCGCCGTCTGGGCGGTCGTCGAACTGCGCGTCGCGGCGCCGCTGGTGGACCTGCGCCTGCTGCGGCAAGGGCCCCTCCTGCGCGCCAACGTCGCGATCCTCATCGCAGGACTGGGGCTGTACCTGCTGTTCAGCCTGTTCACCCGCTACGTACAGACCCCCGACGGTGCCCCGTACGGATTCGCGCTCCCCGGAGTCGCCGCCGGCGCCGCGCTGATCCCGTTCTCGCTGCTCGGATTCCTCGCGGGAAAGTGGGTGCCCCGCCTCGTCGCGCGTCTCACCGAACGGTGGACCTACGCGCTCTCGGCCGCGATCGCGATGTTCGGCGCGCTGCTGTTCGTCGTCGCCGGCCACTCGATCATCGCCGTGCTCGCAGCGATCGCTTTGCTCGGCTTCGCCGTCGGAGGCATCTTCGCCTTGATGCCCAAGTTCGTTCTCGTCGGTGTGCGGCAAGAGGAAACGGCCAGCGTGCTTTCGATCAACCAGATCATCCGCAGCATCGGTTTCAGCCTCGGCAGCGCGCTCGCCGGTTCCCTGCTCGCCGCGACGACCCCGAGCGGAAGCCTGCTCCCCGCCCAGAACGGCTACGTCACCGCCGTGCTCTGGGCCTTGCCCCCACTCGCGGCCAGCGCGCTGATCATCACCACCGCGGCGGGCCGGCGTCGACGATCTTCTGCGAAAGCTCCAGCGGATCGAGATGCATCAGCGACTCCATCCACCACGTCATCCCTGCCTGCCCCAACGCGGGCAGATCGACCTTGATCGGCTCCTCCCACGCCGGACTCGCGTTACCGGCGACCGCGACGTCGAACGGGCGGCCCGGCTCCAGCCCGGCGAGACCGAGCGCGCGATGGGTCTCGGCGATCTCTTCGGCGGTCGGCGTGTGGTCCTCGGGGTTCGGGAAGATCCCGTCGCACAACGCCGCTCGCCGGACCACGCGCGGGTTGTCGGTGGAGCTGGCCACCCAGATCGGGATCGGGAACGGCTCGGGCGGCGCCTCGGCGAGCGCGACCTGGTAGTGCGCGCCGTCGTGGTCGAACCGCTTGCCGGACCAGATCGCGCGGATGACGTCGAGACCTTCGTCGAACATCGCCGACCGGGTGAGCAGGTCAGTCTGCTCACCGAACCGGCTGAAGTCACCGGATTCGTCCGAACCGAGCCCGGTGCCGAGGATCAGGCGCCCACCGGAGAGCCTGCTGACCGTCGACGCGTGCCGGGCGACCACCCACGGGCGGCGCCGGGCGGGCGGCGTGATCATCGGCCCGAAGAGCAGCCTGCTGGTGGCGTGCGCGATGGCGCCGAGCGTCGTCCACGGATCCGCGATGGGCATCGTGTCCGCGACCACGTGATCCCACAGGAAAAAGCCGTCCCAGCCCGCCCTCTCCGCGCGCACGGCGAGGTCGACGAGCACCCCGGGCTCACCGAACGGGCCGAAAGGCGGCAGATAGACGGCGTGGCGGACCGTGCTGCCGGTCAAGTCGATCATCTCCCTGACGTCATCGTCGAAGTCCCCGGACGGCCGCTTGTTTACGCTGTTCACTCACGTTAGCGTCCGGAAGATGGCGGACACCGGTGAACGATCGTCGAAGTGGCCGGAGCATCGGAGAAGATTACGCCGAGGAGCCGGTTTGCTTCTCGCCGTCTCACTATGCGCGACACTTTCGGCCGTGAACGCGTCCGCATCGCAAGACGACGGCTGGTCCCGGGACTTCTACTGGGGCGTGGCGTCGTCGGGTTACCAGTCCGAGGGCAGCGCGCCGGACAGCAACTGGAAGCGGTTCGTCGACCGCTCCGCCGGCAAGGACGGCGTCGACGAGTACCGGGATTCCGTCGACTTCCGGCACCGCTACGCCGACGACATCCGCCTCGCGGCCGAGCTCGGCGTCAACACCTACCGCTTCGGTGTCGAGTGGGCTCGCGTCGAACCCTCTCCCGGCCAGTGGGACGAAACCGGACTGGCCTTCTACGACGACGTGCTCCGGCAGGTCCGGGCCGCGGGCATGACCCCGATGATCACGCTCAACCATTGGGTCTACCCGGGCTGGGCGCTCGATCAGGGCGGCTGGGCCGAGACACGGACCGCCGACGCGTGGCTGGAGTTCAGCCGGAGGATCGTCCAGCGCTACGCCGGGCAGGACGTCCTTTGGGTGACGTTCAACGAGCCGCTCGTCTTCCTTCAGAACGAACAGAAGGTCGGCGCGCTGAACGCGACGCGGTACTTCGCGGCGCAGTCCAACGTCGTCCAGGCGCACCGGCGGGCCTACGACCTGATCCACGAGCTCGACCCGACCTCGAAGGTCACCAGCAACCAGGCCTACATCACCGGGGTCAACGGGATGGCCGACTGGTTCTTCCTCGACCAGGTCAAGGACAAGCTCGACTTCATCGGCATCGATTACTACTACGGCCTCAGCATCGACAACTGGACGGTGTTCGCCGCCGCCTCCGACAAGTTCTGGGACGTCAAGCTCCAACCCGAAGGCATCTACTACGCGCTGCGCAGCTACCACAACCGGTTCCCGCGCCTGCCGCTCTACATCGTCGAGAACGGCATGGCCACGGACAACGGAAAACTCCGCGACGCGGACTACACGCGCGGCGATCACGTGCGCGACACCGTGTACTGGCTCCAGCGGGCGAAGGCCGACGGGATGAACCTCATCGGCTACAACTACTGGAGCCTCACCGACAACTACGAATGGGGCAGCTACCGCGCCCGGTTCGGACTGTACACAGTGGACGCTCTGACCGACCCCGCGCTGACCCGGCGCCCCACGGACGCCGTACCCGCCTACCGCGATCTGGTGGCGGCGGGTGGCGTACCGCAGGGCTTCCGGCTCAAGCGCGGGCCCGGGACCTGCTCTCTCGTCGACGGGCTGAACAGTTGCCTCAACCCGGCCAAAGTGGACGGTCCGCTCACGCCGCTGCGGTGACGAGTTCGAGCCGCCTGCCCTCGAAGGTCCGCCGCATCCGCCGGTCGTGGGTGACGACCACGAGCGCGCCGGAGTACTCCGCGAGCGCCCGCTCCATCTCCTCCACGAGATCCGGGGCGAGGTGGTTGGTCGGCTCGTCGAGCAGCAACAGGTCGGTCCTGGCCGTCACCAACCTGGCCAGTTCCAGCCTGCGACGCTGCCCGACGGACAGCTCCCGGACCGGCTTCCGCAGATCCGGCGCCCGGAACAGGCCCAGCGACAGCAACCGCTCGGCCGCCTCCGCGTCGTCCCTGTCTTCCGAGAAGACCTCGAGGACGGTCCGGGCGTCGGGTGCTAGGCCGCCGTTCTGATGCAGGAACCCGATCCGGCCCGCCCGCTCCGCCGATCCGGTCGACGGAGCCAGTTCACCGGCGAGCACCCGCATCAGGGTGGTCTTGCCCGCCCCGTTGGGTCCGGTGACGAGCACCCGCTCGCCCGGCAGCACGCTGAGCGACGTCCGCGGCAGACGGCCGTCGACCGACACGTCGTCCACCTTGACCACGTACCGATCGGCCTCCGCCTCCCCCGCCTCGATCCGCCCGGTGAACCGGAGCGGCCGCGGCGGTGGCGGAACCGGGTCCGCTTCCAGGCGTTGGATCCGCTCGCGAGCCGACCGGATCCGGCTCTTCGCCCCGTGCGCCCGGGAGCGGGCCCTGAACGCGCCAGCCCCGCTGAAGGCCGCCGGAGCCTTGCGCGGGATCGCCGAGAACCGGTCGATGTTGACGTCCGCCATCCTTTCGTAGCGGGCCTTCTCCAGCCGCCACTCCTCGTACTCGCGCGCCCACCTGGCCCGCGCGGCCTCTTTCGCCGCGAGGTAGCCCGCGTAACCGTCGCCGTGGCGGTGCACGGTCCGCCGGTCGGCGTCGACCTCGAGGATCGTCGTGGTGACCCGGCTGAGGAACATCCGGTCGTGGGTGATCGCGACGAGCCTGCCGCGATGCCCGCGCAGGTGGTTCTCCAGCCAGGCGACGGCTTGATCGTCGAGATCGTTGGTCGGCTCGTCCAGCAACAGCAGTTCGGGAGACGAGGCCAAAGTGGCCGCGAGCGCCAGCCGGGACCGCTGCCCGCCGGACAGGGCGCCCAGTTCGCGACCGCGATCGAGGCCAGGCTGCCCGAGTCCGTGCAGGGCGACTTCCACCCTGGCGTCGGCCTCGTAACCACCCCGGGCCTCGTAGGCGGTCAGGAGATCGCCGTAGACGGCCAGGTCTTCGGCGGTTTCCAGCGACGTCTCGGCCGCCCGCAACCGGGCTTCCAGCTCCCGGATGTCGGCCAGCGCGAGATCGATCGCGTCCCCGACCGTGGCGGTTTCGGGCAGCTCCAGCGTCTGCGCGAGATAGCCGACGCCGCCGGGCGCGGTGACGGTCACCGTGCCGTTGTCGGCCCGGTCGCGGCCGGCGATCAGCCTCAGCAGGGTGGACTTGCCCGAGCCGTTGTCACCGATCACGCCGGCCTTCTCCCCCGGTTTGGCGGTGAAGGAGACCAGGTCGAGGACGACATGGTCGTCGAAACGTTTGGTGACACCGGAGAGCACGAGTTGTGTTTCGGGATTTCGATGCGGGGTACGCATAGAGGCGTCCTCCTGATTCTCGCAAGGAAGAAGAACATGCGGAAGGACGCGGCCCGGCGGAGCGAAGGCTCTACGCCAGGGCCGCGTCGAAGGCGAGAATCACAGAGTGAAGAAAATCCCCATGCCGAAGACGGTAGCGGGAGTACGCGACCGGGCAAAACGAATTAAAGGTTGTGTACGGGTTCACAGAGTGGTCTGTGTCCCCATACCGCGACATCGGCGCTCCGGTGACCGAGAATCGACAGTGGAGGTTTTCGCGGTCTGAGGGAATGGGGTTCCTCGTGCACGGGTCCAGCGGTCCGATCGCCCGGTTCCGGCGACGGCTCTTCCCGGGTCACAACTCGCTGGCCCGCGGCTCCGACCGGTTCGAAGCCCTCCTCCTCAAACTCGTCATCCTCGCGGCGCTCCTCGCCATCCCGGTCGCGGCCGCCGTCGGCTCGGCCAACCACGGCAGGCAGGTCGCCGCGGCCGCCACCGACGCGGCCGGACGGCACGCCACCACCGCGTACCTGCTCAAGGCCGCGCCCGTCCGCATCGTCGACAGCGAGAGCGTCGGGACGGACGACTCCGCCACCGAGGCGGCCTGGACCGACTCGCGCGGCGCCCGGCACACCGGCGGCGTCTTCGCGACGCCGGGCAGCCCGGCCGGATCGCCCGTGCCGATCTGGATCGACGCCCGCGGTGATCTGACCGCCGCGCCGAGGACGGCGTCGACGGCGGTGTTCGATTCCGTGCTCGTCGGCCTTTGGCTTTGGTTCGCGGTGGTCGCCGCGCTCGTGCTGCTCCACCGGGTCGTCCGGCTGGTGCTGGACCGGCAGCGGGCCGCCGCCTGGGAGCGCGCTTGGGCGGTCTACCCGCGGTCCGGATCCTGGCCCTGATCCCGGGGGCGAGGACAAAGCGCCTCGGCTAGGGTGCCCGGCATGCGCATCATGATCTCGGCGGACATGGAGGGCGCCACCGGCGTCACCTGGACCGAGGACGTCATCCCGGGCACCGAACAGTGGCAGCGATTCCGGCGCCTGTTCACCGGCGACGTCAACGCCACCATCGCGGGCCTGTTCGACTCCGGTGCCACCGACGTACTGGTCAACGAGGCGCATTCGTCCCAGCGGAACCTCCTGCTCGAAGACCTCGACGGCCGCGCGCGCATGCTCACCGGCAGGCACAAGCCGCTCTCGATGATGCAGGGCATCGACACCGGCGTGGACGGGGTCGTCTTCCTCGGCTACCACGCCGGCGCCGGCTTCGACGGCGTCCTTTCCCACACCTACCTGGAGAACCAGATCACCGGCGTGTGGCTCGACGACGTCCCCGCCAGCGAAGGCAGGCTCAACGCCGCGATGGCCGCCGAGTACGGCGTCCCGGTGCTGGTCGTCTCCGGCGACGACAAGGCCTGCGACGACGCCCAGGACTACGCGCCGGAGGCCGAGCTGGTCACGGTCAAGGAGTGCGTCAGCCGCTACGCCGCGATCTGCCTGCCACCCGCCAGGACCGCCGAGCTGCTCTCCTCGGCCGCGGCGGACGCGATGAACCGGGCGGGCCGGGTCGAGCGGTTCACCACACCCCACCGGATCGAAGTCGAGTTCGACGCGAGTCATCTCGCGCAGGCCGCCGCGGTGATCCCCACGGTGGAACAGATCGGTGTGCGGCGGGTCGGTTTCGACGCGCCGGACATGACGGAAGCGATGAAGGCGTTCAAGATCGTCACGGCGATCGCGGCCGGGGCGGTGCAGGGTATCTATGGCTGAGCTGGATGTTGTCGAAGTCTGTTCGAGGCTGATCCGGTTCGACACCACGAACCGGGGCAACGGGGACTCCGAGGGCGAGCGCGAGGCCGCCGAGTACGTCGCCTCGCTGCTGTCCGGGCTCGGGATCGACTCGAAGATCATCGAGTCCGCGCCCCGGCGCGCGAACGTGATCGCCCGAGTGCCCGGCACGGATCCGAGCCTGCCCGCGCTGTTGGTGCAGGGACATCTCGACGTCGTCCCGGCCGACGCCGCCGACTGGTCGGTGGACCCGTTCTCCGGCGAGGTCCGCGACGGGTTCCTCTGGGGCCGGGGCGCGGTCGACATGAAGGACTTCATCGCGATGGTGCTCGCCGCCCTCGCCACCGGATTCCGGCCGAGGCGGGACATCGTCCTGGCGTTCGTGGCCGACGAGGAGGACAAGGGCGACTTCGGCGCGCACTGGCTCGCCGCGGCGCACCGGGACCTGTTCGACGGCTGCGCGGCCGCGATCAGCGAATCGGGCGCGTATACCTACCACGTCCCCGCCGCCGACGACCGGACCGTGCGGCTCTATCCGGTGGCGACGGCCGAACGCGGCACCGCACACCTGCGGCTCACCGCGAAGGGGCGGGCGGGGCACGGTTCGCGCCCCAACGACGAGAACGCGGTCACCCGGCTGGTCACCGCGCTCGGCAAGATCGCCTCGCATCGCTGGCCGGTCCAGTTGACCCCGACGGTCCAGGCTTTCCTCGAACGCACCGGCGAGGCGCTCGGCGTGCCGGTCGATCTGTCCGATGTGGACGGGACGATCGCGCGGCTCGGCCCCGCCGGGGCGCTGGTGGTGCCGACCGTCCGCAACAGCACCACCCCGACCATGCTCGACGCCGGGTACAAGGTGAACGTGATCCCCAGTTCGGCCGAGGCCCAGGTGGACGTCCGCGTGCTGCCCGATGCCGAGCCGGAACTGTTCGCCGAACTCGACGCGATGCTCGGCGAGGGCGTCACACGCGAGTTCGTCGCGCACCAGCCGCCGGTCCAGGCACCCGTCGATTCGCCGTGGTTCGACGCGATGGCGGACGCGCTGCGCTCGGAAGACCCCGAAGCCATCGTGGTTCCCTACTGCATGGGCGGCGGTACGGACGCGAAGGCGTTCAGTCCGCTCGGGATCGACTGCTACGGTTTCGCGCCACTGTGGCTGCCGGAAGGCTTCCCCTACCGCGCGATGGCGCACGGTGTCGACGAGCGGGTCCCGGTCGAGGGACTGCGGTTCGGCACCCGGGTGCTGCGGCACTTCCTGGAGAACTGCTGAGGCCTGCCGGTTTCGAGTGTCACGAAAGCCACGTTCGGGACGCTAGGTGTCGCGAACGTGGCTTTCGTGACACCTCCTCGCCTCCGGCCGCCCACGAGGACCGGCTGGGTTGTTTCATCCGAATTTCATGAACGCCGCTTAACGTCGGCGGCGTGAGAACTCTGACTTCGCGCGTCCGGGCGGGCGTGCTCCTGATCGGCCTCGGCACGACCCTCGCGGCGTGCCGGGGCGGACTTCCGGTGCTGTCGGCCGACCCTCCGCCCACGACGTCGACGTCGTACTCCGCTCCCCCGGTTCAGACCCACACCCTGACCGTCACGCCCCCGGCGCCTCCCTCGACGTCCGCGCGCGGCCTCGAACCCGCCGCGATCGACCGGGTCTTCCAGGTCTACATGAACGGGCTCGCCAATCACGACATGACCGCGTTGCGCAGCGGGACCTGCCCGCGACTGCGGGAGACCCTGCTCGGGTTCGAACTCCACGGGCATTACGTCGAGCGCTGGCAGATGCTGCCCTACTCCGTCCCACCCGGATACGAGTTCGTCACCGTGCAGGCCACGGTCACCCAGCGGAACGCTCGGACCGGCAAACTGGCGGGCGACGTCGTCTACTCCTGGTACGTCGAGCGGAACGAGGACACGAACTACTACGTTTGCGGCTGGCTCGACTACAAGTGATTCCAGGAGGCCACCGGTGAAATCAGTCGCGCGACTCGTCCGGGACGAGCGGACGGACTTCGCCGCGTTCCTGCGGACGCTCACGCCCGCGCAATGGGACGAGCCGACCTTGTGTCCGGAGTGGACGGTGCGAGACCTGGTCGTGCACGTCGTCGACTACGACGGCCTGCGCTTCCGTGACCTGATCGCCCAGGCCGTCCGCGGCGGGTTGCGGCTGGACCGGATGAACGCGCTCGGCATCGCGCGCGAGCCCGAGCGGACACCGGACGAGCTGGTCGAGAGGATCGAGGCCAACCTCGACCCACGCGGGCTGACAGCCGTGTTCGGCGGAAGGGTGGGACTGCTCGACAGCCTCGTCCATCAGCAGGACATCCGGCGTCCGCTGGGGCTCCCCCGCGACGTTCCGCCGGAGCGGCTGCGTCACGCCTTGGCTTTCGCGCGTCACGCCCGGGTGATCAAGGCCGACAAGCGCGCACACGGGCTCCGGCTCGCCCCGGTGGATCTCGACTGGTCGGCCGGGTCCGGCCCCGAACTCCGCGGTCCCGGCGAGGCGATCCTGATGGCGATCGCCGGCCGGAGCGTCGCTTTGGCCGAGCTTTCCGGACCCGGCGCGGCGATTCTCGCGTCCAGGCTGGACGGATGAAGCGCGGTCAGCCCACGGCCGCAACGGGAACGGCCGTGGCGGCCATCCGGCGACGGACCGCGTTGCCGAGCAACAGCTGTCCGACGGCCGCGGCCAGGCACAGTCCGAAGCAGACGGTCCACAACACGGGTGCGCCCAAGACCAGCAGCTGGGTGCCGCCGAGCGGGGCGACGAACGCGGCGAGGCCCGCCGCCGTGCCGTAGGCGCCGTTGTACCGGCCGCGCAGATGCGGCGGGGCGAGCTCGGCCACGATCGCGACGCCCACCGACTGGATCACGATCTCGCCGAGGGTCCAGAACACCGCACACGCCGCGTACGCCGGTGTCGTCGACGCGAAGGCCGTGGCCCCGAAACCCAAGCCCGTCAACAGGATCCCGAACGTGAGCACCCGCGACGGATCCCAACGGCCCAGTCGATGCCCCACCAGTGGCTGCACGACCACGATGACGATCCCGTTGACCGCCATCACCAGGCCGTACCCCGCCGGCGAAAGACCGTCCTCCCGCATCGCGAGCGGCAACGTGGCCAGGCTCTGCAGGAACACGAACGCGACCACCAGCGAGACCAGCATCAGCCCGGCCATGACCCGGTCGCGCAGGACGACGGTGAAGCCACCCCGTTCGCGGGGCCCGGCTCCGCCGCGGGTCTCCGGCACCGCGCGCCAGACCAGCAGGCCGAACAGCACACACGTCGCCGCGTCCACCCAGAACAGCGTCGTGAAGCCGGCCCTGGCCAACGTGCCGCCCAGCACCATGGCGACCGAGAACCCGAGGTTGATCGCCCACAGCAGCAGCCCGAACGCCCGCGTGCGGTCGGCGCCGGGCACCAGATCCGCCACGATCGACTGGGTGGCCGGACGGAACACGTCGAGCGCCAGCCCGAGCAGCAGCGCGGCGACCGCGATCAGTTCGAGGCTTTCGACGTAACCCAGCACCAGCATGATCGCACCGGTCGCGAGCATGCCTCCGGTCAGCGTGGCCCGCCTGCCGATGCGGTCGGCCAGCATGCCGCCGATCAGCTGGGAGAACACCTGCCCGATGCCGAGCAGCGCCAGCACGGTTCCCGCCGTGGCCACCGAAAGACCGCGATCGCTGGTCAGGTAGAGCGCCAGGAACGGCAGGACCATCGTGCCCAGCCGGTTGACGAGCGTGCCCGTCCACAGCACCCAGAAGGACTTGGGCAGCCCGCCCAGCCGGGTTCTCAGGAACCCTTGCGCCGTCATGATTCGAGCTCGTAGCAGCCCACGCCGTCGAGATACCGCAGCGTGCCGAGGTCGCGCAGGACGTACTCCTCGATCTCGTGCATGAACGTGACGACCACCGGGAACGTCGTGTCGTCCACGGTGCGGCGCAACGGCTTCCCCGGCTGCGTCAGGACGAACATCTCGTGAAAGCTCTCCAGCCGCTCGATCTCGTCGAGCACCGTGTACCGGCGGAGCGTGCCTTCGACCGGGGAGAGCAGCGCGGACCAGGCGTAGTGCCGCCGGATCCGGTAGTCCTCGCCCCACCGCTCGCGGAACCTCTCCGGACGCAGCACCGCGTCGGCCATCCAGTCCAGCTGGGACTCGCCGATCGCGAGGCGGGCCAGATGCGGCAGGTCGCCGCCCGAAAGGCGCGACCCCACCTCGATCAGCCGTGGTCCCCGCGGCGTCAGCTTGATCTCGACGTGCGCCGCGCCGTGCCGGATGCCCACCGCGTCGAGCACCGCGAAGGCGTACTCCACCAGTTCGTCGTGACCTGGCGCCCGCCGCGGCACGATCCGGCAGGCGCCGAGCAGGTCGGACACCCCGTTGACGGCGAAGCGGGAGGTCTGCCAGATGTCGCACACCTGATGCAGGCCGTCCATGCTCACCGTGTTGACCATGTACTCGGTGCCGGCGAGATACTCCTGCGCGATGACGGTGTCGTTGTCCTCGGAGAACACGTTCTGGCGGCCGGTGATCGCCCGCAGCGCCGCCACCGACTGCTCCGGAGTGTCGCAAAAGGACACACCGTCGCCGCCCGCGCTGCGGTTCGGTTTGACGACGATCCGCCCGCCCGTCTTCCGATGCCACGCGGCGAGTTCGGCTTCGTCCGCGGTCAGCAGTTGCCGGGCGCCTTCGAGTCCCGCGGCGGCCACGGCTTCGCCCATGGCGGACTTGTCCCGCCTGGCCAGGGAGAGCGCGGTGCCGTTCGTCGGCACCCCCAGCGCCTCGCTGAGTTCGTCGGTGAACGCGACGGCGTATTCGCCGCCGGCCACGACCGCGACCGGCCGGTGTGCGGCCAGTGCGTCCAGCGTCTTCCCGAGATCGCCGTCGTGGACGATGTTCTCGCGGTAGTTGCTCATGGTCGGCGAGGACTTCCGGTACTGACCTGGCGCGTCGGGGGCGCTCTGCACGCGCACGCACTCCGCACCCAGCGCCAGGAACGTCGGCGCGATGTGGCGGGCGGTCTGCGGCAACCCGTGGTCAGCCGTTTCGTAGGTGTCCACGAGCACGACACAGGGCTTCGTCGACAAGGGTTCACCTCTCAACCGATGGATCGGAACACCGACGGTCGCATCCGCCGCGATCACCGGCATCTCCGCGCTTGCGCTCTCGCGGCGGACATCTTCAGACGAGCGATTCACGGCACGAAAGGAGAGGAAATGACCTTTTCGAAGATGCGACGGTTTCCGGCACCCGCCCCCAGTGCCCCAGAACTGAAGTGAGGTCACATGACGTCGACGGTCACCATGGAACCTTGGGAGAGAAACGCGGTAAAGCACGCCGACGAACGGCTGAACGGAGCCCGCGATCCTCAGTGGTGGTACACCGGGGTCCGCCCCGAACCCGGCCGCTGCCCCGGGGTTGCCGAATCCGGGGAGATCCGGTCCTTGCCGTTGCCCGACCTCTCCGTCTGCAGCCGCGAAGAGGTGCTGGACTACTTCGACAACGCGTGGACACTGCACGAGGTGCTGTTCGCCGGGCTGAAAGGCGCGGAGGCGTTCTACCGTCCGCCGGACCACAACCTGCGGCACCCGATGGTCTTCTACTACGGCCACACGACCGCGCTTTACGTCAACAAGCTCCGGGTCTCCGGGCTGCTGGACGCGCCGATCGACGCCTACCTCGAACACGTCCTGGAAATGGGCGTCGACGAGAACTCGTGGGACGACATGTCGAAGAACGACATGGTCTGGCCGTCGGTTTCGGAGGTGAAGGACTACCGCGCCGAGGTGTACCGGACGGTCGTCGGCATCATCGAGACCACGCCGTTCGCCCCGGACCTCGGGCGCCCGGTCACGATGGACGACCAGGCCTGGGCACTCCTGCTGGCCATCGAGCACGACCGTATCCACTTGGAGACCAGTTCGGTGCTGATCCGCGAGATGCGGTCGAACCTGGTCGAACGGCCGGCCGCGTGGCCCGCTCCGTCGCCGCTGCGCCGCACCACCGAGACCGGTAAGCCCGAACCCGGTTCCGTGCCCGCCAACGGCACCGTCACCGTGCCTGGGCGCACGGCGCGGCTGGGCAAGCCGCTGTCCTTCCCGTCCTATGGCTGGGACAGCGCGTACGGCTCACGCCGCCGGGAACTGCCGGACTTCGAAGCGGCCCGATGTCTGGTGAGCAACGGCGAATTCCATGCCTTCGTCGCCGACGGCGGCTACCGGCGGCCGGAGCTGTGGTCGGCGGAAGGCGAGGCCTGGCGCCGCTTCCGCAACACCAAATGGCCGCGGTTCTGGGTGCCGACCGGACCGACCGGGCTCCACGCGTTCCGGCTCCGCACGCTGTTCGACGAGATCGACATGCCGTGGGACTGGCCGGTGGTGGTGAACTTCCACGAGGCCAAGGCCTTCGCCGCCTGGCGGTCCGAAAAGGAGGGGCGGGACTACCGGCTGCCGACCGAAGCGGAGTACTTCCTGCTGCGCGATCTTCCGGAACGTCCGGGTGTCGCGGACGACGTCGTCATGCGGCTCGACGGCGCGCAACTGCGCGAGGAAGGCATCAACCTCGGCCTCGCCTGGGGTTCTGAGGGCCCTGTCGACCACTCGCCGACGACGTCGCAGGGTCTGCACGACGCCGGCGGCAACCTCTGGGCGTGGAGCGAAGACACCTTCAACCCGCTCGAAGGCTTCACCCCGCATCCTTACTACGAGGATTTCTCGGTGCCGAGTTTCGGCGGCCAGCATGCGCTGATCCTCGGGGGCGCCTACATCAGCAGCGGCGAACTGGGCAGTATCTGGGCGCGGCACTTCTACCGGCCGCACTTCCTGCAGCAGGCGGGAATCCGGCTGGTCGTCGCGCCGGAGTCCACTGTGGACGGAGCCGCTCGCGCGGAGCTCGACCGGGCGCTGCTCGGCCAGTACGGCACGGCAGAGCAGGCCTTCGGCGGAACCGGACATCCACTGGCCGCGACCGCGGGGCATCCGGACCGGCTGGCCAGGAGGTTCGTCGAGGCCGCCGACGAGGCCGGGATCGAGCTGCGCCGGGTCGCCGACCTCGCCACCGCGACGGGCGGACTGGCGTTCTCGCTGGCCGGGCGGCCGATCGAGGTCGTCGGCCTGGACGACCGGCCGATGTTCGTCGCGGCGGCCGACCGGCTGGCCGAAGGCTGGGACGTCGGTTACCAGGTGCCGGGACGCGGGGAACTGCACGCGCGGCGACCGTCGATCGCGCCGGGCGGCAGCGTGTCCTTCACTCTCGCCGAGTCCGGCAGGCCACCCGCCGCGCTGGGCACCTTCGACGGCGTCGTCGTGGCGGACGCCTTCGACCGGCTCGGCGGCGTGGCGGGGCATCTGCGCCCGCTCGTCGGCTCGGAGAACTTCCTGCGTGCCGGAGGATTGCTGCTCGTGGCGCTCCCCCGGGCGTCGGCGGCCGAGCTCGCGAACGTCCTCGGCGAGGCGTTCGAGCAGCTGTCGGAAAGCACGGAACCGAGCTTGACCGGGGTCGACGGCCGCCGGTACGAGATCACGGACCTGGAGGTCTCCATCTGGCGCAAACGCTGACCCCACGTGGCCAGCGCACCGAAGGCGACGTTCACCAGTCCGTGAAGGCCTCCTTGAGGGACCCTGGGTCCCTCAAGGAGGCCTTCACGGACAGCTCAGAGGGCGGTGGAGCGGCTCAAGGACTCCCAAGCGGCCAGCTCCGCCGCCCTTGCTTCGTGCGAACCCCGGATTCCGTCGACGGCGTCGTCCCCGAGGGCGAGCCGCAGCGGCGGGTTGTCGCTGTCGAGCGCCTTCAGGATCGCGGCCGCCGCCTTCGCCGGATCGCCGGGCTGGGAACCGTCCATCCCCTCGACGAAATCCCGGATGGCACCCGTGGATTCCCGGTAGGCGTCGATCACCCGCGAGCGCTGCAACCGGCTGCCGCCGAACTCGGTCCGGAAAGCGCCGGGCTCCACGATCAGCACCTTCACACCGAAAGGCGCGACCTCGGCGGCGAGGGCTTCCGACATCGCTTCCAAGGCGAACTTCGCCGAGCAGTAGGCCCCGAATCCGGGCGGGCTCTGCTGTCCACCCATCGAACTCATCTGCACGATCGCCCCGCTGCCCTGCTCTCGAAGGTGCGGCAGGACGGCCTTCGTCACCTCGACGGCACCGAAGAACATCACGTCCATCAGCGACCGCAGGTCGGACATGCTCAGTTCCTCGACCGCGCCGACCGAGCCGTGACCGGCGTTGTTGACCACGACGTCGATCCGGCCGAACTCGGCGAGAGTGGCCTGGACGGCGGCCTCGACCTGAGCGGGGTCGGTGACGTCGAGCGCCGCGGTGCGCACCCGGCCCTGTCCGAGTTCCTCCAATTCGGAGAGGGTTTCCGGACGGCGAGCCGTGGCCATCACGCGATCACCGGCGTCGAGCGCGGCCAGGACGAGGTGCCTGCCGAACCCGGACGAGCAGCCGGTGATCAGCCAGACGCGGCCCTCGGTTTCCTTCGTCATTCCTGTTTCCTCCAGTGAAGTTCCTGCCACCCATCCTGTGGAGATCGCGCTTTGCCCGCCAACACCGGCTTCCTGGTGCGGCTACAGTCAGAGCCTGTGACCCCTGAGCTACGGCAGCTGCGCTACTTCGTCGCCGTCGCCGAGGACGCGAGCTTCACCAAGGCCGCGCGCCGCCTGCACATCGCCCAGCAGTCGCTCTCCCAGCAGATCACCGTCCTGGAACGGGTTCTCGGCGCGCGCCTGCTGCGGCGCGACAGCCGCGGGACGCGGCTCACCGAGATCGGTGCGCTGTTCCTGCCGGAGGCCCGCGCCGTCCTGGCGCGCAACGACGAGGCGCTTTCGGCACTGGACCGGGCGGTGCGCGGCGAGATCGGCACCCTCCACCTCGGTTTCCTCACCACCACGGCCAACTACTTGCTCCCGCCGGTGGTGCGCGCGGTCCGCGACCGTCTGCCCGACCTCACCCTGACCACCGACGACACCCAGATCGCGCCGCTCGTCGCCGGGCTCACCGACGGGCGCTACGACCTGATCTTCACGCGGCCTCCGCTGGTCGACGGCTTCGAGACCCGCACGCTGATCACCGAGGAGGTCTGCGCCGTCGTGCCGGAGGGACACCGGCTCGCCACCGAGGCCGGTGTGAAGCTGGCGGACCTGGCCGACGAGCCATGGGTGCTCACGCCGCGCAGTTCGTGGGAGCCCTGGCATCGGCACTACGACGACGAATTCGAGGCGGCCGGGTTCACCCCGCGCGTCGTCCAGCGGGCGGCGACCGTGCAGGGTCTGCTCGGCCTGGTCGCCGCCGGCATCGGCGTCACGAGATTGGCGCGGTCTTCGCACAGCCTGCGGCGAAGCGGTGTGGTGTTCGTGCCCCTGGTGGGCGAAACCGCCCGGACCGTGGTCGCCTGGGTGCCGGGGAACGACAAGCCCGCGTTGCCCGGCGTTCTCGACATCGTGTCGGAGCTGGCGGCCGGAACCGACCTGACGGAAGCGGGCTGACCTGGCATCGCCACCGTCACACCACCATGATCACCCGGTCGGGCACCGGCTTCCGTAGAATCCGGTGACGATGCGACGTTTCCGGTGGTGGTGGGGTGCTCTCGCGCTCACGTTCGTGGTGGTTCTCGTCGGGTTCATTGCCTTTACCGGGTCGGAAAGCCGCCCAGGGCAGCCGTCCCCGCGCCAAGGCCCGCCGGGAACGGGGCCGCTGACGGTCGTCTCCATCGGCGACAGCACGGTTTCCGGTGAGGGCGCGGGCAACTACACGCCCACGACCAACGGGCAGGGCGGCAACTGGTGTCACCGCTCCCCCAACGCCTTCGTCGAGCAGATCAAGATCCCGGACGTCACCGCGCGGGTGAATCTCGCGTGTTCGGGTGCGCCGTCGGAACAGATCGCTCTCGGCGAGGCGAAACAGTGGACCGAGCCGTCGCAGGCTCAGCAGCTGGCGAACCTGATCAAGGACCACCGGGTCGCCGCGGTGGTGATCGCGGTCGGCGCGAACGACGAGCCGAAGTTCTCCGCTCAGGTCAGCGAGTGCTTCAAGGCGTGGTTCTCGCCGCAGAACCCGCCGTGCAGCGAGGAGCTCCGCAAGACCTGGAAGTCCAAAGTGGACGCCATGGTGCCGAAGGTGACCAACGCGGTCGCCGACGTCAAGAAGGTGCTGGCACAGGCCGGTTATGTCCCGGCGGACTACCAGCTCGTGCTGATGTCGTACGCCTCGCCCGTAGGGCCCCAGATCCCGGAGACGCTGCGCAGCCTCAACGGCTGCCCGTTCCGCACGGAGGATCTGACGTGGATGCGCCGCGACGGCGTCTCCGTCCTGTCGGACGGGCTCAAGCAGGCGTCGAGGGCGACCAGCGCGCGGTTCCTCGACCTCTCGCGGGCGGGAGCGGGCCGCGAGGCGTGCAGCAGCGACCCGGCGAACGAGTGGTTCAGCAGGCTGACGCTGCAGCTGAGCGACCTCGGCCAGGTGGACCGCGCGAGCCACGCGTTGCAGGAATCGTTCCACCCCAACGCGAACGGCCACGCGCAGATCGCGAACTGCCTCAACGAATTCCTCGCCGCCCGCGGCGGCAACGCCTCGTGCCTCTCCGGGGCCGACGGCAAACTGCACGCCGCACCCGAGGTCGTCGCGCGCTAGAGATCCAGGGCGGCGCGCAAGGCGATGTCGATGCGCTCCTGGACCTCTTGGTCGATCTCCGCGATCTTCTCGTCGAACCACGGCCGGTACAGGCGCGTGAGGTTCAGCGTGGAGACCCAGTACCGCGCGTCGACGGCGACACCGAGGATGTCCTGTGGATCACGGTCCAGCAGTTCGGTGCCGAGCAGCCACGGCCGCTCGGACTCGTTCACCCCGTCCGAGGACAGCAGGACGACGGTGCGCTGCCGTGCCGGTTCGGTCGGGGGGTGGTACGTCCAGACTTCACCCCTGTGCACGCAGATCCTTCTCCGCGGCGGTCAGCTCGGCCTCGTCCGATTCGGCGGACGGTGCGGCCGGAGCGCGCTGCGGCGTGTATCCGGTGCGGACGGCTTCCCTGCGGGCCGCTTTGGACAACCACGACGAGACCGAGATCCCGTGTGCCTTGGCGGCCCGCTCGGCGAACTCGAGCGCACCACTGTCGAGTGAGAGAGTGACCTTACGTGTTGCCATACCTTTTATCGTACCAGCGCCGCGCAAGCCCACCCGTTTTCCGGTTTCACAAGGTGGGCGAGCGCCCCTCGAACGGCGTCGACAGCACCACCGTGGTCCGGGTCGAGACCTTGGCGGACTCCCGGATGCGGCGGAGCAGGTCCTCCAGGCCGAGCGGCGAAGCCACCCGGACCAGGAGGATGTACGACTCGTCCCCGGCGACCGAGTAGCAGGACTCGATCTCCTTGATGTGCTCCAGACGCTGCGGATAGTCGTCCGGCGCGGCGGGGTCGTTCGGGGTCAGCGAGATCAGCGCGGTGAGCGGGAGGCCGATCTGCTCGCCGTCGAGCCGCGCGGTGTACCCGAGGATCACCCCGCGTTGCTCCAGGCGCCGGACCCGCTGGTGGACCGCCGAAACCGAAAGCCCGACCCGTTCCGCCAGATCGGTGAAGCTGCGCCGTCCGTCCGCGGCCAGCTCCTGCACGATGGACTGGTCGAGCGGCTCCAGGGAACCGGTCATGCGTCGAGCACGATCAGGTCGTGCGGACGCTGGTTGACCGACTCGACGCCGTCCTCCGTGACCACGACGATGTCCTCGATGCGGGCGCCCCAGCGGCCCGGCTGGTAGATGCCGGGCTCGACGCTGAAGGCCATGCCCGGCTCCAGCGGCAGCGCGTTGCCCTTGATGATGTACGGCTCTTCGTGCACGTCGAGGCCGATGCCGTGGCCGGTGCGGTGGATGAAGAACTCGCCGTAACCCGCCTCGGCGATGATGTCGCGCGCGGCGGCGTCGATCGACTCGGCGGTGGCACCGGGACGGACGGCCTCGACGGCGGCGCGCTGGGCGCGCTGCAGGACCGCGTACGTCTCGGCGACGTCGGCGTCACGAGGCTCGCCGACCGCGTAGGTGCGGGTGGAGTCGGAGTTGTAGCCCTCGGCGATCGGACCGCCGATGTCGACCACGACGACGTCGCCGCGTTCGATGACGCGCTCGGAGACGTCGTGGTGCGGGCTGGCGCCGTTGGGGCCCGAGCCGACGATCACGAAGTCGGCGTGGGTGTGGCCCTCTTCGACGATCGCGGCGGTGATGTCCGCGCCGACCTCGGCCTCGGTGCGGCCGGGGCGCAGCCATTCGTGCACGCGGGCGTGCACGCGGTCGATGGCCGCACCCGCGTCGCGCAGCGCCTGGATCTCGGCCGCGTCCTTGCGCATCCGCAGTTCACGCACGATCGGCCCGGCCAGCGTCTGCTCGGCGTCACCGAGCGCGCCGCGGAAGGCGAGGACGTGCAGGGCCGGGGTGAAGTCGCTGACCGCGACCCGGCCGGGCTTGCCCAGCCTGTCGGCGACCAGTTCGTAGGCGTCGTCCCCGTCGACCCAGGTGACGATCTCGATGCCCAGTTCGTCCGCCGGGACGTCCGCGTAGCCGGGTGCCTCCAGCTTCGGCAGCACGAGCGCCGGGACACCGTCGGCCGGGATCACCAGCGTGGTCAGCCGTTCGAAGGAACCCCCGGCCTGGCCGATGAGGTAGCGCAGGTCCGAGCCGGGTGCGATCAGCAGGGCGTCGGTGTCGGCGGCGGCCGCGGCGGCGCGGGCCCGGTCGAGGCGGGCGCGGAGGCTGGCGGCGTCGGGGGCTGGGTTGTGAAGGGAACGGCGCGACATGATGGCGAGCCTAGTCGGTCCGTGCCCCTTCGCTCACCAGCCGGTCACCCCCGATCGGGGCGGGATCGTCGAGCCCGCGCCAGACCCGGAAGACCGCCGGGAAAGTGCTGGCGATGAGGTACAGGCCCCCGAAAGCCGCGAGCGCCCCGACGAGCCCGACGCCGTCGAGCAGCAGCCCGGCCGCCATCGAGCCGAGCGGCATCGCGGCGAGCACCCCGCCCACGAGGAGACTGAGCACGCGGCCCCGGACGGCTTCCGGAACCCGCTCGTAGACCACCGGAAGCAGGATCGGGTTGAGCGCGCCCGCCCCAATCCCCGCGACCACCAGCCCGGCGAGCAGGACGGCCGGCGCCGGTTCGAGCGCGAGCAGGGCGAATCTCGGCGCGCCTTCGATGCCGACGGCGACGAGGATCGCCGTCCGCCGCGAGAGCCGGTGACCGGCCCAGCCGTAGAGCGCCGAGCCGATCAGCGCGCCGACCGCGACGGCGGTGATCATCGCGCCGATGAGCGCGGTGCTGTGCAGGACCTGGTCGCCGTACGCCGGGTAAAGGACGCCGAGAAGTCCGAAGTCGAGGCTGTTGGTGAGCATCAGCATGCCCACGATCGCGCGCAACAAGCCGTCACGCTTGATGTACCCGAGCCCTTCGCGCAGTTCCTTGAGGTATCCGCCCGACGACGGTCTCGGCGGACCGGCCGCCGACGGGATCAGCATGAACACCAGCGCGGAGGACAGCAGCAACGCGCCCGCGTCGACGTACAGCACCTGCATCGGGCCGATCAGCGCGATGAGCGCGCCGGCGGCGGGGCCGCCGACCATGCGGCCGGTCCTCATCGCCGCTTCGACGGCGCTCGCCGCCCGGCTCATGCGGACTCCGCCGAGCTCGGCGACTCCGGGGAGCAGCACCTGCTTCGCCGTGTCGGCGGGACCGCGGGACACGCCCATCACGAACGACAGCGCGATCAACCCGGGAAGGCTGAGCCCTGTCGTGTGCATCGCGAGCGGGATCAGCAGGACCGTCACGGTGGTCAGCAGGTCCGCGCCGACGCTGGCGCGGCGGGTGCCGACCCGGTCGACGATCGGCCCGCCCAGCATCGCGGCGACCATCAGGCCGAGCACTTCGGCCGCGGTGACGAGACCGGTCTTGGTCCCGCTGCCGGTGCTCTGCAGGACGAACCAGGGAATCGCGAGCAGCGTCATCATCACCCCGGCCGAGGAGATCCCCGAAGCCACGACCAGAGCCCCCAGCGGCATCCGGCTCATGGCGTCTCCGGCCGGGATTTCCTCGGGAAGGCCGCCCAGTGCACCCGGACGGGGGTATCGCCTTCCTCGACCGGACGGCGATAGCGCTTGATCACGTCGAGGATCTCGTCGCTCAGCGCGGCCGCCTCGTCGGGCGTCAGCGACAGGGACGAGTCGTGGAAGGAGACCTTGTCGATCCACTCGTCCGACCAGTCCCGCATCTCGGCGACGAACTGCGCCTCGGCCGCGTGGCGTTGGTCGACCATCGTGTGGGCGTACGTGCTGAACGGCCCCGCGAGATCGGGATCCCTGATGAAGTCCTGGCCCTGGAGCTGATCCCCGTCGTGCACGGCCTTCCACCACCGGTCTCGCCGGTTGCCGCGCTCGGGATCCTCGGTGACCAGGCCGTATTCGGCCAGCTGGCGCAGATGCCAGCTGGTGGTCCCGGAACTCTCCCCCAGCCGTTTCCCCAGTCCGGACGCCGTCGCCGGACCGTCCTCCCGCAACAGCTCCAAGATCCTGACCCGCAGTGGATGCGACAGCGCTCGCAGCAGGCGTCCGTCGATCCGCGCGAGATACCTCTCGCTCTTCCCCATACCGGCGATCCTACATTGCAAAGAGTTCTCTGCAATCGAATTCAGCCAGGAAAACGGTTCTGGAGTTTGACCTCTACTTAAGTTCAGGTTCTACGGTCTGTGCCATGACAACCGACACGCCTTACCAGCTGGCAGTGGTGATCAGCAGCGTCCGCGAAGGCCGCTTCGCACCCGTCGTCGCGAACTGGTTCCTCGAACGTGCGAAACAGCGCGAAGACGTCACCCTGTCCGTCATCGACCTCGCCGAAGCCCCTGATGGCCTCTCTTCCGGCGTCTCCGCCGCCGACGCCGTCGTCGTGATCGTCCCCGAGTACAACCACAGCTACCCCGGCCCGCTCAAGGCCGCGCTCGACGCCACCGGCCGCGAGTGGCACGGAAAGCCGGTCGCCTTCGTCTCCTACGGCGGGATCTCCGGCGGCCTGCGCGCGGTCGAGCACCTGCGCCCGGTCTTCGCCGAACTCCACGCCGCCACGATCCGCGAGACCGTGAGCTTCCCCTACGCCTGGAACCACTTCGGCCCGGACGGCGAGCACGACGACTTCGAGGGAGCCTCCGTCGCGGCCACCACTCTGCTGAACCAATTGGGCTGGTGGGCCAACGCGCTGCGCGACGCACGCCGGGTGCGGCCTTACGCCGCCTGACCGATGTCCGTGGAGGACCCGGCTGGGGGTCGGGTCCTTCACGGACATCCGGGCTCGGACATGGCAGGCTGTCCGCGTGACCGGACCACTCGCTCTCCTCGATTCCGCGAGCCTCTACTTCCGCTCGTTCTACGCACTGCCCGAGTCGATGACCGCCCCGGACGGGACTCCGGTCAACGCCGTACGCGGGTTCACCGACACCGTCGCGCGGATCCTCGTCGACCGGCGACCCTCCCGGCTCGTGGCGTGCCTGGACGCGGACTGGCGGCCGAAGTTCCGCACCGACCTGCTGCCCAGCTACAAGGCGCACCGGGTGGCCGAAGAGGTCCCGGACGGCGGCGACGTCGAAGAGGTGCCGGACACGCTGACCCCGCAGGTCCCGATCATCCTCGAACTGCTGGAGGCCTTCGGGCTCGCGACGGCCGAGGCGGCCGGGTACGAGGCCGACGACGTCATCGGCGCGCTCGCGATCCGCGAACAGAAGTCGCCGGTCGAGGTCATCACCGGTGACCGCGACCTGTTCCAGCTGGTCCGCCACGAGCCGACGCCGACGGTGGTCATCTACGTCGGCAAGGGCTGGAACAAGGCCGAGATCCTCGGCCCGGACGAGCTCGCCGAGAAGTACGGGATCCCGGCCGCGAACGCCGGCCCCGGATACGCCGACATGGCCGCGCTGCGCGGAGACCCGTCGGACGGGCTGCCCGGCGTCGCCGGGATCGGCGAGAAGACCGCGGCGAAGCTGATCACCCAGTTCGGCTCGCTCCAGGAGCTGATCGAGGCGGCCGACGCCGGTGACTCTCGGGTGCCGCTCAAGACCCGGCTGCGGCTGACCGACGCCGCCGACTACCTCGCAGTCGCGCCGACCGTCGTGCGGGTCGCGGCCGACGCGCCGGTCGAACAGTCCCGCCCGGACACCGTCCCGTCCGAACCCGCCGACCCGGACAAGGTCGCGGAACTGGCGGAGCGCTGGAATCTCGGTCGTTCGGTGGAGCGTCTGCTGGCCGCGCTCCCCAAGTCATGAGCAACACCGAGGCCGATCCGGCCGAACTGCTGTGCCGGGACCGTCCCGGCGACGGCGTCACCGTGCTGACCCCGCGCGACGTCCCGCTCGGCGGGCCGCGCGCGATCCGGGTCCGCCGGACACTTCCGCAACGGCGGCGCTCCCTGATCGGCGCGTGGTGTTTCGCCGACCACTACGGGCCGCAGGACGTGTCGGAGTCCGGCGGGATGGACGTCGCGCCCCATCCGCACACCGGGTTGCAGACCGCGAGCTGGCTGTTCAGCGGCGAGATCGAACACCGCGACAGCATCGGCACCCACGCCATGGTCCGGCCGGGGGAACTCAACCTGATGACCGCCGGGCACGGCATCGCGCATTCGGAAGTGTCCACACCGGACACCGCGACGCTGCACGGCGTCCAGCTCTGGATCGCGCTGCCGGACGAACACCGTGACACCGCACGGGATTTCCGGCACTACGCGCCTCCGCTGCTCCGGCTCCCCGGAGCCACCGCGCGGGTCTTCCTCGGCACCCTCGCCGGGACCACCTCACCGGTCCCGGCGTTCACTCCCCTGCTGGGCGCCGAACTCACCGTCGAGCCCGGGGCGACCTTGGCCCTCGACGTCGATCCCGCCTTCGAACACGGTGTCCTCCAAGACCTCGGCTCCGTCACCGTCGCCGGAACCGCGCTCGGCACCGGCGAACTCGCGTACCTCGCGCCCGGCGCCGGACGGCTGGAGCTGACGAACGACGGCGGCGAGCCGGCGCGCGTGCTCCTGCTCGGCGGGACGCCGTTCACCGAAGAACTCGTCATGTGGTGGAACTTCGTGGGCCGCAGCCACGACGAGATCGCCGAGTACCGGGAGGCGTGGCAGGCCCAGGCGGACCGGTTCGGCTCCGTGGAGGGCTATCAGGGCACGACGGCGTGGTTGCCCGCACCCGCGTTGCCGCAGGTACGGATCAAACCGCGCCGCAATCCGGCCTAGAAGAACGTCCCGCACCAAGCGGCCCGCGCGGTGTGGAACAACGCGTCGGCACGGTCGACCGCCCCTTCGTCCAGGACCTCGATCCGGCCCGCCACCACCAGATCTCTGAAGAAGCCCTGTCCGAAGTAGAGGGACGCCAGCTCCGCGACGTCCAGCCGTAGTTCCGCCTCGGCGGTCGTGCGTTCCACACCGCCGGGGCCGACGAGGTAGCGGCCGTTGTTGTCGGGGAGCTGCTTGTCGAGCACTTCGAGCACCACGGGTTCGGCGGTGCCGTAGGTGCGCGCCCGCAGCGCGGTGAGCACGTCGACGAGCCGGACCCACAGCTCGTCGATGATCTCGGTGGTGTTCACCGCACGCGGGTCGGTGAGCAGGGCGGCGATCGGCTCGTCCAGCGGGCGGCCCCGTCCGGCGACGCCCGAGACCAGATCGACCGACAGCAGGAAACGCCACAACCCCGCCCAGGCCTCCGGTGTCCCGGCGTGGAGCTCCCGGATCTCGAGGATCGCGCCACGCTCCGGCGCCGTCCGGTCGCGCGTGTCGATGGTCTGGTAGACGACGAAGCCGTCGTCTCCATCCGGTCCACTGTGGATGGCGACGCGATAGCCGCCGTCCCCGGTCACCAGCCGGTCGAAGAAGCCCGGCCACCATTGCGCGGGCCGGGCGGCGAACCCGGGCCGTGTTCCCTCGAACCTGTTGTACAGCGCCGGAACACGCTCGACGGCTTCGGCGGGAGTGACGAACCTGACCACCCCGTCGCGCCCCACGCCGTCACGGACCTGGGCGCGAGGACGTTCGACGAAGACGCCCCTGTCGAAAGTGGCGGCACCGTACCCGTAGCGGCCGTAGATCACGCCTTCCGAGGCGTGCAGCGCGGCCAGCGGCACGCCACGCGCGGCGAAGTCCTCCAGCTGGGCGGACATCATCGTGGTGAGAATCCCGCGACGGGTCCAGTCGGCGCGGACGGCGACACCGTCGACGGCCGCGGTGACCAGCTTCCGCCCGCCCGGGACGGTGAGCTCGATGTCGAAGGAGCTGCTGATCCCCACCGGGGTGTCGTGGTCGTCGAACGCGGCGAACTTCCCTGCGGCGGGCCAGGACGGCGCCATCTTGGCCCAGTCCTCGTCCGAAATCGGCTTGGCGTGCAAAGCCTGTTCCAGGACTTCGAGGCAGGCCCGCTGTTCGCCTTCGGCCACGGCGCGCACGTGGAATTCGCTCATGACAGGAGATCCTGCCGTCCATCCCCGGCGAACCCAACCGGTTTTCAGGCGGGCGCGCCGACCTCGTACCGGCCGTCTTCACCGGTCACGGTGATCGTGACGGTCTTGCCCTCCCCGGCGACCTGGACGGTGCAGGTGAACGTGCTGCCGTCCTTCACCGTCTGGTTCGCCGGGCAGAGCACGTCGCCGACCTCGGTCACCTGGTAGGTCTCGGTGAGGATCTTCCGCACGTCCGCCTGCATGGTCCGGGGATCGAAGACTCTGCCGGGGGCGCTGGAGGGCGAGCCGCCGGAAGACGACGTGCTCGACGAGGCACCTGTCGTCGGCGTGGCCGTGACGGTCTTCGTCGCCGGGGCGGGCGCCGGGTTGTCCGAACACGCCGCCAGCCCCGCGAAAGCGGCACAGCACAGAACGACCGTCGCGACGGCTCGCCTGCTCAAGCTTCTCCACCCCCACCGAATGTGATCATCCAACGTCAGAAGAAGGTACCGCACCAGGGGTTCACTCGCGTGCCGAACAGCAGGTCCGCCCGCAGCAAAGCGGCTTCGCCGGTGGCTCGGACGCGTCCCGCGGCCGCGAGATCCGACGCGCGCCAAGCGCCGAGGTACAGCATCGACAAGGTGTCGACGCCGAGTTCGAGATCCGCCGGGTCCGTGGTGCGGGCCGCACCGTCCGCGGAAAGGCGGTAGCGGCCGGAGTTGTGCTCCAGGAAGGGATCGGTGACCTCGATGACGACCGGCTCGCCCTGGTACGTGCGGGCGTCGAGCATCGTGGCGACGTCGACCAGCCGGAGCCAACCCTCGTCCTGGACCTTCTCCACGGTCACGTGCCGAGGGTCGGTGAACAGCAACTCGACCGGTTCGTCGAGGGGGCGTTTCTCGGCGGTGATGCGGTCGACCAGGTCCACGGACAGCAGGTACCGCCACAGCCCCGCGAACGCGTCGGAACCCGAGTGGTGGAAGGACTGGATCTTCAACACCGCAGGGGCGCCGAACTTGGTCCTTTCGACGGTGTAGGTGACATAGCCGTCGATGCCGTCCGGACCGCGGTGCACGGCTGTCGCGACCGGCGTGGTCGCCCGGCGCACCTCCCGTTCGTAGCCCGGCCACAGATGCGGGCTCCGCGCGATCATGCCGGGCCGGATACGCGGAAGGGCGTCGAAGAGCGACGGCCATTGCTCGATGGTGCTTTCCAGATCCAGCAAGGAGATCTCCCCGCCCACCGGGACCTCGGGGCGGAACCGGGCACGCTGCCTGTCGACCTCGAACGACTTGGCCCGGGCGCCGATGCCATAACCGAACCTGCCGTAGATGGTGCCCTCGGAGGCGTGCAGCATAGCCGCCGGCACGCCACGGGCGGCGAAATCCTCGAACTGAGCGCGCATCAGACCGGTCAGCACGCCACGCCGGGTCCGGTCGCCACGGACTCCGACCAGGCTGACCGCGGCGAGCGGCGTGGTGCCGCCACCGGGCAGCGTCACTTCCGAATCGAAGGAGCGGGCGGTGCCGATCAGCTCCGGATCGAAAGCACCGAACGCTCGGTCCGGCTGCCTCGACCCGGAAATGGCCGACCATTCCTCGTCGGTCATCTCCTTGATGTGCAGGGCACGTCTGAACAGGTCGGTCGCGGCCCGTTCCTCGTCGGACCGCAGCAGCCGCACAGAGAAGTCGCTCATGGGACGATCATGCAGGATCGACCGTCCCCGGCGCCCGCCGTTTACTTGGTGACGGCGGGTGGCGAGACCTCGTAGTTGCCGGTGTCACCCTTCACGGTGATCGGCACCTCCTGCGGCTTGCCCTCGATCGTCGCGGTGCAGGTGAACTTCACCCCGTCCTTGACCTCCTGGCCCGAGGGGCAGGTGACCGCGCTGATCTCCTTGATCCCGTAGGTCTCGGTGAGCAGCTTCTGCACGTCGGTCTGCATCTGGGTGTTGTTGAACACCTGGGTGTTGAACCACCCCGGCGTCACGAACCCGAGAACGCCGACCGCGGCGATGATCACCACGAGCGCGCCGATCCCGATGAACAGGCCCTTCTTGGACTTCGGCTTGTCCTGCGCCTCGCCCTGGGTGCCCGGGAACTGGCTCTGGCCGTAGTCGTACTGGCCCGGCTGCTGCTGCGGCTGGCCGTACTGCGGCTGTTGCTGCGGGCCGCTCTGCGGGTAGCCGGGCTGCTGCTGGGGTCCGCTCTGCGGATAACCCGGCTGCTGCCCGTACTGCGGCGGCTGCTGACCCCACTGAGGCTGCTGTTGCTGCGTCTGGGAGGGGTCGTAGCCGGGCTGCTGCTGCGGATAGCCCGGCTGCTGCTGGGACGGGTCGTACGGCGCGGGCTGCTGGCCCCACTGAGGCTGTTGCTGCTGCGTCTGTGACGGGTCCGGCTGCTGGCCCCACTGGGGTTGCTGCTGCGGACCGCTCGGCGGTTGAGCGCCTCCCGGCTGTTGCCCGTAGCCCGGCTGCTGCCCCCACTGGGGCTGCTGCTGCGGGTCGTTGCCGCCATACGGCGTGCTCATCGTTCGCCTCCGCCTGTTCCGCCGTCGTCACCGGCCCACCAACCTTGGCCGTCGTGGGCGATCCAACCACAGGTCCGCGCCCCTGCCCACTGTTCCCGGGTGGTGTCGGCGCAACTCGATCCGCCGGTCGGCCCAATGCCTCGTGAGTGGTAAGTCGCGTTCTAACGATACTTACCACTCACGACCACCTGCACCGAAGCGGCGCTGGCTCGTGATTGCCGACGGCGGTGTCGCGAAAGCCACTTTCGCGACGTTGAAGGTTGCGAAAGTGGCTTTCGCAACGCGTCCTCTCCTCCGGACAGCGCTGGGTCACGTGCGTCGTGAGTGGTAAGTCGCGTTCTAACCCCACTTACCACTCACGAGACCCGCTACGCGCCTCCCGCCGCCACGACCCCGCGCCGCAGTGCCTTCACCGCGTCCGAAGCGGCGGCGCCGACCGGATCCGCCTTCCCGAGGACGTCACGGATCTGGTCCAGCAGGTCGATGACCTGCCGCGACCAGCGCACGAAGTCGCCCGCGGACAGCTCCTGCCCGTTCGCCTCGGCGGCGGTGAGGACCTTCTCCAGCGATTCGCCGCGCGCCCAGCGATAGACGGGCCAGGCGAACCCGGCATCGGGCTCACGGGTGCGGTCCAGCTTGTGCCGACGCTCGTCCTCGGTGAGTTCCATCCACAGCCGCGTGGTCGCCTGCCAGGCATCGACCACCTTGCCCGCGGGCAGGCGAGGCTCCCCCGCGGTGTCGCGGCGGGCCTCGAAGACCAGCGTCGAGACGACGGCCGCGAGTTCGGCGGGCGACAGGCCCTTCCAGAGGTCGTGCCGGATGCATTCGGCGGCGAGCAGGTCGGACTCGCTGTAGAGGCGGGTGAGCCGCTTGCCGTGCTCGGTGACGCGGTCCTCGCCGTCGCCCTTGGATTCGGGGCCGAGGTAACCGCGCTCGCCGAGCAGCCTCAGGATGCGGTCGAAGGCGCGCGCGAGCGAGTGCGTCGTCGCGGCGACCTTGCGCTCCAGTTGCTCGGTCTCCGCCGAGAGACGCTGGTAGCGCTCGACCCAGCGCAGGTTCGCCTCGCGTTCGGCCAGACCGTGGCACGGATGCGCGCGCAGCGCCCGTCGCAGCGCGGCCAGCTCACCGTCCTCATTGGCCCCGGCGCGGCGCTTTTGCCTGCCGGGCAAGGAGATTCCCGCGTTGCGCAGACTGGAGGCGATGTCGCGACGGGTCTTGGGCGAGCGCAGCTCGATGTGCTTCGGCAGCTTGATGTTCCCCAGCGCCTCCACCGGCGAAGGGAAGTCCGCCACCGAGAGTGGTCCGGACCAGCGGTCCTCGGTGACGACCACGGGCCGCGGTTCGCGGATCGGGTCGAGCCCCGGATCGACGACGACCGCGAGCCCCGCGCGCCGGCCCGCGGGCACGGCGATGACGTCACCCTTGCGCAGCTTCTCCAGCGACTCGGCCGTACCCGCCCGGCGGGCGGAGGTGTTCTGCCGCGAAAGCGCCTTCTCCCTGGCGGAGATCTTCGCGCGGAGCTCGACGTACTCCAGCATCTCGTCGAAGTCGCCGGTGATGGCGGTGGTGTAGCCCCGCAGGGCTTCCTTGTTCCGCTCGATCCGCCGCGCCGTCCCGACCACCGATCGGTCGGCCTGGAACTGCGCGAACGACTGTTCCAGCAGGTCGCGGGCCGCCTCGGCACCGACCTGCGCGACCAGGTTCACCGCCATGTTGTAGCCGGGCCGGAAGGACGACCGCAGCGGGTACGTCCGGGTCGAGGCCAGGCCGCCGACCTGCTTCGGGTCGATCCCCGGCTGCCAGGCGACGACGGCGTGGCCTTCGACGTCGATCCCGCGCCGCCCGGCACGCCCGGTGAGCTGCGTGTACTCCCCCGGCGTCAGGTCGACGTGCGCCTCGCCGTTGTACTTGACCAGCCGTTCCAGGACGACGGTGCGCGCGGGCATGTTGATGCCGAGCGCGAGCGTCTCGGTCGCGAAGACGACCTTCACCAGGCCCTGGACGAACAGCTCCTCGACGGTCTCCTTGAACGCCGGGAGCAGTCCCGCGTGGTGTCCGGCGATGCCGCGTTCGAGCGCCTCGCGCCATTCCCAGTAGCCGAGGACGCCGAGGTCGCCTTCGGGCAGGTCCTTGGTGCGCTCGGCGACGATGCGGCGGACCTTCTCGACCTCCTCGGGACCGTTGAGCCGCAGCCCGGACCGGACGCACTGGCCGACAGCGGCGTCGCAGCCGGCGCGGGAGAAGATGAACACGATCGCGGGAAGCAGCCCGGCGTTGTCCAGGCGCTCGACCGTGTCGGTGCGCGACGGAGGCCGGAACCGCGGCATCCGCGACGGTGCCCCGCGACGCCCCCTCGGCCCGCGCATCCCTGCCGGGGCGAACCCCCTGCCGACCTCCTCGGTGCGGCGCAGCAGGCTGGGATTGATCCGCAGCTCGCTGCCGGGAGCGTGTTCCTCCTGGCCCGCGAACAGATCCATCAGCCGGTTGCCGACCAGCATGTGCTGCCACAGCGGCACGGGACGGTGCTCGTCGACGACGACGGTGGTGTCGCCGCGGACCTCGACGAGCCATTCGCCGAACTCCTCGGCGTTGCTCACCGTGGCCGACAGTCCGACGACCCGCACGTGCTCGGGCAGGTGGAGGATGACCTCTTCCCAGACGGCGCCGCGGAACCGGTCGGCGAGGTAGTGGACCTCGTCCATCACCACGTACGCGAGCTCTCCGATGGTCGAGGACCCGGCGTAGAGCATGTTGCGCAGGACCTCGGTGGTCATGACCACGACCTGCGCGTTGCCGTTGATCGAGGTGTCACCGGTCAGCAGGCCGACGGCGTCCGTGCCGTAGCGGCCGACGAGGTCGGCGTACTTCTGGTTCGACAACGCCTTGATGGGTGTCGTGTAGAAGCACTTGCGGCCTTCGGCGAGGGCGAGGTGCACCGCGAACTCACCGACCACGGTCTTCCCGGCGCCGGTGGGCGCGCAGACGAGCACGCCGTGCCCGTCTTCGAGCGCCTCGCAGCCGCGGACCTGGAAGTCGTCGAATTCGAACGACGACTCCGCCGCGAAGCGGGTCAGCTGAGGGTACTGAGCGCGGCGCTGGGAGGCTGCGTAAGCCTCGGCCGGGGTCTGGGGAGGGCTATTGACCACTTCGTCAGGGTTCCATACCCCACCGACAGTTCGCACTCGGTGTGACGATCTCGGGAACGTCCGGCGTGGTGCTCGTGAGTGGTGAGGACGGTTCTAACCGTCCTCACCACTCACGACGTTTGACCGCTCGGTGCCATACTCGGGAAAGGGTCCTTCACGCGCCGCCGACGTGACTGCTGGTGCTTGCGGGCGAGGAAGGACGAGACAGCCTCAGCCGACGACGGTGAGCGCGCCGGGGACGCAGGTGATGTCGATCGGCAGTCCGCCCAGCGGCTCGCCGTCGGCGTAGACCGGCAGATCGCTGCCCGCCAGATGGAGCCGGCTCGCCTTCAGGGTTCGGACCGCCGGATGGTCGACGTGCGCTCCCGAGCGGACACCCGGCAGCATCCGCAGCAGGTCGCGACGGGTCGCGGCGCCCACGACGGTGATGTCGAACCGGCCGTCCTCCGGATCTGCTCCTGGGCAGATCCGCATGCCACCGCCGTAGAACGGGGTGTTGCCGACGGCGATCATGGTGGCGTCGAGTTCGAGGGTCTCGACGTCGGTGCGGAGCACCACCGGACGCGGCCGGAACGCGGCGAGCTCGGCCAGGATCGCGAGGTCGTAGCGACGCGGGCCGCGAGGCCAGGTCAGCCGGTTGGCGCGTTCGGTGACGAGCGCGTCGAAGCCCGAACACAGCACGGTGGCGAACCATTCGCCACCGGCCCGACCGAGATCGACACGCCGCCGCTTGCCTTCCGCGATCCGCCGGGCGGCGAGATCGACGGCCGCGTGCGGATTCTCCGGGATCCCGAGCGCCCTGGCGAAGTCGTTGCCGGTGCCCGCGGGGACGAGCCCGAGCGCGACGCCGGTTTCGGCGCAGAACTGGACGCCTTGATGCGCCGCGCCGTCACCGCCGAGGACGACGAGGACGTCCAGGCCTTCCGCCCGCGAGTCGGTCATCAGCGCGCGGGACTCTTCGACGGTGTCGGCCACGAGGACGTCGAGCCGGTCCACGACGGGCCGCAGCCGCGCCGCGACCGACTCCATCAGCCGTCCCGCGCTCCCGTTACCGGAGGCGGGGTGGACGGCCAGTGCCGCGTGCATCCCGGGATCAGGTGACGTCGTCGGTGTTGGGCCGCTTGCCACCGGCGGTGGTCGAGGGCTCGTCCTCGATCGTGCTCGGCGTGTAGTCGAACGGCGCGGCCTCGTCGTCGTCGAGCTTGTCCCAGCCCTCGTCCTCGCGCACCTTGTCGAGCTTCCGGTCGTGGAAACGCGCGATCTGGATCGACAGCTCCAGCAGCACGATCAGCGCGGCGGACAGGCCGAGCATGGAGAACGGGTCCGAACCGGGCGTCGCGAAGGCCGCGAAGACGAACACGATCATGATCAGGCCGCGACGCCACTTCTTCAGCGTCTGGTACTTGAGGACGCCGACGCGGTTCAGCATCACCACGAGCAGCGGAAGCTCGAAACTGACGCCGAAGATCAACAGCAGTGAAAGGATGAAGGAGACGTACTTGTCCGCGGTCAACGCGGTGATGAACTGATCGCCACCGAAGTTCATCAGCAGTTCGAGAGCGTGCGGCACGAGGAGGTAGGCCAGCACGGCACCTCCGGCGAAGAGCACCGACGCGAACGCGACAAACGTCAGCGCGTACTTCCGCTCCTTGGAGTACAGACCGGGGGCGACGAACGCCCAGATCTGGTACAGCCACAACGGCGAAAACAGGACGGCACCGCCGGCGAGACCGACCTTCAACTGCGTCATGAACGCTTCGAAGGGCACGGTCTGCAACAGCTTGCACCCACCGGTGGGGCCGTCGAACCGGCGTTCGGCGGGCACCGCGCAGTAGGGGTCGGTCAGCAGCTTGCCCAGCGACGGGATCGGGCCGATCGTCGTCTGGAACCAGATGAAGCCGATGATTCCGCCCGCGACGAGAGCGAGCAGCGCGAAACCCAGCCGGCGCCGGAACTCGTAGATGTGCTCGATGAGCGTCATCGTGCCGTCGGGATTGGTCCGACGGCTGCGCTTGTGCCGCTTGGTGCCGCGGCGTTCCTCACCGGAGGCGGAATCCGCCACTGGACAGTCCGTTCTCGTCAGGGTCCACCATGAGCGCGCCGTGACTTCGGCGCGCTCATCCGCGAACAGGCTCCGCTTGCCTGGCTAGAAGCTGCTTGCTAAAAGATCGCTCAGCTGGCGTTCTTCTGCGCCTGCTCCGCCGGAGCGGGCATGGCGGCCTGCTGCTTCTTGAGCTCGTCGAGCTGACGCTGGAGGTCGGCGACCTGCTTGTCCTGCGCGGACGCGGCAGGAGCGGCGGGAGCGGGCGTGGTGGCCTGCGGCAGCTGCTTGGTCTCGACCTCTTCGGTCTCGGCGGCCTTGTCCTTGTCCCCGGCCATGTCCTTGGTCTCGGCCTTGAAGATCTTCATGGACTTGCCGATGGACCGCGCGGCGTCCGGAAGCCTCTTGGCGCCGAACAGCAGAACAACGACGAGCACCAGGATGATGATGTGCCACGGCTGCAGCGCGTTCATCGTTTGCGGCCTCCTTCTCGAGTCTCTTGGTGTGATGTTACCGGTCTTCGAGCCCACGTCGTTGCGCGATCGCCACGCGCAGCGCGGCCGACCGAGCACGAAGCAGCCCTGTCCGTTTTCGGGTGTTCGTAGCCACCATGCTCATCGTATGGGTGAGCACGCGCAAGACTCTGCGTAATTTGATGAGCAAAACGAAGAGCAGGATCAGCCCGGCGACGGCGAGCGCGATGCTCGGCAGGTACGACACGGCGTCACCCTACTGCTCGTAGGTTGACGTTAGGTGACGAGCCCGGGCCAGCGCGTCGGCCGCTCGTCGACGAACCGCCTCGGCGAGTGTGGCGGGGCTCTCCACCTGCGCGTCCCCGCCCAGACCGAGGACGAGCCGGACCATCCACGACTCGTCGGCGTAGCGCATCCGGATCCGCAGCCGCCCGCCGTCGAGCTCGTCCAGTTCCTCGCAGGGGTAGTACTCGGCTACCCAGCGTGCGTCGGGGTCGAGGGCGAGGACGGCTTCCTGCTGATCGGGACGGGGCCGGAAAACACCATCGGAAATGTCAGTCGGCTGGGCGTGCGCCGGCGGGACGGCGGGTTCGTCGAGCACGGTGAGCTCGTCGATGCGGTCGAGCCGGAACAGCCGGACACCTTCGGCGCGGCGGCACCACGCTTCGAGGTAGCCGACCGTCTGGACGATGAGCAACCGCATCGGATCGACGGTGCGCTCGGTGATCTCGTCCTTCGACGCCGTGTAGTACCGGATCCGCAACGCGCGCTTCGCGGTCAGAGCGGCCCGGACGGCTTCGCGGGTACCGGCGGTCTTCTTGCCTTCCCGCACTCCCCCGCCGACGACGATCCCCGACGGCTGGGCCTGGCCCGCGGCCGCCTCGATCTTCGCGATGGCGCGGCGGACCGCGTCGGCGTCGACCACGCCGGGCGTCTCGGCCAGGGCCCGCAGCGCGACGAGCATGGCCGTCGCCTCGCCGCCCGTGAGCCGCAGCGGACGGTTCATGCCGGCGTCGTGCGTGACGACGATCGTGTCGCCCTCGAAGGAGAGGTCGATCAGGTCACCGGGACCGTAGCCGGGCAGTCCGCACATCCACAGCAGTTCGAGGTCCTTGCGCAGCTGCTTGGGCGTGACGTCGAAATCGTGGGCGGCGTCGGTGATCTTGATACCGGGCCGGGCGAGCAGGTACGGCACGAGCGCGAGCAGGCGCGGCATCCGTCCGGTGGCGCTCATCGGGCACCGCCCGCGTGCGCGACGGCTTCGAGGCGGCTGAAGACCGACTTCGCGAGGATTTCGGGTTCGAGGACGAGCACGTCCGGGCCGTGAGCCGCGAGCCAGTCGGCCGCGGATTCGGGGTAGTACAGCTCGATCTCCACGAGGTCGCCTTCTTCTCCCCCGGCCTCACCGCGACCGACCACCCGGCCGCGGCGGCGGACCCCGGCGGCCCGGCCGTCGGCGACCCAGACGCTGGCGATGGTCGCCGCGGACGGGTCCTCGCTGCTGCTGGCGGAGACCATCTGCAGCAGGTTGACCCCTTCCGGGCGCTCGACGACGCCGGTCTTCCCGAAGGCGTCGACCTTCCCGGTCACGCGCGAAAGCCGGAAACAGCGGGAAGCGCCACGGTCCCTGTCATGCCCGACGACGTACCAGCGCCCCTTCCAGGACACCACGCCCCACGGTTCGAGGGTGCGAATCTTGCGCTCGGCCGAGCCGCTGCGGCGGTATTCGAAGCGCACCGCCTGCCCGGCCTGGACGGCGGCGAGCAACGGGCCGAACGCCGGTTCGGCGCGGACACGCGGTTCGACGACCGTCGGGGCGTGGTCGTCGACCTCGACTCCGGCGGCGCGAAGCTTCACCAGCGCGCCTTGGGCCTCCCCCGTCAGTTCCGGGGAATCCCAGAGCCGGACGGCGAGCCCGACCGCGGTCGCCTCGTCGGGCGCGAGGTCGATTTCGCCGAGTTCGTAGTCGCGGCGCGCGATGCGGTAGCCGTCGATCGCGTCGAACGCGGAGTTGCGGCCGGTCTCCAAAGGGATGCCGAGTTCGCGCAGTTCGGTCTTGTCGCGCTCGAACATGCGGAAGTAGGCCTCGTCGCTGGCCGCGTCGGCGTACCCGGGCACGATGCCCCGGATCCGTTCGGCGGTGAGGTACTGCCGGGTGGACAGCAGGGCCAGGACCAGGTTGACCAATCGTTCGGCGCGTGCGGTGGACACCCGCTTACCCTAGCCCGCGCCGTCCGACCCGATGGTGAGAGCCGCCGATCGCGCGTCGTAACGATCCCTGGCGGACTCGACCTCGTCGAACCGGGTCTCGGCCCAGTCCTTGATCCCGGCCAGCAACTGACGGAGGCTCCGGCCGAGCTCGGTCAGTTCGTAGTCGACGCGGACCGGCACACATGCCGTGACGGTCCGGGTCAGCAGGCCGTCCCGTTCCAGGGTCCGCAGGGTCTGCGTGAGCATCTTCTGGCTGACGCCGGCGATCCGGCGCGAGAGGTCGCTGTAGCGCTGGGGCCCGTCTCCGAGCGCGACGAGGATCAGGCTGACCCACTTGCCCGAGACCTCGTCGAGCAGCTTCCGGGCCGGGCAGGCGGCGAGGTAGGCGTCGTAGGCCCGTTTCTCCTCTTCTCGGCGTTCCTGTGCCGTGCGCGTGACCACGGTTCGCGTACCTCCGCGTGGGTTGGGCACCTCGAGGTGCGTACTTCCCGACGGAGAGTAACTCCCCATACGTTCGCCGGGGAACGACACCTTGGAGGGGAACGATGCGCGCAGTGGTGGTCCGCCGGTTCGGCGGACCTGAGGTCCTGGAGTTCACGGAGCAGCCGATGCCTGTGCCGGGGATCGGCCAGGTCCGGGTGAAGGTGGCTGCGGCTGCGGTCAATCCGGTCGACGCCGCGACCAGGTCGGGTTTCCTGACCGAGGCGGGGATCATCCCGCCGCGTGAGGTGCTCGGGATCGGCTGGGACGTGGCCGGGACCGTCGACGCGGTGGGCGACGGCGTCACCGGGTTCGCCGCGGGCGACGTCGTGATCGGCTTGCGGGACCGGCCGTCGGCCGCTCTCGGCACCTACGCCGAGTTCGTCGTCCTCGACGCCTCCGCGATCGCCGCCGCCCCGCGGACGGCATCCCTCGCGGAGGCCGCGACCCTGCCGCTGAACGGTCTCACCGCGGCGCAGGCGCTCGATCTGCTCGACCTCCCACCGGGAGCGACCGTCCTGGTGACCGGCGCGGCGGGCGCCGTCGGCGGCTACGCGGTCGCTTTGGCCAAGGCGCGCGGCTTCCGTGTGGTGGCGACCGCCGGTTCCGCCGACGAAGCCTTGGTCCGGGGTTTCGGCGCGGAGGTTTTCGTGCCACGTGGCGACTTCTTGGGCGACCGTGTGCGGGCGGTGGTCCCCGGCGGTGTGGACGCGGCGCTCGACACGGCCCTGCTCGGGCTCGAAGCCTTGGACGCCGTCGCGAACCGGGGCCGGTTCGTGGTGTTCGCGGCCGGCGCAGCGCCGATTCCCTTGCGCGGCATCAGGGTCGAGCACGTCTGGATCCGCGCGGACGGTGCCGCTTTGGCCCGGCTGGCGACCTTGGCCGACGAAGGCGTCCTCGCACTCCGCGTCGCGGACACCATGCCGTTGAGCGAGGTGGTCAAGGCACACGAGCGCTTGACGGAGGGCGGACTACGCGGGCGACTGGTGCTCACCAAAGAATAAGTTGACGCTTAATTAAGCCCACGGTTATCTTCACGTCATGGACAACGACGTGACCCGGCTCGAACTCCGGCGCGAGTACCCGGACCCCATCGAGGACGTCTGGTCGGCACTCACCGAATCCGACCGCACGGCCCGCTGGATCGGCACTTGGACCGGCGAAGCCGGGGTCGGCAAGACGATCATGCTGCTGATGACGGCGGAGAAGGAGTCCGAACCGGGCCCCGCCGTCATCGTCGAATGCGATCCGCCGAAGCGGCTGGTGGTGGACCTGGGCGTGACGGATCAGCCCGCGTGGCGGGTGGAACTGACCCTGACACCGCGAGGTGACGGCACGGTGCTCGACTTCGTGCACCATCTGCCCAAGACCGACTGGGACACCTCGGACATCCTCAAGGGCTGGCACTTCTATCTCGATCGACTGGGCGCCGCCCTCGTCGGCGAACCGGTGCCCGAGTGGGAGACCTACACGCCGCCTACTTTGGAGGCATGAACGATCGAGTACTGCTGATCACCGGCGCCTCCCGCGGCCTCGGCGAGGCCACCGCACGCCGGGCCGCGGCCGCCGGGTTCCGGCTGGCGTTGCTCTCCCGCGACCGCGAGGCGCTACTCCCCCTCGTCGCCGAATTCGGCGAGGACCGCGCCCTCGCGCTCGCGGTGGACGTCACCGACTGGGAGTCGCTGTCCACCGCCGTCGAGACGGTGAAGAAGACTTTCGGCGGCCTCGACGCGGTGTTCGCCAACGCGGGCCAAAGCGTCGTGGTCTCGTTCTTCGGCGACGGCGGCGCGGACCCGGAACAGTGGCGGGACATGGTGCTGACGAACGTCTACGGCACCGCCATCACCGCGCGGGCGACCCTGCCGTCACTGGCGGAATCGAAGGGACACCTCGTGCTCACCGGTTCGGTCGCCGGGCGCTACCACCGGCCGGGAAACCTCTACTCGGCGACGAAATGGGCGGTGACCGGCCTGGCGGGATCCATCCGCGAGGAGGCCATCGGCACCGGCGTCCGGGTCACCGTCGTGCAGCCGGGGCTGGTCGACACCTCGATGATCCCCGAGGACTCGAAGTCCAAGCCGAAACTGGAGCCCGACGACATCGCGAGGGCGGTGCTCTACGCGCTGGAGCAGCCGCCCTCGGTCGACGTCAACGAGATCGTGGTCCGGCCGACCGGCCAGGTCCGCTAGCGCGGCAGCAGCGACTCGGCCAGCCGCCGCCAGTGCGGCATGGCCGACTCGCCGGGCTCGACGCCGATGACCTGAACCCCGACGTGGTCGGCGCCGGCGTCGAGATGCCCGCGCAGTTTCCCGGTGATGGTGTCGAGATCGCCCCAGAACACGAGATCGTCCACGATCCGGTCGCTCCCGCGGCCGCCGTCGATGTCGGCGTCGGTGTAGCCGAGGCGGAGGAACTTGGCGACGTTGTACTTCGACGTCAGGTACCCGTGCAGGTGCTCTCGGGCGATCTCGCGCGCCTTGCCCGGGTCGGTTTCGAACAGCACGGCGTGCTCGACACCGAGGAAGGCCTTCTCCCCCAGTACTTCTCTCGCCTGGGCGGTGTGCGACACCGTCACGTGATACGTGTGCGCGCCTTCGGACCGGTCGCGGGCCAGTTCGAGCATCTTCGGCCCGTATGCGGCCAGCAGCCGCCGCATCGGCGCGGCGGGCAGCGGGTTCGCGCTGGTGACCGCGTCGAATTCGTCGAGGTAGTCACTCATCGCTTCCAGTGGCTTCACACCGGCCTGCGCGCCGCCGAACCCCAGTCCCAGCACATGCCGGTCCGGATAGGCGTCGGCCAGCAGGACCGCCGCGCCGCGGGTCCAGCGCGCACCGCGGGATCCGATCCGCGCGATCCCGTTGACCACGGCGATGCGCTCGGTGGACGCGAGCAGGAATCCGGCGTGGGTCAGCGCCTCCCGACCGTCCCGCTCCGGGATCCAGATCGCGGGCCAGCCGAGTTCTTCCAGCTCCCGCACCGAATCCCGCAGCATGCTCGCGGGCTGGTCCTCGAAGTCGAACGTCCAGATCCCGAAACGCCCCAGTTCCATCTGTCTCTCCTCAGCTCGAGTACAACATATCGAACTATCGCAGATTCTCGATATGTTATTCCCGGCCGAGCTCAGATGGAGCGTCCCAGCAGGTCGACGAGTTGCGCGATCCGCTGTTCGTCACGCCGGTAGTGCGTCCACTTCCCCACCCGGGTGGACCGGACGAGCCCGGCGCGCTGGAGCAACGCCATGTACGCCGACACCGTGGACTGCGCGAGTCCCAGCTTCTCCTGGAGATGGCTGACGCAGACGCCGACCTCGTTCTGGTCGGCGATGGCCCGCTCCGGCGGGAAATGCCGGTCCGGTTCGCGCAGCCAGCCGAGCACCTGGAGCCGGATCGGGTTGGCGAGCGCCTTCAGCACCTCGACCAGATGCTCGGCGGTCTCCGGAACGGGTTGCGCGTGTGTGGTCATGGTCCTTCGAGCTTAAACCCCGCTGAGCCGGGCAGCCCTGCCCTTGGCTCCGCTCGCCCAGCACGCGCCGCGGGCGCAGTCGACCGAGTCCAGGGATCCGGTGTCGAACGACTTCCAGTGCCGTCCGCCGTCCGGGCTCAGGTCGCTCCCGCCGGGACCGACGGCGATGACCGTGTTCCCCAGCCACGCCAGCCCGGACCGGTAGCCGACCGGGGCCTCCGGCGGCGTCCGCCAGGTGCGCCCCTTGTCCGCGCTCAGCGCGACCGCCGGTCCGGCCGCGTTCGGCGCCGCGTAATCGCCACCGATGGCCACGCCGTGCCGCGGGTCCCGGAACGTCACCGAGAAGACCCCGCTGGAGGCGCCACTCGGCAGCGGGGTGTCGGCGGCTTCCCAGGTCTTCCCGCCGTCACCGGAGTGCAGGACGCGTGCGCGGGACCCACCGCCGGTGGCGATCTAGGCGTCTCGCGGACCCGCCGTGGTGAGGCACTGGCCGCTGGCGGCGAACCCGAACTCGCCGTCGAGCGCGGGGACCATTCCCTCGGCGGGCACGGCCGTCCAGGTGCGGCCGCCGTCCGAAGTGGACTGCAACCGGAACTTGCCCTCCACCGGATCGCTCATCGCGAGACCGCGCCGGTGGTCGAAGAACGCGACACAGTCGTAGAACGCGGCGGGGTCACTGTTCTGGAAGGACAGTCGCCAGCTCTTGCCGCCGTCGTCGGTGCGATAGATCCGGGACGCGTCGCCGGGCCCGATGGACAGGGCGACCGCGTGCTCGGCGTCGAAGGCCTCGATGTCGCGGAAGTCCAGCGCCTCGGTGCCTGCCGGGGCGACGGGCTTCCAGGTGCGGCCACGATCGGTGGTCCGCAGGATGGTGCCTTTACTACCGCTGACCCACGCCGTACGGGAATCCACCGCGGAGAGCCCGCGCAACTGCGCGTCCGTGCCCGTCGGGGTCTCCGTCCACGCGGGATCGGGACATTCCGGCGCGGCGTGCGCGACGCCGGTGAACGCCAGCGGGACAACCGCTCCCAGCACGACCAGCAACGCACGGCGCATCGGCGTACCTCTCCCTCGGTCGAAGAATCGCGCCGGTCACCCTAGCGTGGCCGACGGCGACCTGGCGAGGCTCGAGTCAGCCGGACTCCTGCGCGAGATGCTTCTGCACCCTCTCGACAGTTGGGAAGAACAACCTGTGGGAGACAACAAGGTTGACGATCGTCAAGATCATCGCGAGTACAGGTAGCAGCGTGTACATCACGATGCCGGGCGTCACTTCGATGCGATCCTGCGGGTTGTACCGCCCGGACGAAGCCACCCCGGGCACGTAGAAGAACAAGAAAGCTGCCATCGCGAAAATCGCACCCGCACACAACCCCGCCTCGACTCCCCGCAGGAGGATGGCGCCTTTCGTTTCGACACTGCCGGTTCTCACGAGCGTCCGTGCGATCAGCATGGCGATTCCCGACAACAGCAACGCACCGGCCGCGAAAGTGGCCATCCCCATGGTCAGGACGTTGGCGCCATCGGTCGAGGTCGGAAGAACTCGCCCCGCGATCTGGATGACGACCACCATGAGCAGGCCGATCGCGCCCGTTCCGCCCCCGAGGCTGGTGGCGATTTCGCGGATGGTTCCTATCATCCCGGTCGGGAGGCGACGATAGGGTTCCGTCGGCCACGCGCTCGAGTAGGTCACGTTTGCCGCTTCCAGTCAGTCGAGTGCGACATCGATTCCGTGTTGGTCCTTGGCCACGTGACACCAAGGGAATCCACTTTGTCCTGAATCGCGGTCTGCTCCACTCGGATGCTGTTGGTGAGCGAATCCACCGCGCTGATAGTGGTGAAAATCGACGCGATGCCGGCGCCGATCATCCCGACCAGAATCGCGACCGCGGCCGGAATGCCGACAACACTGATCGCACTGAGGACGGCAACGACGGCAGCGATGGCCAAGGCCGCGAAGGTTCCATATATCTGGGTCCAGAAGCTGTCGAGACCGTTGGCGAGGTTGACCAGCGAGTTCCGGATCTGAAGCCCCAGATCCTTGAGCGAGTTCAACCCCGCGATCTGAGCGGGTACCGTAGCCTTGTACGTCTCGGCGGCCCTGCCGCTCCATTCGATGTTCGTCTTGAGCTTGTCCAAGGATACCGAACCGGCGACATCCCCGGTGCTTTTGCCAATCCGGTCCGACCATTCAGCAGCCACCTGCCTCAGCTTGGCAGGGTCACCTTTGTCATTGATGAACCGGATGATCGAGTCCCAGAACTCGGTCAACTTCCCGTTCAGCGCGTTCATTCCCCGACGGACAGGTTCGATGAGATCCGAGAGGATGTCCGGCACCCAGCTCATCACGTCATTCACTTTGTCGAACAGCTCACGGATCTTGTCTTCGATTTCACGAAGCTTTTCCATCGACTGATCGATGACCGGATTCGCTCCAGCGGCAGTCATGGTGGATTCCCCTCGGATGTGTCGCTAGCCGCGGCCGGCGCGATCGATGTCGGCCGCGCGCTGGTCCTCGTCGTGGGCGTACCGATCGGCCGCAGCGCGCAAGGAGGTGGACAGTGCGCGGAAGTTGTCTCCCGCCTGGTCGATCATGTCCTGGATGAGCGCGCGGGCCTGGTTGTACTGCTTGTCGAGACCCTTCGCCGCCGCATACGACATGACGTCTCGTGGGGTCAGGCCGAGCGGATCGATCGCCGCGCGAGGAGGGGCGAGAGCGTCCGCGGCGGCGTCCCACAGGTCCGCGTCCGAAGTCAGCGCGTCCAGCGCCAGCGTGATGTCGTGAGCGTCAGCCATTACGCCTGCTCCCTGTTGCTCGACGGTTCGAGACCAACCCGGCGCGCCATCCGGTGCGGGTCGACGAGCAGTCCCATGATCTCGGCGATCGCGGGACCTTCGGGACCGTCAGCCAGGCCAGGTGGAGTAGCTGCCTCGCGAAGCTGCCGGAGCACGTCGAGGATCTCGCTCTCGATCTCGCCTTTGCGGACCTGCGCCACCCACGACAGGTCGATCTCCACGGCGATGACCTGTCCGTTCGCCACGGTGCCGTGGACATGACCGCCGCGACTCTCGGCGGTGATGCGGCGGTCGACGACCGCCGCGGCCCGCTCGGTGAACTGCGCCAGCTCGGCGGTCGCGGCCTCCACGAGCCGAAGCATGTCCTGAGTACCAAGGGGCGACTCGTCAGACGTGGACGCGGGCGTCGCGCCGAAGGTCGGCATCGGGGGCGGGTTTCGGGCGACGTCGTCCATTTGCCGCCCCAAGGCGGCGATGGTGGCGGCATTCGCGGCCGATGTCACCGCGCTGTGCAGTCCACGCGGGTCGACTGACTGTTTCCACTCCGGCGAGAGGAGCACGGAGAGAACGTCGGCCTCCGGCGACACGATCACGGTGACGACCTCGGTGGATCGTCGTCCCGTTCCAGTTCTTCCTCGAAAGCCCACCGCTCGTCGTCCATCCTCGCCCTCCCCGGCTCAGAACCTACAGCGATCCACACGGTACATGGAGTGACGATCGCGTGTCGGCCGGTTCTGAGCCGGGTGTAGGTCAGAGCGAGGAAATGAGCCTTTCGACCCGTTCGTCCACCGAGCGGAACGGGTCCTTGCACAGCACGGTCCGCTGCGCCTGGTCGTTCAGCTTGAGGTGCACCCAGTCGACGGTGAAGTCACGCCCGGCGGCCTGCGCGGCGGCGATGAAGTCACCGCGCAGCTTCGCCCGCGTGGTCTGGGGTGGGGTGTCCTTGGCCAGTTCGATCTCGCCGTCGTCGGTCACCCGGCGCACGAGGCCCTTGCGCTGCAGCAGGTCGAAGATGCCGCGGCCGCGCCGGATGTCGTGGTAGGCCAGGTCGAGCTGGGCGATCCGCGGGCTCGACAGGTCGAGGTCGTGCTTGGCGCGGTAACGCTCGACCAACCGGTGCTTGATCGCCCAGTCGATCTCGGTGTCGATCTTGCTGAAGTCCTGCTGCTCCACCGCCTCCAGGGCCCGGCCCCAGAGCTCGACGACGCGCTCGGACTGCGGCGACGAGCCGGTCTCCTTGACGTGCTGGACGGCGCGGGCGTGGTACTCGCGCTGGATGTCCAGCGCGGACGCCTCGCGACCGCCGGCGAGCCGCACCTGGCGACGGCCGGTGAGATCGTGGCTGATCTCGCGGATGGCCCTTATCGGGTTGTCCAGGGTGAAGTCACGGAACTGGACGCCTGCCTCGATCATCTCCAGCACCAGGTTCGCCGACCCGACCTTGAGCATCGTGGTCGGTTCGGCCATGTTCGAGTCGCCGACGATCACGTGCAGGCGCCGGTAGCGCTCCGCGTCGGCGTGCGGCTCGTCGCGGGTGTTGATGATCGGCCGCGAGCGCGTGGTGGCGCTGGAGACGCCTTCCCAGATGTGTTCCGCCCGCTGGGACAGGCAGTACACCGCGCCACGCGGCGTCTGCAGCACCTTTCCCGCGCCGCAGATCAGCTGCCGGGTCACCAGGAACGGCAGCAGCACGTCGGCGATCCGTGAGAACTCCCCGGCACGGGTGACGAGGTAGTTCTCGTGGCAGCCGTAGGAGTTGCCCGCCGAGTCGGTGTTGTTCTTGAACAGGAAGATGTCGCCGCCGATGCCCTCGTCCGCCAGCCGCCGCTCGGCGTCGACCAGGAGGTCCTCGAGGATCCGCTCCCCGGCCTTGTCATGCGTGACGAGCTGGACGAGGTCGTCGCATTCCGCCGTCGCGTACTCCGGGTGGGAGCCCACGTCGAGGTAGAGCCGCGAGCCGTTCGACAGGAAGACGTTCGAGGAACGCCCCCAGGACACGACACGCCGAAACAGGTAACGCGCCACTTCGTCCGGGGAGAGCCTGCGTTGCCCGTGAAAGGTGCACGTCACCCCGAACTCGGTCTCGATGCCAAAGATCCGCCGCTGCATCCCACCAGAGTAGGCGGTGAGACCCCACTGAAGGTGCGCCGTTCGGGCGGCGACACGCGGTCGGTACGTTGCATTCGGTGAAAGGTGTGCGGGATGTCCCGATCGGGTATCACGCACATGACGTCCCGGCCCGGAAGTGGGGAACCCGTGTTAAAGCAGCTCAAGCGCCCTTTCCGCAAGGTCGGGCGGACCGACAGACGGTTGATGGCACGAAGCGCGGCGCTGCCGAGGACCAGGGCCGACGACGTGATCACGTCGCTCTCCAAAAGTGCCGACAAATCCAAGCTCTGGTGGTGTGTCGCGGTCGCGCTCGCGGCGAAGAAGGGCCCGACACGCCGAGGCGCGCTCCGCGGCGTGGCCGCCATCGCCGGGGCGAGTGCCGCGGCGAACCTGATCGGCAAGCCGCTGTTCCCCCGCCGCCGTCCCGCGGCCGAGGAGGTCCCGCTGCACCGGCGTCTCGTCCGGCGTCCGACCTCGTCGTCGTTCCCGTCCGGACACTCGGCGTCGGCGGCCGCCTTCGTGACGGCCGTCGCGATGGAGTCGCCCAAGGCGGGCGCGGCCCTCGTGCCGCTGGCCGCCGCCGTCGCCTACTCCCGGGTCCACACCGGCGTCCACTGGCCCAGTGACGTCGGCGTCGGGATCGGCATCGGCGTCGGCGCGGGCCTGCTGACGCGGCACTGGTGGCCGCTGAACCCCGACGTCCCCGGACGCACCGCGCACACCGCCGACGCACCCGAGATGCGCGACGGCGAGGACATGCTCGTCCTGGTCAACCCGCATTCGGGGATCGACGGCCAGGATCCGACCGAGGAAGCCCGCTTCGCCTGGCCCAAGGCCACCATCCTGTACCCGGACGCGAAGCGGGACCTGCGCGAACAGCTCTGCGACGAGATCGCCGCCCGCGACAACACGGTGCGCGCGCTCGGCGTGGCCGGTGGGGACGGGACGGTCGCCGCGGTGGCCGCCGTCGCGGCCGACCACGACCTGCCGCTCGCGCTCATCCCGGCCGGCACCCTCAACCACTTCGCCCGCGACGTCGGCATGCGCTCGATGCCCGACGCGGACGCCGCCACCGAAGCGGGCAACGCCGTCGGTGTCGACCTCGGCGAGGTCGAGATCAACGACGACGATGACCACCGCTACTTCGTCAACACCGCCAGCCTCGGCGGCTACCCGGAAATGGTGCGGATAAGGGAGAAGCTGCAGAAGCGGCATCCGAAGTGGCCGTCCGCGGCGATCGCGCTCGCCCGCACCCTCCGGCGCGCCAAACCGCTGGAAGTGACCCTCAACGGCAAGAACACCAGTATCTGGCTGCTGTTCGTCGGCAACGGCACCTACTCGCCCAAGGGATTCGCGCCCTCGCACCGCCCGGCGCTCGACACCGGCCTCCTCGACGTCCGCTACCTGCGGGCCGACCTGCCCTACTCGCGGGCGCGGTTCATCCTCGCGACGATCACGAACAGCCTCAACGCCAGCCACGTCTACCAGGAACTCGACGTCCCGGAACTCCATGTCCGGCTGCTCAACGGCAACCGGCGCGTCGCCACCGACGGCGAGGTCGGACCGCTCGGCAACGACTTCCTGTTCCGGTCGCGGTCCAGCGCGCTGACCATCTACCGGCTCTAGGTTCCCAGCAGGGCGCTGCCCAGTGGTGTCAGCGAGTGCAGCACGGCGTTGCGGTCGCGTTCGGTGGTGATCAGCCCGGCGCGCCGCAACACGGTCGTGTGTTTGCTGGCCGCCGACGGCGTCACGCCCAGTCTGGCGGCGACTTCCGACGTGCTGCACCCGGCCGCGAGGACCGCGAGCGTCGCCGCCCGGGTCGGCCCGAGCAGGTCGGCCAGGGCGGCGTCCGGGGTTCTTCGGAGGTCGGAGCCGTCCCCGGTCGCCGGTGTGGCCTGCCGTGCCGCCGGATACAGCAGCCGGACCGGCGCCTCTCCTTCCGCCGGGACGATCACCGGGCACACCGCGAAGTACGTCGGCGAGAGCGTCAGCCCCGCGCCACCCGCGCCACAGGAACCGATGATCCCGTCGCCGATCTCCAGCACCGGGCACACCCAGCGCACCAGTGGCCGCAGGCTCGTCATCACCGCGTCGACGCCGTCGTGCAGCAACAGCCGCGCCCGCATCCCTCGGTCCGCGTCGACCTGGGCCCGTGCCGGTTCCCATACTGGAGCCAGAGACAGTTCGAAGTAGTCCTGCAGCGCCTGGACGAGCTTCGGGAGCCCGGCGGTGTCCCCGTCCGGCAGGCTCGCCGCCCAGGCGGGCAGCTCACGGTTGACCGGGAAGTCCTGCAACGCCGTCTTCAGGCACACCGGGTCGGTCCGGGCGATCTCGTCGAGCCCCGCCGCCAAACCGCCTTCTTCGGTGTGCGGCACGAGAAACGCCGGGATCGGCGCGTACGGCCGGCACAGCCACAGCAGTACCGAGGCCGACTCCGCCAGCCCGAGCCGGACCCGGTGACGCCACCGGTTGAACAACGCCGTGCCGGCGTCACTCCGCTGAAGGATCTGCAAGCTAGAAACCAGCTCGGTCAAGGGATCGGCTTCGGGCGCGAGTCGGACGCGCGTCAGGTCCTGCAACGTCAGCTCGATGCGCACGGATGTCCTCGCCTTGATCGAAGTCGTAGCCGTGTGATCGCGAGCCGCGACATTCCGTTACGTCCTGATGACGGTATTCGACCGAATCCCACTGTCGTGTCCACTGTGTACAGCGGCCGACACCGTGAAGGCCCCCTTCCTTGCGTCTGACGCAGGGAAGGGGGCCTTCACGGTGTAGAGAGGCTCAGTCCTTCTTGGACTCACCTTCGGGCTTGTCGCCCTTGGCGTCGTCCTTCTCCGGCTCCTCCGGCTCCGCGGGCAGCAGCGCGTCCAGCGCCGCACCGGCGACCCGGCGGAACTTGCGGCCACGCCGCTCCCGCTCCAGGACGGCGACTTCCAGCTTCACCGGGTCCGAGTCACCGTTGGCGGGTGCCGGGGTGTTGTCGCGCAACGCCTTCACCGCGACACCGAGCGCGACCTCCAGCTCCATGTCCGGCTCGAAGCTCTCCTTCAGCTTCGTGGTGAGCGTGTCGGCCTGACCGCCCATCACGACGAACTTCGGCTCGTCGAAGATCGAGCCGTCGTAGGTCAACCGGTACAGCTGGTCCTCGGCGGCCGTCGCGCCGACCTCCGCGACGCAGACCTCGACCTCGAACGGCTTCAGCTGCTCGGTGAAGATGCTGCCCAGCGTCGCGGCGTACGCGTTCGCCAGCGCACGCGCGCTGACGTCCCGCCGGTCGTACTGGTAGCCCTTCAGGTCCGCGTGCCGGATCCCGGCGACGCGGAGGTTTTCGAACTCGCTGTACCGGCCCACGGCCGCGAAACCGATCCGGTCGTAGATCTCAGAGACCTTGTGCAACGTCGCCGAAGGGTTCTCGGCCACGAACAGCACGCCACCGCGGTACTTGAGCACGACCACGCTCCGGCCACGCGCGATGCCCTTGCGCGCGATCTCGGAACGCTCCCGCATCAACTGCTCGGGAGAGGCGTACAACGGCATCGTCACTGTGGTGCTCCGCTCTTTCTGGCTCTCATCGGAAAGGGACAGGGAGGACTGACTAGCGCCCGCGCTCGGCTCGTGCGGCGACGACCGCCTCGGCCACCGCGGTAGTCTGCTCGAGCGGCAACGCCACCGCACCCTGCTCCGCGGTGACCGTCACGATCGTCGGGAAGATCCGGCGCACCAGATCCGGTCCGCCGGTCGCGGTGTCATCGTCCGCCGCGTCGTACAACGCCTCCACCGCCGTCCGGATCGCGGCTTCGGCGTCCGCGTCCGGGTCGTACAGCTTCTTCAGCGAACCCTTCGCGAACAGCGAACCCGAGCCGATGGCGTGGTAACCGGCGCTCTCCTCGTAGCGCCCGCCCGTCGCGTCGTACGAGACGATCCGGCCCGCGTGCTTCGCGTCCTCCGCGTCGAGGTCGTATCCGACGAACAGCGGCAGCACGGCCAGCCCCGCCATCGCCATCTCGAGGTTGGACTTCACCAGTCCCGCGAGCTTGTTCGTCTTGCCGTCGAGCGAGAGCGAAACACCCTCGATCTTCTCGTAGTGCGCCAGTTCGACCGCGTACAGCCGCACCATCTCGATCGCCAGCCCGGCCGAGCCCGCGATGCCCACCGCCGAGTACTCGTCGGCGACGTGGACCTTCTCCATGTCCCGCGAAGCGATCAGATTGCCCGACGTCGCCCGCCGGTCACCGGCGATCAGCACCCCGCCCGCGAACTTGACCGCGACGATCGTCGTCCCGTGCGGAACGTCCAGTCCGCCCGACCCGGCCGCGACACGCCGCTCCGGGAGCAGCTCGGGCGCCTGCGCCCGAAGGAAGTCCGAGAACGACGAGGTCGCCGACGAGAAGTACGCGGCGGGCAGCGCCGACTTACCCGAGGTGTGTTCCATACGTGCTCAAAGTTCCAATCTGTGTGATCCGCCGGCTCCGCACAGGCGGCCGCGAGGGCCGCCGCGAGACGGTTACTCGCCGCCCTTTTGCACGTACGCGCGCACGAAGTCCTCGGCGTTCTCCTCGAGTACGTCGTCGATCTCGTCGAGGATCGTGTCGACGTCCTCACCGAGCTTCTCGCGCCGTTCCTGGCCCGCCGGACCGCCGCCCTCGAACTCTTCGTCCGAGTCGCCTCCGCCGTGCTTTTCGATCTTTTCCTGAGCCATCTCGCCTCCCGGTGTGGCCGATGTTTCCTAGCCTACCCAGCGGTCCCGACATTCCGTGGGATCCGTGATCGCTTAACCCCGATGAAAGGAAATCCCGCTAGTCCGAACCGGTGAGCGCCTCCACCAGCTCCTCGGCGGTCGCGGAGTCGTCCAGCAACTTCCCCACGTGGGCCTTCGTGCCCCGCAACGGCTCCAACGTCGGGATCCGCACCAGCGATTCCCTGCCGACGTCGAAGATGACCGAATCCCAGGACGCCGCGGCGATGGAGCTGGCGTACTTCTCCAGCGTGCGGCCCCGGAAGTAGGCCCTGGTGTCGGAAGGCGGGGTCGTGATCGCCTCCAGCACCTCCTCCTCGGACACCAGGCGCTTCATCGAGCCCCTGGTGACGAGCCTGTTGTACAGGCCCTTGTCCAGCCGGACATCCGAGTACTGCAGGTCGACCAGCCGCAACCGCGGCGCGCCCCAGGCCAGCTGGTCCCGAGCGCGGTAGCCCTCGAGCAACCGCAGCTTCGCCGGCCAGTCCAGCCTGTCCGCGCATTCCTGGGGGTCCCGCGCCAGCGCGTCCAGGATCTCGCCCCAGACCCGCAGGACCTCCTTGGAGGCCTCGTCCGCGCCGGTGCGCTCCAGGTTCGCCGACGCGATCTCGTGGTAGGCGAACTGGAGGTCCAGCCCGGTGTACTTCCGCCCGTTGGCCAGCGACACCTTCGCCTTCAGCGTGGGGTCGTGGCTGATCTGGTGCACCGCGCGCACCGGCTCGTCGAGTTTCAGGTCGTCGAACCGGATGCCCGCCTCGATCAGGTCCAGCACCAGCGCCGTCGTCCCGACCTTGAGGTACGTCGAGTACTCGGCGAGGTTGGCGTCGCCGATGATGACGTGCAGGCGCCGGTACTTGTCCGCGTCGGCGTGCGGTTCGTCGCGCGTGTTGATGATGCCGCGTTTGAGCGTCGTCTCCAGGCCGACCTCGACCTCGATGTAGTCGGAGCGCTGCGAGAGCTGGAAGCCCGCTTCCTCGCTCTGCTGACCGACACCGACGCGACCCGAACCGGTGACCACCTGACGGGACACGAAGAACGGCGTCAGCCCCGCGATCACCGCGGTGAACGGCGTCGAGCGCTGCATCAGGTAGTTCTCGTGCGTGCCGTAGCTCGCGCCCTTGCCGTCGACGTTGTTCTTGTACAGCTGCAACGGGGGCTGGCCGGGGACGGTGGCGGCCTTGCGCGCCGCCTCCTCCATGACCCGCTCCCCCGCCTTGTCCCAGATGACCGCGTCGCGCGCGTTCGTCACCTCGGGCGCCGAGTACTCCGGGTGAGCGTGGTCGACGTACAGCCGCGCCCCGTTGGTCAGGATCACGTTCGCCGCGCCGAGGTCCTCGACGTCCGGGTCGTGGCCGGGGCCGCTCGGGCCGGTCAGGTCGAACCCACGCGCGTCGCGCAAGGGCGATTCCACCTCGTAGTCCCACCGCGCCCGCCTCGCCCGCGGGATGTCCGCCGCGGCCGCGTAGGCCAGCACGACCTGAGTCGAGGTAAGTACCGGGTTCGCCGTCGCGTCGCCCGGCACCGCGATGCCGTACTCGACTTCGGTTCCCATGATCCGCCGCATACCCACCACCCTACGGGGTCGGAGGCGTGCGACGATGCCCCCCATGTCAGGCAGTGACGAACTCGTTGCGCTCTATGACCTCGACGGAACCGTGGTGGGAGCGGCCACCCGTTCCCGGGTCCGCGCCGAGGGCCTCTGGCACGCGGCGGGCGTGGTGTTGGTCCGTTCGGGTGATGGAGAGCGCGTCTACGTGCATCTCCGTACGGCCACCAAGGACGTCTATCCCTCCACATGGGACTGCTGGGCGGGCGGCATCGTCGCGGCGGGCGAGACTCCGGAGGAATGCGCCCGCCGGGAACTGGCTGAAGAACTGGGTGTTCACGGAGTGGAACTGCGGCCGCTCTTCACCCACATCACCGACGACGAGACGATCCGGGCCCACAACTTCGCCTTCGAAGCGCGGTGGGACGGCCCCTTCGTCCATCAGCGGTCCGAAGTGGTCGAAGGACGATGGCTGACGCTGCGCGAGTTGCGTTCGTGGCTCGACGATCCGGAGAGCCGGTTCATCCCTGATGGACGTCTGGGCGCGCTGGAGTGGTTCCGGCGGGAGGACGCCCGCCAGGACACGGTCTAGGCCGAACGGAGGCGCTGCGCGACGATCGGCAGCAGCCGCTTCGCCGCGTCCGTCGCCCGAGCCTCGGTTCCGGCGGTCACGCTGAGGGCGGAGACGAGTTTCCCCTTGGCGAGCAACACGGTGCACGTCGTTCCTTGGCACCAGGCGCGCTGGGCTTCGACGCCGGTCTGCTTCGTCAGCGTGACCTTCTTGCCGTCGCAGTCCGCCTGGGCGACGACGTCCGCGGCGTCACGGTCGGTGTACTCGGTGACCTGATGCTCCAGTGTCGAACCGCTCGGGTACGACCACGCCGTCGAACGGCTCGTGCCGCGGGTCAAGCCGGTCAGACAGCCGGACACCTTGCTCTCACCCGGGACGACCTCTTCCTCCGCGACGTCCTCGTCGGTCAGCAACGCGGCGGAAACCGCGGCGGGGACGCGAGCCTGGGTCGACGGCGGCGGGACCGGAGCGGCCTGCGGCTTCACCGAAGGTTGCGCGGGTTCGACCGTGGGCGTCGGTGTCGGGTCGTCGTAGTAGGTGTCGAGGTCGTTGGGCCGGTCGGCGCATCCCGACAGACCGAACAGCGCGACCGTCGCCACCGCGAGCACCTGCCGATGACGCACCCTCGAGCCTCCCCGGTGTCCCGCCTGATGTTTGCCGCGAGACTAGTCCAGCCCCTCAGTGCCAGCCGAGGCAGGACCTGTGCCGCCAGTAGGCGACCGGTTCTTCGGCGAGCGCGGCCAGCTCCGAGAGCTCTTCGGCGGTCAGCTTCGCCTTCGCGGCAACGAGATTCTTCGCGAGCTGCGCGGTGCTCGACGGGCCGATGACCGCGACCGGCCGCCAGTCCTGCGCCAGGACGGCCGCGATCGCCACCGCGTCCGGTCCCGCCCCGTGCTCCCGCGCGATCCGCGCGAGCACCGCGGGCGGCTCGACCACCAGCCGTCCGTTCGCGACGGTTTCCTTGACCAGCACCTGTTTCCCGGCGGCACGCGCCTCCGCGAGCGCCGGGCCGACGGAGGGTTCGAGCAGATTCCACGTCGACTGCACGGCACTGAACACCGGTGTCCCGGCCACTTCCAGCTCGAACGCCCGGCGGATCGCGTCGGCCTGCGCCGGGCCGGACGTGGAGAAACCGACCGGGACACCGTCGGCGGCGAGTTCGGCCAGCGCCCCGATCAGCCGCTCGTCGGTGAACAGTGGACTGTCCACAGTGAGCGAGTGGACCTGGTAGAGCGAGACGGCTTTCCCCAGCAGGTCAACGGTTTCCGCCCACTGCCCGGCGAACCTCGCCGCGGTGTGCTCCTTGACCTCGTGCACGTCCGCGTCGAGCTTCCACTCGCCCACGTAGCGGTAGCCCCATTTGCTCGACACCGTCACGTCGCGGTGGGCGCGATCGGCGAGCCAGCCGGCGAGGAACTCCTCCGACGAACCATACGAACGGGCGACATCGATCCACCGGACGCCCGCGCGGTACGCGTCGTCCAGCACGTCGTAGGTCGCCGCGCGCATGGCCTCGAACTCGCGTCCGGGCGGGAGCGCGTCGGCCCGGCCGAGGTTGATGTACGCGGGCCTGCCGAGCGCCGCGAGGCCGACGGCGATCCGGTCGCCGATCTCCGAGTCCGTCACCGGGCTCCTTCGTTCTTGTGGCGGAGGATCGCGAGCCACTGGCTCGAGTTCTGCGCCTGCCGGTGGAGCTTTTCGAGGCGGGCCGCCGGAGCCCGAACGTAACCCTTGCCGAACACCGGCGCGATCTGACGGAGGCTGGCGCCCTCCTCCCTGGCGGCGAGCAGTGCCCAGTCGGACGCGTCGGCGCAGGCCGCGGAGGCGCGCCTCAACTCGCCCAGCAGCTCGATGAGCTCGGGCGCGCTCAGCTCTCCCGCTTGGACGGCGGCCGCCGTCGTTTCCAGCCACGCCAGGACATCGGCTTCGGTGATCGGCGCGCGCGGGCGCCCGGAGGATTCGCTCACAGCCTCGAAGTATAGGGCGTTATACGCTCGCCGACCGTGAGCACCACGCCGGGAACCTGCTCGCCGATGTCCGGGACCTCCGTCGCCAGCCGCTCCACCGACCGCCTTACCGCGCCGAACGGATCCTGGTCCAGGCCGGCGTCGACGAGCAGATCAAGCAGCGCCTTACTCCGCCTGCCCGAGGCGACGACGTCCCCCTCGACGGAAATCTCCACCGAGCCGAGCCAGCCGTAAGCCACCACCAGCGGACGCCGGATCGAGGAAATGGTCGCGCGGACGATCTCGACGGTTTCGGTCCACATATCGGGATCTTCGTCGTGGAAGCACGCACGCCAGGCGACAGCGGGATCGTCGGTGTCCTTGACGGCTTCCGGATCCAGGGGGTCGAACCTTCCCGTCCCGTTCGCGAACTTCCCGTCCGGCAGGACGCGCAACGCCCAGTGTTCACTGGCGCGTTCGTGCGCCGAAATCCGCAACTCGCGTCCCGGGGCGGGCTTCATCCGCCGCGGAAGGCCGGGATGCACCGGCCCGTCCGGGATCTCGGGTCCTCGCGCGGGCAGGAACTCGGGATCGCCCATCGCCTCGGCGGCGAATCCGGCCGGGAAGATCAGTCCCTCGGTCAGGGCACGCAGGTCGTTCCGCCCGACCAGCCAGGCCGCCGGATCGGACGACGCGGCGAGCTCGTCGGCCCATGCGTCAGTCGCACCTGTGACCGCAAGCGCCCCGCCGCGGTCCAGTTCGACCTCCCACTGCGCGCTTCCCGCCAGGCCCAGCGCGGACAGCGGCGCCACCGGCGCGGCCGCCATGCGCCGCTCGATTCTCGTCCCCATGCACGGAACCTACTGGAGGCGTCGGACACATCGTCCGAAAACCGCTGGAGCGCCAAAGCGATTCCGGATTCACTGGGCTCGAAGTCGAGAACTTGAGAGAAGGACAATTGGGACGTTTCGGTATCGCGATCCGATTCGCGGCGCTCGCGATCGTATGGGGTGCGAGCTTTCTGTTCATCAAAATCGGTCTCACCGGTTTGTCGCCTGCCCAGGTGGCGCTTTCCCGCGTCTGTCTCGGCGCGGTGGCGCTGATCGCCATCGCCGCCTGGCGCCGCAAGCCACTCCCCCGCGATCCGGCCGTCTGGGGCCATCTCGCGGTCGTTTCCGTCCTCCTGTGCGTGATCCCGTTCCTGCTGTTCTCCTGGGCCGAGCAGTACATCTCCTCCGGGCTGGCCAGCATCTTCAACGCGACGACGCCGCTGATCACCATGCTCATCGCCGCGGCCGCCCTGCCGTCCGAGCGGTTCACGAAGGCCCGCACGACCGGTCTGGTCCTCGGATTCCTCGGCGTGCTGACCATCGTCGGGGTGTGGCAAGGGATCGACATCTCCCACGAGCTGACCGCACAGCTGGCCTGCCTCGGCGCGACGACCTGCTATGGGATCTCGTTCGTCTACGTGCGGCGGTTCATCTCCTGGCGGAACCTCGACGCGCCGACGATCGCGCTCGGGCAGGTCTGCTGCGGCTCCGTCGTGATGCTGCTGCTCGCGCCGTTCATCGCGACGACGCCGGTGCACCTCGACACCTCGATCGTCCTCAGCATGATCGCGCTCGGGGCGCTGGGCACCGGCCTCGCGTACGCCTGGAACGCGTCGATCATCGCGGCGTGGGGCGCGTCGAACGCGTCGGCGGTGACCTACCTCACACCCGTGGTCGGCGTGCTGCTCGGCGTCCTGGTCCTCGACGAGCCGTTGGCGTGGAACCAGCCCGTCGGCGCGCTGCTCGTCGTACTCGGGATCCTGGCCGCGCACGGGCGCCTGAGCCCGCGCAAGAAGGCCGAAGAAGCCGTCGCCGTGAAAACACCCGCGTAAACGAAGGGGCCCTTCGCCGCATGGCCTGCGGCGAAGGGCCCCTTCGGCTTGCTTACAGGTACTGACCGGTGTTCGTGGCGGTGTCTATGGCCCGCCCCGAGTCCTGGTTCTTGCCGGTGACGAGCGTGCGGATGTAGACGATCCGCTCGCCCTTCTTGCCGGAGATCCGGGCCCAGTCGTCCGGGTTGGTGGTGTTGGGCAGGTCCTCGTTCTCCGCGAACTCGTCGACGATCGCGTCCAGCAGGTGCTGCACGCGCAGGCCGGGCTGCTTGGTCTCCAGCACCGACTTGATCGCCGACTTCTTCGCCCGGTCCACGATGTTCTGGATCATCGCGCCCGAGTTGAAGTCACGGAAGTACAGGACCTCCTTGTCACCATTGGCGTAGGTGACCTCGAGGAACCGGTTCTCGTCCGTCTCCTCGTACATCCGCTCGACCGTGTGCTGGATCATCGCGTCGAACGTCGCCCGGACATCGCCGCCGAACTCGGCGAGGTCGTCCGAATGGATCGGCAGACCGTCGGACAGGTACTTGGAGAAGATGTCCTTCGCGCCTTCGGCGTCCGGACGCTCGATCTTGATCTTGACGTCGAGCCGGCCCGGCCGCAGGATCGCCGGGTCGATCATGTCCTCGCGGTTGGAGGCGCCGATGACGATGACGTTCTCCAGGCCCTCGACACCGTCGATCTCCGAAAGCAGCTGCGGGACGATCGTGGTCTCCACATCGGAGGACACGCCCGAACCGCGGGTGCGGAAGATCGAGTCCATCTCGTCGAAGAACACGATCACCGGGGTGCCTTCGGAGGCCTTTTCCCGAGCCCGCTGGAAGATCAGGCGGATGTGCCGCTCGGTCTCCCCGACGAACTTGTTCAGCAGCTCCGGCCCCTTGATGTTCAGGAAGTAGGACTTCCCGTCCGCCGCGTCGCCGCGTGCTTCCGCGACCTTCTTGGCGAGCGAGTTGGCCACCGCCTTCGCGATGAGGGTCTTACCGCAGCCAGGAGGCCCGTAGAGCAGCACGCCCTTGGGCGGGCGCAGCTGGTACTCCTGGTAGAGATCCGCGTGCAGGAACGGAAGCTCGACGGCGTCTCGGATCTGCTCGATCTGCCGGGTGAGGCCACCGATGTCCTCGTAGCGGACGTCGGGCACCTCCTCCAGCACGAGATCCTCGACCTCCGCCTTCGGCACGCGCTCGTAGGCGTAACCGGCCTTCGAGTCCACCAGCAGGGAATCACCCGGCTTGAGGGGCTGTTCGGCCAGCGGATCGGAGAGCAGGACGACCCGCTCCTCGTCCGCGTGCCCGACCACCAGCGCACGGGGGCTGCCGCCCTCGACGTCCGGTGCCAGCACCTCGCGCAGCGCGCAGACCTCGCCGATCCGCTCGAAGTCACCGCCTTCGACGACGGTGAGCGCCTCGTTGAGCCGCAACGCCTGTCCGCGCTGCAGCGACGAGACCTCGACCGCGGGTGAGACCGAAACCCGCATCTTGCGGCCCGCGGTGAACACGTCCACCGTGTTGTCCTCGTACGCGGTGACGAACACGCCGTAACCGCTCGGAGGCTGGGCCAGCCTGTCGACCTCCTCTCGCAACGCGAGCAACTGGCCACGCGCCTCGCGGAGCGTCTCGACCAGTTTCGTGTTGCGTTCCGTGAGTTGGCTCACTCGTTCCGACGCCTCGGCGAGTCGCTGCTCCAGCACTCGGTTCTGACGTGGGGAATCGGTGAGCTTCCGGCGCAGCAGAGCCACTTCCTCCTCGAGGAAGCGAATTTGTCGTGCCTGCTCGTCGGACGTGGTTCCAGCTCCGGTCGTTTCTGAAGGGTCGGCCTCCTCGCGCCGACCTCCGGGAAGGTCATGATGCATCGGGCACCTCCTCGGAGTGCTTTTCATTCCACGGTACCGGCGATCACCGACAATAAAAGGCCTTTCCGCATCACAAGATCGGCGCGTCGCGTTCCGGACGGCCTGACAGCACGTACCTTCGTGCCGCGCAAGGGGCCATCCCGGTGCCGGGTCCGGCACTCTACTGGTCACATTCCGTCCACCTACCCTGACCTGCGGCGGGATACCCGGCTCCGTCCGGGTGCAAACGGGATTCCGGTATCAGTTCGGCCCTAATCGAGCGGCGATCCGGCTCGGTGGCTAGCATCGGGCCGACGTTCGCCGGGGAGGCGGACCGGCAGGTCGTGTTGAGCATTTTCGCAGAACAGCTAGGGGGCAACAGCCATGACTTACCCGCCGCAGCAGCCCGGCGGCTACGGACAGGATCCGTACGGCCAGCAGGGCGGGTACCCGCAGAGCGGTCCCCAGCCGCAACAGGGATACCCCGGTGGCGGCCAGTACGGCCAGCAGCCCGGTCAGTACGGACAGGACCCGTACGGCCAGCAACAGGGCGGCTACCCGCAGAGCGGGCCTCAGCCCCAGCAGGGATACCCGGGTGCCACGCAGCAGTTCGGCCAGGCGGACCCGTACGGGCAGCAGCAAGGCGGCTACAACGCCTACCCGCAGGAAGGCGGGTTCGGCGGCGAGCCGCCCAAGAAAAAGAAGACCGGCCTGATCGTCGGCATCGCGATCGGTGCGGTCGTGCTGGTCGGTGGCGGTGTCACCGCGCTGGTCATCGCGCTGAACTCGGGTGACGACAACCCGACCGCGGCGCCGCCCGCCAGTTCCAGCAGCGCCGCTCCGACGGGTTCCGCTTCGTCGTCCTCGAAGCCGTCCACCTCGTCGACCCGGAGCAAGTCCAGTTCGCCGTCCACCTCGTCGACCCCCAAGGGCTCAGGACCGGCCCCGCTGGGCAAGGCGTCGCCGGAGGAGGTCTCCGACGCGGTGTTCAACGCCTACAACTCGCACGACGGCAAGACCGTCGCGCAGTCGGCCTGCCGCAGCGTGAACACCAAGGACGACATCTCGATCGCCAAGGACCTCAAGCTCGTGAAGGCCGGGGAACTGGCGACCAGCGGGGACACGGCGAAGCTCCCGATCACGGCCACCACGGAAGGCAAGACCGAGACCGGAACCCTCAACTTCAAGAAGGAATCCGACCTCTGGTGCTTCACCGGCGCGAAGCGCTGATCCGGCACCGGTGTCCAGCAGGCTGATCGCCGTTCTCGCCGGATGCGGCGCGGTCGTGGTCGGTGTCGTGGTGGGGCTGCTGCTGGTGGCCCCGTCCGGCTCCGAACCGGCCGCGCCGGATTCGGCGACACCCACGTCGTGGCCGAGTTCGTCCCGTCCGGTCCCGGTGGATCCGAACGTGGCGGCGGTCGAGGTGGTCGGCAAGGCGATCGCCGCGGCCATCGTCAATCACGACGCGACGGCGTTCGGCAAGCTCACCTGCGTCCAGCAGTCGTCGGCCGATCTGGCCGCGCTCAAACGGAAGTGGGAGGCGGCGGGCAAGGTGTCCGCGACCGTCCCGGATCCGCCGACCGTCGGCGGGGACTCCGCGACGGTGACCGTGCACGTCGAGGGTGCGGGCGGCCAGAAGGACACACCCTTTCCCTTGAAGAAGCGCGACGGCAAGTGGTGCGTGCCGTGATGTCCGTCGAGCGCTGACGAAAACTCGCCGAAGGGGCGTCTGTCCGCTTGCAACTTGCGTTGTGCGCGGGTTGGTCAGACGGCGGCCTCGGCGAGTGTCATATGCCTACCCGGTCCGTGAAGGCCCGCTTGCCTACCCTGAAGGTAGTGAAGGAGGCCTTCACGGACTCGGTGATCGCCATGTCCACCCGAGACGCGGCAGCCGTCACGATGGCCGCGTGTGAAGGACCCCTTCCCTCGGCTCAGCCGAGGAAACTCGACCTTCACATCCCTGAGGGGTAAGGCGGAGTGGCGTTTCAGTCGCTCGCCCACACGCTGACCTTGGACGGCGCGAAAGCCACTTTTGAGACATTGAGCGTCGCGAAAGTGGGGCGGTCTCAACTGGTTGTTG
>NZ_MUXN01000025.1 GCF_001995215.1 Amycolatopsis azurea DSM 43854
CAGTTGAGACCGCCCGCCCTTCGCTACGTCAGATGCGGGGAAAGTCCCCTTCAGCTCAGGGGTTCATCGCGTAGGCACCGGAGAGGTCCCGGACCAGCGACCACACGTGGTCGAAGCGGGCCGCGTCCACGACCGGCTTCCGGATCGATGCCAGCGCGAGCGCCTGCTGCGCCTCCGTCGAGGACGACTTCCCGTGCAGGTCGATCGCCGCGACGCTGAAGTCCTGCACCAGGGTCCCGAAGATCTGGTCGACGACCTCGGTCTCGATCCCGGTGATCTCCGCCTGCTCCAGCACCAGCTGCCCGTAGACGACCAGCGTGAACAGCTCGGTCAGCGCGAGACCGAAGTCTAGGTCCTGCTGCTGCGCCTCGTCCGGGGCCGCGTCGGTGAACAGCTTCACCAGTGCCTCGGCCTGTTCGGTGAACCGCGCGACGTTCGGGATCGCGGACGCCTTGGCGTAGGCCTCGCGCCAGTCGTGGAACCGCACCTTCGACAGCCCGCGCGCGGGGCCCTGGCGGAACAGGAACTCGTCGTCGGCCGCGTCGGACCGCGTCGGCACGGGCTCGTAGTCCTGCGGCGCGAACAGGTACGCGGGCACGAACTTCGCGATCAGCGCGAGGTTCACCGCCACCGTGCCTTCCAGCTTCGGCAGGCCGTCGATGTCGTTCTTCGACATCGCGAGATAGGTGTCGGCCTCGAAACCCTTGGCCGCCACCACGTCCGCGACCAGGCCGATGACCTTCTGCGCCTCGGTGGTCACCTTCATCTTGGTGATCGGGTTGAACAGCAGGTACCGGCGGTCGTCCGCGTTCGCGCTGCGGAAGTAGTCCACGGCACGGTCGGAGAACAGCTTCATCGCGACGAGCCGCGCGTACGCCTCGACGAATTCCCGGCGCACGTGCGGGAAATCGGTGACCTTCTTGCCGTAGAGCACCCGGTTGTGCGCGTGGGTGATCGCCTCGTACAGCGAGTGCGTCGACATCCCGATGCCGCCGAAGCACAGGTTGAACTTGCCGATGTTGACCGTGTTCAGCGCCGCGGAGAACGCGTCGGCGCCGACGTGCAGGATGTCCTCTTCGGACACCGGGTAGTCGTCGAGCTCGAACTCCGCGACGTACATCTGCGACGGCACCACGTTCTTCACCACGCGGTAGTTCGGGTGTTCCGCGTCCGCGTAGAAGAACACGTACTGGTCCGGCCCTTCGACACCGTCGATGCGGCCGAACACCGACACGGTCCGCGCGCAGTTCCCGTTGCCGATGTAGTACTTCGACCCGTTCGCGCGGTAGCCGCCCTCGCCGTCCGGGGTGAGCACGAGGTCCGACGAGTAGATGTCGGCGCCGTGCTCCTTTTCGGACAGTCCGAACGCGGCGACGCCGCCGGCCGCGAGCGAGTCCGCCGCGCGTTTGCGGGCGGCCTCGTTCGCGCTCTGCCACACCGGGCCCAGGCCGAGGATGGTGACCTGCCACGGGTACCAGTAGTTCAAGCCGTAGAAACCGAGGATTTCCGACAGGGCCGCGACGCGCGCGGTGTCCCAGCGCTTGTCGGGGTCCCCGTCGGCGTTCGCACCGGGAGTGAGGAACGTGGAGAACAGGCCTTCCTTGCCCGCGAACTCGATGAAGTCCGCATAGAAGGTCCGGTCGTGGTAGTCCTCGACGAGCTTGCGCTTGCCACGCTGTTCGAACCACTCGATGGTGGCACGCAGCAGGCGACGCGTCTCCGGGTCGAACTGCCGTGGGTCGTAGCCACCCGGGTTCAGCAACAACGCGGTCGCCTTTTCGCTCATGGTCACTCCTGGTCAGCCGAAGTTACTACCCGGTAACCGTAGCGCGCCGCTTCGCCGTCCGGCCACCGAACTCGACCAGCGTCACCTCCCCGTGGTCGTTCCGCAGGAAACGGGCGGCGGGACGGCGGGTGTCGGCGGCCGGGGCGATGGCGTCCTCGGACACGAAAACGGCTTCGAACGGCGGCGGCGACGGGAAGCCCTCGACGTCGGCCACCATCTGGGCCCAGAGCACGCCGTCGCGGTCGGTGAACTCGTACGCGAGCTGCCCCGTCTCGTAGCGGCCGGTGTACTCGGCCAAGGCCGGGGACGGCAGCGGCGGGGCACTGGCGACCTCGGGCAGCCCGACGAGGTTCTCCAGACACCAGTCGACGACCTGCCTGCCCAGCGCCGCGCCGCCCGCGCTGTTGGTCAGCACCGTGACGGCGAAGTCGTGCTCCGGCAGTGTGACGAACTCCGACAGCTGGAGGTTGCTCACGTTGCCGCCGTGCCGGACCAGCCGGGCGGCGCCGTGGGTCGTGTGCAGCCAGCTCAGCCCGACCTCTTCGAAGCGCAACGCCGCCTTGCGCTGCGGCTTCCGCATGAAGTCCCTGGTCGCGGCGGACAGCGGCGCCTCACCTTCGCTCTCGCCGGTCAGGAAGAACCGGGCCCATTTGAGCTGATCGCCCGCCGTGGACCACAGGCCGCCGCTCGCGCTGTCCGCCCGGGTCAGGCCCACGGTGTGCGCGACCGCCGCCTCGCCGTCGGTGACGATGTGCCCGACGGCGTGACGCCGGGTGAGCACCTCCCACGGCAGGTAATACGACCGGGTCATGCCGAGCGGCTCCAGGAGCCGCGTGCGGACCAGGTCCTCGAACGTCTTCCCCGACACTGCTTCCGCGACCCGGCCTGCCAGCTGGAAACCGGCGTTGCAGTAGGAGAACACCTCCCCGACCGGGAAGATCTGCGGCAGTTCGGCGAACCGCTCGACGGCGAGGGCGAGCGCGTCGTCACCCCAGCCGGAGTCGAGGTCGACGTCGCCGAGGAAGCCCGCCGAGTGAGTGAGCAGATGCCGCGTGGTGACCGTCTTCTGCGCGACCGGATCGGACAGCCGAAGTTCCGGCAGATACTCGGCCACGGGCTTGTCCAGCTCCAGCGAACCGTCCTCGACCAAGGCGAGCAACGCCGCCCCGGCGAAGGTCTTGCTGGTGGAGCCGATCATGAACAACGTCCCGGGATCGACCGGCAGTCCGGTGTCCACACTGGACACTCCGGTGGCGAACACCGACTCCTTGCCGTCGTGCCGGACGCCCACCACCGCACCGGGGACCTCCGCCTTCCGGGCACCCTCGTCCAGCAGGCCTTGCAGTTCCTCGACGTTCGACACTCGTGACCCCTTTCGTCCTGGTCCGGCCAGGGTTTCACCGTGGCACGGCGGGCGAATCGTGGGAACCGACGAACATCGGCCGCCCGCTTCGTCGGCGGGTGCGATCCGCGTGCGGGGGAAATCACGTAGCCCGGGCGATCACGGGCCGGGTACACTGGTCCTGCGGTCCGCTCAGTTCTGCCTCGGGCCGCGTTTCGTTGTCGAAGACCACGCGCCGCGGCCCCCCGAGGTCTGCGCCGGGCAGGACAACCGTTTCTATCCTTACGGAGATACCAGGGCGCACCCGCGCCCATACGCTTATGAGCACACCTACTTTCACCGAACTCGGCCTGCCCAAGACGCTCGTCGACGCGCTCGCCGAACAGGGCGTCACCAGCCCGTTCCCGATCCAGGCCGCCACGCTGCCGCATTCGCTGGCGGGCCGGGACGTCCTCGGCCGCGGCCGCACCGGCTCCGGCAAGACCTACGGCTTCGTGCTGCCCGTCCTCGCCCGGCTCGCCGCCGGCCCGACCCGGCGCCGTCCGGGCCGTCCGCGCGCGCTGGTCCTGGCGCCGACCCGCGAACTGGCCACCCAGATCGAGGCGTCCTTCCTGCCGCTGGCCAAACCGCTCGGCCTCAAGGTCACCACGATCTTCGGCGGCGTCAGCCCCAACCCCCAGATCACCCGGCTGCGTGACGGCGTCGACATCGTCGTCGCCTGCCCCGGCCGCCTCGCCGACCACATGCGCTCGGGTGAGGCGAAGCTCGACAACGTCGAGATCACCGTGCTGGACGAGGCCGACCACATGGCCGACCTCGGCTTCCTGCCCGACGTCCGGCGCATCATGGCCGAGACGCCGGAGCGCGGGCAGCGGCTGCTGTTCTCCGCGACCCTCGACGCGGGCGTCGACGTGCTGGTCAAGCGCTTCATGCACGACCCGGTGACGCACAGTGTCGACTCGGCGCAGTCGCCGGTCTCGACCATGACGCACCACGTGCTGCACCTGGAGGAGACCCACCGGCTGCCGGTGCTGATCGACCTCACCGCCGCGCCGGGCCGCACGCTGGTGTTCACCCGCACGAAGCACCGCGCCAAGCAGCTGACCCGCAAGCTCATGGCCTCCGGCGTGCCGGCGGTCGAACTGCACGGCAACCTCGGCCAGACCGCGCGCACCCGCAACCTGGAGGCGTTCGCCTCCGGCGCGGCGAAGACGTTGGTCGCGACCGACATCGCCGCCCGCGGTATCCACGTCGACGACGTCACGCTGGTCATCCACGCCGACCCGCCGGTCGAGCACAAGGCGTACCTGCACCGCTCGGGCCGGACGGCGCGGGCCGGGGCGTCCGGCACAGTCGTCACGCTGATGACCGACGCGCAGGTCGGCGACGTCCGCGACCTCACCCGCAAGGCGGGCATCAAGCCGACCACGACGCAGCTCGGCCCCGGCCACCCGCTGCTGTCGGAGCTGGCGCCCGGCGAGCGTTCGTTCACCGCGTCGCCGCGGCGGCCGATCGTGGACACCCGGCCGAAGCGGGTCACCGCCTCCGGTGAGGCCATCCCGGCCAAGGGTGCGGACACCGACGAAGACCGTCCCGCCGGTCGGGGACGCGGCAGCCGCGCCGGTCGCGGACGCGGTCCTTCCGCCGGTGGCCGTGGCGCTTCCGGTGGCCGTCGCGGGTCCTCGGACGGCCGTTCGCGTCAGCCTCGCACCGAGGGTGACCGTCGCGGCGGTGCTTCCGCCGGTCAGGGCCGTCGCGGGGCCGAGGCCACCGGACGTCGCGAAGGCGCGGCCAAGGGCGGCCAGGGTCGTCAGGGGCGCCACAGCGCCGCCGAGTCGCAGCCGCGCCGGGGTTCCGGTGCCGCCAAGTCGCAGCAGTCCTCACGTAGCCAGTCCGGTGGGGCCCCGGCCCGCCGTGGCGGTGCGGCCGCGTTCTCTTCCGGAACGCGCGCCGGCTCCCGCCGCTCTCGCTAGTCGTCTCCGCTCTGCCGCCCGATCACTTTCGGGCGGCGGAGCGGGCTTCGGCGGCCGCGCGCCGCTCTTCGAAACGCGACGCCTGGGTGTCGAGCGCCTTCAGGAACTGGTCGAGTTCGTCGCGCGCCTTCTCCCCCACCTCGCCGAGCCCTTCCAGCTCGAAGATCTTCCACTGCCGCAGCAACGGCCAGATCACCTCGTCGTGGTGGATCCGCAGGTCGTAGATGCCCGCCTTCGCGATCAGCGCTGCCTTCCGCACAAAGCTCGGGATCACCGCGCCCGGCATCTGGAACTGGACGACCTCGTCGGTGATGGCCCGCATCATGGCGTCGGGGGAAAGCTCCAGCGACGCCTGCACCAGGTTCCGGTAGAAGAGCATGTGCAGGTTCTCGTCCATCGCGACCCGCGCGAGCAGCTTCTCGCACAACGGATCCTGCGTGTACTTCCCGGTGTTGCGGTGCGAGATCCGCGTCGCCAGTTCCTGGAACGACACGTACGCGAAGACGTTCAGCAGCGCCTTGTCGCCGCTGTCGTACCCGGCCTCCATGGTCTGCATGCGGGCCCGCTCCAGCTCGACCGGGTCCACCGCGCGCGTCACCAGCAGGTAGTCGCGGATGCAGATGCCGTGGCGGCCTTCTTCGGCCGTCCAGCGGTGCACCCAGGTGCCCCACGCGCCGTCACGGCCGAACGCGCGCTCGATCTCGCGGTGGTAGCTCGGCAGGTTGTCCTCGGTGAGGAGGTTGACCTCCAGCGAGGTCCGCGCGATCGGCGACACCCGCGACTGCTCGGGATCCCACGCCTCCCCGCCGAGGTCGGCGAAGTTCCGGCCCTCGTCCCAGGGGACGTACTCGTGCGGCATCCATTCCTTGGCGACCCCGAGATGCCGGTTGAGGTTCTCCTCGACCGTCCCTTCGAGCTCGAGCATCAGCCGGGTGCTTTCGGGGACCGTCGCCATGCGTTTCGTCCTTCCGGGATAACGGAAACGCCTCCTTACGACACCGTAACTTACGGTGCCGTAGGTAGGCCACCTCCGGGAGATGAACGCTCGGGTCGGTCGTGAGTGGTGAGTCGCGCTGGAGCGGACCGATGTTTCCCTGCCCACGCCTAACCTGCGCGAGGGTGACGGTTCGGCGGTTGCCGGGCTCGACGATGAAGGAATTGGGACGTTGAACGTCCCGATTCCTTCATCGTCACTCCCGCATCGTCGCTCGGTGTCGCCCAGCTTCGGAGCTTGATCAACGCGACAGGGCGGCCGGGTCAGTGGCTCTGCGCGACGCCAGGCTCTTCGGCGTCGACTGTGTGGATTTTGGTGCGTTAGATGACCAGAAATCCACACACCCTCACTCTGAGCGACGCTTCGCGCCTCGTCGGCCACAGCAAGCCGTCACCTTGCCCTACCCCTCGATGACCGCAGATACATCAAGGGAGCTTTCACCGCATCGCATGCGGGGAAAGCTCCCTTCAGCCCGAGGAACAGTGGCGGTGAGTGGCCGGTCGAGCGGGGGCCGCGGTCCCGGATCCTCCACTCACGACGCCTAAAGCGAGGCCGTCAGCCCCCGCGCACGCAGGACGGAACGCTCCAGCGGCCGGAACACCAGCAGCTCGATACCCACGCCCACCAGCAGGATCAGGAAGATCGCCGAGATCACGGCTTCCATGCTGTTGAACGACGAACCTTCGTTCAGATAAGCGCCGAGCCCCTTGCCCAGCGCCGGGGACAGCGCGATCAGCTCGGCGGCCATCAGCGAACGCCACGAGAACGCCCAGCCCTGTTTGAGCCCGGCCAGGAAGCCGGGCAGCGCGGCCGGCAGCAGGATGTGCCGCGCCGCCGAAAGCCGGTTCGCGCCCATCACCTGGCCGACCCGCGGCAGGATCGGCGGGATCTGGTCGATGCCCGCGACGAGACCGTTCGCGATCGAAGGCACGGAACCGAGCAGGACGACGAAGTAGATCGACGCGTCGTTCAGCCCGAACCACAGGATCGCCGCCGGCACCCACGCCACCGACGGCAGGCTTTGCAGCCCGGTCAGGAACGGCCCGACCGCCGAGCGGACGAGCCGGACCTTCGCCACCAGCAGCCCGAGCGGCGTCCCGATGACCACGCCGATCAGGAAGCCCAGCGCGGCCCGGTGCACCGACGTCCACACGAACTCGAAGATTTCGCCGGTGGTCGTGATGCCGAGGAGTTCGTCCCACACCGCGAGCGGTGAGGGCAGCATCGACTCCGGCCAGAACGCGGCCGCCCACAGGGCCTGCCACAACGCGACCAGCAGGGCCAGGAAGACGACCGGCGGCACGAAGCCGCGCAAGAATCGCTTCCCCCGGCTTTCCCGCCGTTCCCCGGTGGGGGTGTCGAGCGAGTCGAGACCCGCTCCGACTGCCTCGTCCGCGTCTTCCGCTGAAGTGTCGGGGCGGTCAAGCCGCGGCATGGGTACTGATCACCTCCCGGAGATGCCCGGTGATCTCCAGCGTCAGCTCTTCGGCGTCGGCGGCCTGGACGTCGCGCCATTCCCGCACGACCCGGCCCGGCCGCGACGAGAGCAGCACGACCCGCTGACCGAGCCGGACGGCCTCGCGGACGTCGTGGGTCACGAACAGCACCGAGGTGCCGGTGCTGCGGTAGACGCGCAGCAGCTCACCCTGCAGGACGTCGCGGGTGATGGCGTCGAGCGCGGCGAACGGCTCGTCCATCAGCAGCAGCGACTGCTCCGGGTCGCCGCCGACGCGCAGGGTCGCGGCCAGCGCCCTGGCGAGCGCGACGCGCTGCCGCATCCCGCCGGACAGCTCGTGCGGCCGCTTGTCGCCCGCGCCGCCGAGGCGGACGAGTTCGAGCAGCTCGGTCGCCTTCTCACGGCGTTCGGTCCGGCTGAACCCGGCGAGGCGCAGCGGCAGTTCCACGTTGCGGGCCGCGGTCAGCCACGGCATCAGCGCGGCCTCCTGGAACATCACTGCGGGCCGGGAGGTCTCGAGTGTGATCGAGCCGGAGGTCGGCTGGTCGAGGCCGGCGACCAGGTTCAGCACCGTGCTCTTGCCGCAGCCGGACGCGCCGAGCAGGCAGACGAACTCGCCGGGGGCGACCGTCAGGTCCATCCCGTCGAGGGCCACGACGGCGCGGCCGGTCGGCCCGAACGCCTTCCGGACCCCGTCGAGCCGCACGGCGACACCGGTGGACAAGCCAGGCTCCAAGGTGGTCGTCATCGCTGTTCCCCTCCGGTCACTTCGTCAGCCCGGGCGCGTTCACGCCGGGCTTGCCCTGCTCCTTGAGCACGGCGTTGAGCGGGCCGAAATCGGCGAACCCCTTGAGGTCCACCGCGGACTTCACCACGCCCGCGGTCACCGAGTCCTGCGCGAGCTGGGTGAAGGTGGACGCCACCGGGTCGATGCCGAGGTCGATGCCGGAGAAGGCGCGGTCGAGGACGGCCTCGCTCAGTGTGCTGCCCGCGAGCGCCTTGAGTTCTCCGTTGACCACCTTCTTGGCCTCGGCGGGGTTGGTCTTCGCCCAGTCGATGGCGGCGAGTTCGCCCTTCAGGATGGCGGTGACGGTCTCCGGGTGCTGCTGCAGGAACTCGCTGCGGACGATGACGACCGTGGTCGGGAACTTGCCTTCCGGCCACAAGGTCTTTTCGTCCAGCAGGACCTTCGCGCCCGCGTCCAGCACGAGCCGCGAGGACCACGGCTCCGGCAGCCAGCCGCCGTCGAGTTCGCCCTTCTTGAAGGCGTCGAACGTCTTCGGGTTGTCGAGGTTGGTGATCTTGACGTCGGGCAGCTTCTTCTCGGCGATGAACTTCTTGAGCGCGACGTCCTGGGTGTTCGCCAGCGACGGCGTCGCGATGTTCTTGCCGGTGAGCTGCTCCGGGGTGGCGATCTCGGGCTTCACCACGAGCTGCGCGCCGCCGGAAACCGCGCCGGAGACGAGCTGGATGGCGCCCTTGGACTTGGTGAAGGCGTTGATCGCCGGGCCGGAGCCGATGAAGGCGATGTCGAGCGAGTTGCCGAGCAGCGCGTTGACCTCTTCGGGTCCGGCGTTGAACGTCTGGGTGGTGAGCTTCGTCGAGCCGAGTTCCTTGGCGAAGTAGCCGTTCTTGACCCCGATCAGCGCGGGCGCGTGCGTCACGTTCGGGAAGTACCCGACGCGCACCTCGCCCGCGGCACCCTGGCTCTTCTGCTCCGCCGGAGCGGCGGCGTTCTCCGCGCGTGAGCACCCGGCGATTCCTCCGCCCAGGGTCAGGGCGGCGAGAGCCGCGGCCAGGATCCGGGTTCTGTGATGGGTACTCACGGAGATGTCGCCTTTCGGGGGATACAGCTCGGCCTCGGGTGGTGGCCGCGAGAGTCGCATGTTCGGCCGCACACCTGCATCGCCATCCGCATGACGGGATTAATCCGGCGAAACCTTGACACCAGGCGAGACACTTGTTCCACATGCCAGGACAGGCGTCCCATGATCACCCTCCCCGATCGGGCGTCCTCCCGGTGTAACGGTCCGCGCCGAACGGGCGAATGACGCTTAGTGGTGAAGCACCCTCGGACAGTCGCCATGGCGGGCGTGCTGACCGCCGGGATCGGGCTGGGCGTCGTCGCGACGACGCTCAAAATCGCCGACGGCACGCACACCGCGCTCGACACCACCCTGTCCACCACGACCGGGTTCCTCTTCCTCCTCGCCGGCGCCGTCGCGCACGTGCGCCGCGCCTCGAACCCCATCGGCCTGCTCATCGCGCTGGCCGGGCTCGCGCTGTTCGCCGAGGACCTCCAGTTCGCCAAGGACCCCGCCGCGCACACCGTCGGGCTGGCGCTGACGGCCGCGTCCAGCCCGGTGATCGCGCACCTCGTCCTCGCCTTCCCGCACGGGAAACTCCGCTCCCGCTGGGAGCGCGTGCTCGCCTTCTCCGCGTACGCCGTGGTCTTCGGGGCGGCCGTTCTCGGCCTGCTGGTCAACGACGATCCGGGGAACCTCGCCGCGGTCGCCGCGTCCGCGGAAGCCGAACAGCTGGTCAAACGGCTGCTGGAGCTGGTCGGCGCGCTCATCGGCGGCGGGGTCGTGGTGGTGCTGCTGTACCGCTGGCTCGCCGGACGGCTTCCGCAGCGGCGGCTGCTCTCCCCCGTCCTCGCGATCGCCGTGATCGGCGCGGTGAGCACCACGGTCGGCAGCGCGCTCGGCTCCGCGAATCCGGTGTCCGATCCGCTGCTGGACGTCTACCGGATCTCGTTCTGCCTGTGGCCGCTGGCGTTCCTGGTCGGAGTGCTGCGGGCGCGGGTCGGCAACGCGGAGATGATCCGGCTCCTGCTGGAACGCGACGGGTCCGGGCTGGCCGCGCTGGTGCAGGACGACGAGGTGTGGAAGGACAGCCGGTCGATCGACGCGCTCGACGCCGCCGCCGGGCTGGTGCTGGACAACCAGCGGCTCGCCGCGGAACTGGAGGAACGCCTCGTCGAGGTCCAGGCCTCCCGTGCCCGCATCGTGGCCGCCGCCGACGACGAGCGGCGACGCGTCGAACGGGATCTGCACGACGGCGCGCAGCAACGGCTGGTCAGCGTCGTATTGCTGCTACGGATGGCCGAACGACGGCTCGGGAGCGAACTCACGCCGCCCGTCGCCGCCCTGCTGACCAGCACCATCGACGAACTTCAGGCCACCGTCACCGAATTGCGCGAACTCGCGCGCGGGCTCCGGCCCGCGATCCTCACCGAGGCCGGGCTGATCCCGGCGGTCCGGTCGTTGCTGGACCGGGTCCCGCTCGCCGTCGACCTCACGGCCGCGGACGTGCCCCGGCTCAGCGGCGCCGTCGAGGCGACGGCCTACTTCGTCGTGTCGGAGGCGGTGACGAACTCCCTGAAGCACGCTCGGGCGGAGGAGGTCCGCGTGCGCATCGGCGTCGAGGAGGACGGCCTGCGGGTGGACGTCCACGACGACGGCACCGGCACCGCCGACATCGACGGCGGCTCCGGGCTGCACGGCCTGCGCGACCGGGTCCGCGCGCTCGGCGGCGAACTGACCGTCGCGAGCGAACCCGGCTCGGGCACCACGGTTTCCGCTGTCATCCCCCTGGACGACTAGCGCCTGCTGTCGATCAGCGCGGCCAGGCCGTCGAGGATCCGCTGCAGACCGAACTCGAAACCGCTGTCGGCCGGCGCGCCGTCGACCGATTTCGCCGCTTCGAGCAGCGCCGGGAACATGTCCGGATTCGCCGTGACGTGCCCGCGCAGGCCGCGGTCGCCTTCCCAGGGCTGGGTCCCGGCGTTGTTCGTCGACTGGGTGTTGCGCAGATGCCCGCTGATCAGGAAGACCGCGTCCATCCGCTCGGCGCCGGTCAGCCCGGTGCCCGTGAGCGCGGCGACCGCGGACTCGGTCCAGCCGATCTCCCGCGGTCCGGTCGGGCGCACCCCGACCGTGGCGTCGGGCAGCCACGGATGCCGCTGCCAGGTCTCGCGCATCCCGAGCGTCCACGCTTCGAGCCGGGAGCGCCAGTCGCCGGGGACGGCCATCAGGTCCGGCGCGGGGCCGATGGCCAGTTCGGTCATCACCGCGGGCAGTTCGGCCTTGTTCTTCACGTGCCGGTACAGCGCCATCTTCGTGACGTCGAGCTTGCTCGCGACGAGTTGCATGGAGACGCCCGCGATGCCGTCGACGTCGGCGATCGCGGTCGCGGCGTCGGCGATCCGTTCGATCGTGAGCACCGGGCGAGCGCGTTTCGGCTCGCGCTGGGACAGCCCCCAGAGCAGGTCGGTGCTGCCGGCGCCGGGTTCCGGGCCGGCTCCCGTCGAGGTCGCCATCGTGCACTCCGCTTCGGACATTCGGGGCTTGTCATGGCCCCGAAGGCGAGATGGACTGGATGACCATGCCGTGGACCGACGACGTCAACGCCTACGTCGGCCCGCTCTGGGAGCCGGTCGACCTCATCGCGCTCGGCCGGAACCTGGCCGAGGGCTTCATCCCCGTCTGGCGGTCGAACCCGGAGGGGGAGACGCAGGAGACGATCGACATGATGAACAACACGCCCAAGTTGGTGATCTCGAACAGCCTCACCGAGTCACCGTGGGAGAACGCCACCGTCGCGGGCGGCGACCTGCCGGTGTTCCCCGCGCTGGACGCGCACCAGCAGCTGCGGCTGGTGTCGTCCAAGACCTTCGAGTGCGGCATCACCGCACTGCACCTGGAGCCGAAGAACTCCTAGGGGTGCCTCTCAGGCCAGCCCGCGGATCGCGCGCGCGGGCGGCCGCACCCCCTGGATCGACGCGATCATCTCCAGCACCTGCCGGGTGCGCTTCACCTCGTGGACCCGGAACACCTTCGCCCCCTCGGCCACCGCCCAGGCCGTCGCCGCGAGGGTCCCGTCGACCCGCTCCGCGAGTTCCACGCCGAGCGTCTCGCCGACGAAGTCCTTGTTGGACAGCGCCATCAGCACCGGCCAGCCGGTGTCGGCCAGCTCTCGCGCGTGCCGCAGCAGCGCCAGGCTGTGCCAGGTGTTCTTGCCGAAGTCGTGGGTCGGGTCGATCAGCACCCCCTCGCGCGGGACGCCGAGCGCGACGACCGCCTCGGCGTGCGCCGACGTCTCCGCGACGACGTCCCCGACGATGTCCGGGTAGCGCACCCGGAACGGACGGGTGCGCGGAACGGCGTTCCCGGTGTGCGAGCAGACGTAGCCGGTGCCGAACTCCGCCGCGACCTCGGCCAGCTTCGGATCGGCCCCCGCCCAGGTGTCGTTGATCAGGTCCGCGCCGGCCTCGGCCGAACGCCTGCCCACCTCGTGACGCCAGGTGTCGACGCTGATCACCAGGTCGGGGTGCAGTTCGCGGATCCGTTCGACGAACGGGACCACCCGTCGGATCTCTTCCTCGACGTCGACGTCCGCGCCGGGGCCCGCCTTGACGCCACCGATGTCGACGATGTCGGCACCTTCCGCCACGGCCCTGTCGACCGCCGCGAGCGCGTCCGGATCGGAGAAGGTCGCGCCCTTGTCGTAGAAGGAATCGGGGGTTCGGTTGACGATCGCCATGACCAGGGCGCGGTCCCGGGCGACACGGCGCCCACGGAAGGTCAGCTCGTTCACGGACCGATCGTAGGCGAGCGGGCGTTTTCGCGGGGGAATGCCGCCCATCGGGACCGTCCCGGACACCGGGAGCGGCCATTCGAGTGGCATATCTGATATATGACGCAAGAGATCGGATCTCTCTTGACTCGTCGTCGAGAGGACGAGTAGACGTTGTCCCGCAAGGAAATTCAGCCCGGCGGCCGCGGCCGCCCCCACAGCTGGTCGGGATGTCGACGGACGGCGGATCGGCATCCCGGCCACCACTCCCCCGGTGTCCCGGCGCAGGAAGGGCCTCGAATGTCATCGGATCCTCTTCGCGCGGCACGCCTTTCGCGGCGCACGGTACTGGCGGGAACCGCGGGCGCCCTCGGCGCGCTCGCCCTGCCCGGCGTCGCGAGCGCGGCGCCGGCGGACCTGTCGCGGGCCGTCGTCGACTCGACGATGAAGCGCTACACCCCGGCCACCCTCGGCGGCTGGGGCTACACGCGCGGCCTCTACCTCTACGGCCAGTACCTGGTGTACCGGCGCACCGGCGAGAAGGCCTACCTCGACTACATCCTCGCCTGGTACGACCGGTTCGTCACCGAAAGCGGGATCTCGAACGGTTTCACCAACCTGGACGCGATGCGCTCCGGGCAGATGTTCCCCTTGCTGTACACCGAAACCGGGCAGGCGAAGTACAAGACCGCCGCGGAGCAGCTGCGCCGCCGGTTCCCGTCCTATCCCCGGACGTCCGACGGCGGGATGTTCCACGCCACGAGCAAGACCGGACAGCTGTGGGCGGACGGCGTGTACATGGCGCAGCCGTTCCTCGCGCTGTACGGCAAGACCTTCGGCGACACCGGCTACTGCTACGAAGAAGCCGCGAAGAACGTCACCGTGTACTTCGATCGCCTCAAGGAGCCCGCCAAGGGCCTGCTCTACCACGCTTACGACGAGGACGGCTCGGAACCGTGGGCTTCGGGCGCCGGGCGGCATTCGAAGTACCACTGGGCCCGTGCGATCGGCTGGCTCGGGATGACGGCGATCGACCTCCTCGAGATCCTGCCCGCCGGGCATCCGCGGCGAGGACGTCTCGCCGACATCGTCCGGTTCCTCGCGGCGGGCTACACCCGCTGGCAGGACCGGGCTTCGGGCCGCTGGTTCCAGATCGTCGATCGGGGCGGCGACAAGGACAACTGGCTGGAGACCTCGGCCTCGGCGATGTACACGTTCCTGCTCTCCAGAGGGGTGGAACGGGGCCACCTCGGGGCGGAGTACGGGCCTGTGGCCGCGAAGGGCTATCGCGGGGTCTTGTCCCAGATTTCGACCGGTTCCGACGGATTGACCGACATCGCGAACATCTCCGAGGGCACCAATGTCGGCGACACCGCGTATTACTACGGGCGTAAACGCAACACCAACGATTTCCACGGTCTCGGCGCGTTCCTCATCATGAATGAGCAACTCGCCTTCTGAGGTCGCCGCACCGGCCGAAGGACACCTTCCCCGCGCTCGACCTGGGGAAAGTGTCCTTCGGTCGTTTTCGGGGGCAGTGCCGGGTATTGACGGGAGGCGCTAACATCGCACGCTGCGACGCTCACTCCCAGGAGGGACGACCGGATGCGCGAGACGCCAACCCAGGCTTCTTATACCCGGCTCGAACTCGGTGACACCAGCACGATCCCGGTAGGTGTGACGGTTTCCCCGCACATCTCCTTGGTTTCGATGCTCGTCGAGGTGGTCGGCGGGTACGACCGCGGCCTTCCCGCCGCCTGGCGCCGCCAGGTCGGCTCGGCGATCCCCGAGCAGGGATACCGTGCGGCGAGCGCGCTCGCCAGGCGGGGCACTTCGGTGCAGCCGGATTTCATCGTCCCGATCAGCCCCGGCGAGGACTCCTCCGCCGCGGCGCAGGCGGAGATGCTGCGCGAGCTGACGGAAGCCGACGTCCTGAAGGGCCTGGAAGAGGTCTTCGGGGACCGGTTGCCCGCGCAGTGGCGGCAGGCCGCCGACCATCCGAGACGGTGGGTCGCCTCGCTCGCGGACGCGTTCACCGCGACCCGGCTGGCGACCGAGAACCTGTGGACCAAGGCCCGGCCACTGCTCGACCGCGAGATCGAACGGATCGGGGTCGCCTCCGTCCGCGGCGGCACCGACGCGGTACTCGGCCTGCTCCGGCCCCATTTCCGGTTCAGCAACGGTTCCCTGCTGCTGCCCGACGCCGAACCGGCGCGGTACACCACCCGCGGCCGCAAGCTGATCCTCGTCCCGATGCTCGCGGGCTGCCGGTCGGCGGTGTCGAACTTCGACGAAGAGGACGCCATCTGGATCGGCTATCCCCTGCCGGGGCTCGACGGCCTGATCGAGAACGGCAGGCACGAAACGACCTCCGGTGTCGACGGGCTCGACCTCGTGGTCGGCGCCCACCGCGCGAAACTGTTGCGGCACCTCGGGAAACCCGCCCGGATGGGGGAGATCGCGAATCTCCTGTCGTGTGCCGCGAGCACCGCGACGTACCACTGCGAGCAGCTCGTCTCGGCGGGGCTGATCCAGCGGCACCGCGAGGGTCAGGTCGTCCTGGTGGTCCGGACACCCCGCGGTGACGCTTTGGTGGACCTGCTCTCATGACCGGCGCGGCGGTGTCGTGAGTGGCTGCGCAACGTCGCGAAAGCCACTTTCGCGACGTCTGGTGTCCCGAAAGTGGCTTTCGCGACGCCCGGCGTGGATGCGCGAGCGAGCGCGCCGGCCACACACCTCGTCCGCGTGGTCTGGACGTGTCGTGAGTGTTTTGGGTCGTTCTAACGACACTCATCACTCACGACCCCCGCGACCCCTAGACCTTCTGGAGCCCCGGCTTCCCGGCTTCCACGACGTAGCTGCGGTCCGCGGCCAGGGTCACCTTCGAGAAGTCGTACTCGGTGGTGTCCGAGACCGTCATGAAATCCGCCCGCAGCTGTGTTTGCGACGCCGTCACCCGCACGTAACCGCGTTTTCCCCGGCAGTACTTGATATGCGGGTTGTTCGACAGCCACGCCGACGACGGGTCGGTCGCGGTGTCGCTGTTGCTCGTGACCGACGTCGTCACCAGCTCCGAGCCGAACACCGGGTCGCTGTGGTTGAAGTAGTCGCGGCGCAGATCGGCCGCCCAGTGCCGGTGGACGTCGCCGGTCAGCACGATCGGGTTCGGCACCTTGCGGTCCACGATGCCCTTCGCGATCCGGTCGCGGGAGGCCTCGTAACCCTGCCAGGAATCGGGACTCTCACAGGTCGCCTTGTTGCCGTCGCCGTCACGGGTGGCGAAGAAGACCTGCTGGCCGAGGAAGTCCCACTTCGCGGGCTGCGTTTCCAACGCCTTCAGCAGCCACGCTTCCTGCGCGGTGCCCAGGATGCTGCGCGACGTCGACCGCATGTCGGTGCACGACGGGCCCGCCGAACCGGAGGGGTCGGGCACCTGCGCGTTGCGGTACTGGCGGGTGTCGAGCATGTGGAACCGGGCGAGGTTGCCCCAGCCGAACTGCCGGTACAGGCGGATCGTCGCGCCGCTGGGCTTCGCGGTGGACCGGATCGGCATGTTCTCGTAGAACGCCTGGAATCCGTTGGCCTTGCGGTCCGCGGTGGCCGGGCTGGTGGTGCCGTTCCAGTTGTTCATCACCTCGTGGTCGTCGAAGACCACGATCCACGGCGCCATCGCGTGCGCGTTCTGGAGGTCGGCGTCGGTCTTGTGCTGGGCGTGCCGGGCGCGGTACTGGGCCAGCGTCGTCACGTCGTCGGTGAAGGCCAGTTTGCGCGGATTCCGTTCGGCGGCGGCGCGGCCGGACTTCTTCTCGTACATGTAGTCGCCGAGGAACAGCACCAGTTCCGGGTTGTCGGCGACCATGCCCTTGTACGAGTGGTACCAGCCCTCCTCCCAGTGCTGGCAGGAGGAGAAGCAGTACTTCAGCTGATTGACCGCCGCGCCGGCGGCGGGGGCGGTCCTGGTCCGGCCGACCGGCGAAATGTAGCCACTGGTCTTGAAACGGTAAAAGTATTCACGTCCCGGTTCGAGTCCGACCGGTTCGATGTGCACGCTGTGCCCGGAGGCGCGGGCCGCGGTCGCGGCGCCCTTCTGCGCGATCGAGGAGAACGCCTGGTCGTTCGCGATTTCCCAGTCCACTGTGTACGAAGCGTCCGGCATACCGCCGAAACCGTCGGGATTCAGCGGGGCGGGCGCGAGCCGCGTCCACAGCACGACACTGTCCGGCAGCGGGTCACCCGAGGCGACCCCGAGCTGGAACGGGTCGCGGATGGCGGGTGCCGCCGCCAAGGTTCTCGCGTTCGCCCACGAAGGCACCGTCGACGATAACGCCGCCGCCGAAACCGCCGCGGCTCCACCGAGGAGTACCGCCCGCCGATTCACCTGGCCCATGAAAATTCAACCTTTCGAAGTGGGGAAAGAACGGGGAGGGATTTCACGCGGCGTAATCGGTGATGCCGCCACTGCACGCTTCGAGCGTCGGATTCGCGGCGGCGTTGGCGACGCAGACCTTGTAATAGACCCACGACCCCTTCGCGACCGGGACGGCCTTGTCGACGTGGGTTCCGTTGCCGCCGGAAGCCCAGACGTAGAACGGGCCGGCGCCACCCTTCAGCCAGTAGGCGACCACGGCGGACTTGCCGTCGGCGTCCTTGTCGTAGACCAGGAAATGAGCGTCCGATGAACGGAACTGCCCCTCGCCGGCGCAGACGCCGGTGGAGCATTCGGCGCTGCCGGAACCGACCCCGCAGTCGGGGGCGATCCGCTGATCGGAACCGGTGTAGACGTAACCGTCCGAGATGTAGCCGCCGAGCGCGGGGACGTAATCCCACAACGTCGTCTTGCCCAAAGGACCGGTGACCTCGGTCCCGATCGTCTGGCAGTCGATGGTCACCGAGGCGCCGTTGGCCACCGTGCGCACCGCGGACGAGGAAGTGCTCGGGGCGCGGCGCACGTTCAGCGGATCACCCGCCGTCTTCACGGTCCCGGTGGCCGCGGCCAGTGCGGGAGTGGCTCCGGCGAGGCCCAGGGCACCCGCCGTCGCCAGCACGAGAAAGAAACCGGCGAGCCGCCGGACACTTGAACGCTTCATGACTTCAGCGTCGACCGGCGTCGTACACATCACGTACAAACGCCGACCGGCTGTCTGCACATGCATGCGAATGGATCTAGCCAACCATGGCGGGACGGCAATATTATCGGCAGATATGGGGCTCCTGCCGTATTGGCGGTTTAGGTGACTATTCTCGGGTTTCGCGTTCTCGGTCCGCTCGAAGTGGCGGTGGACGGGCAGGTGGTGCCGCTCGGCGGTCCCAAACCCCGTCTTCTGCTCGCCGCTCTCCTGCTTCAACCCAACGTCGTCGTCTCCACGGAACTGCTGATCGAGGTCCTGTGGCCCTCCTCGGCTCCCCGTTCCGCGGCGGCGAACATCCGCACCTACGTCCATTCACTCCGCAAACGTCTCGCCGATCACGATCCCGAGCTGGGGGAACGCATCGGCAGCCGGGCATCCGGCTACATCCTCAAGACCACCCCTGGGGAGATCGACCACATCAGGTTCGGCGAATTGGCCGCGCGCGCCCAGGACGCGCTCGGCCACGGGGAAGCCGAATCCGCCCTCGACCTGCTGGACCAAGCCGAAGCGCTGTGGCGCGGGGAAGTCCTCGAAGGGCTCCCCCACGACCACGGCTGGGGCGCGACGGTGGCCCGGCTGACGGAATTGCGGCTCGCGGTCCAGGAACAGCGGCTGCGGGCGAGGATCGAACTCGGTCGCACCGCCGAAGCCGTCGCCGAACTGCGCGGCCTGGTCACCGAACATCCACTGCGCGAGGAACTCTGGCAGCAGCTGATCGTCGCGTTACGGGCCGACGGCCGCACGGCCGACGCGATCGAGGCCTACGAAACGGCGGAGAAGGTGCTGGCCGAAGAACTCGGCACCGAACCCGGGCCGCGGCTGCGGGAGCTTCGGGCCTCCCTGGTCCTGGCTCCCTCGACGACCGCGGAAGCCGTCGCCATGACCCTCGCCCGGCCGTCCGCGCCGGTCTGCCAGCTGCCGCTGGACCTGCCGGACTTCACCGGCCGCGACGAGGTGGTCGGCGAACTCGTCGACCTCTTCCGCAATCGTCGTGAGCAGGGGAAACCCGCGATAGCGGTGCTTTCGGGAGCCCCGGGGATCGGCAAGTCGTCGGTCGCGATCCGGGTCGCGCACGCGGTCCGGGAGGACTTCCCGGACGGTCAGCTGCACGTCGATCTCGCCGGGACGTCGTCCTCACCCCGGCCTCCGATGACCGTGCTCGCCGAGTTGCTCCGCGCGTTGGGGGTGCCCGACGCGGGACTGCCGCGTGATCTTCCCGAACGCGCGGCGCTGCTGCGGTCCCGGCTGGCGACCTTGCGGATGTGCGTCGTCCTCGACGACGCCGGCAGCGCGGCGCAGGTCCGGCCGCTCCTGCCCGGCGCGGGCGCCTGCGCGGTGCTGATCACCAGCCGGGTGCGGATGCCGGATCTGGCCGGGGCCACCCCGGTCGACGTCGACCTCCTGACCGAGGCCGAAGCCGCGAAGCTGCTCGAAGGCATCGTCGGCACCGAACGGGTCGCCCTGGAGCCGGAGTCCGCGACCGCGATCCTGCGTCACTGCGGGTATCTGCCGCTGGCGATCCGGGTCGCCGGGGCGAAACTGACCCATCGGCCGGGCTGGACGCTGCGCGTGCTGGCCGACCGACTGCGGGACGAAAGACGAAGACTCGACGAACTCCGCGTCGGTGATCTGGCCGTCCGGGCCAGTGTCACGCTCAGCTACGACCTCCTGCCGATGTCGGCGGCGAGCGCGTTCCGCGGCCTCGGCGGGCTCGGTTCGGTCCAGTTCCCCGCCTGGGTGGTCGCGGCGCTGCTCGGCCGCGCGCACGCGGACGACGTCCTCGACGTGCTGGTCGACGCCCATCTGGTCGAGCTCTGCGGCTCGGACGGTACCGGCGAGCCTCGTTATCGCCTGCACGACCTGCTGCGGTGTTACGCCGCCGAACTGCGTACGCACGACATCCCGGCGAAGGCGCACGACGCGACGAAGCGGGTGCTGGAGGGCTATCTGGCGCTCGCGCTCGAGGCCGCGGACCGGCTGCCGATCCACTTCTTCGGGCTCTACCGCGACGACACGGTCGTCCAGCCCGCGCTCCCGCCGGGGGCCGGGCAGCTGATCGAGGATCCGGCCGCGTGGTTCGCCGCCGAGCGGCACACCTGCGTCGCCGCCATCTCGCTGGCCGCCGACCTCGGCTTCGACGGGCTGGCCTGGCGCCTCGCCGCCGCGCTGGCGCCGTACTTCGACCAGCGCGGCCACCAGGACGATTGGCTGCACACGCACGCGGTCGCGCTGGCCGCCGCCCGCCGGTCCGGCGAGCTCCGCGGGGAGGCGATCATCCAGCGCAACCTCGGCCAGGTCCAGCTGTACCAGGACAGTTACGCCGAGGCCCTGATCGCGTTCGAGCAGTCGCAGCTGCTGTTCGACAAGGTCGGCGAGGCGCGGGGAGCGGCGATCGCGCTCGCCGGGCTCGGGACCGTGCTGCGGATCAAGGGCGAGGACACCGTCGCGCTGGAGCACTGTCACGAGGCGCTCGACCAGTTCTCGGCGGCCGGGGATCCGCACGGCGAGGCCGTTTCGCGGATCGCGATCGGCGCGGTGTGGCTGGCGCGGCGCCGGTTCCCCGAAGCGGAACGCTGGTTCACCGAGGCGCTCGAACAGTCCGCGCGCATCGGTGACCGGCATCGTGAGGCGCACGCGTTGAAGCGGCTCGCGATGCTGCGCCAGCATCAGGGCAATCTCGCGGGCGCGCGGGAACGGGTCGACCGCGCCATCGCGATCTTCAACGAACTCGGCGACGACCACTGCGTCGGCTACGCGAACCAGAACCTGGGCGAGCTGTATCTGCACAGCGGCGACCTCGCCCACGCGCAGCTGCTGCTGGTCAATTCGCTGAGCGTGCATCGGCGCAACGGGGACCGCCGCTCCGAGGCGGAAGTGTCGCAGTTGCTCGGGGAACTGCACGAAGCGCTGAGCCAGCCCGAGCGATCGCGGACGTACTCGGAACGCGCGTTGGCGTTGTGGCGGGAGCTTTCCGCGCGGCCACAGGAATCCGCGCTCGCCTCGCGCCTGCAGGAGTCCGCCGAGGCGTCCTACGACGACTCCGCGAGCGCCTGACCTTTTCGCAAGTCGGCACCTGATTGCGGTTCACCCACCGCAACCAGGTGCCGACTTGCGTTTGTATCGATCGTGTACAGGTCCCGGCGAAGCTCCTTCGTAGCAACCGAGAGTGCTCGAAGGGAGACCGGAATGGTCCGGACCGTGAAGGCCCGCCGTGTGATGGCGGCCGTGCTGGCCATGGGGGCGGTCACCGCGCTGGCCGCCAGCCCCGCGAACGCGGCGCCCGAAGGAAGCTGGCGCGCCGATCTGTCCACTGTGGACGGCGACGACGTCAACGTCCGCAGCGACGGCGGCGTGCTCAGCCTGGAAAACTCCGCCTGGCACAGAAAACCCGACTCCATCGGCAGCCAGGGTTACCTGCTGCTGGCCGAGCAGAAGCTCGGGAAGCCGGTCAACCGCGTCACCGCCCAGGTGACCGCCGACGCGCCGAAGGGCACCGAGGTCGAGGTCGACGTCCGAGGCAAGCTCAACTCCAACGACTGGACGGAGTGGACGCCCGCCGAGGCCGGCGCCGCCCAGCTGTCCACTTCGGTCTCCACCGTCCAGGTCCGCATCGGACTCCGCACCCTGACCGACGGCGTGACCGCGAAGGTCAGCGACGTCACCCTCCAGGGTGAGCTCGGCCCGCAGGCGAACGCGATCGGCGCGGCCGCCGCCCCGCTGACCTACAAGGTCTTCGGCACCCGTGAGGGTCTCGTCGGCGGCACCACCGCCAACGGGCACGTGATCAAGTCCCGCGACCACTTCGTCGCCCTGCCCTCGGGCCGCGGTCTCGCGCCGAAGAACACCGGCAACTACACCGTGCGGATCTGCCGCACCGACAACAGCCGCTGCGAGTACGCGCCGGTGTGGGACGTCGGCCCGTGGAACACCAAGGACGACTACTGGAACCCGTCGGCCACCCGTCAGATGTGGAAGAACCTGCCGCAGGGCAAGCCCGAGGCGCAGGCCGCGTACCAGGACGGCTACAACGGCGGCAAGGACGAGTTCGGCCGCAAGCCCGCGAACCCGGCGGGCATCGACCTCGCGGACGGCACCTTCTGGGACGGCCTGAAGATGACCGACAACGGCTGGGTCAACGTCTCCTACCTGTGGACCGGCTCCGGCCCGACCGGCGTGGTCAGCACCGCGGGCGACCCGATGAACGTCCGGGCGTCGGCGAGCACCAGCGCGGCGATCAAGGGCCTCGCGGCGAACTACGCGAAGGTCAACATCGAATGCTACGTCGAGGGTGACACCGTCACCGGCAAGTTCGGCACCAGCAACATCTGGGACCGGATCGGCCCGGGACACTACATCTCCGACACCTACCTGCAGACCGGATCGGATCTGCCGGTGGCGCCCAAGTGCTAGTCACCACCCCCTGATCGCGAAGGCCCGGCGTACCCCATAACGCCGGGCCTTCGCCCTTTCAGGGGAAGGCAAAATGGCGTGTCGTGTTCGGCTTCCTCCTCAACGCGACTTACCGCTCACGACCGCTTGGTCCGGCTCGACCCCTGGTGAGTCAGCGGCGTTGCGAAAGCCACTTTCGCAACCTTCAACGTTGCGAAAGTGGTTTTCGCACCATCCGAAGCCGGCACGCCAGCGAGCTGGCATGACAGGTTCGCCTCACCCCCTAAATGTCCCACTGAACGGCGCTTTTATTCACAACCATGAATGGTCTTCACAAGCGCGTAATCGTCGTGCGAAACTCCCGTGACGCATTTCCCACTGACGAATGGCGGGCATTGTGAGCGTTTCCCGGCGAACTCTGTTGACCACCGCTGCCGGTGCCGCCGTCGCGGCGACGGCGATCACCCCGGCCGCCGACGCGACCACCACGGCGACGGAAGAAGCCGACGGGCTAAGGACTTTCCGCCGGGCGGCCGACTACGCGGTGACCAAGCTACGAGCCGTCGCGCCCGGTGTGACGTCCTTTCCGGAGATCACCCGGTTCGAGAAATGGACCTATTCCGCGAAAGGCGGCTGGATCGGCGGATTCTGGCCGGGGACCTTGTGGCTCGCCTCGATCTACAGCGGCGATCCGCGATTCCGGACCCTCGCGGAGGCGTCCGCGGAAAAGCTCGCGCCGCGTCAGCACGAGACGAGCGATCACGATCTCGGATTCCTGTTCTACCCGTCCTGGGTGACCGGCTGGCGGCTCACCGGCGACGACAAATGGCGCACGGGCGCGCTCACCGCCGCCGCGTCGCTCATCCAGCGGTACAACGAAAAAGGCAAGTTCATCCGGGCGTGGGGCGCGCTCGGCACGCCGGGCAACGCCGGGCGGGTCATCGTCGACACGATGATGAACCTGGACCTGCTGACCTTCGCGAGTAAGCAGACCGGTGACCGGAAGTACCTCGACATCGCCGTCACGCACGCGAAGACCACCGAACGGGTCTTCGTGCGCCCGGACGGTTCGACCCCGCACGTGTTCGACTTCGACCCGGACACGGGCGCCGAGATCGGCCCGAACTCCGTGCAGGGCTACAGCCCGACGTCGTGCTGGTCGCGTGGTCAGGCCTGGGCGATCTACGGTTTCACCACGATGTACCGGCGCTCCGGCGACCCGCTGTTCCTGCGGACCGCGCAGCACCTGGCCGACTTCGCGCTCCGCGCGCTGACACCGGACAACGTCCCGGTGTGGGACTACCTCGCGCCGCAGGCACCGCACGACATCAAGGACTCTTCCGCCGGCGCCGTGATGGCGTGCGGACTGCTCGACCTGGCGAAGGTCGCGAACCGGCCGCAGTACCGCGAGGCGGCGATCCGGATTCTCACCGCGCTGTGCGACACCTGTCTGACCACGAAGTCCACTCGCGCCGAGGCGATCGTGGCACGGGGCACGCGCAACCGTCCCGCCGAGGACGGCGTCGAAGTTTCGCTGCCCTACGGCGACTACTACCTGCTCGAGGGAATCCTGCGGGTGCTGATGCCGAAGGAGATCGACAAGGCGATCGACCTCTCGACCGGCTGACTCCCGCTCGCGAGCGCGCCCCGAGCGCCACGCTTGAGACGTTGAGCGTCCCGGGCGTGGCGCTCGGGGCAGCCCGGCTCAACGCGCATGACCCAGGCCGCGGCCTCACGGGCGGGTTGTGAAAGCCACTTTCACAACACTGCTCTCGCCACCTGATCAAGGATCGCAACCAGGTGACTACTTGCGAGGCAGGAGACGGCGTGGTCGCTCACTCGCCCCACGTACCGACTCCGGTCCCTCTCAGAGGTTCCCAATGTCGCATTTGGGTCGCTGAGCGACCCAAATGCGACATTGGGAACCTTGCTAGCCCCACCCCGGCTCAGTGCGCGTGGCCGCCGTGGTGCGCGTGGACTTTCGCGTGGCCCAGGCCGCGCCCGATCATCCACTTGTTCACCGGCACCGTCAGTACGAACGCGACGGCCAGCGAGAACGCCAGCGCGCCCCAGAAGAGGAAGCTCCCGAGCCCGGCGTCCATGGCGCCCGGCACCACGACCATGACCCCGTTGTCGACGATCTCCATGACCGCGATCGACACAGTGTCGGCGGCCAGCGCCACCTTGAGCGCGGCGCCGAACGCGAGGCCCGACTTCAGCACGCCGCGCATGGTCAGCGCGTAACCGAAGACGAAGGCGAGCGCGACCGAAAGCACGATCGTCCCCGCGTTGTGCAGGCCGAGCGCCGTGCCGATCACCATGCCGAGGACCTCACCGATCGCACAGCCGGTGAGGCAGTGCAGGGTCGCCGACGCCGCCATCGACCAGCTTGCTCCGTGCCGTGTCTCGTTCATGCGGGGAAATATACCCCCCACCCGTATATGCCGCGCGGTGATCCCCGTCTCCCGATCGCTCAGCGTCACCCCCGATGGCCGGGTCGGTAATCGGCCCAGGTCGATGAACTCACTTCCGTAACCCTTTGCGCTCATCCGGTTGACCGGGGTAACCGAAGACCTTAGTTTCGCCGGAGGTCTCCACCGCGCGCAGACCGATCGGCTGTTTTTCAGGTAGTTCCGTGACTTTGGGGTGGAGATGCGAGGGCCGACGAAGACGCTCGTCGTGGGCACTGTGCTCGCTTTGGGCATGGTGTTCGGGCTGACCGGCTGCGGCGGTGAAGAACCCGCGGGGATGGCGGCGAAGCCGATCCGGATCGCGTTCGTGCCGAAGGTCGCGGGCATCCCGTACTTCGAGGCGATGAACGCCGGCGGGAACGCCGCGGCCAAGCAGCTCGGTGTCGAGTGGAGCTCGACCGGACCCGCCACGGTGGACCCCGCGGCCCAGGTCTCCATCGTGCGAGGCCTCGTCGACCAGCGGGTCGACGTCATCGCGATCGCGCCGAACGATCCGAGGGCGATCGCGCCGGCGATCACCGACGCCCGGGCCAAGGGTGTCCATGTGATCACTTCGGACACCGACGCGCCCGGCACCGATCGCGAACTCTTCGTCAACCAGGCGACCCCGGACGGCATCGGCAAGGCGCTCACCGACGCCCTGATGAAGAAGATGGGCGGCGCGGGCAAGTACGCGATCGTCTCCTGCGGCGAGACCGCCGAGAACCTCAACGCCTGGATCGCCGTCCAGCGCGCGTATACCGCCATGGAGTATCCCCAGGCGCAGCTCGTCGAGACGGTCTACGCCGGCGAGGACAAGGAGAACGCCACCAGCCTGGCCAAGGGCCTGATGACGAAGTACCCGGACCTCACCGGCCTGGTCGGCGAGTGCACGACGTCCGCGCCCGGGGTCGCCGAGGCGGTCCGGTCCCAGCAGAAGATCGGCCGCGTCTTCACCGTCGGCGTCGGGACGCCGCAGGCGATCAAGCCGTACCTCCTGGACGGTTCCTCGTCGCTTTCGGTGCTGTGGAACGTCGAATCGCTCGGCTATCTCACCGCCTGGGCCGGCAAGCAGATCGCCGAAGGCAAGCGGCTCACCCCGTCGAACAAGGTCAACCTCGAACTCCCGGCGATCAAGTACGAGGACGACAAGAAGACCGTGCTGCTGGGCGACCCGCTGCTGATCACGCGCGAGAACGTCGACCAGTTCAAGTACTGACTCACCGGGCCCGCCGGACGGCACCCGCCGCCGCTCCCCCGCCGAGGATCAGCACCAGCGCGGTCAACCCCCACCGCCGCTTCTCCTTCGTACGGGCGTGCGGGTCGGACTGCGCCGAAGCCTTCCGCTCCTTGGGCGCGGCCCCGCGAGACGGCTTCGCCGGTATCGGCGCGGGCGGTGGAACCACCTTGGGCGAAGGCGAAGGCGTCGGTGACGGCGGTGTCGATGTCGGACTCGGGGAGGACGTCGGGGTGGGACTCGGCTTAGGCGACGGCGTCGAGCTGGGCGACAGGGTCGGCGTCTGAGTCGGGGTAGGCGTGGGCGTCGGGGTGGGACTGGGAGACGAAGTAGGCGTCGGAGTCGGGGTGGGTATCGGGGTCGGCTTGGGTGGTTCCGGTTTCGGCGGTTCGGGAGGCGCGGTGAGACAGCCCGCGGCGTCCGAACCCGCCAGCGGCGGACCCGAAAGCACCTGCGTCACCTGCCCACCGCGATCCAGCCGGTACAGCACGCTGCGCCCGCCGATCCGGTTCGCCATGGCGTACAGGGCACCGTCGCGGGCCAGCACGACTGAGCCGTAGATGTCGGCGGGCGGGAACCGGGCGTCTTCGGCCTCACGGACCTTTCCGGACGCCGGGTCGATGGTGATCACGGCGCCTTTTCCGCGCCAGGTCGTGGAAACGCCGTAGAGCAGTCCGTTGTGGTAGGCGAAATCGTTGACGTCGTGGGCGAGCGTGATCGGCCGCAGGAACACCGTCTTGATCACCCGCAGGTACCGCTCCCCCGGCGTCAGGTCCACTGTGTATAGCGTGCCGTTCCTCAGCAGGTACCAGGAATTCCCGCCGATCGCGCCCGCGGTCACCCCGGCGACGGGGCTCCACACCGGCAGCCGGTTCCCGGCGCGGGTGATCGGGCCGAGGTCCTGGGTGCGCCCGTCGCGGTCGATCGTCACCGCGTGCGCGCCGCGGCTGAGACCTTCGGCGACACCGAAGACCAGATCCCGCGTCGCGGAGTAGCCGAGCGCGTTGAGCCGGTACCCCGGTTCGGTGACCCGCGAAGTGGTCCCCGAGCCGACGTCGAGCCACCGCAGCTTCGACTTCCCGTACGAACCGGTCTCCGCCTGCACCACCAGGCAGGACTCGGCGGCTCGCGCGGTCATCGGGGCCAGCAGCGCCGACGCGCCGACCAGCCCGGCGACGGCCGCCGTCGCCGCCGCCCGCGTCACCCCGTCCACAGTGCTCACCGGTTCAGGTGAGCCTTGTCAGCGCGGCGGTGAACGCGTCGGGCGGGATCCGCACTCCGCCGCCGAACGGGTTCTGCAGCTGGTAGATGGCGAACAACAGCAGCGTGACCGTCCCGGCCAGGGTGGACACGATCACCAGATGCGCGGCCAGCCGGGTGCCACCGAACAGGTTGGGCAGCAGGACCGAGATGAGGCTGCCGAGGATGAGCGCGAACCAGACGACACCGCCGACCTTGCCGCCCTCGACCGCGTTGAGCCGGGCCTGCCGGGCTTCGTAGACCTGCCAGAGCTGGGTGGACGCCTCGGTCTTGCGTTCGCGGAACCAGTCGTCGTCCGAAGGGGCCTTGTCGACCGCCTTGCGCAACTGGTCGAGCTGCGTCCAGCCGGCGTCGGAGACGAAGTCCCGGCCGCCCGCCATCTGCGGCCACTCCTTCTTCTCGACCGTGGAGATGTAGTCCGCGCTCAGCTTCCGGACCTCGGCCTTGACCCCGTCTCCCAGGGAATCGGCGGCCCAGACGGCGGCGACCAGGCTGTCCGCCTCGTGGTACGAGCCTTCGCGCGCCGCGCTCGCGGAGTCGAACAGGGAGATCAGGATGAACGCGACGAGGACGGCGTGCAGCCCGCCGACGATGGTGAACACCTGGCCGGCGGCGTCGTTGTTGTCCGGCCGCCCTTCGTCCCAGCCGAACTTGCGGACGAGGTAGCCGACGAATCCCGCGAGTGCCGCCGCGCCGACGACCCAGGCGATGCCGGTCAGGTAAATACCCATTCGACTCCCTCCGTGCGATGACTGCTGAAACTAGTTCACGCTTCGGCACACGGAAAAGAGCGAGTGAATCAATTCATTCCTGCGGTGGAACAACCCTTGTCGATCATCACCGGCTCGGCCCAATTTCTCATATCGCGAAACGAATTCCGCCACGCGCCGGAAAGTCCCGTCACCGGTCGGAGAGCACCGCTTCACGACCGAGTGAGAACCGGCCACAAGACGTCACCGATACCCGTCGATACCGACTTTTCGAGCAGTTTTGTAGCCCGAACGGCCGCCGGTAGCCACCGCGTCCGGTCCAATCCGGCAAACAGGTGAACCTCCCCTGTGACCCGATCGAGTTGTTTGTCCGGGCATTACCGCTTGCTATGTTGACTTTGCACTCACCCCACTCGAATGGGTATCCGCGAATTGTGAGAACAGCAGTTCACCGGGCCACCGGCCGGTTGAGCAAACCGTCGACTACGAGACTGAAAGGGAGTCCGTTGACGACCATCGACACCCGAACCGGTACCCGGCCCGCCGCCGAAGTCCTGACCTGGAGCCGGAATCTGCTCGACCCTGCGCTGCGCGAAGCCGTCGACGGACTGCCCGAATCGATGCGGCTCATCGCCGGCTACCACTTCGGCTGGTGGGACGAACGCGGCAGGCCCTCCACTTCGGACGGTGGGAAGGCCTTGCGGCCCGCGCTAGCGCTGTTGTCGGCGCAAGCGGTCGGCGGGGACGCCGAGGTCGCCGTCCCGGTGGGGGTCGCGGTCGAACTGGTGCACAACTTCTCACTGCTGCACGACGACGTAATGGACGCCGACACCACGCGACGGCACCGCCCGACGGCCTGGACGATCTTCGGCACGGGCGCCGCGATCCTCGCCGGGGACGCCCTGCTGTGCCGGGCCTTCGAGGTGCTGGCGCCGTTCGGGCAGACCGCGCTGCGGGTGCTGAGCACCGCCGTGATCGATCTCCTGGAAGGACAGAGCGCCGACCTGAAGTTCGAGGAACGCGGTGACGTCGACACCGCCGAATGCGTACGCATGGCCGAGGGGAAGACCGGCGCGTTGCTCGGGGCGTCCTGCACGCTCGGGGCACTCGCCGGGGAAGGGAGGCAGGATCAGATCGACCGGCTGACCGAGTACGGGAGGGCACTCGGGCTGGCGTTCCAGCACATCGACGATCTCCTCGGGATCTGGGGCGATCCGGAGGTGACCGGGAAACCGGTCCACTCGGATCTTTCCAACCGGAAGAAGTCCCTGCCGGTGGTGGCCGCGCTCCACTCCGGGACCGAAGCCGGGCGAGAGCTGGACGCCTTGTACCGCAAGGAAAACCTCGACGCCACGGAGTTGCCCCACGCGGCGGAGCTGGTGGAACGGGCGGGCGGCCGGTCATGGAGCCAGGAGCAGGCCGACGCGCTCCTGACCGGCGCGCTGCACCATCTCGCCGTCTCGAACCCGGTGCCCCGCCCAGGCGCCGAGCTCGCGGCCCTCGCGAAACTGGTGGTGCGACGACGTTATTGAAGACCGGGCGCGGAAAGGCAGGGGTGGGCCGGTCGAAGCGGCCCGGCCCACCGCTGTCGACCCAGGGATCAGCGCCCGGGGCGGGTCAGCCCCTGATCACCGGCTCCCCGGCTGAGGACGACTTCGTCGGTGGCCTTGAGCGCTTCCGCGCCGGCGTCCCCGCTCTGCCCGGCGGTCAGGTCGAGCAACCGGATCGGCGGTCCGAGCTGGACCAGGGTCGGGACGTACTCGGCCTTGTCGACCTTCCAGCGTTCGCCGTCGCGCACGAACCGGAACCGCGCGGCCGCGCCCTGTTCGGTCGAGCCCTTCGGCTCCGAATGCCGGGCGACGCTGTTGCCGAGGCCGTAGGCGACCCACTTGCCGTTGATCTGTTCGAAGGGCTGAACGACGTGCGCGTGGTGGCCGATGATGAGGTCGATCGAGTCGTCGCCGAGGAGTTTCTTCGCCAGTGAGCGCTGTTCTGCGGTCGCGTCGTGCTGGTACTCGGTGCCCCAGTGCAGGCTCGCGACGACGACCTGGGCGCCCGCCTTCCGCGCGGCCTTGGCCTGGGCGATCACGTCTTCGGCGTCGATCTGGTTGACCAGCCAGGGTTTCCCCGCGGGCACCTTGATCCCGTTGAACCCGTAGGCGAAGGAGATCTGGGCGACCTTGACGCCCTTGACGTCGACGATCAGCGGCTTCTTCGCCTCCTCGGCCGAACGCGCCGAGCCGGTGTGCTTGATCCCCGCTTCGTCGAGTTTGTCGAGTGTCCGCGTCGCGCCCTCCACGCCCTGGTCGATCGTGTGGTTGGACGCCGTCGAGCAGTTGTCGTACCCGGTGTCCTTGAGCGCGTCGACGATCTCGGGCGGCGCGCTGAACGACGGATAGCCGCTGTACGGCCCGCCCTTCGGCGCGAGCGGGGTTTCGAGATGGCAGATGCCGAGGTCGGCCCCGGAGATCAGCGGTTTGATCCCGGCCAGCAGCGGCCGGTAGTCGATCTCGCCCTTGCCGTCCTCCTTGGCCTGGTCGGTCAGGGCGGGGTGGATCAGCACGTCACCGGTGGCGACCACGGTGAAAGACCCGTCCGGCGCCTGGCTCGCTTGCGTCTGCGGCTCGGAGGCGGCGGGAGGCTGCTGCGGCTCAGGGGTGGAGCTGCACGCGGCGAGCAGCAAGGCGGCGCTGAGGAGAGCGGCGCTTTGACGAACGCTGGTCTGACTGACGCGGGAGCTGAACATCGGTTCCCTCGATCGGGTGACAAGTCCCTTTCATCCTGCCTTACGCCGAATGGGTACGACACTCAACCAAAGTCAACAAGAACGATCGGACAAACATCGGACAAGTTCCCCATGACTACTCGCCGAGATACCCGGTTCCTACGTGGGATTTGTACGACCACAGCCGCCTTCCGTGACTCAATCGCGCCTTGACGTCACCCGGAAGAGTGTTTAGTAATACGAGTCACACTCTTCCGCTTCGTCCTGGGAGCATTCGATGTCCACAGCTTCGCACAGGTCCCTGCCCTGGCGCATTGTTGGTTCTTGTTTGATTGCCGGTCTCGTATTGACCGGCTGCTCCTCCGGGAAGGAGACCGCCGCGCCGCAGCAGCAGGCCCCCGCGAGCGGCAAGGTCACTCTCTTCTACCTGCAGAAACAGGGCGATCAGCAGTACTTCGTCGAGCAGGCGCAGGGCGCGCAGGAGAAGGCGAAAGAACTGGGCGTCGAGCTCAAGGTCGTCAACCTCGGGCAGGACGCCAACAAGGCGATCACCGAACTCGACGCCGCGCTCGCCCAGGGCGCCAACGGCATCGCGATCGTCGTCCCGGATCAGGCCATCGGCCCGCAGGTGCTCGACAAGGCCAAGAGCGCCGGTATCCCGATCATCGCCTCCGACGACGTGATCAAGGACGGCGGCGGGGCGAAGTCGCCGTTCGTGGGCTTCAACGGCTCGCAGATGGGCGACTCGGTGGGCAAGGAAGCCGCGAAGCTGTTCAAGGCGGCGGGATGGACCGCGGCCGACACGAAGATCATCAGTGCCTACAAGCAGGACCTGACCGTGTGCTCGGACCGTGTCTCCGCCGCGAAGGCCTCGTTCGACAAAGACGCTGGTGCCCAGGTGCCGGTGATCGAGGTCGGCACCGACAACACCCCGGTGGACGCGCAGAACCGCACCGGCGCGGTGATCGGCTCGAACCCGGGCGTCAAGCACTGGGTGGTCTGGGGCTGCAACGACGAGAACGAGACCGGTGCGGTGACCGCGCTGGCGAACTCGGGCGTCGCCGCGAACGACATCATCGGCGTCGGCCTCGGCGCGTACCTGACCTGCAAGGACTGGGCCGCGGGCAAGGACACCGGCAACAAGTCGGCGCTGTTCATCTCCGGCGCCGAGGTCGGCCGCACCGCGATCCAGCTGCTCGTGGACAAGGTGAAGAACTCCAAGGAACTGCCCCCGGAGACGATCGCGAAGACCCAGATCGTCACCAAGGACAACTACAAGCAGGCCGGCGTCAACTGCATCTGATCCCGCGTGGAGGCGTTTCCATGGCCACATCCGAACCCGCGGCGGCGCTGACCGCCGAAGGGATCAGCAAACGGTTCTCCGGGGTGACGGCGCTCGACGGCGTCACCCTGGACTTCCGGCCCGGCGAGGTGCTCGCGCTGATGGGCGAGAACGGCGCCGGGAAGTCCACCCTGCTGCGGGTGCTGTCCGGCGACCACGGTCCCGACGACGGGCACCTGCTGATCGACGGCGCCCCCGTGAGCTTCGACAGCCCGCGGGCCGCGATGGCCGCCGGGATCCGGGTGATCTACCAGGAGCCGGAGATCATCCCGCACGTTTCGGTGGCGGAGAACGTCTTCGTCGGCGAACTGCCCGCGCGGGGACGGCTGGTCAACCGGCGGACCCTGCACCGGATGACACAGGAAGCGTTGCGGGAGTATGGGTTCGAGGGCGTCCTGCGGCCGGAGACGCTCGGGAGCAGGCTGTCCGCCGCGCAGCGGCAGCTGGTCGAGATCCTGCGGGTGCTCACCGCCGCGACCCCGCCGAAGGTGATCGCGTTCGACGAGCCGACGTCGTCGCTGTCCGAGCACGAGGTCGACGCGCTGTTCGCGCTGATCCGGAGGCTGCGCGACAGCGGCGTGGCGGTCGTCTACGTCTCCCACCGGATGAAGGAGATCTTCCAGCTCGCGGACCGGGTGGCGGTGCTGCGCGACGGCAGGCTGATCGGCGTGGAGGACGCGACAGCCACCGACGAGAACCAGTTGGTGCGCATGATGATCGGCCGCGATCTGTCCACTTTGGAGCGCCGGGTCACCCAGGAGACCGGCCGGGTCGTGCTGCGGCTCGACCAGGTCACCACCGACGACGTCACCGGCATCTCCCTGGAGGTCCGCGCGGGCGAGGTCGTCTGTCTCGCCGGTCTGGTCGGCGCCGGTCGTTCGGAACTCGCGCACGCGATCGTCGGCGACCTGCCGGTGCGCTCGGGCACCGTCGAACTGGACGGGAAACCGTTGCGTGCCCGCACTCCCGGCGACGCGGTCAAGGCGGGGATCGGGTTCGCGCCGGAGGAACGCAAGACCGACGCGTTGCTGATGCAGCGGTCCGTGCGGGACAACGTCTCCATCGCCGTGCTCGACCGGCTGCGCCGCTTCCGGGTGGTGCGCCGCGCCAAGGAACGCGAACTCGTCGCCGAGTACGTGCGCGAACTGCGGGTGCGGACGCCGTCGATGGAGCAGGAGGTCCGCAAGCTCTCCGGCGGCAACCAGCAGAAGACCGTCCTCGCGCGCTGGCTCGCGCGGCGGCCGAAACTGCTGATCCTCGACGAACCGACGCGCGGCGTCGACGTCGGCGCGAAGGCCGAGATCTACCGGATCATCGACGGTCTCGCCGCCGAAGGCATCGCGCTGCTGGTGATCTCGTCCGATCTGCCCGAGGTGCTGAGCCTCGCCGACCGGATCGTCGTCCTGCGCGCGGGCCGGGTCGCCGGGGAACTCGACCGCGACGACGCGACCGAGGAAGCCGTGCTGACCCTGGCCATCCCCGCCACCGAACCCGCCGTCGAAGAAGACCAGGAGATCGCCTCGTGAGCACCCCCACGCGCACCGAATCCGAAGAACGGGCTCCCGCCGGGGAGACCGAGCGGGTCTCCCCCGCCCGGCGGGTGCTGACCGCGATCGGCGTGCAGAACTCGAGCCTGCTGCTCACCCTGATCGCGCTCGTGATCCTGATGAGCTCGCTGAACGAGAACTTCCTCCGTACCAACAACCTGCTGCTGATCGGCAGCGCGATCACCATCATGGGCCTGCTGTCGCTGGTGCAGACCCTGGTGATCATCCTCGGCGCGCTCGACATCTCGGTCGGCTCGATGGCCGGACTCGCGTCGGTGGTTTCGGCGATGGTGTTCACCTCGACCGGGAGTTCCGCGGTCGGGACACTCGCCGCGATCGGCGTCGGCGTGGTGTGCGGCCTGGTCAACGGCATGATCATCATCTTCGGCCGGGTCAACCCGGTGGTCGCGACGCTGGCGATGCTCGCGACGTACAAGGGCATCGCGCAGGTGATCTCGGACGGCAAGGCGCAGGGCTACACCGGCGCCGACGACCTGTTCATCTTCCTGGCCAAGGGATCCATCGCCGGGCTGCCGACGCTGGTGTGGGTGTTCCTGATCGTCGCTGCGGTGCTGCACTTCCTGTTGCGCTACACCGACATCGGCCGCAACATCTACGCGATCGGCGGCAACGACACGGCCGCGCGGCTGGCCGGGATCAACATCAACCGCTACATCATCGGCGTGTACGCCCTCGTCGGCGTGGTCGCGGCGATCGCAGGTCTGCTGATCACCGCGCGCACGGGGTCCGGGCAGCCGACGTCCGGTTCCGAAGGGCTCGAACTGCTGGCCGTCACCGGCGCCGCGCTCGGCGGCACGATGCTCAAGGGCGGCAAGGGCTCCATCATCAGCACCGTGCTGGCGGTGATCATCCTGGGCGTGCTCAACAACGGGATGTCCGGACTCGGCGTCAACCCCTTCTGGCAGAACATGGCGACCGGGTCCCTGCTCGTCATCGCCGTCGTGCTCCAGCAGGTCCGCGGCGGGGAACGCCGGGTCGGCCTGCCCGTATGACCCGGCATGCCCGGATCGTCGACGAACTGGGCAGGCTGATCGCTTCCGGAGCTTTCGGGACCGGGCAGCCGATCGTGCCGGAAGACCTCGGCCGCAGGTTCTCCGCGTCGCGCACGGTGGTGCGGGAAGCGTTGCGGGTGCTGGAATCCAAGGGCATGGTGACGGCGCGGCCGCGGGTCGGCACCTGGACGCGGCCGCCGGAGCACTGGGACGCGATCGATCCGGACGTCATCGCCTGGCGGGTCGCCGGGCCCGAACGCTCCCGGCATCTGGCGGACCTGCACGAACTGCGGCTGGCGATCGAACCGCAGGCGGCGAGAATGGCGGCGTGGCACCGTCGCCCGGACGAACTCGCGGTCCTCGTCGCGACGTACGGGCTGATGGCGGACGCCACCGGCGCTGTCGACCTCCAGGCTTTTCGGGCGGCCGACAGCGCTTTCCACGCGGCCCTGCTTCGCGCGTCCGGCAATCCCTTGATCGCGCAGTTGCACGTCCCGGTCGTCGCGGCGCTCGAAGAGGTCCCCGGTGACGAAGTGCTCGCGGCGCATTCGCTCGTGGTGGCGATGGTGCTCGGAAAGGACGCCGACGGAGCGGAATCGGCGACCCGGTGCCTGCTGGAAACCGTTGTGCCGTACCGCTCATCGGCATCTTGAGTGGTACACACCATTCCAGGTTCCGTTTCCCCGCTCAATCACGCGTGTCGTCCGTCTGATCACGCGTGTCGTCCATCCAGTCACGTCGGCCCGGCTTGCGGCATCGGCGAACGCGCGTGCTTGAAGGCCGAACTCACGTGATCAGATGGCGAACGCGCGTGATTGGATGGACGACACGCGTGATCGGGTGGACGTCAGCCGGGCGGAGACGAGGCCGGACCTCGTGAAGTGCTCGACTGCTCGCACTTGCCGGCTTCGGGTGTCGCGAAAGCCACTTTCGCAACGTTGAAGGTTGCGAAAGTGGCTTTCACAACGCTGTCCGGCACGTGAAACGCGAAGGTCAGGCCAGGCAGTCGCCGGGTTCACCTCGCCGGAGGGCCGGGTCGTCCTGGAGGAAGGTCCGGGCCACGCCCGGCCCGCTGGACCGCGTCTCGAACCGGACGGTCACCCGCCCGTGCCCGGCGCCCTGCACCCAGCCGCTCCCGTGCTCTTCGTGCACGACGTCGTCCCCGGGCCGCCAGCTCGACGACGGGACCGCGACCGCCGGCGCGGGCGCCCGCTCGACCACGGGCACGTCCGGAACCGGGACGGACAGGGTGAACAGCGGATCCTGATGCGGCACCGAAAGCCCGGAGAGCGCGACCCCGGCCAGCCGCACCCCGCCGAACTCGGTCGGGTCGATCAGCAGCCGTTCCGCCATCGACGCGAGCTGGTCGAACTCGTCGGTGGGCGAAGCCATCGTCTCCGACCGCGTCACCGTGCTGAAGTCGGTGTGCCGCAGCTTCACCACCACCGTCCGCGCGACCCGGCCGGCGTTGATCAGCCGCCGGTGCGCGTGGACGGCCAGATCGCGAACCTCGCGCCGCAGGCTCGGCAGGTCGATCAGGTCCCGGTCGAAGGTGGTCTCCGCGCTGACCTGCTTGAGTTCCGCACGGTCGGACACCGGCCGGTCGTCGACGCCGGTGGCGAGGCGCCGCAGGTCCCGGCCGACCACACTGCCCAAAGTGGACACCGCGTCGGCGTCGGAGAGCGCGGTCAGCTGGCCCAGCGTCCGGACGCCGATCGCCCGCAGTTTCCCTTCCGCCACCGGCCCGATCCCCCACAGCACCCTGGTCGGCAGCGGGGCGAGGAAGTCGCGTTCGGTGCCCTGGTCGACGACGAGCAGCCCGTCCGGTTTCGCCAGATCCGAGGCGACCTTCGCGACCTGCTTGCCCGACGCCGCCCCGATCGACGCCACCAGGCCGATCTCGGACCGGATGTGCTCCCGCAGGCGGGCACCGAAGTCCTTCACCTCGGCCGAGGAGGCCCCGGCCAGCGACGGCGGTTCCGCGAAGGCCTCGTCGAGGGAGATCCGCTCCAGCACGGGCGCGTACGTGGCGACGAGCTCGAACACCCGCGTGCTCAGCAGTTCGTACAGTTTGAACCGCGGCGGCAGGATGACCCCGTTGGGCGGCAACAACCGTCGCGCCTGCGACATCGGCATCGCCGACTTGATCCCGTGTTCGCGCGCCTGATAGCTCGCCCCGGCGACCACGCCGCGCGGGCCCGCGCCGCCGACCAGGACGGGACGCTTCGCCAGCGTCGGCCGGGTCAGCTGTTCACAGGAGGCGTAGAACGCGTCCATGTCGAGGTGGATGACCCACCGGTCATGCCCGCCCATCGCCCGGTACCTCGAGAAGACGATGCAGGGCCTTCGTGTAGTCCTCGAACGCGGCCCGGCCTCGGGTGGTCAGCTCGACCAGCGTCACCGGTGTGCGGTGTTCGAAGGCCTTGGTGATCTCGACGTAGCCGGCGTCCTCGAGTTTGCGCAGATGCGTCGACAGGTTGCCCGGCGTCATGTCCAGCAGCTGCTGCAACCGCGGGAAGGTGATGCGGTCCCCCGGCCCCAGGCTCGACAGCGCCACGGTGACCCGCAGCCGCGCCTGCGCGTGGATCACCGGATCGAGCTGCGGCAGCCCGTCTTCGCTCATCGCGACCGCACCAGGAAGACCAGCGACGCCACCAGGAAGCCACCGCCGCCCGCGAGACTCAGCACGAGGAAGTTGTGCGGTCCCCCGGCCAGCACGCTCGCCGCGCCGCACGCGATGATCCACACGCCGAGGCCGTATTGCAGCTTGCTCTGCCACAGCATCCCGCCCGCGAGGTACATCAGGCCGGTCAGCATGAGCGAGGTCCCGGACCACAGCAACGGGATCAGGTCGGCGTCGAGGCCGAGGCGGATCAGCGCGGTGTTCACCACCGTCAGCCCGCCGAACGCGATCATCCAGCTCCAGCCGTACATCGCCCCGACGAGCCGGGACGGCCCGCGCACGCCGCGGCCCGCGCGGATGCCGTAGATCGCCGAGTACGCCATCGCGCCGGCGAACCCGGCGACGGTGATCACCCCGGCGACCCACATCGGCATCAGGGCGGTGGGCGGGGCGGAGACGTAGACGAGCCCGAAACCGAACAGCCACACCAGACCCCAGACGGCGAGCAGCACGGAGGGATTCGGCCCGATCTCGCGCCGGGTCTTCTCCGACTGACTGGCGATGAGCGCGAGCGATTCCTCAGGCGTCATCGGCCGCGCGTCGTCGTCGCGTTCATCCTCCACCACCTCGGAAAACTAACACGGGCTCACAGCCTGGCCGTGTCAAGCCGGAACCTCGCCATCACCACGAGCGCGGGCACCACCAGCCAGGCCGCGAGCACCCCGACGGCGATCAGCGTCCCCGAACCGCCGAGCACCGGCGCGCGGCCGATCTCGCCGAGCCAGTACGTCGGCATGAGGTGCCCGGCGGTGTTCATCCAGCCGGGCAGGATCTGCAACGGGATCCACAGCCCGCCGAACATGCCCAGCGGCAGCATCAGCGCGCCGGTCACGGCCTGGACGGTGTCGCCCTTGCCGAACAGCCCGATCATCAGGCCCAGCACCGCGAAGGGCAGCGCGCCGAGCCACAGCGAACCGAAGATCGTCAGCCACTGGCCGGTTTCCAGCCGGATACCGCGGATCATCCCGGCCGCGAAGATCACCAGCAGCACGGGCAGCGCGACGAACAAACCCGCCGACACCTTGACCATGAGATAGCCCGGCGCCCGCATCGGCGTCAGCCGCAGGGTGCGCTGCCAGCCGTCGGTGCGCTCGGTGGCGACGCGGGTACCGGTGAAGAGCGCGGCGGTCATGGCGCCGTACGCGGCCATGTTCACCATGGTCACCGTCGCGGTCGAGATGCCGGGCGCGATCTCCTGGGCGCCGAAGATCCCGCCGAACAACAGGAACATCGCCAGCGGCATGCCGATGGTGAACAGCGCGAACTGCGGGCTACGGACGATGCGCTTGATCTCCAGCGCGAGGTAGCTCAGGTTCATCGCGACACTCCCTCGGTTACGTCGGCGGTCAGCGCGATGAAGGCTTCTTCCAGCCCCACGGCGGTGATTTCGATGTTCGCGGCGTCCGGGAACTCGCGCAGCAGACCGCGGATGGCGAGGTCGGAATCCGCACAACTCAACTCCGCGCGCCCGGCCCGCAGCACCGCGCGCGACACCCCGGGCAGCGCGGCGAGGGCCGCTTCGGTGTCGTGGGTGGCATTCGGGACGACGGCGCGCAGCACCCGCCCGGCGACCGCGGCCCGGACCTCGCCGACCGGCCCGTCCGCGACGACCCGGCCGTGCCGCATGAGCACGACGCGGTCCGCGTAGTCCTCGGCCTCGGCGAGGTAATGCGTCGCGAATACGACCGTCCGGCCCGTCTCGGTGTACTCCCGCATCGACGCCCAGAACCGGCGCCGCCCGTCGACGTCCATCGCCGCGGTCGGTTCGTCGAGCACCAGCAGATCCGGATCGCCGACCAGCGCGAGCGCGAACCGCACTCGCTGCTGCTCCCCGCCGGAGAGCTTCCCGCAGCGGCGGTTCGCGTACTCGGCGACGCCGGCGCGCTTGAGCACCTCGCGGGTCGGCAGCGGGTTCCGGTGCAGCGAGGCGAACAGGCCGACGAGTTCGGCGACCGTGGCGTCCCTGAGCAACGTCCCGTTCTGGGCCATCGCGCCGACCGTCCCCCGGTCCATCGCCTCGGCCGCGCTGACCCCGGCGACCCGGACCTGCCCCACGTCCGGCCTGGTCAGGCCCAGCAGCATGTCGATCGTGGTGGATTTGCCCGCCCCGTTCGGTCCGAGCAGCGCCACCACCTCCCCCGGTGCGACCCGCACGCTGACGTCGTCGACGGCCAGGACGTCACCGAAGCGCTTCACCAGCCCTTCGAGGCTGAACGCGTCCGCCATGACTTTCCCCCTTCGAGCACTCTGAACAACAAAGCTCACTCCGCACTTTGTAACACAAAGCCCCCTGCGGTGGAAACCCCGGAGGTACATGAAGGCCCCCTTCCTGTACCTAGGCGCAAGGAAGGGGGCCTTCATGCACTTGGGGACTAGGCGGGCACCCGGGAGAGTGCGGCGGCCGCGGGCGGGGTGGGCGGAGGTACGGGAAGCGGCAGCGGCGCGCATTCGACGTCGGCCGTCCGCCCTGGCTTGCGGTCGGGCAGCGCCCCGGTCGCCAGATAGTCGGCGATCCGGTTGTCGACGCACGCGTTGCCGCGCGGGGTGATCGCGTGGCTCGTGCCACCCGGCTCACCGATCAGGCGAGCGCCGGGGAAGCGACTACGCACTTCGAGGCTGCCTTCGTACGGCGTCGCCGCGTCGAGCGTCTCGCCGATCATCAGCACGCTCGGCACCTTCTTGCCGTCGACCTTGACCGGCTTGCCGGGCTTCGCGGGCCAGAACAGGCAGGGCCCGTTGAACCAGGCGTTCTGCCACGTGAAGTACGGGGCCTTCTGGTAGGTCCGCCAGTTGTCGTGCTTCCACTGCTGCCAGCTCTGCGGCCACTTCACGTCGGTGCACTGGACGGCGAGGTAGACGGCGTAGCTGTTGTCGTCACCGCGGCCGCCGAAGCTCTCGAACAGGCCCTTCATCGTCTGCCAGTCGCCCTTGTTGACGAACTTCGCCAGCGCGTCACCGAGCAGCGTCCAGCGCAGCTGGTAGTAGGAGGCCTGATTGAACACGTCGAGCAACTCGTCCGGGCCGATGTAGCCGCCCGCCGGAACCGCGGCCAGCTTCTTCAGCTGTTCGTCGAAGACCTGTTTCACCGCGGCCTGGGTCTTGCCGAGGTGGTAGACGTCGTCGTGCGACGCGACCCAGCCGAACCAGATGTTGAGGTTGACGTCGTAGGCGAGGTCCTGGTTCAGGTTGGCCTGGTACCAGACGTTGCGGGGGTCCACAGTGGAATCGAGGACCATCCGGCGGACGTGCTGCGGGAACAGCGTCCCGTAGACCTGGCCGAGGTAGGTGCCGTAGGAATACCCGTAGAAGTTCAGCTGCTCCGCGCCGAGCGCCCTGCGGATGCCGTCCATGTCCTTGACCGTGTCGGTCGTCTTGATGTTGTCGAGCAGCGCGCGGCTGTTCTTCTCCGCGCACGCGTCGGCGTAGGACTTCGAGCGCTGAAGCCAGGTCTTCTCCAGCTCCCGCGTCGTCGGCACGTAGTTCGGCCGGTTGTAGTCCATGTAGTTCGGGATGCACGAAAGCGCGGGCTTGCTGGAGCCGACGCCGCGCGGGTCGAAGCCGACCCAGTCGTAGGCGTCGCCGGCGTGGTTCGGCACGCGCGGTCCGCGGGTCGCGAGCAGCAGCCCGGAACCGCCGGGGCCGCCCGGGTTCGTGAGCATGACGCCCTGATACTGCGCTTCGGACGTCTTGTGCTTGACGCGGCTGAGCGCGAGCTGGATCTTCTCGCCGCGTGGCCGCGAGTAGTCCAACGGGACCGGCAGGAAGCCGCATTCGGCTCCGGCGCTGATCAACGCCGGGTCGGTGCACGCCCCCCAGGTGATCGTCTCGGCGGGCTGTGCCGCCTCAGCCGCACCGGCGGGCGCGGTCACCGCGACCGAGGCGAGCGTGGCCACGGCCAGCGCGGTGGTGAGAACACGTCTCAAGGTTTCTCCCTTTCCCTCCAAAGGTGAAAGCCCCGAAACCCTATCCACGTGCGTGACCTGCGAAAGCCCTCCCGAGAAGATCCCTACCAACGGCGGGTCCCGATCGCGGCAAACCGGGCAGCCGGTTAATCGGTTGGGAGGCCATGCGGGGCGCGCTAGGGTGCGGATCATGATCTATCACGTGCGCATCCGCACCGCCTGAGACGGCGTGACCGCAGGGCCCCCGCGATCGGGAGGCCCCTTCTTCTGCGCGCCGTCTGACGTCTCTTCACGGATCCAGACAGGACATCATGCAGAAGCACATCGCCATGATCGGCTGCACCGCGCCGAGCCACATCTACCCCTCGCTGGCGGTCATCCGTGAGCTGGTCGCTCGCGGGCACCGCGTCAGCTACGTCGTGGGCGAGCCGCTCACCGGGCTGATCGAACCGACCGGGGCCGAGATCGTCCCGCATCCCTCGATCCTCCCGCTCGGCGACCAGTCGGCGTGGCCCGAGGACCCGGCGTCGCAGATGCGGGTCTTCCTCGACGAGGGCATCCAGGCGATGCCGGTGCTGACCGGGTTCTACGACGACGACCGCCCGGACCTGCTGCTGTACGACATCGGTGGGCTTCCGGCGCCGCTGCTCGCCAGGCGCTACGACGTTCCGGCGGTGCAGCTTTCCCCGACGTATGTCGCTTGGGAAGGCTACGAAGAGGACATGGCGGAGATCCTGACCTCGATCCGGTCCTCGCCGACCGGAAAGGACTACTTCGCCACTTTCACCCGGTGGCTGAACGAAAACGGGATCGAGGCGGACGCCTGGGACTGGATCTCCCATCCGGAGCAGGTGCTCGCGCTGCTGCCGAGGGCGATGCAGCCCAACGTCGAGCGGGTGCCGTCGTCGGTCCGGTTCGTCGGCCCGGCGCTCGACCCGGAACGGCTCGCCGACCGGAGCTGGACCCCGCCCGCCAACGGCAAGAAGGTCCTGCTGATGTCGCTCGGCACGGCGTTCACCGACCAGCTCGACCTGTTCCGCGCGTGCGTGGACGGGTTCCGCGACTCCGACTGGCACGTGGTCATCTCGATCGGGCAGACCGACGCGACCGAGCTCGGTCCGCTGCCCGGGCACATCGAGGTACACCAGTTCGTCCCGCAGCTCGCGGTGCTGGAGGCCGCGTCGGCGTTCATCACGCACGCCGGCATGGGCGGCAGCACCGAATCGCTGTGGTACGGCGTGCCGACCGTCGCGATCCCGCTGGCCACCGACGGTTTCGGCAACGCGGCGAAGCTGGCGGAACTGGGCGTGGGTGAGGAACTCGCGGCCGCCGACGTGACGGCGTCGACGTTGCGGGCGGCTGTCGAGCGGGTCGCCGGGTCACCTGAGGTGGCAGCGCGTCTCGCCGAGGTTCAGACCGAGACCAGGGGGAACGGCGGGATCGACCGGGCGGCGGACGCCGTGGAGTCCTTCCTGCGGTAAGCCTCGTGAGTGGTGAGGACGGTTAGAACCGTCCTCACCACTCACGAGCGTTCAGGTGCCCCGGATCTCGTTCAGGTAGTTGTAGATCGTGTACCGCGTGACGTCGAGTTCCCCGGCGAGGTGGTCCACGGAGTCCTTGATGAGGAAGAACCCGGCCTCGTCCAGCTCCCGGACCACGGCCGCCTTGTGCCGCTTCTTCATCAGGTCCACCGGGATCCCGGCCTTCGTCACCGCGCGCCCGATCAGGAACCGTTGCAGGCTGTCGACGTCCGGCGGGAACGTCTCGGGTTCGTGCCCGTTGGCCTTGGGCGCGCCGTCGGACAGCCGGTTGACGCACAGGCAGCCGATCGCGACCCCGTCGGCGTCCCGCAGGAACAGGGTCGAGGAGCGGATCGCGCGCCCGTCGGGGCCGTGGGTCTCGTAGTTCGTCAGGTCCTGCGTGGTGCCGCGACGGACAAGGCCCAGCAGGAGATCCGTCATCGGCCCGCCGACCGTCCGGCCGGTGAGGTCGCCCGCGATGGCGACGATCGAGTCCGGCAGCCTGCTCAGATCGTGCAGCAGGACTTCATTGCCCGGCCCCAGCATCGCCGCGAGCGCGTGCACCGCCGGGACGAGCGCCGTGAGCAGGTCCCCCGAGGCCGCCGACGCGACGGCGGGAACCTCGAAGACACGGGCCGGTTTCGTCAAGCGAACCAACGCCGAGCGCACCAGTTCCGCCGCGCTCGCCGGGGTCGAGGCGTGCGGGGACAGCCGGACGTGTTCCGGCCGCACGGTCGCGGCGATCCCGGCGTCCGCCAGCGCGGAACCCACCTGTTCGGCGGCGTGCCCCGGCAGGGTGAAGGCGAGGATCCCGGCCCGTCGCTCGACGGCCGAAACCACCTCTCCTCCCAGGGATTTCACGACTTCTTCGAGTTCGCCTACGCGTTCGGTGATCCGTCCGGCGATGGCCGCGACACCCGCCTCCTCGACCAGCTCCAACGCGGCCGCGAACGCGCCCGAGGTGATCGGGCTGAGGTTCGAGATCGACCACGCGGCCGCGGTGTCGTCGGCCGGATGGATCTCGTCGTCGAACAGACCCGGGTCACGGGCGCCGGTCCAGCCGGACAGGATCGGTTCCATCCGCTCCAACGCGCGGTCGGACAGCACGGCGAATCCGGTGCCCCAGCCCGCCCGAAGCCATTTCTGACCGCCGACGACGAGCACGTCCGCGACCTCCCAGGGCGCCTCGGTCACGCCGAAGCCCTGGATGCCGTCGACGACGAGCAGCCTGTCCCCTGCCACCTCGCGGATCGCCGCCAGGTCGGCGCGATACCCGGTGCGGAAGTCGACCGCGCTCACGCTGACCAGCGACGTCTCCGGCGTCAGCGCCGCCTTGACCGCGTCCGCCGTGACGTTCCCGAGCGGCAGCCGCCGCACGGTCAGCCGTCCCGCCTGTTCGGCCCGTGCCCACGGATAGGTGTTGGCCGGGAACTCCGCCGCCGACACCAGCGCTTCACCGCTGGGGGCGTTGAACGCGGCCTGGAACAGTCCGAGACTGGTATGCGGAAGCAGCACCGTGTGGTCGGTGTCGCTGCCGGAAAGCCGCGCGGCGGCGGCCTTGGCGCGGGTCTCCTGCCGCATCAGGTCGTCCACAGTGGACGGACCGGCCTTGGTCGAGGCGTCGAGCAGGCTCGCCGTCGTGTCGAGCACGGCGTGCGACGGCGGACCGAACCGGGCGAAGTCGAGGTACCCGGCCGGTTCGTCGAACTGCAGCAGGTACCGCGGGGCGATCCGCGTCATGCGAGGACCCTGGCCAGGAACTGCTGGGTCCGCTCGTGCTTCGGATCGCTCAGGATCTCCCCCGGCGGGCCGGTCTCGACGACCGCGCCGTCGGCCATGAACACCACCTCGTCCGCGGCCTCGGCCGCGAACCCCATCTCGTGCGTCACCACGACCATCGTCATCCCCTCCGCGGCCAACGTACCCATCACCGCCAGCACCTCGCCCACGAGTTCCGGGTCGAGCGCCGACGTCGGCTCGTCGAACAGCATCAGCTTCGGCTTCATCGCGAGCGACCGGGCGATCGCGACCCGCTGCTGCTGCCCGCCCGAGAGCTGCGCCGGATAGGCGTCGGCGCGGTGCGCGAGGCCGACCCTGTCGAGCAGTTCGAGCGCCTGCTCCCGGGCTTCGTCCAAGGGGACACCGAGTACCCGCACCGGCCCCTCGACGACGTTCTGCAACGCCGTCCGGTGGCCGAACAGGTTGAACCGCTGGAACACCATGCCGATGTCACGCCGCTGCCGGGCGACCTCGCGTTCCTTCAGCTCGTACAGCTTGCCGCCCCGCAGCCGGAAGCCGATCGGTTCGCCGTCGACCCAGACCTGTCCGGCGTCGATCGTCTCCAGATGGTTGACGCAGCGCAGGAACGTGCTCTTCCCCGCGCCGGACGGGCCGAGCAGGCAGACCACCTGTCCTTTGTGGACTTCGAGGTCGATCCCGCTCAGTACTTCGGTGTGGCCGTAGCTCTTGCGGACGCCGACGGCCTTCAGCAGTGCCTCAGCCACGTTCACTCCTCACCAGCGGCGCGGTGCGCAAGGCCTTGGCGGCGCGGGAGAACGGGCTCCGCGACCGGTCTTCGGAATCGAAGGCGCGCTCCAGATAGTGCTGCCCGACCCCGGCGACGGTCACCACGACCATGTACCAGACCGCGGCCGCCAGCAGGGTCTCCATCACCAGCAGGTTGTTGGACGAGATGTTGTTGGCGGCGTGGATCAGTTCGGTCACCCCGATCACCGAAGCCATCGACGTCCCCTTGAGCATGTTGATGAAGTCGTTGCCGGTCGGCGGGATGATCACCCGCATCGCCTGCGGCAGCACCACCCGGCGCAGCGTCGCGCCCGGCGACATCCCGATCGACTTCGCCGCTTCGGTCTGTCCACTGTCGACACTGTTCAACCCGGCGCGGACGATCTCCGCCATGTACGCGCTTTCGTTGAGCGCCAGCCCGAGCAGCGCGGCGGTGAACGCGGTGATCAGCACGTTGGTCTGCTCGTGCAGCAGGTAGCCGCCGAACGGCAGCGGGATCGAGATGAACTCGAAGACCAGCGCGAGGTTGTACCAGATGAGGATCTGCAACAGCACCGGAAGCCCGCGGAACAGCCAGATGTAGCCTGCCGCGAACCAGCGCGCCACCGGATTCGCCGAGCGGCGCATCAGGGCGATCACGATGCCGATGACGATCGCCGACCCCTGCGCGATCACCGCGAGCAGCACGGTGTTGAGCAGGCCGACCGCCATCACCCGGTACCACAGGAACTCCGGGACCGAATCCCACTGGATCTGCGCGTTCCCGAGTGCGATCCCGAGCAGGACCAGCAGCACCAGGATGATCACACCGCTGACCCAGCGGCCCCAGTGCTTCAGCCGGACGATGGGCAGCGGCTCAAGGGGCGCCCGCTCAACTTCCGCCATTGAGCTTCGCCTCCTTGAGCGCGCCCTGCTCGACACCCCAGGCCTGGAGGATCTTGCCGTAGCCGCCGTCGACGATCAGGGACTGCAACGCCTTTTGGATCGACTCGGCGAGCGGCTTGTTCTCCTTGTTGACGCCGATCCCGTACGGCCCGCCGTTGATCGGCTCGCCCGGGACGACCTCGAAGAACTTGCCCTCGCCGGCGGTGCGGGAGATGTAGACCGCACTGGGCAGGTCGTTGAGGATGGCGGCGACCCGGCCGGTGCGGAGCTGGTTCTGGTTCTGGGTGTCGGAATCGGTCGCGGTCACGGTCAGCGCGGGCTTGCCCGCCTGCGTGCACTTGCCGTTCTGCTCTTCGGCGAACTTCTGGTGGCTCGTGCCCTGCACGACCGCGACGTTCTTGCCGCACAGCGTGTCCGGGCCGGAGATCTGGTCGGGATTGCCCTTGCGGACCATGATCGTGATGCCGGAGGAGAAGTAGTCGACGAAGTCGATCTGCGCCTGGCGGGTCTTGGTGTCGTTCATCGCGGCCATCGTGAGGTCGACGCGGCCGGACTGGAGGCTCGTGATGAGCGAGCCGAACGCCATGTCCTGGTGGTGCACGGTGACGCCCAGCTTCTTGCCGATGGCCTTGGCGAGGTCGACCTCGTAGCCGATCGGGGTCTTGCCGTCGGCGGCGTAGAAGTTGTTGGGCGCGGACTGCAGGTTCGACGCCAGGTGCAGCATCCCGGCCTGCGCGTACTTCGCGGGCAGCGTGCCGGCGACGGCGGTGTCCTTTTGGACGGCCTCGATCAGTGCGGCCGTGTCCGGGATCGCGGACGGCGCCCCGGAGGCCGCGGGTTCCTGGCCGCCTGCCCCGTCGGGCCCGCCTCCGCAGGCCGCGGTGACGAGCGCGGCCAGGCCGGTGAGCACGGCCAAGCGCCAGGTTCGGGTCAGGGTGTGCGGCGTCGACGGCATGACGGTCCTCCACGGTGCCTCGGGTGGTCGCCGACGCTACAACTGCCTGTTGAAGAGGTCAACTGACAGTTGAAATCTTGTCCGGTGGATGTCCGCCTTGTCGCGTTTAGTCCTCTGGGTGCGGTCCTTGCACACGCAAGTACCGCATCCAGAGGACTAAACGCAGCGCGGCGAGGGGGCGGGGCGAGCGCGTGAAGGCCCCCTTCCCTCGGCTGAACCGAGGGAAGGGGGCCTTCACGAGGGAAGCGGCCGGATGGCGGTCAGACCGCGATGTAGTTCCCCGACAGGATGAGCAGGACCTGCACGGTGATGCCGGTGCCGTAGTAGTCGGTGGCGTTCGGCGTCCAGGTGGTGACCTTGGTCCACAGCTTGTCCAGCCAGGCCTGGCTGCCCGAATCGTTCATCGCCGCGATGGCGAACGACGCGGTGAAGCAGGGGTGCTGACCCGTCTCGCCCGCGAGCTTGCCGCCCGCCAGCGTGTAGCCGGTGGTGATCTTGGCCGGGTCGCCGCCGGTCGTCTGCTGGATCCAGGTGTTCATCTTCTTCACCTGACCCTGCGCCGGGCTGCCCGACACGGTGATGCCGTCGACGCCAAGCCGCCACGGGTCACGGCAGGCGTTCCACGCGAAGTGCGGGTCGTGGTCCTCGAGGAAGCCGTCCGGAGCGGGCTTCGGCGTGGAGTTGGTGTTGACGACGAAGTCCGGGATCAGCCCGGTCTTCGGCGAGTACTTCTGCTGGAGCTGGGTGACGGCCTGCTCCTGCCGGGTCCGGACCTGTCCCCAGAACGAGTCGCCGGTGGCCTTTTCGAACGCGCGCAGGTGGCCCGGCATCCAGTCGGACGAGCGCGAGCTGTTGGTGTACTCGGCGTCGTCCGCCCAGTCGGCGAGCCGCATGAACTTGGTGCTGGAGTTGACCTCGCTGCGCTTGATCGCCTTGATGATCCGCAGCGCCTCGGACTTGTAGTTCACCGAACCGGAGCTGCCCCAGACCTTGTCGGCGATGAGCAGGCCGTAGGCGATTTCGAGGTCGCCGTCGGTCGCCGAGTCGACGCCGTTGACGCTCTTGCAGCTCTCGTTCTGCTCGGCGGCGTGCAGGTCCTTGTCGATCGACGACGGGTGCGCCTTCACGAACTTCAGGATGCCGTCGAAGATGGTGCGGGCCTGCGAGTCCTTGTCGCCCATCATGGCCGCGATGGTCATCCCGTAGCCCTGGCCCTCGGCCACGAAGGCGTGGTCGGCGTCCGGCGCCTTGACCGCGTAAGTGCCAGTCCCGCACTTGGTGGTCAGGAAGTTCTTCTTCCAGAAGTCGTAGTACTTGGCGAGCGCCGCGTCCTGCGTCGCCTGCGACACCGACGGGCGCAGAACGCCCGGCAGGTATGGGGTTCCTTGAGCGGTGGCCGCGGTGGCGGGGGCGGTCGTCGCGACCAGCCCGGCGGTCAGCGCGGCCGCGGCCAGCACTGTCCGAACGGTCTTTCTCATGGCTCCTCCGGAAACGTCGTTGGTGGCGGCGGCGCGTTTCGAGAGTGACAGCCGAATCGGCCAAAAACAAGAGAGTTAAGAAAGTTTCCTTACTATTACCGCAGATGACGTCTGCGTGACAGTGCCCTAGCGTTGACACCATGAAGATCGACTTGAGTGCGCGCGACGAGTCCTTCCGGGACTTCTGGACCGAGCGCCACCTCGCCACCCTGACCACCGTCCGCCCCGACGGGACCCCGCATGTCGTCGCGGTCGGGGTCACTGTGGACTTCGAGGCCGGGATCGCCCGCGTGATCACGTTCCGCTCGTCCAAGAAGGCCAGGATGATCAAGGAAGCGGGCGAAAAGGGCATTCCGGTCGCCGCCTGCCAGATCGACGGACCGCGCTGGTCCACTTTGGAGGGACACGCGGTGCTGCGCGAAGACCCGGAGTCGGTGCGCGACGCCGAGAACCGCTACGCCGCGCGCTACCGGCAGCCCAAGCCGAACCCGGAACGCGTGGTCATCGAGATCGCCGTGAGCCGGGTCCTCGGCAACGCCTGACCCCCTCACCCGACGAACAGGCTGAGCAGCCCTTCCACCGAACGCACGATCACGCGTGCGGCGGCGCGTTCGGCGTGGGCGGCGTCGGCCCGTTCCGCCTCGTGCCGCCAGCGGACGAGCGCGCTTTCGGCGCCCGCGTGGATCTCGGCCGGGTCCGCGTCGGGTTCGAGACCGAGCCGCTCGGTCGGCGCGAGGCCCTGCGCGCCGAGCAACCGGACGGCCTCCTCGGCGATCTCCCCGGACAACGCCGTGCGGCCGCCGCGGATGCCGGCGATGAGCCGCAGTTCCCGGAAGTCGTGCGCGGCGGCGGCGAACCGCTCCACGCGAGCGGCCAGCCGGTCGCCGTGCGGGAGCGGTTCGGCGGCGAGCAGTCCCTCCAGCCGCAGCACCGCCGTGCGCGCCTTCAGCGCTTCAGCCCTGGCGACGAAGCATCCGGCGAGCGTGTCCCTGAGGTCGCCGAGACCGCTGCGGTGCACGAGTTCCGCCGAAAGCTTGAGCCTGCTCTCGCAACCGGTGCGGATCAGGGTGATCGCCAGCCGGACGCCGTAGAGCCCGAACCGCGACACCAGATGTTTCCGCGACTCCGGCGAGACCCGGATCGGGAAGGGGTCGTCCACAAAGGAATCCACGGACAGGAGATGGCGCTCCAGGTCCGGACGGGAGACCGACGCCAGGGCACGCAACACCTCGAACTCGTCGTCCCGCAACGCCCTTCCGGCGTAACCGAGTTGCCCGGCGACCGCGATGACTCCCTGGAATCCCGCGCAGTCCGGATCCTCCCGCCAGGCCCGGCGCGCCAGCTGTTTCGCGGTGAGCAAGGCGTCGATCCGGCCGGCGCCGACCTCGTCGGCCCGGCCGAGCACCAGCACCGTGTTCACCGCGGTCTGCCGGGCGAACACCGAACCGCCCACCTGCCGGGTACCGGCCAGCTCGTCGGGTTCGAGATGGCGCACCAGGCGCACCGTCGCGTCGACGTGTTCGGCGGGCGCCGGGGTGTCGAACAGATCGATCTCCCGCAAGGCCCGCGTCGGCCACTCCGACAGCGCGGAGACCAAAGTGGACTTCCCGGTCCCCGGTGTGCCGACGAAGCCGACCCGCAGCGGTTCTTCCAGCCGTTCCAGGCATTCCCGCAGCATCGCGACCGCGTGCGGGCGGTCCCGGTACTGCGCGGCGGCCTCGTTCAGCAGCTCTCGGACGTCCAGGGCGATCACGCGGAGAGCTCCCGGCGCGGCGCGGCGCCGCTGCCGAGCGCCCCTGCCTTCCGATGCAGGGCGGCGAGCCGGTCGATCTCCTTCTTGACCCGCTGGGTGCGCCGCTCGCGTTCGGCGGATCCGGCGATGATCAGTTCCCGTTGGCGGGTCAGGTCTTCGGCGAGCTGGTCCGACAGCGCGGTGAAATGATCGCGCAGGCGCCGTTGCACCTGGCGGACCTCGTCCTTGATCTCCTTGCTGAACCGGATGAACACGTCGTCGACGTGCCGTTGTGCCGCTGCCTTAGCCAGCGCCTGGCGTCGCTGGAGCCGCATCCCACCCTCGTCGCGCACGCTCTTGGTGGCGAACGCGACACCGGCGCCGAGGGACACCGGGTTGATCAGCGGCAGCCCGGCGAGACTGGTGACCAGACCGAACATCAGCACACCGCCGTAGGAACCGCGCAGTCCGGTGAACAGCTTCTGCCCGATCTTGAACCGCTCGATCTTGGGGGCGCCGACCTCGGGGATCGAGTCCACCCCGGATCCGGTCAGCGGCAGGTCGGGCGCCTGACCGTAGTGCGGCCCGAAACTCGTGGCGACCGCGTGCGCGATCCAGGTCGACCGGTCGGAAACCCAGTTGTAGTTCGTTTCGACGGCCTCGGCGAGGTTGTCCTCCAGCCAGGTCTGGAAATCCGGCCAGATCTGCACCGGATCGCCTTCGTCGAAGGTGCGGTCGATGTGCCGCACGATCAGCCGCGTCCGTTCGCGCAGATCGTATTCGGCGTCGGACACCAGATCGGTGATCTCGTCCGACAACATGTTCTGCCAGCGGACGTTCTGCCTCCGCAGTTCCTCGGTGCGCCGTTGTGCCTGGTGCAGCAGGGTGACCTGGTCGATCCCGTCGTCCCGCGAGACGGCGTCGAGCCGCGTCTGCAACGTCTCGACCAGTTCGACCGCCGCCGCGCGGACGCTCACCGCGGCGGCGAGCGCCCGGGTGCGTTCGATCGGGCGCGCGGCCTGTTCTCCCACCCAGTTCAGGAGTTCCGGGAAGCCGGACTGTCCGTTGAGGACGGTGTCACCGGCCTTCGCGGCGGCCTGGCGCACCGTCGCGGACACGGGGAAGACGTCGGCGACTACACCGGTCTCGGAAAGCGCGGTGCGGCTGCGGGCGGCGAGTTCCCGCCAGTCCGGGCTGACGTCGATCTTGGTCAGCGCCAGCACCAGTGCCGGGCACCAGGTCCGGATGTGGCGCGCCAGCGCGAGTTCGGCGGGCTGGAGTTCCTGTGTCGCGTCGGAGACGAGGATCACCGCGTGCGCGTCGGCGAGGACGTCGAGGGTGGCCGCCGTGCGCGGCGATCGGGGATCCCCTATCGCCGGGGTGTCCACCAGCACCAGTCCCGTGCCGAGCAGTTCGCGCGGCAGACCGACCTCGACCCGGCGCAGTGAGCCGGGCGGCCGGACCTCGAGTTCTTTGGCCAGCTCACCGACCGGCACGCTTTCCCTGCCGTGCCCGACCAGTGTGGCGGCCGGATCGGCGGCGTACCCGATCTCCGTGGGGACGGCGGGCGTGCTCGCGTCGCCGACCGCGCAGACCGGGGCGTTCAGCAGCGCGTTCAGCAGGTATCCCTTGCCCTGCTTGGGAAAACCGACCACCGCGATCCGGGTGCCCGGGGTCCGCTGGTCCCGTCTGCGCCGGAGGCGTTCGGCCAGGTCGGCGCGTCCGTGGGCGGCACAGGCGTCCAAGGTCTCGTTGAGCACGTCGAGCCAGGCGGGGGCTGTCACGGGGATGCAGTGTTCCCTTAACCAAGCGCGGAATCAATGTGGCATGGGCCAACATTCCGCGAGGGCCCCGCGACCTGGTGCGATCGCGGGGCCCGTGCACACGACAAGAAATGAAAGATATTCAGCTCAGCCGATGTGGATGTCGTTGCCCGAGCCGATATCGCCGACGTGGATGTCACCGATGTTGCCGATGTTGTGGGTGACGTTGTTGCCGACCTCGGAGACCACGTCGTGGACGTCGGAGACGCCCGCGTGGTTCGCGACGTTGGCGACCTCGTTGGCCACGTTGCCGGTCACGTCGCCGTGGTTGCCGCCGATGTTGTTGGCGATGTCACCGTTGCCCAGGTTGTTGGCGACGTCGTGCACCTTGGTGGTGACGTCGGCGACGCCGGTCTGGCCGATGACGCTGGTCAGGTCACCGACGGTCGACAGGAAGTCCGGGGCACCGCCCGCGACACCGTCGGCGCGCGGCAGGTCGCCTGCCAGGTCGCCGACGGCCGGAACCGAGTCGACGGCCGGGAGCCCGGCGGTGTCCACGGCCGGGACGGCGTGGGCGAGGTCGGTCGCGGTGTCGACGGCGCCGGTGGCGACGTCACCGGCCTGGGCGACGGAACCGGCGTCGAGGCCACGCGAAAGGTCGTCGGTCAGGCCGAAGCTGCCGACGGTGTTCTGCGCCAGGGCGGTCACGCCGGCGGCGGCGTTCGACACGTCGGTCACGTCGGAGACGGCCGGGACGGCGGGCACACCCGGGACGTCGATCGGCAGGTCGCCGACGGCGGGAACGGCCGGGACGGCGGGCAGGTCGCCCAGCTCCGGCAGCGCGCCCAGCTCCGGCAGAGCCGGAACACCCGGAAGCCCGGCGCCGGGGAGGCTCGGGACCGAGGGCAGGGTGGGGAGGCCGTCGACACCGGGGACCGCGACCGGGAGGCCGGCGGTCAGCGCGGTGAGCTGGTCGATCGCGCCCTGGACACCGTCGGCGCACTCGCCGTCGGTGCCGTCGACGACGTTCGTGACGCCGCCGAAGCCGGCCAGGTTGTCGGCGGTGGCCGCGGCGGTTCCGGTGGCGTCCGTGACGGTGCCGACCGGGACGAAGTCGAGCACCAGCGGGACGACCTCGTGCACGTCGGCGGCGTTGATGTCACCGAGGCCGGCCTCGGCCAGGATCTGCTGCGGGTCGTTGGCGAACGCGGCGCGAGCGGCGGTGTCGTTCAGCAGGTTCAGCGTGAAGTCGTGCAGGGTCTGGACGGAACCCATGAAAGGACTCTCCTGGGGGTCTAGGTCGGTGGGGCCTGCTCAGCGGCCGGAGGGCACGGCTGAGCGCAGGTCACCGAAGTTAGTGAGGCGGTACCCCCGGCACATCGGGGATCACTCCTGGTCGTCTCTCACTCAGCCAATAGGGGATCGGTATGACATCGTTAGGGCGTTAGGGGCTTAACCGAGACGCATCCGGTTGGGTTTAATGCCAACCCTCACCCGGATGGGTCAAGCCATTCAGGTGAGTGGCCCTATTGGGTCCTTAGGGGCTTGGTCAAGCGAAGGAGGATGCTCGTTGCCCTACGTCCTCGGCATCGATATCGCCTCGACCCGCACCACCGCCGCCACCTGCGTGAACCAAGGCGACGGCTGGGGCGTGCCCGAGCCGTCGTGGCTCGGCGCGCGCGGCCCGTCGGCGGCGTCCGCGGTGTTCCTCGACGACGACGGCTACCTGCTCACCGGGGACGCCGCCGTCGAAGCGGGACAGTCCGCGCCCGCCCGGCTGCTGACCGGGTTCCACGAGCGGGTCGGCGACGACGTCCCCGTGATCGTCGGCGGTGAGCGGTTCCCGCCCGAATCCCTCAGCGCGGTCCTCGTGGACGCCGCGGTGGATCAGGCCGCCGAGCGTTTCGGCGAGAAACCGCGGCACCTCGTGCTCACGCATCCGGTCGGCTGGGGCTCGTACCGCCGTGACCTGCTGCGCCGGGCGCTGGCCGAAGCCGGATTCCCCCGCGCCGCACTGGTTCCGGCGCCCGTCGCCGCACTGCACGCGTATCTCGCCCCGCGCGGCGACGTCACCGCCGGCGTCTGCGAGTTCGGCCCGGACGGCGCGGTGGTCACGATCGCCGCGGCCGGCGTCAACGGCTGGCAACCGGTCAAAACGGTGGAAGGCGTCGATCCCGGCGAGGCCGTCGGCAAGGTCTTCGAACTCGCGCACGGCGCCGGGGTCCCGCCGCAGGCGCTGGCGGGCATCGTGCTCTGCGGCGAGGCGCCGCCGGTCTCCGGCCGGACGCCGTGCCCCGTCTTCGCTTCGAGCGACCCGGTGCTCACGGTGGCGACCGGCGCGGCCAACATCGCCGCGCGACGCGACGTTCCCCAACCCGGCGGCCCCCGGTCGAACGCCTTGGCCGCGGTGGAAACCGTCGAAACCACCCTTCTCCCCCGGGTCGACGCACTCGAAGAGCTCACCGAACGGCCCGAACGGCCGCCGGTCGACATCACCCCGTTCCCCTTGCCAGAACGCACCGGGGCGGCGAAACTGCTCAGCCGACGCAAGCCCATCGTCGCCGGAGCCGCGGTCGTGGTGCTGGCCGCGACCACGCTGTTCCTCACCCTGACCACTCGGGAAGCCACCGCAGACAAGGGTCCCGAAGCCCCTCCCGCCACCTCGAGCTCGTGCGCGCCGTCCACCCCCGGCGCCGCGGCTCCGTCCCCCGAAGGTCGCTGTTGAACGCACTGCTCGACAAGCCCGGCATCATCCATCCGGGTGCCCGGCCCCTGCTCGACGAGGTGACCGCCGCCCCGGAACTCCCGGTGCGGGTCACCGTCGTCGCCCCCGGAGGGCACGGGAAGACCCATCTGCTCGGCCTGCTCGGGCGCCACTACGCGGGCGCCGGGGTCGAAGCGATGCTGGTCGACGACGCCGATCAGCTCGGTGACGACGAGATCGCGAAGATCAAAGCGCTGGCGGAGGAAACGACTGCGCCCGTCGTCCTCGCCTTTCGGCCCGCCGCGCGGACGACCACCCTGCGCGCGCTCGCCGATTCCTTCGGCAGGTCAGTGGCTTTGGGCGCTTTCGGCGTCGACGATGTCCGTCGGCTCGTCGAGCACGCCGGTGGCGACGCGGCCACGGCCGAAGACGTCCACGCCCGGACCGGCGGCGTGCCTGGGCTCGTGCTCCGCGCGGTCACCGGCAGGCTCGCGGACTTCCGCGGTGAGCTGGAACAGCTGGACGACGACGTGCACCGCTACCTGATCGCGGCGGAAGCGGGTGCGGGCCGGAACCTCGATCTCCTGGCGGCCCTGCTCAACCGCGATCGCGAAGGGTTGCCCGAGGTCTTCGACGGCGCCAGGGCGACCGGGCTCCTCGGCGAGGACGACGTCCTGCTGCCGATCGCCGCCGAAGCCGTCCGGGGCTGGGGTTCGCCGGGGCGGCGGCTGACGGTGCTGCAACGGCTGGTGGAACTCCAGCTGCGTGACGGGCTTCCGGTGCTCGACCTCGCCCGATCCCTGCTGGGCACGGGAAGTTCGGGCGCCAGCGCGGCGGCGGCCTTCGAGGCGGCCGCGCGCGAGGCGATGCCCGACGACACGAAACTCGCGGCGCGGTTCTACGAAGCCGCGTCCGAGGCCGGTGGGCGCGGCGCGGCGCTCACCGTCGGCTGGGCGCACGCCGCGGCGCTGGCCGGGGACCTCGACACCGCGCTCCGGCTCGGCGACGGGATGCTCGGCAGTACTGACGATCCTGATGCCGCCGACGCCAGGGCCGCGGGCGCCGAAGTGGCCGCGACGGTGCTGGCGCATCGCGGTGAACTGGCGCACAGCGCCGAGCTATACCAATGGTCTGGCCGGGCCGGCTCGAAGGCGTTCGCCGCGATCGCCTTGCTGGGCACCGGAAAACTCGAAGCCGCACGTGGCGTGTTGGAGACCCCGGAGGTCCCGACCCTGTTCGCGGGCGCCGCTTCACGGACGGCGCGCGCGATCACCGGCTCGGTGTCCGGATGCGGCGCCGAAACGCTGTCGGCCCTGCTGGGTGCTGCGTCGATGCTGGAATCGGCGGGAGCGCCCGCACCGCTCCCCGACAGCCCTGCCGCCCTCGCGGCGTTGGTGGGTCTGCATTCCGGCGAACTCGCGCTGGCCGAGTCGGTGCTGAGCCGCGCGGTGGCCGGGCGGATCGGCGGCGACCTGCTCGCGAAACGGCACCGGCTGCTGCTCGGCTGGGTCGCGATGACCGCGGGCGACCTCAAGACGGCCGCCGAGTCCCTGATGCCGCCGGACGGTCTCGAAGCGCGCGACGAACTCTTCGCCGCCACCCTTCAACTGGGTCTGGCGCGCCGGGCGAGCGATATTCCCGGCCTGCAACGATCCTGGGACCGCGCGTATCAGGCGTCGATGCGGCAGCAGCCGGACCTGTACTCGTTGCTGCCGCTGGGAGAACTCGCGATCGCGGCCGCACGGGGCGGCGCGAGCGCCAAACTCGCCGGTCAGCTGGAGCGCGCGCACGCCGTGCTCGACTCGCTCGGCAACCCTCCATTGTGGACGGCGACGCTGCGCTGGCACGAACTGCACGCCGCCATCACGATCGAGGATCATGCTTCGGCAGGCGAACATCTGGCCGCGCTGAACGCTTTCGCGCCCTGTGGCCGCTATCCGGCGGCACTCGCCGACGCCGCGACCTGCTGGCTCGCGGTCCTCACCGGATCCTTCGATCCCGAAGCGATCACCGCGGCCGCGTCGGAACTGCACGAACTGGGGCTCGGCTGGGACGCGTCCCGGCTGGCCGGGCAGGCGGCGATCCGGACCTCGGACCGGAAGGCGATGGTCCAGCTGCTCGAAGCGGCCCGGCAGTTCCAGGGGCGCGCCCCGGAACCCGTCGCGGCCACCGGATTGAGCGCGTTGAGCGAACGGGAACTGGAGGTCGCCCGGCTGGTCGTCGACGGGCTGACGTACAAGCAGGCCGGGAGCAAACTGTTCATCTCGGGGAAGACCGTGGAGCATCACATGGCCCGGATCCGGGGGAAACTCGGTGCCGGGGACCGGCGGGAACTGCTGGCCATGCTGCGGGAACTGCTTCCCGCGGGCGAGCCGCAAGGGTGACTTCCAGGACGTCGATGCCGACCGGGGTCCGCCGGGTATCCAGGTCCGTGATCCGCCAAGACCGCTCGAACAGGGCGGCGAGGGCGATGCGGACCTCCATCCTGGCGAGGTGGGCACCCAGGCAGAAGTGGATGCCGTGGCCGAAGGACAGGTGAGGGTTGGGCGCCCGGTCCGGATCGAAGGTATGCGGGTCGGGGAAGACCTCGGGGTCCCGGTTGGCCGCCGTGATCATCGCGACGACTCGCTGGCCCGGGCGGAGTTCGTGGCCGCCGAGGGTGGTGGGCCGGGTGACGAACCGATCCGTTCCGCCGGTGGGCGGCAGGTAGCGCAGGACCTCCTCGACGGCGAGGCGCAGGTCGGCCGGTTTCGGTTGCGAGACAAGGCAAAGGACGGCGTTCGCGAGCAGGGTCTTGGTCGTCTCGTGGCCGTTGATCAGCAGCAGCGCGCAGAAGTCGATCAGCTCGTCCTCGGTGAGGCCTGACGCCATCAGGGTCGCGATGACGCCTGCCGGTCGCTCGAACTCCTCGCGGAAGTAGTCGCCCATTTCCGTCGTCGCCTGGTGGAAGGCGGTCCGGCGGGCCTCGTCCGCGGCGAAGGTGCCGAAGAACGACGTGATGGCCTCCGTCCAGCGGGCGAAGTCCGGCCATCGCGACGGCTGTACCCCGAGGAGACCCGCGATCGTGTGTACGGCCAAGGGATAAGCCACTTCACCGATCAGGTCGAAACTTTCCCCGGCGTCGGCGAGCAGCGCGTGGACCCTCGCCGTGATCACCGGCTCCAGCGCCGACACGGCCCGGGGAGTGAAGACCTGGCTGACGATCCGGCGCAGGACGTGATGGCGGGGTGGATCCATCGCCTGGAGGCCACGCAGCAACGGGTTCGAGCTGTGCGGGATCGGCTGGGTGCTGTGCCGCAGCTCGTCGGAGGAGAACACCGCGTGCTCGGTGAGCACTCTGTCCACTTCGGAGTACCGGGTGACCACCCAGCCGCCGAACGACTCGACGAACCGCACCGGGCCTGCTTCTTGGCGGTGGAAAGCGAAAATCTCCTCGACGGACATACTCGACAGGGTGCTACCCGCCGGCGGCCGACGCTTGGAAGAAACGGACACAGGACGATCCGACCGCGCGCCGGAACTCCGCGATCATGTGCGGCTGGTCGTAGAAACCGCTGCGGACGGCGATTTCCGCCCAGTCCGGCACCGGCGACGACCGCGCCGACGCCATCGCCCGGTGCAGCCGCGCCACCCGCGCGTACGCCTTGGGACTCAACCCGACCGCCACCAGGAACCGCCGCCGCAACTGCCGCTCGGACAGCCCGGCCTCGGCCGCGTGGCGGGACACCGGCGCCCCGGGAGCCGCGTGCATGGCTTTGAGAACGTGCGCCACCGCCGGGTCGGCAGGCCGGGCCGGCGCCCGCAACGCCCGCAGCCCGGTGTCGAGCCCCTCCCCCGGAAACGGCATCCCGGCCAACGGCACCTCGTCCGCGGCGATCCCCAGCACCGAGGCACACGTCCCCGGCCGCAACCGCACCCCCGTCAACGGCTCGGTCAGGCTCCCGGTCCTGGCCTCGGTCTCCGGCCCGCTCAACCACAGCGAACCGTCCGCGAACACCAGCAGGTCCACGGACGGCTGCGGCAACGCGGGCGGCAGTTCCCCGGCGCGACGCCACACCCGGCTGACACGGTCAGCCAGGTCCGCGGGTGGCGCGAAGTCGCTGTTCACGCCCCGATTGGACCCCGGCACGGGTAGATCGCGCCAGCGAAATACCGGTCGTGAGTGGCGATTCGTGTTCTAACCCGAATCGCCACCTACGACCACCTGCACCGGCTCGGCATCGGCGCTCGGCAGAGGGGGTGAAGGTCGAGTTTCCTCGGCTGAGCCGAGTGAAGGAGGCCTTCACGGACCGGACCTGTCAACAGCAGCAGCCAGGGGCCAGTAGGTACCTAAGACACCCTTGGCCCTTCACGCTCATGTCGGCCGGAACACGAGCTACCTTCCGCGCCGCGCTCGACGTGGACGCCGCCGTCAGTCCTCGCTTCGCCGCGCAGACCACCCGCCAAATCACCCAGGCTCTCCTCGGCTGACCGCGACATGACGCTGTAGCAGGTCCTCGACGTCCTGGAGGAAGGTTTCGCAGATCGGTTCCGGGTCGGACAGGCAACCGGTGGCCATCGCTCCGTCCCGCATCAGGACGAAGCGCCGGGCGGCCGATTCGGCCGGCGCGTCCCCGGCATTGGCCAGCGCTTCGGTGATCACACGCGAGAACCATTCGCGGTGCGCGAGGACGGCTTGGTGCACGGGGTGGGCCGGGTCAGGGTACTCCGCGGCGGCGTTGAGGAAGGCACACCCGCGGAAGCCGGGCGACCGGATGCCCGCAGCGATGGATTCGGCGATCGCCCGGAGGGTGTCGAGCGCCGGCGACTCCTTGGCCAGGATGGCGCCCACCTGGTCGCGGATGGCCTGGTCGGCCTCCTGCAGGTAGTAGACGATCAGGTCGTCCTTGCCGGGGAAGTGCCGATACAGGGTCGCGCGGGTCACCTTCGCCTCGACCACGATCCGGTCGATGCCGACGGAGTGGATGCCCTCCGTGTAGAAGAGCCTGGTCGCCGTGGTGAGCAGCTTGGACCGCGCTTCGGAGGCCTTGCCGCGGACGTTCGTCATTACCGGCATCTTACGGGATAGAACGTTCGGTCTTGACGGGACGACGGCGGGCTGCCACTGTCCAAGTAGACCGAACGTTCTCCTCTTTTAAAGCTTAAGGAGCTCTCGTGAGCAGCCACGCCGTCACCGCGCCCACCATCGCGCCCGCCCTGCGACGCTTGTACTTCGTTCGTTTCGGCTTCGCCCTCGTCTGGGCGGGCCTGCTGTTCACGACCGCGTCGACGCTCGGGCCGATCAGTGTCGCGCTGCTCGTGCTGTACCCGCTTTTCGACGTCGCCGCCGCCCTCGTCGACCTTCGCTCGTCAAAGGACACGCTGGGCCTATACGTGAACATCGCGATCAGCGGGATCGCGGGCATCGGCCTCGCGATCGCCGCCGGCTCCGGCATCCCGGCGGTCCTACGCGTGTGGGGAGCCTGGGCGATCGTCTCGGGCCTCGTCCAGCTCGCCGTCGGCATCGGCCGCCGCAAACTGGGCGGCCAAGGGGCGATGATCGCCAGCGGGGCCATCTCCACCGTCGCCGGGACGTCCTTCATCCTGCAAGCCACGCAGCCGGACGCGTCACTGGTCAACCTGGCCGGATACGCCGCCCTCGGCGGCTTGTTCTTCCTCGTCTCGGCGATCCGCCTCGGCCGCCACTCCACCGACGGGCTCTGACACTCCGCCGCACCCATCCGTTCGCGGGTAGACGCCCGGAGAACGGGCGCGTAGGAACGAAGAATGGCTGCGGAAAAGTCCAGACGAGTTTTCCTGTCCACGTCGGCCGCGCTCTCGGCGGTCGCACTCACCGGAGTCCCGGCCGGTGCGGAGGAATTGGGCGATCGAGGCCCCGGCGTTTCTCTTTCACCGCAACGACCTGACGCGGAACTGCGCGCGATCCTGCGGGAGATCGACGAAAACCGCATCGAAGCCACCGTGCGCAGGCTCGCCGCGTTCGGGACGCGGCACACGTTGTCCTCGCAGACCGATCCCGTCCGGGGCATCGGCGCCGCCCGCGACTGGATCTTCGCGGAGCTGCGGAAATCCGCGGAAAGGTCGGGCGGCCGGATGACGGTCGAGCTGCAGTCCTACGTCCAGCCGCCCGCCCCGCCCCGGATCCCCGTCGCCACCACGATCACCAACGTCGTCGCCACCTTGCGTGGATCCACCACGCCGGAACGGGTTTACGTCGTTTCGGGCCACTACGACTCGCGGTGTTCGGATCCGCTCGACGCGACGAAGGACGCTCCCGGCGCCGACGACGACGCCTCCGGAGTGGCCGTCGCGATGGAACTCGCCCGGGTGCTGGCCACTCGCCGCCCGGCGGCGACCATCGTGTTCGCGGCGGTCGCGGGCGAGGAACAGGGCCTGTTCGGCGCGCGGCACATGGCCACGCGGTTCAAGACGGCGGGCACGAACGTGCAGGCGATGTTCACCAACGACATCGTCGGTTCGAGCCGGGCGGACGACGGGACGCGGGACCCGCGCACGATCCGCCTGTTCGCCGAAGGCGTTCCGACGTCGGAAACCCCGGCACAGGCGGAGATCCGGCGCGCGGTCGGCGGCGAGAACGATTCGCCGTCCCGTCAGCTGGCCCGGTTCGCGCGCTCGGTCGCCGAGAACGACGCGACCGGTATGTCCGTGCGGGTGATCTACCGCCGCGACCGGTATCTCCGGGGTGGCGACCACATCCCGTTCCTGGAGCAGGGATACCCGGCCGCGCGGTTCACCGAGCCGCACGAGGACTACGCGCATCAGCACCAGGACGTCCGCGTGGAGAACGGGAAGCAGTTCGGCGATCTGCCGGAGTTCTGCGACTTCCCGTTCATCGCGAGGGTCGCGCGGGTGAACGCCGCCACGATGTGGTCGCTGGCGACGGCGCCCGGTACCCCCGAAGACGTGCGGATCCGGACCGATCAGCTGACGAACGACACGGATCTGGTGTGGCGGCGTGGATCCGATCCGGATCTCGCCGGTTACGAGGTCGTCTGGCGGGAGACGACGGCGGCCGACTGGACACACGTCATCGGGGTCGGCGACACGACCGAGGCTAAGGTGGATCTGTCGAAGGACAACGTGTTCTTCGGTGTCCGCGCGGTCGGGAAGAACGGCCGCCGCGGTCCGGTCGCGTTTCCGACACCCTTGAGCTGATGCCACGATGACAGTCACCCCCGACGACCTCGACGCGGCGATCAGGAGTGTGACCACCGGGCTGCATCAGGCGGCGAACAGCGATTGGTCGCGGGCGCCGGGCACCGGCGACCTGGACGCCTGGCAGACCGCCGAGCACCTCGGCGACTGCCTCATCTCCTACGCGGGGCAGCTGATCGCCCGGCCGTCGACGCCGCGTTTCGTCTGCTTCGAAGCCGTCGCCGACAAGACCGCGACGCCGTCGGATCTGCTGGAGTTCGTCACGGTCGGCGGCGGCATCCTGGCCGCCGTTCTCCGCACGGCGGCCCCGGACATCCGCGCGCCCCACCGGAGCGGCAACGCCGACCTCGAAGGGTTCGCCGGGATGGGCTGTATCGAGGCCCTGGTCCACGGCGAGGACATGGCCAGGGGGCTCGGCGTCAGCCTCGATCCGCCACGCGACGTCTGTTCGCGTGTGCTCGCGCGGATGTTCCCGGAGGTCGACGCCGGTGACGTCGACCCCTGGACCGCGTTGCTGTGGGCGACGGACCGGACGGACCTTCCCGGACGGCCCTCCCGCGTCGGCTGGCAATGGCGAGGCGCCCCCTTGGACGACCCACCGGCCGGTTGACCGAGGAGTACGTGGATACGGCCGATCGGCGCAATTTCGCCGTTGAAGCGTTTGTCACCGCGGAATTCGGGAACTTTCGCGGCATGTCCAGATGGCGAACCACCAGTAGGAGCAACACCGCCGTGCGGGTCATCACCGGCATCGGCGCCGTGTTCGCTTTCATCGAGCTGCTGTACATGGTCATGGTGCTCGCGGGAGCCAACGCGGGCAACGGTTTCTTCATCTTCATCCAGGCGCTGGCGAGGCCGCTGGCGTTGTTCTGGCCGGGGCTCTTCCCGGTGAGTGACCCGAATCTCGCGGTCATCCTCGACTACGGTCTGGCCGCGGCGTTCTGGGTGATCGTGGCGGGCGTGATCGCCCGTTTCGCGGCCCGCTGACCCCCTGCGGCGGCATCCGGCGTCCCGTTCGGCGACACTGGTCGGATGAGCGAAGGCAGATGGTTCGAGCTGAACCCCCTTCCCGAGCTGTTCGGCCTTGCCGCCGCCGGGCGGGCGCTGTTGCCCAACGTGCCCGTCACCCCGGCCGCGGTGCTGAAGACCGTGACCGAACAGCTGGTGGGGCGACGGCTGACCGCCAAAGTGGACGGCCACGACGTCGGGCTCACCCTGACCGGGCTCGACTACCAGGCCGACAGTCTCAGCCTGGCCGCCACCGGCCGGATCGGCGACGTCCGCATCGTCGTCGAGGACGTCGACTGGCCGGAAACCCCGCTCGAGCGCATCACCGTCCTGGCGTCGAACGTCCGTCTCCGCTCACTCCCCTCCCCGGCAGCCATCCCCGAGCAGGTGAAGATGGCGATCCGGGTGTCTCCCGAGGTCCTGCAGGCACGTGTGGCCGATGCCCGGCCGGGCATCATCGTGACGCCTGGCGAAGACGGGCATTTCCACATCCGCTGGGAAAAGCGTCCTCGCTGGGGACACCTGGCGCTGGAGTCCACCGTGGAGGACGACGCCGTCGTGCTCCGGCCGATGTCCGTCCACATCGGACGGCGCAGGTTCGGCCCGCCGTCGCGGCTCAAGCCGATCGTGCTGCCCCTGCCGGAACTCCCGCAAGGGATCCGGCTCACCGCGGTCGAAGCGCACGACGGGCATCTGGTCCTGCACGCGCTGGCGGAGGAATGGCCGGAGAAGCTGTCCACCATCCCGCTCGGTGACCTGCTGGGCTGGGTGACGACGGCGGTGACCACCCTGACCCTGCCCAGGCTCGGCGGCCGCTAGCCGTGGCGCGTGAAGGCCCCCTTCCCTCGGCTGAGCCGAGGGAAGGGGGCCTTCACGCGCAAACCATCGCTGGATCAGCTGTGGAGACGTCCCTCGGCGACACGCACCGGAGGCGCGGCCGGCGTCGCCGCGGCGCTTTCCGTCCGCGCGGCGGCGGAGGACCGCACGAGCCCGGTCGCCTTGCCGCACACCTTCTTCTTCTCGTCCGAGGTCATCTTCTTGCCGACCGTCCTGGTCTGGCCCACGACACCCGGCGCCGGGCCTTCACCGCTGAAGTTCCAGACGTACCACTGGTTGTGACCCCACCGGCGCTTGTCGTACCACATGTCGTACGAGCCGCTGGCCACCCGCATCACCGGCGAGCGGTCCAGGCCCGCCCAGTAGCCCGGGTTCACCTCGATCCGGGTCTCGACGCTTTCGCTGGTCTCCCAGCCCCATTCCTGGCCCCACGTGCGCTTGTAGGCGACCGACCAGTCCACGAGGAACTCGAAGCCCGCGCTCACGCTGATCTCGTTCGACACCGTGTTCTTGCCGCTGCGGGTGTCGCGTTTGCCGATCACCTGGGTGATCTTGTTGGCGCTGCAGTTGTAGACCGTGTCCACGCGGCCCCAGCTGCCGTAGAAGTCCTGTCCGCGCTGGTCGACGTGGGCGTTGCAGGTCTTGGTGGCGCGGCCGCAGTCCTTGAGCAGTTCGGCGCGGGAGGGTCCGCGCGTGTACTTCACCGAACTGCCGCGGTCGTTCATGTTCGACCCGTAGTTGCCGCTGTCGTTGGCGTACCACTCCTGGCTTTCGCCCTGGTACTCGGCGTGCTCGTACATCGTGATGTAGCAGTTCTGGAAGGTCTGGAACGAGGAGATCTTGTCGTTCCAGTCGGCGAGGAAGCCGAGGTTCTGGCTGGTGCCGTCGGTGCACGGCGAGCCGGTGACGGCGAGGCTCGCGCCGCCGAAGTTCCCGTGTTCGTACAGCACGCTGATCACCGTCGCGGAGGCACCGACCTTGCCTGCCGACGCCGCGGCGAGGGACTCGCCGACGCTGTCGAAGCACTTGATCACGCCTGTCGCCGTGTCGCCGACGCAGTGGTCGCCGCGCTGCGCGGCGTTCGCCGGGACACCGCCCGCGAGGCACATCATGAACGCGGCCAGGACGGCCGCCCCGAGTCTGTATCTACGCACGTCTGAACTCCCTGGGAGAAAGGAACGCCGACCAGGACCGGGCCGGCGATACGCAGTCCACCACGGGGAATCCGGCTTGCCCATGCAGAACGACCGGCAGACTGTTCTTCCGCTGACCGGTGACCGGGACGGCCTCAGGCCTCGCCCCGCTCGCGCAGATAGCGCGTGTGGTCGGCCTGCTGATGGACGTCGCCGGCGTAGAACCGCTCCGCGACACGGTGCGCCTCGGTCTCCAGCAGTTCCAACTGCGCGAGGAGTTCCTCGGCCGCGCTCGGCTCGCCGCTCGCCCGCCGCTTGGCGGCGAACCACCACGGCAGGTTGAGATAGGTCTGCACGGACAGCGGGAGATCCGTCCGCGCCAGCCGGGTGACCTCGTGCTGGACGTCGGGGTTGGCCGACAGCCGTTCCGGCCTCGACAACAGGTCGTCGAGGACTTCGGCGACCCGCCGAACACCGTCCACAGAGGACTCCGGCATGCGCTGTGCTTGCGCGGTCACCTTCTCCACCAACGAAACGAGGTCCGCGCGCAGATGCCCAGTGTCCACCGGTACCAGCCGGACGCGTTCGGGCGGCGCGAGCAGGGCGAACACCGCGTACAGCCCGGCGACCACCACCGGCCACAGCCCGCCGACGACGCCTGTCAGGTACAGTGCGAGCCCGATCAGCCCGCCGACGCAGCCGGCGAGGTTCTTCGTGGAGCCGAGGTACCGGATCATTGGTAGCCGCGGATTTCCTGGAACACCTTGGGCAGCACATCGCCGCGTGCGTCGAACACGTTGCCGCCGGTGCGTTTCGCGACCTCGCCGAGCTCGGCGGAATCGCCCTCGCCGAAGATCACGGTGAACACCGGGATCTGCCGCATCGTCTCCGGCAGCGACGGGAACTTCCGCTGGAAGTCCTCGAAGGTGGAACCGCTCGCGTTCTCGCCGTCGGTCATCAGGACGATCGACGTGAACCGGTCCGGATCGCGCGCGACCAGCGGGCCCATGATGTCGTACGCGCGCTGGAGGCTGTCGTAGATCGCCGTGCCGCCGTTCGCGTCGAGGCCTTCGGCGAAAGTCTTGATCTTGTCCAGCGCGGGCTGCGGATCCCCTTCAGGCACCGCGAAGGTCTCCGGGCGGCCGGGCACGGTGTCGAACGGCAGCATCGTGACCTCTTCGCGGCTGCGGAAGCGGCGGTACCGGCCGGTCAGTGATCCGTCGGCGCCGGTCAGCCCGATCAGCGCGGTGCGCAGCGACTCGATCCGGTCACCCGCCATGGAACCGGAGGTGTCGAGGACGTACAGCGTCCGCGACGGACGCCGGATCTTGTCGAAGTAGGCGCCCAGCAACGCGTCGACAGCCTGCTGCGTCGCGGGGAACGGCAGCTCCAACAGGTCCTTCTGCGCGAACTGCTGTCCTAATTGGACACCAGGGACGACCGGGCGGCGCTGCGTGGTCTCCATGATCTTGCGTTGCGCGTCCGGTGTGCGCAGCCGCTCGGCCAGCTTGCGGTGCGCGTCCCGCGCGTCGGAATTCGCGCCCTGCACCAACGTCAGAGGATAGTCGGCGGTGACGACACCGTCGGAGGGATACACCAGTGTCAGCGGCTCGGGGAGTTTTCCGCTCGCGTTCATCGACAGCAGGACGGACTCGTAGTTGATCAGGCCGTCGACCTTCTTGCCGGGGTCCTGTCCGCTCGCTCGCCGTTGGTAGGCCTCGGAGAGCCAGCCGGACGAACCCGCCGACATCGCCTGCGCGCTGAAGAACTCGGTCAGTTTCGGGGTGACGGAGGCGATCTGCTGCGCGTCGACGGCGTTGCCCGCGCCCGCGAGCGCCGACGCGACCCCGACGAGTGCCGAGAAACCGGAGTTCGACGCCGACGGGTCGGTCATGCCGTAGGTGAAGGCCTTCTTCCCGGCCTGCTCGGCGATCTCGCCCCAGCCCACCGGCCGCCCGGTCCAGCCGAGCCGCTGCGCCGCCGACGCGGACAGGCCGAGCACCACCGGCGAGCTCATGATCTTCACCTGCTCGCCCAGCCGTTTCGCCGCCTCCGGAACCGCCGCGGGGTACCGGTTCGACGAGAACCAGACGGCGTCGTACTGACCGTCCACCTTCCCGTTCGCCAGCGACTCGGTGCCCTCCAGCGTCCCGGTGAACTGGAACTTGACCTTGACCCCGGTCGCGGCCGCCTCCTGCTCCAGGAGCGGCTGCATATCCGCCAGTTCACTGCCCGCGAGCACCCGCAGCGTCCCCGGTTCGGCCTCCCCCAGGCCGCGTGTCTCGCCCTTGCTCGAATCGCAGGAAACCAGCGACAGCGCGCAAACCGCGCTGATCGCCAGGACCGCCCAGCGTTTCACGATGCCCCCTCGGCCGTCGCCGTCTCGTGAGACCGGCGCAGATGGTCTTCGGCCCGCCGGATCTCCCCCGACAACGCCTCCACGGTCGCCGCCATCGTCGAGACGGCCCCCGCCTTGTACTCGTCGATCGCGTCGATGCTGCGATAGATCCGGTCGAACGACTCGCGGATCGTCGCCACCGCGACGGCCGGATCGCTGCCCGCGCGCTGGATCTCGGCGCCGCGCAGTTCCAGGATCTCGGCGTTCGTCCTGATCAGCCCGTCGGTGGTGGCCTGCACGGCCCGGACCTCGTCGAGGACGTCACGCTGGCCGGCGAGCGCACCGCTCACCAGCAGCGCGACCCGCAACGCCGCGACCGTGGTCGACACCGCCCGCTCGATCCCGCGGATCAGCTCGTCGTTGTTGCGCCGCACCAGATCCAGCGCGAGATAGCCCTGCGCGCTCACCGCGAGCTGGGTCAGCAGGTCCTGGTGCCGCTGCCGGATCGGGTGCAGCGCGTCGGCCCGCAATGCCTTGGCCCGCGCGGGATCGGTGAAGTCGAAGATTCCCGCCTGGCGGTCGACAGCCGTGTCGACGGCCTCGGCGAACGCGGCCGCTTCGGACAGTTTGCCGAGCGTCCCCCACAGCCGCTCCCGCTCGCCCTTGAGCGCGGCGTTGTCCCGGCGCAGGACGTCTTGCCGTGCTCGCAGATCCACGACCAGCGCGTTCACCGGCTCGTTGGCCGCGCGATAGCGGTCCAGCGCCTTCTTCGCACTGCCCGCGACCGGGATCAGGCCCATCAGCTTGCGGCCGGTGATCGGCAGTTTCGCCGGGTCGATCTCCGCCACGGTCCGCCGCAGCCCGGCCAGGCTCACCGTTGCTTGTTGTTGCGGTGACCCGACTTCCGCCAGTGCCCGGGCCGACCGGTCCAGCAGCGCGCCCGCGACGGTCGCCGCCGCGCGCATGTCGGACTCGCCCACCGCGAGCAGTTCGTCCAGGACCCGGGTGAACTCCGGCGATCGGACGTCGAGCGCTTCGAGCCGCTCGGCGAACTTCTCCGCGCGCTTCGCGACTTCGGCGTGGACCTCCGGGCCGAGGGTGACCAGACCGGCCGCCCGCTCGGCCGGGATCGCCTCCACCGGCTCCGGTGGAGTGAGCGTGAAATCGTCCATCAGTACTGCTTCTTGACGGCATCGAGCAGGCGCTCGAGGGTTTCGTACGACGGCGGCTCGACGGCGTCCACCAGATCCGCGGGCACCGGCGCCTTGGCCGCGGCGACGACGTCGGCGAACAACCGCGGGTCCCCGGTGCGGAAACCGAAGGTGGCGGCGAGTTTCCCCAGCTCCGGGTCGGTCGCGAGCAGCCTGCCCACCTGATCGCCGTTCGGCTTCAGCGGGACCAGCGTGTGCTTCGAGTACACCGTCGGCGCCGTGTAGAGCAGGCGCATGTCCGGCCGGATCGAGCCGTCGGCCCGGACGAGCCTGTCGACGAACTGCGACTCGTAGATCAGCGCCATCGGCGTCTTGCCCATGCCCGCGGCGAGGTAATCCTCGAACGGGCCCTCGGTGCTGTTCTGCGTGTAGCCCTGGTCGATGAACAGCTTCGACACCCCGGGCAGCACCTTCGCCTCGGCCTCGGGTGTGCTGACCACGTTGTTCCCGTTGGCGACGAAGGAAACGATCGACAGGTACATCGCCGCCGAATTCGATTCACGCGGGTCCGTGGTCGTGACCAGCACGTTCTTCCGGGCCGGGAACGCGGTGTTGCCGGGCAACTGGTCCCAGCGGGTGCCCTTTTGCGCGAGTTCGAGGTACTTCGCGACGTCGAGCACTTGGTAGTCCCCGGCGCCCTTACGCACGATCCCGTTGGCGCTCAAGAGGTTCACGATCGGCTCGAAGGTCGCGATCGCCATCGGCGACTGGAACGGCGTGTGCACGCCGGTCACCTTGTGGTCGCGCTGGATCCGCTGCGCGGCGGGCGACGAGGACGGGAACGCGAACTCGTACTGCCCGAGGTCCATGCTCGCGATCTGGCGCGACCCCGCGGTGTCCACTTCGACCTTGAGGCCGTGCTTGGCGAACGCGTCCGCCACCCGCTTGTCGGAGAAGAACGCCAGCTTCTCCGAACCGATGACCCCGCGCACCGTGGTCAGATCCGTGCCCTGCGCGGTGTTCTCGTCACCGCCCCGGCCCCAGACGATCACGGCGACCACGGCCAGCAGCAGCACCACGGCCAGGCCGATCGACAGACGGCGTTTCACCGGCCCACCCCCTCGTTCACAGGCTTGATCCTTCAGCCCGTTCGACTCTTTTGACGCGCGGGCGAGCCATTTCGAAGTGAACGATCGATGAACGTAGGAAGTCGTCAGTTTCTGGCGAAACGTTGGGGCGAAAGGGAAATCAGACGCGGAGGGATGCTCGGTCACTCGCCCGCACGCCGACCTCGGGTATCGCGAAAGCCACTTTCGCAACGTTGAACGTTGCGAAAGTGGCTTTCGCAACGCTCCGGGACTCCGCCGAACACGACCACCCGGCCCCCGTCAGATCACGGACTGCTCCGAGACCGGCAGGCACACGGTGAACCGCGTGTCACCCGGCTCCGAGTCGACCCGCAGATCGCCCTGATGCCGTTCGACGACGATGCGCCAGGAGATGTCCAGGCCGAGCCCGGTCCCCTGCCCCACCGGTTTCGTGGTGAAGAACGGCTCGAAGATCCGCTGCCGCACCTCCGCCGGGATGCCCGGTCCGGTGTCGCCGATCTCGACGTGCACGTGATCGTCCACCCGGGACGTCCGCAGGGTCAGCGTCCCCTCGGTGCCCATGGCGCCGAGCGCGTTGTCGATGACGTTCGTCCACACCTGGTTCAGTTCGCCCGCGTACGCCGGGATCCTCGGCACCGCGTGGTCGTACTCCTTCACCACGCGGATGCCCGGCGCGATCTTGCCCGCCAGCATGACGAGGGTGGAGTCGAGTCCTTCGTGGACGTCGATCCACTGGTGTGGCGCGCGGTCCATCTGGGAGTACTGCTTGGCCTTGCCGACCAGCACCGAGATCCGGGTCGTGGAGTCCTCGATCTCGCCCATCAGCATTTCGGTTTCGAGCGCGTACGCGAGCCAGCGGACGGCGCCGTCGAGGAAGGTCTCCCCGACCGAGTCGAGCAGCCGGTCCAGATCGGGCACGGTCAGCCCGGCGCGGACGTAGATGTCGGCGAGGTCCCAGCCCTGGTCGATGCCGTGGTCGTCGAACCAGTCGCCGATCTCGTCCTCGCGGTCGGCCTGCTGCATCGCGGTCAGCTTCGGTGCCGAGGCGACCTGTTTGACCAGCTGTTCCTGGATCTCCAGCAACTGCTCAAGCAGCGTCGGATCGACGTTCTTCTTCGCCAGCATCGCGAGTTTGTGCCGCATACCGGCGACCCGCTCCCGCAGCGACGCCGTCGCGCGGACGGCCGCGGCGGCCGGGTTGTTGAGTTCGTGGGTCAGCCCGGCCGAAAGCTCGCCGAGCGCGAGCAGCCGCCGACGCGAGCCGATCACGGTGTCGCTGTTGCGCCAGCCGAGGTACATGCCCTCCAGCAGATGCGTCGCCATCGGGAACCAGCGGCGGAACTCGGTGGCGAACTCGGCCGCGGGCAGGGTCAGGAAGGTGAGATCGCTGACCGCGTGCACCGAAGCGCCGTAGGTGTGTTCGGTCTCCTGGTGCACGAAGAACTGCGTCGCACCGCAGTACGCGCCGCGCTGGTCGGACCGGATCGTCTCGACCTCGGTGCCGCCGACGAGCCGCGTCATCCGCAGCGCGCCGGACAGCAGGAGGTAGAAGCAGGTGGCCGGTTCGCCCTCGCGCATGACCGTGGTGCCGCCGGTGTACTGCTCGAGCACGGCGTGCTCGTCGATCCAGTCCAGCTGTTCTTCGCTGAGGTGCTCGAAAAGGAAGAGCCCGCGCAGTTCCTCCCTGGGCAGGACGCTCATTGCTCCTCCAAGTACCGGTGAACGAGAGTGACCGCCATGGCGCCTTCGCCGACGGCCGAGGCGACGCGCTTCACCGAAGCGGCCCGGACGTCGCCCGCCACGAACACGCCGGGGATGGACGACTCCAGGTAGTGCGGGTCGCGGTCCAGCGGCCAGCCCGGCGGCGGGCTGCCTTCGGTGATCAGATCGGGGCCGGTCCGCACGAAGCCATGGTCGTCGCGCTGGATCTCCGTGCCGAGCCAGTCGGTGCGCGGCGCGGCGCCGATGAAGATGAACAGGTGCCCTGTCGGCACGGTCTCGGTCGCGCCGCCGTTCTCGCACAGGGTGAGCCGTTCGAGGTGGTCGTCGCCGTGTGCTTCGACCACCGTGGTCCGGGTGCGGACGTGGATGTTCTCGATCGCGGCGATCTGCTCGATCAGGTAATGCGACATCGACGCTTCGAGCGACTGGCCGCGGACGAGGATGGTGACGTCGGCGGCGTGCTTGGAGAAGAACACCGCGGCCTGGCCCGCCGAGTTCGCGCCGCCGACGATGTAGACGTGCTCGCCCTTGCACTCGGGCGCCTCGGTGGCGGCCGAGCCGTAGTACACGCCGCGGCCGGCGAGCTCGGCGACGCCGGGAGCCTCCAGTGCGCGGTAGTTGACGCCGCTGGCCAGCACCACGGAATGCGCGGAGATCTCGGTGCCGTCGCCGAACATGACCACCCGCGCGGAGCCGCGCGCCTCCAGGCCCACGACGTCGCGGGCGGTGAGCACCTCGGCGCCGAACTTGAGCGCCTGCCGCCGTGCGCGGTCGGTGAGCTGCGCGCCGGAAACGCCGTCCGGGAAGCCGAGGTAGTTCTCGATGCGGGAGCTGGTGCCCGCCTGGCCGCCGGTGGCTTTGCGCTCGACGATCACCGTCCGCAGGCCTTCCGACGCGCCGTACACGGCCGCCCCGAGCCCGGCGGGCCCGCCGCCGATGACGATCAGGTCGTAGAACTCCTGCGCCGGGCGCGTGGACAGGCCGACGGCGTCGGCGAGTTCGGGTCCGGACGGCTGGCGCAGCACCGTGCCGTCGGGCGTGACCAGCACCGGGATGTCCTGGGGCGCCGCGTCCGCCGCGTCTAGGATCCGGCGTCCCTCGTCGTCGTCAACGGAGTACCAGCGGTACGGCACGGCGTTGCGCGCCAGGAAGTCACGCAGGTGGAACGACGGCGACGAGTACCGGTGGCCGATGAGCTTGATCTCGTCGACCGGCCGCTCTCCCACCGCGCGCCAGGTCTCCACCAGCGCGTCGATGACCGGGTAGAGCTTCTCCTCCGGCGGGTCCCACGGCTTGAGGAGGTAGTGGTCGACATCGACGACGTTGATCGCCTGGATGGCGGCGTCGGTGTCGGCGTACGCGGTCAGCAGCGCGCGACGGGCGTTCGGGAACAGGTCCATCGCCTTCTCCAGGAAGACGATGCCGTCCATCTGCGGCATCCGGTAGTCGGCGAGGATCGCGGCCACGGCGTCGCCGCGCAGTTTGATCTCGCGCAGGGCTTCGAGGGCGTCGGCACCGGAATCGGCCCGGATGATCCGATAGTCCTTCCCGTACCGTTTGCGCAGGTCGCGGGCGACCGAACGGGACACGGCGGGATCGTCGTCGACGGTCAACAGGATCGGCTGGCTCACCGGTTCAGCCTAATCCCTATTACGTTCGGGTCGTGCTGACCGAAGCCGAAGAAGTGATCCACGCCCGTACCGCCCTCGCGTGTGAAGCGGCCGCGGGTTTACCGGGCACTTTCTCCGCGTGGCGCGAAGACGGGCTGCTCGCGGTGCTGGCCACCGCGCCGGAGTTGAGCTTCCTGCGCACGATCTCCGGTGTCACCGAGGAGAACCTGCCGTCGGCTCTCCGGCTCGCCGTCGCATCGTGCTGGGACGGCGCCCCGCCGACGCTCGTGCTGCCACCGGGCTTGAACCCGCCCGGTCTCGTGCCCGACGGCGTCCGCCCGATCGCGATCCTCCCGCTCACCGACCTGACTCCGACGGGTTCGCACATCGACGACTCACCCGGCATCGACGTGTTCCTCCGCATCCTGCTCGACGGGTACGAAAGCGGCGGCGCCGTGACGGAGTTCATCGCCGCCGAGCACCGCGATCCGCGGATCCGGCGGTCGCTGCTCGTCGAGGACGGCGTGCCGATCTCCGCCGCGGCCATGAGTTCGCACGGCCCTGGCGTCCTCCTCGGCGGTTCGGCCACGCCACGGGAACATCGCGGCCGAGGCGCGCAGGCGCGGCTGATGGCGCATGGTCTCGCCGAGGCCGCCCGCGAAGGGCACCGCTTCGCCGTCGCGACCGCTGTGGAGGGCTCGCCGAGCCTGTCGAACCTGCGCCGCGCCGGGGCGCGGGTCCACTTGCGACAGGCTTTCAGGCTTGGGTGAGTTTGCGCAGGCGGAAGGCCAGGACGAGCAGCATGATGCCGTACAGCAGGGCGTAGATCCCGACCAGCAGCGCGATCCCGTAGGCGCCGGCGATCGGGTTGATCACGATCACGATGCCCGCGATCAGGGACAGCGCGCCCGCCGCGATGAGGAAGGCCTCGCCCTCGATCTGCTTGCGCAGCCGGATCGCGGCGACGATCTCGACGATGCCGGTGAAGATGGCCCAGAACCCGACGAGGAAGGCCAGCACCAGCACCGTGATCCCCGGCCAGAGCAGGACCAGGACACCGGCGGCGATACCGAGCACGCCGAGGACTCCGTAGGCGGCGCGATGGGCGGCGTCACCCGGCCGGAAGGCCTGCATCAGGCCGCCGATGCCGTCGATGATCGCGTAAATGCCGTAGATGATCGCGAGGGCCAGGACGGTGGCGCCGGGCCAGATGAGCGCGAGCACGCCGAACAGGATGGCGAAAACCCCGCGGACGGCGGCCAGCGGCCAGGCGAGGCGGGGTTCGACGACGGTGAGACCGACGAGAGGCATGCCCCGAGTATCGGAGCGCCCGGAGGCGAGCGCGCGGCATGCCACCCGTAGGGGTGAAAGGCCGGTGCGCGCCGCGACCGCCATCACGGCGCGCACCGGGGTCCATCAGGGATAGGCGACCAGATTCGCCACGTTCGAACCCGAATTCGCCGGTCCGCCGCGGTCGTTGACGACCCGGCCGATGGTCCCGTTCCCGCCGAGGGAGACGGCGACCATGCTGCGGAAGCGGACGTTCGGATTGTTCGGTGCCTCGATCGCGCGATCCGCGACCACGCTCGGATTCACGTTGAAGAAGCAGTAACTCCCGAGCCCGTACGCCTCGTGGTTCGTCACCGAGTTCGCCACCTTGTAGGCCGCGTAACCCCGCGTCGAGCCGTTCATCCACGCGGCCTGATTCGGTGGGTCGTAAGGCATTTCGTTCTGGTAGAAGTACGTCCGGCCGCGGTTTCCGTTCCAGAGCGTCTGGTACTTCTGGTAATGCTCGACGAACAGGCCGTACATCGTGACGTCGTCGCCGTTGACGATCAGGCCGGTGTCGGCGGTGTTGGTGTTCCAGCCGACGCCGCTGCCGTGGTCGGCGCGCCAGATCCACAGGTGGTCGCCGATGACGTCGTCACTGTTGACCACCAGGCTGTTCGTGGCCTTGCCGACGCCCGCCCCGCCGACGCGGAAGAACACGTCGTGCAGCGAGGTCGGGTTGGTCGCGTGATCCTGCGCGGAATTCGCCGGACCGACCTCCATCAACGTGGTCGAGTTCGTGGTGCCCGCGTCGATCAGCACGCCGGCGACCTTGACGCCGTCGACGTCGGCCACCGTCATCGCGGTGATGCCGTTGTCCGGGATCAGCGTCGCCAGGCCGAGGCCGAGCACGACGGTGTCCGGCCGGGTGACGCGGAGCGTCTCGTTGAGGTGATAGACGCCTGGGGTGACCAGGAGGTCCTTGCCCTCGGCGAGGGCCGCGTTGATCTGCGACGCCGTCGTACCGGGCTTGGCGATGAAGAACCGGCTGATCGGCAGCGACGCACCCGGCTGGTTGCCGCCCCACGTGATGCCCGAAGCGTTGGTGCGCGTGGACGGCACGAAGACTTGGTACGCGCCCGCGTTGTCGACGTAGAGGAACGGCTTCTCCCGCACGACCGGCGTCGTGTTCACCGTGGTGTACGGCGGATTCGGGAAACTGGTCGACGGCGCGCCGTTGACTCCGGCGAACACCATGTTCCAATTGGAGCCACTCCAGCTGCCGAACTGCGAGTTGCGGGAGATCCACTGCTGCTGCGAGCCGGACCGCACCTGCCCGTCGACCTTGACGTCGGACATCCAGCCGCCGCTGGACCAGCCGCCGTCGTCGAGCTGAAGGTTGCCGCGGACATGCATGCGGCGGTACGGCGCGGCCTGCGAAACGGCCCAGCGGTCGGTGCCGCCGTTGGGGTTCACGGACAGGTTTTCCGCGCCACGCCAGAAGTTCTGCGTCGCGTTGCCCTGGAACCAGTCGGCCTCCGCGTGCACCGCGCCGTTGATCGTCACGTTGTCCGGCGAGAGGCCGAGCCCGAGCACCTGCGTGTAGAACCCGACGTTGACGTCGACGTTGTACGAGCCAGGCTTGAACAGCAGCGCCTTCCGGTTCGTGCCGAACTGGTTGGTCTCCTGCTGCGAGAACACGCTGTTGACCTGGGACTGGATCGCCGACTGCGACATCCCCGGGTCGAAGACGAGCACGTTCGGCCCGAGGTCGGGGTTGGCGGTGCCGGTGACCGGCGTGAGCCGGAAGGACTGGGCGCCGGACCCGTTGCAGGAATACTGCTGGAGCTGGGTGCTGTCCTGGGTCGAGAGGCCAGGGATGTCGAGGCACCTGCCGCTGTTGCGGCTCACGAAGTGATACGCCCCTCCCGCTTCCTCGACCGGCTGCCACTGCTGGTTGTTGCCGCCGCCGTAGGCCCACAGGTGGACGAGCCCGCCGTCGGCCGTCGACACCTCGGCGACGTCCCACACCTGCGCCGGATTGTTGCGCGTGTTCACCCGGTAGTAGCCACCCGACGTCGGCTGGAACTGCCACTGCTGGGAAAAGGTCTGGTTGCAGGCGTACTGCTGGACGACCGTCCCGTTGGCCGACCCGGCGGCACGCGCGTCCACGCACTTCCCGCTCGTGGTCGTCACCGTGTACCAGGTATCGGGAACGATGGCCGCCTGCGCCGCCGGAGCCACCACGATCAGCGCTCCGACCAGGGACAACAGGGATATCAGGGCTGCTCTGGCCCTCATCAGGACCTCCTCCGCGTCATTCGGGCAGGGCGAGCTGAGGCGGAGCCCAGTGGAGACGCGGCGTAGCGGGCGGGGACCTCGGCGTCACGATGGTCGAAAACGTAACGGCGGTCACACGCGGAGTCAATACACGTCTAAAAATAAGTCTCAAAGATGCAGGTCAACGTCGGTTCCAGCGATCGGGAGCGCACAGAGTGACCCCCGCGCGAACGGCCATCGCGGGCGGTGTAATGTATGGACACACGAGATGCGGAGTACAACTTCGCTCCGGGGCTATGGCGCAGCTGGTAGCGCACCTCACTGGCAGTGAGGGGGTCAGGGGTTCGAGTCCCCTTAGCTCCACAGTACGAAACACCGCCCATCTGGCAGGTTTGTCCAGGTAGGGCGGTTTTTTCGTTGTGCCCCACTTTGAGAATCGGCATGGCGAACTTCAGTTCGCCGACCAACTGGGGTCAGATCATCTGCTCCACAATGCTCGTTGGCGAGATCTCGCCTTGGAAGGGCCCGGGCCTTCCAAGGCGAGAGGGATCGCTCTTACTGACCCGCGCTGCGCAGCTGCAGCGAGAAGTCCACCCGGTTGTTGTCGGTGTCGGTGCTCAGGATGTTGCGGGTGTTCGACGCGTTGAGCTGGTCGGTGGTGGCGCTCTCCGGAACCGCGGCCTGGCCTTCACGGGCCTGCGTGACCGCGTTGCTGAAGGCCACACCGTCGAGCTTCGTGCCGGCCAGGTTCTGCACCGTGACACCACCGGCGGTCGGGATGCCCTCGGCGGTGGTCAGCGTGAACGGGATGACGTTCGTCTGGTCGGCGATGGTGCCGGAGAAGTTCTGTCCGACCAAAACCACGTACTGACCGGAGTTACCCTTCGACTGCAGGACCGTGCCCGCCGGCACGACGATCGTGTCGGTCACGACGCCCGCGGGCGAGTAGATGCGAACCTGGTAGCCGCTGATGTCCAGAGGCTGGCTCGACATGTTGTGCAGCTCGATGAACTCGTCGAGCTGACCGTTCAGGCCGCGGGTCGAAACCTCGTTGACGACCACGGTGGACGAGACGAGCGGCGCGACCTCGGTCCCCTCGGTCTCACCGGCAGCGTTCGCGACACCGCCCGCCATACCCATCGCCAGAATCGCAAATACGACTGAGGCGCCCAGAATTCGTCGCACGGGATTTTCCTTTCAGCTTTTGTCGGCGTTGAAAACACAATTATCCGAGAGCCGGGACCTCGCCGGGAGGGGCCAGTTTTCCGGTACTTTCCCGGTTGTCGAGAATTGTCCGCATTCGCTCTTTCTCGTGTTACACAAACTGGCGAGCACCAACGTGGTTGAAGACAGGGGTCCGGGACGTCGGGGAACATGCTCTGCGTCGTTCCAGAGGCGGTGCTCGACGGAACCGTGCAGCCGGGCGAGGAACGCGACGGGAGCGGAACCGCGCGACCCGGTCTGAGAACCGGGCCTCGTATCCCGCTGAGGTCCGATAGGACACTTGTGACACCGCCCTTGACCCAGCTCGTCGAAAGCGCCGAGGCTTTCCGCCGCCGGTGGCGCGAGGGCGGTCATCCCCCGCCGCCACCGAGACACTGTCGCGTTCACGAATACTCGTGTTCGCCGGGTGGGACCCCTGAGCCGGTAAAGGTGTTTCAGGGCCACGGTCGGGGCTGTCCCCGATGTGCTGGACGGGCAGGCCGGGCGAGCATTGCTCCGGGCGGCCGGGATCGGCTTCCCGGAACAAGGGAGTGTTTTTCGTGCGATCGAGTATTCGACGGACTGGTGCCGTCGTGCTGTCCGCGGCGATTCTGGCGGGGTTGGCCGGGCAGGGGCAGGCAAACGCGTCCGCGGTGGCGGACAGTGGGCGCGGCGCGGTACAGGAGGCCATGGCCGGGCTGGTGGCGACCGGCACGGCCGGTGTCCAGGTGCGGCTGCACGATGACCGGAGCGACTGAACCGGCAGCGCCGGTGAGCGGCCGGCACGGTGCGCCGTCGACCGATGGGAAGTTCCGCGCGGGCAGTACTACCAAGACCTTCGTGGCCACGGTCGTGCTCCAGCTCGTCGGCGAGGGCAAGGTGGACCTCGACGCCCCGGTCGACCGCTACTTGCCGAGGTTCGGCCTGGACCGCCGAATCACCGTCCGGATGCTGCTGCAGCACACCAGTGGCCTGTTCGACTACATCGGCGACAGAAGTCCGGACGGCTCGACCTTCGAGCCCGGTATTCCCTTGGTAGGCAAGGAAGGTGCGGCGAACCGCTTCCACCACTACCGGCCGGACGAGCTGGTCCGGCTGTCGCTGGCCAAACCGGCACGCTTCGAACCCGGCACCCAGTGGCGCTACTCCAACACCAACTACATCCTGGCCGGACTCCTCGTCGAACAAGCGACCGGCACCCCCTACGCCACGCAGGTCCAGCGCCGCATCCTCCAGCCCCTGCGGATGCACGACACCAGTCTCCCCGGCACCCGGACGACCATCCCCGGCGACCACGCCCACGCCTACCAGGCCTACCGCGACAACGGACGACTGACCACCGTCGACGTCACCCGGCAGAGCGCCACCTGGGCATGGGCCGCCGGTGAAATCGTCACGACCACCAAAGACCTCGACCGCTTCATCACCGCGCTGACCACCGGGAAGCTCCTGCCCCCACGGCTCTACGCGGAAATGGGCCGGATGACGGAAGCAGGCAGCCCGACCCGGCAGTATGGCCTCGGGCTCGCCCGATACCAGCTCGGACCGGACTGCGTCGCGGTCGGCCACATCGGCGAGATCCCCGGCTACAAGACCTACCTGCTCAGCACACCGGACGGCAGCCGGCGCCTAGAGATCTCCACGACCCAGGGCGCACTCGACTACCAGGACGAAGCCCAGCAGACGAAGATCGAGAGGGCCGAGGTCAAACTCGTCGTCACCGCCCTCTGCGGCTGAGCGAGCGCACACGCCCTACGGGTCCTCGAGCTCGAAACCAGCCGCCCCACGCCACAGCAAGAAAAACATTGCGAGCGATGGCCCAGTTCTCACACCAATTTTTCTGGAGCAAATCTGGAGCAGAACACCACCTACAACAGCGCTCAACGACACCGGACCGCATCGAACTGAGCACAACTGCGCCAGCTTGTCCGATGATCTTCGGTGATTACCTGGAGATCCACTGCGGATCGCCTCAGAAACCTCAGGCGTTCCCCATGGACGACGACCAGGCAACGCCGGCCCGGTTGACTCTGATGACCGGCTTGCCCGCGCGACAGGCGCCGGCGCGAGCGCCCGGCTGGAAAACTAGATCTTCCTTGACAAATTTTCTTGTCGGTGTGAGGCTCTGCTCGTCAGCGACAACGAGCAAACGGAGGACGACATGGGCAGGCGCATCGCGGCAGTGGTGATCGCGGCTTTACTGGGGACCGGGGGTGTCGCCACCGCGCAGGCACAGCCGTTCGGACAGGACGCCGCGGTGGTGCGGACCGACGCCGGTCCGGTGCGTGGCACGGTCGCGCCGGACACCAGAACATTCCTGGGCGTGCCCTACGCGGCCCCGCCCGTCGGCAACCTGCGCTGGCAACCACCCCGGCCGGCGCCACGCTGGACCGCGCCGAGAGACGCGACGAGGCCGGCGTCGCCGTGCGCCCAGCCCCAGAGCATCGGTCCGGCCAGCGAGATCGAGGACTGCCTGTACGTCAACGTCACCACGCCGAGGACGGCCGGGCTCAAGCCGGTCATGGTGTGGCTGCACGGCGGCGGCAACGCCTTCGGCGCGGGCGGCGACTACGACGCGCGGCGCTTGGCCGTCGGCGGCGACGTCGTCGTGGTCACGCTGAACTACCGGCTCGGCGTCTTCGGTTTCCTCGGCCTGCCCCAGCTCGACGGCGGCGGCACGTTCGGGCTGCAGGACCAGCAGGCGGCGCTGCGCTGGGTGCAGCGCAACGCGGTGGCGTTCGGCGGGAACCCGGGCAACGTCACGCTGTTCGGCCAGTCCGGCGGCTCGTACGACATCTGCGGGCAGCTCACTTCGCCGTCGGCACGCGGGCTGTTCCAGCGGGCGATCATGGAGAGCGGGTCGTGCTCGATGACCTGGCCGCGGAACGGCGTCAACCCGGGCATCCCGGCCGGCTCGCCGTGGCAGCCGCAGGCTTCGGCGGACGCACAGGGTGCCACGCTGGCGGCGTCACTCGGCTGCCCTGCCGGACCGTCCCAAGTGGACTGTCTACGCGGGATCCCGGTGCCGCGGCTGCTGACCGCGACACAGAGCGCCGCGCTGCCGGCGGTGGCGTACGGCAACCGCGTGCTGCCGCGGCGCCCCGACCGGGCACTGGCCGACGGGCACTACGCCAAGATCCCGGTGATCTCCGGGACCAACCTCGACGAACAGCGCCTCGCGACAGCGTTCCTGCCCCAGGCCTTCACCGAGGTCGGCTACCAGCAGCTGCTCGTCGACGCGTTCGGCACCACGGCACCCGAAGTCGCGGCGAAGTACCCGTCGAGCGCGTACGAGTCCCCGGCCGTCGCGTGGGCCACGGTGGCGACCGACCGCGTCTGGTCCTGCACGCAGGTGACCGACCAGCGCACCCTCGCCCGCTCCGTGCCTACGTACAGCTATGAGTTCGCCGACCGGACCGCGCCCGCGCCGTTCCCGTTCCCGAAGGGCCTCCCGTCCGGCGCCTACCACGGTGCGGAGATGGGGTACTTGTTCGACCTCAACGGCGTGCCCACGCAGCTGAACGCCGAGCAGCGGGCCTTGTCCGACCGAATGATCCGCTACTGGACGACCTTCGCCCGCACCGGCGACCCGAACGGGCCGGGCACCCCGGCGTGGCCACGCTTCGGCGGTGGCACGACTTTGTCTCTCGTCCCGGGTGCACCGCGGACGGTTGGCCTGGCCGCCGAACACAACTGTGCTTTCTGGGCGAATGTTCAAACTGGGAACACCCGGCATTGATGGCTCGGTGAGTGTGGCTTTCACCGCGGATCCGCGGTGAAAGCCACACTCACCGCATTCACTTGAGGCGTACCGGAAGACTCGTGTGCCCGTTCGAAATGAACGACGGCATCTTCTCCAGCTCGGAAACCTCCGCCGCCAGGGCCAGATCGGGGAACCGCTCGAACAGAGCCGGTAGTGCGAGTTCCGCCTCCAGCCGCGCCAAGGGCGCGCCGAGACAGTAGTGCACGCCGTGCCCGAACGACAGGTGCTGGCTCTTCGACTCCCGCGAAAGCCGGAACTCGTCCGAGTCGGAACCGTGCGCCTCGGGCGAGCGACCCGCCGCCGCGTACGAAGCCAGGATCGCCTCGCCCGCCTTGATGTGCACCCCGTCGATCTCGATGTCCTCCACCGCGTACCGCAGCGGAAGGTTCGCGATCGGCGCCTGCCACCGCATGGTCTCGTCGATCACCTCGGCCCAGGTGTGCTCCCCGGAGCGCACCTTCGCCAGCTCCTCCGGATGCGTCAGCAGCGCCAGGATCGCGTGGTGCAACAGATTCACCGTGGTCTCGTGCCCGGCCGAGATCATCAGGATCAGCGTGTCGATCAGCTCGGCCTCCTCGAGCACCGAACCGTCCTCGTCCCGCGCGGCGATCAGACCGCTGGCGAGGTCGTCGCCGGGGTTCTCCCGTCCGCTCGCCACCAGTTGCCCGAGAATCCCGTACATCAGCACGCCGTTCGCCTGCGCCTCCTCGGCGCTGAGCGAGGTGTTGAACACCCCGTCCACCGCGCGCCGCAGATCCGGCCGGTGCTCCTCGGGCACGCCGAACAGCTGGCAGATCACCTCGATCGGCAGCGGATAGGCGAAGTTCTCCCTCAGGTCCACCGAGTCCGGCCCGGCGGCGAGCCGGTCCAGCAGGCCGGTGGTCAGCTGCTCGACCCACGGCCGCAGTGCTTCCACGCGGCGCGGGGTGAACGCCTTCGACACCAGCGAACGGAGCCGCCGGTGGTCGCCACCGTAGGCGGTGAACATGTTCTGCACCGAGACCCAGATCCGCAGCGGCCAGTCCTCGGGGATCTCACCGTCGCGGTAGGCCGCCCAGTGCAGGTTCGGGTTCTTCGACACCCGCGGGTCGGACAGCAGTTTCCGCAGCAGCTCCGGCTGGGTTACTGACCACGCCACCACTTCGCCAGGGAGTTCCACCAGCGTCGCGGCTCCGCGGGCGCGGAGTTCGGCGCCTTCGGTGTGGATGTCACGGCCGTTGGGATCGAGGACGAACGGGCGGGCTGGTGCCATGGGTGCTCTCCTGTCGGGTCGGGAACGGGACTGGCCGGTGCGACGACGGGGGTGAACAGGACCGGGAGACCGGCCAGCGCGCGGTGGAACGGGCCCGGCCGCCAGCGCAATTCGGCGTCCGGCACGGCCAGGCGCACATCCGGCAGCGCGTCGAGCAGGGTCTCGATGGCGGTGGTGGCGATCAGCCGCGCCGGGCCCTGCGCCGGGCAGGAGTGCACCCCGGCGCTCCAGGCGACGTGCGCCCGGTTACCGGCCCGCTGGGCGTCGCCCAGCTCGGGATCGGTGTTGGCGGCGGCGAAACTGATCACCACGGGCTCGTCGGCAGGCAGGCGCGTGCCCATCAGGTCGGCCGCCGGATAGGGGTAACCGGCGGAGTAGTTGGCCATCGGCGGGTCGCTCCAGAGGATCTCCTCCAGCGCGTCCTCCACGTGCAGGCTGCCGCCTGCCAGGTCCCCGGCGAAACGCTCGTCCACCAGCAGCAACCGAACCCCGTTGGCGATCAGGTTCTGCTGCGGTTCGGTGCCCGCGCCCATCAGCAGCACCAGCTGGTGAAGCATCTCCTCGTCGGTCAGCCTTGAGGGATGCGCCATCATCCACGAGGGCACGTCCTGGCTCGGCTGCCGCCGCTTGAGCGCCAGCAGGTCCAGCATGGCCGCGGTCAGCTCGGCGTTGGCGCGCTCCGGATCCACCATGTCGAAGATCCCGCGCATCCCCGCGGTGAGCCGCTCGCCCAATTCCGGCGGGCAGCCGAAGAGGTGGTTGAACACCTGGAGGGAAAGGGTTCCGGCGTACTCGGTGAGCAGGTCCGCCCGGCCGTTCCTGGAGAACTTCGCGATCAGCTCCCGCGCGGTCTTCTCCACGTAGCCCAGAAGGGCGTGCGGGTTCACCCGCGAGATGCTGTCGGTGACCGCGCTGCGGTAGCGCGCGTGCACCGCGCCGTCGGTGAACAGGCAGTTCGGCCGGTAGCCCATCATCGGCATCACCGGGTTGTCCGGCGGCTGACTGGCCTGCCAGCGGCGCGGGTCCCGCGGATAGGTCTGCGGGGAGCGCAGCACGTCCAGCGCGGCCTCGTAGCTCAGTACCAGGCTCGCGTTCACCCCTGGCGCCAGCTCGACCGGCGCGACGTGGCCGTGTTCCTTGCGCATCCGCGCGTAGACCACAGCCGGGTTCGCGGCGAACTCCTCGTCGTAGAGCGGGGTTCGCGTGGCGTGAGCGGGACAACCGGGGGGTGGGGTGGCGGGAACGGTCACGGATGCTCCTGGCGGACGGGAGTGAACAGGTAGTCGACCAGGCTGATCAGCGCCGAGGCGGCGGACGCGCGATCGCGGGCGTCACAAGTGACCAGCCGGGTCTCGGGTAGCAGATCGAGCGCCTCGCGCAGCTCGGCCTCGGGGAAACGTGGCGCGCCGTCGAACTGGTTGACCGCCACCGCGTAGGGCAGGTCCAGTTCCTCCAGCAGGCCCATCACGTCGAAGGAGTCCTGCAGGCGGCTGGGATCGACCAGCACCAGTGCCCCGAGCGCGCCGTGGGCCAGGTCCTTCCACATCTGCGTGAACCGCTGCTGGCCCGGGGCGCCGAAGAGGTAGAGCACCACCTCGTCGCTCAGTGTCAGGCGTCCGAAGTCCATGGCCACCGTGGTGGTGTCCTTGCCGCGCACGCCGGACAGGTCGTCGACCAGTGCGCCCGCCTGGGTCATCCGCTCCTCGGTGCGCAGCGGGCGGATCTCCGAGAGCGTGCCGACAAAGGTGGTCTTCCCCACCGCGAACGGGCCGACGATGAGGATCTTCACCGAGGTCCGGACCGAGGCGGGAACGTATCGGTCAGGTGAGAGCACGGAGGCCATCGAGTACCTTCTGCAGGAGTTGCTGGTCGGGGACTTCGGTCTCGCGCACCGCGGCCCGTGATTCGATGTGCCCGCTGTCGAGCAGGTCCGACAACAGCACCTTGGTGACGCTGGTGGGCAGCTTGAGATGCGCGGCCACCTCCGCGACGGCCAGCGCGCCGCCCCTGCACAGCTCCATCACCCGCCGTTTTTCCGGGCTCAGCCCGGTCATCGGCGCCCAGGTGGCCAGCACCACGGTGGCCACGTCCAGGGTGTTGCGGGTCGGATGGGCCCGGCCCTCGGTGACCACGTGCGGCCGAACCAGCGCCCGTTCCCGCCGCTGCCAGCTCATGCCGGGTTGCCGGGTCCCTCGGCCGGAAAGCGCGGCGGCGCGGTGAGTTCCTGGCCGAGTCTTTGCACCAGCTCTTGCAATCGCGAGGAAACGCCCTCGATGTCCACCCGGCCGGTGGTGGACACCGCGACGTAGGCGCCCTGTCCGGCGGAGGTCAGGAAGACGAACCCGCCGTCGAATTCGATCAGCGTCTGCCGCCACTGCTCCGGCGGCTGACGGCAGAACTCGCCGGTGGCGCGGGCGAGCGACTGGAGCCCGGAGACCGCGGCGGCGGTGCGCTCGGCGTCCTCCACGGTGATTCCCTGCGAATGGGCCATCAGCAGGCCGTCGGCCGAGAGCAGCACCGCGGAGATGGTCTCCGGCATCTGCAGGGCCTGATCGAGCATCCAGCCCAACCGGTTGTTGGTGGTGACGGAGCTGCTCACTGGAAATCCCTTTCGACATCGGTGGAAGAAGCGCGGCCCTGGCGGGTGCCGCGCTGCCAGGCCGTGGCCGTGGCGACCGGGCTGTTGTTCACCGGGGACTCGGTCCCTTCCGGCGCGGCGGACGGCGGCACCTGAACCGACAACGTGGTGGTGGCCGCCCCGGACACCGGGGCACGTCGACGACGGCGAGGCAGGCCGTGCGCGGTCGTGCCCAGTTCCTCGGCCGGTTCGGCCGGCTGCGGTTCCGGCGCGGGAACGCGCACGTGCGGGGTCGGGCTGGGAGTGATCGCGGCAGGGCTGGCAGGCGCGGCCAGCGACGGGACTTCCTGCGGTGCCGGCGCCGGGACGGCAGCGCGGGTGAGCAGCTCGCTCGGCAGGAACAGCACCGCGCGCACCCCGCCGAAGGGCGAGCGCATGTCCACCGAGACGCGGAAGCCGTAGCGTTGGGAAAGCACGCCGATGACGGCGAAACCGATCCGCGGCGGCACACCGAGCGCGGCGATGTCCTGACCGCCGTGGCCTTCCAGTAGCCACCCCGCGCGCTGCACCGCTTCCACCGTCATGCCGACCCCGGCGTCGTCGATGACGATCGCCAGCCCGTTGTGTGCCTGCTGGAAGCTGACCTGCACGGGTGAGCCGGGCTGCGAGTGGCGGGCGCCGTTGTCCATCAGCTCCGCCACCGCGAGCACCACCGGTTCCACGGCCTGGCTGACCACCGCGGTGTCCGAAGGCGCCGGGATCTGCACGCGCGCGTAGTCGCGGATGCGGCCGGTGGCCCCGCGCACCACGTCGGTCAGGGTCGCGGCGGAGCGCTGCAGGCCCGGCCACGAACCGCAGAGCACGGCGGTCGCCTGGGCGCGGCGGCCCAGCTGCGAGTTCGCGTGGTCCAGTCCGAGCAGGCCGTCGAGCACGTCGGGATTGTCGTGCTGCTCCTCCATCGCCGAGATCAGCACCTGCTGCTCCCCCGCGAGGTTCTGCACCGTGCGCATCATCGCGCGCAGGGTGGCGGCGGCGGATTCGGCGGCGTCGCGGCGGGTCTGGCCGGTCAGCTCGCTGATCACCGCGAGCAGTTCGCGGTGGGGGTCCTCGCCGTTGACGGCACGCAAGGGGCCGGGCACGGTCACGGCCTGATTGGCCTGCGCCTCGACGATCGCGGGCAATCGCCGGTGCAACAGGTGCCAGTTCTCCTCCTCACGGGCGCGGAGTTCGGCCAGCAGCTGCTCACCACGACGGCCGGTGTTGACGGTGACCCGGCGCTGGCGCACCAGCAGCAGCGCGAAGGCCGCGGCGAGCAGCGAGACACAGATCAGCGCTGCCGTCAGCAGGGGGTACTCCATGAAATCCTCACGCTCGACAGGGCAAGGACGCCTGGGCCGAGCCGGGGATCATGCGGCAGCTCCACGGCATCGGGGATCGAAGGACGTCATCAGCAGCGAGTACCGTAGCGCAAACACGCCGTGAGCGGCAGCCGCTTCCCGCCAGAAAAGTGGTTCTGTGCTGGGTAAGCCCGATCGGCCGGGCCGGGCGTCCACGGCATTCACTCACGGCTGTCCCCGACAGACCGACTTCTCACACTGATTTCCTGGAGCAGATCTGGAGCACGCCGTCGGTTACAGCTGCACGCGACGACGTCGAACCGCATCGAGCAGACAACAACTGCTAAGGAACACGCGAGTTCCGGCGGACGGCCGATGGCTTCGGGTCAGGTTCGCTTGCGGCTCGCGATCTCGTCGGAGAGCCGCTGCACGTGAGCGGGGTCCGCGTCCCGGGCAAGGGCGACGTAATGGTCCATGACGGCCGGTCGGTAGCGCACAGGCAACGTCTGTCCTGGGGCGAGCCGGGTGAGCTCGGTGATCGTGAGGTCTTCATCTGCGATACCGCGGAACGAGATACCGCCGGCGGTCTCCACGTCGAACATCAGGACCACGCGTGGACTGCCGTCGCTGCTGACCTCCCGCCAGTCGACGAGAACGCCGAGCGCAAGCGCCCCCATACGCAGTTCCACAGTGCGCTTCCGTGCCTCACCGCTCAACAGCGGGTTCGGGGCGACGCCCGGGAAGGCGGGCCCGACGCCGAGCGATTCCCGACTCAGGTCGGGTCTGAGCTGCGCCATCAGATCGTTGAGCTTCTTCTTCGAACCGAACATCCCGACCCCTCACTCACCCCGGTGCCGGAATCTCGGCCTGGCGCTTCGCCCACCGCGATCGTACGTCACGACCATTCCCTTCCCGGCGAAGAACACGAAGCCGGGTTCCTCGCTATCGACGAACTCCGTGTGGTCCTCGAACCACGGTCAGCGGAAGAGGCGGAAGAACCCGCGCACCTGCTCGATCAGCGACTCCGGCTGCTCCAGGGCGGCGAAGTGGCCGCCTCGCGGCAGTTCCTCGAACCAGCGTAGGTCGGTGAACCGCAGTTCGGCCTCCCGCCGCGATGGACGGGTTATGTCGCGTGGGTAGACCGACAGCCCGGATGGCGCGGTCACCTTGTCCCGGAAGTTGGCGAAGCTCTCCCAATACAAACGCGCCGACGACGTGGCCGACGCGGTGAACCAATAGACCGAGATCTCGTCGAGGATCTTCTGCCGCGACAACGCGTTCTCGGGATGGCCGTCGTTGTCCGTCCACGCCCAGAATTTCTCGGCGATCCAGGCGGCCTGCCCCGCCGGGGAGTCGGTGAGGCCGTAGCCGAGGGTCTGCGGGCGGGTCGCCTGGATCGCCGAGTACCCCCGGCCGGTGCGCTGGAACTCCTTCTCGGCCTGGAGGTTCGCCAGCTCCGCGGGCGTCAGGTCGTCGAAGGTGCCTGCCGCCACGGATCCCAGGTTCAGGTGCACGCCGGCGACTCGCTCGGGTGCCACCTCGCCCAGCGCGCCGGACACCGCCGAGCCCCAGTCACCACCCTGCGCGCCGTATCGCTGGTAACCCAGCGAAACCATCAACGCGTCCCAGGCGCGCGCGGTGCGAGTGACTCCCCACCCGGTCGTCGACGGTTTGTCACTCCAGCCGTACCCGGGCAACGACGGCGCGACCACGTGGAACGCGTCAGCCGGGTCACCGCCGTGCGCGCACGGATCGGTCAGCGGACCGAGGACGTCCAGGAACTCCAGCACCGAACCCGGCCAGCCGTGTGTGAGCACGAGCGGAAACGCGTCCGGCTCCGGCGATCGGAGGTGCAGGAAGTGAATGCCCAGCCCGTCGACTGTGTCGCGGTACTGCGGGAAGGCGTTCAGCCGCTCGGCGAACCCGAAGTCGTAGTCCTCGGCCCAGCTGCGGCACAGCTCCTGCGCGTAAGCCAGCGGCAACCCCTGCGACCAGTCGTCCACCGGCTCGGGCTCGGGCCACCGCGTCCGTCGCAACCGTTCACGCAGATCCGCGATCTCGGCTTCGGTGATGCTGACCTTAAACGGCTCTGCGGCCATAGCGGTGCTTCCTTCCACAGCATGGCGTGACACGAAAAAGCTATTGAAGCCGATCAAGGGCGAGGACGCGCTCGAGACGGTGCGCACCCGGTCAGCGTCGCGGCCTACCGGAGTCGGCAGAGGCCGGATGATCAGCCGGCCAGCCTGCGGAGCAGGCTCTCCAGATCGCGTTCGCCGTCGCGGGTCTGGGCGCCGTGGGCCAGTCCGCCTCGGATCAACTGTTCGGCCGCGGGCCGGACGAACTGGCCCGCCCACGCGTCGTGTTCACGCAGGAGGCCCTCGGCCAGATCAGCGGGAACGATGGCACGTTTGGCCGCGGCGACCACGCCCTCGGGCAGTGCGGCGATGTCGCGGGCGAGGCGGTCGACGAAGTCGTCGAGTTCATCGGCGGCTATGGCCCGGTTGATCCAGCCGTAGCGTTCCGCGGTCCGCGCGTCGAGCAGGTCGGCGCCGAGCACCACCTCCAAAGCGCGGTTGCGGCCGATCCGATCGGCGAGGTACTGAGTGCCGCCGCCCCCGGGGACGATGCCCATGAGGGCCTCGACTTGGCCGATCCCGGCGCGTCCGATCGCCGCGAACGCCATGTCCGCCGCCGTCACGAACTCCGCCCCTCCGCCACGGGCCAGGCCCGCGAGCTTGACGATCGTCACCTGGGGCTGATGCCGGAGCAACTCCCCGAGGGCCTGGAAGACGTTGACACCGTCGGGTGTGTCGGCCGCGAGTTCGTCGAAGGCGTCCGGCGCGTCAACGAGTGCCATGTCGACGTGGGCGATGAAGAAGTCCGGATCAGCGCTGTCGAACACGATCACCCGGACCGAGTCGTCGTCCCGCAGCCCGGTCAACAGCCGCCGCAGGTCGGCCATGAGGGCGACGTCCAGGACGTTGACGGGTGGGTTGTCGAGGGTGACACGGGCGATGCCGGCCTCATGGCTCACTCGCAGGGTCGAGTAGGCGTCGTGGTGCACGAAAGAATCTCCGATCGGTACCTGTCAGGCAGCTAAGTTCCTGATGTATACCTAGACTGCGGCGACGGAAGACCGGCGTCAATAACGCACTTTCGGCATCGTAAGGATCGTGGAGGATACCGATATGGCCACTCCGGACACGGACGTCGTCTACCGGGCCGACTGCCCCAGTCGCCCGATCCTCGATCAGATCGCCGACAAGTGGTCGATGATGGTGATGACCGTCCTCGGCAGGCCCCGCCGGTTCAACGACATCAAGCGCCACCTCGAAGGCGTGACCCAGCGGGTCCTGACCCAGACCCTGCGCCGCTTGGAACGCAACGGGATGATCGAACGGCGTGTGCTGCCGACCTCACCGGTCGGCGTCGAGTACTCCCTTACCCCGCTCGGCGAATCCCTGCGCGAACCCTTCGGTCGCTTGTACGACTGGACGACCGCCCACGCGGACGAGATCCAGAACTGCCAGCGGAGCTACGACCAGCGTCGTCACGCCGAAGGAACGTAGTCGCAGGCGGCCCCGCTCCCTGGCGGGAGTGGGGCCGCCGTCACGCGGTCAGTTGACGTACACCGAGTAGCCGATGCCACCCGACCTGGTGCCGTCGCCTGCGTCGTCCTCGTAAACGGGATGACCTTGTTTCGGCTTCGCCAATAGTCTCCGGTGGACAAGGCAGCAGGAGGAGTGAGCGTGGCCAGCCATTTCGGGGCGATCGGGATCGAGGTCGCCGACCAGGACGAGTTCTCGGAGCGGGTGGTCTCGCTGATCAGCGCGGGCACGGCCCGGCAGATCGCTCCGAAGGTCAGCGAGCACGTGTGGACGGATTCTTCCGGTGCCCGGTTGGTCGCGCAGGTCCGTAAAGGTGAGCTCGAGTTCCTCCTGCCGTGTCTGGCAGGCACAACGCCCGCGGTACCGGTGCGCGACGTTCACCTCGTCGGCGACGAGACTGTGATGCTCGAACTCCTCGACGGCGTCGAGGGAGAGATGGTCTGCCCTGTCGCGGTGGAGCTGGAAGACCGAGCGGTCCTCGCCCACTCCGGCGGGCGAATCGAAAAGGGATCCCTGGTGCTGGCGGCTCTGGCCGAAGAAGTCACCGTGCACGCCGACGCCGAGGTCTACTCGGCCTCGCAGGACGGTGACGAGCCGAAATTCGCCGAAGACTTCTTCATCCCCTCCGGGGTTTTCTCGCCCACGGAACCTTCGCCCGACTGGACGCCCTCAGCACACGCGCTGTTCGCCGGCGAGGTCATCGAGGCCGGCACCCCCGTGAATACCTTTACCGGCAAGGCATTTCATCGGGTCCGGGTCCGCACCATCGCCGCTATCGAACTCGACGTCGCCATCGCGGCCACCGACCTCGAGCAGCCACCCGTGCGCGGCAACATCGTGTCCGGAACCTTCTTCCTGACCGGAAGTCTGGGGCTACAGCCACCCGACCCCGCGGAAATCCCGTCGAAGCGGCGGCGCTGGTTCCGGCGATAAGCCTTCTATTGAGGGGTAAGTCGAAGGTGGCGTGTTCAGTCGCTCGCCCGCACACCGACCTCGGGTGTTGCGAAAGCCACTTCCGCAACGTTGAAGGTTGCGAAAGTGGCTTTCGCAACGCTGATCGCCACCGAACACCGGTCCGTGAAGGCCTCCTTGAGGGACTCTGGGTCCCTCAAGGAGGCCTTCACGGACTTGGCACCTGACAGGACACCTTGCCTTTCTGCTCGACAACTAGGGAAAGATTGACTCGTGCGTGATTGGCCTACCCTCCGAACCGGTGAGATCCCCTCGCCGGAGTTGGTCGCCGCCTGGATAGCGCTGGGCTTGGCGCCTACCGAGCGGATCCCTCTCTGGGCAGCGCATTGGCTCGTGCACGGCTACGACGGGCCGGGCCTCCGGACGCTGGCAGGCTTGAGCGGAACGGATTCCCACGAAGTGCACGACGTCGTGCGCGACGCCCTCGCCGAGTGCCACACGTCGATCCCGGAATCGGTTACGGCCGCGGCACAGACCGTCTTCACCCAGCTCGCCCGCCTGCACGCCGACGGCTTGGTCAGTGAGAAATGGATCGTCAACGAAGTCGACGGCATCCTCATCCGGACCGGGTATCCCGAGAGCCTCCTCGACCTTCCCCTCGGCGGGGTCTGGTACCTCATTGACGAGTGGGGTGAAAGCTGGGGCCGGACCACGCACCAACTCGAGGCAGAGGTCCGGAAGGCGTGCGCCGCTCAACTCGCCGCAGGCCTGAGCGATCAGGGTGCGATCACGGGGAAGTAGGTCTGTACTTCGCCGGTCGACGTGTCGAAGTAGCCCGCCAGTTCGAGATCCCGCTTTCGATGCTGGACTTGCCCCCTGGGCCTCTTCGAGCAGCGGCTGGACGTCAGGCCGCGGCGGGCGATCGGCCGGCTTCGGCTAGCCGTCGATCGCCTTGTCGATGGGGGTTTCGCCGCCGACCACCACATAGATCCGCCCGGCGGTGCCGGGCCGGTCGAGGAGCGCCGCGAGCACCGCGGCGACGTCTTCCCTGGCGATTTGGTCGAACCTGGCGCCCTTCGGCCCGATCCTGTCCCCTGCGGTGAGTTCGACGGTGCCTTCGCCCTCGTCGTCGGTGAGCACGCCGGGCCGCAGTACCGTCCAGTCGAGCCCGTCGCGGGCGAAGATGTGTTCCTCGGCGGCCCGCTTGGCCCGCAGGTAGGTGGCGTATCCGTCACCGATGCCGGGGTCGTCGGCACTGCCCACGTTGATGGAGCTGACGTGCAGGAACCGTCGCACACCGGCCTGTTCCGCCGCGTCCATGACCAGCACGACCGCGGCCCGGTCCATGCTGTCCCGGCGTGCGGAGGTGGCACTGCTGCCCGAGCCTGCCGAGAAGACGGCAGCGTCCGCGCCGACGAGGATCGCGGCCACCTCGTCGACCGTGGCGTGTTCGAGGTCGAGGACGGCGCCCTCGCCGCCTGCCCGTTCGATGTCGTCGACGTGGCCGGGATCGCGCACGATGCCGACGACGGAGTCACCACGTCCGGCGAGGAGCCGGGTCAACCGCAGGGCGACCTTTCCGTGGCCGCCGGCGATGACGATCCTCATGCGACACCCTTCCGCGACCGCAAAGCCTCGGCGGCTTGCCAGGCCTCGTCGATCGGCACGATCCACTCGTCCTGGAGGTCGATCGACCTGTCGTCGACCCGGATGCGCAGGGCGGGCCCGGCGCTGGGCGTGATCGCGTACGACAGCCCGATTTCGACTTCGTCGCCGCCGGGCAGGTCGATGACCTCGACCTCGGCGATGCCCGGGAACGGGGCCGCGACGTCGTGGTCGTCGTCGAGGTTGCGGCGGACTTTGCGCCGGATCCGCACGGCGACCTCGTCCTCGCGGATCAGGAACCAGCCGTCGGGCTCGTCCCGGAGCGCGAAGGACAATTCAGCCGTCGCGCCGACGAGGTCACCCTTGGGGCGGGCCAGCACCGAGGCCGCCGCGTTCCGGACCGCGAGCCACGGCACGAGCGAGAGGACGACCAGCACGGCGATGGCGATGAGCAGCCGACTCTCCCCGTCACGCCAGCTCAGCACCCCGACCGCGCCGTAGACCCCGGCGACGACACCGCTGATCGCCGCGACCCGGCTCCAGCGCACGGGCGAGTTCCGCCGTGCGTACCCGAACAGCAGCAGGATCAACGCGAACGCGAGGAACCCCAGAACCGGCAGGATCGAGACCCGGTTCCGTTTCCCTGCAAAGGAAACGACGCACAGAGCCACCAAGGCGATCGGGCCGAGCGACATCGCGATCAGGTACCTGCGCCGGGCGGCGGCGAACGCCGACTCGCTGTCCGGCGCGGATGGTGTGCTCATGTGTTTCTCCCCCGTGGCTCGTAGCGCCGCGCGACGCTCGTCAAAGCACCGTACCGGCATCACCGACCTGCGAAACGCTGTGATCACCGCACCGGCTCTGGACCTCGCCGAGGAGCACCCGCAGCAGTGAGGCGAGCTGGTCCCGCTGCTCGTCGCTCAGCCCGGAAACCAGGCCGAATTCCCGCTCCAGCACGCGATCGACGGTCTGTTCCACCAGCGCGTGCCCGGCCGGGGTCAGCGTCACGTACACGGTACGACTGGGTGGTTCGGAGTGCCGCTCGACCAGCCCGTCGCGTTCGGCGCGGGCCACTCGCTGCGAGATCGCCCCCGCCGTGACCAAGGTCAGCTTCGCCAGTTCCCTGGTCGTCAGCGAGTACGGGGGCGAGCTGCGCCGAAGGACGCTGAGCAGGTCGAGGGTGGCCGGATCGACGTCCGAGTCGGCAAGGACGCGGCGCCGGTCCTCACCGAACAGCTTGGCCAGCTGCCACACCCGGGTCACGATGCCGATGGACGCGGTCGAGGTGCCGGGCCGTTCGCGCCGCCACGCCGCCTCGATCTCGTCCACGGCGTCCTTTTCGGACGCTGCACTCATCCCAGACCTCCACGGTGGTTGTCGTCCACGCTGCGCTCAGCCTATCATTTAGGTCTAAACGTGAGCCTGAACCGACGCGTACGAAGGAGGATGGATGACTCGGACGATCCTGGTCACCGGTGGGGGCACGGGCATCGGCAAGGCCGTGGCGGCGAAATTCGCGACGTCCGGCGCGGTCGTGTACGTCACCGGACGTCGCAAGGACGTGCTGGTCTCGGCGGCGGCCGAGCTGGGCCCGTCGGTCCGGCCGCTCGTCTGCGACAGCACCGATCCCGAGCAGGTGACCGCCGCGCTGGCCGGACTGGACGGGCCGATCGACGTGCTGGTCAACAACGCCGGTGGCAACACCGACTTCGATCTCCCCGAGCAGGACGGGCTCGCCGGGGTCCTCGCACGCTGGCGGGCCAATCTGGACGCCAACCTGATCAGCGCGGTGCTGACCACCACCGCGGTCGAGGACGACCTGGCCGAAGGCGGATCGGTGATCCACATCGGCTCCATCGCCGCGGATCAGGGCGCCGGATCGTACGGCGCGGCCAAGGCCGGGCTCGCGTCGTGGAACGTCGACCTGGCCAAGCAACTCGGCGCCCGCAAGATCACCGCGAACGTGGTGTCACCGGGCTACATCCGCGAAACCGAATTCTTCCGCGACAAACTCCCCGCCGAGCGAGCCGAGCAACTGGTCGACGCGACCAGCACCGGCCGCGCCGGGATTCCCGCCGACATCGCCGAAACGGTGTACTTCCTTGCTTCCGCCGGCGCCCGGCACATCACCGGGCAGACCTTCGGTGTGAACGGCGGCGCCTATCCGACCAGGTGACGGCCGGGAGGTCACAGGCTCTCGGCTTCTTCCTTGGTGATCGGGATGAGGTCGCCGCCCATGCTGTCGCGTTCGAGCTTGCTGCGGACATGGCTGCTCAGCCATCCCGAGGCCGTGTGCGTCTCCTCCAGGTCGTACCCCTGGGGACTGATCCACGTCCGGATCGCCAGAACCGTCTTGCCGAGCTCGATGAGCTTGAAGTACTCGTACCTGCCATCGGCCGGGTCGAACATGTGGACACGGGCATGCCTGATCGCCTCGAACCGGAGCCCGGCCTCCTCCGTGACGGGATGCGCTTTGGCTGCCGACTCTCCGGACTCGATCCTGCTCAGCACATCCTCCGGCTCCCAAACGAGCTTGTCGGTGAACGATTCCTGACGTACGACACCGTGCTCGTCGACCCACCGACGGGACATCAGCGCGGGTTCCTCCACGTGCGGGAACGCCTTGGTCACGATCGCGAAGTACTGGTACTGACGGTTCATCGGTTCCTCTTCCGCAAAAGGGACGCACCCCCGGCCGCGAGCTCCGGGGGCGCGTCCATTGTGGCTGCCGCTAAGGCTTGGTGGACGGGATGTCGATCGCACTCACCGGCGTCTTCACCTCGCCGAAGATGAGCGCGGACTGGCTCTTCAGTTCATCGATCTCGGCACGGATCTCGGCCCTCAACGCATCCCGCTCCTCTTCCGGGATCTTGTCGAAGTCGACCGCTTCGAGAGCACGCTTCCGTTCGTAACCCCAGTGTTCGACGTCACCCTTGGCGTGGAAGCTCTCCGGGGTGTGGAACTGGACCTCGAACAGCTGCCCGTCCTTCGTCTTGTAGGTGACGTTGATACCAGGGTAGTTGCCCTTGCCCGCTGCCTTCCTCGCCCAGAAGTTCTTGACTTCGATCACATCGAAGATCTTGGCGAACTCCGCCAGCGCGTTCTGCACGCCGAGGGTGTAAGTGCCCTCCGGGAAGTTGATCGTGTACCGGACCAGGTCGTTCATCTTGCCCGCGACCTCGTCCGGAGATCGCTTCGGCGGCGTCGGCTCTCCGGGCTTCTCCGGCCTCGGGTTCATCTCGTCGAACAGCTTGCGCTTGAACGACGGATAGGGAAAGACTCCCTTGTCCTTCAGCTCGAACCCTTGCCCGACACGCTCCCCCGTCGGGATCTTCTTCGCCACCTCCTCGACCTTGGGGGTGATCGCCGGTTCCCGCGCTTTGGCTTCGTCCATCTTTCGGTTGGCCCAGGTGTTCTCCGCCGGTGAAAGCCGGACCTTCAGCTGCCCGAGCGACCTGCCGTCGCTGGTGATTCCGAGGTCGATGTCGTGCTCGTAGGAATTGTCCGGATTGGTCCTCGGCTTGTCTTCGTCTTTCGCCGGTTCGCAATTCGCGGCCACCGCCGCCCTCGCTACGAGACAGCGTTTCGGCGGCTCGACCTTCAGCTTGGCACCGTCGAGTTTCGCCAGGCCGTTCTCGATCCGCAGCGTGCCGCCTTCAAGGCGGATGGTCGCCCCGTCGACGAGGTTCGGCGTGCCCTCAGGCCGGATCGTGAACGACTCCATCCGGTACAGCCGCTCGTCGACGACCGCGATGGCACCGTCGAACTTGGCGTCGCCGTTGTCGAAACGCGCTTTCAGGTTGAGGAGCTCACCGACCGCGTTCGGCAGCTTGTCGCGGACGGACTCGTGCAGCTTGACCGCGTAGCGCTCCAAGCCGGCCACCATCTTCGACAGCGGGCCTGAGCCTCCGTCGAGCTTCTTGGACAACGTCCGGACGGTCTTCCACGCCGCGCCGCCGGTGCCGCCCGCGTAGATCGTGGCCGCGGCGGCGGTGGCATCGAACAGAAGCCCGCCGAACGCCTTGCCGGGGTTGGTCTGCCACTCGGGCAGGTTGATCCACATGTAGGGGTTCTCGATGACGTAGATGGCGTTGTCGAGGATCTGCTTGCACTTGGACCAGTTGCCTGTGTCCACGCCCGAGACGACGCAGCCGCCGACCTCCCACACGGTGACGAACGGACTGACCGCGGCCGCGGCGAACCCCTTGATCGCCTCCCAGGAGAACTCGAAGACCTTCTTCGACTTGTCCAGATACCGCTGGCAGGCGCCTTCATCGACACCGGAGGTGCACCAGAACCAGTCCTCGACATAGTTGCCCAAAGCCTCGAGCGCCGGGCCGAGCTGGTCCTTGATCTTGAGCAGTTGCTGCTGGCAAGGCGGGAGGGAAGTGGCCACCTTGCAGACGAAAGCGCCGGCCAGGCCTTCCAGCGTCAGCTTGTTCAGCTCCTGCCGCTTGCGTTCGGCCTCGGCTTTGGCCAAACTCACGGCCTCGTCGTACCGCTTGCGGACGTCGGTGACCTGCTTCAGGCGATCGACGATCGAATTCTCGAAGGCGTCGAAACCCTTGGCGACTTCCAGTGCGGCGCTGCGGAGCCTTTCCGCCGCTCCCGCCGCTTGCCCCGCTGCCGCCGCTGCGGAGGTCGCCGCGTTGGCGGACCGGGTCGCCAGCGTCGCGTCCGACCGAGCGGAGTTCGCCCACTGCGCGGCCGTGGCCGCCGAACCTGACGCGGCGTCCGCGTGCTGTGCCGCCGTGTTCGCCGCATCGTTGGCGGTGAGTGCGTCCTGCGCGGCGGCGTTCGCCGCGTCGACGGCGCGAGCCGCCGCCTCGTACGCCGGCTTGACGTCGGCGACGGCCTCGTCCGCCGCCTTCTGCGCGCGAATCGCGGCCGCCGCCGCCTCGGCCGCCTTCTCCCGCGCGAGGCGGGACTGCTCTTCGCTGATGAGCAGCGCTTCAGCAGCGCCTGCCAGCGCCCTTCGTGCGTCGGCGTTGATCCCGGCGAGCGGTTTGAGAATGCTCTCCGCCGCCCGCACGGGGTCGATGACCAGTTCGGCCGAAGCGGCCGCTGCGGCTGCCGCCCGGTCCGCGATCATGGACTGGTACACGGACTGGTTGGCCTCACGCACCGCCGACTCGGCCTCGCGCTGCACCATTTCGGCCGCCGCGTTGGAGGCGACGGCCGCGTTGGCGGCCTCCACCGCGAGACGGTTCGTCTCGTCGGCGGCGCGGCGGGCCGTCACCGCCTCCTGGTTCGCACGCAGCGCCGCCTGCTGCGCCTCGTTCGCCGCGTTAGTCGCCTTCTGAGCCTCTGCACGAGCGGTGGCCGCCGCGGCCCTGGCACGGCTCGCCCACGCTTCAGACTGAGCGGCCGCGGCCTTGGCCTGATTGGTCTCGCCCTCGATGCGCCGGTAGGCCTCCCACGCCTCGCCGCCGAGCCGCTCGGCCTCGTTCCGCGCGTCCACCAGTCGTACCTCGTACTGCTGGTAGAGCTGGACGTTCTGACCGTGGACGCTCTCGGCGACCTCGAGCTCTTGCCCGAGCTGTGCGGCCTTCTGGACCGTCGCGTCCATGTCGGACTTGTACTTGACCGCGTTGTTGTAGGCGGTGGTGGCGTCCTTGGACTTGGAGATCGCGTTCTTGGCCGCACCCTGCGCGTTCACCCGGGCGGTGCGGGCGTTCGCGGCGTGCTGCTTGGCCTGCACCGCCTTCTGGGCGGCGAGGTTCTTCTGCTGTTCGGCGCGATCGCGGGCCTCGACGGCGATGTCACGCTGGACCCTGGCCGCCGCGGCCAAGTCGACCGCCTGCTGCGCCTGGCGTTCGGCTTCCGCGCGGTACTTGTGGGCGTTGTTCGCGTGCTCCTGGGCGTTGCGATCCGCGTCGAGTGCCCGGCTGTCGGCGAGCGTCGCCTCGATCGCGTGCTGTGAGGTTTCCGCGGCGAGCGCGGTCGCCTCGACGGCGTGAGTGATGCCGATGGTGACCTTGGCCCAGTCCAGACCGTTGGTCAGACCCGTCTCGACGAGGCGGGCCGCGGCGTTGTGGACCTGGGTGCTGATGCCCCGGGCCTCCTCGGCGATGCGGCCACCGCGTGAGGCGTACTCCGTCGCCTCGGCGCGCAACGCGTCGATATCCTGGTTTCGCCCCTTGGCGCCGTTCGCGCGGCCGGGTTTGTCTTCCTGGAAGATCTTGTCGGCCTTGTGCGCCGCCTTCACGGCCATCTGCATCGCGAACAGGCCGTCTTCCATGACCTTGACCGCGTTGATGTTCGCGCGCGTGATCTCGGCCCGGGCGCTCGCGGCGGCTTCCGCGCGTCGTGCCAGGGCATTGAGCTCGGTGATCGCCTTGTTGCGATCTTCCAGCGCCTTCTCGATGACCTCTTGGAAGTCGTGGTCGCGCTGGTTCGCTTCGGCGTAACCGGTCAGGTAGAACTCTCGGATGCGGGCGTAGTCGCCGGTGAGTAGGATCGCTTCGCCTTCGACCTGCACCTGCGGTCCGCCGTGCGCGACCATGTCCTGGACACGGCCGATGATGCGATCCTGTTCCGCCTTCGAGTCTTCGGCGTCCTTCTGGTCCTGCTTCTCGGCGATTTCCTTGCCATAGGACACGAAGTCGGCGATCACCGTGTCGTCGCCGGAATCGAGGGCGGCCTGCGCGCCGGCTCGCACGTGCGGGCCGCCGGTTCGCGCCCAGCCCTGCACCAGTTCCCGGTTCTTGGCCGCGGTGACGCGTTTGCGTTCCGCGGCTTTGGCCTTGGCCTCGGCCTCGCCGTAGTCGAGGAACCAGATGATCCTCGCCGGGTCGTTCGTGTCCAGCGCCGCCTGCGCGGCCTCCCGGACTTCGATGTCGGGAGCGTGTTTGGCGATGTCCTCGACCAGCTCACGGTTGAACTGATCCTCGTCGTCGAGGACGGGCGGGTCTTCCGACACGGTGGCCGCGGGTGTGGGCGCCGTAGCGGGCCTAGCGGCCGCACCCGCGGGGACGAGGCCACCCAGCAAAGCCATGATCATCGTGAGGACCACGGCCACGACGGACCTGCGCCACATCGCGGCGGCGCTCGCTGATCTGTTGCTCATGCGACTACTGATCCCCTCTGTCTCGATCGGTGGCCGCGGCGGCGTTCGCTCGTGCTTGTTCGGCGATCGCCTGCCAGGCGCCTGCCTGCTGGACGGCCCACTCGGCCTCATCGGCCCACGACGTGTTGCCCTGCTCCGCGCGGGCGATGACCGTCGCCCAGTCCTGTTCCGTCGTCGCGGTGCGCGCGTGCGCGGCGACTTCGGCCCAGGCCGCGGCTTGAGTGGCTGCCTTGTCCCGTTCCGCCGCCCAGTCCACGGAGGATTGGCTTGCCTGATCGTCGATCGAACGCCACGCGGCGATCGCGTCGGCACGTGCCTTCCGCGCGAGCTCACCGCTCGACTCGCGTTCCGCCTTCTCGGCGGCCAGTGCGGCCTCGGTCAGCATGCGGATCTTGCTCTGCCACAGAGCGTTCAGATCGGCCGCGTCACGACGGAACGCCTCGTCGTCCAGCTTCGCGGCACTCGCCCAGTAGTACTTGAAGAACAGTCCGATCGCGACGTCGTCACCGACCGACAACGCGCGTTCTGCGGCCGCGCGTACCTGCGGGCCGGGATCGTGGGCGGCCAGCTCGGCCACGTAATCGCGGTCTGCGCGCGTCTGCGCGGCGATCTTCTCCTCGTACCGGTTGTCGTTGATCCGATCGAGTTCCTGCGCTTTCGTGAGACCACTCTGGACGTACTCGCCCTTTTCGCTGTCGGAGCCCCGCAGAACACGCGAAGAAGTAGCGCGAACCGCGCTACCTGAAATCGAAAACCGGTTGACATCCTCGATGTATCGAGTATTCCGGGCGACCGTGTCTGCCGCTCGATTCTTCGCCTTCTGATACCCGGAATCCAGGAATTCCCTGATCGCTTCGGCTCTTCTGGAACTGAGTATCGCGTGCCAGGCCTCCGCCGTTACTTCGGGCCGGTAATCCCTGAGCGCGATTCGCCTGACGCGAGCAAGTTCTGCCTGTTCCTGCTGCTCAGCCGGGTCGACCGCGGCGACGATACCCTCGGCGGCAGCCGCGGATGAGCCGACCGAAACGATCCCTCCGGCCGCGACCACGACAGCTACTGCCGCACACAGGAGTGTATGACGAACCAATTTGTTCCCCCTAGAATGAATCCCCCGAACAAACAGGCTGACGGGCGAATGCCCGACTAATTCTTAGCACGGCCCGAGCGTGGACGACGAGTGATCTAGACCACTCGCGGTTGCCGCCTTCGCGCGACCATGCCAAAGTTCGGGAAACATCGACTAATAGCGCCGAAAAACTGGCTTCCGCCTACTCCATAAGGCGCATTTCGTTAGTCCCAGAGGGGGAGAATTCTTTGTCCAGATTCAGTCTGGTCGGTCGCGGCGTGCGCGGAATCGCCGCGCTGACCGTCGCTGTCACCTTGGTGGGCGGCCTCGCAGCCACACCGGCGCAAGCGGAGACGACCGGCACGACCCCGGCGGCGTCCACGCAGGCAGCGCCGGAGTCGACCACCGACGAGAAAGCTGCGGCCGCGCGCGAGCTCAACCTCCTCCTCACCCCGGAGATGGCGGTGATGAGCGACAAGAACTTCGTGATCACGTTGTGGCAGAAGGCCCGGGAGGGCAGCCAGGTCAAGGCCGCCGCGCTCAAGGCGTTCACCGACACGACCGATGAGCTCGCCTGCTACAACTTCATCAGGACCGGCATCTTCGAGGCTGTCCGTCGCGACCAGATCGAGTTGGAGAAAAAGGCGGAGCGCGACCGCCAGCGACTCGCCGCCGCGGCCGAGATCGGCTGGACGAACGTTCCGCAGGCGCTGCTCGACGGCTCGCTGGAGAACTTCGTCTTCAAGCTGTGGGAGGTGGCCGAAGAGGGCAGTGACGTCAAGAAGGGTGCGGCGGCCGTCCTGAAGACGGGTTCCACGGACGACCAGCGCCAGGAGTTCGTGGTCGCCGGCATCTACACCGCGTCCGCCGCCGACAAGAAGCGCAAGATCGACGAAGCCGAGCAACGCGAACGTGAACGTCTCGAACGCGAGGCGAACCGTAAGGCCAAGGAACTCGCCTGGGCCGCCGCGACGAGAGCGACGGCCACCGAGGAGCTCAAGAATCTGCCTGATCACGAATTCATCTACGAGGTGATCAAGCGCGCCGTCGGCCCCAAGGTCAAGGCCGCAGCCCAGGCCGCCTACGACAGCCGCGACGCGGCGGTGTGGAAGACGTTCATCTTCACCGGCGTCCACGAGGCACACAAGGCGGACATCGAGGAGCAGGAACGGCTCGACGCGATCGAGACCGAACGTCAGATCCGGGTGATCCTGGACAAGGCCGAACGCGATGGCTACCAGCCGAATCTGGTCGCCGCCGCCCGTGCCGCGCTCGCCGGCACCACCGCTCAGCGCAACGAGTTCCTGCTCACCGGCCAGCACGCCGCGGCCAAACTCGACCTGATCAAACCCGCCGACAAACGGGTCATCGAGCTCCAGGGCATCCAGTCCGGCCGCTGCCTCGGGGTCGCGGGCCAGTGGGACACCCCGGGCGAGGGCGCGCTGGCCAACGGCGCGAGGACGGAACTGTGGGACTGCTTCCGCAGCCCGAAACAGGTCTGGGAGCTGCAGGCCACCGGCGGCGGATACCGCCTGCTGAATCTCGCGTCCAAGATGTGCCTGGACATCAGCGGCGACAACGTGATCCAGAACCCGTGCAACGAGCATCCGAACCAGCGTTGGGAGTTCCTGGAGAACGCCGACGGTACGTTCCAGCTGAAGAACGTCGGTTCCGGCCGGTTCGCCACCGCGGCCGACTCGGGCACCGGCAACGCGACCTTGATCGTGCAGTACACCAACACCAACTCGATCGACCAGCGATGGCGCCTCATCGACCCGACCCACGTCTCCTGGACCGTCCAGATGACTCCCGGCACCATCCAGATCAAGGGCGTCAACTCGGGCCGCTGCATCCAGGTGGCGGGCTTGTGGGGTACACCGAACCAAGGTGCCAACGCGGATTTCGCCGGCACGGAACTCTGGGACTGCCAAGGCGGAGTCAAACAAATCTGGGAACTGGTCCCGCTCGGCGACAAGAAATACGGCCTGAAGAACAAGAACTCCGGCAAGTGCCTTGACGTCCGCCACTCCGAGGTCGCCAACGGCACGCCGCTGATCCAGTTCGGCTGTTACTACGGTGGCGCCCAGCAGTGGGTGTTCGTCCAGGGCGACAACAACACCCTCGGCCTCGCCAGCGCGCTGACCGGCAAATTCGCCGACGTCACCGGCTGGCAAACCGCCAACGGCTCGGGAATCTCACAGTACGACGGCACGAGCTCGATCAACCAGCGATGGACCATCATCCAGATGACCACCGCGTAGCCGTATAGACCCTTCCCTGACCAAAGACCGCGCTACCCGGCAAAGCAGCCCGGGTGCGCAATCCGTGAAGGCCTCCTTCCCTACCTTCAAGGTAGGGAAGGAGGCCTTCACGGATTGGTGAGCGAGCCAGGCATACGCCGCATTTGCCCTACCCACTCGGTAGTCACCTTGGTCGCTTGAGGTGATCTTCCCTCCGGCCCCCTGGGACACCGGCGATCCGGGCCTACCCTCAGGTGATCGTGTCACTTTCGAAAACCGGGGGGTTGTCGATGCACGGGACCCAGATCCGCTTCCAAGCCGTTGTCTGGACATTCGGGGAGCGCGACTTCGCGGCGCTGCTGATGGACGGGCACTCGCCGCACGAACCCGACGCCTTGCCGCAGGCGGCGCGATCCCGCGGATTACCGCTGACCACGGACATCCGGCGCGTTCCGCTGGCGCCCGTTCCCGGCTGGCGGATCGAGGTGACCTCCGAGGAGACGAGTCGCGGCAGGCAGACGCGCCTTACCGTGCACTGGCCGCGCGTCAGCCCGTTGCTCAGCCACGCCGACGTCGACCTTCCTCAACGGTGGCAACAGCTCGCGGTCACCCAGCGGGTCGGGTTGCTGCTGATCGGAAGCGACCTCGTCGGCGACCGGGACCTGCCCGAACGGGTGACGCGGCTCGCGGAGTCCGGATCGCTGGCCGCCGGAGTCGTCGCGTTCCGTTCCGGAAGCGCCTTTCAGCCACGAACATACGACCGGATCGTCGGGCATCGCCGAGCCCGCCGACCTGTCAACCGGTAACCAGAATCGGCGTTTCATCGATTTTTCATCACCTCTCCCTACCGTTCGACAAGAAAGATCAACAGTGTGGGGAGAGACCGATGAGAAGACTCAAGGCGCGCCTGCTCGCGACCGCCGTCCTGTCCGTCGTCACCTTGGCCGGCGCGATCGCCGGTTCGGGCGCGGCGCAGGCGGCTCCCGCCCGGGCGGACGGCGCGTGCGGGCCGGTCATGTTCGTCGTCCCGGGCTATCGGGACGGCGGGGCCCAGAAACTCCTGGACCCGGGGCTCGCGCCGGGCGGCGCCAACCCGGTGCGCATCCCGTATCCGAACGCCGAAGCGGACATCAACCTCTACACCGACGTCGACGCCGGCGTCGCCAACCTCAGGACCGCGCTCTACAACCTGTACGTCACCTACGGCTGCGACCTCGACACCAAGGTGTACATCGTCGGGTTCAGCCTCGGGGCGCTCGTCGCGGGCACGGTGCTGGAGACCGAGCCGCCCGGGCGGAACATCCAGGGCGTGCTGTTCGCCGACGGGCGGCGGCAGCCGGTCGAGTCGAACTGGCCGGGTGACCCGGGCGGGCTGATCGGGCACCTGCCGGTACCCGGACCCGGCGGCGCCGGATTCCGGCCGCTGGATTCGTTCCGATATCCGACGTTGAGTCTGTGCAACGGCCCGAATTCGGGTGGCGGCGCGGATTTGATCTGTTTCGGCGGCACCAATCTGGACAGCTACTTCACCTCGCATCCTTATTACAGTTTCGAGGTGGGCAACGAGCTGAACATTCACGGCGAAGGCCCGTACCCGAACAACCTGCGTAACCGCGTCATTCCGTAGCTCCACGGTCGCCGGTGCGTCGCCCAGGCGGCGCACCGGCTCCGGTCGGCCACGGAAAGCCGGACATAAAGGGCTTATCGGCAGCGCCGACCTGGGAGGTTGCTCCTCGGATCGAGACCTGCCCGTGGAGGCAGGACGACTGGGACGTTCGGGCAACCCTGCGCCGCGCGGGCCTCCAAGAGCAACCCGATCGCGGTTCTCGCGTCTTCCGGACAAAGCTTCAACAAAGGACGCGAGAGGGGCGCAGAAATGAAATTCACCGCGAAGAAGACGATCAAAATGGCCGTTGTGGGCGGAGCGGTCGCCGCCACCGCACTCCTTTCCGCATGCAGTGGGAACGGCGTCGCGGGAAATGGTTCTCCGGTGCGGAACGCGGCGGAGACGGCGGCGGCTGCCGAGCAGGTTCCGGAAGGCGCGGGCCAGGGGGCGGCCTCCGGCGGGACCGGCGGATCCGGCGCCACGTCGAACGGTGACGTCAACTGCAGCGAGCACGGCGGCCAGGTCGGCGCACCCGGCAGGCAGAAGATGGACCTGATCGCGGTGGCCGCCACCGACGGCACCACGCCGGGCTGCACCGAGGCGTTCACCGTGATCGCCGAGTACTACGACAAGCTGCCGCAGGCCGAAGGTCCGGGCGAGCGAGTGCTCGATGTCCGGGGCCGCTGGACCTGCGCCCGCCAGGCGGACGCCGCGGGTGCCCAGGGCGCGGTCGTCTGCGGCGTGCCCAACGACTCCCTGCAGCTGGAGACCCGGCCTGCGGGCGGCACCGGGCAGGCTCCCGACAAGCAGGTCCGCAAGTTCCCGAACTCGACCCACTCGGTGCAGTTCACCGGCTACGACGCCGATGTGCGGATGGCCCGCTTCCAGCTGACCGTCCCGGGCAAGGGCGGCGACGCCAGGCCGGTCGACGGCAAGACCTACCGGCTCCCGTTGCAGCCGGGCGGCAAGGTGTTCAGCGCGGCCACCCTGTGCCCGAGCGAGTCGGGCACGGTCACCATCGACGACGCGGGCCTCGGCAACGGGCCGTGCAGCCAGGACAAGCTGATCCAGCAGCTGACGGAGGGCAACCCGGTGCGCGCGCAGATCAGCGTGAACGGTGACGACCGGATCGCCTCGGTCAAGGAGATCTACCACCCCTGATCCCTCGCACGGGAGGCCGGCGGCCGGGAATCACCCGGCCGCCGGTTTTCGTGTGCGGACTCAGAGCCACGCCTGCAGATCGGCCAGATCCACCACCGGCATCCCCCACGTCAGCGCCGCCACCTCGAGGTCGGCGCTGCCCGCCATCGTGCCGTCGGGATTCATCACCTCGCAGCACACCCCGACCGGCGGGAGCCCGGCGGCGGCGCACAACGCGACCGTCGCCTCGGTGTGCCCGGACCGTTCGGCGAGCAGTCCCGGCCGCGCGGCGAGCGGGAAAACGTGACCAGGGCGCAGAAAGTCCTCCGCGGTCGCGGCCGGATCGGCCAGTTTCCTCACGGTGGCGGCACGTTCGGCCGCGGACACGCCCGTCCCGGTTCCCGCCGCCAGGTCGACCGGTATCGACCAGGCCGTCCCCTGCCGGTCGCCCTCGCCGGGCATCGGCGCGATCTCCAGCCGCCGCAACACTTCCGGCGCGCACGGTACCGCCGGGAAACCACAGACCCGGGTCAGCAGGAAGGTGAACGACTCGGGCCGGAGCCGGGCACCGGCGAAGATCACGTCGCCCTCACCCTCGGTTTCCGGATCCCAGACGACGACGCCGCCACCCGCGGCGAGCTGGCGCAGCACCTTCTCCACGCCGACGCGTCCTTCGACATGACCGGCCCACGGCAACCGGGGCAGCACCTTCCCCACCGACGACGGCGGCGACTTCTCCACCAGGCGGCAGACCAGGTCGAGTTCCAGGTTGACCCGGTCGCCGGTCGCCAGCCCGCCGAGTGTGGTGGCCGAACGGGTCATCGGCAGCAGCACCACCGAAATCCGGTCACGCAGGACCTCGGCGATGGTCACGCTGACGCCGTCGAGGGCGATCGGCGACTTCGCGATCAGCCGGTCCAGCAGGCGCTCCGGCGGCCGGATCCAGATCCGGCGGGCACCGCCTTCGTCGTCGATCCGCAGCACCTTGCCGACCGCGTCGACATACCCCTGGACCAGGTGGCCGTCCAGCGGGTCGCCGACCTGAAGCGGCGTTTCGACGTTGACCGCGGCCCCGGCCTCGATCGCGTCGAACGTCGAGCGGCGACGGGTCTCCGCGGACAGCACCGCCTCCAGGACGCCGTCGGCCGGCCGCACCGTCAGCCGTACTCCGTTGACACACGCCGATCCGCCGTCCTCGACGTGATCCGCGCTCTTCGGCGCGCGCACCCGCAGCACGTCGCCCTTGATCTGTTCGATGGAACCGAGCTCGCCGATTCGTCCGGTGAACATGAATAGACACCCCGTTTTGACGCCGTACCCCGGCACTGCCCGGCGCACGCCGGACACAGGGGACGCGGGGTCTCACCGCCTGGCCCCGGAATCGCACCGGGTCGTTCCGCCCCGTCGGCGGAACCGGCCGGCTGTACGGCCACACCGTGGAATCGCACCACGAGCCGATCATAACCACATCGCGGTCGGGTTCACGAGCAGCCGGAATCCAGATGTTCCGAACATCTGATATAAACATCTGAAGCACCCGCGCTCCGGATGGAACTGGATCCCATGCGAGTACTCTTCACCGCCCTGGCCTCGGCCGGCCATACCTATCCCCTGATCCCGCTCGCCGTCGCCGCCCGGGACGCCGGTCACGAAGTGCGTTTCGCCGCGGGCGAGCACGTCCATCCGCCCTTGCGCCGCAACGGACTGCGACCCTTTCGCCCGGCGGACGCGTTCTACGAGATCTATGCCGAGGACCTCGAGCCGGAACTGACCAGGCTCCGGCCCGACCTCGTCGTGCACGAATGGGGACAACCCGGGGCGGCCGTCGCCGCGGAGCGCGCCGGGATTCCCGCTCTCTGGCATGGTTTCGGCCGCATGTTCCCCGAGGGGATCGGGCTCCAGCGCCCTGCGACGCCCGACCGACACCATCTCGACATCTGCCCGCCTTCGTTGCAGGACAAGCACTTTATCGCGACAGCGGCGCGTATCGCACTGCGACCCGTCCCCTATTCCGAACCGGATCCGTGGCGCCTGGAGAAGACCTCGCGGCCGCTGATCTACCTGACGCTCGGCACCGCGTTCGGCACGCCGGAAGTCCTCGCCACGGCGATCCAGGGATTGTCCACTTTGGACGCACGGGTGGTCGTCGCCACCGGCCGGGTCCGCCCGGAGGAACTCGGCGCGCTACCGGACGACGTCACGGCGCGGGCGTGGCTCCCGCAGGCGGAACTGATGCCGCACGTCGACGCGGTCGTGCATCACGGCGGCAGCGGCACGATGCTCGGCGCGCTGGGCGCGGGCGTGCCGCAGCTGATCCTGCCCCAGGGGGCCGACCAGTTCGCCAACGCCGAAGCCCTCGGCGCCGCGGGCGCCGGGCTGACTCTCCGGTCCGAAGGACTGAGCGCGGAAGCCGTCGCCGAGCACACCCGGAAGCTGTTGCCGCGGCACGGAAACACCGCACACCGCGAGGCGGCCCGTGCGATCGCGGAGGAGATCGCACGGATGCCTTCGCCCGACGAGATCGCCCGCACCCTGCCGGAATGGGCCGCCTGACTTCAGTCGAGCCCGAGCACGCCGCGCAGCACGCGCCGGAGTTCGTCCGGGCGCCTGACGTCCACGACATGCGTCAACGAGGAACGGGCGACCAAGGCGACCGGAGGATCCGCCAAACCGGTTCGCGCGCCGGCGATCCGATCCGCGACGCGACCGGTCCCGCTCAGCACGACGATCGGCATCCTGCGGCGAAGGCTGTGCCGGACGTCGCCGAGCGTCACCTCTCCCCCGTTGATGACGAGCGTCGCCACGGGCAGCCCTTTCGCGATCGCGCCCGCCACGCCGAACAGCCACGGCGATTCGTCGCCCCAGTGCGTTCCCGGCACCGACACCAGATGCGTGTGACGCGGTTCGGGGAGCGCCGAACCGGGAGCGGGCGGATCGGAATCCGCCAGCGTCCCCTCGGCCGCCACGCCGACGAGCGGGAACTCCGCGCGGACGGCGGCACGGGCCAGCCCCAGCGCGCGCATCACCCCGGAATCGGTACCGCCGTCGACGACCGCGATCCCCGCCGCGGCCACGAGCGGGATCACGACGTTGCGCAAGGCCGCGTCGCTCGTTTCGCGGTGGGCCGCCGACATCTTGGCGGCGCCCCCGACGACCACCAAGACCCGTGAGCCGTGCTGGAAGCCGGCTTTCTTCGGCACCGCGGGCAATTCGGCGAGGCTGTCCACGGAAATCCGTTTCACGGCAAGGAATCCTACCGGCGCGCTCACCATTCGACGCCGAGAGCGGCGACCCGTTCCCGCTGGAGTGTGGTCGCCGTGGAGGTGCCTTCCGAGAGCGTCCGCAGCACCGACACCGCCGCTTCGGCCGCGGCACGTCGATCCGCTTCGTCGCTGTCGGCCCGGTACAGGAGTTCGGCGTGCCGGAGCCGGGCCTCGGCCACCGCGGGCCGGAACCGGCCCGGTGACGCCTGGGCCACCCGGTCGAACAGCTCCACCGCCCGGTGCGAATCGACGAGAGCCTGCTGGACGTAGCCCGTCTCGGCCAGCCGCGCGGAACGGCATTCATGGGCGCTGGCCAGCAAGTGCTGGTGCGCCCACGGATTCACCTCCGTCAGCTGACGGCAGTGGGTCACCGCCTCGTCGGCCTGCGCCAGTGCCTCGGTATGAGCGCCGGAAGCGGCCAGGACGTCGCTGAGCACCGGCAGCGCCGCGGCGAGGTCGGGCCGGTAGTTCAGGTCGTTGTCCACCAGCCGGGTCAGGATGTCGACGGCTTTGCGCGCGTCGGCCAGCGCCGGGGCGCCGTGTTCGCCGCGGATCTCGATCTTCCTGGCCGCCAGGTTGGCCAGTGCCGTCCCCGAGTTGACCCCGACCGTCGACTCCTTGAGCTCCCGCACGCGTCGCTCGGCCTCTTCGGCGAGCGCGTAGGCCTTCCCGGTCTCACCGAGTTCGCCGTGGATGCGGCTGCTGGTGATGAGGGCCTCGCAGAGCGCGTCGGCGTGTTCCGCCGCCTTGGCGGCGTACTGCCATTGGTAACCCTCGACAGCCTGCGTCACGGCGGCCTGTGCCGCCCGCAGATACCCGGCGCGGTGCTGGGCGACGCCGAGCCGTAGCTGAAGGGCCGGGTCGGTGCGCCCCGTTCGCCGGAGCGCGCTGGTCACGAGCAGTGTTTCGAGCCGGAGGATGGCCTGGTCGAGACTGACGTCGCAGGCCGACGGCGCGGGCAGGGCCGCGCGGATCCGGTCGAGCAGGGCGAGATCCATGACTTCGTCCTCCGCGAGCCCGACGACCGCGCCCAGGCCTTCCCCGCCGTGACGGCAGGCGAAGCCCGGGTCGTCCTGGAGCAACGGCTTCACCCAGCCGAGGTAGAACGGGTAGGAATCCGTCGAGAGCCGGGCCAGCATCACCAGCGCGTTGGCCATCGCGGTGCTCATGCCGTCGTTCCGCTGCCCCATGGCGGGCAGCCTGCGCAGCAACCCGGTCGCCCAGGCCGGATCCGGCTCGCCGGACACTTCCGGAAACCCGCTCAGCGAGTGCAGGACGAGCGCGTCGGCCAGCGGCGGTGGACCGGGCCGGGGCAGGAACCCGTTCTCGCCGGGATAGAACGAGCGGTAACGGTCGGAGAGCGCGGTCCACTCGGCGGGTTCCCGGATGAGCCCGTGGTCCAGCGCGAGCTTCTGCGCCACCTGATGCGTGCAGGGCCCGACCAGTGCCGTGACGAAGCACAGCCGGGAGAGGGCGACGTCGGCCTCGCCCGGCGTCTCCCCTTCCCGGAATCGCGCCTCGTGGTCGAGGACCGCGCCGGTCGCCCGCCGGGCGTCCGGCAGGGCTCCGGCCGGGGCGAGCACGGCGGCGACCGCGATCACGGGGACCTCCGCGACCTTGAGATTTCTGATGTCACGTCTCGCCGTGGCGAGCGGAAGCGGACCGGGCAGTTCCTCCCGCAGGACGTCGTAACAGCGCGAGAACACCATTTCCGGCGTCGGGTCGAGGACGTCCCTCGTGGCGATGACCTTGCGCGTCGCGTAGATCCGGCGCTGGGCCCACCGGGTGTGGCACTCCTGCCACCAGGCGCCCGCGGTGGGGGCGATGGTGAGCACGCGGACCGGTCCCGCGCCGGGACGGCGGAGCACCTCGACCAGGCTGACCAGATGCTGCGGATGCCAGGTGTCGGCGCGGTCCACCACGACGAGGATGCCCCGCTGGCCGCCGTAGGGCAGGTGTTCGATCAGCGACGGCGCGGTTTCGGGATCCTGCCGGGCGCGGAAGACCGTCCAGCCCCCGGCTTCGCATTCGGCGGCGAACTGGTCGGCGAGCTGGATCCGGGTCGAGTGGTCGCCTCCGCTCAGCAACATCACCGCGGCCGGGGTGGTGCCCTGCTGCCAGGTCCGCAGTTCCTGGTGGACGTACGGCCGGGACGTCGCCGCCCGCAGCGCCCGGCTCAGCAGGACCGAGGGCTGTCCGCGTCGCGGCGAAGGGCTGTTCCGGAAGCTGACGGGCTGGAGCCAGTAGGACCCGCTGCGCCCTTCGGCCACCGTGATGGTCACCAGCACCGGGGAGGCCTGCACGGTCGTGCCGACCGGCCGGGGGATTTCGAAGCACTCGCCGTCGACGGTGTGGACGACGACCTCCCGGCCCGCCGACCGATGCCGCAGGGGCGGGCCACCGCTCACGTCGTACCACCGGCCGGGGAGACCGGGCGAGCTGATCTTCAGCATCAAGGGGGTGACGTCGTGCGTTTCGATGTAGAGGGCGGCGTCCTTCACCGTGCCTCCGACGAGCAGGTCGTCGCCGTCCCAGCGCAGGGCGATCCGCCGTTCCGGGAACTCCCGGGCCACCGGTCCGAGGAGGGTCCGCACCCGGCGGCCCGCCACGTCGGTGCCGTTGTCGTTGTCCGACAGCAGGTCTTCCACGCAGGGCGCGGGAATCACGTCGTAGGGCCGCTTGGCCTTCGCCATCAGCGTGAGGTGCCACGCCTCTTCGCGTTCGAGGATCGACGCGGGCAGCCTGCGGCGGGCTTCGATCACCCAGTCCGCGAGCGGATCGTTCTCCCCTTCGGCCAGGGACCTCAGCGGCCGGTAGAGCATCTTCGCCGCGCGGTTCAGCGCGGTTGCCGACTCCGAGAAAGCCAGCCAGGTGACGCTTTCCTCCAGCCGCAGCGCGGACGGCAGCGAGCGGTGCACCGCCGCGATGACACCGCGAAGCCGCCGGATCGGGTCCCCCGGGGCAGCCCGCCTCAGGCGGCCCGCCAGCGCCTCGCGCAGATCCGGCAACAGTTCCTCGGCCAGCAGTACCGTGTCCGGCTGCCGCCGGCCGATCCAGTCGCTGAACCAGAAGTCGGCCTCGGCCCCCACGTCGAGCGAGGTCAGCACGCCCAACCGGACGGCGCGGACCAGTTCCGGTTCGATCGTGGTCGCGATGCTCAGGGCGACCGCGAGTTCCACGTCGCCGGACCAAGGGTCTTCCGCGAGCGCGTCGGCGAGGAGGTCCGAAAGCTCGGTCATCGCACCCCCGCACCCACGACGCCGCGCACGGCGGCCGCGGTGGTCGGGCGGTCCCACGAGAGGGTGGGCATCAGCTCGCTCAGCCAGCCCGGTACCCGGTTCTCCGGGAAAGGCAGCAACGCCACGGGCGAAACGTCCCGCTCACGCCACCGTCCGACGAGCCGTCGCCAGGCCCGGCGATCGCAGAACGTGTGCGGGAGGACGTCGAACCCCGAGACGACCAGGATCCGGGTTCCCGGCGGGCAGCGCAGTTCGCGGGCGGGATCCGGTGAGCCGGCGAAGAACCACGTCACCGCCGTGGTCCTGCCGGTGAGCGCCCGGACGGCGGCGATCAGGTCGGTCTGGTCCCGGTGGAACGGCGCCATCGCCTCTCCCCTGTCGAGCAGCAGCCGGACGCCGAACCGCGTGGTGGGCACGGGACGGCGCGGAAGCACTCCGACCGGCCGGTTGGCGCAGATCCGGTCGATCAGCGCGGGGAGATCGATGTCCCCGCAGCGTTCGGGCCTGCTCAGCGCGGCCTGGAGGATGTCGCGCGCGGTGCGGTGCGCGAGAAGGGGTTCGTGCGGCAGCGAGGGCGGAGGCGGTTCGTATCCGGGCTGCTGGAGCCAGACCGCGTCATGCCACGGCGGCGGCTGATCGCCGAGGTCGCGGTAGGTCGTGCGCAGCCTGGCCACATAACCCTGTGAGGGCGTGGCTTCCGGTGCGGCGAGGGAGTGCTTCGCATCCCGCGCGGGCACAGGCGCGGGTTCGGGGCCCTCGGCTTGGGCGGCGGGCGGGATGACGCTGGGAGCCGGACAGGTCGCCGCGGCCGTGGCGACGTCCTCCCGATCCCTCCCCGGCGAACCGGGCGCCGGGCCGGAAGTGGGCAGGCACAACAGTTCCTTGATCCCCGTCACGTCGGCGGGCTCCGGTGCGAGCAGGTGCACCGCCCGGACGAAGTCACCCCACCAGACCTCGCTCACCGGGAGTTCCCGGCGGGCCTGTCCGGGTCCTTGTCGAAGATCATGCCGATCAGCCCGGTGAAATCGTCGCGGACATCGTCGGGCAGCCGGACGCAGGCGCGGACGGCGTCGAGGAATTCGGCCGTGCTCGGGGCCCGCCGGTGTTTGGCGCCGGCCGCCGCCTTCGCCGTGGTCAGCCGGTCGAGCAGCAGGCTGATCAGTTCCTCCGGCGCGCGCTCCAGGCCGTCTTGGTCGAGGTGCCGATCGACGATCCGACGCAGGTCGGCCTCTTCGTGCCCCGGCAGGCAATGCACCACACAACGGCGTTCGAAGGCGGGCGGCAGATCGCGTTCGCGGTTCGACGTGACGACGATGAGGGTCCTGGCCGCCCGGTTTTCGGTCACTTCGAGGCCGCCCGTCACATCGGACACGGTGAACCTGCGGTCGGCCAAGGGCGACAGCAGGCCGTTGGGCAGGTCGGGGTCGGCCTTGTCGATCTCGTCGATCAGCAGCACGGCGGGCCGGTCCCGGTGGCGCTCGTTCCACTCCCCCACCGGTTCCTTGGCCCGCTTGGCTTCCAGCGCCGACGTCCGGTCGAACGCCCACCAGAACACGCCTGGCACCACGTAGTCGCTGTCAGGCGGAAGTCCGTCCTGGCCGCCGCGTGCCTGGGCGTCGCCCAGCCGCCGGACGCTGTCGAACGACCACAGGAGATCGCGCGCCTGGGTGCGGGCGGTCGTCACGTGTTCGTAGTAGCGGTAACCACCCGTCGCGGCGATGTACCGGGCCAGGCTGGACTTCCCGGAACCGGGATCGCCGTAGAGCAGCAACGGCCGTTCGGTGGCACGAGCGACCCTGACGGCGAGTCGCAGCCGGTCCGACGGCAGATAGCGCACACCGGCCTCGCTCAGGGAATTCTCGGTCAGGTGGCCGGTCAACGGACTCCCCGCTTCCTCATGTCGTTCTCGATCCGGGACATCGTGGATTGCGCTTCGAGCTGCCGCTGGAACGGGATCAGCGGGATCGGCAGGTACCGGGGGCCCAGCCGGTCCGAAAGGCCGGTGTCGAGCGTGACCTCGGTGCCCAGCGCCAGGACGACGATGACCTTCCGGCACCGGTTGTGGATCTCCCGGACGGCGTCGATGGTGGGGTGCAGGGAATCCACCACCGTCAGGACGTACTGGGGATCCACCTGCTCGCATTCGGTCCCGGCCCCGTGCACGCAGGCCAGCTTCCCGGCCGGGTTGTCCCCGTCGTCGTCCTCGAAGTCCAGGAACAGCCGGGCGACCTGAGCGGCTATCGCGTTCTGCCCGCCGTTGGCGATCGGGTCGAACTCGACGAGGTTGTACCCGCCGCGGCTGTGGAACGCGCGGGCGAGGTGGTCCTTGGCGATCTGTTTGCGCTTGGCGTTCTGGTGGCTCTTGACCGCCGGGATCCGCGGCGATGACGGCGGATCGCCGGACACCCGGAGGCCGGCGGTCTCGTCGAGGGTGAGCCAGGTCGGCCCGATGATCGCGACGAGCCTGCGGTACGGCTCTTCGAACAGGCTCAGCCGGACGACGGCGGCCGCGACCTGCTGGCTGAGCCGCGCGCGGATCAGGAGCTCCGCCAGCCGCTCCCGGGTCTGCAACCGGACCGCGTCGGTGGTACGCACCTCGGCGAGTTCCGGGAAGTGCACCCCGATCAGCTCGTCGGCTTCGCGGTCGTTCATTTCGAGCAGACCGGCGAGTTCCTTGATCGTCCGGTATTCCTCCCGGTTCCCGGTGTCGAGCGAGGGCAGTTGCCCGGCGATCCACTCCAGGGCCTTGACGGCGCTCGCGAGGATCTCCTCCGTGTCTTCGCTCTCCGGGACCTCCAGGATCTGATAGTCCTTGAGGTCGCTGAAGTTCTGGTAGTCGGGGTTCTCGTCGAGGTCCCTCTTGGTGATCCCGATCAAGACGGCGAAGATGGCCTTTTTCTCCGGAGACGCCCTGAACCAGTTGTATTCACGGGCCAGCCATTTCCGGACGACGGCTCTCGCGTCGAGAAGCAGCACCCCGAAGTCGGCTGTCCTGAGCCAATATTCGATCTCGGGACGCCATTCGATTCCGGCACCGATCGATTTGTCGGTCCAGACGGCGTAGCTCGGGCCGAAGGCTCCCTTGAGCTCCTTGAGAAGCCGCGCGGCGACGCCCGTGGTCTTGCTCGCGCTGTGACTGACGAAGATCCGCCAGAGTGTTTCGTGGTCCATGGTTCACTGGTCTTTCTCCGGGGTTTCCGATCCGAGCCTGCGCAACCAGCTCTCGTTCTGCCGGGAGAGCACTCGCTCGCACGCGGCGACGAATTCGTGCTCGGTCAGCGCGGCGCGGTCGGCCACCAGTTCTTCGAGCAGATCGGCCGTGGCGCGGTATTCCGCCACCAGGAACTCGTATTCCGCCTGTGCGGAATGGGCGGCCAGCGCGGCGGCCACCGTGGTGACCACGCCGATCCACGCGGTCAGCGCGTCGACGTGCACCACACTCGCGAAGGCGAGCAAGGCGGCCGCCGCGGCGCCGAGGATCGTTTCGAGGACGCGGTAGCGGCCCAGCGTCTTCACGTACCGGTCGGCGTTGCCGCGGAAGTACGCGATCTGTCCTTTGTGGCCGGTGAGCCGCGAGGTCACATAGGAGTCGACGCCGTCGATCTCGGGCAGCGGCTCCACGGTGCCGAGGACGGTATCGTTCGTCAGCTGGTTGCCAGCCTTGGCGCACAAGGCGTTCGTGTCGTCGAGCAGCCGCCGGTGCGCGGTCCCGTGGTAAGGCGCGACACCGGAGAGGTACAGGAAGACCTGGGCCTTGAGCGCTTCCGAGACCGACCGGGCGGTGGCCCAGTCATCCGACGCGGTGGTGCCCGTCCGGCCGCGGACGAAGGCCCCGGCCCCGACGGCGAGCGCGGCGACCACGGCCAGCGTGGTGGCGGCCGGACGCGAGACCGCCGAGAGCTGAGCCGCCGCGGTGCCCGCCACCGCCCCGACCAGCAGCGCGATGAGGGCCGTCCGTCGTTGGCGCTCGACCCGGGCCTTCCCTCGGTCGGCCGTCCGGGACCAGAGTTTCTGCCGCCGCCAGACCAGTTCCACGGCGTCGAGCCGCGCGCTCACGGCCACAGGACCACCGCCATCGTGCCCAGGCCGATGAGCAGGCCCATGGTGACGAGGACGATCGCCAGCACGAGCACGGACCAGGTGATCTTGAGGACGGGGCCGACGTCGTTCAGCAGGGCGTGGAGCCGCCCGAGCCGCGTCTGGGGTGGCCGCTGCCGCGCGGTGCGGCGTCTGGCGGCGGTCTTGTCGACGTAGATGGCCTGGTTGCCCTTGCCGAGCCACTCCGTCAGGCCCCTCGCGATCTCGTCCTGTGTCGCTCTCTCATCGGCGGAACCGAGCAACAGATCCAAAATGGCGGTGAAACAGTTCTCCTTCTCGGACTGGGGCAGATCCCGCAGGATCTCGTCGAGGCGGCCGCCCTGCCACTTGTGCCAGATCCACCAGCGCTCGTCGACGGACAGTGAAACCCGGTTGTTGCCGGGGAACGCCGCGGCGAGTTCCATCGCGTTCCGGGCGTTCATGATCCGTTGCCACAACGGATCGGGGGTCACCGTCATGGCGGCGGGCGCCGCCTGTTCGGCGACGATGTCGTAGGTCGGAGGCGCGCTGGGCAGCCCCTGCCGGGGACGGCTGAGCGGCTCGTGCACCACCGCGGCGATGGCGGGCCGCGGGTCTCGTTCCACGGTGACGTCCTCCGGTTCGTCGGTTTCCAGGACGAGGTGGTCGGCCGGGTCGGGCAGCGTGCCCTGGACGCCGCCCTGGGCCTCGTCTTCGTCTTCCTCTTCCGTGGGCTCCGCGGCCGCCGACGACGACGCCGGGGACAGGGCCAGATGCAGCCTGCGCGAGGCGAACTGCGCGAACCGATCGGAGAACTCGTCGGCGCGCCCGGTGTGCTTGCCGATCTCCGCGCGCAGTTCCTCCCAGTCGCGCGCCCGCCGATGCTGGTCGGTGGACCCGGAATGCCAGATCTCGCGGAGGCTGCCGTAGAGCCAGGCGGCGGCCTGCCGGTGCTCCGCGCTCATCGGCAGGTCACCGCCGAGGTCGGCGACGACGCGATCGCCGGAACCGCCCGCCATCTTGTCCGGCAGCCGCCGCAGGAAGACGAACTGGAGCGACCGGTGCGGGACGAAACCGTCTTCGAAGCTGGAATAGGTCCACGGCCGGGGCCGCCGTCCCACCGCCGTGGCGAGCTCCTTGACCGCCTGCAGCGCGGCGGGCACCAGTTCGGTGTCGATCCCCGCGACGTCGAGTGCCTGGCGCGGGTACCGGCAGGCCAGCCCCAGCAGCCCGATCAGGTGTTCCCGCGGGATGTCCGCGGAGCGGCGGAGCAGCTTGGTCCGGTTGCCCGCCACCCGTTCGGTGAATTTGACGGGATCGCTCGCCTTCAGGACGGCGTTGGAGTCCTCCGGCTGCAGCCAGCCGCGCCAGAGGGTGGTGGGCAGCGCGATGTCGTCGAGCACGGCGACCGGGCCGACGACCGCGTGACAGAAGTTCCGGCCGATCCCGGAGCCACCGGCGAGACGGCGGAGCACCGCCGCCTGCCCGTCTTCGAGATGGGTGAAGGTGAAGGCCTCCTTCGGCGGGGTCCCCGTGCCGTCCTTCAGCCGATAGTGCGGCGCGAGCTGCTCACCCCACCACGCCTTGAGCGGCCCGGCGTTGGAGCTGGCGTCCATCGAACTGTTGACGATGCTCATGCCGACGGCCCGGTCCTCGCGCACCAGCACGTGGTGGACGGCCTGGCCGGTCACGGTGTCGCCGGTCATCGGCCGACCCTGTCGGCCTCGGCGCCGTCGAGCACGTCGGTCATCGCCAGCAGGGCCAGGATGGGTTGCAGCACCCGCATCGGCCGGACGCCCCGGGGATACAGCTCCCGGCCGGTCTCCTCTTCCGTCGTCGCCGAGCCGCCGGTCGCGGAGACGAAGTGCAGGGTGCACCGCGAGAACCGCTCGGCCACTTCGAGCATCGGTTTCGCCTGATAGCGCTCCAGCACGGCGTAGACGTCGCGGCTCTCCGCCCGGAACTCCTCGGCGTGCAGCTCTCCCGAAACGTCCTCGCGCCGCAGCCAATGGTCGACCGGATAGTCGTACCGCAGCTCGTCGGCCTTGGTCAGGGCGATCGCCGCCGGCACCCGGCTGCCGTCCGCTTTCCCGTGCAGGCGCGCGATCGCCCCGGCGAACGCCCGGTTGTCCTGTTGGGACGCCTTGAGATCGCGCGTGCTCTTCGCGTTGGGACGCCACAACGGCAGTCCGCGCGCCGGATCGTCGACGAACAGCAGCGCGTCCGCGCCGAGGACGAACTGCGCGCGCCGTTCGCTGGTCATTCCCCGCTCGACGAAATCCTCGCCCTGGACGTCGAAGAAGATCAGCGGCCGGGTGGGTTTGCCCGGACGGCGGACCAGGAGGTAGCTGGTGAACGACCAGTGGTCGGAGTCGGTCGCGCCCAGTACGTCGCCCCGGCGGAGCCGCTCCATCTCCTGCGCCGATTTCTCGTGCTGGATCTTGTCGGCGACCTCGAAGGTCAGGTCGTGCTCGTGGAGGCCGCCGCGGAGCATCTCCGACAGCATGGTGATGAGCAGATGGGTCTTGCCCGACGTGCTCCGGCCGACGACCCCGATCACGATCGGCGCGCCGTAGTCGTCGTGCACGGCGGGCAGGTAATGCGTCGGAGTGCCGTCCTGGGACGGGTTCGGGCAGCGGACGTAGGCGCGTGTCCTCGCGTACTGGTACTTGTCCGGATTGGTCTGCCGGGACAGGTCGAGGGCTTCCCAGACGAGCTGCTGTTCCCGGACGGTCGGCCGGTACAGCTGTTCCGGCCAGGGAATCCGGTCGACACAGATCGGGCACAGCACGATCCGCCGGGAAGCGGGCTTCGGCTCGGCGGGTTCGAGTTCGGTCACGCGGACACCACCATCCAGATCGCGAGCCCGACGAGCATCGCCGCGCCGACCGCGACCGCGACGAAAGCGGGGATCTTCCGGTTGAGCGGAACGACCGGCGGCGGCTCGGGCGGCGACGGCGGGACGGTCAGCACGGGGAACTCGTCCGTCGCGACGGGATACCGCGTGTCGAAGGCGTGCCAGCCCCGGCGCAGCGCGTGGTCGACGTCGATGGGATCCGGGAGTTCCGCGTGCGCCTGCATGGCACGGACGACCGTTCCGGCGGTCGGGCGGCCCGCGGGCTCGCGCGCGAAGGTCCCGCGCATCTCGGCGTCCAGCCGCTTCTCCAGTTCGGCGGGCGCGGCCAGCTCGGCTTCCGTGGGCGGACGGCCTTCGAGCCGTTCGAAATAGGCGACCGCGGCCGCCCGGATGTCGTCGGCGGGATCGGCGGGACCGGCGGGCAAGGCCCGGTTCGCCAGCGTGATCGGCCGCGACCGCGGCTTTTCCCTGCTGCCCGCGGAATGCTCGAAACCCAGCAGCTGGAAGCTGTCCGCGCGCCAGCAGAGCGTGCCGAGTTGCACCGCGCCGTGGACCAGGTCCACCGCGTGCACCGCGGCCAGCGCGCGGAACAGCCCCTCCCGGAACTTCCGCCGTTCGCTGACCATCAGGATGCGACGCTGCTCGCCGCCGTCGGGCTCGGCGGCCTGGATGCTCGCCATCAGCACGAACGGCTCGACCGCGTCGAAGTTGTAGCCGACCAGATGCGGCAGCTCGGCGGGATAGTCGTGGGCGTAGCGCGCCCACAGCCGCACCAGCGCCCGGATCTCGTTGTCCAGCTGGCGTTCGGCGATCACGAGGTCTTCCGCGCCCCGCACCTCGGCGGGCAAACGCTTGCGCAGCAGGCGAACCTCGCCGGTCGTCTCGACCACGTCGATCCTGAGCAGGGAGGTCGTGTTGGCCACCTCCGCCACCGGCCGCACGCGCCAGCTGCCCGGATCACCCAGCGGGGTCAGCCCGGTCAGCTCCCCGTACTCGTCGTCGTCCATGTTCATGTCTCCTCCGGCTGGATTTCTTCCGCCTGGCGGACGTATTTGGTGAAGAGCGGGACCAGCCGGAGCACGCCGACCGCGTTTCCGCCGGGGCGAAGCAGTTCGTAGTCCGGGTTGAGCGCCGGATCGGGCAGATCGGGCGGCGCGAAATGCACCATCGTCACGTTGTCGAACGACAGGAGGCGGAGGTCCCGGGAACGGCACAGCTGCGCGAGGGGGCTGCGCGGCCCGGCGAGCAGGATGCGCCTGCTCTTCGCCGATTCGTGCCACAGCTGACCGGCCAGTGCCTGGCGATGCTCGTCGTCGGTGCGGCCCGACGGCGGCACGGTGATGCCGCGGTGGTCGAGGTGATGGTTGTACCGCGCGAGATGCTCCCTGGCCTCGGTGCGGCAGCGCTGGTCGTCGCCGGTCAGCGGCGCGTCGACGGCGATCTCGCCGAACACCGGCCGCAGCACGTCGGTGGCGATCCGTGCGAGATCCTGCCGGAGCACGAGCGTCAGGCTCCCGGAACTGTCGGGCACCGATCCGGTCCCGGGCCCGAACTGGTCGGCGGTCTCCGCGAACGCCTTCGCCACGCCGTCGAGCGCGGCGGCCACGGTGAACAGGGAGTCCGCCAGCCGGGTCAGCCCGGTGATCGGCAGCCAGCGCTCGGTGACCAGCCGGTTCATCGTCGCCACCAGGTCCCGGTGCGCCGCGCTCGCGGTGCCCAGTGGCAGGCACGCCGTCCACCGCGACACCGCGTCCCGCCACGCGAGCATCGCGGCGGTGACGGCCGCGGCGGCCAAGAGGAGACCGAGGAAGAGGCTCGCCGGGAGCGTGGAGACCTCCGGTGGCGACAGGAAGCGCATCTTGTGCCCGACCGCCGCCCCCACCGCGGCCACGGCGACCACCGACAGCACCAGCCGGGTGGCGTTCGCCGCCCTCGCGGGACCGCCGTAGAGCAGCCGGTGCAGCAGCCCGATCCAGAGCACCACCAGCGCGGGTCCGACGACGACACCGGACGACCCCAGCGCGGCCCCGGCGGCGCAGGTCAGCAGGACGGCGCAGAGCAACGGCACCATGGGGAAGGGCCAGACCGTGAACCGCGGCGTCCGCCGGACGCGTTCCGCCGCCCGTGCCGCCGCGTCGAAACCGCCGCGCAGCGCCGGATCGTCCGGGCGGATGAGCTCGTTGCCCTTCTGTTTCGCCTCCCTGGCCAGGCCGGGCAAGGGCCGTCCGCTGACGAGACCGGCTTCGACCGTCTCCTCCAGCACGGCCGCGAGATCCCGGCTCCGCGACTCGACCGGGGCGGGCAACCCGGCGTCCACGAGCTTCGCGGTCTGCGGCGGCCCGCCCGCGGCCATCCCGGTGATCGCGCTCGCGATCTCGCCCGCGATCCGCAGATACGCCGTGAGCGCGTCCCCCGCCTCGCGGAACACCGCGACCGGGTCCAGCCGCCGTCGCACCAGGCTCATCGGACGCGACAGGAGGTCGACGGCGTTGCGCGCGGCCGTCAGGGCGGACCCGGACGCCGCGCGAGCCCGGTCGAGCGCCGATCCCGGCTGGACCAGCGTGGCGGGGTCCTCCGCCTGATGTCCTTCGAGGAACTTGTCGATGGCCGAGCCGATCGAACCCGCGGGGGCACCGCCCGAATCCCCTTCCGCCGTGGCGAGATGCCGCAGCGCGCGGACGCGCAGCAGCCGCAGCGTCGAGTCCGGCACCGTCGCGTACTCGATGTCGAGCCCCGGACTGACCGCCTGGTGCGGGATCTGGCTGACGGCCTTGTGCACGCGGGCGAAGACCAGCGGCTGGCGCAGGGCGGTGAGGAGATCGGCGAGCGTCACCTCCTCCGTCCGCTCGACGGCCCGGTGCGAAGCGCCGTTCCACAGCACGCCGGATTCGTCGCCGACCCACAGCGTGACGCCGATGCTGCGCAGGGCCGCCGGGGTGCGCAGCATCGAGCCGCCGTCCTCGGCGTTGAGCGGACCGGTCGCGACGAGCACCACTCCTTCGAGCTGGGACAGGCCCGCGAGCCGTCGGAACGCGGCGTCGTGGGCGGGCAGGTCCCGCACGCACGCGACCACGACCACGTAGCCGGGGTACAGCTCGGCGACGTCCTCGTCGGCGGCTTCGAGCTGGGTTCGGTCATGGCCTGGCTCGCGCACGTCGAGCACGAGTACCGGGTCACGGGTCATCGGCCGTAGCCTCCGTGCAGTTCGTCGTGGACCCACCGGTGGAGATCCGCGAGGTTGTCCTGGATCGGGTTGTTGACACCGCGGAACGAAAGCGCGAGCGCCTTCGGGAAGGTGTCGGTCCAGAACTCCCGCAACGCGGTGAGCCGGGTGCGGCCGCCCGCGCCCGCCCGGTCGGCGAGCGTGGCGTCGATCTCGGCGATCTGCGCGGCCGGCAGCTTCATCAACCGCTCGAACAGGGCCGAGGGCAGCCGCGGGGTGCGGTCGACACCGGTGGGCACGCAGGACGTCAGCTGCTCGCACAGATCGCGGCGGATCTGCTCGTCGTCGGCGAGCACCCATTCCTCGTAGGAGGTCAACACGCTGGCCCAGCTGGACAACCTGCCGTAGGGCCGCAGCTCCAGGCGCATGCTCACCTCGGCGGAGCCGACGCCGACGGTGATCAGCCGCGGCGACTCCTCGTCCTCGTCCTGGCCGATGCGGACCTGGTCGTTCCAGATCGCGCACAGCAGATGGTGGAGGATCCGCTCGCGGTGTTCCGGGGTGGTCGCGAGATGACCGAAGTCGTAGCCGAGGCGCTGCCGCCATTTCAGGAAGTCCTGGCGCTGCTCGTTGCGCAGCGCGTCCGACCAGTGTTTGAGCACCTCGCGGACCTCCGGCACCTCGGTCAGTCCCATCGAGGTCCGGAACAGCACCACGGCGATGGTCTCGGCCGCGATCGGCCGGAACTCGACGATCGTGTCCGCCGACCGGGGCAGCGCCACCTCCTGCCGCAGGTACTTCTCCAGTTCGGCGTCCTTGGTCGCGGCCGGGTAGGAGAACAGGATGCGCAGGCGGCCGGTGCCGCCCGGGGCGAACCCGCCGGGCACGAGACCGGCGAGTTTCTCCCGGAACTGGAGGAGATCGTCCTCGGCCACCGACACCCCGGTCCGGCCGGCCGCCGCCGCGAGGAGGTCCTGCAACGCGGGCAGGAGCGGACGGTATTGGCCGTCCCGATGGTCGAAAAGCCGTTTGACGGCCTGCTTCGCGCGGTCGCGGACGAAGGCGACGGCGGCCGCGGGATCCCGGTTCGCCACCATGATCTCCCACGCCTGGCGCCAGCCCAGCTCACCGAGGATCTCGTTCAGCAGGTCGCCGGGGGTCGCCGTGGGCCGCAGGCGGCCGTGCGCGGTGTGGTACTCGACGAACCGGCGGAGAACGGCCTGGTAGAAGGAATCCAGCTCGCCGTGCCGGGGCAGCAGATAGGTGACGCCGACGCGCTGCTGGTAGAGCTCCTTGGCCCGCACGTGGAAACGCCGGGAGTCGGCTTCGGCGTGCCCGCGGAACGCCGAGACCAGCGAGGTGATGTCCCGGACCAGACTCTGCACCTTGCCGTCCCAGCGGGACGACTGGTCGTTCCACGCCGCGTTCCAGGCGCGTTTGGCCCGCCACGCGTACCACTCGTCCTGGCGGACTATCGACGCGCGGACCGCCGGATCGGCCCATTTGAGCTGCCGCAACAGTTTCTTCGTGATCCCGACCGGGGCGGGCGGGTTCAGGGTGATCCCCGCCGGGGCGGGTGGCTCGGCCCGGCGGAGGCTCATGAGCTTGCCGAAACCGACCGCGCCGAGGCCCTCGCCCTGCCCGTCGCCGAACACGACCCGGCTCAGCCGGAACACGTCGATCTCTTCGAGCAGCCCGCGGACCGCCCGGTGCGGGTCGAAGTTCTGCACCAGCTCGGGCACCTGGCCGGTCAGCTGCTGCTCCAGCGTGCGCAGCGCGGACTCCATGGTCCTGGCCCGGGTCGCGAGCGCGTTCTGGATGTTCTCCGTCCCGCTGGCCGCCGAAGGTTCCTTGATGGGCAACGGGGCCCGGAGCCGGAGAGCGTCCAAATTGGACTCCGTGAAGAACCGCTCGACCAGGCCCGCGTTGCTCTCCGCCTGCCCGGGCGGCGGGACGACGAGCTCGGTGACCGCGGCGGCGACGAGCCGCGACGCGACGATGTCCGCGATGTCGTCGGCGGGGATCGTCATGGACGCGACCGAACTCGTCGACACACCCCGGTTCCCGATACCCGTGGACGCCGGGGTCTCCCGTTCGACCGCGCTGTTGATGAAACTGTCCGCGAACGACATGTAGTCACGCCGGTCGCCGTAGCGCAGCGGGTCGGTGTCCCCGCCGATGTCGGTACCCACCAGGGACAGCACGAGGGAGACGATCGAGCGGTGCAGGTCGTCGCGGCGCACCCCGGCGCCCATGCTGAAGAGGAACGCGGTCTGCACGGTGGCCGCGCGCAGCCGGATCTCGGAATGCCCGGGGTAGCGGACGGAAAGTGTCCCGCTCACCCCGGCGTGGTCCAGTTCGGTACCGGCCTGCTGGGCGTTCTGGTCGTCGACGAGGCGGAACAGGTCGAGCAGCGCGCGACCCGCGTTGAGCCGGGCGGCCCGGCCGCCGCCGAGCCCTTCCTCGAACGCCGACGGCATGAGCACCAGCGGATAGATGCGCGCCCGGTAGTCGTTGCGGCTGAAGGCGTCGCCGATCAGATGCAGGTAGTCGTAGAACAGGCCGCTGCCGGTGCCGCCCGCGACCGAGAACGCCACGAAGACGTCGCAGGACATCCCGCGGTGCCCGCCGCCGAGGACGGACAGCTCGCCGAGGGAGTTGTTGATGTTGCCGATCGCGCGGTTCAGCGGTGTCTGCGCGGGCGCCATACCCGCGCGGAAGGTTTCGAACAGCGCCGCCCGCCCGATCGTCGGCAGCTGCCCCGCGCCGCGCGAGAGCGGTCCGATCCGCGGTTCGCCCGCGGGCTGGGGCAGCCACGGGGAGACGTAGTCGTCCGCGGACAGGCGCAGGCTTCGCGCGACCTCCGGATAGGTGTCGTGCTCCGGGATCAGGTCGCGGACCAGGTGCATGGTGCGCTCGGCGGCGGCGAGGTGCTCGGGATCCGGCACCACCCGCCGTTCGAGGCCGCCGAACTCGTCCTCGCTCAGGTCCGCGTAGACGAACTGCAAACAGGACGGCAGCTGGTACGGCAGGAAGTTCTTGCCCTGCATGACTTCCTGCAGCGCGGCGCCGTCGGGGCCGCACAGTTCCTCGCGCAGCCGTCGTTCCAGCTCCGCGCCGACCCGGCAGCCGGTCCCGCCGAGGCCGACGAACATCATCGGCTGGTAGATCTGCATCAGGGGTGGTCCTTTCTCGGCGTTCTCAGAGCAGGTCCGGGTAGCGGGTCGTCGCACCGAACTCGGACTCGCCGCCTTCGTGGTCGGCGGCGAGCGTCATCGCGCCTTCGTCCCGGATCTCGAGTTCGAGTCCCTCGCCCGCGTCGCAGCGTTCGCCGTCGTGCAGGGGATACCGCTCGCCGAACGGGGTCAGCAGGGTGAACCGGCGGCCATCGCGGGTGAGCCGGTACACCTCCTCGTCGTCCGGGGCGGGTGGCGCGAGCTGGGGCGCCACACCGTGCTCGGACCGCAGCACGAACGGGAACCGCGTCTCCCCGCCCGCCGGCGCCGCGATGTCGCTGATCTGACGGCCGCGCTGGAACAGGAACACCGCGAGCCCGCTGACACGGCGCCTCCGGTGCCGGGCCCGCGCCCACACCCCGAGGGCGGCGAGCACGATCAGCGCGCCGGGCACCCCGAGGTAGAGCCACCACGGCGTCGGCGGCGGCGGATAACCGACCTGGATCGACAAGGGGTAGTTCGCGAGCGTGGTCGCCGGGTTCGCGTCGTCCACCAGGCTGACGGTGAGACCGTTGGTCCCGCTCGCGCTGTCCGCCGCGAACACGACGTCGAACGGGAAGTCCGCCCGGCCGGTGGCGGGCACCTCGAACACCGTCCGGTCGCCGGGGATGCTGGCCTTGGTGCCCGGCGCCGCGTCGGTGATCTGCAATCTGACCTTTGCTCGGACCCCCAGCAGGCTTTCGACGGTGACCGTGCCGGACACGGACCGGCCGGGCTCCACCCGGGTCGACTGGCCGAGGGCGATCTGGGCCGACAGCCCGGGACGGCCGTCGGACAGCGTCGTGAGCACGGTCCTGGTGTCGCCGCTGACGCCGATGCCCTGGACACTGCCGACGAACTTGGTCGTCTTGGCCGCGGTTTCCGGGACGACGACCGATCCGGTGTAGACGCCGTCGCCCGCCCGGTCGTCGCCGTTCGCGCCGTTGTCCGACATCGGCACCTCGGACGTGGCCGTCCCGTTCGTCATGGACACGGTGAAGGCCAGGCCCGTCAGCTGGGCGGGATCGCGGATCGGCCGGTTGCGGGTCTGGAGCGTCAGCAGGACCTTGACCCGCTGACCGCGTTGCGGGGCGGGCGGGTCGACCGTGAGGGACGCCCGGACGGCGCCCTGCCAGAGCACGACCGCGCTCACCTCGATGTCGGGGAGCCCGGGCGGCGACGTCAGTTTGACGGTCCAGTTCCCCGGCTCCGGGTTGGTGATGCGGAGCGATTCGACCGGCCCGTTGGCGCCGCTGTCCTGGAAGGACGACGTCCCCAGCTGCCCCGCTTTCGGGACCTCGCGGCCGCGCGGGTCGAAGAACCGCACCGAGACCCGGGCGTCCTGTTTCACCACGACGATCGAGCCGTCGGTGGCGATCTCGGGCACGTTCAAGGTGACCGACTCTTCTTCGCCCGCCGCCAGCCGCCGGCGCTGGATGTCCCCGCTGCCGGCGCAGCGAGCGGTGCCGAACGCCTTGAGGAGGAAGCCGGACACCGCGGCGGCGTCGGCGGCGACGGTCGCGGACGGCCGCGGGACCGTCGGACCGCAGGTGCCCTGGAACCCACCGGTGGCGAAGCGGTCGAGCTGGCCGCGGTCGACGTCGCCGAACCCCAGCGGCCAGACCTGGACGCCCGCCTCGACCGCGTCGCGCAGCGTGTCGTCCAGCCCTCGTGACGCCGCCTGATTCCGCTGGTCCCCCGCGTTGTCGGGGCCGTAACGCGGACTCTCGGACACGTCGAGCTTGCCGTCGGTCAGCAGGAAGATCATCTTCGGTTTCACCGCCGAACCGGGCGGGCCGTCGTCGAGGTAGTCCATCGCCTGCTGCATGGCCGCGTAATGATCGGTGCCGTCGCCCTCGGCCTTGTCCCGCTTGCGGAGCTTCCTGATGCAGTCAGCGAGACTTTGCTGGTCCTGCGCGGTTTTCACGGTGACCGGCGGGCAGACGACGTCCACCGGGGACTGGCTCCCGTTGTCGCTGGCGAAACCGACGACGGCGACCGAGGAACCGGGGGCGAATTCCCCGAGCGCGATCGTCGCGGCGGCTTCTCGTTCCCGCTCCAGATCGGCGGGGCCGATACTGCCCGATTCATCGACGAGGATCACCAGCCGCGCGGGCTGGACCTGAGGCGGTTCCTGCTGTCGCAGGGAAAACGACCGGTCAACGACCTTCGGGAATCGCGCCTCGGCGGGGGTTCCGGCGAGGAGCGTCGCGAATACCGCCCACAGCGCGAGCACCCGCACCGAACGGGAAACGCTTCGCCCGAGCGCCCTCTGGTTGATGAACACGAAAGCACCCCGCGCGATCGATGTGAGTTGAGGTGTCCTCGGCGGACACACGCAACTGTCGGCGACAGGACGACGTTCGTTACGCCTTATGGACCACGGGAGTTTTCTCGACAGAAATCACGGAACCGGCGTGTTCTTGTCCAACTTCACGGCCGGGTATCGCGGCGCGATTTCGCCGTGGCCGACGGGAGACGCGGTGATCTTTTGTCCAAGATGGACTGTGACATCACCATTCACGGGCGCCTTGCTTTTGTCTTTTTTCCGAAAGATTCGAAAGGCGCGTGACAAAGTTTTGCAAAGCGTTTAAGCGGGCGGGAGAAAAAGCGATAGCCTCGGCGACCATGTCGCGAAAGCCACTTTCGGGACGTCGGACGTCGCGAAAGTGGCTTTCGCGACACGCGCCCTGGCCCGCCCTGCCCCAGGAGCCCAAAGGACGCGTCGACAACGCAGTGAAGGCCTCCTTCCCTACCCTCAAGGTAGGCAAGGAGCCTTCACGGACCGGCGGCGGTGAGTGCTGGGGCACGTGGGTCGTGAGTGGTAAGTCGCGTTCTAACGACACTTACCGCTCACGACCACCCCGGCCGACTCGGTACCGGCACCCATCCCCCTGAAGTACATGAAGGCCCCCTTCCTTGCGCTAGACGCAAGGAAGGGGGCCTTCATGTACTTCAGACGGTCAGAACCCGAACAGCGACTGTGGCACCTCGTGCTCGTCCGGCCAGGTCAGCCAGGCGACGTCGGTCGGACCGATGGCGTAGCGCGCCAGGCGCCAGGACCGCGGGTCGTCGTCGACGGTCGTCTCGCTGGTCTTCTTGAGCAGGGCGACGTAGACGTCGGACATGACGCCGTCGGCCCGCTTGTTCTCGTAGATGGTGCCGGCGTAGTACGGCCGTCCGGCTTCGACGCCGCGCATCGTCCCCTGGAGGAACGCCCAGGGACCGAGCCGGTCGAGCTGTTCCACGGCCACCCGGACCTGGTCGCCGAACTCCTCGTCGAGCCGGGCGGTGGCGGCCTGGAGCACCGCTTCCCGGACCGGGTCGCCGGGGCTCAGCGCCTCCGGGAACGATCGGGTGTACATCAAGCTTCCTCCCACTGGCGGGGCAGCATCGGCTTGCCCGGTGATGCGCTGGCGTTCTGTCGGATCAGGTCGGCGGGGTGAGGATCTTCACGAGGCCGCCACCGCCGCCCATGCTGATCTTCTGCGAACCGTCGGGGTTGACGTTGTTCGAGCCGATGAACTGGCCGTCACCCGCGTACAGCACGACGTGCCCGCCGTTGTTCGAGATCACCACGTCGCCGGGTTTCGCCTGCGAGAGCGGCACTTCCCGCCAGCCGTCCGCCTGGAGGTTGGCCGTCAGACCGGCGACCGAGGCGCTGGCCTGGCCCTTGTCGATGAGGCCCGCCGCTTCCAGGCAGCCGGAGACGAAGTTCGCGCAGTTGACGTTGTTGGGCACCCACGACTGCATGGCGGGCAGCTCACCGCTGCCCTTGAGGTCACCGGCGTTACGGCCGAGGAACTTCTCGGCGATCTTGGCCGGGTTGTCGCCGCGCGCGTCGATCGGCTTGGCGGGCCGCCCGTCGCCCTGGACCCCGGCGACGCCACCCCCGCCGCCGCCACCGCCGTGGCCGCCACCGCCACCACCGCCGTCCCCGCCGCCGTGGCTGGGCACGTGGTTGACCGGGGTGGCGTGGACACTCGACGCGGTGGTCCCGCCGGTGTCCGCGGGCACCAGTTCCAGGAAACCGCCCTCGATCTCCAGGCCGAGCGGCTTGAGGAGGTCGTCGATCTGCTTCTCGGCGTCGTCCAGCGCCTTCTCGATCTCGTCCTTCTTGCCGTTGGAGTCCTTCTCGTTGAGCTGCCGGAGCCGCTCGATGTCGGACGCGGCGATGGCGATCTCGTTGTCGTCCTTGGAGCTGTTCTTCCGGCGGCGGGCCGAGTCGATCAGCGCGCGGTTGTCCGCGTCCTTGTCGTTGGCCTCCTGGGCGAGCTGCGCGACCTTCTTCTTGACGTCGTCCAGGATCTCGGACACGCGCTGGAGGATGTTCTTGGCCGCTTCGGCCTTGTCGCTGACCTTGTAGCTGGCCTTGCCGAGCTTCTCGAGGTGGTCGGCGACGGCGTCGGCGTCCTTGCCCTCCCAGTGGCGCAGGACGTCGTCGCGGAAGACCTTGAGGTCGTCTCCGAGGTCGTTCGCCCTGGTGGCGGCTCCGCCGACCTTCCTGGCCTGGTCGTTGACCGCGCCCGAGTTGAGCTTCTGCGCCTGCTGGGCGTGCTTGTCGATGGCGTCCAGTGACTTCGGACGGTCGTGCGACGGGTCGTCGAGCGTGCCCGGATTCCGCTCCGCGGTGGTCATCGGTAAATCCCCCTGGTTCCCGTCTTCAGTCCGAATCAGTCCCGCTCGCGGCCGTTGCCGCGGAGGGTGTGCACACCCGCGGCTTCGTCGTTCCGCATGCGCTCGGCGGCCTTGGACAGCGCGATGGACGCGGCGTCGACGAGCTTCGAGGCGGCGTCCAGATGCGCGTTGACGCCCTGGTGGAACCCCTTCATCGTCTTGCCCGTGCCGGCGGCGTTCTTCAGGTCGCCGAACGCGCCACCAGGGTCGCCGTCGCCCAGGTCCTTGCTCGTCCCGCTGAAGCCCTCCTTGAGCCCGCCGACCTTCTTGGCCAACGACGCGATCTGCTCCGGATCGAATCGGCGAGTCATGGATGATCCCTCCAGTCGTGGCGCCTGCGCCCGCACTTCTTCTGCCCACATTGCCGTACCCGCGCACCCTATGAGCTCCCGCCCACCCGTGCGCGCCGTTTCCGGAAACGGCGATGCCGCCGTTCGTGTACATCGACGCACCCGGCAGCGTGTCGGTTCCCCGAAGTCGACCCGAAGATCTTACCTCGTCGGCACCCGCCGGCGGCCGGATGCCGACAGCGCCCCAGCCAGGCGACACCACCGTGATCCACTACTTTCGGTCATCGATACTCACTCGATCGGGCTACCCCACCGTCTCACCGTTCTTCCCGGCATCGAGCCGGAATGGACAGCTTGCCTTTTCCGACGTTTTCCCACAACGCTTCGCCCGGCCATTGTTCGCGCACTCCAAATGGACGGAGTCACTGTGAAGGTCAAATCCATGCTGGCGTTTTTTCTCGTCGCGATGGCGACGGCGGTGTCCGGTTTCGCCTCGCCGGTGGCCGCGGCGGCGACCGGCGACGAAGGGCCGATCACCTCGATCGTCGGCGGCCGCAAAGCCACCGAGCCCTATCCTTTCGCGGTCTACATCGTCGACGGTTGTACCGGTTCGCTGATCAAGCCCAACTGGGTGATCACGGCCAAGCACTGCAACCCGGCGGTGAAATCGGTACGGATAGGGAACAACGACCGGACCAAGGCCAAGAGCGTGGGCGTCGTCGAGCAGGTCCCTCATCGCTACGCCGACGTGAAACTGCTGCGACTGGCCGAATCGGTGTCGTACGCCCCGATCCGGATCCCTGGCCCGGAGGCCGCCACCGTGGGCACCGCGACCCGGCTGCTCGGCTGGGGGCAGACCTGCGACCTCGCGAACTGCGGCCCGATGTCCATCCACAACAACGAGTTCGACACCTCTGTCCTCCCGGACACCAGTTGTTACAAGATCAACGCGGGGCATGAGATCTGTACCGACAACCCGAATGACGGCGGCGACTGCTACGGCGACTCCGGTGGCCCGCAGATCACGAAGGTCGACGGCGTCTGGAACCTGATCGGCAGCGACAGCCGGGGCACCTCGATCCACTGTGGCGCGAGCCCGTCGATCTATGTGGACCTGACGTCGCCCGATGTCCGCCCGTGGATCGAAAAAGAGGTCGGCGGCCTGTAGTCGCGGCCTTGCTTCCTGCCCCCGGTTCTCGTGTGCGAGACTGCGCGTATGCCCATTCCGTATTTCTCGCAATGGGAATCCCCCGAACTCGTCGCGGCGATCGTCACCGGCGCGATGTCGGCCGCCGACGACCCGCGGTGGGCGGATTCCGGCGCCGTTTCCGCGCAGGAGTACGAGTTCTGGTCGTGGCGTGCCTGCGGCATGGCTTGTCTGCGGATGATGCTGGCCCAGCGGGGGCAGGAGGTCCCGCCGAGCGTCGAACTGGCCAAGGAATGCGAGCGGTTCGGCGGTTACGTGCGGCACGAGACCGGCGTGCACGGCCTGATCTACGCACCGTTCCTCGGCTGGGCGGCGGACCGGTTCGGGATCGACGGCGAGGTGCGGGTCGATTTCGACCTGCCCGAGCTGCGGAGCCTGGTCGCGCAGGGACACCAGGTGATGGCGTCGGTGCACAAGTCGATCAGGGAGCCGAAGAGCGACCCTCCCCGGAAGGGCGGGCATCTGGTGCTGGTCACCGGCGTGACCGAGTCGGGTCTGGTCATGAACAACCCGTCGGGGACCGGCCCGCACGGCCAGCAGGACGCCCACGTGGACGACGAGGACTTCGAGCGGTTCTACGCCCTGCGAGGCATGGTCTTCGGCACCGGCTGATTTTACGCAACACCTAGATCCAGCACAGGCACACCCGATACTCATGGTCGTCAAGGCCGTCACCCTCACGATCTTCGATGTCGCGCCAGATGCGGGACATAGTGACTTCTCTCCGCTTTGTTGCTGTGTCTCGTTAGAGACTTCACCAGGGCGCTGACCTGCCGCAACTCTGTTGCACTCCTACCTGTCTCGAATGTATGTACGAGGAGTGCAGTTGATCTTATTCTCGGCGGCAGGCTGGGAGTCCTGGGATGTCGAGCGTCGGCCGGTCACGCCGGACGGGCTACCGGGCCCTCGCGGAGGTGCACCGCTACCTGGACCTGATGCGTCCGCTCGCTGTCGAGGGCTCGGCGTGGCGGCCGTCGGCGAGGACCGGTGAGCCGCTGCTGGTGTCGGAGTTCGACGCTGTCGGGGGGCGGGTGAACGGCAGGCGGGTGCGGTGGGCGGCGCTGCGGCCGGGTGAGCGGCTGCGGCTGGTCGCTCCCGGCGGCGGGTCGATGCTGGTGGCGGTCCGCGGCGACGGCGGCCCGCCGCGAGCACGGTGAGCACTTGCCCTGGTCTGGATGTTTGCCGATCAACACGTGCTGTCCCAGATCGACGCCGAGTTGGTCGAGTGGAATCCTCAGCAAACACCGTCGGAGTCCACTACCGGAGCGCCGTGTGGGTCCCCACGGGCTCTTCCGGACCCGATTCGGGATCCTTCGGTGTGCCGTTGTCGTCTGATCCCGGACTTGGTGCGCGGGCAGCAGCCACCGCTGCGCGTCCGGACGGCAGCATGATGGCGATCGTCATCACCGCGACTCCGACCGCGCCAGTCGCGATGAAGAGGTTCTCGACGCTGATCACGTCCGCCAGCGGCCCGAACACGGCCATGCCGATCGGGTTGCCCAGTGCCATCACGATTGCGACATGGCTGAACACTCGACCGTACTTCTCCGGCTCGACGGTCTCTTGGATCAGCGTCGTGAATGGCGTCGAGAACAACGGCACCAGCAGGCCAATCGTAAACATGAACCCGTAGAAGCCCCACAGATTCGGGGCAACGCCCAGCAGCATGATGAAGATCGCGAAGCCGAACGTGGCGAACAGGATCAACCCGATCCGGCTCCGTTTCGCGAGTATGGTTGCCACCAAGACACCGCCGAGCATCATGCCGACAGTGAAGGCGATCTGCAGCACGGCCAGCATCCATTTCTCGGAACCGAAACTGCGGGCGATCAGTAGCGGGGTGATGAAGCCCGGCGCCCCGGTCAACACGAACATGATCGCGAACACGCCCATCAGCCAGCGGACGATCCCCCGCGACCAGATGTACCGCATTCCCTCCACCAGATCCTGGCGGTAGCTGGTCGTGGCCTGCGCCACTCGGGTCAGTGTGGGAACGCTGACCCGGGCGAGGAATCCGATCCCGATCACCGCTGTGACCACGTCGAGGAAGAATACCGGCACGATACCGGCCCCGGCGTAGATCGCCGCCGCGGCCGCCGGTGCCGCCAGCGCCATGATCGACTGGATGGTCTGGAACACCCCGTTCACCCGCATCAACTGATCGGGTGGCACGATCTGCGGGATCATCGCCTGCACGCTCGGCGTCTGTACGCCGGCGCCGAGTGATCGTACGCCGACCGCGAGCAAGATGAGCCACAGATCGGTGATGCCGTTCATCATCAACAGCGCCAGCATCAACGTGGCGGCAGCGATCCCGGCGTCGGCCGCCATCACCAGCCACCGCCGATTGATCCGATCGGCCAGTACGCCGCCGAAGATCGACACCACCCCCTGCGGCGCGAATCCCGCGATCGCGTAGAGGGCGACCGCCAGACCGGACTGAGTCTCCAGAGTCACGTACCACATCACGGCGAACTGCACGATCATCGAGCCGAACAGCGACACCGTCTGTCCGGTCAAGAACAGCGCGACGTTACGCCGCCACGGTTCGGGCACTGCTGGTGCGGCGGTCTCGGTCATGATCTCTTCGCCTGTGAACTCCACGATCTCACCCGGCCATGCCGGCGGGCAGTGGCAGTGGCGAACCCGTCTCGAGGTAGGTCTTGAGGCTGCTGAGCAGACAGGGCCAACCCCTCGCGGACTGACGTCCGGTCTCGGTGCCGGCGACGCCGCGGTGTTCGACGGTCACGAAGGTCAGTGGACCGCGCTCCTCCAGGCGCCAGGTCACGTGGCTGGGGGCGTCGGCGCGGACTCCCTCATCCCAGCGGGCGTCGAAGGTCTGGACCAACAGCCTTGGCGGGTCCACCTCGAGATTGGTGCCGCGGATGTGGGTGCGATCGTCGGTGTCGTCGATCGTGTAGTCGGCGCCTTGTTCGGTGGTGGACAACCGAGCACCGAAATACCACCGATGGGCGTCGGTGGTGGTGATCGCGTCCCACACCCGCTGTATGGGCGCATGGATCACGACCTGCTGGACGAAGTCGGGTGCCTGATCAGTCATGGTGCTATTCCTTTCGAGCGTCTCGGTGTGGTTGCGCAGGTCGATGAGTTGATGTCCCCACGCGGCCGAGTAGTCGGTGGTCCACTGCCGCGCAAGATCCAGCAGCGGCACAGGGTTGAGGTAGCAGAACCGTTGCCGGCCGACCTTGCGCGTAAGCAACAGGCCGGCCCGCTCGAGCACACTCACGTGCTTGAGGACGGCGTGACGCCCCAGGTGGGGCAGTGCCTCCTCATACGCCCTCACCGCCTGCCCGTCCTTCGCGCGCAGCAGATCGAGGATGAGGCGCCGACTTGGGTCGGCAATCGCCGCGATGGTCACCGCCGCGTCGTACTGCCCCGAGCCCGTAGACATGCCGTAAAAATAGGTGACTTCAAAGTCACCTGTCAATGAGGGGCCTCGGGTGCCTACTGAGCGGAGCCTGCCTTGGTCAACTACGGGGTAGTTGAAGGTGTGCGCTCGTCGGTGATTCCGGTCAGTCCTAACGTGGACGGCGCGGCGTCAGCGGCAGTCCCTGCGACGATCCCCTTACGGGCGCAGTGGGCGGTAGCCGGCTGCTGGTGCTGGCGGTGTTACCTCGGGCTGCTGCCGCTGCTGCTGGGCCTGCGTGCTGCGTGGAAGCTCTACCGGGACCGCCACGCCGCCTCCGAGGACACGGACGAGAAACCCGCCGACGACAAGGGCGCGGGCATCCTCCTGGTCGCCACGGTCACCTTCGCCAACGGCGGCGACAACATCGGCGTCCACGTGCCGGTGTTCGCCGTGGCCGGGACCGGCGGCATGATCGGCTACGTCGTGGTGTTCCTCATCGGCGTCGCCCTGTGGTGCGCCATCGGCTGGTTCCTGGCCAGTCGTCCCCTTGTGACCAAGGCTCTCTCCCGCTGGGGACGCCGAGGTCGAGGAATTTCTCCGAAAGGCCGCCGAAGCCTTCCAACGAGCTCGAAAATTCTGCGACGAACACCCCGACCTTTGCCAATACTCCTCGCAAAGCAATCAAGAGAACGTCGTCGATGACCATCTGGCTGAGCCCACGATCGCCGCCATCATTCTCCAGCTCCGGCAACTTACCGGCGGGCGCCTAGACCAGGCCTAGTTCGCGGGCCCGGACGCCTGCCTGGAAACGGGACTCGGCGCCCAGCGCGGCCATCAGCTCGGCCACCCGGCGCCGGTAGGTCCGCACGCCGAGGCCGAGGGTGCGGGCGGCGGCTTCGTCCTTGACGCCGCTGCCGAGCAGGTCCAGCACCGCGGGCGCGAGCCCGCGGATCTCGGAGACCTGCGCGTCGTAGACGGCGAGGTCGGTCGCGGACCGCCACGCCGACTCGAACAGCGAAATCACTCCTTGCACGGTTTCGGGCTGGGTGATGACGCTGTAGCCGCGCTGACCGGCGGTGAGGTCACCGGCCAGGATCACGATCCTGCCGTCCATGATGATCGTTTCGTTGAGGTCCTCGGTGGAGATGCGGATCTGCGCGCCGAACCGGTCCCGGGTCCGGGCCAGCTCCTGCGCGGACACCGCGTCGAGCAGCAGCCCGGCCCGGTAGATCTTGCGGATCCGCACGTCGCCCGCCCGGCGCTCGGCGGCCGCGGTGAGTTCGTCCGACCGGCGATCGGCCACCCAAGTCGCGAGGTCGTTGGCGGCGCAGGCCAGGTCGGTCACGGTGGAGAACAGGTGCCCGACCCGGTGGAACAGCTCCTCTTCGCCGCGCACGACGGTGACCGAATCGCCCGCCCTCGTGAGACCGCCGCCCGTCCGCATGAGCTCGATACTGCCCCAACCCGGCGGTTCGCGACCAGCTGGCAGCTTGTTGCCATTTTCTGACTTCCGGCGGGCCCGTCGCGACGCTGATGAGTATGACGAACCTTCACGACAGCACCTGGCGCCTCGGCGACCTCACCGTCAACCGCGTCGGCCTCGGCGCGATGCGGCTGACCGGGATGCCCTGGGACGAGAAGCCCAAGAGCCGCGCGGACGCGATCGCCGTCCTGCGCCGCGCGATCGAACTCGGCGTCAACCACATCGACACCGCCTCGTTCTACTTCACCCCCACGCGTTCGGCGAACGAGCTGATCAGCACCGCGCTCCAGCCCTACTCCGACGACCTGGTGATCACCACGAAGGTCGGCGCGGGCCGGTCCCGCGACGGCGAATTCTTCTACGCGCGACCTGACCGGCTTCGCGGCCAGGTCGAGGAGAACATCCGGCAGCTCGGGCTCGACCACCTCGACGTCGTCAACCTGCGCTGGGGCGCCGGGATGGGCAAGGAACCCGGTTCGATGGCCGAACATTTCGGCGCGCTCGCGGACCTGCGCGAAGCGGGCCTGATCCGCCACCTCGGCATCTCCAACATCGTGCCGGAACAGCTGCTCGAAGCGAGGACGATCGCCCCGGTGGTCTGCGTGCAGAACCGCTACGGCCTGACCGACCGGGAGGACGACGCCCTGGTCGACCTGTGCGCCGAGCACGGTGTCGCGTTCGTGCCCTTCTTCGCCGTGACGACCTCGTTCCCCGGCGACGCCACGCCCGACACCGTCCCGGGCGAGGCCGAGGTCGCGAAGGTCGCGGCGGCGCACGACTCGACCCCGGCCCAGATCCGGGTCGCCTGGACCCTGCACCGGGGCGCGCACGTGCTCGCCATCCCCGGGACCGGCGACCCCGGGCACCTGGAGGAGAACGTCGCGGCGGGCGGCATCCGGCTCGGCGACGACGAGCTGGCCCTGCTCGACGGCATCGCCCGAGGGTGACGGGCGCTCAGCCGCCGTCCACCTCGGACAGCTTGTCCAACCGGGCGAGCACCAGCTCGTGCCAGCGCAGCTCGGCTTCGATCCGCAGACGGGCGTGCTCCAGGACGAGGTCGTCGGCGACGGACTGATCGGGCCACCGCCGTTCGCCCAGGTGACCGAACTGGGTCGCCTGGGCCGTCAGCGCCGCGAGCCTGTCTTCGAGATAGCCCCGCAGCATCTCGCGGTCGAGGTCTCCGCTGACGACCAGCGCGAGGTCCACCGGGTCAGGTTTGAGGACCACTTCGGCGAAGGCCTCGTCACGGAGGGCACGAAGCTCACGGTGTCCTTCGGCGGTGATCGAGTAGACCGTCCGCGCGGGCAGCGCGCCGAGCTGCTCTGTCCGCACGGGCTCGATCAGTTTCTCGCCTTCGAGCCGGTGCAAGGCCCCGTAGAGCGAACCCGGTTTGACCTGCGACCACAGATCGGTTCGGTCCATCCGCGCCTCGCGGCGGAGTTGATGGCCGTGCATGGGCCCGCGTTTGGCGAGGGCGCCGAGGATGAAGAGCCTGGTCGGGTTCACCCGTCTAGTACAACACGAGTACTCGTGTTTGAGTACTCTCGTGCGCATGACGATCCGTCCCATCCTCATCCGCGGTGAGCAGGCGCTGGCCACGGTGGCGACCCAGGTCACCGAGTTCGACGACGACCTCGCCCGCCTCATCGAGGACCTGTACGAGACCAACACCGCCGCCAACGGCGCGGGCCTGGCGGCCAATCAGATCGGGGATCCCCGGAGCGTCTTCATCTACGACTGCCCGGACGACACCGGGACGCGCCACCGGGGGCACATCGTCAATCCGGTCCTGCGGACGTCCGAAATCCCCGAGACGATGCCCCATCCGGACGACGATCTCGAAGGCTGCCTTTCCGTTCCCGGCGAGGTCTTCCCCACCGGCCGCGCGGGATGGGCCGCCGTCGACGGCGTCGACGAACACGGTGAGCCGATCACCGTCGAAGGCACCGGTTTCTTCGCGCGCTGCTCGCAGCACGAGACCGATCACCTGGCGGGCAAGCTCTATCTGGAGCGGCTCGTCGGCAGGCACGCGCGGGGCGCGAAGCGGATGCTCAAGCGGAACGGCTGGACCGGGCCGGGACACACCTGGCTGCCCGGCGACGTCCCGGACCCGTTCGGCCACTGATTCGGCCACTGATTCGGCCACTGATTCAAGACACTGAGTCGAGGCACCGGTTCAGGTCACCGGCGGATCCGGTGGTCCACGGCGACCCAGTTGGTCTCCCACGTCGTTCCGCCGTCGGCCGAGAACGCCTGCTCGAACCGCGCCTCGTCCGGTCCTGGCCGGAAGATCAGGAAGCGCACCTTGATCGGACGGCCGCCCAGGGTGTCGTCGCCGCGGAAGTCGCCGACGCCGTCGCGGAACCCGCCGTAGACCGCCGGGGTGAGCAGGCCGTCGCGCATGTTGACGAAGGTCAGGCTCCAGCGCTGCGCCTGCGGTTCGTACAACCGCAGGTTGAGGGCGTCGATGCGGCCGTTCGGTCCCGCGACCTCGAACTCGAGGGCGTTCGCCCGCCGGTCCATGAGCGGGCGCACGGTGCTGGTGCCCGCGAACTGGAGCCAGTGGTCCGCGGAGTCCGAAAGCGGTTCGGCGAGGACCCGCACGGTGGAGCGCCAGGCGCCGATCTCCCAATCGAAGGCTCGTTGGGCGTCGGCGGCGCCGGGTGACGTCGACGCGTCGCCCGACGCCGCCGTCGCGATCAGCAGGAAGGCCGAAAGGCACACCGTCAGGATTCGTTTGTATGGCACGGTCATGGTCCGACTATCGGAGCGGAGGACGGCCATGGACAAGAAGGCACCTGTGGGTAACCTTTCGCGCCCCAACCCGCTGCCCGGCTGCCCGATGGCCGCCGCGTTCGCCGCGATCGGCGGGAAATGGAAATTGACGCTGCTGTACTGGCTCGCCCACGGCGAGTCCCATTTCGCCGGTCTTCGCCGCCGGGGTACGCCGATCACGCCCAAGGTGCTGGCCGAGCAGTTGCGGGAGCTCGAAGCCGACGGACTCGTCGAACGCGTGGTGACCGGGCCGGTCCCGGCGCCCGTGATCTACCGGCTCACCCCGTACGGGACCACGGTCCTGCCCGTGGTCGAGGAAGTCAGGGTCTGGGGCGAGGCACATCTTCGGCACGTGGGCGGCGAGGCCGCGCCGAACACCGCGATGGGCTGCGCCGACGCGATCTGAGCACGCGAGTTACGTCTCTGATCACGCGAGTGCGGTCCGCCGGGCGGCGGCCGCGCCGGCGAGGGTTTCGAGAACCTCCTGGGTCGCGGCGATGTCGATGCAGGCGTCCGTGATCGACTGCCCGTAGGTGAGCGGCCGGTCGGGGTGGAGGTCCTGGCGGCCCGCCTGGAGGTTGGATTCCAGCATGACGCCGACGATCCCGCGCTGACCGTTCCGGACCTGCTCGGCGATCTGTTCGGCGACGACGGCCTGCCGCAGGTGGTCCTTGCGGCTGTTGTCGTGGCTGGCGTCGATCACGACGCGGCGGGGCAGACCGGCGTTCTGCAAAGTGGTGAGCGTCGCGCGGACGGACGCCGGGTTGTGGTTCGGTGCGCTGTTGCCCCCGCGCAGGACGACGTGACAGTCCGGATTGCCGACGGTGTGCAGGATCGCGGGCAGGCCGCTGGGGTCGACGCCGGGGACGACGTGGCGTGCCTCGGCGGCGCGGATGGCGTCGACGGCGACGGTGACATCGCCGTCACGCCGGTTCTTGAAGCCGACGGGCATCGACAGACCGCTGGCCAGCATCCGGTGGTTCTGGCTTTCCACCGTCCGGGCGCCGATCGCGCCCCAGGAGACGGTGTCGGCGAGATAGGCCGGAATGGTGGTGTCCAGCCACTCGCACGCGGCGGGCAGGCCGCCCTCGGCGAGTTCGAGAAGAAGGTCCCTGGCGATGCGCAGCCCGCGGTTGACGTCGCCGGTGCCGTCGAGGTGCGGGTCGTTGATGAGCCCTTTCCAGCCACCGACCGTGCGGGGCTTTTCGAAATAGACCCGCATGACGATCAGCAGGTCGTTGACGAATCGGCCGGCGAGGGCGGCGAGGCGGTCGGCGTATTCGAGTGCCGCGGCGGGATCGTGGATGGAACAGGGACCGGCGATCACGAGCAGCCGGTCGTCCGTGCCGTCGAGAACGCGGACGACGTTTTCGCGCCCCTGTCGCACCGTGTCGGCCGCGGTGGCGCTGAGCGGGAGTTCGTGGTGCAGCAGGGCGGGGGTGACCAACGGGACCAGGCGGTCGATGCGCTGGTTGTCGAGATCGACGGCGGCGATGGTTGTCATCACAGGTATCCAGGATTTCTGCCGGCACCGGGCAAGGGGAAAGCCGGGGTTTCCCCGGCCGGGGCGGCGGTCTCGGGTGAACGATGAAGCAGCTCGGGAAAAGCCCGGCATCGCTTGGCGCGAGGAGATTTTCCGGTGATTTCTCTTACTTCGAAATCTCCCACCATCCGGCACGTAAAACAACGGAAAAAGCGCCGTCCAACCCGATCGGGAAAGCTATCGCCCGGTCCAGATCGGATCCCGTTTCTCGGCGAAGGCGCGGGCGCCTTCGGTCGCGTCCGCGCTCCGCCGCCGTCGTTCTTCCCATGGATACGAGGCTTTGAACGCCTCTTCCAGCGGGAGGTCCAGCGATCGCAGCGCTGCCTCCTTGATCGCGCGGACCGAAAGCGGGGCGGCACGCACGAGACTGTCCGTCCATTCGGCGACACACCGGTCCAGCTCGCCGAAAGGGACGACCTCGTTCACGAGTCCGTACCGGAGCGCGGTCGCCGCGTCCATCCGGCGGCCGGTCAGCAGATATCCCATCGCCACTTTCTGCGGCAGCTGACGCGGCAACCGGAACACTCCCCCGGCGCCGGCGATCAGGCCGAGCCGGACTTCCGGGAGCGCGAAGACCGCGTCCTCGGAGACGATGGCAATGTCGCACGCCAGCATCAGTTCGAAACCGCCGCCCAGCGCGTAGCCGTGCACGCGGGCGACCACCGGTTTGGACAGGGTGAACCGGTCGGTCAGCCGCGGATGCCCCGGCTGACCGGCGCTGCCGAACGTCGAGGCCTCCACACCGTCCTCGGTGAGCCGCGCGCGTTCCTTGAGGTCCTGGCCGACCGAGAAAGCGCGGTCCCCCGCGCCGGTCAGGACGACGGCCCTGATGTCGTCGTCGGCCTCGACGTCGTCCCAGATCCCGGCGAGTTCCGCGTGCATCCGCCGGTCCATCGCGTTCAGCACGTCGGGCCGGTCCATCGTCACGTGGGCGACGTGGTCCTTCTTTTCGTAGCGCACCCGGTTCTCGCTCATCGCGCACCCACCGCGAAACCGTCCACCTTGCCGATCACGTCCGCGCCGTAGATGCGCAAAGCCTGCTGTAGCGCGAATTCGGCGATGTACCGGCGGAATTCCTCCGGCGGCTCCTCGGCCAGATTCAGCATGCGCCGGTTGGCCACCACGGCTTCCCCGTCGAGCCGGGCCAGCGCGCGGTCGATCGCCGCGTCCATCTCCTCCGGCGGGACGACCTCGTCGACGATGGAGCGGGCGTCCGGCTCGTCCGCCCGGAGCCTGCGCCCACCGAGGATCACCTGCCGGGCCACGCGCGGTCCGGCGATCCGGGAAAGCCGGAAGTTCGACACCCCGGGGATGATCCCCTCCTTCGCCGCGGGCAGGCTGAGGTACGCGTCCGACGCCGCCAGCACGTGATCGAAGACCAGCAGGAGCTGGGTCCCGCCGCCGATGGCGAAGGAATCGACGGCCGCCGTCCACGGCTTGTCGGTCAGCCGGGAATGCCAGGCGCCGTCCGTGAGCAGCCCGCGGAAGATCTTCTGGATGTAGCCGGTTTCCCGCCGCAGCAGGAAATCGACGAGCGGGATGGCACCGGAGCTGAGCTTCTTGAGGTTGATCCCCGCACAGAACACCCGGCGTCCCAGGTAGCGGGGATGGCTCATCACCCCGCCTCGCAACAGTCCACTTCGGACCGAAGGGTCGAGAAGCGTCAGATCGACGGCGGTCTCCATGTCGTCGACCTGCTGGGCGTCCTCGGCGTTCAGGCAATCGTCCCGGCACAGGGTCAGATGCGCGACGCCGTCACGGCGCTCCAGCCGGACGGCCTCCATCTCGACGACGCCCGTCTCGATGAACCCGGGCAGCAGCTCCAGCGCCCTGGCGGTGGGCCTGAGCATGGCGTCGAGCAGATGCGGACCGGCTTTCGGGGCACGCAGGATTCCGCGCAGGAAGATCCCCTGGTCGATCTCGCGCCCCACTTTGTCCGCCTGGGGCAGGGAATCCTCGGCGGCCATCTGCTCTTCCGACGGCACCAGGCCGGGATGGGCGACGGCCGCGGCACGGACGAGTTCGTCCATCCGCAGGTATCGCGTCCGGCCGTCGGTGAGTCCGTCGTAGATCTCTTCGGCGTGCGCTTCGACGAGGGCCGTGCGCAGCGCGCGGATCTCGTCGTCGACCCGGTGGGCCTCCCCCGCCAGGGCTCGGAGATCGAGCCCTGGCGCGAGTGTCGTCACGACTTGGCTTCCCGCCGCAGGGCCCGGTCGGCCGCGGCCAGGTGGGAACCGAGCGCCTCCTCGAAGGTGGTCGAGCCCGCTTCGAAGATCAGCTGACGGCGGATCGCCGTCTCGGCGCCGTCCGCGACGCCGGCCAGCTCTGCCAGCGTCTTCGCCGGATCTTCGGACACCTCGTCGACGAGGTCGAGGGCGAGCGCGCGGCCGGTCTCGATCGGCGTCCCCAGCAGCACGGCCCGCCGGATGCCCGCCGCACCCGCCTGTTTGGTGAGGCGGTACACGGTCATCCCCGGCCAGGTGCCGCCGCCCGCACTGGAAAGCCGCAACCGGGTGCCCGGTTCGGCGATCCGGATGTCGGCGGCGAGCAGGAGGTCCAGTGCCATTCCGGCGCATTCGCCCGACGCCACCGCGGCGGTGAGCCTGCCGAGCCGTTCGAACCGGCGGACGACCCGTTCCCATTTGGACACCAGGCCGACCGTCAGCCCCTTCGCCCAGTCGGCGGGCGGAGCGCCCGTGACGTGGACGGTGACCGGTCCCGGCTCACGCCGGTCTTCGGCACGGTCGCAGAGGGCGTCGATCTCCTCGACCGCCGCGATCGACAGCGGTCGGGAGCCGTCGAACCGCAGCACCAGGTCGCCCGTGATCTCGTTACGCGTCACCATTGAATAAGCGCCATTTCGATAGTGGAGCCGGGCCCCATGGTCATGAGCACGCCGTAGTCCCCGGGGTTGGCGACCTCTTCGTCGGCGAGCCGCTCGTAGGAGAAGAGGAAGGAGCCGCTGGAAAGGTTCCCGTAGTCGCGCAGCACACCGGTGGTGTGGCGGACGTCGTACCGGCTCAGACCGAGGTTCACGACGACCGCGTCGATCACCTTCTTGCCGCCGGAGTGCACCAGCCAGTGGCCGATGTCGCTGCGGCGCAAGCCGGTTCCGGCCAGCAGCCGGTCTATGACGATTTCGGCGTGCGCGCCGACCACGTAGGGAATCTGCGGGTCGAGGAAGAAACTGAACCGGTCCTGGTCACGGTCCCAGTCGTACCGCATCGCTTCGACCGCGTCGGTGATGATGTAACTGGCGAATTTCAGGACGCGCGGACCCGGCACGCGCCCGTCGCCGGAGATGACGGCCAGCGCCGCCGAGCCGTCGCCGAACAGGCTGTTGACCACCGCGGTCCGCATGGTTCCGTCCAGGGCGTAGGCGGCAGAGCACGCCTCGCTGCACAGGACGACGCCGAGTTCCCCCGGATGCGCCGCCGACCAGCCCGCGACCACGTTGAGCGCGTTGAGACCGGCGTTGCAGCCCATGCCCACGATGTCGGACCGGCTGCAATGCGGGTCGATGCCCAGTTCGCGGATGATCAGCGCGCTGAGACCGGGGGTGAGGAACCCGGTCGAGGTGACGCAGCACAGGTGACGCAGGTCCGAAAGCGTCGCGCCCGCCGACTTCAGACAGGCCTCCAGCGCCCGGCATCCCATGTCGACGGCGATCTTCTTGTGCTTGTCGAGGAGGTCACCCTGCGGTTCGGACACGCGTCCGCCGTCCGGGTCTTCCGGCGGAAGGGTGAGGAAGCGCCGGTCGATGGCGCTGTTCAGGAAGACCGACCGGATCTTCGGATCCTCGACGTCGAGGATTTCGAGGAGTTCGGACTGCGAATAGGACGACGCGGAGACCGCGGTGCCCACGCCGGCGAACCGGGTGATCTCGGTCAGGCCGCGGAAAACGGACAGTTCTTCGGCGGGTTCGACGATGGCGGTCATCGGTACATCCACCCCCAGGTTCTGAGCTTGCTACGGAGCAGCTGCTTGAACGGCGCAGCGCGCATGGATCCCACCTTTCGCGGAACTGGTGTGAACATTTCGAAATTAGGCTTCGCCGATCGTGACGGTCAACGCGTCCAAGGCAGGAAACCGTTATGGGCAAGGAGAATCACAATTCGTCACGGACGCTTCAGCGCGAGCTGCTGGTCTGCATCCGGTTGATGTCACTGAGCCAGCGTTCGCGGTCGGTGACGCGCTGGGCCGCGTGGTCGGCGACCTCGGGATGCGGGAGGACCAGGAACCGGTCCGCCGCGATGCTTTCGAACAACGCGTCCGCCACCTTCTCGGGTCCGATGGCGGTCGAAAGCAGTTGCAGTTCGGCGGATTCGAGCTCCGCTTCGTACGCTTCGGTGCGCACGGCACGGGGGCAGATCGCGTGCACGTGGATGCCGAGGTGCCGGTAGGTCACCGACAGCCATTCGGCGAACGCGAGCGACGCGTGTTTGGAGACCGCGTACGGCGCGGATCCGATCAGGGTCAGCAGAGCCGCCGACGAGGCCACCGAGACGAACCGGCCCCGTCCTCGCTCCAGCCATTCGGGCACCAGGTCGCGGGCGGCGTGCACATGCGCCATGACGTTGACGTCCCAGGACGTCGTCCAGTCGTCGTCGGAGGCTTCGGGGCCGCCGGTCTTCAAAACACCGGCATTGGCGCAGTAGACGTCGACGGGCCCGCCCAGCAGTTCGCGCGCCGCGGGTACCAGGCGATCCGAAGCGTTGCCGGGCAACGAAAACCCGCCGATCTCGGCGGCGACGGCGGCGGCCCGGTCGGGATGCCTGTCGTTGACCACGACCCGCGCGCCCGCTTCGGCGAATCTCCGCGCCAGCGCGGCGCCGATGCCCCGGCCGGCACCGGTGACGACGACCCCGGCGCCGCGCAGTGCGGCGACGGGATCGTGCCCGCCGTCCCTCTTCGTCTCCGCGATCATCGAGCGACGGGGACGGGGGCTTCGGTCAGCCGCCGCTCGAGTTCCAGGCTGGTGGCGTAGTCCGGCAGGAGCCCCCGCTCCTTCGCCTCGGCGAGGGTGATCGCCACCGTGTCCCGTTCGGACAGGATCGGGTCGACCCCGAGGTCCCCGAGGCCCAGGTTCAGTTCCAGCGCGGGGTCCAGTACCGAAAGAGCGAGTTCGTTCCGCGGCACATAGGTTCCGGAGATCATGTAAGACATGACGGTGTCGTCCTCGAGCGCCACGAACGCGTGGCCGAGCCCGACGGGGAAGTACATCGTCCGGTGCGTCTCCTGGTCCATCAGGACGACGTCGGTCTTGCCGAACGTGGGCGAGCCGACCCGGATGTCGACCACGATGTCCAGCGCCTTGCCGCGCGCGCAGTAGACGTACTTCGCGACACCGGGCGGCGTCACGGTGTAATGGACGCCCCGCATGACACCGCGCTTGGACACGCTGTGGTTCGTCTGCGCCACCCGGAACAGCGGGGCGCCGTTGGCCTCGACGAAGGCCTCCTCCTGATACGGCGAGAGGAACATGCCCCGGTCGTCGGGGAAGACGCGAGGAGTGAACTCGATCGCGCCTTCGACGGCGAGTTTGCGTGCTTGCACAGCTTGCTCCTGTGTTCGGCGTGGTCGGTCAGAGACTGGACAGCACTTCGCGGACCGCGTGGATGACCTTGTCCTGCAGGTCGGGGGAAAGCGCGGGATACATCGGCAGCGAGAAGATCTCGCCCGCCAGCTTTTCGGTGACCGGGAGCGAGCCCGTCTCGTAGCCGAGGTGGGCGAATCCGGTCATCGTGTGCACCGGCCACGGGTAGCTGATGTTCAGGTGGATGTCGTAGGCCTTGAGGCGCTCGAGGATCTCGTCGCGCCGCGGGTGCCGGACCACGTAGACGTAGAACACGTGCTCGTTGCCGTCGACGGTCTTCGGCAGCTTCAGTTCGGTGTCGCCGAGGCCTTCGACATAGCGCTGGGCGACGGCCCGTCGGGCGGCGGTGTAGTCGTCGAGCCGCTTGAGCTTGCGCCGCAGGATCTCGGCCTGGACCTCGTCCAACCGGCTGTTGTGGGCAGGCGTCTCCACGGTGTAGTAACGCTCTTCCATGCCGTAGTACCGCAGACGGCGCAGCTTGGCCGCGACGGACTCGTCGGAGGTGATGGCCGCGCCGCCGTCGCCGTACGCGCCGAGCACCTTGGTGGGATAGAACGAGAACGCGGCCACGTCGCCGGTCGCACCCGCGACGACGCCGTTCTGCCGTGCCCCGTGCGCCTGGGCGCAGTCCTCCAAAATGGACAGTCCGTACTTCGCGGCGAGCCGCCGCAAGGGAGCCAGATCCACGCACTGCCCGTACAGGTGAACGGGCAGCAGGCATTTGGTTCGCTCGGTGATCGCGGCTTCGACCTGGCCGGTGTCCATCAGGAAGTCGTCCTCGCGGACGTCGACGAAGACCGGGGTGGCGCCCGTGCCGTCGATGGCGACCACGGTCGGGGCGGCGGTGTTCGAGACCGTGATGACCTCGTCTCCCGGCCCGACTCCCAAGGCCTGCAAGCCGAGTTTGATCGCGTTCGTCCCGTTGTCGAGACCGACGCACTGCCCGGCCCCGTGGTAGGCGGCGAACTCCGCTTCGAACCCGCGCAGGCTCGCGCCGAGCACGAGCTGTCCGGAATCGAAGACCGTCTCGACCGCGTTCAGCAGGTCGAGCCGCTCGGCCTGGTATTCGGCCAGGTAGTCCCAAACACGCGTGGTCATGCGCGAGCCTTTCCGTGAACAGAGGGGAAATCGATGACGGACTTCGCGCGCGGCTGTGCCGTCGCGGCGTTGACGCAGGCGAGCAGCGTGCGGGCCTCGACACTGACGTAGTGCCCGTGCCGGGTGAGCGTGGTGAGCTGCGCCGGGGTGACCCAGGCGAAACCGGGTGGCGGATCGTCGATCTCGTCGGCGTCGACCACCAGATAGCGGGCCCTGGCGTTGAGGAACCGGCCGCCCTCCTCGGAATGGACTGCCTCGTAACGGATCCGTGACCGGGGAGCGTCCTGGACGAAGTCGAGGAACGGCGGACGGTTCTCCGCGGGCAGGTGCGCGTAGTTGAGCGGCGTGCGCTGGACCGTCGGCGCCAGCTCGACCGTGTCCAGGAAACCGGCGTCGGCGCGGGCGTGCACCAGGACGTGCGGGACGCCGTCGATCTCGCGCCGGAGGAACGCCACGACACCCTCACCGACGGATTCGAGCAACGGCTGGGTCCAGCTGATCTTCTCGCGGTTGCTGCCCTTCACCGCCACCGCGCGGACGTTGAAGAAGCGGCCGTCCTCGTGCTCGATCGCCTCGACGCCCTGTTTCCAGCCGCCCACGTCCTTGAGCGGGATGCGGTGTGCCCGCACGTCGTGTCGCGATCGTTCGTTCGTGAACCACGAGAGGAGCTGGACGTCGGAGAACAACGCGCCGGGAGCCGGGTCGTGGTAAGGCAAACACGAAAGGACGCTCCTGGCGTTCATGTTGATCGTCTCGTCCTCGTGCAGCAGTTCCGCGATCTGGCCGAGGGTGAGCCAGCGGAAGTCGCCCACTCCCGGAACGTCGTCGACGGTCTCGACGATCATGTTGCGATTGGACTTGCGGAAGAACCAGGATCCTTGCTCCGCCTGGAGAACGTCGACGATGACCCGTTCGGGATCGGGCGGGGCGAAATGCTCGATCAGCTTGACGTTCGTGCCGCCGTGCGCCTTGGTGTAGTTGCTGCGGGTGGCCTGCACGGTCGGCGAGAGCTGGATCAGGTTGGGGTTTCCCGGCTCCATTTTGGCCTGCATCAGGAAATGCAGGACCCCGTCGAACTCCTTGGCGAGGATGCCGAGGATGCCCACTTCGGGTTGTTTGATGACGGGCTGCTGCCATTCCCGGTAGGGGCCGTCACCATGGGGGCCGTCGTGTTCGACCACGTGCAGGCCTTCGATGGCGAAGAACCGGCCGCTGCGGTGCACGAGATTGCCGGTGGCCGCCTCGAACCACCACTGGTCCATGTCCGCGAACGGGATGCGTTCGACGTGGAAGGTGTTGGCCTCACGGCGTTCCGCGATCCAGGCGCGGACCTCGTCGGTCCGCATCTGCACCCCGTCGGTGGTCGCGGCCGACAACGCGATCCGGTCCGTGTGGTCACGGTCGTCCCGGCGGCGCACCGCGTTCCGCGGGACGAGACCGGACAGCATCAACGGACTCCTAGTCATCGCACCGCTCCATGTCGTTGAAGGTAGCTTCGGGTGATCACGACGGTCCAGGTCGTCCAATTCCCTTTTCGGTCAAGGAAAAGGCGCGGCTATCGGTGGGCCGGGTGGGGTGCCAGGTCCGTGAAGGCCTCCTTGAGGGACTCTGGGTCTCTCAAGGAGGCCTTCACGGACAGGTGCTCGAGGCGAGGGGGCAGGGGGGCAAGGGGTGAGGTGAAGGGGACTTTCCCCTCGTTGCACGCGCGGAAGGCTCCCTTCGCCTCGGGTCGGCGGTCCTTGTGGGCGGCGGAGAAGGCGGGTTGTGAAAGCCACTTTCGGGACATCAGGCGTCGTGAAAGTGGCTTTCGCGACACCTCCCCACCGCCGCTGCCGCCGGACAACCCAGTCCAAGCGCGAAAGCGGTGCTACAGCGGCTGTTCCTGCTCGTTCTTCGCCGGTTCCGAGGTCCACGCCCGGTGCTCGGTCTCGCGCACCTCTTCCTCGGCGGTCTGTTCCACCCGCTTCATCGCGAACCGCAGGATCGGCGGCGCCATCAGGGAAGTGACGATCGCGACGAGGATGACGATCGTGTAGATCTCCACGCTGAGGATGCCCAGCCGCAGGCCGACCATGGCCACCACGATCTCGATGACGCCGCGCGCGTTCAGTCCCGCGCCGAGCGCGAGTCCTTCCCATTTGTTCAGGCCGCTGAGCCGTGCGCCCGCGTACGCGCCGACGAACTTGCCGATGATGGCCAGCGCCAGCACCGCCAGCCCGGTGAGGAGGACCTGCGGGCGGATCAGCGCGGTGAGGTCCATCCGCAACCCCGCCGTGGCGAAGAAGACCGGCGCGAACACCGAAAGGACGACCGTGCGAAGCGGAGCCAGCTTGGCCGGGTCGACCTTGCCGGAGGTGCTGATCAGGATGCCGCAGACGAAAGCGCCGAAGATCGCCTCCAGACCGAGAGCCTGCGTCCCCGCCGAGGCGAGGAGTATCAGGACGACGGCGGCGGAGACGGTGAGCCCGGGACTGTCGGACTTCGCGGCGGTGCGCAGCACGCCCCGGACCAGTGGCCTGCCGATGGTGAGCGCGAAGACGATCACGGCGGCCAGGTAGCCGAGCGAGAGGAGCACGGCGCCGGTCGACACCGCGGTGACCGCCATCGCGCTGACGATCGACAGCATGAACCAGCCGAACGCGTCCTCGATCGCGCCGGCGGCGAGCGTGAGCTGCCCGACGTTGCGGTGCAGCAGTTTCATGTCCATCAGCGTCTTGGCGATGACCGGGATGGCGCTGACGCACAACGCCACACCGAGGAAGAGCGCGAAGACGGTGATGTCCGTGCCCTCGGGGATCAGCACCTTGGGCAGGACGTAACCCGCGCCGATGCCCAGGCCGAGCGGGACGATCAGGCCGCCGAGACCCACCCCGGCGGCCGCGGCGCGCCGACGGCGGAGCAGGCCCATGTCCATCTGCATGCCGGTGAAACCGACCAGCAGGATGACCCCGATCTGCCCGACGGCGTCGAGAAGGTGGTACTGCTCGGCGGCGGCCGGGAACAGCCAGCCGTGCAGTCCCGGCGCGGCCCACGCCAGCAGGGACGGGCCGAGGAGTACCCCGACGACCAGTTCGCCGACGACGGCGGGCATCCCGAACCGGGCGGCCAGCTTGCCGAAGACGACGGCGAGCAGGAGCAGCAAGCCGACCTGGAGCAGGAAGAGCAGGAGACTGTGCGCGGCGATCGGGGCGATCGGCGCGGGAAGCGAGAGAAGCACTTTCCTCCTTCGGGAAAGGACCACCACGGACGGAAACGGATCAGCCGTACCGGGGGCCCCTCGTGTTCAGCCGCCGGGCCGCGCTCACCGAGTCGCAGCCCGCCAGGCCCAGCGCGTTCCGGAGTTCGACGGCGAGCAGATCGAGGACCTGCCGGGCGCCGTCCTGGCCCGCCGAGGCCAGCCCCCACATCACCGGCCGCCCGACCAGTACGGACGACGCGCCGAGCGCGATCGCCTTGAGGACGTCCCCGCCGGTCCGGATTCCGCCGTCCAGCAGGACTTCGCAGCCGCCGGAAACCGCTTCGGCGATCTCGCCGAGCATCTCGATCCCCGGTACGGCGCCGTCCAACTGTCGTCCTCCGTGGTTGGACACCACGATTCCGGCGACCCCCGCGTCGACAGCGCGGACGGCGTCCTCGACCGCGAGGATCCCTTTGAGCACCACCGGAAGATCGGTGTGCGCGCGGACAGCCTCGACCGATTCCCAAGTGGCCGCCGCGAATTCCCGCGCGGTGTGGTCGGCGACGGCCGAACTCCCGCTGGTACGCCGGTGTGCGGCCGATCCGGCGTCGAAGTTGGCCGCGGTCACGGATTCCGGCAACGCGAAGCCGTTCCGCATGTCACGCAACCGGCGTCCCATCCATGGCACGTCCACGGTGAACACGATCGCTTCGCAGCCGGCGTCCTCCGCGCGGCGGACGAGCTCCAAGCAGCGTTTCTCGTCGCGCAGCCAGTACAGCTGGAACCACGGTCGCCCGCCGACGGCCGCGATCTCCTCCAGCGGAACGCTGCTCAGCGTGCAGATCGTGTACGGCACCCCGGCGTCCCGTGCCGCGCGAGCCGCGGCGAGCTCACCCTCGGGATGGAACAACCGCTGGTACGCGACCGGCGCGACCGCCACGGGCAGCGCGGCGCGCCGGCCGAGAACCTCGGCCTCGATCGTGGCATCGGCCAGGTCGCGCAACATCCTGGGGATCACGAAGATCCGGGAGAACGCGGCGCGGTTGGCCTCCAGCGACGCCTCCGCGCCGCTGCCCCCGGCGAGGAAATCCCAGACCTCGCCGGGAAGGGCAGCGTGCGCGGCACGTTCGAGGTCGTCCAGGCAGAGGTGGGTCATCGCCGGGCGGGGCCGTTGCTCTGTCCGGTCCGCTCCAGCTCGACGGCTTCGTACAGGGCCTTGATGTTCGAGCTGCCGAACGTTCCCGCGCCCTGCCGCTCGATGATCTCGAAGAAGATCGTCTTGCGCGGATGCGTGGAGGCGGTGAAGATCTGGAACAGCTGGCCGCCGTGGTCCTCGTCGGCGAGCAGTTTCGTCTCCCGCAGGTCGTCCAGGGAGTGCGTCTCCAGCTCGATCCGCTCGCCGAGCAGGTCGTAGTAGGTGTCCGGGGTCTTCAGGAATTCCACGCCACGCGCGGAAAGCTCCTTGACCGCGCGGACAGCGTCCGGGCTGGTGAAGGCGATGTGCTGGATGCCCGCACCGTGGTGCTCCTTGATGAAGTCGTCGATCTGGCCCGGGTCGGCGGTCTTGTCGGGCTCGATCAGGGTGAGGGTCACCGCACCCGAAAGGCTCTGCACGACGGTGGAGTTCATCGCCTGGGAACCGACCACGATGTGCTCTTCGAAGATCTGCTTGAACCCGAGGGCGCGCTCGTAGTACGCCACCGTGGGGCCGAGATCCCCGGCGTTGAGGCAGACCGCGAAGTGGTCGATGAGGTTCAGGTCGACGCCGTCCCCGCGCCGGAAGGCCTCCGGCGATTCCTCCGAGACGTCACGCTGAATCAGGGTGTGCACGACGTCGCCGAACCCGCTGACGGTGGCCGTGACGACCGAGTCCGCGCGCTTCTCCGGCTCGCGGACGGCTTGCGCGCCGCCCTTCACCGCGGCCTCGAAGGCGGCGGCCACGTCCGGCGTGCGCAGCGCGATGTCGGCCACGCCTTCACCGTGGGTCTGCAGGTACGTCGCGCCGGGGTGCCGGTCGGACAGCGGCTCGGTGAGGACGAGGGTGATCTCGGCGTGCCGCAGCGTCACGCTCCGGTGGTCGGCCGACCGGTCGGTGGCGGCGACGGAGAAGCCGTACTTGTCCATCCAGCCGGACGCGGCCACCTCCAGGTTGGCCACGTACATTTCCACGTACTCGATCTCGAAATTCTGTGTGGTTTCGTGAGAAGACAAGACATTCCTCCGTGGAATAGATGTAATCCTCGATCTCAGGATGGCGCGAAGCACCTTGCGCTTCAATGGTGTCCGCTTGACACTTCCGTCCACATCAGACAGACGAAGGTCAGCGTCCGGCGAACCGGACCGGAAGTTCCCGATACCCCTGCACGACGACAGCGCGCAACCACGACGGTTCCTCCACCAGGTCCACCCGCGACACTCGTTCGGCCACCTCGCGCAGCACGACCGCCAGCTCGATCCGGGCGAGCGCGGAACCGAGACAGTGGTGCATGCCGTGTCCGAAGGCGATGTGCCGATTGGGTTTCCGGTCCGGCCGGAACGTGTCGGGATCGTCGAAGACGGCGGGATCCCGGTTCGCGGCGGGAAGCCACGCGACCACCGGCGTGCCGGACGCCAGGTCGCGGCCGTTGACCGTGACCTCGCCCGTCGACACCCGGAGCACGTGCATCGCGGGCGAGGTCCAGCGCAGCACCTCGTCGACGACGGTGTCGACGTCCGCGCCGCCGTCCCGGACAGCGGCGAGAAGTCCCGGCACCGTGGCGAAAGCGTGCACCGCGCCGGTGATCGCGTGCCGGGTGGTCTCGTTCCCGCCGATCAACACGTTGTCGCAGTTGAGGACCACGTCGTCGATCGAGAGGCTGTCGTCGGACAGCAACGTGCTGACGAGGTCTTCACCGGGGCTTTCCCGTCGCGCGCCGACGAGTTCGTCGAAGTAGACGAGGATCTCGGTGTGCGCCTGGCGCGGCGTCATCCCGTCGAACAGTTCGTCCTCACCGCCGAACGCGTGATTGGTCAGGTCGATGAGCATGTCCTGGTCTTCGACGGGAACGCCGAGGATCTCGCAGACGACGGCGGCGGGGATGCGCGGGCCGATCGCCGCGGCGACGTCGCACACCTCGCCGTCGAGCACCTGGTCGAGTACGCCGCGCACCTCGGTCCGCACCCGCTCCGACAGTTTCCGCGCGGCCGCCCTCGACAGCAGCGGCCCGACCAGCTTGCGCAGTTTGCGGTGCTGCTCCTGTTCGGAGACCACCATCATCTGGCCGCCCGAGTTGTCGGGATGGTCGCGGTCGAAACCGATCATCATCCCGTACTCGGAGGTGAACGGCGCCGACGGCGCGAGCACCGCGGCGCACGCCTGGTGCGAGAACACGGACCAGAAGCCGCCGGGCGAACTGCCCGGCTCGCTCCACACCATCGCGTCCTCCAGCGCGAGCTCGCGCCAGCGGGTGTGGCGGTCCAAGGTCGTGTACAGATCGGGGTCGCCGAGATCGACGGCTGCCGTCGTCCGCATGAATGGTCTCCAGGTCAGGTTTGAGCGCCGTCGAGCACCTTGGCGAGCCGCGCCACCGTCGGCGCGTCGAAGAAGGCCTGCACCCGGAGCCGGATCTTCAGGCGCTCGCGGATCCGGCTCACCAGCCGGGTCGCGAGCAGCGAGTGACCGCCGACTTCGAAGAAGCTGTCTTCGACGCCGACGCTGCTGACGCCGAGCACTTCGGCGAACAACTCGGCCAGGATGATCTCGGTGGGGGTGAGCGGTGCCCGGCCCGCCGCGCGTCCGGCGTGCTCCTCTTCGGGAGTGGGCAGGGCGACCCGGTCGATCTTGCCGTTCGGCGAGACCGGCAGGCTCGGCAGACCGACGACCACGTCGGGCACCAGGTACGCGGGCAGCCGCTCCCTCAGCGGCGCCAGGAGGTTTTCGGTGGGCACCCGGGCGCCGGCGGTGCCGACCACGTAGGCGACGAGCCGGTTCTCGTGCTCGGTCACGACCGCCTGGGCCACGCCGTCCACCGCGAGCAACGCGGCCTCGACCTCACCCGGTTCGATGCGGTGACCGCGCACCTTCAGCTGATCGTCGACCCGGCCGACGAAGACGTACTGACCGTCCGGGCGCATCCGCACGCGGTCGCCGGTGCGGTACATGCGGCCACCCGGCCCGCCGAACGGATCCGGCAGGAACCGTTCCGCGGTCGCGGCCGCTCGCCGGAGGTAACCGCGGGCGAGACCGGGGCCCACCGTGTACAGCTCGCCCTCGTCGCCGTCCGGCACCGGCCGCAGCAGATCGTCCAACACGTAGGTCCGGACACCGGTGATGGGCCTGCCGATCGGCGGGGTGTCCTCCCCGGTCAGCGGCTCGCTCGCGGTCACCGCGACGGTGACCTCCGTCGGGCCGTAGGCGTTGATCATCACGCGGTCCGTGGCCCAGCGTTTCGCGACCGGCGCGGGGCACGCCTCGCCCGCGACCAGCAGCGTCAGCCCGGCGGGCAGGCCGCCGGACTCCTCCAGCGGCGCCAGCGCGGACGGCGGCAGCGTGACGTGGGTGATGCCCTGGTCGCGCACCAGCCTGCCGAGCGGCTCGCCGGGGACGAGGTCCGGCGCGGAGGCCAGCACCAGGCAGCCACCGGCCTGCCAGATCGGCCAGAACTCGGCGACCGCGGCGTCGAAACTGGGCGACGCGAAGGCCAGCAACCTGCTGGAGGGCACCAGTTTCTGGCGGCGCACGTAGTCGTCGGCCAGGTTCGGGATCCCGCGGTGCGTGACCAGCACGCCCTTCGGCTTCCCTGTCGAGCCCGAGGTGTAGATGACGTACGCGGGGTGGTCGGGAAGCAGCGGCGCGAGCCGGTCCTCGTCGGCCAAGTCCGGCTCGGACCGGCCCGGTTCCCGTTCCACACTCAGGATCACGGGAGCGCCGGTCACGTCCTGGCCGGGGAGGCACAGCAGGCAGTGCGCCGCCGTGTCGTCCAGCATGTGCCGCTTGCGTTCCTCCGGATAGTCCGGATCGACGGGCACGTACGCGGCGCCCGCCTTGTGCACGGCCAGGATCGCGATGACGAACTCGATCGACCTCGGCATGGCCAGCGCGACCAGCTTCTCCGGGCCGACGCCGTGCGCCACGAGCCTGCGGGCGAGCCGGTTGGCTTCGCCGTTCAGCTCGGCGTAGGTGAGCGTGGTCGAGTCCATCGCCACCGCGGGCCTGTCCGGCAGCACCGCCGCGGTGGCTTCGAACAGGGCCGGCGTGGTGGCCGCCGAAAGGACGGTCATGCGGTCTCTCCCAGTGTCTCGCGGGATTCTGCGCGGAGGAACCGGATCAGCTCCCGGTTCACCGCGTCCGGGTTCTCCAGGTAGCCGAAATGCCCGCAGCCGGGAATCGTGCGGTAGGTCGCGCCGGGGATCGCCGACGCCAGTTCCAGTCCGGCGGCCGGTGGCGCCACGAGGTCGTGCTCGAAAGAGACGACGTGGCAGGGAACCTTGATCGCGCGGTAGGCGTCGAGGCGGTCGGGCAGCGCGCTCAGCAGCAGTTGTGACCGGACTCCCTGACCCCAGGCTCCCGCCGCCTCGAACAGGTCGAGCCAGTCACCGGTGAGGTCGTCGTCGGCGAGCGTCGCCGGCCCCAGGTTGTGCATGGCGCGGATCGCGGCGAGGAAACCCGGCGGCAACTCGGTGCCCTGCTCGATCAGCTTCGCCTCGCCTTCCGCGAGCACCCGCTGGACGAGACTGCTCTTGCCACAGGCGGCCATCAACAGGACCGAGTCCAGCAACTCCGGTCGCGCGAGCGCCAGCTCCTGCGCGATGTACGAACCCATCGACGTGCCGATCACCCGGCAGGGCACCGCGTCGAGATAGTCGATCAACGCGGCGACGTCCGAAACGAGATCTTCGATGGTGAATCCGGCGGCACCGTCGTCGCTCGGCGGGATCCCGCGGTTGTCCATGGTGATCACCCGGAAACCGGCGGCGCGGAGCGCGGGTACCTGATACAGATCCCACACCGAGCTCGGCGCGCCGGTCCCGGTCAGCAACAGTACGGGCGGTCCGTCGCCGAAGTCGTTGTAGGACAACCGGATCCCGTTCTCGGTTGTCATCAGCATGATGCTCCTCCCGGAGAATGGCACGAAGCCGACCGTACCTTCGGAGATCGGGTGTCCGAAGTATTCAGCGATGGACAGCGCGAGAAAACGGGAAACCGTTCCGGCGTCCACGGACTTTTCTTGACACCTCAGCGGCGTATGGAAATCCTAGTATTCATGGATTCAAACGGTCTGTCCACTCACTTGAACGTGGAAACGCTGCACGGATCGCTCACCGATCCGGCCATCTCGTCGATGAACCTGCTGAACGAACTGATCGACGAATACCCTGTGGCCATTTCCATGGCGGCAGGCCGGCCGTACGAAGAGTTCTTCGACATCCGACTCATTCACACCTACCTCGACGCCTATTGCGCGCATCTGCGCGACGACCGGAAAATGGACGAAGCGGGTGTCACCCGGACGCTGTTCCAATACGGCACCACCAAGGGCGTCATCGCCGACCTCATCGCGCGCAATCTCGCCGAGGACGAGCACATCGACACCGCCCCCGAATCCGTCGTCGTCACCGTCGGCGCGCAGGAGGCCATGTTCCTGGTCCTCCGCACACTGCGGGCGAGCGACCGGGACGTGCTGCTCGCCCCCGCGCCCACCTACGTCGGCCTGACCGGGGCGGCGCTGCTCACCGACACCCCCGTCTGGCCGGTCCGGTCGAACGAGAACGGCATCGACCCGGACGACCTCGTCCTCCAGCTGAAGCGGGCCGACGAGCAGGGCAAGCGGGTCCGGGCCTGCTACGTGACCCCCAACTTCGCCAACCCCACCGGCACCAGCATGGATCTGCCGTCGCGGCACCGGCTCCTCGACGTCGCCGAGGCGCACGGCATCCTGCTGCTGGAGGACAACGCGTACGGGCTGTTCGGGGCCGAGCGGCTGCCCTCGCTCAAATCGCTCGACCGGTCGGGATCCGTGGTCTACATAGGTTCCTTCGCCAAGAGCGGTATGCCCGGTGCCCGGGTCGGCTTCGCGGTGGCGGACCAGCGGATGGCCGACGGCGGCCTGTACGCCGACCAGCTTTCGAAGCTCAAGGGCATGCTCACGGTGAACACCTCCCCCATCGCGCAGGCGGTGATCGCCGGGAAGCTCCTGCTCAACGATTTCAGCCTGACCAAGGCCAACGAGCGGGAAATCGCGATCTACCAACGGAATCTGCACCTCACGCTGGGCGAGCTCAAGCGCAGGCTCGGCGCGTGCGAGGGGGTTTCGTGGAACTCCCCGACGGGCGGGTTCTTCGTGACGGTCACCGTGCCGTTCGTCGTCGACGACGAACTGCTGGAGATCTCGGCCCGCGACCACGGCGTGCTGTTCACCCCGATGCACCACTTCTACGGCGGCAAGGGCGGGTTCCACCAGCTGCGGCTGTCGATCAGCCTGCTGACCCCGGACCTGATCGAAGAGGGCGTCTCGCGGCTGGCCGCCCTGATCACCTCGCGCCTCTGAGGTTGCCCTGAAAGTACGTGAAGGCCCCCTTCATTGCGTCTAGCGCAGTGAAGGGGGCCTTCACGTACTTGGGGCGGGCGCGCGGTGGTCGTGAGTGGCGTTTCGGGTTATTGAGGGGTAAGGCAATGTGGCGTGTTCAGTCGCTCGCCCGTACGCCGACCTCAGGTGTTGCGAAAGCCACTTTCGCAACCTTCAACGTTGCGAAAGTGGCTTTCGCAACCTCCGGCCGAGGTTACGCGAGCGATCGGTGCGGGTGGTCGTGAGTGATAAGTGTCGTTAGAACGACACTTATCACTCACGACCACCTGTACCCGGCGCGGTCTGACAGGAGGGCGGTGTCGCGAAAGCCACTTTCGCGACACCTGATGTCCCGAAAGTGGCTTTCGCGACATGCCACCGGCACACACCCAAGCCCCCGCCCAGGCCCCCGCGCACGAAGGAAGGCCCACCCGGCTAACGGAAGTACGGGTAGTCCTGCACCCAGTTGAATCCCCGGCTCCGCAGCGTGAAGCTGTTCGGATCCACGCGTTCCAGCGTGATCACGACCGCCCGGTCACGCAGTTTCCCGCTCAACGAAAGCCGATCGGGCCCGGTTCGCGAGGCGCGCAGCGTCGCGAAAGGTGGCGGGCTTTCGGCACCGGGCTGCTCTGGCACCGCGGCGAGTTCCAGCTGCCCGTCGGGGCGGAGGTCCGCGCGCGCCGGCACCAGTTCGCCGTTCATCCGCTGGTAGGTCGCCGCCTCCGGATCGTCGAAAACGACCCGCTGCCAACGGTTCTCGTCGGTCGTCAACGGCGGCACCGGCTGCCCGTCCAAGGAGAAGTCCCGCACGTCCCAGATCCCGTACAGCGCGGACTTGGGGCTGCCGGGTCCGTCCTGTTCGGACCAGATCTCCCACCGGGAATACCCGCCGCTCACCGCGATCCAGAGGCCGAGGGCCACTTGAAGCCAAACCGCGACGCGGTTCTTCCGTGCGTCGGCGAACAGCGGAGGTTGCGTCAACGGCTCGGCCGCGCGGTTCAGCACGAACACCTTGACCAGCCGCCAGAAGTACGGGGCCAGCAGGAACAGCGCGAGCAGGATCAGGTGCGAGGAGAGCAGCTTCTCCGGGATGTCGAACGTCATGTTCATCAGGAACACGTTCGCCATGCTCGCCAGGCTCACCACGGCGCCCAGCACCGCGGTCCTCGGCACGAACAGCAGCAGCCCGGCCAGGACCTCCACCGCGCCGAGAGCCATTTCGTACGGCGGAGAGCTGCCGACCTGGAGCCACAGCACCGAGGCCGGGCTCAGGTCGCCGAAGGGCTGCAACAACTGTGTCAGTGTCGGGCCGGGCATCTGGCTGGGAACCAGTTTGCCGACCCCGTAGCCGAGCATCTGCCCGCCGAGGCACAGCCGCACGAACAGCGTGAACCACGCCAGCAGCCGCGGGTGGGCGGTACGACGGTCGAAAGCCGTCCACACCACCGTGGTCACCGCCGCCACGATCAGGATGCAGAACGCCAGCACCCAGACCGCCGTTTGGTCCCCGGCTCCCGAGTCCGCGTGCAGCACCGCGTCGACGCCGAAGAAGGTCCTGCCCGCCCAGCCGGTGACCAGGTCCGTCACGAACACGAACCACGGCTGGGCGGGGCCGACGATCCACGGGCCGAGCGCCCCCAGGAGCGCGAACAGGATCTGCGGGAGGAGCAGGCAGAACAGTCCGAAGTAGACGACGCAGAAGCGGAACGCGATCCGCGTCGGCGCACGCCAGCCCGTCTGGATGTCGCTCCCGGCGAGGGATTCGCCGGGAGCGATACGCAGATCCGTCACGCGGATCCTGAAGCGGGGCCGGCGTTGGCGTCGAAGGAACTGCCGGAGTAGTCGGAGTCCAGGACGGAGACGGCGTAGGTGGCGGGTGCGGCCAGCATGGCCACGACGCCGACGACGAGTCCGGCCTTCACCACCGTGGACGAGGGATTCTTGAGGACCCGCGCCAGGATCAGCACGACGAGCGCGAGTACGCCGAGTGCCAGCGTGCCCCACCTCGCCCAGGGCAGGAAGCCCGGGTAGTGCGACCAGAGCCAGGCGCTCCACGCCACCTGCGCCGCGATCGCGACCGGCAGTGCCCAGGCCGCCCGGCCGCCGCGCTGGTACGCCCGCCAGAACATCACGATGCCCAGAGCGGAAAGGGCGGCGAGTGCGGGAGCGAACGAGGCCACGTACGCGGTGTGCGCGACGTCCCCGAAGCTGAAGACGAAGGTGAAGGTCACCAGCCACACGCCCCACATCAGCAGTCCGCCGCGCACCGGGTCGGTGCGCTCGGCCCGGCGCGACCACCACAGCCCGCAGAACAGCGCCAGGAAGGCGAGCGGAAACAGCCACGAGATCGCGACGCCGAGGTGCCCGTCGAGCAACTTGTTCCAGCCCAAGGGGTCCGTGCGGCTCTCGACCTTCGACGGGTCCGCCTGCGGAGGCGGTCCGCCGCCCGGCCCCACGATCACGTCACCGTTGGGCAGCACCAGCACGTCACCCGGACCGGGCTGACCCTGTCCAGGCTCCGGCTGACCTTGACCCGGGCCGGTGTCACCGGGCCCCGTGTCACCGGGTCCCATGTCCCCGGGGCCAGGCTGACCGGCTCCCGGTCCCGTGTCACCCGGACCGGTGTCACCGGGTCCCCGGTCACCGGCTCCCCGGTCACCAGGGCCCTGGCCCACGTCACCCGGGCCCGCCTCCGACATGTCCAGCGGATGGTCCGGCGGGCCGAGCGCCGGCGCACCGCCCGAACGGCCCGCGTCCGGCACGGCGCCGGGCAGGTTGATGCCGACCCGCGCGAGACCGTTGTAGCCGAACACCATGGCGAAGGCGCTGTTGTTCGTGGTGCCGCTGACATACGGCCGGGAACTCGCCGGGGTGAAGGTGTAGAGCGCGACCCACGACAGCGAAACCGCCAGCATCACCACTCCGGCGATCCCCACGTGCTTGACCCGGCGGCGCGTCTCGATCGGCGCGGTGAGCAGATAGCCGATCGCCAGCGCGGGCAGGATCATCCACGCCTGCAGCATCTTGGCCTGGAAGCCGATCCCGATCCAGACACTGGCCCACACCAGCGACCGGAGCCGCCCTTCCAGGACGGCGCGCTGGTAGGCGTCGACGGCGAGCACCAGGCACATCGTCAGCAGGCCGTCCTGCATACTGTGCCCGAACATCGACGCGGCGACCGGTGTGAGGGTGAAGATGCCCGCGGCGAGCAGGCCGGGGACGACGCCCGCCCAGCGCCGCACGACCCGGTACAGCACGAGCACCGAGATCACGCCCTCGATCACCTGCGGCAGCGCGAGTGACCATTCGCTGTAGCCGAAGATCTTGGCCGAGACGACCTGGGGCACGAACGAACCGGCGAGCTTGTCGAGGGTGGCCGTCGCCTGCGGGTCGACGGCGCCGAACAGGAACGCCTTCCAGCTCCCGGACATGCTCTTGACGGCGTCCGAATACAGCGGCGCGTAGTCCACCCTCGGCAGGTTCCAGGCGTAGAGCACCACCGCGACGAACGCGATGCCCAGCAGCGCGGGCCTTGCCCACGGCGGTTGACCGGCGGGCGAACGCCAGAACGCCCACCGGCCGCGTCCGCTTTCGGGAGGCGTGGTGTCCTGGGGTGGAGACGGCAGATGAGTGAGTGTTGTGGACACTCGGTACCTCCGGGCGTGATGCGGCGTCGACAAAAGGGAGGTCGGGCTCAGCGGTGTTCTTCGACGCGGACGACCGGCCAAGTCGTTTCGCCGTATCCGCCGTCCGGGGAATTCTTCCGGGCGTGCTCGTCCATTCGGTGGACCATGTTCTTGTTACGTCCGTTGAGCATTCCCAGCTGGGAAGAATAGCACTCCACGGCCTCGAATTTCCGTGTCCGGACCTCTTCGCCGACCGCGACGAAAGCGGGAGCACCACGCTGGAATCCCGGCGGTAGCTCGACCGGGCCCGGCCTGTTCGTCACATAGGGAAGGTCCTCCCACAGCCGGATCGGGATGTCCTTCTCGAAAGCGGCGAACAGCGCGGCGTCGCGGGACACTTGATTGTCCGGATGATCGAGAATGGCCGCGCAGGTCACGATCAACGTGGGATCGAAGTCCCCGATGACCGCTTCGATGTCGGCCTTGATCTCGGCGACGAGTCCGGGATCGCCGTCCGGCGCGCGTTCCTCGACGGCGAGTTTCGCGCCGCCTTCCCTGGGCGACGCCAGCCATTCGCCGTCCGGCCGCTTGCGATAGATGGAGTCGAGGAATCGTCCGTGCCGATAGGACAGTCCTAAGTGGCCGATAGCGGCGACGTCCTCTTCACGACGAAGGAGCGTCGCGTCTTCCTCCGGCGAGAGCCCCCATATCGCGTGCATCCGTTCGGCGGCGGCGGAATACGGAGGCGGCGCGCTCCCGGCGAACACCGTGTGGACGAGCACCTCCGCGCCGTCGCGCGCCGCCTGCGCGAGGCAGGCGCCGACCGACAGCACCGCGTCGTTCAGATGCGGGGAGATCGCCAGGATCCGGGCCGTCGCGGGGTCTTCAAGCATGTGATCGGTCTCCTCACAACGGCCCGAATGGCGGTCAGTACTCAGGAAGACTTGATTTCGAGCTGGGGCAACGGGAAGACCAGCGTTCCACCGTTCGCGAGGTACTCGTGCTCGCGCTCGATGAAGCTGTCGCGGTATCCCCACGGCAGGACCAGCAGCTGGTCGGGCTTCTGCGCCTTGGCGTCTTCCTCCGACACGATGGGAATCTCGCTGCCCGGGGTGAAGCATCCCGCCTTGTCCGCGTTGACCTCACCGATGGCGGGCAGGTCCTTTTCGGTCAGCCCGCAGTACTGGAGGATCACGTTGCCCTTGGTCGACGCGCCGTAGCCCAGGGTCAGCTTGCCCGCGGCCCGGGAGGCGTCGAGGAAGTCGCGCAGTTCGTCGCGGTGCGCGTTGGTCCTGGCGGCGAACTTCTCGTAGGGGGCCATCGTGTGCAGGCCGACGGCCTCCTCGCCGCGCCGGAACGCCGCGAGGCCGGCTTCGTCCACCTTGTAGTGACCGCTGTTCTTCGCCATGGTCACCCGGATGCTGCCACCGTGCACCTCGGTCATCTCGGCCTTGACGACGGTGAAGCCGACCTTCTCGGCCATCCACTCGAACTGACGCAGCGCGTAGTACTCGAGGTGTTCGTGGCAGATCGCGTCGTAGGCGACCATGTCCAGCATGGACGGCAGGTACGCCTGCTCGGAGATCCAGAGGCCGTCCTCGTCGAGGATGTCGTGGATCTCCTGCATGAACTCGACCGGCCGGGGCAGGTCGTAGAACATGGCGATCGAGGTGACGACCTTGGCCTTCCGGTCGCCGTAGCGGTCCGCGAAAGCCTTGCCGGTGAAGTAATCCGCGACCAGGCCGACGTGGTCGGGGTAGAGGTCGCGGAACTGTTCGCCGTTGGGGTCGAAGCCCACCAGCTCCGGACCGTTCACCGGGTAGCCCCGCAGCAGGGTGGAGTCGTTGCTGCCGATGTCGACGACCAGGTCGCCTGCCTGCAGCTCGACCAGGTCGGTGACCTGCCCGACGATGCCGTGCAGGTGATTGATCATGTACGGCCGAATGCTGGACCGGTAGCCGTAGCCGCCGTGGCCGTACATCAGGCTGGAGTCGGTGGTGTGCAGGAGCTGGACGAGTCCACAGCCGCCCTGCGAGCACTTCACCAGTTCGAGCGGGACGACGGGGACGATCCCGCGGGTCCGCGGGAACACGCTCGTGACGGCTTGCGAGCCGAGATCCAGTACGGGCAACAGTTCCGTGTTGCCGCAGATCCGGCAGCTGTCGGCGATCATTTGCTTTCCGGTGGCGCTCATGGACGGTTCTCCCGTTTCCTTACTCGGTTTCCAGCCAAGGGGTGGTTCAGACAGAAACAGACGGCTTCTCCCGGCTGACCGCGTCGAGCAGCAGCTCCGCGGCCACCGTGGTCCCATCGGCGCGGATCGTGCCCGCCACCGCAGTGGCCCGCGCGCGGGTTTCCGGGGAAAGGGCCGTGACGAGCGCGGCCGACAGGGACCCGACGGTCGGGTTCGGACCGTCGTGCGCCACCCCGGCACCCAGCTCGGCCACCCGGCCCGCGTGGTGCGGATGGTCCGCGATCTGCGGGACCACGACCTGGGGGACGCCGGCCCGCGTGGCCACATGCGTCGTGCCGACCCCGCCGTGGTGGACGACGGCGGCCACGCGGCCGAACAACACCTGCTGGTTCACTTCGTCGATGGCGAGACAGTCGGCGCCGTCGTCGGGAAGCGTCAGACCGGCCCAGCCGCGCGCGAGGATCACCCGGCGGCCCTGGGACCGGATCGCCTCGACGGCCACCCTGGCGACGTCGTCGGGAGCGGGCGAGCTACCGAAACCCACGTACACCGGCGGCTCGCCGTCCGTCAGGAACGCTTCCAGCGCAGGGGAAAGCGGCCGTTCGTCGGAGACCATCCACGCTCCGGTCCGCACCCCGGCCAACTCCGGCCGCGGCGGGGCCAAGACCTCGTCCGCCGCCAGCAAAGGACGATCGGTGCAGCCGTAGTCGAACAGGTTCCGCACCGGGGGCAGGCCGATCGCCGCGCGCCGATCGTCGAGCGCGCCGCCGAACATCTTGTCGATGCCCTGGTTGTACATGCCCCGCTGCTCCGGTGACGGCTGCAGAATCGGGGACGCGACGGCGAAGAAGTACGGGATGCCGAGCTTCTCGGCCACCGACCGCACGGCGATCGCGCCGGTCAGCAGACCGCTCGCGACCACCACGTCACAGCCCTCGGCGGCCGCCGGGACCTTGTCGAACTGCTCGGCGATCCCCGCGACGGCCTGCTCGGGGTCGGGCGGCCCGCCCAGCCCGCTTCGGGCCCCTTCGAGCACCGACTCGCCGACGACCACGTGCGGCACACCGACTTCCGCCAGCCGCTCCACGTAGTCGGGAGGCGCGCACATCCGCACTTCCGCGCCGAGTTCCCGCACCCGCACCGCCAGTGCCACCAACGGTTCGACATCCCCGCGCGGCCCGTACGCCCAGAACAACACCCGCATGCCGGTTCCCCTTCTCCCGATGGCGTTCACCGCCTGGTCGCGGTGATGCCTTCGGTGGCGTAGTGAATGGTGAAGGAGCCGCCCAGCGCGTCGATCGACGCGCCGAGATGCGTGAGGAACCGGGTGCGCGCGTCGTCGTCGAGGTGGTTGAGCCCGCCCTGGGTGGGGACCAGGTCCAGCCATTCGTCACGGGTGTAGACGCGTTCCCAGACGAAGCGCAGTCGCTGCGGCTCGGTGAACGCACCGGTCTGCTGGATGCCTTCGGCCGCCTTCACGTACTGCTTGGCGTAGATCTGTTTGGCGTACTCCTCCACGTCCCCTTCTCTGTCCTCTTTGGACGGTTCCTGGAAGGAGGCGTCGGGAACGGCGTGCCGGTACGCCTCGCCCTGCGCCTTCATGACGGCCGGCGGCAGCTCGAAACCGTTGTCGAACAACGCGATCAGGCCGTTCGGCGCCAGCACGCCCGCCACCTTGCGCGCCCCCGCGAGCGGGTCCACCCAGTGCCAGGCGGTACCCGAGACGACCGCGTCGAAGGTGCGGCCCGCCGGGTCCCAGTCCTCGAATTTGGCGACCTCGACGTCGAGACCCCGCCCTCGCGCGACGTCCGCCATCCGCGCGTCCGGTTCGACTCCGAGCACCGTGCAGCCCGCCGCCTGGAACGGACGCGAGGAGAGGCCCGTGCCGCAGCCGACGTCCACGAAGTTCTTGCCGGGGCTCAAGCCGATGATCCGGTCGACCAGCGCGCCCGGATAGCCGGGGCGGGCGCGGTCGTAGCGCGCGGCGTCGAGACCGAACCACTCCGCCATTTGCCGGTTCTCATGCGGTTCAGAGGCAAGCTTGGACATGTTTTCCACCCTAGTCATTTTGCGCGATGTCCACGTCGGCCACGGAATGGCGTCATTTTCGGGAAGCGTGCACCAGATACATCGGTTCCACCATGATCTTGTCGTCGAGTTCGGCCTCCACGGTGTAACCGCGGCTCTCCAGTTCCTTCCGGAGTTCGGCCAACTCGCCCTTCGCGTCGCTGATTTCGATGACCCAGGACCGGATCTTCGCCCAGTCGTCCTCGGTCAATCCGGCGAGGACCTCCAGCTCCGAACCTTCGACGTCGACCTTGACCAGGTCGACGCGGTCCAGCTCGGGATGCTGTGCCAGCACGGAGGAAAGTGTCGCCACCTCGACGCCGACCTCGACCGCTTGAGCCGCGAAGTGTTCGTTCTTCGTCTCCGGATGCCGCGTCGAGTTCCCGGGCATGCCGGGGTAGTAGGTGAAGGCGACGTCCTTCCGATCCGCCTCGCCCAAGGCCAGCTGGTGAATGGTCAGGCCGGACATGCCGTGCAGTTCGACGTTCCGGCGCAGCGCCGCAGCCGACGCCGGAATGGGCTCGAAGGCGATCAGCTTGGCATTCGGTTTTTGCCTTTTCGCGTAAATCGAGAAAAGCCCGACATTGGCGCCGACGTCGAGAATGACCCCGTTCTCGGGTACCGCGCCAACGCTCTGAGCGTAGGTGTCGAAATGGAAGACCTCGTTGAAGATGAACATCAGCTCGTCGTGCTGACCCGACGGATCCGGACCGGCGTAGCAGGTGAAGTCCTCCGTCACCTCGACCAGCACCGGCTCGTTCGCCTGCGTGATGTTTCCGGACATGTTCGAGTTTCCTTTCTCGCTTCGGCCGACCGCGTCGCGTAGCAGTCCGGCGGCGACCGTCGTCCCGTCGGAGCGGATCTCGGCGGCCACGGCGGCCGCCCGCTCGCGGGTTTCCGGGGAAAGCGCCGTGGCGAGCGCGGCGGACAAGGACTCGAAAGTCGGGGCCGGGCCGTACTCCTCGAAGGCCACGCCGATACCCAGCGCGGCCACCTGATCGGCGAAGTACGGCTGATCCGTCATCTGGGGTATGGCGACCTGAGGGACACCCGCCCGCGCAGCCACGGTCGTCGTTCCGCCACCGCCGTGATGGACGACGGCGGCGACCCTGCCGAACAGCGCCTGGAAGTTGGTCTCACCGACGGCGAAACAGTCTGCCCGGTCGTCGGGCAGGGCCAGCTCGGCCCAGCCACGGGAAAGAACGACCCGGCGGCCCTGGGCCCGGATCGCCTCGACGGCCAGTTTCGCGGTGACGTCGGTGTCCGAGGTACTGCCGAAGCCCACGAACACGGGCGGCTCACCGTCGGCCAGAAACGCCTCCAGCTCAGGGGAAAGCGGACGTTCGTCGGGCAGGATCCACGCCCCGGTCTGCACCACGTCCTGGTCCGGCTTCAGCGGGGCCAGGAGCGGGTCCGCGGCCAGCCAGGGCCGGTCGGTGCAGCCGTAGTCGATGAGCTTCTCCACCGGCGGCAGCCCGATTTCGGCGCGCCTGCGGTTGAGCGGGCCACCGTACCTGTCGAAGTAGACCTGGTTGTAGAACTCCCACAGCGCCCGGTTGTCGTTGATGTCCAGGTCCTCGGGCGGCTCACCGTCACCGCGTCCGAGCGGTGGCGGAAAATGCGGCGAGGGCAGGTAGATCGGGCAGTAGGCGGCGTAGAAGTACGGGATGCCCAGCTTTTCGGCGACCGACCGCACCCCGATCGCGGCGGACAGCACTCCGGTCGCCACCACCGCGTCGCAGCCCTCGGCGGCCGCCGGGACCTGGTCGAACTGCTCGTCGATCTCCTCGGCAGGGAGCCGGAGCCCGTCCCCGCGCGACGATCCGGTGATCGCGCGCATCATCGCGCGCAGCGACTGTCCGACCGGGACCACCTCGACGTCGAGACCGGCGAAGCGGTCCGCGGCGTCCGGAGGTGCGCACATCCGCACTTGGACACCCAGCGCCCGCAGCCGGGTCGCCAGCGCCACCATCGGTTCGACGTCGCCGCGGAGTCCGCTCGTCGACAACAAGACACGCATCACAGGGTTCCTCGTTCTGTGGATCCTTGGCGGTTAACCGCTTCTAGGACCAGTTTCGCGGCCACCGCCGCCCCGTCGTGGTGGATCGTGCCCGCCACCGCGGCCGCCCGCGCCCGGGTTTCCGGGGAGAGCGCGACGGTGAGCGCGGCCGACAGCGAATCGACGGTCGGGGTCGGGCCGTCGTGGGCCGCCCCGATCCCCAGTTCGGCCACCCGGCCGGCGAAATACGGCTGGTCCGCGATCTGGGGCACCACGACCTGCGGGGCACCGGCCCGCGCGGCCGCGGTCGTCGTCCCCACCCCGCCGTGATGGACGACGGCGGCCACCCGGCCGAACAGCACCTGGTGGTTCACCTCGCCGACGGCGAAGCAGTCGGCCTGATCGTCGATCAGCGTCAAATCGGCCCAGCCACGGGAAAGGATCATCCGGCGGCCCTGAGCGCGAACCGCCTCGACGGCCACCTTCGCGGCGTCCTCCGGGGCGCGCATACTGCCGAAACCGACGTACACCGGCGGCTCACCCGCGGCCAGAAACGCTTCCAGCTCAGGGGAAAGCGGCCGTTCGTCGGGCAGTGTCCAGGCCCCGGTCTGGACGGCGTCGAGATCCGTCGGCAACAAGGGGGCCACGACCGGATCCGACGCCAGCAAGGGGTGATCGGTGTAGCCGTAGGAGAAGATGTCGTCCACCGGCGGCAACCCGATCGCGGCCCGCTCGCTGTTGAGCGGCTCGCCGAACCGCCGATACGCACTCTGGCTGTTCCGCGCCCACAGCGAACGGATGTCGGTCCCGGCCGGGGCGGGCGGCTCGCCGAGCGGTGGCGGGGGCGGGTAGTGCGGCGACGGCAGGTAGATCGGGCAGTGGAAGGCGTAGAAGTACGGGATGCCGAGCTTCTCGGCGACCGACCGCACGGCCACCGCGGCCGCGAGCATCCCGGTCGCCACCACGGCGTCACAGCCTTCGGCGCCCGCCGGGACCTGCTCGAACTGCGTGGCGATCGCTTCGGCCGAAAGCCGGGGTCCGTCCTTGGGCGACGGCGGTTTCTTCTCGTGCGTCATCGCACGCGTCGACTCGCCGACCGGCACCAGCGGCACCCCGAACTCGGCCAGCCGCTCCCCCGCGTCCGGAGGCGCGCACATCCGCACCTCCGCCCCGAGTTCCCGCAGCCGCACCGCCAAGGCCACCAGTGGTTCGACGTCGCCGCGACTGCCGGACGTCGACAACAGCACCCGCATTACGTCGTTCACGCGGGAACCGCCGGCTTCTCCCGGCTGACCGCGTCGCGCAGCAGTTCCACGGCCACCGTCGGCCCGTCGGTGCGGATCCGGCCCGCGACGTCGGCCGCCCGCGCGCGGGTCTCCGCGGACAGCGCGGTGGTGAGCGCGTCCGACAGGGCCTCGACCGTCGGTGCCGGACCGTCGATCGCCACCCCGATCCCCAGGTCGGCGATCCGCTCGGAGTAGTACACCTGGCCGACGATGTGGCGCACCACGACCTGGGGGACGCCCGCCCGCGCGGCCACGTGCGTCGTACCCGTGCCTTCGTGGTGGACGACGGCGGCCACCCGGCGGAACAGCTCCTGGAAGTTGGCCTCGCCGATGGCGAAACAGTCGGCGCCGTCGTCGGGCAGGGCCAGGTCCGCCCAGCCGCGGGAAAGGAGCACCCGGTGGCCCTGGGCACGGACCGCCGTAATGGCCGCCCTCGCGACGTCGGCGGTTTCCGGCGAGCTGCCGAAACCGACGTACACCGGCGGCTCACCCGCGGCCAGAAACGCTTCCAGCTCAGGGGAAAGCGGCCGTTCGTCGGGCAGGATCCACGCCCCGGTCTGCAACGCCTCCTCGCCCGGCCGCAAGGTGGCGAGGAGTGGATCCGCCGCCAGCCAGGGACGGTCGGTGGCGGCGTAGTCGAACAGGTTCTTCACCGGCGGCAGGCCGAGGGCGACCCGCTGGTCGTTGAGCATGCCGCCGATCAGGTTGTCGGTGCCCTGGTTGTAGTCGGCCCGCTGCGACGGCGGGAGCGCCGAGGGCAGGTGGATCGGGCAGAGCACGACGTTGAAGTAGGGGATGCCCAGTTTCTCGGCCACCGACCGGACGGCGACCGCGCCGGAGAGCAGACCGGCCGCCACCACGACGTCACAGCCTTCAGCGACCTTGAGGATCTGTTCGAGCCGCTCGGCGTTCGACCCGGCCTCGGCGTCGGGCGTCCCGTGCGACGCCGACGCGCCCTTCCAGCGTTCGACCGGCACCAGCGGCACCCCGATCTCCGCCAGCCGCGCCGCGCTGTCCGGCGGCGCGCACATCCGCACCTCGGCGCCGGTCTCCCGCAGCTTCGCCGCCAAGGCCACCAGCGGTTCGACGTCGCCGCGTGATCCCCTGGCCCACAACAGAACGCGCATCTCGCCTCTCCTGATCGAGCTTGTCCGGTTCACACCGAAACCGCGGGCATTCCCCGGCTGACCGCGCCGAGCACCAGTTCCGCGGCCGCCGCCGCCCCGTCCGTGCGGGCGATCTCGGCCACGGCCTTGGCTCGCGCGCTCGTCTCCGGCGCCAGGGCCGTGACGAGCGCGGCCGACAGCGATTCGACGGTCGGGACCGGGCCGTCGTGGGCCACGCCGATCCCCAGTTCGGCGACCCTGGCGGCGAAGTACGGCTGGTCCATGCCCTGGAAGATGATGATCTGCGGGACCCCGGCCCGGGTGGCCACGTGCGCCGTCCCCGAACCGCCGTGATGGACGACGGCGGCCACCCGGCCGAACAGCACCTGGACGTTCACCTCGTCGATGACGAGACAGTCGCTCTCGTCATCGATCCGGGCCAGCTCGGCCCAGCCGCGCGACAGGATCACCCGGCGCCCCTGGGCGCGGACCGACTCGATGGCCACCCTGGCGGCGTCGTCGGGAGCGTCCAGGCTGCCGAAGCCCACGTACACCGGCGGCGTCCCCGCTGCCAAGAATTCCTCCACCTCGGCGGGCAGAGGCCGTTCGTCGACCAGGTACCAGGACCCGGTCTGCACGGCCTCCTGACCTTGCCGCAGCGGGACCAGGACCGGATCCGCCGCCAGCCAGGGGCGATCGGTGTAGGCGTGGTCGATGATGCCGTCCACCGGCGGAAGCCCGAGCGCGGCCCGCCTGCGGTTGACCGGTTCTCCGAACCGCTGGAACAGGCCCTCGTCGCGCATGTCCCGCAGCGAATGCTGGTCGGTGTCGTCCAGCGCGAACGACTCGCCGTCGCGATCGGGCCGCAGCTGCGGGTCGAACGGCGACCGGATGTCGATCGGATGGCAGGCGGCGTAGAAGTAGGGGATCCCCAGCTTCTCCGCCACCGACCGGACGGCGGAGGCGACGGCCACCATCCCCGTCGCCACCACCACGTCACAGCCCTCGGCGGCCGCGGGCACCTGGTCGAACTGCGCGTCGATCAGCTCGGTCGCGAACCCGGGCCCTGGCCCCGCGCCCGTCCGGACCGGCGGGCCGACCGGCACCATCGGCACCCCGAATTCGGCCAGCCGCTCCGCGAAGTCCGCGGGCCCGCAGACCCGCACCTCGACGCCGCGGTTCCGCAACCGCACCGCCAACGCCAGCACCGGTTCGAGATCCCCGCGTGTCCCGAACATCGACAACAACACCCGCATCGCGTACTTCCCTCGTTCCGCTGGTTCCGGCGTCGGCTGGGTCGGCTCAGACGGGATGGTGGGGCAGCCACTTCATGCCGTCGGGCGAGACCACCAGCCCGCCGGGGAACAGCGGCATCTCCGGCTCGGCGTCCTCGCCGAGGACCACCCGCATCTGTTCCTGGCCGCCCTCCTGCATCACCTGCCGGACGACCTGCGACTTGAACAGCGGCACCATGCTGGCGTCGTCACCGCCCGCCATCGTGTCGACGGCGGTGGCGAACTCGGCGCTGCGCTCGACGAGCTGGTTCACCAGGGCGTTCTCCCCGGAGGACACCCCGCCGACGAGGTCGACGAACGACTCCAGGTCGGTGTGCTTGCTCTTGGTGACCTTCTTGGCCTGCCAGAAGTACGACTCCTCGTTCACGTTCATCTCGTAGAACGCCACGAGGAACTCGTAGTACACGCTGTACTCGCGGCGGTATCGCGCCTCGAACTCGGTCAGGGCGGTCTTCTCGTCCAGATCCCCGGCGAGGACGCTGTTGATCGACCGCGCCGCGAGCAGACCGCTGTAGGTCGCCAGGTGCACGCCGGAAGAGAACACCGGGTCGACGAAGCAGGCGGCGTCACCGACCAGGATCATCCCCGGCCGCCAGAACTCGGTCTGGTTGTAGGAATAGTCCTTGCGGACGCGGATCTCCCCGTACTTGCCCGTCGTCACCCGCTTCGCGTCCTTGAGGTACTCCGCGATCAACGGGGCCTCGGCGATCAAGGAGGTGAGCGCCTTCTCCCGGTCGCCCTGGACCTTGTCCGCGTCCTCCCGGCGCACCACCGCGCCGACGCTGGTCAGCGTGTCGCTCAACGGGATGTACCAGAACCAGCCGTTGTCGAACGCGACGCTCAGGATGTTGCCCGAGTACGGCTCGGGCAGCCGCTTGCCGCCTTCGAAGTAGCCGAACAGCGCCAGGCTGCGGAAGAACTCGGAGTAGTTCCGCGAGCCGCCGACCTTGGAGTAGAGCCGGCTCTTGTTGCCCGACGCGTCGATCACGAAGGTCGCGTTGACCTCGTGCTCGTTACCGTCACGATCGGTGTACCGGACGCCGGTGACCCGCTCGCCCTCTTCGAGCACGTCGGTGACCGAACACTCCTCGCGGACCTCGACGCCCTTGCGCTTGGCGTTGTTCAGCAGGATCTGGTCGAACTTCGCCCGCTCGACCTGATAGGCGAACGACGACGGACCGGTGATCCGCGGCGAGACGGAGAAGGAGAACGTCCACGGCTCCGGCCGGGCGCCCCACCGGAACGTGCCGCCGCGTTTGATCGGGAAACCGGCCGCCGCCAGTTCATCGGTGATGCCGAGCATCTGGCACACGCCGTGGATCGTGGACGGCAGGAGCGACTCGCCGATCTGGTACCGGGGGAAGAGTTCCTTCTCCAGCAACAGCACTCGATGGCCCTGCATGGCCACGAACGTCGCCAGGGTCGACCCGGACGGCCCGCCACCGGCGACCACCACATCGAATTCTTCGACCGACATCTCTCACCATTCCTCTGTCGACGTCATTTGCTACCAGGCGACCGGTAATTGGTCCGGGCAATCGATGAACGCGTTCCGCAGCTTGATTTCCTCGCGGGGTACGGCGAGGCGCAGATCGGGGAACCGGCCCCAAAGGGATTGGTAGGCCATCCGCAGCAGCGACCTCGCCACCGCCGCGCCGATGCAGTAATGGATCCCGTGCCCGAATCCGACGTGGGAACCCGAAGTGCGGTTCGCGTCGAGGACGTTGGCGTTCGACGTCAGCGCCTCGTCGCGGTTGGCCATCAGGATCGAGCACATCACGTACTCGCCCGCCTTGATCAGCTGACCGCCGACGACGACGTCCTTGATGGCCAGCCGCGGGTTCGGCTGCTGCACGGGCGACAGGTATCGCAGCAATTCGGCGACGACCCGATCCGCCTCTTCTTTGCCGGAGAGCATCAAATCCTTCTGCTCGGGATGCTCCAGCAGAGCGAGCACACCGAAGCCGATCATTCCCGCGACGGTCTCGACTCCGCCGAGGATGAGCGCGGTGAACACGCCCCGCAGTTCGGCGTTCGTGACGTCGTCGCCGTGTTCGCGCACGATCGCCCCGATGAACTCCTCGTCGGGATCCGCCCGCTGCCGGGCGATGAGGCCGTCCAGATAGCGGTTGAACGCCGCGCTGTCGTGCGCCCTGGCCTTGAATCCGCGGCTGAGCGCGACATTCTGCCGGACGCGGCGGATGAATTCGGTGCGGTCGTCACGTGGGATGCCGAGCAATTCGCACAGTGCCAGACCGCCGACCGGATCCGCGAACACCCCTTGGACGTCCGCGGGCGGCCCCTCGGCCTCCAGCATGTCGATGCGGTCCTCGATCAATTCCTGCATCGCGGGTTCCAGCCTGCGGATCCGCCGCGTGGTGAATTCCGGCGTCAGCATTCCGCGCAGGCGTGTGTGTTCGGGCGGGTCGTAGACCGACAACTGCCCGATGAGATCCGGCGGAATGGGTTCGTCGGCGGGCGATTCCGCCGAGCTCCAGCGGGGCCGGGTCGTGAAATGTTCGTGGTCGCCCAGTATCTGCCGGACGACGTCGTATCCCATGGCCTGCCAGACGTATTCCGTCCGCAGCTGGGTGGACGCGCTCCCGACTATCCGGACCAGCGGGCCGTGCGCCCGGAGATCGAACATGTCCTCGTGGGGATCGCAGTGCGTCCGGAGCATGTAGTTCGCCGTCGGCCGCACGAGTGGCGCGACCTCATCGATATCCTGATCCATATCGAGTGGAAACTCCTTCACCGACCGCGTTGGGTGTTCCGGATTCCTCTTCGGACACTCGGGTGCCCCAATCTTCGCCCGTGCTCAGGAAAGAAGTCCAGGGTGCCGCCGTGGACGAAGAAGCGGGCGGTGGGCGGCAGGGCTGCGGTGGGCGGCGGGTCGGGGTGGTCGTGAGTGGTAAGTGACGTTCTAACGTCACTTACCACTCACGACCCACCCGACCCAGCCGCGATCTGCCCGGGAAAGCGGTGTCGCGAAAGCCACTTTCACAACGTTGAAGGTTGCGAAAGTGGCTTTCGCAACACCTCCCGAGAGGCAAAACGCCAGAGAGAGCATCGGTACAGGGGGTCGTGAGTGGTAAGTGACGTTCTAACGACACTTACCACTCACGACCCACCCGACCCACGACTCACCGCCGCCTTCTCACCATTCGACCCTCAACTCCGTCAGCCCGTATGCCGGCGTGGTGAGCCGGTACGCGGTTTCCTGCTCGGGATCCGCCAGTCTCAGCTTCGGAAACCGTTGCCACAGCGCGGAATACACGACCCGGAGTTCGAGGCGCGCCAGCGAAGCACCCAGGCAGTGATGGACGCCGTGCCCGAAAGCGACATGCGGGACGGGATCGCGCGTGACGTCGAGCCGGTCCGGTTCCGCGAGCAGGGCGGGGTCACGGTTGGCCATGGGGAGCGAGCAGGTGACCGTCTCGCCCGCCTTGATCTCCTGGCCCGCGATGGTGACGTCCTGCATCGCGGTCCGCGGTGTCGGCGCGTACGGGACGGTCAGGTACCGGATCAGCTCGTCCACCGCCCGGTCCGCCGCCTGATCACCGCCCTGGAAAGCGGCGATCTGCTCGGGGTGGTGCAGCAGTGCCAGCACGCCCAGGCCGATCATGCCGGAGATGTTGTCGTCCCCGGCCAGCATCACCTGCACGCAGAAACCGCGAAGCTCCTCGTCCGTCGCCGCGTCGCCGTGTTCCGCGACGACGGCGCCGATCAGTCCCTCACCCGGTTCCTTGCGCTGCCTGGCGATCATCGTCAGCAGATAGCGGGAGAACGCTTCGCCCGCGGCGGCCCGTTTCCGTTGGCTCAGCGAGGGATCGAGGTGCCGGTGGCACAGCTGGGTGAACGTGGTGCGGTCGTCGCGGGGCACCCCGATCAGCTCGCACAGCACGGCTCCGGGCACTTCGTCGGCGACGATCTCGATCAGGTCCGCGGGCGAGCCCTCGTCCTCCAGCGCGTCGAGCCGTTCCTCGACGATCTGCTCGATGTACGGCCGGAGCCGCCGGATCCGGCGCAAAGTGAAGCCCGGCAACAGCTTCTGCCGCATCCGGGGATGCTCGGGCAGGTCGTAGTCCATCAGGTTGCCGACCAGTTCCCGAGGCCGGAAGATCCCCGTCCCGCCGACCTCGTCCTGGTCGTGCCAGCGCCGCCGGTTGCTGAACCGCTGGTGGTCGCCGAGCACTTGCCGGACGACGGCGTGGTTCGCGGCCAGCCAGCTGGTCTCGGCGCCCGCGCCCTCCCCGATGGTGATCTTCGTCAGGGGACCGGCGGACCGCAGTTCCTCGGCGGGGCCGAAACCGTCCCGCCGGATGTGCAGGGGCCGCGAGTCGTCACCACTCAACGGGAAGCTCCTCTACCGCGAAGGGGGCGGGCCTGCCCGGCTTGAACCGCAGCTCCTCCTCGGGGACGGCCAGCCGCAGCGTCGGGAACCGGCGGACCAGCGCGGGCAGCGCCACCCGCAGCTGGAGCCGGGTCAGCGGCGCCCCGATGCAGTGGTGGATGCCGTGCCCGAACGCGATGTGCTCGGTGTTCTCCCTGGTGATGTCGAACCCTTCGCCCCGCGCGCGGTTCACCGCCAGCAGCGAGCAGGTCAGGACGTCGCCGGCGCGCACGGTGCGCCCGCCGATCGACACGTCGACCAGCGCGGTCCGCGGCGAGGGGGTCTCCACGATGGACGCGTACCGAAGCACTTCCTCGGCCGCGGAGTTCGCGAGTTCCGGACGCTCGCGCAGCAGCGCCATCTGGGCGGGATGGGTCACCAGGAGCAGCGCCGCGATCGCCAGCTGGGAGGCCAGCTGCTCGACCGCGCCGATCATGATCCCCTCGGCCAGCCCCGCCAGTTCGTCGTCGCTGACCTCGTCGCCGTGGTCGCGCACGATGCCGCCGATCATCCCGTCGCCGGGTTCGGCGCGGTTGCGGGCGGTCAGTTTCCGGGCGTAGTTGACGATGCCCAGCCCCGACAGGTTCCGCTGCCGGGGGATCCGGCTTTCCCTGCTCTCCCGGAACATCCGCGACAGCTCGTACTGGTCGTCACGCGGGACACCTAGGAGGTCGCAGGAGATGAGCGCCGGGATGGGCCAGGCGGCGTTCCGGACGAAGTCGACCGGCGAACCCATGTCTTCCAGATCGTCCAGGCATTCCTCGACGATCTCCTCGGCGACCGGCCGCAGGACCTCGATCCGCCGGACGGTGTTCGCCCTCGTCACGGTCCCCCGCAACCGGGTGTGGTCCGGCGGGTCGTAGGACTGCAGGATTCCCGGCAGCCAGGCCCGTTCCGACTCGTCGTCGACCGGGCGCATGGAGCTGAACCGGGTGACGTCGGAAAGGATCTCCCGGATTTCGTCGTAGCCGGTGACGAGCCATTGCTTGCGGCCGTCCAGTCCCGGCTCGGTGTCGTATTCGTGCAGCGGCCCGCTCTTCTGCAGATCGCTGAGCTCCGGCACCGGGTCGAGCCCGAACCGCTGATGTGGCAGCGGAACTACCATGATTCTCCTCAAGCTTTTCGCGGTGTCACCAGTCGAGCGGCAGGGCTTTCACGTCGAACGGCGGCGGCCCCAGTTTGATCTCGCGGTCCGGCTCGGCCAGCCGGAGTTTCGGGAAGCGGGTCGCCAGCGCCGGGATCGCGACCCGGAAGATCAGGTCGGCCAGCGGCCTGCCGAGGCAGTGATGGATGCCGTGCCCCCACGCGACATGCGGCGTCTTCGCCCGGGTGATGTCGAACCGGTCCGACGGCCCGGGGAAGTCCCGGCGGTTCACGCCGATCAACGAGCAGGTGACGGTATCCCCTGCCTTGACAAGGAATTCGCCGACGCGCACGTCCTCGGTCGCGATACGCGGGGTGAGTTTCTCGGAGGTGCTGAGATACCGGACCATTTCCTCCAGCCAGTCCGGGATGACGTCCGGCTTCTCCCGGAGCAGATCGAACTGCTCGGGCGCCTCGACCATCAGCCACGCGCCCGCCGCGAGGAACCGGGCGACCTGGTCCCCGCCCGCGCCCATGACGAACGCGGCCAGCCCGGTCAGTTCCGAGTCGGTGATCTCGTCCCCGTGCTCGCGCACGACGACGCCGAGCATGTCGTCACCGGGGTCACGACGCGTCCGAGCCGTGTTCTGGCTCATGTACGTCATGTACCGGTTCCCGGCCGCCACGCGCCTGCTGCCCGACCGCTCGGCCCGGCTGGCGTGCAGGCTGCGGGACAACTCCGTCTGGTCGTCCCGGGGGATGCCGAGGAAGTCGCAGGTCGCCGTGGTCGCGATGGCCCAGCCGAAATGCGGGACGAAGTCCAGCGGGCCACCGATGGAGTCGATGGCGTCCAGGGTGTCCTCGACGACCTCTTCGACCTGCGACCGGAACCGTTCCATCCGCCGGACGGAGAACGCGGGCGACAACACCCGGCGCAGCCGCGTGTGCTCCGGCGGGTCGTACTGGGTGATGAAGCCGGGGAAGGTGATGCCGGACGCGGTCCCTCCATAGAGGAGCCGGGAACTGAACTTGTCCGAGCCGAGCACCTGCCGGACCTCGTCGAAACCGGTGGCCAGCCACGCTGTCCGGCCTTCGCCGTCCTCCTCGGTGCCCAGTTCGGTCATCGGGCCCTTGGCCATGAAGTCCAGCAGCAGCCGGACCGGATCGAACCGGTCCCGCCGGTGCATCTCCGTCGGCAGGACGACGTTGAGCTCCTCGAACGCTTCCACTGCACAGGTCCTTTCCCGGGGTCAGTCGGACGAGCCCGGCCGGCTCGTCCAACTGACCGCTTCGAACGGCTGGACAGCCCCGCTCAGCCGCCGACTTCCTGGATGAGGCTCTTCGGGCGGAGGTCCGTCCAGTTCTCCTCGACGTAGGCGAGGCATTCCTGCCGGGGCGCCTCACCGTGCACGCGGGTCCAGCCGGCGGGCACCTCGGCGAAGGTCGGCCACAGCGAGTGCTGGCCCTCGTCGTTGACGAGCACGAAGAAGGAGCCGTCTTCGTTGTCGAAGGGATTGCTCATCGTTGCGTCCTTTCGCGCTCCGGCCGGGGCCGGAGCTTCTCGGCGACGACGGCCCCGATCTGGGCCAGCGCCGCGGGTTGGAGCATTTCCATGTGACCGCATGCGATCTCGTGCGGTTCGACGGTCCCGCTGGTGAGGGGCTTCCAGCTGGCGATCGCGACCTCGGCGGGCAGATGCGAGGGCCGGTTCTCCGTCGCGACGAACAGCAGGATGTCGCTGGTGAAGCTCCGGGCGGTGTGCTCCGGCCCGATCCGGCGGAGGTGCCCCATGACCTCCTCCAGGTTCGTCCGGGCACCGGCGTCGCGAGCGACTCCGGCGGCCAGCGCCAGTTGCTGGTCCTGTTGCTTGTCGAAGGCGTCGGCCTCCTCGTCGGCTTCGGTGCCGCGCTGCGCGCGCGGCAGCCGTCCGACGTCGGTGGGATAGGCGTCGAGCAGGGCGACCAGGCCGACCTCTTCCCCTTGCGCTTCAAGCAAAGTGGCCATCGCCTGCGAAATCCGCCCGCCGAGCGACCAGCCGAGCAGGTGGTACGGCCCGGACGGCTGCACGGTGCGGATCTGCTCGACGTAGTCCGCCGCCATCTCTTCGACATCGGCGGGCAGCGGTTCGGTGCGGGCCAGGCCGCGTGCCTGGAGGCCGTACACCGGCTGGTTCTGCGGAAGGCTCCGCAGCAGCGGCGCATAGTTCCAGCTGAGCCCGCCACTCGCGTGGACGCAGAACAGCGGCGGACGGTTTCCGCCTTCCCGCAACGGAAGCAGCACCTCGAAGTCACCCGTGCCGGTCGCCGCCGCGGCACCCGGCAGACGCCGCTCACCCACCACGGCCAACGCTTGGGAGGCGTTCCAGCGGGCGAGCAGATCCGTGCGCACCATCCGCCTCCCCTCTGTACCGAATGGGCAGGCCACAGTCTTCTCGGCGGGACTCGCGTCCACCACTGCCCCGGTGAGGTACAGATCGCCGACGGCGCCCGGGACGACGGGCCGCAGTTCGTCGTCGAGCACGAGCGCGCCGAGCGGGCCGCCCTCGGCCAGTTCGGCGGCCACGGCGGGCACCGCCCCGGCCCACTTCGCCGGTGCCTCGGCGGGACGTTCCCGTTCGGCCTCGTCGAGAGCGAGGTCGAGTTCGCTGATCCGCAGCTGCGGGTTCTCCGCGACCTGTTCGAGGACGCGGACCAGCCGCCGTGCCAGCGATCCGGCCGTGGCCTCGTCGAAGAGATCGGTGGCGTAGTGCAGGAGGCCGTCGATGCCGTCCTGCTCGTCCTCTTCATCGAGGCGCTCGGTGAGCTTGAACGACAGATCCAGCTCGAACGCGTCGGGACCGACCGGCTCGGCTTCGGTGCGCAGCGCGGGCAGTTCCGTCGCGTCCCAGGCGCCGAGGTCCTCCTCGCCCACCTCCAGTGCCACCTGGAACACGGGGTGGCGGGCGAGCGAACCCGGCAGGTCCAGCAGCTCGACGATCTTTTCGAACGGCAGATCCAGGTACAGGCGCGCGGTCCGGGCCGCCTCCTGCGCCCGGGTGACGACCTCCAGGAAGGAGGGGTCGCCCGAGAGGTTCGTCCGCAGGGCGAGCGGCCGGGCGAAGGGCCCGACCATCGGCTCGAGGTCGATGAGGTCGTCGTCCTTCGGCAGCGACGTGCCGATCACGACGTCGTCGCTCGCGCCGGATTTGACCAGCAGGACGGCGAGCGCCGCCTGCACCACCTGGAGGACGTGCGCGCCGACCGGGGCGACCGCCTTGGTCAGCCGCGCGTGCGGCTCGGCCTCCAGCCGGACCGCGACCGTACCGGCCCGCCGTGACGGGACGACCGGCCGCGGCCGGTCGAACGGGAGCACCGTCTCACCGTCGATACCGGCCAGATTGGCCCGCCAGAAGGTGATCTGCTCGTTGATGAGGCTGTCCTGCCCGCGCTCGTCGTCGAGCAGCCGCCGCTCCCAGATCGCGTAGTCCGCGAACTGGAGGGCCAGCGGCGCGCGCTCCGGGACCCGGCCCGAACGCCGCGCGCCGTACGCGGCGGCCAGGTCGCGGAAGAGCACGTCCAGCGACTCGTCGTCGGCCAGGATCCGGTGCACCTTGAGATGCAGCACGTGCGCCTTCTCCGAGAGCGCGAAGAGGTCGCAGCGCCACGGCACCTCGTCGGTGAGGTCGAAGTGCCGCTCACGCAGCTCCGCGATGAGCCCGGGAAGTTCTTCCTCGGTCGCCGGGACCGGGGTCAGTTCGACCGCGAGGGTGTCGTGGATGCGCTGGTGAACGCTCTGCGCGTCGCCGGGGAACGTGGTCCGGAGGATCTCGTGCCGGGCCGCGACGTCGCCGAACGCCTCCGCCAGCGCGGGTACGTTCAGCCTGCCGCGCAAGCGAAGCGCGACCGAGATGTGCAGCCCCTCGGCCTCGTCTCCCGGGCTGGCCAGCAGCCAGGCGCGGAGCTGACGGGCGGTCAGCGGCACGCGGTCCGGCCGCTCGACGGCTTCCAGCGGGGGACGGGACTTCGCGGCGAGCGCACGGGCGACACCGGCGGGCGTCGGCGAGGAGAACAGCTGGCGGATGGGCAGATCCGCGCCGAGTTCCTCACGGATCCGCGCGATGAGCCGCATGGCCAGCGCCGAACTGCCGCCGAGGTCGTGGAAAGCGTCGTCGACGCCCACCTGCGGGACACCGAGGATCTCGGAGAACAGCGCGCACAGGACCTTCTCGGTCTCGTTCTCCGGCGCCTTCTCCGCCGCCTGGCCGGCGAGATCCGGGGCGGGCAGGGCCCGGCGGTCCACCTTGCCGTTGGGCGTGACGGGCAGCCCGGGCAGGGCGATGACCGCGAGCGGGACCATGTACGAGGGCAGCACGAGACCCAGCTGCCGCCGGATCTCTTCCGGCCCCGCGTCCTTGCCGTCGGAGACGAAGTACCCCACCAGGCGCTTTTCGCCCGGCTGGTCCTCCCTCGCCATGACGACCGCTTCGACCACGCCCGGCTGGGCCGCCAGTACGGCCTCGACCTCGCCCAGTTCGACGCGGTAGCCCCGGATCTTCACCTGCTCGTCGCCGCGGCCGAGGAACACGACCTCGCCGTCGCGGGTCCAGCGTGCCCGGTCGCCGGTGCGGTACATGCGTTCCCCGTCGAGGAACGGGCAAGCCACGAAACGGTCGGACGTCAGGCCCGGGCTGTCGAGATATCCACGCGCCAGGCCGGTGCCCGCGATGTACAGCTCGCCCGCCACGCCCGGCGCGACAGGGCGCAGGAAGGCGTCGAGGATGTAGATCTTCCGGTTGGTCATCGGGTGGCCGATCGGGAGCTCCCGGTCGATCACGTCCCCGGGTTCGATCGGCAGCCACGTCGCGCACAACGTGGTCTCGGTCGGCCCGTAGGTGTTCCGCACCCGCAGACCGGGCTGGGCCCGCCGCAGGTTCTCCACGGACTGCGCGGGGACGACGTCGCCGCCGGTCCCGATCTCGGTCAGGCCCGCGAAGCACTCCGGCGAGGTCTCGGCCAGCGCGCGGAAACTTCCGGCGGTGAGGTGGACCGCGGTCGCGCCGCGTTCCACGGCCTGCCGCACCCCGGCCGCGTCCAGCACGCCCGGTTCGGTGAGCAGGACCCGGCCGCCGGTGACAAGCGGGACCCACATCGCGTAGAGCGAAGGGTCGAAGACGTGCGTCGCGTGCATCAGCACGCCGTCGTCGGGGCCGAGCTGCCAGCCCGCGTCACCGGCCAGACCGGCCACGGCGCCATGCGGGATCCCCACTCCCTTCGGCAGGCCGGTGGATCCCGAGGTGTACATGACGTACGCGAGGTCGTCCGCGCTCGGCCGGAATTCCGTTGCCGCAGCGGGAAGAGCGTCGACGGCCGCCCGCGTCTCCGAGGCGTCGAGGACGATCGCGTCCTCCGGCACGACTCCGGCGGTGGCCTGGGTGCACAGCACGGTCGAGACGCCGGAGTCGCCGAGGATGAACGTGATCCGCTCGGCCGGGTACTCCACGTCCACCGGGACGTAGGCGGCGCCCGACTTCCAGATCGCCAGGAACGCGATCAGCAGTTCCGGCGAGCGTTCCATGGCCACCCCGACCCGGTCGCCGCGGCCGACGCCACGACCGGCGAGGTACCGGGCCAGCCGGTTCGACGCCTGGTCGACGTCGGCGTAGGTCAGGTTCGCGCCCGCCGCGTCGGTGATCGCCACCGCGTCCGCCGCCGTGGCCACCCGCCGCGCGAACAGTTCGACCACGGACTCCCCCGGTACCGGGCCGTCGGTCGCGTTGAACGTGTCCACCACCAGGGCGTGCTCGGTCTCGCTCGCCAGCGTCAGCCGGCCGACGAGGACCCTGGGCTCGGCGACGAGCCGCTCCAGCACCCGCGCCAGCGAGCCGACGACCGATTCGGCCGACGCCTCGTCGAAGAGACCCCGGTCGTAGTCGAGGATCAGCGGCATCCGCTCACCGGGACCGGTGATCAGCGTGAACGGGTAGTGCGAGGAGTTCCGTCCCCGCTTCACCGGGATCAGGCTCAGGCCGCCGTCCGCCGACCGCCCGAGTCCCTTGCGGGGGAAGTTCTCGTAGATGACGAGCGTGTCGAAGACCGCGCCCGCGCCGACGACGGCCTGCACGTCCTGCAGGCCGAGGTGCTGGTGGGTCATGAGCGCCGCCTGGTCGCGCTGCAGGTCGCCGAACAGCTCGACGGCCGGTCGCGTCCCGTCGAGCCGGACCCGCACCGGCAGGGTGTTGAGCAGCTGGCCGACCATCGACTCCACCCCGGCCAGATCGGCGGGCCGCCCCGAGGCGGTCGCGCCGAACACGACGTCGTCGCGGCCGGCGAGCTGGGAGAGCACGACGGCCCAGGCGCCCTGCACGACGGTGTTCAGCGTGAGGTCGTGGCCGCGTGCCAGCCGCGCGAGACCGTCGGTCAGTTCCTCGGACAGCTCGACGACCGTCGTGTGGATGTCCGGCACGCGACCCGGATCGGCGGGCGCGACCGTGGTCGGCGTGTCGAGTCCGGCGAGTTCCGTCCGCCAGGCCGCACGGGCGACTTCCTTGTCCTGCTTGCCGAGCCAGGCGAGATAGTCCCGATAGGACACTGTGGCGGGCAGCCCGGACGCGTCACCGCCCGCGGCGTAGATCGCGGCGAGTTCGCGGTGCAGGATCGGCATCGACCAGCCGTCCACGAGGACGTGATGCAGGGTGTGCACGAGCCGGTGGTGTTCCGGGCCGAGCCGGATCAGGTGCAGCTTCATCAGCGGCGCCGCGTCGATGCTCAGCCGCTCGGCCAGTTCGTCCGCGGCCAGCCTGTCGACCTCGCCGTCGAGGATGTCGTCCGGCAGTCCGGTGAGATCCGTTTCGCGCCAAGGGATCTCGGCGTCCCGCTTGATCACCTGGACCATCTGCGCGCCGCTGACGTAACGGAAACAGGCCCGCAGCGCGGCGTGCCGGTCCACGAGGGCCTGCCACGACGCCTTCAGCAGTGCGGCGTCCAGCGGCCCGTCGATGCCGTAGACGGTCTGCACGGTGTAGGTGTCGGGCCCGTCGTCGTCCAAGACGGTGTGGTAGAGCATTCCTTCCTGTAGCGGCGAAAGAGGCCAGACGTCCTCCACGCTGGAACGCGGCTTCGCGCGGGTGTCGTCAACGGTCACGATCTACTCCTTAAAGCGTCAGTCGCCGGACAGTCCAGCCTCGAGTTGTTCCAATTGATCAAGGGAAAGCGCGACGAGCGTGCCCCCGTCCGGTTCCGGCTCCGGGGCGGTCTCGTCTTCGGCGGGCAGCGGCTTGACGAGCGCCGCCAGCCGTTCCGGCGTCTTCTCGGCGAACACCTGGCCCGGGGTCAGCGCCAGCCCTTCCCGGCGGGCCATCGCGGACACCTGCATCGAGGTGATCGAGTCCCCGCCGAGTTCGAAGAAGCTGTCGTCGGCCCCCACCCGGTCCAGGCCGAGCACCTCCGCGAACAGCCCGCACACCAAGGCCTCCATCGGTGTGCTCGGCTCCCGTTTCGAAGCCATGGCCGCGAAATCGGGGGCTTGGAGCGCCTGGTGATCGAGCTTGCCGTTCGGGGTGAGCGGCATCTTGTCCAGCGTCACGAACGCCGCGGGCATCATGTACTCCGGCAGCCGTTCGGCCGCCAGCTCCCGCAGCCCCGCCGCCAGACCGTCCACATCGGACTCGACAGGGACGACGTAGGCCACCAGACGTTTCTCGCCCGGCCCGTCGGTGCGGACGGAGACCACCACCTGTGCCGCTCCCGGATGTGCCGAGAGCACGGCCTCGATCTCGGCGGGCTCGACCCGGTAGCCGCGCACCTTGACCTGCGCGTCGACCCGGCCGACGAACTTCAGCTGGCCGTCGGGGTCCCAGCGGAACAGGTCGCCGGAGCGGTACATCCGCTCACCGGGGGCGAACGGGCTGGCGACGAACCGTTCCGCCGTCAGGCCGGGACGCCCGAGGTAGCCGCGAGCCAGCCCGACCCCGGTGATGTAGAGCTCGCCCGTCACCCCGGGCGGCACCGGCTGCAGGAACGCGTCGAGCAGGTAGTGCCGCACGTTGTGGATCGGGCCGCCGAGCGGGACGACGTCGTGCCCCGGGGACAGCGGGGCGCTCATCGTCGAGCAGATGGTCGTCTCCGTCGGCCCGTAGGCCTGGATCACCCGGCGCCCCGGCGACCAGCGGTCCACCAGCGCGGCCGTCAACGCCTCACCTCCGGTCAGCACGGTCCGCAGGGTGTCGGGCAGGTCGTCCTCGCTCGCCAGCACACTCGGCGAAACGGTGAGGTGCGTGATGCCCGCCCGGCGGATCGCGTCGCCCAGCGTCACCGTGGGCGGCATGTTCGCCGCGTCCGGCAGGACCAGGGTCGCCCCGGCCAGCAGCGTCATGTAGAGCTCGGAAACCATGGCGTCGAAACCGATCGCGGACAACTGCAGGATCCGCGAGGACGACGTCACGGCCATCCGCTCGATATGCGCGTACCCCAGGTTGACGAGTCCGGAGTGCGTGACCTGGACGCCCTTCGGCACCCCCGTCGACCCCGACGTGTAGATCACGTACGCCGCGTCTTCCGGGGCCACCGGCGGCAGCACCACCTCCGGATCGGCGGTGGGCAGCGTGTCGAGCACCAGCACCGTGCCCGCGAACTCCACCGGCACGAACGCCCGGGTCGTCCTCGTGCACACCAGCACCTCGGGTGCCGAATTCGCCAGCATGAACTCGACGCGGTCACGCGGATAGTCCGGATCGACCGGGACGAACGCCCCACCGGCGAACGTGACGCCCAGCAGGGTCACCGCCAGCTCGACCGAACGCTCGACCAGCACGCCCACCCGGGCCTCACGCCGCACGCCCGCGTCGACCAGCAGCCGGGCCAGCGCCTCGACCTCGTCCAGCAGACCGCTGTAGGTCAGGCTCCGCGCCGCGTCCTCGAAGGCCACCGCGTCCGGCGTCCGGTCCGCCTGTGCGCGGACCAGCGCCGGCAGTGTGTCGGTCACGAGCGGCGCGTCCGTCCGGTTCCACTCGTCCACCACCAGGCGGCGGTGCTCCGGCCCGATCAGGCCGACCCGCCCGACCGGGATCAGCGGATCGGCGACCACCTGCTCGAGCGCGCGGACGATCGACGCGAGGAACTCCTCGGCCCGCGTCCGGTCGAACACGTCCGGCCGGTAGATGACCTCACCGTGGACGCCGCCGCCTTCGGACGCGCGCAGGGACAGCGGATAGTGCCCGTTGTCGTCCGGGATCCCCGCCGGGCGCATGGCCAGGACGCCGGGGTCGTCGGACGGCTCCGGCGGTGGCGGGTAGTTCTCGAAGACGACGATCGTGTCGAACGCCGCGCCGGGACCGGCGACCTGGGTGAGTTCGGTCAGCCCCAGATGCTGATGCGGCATCAGCGCGACCTGCCGTTCCTGCAGATCGGCCAGCATGTCGGCGAACCGGTCCGCACCGGTGAGGCGGGCCCGGACCGGCAGCATGTTCATGAACAGGCCGACCGCGGACTCGACGCCGGGGATCTCCAGCGGCCGTCCGGCCACCGTGGTGCCGAAGACGACGTCCTCGCGCCCGGTCAGCCGCGCCAGCAGCAAGGACCAGACCCCTTGGAACAGCGTGTTCATCGTGACGCCGTGCCGCCGGGTGAACTCCGTCAGCCGCCCGCTCAGCTCTTCGTCGAGCGCGAACCGCACGCGGTCGGGCTCGATGGGCGTGGCGATCGTTTCCGGCGCCACGACACGGGTCGCTTCGTCGAGCCCCGCGAGTGCTGTCCGCCACGCCTCCCTGGCCGCCGCGTTGTCCTGGCGGGCGATCCACGCGAGGTACTCGCGGTACGACGTCGGGACCGGCAGGGTCTGGCCGTCACCGCCGGCCTCGTAGGCCGCCATCACCTCGACCAGGAACACCGGAAGCGACCAGCCGTCGGCCGAGATGTGGTGCGACGACAGGATCAGCCGGTGCCGTCGTTCCGCGAAGCGCACCAGGTGCAGGCGCAGCTGCGGCGCCTTGGTCAGGTCGAACCGGTCGGCGTGCGCCTCGGCCGCGAGGAGCTCGAACTCCGCGAGCGCCTCGTCCTCGGGCAGGTGCGACAGGTCGGTTTCCCGCCACGGCACCGTCACCCGGCGGGCGACCGCCTGCACGCCGGTGCCGGATCCGAGCTGATGGAAGCTCGCCCGCAGGGCGTCGTGCCGGTCGACCAGGGTCTGCCAGGACGAGCGGAAGCGGGCGGCGTCCAGCGGACCATCGAGGGTGAGGACCCGCATGCCCGCGTAGACGTCCGGGCCGCGTTCGTCGATGCTGTGGAACAGCAGGCCTTCCTGGAGCGGGGAGAACGGCCAGATGTCGAGCAGCTCCGGAACGGCGGCCTCGATCTCCTCGACTTCCTGCTGTGCCAACGAAACGAGGGGGAAGTCGGACGGCGTGTGCCCGCCCGAGCCGCCCGCGCCGACGTGTGCGGCGAGCCCGGTCAGCATGGCCAGCCACGTCTTCCCGAGCGACTCCGCGTCGGCCTCGGTGAGGATCCGCCCGGCCCAGGTCACGGTCAGCGTGAGCTCGGGTCCGCCGTCGCCGTCCAGCACCGCCGCGTCGATCTCCACGACGTGCCGCAAGGGCAGATCCTGCTCCGCCGCGCCGCCGATGGTCCCGACCATCTGCCAGGGTTCCGCGTCGCCCTCGGGCCGGGCCGAGAAACGGCCGAGGTAGTTGAAGCCGATCTCCGCCTTCGGCAGCACCGACAGGGCCTGCCCCGTCTCCTCGTTGAGGTGCCGCAGCATCCCGTAGCCGAGCCCGCCGTCGGGCACGGATCGCACGTTCTCCTTGACGCCCTTGAGAAGCCGCCCGGCCGCGGCGCCGCCCGCGATCGCTTCCGCCGGGTCGATCCCCGCGGTGTCCAACCTGAGCGGATGGACATCGGTGAACCAGCCGATCGTCCGCGACAGGTCCAGATCTTCGAGAGCCTGACGGCCGTGGCCCTCGACGTCGACCACGACGGCGGTGCCGCCGCGCCAGCCGGTCACCGCGCCCGCCAGGGTCGCCAGCAGGACTTCGTGGACACCACAGTGGAAGGCCGAGGTGGCCTTCTCCACGAGCACGCTCGCGCGCTCCCTCGGCAGGGTCCAGGACTTGCGACCCGACGTGGAAATGGTGTCGCGCTTCGGATCCAGCTCACCCAGCCGCGTTTCCGCGCCGTCGAGGATCTCCGTCCAGGTCGCGAGTTCCGCGCCGCGGGCCGCCGCCTGCTCGGTCAACGTCCGCGCCCAACGCCGGAACGAGACGTCCACCGGGTCGAGCTCCGGTTCCCGGCCCAGGGCCACGGCTTCACAGGCCGTCTGGAGGTCCGGCAGCAGGATCCGCCACGACACCACGTCGGCCACGAGGTGATGCGCCACCACGACCAGTCGTCCGACGCGGCCGGGTCCCGCGTCGGCCCACACCGCCCGGACCATCACGCCGCCGACGGGATCCAGGCGCGCGGCCGCTTCACCGGCCCTGCGCTCGGCGATCTCGTCGAGGTCGCCGGAATCCGCTTCGACCCGCTCGACCAGCCCGGTCGCGTCCACGGTCCCGCGCTCGGACACGACCAGCCGGGGCTGCGCGGCTTCGCCCTCGACGACCCGGCTCCGCAGCAGGTCGTGCGTGTCGATCACCGCGGCCAACCCGGCCGTCAAGGCGTCCACGGACAGCTCACCGGGCGCACCGACGGTCACCCACTGCGCGAGCGCGCCACCGTTCAGCGCGCCGGAATCGTGTTCGATCAGTTCCCGCACGACCGGTGTCCACGGGACCTCCCCGACGCCGTCCTCGACGTCTTGGGCGTCGGCCGGGAGCTGTCCGCCGCGTTCGGCGACGGCCGCGATCCCCGCGGGCGTCTTCTGCTCGAAGACCTGCTTGGCACCGAAGACGAGGTCCTCGCGCCGCGCACGGGCAGCCAGCCGCATCGAGAGGATCGAGTCGCCGCCGAGTTCGAAGAAGCCGTCGTCGGCGCCGACCTCGTCCAGTCCGAGGATCTCGGCGAACAGGCCGCACAGCAGCCGCTCGGTCCCGGTGCGCGGCTCGCGGCCGGCGCGCCTGGCGGTGAACTCGGGGGCGGGCAGGGCCGCGCGGTCGATCTTCCCGTTGAGCGTCAACGGGAAGGCGTCCATCACCAGCACCACCGAGGGCACCATGTACTCCGGCAGCCGCGCCGCGAGCTGTTCGCGGACCGCGCCGGAATCCAGTCCCGGCCCGTCTTCCGCGGTCACGTACGCGATGAGCCGCTTCTCGCCGGGCCGTTCTTCCCGTGCCACCACGATCGCCTGCGCGACCTGAGGGACGTCGGTCAGCGCGGCCTCGATCTCGCCCGGCTCGACGCGGTAGCCGCGGATCTTCACCTGCGAGTCGGCCCGGCCGCCGAACACCAGCTCGCCCTGATCCGTCCAGCGCGCGAGATCGCCGGTGCGGTACATCCGCTCCCCCGCGGCGAACGGATTCGCGACGAACCGTTCCGCCGTCAGCGCGTGCGCGCCCACATAGCCGTGCGCCAGACCGGCACCCGCGAGGTACAGCTCGCCGGTCACGTCGGGGGCCACCGGCTGGAGGAACGCGTCCAGCACGTAAGCCTGCCTGCCGTCCAGCGGCCTGCCGATCGGCAACACGTCACTCGTCGCGACACCCGGTTCGAGGACGAGCCACGTGGCGCAAAGGGTGATCTCGGTGGGGCCGTAAAGCTGCCGGACCCGGACGTCCGGGCAGGCCTGGCGCATCCGCACGACGGAAGCGAGCGGCACCGCGTCCCCGCCGGTCAGGATCTCGCGCAGGCCGAGGAAGGACTCCGGGGATTCCTCCGCCACCGCACGGAAAGCGCCCGCCGTCAGGTGGACGGTGGTCACGCCGCGGGCGACCGCTTCCCGCAGCCGGCCGGCGTCGACCGTGCCCGGCTCCGCGACCACCACGCGGGCTCCGCTGACCAGCGGCACCCAGAGTTCGACCAGCGACGCGTCGAAAGCGTGCGACGCGTGCAGCAGCACGTGATCGGCCGGGCCCTGCGACCAGCCTGGGTCGCTCGCCAGCGCCGCCACACTCGCGTGCGGGACCGCGACGCCCTTGGGCACTCCTGTCGATCCCGACGTGTACATCAGGTAGGCCACGTCCTGCGCCGACACCGTGACCTCGGGCGCCTTCGCGTCCCCGATCCCGGGTGCGCCGACGACCACCGACCGGATTCCGTCCGGCACGACGTCGCGGGTCGCTTCCGCGCAGAGCGCCACCGACGCGCCGGCGTCGGTGAGCATCCGCTCGATCCGCTCCACGGGATGGTCCACGTTCACCGGCACCTGCGCGGCTCCCGCCTTCCAGACCGCGAGCAGGGCGACCACCAGGTCCACGCCGCGTTCCATCACGACCCCGACGCGGTCACCGCGCCGCACGCCGATCCCGGCCAGGTACCCGGCGAGCCGGTCCGATTCCCGGTCGAGTCCGGCGTAGGACAGCGTCCGCCCGCCTTCCTCGACCGCCACCGCGTCCGGGGAAAGCCCTGCCTGGCGCCGGAAAAGCTCCAGCACGGACGTCTTGCCCGCCGGTTCGCCGGTCGCGTTCCAGCGTTCGACCACCGACGCGCGCGCCGGTTCGCTCGTCACGGTCAGGCGGCCGACGGGCAGCGACGGGTCCGCCACCACCTGCTCGATCGCCCGGACGACCTGCCTGGCGATCTCGGCGGCGGTCTCCCCGGCGATCCGGTCGGGCCGGTAGGACAGGTGGATCTGCAGCCGTTCGCCGGGCATCACGCTCAGGGAAAGCGGGAAGGTGGTGCCGGTCCGGGTGCGGACCGAGCTGATCGCGACCCCGCCGTCGCCAACGCCTGCGGCGTCCAGCGGGAAGTTGACGGTCATCAGGACGGTGTCGAAGACCGCGCCGGTCCCGGCCGCCTTCTGGATCTCCTGCAGCCCCATGTACTGGTGTTCGGTCAGCGCCGACTGACGTCGTTGCAGATCCTGGAGCAGGTCCAGCACCGGCACACCGCCGTCGAGCCGGACGCGGACCGGGACGGTGTTGATGAACATCCCGACCATCCGCTCGACGTCCGGCACCTCCGCCGGGCGTCCGGACACCACGGTCCCGAACACCACGTCCGTCCGGCGCGCGAGCCGCGCCAGCACCAGCGCCCACGCGCCCTGCACGATCGTGCTCAGCGTCAGGCCGTTCCCCCGCGCGAACTCGGTGACCGCCCGGGTCGGCTCCTCGGACAGCCATTCGGACCGCTCGTCCGGCAGCACCATCGTCTTGCCCGCGTCGGCGTCCATCAGGGTCGGTTCGTCCGCACCCGCGAGTTCGGCCCGCCACGCCGCACGGGTCGCTTCCTCGTCCTGACGGCTCAGCCACGTCAGATAGTCCCGATAGGACGGTGCGGGCTTGGCCTGCCCTCCCGCGTAGCCGGTCGCCGTCTCGCCGAGGACGAGCGGTGTGGACCAGCCGTCGAGCAGCAGGTGGTGCGCGGTCAGCACGAGCCGGTGCCGATCCTCGCCGAGCCGGATCAGCAGCAGCCGCAGCAAGGGAGGTTTGCTCACGTCGAAGCGTGCCGCCGAGTCCTCCGCGAGCAGGCGTTCGACCTCTTCGGCCGCGGCCGTCTCGCCGAGGTGCGACAGATCCTTTTCACGCCAAGGGATTTCGACCTCGTCGACGACGACCTGCACCGTCTCCCCGGCGCCGAGTTCGTGGAAGCTCGCCCGGAGCGACGCGTGCCGCGTGACCAGGTCGTTCCACGCCGCGCGCAGCCGTCCCGCGTCGAGCGGTCCGTCGAGGTCCAGGATCCGCTGGGTCTGGTAGACGTCGACCCCGCCCTCGTCGAAGGCCCGCTCGAAGAGCATGCCTTCCTGCAACGGCGACAGCGACCAGATGTCCGCCAGCCCCGGCGCGGCGGCTTCCAGCTCGGCCACGTCGCGCTGCGTCAGCTTCACGAGTTCGAAGTCGGACGGGGTGTGCCCGCCGGGGCCGTCCGCCAGGGCCGCGAGCCCGGTCAACGTCTCCAGCCACGCCTCGCCGAGGCGCTCCACCGTGGCGGGGTCGAGATCCCGGCCGTCGATGACGAGCCGCAGGCGAGGGCCTTCCGGCGTGTCCTGGACGTCCGCGCCGATCTCCAGCGCGTGGGCCTGGACCGTGTCCTGACCGCCGCCGAGCGCCCCTCCGATCGCCTGCCAGGCGCCGGTCTCGGTGCCGGCACCGGCCCGGCCGAGGTAGTTGAACCCGATCCGCGCGGACGGCAACGCCGCCAGCCTCGCCCCGGTCTCGGGATTGAGATACCGCAGCAAACCGAAGCCGAGACCGTCGCCGGGAACGGCCCGGACCTGGTCCTTCACGGCCTTCAGCAGCTCCCCGGACGCCGGATCGGCACCGGAGACGTCGAGGCGGACCGGGTGAACGCCGGTGAACCAGCCGACGGTGCGCAACAGATCCTCGTCGTCGGCGGCGTGGCGGCCGTGGCCTTCCACGTCCACCAGGACCGCGGCGTCGTCACCGCGCCATCGCGCGACCGCGCCCGCGACACCCGCCAGCAGGACTTCCTGGATCCCGCAGTGGAACGCGCCCGGCACCTGGCCCACCAGAGCCCGCGCCGCGCCGCCGTCCACCGTCCCGGACCACGAGTGCGACTGCCCGGTTCCCTGCTCGGGCAACGGTTCCACGCCGTCCAGTACGGCGGCCCAGTACTCGGTCTCGGCGACCGTGTCCGCGCTGAGGGCCTGCTCGGCCAGCCGCCGAGCCCACTGCCGGAACGACGTCGTCGCGGGTTCGAGCGCGGGAGTCCCGCCGGAGAGCACGGCTTCGTACGCCGAGCGCAGATCCGGCAGCAGGATCCCCCACGAGACCGCGTCGACGACCAGGTGATGCGCCACCAGCGCCAACCGGCCCGGCTCGGCGTCCCCGGCGTCGAGCCACACGGCCCGCACCATGGTTCCCGCCGCCGGGTCCAGCGCGCCGATCGCCGCTTCCGCCTCGCGGCCGGCGATCTCGTCGAGGTCTCCTGCCCCGGCCACCACCCGGGTCACCAAGGCGGCCGCGGATCCCTTCTCGGGCACGGTCAACCGGCCGACGGACTCCACCCGGGCCCGCAGGAGATCGTGCGTGTCCAGCACCGCGCGCAGCGCTGCCACGAACGCGTCCAGGTTGAACCCGTCCGGGGTGGCGACGACGCGTGCCTGCGCGAAGCCGGGGCGCATCGCGGCTTCTCCGAGGGCGAGCATCACCGGGGTCCAAGGGACTTCACCGATCCCTGAGTCCACTGTGGATACAGGTCGCACCGCCGGGGCCAGCGCCGCGAGACGCTCGGGCGTCCGGTGCTCGAACACCAGGCGCGGGGTGAGCGGGATTCCCTCGCGACGGGCGCGGGCGGCCACCTGCATCGACGAGATCGAGTCCCCGCCGAGCTCGAAGAAGCTGTCCTCCAGACCGACCTCGTCCAGGCCGAGGACCTCGGCGAACACGCCGCGCAGGATCCACTCGGCCTCGGTGGCGGGCTCCCGGCCCGCCGACTTCGAGACGAAGTCCGGCTCGGGCAGCGCCTGGCGGTCCACCTTGCCGTTGACCGTCAACGGCAGGTCGTCCAGCACCAGCACCGCGGCCGGGACCATGAACTCGGGCAGCGTCTCGGCGAGCTCGCCGCGCAGCCGTTCCGGGTCGAGCGTCTTCCCCGCTTCGGCGACCACGTAACCGATCAGGTGGCCGTCCCTCGGGGTCACCACGGCCTGGCCGACGCCGGGCAGTTCGGCGAGCGCCACCTCGACCTCGCCGGGCTCGACCCGGTATCCCCGGATCTTCACCTGGTCGTCGGCCCGGCCGGCGAACGCCAGTGCGCCCTGATCCGTCCAGGAGGCCAGGTCGCCGGTCCGGTACATCCGCTCGCCGGGCGCGAAGGGATCGGCGACGAACCGCTCGGCCGTCAGCACCGGACGCCCCAGATAGCCTTGCGCCACACCGGCTCCGGCGATGTACAGCTCGCCGGGCAGGCCCGGCGGCAAGGGCCGCAGGAACGCGTCGAGGACGTAGACCCGCCGTCCGGCGAGCGGACGGCCGATCGGCAGCACGGAACCCGCCGGATCACCGGGTTCGAGCACCCACCACGTCGCGCACAGCGTGGCCTCGGTCGGGCCGTAGAGATGCCGCACCCGCACGTCCGGGCACGTCCGGCGGACACGGTCCACCGCCGACGGCGGCACCGCGTCGCCGCCGGTCAGCACCTCGCGCAGCCCGGCGACCGACTCCGGTGCCTCCTCGGCCAGCACCCGGAAGGCGCCGGCGGTGAGGTGGGCGGCCGTGACCCCGTCGGCCACGTAGCCCGCCAGCGCCGCGCCGTCCACCACGCCTGATCCGGCCAGCCGCACCCGGGCGCCCGAGACCAGCGGCACCCAAAGCTCGAACAGCGAGATGTCGAAAGCGTGCGAAGCGTGCATCAACACGGTGTCTTCGGGGCCCACGCGCCATCCCGGCTCGCCGACCAGCGCGGCGACGGCGCCGTGCGAGACCGCGACACCCTTCGGCGTCCCCGTCGACCCTGACGTGTACATCACGTAGGCGACGTCGTCGGCAGCGGCGGCGACCGAAAGGCGTGCCTGCTCCGCCACCGCCTGCCGCGTCCGCGGATCGAGGACGATCGGGGCGATCCCGCCGTCCAGCACGGCTTCCCGGTACGCCTCCGCGCACACGACCGCCGCCGGTTCCGCGTCCGCCAGCATGAACTTCACACGTTCCATCGGGTAGGCGGGATCCACCGGCACATAGGCCGCGCCCGCCTTCCACACGGCGAGCAACGTCGCGACCAGATCGGCGGACCGCTCCATCACCACGGCGACCCGGTCGCCGCGCCGGACCCCGCGATCGCTCAGGTAACCGGCGAGCCTTTCCGCGTACTCGGCCAGCTCCCCGTAGGACAACGCCCGCTCGCCGTCGTCGACCGCGATCCCGTCGCGACGGCGGTCCACCTGACCGTCGAACAGCTTCGGCGCCAGGCGATCCGGCGCCGCTCCGGCCGCGGTTCCCCATTCCTCCAGGACCGACGCGCGATCGGCCGCGCTCGTCATCTCGAGTTCGGCCACCGTGATGTCGCGCGTTTCGGTGAGCTGGCGCAGCACCCCGGTGAACCGGTCGAGGATGGCCAGCGCGTCGTCATGGTCGAACCGCTCGGTCACGTAGTCGAGGTTGAGCAGCATCGACTCGCCGGGGACGGCGACCAGCGTCAGCGGATAGTGGGCGGCTTCCTTGCCTTGCGTGATGGTGATGCGGAAGGTCTCGCCCGAATCCGCTTCGCCGAGCTCGCGCGGGAAGTTCTGGACGACGAGCAAGGTGTCGAAGATCGCGCCGGGGCCGGCCGTCTTCTGGATGTCCGCCAGTCCGACGTAATGATCGGAGATGAGCGCCGACTGCCGCTTTTGCAACTCCGCCAACAGGTCCAGGACCGGCTTCGAGCCGTTCAGCCGCACGCGCACCGGGACGGTGTTGAGGAACAGTCCCACCATTCCCTCGACGCCGGGCAGATCCGGCGGGCGCGCCGAGACCACCGCGCCGAACACGACGTCCGTGCGGCCGGACAGCTGGGCCAGCACGAACCCCCACGCGCCCTGCACCACCGTGTTGAGCGTCAACCCGTTGGCGCGCGCCAGTTCCGCCACCGATCGCGTGAGGTCTTCCGGCAGCTCGATCATGAGGTTGTCGGGCATGCTCGGCGCGCGCCCCTGCTCGGCGGGCGCGACGAGCGTCGGCTCCTCGGCGCCCCGCAGCTCCGCCGACCACGCCGACAGCGTCTTTTCCTTGTCCTGGCGGTCGAGCCAGGCGAGGTACTCCCGATAGGACCGCGCCTCGGGGAGGTCCAGCGGGCCGCCGTCGGCCGCGTACAGCAGCGACAACTCGTCGAAGACGATGGGCATCGACCAGCCGTCCATGATCGCGTGATGGCAGGTCACCACGAGACGGTGGTCGTCGTCGGCGAGGCGGATCAGGGTCAGCCGCAGCAACGGCGCGTTCGCGAGGTCGAACTTCGTCGTGCGATCCTCTTCGGCCAGCTCACGCACGGCCTCCTCGGGATCGTCGAGGTGGGAAAGATCGGCCTCCCGCCACGGAAGTTCCACCTGCCGCGCGATGAGCTGCACCGTCTCGCCCGACTTGCGCTGGCGGAAGCAGGCCCGCAGCGCGGCGTGCCGGGCCAGCAGTGCCTCCCAGGCCGCGCGCAGCCTGGCGGCCGCCACCGGACCGTCGAGTTCCAGGATCCAGTGGCCGACGTACAGGCCGGGCCCCTCGTCGTCGTAGACCGTGTGGAAGAGCAGCCCTTCCTGGAGTGGCGACAGCGGCCAGAAATCCTCGATCCGCGACTGAGCCATCAATTTCCCCTCGATCATCTGCGGGCTCGCAAAAGGAATCATCCGCCGGGCGGGCGGGCCCGGACAATCCGTCCAACCGCAATTCGACCCTATGGTTTCCCGCAGGTCTTCCGGGCCGAACAAAGGTTGGAGCACAAGGAAAAGCACTGGGCCCGGGTGTCGCGAAAGCCACTTTCGCAACCTTCAACGTCCCGAAAGTGGCTTTCGCGACACGCCAGAGGCCGCGCCGGTCGCGAAATCCGCCGGGCCGGGTGGGTCGTGAGTGGTAAGTGACGTTAGAACGTCACTTACCACTCACGAGGATTTGTCAGACTTGCCGCGCGTCGTCGAATTCGGCCTCGAATTCGTCGATTTCGTCCTGCCCGAGGTCGAGCAGTTCCGCGTCGGCCGCGGGTTCGGCCGGGGCGACCGCCGGATCACCTGGCGCGATGATCGCCGCGAGCCCGGCCGGTGTCCGGTGTTCGAACACGTCGGCCACGTCGAAGCTGATCCCGGCGCGCAGGGCACGCGCGGTCAGTTTCACCGAGTAGATGGAATCGCCGCCGATCTCGAAGAAGCTGTCGTCCACGCCGACCCGGTCGAGCCCGAGCACTTCGGCGAAGAGTTCGCACAACGCCCGCTCGGGCTCGGTGCGCGGCTCCCGGTAGGTCACGCGTTCGCTGAAATCGGGGGACGGCAACGCTTCCCGGTCCACCTTGCCGTTCGCCGTCACCGGGAGGGCGGGCAGCACGAGCACTTCCGCGGGCACCATGTACTCCGGGAGCACCTTGGCGATCCGGGTGCGCAGCCGCGTGGGATGCACCTCGCCTTCGGACACGACGTACCCGATCAGACGGCCGTCGCGCGCCACCACCACGGCCTGGTCGACACCCGGCTGTTCGGCCAGCACCGCCTCGACCTCGCCCGGCTCCACGCGGTGGCCACGGATCTTGACCTGGTCGTCGGCCCGGCCGGCGAACACCAGCTCGCCCTCGTCGCTCCAGTACGCCAGGTCGCCCGTCCGGTACATCCGCTCCCCCGCGGCGAACGGATCGGCGACGAACCGCTCCGCCGTCAACGCCGTCTGCCCCTGGTAGCCGTGGGCCACCCCGGCGCCGGCGATGTACAGGTCACCCACGACACCCTGCGGCAACGGACGCAGGAAGACGTCCAGCACGTACAGCCTCCGTCCCGGCAGCGGACGGCCGATCGGCAGCGTCGGCCCCACCTGGTCGCCGGGTTCGATCGCCTTCCACGTCGCGCACAGCGTGGTCTCCGTCGGACCGTAGGTGTGCCAGACCCGCAGGCTCGGGCACGCCTGGCGGACCCGCTCGACCTCTTCGAGCGGCACGACGTCCCCGCCCGCCGACACGTCGCGCAATCCCGCGAAGGATTCCGGCGACTCCTGGACGAGCGCCCGGAAGTGGCCCGCGGTGAAGTTCACCGCGGTGAGCCCGTCCGCGACGTGGGCGGCGAGCCGTGCGGCGTCGACCACGCCCGGCTCGGTGATCATCACCCGCGCGCCCGTCGTGAGCGGCGCCCAGATGTCGTACAGCGACGCGTCGAACGTGTGCGGGGCGTGCATCAGCACCGTCTCGCCGGCGCGCAGGTCCCAGCCCGGTTCTCCGGCCAGTGCCGCGACGCCTCCATGCGAGATCGCGACGCCCTTCGGGGTCCCGGTCGATCCGGACGTATACATCACGTACGCCGGGTCGTCCGCGCCGACCGGGACGAGAGCGACGTCGCCGTGGTCGGTCTCCTCGATCAGAACCTGCTGATGCCCCGACGGCACCGCGGCCGAGGTCCCGGCCCGGCACACCACCGCGGCGACCGCGGAATCGTCCAGCATGAACGCCACCCGGTCCGCCGGGTAGTCCGGATCGACCGGCACGAACACCGCCCCGGCCTTCCACACCCCGAGCCAGGCGGCGAGCACCTCGGCCGACCGCTCCAGCAGCACGCCGACCCGGTCGCCGCGACGCACGCCGCGCTCCACCAGCGCCCGCGCCACCCGGCCGGACCACCGGTCGAGTTCCGCGTACGACCACGACCGGCCCCCGGCTGTCACTGCCGTCGAGGAAGGCGCTTTTTCCACCTGCTGAAGGAAAAGCGTCACCGGAGACGGAGCCGTGATCGCGTCGCCGACGTCGTTCCACCGTTCGACCACCAACTCGCGTCCGGCGTCGCTCACCATGTCGAGGCTGCCCACCGGCGCCTCCGGGGCCGCGATCATCCGCTCCAGAACGCGGAAAAGCCCGTGCAGGACCTCGTTGGCGGTGTGGTCGTCGACCAGCTCCGGCAGGTACTCGACCTCGGTCCGCAGGCTCTCGCCCGGGATGACGCCCATCAGGATCGCGTACGGCGCCGACTGGTGGAACTCCTTCAGGCTCAGCTTGAGTTCGCGATCGGAGCCGCCCTTCGCCGCGGGGTCGACGTAGTTCTCGAACGACAGGATCGTGTCGAAACTCGCCCCCGGCAGCTTCTGGATCTCCTGCAACCCGAGATGCTGGTGGGAGATCAGCCCGGACTGCCGCTCCTGCAACTCCGTCAGCGTCCGCAGGACGGACTTCTCGCCGTCCAGCCGCACCCGCACCGGCACCGTGTTGATGAACAGGCCCACCACGTTCTCCACACCCGGCAGCTCCGCCGGACGCCCGGAGACGACCGCGCCGAACACCACGTCACGACGGCGCGCCAGGCGGGCGAGCACCAGCGCCCACGCCCCTTGCACCAGCGTGTTCAGCGTCAATCCGTTACGACGGGCGAAATCCACCAGCGCGGAGGTGAACTCCGGCGAATAGGCCAGCGCTTCCCGCGCCTGCTGTCCAGGGGCCTTCCGCGCCTTTTCGGGGATACCGAGCGCCGACCGCTCGGCACCGGCCAGCTCCTCTTTCCACGCCGCACGGGCGGATTCCTTGTCCTGCTGGTCGAGCCAGGCCAGGTAGTCCCGGTACGAACGCGCGGACGGCAGCGAAGTGGCGACACCGCCCGCCGCGTAGATCTTCAGGAGTTCCGCTTCGAGCAGCGCCCGAGACCAGCCGTCCATCACCAGGTGATGGCTGGTCGTGATCAGGCAGTGTTTCCCCTCGGCGAGCCGGATCAGCATCAGCCGCAGCAGCGGCGGCTTCGCCACGTCGAACTTCCTGGCGCGCTCCTGCTCCGCGAGCACGTCCACCTCGGCCAGCGCTTCCCGCTCGGCCAGCTGGGACAGATCCCTTTCCTCCCAAGGAAGTTTCACCTCGCGGTGGATGAGCTGGACCATCTCGCCGGACTTCCGCCGGACGAAACCCGCGCGAAGCGACGCGTGCCTGTCGACCAGCGCCTGCCAGGACGTCCGGAACCGTTCCGGGTCGAGGGGGCCGTCGATGATCAGCGTCTGCTGGATGCGGTAGGTGTCCGGCGCCTCGTCGTCGAGCGCGAGGTGATAAAGGATTCCCTCCTGCATCGGTGACGGCGGCCAGATTTCCGCAAGCGCCATTCCGGAGGACGTGGACGGAGTATTCACGAAAATCTAGCCTCCATTGCTTTCCACCGCTATTGCTGGAGCTCGGCCGCCAATGCTTCGAATTCCTCGATCTCGTCCTGGTCCAGTTCGAGCAGGGCGAAGTCGGAAGCCGTATGTCCCCCTGCCGAAGGATCTTCCGCCTGCCGGGCCAGTCCTGACAACATGTCCAGCCATTCCTGGCCGAGTCGCGCGATCTCGGCCTCGCCGAAGACGTCGCCCGACCATTCCACCATCAGCGCCAATTCGGGGCCGTCCGGCAGATCCTGGACTATCGCGTTGACTTCGATCGGATGCGGCAGAGTCATTCCCGGATCCATCGCACCGCCGATGTCGCCGACCAGTTGCCACGCCCGCACATCGCTTTGATCGCCCGCCACGAACCGGCCCATGTAATTGAATCCGATCCGCGGCGACGGGCTTTCGGCGAGAACCGGGGTCCGCCCGTCGTGGGGATACCGCAGCAGGCCGTATCCGAGGCCGTCGCCGGGCACGGCCCGCGACTGTTCCTTGACCGCCTTCAGCAGCCGCCCGGCCGCCGGGCCACCGGCGAGGACGTCCGCCAGATCGATCCCCGCGACGTCGAGGCGGATCGGATGCGCGCTGGTGAACCAGCCCACCGTCCGGGACAGATCCATCCCGTCGACCGGATGACGGCCGTGGCTCTCCACCTCGACGACCACCGCGTCCCCACCGCGCCATCGCGGCACCGCTCCCGCCAGCCCGGCCAGGAGCACGTCGTTCACCCCGCAGTGGAAGACCACCGGGGCCCGGCCCACCAGGACCGCCGTCTCGGCCTTCGGCACCGACCACGTCCGCGAGCGGATGTTCCCGGTCGACGTGGGCGCCGGTTGCGCCTCGCGTCCGAGAATCGCTTGCCACACCGGCAGTTCCGCGATCCGCTCGGCGGAATCCGCCTGCTCCGCCAAATGCCCGGTCCAGCGCCGGAACGACACTCCGACCGGCTCCAGCGCCGGCTCCCGGCCCTCGGACACCGCTTCGCACGCCGCTCGCAGATCCGACGACAGGACCCGCCACGACACCCCGTCGACCACCAGGTGATGCGCCACCACGACCAGGCGTCCCAGCCGATCCGGTCCCGCGTCGATCAGCACCGCCTGGACCATCACGCCCGCGAGCGGATCCAGCCGGGCGACAGCGTCGCGTGCCGCGTTCTCCACGGCCTCGGCCAACGAACCGTCGGCCCGCACGCACTTGACGGTCGCGGCCACGTCCAGCGAACCGCGACCGGCCACCACCAGGTGACCGTCAGCGACCCGGGCCCGCAGCATGTCGTGCGTGTCCACGACGGCTGTCAGCCCGGCGACCACCGTCTTCTCCGTCAGCCCGGCAGGCGTGCCCAGCACCATCCACTGCGCGAACCCCGGCGCCGCGGCGCCCGACCCGAACATCCGCATCACCGGCGTCAACGCGACGTCGCCGACACCGTCGTCCGCCGGCGTCGTTTCCTGCTGTGGCGCAGGGGCTTCGGCGACCAGCCGCGCCAGCCGCTCGGGCGTCCGGTGTTCGAACACCTGCCGAGGGGTCAACGAGATCCCGTCACGCCGCGCACGGGCGGCCACCTGCATGGACGAGATCGAATCCCCGCCCAGTTCGAAGAAGCTGTCCTCGACCCCGACCCTCGCCAGCCCGAGGACCTCGGCGAACATCTCGCACAGCAGCCGTTCGAGGACGGTGGACGGCTCCCTGCCGACCGTCTTCGACGAGAAGTCCGGTTCGGGCAACGCCTTCCGGTCGATCTTCCCGTGTGCCGTCAGCGGCAGGACGTCGAGCGCCATCACCGCCGCGGGCACCATGTACGCGGGCATCCGCTCCGCGAGGTCCCGCCGCAGCGCCTCGGGATCGACGTCACCCGGCGACACGTAGGCCACCAGCCTGCCCTCGCGGACGGTCACCGTGGCCTGGGTGACGTCGGGACGGTTGGACAGCGCGAACTCGATCTCGCGGGGTTCGACCCGGAACCCGCGGATCTTGACCTGGTCGTCGGCCCGCCCGGCGGACACCAATTCGCCCTGATCCGTCCAGTACGCCAGATCGCCCGTCCGGTACATCCGCTCACCGGCGACGAACGGGTCGGCGACGAACCGCTCGGACGTCAGCGCCGAGCGGCCGAGATAGCCGCGCGCCACGCCGATCCCGGCCAGATACAGCTCACCGGTGACGCCCGGCGGCAGCGGCCGCAGGAACGCGTCCAGCAGGTATCCGCGCACCCCGGCGATCGGCCCGCCGAACGGGATCACCGCTCCGCCAGGCGAAAGCGGCATGCTCACCGTCGCGCAGATCGTGGTCTCGGTCGGCCCGTAGGCGTTGATCATCCGGCGGTCGGCCGACAGCCGGTCCACCAGGCCCGGCGGGCAGAGTTCCCCCGCGGCGGTCACCGTCTCCAGCCGGTCCGGCAGCGCATCCACGGTGGCCAGCACCGACGGCGGGGCCTTCACATGCGTGACGTCCCACCGTTCCAGCGTGTCGGTCAGCGAAGCGTGCGGCGGCAGGTCCTCGTCCGGCGGCATCACCAGCGTCGCCCCGGAAAGCAACGCCATCATCACCTCGGACACGATGGTGTCGAAGCCGAGCGCCGCGAACTGCAAGACCCGTGACGACGGCTTCACGGCGAGCCGTTCGATATGCGCCATCGCCAGGTTGCCCAGGCCCGAGTACGTGACGACGACGCCCTTCGGGGTCCCGGTCGATCCCGACGTGTAGATCACGTACGCCGCGTCGCGCATCGCGATCCGCGGCAGTATCGCGCTCGGCGCGCTGTCCAGGTCGAGTCCGTCGAGCACCACGATCCGGTCCGCGAACTCCTCCGGCACCGAGCCGCGGGTCTTTTCCTGGCACACCACCAGCATCGGGTCGGCGCTGCCGAAGATCAGCTTCACGCGTTCGGCCGGGTACAAGGGATCCACCGGGACGAAGACGCCGCCCGCCAGCGAAACCCCCAGCATCCCGACCAGCCACCACGAGGACCGTCCGACCACGAGCCCGACACGGCGCTCCCGGCTGACCCCCCGTTCCCGCAGGACGGCGGCGAACCTGACCGCCCGATCCCACAGCTCCGCGTACGTCAGGTCGCCCGCACCGTCCGAGACCGCGACCGCGTCCGGCCGGTCCGCCGCCATCCGCCCGATCAACGACGGCAGCGGCTCCTCCGACACCAGCGCGGTTTTCCAGCTGGGCAACGGGATCTCGCCCATGCCGGTGCGGCCGACGAGGCGGGACGGATCGGCGGACACCGCTTCGAGCGCGCCGGCGAACCACTCCAGCAGCGAATCGGCGACGGCCCGGTCGATCTGCCCGCGCCAGTAGGCGAGCTGGATCCGGAACCGTTCTCCCGGGATGACGCCGACGGTCACCGGGTAATGGGTCCCCTCGACGGTGCCCAGATAGGTGAACCGGTCGGCGAAGTCCCGCGGATAGTTCTCGAACACCAGCAGCGTGTCGAACATCGCGCCGGGCCCGGCCGTCTTCTGGATGTCCGTCAATCCCAGGTGATGATGCGGCATCAAGGCGACCTGGCGACGCTGCAACCCGGTCAGCATGTCCACAATGGACGCGTCGCCATCGAGCGAAACCCGCACGGGGACCGTGTTCATCATGAGCCCCGGCATCGACTCCACCCCGGGCAGTTCCGGGGGACGGCAGGCCACCGTGGTGCCGAACACGACGTCGGTCCGCCGTGCGAGCCGCGCCAGCACGATCGCCCACGCGCCCTGGACCACCGTGTTCAGCGTCAGCCCGTGGTCACGCGCGAAATCGGTCAGCCGCGTGTACAGCTCGGGAGAAAGATGTGTGACGCGGTAGTCGTATTCCGTCGCGACGTCCGACTTGGCGACCAGCGCGGGCACGTCGATGTCCGACAGTTCCGCCTGCCACGCCTCGCGCGCCGCGTCCTTGTCCTGCCGCTCCAGCCAGGCCAGGTAGTCCCGATAGGAGGCAGCGCCCGTCCGGTCGGGGAACCGGCCACCGGAGGTATACGCCTCGGAGACCTCGTTGAGGACGACCGCCACCGACCAGCCGTCGGTCAGGATGTGGTGGTTCACCACCAGCAGGCGATACCGGTCCCCGGCGAGCCGGAGCAGCACCAGCCGGAACAGCGGCGCCTTGGTGAGGTCGAACCTGTCCTGCTGTTCCGCCGCGGCCACGGCCTCGACGGCCGCTTCGACGTCGCTCGCGCCGGTCAGATCGACCTCGCGCCACGGCAGGTCGACGTGCCCGGCGACGGCCTGCACCGCCTTGCCCGACGAAAGCCGGTGGAAGGTCAGCCGCAGTTCGGCGTGCCGGGCGAAGACCGCTTCCCACACCGACCGCAGCCGGGCCGTGTCCAGTGGTCCGGTCAGCTCGACGATCCACTGGGTCTGGTAGATGTCGGGGCCCTGGTCGTCCAGGGTCGTCTGGAAGAGCAGGCCCGCCTGGAGCGGCGCCAGCGGCCAGACCTCCTGCGCCCCGGGGACGGCGATCGCCAGCTCCGCCTCGTCTTCCTCGGTCAGGTCGATCAGGGGCCCGTCGGCGTCGCCGCCCGGCGGGACCGCACCCGCCACGGCGGCCAGCCGGGCCGGGGTCCGCTCGCCGAAGATCTGCGACGGCGTCACCAGCAGGCCCGCTTTGGCGGCACGGGCGGCGACGCGGACGGCGAGGATCGAATCCCCGCCCAGGTCGAAGAAACCGTCGTCGACGCCGGCGCGGTCGATGCCGAGCACTTCGGCGAACAGTCCACAAAGGACACGCTCGGCCTCGGTGACGGGTTCGCGGCCGTCGGTCTTCGCGGTGAAATCGGGTGCGGGCAAGGCTGCCCGGTCGACCTTCCCGTTGCCGGTCAGCGGAAGCGCGTCCACGGCGAGCACCACGGCCGGGACGAGGTAGTCCGGCAGCACCGCGGCGAGCCGGTCGCGGACGAGATCCGGGGCCACCTCGGCCACCACGTAGCCGATCAGGCGCCCGTCGAGCGGCACCACCACGGCCTCGTGGACGTCCGGCTGGGCGGTCATCGCGGCCTCGACCTCACCGGGTTCGACGCGGAACCCGCGGATCTTGACCTGGTCGTCGGCCCGGCCCGCGAACAGCAGCTCGCCGTCCGCGCTCCACTGGGCGAGGTCGCCGGTCCGGTACATCCGTTCGCCCGGCGACGACGGGTCCGCCACGAACCGCTCGGCCGTCAGTGCCGTCCGGTCCAGGTAGCCGTCCGCCAGCCCGGCGCCGGAGAGGTACAGGTCGCCGATCACCTCCGGTTCCACCGGCCGCAGCGACGCGTCGAGCACGCGGGCGTGGCGGCCTCGCAGCGGACGGCCGATGGGCAGCACCGAACCCAGTTCGGCACCCGGTTCGAGCACGTGCCATGTGGCGCACAACGTCGTTTCCGTCGGGCCGTAGAGGTGCCGGATCCGCGCTCCCGGCGCGGCCTTCCGCACGCGTTCCACCGCGTGCGCGGGCACCAGGTCACCGCCGGTCAGGATCTCGTCGAGCCCGGCGAACGACTCCGGCGATTCCTCCGCCACCGCACGGAAACTGCCCGCGGTCAGATGCGCCCGCGTCACCCCGGACACGACCGCCTCCCGCAGGCGCCGGGCGTCGACAGGTCCCGGCGCGGCGATCACCACCCTGGCGCCCGACACCAGCGGCACCCAGATCTCGCACAGGGACGCGTCGAAGGAATGCGGCGCGTGCATGAGGACCGCGTCGCCGGGGCCCATCGCCCAGCCCGGATCCCCTGCCAGCTCCGCGACACTGCGATGCGGGACGGCCACACCCTTGGGAGTACCCGTCGAGCCGGACGTGTACATGACGTACGCCAGGTCCTCCGGACGCGCCGTGACCACCGGCGCCTCGCCCGGCTCGTCACCCGTGACGACGATCGAGTCGATCCCCGCCGGCACCTTGCCGAGCGTCCCGGCCGAGCACAGCATCAGCGACGCGGCCGAATCCGCCAGCAGGAAAGCGATCCGCGGCGCGGGATACGCGGCGTCCACCGGCACGTACGCCGCCCCCGCCTTCCAGACGGCGAGCAGCGCCACCAGCAGATCCGCCGACCGGTCCAGCATGACCGCGACGCGTCCGCCCCGGCGGACACCCCGTTCGGCCAGCCGCCCGGCCAACCGGCCCGAGGTCGCGTCGAGTTCGGCATAGGTGAGGACACGGTCCCCGTCGACCACGGCCACCGCGTCGGGCGTCCGGCCCGCTTGAGCGGCGAAAAGAGCAAGGCTCGTCTGCGCTGCGGAACTCATCGTCACCCTCCATGGCCCATAAAGGTGGCCACCGGCTCAGGCTCTTCTTCGGGCTCCGGCTCCGGCTTGGGGCCGAAGCGGTCGGGATTGGCGAACTGCGTCCGGTACAGCTCCGCGTACAGGCCGTTCTGCGCCAGCAGTTCGTCGTGCGTCCCGCGCTCCCGGACCGTTCCCCCGTCGATCACGAGGATCTGGTCGGCCTCGCGGATCGTGGACAACCGGTGGGCGATCACGATCGAGGTCCGGCTGCGCAGCGCGGTCTTGAGCGCCCGCTGGACGGCGGCCTCCGACTCGGAGTCCAGATGCGCGGTGGCTTCGTCGAGCACGACCACGGTGGGCGCCTTCAGCAGTAGCCGGGCGATGGCCAGCCGCTGCTTCTCCCCGCCCGACATCCGGTAGCCGCGATCGCCGGTCACGGTGTCGAACCCGCGCGGCAGGGACTCGATGAGATCCCAGATCTGGGCGCCCTTGCACGCCTCGATCAGTTCGTCCTCGGTCGCGGTGGGGCGGGCGTAGAGCAGGTTCTCCCGGATCGTGTCGTGGAAGAGGTACGCGTCCTGGCTGACCACGCCGATCGTCTCGCGGAGCGAATCGAAGGTGAGGTCCTGGAGATCGTGTCCGCCGACGCGGACGCTCCCGGAATTCGGGTCGTACAACCGGGAGACGAGGTGCGTGATGGTGCTCTTGCCCGCCCCGGACGGGCCGACGAGCGCGGTGAGCGTCCCGGCGGGCGCCTGGAAGCTGATGCCGCGCAGGACGTCCGCCGACAGTTCCTCGTTCTCCCGCTTGGTCCGCAGGTGTTCGAGCGACGCCAGCGACACCTCGTTCGCGGTGGGATAGCGGAAGGTCACGTCGTCGAACTCGATGTCCGGCGCGACGTCCTTCTCGAGTTCGCCCGCGCCGGGGCGTTCCTGGATCAGCGGTTTCAGGTCGAGCAGCTCGAAGATCCGGGAGAAGCTCACCACGACGGTCTGGGCGGTCTCCTGCAGCCCGGACAGCTGGGTGATCGGCCCGAGCAGCCGTCCGAGCAGGGTGGCGATGGCGATCAGCGTGCCGAGCTGGAAGGCCCCGTCGATCACCAGCCCGCCGCCGATCCCGTAGACGACCGCCGTCGCGATCGAGGCCATCAGCGCCATCATCGCGAAGGACATCCGGCCCCAGATCGAGATGCTCACGCCGATGTCGCGGATCTTCCCGGACCGGTCGCGGTAGTCGGCCATCTCCTCGTCCGGGCGGCCGAAGAGCTTGGAGAGCATCGCCCCCTGGACGTTGAACCGTTCGTGGAGCAGGCCGCCGAGACCGGCGTTGGCCTCCATCAGCCGTCCGGTGCGCTTCTGGATCATCCGCCCCACGTAGACCCAGGGCACGACGAACAGCGGGATCAGCACCAGCGTGACGACGGCGACGAGCCACGACAGGTAGAACATCTCGGCCAGCACCAGCAGGACCGTGACCGCGCTGGTCGCCGACATCAGCAGATGGCCGAACGACTGCTGGGCCATGATCAGTTCCGTGTGCAGCCGCCCGACCAGAACGCCGGTCTGGGTGCGGGTGAAGAACGCGACCGGCAACTGCCGGACATGGTCGATCGCCTGGACCCGGAGGTCGTAGGTGACTCCCTCCCCCATCCGCGCCGAGACGTAGGCCGAGAACAACGACAGCAACGCGCCCACCACGGCGAGCGCCGCGGTCAGGACGGCCATCAGGATCACGACCCCGAAGTCGTTCTTGAGGATCCCGCCGTCGATGAGTTCCTTCATCAGCAGCGGGGTCGCGATGACGACGGCCGCCTCCAGCGCGGCGATGAAGATGAAGAGCGCGACCAGGCCGAGGTGCGGTCGGAAGTAGGCGAGCACGCGGCGCACGGTTCCCGGACGGACCCTGTCCCCCCAGGGATCGGGGTCGTCGTCGCTCTTGGTCGGTGCCCCGAAGTTCAACACCACGTCCATACGGTCATTCCTCCCACACGCGAAGTCCGCGATCTCAATCGTGCTGAATCGTGTCGATGTCCACGAGGGGGTACAAGCGAACTCCGCGCGTACTTCCACCGTCCACAAGCGACTGGGCCGTGTCCTGTGAGTCTGACTTGCAGGACACGGCCTAGGAGATCCTCGCCTGCCCGTCGGCTCCGCGTCGCAGCAGATCCGTCACGCCGCCCGGATCGCCGGACCGCAGTGCCGAGGCCGCCGCGGTGAGATCGGCCGCGATGCGGTCGAGCACCTCGGCCACCGGCAGCGCGTTCCCGGAGAGAATCCGCTGCCACAGCAAGGGATTCCCGGCGGCGATCCGGGTCACGTCACGCAGCCCCTGCCCGGCGAGGCGCAACGCGACGTCGTCGCCGCCGTTCAGGCTCGCCGCCACCGCCGAGGCAGCGACGTGCGGGGCGTGGGACACCAGCGCCACCGCCGCGTCGTGCTCGGCCGCACCGACGGTGACGGCCTTGGCTCCGCACAGCGACACCAGTTCCCGTACCAGCGCCACCGCGTCCGCGCCGGTCTCGGTACCGGGGCACAGCGCCCAGGCACGGCCGGCGAACAGCTCGGCGCGGGCGGCGGCCGGGCCGGACCGCTCGCGGCCGGCCAGCGGATGCCCTGGCACATAGGAGGTCAGGTCGCAGCCGAGCCGCTCCGCGTCGGCGATCGGGTCGGCCTTCACACTGGCCACGTCGGTGTACACCCGCGCGGCCTCAAGTTTCTGCAGCTCGGCCAGCCGCTCCCCGACGAGGTGCGGCGGCACGGCGATCACCGCCAGGTCCACTTCCTCGCCCGACCATTCCCGGCCGGCACCGAACTCCCCCGCCAGCGCCACGGCGTGCTCGTCGATGTCGGAGAGGCAGACCTCCACGCCCTTCGCGCGCAGGGCCAGCGCCACCGAAGTGCCGATCAGTCCGGTACCCACGACAAGCGCCTTCTCGATGGTCACTGCTCCTTCTTAAGCCGCTCTCCCGGCGGTGTCGAGTCGCGGGAATTGGGCACCGCGACGAAAAACGTCGGGGCGAAGGGAAATCCCCTTCGCCCCGAGTACCACCGAACGCGCTACACGACGTCGTCCGCGATCATCGCGCGGCGAGATCGGTGGCGCGGTGCTCCAGGTGATCGGCGAATCCCGCCCAGACCCTGGCGTGATCCCTGGCGAATCCGGCGACCACGCCGTACAGATGCGGCGGGACGCCGTGCAGGATCCGTTCCCACTCCTGCCCGTCCATGGAGTGCATGGCGAGCATGCGCAACAGGATCCGGCCGACTTCGCTCAGCCGCAGCGCGGGATCGGCCTTGAGCCGTTCCAGCACGGCGACCCGTTCCTGGTCCAGCTCGTGCCCGAGATCGGGCTCCGTCAGGGTCAGCGGATGCTGTTTGGTCCGCAATCTCCGGTTGCCGTCCGGTGTCGGGCTTTCGCCGCGCTCCAGCCTGCCCCGCACGTCCCGGACCGTTTCCGGGGAGATGCCGACCTGCTTGGCGACCTGCCTCAGCGAGAGCCCCGGGTCGTTGCGGATGAGGTCGGCCGCTTGTTTCCGCCGTTCCGAGCTGTCGACGGGCCGGATCCGCCCGTCCCGTCCGATCCTCGCTTCGTTTCCGCCCTCTCCCCCACGCTTGCGAAGGTCCGCCACCGTGCCCGCCGAGATACCGGTCGCCGAGGCCACCCGTCTGTCGGACCATTGTGGATGGGTTCCGATGATCTGGACGGCCGCGCGCTTGCGATCGGCCAGCGAAAGCGGCAAACCGTGCCGGATGTTCGCTTCCACGGCCAGGACGAAGGCGTCGGATTCGGTGCCGTCGATGAACCTTGCCTGAATTTTGGTGTCGCCTCTGACTCTCGCCGCCTTCAGCCGATGCAAGCCATCGATCACCCGCATCGTCGGTCGGTGAACGAGAATGGGCGGAAGGTCCCATTCCGCCGACAGCAATGTCTCGACGTGGTCCGGATCCTCGCCCGAAGTTCGCGGCGAGCATACGGACGACAGCCGCGACAGCTCGATTTCGACGACCGGGAGAGCGGACAGGTCAACTCTCGTCGGATCCACCTAGCCCCCAACAGAATCTCTTGTTCGTCAACTTCTGGACATGACACTGAACCCACCGTCCAACTGCTTGGTTTCGGTGGTTGGACACCACGATTCCCTTCCGGCACGGATCCCGGCCGTGCGGTGGGCGTCCTCGACGGTGAGGACAATGTGAAACGCCGCCGGCGGGCCGCGTACTCGCGGTCGCCCCACGGTCTCCCAGATGACCGATGGCGGCGGGCACTTCGACGAACCACCGAAGCGAAGGAAAGCGTTCCTTCGCCCCGGATCGTGCTCTCTCCCAAGACATTCGCTCAGCGGCTTCAGTCCGGCAAGGGCCTACACCCGGTCAGCCCGAAGAAGCCGGACCCGCCGCGGGACGAGGTCTCGGGAAGTTCGTAACCGTTCTCTTCACCGGTTCGGATCAGTGGTTCACCGGCCGGAATCTATGCCTTGCCTATGACTTCCTCGCGGTCGCGAGTCACGGTCGCACCCCCCTCAAGCCCCAGTAAGTGCGCGCTCTGTCAACCCCAGCGCGAGTCGCGCACCGCTTCAGCATGGCACGGTCAATCGTTGTCGGCAATTGACGAACAGGGTAATTCCGTAGCCGAAGGGCCGTTCAAGATCGATATTCGAAACTTCAACTTCGGTATTGACGCGCTCGCCGTGGGTAAGTACGGAGCGCCCGCTCACGCTGCTCACGGACGTAATGGGTTAGCCTGTTCGCAGGTATTGCTAGGCCATTCGTGGGCCTTGATTCGTCACGAAGGATCGTCACGGCTCTCGAACGCTCTGTTCCGGCCTTCGGCACTTATTCACACGAACGGTCGAGCCGGGTCTCCCAGAAGTTGGTCACCGCCTCCGCGCGCGACCACCCGGGCGACCAACGGAGCGGACTTCGCGGTTGGACGGCACGCGAGCCCGCCGGAACCGTCGAGAGCAAAGTGAGGGGTGCCAAGGTAGAAGTGTTCGCCACCTCCTTCACCCGGGAGGGGGGGCACCCGTCGATTCCGGAGGAGGATCCGTGGGCACCGACAAGCCCGGCTGAGATCGGCGATTCCCCCTGCGGGGTGAGCTTTTTTCGCCGCCGGGCGGCTAACGTGGCCCAGTGACGGCAATGCCGCGGGCACCACTCGGGGCACCCGCGGCATCACCTTCACCGACCGGACGGACACCGGTCTCTTTCTCGTCGGTCAAGCGACAGGAAAGTCGAAATAGGTGTCCGGATACGGTTCGTTCTTCAGGTTGTAGTGCCACCACTCGCATTCGTACGAGCTGAACCCGCTTTCCTCCATGATCGAACAGAGGTGCGCGCGGTTTTTCTCCTGTTCCTCCGTGATGCCCGCCGCGCCGTGATGCGACACGACGTCCATCACGTCGTGGTCACCACCCATGTCCGCGAGCTCACCGGTGTCCAGGTGGTAAAGCGTCAGGTCCACGGTGCTGCCCCGGCTGTGGCCCGACTTGGTGGCGACGTAGCCCTGCTCGAACATCTGGGGCCGGTCGATGTTCGGGTAGTGCCTTGCCTTCTTCCGGCCGTCTTCGGGCTCTTCCGCCCAGCGCATGAAGCGATCCACGGCGCGCTGTGGACGGTAGACGTCCCAAAGCAGGAGACCGAAGCCGAGCGACTCGGCCTTGTCCCGCGCCTTCTCCAGCGCCGCGCAGAACGCGCGCGTGCCGACGACGCGGTTCACCAGGTAACCGTCCACCGGCTTGCCGGTGAAGTTGTCCCAGGTGGCGTACTTGGCGTCCCAGCGGATTCCGGACACAACCTCGTCTACGAAGACGAAATCGTCTTTCATCCCTTGCGACCCGCCAGGGTCAGCGTCACGAGCCGGTCGATCATTTCACCGAGCGGGATGCCGGCGGCCGCCATCATCCGCGGGTACCGGCTGTAGGAGGTCAGGCCGGGGAGGGTGTTGACCTCGTTGAGGACGACGCTTCCGTCTTCCTTGAGGAAGAGGTCGACCCGCGCGAGCCCGCTGCAGCCCAGGGCGCGGTAGATGACCTTCGCGGTCTCCTTGACGAGCGTGCTCGACTCCTCCGGGATGTCCGCGGGAACGATGAAGCTCGAGTTCTCGGAACCGGTCTCGGGGCTCTCCTCCTGGTGGATCTTGAAGAAGCCGTGGGTCAGCGCGACCCGGTCCACCTCGCCGGTCAGCAGGTCGTCGCCGCTGCCGAGGACGGAGCAGCCGATCTCGCTGCCGACGACGGCCTCTTCGATCAGGATCTTGCCGTCGTACTGACGCGCCTCCGCCAGGGCGGCGGGCAGCTCTTCCTTCGAAGAGACCTTGCTGACGCCGAACGACGAACCCGAACGGGCCGGCTTCACGAAGACGGGGTACGTGAGCTCGTCGGCGTCGATGTCGTTGTCCGCCGTGACGATGTGGAAGTTCGGCGTCGCGATGCCCGCGCTGCGGACGACGGAGTAGGTGAGCGACTTGTCGATGCACATGACCGAGCTCGGGAGGTCGCAGCCGACGTAGGGGATGCCGGAGAACTCCAGCAGGCCCTGCACCGTGCCGTCTTCACCGAACTTGCCGTGCAGGACCGGCAGCACCACGTCGAGGGCGATCGTCTCGTACTTGCCCTCGTCGAGGACCAGCAGGCCGTGCACGCCGCGGTCCGGGGACAGGACGGCGGGGCGGGGGTTCGCGGTCTGCTCCCAGTCGGCGGAGGGACCGTCGCACAGCAGCCAGGAACCACTCTGCGTGATCCCGATGTAGTACGGCTCGTACTTTTCGAGGTCGAGGTTCTTCGCGACCTCGCTCGCCGACTTGATGGAGATAGGATGCTCTTCGGAAAGCCCGCCGAACAGAATTCCGATTTTCAGCCTACCCATGCTACTTCCCGCTTTCGAATTGGAGACAATTGATGATGCTGTTTTCAACAGTGTCACTCAGCGCGTGGTCGGTGTAATAGGCGGTATGCGGACTGACGATCACGTTCGGCAGATTCTGCAGCCGCAGCAGCGGCTTGCCGTCGATGGCCTTGTTCCGGCAGTCGGCGTAGAATATCCCTTCCTCACCTTCGAGGACGTCCAGCGCCGCGCCACCCAATTTCCCGCTTTCCAGGGCCTCAATGAGGGCCTCGGTCTCGATAAGCGGACCACGTCCGGTGTTGATGATGTACGCGCCGTGCTTCATCAGCTCGATGGCCCGCTGATCGAGCAGATGGTAGGTCTCCGTGGTGAGCGGCACATGCAGCGACACGATGTCGCTCTCCTGGAGCAGTTCGTCGAGCGGGACGTAGTCGGCCGAGGCGGTCAGGACGGTGTCGTAGGCCAGCACCTTGCACCCGAAACCGCGCAGCCGGTCCAGCACCGCGACCCCGATCCGCCCTGTTCCGACCACTCCGACGGTCAGATCGCGCAGCTCTTTCCCGCGCACCTCGTTCAGCCGGTAGTCGTGCTCGTCGGTGCGGCGGATGATGGATTTGGCGTCGCGCACCGCCATCAGCATCAGCATCAGCGTGAAGTCCGCGACGCTGTCGGGCGAGTAGGCGACGTTGCCGACGGTGATGCCGACGCTCGCCGCGTAGTCGACGTCGATGTGATTGAAGCCGATGCTCCGGGTGGAGATGTACTCGACGCCGATCTTGCTCAGCGCGAGAAGAATGGAGTTCGTGATCGGTGTCTTGTGACCGATACTGATGCAGCGATTTCCGACCGCCAGTTCGATGGTGGCCTCGGATACCGGTTCTTCAGCGATTGTCGGCGTGATGCCGAAACGAGGCGCCATCTCGCGGAACAAGGCGGCCTCGTCCTGTCCACAACCATAAATGGTGATTCCCCTCGCCAAGACGGCCGAGGAGGACGCGGACGCCAGCGATCCGGTGCTGGGGGCAGCTGATCGCGCTGGTTCGCTGTAGGTCATGCCGGACATTGTAGGCAGCGCGATATTCCCGGCTCGGATGGGGTTTTCGAGGCGCCGACAATATGTTACCGCTTGGTAGCGGCGTGTGCACGGCGTGTCGATCGTCCGTGGTGAGCCCCTGCTCCACAGGGCCGGACCAGGCTCCCCACCAGCTCCCCGGGCTCCCGCCACCCGATCTTGCCCGCCCGGCCGCCGGATCGAAACCGGCCCGTGACGGGTGTCACGAAGACGCGCCATCTGGTGATCGACATCTCAGCCCCCGGACCGGGGATGCGACGCGGCTCACGCTATCCGGATCGAGTCCCGTCCGTGGCGAAAAGAAAGGAATTGCCGCCACTATTCACTCCGCGTATTCGGCCGGTTTCGATTCCGCCTTCAGCCAGGCGCGGGCGTGCGCCGACACGAGGTCCGCGAGTTCGTCCGGCGCGTCCCGCGCCACGAGGTGCCCCGCCGCCGGGACCCGGGCCACGGTGACATGACGATTCGCCGCGCGAAACCGCAGCACGTCGGACTCGCCGAGCGGCGATCCCGGCCCGCCTTGCACCACGAGAATGGGCAGGTCCAAGGCGCCGGCGGTCGCGAAGAGGGCGGAACCCGAGCCGAGGACGTCCTCCACGATCAGGGCATGGCGGTCTCGGAGGCCATGGAAATCGAGCCACGAACGCACCCGGCCCGGGGCGAGGTCGGGGACGACGTCGACGAGCACGAGCCCGGCCACGAGATCCGCGATCGCGGGATCCGCGAGGGCGGCGAGGCCGGCCAGCCCGCCGATCGAAGCGCCCACGAGGACCAGCGGCGCCGGTTGGCGCCGGATCATCTCGGCCACGTCGTCGGCCAGCGCCCGCAGCGTGGCCGCGCGGCCGGAACTCTCCCCGTGTCCGCGCAGGTCGAACGCCACCGAGCGGAGGCCGCGCCGAGCCAGCACCGCGGCGACCGGAGACCACACCCCGCGCCGTTCCCCGCCCGCGTGGAGCAGCAAGACCGTCGGACCGGCTCCGGCCACCGTGCCGCGCAAGGTGACTTCGCCCAGGTCGAGGCTGATTTCCGTCATCGTGTCCTCCCAGTTACCTTGGCCTCTCAAGGTAGCCGGATTACCTTGGCCAATCAAGGTACGATGCGGTCCGTGACGCCACCCCGAACACGACGGACACCGGAAGAGGCCCGGCGGCAGATCCTCGACGCGGCCGCTTCGCTGCTCGCCGAGGCCGGTGTCGCGGCCGTCCAGATGCGCGCGGTGGCCACCCGGGTGGGCATGACCGACGCCGGCGTCGCCCATCATTTCGGCAACCGCGAGAAGCTGCTCGCCGAACTCCTCCGGCACGGCGGCCGCCGTCTCCGGGACGCGCTAAGGGACCTTCTCGCGGGATGGCTGGGCCACGACGCCGATCTGCTGGCGTTCACCGAGGCTCTTCACGCCCTCTACCAGCACGGATACGGCGAACTCGCGGTGGCGCTGCACGCGGCGGGCTGGCGCGATCCGGGCAGCGGCATGCTCGACCCGGTCGTCGACGCCCTGCACCGCCTCCGTCCTCTCGGCGCTTCCCTCGAGGACACCCGGCTCGCCGTCGCGGCCCTGCACCAGGCGATGGCGACGGAGTCCCTGTACGGAAGCGCCTTCCGGCGCAGCGCCGGGCTCACGGGCGACGAGGCTGACGATCCGGGTCCTCAGGTGCGCTGGTGGGCACGCCAGCTCCAGCTCGCGCTCGGCCTCAGGCCTGATAAGGACCCTGGCTCCCGAGATCCGGGCTCACCCTCGGGGTCCGCCCCTCCTGCCCCGGCACCGGCGTGACCGTCGGCTGCCCGGCGACGTCGGCCCGGCCGGTCTCGCGCTCGCGATAGCGGGTCTCGACCACGCGATCCTCACGACGGCGGGCGAGCACCGACAGGGTGAGCACGTGGGCCACCGCCATGAGCAGCAGGAACACGCCCAGCCTGCCCACGAACGCGGCGGTCGAACCGGACCAGTCCGGGGCCACGACCGCCAGCAGCGCCAGCAGCCCGATCGCGGCCAGGTGGAAGACCGTCACCACCATCCAGGCCACGGATCCGCCGCCCGCACGGCCGTCCGGCCCGTTCAGGTAACGCTTGGCGCCGCGATACAGGATCTGGCCGTCGGCCACGACGAAGACCAGGCCGATGATCAGGAAACCCGGAAGCTCGTTGTCGGGCATCGTTGCCTCCTCCGTTTTCTGAGGAGTACCCACGGAAGACCGCGCGCCCGGCGCGATGCCTCGATCGTGTGACCCGGCCGGGTGGTCTGGTCGTGAGTGGCAGATCGCCGGTCCGGTCCGTGAAGGCCTCCTTGAGGGACCCAGAGTCCCTCAAGGAGGCCTTCACGGACCTCGGGCGAGCGAGGTCGCCACTCACCCTCGAACGGTCAGCGAATCCCCTGCGAAATGAGCTCCCCCAGGCCTTCGACGTCGCCGAGCGCTGCTCGCAGCTCGGCGGCGTACTCTTCAGCCCCGGCCCGCAGGCCCCGTTCGAAGACGCTCGCGGTGTCGAACGCCTCGACGTCCCCGCCGCTCAGCGCGGCGACCGACTCCTTGACGAGAGCACCGAGCAGCAGCTCCTCCGGCACTCCGGGCGTTCCTTCCAGCGGCCAGACGAGGTCGTCCAGCACCGCCTGCCCGCCGACCTCGCGGACCAGGCCCGCCGCGGTGAGCCCCGGCACCCGGAATCCTTCCGGCAACACCGCGCGGAGACTCATGTTGCTCGAAAGCCAGTGCAGCAGCTGAGCGTTCACGTCCAGCTTGACGCGCCTCGGCGTCAACCAGAGCGTGAGGTTCACGTAGTACTCGGTGAGGCGGTCGAGAACCTCGCCGCCCTTTTCGAAACCCCACAGGTTGATGTCGAAGTAGTGGTGCCAGGTGGCGTCCGCGACGATCCGCCCGACACCGGCCGCGGCGCCGTCGTACACAGTGGACACGCCGTAGACCTGGCCGTTGCGCTTGTCCGTGCCCTGCGCGACGATCTCGGGCTTCGGCTGGCCGAGGCGCCCGGCGGGCCACACGTCCGTCGGGAACTGCGCGGGAATGAGCAGCTGCCCCTCGTGCATGTGGTCCGGGAACACGGTGATCGGGCCCCGCCTGCCCTGGAACAACGCGTGCGGCCTGCCGAACCGCTTCCGCAGGATCAGCTCCTGCGGGTACGGGTCGAGGTCGTTCGGGATCGGGTTGTTGATGTCGCTGCCCCACGGGTCCGGCGTGTGGGTGTTGTGGCTGAACTCGATGCTCGCGTCCGGCCGGTCGTTCCACACTCGCAGCTCACCCGCGCGCGGGACCCGGTGTCCCAGCGCCCGCCCCAGGTTCAGGTAGTCGGGCAGCGACGGATCCGCTCCCGGCGGACGCGGGTTGGAGTGGTCGCCGGTGATGAGCACACCGCCGCCGGCGTCCATCCAGGACCGCAGCGCCGCGACCTCCGCGTCCACGAGTTCGTTCTCCGGCTCTCCCGGCATGTTGGACTGCAACAGACCGAAGAACCACACCTGCTCGTATCTGCCCAGTACCTCGGGAGTCAGTTTTTTGGCGGCATGCCCGCCATCGTGCCGATTGATCAGATCGATCTCGAACTCGGCGAAGAAAGGCTGATTCGCCAGGACGAGATCACGAAGAATGCCAAGCGCGAAACCATTGTTACCGCTGAAGCCGACAAAATCCGTGTAGAACAGGATTCTGATCTTCGGCTTGGCGAACGGGCTCACGTGATCAGCGACAATACGTGCTTCGAACATCAAATGAATCCCCCTTGATCAAAGCGCCGTGCCGTCCTCCCCGGCAGCGCTCTTCCTTCCACGTATACCGAAACTCCGGCGGGCGTGCACGGACTTTACGCGCGGCTGAGAAATTCGCCGTGATCAAGCGGCGAAGTGGACGGAATCCCCTTTTTTCAGGTCACGATTCTTGGGGGACGTCGTTATCGCGGCGGCGGAGAGGCGTCGGGCGGGGGTCGCCGCTTTCGCCCGTACCGGGTGACCTTCCGGCGGCGCGGGCCTGCCACGGTGGAGGAACCAGACCGTCTCCGGAGGATGCCGCATGGTGCGCATGTCGCTCGACAAGTTCCCCTCGCCCTTGAGACCGCGGGACTCCGGCGAGGCGCTGCCTCGCGCGCTGGTGGTGCTGCTGGGGTCCGCGGCCGTGGTCATCGTGCTGGCCGGGTTGTACGCGGTCGCCTGGCTCGTCGGGCCGGTGTTCCTCGCCCTCGTCATCGTGATCACCCTCGACCCGGTGCGCACTTGGCTGCGCCGCAAGGGTTTGCCCCGCTGGCTCACGGTCGCCGTGCTGGTCGTCACGGTCTACGCCGCGTTGCTCCTGCTGTTCCTGGTGGTCGTGGTGTCCCTCGCGCAACTGTCGGCCCTGCTCCCCCGTTACGCCGGGCAGGCCGACGAACTCCTCCGGAACGGGATGGCGTTCCTCGGTCGCTTCGGGGTCGGCGATCAGCAGCTGCGCGAAGTTCTGTCCTCTGTGGACGCCGGGAAGCTGGTCGGTTTCGCCGGTTCCCTGCTCGCCGGGGTCGGCGGGCTGGTCACGAACCTGGCCTTCCTGCTGGCGCTGATGTTGTTCCTGAGCACCGAATCGGCGTGGGCGGGTCAGCGGCTGGGCCGGATCGCGCGCGACCGGCCGTGGATCAGCGCGTCGTTGAAGCGGTTCGCCTTCGGCACCCGGCGCTATCTGGTCGTGACGACGGTGTTCGGCGGGGCGGTGGCGGCGCTCGACACCGTCGCGCTCGCCCTGCTCGGCATTCCGGCCGCCGTGCTGTGGGGCCTGCTGTCCTTCGTCACCAACTACGTGCCCAGCGTGGGCTTCGTGATCGGGGTGATCCCGCCCGCGCTCATCGCGCTGCTCGACGGCGGCTGGCGGACCATGCTCGTCACGATCGCCGTGTACATCGTGCTGAACTTCGTGGTGCAGTCGTTGATCCAGCCCAAGTTCGTGGCGGAGTCGGTCGGACTGTCCACTTTGGTCACCGTACTGGCGCTCGTGTTCTGGACGTGGCTGCTCGGTCCCCTCGGCGCGGTCCTGGCCGTTCCGGCGACTCTGCTGGCGAAGGCGCTGCTCATCGACGTCGATCCCCGTGCCCGTTGGGCGGAGGCGCTGCTGTGCACGCCGGACCGGAGGTCGGGGTGACCGGCCGCTCAGGTCAGGCCGTGGTGGCGTGCGACCACCACGGCCGACCGGCGGTTGTTCACTCCGAGCTTGCCGTAGATGGACCGGACGTGGGTCTTGACCGTGTTGACCGAGACCGTGAGATCGGACGCGATCTCGTCCAGCGAGCGCTGCGACGGCAGCCTCCGCAGCACGACCTGCTCGCGGTCGGTCAGCTCGCTGGACGAGGTGTCCGGGACGAGTCTTCCGCGGACGGACTGGGCGAAGCCGTCCAGCGAGCCGAAACCGCCCGAATGGTCGATCAAGAGATTCCTGACCCGCGGCTCGGCGAGCGCGAACGGGCGCACCAGCCGGTGGGGCCGGGCGAGAATGAGCGCGCGGTCCAGGGCGTGCAGCGCCAGGGTCCGCCGGTGGGAACGCAACGCGAGCGCGGTCTCCGCCAGGCAGGTGTCCACCGGCGTGGCCGGCAGCAGCGCGGGTGCGGACTCGGTGGCACGCAGGACCTTCTCGGCCAGATCGGTGTCTTCGACGGCGAGGTGGGCGCGGATCTGGAGCAGGGCCAGCTCCGCGCTGCCCGGCAGTCTTTCCTGCGCCCAGGCGAACACCTCCGCCGCGTGCAGGCCTTCGCCGCCCACGAGCGCCGCGTGGTGCTCCGCCACCGTGCAGATCGCCGTGAGCTCGCGGGGCAGTTCGAGGTCCACGAGCCGGCGCCGCGCCACTCGCATGGCCTGCGAACCGGCCGCCCGGTCACCGGCGTCGAACCGGACCATGCCCTCGAAGAAGCCACGGAGCGGTCCGAGAACCGGTGTGGAGCCGGGTACCTCCGCTCGCGGGGCCTGCGCCAGCTCGCCGGCCGCCGCCACCGGCTCGAACCGCATCAAGTCGTCGTAGGCCAGCATCAGATGGCATTCGGCGACGCCGGGAGAGCGGCGCCATCCGTGCCGTCTCGCGACGGCGAGCGCTCCGATGCACGCCCGTCGCATCGCCGTGTGGTCGCCGAGAAGCGCGGTCGCGACGGCGAGCGCGAGTCTGCTGTGCAGCACGAGATGTTCGAGACGTTCTCCATGTGCCACGCGCAGCGCCTCTTCGGCGCGAGTGACGGCGTGGCGGCGGGCGCCCCGGTACAGGGACTGCCAAACCAGATCGAGCTTGTCCCAGGCGACGGTCTCCGGGGATCGCGCCACCGGGGGCACCGCGCTCTCGGGCGGGCGGCTGCCCGTCACCAGCGCGAGATGGGGCACGGCCAGCAGGCGCAGGCCGTCGTCCCCGAGATCGGTGGCGGCGGCGGTGAACTCCCCGCGCTGGACGTGGTCCAGTGCGGACGCCAGCCGGAGCCGCGGGCTCGCCGTCAGCGCCCCCGCGCCCAGATAGGCGAGCGCTCCCCGGACGAGTTCCCCGTCTCCTGCCAGCACCTGGCGCACCGCGTGGTCCCGGACCAGGCGCAGGACGCGTTGGCGGTCGCGGCCCGCGACGGCGTGCGTCAGGGCTTCCCCGAACCGTCCTTCCCCGGCGTACCAGCGAGCGGCGATCCCTTGCAGCCGCCGTACCCGCGCGGGGGACCGCCGGGCCAGCTCCGCCTGGAGGAAACCGCGCAACAGAGTGGGAATGCGGTAGGTGTCGGCCGTGGTGCGCACGACCAGCCCGGTGTCGTGCTCCAGCTCGTCCAGTGTCACCCCGGCGTCCGGCGATCCCGACAGACGGGCCGCGAGCGTCGCGCTCACCGTGTCGCAGACACTGATGCTGAGCAAAAGATCCGACGTCGCCGAAGGCAGCCGAGAGAGCACCTCCTCGGCGAAGAACCGGGCCACGGCGAGCTCGTCGCCCCCGACATCAGCGACGAGTTCGTCCGCGTCCTCGGCCCCGCGCACCGAGACCGCGGCCCAGCCGTGCGCGGCGGCCCAGCCCGACGTGCGCTCGGTGAGTTCGCGGACACGGTCTTCGCTCACCGTGGCCCCGGCGGCGCGGAACAGGCTCGCCGTCTCCTCGACGCTGAACCGGAGTTCGGCGGCGCCGAGGCGGGAGAGCGTGCCTTCGACCTCCAGCCGGGCGAGCCGGAGTTTCGGCTCGACCCGGGTGGCCAGCACCAGCCGCAGCATCGGCGGCTGGTGCCGGGCCAGCGCGGCGAGCGCTTCCACCGGCTCGGGACGGGAGATTTCCTGGACGTCGTCCAGGACGAGGAACACCGGTTCTCGCAATCCGGCGAACGCGTCGCCGAGATCCGCGAGGAACTCGGTGCGTCTCCCGGGCCCGGGTGGTTCCAGCCGGAACATCGAACCGTCTTCCGGCAGCTGTGGACTCCGGCGCAACGCGAAGAGGATCGCCGCCCACAGACGGCGTTCGTCGTTGTCGTCGCCGTCGAGCGAAACCCAGGCGACGTCCCGCCGGTCGCGGGCCCATCCGGCCAGCGCCGTGGTCTTCCCGGATCCGGCCGGGGCCCGGAGCACGGTCACCGGCCGGGTGGTGACGTGGTCGAACAGGGTCATGAGCCGGGAACGCGGGACGAAGATGCCCGGTACCCGCGGCACTGTCACCTTGGCTCCGGGAATCCGCCAGGACCGCGATGTCGTTCGAGCGGGCAAGTCAACCTCTCGATCGTTCGAAGGATCGCGCCCCCTGTTCCGCGGAGGCCACGACTGTACTGATCAGCGGTATGGCCTACGGGTCACCAGATCTCGTGTGAGGCCTCGTCCCCGTGCACGAGCACCGCCCAGATCACCAGGACGTCCAGGGCGATCACCACCACACCCCATATCGGGTACGCGGACAGGAACACCAGTTGCCCCAGCGCGTTGAACCCGGCGAGTACGACAGTGATGATGCGGGCCCAAGGCGCACCTGTGAACAACGCGCTCCCCGCGAGCACGGCCAATGCCCCGACGATCAGGTGGATCCACCCCCAGGCGCCGAGGTCGAACACGAGCAACCCCGACGGGCCGATCAGGTAATAGGTCTGGTCGAACAGCGCGACCAGCCCCTCCACCGCGGTGAACAGACCCGCCATGACGGTGATCGATCCGGCGAACCAGATCCAGCCGGACCGGCGGGACCGGGAGACGCCCGGGTCCGGCCGATCCGGCGGCGGCCCGGTCCCGGCCGTGGTGGTCCAGTGATGCGCTCTTTCGCTCATGGTCCCTCTTTTCGGGAGGAGAGGCTGCGGACTGGGGCGATCATGGTGCGTTCACCGGGACAGGGGCCTCGCCCGCGTCAGGTGAGATCAGGCCTGGCCGGAGGGGTTTCCGCCCCACACGGCGCGGGCGATGCGGGGTGGCGGCGTCCCGGGCACAGTGCCGCTCGGACACCCCCGCTTCGCCGACCGAGGAGGACCGCACCATGAGTTCGCTGACCGTATGGGCCTTTCCCACCGCCGACGGCGCCGAAAACGCGCTCGCGCTGCTGGAACGAATGCAGAAGCAACAGCTCATCTCGATCGCCGACGCCGCCTATGTCACCTGGCCGGAAGACCGGAAGAAGCCGAAGACGAAGGACCTCGGCTCGTTGACCGGCGCCGGTGCGCTGGGCGGCGGGTTCTGGGGGTTCCTGTTCGGCCTGATCTTCCTGGTGCCCCTGCTGGGGATGGCGGTCGGCGCCGCGATCGGGGCGCTGACCGGCTCGCTTTCCCATGTCGGCATCGACGAAGACTTCATCGCCACCGTCCGGGCGCGAGTCACGCCGGGCACTTCCGCGCTGTTCGTGATGGCGGACGGCGCCGTGCTGGACCGGGTCGCCGAGCCGTTCAAGGAGACCGGCGCCACCCTGGTGACCACCAACCTGTCCGACGAGGAAGAGGCGCGGCTGCGGACCGCGTTCGGCGAGTCCCCGCTCCCCGAACGGCTCTGATCCCGCGTCACGCGAGTCCGTGAAGGCCTCCTTGAGGGACTTCTGGGTCCCTCAAGGAGGCCTTCACGGACAGGGCCGGAACAGGGCCGGAACCCGTTATCGAATGGTCGCGTATTGAGGGAGTTCCCGGACCCGGTGCACCGAGTCCACCCGCATCCCGAGCGCCTCGAGCGCCCGCAGAATGCGGGAAATGCTTCCTTGATCGGTCAACGTGCCGAAGACGATCATCTCGTCACCGACCGGGACGACGAGCATTCCCCGGATATCGTCCACCACCCCGTTCGCCTGTTCGGGGATTCGACCACTGCCCCGGAAGACGTAATTCACTCCGGCCAACGGTCCACGCTGGACCGGAATCAGCGGACTCATCGGTTACCCTTTCCCCTTCCCGCCCGTCCGGCCATGAACCACGCCGCCGCGAGCATCGCCAGATCGACCGCCGAAATGATCGAAGACCACGTGTTCGACGGCAGGAACACCAGCCTCGCGAACAGGTCGAGACCCGCCCTGGCGGCGAGCCGGATCGAGGTCACCGAGGTCAGGGCGGCAAGCAGGACGGCGAGTGAGAACACCACCGCCTCGGCTCCGACGCGGCCGGTCCGCAAGACGTCGAGCATCACGAACTCGACGGGACCGATCCAGAAGAACTGCGTCGCGATGAATACCGACGTCGGCCGTTTCCGGCCTTTCTGTTTTCTCCAGTAATCTCCACGGGCCTTCACGAGCCACACGATTCTGGGTAGTCCTGACCTTTTCCTCGCCCAGCGCGGGTGAGACGACCGAATTGCATGGCAGGATCCGCCGGGACGATGTGAAAATGGCCGCAAAGGAGGCTGGCGCATGAAGAACCACGACATTTCGCCGCGAAGACGAGTCCCGAGGACAAAGGTGACCATCCCCGTTCCTCCTGTCGATCTCGTTTCGCGACCGCGTTTGCTCACCGCGCTCGACGACGGGGCGGAGCAGGCCATGGTCTTCGTCGGGGCGCCCGCGGGTTACGGCAAGACGGTGCTGCTCGCCGACTGGGCGAGCGGCCACCGCGGCGCCGTCGCCTGGGTTTCCGCCGACGCGGAGGACAACGACGACCGTCTCTTCTGGTCCGCGGTCCTCGAAGCGTTCAGCGGCTGTGCCGCGGTCCCGGCGGGAAACCCGGTACGGTCGCTCGCGGTTCCCGCCGCCCCGGGCGCGGATCTCGCCTTCCTGGCCACGATCGCCGACGCGCTGGACGCGCTGGACGAACCCGTACTGCTCGTCTTGGACGGTGCCCAGGAGATCACCGACGCGGGCACCTGGCGCGGACTTCAGACGCTCCTGCGGCATCAGCCGTCAGGACTGCGCCTGGTGATCTCGAGCCGCCGCGAACCGCCGCTGCCGTTGGTACGCGCCCGCGTCGCGGGCAGGCTTCTCGAAGTGGGGGTGAACCTCCTGCGTTTCTCGCCGGAGGAGGCCGGAACACTCGTCGGGACCACCGAGCCGGGTGTCCCGCCGCATCAGGTCGATCTGCTCGTGGCCAGGACGGGAGGCTGGCCGGCCGGGCTGCGGCTGGCCGCAGCTTCCGCCGCCCGGCAAGGAAATCTCGCCGATTTTCTCGCCGGACGGGACCGGGCGGTACTCGATTACCTGACCGACGAGGTACTCGCGCCGCTGACCGTGCCCCAGCGGGACCTGCTGCGCGCGATCAGCATCTGCGACGAAGTCCCGGCGGGACTGTCGGCCGCCCTGTCCGACCGGCCGGACGCGGAAGCGATGCTCCGCGAACTCGGCGAACCGGCCGGGCAGGTGGTCCACTCCGTCGGAATCCCCGCGCGGCACCGGCTGCCGCCCCTGCTGCGGACCTACCTGCGGGCCGAGTTGCTGCGCCGGGCACCGGAGCGAACGAGGAGCCTGCACGCGGCGGCCGCGCGCTGGTTCGCCGAACACGACCGGCCCGCTCCCGCGTTGCTGCACAGCGTCCGCTCGGGGAACACCACCCGCGTCGGCGAACTGTTGCGCCGTCACGCGGTGGTGCTCTTCCTCGCCGGCGAGCACAACGTGCTGCGGCTCGCGCTCGCCGTCCTCGGCGATCGGCGGGCCGTGACCTCTCCTCTGCTGGCGCTGATCTCGGCCGCGCTGCATCTGGAACGAGGCGAACCGTCGTCGGCCGAGACACAGCTGAGTTGCGCGGACGCGGCCTGGCCTGCCGATCCGGAGGCGGAGCTGACCGTGCTGCGGCAGCTGGTGCGGTCCCGGCTCGCTCAGGTCGATCGCGGTCCGGCGCAGGCCGTCCGCGCGGCCGAGCAGATCGACGGACAGCTGGCGGCGGACACCACGCTCAGCGGGTTGGCGACCCTGCATCGGGTCGCCACCTTGACCGCCCGCCGCGATCGGGGCTCGGCACGGACGGCACTGGCCCACGTCGCCGACGCCGCCGAGGGCGTGAACCACCAGTTCCTGGTGAACCAGTGCCTCGTCACCTTGAGCTCCCTCGCCGGATCCGATGGCGACTACCGGGAGATGGACGAGCTGGCCCAGCGGGTCCAGGCCCGGCACGCGGCGCACGATCCCCATCGCTCGCTCGAAGGCGCCCAGGTGTCGGAACAGCTCGCGTTCGCTTCCTTGCTGCGAGGTGAGGCCGCCGAGTGTGCCGAACACACGAAGCAGATCGGGCGGATGCTGGGTGACGCGCCGGCGAGGACGGCCCGGAGCCTGGGCCTGATCGCCGAAACACTGCGCGGCGCGGCCGAATTCGAGCTCGGCGGCTGGCATTCGGGACTGCGGAGGATGCGCCGGGCGCGCACGCGTCTCGGTACCGGGCGGAGCTTCTCCGCCGAACACGCGGCGTGGTGCGCCGTGCTGGAGCACCGTGCGGCGCTGCGGCTCGGCGCGGCGGACCAGGCGAGGGAGGCCTTCCGCTGGGCCCAGCCGATCATCGCCGGTTCGGGCGAGCTGCTGCTGATGCGGGCCAGGACCCAGCTGCGGCTCGGCAGGCAGGGCGCGGCGAGTTCCGTGCTGCGCTCACTGTCGGAAGAGGACGCGCCGATGCTGTTGCCGTGGGCGGGGATCGAAGCGTCGCTGATCGGTGTGCGGGCGGCGCTGGCGGCCGGGGCACGGGAACGGGCGGTACGGTCCCTGGACGACGCCTTGCGCGCCGCCGAACCCGGTGACGTCCGGTTCCCGTTCGTGTTCGCGCCTTCCGACGTCATCACGTTCCTGACCGCGCGGCTCGGCAAACTGGGCACCGGTGAGCGGTTCGCCGGACGGGTGCTCGCCCAGCGCCGCGAACTGCGCACCCCGCCGATGCCCGCGCCGCTGACCGAACGGGAACGCAACGTGCTGCGCCTGCTGCCCACCCAGCGGTCGATCGACGAGATCGCCCAGGACCTGACCGTCTCGCCGAACACCGTCAAGACCCATGTCCGCGGCATCTACGCGAAACTCGACGTCCGCAGCAGGCGCGACGCCGTGGCGACCGCGCTCCGGCGTGGCCTGCTGGACACCGAGGTCGGTGATTTCACGAGTTGACCCCTGCTCGCCTCACCCGGCTCGGGTGAGGCGAGCGGGGCCCGGATCCGGTCGAGTTGAACGGAAACGTCCGATCCGGTGTGAGGAGAGATCATGGCCATGGCGAACGCGGAGTACCCGTTCTCCGAACTGATGTGGACGATGCTGGTGTTCTTCTGCTGGATCGCCTGGTTCTGGTTGCTGTTCCTGGTCCTGACCGACCTCTACCGCAGGCCTGCCGTGTCCGGCTGGGCGAAGGCGGGCTGGACGGTACTGGTGTTCGTGCTGCCGTTCGTCGGTGTCCTGCTCTACCTCGGCACCCAGGGAAGACATTCGCGGTATTCGTCCACAACGGACCAAAGCCCGGCGGAGCAGATCGCCGAGGCGAAGCGGCTGCTGGACCAAGGCGTCATCGACGAGGAGGAATTCCAGGCGCTCAAGCGGAAGGCGCTCTCGTCTTGACCGCGGCGGCCGGTTGGCGGTTCTTCCACCTGGCGGTCCTGCGGCCACTGCTCACCGTCACCGTGCTGCTGTGCCTGTACTACCTGCTACCCGTCGATCAGGGGCTGCACGCCTGGACCGTGGCCGCCTTCGCCTGCGGCCTCGCCGTCGTGGCCCTGCTCGTCGTCGGCGAGGTGCGGATGATCCTCCGCTCGCCGTTCCCCGCCTTGCAGGGAATCCGGGCGCTGGCCCTGATCGTGCCGCTGTTCCTGCTCCTGTTCGCCGACGTCTACTACATCCTCGGCCAGGACCGGCCGGGGTCGTTCGACACCGGTCTGTCCAGGACGGACGCCCTGTACTTCACGGTCACGATGTTCACCACGGTCGGTTTCGGCGACATAGTGCCGGTTTCGGCGGCCGCACGGATCCTGGTGACGATCCAGATGGTGGCGAACCTGATGGTGCTGAGCGTCGCCCTGCGGCTGATCGTGACCGCCGTGCGGCACCGTCGTTCGTCCACATCGGACGGTTCACCGCGCTTGCGGGAGCGGTTTCGGGATCAGCAGGGCGGCGATCAGCCCCACCACCGCGACCAGCGTCAACGTGGCGAGCGCCAGCGCGAAGGACGTCCCGCCGGGGCGCGTCACCCCGGCCAGCACGGAACCGGCCAGCGCCGTCCCCACCGAAGACCCGAGGTTGGACACACTGCGCGAGACCCCCGAGATGTCGCCCTGGGCCGCGTCCGGGCTGCGCGACTGGACCAGGTTCACCGACGCTGTCAGCATGATGCCGACGCCCGCGCCCAGCAGGAACAGCCCCGGCACGGCGCTCGCCACCCCCGAATCCGCCCGCACCAGCAGCAGCACGAGCACCAGCCCGGCGATGGCGACCACGAAACCGCCGCGGATCAGGCGACGCTGTGAGTGCCGCCGCGCCATCCGTCCCGCGGCCGCCGAGGAGGCGAGGATGCCGACCGTCGCGGGCGTCAGCATCAGCCCGGTATGGATGGCGTCGTAGCCGCGGACCTGTTGCAGGAACACGGCGATCACGAAGAACGAACCCTGGAGCACGAGCCACTGCACGTGCTGGGTGGCCAGGCCCAGGCGGGTGGTGCGGTCGCGAAAGAGCGCCGGGGACACCAGCGGTTCGTGCCCCTTCCGTTCCCGCGTACGGATGTGCGCGAAGAACGCGTACAGGATAGCGACGCCGACTCCGGCGAAAACCCAGAACAGTGACGTGCCCATCTGGAGTATCCCGACCACGACGAAGAACAGGCCCGCCGCCGAAAGCACCGCGCCGACGACGTCGAACCGGGTCCTGGCCGGTACTTCCGGCGGCTCCACGAGCCGCAGAGCCAGCACGACGACCAGACCGACGATGACCACCTGCAGGAGAAACGAGGCCCGCCATCCCAGCCAGGTCGTGATCAGCCCGCCGATGAGCGGCCCGGCGGCCGCCCCGAGCGCGCCCGCGCCGCTGACCACGCCGAACCGGCGGGCCCTGGTCGCGACGTCGGAACTGGTGACGGTGACCAGGATGTAGATCGGCGGGATCATCAGCGCGGATCCGATGCCCTGCAACAGGGAGTACCCCAGTATCAACGTCACCGTCCCCTGGGCGGCCGACGCGAGCAGCGCGCCCACACCGTAGACGAGGAGGCCGAGGAGGAAACATCTTTTGCGGCCGAGGAAGTCGGTCAGCTTGCTGCCGGGCACCATCAGCGAAGCCATGGTGAGGGTGAACAGCGTGATCGCGGTCTGGACACCGAGCACCGTCGTGCCGAGGTCCGTCGCGATCACGCTGACGGCCACGGTCATCGTCGTCGCGGCGTAACTGGCGACGAACTGGGCGAGGGCCAAGGGCGGGACGAGCATCGGCGTGGCCTTCCTTCTCGGGTGCCGCACACGGTGTCGTGCGCGGCACCCCGGCCACCTCACCCCGGGTGGATGAGGCACTGATCGCCCGCCGCGACGACGGTGATCTCCGACCGCACACCGACGCCCGAGGAGGCGCCATGCCCGAAACCGCGATCGCCGATCACGGCATGATCGGCGACCTGCAGACCGCCGCGCTGGTCACCACCGGCGGCTCGATCGACTGGTTTTGCAGCCCACGCTTCGATTCACCGTCGATCTTCGGCGCGCTGCTCGACGACGACCACGGCGGCCGGTTCAGCGTCCACCCCACCGGGCCGTACACCAGCAGGCAGATGTACTACCCGGAGACCGCGGTCCTGATCACCCGGTTCTCCGGAGCGGACGGGATCGGCGAGGTGGTCGACTTCATGCCACCCGCCGACGGCGCCGCGACCGCCAAGCACCGGATCGCCCGCCTGGTGCGCTGTGTCCGCGGGAAGATCACCTTCGACATGGTGGTCGCGCCCCGCTTCGACTACGGCCGCCGTCCGCACGAGGCGATCCTCTTCGGACACGGCGCCGTCTTCGTGTCGAGTGAGGTTTCCCTGACGCTGCACCCGGTCCGCGAGCCCGAGGACGAGCACCTCGCCGAGCCGCGGATCGAAGGGAACGACGTGCACCTGCGGATCGGCCTGACGGCGGGCCAGGTCCGCGGTGTCGTACTCGAGACGGACACCGCGGAACCGCCGCGCGAGATCCGGCTCGGCGAGTTCACCGACCTGTTCGACGACACGGTGGGCTGGTGGCGTTCGTGGCTGGCCCGCTCCACCTATCGCGGACGCTGGCGGGAGGTCGTGGCCCGCTCGGCGATCACCTTGAAGCTGCTCACCTACCGGCCGACCGGCGGGCTGGTCGCCGCGCCCACCCTCGGCCTGCCGGAGGAACTCGGCGGGGAACGGAACTGGGACTACCGCTACACCTGGGTGCGGGACGCGTCGTTCTCGGTCTCCGCGCTGCTGGCCCTCGGTTTCACCGAAGAGGCGGCCTGCTTCGGCGGCTGGCTGGGCGACCGGATCCGCGAAGGCGGCCGCGAGCGCGCCGAGGGCGGGCCGTTGGCCGTGCTCTACCGCGTGGACGGCACGACGGATCTCCGAGAGGAGGACCTCTCGCACTGGTCCGGGTATCGCGGGTCGACGCCGGTCCGGATCGGGAACGACGCGGCGGGACAGTTGCAGCTGGACATCTACGGTGAGGCGCTGGACAGCGTCTTCGCCGCCGACCAGGCCGGCTTCGAGCTGCCTCATCGCGGCTGGACCGCCGTCCGCGCGGCGCTCGACTGGCTCGGCGAACACTGGGACCAGCCCGAAGAGGGCATCTGGGAGACCAGGGGCGGGCGCCGGTCGTTCACCTACGGCCGGCTGATGAGCTGGGTCGCCTTCGACCGAGGCCTGCGGATGGCGAGCACGCACGGCCGTCCCGCGCCGGTCGAGGACTGGACGTGGCAGCGGGACAGCATCTACGACCAGATCCTGAACCAGGGCTGGCACCGGACGCGGCAGGCGTTCGTCCAGCACTACACCGGGGACGAACTGGACGCGTCGCTGCTGCGGATGCCCCGCACCGGCTTCCTCCCGTCGCGGGACCCGCTGTGGCTTTCCACCCTCGACGCGATCGGGCAGGACCTGGTCACCGACAGCCTGGTACACCGGTACGACCCGGCGGCGTCCCCGGACGGCCTCGCGGGTTCGGAAGGCACGTTCTCCTTGTGCAGCTTCGCTTACGCCGACGCGCTGACCCGCGCGGGCAGGCTGGACGAGGCGCGGGCGGCGTTCGAGAAGATGCTGACCTACGCCAATCACGTCGGGCTCTACGCCGAGGAGATCGCGCCGAGCGGCGAGCAGCTGGGCAACTTCCCGCAGGCCTTCACGCACCTCGCGCTCATCGACGCCGCGGTCACCCTCGACGCCGCGCTGGGGTGATTGCGCGAAGATGCGGGGATGGGTTACCGGACCTGGATGCGGTACTTCACGCCGTCCGACGTGCACCGACGGCTGGGTCTGGTGTGCCTCGGGGTCGGGCTCCAGCACGGTGCCCTGCCCGTCGTCGGGCCGCGCGTGCTCGATCACTACGTGGCCGTCGTGGTGTCCAAGGGACGCGGCTGGTTCGCCGTGGCGGGCGGGGAACGGCAGGAGGTCGTCGCCCCCGCCCTGCTGTGGCTCGTCCCCGGGGTCGGGCACCACTACGCGCCCGACCCCGGGCAAGGCTGGGAAGAGTGCTTCGTCGACTTCGACGGCAGTGCCGTGGACGCCTACGTCGAACTCGGCTACGTCACGCCCGGGACGCCGGTGGTGCCGCTGGGCGACGTCGAGGTCGTCCGCGACATCGTGAGCCGGATCGTGCGCTGTGCGCGCGGCGGCAGCCCGCTGGCCCAGGTCGACGCCTCGGCGGCCGTGCACCACCTGCTGGTGGCGTTGCGGCGAGCGGGCGCCGACAGCGGCGGGTCTCTGCTGGCGGCGCTGGCGCGGGACGCGCTGCTGCCGATCAGCGTCGCCGAGATCGCGGCCCGCCGGGGCATGACCCTGCCCGAACTCCGCGCCGCCGTGCGCCGGAGCACCGAATCGGGGCTGAAGGACCATCTGCTGACGCTGCGCCTCAACCGCGCGAAGGAACTCCTGGCCACCACTCGGATGCCGGTGCAGGAGGTGGCGCAGGCGATCGGCTACGAGGACGCCGCCTACTTCAGCAGGCTCTTCACCCGCCGGGTCGGGGTCTCCCCCGGGCGCTTCCGCGAGTCACGCGTCCAAGCCGTCCCCGGCGGCTGGAGCTCGCGGATCCCGCCTCCCGACGACCCGCCGCTGGTGCCCGACTGATCCCTTGGACTTCCGTAGCGGACCGCTTGGACTTTCCGCGCACAAAGTGCATGAACAACGCTTGAAGTTGAGCGAACGCGTTGACTTACGCGCAGTAACGTTCATAACATCGGCGACCGCCCCGCCAACTGTGGTGCGGGTCACCCTTGGGAGAGAGTCATGCGGACCCTGCCTCTTCTCGGCGCCGCGGCGTTGGCCGTGGCGGCGACCACGGTGGTACCGGTGTCGTCCGACGCCGCGCCGCCGGACGCGACGTACACCATCACGGTCGACGCCAAGAAGTCGTTCAGCCCGACCACCGACACCCCGGCGAGTAGCTATGTCGACAAGGACGGCACGTTCTACTTCCAGCAGGCGGCCGCGCTCTACGGCGCCGACCAGCCGCGCGAGTGGGACTTCTACAGCGGACGCGATTTCGACAGCTTCACCAAGAACCCGATCAGCAAGGCGGTGAACCCGGCCAACTCCGCCGACCGCAACGACGACACGACCTGGCGCTGCAACAACAGCCCCACCGGCAAGGAATCCACGAATCCGCCGGCCGGTTCGGGCTACTCGCAGCGGAACTTCTGCGACCTCGTCGGCACCTGGGTCGATCCGGACACCGGCGACTGGTACGGCCTGATCCACAACGAGTTCACGCCCGAGCCATTCGGCGCGTACTCGTTCTCGCACTACGACGCGATCGACATGGCGGTGTCGAAGGACCAGGGCAAGACCTGGGCCATCAAGGACCACGCGATCACTTCGCCCTACAGCACGAAACGCGGCGACACGGCGGCGTTCCCGCATCAGACGTTCGACTACGGCGACGGCGACCCGCGCCTGTTCGTCGACACCGCCTCCGGGTACTTCTACGTCTACTACGGTTCGCGCATCGTGCCGAAGGCCGGTGCAGGCGGCCCGATGACCGGGCTGGCGCACGTCGCCCGCTCGCCGATCTCGGCCAAGATGGCGACCGGTTCGTGGCAGAAGTGGTTCGACGGCGGCTGGTCCCAGCCCGGCGTCGGCGGCCGCGAGAGCAACATGGTCCCGGTGGCCGCCACGGGCGACACCGGCTACACGCCCGTCGCGGACGACTACGACCCGGCCAACACCGGCAACGTCAGCCAGCAGATCGCCGCGGGGCAGCTGCCGCGCAAATCCGATCTGTTCATCATGAACATCGCCTACAACGCGCATCTCGGGCTCTACATCGGCGCGCCGGAGGCCGTGGACAGCGTCGTCCCCCAGCGGTATTACGCGACCGACGATCTGACGACGCAGAAATGGCGGCTGATCGGCGACACCGGGAGCTACACCAACCAGTCCTGGTACCGCTGGTTCGTCGACGCCGCGAACAAGACGAACTCGACCATCATCGGCAAGCAGTTCCGGTCGTACTGCGCGGTGGCGTGTTCCGGCGGCGCGGGCGGCGAGTACACCACGCAGACCATCACCTCGTCCACTCCCGCACCGTCTCCTGTGGACACTTCCCGCAAGTACCGCATCGGCCTCGGTGACGGCCGGGTTCTCGCGCAGGGCACCGGAAGCGCGACGACGTCCGTCGCGAGCACGACCGGCTCCGACCGTGAGGCGTGGCAGTTCTCCTCCGACGGCGACGGCTCGTACCGCGTCACCAACGCCGCGACGGGCCAGGCTCTCGGCGTCGACGCCGTACAGGCGGGCCGCGCGTGGGGCGCGAAGCCGACCGTGTCTTCTTCCACCACGGTCGGGCAGCAGTGGTTCGTCATCCCGTCCACAGTGGACAAGGGAACCTTCCGGCTGGTGAACCGGTACAGCGGACTCGTGCTCGGCCTGTCCGGCAAGACGTCACGCCTCGCGGAGACCACACCGCTGCGTTCCTGGACCGACAGCACCGGGAACGCCGTCGGCGGCGGGCGAACCGCGGCCGAGCAAACCCTGAAGTTCACCGACGCGGGCGCGGGCGCTCTCGAGGGCGTCCACACCCTGGCCGCGTCCGGCAAGAACCTCGACGACCCGGACTCGTCGACGTCGACCGGCACGCCGTTGGTCACCTGGGCGCCGAACCAGGGCGCGAACCAGAAGTGGCTGTTCACCAAGCAGTCCGACGGTTCCTACACCCTGACCAACACGCATTCGAAGCTGTGCGCCGACGTCGAGGGCGGAGCGACCGGCGCGGGCGCGCGGGTCATCCAGTGGACGTGCACCGGCGGCCCCAACCAGCGCTGGACCGCGGCGAAACAGCCTGACGGGACCTACAAGATCACCAGTGTCCGCTCGGGCCTGCTCCTGACGACGGCGTCCACTTCGGACGGTGCCGCCGTGACGCAACGGGCCGACACCGGCTCCGCACTTCAGTTGTGGGCGATCAAGTAGTCCGCTTTTTCCTCGAGCGGCCCGCCCCTCGTTCGGGTGGCGGGCCGCACGGTTGCTTATGTGTGGCCCATCACACTCTCGATGCACGTCCATGATCCGCAACCGTCTCCCCTAGTGAGAGCACATTCGGTGAAAAGCTCACCGAAGCGTGGAGGGAGAGCACCATGAAGCACACTCGCATCATCCGCACCGCCACCATCACCGGCGTCGCCGCCGCACTGAGCCTCGGGGCCATCGTCCCCGCGCTGGCCGCCCCGGCAGGCGACCCCGTCACCACCGTCGCGGACCTCGATGGTGACGGCGAGCTCGAAACCGTCACCGCGCAGCTGACCGGCGACAACGACCAGGTCATCTCCGCGACCGTGAACGGGACGTTCACCTCGATCCACCTCGGCGCCGACAGCTCCGTGCCGCTCGAGGCCCCGCGCGTCACCGACCTCAACGGCGACGGCCGCGCCGAACTCATCGTCACCCAGTCGGTGGGCGCCAACACCACCTTCTTCACCGCGCTGCACTACGACGGCCGCAACCTCAGCCAGGTCGTCGACAACGACAGCAAGCCGCTGTCGGTCGCCGAAGGCGGTGGCGTCGCCGCCCACCTGGGCTACCAGTGCACTCCGCTCCAGGGCGGCGGCCGCACCTTCGAAACCGTCGCCGCCGAAGCCGACGACATCAGCGCCGACCCGCTGACCTACAGCGGCACGCGCACCGTCTACACCCTGCGGGACGGCGCGCTGACGACGCAGAGCACCGTCGCGATCGACCACCGGCCGGTGACCGACCCGGCGCTGAGCACCGATGCCGCCAGCTGCGACCAGGCCGGCAGCTGACCGCGCGGCCGCTCTGGTCCGCCCTAGGCCCCAAGTTCGTGAAGGCCTCCTTCACTACCTTCAGGGTAGGCAAGGAGGCCTTCACGGACAGGGCGATCACCTCGTTCACCACGGCAGCAACAGTCACAACGGATGCGCGTGAAGGCCCCCTTCCCTCGGCTGAGTCGAGGGAAGGGGGCCTTCACGCGCTAGTCGCAGCGGCCCCGTCAGGGGCAAACGTTGCGAAAGCCACTTTCGCAACGTTGAAGGTTGCGAACGCCACTTTCGCAACCCACCTCTCGCGCCAGGTTCGAGCTCGGTCCGTGAAGGCCTCCTTGAGGGACTCTGGGTCCCTCAAGGAGGCCTTCACGGACTTACGAAAATCGACGGCCAGTAGCTGATGCCTACTTGGAGTAGGTCAGGCAATTCGCGGCGTGGTCACCTTCACCCGGTCCGACGCGGACACTCGAAGCGGTGCATTCCAAAGCGGAATTGTGCCGGCAATCGGTCCGAGAGCAGGCGCCCACCTGCGCGGTCACCCGATCGAGTCCGCCTTTGGTGTTGAGCGGGACGAACGTTCCGCAATCGGCCGATCCGTTGCCGCCGCCCACCGTGATGGCGAAAGCGTGACAGCCGTCGTGGTTGTAGGAACAACCGCTGACCGTGCATTCGTGGACAGCGGGCATTTCCGTGGTGGTCATAACGACTCCTGTACTTCGTGGTGGTGGTGTCGTTCGGTATGACCAGGGTTACACCGCGCTCGGCACGCGGCAATTCGGGGAAATTCATTCACGTCCGGCGAGCAGTCGTTCCAGCCACGATTCCCGTGCGGCGAGGCACGATCGGGCGACGGCGGATTCCGGTGCGATGTCGTAGAAACCGTGAAAGGCACCGCCCCAGACGTGCAGTTCCGCCTGTCCTCCGGCGGCCCAGATCGCGCTCGCGTAAGCCACGGCCTCGTCCCGGAACACCTCGACAGCGCCGACGTCGATGAACGTCGGCGGCAATCCACTGAGGTCGGTCGCGCGTGCCGGGGCCGCGTACGGCGAGACGTCCGGCGTGCCCCGCCGCTCCCCCAGCACCATCGTCCACGCCGTCAGATTGCTGGTGCGATCCCAGACGCCCACGCCGTCGTACTCCCGCGCCGACACGGTGTCGTTGCGGTCGTCGATCATCGGGCATTGGAGCATTTGCCCGAACAGCGCCGGCCCGCCCCGGTCCCGCGCCATCAGCGTGACCCCCGCGGCGAGGCCTCCGCCGCCGCTCCCACCGAAGATGACCAGCCGGTCCGGATCGAATCCCAGCTCGTCCGCGTGCGCGGCCATCCACTCCAGACCGGCGTAACAGTCCTCCACAGGCACCGGATGCGGATGCTCCGGCGCGCGGCGGAATTCGACGGTGACCGCGACAGCGTCGTACTTCATCGCCCACTCGACCAGCGGATACGCCGACGCGAACCGGTCGGCCATCACCATTCCGCCACCGTGGACGTGATAGATCCCCGGCCCGCCGCCGCGATGGTCCTCGCGCGCGATGACCGAGACCACGACCTCCGCGCCGCCGTACCCGGGGATCGTGTGATCGGTCCAGGTGACCGGGCGATCGCCGATCTGCTCTTCGATGGACGGGAACTTCATCGCCCGGTAGCGCTCCAACTGCTCCGCCGTCATGCCGACCGGGACATGTCCCGCCAGCGCGGGCAGCACGGCGGCGAGTTCGGGATCGTATGCGGGCTCGACCATCGCGCGAGCCTAGCCACCGGTCGCCGACAACTCGTATACGACGGGGTCAGAGGTCGAGGTCGAGCCGCGAAGACGCACGCGAGACACAGCAGTACATGCGCCCGGGCGCCGCGCCGATGTCGTCGCGATGCTCGGGTTCGCCACCGACGACGCCGATCTCGCAGCTGCCGCATACGCCTTCCCGGCAACCGGACTGGACCGGGAAACCCGCGTGGCGCAAGGCATCCAAGAGGGACTCTTCCGCGGCGACGGCCACCGTCCGTCCTGATCGGACACAGTTCACCTCGAAAGGCTCATTGGGCGCGAATTCCTTGGCCACCGGCTGGAAACGCTCAAGGTGCAGGCCCTGCGCGGGAAACGCCGCCTCGGCCGCGTCGAGCATCGAAGCGGGACCACAGCAGTAAACCAGCGCCTGCGGACCGAGTCCGGCCGCCAGTGCGGCGAAATCGGGCCTGCCGTGTTCGTCGGTGGCGTGGACGCGCACCCGGTCGCCGTGGGTGGCCCGGAGTTCGGCGGCGAACGGCATGGCGGCCAGAGACCTGCCGACGTACACCAACCTGGCCGAAGCACCCGACGCGACCGCGGCCGCCAGCATCGGCATCATCGGCGTGATCCCGATCCCGCCCGCGAGGAACAGGTACTCCGGCGCGGACAGCAAGGGAAAGTTGTTGCGCGGCAAGGAGACTTCAAGGCTTCGGCCCGCGCGCAGGAACAGGTGGATGTACTCCGATCCGCCTCGGCTGAGCCTGTCGTGCCGGACGGCGACCCGGTAGCTGCCGCGATCGGCCGGGTCCCCGCACAGCGAATACTGCCTGGTCAGCCAGTTCGGCAACGCCAGATCGATGTGCGCGCCCGGCTCCCAGGGGGCCAGCGGGCCCTCGGCGCCGCGCAGGACGAGGGAGACGGTGCCCTCGGCGACCGGTTCGACACGGTCGAGAATGGTCTGCTGCATCAACGAAATCCCCTCAGTACAGCTGCCGGTAGCTGGTTTCGAGCATGTCCTCCAGCACCGACGGATCGAGGTCGAGGCCCATCTGCTCGGTGGCGATCTCGCCCGCGGACGGCAGTTCGTCCGCCAGCGCCTGGCTCGCCGGATCCCAGAGCCGGGACCGGACCAGCGCGCGCCCGCAGTGGAAGAACGTCTCGGCGACCTCCACGATGATCGCCAGTTCCGCCTCCTTGCCTTCGGTGCGCATCCGGGCGAGGACGTCCGGCTCGTCGGTGGGATACGCGTGACCGTTGACCCGGAACACCTCCCGCATGCCGGGGACCACGAACATCAGCCCGATCCCGTCGTTCTCGGCGAGGTTGCGGAACGAGTCGGCGAGTTTGTTGCCGGGCCGGTCGGGGATGGCGAGGGTGCGCTCGTCGAGCACCTTGACGAAGCCCGGGTAGTCGCCGCGCGGCGAGCAGTCGGGCAGGCCGGTCGCGTCCGCCGTCGCCATCGCCACGAACGGCGAATGGGCGATGAACCGGTGGCCGTGCCTGTCGACGCGGTCGTGGACCTTGGCCTTGATCATCGCCTCCGGCTCCCCGAGCCGGGCGCGGACCTCCTCGTACGAGAGCCGGCGCGGACGCGTCTCATTGGCGAGATAACTGCTGGTCATGACACAATTATGAGCAATTGTTCAGCCTGACCGCTACTCGCTTTCAGGCCGCTTCACTCAGGAGTGCCATGACGTCGGACCAGCGCCGCATCCAGCCACGTAAACAGCCGCGTCAGGTCCGGGCCGAGCTGACCCGGCAGCGCATCCTCACCGCCGCTGCTCACATTTTCGCCGAGTACGGGTACGCCGCGGGGACGACGAACCGGATCGCCGAACGGGCCCACGTCTCGATCGGTTCGCTGTACCAGTACTACCCGAACAAGGACGCGATCCTGGCCGAACTGCTGACCCGTCACCTCGACGGCGATCGGGGCACCGCGACGCTCCGCCGATACAAAGAGGGCCGATACAAGGAGTCGCCCGAACCGCTGGAGACCATCATCAGGGACTTCGTGCGCACGGTGATCGACAACCACCTCGACGATCCGCAGCTGCTGCGGATCATGATCGAGCAGGCGCCGCGCTCCGGCGAAATACTGGAGCGGGTCACCCGGGTGAAGTGGGAGATGATCGACGACCTGCTCGATCTGCTCAACGCTCATCCCGAAGTCCGTGTCCAGGACAAGGACACCGCTGCCCGGCTCGTCACGTCGACCGTGGAGCTGACCGTGCACCAGCTCATCGCCGCGCCCGACTCCATCGACCTCACGCGGCTCGAGAACGAACTCGTGGCGATGATCACCGGATACCTCCGCGCCTGATTTTTTGGGGTTGACCAGGCGCTGAGCGGGTACCCACCAGTGTGATCGGAGCAGAGAACAGGATGCGCGGCCTCGCCGCTCGCTGGCAGCGGCGAGGCGGCACGCTCGCGTTGGCCTGGACGTTGATCACCCTCGGCCTGGTCGCCATGCTGTGGGTGTCGGATTTCCGGGCGTGGCCGGTGTATCTGACAGCGGCGCCGGGTGCCGTCGTCTCGGTTCTGCTGTGGATCGGCGTCGCGCGCGCCCGCCGCCGGCCTAGTTCGTCGAGCGAGTAGCGAGTTCGTCGAACTCGCGGTCCGGCAGTGTCCTGTTGAGTTCGAGCAGTTTCTCGGCGAGGTGGCCGACGGCGTATCGCGTTTCCGGGCGATCGGACTCGATGGCACGGCGGATGGCGTCCACGACCACACTGGGATCGGAGCCGTCACTGAGTCCCGTTTCCCCCTGCCGCGCCATGGCTTCCGCCATCGCCCCGTACGCGCCGCCGCCGGAGATCTCCCGCAGCTGCGCGGACGTCCGGTCTTCGAACTCGGTCTTGATGATGCCCGGCTGGATGATCACGACGTCGATGCCGAACGGCCGGACCTCCATGCGAAGCGTGTCGGAGAACGCTTCGAGCGCGTGCTTCGACGCGTAGTACCAAGCGCCGAGCGGCAAGGCGATCTCGCCGCCGATCGACGAGACGTTGACGATCGTGCCGGACCGCCGCGCCCGCATGGCGGGCAGGACGAGCTGGACCAGCCGCGCCGGCGCGAGAAGGTTGACTTCGAGCTGGTCGCGCGCGCTGTCGAGCGGGACGTCCTCGATGGCGCCGTGCAGGACGGTCCCGGCGTTGTTGACCAGGACGTCGATCCGCTGCTGCTCGTCGAGAACGGTGCCGACCGCGCGACGGAGATCGCCCTCGTCCCGGGCGTCCATCTTCAGCGGACGACCGCCCGCCTCGCGAAGGTCGTCCATCTTCTCCACGCGCCTCGCGGCGCCGTAGACCGTGTGTCCGGCGCTCAGCAGCTCCAGCGCGGTGGCGTGGCCGATCCCCGACGAAGCGCCGGTGACCAGGCAGACCTTGGTCGTCATTCCGTGTGCACCTCCCGATCTCTTCGCCGTCCACGAAACACCGGATTTCCCTACGCGGCAACGCAGATTCGCGGTAAGTCCAGGTGAAAGGCATACAATCGATGCAATGACCATGGAGCTGAATGCACCGGGACTGGAGGACGGGTGCCGGGAAACCGCCTGACCCACGACGAGCGCAGGCAGATCGCCTCGGGCTTGACGGCGGGGCTCGCCTACGCCGAGATCGCCCGCCGGATGGACCGCCCGAAATCGACGATCATCCGCGAGGTGGCGCGCAATGGCGGTGCCCACGGTTACCGGGCGGGCCAGGCTCAGCAGGCGACGCACTGGCGGGCACGTCGCCGCAAACCCGGTCCGCCGCCCGTCGCCGAACCCGTCGAGCGCACCCCGGAGGCGCTGCGGGACTTCGAGACCGAGTTCGCCGAGATGATGGCCGCGACCGGGGTCCCGGCGATGATGGCCAGGGTGCTGGCCTGTCTGTTCACCGGGGACACCGGCGGCAGTACCGCCGCCGAACTCGTCGCCAGACTGGAGGTCAGCCCCGCGTCGGTGTCCAAGGCCGTCGCCTGGCTCGGGCAACGCGGCCTGATCGGCCGCGAACGCGAGGGCAGGCGGCAGCGGTACGTCATAGACGACCAGTTCGGTTACCGGGCCTGGCAGGCCAGTCTCGAAGCGATGACAGCGTGGGCGGACGTCACCCGGCGGGGCGCCGGGCTGGTCGACGGCCCGGCGAGCGCCCGGCTGGACGCCACCAGCCGGTTCTTCCGGCATCTGCACAAGGACATGAGCGAGGCGGCCGAACACTGGCGGCGAACGAGCCTGCGGTGACGTCATTTCGACGGTCTCCCGGCGATTCCGGCCATGCCAGGATCCGGCGGCAGGAGCAGGCGGAGGTCGAGGGGCGGAACTCATGGGAGCGGTGGTCGCGGCACTCGCCGCGGGCTGCGCGGTACTGGCGGTGTTCCTCCCCGGCGGGGCGGTCCGTCCGGACCGGCCGGATCTCGAAGTGGCGCTGGCCGCCGCGGCGTCGGTACTCGCGGCCCTGCTGACGTTCGGGAAGTCCACCGGGGCGAAGGTTTCCGCGCCGGTCTGCGCGCTCGGCGCCACCGGCTGGGCGATCTACTGCCTGAGCACGGACCTCGGCAGCGGCACCCCGGGGAGTTCGACGGCGGTGCTCGCGGTCGCCGCCGTCGTCACACTGGTGGTGGCGGGCCTCCCGCGACCGGTCCGCTGGTGGTTCGCGGTCCCGCTCGTGGCGGTGCTCGCCGCGGGAACGGTGACCGCGGTGACGACCGTGCCCGGGCTGGCCGTGCGGTCCGCGACCGCCACGGCCGTCACGGCGCCGCCGCTCGCCGATCGGGTGATGGCCGCGCCGTGGAGCTGGACTCCAACCTCACCGGTCCTCGACGTGGTCGCGGCCGGCGCCGGGGTGGCGGTCGCCGGGACCGGCGGCGAGGTCACCGCGCTCGACGGGCCGACGGGCACGGTGCGCTGGACCTACGCCCGCCCCGGCGCCCACGTCCGCGCGCTCGTCCCCACTCCGGACGGGCTTCTGCTGCTGGCCGTCTTCGCGCCCGGCGACGGCGGGAAAGGCCGTAATCACCTCACGGTGCTCGACGCGATCACCGGCGTTCCCGTCCAGGAGACGGTGATCGACGACGTGCACGGCCTCGATCTGCTGGCGCCGACCTCCACCGTGCTGCCGTCGCTCACCTACCTGGGGAACAACGACTTCCGCGTCGACGCGCTCGACCTGCGTGCCGGAAGCCCGCTGTGGTCGTGGAAAGCGCCCGAAGGGTGCGTTTCCCCGTTCGCGCTTCCCGCGAGCGGCCGTGACGTGGTGCTGGCGCCGTTGCTGTGCCAGGACCGGCTCAGCGTGCTCGGCCTGGACGAACGCACCGGCGAGCCGCGCTGGGAACACCGGCTGCCGGTGTCCCGGCCGTCGGACGAGAAGGCCGACTACTACCTGAACTCCTCTCCCGGCGGCGGCAAGGTTTCCCTGTCGCTGCGGTACTCGGGCCTGGCGAGCGGACAGAACACCGACGTCGTGCTCGACGCCGCCACCGGCACCTTTCTGTCCACAATGGACCCCAAGGCGCCGTCGCGGATCACGCTCGGCCCGGTGACCGTCTCCGAACGCGACGAGAACGGGAAGACCACCGCGGCCACCTTGGACGGCGGGGTGGCCGTCGACCTCGCCGCCTGCCCGGACCGGCGGGCGCAGGCCACCACGCCGACGGCGTACCTGCGCCTGTGCGGCTCGCCCGGCGGCGGGATGGCGGTGCACCGGCAGGAAATCGACGGCTCCCCCGCGTCCACCCTCCCGGTCTCGTGGCCGCCACCCGGCGACCTGATCGGCGGCCTGCTCTCCGGCTCCGGCCGCCACGCGCTCATCCCGGCGCCCGGCGCGCTGGTGGCCGCCCGGGCCGGTGACGCCGCGGTCGTCGGGTTTCCGGCGGCCCGTCCGTGAAGGCCTCCTGTCTGCCGTGTCGCCGACTGTGTGGATTTTGGTGCGTTGGACGAGCAAAAATCCACACAGTCCCGCGTGACCGGTCCGGTCGCGAAGCGCCAGGGCGACGACTTCACGGAGAAGGGCGGGCGGCCGAAGCCGCCCGCCCGTCCTTCACGGATCGCGTCATCCGCGCTTGAACTCTTCGAAGGTCACCTTCTTCACCTGCGGGCCGTCGTCCTTGGCGTGGCTCGCCAGGCCGTTGAGCCCCTTGAAGTAGTCACCGGCCTGGGCCTGCGCCTGCGGCGACATGTCGGTGTCGCTGATCGCGATGCCGTGGATGTGCTCGGCCCAGTCGCCCTGGCTCGGGGTGCGGTGCCACGCGGCGAACCCGACCTCACGCAGAGCCTTCACCGCGGCGGTCTTGTTCGAGATGTTGTTCACCGAGATGTCGACGGCGCCGCCGCCGTCGTGCGTGCCACCCGAGGCGCCGACACCGCCGGCGTTGTACGAGCCCTGGGTGATGGTGAACTTGACCCCGGCCTTCTTCTCCGCGGCCGCGATCATGTCGGCGGTGCGCTTGTTCACCGTCTTGCCGTCCAGGCTGGTCTTCGACCCGACGCTGATCGGCGCGGTCACGGTGTAGCGGCCCTTGCCCAGTTCGGTCAGCGAACCCTTGCCCGGCAGCCCGGTGGCGGCCAGGCCGCTGTGCCCCAGCGACTTCTGGTACTTCTCGTACGCCTTGACCGTCGAGGTGCCGAAGTGGCCGTCGACCTGCTTCTTGTCGAGCAGGTTCTTCGCCGCCAGTGCCTCTTCGACGACCTTGACGCTCGGGCCGGAGCCCGGCGTGATCGCCTGGTCGGCCTTGTACGGATCCCACATGGCCGCCTTGATCACGGCCTCCATGTTGACCGACGGCGCGGCCACCGCGGGCTGCCCCGCCGTCACCCCCATGAGCGCGGCTCCGGTCAGAGCGGTGAACGTCGCGGCCGTTGCCACCTTGCGCATGACTGCTCCTTCACTCGGTGCTGCTCCCTGTGAACAGCTCGTGACCGACATTGCCCTGGACGAGGGGTCGTCCGGAACCGCCTGTACGGAACGTCTGACGTCAAAAACCGCAGGTTGACAGCGTTTGACAGCGCTGGAGCCGGGGCGATCCCGCTGGTCGGCACGGCGATCGGGACGAAGTTCGCGATATAGTCACCTGGCCGCGCAGAGTGACGAAAATCGTTGTCACGTTGGACACGAACGCGAGGGGAAGCGTGCCGGGAGCGCAAGCGGGAGAACGGACGCCGGAGCTCGAAGCGTTCATGGACGAGCTGCGGAAGCTACGGACGCGGGCCGGGGAGCCCTCCTTCCGGAAGATGGCCGCCAAGTCGGGCGCGGTGTCCCACGCGACCCTGCACCTCACCGTCACCGGCAGGCGGCTCCAGCCGTGGGAGACGGTCCGGGAGTTCGTCCGCGCCTGCGACGGTGACGAGGAGGAGTGGCACGCCCGATGGCAGGGCGTCCAGCTCGTGCTCTCCGCCGACCGGCAGCCGGAACCCGCGCCCGCCCGATCGCGGTGGCGGTCCAAGCGGGTCCTGGTGCCGCTGGCCCTCGTGCTGGTCGCCGCGATCGCCGCCGTCGTGGTCGTCCTCCTGCCCGGTGACGAGAGCTCGCCCGAACCGCCGCATCCCGGCGACTCGAGCAAGTTCATCGCCGACGTGACCATTCCCGACGACACCGTGGTCAAACCGGGCACGCAGTTCGTGAAGGTCTGGGAACTCCAGAACACCGGCACCGTCGAGTGGAAGAAGCGGTACCTTCGCCGCACCGACCTCCCGGTCGCGCCCGGTGCCTGCCGCACCCCGGACCGGATCCCGGTCAACGACACCGCGCCGCAGGGAAACGTGCAGGTGACGGTCACCGTGGGCACACCGCCGACCGCCCCGGCCGCCTGCAAGGTGTTCTGGAAGATGGTCGACGAACAGGACCGGGAACTGTTCCCCGGCAACAGGCCGATCTACTTCTCGGTCCTCGTGCGCCCCTGAATCACCCGGCGAAAACACCTCGTTCGGCCGGAAAAGTGCGCTAGCCGCCTGATTCCCGGCTGCCTACGCTGAATCCCGCGCAAGAAAATCACCAAATTCCTCGGGAGTCTCCCATGAGAACAACGAGAATCGTGTTCTGCGCCTTGTTCGCCCTCGGCGCCGCGTGCCTTTCCCCCGCGGCCTCGGCGGCCCCGAACGCGTTCACCCTGTCCAGCACCGCTTTCGCCAACGGCGGTCTCATGCCCAAGGTCCACGAGTGCACCAGCGGCGGCGGGCAGGACCCGGCCAAGAAGAACGAGTCGCCGCCGCTGGCCTGGTCGGGTGCTCCCGCCGCGGCCAAGAGCTACGCGATCGTCATGCGCGACCTCGACAACAACAACCTCATCCACTGGGTCATCTACGACATCCCGGCGACCGCGGCCTCGCTCCCCCAGAACGTCCAGCACGTCTACCAGCCTCCCGTTCCCGCCGGCTCCCGGCAGGTCTACTACCGCGGGAGCGCGAGCCTCTTCGGCTACCAGGGACCGTGCTCGCCCTCGACGGTGAACACCTACGAGTTCGTCGTGCACGCCCTCAACCGGGCGTCGCTCACCAATCTGAACTCCAATTCGTCCACCCAGACGGCAGCCAGGGCGATCACCGCGGCCTCGATCGGCACGGCGAGGATCACCGGCGAGTCGTAGCTCGGTGACATCGCCGGGATACGCAGAGCCAACCCACGTCCGCGGCGGAAGGTCCGCTGATCATCCGTGGCAAAATCGTCCCAATGCAGATCGGGATGCTGGGCTCCTTCGAGGTTCGCACGGATGACGGTGGCCTCGCCGACGTCCCGGGCGCCCGGCTGCGGGGGCTGCTGATCGCCCTCGCGCTCGAACCGGGCCGTGTGGTCCCGAAGGCGACGCTCGTCGACTGGATCTGGGGCGAACAGCCGCCCGCTGACGCGACGAACGCCTTGCAGCGCTTGGTTTCCCGGCTGCGGAAGGTGCTGCCGGAAGGGGCCGTCGAGGGGCAGCCGGACGGCTACCGGCTGAAAATCGCGCCCGAGGACGTCGATGCCGTGCGGTTCGAACGCCTCGTCGGCCAGGCCCGCGGCGACGAGGAGCCGAAACGGTTGCGTGAGGCCCTCGCCCTGTGGCGCGGCGCGGCCATGCAGGACGTCGGTCTTCAGGACAGCGAAGCGTTCGACGCGGCGGTCACCCGGCTCGAAGGGCTTCGCCTGACGGCGCTGGAAGACCGGTTCGACGCGGAACTCGACCTCGGCCACGGCGCGAACCTGGTCACCGAACTGACCGATCTGGCGGCCGCGCATCCGCTCCGGGAGCGGATCGTCGCCGCGCAGATGCGGGCCCTCGCGGCGACGGGGCGCGACACCGAAGCGCTGCTCGTGTACCAGCGCACGCGGGAAGCCCTCGCCGACGCGCTGGGCGTCGATCCCTCGCCGGAGCTGTCCGCGGTGCACGTCGCGCTGCTGCGCGGCGAACTGGGACGGCGGGAGGAGAACCGCAAGACCAACGTACGCGCCGAGCTGACCAGTTTCGTCGGCAAGGACGCCGACGTCGCCAAGGTCCGCGACCTCGTCGCCGAGCACCGGCTCACCACGCTGATCGGGCCTGGCGGCTCCGGAAAGACCAGGCTGGCCACGGAAACCGCGCGCACCCTGCTCGGCGATCTGCCGGACGGCGCGTGGCTGGTGGAACTCGCGGCCATCGGCCCGGACGGAGACGTCGCCCAGGCGACGCTGGCCGGGCTCGGCCTGCGGGACTCGCTGCTCGGGGATTCACCGAACGCCGAACCCGTCGACCGGATCATCGCCTCCATCCGCGACCGTGAAGTCCTGCTGATCCTCGACAACTGCGAGCACGTGATCGAGGCGGCCGCGGCCTTCGCGCACCGGGTCCTCGGGGAATGCCGTCGTCTCCGGATCCTGGCGACGAGCCGGGAACCGCTCGGCATCACCGGCGAGGCGTTGTGGCAGGTCGTGCCGCTGGCCCTGCCGGATCCGCACGCCGCTCCCGGCGAGATCGAATCCTCCCCCGCCGTCCTGCTGCTGCGGGACAGGGCGAGCGCGGTGCGCAAGGATTTCGTGGCCGACGAGGCGACGCTGTCCACGATGGCGCGTGTGTGCCGGGTGCTGGACGGGATGCCGCTGGCGATCGAACTCGCCGCGGCCCGGCTGCGCACCATGTCCATCGACCAGCTCGCCAACCGGCTCGACGACCGGTTCCGCCTGCTGACCGGCGGCAGCCGGACCGCGCTGCCGCGGCACCGCACGTTGCGCGCCATGGTCGACTGGAGCTGGGAACTGCTGAGCGACGCCGAACGGACGGTCCTGTGCCGCCTCTCGGTGTTCTCGGGCGGGGCGAGCCTGGAAGCGGCCGAGCACGTCTGCGTGAGCGAAGACGTCGAGCAGTACGAGGTGCTCGAACTGCTCACCGCGCTGACCGAGAAGTCGCTGCTGGTCGCCGCGGGCGACGAAGCCCCGCGCTACCGGATGCTAGGCACGATCAAGGAGTACGCCGAACTCCGGCTCGCCGAAGCGGGCGAAGCGGCGCTGGCGCGCGACGCGCATCTCTCCTATTTCATCGAGCTCGCCGAGGCCGCGGAACCGATGCTCCGCCAGGCCGAGCAACTGGAATGGCTCGCGAAGCTCAACGCCGACCACGACAACATCACTTCCGCGATGCGCGGCGCGCTCGCGGCGGCCGAGGCACCGGCGGCGATGCGGCTCGCGGCGGCCTGCGGCTGGTACTGGTGGCTCAGCGGGCACCGCACGGAAGGGATGGAGCTGGTCAGCGCGGCCGTCGAAGTCCCGGGTGAGACGCCCGACGAGGTCGCGGCCGTGGTGTACGGGCTCGTCTCGCTGTTCGTCAGTTCCGGTTTCGCCGACGAGAACACCGCGGCGAAGTGGATCCACGAGTCGTACCGGCTCAGCCAGAGCGGCGCGAAGCACCACCCGCTGTTCGGGCTCGTCGCCGCGCTGCAGCGCATGCTGACCGGGGCGGAACCGGCGGCCGCGTGGGAGCCGGTGCTGGAGGACGAGAACCCCTGGGTGCGCGCACTGGCCCGGCTGCACCTCGGCAAGCTCCGGATCACCCTCGGCCAACCCGGCCGGGAGGCGGACACGTATCTCGAACAGTCGCTCACCGAGTTCCGCGCCCTCGGCGAACGGTTCGGGATCTCGTTCGCCCTGACCGAACTGGCGGACCGGATCGCCACTCGCGGCGAGTTCGCGACCGCGTGCGAGTACTACGGACAGGCGATCACGGTGGTGACCGAGGTCGGTTCCGTCGAGGACCTCATCCGGCTGCAGTCACGGCAGGCCCAGCTGTACTGGCTGATGGGCGACGAGGAAGCCAGCGCGGCCGCCGCGGCCGAAGCGCGGCGGTGCGCCGAACAGGTCACTTGGCCGGGCGCGCTGGGCATGCTGGCCCTCGCCCGCGCGGAACTCGCGCACTGGCGCGGCGAAACCGAAGAAGCCGCCGGGGAACTCGACATCGCGATGAGCGTGATGGGCGACGAAGCGGAACTGGGACACGTCCGCGCCATCGCCCACGACCTGCTGGGCTATTTCGCGGACGACCTCGACAAGGCGAGGGAACACCGGAAAGCGGCTTGGGAAGCGGCGGCCGAGGTGCGGCATGTGCCCCTGATCGCCCACATGATCGTCGGGATCGCGGACTTCGCCCTGCGCAACGACGACCCGGAGCAGGCCGCGCGGCTGCTCGCGGCGGCCGACGAGCTGCGCGGGCTGCCGGACCGGTCACGTCCGGACGTGGCGCGGATCGAGGAGACAGTGCTGCGCCGCCTCGGCGAAACGAAGTTCGCGGAGGCGGCGCGAGAGGGCACTGCCGCGGATTGGACCAAGCTGGTCGAGGTCACGCTCGCTTCTTGAACGTCGAGGACGCCCACAGGTAGCCGACCAGCGCGATCCCGGCGCACCAGCCGAGGGCGGGGAACACGTCGCTCGCGGCCGGTGCCCCGTTGAGAAGCCCGCGCAGGGTCTCGATGATCGGGGTGAAGGGCTGGTACTGCGCGAATTCCCGGAGTCCCGGTCCCATCTTCTCGGCGGGCACGATCGCGCTGCTGAAGAACGGCAGCATGACCAGCGGCACGGAAGCCATGCCCGCGGTCTCCGGGGACTTCGCCGCCAGGCCCAGCGCGATCGTGAGCCAGCCCGCCGCGAATCCGAGCAGGACGACCATCCCCACGACGCCGAGCCAGTCGAGGAAACCCGCCGACGGCGAGAAACCCAGCAGGAAGGCCACGCCGGTGAGCGCCGCGATGGCGATCAGGTTGGTCAGCAGGCTGGCGACGACGTGCCCGGTCAGCACCGCGCCGCGGGAGACGTCCATGACCTTGAAGCGGTTGATGATGCCCTTCGTCATGTCGGAGTTCACCGCGGTCGCGGTGGCCCCGAGGCCGTAGCAGACGGCGAGCAGCATCAGGCCCGGCGTCGCGTAGTCGATGTAGTCGACGCCGACGCTGAACGCGTCGCCGAACACATAGACGAACATCAGCATCATCACGACCGGCATCAGGATCGCGTTGAACACCGAGGTCGGATTCCGGGTCAGGTGCTTGAAGTTGCGGCGCAGCATCACCAGCGAAGGCGACTTGGCGCGCGCGGTCGTCGTGGTCTGGATGGTCATGGTCCTGGTGGTCATCACTTCACGGCCTCTGTGTCGTGGCCCGTCAGGGCGAGGAAAACGTCGTCGAGATCAGGGGTGTGGACGGAGAACTCTTCGGCGCCGAGCGAACGCTCGTCGAGCCGGTCGAGCAGCTCCCGCAGGGATTTCGTCCCGCCGTCGCTGGGGACCCGCAGCGCGAGCGCCTCGTCGTCCCGGGTGGCGCCGGGGAAGATCCCCGCCGCCGCGTCGAGTTCGGCGACGGTGGTGAACCGGAGCCGGACGTGCGTGCCGGGCATCCGGCGCTTGAGTTCGTCGGGGGTTCCGGTGGCGACCAGCCGACCCTGGTCGAGGACCGCGATCCGGTCGGCGAGCTGGTCGGCTTCCTCGAGGTACTGGGTGGTGAGGAAGATGGTCACGCCGTCCGCCACCAGCTCGCGGATGAGGGACCACATCGTGCGACGGCTGCGCGGGTCCAGGCCGGTGGTCGGCTCGTCGAGGAAGATGATCCGCGGATCGCCGACGAGCGTCATCGCCAGGTCCAGCTTCCGGCGCATGCCGCCGGAGTAGGTCGAGGCCGGCTTCTTCGCCGATTCCACCAGGTCGAAACGCTCCAGCAGATCGCTCACGACCCGCTTGCCGCCGACGGCGCCCCGGTTCAGGTCCACCATCAGCTGGAGGTTCTCCTGCCCGGTCAGCAGTTCGTCCACCGCCGCGAACTGGCCGGTGACCCCGATCGCCGCGCGGACCGCCTTGGCGTCGGTCGCGAGGTCGTGGCCCGCCACCTTGGCCGTACCGCCGTCCGCCGTCATCAGGGTGGTCAGCAGGTTCACCGTCGTCGTCTTGCCCGCTCCGTTCGGGCCGAGCAGGGAGAAGATGGTGCCCGCGGGGACGTCCAGGTCGATTCCGTCGAGCACGACCTTGTCGCCGAAGGCCTTTCGCAGTCCGGAGACCGCAATCGCTGTGTCGTTCATGGGAGCCACTCTGGGCGGCCCTGCTGACACGCCTCCGCCACGGCGCTGACACAGGCGGTGTCAGCGCCGTGTCAGCCGCGTGTCAGGTCCCGCGAGGAACGTGGTCGGCACAACCACCACGAAAGGCAACCCGATGACTGAGACGGTTCCCGTCCCGCAGGGCCTCCCGATGCAGCGCGACGCGGGTCCCTTCGCCCCGCCCAGCGAGATCACCCGGCTGCGCGGGGCCCGCCCGGTCAGTCCCATGGTCTTCCCCGACGGTCACGAAGGCTGGCTGGTCACCGGTTACGACGAGGTGCGGCAGATGATGGCCGACACCCGGTTCAGCTCGCGCCAGGACCTCGGCATCCTCCACCTGCCGTACGAGACGCCGGGGATGCCCGCCCCGACCGAACCGTCCCCGCCGATGCCGGGCATGTTCGTCGCGATGGTCCCGCCGGACCACGGGCGGCTGCGGAAGCGGCTCACCGGCGCTTTCACGGTGAAGCGGATGAAGCAGCTCGAAGAGCACATCGTCGAGATCACCGAACAGCACCTGGACGCGATGACGAAGCTGGTCCCGCCGGTCGACCTGGTCAAGGAGTTCGCGCTGCCGGTGCCGTCGCTGGTGATCTGCGAACTGCTCGGCGTCCCGTACGAAGACCGTGAGAACTTCCAGGCCAACTCCGCCCAGCTCATGGTCAGGGACCAGACGCTGGAAGAGAAGATGGCCGCGTTCATCGGGATGAACACGTTCCTCACCGAACTGGTGACGCGCAAGCGCGAGACCCCCGGCGACGACATCCTGTCCGACCTGGGCCGCTACGACGACCTCACCATCGAGGAACTGGCGGGCGCCGCGTTCCTGCTGCTGCTCGCCGGGCACGAGACCACGGCGAACATGCTGGCGCTGGGCACTTTCGCGCTGCTGGAGCACCCCGAGCAGCTGGCCGAACTGCGGGCCGACGCGGAACTGCTCCCCGCCGCCGTCGAGGAACTCCTTCGCTATCTGTCCGTCGCCGACATCTTTTTCCGCTACGCCACGGAAGATCTGGAACTCGGCGGCGAAACGATCCGGGCGGGCTCGACGGTCATCGTCTCGCTGCTGGCCGCCAACCGCGACCCGCGGCGGTTCGAGAACCCCGACACCCTGGACCTCCACCGCAACGCCCGCGGTCTCCTTTCCTTCGGGCACGGCGTCCACCAGTGTCTCGGGCAGCAGTTGTCGCGGATCGAAATGCGCGCGGGTTTCGAAGGTCTGCTGCGCCGATTCCCGACTCTCTCGCTCGCCGTTCCCGCGGACGAGGTCAAGCTCAAGACCGACATGAACATCTACGGCGTGCACGAGTTGCCGGTCACCTGGTGAAACGCTCGTGAGTGGTAAGTGTCGTTCTAGCGGACTCGTATTCACCTACCCCTTGGTGTGGTCGGCGATCGTGTGTGGAGGTTTTGGGACGTTGAGCGTCCTGAATCCTCCACGCTCGGTCTTGTTGATGAGGGATTCGCGCGCCAGGGGTAGCGCCTGTGCTGGATGGCAGTGTGGTCGACGGGGGATCGGGGACGTTGAGCGTCCCGGATCCTCCGTTGATCAAGATCCGAAGCCGGGCGACACCGAGCGACGATGCAGGAGTGACGATGAAGGAATTGGGACGTTCAACGTCCCAATTCCTTCATCGTCGAGCCCGGCAACCGTCACCCTCGCGCAGGTCAGGCGTGGGTAGGTAAATACCGGTCCGCTCTAACGACACTTACCACTCACGACCACCCGAACCCGGCGCACTCCGGCAGCGCCGCGTGTCGCGAAAGCCACTTTCGCAACCTTCAACGTCGCGAAAGTGGCTTTCGCGACACCCTCGGCCCCGCTGCCCGAGATGACCGCGCGCCCGAGGCGGCGGCCCTCCCCTTGCCAAGTCGGGGAGGGCCGCCTCCGGCTCACTTCTTCAGCCACTCCAGCAGTTTGACCGTTCCGTCACCCTTCGAACCGGTCTTGTGGATCTTCGCGTCGCGGGAACCCTCGACGTAGTACGAGGCCCCGGCGCCACCGCCGCCACCCGCCGAATCGTTGGTGCCCGACTTGCCACCACCGCCTCCGCCGCCGCCCTTCAGCGCGTAGCCCGCGCCACCGCCACCGCCACCACCGGCGGTCGACGCTCCGGGCGCGCCCTGACCGTTGTCACCCTTCGACGTCTTCGCGGTACCGCCGCCTCCGCCGTCGCCGCCCACGCCGAGCGTCCCGCGCTCGCCGTTGTCCCCCTTGTGCGGTTTCTCGTCGCCCGCTCCGCCGTCACCGCCGCGGCCCAGCAGTGATCCTCCGCCGGCGCCGCCTCCCCCGGCCGCGACGATCAACGGCACGTCGCCGCGGCAGACCGCGCTCGACCCGCCACCGCCTCCGCCGTTGCGGCCGGAATCGGTTTCCCCGGATCCACCTCTGCCGCCGATGGTGAATCCGGAACCGCCGGATCTACCGGCCTGTTTGCCGACCTTGATTTTGAGTGTTTCCCCGCCTTTCACCGGTATCGTCGCCTCGACCTCGGCACCGTGGCCGGGGCCGCCGGAATCCGCGTTGCCGTGCCCTCCCTGTCCTCCTCGAAGCGTGAAGCGGCCCCACTTCGCGTCGGTGGGGACGTGGATTTTCTGTTCGCCCTCAACGGCTTCGAAAGTCTGAGCGGCTTCGGACGTGGACACGGTCTCGGTCATGTTTCCTCCTGGGTTCTTTGCCGGAGTTCCCAGTCTGGAATGCGCGATCCGTCTCCGGACAGTGCACGATCGGGCAAGAAAAGACTTCGCTGTGTTCGCGACGGCGCCCGTTTGTACCAGCGTGGAGCAACGCGGTTATACCTTCGTGTAATGACCGAGATTCGCGGCGGCCCGCTGCGGCCGTTGGTGACTTTATTGCGGGAACTGCCGGGTGACCGGTCGGCATTCACCGACGAGCGCCGGACCCTGACTTTCGGGGAATTGCTGGACTCGAGCGGCCGGTTGGCGACAGGGCTCGGAATCGCGCGGGGCGACCGGGTCCTGGTCCATCTCGGCGCCCGCGTCGAATTCGCCGAGTACTGTCTCGCGGTCCTGCGCGCGGGCGGGGTCGGGGTTCCGGCGAACGCGCGGTCGACGGCGGCCGAGCTGACGCGGATCGCGGACGACTCCGGCGTCGCTCTGCTGATCACCGAGGCCCGGCACGCGGAAGTGGTGCGCGAAGTCCAGGCGGAGCGGCCGCGGTTGCGGGTGGTGTTCGTCGAGGACGAGCCGATGCCGCCCCAGGGTGAACCCCGCGACGATCTCGGTCTCGACGAACCCGCCTGGCTGCTGTACACCTCCGGCACGACCGGCCGCCCCAAAGGTGTCCTGACGACGCAGCGCGCGATCCTCTGGTCGCCGGCCGCCTGCTACGGCCCGATGTACGGGATCTCCGACGCCGACACTCTGCTCTGGCCCCTGCCGCTGCACCACGCGTATGCGTTGTCGCTGGCCTTCGCCGGGACGATCGCGCTCGGCACGCACACCAGGATCGTCGGCCACGACCTGCGCGGAGCGCTCACGGCGTATCCGGGCGGCGTCCTCGCCGGTGTCCCGGCGACCTTCCTGAACCTGCGGCAGGAGGTGCGCGGCGGGCTCCCCGCGCCGCGGCTGTGTCTGTCCGGGGGCGCGCCCTGCACCCCGTCGGCCCGCGCCGCGGTCCGGGAACTGTTCGGCACCCCCGTCCTCGACGGCTACGGCAGCACGGAGACCGGCGGCAAGATCGCCGTCCAGCTCACCGGCGACGACGGGCTGATTCCGGTACCGGGCATGGAGATCCGGATCGTCGACGGCCGGATCGAGGTCCGGGGTCCCGGGGTGGCGCCGAACGTCGAGGCCGTGGACGGCTGGTACCGGACCGGCGACCTGGGCCGCCTCGCCGACGGGCGGCTCACGCTCGACGGGCGGGCCGACGACGTCATCGTGTGCGGCGGCCAGAACGTGCACCCGACGGAGATCGAGGCGGTCATCGGAGAACTCCCGGCGGTGCGGGACGTCCTCGTGACGGGAAGACCCGACGAGGTCCTCGGCGCGGTGCCGGTGGCGTTCCTCGTGTCCGACGAGCCGGACCTCGACGAAGTGCGCCGCCTGTGCCGACGCCGGCTCTCCCCGTTCAAGGTTCCGGTGGCCTTTCACCTGGTCGAGCGGCTTCCGCGGACGCCGTCAGGAAAGGCGCTGCGGCGGGAGTTGCGGGTCCCCCGCCCTGACGACGTCGAAGCGCTGGTGCGCGAGGCGATCACCGAACTGGGCGAGGAGGACTCCGGAGAAGGATGGCGCGACCGGCCGTTCTCCGAGCTGGGCCTGACGTCGCTGGGCGGGGTGCACCTGCGGCACCGGCTGGCCGAGGCGACCGGCCGCGAACTCCCCCAGTCGCTCGTCTACGACTTCCCGACCCCGGCGGCGGTCATCGGCGAACTGGAGCGGCTGCTGTCCGGGCGACGCGGGCCCGTCACGCCGAAAACCGCGCCCACGCGCGACGACGACCCGATCGCCATCGTCGCGACGGCGTGCCGGTTCCCCGGCGGGGTGACCTCACCCGAGGACCTGTGGAACCTGGTCGCCGGCGGTGTCGACGCCACCGGTGACTTCCCGGCCGACCGCGGCTGGGACCAGACCGTGCGGTACGACCCGGATCCCGCCCGGATCGGCGGTTCCCTCACCCGCCGCGGCGGTTTCGTGTACGACGCGGCGGATTTCGACCCCGCCCCGTTCGGCATGTCGCCGCGCGAGGCGTTGTCGACCGACCCTCAGCAGCGGCTGCTGCTGGAGACGTCGTGGGAGCTGTTCGAGCGCGCCGGTCTCGACACCGCCACGCTGCGAGGCAGCGACACCGGCGTGTTCGTCGGAGTGATGAACGAGGACTACGCCAGTCGCCTGCAAGGGCATCGGCTGGAAGGACGGCTGGGCATCGGGTCCTCGCACGCGCTCGCGTCCGGCAGGATCTCCTACACCTTCGGCCTGAACGGTCCGGCGGTCACGGTCGACACCGCGTGCTCCTCTTCACTGGTGGCCCTGCACTGGGCCGTGCGCGCGCTGCGGGCCGGAGAGTGTTCGCTCGCCGTGGCCGGTGGCGCCACGGTGATGTCGTCGCCGCGCACCTTCCTCGAATTCAGCCGCCAGCGCGGTCTTTCCCCGGACGGGCGCTGCCGTTCGTACGCGGCGGGCGCGAACGGCACGGCCTGGGCCGAGGGCGCGGGCGTCGTCCTGCTGGAGCGGCTTTCGGACGCCCGCCGGAACGGGCATCCGGTGCTGGCGCTGGTGAGCGGTTCGGCCGTCAACTCCGACGGGGCGTCGAACGGGATCACGGCGCCCAGCGGACGTGCCCAGCGTGCGGTGATCCGGTCCGCGCTGGCCGACGCCGGACTGGCCGCCTCGGACGTCGACGTCGTGGAAGGGCACGGCACCGCCACCCCGATCGGCGATCCGATCGAGGCGGAGGCGCTGATCGCCGCGTACGGCGCGGGGCGTGCCCGGCCGCTGTGGCTGGGGTCGGTGAAGTCCAACATCGGGCACACCCAGGCCGCGGCGGGGGTGGCCGGGGTGATCAAGATGGTGGAAGCGTTGCGGCACGGGCATTTGCCGCCGTCGCTGTACGCCGACGATCCGAGTCCGCGGATCGACTGGTCGGCGGGCGACGTCGCATTGCTCGCCGAGGCCCGCGAATGGCGTACCGGACCGAAGCCCCGCCACGCCGGGATTTCCGCGTTCGGGATCGGCGGCACCAACGCGCACGTGCTCGTCTCGGAAGCGCCGCCACCGGCCGACGCCGGACGCCGGACGCCGTCCAAGGCGCCGTGGCTGCTGAGCGCCGCGAGCGAGAACGCGCTGCGAGCGGTCGCGTCCCGGTTGCTGGCGACGGCGGGCGGCCAGGACGTGGACGACGTCGCGTTCACGCTCACCACCCGCACTCCGCTGGAGCATCGCGCGATGGTGTCGTCCGGCGATCTCGCCGCGCTGCGCGCCCTCGCCGCGGGTGAACGTCGCGGCCGGACCGTACGCGGACCGGCGACCGCGGCGTTCCTGTTCAGCGGGCAAGGCGCGCAGCGCGCGGGGATGGGGAAGGAACTGTCGGGCACCTTCCCCGTGTTCCGCACGGCGTTCGACGCGGCCTGCGAGGCCGTCGGCGGTCAGGTTCGCGACGTCGCCTTCTCGGGTGGAGAACTGCTGGACCGGACCGATCACGCGCAGGCCGCCCTGTTCGCCTTCGAGGTCGCGCTGTTCCGGCTGTTCGAATCCTGGGGCGTCCGGCCCGCCGCCGTCGCCGGGCACTCGATCGGGGAGATCACCGCCGCGCACGTCGCCGGGGTTCTCTCCCTCGAAGACGCCGGCGTCCTGGTGTCCGCGCGCGGGCGCCTGATGGCCGCTTTGCCTCCAGGAGGCGTCATGATCGCGGTCCGGGCGGCCGAAAGCGAGGTCGCGCCGCTGGTGGGCGAGTTCGCCGACCAGGTGGCGATCGCCGCGGTCAACGGCCCTCGATCCCTTGTCCTGTCCGGATCCGAGAGCGTGACCGAAGCCGTCGCGGCCCAGTGGCCGGGTTCCACGCGGCTGCGCGTCAGTCACGCCTTCCATTCGCCGCTGATCGACCCGATGCTCGCCGAGTTCCGCGAAGTGGTCACCCGGCTGACCCACCTCGGCCCGGAACTCACGCTCGTCTCCGGGCTCGCGGGCCGCGCGATCACCGGCCTCGGCCCCGAGTACTGGATCCGGCAGGCCAGGGACACGGTCCGGTTCGCCGACGCACTGGACGCCGTGGCCGCCGAGGGAACCGATATCTGCCTGGAGATCGGGCCGTCGGCCGTGCTGAGCCGGGCCGCGGGAGCGGTACTCCCCACAGTGTCCACTATGGACACCGGTCGAGGAGTACTGGACGCGGCGGGCGAGCTGCACACCACCGGTGTGCCCGTGTCGTGGCGATCGGTGTTCGCGGACAGCGGCGCCGGACGGGTCTCGCTGCCGACCTATCCTTTCCAGCGCGAGCGTTTCTGGCTCGACCCGCAACCGCGCCGGAGCCCGGCGGGCGACGGGCACGCGATGCTCGGCCCGGCGTTGGTCGCGCCCGACTCGCCCAGGATCGTGCACGGCGGTTCGGCGGGCGTACGTACACACGGGTGGCTCGCCGACCATGTCGTCGGCGGCACGACGCTGTTCCCGGCGACCGCGTTCGTCGAACTGGCCTTGCACGCGGGCGAAACCGGCGTGGCCGAGCTGACGATCGAGGCACCGCTACGGCTCGGCCGGACCGAGGACGTCGCGCTCCAGGTGGTCGTGGACGGGCCCCGGATCGACATCTACGCCCAGGATTCCGGCGCCTGGATCCGTCATGCCACGGGTCGCGTGGGGCCGTCCGATGTCTTCGCGCAGCCGTGGAAAGGCGAGTGGCCGCCTCCCGCGACCGAACCGGTCGACCTGGACCGGGCCTACGCGGCCCTCGACTACGGTCCCGCTTTCCGTGCGGTGACGGGATTGTGGGAGGACGGGGACGAACTCTTCGCCGACGTCGCGCTTCCCGAAGGCGTCGATGGCCGCTTCGAACTGCATCCCGTGCTGCTGGACGCCGCCGTGCACACCTTGGCGCTGGCCGGGCCGCCGGACGCCGAGCCGCGGGTGCCGTTCCTCTGGACGGGTGTCCACGTGTTCGCGTCCGCCCCGGGCCGGGCGCGAGTCCACTGTGTACGGTCCGGCCCAGGCGAAGTCCGCGTCGAACTCTTCGACCCCGAAGGTATGCCCGTCGCGGTCGTGGAATCCCTGCTCACCCGGCCGCTGCCCGCCGGGAGCACGATGCTCTACCGCCCGCGATGGATCCGCGTTCCGGCCGCGAGCGCCGACGACGTCCGGGTCGTCGACGCGCGTGGCGAGGACGTCCGCACCGTGCTCACCGCTTTGCAGGACACGCTCCCGCGCGGAGAACGCACCGTCGTCGTCACCGGTGACGCGGCCGATCCGGCGGCGGCCGCCGTGTTCGGGCTCGGTACCGCCGCCTCGGCCGAGTACCGCGGCCTGATCAGCGTCGTCGGCACGGATCTGCCGGTGGAGAAGGTGCGTGAGCTCGTCGGCGGCAACCCCGAACCCCAGCTGTCGATCCGGGACGGCGTGCCGCACGCGCTGCGGATCGCCCGCACCGCGCCCGCGTCGGCCAAGCCGATCGATCCGGCGGGGACCGTGCTGATCACCGGCGGCACCGGCGGCCTCGGTGCGGCACTGGCCCGGCATCTCGTGTCCGCGCACGGCGTCCGGCATCTGCTGCTGGTCAGCAGGCGCGGCCCGGACGCGCCCGGCGCGGAGGCGCTCCGGCTGCTCCCTGCCGACGTGCGGATCGTCGGCGGCGACATCGCCGATCCCGCTTTCGTCCGGCGGTTGGTCGCTTCCTGCGACCCGCCGCTGACCGCCGTGGTGCACGCCGCCGCCGTCGTCGCCGACGCCGCGTTCACCGTGCAGACGCCCGCCGGGTTCGACACCGTCTTCCGTCCGAAAGCCGACGCCGCCCTGGTCCTGCACGAGGCCACGCGACGTCTCCCGCTGTCGGCGTTCGTGCTCTTTTCCTCACTGGCAGGCATTTTCGGCAACGCCGGGCAGGCGAACTACGCGGCCGCGAACCGCGTGCTCGACGCGCTGGCCGTCCGGCGCCGGGCCGAGGGCCTGCCCGCGACGTCGATCGCCTGGGGCCTCTGGGATCTGGAAGTCGGGCTCGGCGCGCACATTCCCGACGCGGCGAGGCATCGCATCCAGTCCTCCGGGGTGGTCGCGCTGACGCTGGAGCAGGGAATGGCCCTGTTCGACGCCGCGCTCGGGCATGCCGAGCCGGTCCTGATCGCCGCGCGGCTCGACCCCACCGCCGCCGGCCTGCCCCCGATCGCCGATGACCTCGGCCGCCCCGCGCCGAGACCGGCACCGTCACCGGATCGGCGCTGGCCCGAACATCCTTCCGAGCAGGAGCTGCGGAACCTGCTCCGCGTCGAACTCGCCGAAGTCCTCGGCCACCAGGATCCGGAGACGATCCCCGACGACAAGCCGTTCACCGACCTCGGGCTCGACTCGCTCGCCGTCATCGACCTGCGCACCCGGCTCCGGGAGCTGACCGGCGTGGAGGTCCCCGCCCGCGTCCTGTTCGACCATCCGTCCGTCATCGAACTCGCCGAGCACCTGCGAGCGTCTGGCTGAGCGTCAACGCGGTGAGGGCGACGGCGAATCCGGTGAGCTGCCAGCCGGTGAGGGTCTGGCCGAGCACCAGGAAACCCGCCGCCGTGGCGACCAAGGGGTTGGTCAGCGTCAGCAGGGAGAGCGACGTCGGGGCGAGGCGGTCGATGCCGCGGAACCACAGGGGGTAGGCCAGCGCGGTGGTGACGATGCCGATGTAGCCGTAGCCGAGCAGGTTCGCGGTCGTCAGCGAGCCGGGGAGGCCTTCGAAGAGGAGTGTCGCCGGGGCGAGGACGAGCCCGCCCAGGGTGAGCTGCCAGCCGGTCATCGCCAGCGGGTGTTCCGGACGGCCCCATTTCTTGGTGAGGACGATGGCCACGGCCACGAGCGCGACGGCGCCGAGCATCGCGGCCAGGCCGAGCGGGTCGAGCCGGGCTTCCGACGAAAGGGTCAGCAGAGCGACACCACCGGCACCGGCGATCGCCGCGAGCACGGTCGCCACCGGTGTCCGGACCCGGAGGACGACCAGCGCGAGCCCGGCCACCATCAGGGGCTGCAGGGCGCCGAGTGTCGCGGCGACACCGCCGGGAAGGCGGTACGCGGCGAGGAAGATCAGCGGCAGGAAGGCGCCGAAGTTGAGCATTCCGAGCACCGCCGTCTTCCACCACCAGGACCCGTGCGGGAGCCGCCGGGTCAGCGCGAGCAGGAGCAGCCCGGCCGGGAGCGCCCGCAGCACGGCGGCCAGGAGCGGCCGGTCCGGGGGCAGCAAGGTCGCGGTGACGACGTAGACGGTGCCCCAGCTGGCGGGTGCCAGCGCGGCCAGCCCGGCGTCACGGAGTGTCGGTTTCGCGGCCGCGGGCTCGGTCTGGACAGGCCGTTCGGCGATGATCGCCATGATGTCTCCTCACTGATAATCTCAACGTTGAGATACCACCAGCGAGTTCTGTCAATGTCAAGTCTCTTAATGTTGAGATGAGTGGGAGGTGTGTCATGGCCGACGCGGTGGACGCGGTGATCGGGCTTTGGCGACGCGAGCGGCCGGACCTCGAAGACAAGCTCTGGCCCGCGGAGGTGATCGGGCGCGTCCAGCGGCTTTCCCGAGTCCTCGACCGGAAGCTCAAGGAGTTCAACGCCGAGCACGACCTGGAATCGTGGGAGTTCGACGTGCTCACCACGCTCCGCCGTTCTGGGGAAGCCGACGGCCTGACGCCGGGCGCGCTGCTCAAGGCCGCGATGGTCACCTCGGGGGCGATCACGAACCGCATCGACCGCATGGAGACCAAGGGACTGGTCGAGCGAGTGCGCGACAGCGGCGACCGCCGGTCGGTCAAGATCCGGCTGACCGGCAAGGGACGGCAGGTCGTGGACGAGGTTTTCGTGCTCCACCTGGAGAACGAGGCCGACCTTCTGCCGGAGCTCAAGCCCGAGCAGTGGGCGGAACTGATCGGCGGCCTGCGGCTGCTGCTCGAGCACTTCGGCGACACGTCACTGGAGTGACTCCAGCGCGGTGGCCACGGCGGTCAGCGCGACGGCGGGATCGACGCCGAGCTCACGAGCGGCACGCGCGTAGTCGTCCGCCGCGGCCCGCAGGAGGTCGGCTTTGCCAGGACGGTCGGCGGCTTCGGCGACGACCGTGCCCCTGGCGCGCGCTGTCTGCACCCAGCCGTCTTCTTCCAGCTCACGGTAGGCCCGCGCCACCGTGCCCGAAGCCAGCGCCAGATCCCTGGCGAGCTGCCGGATGGGCGGCAGCCGGGTGCCCGGCGCCAGCGCGCCGGTGGTGATCAGATGGACGACCTGGTCCCGGACCTGCCGCCACGGCGCGATCCCGAGATCCGTGTCGACGACGACCTTCAGCGGCATCAGGCCGCTTCGGGACGCGATCGGCCGGCCTCGGCACGCGATCGGTGCGCGAGGTGGTACCAGCCGGCGAATCCGGCGAGGACCAGCAGCAGGGACACCAGGTTCGCCTTCTCCGGGATCGCGAGGGTCACGGTGGCGGCCAACCCCAGCCCTGCGGCGACCCGGGCACTCCGGACCCGCAGCGCGGCGTCGGCCGCAGTGTCCCCTGTGGACGGTCGGCGGACGGCGAGCAGGACGACCAGCCACGTCACCGCCGAGACACCGGCGGCAATCCCGAGCTGCGCCCACCACTGGTTGACCGCGATCCACACCGCCGCGGCCACGGCGATCACCGCGTAGGTGACCAGGCCCCAGACCGGAATGAGTTCGCGCACCCCGCGGCGTTCCAGTGTCGCCTCGCGGCGGGCGCCTTTCCGGGGTCGCTGCGCCAGCACCTCGGCGATCAGCGCGCCGGCGAGCAAGGTGGCCAGGATGGACGACATACTGTCGCCGCGTACCCCGGTTGACTCGGCCAGCAGCGGCAACCCGAGGTAAAGCCACGGATACCAGAACCGGCGGCGGCGCAGATAGCGCACGGCCTCGTCGACGTCGGACAGTGAGGGATCGGCGACGCCCCACCGTCGCAGTACCTTGACGCCTTGCCTGTCGCCCGGCCACAGCACGATCAGGATCACGAGACCGAACAGGCCCATGAACAGGGCGACGGCCACGATGTTGTCGAACGGCACGATCAGCCTCCTCTTGTATCAAGTACACGGTACAAGACTGGCCTTGCCGCCGCAGGGCGAGCGGTCTGCTGAGGTGGTCGTGGCCGCGGACCGGGGGATGACGCGAAAGCCACTTTCGCAACGTTGAAGGTTGCGAAAGTGGCTTTCGCAACCCTTGCCTCCCAGCGGATCTCACCGGCCGAGGTGGGTCGTGAGTGGAAAGTGTCGTTAGAACGACACTTTCCACTCACGACCCACTGGAGTCAGGCGGGGTCGGAGAGGATCCCGTTGACGTAGGTGCCGGGGTGCGTGGCGGCGTCCTGGCGCAGCACGGGGAGATCCGACGGCCAGTTCGCGGTGAGCGCCTGGGTCTGCCCCGGCGGGATGGTCGTGACCTGCGTCGGCGTCCACGTGGGCTCGCCCGCCGCGGGCTTCAGGACGGTGATGGTCGCGGTCGCGGTCGAACCGGCGGGAACGTCGTTGTACTTCACGCCGTTGTCCACCCTGGTCAGGTGGTAGACCGGGCCGTTCGGGTCGGCGGGGCCGTTCAGGTCCGCGCCGGGCACGCCGTACAACGCGCACGTCCGGGGTGACTTGTTCTTGTAAGTCAGCGGCACGTCGAGCTGCGTCGGCGAGTTCGGGGACGGCTTGGGAGCGCCCAGAACGAGCGACAGATCCGTTGTGGCGCAACGGGGATTGTTGCCCGACCCGACGGGTTTCCCGGCGGTGGACGGTTTTGGTGTCCCCGCCTGCCCGCCCTGCGGCACGGGCGCGCCGGTGGCGGCGGAGGTGGCGGTGGGCGCGGCGGACGTCTCGACCCCGCCACCGCCCGCCGAAGCGGAGGACTGCGGCGCGGCCGAGGGCGTACCGGAGTTGTTGCAGGCGACGACGGCGAGCACACCGGCACAGGCCGCGACCACCTTGGCGACCCGCGTGACGTTCGTTCGAATGGATCGGTGGCTCATCATCTTCTCCCCGGTCGGTCCTGCTCGCTGTGGATCATTCACGAAGCAAGATGCCCAACCGGGGTGGAAAGATGCGTCACGATGACGCTGCTCTCACTGAAGCAACCTCGACGGCCTCCACGCATCTTTCCCTTTAGGACAGTCGACTCTGCCCGTTCGGTCAGGGCCAGCCGAGCGGGGTGACCTCGGCCGCCGACGTCCACGGCCCGCGTCCACCCGCCTCGGTGAGCGCGCGGAACCGCACATAACGGGCCCGGGTGGGCCAGAAGCGAAGTGTCTTCCGGACCGCGTCATCAGCGAAAGTACCCGCCGCGACGGGACTCCCCCAAGCCGAGCCGTCGGCGCTCAGGTAGACCTCGTATCCGCCGACGCGGCCATGGTCGGAACCGTCCTGGCGCGGCAGGTAGGCCAGGCCGGTGACGGTGCGGGCGGCGCCCAGATCGAGTTGGAGTTCGTGGGGCAGCGGGTCTTCCCCACCGGACCACTTGCTGTGCCAATGGGTGGCGGGGTCGCCGTCGACCGCGTTCGTCGCGGCGCCGGATTCGCCAGAGGTCTCCTGACTGTCGGCCGAGCGGACGGTGGCGGCGAGCGGCCCTGAGCCCATGACCGGATCGCTGATGGTCTCGGCACCTGTCTCGACATGCCCCGCGAAGCGGCGAAGGAAGCCGTCCGGACCCTGAACGGTCAGGTCGTACCAGCCGCCCATGCCGCCTTCGGTACTGAACCAGTCCTCGACCGTCGCGCCGGACGCGACCGAGTACGTCCACGGCCCGCCGCCCCGGTTCCCGGTGCGCACGGTCAGTTCGCAAGCGGCGCCGGCGTTGGTCATCTTCAGGTACACGACACCGGAACCCGGCCGCAGCACGACTTCCGGATTCGGTTTGCCCCCGGTGGTCGCGGTGATCCGGTTTCCCGCGAACCGCCGCAGGAAACCGTTGGGGCCGTGCGTGGTGAGGTCGTACGCGCCGTCCGGGGAGCCCACCTGCCAGAAGTCCGAGAGCGTGGCACCGGCGCCGACGGTGTAGCGCCACGGCCCGTCGGTCCGGTGCGCGTTGGCGTAGACGTAGAAGTGCGCGCCGGAGGATCCGGTGCTGGCGAAGTCGATCCAGAACTTTTCCGCCGTCACTCGTCCCGACGCCGTCAGCTGATAGGGCAACGGCCGCGCCGTCCGGACCCCGGTCTCCGCCACCGGTGGTTTCTGCACGGAAGGCGGCTGTGGCTGGGTGTTCCACGGCCCGCTCGTCGGCACCGGTTTGGTCAGCGCCGGATAGGTGGCACTCGGCGCCGTCGTGTCCAGCGCGGAGGTCAGATCCCCGCAGACCGCGCGCCGCCACGGCGAGATGTTCGGTTCGGCGACGCCGCTCCACTGTTCCAGGAACCGCAGCACGGACGTGTGGTCGAAGACCTCCGAACACACCTTGCCGCCCCGGCTCCACGGCGAGATGACGAACATCGGCACCCGCACCCCCAGCCCGATCGGCTCACTGGAGACGAATTCGTCGGTCGTGGCGACGGAACTCTTGCCTTCGTCGTCGGAAACGGGCGGCGCCGGCGGCGGCATGTGGTCGAAGAAGCCGCCGTCCTCGTCGTAGGTCAGCAGGAACAGCGTCTTGTCCCAGACCCCGGGCTTCGAAGCGATCGTGTCGAGAATCGACTTGACCAGATCGGCGCCGGTGTTGGGTCCCCAAGCGGGATGCTCGGTCTGCGATTCCGGCGCGACGATCCAGGACACCGCCGGGAGCTTGCCCGCGTCGACGTCGGACTTGAAGGCGCTCAACAACTGCTTCGGCGCGACCCGGGCCAAGCCGCGGTCGTACAGGGCCCGTTCGGTCGGGTTCAGGGTCGCCACGCCCGCCGCAAGCCCGTCGAGGAGCCGGGTACGTTCGGCGGCCGAGGCCGAATCCAAGGCGTAGTAGAAGTACTCCAGTTTCGGGAATGCCTTGCCCGCGGAGTCCTTCACCTTCGAAAGCGCCTTGGTGCCGACGGCGAGGAAACTGCTGAAATAGTCCAGCGAATTGTCGCCGTAATTGTCCCATTCCTGATAGACCCGCCAGCTGCGGCCCGCGGCCTGGAGTCGTTCGGCGTAGGTCTTCCAGGTGTAGCCGGTGTGCCCGGGATTCTGCCAGGCGGCGTTGCCGATGGCGCGGGTCTTGCCGTCCGGCTCGAACCCGAGTTTGCCGGTGAACAGGTACATCCGGTTCGGGTTGGTAGGCCCCAATTCGGAGCAGTGGTAGGCGTCGCAGACGGTGAACGCGTCGGCCAGCTCGTGGTAGAACCGCAGAGCCGAACGCGTGTGATAGGTCAGCGAACGGACCCCCTTGGCCGCGCTCCACGCGTCGTGACGCCCCTTGTTCCACGCGCGGTGCCCGCCCGACCAGCTGTGGTCGACGTCGGCCATGAACTGGTCGTCGATCGCGTAGGGAAGCAGCGTGCCCGAGCCGTTGGGCTGCTGGAAGACCGACGCCCCCGAGGGCAGCTTGATCGCGGCCGGATCATTGAAACCGCGTACGCCGCGCAGTGTCCCGAGATAGTGGTCGAACGACCGGTTCTCCTGCATGAAGACCACGACGTGCTCGATGACGTCGAGTCCGCCCGTCGGCGCCTCGGCGGCGAGCGCCTGCCGGACGCTCTCCGGAAGCAAGGTGAAGGCGGTGGCCGCACCAGCGGCCTTCAGCAGGGTGCGACGGCGCACGGAGCCCTCCAGGAATGGCGTTGAACCGCTCGAATGTGATCGAAACTGCACCTTTGATGCGATCTGCGAGCAGATGTAAACATAAGTGCCTGCTCGGTTCAAGAGTTCCGCCGCCGGGCTGCATGATCGGACCAACAGGTCGCGACTTTCGGATGGTCGGGCCCCCTTCGGGCGCTCCCAAGGTCCGTGAAGGCCTCCTTCACTACCTTGCCCATCGCCACAGAAGTCACAGTGCCCCCAGCTCTCACTGCCGGACCGGGGGAAGGCCCCCTTCCCTCGGCTCAGCCGCGGAAACTCGACCTTCACTGCTTGAGCTGTGATCCCTGTTCCGTGAAGGCCTCCTTGAGGGACTCTGGGTCCCTCAAGGAGGCCTTCACGGAACAGAGCAGGCGACCACCCACGTTCAGGCGTTCGCCCGGCGCAGGCGTTCGGCGGCCTGCGCCCGCAGCTGGTCACCGCACAACGGGGCGTCGCCGTGCAGCGCCTCCCAGCGGGCGTTGTGCGCGGCCGGCCACAGGCTCGCCGCCCAGGCGACCTCCTGCTCCGCGGCGGTGAACCGGCGTTCCCGAAAGTCTTGATAGGCCAACAGAAACGCCTCGGAACTCGCGATCGGCGCCAGCGTCGGCGGTCCGGTGCTGGAGAACATCCCGCTCGCCGCGCCCACCAGCGCCGCCTCCGGTTGCCACGCCAAGCTGTCCCAGTCGTGCACGGTGGACACCGCCCCGTCACACCACCGGAGGTTCTGCCCCTCGAAATCCCCGTGCCCCAGAACGCGGGGCAACCCTGCCGCCGTCAACCGCCCACGAGCCCGGGAAGCGGTGTCGACGACGAGCGCGGACACGACGTCCTGGTTTCGCTCGTCGAGGAAATCGAGAGACGGCCAAAGCCCGGGATCCCGGTGATCCCAGCGCACCCAGCGCGGATTCGGCAACGGCGGCGCGACCACGACGTCCGCCAGTCCGGCCATCACCCCGGCGAAGACCTCCGCGTAGCGCACAGCCACCTCGGGCGAATCCCCGCGCAGCATCTCGCCGCCGGGCCGCGATTCCTCCGCGTGCACGGCCAGCGAACCGACCTCGACCACCCGGGTGAGCGGCCGCGCACAGGGAAACCCGCGTTCGGCCAGTCGCGCCTGGGCCGTGACGCACGCTTCGGCCCGGCCGTCGTCCGGGCGCGCCTTGACCACGACGTCCGTCCCGTCGGTCAGGCGGAGGCCGAACACCGTCGAGATCGAGTGCGCCCGGAACAGGACGTCATCGGGTTTGGCACCCAGCTCTTCGGAACACCATTCCGTCAGCCACCCCGGCAGTTCGTCCGACGACATGGGGTCGACTGTGCCAGAAAGCCGAGGTGGGGGCCGCCCCCCTTGAGCGGCCCCCACCCGGTTCACCCGGCCCGGACCGGCCGGACGTCATTCATCCCCCGTTTCGGACCTCCCGGACGAGAGCGCCAGCGACAGCACCATGACGACCGGCCAGATCACGGCCAGCAGCGAGGCGCCCCCGAGGGTGATCGCGGCGACGGAAACCGCCGTCGCGATCAGCCCTCCCACCGGTGATACGTAGAAAAGGCCCAGCGGCCCCGAGAAGAGCGCCCACCGCAGCGCCGTCTTCGCCGATTTGGCAGGCGGCCGGGGAACCGCGTACCGCCCCGGTCCGACGACCTCGTGGTCGGTGCTCTGATACCAGCCGCCGGACATCAGTGGCGGGTGTGGCGCGAAGGAAGCAGGCCTTCGCCCGAACGCCTTGGGCGTGCGGGGATTCTCCTCGGCCGGCACGTGGCGATGATCCTTCGGTCGTCTCATGACACTCTCTGCACCGCGCATGACATCCTCCCCCGTCGCCGGCCCGAGGCCTGGTGAAGCGACCTCTCGCCTGGCACAATTACCGGTTGCGGTTCGAAACTTTCCGGGTCGTTCTGCCCACTGACCATGCTGACGAGTCGGGGGACTGGCTGATGCGTCAAATGGAACACAGCGTCGAAAAGGCACCGAGCGCCGAAGGGCCGGGATGACCGGTTCCGCCACGGATGAGCCCGGAGGCTTCGGAGCCTGGCGGCGGCTGTCCCCGGCGGAACAGTCCGCTCTCCGGAGCGCGGGACATGTGAAGGTGTGGCGACCCGGCCAGATCCTCGCCCTCCAGGGCAGCCCGCCCACCAGCATGTTCGTCGTCCTGCACGGCTGGGTGAAGATCAGCGCCACCAACTATCGCGGGGAGGACGCCCCGCTCGCCGCGCGCGGGCCCGCGGAGATCGTCGGCGAACTGGCCCCGATCAGCGGGCTCCCCCGGTCCGCCACGATGTCGGCGATCGACGAGGTGCACACCCTCGTCGTGCCCAAGGACAAATTCCTCGGCGTGCTGCGCGACAGGCCGCGGATCGCCGAGGAGATCTTCCGCAACGCGGCGATCCGGCTGCAGCAATCCGACAGGCTGCGCCTCGAGTCCGGCGGGCCGGATTTCCCGCAACGTCTCGCCGCGGTCCTCGTGGAACTGGCCTTGCAGCACGCTGTCGACTGGACGAACGAGGAACAGGTCGTTCTCCGTTTCAATCAAGGGGAATTGGCCGGTTTCGCCCGGGTCTCGCGCAGCACCCTGATCCGAGGTCTCGAAGAGCTCCGGCGGCTGGGGGTGGTGCACACCGCACGTCAGCGCGTCACCATCACCCACCCTCGCGCATTGCGGGAATTGGCCGCCGGCCGTCCCCCTCCGGACGACAAGACCTGATCGAACCCGGAATCTCGGCTATCCTGGTCGTGGTTCAACTCTCGCAACCGTTTCACGGGGTGGAGGGAATCGGCACGATGAGTTCTTTCTCGGCAAGCACGGAACCGGACATCGAATCGGCGTTGATCGATCTCGACGATGTCTCGTTCACCGCGTTACGGGAGCTGGACGGTGAAGCGTTCCGCCGGTCGGCGCATCATGTGGTCGAACGCACCACTCTTGTCCGTGCCCGCTATAGAAGTGCGGGCGCCGCTGGCGGCGAGCGGATCGACTGATGCCGCCGGCGGCCGAGGTTCGCCCCGCGTTCCATCGCTTGTCGTGGCGGGAGTTCGACGCACTGGCACGCCTCGACGGTGAAGAGGACATGGCTCGCCGCCTTCGTCGGGCCGAACGAAGCCGTCGCAAGCTCCTGATCCACACGTTGCTGACAGAGGCCGCGAAGACGCCAAGTTACGAAGATCGCCTGCCGCCGCTGGATTCCGCGTGGGAACTCCTCGCACGTGCCGAAGCACGAGCACCCCGGGCCGTGAACCGGTTGCTCACCAATCCGTACACCGGAAGCTGGGTGGGCTACACGATTCGCTTGATGCGCAACGGAATCGACGGCGTGAGTCCTTTGTGGATGCACCTCGGGCACGCGCACGCGATCTCGGCCGCCGCGGCGATCCGGGCGGAGCTGGACTTCGAGACCGCCATTCCGGCGTGGCACGGCAACGCCATGCTCCCCTCCCTCGGAATGGCCAGATTTCCCGGCACCGACCCCTTCTCTTCGGCGGTCGTGCGAGGCGCGGACGCCCAGTACTCGGTGTCGAACGCCGGAACGACGGTCCACCTGCCGGACGCACCCGAGTCCGACGCCCCCGGCTGGTGGGGAATCCGACGGGTCCGGAGCCAGGTCGGCACGCACCGGTTCTCGTTGTGGCTGGACGATATCGATCCCTATCGCGGGCTCTACGAACCGATCCCGCCGGAACGGTTGCCCGGCAAGGAGCTCGCGGATTGGCAACGGCTGATCGACGAAGCCTGCCGCCTGATCGCCGCTCATCTGCCCGGCCTTGCCCGCATCATGCCGGTGGGGCTGGCTTCGCTGGTGCCGAAACCCCAGGTGCTGTTCCGGAATCCGAGCGCGTCGACCGGGGAAGCTTTCGGCAGCGCGGTGATCGGCCTTCCCGCCGATGGCGCTTCCCTCGCCGAGAGCCTGATCCACGAATTCCAGCACATCGTGCTCGGCGGTCTGCTTCACCTCGTCGAGTTGTACGAACCGGATCCGAGGGAGCGGATCTACGTGGCGTGGCGGGACGATCCGCGCCCTTTGAGCGGTGCCCTGCAAGGGGTTTACGCCTTTTTCGGGGTCACCGCGTTCTGGCGTGCGCTGCTCCGGGCCGGTCGAACTCCCCGGCGCTCCGGCTTCGAATTCGCTTTTTGGCGTGAGCGGACCTGGGCGACCTTGCGGGTCCTGCGCGAGGACGCGACCTTGACCGCGGCGGGACGGCGATTCCTCGGCAACATCGCCGAACGCCTCGGTCCCTGGCGGGACGAACCCGTACCGGCGGAGGCACGCGAACTCGCCGCCGCCGCCGGCTTGGATCACCTGGCGGGCTGGCGTGCCCGCCATCTGCGCCCGGACCCGTCCGTGGTCACCGAACTGGCGGCCGCCTGGCTCGACGGGCGGCCGAGGCCGCCCGTCCTCCGCGACACCTCGGAACTTTCACCGACCCCGGTGCCGGACGGGAGCTGGTCGCAGGCCAGGACGGACCTGATCCGGCTGGCCGTCGGAGGCGCGCCGCAAGCCCCGACGGTGCCCGGGGCCACCGCCGCGGATTCCGCTTACACGGCAGGTGACTTCCTCGACGCCATCGAGGGCTATCGGCAAGAACTCGCCGCGGATCCCGACCGGCCGAATTCTCTCGTCGGGTTGGGCCTCGCGCTCTCCGCACGAGGCCCTCATCCCGCGGGCCGCGCCTTGGTGCACCGCCCCGAGCTCGTCCGCGCGGTGCACCGGCTTCTGCGCTCCGCTCCACGGCCACCGACGGTGGAACGGCTCGCCTCTTGGATCGGCCAGCTCGTCCCGGGCTGAGCTACATCAGCATCGGGTCGATGTCGCAGTCGGCACGGGCGCCGCGGCCCGCCGCCTGCGTTCCCGGGTGAGCCTCGCCGAGAATCCTGCGATACTTCACCAAAATCGGGTCACGGAACGGAGCAGCCTCCTCGTCCCGGCCGAGGGCGGCCAAGTCCAGTCCGAGGTTGAAGGTCGCCGCCAGCACGGTGGGGTGGTCCTCCCCCAGCACCTGCTTGCCGCGCTCGACCGCGTCCCGCCCCAGTTCGATCGCCCTGTCGAACTCGCCCAAGACCGAGAGATCACTCGCCAGGTTGATCGTGACGGTGACGGCGTAGGGGTGATCCGGGCCGATGGTGGCGCGGAACTGTTCGAGCGCGCGCTCGTCGAGAACGCGGGACGTCGCGGGATCTCCCATGAGCCGCACGGTCACCGCGAGGTCGGCAGTGGCCGCGAGGGTGTGCGGGTGATGCTCGCCGAGGCCACTCCGGTACCGCTCGAAGACGTCTTCCCCGAGCTTTTTGGCCGCCGTCAAGTCGCCCGAGTGACGAAGATCGATCGAATGGGCGAGAGCGCAAGCCATCGTGATCGAGTGGTCGTCGCCGTAGACGAGCTGGAACCGCTTGAGCGCGTCCGTGGACAGCGCGAGCGCGCCCGGATGGTCGCCGTCCTTCCGCCTCGCGATCGAAAGCAGGAAGGTGTTACCCGCCGCGTCCACCTGCTCCGCGCCGAACCGGGCGTAAAAGTTCTCGGTGAGCCTTTCCTGCTGGACCCGGGCCTGGCCGTACTCCCCCGCCTCGCGCAGGTCCACGATCAGCGAGCTGTTGACGCCGAAGGTGCGGACGTGGTCGCGGCCGAGGACCTCGATCCGGCGACGGAGAGTGTCCTGGTCCAGCTCCGCGGCTTCCCGGTAGGCGCCGGCCAGCCGGAGGCTGATGGCGTGCTGGTACGCGGCGCTGAGCGTCTCCGGGTCGTCCTCGCCGAACATGCGCTTGGACTTGTGGTAGATCTCTTCGCTCAGTTTGGTCGCGCCCGCGAAGTCGCCTTGCGCCCGCAGGTCGATCGTGATGTTGCGCTGTAGCGCGAATGTCTCTTCGTTCTCCTCACCGGAGACCTGGAGACGCAGTGCCAAGGTGCGCTGATTGAGTTCCGCCGCTTCGGAGTACCGGCCGATCGCCCACAGGTAAAGACCCAGCCTGGACGACACTTCGAGGGTTTGCGGATGGGTGGGACCGAGGGTGTCGGTGAGCCGCTTCCGCGCATCGAGGCCGAGCCGGGCCGCCTCTTCGTGGTCGCCGTACTCGAACAGGTACCGCATCAGGTTGATGTGGAGCTGACGCGGCCAGTCGTCGTCGCAGTCCAGCACGTTCGCCGCGTAGGCGTGCGGCAGCAGTTCGCGGTAGCGCGACCAGTGCCTGCTGGATTCGGGGTCGTTGGGGTCGAGCGCGGCGAGCAGCTGGTGCGCCCCGTGCTGCATCCGCGCGTGCACCTGACGGGCCATGACCCGGTTGCGCAGGACCAGCTGGACCAGCCGGTGCAGCTGGAGGGTGTTGTTGCCGTGGTCGATCTTCGCGAGGCCGTACCGGTTGATGTCGCGGATGGCGCGGGCCAGTTTGATCGGATCGCGCAGCGCGGCGTCGAGCTCCGGCGAGATCGACACCCGGCTGACCCCGGTGAGCAGGTCACGAGAAATCGGTTCCGGGGAGAAGAAGGCACAGATGTGCAGGATCTGGTGCGCCGCCGGGTTGCGGGTCTTCAGCTCCTCGAACGACACGTTCCACGCCGCGGCGACCGAGACCTCGTAGTCGGGCGCCGAGGCGGTGTCGAGGATTTCCTCGACCGACTCGTCGAACAGGCGCAGGTACTCCTGCACCGGCATCCCGGTCACCGCACGCCAGGCCGCCGCCTGTTCGACGGCCAGCGGGAGATCGCCCAGCTTCTCGGCGAGTTCCTCGGCGTCGGCCGGATCGATCTCGGGGCCGCGGCGGCCGAGCAGCTCGACGCTTTCCTCGCGTTTGAACACGGCCAGCTCCAGCGGGCGCGCGATGCCCGCCCAGTCGGAGTTCCGTGAGGTGATCAGGATTTCACCGGGACCGTTGCGCGGGAAGAACGGCAGCACCGTCTCCGGGCTTTCCGCGGCGTCGAAGACCAGCAGCCAGCGGCGGAACGGCCGTCCGGTCCGCAGCGCCTCGATCACGGAGGGGACGGCGATGTTCGCCTCGGACGCGCCTTGCAGGCCGAGCAGACCGGCGAGTTCGGTGAGCCCGGCGCGGATCTGCGTGGTGTGCGCGGCGTCGATCCACCAGACGAGGTCGTAGTCCTGCAGATGCCGGTAGATGTACTCGGCGGCCATCTGGGTCTTGCCGATACCGCCGAGTCCGTGCAGCGCCGAGGGGAGCACCGCGGTGGTACCGCTGCTCAACCGCTTGGTGAGCTGGTCGAGCAGCTCGTCACGACCGGTGAAGTTCGGGTTGCGCGGCGGGACGTTCCCGAAGACGAGTGGCGGATCGTCGGGCTGGCGGGCCGGGAAGGTCCGGGTCGTGTCCGACGCGGCGGGGTGGACGATCCTCGTCGTCGGCTCGTTCGCTTCGGATTCGCCGAGGTAGGACGAGCGTCCCTGCGTCGCCGACGTCAAGGCAGGTGGACGTTCGACCGTTTCGGGCATGTCTGGGCTCGCAGTCTTAGTGGATGTCTTGATCGTCACGGGAACGGATACGACGTTGCCCGTGTAGTTCCCCGCGTTCCGCAGACGGTCAGCCCGGGACAGGTACGGGCCGGAAAGCGCGCGCATGAGCACGCTTTCCAGTTCCACATCGGCCGAGGACTCGACAGTGAGCTCTGGATCCGGTGTGTTGTTCGGGTCGGCGATGGCGTCTCGGAGGTGACCGAGCAGCGGAATCCGGCCACCGAAATGAGTGGCGGCCACCCGGACGACCTTGGCCGTTTCCGACCGCCGCGCGCCACTGAGCAGCAATTCCCGGACTGCCTCGGGAAAAGCGAAGACCCCACCTGTGTCCCAAGTGGACTTCCCCTCCCTGAGTCCGGGAGCGTACATGATCCCCGAAAGGAGAAGTTCGAGGAGGTGCTCGAGTCTCGCTTCCGGCACGAACCGCTGTCCCACCAGTTTAGCCACATCGAGGCGAACCGGCACCGCCGCGAGTAACTGCGCCAAGCGTAGCGCCGGCGGAGAGGCCACACTGCGGAATCTGTGAACTGTTTCGACGGGTGACAAAGTTACCGGCGGGTCATCGGAATCGGACTGGGAAATCCGTTCCGTGGTGAGCACTACCGTTCCTTCGGCGGCGGCATCGTTTTCGCCGGTCATCAGCCCGGCCCACCAGCCCAGCGCCCGCGGCCGCAGTTCCAGCACCGGCACCGGCACGACGTGGCCGGGCACTTTCGCGCCGGGTTCGAGCCAGGCGTCTGCGAGTTCGCAAGCCCATCGACCGTTGGGGGCCAACACGTTCGGGACCCGCAACCGGGCCTTGTGCGGGCTCATGCCGCACCGGCCCCACAGCCATTCCGGGAGCAGGTGCACGATGCTCACCGGCATCTTCGCGCCCCACCGCGCCAGCATCGGGTAGAGCGTGTCTTTCTTTTGCCAGGCGTCGCCGACACCGTCGGTCAGCAGCAATACCACCCGCCGCCCCGACGAATCCATGATCTCGTCCGGGTCGCGGGCGGACGCGCCGGACGTGCCACCACGAAGAACGAGATCTTCCTGGTCATTGTCCTTAGCGGTTTCCAACAGCCGGACCTGAATGGTGCGGAATGCACCCACTTGCCGGAGCAATTCGACAAAAGCCGACACCCGCGGCCGCCACAAGGCCATCGACGGGCCGTTGTCGAGGACGAGCGTCAGGTCCAGCCAGCGCTCTTTCCTCGATCGGGTGACAGGCCACCACCGTCCGGTCTCCGCGGCGCGGACAGCGGTCGCCACTTCGTCCAGGACCACATTGTTGTGTCGCAACGAGGCCCTCTGCCGTTTCAACGTTCTCAGCGCGCGGAAGTAGTCGAGGGACTCGATGAGGACGGCACCGCCCGGCCCCGTGCCGTCCACCGCGGGTTCGGGCAGCTCACCGGTGACGGCCTCGATCTCGACGACCTCGGCGTCGTCGTCCTGATCCGGCGACGTCTCGTCCCATACCGCGGACAGCTGCGACTCGGGCGGCTCGGGGATTTCCCCGCGTTCCGAAGGCCTGTTGCGAATCCGCACGTCCTGGTTCGCCGGTTCGTCGGCGGAAGCGGACTCGTCACTCGTGCCCCGCGGCGCGATGGCCGCGGCCAGCCACACGATGTCCGCGACGTCGGTCCAGCTCAGGTCCTTGAATTCGATCCGCTTGGCCCGCGGGGGAAAACCGGTCCTCCGGTGCTCCGCCACCGGGGCGGAACGCGAGTCGGAGGCACCGCCCGGCCCGTTCATGTCACCGCACCGTCAGTCGTTGCCAGAGGGCGTCCACCAGCCGCGGCCAGGTCTCCTGATCCGGCTGGTACGCGCCCGACGTCGCGAGATAGACGGCGTCGAGCAGCCTGTCGGTCGGGAGACCGCCTTCCGCCTTGCTCCGTTCGGCGAATTCGCGGATGAGCTCGTCCCGGTGTTCGCCGTGCTCGCCGACCAGATGACTGGCCACGATCGCCGCGAGCTGGTCCTCGTCGGGGTTCTCGATCCGCAGTTGCAGGCAGCGGCGGAGGAACGCGGGCGGGAACTCCCGCTCACCGTTGCTGGTCATGATGACGACCGGGAAGGCGCGACAAGCGATCCGGCCGTCGCGGACGACCGCGGTGCGCTCCGGGTCGGCGGTGTGCACGGTGACCTCGGGATGCCGGTTGCGCACCCGGGCCAGCTCCTCGATGGAGAACTCGCCGTCCTCGAAGATCGACAGCAGATCGTTGGGGAGGTCCGCCTCGGATTTGTCCAGCTCGTCGATGAGCAGCACCCGGGGCAACCTGCCGGGCAGGAAAGCGGTGCCCAGCGGACCGAGCCGGACGAAATCGCCGATCGGTGGTTCCTCGGCCTCGCCACCGAGCTGGGCCTGACTCGTCGCCGCGGCCTGCACCCGGCCGATCGCGTCGTAGCCGTACAACCCGGAACCCAGCGCGGTGTGACTCGTGATCCCCCAGCGCAGTACCCTGCCCAGCCCCAGTTCCCTGGCGATCCGGTACGCGAGACTGGACTTCCCGGTCCCCGGATTCCCCGTGACCAGCAACGGCCGTCGCAGATAAAGCGCGGCGTTCACCATGTTCAGCTCAGCGGCGTCGATGTCGGCCTCGGAAAACGTGAACTCGCTTCCGAGACGGCGCTCGGCCTCCCCGTCGTCCGGCGGCGGCGCGTCGTTCTCCGGCGGCGGGTCACCGCGATAGGAACGCCAAGGCGGGGGCGCGGGCAGAAGCTGCGCGAGGTCGATGTCGTGAATCGGCCTTCCGGTGCCCCGGTATATCCACCAATCGGGTGCGTCGGCCGGTGGCGTCCGGCCGTTCACGGTCGCGTCCTGATCGTTCCCGCTCATCCGCGGCATCCCCTTACAGTCGAGTCGGGATCAACGGCTGGTCCAGGACGATTACCCGTTTCGGGTCGTCCCACATTACCACCAGATCGTGAGCCAGAGAATTCTTGAACGGTACGGCGGCACCCGAATTCGCCAGTTTGCGACGATCCGGAAGTTCGATAAAACCGCGTTCCTCGGCCAATACCCAGTCGAGCAACTCGCGCAGGTTCTCCGGTTCGGCGTCCGGATGCCACAGCACCACCGGCAGCCCGCTGCGCAGGGCACTCGTCAACTCGTCCGGTGCGGAACCCGGTACCGCCTGGGGCGACGGGGGTTTCGCCAAGACGAGCCCGACCCAGTGATCGTCGCTCAGAATCGCGTCGATCGGGTGACCGTCGAACTCCGCGCATCCGGAATAGTGCAACCGTTCGGCGGCGGGGTTCTCCACCATCGAGTCCCAGCGAACATGCCATGCGCGATGCCAATGCCTCGCCCGCATCCTCTCCAATGACCGTATTCCGAGACGGTACCCGTAGCGCAGCGGCTGAGGCTGACCGGTCCCGTGCTCCTTCGCCCAGCGCTGCACGGGCAAATTGATCAACGTCCTCGGCAGCAGGAATTCGACGGACGCGGACATGCTCTGCCCGGACCAGACACCCTCGGTTTCCAGAATGACGTCGTCGACCCGGAACTCGACCTCGTCGATGCCGATTTCCCGCACTCCTCCGAGTGCGGGCGGCCAGACTTCCGGGTCGTCCTGACGCCAGAACGCGAGTGTGCATCGCGTCGGGTCGGCGGAAACCGGTTCGAGCATGATCATCAAATGCAGATGGGGGCGCTCCGGGATCGGCGGCCTGCTCTTTTCCTGGTGACCGAGGGCGGGAACGAGCCGCAGCGATCGGGCCTGGTCGGCGATCCAGCGCGCGATCATCGCACCCGGTTCACCGTCGAGGTTCTCCCCGAGCAGCCGCAAGAACGTCACCGCCGGCGGGATCCCGTCCGGTCCGGCGTTGAAATCGGTGAGCAGATGGAAAGCGCCCCACGCGTCGTTGATGCCTTCCAGCCGGGGCAACGGAACGGCGGGACCGAGTGCCCGGCTCATCATCACCGCCAGATGGGGGACCTCCATCCGGGTCAGATGGTGATGCAGGCCGACCAGATCCTTGCGCGGGATCAAATCCAGCACCGCGCTGCTCAGATCGGCGACGAACAGGTCTTCGGCGGCCACGATCGCCGGATCGGGCGATGGTTGCGGAATCGGCGCCGTGACCTCTCCGAGCAAGCGTAAATAAGCCATTCCAGTGAAACTCTTGACCGAGACCGGTAACGCACCGTACGACTCGGGCAGCAGACCCGGGTCCTTCTCGATTACGTCGGTGAAGAAACGTTCCGACGAGATGAACGCGATCATCCGGCCGGATTCCGCGAACGCGTCCTTCACGGTTCGCGCGTCCAGAATGCGGAAGGCGGTGTCGACCGCTTCGCCGACCCAGCCTTTCCCGTCGTACAGCACCTCGCCGGAGTTGACACTCACCCGGAGCAGCATCCGCGCCTGCGGGGTCCGCGTGTGGTTGTACCGGCGGAGCGCGACCAGCATGCGATCCGGCATCCTGTCGGCGACCAGGCTTTTCGTCGTTCCCGGCGGGAGCAGGACCAGCGCTCCGTCACCGCGGTCCTCACACGCGCAGGAATCGAAATCGACGCCGCTTTCGGCGAAAGCGGTCTTCAGTACCTCGTACATGCCCTGGCGCACCGCGAGCCGATCGAGCGAGTTACGGTCCGGGGCGGTGAAGCCCACGACGTCCACCACGACGATCGTGCGGTCGAGAGCCTGCGTCGGTTGCGCCACTGGCCCCCTCCCAAGGTCCACAGCGCCGACACCGGCGCCGAACGCCACATTATCGCGTCATTCGGCCCCGAGTTGAGTGTCAATTGACAAATACATGCGCATGTTTCCGTGCTGGTTATTTGCCCACGAGCACGGAGCCCTCCCCGACCGCGCCGGGGAGGGCTCCGCTTTCACCGGGGGGGTCAGACGCCGGCGACCTGCTGGATCCAGCTGCGGTAGCGGGTGATGTTGGTGTAGGCGGTGTTGTTCGACCGGTCACTGGTCGAGGCGACACCGACCTGGCGGCCACCGGAGAACATCGGGCCGCCCGAGTCACCGCCGGCGGTGATGCCGTCGACGCGGTTCGCGCAGACCGCAACGCCGCCGTTGTAGTCGCTGCAGCTGACCGAGTTGACCCGGACGGTGGCGACCTTCAGGTAACGGGACTGGCAGTTGATCTCCGAACCGCACTGGCTCGTCGCGCCCCAGCCGTAGACCTGGACGTTCTGGCCGACCGCGACGTTGCTCGTGGTGCCGAGCGGCGAGTAGGTGGCGTTGACCGAACTGGTCAGCTTGACGATGGCGAGGTCGGCGCCCGAGTGCCGGGTGATGGTCGAGCCGGTGGCCATGGTGCCGCCGCTCTGCTGGTCGAGGCTGCCGATCCGGAAGGTGTAGGTGCCGCTGCTCGCGACACAGTGCTTGGCGGTGAGGATGTACTGCGGCGCGATGATCGTCGCGGTGCAGTTCTGCTGGCCGTTCACGAACAGCCGGGCCGCCCAGGGACCGCTCTGCGCGTTCTGGCCTCCGATGATCATCGGCTGCACGCCCGAGGGCTCGGCGGCGGTCGCGGCGGGGGCGGTCGAGCCGAGCAACGCCATGAAGGCGGTACCGGCCAGCAGGACGAGGGAGCGCAGTCGCATGTTCCGACTCATTTCTGCGGCCGGAGTCCGGGCCGCGTCAGTGGGGACCAACGCGCTGATTCTGTGTCGTGCCAAAGGATTCCGGAAACCGACGAAAGTTCGCGTGCGCTACCTATTTAATTCCATGACGCGTGGAAGAGATTTTTGAGTATGCGCCGAAGATCATTAGGTAGTCGCCTCGCCGAGCAGCCGCCAGGCGGTGAGGGCGAGCCGCGCCCGCGTCAGGCCGAGCGGATCGGTGAGGTCGATCCCCAGGCTCTTCCCGATCTGACCGAGCCGCCGGGCGACGCTGCTGTGGTGCAGGTGCAGGGAATCGGCGGCCTGGCGCACGGAACCCGTGACGCAGTAGGCGTCCAGCGTCCGCAGGTCCTCGGGTTCCGCCGCCAGGCCCGCGATCGCGACGACGTCGGCGTTGGCCCGCGTGTCCTCCTCCGGGATCCGCGCGAGCAGCGCCAGCGCGCCGAGGTCGTCGTAGTGGATCACCGGCAGGCGAACGGTCGTGAAGCGCAGGGCGGTCCTGGCGTCCTGCCAGGACCGGTGCGGGCATCCGGCGGCGCCGATCCCCGCGCGCACTCCTTCCGGGAACCGGGCGGGATCCACCGTGGCGGCCAGGATGACGCCGGCGTCCGTGAGCGGCGCGGCCTTGACCGGGCGACCGGGGCAGATCAGGTTCCCGACCTTCTCCAGCGGGACCTTCGACCGGACGACGACCACCCTGATCGGCGCGTCGGCGGGGAAACCCAGCAGCCGCAAGGCCCGGCTCCTGGCCGCGTCGTCGCCGGAAGCGCTGATCACGAGTTCCACCAGCGCCGGATCGGCCATGGTGGTGCGGGCCGGGCCGTACCGTTCGACGACCGTCGCCGCGGCGATCGCGAGCCGGTCCAGCACCGCGTCGTCGAGGGCGCCGGGGGTTCCCTCACGCTCCAGCCACACCGTGCCGATCTCTTCCTCGTCGAGGGTGATCGCCACCGTGATGGACGCGGGCACGGGCGACGGCGCGGCTTCGCGGCCGTCCGGCGCCATGCGGATGGTGCGCCCCGCGCTGTGGAGCCGGATGCCCGCCACGCATTCCGCCAGGCCCGCCGTGGCGCGGGCCAGCGCGGGAAGGTCGACCCGGCGGCGCATCAGGGTGTCGTAGAACATCACGACCCGGATCGCGCCCTCGACGTCGGGATCCAGATGCGACAAGCGGGCCGCCAATGCCTCCATGTCCGCGAGCGTACGCGGCGATCGTCGCGCGGAGGGGCGATCACGCGCGACGGTTGGCGGGCGGCCGGAGGGCCGGGGCCTGGAAGGATCGTCGTCATGGATCCCGAACTGGAAGCCTTCATCGCGCTGTTCCCTCCGGCGACGCTCGACGACCCGGTCACCGAACGCGCGAACTTCGCGAAACTGGCCCGGTCGGTGCCGAAACCGGACACGTCGGCGATGACGGTCGAGGATCGGCTCGTGCCCGGCGAACCCGGCGTACCGGTGCGGATCTACCGGCCGTACGAGGCGCGGGGCGCCATCGTCTGGCTGCACGGCGGTGGCTGGGTCATGGGCGATCTGGAGACCGAGCATCCGTGGGCCGCCCGGCTCGCCGAGGCCTCCGGCGCGGTGGTGATCTCGGTGGAGTACCGCCTGGCTCCCGAGAACCCGTTCCCGGCCGCGTCCGACGACGTCTACGCCGTGCTGAACTGGGCGGCGGACCACGCGGCCGAACTCGGCGTCTCGCCGGACCGGATCGCGATCGGCGGGCACAGCGCGGGCGGCGGGCTCGCGGCGGCGACGGCGCTGCGGGCGCGCGACGAGGGCGGACCGCGGATCTGCTTCCAGCTGCTCAACCAGCCCGGACTCGACGACCGGCAGGAGACGTGGTCGGCACGGGAGTTCACCGGCACGCCGTGGATGAACCGGGAAAAGGTCACCGCGATGTGGCGCCACTACCTCGACGGCCGTCCCGCTCCTTCGCCGTACGCCGCCCCCGCGCGGGCCACCGATCTCTCCGGCTTGCCGCCCGCGTATATGGCCACCGCCGAACTCTGCCCCAACCGCGACGAGGACATCGAGTACGCGGTCCGGCTGCTGCGGTCCGGGGTGTCCGTCGAACTGCATCAGTGGCCCGGCACCTTCCACGGCTCGCAGGCGATCCTGTCCGCCGAGGTGTCCCGCCGTCAGATCGAGGAACTGGGCGACGTCCTGCGCCGAGCAGTGGCCTTCTGACCGGCAATTCGGTTGACCCGGTCGCGGGACGACGATGCACTGTGGGGATGGAGATCCGTCCCACGACCGGTGACGAATTCGACGTCTTCGTCGACACCACGCACGCCGCGTTCGCACGTTTCCCGGAAACCCCGGCCACGGTCTGGTCGGCACTGGAAATGGACCGCGGCCTGTTCGCGATGTCCGACGACGGGCGTCCCGTCGGCACGGCCTCCGCGCACTCCTTCGAGCTCACCCTTCCCGGTGAAGCCGTCATCCCGGTGTCGGGAGTGACCGCCGTCGGTGTCCTGCCGACGCACCGGCGCCGGGGCGCGCTCAGCGCGATGATGCTGCGTCAGCTCGCCGACTTCCGGGCCAGGGGTGAATTCCTCTCCGTGCTGCTGGCCTCGGAGGCCGTGATCTACCGCCGGTTCGGCTACGGACCGGCGACCTACACCCACCGGCTGACGGTGCAGCGCCACCAGGCGGCTTTCGCCGTCCCCCAGGCCGACGGGGGCTCGGTCGAGCTGCTGCGTCGTGCCGACTGCGGCGAGATCCTGGAAGAGGTCTACGACCGTTATCGCCGCACTCGGCCGGGCGCGTTGTCGCGCCCGCGCCGCTGGTGGACGGCGGGCGCGGGACTGGCCCCGATCTCCGCCGCGCCGCGCTACATCGCCGTGCACCGTGACGCCGACGGCGTCCCGGACGGGTACGCCTCCTACTCGCACACCGCCCCGAGCACCCTGACCGTCGACGAGACCATCGCGGCGGACGACGCCGTCGGCACCGCGCTGGCCCGGTTCCTCCTCGAACACGACCTGATCACCCAGGTCGTGTTCAAGCACTGCCCGCCCGACCACCCGCTGCGCTGGCAGCTCGAGGACTTCCGCGCCGCCGAGGCCGCCGACGACACCGACTGGTTGTGGGTGCGGCTGCTGGACATCCCCCGAGCGCTCACCGCGCGCGGCTGGTTCGCCGACGGCGAGCTCGTCCTCGATGTCGACGACCCCGCGCTCGGCGAGCACGGCCGCCATCTGCTGACCGTCCGGGACGGCGAGGCGGACTGCGTCCCCACCGACCGGGAACCCGACCTGTCTCTGGACGTGAGCGACCTCGGCTCGATCTACCTCGGCGGCACCGCCCCGAGCACGCTCGTCCGGGCCGGGCGCGTCCGCGCCCATCGCCCCGGTGCGGCCGCGCTGGCCGACGCCCTGTTCCGTGCCGAACGTCCGCCGCATTGCCTGCACTGGTTCTGATCACGCGAGGGGCGCGGTCTCAGAGCGCGGACGTTCGTTGACACCCTGTAGTGCCACTGCTCTACTCGGACGCATGCTCTGTACGGCCTGAACCAGTGTCCGCCCACTTTCGAGAACACCCGGGAATTCCGGGCGCTCCGCCCTGCCCGGAATTCCCGTTCGCCCTCGCACAGAACGGAATTCACCCATGACCACGACCGAGGACCGGGTCCGGTCCGCCACCGAATGGCTGGCCGTCGCGAAAGAGGTCGCCGCCGAACTCGCGGTGAACGCGGCCGAGCGCGACCGGAAGAACGCAACGCCCACCGCGGAAGTCCGGCTGCTCAAGGAAACCGGCCTGGTGACCCTGCTCGGCCCGGTCGAGCACGGCGGTGGCGGCCAGAGCTGGGAGACCGCTTATCGCGTGACCCGCGAGGTCGCGCGCGGCGACGGTTCCATCGGCCAAGTGCTCGGCTATCACTACCTCTGGGCCTGGGCCGCGCGACTGGTGGCGACCGACGACCAGATCGCCGCGGTCGAAGAACTGTATACGCGTAACAATTTCGTGTTCGGCGGCGCGGTCAATCCCCGCGATTCCGATCTGAAGATCACCGAGGACGGCGACGAACTCGTCTACAAAGGACACAAGTCGTTCTCCACCGGAAGCAGGATCTCCGATCTGACCGTGCTCGAAGGTGTCCTCGAAGGCACCGAGGACCACATCTTCGCCATCGTTCCGTCCGAACAGGACGGTATCGTCTTCCACGACGACTGGGACAACATCGGCCAGCGGCTCACCGAATCGGGCAGCGTGACCATCACCGACGTGCGGGTCCCGTGGGCGAGCGCGGCGGGTTACGTCGACAAGAAGTTCCACCCCTTGACCTACAACACGCTCAACGTCCCGGCGATCCAGCTGGTGTTCGCCAACTTCTACCTCGGCATCGCGCAGGGAGCACTCGAAACCGCGCTGGCGTACACGCGCGAGCACACCCGCGCCTGGCCGTACGGCGGCGACGACAAGACCTCCGCCGGCGAGGAGTGGTACATCCTCGAAGGCTACGGCGATCTCCAGGCGAAGCTGTGGGCCGCCGAAGCACTGGTGGACAAGGCCGGGACGGCGATCTCGACCGTATTGCACGCGCCACGCGAAGAGCTGACGCCCGAGGCACGTGGCGAGATCGCGGTCCTCGTCGCCGCCGCCAAACAGCGCGTGATCGACACCGGGCTCGAAATCGGCACGAAGATCTTCGAGCTGACCGGCGCCCGCGCGAGCGCGACGAAACACGGCTTCGACCGCTTCTGGCGCAACCTGCGCACGCACTCGCTCCACGACCCGGTGGCCTACAAGCGCCGGGAGGTCGGCGCCTACGCGTTGCTGAACGAACTCCCGGAACCCACCTGGTACACCTGATCCTTCGGTACAGGTGGTCGTGAGTGGTAAGTGACGTTCTAACGACACTTACCACTCACGACCAACCCGGCCCGGCTTACTCCTCGAAGCCTTCGTCTCCCCCGTCGAAGACGTCTTCCATGACCTCGCCGAGGATCATGCCGCCGACCACACCGGCCGCGGCACCGGCGACCATGCCGCCCATCCCCGGGCCCCGCCTGCCGTGCTGACCGTGGTGACCAGGGTGGCCGTGGTGGTCGTACTCGTGCCCGTAGTGCTCCTGGTGCCCGCCGAACATGGCGTGCCCGCCGCCGGATTCGGCGACCTTGGCCAGCCAGCCGTCGATGGCCGCCGCCCAGTCGGTGCGCAGGGCCTCCTCGTGCGAGACGTGGAAGCGGCCGAAGGAGTCACCGCCGGACCGGAACATGCCGCCGCGTTTGTCGGCCTCCAGCACCACCACCAGCTCGTCCGGGCTCGCGACGAAGGTCAGCTCCACCTGGTTGACGCGGCCGGCGTAGCGCGACGGCGGGAAGAACTCGATCTCCTGGAAGAACCCGAGTTCCTGCCGCACCCCGTGCAGCCGCCCGGCCTCGACGTCGGCGCTGCGGAACGAGAATCCCAGCTCCCCGAACGCCTCCAGGACCCGGTCCTGCGCCTGGAGCGGCCCGACCAGCACCGGGTCGAGGTCGCCCTTGTCCGGCGCGCCCGCGATGACGAGCTCGGTCCGCACGCCGACGACCACGCCCGGCAGCTCGCGTCCGCCGACCGCGCTGATCGGTGTCTCCCAGGGCAGCGCGATCCGGAACGGCACGGTGGTCAGCTGCCCCGCCGTCACCTTCACCTTGTGCCCCGCGCTGACCCGCAGGAACTCCGCGGTCCCGGCGCGTTCGTGGTCACCGTGCTCGACCTCGACCCGGGTCACCAGCGAAAGCAGGATCTCCTCGATCTGGGCGTCGCTCGAACCGCCCTGGATACGGACCTGTCCGGTGATCACCTCGCCGGGTACGGCGTGCGGCGAGTCGAGCACGGTGTCGACGGACGGGCCGCCCACCCCGAAGGCGCTGAGCATCCGTTTGAACATCAGGGATTTCCTCCGCTGGGTACTGGAACCTGTGTGCCGCGAGAGCGGCCACTTCGACTACTACCGAGAACAGCCGCGGCACGCCAGGCAAAACGGGTTAAAAACCCCTAAACGGGCGCGACGTCACTACCTTGCCAGATCGGCCTGGCGCACATCGTGCAGGTGGATGACGACGTCGTAGGACTTCCGCAGCGAAAGGTCGACGGGGTCCACGGGGAACTGGGTGCCGATGGTGCGGGTGGACCGGGCGACGTCGAGCCAGGCGCGGCCGGCGGGCGGCGCGGTGCGGAGGTCGAGGTAGAAGTCCTCGTACCGGACCTTGTCGAGGGTGTCCTCGTTCGACCCGGGCGACGCGGCCGGGACGGAGAACCGCTTCCACGCCCCGCCGATCGCCTTGTCCGTCGCGAGGAAGGAACCCTTGTCGAAGCTGAACCCGATCGGCAGGTAGTCGCGGCCCAGCGTCTCGCGCAGGAAGGCACCCTGCGTCTTCGGGTACATCGCCGGGTTGTCGGGGATGTAGGCGACGTGGGTGTTGTGCGCGGAGAGCAGGACCTTCTGCCCGGTCCGCCGCTGCCACCAGGCGACGTTCTGCGCCATCGCCCTGTCCCGCAGGATCTGCAAGGGGGGCAGCGTCGTCATGTCCGCGAGGTCGACGGTGAGGAAACGGGCGGTCTGCGCGACGAACCGGGCGTGCTGAGCGGTCCAGTCGAGGTCGTCCGCGCCGGTGAGCCCCTTGATCAGCTCGAAGGCCTGCTCCGCCTGGGTGGCGAGCCGCTTCCGTTCGTCGAGCGGTTTGCGGAGGTAGGCGAGATGGTCGTCGATCGGGCGAAGACCGGTGTAGAGCTGGTTCAGCCGGGGCAACGCCGCCGGGTGGTGCTGCCGCACGAAGTCGGTGATCCTGGCGAAGAAGGCGTCGTTGATCGACGGCCCGCCGAGATCGTCACCGACGAAGTGCACGGTGCGGTCGGGGTGGGCACGGTTGTAGTCGCGCATCCACTGGATCAGGCTGACGAACTCCTCGCGGTCCCAAGGGGAACCGGCCACCGTCCGCTTCAGGATCTCGCGGGCGTCACCCCGGCCGGTCTGGACGTAGTCGTCGATCTCCATGCCCGCCGACCAGCTCGCCTCCAGCGCGAACGCCCGGAAACCCTTCTCCTCGACGAGATAGCGGAACACCCGCTCCTTCATCGTGAAGAACTCGTGGGAGCCGTGCGTGGCCTCGCCGAGACCGACCACCTTCGCGTCGCCGATCATCCTGCCCAAGGCCCGCAGGTCGGCGGTGTTCCGGCCGGGATCGGTGGACCGCAGCGGATACGCCGCCCGGTCCAGCGAGCGCACCACCGGATCCCGCCAGGCCGCGGCCGTCTCCGCCGTCTCCGCCGCGTTCGCCGCGGGCGCGAGCATCGCCCCCGCCGCCACCACCGCGGCGACCGCCAAACCCCGTCTCCCCCAACGCTTCCGGTTCTCAGTCATACCAGCTCACCCCTTCGTTCCGATGTCGAAGACGATCATCGTCCGAGGAGTGGTGTCGGCGCGCTGTAGCGAAGCTCCCACTTGGGGTGGGGAAAACCCCACCCCAAGACGAGAAGGCGGGTGGACCCCCGCCGCCGGAGTGTGGGTCGGCGGCGGGAATCCACCCGCGTTTATCTCCCTCCGCAGCGGCTGCTCGTCACTCCGCGCGCCACAACGCGGGCGTGTTCGGCGGCTCCCAGCCAGGCTGGGCCGTGTGCGCCTGCAAGCACACGTAACCGCGGCCGCTGTAGGTGACCCGGGCGCCCGCGGAATAGCCGGTTCCCGCCGCCCAGGTCGTCCCGCCAGGCGGGTTGGAGGTCGAAGTGGGCGGATTGGAGGTGGTCGGGTTCGAGCTGGTCGGCCGCGACGTCGACGTCGGCGTCTGCCGCACGTTGAGCACGAAGTCGAACGCGGCCTCCTTGGCCGTGCCCACGTCGCGCACCTCCATCAGCAGCCGCGGGTCGAAGATCGTGTCGGTGTTGTTGCGCGGCTCGTTGGGGAAGTAGAGCTGCGTGGTCAGGATCGGCCTGCCGGGCGCCTGGACCTTGACGTGGATGTGCCGCGTGCGGCCGGGGTACAGGCCGGGCACGATCGTGCTCAGCGAGAACCTGCCCTGGTCATCGGTGTACTGGTGACCGCGGAAGGTGTATCCCGAGTTGTCGTAGTTGCCGTTGACGTCGGCCTGCCAGAAGTCCAGCAGCGCCCGCGCGATCGGCTGGCACGCGAGACCGAAGACGAAGCCGGAGACGGTGAGCCTCGTGCCCTGCGTGCCCGGGGTGACGAGCGACGTCCGCTCCGGAGAGTTCGGCTTGAAGTAAGGACCTTCGGTCTGCGCGATGGTCGGGGCGTCTCCGTCGTGACATTCCGGGGTCAGCTCGGGCGTCTTGCCGCTCGCGACGGTGGTGCGCGCGAGAGCGGGGCCACCGACCAGCGCGACCGGGGCGACGACACCCGCGGCGAGCGCGGCCTTCAGCACAGTCTTTCGGCTGAGCTTGTTATCTTCGTCCATGACCTGCTCCTCGTGGGGCTTCGGGAATCACCCTCGACGGTATGGAGAAGATCAGCTCCGGACGATGGACTGCCTTGGTCAGTCGTGGTGAATCTCCGGGGGCGCGTCTCCGGTCCGGCGATAATCACCGGGGCTCAACCCCGTTTCCCGTCGGAAGAACCGGCAGAAATAGGCGGGATCCGCGAATCCGACCCGGCTGGCGACCTGCCGGACGGTGAGATCGGTCCCGAGCAGGAACCGTTTCGCCTCCCGGGTCCTGGCTTCTCGCATCAGTTGTGCCGCCGTCCGGCCGGTCGCCGTTTTCACCGCGTCGGTCAGATATCCCGGTGTGACGCCGATCCGTTCCGCGAGCGCGCCGACCGACCAGAGCCCGAGATCGGGCCTGCCGAGCAACCGCGCGAATTCCGTTCCCACCGCCTGCGCCCTGGCGGGCGGACGCGGATCCGCCAGTCCGGGCAGCCGTCCCGCCCGGACGATCAGCACGTGCATCAGGGCCCGCAGCACCGAATCGGTACCCTGTCCGCCACAACGGAATTCCTCGTCCAGTTCGGCGACCAGCCGCGCCGTCTCCTCGGCCGCGCGTTCGTCGAGCCGCCAAGGCTTCTGACTCAGCCGTCTCAAGGTTTCGCGATCCGCCGGATGTTCGAGCAGGAAGTCGTCGGTGAACAAGACGACGAATCCGGTGAGATCGCGGGCATCCCAATGATGCACCTGCCCCGGTGTTATGACCGCGAGTTGGGGCGGCCCCAATTCCCAGCGCGTGAAATCGATGACGTGGTCACCGCTGCCGCCGGTGACATGGACTATTTCGTAGAAAGTGTGCCGGTGCGGAAAAGCCGCCCGCGACATCGGCCCGATCGTGTCGAAGGTACCTACTGTGAACGGCAGGGCGTCCGGCGAACGGACCTCCAGCCGATGAAGTGGCAATTCCCCCGCCTTCGGTTTGAGGCAAGGCGTCCTGGGCAACACCGTCGTTCCGCGCATGGACCGGTCCCTTTCACCACACTGGGGAATGAAAAGTCTAGACCAATGTTCGTACGGTGACTGCCAACGGAAGTCGTGACTCGCCCGCCCGGTACAGTCGTGATCATCGACGCACGTCCGAAGGGTCACCGAGCGATGTCTCCAGTCACGTCGCGCGGTCGGACCTGGTGGCCGGCCGGCGCGTTCGCCGCCCTGGTGCTGGCGTGCGTCGTGGCCTGGGTCACGACGGGCGATTCCCACAGCGACCTGGAGATCTACCGCTTCGGCGTCGACACCCTGTGGAACGGCGGCGACCTCTACGGCGCCTTGCCCCTTTCCGACGCGGGCATCCCGCTGCTGTTCATCTACCCGCCGTTCGCCGCCCTGGTGCTCACCCCGCTGGCACTGGTGCCGTGGACCGGCTCCGTGCTCCTGCTGTTCGCCCTCAGCCTGGCGGCGCTGGGGGTCACGTTCTACGCGATCACCCGCACGCTGTGGCCGTCCGAAGATCGGCGGAAGGCGCTGCTCGTCGCGTCGCTGGCGATCACCCCGGCGCTCTTCCTCGAACCGGTCCGCCAGACGCTCGGCTTCGGCCAGATCAACCTGCTGCTGATGGGCCTCGTCGCGGCCGACTGCCTGCTCGCCCGGGGCCGCTACCGGGGGATCGGCGTCGGACTCGCCGCGGCCGTCAAGCTGACGCCGATGGCGTTCCTGCTGTTCTTCCTCGTGCGCAAGGACTTTCGCGGCGCGCTGACCGCGATGGGCACGTTCGTGGCCGCCTCGGCCGTCGCGTTCGCGGTCGCCCCGGAGGCCTCCGCCCGCTACTGGTTCGGCGGGCTCGCCGGCGCGTCGGGGATCAGCGGCACCTCGTTCCACACCAACCAGACCTTGCAGGCGGTGCTCGCGCGCCTCGGCGCCGAGTCCGCCAAGCCGTGGTGGCTCGTCCTCACCGGCGTGTTGCTGGTGCTGGTCGCGCTGACCATGTACCGCTCGGCCGCGGTCCCCGCGCTGCTGCTGAACGCGACGTTCGCCCTGCTCATCTCGCCGACGTCGTGGTCGCATCACTGGGTGTGGATCGCCCCGGCGCTGTTCACCACCGCCGCCTGCGTGGTGCTCCATCGCCGGGATCGCCCCCGGGCGGTGGCCTGGCTGGCCGTCACCGGCGTCGTCGCCACGGTCTTCGTCGCGGCGCCGTTCCGGTACTTCCCCGCCTTCGACCGGCCAGGTCAGACGTGGACGACCGCCCAGCAGTGGCTGGGGAACTGCTACGTCCTAGCGGGCCTGGTCTTCCTGGTCGTCGCGGGCGTCTTCGCGCTGCGAAAGCGCGTTTAGCCCGCTAAACGCGATCCCGCCGTCTTGACAGGCCGCTCATCCATGTACCTATAGTACTAGGTAACTAGATAAATGGAGTTACCATGATCGAGTTCCACCTGGAGGACCACTCCGGCCTGTCGCCGTACCTGCAGCTCGTCCGCCAGGTGCGGCAGGCGCTGCGGCTGGGCCTGCTCAACGAGGGCGACCAGCTGCCGACGGTCAAGGAAGTGGTGGCCCGGCTGGCGATCAACCCCAACACCGTGCTCAAGGCCTATCGCGAGCTCGAACACGAAGGCCTCGTCGGCGCGAGGCCCGGCGTCGGCACTTTCGTGACGGCGACGCTCACCGACGAATCCCTCGCCGCGCACGGTCCCCTGCGGATGGAACTGCGGCGCTGGCTGGGCAAGGCCCGCAAGGCCGGGCTCGACGACGAGAGCATCGAGGCGCTGTTCATGACGACCTTTCGGACCGCCGCTGGAGAGGAAATAGCATGACCGCCGTCCTGCAGACCGAGGGTCTCGGCAAGAGATACGGCAAGACCTGGGCGCTTTCCGAGTGCACGCTGGACATCCCGGCCGGGCACGTGGTGGGGCTGGTGGGCCCCAACGGAGCGGGCAAGACCACGCTGCTGAACATGGCCGCCGGGCAGCTGCCGCCGACCACCGGCCGGATCACCGTGCTGGGCGGCCGTCCCGGGGGCAGTCCGGGGCAGCTCGCCAAGGTCGGCTTCGTCGCACAGGACACCCCGACCTACGCCGGACTTTCCGTCGCGGACCATCTGCGCCTCGGCGCCCATCTCAACCCCGGCTGGGACGACGCGCTGGCCAGGGACCGCGTCGCCCGCCTCGGCCTCGATCCCGCGCGCAAGGCGGGCAAGCTCTCCGGCGGCCAGCGCGCCCAGCTCGCCCTCACCCTCGGCGTGGCGAAACGACCGGAACTGCTGATCCTCGACGAACCCGTCGCCGCGCTCGATCCCCTGGCACGCCGGGAATTCCTGCAGGGCCTGCTCGAAGCCACCGTCGAACAGGAACTGAACGTGGTCCTGTCGTCCCATCTGGTCTCGGATCTGGAACGCGCCTGCGACTTCCTGATCGTGCTCATCGACTCCCGGGTGCGGGTGTCCGGCGAGGTGGAGACCCTGCTCGCCGAACACCACCGGCTGACCGGCCCGCGCCGCGACGCCGCCAGGCTCCCGGCGAACCAGCAAGTCGTCTCGGAAAGCCATACGGACGTCCAAAGCACCTTCGTCGTCCGCACCGGGGAACCGATCCACGATCCGGTCTGGACGGTGAGCAAGCTGAGCCTCGAAGACCTCGTCCTGGCCTATCTGACCAAAACCGCCACGAACCACCGGCGGATCCTGGAGGTGCGGAGATGATCTGGCTGACCTGGCGGCAATTCCGGCTTCCGGCCGCGACCGTGTTCGGCGCGCTGGCCGTGCTCGCGCTCGTCCTGGCCGTCACCGGCCCCGCCATCTCCGGCGAGTACACCACCGGGATCGCCACCTGCGCGGGCGACGTCTCCGCCTGCGACGCCTTCGTCGAGCGGTTCCTCAACGATCACCAGAACACCTTCCTGGCCGTCACCGCGCTCGTACTCCTGCTGCCCGCGCTCATCGGCCTCTTCTGGGGCGCGCCGCTGTTCACCCGCGAACTCGAGACCGGGACCCACCGGCTGATCTGGAACCAGAGCGTCACCAGGACGAAGTGGCTCGCGGTCAAGCTCGGGATCACCGGGGTGGCCGCGATGCTCGCCGGCGGCTTGGGCAGCCTGGCGGTGACCTGGTGGGCGAGGACCTTCGAACAGGCGGCCGTCAAGGACTTCCCGCGGCTTTCGGCGATGGTGTTCGACGCTCGCGGCGTCGTCCCCGTCGCGTACTCGGCGTTCGCCTTCGCGCTCGGCGTGACCATCGGGATGCTGGTACGCCGGAGCCTGCCCGCGATGGCCGTCACGCTGGCCGCGTTCGCGGTGCTCCAGGTCGCCGTGCCGATCGTGGTCCGGCCGCATCTGCTGCCCGCGATCGACGCGACCGTCGCGCTTTCTCCGTCCACTGTGGACGGAATCGGCCGGAACCCGAACACCGGCGTGATGCATTTCGAAGCCAAGGCACCGGATCCGGGCGGCTGGCTGCTGTCGGGCGAGACCGTCGACGCTTCCGGCAAGGTCGTCGAGGACGTCACCATGCCGACGTCCACCGGTCCGTGCTCGCCGTCGGTGCCGCCCGGCGGCCGGACCGCCGAGGCCGATCCGATGGATCTGTGCCTGGCCGAAATCACCCGGCTCGGCTACCGGCAGCATCTAGTCTACCATCCGCCGACGCGATTCTGGCCGTTCCAATGGCTCGAAAGCGCGTTGTATCTGGTGCTCGCCCTCGGTCTCGCGGGATTCTGCTTCTGGTGGATCCGCCGCCGTCTCGCCTGAGAGGACCGTGATGCTCGACCTGACCGGCACGACCACCCTCGTCACCGGGGCCAGCGGCGGCATCGGCAGGGGCATCGCCCTGCGCTTCGCCGAAGCGGGCAGCGCCGTCGCCGTGCACTACCACCGTGACGAGGCCTCCGCGCTCGCCGTCGTCGAACGTGTCGAGGCGGCCGGGGGCACGGCCGCCTCGTTCGCCGCCGACCTCACCGACGACGGCGAATGCCGTCGGCTCGTGGCCGCCGCCGCGGCCTGGACCGGACGGCTGGACACCCTGGTCAACAACGCGGGCGTGCAGCCGGTCGAGCCGCTGCCCGGGATGTCGGCGGAAAGCTGGCGCGCCGTCCTCGACGCGAACCTCACCACCGCGTTCTCGTGCACTCAGGCCGCGGCCGAGGTGATGGACGGCGGCAGCGTCGTCCACATCGCCTCGATCGAGGCGGACCGGCCCGCGCCGGGGCACGCGCACTACAGCAGCGCGAAGGCCGCCCTGGTCATGCACGCCCGCGCCGCCGCGCTCGAATACGGCCCACGAGGCCTGCGCGTGAACGCTGTCTCTCCCGGTCTCATCGACCGTGCCGGACTCGGCGACGCCTGGCCGGACGGCGTCCGCCGCTGGGAACAGGCCGCGCCGCTGGGCAGGCTCGGCACCCCGGAAGACATCGCGAACGCCTGCCTATTCCTCGCCTCGCCGCTCGCGTCGTGGATCACGGGACACAACCTGACCGTGGACGGCGGCGTCTCCGCGCATCCCACCTGGTGATCATGTGGCTGTGACCTCCGCCACAGATCTTGGAACGGTCCGTGCTCACTGCGAAACAGCCCCTTACACCATCGGGTAGGAATTCCGGCTGTCTTCATCAGATCTGATTGCCCGCACCGTGACGGATTGTCGATCACCGTGGCGGTAAACGATTGCCGCACCCGCCCGTGCGGACCCCTTGCCACCGCGCACATCCGCTGACGCTCGGTTGTCACACTGCTACAGTCCGTTCCGTCCGGTGCAGTTCGATTTCCGTCGAGTTTCCGGACTCTCCCCACGATTATCGCGCCGAATTCCGGCACATTCCCCAGAAAAGGCATCACTTGACGGATCTCAACCATCCGTGGAACGTGACCGCGTTCCACGGAGCGGACACCTGCCTGCTCGACTCCGTCCGCGAACTCCGCGCACGGATCCTGTTCGACCGCGGCCGCCGTCCGGCCTTCCGCCGGGCGGACGGTTCGCACGCCGACGACCAGGACCTCGACTTCGGGGCCTGGCATTTCATCGCGCGGCAGCATCCGGACGGCCCGCCGCTGGGCTACATCCGGCTCTCCACCCCGGCGACCGGCGACAACTTCCAGTCGCGGACCTATCTCGGCACCGGACGGTACGAGGAATTGCTTGCCGCACAAGGCGTCGAGCCCGGCCGGGTCTTCGAGCACAGCAGGCTCGTCGTCGAGCACCGGTCCCGGAAACTCGGGCTCGGGCAGTACCTCAACGCGCTCGCGATCGGCGCCGCGCACCATCTCGGCGCGCACGCCATGATCGGCACCTCGGGGACGAAGGACGGTCAGGACCGGTTCCACGAGCAGTTCGGTTTCAGCGCCGTGCCAGGCACCCGTCGCTATGTCGAGCAATACACCGAAGACGTCGTGATCATGTTCCACCGCGTCGCCGACGGCGCCGGGCGGCACCACGATCTCGTCACCCGGATGCGAGACGAGTTCCCCCGGATCGCCGCTGCCACACCGGCTTCGCGCACCCTCGGGATGTCGTCGGGAAGGGCCGCGCCTTCCGCGCTCACCACTGTCCCCGGTCCCGACCGCGACCTGTGGCGGCCGACCCTGCTCGCGGCCCGTGACGCGACGGACTTCCAAGCCCTGACGGCGTTGCTGGCCTACGGCGATGTCCGCGAGGTGCACGACACCATCGACGAGCAGCTGACCGAACTGGTCCGCAGCCGCGACCCGTCATGCCGGGACGAGGCCGAAATCGAGGCCGGGAAACAGGAACAGCTCGCCGGGCTGGCGCACTGGGAGTACGGCACCTGGGTCTGGTACCCGTGGTCGCGGCGGCTCGTGCACGTCCTGCCGCGCGACGAGTTCCGGCTCGTGCGCACGGATCGCAACCGCGGCAAGATCGACCGGCCGGAACAACGCCGCCTGCTCGGCAAGCGGATCGGGATCGTCGGTCTTTCGGTCGGCAACAGCGCGGCGCTCACCCTCGCACTCGAAGGCATCGGCGGTGCCTTCAAGCTGGCGGACTTCGACGACTTCAGCCTGTCGAACCTCAATCGGCTGCGCGCCGGCGTGCACGAACTCGGGGTCAACAAAGCGGTCCTGTCCGCACGGCAGATGTTCGAGATCGACCCGTACCTCGACATCGAGATCCACCGCGGCGGTCTGACCGAGGACAACATCGAGGAGTTCTTCACCGGCGGGCAGGGCGCGATCGACCTCCTGATCGAGGAGTGCGACACCCCGTGGGTCAAGGTCGCGGCCCGCGAATACGCGCGTGACCTGCGTGTCCCGGTCGTCATGGACTGCAACGACCGCGGCATGCTCGACGTCGAACGCTTCGACCTCGAGCCGGACCGGCCGCTGCTGCACGGCCTGCTCGGCGACATCAAGTCCGTGGACGTCGTCGACCTAGACCATCAGGAGAAGGTCGACCTGATCCTGGCCATGGTCGACGCCGACCGGATCAGCCCGGAACTGGCCGCCTCCTTCGGCGAACTCGGCCGCACCCTGAGCAGCTGGCCGCAACTGGCCTCCGGGGTCGCGCTCGGTGGCGCGCTGTGCGGCGAGGCCGCGCGACGCGTCCTGCTCGGCCTGTCGTGCTCGTCCGGCCGGTTCTACACCGACCTCGACCGGCAGCTCGGCCCGGAGCGGAGCACGGTCACGTGACCCCGCTGCCCGTCCGGATCGCCGGCACCGGCGTCCACCTGCCCCCGGACGTCGTCACCAACCGGCGGCTCGCCGAAACGCTCGACACCTCCGACGAGTGGATCGTCCACCGCACCGGGATCCGGGAACGTCGTTGGCTGGCACCGGATCTCGCCACTTCGGACATGTGCGTGGCCGCCGCCCTGCCCGCACTCACGTCGGCGGGTTGCACCGCCAGAGACGTCGACGCGATCATCGTCGCGACCTACACCTACGACCAGCCTTTGCCGTCGACGGCGCTGATCGTCAAGGAGGCGCTCGGCGCCTTCCGGGCGCTCACCTTCGACATCACGCAGGCCGCCTGCGCGAACGGCGTCCAGGCGTTGTTCCTCGGTTCCTTACTGGTGGAAACCGGTGCGGCGGAACGGGTCCTGGTGATCGCGGCCGACTGCGCGTCCCGCGTGACCGACCCGGAGGACCGCACCACCCGGGTCTTCTTCGGCGACGCCGCGGGTGCCGTCGTCCTCACCCGGGCGACGGCACCGGGCGCAGGCCTTCTCGGCTGGGACTTCGGCGCCGAGTTGTCCTACGACGTCGAGATCCCGGCCGGCGGCTCACGCCGGCCCACCGGGGCGACGACGTTCGCGGACCGGCGGCACTACCTCAAGATGAACGGCCGGACCGTCTGGGACACCGCGACCCGATGCCTGCCGGACAGCGTCCTGAACGCCACCGCCCAGGCCGGGCTGACCGTGGACGAGGTGAGTCATTTCTTTCTCCACCAAGCGAATCTGAACATCGTGCGGGCGGCGATGGACAAACTCGGCGTGCCGCGTGACCGTGCGCCGATCACCGTCGACAGGCTCGGGAACACCGGTTCGGCGGGGGTTTTCACGGTGCTGCACAAGGGTTTCTCGGAAGGCTTGGTGCGACCGGGCGACGTGTTCGTCGCTTCGGCGATCGGGGCCGGTTTCCAGTGGGGCACTTTGTGTTTCAAGGTTTAGGTGACTGTCGGCCAGGTGGGTCGTGAGTGAAAAGTGTCGTTAGAACGACCCAAAACACTCACGACCCCCACGAGGCCCCGTGCCGCAGATTCGTCACCAGCGCCGTCGACTTGCCCGTGACGGCGGCCGCGAGCGTACGTTCAAGTCCAGGAAGCCGCGCCACGCGGAGGAAGACCCGGCGTGCCTGGAGCAGGAGCCGGTTCGCGGGCAGGAACCATCGCGCACCCCGGCGGGCGACCTGCTGCTTCTCGGTCACCACCGGGCGAACCAGCTTTTCGTACTCGGCGAACGCGGCTTCGATCGAGGGCGCTCGGGTGAGTTGTTCGGCGAGCACGAAAGCGCCCGCGATCCCGAGTGAGGCGCCCTGGCCGGCGAGCAGTGAGACGGCGTAGCAGGAGTCGCCGACCAGGACGACCCGGCCATGGCTCCAGGAAGGCATCTCGATCTGCGCGACCTGGTCGTAGTAGACCTCGCCGGGTGGCGGGCAGAGATCGAGCGCTTCGGGCACCGCCCAGCCGAGCGAACCGTAAGTCGCGCGCAGGGCCGCGCGTGCGTCGTCCGGCAGGGCCGGGTCCGTCGCGCGGTGCACGGCGAACGCGGCGAGCTTGCCGTCGCGGAGACCGTAGAAACCCATCTGCATCCGGACGGTGTCGGTCAGGCAGAACCGCTCCCCCACCCGCGTGCGGATCTCCTCGTCCTCGAAGACGAACGCCGCCGTATGGAACCCGAGGTAACGCAGGAACCTTTCCTCTTCACCGAAAACCAGCCGCCGCACGGTCGAATGGATCCCGTCGGCTCCGACCAGCAGATCGGCCTCGACCACCGCACCGTCCACCAAGGTGATCCGCACCCGGTCGCCGAGATCTTCGACGCCGGTGACCCCGGCGCCGAACCGGACGTCCACTGTGGACGGTAGATCCGTGCGCAGCACCCGTTCCAGGTCGGGCCGCATGATGCTGCACAGCCTGCCCCGCAACGACTTCCCGAACTGGACGTAGTCGATCGCCGCCCGTCGTCGACCGCGGTCGTCCAGCAAGCTCGCCTCGTCCACCTGGTACGCGACGTCTTCGACCCGCGGCAGCAGGCCCATCTCCTCGATCGCGTCGAACCCGGGGCCGAAGAAATCGATCATGTATCCCTGGTCCCGCGGCCCCGCCGCCCGTTCCAGCACCACGACCTCGACGTCCAGCGCCGCCAGCCGGTGCGCCAGCGCCAAGCCGGTGATCCCGGCACCGCAGATCGCCACCTTCATGAGGTTCCTCCCTTCGGTTCAGCCGACCAGCCTGCGCAGGACCGCCGAGGGCACCTCGCGACCGGACTCCGGTTCGAGCGCGCGATGCAGCAGAAGCCCGTCCACCGTGGCGAAAAGGACCGCGGCCGTACCTTCGGCGTCGGCCACTCCGCGCCGCGACAGCCAAGCGCCGAACCTGGCACGCAGATCGGCGAGCAACTCGCGGATGCCCTGGCGCAAGGTGTCGTCGCGGGTCGCGGCCAGGTAGGCCTCGGCGAACAGCAACGACATCGGATCGGTGCCGGAGTACTCGCCGACCGACGCCAGCAGCGCGTCCACCGCCTCCGCCGGTGTCTCGACGGTTTCCAGCGCCGGCTCGAAAGCACCGGCGACCTCGCGCATCGCCCCCAGCACGGCCTCGATCATCAAGGCCTGCAACGAAGGAAAGTGATAGTGCACGACGCTCGGCGTGACCCCCGCGCGTTCGGCCAGGATCCGGGTACTGACCGCGGACCAGCCGAGTTCGGGCACCAACGCGACCGCGGCTTCGAGCAACCGCCGCCGCGCGACCTGACCACGTTCCGCGGCCGGAGAACCTGCCACCGTCGCCTCCTAGGGCGTTCGTCCTGTACGACTGCCCTGATCGTATGCCCTGTTCCTCCAGGAGCGCAAACTGGGCAAAAATGACCTCTTTCGACGGCGCGGCCGTCGCCATGCTTGCTCTTCCGAAGTCACTTTGGAGGACACATGGTCTCGAAACCCCGCGTCGCGCTGGGAATGCTCATCTTGGTCGCACTGACGGGCGGGCTTCTCGCGTTGCTCATCTCGCTCGACGTGGGCGCCTTCTGGGCCAAGACACTGCCGCTCGTCTTCCTGGTCGGCGCGGCGACCTTCGCCCAGTCCCTCGGCCTGTTCAACAAGAAGTCGAAGGACTAGGGACCGGTCCCCTTCGCGCACGGCTAGCGTCCCGCCCGTGACCGAACTGGGCGCCTACGTCGAACGCTTCGAGACGAACACGCGCAGCCGCGCGCTCCGGGGCGTGGTCGCGATACTGATCGGCGCGCCGATCAGTATCGCCGGGGCCTTCCTGTTCGTGCTGAACGACAAGGCCGGGGTCTCCGGCGGGGAGACGTTCATCGGCCTCGTCATCGGCTGCGGGCTGGGGCTGGCGCTGGTGGGCGCCTGGGGATGCTGGCAGGCCGTCGGCAGACGCGGCGAGGCCTTCACCCTGTACGAGCAAGGATTCGTGCACACCTGGCGGAAGTCCACCACCGTCGTGCCGTGGACCGCGGTCGAGGTCGCCATCGACCACACCAGGAAGAACATCCTCGCCAAGGCGCTCGGCGGCGACGTCGGCTGCCTCGTCAAGCTCACCGACGGCCGGAAGATCCTCATCAACGGGTTCACCGAGGGTGCCGCCGTGCTCACCCACGACATCTTCGAGGCCGTCGGACGACGTCCCGCCTGAGCCGCGGCAACCTTCCGGCCCCGCCGCGCGTTCTCCCCAGAACGGGGAGGAGAGCGCCATGGAAATCATCGTCTCGAACGAACTGGGCGTCCGCGCCGTGGTGTTGACCTTGCGCGCCAAGGGATCGGCGCTCAGCTTCCGGCTGTTTCCCATGGTGCACATCGGTACGCAGGCCTACTTCGACACCGTGCGGCGGCAGGCCGACGCATGCGACGTGATCGTGGCCGAGGGCGTCGGCGACGCGAAATCGGTGTCCCGGCTGACGTCGAGCTACCGGCTCGCGGCGCGGAACAAACGCCTCGGGCTGGTGGTGCAGGACCTCAAGGCCGACTCGTTCACCGCGCCGACCATCCGCCCGGATCTCGACGGCCCGGGGTTCTCCGAGGGCTGGCGCCGTGTCCCGCTCGGGGACAGGCTGATGATGTCGCTCCTGGCGCCGACGCTGGGCGTGTTCCTGCGCGGCTTCGGGACACGCGGGATGCTGGCGCGGTTCCTGACCGTCGACGACGAGGACGACTTCCGCGCCGAATCGACCGAAGTGATGCCCGAATTCGACGACCTGATCGGCGGCAGCCGCGACAAGCTTCTCGTGGACGCCCTGGCCGGGCTCCACGAACAGCGGCGGCACGAGCCGGGGACGGTCGCCGTGGTCTACGGCGCCGAGCACATGCGCGCGGTCGTCCGGGAACTCCGCGCCCGGTTCGGTTACGTCGTGCGGGACGCGGAATACGTCACTGTGTTCAGCCTCTGACAAACGATCCTTTGTGGACTAGACCCGCGAAGGAGCGAAGGTCCGGCGGTAGTCCTGCGGGGCGACTCCGACCACCTTGTGGAAGTGGTGACGCAGCAAGGCTCCCGAGCCGAAGCCGCAGCGGCGCGCGACCTCGTCGATGCCCATCGTCGTCTCCTCCAGCAGGGACCTCGCGTGCAGTACGCGCTGCGTGGACAGCCAGCGATGCGGCGTGGTGCCGGTCTCGGCGACGAACTTGCGGGCGAACGTGCGCTCGGACATCCGCGCACGGCGGGCGAGGTCGGCGACGGGATGCTCGTCCGCGATGGTGTCGAGCATCCAGGTGAGCACCGGCTGGAGGCTGTCCCCGGTGCACTCCGGGATCGGCACCTCGACGAACTGACGCTGCCCGCCCTCCCGTTGCGGCGGCACCACCATGCGCCGGGCGATGGCGGTGGCCGCGGCGGACCCGAGTTCGCGCCGGATGAGGTGCAGGCAGGCGTCGATGCCGGCGGCCGTTCCGGCGCTGGTGATGATGTCGCCGTCGTCGACGAACAGGACGTCCGGGTCCAGCAGGGCATCCGGGAACCGCTTCCGGAACCGGTCGCTTTGCCGCCAGTGGTTCGTGCACCGCCGCCCGTCGAGCAGGCCCGCGGCACCCAGCACGAACCCGCCGGTGCAGACCGAAAGCAGAGTGGCGCCTCGCGCCGAAGCGGCACGGAGGGCTTCGAGCACCGCCGGCGGATATTCGTCGCGCACGTCGCAGGCGGGGACGACGACGAGGTCCGCGTCCTCAGTGGCTTCGAGGCCGTGTTCCGGGGTCACCTTGACGCCGTGCCCGAGGCTGAGCGGCGCTCCCGCCCGCTCCCCGCACACGCGGAAGTCGAGCAGCGGAACTCCGTCATCGGTCCGGTCGTAGCCGAACACCTCGCAGACGACGCCGAACTCGAAGGGGGCGAAGTCGTCCAACAGCACTACAGCGACGCTTTTCAGCATGCCCGAAGCATAGCTGGCAGGATTTTGATGCACAACGACAGAACTGCCACTTCTGGCAGGATGTCGAGCGGCGCAAACTTACTGCCATGACCGCAATCATCGTCACCCTCGCCCTGATCGCCCTCGTCACCTACCTTCTGGAGCGCAACCACGTGCGGCAAGGCCGCCCGACCTCGTCCGGCGGCGACCCGCTCGGCCGTCCGTTCTGGAGGGGTGGCGCCGCCGTCTGAACCCACCGGTGTCACGAGCGACACGTTCGCCGCCGGGACCGGCGACGAGGTCCACGTCCGCCCAGGTCAAACCCGGAATCACCGGTTTAAACCTTTCCACCCGCATTTTCTGCCGGTTACCAGTTTTCTGGTTAGGGTGCAGTGGTGCAAACGGGTTAACTCGGGCGGAAGGAGATCGCGCCGTTCATCGGCGCGGCTGAAACATGAGTTCGCAGGATGGCAAGCCAGCGGAAGAAGAAGTGGTCGCGGGGACCGCGACAGACCTCGCCAACGCACCGGACACGACAGGTCCGGGCCACCCGCCCGATGAGCACGTCCCCCTCGACCTCGCCGCCGACCGACCCGCCGAGACCGACCGGACCGTTTTCGGCGTCGCCGCGGGGCTCGCGCTCGCGATCATCGTCTGGGGCGTGATTTCCCCGGACAGTCTCGCGAATGTCGCGTCGACTCTGCTGAACGACGCCGTGATCCCTTACGGCGGTTGGGCTTTCGTGCTCACCGCGAGCGGTTTCGTACTGTTCGCGGTCTGCCTCGCGATCAGCCGCTACGGCCGGATCCCGCTGGGCGGGGACAAGGAACTGCCCGAATTCCGGACGTCGTCGTGGATCGCGATGATGTTCAGCGCCGGCATGGGCATCGGCCTGATGTTCTTCGGCGTGTACGAACCGGTCTCCCACCTCGCGAGCCCGCCCCCGGGCACCGCGGCACCGAATTCCGACGAAGCCGTCCACACCGCGATGGCGACGACGTTGTTCCACTGGACCGTGCACCCGTGGGCGATCTACGCCGTCGTCGGCCTCGCGATCGCCTACAGCACCTTCCGGAAGGGCCGCAGCCAGCTGATCAGTTCGGTGTTCGCGCCGCTGATCGGCAAGCGGCGCACCGAAGGCCCGCTGGGCAAGGCGATCGACATCATGGCCATCTTCGCCACGCTGTTCGGTTCGGCCGCTTCTCTCGGCCTCGGCGCGCTCCAGGTCGGTGGCGGCATGGGCGCCGTCGGCTGGATCGACAGCCCCGGCCGCGGCCTGCTGGTCGCGATCATCGCGATCCTCACCATCGCGTTCATCGCGTCGGCGGTGTCCGGTGTGGCCAAGGGGATCCAGTGGCTCTCCAACATCAACATGGTGCTCGCCGCGGTGCTCGCGGTGTTCGTGCTGGTGGTCGGGCCGACCGTGCTGATCCTCAACATCGTGCCGGGCGCGATCGGCGACTACTTCCGCGAACTGGCGGAGATGTCCGGCCGCACCGGGATGACCGGCGGCGACGAGATGCAGACCTGGCTCGGCGGCTGGACGGTCTTCTACTGGGCGTGGTGGATCTCGTGGACGCCCTTCGTCGGCATGTTCATCGCGCGGATCTCGCGCGGCCGCACCATCCGTCAGTTCATCTTCGGTGTCATCGCGATCCCGAGTGTCGTGAGCCTGATCTGGTTCGCGATCTTCGGCGGCGCGGCGATCAGCAGGCAACGGGCCGGGACGGACATCGCGGGCGCGGGCAGCGCGGAATCGGCGACGTTCAAACTCCTGGAAACCCTGCCGTGGTTCGTCCCGATCGCGATCCTGGTGATGCTCCTGGTGTCCATCTTCTTCGTCTCCGGTGCGGACGCGGCGTCGGTGGTGATGGGCACCCTGTCGCAGCGCGGAAGCGTGCATCCCGGCAAGAGCGTGGTCATCTTCTGGGGCGTCCTGATGGGCGCCGTCGCGGCGGTGATGCTGCTCGTCGGCGGGGACAAGGCGCTGACAGGCTTGCAGAATCTCACGATCCTGATCGCGGTGCCGTTCGTGTTCGTGATGGTCGGGTTGTGCGTATCGGTCTGGAAGGACCTGCGCAACGACCCGCTGATGAAGCAGGAAGACGCGATGATGCTGTCGCTGAAGGAACTGCACGAGGAACGCACCAACGGCCACTCCCGTCGTCGCACCATCCTCGGACGCTCAAAACACCGCACCTGAGTTTATCCCGCGTGAAGGCCCCCTTCCCTCTGCTGAGCCGAGGGAAGGGGGCCTTCACGCGCTTCCAGGCTTTCAGAGCGCAGCGAACTGGCCGGCCTTGTAGTCGCCGGCGGGCTGCCGGGTGATGACGTTCAGCCGGTTGAAGGCGTTGATGAGCGCGATCTGGGTCACCAGCGCCAAAAGCTGCTCGTCGTCGTAGTGCTTGGCGGCCGCTTCCCAGGCCTCGTCGGTGACACCGGCGCTGTCGGCGATACGGCAGCCCTGTTCGGTGAGTTCCAGCGCGGCGCGCTCGGCCTCGGTGAAGACCGTCGCCTCACGCCATGCCGCGACCAGATTCAACCGGGTCGAGGTCTCCCCCGCCGCCGCGGCGTCTTTCGTGTGCATGTCGAGGCAGCCCGAGCAGCCGTTGATCTGGCTGGCCCGGATGTTCACCAATTCCCTTGTCGTGGCGGGAAGTTCGGTGCTTTCGAGAACCCTGCCCGCCGAGACGAGGTGCTTCACCAGCTTCGGCGCGAGAGCGGTCTTGAAGATTTCGAGTCGTGCCTGCATGGGATTCTCTCCTTCTCGTCTGTGTTCACTTACTTGGACGAGGGGGCCTCGAGAGAGGTAACACCCATGGCCGCGAGGAGACGCGGGTCACTCACGGAGTCGATCGCGACGATGCGGCCGTCGACGACGGTGCACGCCATCACGCCACCCAGCCTGCCGCGCTTGTCCCAGGTCACCACGCCGGGCTTGTCGCCGACCAGGGCGGGGCGCACGGCCGCCACGGCACGGGCGCCACGCTGGACCCGAGTGGCCACTTCGGCCGCGCCCAGCCGCACGATCTCGCCGTGCCGGGTCTGGGAACGCCAGGTCACGTCCGGGTCGAGCAGTTCGATCAACCCGTCGAAGTCGCCTCCGCGCGCGGCGGTGAGGAAAGCGTCGACCACGGCGCGCTGCCGGGGTTCCTCGACCGGACGCCGTCCCTGCACCTTCCGGCGGGCGCGGCTGGCGAGCATCTTGGCCGCGTCGGCGGATTTGCCGAGGATCTCGCCGACTTCGGCGAACGGGACCGCGAACAGGTCGTGCAGCACGAAGGCGAGCCGTTCGGCCGGGCCGAGGGCGTCGAGCACCACGAGCAGCGCGAGCCCGACCGATTCGGCGAGTACCGCGTCCTCTTCCGGCGAGTCCTCGAGGATCAGCAGCTCGGGCGGCTCGTCGTAGGACTCTTCGGGCCGGGTCTTGCGGGAGCGCAGGACGTCGATGCAGACCCGGCCGACGACGGTGGTCAGCCAGCCGGACAGGTTGTCGATCGAGTCGGCGTCCTGGCGGGCCAGCCGCAGCCAGGCCTCCTGGACGGCGTCCTCGGCGTCCGCTCGCGAACCGAGCATCCGGTGGGCCACCGCCACCAGACGCCCGCGCTGTTCCTCGAAAGCGCTGGCCAGGGCTTCGCCGGTCATGTCGGTACCTTTCTCGCGCCGATCCGTCATGGACATGACGAGTGCGGCGCGAGAAAGGTAACCGAAGACGTGACTCGCGTGCTCAAGAACGCGATTCGCGTGCTTGGAGACGGAACTCACGTGCCTGGATGCCGCACTCGCGTGTTCCGTCTTTGAGCACGCGAGTCACGTCCCCAAGCACGCGAGTCCCGTTCTCCAGCACGCGAGTGCGGTGTCGCGTTTCCCTGGCGTAGCCCAAGGCCGTATGCGCGTGAAGGCCCCCTTCCCTCGGCTGAGCCGAGGGAAGGGGGCCTTCACGCGCGTAGGGACCTCGCTCAGACGTCCCGGATGGGCGTCTTCACGGTCTTCTTCATGCCGGGGTTCTTCGTCTCCGGCTTCTTCTGCGGCTCCGGCTCGACCGCCGGGCCGCCGATGCCCGAGTCGATCGCCGCCGTGACGATCAGGTTCCGCTCATCGGACGAGATGACCTCGTTGTCGAGCAGTTCCTGGGTCACGGCCCGCACGTAGGTCACGAACTGGTCGTTCGACGAGTAGTCCGACTCGTCGTCGATCACGTCGTTGATCGTGCAGCCGTTGCCGGTGTCGCGGTTCTCGACCTGGCTGTCCGCCGAGCCGACGAACACGGTGTCCCGGACGTCGGAGTCCGGGCAGGCGTCCGGGCCGGGCGGCGCGGCGACGATGGTGAACGCGCCGCTCTGTTCCGCCGAGACGTTGCCCGCCTTGTCCGACGCGCGGTAGGTCAGCGTGTGCGTGCCGAGCGCGGTCACCTTGACCGGCGCGGTGTACACCGTCCAGGCACCACCGTCCAGTTTGTACTCGATCTTGTCCACGCCGGACCCGGTGTCCGTCGCGGTCAGGTTGATGGTCGCGTCCTCGATGTACGACCAGCTTCCGTCCAGATCACCGCTCACCACCACGGAGACGACCGGCGCGGTGCTGTCGTCGCCCTCGACGATGGTGAAGGTCGCCGTGCCTTCCGCCGAGACGTTGCCCGCCTTGTCGGTCGCCTTGTAGTTCACCGTGTGCGCGCCGACGACGGTCAGCGCGAGCGGCGCCGAGTACGTCAGCCACGGGCCACCGTCCAATTTGTACTCGACCTTGCCGACACCCGAACCGGCGTCGGTGGCGGTCAGGGTCACGGTCGCCTTGCCGACGTAGTTCCCGGCGGTGTCCTTGGTGCCGGTCACCTCGGACGTCACGGTCGGCGCGGTGGTGTCACCGCTGACGATCGTGAAGTGCGCCATGCCTTCGGGCGAGACGTTGCCCGCCTTGTCGGAGGCACGGTAGGAGACCATGTGCATCCCCGGCGCGGTGACCGCGACCGGAGCGGTGTACGTGGTCCACGCGCCTTCGTCCACTTTGTACTCGACCTTGTCGACCCCGGAGCCGGCGTCGGTGGCGGTGAGCTTCACGGTGGCGGTGTCGAGGTAGTTACCCGAACCGTCCTTGGTGCCCGTCACTTCGGCGGTCACCGTCGGCGGCGTGGTGTCACCGGGCTGGCCGGTGACGACGCTGAACGACGACATCCCTTCCGGCGAAACGTTTCCGGCCTTGTCCGTCGCCTTGTAGTGCACCATGTGCGAGCCGACGGCGTTGACCGCCACGGGCGCCGTGTACGCGGTCCAGGCGCCGCCGTCGAGCTGGTACTCAACCTTGTCCACCCCGGATTGGCTGTCGGTGGCCGCCAGGTTCACCGTCGCGGAACCGACGTAGTTCCCGGCGGTGTCCTTGGTTCCCGTCACGTTCGCGGTCACGGTCGGCGGGGTGGTGTCGGAGCCGCCGCCGTCGGTGACGACGAACTCGCCGACCATTTTGGTGTGCCCCTGGATTGTGCAGTGGAACCGGTACTTGCCCGGGGTCAGCGTCACGGTCGCTTCGTGCTCGCCGTTCTGCTCGTCGTAGGGGTTGGCGACGATGTTGAGGGTTACGTCGTGGTTGTAGCCCGGGGTCTCGGTGTCGAACGTCAGCGTGTGCGACATCGTCGAGCCGAGGGCTTCGGTGTTCTTGAACAGGATCTTGGTCTCGCCCGCCACCGCGGTGGTCGGCGCGCTGAGGTAGTGGTCGGTGCTGTCGCCGGCGGTCCATTCCAAGGTCTGGACAGGGGCGGCGGAGGCGGGTGCGGACGAGGCCGGTAGCACCAGGCCTGCCAGCGCGAGCGCCGCGGCCAGCAAGGCCACGACGAGGGTTCTTGGGGACATCGCAGGGAAACCTTCCGTACAGGGAGACCGGCCGGGCGCGCGGAATCCACGCGCCCGGCCGGCTTTCGCGCTACAGCTGCCGCACCCGGATGTTGCGGAACTCCATCAGGTCGTTGTCACCGTGGTTCTGCAGACCGATGAACCCGCTGACGAACTGCCGGAAGTCGGTCGACGGGTCGCCCGCGCGCGAGGACTGGATGCCCGGCGCGTTCTCGAACTCGTTGATCACGACGCCGTTGCGGCTGATCGTGTACTTCTGCCCGACGACCTTGACCTCGTACTCGTTCCAGGTCCCCTTCGGCTTCACGCCCGCCTGGTCCAGCGGCCGCGGGTCGAAGTTGTAGATCGACCCGGTCTTCTGCGGTTCACCGGTGGCCCCGTCGTACAGCTGGACCTCGTGCCCGCAGTAGATCGCGACCCAGGCCTGCGACGTCTTCGCCGACCCGACAGTGCCGCAGCTGCCCGGCGGACGCTGCTCCAGCGGAGTGCGCGGATCCGGGAAGCGGACGAACACACCGCTGTTGGCGCTGCCCGTCGGCGCGATGTCCTTGAACTGCAGCTTCACCGAGAAGTTGCCGAACTGCCGCGCCGAGTACCACAGCATGCCGAGCCCGCCCGACGGTCGCAGTGACCCGTCCGGCTGGATGGCGAACTGCCCGGACGGCGCCTGCGACCAGTTGCGGAACGACTCCGCCGTGCCGTCGTAGATCGCGTCGTAGCCGGTGACGCCCTTGGTGCCGATGGGCGACGCGGCGGCCGCGGCGTTGATCTTGTCCGACTCGGACGCGTTCAGCACGCCGAGGTCGCCCAGCCGGTCCACGGCCTGGGTGACGTGGTTGACGAAACCGGCGTGGGAGGTCCACGTGCTCTCGTCGTCGATCATGTCGTCGACCGTGCAGCCGCCACCCGCGTTCCGGTTGGTCACCCCGGTGTCCGTGTCGCCGATGGTCACCGTGGCACCGGAATCCGCCACGAGACACCCGACACTGATCGAGTTCCGCGTGGTCACCGTCTCGCCGTCCGCGTAGGTCACGGTCAGCTTGGCGGTGTACAGCCCGGTGCGCGGGTAGGTGTGCTTCGGATCGGCCTGGGTCGAGATCGTGCCGTCGCCGAACTCCCACTTGTAGGAGACGCCGCCGGACTTCGACCCGGTGAAGGCCGCGGTGAGCGGCTTGTTCTGCACCATCGTCGACACCGCCGCCGCGGCCGGGGTGGCCTCGCCGCCGGTGTAGCTGATCTTCAGCAGCTTCTGGTTGTTGTTCACGGTGAAGAAGCCGCCGCCGTAGTCGAGCACGTACAGCGCGCCGTCCGGCCCGAACTTGGCGTCCATCCACTGGTTCAGCTTGGTGTCGCCACCACCGGTCGGGATGATCTGCCGCACGGTCTCGGCGAACACCGGCGGATCCTGCTTCGCGACGCCCGCCGGGTCGACGGTGACCGCGATCCGGTTCTGCCCGTTGCTCTGGTCACCGATGAACCACTTGTCGTTCCAGTACGAAGGCCACGCCACCCCGCTGTTGGCGTTGACCAGTTCGCGGTGGTACGTCGGCCCGGTCATGACCGCCTGGCCGCCACCCTTGAGGTAGGGCTGCGTGTAGGTGGCCTCGGCCGCGTTGTACGACGGGACGGAGCTGTTGGGACGGTTGGGGAACACCGGCCCGCCGCCGTCCGGCGAGTACCAGATCATGTTCTTCTTGATCGGCGGCAGGTTCACCAGGCCGGTGTTGCGCGGCGAGGTGTTGACCGGGTTGTCGCAGTCGTACCAGCCGGTGAGCACAGCGGCGTCGGTGCTGCTGCGGTCGCGGTACGGCTGCTTGTTGCCCATGCAGTACGGCCAGCCCTGGTTGCCCGCCTCGGTGATGATCGTGGCGGTCTCGTACTTGGCCGGGCCGAGCTCCGGGCTCGGCGAGGACGCGTCCGGGCCGACCCACGCGGCGGTCAGCCAGTTGGTCTTCTTGTCGACTTGCAGACGCGAGATGTTCCGCACGCCCATCACGTAGATCTCGGGCCTGGTCTTGTCACCGGGGTCGTTGGCCTCGGGGAACAGGTTGCCCGCCGGGTTGGTGTAGGTACCGTCGGCCTCGGGGTGGATCCGCAGGATCTTGCCGTTGAGGTCGTTGGTGTTACCGGCGGTGCGGCGCGCGTCCTGGAACGAGACGCCCTTGTAGTCCTGGGTCCAGTTGTTGCCGGAGTACCCGTTGGAGCCCTGCGACGAGTTGCTGTCGCCGGAACCGATGTAGAGGTTCCCGTCCTTGTCGAAGTCCATCCCGCCGCCGGCGTGGCAGCAGCTGTGGACCTGGACGTCCCACGACAGCAGGTCCTTGCGGGTCGCCTGGTCCAGCGTCTGCTTGGTCAGGTCGTAGGTGAACCGCGAGACCGTGCGCTTGCCGGTCTGCTTGTCGCGGTCGACCGACGCGTGCGGCATCCAGTAGGCGTACATGTAGCCGTTCTCGCTGAACTTCGGGTCCAGCACGAGCCCGAGGAGGCCTTCCTCGTTCTTGACCAGTTCGTCGCCGCTGCCGCGGTTGCCCATCACCTTCAGCGTGGTGAGCAGCTTCGGCTTCTTGGTGACCGGGTCCCACTGGTGGATCGTGCCGCAGCCGGCGCCGATCTCGGGGTTGCTCCAGTCGTTCGGCGAGGGCACCACGTTGCCGGCGCAGGCCGCGCGGCCGATGTAGAAGACCCGGCCGTTCGGCGCGATGGTGAGCCCGTGCGGCTCGCCCATCTGGTCCAGCTGGCCCGCCTGGTTGATCCCGGACAGGCGTTCGACCTTGTAGTTGGCCGCGATGCCCGCCTTGCAGTCACCGCGCACCATGCCGGTGGTCCACTTCAGCGCACCGAGGATGTGGCCACGGAACTGGGCTTCGCCGTAGCTCGCCTCGGTCCGGCCCATCCCGGAGTAGAAGGAACGGCCGCCGTCGTAGTCGCGGCACCACGAGATCGGGTGGAACGCGCCGTTCGCGCCGACTCCCGGCTTGTAGGTCGATTCCTCGACCTGCGCGACGGTGTGGACCGTGCCGACCGGGTTGACCTCCCAGTTGAGCCACCGGTCGGTGCGGACCCACTTCTGCGGCAGCCCCGCGGTGGTGGGGTTCGCCTTGTCGAGGACGTCGACCGTGGCCTCGGCCGGAGCGTTCTCCGGCGGCGGCGGGGTGTTCGACTGGTCCTTGAACAGCTTGAAGTCGGCCAGCTGGGTGGCGGACTCACCGGCGTTGGCGGTGATGTTCAGCCGGTAGTTCGCGTAGGCCGTGGTGTTGGTGAAGGTGAAGGTCCGGCTCTGGAACCGGTCCGCGAACACCTCGTTGGTGCGGGTGTCCAGATCGGTCCACGTGGTCCCGTCGTTGGAACCCTGCAGGGTCCAGCTCTTGGGGTCACGCCCGGCGAAGTCGTTCGCCGAGACGAGCGCGTAGCTGCTGACCGCGACCGGCGCGGCCAGCTTGTAGGCGATCCAGGCGGTGTTCGTGAAGGCCAGCCACTTGGTGTTCTCGTTGTTGTCGGCCAGCTTGTCCTTGCCCTCGTTGGGCGCGTTCTCCGCGCTCGCGGTGATCGAGGCGACCGCTTCCGGGGTGGGACGCGCCCCCACCGGACGTGCGCCGATCAGGCCGGAGAACCACTGCGAACCGTCCTGGGCGCGTGCGGCGTCCGACAGTCCGAGGAAACCGCCGCCCGCCTTCATGTAGTTCTGCAGCGAGGTTTCCTGGTCGCGGTTGAGCGTGATGCCCTGCGCGGAAAGGAAGACGACGCCGCGGTACTTCGCGAGGTTGGCGCCGGTGAACACCGCGGGGTCCGAAGAGGACGACACGGTGATCCCGTTCGCCTGACCCAGGCTTGCGATCGCGTCCGTGGCGCGCAAGACGGGGTCCTTCTGGTCCGCGGCGGTGCCGTGGAAGACCAGGACGTTGACCGGGACGTTCGTCGCGGCTTCGGCGGTCACCGGTGCGATGGCCAGGGGAAGCCCGGAGGTGACGACGGCGCCGACCGCCAGCGCGGCCAGTGACCGTCTGCGGAGCCTGCGTTGTGAAAAGACTCGTCTCAAGTTCTCGCTCCTTTAGAGGCTAGTGGTGTGAGTGGGCCGAGGCGCCGGTGGCGTTCGGGGTGGACGAGGTGGTGCCGTGCTGATGTCCCTTGAAGCGGTCGATCGCCTCCTGGGCGCCCGCGGGCATCCCGCCGTCGGCGTTGCGGACCAGGAACACCCCGGACATGCCGTCGTCCGAGTGCTGCTGGACGTGGCAGTGGTACATCCACGCGCCCGGCCCGACGCCGTCACCGGCGATCACCTGGAACCCGAAGGAGTTGCCGGGGTCCAGGGTCTTGTTGTCGAGGATCGGGGCGTTGTCGGTCGCGCTGGTGAGCATGCCGGTGCGGGTGTCCGCCCAGCGGTGCGCGTGCAGGTGGAAGGTGTGCATCAGGTTGCCGTGCCCGATGCAGATGAACTCGACGCGTTCGCCGAGGTTCGCCTCGAAGATCGGGGTGTTCGGGGCGACCTGGTGGTTGATCCACATTTCGGTGAACACCACGGTGAACTGCTTGCTGGGCAGCAGATCCCCGCGCTTGCGCACGATCAAGCCGCCGTAGAGGCCCTTCATCAGGCCGACGGTGCCGTGGTCGCCGCCGAACGCGTGGTCGTGGTAGTGCCAGTACCCCGCGCTGCCGGGCATCCAGAAACCGTTGGCCGCCTGGTAAGCCGTCCGCGTCTTCCAGGTGTAGGTCTTGGTCTCGTACGGCTTGTTGAAGGAATCGTTGAACGGCGAACCGTCGGACTTCGTGTCGTAGTTGACGCCGTGCGGGTGGATCGAAAGGCGCTGGTCGGTGTTGTTGACCAGTTCGATGACCAGCGTGTCGCCCTCGTAGCACTCCAGGAGCGGTCCGGGGATCGTCGGCTTGCCGGGCTCGAGCCCGTAACCGACCCGGGTCGTGCCGGGAACGTAGTCGGCGTAGACGGTGATGTTGCGGGTCATCCCCGCCGCGGCGGCCGGTGCCGAACCGGCGCTGGCCGACACCACGACCGGGGCAATGACCCCGGCCGCGGTGCCCGCGAGCATCGATCTGCGGGACAGCCCGCGTTTGTTCTTGTCCATTGTGGATTCCCGAGCTAGAAGCGGACGTTACGGAGATAGGTGAATCCGGTCTGGGCGGTGCTCAGGGGATCCGTGGGGTTGTCGTGCTCGACGATGTACTCGTGCAGGTTCGGCCTGGTGCAGCCGAAGATGCGGGGGAAGTCGATGACGCCCTTGCCGGGGTCGACCATCTTGCCGTCCGCGGTCCGGTCCTTGACGTGGTACTGCACCACGCGCGGGAAGTGCTGGCGGTACAGGGAAACCGGGTCGACCCCGCCTTCCACCGCCCAGAACAGGTCGATCTCCAGGTGCACGTAACGCGGGTTGGTGCCCCTGGTGAGCACGTCGTACGGACGCACGCCGTCGATGGCCGCGAACTCGTGGGCGTGGTTGTGGTAACCGAGCGGGATCCCCGCCTGGCGGAACTTCCGCGCCGCCGTGTCGAGGCGTCCGGCGAACTGCTTCCAGCCGTCGATGGTGTCGAAGGCCGCGAACGGCACGTTGGCCCGGATGTTCCCGAGGACCTTCGCGTCGGCGATGGTCTTGTCGAGGTCACCGTCGATGCCGACGTGCGTGGACGTCGCCCTGATGTGGTTCTTGTCCAGCAGACCGCGGAACTCCTGCGCCGTACGGCCGTAGGTGCCCGCGAGTTCGACCTTCCGGTAGCCGATGTCCGCCAGCGCGGACAGGGTTCCCGGCAGATCGGCCTGCAACGCGGTGCGCAGGGAGTAGAGCTGGATGCTGATCTTGTCCACCGGGACCCGGCCGCGGCCGTGGCCGTGTCCCTGGGTCTCCGCCTGGGGAGCCGCGTTCGCGAGCCCCGGAACGGCTACCGCGGCGCCGACCGCGACGGCCGCCGTCGCGGCGCCCCGGAGTAGCGACCGTCGAGAGTGGAACCGCTCAGCTTCTTCACCGCACATGAAACCGCCCTCACTTCTGGTTGCTGAAAGCCGCGTCGAAGGCCGCCGACGGCTTGTCGAACAGGAGCCCCCGCAGATAGGTCACGGCTTCCGCCGCGCCCCGGAGCCGGTCCATGCCGGCGTCCTCCCACTCCACCGAGATCGGACCGGCGTAGCCGATCGAATTCAGTGCGCGGAAACAGTCCTCCCAGGGCACGTCGCCGTGCCCGGTCGAAACGAAGTCCCAGCCGCGTCGGGGATCTCCCCAGGGGAGATGCGAGCCGAGCCTTCCGTTCCGTCCGTCGAACCGCTTCCTGGTGTCCTTGCAGTCCACGTGGTAGATCCGGTCGGCGAAATCGAGGATGAAACCGACCGGGTCGAGGTCCTGCCAGATGAAATGCGAAGGATCCCAATTCAGCCCGAATGCCGGACGGTCGCCGACAGCTTCGAGCGCACGTTTGGTCGTCCAGTAGTCATACGCGATCTCCGAGGGATGCACCTCGTGCGCGAACCGCACGCCGACCTCGTCGAAGACGTCGAGGATCGGGTTCCAGCGGTCGGCGAAATCGGTGTAGCCCTCGTCGATGACCGCTTGCGAGACCGGCGGGAACATCGCCACGTACTTCCAGGTCTTCGAACCGGTGAAGCCGATCACCGTGTCCACACCGAGTTTCGCCGCCGCGCGGGCGGTGTCGGCCATTTCCTTCGCGGCCCGCTGCCGGACGCCTTCCGGTTCACCGTCGCCCCACACCCTGGACGGGATGATGGCCTGGTGGCGTTCGTCGATCGGGTCGTCACAGATGGCCTGTCCGACGAGGTGGTTGGAGATCGCCCACACCTTGAGGCCGTGCTCGGCGAGCAGCTTCAGGCGGCCGGGCACGTAGTCCTCTTCGGACAGTGCGCGGTCGACCTCGAAGTGGTCGCCGGAACACGCGATTTCGAGGCCGTCGTAGCCCCATTCACTGGCCAGCCTGCACACCTCGGTGAACGGGAGATCCGCCCACTGACCGGTGAACAGGGTGATCGGACGGCTCATCAGTTCTCCTCGAAGGTGATCGCGTCGACGTCGAACAAGCCGCCGGAACCGCCCTTGAACACGAGGAACAAGGAGCCGGTGCCGCCGGGGTCGGTGATGGCGGAGGCGGGAAGGTCGGCGTAGGTGTCCCAGCCGCCGGTGTTGGCGACGGTGACCGTCTGGACCAGCGGCCCGTCCACCGCGCCCGAGCGGACCTCGATCGTGCCGCCCTCGCCACCGGAGGAGACCCGGTAGCCGATGCCGCGGACGCCGACGAGGTTCACCGGGTCGAATTTGATCCAGTCACCGGATTCGATGTGGCCGACGCGTTTGCCGCCGCTGGCGCCGGCGTGCCCGACGACCTCGATCCCGCTGGACTGGGTGTAGAACTCCGCCTGCTTCAGCTTCGGCTGCAGGATGGACTCCGCGTCACCGGTGAGCGCGGGCACGCCGTTGCCGCCGTTGTCGGTGTAGCTGGCGTTGATGACGCCGAAGACGTTGGCGTCCGCGCCGTGTCCTTCGTCGGCGGGCGTGGCGATGGTGCCCTCACAGCCGGTCGCGCGGCTCAGCGGATGGCCGTGCCCCTCGTGGCCGAGGATGTATTCGACGGTCACCTTCGAGCAGTCGATCGGGTTGTCCTCCGCGTCGGTCACCTCGACCTTGAACGGGACCATGTCGCCGAAGCTGAACACGCTGCCGTTGACCGGGGTCTTCAGCGTGACCACCGGCGCGGTGTTGCCGACGGTGACCACCACGCTCGCCGAGCCGGTCAGCCCGGTGGAGTCGGTGACGGACAGCTTCGCCGTGTACTGGCCGTTCGCGCCGTAGGTGTGGGAAACCGGGGCGGCTTCGGTGGAATCGGTCGTGCCGTTCCCGTCGAAGTCCCAGGCGTAGGTGAGCGCGCCGCCGTCGGGGTCGTTGGTCCCGGCCGGGTCGAACTTGACGGTGAGCGGTGCTTGGCCGGACGTCTTGTCCGCGGCCACCTGGGCGATCGGGGTCTTGCGTCCCTTGGTGTAGTCGATGCGGTAGACGGCGGATTCCTTGGAGCCGCCGAAATAACCGGTGCCGTAGTCGAGGACGTAGAGCGCGCCGTCCGGGCCGAACTCGATGTTCATCGGGCGGACGAGGTCCATCGAGTCGAAGAACGGCTTGATGGCGCCACGTTCACCGTTCTTGCCGACGGTGATCTCCTTGATCCAGCCGCGTTCCCATTCGTAGGCGAAGGTCTTGCCGTTGAAGTACTCCGGGAACTTCGTCTGCGACGGGTTCTTCGCGTCGTACTGATAGACCGGGCCACCCATCGGCGACTCGGGGCCGGTGCCGAACTCGGGCAGCGAACCGCCGTCGTAGGGGATCCACGCCTTCTCGACCGGCGGCAGATCGGTCAGCCCGGTGTTGCGCGGGCTGGTGTTCTTCGGCTTGGCGCAGTCGAAGGCGGCGCCGGACTGCTTGGTGGCGAAGTCGTAGTCGATGAACGGCTGGTTGTCACCGATGCAGTACGGCCAGCCGAAGTTGCCGGGCTTCTTGATCAGGTTGAACTCGACGGTGCCACCAGGTCCGCGCTTGGGGTCGGCCGCACCGGCGTCGGGACCGTAGTCGGCGAGGTGGAGCCAGCCGGTCTTGCGGTCGACGGCGAACCGGAACGGGTTCCGGAAGCCCATCGCGTAGATCTCGGGCTTGGTCTTGGCCTTGCCCTTCGGGAAGAGGTTGCCTTTGGGGACGGTGTACTTCCCTCCTGTGCCGACCTTGATCCGCAGCACCTTGCCGCGCAGGTCGTTGGTGTTGCCGGAGCTGCGCTGCGCGTCGTACACCGGGTTGCGGTCGGCGCGCTCGTCGATCGGGGTGAAGCCGTCCGAGGAGAACGGGTTGGAATCGTCCCCTGTGGACAGATAGAGGTTGCCCTGCGCGTCGAAGTCGATCTCGCCGCCGGCGTGGCAACAGATGCCGCGTTCGGCCGGGACCTGGAGGATCTTCTGCTCGCTGGCGATGTCGAGCTTGTTGTCGGTGCCCAGCTTGAACCGTGAGAGCTGGTTGTACCCCTTGAACGGCTCGAAGTCCGCCGGGGTGCCGTTCTCCGGCGCGTCACCGGCCGGGGTGTTCAGCTTGGGCGCGTAGTACAGGTAGACCCAGCGATTCTTGGCGAAGTCCGGATCGATGGCGACACCCTGGAGGCCGTCCTCGTCGTGGTTGTAGACGGGGATCTGCCCGGCCAGCGAAGTCGTCGCCGACGAGCTGGTGTACCAGACGCGGCCGTCGCGCGAGGTGTGCAGGACGTCGCGGTTGGGCAGCACGGAAAGCGCGATCGGCTCGCCGGTCTTCTCCTCGCCCTTGGCCAGGGTGATCTGGTCGAAGTCCGCGTCGACCGGGTCTTCCTGGGTCTGTTTGGCGCAGCCCGCCTCGCTCAGCTTGGTGGCGTACTTGATGCCACCGGCCAGATGCTTGAGGAAGGCCGGCTCGGCGTAGGACTCCTTGGTGTGCCCGCCGCCGGTGTACCAGGAGCGGCCGCCGGAGTTCTCGTGGCACCAGGCGATCGGGTGATCGCCCATCGCGCCGTCACCGGGCTGGTAGCTCTTCTCGTCGAGGCTGGCGAGGACGTTGACCTTGCTCCGCGGGTTCGCGCGGTAGTTGTACCACTCGTCGGTGCGCGGCCAGGTCTCCGGAAGATCCACAGTGGACACGTGGTCGCGGTCCTCGACCTTGACGTTCGCCCGCTGGATCTGCGGGTGGGACTTGAAGTACGCCCCGACCAGGTCGCCGTACCAGGGCCAGTCGTATTCGGTGTCGGAGGCGGCGTGCACGCCCACGTACCCGCCGCCTCCCTTCACGTACCGCTCGAACGCGGCCTGCTGGTCCGCGTTCAGCACGTCACCGGTGGTGGAAAGCCAGACCACCGCGGTGAAACGCTTGAGGTTCGCGTCGGTGAAGGCCACCGCGTCCTCGGTCGCTTCCACACCGAAGTGGTTCTGCGCCCCCAGTTCCTTGATCGCCTTGATCCCGTCGGGGATCGAATCGTGCCGGAAGCCCGCGGTCTTGGAGAACACGAGCACCGTCGCCGCTTCGTGCGCCGATGCGGAGTGCACCGGTAGCGCGACGCCTGTCAGAGCCGTGACCGTGGCTGTGACGAGCACACCCAGTCGTCGTTTCAAAGACATAGCAGTAGCGATCCTTTCGATGAGCGGCGGCGATCAAGGAAGGGGATGCGGGTGGAGAGCGCCTTTCCGGTAGGTGGGGACGGAGGGTGGCGGTCGGGAGGGAGTCGGGGTGGTCGTGAGTGGTAAGTGACGTTCTAACGTCACTTACCACTCACGACCCACTGGAGTGGTCAGCCCGTCGTACCCGAGCTGCCCTGGGATGTTGCGAAAGCCACTTTCGCGACACGGGCCGACCACACCACTACGCCACCTCCTATTTCAGGCCTTGCAACGACAGCAACAACGGATGCACGTCGGTCGCCCCCACACGACCGGACGGCTGGAAGGCCGGGTCAGAGCACAGCAGCACCGGACCGTCCTCTGCGGAATCCGGCAGCCGCCCGTGCGAGCCACGCACCCAGCGCGGATCGGTCGGGACGACGTCCATCGCGTACCGGAGCCCGGCGAACTTCTTGGCCAGGTTCAGCCCGGCCCGCGCCTTGGCGAACTTGTCCTCCGGGTCGAAGAACAGCTCGGCGGGGTCGTAGCCCGGCTTGCGGTGGATCTCGACGCCGCGCGCGAAGTCGGGCTTCCGCTCGTCGTCGAGCCAGTAGTAGTAGGTGAACCACGAGTCCGGCTCGGCGACCGCGACGAGTTCGCCCGCGCGCTCATGGTCGATCCCGTAACGAGCTTGCGCCTCACGGTCGAGGACTTCGTCGACACCGGTCAGCTCGCCGACGATCGAGCGCACCCGTTCGACATCGGCGGAGTCGCGGACGTAGACGTGCGCGACCTGATGGTCGGCGACGGCGAACGCGCGCGACGCCCACGGGTCGAGGTACTCCATGCCCGCTTGGGTGTAGACCTCCAGCAGGCCCTCGCGCCGCAGTGCCCGGTTGATGTCGACCGGCCGGTGCACGTTGGTGATCCCGTATTCGCTGAGCGCGACCACGGTCGCCCCGGCGTTGCGGGCGTCGTCGAGCAGCGGCGCGAGCGCGTTGTCCAGTTCCCGCGCCGCCAAAGCGGCTTGCGGCGCGTCGGGACCGAACCGCTGCAAGTCGTAGTCCAGGTGCGGGACGTAGGTCAGCAGCAGGTCGGGCCGCTTCTCCCGCAGGATCTGCCGCGACGCGCCGATGACCCACTTGCTCGACTTGAGCGACGCCGTCGGGCCCCAGTACTGGAAGAGCGGGAACTCCCCCAGCGCGCCGGTCAGCTGATCGTGCAGCTCGGGCGGCCGCACGTAGGCGTCCGGCGACTTGCGGCCGTCGGCGTGGTAGATCGGCCGCGGGGTCACCGTGACGTCGGTGCTCATCCCCATCGCGTACCACCAGCAGACGTTCGCCGAGGTGTACCCGGGATGCGCCGCCCGCGCGGTCTCCCACAGCTTCTCGCCGCCGACGAGCCGGTTGTGCTGACGCCACAGGAAGATCTCGCCGAGCTCGCGGAAATACCAGCCGTTGCCGACGATCCCGTGCTGCGCGGGCATGAGCCCGGTGAGGAACGTGGATTGCGCGCTGCACGTGACAGCGGGCAGCACCGTGCCCAGCTCGGCCTGCCAGCCGTCCTTGGCGACGGCGGACAGTTTCGGCATGTCCCGCAACGCCTTCGGGGTCAGCCCGACGACGTCGATGACGACCAGCGGCTTCATGCGGAAACCCCTTCCTTGACCAGGTTCGCCTTCGCCCACTCGAGTTCGGCGGCGATCCCGCCGACGAGGTCACCCGCGTCCGGGAGCACGCTCCAGGTGTAGGTCTCGACCTCGATGTGCGGCTCGCCGGGCAGCCCGGCGGCGACGGCGCGCAGGACGTCCGTCGTGGTGGCCAGCGGCGCCGCCGGGGCCTGGTGCAGCGGCATGTGGAAGTGCACGCGCCACGGGCCCTCCCCCGGCAGTTCCGTCCAGGCTTCGGGCAGGTCGTCGGCCTTGTGCACTGCACCGCCCGAAAGCTCGCGGACCTGGTGCAGATAGCGAGGTTCGGCGAAGGCGGCGAGCGCTTCGCGGGCCTCGGCCGGCTTTTCGACGTGCAACGCGGCGGAAGCCTGCACCTTGACGACGTCCACATCGGACTCGGCGATCGCCTTGAGCGTCTCCGCCGGGTCGGCGAACGACACCGCGAGGTGACAGGTGTCCAGGCACAGCCCGACGTACTCCGGGTCGACGCGGCCGGACAGCCAGCCCAGCGCGTCGGCGACGGTGTCGAGCACGCACCCGGGTTCGGGCTCGACGGCCAGCCGGATCGGCCGGTCGCCGGTGGCCCGGATCGCGCGGACGACCTGTTCGAAGGCCACGGCCGCGCTGTGGTCGTCGTGGTCGGTCCACGGTTCACGCCAAGCCAACGGCAACGTCGAGATACTGCCGTATGCGGCATCCTCGGCGAGCAGATCCGACAGCACCGTGACGCAGTCGATCGTGTACGCGGCCCGGTCCGAATGAGTCCATTCAGGACGGTAGACGGCGTGCTTGACGACCTCGTCGTGGAACCCGCCGTACGGGAACGCGTTCAGCGTGTACACACTGAGCCCGCGTGCGTCGAGTTCGGACCGGAAGGCTTTGCGCGCCTGAGGATCGCCGGCGAGCCCGCGCGCGACCGGTGCGGAGAGCCACAGCCCGACGCCGAGTTTGTCGTCGCCCAGCCGCTCGCGCACCGGGAGCGCGTATCGCTCCAGCTGTGCGACGATGCCGTCGACGTCTTCGGCGGGATGGACGTTCGTGCAGTAGGAGATCATTTGCGGGCACCTCGCAACACCGAGTTGCCCTCGAACGTCACTGCCTCGCCGGTGAACCCGGGCAGCGGGTCGAGCGTGAGCCGTCCACTTTGGTCGTAGAACGCGACAGGGTTCTGCCACAGCACCTTGTCGACGTCGGCGTCGGTGAAGCCGCCGTCGAGCATCGCCTGGCCGGTTTTGGCGGTCTTCAAGGGATCCGAGCGGCCCCAGTCCGCGGCCGAGTTGACGATCATCTGATCAAGCCCGTACTGGCGCAGGATCTCGACCATCCGGTGTTCGTCCATCTTGGTGTCCGGGTAGATGGAGAAGCCCATCCAGGCGCCGGAATCCTTGACCAGCTTGACGGTGACCTCGTTGAGGTGATCGACGATGACGAGCTCCGGTGCGATACCGGCTTCCCGGACGACGTCGAGAGTGCGCTTGGTGCCTTCGAGCTTGTCGCGGTGCGGGGTGTGCACCATCACCGGGAGGTCGTGCTCCAGCGCCATCGCCAGCTGCTGGGAAAAGACCTCATCCTCTTCCTTGGTCATCGAGTCGTAGCCGACCTCGCCGACCGCGACCACGCCGTCCTTGGCCAGGTACCTCGGGAGCACGTCGAGCACCTCGCGGCAGCGAGGGTCGTTGGCCTCCTTGGGGTTCAGCGCGATCGTGCAGTGGTGCCGGATGCCGAACTGCGCGGCGCGGAACCGTTCCCAGCCGATGAGCGCGTCGAAGTAGTCGGTGTACGAGCCGACACTGGTACGCGGCTGCCCCAGCCAGAACGCGGGTTCGACCAGCGCGCGGACACCGGCCGCGTACATGGCTTCGTAGTCGTCGGTGGTCCGGGAGGACATGTGGATGTGGGGATCGAAGATGCGCACGGTCAGCGGCCTTCCTTGAGCAAGGCGAGGGCGTCGGCGGGAACGTCACGTCCGGCCGCCCTGCGTTCGTCGGCGAAATCGGCGAGCATCCGCTTCAGCTCGTCGTCCGCGCGGGTTTCGAGGTCCGCGACGGCGGCCAGCGGCACGCCGACGAAGACGCATTTGAGGACGCCGTGACGCCAGGTGTGGTCGTCCAGGAACCGGGCGAAGTCACCCATGGCGGCGGCGACCAACCTGATGTCGTTGGCGCGCAGGGCGTCTTCGACCAGTTTGATCCCGGCATCGGTGACCTCGGCGCCCGGGGACTCCAGCGCGCCGAGCGCCCGCAGGACCCCGCGCCGCTCGGCGTCGTCGCCGAAGCGGTAGAGATCGCGCAGTTCCGCGGCCAGCGCGGCGTCGTCGAGGACGTCGGACAGGACCGTCACCAGCCGGACCCGCGCCCGGTCGTCGACGGTGCCGTGGACCAGGCCTCGCGGATCCGTGTCCGGCCGCAGCGCTTCCCGGCCGACCTCGCGGCCGACGGCCGGGAAGAGCACGCCGATCACCGACGGCTTCTCCCGGATCCGGCGTTCCGCCTTGGCCGACCACGTCTGCGGCATCGCGGCGGTGAGCGCCTCGAAGGCCCGGCGCGCGGTGTCCGGCGCGGCGTGGCTGTGCCGGGGCAGCTCGACCGCGGCCAGCCCGGTGTAGCCGATCTCCGCCAGCGCGGAGAGCGTCCCGGGCAGATCCAGATGCCCGTCGCCGAACTCCAGATGCTTGTGGACCCGCGGCAGCATGTCGTCCAGCTGCACGTTCCACAGCAGCGGGCCGGCGAGGCGGACGCATTCGGCCGCGTTGACCGGTTCGACGGCGACACAGTGCCCCACGTCGAGCGTGACGCCGAACAGCTCCGGCTCGCCGAGTTCCTTGCGCAGGTCCAGGACCTGGCTCAGGTGCTGCACCAGGTGCCCGGGCTCGGGTTCCATCGCCAGCCGCACGTTCAGCCGCGCGGCGTGCTCCAGGACCGCCGCGACTCCCCCACGCAGCCGGGACCACGCGATGTCGTTGTCCATAGTGGACACACCTGACCAGAAGGAGACGCAGTCCGCGCCGAGGTCCCCGGCGATCCGCAAGGCCCGCGCCAGGAAGTCGATCCGCAGTGCGGGGTCGTCCGAGAGCAACGTCGGCGAGTGCTTGCGCCACGGGTCGAGCAGGTACCGCGCGCCCGTCTCGATGACGACCCGGTTCAGGCCGAGCGCCGAAAGCCGGGAGGCCACGTGGTCGACCTGCCGCGCCAGATCGTCGGCGAACGGGTCGAGGTGGTCGTGGTCCAGCGTCAGCGCCACCCCGGTGTACCCGAGGTCGGCGATCACCGCGAGCGCGTCGTCGAGGCGGTGGTTCGAGAAGCCGTTGGTGCCGTATCCCAAGGAGAACGTCATGTGGGGCTCACCTTCCTCGACAGCTTGCGGGCGATCGGCAGCGCGGCCGCGACCAGCGCCGCCCCCAGGACCGAGCCCTTGGCCGTGACCGCCGCCTGGAGCGGGACCATGCCGTGGATGCCGGACTTCGTCGCCGAACGGACGGACTTCGCCGACGGATCGCGGACGGCGTCCGCCTGAGCCCTGCCGACCAGGCCCGCGTAGCCCGAGCCGGCGGCCATCGAGGCCGCGCGATGCCAGCCGCCCCGCGCCGGCCCGGTCAATGCCAACGTTGTCGCCGCACAGCTGGTGGCGAGTGCGGCACGGGCCGTCGCCGGGTTCGCGCCGTGGACCTCACCGGTGGACAGGGCCGTGACGCCCAGCGTGTGGACGCCCACCGCGGCCGCCGCGGTGAGAGCACGGCGGGTTTCAATCCCCGCACCGAGCAGGACGTCGAGCGTGCGGCAGGCCGCCATCGCCACCGGTCCGGCCGGGGTCGGTTTGAGCACGGTGTCGTAGGCCCAGACCGAAGCGGCCAGGGGGACCGCGACCCGCATCGCCCGGCGTCCGCCGCCGAGAGCGGCCAGGCCCAGGCCCGCCGCGGTCAGCGCGGCACCGGTGGTGAGCGCCGCGCCCGCGCTCACCCGCCCGGACGGGATCGGCCGCTCGGGGCGCTCCACGGCGTCGAGCTTCCGGTCCGCCCAGTCGTTGAGGGCCATCCCGGCCCAGTAGAAGGCGACCGAGGACAACGGCAGCAGCAGCCGTCGCCCGGTCATCTTGAGCCCTGCCGCGGCGGATCCGGCGACCGTGTCACCGAGCACCGTCAGCGCGGCGGGCGCCCGCACGAGTTCTACGTAGGCCTTCACAGGGCTCCCGCCCAAGCGACCAGGCGAGCGGTCTGCTCGGCGAAGCGGTGTTCGTCGCTGCCCAGCGGGTCCTTGAAGAAGAACCCGAGTTCGGTCAGCGCGCCGCTCTGCCCCGCGGCGTGCGCGGCGGTGACGAAGCGGGCGAGGTCGAGGATCAGCGGCGCCGCGAGCGCGGAGTCGTAGCCGGTCCAGGTGAACTGCAAGCTCATGCGGGCGCCGAGGAAACCCTCGAACGACACGTGGTCCCACGCGGTCTTGACCTCGCCGAGGTCGGGCACGTTGTCGATGTGCAGCGGCGCGGTGACGTCGTCACCGAGCAGCGCGGCGAGCCCGCGGGCCTTGGATTCCAGCTTGCTGTTCGCGGTCACCGGGTCGGCGAGGGTCTCGCCGTCGCCACCGCCCAGCAGGTTGGTGCCCGCCCAGGAGCGGACCTTCAGCGCCCGCGCGCTGAACATCGGCGCGAGGACGGTGCGGAGCAGGGTCTCGCCGGTCTTGCCGTCGCAACCCGCGTACGGCAGGCCTTCCCGCTCGGCGAGTTTCCGCAGCGCGGGCAGGGTGATCCCGGCCGACGGTGTGAACTCGACGTACGGGCTTCCCGCCTTCAGCGCCGCGTAGGCCGAGAGGGAACTGGAGGGCAGCACCGCCCGGGCAGGATCGGCCAGTGCCACCTCCAGCGCGTCGAGATCGTCGTGTTCGGGCAGGTGGGGGCACGGAGCCTCGGTGGAGGACACGTTCACGACCACGACCCGCGCGAGGTCGTGCCGCTCGGCGAAAGCTCGGATGTCCGCAGTGAGCCGGGCGGCCGCGTCGGCCTGGGCACCCGTATGCGTCGCCGGGTGGTAGCCGTCGCGGATCTCGGCGTCCACTTCGGCAAGCCCGGACCGGACCGCCGAGAACACCGAGTGCCCGAACACGCCGGCGTGAGCCAGCTGTTCGGCGCGCTTCTCCAGCGGGGTGTGCACGATGTCGTGCCCACCGAGGACCAGATCATCCCAGCCAGGCAACGGAACCCCGGCGAACGCGGGCAGTTCGGTGACACAGCCGCCACCGCCGGCCACCCCCGCGCGGAGGGCGAGCAGCCCCACCGCCGCGGTGGTGGCGACAGACCCCCTCGCCCCGATCAACCAGATGCCCGTGCGTTCCTGAGCAGGCATTTCTCCACCTTTCCCAACCCGAAAAGTCCAACGGCGTTTGTGTTCGGATGGTCGGACGTTTCGGATCGAACCAAGTCGCAGTGACGTACGTCCATGCGACTTTCGGTTGGATCTACTCCTCAGCCACTCCTGTTCGTGTGACGCCGAACACAGCGGTCCATCGGGCTTCTTCGGCCGCGCTGCGCTCGACCGCGTCCAGGACCTGCTGAACCCTCAGCCCGTCCTCGAAGGAGGGTTCGGGATCCGTGCCGTCGCCGATCGCGGTGAGCAGATCGGCGACCTCGTTGGTGAAGGTGTGCTCGTAGCCGAGGAGGTGCCCCGGCGGCCACCACACCCCGACGTACGGGTGCTCGGGTTCGGTGACCAGGATCCGGCGGAACCCGGCCTCGGTGGCGGGCTGGCCGCCGTCGAAGAAGGACAGTTCGTTCATCGACTCGAAGTCGAACGCGAGGCTCGCCTTCGATCCGTTGATCTCCAGCCGCATCGCGTTCTTGCGGCCCAGCGCGAACCGGGTCGCCTCGAAGCTCGCCACCGCCCCGCCGGTGAACCGGCCGAGAAACAGCGCGGTGTCGTCGACGGTGACCTGCCCGGTGCCGCCGTCGCCGTCCGGCCGTTCCTTGACGAAGGTGTTGGTCAGCGCGGAAACGCCGGTGATCTTCTCGCCGGTGACGAACTGGGCGGCGTCGACGATGTGCGCGCCGAGATCGCCCAGTGCGCCCGAACCCGCCTTGTCCTTGTGCAGCCGCCAGGTCATCGGCGATTCCGGGTCGGACAGCCAGTCCTGCAGGTACACCGACCGCACGTGGCGGATCTCGCCGAGCGCCCCGCTCGCGACCAGTTTCCTGGCGTGCGCGAGCGCGGGCACCCGGCGGTAGTTGAACGCCACCATGGACCGGACGCCGTTCGCCCGCGCCTTCGCCGCCGCCTCGGCCATCGCTTCGGCCTCGGCGAGGGTGTTGGCCAACGGCTTTTCGCACAGCACGTGTTTCCCGGCTTCGAGCGCGGCGATCGCGATCTCGGCGTGGCTGTCGCCCGGCGTGCAGATGTCGACCAGGTCGACGTCGTCGCGGGCGATCAGCGCACGCCAGTCCGTCTCGACGTCTTCCCAGCCGAACCGTTCCGCCGCGGCCTTCGCCCGCACCTCGTCACGGCCGCCGAGCACGGCGAGTCTCGGGATCAGCGGTGGCGTGAAGAACCGGTGCACACTGCGCCACGCGTGCGAATGCACCGCACCCATGAACGCGTGGCCCACCATGCCGATCCCGATCGTTTCCTTTGCCGTGCTCATGCCCCTCCTAGGTCCACCTGCGTGTGTCGGGATGTCGGGATTGCGGGTCTTACGAGTCGAAGCCGACGTCCATGTACTTGTCGACGTTCTCCTTGGTGACCACCGCGGAGTAGGTGGTGATCTCGGCGGGGATCTCGTGCTCGGCGAAGTCGCCTGCCCCCTTGCCCTGACCGAGGAGCCGCGCGAGCGAGATCGCCGAAGAAGCCATCGACGGGCTGTAGAGCACCGTCGCCTTCAGCGGTTCGGCGTCGGACTTGATCAGGTTCATCGCGTTCTTCGAACCGGCGCCGCCGACCATCAGGAAGTTCTTGCGGTTGGCGTTGTTGATCGCCGCGATGACGCCGACCCCCTGGTCGTCGTCGTGGTTCCACAGCGCGTCCAATTTGGCCGCGGACTGCAGCAGGTTCGACGTCTGCTTCTCGCCCGACTCCGGGGTGAACTCCGCCGAGACCCGCGGTCCGACCTGGAAACCCTGACGGGCCAAGGCGTCCTTGAAGCCCTTGCTGCGTTCCTGGGTCAGCGGCAGCGAGTCGATACCGGCGACCTCGCCGATCACCGGGCTGGCGACGTTCTTCGCCTTCATCTGCTGGGCGATGTAGTTGCCCGCGTTGACACCCATGCGGTAGTTGTCGCCGCCGATCCAGGTGCGGTACGCGAGCGGGGTGTCGAAGACGCGGTCCAGGTTGATCACCTGGATGCCGGCGTCCATCGCCTGCTGCCCGACCGCGGTGAGCGCCTTGCCGTCGAACGGCAGGATCACCAGGACGTTCACCTTGGCGTTGATCAGCGTCTCCACCTGGGAGATCTGCTGGTTGACGTCGTTGGTGCCCTCGGTCGCGTTGAGCGTGACCTCACTGAACTTCTGCGCCTGCGCGCGGGCGTTCTTGGTGATGGCCGCCATCCAGCCGTGGTCCGCGGCCGGGGCCGAGAACCCGATGGTGACCGGGGTTCCGGGCTGCGAGTTGGCCCCGGCGTTGGCGACGTTGGCCGCGTTGTCCTGTGCCGGTGCCTCGTTCGAGGTGCACGCGGTCAGCAGCGCACCCGCTCCGACGGCCGCGCCTCCCAGCAGGAAACGGCGGCGATGCAGGGATTGTTCGGTCATGACGGACTCTCCATCCACGGTGACGGGGGTGACCACTAAGTACTCGACTTGGTTTTCTTCACGGAGCGGAACTGGAGCAGCGCGGCCAGCACGATGATCACGCCCTTGGCGATGTTCTGGATGTCGGTGTCCAGGTTGTTGAGCGTGAAGATGTTGGACAGCACGGTGAAGATCAGCACGCCGATCAGGGTGCCGATCAGCGAGCCGCGGCCACCGGTGAGCAGGGTGCCGCCGATGACGACCGCCGCGATGGCGTCGAGTTCGTAGAGCAGGCCGTTGGTCGAGGCGCCCGCGGTGGTGCGGGCGACGACCATCAGCGCGGCGATGCCGCAGCACAGGCCGGCGACGCCGTAGACGAGTGCGGTGTGCCGCTTGACGTTGATGCCCGCCAGACGCGACGCCTCGGCGTTGCCGCCGACGGCGAAGGTGCGGCGGCCGAACGTGGTGCGGTTCAGCACCACCCAGCCGACGGCGAACACCAGGGCGAACATCCAGATCAGCACCGGGATGCCGAGCAGGTCACCGCGGAAGAACTCGAGGAAACCCGCGTTCGAGACCACCTGGGTGCGGCGGCCGCTGATGCGTTCCGCGAGGCCGCGCGCGGCGACCAGCATCGCCAAGGTCGCGATGAACGGCACGACTTTCCCGTAGGAGATCAGGATCCCGTTGACCAGGCCGCAGCCGAGGCCGACCAGGAGTCCACAAAGGACCATCACGACCGGGCCGTAGGCCTGGGTGGCCAGAGTGGTCAGCCAGACACTGGACAGCGCCAGGATCGACCCGACCGAGAGATCGATGCCGCCGGCGATGATCACGAACGTCATCCCGACACTGACCACGCCGATGGCCGCGGCCAGCCGGAGGATGGTCGAGATGTTCCCCTCGGTGAGGAACTGGTCCGGCCGGGTCACCGTCCCGACGACGCACAGGATCACCAGCACGCCGAGCAGCCCGATCAGCCGGGTGTCGAGCGCGAAGTTGGATCGCTTTTCTTTGGGTGGCAAGGGTTCCACGGCGCTCCCCGTACGCACCGATTCGGCTTGGTCGGTCACGCCGCACTCCCCTCGAGAATCACGTCGAGCACATCCGCCTCTGTCAGCTCCGCAGACGGCTTTTCAGCCAGGACACGTCCTTCACGCAGCACCAGCACCCGGTCGGACAGTCCGAGTACTTCGGGGATCTCGCTGCTGACCAGCACGATCGCGACCCCGGTCGCGGCCAGTTCCTCGATCAGCCGGTACAGCTCGGCCCGCGCGCCGACGTCGACCCCGCGGGTCGGCTCGTCCAGCAGCAGGACCCGGCAGCCGCGGACCAGCCAGCGGGCGAGCACCGCCTTCTGCTGGTTGCCGCCGGACAGCGTGCGGATGACGCGGTGCGGGTCGGCGGGCCGGAGATCGAGGCGCCGCAGGCTTTCCCCGGCGTCGTCGAGTTCCTTGCCCCGCTCGGTGAACCCGAACGTCGCGTACTTGCTCAGGCTCGCCAGGGTCACGTTGTGCACGACGGGCAGGTCCAGCAGGAGCCCCTGGCTCTTGCGTTCCTCCGGCGCCAGGCCGATCCCGGCCTTGACCGCCGCGGACACGCTGCCCGGCCGCACCGGTTCGCCGTCGACCGACACCGAACCCGCGTCCTGCTTGCGGGCGCCGAAGATCGTCTCCAGCAGTTCGCTGCGTCCCGAGCCGACGAGGCCCGCGATCCCGACGACCTCACCGGCGTGCACGGTGAAGTTCACGTTCTCGAACTCGCCGACGGTGGTCAGGTTCTCCACCTTGAGGACCTCGGTGGTGGTGTCCACGTGTTCCTGGTGACGCGGGCCGAACACGGTCTCGACCTTGCGGCCCGCCATCAGCGCGACGAGGTCGGAGGTAGGCGTCTCCTTGGCGTCGAGGCCGGTGGAGACGGTCTTGCCGTCCTTGAGCACGGTGACGCGGTGCCCGATCCGGCGCAGTTCTTCGAGCCGGTGGGAGATGTAGATGATCGCGACACCCTCGGCGGTGAGTTCACCGACGATGCGGAACAGGTTGTCGACCTCTTCCCCCGCCAGCGCCGCGGTGGGCTCGTCCATCACCAGCAGCTTCGCGTCGTACGCGAGCGCCCGCGCCATCGAGACCAGTTGCTGTCCGGCCGCGGACAGCTTGCCGACCTCGGTCGACGGCGTGATCTCCGGATGCCCGAGCCGGGCCATCAGCTTGGCCGCCTTGCCGCGGGACTCGCTGATCCGCGTGAACCCGAACCTCGCGCGCTCGCGGCCGAGGAAGATGTTGTCCGCCACGGAAAGCCCGGGCACCAGGTCGAGTTCCTGGTACATGGTCGCGATGCCGATCTTCAGCGCGGCGACCGGCGACGGCAGCGTGACCGGCTCGCCCTGCCAGAAGATCTCGCCGCCGTCGGGACGGTGTGCCCCGGCGAGCGTCTTGATCAGCGTGGACTTGCCCGCGCCGTTCTGGCCGAGCAGACAGTGCACCTCGCCGGGTTCGACGTCGAAGTCGACTCCGTCGAGCGCGCGCACCCCCGGGAACGTCTTCACGATCCCCCGGACGGATAGCAGGGTCATGCCGGAGCCTCCTGGGTGACGAACGGGACAAGCGTCGGATCAGCGAAAAGCCGTTCGGTGGCGAGGTGTGCGGCGCCGCGCAACGGGGCGGTGGTGCCCAGCGGTGACGGCTCGACGCGACAGGCGGGCTCGTGCCCGAGCGGACGCGCGGACAGTTCGCGGCGCACCGGCTCGACCAGCCATTCGCCCAGTTCGGCGAAGTAGCCGCCGAGCACGACGACGTCCGGGTCGAGGACGTCGACCACAGTGGACACCGCGATGCCGAGCGCGACCCCGAGTTCCGAGACCGCGCCGACCGCGCGCTGGTCACCGCGCCGCACGCGGTGCTTGAGCAGCCCGACCCGGCCGTCGACGCCGAGCGCGGGATCGTGCAGCGGGTCGCCGGGCGAGGCCGCGCCACGCAGGACGGCGTTGAGCCCGGCCTTGGTCTCCAGGCAGCCGACCCGGCCGCAGTGGCACTGCTCGCCCGACGGGTCGACGGCGATGTGCCCGACCTCGCCGGCGAAACCCCTGGCACCGCGCAGGATCGCGCCGCCGGACACGAGTCCGCCGCCGACGCCCGTCCCGCCGCTGAGGTAGAAGAGCTCCCGCACGCCGCGGCCGACCCCGGCGACGGCCTCGCCGACCGCGCCGAGGTTGGCCTCGTTGTCGACCGTGATGGCGTCGGCCGACAGGCCGAGGCGGGCGGCGAGGAGGTCGGCGATCTCGGCGTCGCGCCAGCGCAGAGTCGGCGCGAACCGCAGCACGGCGGCGACCGAATCGACCAGCCCGGGAACGGACACCGTGACCCCGACCGGCCGCTCGTCGCCCAGCACCTGCCCGGCGAGGAAGGCGAGTTCGTCCATGCTCCGGTGCAGGCCGAGCGCGGCGACGTCGGCGGTCTCGGTGCGTTCGGCGATCACGCTGCCGTCGAGATTCGTGACGACGGCGGCGAAACGGTCGGCCTCGACACTGAGCGCGAGCCCGTGGGCGCTGGCACCGTTCAGCTCGACCAGCTGGCTGGGCCTGCCGTTGCCGCCGCCTTGGAGTCCGGCGGAGCGGACGAGGCCGCGCTCGGTCAGCTCGGTGATCAACCCGGAGACGGCCGCCTTCGTGAGCCCGCAGCGCGCCGCGAGCTGGGTACGCGAGAGCGGCCCCGCCCGCAACGCCCGCAAGAGCGCGGCGAGGTTCGCAGTGCGTGGGCTGACCGGGTCGAGCTGCCCGGGTTCCGTCACCACCACACATCCCTCACTTACGAATCGGCCGTAACAAACTTTGTTACTTAGCCAGCGAAAGTAGGGTGGTGCGTGTCACCCGTCAAGGTGACAACAGGACAGAAATGTCGACCAAAGCCCGCCATCACCCGAATAGCCGTCCGGATCGACACAGACTTTCGTACTTTTCAAGCAAAAGTCTGTACGATCTTGACGTTACTAATCGGAATCGCGTGGATGCCCAACGTGCCGCCGGGCGGTCGTCGAGCAGGTCGAGCCCGCGGTCAGCTGCTCAGCGTGAAGGCCCGATCCGTGGCGGACCAGGCGGCCCCGATGACGCCGGCGGTGTCGCCCAGCTCGGAGAGCACGATCGGCAGGTTCCCGGTCGCGAGCGGCAGCGACCGCCGGTAGACGGAGCTGCGGATTTCGGCGAGCAGCTGATGCCCGAGCTGCGCGACACCGCCGCCGATCACCACCATGCCCGGGTTCACGAAACTCACCAGCGAGGCGACCACCTGCCCGAGCCGCCGTCCGCCGTCGCGGATCAGGTTGACCGCGCCGAAGTCGCCCGACGCCGCCGCGCGGCCGACGTCCTGGGCGGTGATCGCGCCGCGGGCCGCGACGACGTCGGCGAGGTAGGTCGACCGGCCGCTGCGGGCCAGCGTCAGACCGTCACGGGCCAGCGCGGCGCCGCCGAAGTACGCCTCGAGGCAGCCGGTCTCACCGCAGGCGCAGGTCGGCCCGTAGTCGTCGAGGCGGATGTGCCCGATGTCGCCCGCGGTGCCCGCGACGCCGCGGTACACCTTGCCGCCCAGCACGATCCCGCAGCCGATACCGGTACCGATCTTGACGAACACCAGGTCGTCGATCGAGCGGGCGACCCCGGCGTGCCGTTCCCCGAGCGCCATCGAGTTCACGTCGTTGTCGACGGTGATCGGGCAGCGCAGCAGCCCGCCGAGATGGTCGCGCACGGAGAACCGGTCCCAGCCGGGCATTATCGGCGGCGCGACCGCCATGCCTTCGGCGAAACTCACCGGCCCCGGGAGGCCGATCCCGGCGGCGATCAGCTTGCCCGGCGCGTCTTCGCGGATCTTCTCCGCGAGGGCGGTCACGCGTTTGAGGACGGCGTGCGGCCCCTGCCGGACGTCGCAGTCCTCGACGGTGTGCACCAGCACCTCGCACGAGGCGTCGGTGAGGGCGACCCCGACCGACGTCGCGCCGACGTCGACGGAGAGCACGCGCAGGTCTCCCGCCAGCCGCACCAGCGTGGACCGCCTGCCGCCCCGGCTCGCCGACGGGCCCGCGGTTTCGACGAGGCCGACCTCGGCGAGGCGCGCGACCTCGGCGCCCACCCGGGCACGCGGCAACTCCAGCCGCTCCCCCAGCTCGACCCGGGACATCGGTCCCTCGTCGCGCAGCAGGGTGAGCAACTGGGTCTGGTGCCGGGTTTCGACCATCGGATGCTCCGTGGTGGGTGCCGTGCTCATTCCCCCGAGCCTACGGCGTTGCCCACCGAGTGTCCCGAATGCCACGGCGGAGACTCGCCAACGGGATTCGAAACCTGCCCGAACCCCCGGGCGGGAACAAACCCACCGGACCCATCAGTCCACTGTGGACGATTCGGCGCGGACGAGGAGCCAGGAGGGGATCAGCACGATCGCGGTGATCCCGGTGATCCACCAGTGCGTGCCCGCGACGGCCGCCGCGGCCCCCGGAGCGGCGGCGAGCCGCGCGGAGACGATCACGGTCAGGATCGACGTCCCGAACGATCCGCCGATCCGTTGCAGCATGGCGAAGAGCGGCATCGCGTGGGAAATTCTCGCTTTGGCCACCGACCTCAGTCCGGCGGCGAGCGCCGGAGTGGTGGTCAGCCCGATGCCGCAGCCGCGCACGAACTGCACGGCAGACAACCACCAGTAGTCGTCGGACCCGGTGAGCAGCGCGAGCGGCACCGTCCCGACGATCGTGACGATCAGCCCGGCGAAGATCACCCGCGCGCCGCCGATCCGGTCGGTCAGCCTGCCCGCGAGCGGCAGCGCCAGCACCGTGCCGAGTGCCAGTGGCGCGGTCAGGAACCCGGTGGCGACGAGGCTTTCGTGCCGGACGTCGAGGTAGTACAGCGGCAGGACGATCATCGCGCCGAACAGCGCGACCCCCATCCCGAAGATGACGGCGGCCGCCGAGGAGAACGCGCGGTCGCGGAACAGCCGGAGATCGAGCAGTGGCGCGGGCGACCGCAGCGCGCCGACCGCGAAGACGACGAGCAGGATCGCGCCGGCGACCGCCGCGATCGGGGCGGCTTCGGCGAAGCCGTACACGAGCAACGGCAGACCGGTCACGGTGAGGAGCACGCCGCGCCGGTCCAGCGGCTGGGGGTCGGCGGCACTTTCTCGCGGCAGCCACTTCAGGCCCAGCAGCAGGCTGAGCACCGACAGCGGCACGTTCACCAGGAACAGCCACGGCACGCCGAACCGCTCGGTGAGCACGCTGCCGCAGAGGGTCCCGAGCACCGGCGCGAGGTAGATGGGGATGCTCAGCACGGCCATCATCCGGCCGAGCCGCTTCGGTCCCGCCGTCGTCGCGAACAGGATCTGTCCGGCCGGGACCAGCAGTCCGCCCGCGGCGCCTTGCAGGACACGGAAAACGATCAGCGTCTCGATCGACGTCGCCGTCGCGCAGAGCGCGGAGAGCGACGCGAACAGGCCGACGCACACCAGCCAGAGCCTGGTCGTCCCGAAGCGGCGGCTCGCCCACCCGCTCACCGGCACCATCGCGGCGAGCGCGAGCAGATAGCCGGTCGCGATCCACTGAGCGGTACCGAGCGATGCCCGGAATCCGGCGGCGATCGTGCCGAGCGCGACGTTGACGACGGTCGAGGTGAACATCGACAGGAATCCGCCGATCGTCAAGATCGACGCCATCCCCCACAAAGCCGGGGTTATGCGTGTGTCGTCGGCACTTCCGATCATCCTACCTGCCAATCTTATCACCGTTAAGAACTTAACAGTGATAAGATCAACCCGAGTTGTCAAGTCCGATGGGGACGGGCGAAGGTGTGCCCATGGTCGTGAGACGGGATGGCTATGTTCGAGCCGCGCTCGAACTCCTCGACGAGGTCGGGCTCGACGGATTGAGCCTGCGCAAGCTCGGGGAAAAGCTCGGTGTGCGGGGTCCCGCGCTCTACACGCACTTCAAGAGCAAGCAGGCGTTGCTCGATCAGATGGCCGAAACGATGCTGGACGATCAGCTCGCCCCGCTGGACGATCCCACCGCGATGGCCGACTGGGCCGAGTGGCTGGCCCGGCGCGCCCGCACCATCCGCCGCACGCTGCTGTCCTACCGGGACGGCGCCCGCCTGCACGCGGGCACCCGCCCGACCGAGCGGGCGGCGATGACGCCGCTGATCAAACCGTTGCTGGCGGCAGGTTTCGACGAGGAGGACGCGACGTACGCGATCCTCGCCATCAGCCGGTACACCCTCGGCTGCGCGATCGACGAACAGCAGCACGTCGAGAGCGATCGTGCCGAGGATCCGGCCGCTTCCTTCGAGTACGGCCTCGCCCGCCTGATCGCCGGGCTCCGCGCCGACGTCGATGTCGCAAACCCGCCAGACCTGAATGTCGCAAACCTGCTGGACTGACGCCATGACAAGCGAGAAAGCCCGGCTTTTCCGTTCCCTGCACGTCCCGTCGAGCCCGCTGGTGCTGGCCAACGCGTGGGACGTCGCGAGCGCCCGGATCGTCGAAGACGCGGGCGCCGCGGCGATCGCGACCACCAGCGCCGGGGTGGCGTGGAGCCTCGGCACGCCCGACGGCGACCTGATCGGCCGTGACCTCGCGGTGGACCTGATCGCCAGGATCGCCCGTGTGACAACGGTTCCGGTGACCGCCGACATCGAAGGCGGCCACGCGGACACGCCCGGCGGCGTCACCGAAACCGTCGCCGCGGTGGTCGCCGCGGGCGCGGTCGGGATCAACATCGAAGACGGCCCGCGGCCGCCCGAAGAGGTGATCCCGCGGATCGCGGCGGCCCGCGCGGCGAGCGACGAGGTGTTCGTCAACGCCCGGATCGACACCTTCCTCCGCGGGCTCGGCGGCGTGCCGGAGACGCTGGAGCGCGCGGCCGCCTACCTGGCCGCGGGCGCCGACGGCATCTTCGTACCCGGCGCCGTCGATCCCTCCGTGATCACCGCGCTCGTCGAGGGCATCGACGCGCCGGTGAACGTGATGGCCCATCCGGGCGCGCCGAGCGTCAAGGAACTGGCCGGGCTCGGGGTCGCGCGGGTGAGCGTCGGTTCCGGGATCAGCCAGTCCGCGTACGCCCTCGTGCGGGAAAGCGCGCGGGAACTCTTCTCGACCGGCACGTACTCGCGCTTGGAGGAGTCCTTCGACTACGGCGCCCTGAACGCCCTCCTGACCCCACGCGTTTAGTCCTCTGAATGCGGTGGTGGGCGGTCGGTCCAGCGGGCCGTGAGTGGCAAGTTCCGCGACGTTGAAGGTTGCGAAAGTGGCTTTCGCAACGCTTCGGGGACTCCGCCGCCCACGAGGACGGATGACCCGGGGTGAAGGGGACTTTCCGCTCGTGCGACGAGGGGAAAGTCCCCTTCACCACGCTGATCGCCACCGAACACCGGTCCGTGAAGGCCTCCTTGCGGTGGGGGGGTGTCAGGACCAGAGGTAGCGTCGTTCGGGCCGCCCCGTACCGCCGTACTTCAGGGTCACCTCGGCCTTCCCGGTCGCCACGAAATGTTCCAGGTACCGGCGCGCGCTCACCCGGGCGACGCCGGTCGCCTCGGCGCATTCGCTCGCGGACATCCCGCCGGACGCGCCGCGCAGCGCGGTTTCCACCAGCCGCGCGGTCTGGACGGTGAGTCCCTTGGGCAGCACGGGTTTCGCGCTCGGCCGCGAGCCGAAGACCTGGTCGACGTCGGCCTGCCCGGCCTCGGCCAGCCGGTCCAGCCGCTGGTGCAGCGACGCGAAATGGGTGAGCTGATCGCGCAGCGACGCGTACTCGAACGGCTTGATCAGATAGTGCAGGACCCCGCCCCGCATCGCCTGCCGCACGGTTTCGACGTCGGTCGCGGCGGTGATCAGGATGACGTCGACGTCTTCGGTGGCGCGCAGTTCCCGCAGCACGGAAAGCCCGTCGACATCCGGGAGATAGACGTCCAGCAGCACCAGGTCCGGCTTCAGCTCCCGCGCCAGGCGGATCGCCTCGGCGCCGGTGTGCGCGACGCCGACGACGGCGAAGCCCTCCGTGCGCGCGACGTATCCACTGTGGACTTTCGCGACCATGAAATCGTCGTCGACCACGAGTACCCGGATCATCGCGGCAACCTCGCCGTGAACACCGCGCCGCCGGAGTTGTGCACCTCGACCGAACCGCCCCGCCGGACGCACGCCTGCCGGATCAGCGCGAGCCCGAGTCCGCGCTGGCCGTGTGCGGCGGCCTTCGTGGTGAAGCCGTGCTCGAACACTTCCTCCGCGATCTCCGGCGCGACACCCGGCCCGGAATCACGGACCTCCACCCGCACTTCGCTCTCCTCCTGCCACACGCCGACCTCGATCCAGCCCTGCTCGCCGCCCTGTTTGGTCGACCCCAGCGCGTCGAGGGCGTTGTCGACGAGATTTCCCAGCACCGTCACCAAATCCGTGGAAAGCCCGTCCTCGACGCGGTCCAGTTCGCTGTCCGGGGCCATCCTCAAGCCGACCCCGCGTTCGGCCGCGAGCGACGCCTTCGCGATCAGCAGTGCCGCCACCGCCGGGTCGCCGACGCGGGAGCCGACCTCCGCGCGCCACTCCCCCTGCGCCGAGCTGATCCGGCTGACGTAACCGCGGACCTCTTCGTACTCCCCGAGTTCCAGCAGCCCGGAGATGGTGTGCAGCCGGTTGCTGAACTCGTGCGCCTGCGCCCGCAAGGTGTCGGTGGCGTGCCTGCTGGCGTCGAGTTCGTCCCGCAGGGTCATCAGATCGGTGCGGTCCCGCAGGGTGACGACGGCGCCCCGCAGGTCGATCGGCATCCGGTTCAGCGTCAGCACCTTCCCTTGCCGCAGCACGATCTGGTCGGCGCCGGTCGCGCGGCCGGTGAGCAGATCGCGGATCCGCTCGTTGAGGTCGAGGTCCTCGACCGACCGGCCGACGGCGTCGTCGGGCAGGGCCAGCAGTTCGCGGGCGTGGTCGTTCACCAGGGTGATCCGGTGCTGCGGGTCCAGGCCGACGACGCCCTCCTTGATGCCGTGCAGGAGCGCCTCCCGGTTCTCCACCAGTGCGGTGATCTCGTGCGGCTCCAGGCCGAGCGTCTGGTTCTTCACCCGGCGCGCCAGCAGCAGCGAACCGCTCACCCCGATCACCAGCGCGACCCCCAGCACCCGCAGGGCGTTGTCCGGCGAGTCGAGGAAACCGGCGAAGAACCCGGGCGACTTCGAGCCGGCCGCGACCATGCGGACCACCGTGCCGCCCTTGTCGTCGAGCACCGGGACGTGCGCGACGATCGAACCGTCGAGCTCACCGACCCACGACCGTCCGGAAAGGACGGTGCTGTCGCCGATGTCGAGCGTGCTCCGGAGCTGATCCGGATACGGCGAAGCGAGCACATAGCGCTGGGAGTCCGCGATGACGACGAAGTCCACCCCGGAGAGGCTTCGCGCGGTCTCCGCGGGCGCGGTGAGCTCGAACGGTCCTTTTTCGAGATCGCCCACGATGTCCTGCGCGGCGACACTCTCCGCGACCGAGAGCACCCGGCGCCCCTCGGTGGTGCGGAAGTTGTTCCCCGCCTGAGTGACGGCCAGGACGCCCACCGCGCACAGTAGGCAGGTGACGACTACCAGTTGCCACGCGAGCAGCTGACGGGCCAAGGAACCCCGAGCACCCATCGCCACCTCCGCGTGACCAAAACGACCACAACAACCATTGGGCCCGCAAGCGGGACATCTCTGTTTACACGAGTGCAACATGTCCAACCACGCGGCAGAGAGGCGGGGATCACAGTGAAGCCCAGTAGCTGGTTGGCCATCGCGGCGGCGCTCGTCGCCGTCTTGCTGGTGCCACCGTTGCTCACACCGGGCAGCGAGGCCGACGAGGGCTCGCAGATCCGGTCGATGCGGGTGCTCGTGCCCAACGCGCCCGGGGGCGGTTACGACATCACGGCCCGCACGGCGACCAAGGCGATGGAGGACGCCGACCTGCTCGGCAACGCGGAGGTGTTCAACCTCCCCGGCGCCGGCGGCACGGTCGGCCTCGGCCGCACGGTGGCCGAACGCGGCAACGGCAAACTCGTCATGTCGATGGGCCTCGGTGTCGTCGGCAGCGTGTTCACGAACAAGTCGCCGTCTTCGCTGCTCGACACCACGCCGGTGGCGAAGCTGATCGAAGAGTCGGACATCGTCGTGGTCGGCAAGGACTCGCCGTACAAGACGATCGGCCAGCTCATCGCGGCCTGGAAGGCCGATCCGGGCGCGGTCCAGGTCGGCGGCGGTTCGTCGCCCGGCGGCCCGGACCATCTGGCGCCGATGCTCATGGCGAAGGCGGTCGGGCTCGCCCCCAAGGCGGTCAACTACGTCCAGTTCGACGGCGGTGGCGAACTGCTCGCGTCGGTCCTCGGCGGCAAGGTCGCCTTCGGTGTCTCGGGCGTCGGCGAGTACCGCGACCAGATCGCGGCCGGCACGCTCCGGGTGCTGGCGGTGACCAGCGAGAAGCGGATCCCCGGGATCGACGCGCCGACGCTGTCGGAGTCCGGGGTGGACGTCAAGTTCACCAACTGGCGCGGCATCGTCGCGCCGCCCGGCATCACCGACTCGGACCGGGCGAAGCTGGTCAGCCTGTTCGATCGGCTGCAGAAGACGCCGCAGTGGCAGGAAGCCTTGCAGCGCAACGGATGGACCGGGGCGTTCGCTCCCGGGGAGCAGTTCGGTTCGTTTCTCAAAGAGGAGAACACGCGAGTGGCAACGGTGCTGAAAGAGCTGGGTCTGGCATGACGACCACGTGGCTGAAGGAGCGCTCCGAACTCGGGGTGAGCGTGGGACTCCTGGCGCTCGGCGTGCTGGTGCTCACCGACGCGCTGAGCATTCCCACCGACTTCGCCCAGCGCGGGCCGGTGGGACCGAAGGCGGTGCCGATCCTGGTCGGTTCCCTGCTGCTGCTCGTCGCCGTGCTGCTGGCGCGCGACGTGCTGCGCGGCGGCAAGGGCGAGGCCGAGGGCGGCGAGGACGTCGACCTCAGCGAGCCCGCCGACCTGCGCACGGTCCTGTTGCTGTGCGGCGCGTTCCTCGCCAACGCGGCGCTGATCGGCCTGGTCGGGTTCCCGATCTCGGGCGCGATCCTGTTCTGGGGCGCGGCGTACGCGCTCGGCAGCCGCAACCTGGTGCGTGACCCGCTGATCGCGGCGGGCATGTCCGTCGTGACCTTCCTGGTCTTCAACAACCTGCTCGGTGTCCCGCTCCCCGGTGGCCCGTTGATGGAGGTGTTCTGATGTTCCAGCAACTCATCGACGGCTTCGGTACCGCGCTGACCCCGACCCATATCGCGATGGCGGCGATCGGGGTCCTGCTCGGCACCGCGATCGGCGTGCTGCCGGGCATCGGCCCGGCCATGGCGGTGGCGCTGCTGCTCCCGGTGACCTACGGGCTGGAGCCCACCGGCGCGTTCATCATGTTCGCCGGCATCTACTACGGCGGGATGTTCGGCGGCTCGACGACGTCGATCCTGCTGAACACGCCGGGGGAGAGCGCGGCGGTGGTCGCGGCCATCGACGGAAACCCGATGGCCCGCAAGGGTCGTGGCGCGCAAGCGCTTGCGGCGGCCGCGATCGGGCATTTCGTCGGCGGCATCCTCGGCACGATCGCGCTGGTCGTGCTGGCCCCGGTGATCGCGAAGCACGCCGTCGACATCGGCGCGCCGGACCTGTTCGCGATCATGGTGCTGGCGTTCATCGCGGTCACCTCGGTGCTCGGCAGTTCCCGGATCCGCGGCGTGGCGTCACTGCTGATCGGCCTCACCATCGGCCTGGTCGGCCTCGACGAGATGACCGGCCAGCAGCGGCTGACCTTCGGCTCACTGCACCTGGCCGACGGCATCGACGTGGTCATCGTGGCGGTCGCGCTGTTCGCGGTCGGCGAGTCGCTGTGGGTCGCCGCACACCTGCGGCGCAACGCGTTCAAGCCGATCCCGGTCGGCAGGCCGTGGCTCTCCCGCGCCGATCTGAAGCGGACCTGGAAGCCGTGGCTGCGCGGGCCGCTCATCGGGTTCCCGTTCGGCGCGGTGCCCGCCGGTGGCGCCGAGATCCCGACATTCCTCTCGTACGTCACGGAAAAGCGGCTCTCGAAGCACAAGGACGAGTTCGGCAAGGGTGCCATCGAAGGCGTCGCCGGTCCGGAAGCGACGGCGTCGGCCTCCGCCGCCGGGACGCTGGTCTCGATGCTGACGCTCGGCCTGCCGACCACCGCGGTCGCGGCCGTGATGCTCGCGGCGTTCCAGCAGTACGGCATCCAGCCGGGACCGCTGCTGTTCGAGCGGGAGTCGTCGCTGGTGTGGGGCCTGATCGCCTCGCTGTTCGTCGGCCTGACGCTGCTGCTGGTGCTGAACCTGCCGCTGGCGCCGCTGTGGGCGAAGCTGCTGCGGATCCCGCGGCCGTACCTCTACGCGGGCATCCTGTTCTTCGCCAGCGTCGGCGCGTACGCGGTCAACGCGGACATCTTCGACCTGCTGGTGATGTTCGTGATCGGCCTGATCGGGTTCGCGATGCGCCGCTACGGACTGCCGGTGCTGCCGGCGATCATCGGCGTGATCCTCGGCCCGGCCGCCGAACAGCAGATGCGGCGCGCGCTGCAACTGAGCGACGGCAGCCTGACCGGATTGTTCAACACCCCGTTCGCGATCGTGGTCTACGTGATCATCCTGGTGATCCTGTTCTTCCCGTTGATCAAGCGCTTCCTGCCTGCCCGTCCCACCGCCTCCGAGGCGGAGCCCAAGGACAAGGTGGACGCCTGACCAGTGGGAATCCGGCCCGGCCTCGACTGCCCCGAGGCCGGGCCTTTTCTCTCTTCGGAAGGAGAACACACCTCCACCGAAGATAACGAAAAGATAACGGCGAGATCGCTTTTTGAACCGACCTTCGTTCGGAGCCGTTTCAGCCAACACGGAGTCAGTGACACCGGCGCTGCCGGCGCCGCCTCCCCCGGACTCCGGGCAACGACACCGAACGAGGTGAACAAGTTCATGCCCCGTAACCAAAGAACCGCCGGACGCCACCGCATGGCACGCCGGACCAAGGTCGCGACGGGAGCCATCGCGCTCTCCCTCGCCGTCGGCGGGATCGTCGTGGTCAACACGACGGGAACCCCCGACGCGGCCAGGGCCGACGGCGCGGACAAGTCGTTCTTCATCGACATCAAGAAGGTTCCCCGCGGCAACAACGTCAACCTCGACCTCGCGAAACGAGGCGCCCGAGGGACGTTCACCGTGGACTGCGGCCGCAACGAGAACGGCCACTTCAACGGCGACAACTTCATCGCCCAGCCCGGCGTCCGCAATGGAGCCGAGCACCTCCACGACTACGTCGGGAACCTCTCGACCAACGCGGATTCGAACAACAAGAGCCTGCTGCGCGCGGGCACCACCTGCAAGAACGGCGACAAGTCGGCCTACTTCTGGCCGGTCATCCGGATCAACACCGAGGAAGAGGAAGAGAACGAGGCGGCGAACGAGGAGAAGCTCGCCGCCGACCGCGTGGACGCGGCCAAGGACGAGGCAGGCGCCCAGGTCGACTGCCCCGACGTCGCCAGCGAACTCAGTGAACTCAGCGAGGTCCCCGACCAGGCCGCGCCCGCGGTCGACGAGAGCCTCGACAAACTCGACCAGGATTCCGACAACGCGAACAACCAGCTGGCGCAAGGAAAACAAGCCGCTCAAGTGCTCGACGAGCTGAAGAACAAGCGGAAGCCGTCGATCAAGAAGATCAGCGACACCATGCGGCAGGCGGGCAAACAGGTCGCGAAGAACGAAGACCAGCTCGCCGCCTGCGCGGTGAAGCAGAACGGCGAGGGCGGCCTCGACAACGGCGGCGACAACAGCAACGTCAACGCCGCGGGTGACGCCGAGAAGAAGAAGTCCGACGGCAAGGCGGCCGACCTGCCCGGCGTCGACGGCAACAACGAGATCGGGAACAACGAGGGCGAGATCCAGCGCCCCCAGAAGGTCGATCTGACCTTCACCAGCGGCGGTGCCCGGCGCGTCGTCGCGATGCCGAAGTTCCTGCGCGTGCTCTACGGCGACGCCAAGCAGAGCACCAACGGTCCGGCCAACGCCCGGCCCAGCTGGACCTGCTCCGGCTTCGAGGACCGGCTCACCGAGCTGTACCCGATCTGCCCGCAGGGCAGCAAGGTCACCCGGATCCACTCGTTCCCGAACTGCTGGGACGGGAAGAACACCGACAGCGCCAACCACCGCACGCACATCGTGTTCTCCGACCGCAACGGGAACTGCCCGCGCGGCTTCAAGAACGTGCCACAGCTGCGGATCACGCTGGTGTACGACATCCCGCCGGACGTCCAGGCGGCCGGGCAGTACGCGGTCGACGCGTTCGCGCAGGAGAAACACAACCCGCGCTCCGACCATGACGACTTCGCGAACGTCATGTCGCAGCGGCTGATGAACCAGCTGGTGAAGTGCGTCAACAGCGGTAAGCGCTGCCGGTAGCAGGCGGAAGCGTTGTGTGGGGGCGCGGTGGGGATGACCCGCGCCCCCACCCCCACGCCGGGGGTCCGATCTCTGGCCCGGCGTAGGGGTACCGGGCCAGAGACCGGCGAGCGATACGGTTTTCCCTCCCTGGAAACCGGACCGCCCGGTCCTTGGGGGTCAGGCCGTCGTCGACAACCGGCTCACCCGGTCGAACACGAGCGGCACCGCGACGGCGGGGTTCAGCTCGGCGAGGACCGCTTCGGCGTCCAGGCCCGGCAAGTGGATCCACGCGCTGTCCGCGAAGTCCGGGGTCGTGACGCTGATCCGGGCGCAGCGCGCGGGCGGGACCAGCGCGACCCCGAACGGCTCGACCACGTTGCGCCACACGGATTGCGAGACGATCATCCCGGCGCCGAACTTGTCGCCCGTCGGATCGGAACGGCACCAGTAGCCGACGGCGTCGTTGAAGGTCGACGCGCACAGCAACCGGGTCAGCGTGATGTACGTGCGGTGGTACCGGTGGTTGTCCGCCATCGGTCCCATGTGGACCGCCACCCGCGCCCGCATCGGGACGCGGGCGTAGCGGTTGCGGGTCCGGAGCAGATGGTCCAGGTGGAACACGACCTCGCAGAGCTGCCCGACGGCGTGGTCCGGATAAGCGACCATCAGCCCGTCCCCGGTCTCCCGGAAGTGACGCGCTTCCCCCGGAGCGAGTCCCACCGCGTTGAAGGAGCGGGAAACCAGCGTTTCCATCTCACTCTTCATCGGGTCCAGCAGGTCGTCACTGGCCTTGGACGAACCGACGATGTCGACGGAAAGCACGGCGTGGGTGTGCGCGTTGTATTGGCCTGAGGTCAGCACCTGCATCTCTGCGACCCCTCCCCTGATCGGTGAAAACTGGCGGCAGGAAGCAGTGTTCCCACTCCTCACCGGAAGTTCTGTTCGGAACCGAACAAAACCTGACCCCGCGCTGGTCAACGCCAGTGAGCTAAGTCACACCTTTTTCCGTGATCACCCGCAGTGCCTCGCGATCGACAACGGTGATCGCACGGCGCGAACTGGCCACAACTCCCGCCTTCCGGAGCTTGTCCAGCGCCTGGGCGACCATGGTCCGCCCCATCGGGATGAACTGCGCGAGTTCGTCCTGGCTCAACGGGATCCCGATCCGCCAGCCGGCGGGTGTCCGGATGCCACAGACGTCGACGAGGTAGTCCAGCCGGGTCGCGACCCTGGCCACCGCCTGCGGTTTCCAGGACTGCGTCCGCTGCCGCTGGGCGAGCACGAACCGGCGGGCGACACTGACGAGCACCTCCCGCATCGCCGCCGGATGGTCCAGCAGGAACCGGTTGAACTCGCTCGCCGCGATCCGCCGGACGTGGACCTCCTCGATGGCGACGACGTCGGCCATCCGGATACCGCCCGCGATCACCGCGATCTCACCGTGCAGATCGCCGGGCACGCCGACGTCGAGGATGACCGTCGCGCCCATCCGGTCGGCGCTGGTCACCTTCACATAACCGTGCCGCAGCAGCATGACGAAGTCGCCGGGTTCGCCCGCCCGCATCAGTGCCTGTCTGCTGTCGTAGGTCTGCGGGGTACCCATCTCCAGCAAGCGGGCACGGACGGGTTCGTCCAGCCGCTCCAGGAACGGACGTTCTCTCTCTTCGGCGCCCTCCGGGCCCAAACCCACGAAACACCCTCCCAGGCAGTCGTGAACACCTATCGCGGAGAGTAACCGAATCGGCCACCCGATCCGGCGGCGGAACCGTCGTGGGTGGTGAAGATGCCCAGCCGGACCAGTTCCAATCTGATCCACTCGGCCAACCGGTGCAACGGTCCGTCTTCGGCCTCGACGAAATAGCTGTCCACGATCTGGTGTCGCCTATCGGCGTGCTTCGCCGCATAGAGCAGCGCTGACCGTACCTCCGACACCTTCAGCGGAGCGACCTTGATTCCTGGAGCAGGCCGCACGGTGCTTTTGGCGGCCATCACCGCCAGCACGGCTTCCTCCAGGCTGAACCGGTGCTCCACCGGCACGACCACATGTTCCACGCCCTCGACAACCCGGCGCCCGATCAACGGCATACTGTCAGATCAGCATGACGCACGGCCGTAGTCTGTTCGGCACCGAACACTCACCCCGGTTCGACCGCCCCGATGGCGTCTTCGAGCGTTTCCCTGTACACCCTCATTCGCTGGACGAGCATCACCTGATCCGGATTCGCGTCCCGCGCGTGTCGTTCCAGCTTCTCGGTGGTCTGCTTCACCGTCACCTGCAGTTCGACGACCTCGGGCGCGGTCCGGCCCCGAAGATTTTCGAGTCTCGTCACCGCGTTCCGGAGCACCCCCGAAAGCTCACTTTCGCCCGGCTGCAGCGTTTCGATGGCCGTCAGCGCACGCCCGAGCAGGCTGTAGTGGTCGTAGCCGTCGGGTTCCGGCGCACGCTTTTCCCTGACCGGCCTCGGCCGCCTGCCGTTCAGCACGAAGAACGCGGTCTGGGCCGGGATCAGTACGGCGAGAGCGGCGGCGCCGCCGAAAAGCCAGGCCTGCGGATGCGGGTAGGTCACCGCGCGGCCGATCAGCCCGGCGATCAGGCTGAGCACCACGGCGACGACGTGGAACGGGCGGTTGTCGTACTCGGCCATGTCAGAAGTTGCTGAAGACGTTGACGAACATCTTGTCGATGCCCTGCGGGTCGACGGCCTGGTAGCCACGGGCCTTGGACTTCCGCGCGATCTCGTCGAGGACGCGGCCGTCCGCCTGCGCGCCGTAGGCCATGGTGAAGATCCGGACGGAGTTGTCGAGCCGCTCGGCGTCGACGGCCTGGAGCATCTGCTCCTTGCTGACCCCGGCCTCGGTGTTCTCACCGTCGGTCAGGAAGACGACGGCGTTGATGAGGTTCGGGTCGAACTCGCGCCGCATCTTGTCGTTGGCGTCCACGACGGTCTTGTACAGCGCGGTATCCCCTTTCGGGGTCAGGTTGTCGACCAGGTCGATCATCGGGCCGCGCACGTTCTTCACCTTGCCGATCGGCATCTTCTCCACCGGTCCGTCCGTCGAGAACGTCCACAGCCCGACCTCGTCCTCGGGATGCAGGTACTCGAGTTGTTTCTTGATCGCGGGTTTCAGCAGGTCGATCCGGCGCTCGGAGTACGGCTTGTCCTTGCGGTTCTTGTCGAACGGTTCGTTCATCGAGCCGGAAAGATCCAGTACCAGCAGGATCCGGCCACGCCGTTGCGTGTACTCCCAGCCGTCCAGCATCTGCTGGATCTGCTCTCCGGTCGGGACACCGATCTTCGGGGTCTCCCGGGTCTGCTGGGTGCGCACGACCTTGGCCAGGTCCGGGTTCCCGTTCCCATCGGGGTCACGGAACCCCAGGTCCCGGAAGCGGTTCTGCTGGTCCGGTTCCCGCAGGAAGTCGTAGAAATCCTTCGCCGCCGCCTGCTGCTCCGGCGACGCTTTCGCGGTGATCAGGAAGGGATGGTCGATCAGCATCGTCCCTTCCTTCGGGTGCACGGCGACCAGCGGGCGGACCGGCGCGACGGGGTTCCCGTTCAGCTGCGCGGGATCCCCGGTCGGCACGCCGCGGTTGTACAGGTAGACCATCTGCTCCTGCATCGCCATCGCGCTGATGTAGGGCGTGGGCTTCTTGCGGTCCTCTTCGTACAGTGTCTTCAGGAAGGCCACCGAATCGTCGCTGTAGTAGGCGACCGACGCCTCGATGCCGCGGACGAACCGGACGGCGTCCGGCGTCCCGATCTTGGCGTAGTCCCCGCCCGTCGCGGCGAAGTAGGTCGCGATGGTGGCGGCGAGCCCGGACGTCGACCGCCGCGGGTTGTCCTTGCCCAGCGTGAAGTTCCCCCACTGGGCGTTCGCCGCGCCTTTCGAGGCCCAGCCGCCGTTCTGGTTCACCTCCAGCACGTCACCCCAGCCGATGTCCTTGCCAGGCCAGCCCATCGCGGCGGCCATCGGTTCCGGCATCGCCATCACCATCGGGCTGGTCGCGAGCGAGGTCTTCGGCCCGGTCCTGATCCGGTCGCCCTTCCCGCGCTGGCTCAGCAGATCCAGCCAGAGCGACGAACTCGGCAGCCAGACCTGCGGTTCGAGCTGGTGCCCGTCGAGGTCGTTCCAGCCGTCGGCGATGAGGTCGAGCGCGGCGCCCGAGGTCTTCTTGAACGCCTCGACCTTCGCGCACCGGCCGCCGTCGAACGTCCGGCCGGTGTCGTTGTATCGCGCGGCCAGTTCGGCGATCAGGTCGCCCTTCTCCGTGGAGGAACTGGTGATCAGCCGGACGCAGTCGGTCCTCGCGGCGTTCGAAGGCGCGGTGACCGTGGTCGAGAGCAGCACGATCACGAGCGTCCCGACGAGCGCGCCGAAGACGAGCGAAAGCCAGCCTGATCTCCGCATGCGCGCCCCCTCGACGTCGTAAGGGGCAAGTGTAGCTACGACGTGGTTCCCGGTTCTGTTTCCTCCGCCACCAGATCGTAGGTTTCGAAACTGAAGCGGGCCAAGGTACCCACCCAATTCCGATAGACCGATAGATCATCGAAGGATTCGGCGTCTAGCCGCCATTCAGGTGGAAAGGCCTCCCGCACCGGCTCGCCGCCGGAAAGCGCGATGAAGGTGGACCGCGCGGAGTCCGGATCGGCGACCAGGAGTGTCAGCAGGACGAGCACCGCCCGGTACGGGCCGCCGACGAAGCGCGCCAGATCCGCGTCGGGAATGCCGATGCGCACAAGCCGGTACAGATTGACCAGCTTCCGGATCTCGCGCGGTGTGTTCAGCCTTTTCCGCAGCACGTGGACGAAATCGCGTTCGACCTCGGTGAGCCGCAACCGATCCGGTCGCATGTTGTAGAACGTCGGCGGAGTCTTGTCCTCGATCAGGAGCTCCGCTTGCTCGCCGTTTTCGCCGGGTCCGGGGACGGCTTCGTCCTCATGCCACTCTTCGTCCCGGCGCGACGCCGGTTCCCGGCCTTCGATCGGCATCAGGACGTCGATCAGCTCGTCCGCCGCGGCTCCCAGGGGGCGCAAGGCGAACACGATCTGGAAGATCTTGTCGAGGTACTCGGCCCGCCCGGCTTCCCCGGCGCCGAACAGCTCTTCGTGGTGCTGGTCCAGGCATCGCCGCAGCCATCTCGGATCGACGGCCACCACCACGACGAACGCGGGCAGGGCCAGCAGCAGGTGCACCGCGGCGAGCACCTCGATCACCTTCGACGGCGGGCAGCGGTCGAGGTCGTCGATGTAGAGCACGATCCGTTCCAGCGGCGGCTCGCCCTTGGCGCCCGCCAGCAGCCATTCCTTCCGCGCGTCCACCAGATCGGCGCTGAGGTCCGCGAGATCCTCCCGGACACGGGCGAAAACCCCTTGGTAGTCCCCGTATCGGCCGGACTTCGCCTCCTCGATCAGATCGCCGAGCCGGGTGGCCGCGTCCAGCCGGCGGAGCCGTTCCTCGGTCTCCCGGACCTCGGTCTCGAACCGTTCGGCCCGTTTGCCGACGTCGCCCCGCAGTTTGTCCAATGTGGACTTCACCGGCGCGAGGGCGGCCTTGGCGGTGGTGAGCGCCGGGGTCAGCACGGCGCCGAGCGCGACGATGGCACCCGCCGCGGCGAGGATCGCGTTGTGCCACAAGGCCCAGCCGGTGATCGCCGCGACGAGACCGAGTACGCCGGAGATCGCGTAGCCCGCGACGGCCAGGCGCCGCCGCCGCCGTTCGGCCCGGTCCACGCCGGACACCAGGAGCCGCCAGCGCCAGGTGAGCGGGGACGCCGCTTTGACGGCCTTGAGTCCTGCCAGCCGGGTCCGCAGTTCCTCCCGTTCGTCACGGACCTCGCCGGCGTCCGCGTGCGTCCTCGGCGCGCCGAGGTTCCGGAACAGATGGTCCACCAGGCCGACCCACAGGTGGTCGTCGTGGTACTGCCAGGCGTTGAACCGGATCTGCCGGATCTCGCCGGTGAACACGCCGTTGGCGGCGTCGCCCCGGGACCGGCGGGCCAGTTCGGCCACGCGGTCGGTCACCTGCCGCACGAAACTGGACTTGCCGGAACCCCAGGGGCCCAGCAGCGCGACGCACAACGGCGGACTGGTCTCGCGGTCGGCGATGACCGCGGCGAGCGTGCGCACGTCGTCCTGGAAACCGATCAGGTCGACCGAGCTTTCGACGTCGGGGGTGATCCGCGGCCGTGCCCGTCCCGGTTTGGGCTCGACGAAACCGGTGCCGTCGATCTGGTTGCCGAAGCGGTCCCACACCCGGATCGTGCGGTCGTCCCCGACCGTGACGATCTTCTCGTTGCCCGCGGTGCAGGTGATCGCGCGGACGTTTCCCCGGTGTCCCTTGAGGAGGGTGTACGCGGCCGGGTCGTCGATCGCACGGACGCGGACCTCGCCGCCGGAACCGCCGGAGAACACCAGCCTGCCGTCCGGGCTGAAGGCCAGTGCCCGCACCACTCCGGTGTGGCCGGGGAAGACGAGCGCCGGGTCGCCTTTGCGCCCCCACAACCGGACGGTCTCGCCCTCACCGGACAGCACGCGCTCGCCGTCGGCCGAAACCGCGACCACGTGGACCGCGCCCGCACCGCCGAACCGGTAGTGGGAAACGACTTCCCGGTCCCACAGCCGCACGCCACCGGTGTCGTCGCCGGCGACGACGACCCGGCCGTCCGGGGTCACCGCGACCGATTCGACCTCCGGGCCACCGGTGCGCAACCCGCGTACGGTCACCCCGTCCAGCCGCCGGACCTCGACCACGCTGCCCGCGCCGGACACGGCGAAGTCGTCCGCCACCGCGACCGCGACGGTCCGCTTGGTGGTCTGAACCTCTGGGGGATGTGCCTCGTGACCGTCGAGCCGCCAGCGCCGTACCGTCGCCCCATCGCAACCGACCACGTACCGGCCCGAGATACCCACCGCGAGCACCGGCAGATCATGGCCGTTCAGCACGAACCGCTGCACTCCGGTCTCCAGGTCCCAGACCCGGACCGTCTTGTCCGCACCCCCGGTGACCAGCCGGTTTCCGTTCACCGCGACCGCGAGGATCGGTTCTTCGTGTCCGGTGAAACGCGCCGTCGTCATAACGGCACAGTCTTCCTGCCTCGTCAAGATCGTGGTTAACGACAGACGACTATCGGCGGGTACCCCGACAACCTTGACAGGTCCTAACATCACGCGGAGGCAACGGAGGATCACTCAGAGAATCCTTCAGCCAGAACCAAGAGTGTCGACACTGCTCCGAAATTCCAGCATGCCTTAACGCGAGGAGTTCAACGTGCTTCGACGTACCTTCGCCGCGGTGCTCACCGGCGCCGCGCTCTCCATCTCGGTGCTCTCGGCACCCTCCGCCGGTGCCGCCGAGATCATGGCGACCACCCTGACCTACGACGACAGCCAGGCCGCGGAGTTCAAGGACGCGGTGGCCGCCGGGATCAACGTCTGGAACACCAACGTCACCAACGTCCGTCTCGTGAAGGCGACGGCGGGGCAGCGGGTCAACATCCGGATCGTCGCCGACAACGGCTGGCCGCGCGCCACCCTCGGCCCCGTCCGCCCGAACGGCACGGTCACCGTCTGGTACGGCAGGCAGGCCGTTCAGCAGGGCTACAACAAGACCCGGATCGCCTCGCACGAACTGGGCCACAGCCTCGGCCTTCCCGACGTGAAGCCCGGGCCGTGCTCGTCCCTGATGTCCGGTTCGACCGGTGGCGTCAGCTGCGCCAACGTGAACCCGAACGCCCAGGAGAAGGCCCAAGTCCAGCGGAACTACGGCGGCACCGCCGTGCGGAACGCCGACTCGGGCAAGGTTCTCGCGGAAATCGGCTGATCCCACTGATCCCTGGCCAGGGGGTGCCCGCCCGGCACCCCCTGACCAGGGCGGTGGCTAGCTCGCCTTGATCGCCGCCGCCGGGCACACCTGCACGGCGTCGCCGACCTCGGCCGGTTCCGGATCCAGCAACCGGACCCGGCCGTCCTCTTCGTCCTGTCCGAACACCTCGGGCGCGGTCAGCACGCACATTCCGGCGCCCACACACCGTTCCCGGTCGACTTCGAGTCGCATCGCGATCAGTCCCACGCCACCGGGAGCGCGTACACCCCGTAGATGTCTGAATCCGTCCGCAGCGGGATCTCGTCGGCCGGGACGGCCAGGCGCAGCGTGGGGAACCTGTCGAGAAGCCCGGTGAACGCGACTTTCATCTGGACCCGCGCGAGCTGCTGGCCGAGGCACTGGTGGACCCCGTGCCCGAAGGACAGGTGCCCGGCGGTCTTCCGTCCGATGTCGAGCCGGTCGGGCTCGGGGAACTTCAGCGGGTCGCGGTTCGCGGCCAGTACCGAGATCGCGACCACCTCCCCCGCCTTGACGAGCTGCCCGCCGATCTCGACGTCCTCCAGCGCGGTGCGCGCGCCGGTGTGCGCGATCGCCAGGTAGCGCAGCAGTTCCTCGATCGCGCCTTCGATCCTCTCGGGATCCTCGCGCAGCAACGCCAGCTGGTCCGGGTGCCGCAGGAGCGCGAAGGTGCCCAGCCCCAGCATGTTGGCCGTGGTGTCCAAACCGGCCCCCAACAACAGGAACGCGATGCTGGTGAGTTCCTCCTCGGTGAGTTCGGTGGCGGCGAGGTCACCGAGGATGTCGTCGGTCGGCTCGGCCCGCTTGGCCACGACGAGCTTGTAGAGGTACTCCCCCAGCGCGTTCATGGCCGCTTCCTGTTCCTCGAGCGGGGAGTCCGGCAGGTTCAGCGGCATGACGTTGCGGCGGAAGAACTCGTGGTCTTCGTAGGGGACGCCGAGCAGCTCGCAGATCATCAGCGCCGGAATGGGCTGGGCGAAGGCCGTCACCAGATCGGCGGTCTTGCCCTGCCGCTCCATCGCGTCGAGGTACTCGGCCACCACCTGCTCGACCCGTTCGGTGAGCTGCCGCATCCGGCGGACGGTGAACTTGCCGGTGAGCAGCTTGCGGTAGCGGCCGTGTTCCGGGTCGTCCATCTTGATGAACATCCCCGGCGGCGCGGGCGGCGGCTGCACCATCGCAGCCGGTCCCGGCAGCGGCGAGTGCATCAGCTCCTGCCGCGCGCTGAACCGCGGATCCGCGGCGATGTCGCGGACGAGCGCGTGCCCCGTCGCGAGCCAGCCTTCGTGGCCACCCGGGAACGTCAGCCGGACGAGCGGGTGCTCGTCGCGCATCGGGCCGAGTTCGGCGGGCGGGTCGAACGGACAGCCTCGCGGCCGTTCGAGGGGAATCTCGGTGAGATGAGGTACCGAGGTGGTCATGGCTGTTCCTCCCAGTTTTCAGCTATGACCAAAGGCTACGTTGCATTCATGGATCGCCCAAAGTTTGAGACTGGCCTTTTCTGCGTTATAGCTGGTAGATTTCCGGAAATCGTTGCAACGATCTTGTCGATGAATGCAACATTTCGTTGCAATGATCTGCGAGTGAACGCACAGGAGGTGGCCCATGCCGGGCGGCAGGCTGACGCAGGAAGACCGCCGGCTGATCGCGGCCTGGCTCAAGGACGGTCTCGGGTACGCCGAAATCGCCCGGCGGCTCGGGCGCCCGACGTCGACGATCAGCCGCGAGGTCGCGCGCAACAGTGGTCACTCCGGTTACCGCGCCGAAGAAGCGAGCCGGGTGACCGGGGAACGGGCGCGACGCCGTAAACCACGACCACGGGCCATCCCCGTCGTCGAGAGCGGGTACGGGCGGGACCCCGAGGCCGTGCGCACCTTCGAAACCGACTTCGCCGAGATGATGGTGGCCACCGGACTGCCCCGCATGACCGCGCGGGTCCTCTCCTGCCTGGCCGTCAGCGACAACGGCGTCCTCAACGCCGCCGAACTCGCCCGGCGGCTCCAGGTCAGCCCCGCCTCGATCTCGAACGCCGTCGGCTACCTCGAAATGCAGGCGATGCTCCGCCGGGAACGGGACGGACGGCGGGAGCAGTACGTCATCGACGAGGAGATGCCGCAGCGCGTGTGGGCGGAGAGCATCCGGGCGAACCAGGAATGGGTCAGGATCGCCCGCCAGGGCGCCGACGTCCTCGGCGTCGCGACGCCCGCGGGCGCCCGCATGGACGACCTCTCCCGGTTCCACGCACGCATCAACGAAGTCATGCTGGACAGCCGCGTGGCCGTCTACGCCAGCGACGCCCTTACGGCGCTCGCCGCACTGCTGCACGCCGGACGCGCGCTTTCCGCGCCGGCGCTCGCGTCCGCTCTGGGGTGGACGGTGGAGCGGGTCTTGGGGGCTTTGCGGGTCGTGGAGGAGCATCCGCACATCGCCGGTCCGGTGACGGTGGTTCGTGCCGCTTCCGGTGGTTCCGGTGGTTCTGGGTATCGGGCGGTTCCGTTGGTGGAACGGCTTACCGCGGCTCAGGTGGCGGCTTTGGAGTCGTGAACGCGGTGGCCGTTTCTCGGCAAATGCGGTGGCCATGCTCGCGTGATCGGCTCGTTGCCGTTTTCCGGCGACGGCGCTCAGAACGGCCGGGCAGCGGGCACGACTGCTGAACGGCTGTGACGACGACCGCCACCTCAAATCGAGGATCCAAGTCGGGGCCGGCTCACAGAAACGCGTCGCCGTTATCCGGCAACATAGCGCAGCGGCAATCGCCTGCCGTCGGCACCGATTGCCGATCATTGCCGTCTTCCGGCAACGGTACTCAGCGTGGCCGGGCAGCGGGCGCATCAAAGCGTCGCCGTTTTCCGGCGACGGGGTTCAGAACGGTGGCGGTTCCTCCTCGATGCTTCGTGGCCGGGGTTGGTGGAGCGGCGGTGGGGTGCTGTTGTAGGTCTGGCCGGTGGGGGTGGTGATGGTGAGGGTGCCGTCGGACGCGAGCCGGTAGGTCCAGCCGGGTTCGTCTTTGAGCCGGTGGTCTCGTCGGCAGAGGGCGACGAGGTCGTCGGCGTTGGTGTGGCCACCGTGTTGCCAGGGCAGCGAATGGTCGAGGTCGCAGGCTTGCGCGACACGATGACAGCCGGGTCTTCGGCATTCGCGGTCCCGCACCCGGACGAACTCGCCGAGACCCGCGGTGGGGCGGTATCTTTCGCGGCCGAGGTCGAGGACTTGTCCGGAGAGCGGGTCGGTGATGATCCGGCGCAGCACCGTGTTCGGGCCGGTGGCGATGTGCCGGGCGAGGGCGGCGGGGAGGTGGCCGTGTCCGGCTAGTTCGGCGGGGTTGTTGTTGAGGCCGAGGTAGGTGTCGAGGTCCATGTACAGGAACACTTCGGTGCGTTCGCTCGTGCCACCGGTGCCGCCGAGCAGCAGGTCGAGCGCGACGTCGGCGCGGAGCTGGTCGAGGGTGCGGGTCTCGTCTCTGGTTTTGAGTGTTC
>NZ_MUXN01000026.1 GCF_001995215.1 Amycolatopsis azurea DSM 43854
TGAGAGCTTGGTTCGTGTCCCGGTCGGCCGCTCGGTTTCCCTGGCGACGAAGAGAACTTTACATGGCCGGAAACCCCCGAAAACAGGGGGGTACCTTAACGACATTCGCGCAGGTCAGAGGCCATAAACGGGCTCGGCCCCGGCGATCACGCGGTGATCGCCCCGGGAGACCCCAGGTGAACTCCCAGGCAAGAACATTGCTCCGAGTACATTGCACCGTATTGATCCTGTCGATTGCTCCGATTAGCGTCGGGCTCATGAGTACTGCGGAACTCGACGGCATCTCCGTCGCTTACGACGACCTCGGCACCGGGTTGCCCGTCGTCCTCGTCCACGGCCACCCCTTCAACCGTTCGATGTGGCGTCCCCAGGCCGAGCGGTTCAGCCGGGAGGGCTATCGGGTCATCACCGCGGACCTCCGCGGGTACGGCGAGACCACCCTCCCCGCGCAAAGCAAGAAGACGGGACTCGACGTCTTCGCCAAGGACATAGCCCGCCTCGCGGATCGCCTCGGTCTCGGGCGCTTCGTGCTCGGCGGCCTCTCCATGGGCGGACAGATCGTCATGGAGTTCCACCGCACGTACCCCGAGCGCGTCGCCGGGCTCCTGCTCGCCGACACCTCCCCCCAGGAGGAGACTGAGGAAGGCAAGCTCGTCCGCACCGAGACGGCGGACCGGGTCTTCGCCGAGGGCATCGGCTGGTACGCCGACGAGGTGCTCACGAAGATGGTCTCCCCCGACAACGTCCGCACGATGCCGGACGTCGCGGCGCACGTCTTACAGATGATGCGCACGACGCCCAAGGAAGGAGCGGCGGCCGCGCTCAGGGGGCGGGCCGAACGCCCGGACTACCGGGACAGCCTCACCCAGGTGAAGGTGCCGAGCCTGATCGTCGTCGGGACCGAGGACGAGTTCACCCCGGTCTCGGACGCCGAACTCATGCACGACCTCATCCCCGGCTCCACCCTGGCGGTGATCGAAGGCGCCGCCCACATGCCTAACCTGGAACGCGAGGCCGAGTTCAACACCGTGTTCGCCCAGTTCTTGAAAGAGACAAATTGATGCCCCAGAAGACCGTTTTCGTCACCGGTGCCAGCGCCGGGTTCGGCGTCGAGATCGCCCGCCGGTTCGCCGCGGACGGCGCCAAGGTCGTCGCGGCCGCGCGCAGCAAGGACCGGCTCGACAAGCTGGCCGACGAGCTGGGCGACAACGTCCTGCCGATCGAGCTGGACGTCCGCGACGCCGACGCGGTGGCCGCCCTTCCCGGCACACTGCCCGCCGAGTTCGCCGAGGTCGACCTGCTGGTCAACAACGCCGGCCTCGCGAAGGGCCTCGAGTCCGCCCACCGGGCGAAGCTCGACGACTGGGACCAGATGATCGACACGAACATCAAGGGGCTCGCGCATCTCACCCGCGCGTTGCTGCCCGGCATGGTGGAACGCGGCCGCGGGCACGTGATCAACATCGGCTCGGTCGCGGGCAGCTACCCGTACCCCGGCGGCAACGCCTATGGCGCGACCAAGGCGTTCGTGCACCAGTTCAGCCTGAACCTGCGCGCGGACCTGCAGGGCACCGGCGTCCGGGTGACCAATGTCGAACCGGGCCTGGTCGGCGGGACGGAGTTCTCGGTCGTCCGGTTCGAGGGTGACCGGAGCAAGGCCGGCAACGTCTACCAGGGCACGACGCCGCTGACGGCCGCCGATGTGGCCGAGTCCGTCTTCTGGGCGGCTTCGCAGCCTGAGCACGTGAACATCAACGTCATCGAGCTGATGCCGGTGGTCCAGAGCTTCTCCGCTCTCCATATCCACCGAGAGAGCTGAGCCCGAAGAGGTCGAAGAGCGCCTGCTGTTCCGGGCTCCGCTCGGTCAGCAGGCGCCGCGTCCGCGGGCGGCCGCCGGTGGACGGATACCGCAGCACCGTCTCCCCTATCCCCGCGAGACTGTCCATCAGTTCGCGGACGGACAGGTTCATCCCGGCGCGGTCGGCCTCACGCCGCATGAGGTGCGTGACCGTCGACGCGAGCACCGTGACCAGCGTGTGCACCGCGATCCGGTGCGGGGTCCAGTCCCAGCGCGGGGCCGGGCCGGCGACGGCGGGACCGGTCAGCCAGCGGAACGTCGAGTCGAGGTGGGTCCGCGCCCGGTACGCGGTGACGACCTCGGACACCGGCCAGTCGTGGTCGGTGACCAGTACCTGTTTGCCGAAGAACTCGTCGTGCAGCCGCGAGACGGCGGCGGCGTCGACCTTCCAGGTCAGCCGGATCTCCCCCGGCCTGGTGCCCGCGAGCGAGGGCGAAAGCACCCGTTCGACGCGGCGGCCGCGGGTGATCCGCGCGATTTCGGCGTTCACCTGGCCCCGGTCGCCCCGGTAGGTGCCCGAGGCCAGCGCGGCGTCGAGGCCGGCGAGCTCACGGGTCGCGGTGCCCAGTTCCTCGCCGAAAGCGCGGGCCTGCGCGTGGTGCAGGGTTTCCGAATGGGTCAGGATCACGCGCCGCCGCACGCCCGCGACCACGGCCCTGGTGTCGAAGGCGGTGAGCCCGGCGAAGCGCTCCGGGTCGACGGGCTTGCGCGCGGACGCCGGTTTCGCCAGCAGGTCCGGATGTTCCGAGAGCGGCAACGCGCCGACGAAATGCCGTCCGAGGTCGAGCTGAGCGGCCTGGCCCGCGGTGAAGACCAGCGTGACGTCGTTCGCGGGAGACAGCGAGCGGAGGTCCTCGGCGAGCGCGGCGAACGGCGGCGCACCTTCCCTCGGGTACGCGTGCGACGCCAGCGGGATCGCGCCGTCCTTGGTCACCACCAGGCCGAGTCCGGCGAGTTCGCAGTGGCAGGGGTCGGCCGTGGAGAAGGTGGCGAACTGCGGGACGTCGACGGCGAGCGCGGCGTTCCCCGTCCCCAGCCAGGAGAGCACGGCGCCGGCAATCGCGGTCTCGATCCGCGCGATCCGCTCGGGCGTGAGACGTTGCAGCGCCCGCCAGTGATTCGACAGGTCGGCTTTCAGGAACTCCCTCGCGACGCCGTCCTCCCACCAGGTGGCCAGCTCCGTGTCCGGCGCCGTCGCGCGGTGCAGGACCGCGAGCGCGAGATGCGTTCCCAAGGTGGTCGCGGCGCGCTGGGCTCCGACGGCGTCGTCGACGCGGCGCACGAAGTCGAGCCGTCGCAGCGTGGCCCACACAGCCGCGACGTCGCCGAAGGTCCGGTGCCGCGCTTCGCCGGGCGCGGAGACGTCGCCCTCCATCGCGCGTCCGATCTCCTCGGCGGTGCCGAGGTAGCGCTGGGAGACGACCCGCGGCTCGCCGTCGACCCGGGCGGAGGTGACGAGGTAGTAGTACGTCCGCCCGCCGACCTTCTTGCCGATCACCGAAGCCACACTTTAGGTAATACACCGCGGCCCACTGATCGGCAACGAAGATCGCGCTCTGACCAGCGCGAACAGTGACCGCACCCACACGGGTGACGTGGTGGCGGGATGCGCACTGGCAGCTGGAGCGAGTCCGGCCATAGCGTGCGGGAATGGCATCCCCTGCTGACGCGACCGCCCCCACCACCTCGGCGATGCGCCGTGCGCTCGCCAGGGCCCGCGACGGGAAGACCCTCGACCTCACCGAGGCCTCGATCCTGCTCCAGGCTCGCGGCGACGACCTCAAGACGCTGTCCGAGCACGCCTCGCGCGTCCGGGACGCCGGGCTCGTCGCGGCGGGCCGCCCTGGCGTGGTCACCTACAGCCGTTCGGTGTTCATCCCGCTGACCCGGTTGTGCCGGGACCGCTGCGGTTACTGCACCTTCGCGACCGTTCCCGGCCGCGTCGACTCGCCGTTCCTCTCCCCCGACGAGGTCCTCGACATCGCGCGCAAGGGTGCCGCGATGGGGGTCAAGGAAGCGCTGTTCACCCTCGGCGACCGTCCCGAAGACCGCTGGACGGCGGCGAAGGACTGGCTCGACGCGCACGGTTACGACGACACGCTGTCCTACGTCCGGGCGATGGCGATCCGGGTCCTCGAAGAGACCGGTGTCCTGCCGCACCTCAATCCGGGCGTGCTGACCTGGCAGGACTTCCAGCGGCTCAAGCCGGTCTCGGCGTCGATGGGCATGATGCTGGAGACGACGGCGAAGCGGCTCTACACCGAGAAGGGCGGCCCTCACTACGGCTCGCCCGACAAGGACCCCGACGTCCGCCTGCGGGTGCTGGAGGACGCCGGCCGCAGTTCGGTGCCGTTCACCACCGGCATCCTGATCGGCATCGGCGAGAACTTCGAGGAACGCGCCGACGCGCTGTTCGCCATCCGCAAGGTCGCGAAGACCTACGGCGGCATCCAGGAAGTCATCGTGCAGAACTTCCGCGCGAAGCCGGACACGAAGATGCGGGCGACCCCGGACGCCGATCTCGAAGAGCTCGCGGCGACCATCGCCGTCGCGCGGCTGGTGCTCGGGCCGACGATGCGCATCCAGGCGCCGCCGAACCTGATCGGCCAGCAGTACGAACTGATGCTGAACGCCGGCATCGACGACTGGGGCGGCGTCTCCCCGCTGACCCCGGACCACGTGAACCCCGAACGCGCGTGGCCGCAGATCGACGAGCTCAAGCGCCGCACCGAGGCGCTCGGCTTCACCGTGCGCGAGCGGCTGCCGATCTACCCGGAGTACGTCAAGACCGGCGAACCGTGGCTGGACCCGCGGATGAACGCGCACCTCGCGCCGCTCACCGAGACCGAGACCGGGCTGGCGATCGAAGAAGCGATCCCGGTGGGCATCCCGTGGCAGGAGCCGGACGGCGGTTGGAAGGAGGCCGGACGCACCGATCTGCACGTCGAGGTCGACACCGTCGGGCGTACCGAAGACCGCCGCAGCGACTTCGATTCGGTCTACGGCGACTGGGACGAGATCAAGGGCAACATCAAGACCGGGCCGCAGCGGTTCGACACCGACATCCGGGATGCCTTGCGCAGCGCGGAAAAGAACCCCGCCGGACTGTCGGACGACGAGGCGCTGGCGCTGCTGCACGCCGACGGTCCGGAGCTCGACGCCTTCACCAAGATCGCCGACGACCTGCGCCGTGAAGTGAACGGCGACGACGTCACCTTCGTGGTCACGCGGAACATCAACTTCACCAACGTCTGCTACACCGGCTGCCGTTTCTGCGCGTTCGCCCAGCGGCGCACCGACGCCGACGCGTACACGCTCTCGCTGGAGCAGGTCGGTGACCGGGTCGACGAGGCGTGGGCCGCGGGCGCGACCGAGATCTGCATGCAGGGCGGCATCCACCCGGATCTGCCGGGCACCGCGTACTTCGACCTCGCGGCCGAGGTGAAACGCCGTCAGCCGGACATCCACCTGCACTCCTACAGCCCGATGGAGGTCGTCAACGGCGCTTCGCGGACGAACCTGTCGATCGAGGACTGGCTGGCACGCGCGAAGGAAGCCGGCGTCGACTCGCTGCCGGGCACGGCGGCGGAGATCCTCGACGACGACGTCCGCTGGGTGCTGACGAAGGGCAAGCTGCCGACGTCGGAGTGGATCAACGTCGTCACGACCGCGCACAAGCTCGGCATCACGACGACGTCGACGATGATGTACGGCCACGTCGACACCCCGTCGCACTGGGTCGGGCACCTGAAGCTGCTGGCGAAGTTGCAGCGGGAAGGCCTGGAACGCAACGGGCGGCGCGGGTTCAGCGAGTTCGTGCTGCTGCCGTTCATCCACCAGAGTTCCCCGATCTACCTCGCCGGGCTGGCCAGGGCGGGCACGACGCTGCGCGAGAACCGCGCGGTGCACGCGCTGGCCCGGCTGCTGCTGCACGGGATGATCGACAACATCCAGAGTTCGTGGGTGAAACTCGGCGAAGAGGGCAGCCGCGCGGTGCTCCAGGGCGGGGTCAACGACATCGGCGGGACGCTGATGGAGGAGACGATCAGCCGGATGGCGGGTGCGGCCAACGGGTCGTACAAGACGATCAGCGACATGCGCTCGATGGTCGAGCCGCTGGGCCGTCCGCTGCGGCAGCGGACCACCGAGTACGGCACGCCGACGCCCGAGCGGATCGCCGCGGCCCAGGCGTCCGACGGCGTCGCGACCGCGGTGCGGCGGCCGCTGCTGCCGCTTGTCACCAGCTGACGAAAAGTCCCTGACGGCCCCCTGACTCGCGTACAGGCGCGAGGCAGGGGGCCGTCACGTTCCGTGTGGCACCGCTCACAAGGCGCGGGGGTCGCGGGCGTTTTCTGTGCTAAACCCGAGAATCACTTCCGGGCAGCCGAGAGGACGTCGATGACCGCGAGCGCAGTCCAAGTTGCCGACACCGCCCGCTATCCGCTCTCCGAACCGGGAAGCCCGGCGTGGCGCGAAATCGTTTCCCGGACCCGCGCCGAACTGTGGGAAACGGGTTGCAGCGTGCTGGCCGACTTCATCCGCCCGGAGTTGCGCGACGTCCTCCGCCAGGAAGGCGCGAAGATCGCTCCGGAGGCTTACGCGAAGGTCGAACGCGTCAACGCCTACAACATCGCCATCGACACTCCGCTACCGGAAGACCATCCCGGCCGCACGATCATGGAACGCGGCAACGCCTTCGTGGCCCGCGACCGGATCCCGTCGAACGCGATCATCCAGCAGCTGTACACGAGCCCTCAGTTCCAGCGGTTCGTCGCCGACTGCTTCGAACTCCCCGCGCTGCACGAACTCGCCGATCCGCTGTCAGGCCTGGTGCTCAACGTGATCGAGCCGGGCCGCTCGCATCCGTGGCATTTCGACACCAACGAGTACACCGTCAGCATGCTCACGCAGGAGGCGGCCGACGGCGGTGTCTTCGAATATTGCCCGAACATCCGCTCCGAAACGGCGGAGAACCTCGACGACGTCCGTGCCGTCCTGGCGGGCGAAGGGGATCACCTGATCCGACGGCTCACTCTGCGTCCTGGCGATCTTCAACTGTTTCGCGGACGCTTCGCACTGCATCGCGTGAGTAGTGTTCAGGGGGCAGTCGCCCGCCATTCCGCGATCTTCGCGTACAGCGAGCGCCCTGGGGTCATCGGCAGTCCGGAACGGACGAGACAGCTGTTCGGCCGGGTCCTGCCGGAACACGTCGCTTCCGTGGCGGTCCGGGGCGATCAGCTGCTCGACTAAGTCAGGAGCTTGGCCGTGCCCTTGGATTCGACCGGCAAGATCAATTTCGACGACATCTACACCGAACCTGATCCCCGTGCCTTCTTCGGCACCTTGCGCAGGCTGGACTACGGCATCCCCCAGCAGGCCAAGGCCTACTTCGCGAAGCTGATCGACGAGTACCGCTCGGAACGGGACGTCAAGGTCCCGACCGTGCTCGACCTCGGCTGCTCCTATGGCGTCAACGCCGCGCTGCACAGATGCGACACCTCGATGGAGCGGTTGTACGACCACTACGCGTCCGCCGGGTCGCTGAGCCGGGACGATCTGATCGCGCGTGATCGCCGGATGGTCGAAAGGCTCGCCGTCGGCGACGAGGTCCGCTTCATCGGTCTCGACGCCTCCGCGCCCGCGTTGGACTACGCGCTCGCAGCGGGCTTCATCGACGACGCGATCCACGCGGATCTGGAGAACGAAGACCCGACAGAGGAACAACGCGCGCTGCTGGCCGACGTCGACATCGTCGTCTCGACGGGCTGCGTCGGCTACGTCACCGAGAAGACCCTCGTCCGGATAGCGCGGGAAAACCGGCCGTGGATGGCGCATTTCGTCCTGCGGATGTTCTCCTACGGTCCGGTCGCCGACAGCCTCGGCGAACTCGACTACGAGACCGCCGGGATCGACGGCGTCTTCCGGCAGCGGAAGTTCGCTTCGGAGGAGGAGCAGACACAGATCCTGGACAATCTGTCCGTCGCGGGCCTCGACCCGCGGGGGCTGGAGGCCGACGGCCGGCTGTACGCGCGGCTGTTCGTCTCCCGCCCGAACGGCGCGGCGGGCGGGCTCGCCTCCGCGTTGAACGCCCTTCCCCTTCGAGATCAAGGATGATCGTGAGCAGTCCGGAACTGTCCACCCGCACGTTCGGCAACGAGGACGTCCTGCCGCGGGTCCCCGTCCCCAGCCTGGAGGACACCTGCCGCCGGTTCCTCGAGTGGTGCTCGCCGCTGCTCACCCCCGGAGAACTCGCGGAGACCGAAGGCGCCGTCGCCGACTTCCTCGCGGAAGGAAGCGCGGCGCACGAGCTCCAGAGCGCGCTGGAGGCGTACGACGGCCGTGAAGGCGTACGCAGCTGGCTCGACACCTTCTGGCCGTACCGCTACCTCGGCCGCCGCGACCGGATCGCGCTCAACGCGAACTTCTTCTTCCTGTTCTCCGAGTCCCCGCTGGGACAGCTGGAACGCGCGGCCGAGCTGGCCGCGTCGGCGGTGGACTACAAGCTGAAGCTCGACGAGGAACTGCTGCCGCCGATCGTGCTGCGCGGGCAGCCGCAGTCGATGGTGCAGAACAAGTTCCTGTTCTCGGCGACGCGGATCCCCGGCGCCGTACAGGACACCGCGCGCACGCCGTACCGCGAGGACTGGCCGGGGCCGTCGAGGGCGCGGCACATCGTGGTCTTCCACCGCGACACCCCGTTCCGGATGGACGTCATCGCGCCGGACGGCCGCCCGTACTCCCCCGAACAGCTGGTCGCGGGGCTGCAGGCGATCATGCAGCGTTCATTCAAAGACGCCGGGAGCTTCGTCGAAGACCCGCAGACCGCCGCTGGGCACTTCACCACCAAGGCCAGGGCCGAGTGGGCGGCGACGCGTGAGGCGTTGCTGGCCGCCGGGAACGCGGCCGCGCTCGACGACATCGAGACGGCGTTGTTCTGCCTGTGCCTGGAGGACTTCACCCCGGCGGACACGCAGGAGGCGTGCGACCAGCTGTTGCACGGCGACAGCGGGAACCGCTGGTTCGACAAGGCCGTCTCGCTGATCGTGTTCGAGGACGGCACGGCGGGCATCAACGTCGAGCACTGCGAACTGGACGGGACCACGATCCTCGGGTTCACCGACGCGCTGCTCAGCGGGACACGGCTGGAGCGGCCGCCCGCCGACGGCGTCCCGGCGTCCGAGGTCATCGAGTTCGTCCTGGGTGACGCCCTCCGTGAAGACGCCCGTGCGGCGGCAGCATCCTTCGCCGAGTACGCCGGCGCGACCGCTACGAAGACGGTGTCCTTCACCGACTTCGGCGCGAAGCGGGCGAAGGAGCTGGGGATGTCCCCCGACGGCTTCGCGCAGATGGCGTATCAACTCGCGCACAAGCGCGCGAAGGGGATCACCGGCGCGACGTACGAGTCGATCGCGACGCGGCAGTATCAGAACGGGCGCACCGAAGCGATGCGGGTGGTGACGCCCGAGGTGCTGTGGTTCGTCCAGGTGATGAACGATCCGGAGGCCGACCGGCAGACTCGTCAGGCGGCTTTCCGCGCGGCGGCCGCGAAGCACGTCACGCGGGCGAAGGAGTGCCAGGCGGGTGACGCGCCGGAGCAGCACCTGTGGGAGCTGCAGCTGATCCAGAAGCGTCGCGGCGTCGAGGAATCGCCGTCGCTGTACTCGTCGCCGGGCTGGCTGAAGATGCGCAACGACTACCTGAGCACCAGCTCGGCGCCGTCGGTGAACATCCGGTACTTCGGGTTCGGGTCGACCAGTCCGCAGTGCATCGGCGTCGCGTACGTGCTGCTGCCGGACTCGTTGAACCTGTACCTGTGCACGCCGAAGCACGTCGCGCACGAGATGGAGCTGTTCGCGACGGAACTCGCCACGGCCGTGGTGGAACTCCAGGAGCTGCTGGCCTGAGTTCGGGGTAAGGCATACGTATCTTGCCTTGCTCGAGTGCTCGCACGTCTGTCGGCTTCGGGTGTCGCGAAAGCCACTTTAGGGACGTCTGATGTCGCGAAAGTGGCTTTCGCGACGCTGTCCGGCGAGACCAACCTGCCCGAAAGGCGGCGGACACCCGAACCGGCGTGACTCGCGTGATCAGAGACGCGACTCGCGTGATCAGATGGACGACACGCGTGACGGGACGGACGACACGCAGGCGACCGGCCTCGTGTCGTCCGTCTGATCACGTGTGTCGTCCGTCCAAGCACACGAAACCGCCACCTGCGAAGTCGATAGGATCCGCGCGTGCTGGGGAAAGCGATCTTGAGCGTGGCCGGGACGGCGCTGGTGGTGGCGGGGTGCAGTGCGCCTCCGCCACCACCACCGCCGGCCCCGCCGACCGTCCACACTCCAGTGCCGGGCGAAGTCGAACCTGCGGGTTGCCTCGGCACCGGGGTCACGGTGAAGTCCGGGCCGGTCGAGGTCGCGCTGGGGCATCGCGCGGTCGTGCTGACCCTGACCAACTGCGGCACGACGCCGCGCACGCTCACCGGCTATCCCGAAGTCCGCTTGCTGGACAAGAAAAAGCAGCCGATGGCCGTCGAGGTCGAGCATGGGACGTCGTACATGGCGATCGACCCCGGCGTCAGCCCGCAGACGGTCCAGCCCGGCGGGACGCTGCTGTCGGTGGTCTCGTGGTCGAACACCGTCACCGCGGGTTCGCCGGAGGCGGGCGCCTATGTGACCGTCGCGGCCGCCACGGGCGACCCGGAGCAGCGGATCACGGTCGACACCGACCTCGGGACCACGGGCAAGCTGACGCTGACGGCTTGGAACGCCGCACTCAAGCACTAGACGAGCAGAAGTCCCTCGAAGAAGTCCGGCGCCGACACGATCACGAACCCCAGAAGTCCCATCGGTACGGCGGCAAGAGCGACCTGGCCGGCTTGCCGGGGTGAGCGGATTCCCCGCCAGGCGACGAACACGATCGCGATCAGGGTCGCGACCAGCAGGGTTTCGACACCGAAGCGGTCGGACCGGCGGACGAGATCGGCGACGAGCAGTCCCACGAGTGCCGCGGTGGCGAGGGTGCCGCGCCGGTCGGTCCGTCCCACGGCGGCGAACAGCAGTCCGGCGACAAGGCCGGCGGCCACCGCCAGGCCGCACCACAGCACAGCACGAGCGTCGACGGGTCGACCTGATAGGGCATCCCCGCGTACTTGAAGCCGTACATCACCGCCTTGCCCGGATAGAACGCGAGTACCGCCGCGATGAGCGCGAAGACCGCTCGAACCATCGCTCGCCGCCTCGGCATCCCGGGGACGACCGCGACGATCAGCACGATCCAGATGGTGAAGCTGTGCGCCAGCGGCTGTAGCAGCTCGTTGTAGTAGGCGTAGGCACCGAGCGCGCCGGACGCCGCACCGGCCACGATCGCCACCGCGTCCGAAACCCTGAAGTACTCGGACGCGCGTTTCCCCACCTCGACCGACACGATTCCCCCTCGTCCGCGGATACGACAGTGAAACAGAGAACCGAGGTTTGTGACGAGACCGCACGGCTCCGCGACGGTTCCGCCGCGGACCCGGGCGAGTGCGACGAAGCGCCCTTACGATCGGTGAGGCTTTCGATCTTGGGGGAACCATGCCGCGCATCCTGCTCGTCGAGGACGACGTCGCCCTGGCCGAAGCGCTCACACTGGCGCTGAAAACACTCGGTCACGACGTCGTCGTCGCGCCGACCGGAGAGCGAGCGCTGGAGGCGCTGTTCACCGACCGGCTGGAACTCGACTTCGTCCTGCTCGACGTCATGTTGCCCGGGATGGACGGTTTCGAGGTCTGCCGCCGGATCCGCGCGCGCAGCCGGCTGCCGCTGGTGCTGCTGACCGCCCGCGGCGACCCGATCGACATCGTCGCCGGGCTGGAATGCGGAGCCGACGACTACGTGGTCAAACCCGCCGAACCGCGGGTGATCGACGCGCGGATCAAGGCGATCGGGCGGCGCGCCGCCACCGCTCCCGGCCCGTCGGCCGGGCAGTTGCGGGTGGGACGGCTGGAGATCGACGCGAGCGCGATGTGCGTGACCCGCGACGGCGTCGAACTGGCGCTGACCGCGACCGAGATCCGGCTGCTCGTCGAGTTCGCCGAACATCCGAACCAGGTGCTGAGCAGGCAGACCTTGCTGAAACGGGTCTGGGACTACGGCTATGTCGGCGACTCGCGGATCGTCGACGCGGCGGTCGCGCGGCTGCGGGCGAAGATCGAGGACGATCCGGCGAATCCCGTGGTTTTGAAGACCGTGCGCGGACTCGGCTACCGGCTGGTGAGCGAATGAGGTTCGGACTCCGCGCCCGGGTGATCGCGGCGGTCGTGGTGGTGACCACGACGGCGACGGCCGTCATGGCCTTCAGCGCGGCAAGGATCCAGGAGGACGACGCGCTCGACAGGTTCACCGCCGCGGCGAAGACCTCGTTCGGGGCGATGTTCGGGCAGGCCTGGCCTCATCTCGAACAGTTCATGGCAGGCAGCCCGCAGGCCTTGGATCTGTTCTCCCAGGGCATGAACAAGGCCGGGGCGGACTGGATGCTCGTCACGCGATATCCGCAAATGACCAACGACGACTTCACGACACCCCAAGGACCGGCCGAAGTCGTCAAGGCGTCGTCGAAGACCGTCGATTGGACGACCGGCATCGACAACGCGGCTCCTCCGGACCGGAAGGCCGCGCTGGAAGGCGTGAAGGACGTGGTCCTGCTGCGGACCACGGGCCCGGAGAACCTGCTGTCGACCGTCACGATCGATCCGGCGACCGGCCGAAAGCTCCTTGTGGTGAGCGCGAACTTCGTCGCGTACTGGGTGGTGCAGTATTTCGACCTCACCAGGTTCGAGCAGGATCTGGCGGCCCAGCGGTGGAAGCTGGTGTGGATCGCGCTCGGCGTCACCGTCCTCGGCGTGGCGGCCGCCGTCTTCGCGGCGGGCGGCATCCAGCGGCCGGTGCGCCGGGTCGCCTCCGCCGCCCGGGAGCTGGGCGACGGCGCCTTCGACGTGCGTGTCCCGGTGAAGGGCCGCGACGAACTCGCCGACCTCGCCCAGTCGTTCAACACGATGGCCGATCGGGTCGGCGCCGCGATCGAGGAGCTGCGTGCCAAGGACCGGCAGCAACAACGGTTCGTCGCCGATGTCGCCCATGACCTGCGGACGCCGCTCGCGTCGATGGTCGCGACGGTCGACACACTCGACAGTTCCAGCCCCGAGATCAGGTCCCGCGCGACCGAGTTGCTCGGCACCCAGACCCGGCGGCTGGCGCGGCTCGTCGAGGATCTGATGGAGATCTCGCGTTTCGACGCGGGTTCCGCGGACTTCCGCCCCGAACCGGTCGATCTGCCCGCGCTCGTCGAGGACGCGATCGGGGCCGCCGCGCCGGAGACCCCCGTCGAGGTGACGAGCACCGGGGACACGACCATCGTCGCCGACCCGCGCCGCCTGCACACCGTCGTGGTCAACCTGCTGGTCAACGCCGCGCGCTACGGCCGGACCCCGATCACCGTGACCCTGACGGGCGCCGCGGACGCGGTGTGGATCCGCGTCGCCGACTCCGGGCCGGGGATCCCCGAGGACCTGCTCCCGATCCTGTTCGACCGGTTCGTGCGGGGCGATCACGCGCGCCAGGCGACCGAGGGCAGTGGGCTGGGACTGTCGATCGCGCGGGAGAACGCGCTGATCCACGGCGGGGAGCTGACCGCGCACAACGACGGCGGCGCCGTCTTCACGGTAAGCCTTCCACGGGAGTCACCAGCGTGAGCCCACGCGGCGCGTAACCGTCGAAGTACGGCATCGGGACGTGCGTGAGGACAAGGAACAACGCGGTCAGCACGGCCACCTGCCTGAGTTCCAGCTCACGGCGGCCGAGCCACAGCCACAGCACGACGACGAAGTTGCTCACCAGCAGGAAGCCCCAGCGGGCGTCGTCCCAGCCGCCGAACGCGAGCAACGCGGGCGCCGCGATCGCCGCGACGGGCACCGCCGCCGCGAGCGTCGGACGATGCAGGTACAGGAAGCCGCCGGCCACCACGATCACGATCGGCAGCAAATACAGCAGGACATTGGTGATCGAGTACAGCTGCCAGCTTTCGGCCTGCGTGCGGCCGAACAGCTTCAGCGCGTCGACCCGGTAAGCGAAGTCCGTTGTGGACAGTTCCTGCCGGAGCTTGTCGATGCTGCCGGGGGCGACCGGCGGCAACGCGAGGATCACCGCACCGAGCATCGCGGCCGGGGCGAGCAGCGCGCACGCGCGCCGGAACGGGACCTTCCGCAGCAGGACGAAACCGAACACCGGCAGCACGGTGAGCAGCGCGATTTCGTGCACCGTCACCGAAAGCGCCATCACCGCGCTCGCGACCACCGGCCGGTTCCGGTGCAGCGCCCACAGCGCGCCGAACAGCAGGAGATACAGCATCTGGTCGAAGTAGCCGACCTCGTGGAACAGGTAGCCGCCGGTCGGCAGCAGGAGCCAGGCGACGATCAGCAGCCGCCGGCTTTCGGTACGGCTGTGGAAGAACGCGAGCGTCACGGCCACCAGCACCGCGCCGAGGACGGCGAAACTCGCGACCGCGAAGACCACGTAGTCGTGCCCGAACGGCTTCAGGAGCGTGCCGACGAGGAAACGCCGATGGAACCCGTCGGTCAGGGAAACGGCCTGCAGGGTCGCCGCCCACTCCCCCGGCAACCGGAACCCGGTGTATCCGGCGACGAGGACGGCGATCGCGAACAGTGCTGTGACGCTTCGCCGCAGAGTCGTCTTGGCGGCGGGAACCGGGGCCCGTTCCAGCAAGAGGGTCATGACGCCAAGCTAGGAACGGATCATGCGGTTCCCGTGATAGTCACGCGACAGTCTCGGCACAGCTTCGTTACATGGTTGTCGAAGTGAGGAACGCCTGATCGGCCCCGGCGACGACGAACGCGGTCCGTGCCTTGCCGTTCGCGGGCAGCTCGCAGGAACGCCACGTCGCGCCGGACGGCAGAAGCGCTTTGAGCTGTTCAGGCGCCGCCGGGACGCCCGTGTGGCATTCGTAGCCGCCCAGTACTTTCTGAGCCCCGCCCGGCCCGAGCTTCACCAGGGCGGACAGCCGGTAGTCGGTCGGCCCGGGCGCCGCCACGCGACCTTCGGGAGCACCCATCTTCTCTTCGACCCAGGACGCCTCGACGATCTCCCCGACTTCGGGGAACGTCTCGGCGACCGGCGCCGGATCGGTGTGGACGACCGCTTCTTCTTCCGGCGGTGCCGGGTCACAGGCCGCGATCAGGACGACCGCGGCCGTGATCCCCAACGTCTTCCCCATGGTGCGCATGGGGACATCTTGACTCAGGCGGTGAGCTTCAGGATGTCGATTCCGCGAGTGTTGTCGGCGACGTAGACATAACCCTTGTGCCAGTACGGCGCCCACGCGGAGGCGTCCGCGGGGCGGAAGTAGGCGATCTGCTTCGGGTCGGTCGGGTCGCTGACGTCGAGGAACCGCGTGCCCTGCGTGTAGAACGACTGCACGAGGACCTTGCCGCGGACGTCGAAGTAGTGCGCGGAGCAGTCACCCGTCGTCGGGTCACTGCCTTCCTGCCCGGCGACGCTCCAGGTGCCGACGGACTTGAGGCGGAACGGCTTCTCCGGCGTCGAACGCCAGCCTTCGCCGTTGTACGAGTTCTGCAGCGACGAGATCGTCAGAACGCCGTCACCGGCACAGCCGTCGAGGAAGCTCTCTTCGGTGGCGTAGATGAGGTCGCGGCCGTGCCAGCGGTTCGAGTCCGCGCCGTCGGCCGAACGGTGCCCCGCCGGGTGGAAGCTGTTGTGCATGAACTTCGACGGCGCCGCCGTCTCCTCGATCCCGCCGCCCGCGTAGGGCACCGGGTTGAACGCGGTCGCGCGGCGGACCTTGCCCTGGACGGGATCGCGGTGATAGCCGCTGGTCCAGTAGCCGCGGACACCACCGCGCCCGGACACCCACGCCACTCCCTCGTCGTCGACCTGGACGTCGTGCACGTAGTCGGTCTTGCCGTCGTTGCGCGCGAGTTCGATCGGGTCCGGGGCGGTCTTCGGGTTGCGCGGATCGCGGATGTCGGTCACCCAGATCGGGCGGCCGCCCCAGTCCGCGGGCTGGTTCGCGGCCTTCGCCGGGCCGCCGGTCCAGAGGTACCGGCAGTCGTCGACACAGCTGGTCGTGTGGCCGGCGGGCACCTTGGTGTAGCTCAGGATGGCCGGCTTTTCCGGGTTCTTCAGGTCGATGATGTAGATGCCGGACTCGCCGGTCTGCGTGGTGCCGCCGAAGGCCCGCGGGTCCCGCGCGAGGAAGACGAGCTTGCGCTTGACGTCGACCTCGGTGTCCTCGGTCTCCCACAGTCCGGGCAGGCTGACCTCGCCGATCAGCTTCGGCGCGGTGGGGTTCTTCGTCAGGTCGTAGACCTTCAGGCCGAACTCGCCGGAAACCGCCATGACGTCGCGATTCCCGTACTGGAGGAAGCCCATGGCGATGGCGCCTTGCGCGTCGGGCACGTTGCCGACGGCCTTGACGTTCTTCACCGCGCCGGGTGCCCCCGCGACCCGGACCTTCTCACTCGCCGGCTTGTCCTCCTCGCCGCACGCGGCGGCGGGCAGGCCGGTGGCGATCAGGGTCACGGTGACCGTCGCGATCGCCAGGCACGAACGGAGCAACCAGTTTCCTCGCACAGAAACCTCCCAGGCTGGTCACCCCACCCTATGATCACCACTTTGCCCGCACAACCGCCGTTGGTCGGTCCGGGACTGCTATGACATGACCATGCGCTTGCGTCTTCTGGCCCCGCTCCTCGCCGCCGCCCTGGTCGCGGCGGGCTGCACGGAATCCGGCGAATCGCCCGCACCGGACGTTCTTCGCGTGGGCTTGGCCGCCCCGGCGACCTTGCTGCCCGCCGACATCCGCGACCAATCCGGCCGGATGCTCGCCGGGGCACTGTGGACGCCGCTGGGCGATTACGACCCGACGACGGGAAAAATGACGCCACGCGCGGCCGAATCGGTCACCAGCCCCGACCGGACGACGTGGACGGTCAAGCTCAAGGACGGCGCGAAGTTCCACGACGGCACCCCGGTGACCGCGCAGTCCTATGTGGACACCTGGAAGACGATCGGCCAGGAGCAGTGGCAGGCGTCGCGGGTGGTCAAGGAGCTCCTGCGGGCCAAGGAGATCACCGCGCCGGACCCGCTGACCATCCGGCTCGTGCTCGACCGGCCGTCCGGGCAGACCCCGGCGCTGCTCTCCTCGCCCGCGCTGGTCCCGCTGCCCGCGTCGGCACTGGCGTCCCGCGACTGGGCGGGGTTCGCGCAGCGGCCCGTCGGCAACGGGCCGTTCCGGCTGGACGGCGCTTGGCAGCCGTCCGGCGGCACACTGGTCCGCGTCGCGGACGCGCCGGGCAAGGCGCGCGTGATCGAGCTGAAGACCGGGGACGCGGCGGCGCAGTACGACGAGGTCAAGGCAGGGAAGCTCGATCTCTCCACGGTGGTCCCGGGCGATCGCCACGAGGCCATGCACGCGGATTTCGCGCAGCGGCACGTGATGTGGGCGCTCCCGAACGTCTCCTACCTCGGCTTTCCGTTGACGGCGGCACATTTCTCCGACACGACGGTCCGGCACGGCTTCGCGCTCGGTGTCGATCGCGCCGCGCTGGAGGCAGGCGTCCTCGGCAAGCAGGTGGACCCGGCGAAGTCGCTCCTGCCGCCCGCCGTCGCGCCCGGTGAGCGCAGCAGCACCTGCCGCCCCTGCACGTTCGACGCCGGCGCCGGGAAATCCCTGTTGACCCAGGCCGAGTTCCCCGCCACACCTGTCCATTTCGGACAGTCCCAGGCGAACTGGCTGCGACCGCTGGCGGACCAGGTCACCAAGGCCGTCGGTGTCCCGCTCGCGCCGGAACCCGGCCAGGGCCCGTTCGCGCTCGATATCGGCCTGATGACGCCGAGCCCGCAGGAAGTGCTCTCCGAGATCGCGAAAACCACCGGTTACGCCAGTGACGGGTTCGCCGACCTGCTGAAATCGGCCGAGGAGACCGAATCCGCCGACAGCGGCGAGGTCTATCGCCTGGTGGAGAACCAGTTGCTGCGTGATCTCCCGGTCGCGCCGCTGTGGTCCGGGCACGGGCACGCCGTGTGGGCCGAGCGCGCGGGCGACGTCACGGCGACGACGTTCGGCGGCGTGGACCTGTCGGCGGTTTCCCTGCACTGATCAGAGCGTGCACTTCCCCGCGACGACGTCGATGAAGGCCGACGTCAGCGGGTCGGGCGCGCTCCGGCAGTAGGCGGCGAGCGTGCGCCGGATCGCCGGTTCGGGGCGAAGGACGCGGCCGTGGAAGCCTTCGGGCAGCACGTTGGCCGGGACCAGCGCGGGACCGAGCCCCGCCGCCGCGAGCACCGGGGCGGCCGCGGTCTGTTCGGTCCGGACCGCGGCCCTCGGCTGGAATCCCGCCGCGGCGCAGGCCTGGTCTACGAGATCGGCCAGGCCGTTGCCCGGCGCGTAGTGCACCCACGCGCAGTCGGCGAGGGTCGCGAGGTCGACGACGCCGGTGCCGTCGTCCTCGCGCGGCCCGTCGATCGGCAGGACGACCACGAACTCCTCGGTGCCGAGCTCGCGCACCGGCCCGTCCCAGCCCGGCGGGACCGGGCCGACCGCGACGTCGGCCTCCCCCGCCGCCATGGCGTCCCGGAGTTCGTCCGCGTGCCGGAACTCCACCAGGCGGACGTCGACGTCCGGCCGCTCCCGGCGCCACACCCGCAACGCCGTGGGCAGGACACCGATACCGACCGAGTAGACCGTGGCGATCTGGAGTTCGCCCGCTTCCAGCCCGGACGCCTGCCGGGCCGCGCACCGCGCGCGTTCGGCGTCGGCGAGGGTGGCGCGGGCGTGCGGGAGCATCGCGCGGCCCATCGGCGTGAGCCGGACACTGCGCGGCAGGCGTTCGAGCAGCGGGCCGCCGACCCCCTTCTCCAGCGCGCGCATCTGGTGGGACAGCGCGGGCTGCGTCACGTGCAGCAACTCCGCCGCCCTGGTGAAGGAGCCGGTGTCGACGACGGTCACCAGGTATTCGAGCTGCCGCAAGCTGGTCATGAAGAGAGTTTATCGAAGCGGTGAGATCTATGTCTTGGACTTATCCGCGCGAGGAGTCCAGGCTCGGTGACATGAACGAAGAACGCAAGGTCGCCCTGGTCGCCGGGGCCAACGGGGTCATCGGCAAGAACCTGATCGAACACCTGGAGAGCCGGCCCGGCTGGCGGGTCATCGGCCTGTCCCGGCGCGGCGGCCCCGGCCAGATCGCCGTCGACCTGCTCGACGCGGACGACACCCGCGCGAAGCTCGGCGGCCTGGACGACGTCACGCACGTGTTCTACGCGGCTTATGTCGACAAGCCGACTTGGGCCGAGCTCGTCCCGCCGAACCTGGCGATGCTGACCAACCTGGTCGACGCGATCGAGCCCGCCGCGCCCGGCCTCCGCCACGTCAGCCTCATGCAGGGCTACAAGGTCTACGGCGCCCACCTCGGCCCGTTCAAGACCCCCGCGCGCGAGGACGACGCCGGGCACATGCCGCCCGAGTTCAATGTGGACCAGCAGCAGTTCCTGGAGCGGCGGCAGGCAGGGAAGGCCTGGACGTGGTCGGCGATCCGGCCGTCGGTGGTCGGCGGGACCGCGCTGGGCAATCCGATGAACCTCGCGCTGGCCATCGCCGTCTACGCGTCGATCTCGAAGGAACTCGGGCTGCCGCTGCGCTTCCCCGGCAAGCCCGGCGCGTATGACAGCCTTCTGGAGATGACCGACGCCGGGCTGCTGGCGAAGGCCACCGTCTGGGCAACGGGCGCGGAGAACGAGGCGTTCAACATCGCGAACGGCGACCTGTTCCGGTGGAGCGACCTCTGGCCGAAGATCGCGCGCTACTTCGACCTGGAGGTGGCGCCGCCGCTGCCGATGTCGCTGGACGTCGTCATGGCGGACAAGGAAGAACTCTGGACCTCGATCGCCGCGAAGTACGGCCTCGAAGTTCCGTACAGCGCGGTTTCGTCGTCGTGGGGCTTCGCCGACTTCGTGTTCGGCTGGGACTACGACATGTTCGCGGACGGCTCGAAGGCCCGGCGGGCCGGTTTCCACGAGTACGCCGAGACCTCGTCGATGTTCTTCCGGCTGTTCGACGAGTTCAAGAAGGCCAAGGTGATCCCGTGAGGCTGAAGGGGACTTTCCCCGCATGCGATGTGGGGAAAGCGCCCTTCACCGCGTGAGACGAGGGGAAAGTCCCCTTCAGCCGCCCTAACCCCGCCCGATGTACGGCATCGCGGTCGCCGTGACGGTCAGGAACTGCACGTTCGCGTCCAGCGGCAGCCCGGCCATGTACAGCACGGCGTCCGCGACGTGCCGGGCGTCGAAGGTCGGCTCGGCCTTGACGCCGCCGTCCGCCTGCGGGATGCCGTCGGCCATCTTCAGCGTCATCTCGGTGGCGGCGTTGCCGATGTCGATCTGTCCACACGCGACATTCCAGGCCCGGCCGTCCAGGGAGATCGACTTCGTCAGCCCGGTGACCGCGTGTTTCGTCGCGGTGTAGGCGACGGACGCGGGCCGCGGGGCGTGCGCGGAGATCGAGCCGTTGTTGACGATCCGGCCGCCACGCGGGTCCTGCGCCTTCATCAGCCGCACGGCCTGCTGCGCGCACAGGAACATCCCGGTCAGGTTGGTGTCGACGGTGCGTTTCCAGTCCGCGAAGGACAGTTCGTCGACGGTCCCGCCCACCGACACGCCCGCGTTGTTCACCAGGAGATCCAGCCGTCCCCACTCGGCGCGCACCGTCTCGAACAACGCGGCGACGGAATCGGGGTCGGCGACGTCGGTGGGCACCGGAAGCGCTTTCGCGTCCCCCGCGGCGGTCTCCGCCAGCGCGTCCGCGCGGCGGCCGGCGAGCGCGACCCGGTAACCGGCGCCGAGTAACGCACGGGAGATCTCCCTGCCGAGCCCGGAACCCGCCCCGGTGACGACCGCGGTCCTGCCGTTGCCCATCGATCCTCCTCGCAGACCGTGCCGGACCGATCCGGCTCGGTGATTGTTTTCCGATTACCCGCGTCCGTTCAGGCTAGCGCGCCGCCGCCGGGGCAAAACGTTCACCCGGCGGCCGTCGCGCCTTAAGGAAAACCGGTAACCCCTTCACCACATCGAGGCGATTCACCGGATGTGCCCAGGGGGAATTCACACCGTTCACTCCGCCGACGGAGTGCCGAACGGTGAAGAAGAATCCACGCTTCCAGCTGGTCCAGACCGGCGAACAGACCATGCGATGGCGACTGCTCGGCGGCAACAACGTGTCGCTGGGTTCCGCCCCCGCCGACTATCCACGAGCCGAGGAATGCCTTGTCGCGATCGCCTGGCTCAGCACGAACATTTCCGAGCTGACCAGCGATTTCAGCCATCTCAGCGGCGGCCGCTGGCGCTGGCGGCTGCATACCGGCGACCGGGTCGTCGCGATCGCCACCCATGCGTACGGACGGCGCATCGAGGCGCAGCGCGGACTCGACCGGTTCCGGTCGGCCACCACCGAGGCGGCCATCGGCGAAGGAATCGAGACCATAGCCGATTGGCGCCGGAAATACCGTCGCGATTCCGGCGGACATTCACCGAATCGTTCCCCGTGACGATCGATCACGGAAAGTGCGTTCCCCGGAGATTAACCATCAGGACGTCGGGCGGGAAGGCGAAGCACCGTCGCCGGACAGTGTTGCGGAGCGAGGATTGTGCCAAGTCACGGAATCCCGTGACGACTTGGGGACTAGAGAAAGAGTGCAAACAAGATGCGTGCTCGTACCACTCGGTTTCTCGGCGCCACCGCGATCGCCGCGTGTGCCTGCCTCACCCTGACCGGCACCGCCTCGGCGGTCGCCCCGGCCAACGGCCTCGAAGAGGTCATCGCCGCGGCGGGCTCGGACACCACCGTCGACATCACCGGCGCGATCCTGGCCAACGCCAACAGCGCGGCGGCGAAGGCGGCCTGGAACACCGACCCCGACAACTACGTCAACGTGCCGCCGGTGCTGGCCGCGGGCCAGACGTTCACCGTCCCGGCCGACCCGTTCGCCGACGCGGTCACCTACGGCAGCGGCGGTGTCCCGGTGCCGAACGGTTCGTCGCAGGGCAAGGCCGCGCTGAAGGCCTCGGCCGAAGCGGGCGACGGCAAGATCGACATCGCGCGGTCGTCCTCGGCCCGCAGCTCGTCCGACCCCGCCAGCTTCGAGTTCTTCGCGTTCGCCACCGACGGTGTCACCTGGTCGTCCTCGGCCACCGGTTCGGGCGCGGGCCTGACCCTGACGCTGGCGCAGCTGCGCGGCATCTACGACGGTTCCATCACCAACTGGAACCAGGTCGGCGGCGCCAACTCCCCCATCGCGGTCTACCTGCCGCAGACCGGTTCCGGCACGCTGAGCTTCTTCACCGGCACCGTCCTCGGCTTCGACCCGACCACCAAGCCGGTCACCGTCAAGCGGTTCCAGGAGCACGACGGCAACTCCATCCCGGCCGCCGACCGCGCCACCGCCATCGCGCCGTTCTCCATCGCCCAGTGGATCGCGCAGGGCAACGCGGTGACCGCCGACAAGCGCGCGGGCTTCACCGTCAACCCGCTGACCGGTGCCGGCTTCAACGGCTCCCCGGTCTCCGGTTCGGCCGGCAGCTACACCCCGGCGTTCACCACGGCGTTCCTGGGCTCGCGCAGCGTCTACAACGTCGTCGACTCCCGCACCCCCAGCTACGACCAGGCCAAGCGCGCCGTCGGCTTCGACGCCGGTGACTCGGCCTCGACCGCCAGCCCGCTGTGCGGTGGCCAGCTCGCCACCACGATCCAGCGGTACGGCTTCCTGACCGTGTCGGGCCCGAACGGCCTGTCCTGCGTCAAGTCCTGAAGCTCCTGAATGACAGAAAACGGCCCGGCGCGCGTGCGCCGGGCCGTTTTCCTTGATTGAGAACCGTTTACTTGGGAGCGACGCCCAGCGCGGCGAGCGCCGGGTCGGTCATGATCACGCCTGCCCCGGTGACCGGGTCGAAGCCCGGGGCGCCGAGGTCGATCGCGGTCGAGGTCAGCGCGTTCCGGATCTCCGCCTGGGTCGCGGCGGGCTTGCCCTGCTTGAGCAGCGCCGCGATGGCGGCGGCGCTCGGCGCGGCGGCGGAGGTCCCGAAGAACGGCTGGAAGCCGGTCACCGAGGTCGCGACGCCGTCGGCCGCGGTGATGTCCGGCTTGTTCCGCGTCGCACCACCGGTCGAGGACACGTTGCCGGGGGTGATCACCGAACCGTCCGGGTTGTAGAACTGGTGACGGCGACCGTCCGAAGTGAACCGCTCCCATTTGCTGGCGGCGGTGAACAGGCCGGGGAACGGACCGGCCGGGTTCGCCGGGTCACCGGTCTCGAGCGCGCGGCCGAAGGCACCGGCGGCCGGGGCGGCCGCGACACTGAAGGCGTTGACCGCGGCCGAGTGGCCGGAGGTGACACCGTTGGTGCTGAAGGCTTTCAGCGAGCCGGAGGCGACGAAGCGGCCGCGGATCACGTTCAGCGCGATGAACCGGTCGGAGCCGCTGTACTTGACGACGGCGACCTTGAAGCCCGAGCCGCTGGCCGGGACCTGGGCGATCTCGTACGGGTTCTGGGTGCCGTTCTGCGCGTTCTCGCTGGAGGCGACGACCGAACCGGACGAGTTCAGGACGAACAGGTCGTAGTCGCTGGTGGCCTTGCCCCACGGGTCGGACCAGAACAGGGTGACGTAGCGGCCGACCGAGTTCGGCGAAAGCGCGTTGTACAGCTGGGTCGTACCGCTCGGGTCGAAGTCGTGCGGCGTCCCGGTGATCCCGGAGATCTTGCTGGTGGAGCCGCGGAAATCGCCTTCGTAGTAGCCGCTGGTGCCGTCGGTCAGGTTGCCCGAGTTCCCCGCGGAGGAGAAGTAGAGCACGCCCGCCGCGGTCACGTCGTTGACGGCCTGCGCGACCGGGCCGTCCTGGAACGGCGACTCGTCGAAGTAGGACACGTCGTCGACGATGATCGTGCACTTGCCCGTGGTACGGAGCGCGCGGATGTTGTCGGCGAAGCTCTGCTCGCTGGTGAACGCGGTCGCGAAACCGAGCGTGGCGCCGGGCGCCATGTCGTGGATGATCTCCAGCATCGCGGTGCCCTCGTCACCGCTGCCCGCCTGACCGGGAAGGACGTCGACGGCGGGGAGCTCGCCGGCGGTCTGGGACGCCTGGAGCGACTTGACGCCGTCCGAGAGCACGCAGACCTTCTGCCCGGCGCCGGTGACGCCGTACTTGGTGCGGGCGGTGTCGTTGCCGTGCGCCTTGTCGCCCTCGGCGACCTGGAGCGCGGCGGCGGTCTTCTTGGCAGCGGCCTGGCGCCGGTCCTGCGGCGCGGACTCGTTCCAGGTCATCGCCTGGGAGGCGGCCTTGACCTCGGCGACGTCCCCGCGTCCGGCGATCGCGTCGACGGCGCCGAGGGGCAGGTCGGCGCGGATCGCGCCGGTGGGAGAGGCGTACCGGACGCTGCCGCCCGCTGCCTTGACAGCGTCCACCAGCGACTGTCCGGCGCCCTTGATGTCCACCGCGACGGTGCCGGCGTCGCTGACGCCCAGCCCAGTCCGGTAGTCGGGCAGCTTGCCCGCCAGGCCCTTGTCGGCGCGCAGGCGCTTTTCGACGACGAGCTGACTCGACTGCTTGCGCTCAGCCGGGGTGAGGCTGTTCTTGATGCTCTGCAGCGCGGTGATCCCGGTCTGCGTGCGTGCCTCCTCCGACGGCTGGGCACCGGAAACCGCGGTCGACAGCAGCAAAGCGCCGACCGCGACCGGAACCGAGCATGTGACCACTCGGCTGAATCTGCTCATCGAACTCTCCCTGTTTTGCAGCAACACAGCGCACTCCGGCTAAAGCGCGCTGACGGCGTGACGCCCCGTCACAGGAATCCCTTCGGTTGCCCGAATGAATTACCCCTGATCGGGTGCAATGGAGAGAATCTAAAGAGCTATCAGTGAGGAGTCCACCGACCAAAGTCGGTATCGGGCGAAGATCCACATCGTGAGAAGGAACTGAAGTCCGGAAAGACCGAACTCCCTCTCAGGACCTAAGCCCAGGCCGGAAAGAGTCGCCAAAGCGCCAAAGCCGCCAACGACGCCAGAGTGAGCAGTACCGGTCCGGTGATGACGTAGGTCGAAACCGGACGCCACCGGCGATAAAGGAATGTCGCCCCGGCCGCCGCCGCCACGAAACCGCCGAAGGCCAGGACCAACCCGGCCCACGCGGTCGTGTCGCCGGTCCGGCCGTCCTGCGCGTCCGCCCGGCCGTTCTGCGGGGTGGGCCGGAACGGCCTCCCCTCCAGGGCCGCGGTCACCACCGTCGCCTCGGCCGAGGCCAGCGGCCACCAGGACGCCGACGTCACCAAGGTCAGCCGGTCGTTCTGGGTCTTGCCGTAGTCGGCACCTTCGTCCAGCGTCCTCGTGCCCGCCTCGGTCACCCGGTAGACGGACTTGCCCTGTGTCGTCGCGACGACGATCTCGTCACCCGGCTGTAGCGTGTCGAGCGCGCCGAACGGGCCGCCGTATCCGGCGTTGCGGCCGGCGATCACGGCGTTGCCCGGCTGGCCGAGCCCGGCCGTTCCCGGGACGTGCCCGGGCCCGGACGCCGTCTCGCTGCTCGACGCGCCCTCGATGACCACCTGCTGCACCTTGAGGGCGGGGATCTCCAGGACGGCCACCGGCTTGCCGAACTCGACCGGTTTGGCGGGCGGCCCGCCACCGAACAGGCTCTGGCTCGCGCCCAGCGCCACCCCGATCTCGCCCCGGATCTCGGTCAGCGCCTTCCGCTGATCGCCCGATTGCAGCATCGGGCCCAGCGCGTAGACGACCAGCGCCAGCGCCACCAGGGTGGTGACCAGCCAGGCGAACACGACCGCGCCGATCCAGCCGGGGCCGAACCGCAGGAACTGCCTCTCCTCGACCTCGACGCTCACGCCACGCCACCCGACGGCTTGCGACGCAGGAGACCGATCAGCATCGCCAGCGCCCTGGTCAGCCACGACGGCACCGGCCGCCCGGCCGCGAGGTACGCCGTCGCGGACGGGAGGGTCGCCAGGAGCACCAAGGCCACCAAGGGGATCAGGGCGCCGAGCGCACCGGCACCGGCGAACTTCGGGATGCTGATCGACTCGGCGAGGTTCTTCGCCGCCGCCACGCTTTCCGGAGTCGGGGCGACCGCGGGAACCGGTCCGACGGCGGCCGTCACCGGCGTCCCGGCCGACGAACCCTGTCCGCCGGACGGTCCGCCCAGCGACGGGTTGGCAGCGGGCGTGACACCGTTCGCTCCCGGCGGGGGCGGGTTCTTCGCCTCTTCCTTTTCCTCACAGGCCTTTTCGACGGTGCCGGTGCCGATCTTGGCGATCCGTTCGGAGGCGGTCGCGGCCAGGCCGGAGCTCAACCGGACCATTCCGGGAGGAAGCAGCGCCTGTCCGTAGCCCGCCGCGAGACCGGCGAACGCCTTCAGCCTGTCCTGCTTCTCCTTCATCGGCTTGCAGTTCGCGTCGATCAACGGGTTGACCGGGACGGCCATGTACTCGACGAAGGTGAGCGGGTACGCGCCGTCCTTGGCCACGGTGCCGGCCTCGGCCGTCCCGTCGGGGCCGATCTTCATCGCGTCGACCGCCGCGTGGAGGCTCTGCTCGTTCGGCGCGACAAAGTTCCCCTTGCCGTCCGGGAGCGCCACCGGCGTCCAGCGGTTGATCGTCGCCGTCGCGAGATCGGTGATCACCCAGTTCACGCAGCCGCCGTCGCAGTCCGCGCCACGCCCGGCGACGGCGTTGTCCACGGTCTTGCGCACCGCCAGCTGGCCGGTCTTCGCGTCGACGTTGTTCACCCGCGACCGACCGGGGTCGAGCACGCTCAGATCGGAGATCACCCCGGGAGACTTCCCGCTCAGCCCAAGGAAATAGTCGTTGCCGAGCGCCGGGAAGACCCACTCCTTCGGCGCGGTCCCGGCGAGGAGCCTGCTCAAGGCGAGCGGAACCGTCCCCGCTCCCGACTCCCCGGTCACCCCGAAGAAGTCGGCACTCCCGTTGTACCCGGAGCGGCGGTTCGCGGCGACCACGCCGGTGGGCTGGCCGTCCTTGATGGCCGAGAGCGCGGCGTTGCGGCCGACCAGCGGCGACCCGTTCTTGAAGATGCCGCCCCGGCCGTCGGCGTCGGGGTTCTGCCCGCCCTTGGTGAACATGTTCGCCAGCTCGGCGCTGGTGAACGCCATCGTGCCGGCGAGCTTCGCGCCGAGGGGGTTCCCTTCGTCGTTGACGTCGGTCGGGGACCACCCGACCGCGGCGATCACCGCCGCGTTGACGCCGACGGGGACGTACTCCCTGGACCGGACGGTCTGCGCGGCCAGCGCGCTCCCGCTTCCGGTGATCATGAGATCGGAGGCGCCCTTGTCGAACGCGGTCAGCCCGGTGTCCTCGGTCTCGCTCACGATGTTGGTGGGCTGGTCGGCCTTCGTCGGAGCGCAGATCGCCTGGTTCCAGGCGACCGCGGCCCGCCCGAGCCGTTCCGGCATGCTGGCGTCGAGCGTGTTCCTGCCGATCCCCTGGCAGCCCTTGACCCCGATGCCCGGCAGGTAAGGGGTGAACTTGATCGAGTCGTCGACCCAGGTCACGGTCTTGCCCGCCGCGTCCTGCGCGGTGATCTGGATCGTGACGCTGCACGGATTGTTCTCGTCGCAGGTGAAGGAGAATTGCCGCCTGGTCTTCGCACCGGTCACCGGATCGACGACCAGCGGATTGTCCGCCCACGGGACCTTGGGGAATTTGTCCCCGGGATTCACCGCTTTCTCATAAGTGGTGTAAAGCGGGTCCCAGGCAACGGCGTGCGGCCGCAAAGTGCCGCGCGGGATCGTCGTGTCGAAGACGACGTCCCCGGTCGTGCTGCTCCGCACCCTTTCCATCGACTGCATGCCCGCGTTCTTCCCGGCGAATTCGTCGCCGAACTCGTCCTGGCAGTAGGACTGCACCCTGGTGAGAAGCGTGCTGTCCTTCGGCCACGGCGGGACGTAGACCTTCTTCATCAAATTGTCCGGCACGTCTTTCGGGCAGATGACGAGCTTCGCCCGCGCCCCCTTGGGCAGGCCCGAAAGCGTGATCCGCAGCGGGTCGCCGTTCTGGACCGCCGAGAGATCGGCGGGCTCGGTCTTGAGCCGGTACTTCGGATTGTCGGGCGGCTGTGCCTGCGCGGCGGGAACGGACACGCCGGCGACCGCCAGCATCCCGCAGATCAGCAGGATCCCGACTCGTCTCGCGCGGACCAGGACCATGGACGGCTCCCCAGATTTCACGCGACCCAACGTCCCCGAATCACCCGTTCGGGGTCAACGGGCCGGGACCGTATGCCCGCACTGATTCACACACGCCCCGTCGGGCGTTCCCCGTGCGGACACCTTTCCCGGCCACGGGCACCACATACTGGCCGCATCGAGGGGCGACGTGGTGTGCCCTGAACTCCTTTACTTGCCAACACGAAGGAAGGCCGCTCGTGACCGTCGCGCCACCCCGGCCCGACCCGTCCCCACCGGGAGCCCCGGTGCGGCGGGCGATCACCGAAGTCCTGTCGCGGGCCGACCGCGCGTTCCGCCGGGTCACCACCGGTGCCGGGCTGACCATGCTGGCGATCCTCGTGGTCATCGGCTTCTTCCTCGTCTACCGGTCCGGGCCCGCCTTCGACACCGCCGGTTTCGGTTTCTTCGCCACCATCCGGTTCGACCCGGCCTCGGGTGTACTCGGCGTGCTCGGCCTGCTCTACGGGACGATCGTGGTCGCGCTGATCGCGGTCCTGATCGCGGTCCCGCTGAGCATCCTGGCCGCGCTGTTCATCACCGAGTACTCCAGCGGGAAGATCCGCGGGTTCCTGACCGGGCTGGTGGACCTGCTCGCGGCGATCCCGAGCCTGCTCTACGGTTTGTGGGGCTTCGCCTTCCTCGGCCCGCAGATCATGCCGATCTCGGTGTGGCTGACCGAAAACCTCGGCTGGTTCCCGCTGTTCTCCGACAAGGAGAACGCGCTGTACATCCAGTCGATGTTCATCGCGGGACTGGTGGTCTCGCTGATGGTCCTCCCGATCACGACGTCGGTGATCCGGGAGGTGTTCGCGCAGACACCGCCCGGGGAGAAGGAGGCGGCGCTCGCGTTGGGCAGCACCCGCTGGGGCATGGTCAAAACCGTCATGCTGCCGTTCGGGCGAGGCGGGATCATCGGCGGTTCGATGCTCGGGCTCGGCCGCGCGCTCGGCGAGACGATCGCCGTTTCCCTGCTGCTGCCCCAGGTTCCGGAGATCACGAAGCACATCCTCCAGTTCGGCGGCGCGACGATCTCCGGGTTCATCGCCAACAACTCCGGCGCGTCCGGGCTCGCGCTGTCCGGCCTGATGGCGGCGGGGCTGGTGCTGTTCGTCTTCACCCTGGCGACGAACTTCACCGCGTCGGTGATCATCTCCAAGAGCCGTTCGGGTGCGGGGGTGGACGCGTGACCGCGACCCTGACTCCCCCCGTCGCGCCCGCCCCGCGCAAGCTCGTCAAACGGCGTCCGTCGGAGACCACCAGGCAGGACCGGCTCGCGGCGATCGGCTGCGCGGTGTCGGCCACCCTGCTGACCTGGTTCGTCATGCATCTGCTGCTGGACTCCCCCGGCTGGCTGGCCGACCTGATCGTCGCGTACCTGCTCTACCTGGCGATGCTCTACCTGGTCACCCGCGACAGGCTGGGCAGGCTCGCGGCGTCGGACCGGCTCGTGTCCACCGTCGTCGTCACCGGGGCGCTGGTCCTGCTCGCCCCGCTGCTGTCACTGCTGATCTACATCGTCGCCGAAGGCGCGCCCTATCTTCGGCTCGCTTTCTTCACCCACGACATGTCCACGGTCGCGCCGACCGATCCGGCGACCGAGACCGGCGGTCTGCACGCCGTCGTCGGCACCCTCGAACAGACCGCGCTGACCCTGGTGCTGGTGGTACCGCTGGGCGTCCTCACCGCGGTGTTCCTGAACGAGACGCGGTCCCGGTTCCGGCGTCCGGTGCGGATCATGGTCGACGCGATGAGCGGCCTTCCGTCCATTGTGGCCGGTCTGTTCGTGTACGCGGCCCTGATCATCCCCGGCATCCAGGCGGGCGTGGGACTGTTCAGCTACAACGGGATGATGGCCACCCTGGCCCTGACGATGGTCATGCTGCCGACCGTGACCCGGACGGTGGACGTGGTGCTCCGGCTCGTTCCGGACGGCCTTCGCGAGGCGTCGCTGGCACTCGGCGCGAGCCGGGCCCGCACGGTGTGGTCCGTGGTTCTCCCGACCGCGCGGACCGGGGTGACGACCGCCGTGATCCTCGGCATCGCCCGGGTGGCGGGTGAGACCGCGCCACTGCTGTTCACGTCGTTCGGCGCGCTCGGGATGAACGCCAATCCGTTCTCCGATCCGCAGGAGAGCATTCCGCTGTTCATCTACCGGTTCATCAAACAGCCGCTGGAGAACGTCCAGCAGCGCGGCTACATCGGCGCACTCGTGCTGATCCTGCTCATCTTCGGCCTGTTCGCGATCGCCAGGGTGGTGGGCCGCGACCGGTCGAAGCGCAAGGCCAAGAAGACCACCGTGAAGACACAGGAGAACCGGTGACCGACACTGAAGTGTCCTACGTGGACAGTCCGGCGCGCCCGCTGGTCGAACTGACCGGTGGTCCGCCGCCCGGCGCGGCGGAGCTCGAATCCCGGGAGATCGGCGCCTGGTTCGGTGACCGCCTGGTGCTCGAAGGGGTTTCGCTGCGGATGCCCGCCAAGGAGGTGACCGCGCTCATCGGCCCGTCCGGCTGCGGCAAGTCGACCTTCCTGCGCATCCTCAACCGCATGCACGAACTGGTGCCGTCGGCGTCGCTGACCGGCGAGGTCCTGTTGGACGGCAAGGACATCTACGCCGACGGGACCCGTCCGCAGCAGGTCCGACTGCGCATCGGCATGGTGTTCCAGAAGCCGAACCCGTTCCCGGCGATGTCCATCCGCGACAACGTCCTGGCCGGGCTCAAGCTCGCCGGCGTCAAATGCGGCGACAAGGACGCGCTCGTCGAGCAGAGCCTGGAACGGGCCGGGCTGTGGCGCGAGGTCCGGGACCGGCTGAGCTCCCCCGGCGGCGCGCTGTCCGGCGGGCAGCAGCAGCGGCTCTGCATCGCGCGCTCGCTCGCCGTGCAACCGAACGTGCTGCTGATGGACGAGCCCTGCTCCGCGCTCGACCCGACGTCGACCCGGCGGATCGAGCAGACCATCGCCGAGATCGGGCACGAGGTGACGGTCGTGATCGTCACGCACAACATGCAGCAGGCCCAACGGGTTTCGGACCACTGCGCGTTCTTCCTCGCGGCCGAGAACGAACCCGGCCGGGTGATCGAGCACGGTCCGACGGACACCATCTTCAACGCGCCGTCGGACGAGCGCACCCACGACTACGTGAACGGGCGATTCGGATGATCCGGAGACTGGCCGCGCTGGGCGGGGTCACGGTGCTGCTGTCGCTGGTCTCCGTGGCCACCGCGCCCGGGGCGGCGGCGCTCACCCCGGTCACCGGCTCCGGGTCCAGCTATGTCGGCCCGGCGATGAACGACTGGCAGAACGGCGCGAAGTCGCGCGGTATCCCGATCAACTACTCGGCCAACAGCTCACCCGCCGGGGTCAACCAGTTCGGCGACCGGACGGTCGACTTCGCCGGGACCGAGGCCGAGGTGTCCTCGATCATCGCGGCGGGCGGCGGTGGGCTCTCCGCGCAGAACCGCGGCTACCAGTACGTCCCGGACGTCGCCGGCGCGATCGCGCTGATGTACAACGTCAAGGACCAGGCCGGCAATCGCGTCGACTACCTGCACCTCAGCCGGGAGGCGATCGGCCGGATCTTCAGCCGGGACATCACCCGCTGGAGCGACCCGGCCATCACCGCGACCAACGGCGGGAAGTCCCTGCCGGATCAGCCCATCACCCTGGTCGGCCGGACCAGCCAATCGGGCACGACGGCGTTGTTCTACGACTTCATCGCGCACGCCGCGCCCGACGCCTACAACCGGTTCGTGGCCCGCAACATCGGCAACGGCATGGGAAACCTGCCCGCGGGCGTCCGCCCCATCCAGCTCCCCGGGCAGGGCCCGGACGCCGAGTGGTACCGGCTGCTCGCGGACTCGGACCAGATCGCGACCGCCGTGAAGAACGCGACCATCCCGTTCTCCATCGGCTACGACGAGTTCGCCTACGCCCAACGGCACAACGTGCCGACGGCGTGGGTGCAGAACGGCGCAGGCCAGTACACGCAGCCCTACGCGGAGAACATCGCGGCGGCGTTGAAGCACGCGGAACTGCGGCCGGACCTGAGCCAGAAACTGGACCGGGTCTACACGAACACCGATCCGAAGTCGTACCCGATCTCGGCGTACTCGTACGTCATGATGCCGTGCACCAGCGGCCGCGACACCTGCCGCGGCGGCTACGGCGACCCCGGCAAGACCGAGACGATCACCTCTTTCCTGGAACATGTCGCCTGCGACGGCCAGATCAACATGGCCCGGATCGGCTATTCGCCACTGCCGCCGAACCTGTCGCAGGAGATCATGAACTCCAACTCGCGGCTCACCGGGCAACCGCCGAAGCAGCTGAACGCGGACAACTGCGGCAACCCGACCTTCCGCGGCAGCCTCGGCGCCGGCGCGGTCAGCCCGCCCGACCCGCTGGTGACCGGCGGGATCATCAACCCGGACGGGAAACCCAAGGCCGGTCCGGGCGCCGCGGGTCCCAGCGCCTCCTCGGGGCCCAGCGCGGGTCCGGTCAGCGACAAGACCGCGACCGCGACGGCGGGCCCCGACGAGGAATCCGCGGGCGGCGGCTCGAAGAACTGGCGGGAGGCCTCACCGGCGTCGTACGACGAAGGCGGGTTCGGCGGCTTCGGGGGCTGGGCGGCGCTGGTGTTGTTCGTGGCGATCGTGGCGCCGTTGGTGGTGCGCGGGGTGGTGAGGAAGCTGCGGGGTTCTTGAGGCTCGAGACGCGGAGCCGCCGTTCGAAGGCATGGTGAGGGGCCCGTCGCCGGTGTGGCTGGCGGGCTCCTCGGGTCATGCGGGTTAGGCGGGGGCGCGGTGGAGGGTGTTGCGCCGGGTTCGTCGTAACGGGTCCAGGTACTGGGGTGGGATGAACTCCGGTAACCCATCGGCGGCCATCCGGACTTGCCAGTCGCCATGGTGGATCAGACGGTGATGGAAACCGCACAGCAGCACCAGGTTCCGGAGATCGGTCGGGCCGCCGTCCGCCCAGTGATCAATATGATGAGCGTGACAGTTCCTCGGTCTTCGATGACAGCCTGGGAACGCACAGCCCCGGTCCCGGATGTTGAGGGCTCGGCGTTGTCCTGGGGTGACGAACCGTCTCAACCGTCCCACATCCAGCGGCTCCCCGGCCGCGTTCATGACCACGGGGAGCATCAGGCAGTCGCACGCGGCCATCCGTGCGTCGCGAGCGGTCATTTCGCCGACAAAGTCGAGGCAGGCTTTCCCGATCCCGGATTTCAGCTCTTCAAGGCCGATGGTCACGTGCACGAGGGTCCGGTAGCCGCTGGTCCCGGGCTGGTCCGGGCACGCGATCGCGAGATCCAGCAGTTCGGCCCAAGCATCGCCCATACGCTCGCATTTCATGCGCAGATCAGCCTGACCGAACTCGTCGACAGGCCGTGGCTTCGCGTACGCCTCCAGAGCGGCGGCGGTACGGGCCCCGGTTTCGTCGTCGAGGAGGCCGGTGAGCTTCCAGAAGCCGTCCTTGCGGCGCTCGATGGTGACCTCGCGGCGTGGCTGCTTCGGCTCAGGCTCCTTCGGCTCGTTCCCGTCCGGATCGAGCCACGCGAGCAGATTCGCCTCTGCCTCCGCCAACTGCCGGGGCCCGGCATCCCGGGCCAGGTTGCCGAGGATCTTCTCCGCACTCTCCCGATCCTCCGCCGACGTGTCAGCCGGGATCTTCGCGAGAATCTCCAGGATCTGGGTGATCCGCTCACTCCCGACCAATCCCTCCGCCTCCACCGCGGCAGTGGCGGGTGCGACCGCCGGAACCTCACTCCCGTCCAAAGCGCGCGTCGGGTTCAACGCGATCGCCCGCTTCACCACCGGACCGGCCTCACCACGAGAAAGGCCCGCCACATCGGCAAACCACGCAGCCGTCGAGCCATACCCGAACAAGTCTTTCGCGCCCCGAGACTCGACCTCCGCCAAATACCGCCCCAAACCAGCGGAGGCCACCCGCATCACCTGCAAGAACTGCCGCACGCCATGGGCAAGCTCCAGCTTGCCGGCGCGCCACAACTCCTGCGGGAGTTCAGGGAGGAAGGTCTCGGGCACCTCTCCATAATACGCCCGGAAATCGAACACGTGTTCGTAATTTTAAGCAACAACGGGAGTCGCATATTTCCTACTAGTGGGTGATAATGCCTCAGCGGCGACGTAACACTGCGCACGGATCGAACGAGTTCTTCCCGGCCATGTACCCGGCAAAGCCCAAACGCTGGCCTTGGATTCTCGGCGCCGTCGTCGCCATAGCCGCGCTCTCGACGACCTTGATCCTCGTCCTGCTCGGCAACGAAAAGCCCGAGACCGCACCACGCGCACGACCCCGCCCGCCTACGTGGCGCCGACGACGACCAGCCTGCCGCCGCTCACGCCCGGCGATTTCACCCTGGAGCCGAAGACACATTCCAAACAATGTTTCGGTTCCGCCGGATGCGTCTGGGTCGGCGAACCCGCCGTGTCCTACAAAGGCACCCCGGAAACCATGCTGAGCCACGGAATGTGCTCGATGACCTACGAAATCACCGGGGACAAGTCCGGTACGGTCACCGAAACACTCACTTTTGTCGGGACCAGCGTGACAATGCACCGTTCCGTCCTCTCGACGCCGTCCTCGAAGACCAAAGTGACCATCAAGATCGTCAGCGTTTCCTGCCCCTGACCGGAGCAGGAAACGCCGCCGCCCCCTAGGAGAAGGTCAGCACGACCTTTCCCCGCCCGTGCCCGGTCTCGATCTCCCGATGCGCCGCCGCGGCCTCCTCGAACGGGTAAGTCCGCCGCACCAGGAATCGCAGCTCTCCCTTGGCGTACAACGACGCCAGCATCCGCAGCCGCTCGGCCGACCGCGTTCCGGTGACCACTCGCGCCCCCAGCTCAGGAGCCCGCGCGTGGTCGACCAGGGTGAGCACACGGTCCGGATCGCCGACCAGCTCGAGTGAAAGGTCGAAGGCGACCCCGCCCGCCCCGTCCAATGCCGCGTCGATTCCCGACGGTGCGAGGGCACGCACCCGGTCGGCGAGACCGTCGCCGTAGACCACCGCCTCGGCACCGAGGGAACGGACGTAGTCCTGGTTCGCCTCGCTCGCCGTCCCGATCACCCGCGCGCCACGCAGCACGGCGAGCTGGACGGCGGCCGTGCCCACGGCGCCCGCCGCCCCGTGGACCAGCAGCGTCTCGCCGCGGGCGACCCGCAGCGCGTCCAGCGCCAGGTACGCCGTCTGCGTCCCGGCCGTGAAACCGCCCGCGACCTCCCAGGGCATCTCCGGCGGCTTCGGCGTGACGTTCTCCGCGGGCACCACGATGTACTCGGCGTACGCCTGGACGGCGGTGAAGCCGAGCACCTCGGCCCCCGCGACGAGGCCGGTAACCCCGGAACCGACCTCGTCGACGACCCCGGCGAACTCGTTCCCCGGGACACGCGGCCAACGCAGCTCGAGCCCCGCGGGTTCCCATCCGGCCCGCACGGCCGCGTCGTACGGCTGCACCCCCGCCGCCTTCACCCGCACCCGGACCTCCCCCGCCCCGGCGTGCGGCTCCTCCAGCTCCAGCACCCGGAGCACCTCCGGGCCACCGGCTTCCGTGAACGCGGCCGCTTTCATCTCGTTCCTCCAGTTCGTTTCCCCGGCTGTCGGAACCCAGCCTGATATCTTCAGTTAACTGGAGGTCAAGAAGTGTCGGTGTGACGTTCTAAGCTGCCGACGTGACGAGCTACCGCATCTCCAGGGCAAGCGCCTCCGACGCCGACAGAGTGACAGCGCTGGTGCAAGCATCGGCCGCCTATCAAGGGGAGTACGCGTCGATTCTCGAGGACTACCGGGTCACCGAGGACTACCTCGCCACCCATCCCGCGTTCGTCGCGCACGCGCAGCGGGACGTGGTCGGTTTCTACAGCCTGATCGAGTACCCGGCCGAGCTGGACCTGTTGTTCGTCGCCGATTCGGCCCAGGGCACGGGCATCGGCGCGTGGCTGGTCGAGCACATGCTCGGGCAGGCCGCGGACCTCGGCATGGCCGAGGTCCGCGTCGTCTCCCATCCGCCCGCCACCGGGTTCTACGAGCGGATGGGCGCACGCCGTGCCGGTGTCGTGCCGCCCAGCCCGCCGAAGATCACCTGGGAGCGCCCGGAGCTGGTCTTCGACGTCAAGCGTCCACCGCGCGGCTGAACCGGCCGATCAGTTTGCGCAGGTGACCGGCGAACTCCGGTGAATCGACGATGTCGAAGTCGGCGTCGAGCAGGCCGAGGTAGAGCGCCAAGTACTCCAGCGTGTCCGCACCGGCTTTGAGCAGGCAGGTCCGCTCGTCGACGGCTTCGACGACGACGGCGGGCGGGACCTTGGCCGCCGCTTCGGCCGCCGGAGCGTGCAGCCGGATCGTCGCGTGGTGCCGCCACAGCGCCGAGCCCACCCCACGCTGCAAGTAGGCGACGACACCGCCTTCGGGTGGTTCGCGTTGCTCGAAGCGCCGCCCGTTGGGGGTCCGCGGGCGCACCCGATCCGCCCGGAACGTGCGCCAGTCCTGCTTGTCGACGTCCCAGCCGACGAGGTACCACCGGCGGCTCATGTGCACGACGCGATGTGGCTCGACCTGCCGACGCGTCTCGGATCCGTTGTGCCCCAAGTAATCGAACCGCAGGGTCTCGCGATCGCGGCAGGCGCCGGCGAGGACCGCGAGCACCTCGGAGTCGACGGTGGGGCCGCCGCCCTGCACGGCGAGCGTCGCGGAATTCAGCGCCTCGACGCGATGCCGCAGCCGCGACGGCAGCACCTGCTCCAGTTTCGCCAGTGCGCGCACCGAGGTCTCTTCGATCCCGGCGATCGTGCCGCCCGCGGCCGTCCGCAGGCCCATCGCCACCGCGACGGCTTCTTCGTCGTCGAGCAGCAGTGGCGGCATGGCTGCGCCAGCACCCAGGGAGTACCCGCCGGACACGCCGGGTGTGGCGTCGACCGGGTAGCCCAGGCCACGGAGCCGCTCGACGTCGTTCCGGATGGTCCTGGTCGTGACGTCGAGCCTCTCCGCCAGTTCCGGGCCCGTCCAGGTGCGCCTGGCCTGCATGAGCGACAGGAGTCGCAGCAGTCTCGCCGAAGTTTCCGCCATGGATTCCACCTTGCCCGCAATCGCGGAACGAAACTTTCCGCAATGGCTTCTAGCTTAGCTCCCATGAACGAAATCGAGAGCTTCCGCATCGCCGTCGACCAGGCCGAACTCGACGACCTCAAGGACCGCCTGAGCCGGACCCGCTGGCCGCGCGAGGTCATCGGCGACTGGAGCCGCGGCGTCCCGGTCGCGTACCTCAACGGACTGGCCGAGTACTGGGCCGACGGCTTCGACTGGCGCGCCCAAGAGGCGGAGCTGAACGAGTTTCCGCAGTTCACCACCGAGATCGACGGCCAGACCATCCACTTCCTGCACGTCCGTTCCGCCCGGCCGGACGCGCTGCCGCTGCTCCTCACGCACGGCTGGCCGAGTTCGCCGTTCGAGTTCCGGCAGGTCATCGGCCTGCTGACCGACGGGTTCCACCTCGTCATCCCGTCCCTGCCCGGTTACGGCCTCTCGACCCCGGTGAGTGGGCCCGGCTGGGGCAACCTGTTCCGCGTCGCCCAGGCATGGACGACGCTGATGGACCGCCTCGGCTACGAGCGTTTCGGCGTCCACGGCACGGATGCCGGTGCCGGCGTCGCGGGCATCCTGGGGATGATCGCCCCGCATCGCGTGGCCGGCGTGCACCTCACCGGCACGAGCGCCGGCACGCCGTTCGGGCCCGCCGTCGAGCTGGACGGTCTTTCCGGAAAGGACCGCGAACGCGGCGAGCGCTTCAACCGGTTCCAGTCCGACGGCCTCGGCTACCTGCATCTTCAGGCGACCCGGCCGCAGACACTGGCCTACTCGCTGAACGACTCACCGACCGGCCAGCTCGCGTGGATCGTGGAAAAGTTCGCCGAATGGACCAACCCCGCCAAGGAGCTGCCCGAGGACGCCGTCGATCGTGATCACCTGCTGACCGCGGTCAGCCTGTTCTGGTTCACCGGCGCGGGCGCGTCCTCGGCGCACGCGGTGTACGAGGGCATGGAGGCTTATCGGCAGATGTCACAAGGTGGCTGGGACGGCGAAGCACCCGCCGGACCGCCGCGCGGCATCGCCGTCTTCGCCGGGGACACCACGATCCGAAGTCTCCAGGACGGCCCGGTGGATCACTGGGCCGAATACGATGCCGGTGGCCATTTCCCGGCGATGGAGGTCCCTGCGCTTCTGGCCGAAGACCTCCACACCTTCTTCCGCGAGGTTCACTGATGACGACGGAAATCCTGAGTCCGCGCGCGCTCAACCGCGCGACCCTGGCCCGGCAGCTCCTGCTGGAACGTGCCGATCTGCCCGCCGTCACCGCGATCGCGCGGCTGGCAGGCCTCCAGGCGCAGGCACCCGACTCGTCCTACGTCGGCTTGTGGTCGCGGTTGCGGGACTTCGAGGTGGACGAGCTGGCTAAACCGCTGGCCGCCCGCGAGGTCGTCCGGTCGACACTGATGCGGGGAACGGTGCACCTGGTGACGGCCGAGGACGGCCTCGCTCTGTGGCCGACCATCAAACCGGTGGTCGAACGCGGTTTCCTCGGCCATTACTCGCGGGAGGTCGCCGGTCTCGATCTCGCCGCGATCGCGGAGGCAGGACGAGACCTGCTGACGCGAGGACACCGCACTCGCGCCGAAATCCGGGCCGGGCTGGCGGACCGGTGGCCGGACGCCGACCCGACCACCCTCGCCTACGCGGTCAACAGCCTGCTCCCGCTCGCGCACGTGACGCCGCGAGGGCTGTGGGGCCGGTCGGGACCGGTGGCGTTCTCCCTGCTCGACGAATGGGTCGGCGCACCGATCACGGACGGGATCACCCTGGACGACCTGGTGTCGCGCTACCTCGCGGCGTTCGGCCCGGCGACCGTCCGCGACGCCCAGGTCTGGTCGGGGCTCACCAAGCTCAAGGAGGTCTTCGAACGACTTCGGCCGCGACTGCGCACTTTCGCCGACGCCGCCGGGAAGGAGCTGTTCGACCTCCCCGACGCGCCGCGTCCCGACCCGGAAACCCCGGCACCGCCCCGGTTCCTGCCCGAATACGACAACGTCCTGCTCTCGCACGCCGACCGCGTGCGCGTGATCCCGGACGGTCGTCGCGTGCCCTTGCCACCCGGCCCCGGGGGCCGAAAGGGCACCCTGCTGGTCGACGGTGAATTCCTGGCCATTTGGGCGATCGAAGGGGCGACCTTGACGATCGAGTCCCGGAAACCCCTGCGGGATCAGGATTCGATCACCGAAGAGGGACTTCGGCTCATGGAATTCGTAATGCCGGGACAACGGCACGACATCCGTTTCGGCATCGGCGGATAACAGTCCGGCCTTTTGCCGTAACGAAGGGCGCCGTTCGGGCGAAGCAGGCCGCAGGAGCCTGAAGGGAGAGCGGGCCATGAGCAAGAACTATGGATTCCTGACGGTGGTGGCCGGGCTGAGCGCGCTCGCGGTCATCGCGGTGACGGCGGTCTGGCGGTACCCGAACACCTCGGACGTCACGGCGGTGATCACCGCGGCGGGAACGGTGATCGGCACCGTGGTGGGCGCCTTCTTCGGTGTGAACGCGGCCTCGGCGGGACGGGTGAAAGCCGAGGAAAGCCGGGACCAGGCGACGGCGGCGCTGGTGAAAGTGGCCACCAAGGCCGACGAGGACAGCGAGGTCGCGAAGGCGGCGATGGAAGGCGTGCGCTGACCGTCCTCTGTGGACGCTGTAGCCGCGGCGGACGTTCAGCCGAGCGCGTCGAGCAGGCCGAGGTCGGGCGGGACGAGCGTGGTGGAGAGCACCAGCTCTCGCAACAGGTTGTCGTTCAACGCGTTGCCGACCGGTTCGCCGACCTCCTCGCGCCGCAGGCCGTAGACCCCGCCGGCGGACAACCGCGCCCGGACGTCGATGACGACGTGCTCGACGCGGCGGCTGGTCCACGTCTCGCCGGGGCGGAGTTCGCCGAGCACCTCGGCCGTCTGCTGACGGGACAGCGGCTGCGGGTTGAGGTCGTGCAGGAGGTAGCGCTGGCCGAAGACGACCAGGACCAGGCGCTCGTCCGCGCTGAGGCGCCAGCGGCGGGGCGGCACCGTGACGTCGTCGTGCCGGGTGGCGGGCTGCCCGCCGTCGGCACCGGCGACGTACAACTCGAGCAGGTGCTCCCTCCTGCCGGAACCGCGGACGAACAACGGGGTGTAACCATCCGAGAGGGGGATCGACTCCTCGCCGCGGGACAGCCAGCGGGAGTTCGGCAGGCGGATGGGCAACTGGCCGGTGTTGCTGACCCACCACTGTCCGCCGGTGAAGTTCAGCAGCCCGTGCCTGCGGCTGACCTGTAGGTCGTTCTCCCCCACACAGACGTCGACCTGCGGCCGGTTGCGCCCGAAGGAGATCTCGCCGCCCTCGCCCGGGTCGAGGGAGACGCCGCCCGCGAGCGTGAGGGCGAACACCGCGCCGGGGGCCGACGCGGGCACGCCGAGCGCCAGGCTTTCGTGCGCCGTCGTAAGCCGCTTCATCGAGCCTCCTCCTGTCCCACGGCAGTATGCGGCACGCCGCCGGGGAGGGGTCCCGGACGTCGTCACTCTCCGTACACTTCGCCTGCTCCACGGCCGGACGTCGCTTTCGTCCGTACCTTGGAGAGCATGATTGACTTCTCCAAGGACACCGTCTTCAAGCTCTCGCCCTGCAAGCCGAAGGACATCGCCCCCACGGTGCAGCCGATCATCATTCCGGGGGAAGAGATCATCTCGTCGTTCAAGGCGGTGCGCGACTTCGTGGTGTTCACGAACAAGCGGCTGATCGCGGTGAACGTCCAGGGCATGACCGGCAAGAAGAAGGACTTCACCTCGCTGCCCTACAACCGGATCCAGGCCTTCTCGATCGAGACCGCGGGCACCTTCGACCTGGATGCCGAGCTGGATCTCTGGTTCAGCGGCCTGGGGAACGTACGGCTGGAGTTCCGAGGCTCGGACATCCGGGCGATCGGCCAACTCATCGCCACCCACACGCTTTAGCTCCTCCCGTCGACTTACTTGCGCGCTTTGGGGCGCTGCGGGCGGGCTTGGGTCGGGGTGGTCGTGAGTGGTAAGTCGCGTTCTGACGGACTCGTATTTACCTACCCACTGGTGCGGCTGGCGATCGAGTGCGGAGGATTCGGGACATTGAACGTCCGGAATCTTCCCCCGTCATGTCGTCAGCCACCGGTCGTGACCGGCACGATCTTGGTCAACGGAGGATCGGGGACGTTGAGTGTCCCAGATCCTCCGTTGATCAAGATCCGGGACCGCGGCCCCCGCTCGACCAGCCACTCACCGCCCCTGTTCCTCGGGCTGAAGGGAGGCAAGGTGCCGGGTTGATGTGGCCGACGAGGCGCGAAGTGTCGCTCAGAGTGAGGGGTGTGTGGAAATAGGGACATTCAACGTCCCTATTCCCACACACCCCTTCGCGACCGGGGCCGGTCACGAGGGACTGTGTGGATTTCTGGTCATCTAACGCACCAAAATCCACACAGTCGACGCCAAGGGCCCAGCGTCGCGCAGAGCCACTGACCCGGCCGCCCTGTCGTGTGGGTCGTGAGTGGTAAGTGACGTTCTAACGTCACTTACCACTCACGACCAACCGCACCGACCACCTACATGTTGATCTTATGGTTCCGGGGTTTTGCTGACCTCGGGATGATCGCTTCTTTTGACCCCTGGCCTGCGCGGATAGAGCTGGACACTTCTCGCGTGTTCTCACCCCTACCCGACGTCTGACGGCCTGGAGACGGCCTAGCACTCGCCCACTCCTCCCCCATCTCCCCGATACGAAGCCATCCACGCGGCCGTCGCGTCGGGTCAAGGCACGCTTTCCCGCCTTGACGCGTCGTGACGGCCGTTGTGACGATCTGGCATCGGGGCGATGGCTCCGCGTAACAGCCGTTGGTCCGTCTGCGACATCGGTGGCACGAATGTCTCAGCGAGGAGGCCGACGTGCTCATTGGCGTACCTGCGCGCCGCTGGCGGCGGCTGCACCTGTCCACGGCTTCAGCGGGCGCACCGCCCGGCCGGTGGGCGGAGCGGAGCGGCAGCCCGCCGTGTCGGGCAAGGTGCGCCCGCAGGCGAGACGCGGACGCAAGGTGACCAGCGCGCCGCCGACGGCGGCGCGCCTTGATCCCATAGAGCCAAGTTCGGCAAGAAATTGCCACAAGCAGACAAATTCGAAGCATGAAAGCGGTATCAGGTGGCTGGCATTGACCCAAATCAACATGTCCTCAAGCAGCTCATCTTTCCAGCGCGCTATGAGGCACTTGTGGAAAGACTCGGACCCGAGGTTGTAAGCCTCCTGGTTACACCAGAAGAGAAAACTAAAAACACATTAGAAGACGCAGCATATGCCGTCCTAGCACGTGGTGAAGGCGCGTTATTACCACTATATGCAGCGTCAGGAACTGGCAAGACGACACTTGCCAATAATCTTTCATATTTTTTACCAAAAGCCTTTTCTCCAACAGTTGTGCATGAGGGTCTCGTAACAACTGATGAACTAAGAGAATCGACAAGGCGTGCCATTGGCGCACTACCTGCGAGCGATGACCGCATCGTGCCAATCAACATCGACCACCGAGAAGGAAATCCACCCTCCGGAGCGGAGATCGCCGAGATGAAGCGGTTTCTAAGAACAACCGGAGTGGGCTCGCGGTCAATTATTCTTTGGCCGGACACCTCCGCAGAAATATCAAAGCAAACCTCAATGGCCTACGAGGACATTGCCGGATCTGCACCTGTTTCGATACCTATCGAGGTACAGGGACCCGTTCGGCAAACCTGGCAAGACGTGGCAGCCAATACGTTGCGCCTAGCAAATGAGATCGAGTCGCTGGAGGGCCTCGGAGTAGACCCCCGCGACTATGATCCAGACGATTTCAGGTCGATCGGTGACTTCCTTCGCAGGATAGCGGGCGATTTCACCCGAATGAAGTTGGAGTTATTGAGATCAGTTCAAAAGCAGCTTCGCCTAGCAATAGTTTGGGTTAGCAAAAGTAGTGATGCGGGCGTGCTAGTTCAATTGACGAGCAGCACAAGATTCGGACTACTAGACGCGACAGCGCTACTGGACGCCACAAAGAATAGCGTAATTGGCAAGTGGTGGACAGCCAGACGAAGTTTATTGACTCAAGTAATCGTCCAGCTAGATGCCCGCCTATTTTGCCTTCCGCCAACAGCATCAATTACCGTCCTGCGACGCCACGGCCCAGAAGATGTAGTTTCTGCTCTCAGCGATCTCAATATAAGGCCAACCGGAGATCAGACGGTCCACAGGAACCTGACCAGGACGGACTTTGGCAGGTTTCTCACCGGAAACTCCAGAGCCACCTATGAAACCAGAGGAACTCCTAGCAACACTTCGGTCGCAGCATTCGAACTGCTTTCAGAAGTAGGTTTCACCACAGGAAGAGACAAGGTCTACAACGCGGCCATGGCAGACGCCCTAACGTCATTCTATGCAATTCAAAAGGGACCGCTACCGACTGTCAATTCCGAGCAGAAGCTTTCTTTCTGTCCCTTAATACCAGATAACTCGGTAGAATACGAGAATGAAGTCATATGCATTGAGTACACTTGGCGGACAGGGGACTTTCTTACACCCTCAAACAGATCAGCAATAGCCCAGTACTGCCTAACCAAGCTGCAAAATTACAGTCGAGAGCTTGGCTGGACCAACGAATAGGGGCGATTCATACAGAAACTCTCTACGTAAAATAGACCGGCAAGCTATCACTAAGAGCATGTTCTATGCGCAACATTATGGAAGGGTGAATAGTAAGTGATTTAAGATTTTCGATAGGCACCCAAAGCGCCTCCTTGCTTTCGGCGCTCGTCCGCAAATCTCCTTGAAGCCATGAAGCACGGAAGCAAATGGAGAACTCCTGCCGCACCTCGCCATCGTCATAGGCGATGACGTGGTTGGGGTTCGAGTAGAGCCCGATCACCCCAGTCACCTCGCACTCAATCCCGGTCTCTTCGCGTACCTCCCGCACGGCGGCCTGCGACAGCGTCTCGCCGAGTTCGAGCTGTCCACCAGGGATCGAGTAGAGGTCGTTGTCGGTCCGCCGGATCATGAGAATCCGGCCTTCGTCGTCCTGGATGAACGCGGACACCGCGACCGCGATGCTGTTCGCCTTGGGGGCGTTCGGGTCGTTGTAGTAGTCGACGCGTGCCATGGGTGGCCTCCTAGAAGGTGGCGGGCTTGGCGAGGTTCCAGACGGCTTCGAAGCTCTCCGAGTAGGTCTCGAAGAGGTCCCCGGCGGATAGCCGGCGGAGGTGCAGGGACGGGGCGTGGGCTCCCTGGAAGCCGTAGACGTGCGTGTTGATGATCATTTCGTCGTCGAAGCGGAAGATCGAGTTGTAGAGCGTGGTGTTGTGGAAGCGCATTTCCACCCCGTCTACCCCGATCAGCGGCCGGTAGAACGCCAGCGCGTTGCGGATACGCGCCGCAAGCGTCCCGTCGCCTAGCTGCTCCTCGTCCCCGCGCAGAGCGACGCTCTCCCCTTCGGGATCTCCGAAAATCAGCCGAATCTTGGCCCCGGCCTGGGCTTTTGCCGTCAGGTCCTTGATGAACCGCGGGCGCTCCACCAGGAACAGCGCAGCGTGGACCAGCACCTCGACGGTGTCCGACGCCTCCTTGATCAGCCGGTCCCACAGTTCGACGGGGATGGCGTTGCGGTGCGGGAACACGCGCACGACCTCGGCGGCGGCCGTCTCGGCCTTGCGCTCCGGGGCCACTGAGTCCGGCCACAGGTAGGTCTCGGACTCGCGCGCCATCGCGGCGATCTTGTGCCGGTGCTTAGGGTACGGCGTCCGCCCTTTGGTGATCCACCGTTCCACGGTCTTCTGATCGACCCCGGTGGCGTCGGCGACCTGCTTCGGCGTGAGGCCGTTGCGCAGCAGGGCGTCCCGCAGGCGTTCGTTCGGCATCCGCCCTCCAGGGACTAGCAGGACGTCTTCGACCGTACCAAGGACGTCCCTAGATGTCCTGCCGTGCGGTGATCACGTCCCCGCTGTCTGGCGGAGAGTGAAGCAACGGGAGGTGATCTATGGAGAACGAACCGCAAACCCTCCGCGACGCACACTCCGTCGCAACAGCGCGGCGTCCTCGGCCGGGAGCGGAAGTATCAGAGTGGCTGAGGTTTCACCAAGCCAACGCACGCATGTACCGCGAAGTGTCCGAGGTGGACCGATGGCACCACCACGAACTCAAGTATTGGGTGGGCTTCGAGGAACGCAAGGCTGAGGAACTGGCTGCGCGGATGCGATCCGTGCCGGCTGGGGTCGTGAGTGGTAAGTGACGTTCTAACGACACTTACCACTCACGACCAACCGCACCGACCACCTACATGTTGATCATGTGTCCAGCGAGGCCGTGAACGGCTTCCTTGACTGCCTCGCCCAGTGTCGGGTGAGCGTGCACGTTCCGCGAGATTTCGTGCACCGTCAGGTCCCACTGCTGCGCCAACGTCAGCTCGGGCAGCAGTTCGGTCACCTCAGGCCCGATCAGGTGCGCCCCAAGCAACTCGCCATGCGTAGCGTCGCTCAGGATCTTCACGAAACCGACGGCCTCGCCGAGGCCGTGCGCCTTTCCGTTGGCGCTGAAGGGGAACTTCGCCACCTGGACGTCGAAGCCCTTTTCGCGGGCCTGTTCTTCGGTCCAGCCGAAGCTGGCGATCTGCGGCTGGCAGTAGGTGGCGCGCGGGATCATGACGAAGTCGAGTTCCATGGTCTCGGCGCCCGCGATGGTCTCGGCGGCGACGACGCCCATGGACTCCGACGCGTGCGCGAGCATCAGTTTCGCGGTGACGTCGCCGATGGCGAAGATGTGCGGGACGTTGGTGCGGCCGCGCGAGTCGATGGCGATGGCGCCGCGGTCGGTGAGTTCCACGCCGGTCTTGTCCAGGCCGTAGCCTTCCACCCGCGGCTGGAAACCGATGGCCTGCAACACCTTGTCCGCTTCCAGGACCCGGGACTCGCCGTTCTTCGACACGGTCACCAGCACGCGGTCGCCGGTGTCGTCGATGGTCTCGACCTTGGTCGAGGTCAGCACCTCGATGCCGAGTTTCCGGTAGCGGCGCGCGAGTTCGGCGGAGACCTCGGCGTCTTCGAGCGGGACCATCCGGTCGAGGTATTCGACGATGGTCACCTGCACGCCGTAGTTGTGCAGCACGTAGGCGAATTCGACGCCGATCGCGCCCGCGCCGGCGATGACGATGCTCTCCGGCAGTTCGCTTTCCATGATCTGCTGTTCGTAGGTGACGACGCGGTCGCTGCGGGTGGTGCCCGGCAGCAGGCGCGCGGTGGCACCGGTGGCGATCACGCAGTTGTCGAAGGTGATCCGCTCACCGTTGACCTCGATGGTGTTCGCGTCGAGGAACGTGCCGTGCCCGTCGTATTCGGTGATCTTGTTCTTCTTCATCAGGAAGTGCACGCCCTTGACGCGACCGTCGGCGACCTTGCGGCTGCGGTCGAAGGCGGCCTGGTAGTCGAAGGTGACCTGACCTTCGACCTGGATCCCGAACGACTTGGCCTCTTTGGTCACGATGTGCGCGAGTTCGGCGTTGCGCAGCAGCGCCTTCGACGGGATACAGCCGACGTTGAGGCACACCCCGCCCCAGTATTTCTCCTCGACGACCGCCGCGCTCAGCCCCAGTTGCGACGCCCGGATCGCCGCCACGTACCCGCCGACCCCGGCCCCCAACACAACGACGTCATAGTGTGCGCTCATACCCCGAAACCTACCCCTCGCCGGGACCGTCCGAAGGGTGAGACTGCCTACTCGGGGCGGCAGCCGCGGATCTCGATCAGCAGGTCGGTCACCGCGGTCATGATCCGCTTCGTGGCTTCCTCCAGCACCTCGCGCGACGGCGAGGAAGTCACGAGGTCCGAGAGATCCACCGGCGGCCCCGCGACCAGGTTCACCGTCTTGCGCGGGAACGCGCGCGGCAGCACGGCGTCCGACGGCAGCAGGTGGTGCGTGCCCCAGTTCGCCAGCGGGATCACCGGGACGCCGGTCTCCAGCGCGATCCGCGCGATCCCGGTCTTGCCGCGCATGGGCCACCCGTCCGGGTGATCGCTGAAGGTCGCTTCCGGGAAGATGACGACGCATTCACCCTCACGGACGGCGCTGACGGCGTCGCGGTACGCGTCCGACGCGGTGGCCGCTCCCCGGTACACCGGGATGTGCTTGCCCGAGCGCATCACCGAGCCGACGACCGGCGCGGTCCAGAGACTCGCCTTCGCCAGGTAGCGCGGCACGCGCCCGTGCGCGAGGCAGTACGCCGTCACCGTCGTCGGATCGGCGAACGAGAGATGGTTCGACGCGACCAGGAAGCCGCCCGTCGACGGCAGGTGCTCGCCGCCGCGCACCCGGAACCGGGTGAACAGCACCAGGAACGGCCACACGACGTTGATCGCGAGGCTGAACCAGGCGCCCCGGCCGGCGCGGGCGAAGCGCCGGCCGAAGGCGATCATCTGGCGGAACGTCAGCAAGTCACCCGAAGCGGGGCTCAGCGCGGTCCAGCGTTCACGGGGTCTCAGCACCATGAGCGTAATTCGTAGCCGAACCCGCCCCGGTTCGGCTGGATCCCCGCGCGAACGCGGCGCGGATCACACGCGTTCGAGGACCACCACGGGGATCTCGCGGTCGGTCTTCTTCGCGTACTCGTTGTAGTCCGGCCAGACCGCGGCGAGCTTCTCCCACAGCTTCGCGCGGTCCGCGCCCTCGAGGGTCCGGGCCCGCGCGGTGAACTTGTCCGCCTTGACCTGGGCCTTGACCTCGGGGTTGGCCTGGAGGTTCTTGTACCAGCCCGGGTCCTCCGGCGCCCCGCCCTTCGAGGCCACGATCACCGGGTTGTCCTCGTCGTCGAACTGGTAGATCAGCGCGAACTTGCGGTCCTCGCCGGTCTTGCGGCCCTTGGTGGTGAGGATCAGGCAAGGCGCGCCCTTCTCCCAGTCGTGGCCCACCTCGCCGTCGGTCTCTTCGTAGCGACGGACGTGCTCGTCACCGAAAAGCATGTCTGCGTTCCTCTCGTCCCTGAATACTGCGGCGCCCTGCCAGTCTGACGCGAATCGGTCGGTCGCGCTGATCAACTCGTGCAGGATGCCCGGCTCGTCGAACGCGTGACCGGCGTCGCCGACCATCACCAGTTCCGCGGTCGGCAGCACCTGGCTGAGTTCCCACGCGGTGATGGCCGGGGTGACCACGTCGTAGCGTCCTTGGACCAGAACACACGGGACGTCCCGGAGCTTCCCGGAGTCACGGAGCAGCTGGTCCTCGGCCAGCCAGCCGCCGTGCCGGAAGTAGTGGTTCTCGATCCTCGCGATCGCGAGGGCGAATTCGGGGTCGCTGAACGCGTCGATCACTTCGTCCCGCGGGCGCAGTTTGACCGTTTCCCCCTCCCAGCGGCTCCACGCGATCGCGGCGGGTCCGTGCACGGCGGGATCGGGATGGCTGAGCAGTTCGTGATAGACCTCGATCAGGTTGTCCTGACGCCGCGAAAACGGCACCGGCGCCAGAAACCGCGACCACGCCTCGGGGAACAGGAACGCCGCTCCCCCGCCGTAGAGCCATTGCAGTTCCTTGACCCGCAACGTGGCCACCCCGCGCAGCACGAGTTCCGTGACGCGCCCGGGATGCGTTTCCGCGTAGGTCAGCCCCAGCACACTCCCCCACGAGCCGCCGAAGACCATCCAGTGTTCGATGTCCAGATGCTCGCGCAACCGCTCGATGTCGGCGACGAGGTGCCACGTCGTGTTGACCGAAAGATCCGCCTCCGGGGTGGCGCAGTTCGGCGTGCTGCGTCCGCAGCCGCGCTGGTCGAAAAGAACGATCCGGTACCGCTCCGGATCGAACAGTCTCCGATGTCTCGGGCTCGAACCACCTCCGGGGCCACCGTGCAGGAAGATCACCGGTTTGCCCTCGGGATCGCCGCATTCCTCCCAATAGATCTCATTGCCGTCACCGACGGGCAACATCCCTTGGACGTAAGGTTCGATTTCCGGGTAAAGGCCGAGCATGTCCGCCACTATGCCCCAAACGCCAGCTTGGAGGATCGATGAAGGCCCGCCCCCACGTGACGCTGGAAGATGTGGCGCGCACCGCGGACGTGTCGCTCGCGACCGCGTCCCGCGTACTCAACGGCACCGCCACCGTCCGGGGAGATCTCCGCGAACGAGTGATCGCCGCGGCGGCCGACCTGTCCTATACCCCCAATGCTCACGCTCAGGCGTTGGCCGGTGGCTCACAGGCATGCGTCGGAGTGATCTGTCACGACGTCGGCGACCCGTATTTCGCCGCGATCGCCGGCGGCGTGATGCGCGTGGCGAGTGAAAACGATCTTCTGGTGATGCTCGCGAGCACTTTCCGCGATCCGGCGAAGGAGGTCGCGTACGTCTCGACGCTGCGCGCCCAGCGCGCGTCGGCCATTCTGCTGATCGGTTCCGCGTTCGAAGACAAATCGTGGGAAAAGGCGATGGCCGCCGAACTCGAGCCGTACCGGCGCGGCGGCGGGCACGTCGCCGCGGTCAGCAGGCATCGCGGGCTCAAAGTGGACACCGTCCAGCCCGACAACCGGGGCGGCGGCGCCGAGCTGGCGAAGGCGCTGCTGGGCCTCGGGCACAAGAGGTTCGCCGTCCTCGCCGGGCCGAAGAGTCTCACCACCGTCGTCGACCGTCTCGACGGTTTCGCCGCGGAACTGCTGGAGCACCGCGTCGGACTGGCCGAGGACGACGTCGTCGAGGCGGCGTTCACCCGCGACGGCGGCTACGAGGCGATGGAGAAAGTCCTCGCCCGGCCGCGCAAGGACTGGCCCACGTGCGTGTTCGCGGTGACCGACGTGATGGCGATCGGCGCGATGGCGGCACTGCGCGACGCGGGTGTCTCGATCCCCGGCGAGATGTCGATCGCCGGTTTCGACGACATCCCGGTAGTGCGCGATCTCACGCCGTCGCTGAGCACGGTCGCGCTCCCGCTGGAGAAGCTGGGCGAACGGGCCATGGACCTGGCACTCAAGGCCTCCCCCGGAACCCGGCCGCGCGTGGTGCGCATGTCCGGCGAGGTGGTCCTGCGCTCCAGCACCGCTTCCCCCGCCCGCTGAAACCCTTGTGCGGCGCCTGCGGCGTGACTTAACGTGGTCTGAGAAAGCGCTTTCTCACACCCGCGCCACGGAGACCCGATGACCTTGATCGCCCTGCCCACCGCCGACGGCGGACTGGTGGAGTGGACGCCGCGAGGGGCGGAAACGCCCGCGAAACCGGCGTCGCCGCCGACCTCCCGGATCGCCTACGCGGCCGCGCACGTGGTCGCCGACCCGTTCGCCGCCGCAGACCCCGAAGAGGGCGCGGTCCTGGACTGGGACACGACGCTCGCCTTCCGCGAACACCTGTGGTCCTGCGGGCTCGGCGTGGCCGAGGCGATGGACACCGCGCAGCGCGGCATGGGCCTGGACTGGGGCACCACCCAGGACCTCATCCGGCGCACCGGCGCGCTCGCCGCCGGACGGCCGTGGGTGGCGGGCGTCGGCACCGACCAGCTCCCCGGCGGAAGTGCGACGCCTGAGTCCATTGTGGACGCCTGGCGTGAACAGCTGGACCTGGTCGGCGAGGCCGGGGCCGTCCCGGTCGTGATGGCCAGCCGGGCGCTGGCCGCGTCGGCGTCCGGACCCGCGGATTACCATGCCGCGTACGGGAAACTGCTGTCCGGAGCGGACCGTCCGGTCCTGCTGCACTGGCTGGGCGAGCAGTTCGACCCGGCCCTGGCGGGATACTGGGGCCACGCCGACGTCCGTGAAGCCGCCAAGGAACTCGGCAGGCTCTGCGCCGAACACGCCGGCGTGATCGCGGGCGTCAAGGTCTCCGTGCTCGACGCGTCGATCGAGACCGAATTCCGCCGCGCGCTGCCCGAAGGCGTCAAGTGCTACACCGGCGACGACTTCAACTACCCGGAACTGATCGCCGGGGACGAACAGGGCCACAGCGAGGCACTTCTGGGCATCTTCGACGCCGTCGCGCAGGTCGCGGGCGCCGCACTCGCCCGGCTCGACGAAGGCGACAAGGCGGGCTTCCACGATCTGCTGGACCCGACGGTGGCCCTGAGCAGGGCGATCTTCCGCGCGCCCACCAGGAACTACAAGACCGGCGTCGTGTTCCTCGCCTATCTCAACGGGCACCAGAACCACTTCCGGATGGTCGCGGGTCGCGAGTCGGCCCGGTCCATCACGCATCTGGCCGAACTGCTCCGGCTGGCGGACGCCGCCGGGGCACTCGCCGACCCGGACCTCGCCGTCGCGAGGATGCGTCCGCTGCTGGCCGCGGCGGGGGTGGCGTGATGGACCGGTTGAGCCTGAACCAGATCACCACCAAGGCGTGGTCGCTGCCGGAGGCCGTGGCGGGCTGCGCCGAGGCCGGGGTCCGCTGGATCGGCCTGTGGCGCGACAAGGTCGCCGAGACCGGCGTCGCGGAGACGGCCCGGCTGCTCAAGGAGTACGACGTCGGCGTGTCGTCGTTGTGCCGTGGCGGTTTCTTCACCGGGATCACCCCGGAAGGGTCCCCTGTGGACGGTGTCGCGCAGACCCGGGAGGCCATCGACGAAGCGGCCGCGCTGGGCGCGGACGTCCTCGTCCTGGTCGTCGGCGGGGTGAACGGCGATCTCACGTCGTCGCGGCAGCGGGTCGCGGACGCGGTCGGCGAGCTGGCCCCGTACGCCGGTGAACGCGGCGTACGGCTCGGCCTGGAACCCTTGCATCCCATGCAGTGCGCCGAACGGTCGGTGCTGTCCACAGTGGATCAGGCGCTGGCCGTGGCGCTGGAGCATCCGGCCGAGCAGGTCGGCGTGATCGTCGACGAGTTCCACGTGTGGTGGGATCCGCGGATCGAGGAGTCGATCGCCGCGTCGGCCGGGCGGATCGCCGGTTTCCATGTGTGCGACCAGAAGGTGCCGCTGACCGACACGCTGCTGGGCCGGGCGCTGCCCGGTGACGGCCCGATCGACCACCGGCGGCTGAAGGCGTGTGTCGAGGCCGCCGGGTACACCGGGCCGATCGAGGTCGAGGTGTTCGACGCCGACCTCTGGCGCCGTCCCGGCGGCGAGGTCCTCGCGGAGACCATCGTGGCGTACCGGGATCACGTCGCCTGAGAACCTTACGAAAGTAAGGGGCGGCGCTGCCCTAGGTCGGATGTCCGAAGGGCCGTGGTTTCCTAGCGTTCGCGGTATGAAACCACGGCTCCTCTGGTGGCTGGGCACGGCGCTGCTCCTGCTCGCCGTCCACACCGATTGGAACGTCCCTCTCGCCGCCTGGGTGTTCCCGATCTTCCTGCTCCGCTACGCCCGGCAGGTCCCCGTCCGGCGCGCGATCCGGATGGTGGGCCTGTCCCTGCTGATCGGGCAGGTGTTCTGGCTCGGGGTCACCGGTCTGCTGTTCGTGCTCTCCGGTCTGCTCGCCTTCGTCCTGCTCGCGGTGTTGCAGACGACGGCGTTCCTGGCCGACCGTCTGTGCGCCGATCGCGCCGGGCCGTTGCGGACGCTGGTGTTCCCGGTGACGCTGGTCGCGGGCGAGTACCTCTTCACCTTGATCACCGGCTTCGGTGACTTCGGCGCGCTCGGCAGCACCCAGTCCGGGAATCTGCCGCTGCTCCAAACGGCGTCGGTGACCGGCGTCTACGGCCTCACCTTCGTCCTCGCGTGGTTCGCCTCGGTGGTGAACACCGGTTGGGCGGAAGGATGGCCGAAGGTCAGGCGCACGGCGCTCGTCCATGCCTGCGTGCTCGGCCTGGTGTTCATCGCCGGCGGCGCGCGACTGCTGTTCGACGCTCCGACGACGGAGACCGTCCGGATCGCGGGAATCAGTCCTTCGGCGAGCGCGGACAAGGCGAGTTCCGACGCGCTGGAGCGGATCGGCGTCAAGTACTGGCGTGCCCAGGAGGTCAGCGCGGCCGATCCCGCCGCGGTCGGCGCCGCGTTCGCTCCGGTCACCGAGGATCTCGTGACCAGGACACGACAGCAGGCGGACGCGGGGGCGAAGATCGTCGTCTGGCCGGAAACGCATGCCCGCGTGCTGGAACGCGATCAGGACGCGCTGCTGAAGCGGGTCGGCGCCGAGGCGAAGCAAGCGGGCATCCACGTAGAACTCGCCTACGCGCTCTACACCTCGCAGACTCCCTACATCCGCAACCTGGCCGTGCTCGTCACGCCGGCCGGCGAAGTGGCGTGGACCTACGACAAAACGCATCCGACGCCGATGGAACCGATGACTCCGGGCCCCGGCACGGTCCCCACCGCGGATTCGGCGCACGGACGGCTCGCGACGGTCATCTGCTACGACGCGGATTTCCCCGGGTTGATGCGCCAGGCCGCGGACAAGGAGACCGCGCTGATGCTCGTCCCCGCCAACGACTGGCCGGGATTCGGCTCACTGCACGCGGAAAAGGCGACGTTCCGCGCGGTGGAAAACGGTTACTCCCTCTTCCGGCACTCCACCCACGGAAATTCCACAGCCGTGGACGGTCAGGGCCGGATTCTCGGGCACGCCGATTACTTCCGCACCGATCAGCAGACACTCGTCGCGGATCTTCCGGTGCAGCCGAGAACACAGACCGTGTACGGCCGTGTCGGCGACGTGTTCGCCTGGCTGTGCCTGGCCGTCGCCGCCATCTGTCCTTTGTGGACATACCGGCGCGGGCACACAGGGAAACGTTAGCGCCCCGTTACAGAATGGGTGGCGTTCGTAACGTCTTAGCCGAAAAGAACAGTGTTCAACGGTTAAGCTCCCCCGCATGCCGAAACTGCTGGTGGTGGAGGACGACGACGCGATCGGCGGCGTCCTCGAATCGACCCTCCGTCTGCACGGCTACGAGGTTTCCTGGCAGCGCGACGGCCGCACCGCGCTCGCGGCCGCGGAAGCCGACGACATCGACTTCGTCCTGCTCGATCTCGGTCTGCCGGATCTGGACGGGGTCGAGGTCTGCCGTCGGCTGCGCTCGGCGCTCCCCGGCGCGGTCCTGGTCATCCTGACCGCCCGGCAGGAGGAGATGGACGTCGTCGTCGGCCTGGAGGCCGGGGCCGACGACTACCTCACCAAACCCATCCGGCTCGGCGAACTGCTCGCCAGGGTGCGCGCGCACCTGCGGCGCGGGACGGCACCGCCGGAGAGCAGGCCCGCGATCGCCATCGGGCATCTGCGGGTGGACACCGCCGGACGGCGGGTCAGCGTCGGCGGGCGAGAGATCTCGTTGCGGGCCAAGGAGTTCGACCTGCTCGCCCGGCTGGCCGAGCAGCCGGGCGTCGCGGTCAGCCGGGACACGCTGATGTCCGAGGTGTGGGACGCGCACTGGTACGGCTCCACGAAGACCCTGGACGTCCACATCGCGGCACTGCGGCGGAAACTGACCGAATCGGCGCCCACGCCCGAGCAGGCACCGAGGATCTCGACACTGCGCGGCCACGGCTACCGGCTCGAACAGCCCTTCGAGGGTTAGTAGTCCCGCAGGTCCGAGACCTCGTCGCGGGCGGCGAGCTGCGCGATCCGCGCCGACGCCGCCACGCACGACACGATCACCACCGCTCCCAGCAGCGCGAAGTACCCGTGGGGGAAGGCCGCCCACTCGGCGGGCGTGAGCAGGACGAACAACACGCCCAGCAGATGCCCGGCGATCAGGCCCCCGCCGCCGACGATCAGCGCGTCGCCCGCGATGAACGTCGCCACCTGACGGCGTTTCCCGCCGAGGGTGCTGACGATCAACAGGTCACGGCGGCGTTCGTTGAGCGCCAGCCCGAACGACGGTCCCGCCGCGGCCGCGGCCAGCACGAGGGACACCACCCGGTCCACATTGGCCGCGACGCAGCCGTCCCGGGTCAGGGCCGACGAGATCGCGAACGCCACCGCCAGCGCGACCAGCGCCACCGACCGCGCCAGCAGCGCGCTCCGCCACGAAATGGACAACGCGAGCACACCCGCGAGCCCCGAGACGAGCGGCCGGATCACCCCGCCGATCGCCCGTTTGCCCTTGCGCAGCCCCAGTTCCACCAGCCGCCACAGCAACATGGTGCCGCCCGCCCAGCCGAGCAGCGGCCAGAAGAAGGCGAGCGCGAGCAGGATGATGTCGAGACCGTAGGGCGACCACCAGGGCGGCCCGTCGTCGGCGGGGACGAAGTACCACTCGCGCACCACCGAGGGCAGGACGGCGACGGCCGCCACGAGCACCCCGGCGAGCAGCAAGAGAACGATTTCCCGGACAAGCGTCAGACCGGAGCCGGGCAGAAAGCCACCCGCCAGTGACACGACGACACCGGCGAGACCACCGGCCACTCCGGCGACCGCGGCTTCGGCCGCGGCGAGTCCGAGGACCTGCCCGCCGGTCGCGCCGCGGGCACGCAGGAGGTCGTGTTCCCCGCGCAGCGAACGCTCCGACGGGGCGGCCAGCAGCACCACGAGCACCGTCGCGGGCACCCACGGCGGCGCCGGTTCCCAGGCCCAGCCGTGCGCCGCGAGCAACGTGGTCACGATCAGCGCACCGGCCGCGGGGACGCCGAGCCGGACGGGCCGCACCCGCGCGATCCCGCCCACCCACAACACCATCGCCGCGATCACCGGTCCCGCACCAGCTTCCCGTCGACCATCGCCCAGCTTTCGCCGAACATCCCGGCCGGGGCCGTCTCGGCCGTGGCCACCAGCAGCCCGGCGGCCAGCCGGTCCGAGGCCTCCACGAGCCTGCCGAGCAGCCGCTCCCCCGCTCGCCGGTCCAGCCAGCCCGCCGGGTCGTCGGCGAGGATCAGTTTCGGCGCGGGCGCGAGCGCCCTGGCCAGGATGGCCAGCCGGATCTGCTCACCGGTCAGGTCGCGAGGCGCCTTCTTGGCGAAGCCGGTGAGGCCCACCAGGTCCAGCGCGCCATCGACGGCGTCGCGGACCGCGGTGCCGGTCCGGCCCGCGAGGACCAGCGGCAGGGCGACGTTGAGCCGGACGTCGAGATCGCGCAGCAGCCCGCCGTCCTGCAGCACCAGCCCGATCAGGTCGGGGCCCGGCGGCGACGGCTCGAACGCGGGCCAGTCGACGGTGCCCGCGGTCGGTTTCTTCATCCCGGCGAGCAGGTGCAGCAGCGTGGTCTTGCCCGCGCCCGCCCTGCCGGTCACCACCGCGCGGGTCTCCGCGCCGATCACGCAGCTGACCCCGTGCACGGCGACCACCGCGGTCAGCCCGGAACCATAGGTGTGCGCCAGTTCGTCGGTGCGGACCAGTGGCGTGATCACGCCACTCTCACGATCCGGTGCGCGGCCGCCGCGATCTCGGGATCACGGGTCGCCACGACGACGGCCGTCCCGCGGGTCGCGACGGCGCACAGCAGATCCATGAGTTCGAGGGCGGCGAGCCCGTCCAGTTCGCCCGCCGGTTCGTCGGCGACGACCACCTCGGGTGCCCCGGCCAGTGCGACGGCGACCCCGGCCCGCGCCCCTTCCAGCGCCGACAGCTCGCCCGGATAGACGTCGGCACGTCCGGTCAGGCCGACCAGCGCGAGCAACTCCACGACGCTTTCGGGGGAACGGCGGCCGGCGAGCCGTCCCGCCAGCAGGATGTTCTGGCCGACGGTGAGGTGACCGAAGAGGTTCCCGCGCCTGAGCAGCACGCCTACGCCGGCCACCCCATCGGGGGATTCACCACTTCCGGTGGGCAGCACGGCCACACATTCGCCCGGGACGGCGAACCGGACGAGGGGGACGGATCCGGGCCCCGGGCCTGCCATGACGGCGGCACGTCGGCGCATGGCCCCAAGGTAAAGCGAACGGGGTCAACATCGCCTTGATCTCAGGTCAACGGACGGCAAAATATCGCGTCGGGTGGGTGATCCTCCCCCTCGTCGGCCACACTCTGTCCGTGCGCCGCCGGATCGTCACCCTCACCGTGCTGGCCGCGGTGCTGGCGATCACCCTCTTCGGGGCGCCGCTGGCCATCGCGGTCGCCAGGTTCCACGAGGGCAACTCGACTCACGACCTCGAACGGGTCGCCGACACGGCCGTCCTCGACGTGACCGGCGACCTCGCCAACGGCCGGGTCCCGGAGCTCAAGCCGGTCAAACCGGACGCGGACCGGATCCGCGGGATCAAGGTCGCGGTCTACACCCCGACCGGCAGGCTCCTGGTCGGCGACGGGCCGCCCGCCGAAGACCGGTACGTCCGCGAAGCGCACTACACCGACATGGCGACCGGGACGCGCGAGGACGAAGTGGTCCTGGCCGTCCCGGTACTCAGTGGTCCGTCGCTGGTCGGCGTGGTCCGCGCCGCCCATCCGCGGTCCGAACTGGACGACCGGATCCGGCTGACCTGGCTGAAGATGGCCGGGCTCGCCGTCATCGCGATCGGGGCCAGCTGGCTGATCGCGCGCCGGATCGCCACCCGGCTGGCGCGGCCGCTGGAGGATCTCGCGGGCGCCGCCGAACAACTCGGCGAGGGCGACTTCACCGTGCGCGCCAACCGCACCGGGGTCCGCGAAATCGATCAGGTCGCCGATGCGCTCGACTCCACCTCCGTGCGGATCGGCGAGACGCTGGAACGGGAACGGACGTTCTCCTCCGACGCCTCCCACCAGCTGCGGACTCCGCTGACCGGGTTGCGCCTGCAACTGGAGGCGGCGCTGGAGAGTCCCGACCGCGACCCCTACGCGACGATCCGCGACAGCATCGCGTCGGCCGACCGGCTGGAACGCACCATCGACGACCTGCTGGCGCTGGCCAAGCAGACCAGGGCCCCGCGCGCGCTGCTCGACCTGGGCAAGCTCTTCGAGGAGGTCCGCCAGACCTGGCACGGCCTGCTCGCCGGACGCGGGCGCGCGCTGCGGATCAGCGGCCGTGGGGCGCTGCCGGCGCGGGCGGCGGACGCGGCCGTGCGGCAGGTGCTCGCCGTCCTGCTGGACAATGCGGCGGCGCACGGGCGCGGCACGGTCTCCGTCTTCGCCCGCGACGCCGGTGACGCGCTGGCCATCGACGTGAGCGACGAGGGCACCATCCCGGACGGGCACGATCCGTTCGTGACCGACGACCAGGACGAAGACCGCGAGGGTCATGGGATCGGGCTGAGGCTGGCGCGGAGCCTGTCCGAGGCGGAGGGCGGGCGGCTGCGGCTGACCAGCCCGTCGCCGACGACGTTCACGCTGCTCTTGCCCGCCGAGCGCTCCCCGGCGCAAGAAGAAGGCCCGGGCCTGGCGAGCTAGGGGGGGTTACTCGCCAGGCCGGGCCGGTAGGAGGCAAACGCGCCCCGACAGCGCGCACGGCATGCCACCTGAAAGAAGACGGTAAAGACCAGCGGGCCAACAGACGGTACACGCCGGATTAACTGACACTTTGCTTTTATATGTCACAGGGATCCGGTGACCATCCAGCCGGGCTGAATCGATCGTGGGAAGATTGAAGGTATGACGACCGAGCCGACGCCGAGATGGCGGAGACTGGAGCCGGACGAGCGCAAGGAGCAGATCTTCGCCTGTGCGGCACGTCTTTTCGGGGATCGCCCGTACTCGGAAGTGTCCACTTCGGACATCGCGGCGGAGGCCGGGGTGGCCAGGGGTCTGATCAACCACTACTTCGGGACCAAGCGCGAGCTTTATCTGGAGATCATCCGGCGCGCGCTGACCGTGCCGCGGCTCGCGGTCGAGATCCTGCCGGACGGCCCGCTCGAACTGCGCGCCGACGTCGCCATCGACTGGTTCCTGGACATGGTCACCAGCCAGGAGAAGATGTGGCTGGCCGCGATCGCGCCGGAAGGCATCGGCCGGGACCTCGAAGTCGAACGGATCCTGGAAGAGGCCGATCGCGAATCCGCGGACCGGGTGCTCGAAGCGGTCGGACTCTCCCGCGAGAGCGAACACGGCCAGGAGCTGAACGCCCTCGTCCGCGCGTTCGGCGGGATGGTCAAGGCGGCGGGCCGCGAATGGCTCGTGCGGGGTTCGCTCGATCGCTCCCAGGTGCACGTCCTGCTCAGCAAATCGCTGGTCACACTGGTCGGCGAGGTCTTCCCCGAGATCCAGCGCGCGACGTGAGAAGCCCCCGGCACCTCGAGGGGGAGGTTGGTGCCAGGGGCTTCGGGACCGGTGACCAGCACCGGTATTCCTCCACATTACGCCGATCCACTGTCAGCGCTCTGTCAAACGTCCAAGTGTGTCCAACCGGCTGAGCCGGTGTTCGAGCCCGTCGAGGCAGCGTTCGACCGCGTAACCGTAGAGACGCTCGTAGTAACCGGCCGCGAGATCGGGGTCGGCGACCAGCGCCGCGACCGACTCGCCCAGCGCCGCCATCCCCGGCAGATCCGTGCGGGTGCGGTACGCCGCGTAGCCCTCGGTGCGGTCCAGCTGCAGAGCCATCGCGCTCTCGCGGTCGTCCTCCATCGCGACGAACTGACAGGCGGTGGCGAGCAACAGGTTGTAGGCGAACGGCGCCTCGGTGCCGAAACCGGCCGCGAGCAGGCGGCCGATGCCGGTGTTCATGGTCGGCACGGCGGCGGCGACCGACGGCCCGAACAGGGCCAGCCGTCGCGCCGAACCGGGATACCGGCGCAGCACGGTCCGCACGGTGGGCAGGAACTCGGTGAACCAGGCCCGCCACGGCAGGGTCTCGTCGGGCAGGGACAGCTGTCCGACCACCCGGTCCAGCACCTCGACGACGACGGTGTCCCGGTCGCCGACGTGGTGGTAGACCACCGCGGGGTAGGCGTCGACGGCGGCCGCGAGCTGCCGCAGCGTCCAGTTCTCCAGACCGGCCTCGGCCGACAGCTCCAGCGCGGCGTCGATGATCCGGCCCTTGGTGACCGCCGGCCGTCCGGAAGCCACGCGTGACCGCGGCCGGGAACCCGCGTCTTCGGAGAAAGTCGGCATGCGGGCTACCGTATCCGCACTCCGCTGGTACTGAAGTGGGGGCTTCCGGCAGGATCGGGCCATGCCCCGCGCGCGTGTGAACGGCCTCGAACTCGAGTACGACGCCTTCGGCTCCCCCGACGATCCGCCGCTCGTCCTGGTGATGGGCCTCGGCGCCCAGATGGTCACCTGGGAGATCGGCTTCTGCGACCTGCTCGCCGAGGGCGGGTTCCACGTCGTGCGGTTCGACAACCGCGACATCGGCCTCTCGTCCTATCTGGACGACCTCCCCGCGCCGGATCTGGCCGCGCTCGCGTCGGGCGACCTGACCTCCGCGCCGTACCTGCTCTCGGATCTCGCGTCCGACATCACCGGGTTGTTCGACGCGCTCGGGTTCGAGCGCGCGCACGTCGTCGGGGCCTCGATGGGCGGGATGATCGTCCAGCAGCTCGCGATCGACTCACCGGAGCGGCTGCTCAGCCTCACCTCGATCATGTCGACCACCGGGGATCCCTCGGTCGGGCATCCGGAGCCCGCCGCGCTCGCCGGGCTGACCCGGCCACCCGCCGCCACCCGCGAGCAGGCCATCGAGGACGGCATCGCGTGGTTCAAGCTCGTGGGCTCGCCCGGGCACCCCTCCGACGAGGAGTTCCTGCGGATGAAGGCCACCCGCAACCACGACCGGGCGAACCATCCGGCGGGCGGGCTGCGCCAGGCCGCCGCCGTCGTCGCTTCGGGTGACCGCACCGCGAAACTGCGCGAGGTCCACGTCCCGACGCTCGTCATCCACGGCGAGAGCGACCCGCTGATCAACGTCAGCGGCGGGAAGGCTACCGCGGAGGCGATCCCGGACGCCGAGCTGCTGCTGTTCCCCGGGATGGGCCACGAACTGCCGAAGCAGCTGTGGCCCGCGATCGCCGAAGCGATCGTCACGCACGCGCGCAAGGTCTGACCGTCAGGATTTGGTCAAGACTCCCGGCGGAGGCGTAGGAAAGCCGTTCACGCGGACGGCACGCCCGGTGACGCGGGGTTGACTGGGCGGATGAGGAATCCCGAGAGCTTCGGTTTCCCGTTCGGTTGTGTCTCCGTCGTCGTCGCGGCTTCGGTGGCCGGTCTCCTCGGTTCGGCTCGACATCATGGCCTTTCGCTGGCCGCCTTGGCCTTGGTCGTCCTCGTCACCGGCGCGGTGACGACGGTGGCGGCCGCGCTCGGAACGGCGCTGATCGCCTGGAGTGTCCATTCGGGATTCACCGTCGGAGCGTTGGGGGCACTGGAATTCACTCCCGAAACCGGCGTCGCCGCCGCTGTCTTCTTCGGAGCGACGCTCGCCGGGGCGGCGTATCGCGGCCGGTGGGTTCAGCGGGCGACGACCATCGCGACCACGGTCGTGAAGGATCCGCCGACGTTCAAGGTCAGCACGTTCCGCACGCCGTCGATCTGAAGCGGCCCGGCGGTTCCGGCGACCTGGCGCGCGGCGTCGTGCACCATCCGCACCCCGGTCGCGCCGACCGGGTGACCGAGCCCGAGCAGCCCGCCGCCGGGGTTCACCGGGAGGACGCCGTCCCGCGCGATCCCGCCGGATTCGATCAGCCGTCCCGCCGCCCCCGGTGGGGCCGCGCCGAGGTGTTCCAGCGCCACGAGCGCGGTGATGGTGAAACAGTCGTGCAGTTCGACGACGTCGATCTCCTCGGGGCCGGAGACCTTCGCGCGCCAGTACGCGTCGACCACCGCGCCCCGCAGATGCGGGAAGAGGTACTCGTGTCCTTCGGCGCGATCCAGCTTGCCCCGCAACGACAAATGCGCCGTCCGGTGGCCGAAGCCCGCCAGCCTCGGGACCTCCGCGAGGTCGCGGCCGGTGCGTTTCGCCCAGTCCGCGGCGAACTCCGGTGAGGCGAGCACGATCGCGGCGGCCCCGTCGGAGATGCGGCCGCAGTCGTTCTTGCGCAGGACACCGGTCACGACGGGGTTCAGCCGGTCGTCCTGGTCGAACGAGCCGTCGGGGAAATTCCAGTCCCGCGCCTGCGCCATCGGGTTGAGCGCGGCGTTCGCGAACGCGTTCCTGGCGAACAGGCCGAGGTGCGCGGGATCGAGGCCGTACCGCCAGTCGTAGACGTCGGCGACGTCGGAGAACAAGGCGGGCCAAGGGAATTCGGCCGTTTGCGCCTCTTCGCCGACCCAGGCCGCGGAGCCGAGATGCTCCGCCGCGGTCCGCGCGTCGGTGTTGCGCATGAGTTCCAGCCCGGTCACCAGCGCGACGTGGTACCGGCCGGACTCGATGTCCGCGCTCGCGGCGAGCACCGCCGTCCCGCCCGAGGCGCACGCGGCCTCGTGCCGGACGCTCGGCACGCCGTCCAGATCGGGGATCGCCGCCACCAGCAGCCCGCCGAGGTGGGCCTGGCCGGTGAACAGCTCGGCGGCCAGGTTGGCGACGTGCGCGACGCCGATGTCCCCCGTCTCGACCTGCGCGTCCACCAAGGCGTCGGGCACCACTTCGGCGAACATCTCGTAGAGCCCGCCGCCCTCTTTCGCGAAGTTCCGCGCGAAATCGGTCTGGGCCCCGCCCAGTACGAAGACCGTCATCGGCCAGCTCCGCCTTCTGGTGCCGTGCCCGGGTCGCCCCACCCCCTGGCAGGGGCGACCCGGACGGCGGCTTTCCGGCCCTTCGCCGCCTGCCCACACCCCTCTGGTGGGCGGGCGCGAAGGGGATCACTCAGTTACAGGAAGGTTCCAGCTGGTCCGCCCGGACCCAGGTCGCGTGAAAACCGAGCGGGACACGCTGGGGCAACAGGACCCTGGCCACGGGTCCGGCAGCGAGATCGGCGGCGTCGAAGATGTCCAGCTCCGAGCGCCCCTCACGCTCGTCCTGGACAAAAGTCACCAGATAGCCGTCATCGGAATCGGCGGCCGCGCCGTCGCGGGGTGCGAACGGCGCCTCACTGCCCCACCGGCCCGGACCGAACCGATGTTCGGTCTTGGTGCCGGCACGATTGTCGTAGCACACCAGGCCGTCGAACTTGAGCGTCGAGTCCGGCGAGATGTGCACCGCGTAGGAGAAGCGATTCCGGCCGCCGACCACCCTCGAGTCGACGGACGGAAATTCGGTGTTGTCGTCGTCGAGCTGGTTCTCCAGGCACTGTCCGGTCCGCAGGTTGAACCGGTAGCGGTGCAGCGAGGCGTCCAGCCGCAGGTACGAAAGCATCTTGGCGAGCGGGGTGTGCGCGTCGGCCCGTGGCTGCGGGCGCTGGACGCGGCAGACGTCGAGGACGATTTCCTCGCCCTGCTCCCAAGAGTTGACGACGTGGTAGATGTAGCACGGGCTGGCTTCGAACCAGCGGATCTGGCTACCGTTACCGTAGCGAGGAAGCACCCCGAACCGGCTCGGCAGCGACCGGTCGAACCGCAGCCTGTGCCTGCCGTTGCGCGCCGCCTCCAGGTCCTGGATCAGCGGCAGGTCCATCAGGATCGCGTGGTTCTCGGTGATCGCCATGTCGTGCGGCAGGCGCGGGCCGGGGAGTTCGATCTCGGTCGTGCTGGCGACCTTGCCGTCCGCGCTGATCACGCCGTAGCGCAGGTACGGCGGGCGGGGCCCGTAGTCGAACCAGAACATCTCGCCGGTGCGCTCGTCGACCTTCGGATGGGCCATCATGTCGCCGACCAGCGTGCCGAGGAAGTCCTCGGCGCCCAGCGTCTCCAGCGAGAGCGGGTCGACCGCGTACGGCGTGCCGCACATGTACCAGGTGGAGAGCACCTGGCCGCGGTGGAAGATCAGGTCGGTGTTGGCGCTGTCCTTGACGTTCAGCCCGTGCGTGTTGCCGAACGGGTTGCCCCTCGGCGACTCCATGACGCCCTTCCAGAGCGCCTTGCCCGCCTCGGATTCGGCCTCGAACGCCTTGGTGCGGACCCAGCGGTTGCGGTAGCGGGCCTTGCCGTTCTCCAGGTGGACGGCGTGGATCATGCCGTCGCCGTCGAACCAGTGGTAGCGGCCCTCCGGCTCGAACCGGGGATTGGGCCCGTTGCGCAGGTACACGCCGTTGAGGTCGGCGGGGATCTGACCGATGACCTCGAGATCGCTCGCGTCGATCTCTTCGCCGACCGGGGCGTAGACGCCCATCAGGTACGGGTTGACCTCGGGTTCACCGGTGGTGGCCGCCACCAGGATCGGTTGCTCGGAGGTGCTCGTCATCGGTACTCCCCAGGTTGGTTCGTGTTGACCGATTGGCTGAGACACTATGATTTCTGTAGTCAGCTGTCAATAGGCTTCTTTTGCTGTAGCCAGTAGTACGCTGACAGCGACACCATCAGAGAGGCACGTACGTGACAGAGGCGACCGCGCACCGCGTCAGGCCGGCGGGCGATCCGCTGCGCCGGGCACTCGAACTGCTCGGCGATCAGTGGACCCTGCTGATCCTGCAGAGCCTTTTCCTGCGCTTCCGCCGTTACGAGGAACTCCGGCTACGGCTCGGCATCTCCCCCACCGCGCTGTCCGGACGGCTGCGCGAAATGGTCGACGCGGGCATGCTCGTCCGCACGCCGTACCGGGACGCGCGCCGCACCCGGCACGAGTACCGGCTCACCGAACGCGGCCTCGAACTGTGGCCGCTGCTGATCTCGATCTGGGCGTGGGAACGGGAATGGGTCGAGGGGCGGCGTGCCGTGCTGCCGACGCTGATCCACCTCGACTGCGAACTGGCCACCTCGGCACCGCTCGGCTGCGCCGGCTGCGAACGCCGGGTCGACGCCCGCGACGTCCGCGCGCGACGGCTCGACGACACCGGCGTCGTCGAAGCGACCGCCACGAAACGCTTCCGCCGCAAGGACGCCGAGTCCCTCGCGGGCGATCCGCTGATGTTCTTCCCGGACACGATGGAACTCCTCGGCGACCGCTGGTCGACGGGGCTGGTCGTGAGCGCGCTGCTCGGGGCACGGCACTTCTCGGAGTTCGAACGCGAACTCGGCATCGGGCCGAGCGTGCTTTCCGGGCGGCTGTCGAAACTCGTCGAGGTCGGCGTGCTGCGGACCGGGATCGCGAAGACCCGCACCGACGCGCACGACTACCGGCTGACCGCGAAAGGCCTCGCGTTCTTCCCCGCGCTGGCCTTCATCGCCGAGTGGTCACGGGGCTTCGAGGTGCCGGGACAGGCATCCGACATCACGCTGGACCACGTGGACTGCGGCAACCGGCTGAAGCCGATCCTGCTGTGCGACCACTGCTGGCGGCCCCTGCTGCGGAACCGGATCCAGTTCGGCGGCCCGGTCCAGCTGCCCGCGCCGCCCAGGTGACGTAAATCGACTCGCCAAGCCGTTCCGTTCCTGACAGGCTGACGTGGTCACACGTCGTCACCTCGGAGGTAGCAATGACTGAACCGGCACCGTCCCCAGCGGATGGCGAAGAGGACGACACGAAGCGCAAGTTCCGTGAGGCCCTGGAGCGCAAGCAGGCTCAGGCCCGCTCCGGATCGGCCCACGAGAACGGCGGCGGGAAGAACCTGCACGCGCACGGCCCGGCCGCGAACAAGCGCACCTTCCGTCGCAAGAGCGGCTGAGCCGGACAACCCGTGAAACCAACGGGGCCTTCCTCGCGGATCACGCGAGAAAGGCCCCGTTGTCTCGTTCCGGGGGCTACACGGTCAGGATCGACCGCAGTCCGCCGACCTCGGTCATCCGGCGCTCGGCCAGCCGGTCGGCCGCCGTCGCCGGCGGGACCCCGTCGGCCTTGGCCAGCGCGAACACCGCCTTGGTGGTGTCGAAGATGGCCGTCGTCTTGCGCTTCGCCCGCGCGAAGTCGAAGCCGTGCCGCTCGTCGTCGACCTGGATCACGCCACCGGCGTTGACCAGGTAGTCGGGCGCGAAGAGGATGCCGCGGTCGTCGAGCTGCTTGTCGACGCCGGGGTGCGCGAGCTGGTTGTTGGCCGCGCCGCAGACGATCTTGGTGCGGAGCAGGCCGACCGTCTCGTCGGTGAGCACCCCGCCCAGCGCGCACGGCGCGAAGACGTCGAGCTCGGTGCGGATCAGCGCGTCGAGGTCTTCGACGACCTCGACGCCCGGGTACGCCGCGCGGGTGCGCTCGATCGCCGCGGGCGAGACGTCGGTGATGACCACCTGCGCCCCCGCCTCGATCAGATGCCCGACGAGGATGTGCCCGACCTTGCCGACCCCGGCGACGCCGACCTTGCGGCCCGCGAGGTCCGGAACACCCCAGACGGCGTCCGCGGAGGCGCGCATGCCCTGGTAGGTGCCGAAAGCGGTGAGCACCGAGGAGTCGCCCGCGCCGCCGTTCTCCGGCGAACGGCCGGTGACGAACTCCGATTCCCGGGCGACGACGTCCATGTCCTGCACGTAGGTGCCCACGTCGCAGGCGGTGATGTAGCGGCCGCCCAGCGACTGGACGAACCGGCCGAAGGCGCGAAGCAGCGCTTCGGTCTTGTGCTTGTGGGGGTCGCCGATGATGACGGCCTTGCCGCCACCGAGGTCGAGTCCGGCGAGCGCGTTCTTGTACGCCATCCCCTTCGACAGCGCGAGGACGTCCGCGAGCGCGGCGTCCTCGGACTCGTACGGGTAGAACCGGGTCCCGCCCAGCGACGGCCCGAGCGCCGTCGAATAGATCCCGATGATGGCCTTCAGGCCGGTGGCCTGGTCCTGGCAGAAGACGACCTGTTCATGGCCGGTACCTTGGCCGAACACTTCGGTCACTGTGGTGACTCCTTGTCATGGAGTGCACGCTGCTTGTGGCTCACGTGCGAAGTTCCTGGAACAGGCACAGCCCCCGCACGAAGGTCATCCGGCGGCGACGGTGCCACATCCGCAAACCTAGATCGCCCCGGTCCGTTCGCCAAGCCGGGGGCGAGGAGTCTCAGCCGTTGACGACCTCTCGGAGGATGTGGAGCGCGGAGCCGAGTTGACTGTCCGACAGATACGGCGCCGGGCCGAACCTCAGGTACGCGCCGCGGCTGTCGGTCCGGACGCCGCGTTCGGCGAGGGCGGCTTGCAGCGCACCGGCGTCGGCGCACTTCAGCGACAGGAAGCCGCCGATGCGGTCCAGCGGGGTCTCCCGGTCCCGGGTGATGACGTCTTCGGGCAGGCCGAGCTCGTCGAAGCCCTCGGCGAGGAAACCGACCTGGTGCCGCGACACCTCCCGCAGGAACTCGGGCGTGAGGCCCTGTTCGGCGAAGAACCGGAAGACGCGGGCGCCCCGGTAGTGACTCGTCGGGTCGTAGGTCGCCCCGGCGAACCTGTCCGATCCGGACGCGTAGGCGACCTGACCGGGTCGGCGCTCGTCCGCGAGCGCGCCGAATTCGGCGTACCAGCCGGTGACGACCGGGCGCAGTTCCTGCGCGTGCGCCGGCATCCGCAGGAAGCAGTTGCCCTCGCCGAGCTGGAGGTACTTGTAGCCGCCGCCGAGCACCCAGGCGTTGGTGAGCCCGAGGTCGTGCAGCGAGAACGGGACGACGCCCAGCGCGTGATAGGCGTCGACGACGAGGTTCACCGACTTCGAAAGGCAGACGTCGGCGAGGTGCGCCAGCCCCGGCACGAGCCGGGAGGTCTCGAACAGCACCGCCGAGACGAGCACGGCGGCGGTGTCCTCGGTGACCTCGGCCGCGACGCGTTCGGCCAGCGTGCTGACCGGCGACGCGGGGACGCGAACGACCTCGACACCCTCCTCGGCCAGCCTGCCCAGCTGGCGGCGCAGGGTGTGGAACTCGCCGTCCGTGGTCACCAGCCGCGGGCGACGCGGGAGGTCCATCGCCGACAGGAACCGGATCACCAGATCGTGTGTGCTGGCGCCGAGCGCGATGCCGCCGTGCGGGTCACCGAGCAGCGCCCGGAACCCGGCCCGCATCTCGTCGGCCTTCGCGAACGCGCGGTCCCACTTGGTGTCAACCTCTTCGGCCGCGTCGGCGAAGGCTTCGAGAAGACCTTCCCGCGCGACGTCGGGCCATGCCTGGTGCGAGTGCCCCGTCAACAGGATCCGGTCCGCCACACCGAATTCCGTGTAGTGCGCCGCGAGCGCGTTGGGGTCGCGGCGGAGTTCCTCGAGAGTCGTCACAGCCTGCTCCGCACCGCCCAGAGGTCCGGGAACATCGGGGAGAAAAGCGTCGTACGCAGGTAGTGCGCGCCCGACGAACCCCCCGTCCCGGTCTTGTCTCCGATGGTGCGCTCGACCATCTTCACGTGCCGATACCGCCACTCCTGCATCCCTTCGTCCAGATCGACCAGGTGCTCCGCCACCACTGACGGCCCGGTGTCATCGCGGTAGACCCGCAACAGAACCTCTTGAAGCGCCGGAGAGGGTTCGAGTGGCTTGGTGACATCGCGCCCGGTCGGGACGTCGTACCCCTTCACCGCGAGGTAGGTGGTGAAGGAATCGAACAGCGACGGCCGTGACATCGCGTCCGCGATCTGCGCACGCTGATCACCGCCTTCGGGGTAATGCGCGAACACCCGCTCGTCCCGGCGGCCGAGGACGGCCTCCAGCACGCGGAACTGAGCCGACTGGAACCCGCTCGAAGCGTCGAGTCGCGCGCGGAAACTGGTGAACTGGCTCGGAGTCATCGTCTCGAGCACATCGATCTGCGCGACCACCACCTTGAAGATAGTCAGGATTCGCCTCAGCGTGCGGGTGGCGTGAGCGGTGTTACCCGCTTCGAGTTGCTCCTGCAGGTAAAGCGCCTCGTGGAGAACTTGTTTGAACCAAAGTTCATACACTTGGTGGATCACGATGAAGAGCAGTTCATCGTGTTCGTCGGACCGGGGATGCTGCGCGTCGAGCAATTCGTCCAGCGAAAGGTAGGACGTGTAACTCAATGCGGCCTGGGTGTCGTCGTTCATGATTCTGTCACTCCATCGAAATGGCGCTGGGACGCCGGGGCCAGCGCCTGGTAAAGATCGTGGAAAAGCTCGACCGCGGCCGCCCGGCTCGGCGGAGCGGGCACCAGCTCGACCGGGAGTTCCGGATCGAGCGACGGGAAGGCGCGGAAGGTGTGCGTCAGCCAGGTTCGGACCTGGAACGCCTCGGCGTCAGGCAGGTCGCCTGAATATCCGCCGAAATCTCGGACGAACGCGTCGTAACGCGCGGCGAGGCCGTCGAGGTTCCAGGCCCGGCCGGCGAACCGCCGGACGTCGAGCGCGGCCGACGGTCTGCCGAGCATCAGCCCGGCGTGTTCGGAGACGTCGAGTTCGGCCAGCAGGGCGAGCACCTCGGCCTCGCGGTCGTGCGGGGCGATCCAGGTGCCGTCCTGCACCGGGCCGAAACCGAGGAAGCGCAGCCGTCGCACGAGCCGTTCCCGCGCCTGGCGGCGGCTTTCCGGGATGCTCTGCCACAGCACCGTCCACTCCCCGACCTCGCGTTCGCGGCGGCCGAGGGAGAAGATCCGGCGGTCGCCGTCCTCCAGCAGGGCGATCGTGCGGCGGGTCAGCGAGTAGTGGACGAGCCTGCCCGCCTTGTGCCTCGCGAGCAGGTCGCGGCGGGCGAGCCGGGCCAGCGCGATCCGCGCGGCGCCGTCGGAGAAGCCGAGCCCGGCGAGCACGGCGACCAGGCCGCCGGACCAGACACGGCGGCTCTCGCGCGGCGACACGTAGGTGCCGAGCAGCGTCATCACCAGCTCTTGGGGAGCCGGGTCGCCGTGGGGCGTGGCGGATTCGGGCATGCGCGCAACTCTATACACCTCAGGCCGCTGCGGTGTAGCTTGATTCGAGTGACGTACTTCGCGGATTTGAGCTCGCCTCAGGTGGCCGCACTCGCGTCCGACGCGCGCGTTCCCGTGCTGCTCCTGCCGGTGGGCGCCGTCGAACCGCACGGGCCGCACGCGCCGCTGGGCACCGATCCCCTGATCTCACGCGGGATGTGCGAACGCGCCGCCGCGCGGCTGGCCGGCGATCCCGGCGTTCGCGTCCTGATCCTGCCCGAGGTGCCCTACGGCGTGACCCGGTTCGCGGCCGGGTTCGCGGGCGGGATCTCGATCGGCGAGGAGACGCTGCACGCGCTGCTCACCGACATCTGCGGCGCGCTCGCCGAGCAGGGATTCACCCGGATCCTGCTGGTCAACAATCATTTCGAACCCGCGCAGCTGGCGGTGCTGCGGCGGGTGGCGGAGACCGCGGGCGTCGGCTTCGTCGACCTGGTCCGCCGCCGGTACGCGGCCCGGCTCACCGACGAGTTCCGCTCCGGTGAGTGCCACGCCGGGCAGTACGAGACGTCGCTGGTGCTCGCCGACCGGCCGGAACTCGTCGACGCCGCCGTCCAGCGCGACCTGCCCGCGGTCCACGTCGACCTTGCGCGCGGCGGGGTCACGGACTTCACCTCGGCCGGGATGACCGAGGCCTACTGCGGGACCCCCGCCCAGGCGACCGCGGAGGAAGGCGAGAAGACCTTCTCGGTGCTCACCGACATCCTGGTCGAAGCGATCCGGGAGCTGGCATGACCTTCAATCTGGCGACCCATTTCGTCGACCGCCTCCCCGGCGAGCGCACGGCGTTGCTGTGCGGCGACGAGGAAGTCACGTACGCGGACCTGGCCGCGCTGGTGAACCGCGCCGGGAACGTGCTGCGCGACCTCGGTGTCCGAAGTGGACAGCGAGTCTTGCTGGCGCTGAACGACAGCGTCGAGTTCGTGGCCGTCTGGTACGCGGCGCAGAAGATCGGCGCGGTCACCGCCGAGGTCTATTCGTTCCTGCAGCCCAAGGATTACGCGTACTACTTGAAGTACACCGAGGCCGTCGTCGTCATCGCGGACGGCTCGACCCTGCCCGCGCTGCGCGAGGCCGGGGCGCGGAACCTGCTGGTGGTCGGCGACGTCGACCTGGCGCCCGGTGAACACTCGTTCACGTCGCTGGTGGCGTCGGCGGCCGCCGAACTGGAGGCCGCGCCGACCACTTTGGACGACGTCGCGATCTGGAAGTTCACCACCGGGAGCACCGGATCCCCCAAGGCCTGCGTGCATCCGGCACGCAGCGCGCTGGAAAGCTTCGACCGGTACGCGCTCGGTGTCCTCGGTCTCCGCGAAGACGACCGCGTGCTCGCCGTGCCGAAGCTGTTCTTCGGCTACGCGCGGGATCTGACCGCGTTGTTCCCGTTCGGCGTCGGCGCGTCCGGGATCGTGTTCCCGCAGCGCAGCACCGCCGACCTGCTCTTCTCGCTGATCGAGCGCTACCGGCCGACGGTCCTGGTCAACGTGCCGACCATGATGAGCGCGATGATCGCCCATCCTTCGGCGGCGGAAGTGGACATGAGTTCGCTGCGGCTGGCGACGTCGGCGGGCGAGGCGTTGCCTTCCGAGCTGCATCGCAAATGGGACAGCCTGTTCGGTGTCCCGGTGATCGACGGCATCGGGTCGTCCGAGGCGTACCACATCTATCTGTCCAATGTGCCCGGTGCGCAGCGGGTCGGCAGTCTCGGCCGCGAGGTCCCCGGCTACACCGCGCGGATCCTGGACGAGAGCGGCGATCCGTTGCCGGACGGCGAGATCGGCACGCTGGAGGTCACCGGCCCGACCGTCGCGCGCGAGTACTACGGCGACGCGGAGAAGACCGCGCGGACGTTCCACGGCGACACCCTGCGCACCGGCGACCTGTTCAGCCGCGACACCGACGGCTTCTTCCACCATCACGGCCGCGCCGACGACCTGCTGAAGGTGTCCGGTGTGTTCGTCGCGCCGAGCGAGATCGAAGACTGCCTCATCGGCCATCCCGCCGTCGTCGACTGCGCGGTGCTGGGCGCGACCGTCGACGGTCTGGTGGTCCCGCGCGCCTGCGTCGTGCTGGCGGAGGGCGCTTCGGTGACCGCCGAAGAACTGAAGGATCACGCGCGGGCGCATCTGGCGAAGCACAAGTATCCGCGCGAGGTGGTGTTCGTGACCGAACTCCCCCGCACCGCCAACGGAAAGCTCGATCGGCGCGCCTTGCGCCGGGTGGAGGCAGAGTGAGCAGGATCGTCGTCGTCACCGGCGGGACACGCGGGATCGGCGCGGCCATCGCCGCCCGGTTCCAGGCCGCCGGGGACAAGGTGCACGCCCCGGGACGGGCCGACTGCGACGTCACCGACGAGGACGCCGTCGCGCGGTACTTCGACGGTCTCGGCCCGGTGGACGTGCTGGTGAACAACGCCGGGATCTCCGCGAGCGCGCCGCTGGCGAAGACGTCGCTGGAGCAGTGGCGGACCCAGATCGAGGTCAACGCGACCGGCGCTTTCCTGTGTACACGGGCGGTTCTGCCCGGCATGCGATCGCGGGACACCGGCAGGATCGTCACCGTCGCCTCGACGGCGTCGCACATCGGCTACCGCTACACGGCCGGATACACCGCGTCGAAACACGCCGCCGTCGGCCTGATGCGCGCGACCGCCGCCGAGGTCGTCGGCACCGGCGTCACCGCGAACGCCGTCTGCCCGGCCTTCGTGCGCACCGACATGACGGCCGCCTCGGTGGCCCGGATCCAGGAACGGACCGGTCGCGACGAGGCAGGTGCGGAAGCCGCCCTCGCCGCCGCGTCCCCGCTCGGGCGCCTGCTCGAACCCGACGAGGTCGCCCACGCGGTGACCTTCTTCGCCGCGGCCGAAGCCGCCGCGATCAACGGACAGACACTCGTCCTCGATGGAGGTGGGATCCAGTCATGAGCCCGTTCCGCGCCACGCCGCCGATCACGGCGAAGTGGGAACATTTCGAGTTCACTGTGGACGATGGTGTCGCCACGGTCACCTTGGACCGCCCCGAAAAGCTGAATGCGCTCACCTTCGACATCTACGCGGACCTCCGCGACCTCCTGGCCGAATTGCCGCACCGCGGCGATGTCCGGGTACTGGTCATCACCGGCCGCGGGCGCGGATTCTGCTCCGGCGGCGACGTCGAGGAGATCATCGGCGAACTCCAGAAAATGGACTCCGCGGAACTGCTCGAATTCACCCGCATGACCGGCGCGGTGGTGAAGGCGCTGCGGGAATGCCCCATCCCGGTGATCGCCGCGGTGAACGGTGTCGCGGCGGGCGCCGGTTCCGTGATCGCGCTGGCCAGCGACTTCCGGTTGCTGGCGTCGTCGGCGAAGTTCGCTTTCCTCTTCACGAAGGTCGGCCTGGCGGGCGCGGACATGGGCTCGGCCTACCTGCTGCCGCGGCTGGTCGGCCTGGGCCGGGCGACGGAACTGCTGATGCTGGGCGACAAGATCGACGCCGCTCGGGCCGAGGCCATCGGGCTGGCTTCCCAGGTCGTCCCGGATTCCTCGCTGCTGTCTGAGGCTACTTCGTTGGCACGGCGGTTGGCCGACGGTCCGGCGCTGGCGTACGGGACGACGAAGGTGCTGCTGACGCGCGAACTGGACATGGACCTGGGTAGTTCCATCGAACTCGAAGCGATCACACAGGCCTTGCTGATGACCGCCAAGGACCATGGGGAGTTTTACGCGGCCTGGACGGCCGGGCGGTCGCCGCGCTGGACCGGCCGATGACCTGATCCCCACGTCCGATCGGCGGTTCCGGCCGCTGACCGGGTTTCGCCATACTCCGGTGAGCGGCGCACTCGGGCGAATCGGGGAGGGGTTCACGTGGTGCGGGGAATCCAGCGTCGCCGGACTCCCGGGTCAGGCGCTGCGCTGGGCCCCGGACGGCACCGTGACCGTGCTGCCGCCCCTGCCCGGCGGGCAATGGACGAACCGGACGCACCGGACCAAGGCCAACGGCATCAACGCCCGCGGCGACATCGTGGGCTTGTCCGACAACGGCGACGGCCAATTGCGCGCGGTGCGCTGGCTCGCCGCCACCGACCGGCCGCAGGAGACCGTCCCGAGCGCCACGTTCGAGACGGTGACCGTCCCGGGCGTGGCGCTCGAGACACGACCGACGTCCCGCAATCAGTCCTCTAAATGCGGTGACCAGAAGCCTCCAGCAACCGGTCGGATAGGACGCGGCACCGGTCCCCCAGTAACCGATCCCGCGCATGGTGGTCGTGAGTGTTTTGGGTCGTTCTAACGACACTTTTCACTCACGACCCACCTGACCGAGGCGGTGGTTTCGCGTGGCTGGTCGGACGGCACATGCGCGCAGCCGGGTCCTGTCCCTCCGATCACGAGTGTCGTCCGTCTGATCACGAGTGTCGTCCCTTCCGTCACGCGAAACCGCCCGTCCGTAGGTGCCTAAGACACGGTTGGCCCTAACGACCCAAAACACTCACGACCCACTTGACCGAGGCGGCGGTTGAGCTTCTGTGCGGTCTGTGGGCATGCCGAGGGGCCCGTCGCCGGTGCTGGCTGGCGGGCTCCCCGGGTCATGCGTGGGTGTTGCGCCGGGATCTTCGTAGCGGGTCCAGATACTGGGGTGGGATGAACTCCGGGAGCCCGTCGGCCGCCATGCGGACTTGCCAATCGCCATGGTGGATCAGCCGGTGATGGAAGGAACAGAGGAGCACGAGGTTGCGGAGGTCTGTGGGTCCGCCGTCTGCCCAGTGCTGAATGTGGTGGGCGTGACAATTCTTGGGTCTTCGATGACACCCGGGGAACGCGCAGCCACGATCGCGGATGTTGAGCGCTCGGCGTTGGCCTGGGGTGACGAACCGTCTCAGGCGCCCCACGTCGAGAGGTTCCCCGGCGGCGTTGAGCACGACCGGGAGCATCAGGCAGTCGCAGGCGGCCATCCGTGCTTCGCGGGCGGTCATCGTTCCGACGAAGTCCAGGCAGGCTTTCCCGATCCCGGTCTTCAGCTCTTCCAGGCCGATGGTGACGTGCACCAAGGTCCGATACCCGCTCGTCCCGGGTTGATCCGGGCACGCGATGGCCAGATCGAGCAACTCGGCCCACGCATCGCCCTGGCGTTCGCATTTCATGCGCAGATCGGCCTGGCCGAACTCATCGACCGGGCGAGGTTTCGCATAGGCCTCGAGTGCGGCGGCGGTCCGGGCACCGAGCTCGTCATCGAGCAAACCGGTCAGCTTCCAGAACCCGTCCCGACGGCGCTCCAGGGTGACCTCGCGACGCGGCTGCTTCGGCTCTGGGTCCTTGGGTTCGTTGCCGTCGGGGTCGAGCCAGGCGAGAAGGTTCGCCTCCGCGTCCGCCAACTGTCGGGGACCCGCCTCCCGGGCCAGGTTGCCGAGGATCTTCTCCGCACTCTCCCGATCCTCAACCGACGCGTCAGCAGGAAGTTTCGCGAGAATCTCCAGGATCTGCTGGATCCGCTCAGCCCCGACCAGCCCTTCGGCGGCCGCAGCCGCGGTGGTGGGTGCGGCAGCCGGAACCCCACTCCCATCGAGAGCGCGGGTCGGATTCAATGCGATCGCCTGATTCACCACCGGCCGCGCTTCCTTGAAGGAAAGCCCTGCCACATCGGCAAACCACGTGATCGTGCTGCCATAGCCGAACAAATCTTTCGCGCCCCGCGACTCCACCTCCGCCAGGTATCGCCCCAGCCCGGCGGACGCCACCCGCATCACCTGTAAGAACTGCTGCACGCCATGGGCAAGCTCCAGCTTGCCTGCACGCCACAACTCCTGCGGGAGTTCAGGGAGGAAGGTCTCGGACACCTCTCCAGAATACACCTGAAAATCGAACACGTGTTCGTAATTTTAAGTCACCACAAACCCCGCGCATTCGCCACTTTCGAGTGACACCGCAATTAGTCCTCTAAATGCTTCACGCGAGCGTGGTGTGGTTACGGGAGACCGTCCCGAGCGCCGCGTCCGAGACGGTGAGCGTCCTTGGCAGGACGCTCGGGACCCGGCATCCTCACCACATTTAGTCGACTAATTGCGTGTCGCCACTCACACCCCCATAGCAAAGGCCCGAGTTCTCTCGCAACGCTCCGCGCGCCGCAATTAGTCCTCTAAATGCTTCACGCGAGCGTAGCGGGGCGCTCGAGACACGACCGACGTCCCGCAATTAGTCCTCTAAATGCGGTGAGCCAGAGGCCTTCAGCAACCGGTCGGCCAGGACCCGGCACCGCTCCCCCAGCTCCACCGGCTCGATCACCTCGAACGAATGTCCCAGCAACACCACATGCATCAGCAGGAAATCCAGCTCCCCGGCCCCGCTCAAAACCTCGCACCGCGAACGTCCACGCGAGCGAACCACCGCCGCCGAGGCCGGAATCTGCGCCCGCACGACCGAAGCGGGCGCGTGCACCAGAAAACGCGCCTGATGCCGATAGACACGGCTGGCCACGTTCTCCTGGACATAGGCCGCCGCGTCGGGCGCGGGACGCGGACGGAAACGCCACGACCGCGCGGAAACCTCGGTCATCTTGTCGACGCGGAAAGTGCGCCAGTCGTCGCGGTCGAGGTCGAAAGCCAACAAATACCAGCGCGGTCCAGAGGCGACCAAGCGGTACGGCTCGACCCTGCGCAGCGAGAAGCCGGAAGAGGACGGATACGAGAAGCCCGCTTCGACCTCGTCGCGGCAAGCGCGGGCCAGCGTCATGAGTACGTCGGGGTCGATCGGCGCGCGGCTGCCGTCGAAGGCGACCACCGAGCCGGACAGCGCGCGCACCTCGTGCCGCAGCCTGGCCGGGAGTACCCGGTCGAGTTTCGTCAGCGCCCGGAGCGTGGCCTCACCGCTGCCCGCGCCGGCGAGCAGCGAGACCGCGGTGGCGATCGCCTCCTCGTCGTCCAGCAACAGTGGCGGCATGTCGTGGCCGGGGCCGAGCTGGTAGCCGCCACCGACGCCGTTGCCGGCCTGCACCGGATAGCCGAGCGCGCGCAGCCGCTCGACGTCGCGCCGGATCGTGCGCGGGGTGACGCCGAGGCGGGCACCCAACTCTGGTCCGGTCCACAACGCGCGCTGCTGGAGCAGCCCGAGCAGGGTGAGCACCCGCTCGGTCGTACCCCGCTCGTCCTTCATACCTTCAGACTGCCAGAGATAGCGGACCGATCCTGTCCGCTAGGTGTGTCAGGGTGGCCCCATGAACCGCAAGAGCCGCGAATTCCAGGTCAGCTTCGACGCCCGCGACCCGAAGGCCCTGTCCATCTTCTGGCGCGACGCCCTGGGCTACGTCCACCCCGGCCCGCCCGGGGTCGAGGTCCCCGAGGGCACCGACCCGCTGGACGCTTGGGACGAGTTCCTCGAGCGCGTCGGCGTTCCCGAAGATCAGCGCAACACCCGCTCCGCCCTCGAAGACCCGGACGGCGTGGGGCCGAGGATCTTCTTCCAGCAGGTACCGGAGGACAAGATCGCCAAGAACCGCGTCCACCTCGACATCCGTGCCGCACCCGGCCTCGAAGGAGACGAGCGCATGGCGGCGTTCGAAGTCGAATGCGAACGGCTCGTCGCCCTGGGCGCGAAGCGAGTGAAGCGCTTCGAGCCCGAGCAGCCGCTGAGCCTCGGATTCATCGTGATGCAGGACCCCGAGGGCAACGAGTTCTGTATCGACTGAGCCTAGACTGACGTGACGGCGATCGCGTTGTCCTCCAGGGAACCGAAGTAGAGGTTCCCGGCCCGCTCGCGGACCCCGACGAGCACGTGGAACCCGTCGATCTCCCCGCGCAGTTCGTGGACCTGCTTGCCGTCCGGGGTCACCCCGCGCACGCCGCATTCGCGCGCGGGCGCGGGCTGCAGGGCCGTCGGCAGCGCCCGGACACCGGCCCGCAGCGGCGCGGGGAGCTTCTGCACCAAGGAAAGCGCGGGCACCTTCGGGCTGGCCACGGTGATCCAGATCAGCCCGTCGCTGCCGGTCGAGATGTTGTCGGGGTAGCCCCACAGATCGTCGACGAGATAGTCCCGCGTGCCCGCCTTCTCGCCCGTGAGCCACACGCGCGAGACCCGGTAGGCACCGGTCTCGGCAACGGCCACATAGGACTCGTCGGGCGGGAGCGCGACGCCGTTGGCGAACTGGAAACCGTCGGCGAGCTGGTCGATCTTCCCGTCAGGGGTCCGGCGCAGCAACCGGCCGCCGCCGGTCTGCTCGATCAGGTCGTCGCGCCACTTCTCGATGCCGAAACGCCGTGACGAGTCGGTGAAGTACACGGTCCCGTCGGCGGCCACGGCCGCGTTGTTGCAGAACACGAAGTCCAGCCCGACCGCCGACGTCGCCAGCGTGGTCATCGCACCGCCCGCGAGCGGCATCGTCAAAAGCCCGGCCTTGGCGTCGCAGATCAGGAGGTCGTCACCGAAGAACTCCAGCCCCAGCGGCCGGCCGCCGGTGTCGCCGAGGACGTCGATGCGCTTGCCGTCCGGAGAGAGCCGCAGGATCCGCCCGTCGTCGACACCGGTGTAGATCCGCCCCTGGTCGTCGACCACGACGTCCTCGGGGCCGTGCCCGTTGACCGGGATGACCGTGACCTCGCCGAACGCCATCGCGTGTCTCCTAGCGGTAGGTGAGCAGTTTCGCGGCTTCCGCCTCGAAATGCGGATGTTCGTTGAACGACAACAAGGTCACCCCGCCGCGGCCGGACACCAGTTTCGTGATGCCCGCGTTGACGGTGACCCGGTTCAGCTTCAGCAGTCCCGCTTCGGGCGTGCCCATGAGCGCACCGCAGACCGTCGCGATCACGCCGCCGGAGCTGAAGACGACGGCGTGCTCGCCCTTGCCCAGCGACGCCACGACATCCGCCAGCGCGCCTCTGACCCGGTCCAAGAACCGAGGCCAGGTCTCGGCGCACGGACCGGAAGCTCCCGCCTCGACCCAGGCGCTCAAGGCACCGTCCAAAGCGGACTGATACGCCCGTGAATCGTTCTGTCGCGCACCATCCGCGTGATGCTTCGCGATGTCGACGTGGTCGTACTCGTTCCAGCGCTCGTCCTCGACGACGGCGATCCCGGAGCCGAGCACCTTCAACGCCGTCGCGGCCGTGTCCCGTTGACGGGCAAGGGAACCCGCTCGCGCTTGAGTGAAGTCGACGCCGCGTCGCAGCAGTTCCTCACCGACCACAGTGGACTGTTCGAAGCCGCGCGGCGAGAGCTGGTCGTAGTTCTCCGCGCCGAACGACGCCTGCCCGTGCCGGACCAGGTAGATCGCGCCCATCTACGCCCGCCCTTCCGCGATGATCCGGCGGCAGCGCCCGTCCAGATAGCCGACGAACCGCCAGAGATCCTTCAGCGCCGGCTTGGTCGTCTGTCCCGCGTGGAACCGGTAGTAGATCTGCTGGATCACCACCGCGAGCCGGAACAGGCCGTACACCTCGTAGAACGTCCAGTCGCCGATCGCGAGACCGGATCGCTCCGCGTACCGCCGGACGAATTCCTCGCGCGTGTACATCCCCGGCACGTGCGTCGGCTGACGGCGGCTGAGCTTCATGACGTCGTCATCGTCGTCCTGCACCCAGTACGCGAGGGTGCTGCCGAGTTCCATCAGCGGATCGCCGAGGGTGGCCATCTCCCAGTCGAGGACGCCGATGATGCCGAGGTCGTCGTCGAGCACCAGGTTGTCGAGCCGGTAGTCGTTGTGGATCAGGCAGATCTTGACCTCGGACGGCTGGTTCTCCTTCAGCCACGCCATCACCTCGGCGCAGTCCGGGACGTTCTCCGTGCGCGCCTTGAGGAACCGCTCCGACCAGCCGCGCACCTGCCGCTCGACGTACCCGGCTCCCTTGCCGAGGTCGGCCAGCCCGGCGGCTTCGACGTCGACGGCGTGCAGCTCCACCAGCCTGTCGACGACCTTGCCGCACAGCTCGCGCGCGCTCTCCGGCGGCAACGCGAAACCGGCGGGCAGGTCTCCGCGCAGGATCAGGCCTTCGAGGCGTTCCATCACGTAGAAGTCGCCGCCGAGCACGGATTCGTCGTCACAGAAGGCGAGGACCTCGGGCACGTAGGGGAAGACCGGCCGCAACGCCTGCTGGACCCGGAACTCGCGGCGCATGTCGTGCGCGGACGCCGCCTTGTGCCCCAGCGGCGGGCGACGAAGGATCAGCTCCCGGTCCGGATAGGTCAGCAGGTACGTGAGATTCGAGGCACCGCCGGGGAACTGGCGGACCTCAGGCGGCACGTCGCCGAGTCCGGGCACCCGTCCGGCCAGCCAGGCGTGCACCGCGGCGGGGTCGAACGCGTCCTCGCCGCGTACCTCGACGGTCTTGTCCGCGGCCAGGGTCACCCGAACTTCCTCAACACCGACACCGGCACGAACCGGAACACCTTCGCGAGCAGGCTCCACGGCCACGACGGCACGAACGCCTTCGCCTTCTCGGTTTCGATCGCCTTGACCAGCGCCTGCGCGCCCGCCTCCGCCTTGGTGGCGAGCGGGATCTTCGAGATGTCCACGTTCATTTCCGACTCGATGAAGCCGGGCAGCAGCTGGGTGACCTTGATCGGCGTCTTCATCAGCTCGATCCGGGTGCCCTCGGTCAGCGCCGAGACGCCCGCCTTGGAGGCGGCGTACGCGGTCAGATTGCCGGGGAAGGCGCGAAGTGCGGAGAAAGAGGAGACCACGACGAGGTGGCCTTCCTTCTGCTTGCGGAAGATGCCGACGGCGGCCTCGATCTGGGCGGCCGCGGCGAGGAAGTTCGTCTGGAGGGTCTGGCGGTTGGCGTCGAACCGGCCGGAGCCGATCGGCTGCCCCTTGCCGAGGCCCGCGTTCACGATCACGCGGTCGAGGGAGCCGAGCTCTTCACGGAACTCCTCGAAGACGGTGAAGACCTGGTCGTGGTCGTTCACGTCCAGCTTCCGGGTGACCACGGTGATGCCGGGATACGCCTTCTTGAGTTCGGCGGCGAGGGCGTCGAGCCGGTCGACACGGCGGGCGGCCAGCGCCAGATTGCGGCCTCTGGCGGCGTACTGCCTGGCCATTCCCTCGCCGAGTCCGGAGCTCGCCCCGGTGATCAGGATGTTCTTCCGCAGGACCATGGCTGGAGCTTACCGGTTGGTAACAAGTCCGGCGCCCCTCGGACGGATGGCTGCCCCCGGCGCCTGGAGTTCGCCGGGGGCAGCCTGTCCGATAGGGCTTTACTTCACCTGGAGCAGCTTGTTCGCGGTGCCCCCGGTCGGGTTGCTGATCTTGCCGTCGGCAGCCGCCGCGACCAGGCCTTCGGAGACCTGGGCCGGGGTGGCGTCAGGGTGAGCCGAGAGGTACAGCGCGGCAGCGCCGGCGACGTGCGGCGAAGCCATCGAGGTGCCGCTGATGGTGTTCGTGGCGTCGTCACCGGTGCCCCACGACGACGTGATGTCGACACCCGGGGCGTACAGGTCCACGACCGAACCGTAGTTCGAGAAGCTGGCCTGCTTGTCGGTCTTGTCGCTGGCGGCCACCGTGATGGCCTCCTTGACGCGGGCCGGGGAGGTGGTGCCGGCGTCGGAGGACTCGTTGCCCGCCGCGAGCGCGAAGGTCACGCCCTTGCCGATGGCCCCGCGAACCGCCTCGTCCAGAGCGTCGTCCGCGCCACCGCCCAGGCTCATGTTGGCGACCGACGGGGCCTTGGCGTTCGCCGCGACCCAGTCGACACCGGCGACGACACCCTCGGTGGTGCCGCTGCCGTTGGCGTCCAGCACGCGGACGCCGACGATCTTGACGCCCTTGGCCAGGCCGTGCTCCGTGCCGCCGATGGTGCCGGCGACGTGCGTGCCGTGACCGTGCTCGTCCTGGGGGGTGTCGTCGTTGTCGATGAAGTCCTTGCCGCCGGTCGCGCGGTCACCGAAGTCCTTGTGCGAACCGCGAACGCCGGTGTCGATGACGTAGGCGGTGACGTTGTCGGCCTTCGTCGGGTAGGTGTACTTGTCGTCGAGCGGCAGGTCCGCCTGGTCGACGCGGTCCAGGCCCCACGACGGCGGGTTGTCCTGGGTCTCGCTGATCTTGAACGTCTTGTTCTGGACGACGTACGCGACCTGCGGGTCGGCGGCGAGCCGCTTGGCGGCGGCCTCGTCGGCCTTGATCGAGAAGCCGTTCAGCGCCGAGCCGAACGTGCGGGACAGCGTGGTGCCGTACTGACCGGTGAGGCCCTGCGCCTTCGAGGCGACGTTCGCGGTGACCTCGCTCGCCGCGGCCACGCCCTGGCCGACCGCGGTGGGCTTGAGGACGACGATGTAGCTGCCGCCGACCGCGTTGGCCACCCCCGCGTCGCGGATCTCGCCCTGCTGGTCGGCGTTGGCCGCACCCGCGCCGAACGTGGCGACAGCCGCGGTCACACCGGCGAGCGCGACGCCCGCCACGAGGCCGCTACGGGTCTTTCGGGACTTCAGGTTCTTCCGGGACTTGCTCACTGGTTCCCTTCCTGCCGCGCCGTGCGGATCACCCGGGAGGATGATCGTTGCTGAGGCCATGCAAACCGGTGCGCCAGGTGGCGGGCAATGATTCACAGTTACCAGTACTAGGCCAAAAGGAGTAGTGACGCTCGTCCGGAAAGTCGTTTTCTCCTGGCAGAAGGCGCCCCTGGAGTGTTACCCCCGACTGATAAAGTTATTCGTGTTGTTATCAACCGGACGGTGTCAAGAAACGGCAGGCGGGGGCGGTCGGGCGACATATGGTGGCGGGGAGCACGGCGGACCGAGTGACCACGGACGATGAAGAGGAGCCGCGTACCGCGTTCGCCACCGCGTTGCGATCGGCCATCGCCACCAGCGGACTGAGTCTCGACCGTATCCAAGCGCGGCTTCTGGCTCGAGGCGCGTCGGTCAGCGTCACCGCATTGAGTTACTGGCAGTCCGGGAAACGCCAGCCCGAACGGCAGAGTTCGCTGTCCGCGGTCCGGGTCCTCGAGGAGGTCCTGGCGATTCCCGCCGGTTCACTGCTCAGCCTGCTGCCGCCGCCGCGGCCGCGTGGGGCGTCGTCACGCCGGAGCCGGGCCACCACCGAGCAGCCGCTGACCTTCCCACTCGAAGCGCTCCAGGCGCTGCTGGAGAAGGTCGGCGCGCCCAACGCGCTCGAACAACACCATCAGCTGAAACTGGTCGGCCTGCACGACCTGTGCGAGATCGCCGAGGACGGCGGGCAGCGCGCGGTGACCGCGCGGGCGGTGTTCCAGGCGGGCGCGGACGGGCAGGACCGCTGGCTGCTGGTCTACGCCCAGGGCGATCCCGAAGCCGGGCCGCCGGTGCTGAACACACTGCGCAACTGCCACGTCGGCCGCGCCGAAGTCGACGACGAGCACGGGCTCACCGTGGCCGAACTGCTCTTCGACCGGCCCATCGACCGCGGTGAGACGCACCTGATCGAGTACTCCCTGACCAACCCCGGGCCGCCGTACCCGGAGTGCCGGAACACGCATTACCGCGAGTTCCGGCGCCCCGTCCGCGAGTACCTGCTGGAGATCCGGTTCGATCCGGACACGATCCCCACCAAGTGCTGGCAGTACTCCCGGCAAGGAACCTCGCCGCTTGACCGGAAAGAACTCACCCTGGACCAAGGCAGCGGCGTCCACGCCGTCGCGCTCGACTTCGGCCCCGGGGTGTTCGGCATCGACTGGGAGTACTAGTGGAGCTTGTTCCGCAGCACCTTCCCGGTCGCGTTGCGCGGTAGTTCGTCGAGGAACTCCACGTCGCGCGGCACCTTGTAGCGGGCGAGGTTCGCCTTGACGTACTCGCGCACGCCGTCGACGTCCAGGTCCGACTTCTCGGCCCGCACGACGAACGCCTTCAGCCGCTGACCGAACTCGGGATCCTCGACGCCGACGACCGCGGCCTCGAGCACGTCCTCGCGTTCGACCAGCAGGTTCTCCACCTCGATCGGGAACACGTTCTCGCCGCCGGAGACGATCATCTCGTCGTCACGGCCGTCGATGAACAGCAGGCCGTCCTCGTCGAAGTGGCCGACGTCGCCGCTGGAGAGCAGGCCGTCGATGATCTCCTTGTTGCGCCCGTCGGTGTAGCCCTGGAAGCTCAGCCCGCTGCCGACGAACACCCGGCCGGTGACGTGCGGCTCGGTGATCTTGCCGCCCTTCTCGTCGTACAGCGCGACCTTGCAGCCCACCGGCGCGCGGCCGACCGTGCCCGGCGCCTTGCGCCAGTCCTCGGGGGTCGCGACCGTCGCGACCGCGACCTCGGTCGAGCCGTAGAGGTTGTGCACGACGTCGCCGAACGCGGCGGTCGCGCGGTTCCCGAGGTCCGGGGACAGCGCGGAGCCGGCGACGAAGATGATCCGCAAGCACGACGTGTCGTACTTGGCGCGGACCTCTTCGGGCAGGTCGACGATCCGCTGCAGCATCGTCGGCACGAGGACCAACGTGGTGCATCCGTTCTCCGCGACCCCGCGCAGCGTCTCCTCCGGCACGAACTTGCGCCGCATGACGACCTTCGAGCCGAGCGCGAAGGACAGGATGAACTGCGACAAGCCGGTGCCGTGGAACAGCGGCGCGCCCATGTAGGTCGCTTCGCCGGTGCGCAGCGGGATGCGGTCGAGGAACTGAGCGGAGGCGAGCGCGGAGGTGTGCGGCCGCGGCGCGCCCTTCGGCGTCCCGGTGGTGCCGCTGGTCAGCAGGATGAACCCGCCCGGTTTGGCGGGCGCGGGCCACGCGCGGTCGTCGGTGCTGGCCACCAGTTCGGTGACGACCGGGATGTCGCGGGGGCGCGCGGTGTCCGAATCGACCCACGCGAGGTAGTGGTCGACCTCGCCCTCGACCGCGTCCAGCAGGTCGGTGAACTCCTGGTCGTACACGAGCGCGGTGACACCTTCGCGCTTCGCGACGTCCGCGAGCTGCGGTTTGGCGAACCCGGTGTTCATCAGCAGCAGCTTCGCGCCGAGCTTGCCGGAGGCGAGCATCGTCAGCACGAGACCCCGGTGGTCGCGGCAGAGCGCGGCGATCACCGAACCGGGGCCGAGCCCGCGTTCGGACCACGCCCTGGCCAGCGCGTTCGACTGGGTGTCGAGCTGTTTGAAGGTCAGCGGGCCGAGCTCGTCGATGATGCCGGTCGCGGTCGGGTCCCGGCGGGCGGCGATCATGTTCGCCCCGGCGAACGGACCCCACTTCCGCACCATGACCAGCGAACGCAGGCCTTCGTCGACCCTCGGGATCGGGAGCAGGCCCGCTTGGCGCATCACGTCGATGCTGCGCACGGTCTCGGTCACCTTGCCCGCCACCAGGGTGGCGAGGCCGGTGGGGTTTCTCATCCGGGCACCTCCGTTGCTGCTGCGGCGAGACACCATGCCGACGGCGTTCGCGTACCGGCGGTATGGGTTGCTACTCGACAGTAGCCGACCGATAGCGCAGGCGCACTAGCCGTCTGGTGACAGAAATGTCGGTGGGAACCACCACAATGTGAGTGTGCAGGCGATCGCAGGTCAAGAGGAAGATGGCGACTTCGCGATCTCGATTTCCGGACAGCCGCCGCGGCTCGGGCTGAAGATCCCGGAGTTCGTGGACGAAGTACGGCGGGTGGAGGCCGAGCACTCGCCCCGGTGGGTGTTCCCGTCGGTCGAACAGGCGTATCCGGCGCTGATCAAGGCCGGCGTCCGGGTGCGGCGGTGTCACGACCTGGCACTGACCGAGGGGCTGCTGCTGGCGCACGAGGGCCGCCCCAAGGAGTCGCGAAGCCTGCGCGCGGCGCTGGCCAGGGCGAACGGCGAGGAACCGCCCGCCGACGAGCCGCCGCTGTGGGCCGAGGAGGACCAGCCGACGCTGTTCGAGACGCGCGGCCCTCGGCTGCCCTCCGGCGTCACGCTGGTCGACGCGGCACGCCGGGTGCTGGCCGAACAGGAGAAGCGGGTCGCGCTCACCGAGCATCCGGAGCGGCTCCGGCTGCTCTTCGCGGCCGAGTCGGCGAGCGCGCTGGCAGCCGCGGAGATGTCGGCCGACGGGCTGCCATGGCGGGCGGACCTGCACCTCGAACTACTGGCCGAGCAGCTCGGCCCCCGCGTCCCGGCCGGGCATCGGCCGAAGAAGCTGGTCGAACTGGCGGCGAAGATCAGCGAGGCGTTCGGCGGGCGCCCGGTCAACCCGGACGCCCCGGCCAGCGTCGTCCGCGCGCTCGGGCGGGAGGGCATCGAGGTCACGTCGGCCAGGAAGTACCTGCTGCGCGACATCGACCACCCCGCCGTCCCGCCGCTGCTGGAGTACAAGGAACTCTCGCGGCTGCATTCGGCCAACGGCTGGACCTGGCTCGACGAGTGGGTGCACGACGGCCGGTTCCGTCCGCACTACATCGTCGGCGGGGTCGTTTCCGGCCGCTGGGCGAGCCGGGGCGGGGGCGCGCTGCAGATCCCGAAGGTGCTGCGGACCTGCGTCCGGGCCGATCCGGGCTGGAAACTGGTGGTCGCCGACGCCGCTCAGCTGGAGCCGCGTGTGCTGACGGCGTTGTCCGGGGATCGCAAGCTGGCCGACGTCGCCGCGGCCACGGATCTGTACGCGAGCCTGGCCGAGGCCATGTTCTCCGGGGTGCGCCGCGTGCCGGTGCCCGCTTGGGACGACAGGGATGACCGGGACAGGGCGAAGATCGCGATGCTGTCGGCGATGTACGGCGGCACCTCGGGTGAGGCAGGACCGCTGCTGGCGTTGCTGCGGACCAGGTTCCCGGACGCGGTGTCCTATGTGGAGCGTGCCGCGCAGGCCGGTGAACGCGGTGAGCGCGTCCGCTCCCGGCTGGGCCGGACCTCCCCCGCCCCGTCGGAGGCCTGGCGCGCGCTGACCGGCGGCGTCGCGGAAGACGAGGCGGGCGAACTGAAGGCGCGCCAGGCGTCCCGCAACTGGGGCCGGTTCACCCGGAACTTCGTCGTGCAGGCGAGCGCGGCGGACATGACCGCGGTCCTGCTGGCGACCCTGCGCGGGAAGCTCCCCTCCCCCGCGCACCTGGTGTTCTTCCAGCACGACGAGGTCCTGGTGCACACCCCCGCCGAGTTCGCCGACGAGGTCTCGCAGTCCATTGTGGACAGCATGACCGAGGCGGCGCGGATGCTGTTCGGGACCGCCTGCCCGGTCCGGTTCCCGTTGCACATCGCCGCCGTGGACACCTACGCCGACGCGAAGTGAGCCGCATTTATTGGGGGGTAAGGCAAACGTGTCCTGTCGGGTGCCGAGCCTGGGTGGAGGGGACTTTCCCCTCATCGCACGCGCGGAAAGTCCCCTTCACCGCGGGTCTTGCGGTCCTCGTGGGTGCTGGAGTCCCGGAGGTGTCGCGAAAGCCACTTTCGGGACACTGAGCCAGGCGCAGAGGCGAGCGACCGAACACGCCATGTTTGACTTTCGTCTCAATAGAACAAGTCCTCTAAATGCGAGGGCCCTCCCGGCACAGGACGTTGCGAAAGCCACTTTCACAACATTGAAGGTTGCGAAAGTGGCTTTCGCAACGCCACCTGGGTGACGTGGGCACCCATGTCACCGTCGCGCCCGTCAAGTGAGCTGAAAGGGCGCTTTCGCCGCATGCGATGCGACGAAAGCGCCCTTCACCGCGTGAGATGCGGCGATGGGCCCCTTCAGCCCCCGGCGGCAGCGTCGTCGAGGGCCTTGATGACCCGCTTCAGCGAAACCGGGTGGGCGGTACCGAGCGTCTGGGCGAAGAAGCTGACCCGCAGCTCTTCGATCATCCACCGGATGTCCCGGAGTGCGGGGGACGAAGTGCCGGGCGGCAGCGCGTCCAGCGCGGACTGGTACTCGGTGCGGAGCCACGCGATGTCGCCGGTCCGCTGGATGTCGCGGGTCGGCTCGGTCGGGAGCTTCTCCAGCCGCCGTTCGATCCCCCGCAGGTACCGGACGACGTGCTTCAGCCTGTCCTGCCCGGTTTCGGTGACGAAGCCCTTGTGCACCAACCCGTCCAGCTGCGCCCGGATGTCGGCGAGCGAGTCCTTCGGGCCGCGGGTGTCGGCCAGCCGCGTCTCGACGTCGTTCGCCGCGCGCAGGATCTTCTCGACGTTGGTCAGCACGTCGAGCACTCCGGCGTTCAGCCCGGCGCGCACCTTTTCCAGCAGGACGGCGAAACCGGCCTCGTCCCAGCGTGGGCCGCCGTTGTCGGCCACGAGCTTGTCGACGGCGCAGTCGACGCAGTCTTCGAGCAGCGCCGCCACCGAACCGTGCGGATTCCGGTTCAGCACGAGCTTCGACGAGTTGCCGAGATTGCGGGTGATGAACTTCATCGGCGACGGGATGTTCAGCCGCAGCATCCGCCGCGTGCCCGCCCACATCGACTGTTCCTGCTGCCCCGGCGTGTCCAGCAGCCGCACCGCGACGGTGCCGCCCTCGTCGACCAGCGCCGGATACGCCTTGACGTCGTGCCCGCGCTGTTTGCTCGCGAACACCTTCGGCAGCTCGCCGAACGCGGGCGTCGTCAGGCCCTGGCGCTCGATGCTGTCCGCGGCCTTGGAGATCGTCGCGCGCACCTGGCCGCTCAGATCCCGTTTGAGCGCCTCGACGTCCTTGCCCTCGGACACCTTCTTGCCGCGGACGTCGACCACGCGGAAGGTCATCTTCAGATGCTCCGGGACCGCCGACAGCTGCCAGGCGTCGTCGGGGATCACCACCCCGCGCAGCGCTTCCAGCTCGTCGGCGGCGGCGTGCAGCAGCGGCCCGTCGGCCGGGCCGACCCGTGACAGCACCAGTTTCGCGTGGTCGGGCGCCGGCACGAAGTTGCGCCGGATCGCCTTGGGCAGCGACTTGATCAGCTGCATCACCAGTTCTTCGCGCAGGCCCGGGACCTGCCAGTCGAAGCCGTCCGCCGTGACCTGGTTCAGCACCGGCAGCGGGATGTGCACGGTGACGCCGTCCGCGTCCGCCCCCGGCTCGAACTGGTACGTGAGCTTGAAGGTCTGGCCGCCCTGCGTCCAGAAGTCGGGGTAGTCGGCCTCGCGTACGCCACCCGCGGTCTCGTTGATGAGCATCGTCTTCTCGAAGCTCAGCAGGTCGGGCTCGGTGTGCCGCGCCTTCTTCCACCAGCTGTCGAAATGCCGCGCGGAGACGACGTCGGCCGGGACGCGCTGGTCGTAGAACTCGAACAAGGTCTCGTCGTCGACCAGGATGTCGCGACGGCGGGCCCGGTTCTCCAGGTCCTCGACCTCGTCGAGCAGCGCCCGGTTCTCGCGGAAGAAGTGGTGCCGGGTCTCCCAGTCACCCTCGACCAGCGCGTGCCGGATGAACAGCTCGCGACTCAGCTCCGGGTCGATCCGGCCGTAGTTGACGCGGCGGTCGGCCACCAGCGGCACGCCGTACAGCGTCACCTTCTCCAGGGCCATCACCGCGCCCTGCTTGCGTTCCCAGTGCGGCTCGGAGTAGTTCCGCTTCACCACGTGCCCGGCGAGCGGTTCGACCCATTCCGGCTCGATCCGCGCGTTGACCCGGCCCCACAGGCGCGAGGTCTCGACCAGTTCGGCCGACATCACGAACCTCGGCTGCTTCTTGAACAGCGCGGACCCCGGGAACACCGAGAACCGCGCCCCGCGTGCGCCGAGGTAGTCACCCTTGGCCGGATCCTTGAGCCCCACGTGTGACAACAGCCCGGCGATCAGCGACGTGTGCACACGTTGCGGATCGGCCGGGCCGGTGGTGGTGAGGGTGATGCCGAGCGGTTTGGCCAGCTGACGCAGCTGGCTGAAGATGTCCTGCCATTCGCGGATGCGCAGGTAGTTCAGGTACTCGTTGCGGCACATCCGGCGGAACTGGTTGCTGGACAACGCCTTCTGCTGCTCGCTGACGTACTCCCACAGGTTCAGGTACGCCAGGAAGTCGGACGTCTTGTCCGCGAACCGCGCGTGCTGCTCGTCCGCCGCCTGCTGCTTCTCCGCCGGCCGCTCGCGCGGGTCCTGAATGGACAGTGCGGCGGCGATGATCATCACTTCGCGGACACAACCGTTGCGCGAGGCCTCCAGCACCATCCGCGCCATCCGCGGGTCGACCGGGAGCAGCGCGAGCTTGCGGCCGGTTTCGGTGAGCTTCTTGCCGTCCGACATCTCGAAAGCGCCGAGTTCCTGGAGCAGCTGGACGCCGTCGGTGACTTGGCGGCGGTCCGGCGGCTCGACGAACGGGAAAGCCGCGATGTCGCCGAGGCCGAGCGAGGTCATCTGCAGGATGACCGACGCGAGGTTGGTCCGCAGGATCTCCGGATCGGTGAACTCGGGCCGAGCGTCGAAGTCGTCCTCGGAGTACAGCCGGACGCAGATACCGTCGGAGGTCCGGCCGCAGCGGCCCTTGCGCTGGTTCGCCGACGCCTGCGAGACCGGCTCGATCGGCAGCCGCTGGACCTTGGTGCGGTGGCTGTAGCGCGAGATCCGGGCGGTGCCGGGGTCCACGACGTACTTGATGCCCGGCACGGTCAGCGACGTCTCGGCGACGTTGGTGGCGAGCACGACCCGGCGCCCGGTGTGCCGCTGGAACACCCGATGCTGGTCCGACGACGAGAGCCGCGCGTACAGCGGCAGGATCTCGGTGTTCTTGAGGTCCTGTTTGGACAGCGCGTCGGCGGCGTCGCGGATCTCCCGCTCGCCGGAGAGGAACACCAGGATGTCGCCGGGGCCCTCGTGCTGGAGTTCGTCGACGGCGTCGCAGATGGCCTGCGTCTGGTCGCGGTCCTGGTCGGCGTCCGGATCGTCGGGGTCGATGATCGGCCGGTAGCGGACCTCGACCGGATACGTCCGGCCGGAGACCTCGACGATCGGCGCGTCGCCGAAGTGCTTGGAGAACCGTTCCGGGTCGATCGTCGCCGAGGTGATGATCACCTTGAGGTCGGGACGGCGCGGCAGGAGCTGTTTGACGTAGCCGAGGATGAAGTCGATGTTGAGACTGCGCTCGTGCGCCTCGTCGATGATCAGCGTGTCGTACTGCCGCAGCATTCGGTCGGTCTGGATCTCGGCCAGCAGGATGCCGTCGGTCATCAGCTTGACCAGCGTGTCCTGACCGGACTGGTCGGTGAACCGGACCTTGTAGCCGACGGCCTCGCCGAGTTCGGTGTTCAGCTCGGACGCGATGCGGTCGGCGACCGTGCGCGCCGCCAGCCGTCTCGGCTGTGTGTGCCCGATCTGGCCCCGGATCCCGCGACCGAGTTCGAGGCAGATCTTCGGCAGCTGGGTCGTCTTCCCGGACCCGGTCTCGCCCGCGACGATCACCACCTGGTGGTCGCGGATGGCGTCGGCGATCTCGTCCTTGCGCTGGCTGACCGGCAGCTCTTCGGGATAGGAGATCTTCGGGACGCCGTCACGGCGGCGGGTGACCCGCAGCTCCGCGGCCTCGATGTCGGCCTCGATCTGCGCGGTGATCGACTCGGCGTTCCGCGCTTTCCGGGCACCGTCGAGCCGGCGCCGGAGGCGGTGCTCGTCGCGCGACATCAATTCGGGCAGGCGAGCGCGCAGGGCGCCGAGCGGGGAAGGGTGAGCAGCCATGACCGGCACCAGGATAGCCGTGCGTGACGAGCGGGGCCTCCGAATATGCCGGAGACGACACCTCGCTGGTCAGGAGTGCCGGAGGGAGGCCGGGGTGAGGTCGGCCAGGGTGCGGTGCCCGGACAGGCCCATGGTCAGGTCGAGGTCGGCGAGCAGGCTCCGCAGCACATGCCGGACGCCGTCCTCCCCCGCGTGCGCCAGGCCGTAGACCCAGGGCCGCCCCACCAGCACGGCCTTCGCCCCGAGCGCGAGCGCCTTGGCGATGTCGGCGCCGGTGCGGATCCCGGAGTCGAACAGGACCTCCAGCCGGTCGCCGACCGCGGCCACGATCTCCGGGAGCACGTCGAGCGAGGCGACGGCGCCGTCGACCTGACGGCCGCCGTGGTTGGACACGACGATCCCGTCCATCCCGGCCTCGACGGCACGGCGCGCGTCGTCTGCGTGCTGGATGCCCTTGAGCACGATCGGCCCGTCCCAGTGCTCGCGCAGGAACGGCAGCCGGTCCCAGGTGCTGTCGGTACCGGTGATCATCGAGATCCAGCGCAGGATCGCGGTGGGCGCGTCCTCCTCCGGCGTCTTCTCCAGCAGGCCGCGGAACACCGGGTCGCTCAGCGGGACACCGAGCCCTTCGCCCTTGATGAACGGCAGGTAGGCGTGGTCGAGGTCGTTCGGGCGCCAGGCGAGGGTCCACGTGTCGAGCGTGACGACGAGGGTGGTGAAGCCCGCGGCCTTCGCCCTGGCCAGGATGCTGGCGCAGACGTCGTTGTCGGTCGGCCAGTACAGCTGGAACCAGCGCGGCCCCTCGCCGCTGGCCTCGGCGACGTCCTCGATGCTCGTGGAGGACGCCGTCGACATGACGTAGGGCAGGCCGATCGACGCCGCCGCGCGAGCGGCCGCCGGTTCGGCTCCCTCGTGCACGATCGACTGGACGCCGACCGGCGCCAGCAGCACCGGCGCCGGCATCGGCGTCCCGAGGACGGTCGTCGACAGATCGCGTTCGGTGGCGCCGGTGAGCATCCTGGGCACCAGGCGCCAGCGGTCGAACGCCTCCCGGTTGGCCCGGGCGGTGGCGCCCGAACCGGCCGCCCCCGCGACGTACCAGAACGGCCCGGGCTCCAGGATCTCCCGCGCCGACTCCTCCAGCTTCGTGGCGTCGGTGGAGCACGGCGGGAAGGTCCCGCCGAGCCCCTGCAGGTAGATCTCGTTCTGGTAGCCGCCGAACCGCTCGGTCACCCCGGGCCTCCTCGTCACGTCACCGGTGCCGGCTCTTCGCGGTCCCGGGTGGTCGAATCCTTCCGGACGATACTCGCCGGTAGCAACCAGGTGAGTTTCTCCGAGCGGATGACCGCGACTGGACCGATCACGGCCAGCAGCAGGACGTAGCCCGCGACGAACGGCGCGACCCGCGAATCGAGCCCGGCCGCGGTCGCCATCGCGGCGAGCACGAGCGAGAACTCGCCGCGGGTGAGCACGGTCAGCCCGATGTTCACCCCGGCCTGGCGGCCGAACCCGTTCAGCCGCGCGGCCAGCGCGCCCGCGCCCAGGTTCAGCACGATCGTCAGCGCCACCGCGATCAGCACCGGCACGACCACCGAACCGACCGCGTTCGGGTCGATGCTGAGCCCGAAGATGAAGAAGAACAGCGCGCCGAACGCGTCCCGCAACGGGAGCACCAGCTTGTGGATGCGCGGCGCGACCTTCGACCCGCCGAGCATCATGCCGACCATGAACGCGCCGATGGCGTCGGACACCCCGACCTCTTCGGCGACGGCGGCACCCATGACGGCGACACCGACGAAGCAGACGGTCAGCAGTTCGTCGTCGGCCGAGCCGAACAGTTTCGACACCACCCGGCCGCCCCAGCGGGCGAGCGCGACCATCACGATCAGGAACAGGAACGCCTTGCCGAAGTCGGCGGCCGCCGTGGCGAAGCTCCCGGCGCCGGACAGCACCGGTTGCAGCAACGCCAGGTACAGCGCGAGGAAGATGTCCTCGATCACGATGATGCCCATGATCAGCCGGGATTCGGGGTTGTTCATCCGGCGGGATTCGAGCAGGAGTTTGGTGACGATCGCCGACGACGAGATGCCGATGGCACCGGCGATGACCAGCGCTTCCCGGGTTCCCCAGCCGAGCAGGAAGCCGAAGGCGAGCCCGCCGCCGATGTTGAGGATCAGGTAGATCAGCCCGGACCAGACGAGTTTGCGCCCGCCTTTGGCGAGGTCGTCGAGGGAGAACTCGAGGCCGAGGTAGAACAGGAGGAAGACGAGGCCGAGCCCGGCGAGGACACCGAGTTCCTTGGGATCGTCCACAAGGGACAGTCCGGGGGTGTTGGGGCCGAAGACGAATCCGGCCAGCATGAACAGGGGGATCGTGGGCAGCCCGATGCGGGCGCCGGCTCTGGCGATGACACCGGCGGCGAGGAACGCCCCGCCGACGGCCAGCAGGGCATGACCGGAACTCATGGAGACCTCCGATGGTGGCTGATGCGGGATGAGGACCGGATCAGCGCGGAGGCGCCCGCGCGGGGGCCTGTGGCACCGCGCGGGTGATGACGACGGGTTCGCCCTGTTCAGGGACGGGACCGGTGTCAGGGAGGTCGACGATCGCCGTTTCGGCGGGCACGTCGGCCAGGGGAACGGCTTGGCCGCCGTGGAAGGCGGGCAGCGGATGGGTCGCGAAGACGGCGACGGGGTCTTCCTTCGCCGATCGGCCGTGCCCATGGGGAACGGTCGGCGTGACGAAGGCGAAGACGAGCAAGATCAGCAGGAAGAAGACGGAACGGTGCCGTGTCGCGGGGGCACGGTTCGTCGTCATCTACCGCCGACTTTACCAGTCCTTTATAGACAAATCGACGAGAGATCTGTCACGGTTCGCGCCACATGGGCAGCATCGGCGGCCCGCCCTCCACCGCGAAAGCCGGGCCGTGGTCACGGAAACCCAGCCGCCGGTACAACTTCGCGCTCTCCGGGCTGCTCGCTTCCAGATACGCGGGCACGGTGCCGTTGCGGTCGAGTCCGTGCCGCAGCAGCCACCCGCCGATCCCCTGCCGTTGCACGCTCTTGCGGACACCGATGAACTGAGCGTGGTGGTACTCACCGGAGGGAGCGCGTTCGGTCATCAACTCGAACAGCGCCGCGAGCCTGCCCAGTTCTTCCCCGGTGAGCCCGGCGAACGCGTCGCCGTCGATGTCCTCCTCGCCGCTGGGCGTCCACAGGACGGCGGCGGACAGGTCGCCGGTGACGTCGATGCTGCCACCCGCGGCCAGGGTTCCGCGCACGATCGCCCGATGGAAGATCGTCAGCGCCGCCGGGCGACGTTCCTCATCGGGGAAGACCCACACGCTGACCGGGTCGTCGTGGAAGGCCTCGGTCAGCACGTCGACCACGATGTCCATTTCGGACAGTTCGGCTGAGCGCACGATCATCGTCCCGCCCGGAGCTTCGCGGGTTCTTCGTCTTCACCTTCGAGCGGACCGCCGATCGCGTCGTACGTGTCGGGATCCCGCGTCCGCAACACTTCCGCGCGCAGGAACCCGGCCAACGCCGCGATGAGCACGAGCCCGGGCAGTCCCCACCGCAGCAGGAAGTTGCCCGCCGGGCCGAGCAGCAGGTCGAAGTTGAGCAGGATCAGCGCGAGGACGGCCGACAGCGCGAGGATCGCCAGCCCCGGCGCCATCCACCGGCGCCAGGCGTTTTCGACCTGACGGCGGCGTTTGAAAAAGCCGATCACCGAAAGCGAGACGGCGATCATGATCACCACGACCCCGGTCGACGCCGTCGTGCCGAGCCAGGTGAACAGTTCGGTCACCGGGTCGCGGCCCGCGATCGCGAACAGGGAGACGACGACGAGCGCGAGCGCGGTCTGCGTGAGCGAACCGGCGGCGGGCGCGCCCGTGCGTTTGCTCGTCTTGGCCAGGGAGCGCGGCAGCAGCCCTTCCCTGCCCAGTGCGAAGAAGTAGCGCGCGACGGCGTTGTGGAAGCTCAGCAGCGCCGCGCACTGGCCGGTCACGAACAGGGTGTACGCGACATTGGAGAACGTCTCGCCGAGATGCCTGCCCGCCAGGTTGAACAGCAGATCCGGCCCCTGGGCGGCCGCGGTGGTGACGATGACGTCGGGCCCGGCGCCCACGGCCAGCGCGAGCGACGAAACGACGTAGAGCACCGCGGTGAGCCCGATCGCGGCGAACGTCGCCCGGCCGACCGTGCGGCTGGGCTCACGCGTCTCCTCGCCGTAGGTCGCCGCGCCCTCGAAACCGATGAAAGCCGCGGCGGAGAAGGCGAACACCGCGCCGACACCGGTGGTGAACAGGCTCGACGGCTCCAGGGGAACCCAGGAAACGCTGCCACCGGCGGGATTCGCGAACAACGCGACATCGACGATCGCGACGACGGCGACTTCGAGGCACAGCGCTACCCCGAGCACCTTGGCGTTGAGGTCGACCCGCAGCACGCCGAGCGCACCGACGACCAGCACCATCACCAGCGCGCACAGCCACCACGGCGGCGGGGAGCCGGTGAGCGTGCCGAGCCAGGTCGACACCGACCAGCCGAACAGGCCGTAGATGCTGATCTGGATGGCGTTGTAGGAGACCAGCGTGACGAACGCGATGCCGGCGCCGGTCGATTTGCCGACGCCGTTGGCCACGTAGGGATAGAAGGCGCCCGCGTTGGTGATGTAGCGGCTCATCGCCGCGTACCCGACCGCGAACAGCCCCAGGATCGGAGCGAGCAGGAGGAACGACAGCGGGACACCGATACTGCCGGTGACCGCGTAGTTCGTCGGGACCCCGCCCGCGATGGCGAAGAGCGGGCCCGCCGCCGCCACCACGAAGAAGACGATCTGAGCGGCTCCGAGCCGCCGTTGGCCGAGACCGCGCCGCGGTCTGTGCGTACCCATGAACCGTCCCCCCGGACGTCGGTCTGTCGGCGAACACGGTCGGTTCGCGTTCTTGATCTTGCGAAAGCCATCCCACCCTAGGGCCGGACACCCCGGCGAGATACGTCCGTTCAGGCTAAAAACGGACCTCGGGTCGCAGTGGTACGCGGGCTACCGCTACTTTGGCCGTCCCGCACTACAACGCCGGAGGGCGTGCCATTCATGCGTCGGCTGACATTGGTCGATTCCTTGTTCTTCCTCGCCCACGACGAGTTCACCGGAAAACCCGCGCTGCGCCGCACGGGACTCGGCATCGGAATGGCCGGTGCCGCGCTTTGCGATCTCCTCCTCGCCGAGCGGATCACCGTGGAACGCAAGCGAATCCGGCCGCTGACCCGCCGCGGCCTCGCCCATCCTCCGCTGGATCGGGTGTTCTCGGAAATCCTTCGCGAACGCGAGCCGCACACCGTCCGGGAATGGGTCGACCATCTCCGGCAGGATCTCGGGGAAACGGTCGCGGACAATCTGCTCACCGCGGGGGTGATCAACCGCGAGACCGACCGGGTGCTCATGCGAAAGAATCACCGGTACCCGCCGCGGGATCTGCTGATGTCGACGGCCGCGCGCAGCAAGGCGAGGACGGCCGTCCTCGGCACCGAACGGCCGGACCCGCATTCGGTCTGCCTGGCCCTGCTGGCCTGGACGATCGGCCTCGACGACCTCTGCGAACCGGAACTCGACCGCGCCGGCCTGCGGACCTGGTCGGAGGCCACGCACCGGGAACTCCCGAAGGCGCTCGCCGAGCTGATCTCGGGGGTGGACGCCGTCGGCGCCGCCGTCGTCTACACCGGCGACAGGCGGTGACCCGCCAGTCCTGTCGCGCGAAAATCTTCAACCGTCCGAACCCCTTGCCGGAAACTGTCACCCATGGTTATCGTGTGCCCACGCCGCAGTTACACCTGACAGAAAATGACAATTCTCTGTGGAAAGGGACACCTTTCATGAGTGACACCCTGCGGCCCGCGATGCGTCGTGCTCTCGGCGCGGTTTCCGTCCTCGCTCTCGCCGTTTCCGGCCCGGTCGCGATCTCTTCACTCGCGTCCGCCGAGCCCGCCCCGGCGTCGGCGTCGATCTTCGCTTCCGGTGGCGACCTCGCCTCGCCGGAGAAGAAGGAGATCGCGATGCAGATCGTCTCCAGCGCGGAAAACTCTTCACTGGACTGGAAAGCGCAGTACTCCTACATCGAGGACATCGGCGACGGCCGCGGCTACACCGCCGGCATCATCGGGTTCTGCTCCGGCACCGGCGACATGCTCGACCTCGTCGAGCGCTACACGAACTCGGTCCCGGACAACCCGCTCGCGGAATACCTCCCCGCACTGCGGAAAGTCGACGGCAGCGATTCGCACGAAGGCCTCGGCAGCGGTTTCGAAAACGCGTGGCGGGAGGCCGCCGGACGTTCGGACTTCAAGGAAGCGCAGAACGGCGAGCGTGACCGCGTCTATTTCGACCCGGCGGTGAACCAGGCCAAATCGGACGGACTGGGCGCACTGGGACAATTCATCTACTACGACGCCATCGTGATGCACGGGCCGGGCACCAGCCAGGACAGCTTCGGCGGCATCCGCTCGGCCGCGATCCAGAAGGCGAAGCCGCCGTCCCAGGGCGGTGACGAGAAGGCGTACCTGACGGCGTTCCTCGACGCGCGGCGCGTGGTCATGAAGCAGGAAGAGGCGCACGCGGACACCTCGCGGATCGACACCGCTCAGCTGGTGTGGCTCAACGACGGCAACCTGGACCTGCACACCCCGCTGCGATGGAAGGTCTACGGGGACCCGTACGAGATCAACTGACGCCGGTCCGTGAAGGCCTCCTTGAGGGACCCTGGGTCCCTCAAGGAGGCCTTCACGGACTTGAGGCCAGCAGGTCGTCGGCGGTCCGCGTGTTGATCACCCGGTCCGGCTCGATCCCCAGCTCGGTGGCGCGCACGCAGCCGTAGACCAGCCAGTCCAGCTGCCCCGGCGCGTGCGCGTCGCTGTCGATCGCGAACTCGCAGCCCAGGTCCACGGCCAGGTTCAGCAGCCGCGTCGGCGGATCCCGGCGTTCGGGGCGCGAGTTGATCTCGACGGCGACGCCGTTGTCCCGGCAAGCGGTGAACACCGCCTCCGCGTCGAACTCCGACTCGGGCCGCTTCCCGCGTGCCCCCATGACCAGCCGTCCGGTGCAGTGCCCCAGCACCCGGACCCTCGGATGTTGGACGGCGGCGATCATCCGCGGCGTCATCTCCCTGGCGGGCATCCGCAGCTTCGAGTGCACGCTCGCGACGACGAAGTCCAGCCGCTCCAGCAAGTCTTCCTCTTGGTCCAGCGTGCCGTCGAGGTGGATGTCGACCTCGATGCCGTGCAGGATCCGGAACGGCGCCATCGTCTCGTTCAGTTCCGCGACGACGTCCATCTGCCGTCGCAGCCGCTCCGGCGAGAGACCGTTGGCGACGGTCAGGCGCGGCGAATGATCGGTCAGCACCATCCATTCGTGGCCGAGCGCGCGGGCGGCCTCGGCCATCTCCTCGATCGGGCTCCCGCCGTCGGACCAGTCCGAATGGGTGTGGCAGTCGCCGCGCAGCGCCGCCCGCATCGGACCGCCGTCGGGCAGCTTCGGCTCGCCGAGTTTCTCGAAGTACGCGGGACGACGGCCGGCGAGGACGTCCTCGACGACGGCCGCGGTCGCCTTGCCGATGTTCGGCAACGCGGTCAGCGTGCCCGCCTCGGCGCGTTTACGCAGGTCGTCGGGCTTCACCTTGGCGATCACCGAGGCCGCCTGCCGGAAGGCCCGCACCCGGTAGCTCGGTTCGCCCGCGCGCTCCAGCCGGAACGCGATCTCCCTCAACGCCTGCGCCGGTTCCATGGCTTCCTGTCTACCCCGTCAGCGGCGAAGAGGCAGCTCATGAAGCGCGACGTCGCACAACTCGCCATCACGAATCCCGGCGGTCTGGTACGTGCAGAACGGCTGCCTCCGCCGGTCGGTCGGCGAGCCGGGGTTCAGCAGCCGCAACCCGTTCGGCGTGACCGTGTCCCAAGGGATGTGGCTGTGCCCGAACACGAGGACGTCGGTGTCCGGGAACCGCTCGTCGCAGCGCCGCTCGCGCCCCTGTTTCCCGCCGGTCTCGTGGACGACAGCCAGCCGGACACCGCCGAGTTCCGCCCGCGCGATCTCCGGGAGCCGCGCCCGCAGGTCCGCCCCGTCGTTGTTGCCCCACACCCCGATGAGCCGCTTGCTCCGGGCCTCGAGTTCGTCGAGCAGGGCGACCTCGACCCAGTCGCCGGCGTGGACGACGACGTCCGCCGCGTCTACCTCGCGCCAGACCTGGTCCGGCAGCGCCTTCGCGCGCGGCGGGAGATGCGTGTCGGCGACGATCAGCAGGCGCATCACCGGTCTCCGATGGCTCCGAGGATCCGGTCGAGGAAGTCGCCGATGTGCGTGCGCAGCAGCCCTGCCGCGCCGTCGGCGTCGCCCTTCTTCGCCGCCGCCAGCACCGCCTTGTGCTCGTTCCATTCCTTGCGCCAGCTGGGATTCGCCTCCCAGCCGACCACACTGATCAGCGCGGCGCGGTCCTTGAGGTCGTCCAGCATCGAGACCATCAGCGGATTGCCGCAGCCGCTGTAGAGCGCGCGGTGGAACCGGCGGTTGAGCAGGCTGAGCGAGGCCTGGTCCTTGTCCGAGATCGCCGCCGACGCCTCCTTCAGCGCTTCCGCGGCGTCTTCGAGCAGGTCCGGCGAGCGGCGTTCCACCGACCGGCGCACGGCTTCGGGTTCCAGCACCATGCGGACGTCGTAGACGGACTTCGCCAGCTCCGCGTCCACCACGCACACCGAGGCACCCTTGTACGGGCTGAACGTCACGAGTCCCGAGTTCGACAGCACTTTGAGCGCCTCGCGGACCGGAGTCTTGGACACCCCGAGCCGGGCCGCGAGTTCGGCTTCGACCAGCGGCTGGCCGGGTTCGAGCTCGCGGGTGAGGATGCCGCGGCGGATCTCCTCGAGCACCACTTCGGTGCGGGAAGCGGGCAGGCTGAAGGTCGACGACATGAGCAAATCATATATGAGATGCCATACTCGGGGCATGAAAGCCCCCGAGGATCTCCGCAGCCACCGCTGGTTCGGCGGCGACGAACTGCGCGGCTTCAGCCACCGTGCCCGGAGCAGGCAGCTCGGCTACAACCCGGAGGAACACCTCGGGAAGCCCGTCATCGCGATCCTCAACACCTGGAGCGACATCAACCCCTGCCACATGCATCTGCGCGAACGCGCGGAACAGGTCAAACGCGGGGTGTGGCAGGCGGGCGGATTCCCGCTGGAATTCCCGGTCGCGACGCTGTCGGAGACCTTCCAGAAGCCGACGCCGATGCTCTACCGCAACCTGCTTTCGATGGAGGCGGAAGAGATCCTGCGGTCCTACCCGATCGACGGCGCCGTCCTCATGGGCGGCTGCGACAAGACGACGCCCGCGTTGCTGATGGGCGCGACGAGCGCGGGCCTCCCCGCGATCTTCGTTCCCGCGGGCCCGATGTTGCGCGGTCACTGGCGGAACGAGGTGCTCGGCAGCGGCACCGACATGTGGAAGTACTGGGACGACAAGCGCGCCGGGCTGATCGGCGACGCGGAACTGTCCGAATTGGAGCGTGGGCTCGCCCGCTCCCCCGGGACCTGTATGACGATGGGGACCGCGGCCACGATGATGTCGGTCGCCGAAGTGCTCGGGCTGACCTTGCCCGGCGCGGCGTCGATCCCCGCCGTGGACTCGGCGCACCACCGGATGGCCGCGGCGAGCGGCGCGCGCGTGGTGGACATGGTGTGGGAGGACCTCACCATCACGAAGATCCTCGACAAGCGCGCGTACGCCGACGCGATCACCACCGTGCTGGCGCTCGGCGGCTCCACCAACGCCGTCATCCACCTGATCGCGATGGCCGGTCGCGGGCGGATCCCGTTGTCCGTCGACGATTTCGACACGATCGCGCGCCGGGTCCCGGTACTGGCGAACATCCGGCCCGGCGGGGACTGGCTGATGGAGGACTTCTATTACGCCGGAGGGCTTCCCGGCCTGCTGTCCCGGCTGACCGACCTGCTGCACACCGAACGTGTCACGGTCACCGGCCGCACCCTCGGCGAGACACTGGAAACGGCGCGGGTACACGACGACGACGTCATCCGCCCCCGCGACAACCCGGTCGCCCCGGAAGGCGGAGTCGCTGTGCTGCGCGGAAATCTCGCTCCTTCGGGAGCGGTGATCAAGCACATCGCCGCGGATCCGCGCCTGCTCGTCCACACTGGACCGGCGGTGGTTTTCGACGACTACAAGGACTTGAAGAAGCGCATCAACGACCCCGCGCTCGGCATCACCGAGGATTCCGTCCTCGTGCTGCGCGGATCCGGGCCGCTCGGCGGCCCCGGCATGCCCGAGTACGGGATGCTGCCGCTGCCCGATCACCTGCTGGCCAAGGGGGTCCGGGACATGGTCCGCGTGTCCGACGCCCGGATGAGCGGCACCAGTTACGGCGCGTGCGTGCTGCACGTCGCGCCGGAATCCCACGTGGGCGGGCCGCTCGCGCTGGTCCGCGACGGCGATCCGATCACCTTGGACGTCCCATCGCGACGACTGAGCCTCGACGTCGATGATGCGGAATTGCAACACCGCCGGGCACAGTGGACCACGCCGCCCCCGCGGTACGAACGGGGTTACGGCGCGTTGTACTCCGAACACATCACGCAAGCCGACGAGGGCTGTGACTTCGACTTTCTCGCCAAAGTGGGCGAAAACCCGGAACCTGACGCCCAGTGACCACCCGACGGAGTGACCGGCTCACCCAACCGGGCGAGTTGCAAGCTCACAAAACGCCCCCCGTATCTTGAACGTACGTCCGGAACGTGTGGAAGGCCCGGATGTTCGATCACGACGTCCGGCCTCCCCGGACCGTGGAGGGTGGAGAGTTGCCGCAGGAACCGCGCTGGCCCGAGTCCCACGCTGAGCAGACGGACATTCTCCCGGTCGTCACGCCCGGGTTCGCGGAGTCTGCCACGCCCCAGGAGCCCACGCCACCGAAGCGCCGTCGCAGCTACCGCAAGGCCGCCTTCATCGGCGGCGGCGTGTTCGGGCTGCTGGTCGCCGTGTACGCCCTCGACGTGCTGGTCTCCCAGGGCAGCGTCCCCCGCGGCGTCACCGTCGCCGGGGTCGACGTCGGCGGCATGGACCGCGCCGCGGCCGAGAAGGAGCTCAAGGCCGGCATCGAACCGCGGCTGACCCGGCCGGTGAAGGTCGTCGCGGGCGACGCCCAGGAGTCGCTGGCGCCGACCACGTCGGGCCTGCGGCTCGACTGGCCCGCCACCCTGGACCAGGCGGGCGACCAGCCGCTGAACCCGTTCACGCGGATCGCGTCGTTCTTCAGCACCACCGAGGTCGGCGTCGTCACGCAGACCGACGACGGGAAGCTCACCGGGGCGCTGGAGAACCTGCGCGACAAGGTCGACCGCGACCCGGTCGAGGGCACCGTCCGCTTCGAACAGGCCAAGCCGGTCGCGGTTGAGCCGAAGACCGGGCAGAAGCTCGACGTCGAGGCCGCCAAGAAGACCATCCTCGACCGCTGGGCCACCGGCGAGCCGCTGACGCTCGCGGTCACCCAGACCCCGGTCAAGGTCTCCGCGGAGGCCGTCCACGCCGCCCTCGACCAGGTCGCGAAGCCCGCCGTGGCGGCGCCGATCGTCATCAAGGGCGAGGGCAAGGACGCGATCGTCAAACCCGACGCCATCGCGGCCGCGCTGACCTTCGAACCCGCCGACGGCGGCGTGCTGAACCCGAAGGTGGACAACACCAAGATCATCGAAGCCGCGGGCCCGCAGCTGAAGTCCACCGAAAAGGAGGGCAAGGACGCGCAGATCGTCTTCGAAGGCGGCAAGCCGACCGTCCAGCCCTCCGAGGACGCGAACGTCGTCGACTGGGAGCCGAGCCTCAAGCCGGTGCTCGACGTGCTCAAGCGCGCCGCGCCCCGCGACATGCCGGTGACCTACAAGAAGACCCCGGCCAAGGTGACCACCGAGCAGGCCAACCAGCTCGGCATCAAGGAGGTCGTCAGCGAGTTCAAGACCGGCGGATTCGCCCCGGACTCGGGGACGAACATCCGGGTCGTGGCGCAGAAGGTCAACGGCGCCATCGTGAAGCCGGGCGAGACGTTCAGCCTCAACGGGTTCACCGGGCCGCGCGGCGCGGCGCAGGGTTACGTCGAGGCCGGCGTCATCAAGGACGGCGCGCCCGGCCGCGAGGTCGGCGGCGGGATCTCGCAGTTCGCGACCACGCTGTACAACGCCTCGTACTTCGCCGGTATGAAGGACACCGAGCACAAGGAACACAGCTACTACATCAGCCGCTACCCCGCCGCGCGCGAGGCGACCGTGTTCCAGAACCACAACGGCGGCAGCGTGATCGACCTGAAGTTCACCAACGACAGCGACACCGGCGTCGCGATCCAGACCGTCTGGACGCCGTCGGACATCACGATCCGCCTGTGGGGCACCAAGAAGTACACCGTCGAGTCGGTCCCCGGCGGCCGCACCAACCCGTCCGACCCGCCGACCAAGCCCGGCCCTGCCGAGAACTGCAAGCCCAGCAACGGCGCGCCCGGCTTCACCACTTCGGACACCCGGATCATCAAGGACGCCGCGAGCGGCCGCGAGATCCGGCGTCACACCCGGAACGTCCACTACAACCCGCAGCCGAAGATCACCTGCGGCACGGAGTAACCCGGGAGGCTGAAGGGGGCTTTCCCCTCATTTCACGCGGCGAAGGGCGCTTTCCCTGCATCACATGCGGGGAAAGCGCCCTTCGGCTTCTTTTACCGAAAGCACCCGAAGCGGTACTCTGAGTGTCCACGACCCGATAGGACGGGGGTGGCCACGACATGACCTCCAAGGCGACCTTCCGGCAGATCTTCGCGGTCGGTGAACTGCGGGCGATCTGGTTCGCGGAACTCCAGTCGATCCTCGGCGATCAGGTGGCCAGGGTCGCGCTGTCGGTCCTGGTGTTCCAGCGGACCGGTTCGGCGACCTGGCCCGCGCTGACCTACGCGCTCACCTACCTGCCCGACCTGATCGGCGGGCCGTTGCTCGGCGGCCTGGCCGACCGGTTCCCGCGCCGCGCGGTGATGGTCTGTTCCGACGTCGTCCGGGCGCTCCTGGTCGCGGTGCTCGCCGTCCCCGGCATCCCGTTGCCCGTACTCGCCGCCGTGCTCGTGCTGGTGCAGTTGGCGAACGCGCCGTTCACCGCCGCGCAGGCCGCCGTCCTTCCCTCGGTACTGAGCGGGGACCAGTACGTGCTGGGCCAGTCGCTGCTGAAGATCACCAATCAGGTCGGCCAGCTCGCCGGATTCGCCTTGGGCGGCGCGGTGATCGCCGCGATCGGGCCGGGACGCGGGCTGGCCGTCGACGCGGTGACGTTCGGTGTCTCGGCGATCGTCCTGCGGCTGGGTGTCCGCGCACGGGCCGCTTCCGGAGCCGATGGACCGGCGACGTCGACCCTGCGACGGCTGTCGGCGGGTGCCCGCACGATCTGGCGGGACCGCCGGTTGCGCGCGCTGGTCGGCCTGGCGTGGCTGGCAGGTTTCGTGATCGTGCCGGAAGGTCTCGCCGTGCCCTACGCCGCGGAGATCGGCGGCGGGGCGGCGACGGCGGGACTGCTGCTCGCCGCGCATCCGGCGGGGATCGTGCTCGGCGTGTTCGTGCTGGGCCGCCTGGTACGGCCCGAAATCCGGCTGCGGATGGTCGGGATGCTCGCGCTCGGCGCGATCGTGCCGCTCGCGGCGTTCTGGTTCCGGCCGTCGCTCCCCTACGCCGCCGGACTGCTCGTGCTGTCCGGGATGTGCGCGGCCTACCAGGTCACCGCGAGCACCACGTTCATGCGGTTGGTCCCCGACACCGAACGAGGCCAGGCCTTCGGCCTCGCCGGGTCGGGACTCATCGCCGTGCAGGGAATCGGGCTGATCGCCGGCGGCCTGCTCGTCGGCGTGCTCGGTTCACCCGCGACGACGGTCTCGGTCATCGCATTGGCCGGTCTCGTAGTGGCTGTTCCGGCCACCCGGGCTTGGCGCCACGTGGCCCCTCTGCACCCCCTTTAGACCGGAACCCGGTACTCACCAGTTCTGCCCGCGCATAGGGCTCACCCCCTCCGCTTACCCGTTCCGGTCACGCGTGGTGCACCCACGCCTACCCATACAGCGTAGTGACACCTAGTATCCAACCGATTACGTTCGTCACCGTGGCGCTAACGAATTGGGCGCTGTGGCGGCTACCCCACCGCGGTTTGATCGGCTTCGTCCTCCTGGTGGACGTCGCGGCGATCACCGGATCCGCCTGGTCTTTTCTCCGGATCCCGTTCACTCAGGGCGATGCCCTCCCGTTCGCGATCCTGATCACCAGCGCAGTGCTGTACACCGAGTTGTCGCGGCCGGTGGAGCGGGTGCGGGAACGGTTCGCGGGCACGCCGCACATCTCGCTCGACAGCGTCTGGACCTTCGCCGCCGTATTGCTGGTGCACCCCGGACTCGCCGCGCTGGTCATCACCGTGTCGTTCTTCTACCGCTGGTTCCGCGGGCAGCCGAACCCGTTGTTCCGGCGGACGTTCTCCATGTCGGCGACCGTGCTCTCGGGCTTCGCGGCCGCCGCCTTCCTCTCCCGGTACGCGGCCCCGTTCGACGAACTCCCCCGTGACGTCACCTCCTTCGGGTACGTGGTCGCGGCGGGCGGGGTGTTCATGCTGGTCAACACCGCGCTGATGACGGTCGCGGTGTACTACGGCACGCCGCACGACAGGCTGCGCGACGCGCTGGCGAAGCCGTTCGAGTACGCGCTCGAAGCGGCGACGATCGCGCTCGGCGTGATCGTCGCGTGGGCGCTGCGGGACTGGCCGGTGGTGCTGCTGCTGGTCGTCGGGATCACGCTGGTGCTGCACCGCGGGGTGCTGCTGCGGCAACTGAAACGGCAGGCGCGCAGCGACGCCAAGACCGGGCTGCTCAACGCCAAGGCGTGGCGTGAGGCCGCGGCCGACGAACTCGACCGCGGGCGGCGCGCGGGACGGCACACCAGCCTGCTGATGGTCGACGTCGACCGGTTCAAGCTGATCAACGACCGGCACGGGCATCTGGTCGGTGACCGGTACCTGGCGGCGATCGCGGAAACGCTGCGCACCGAGGTGCGCGGCACGGATCTGGTCGGGCGGTTCGGCGGGGAGGAGTTCGTGGTCCTGCTGCCCGGCACGTCCGCCGTGCACGCCCACGCGATCGCGGAACGGATCCGGTCAAGCGTGGCCTCCCGGGCCGGTGACCTGCCGGAGCACGTCACGGTGTCGATCGGGCTGGCCGACCGGCCCGGTGTCGCCGACCTCGACGCGGTGATCGCCGTCGCGGACCGCGCGCTTTACGAGGCGAAGAACACCGGGCGGAACCGGACCTCGGGCTACCAGGTGACCGGCTGACCCCTCACGGGAGCCCGGCCAAGGACTTCGCGAGGGTCTCGTCCGGCAGCGCGTGGTCGGAGATGTCGCCCGCCAGGTACGCGCCGTACGCCGGAAGGTCGAGGTGCGCGTGCCCGCACAGCGCGGTCAAGATCACCTTCTCCTCACCGGTTTCCTTGCACCGCAAGGCTTCCTGAATACACGCGGCGAGCGCGTGCGTCGGCTCGGGCGCGGGGATGATCCCCTCCGTACGAGCGAACTGCACACCAGCGGCGAAGCAGTCCTCCTGTCCGATGGCGAGCGCTTCGATCAGGCCGAGCTCGTAGATGTGCGAAATCAGCGGTGACATCCCGTGGTAGCGCAGGCCACCGGCGTGAATGGGGTCGGGGATGAAGTCGTGACCGAGGGTGTGCATCTTCAGCAACGGCGTCAGCCCGGCGGTGTCACCGAAGTCGTACGCGTACTTCCCGCGGGTGAGCGTCGGGCAGGCGGCCGGTTCGACGGCGCGGATCACCGGGTCCATCCGTCCGGCGAGTTTCTCGCGCAGGAACGGGAAGGCGAGGCCGCCGAAGTTGGAGCCGCCGCCGGTGCAGCCGACGAGGACGTCCGGAGTGTCCCCGGCCAGCTCGAACTGCTTGAGCGCCTCTTCGCCGATGATGGTCTGGTGCAACAGCACGTGGTTGAGCACGCTGCCGAGCGCGTAGCGGGTGTTCTCCGCCTGCGCCGCCTGCTCGACGGCCTCGCTGATCGCGATACCGAGGCTCCCGGTCGAGCCCGGGTCGGCGGCCAGGATCGCGCGGCCGGACTCGGTCAGCTCGGACGGGCTCGGGTGCACCGTCGCGCCGAAGGTCTCCATCATCAGCTTGCGGTACGGCTTCTGGTCGTAGGAGGCGCGGACCTGCCACACCTCGCACTCGAGCCCGAAGGTGGCGCAGGCGAACGCGAGCGCGCTCCCCCACTGCCCGGCGCCGGTCTCCGTCGTCAGCCTCGTGACACCCTCGGCCGCGTTGTAGAACGCCTGCGGCACGGCGGTGTTGGGCTTGTGCGAGCCGACCGGGCTGACGCCCTCGTACTTGTAGTAGATCCGGGCGGGCGTGCCGAGCGCCTTCTCCAGCCGTCGCGCGCGGAACAGCGGCGACGGACGCCAGAGCCGGTAGACGTCCAGGACCTCTTCGGGGATGTCGACGTAGCGTTCGGTGGTGACCTCTTGGGCGATGAGCGCCTGCGGGAACAGCGGCGCGAGATCGTCCGGGCCGATCGGCTCGCGGGTGCCGGGATGCAGTGGCGGCGGTGGTGGCTCCGGCAGATCCGGGACGACGTTGTACCACCTGGCCGGCATGTCCGCTTCGTCGAGGATGAACTTCGTGCGCTCCGCCATTGAGCCTCCTCCGTCCGTCCCTTCAACCTAAAGGGACGGACGGCGCGGCACCAGGGACGACTACTACGGTGTGGTGATGGGGAATCTCGTACTGCTCGACGCACCGTCCAACCTCGGCCTGCGGCCGCCCGCCGAGGGAGTGGTCCCGGGCTGTTACAAGGCGCCGGGAGCGCTGCGTGACCACGGCCTGCTCACCCGATTGGGCGCGACCGACGGCGGCGTCGTCACTCCGCCGCGGTATCTGCCCGCGTGGTCGCCCGACAGCGGCGTCCGGAACGCGGACGGCATCGCGACCTACACGGTCGCCCTCGCCGGGCGTCTCGCGAAGATCCGCGCGGACGGCGGCTTCCCGGTCGTGCTCGGCGGCGACTGCTCGATCGCGCTCGCCGCGATGCTGACTCTGCGTCGCGAAGGGCGCTTCGGCATCGTCTACTTCGACGGGCACGACGACTTCCGGCACCTCGGCAATTCCGACCACGTCGCCAACGTCGGCGGTGAAGCCCTCGCCGTCGTGACCGGCCGCGGCGCCCCGGAACTGGCCGATGTGGACGGGCTTTCGCCGTACGTCCGCGACGAAGACGTCCTCGTGCTGGGTGTGCGCGCGGAGGAGTCCATCGAGGTGCGGGAAGCCGGGCTTCGCGTCGTGACGAGCCAGGAGATCATGGCGTCCGGCACCGACGGCGCGCTCGCCGCCGCCCGTGAGATCTTCACGCCGCTGGACGGTTTCTGGATCCACATCGACATCGACACCCTCGACCCGGAGTTCGTGTCCGCTGTGGACAGTCCCGATCCCGGCGGGCTCAGCCCGGACAGGCTCGTCGAGCTGCTGCGCGGTCTCGTCGCGATCCCTGGCGCGGCCGGGCTGGAACTGACCATCTTCGATCCCGACCTCGACCCCGACGGCACGCAGGCCGCCCTGGTGGCGGACTGTCTCGTGCGCGCGCTGGAAGGAACCCGATGACCCAGGTGACCGTCGCCGACGGCTCGTTCGACGCCCCGCTCTGGCTGCCCGAATCCGGCTCCGGCCCGGGTCTGGTGCTGATCCAGGAGATCTTCGGCCTCGACGACTACCTCAAGTCCGTCGCCGCCGACCTCGCGAAGCTCGGCTACGTCGTCGCCGTGCCCGAACTGTTCTGGCGGATCGCCCCCGGCTGGTCGGCCACTCACGACGAAGCCGGGATCTCGGCGTCGATGGAAGTCGCCGGCCAACTCGACCCGGAACGCGCCGTCTCCGACGTCCTCGCGACTCTGGCGATGCTGCGCGCGCTGCCCGGAACCGATGGCCGCGCGGGCGTTTTCGGCTTCTGCCTCGGCGGCTCGATGACCTACGCCGCGGCCGCCGAGGGCGATCCGGACGTCGCCGTCTCCTACTACGGGTCGACCGTGCCGGGGCAACTTCCGTTGCTGGACAAGATCACCTGCCCGATCCAGTTCCAGTTCGGCGAGGCCGATCCGTACATCCCCATCGAAGGCGTGCGGAAGCTCGCCGACGCGGTCGCTTCTCATGAAGGCGCGGAGATCCACATCCACGAGGGCGCGGGGCACGCGTTCCACAACCACGTGGCGCCGATGTTCCACCAGCCCGAGCCCGCCGCGGCGGCCTGGGAGCTGACGCTGGACTTCCTGCGGCGGGTCTATCCGATCTGAGCCCTTTCCGATATTGACAAGTGGTTCCCTCGGCCTAGGTTTGTAACCTCGACAGATCCGAGGGGGGTGCATGTCCGGGCAACGCGCCGCGCTCACCGCCGCCGCGCAGGCTTCGACGGTGCCCTTGACGACGCCGTCGGGTAAAGCCAAGGGCACCGGGTTCCACATCACTTCGACGCTCGTGCTGACGTGCGCGCACGTCGTGCTGGAGGGCGACGGCCCGGCCGAATTCATGGACGGCCCGGACGGCCGCTTTGAAGTGCTGACCGACTGGTTCCTGCCCGGCGGCGCGGGCGGGCTCGATCTCGCGCTCCTGCGAGCCTCGACGCCTACCGCTCCCGCCTATCTGGCCGAGGCCGTCGAACCTGGTGACGAACTGTGGGTTTTCGGCTATCCGGAAGGCAATTACCGGGCCGGTGACTCGGTGACGATCCGGTACGAAGGAACGTCGGAACACGTCGCCGGGCCAGTGCTCCTGAAGGGAGCGCAGGGGCGGATCCGGCCGGGGATGAGCGGCGGCCCGGTGCTGAACTGGCGGACCGGGGCGATCTGCGGCGTCGTCCGGTATCGCGACGGTACGCACGACGACATCGCGCGCTTCGTCCCGATGAGCACGATCTTCCACGCCTATCCGGGCTCGGCCGAAGCGAATCTCGCCGAAGCACCGCCGTGGCTGCGGCTGCTGGACGACGAGCAGATCGCCGCGGCCGGAGTCTGTTTCCCCGGCCCGCTCATGCGCCGGTATCTCACGGCGGCGAGCACGGCCGACGACATCCACCCGTACGCGGCGATGCTCGACGTCCGGGCGCCACTGTCCAAGGTCTACCTCCGTCAGCAGGCGTCACGCGGGGAGGCCGCGGACGAAACGGCCGAGACGACGGAACGTCTGGACGGCACGGATCTCCTGCGCCGGTACGAAGGCGCGCAGGTGCTCGGCGGTCCGGGCGCGGGAAAGTCCAGTCTGGCCAGACATCTCGCCGCTCTCTCGGCCCGGCAATGGCTGAACGGCGCGGGTGGCGGCGGGGTGCCGATCCTGGTCACCGCGGACGCGCTCACCCGGAACGAAAGCCTGGTCGAGATGCTGGCGAACGGCGTCGTGCAGACCATCGACATCGACCTGGACCGGGCGGCGCTGAAGGAGATGTTCGCCAAACCACCGTTCCCGGGCGCCTCCTGGCTCGTCCTGGTGGACGGTGTCGACGAGATCCTTTACCCGTACCTGCGGGAAATCGTGCTGTCGAAGATCACCCGGCATCGCACCGAAGGACGTTACCGGTTCCTGCTGACCACCCGGCCGCTGCCGACCTTCCTGCTGAACAAGGTCGCCGACGGCGATCGCTATCCGACGTTCACCATCGAACCGTTCGGACGCCACGAGTTGAAGGCGTTCGCCGGGAAATGGTTCGAGCAGCTCGGTCTTCCGGATCCCTCGGCCGCCGACGACTTCGACCGGCGGCTCACCCAGGCCGGCATCGGCCATCTCGCGACGATCCCCTTGATCGCCACGATGCTCTGCATCCTCTACGCCGACGCGCCGGAGCAACGGCTGCCCGGAAACCGCGCGGAACTCTACGCGGACTTCGTCGAACTGCTGCTCACCAAACGAAGGATCACCAACGTCCGGGAGATGCTGCGGTCCTGGACCAGCAGGAGCGGCCCGCGGGCGGTGGCCGCGACGGAGGAACTCGTCCAGCGCACTCCCGAACTGCTCAAGCTCATCGCCCACCACCAGCATCAGGCCGCCGTCGACCCGTTCCTCGCCGGGAAGAGTCCGGACGCCGTCGCCGTCGTCACCGGGGTGATCGGCAAACCCGGCGAACTGTCCTCGGCGGAGTGGGCCAGCGTGATCCGCGAAGTGCTGCGCAGCTGCGGGTTGCTCGTCGAGCGGCGCGGGGAATTCCGTTTCCTGCACCAGACCGTCCAGGAATATCTCGCCGCCGCCTATCTCGCCGATCACCACCCGGATCCCCGCAAGCAGGCCGCCCGCCGCCGGCTGGTCCCGAAGCCGTGGCCGCGGCAGGACCTGGAGGTCATGACCTTCCTGGTCGCGCTGTGGGCGAAGAACGGCCGGGATGTCGGCCCCGTGTTGAATCGCCTGCTGAGCCGGAAGAACCGCCGTGAGAACCACCGCTTCATCCTGGAACTGCACCGGCAGGGGGTGCGGCTGCCGGAGCGGACGACGGCCAGGCTGACCGACTTCCTGGTGCACTCGATCCGGGATCACGGGCTGAGCAACGACGAATGGCGCACCGCCGCGGCCTCACTGGTGGAGGTCGACCTCGAACGCGCGATGCGACTCTTCGAGGAGGCGGCCGGGCCCGGGTACAGCTGGCAACGGCGCTACGACTCGGGTGTTCTCCTGCTGGGGCACCGGCCGCACCTCGGGACGCGGGCGCTCGCGACCCTCGCGGAGGATCGGGCCATCGGCGGTGCGGAAAGACTGAACGCGGCCAAGAAACTCCACGAACACGATCCGACGCTGAGCCTGGCCGCGCTGGAGAGCATCGCCAGGTCGGTCATGCCCGACAACCTCAGGGTCGAAGCCGCCCGCCTGGTCCTCGAACACGATCCCCGGAACGGTCTGAGACTGCTGCGCGAGATCGCCTACAGCGCGCGAGCAGAGGCCCCGACCCGGCTGAGCGCCGCCCTGGAGCTGGGGCGGCACGACTCGGGCGAGGCGCTGCTCATGCTGAGCGGTCTGCGGGAGTTCGACGGCGACCGCCGCTTCGAAGCCGCCCTCGAAGCGGCACGGTGGGCACCGGAGAGCACGAGAGCGGTGCTGATCGAGATCTCCGAAAGTCCGAAGGTCGAGACTTCCGCCCGTTTCCGGGCCGCGGACCACCTCGCCCGGCAAGGGGACGAAGCCGGGTTCAGCGGCTTCGAAGCCATCGCCAGGACCGAATCGGCGGACACCGCGACCCGGGTCCGGGCCGCCGCCCGCGCCGCGGAGATCGATCACGTCGCGGGTACCGCGCTCCACCTCGACCTGATCGCCGACGAGACGATGGACGACGACCGGATCACCGTGGGGCTCGCGGCCGGTCTCGTGGACCCGGCGGCGGCCGCGAGCGCCCTGGCACGGCTGGTCGGGGGCGCGGATGGGCTCGTGGAGAGCTTCGGGTTTCGCATCGAGAGCGACAGCGCGGACTTTTGGGCGCGGGCGGGACTCGCCGCCGCGAAGCTCGACCGGGAAACCGGCGTCAAGGCGTTGAAGGAACTCGCCCTGGACACGGAGTACTCCGCGAGTACGCGGGCGGAAGCGGCGGCGGCCGTGGCCGAGGTGGACTACGACGCCGGTGTCGCCTTGTTGGAGGAACTGGCCGGTGACTATTTTGAAGACGCCGAGATGCGAATCGAAAGCGCCGCCGCGCTCTACGACGTCGATTTCGACCACGGCCGGAATGCCGCTCGCGCCCTCATGCGATCCAGCTCGCTCGGTCCTGGCCGGGTGGTGACCCTGGGGTCGAAGATCGGCAGGAACGACAAGGAACTGGGTCTGGAGATCCTGCGTGGCGTCGCGCTCTCCAGCGCTCACGGCCCGACGTGGCGGCTCGACGCGGCGAACGCCGCGATCTCTCTCGATCGCACATACGGTGGGGAGATCTCGTCACAGGTCAGAGCGGACCACGCGGTCCGCGAATACCTCGAAAGCGAGGAACGCTCCCGGAAATGGCCGCGTTAGGCGGGTTCCTTGCCGTCCGGCTCCGTCTCCCCCGGCTTCCATTCCATGGTGACCTTGACCGTGGCCTTGGCGGTGCCCTTGACGAGGATCGCCGTGAGCTTGCCGCTCTCGACCCCGAGTTCGCAGCCGAACTCCACGGCCACCTTGTCCGGTTTGACCTTCCCGAGCCCGCTCATCACCGCGCCGGTCACCGACTTGGTCACCGAGCCCAGCGCGGCGGTGAACTCGCCGAACGCGAGCATCCGGGAGGCGACCTCCTCGTCCTCCTGACCGCCCACCACCGCGGCTTCGACGAGGATCGGCCCGTCGTCGGAGTCCACCCGCAAGTACACCGACCGTCCGGGGAGCACGGGCTCGTCGATCGTCAAAGGTCCTCCGCTCGCAGAGTTTCGTACCCGGCCATCCTGGCACGTCATCGGAATATGTCGGTACCTCGCGATAGTTTCCCCACCATGGCCACATTGGTGAGTTTTCACGCCCACCCCGACGACGAGTGCATCGTCGCGGGCGGCGTCATGCGCAAGGCTTTCGAGGAAGGCCACCGTGTCGTGCTCGTCGTCGCGACCAGGGGCGAGGTCGGCGAGGTCCCGGACGGGTTCCTCGACGAAGGAGAGGAGTTGTGGCAGCGCCGCGTGCAGGAGACGCACGCCTCCGCCGAGGTCCTGGGGGCCAAACGCGTGGAGTTCCTGGGGTACACCGACTCCGGCATGATGGGCGAGCCCCGCAACGACGTGCCCGGCACGTTCTGGCAGGCAGACGTCGAGGAGGCCGCCCAGCGGCTGGCCGAGATCCTGCGCGAGGAGCAGGCCGACGTCCTGACCGTCTACGACGACAACGGCGGCTACGGGCACCCGGACCACATCCAGGTGCACCGCGTCGGCATGCGCGCGGCGGAGCTGGCGGGCACGCCTCGGGTCTACGAGGCGACGAGCAACAGTGACGAGATGCGCCGCGGCATGGAGGAGGCGGTGCGGACCGGGCAGATGAAGGCCGAGGACCTCCCCGACTTCGAAGACGGAACCGAATTCGGCAAGCCGGAGGCGATCCTGACGGCGAGGGTCGACGTCGCCGCGTACCTGCCGCACAAGCGGGCGGCGATGCGCGCGCACGCCAGCCAGATCAGCGAGGACTCGTTCTTCCTCGCGATGCCCGACGAGGGTTTCGCGCAGGCGTTCGGCGTCGAGTGGTTCATCCGCGCGGGCCAAGGGCCGGGCATCACCGAGACCGATCTGATGGCGGGGCTCTGACCGAATGGGCATGTGCGGCGCGTACCTGCGCGTCACCTCCGGTGACCTGCGCGAGCTGATCGAGGAACCCGATCGGTACTGGGAGTACGCGGAGAAAGCCGACGGCACCGAGCGCGCGGTGGATGTCGACAAGGCCTGGAACGCGCTCTGGTACCTGATCGGGCGGGCCGGGTTCGAGGTCGACTTCGTGCTGGGCGGAACACTGCTGGGGGAAGCCGACAGTGACGGGCCGCCGCGGTACTTCAGCGCGGACGAGGTGCGGACGATCTCGGCGGAGCTGTCGCGGACCGGGTTCGACAAGCTCTCGGAGGGCGTCGAGCTCTCGGATCTCGAGGCCGAGGGGATCTACCCGTCGATCTGGGACGAGCCCGAGGCGCTGGACTACGTGCGCGAGTACTACGACGTGCTCGTGCCGTTCTTCGCCGATGCCGCGAAGGCCGGGGATCAGGTCGTCACGATCATCACCTGACGTCGCCGGTGGTCGTGAGTGGCGATTCGTGTTCCAGCGAGGTGCTCTGTCGGGTGCCAAGTCCGTGAAGCGTTGCGAAAGCCACTTTCGCAACCTTCAACGTTGCGAAAGTGGCTTTCGCAACGCCCGAGGTCGGCATGCGGGGACGGTCCGGGTCAGGCCGTGGCGGCGGTGACGTCGAGTTCGACGAGCTGCCCGGGGTAGCCGAGCTGCGCGACGCCGAGCAGGGTGCTCGCGGTCGTGAAGGCCTCCCCGATCTCCGACGCGACGAACCGGTCCCACACGGCGGAGAGCACCTCGGCGTCCGGCGTCACCACGTAGATCACGGTGCGCACGACGTCGGCCGGGGTCGCCTCGGCGAAGGCGAGCGCGGCGGCCGTGTTCGCGACGACCTGGTCGACCTGCGCGAGCACGTCGCCTTCGACGACCTTGCCGTCTTCGGCGAGCGGGCACTGGCCGGCGAGGTGGATGTCCCGCCGTCCTTCGACGATGGTCACGTGGTGGTAGGTGGGCGTGGGGTGCAGACCGGGCGGATGGTGGCGTTGAATGGTCACGGTCCGCATCCTCATCGAACCGGTCGCGGCCGGCCAACTGGATTTCCGGGGGAACCTTCGCCATGCGCAGGACGATCGACTGGACCGGCGACGCTGTCACGATCATCGACCAGACCGTGCTGCCCGCCGAGTACCGCGTGCTCGAACTGCGCACGGTCGGCGATCTCGTCGGCGCCATCCAGCGGCTGGCGGTCCGCGGCGCACCGGCGCTCGGCGCGGCGGGCGCGCTCGGCGTGGTGCTCGCGACCCGCGCGAAAGGGGACGTCGAGGCCGAGGCGCGGCGTGTCGCCGAGGCCCGCCCGACGGCGGTCAACCTGAGCTGGGGCGTCTCCCGCGCGCTCGCGAAACTCCCGGAGGGTCCGGACGCCGTCCTCGCCGAAGCGCTGGCGATCCTCGACGAGGACGAGCGGATCAACCACGAGGCGTCGCGGCTGGCGGCCGAAGTGGTGCTCGCGCACTGCGGGCGGCGGCCGTTGCGGCTGCTCAGCCACTGCAACGCCGGCCATCTCGCGACGGTCGCCTGGGGCAGCGCGCTCGGCGTCGTCTGGCATCTGCAGACCTATGGCCTGGTCGAGTCCGTGCTGGTCGACGAGACCAGGCCGCTGCTGCAGGGCGCCCGGCTGACCGCCTGGGAACTGGCCGAAGCCGGTGTCCCGTACCGGATCCAGCCCGACGGCGCGGCCGCCGCCGCGATGAGCCGCGGCCTGGTCGACTGCGTGCTCGTCGGCGCCGACCGGATCGCCGCCAACGGCGACGTCGCCAACAAGATCGGCACTTACGGCTTGGCGATCGCGGCCAAGCACCACGGGATCCCGTTCGTGGTCGTCGCCCCTTCGTCCACTGTGGACACCGCGATGCCGGACGGCGCCGGGATCGTGATCGAGGAACGCGATCCCGACGAGGTCCTGAGCTTCGGCGGAACGCTTGTCGCGCCCGAAGGCGCGGAGGTGTTCAACCCCGCCTTCGACGTGACTCCGCACGAGCTGATCACCGCGGTGGTCACCGAGAAGGGGGTGCTGCGCCCGTGAGCAGTTCGGTGAACAAGGCGCCCATCTCCGTGTCGTCGTAGCTCAGCGGGAGCGTGTCGAAGTAGCAGCGGACCAGGCCGGGCGCGGTGCTCACGATGATCCCGAAGTCGATCGTCCGGCCTTTCGCCCGCACGGTCCCCCGATACTCCTGGAACTTCGTGCGCGACCCCGCCGCCGCCTGGTCGGGCGCCAGCCGGACTTCGGTCACCGCGCCCGGCAACCTGCCCGGGTAGGCGAGGTGGCGGAACCACTCCGTCCGATCGTGATAGCGGCGCCCCTGGGTCACTTCGCCGTCCTTGAGCACCACGCGGTAGACGGCCGGGTAGCGGACCATGCCGCCGTTGATCACGGCTTCGTTGGCCGCTTCGTAGAAGACGACGTCCCCGTTCACCACGATCTTCACCGGGTTGAACCGGAACGTCGGGAAGGCACCTAGCAGCGTCCGCAGGTTGTTCTCGATGTTCGCCCTGCCCTCGATCGGCGCGGCGCTGCCCGATTCGGCCAGTGTCCCGTCGGCGGCGAAAATGGTTCCGTACAGCCGAACCCGGGCTTCCCGCGCTTCGGGGGTGTCCGAGCGCATCGCCCCGAATTCGGTCTGTTTCGCGATGAAGGCCGCGGCGGACGGCGACACCGCGCCTTCGACCAGGTCACCCAGCTTGATTTCTCGCACTCGTCCACCATGGCAAGGCGAGCCGTGCGAAGTCGATTACCCGCGAGGTAATGCCGGGGCTAGAAGGATTCCAGGCAGGAAGGCTCGCGGTCGGTGGCGAACGCCGCCGTCGCCCGCGAAACCGCCCCCGCGGTCCGCTCCTTGATCCGGCCCGCCGCGGAGAGGGTGCTCGGCCTGGTCCCGCCGAGGAAGATCGCGCCGAGGTCGATCACGTCCAGTTCGAGATCCGGCGCGTCCTCCACCTTCGTCACCTCCGCGTTCCCGGCGGCGTCGGTGGCGAGCCGCCAGTTCCCGGTGTTCCACGGGCAGAAGGTGTCGCGCACGCCGAACACCAGATCCAGCGGAGCGTTGTAGCGGCGGGTGACCAGCGCGCGGTCGACGTCGACGAGCCGCACCCACAGCGAGTCCCCGGCGGACCGGCTCATCTTGCGGGGGTCGTCGAGGAGGTGGATGAGCGGTTCGTCGAGGGCGGCGTTCAGCTCGATCGTGGTGGTCAGATCGTAGTCGAGCAGGTAGCGGTAAAGGGTCGCGTACGCCTCCGGCGTCGTCGCGGCCAGTTCGATCACCCGCAGGGTCCCGCACGGCCCTTGTTCGTTCCAAGCGCTCTTCACGCGGAACATCGCGTAGGCGTCCGGCAACACGGCGAACTTCAGCGCGGTGAACTCCCGGCGCCGGTATTCCGGGTCGTCGAGGACGAACTCCCACGCCGTGTCCGGCCGGTCGAGCGCGCCGACCCGCTGGGGCGCCTCTTTCTCGTAGATCGCCCTGATCAGTGGGATCGCCTGGTCCAGCCCGACTTCTCGCACCCGCTCGGAGCCTGGTTCGACGCCGGGCCGGAACCCGGCCTTCGCTTGAATCGTCGCGCGGTAGAACTGCGCTCCGAGGCCGTAGCCGAACCGGGGATAGATGACCGATTCCGAGGCCCACAACGCGGCGATCGGTTCGCGGGACTCCTCGTGCAGGCCGTGCAACTGCGCCCGCATGATCCGGGTGAGCGCTCCCCGCCTGCGGTGCCCCGGTGCGACACCGACCGAGGTCACGGCGGCGAGCGGCGTCTGCCCGCCGCCCGGCACGGTGATCTTGCGGGTGAGCACGCCCCCGGTGCCGATGAGTTCGCCGCCGTCGAAGACGCCGTGCCAGCGTTCGGGCTCGAACACCAGCTCCTCGCGGCGCTTCAGCGCGTCCGTAGGGTCGAGATTGAACGCGCGCGCGAGCATGTCCGCGAATGTGGGCAGGTCGTCGGTGGTCAGGGTCCGGATGGCCAGGCTGTCATCGCTCACCCAGCCGTCCTACGCCGTTTCACCGACGACCGCCACGCATTAACGAGCGAACTTCAGGGCCGCGGCCCGATCACCGCGCCGTTTTCCGTCACCTCGATGGCCATGGCGGGGCAGGAATCCGCCGCGTCCAGCACCATCTCGTCCGGATTCACCTCGCCCTCGACCACCGTCGCCGTCACGCCTTCCAGTTCGAAGACCTCCGGCATCAGCGCGGCGCACATCCCCGAGCCGATGCACGTACCGCCATCGACCTCGACTTTCCAGCTCATGCTCACCATCCGATCGGCATGGAGCGGGGACCCCGCACCAGCATCTGCGTCTTCCACACGATATCGCCGCCGAGGCGCAATCCGGGAAGGTCTCGCAGCAACGCCCGCAACGCCTCCTGCAGTTCGAGCCTGGCCAGCGGAGCCCCGAGACAGTGGTGCACACCGTGCCCGAAACCGAGGTGAGGGTTGGATTCCCGGCCGAATTCGAGGGTTTCCGCCGAGGTGAACTGGAGCGCGTCCCGGTTGGCGGCACCGATCGCGACCATCACCGGCTCGCCCTCCTTCACCAGCACGTCACCCACCTGGACGTCTTCGGTGGCGTAGCGGGCGAACCCGGCTCCGGCACCCAAAGGAATGAAGCGCAGCAGTTCCTCGACCGCGGCCGGGATCAGGTCCAGGTCCGCGCGCAGGCGGGCGAGCTGCTCCGGCTGTTCGAGCAGCGCGTAGACGAAGTTGGGGATCTGGCTGGCGGTGGTCTCGTGCCCGGCGACCAGGATGCCGATGCACATGTCGACCAGTTCCAGCTCGCTCAGCTTGTCGTGGACGTCGCGCGCTTCGATCAGCGCGGTCATCAGGTCGTCCTGGGGTTCGGCACGGTGCTGCTCGACGAGCACGTGCATGTACGCCCGCAGCTCGTCCTGGTTGGCCATCATCTCTTCGGTGGTCAGCGGGCTGGTCGACAGCGCGGCGTCGCTCCACACGCGGAACTTCGGCCGGTCCTCGACGGGGACGCCGAGCAGTTCGCAGATGACCGCGACCGGGATCGGCAGCGCGTAGTCCTCGACCAGGTCGGCGGGCTGTCCCTTGGCCTTCATGTCCTCGATCAGGCCCGTCGCCAGCTCGGCGACCCTCGGCCGCAGCGTTTCGACGCGGCGCATGGTGAACGCCTTCGCGACCAGCGTGCGCAGCCGGGTGTGATCGGGCGGGTCCATGCTCAGGATCCCGCCGGGCCGCCTGCCCGGCGCCATCCGCGGCTCGTCCTTGTCCACGGCCATCGCGCGGGAGAACCGGCGGTCGCCCAGCACGAGGCGCGCGTCGGCGTACCGCACGGCGAGCCAGGCCGGTTCACCGTGCGGGAGACGGACGCGGAGCATGCCCTTGGTGTCGCGGGCGGTGGCGTAGGCCGCGTCGAGTTCGAGACCCGCTTCCTGATTGAAGGGGTAGGCGACGAATTCGGTGTCTGTGGTGGTCATTTGTCCGGAAACCCCCCGGCTCGGCGGTTTGTAAGCAACTGCTTACAACGCTAACCATGATCACGGTGAGCGTCAATGCGCCTACCGTGCGACGCCCCGTTAACCTGTGCGGACCCGGGGAGGCGCGATGACGGAAGAACCGCAGGTCCGCAGGCGTGACGCGGCCGCGACCAAGGCGGCCTTGCTCGACGCGGCGGCGGCGCTGTTCGCCGAGCGCGGCTTCGACCGGACGACGGTGCGGGACATCGCGAAGCTCGCCGGAGCCAACCAGGCGCTGCTGTTCCGCTACTTCGGTTCCAAGGACGCGCTGTTCGAGGAGGTCCTGGCGCGCGGCGGCCGCGAGCAGATCGCCACCACACCGCCGGGTGAACTGCTCGGGACGGCGTTGCGCAGCATGCTGGAGTCCGACAAGGGCCGCGACCGCTCGCTGGACGCCTACCTGCGTTCCACGGGGCACGACAGCGCGGCGAGCGCGGTCCGCCGTCAGCTCGGCGAGGAGTACGCGAAGGTACTCGCCACGCTGACCGACGCCGACGACGCGGATCTGCGGGCCGACCTCATCCTGGCCTGGCTGCTCGGCATCGGCCTGGTCCGCGAGATCACCGGCAAGGAACCGCTGGCCAGCGCGGATCCCGACGACGTCTGCCGCCTCGTGCTCGGCGCGGCGCGGACGTTGCTGGAGCACAGCGGGTAATTGCGTCGCCGTCCCCCGCCCGGTGTTCTACGGTCGGTTCGTGATCTCGTTCCCGCCCGCCGGCACCGAAGCCGAGTTCGACGCGCTGACCAGGCAAGACCTGCTCCCTGCGGTGACGTCGCTGACCGGGTCGCTCGGCCTCGGCGAAGTCGTCCCGTTCACCGAGGGCTCGCTGCCGGTGTACGCCGTCGGCGACGATCTGGTGCTCAAGCTGTTCCCGCCGGTACACCTCGACGAACTCCCCACCGAGCGGACGATGCTCGAAGTCCTGCACGGGAAGCTGCCGATCCCGGCCCCCGCCCTGCGCGACGTCGGTGAGCGGGACGGCTGGGGCTACGTGCTCATGGAGCGCCTGCGCGGTGAAACGCTGAAGGACGCCTGGCCGAAACTGTCCACAGAGGACCGGAACCGGCTCGCTCCCGAACTCGGCGAGGCGCTGGCCGCTCTGCATTCGCTGCGAGACCCGCGCCTGGACGTCCTCGATCCGCCGGACTGGGCCGCGTTCGTCGCCGAGCAGCGCGCGAACGTCGTCGAGCATCACCGGCGGACCGGGCTCGACGAAGGCTGGATCGAGCGGATCCCGGCGTTCCTCGACTCCGTCGAGCTGGGCAGCCCGCCCGCCGTCCCGTTGCACACCGAGTTCATGCGCGACCACGTCATGGTCACCCACGACGGCGAACGGGGGTACTACGCCACCGGGCTCTTCGACTTCGAACCGGCGATGCGCGGCGCGGCCGAGTACGACTTCGTCGCCGTCGGCCTGTTCGTTTCCGGCGGGGACAAGGACTTCCTGCGGCGGCTGCTCGCCGGGTACGGCGCCGAGCCGGACGAGGAGTTCTCCCGGCGTTGCCTGGCGTACGCGTTCTTGCACGTCTACAGCAATTTCACTTGGTACCTCAAGGTTCTTCCGGCGCCGGAAGAACCGACACCGGAAGCCCTCGCCCGCGCTTGGTGGTGAAACGCCTAGTGAGTGGTAAGGGTTAAGGCTGCGCTGGGTCGGGGTGGTCGTGAGTGGTAAGTGTCGTTAGAACGACACTTACCACTCACGACCACCTCGACCGACGCCTCACCCGTCCCGCCAGTCAGGCAGGGCGCGCCGCAGCAACTCGGCCAGGTGCAGCGCCCGCCGCCCGTCCAGTTGCTCGATCTGCGTCCGGCAGCTGAACCCGTCCGCGACCACTTCGGTGCCCTCGGCGGCGGCGCGGATCGCGGGCAGCATGCGGTCCTCGGCACAGGCGACGGAGACGTCGTAGTGCCCGCGTTCGAAGCCGAAGTTGCCCGCCAGTCCACAGCAGCCGGAATCCATTGTGGAATTGTGGACACCCGCGGCGCGCATGGCCGCTTCGTCGGCGCCGAAGCCGAGCACGGCGTGCTGGTGACAGTGCACCTGGCTCAGCGCTTCGACGTCCAGTGACCGGAACTCCAGCGGCGAGTCCTCGACGAGTTCGGCGAACGTGCGGGTGCGCTCCGCGAGCAGTTCCGCGACCGGGTCACCGGGCAGGAGGGCCGCCAGGTCACCGCGGAAGAGAGCCGTGCAGCTCGGCTCCAGGCCGGCCACCTGATATCCCGCCCGCAGATACGGTTCGAGCACGGAAAGCGTGCGGCGCAACACGTTCTTCGCCACATCCAGCTGTCCGGTGGACACCCAGGTGAGCCCGCAGCAGACGCCGCGATCGGGCAGGACGACGTCGTAGCCCGCCGCGGTGAGCACCTCGGCCGCGGCGTCCAGGACGTCCGGCGTGAGGTAGTTGTTGAAGGAGTCCGGCCACAGCACCACCCGCCGGGAACCGGTCGCCCAGCGTTTGAGATCGGTGCGCCGCCGCGTGAACGGCGTCGGGGCGAACGTCGGCAGATCCCGTTCCGGCGCGATCCCGCCGAGCTTCTTCAGCAGACCGGAGAACCGGCGCGACATCGTGTTCGCCAGCTTCGGCGCCAGCGAAGCCGCCCGCAGCCACACCGGCAGCCAGCCCATCGAATAGTGCGACGCCGGGCGCAACCGTCCCTTGTGATGCTGATGCAGGAATTCCGCCTTGTAGGTCGCCATGTCGACGTCGACCGGGCAATCGGACAGGCAGCCCTTGCACGACAGGCAGAGATCCAGCGCCTCGGCGACCTCTTCGGAACGCCAGCCGTCGGTGATCAGTTCGCCGTTCACCATCTCGGCGAGCAGATGCGCGCGGCCTCGCGTCGAGTGTTTCTCCTCGCGCGTGGCGCGGTAGCTCGGGCACATGACGCCCGCGCCGGTGGTGTTGCGGCATTTCCCGACACCGACGCATCGCCGCATCGCCTGCCCGAAGCTCCCCTGATCCTCCGGGTACGCCAGCGCGGTGACGTCTTCGAGCTCCAGCGGCGCGCGACGCACCCGGAGATCGGCGTCGACCGGCCGCGGATTCACCAGGATGCCGGGGTTCATCATGCCCGCCGGATCGAAGATCCCCTTGAACCGCGCGAAAAGCGCGATCATCTCGGGGCTGTACATCCGGGACAGCAGTTCCGAACGGGCCTGGCCGTCACCGTGTTCGCCGGACAGCGAGCCGCCGTGCGCGGCGACGAGGTCCGCCGCCTCTTCCAGGAACGACCGGAACCCGGCGATCCCTTGCGGAGAAAGGAGATCGAAGTCCAGCCGCAGATGCAGGCAGCCTTCACCGTAGTGGCCGTAGACCACGCTCTTGCGGCCGTACTCACGCATGAGCTGCTTGAACTCACGCAAGTAGGCACCTAATCGCGCGGGCGGAACGGCCGCGTCCTCCCAGCCGGGCCAGGCCTCCTCTCCCCCGGCCAGCCGGGTCGCGAGGCCGGCGCCCTCCTCCCTGATCCGCCACAGCCGCTTCTGCGCGGCGGCGTCGTCGAGCAGCACGGATCCGGTCAACGCGCCGCGCAGTCCGTCGATCAGCCCGCGCGCCTGGTCCGGATCTTCCATCTCGACGAACAACCAGGCACCGCCCGGCGGAAGCCCGTCGGCGCGGCCCGGTTCCAGCAGCGCGACGAGGTCCGCGTCGACCCCCTCCACGGTCAGCGGCGACCACGGCAGGATCGACGGGACGGCGTCGGCCGCGGCGATGTCGGACTCGAAGCCGAGCACCGCGAGCACCTTGCGTTTCGGTACCTCGGCGAGGGAGACCGTCGCTCCGAGCACGGTGACGCAGGTGCCCTCGCTGCCGACCAGTGCCTTGGCGACGTCGAAACCGTTCTCCGGCAACAGGTGTTCCAGCCCGTAACCGGACACCCGCCTGCTGAAGGAGGACAGTTCGGTGCGCAGCAACGCCAGGTTGTCCCGCACGAGCGCGCGGAGTTCCGAGAAGACGCGGCCTTCGGTACCGGGCCTGGCCGCCCGTGCGTCCACTTCGGACGGTGAGGTCGGGCCGACGGTCAGCCTGGTGCCGTCGTAGAGCAGCACGTCCAGCTCACGGACGACGTCGACTGTGCGACCGTAGGCGACCGAATGCGATCCGCAGGCGTTGTTGCCGATCATCCCGCCGATCGTGCAGCGCGAATGCGTCGACGGGTCGGGGCCGAATCGGAGCCCGTGCGGCGCGGCGAGCGCCTGGAGGTGGTCGAGGACGGTTCCGGGCTCGACCCGCGCGGTCCGTGCCTCGGGATCGAGGCCGAGAACGCCGCCGAGGTGACGTGACGTGTCGATCACGACGCCGGGCCCGCACGAGTTGCCCGCCACGCTGGTGCCGCCGCCGCGGGCGATCACCGGCAGCCCCGCCTCGCGGCAGGCGCCGACGGCCGCGATCACCTCGTCGACGCTCCGCGGCAGCACCACGCCCTTGGGCACGTGCCGGTAGTTGGAGGCATCGGTCGTGTACAGCGCCAGTGTCGCGGCGTCGGCCAGGATCTCCACGGAGTCCATTCAAGACAACCGCGGGCCAGGATGCATAGCCGGACCCTCTCCAGTCGGGTATGTCCGAAAGCCGCTCCGGTGTGCGATCGTGAGCGCGTGACGGCGAGACGGCAGGTCGCTGAAGACCTCGCCGCCGAGCACAGCGCGGTGCTCGGCGGGCTTCTTCGCGAGCGCGAAGAGCTGCTCGCGACCCTCGACCGGGTCGCCGCGCTCAACGGCACCGCGCGGCTGATCCGCGAGTCGATCGGCACGCATTCCGGTTTCGTCGCCGAACTGACCGGACCCGAACAGGCGGTGATCCGCTGGATGTCGGGCACCCGCACGGACGCGCTGCAGGACCTCGCCGTGCCCATCGGCCAGGGCATCGGCGGCCGCGTGCTCGCGCTGGGCAGGCCGGTCCGGGTCAACGACTACGTCAGCTCGCAGAGCATCACCCACCAGTTCGACGCGCAGGTGCGTGGCGAGGGCCTCGCCGCGATGATCGCCGTCCCGATCTTCAGCGGGACCGAGACCGTCGCCGTCGCGTACGCCGCCATGCGCGAGCCCCGCGACTTCGGCGACGACGCCGTCCAGTCCCTCGAAGACATCGCCGGCGAGGCGGGCCGCGCACTCAAACTGGCGTCGGTCGCCGAGGCCGACCGTGAGACGGCCCTGTCCGCGGAACGGCTCCGGATGCAGAGCGCGCTGCACGATTCGGTCGGCGCGCTGCTGTTCTCCATCGGCGTCCAGGTCCGGAACCTGCACGAGGACATCAGCGACAACCCGGCGCTCGAATCGCGGTTGCGGAGGCTGGAAGGCGACGTTTCGGCCGCGTCGCGGGCGTTGCGCGAGTCGCTGCTGGCGTTGTCGGAGTCGAGCCCGGAACGCGCGCTGCCGGTGGAACTCGCCGAGCACTGCCGCTCGTTCCAGGCCCGCTGCGGTGTCCCGGCACGGTTCGTCCAGCTCGCGCAGGTGCCGCGACTGGACGCCGAACGCACCGGACTGCTGGTGGCGGCGGTCCGGGAGGGCCTGCTCAACGTCGAGAAACACGCGGGCGCGCTGTCCGTCGTGGTCAGCCTGCTGCCCAGCGAAGACGGCGTGCAGGTGGTCGTCGCCGACGACGGGACCGGCCATCGCACCGAAGACACGGGAGAACCGGGCACCGGGATGGGGCTGCGCGCGCTGGCCGAACGCGCCGCGCGGCTCGGCGGCCGGGTCAGCCTGGTCCGCGACGAGGAAGACGGCTGCACGCTGCGCGCTTGGGTGCCGGAACCGTGCCGTCGCCGGTGACCGTGCTCGTCGTGGACGACCATCCGGTGGTCCGCGACGGAGTGAGCCTGCTGCTGCGCTACGACCCGGCGATGACCGTGGTCGGCTCGGCCGAGACCGGCCGGTCCGCGATCCGGCGCGCGGGTGAGCTGGAGCCGGCGCTGATCCTCCTGGACCTGCGGTTGCCGGACATGCTCGCGCCCGAGGTCATCGCGGAACTCCGGCGGGTGCATCCGGCCGGGCGGATCGTGGTGTTCACCGCGCACGGCGACCATCAGGGGGTGCGGGCCGCGCTGGATTCCGGGGCGCACGGCTGCCTGCTCAAGGACGTCGCCGGGACGGATCTGGTGGCGGCGTTGCGGCAGGTGCTCAAGGGTGAGCGCGTCGTCGACCCGCGCATCTTCCCCGACGACGGTCAGCGGTCCGACGCGCTGGCCCGCAGCGGTCTGACCCGGCGCGAGTACGAGGTCCTGCGGCTGGCCGCGCAGGGGCAGACGAATCCGGAGATCGCGGAGTCGACCGGGCTGGCGCGGAACACGGTGAAGACCTACCTCCAGTCCGCGCTGCACAAACTCGGCGCGCGGAACCGGGTCGAAGCCATCGGCAAGGCCTCCGAAGCCGGCCTCCTCTAGCCCGCGTTTCGTCCTCTGGATGCGGTAGTTCGTGCTACCGACTACCGCATCCAGAGGACGAATTGCGCCGTGTCCGTTTTGTAGCCGGGCACCTCTCCACGTGGGGGTAACGCGGCGGAGAGTGCCCACGCAGGATGACCGCCACCGATCGTGACTCGCGTCACACGAACGGAGGAGGCGGCTTGCTGAGTGTCCGTGATCTTCAGGTGCGGTACGGCCGATCGATGGCCGCACTGCACGGGGTCGACCTCGACGTCTCACCTGACGGGGTGTTGGCCGTCCTCGGCAGCAACGGCGCCGGGAAATCGACCCTGCTGCGGACGATCTCCGGCACGCTGCGCATGCACCGGGGCTCGGTTTCCGCGGGTGAGGTGCGTTACGACGGCACACCACTGACCAAAGTGGACCCGGCCCGCATCGTCGGGCTCGGTGTGGTCGGCGTCCCCGAAGGCCGCCAGGTGTTCGCGCGGATGACGGTCGAGGAGAACCTCCGCGCGGGCGGGATCGGCGCCCGCTCCCCTTCGCAGCGCGCCGCCGCGCGCAAACGCGTCGACGAGCTCTTCCCCGTCCTGTCCGAGCGGGCCAAACAACGCGCCGGCCTGCTGTCCGGCGGTGAGCAGCAAATGCTCGCGATCGGCCGCGCGCTGATGTCCGGGCCGCGGCTGCTGCTGCTCGACGAACCTTCGCTCGGGCTCGCGCCGAAGATCGTCGAGCGGATCGGCGCCATCATCCGCGAGATCCACGAGCAGGGCACGGCCGTGGTGCTGGTCGAGCAGAACGCCGTGATGGCGCTGCGCGTCGCCGATCACGCGATCGTCCTCGAAGTCGGCCGCGTCGCGCTCGCCGGGACGACGGCCGAACTCGCGGCGAGCGAGGAAGTCCAGCGGCTTTACCTCGGTGGTCACGCGGAGGCGGAAGCCGTCGACGCCCGCGAGCATCGCGCGGGCCGGAGCCTGTCGAGGTGGGCCGGATGACGCCGCCCGAGTTGCACATCGAGAACGTGACCCTGCGCTTCGGCGGGATCCGGGCACTGGACGACGTCTCCTTCAGCGTCGGCTCCGGTTCGCTGCACGCGCTCATCGGCCCGAACGGCGCCGGGAAGTCCAGCTGCTTCAACGTGATCAGCGGCCTCTACCGGGCGAACTCCGGCCGGGTCCGGCTCGGCGACACCGTCCTTTCCGGACTCCCACCGCACCGGCTCGCCGGGCTGGGCGTCGGCCGGTCGTTCCAGAACGCCGCCCTCTCCCCCTGTTCGACCGTGCTCGACAACGTCATGCTCGGACGGCACGCGCTGACCAAGGGCGGTTTCCTCGCCTGCGGCCTCCGGATGCCGTGGACGACACGGGCCGAACGGCGGCATTCCGCGCGGGCCAAGGAGATCTGCGACTTCCTCGGCATCGGCGCACTGGTCGGCCTCCCGGTCGGGGCGCTGCCCTACGGCGCGGTGAAACGCGTCGACCTCGCCCGCGCGCTCGCCGTCGAACCGGTCCTGCTCCTGCTCGACGAACCGGCGGCCGGGATGAACGCGACCGAGACCGCCGAACTGGCAGGCACGATCCGCGACGTCCGCGACGAACTCGGCATCTCGATCCTGCTCGTCGAACACGACATGGGGCTGGTGATGGGCATCGCGGACCGGGTCACCGTCCTGGACTTCGGCAAGCGCATCGCGGACGGCACCCCGGCCGAGGTCCAGTCGGATCCGGACGTGATCAGGGCATACCTCGGCACGGAGGCCACGGCGTGAACACTTTCCTGCAACTCGTGGTGAACGGACTCGGCAAGGGCGCGGTGTTCGCGTTGCTGGCACTGGGTTTCGTGATCATCTTCAAGGCCACCGAGGTGGTCAACTTCGCGCACGGCTCGCTCGTGCTCTTCGGCGGCTACCTGGTCGTCGTGACCCGCGAATCGCTCGGCTGGGCGGGCGCGTCACTCGTCGGCGTCGTCTCGGCCGGCCTGCTCGCCCTGCTCCTGGAACGGTTCCTGCTGTCCCGCTCGCGGCACGCGGACGCGAACAGCCTGGCGTTGCTGACCATCGGCGTCGACGTGATCATCACCGAGGAGATCGTGCGACGCCTGGGTGTCACGTTGCCGTTCCTCGGCGACGCCTGGGACGCGCGGCCGTTCCAGCTCGGCGGGATCACGCTGTTCCGCACGCATCTGGTGGCGCTGCTCGTCGCCGCCGTGCTGATCACCGCGTTCACCCTCGCGTTCAAGTACTCGAACTGGGGTGTCGCGATGCGGGCCCAGGCCGAGAACCGGGAGGCCGCCGCGCTGATGGGGATCCGCAGTTCCCGGGTGACGGCGACCGCGTGGCTGGTCGCCGGGGTGCTCGCCGGGGTCGCGGTGCTGTTCATCGCCACCCAGGACTTCTCCGGCGCGGGCCTCTCCCGCGGCACGCACTCCATCGCGCTCGCGGCGTTCCCCGCGGCCATCCTCGGCGGGCTGGACTCGACCGCGGGCGCGGTGGTGGGCGGCTTGGTCGTCGGCCTCGTCGAGGCGCTTTCGGCGCAGTACGTGTCGTTCGACTTCTCCAAGAGCGCGGTCTTCCTGGTGATGCTCGTGGTCCTGGTGGTGCGGCCGTCGGGGTTGTTCGGGACGAGGGAGAGCACACGTGTCTGACACCGCCGTGAAAACCCCCGCCGCCGCTCCCCCGACGCCGCCCGCGAAACGCGATCGGACGCGGCTGCTGCGGGCCTTGGCTTGGATCGCGCTGCTCGTCGTCCTGCTCGCCATCCCGCTGTACCTCGACGCCGCCTGGCTGAAGGCCGGGCAGTACATGATGATCGGCGGGGTCGGCGCGATCGGGCTGACCCTGTTGGTCGGGCAGGCCGGGCAATTGTCGCTGGCGCACGCGTTCTTCCTGCTGGCGGGCGCGACCGGCTACACCGTACTTTCCGGACCGGCAGACGACGAGCGCGTGGTCGGGCTCGGCCTCGATCCCGGCCTGTCGCTTCTCGGCGCGGTGGCCATCGCCGCGTTGCTGGGCCTGGCGTTCGCCCCGGTTTCCGGGCGGCTGCGCGGGATCTACCTCGGTGTCGCATCGCTGTCCCTGGTGTTCCTGGGGCTCTACTTCGGACAGTCCGCCGAGACGCTGACCGGCGGGACGTCCACCGGCCGAGCCCCTCAGCCGTTCTCGCTGTTCGGATTCCCGTTCACCAACGACGGACCCGAAATCGAGCTGATGGGCGTGCCGATCCGGCAGGCGGAACGGCTCTGGTACCTGTTCCTGCTGCTGACCGTGCTCGCGTTCGTGATCGCCAAGGCGGCGGTGCGCAGCCGGATCGGCCGGTCGTGGCGGGCTGTGCGGGACAACGAAGCCGCCGCGTCCGTGATGGGCGTCAGCGTCACGAGGGCCAAGGCGGGCGCGTTCGCGGTCTCCTCGGCCTACGCGGGGCTCGCGGGCGCGATGACCGTGCTGTGGTTCGACATCCTCAAACCCGACGAGAGCGAATTCGGCACGTACGGCATCAACATCTCCATCGCCTTCCTGGCCATGGTGATCATCGGGGGACTCGGCTCGGTGCCCGGCGCGCTGGTGGGCGCGCTGATCGTCAACGGGCTGCCGCAGGTGCTTTCGCTGTACTCCGCCGATCTCGGCTGGTTCTCCGGAACCGGGGACGGCGCCCTGACCCCGATCCTGGTCAGCTCGTTCGTCTACGGCGCCGCGATCATCCTCGTGGTGCTCTTCGAACCGGGCGGGCTCGCCGCGATCGGACGCCGGATCACCGCACCGAGGAAACACCGTCACCCAGAGGAGCAAGGCAGATGAAGCGCACATATCCGGTCGTCGCGTTGGCGGCGGCCCTCGCCCTCTCGGCGTGCAGCACGAAGGCGGGCGACTCGGGGGCCTCGGGGGCGGACGGTTCGGGCGTCAAGGCAGGCAAAGGGGTGACGTCGTCGGAGATCACCCTCGGCGTGATGACCGACAAGACCGGGGTGTTCAAGAACCTCGGGCTCGGCATCACCCAGGGGAACGAGTTGTGGGCCAAGGACTTCAACGCCGCGGGCGGGGCGTGCGGGCGCCAGGTCAAACTGGAGACCGTCGACCACGGCTACAAGGCGGACACGGCGAAGACGCTGTACCCGCAGATCGAGCCGAAGGTCCTCGGGTTCGTGCAACTGCTCGGCTCGCCGGTGGTGGCCGCGCTGAAACAGAACATCGCGTCGGACAAGACCGTCGCCGCGCCCGCGTCGTGGTCTTCGGAACTGCTCGACAACCAGTACGTGATGATCGTCGGCACGACCTACGACCTGGAGATCATCGACGGTCTTTCCTACCTCCAGGAACAGGGTCTGGTGAAGGACGGCGACACGATCGGGCACGTCTACATCGACGGTGAGTACGGCAAGAACGGCCTGCGCGGATCGCAGTTCTACGCGAAGAAGCACAATCTGACCGTCAAGGAAGTCAAGATCACTTCCACCGACAACGACCTCACGAACATCGTCACCGGGCTCAAGGGTGACGGCGTCAAGGCCATCGTCCTGACCACCACGCCGGCGCAGACCGGGTCCGCGCTCGCGGCGAACAAGGCACTCGGGCTGAACGTCCCCGTGCTCGGCAACAACCCGACGTTCGATCCCGTGCTGCTCAAGAGCCCGGCCGCGAACGCGCTGGACAAGCTGACGATCGTCGCCAGCAGCGTCCCGTTCTCCGCCGACATCCCCAAGGCCAAGGAGGTCGCCACGAAGTACAAGGCGGCGTACAAGGAGACCCCGAACGGCGGGGTCCCCTACGGCTACGCGGTCGGCGAGGTGTGGGGCGCGGTGCTCAAGAAGGCCTGCGAGAACAAGGATCTGACCCGCGAGGGTGTCGCCGCGGCGCTGAAGCAGACGACGTCGGCGAGCACGGAGGATCTGGTGGCGGCGCTGGACTTCTCGAAAGCGGGCACCCCGGCGACGCGCCAGGTGTACGCGGCGACACCGGACGCGTCGGCCGAGGGCGGGGTCCGCTACGTCAAGCCGCTGTTCGAGGCTCCCGAGGCGAAGGAGTACGTGGCTCCGCACCAGAAGTGAGCCTGGCTTCGGCGAGTGCGTCCGCTTCGGCCAACGGCGTGGTGCCGTTGGCCGAAGCGGCGTCGAGGATTCTTTGGGTGGTCTGTTCCAGGGCCGCGACGCGGCCGAGCGCCTGGTCGTGAGTGAGGTTTTCGGCCTCGCGGCCGAGGGTGTAGACGACTCCCCCGGCGCTCGCGACGAAATCCGGGATCCACAGGACGCCCCTGGCGGCGAGGTCGTCCGCCACCGCGTCGTCGGTGAGCTGATTGTTGGCCGGGCCGACGACGAGCGGCGCGGCGACCTCGGCTCCGGGACCGAACACGCCGCCGACGGCCGCCGGGATCAGGACGTCGGCCTCGATCGCGAGCACCTGCTCCGTCCCGACCTTGCGGAGCCCTCGTTCCTCGGCGGCCGCGAGCCGTCGTTCGTCCACATCGGACACGATGACCTCGGCGCCCTGCCCGGCCAGTGCGGCGGCCAGCTGCGCGCCGACCGAGCCGTAGCCGCTGATGACCACCCTGCGGCCGTTCATCTCGTCGCCGCCGAAGACGGACCTCGCCCCGGCCCTCAGCGCGGCGAGCACCCCGACGGCGGTCGGGCCGCTGGAGGAACCGGTGCCGCCGTGCTCCTCGGGTACGCAGAACACGTGCGGCGTCCGCTCGCGCAGCACGAGCATGTCCTCCGGACCGGTTCCGACGTCCGGACCGGCGCGATACGCGCCGTCGAGTGACGCGATGAGGTCGCCGTGGTCGAGCAGGATCGCGCGGCGCTGCTCGGGCGTCGGCACGCTGTCGAGCGCGACGACACTCTTGCCGCCGCCGAAGTCCAGGCCCGCGACGGCGCATTTACGGGTCATCGCCGCGGACAGCCGGAGGACGTCGTCGATCGCGTCGTGGACGCGCGGATAGACCTTGAACCGGCAGCCGCCGACGGCCGGGCCGAGCGCGCTCGAATGCACGGCGACCATCGTGGTCACCCCCGACCGGCGCCCCCGCCGGACGACCAGCTCCTGTACGGACATTTCGCTCCTCTTCCACGCAATCAGTCACCTACTCGCGCTGAAGTTAGGGTGATCGTCAGGCTTGTGGAGGTCTTGCCGAACGATATTCGGCAAGACGAGGAAGGGAGCGCGCGTGGACGAACTTGATTCGGCGATCATCCGGGAACTCCAGGCGGATGCGCGGCAGTCGAACCGCGACATCGCCCGCAAGGTCGGCGTCGCGCCGTCGACCTGCCTGGAACGGACACGGCTGCTGCGGGAACGCGGGGTCATCCGCGGCTATCACGCGGACATCGACCTGCGGAGCCTCAACCGCGGCGTCCAGGCGATGGTCTCGGCGCAGGTGCGCCCGCTGAGCCGGGAGGTGATCGACTCCTTCCAGCGTTCGGTCGCGGAATTGCCGGAGGTCCTTTCGGTCTTCGTCACCGCCGGCAGCGACGATTTCCTGATCCATGTCGCCGCGCAGGACGTCGAACAGCTCCACGCATTCCTGGTGGATCGTTTGTCGAAGCGCAAAGAGATCGTCGGGTTTCGGAGTTCGATCATTTTCCGACATCTGCGCAAGACCGAGCTGGAACCGCTTCCGCGTCGAATACCAGGGGACAGCCCTTAGGTGGGTACCCGGGATTACGCGACTCGCCACCCCTAAGTCCGCCCGAAATCCCGGACTTCGCACCGGAGAAGACGGAAACTGTCGGGGGTGTGGGTTTGAATGGTCCCAGTGGAACGGAAAGGAGGCGCGCCATGGACGTTCGGACAGAGCTGAACCATCGTGAGCGGGCCACCCTGAGAGCCGTGGCCGACGGCCACGCCGAGATCAGCTGCAGCTGCGAGCCGGACCTGTTCGTCGACGGGCTCGCCTGCTGCGACCAGCACACCGCGCACCGCCTCGCCCACCTCGGCCTGGTGGCGCCCGCCAGGGGCGGCCGGTGGGGCGAGCGCGTTCCCGCCCTGCTCACCGAAGCGGGGGTGGTCGCGCTGAGCGGCCTCGCCAGTCCTGGAGTGGCCGCTTAAAACCGGTTGCCCCGGCGCCCTCGTGGCGCCACGCTTCGCGGATGCGTGTCTTCCTGGAGACCGAGCGGCTCCTGCTGCGGCAGTTCACCGGCGCCGACGTCGACGACCTGTTCGCGCTCTACGATGATCCCGAAGTCATGCGGTATCTCAACGGGGGCGAACCCGCCGATCGGGCGAAGATCGAAAATCGTGATCTTCCCGCCTTTCTCGATTACTACGAGCGTTTCCCCGGTTACGGGTTCTGGGCGGCGATCGAGAAGTCCGGCGGTGCTTTCCTGGGGTGGTTCCATTTCCGCCCGCTGCGCGGTCATCACACGGACGATCCCGAACTGGGGTACCGGCTGAACCGCTCTTCCTGGGGCAAGGGGTACGCGACCGAGGGATCGCTCGCACTGCTGGAGAAGGGGTTCACCGAATTCGGGACGACGCGGATCTGGGCGGCGACCATGGCGGTGAACCTGGGCTCGCGGCGGGTGATGGAGAAGATCGGGATGCGGCACGTCCGGACCTTCCACGAGCACTTCGACGACCCGATCCCCGGGACGGAGGAGGGCGAGGTCGAGTACGCCATCACCCTGGCGGAGTGGCGCGCCCGCGCCACCCGCATTTAGAGGACTAAATGCGGGGCGGGGAGTGCCGGCCGAGTCCCGAGCGCCACGCCCGGGACGCTCACCGTCTCGAACGTGGCGCTCGGGACACGCTCCCGCCGCCGTCGGCTCCGCCCTTCCCGCATTTAGAGGACTAATTGCGGGAGGTGGGGAGCCACATCTCGCCGGCTTCCTCGGTGAGGGCTTCCCCGCCGGTCAGGTCCGCCAGCCAGGCGTGGAAGGCGTCACCCTGGTCCGGCGCGAGCCCGACGTCGAAGTGCGCGACGTCCTCGAACCGCGTCGCGTGCAGCAGGTACGGCGACGAGCGGATGTCGTTCTCCAGCCGTCCGGCCCGGTCGTAGTCGACGACGACCTCGACCAGCCGCAGCCGCCGGTACTCACGCACCCCGATGGCGTCGACGGCCTCCGAGACGGCCTGCCCGTACGCGCGGATGAGGCCGCCGGCGCCGAGCAGCACCCCGCCGAAGTACCGGGTCACCACCGCGACGGTGTCGGTCAGCTCGCGGCGGCGGAGCACTTCGAGCATCGGGGTGCCCGCCGTGCCCGCGGGCTCGCCGTCGTCGCTCGAACGCTGAGTGCGCCCATCGGCGCCCAGCACGAACGCGTGGCAGTGGTGACGGGCCGCCGGATCGGCCTTCTTCCGGGCGGCGATCACCTCCCTGGCGGCCTCTTCCGAGGTGACCGGGGCGAGGGCGCAGAGGAAGCGTGAACGCCGTATTTCGATCTCGTTGACACCGGTGCCCGCCACGGTGAGATAACGATCCGCCATCGGCCCAGCCTCTCAAACCGGGCAGGCCGCTCTGCCGTTCGGGCGATCCGATGGTCACCTCGAGTCACCGGGACGGCGGCGAAACCCACTCCACTGCGCGATCCAGGTCACACTATCGAGTGACGTGAGCGAACGTTTACGCAGGTCAGCGCGGCGATGCACCACTCAGTGGACATGTCGTTCCAGCCAGTGGGCAGATGATGTTTGAAGTCAACGCCCGCGTGGCATTTCCCACCCCGACCAAGCGACGTATGTCTATAACAACGATTTCACACTATCGTCATAAGACCGGCGAACCCGGGAGTTCCACGTGCGCCCCGCCTGCCATCCACCACAACGGCTTGGCGGGCTGCGGCGCACGGGCAGTACACATGAGACAGACAAGCGCATCGGCCGCCCAATGCAGTGCGGCTCCACGAGCCCTGCCCCTTTTCCGTGGGCGGGATCGTTCCCTCTCGACTGACCATCGCGGTCCCGGACCATTTCGTTTCAGATGTCACAGTGTGAGCTGGTTCAGGTACGAACCCGTCTGAATGGAGTGGTACCGGTCGCGCCGACGCCTTGGGAGGCGGCCAGCCGTGACCCACCATGCCAGCAACAAGGGCAGCAAGGCCCCCGAAGGCCTGTATGACCCGGAGTTCGAGCACGACGCCTGCGGTGTCGCGTTCGTCGCCGATCTCTCCGGAAAGCGCGATCACGGCATCGTCGCCAAAGCGCTGATAGCGCTGCGGAATCTGGAACATCGCGGAGCCCGCGGCGCGGATCCGGAAACCGGCGACGGCGCCGGGATCCTCATCCAGGTCCCCGACGAGTTCTATCGCGAGGTCGTCGGCTTCGACCTCCCCCAGCCCGGTGCCTACGCCGTCGGCACGGCTTTCCTTCCGCAGGACGAAATCCCGCGTGGCCGGGCGATGACGACCATCGAGCGCGTCGCCGCCGAAGAGGGCATGCGCGTGCTCGGCTGGCGCGACCTCCCGGTCCACACCGAACACGTCGGGACGGGCGCGGCCGAGACCATGCCGCACTTCAGCCAACTGTTCCTGGCCGGACAGGACGCGCTGGAAGGCCTGGCGCTGGAACGCGCCGCCTTCGTGGTGCGCAAACGCGCCGAGCACGAGCTCGTCGAGGACGACGTCTACTTCCCGAGCCTGTCCTCGCGGACGATCGTCTACAAAGGAATGCTCACCGAGCCGCAGGTCGAGAAGTTCTTCGCCGACCTCACCGACGAGCGCGTCACCAGCGCCATCGGCCTGGTGCACTCCCGCTTCTCCACCAACACCTTCCCGTCGTGGCCGCTGGCGCACCCGTACCGGTACGTCGCCCACAACGGTGAGATCAACACCCTGCGCGGCAACCGGAACTGGATGGACGCGCGTGAAGCGCTCCTCGAATCCGACCTGATCCCGGGCGACCTGAAGCGGATCTACCCGATCATCACGCGTGGCGCGAGCGACTCGGCGTCCTTCGACGAGGTGCTCGAACTGCTCCACCTCGGCGGCCGGTCGCTGCCGCACGCGGTGCTGATGATGATCCCGGAGGCCTGGGAGAACCATCAGGAGATGGACCCCGCGCGCCGCGCGTTCTACGAATTCCACTCGACACTGATGGAGCCGTGGGACGGCCCCGCGCTGGTGTCCTTCACCGACGGCACGCAGATCGGCGCGGTGCTCGACCGCAACGGCCTGCGCCCGGCGCGCTACTGGGTCACCGAAGACGGCCTCGTCGTCCTCGCCAGCGAGGTCGGCGTGCTGGAGCTGGAGCAGTCCACGATCGTCCGGAAAGGACGGTTGGAGCCGGGGCGCATGTTCCTCGTCGACACGGCCGCCGGCCGGATCGTCGAGGACGAGGAGATCAAGAACGAACTCGCCACCGCACACCCGTACGACGAATGGGTCGAAGACGGTCTGCTCCCGCTCGAAGGGCTCCCCGCGCGGGAGCGCGAGATCCCGCCGCACACCGCGCTCGTCCGCCGCCAGCAGGCCTTCGGCTACACCGAAGAGGAACTCGACGTCCTGCTCGAACCGATGGCCCGCACCGGCGCGGAGCCGATCGGCTCGATGGGCAACGACTCCCCCATCGCGTCGCTGTCCAGCCGTCCGCGGCTGCTGTTCGACTACTTCATCCAGCTCTTCGCCCAGGTGACCAACCCGCCACTGGACGCGATCCGCGAGGAACTGGTCACCTCACTCGGCACCCAGCTGGGCGCGGAGCCGAACCTGCTCGTCTCCGACGCGAAGTCGTGCCGCCGGATCGCGCTGCCGTTCCCGGTGCTGGACAACGACGAGCTCGCGAAACTGGTGCACGTCAACGACGACGGCGACCTTCCCGAGTTCCAGGCCGTCACCGTGCAGGGCACCTACGACGTCCACGGCGGCGGCGAGGCGCTCGTGCGGCGGCTCGACGAGATCCGTGCCGAGGTGTCCGCGGCCATCGCCGAGGGCGCCCGGCTGATCGTGCTGTCCGACCGCGGGATCGACGAAGATCACGCGGGCATCCCGTCGCTGCTGCTCACCGGCGCTGTCCACCACCACCTGGTCCGGGAGAAGACCCGCACGCAGGCCGGCCTCATCGTCGAGGCGGGCGACGCGCGCGAGGTGCACCACATCGCGCTGCTGATCGGCTACGGCGTCGCGGCGGTGAACCCGTACCTGGCGATGGCGACCGTCGAGGAGATGGCCGACCAGGGCCTGATCCCCGGTTCCACCGCCAAGCAGGCGACCGCGAACCTGATCAAGGCGCTGGGCAAGGGCGTCCGCAAGACGATGTCGAAGATGGGAGTGTCCACAGTGGCCTCCTATACCGGCGCACAGATCTTCGAAGCGGTCGGGCTCGGCGACGAGATCATCCAGGACTGCTTCACCGGCACCACTTCCCGGCTCGGCGGCGTCGGCTTCGACACCATCGCGCTGGAGGTCGCCGAGCGGCACCGCCGGGCGTTCCCGCGCGACGGGTTCCGCGCGAACCACCGCGAGCTGGAGACCGGCGCGGACTACCAGTGGCGCCGCGAGGGCGAACCGCATCTGTTCAACCCGCAGACGGTGTTCAAGCTCCAGCACTCCACCCGGGCCGGGAAGTACGAGGTCTTCAAGGAGTACACGAAGTCCGTCGACGACCAGGCGCAGAAGCTGTACACGCTGCGCGGGCTGTTCGACTTCAAGATCGGACAGCGGCCCGCCGTGCCGATCGAGGAGGTCGAACCGGTCTCCGAGATCGTCAAGCGGTTCGCCACCGGCGCGATCTCCTACGGGTCGATCTCGTCGGAGATGCACGAAACCCTGGCCATCGCGATGAACCGCCTCGGCGGCAAGTCGAACACCGGTGAGGGCGGCGAGGATCCGGCGCGGCTCTACGACCCCGAGCGCCGCAGCGCGGTCAAGCAGGTCGCGAGCGGCCGGTTCGGCGTCACGAGCGAGTACCTGGTCAACGCCGACGACATCCAGATCAAGATGGCGCAGGGCGCGAAGCCCGGCGAGGGCGGGCAACTGCCCGGCGCGAAGGTGTACCCGTGGATCGCGAAGACGCGGCACTCCACGCCGGGTGTCGGGCTCATCTCTCCGCCGCCGCACCACGACATCTACTCGATCGAGGATCTGGCCCAGCTGATCCACGACCTGAAGAACGCCAACCCGGCCGCGCGCATCCACGTGAAGCTCGTGTCCGAGGTCGGCGTCGGCACGGTCGCGGCCGGGGTCTCCAAGGCGCACGCGGACGTCGTGCTCATCTCCGGCCACGACGGCGGCACGGGCGCTTCCCCGCTGTCGTCGATCAAGCACGCGGGCGGACCGTGGGAACTCGGGCTCGCCGAGACGCAGCAGACGCTGCTGGCCAACCGCCTGCGCGACCGGATCGTCGTGCAGACCGACGGCCAGCTCAAGACCGGCCGTGACGTCGTCATCGCCGCGCTGCTCGGCGCCGAGGAGTTCGGTTTCGCGACCGCTCCGCTGGTGGTGTCCGGCTGCATCATGATGCGCGTGTGTCACCTCGACACCTGCCCGGTCGGCGTGGCGACGCAGAACCCCAAGCTGCGCGAGAAGTTCAGCGGTAAGGCCGAGTACGTGGTGAACTTCTTCGAGTTCATCGCCCAGGAGGTCCGGGAGTACCTGGCGGAGCTGGGTTTCCGGTCCATCGCCGAGGCCGTCGGCCACGCGGAGATGCTCGACAAGCGCAAGGCGATCGACCACTGGAAGGCCGCCGGGCTCGACCTGACGCCGATCTTCCACGTGCCCGACACGGCTCCCGCCGGTCTGCGTCACCAGCAGACGGTGCAGGACCACGGGCTGGAGAAGGCGCTCGACAACACGCTGATCCAGCTCGCCGAGGGCGCGCTGTCGTCCGGGGACAAGGTGCGGCTGGAACTGCCGGTCCGCAACGTGAACCGGACCGTCGGCACCATGCTCGGTCACGAGCTCACCAAGCGGTGGGGCGGCGAAGGCCTGCCGGACAACACGATCGACGTCACCTTCACCGGGACCGCCGGTCAGTCGTTCGGCGCGTTCGTGCCCAAGGGCATCACGCTGCGGCTCTACGGTGACGGCAACGACTACGTCGGCAAGGGCCTGTCCGGTGGACGGCTCGTCGTGCGGCCGCCCGAGGTGGCACGGTACGACGCCGAAGAGCACATCATCGCGGGCAACGTGATCGGCTACGGCGCGACCAGCGGCGAGATCTTCATCCGCGGCAAGGTCGGCGAACGGTTCTGCGTGCGCAACTCGGGCGCGCTGGCCGTCGTCGAGGGCGTCGGCGACCACGGTTGCGAGTACATGACCGGTGGCCGTGTCGTCGTGCTCGGGGGCATCGGCCGCAACTTCGCGGCCGGGATGTCGGGCGGTGTCGCCTACGTCCTGGACCTGCCGGCGCACCGGACGAACCCGGAGATGGTCGACATCGACCCGCTGGATTCGTCCGATGTGGACTTCCTGCGGGAAGCGCTCGAAAAGCATTACGACGAAACGGAATCCGCGGTCGCGCGCGCCTTGCTCGCCGACTGGGACTCCGCCGTCGACCGGTTCGGCAAGGTCATGCCGAAGGACTACAAGCGGGTGCTCGCGGCTCAGGCTGAGGCCGAGCGCGACGGGCGTGACGTGAACGAGGCGATCATGGAGGCCGCACATGGCTGATCCCAAGGGCTTTCTGACCACCACTCGCGAGACGCCGAAGAGCCGTCCCGTCGACCTGCGCCTGATGGACTGGCGCGAGGTGTACGAGGACTTCGCGACGTCGAAGCTGCAGAAGCAGGCCGGACGCTGCATGGACTGCGGTATCCCGTTCTGCCACCAGGGCTGCCCGCTCGGGAACCTCATCCCCGAGTGGAACACGCTGACCTGGCGCGACGATTGGCGCGACGCGGCCGACCGGCTGCACGCGACCAACAATTTCCCGGAGTTCACCGGGACCCTTTGCCCGGCGCCGTGCGAGACGGCGTGTGTGCTCGGGATCAACGACGATCCCGTCACCATCAAGCGGGTCGAGATCTCGATCATCGACCGGGCCTTCGAAGAAGGCTGGGTCACGCCGCAGGAGCCGGTCGCCAAGACCGGCAAGAAGGTGGCCGTGGTCGGATCCGGGCCGTCGGGACTCGCCGCGGCGCAGCAGCTCACGCGCGCGGGCCACAGTGTCGTGGTCTTCGAGCGGGCCGACAAGATCGGCGGGCTGCTGCGCTACGGCATCCCCGAATTCAAGATGGAGAAGCACCGGCTCGACCGCCGTCTCGACCAGATGCGGGCGGAGGGCACGGAATTCCGGACCTCGGTGAACGTCGGCGTCGACCTCACCGTCGAGGACCTGAAGTCGTCCTACGACGCCGTGGTCCTCGCCGGCGGTGCGACCGCATGGCGCGACCTGCCGATCCCCGGCCGGGAGCACGACGGCATCCACCAGGCGATGGAGTTCCTGCCGCACGCCAACCGGGTCGCCTCCGGTGACCTGGACGCCACGCCGATCAGCGCCGAAGGTCTCGACGTCGTCGTCATCGGCGGCGGTGACACCGGCGCGGACTGCGTCGGGACCTCGCACCGCCAGGGCGCGAAGTCGGTCACGCAGCTGGAGATCATGCCGAAGCCGCCGCTTTCGCGGTCCGACGCGCATCCGTGGCCGACGTACCCGATGATCTACCGCGTCTCGTCCGCGCACGAGGAGGGCGGCGAACGGCTGTACTCGGTCAACACCCAGGAGTTCGCCGCCGACGCCGACGGCCGGGTGCGCGCGCTGAAGCTGGTCGAGGTGCGCAACGAGGGCGGCAAGTTCGTCCCGGTTCCCGGCACGGAACGCGAACTCCCGGCACAGCTGGTGCTGCTCGCGATGGGCTTCGTGGGCCCGGAGCGGGAAGGGCTGCTGGAGGCGCTCGACGTCGAGCTGGACCAGCGCGGCAACGTCGCCCGCGACAAGTCGTTCAAGACCAGTGTGGACAACGTGTTCGTGGCCGGTGACATGGGCCGCGGCCAGTCGCTCATCGTGTGGGCGATCGCCGAAGGCCGTTCCGCCGCGGCCGGGGTGGACGCGTTCCTCACCGGACGGGACGTCCTGCCCGCTCCGATCGCCCCGACCGACCGGCCGCTCACCTAAGGCACTTTTCCGCCGGTTCAGTACGTGAAGGCCCCCTTCCTTGCGCTAGACGCAGTGAAGGGGGCCTTCACGTACTTGTTGCCGAGTTGGTCGCGTGCTCCGCGGGCAAGGCACGTGTCGCGAAAGCCACTTTCGCGACGTCTGATGTCCCGAAAGTGGCTTTCGCGACCCCGTCCCCGGCGCATCGCGCAGGTCAGGTCGCCGGGTCGGAAGGCGTAACTCGCGTGATCAGACACGCGACTCGCGTGATTGGACGGACGACACGCTCGCGGCGGGGTCTGCCGCGAGTCGTCCGTCTGGACACACGTGGCGATCGCCGATTCCGTGAAGGCCTCCTTGAGGGACCCAGTGTCCCTCAAGGAGGCCTTCACGGACAGAACCCACGACCACCCCGGCCGACTCGGTCCCGGCTCCCTCACGCGTTTAGTCCTCTGCTTGCGGTGGTTCGACGACGAACTATCGCAAGTAGAGGACTGGTTGCGTTGCGTGACCCCCCATTAGTTCTTTCGGGTGATAAAACCGCCGGAAGAGCATACTTGAGGGTGATCACAGCGAGCTTTCGGTATCGGTTGTATCGAGGGGTAAGTCCCGCACGGCGGTGGGGACCGGCAAGATCTGCCGGGGCCGCCGGACGGTTCCCAAGGAGGGGATTCCTTGCCATGCCCATCGATCTGAGCATTCCCTTGGAATGGAAGACGGCGACCGGCGACGCCGCTAAGATGCTCGACGAACTTCAGCCGAACATCCTCAAAGCGCACGCTCGCGACCATTTCTCCGCACTCTTCCTCCGTTTTTCGGAGGAGAAGAGCGCGAAAAAGTTCCTCACGTCGCTCGTCCCGCTGATGAAGTCGGCGAAGACCCACCTGACCGAGGTCGAACGCTTCAAGACAGAGGGAGTGAAGGGGTCTCCCTACGTCGGCGCCGGACTGACCTCAGCGGGCTACCGGTTCCTGAAAGTCGAGGCACCGCAAGACGAAGCCTTCCGTCGCGGCATGCGCACACAGGACACTCGCGACAGGCTGAACGATCCGCCTCGCTCCACGTTCGACAGTGGATACCACGACGAGATCCATGCCGTCGTCATCGTCGCCGACACGGCCGACGCATCGGTGACCGCGCGCCGGAACGCGGTTCTCGCGCTGATTCCGTCGACGATTTCCGTGGTCGCCGAGGAAACCGGGCTCGGCCGGGTGAATTCCCACGGCGAAGGTATCGAACATTTCGGCTATGTCGACGGCCGGAGCCAGCCGCTCTTCCTGGTCGAGGACATCCACGCGGAAAAGACGGCAACCGACGGAATCAGCGTCTGGGATCCGAGCGCGCCACTGAACCAGGTGCTCGTCCCCGATCGCGCCGCCCCTGAACCCGGCGTGCATTTCGGCAGCTACTTCGTTTTCCGCAAATTGGAACAGAACGTGCGGCGATTCAAGCAGGCGGAAGATGCCTTGGCCGACCAATTGGGTCTCGTCGGTGAAGACCGGGAACGCGCGGGAGCGATGGTCGTCGGCCGGTTCGAGGACGGCACACCGCTGACCGCGCAGCGGCAAGAGGGCGCGGAAAGCCCGGTGCCGAACAACTTCGACTACGGAAGTGACGTCTCCGGCGCCAAATGCCCGTTCCAGGCCCATATCCGGAAGACGAACCCGCGCGGCAGCGGCGGGGCGGAACCGCCCCCGCAGGAACGCCTGCACCTGATGGCGCGACGGGGCGTGCCCTACGGCGAACGGGCCGACGACCCGAACGCCGATCTGCCGCCGTCGGCCCGGCCGAGCGGCGGGGTCGGCCTGCTGTTCATGGCGTTCAACGCGGCGCTGGGCAACCAGTTCGAGTTCACCCAGCAGATCTGGGCGAACAACCCGGGGTTCCCGATCCCCGCGGTCGGGGTCAAGCCGCCGGGTCTCGATCCGGTCATCGGGCAGGGCCCGCGTCCGGAATCCGTCTACGCCAAGGACTGGGCGGGCACCCGGACGGTGACCGCGGATCCGTTCCCGCAGGCGGTGACGCTGAAGGGCGGCGACTACTTCTTCATGCCGTCCCTCGCGTTCCTGCGCGGACTGGCCGGAAGGGGCTGATTTTCACGCACCGTGCCCACTATCGGTGATCAAATGGCGAATTATCCGGTAAACGTCACCGGAATGGACGCAATGCGGATATTCAGCCCGTAGCCGGAGTCGATAACCTCCGAATCGGGCCGGCCCTGGGCGTGCCGGCCACCGGGCGGGCGCCGGTCACACTGGGGGTGGCCGGCGCCCGCTCCCCGGCGTCCCAAACCCGCCGCTTCTCTCCGACCGCATCGCGACGCGTAGTACTTTGTCCGGTGCGGTAAGCGACATCGCGCTTCGGGGAGGGAGCTCGGATGAACCGGCATGAACGGTTGACGGCTTTATTGGACATGGTGGGGGAGCGGGAAAAAGTCGAGGTCGAGGTTTCGGCGGGGGAACTCGGCGTCTCCCCCGCGACCATCCGCCGGGACCTCGATCACCTGGCGGGACGCAATCTCGTCGTCCGCACCCGCGGCGGCGCCGTCGCGAGCAACGTCGCCTACGACCTTCCGTTACGGCACAAGGCGGCGCGCAACGCGCCGGAACAGCAGCGGATCTCCGCCGCCGCCGCGAAAATGGTCGACCCAGGCATGGTGGTCGGCCTCAACGGCGGCACCACGAGCACCGAGGTGGGCCGCGCGCTCGCGACCAGGCCGGACATGGGCGAGTCGAGCGGCGGGCCGCTGCTCACCGTGGTGACGAACGCGCTCAACATCGCCCACGAACTCGCCGTGCGGCCCAACATCAAGATCGTGGTGACCGGCGGGGTCGCGCGGCAGCAGTCGTTCGACCTGTCCGGGCCGCTGTCGCAGCTGTTCCTCGACCAGATCTCGCTCGACCTGGTGTTCCTCGGGGTGGACGCGTTCGACCCGGTGCACGGCGCGCAGGCGCACCACGAGGGCGACGCGAGCACGAACCGGCTGATGGCGGCCCGCGCCAGGCAGGTCGTCGTGCTCGCCGACAGCGGGAAGCTCGGCGGTCACGCCTTCGCGAAGATCTGCGCGACCGCCGACGTCGACGTCCTCGTCACCGACGGCCGCGCGGATCCCCAGCGGGTGCACGCCTTCGAAGAGGAAGGCGTGCGGGTGGTCAAGGCTTGAGCCGGTCCAGCGCCAGCAGGGCCGCGCCGAGCCTGCCCGCCTCGTCGCCGAGCTGCGCGATCCGCAGTTCCGGCATCCGCTGGAACTGCAGGTTCGCGCTCAGCCAGGCCCGGACCGGTTCGAGGACGTAGTCGCCCGCGGTGAACAGGCCGCCGCCGAGGACGACGACCTCGGGCGCGAGCAGGGTGACCAAGGTCTTGATGCCGTGCCCGAGTCCTTCGAGCGCGTCGTTGACCACGGAGATCGCGGCCTCGTCGCCGTGCCGCGCGGCGTCGACCACCTGCTCGGCACCTTCGGCCGGACGTCCGGTGTGCTCGCTGTAGCGGCGGGCGATGGCCGACGCCGAGGAGATCGCCTCCAGGCAGCCGGTGGCGCCGCAGCCGCACAGCAGCCGGTGACCGACGTCGATGTGCCCGATCTCGCCGCCCTGCCCACCCGCGGCGTACAGCTTGCCGTCGAGCTGGAGCGCGGCCGCGATCCCGGTGCCGACCGGGATGAAGGCGGCGTCGGTGCAGCCCTTGCCCGCGCCGACGCGGAACTCCGCGAGCCCGCCGGCGCGGACGTCGTGCCCGAACGCGAACGGCAGTCCCAGCCTGTTGTCGAGCATCTCGCCGAACGGGACGTCCCGGAAGTCGAGGTTCGCCGAGAACCGGGCCACCCGCTCGACCTCGTCGACGATGCCGGGGATGACCACGCCGACGGCGTCCGGCGTGCCCGTGCCCGCCTGCTTGCCCAGTGTTTCCACGATCCGCGCGACCTGGTCCGCGAGCGCCTCGCCGTCCGCCCCGCGCGCCGTCGGCTCGCGCAGGCTGGCGAGGTCTTTCAGGTCCGCGTCGTACAGGGCCGCCTTGATGGACGTTCCGCCGACATCGAGTGCCGCCACCGCAGGTGTCATGGCTGGATTTTTACATGCGCCCGCCCGGCGGCGGCAGGGTTCCGTCAGCCACGCGGTGTGAGGTAGCCCTGGGAGAACGCGGTGGCCACGGCCGCCGCCCGGTCGTTGACGCCGAGTTTCGCGTACACGTGCAGCAGATGCGTCTTCACCGTCGCCTCGCTGATGAACAGCCGTTTCGCCGCCTCGCGGTTCGTCGAGCCCTTGGCGATCAGCTCCAGGACCTCCAGTTCACGCTGCGAAAGCGGTCCCGCGGTCGGCTGCCGCAGCTGCCCCATCAGCCGGGCCGCGACGGCGGGCGAAAGCATCGCCTGCCCCTGCGCGGCCGCCTCGACCGCGCGGAACAGTTCGTCCCTCGGCGCGTCTTTCAGCAGGTAGCCGGTGGCACCGGCCTGGATGGCGGGCAGCACGTCGCTGTCGGTGTCATACGTGGTGAGCACGAGAATCCGCGAGGTCACTCCGCGTTTCGCCAGCTCCTCGATGGCGGTGACGCCGTCGGTCCGGGGCATCCGCAGATCCATGAGGATCACGTCGGGCCGGAGCCTCACCCCGGCGGTGATGGCTTCCTCGCCGTCCCCTGCCTCACCGAGCACCTCGAACCGCGGGTCGGCGCTGAACATGCCCCGCAGCCCGTCCCGGACGACCGGGTGATCGTCGACGATCAGCAGGGAGATCATCGCCCGGCTCCGGCCGGGATCGCGGGCACGGACACCGAGATCGCGGTGCCCCCGCCCGGCTCCGACTCGATTTCCAGCCTGCCCGCGAGGCGCCGCACCCGCTGTCTCATCCCGGTCAGACCGAACCCACCGTCGGCGAAACCGTTGGTGTGCTTGGTATCGGGCGCGAAGCCCACCCCGTCGTCGCGCACGTCGAGTGTCACCAGATCCTCCATGTACGAGAGGGTCAAACCGACCCGGCCCGCCTTCGCGTGTTTGGCCACGTTGGCGAGTGCTTCCTGCGCGGCCCGGAGCAGCGTCACTTCGACGTCGGCGTGCATCGGCCGCGGGTCGCCGGTGGTGGTCAGCGCCGCGTCGATGCGGTTCACCTCGGCCCAGCGCCGGGTCACGTCGCCGATCGCGTCCTGGAGCCTGCCCTCGGCGAGCGCCTCCGGCTGCACCGCGTGCACCGTCCGCCGGGCCTCGGTCAGGCTTTCCCTGGCCAGGTTCATCGCGTTCGTCACGTGCCGTCGCAGGACCGGGGGCTCGGCCAAGGTCTGTTCGGCGGCCTGGAGCTGGGTGAGGATGCCCGCCAGCCCTTGAGCCAGCGTGTCGTGGATGTCCCGCGCGATCCGCTGCCGCTCGTCGAGCACCCCGGCCTCACGCGCCTGGACCAGGAGCTGGGCGTGCAGGCCGGCGTTCTCCTCCAGCGCGGTTTCGAGCCGGGCGTTCGCCTCGTGCAACTCGGCGAGTGCCTGCTTCTGCTTGACGATGCGCTGGTCGGCCCGCTCGGCGATCCGTGAGAACGCCGCGGCCAGCACCGTGCTGATCACGCTGATCGCCGCCCACGCCGGCCACAGGTCCCGAGCGTTCGTGAGTCCGCCCAGGTACGCCATCGCCGAGATCATGGACGTGACGGCGACGCCCGCGTAGCGCCAGTGGCCCTTCAGGTAATGGAACGCCTGCGGGTAGCCGACGAAAGTGAACAGGCCGTACCAAGGCGCGACCGCGACAAGGCAGGCGGTCAGCGCCATGAAGCCCGCGTAATACCCGCCCTTCCCCTTCCCTTCCGGGCGGAGCGTGTGGAACCAGGCCATCCAGGCAGCGACCGCGACCGACAGCCCGATCACCGTCGGCAGCGGCACCGGCACCCGCCAAAGCGGAAGCAGCAGCGCGATGAAGAGGCAGATCGCCAGCAACGCGTACGGGAGGACCTTGAAGACCACCGTCTCCGTCCGCTCCCAGCGGTCGAACTCCGCGCGCAACTCCGCTTCGACGCTCACGATTCACTCCCAGCGGAAGTACCGGGCGGCCAGGCCACCGGCCACGATCGTCCACCCCAGCATGACGGCCACCTGCAACGGTTGCGGCCAGTGACCGGCGGCGGCGTCCTGCAATGATTGCACGCCCGCGCCCAGCGGGGTGAGGTCGCTGATCGCGCGCAGGACGTCGTTCATCTCGACGCGCGGCACCCAGAGACCGGCGAAGAACACCAGCGGGAAGAACGACAGGGTGCCGATCGCGCCGGCGCTTTTGCCGGTCGGCGCGAACGAGCCGATCAGCAGACCGATCGCGAAAACGGACAGCGCGGCCAGCAGGTAGCCGATCAGGTACGCGGGCAGGTTCCGGGGCAGGCTCACGTCGAACGCCAGCCTGGCGATGGCCAGCACGACCAGCATCGTGGCCACGGACAGGACCGTGGACATCAGCAGCTGCGCGCCGAGCAGCACGCCCGGCTTGACCGGGGTGGTCCGCATCCGGCGCAGGATTCCTTTCTCCCGGTAGGTGGCGAACAGCTGGGAAAGGCTGGTGAGCGCGAACATGGCGAGGCTCATCGCGACGATGATCGGCACGTAGACGCTGATCGCGCTGGCGCCGCCGAGGTCCTCGCTCGGTTCCCGCATGGTGGGGATCGCGCCGAGGATGACGAGCAGGACGGGCGAGAAGGCGAGCACGAAGAACACGAGCATCGGTTCGCGGAAGAAGAGTTTGGTCTCGACGGCGGTGAGCCGGGTCAGGGCGGACATCGTGGTCTCCTCAGGAGTCTGCGGAACGGCCGGTGAGCGCGACGAACGCGTCGTCGAGGGAGGTCTGCTCGACGCGTAGTTCGGCGGCGGTGACCTGGTTGCGGGCCAGCACGGTGGTCACGGCGAGCAGCAGGTTCCCGGTGCCGGTCACCACGAGCCGTTCCCCAGCCTGTTCGACCGAGCTGACCTCGGGCAACGCGGTCAGCACGGCGGGGTCCAGCGGCGCGGACGGCAGGAACCGGACGCGTTGCCGGTCGTCGACGCGGGCGACGAGCCCCGCCGGGGTGTCGAGGGCGACCACCTTGCCGGAGTCGATCACCGCGATCCGGTCGCACAGGCGTTCCGCCTCTTCCATGAAGTGCGTGACCAGCAGGATCGTGACGCCCCGGTCGCGGACGGCCTCGATCAGGTCCCACGCGTCGCGGCGGGCCTGCGGGTCGAGGCCGGTGGTGAGCTCGTCGAGCACCGCCACCCTCGGGTTCCCGATCAGCGCGAGCGCGATCGACAGCCGTTGCTTCTGCCCGCCGGACAGCCTGCGGAACTGCGTGTCCACTTTGTCGGTCAGGTCGAGGGTGCCGAGCAGTTCCCGCCAGTCCGCCGGTTCGCGGTAGAAGGAGCTGTAGAGCTTCAAGGCCTCGCCGACCTCGAGTCTGTCCGGCAGCTCGCTCTCCTGTAGCTGCGCGCCGAGCAGCTGCCGGAGCTCACCGGTTTCGCGTCGCGGGTCGAGCCCGCAGACCCGGATGGTCCCGCCGTCCGGGGTGCGCAGTCCCTCGACGCACTCGACGGTCGTGGTCTTGCCCGCCCCGTTGGGGCCCAGGATGCCGAAGATCTCGCCTCGCTCGACGGTGAAGCCGACTCCGTCGACCGCGATGTGGTCGCCGTAGCGTTTGACGAGGCCTTCTACCTCGATGATTGCCATACGACGACGATGCCGTCCGGCGAGGGTGCGCCGAATCGACCGGGCGGCCAAGCCTCGGTGGATCCCTCATCCACCGATCGGTGGATGCCCGACGATCGCGCGGCTCCCGATTCCGTGGTGACAAGCCTGCGCCGATCGGGTTCCGTCACATTGACCGGACGCTTCACGGCGACCTACGCTCGACCGGCCAGACGACGGGCACCCGGAACGCGGTGAGATTCCGCGCGGTCGCGCCACTGTGACCTCGGACCAGCGGGTTCGGGGAAGCCAGACCCGGAGCCGTCGTGTCACCCCTGAAGAGGCCGCGCTAGCCCGAGGAGGTCCCACCGCCATGTCCGAAGCGGTAGCCGCAGTACCCGTCCCCGTCCGGATCCCCGTCCGCGAGATCCTGCCCTGGGCGGTGCTCGTCATCCTCCTCTCGCTGATCACGCTGTACTTCATCAGCGCCGAGCAGGGCGCGGTGTCGGTGTTCGCGAATTCGTACGTCCACGAGTTCGTCCACGACGGCCGGCACCTGCTGGCCTTCCCCTGCCACTAGGCGGCACGCGCCCCATGATGAGGACCTTGCTGGTCCGCGGCATGCTCGCGGGCCTGATCGCCGGCGTCTTGGCGACGCTTTTCGCCTACTTCCTCGGAGAGCCTTCGGTCGAGACCGCCATCGGTCTCGAAGGCAGCTCCGCGCATTCGCACAGTGCTCCGGGAGCGCATGAACACGAGCCCGCGCAGGCCGAGCCGGAGGAGGAAGAGCTCGTCACGCGCGGCGTGCAGAGCACTATCGGTCTGCTGACCGGCGTCGGCCTGTACGGCGTGGCGGTCGGCGGGCTGTTCTCGCTCGCGTTCGCCTTCGTCTACGGACGGCTCGGCACTCTGCGGCCGCGGGTGACCGCGGCGCTCCTCGCCGCCGGCGCCTTCGTGGTCGTGTTCCTGGTGCCGTTCTTGAAGTACCCCGGGAATCCCCCGGCCGTCGGGCAGGCGGGCACGATCGGGAGCCGGACTTCGCTGTACTTCGGCTTCGTCGCGCTTTCGCTGCTGATCGGCCTGCTCGCGGCCGCGTTCGGCCGGAAACTGGCCGACAAGCTCGGCGCGTGGCGCGGCGGGCTGATCGCTTCGGGCGGGTACATCGTGCTGATCGGCGTGGCGGCGGCGCTGCTGCCGTCGATCGACGAGGTCCCCGACGGGTTCCCCGGTTCCACGCTGTGGACCTTCCGGCTGGCCTCGGTCGGCACGCAGGTGGTGCTCTGGACCGCGCTCGGCCTGACCTTCGGGGCCCTGGCCGAGAAGGCGTTGAAGAGCAAGGAAGCCGTACCCGGTTAGACCCCGGGCGGCACGAACGGCAGGCCGCCGTCGGCACCGTCTTCGATCAGCCGCAGCAGTCCCGCCGTGTCGACGTGCTCCTCGACGGCGTCGGCGAGCCTGTCGAGCATGGCCTCCCGCAGCGAGCCGAAGCCCGGTGCCCCGGCGGCCGGTGACCAGTCCGCGACCTCGCCCAGCCAGGCGCGGCGGAAGCCGTCGTTCTCGAAGGCGCCGTGCCACATCGTGCCCCACACCGCGCCCCGCCGATATCCGTCCAAAAAGGACTCGGCGGGGCCGGTGGCGGTCACGGTGCCGTGGTGGATTTCGTACGCCTCGACGGGCTGCCCGCGCCACTCGCCCGCCGGGCGGGCGAGCACCTTGTCCGCACTGAACGAGACCCGCGTCGGCAGCAGCCCGAGACCGGGCACCGTACCGGCGCCGGATTCGACGTCGTCCTCGATCTCGGCGGCCAGCATCTGATAGCCGCCGCAGATCCCCAGCACCGGACGGCCCGCCTCGGCCCGCGCGCGGACGGCGTCCGCCAGGCCGCGGGCCCGCAGCCACGCCAGGTCGTCCACGGTCGCGCGAGATCCTGGCAGGATCACCACGTCGGCGGACCGGACCGTGTCCGGATCGGCCGTCAGCGCGACCGAGACGCCGGGCTCGGCGGCGAGCGCGTCGACGTCGGTCGCGTTGGAGGCGCGCGGAAAACGCACGACGGCGATCCGCAGGGATCCGCCGGAAGCGCCCCAGCCCGCGGCGGCCAGCGCGTCCTCCGAGTCGATCCACACCTGGTCGAGCCAGGGCAGCACGCCGAAGACCTCGCGACCGGTGAGCTTCTCCAACGTCTCCAGCCCCGGCCGCAGCAGACCGACGTCACCGCGGAACTTGTTGACCAGCCAGCCCGAAACCAGCGCCTGGTCCTCCGCGGACAGAAGGGCGAGGGTGCCGAACATCGCGGCCATGACGCCGCCGCGGTCGATGTCGCCGACGACGACCACCGGCAAGCCGAAACGCCGCGCCAGCCCCATGTTGACGTAGTCGCCCTCGCGCAGGTTGATCTCGGCCGGGCTGCCCGCGCCCTCGCACAGCACGACGTCGAAGCGTCGCCGCAACGAAGAGAACGTGTCGAAGGCGATCTCGGCGAGGCCGGCCCGGCCGGTCGCGTACTCCCCCGCTTCCAGCGTGCCGAACGGTTTCCCGAGCGCGACGACGTGGCTGCGACGGTCGCTCCCGGGTTTCAGCAGCACCGGGTTCATCGCGGCCTCGGGTTCGACCCGGGCGGCCCGCGCCTGGAGCCATTGCGCGCGGCCGATCTCGGCGCCGTCCGCGCACACCATCGAGTTGTTCGACATGTTCTGCGACTTGAAGGGCGCGACCCGCACGCCCCGGCGCGCGAGCCAGCGGCACAACGCGGCGGTGACCAGGCTCTTGCCCGCGTCCGACGTCGTCCCCGCGACGAGCAGGCCGCTCACCGCGTGACCGCGACCGCGACGGCGAGCGCGGCCAGTCCGACCGCGCGCGAAAGCCGGACCGCGCGGCGCACGTCCACCGGTTCCGGTTCGCGGCCGTCGCCGAGGACGCCGCGGCGTTCGGTGCGGCCGCCGTAGCTGTTCGTCCCGCCCAGCCGGACCCCGAGCGCGCCCGCGAAGGCGGCCTCGACCTGGCCCGCGTTCGGGCTCGGATGATGTTTCCCGTCACGGCGCCAGACGCGGAACGCGGCTTTGGCGAACCCGCCCGCGAGCGGGGCGGACGCCACGGTCAGCGCCGCGCCGACGCGCGAGGGCACCAGGTTCGCGAGGTCGTCCGCCCTGGCCGACGCCCAGCCGAAGTTGGCGTACTTCGGCGAGCGGTAGCCGACCATCGCGTCGAGCGTGTTGAGCGCGCGGTAGCCCAGCAGGCCGGGGATCCCGGCGACCGCTCCCCACAGCAACGGCGCGACGACGGCGTCCGAAGTGTTCTCCGCGATGGACTCGGTGGTGGCGCGCGCGAGTTGTCCGGTGTCGAGATCGGTGGCGTCGCGGGCGCACAGATGCGACAGCCGCCGCCGCGCGGCGGGCAGGTCGCCGTCGTCGAGCAGCCGGGCCATGTGCGCGCCCTCGGCCGCGAGCCCCCGGCCGCCCAGAACCACCCAAGTGGACGCCGCGGTGAGCGCGAACCGCGCGAAAGGACGCTTTCGGGTCACGAGCTGCGCCGCGACACCCAATCCGGTGACGGTGCCCGCGCAGACCGCGGTGTACGCCGCGCCCCGCACCTTCGAATCCGCCCAAACCCGCTGCTCAAGGGCTTGCGCGGCGCGGCCGAAGCCGGCGACGGGATGCCTCCGCCGCGGATCTCCGAACACGGCGTCGGCGACGTAACCGGTAACGAGTCCGGCTGCGGTGGCGGCTTGTCGGAGTGGCACGTGGCGAACCGTAGCGCGTGCACGAGAATGCGGGGTATGACCAAGCTGACGCATCGCCTCGCGGGGGTTCTCGAGTCCCTCGCGAGGGCACTTCGCCGCTACTCGCGCGACGACGGCAAGGTGCTGATACTGGGCGGCGTCCGCTCTGGGAAGTCACACCATGCCGAGGGCCTCGCGTCCCGCCACCCGCACCTGACCTACGTCGCGCCCGGACTGCCGCCGAGCGCCGAGGACCCCGAATGGGCCGCCCGGGTGGCCGCGCACCGCGCGCGACGGCCCGCCAACTGGAAGACGATCGAGACCACCGATCTGGCCACGGTGCTGCGCACGGCGACGCATCCGCTGCTCATCGACTGCCTCGGCACCTGGATCAGCCGGGTGCTCGACGAGGTCGGCGCCTGGGAGCAGCGCAAGGGCTGGGAACGGCGGCTCGACGACCGCCTCGAAGACTTCCTCGCGGCGTGGGCGCAGGCCGACGTGCCGGTGATCGCGGTCAGCAACGAGGTCGGCAGCGGTGTGGTGCCCGCGACGGTCTCCGGGCGCCTGTTCCGTGATGTGCTGGGCGCGTTGAACAATCGGGTGTCCGCCGGGTCCGACCGGACCGTGCTGGTCGTCGCCGGACGGATGCTGGACCTGCCTTAGGAGTCGCCATGCGTATCGCCATCCCGGACGCCGCCGCCGAAGCCGCCGCGCGGACGAGGCTCGACGGCCTGGTCAAACCGCTGGGTTCGCTCGGCAGGCTCGAAGACCTGGCCGCCTGGCTCAGCGCGGCGCACGGCACCGTCCCGCCGCGACCGCTCGACGACGTCCGCGTGGTCGTGTTCGCCGGTGACCACGGGGTTTCCGCGATGTCGGCGTATCCGCGCGAGGTCACCGCGGCGATGGTCCGGGTTTTCCTTGCCGGGAAGAGTGGGGTCGGCGTGCTGGCCGCGCAGGCCGGGGCGAAGGTGCGGGCGCTGGACATCGCCGTGGACTGGGACGGCGCGGACGTCCCGGCCGAGGTCACCGCGCACAAGGTCCGGCGGGGTTCCGGTTCGATCGACGTCGAGGACGCGCTCGCCGAGGGTGAGGCGCGGACGGCGTTCGAGCACGGGCTGGCGATCGCGGACGAGGAGATCGACGGCGGCGCGGATCTGCTCATCCCCGGTGACATGGGGATCGGCAACACGACGATCTGCGCGGCCGTGGTCGCTTCGGTGCTCGGTCTGGCGGCGGAAGAGGTCGTCGGCACCGGCACCGGGATCGACGAGGACGGGCGGGCGCGGAAGGTCGCGGTCGTCGAGGCCGCGTTGACCAGGGCCGGTGCGGTGAAGGACCCCTTCGCGGTGCTGACCGCTCTGGGCAGCGCCTGTCTCGCCGCGACGGCGGGCTTTCTCGTGCAGGCCGCGGTCCGCGGGGTGCCGGTGCTGCTCGATGGCGTCTTCTCCGGAGCCGCGGCGCTCGTGGCGCGCGAGATCGCGCCGGGGGCCGAGCGGTGGTGGCTGGCCGGGCACCGGTCGACCGAACCGTCGCAGGCGTACGCGTTGAAGGCGCTCGGGCTCGAACCGATCCTCGATCTCGGGCTGCGGCTCGGCGAGGGCAGCGGCGCCGTGCAGGCGGTGCCGACGTTGCGGGCGGCGCGGGCGATCCTCGCGGACATGGGCCTGCTGGCGGATCTGGCTTGATCGCCGACGCGCTGAAGATGGCCGTCGGGACCCTGACCACGGTCCGGGTCCCGGCGCCGAGGCTGATCGACCGGCGGGTGGCGGGCGGCGCGATGGTGCTCGCTCCGCTTGCCGTCCTGCCGCTCGCGGCCGTCGCTTCGGTGATCGTCTTCCTGGGCGAGCTGATCGGCTTGCCCGCTTTCGCGTCGGCGGCGCTCGCGATCGGCGCGGTGGCGCTGGGCAGTCGCGGGCTTCATCTGGACGGGCTCGCCGACACGGCCGACGGGCTCGGCGCCTCCTACGACCGCGAGCGGGCGCTGGAGGTCATGCGGCGCGGGGATTCCGGGCCGACCGGGGTCGCGACCCTGGTGCTGGTGCTGCTCGTGCAGGTCGGCGCGCTGGCCGGGGCGATCTCGGCCGGACACGGCGTCGCGGCGGCCGCGATCGCGGTCTTCGCCGGACGCGGTGTGCTTTCGCTGTGCTGTGCGCGCGGTGTGCCGTCGGCCCGGCCGGAAGGGCTGGGCGCGACCGTCGCCGGTTCGGTGCCGGAATGGGCGGCCGCGGTGGTGTTCGCCGTGCTCGCGGGCGCGGCGGCGCTGGTTCTTCCCTGGTGGCAGCTGGCCTGGTGGCACGGGCTGGTCGCGGTGACGCTGGGGTATCTGGCCGCGTCGGCGCTGCTGGCGCGGTGCGTCCAGCGGCTGGGCGGGATCACCGGGGACGTGCTCGGCGGCTGTGTGGAGGTAGCGGTCGCGGGGGTTCTGCTGGGCTTGTCTTTCTGAGCCGGCGAGTGGTCAGGACGGTTCCGGGTCGGCGGCCCCGCTCACGAGCCTGCCCAGGGTGCGAAGGTCGAGTTTCCTCGGCTGAGCCGAGGGAAGGGGGCCTTCACGGACCCTGGGTCCCTCAAGGAGTCCTTCACGGACCGGAGTGGCGATCGACCTCAGCCAGAACACACAGGTACCTAGGCCCCCACGGCTTGATCAGGGTCGGCAGCCGTCAGCTTCTCGTCGATTTCCGGGATCCAGAAGCACAGTTCGAGGGTCTTCATCCCGGCCCAGAGACTGAGTTTCCGGGCCTGCGCGACCAGAGTGAGCGACGCGAACAGCAGCAGCACCGCGAGCCCGGCGGCGACGAACGGATGCTTGCCGGCGAAGATCTCGACGATCGCCGCGATCGCGCCCAGCAGCAACGGAGGCGCGCAGTTGCGCACCATGAGCCCCGACGCGCGCAGCCTCGTGACGTCGACCGCGACCTCCTTGTCGTGCAGTTGCAGCGCGCACAGCAGGAGGTGCGTGTTCTCCTTCAGGAACGCGCGATCCTTGGCCGCGGGCGAGCGCTTGAGGAACACCTCGACGGGGTTCCGATCGCGCCTGCGCGGCACGATCCGCTCCAGCGCCTCACCGAGCGGGTAGGCCAGATAGCCCAGCAGGAAACTCAGTACCACGATGACGACGACCAGCAGCACGGTCGGCACACCACCGATGCTCGCGGCGGTCAGGAGGTGGAGCTTCGCCCCGAGGTAGCCGAAGAACGCGACGTACAGCGCGCCGGGGATGGTGTAGGCGAAGAGATCGAAGACGCCGATCACGAAGTTCACCGGCTCATCCAACCATCCCGGGGGCCACCAGGGCGATGCGTTGCGAAAGCCACTTTCGCAACGTTCAAGGTTGCGAAAGTGGCTTTCGCAACGCATCGCGCTCACGACGACCTGGACCGGAAGGCGTGACTCGCGTGATCAGAGACGTGACACGCGTGATTGGGCGGCGAACTCGCGTGATCAGACGGAGGACACCGTGGTGGCGAGCGCGGCCAGGAAGCGGTCCACCGTCTCCCGGTCCCGGACCGCGATCCGCAGGTACCGCGAGTCCAGCCCCGGGAAGGTGTCCCCGCGCCGGACCGCGAACCCGCGCTCCCGCAACCGTTCCCGAACCACGTCCGCACCAGCCAACCGCACGAGCACGAAAGGCCCTCGCGGCTCTCCCAGCACCTCGACGTCCAGCGCGGTCAGGCCCGAGACCAGGTACTCCCGGTCCGACTCGGCCGCCGCCGCCAGCTTTTCGGCTTCCTCCAGTGCCGCCGGACGGCAGCACGCCACCACGGCGACGGCGGCGAGCGAGGACACCGACCACGGCGGCTGGACCGCGCGCAGACTGTCCACAACGGACTCTTCCGCCAGGACGTATCCGGCGCGCAGCCCGGCGATCCCCCAGGTCTTCGTCAGGCTCCGGAGGACGGCGAAACCTGGTTGCCCCGCAACGCTTTCGGTCTCGCCGGGGACGGCGTCGAGGAAGGCTTCATCGACGACGACCAGGCGGCCGGGACGTCGCAGGGCGAGCAGGTCGGCGGCCGGATGCAGCACCGAAGTCGGGTTCGTGGGGTTCCCGACGTAGACCAGGTCCGCGTCTTCCGGCACGCCGCCCAGCCGGAAGCCGTCGTCGGGCGACAGGAGAACCCGGTGCACGGCATGACCGGCCGCGCGCAGGGCGGCTTCGGGTTCGGTGAACTGCGGGTGCACGACCACCGCGTGCCGAGGACGTAACGCCGTGGCCAGCAACGTGAAGGCCTCCGCCGCGCCCGAAGTCACCAGCACCTGGGACTCCGGCAGCCCGTGCCGGGCGGCCACCGACGACACAGCGGCGGTGACGTCGGGATACGCGGCCAGGTCGTCCAGCGCCGCCGCCAGTTCGGCGCGCAGCCAAGCGGGCGGCGCCGGGAGCCGGACGTTGACCGCCAGATCGACGAGCCCTTCGCCGACCTCGCGGTCTCCGTGATGCCAGAGGTCGTAGTCAGCCATGGGCATGGACCGCGGCGGCGAACCGCTCGGCGAGTTCGGGGTAGCCCGCCCAGTGGACGTGCAGGTAGGACGCGTGCAGCGACGCCGACGCGAAACCGTCGGGCGTGCGGTCCCAGCCCCAGGCCGGGGTCGGGCCGCTGCCGGGTTCGACGATGGTGCGGTGGAACTCGTGCCCGGTGACGCGCTGCCCGGCGACGGTCAGCACCGTGTCCGCGGGCGAGAAAGCCTTGCGGTAGCCGAGTTTCCCGCGCCTTGTCATGGTGGCCGAGGCGTCGAGGACGCCGGTCATCGGCATCCCGTCGATGTCCTGGCAGAGGTACAGCAGCCCGGCGCATTCCGCCACGACGGGCATTCCCTCGCCGACCGCGCGAGCCACCGCCGTCCGCAACGGGACGTTCGCCGACAGCTCTTCGGCGTGCACCTCGGGAAAGCCGCCGCCGAAGTACAGTCCGGCGCAGCCCTCGGGAAGTTCCTTGTCCTGCAACGGATCCACTTCGACGACGTCGACACCGGCGGCGGCGAGCAGTTCGTCGGCCTCGGTGTAGCGGAAGGTGAACGCCGGTCCGGCCGCGACGGCGACGACCGAACGCCGTCCCTCGTGCGCGAGCGAAGGGCGCCAAGGCTCACCCGAAAGACTTGAAGCCGAACGCGCGACCTGGACGACGGCGCCGAGGTCGACGCCCTCGCTGATCCATCCGGCCAGTTCCGGCAGCAGCCGTTCCGAGTCGCTCGCCCGCTCCGCCGCCGGGACCAGGCCGAGGTGTCGGCTGGGCGCGTGGATCTCTTCGTTGCGGTACAACGTTCCCAGCAGCGGGACGCCGGTCGCCTCCAGCGCGGTGATGATCTCGTCCGCGTGCCGCTGCGAGCCCAGCTTGTTGAGGATGACCCCGGCGAGCCGGACGCGGGTGTCGTACTGCGCGAAGCCGAGCACGGTCGCGGCGACGCTGCGGGACGCCGCCGAGGCGTCCACGACCAGCACGACCGGAGCGTCCAGCAGCCGCGCGACATGCGCCGTCGAGGCGTAGCCCTCGGTGCCCAGCGCCCCGTCGAACAAGCCCATCACGCCTTCGATGATCGCGATGTCGGCCCCGGCGGAACCGTGCCGCAGCAACGGGATCAGCTGGTCCTCGCCCTGCAGGAACGGGTCGAGGTTGCGGGCGGGCCGCCCGGTGGCCAGCGCGTGGTAGCTCGGGTCGATGAAGTCGGGGCCGACCTTGTGCCCGGACACCTTCAGCCCCCGCGCGCGCAACGCCGCCATGAGGCCGGCGGCGATCGTGGTCTTGCCGTGCCCGGAACCGGGCGCGGCGATGACCACGCGATTCACCATTCGATGCCTCGCTGGCCCTTTTGCCCGGCGTCCATCGGGTGCTTCACCTTGGTCATCTCGGTGACCAGGTCCGCCGCCTCGATCAATTCCGGCGGCGCGTACCGGCCGGTGATCACGACGTGCTGATGGCCAGGACGCGAAGTCAGCGTCGAGACGACGTCGTCGACTTCGAGCCAACCCCATTTCAGCAGGTAGCTGAACTCGTCGAGGACGTAGAAGTCGTGGGTTTCGGCGGCGAGACGGCGTTTGATCTCGGCCCAGCCCTCGCGGGCGTTGGCGGCGTGGTCCTCCTCGGACCCGGACTTGCGCGCCCAGCTCCAGCCTTCGCCCATCTTGTGCCACTCGACCGCGCCGCCCTGACCGGTGTCCTCGTGCAGCTTGCCGAGCGCGCGGAACGCGGCTTCCTCGCCGACGCGCCATTTCGCCGATTTCACGAACTGGAACACGCCGATCGACCAGCCCTGGTTCCACGCGCGCAACGCCATCCCGAACGCGGCCGTGGACTTCCCCTTCATCTCGCCGGTGTTGACGGCGAGCAGGGGCCGGTTGCGACGCTGCCGGGTGGTGAGCCCGTCGTTCGGCACCGTTTCCGGTTTGCCTTGGGGCATTACGCCGCCTTTCCGGAGATGCGACTGCGAACGGCGCCCGCGAGCGTGTCGGCGGCGACCTCGGTGACCGGGACGTGTTCCGCGCCCAGGTGTTCCGCCAGTTCCGCGGCGAGGCCGAGGCGCATCTTGCCGCTCTCGCAGTCCATCACGACCGACGTCACGTTCCCGGCCAGCAATCCGGCCGCCTGCTGTGCCCGCTTGACGGCGTCCGCGCCGCTGGTCGCCCGGCCGTCGGTGACGACGACGAGCAGCGGGCGCCGCAGCGGATCACGGACCGCCTCGATCCGCAGAACCCTTGCCGCTTCAAGGAGTCCCTCGGCCAGCGGCGTGCGGCCACCGGTCGCGAGACCGTCCAAACGGGACGCCGCGGCGTCGACGCTGATGGTCGGCGGGAGCGCGAGTTCGGCGCCGGAGGCGCGAAAGGTCACCAGGCCGACCTTGTCACGGCGCTGGTAGGCGTCGAGCAGCAACGACAGCACGGCGGTCTTGACCTCGCGCATCCGCTGGCGCGCGCCCATCGAGCCGGACGCGTCGACGCAGAACAGCACCAGGTTGCCTTCGCGCCCTTCACGGCGGGCGAACCGCAGATCCTGGGGCCGCACCACGAGCCCGGCGCCGCTACGGCCGCGAGACCGCTGGTGCGGCGCGGCCGCGCGCACGGTGGCCAGGAGATGAGGATGCCCGTCCTTGGTCCCGGCGGGCTGGACGCCGATGGTCCGCCCGTTGTCAGTGATCGCGCGAGACCGCCGCCCGGCGGCGCCCTCGCCGGTGCCCTTCACCTCGAAACGCCTGGCACGAAAAGCTTCCCCGGCGCCGACCGGCTTCTGGTCACCGCCGCTCTTGCCGCCACCCGAGGGCTCTTCGCCGCCTTCGGACGACGACGGCGGCGGTCCCGAAGTCTCGCCGCCCTCCGGCGGGGTCCCGGAACCGGGACCGTCGTCGTCGGGACCGGGATCCTCGGGTTGCGCGTCCTGGAGCGCCTGCTCCAGCTGTTCTTCGGAGATTCCGGGCGCGTCGAAGGGATTCCGGCGACGGCGGTGCGGCAGCGCGAGCCGGGCCGCGACCCGGACGTCCTCGGTGGTCACCTCGGTCCGCCCCGCCCAGGCGGCGTGCGCGACCGCCGTCCGGGCGGTCACGATGTCCGCGCGCATACCGTCGACCTCGAACGAGGCGCAGACCTCGGCGATCTGCCGCAGCGCGTCGTCCGGAAGTTTGACCGACGGCAGAAGTCGTTGTGCCGCTTCGATGTCCGCGGCGAGTTCGGCGTCGGCCGCGGCGTACCGGCCGGCGAAATCGTCGGGGTCCGCCTCGTAGGCGAGGCGCCGCCGGACGACCTCGACGCGCAGTTCGGGATCCCGGCTGGACGCGACCTCGACGGTGAGCCCGAAGCGGTCCAGCAGCTGCGGCCGCAGTTCGCCTTCCTCGGGGTTCATCGTGCCGATCAGGACGAACCGGGCGGCGTGCGACACCGAGACACCCTCGCGTTCGACGGTCGCGCGGCCCATGGCGGCGGCGTCGAGCAGCGTGTCGACCAGGTGGTCGTGCAGGAGGTTGACCTCGTCCACGTACAGCAGCCCGCGATGCGCGGCCGCGAGCAGACCGGGCTGGAAGTCGGTGACGCCGTCGGCGAGCGCGCGTTCCAGGTTGAGCGAGCCGATCACGCGGTCTTCGGCCGCGCCGACCGGCAGTTCCACCAGCCGCGCGGGACGCCGGTGGGCGGCCGAACCCTCGGCATGCGGGCCGTCCGGACAGGCCGGGTCGGGCTCGACGGGATCACAGGAGAACCGGCACGCGTCCACGACGTCGACACCGGGCAGCAGGCCGGCCAGCGCACGCACCATCGTGGACTTCGCCGTGCCCTTCTCCCCGCGCACGAGCACCCCGCCGACGGCGGGCGAGATGGAGGAAAGCACCAGCGCCAGGCGCAGATCCGGCATCCCCACAACGGCGGTGAACGGGTACGGCTTCACAGCACTCCTCGTCGTCGACGACCTCCGGCCGATCATCGCACAGGAAATCCGTCATCTAACGTGACGAGCGTGCGCGAAAAATCACCCCTGACCGTGGTCGGGATCGGGGCCGATGGCTGGTCCGGCCTATCCGGGCAGGCCAGGGAAGCGGTCCTGCGCGCGGACGTCGTCGTCGGTGCTCCGCGCCAGCTCGCGTACCTGCCCGCCGGGGTGCAATCCGAACCGTGGCCCAGCCCGCTCCTCCCCGCCCTGGACGACTTCCTCGCCGGCCGAAGCCGCGTCTGCGTCCTGGCCAGCGGCGATCCTCTGCTGTCCGGTATCGGGACGACGCTCGTCCAGCGCGGCTACGACGTCGAGATCCTGCCCGCGCTCTCCTCGGTGACGCTCGCCCGCGCGAAGCTCGGCTGGTCGGCGGAGGAGACCGAGGTGGTCACGGTCGTCGGCCGCGCGATCGGCCGGGTGAGCCGGGCCCTGGCGCCCGGCCGGAAGATCCTCGTCCTCGGAGCGAACGCCGAAGACCTGCTTGACCTGCTCAAAGCCCGCGGTTACGAGAAGAGCCGCGTCACCGCGCTGTCCGACCTCGGCGGCCCCGAAGAGCGGATCGGCCCCGGCTCGCTGACCGTGTTCGCCATCGAGGCCGACGGCCCCGCGCTGCCGCTGACCGGGCTGCCGGACGACGCCTTCGAGCACGACGGCCAGCTCACCAAACGCGACCTGCGCGCGTCCGCGCTGGCCAGGCTCGCGCCGTCCCCCGGCGAGCTGCTGTGGGACGTCGGCGCGGGCGCGGGCAGCGTCGGGATCGAATGGTCGCGGGTGCATCCGCTGAACCGGGCGATCGCGATCGAACGCTCGCCGGAACGAGCCGCCAGGATCACCCGGAACGCGCACGCGCTCGGCGTCCCGGAACTCGACGTGGTGATCGGCGACGCGCCGGACGCACTCGAAGGGCTGACCAGGCCTCACGCGATCTTCGTCGGCGGCGGGCTGACCGTGCCCGGTGTGCTGGACGCCTGCCTGGCGACCGGCGCGCGGATCGTCGCGCACGGCGTGACCCTCGAATCCGAACAGGCCCTGGCCCGCGCGTACACCGAACACGGCGGGGAGCTGATCCGCGTCGGCGTCGAACAGGCGGCGCCGCTGGGCGGATTCACCGGCTGGACCCCGGCGCGAGCCGTGACCCAATGGAGCTATCGGAGCAAGGCGTGACAGTGCACTTCATCGGCGCCGGTCCGGGTGCCGCCGACCTCATCACCGTGCGAGGCCGTGACCTGCTCGGCCGCTGCGGGACCTGCCTGTACCCCGGCAGCATGACCCCGCCAGCGCTCCTGGAGTACTGCCCGGACGACGCGGTGCTCATCGACACCGCGAACCTCGACCTGCCCGCGATCGTCGAGCGCATGGTCGAGGCCCACGGGAACGGCCACGAAATCGCGCGGTTGTGTTCGGGTGATCCGTCGATCTACAGCGCGGTCGCCGAGCAGATGCGCCGCCTCGACGCGGCGGGCGTCCCCTACGACGTCACCCCCGGCGTCCCCGCGTTCGCCGCCGCGGCCGCGCTGCTCAACCGCGAACTGACCGTGCCCGAGGTCGGCCAGAGCCTGGTCATCACGCGCGCGCAGGCCCGGTCCACGGCCATGCCCCCGGGTGAGACGCTGGCGAACTTCGCGCGGACCGGCACCACGCTCGCGCTGCATCTGGCGATCAACCGCATCGAGCAAGTAGTCGACGAATTGCGGCCCTTCTATCAAGAGTCCTGCCCCGCGGCGGTCGTCGCGCTGGCGAGCCAGCCGGGTGAGCAGGTGCTGCGCGGCACGCTCGGCACCATCGCCGCGCAGGCACGCGAAGCCGGGATCAGCCGCGCCGCGATGATCTTCATCGGAGAAGTCCTTGCGGCCGAAGGGTTTCCCGACAGCTTCCTGTATTCGGCCACCCGTGATCGCGCGAATCAACCGGAGTCCTTGTGAAGAGTCTGCGCTGGGGCCTGCTGGCCGCCGGGACCATCGCCGCCGAGTTCGCGGCGGGCGTCGAAGAGAGCAAGCACGGTGTCCTGGAAGCCGTCGCCGCGCGATCCGGTGACCGGGCGGCCGAGTTCGCGAGCCGCTTCGAGATCCCGAAATGCTATGGCTCCTATGAAGATCTGCTCGCCGATCCGGACGTCGACGCGGTCTACATCTCGACGCCGCATCCGCTGCACGGCGAGTGGGCGATCCGGGCGGCCGAGGCGGGGAAGCACATCCTGTGCGAGAAACCACTGACCGTCTCCGTCAGCGAGGCCGAGAAGGTCATCGAAGCGGCGCGGGTCAACGACGTCTTCCTCATGGAGGCGTTCATGTACCGGCTGCATCCGCAGATCCGGCGGCTGGCCGAGCTGATCTCGTGCGGCGCCATCGGCGAGGTCCGCGCGGTGGACGTCGCCTTCAGCTACAACTTCGCCGTGCCCCGGCTCACCGATCCCGCGCTGGGCGGCGGCGGGATCTTCGACGTCGGCTGTTACTGCACCTCGCTCGCGCGGCTGGTCTCGCAGGCGGCGACCGGGCAGGACGTCGTCGAGCCCGAAGAGGTGCTCGGGATGGCGAGGCTCGACGCGAACGGCGTCGACGAGTTCGCCTCCGGGCTGCTGCGGCTGCCGGGCGGGATCATCGCGCAGCTGTCCTGCGGGTTCCAGCTGACGCAGGACGACCATATCCGCGTCTACGGCTCGCAAGGTCAGCTGTACGTGCCGAAACCGGCGTGGATCCACGAAATGCGCAAGCCGAAGACCTCGCGGATCGTGCTCACGCCGGAAGGCGGCGAGCCCGAGGTGATCGAGGTCGAAGCGACTCAAGGCCTCTTCGCTCGTGAGGCCGACCACGTCGCCACGCATCTCGCCGACCGGCAGGCACCCGAACTCACCTGGGCCGAGACGCTCGCCAACCTGCGCACGCTGGAACGCTGGCGCGCGGCCGTGGCCCGATGACCCTGCTGATCCTGGGCGGCACCGGCGAAGCCCGCGAACTGGCGAAAGCGCTGGTCGAGCAAGGCGAACAGGTCGTGTCCTCACTGGCCGGCCGCGTCGCGCGCCCGAAACTGCCCTACGGCGAAGTCCGCGTCGGCGGCTTCGGCGGGCCGGAAGGTCTCGCGCGCTGGCTGACCGAGAACGACGTCGACGCGATGATCGACGCCACCCACCCCTTCGCGGAACGCATCGGCGCCAACGCCGCCGAAGCCGCAATAGCCACGGGCACGCCTCTGCTCAGGCTGGCCCGGCCCGGCTGGACCGAACAACCCGGCGACACCTGGCACTGGGCCGACGACCTCGACCACGCCGCGCGACTCCTGCCGGCTCTGGGTGACCGCGTTTTCCTCACCAGCGGACGGCAGGGACTCGCCGCCTTCGCCGGACTCGACCTCTGGTTCCTGATCCGGTGCGTCGATCCGCCCGAGGTGCCACTCCCCCGGCGGCACGAAGTCCTGCTCGACCGGGGGCCGTACACGGTGGAGAAGGAACGCGCGCTCATGGAGCGGCACGACGTCGGGGTGCTCGTCACCAAGGACAGCGGTGGCGCGATGACCGCCGCGAAGCTCACCGCGGCCCGCGACCTCGGTCTTCCGGTGGTCGTCGTCCGGCGCCCGCGGCGTCCCGAAACGGCCAGCGTGACGACAGTTCAGGACGCCTTAACCTGGATCGGCACCGCGACGAAGGGCAGCCCTGCGTAAGCCGTTCGGACCAGACCCGTTAGCGTTGCGCCGATGCGTTTGATCGCTGTCACGCTGGGGTTGCTCTCCGCCTTGTGCGCGTTGGCTTTCCCCTTCCTGCCGGTGGTGCAGGACACAGCGGAGGTCGTCTGGCCAACGGGCGGCGACACCCGCTCCGTCAACGCGCCCTTGACCGGTTACTGGGCCCAGGACCTCCGCGTCGACCTGCCGTGCACGACCGTCCGGTCGCTCGACACGCGTTCGCAGGGCCAGGCACTGCTGTTCTCCACCGTGCCCGACGGCCGCACCGACCCGCGCGCGGGCAAGGGCGTCGGCCTCCAGCTGCGGATCGACAACGGCGTGCTGCTCGCGTCCAGCCAGGGCCAGCAGATCGTGCAGCAGCCGCTGCCGGCGAACAACTGCGACATCAAGTTGTCGGCGGACGCGAACCAGATGACGCTGACCGTCGCCGAGACCGTGGTCTTCCACGCCGAGGGCGACGTCCGGCCGCGGCTGGTCGGGATCTACTCGTCGATCAACGCGGGCAAGGACCCGATCGCCGGTCTGCACGTCTCGGTCGTCCCGGACACCCGCTACCAGACCTCGCCGACGGTGCTGAAGTGGATCATCGGCGTGATCGCGGCGCTGTCGTTCATCGGCTGCCTGATCGCGGTGTGGCGGATGGACTCCGGGTTCGCCCGCCGCGCGCCGCGCTGGGCGCCGGTCGGCTGGTGGCGGCTGACCGCCCGCGACGCGACGGTGATCATCGCGCTCGGCGCGTGGGTCTTCATCGGCCCGGTCACCTCCGACGACGGCTACATCCTCACGATGTCGAGAGTGGCCGAAGAGACCGGCTACCTCACGAACTACCACCGCTGGTTCGGTGTCGCCGAGGCGCCGTTCGGCTGGTTCTACCACGTGTATCAGCTGATGGCGCACGTCAGCACGGTGCCGCCGTGGATCCGGCTCCCGTCGTTCCTGCTCGGCGTGCTGAGCTGGCTGCTGATCAGCCGCGAGGTCATGCCGCGGCTCGGCACCCAGGTCCGGATGAGCCGCGCGGCGGGCTGGGCCGCCGCCGCGGTGTTCCTCGTCTGGTGGATGCCGTTCAACAACGGTGTCCGGCCGGAACCGGTCGCCGCGCTGGGCTCGCTGCTGGCGATCTGCGCGGTGGAACGCACGCTGGTGACCCGCCGTCTGCTGCCGTTGTGCCTCGGGCTGACCGCCGCCGCCTTCACCCTGGCCGCGACGCCGACCGGGCTGATCGCGGTCGCGCCGTTCCTGGTCGCCGCCCGCCCGCTGTTCAAGCTGGTCCGCCAGCGCGCCGAGAACGGCTGGCTGCCGGTGCTCGCGCCGGTACTGGCCTCCGGGCTGCTGGTGCTGGTCGTGGTGTTCGCCGACCAGACCTTCGCCACCGTGCAGGAGGCGACCCGGATCCGCACCCTGGTCGGCCCGAACCTGTCGTGGTTCCAGGAACTAGCGCGCTACCAACTGCTCTTCGAAAGCCTCCCTGACGGATCGGTGCCACGCAGGTTCCCCGTGCTGCTGGTGCTGCTGTGCACCGGGACCTGTCTGGTGGTGCTGCTGCGCCGCGGCCGGATCCCCGGCGCCGCGCTCGGCCCCAGCCGTCGCCTGATCGGCACGGTCGCGCTGTTCTTCCTGCTGCTGGCCCTGACCCCGACCAAGTGGACACACCACTTCGGCGCTTTCGCCGCGGTCGGCGCGGCCATGGCGGCGTTGACCGCGCTCGCGACCAGTTCGACGGTGCTGCGGTCGAGACGGAACCGGGCGGCGTTCCTCGCCGGACTCCTCGTGGTCGGCGCGCTGGCCGCGACCGGGCCCAACTCGTTCTGGTTCGTCTCGAAACTCGGCGTGCAGTGGACGGCGGTGGCGCCGTCGATCGGCGGGATCCCGCTGTCGACGATCCTGCTGGTCGCGGCCGCGATCTCCGGGATCTACGCGTTCGTGGAGAACGTCCGCGCGCACCGGCCCGGACAGCAGGCGGGACCGCAGGAAGGGCGGAGCCGCTCGCTGCGGCTCGGGTCGCTCTCGCTGGTGGCTGTCTGCGGTCTGATGGCCGGGGGCGAGTTCGTCAGCATGGCGTGGGCGATCCACAACCAGCAGGGTTCCTACAGCCTCGGCGCCGCGAACTTCGGGCATCTGTTCGGCAAGAGCTGCAACCTCTCCGACCACGTGATGGTGGAACGCGACGCCGCGACCAGCGTCCTGCGGGCCCAGCCCGAACAGCGGACGGTGCCGGTCAAGAAGGAGGAGCCGCCCGAAGGGCAGACTCCGCCGCCGCTGCCCGATCCCGAGCAGGACAACGGCCGCGTGCAGACCGGGTTCCACACCCGCGCGATCGACGACAAGGACCCCCTGGCCGAGCCTCCGCACGGGTTCAAACCGGACGAGGTGCCGATGTGGAGCAGCTTCCTCGACCCCGAAACGCGGGCCGGGCGGCTGCGCAGCGACTGGTACGCCCTCGCCGAAAAGCCGGCCGACGGCCAGATCGTGGTCGCCACCGCGGGCGCCGCGCGGCGGCCGACGTCGGTCAGCCTCGACTACGGCATGAACACCCCCGAAGGCGTGAAGGTCGTCCGCAGCCAGTTCGTCCTCCCGCCCGGCGCCGGGACCAACGGCTGGAACGACACCCGGATCAACCTGCGTGACCTGCCCGCCGAGACGACGTCCGTACGGATCAACATCGTCGACAACGACCTCACCGAGGACGGCTGGATCGCCGCGTCCGCGCCGCGCGTGCCGACGTTCACCACGCTGACCGAGAAGATCGCGGGCAAACCGGTGTACGTCGACTGGCCCGCGTCGTTCGTCTACCCGTGCGTGGAGCCGGTGACCTCGCACGACGGCATCTCGAAGATGCCGGAGTACCGGATCACCGCGGGCGCCGTCGCGGACGAGGCGAACTGGGCGTCCAGCACCAACGGCGGCCCGATCGGCTGGCTCGAAGAGGTCGCCGCCGAACCCGAGGTGCCCAGCTACCTGATCGGCCAGCCCAGCCAATCCTGGGGCCAGCTGCTGCAGGTCGAACCGTTCACCGAGGGGATCGCGCCGACGATCATCCACGGCGAGAAGGTCGTGCCCGGCTGGTGGTCGCCGGGTCCCGGGCCTCGGCAGCCGAACGGCAAGGACCCGACGCGCTAGGGCTGAAGGGGACTTTCCCCTCATGAGATGCACCGAAAGGGCCCTTCACCGCGTGCGATGCGGTGAAGGGCCCTTTCAGCTCTCTCTAGAAGCCGTGCTCCCGGTCGCAGCGGGCGAGAGCGCTCGGTGTCACTCAGGGTGAGGGGTGTGCCGCGGGTCCGGCGTCGCGCAGAGTCACTTCTCCGCCCTTGCCGCTCACGAAAGGCCCGCCAGCGCGGGCGGCAGCGGAGCCTCGTGCAGGACGCCGAGCCGCTGCGTAGCGCGGGTGAGCGCCACGTACAGCTCAGCCGCGCCTCGCGGGCCGTCGGCCAGGATCCGTTCCGGGTCCACGACGAGGACGGCGTCGAACTCGAGCCCCTTCGTCTCCGAGGCGGGCACGGTGCCCGGCACTCCCGGCGGTCCGATCACGACGCTGGTGCCTTCGCGCCCGGCCTCGTCCTTGACGAACTCCTCGATGGCGCCGGCCAGCGATTCCGCCGAAACCTGTCGCGCCCACGGCTCGACACCGTTGGACCGCACCGACTCCGGCGCCCGGACGTCCGGCGCGAATTCGGCGAGCACCGAGGCGGCGACGGCCATGATCTCCGACGGCGTGCGGTAGTTCACCGTCAGCGACCGGTAGACCCAGCGGCCCGGCACGTACGGCGCCAGCATCGCGTCCCACGACCGCGCCCCTGCCTCGGAACGACGCTGCGCCAGATCCCCGACGACGGTGAAGGACCGGTTGGGACACCGCCGCATCAGCACCCGCCAGTCCATTTCGGACAGTTCCTGCGCCTCGTCGACCACGACGTGCCGGTACGTCCAGTCCCGGTCCGCCGAGGCGCGCTCGACGAGGCTGCGCGTATCGGTCTCGACGAAACGATCGGCGAGTTCGTCCGCGAACAGGAGGTTCTCCGCGGACAGCATGACGTCCTCGTCCATCTCCTCGCGGTCGAGTTTCATCGTGTCCAGCACACCTTCGGCGTACTCGGCCTCGGCCTTCTTCTCCCGCGCGAGGGCCTTCTCCGCCGCCTGGTCGGCCCTCTTGTCGCGGCCGAGCAGGTCGACGAGTTCGTCGAGCAGCGGCATGTCCGACACCGTCCAGGCCTCGCCGTCGGCGCGCAGCAACGCCTGGTCGGCGCCCGCGGCCGTCAGCCGTTCCGAGGACGAGAACAGCGTCCCCAGCAGGCTTTCGGGCGTCAGGATCGGCCAGAGGTCGTCGAGCGCGGCGGTGAACTTCTCGCTCTCGGCCAGTTCCTTGAGCAGGTCCTTCCGCAGCCGCTCCCATTCGTCTCGGTCGTCCCGTGACAGCCAGCCGCGCCCGATCCGCGCGATCGCCCGCTCGGTCAGGACGTAGGTGACGATCTCGGTGAACGTCACCCGCGCTTCGTTGTGCGGCAGACCGCTCTTGCGCGCCTCGTCCCTGGCCCATTCCGCGGTCTCGGCGTCGATCCGGACGGTGACGTCGGCCAGCTCGATCAGCACTGGCTCCTCCGGCAGCCGCTGACGGTCGGCGACGGCGGCTTTGAGGACGTCCAGCATCTTCAGCGACCCCTTGAGCCGCGTCGCCTCCGGGCCGTCCTCGGCGGTGACGTGCTTGCCGGGCACGAAATCGCCGGTGGTCATGAACACCACGTCGGTCTCGCCCAGCGACGGCAGCACCCGGCCGATGTGGTGCAGGAAGGCCGGATTCGGCCCGACCACCAGCACGCCGTGACGCTCCATCCGTTCGCGCTGCGTGTAGAGCAGGTACGCGACGCGGTGCAGCGCCACCACGGTCTTCCCGGTACCCGGCCCGCCCTCGATCACGAGCACCCCGGGATGCTCGTGCCGGATGATCTCGTCCTGTTCGGACTGAATCGTCGCGACGATGTCGCGCATCCCCTCGCCGCGCGGCGCGTTGACGGCCGCGAGCAGCGCCGCGTCACCCTCCGCGTCGCCGCCGGGACGGCCGAACACCTCGTCGGTGAATCCGAGCAGCTCACGTCCGTGCGTGTGGAACTGACGGCGACGGCGCATCTTCTCCGGCGTCGCGGCGGTCGCGGTGTAGAACGGGCGCGCCGCCGGTGCCCGCCAGTCGAGCAGCACCGGTTCGTAGTCGTTCTCCTCGTCGAAGAGACCGATGCGGCCGATATGGGAGGTCTCCCCCGCGAGGCTGTCCAGCCTGCCGAAGCACAGGCCGTTGTCCACGACGTCCAGCCGCCGCGACTCCCTGCCCAGCGCGCGCACCTCGACGTCGCGTTCCATGGCCGTCCCGCCGGTTCCCCCCAGCGCGGCCTGGAACTCCCCCTTCACCCGCGCGCGTTCGGCGTCCAGGCGCGCGTAGAGCCCGGCGACGTGGTCGCGTTCGGACCGGAGCTCTTCTTCATGACCCTGAGTTGACACAGACTCCCTTTTCGCCAGGTTTCGGCTACGGCGAGTGAGTCTGAAGCATGACCGGGGTCTTGTGGCAAGTCCCCCTATGCGCTATATGTTTATTACGGAGGGAGTTACCTTCGTCCGCATCTTGGCTGATCTGGCCTCTATACCCACGGAATCAGCTTCCGCCTGACGCGATCCGAACCGCCGGCGGGCCAGTTCCGACCTGGGTGTCCACAAGTGTAGATGTCTCGTGCGCCTCGCCTGGGACGCTCACTGTCTCGAGCGTCGCGCTCGCGACGTCGTCCATAGCCCCGCGACTACGACACGTTTGCCTTGCTGAGGGGTCGAGTCTTTACGATGTCCCCAATGCCACATTGGGGACACTGAGCGTCTCCAATGTGGCATTGGGGACATCAACACCGGGGACAAAGTACCCGAATCGGTCACCGATGGCAGGTCATGGACCGCACGACGGCGCGTAGTCGAGCCCCGGAAAGTACCTCTCCCACTCTTCCCGCGTGATCCTCGGAGTCGCCAGCCGGCAGATCTCCTCGCCCACGCGATCCGTGTCCGTCTGCCACAGCTGGACGCCGCTGCTCCCGATCGCGAGCGTATGCCCGTCGTCCCGGAACGCCAGCGAGTTGACCGTCGCGGCGAAGCCGGTGAGCTGCGCCGATTCGACCGGATTCCGCGGATCGGCCAGGTCCCAGACCCGCACCGTCCGGAACGCCGAAGCCGCCAGTTCCCGTCCGGTCGGGCCGAACGCGAGGTGCCCGACGCCTTCGGGATTGCCGCCCAGTTTCGCCAGCCGCACGGCGTGCGCGCGATCGGCGATGTCCCAGAGGTAGACGTTGCGGTCGCTGCTGCCCGCGGCGATCGTGTGGCCGTCGGGGCTGAGCGCCATCTTGAACAACGCGCCGCCGTCGGGCCGCAGGGTCGACACGAGGCCGGGGCGTTGAGGGTCGGTGACGTCCCACAGCGTCACCGCGGACGCGTCGAGACCCTGACTGGCCACGAGTGTCCGCCCGTCGGGAGTGAACGCGAGCGACCACACCGTGCCGTCGCCGACCGGCAGGACCCGCGGTGCGGCGAACCGCGTGGGATCGCCGACGTCCCACAGCTGGATCGGCCCGTCGTCGTGACCGGAGGCGAAGGTCTTGCCGTCCGGGCTGAACGCGAGCGAGTACGTGGGTTTCACCTCGGTCGACGCCAGCAGTCTCGGCGCCGCCGGATCGCTGATGTCCCAGCGCTGAAGCACGAACGTCCCGGCGACGCCGGCGCCGTCGTGCGCGGCCAGCGCGAGGCTGCGCCGGTCCGGGCTCAGTGCGACGGCGGTGACGGTGGCCGGGCCGGGGAGTTTCGCGAGCTGTCTCGGGGCGCGGAGGTCGTCCATCGCCCAGAGCCGCACGTCGTCCCCCGCCGTGACGAGGATCCGCCCCTGCTCGGTGAACAGGCCCGCGTTCCAGCCCGCGCTCGACGCCAGCGCCAGTTCACCGACGTCCTGCAGCCGGACGGTCCGGTCGGCGCTGGTGGACACGATCGTCTTGCCGTCCGGGGAGAACGCCGCCCACCAGATCGCGTTCGTGTGCCCGGACAGCGGCGGCAGTTCCTTCGCCGGGCCCGTGACGTCCCAGAGACGCACGGCCTGGTCGTCGCCCGCGGTCACCACGAGCCTGCCGCTCGGGCTGAACCCCGCCGCCCAGACCACGGCCGGGGTGTTCAACGTCGTCAGCGGGCGCGGCACCGCCGGATCCGCGACGTCCCAGAGCTTCGCCGTGCGGTCCCAGCTGGTGGTGAGCAGCCGTTTGCCGTCCGGGCTCCACGACGGGGTGAGCTGCAGGTCCTGGTGTCCGGAAAGGACGGACCGCTTCCGCGGGGCGGACGGCGTGGTGACGTCCCAGAGTTCCGCCGTCCAGTTCGTGTTGGTGACCGCGAGCAGCTTGCCGTCCGGGCTGAAGACCGCACGTTCGAGCTGCTCGGCCGGGATCCCGCCCAGCGGTTTCGGCGCGCCGAGATCGGCGACGTCGGTGAGCCGGACGGTGCGGTCGGCGGAACCGGTGACGAGAGCGCGGCCGTCGGGGCTGAAGTCGACGGAGAGCAGGGTGTCCTGATGGCCGGTGACGTCGGCCTTCCGCACCGGACGCCGCGGCTCGGTCAGGTCCCAGAGCCGGACCGCGTGATCCCGGGTCGTGGTCGCCAAAGCTCGTCCGTCGCGGCTGAACGCGAGCGGTCCGCGGATCTCCCCTGAACCGGGCAACGTCGACAGGAGCGCAGGCCGCCGCGAGTCGGCGATGGACCACACCTGGGTCGCGCGGTAGGAGTCGGAGGTGATCATGAGCTGCCCGCTCAGCACGATCGTCACGTCACCCGGGTCGAAGGTCATCCTGGTGGCGAAGGGCGCCGCCATGGACGCGAGCAGGCCGTCATGGGTCTCCTGGATCGGCGCGAGCCGGTACGCGGCGAGGCTGAGCTGCGTCGACAGCGCCGGATTCGACTCCCGCAACGTCTTCGCGTCGACGACGGCCTTGCGCGCGAGCGCGACGTTCCGCTCATCGGTCGCGGTGTTCTCGGCATCGACGGCGTACACGATGGCCACGGCCGCCAGGATCAGCAGCACGTGAAGGAGCGCGACAAGTCTTCGCAGCCTCCGCGTCCGTTTGCGGCCGACGGCGGTCTCCTCGGCTTCGGCGTCGAGCCCCGCCTCCAGGAACCGCCGCTCTCGCGCGCTCAACGCGTCCGGCTCCCGGACCGCCCATTCGGCCGCGAGACCCAGTCGTGTGCCGCGATAGAGGCTGCCCTTGTCGCGGTCCAGCGACTCCCACAAGTCGGTCGCCTCGGCCAGCTGTCGGTGCAGCCGGTGTCCTTCGCGGTCCTCCGCGAGCCAGTCGCGCAGCCGGGGCCAGCTGCGGATCAAGGCCTCGTGCGCGATCTCCACGCCGTCGCGGTCGAGGACGAGCAGACGTGCGTCGGCGAGGCGTTCGAGGACCTCCGTGGTCGCCGGATCGTCGTCGAGTTCGCGCCGGTTGAGACGGCGCTTCGTGTCTTCGGTGCCTTCGCCGAGCGCGGTGAGCCGCAGGAAGATCTGCCGGACGACGCTCTGCCTGTCCGGCTCCAGGTCCGTGTAGACGGCCTCCGCGGTCTGCGCGATCGCGTTCAGGATCCCGCCCGCCGCCTCGTACGCCGCGCTGGTCAGCGTGATCCCCTGGCGCCGGCGCCAGGTCTCCAGCAGCGCGTGCGAAACGAGCGGGAGCATCGCGGGCTGGCCGGTGGCGTCGGCGACGAGCGTGGTGACCAGCGCCGCCTCGACCCGGCAGCCCGCTCGGACGGCGGGTTCGACGATCGCGGTCCGGAGTTCGTCCGCGGTCATCGGGCCGACCATCACCTGCGCGTCGGTCAGCGCCTCGACCAGCCCGGCGTGACGGCAGAGGTGACCGTAGAAGTCCGCGCGGACGCCGAGCACGACCCGGGTCCCGTGGTCGTCGCCCGCGAGCGCGAGCAGCGTGTCGACGAACTTCTCCCGTTCGGTCTGGTCCCGGCAGAGCGTGTAGACCTCCTCGAACTGGTCGACGATCAGCAGCCGCCCCTCTGCGTCGAGGTCCTCTTCGAGCGGATGCTCGCCAGGCGTGCGAAGGACGACAGGGCGTTCGCTCGCCGCCGCCAGTCCGGCCCGCAGGACGGACGACTTCCCCGATCCGGACGCGCCGAAGACGCCGACGAGCCGTCGTTCCGCGAGCTTGCCGGTCAGCTCGGCGACCAGGCGCTCGCGGCCGAAGAACCGGGCGGCGTCGGAGGTCTGGAATGCGGCCAGCCCCAGGTACGGGAGTTCAGCGGCCTCACGGTCGGCACGGTCTTCGGAGGCCGCGGCGAGCCCGGCGGCGACCGCGCGCCAGCGTTCCTCCCAAGCCACGAAGTCGCCACCGCACGCGGTGACGTACGCGGTCGTGACCGCGAGCCCCGGCAGTTTCCGGCCGCCCGCCGCATCGGACAGCGCGGCGGCCGAGTAGCCCGCGCGGGTCGAAAGCTCGCGGTACGTCGGCCCTCCGGCCTTCTCTCGAAGCAGCCGGAGATCCGCCGCGAACCGCACGACGACGTCGTCGCCCGGCCCCAGCGGGCGCTCGCGTCTCGGCACCAGGCCCCCTGATCGTCGAAGCGTTATCGAAGGGACATTGTTCACCGAAAACGGCCGGACACTGTACAAAAGTTCTGCGCTACAACCGATGGCGTGCCGATTCGAACCCCTGCGGTGAGCGTGGTCTTCGCCGGTGTCCCCGAGCCGCCCGAGTCTTCGGAGCTGGAGGTGGTCGCCTACACCCCCGACGCACGCGAAGCGCTCTGGCACGCCACCGTGCTGCGTCCGGACGTCCTCGTCCTGTCCGTTCACCCGCCCGCGCTCGACGGGCTCGCCGTGACGCGCGAAGTGACTTCCCGCGTACCGGGAACCGCCGTGCTCGCGCTGACCCCGCCCGGCGACGGCGATCTCGTGGTCGCCGCGATGCTCGCGGGCGCCCGCGGCGTGCTGTCCCGGACCGCGGGCCACGACGACCTGGTCCGGTTCGTCCGCGGGGTCGCGGCGGGCGCGGTCGTGTTCGGCGAACGCGCGGCGGACCGGCTTTACGGCCTGCTGGCCGCGTCCGAGCCGATCCGGGTGTTCCCGCGGCTGACCTCACGCGAGCACGAGGTGCTCGACCTCCTGGCGGGCGGGCTGGTGATCGCGCAGGTGGCGCGGCGGCTGGGGCTCGCCCCCAAGACCGTGCGCAACGTCATCTCGTCGATTCACGCGAAGGTCGGCACGGACGACCGCGAGATACTGCTCGGCCAGGCCCGGAACGCCGGGCTCGGCCGTCACTCGTAGCTGCGAGGCGTCCAGACGACACCGCTCTCGGCACGGGTCTTCGACGAACCCACGATCAGCAGGCAGCGCATGTCCACTTCCGCGGGATCCATGGTGCCGAGGGTGACGACGCGGATGTCCTCCTCGGGACCGCCGACGTCGCGGGCGACGACCACCGGGGTCTCCGGCGCGCGGTGCCGCAGCAGGACTTCGCGGGCCTGCGCGAGCTGCGTGGTCCGCGTGCGGGACGCCGGGTTGTACAGCGCGAGCACGAGATCCGCCGCGCCCGCCGCGTCGAGCCGTCGTTCGATGATCTCCCACGGCTTGAGCCGGTCGGACAGCGAAAGCACGCAGTAGTCGTGGCCCAGCGGCGCGCCGACCCGGGACGCGGCCGCCTGCGCGGCGGTCACCCCCGGCACGATCCGCACCCGTGTGCCCGCGCCGTGCCCGGCGGCGACCTGCTCCAGCACGGCCGACGCCATCGCGAACACCCCGGGATCACCCGAGGAGACCACCGCGACCTTGGCGCCGTTCGCGGCCAGTTCCAGCGCTTCGACGGCGCGTTCGGCCTCGACCCGGTTGCCGGACGCGTGCCGCTGCTGGCCCGCGCGCTGCGGGACCCGCGCGACGTAGGGGCCGTAGCCGACGACGTGCTCCGCCGCGGCCAGTTCCTCGGTCGCTTCGGGCGTCAGCCAGCCAGGGCCCGCCGGGCCGAGGCCGACGACCACGACCTCACCGCCGGTGTGCGTTTCCTGCTTCCGAGGGACTTCGGGTTCGTCGGCGAGCCGGGACGCGTACGCCGGGCTGGGCAGCAGCGCCAGCGAGAAGTACGGCACCGACTCCGGGTCGACGTCGGCGAACGGCTCGACACGCTGCGCCTGCCAGGTCGCGCGTTCGACGTAGAAGGCGTCGTCCAACTTCCCGGCCTCGGCCAGCGCCTCGCGGACGTTGCCGAACGTGCGGCCGAGTTTGAGCACCGCCGCGGCCTGCGTGTCGGCCAGGCGCCGCGCGAGCTCCGGCGCGGGCAGGGTGCCCGGCAGGATGGTGAGGACCTCGTCGCGCTGCACCAGCGGACGCCCGAGCACCGACGACGCCGCGCTGACCGACGTCACGCCGGGCACCACTGTCGCCTCGTAGCGGTCGGCGAGCCGCTCGTGCATGTACATGTAGGAGCCGTAGAAGAACGGGTCGCCTTCACAGAGCACCACCACGTCGCGTCCGGCGTCGAGATGTTCGGCGAGCCGCTTCGCGCTCAGCTCGTAGAAATCGGCGATGGCGCCTTCGTAGCCGCCGGGGTGATCGGTGGTCTCGGTCGTGACCGGGTAGACCAGCTTCTCTTCGAGCTGGCCGTCCCGCAGGTACGGCTCGGCGACCGAACGCGCGATGCTCCGGCCGTGCCGTGCGGAGTGATAGGCGATGACGTCGGCCTCGCCGATCAGCCGCGCGGCCTTGACCGTCATCAGTTCCGGGTCGCCGGGTCCGAGCCCGACACCCCAGAGTTTCCCGAGCCCGCTCATTCGACCTCACTCGCCATCGCGTTGATCGCGGCGACGGCCATCGCGCTGCCGCCGCGTCGTCCGTGCACCACCAGGTACGGCGCGGGTGCCCGCTCCACGAGTTCCACTTTGGACTCGGTGGCGCCGACGAAACCCACCGGGACACCGATGATCGCCGCCGGGGCACCGACCCCCTCGTCGAGCAGTTCCAGCAGGCGGAACAACGCGGTGGGCGCGTTGCCGATCGCCACCACGGAACCGGGCAGCTTGTCGCGCCACAGTTCCAGCGCGGCCGCGGACCGGGTGGTGCCCATCCGCTCGGCCAGCCCCGGCACCTTCGGGTCGGACAGCGTGCACAGCACCTCGTTGGCGGCAGGCAAACGTTTGCGGGTCACGCCGGAGGCGATCATGTTGGCGTCGCACAGGATCGGCGCGCCCGCCTCCAGCGCGGCGCGACCGGACTCCACGACGTCCAGGCTGTAGCGGATGTCGTCGACCAGGTCGACCATCCCGCAGGCGTGGATCATCCGCACGGCCAGCACCGCGACGTCGTCGGGGAGGATCGCGAGATCCGCCTCCTCGCGGATGGTGGCGAACGAATGCCGGTAGATCTCGGCCCCGTCCCGGATGTAGTCGATCACTCTGTTCCCTTCTTCGCCAACGTCGCCAACGTCTCCGCCAGCTCGCCGACCGGGACGAACGCCCCGTCGACCAGATAACCGTCCTCCGTCGCGAGCACGTCGACGTGCTCGTGCGCGGGTTTTCCACAGCGCCGTCCACAACCGGCGAAATGGGCTCTCGGGGCCCGGCCGACCCGTGCCGCGTCGGCCCGGACGTCGGCCAGCGACTTCGCGCAGCCCGGCCGTCCGATGCAGGCGCTGATCCCGAGCGACGGCGCGTCCGGATCGGCGACCAGTCCCGTGTCCGCCTCCAGCGGGCCGAGGACCAGGATCGACCGCCATGGGGTGACCACGGCGTTCCCGGCCCTCGCGATCGCGCGCGCTTGAGCCGAGGTCAGGCGGCCGAAGACCGGGGCGACGGCGATCGCTTCACCGATCGGCCCGATGGGCAGGCCGGGATTCACGTCGAACCTCTGTGGCTCCCGGTTTTCGCCTGGCATGTCCTTGACCAGCGGTTTCGTGTCGGCGAGTTCGCTGATCCGCCAGGCCGTGCCTTTGATGCGGAGGAACGCGCGCGCGACCGAGATGAGCGCGTCGACGGCGTGCTCGGCGGGGACGCGCAGGCCGGTGTCGTCGCCGGCGAGCAGTATCGCGCCGTCGCGCCAGCAGACGTCGGCGCCTTCTCCCGCGACGTCACCCTGGCCGCCGTCAAGCGCGAAGAGGAAGCGTCCTGGGAGTTCGGCCAGCTCGGGTTCGGCACACAGGGCCTTGTCGAGCGCCGAAGCGAGTTCCTGGGAGACGTCGCTCAGCGGCGAAGCGAGGATGTTGCGTACGCGTTCATGCGACGGCGAGGGCAGCAGTCCTGCCTTCGCGAGCCTGTCCGCGAGACCGGGACGGGTGACGCCGCGCAGCTGGATGTTGCCGCGCGAAGTGAGGTGGAGAGCGCCGTCGCCGAGGTCGTCGGCGGCGTCCGCGAGGGCCAGGAGCCTGTCCGCGGTGATGGCGCCGCCGGGCAGCCGGACCCGGGCGAGCGGACCGTCCGCGGCGTCGTGCGTGGCGAAAACACCGGGGCACGCGTCGGCTCGGACACGTGCGCTCGTGGACATGCGCTCACTGTAGATGGCCCCTCTTCGGGAGAGTAATGGTCGGATCGAATGTAGTAGGTGTGCTACATTCGATCGCAGCACTGAGATGGGGGTGACCTATGAGAGATCCACACGACGTGATGATCTCCGTCCAAGATCTCCGGATGCGGTACGGGACGAACGACGTCCTCCACGGCGTGGACTTCACCGCGCACCGCGGCGAGGTGATCTGCCTGCTGGGGCCGAACGGCGCGGGCAAGACCACGACGATCGAGATCCTCGAAGGCTTCCGGATGCGGTCGGAGGGCGAGGTCAGCGTGCTGGGCATCGACCCCGCGCACGCGGACGAAGACTGGAGGGCGCGGCTGGGGGTCGTCCTCCAGTCCTGGCGGGACCACGCGAAGTGGCGCGTCCGGGAACTGCTGGAGCACCTGGGCGGCTACTACGCGCCGTACTCCACCGATCGCATCAGGCGGCCGTGGGATCCGGACGAGCTGATCGCCGCGGTCGGGCTGACGGCGCACGCGGACAAGCGGGTCCGCATGCTCTCTGGCGGGCAGCGGCGCCGTCTCGACGTCGCGATCGGCATCGTCGGCCGTCCGGAACTGCTGTTCCTCGACGAGCCGACCGCCGGGCTGGACCCGGAGGCGCGGCGCGAGTTCCACGAACTCGTGCACCGGCTGACCGATGACGACGACACGACGATCCTGCTCACCACGCACGACCTCGACGAGGCCGAGAAGCTGGCCGACCGGATCCTGATCCTGAACCACGGCCGGATCGTGGCCGACGGTTCGGCCGACGCGCTGAGCAGGCAGATCGCCGGCGAGGCCGAGGTGCGCTGGACGCTGGACGGACAGCGGTTCGTCCACTCGACGACGGAATCGACGAAGTACGTGCACGAACTGTTCAAACAGCACGGCGAGGCCATCGGCGACCTGGAGGTCCGGCGGGCGTCGCTCGAAGACACGTACATGACCCTGGTCCGCAAGGCCGAGACGCCGCTCGTGGAGGTGGGTGCGCGATGAACCCGGTTCAGCACAGTGTCCGGATGGGCGTCAAACGAGGCTGGCTCGAGACGCTGCAAATGATGACCAACCGGGAAGACCTGTTCAACACGTTCATCTTCCCGGCGATCTTCATCGTCGTCATGTTCTTCATGCGCGACGCGAAACTGCCGGGGATGGAGTTCTCGCTCGGCGCCGCGACCGTGCCGAGCGTGCTGGGCGCGGGCATCGTGTTCAGCGGCATGCTCGGGATGGCGGGCGTCCTGGCCGTCGAACGCGAGGACGGCACGCTCCTGCGCGCCAAGGCCACGCCGAACGGCATGGTCGGCTACCTCGTCGGCAAGGTCGTCACGGTCTCCATCAACACCGTCATCGGGATGCTGCTGGTGCTGATCCCGAGCCTCATCCTGTTCGACGGCATCGCCCCGGGCGGGCTGGCTTCCTGGCTGGGCCTGCTGTGGGTGCTGGTGCTCGGCCTGCTCGCCACCATGCCGCTCGGCGCGATCTTCGGCTCCCTGACCACCAACGCGCGCAGCATCGGCCTGATCATGCTGCCGACGCTGGGCATCGGCGCGATCTCCGGGATCTTCTACCCGATCACCGCGCTGCCGGAGTGGCTGCAAGGCATCGGCCAGGTGTTCCCGATGTACTGGCTCGGCCTCGGCATGCGGTCGGCCCTGCTGCCGGACTCGACGGTGATGATCGAGATCGGGCAGTCTTGGCGGCCATGGGAGACCCTCGGCGTGCTGACCGCGTGGGCCGTGATCGGATTGACCCTGGCCCCGGTGGTCCTGCGGCGCATGGCGCGACGCGAGTCCGGGTCCTCGGTGGCGGCACGACGGGAAAAGGCGATGCAGCGAATTGGCTAGCTCATGAGCGAGGTCGTTTACAACCGGATCGCGATGCTGCGGGCGGAACGGGGCATCTCCCGCCGCGAGCTCGCCGATGCGCTGGGCGTGCACTACCAGACCATCGGCTACCTCGAACGCGGCGAGTACAGCCCGAGCCTCTATCTCGCGTTGCGGATCGCGGAGTTCTTCGAGGTGGCGGTGGAGATCATCTTCTCCACCGCCCCTTTCCCGCGGATCGGCGATTCTTCGTCGGAGCGCTCGGCGTGACCCTGCTGGTCGCCGTTCTCCGGCGACCTCGCGATTAGAGGACTAAATGCGGTGAGTGTCCCGAGCGCCCCGCTCGGGACACTCACCGTCTCGAACGTGGCGCTCGGGACGGTCTCCCGTAACCACACCACGCTCGCGTGAAGCAATTAGGGGTCCTAACAGATTGAGTGGGCTTTGAGTCTGTGCCAGCAGATGATGGCGCAGCCGAGGGTGAGGAAAGGCTTCGTGGATGTCGTCGCGGATCTCCCATCGGATGCGTAGACGCCGGAACCAGTGCAGTAAAGGCGAAGGCGCCCTCGACGACCCAGCGATGGACACCGAGACCGGAGCCGTGCTCCTGGCCTCGGCGGGCGATGAGAGGCGTGATTCCCGCGGCGCGGACAAGCTTGCGGTACTTGTCGTGGTCGTAGGCGCGGTCGGCGTAGAGCCGTTGTGGCCGTCGGCGGGGCCGTCCACGGCGGCCCCGGACCGGCGGGATCGCGTGGATCAGCGGCATCAGCTGGGTGACGTCGTGCCGGTTCCCGCCGGTCAGGGTAGTCGCCAGCGGGATACCGGTGCCGTCGGTGATCACGTGGTGTTTCGATCCGGTACGGGCTCGATCTACCGGACTGGGCCCGGTTTTCGCCCCCCTTTTAACGCCCGCACATGCGATCCATCGACCGCCGCCTGTGACCAATCCAGCTGGCCCGCCGCGTGCAGCTCCGCCAGCAGGTCATGCCTGAGCCATACCCCAGCTCTTGCGGCAGGAACTCCCACGGGATCGCGGTATAGAGCACGAACATGATCCCGCACAACGCCTTACGGTCGTCCAACCGCTTACGCCCAGGATGCCGAAACCGACGCTCCACACGCGGCAACAACGGCTCGATCCGCTCCCACAGACCGTCATCGCCCCCCACGGACGCCGCCGCCCACCCAGCACACCTCTCACAGACGATCACCGAGACACGGCATCAAACCACACCCAAGATCATTCTGTTACGACCCCTTAGTCACCTAATTGCGAGGTCACTCGAAAGTGGCGAAGGAGCGGGTTTATGGTGACTTAAAATTACGAACATGTGTTCGATTTCTAGGCGTATTATGGAGGAGTGTCCGAGACCGTTCTTCCCGAGTTGCCGCAGGAGTTGTGGCGTGCCGGCAAGCTGGAGCTTGCGCATGGCGTGCAGCAGTTCTTGCAGGTGATGCGGGTGGCGTCCGCCGGGCTCGGGCAATTCCTGGCGGAGGTGGAGTCGCGGGGCGCGAAAGACCTGTATGGGTATGGGTCGACGGCGGCGTGGTTCGCCGATGTGGCGCGGTTGTCTCGGGGTGAGGCGGGGCCGATCGTGAAGCGGGCGATCGCGTTGAACCCCACCCGCGCTGTGGACGGCAGCGAGGTCCCGGCTGTCGCTCCCGCCACGGCCGCCGTGGCTGCCGAGGGTGTGATCGGTGAGCACCGTATCGAGCAGATCTTGGAGATTCTGAAGAAGATCCCGGCCGACACGTCCGTAGAGGATCGGGAGAGCGCGGAGAAGATCCTGGCCGATCTGGCTCGCGAGGCGGGTCCCCGGCAGCTGGCGGACGCGGAGGCGAACCTTCTCGCCTGGCTCGACCCCGACGGCAACGAACCCAAGGATCCAGAGCCGAAGCAGCCGCGTCGCGAGGTCACTCTGGAGCGCCGCAGGGACGGGTTCTGGAAGCTGACCGGGCTGCTCGATGACGAGCTGGGCGCCCGCACCGCCGCCGCCCTGGAGGCGTACGCGAAACCTCGCCCGGTGGACGAGTTCGGCCAGGCCGACCTGCGCATGAAATGCGAACGGCTGGGCGACGCGTGGGCCGAACTCCTCGACCTCGCCATCGCCTGCCCTGATCAACCCGGGACGAGCGGCTACAGGACTTTGGTACACGTCACCATCGGTCTCGAAGAGCTGAAGACCGGCATCGGGAAAGCCTGCCTCGACTTCGTCGGCAGCATGACCGCCCGCGAGGCCCGCATGGCCGCGTGCGACTGCCTCATGCTCCCGGTCGTGCTCAACGCCGCCGGAGAACCCCTCGACGTCGGACGGCTACGACGGTTCGTCACCCCAGGCCAGCGGCGGGCGCTCAACATCCGCGACCACGGCTGCGCGTTCCCCGGATGTCATCGAAGACCCAAGAACTGCCACGCCCACCACATTCACCACTGGGCAGACGGCGGACCCACCGACCTCCGCAACCTCGTCCTCCTCTGCGGCTTCCATCACCGCCTGATCCACCACGGCGACTGGCAAGTCCACATGGCCACCGACGGACTCCCGGAGTTCATCCCACCCCAGTACCTGGACCCGCTACGCAGATCCCGGCGCAACACCCTCCACCGCGCCTGACATCCCCTGCATGACCCGAGGAGCCCGCCACCCACACCGGCGACGGGCCCCTCGCCATGCCTGCGGCTAGATGAGCCGGTTGTACGAACCTCGGAAGTCGAAGAAGGTCAAGCCTTCGTGTCGCGCGTGGGACCGAATCTCGCCCGCCGTCCACGCATGGTCGCTGTAGTCGTCCGTCACGACACCACCATGCTCAAGCAGGGTCAGGACCAGCCGCCGCAGCTGCTCGGTTCCGTCGACCCGGCCGGACACTTCGATCTCTATCGCCCAGTCCGGGCGGTGACCGATCGTGACAGTCAAGTGCTCGACACCATCTGGTTCCCAGCCCTGATAGAGGTATTCGTCCTCAGACTCCAGCCAGCAGTACAGCACGCCCTCCACCAGCCAGGGCGCGTTCTGACCTGGCGAAAGCGCGTCAAGCACGGCGACGGTGCCGACCTGGTCCAGGTGGGGGTACACGAATACCGATCGCATACCCGCGAGTTTGTCCGAACACACCGTTCACGACCAGCGAAAATCCCGCCCCTCGCCGCCTGCCGGACACATCACCTTGACTCCCGCCGGACCGCACCGGAGAGTGAGCGGAGACCCACGCGACGGCAGAGGGAGGAACCCGGTGAGAGTCCGGGGCGGTCCCGCCACTGTCACCCCTCCGAACCGAAGGACCGAAAGGACCGAAAGGACCGAAAGGACCGGACCGAAGAGGGGAAGCCAGGAACTCCGGCCGTCGCGACCGCACGACCCGGGGCGCGGACACCCCGAGTGAGGACTGCCGTGATCCTGCTTCTGTCCACTTCGGACACCGACCTGCTCAGCGCACGCGCCAGCGAGGCCGACTACCGGCTGGCCAATCCCGCCCGGCTGGACCTGGCCGAGCTGCCCGCCCTGCTCGATGGCGCCCGGATCGTCGTCGTCCGGATCCTCGGATCCGAGCGGAGCTGGCAGGAGGGGCTCGACACGGTCCGCGCGAGCGGCGCGCACGTGGTGGTCCTCGGCGGCGAACAGACACCGGACGCGCAGCTCATGAAGCTGTCCACGGTCCCGGCGGGCACCGCGGCGGAGGCGCACGCGTACCTCGCGCAGGGCGGCCCGGCCAACCTCACCCAGCTGCACCGGTTCCTGAGCGACACGCTCCTGCTCACGGGTGACGGCTTCGAACCGCCCGCCGTGCAGCCGCTGTGGGGTGTCCTCGAACGCGAGCCCAAGACCACCAAGGGCCCGGTCATCGCGATCCTCTACTACCGCGCGCATCACCTGTCCGGGAACACCGAGTTCGTCCACGCCCTCTCCGACGCCATCGAGGACGCCGGGGGCCGCGCGCTCCCGATCCACTGCGCGTCCCTGCGCACCCGCGAGCCGGAGATGATGGCCGAGCTGGCCAAGGCCGACGCGCTTCTGGTCACCGTGCTCGCCGCGGGCGGCACGAAGCCGTCGGAGGTCGGCGCCGGCGGGGACGACGAGGCGTGGGACGTCGCCGAGATGGCCGCGCTCGACATCCCGATCCTCCAGGCGCTCTGCCTCACCAGCGACCGTGAGACCTGGTCCGCCAACGACGACGGTCTCTCCCCGCTCGACGCGGGCAACCAGATGGCCGTCCCCGAGTTCGACGGCCGCCTCATCACCGTCCCGTTCTCGTTCAAGGAGATCGACGACGACGGCCTCCCGAAGTACGTGCCGGACGCCGAGCGCGCGTCGCGGGTCGCCAAGATCGCGCTCGCCCACGCCAGGCTGCGGCACACGCCGCCGCAGGAGCGCCGGATCGCGCTGATGCTGTCCGCGTACCCGACGAAGCACTCCCGCGTCGGCAACGCCGTCGGCCTCGACACGCCCGCGTCCGCGATCGAGCTGTTGCGCCGCATGCGTGACCAGGGCTACGACCTCGGCGAGGACCCGTTCCCCGGCGTCGAGCCCACGGGCACCGACCAGCCGGACGGCGACGCGCTGATCCACGCGCTCATCGCCGCGGGCGGCCAGGATCCGGAGTGGCTCACCGAAGAACAGCTCTCCGGCAACCCGATCCGTGTCCCGGCCGACAAGTACCGCGCGTGGTTCGCCGAACTGCCCGCGGAACTCCGCGAGGGCATGGAGGAGCACTGGGGCCCCGCACCCGGTGAGCTGTACGTCGACAACGGCGACATCGTCCTGGCGTCCTTGCAGTCCGGCAACGTCGTCCTGATGATCCAGCCGCCGCGCGGGTTCGGCGAGAACCCGGTGGCGATCTACCACAACCCGGACCTCCCGCCGAGCCACCACTATCTCGCCGCGTACCGCTGGCTGGAGGAGGAGTTCGGCGCGCACGCCGTCGTCCACCTCGGCAAACACGGTTCGCTGGAATGGCTTCCCGGCAAGACCGCGGGCCTCTCGGACTCCTGCGCGCCGGACGCCGTCCTCGGCAACCTGCCGCTGATCTACCCGTTCCTGATCAACGACCCTGGCGAGGGCGCGCAGGCGAAACGGCGCGCGCACGCCACGATCGTCGACCATCTGATCCCGCCGATGGCCCGCGCCGAGAGCTACGGCGACATGGCCCGCCTGGAACAGCTTCTCGACGAGCACGCCAACATCGCCGCGATGGACCCGGCGAAGCTGCCCGCGGTCCGAGCGCAGATCTGGACGCTGATCCAGGCCGCGAAACTGGACCACGACCTCGGTGTCGAGGAACGCCCGCACGACGCGGAGTTCGACGATTTCCTGCTGCACATCGACGGCTGGCTGTGCGAGGTCAAGGACGCCCAGATCCGGGACGGCCTGCACATCCTCGGTGCCGCGCCGGAAGGCGAGGCGCGGATCAACCTCGTGCTCGCGATGCTGCGCGCCCAGCAGATGTGGGGCGGCAAACAGGGCGCCGTACCCGGTCTGCGTTCCGCGTTGGGCCTCAAGGAGAACAGCGACGCCCCACTGTCCGAAGTGGACGCCATCGAGCAGACCGCACGCTCACTCGTCGAGGCGATGGAGGCCCGTGACTGGTCCCCCGCCGCCGTCGCCGAGGTCGTCGCCGAAGTGCCGGAACACCAGGAAGTCGCCCGCGTGCTGACCTTCGCCGCCACCGAGATCGTCCCGCGCCTGGCGGGCACCGGCGCCGAGATCGACGCCGTGCTCCACGCGCTCGACGGCGGCTACATCCCAGCGGGCCCCAGCGGTTCGCCACTGCGCGGCCTGATCAACGTGCTGCCGACCGGCCGCAACTTCTACACCGTCGACCCGAAGGCCATCCCGAGCCGTCTCGCTTGGGAGACCGGGCAGGCACTCGCCGACTCGCTTCTCCGCCGCTACAAGGAGGACACCGGCGACTGGCCGCGTTCGGTCGGCCTCTCGGTCTGGGGCACGTCGGCCATGCGCACGTCGGGTGACGACGCCGCGGAGGTCCTGGCGCTGCTGGGCGTCCAGCCGGTCTGGGACGAGGCGTCGCGGCGGGTCACCGGGATCGAGGCCATCCCGCTCGCCGAACTCGGGCGCCCGCGCGTCGACGTCACCGTGCGGATCAGCGGGTTCTTCCGCGACGCCTTCCCGCACGTGATCACGCTGCTGGACGACGCCGTGCGCCTCGTCGCGAACCTGGACGAACCGGACGAGCAGAACTTCGTACGCGCTCACACCCGCGCCGATCTGGCCGCGCACGGTGACGAACGCCGTGCCACCACGCGGATCTTCGGCTCCAAGCCCGGTGCGTACGGGGCGGGACTGCTGCCGCTGATGGATTCCGGGAACTGGCGCGACGACAAGGATCTCGCCGAGGTCTACGCGGTCTGGGGCGGGTTCGCCTACGGCCGCGACCTCGACGGCAGGCCGGCGCGCGAGGACATGGAGAACTCGTACAAGCGGATCGTGGTCGCGGCCAAGAACACCGACACCCGCGAGCACGACATCGCCGACTCCGACGACTACTTCCAGTACCACGGCGGGATGATCGCCACGGTCCGCGCGCTGACCGGCACCGCGCCCGCGTCCTATGTCGGCGACAGCACCACGCCGGACGCGGTCCGCACCCGCACCCTCGGCGAGGAGACCGCCCGCGTCTTCCGGGCCCGGGTGATCAACCCGCGCTGGCTCGCGGCGATGCGCAAGCACGGCTACAAGGGCGCCTTCGAGCTGGCGGCGACGGTCGACTACCTCTTCGGGTTCGACGCCACCGCCGGGGTGGTCGGCGACTGGATGTACGAGAAGCTCAGCGAGTCCTACGTGCTCGACGAGGTCAACCAGGAGTTCCTGCGCCAGGCCAACCCGTGGGCGTTGCGCGGCATCATCGAGCGCTTGAACGAGGCGGCCGATCGGGGGCTGTGGGCGGAGCCGGACGCCGACCTTTTGGCTCAGCTGCGCGAGGTCTACTTATCGCTGGAGGGGGACCTCGAGTCCTGACATCACTCGGTGGAGCGGTGTCATGGCACTCCCGGCGGTACCACTGTCGTATGCGCAGAACTTAGCGTGACAAGGGCGGTGGGATGACAACGATCGGGAGGACAGCGATGATCAAGCGTCTGTTGAAGGTCGTGCTTCGCCACGGTTGCTGCTCGGCTTGCACCGGTCAGGGGTGCGGCTGCTGCGACGCCTGCAAGTAGGTCACGGACGGACACCCGCGATGTGAGTGTTCGCGCGGCGGACGTCGGCGGCGAGGGCTGGTACCTCGATCACCCGGCGTCCGGCCGCCTCCAGCGTCTCGGCGCCGACGCAGTCGACGAACACCGACGGCTCGCGCCAGGCGAAGACGACGCGCGGGATACCGGCGTCGAGGATGAGCTCGGTGCAGCTTCGCGGATGTGACGTCCGCGAGCTGCACGGCTCCAGCGACGTGTACATCGTCGCTTCCGCCAGCCTCTGGTCCCCGGGTTCGAGCTTGGCCAGCGCGGCTTCTTCGGCGTGGTCGGCGGGATCACCGTCGCCCGAGTAGCCGGTGGAGATCACCTCGCCGTGGGCGTCGGTGATGACCGCGCCGACGCGGAAAGTCCGTGGCGGGCAGTTCTCGGCCAAGGCGATGGCTTCGCGCAACCGCAGAATGTCCACTTCGGACGGTTCCGGTGTCGCGTGGTACTCCAGTACGGCGATGTCGCCCAGGCGGGTGCTAACGGCGAGCGTGAGCCCGCGCGGGAAAGCGCCCGGACCGGTGAACCGGGGCGCTCGCGGGTCACCGACGAAGAACGGCGCGACGGCCAGGTGCAGTTCGTCGACCAGCCCTTCGGTGAGGAACTGCGTGTGGATCGCACCGCCGCCTTCGACCATCAGCCGCCGGACGCCCCGCGCGTGGAGGTCGGCCAGCATTCCGCGCAGATCCGTCAGCTCGACGACGGTCGCCTTCACCCCGGTGACGACACCGGGCGGGGCGTAGACCAGCTTCTCCGCGTCCCCGACGGTGAAGAACAGCGCCGTCGGGTCGAGCGACCCGCTCCGGGTGAGCGTGACCTTGATCGGCTGTTCCGGACGGCCCGCCGCGACCCGTCCGGCGACCAGCTCCGGCGAGCGGACCAGCAGCCGGGGATTGTCCGCGCGGACCGTGTTCGCGCCGACGAGGATCGCGTCCGACGCGGCGCGCAGCCCGTCCACCCTGGCCCAGTCGTCCTCGTTGGACAGCACCAGCCGGGTGTCAGTCGCGTCGTCGAGGTAGCCGTCCAGCGAGACCGCGGCGGACAACAGGACGTGGGGTCGTTCGATCACGTCCGCCAGTATGCCCCGCTAAATCGGTCGCATCGCGGACGCGCGCGGGCTAGGGTGGCCCGATGATCTTGTGAGACGAACCTGCGCCCTCATCCCACCTCCTTCGCAGGGAGTCTCATGTCTTCTTCCTTGACGCTTTCCGACGTCTCCTTCACCTGGCCGGACGGCGTTCCGGTGTTCGAGCGCCTCTCGCTCACCATCGGCACGGGCCGCACCGGCCTGGTCGGCACCAACGGATCCGGCAAGTCCACGCTGCTCAGGCTGCTCGCCGGACGACTGCGAGCCACCACGGGCTCGGTGACCGCGCCCGGCGAACTCGGCTACCTGCCCCAGAACCTCGTCCTCGACACCGATCGCCGGGTCGACGACGTCCTGGGCGTCACCGCGGTCCGCGCGGCGATCAAGGCCGTCGAGAGCGGCACGGCCACCGAGGAGCACTTCGCCACCATCGGCGACAACTGGGACGTCGAGGAACGCACTCGCGCGATCCTCGACCGGCTCGGCCTGGACGCCGTCCGGCTGGACCAGCGTGCGGGCGAGCTGTCCGGCGGCGAACTCACGCTGCTCGGGCTGGCGGCCCTGCTCCTGCGCCGTCCCGCCGCGCTGCTGCTCGACGAGCCGACGAACAACCTCGACCTGCGGGCACGCGAACTCGTGCACCGCGAGGTGGCGGCCTGGGGCGGGATCCTCGTGGTCGTCTCCCACGATCGCGAGCTGCTCCGGCTGGTCGACCGGATCGCCGAGGTCCGGGACCACGAGGTCACCCTGTACGGCGGCGACCTCGCGGCTTACGAACACGCCGTCGAAGTCGCCCAGGAGGCCGCGCGGCGGCACCTGCGCGCCGCGGAATCCGACGTCAAGCGCCAGAAACGGGAGCTGATCGAAGCCGGGATCAAACTCGCCCGGCGGGCCCGGTACGGCCAGAAGATGTGGGACCAGAAGCGGGAACCCAAGGTGCGGATGCGCAAACGCCAGGAGGACGCGCAGATCGCCGCGGGCAAGCACCGGAACCTGCACGCCGGCAGGCTGGACGACGCCGTCGAAGCGCTGAAGGCCGCCGAGGACCTGGTGCGTGAGGACGCCGAGATCCGCGTCGAACTCCCGGAAACCACGGTCCCGCGCGGAACCGACGTGCTCCGGATCGACGCCGTGCCCCGGTTCGGCCCGCCGGTGAACCTGCACGTCATGGGCCCCGAACGGATCGCGCTCGTCGGCCCGAACGGGTCGGGGAAGACCACCCTGCTGCGGACGATCACCGGCGAACTCCCGCCGAAGTCGGGCGAAGCGGAGCTGTTCGTCCCCGCCAGGCTGCTCCCCCAGCGGCTCGACATCCTCGACGACACGCTGTCCATTGTGGACAACGTGCGCCTGGTCGCGCCGTCGCTCACGGACAACGAGATCCGCGCGCGGCTGGCCCGGTTCCTGTTCCGGGGAACGACGGCCGACCGCGAGGTGGCGTCGCTGTCCGGCGGGGAACGGTTCCGGGCGGCGCTGGCGACCCTGCTGCTGACCGAGCCCACACCTCGGCTGCTGTTGCTCGACGAGCCGACGAACAACCTCGACCTGGCGAGCGTGCGGCGGCTCACCGAGGCGTTGCGGGCCTACCGGGGCGCGCTGATCGTGGCGAGCCACGACCGGCCGTTCCTGAAGGACATCGGCGTCACCAGGTGGCTGGAGCTGTGAACAGGTAACGCGGGTGGCGCCGATCGCGACTTGCAGAGGACCGTGAAGTACCGGCTTGCCCGCACTAGGAGCGTCCGTGGTCCTGTATTTCGCCTACGGCAGCAACATGTCGGAAGAAACGGTCACCGGCAGGGCTCCCTCCGCGACCTTCGTCGGGAAGGCGCGGCTCCCGGAGTACAGGATCAGGTTCGGCCGGAAGTCGAAGAAGACGGGGACCGGTGTCGCCGACATCGTCGCCGAGCCGGGTTTCACGGTCATGGGAGTCCTCTACGACGTACCGGAAAACGAGTGGAAGGGGATACTGCGCAAAGAGGGCGCGCTGATGAAGCAGCCCGCGTACCGCACCGTCGAGGTGACCGTCTATTCCTTCGCGGACAAGAAGAGCAGGACGGCCACCGCCTTCGTCGTCGTATCGCCTTCGGAGGCCGAGCAGATCCCGTCGGCGGAGTATCTGTCCGCCATGATCACCCAGGCCGACCGGCTCGGCCTTCCCGCGTACGCCGTCTTCCTCCGCTGGCTGCGGAAACGAGCGGCGGAGGCAGGCACCCCACCGCTCCGCGAAGGACTGCTGGTTTCCGGCACGAACGTCCGGAACAGGCCGGGAGGGCACTACCTCGTCCGCGTCCATCCGCGCACCCTGGGGAAGGTGAAGAGCAGGCTGGTCACCGTCGAGTTCGACGGTCGCGTCACCGTCGCCGCGCTGGACATCACCGAGGAGGTCGCCGAGCGCTCCTGCGAGATCGACCAGAACCTTCGCCACGCCTTGGGCATGATCGGGCAGAACTGCTACGGCTACACGGTGGGGATACATCCGCTCAGCGGAATGCGCAACAGGGTCGACCTGGTCAGGCCGCGCAGCCTCACCCTTCTCGTGCACCAGACGAACTGGATCGACAGCGAGAAGAGGATCTGCGTACTCCACGAACGCAGCCTCGCGTTGCTGGGCATCAAGGAGGGTGAACACGTCGAGATCCTCAACGCGTGGCGAGACGGATCGGGGCATCTCTCCGTCAAGAAGATCAAGCTCCGCGCCTACACTTCCGAGAAACGAGCCGACCAGACCCGCGACTACCCCGGCTTCGACCACGTCCACCTGGATCGCGAATGCCGGACCGAACTCGGCCTCCCGACGGATCGTGGCGAATTCCTGAACCGGCCGGTCCTGGTCCGGCCCAGCGTGCGGCGGTTGCTGCAGCAGCGGATCGCCAGGTACGGAGTGACCTTCTTCCTCGGGATAGCCTCACTGAGTCAGTTGCTCGCCCTGTTCGCGCCCACGTTGTCCAGCCTGGTGCGCGGACTCCTGGCGATCGCCACCGCCATCCTCGCGACGGTGATCGTCGCCTGGCTGGACATCCGCGCGAGCTTGAGCTACTAAGCCCGACCACCGAACCATCACCCGCCGATTTGAGGGAATCCGTGACCAGCCCCAGCACCGTGATCGACGCCGACCCGCCCAGGTCGGGCCTCGCCGATCGACACTTCGTCCGTCACCTCGAGAACGCCGTCGCCGGAGCGGGCGGGACGATCGCCTGGCACGCGGACCACTGGCTGGCGGAGATCCGCCGCGACGCGGGCCGCGCGCTGGTCCTCGGCTATTCCTTTCCCCTCAACAACGTCGCGGCCGCCAAGATCGCCGACGACAAGGCGGCGAGTTCCACGCTCCTGCGATCGGGCGGTGTTCCCTGCCTCCACCAGTCCCTGCTAAGGCCGGCCTGGCGAGGCAACCGATCGGTCGACTGGCCGGTCGAACTCCCCGTCGTCCTCAAGCCGAACGCCGAGAGCGGCGGTCGCGACGTCCACCGCGTCCACACGGAAGGCGAACTGGAGGCCCTGGTCTCCTCGCTCTCGCCGCGCTACCGAGCGCTGGCCTGGTCTCCCCTCCTCGACGTCGAGGACGAGTTCCGGGCCGTTCTCCTGGACGGCGAACTGCTGCTCGCCTATCGCAAGGTACGGCCGCCGGACAGCCGGGAATGGCGGCACAACCTGCATTTCGGCGCGGTACCCGAAGTGTGCGGGGATCATCGGGTGAACCAGCGGCTGGCGACCTTGGGGCGAAGCGCGGTGGACGCGTTGTCCCTGCGCTTCGCCACGGTCGACATCATCACCGTCGACGGGAGCTACCTCGTGCTGGAAGTGAACAGCGGGGTTTCCTTGGAGCGGTTCAGCCACCACGGCGAGGAGAACTTCCGGCTCGCGGGCGGGGTCTACGCCGAAGCGATCCGCGCCTGCCTCACCTGAGTCAGGCGTCGAAGTCCACGGTCACCTCGTCGGACACCGGCACCGACTGACAGGTGAGCACGAAACCGGCGTCGACCTCGGCCTTCTCCAGGGCGAAGTTGCGCCGCATGTCCACCTTGCCGTCGCAGATCTTCGCCCGACAGGTCCCGCACACGCCGCCCTTGCAGGCGAACGGCAGATCCGGGCGGTACTTCTGCGCGCCGTCGAGCAGCGAGGAGTTCCGCGGCAGGGTCATCGTCGTCGACCGGCCGTCGAGGACCAGCGTGACCTCGCTGGACGAACCCACGACGGCGGGGTCGACATGGTGCACCGGTTCCGGCGGAGTGTCCACATAGAACAGTTCCTGGTGGACACGCTCGTCGGGAACGTCCAGGGACCGCAGCAGTTCCTGCGCGCCGGTCACCATGTCGAACGGGCCGCACAGCCACCAGTGCGCGACGTCCCCGACCGGGATGAGCACGGTGCACAGCCGCCGCAGCTTCTCCACGTCGAGCCGTCCGGTGAACAGTTCGGCCTCGCGCGGCTCACGGGAGAGGACGTGGACGAGTTCGAGCCGCGCGGGGTAGCGGTCCTTCAGGTCCGCGAGGTCGTCGGCGAACATGACGGTGTCCGTGCGGCGGTTGCCGTAGAGCACGGTCACCGTGGCGTCGGAGTCGCCGAGCAGCGAGGACGCGATCGACAATACCGGCGTGATCCCGGACCCGGCCGCGATCAGCACATGGTGCCCGGCCGCTTCGAGATCGGGGCTGAAGCTGCCGGTGGGCGGCGCGACCTCGATCTCGTCGCCGGGCTTCACCTCGCGCACCAGCCAAGACGAGAACAGTCCACCCGGCACCTCGCGAACGCCGACCCGCGGCTTCGCGCCGGCGGGCGCGCAGATCGAGTACGAGCGGCGCTCGTCGCGGCCGTCGACCTCGCGGCGCAGGGTCAGCGACTGACCTGCCTTGAACCGGAAGGTCTCGGCGAGGTCTTCAGGGACGTCGAAGGTCACGGCGACGGCGTCGTCGCACAGGCGCTGGACGTCGGACACCTTCAGGGTGTGGAAACCCGTGCGGCGGAGGGTCGCTGTCACTAGATCTCCTTGACGTGTTCGAACGGTTCGAGACAGAACCGGCAGCGGCGCAGGGCCTTGCACGCCGTCGCGCTGAACCGGGACTGCTCTTCGGTGTCCGCGGAACCACAATGCGGGCAGCGGACCGAAGACACCGGCGGGCTCAATGTGAGCGGGATCGGCCCGGTCCGCCGCGGCGCGGCGCCCGGCGGCGCGATCCCGGCCTCGGCCAGTTTCCGTTTGCCGTCTTCGGTGATCCAGTCCGTGGACCACGCCGGTTGCAGCACCGTGCGGACCTCGACGTCGCCGTAGCCCGCACCGGTGAGCGCGTGCACGAGGTCATCGCGCATGGTGTCCATCGCCGGGCAGCCGGTGTAGGTCGGCGTGATCGCCACGACCACCCGGCCGTCCTCTTCGGACACTTCTCGCAGCACGCCGAGGTCGGCGAGGGTGAGCATCGGCAGTTCCGGGTCGGTGACCGTGGCCGCCACGGCGTACGCGGTCACCATGTCGCGTCCGGATGTTCCCTGGCGACGCTCTGCAAGGTCGCCAGCAGAAAGCCCATCCGCTCGGTGTGCACGCCGTCGCGGCCCATCCGGCCGGAGACCCCGGCGAGCGCGCCGGTCTCGGGGCGGGTCAGGTGAGCGACGGCCAGCACCTGGTCGAGGATCGCGTCGAACTCCGGCCGCAGCGACGGCGACTCGACGAACTCGACCTCGTGCGCGGCGAAAAGCTCGCCCACGTAAGGCCAAACAGCGTCCAGGCCTTCCTGCATGCGCTCATGGGACAGCTCGGTGCCGTCACCGAGCCGGACGGCCCACTGGGCGGCGTAGTCGCGGTGGTAGGCGACTTCCTTGACACCCTTGTCCGCGATCGCCGCCAGCACCGGGTCCACACTGGTCTGCAAGCGCTGCAAGAGCGCCAGCCGCCAGATCGAGAACACGAGCAGCCGCGCGATCAGATGCCCGAAGTGCCCGCCTTCGAGTTCGGCGAGCCGGACGTTGCGGTACTCCTGCTCGCTCCGGAAGAAGGCGTAGGAATCCTCGGTGCGCTCACTGCCGTCGGCCTTGCCCGCGCGGGCCAGCAGCAACCGTGCCTGCCCGAGCAGGTCGAGCGCGATGTTGGCGATCGCGACCTCGTCCTCGAGTTCGGGCGCGTTCGTGCACCACTCCTGGAGCCGGTGCGAGAAGATCAGCGCGTCGTCGCCGAGCATGAGGCAGTAGGCCGCCAGGCGCGCACCGTCCACACCGGACGGGACAGTGGTGTCCACACCGGACAGCGGATCCTCGAACCCGGTGCCGAAGGCCCAGCGGGAGTCATTCTCCTCGGTGATCGCCTCGTAGGCGTTGTCGAAGCTCATGTCAGATGTGGGGGACGTTGTCGGGGATGTCGTAGAACGTCGGGTGCCGGTACACCTTGTCGCCGCTGGGCGCGAAGAACGGGTCCTTCTCGTCCGGCGAGGACGCGGTGATGTCGGACGCGCGCACGACCCAGATCGACACGCCTTCGTTGCGGCGGGTGTACAGATCCCGCGCGTGGTGCAGCGCCATGTCGTCGTCCGCCGCGTGCAGCGAACCCACGTGGACGTGGTTCAGCCCGCGCTTGCCCCGGACGAACACCTCGTACAGCGGCCAGTCGTGTTTCATGCCGAGGCACCCTTCTTCGCGGCGTGGGCGGCCGCGGCTTCCCGCACCCACGCGCCGTCTTCCTGTGCCCGCCGCCGGTGCGCGACGCGCTGGGCGTTGCAGGGGCCGTTGCCCTTCAACACGTTCTTGAACTCGTCCCAGTCGACCGCGCCGAAGTCGTAGTGCCCGCGTTCGGCGTTCCACTTCAGGTCCGGGTCCGGGAAGGTGACGCCCAGCGCCTCCGCCTGCGGAATGGACATGTCGACAAAACGTTGCCGCAGTTCGTCGTTGGTGTGGCGTTTGACCTTCCACGCCATCGACTGCGCGGTGTTCGGTGAATCCGCGTCCGGCGGACCGAACATCATCAGCGACGGCCACCACCAGCGGTTCACCGCCTCCTGCACCATTTCGCGCTGCTTTTCGGTGCCACGCATCATGGTCATCAGCAGCTCGAAGCCCTGCCTCTGATGGAAGGACTCCTCCTTGCAGATGCGGATCATCGCGCGGGCGTACGGCCCGTAGGAGCTGCGGCACAACGGGACCTGGTTGCAGATCGCCGCGCCGTCGACCAGCCAGCCGACCACGCCGACGTCGGCGAAGGTCAGCGTCGGGTAGTTGAAGATCGACGAGTACTTCTGCCTGCCGTTGATCAGCTTGTCGGTCAGGTCCGCGCGGTCGGCGCCGAGCGTGGCGGCCGCCGAGTACAGGTACAGCCCGTGCCCGGCCTCGTCCTGCACCTTGGCGAGCAGGATCGCCTTGCGCCGCAACGAAGGCGCGCGGGTGATCCAGTTGCCCTCGGGCTGCATGCCGATGATCTCCGAATGCGCGTGCTGCGCGATCTGGCGGATCATCGTCTTGCGGTAGCCCTCGGGCACCCAGTCGCGGGGCTCGATGCGCTGGTCGCGTTCGATGGTCGCCTCGAAGTGCTTTTCGAGGTCTTCTTCCGGCAAGGTCGCGGTCATGACTGCTCCTTCGCCACCAGGGTCAGGACGTCGTACTTGGCGACCGAGTCGCCGTCGGCGTTGGTGACGTCGGCGTCCCAGCGGACTTCGCCGTACTCCTGGTCGATGCGCGGGGTGATCTGCTTGGCGGTCAAGGTCACCGTGAGGGTGTCGCCCACCTTGACCGGGGTGAGGAACCGCAGGTTCTCCAGGCCGTAGTTCGCCAGCACCGGGCCGGGTTCCGGGGAGACGAACAGCCCGGCGGCGAAGGAGACCACGAGGTAGCCGTGCGCCACGATCCCGCCGAACAGCGGGTTCGCCGCCGCGGCCTCGGGGTCCGTGTGGGCGTAGAAGGTGTCGCCGGTGAACTCGGCGAAGTGGTCGACGTCGGACTGGAGGACCTCGCGCGGCCCGGCGACGACGGAGTCACCGATCTTCAGCTCCGCCAAGGACTTCCGGAACGGGTGGACGTCGCTCTCGGTCCTCGGCGCGCCGGTGACCCAGCGTCCGGTGACGGTGCTCAGCACCGCGGGCGAACCCTGGACCGCGGTGCGCTGCATGTGGTGCAGGACGCCGCGGACGCCGCCCATCTCTTCGCCGCCGCCGGCGCGGCCGGGGCCACCGTGGACCAGCTGCGGCATCGGCGAACCGTGGCCCGTCGACTCCTTGGCGTCTTCGGCGTCGAGCACCAGCAGGCGGCCGTGGTACGGCGCGACACCGAGCACGACCTCGCGCACGAAGTCCTTGTCGGCGGAAACGACGGAGCCGACGAGGCTGCCGCCACCGCGGGCGGCGAGCTCGATGACCTGCTCGGTCGAGGTGTAGGGCAACAGCGTCGACACCGGGCCGAACGCCTCGACCTCGTGCGGCTCGGAACGCTCCGGGTCCGCCTTCAGCAGCACCGGCGAGATGAAGGCGCCCCGCTCGGCGTCCGCGCCGACGACGTCGACCTGCTCCGGGTCGCCGAAGACGACCGTGCCGACGTCCAGCAGCGCCTTGAGCGACCGCCGGACCTCCTCACGCTGCTCCAGGCTGGCCAGCGCGCCCATCCGGACGCCCTCGGCGGCGGGGTTGCCGACGGTGGTCTTCGCCAGCCGCGCGCTCGCGGCCTCGGCGACGGCGTCCAGCAGGTCCGCGGGCACGAAGGCGCGGCGGATGGCGGTGCACTTCTGGCCCGCCTTGACCGTCATCTCGGTGGTGAGCTGCTTGACGAAGAGGTCGAACTCGGTGGTGCCGGGCCGGGCGTCCGGGCCGAGGATCGACAGGTTCAGCGAGTCGGCCTCGGCGTTGAACCGGACCGAGTTGCGCACGATCGCGGGGTGCGTGCGCAGCTTCTGCGCGGTGGACGCGGAACCGGTGAACGAGACGAGGTCCTGCGCGGTGACGTGGTCGAGCAGGTCACCGACGCTGCCCGCGACGAACTGGAGCGAGCCCTCGGGCAGGATGCCGGACTCGACGATGATCTCGACCAGCCGCGCGGTGAGGTACGCGGTCTGGCTGGCCGGCTTGATCAGGCTCGGCACCCCGGCGAGGAACGCGGGCGCGAACTTCTCCAGCGGGCCCCAGACGGGGAAGTTGAAGGCGTTGATCTGGACGGCGACACCGCGCAGCGGGACGGCGATGTGCTGGGCGACGAAAGTGCCGCCCTTGCTCAGCGGCTCGACGTTGCCGTCGACGTAGACGGTGTCGTTCGGCAGTTCGCGCTTGCCCTTGCTGGAGTAGGCGAACAGCACGCCGATGCCGCCGTCGATGTCGACCATCGAGTCACCCTTGGTGGCGCCCGTCCTGGCCGAGAGCGCGTACAGCTCCTCGCGGTGTTCACGCAGGTGGGAGGCGAGGGCCTTCAGTAGCGCGGCACGCTGGTGGAAGGTCAGCTCGCGCAGCGCGGGGCCGCCGGTGCGGCGGCCGTAGTCCAGCGCGGCGGCGAAGTCGATGCCGTCCGAGGAGACCCGGGCGACCTCCTCGCCCGTCGAGGCGTCGTGCAGCGGTACTCCGTCAGCTTCCGCCGTGTGCCATCCGCCGGAGACGTAGCTGCGCAGCAATGCCATGGGGCGACCCTTCGCGTGGTGGATTTACAGACCGTCCGTTCAGTAATTGACTGTAGCCCGTGACCCGGCACTTGCAAACCCCCTGATGGCGGTGGACCCTTGACATCCACCCGAAAACACGCCTTTACTGGCGACACCCTTTAACAACCGTCCATTCGGTCAGTATCTAGGTGGTCTGGCTTGACTAACGCCGCGCACACGATGTTCGCCGACGACCAGGCGTCCAACGCGCTGGGCATCGAACTGGTCGAGGCCGCCGAAGGGCACGCCGTCGCCACGATGCGGATCACCGAGACGATGGTCAACGGCCACGACATCGCCCACGGCGGCTACGTCTTCCTGCTGGCCGACACGACCTTCGCCTGCGCCTGCAACTCTGTCCACGCGCCCTCGGCGGGAGGAAGTACCTCGGGACGGCACGGCCCGGTGACGGTCGCGTCCGGCGCGGAAATCTCGTTCGTCGCCGCCGGCAAACTCGGCGACCACCTCATCGCCACCGCCACCGAGCGGACCCGCTACGGCCGCAACGGCATCTACGACGTCACCGTGCACCGGGAGACCCCCGACGGTCCGGAAGTCGTCGCCGAATTCCGCGGCCGCAGCCGCACCATCCAGAAAGCATGATCATGAGCGCCTTCAGCGACGAAGCCGAGAACCTGACCATCGACGAACTGAAGGCGTTGCAGCTGACCCGCCTCCGGTGGACGCTGCGGCACGCCTACGACAACGTGCCGTTCTACACCCGGAAGTTCGACGAGGCAGGCGTCCACCCGAACGACTGCAAGGCGCTTGAAGACCTGGCGAAGTTCCCCTTCACCACCAAGCAGGATCTTCGCGACAACTACCCGTTCGGCATGTTCGCCGTCCCCGAGTCGCAGGTCAGCCGCATCCACGCGTCCAGCGGCACGACCGGGAAGCCGACCGTCGTCGGCTACACGTCCGAGGACATCGACACCTGGGCGACGGTGATGGCGCGATCGATCCGCGCGGCGGGCGGGCGGCCGGGCGACAAGGTCCACGTCGCCTACGGGTACGGGCTGTTCACCGGCGGTCTCGGCGCGCACTACGGCGCGGAGAAGCTGGGCTGCACGGTGATCCCGGCGTCGGGCGGCATGACCGCGCGCCAGGTGCAGATCATCACCGACTTCAAACCCGAGATCATCATGGTCACCCCGTCGTACATGCTGACGCTGCTCGACGAGTTCGAACGGCAGGGCATCGACCCGCAGACGAGTTCGCTCAAGGTCGGCATCTTCGGCGCGGAACCGTGGACCGAGCAGATGCGCACGGAGATCGAGGAACGCGTCGGCATCGACGCCGTCGACATCTACGGCCTGTCCGAGGTGATGGGCCCCGGCGTCGCGCAGGAATGCGTCGAGACCAAGGACGGGCTGCACATCTGGGAGGACCACTTCTTCCCCGAGGTGATCGACCCGTTCACCGAGAAACCCATCGACGCCCAGGGCGAACTGCTGTTCACCTCGCTCACCAAGCAGGCGCTGCCGATCATCCGGTACCGCACGCGCGACCTCACCCGGCTGCTGCCGGGCACCGCGCGGCCGGCTTACCGGCGGATGGAGAAGGTGACCGGGCGCAGCGATGACATGATCATCCTGCGTGGCGTCAACGTCTTCCCCACGCAGATCGAGGAAGTCGTGCTGGTGACCCCCGCGCTCGCGCCGCATTTCCAGCTGATCCGGTCCACGAAGGGCCGCATGGACCACCTGACCGTCCGCGTCGAGGCGCGTCCGGACGCGAACCCCGAGCAGCGCGCCGAGGCCGCCGCCCGGCTCATCGCCGGGGTCAAGGACGGGGTCGGTGTGAGCGTCGGCGTCGAGGTCGTCGACCCGGACACGCTGGAGCGGTCGCTGGGCAAGATGCGCCGCGTACTCGACGAACGGGACCGCGCTTGAGCACCCCCGCGCGCCGGGGCCGCCCCGGGTACGACCTCGAGTCGCTGCTGCAGGTCGCGGTCAAGCTGTTCAACGAACGCGGCTACGACGGCACCAGCATGGAGGACCTCTCCCGCAAGCTCGGCATCACGAAATCCGCGATCTACCACCACGTGCCGAGCAAGGAGGAGCTGCTGCGGCTCGCCGTCGACCGCGCGCTGAACGGCCTGTTCGCCGTCGCCGCCGAGACGGAATCCTTCGAGGGCAGGGCGATCGAGAAGCTGGAACACCTGGTGCGGGGCAGTGTCCTCGTCCTGGTCGAGCAGCTGCCGTTCGTGACGCTGCTGCTGCGGGTGCGCGGCAACACCAAGATCGAACGGGCGGCACTGGCGCGGCGGCGCGAATTCGACCGGCTGGTGACGGAACTGGTGAAACAGGCCGAAACCGAGGGCGACGTGCGGCCCGACATCGATCCCGCGGTCACCGCGCGGCTGCTGTACGGCATGGTGAACTCGCTGATCGAGTGGTACCGGCCGCGACGGGGCTCGGCGGGGACGGAGCTGGCGGACGCGGTGTGCAAGATCGCCTTCGACGGCCTGCGGGCTTAGCTACTCCCCCGCCGCCTTGGGCGGTCGTCGCGCCTGCCAGATCAGCGCGTCACGCAACTGCTGGATGAGCTGCTCGTCGTCCGCCTCCGACGGATCGCCCCCGAGCGGGATCCAGCGTTCGCCGACCTCGGCCCCGTTCTCGAAACTGGTGATCACTATCCCCGCGTAGGAGACGCATTCGTCCCCGGTGTCGCCCTGGATCCGGACGTCACGATGCTGCAACCGGACACTGACCCACCGTCCGGCACGGCGAACCGGATCACGTTCAGCACTGGCCATTCGTCCCTACCCATGACACCCGGTACCCCCGCCCCGAACGTCGGTTCGAAGGCTCTCGGAGTTACCGGCCAGGTCGTTCCGAATGAGTAACGACAGGCGGCCACCTGAAACAGTTACGCTCGGCCCATGAGCACCGATCCGGAGACGCCCGTTCTCTCAGGTCGGCGCCGCCTCGAACCGGCCGCCCGGCGCGCCGAGATCCTGGCGGCGGCCCGGCGGCTGTTCGGCGAGGGCACGTACGCCTCGGTCTCGACCTCGGACATCGCGAAGGCGGCCGGGGTGGCGAGGCCGCTGATCAACCACTACTTCGGCGGCAAACGCGAGCTGTACCTGGAAGTCGTCCGGCAGATGATGATCGTCCCGGCGCCGGTGATCGAGAACCTGCCCGACACCACCTCCGAGGAGCGGCTCGCGATCAGCGTCCGGCACTGGATCGAGGTCGTCGAACGCAACGAGCAGGCGTGGCTGACGGCGATCGGCACGGAGGCCGTCGGCCGGGATCCGGACGTCGAGCGGATCATGCTGGAGGGTGACGAGATCGCCGCCGACCGGGTGCTCGCGGCCGCGTTGATGAGCGACGTCACGGAGGGTCGCGAAGAGCTTCGCGCGATGATCCGTTCGTATGGCGGGATGCTGCGGGCGGCGTCACGCGAGTGGCTGGTCCGCGGCACGCTCGACCGGGACGAGCTGCGCGTCTTCCTCACCGATTCGATCCTGCACCTGCTGCGGGTCACCTACCCGGCCGTGCTCGCAACGCGTTCCGCCGGGCGTAGGCCGCCGGCGTCATCCCCTTCCAGCGTTTGAAGGCGTAGATGAAGCTCGATGCCTCGGCGTAACCCAGCCGCAGCGCGACGTCCTCCACGCTGAGCGCGCCGGTGTCCAGCATCTCCTCCGCGAGGGCCTGACGAACCTCGTCCAGCAGCGCGCGATAGCCGGTCCCCGCCTCGAACAGGCGCCGTCGCAGCGTGCGCGGGCTGAGCGCGAGCCGCCGCGCGACCTCCTCCATTCCGGCGTCGACACCGCCGAGCCGCACCAGCCGTTCCCGGACCTGCTGGGCGATCCCGGAGCGCTCGCGTTTCCGCGACACCAGCAGATCGCATTGCGCGGCGCAGACCGCGACCGTCTGGTCATTGGCCTGCGGCAACGGTTTGTCGAGGAAGAGCGGGTCCAGGGTGGCGAGGTGCGAGGGCGCGGAGAACGACGGCGCGAGCCCGAAGGTCCGCACATACTCGTCCACAGTGGATGGTTTGTCATGCCGGAAAGACAATGAGCGCAACGAGATGTCCGGCAGGATGTCGCGCATGACGGTGTGGATCGCGCCGAGATCGCGCAGCACCAGGAAGCGGGCGACGTCGCCCGGTACGCGGCCGTCGTCCATGGTCAGCGCGAGCCGTCCGGCCTCGACGGTCACGTGCGGGATGCAGAAGGTGAAACTCAAGTCCAGGTACCGCAGGGCGAAGCGCATCGCGTCCCCCAGCGTCGGGCTGCTGATGCACGCGAAGCCGAAGATACCGAAGGCACTCACGCGGTACCGCCTGCTCAGCCTCAGCGCGACGTCGTCCCCGCCGCCGAGCCCGCGAACCAGGCTTCGGACCACCGCGAGTTCCTGGCGTGCGTCGACCTGGCCGTCGATCGGAGCGTGTTCGTAGGACTCCAGTCCGGCGACGCCGTTCTCGGCGGCGAAGCGGGCCATGAGCACGATGCTCGCCGTCCCGCGCGGGTAGTCCCAGTCGCGGATCACCGGCGGCGGTAGTTCCATGGCCGGGATTATGGATCCCCTGGCAACGATCGGCGCATTGAGGACCGTAACTGTCCTTGATCCCGTTTAGGGTGAGCGGCATGTCCGACACGTTGAGCAGGCGCGCGCTGAACCGCGCCATGCTGGACCGGCAACTGCTGCTCCGGCGTTCGAAGATGTCCGCATTGGAAGCGGTCGAGCATCTCGCCGGGTTGCAGGCGCAGGCCCCGAACCCGCCGTACTTCGCGCTGTGGACGCGGCTGCACGGTTTCCGCCAGGAAGACCTGGCGAACCTGCTGCTGGACAAGAGTGTCGTGCGGATCGCGCTCATGCGCGGCACGGTGCACCTGGTGACACCGTCGGACGCGCTGGCGTGGCGGCCGATCGTGCAACCCCTCTACGACCGCTCGGTGACCGGCAACACCCAGTTCGGCCCCGACATCAAGGATCTCGACCACCAGGAGATCGCCCGTACCGCCCGCAAACTGCTCGGCGAGCGGCCGCTGTCGTCGGCCGGGCTCGGCGCGGAACTCGCGAAGCACTGGGAAGGCGCGGCGCCGTCGTCGCTGGTGCACGTCGCGCGGGCGCTGCTGCCGCTGGTGCAGATCCCGCCGCGCGGCGTCTGGGGCAAATCGGGGCAGCCGACGTATCAGACCACCGGCGACTGGCTCGGCGCCGAACCGGACGAGTCGCCGTCCCCCGAAGCGATGTTCAAGCGCTATCTGGCCGCGTTCGGGCCGGCCAGCGTGCAGGACGCGCAGGCGTGGGCCGGGATCACGAAGCTCGGCGATGTCGCCGAGCGGCTGCGGCCGGAACTGCGGACGTTCCGGGACGAGAACGGACGCGAGCTCTTCGACCTGCCCGATGCCTCGCGCCCGGATCCGGACACGCCCGCGCCCGCCCGGCTGCTGGGTCCGTTCGACCAGACCGTCCTGTCCTACGCCGACCGCACACGGGTGATCAGCGACGAGTACCGCAAGGTCGTCATCACCCAGAACGGCCTGGTCAAGGGCACCATCCTGGTCGACGGGTCGGTGAAAGGCTTCTGGGAGATCAAGACGGTGAAGAAGGCCGCGTCGGTGGTGATCACGCCGTTCGAGCGCGTCCCGAAACGCGATCTCGACACCCTGGAAAGCTCCGCCCACCGGCTCCTGACCTGGGCGCACCCCAAGGCCGAGTCGCACTCGGTGGAGGTCGTGGCCGGAAATCTCGATTGAGTGGCCGGTCGTGTACTTCCTAGCCGGGTGACCGCTGCGTAGCTTCGATCACCATGGGCAAGACGAGCGTGCTGATCGTGGGAACGGGCTTCGGCGGCGTCGGGACGGCGATCGAGCTCAAACGCGCCGGGTTCGACGACTTCACCATCCTGGAGAGCGCCGACGAACCCGGCGGCGTCTGGAGGGAGAACACGTACCCCGGCGCGGGCTGCGACATCCCGTCGCCGCTCTACTCGTTCTCCTACGAGCCCAATCCCGACTGGCCCAAGCGGTTTTCGCTGCAACCAGCCATCCACGAGTACCTCAAACGCGTAGTGCGCCGCTACGGGCTCGAACCGCACATCCGCTTCGGCACGCGTGTCACCGGCGCCTCCTTCGACGAGGAACGCGGGCTCTGGCGGGTCGAGACCGCAGGCGGCGAAACGTTCGAAGGAGGCGTCTTCGTCCCCGCCGTCGGCCAGCTCTCGCGGCCGGTCCAGCCGGACATCCCCGGCCAGGAGACCTTCCAGGGCACCAGCTTCCACTCCGCGCGCTGGGATCACGGCGCCGACCTGCGCGGCAAGAAGGTCGCGGTGATCGGCACCGGCGCGAGCGCGATCCAGTTCGTGCCCGAACTCCAGCGCCAGGCGGGCGAACTGACGGTGTTCCAGCGCACCGCGCCGTACATCATGGCCAAACGGGACACCAGCTACCGGCGCTGGCAGCAGCGGCTGTTCCGGCACCTCCCGGCAACGCAGCTGCTCGGCAGGCTCCGGATCTTCCTCCTCGCCGAGTACGCGACCTACGCGATGACCAAACATCCGTTGCTGGCCAAGGTCTTCGAACTGCGCACCGCCCAGCTGCGCCGCCGTCACATCAAGGACCGGACGCTGCGCGAGAAGCTCACCCCGGACTACCCGCTGGGCTGCAAGCGGATCCTGTTCACCAACGAGTACCTGCCCGCGCTAGCGCAGCACAACGTCGCCGTGGAGACCCGGCGCATCAGCGCGATCACGCCGTCCGGGGTGCTCACCGAAGACGGCGTCGAGCACGAAGCCGACGTCATCGTCTACGGGACCGGGTTCGCGGCGACCGACTTCCTCGGCGAGCTCAAGGTGGAGGGGCTCGGCGGCCGGGCGCTGTCCGACGCGTGGAAGGGCGGCGCGCGGGCGTACCTCGGCATGACTGTGCCCGGATTCCCGAACCTGTTCTGCGTCTACGGGCCCAACACGAACCTGGGCGCGGGCTCCATCATCTACATGATCGAACGGCAGGCCCGCTACATCCGCCAGGCCGTCGAGCACCTGAGCCGCCCCGAAGTGTCCTATATGGACGTCGTCCCCGAGGTCGAGCAGCGCTACGACGAGGAGGTCCAGCGCCGGCTCGGCCGTAGCGTCTGGGCGGCCTGCGCCAGCTGGTACCGCCAGGAGAACGGCCGCGTGAGCACGAACTGGCCGGGTCTGGTGACCGAGTACGACCGCCGGACGAAGACGCTCGACCTCGGCGACTACCGGACGGCGGGACCGCGATGAACTACGACGTGCTGGTGATCGGCTCGGGTTTCGGCGGCAGCGTGACCGCGTTGCGGCTCACCGAGAAGGGGTACCGCGTCGGTGTGCTGGAGACCGGCCGCCGGTTCGCCGACGACGAGTTCGCGAAGACCTCCTGGCGGCTGCGGAAGTACTTGTGGGCCCCGAAACTGGGCTGCTACGGCATCCAGCGGCTGACCCTGCTGAAGAACACCTTCGTGCTGAGCGGCGCGGGCGTCGGCGGCGGTTCGCTCGTCTACGCGAACACGCTCTACGAACCCCCGGACACCTTCTACGAAGACCCGCAGTGGGCGCACATCACCGACTGGAAGGCCGAGCTCGCCCCGCATTACGACCAGGCGAAGCGGATGCTGGGCGTGACGGAGAACCCGCTGGTCACCCCGGCCGACCGGGTGCTGCGCGAGGTCGCCGAGGACATGGGCATCGCGGACACCTACCGGCCGACGCCGGTCGGCGTCCACTTCGGCAAGCGCGACGTCGACCCGTTCTTCGGCGGCGAAGGACCGCGACGGAAACCGTGCACGCACTGCGGCGAATGCATGACCGGCTGCCGCGTCGGCGCGAAGAACACGACCGTCAAGAACTATCTGTACCTGGCGGAGAAGGCGGGCGCGGAGGTCCATCCGCTGACCACCGCGGTGTCGGTCCGGCCGATCGACGGCGGATACGCGGTGGACACCGTCCGGACAGGACGGTGGGCCCGCAAGGGCAAGCGGACCTTCACCGCCGAGCAGGTCGTGTTCGCCGCCGCTTCCCTGGGCACGCAACGGCTTCTGCATTCCTTGAAGGACTCCGGAACGCTGCCGGGACTGTCGCCGCGTCTGGGTTTGCTCGCCAGGACGAACTCCGAGGCCGTGCTCGCCGCGCGGTCGCTGCGGAAGGACACGGACTTCACGCGCGGCGTCGCGATCACGTCGTCGATCCATCCCGACGCGGTCACGCACGTCGAGCCGGTGCGCTACGGCAAGGGCAGCAACTTCATGGGCCTGCTGACGACGGTCCTCGTCGACGCCGAGCCCGGCAAACGCCGGTGGGCACTGGGCGCGCGCGAGCTGTGGCGGAACCGGCGGCACCTCGTCCGGCTGCACAACCCGCGGCGGTGGTCGGAGCGGATGGTCGGGCTGCTGGTGATGCAGACGCTGAACAATTCCGTGACCACGTACACGAAACGTGGGCTCTTCGGCCGCCGGATGACCACGAAACAGGGCGTCGGCGACCCGAACCCCGAGTGGATCCCGGCCGGGCACGAGGTCACGCGGCGGGTGGCGGACAAAATCGGCGGGCTCGCGCAGGGCGCGTGGACGGATCTGGCGAACATCCCGATCACCGGGCATTTCATCGGCGGCTGCGCGATCGGCGACCGCCCCGAGACCGGCGTCGTCGACCCGTACCAGCGGGTGCACGGGTATCCGGGGCTGCACATCGCCGACGGGTCGGCGATCTCGGCGAACCTCGGGGTGAACCCGTCGCTGACCATCACCGCACAGGCGGAACGCGCGATGTCGTTGTGGCCCAACAAGGGTGAGGCGGACTCGCGACCGCCGCTGGGCTCCCCTTACCGGCGGCTGTTCCCCGTCGCGCCGCTCAAGCCCGTCGTGCCGCCTCACGCCCCCGGTGCCCTGCGCCTCCCGCTCACCCCGCTCTGACCCACGCGTTTCGTCCTCTGAATGCGGTAGTTCGCCCTGCCAACTACCGTAACCAGTCACCTGCTTGCGGTAAGCCCGTTCGCTCGCCGGACCTGTCAGCGACGTTGCGAAAGCCACTTTCGCAACGTTGAAGGTTGCGAAAGTGGCTTTCGCAACGCACTCGTCCGTGGAGCACCACGTCGGAGGTCCGTGGAAAGGGCGGGTGCCGTCGCCCGCGCGACGCCGGCACCCGCCCCGGTCTAGGCGATCATCACGGGAGGCCTGCCAGGCCCGCGCTCACCGTGTTCGACCAGGAGTAGCCCTGCGAGGCGTCCCAGTTGATCGACCAGGTCATCGCGCCCCGGATCGTCGGGTACGTCGTCGACGGCTTGAACGAACCGCAGTTCGTGCCCTTCGCGAGGCAGTTCAGCGCGTTGACCGTGTTGCCGGGCGCCTGGTAGCCACCGCCGGCGGCCGAGCCGGAGGCGGGCAGGCCGAGACCGACCTGGTCGGGCCGCAGGCCGCCCTGGAGCTGGATGCAGGCCAGCCCGGTGAGGAAGTCGACGGTGCCCTGCGAGTAGACCTTCTGGTCGCAGCCGAGCATCGCGCCGCTGTTGTAGTACTGCATGTTGACGATCGTCAGGATGTCCTTGACGCTCAGCGCCAGCTTGAAGTACTCCGCGCCGGTGCTCTGCATGTCGATCGTCTGCGGCGCCATGGTGATGACCGTGCCGCCGCCCGCGTGGATGGCCCGCAGCGCCTGCGCCATGTAGGTCGCGTTGACGCCGTTCTCGAGGTCGATGTCGACGCCGTCGAAGCCGTAGGTCGCGATGAGCGACTTCATGCTGTTGGCGAAGTTCGTCGCCGCGGCCGAGGAGTCGACGCGGATCGTGCCCTTCTCGCCGCCGACGGACAGGATGACCTTCTGCCCGCGCCCCTGCGCGGTCTTGATGTCGGCCTTGAACTGCGCGTCGGTGTAGCCGCCGAGCTGGCTCGACAGACCCGAGTCGAGGGTGAAGGTGACCGCGCCCGGCGTGGTCGTCGCGTCGGCGAAGGACACCGCGATGATGTTGTACTTCGTCGGGACGTCGGCGAGCTTGAGCGCCTTCGCACCGTTGTAGAAGTTCTGCCAGTAGCCGGTGATCACGTGCTTCGGCAGGTCGCCCGGGTTCGGGTTCGTCGTCGTCGTGGTGGTCGGCGGGTTCGACGTGGTCGGCGAGGTGCTGGTGGTGGGCGACGACGTGGTCGTGGTCGGCGTCGTGGTCGGCGAGCCGCCGGGGCCGTCCAGGTTGACGTCGTCGGCGAAGTACGCGGGCTGGCCGTACCAGCCGTGCAGGTAGATCTCGACGCTGGTGGTGGACGCGCCGGTGGTGAAGTTCAGCGACAGCTGGGACCAGCTGGCGCCGCCCGGGGTCCAGGTGTTCTTGTCACCCGTTCCGGTGCCCGTGACGCCGAGGTAGGTGTAACTGCCCTGCACCCAGGCCGACAGCGTGTACGCGGTGTTGGCCTTGACGGACACGCTCTGCGAACAGCGGGCGTTGTCCTGCCCGGCGGGGGTGGCGCTGAGCGCGCGGGTGCCCGAGTGGACCGGCGTGCTGACCACCGAGGACGTGCCGGAGCAGGTCCAGCCACTCGTGGTCCCGAGCTCGAAGCCCGGGTTGGTCAGGATGTTGGCGGCCGAGGCGCTACCCGAGACCGCGAAAGTCACCCCCAGGCACACGGCCAGTGACGACAGCAGGGCGAGGAACGCGTGTTTCGGCTTGACTTTCACTACTGGCCTCCACGAACGGGTGATGTCGGCCACATCAAAATGGTACAGACCAATACAACTGTCAAGGGTTCGGTTAGGGGAGGCCATACGAAAGTCGGCTCGGCGGAAGCGGCAGAATGCAGGGTCCGAGAGCACCCGAGGGCGGATTCAGGAGCGTGGGAGTGAGCGTGCAGGGCCTGCAGACAGTCGAGCAGAAGATCGCCGAAGAACTCGGCGTGCGCGAGGGGCAGGTCAAGGCGGCCGTCGACCTGCTGGACGGCGGATCGACCGTGCCGTTCATCGCCCGGTACCGCAAAGAGGTCACCGGGATGCTGGACGACGCCCAGCTGCGCACGCTCGAAGAACGCCTCCGTTACCTGCGGGAACTCGCCGAGCGCCGGGTCGCGGTGCTGGAGTCGATCCGCAGCCAGGGCAAGCTGGACGAGGCGCTCGAAGCGTCGATCATGGCGGCGGACACCAAGTCCCGCCTCGAAGACATCTACCTGCCGTACAAGCCCAAGCGGCGGACGAAGGCGATGATCGCCCGCGAGGCCGGTCTGGAGCCGCTCGCCGACGGGCTGCTGAACGATCCGAACACCGACCCGCAGGCCGCCGCCGCGGTGTTCGTCGACGCCGACAAGGGTGTCGCGGACGCGCAGGCCGCGCTGGACGGCGCCCGCGCGATCCTCGTCGAACGTTTCGCCGAGGACGCCGACCTGATCGGTGAGCTGCGCGAGAAGATGTGGACCGAAGGCCGTCTGGCCTCGAAGGTCCGCGACGGCAAGGCCGAAGAAGGCGCGAAGTTCTCCGACTACTTCGAGTTCTCCGAGCCGTACACCAAGCTCCCCTCGCACCGGATCCTCGCGATGCTGCGCGGTGAAAAGGAAGAAATCCTCGACCTGTCGATGGAGTCCGAGGAGCCCTCGGACGAGCCCAAGACCGGCCCGACCGAGTACGAGAACCGGATCGCGTACAAGTTCGGCATCGCGAACGAGGGCCGTCCCGGCGACAAGTGGCTCGGCGACACCGTCCGCTGGGCGTGGCGCACGAAGATCCTGCTGCACCTGGGCATCGACCTGCGGATGCGGCTGCGCCAGTCGGCCGAGGACGACGCCGTCCGCGTGTTCGCCGCGAACCTGCGCGACCTGCTGCTCGCCGCACCGGCGGGCACCCGCGCCACGATGGGCCTCGACCCGGGCTTCCGCACCGGTGTCAAGGTCGCCGTCGTCGACGACACCGGCAAGGTCGTCGGCACCCACGTGATCTACCCGCACCAGCCCGCCAACAAGTGGGACCAGTCCATCGCCGAACTCGCCGCGCTCTGCGCGCGGCACAAGGTGGACCTGATCTCGATCGGCAACGGCACCGCGTCGCGCGAGACCGACAAGCTGGCGGGCGAGCTGATCAAGAAGCACCCGGAACTGAAGCTGACCAAGGCCGTCGTCTCCGAGGCGGGCGCGTCGGTGTACTCGGCGTCGGCGTTCGCGTCGCAGGAACTGCCGGGCATGGACGTCTCCCTGCGCGGCGCGGTCTCCATCGCGCGGCGGCTGCAGGACCCGCTGGCGGAACTGGTGAAGATCGACCCGAAGTCGATCGGTGTCGGGCAGTACCAGCACGATCTGTCGGAGATCTCGCTGTCGCGTTCGCTCGACGCGGTGGTCGAAGACTGCGTGAACGCGGTCGGCGTGGACGTCAACACCGCGTCGGCGCCGCTGCTGACCCGCGTCTCGGGCATCACGACGACGCTGGCGGAGAACATCGTGGCGCACCGCGACGAGAACGGCCCGTTCAAGACGCGGACCGGGCTCAAGGAGGTCGCACGGCTCGGCCCCAAGGCCTTCGAGCAGTGCGCGGGCTTCCTCCGGATCCCGGACGGCGACGACCCGCTCGACTCGTCCTCGGTGCACCCGGAGGCCTATCCGGTGGTGCGGCGGATCCTGTCCTCGACCGGCACGGACATCCGTGCGCTGATCGGCAACACGCGGACGCTGCAGGCGCTGAAGCCGTCCGAGTTCGTCGACGACACCTTCGGTCTGCCGACGGTCACCGACATCCTCGCCGAGCTCGACAAGCCGGGCCGCGACCCGCGTCCGGCGTTCAAGACCGCGACCTTCGCCGAGGGCGTCGACAAGATCGGCGACCTCAAGCCGGGCATGCGCCTGGAAGGGGTCGTGACGAACGTGGCCGCGTTCGGCGCGTTCATCGACGTCGGCGTGCACCAGGACGGGCTCGCGCACGTCTCGGCGCTGTCGAAGAACTTCGTCAAGGACCCGCGTGAGGTCGTGAAGCCGGGCGACATCGTCAAGGTGAAGGTGCTGGAAGTCGACGTGCCGCGCAAGCGGATCTCGCTGACGCTGCGCCTGGACGACGAGCCCGGCAAACCCGCTCGCGAGCAGGGCGGCGGCGGTCGTGACCGCGGCCAGGGCGGTCAGCGTCAGGGCGGTGGCGGTCAGCGCCAGGGCGGCGGTAATCGGGGTGGCCGGGACCGGGGCGGGAACTCCGGCGGCGGCGCCATGGCGGACGCGCTCCGGAAGGCCGGCTTCGGCAAGTAAGGATCGGGCACGTTAGAAGCGGCTGAAGGGCGCTTTCCCCGCATGAGATGCGGGGAAAGCGCGGCGGT
>NZ_MUXN01000027.1:0-392966 GCF_001995215.1 Amycolatopsis azurea DSM 43854
CACCACGTAAGACACGCTCTTAGGTGCCAATGAACCACGTCATGCCTACCGACCGGAGTCCGCGGCACCGCCCGGACGCTGGCGCAGCGGCTCGCCTCCACCCAGCGCCGCCTGACTCCACGACACCGTCTCCGCAAAGCGGTTGGCCCCTCGGATGCTTGACGGCTTCGAGGCACCGCGGGTTCTTAGACGGCGTACTCGTCGACGGCCAGCATGTGCGGGCATCGTCTGGTTTGCGCCCTCGGGGTCAGTCCCGGGGTTCGAAGCAGTCATGGAGCCGCCGCCGTACTCGCCGCTGGGGCGGGGGTTCCTGACCGGCATCCTTAACCGCTCCACGCTGAGCGAGAAGGACTTCCGGCGCACCAACCCCCGCTTCGCCGGAGAGGCGGGCGAGGCCAACGAGAAGATCACGCACACCGTGCGCGAGGTGGCCGACCGGCTGGGTCGATCGGCCCGCTCGGCGTGTCGACGATGCACGCGACGATCTCGGCGCGCGCTCGTGGCTCGCGACGTCGATCACCGCGTAGCTCGTCAGGACCTCCTTGAGGTCGGCGAACGGCCCGCCCGTTGCCCACCACGCGGTCCGGGGTCCTGTGGACCGTTGTGCTGACCGCGGGGTGGCTGAGGCCCTCGCTGGCGACGAAGTCGCCGGCCTCGAACAGCTCCTGTTCGAACTTCCGATAGGCGGCGAACGCGGCCATCGCCTCCTCTGAGGGAGTGTGCGGGCGTCACCGGCGGCTTCGGCCGAGATATGGCCGTTCGTCCCCGCTGGTGGCACCCAATAGACCGCGCGCGTATGCACGGATGCCGCGCTACGGCGCGGCCCGGGCGGTTGAGCTGTAAGTGTTTGATCGCCGAAGTGCCGCATGGTCGCCATGGAACCAAGTCGGGGCGGTGCATACCCTGATCCGGACATCGCACGTGTTTGAGCCGGACTGGCGACCATGCGGACGCTGCGGAGGGCGAAAAGGTAGAGCGAGTTGGAATGTTGTGTGGTCAAAACGCGTCAGCAATGGGTCATCTCTGATGGTGGATCCTATGCACATAGGATGGATTATTCGAATGAGAGCGCAGTGTGATCGCGGGAGCCGTTGTATAAAGTTGCCGAAGTGCGTCTTTGGTGGGTGGACCGAGGTCCTTGGACTCTATTGAGCCAGTTCGGGGCAGCGTAATGTCGATGTCTTGATCGGAGGGTCGTCATGATCGACGTAATCTTGGGCTACCTGGCTCTAGCGGCCGCCAGGGCGGCGGGCAGGGCTGTGGACCGGAGGTTCGATGGCGGGTTGGATGCACTCCTTGGTCGCATTGGCAGGAAGTTTCACCGGGATTCGGCCAGGGATCTGGCGCGAGACCCCAGCTTGAATAGACAGAAGGAGATTGCCGGCGCGGTTGCGCATCAGGCGCAGCAGGACCCCCAGTTCCGCCGTGACCTAAGCGCAATTATCAGCGGCTTGGACAGACTCGGCGGCCGCAACGAGATTACCAATGTAGTGGGGGTGTACGCACGCCACGAAGGCAGGGGAAACATTAATATCGGTGATGTTCAAAATGTGTTATCACCGAACGACCCGTCGCGCGCCCCGCCATGGGTCAAAGTCATGATAGCCGTCGGCATGTTGGGTGCCCTTATCGGCATTGCGATCATCGTGATCCCTGTAATCAATTACCCAGGTGGCCTCAGTGCGTTGAGAGACCCGACACGGTTGCCAAACTTCAAGACTGGAATTAGCATCTTTCTCGGCAGCTTCGGACTTCTTTTTATTGCTCAGATATTCACGATGTTGAAGAACCATGATTGACGTAACTGATTCAAATCGGGCTTCCGGACTTCGCGCCTGCGTCGATCGTTGGATCACTGTGGGCGTCGCGGCAAGGGATGCGGTCCGCTCCGGTGCGGGAGAGCTTCGCTAAGACCGTTTTGGTCCCGGCGTCGGGGTGAGTCTGTATGCCCTAGGTGTCAGCGAGGCGGCCGATGAGGACCATGCCGCGACCCCGAAGTCCGGCGGTGTCGCGCCGGATCAGGTCGTCGACCTCGATACGGATCCGGCACACCACCGGCGTGTAGCTCATCTCGATCCGCAGGGACCCGTCTTCGTGGTCATAGGCGTTGGGGATGAGTTGGGTCGCCACCAGCTGCACATCGGCCACCTGTGCGTCGCCGACCGCCCCCAGTGTCCGCGAGGCCCATCGCCGTACCTGCACCAGCGCGGGCACCTCCATGCCTCGCAGACTCATCGACCACCGGTGCTGGTCGGCCGGCCCTCCGTGGACTCGTTCCACGGGCGCTGCCTTCCGTCGCCGCCCTCACTGTTCAAGGCACACGCCGGCGGTGGTACACCCCTCCGGGTGGACGCCAACCATCCACTCGGACGATCCGGTGGAGTGGCCGACGGCCTGATGTCAGGCGCCCAGACGTGCGTAGAGGCGTCCGGCCAGGGTGGCGGCCAGCTGGTTCAACCCGGCTGTGGGGTTGAGCAGGGCGTACTGGCCCAGCAGCTCGGCCGCGGCGTAAGCCTCCTCCGCCGAGAGCACCGCCAGCGGCGGAACCGTCTTGCCCCGCTCGAGCAGTTCGGCCAGGCGCTGAGCGTAGTGGCGGTGGTCGAGCACCCCGGCCAGGCCGAACGGGTCCTGCAGCACGGCGTCGTCGCTCATCGGGCAAACCTCTCTCATCGTCGCGGTCATCGGCCAGACCGCCACCGCATCAGGTGGCATAGAAAATCTAAGACGACGGGGGTAGACATTCGATCGCGGGTATGTGTACTGTTCTGTCCGTACCGAGAGAGACAACGTCAAGCAGGCGCGGGAGATGACGTAACTACCCGTGAGGTGAGACAAGACGGTCAGGCAGGACGAAGCCAAAGCAACGGACAGGTTTCGGCTGATGACCGCAGCAGTATCCCGGGACCGGGCAGTGAAGACGCAGTAGGCAAGACGGTCCCGGCGCAGTGAGTGCAGGACGCAGGTGGCGCACAGTGCGCCCGGCCTGCGGAAGTGTTGTACCGCAGTACGAAGTCAGTAGATGCACGATCAGATGGTGAACACCGGTCAGGTGGCCGGAGCCGATCACGGTCAGGGCCCCGGGCAGTGGCCAGCGGCGTGACGCGTGCTGGGGCCGATCAGCGGAAGGGTCCCAGCCGGTGACGATCGCAGCAGTACCCGAAGTAGCAGTACAAGTAGTACACGGTAAGGAAACACAGAAAAAAGGACGGGAAGCGTCTCATCATTGGATCGCCCGCAGCGGCAACGTAGTTATGCCGCGCGGGTACCGCAGTCCCATCAGATTGGAAGGTGGTTCTCGGTTACGAATAAGCGATCTCCGCATCGTCCGCCTCTCGGACGGACACCGCGGATACAGGAAACCGGCCTACACGCCGGCTGACAATGGTGAAACCCAACCCTTGGGACCCCGGGCGCCGCACATGGCACCCGGGGTCCCTTGTGATGTGGAGGTGGCATGAACCCAGACCAACGAGACACCCCCGCCCCCCAGCCGGGCGGGCCCGACAAATTCGACGACGACCACTACCCCGCCTACACCATGGGCCGGGCCGCCGAGATGCTCGGCGCCACACAAGGGTTCCTGCGCAGCCTCGACGAAGCCGGATTCCTCACCCCGCAACGCTCCACCGGCGGACACCGCCGCTACTCGCGGCACCAACTCCGCCTCGCGGCACGAGTACGGGAACTGGTCGATCAGGGCACCGGCATCGACGCCGCCTGCCGCATCGTCACCCTCGAAGACCAGCTCCACGACGCCCAGCGAGAAAACATCGAACTCCGCGCCACCGAGTAACAGGCCGCGGTGTGCCGCCGAACCTTCTGCGGCACACCGAAGACCTGCACGCAACGGCTCCGGCTTCAGCATCATCCGCTAGCGCGACGTCGTGATGATCGAATGCCGCAAGAGGACAGCAAGAAGGCCGTGGACCACGGTGACCGCGGCCAGGAGCAGTCCGATCAAGAGACCAAGAACGACCTGGATTTCTGAACGGCGAGGGAAGGTATTCGGGATGGTCTCGGCGCTCCATGCCGATTCGCCGGTCGCGACGGTGATCGGCGCGATCCTCATGCTCGTGGCCGGGGCCGGGCTCCTCGCCGTCGTGCTGATCGTCGCGTCCAAAATGAGCGGCCGTCGGGAGCGCCAGCATTGGATGGCGGGCTTCGCGACCGAGGTGGCCGGCACGTTCCACGGCGAGCACAGCAAGACGTCACCGGGTTTCGGGGTGGACCCCGTGAGCCTCGAACGGCCGCTCGAGGAAGCGGCGATCGTCCGGTGCGTGGAGTTCAGGTACCGCGATCACGACTTCGTCGGCGTCGACTACCTGGACGACCGGGACTTCGACGGGGCGGTGAAGGTCCGCGCGGCCGACCGCGAACGGGCCGCGGAACTGCTCACCCAGGACATACGCGACTGGCTGCGTGCCGAAACGCGCCTCGCCCACTGGCCCGTCTACCGCGAACGAGGAACCCTCCGCACCGGCGGACAACGGCCACTGACCCGGGAAACGCTCCTCGCGGAGGCCGACTTCCTGATCGACGTCTCCGGACGGCTACCCACCGATCGCCCTTAGCCGTCCACAGTTGGACCGAACCGGATGGGGTGGCCCGCGACCGGAGCCGGGTCAAGGGTGCCGGTGCGGGCGAAGGTCGCCCAGACGGTGCGGAGGGCGGCGCCGAATGCGTCGACTTCGGACCACGGAACCTTGCCGAGCATCGGGCTGTCCTGCCACGCCCGCTGGGTGCCGAGCAGCAGCGGCAGTTCCAGGCAGTGGGTGGCGCCGAACTCGGAACCCTCGGGCCGCCAGTCCAGGCGATACGACCAGACACCGGCGCCGGCTGAGCGCAGACGGTCGCCGAAAGCGGCCAGCGGTTCGGCGTAGATCTCGTCGGTGCCGACGACGCCGGAAAACGCGGTCATGTCGTCGGCGTTCCAGCCGTAGAGCACGTCGAGGTCGCGCACGTTGCCCGCGAAGGACTCCTTGTCCAGGGTGTCCACCGGAAGGAACGCGGGTTCCATCGCGTCGCCGGTGAGCCGCAGGTTGGTCAGCGCGGTTTCCTTGTGCGCGGCAAGGATTTCCGTCAGGCCCGCCGTGTGCGGGTCGGTGCCGAGCGCGTCGGCGAACACCCGGCCGAGCCTGGCCGCGTGCTCGGGTGGCCGGGTGGCGAGGCCGAGCGGAGCGCTCTGCAGGATCGCCCGCCGGAACAGGCCGCGTGCCTCGGGCAGGTCCATCAGCAGCCGGATGGAGATGCCGCCCGCCGACTGCCCGGCGACCGTCACGTTGTCCGGGTCGCCGCCGTAGGCCTCGATGTTGGCCCGCACCCAGCGCAGCGCCCCGAGCTGATCCGCCAGTCCGAGGTTGCCGGGGCTGACCCCGTCCAGATACAGGTAGCCGAGCGCGCCGAGGCGGTAGTTGACGCCGACCACCACCAGGTCGCCCTCGGCCGCCAGCGCGCCGCCGTCGTACCACTCCAGCAACCCGCCACCGCTGGAGAATCCGCCGCCGTGCAGCCACACCAGCACCGGCCTGCGTCCGGTGTCCAGGCCCGGGGTACTGATCGTCAGGTTGAGGCAGTCCTCACCCTGCGGGAGGCGATCGCGCGGTGGCCCCATCACCCGGTCCAGCCGGGACGGTGGTTGCGGGCTGATCTCCCCGCTGGACGACGTCTGCCGCGAAACGGTGACAGGCAGCCCGAACCGCGCCGCTGTGGCGTAGCGAATCGGTCCGGTTCGGACAAGCGTGGTCATACGCACCTCGTGGGTAGGATCGGCTGGTGATCTTGCCTCGTCTGCTGGACGGCCGACTGAAGTTCCGCCATCTCGTCCTGCTCGACGCGCTGGCCAGGCAGGGCACCGTGGTCGGGGCGGCCGCCGAGTTGCACGTGACGCAGCCGGTGGCGACCCGGAGCCTGCACGAACTCGAAGAGATCCTCGACGTGCGGTTGTTCGAACGCGGCCCGCGCGGCATCACCCCGACCGTGTTCGGCGAGGCGTTCACCGGGCACGCCCGCGCGGTGCTCGCGCAGCTTGAGCAGGCCGGGCGGCACGTCGCCGAGCTGGCCGACGCGGAGCGCGGCACGGTGGTGGTCGGCACCCATCTCGCGGGGTCGAACATGTTGCTGCCGCGTGCGATCGCGGCGATCAAGACCGAGCGGCCGTACCTGACCGTCGTGGTCCGGGAGGGTTCTCCCGAAGCCCTGCTGGTGGAGTTGGAGGCGGGCCGGGTCGACCTGATCATCGGCAGGCTGACGGCGCCTTCGGACGAGCGGATCGAGCGGCGCAAACTGTACGACGAGTCGGTGGACCTGGTGGTGCGCACCGCGCATCCGCTGGCCGGCGCGACCGGCGTCGAGCTGGCCGACCTCGCGGGGTATCCGTGGATCCTGCCCGGAGCGGAGACCGCGCTGCGCCGTGAGCTGGAGCAGTTGTTCACCCGGAACGGCTTCCCGCTGCCCGCGAACCGGGTGGAGACCACCTCGTTCCTCACCGTGCGGCAGCTGCTGCTGGAGACCGACGTGATCGCCGCCCTGCCCAGCCTGATCACCAAGGACGATCCGAGGATCACCAGGGTCGCGCTGGCTCTGGAGCCGATCGGGCACAGCGTCGGACTCACCCTGCCCGCCCAGCGCACGCTCAGCCCGTCGGTGGACGCGCTGATCCGCAGCCTGACCGAAGTCGCCACCGGAATGTCCCATTAGGACTGTCCGATCACGACAGTGACAGGAAGCGTTCGGCGTTCCCGCTGGTGATCAGCTGCCTCTCGGTCTCGTTCAGGAAGCCGCTTTTGCGCACCACCTCGCCGACCGGGCGTTCACCGAGCGGGTACGGGTAGTCGCTCCCGACCATCACGTGCTCGGCGCCGAGAGTGTCCACGAGCAGCCGCAGCGCCCGCTCGTCGAAGACCACCGAGTCGACGTGGAACCGGTCGAGGTAGTGCGACGGCGGGAACTCCGAGGTGCCGATCACGTCGTTTCGCCGATGCCAGGCGTTCTCCATCCGGCCGAGCCAGAACGCGAACGACCCGCCGCCGTGCGCGAAGCAGATCTTCAGGCTCGGGTCGATCCGGTCGAAGACCCCGCCGAGCACCAGCGCCAGGATCGACAGATGGGTTTCGGCGGGCATCGCGGTCAGCCACCGCGCCATCCATCGGTCCAGCCGGGGTGACTCGGCCATGTCCCACGGGTGTACGAACACCGGGACCCCGAGCGACGCACAGTGCTGGAGGAAGGTTTCCACTCCGGCGCTGTCCAGATCCCGGTCGCCGACGTGGTTGCCGACCTCCACCCCTCGGTGCCCCGCGGCCAGGCAGCGTTCCAGTTCGCGGCACGCGGCGTCGGGGTCCTGCAGCGGAACCTGGCAAAACGGGATCAGCCGGTCCGGAGCCGGTGCGACGATCTCCAGCGCCAGGTCGTTGAAGATCCGGGCGATCCGGCCCGCCTGCTCGCCGGTCCGGCCGTAGTTGAAGAACGCGGGCGTCGGGGAGACCACCTGGGTGCGAACGCCGTCGGCGTCCATGTCCAGCAGTCGGGTCTCCGCGTGCCAGCAGTCCGCGCCGATCCGGCGGAACTCCTTGTCCCCCATCATGATCATCGCCTCGGACTCGGTCTCCGCGCGCAGCCACGGCGCGTCCGGTCCGGCGTCCGCGCGCAGGTCCGGCCAGCCGTTCGGCACGTAATGCGTGTGGATGTCGATCAGGCCGGACATCTCAGCCCTTCCCGGGGTGCAGGGCGCCGCAGCCGCCGCAGGTGCGGGCCTGCTCGTCGCCGTAGAAGGCGGTGAAGACCGGCGGCAGGTCCTCGACGATGTCGCGCACCTGGAGTTCCACCTCGTGCACCAGCGAGGCGCATTCGGGGCAGTACCACTGGAACTTCTCCAGCGTTCCCTCCTCGCGGACGCGTTCGATGACCAAGCCGATCGAGTCCGCCTCCGGGCGCTGCGGCGAGTGCGGGATGTCGCCCGGCAGCAGCCAGGTGTCGCCTTCGGTGATGTGGATGGTCTTCTGGCCTTCGCCGGTCATGATGTTCACGTGCATGGAGCCCTTGAGCTGGTAGAACCATTCTTCATAGGGGTCCACGTGGAAGTCGGTGCGCTGGTTCGGTCCACCGACGATCTGCACGATGAAATCGTTGCCGAGCGCCATGGTCCGGTTGTTCACCGGTGGCTTGAGCAGATGCTCGTGCTCGGCGATCCAGGCCTGGAAATTGACGACCTCGGGAATGCCGGTCATCGCGGAACCTCCGTGTCTTTCGGTAGATGGGCGATCGCCTGGATCTCGATCAGCAGATGCGGATGCGGCAGCTGATGCACCGCGACCGTGGTGCGGGCAGGACCGGTTTCGTCGAAGTATTCGCCGTAGATCTCGTTGTAGCCGCCGAAATCGTTCATCGAAACGAGGAAGGTGGTGATCTGCGTGATGTCGGTGAGGTCGGCGCCGACCTCACGCAGGATGCCGCGGATGTTCTCGATCACCGCGCGGGTCTGCGCCCGGATGTCGAGGTTCGTGGTACCGAGTTCGTTCACCTCGACCCCGGCGAACGTGTTGTCCGGACGTCGAGAGCTCGTGCCGGACACGAAAATCAGGTCCCCCGAGACCTTCACATGCGGGAACCGACCCCTCGGCTTGGCCAGCCCCGGAATCACCCGGCCGCTCATGCCAGCCCCCGTACCGAGACCCTGCCGAGCCCGGCGATGTCGACCTCGGCGACGCCGGGCGCGAACGGCACCGCTTCGGTCGCCGCCCCGGCGAGCACGACCTGCCCCGCCCGCAACGGGATGTCCCGTTTCCGGCACAGCTCGACCAGTGCGTGCAGCGCGCGTGCCGGATCGCCGAGGATCGCCGCTGTCGAGCCGATCACCTCGCGGTCCCCGGATCGCAGCCGCACCGCCCGGTTCGCGGCCTCGCCGAACGGGCGCCACGGACCGAGCGAGTACCCGGCCGCCGAGGTGTTGTCCGCGACCACATCGGTATGGGTGAACCGGAAATCCCGGTACCGGGAGTCGATGATCTCGATCGCCGGGGCCATCGCGTCCACGGCGGACTCCACGTCGAACGCGGGGTCGGCGAGGTCGACATCGCGGGCCAGCCGGTAGGCGACCTCCGGCTCCACCTTCGGATGGATGAAGCGCGCCAGCGAGACCTCGCCGCCGTCGGCAACCAGCATCGCGTCGGTGAGCCTGCCGGCGATCACCTCGGACACGCCCATCTGCGCCATCTTCGCCTCGCTGGTCAGCCCCAGTTTCACTCCGAGCACCCGCTCGCCACGAGCCTCCCGGCGGGCCACCAACTCGGCCTGGATCGCGTACGCGTCAGCGAGGCCGATCTCGTGGTCGTCGGCGAGGCTCGGGGTGTCCGCGCACGTGATCTGTGCGGTGTCCAGTCGCTCGGCGAGCGCCGAGATCTCCGCGGTCACAGGCGCACGCACACATTCGTCGGCTCGGTGTAGAAGTGCAGCGAAGACGCGCCGCCCTCCCTGCCGATCCCGGAAAGCCCCATCCCGCCGAACGGCGAGCGCAGGTCGCGCAGGAACCAGGTGTTCACCCAGGACATCCCGACGTGCATGGCCTGCGCGACCCGGTGTCCCCGGCGCAGGTCTTCGGTCCAGATCGAGGACGCGAGCCCGTATTCGGTGTCGTTGGCCAGCGCGATCGCCTCGTCCTCGGTGTCGAAGGGGATCAGCGCGGCCACCGGACCGAAGATCTCCTCGCGCACCGGCCGGTCCTTGTTGGTCAGGCCGGTCCACAGGGTCGGCTCCAGCCACGAGCCGCCGTCGAGTTGCGGCCCGAGCTCGGGGATTCCGCCACCGGTCAGGGTTTTCGCTCCGGCCTGCTCGGCCAGCGCGAGGTAGTCGAGCACCTTGCGCCGGTGCTCCTGCGAGATCAGCGGGCCTGTGGTGGTCCCCTCCGCCAGGGGGTCGCCGAGCCGCAGCTCGCGCGCCCGCTCCACCAGTCCGGCCGCCAGGTCGTCGAACACCGCTCTCTGCACGTACACCCGCTCCGTGCACAGGCACACCTGCCCGGTGTTCGCGAACACCGACCTGGTCAGCCCTGCCAGCGTCTCCTCGAGATCGGCGTCCTCGAACACGATGGCGGCGTTCTTCCCGCCGAGCTCGAACGACACCGGCCGGACCCGGGGTGCGACCGTGCGCATCACCTGGGTTCCCGTGGCCGTCGAGCCGGTGAAGGTCACCCCGTCGATGCCGGGATGCTCGGTCAGGAACTGCCCCGCCGAGTCGGCGCCGAACCCGTGCACCACGTTGTAGGCACCCGCGGGCAATCCGGCCTCGGCCAGTACCTCGGCCAGGAGGGTCGCGGTGGAAGGGGTCTGGTCGCTCGGCTTGACCACGACCGCGTTGCCGCAGCCGAGCGCGGGCGCGACCTTCCAGGTCAGCAGCAGCAACGGCAGGTTCCACGGCACGATCACCGCGACCACGCCGAGCGGCTTGCGCACCGCGTAGTTCAGCGCCCGCGCCCCACCGGGCAGGTCGGTGACGAACGATTCCTGGCCGGCGGCCGCGATCACGTCGGCGAACGTGCGGAAGTTCGCCACCGCGCGGGCCACGTCCAGTTCGCGGGCCTGGGTGACCGGCTTTCCGGTGTCCGCGACCTCGGCCGCGACGAACTCCTCGAACCGGGCTTCGATCCTGTCGGCCGCCCGGCGCAGCAACGCGGTCCGCTCCCCCACCGGCGTGTCCGCCCAGCCGTCGTGCAAGGCCGCGCGTGCGCCGGTGACCGCGCGGTGCACCAGCTCCCGGCCTGCCTCGTGCACCCGGGCGAACTCCGCGCCGGTGGCCGGATCGATCGCCGGGAAGCCCGGTCCGTCCGGCTCGGCGAACTCACCGTCCACGAAGTTGCGGATCCATCGCGCTGACTGCGTCATGTCGATCACTCTGACCGGCCACCCCATGCGAAACAAATGCGTATCCGCGCCTCAGATATACCCGGACACGCATACCTGCAGCGCCATCTGCCTCAGCTGGGCGACACGCGACGAAATCAGGTATGCCCATTTGGGCATGCCAGGTCGTCGATTCGGCATTTGTGGCGTATGCCTCACGGTGTCAGGCTTCTGCGCAATCGTCAGCAGCCGCGATCGGCTGTCGCCCGACTCGATTGGGTTTTCGCAGATGAACGCACCCGCGCCCCGCAAGATCGCCGCCGCCACCCTCGCCGGAACCACCCTGGAGTGGTACGACTTCTTCCTCTACGGCACCGCGTCCGCGCTGATCTTCAACAAACAGTTCTTCCCCTCGCTCAGCCCCGCGGTCGGCACCCTTGCCGCGTTCAGCACCTTCGCCGTCGGGTTCATCGCGCGGCCGCTCGGCGGTCTGGTGTTCGGTCACTTCGGAGACCGGATCGGCCGCAAGTCCACGCTGGTGGTGTCGCTGATGCTGATGGGCGTCGGCTCCACGTTGATCGGATTGATCCCGAACTACCAGGCGATCGGTATCTGGGCGCCGATCCTGCTGGTCGCGATGCGGATCGTGCAGGGCATCGGGCTCGGCGGCGAAGGCGCGGGAGCGACCCTGATGTCGATGGAACACGCGCCTGCCGACCAGCGGAACCGGTACGCCGGATTCCCGCAGATGGGCACCCCGGCCGGTCTGGTGCTGGCGAATCTGCTGTTCCTCGGCAGCAGCGCGGTGATGCCCGCGAGCGCGTTCGCCGAGTGGGGATGGCGGATCCCGTTCCTCCTGAGCTTCGTGCTGGTCGCGATCGGCCTGCTGATCCGGCTGCGGATCACCGAATCACCGTCGTTCGAGCAGGTTGCCCGGAACGACAAGGTGGTCCGGTTCCCGCTCGGCGCGGCATTCAAGGTCGGCTTCGGCAGGCTCGCGCTGACCCTGCTGGTCGGCGTGGCGAACTCGGCGGTCGCCTACGTGTTCATGGTCTTCACCCTGTCCTACGGAACCCAGAACCTTCACTACGACCGGCAGTTCCTGATCCTGTCGGTGACCGGATCGGCCGCGCTGTGGTTCGCCACCATTCCGATCTGGACCCGGATCGCCGACCGGCACGGCAGGCGCACGATGTTCGTCGCCGGGTCGGCCGCGCTCCTGCTGTGGTGCCTCGCGTTCTTCCCGCTGCTGAACACCGGCAATGCCGGGCTCGCGATGCTCGCACTGGCGGGCATGGGGCTGGTCGTCCCGATCACCCACTGCGTGCAGGGCGCGATCATCGCGGACACCTTCCCGGTCAACGTCCGGTTCTCCGGCATGTCTCTGCTGCTGCAGGGCGGCGCGATCCTCGGCGGCGGACTCGCCCCGATGATCGCCACCGCGGTACTCAACGCCACCGGCTCGACCACCGGCATCACCTGGTACCTGGCCGCGATCTGCGGCGTCAGCATGATCAGCGCGACGGTCTTGTTCCGGCTTCTCCCTTCCGACGCCACGGAATCCACAGTGGACGGATCGCGCGACCGCGACGCGGTTCCGCTGTCGTGAACACCCGCCTCGCCGGGTCGACACACGGGTGTCGCACCACGTGCGAAGCGGAAATGGCCCCTTGTGCGCCGCTTTCTCCCCCACCCAGCATGGGAACGCGGCCACTCCACCAGCAGAGGGGGAACCATGATCCGACAGCTCGTCAGCGGCGTGCTCGCCCTGTCCCTCGTCACCGCACCCCCGTCGGACGCCCGGGCCCTCGTTCCCCAGGTGTCGACCACGGTGGTGATCAACGAGATCCTCCTCAAGGGGCAGTTCGGGGAAACGGACGAGTTCCTCGAACTGCGGAACGTCAGCAGTGTTCCCGTGGACCTCACCGGCTTCACACTGCGGTTCTACTCCTCGAACTGCATCACTACCGCGACCGTGACTCTTCCCCAGGACACGGTGGTGCAACCGGCGAATTCGCTCGGGCAGTACGTGGTCGTGACAGGGCTGAACTTCGCTGGAGAGATCGACGATCAGACCTACGTCGTCCCCGTGCTCGACTCCAATGATCTCATGCCCACCAAGGGCGGGGCGGTGAGTCTGCACAATCTTCACGGCAGCCGGGTCGACACGGTCGGATGGACGCCGTGCCTGAAGGAAGGAGGACCCGCACGCATTCCTCCTCAGGGTCTGTCACTGTCCCGCAATCATCTGAGCCGGGACACCGACAACAACCGAACCGATTTCACCTCGACGCCACAGACTCCCGGCGCACAGCCGGCAGTCTGACAACCCCGAAGCCGCCCAGTGCTCGTGGCACCGGGCGGGCCGTCAGCGCACGGACCCGAAGTCGGCCCCCTTGGTTTCGGCGCTGAACAGCAAGGCGACGAGGGTGACCGCGATAGTGGCGACCAGGTACAGCACGACGGCGGTGGTCCCGTGGTTCTTGACGAGCCAGACGGCGATGAGGGGCGCGGGCGCGCCGGCGATGATCGACGAGCCCTGGAAGACGAGTGAGGCGCCGGCGAAACGGCGCTCGGTCGGGAAGAGTTCCGCGATCCAGGCCGCTTCCGGACCGGCGAGGAGACCGTGCAGCGCCGCGCCGACGCCCACGCCGACATAGTGCAACGGCAGGCTGTCCGATTGGACCATCAGGAAGAACAACGGCGCCCAGACCGCCAGTCCCGCGGCGGGGACCAGCATCGCGATTCGCCGTCCGACCACGTCCGACCAGTGGCCGCCCGCCAGCATGCCCGCGAACTGCAGCAGGGATCCGACGGTCACCGCGAGGAGGACGTCGGATTTGGTGTAGCCGAACGAAGTCGTCGCATACGCCACCACGAAGACGGTGTACACGTAGAACGCGACGTTCTCGCCCAGCCGCACGCCGAGACCGCGCAGGACCGGTCCAGGGTGAGCGAGTGTTTCCAGGATGCTGGACCTCGGCCGTTCGGCCGCGGCGGAGTCGGCGCGTGCGCGCGCCTGCTGGAACACGGGCGATTCGTCGATGCGGCGGCGGATCCAGAAGCCGATGATCAGCAGGGGGACGGCGAGCAAGAACCCGATGCGCCAGCCCCACTGTGCGAACTGCCCGCTGGACAGCGTGATCGTCAGCAACCCCACGACCCCGGTCGCCAGTACCGTGCCGAGCGGGGCGCCCGCCTGCGGCCAGGCGGACCAGAACCCCCGGCGGCGGGGACTTCCGTACTCGCTGACCATCAGCACGGCGGCACCGAACTCGCCACCGAGCGCGAAACCCTGGACCAGACGCAGGACGACGAGCGAGATCGTCGCCCCGATGCCCGCCTGCGCGTACGTGGGCAGCAACCCGATGGCCGACGTGGACAGGCCAAGCAACAGGAACGTCACGACCAGCATGGGTTTACGGCCGAGGCGGTCGCCGAGATGCCCGAAGACGATGCCGCCGATCGGCCGCGCGACGAACCCCAGTCCTTGGGTGGCCAGAGCCAGCAGCAACTGCGCGACGGCGTTGCCACCGGGGAAGAACAGCGGCCCGAGCACGGTCGCGGCGAGGATGCCGTAAAGGGCGAAGTCGTACCACTCCAGTACGGCCCCGGCGGTACTTCCCGCCAGCACACGCCGGAACGCCGACCTGCTCACCCCGGCCGCAGGCTTCACTACGGCCGCCTCGTCCGGGATGGGCAGGTCGGGCATGTTCACTCTCCTCGGAGCAGCGGCGTGCGGTGGCCGGACACGTGTGACCACATATCGGACGCAGTGAAGATAGCCGCTTACTCCGGAGGCCGCAATCAGCCTGGAACCAGGTTCCGGGCGCGTGAGTGCGGGGTCAGACGGTGGGCGCGGTGCCTGCCGTCGTCGCCCCGGTACGGATGGTGTGGCTCTCAGGGGCGGCGTTGACCGCGCCGAAGTTCCACGGCAGCGTGATCCGCGGGTCACTCGTGTCGCCACGCGGGCTGGTCTCCTGGGGCGCGGTGGCCGTGATGGCCAGCGGCGTCTCCTGCTGCCCGGGCGAGCCGATCGCGGACCAGTGCAGCGGGATGTAAGCCGAGGAACCGTCACTGATCTCGACCGACGGAGCGTCGGGCGCGGCGTCGGAGGACAGCATCACGTCACGGGCGCCGACGAGTTCGAGGGGCAGCGAGCCCGGCAGCGTGCAGGTCTCGCCCGCCTTCGCGGTGAACTGGATGGCCGCGTCCCGCCCACCGGCACCGGCCCCGCCGTACACGAGCTGACTGGTGATCTGACCCGACGTGCAGTGGAAGTCGGTGGGCATCGCGGCCGCGGTACCGGTGGTCAGCGCCGTGGCACCGGCCGCCGCTCCGGCGACGAGCAGGACAGCGGCGCTCCGGCGGATATTCGTACGAGTGGTCATCGTTCTCCCCTTCTGCCGTTCTTGATCGCTCTCGCCACCGAAATGCCCATCACCCGGTCACGACATGCGCCGAGATGAGATTGATCAAGCGGAAGCAACCTTTGTACGAGTCTTGTACGAGCTTCAAGGACCTTCGATCGGACCGCGTAACCCGACGAAGGCGAGAGTCATGTCCGAGCAGGCGCATCCGGATCTGGCCGGATCCACGTTCTCTCGACGTTCACTGCTGCGCACCGGCGGCGGTCTCGCCGCGACGACGGCACTTCTCGGCACCGGCGCGTTGTTCGCCGGACCGGCTTCGGCCGCGATCACCGCGCTGCCGACGTCCAAGCGTTTCGACCTCACCGAACCGTCCTACGACGAGTTCCGCAGCAAGATCCTCCACGAGTCGCACCACGTGATGCAGGGATTCGCCTTCGACAACCAGAACGTGCGCATCTTCATCGTGAACGCCCGCAACGGCGGGACCGGGGACGACCTGTGCATCACCCAGGTCAACTTCTCCGGGGAGATCCAGGGCTCCATGCATCTCAACAACGCCGGGCACGGTGTGTCGATCGGCGTCGAGCCGGTGGGCAGCGACTCCTACATCTGGATGGAATGCGATTCGGACGGGCCCACCGGCGACGGACGCGGGACGGCGCTGGCCCGGTTCAAGTTCGTCAACGGCGGCACGCCGTCGGTGAAGAAGTTCCTCACCGGGAGCGACACGATCACCTGCGCGACCGACCCGATCAACAAGCGGATCGCGGTACGCCGCAAGGAAAGCGGCAAGATGTTCATCAGCGTCTATCCGCTCGCGTCCGCCGCCGCCGGCGATTTCAGCGCGCCGCTGGCGCACTTCGCGCAGCCCGCGCTGGCCGACACACCGGTGACGTTCCAGGGATACACCATCTACGGCCAATATCTGTACACATTGGATGGTACGGGGCACGAGAACCCCGCCGACATCAACTCCTACGTCACGTGCATCGACATGAACACCGGCAAGGTGAAGAGCCGCGCACTGACCAAGGCGGGACAGTCACTGGTGTTCCGAGAGCCGGAAGGCCTCGGGATCTACCGGAGCCTGGCCGGGGAAACCCGGTTGTACTTGGGGTTCGGGTCGCGCAGCAGCATGGAGAACATCAACCGCTACGCGAACCTGTTCTACAAGAACGTCCTCATCGACTGAGGCCGGCGATCCAGGACGGTGCCTCGACGGCACAACGACCGACACCCGGGAACGGTATTTCTCCCGTGACGCCGCGACAGTTTTCGGTGCTAGCTTTCGTCCTGAACGGGACCGGGGGACCTGGTCATCGGCTTGGCGGATCGGAGATGACCGGCGTGACTCGTGCTGGCGTGAAAGCCACCGTGGGATCAGCAGTACTCCTGCTCGTCGCCGCGTGCAGCACCCCCACCGCTTCCCCGCCGACCACGCGTCCGTCGACACCGTCGTCTCCGACGAGCACAGCGCCCACGAGCACGGCGCCGCCGGTCGACCTTTCGTCGTTGCGCCAGGGCACGGTCCCGGCTGCTTACCCAGAGCCGGACCTCGGAGGCCTGCCGCCCAAACCCGCGGACTCCAAGCCCCTGCGGGAGCGGATCGGCTGGGAAGCACTGGAAAAAGTGACCCGTTTCGCCAATCGCGTCGACCCCGGCGCGCGCCCGTCCTGCCCCACGCTCGATCCGGGTCGCACCACCACCCTGACCTGCACGGTCACCTTTCTCGGCGAAAAGTACGACTACGTCCTGCGCAACATCAAATTCCAGGGCAACGGGATTTCCGACGGCCGCAACGAACAGGGCACCATCTCCTACAACGCGGCCCTCACCTCCGGGCCGATAGTCCGCGACCACGTCGAGTCCGTGCTACGTCATCAGAACAGCACCGAATACGTGGCCTGCGACATGCCCGAGCACCTGCGCTTCGAATTCAGCTCGACCAAGCGAAGGCCGTCCGGGTCGTCGATCGCGGGCCAATGGATCCACGTACCCGGCATTTCCTGCCGGTATCTCGATCCCAAGGCCCGGACGATCAAAACCGTGCCCCTGGAACTCTACGAATGGGGCGCACCCATCCACCCCTCGTCGCGGATCGGCGGCTGAGGCAGGGCCGTCGTCAGCCGTGGGGGTTCCGCCTCCTCGACGCCGAGACCAGGCGGTCGGTGCGACGAAGCCGGACTCCGGCGGAGGATTCGAACCGGCTGAAACCGGCTTGGACTTCACTGCGGAGCAGGTCGATGACGTGCTGATCCACGCCCTCGAGGTTGTACCGGACAGGGCCGGTGGCGAACAGGAACTCCGTCGCGTCGGCCGCGTCCCGGCCGAGCAGGATGGGCGCCTCGACCGAAACAATGCTGACCTCGTCGAAGGCTGCTTCTGAGAGCAGCGTGCGGATACGTGTCAAGTCGTTGAGTGAGCCAATGCCTTGCTGCGCGGGCGACAACCGCCGCAGAAAAGGACGCAGCGGGGCGGTCACCCGGGAATAGTCACTGTCGGGATCCGGCCCCTGCGGGCAGGTGAAAACCAGTCTGCCACCCGGCCGGAGACTTCGGGCGAGGTTGCCGAAGCCCGCCGCGGGATCCGCGAACAGCATGAGCGCGGATCGGCTGATCGCCACGTCGAAACCGGCCTCGGGAAACAGATGTACCTGGGCGTCGGCCCGGACGAACTCGACGTTGGCCAGCCCTCGCTCCGCCGCGTCCGCCCGCGCCCGGGCCAGCATCGAGTCCGACAGATCGACGCCGACGACCTGACCACGCACCGCCTGCTCGGCAGCGAGCAGCGTGGTCTGTCCGGTACCGCAACCGATGTCGAGGACTCGATCACCCGCACCGATCGAGGCCGCGGCGAACAAGGCCTCGTTGAACCCTTCTGCCATCGCGTTGTACCGATCGGCGTACCGGGTCCAGATTTCACCTTCCCAGCCGTTCCAGGACATCTATTCCCTCCACCGGTCCTTGGCGCCCACTGTCCTAAATGGACGCTGGATGAGCCGTTGCACGAGCCTGTTACAGTACTCATGTCTCCTCACCGGAGGGCTCACTGAGTTCTCAAGGGCTTTGGCCTCGCTGATCGGTTCCCCGCCGCGCCGCGGCAGGGAGGTGGGAGCGGCGTTTCGACTCCGGCGAGGTCTGTCTTGACACCCTTTTCTTCAGTTGTCCCTGCTCGGCACCATGCCGGCCCGCATGTGATCGTGATCGGCGCGGGTCTCGGCGGGCTCTGCCTGGCCAAGGGTTTGCGTCGCGCGGGGATCAGCGTCGCCGTGTACGAGCGCGACGTCTCCCCTGCGGCGCCGGCACAGGGGCATCGTCTCCACATCGACGAGAACGGCCGGCGGGCGCTCGCCGCCTGCCTGCCGCCGAATCTGTTCGCCCTGCTCGGAGCACTGGCGGACCGTCCGGCAGCCAGGGTGAACGGCTTCGACGAGCACTTGCGCCCGGCCGGCGTGTTCGAATTGGCCAGGAATCCAGCCGCTGAAGACGTCATGCCGGCACACGTCGTCATCGACCGGCGCGTGGTGCGGCGGATACTCCTGGATGGCCTGGACGAGGTCGTCCAGTTCGACAGGCGGCGTGTCGGCCACGATTCCACCGGGGACGGCCTTCTTCGAAGACGGCGGGACCGCGCACGGCACGGTGCTGGTCGCCGCGGACGGGGTCGGGTCGGTGATCCGGCCTCAGCGGCTCCCCCACGCCCGCGTGGTCGACTCCGGCACGCGGTTGATCTACGGCCGGGTTCCCCTGACACCCCGGCTGCGCAGCGAGTTGCCGACGGCGAACTGCTCGCGGCCTCCGGTGGACGGTTGCGTGAAATCGTTCTCGGGCAGATCGCCGGTTGGCATCCCCTGATCCGCCACATCGTCGGGGGATGGGACACCTCGACCCTCTATCCGATCACGGTGCGCGGCAGTGTTCCCGTATCCCCCTGGGAGAGCTCCAACGTCACCCTGCTCGGCGACGCCGTCCACGCGATGAGCCCGGCGGCGGGTGCCGGAGCGAACATGGCGCTGCGCGACGCGGCGGCACTCTCCGCGGCGTTGGCCAAGGCCGCCGCGGGCGCTCCGCTCATCGACGTCATGAACGACTACGAGCGGGACATGATCGCCGAGGGCTTCGACGCGGTGAAGCGATCGTCGGCGAACGGAGTCCGGATCCTCGGCGAGGACCCGCTTCCGTGGTGAGCGGACCGCTCCAGCCCTCGTCTTGTCACCCGTATCGGTGATTCCCGCAGACTCACCATTAGTGGCAGTTGGATCACCGGTTCGTGTCACGCCCCGCCCACTTGCCGTAGCGGAATCCTGACCTCCACATCGGCTTACCCGGTGCCCGCTACCCACAGTGTCAGCGCCTGCGAAGCCCACCCCTCGCCGAAAACACGAAAGCCTTACGTGTTTATCGTGGGAAGATTCATGACCGGCCGCGGGCTCGGGAAATCGTTTTTTGACAGGCTGCCAACCCGGTGAAAATCTTCGATCGCTCCTCGCGAGAGCACAAACCGAACACGAAATCCGAACAAGGAGCCCCTCAATGCAGATGTTCACCCAGCACGTGCACCACGGCCACGACCTGATCTCGGGTCTGCTCGCGCACCTGGCTCACGTGCTCGGCTGGCTGGTCTGACGCTCTAGGCACAGGGTTTGACGGGGCCGGTCTGTTGGCGCGGGTCGGCCCTCCGTGTTTGCGACCCGGTGAAGGGACACGATCGTGTCCCTTCACCGGGTTCCGGTAAGTCCGTTCACCCTACGAAAGCGTGAACCCCAGTTCCCTTCCCCGCGTCACCAGTTCTTCCCGGGCCGCCGGATGCGCGACGTGGTCGATGATCTGCCGCGCCTGCTCGCTCGAATCGTTGCCCCAGACGGTCGCGACGCCGTGTTCACTGACCAGGAAGCTGTGCTGGAACGACGTCACCGGCCCGGCCAGCCGGGGCACGACCGTCGAAACGTCGGCCTTCGGATGCCAAGACGGCAGCGCGATGATCGCCCGGCCACCGGGTGAGTGCAACGCTCCGACCACGAAGTCGGTCTGCCCGCCGAATCCCGAGTAGATCGCCCCTCTCACCCGGCTCGCGTTGGCCTGCGCGTAGAGGTCCACTTCGAGGGCGCTGTTCACCGAAACCAGACCGCGCTGCCGGGCGATCACGGCCGGGTCGTTCGTCTTTTCCGTGCGCAGCAGGCGAATCCGCGGATTGCGGTCGAGCCAGCGGTACAGCTCGGCGCTGCCGAACACGAACGACGCCGTCACCGGTTCCGCCGGATCGAGGGCCCCGGCGCGGTCGAGCGCGAGCACACCGTCGCTGAACATCTCCGACCAGATCGCGAGCCCACGCCGTCCGGTCACCGCCGCCAGGGTCGCGTCCGGGATCCCGCCGATGCCCAGTTGCAGGGTCGCGCCGTCCGCGACCAACCCGGCCACCCGCTCGCCGATGGTCCGCGCCGTGTCGGCCACCGGCCGCGGGACCGGCGACAGGAGCGGCTCGGCCACCTCGATGGCGTAGTCGATCTCGTCGGCGGGCAGCAGGCCGTCGCCGTAGGTGAACGGCATCTCGGGGTTGACCTGCGCGACGACCAGTCCCCCACGTGCCCGCACCGCCTCGACGGCCGCGGGCAGGATGTTCACCTCCGTGCCCAGCGACACCACGCCGTCCACCGGAACCGAGGTGTGCAGCAGGACGACGTCCGGCGGCAGCGAGTTCTTGAGCAGTTGCGGCACCAGCGACAGCCGGGACGGGAAGTACCGCAGCCCGGGACGTCCGCGCATCCCCGCGCCCACGAACGGCGTCTCCAGCAGCACGCCCTCGCGGTCCGGCATCCCGGCCTGCGCGTTCAACGCGAACAACCGGTACTCCGCCAGCGCCGCGTCCAGCACCTTCAGAGCCCGCATCGGCGTGGCGAAGTTCCCGCTCACCACCACCCGCGGCTGCGGCGCCGGAACGCCGGCCAAGACGGAACCGAGCTGACTCTCCGACAAGACGCGCATGAGCCGATCATGCCCGAGGAACCACGCGGCGGCTCCGGATGTTGTCCGAGCCCACAGCGCCGCGGACGCTCAGGCGAGAAAGTCGTCCAGTTCGGACCTGGTGGGCGAGGTCGCCGGACCGTGTCCGGCAACCGCGATCGCGGCGGCGGCGTTCGCCCGGCGCGCGGCTTCGAGCAGTCCGGTCCCGGCCAGCAGTTCGGCGGCGAGCACTCCGCAGTGCGCGTCTCCCGCCCCGTTGGTGTCCACAGTGGCCACCGGGAAGCCGGGCACGGTGACGCTGTGACCACCGTTGACGACCCGGCATCCGGCGGGTCCCTCCCGCACGATGAGCACCTCGACGTCCGCGGTCTCCAGGATCTTCGCTTCCCTGGTGCTACAGCTCACGATGTCCACATATGCCAGCACCGCCGTGAGCCGGTCGGTGGGGATCTGGCCGACGAGCGGGCCGGGGTCGAACAGCACGGTGGCCCCGGCCGCGCGCGGCAGCCACTCGAGGAACACTTTCGCGTTCGACTCGTCCAGCAGGCTGTACCCGGTGAGGTACACGACGTCGCGGTTCGCCGGTGTGACGGCCTCGAGCAGACCGGGCGGCATCCGGCCCCCGCCCCGGTTCCGGTGATGAAGGTGCGCTCACCGTCGTCCTCCACCAGCGCCACCACGATCCCGGTGTCCCCCTCCGCCGACGGCGCGTGCGCGAGCGTGATGCCCTCGACCGCCATAGCCGCCCGGGCGAGTTCACCGAAACCGCCGCCGCCGTGCAGACCGGCATAGAGGACGTCCGCGCCCGCTCTGGCGGCCGCCGCCATCACATTGAACCCGCCGCCCGGCAGGAAGGCAGTCGAGGACGCCATGACGTCGCCGCCGGACGCCGGCAGGTCCGGAACCCGCATGACCAGGTCCAGCACCACCTGTCCGGTGTGGATCAACCGCCCGGTCACCGCACGCCCACCCACCGGCCGCCGCCCCAGCCTAGCCAGCGTTGTCCATTGTGGACCTTTCCGTCGGTGTCGAACCGGTATCCCGCGACGACGGCGGCGAGCCCGTCCACCGCCGGACCGAGATCGGTTCCCGCCAGCTGAGGGCGCAGTTCGTCGACGACGGTCCACTGCTTCTCCGTGTCACAGAAGCTGAGGAAGAAGATCCCCTGCCGCCACGCGTACGCCGCGTTCTTGACCGCCGTCAACGCGGCGTGCCGATCGGTGGTCGGCACGGTGGCACGCCGCAGTGCCCAGCCGAGTGACCGCGCCGCGAGGCCGGGCGCGAGCACGGTCAGCGGGTCCCACAGTTCCAGCCCTTCGGCCAGCACGGCCAGGTTGTGCGTGGTGACGATCTGCCCCTGCTCCAAGACGGTGCCGTTCGCGGCCACGCCGGACACGCGGCCGCGATGTGCCTCCGCCGCCCTGTCCTTGCACACCTTCGCGAAATCGGCCGCGGTCTTGCGGCCCCATCGGGTCGTGGTTTCCTCCGACCAGGTCTCCGGCAGGTCGTAGTACCGCGCGTACAGCGAGCCCGCCATGACCCGGCTCGCGATCACCGCGGCGTCGCGGAACTTCGTGGTGAAGGTGCCCATGAAGATGTCCGCCGCGACCTCCTCGACCAGCGGGAAATCCAGGCCCGCCTGCTTGGCGAGCGCGGCGAACTCGCTCACCAGCGGGTTCGGCAGGATCGTGTGCGGGAAGGCGGTCAGCGCGAGCATCGCGGTCTGGGCGAGGGTCTGCCGCGCGGCCTCGGCGGCGTCACGCCGGTGCACGCGCAGCGGCTCCAGCGCGGCCACCCACGGCAGCTCGGTGAAACCGACCTGGGTCGCCAGATCGAGCAGCAGCAGGCTGCGTCGGCGCCGGAACGCCGTATACGTCCGCGCGTACAACGCCGACAGCGCCGGGTCTTCGATGTTCGCCGCGAGCAGCGACGCGGTGATCTGCGGCAGCACGGTGGCGAGCACCTCACCGGAGGTGATCACGCCCTGCGAGACCAATTCCTCGACCGGGGCCTCCCACGCCCGGCTCACCTTCACGACGACGCCGTCCGGCACGCTCCACCCGTCGACGTCCTCGGTGACCGGTTCGACCGACGGAAGACCGCCGTCGTCCGGATAGGCGTCGAGCCGGACGGCGACCGCTTCCGCGAGCTCGGCCCTGGTCGGCCGCTCCACCACCGAAAGCTCCGCCTCCCGCAGCACCGTGCGCCGCTCCGAACCGGGGGCGCCGTGTTTGCCGATGGTGTTGGCGAGTGCACGGCGTACCCATCCGACGTCCCGCGCGGTCAGCGAACGGCTGTCCGTCTCGCACGCGGCCAGCGCGGTCCGCAGCCGGGTGAAGTTGGCGCGAGGGTGTGCCGTCACGCCTTCGGTTTCGGCGAGCAACGCCGTCCGGCGCGCGCTCCAATCCGCGGGCCAGACACGGCACGGCCAGCCGCCCGTGACGACGCCGTCGTCCTGCAGCGTGGGCGGTTCGCCTTCCACGGTTTCGCACCACAGCTCGACGAGCCGGTCGTACAGCGGCCGCTCCCGCAGCCTGGTGCGCATCGTGTCGATCGCGGACGGCGTCGTGATCGCGCGCAAGGAGGTCTTGACCTGCTCGACGGACTGGAGCTTGACGACGGAACCGGCGGGAACGGACGGCTCGCCGAAGACCGGCGTCAACCGCAGCCGGTGCATGAGCGGACGCACCGTGGCGACGAGGTCGAGCGCCGCCGCGTGGTGGTCGTGCGCGAGCAGCCACGCGACCGTCATCAGCGCGGCGTGCTCCGGGATCTCGACCCGGTACGTCCCGGCCGCGAGCGCGCCAAGCAGCGCGGCCTGACCCTCGTCGGTCAGGTAGTGCAGGTTCAGCCGTTCCCGGTCGGTCGTGCCGGGCGCGCCGCCGGGCAATGCTCGGACGAGTTCGATCTCGTCTTCCCGCAAGGGCTCTTCGGCGAGGTACCGGCCGCTGGCGAACCCGCCGTGCAGTACTTCGAGCGTCACCCAGGCCGGAGTGTCGGCGACCGGCGTGCGGGAACCGACGGTCAGCGTGCCGTCGGCCATCCCGTCGAGCACGGCGCGCCAGCCTGCCGCCCGAGCCGAATCGATGCCCGCGTGCCGCAGCGCGCGACGCAGCTGGTCGTACGCGTAACCGAACTGCCCCTGGTTCACCGGTCTCCCCCTGTCCATCGAGACCTGGAGGCGAGATTCGAACTCGCGCCCTCCCGGTTACGAGCCGGGTGTTCTACCGCTGAACCACTCCAGGATGAACATGGAGGCGGGACTCGAACCCGCGCCCTCCCGGACCGAAGCCGGGCGATCTGCCGCTGATCCACTCCATGATCACCGCCGATACTAGCCAGCCCGAGAGCGCCCGTCACCCCGATATCCGCAGCGGGAACCCGCCTGCCGTTCCGTTTGCCGCGGCCCGCCTTAGACCGTCCATTATGGACACAAGAGTTCGGTGCGGCGGACGAGCGCGCCCGCGTCCGATCAGCGGTTCCCACCGCTGCGAGGCTTTCGTCATAATCCCGGGAGCGGCGCACTCGGACGAATCGGGAGGGGTTCACGTGGTGCGGAGAAAGTTCTTGCTGTGCAAGTTTTTCTCAGTTCTTCTGCTCGGTGGCGCCATGGTCGCGGGCGGCGCGCAAGAGGCGGTGGGAGCGTCGACACCGATCGTCGCTCTCGCCACGTTCCCCGTCGACAGCGACAGCCACGTCACCGGGATCAACGACGCCGGTGCCATGATCGGTGCCTACAGCACCGCGGTCCGATACTCGATCCCTGTGCGCTGGAACTCCGACGGCACGGCGGCCCGGCTCGCGGTGCCGGCCGGGTACATCCCCGGCGACGCACGGGCGATCAACTCCAAGGGGTTCATCGCCGGCTCGGCCTACGACGAACACAAAACCAAGCGACCCGTGTTGTGGCATCCGGATGGTTCGTTCGCCGAGCTGAGCACACCCGATCGCCAAGGGACTTCAGAAGCCACTGCCATCAACGACAGCGGTGTCGTGGCAGGCACCGTCTCGACCGGCGCGGCCACCAACCGCGCGGCGCGGTGGGACGCGAACGGCGTCATGACCTTGCTTCCCCTGGCACCTGGCGATTCCTGGTCGACGGCCACGGCGATCAACGACGCGGGCGTGATCGTCGGTTACTCCGGCCTTCACGCCGTGCGCTGGAACCTCGACGGCACGGTCGTCCCGCTGTCCCCGCTTCCCGGCGAAATCAACAGCACGGCCAAAGGCATCAACAACGCCGGAATCGTCGTGGGTAGTTCCGGTGTACGTCCCGTGCGCTGGGAACCGGACGGCACGGTCACTCTCCTGCCATCCCTCTCCGAGGATCCGCAGGGCGGTGCCATGGCGATCAACGACTCCGCTGTCATCACCGGCTTCTCCGGCAGCCTTGGCGGCCGTCACTCAGCGGTGGTGTGGAACGCCCAAGGCGCGATCAGCGACCTCGGCACGCTGCCGGGACACGGCCGGAGCCAGGGTACGGCGATCAACTCCCACGGCGTGGTGGCAGGCGACTCCGAACCGGCCTCGGCGCGCGGACGGCACGCCGTGCGGTGGACGGCGCCGGACAGGGTCACCGATCTGGGTAGATCGTTCCCTAAGTACGGATACGCCGAGGCGTTCGCGATCAACGCGCGCGGACAGAGCATCGGCGAATCCTTCGAGTCGAGAGGCTCGTTGCACCCCGTCACCTGGACACGCGCCGGCGTCCTCACCGACCTCTCCCCGAACGTCGACCGTCTGACGGCCACCGACATCAACGCTCACGGCGTCATCGTGGGAACCAGCAAGAGATCGAAGAACCGGGACCGCGCGATCCGCTGGGAGCGGGACGGCACCGTCACGACGCTCAAGATGCCGGAAAACCACGCGTACCGCTCACTCACCTCCGGGATCAACGACAGCGGGACGATCGTCGGCAGCGCGGGTCCCGATCGCGGCAGCCCACGACCGACACGATGGGCCCCGGACGGGACGCCGAGCCTCCTGCCTCTCCCGCCCGGCGACACCGGTGGCATCGCGGCGGCGATCGACGACCGCGGTGTGATCGTCGGAAGTTCCGGTGACCTCGGCAGGCATGCGATCCGCTGGGACCAGGAAGGGAAGGTGAGCGAGCTGACGGGCCTGCCGGGCGAGACGCACACCCAGGCCGTCGCTCTCAACGATCGTGACGAGGTCGTCGGCCAGTCCGGATCTCACCCCGTCCGGTGGAGCCCCGACGGCCGGATCACCACCTTGCCCCTTCCCGCGGGGGCCGGCTACGGCTCGGCCACCGGGATCAGCGGCACCGGGGTCGTGTCGGGCTGGTGCGACCCCGGTGTCACCGGAGTCCCCTGGCTGGCACTGCGCTGGACACCGGACGGCACCATGACCGTACTGCCCGCACTGCCCGGAGGACACTGGACCAAGGCCAACGGCATCAACACCCGCGGCGACATCGTGGGCGTGTCCGACAACGGCGATGGCCAGCGGCTCGCGGTGCTCTGGCCCGCCTCCGGGAACGCGGACGGCCGGCCGGTGGCCATCCGGTGACCGGTCCCGCGCACGTCGCGGACCCCGCGCTTCAGGCGGCGCGGGCCGGACCCCCAGAAAACCGGCCCGCGCCCCGTGACGCGGCGCTCCCCCTGCGTCCGCCACGCCACCCGACCATGGTCGCCCCGGGACCGGTCCCCGCGCATGGGTGCCGGGACCCCATATTCCGGTGACGGCCGGTCCCGGTCGTCACTCTCCGGGCATCTTCGTGCGTGCGCTGAATGTGGGGGTATCGCCCCCATGTGCGTGTCCCACCGAGCTGAAACCATGGGTGGTGTGACGCCCCAGACATCGGCGACGTCCCTGCCGCTGACGTGGTGGGTGCACGGCCAGACCCCGCGCGAACGGAAGGCGGACAAGCCCGCATGGGCGGACTTCGCCGAACACGCTGTCACCACGCTTCTGCCGAAGCGCCCCCCAGTCGGTGACTGGCGTGTCGAGTTCGCCGGGGTCTTCAGGTCGTTCGTCGAAGCCGCCGTCCGTGACGCGGTGCCCGAAGACCTCGCCGGCGCGGACGTCGAAGCACTCCGCCGCGGTTTCGCCGCCCAACTCGACCAGCATCTGCTCAAGCTCTCGGTCCGCACGCTGGTCCTCGAACTCCACCGCGCCCGCAAGGCCGGGACCCTTCAGGGCGAGACGCCCGAGGAACGCTTCTCGGACTTCGTGCGCAGGCAATCCACCCCGGACGGACTCGCGCGGCTGTGCGGCGAGTACCCGGTTCTGGCCCGGCTCCTCGCGCAGGCCTGCATCCACGCCGCCGAAGCCCACGCCGAAGCGCTGACCCGCTTCTCCGCCGACGCCGCCGCGCTGCCCTGTTCGGTCGTGGACGGCGAACTCGGCACGCTCGTCGAGGTCGCCGGCGGGATCGGCGACTCGCACGCGCGAGGGCGGTCGGTCAAGCTTCTCCGCTTCTCCAGCGGCGCCAAGGTGATCTACAAACCCCGTCCGCTGATCCTGCACGAACGGTTCACCGACGTCGTCGACCTGCTGAACAAACGGCTGCCCGGCCTCGAACTGCGGACCGCCGACGCACTGCTCCGCGACGGGTACGGCTGGCTCCGGTTCGTCGAGCACCGGCCGTGCGCCGACATCGCCGACGTCGACCGTTTCTACCGCCGCCAGGGCATCCTCCTGGCGCTCCTGCACGCGCTCGACGCCACCGACGTCCACTACGAGAACGTCATCGCCTGCGGGGACCAGCCGGTGCTGATCGACATCGAGACGCTGTTCCAGCCCTCGCCGCCCGATCCGCCGGAAGGCGACCCCGCGGCGGCGATGCTCGCGCGGTCGGTCCAGCGCACCCTGCTGCTCCCCCAGCTCTTCGCGGGCGAGCACGGCGCCGTCGACATCTCCGGGCTCGCCGGGCGCGGCGGCAAACTGCCCACCGACCGGGTCGACTGGGCCGATCCCGGCACCGACCGGATGCGGCTGGTCCGGGTGCCCGGGGAGCTCGCGGGCGGGAACAACCTCCCCCGCCTCGACGGCCGCGACGTCTCGCCCGCCGAGCACAGCGCGGCGTTGCTCGCCGGATTCCGGCACGGCTACGACGCGATCTCCAGCGCGCGGGACGAACTCACCGAACAGCTCCGGCGCTGCGCCGACGACCCCATCCGGGTGCTCATCCGGCCGACGAACTTCTACTTCCGCCTGCTGGACGAGACCACCCATCCCGACCTCCTGCGCGATGCCGCCGACCGCGACCACGCGTTCGACCTGCTCGAAGAGGACTCGGCGGGTGAGGACAAGCTGCTGCGCCTGGTGCCGCACGAACGGGCCGACCTGTGGGCGGGCGACGTGCCGATGTTCACCTCGAACCCCGGCTCGATGTCGCTGCTGGACTCCCGTGGCGACAGCGTCGAGGGCGTCGTCGACCGGCCGTCACTGGACACCGTGCTGGCGAAGGTCGCGGACATGGATCCGCTCGACCAGCGCGATCAGGAATGGCTGATCTCGGCCACCCTCGCCATCAGCACGGCGACCGCCGGGCATCACGGCGGCGGCGAGACCGCGGAGACCGCGGTGCCGAACCAGGCGCCCGACGCGGAACGGCTGCTGGTGACCGCGTGCGGGATCGCCGATCACATAGTGGCCAACGCGTTCTCCGACGAGCACCGCTCCAACTGGCTCGGGATCGAGCTCGTCGACGACCGCTACTGGACCGTGCTGCCGATGGGCGCGGGACTCGGCGAGGGCTACTGCGGTGTCGCGCTGTTCCTCGCCCAGCTCGCCGAGCTGACCGGGATCGCGCGCTATCGCGACCTCGCCGCGTACGCGATCAGCCCGCTGCCTGGCCTCTTCGCCACCCTCCGGGCCGACCCGGAGCTGGCCGCCACCGCCGGCTGCGGCGGGCTCCTCGGGCTCGGCGGCGTCGCCTACACGATCGCCCGGCTCAGCACGCTGGTCGGTCTTCCCGCCGGTGATCTGATCGAACAGGCCGTCGAACTGATGCCCGAGGCCACCGCCGGGACGCCGTCCGGGTTCACGACCGGGCTGGCGGGCGGGGTCGCGTCGATGCGCTCGGTGTACGTCCAAACAGGACTGGAGGCGGCGCTGACGAAGGCCGACCGCTACACCGGGCAGCTGCTCGACCGGGAACGTCCACAGGGGACGGGCTTCGCGCGCGGTTCCGCCGGGATCGACTGGGTCCTGAGGGCACACCGCCGGACCGGCGAAGAACCGCCCGGAAAGGCGGACGATCGGGCGGAAAGCACCGGCGGCTGGTGCGACGGCCTCTCGGGCGCCGCCCTCGGCCAGGCCGCCCACCTGCCGGAGCCCGGTCACTCCAGGGACCTCGACCGGACGATCAAACGGCTGACCGACGGGGCACCCCTGAAGGATCTCAGTCTCTGCCACGGCGAGTCCGGAGTGCTGGAAGTGTTGTGCGTGCTGGCGGAGAACGGGCACACTGGCGCCGCCGCCGCGGTGCGCCGCCGGACCGGTCACCTGCTCGCCGCCATCGACCAGCGCGGTGCGCGTTGCGGGACTCCCGGCGCGATCCCCGCGCCGGGGCTGCTGAGCGGCTTGGCGGGCATCGGCTACGGCCTGCTGCGGCTGGGGTTCGGCGACCGCGTCCCGTCCGCGCTCCTGCTCCGCCCCGACCGGCCGCATCCCGCGGCCACCGTCATCCCGCCGGTAAATCGAGTATGAGGAGAAGAACGGAATGTACGAAAGAGATCTGCCCGCCACCGAAGACCCCCTCGGCGCCGTGAACCTTCCGCGCGCGCTCGAGGTCGGCTCGCGCAACCACGCGCTGGCGGGCAGCAAGCCGCGGCTGAGCGCCAACCCGCTCGCCACCCTGTCCGGTGATCCCGGATCGCCCTCCGTCGTCAGCGTGTTCACCGGCGGCTGGATCTGAGACACGATCACGGAGGCGGGCTCGCGCCGCCCGCCTTCGTGATCGACTTTTGCCCGTGACCCGGGATTCCGCTCGCTATAGTCACGGCGGTGGGAATCCGTTCGTCGCGGATGATCGGCCGTGACGCCGAACTGGCCGAGCTCTCCGGAGCTCTCGATCGCGCCATCGCAGGTCGCGGCGGCGCGATCTTTCTCGTGGGCGAAGGCGGCGTCGGCAAGTCCCGGCTCGCCGTCGAAGCCGCGGCGAGGGCGGTCGCCGCGGACGTCCCGGTCCTTCAGGGCCGGGCGAGTTCGATCGGCCCGCTCGTCCCGTTCCGGCCGCTGACCCAGGCACTGTTGTCGCACTTCCGCGGCGGCGGCCCGCCCCAGGTGGCCGAACTCGACCCGTTCGTCCCCGTGCTCGCCCAGCTCATCCCCGACTGGAGCCAAGGCGACCGGCCCCGGGAATCCGGCTCCCTGATGGTGCTCGCCGAAGCGGTGTTCCGGTTGCTGTCGGTTACCAGCCGCGACCGCGGCGCGCTCCTGGTGCTCGACGACCTCCAGGACGCCGACGCCGAGACGCTGTTCATCCTCGAATACCTGGTCGACAACCTGGCCGCGGCGCAGACCCTGTTCGTCGGCACGCTCCGCAACGAGCCCTCCGACGCCCTCCGCCTGGCGACCTCCGGTGCCCAGCGGATGAGCTGCGCGGTCCTCGAACTCGACCGGCTCGGCCTCGCGGACACCCGCGCCCTCGCCGCGGCCTGCCTGGAGAGCGAGCCGGAGTCCCTGCCCGCTCCCGCGGCGGAGCTGTTGTGGCGCAACAGCGCCGGCCTGCCGTTCATCGTCGAGGAGCTGCTCCACGGCATGGTGAACGACGGTCTGCTGGTCGAGGGTCGCGACGGTTGGCGCGTCATCGGCGAACTCCGCGCCCGCGTGCCCGCCGCGCTGGTCACCAGCATCGGCGTCCGGATGGAGCAACTCGGCGAGCAGGCGGGCGAACTGCTCTCGGTCGCCGCGATCATCGGGCGGCGCTTCCCGCTGTCGGTGGTGCAGACGGTCACCGGGACGAACGACCGGACCCTGCACAACCACCTCAGCGCGGCGGTCTCGGCGAACCTGGTGACCACCGACGAGACGACGCCCGGCTGGTACGCCTTCCGGCATCCGCTGACCGCGGAAGCGTTGCTGACCCGGCAGTCACCGGCACGGAAGGCGGAACTCGCCCGTCAAGCCGCCGACGCCGTCGAGAAGCTGTACCCGGGACTGCCGGGTGATCTGTGCGCGCTCGTAGCGTCCCTCCGCCTGACCGCGCTGGACGAGCAGGCGGCGGGGCACATGTTCGCCGAGACCGGTCGACGCGCTCTCGACGCCGGAGCCGCCGACTCCGCGGTCACGATGCTCACCAAGGCCGTCGACCTCCTCGCCGGTGCCGACGCGGGTGATCGGGCCGAGGTGCTGGAGACCCTGCTCTACGCACTCGGGCAGACCGGTCAGTTCGACCGGGCCGTCGAGCTTTCGGACGGCTTCGGCGAGATCGGGACACTCGAACGGGCCGCCAAACTCCACACCCAGCTGGCCTGGGCGGCCTACATCGCCGGACGGCACGACGAGTGCCTCGGCCAGATCGAACGCGCCCGCGCTCCCCTCGGCTCGGCGATCTCGCCCGCCCAGCAGGCCGCGCTCGACGCCGTCGAAGCGAATCTCTGGCTCGACGTCCCGGGCCGGACCGGCACGGCGGAGCGTCTCGCGCGTCAGGCATGGAGAGTGGCCGAGGAGACCGAGCAGCCGTTCGTCGTCTGCCAGGCGCTCCAGGTGCTCGGCATGCTCGCGCTGTCGCGGGACCTCACCGAGTCCGAGCGCTACATGCAACTCGCGCGGAGGACCGCGGAGGACAACCACCTGCATCATCTCCGCACCCAGGCGCTGGTGCGGCTCGGCGGGCATCGCGTGCTGATGAACGGCGACGAACAGACCCTGCTGCTCGCCCGCGCCGACGCCCAGCGGACCGGGTCGATCACGCTGCACTGCGCGGTCGATTCCGTGCGCACCATGCACGCGATCCTGCGCTGCGAGTTCGGGACCGCGCACCTGCTGCTGGAAGAGAACCTCGCCGTGCTCGGCAGGCTCCGGCTGACCGCGTTGCTGCAATACGCGCATATGACCAGGGCGATGTCGGCCGGGCACCGGGCGGACCGGCCCGCGATGGAACGGGCGCTCGAGGACTTCCGGGAGAGCGGCGGCGAGAACGCCCAGGAGATGGTGCTGAGCATCGGGCTCGCGCGGGTCTTCTGTTCCCTGCTGGAGGAGGACCTCGACCGGGCGCGCCGCGAACTCGACCAGGTCATCGAACTGGAGGACCGGCGGCCGAGCCGGTTCCACCTCGCCGGCCAGCACGGGCTCAGGACGCTCCTCGACACGCTCGGCGGTGCCGACTGCCCGGAGGACGGGTCCGCGGTGAGCGGGATGCGCTGGAACCGGCAGTTCGTCGAGTTCGCGCACGCCGTCGAGCACGGCAGGCGAGGCGACACGGCGGAAGCCGGGCGGGCGGTGGCCGCCGCGCTGGAGACGTCGTCGCCCTATCCCCTGGCCCGGCACCTCGGGCTCCGGCTGATCGCCGAACCGGCGGCCGCCGACGGCTGGGGCGATCCGGCGGGCTGGCTCAAGGAGGCCGAGGAGTACTTCCACGGCAGGGACATCCAGGCGGTCGCGGGCGCCTGCCGGAGCCTGCTCCGGAAGCTCGGCGCACCCGTCCGCCAGCGTCGCGCGGGTGTCGACCGGGTCCCCGGCGACCTGCGCGCGGCCGGTGTCACCGTGCGCGAGTACGAGGTGCTGGTGCTGCTCGCCGAGCGGATGGGCAACAAGGACATCGGCGCCCGGCTGCACATCTCCCCCAGGACGGTCGAAAAGCACGTCGCGAGCCTGCTCGCCAAGACCGGGCTCGCCGACCGTTCGGCCCTCGCCGAACACGCCGCCGGACCGCGACCTGGCATGCTGTGATCCATGAGCGACCTCACCGTGTACGGCGCCGGCTGGTGCCCCGACGTCAAACGCAGCCGTGCCTTGCTGGACGCGAAGGGTGTCGAGTACGCCTACGTCGACGTCGAAGTGGACACCGGCGCCGAAGAGATCGTGCGCGCGTTGCAGAACGGTGCGCGGCGGATCCCGACCATCGTCTGGCCGGACGGCACCCACCTGGTCGAACCGAGCGACGACGAACTCACCACGCACCTGAACCGGTGACCCTTCCGGACGTCCCGATCGGCACGAGGGTCGTCGTGCGGTACCGGATCGAAGGCGGGTTCACCGACGCGCTCGGCTACCTGCGCTCCCGTGACGAGGCGGAATGCACGGTGGAGACCAAACGCGGCCTGGCGACGATCCGGCTGGCGGACATCGTGCTGGCGAAGCCGGTCCCGCCTCCTCCTGCACCGCGTGGCTCTCGCGGGTCGTAAGTGGCTTAGGCACCTAGTGGATTCCGGCTGCCGTTGGTCCCGGATCCGGAATCAGGCGATCGCCACGTTCGTCTCACGCGCACCAGTAGTCGCAGCGGCTGCGCGTGAAGGCCCCCTTCCCTCGGCTCAGCCGAGGAAACTCGACCTTCACGCCTTGCCCAGTACATGAAGGCATGGTTCTGGACTGAACAGTGAGGCCGACTGCGCCCCGAGTATCCACATAGGACATTTAGTGACGATCGAGTGTCCGATTAGTGTCGGCATGAACGTTTTCACGTGGGGCCGTGAGTGATAAAGAGGGTTATTGAGGAGAAGAGCAAATGTGGCGGGTTCATTCGCTCGCCCGAACGCCGACCTCGAGTGTTGTGAAAGCCACTTCCGCAACGTTGAAGGTTGCGGAAGTGGCTTTCACAACGCTTCGGGGACTCCGCCGCTCACTAGGACGGATGACGCGGATGACAGGGACTCTCCGCTCGTGCGATGAGAGGAAAGTCCCCTTCACCGGTCTGATCGCTGACGAACACCGGTCCGTGAAGGCCTCCTTGAAGGACCCAGGGTCCTTCAAGGAGGCCTTCACGGACTTGGCACCTGACAGGACACCTTTACCTTTCTGCTCAATAGAACGCTCTTTATCACTCACGACCCCCGCGCAAAGCTACGCAAAGTTCCCAAAACGGGTGCTCCGGCGGGAAGAAAAGTCCTTTATGGACAGCCGAGGTCGCGATCGGCTCCCGCAATCCAGTTCAGGCTGCGCCTCGAAGCCACGCTCCGAAGCCAACGGAGAAGGCCTGCTCAACGGGAGACTCGATCACGCCATATTGGCCCTGCCTCCCAGTAACCCGAATCGCCGGTGCCGACCACCTGCACCGGAGCGCTACCCGAGGGGCTTGTCCAGCACCGCCCTCACGTGGCTGAAGTTGTCGATCGAATAGCGGCCGTGATAGCGGCCCATGCCGCTCTCCCCCACGCCGCCGAACGGCAGGTCGGGCACCGCGAGGTGGATGATCGCCGCCCCGAACACCAGCCCGCCGGACGACGTCTCCGTCTCGATCCGGCGCTTCGTCTCGTCCGACTCGGTGAAGGCGTACAACGCCAACGGCTTGTCACGTTCGTTGACGAACGCGAGCGCCGCGTCGAGGTCGGGGACCTCGATGATCGGCAGGATCGGGCCGAAGATCTCGTCCTTCATCACCGGGGCGTCCGGGGAGACGCCGGTGAGCACGGTGGGCGCGATGTACTTCTCGTCACGGTCGGCCTGGCCGCCGACGACCGCGGTTCCGTTGTCCAGCAACGCGGCGAGCCGGTCGTGGTGCCGGGTCGAGATGATCCGGCCGTAGTGGTCGCTGGTGGCCGGGTCCTCGCCGAACATCGACTGGACGGTCTCGGCAAGGTGCTGCGCCAGCTTCGTGCCGGTGTCGCCGATGGCGAGGACGTAGTCGGGCGCGACGCAGGTCTGGCCCGCGTTGGCGAACTTGCCGTAGGCGAGCCGCTGCGCGGTCACGGCGAGATCCGCTCCGGGCTCGACGATCGCCGGGCTCTTCCCGCCCAGTTCGAGTGTGACCGGCGTGAGGTGTTTCGCCGCCGCGGTCATGACGATCCGGCCGACGGTCCCGTTCCCGGTGTAGAAGATCGTGTCGAACTTCTGCTCCAGCAACGCCGTCGTCTCCGGGACCGCCCCCTCGACGACGCGAACGCCTTCGACGTAGTTCGGCAGGTGTTCGGCGATCGCGGCCGAGGTGCTCGGGGACAGCTCGCTCGGCTTCACGACCGCGCAGTTCCCCGCCGCCAGCGCACCGACCAGCGGCGCGAGCACCAGCTGGAGCGGGTAGTTCCACGGCCCGATGATCAACGCGACGCCGAGCGGCTCGCGCACGACACGACCGTCTCCCGGCCGCACGGCGCGCGGGAGGTCGGCCGGCTCCGGGGACAGCCAGGAGTCGAGGTTCTCCAGCGTGTGATCGATCTCGTTGCGCACGAGCATGATCTCCGCGCGTTTGGCCTCGACGGCGTTCTTGCGCAGGTCGGCATAAAGCGCATCGAGGAAGACGTCCTGCTTCTCGGTCAGGAGCGCGCGCAAACCCGTGAGCTGCGCCCTTCGCCAGGCCACCGGTTTCGTGACGCCGGAACGGAAGAGTTCGCGCAGGTCACCGACGACGGCGGCCACATCGTTGCTGGGCATGGAACCGAGCCTAACCTCGCGAAACCGGAGCCGCCCGACGCCGCGCGGTATAGGTCGTTATACACAAGTGGCTGAAGGGCGCTTTCCCCGCATGGTGTGCGGGGAAAGCGCCCTTCACTGCGTCAGATGCGGGGAAAGTCCCCTTCAGCCCCCCGCCGCTACGGGTAGCTCACCAGGTTGCTCGGCCGCGTGTCCGGCGGCGTCACCGCCCCCGCGTCGTTGATCACGTGAGTGATGGTCCCCTTGTAGTTCAGCGAGACCGTGACCAGGTTGTGGAACCGGACACCGGAGCGGTTCGGCACCTCGAACGCGTGATAGAGGTTCACCGCCGGGTTGTCGTTGAAGAAGCAGTAGCTGCCCAGGCCCCACGCCTCGTGCGTGTTCACGTTGTCCCCCACCTTGTAGGCGGCGTACCCGTTGAGGCCGTTGGGACTCTTCCAGCCCGCCTGGTCCGGGACGTCGTAGGGGATCTCGTTCTGGAAGAAGATCGTCTTGCCGTTCTGACCGTTCCAGATCACCTGGTACTTCTGGTAGTGCTCGACGAAGAGGCCGGTCGCCAGCACGTTGTCGCCGTTGACGACCACACCGGTGTCGCCGGTGTTGACCGTCCAGCCGTAGGTCCCCGCGTTGCCGTGGTCGGCCCGCCAGGCCCAGATGTGGTCGATGATCGTGTCGCGGCTGTTCACGATGAGGCTGTTCGTCGCCTTCCCGGCGATCTGGCCGCCGATCCGGAAGAACACGTCCTGCAACGTGGTCGGGTTGGCCGAGTGGTTCGCGGCCGAGCCGGCCGGGCCGACGGTGAGCAGCGACTGCGAGTTGGTCGTCCCGGCGTCGAACAGCAGGCCCTTGAGCCGGACCCCGTCCACGTCGGCGACCTTCATCGCGTCCACACCGTTGTCCGGCACCAGCGTCGGGTAGCCGACTCCGAGGACGACCGTGTTGGCCTTGGTCACGTTCAGCGTCTGGTTCAGGTGATAGACGCCAGGGGTGAAGAACAGGTTGCAGCCCTGGGAGAGAGCGTTGTTGATCGACGACGCCGTGTCCCCCGCCTTGACGACGTAGAACTGGCTCATCGGCAGCGAACTGCCAGGGGTGCCGCCGTTCGCCCAGCTCGGCCCGGAAGCGTTGGTGCGCGACGAAGGCAGGAACACGCGGTACTTACCGGACCCGTCCGCGTAGAGATACGGGACATCGCGGGACACCGGCGTGGTGCCGAGCGTCGTCTCCGGCGGGTTCGGGAAGGTGTTCGCCGGGGCGCCGTTCGTCCCGGAGAACACCATGTTCCAGACGCCACCCTCCCAGCTGCCGTAGTTGCTGTCGCGGGTGTACCACTGCTGCTGCGAGATCGACGCGGTCTTGCCCGAGACCTTGCTGTCGGCGGTGTACCCGCCGCTGGCGAAGCCGTAGCTGGCCGGGAAGAGGTCCAGGCCGCCGCGGATGTCCATCCGGCGGAACGGCGCGGCCTGCGCGACGGCCCAGCGGGTCGCGCCACCGCTCGGCACGACGGCCAGGTTCTCCGTCGAACGCCAGAAGTTCTGCAGCGCCACGCCCTTGTCCGACTCATTGAACGCGTCGACGGTCACGTCACCGTTGATCACGACGTCACCCGGGTTCTGCCCGAGGCCCGCGACAGAGGTGTAGTAGCCGACGTTGTCGTGGATCCCGTTGTACACACCGGGCTTGAACAGGTGCGCGTACCGGCGCTCGGTGAACTGCGCGGTCAGGGTGTCCTTCTGCGCGTTGAAGTCCGCGTCGAGCTTGGCCTGGATCGACGACGCCGGCATGCCAGGGTCGAAGATCCGCACGTTGGGACCGAAGTCCGGGACCTCGGCCTGGGCCGGGCAGGTCGCCTGCGTCGATCCGATCGTGTAGCTCGCCGAGGCCACCGGGGAGTTCGCGGAGCCCGATTTCAGCGCGATCGCGGAAATCGTCGAGGACGCGGAGACCGTGATCGGCCCGGTGTACACAGTGGACGACGCGGTCGGCGTGGAACCGTCCACCGTGTACCGGATGGTCGCGCCCGCGGTCGCGGACGACAGCGTCACCGAACGGGCGCTCGGATAACTGCCGCCCGGCGGGTCGAAGGTCGGCGAGGCGACGGTCGTGCCGCTGCCGCCGTGGGTGTAGCCGAAGTGCGGGGTGTCGTACTGCGGCCCGTTCTTCTCGTAGGTGAACCAGTAGTCGAGCACCGTGCCGGCGGAGAGCGAACCGACGGTGTGCCGCCAGGTGCCCCCGCTGTCGGTCATGCGGACGTTCTGCTGGCCCATCCCCGGGACGCCGGTGTAGTGGATGTCGACGTACCGCGCCGACGTCGCCGGCGTGAAGGAGAACTGCGCCTGGCTCGCGTTCAAGGACGCGGCGGTCTGGCTGTAGTCCGCGGCCGCGGCGGTGGCACCGCCGAGACCGGCGGCGATCAGGAGCGCGGAAAGGCCGAGGGCGAGTACGCCACGGACCCCTTTCCGCCGTTTGGGCTGCACAAAGATCCGGTCCACGTCGTGACACCTCCGGCGTTGGAAATCCACGGGCGAAGCAATTCGTTGCGCGCCACAACAAAGTAACGGTCCGCGCGTTATGTCCAGATCACGCTTCGGTAACAGTGATGGTCCAAACCACTGGCTACCCCTGTCGGCCCACGACGACACGGCCGTCCGGCGTCACCGGACGGCGCGATCGGGTGCCGGTCAGCAATCCGGGACGACGTACAGCGTCGACGCTTCCCCGCCGAACATGGCCCTCAGACTCGTCCGGCAGGACAGGAGCACCTCACGGTTCGCGACCGTGTCCGGCGGGATGCCGCAACCGTCGCAGAAGAGCTCGACCGATCCCGGGAACGTCTCGTCGATCTCGACGTCGACCGTGCGATCACAGCGGCGGCACCACCGGTGCCCGGTGACGATCAGGACGTGCATCGGATCCGAGACGCACTGATGCACCCAGCAGCGGTGGACGTAACAGGTCGTCCGGACGTGCGCGCTCAGCCCGTGTTCCTCCGCCACGTCCTCGGCGGCGAGGATCGCGGCCAGGCGACGGTCGGCGATCTCGGCGTACAAGTCCCGGCGCCGGACCGGCGGAGCCGCGTCGGCTTCCGCGAGCAGTCTGAGATGAGCCCGTGAGGGTGGCGAAGTACGAAGCACCATGGGATCTCGACCTTTCGGCGTCCACGGGAAGTCTTATCAGGTCACCCCCGGTTTCGCCGGAGCGACACCCGACCGGGCGACAACACTGATCCGGGAAAAGTTCGTTTGTATGGCCCTTGTATTCGCCCTGCCCATGCTGGCCGCACCACTGAGTTCGTCCAGGAGGCAGGAATTGTTGACCAAGGTTGCCGTGGTCGCGACAGCGACCGCGCTCTCCTTCGGCGTGGCCGCACCGGCCAGTGCCGAAGTGACCGCGGCCGCGTTGCCCGCGGCCAGCATGGAAGCGGTGCTCAAGGCCGCGCAGATCGACCCGCGCCGGGCCGACAGCGCCTTGACTCCGGGCGCCAAGGACAGTGTGCTGCTCGTGGAGCAGGCACTGGCCGCCAAGGGGCTGCTCGACCAGCAGTACGTCGACGGACATTTCGGCACGTCGACGATCACCGCGTATTCGAGCTACCAGAAATCACTGGGCTACACCGGGATCGACGCTTCCGGCCTGCCGGGCAAGACGTCGCTCGAGAAGCTGGGCGACGGCCGGTACACCGTGACCGCGACGGTCGCGGCGGGCAGCCGTCTGACCTACCACGGCGAGACGATGAACACCCGCACCAAGGCGATGCTGGTGAAGGCGGAGGGTCTGCTCGGCAGGCAGCTCACCATCACGCAGGGCTCGTACAACCCCGGCGGCGTCGGCGCTTCGGCCGGCACGCACGACGGTGGCGGCGCGCTCGACATCGGTGTCGAAGGCATGTCCTCGGCCACGCGGACCGACGTCGCGAAGAAGCTCCGTCAGGTGGGCTTCGCGGCTTGGGTCCGGACTCCGGCCCAGGGCTTCGCCTACCACATCCACGCCATCGCACTGTCCGATCCGGACCTCTCGTCCGGCGCGCAGCACCAGGCCGGTGACTACTACCTCGGCTACAACGGCCTCGCCGGCCGCGGGTCCGACGACGGCCCCGCCGTCTCGCCGAAGCTCACCTGGGAGGAGTACCAGCGGTCCTGACCCCGCTGTACCCCTCTGTCCCGGGGCCACCTTCACCGGCGTTGATAGTCGCGAAGGTGGCCTTCGGGCTGTCCGGGAACCCCCGGGTAGGCTTCTGCGCGACGGCAAAACCAGCGGGAAGGGAACAACGCGTGGAGGCTCAACCGGTCGGTCAGTGGCTCGACGAGCTGGCTTCGAAGGCCTCGACGCCCGGTGGTGGCGCGGGTGCCGCGATGAACGCCGCGGTCGGTGCCGCCCTGGTCTCCATGGTGTGCAACCTGACCATCGGCAAGCCGAAGTACGCCGAGCACGAAGCCACCATGACCGAGGCGCTCGGCAAGGCCGAAGACCTCCGCGGCCGCGCGCTCGGCCTCGCCGCCGACGACGCCGCCGCGTTCGACGCCGTGGTCGCCGCGTACAAGCTCCCGAAGGCCACCGACGAGGAGAAGAAGGCCCGCACGGCCGCGATCCAGGCCGCCCTGGTCGGCGCCGCCGAGGTCCCGCTGCGCACGGCCGCCCTCGCCGCCGAGGTCGTCGACGTCGCCGCCTCGATCCTCGAAGGCGCCAACACCAACGTCATCTCCGACATCGCGGTCGCGGCCTCCTCCGCCAAGTCGGCGCTCGAATCGGGCGTGGTCAACGTCGAGGTCAACCTCGCGTCGATGGCGGACGAGCAGCTCCGCAAGGAGACCGAGGCCCGCCTCGCCGAGTACCTCCCCGCCGCCGGGCGCGCCGACGCCCTCATCGCCCAGGTCCGCGAAAGGCTCGCCCGATGACACTGATCGACGGGCGCGCGATCGCCGCCGCCATCACCGCCGAGGTCACCGAGACCGCGTCCAAGCTGCGTGAATCCGGCACCGCTCCGACGCTGGCCGTGCTCGTGCCGACCGACGACGACGCCACCGCCTGGTACGTGCGCTCGATCGAGCGCGCCGCGAAGAAGGTCGGCGTCGACTGCCGGGTGGTCCAGCTCGAGAAGCCGACCGGCGAGGACGTCACCCGCGAGCTCGACAAGCTGTCGGCGGACCCGTCGGTCCACGGCATCATCTGCCAGACCCCGCTTCCCGAAGGCGTCACGCTCGACGACGTCGGCGCGCACATCGATCCGCGCAAGGACGTCGACGGCGCCAACCCGGTCAGCCTCGGCCGTCTCACCGCGGGCCTCCCGACCTACGCGCCCGCCACCGCCGCCGCGGTGCTGGAGATCCTGAAGCGCGAGCAGGTCGCCCTGTCCGGTGCCCAGGTCGCCGTCGTCGGCCGCTCGACCGTCGTCGGCAAGCCCGCCGCGCTGCTGCTGCTCGGCGAGAACGCGACGGTCACCGTCTGCCACTCTCGCACCAAGGACCTCGCGTCGGTCACCAAGACCGCGGACGTCCTGGTCGTGGCCGTCGGCCGCGCGCACTTCGTCGGCTCGGACCACGTCAAGCCCGGCGCCGTGGTGATCGACGTCGGCACCAACCCGACTCCCGAAGGCGGGCTCGTCGGCGACGTCGACCAGGCCGCGGTCGAGGAGATCGCGGGCTCGATCACGCCGGTCCCCGGCGGCGTCGGCCCGGTCACGACGTCGCTGCTGCTGCGGCACACCGTCACCGCCGCGCAGTCCTGAACCACTGAGAGGCGGCGAGTCCACTGAGGACTCGCCGCCTTTTTCATGTCCCGATCACCGTCTCGACCACCTTCCGCACCTGCGCCGCCTCAGGCTTGGGCGCGGTGCGGTCGGCGAACAGCAGATGCGTGGCGCCGATGAGCGTGGCCGCGAGCGTCTCGACGTCGGCGTCCTCGGCGATCCTGCCCTGATCGCGTTCCGCCTTGAGGTAGCCGCCGATCATCTCCGCCGCCTGGGTCAGCACCGGTATCCCGGCAGGCCACTCGCGGCGCAACCGGGCGCGAAGCTCGTCACGGAAGATCACGAGCGGGACGATCGCGACGGCGACCGACTCGAACACCGCCGTGAGCGCCGACGTGAGATTGTCCGCGACAGTCCCGGTACCGACGGCGTCGCGGAGGCCTGTCCCCTCCAGCTTCTCGATCCGGTCCAGCACGAACTCGGCGAGGAACCCGTCGAAATCGTCGAAATGCCTGTGCAGCACGCCTTTCGCGCAGTCCGCCTCCGTGGTCACGGCGCGGCTGGTCAGACCGCTCGGACCAGCCCGCAGCAAGACCCGTTCGGCGGCGTCGAACAACTGCGCGCGGACGGCGCGCAGGGCTACCCCGGTCGGCATACGGCTCCCTTGCGTTGACGAGTGGGCATATGCCCACTTAAGGTGGGCGCATGCCCACTCTACCTTCGGGGCAGGAGCCTCACCGTCATCGACAGGCCGCGGAATCCTTCGGCGTGGACGTCGAGCGCTACGACCGGACCAGGCCCGCCTATCCCCCGGAACTCATCGACCACCTCGTCACCGCCGCCCCCGGCCGCGAGACCCTCGACGTCGGCATCGGAACCGGGATCGAAGCGCGCCAGCTCCAGGCCGCGGGCTGTCAGGTCCTGGGCGTCGAAGCGGACCCGCGGATGGCCGAGTACGCCCGCCGGAGCGGGATCTACGTCGAAGTCGCGACGTTCGAGACCTGGGAACCCGCGGGACGACGGTTCGACCTGCTCGTCTCCGGCCAGGCCTGGCACTGGGTCGACCCGGTGGCCGGCGCGGCCAAGGCCGCCGAAGTGCTGCGGCCGAACGGAATCTGGTCCGCGTTCTGGCATGTGCCCGAACCACCGGGAGAGGTCACCGACGCGCTGGCGGAGGCGTACCGCCGTCACGTGCCGGATGCCCCGATCGACCTCAAGAACGTCCCGAAACAGCCTGCCGACCCGTACGGACCGCTGCTGGAGAAGGCCGCCGACGGCCTGCGCGAAGCGGGTGGATTCGGCGAGCCGGAGCGAAGCCGTCACGACTGGGAGCGGGTCTACACCCGCGACGAATGGCTGGACCAGCTCCCGACGTTCGGCTCGCTCACCTGGGTCGAACCCGCTGTGCGGCAAGAGATCCTCGCCGAAGTCGGCGCCGCGATCGATGGCATGGGCGGCCGGTTCACCGCCCGGTACGCCACCGTCGTGATCACCGCGGTCCGCGACTGACCAGCCGGTGGCGGGAGCCGCGCCGCTCCCGCCACCGGCGTCCGTCAAGGCGTGACGGGGACGTTGGTCAGCCCGTTCACCGCCCTCGACACGGTGTTGGACGCGTAGACCACGTTGGGCCGTTCCGAGCACTTCGACGTCGACGTGATCTTGATGGCGTACTGGCCGACGCCACCGAGATCGGACTTGTTGTCCCGCCAGACGTTTCCGCAGCCGTTCTGGAACGACGGGGTGGTCCCGGGGTTGTGCGTCTCGTAGCCGTTCGCGAACGTCCCCGGCGAAGCGAAGGTGCCGGTGTTGCCCTCGATGAGGTACCCGAATCCCTTGACATCGATCCACGAATCGGCCGAGTTCTGCCCGGAAACCCCTTGACCGTCGAAGGTGTTTCCCCGGATGACCCCGTCCGCGGTGCCTTCCTTGACGTCGATGCTCTCCGCGGCGACGTACGGTCCGATGTGGTTGCCGATCACCTGGATCCGGTCACTGCGGTCGACTCCGCCGGAGTTGCCGTGACACTCCCAGTTCGAGTTCGCCGAGCCGAGATAGACACCCTCGCCGTACCCCGCCTGCACAAGACCCGTGTGGCTGATCGTCGAGTCGCGGATGACGCTGTCGGCCGAGGAACGGCGGAAGTGGACGGCCTCCTCGTCGATCTGGTGGACCCGCACGCCTTCGATCACGGTGTGATGCGAGTTGTCGGCGACGATGCCCTTCTTGGACTCCTGCACGGTGAAGCCCTGTAGATGCCAGTACGGCGCACCGTAGAGCCATAATCCGTACCCCGAGTCCCAGCCCGCCGTCGGCGCCGGGCAGGAAGGCGCCTCACCCGACGGACCGTCGTTGATCAGGACCGCCGTCGACGGTCCCGTCACCGTGATCGGCGCGCCCGCCGTCCCGGGTTTCGTGGCCACGAACGAACCCCGATAGGTCCCGGCGGCCAGCCGGATCGTCTGGCCGGGGCTCGCGGCGGCCAGCGCGGCCTGCAGTTGCGCCGCGGTGCTCACGTCGACCACGTCTCCCGAAGGAACACTACTGGTCGTTGGCGGTTTGCTCGTCGTGGTGGTGGTCGGTGACGTCGGCGTGGTGCTGGTCGGTGCTCCTCCCCCGCACGGACTGCCGTTGACCGTGCACCCGGTCGGCAGGCCCAGCCCGGTGGTGTTGAAGCCGAACGACGCCGACCCGCCGGGTTTGACGGTGCCGTTGAAGCCGGCGTTGGTGACCTTGTAGTGCTGCCCGGTCCTGGTCAGCACCGAACTCCACGACGTGGTGATCGCCGTCCCGGCGGGCAGATCGAACTCGATCGTCCACTGTGTACTGTTCGCGTCCCCGGCGTTGGCCAGCGTGTACTTCCCGCCGTACCCACTGTCCCAGACCGAGGTCTGGGCGAACGCGGCGGACAGGCTGGGCGCGGCGGCCTCGGCGGTGACGACGGCGCCGAACAGGCCCGCCGCCGACGCCATGGCCGCGAACGCGGCGAGCAGTCGTTTCCTCGTCATTCCGTGCCTCCGCATTTCGTTCCGGCGATGGTGCACGCGACCGGGAGTCCCTGACCGGCGGCGTTGAAGCCGAACGTCGCCGTGCCGCCGGGTTTGACGCTTCCGTTGTGGGTCGCGTTCCCGAACCGGTAGTGCTGGCCGGTCTTGGTCAGCACCGAACTCCAGGAACTGGTGACCGTCGTCCCGGCGGGCAGGTCGAACTCGACCGTCCACGAGCCGACCGTGGCCGAACAGGTGTTGGTGACGGTGAAACCGCCGCCGTAGCCGCTGTCCCACACCGACTTACGGGCGAACGCCGCCGTCAGGCACGCGCCGGGGTTCGAAGAGGTCGTGGTCGTCGGTGTCGTCGAGGTGGGCGTGGTCGAACTGGAGGTCTGGCCCGTCGACGAGGACGGCGGAGTCCCGCCGACGGACTTCAGGAACAGCGAAGCCGCGGCGTCGGTCCTGGACGCGTCGACCCCGTGCCCGCCGGCGTAGTCCCGCTGCTCGTTCTTCGCCCAGTCGGCGATCGGCGTGCCGCCGACATCGAGGTGTTTGTACGCGGTGCCGTCCCACCCAAAAGAGTAAACGCGGTGCCGGTCGGCGTAGAAGTCGTTATACGGTCCGTTGTCCGCGAGCTGTTTGGTCATGGCGTTGTTGAAGAAGACGTTGCGAGGGCCGGAAGCGCCCGACCATTTGACGGCCTTCTTGCCCGCGCCCCACCAGATCGGGAACCAGTTCGAGTCGTCGGGACCGCCGCCGCCCTCCTCACCGCAGTTGGCCCGGCAGTTCCCGGAGCGGTGCGCGTACGGGACCTTGACCGTGTTGAGTTCGAAGAGGTTGTTGCGTTCCCAGCCGCCGTGCAGGTTCAGGTCGGAGTCGAACGAGTTGCCGATCACCACGTTCCCCGAAGCGGACCACTGGAAGGTGAAGTGCCGCAACAGGGTCGAGGTGTTGCCGGCGTAGAGCGAGTCCCAGACCCGGGAGCCGCGGAAGTAGCCGTTGCCGCCCTTGCCCTTGTTCCAGGAGCCGTTGAGTTCGTTGTCGACTATCTGGAGGTTCTTGGCCTCCTCGGTGACGATCGGATGCGAACCGGTCATGTCCGCGCTGATGCCGCGGACCCAGGAGTTCGCCGCCCATTTGAAGACGATGCCGTGCATTTCCGCGGCGGGCGCCATGTTCCCGTAGTTGTTGTTCGCCTCCGCCGGGTTCAGGCCTGGCATGTCCTGGGTGAAGCCGAGGTTCTCGAAGCCGACGCCGAGTACCGGGTCGACGAGCGGGGCCGCCTTCGAGTCGTAGGTGGCGCCGTCGATCGGGGCCGAGCCGTCCGAGGTCGAGTTCACCGGGACGTCGTACTCGAGCGGTTTGTCGAGGGTGATCGTCCGCGCGGACGTGTCGAGCGCCGCGATCGTGAAGATCTGCTGCCGCATGTGCATGTTCAGCAACGGGAACGTGGTCGGCGTCGCCTGCTGCTGCTCGTAGAACTTCTGCGAGTTGGCCGCGCGGATGTTGACCAGGTTCCCGGCGGCGAGCGAGGTCAGCGCCCCGCTGCTCGCCAGGTGGACGACCTTGTCCCCCATCCGGGCGGCGAACGCGGTGTCACCCGGCTTGCCGCGCAGCTTCACCCCCGCCTTCCAATGGACGTTGATCGTGCCCTCGAAGATGTCCTTGCGGTTGGCGGGCGCCGAGGCGTAGTCGCTCGCGTAGGACGAGTGCACTCCCCTGGACTGGACGCGGAACAGTCCTCGACCGGGCCACAGCCAGCCGCCCTTGCCCGCGCCCGACGTCATCCCGTCCTCGTCCCAGTCGGAACCGTCCGGGGTGAGGCTGTCGTAGAGCGTGTTCGCGTCGGGCTTGTAGACGAACTTCGTGGCGTCCTTGCCCGCACCGCGGAGGATCAGGTAGTCGGCATCGACGTGTATCTCGTGCGTGACGTCGAACCGGCCGGCGGGAAAGGTGATCGTGCTCAGCTTGGTGTAGCTCCCGGACGGCGAGCACGCGCCCTTGATGCCGTCGATCGCCGCCTGGATCCCGTTCGTGTCGTCGGCGCCGTCGTCGGGTTTGACGTTGTACTGACTCGCCAGCTCCGCCGCGGTGACCTGACAGGTGGCGTTCGGGTTCACTTCACCGGAGCCGGGCAGCGCGGCGCCGCCCCGGTATCCGGCCTTGGACCAGTCGTAGAGCCCCGCGACCGGTGCGCGGCGGTTGGCGGCGCCGACGTCGAGACCGGGCAGCGCGCCGGGTCCTGGCGCCGCGTCCGCCACGTCGGGCGGTACCTGCAGGAGTGCGGCGGTGGCGACCACGGCGGCGACCGCCGGTAGGACGGCACGACGAAGAGGACTTTTTCGGGACACCCGAAACCTCCGTGACGGACTGACGGAAGGTGTTGCGGCGTGTACACCCGGACTCAGTCTTTATAGTTCACGTGCCTGTCACCCGTCAACGGATGTGAATACCATCCATGTATGTGAACAAGCGGCGGTGAGTGTCGGTCCAGGTGGTCGCCGGGCTCGACCGGTGACAGACAACGCCACAGAGGAAGATTCCGGACGTTCAACAGCCGGAATCCTCCCCCGTCGACCACACCGCCATCCAGCACTAGCCCCAACCCGGCACCGAGGCAAAGCAGGGCCCGGCGATGACGGATCTGGGGCGTTCAGTGCCCCGAATCCTCCACGCACGATCGCCAGTCCCGACAGTGGGCAGGTAAATACGGGTCCGCGAGAACGACACTTACCACTCACGACCACCTGGACCGTGCGGCTCAGTGTTCTCCGGTCCGGAAACGGTCGAGGACGCGGCGCTCCCGCTTGGTCGGGCGACCCGCGCCACGCTCCCGCCGCGCGACCGGCACCGCGGACTCGGGCGGCGGCGCGGGAGTCCGGTCGATGAAACAGGTCGCGGCGTCGGCGGCGCCGACCCGTTTCTGGATCACCCGCGTCACTTCCAGGATCCGCGTGGTGTCGTGGACCCGGGCACGCACTTCGTCGCCGGCCACGACCGTGGTCGCGGGCTTGGCGGGCTTGCCGTTCACGCGGACATGGCCGCCGCGGCAGGCCGCTGCGGCATCCGGGCGCGTCTTGGTGAGCCGAACGGCCCACAGCCAGCGATCAACTCGAGTGGACTCCACAGCAGTACATAGTGGCCCATCCATCGGAACGACGCCCGACCACCTGGGCCGGGCACCCGGAAAGAACTCTCACGTTTATTGCCACCCGGCAAAGCCGCAGGTATAACTTGTTCTAAATCCCTCAACGGTGAGGAAGATCACGTGAGCGACGAAGCCATGTGGAGAAGCCCTTCCGGACAGTTATCCCGCCGTCTTTTCATTGCAGGAACTGGTTCTATCTTGGGGGCGGCGGCCCTCGGTGGCACCGCATCCGCGAAAAGTTCGATCGCCGACGCCGCGCGAATCCCGGCGCTCGTCATAGGTTCCGGGTACGGCGGCTGCGTCGCCGCCCTCCGGCTCGCCGAGGCCGGTGTCGACGTCCATCTCGTCGAACTCGGGAAGGCGTGGGACACCCCCGGCACGGACGGCAAGATCTTCGCCAACACCACCACTCCCGACTACCGGTCGTTCTGGCTGCGGACGAGGACCAAGCAGCCGTTGAGCAACTTCCTCGGCTTCCCGCTGGACAAGGACGTCCCGCGGCACACCGGGATCCTGGACGCCGAGGAGTTCGCCGGAATCACCGTCTACCAAGGCCGCGGTCTCGGCGGCGGATCACTGGTCAACGGCGGGATGGCCGTCACCCCGAAGCGCGAGAACTTCGGCGCCGTCCTCCCCACGGTCAACGCCGACGAGATGTACGGCGTCTACTACCCGCGCGCCAACGCGGGCCTCGGCGTCGCCACCATCGACCCGAACTGGTTCGAGACCGCGGAGTGCTACCAGTACGCGCGGGTCGGCCGGAAACACGCGCAGCGGTCGGGTTTCCCGTTCCTGTTCGTCCCGGACGTGTACGACTGGGACTACATGAAGAAGGAGCAGGCGGGCACGGTCCCGAGGTCCGCGTTGGCCGGGGAGATCCTCTACGGCAACAACGCGGGCAAGAAGTCGTTGCAGCAAACGTACCTCCCGCGGATCAAGGCGACGGGACGGGTGACGATCTCGGCGCTGCACCGCGTCACCACGGTCACGCCGGCGTCCGGCGGCGGCTACACCGTGGTGATGGAACAGCTCGACACCGCCGGCACGGTGACCGGGACGAAATCCGTCACCGCGGACAAGGTGTTCTTCGCCGCGGGCAGTGTCGGCACGAGCAAGCTCCTGGTCAAGCTCAAGGCCACCGGCGCCTTGCCCAACCTCAACAACGAGGTCGGAAAGGGCTGGGGCGACAACGGGAACGTCATGTGCGGCCGGGCCAACCACATGTGGGACGCCACGGGAGCGCTGCAGTCGTCCATCCCCACCGCGGGCATCGACAACTGGGCCGCGGGCGGCGCGTTCGCCGAGGTCGCACCCCTGCCGACCGGCATCGAGACCTACGCCTCGTTCTACCTGTCGATCACCAAGAACCCCAACCGCGGGACGTTCTCGTGGAACCCTGGAGCGAACAAGGTCGACCTCGACTGGCAGACCGCGTGGAAACAGCCGTCGATCGACATGGCGAAGACGATCTTCGACAAGATCAACACCAAGGAAGGCACGATCTACCGGACCGACCTTTTCGGCGTGTACAAGATCTGGGGCGATCACCTCACCTATCACCCGCTCGGCGGCGCGGTGCTCGGCAAGGCAACCGACAATTACGGCAGGCTCCACGGTCATCCGGGGCTTTACGTGATCGACGGCGCGCTGATTCCGGGCAATACCTCGGTGAACCCGTTCGTCACCATTACCGCGCTCGCGGAAAGGAACATCGAAAAGATCGTCGCCACCGACCTGTGACGCCGGCTGGGGCGGCGGGTGATTCTCGTCCGCCCGCACCCACCGCCCCCGTTCCGGTAGCGTGGCGGCATGCTGGACTACGGACTCGATCTGTCCGGTGTGGAGCGCGACGTCGCCCTGCACGATCTCGTTGCTGAAGGAGAAGAGCTCGACGCACTGGTCTCGGCGGAGGCCGACTGGTCCAAGCCCACGCCGGCGGCAGGGTGGACGATCGCCCACCAGATCGCTCACCTCGCCGCCGCCGACGCGAACGTTCTCATCGCCGTCCGGACCCCGGACTCGTTCGACGCCGTGCTGAAGCAGGTGGAAGCCGGAGGCAGTGGGCACACCGATGCCGAAGCCGCCGCAGGGGCGGCAAAACCGCGATCGGTGCTACTGGAAGACTGGCGCGCCGGCCGGGCCGAAGTCGCGGCGGCACTCAGGGAAATCCCGCTGGGCCAAGGGTTTCCGTGGTTCGGCTCTCAGCTGACCGCGACGCTGATGGTGCCCCTTCGGTTGATGGAAACGTGGGCACACGGGCAAGACGTTTTCGATACGCTCGGAATCACGCACCGTCCGTCGGGTCGGCTCAAGCACGTGGCCGCCCTGGGAGTGGCGGGGCGCGAATTGTCGTTCTATGCCGCCGATCTGCCGCCGCTGCCGGAATCGTTTCGTGTCGAACTCACCGGCCCCGGGGGCGAAACCTGGTCGTGGGGAAAGGAAGACACCGCGCAGCGGGTCAAGGGAAGTGCCCTGGACTTCTGCCTCCGGGTCACGCACCGCAGGTCCCTCGCGGAGACCGACCTCACCGCGGTCGGCGAAGACGCCCGGAAATGGCTGGAGATCGCGCGGGTCTTCCTTTAGTCACCTCAGAACTTCGGCAGCACGCAGACCGTGTCGATGCCCAGAACGTGATTCAGCCGCCCGAAAGCCAGCCAGGAACCGATGCTCATGCTCAGTTCCACGATTTCCTTCTGGCTGTAGTGCTCGGCCATCCGCTTCCAGAACTCGTCGTCGATACCGTGGTGATCGATCGCGTAGCGTTCGGCGTACTCGGCGGCCAGCCGGGTCCGCTCGTCGAACGCGTCGGTGGTGCGCCACTCGGTGACCGCGTCGGCGAACTCCTCTTCGACCTTCACGCCGCCACGTTCGGTCCGCCAGTCCAGGCAGAAGACGCAGCCGTTGATCTGCGCGATCCGCAGCCGCGCCGCCTCGAACTCGCGGAGCCCGAGTGTGGTGTGCGAGTAGACCGCGAGCGAGAGATTCGACGCCGCGACGCCGATCCCGGGCACCATCTCACCCCAGACGTAGCCGATCGGGTCCTTGCCCTCGGGAATGTCGATGTTCATCGCGCGCTCCTTCCGAGCTTGCCGGTGGCCGGTCGCAAAGGGACGTCGAGTGCGTCGTAGAGGCCGGGTTTGGCGTCCACGAGCCAGTCGATGGCGCCGACCAGTCTGCCGACCGCGGTCGCGTTGCCGCCGGCGGACCGGTTTTCGCCTTCGTCAGTGGCCTCGACCGAGACCTCGATCCTGGGACGGCCTTCGATGATCACCCGGTGCGCGCCGTCGCCGCTGGGCGGTGTCGGCCAGTCCGGCGCGCACGACGCGTGGATGCGGGTGACGTGCTCGATGACGATGCGGGGTTCACCGTCCACGATCCCCTGCACCTCGAACCGGACGGCGCCCTGCGTGCCCGCTTCGAAGTCTCCCATCGCCCGCGTGGTCACGGTTTCCTCCAGCGGACGGCGGTCGAGCGTCTCGCGGATCTCGTCCAGTTCGACACCGAGACCACGGGCGATCAACCGCACCTGCCCGCCCCACACCATCGTCGGAACCGACGGGGCCAGCATCGGCGGCTGGTAGTCCATCGGCTGTCCCATACCGACCAGGTAGCGGACCGAATCCGGCTGGTCGTAGGTGGTGTAGTCGAAGATCTCCTGGCAGCGGACCGCGTCCACCGTGGTCCCGAGCCCGCTGATCAGCAACGGCAGGATGTCGTTGCCCCAGCCCGGATCGACACCGGAGACGAACAGTGAGCCGCCGCCCTCGGCGATCGCGGCGAGCACCGGCTCCCGTAACTCCTCGGGCGCGTTTCGCTGGTCGTACAACGCGTAGAGCGCGGGTGTCACCACCACCGCCCCCGCCCGGATCGCGCGGACGATGTCGGCCAGCGCTTCGACGGGCCGGATGTCACCGGACGCCGCGTACACCACCGCCCGCGGGCCCGCCGCCAGAACCGCTTCGACGTCATCGGTCGCCGCCACGCCCAGTTCGCCGTCGACTCCCGCGAGCTCGGCCGCGTCGCGACCGACCTTCGCGGAGTCGTGCACGAGCACACCGGTGAGTTCCAGCGCCGGATGCGCGTCGACGGCCCGGATGGAGGCACGGCCGATGTTGCCTGTACCCCAGACAACTGTGGGAATCATGAAGACGAGGTTAACCGAATCACCGATCGGTTCCCAGTACCGAAACAATCACGGAAACCGCAGGTCAGAGTGCATTACTCGGGTTCATTCACGGCGGCAACGAAAGCGTTCCGGCACGCGGAACGAGCACCGTTCTCCTCGGTGAGCGGTAATCGTGTTGAGGCTCGCCGACGGCCGTGTGTAAGGTTCGCTCTCGTGACGAGCCCCGAGTCGGACAGAACCCCGCCGCCGGTCATCCGGCGGCGAGTCGTCGTATCCGGCCGTTAGGTATCGGCCCTCTCGCTTCCCGATGACCGAGCGCTGTTCCGTGCGCCCGGACTGGTTCTCTCCTGTCTCGCGCACGGCTTCCTCCTGCTCGTCTTCTGCTTGGGAGTCGTCCGTTGCCTCTGTTCGTCTATGTCCTCGGCCTTGCCGTTTTCGCGCAAGGCACCTCTGAATTCATGGCTTCCGGTCTCGTACCGGGGATCGCCGGTGACCTGTCCGTCCCGGTGGGCGCGGCCGCCGCGCTGACGTCCGCGTACGCCGTCGGAATGATCGTCGGCGCTCCGGCCATGGCCGTGCTCAGCGCGCGCTGGCCCCGCCGCCGGGCGTTGGCCGGGTTTCTGACCGCCTTCGTCGTCGTGCACGTGATCGGCGCCGTGACGACGAGCTTTCCGGTGCTGTTCGGTACGCGGATCGTCGCGGCGATCGTCAACGCCGGGTTCCTCGCCGTCGCCATGCCCACCGCGGTCGCTTTGGCACCACAGGGAAAACAGGCACGCGCGACCGCGGTGCTGCTGGCGGGAATCACGCTGTCGTGCGTCGCAGGTGTACCCGCCGGAGCCATCCTGGGTGATCTCGCGGGCTGGCGTTCCGCGTTCTGGGCGGTCGCCGCGTTGTGCCTTCCCGCGCTGGTACTGGTGTTCCGGTCGGCTCCCGCCGACGCGGCGGGCCCGCGCGAAATCTCCATCAGGCGCGAAACCCGCGAAGTGAAAGCACCTCCCGTGCGGCAAGCGATGATCCTCGCGGCCTTGGTCAACGGCGCGACCTTCGCGACGTTCGCCTTCCTCGCGGTCATCGCGACAGACGTCGCCCACCTCCCCGCCGGCGCGGTTTCCGGCCTGCTGGCGGCATTCGGCGTCGGCGCGTTCATCGGGGTCACCGTGGCCGGCCGTATGGGTGATGGCGAACTCAAGCGTGGCCTGATCCTCGCGTTGTGCGCCCTGCCGGTCGGCTGGGCGGTGCTGGCGACGACCGGAGCGCACCCGATCGCCCTGTTCGTCGTGACCACTGTCCAAGGTGGACTGTCCTTCGGCTGCGGCTCCGCGCTCGTGGCGCGGGTCATGCACGTGGCTCCCGGCGCCCCCACACTCGGCGGTTCGTTCGCGACGGTCGCGCTCAACGCGGGCGCGTTCCTGGGTCCGCTCCTCGCCGGTTTCGTGACGGAGGGGACCGGCGACTATCGCCACGCCGTCTGGATCAGCGCGGCGATCGCCCTCGTTCCGCTTCTGCTCATCCGGAGGAGGGATGTACGGCCGGCTGGGTAGCATCGGCGGACCATGGAGATGATCACCGTGCCCGCGGGCGAAGTAACGCTCTCGGACCGCCGGACCCAGCGGAGCTGGACCGTCGGCGTCGAGTCCTTCCTGCTCGCGCCCGGTCCGGTCACCCGCGAGTCCGGCAGGCTCCCGCTCGTCGAGGTCTCCTGGGAGGACGCTCTCCGGTTCTGCAACACGGTGTCCGAACGCGAAGGGCTGACCCCGGCCTACCGGCTGGAGCCCGAAGTGACGTGGGACCGGAGCGCGAACGGCTACCGCCTCCCCACCGAGGCGGAATGGGAACACGCCTGCCGCGCCGGCACGACCGGTCCTCGTTACGGTCCGCTCGACGAAATCGCCTGGTATCGCGAGAACTCGGCGGAGTCCGTGCACGAGGTCGGCGGGAAGGCGCCCAACGCGTGGGGCCTGCACGACATGTTGGGCAACGTCTGGGAGTGGTGCTGGGATGTGTACGACGCCGAGGTGTACGGCGAGTACCGCGTCCTGCGGGGCGGCGGCTGGTTCGACGAGCACTGGAGCTGCCGGGCCTCGGTGCGGCGCCGCAGTCACCCGACCTTCCGCGTCGACGACGTCGGCTTCCGCCTCGCCAGGTCACTGTGACCCCGGCTGGGGTCCGTGATGATCACGCGATTGAATGACGTCACGGACACCCCGCCGGGGGTGCCGGACCTGGAGGAAATCGTGACCGGAACCGCGCCCCGAGACGTCGAACGCGTCTACTCCACCGCCGATGTCGTCGCGAAACTGCGCCGCCTCGCCGACGCTCTCGAGTCCGAGACCTCGTTCCGCATCCAGATCGCCGGGGAACGGTTCCGCGTCCCCGCCCGCGCGCAGTTCTCGATCGAGCACGAGCGCGGTGACGGTGAGGAAGAGGTCGAGTTCCAGCTGAAGTGGAAGATCGAGGAGACCGACTCGGACGACTCCGAAGGCGCCGTCGTCTGATCTTCGGTCCACGAGGACCGGCAAGGGCGGGCCCGTACTTCCATCGCGGGCCCGCCCTTTCTTCTCTATGTTCCTCCCAGTGACCAAGAACTACGACCGCCGTGCGCTCGTCGTCGCGTACCTCGAGGCTCAGCCCGGCTACTCGCACGGGTTCATCGACTCGAAATCCGAGTACGACGCTCTGCGAGCCTCCCGCGAGACCGTGTTGAAAGGTCTGGAGAAGCTCTTCGGTCTCGAACTGACCTACGACGGTGTCGCCGACAGGACCGACGGCACCGCCTTTTGGATGCTCTTCACCAGCGCGGCACGGAACTACCTGGCGGCCAAGCCATCGGGCTTCCTCGAAGGCGGGTTGCTCATCAAGGTGCTGGAGCGGGCCGGTCAGGACGGACCCGCTCGAATCGATGGGACGTAGCCTGGAGCTGGAAGACAGGCTCCGCGAGTCGTACCTCGACACGATGGAGCTGGTGATCGCCATCTTGCTCGGCGAACAGGCGGACGCCGTGTTCACCTCGGCCGACCTCGGCGAGATCGGGGTGGACGACACGGAGCCGCGGTTCTGATGAGTGACCGCCGTCAGGTCGGCCTCGCGACCAGTTCCATCCAGAAGTCGGGCGCGTACTTGGCGATCTTCGAGAACTCGATCTTGCCCGCCGGGCAAGCCCGTTTCGACGAGTCGACGACGCCGTTGCTCCAGTGCACGATCGCCCAGACGCAGCGGCCGTCCTTCATGTTGTCGGTCACCCAGATCTCCAGGTAGTCCTGGCACTCGCGGTACCAGATCGACCCGGCGGTGTCGTCGCGATGATCGCGGACGTCGGTGCTCCGCTGCGGGCAGGTGCCCTGCGCGTCGACGCCGTTCGGGCGTCCGACGTTCACCTGGAGGTCGCCCTCGTAGGAGATGAGCGTCCACGGCCACACCCCGGCGACGCCGGTCGCGATCAGCACGCCCGCCACCGCACCGGACAGCAGTAGCAAGAGCCGGTGGCCGAAGCCGATCCGGCGAGGTGCCGGGGGCGGCTGCCGCACGGGATCGCCGAAAGCGAGTTCGACGACGTCGCCTTCACGCGGCTGGGTGGCTGTCCTGGCGAGGACGCCCTGCAACCGCTTCACCGTTTCTTCGGTTTGCCCCAGGCCGAGAAGAATGGCGCGCAACTCGCCTTGGGTCGGCGGTTCGCGCCTGCCGTTCTCGATTTCCGAAATTCGTTCACGCCTGATCCGGAGGCCGTGTTTCGCCGCGCGGCCCGCGAGGTTGTCCTGGGTGAGGCCCCGCTTGTCCCGGAGCCGTTTGATCAATGCGCCGAGCTCTTCGACGTCGGCGACGTCACCGGAATCGCCGCCCCGGGCTTCCATGGCGCTCCCCTGTCCCTCAGCGCTTGCGCGACCGCGCAGAGGTAGGTTAGCGACACCGCGGACGGCGGGCATTCGCGGTCGGGTTTCCGCTGGTGAACACGTTGTGCGCTGTCGCGACAAAATTCCCCGACGTCGCGACGGCGGAGCATTCCACGCTCCTTCCTCATCCGGAGAAACAAATGAGGGAGGAACTCCTGTGACACACGATCTCACCGGCGCGGCGTGGTTCAAGAGCAGTCGATGCGGAGGCGGACCGACCTGCGTGGAAGTCGCCTTCTTGGAAACGGGGGTCGGCGTCCGGGACTCGAAGGATCCTGGCCCCGCGTTCGTGGTCTCCCCCGGGAGCTGGTCGTCTTTCGTCCGTCATTGCTCCGGGACACCGGACGGTCAGGGATGCGACTCCGCCACCTCGTGAATCAGTTGGACCGATTCCGCGGGCGCCAGCGCCAGTTCCTGGACCCGATCGAACGCGGCGAGGTACTGCTTCACCCGGTCGGCATCCTGGGTGAGCCGTCCCTCGGTCAGGTCGTCGGTGTAGACGACGTCCGGATCCTCGGGGCGCGGGAAGCCCAGGATGATGAACCCGCCCGCCTGGGCGGGGTGCATTCCCGCGGTCGACGGCAGGACCCGCACGGTGACGTGCGGGTCCCCCGCCGCGTCGGCCAGACGCCGCAGTTGCGCGGCCATCAGTCCCGGCTCGGCCACCGGACGGCGAAGCGCCGTTTCGTCGATGACGACCGACAGGTGCGGCGGCTTCTCCCGGAGGAGGAGCGCCTGGCGGTCCATCCGCAGGGCGACCCGGCGCTCGGCGACCTCGGGCGTCGAGCCGGCGGCGAGCGAGAGCGCGTGCGCGTACTCGCGCGTCTGCAGCAAGCCGGGGATCCACTGCGGCTGGTACTCGCGGATGTCACCGGCCTCTTCCTCGTAGCCGAGGTAGAGGTTGTAGCCGTCGTAGATGACACCGTCGAGGTCCGGCCGTTTGCCCCGCTGCCTCGACACCGCGAGCATCGCCGCCCGGCGGGCACCGGCCACCGCGTAGAAGTCCAGGAGTTCGCGCAGGTCCAGCGGCCGGACGGCGACCTGGCCGGTCTCGATCCGGCTGATCTTGGCGGCCGAGCACTCCAGCCGCGCGGCGGCCTCGTCGAGCGTCCGGCCCGCCTGCTCGCGCAGGCGTCTGAGTTCGGCACCGAACCGGCGACGATCTTCCACCGCGTCAGACGTCTCTGGCACCCGAACTCCCATCGAAGCAAAAACTACACAATGCAAATCTTGCACTACTGGCCGTCGCTCGCTAGCGTCCATGCAGAATGCAATATTTGCACGAGGGGACAGATCATGGCCGATGGGCTGCACAAACTGATCGACGAGGGTGTCCCGGAGGTGGTCGATCGCCTCGGTAGATGGCTCCTGTATCCCGTCTTCTGGCTGACGACGGCGATCCTCGCCCTCTGGTTCCTGCAGACGGGACTGGTCTACGGAGTCTTGGTCATCGGTCCCCCGCTGGTCCTGCTCCTCAGTTCCAGGTTCCACGGTCTGGGCCGCGTCTCGACCGCGCTGCTGGTGATCGCCGGGCTGGCGGCGCTGGTGCCCACGTTCTTCCTCGGGAAGTACAAGGCGGCCGAAGACGGTCACACCGGCTTGATCCTCGTCGGCTTCCTCGTCTTCCTGATCTGGGGCGCCGCCTACCCGGCGATGCTCGACAAGTTCGACGAACGGTTTCAGCTCTCCCAGTATCCGGCTGATACGCGGCGCAAGCTCCCGAAGGAGGAACGAAACGAGCTCGGCCTGCTCCGCCTACTCCTGGTCAAGATCGTCATGGCGACCGTGGCGATGCTGGTCGTCGACGCCACCGTCGTCGTGATCCTCAGTCTGATCGCCCTCCTTCTCCGCACTCACTGGTCCGCGGCCATCGTCGGCGTGGCCTGCCTGATCGAATCCGTCGCCGAGCTCGACGGACTGAACCTCGTCTTCCGCTTCGACCCGATGGAGATCGTGGCCGGACTGCTCGCCGCGCTGATGTGGTGGGACGCGGTCAAGAACCCGTTGTGGGACAGGCGAGTCCGGCCGGGGGTGGGACGATGATGCAGCCGCCGGGGACCCCGTTCCCGCCACATCCGACGTCGGCTCGCCGGTGGGGAGCCCGCTGGATCGACTGGCTCGTGCCCTGGCTGGTCACCTCGCCGCTCTGGTTCCTGACCGCCGAGAAGATCCAGACCGAGGCCACGAAACACGGCTTCACGTTGGCGGGCAAGGGAATCTTCAAGTCCGTGTTCGGCGAATGGGGTGCGCTCGGTGACGCCGCCGGTGACGAGGCGGGCGAGTTGTGGAGTGACATCGTCTTCTACATCGCACTGACACTGGCTGTTCAGGTCCTGCTGATCATGGCGTACGAGGTACTCCTCACCCGCTTTTGGGGACGCACCCTGGGCAAGGCGGCCTTCGCACTGACGGTGCGCGGCGCCGACGGTGGGCGGCTGAGCTTCGGCCGGATCTGCGCGCGGACCGCCATCACCGTCCTCGTCCCCGGCCTCGGCTGGGTGCTGCTCATCGCGGCGGTCCTCAACCTGAGTGTGCTGCTCATGCTGGCGGGCGTCGCGCTCCTGATCTTCTCGGCCGTCGAATGCTCCGTCCTGCGGATCTCACCGGCGGGCAAGACCTCCTGGCACGATCGGCGGACCGGTTCGGTCGTGGTGCCCAAGACCTGGACGGAACAACTGCGGCAAGCCCGCGAGTTCCAGCAGCGTGCCCTGGACAGTGGAGTGGCACGCGCTCGCCAAGCCTGGCAAGCGCCGCAGGTCCAACAGCTCTCCCAACAGGCTCAGGCGACCTTCCAGCAGGTGCGGGAGCGAGGACGCCAGGCGATACGGCGTGACGACGGGCCGTCATGAACGGGCGGGTCGCAGCAGGTCTCCGAGCCCGATCCGCTTCAGGAACCGCTCGCGGATCCGGTCCGCCACGGCCGCGACGTCGGCGTCGGGCGGAACGAGGGCGGCGAGCCGGGAGCCGGGAGCCGACCTGGTCCATCAGGCCCGCGTACCGCTTCTCGTAGGCGGCGCCGGTGATCACGATGATCTTTTCGCTCATGACGAGTACCTCCCTCAGACGATTCCTCCGTTGGCGCGGAGAACCTGCCCGTTGACCCAGCGGGCCGGGCCGGCCAGGAACGAGACGACCTCGGCGATGTCGGCCGGGGCACCCAGGCGTTCGAGCGGAGGCTGCGCCGCCATCCGCGCGATGGTCTCCTCGTCCTTGCCGTCGAGGAAGAGCGCCGTGGCGGTCGGGCCCGGGGCGACCGCGTTCACGGTGATGTCGCGGCCGCGCAGTTCGCGGGCGAGGACCAGGGTGATCGCTTCGACCGCGCCCTTCGTGGCGGCGTAGGCCGCATACCCGGGCAGGGCGAGACCGAGCACCGAGGTGGAGAAGTTGATGATCGCGCCGCCGTCGCGCACGCGGCGGGCGGCCTGCTGGTCGACCACGAACGTGCCGCGGATGTTGGTGCGGTGCATCCGGTCCAGCCGGTCGAGATCCAGTTCGGCCACCGGCGCGAGATACATGGTCCCGGCGGCGTGGACGACGACGTCGATCCCGCCGAAGGTCTTCTCCGCGGTGTCGAACAAGGCGGCGACGGCGTTCTCGTCCGCGACGTCGGCCTGGGCCGCGATCGCTTGACCGCCCGCGGTGGTGATCGCGCCGACCGCGGCCTGCGCCTCGTCCTTGTTGCCGCCGTACCCGACGACGACCGCGAATCCGTCGGACGCCAGCCGCTCGGCGGACTCCCTGCCGATACCCCGCGACCCGCCGGTGACGATCGCTACGCGTGTCATGATGCGCTCCCATCAGGTGTTTCCGTTGATAACGAAATCAACGTATCATCGATACCGAACCAGCGCTACCCGATCCGTGTTATCGTCGATACATGACGTTGACGACGAAAGACCGGATGGTCCGCGCGGCGGCGGAACTTCTGCTCGACGGCGGGCGCGAGGCGTTGTCGACGCGGGCGGTCAGCGCCGCCGCCGGGGTACAGGCGCCGACGCTCTACCGCACCTTCGGCGACAAGGACGGTCTCCTCGACGCGGTCGCCACGTATGGCTTTCAGAGCTACCTGTGCCAGAAGCACCACCTCGGCGAGACCGGCGACCCGGTGGCCGACCTCCGGCGCGGCTGGAACCTGCACGTCGAGTTCGGCCTGTCCCAGCCTGCCTTCTACATGCTCATGTACGGCGAACCCCGCGTTCGTGAGGCGCGCAAGGAGGCGGACGCGATGCTCCGCCGGATCGTCGAACGCATCGCGGAGGCGGGCAGGCTGCGCATACCGGTCGAACAAGCCGCGCAACTGGTGCACGCGACCGGGATGGGCGTGATCCTCTCGCTCATCGCCAGCCCACCCGAAGACCGCGACCAGGACCTGATCACCACCGCGCGCGAACACGTCATCGCGACGATCACCACCGACAGCGCGGACGCCGCTTCGGACATCCCCAGCCGGGCGATCGCGCTCAAAGCCGCTCTGGAAAAGGAACCAGGGGACGCGCTGACCCCGGCCGAGCACGCGATGCTCGCCGAATGGCTCGACCGCATCGCGCGGTGAACTACCGGCCGACCGCCTTCGCCGCCGCGACCGCCTGCCCGGCGTAGGACCGTCCGAAAAGGACGGTGTGCACCAGGAGCGGGAACAGCTGGTGCGCGCCGATCCGGTCGGTCCAGCCCTCGGCGAGCGGGGTGACCTCCTGGTAGGCGGCCAGCACCCGGTCGAGCAGCGGACAGCCGAACAAGTGCAGCATCGCCAGATCGGTCTCGCGGTGGCCGCCGTGCGCGGCCGGGTCGATCAGCGCGGCCTCGACGGGACCCCACAACACGTTGCCGTTCCACAAATCGCCGTGCAGACGGGCGGGAGGTTCGGCGGGCCCGGCCACCGCCGGAAGGCGCGCGCAGGCCTGCTCGATGGCAGCCGCTTCGTCAGTGTCCAGAGTGCCCTCGTCGACGGCGCGGCGGACATAGGGCAGGACCCGGTGCTCGGCATACCACCGCGGCCAGTCCTCCCCCTGCGCGTTCTCCATCGGAGCCAGTCCGATCCACGCTTCGACGGGCCCCTCCGGCGGAGCCGCGCCGAACGCGGGCGCCCCGGCCGTGTGCAACGCCGCGAGCCCTCGCCCCAGCCGTTCCGCCGCGTGATGCGTCGGCTGCCCGCCGCCGACCAGTTCCGTGACCAGCCATTCCTCGTCGTAGCCGCGGACCTCGGGCACCCGGACCGCGTCGGCCTCACCCAGCCACCGCAGTCCCGCCGCCTCCGCGGACGTCGCGTTTTTGGCATGCCCCTGTTTGACGACCACCGTGTCGCCGCTGTCGAGCACCACTTCGGTCACCGCGCCCGAGAGCCCCCTCTGCCTGGCGACCGCTCGTCCGGTGAGCCTCGTGGCCGCCTCGGCAGGCGTCGAAACCTGGGTCATGCCCAGCAACCTACCTCCGCCGATCGGGTGAACGCTCGTTGGTTAGAGTGCTTTCCGGGGGAAATCCTTGCACTTTTACTTTCGAGGGGGATCGGTCGTGCCCGAACGTCCGAGAGTTCGTCATGCCGTCATCGCCGCGATGGCAGGCGTCGCACTGGTCGGCTGCACGCCGCCGGCCAACACCGGCCAGGCCAGGAGCGCCGCCGTGACGCCGTCCGGGGAGGCGCCCGCGAGCCCGTCGCCGACGACGACGGAGATGCCGTACCTGACCACCACGCCCACGCTGGAGGTCGCCGGCGACGCGGTCAAACCGGGTACGAAACTGAAGTTCGGCGAGCAGGCGATCATCCCGTTCTACAGCCGTTACGCGAAAGGCGTCGTCGGGCTCACGGTCACCGTCGAATCGGTCAAAGCGCCCGACGCCGACATCGACGGCCTGCCGCTCAAGGACGAGGACAAGGCCAAACTGCGCGGCAAGAACTTCTTTTTCGTGCGCGAGAAGCTGACGAACGTCGATGGTACGAACCTCGCCGAGGTGACCGCGCCGATCCTGACCGCCAAGACCAAGAGCGGCGGCTGGCCGGGCTCCCTCCTCGGCATGGGGAAGACCGACGTCACCGGCTGCGAGGACCAGAACTTCGCGCCGAAGGACTTCTCGGTCAAGGGCGCGGTCTTCGAATCCTGTCGTCTGCACTTCGGCGTCGCGTCGGACCCGATCGCCTCGCTGGCGTACACGACCCAGCCGTACGAAAGTGCCGACTCACGCGCCGTGACCTGGCGGAACAAATAGTCCGGCCGGTTTCCCCACCTCGGTCGGGCTGCATCCGGTCAAGGCGCGGAACTCGCGGATGAGGTGCGCCTGGTCGCTGTAACCGCCCAGGTGCGCCACCTCCGCCCAGGAAAGGGACGACGCCCGGTTCAGCAGCGCCAGCACGCGGTTGAGCCGGGCGATCCGCCCGACAGTGCTGGGATTCAGCCCGATCCGGTCGCGGAACCGCGCGTTGAGATGCTGCCTGCTCCAGCCGATCTCGTCCGCGAGGGCGTCGACGCGGACCGGCCCCGCCGAAAGCCGGTCCCACGCGTACCGGACCGCCGGCGCGAGTTCGGGACCACGAGCGAGCCTCGAAATCAGGTATTCGTCCAGCAACCGGAACCTCTCCGGCCAGTCCCCCGCCTCCGCCAGCCGTTCGGTCAGCGGCCCGGACGACATCAGGTCGGACGCGGCGATCGCCGAATTCGTCAACTCCCGCAACGGGATCCCGAACAATCCGTACGCACCGAGCGGGGTCAGGGCAACGGTGATCCCTCGCGAGACCCCACCTTGCTCCGCGAGCATCGGCCGGTCCCGCAATCCCAGCAGGGGTGATTCCGGGATCTCGCCGTCCCTCTTCGGAGCTTCGAGGTCGATCACCCAGATCAGGACGGACAGCGGAGTGATCTGCCACGAGGTCGGGCCGACGTCGGGCAAGTCGTGCGCGACGTAACTCGAGACGTGGGCGGCGAGGCCGGGATGCGGCGCCCGGAGAACACGCTCACCGGGCGCGCGGACGATGTCCCTTCGCGGCACCACGAGCCCCCATCCGCCCATGCGGTCATCTTACTTTCGTTCAAGACCGGGAACGTGGCTCTGCCTAGCGTTCCGCCCATGAACAAGATCGGGAGTTTCAGAAATCCTGCGGCCGAAAAGCGTTACTTCGCCGCCTATGACCGAGCCATGGCCGAGTGCCCGGAGCCGGACGCGGTCTTCGACATCAGGACGCGCCATGGCATCACTCGCGTCTACCGTTACGGCGGCGACGGCCCGTCGATCGCCCTGCTTCCGGGGCTCATGGCGACTTCCGCCTGTTACGCGGCGCTGCTTCCCGCTTTGGCCGACAGATGCACGGTCTATGCGATCGACACGCTCGGCGAGGCGGGCGGAAGCGTGCAGAAGGCGCCGTTCAAGGACATCCGGGACCGCGCGGGCGCCCTCGACGACGTCTTCGATCACCTCGGGCTGACCTGGGTACACCTCGTCGGCGGCTCGACCGGGGGCTGGCACGCGGTCAATCAGGCGATCCACTTCCCCGGCAGACTGGCGTCCATCGGGCTCCTGGACCCGACCACCGTTTCGGCGCCGTTCGCGCGGAAGGTGTTCTGGTACGGCCTACCCGCGGCCGTGCTCGACAGCGAACGCGTCTGGCGACGTTACCTGACGTGGTCCGCCGGGGAAGACATCCTCGACCAGCCCGCAGCCCGCCTGGTCCTCGCCGGAATCCGGTGTTACCGGGCACGGATCCCGTTCCAGGTCTGCCCGAGCGAAGAGACGTTGCGGTCCCTCGAAGTCCCCACGCTCGCCTTGTTCGGCGGGCGAAGCGCCGTGCACGATTCGGCCGACGCCGCGGCACGGCTGGAAAATCTGCTCCCCCAGGCCGACGTCGAAATCCTGCCCGACGCGGGCCACTACCTCTACCTGCGGCCGGACGATCGGGATTCGATCATCGACCGCGTCCTCAAGTGGGTCGGTTAGGCGACCCGTGCGGCGGCCTGGGCGCGCGCGGCGGCCAGGCTCGCCTGGCACGCGACGATCAGCCGGGCCGAGACCGCGCTTTCGCCGTGGCCGCACCGAGGGCAGGACATCGTGACGGTGCCGGACAGTTCGTCGACCGAAACGGTCAGCGCGGTCGCGCACGAACGGCACCAGCGATGCCGGGTGACCGGGTTGACGTGCACCGGGGAAGCGACGCACTGGTGGATCCAGCGGCCGTGCACGTGGCAGGTCAGGCGGTCGTCCGGGGCCAGGCGGCCGACGTCCTCCGCGTCGTCCTCCATCGCCAGCAGAACCGGCAGGGTGCGGCTCACCGGGTTCAGCCGCGTGATCGAGGCCCGTGTCGTGGTGTTCATGGCTTTCTCCTTCCGGCACTTATCAGGACGTCGAACGGGGAGCGCCAGATACGACACGGCAGGACAGCCTTTCGGCGAAGGAGCTCCCCCGGCCGGGTGATTTGATCTTGGCCGATCCCAAACCGTTACCCCATTCGGGTTAACCGCGCGTATCTTTCGATCATGACGGCCACACTCACCAAACTGTCCACATCGGACAGTAGTGGGCGCGGCTACCTGCTGCTTCCACCCGCCGGCGGGACGCTCCGGGCGTTCGGCCCGCTCGCCGAAGCCGCCGGTGCGGACGTCTGGGGCGTCGAATATCCCGGACACGGCGATCAGCTCGCCGAACCCCCGGCGTCGTCGATCGAAGAACTCGCCACGCTCGTCGCAGGCGCGCTACCGACGGACTGGTTTTCCCGCTCCGTGACAATCGGTTTCGGAATGGGCGCCTTCGTCGCTCTGGAGGCGGCGCAGCGACTCGGCGTCGCCCCGGGCGCGCTGATCGTCGTGGACGCGTGCGCCCCGCAGCGGCGCTCGCCGGACAAGAACGCCAAGGCGGGCGCGTCGGCCATGGGGCGGGTCTTCGGCCGCACCGGGCTCACCCCGGTCGCGGGCTACCGTGACTCGCCCGAGAGCTGGGAGTACGCCCTCGACCTGCTGCTCGGCGATCTCCAGCTGCTCAACGCCTACCGCGGACCCGCCAGGACACGGCTCTCGTGCCCGCTCGCGGCGATGCGCGGAACCGACGATCCCGCGTCCGCCTCGGGCGACGACGCCACGGGCGGCTGGCGGGTGTGGACGTCCGGTCCGTTCGTCGGCCGGGTCGTCCCCGGCGGGTATCTCGGTGTGCTGGAGACCGGCCGGGAGGCCGAGTTCTGGGGCCGGATCCACCGGCTGGAAGCGGCCTTCCTCGACGTCGAACCGGACGTCGCCTAGGCCGTGTCCTGTAAGTCTGTTCGATGGGCTTCGTGATCCAGGTGGTTCCTGGCGGTGCGGGCGGGTCGGCCTCGTACCGGGTTGTACTCGGCTGAGCCGCCCGTGCCGTCAGGGACCGCCTGGGCGCGAAGACCGCGAACATGACTTGCAGGACACGGCCTAGGTGGCATCCCAGCCGGATGACGTACACCGGTGACGTCGTCCGACGGTCGCCGCGCCCCGCGCCGCACCCTTAATTTCATCCCGTACCAGGCGTTTCGCGGGAGGAATCAGGATGCTCAGCAGGAGAAGGTTCGCACAGGCCGTCGCCGCCGCGGCGGCGGGAGCCACCGTGGCCGGTTGTTCGGCCCAGCCAGCGGCCGCTCCGGCGGCGGCACCGGCCACGACCGGCAGGAACACCTCGTTCGGCCCGATCAAGCAGATCGACGCCGGGGAACTGAGCATCGGGTACGCCGAAGCCGGTCCCGCCGACGGCCCGGTGGTGATGCTCCTGCACGGCTGGCCCTACGACATCCACAGCTACGTCGACGTCACCCCGCGCCTGGTCGCGGCCGGGTACCGGGTGATCGTGCCGTTCCTGCGGGGCTACGGGCCGACCCGGTTCCTGTCGAAGGACACCTTCCGCAACGGCCAGCAGTCCGCGATCGCCGCCGACATCGTCGCGCTGCTGGACGCCCTCAAGATCGACAAGGCCGTCTTCGGCGGTTTCGACTGGGGCGCCCGCACGGCCGTGATCATCGCCGCGCTGTGGCCCGAGCGGTGCAAGGCGCTGGTTTCGGTGAGCGGCTACCTGGTCACGAACCGGGAGACGAACAAGCAGCCGCTCTCCCCGACCGCCGAGCTGGGTTGGTGGTACCAGTACTACTTCGCCACCGAACGCGGCGTCCTCGGCTACACGAAGAACCGCCACGACTTCAACAAGCTGATCTGGAAGATCGCGTCGCCGAAGTGGACCTTCGACGACGCGACCTACGATCGTTCGGCCGCCTGTTTCGACAACCCGGACCACGTGGCCATCGTGATCCACAACTACCGCTGGCGCCTCAGCCTCGCCGAGGGCGACCCGAAGCTCGACGCCCTCGAACAGAAACTCGCCCAGGGCCCGGTCGTTTCGGTGCCCACCATCACGATCGGCAGCGACTTCGACGGCCCGAACACCGACGGCAAGGCCTACCGCTCGAAGTTCTCCGGCAAGTACGAGCACCGGATCCTGAACGGGATCGGCCACAACGTGCCACAGGAGGCACCGGAGGAGTTCGCCAAGGCGGTCATCGACGTCGACCGGTTCTAGCGGCCGCCGGTGAGGTGTTCGAGGGCGAGCTGTGACAGGCGAATGAAGCCGTAACCACGTTCGGCCGCCTTGTCCGGGTCGAAGTCCTCGAACGCCGACCGGTCCGCCAGCAGGTCCGCGGCCGTCTCGCCCTCGTTGAGCGTCGGCGTCGCCAGTTCCGGGACGAGGGCGGCTTCGAGCGCGGCCCGCACCTCGGGATCGGCACGGAAAGCACGCGAGCGTTCGGCGAACAGCAGGTAGCTGGCCATGTTGGCCTCGGCGCTGGCCCAGACACCGTCCATGTTCTCCGTGCGCAGCGGCTTGTAGTCGAAGTGGCGCGGCCCGTCGTAGCCGCCGTTCTCCAGCAGGTCGACCAGGAAGAAGGACGACAGCACGTCGCCGTGGCCGAACACGAGGTCCTGGTCGAACCGCGGGCCGCGCTGGCCGTTGAGGTCGATGTGGAACAGTTTGCCCTGCCACAGGGCCTGGCCGATGCCGTGGACGATGTTGAGCCCGGCCATCTGTTCGTGGCCGACCTCCGGGTTCACGCCGACGATCTCGTGGTTGTCCAGTGTGGAGATGAACGCGAGCGCGTGCCCGACGGTCGGCAGCAGGATGTCGCCGCGTGGCTCGTTCGGCTTCGGTTCGAGCGCGAGCCGGAGGCCGTAGCCCTGGTCGATGACGTACTGGGCAAGGAAGTCGATGCCCTCGCGGTAGCGGTCCATCGCCGCGCGGACGTCCTTCGCGGCGTCGGTCTCGCTGCCTTCGCGACCACCCCAGAGCACGAAGGTCGACGCGCCGAGCTCGGCGGCGAGGTCGAGGTTCCGCAGCACCTTCCGCAGCGCGTAGCGGCGGACGTCGCGGTCGTTGCTGGTCAGGCCGCCGTCTTTGAAAACGGGGTGGCTGAACAGGTTCGTGGTCACCATCGGGACGACGAGACCGGTCTCGGCGAGCGCGCCCTGGAAGCGCTTCAGGTGCCGCGCGCGTTCCGCGTCGGCCGAGCCGAACGGGATGAGGTCGTCGTCGTGGAAGGTGATTCCCCAGGCGCCGAGCTCCGAGAGGCGGTGCACCGCTTCGACCGGGTCCAGCGGACCCCGGCTCGCCGGACCGAACATGTCGTTCGCCTGCCAGCCCACGGTCCACAGCCCGAAGCTGAACTTGTCCTCACGCGTCGGTGCCTGAGCCATCTCGCCTCCAATTAGTTTGATGCCTGAACTTATCGACGCGTCCGGCGGCGGGTCAAGCCTTTCGTTCAGGCATCGAACGAATACAATCGCGCGATGATCGGCACGCGCCCGGCGGGACAGCACACCGTGCGGCAGCACAACGCCGCCCTCGTCCTCCGCGCGATCGCGGACGGCCCGGGCACTTCACGGGCAGGTCTCTCCGCCGCCACAGGACTCACGAAGGCCACCGTGTCGAGCGTGGTCGACCGCTTGATCGCGGCGGATCTCGCGGCCGAAGGCGAACCGGAACAGCGCGTCGGGCCCGGGCGGCGCGGCACCGTCGTCTCCCTCTCCCCCACCGGCCCGCACGGACTAGGCATCGAGATCGGCGTCGACTACCTGGCGTCCTGCCTGGTCGATTTGACCGGCGCCGTCCGGGCCGAGGAAGTCCGATACGCGGACAACCGGACCCCGCACGTCTTCCGGCGCGTGTCGGCGTTCCTGCGCCGGGCACGGAAGCGGGCGGAGGAACTGGGCGTGCCCGTCGGCGGTGTCGGCATCGCGGTTCCAGGTCTGGTCGAATCCGGCCTCGTGCGGCTCGCCCCCAACCTGGGCTGGCGCGACGTTGATCTCGCGGACCGGCTCGGCGAGACCTTCACCGTCGCCAACGAAGCCAACTTCGCCGCGCTCGCCGAACTCTGGCACGGCTCGGCGCTGCCCGATTTCGTCCACGTGTCCGGGGAGATCGGGATCGGCGCGGGAATCGTGCTGGACCGCGCGCTGTTCGAGGGCGTCCGGGGCGCGGGCGGCGAGATCGGGCACCTGCCGGTGGCACCCGACGGCCCGCCGTGTTCCTGCGGCGCGAACGGGTGCCTGGAACGGATGGCCGGACAGGAGGAGATCCTGCGACTGGCGGGCGCCGAGACCGTGGACGCCCTGATCTCCGCGCTGGAATCCGGAGACGACGCCGCACTGGCGGCGGTCACCACCGCCGCCGGGCACCTCGGCATCGGACTGTCCACTGTGGTCAACCTGATGGACGTCCCGGCCGTGGTGCTAGGCGGAACCTACGCGCGGCTCGAGCCGTGGCTGCGTGGGCCGCTCCTCGTCGAACTGGAGCGCCGTGTGCCCAGCACCGCCTGGTCGCCGGTGTGCGTCATCCGCTCGGCCCTCGGTACGGGGGCCGCCGTGCGCGGCGCGGCCGGCTCGGTGATCCGCGGCGTCCTCGCTGATCCCGAGCACTATCTCACGACTCACTGGCCATCCGATCAGGACTCTCGGGATCGCTGACGTCGGGCAGCAACGGCGCGATCGCCTGCGCCCGCTGTTCGATGTCGGGCCGCTGAACCCGCCGCGCGTAGTCGATGAGGGCTTCCCGGTCTTCGAGCGGAAGCCAGCCCTGCTCGCTCCCGGTCTCCAGCCGCACGAGGTGCTGCACCAGCTCCACCGACTCGGCGCCGAACTCCCGCATGCGGCGCGTCAGCACCTCCGCCGCGGCGAGGTAGCCGTTGTTCCACGCGTGCACCGCCAGCAGGTGTGCCGTCGCGGCGAGGATGTCGCCGAGGTGGAACCCGCCCTCCGCGGCGAGATGCCCGGCGAGCCGGAAACTGCGTCTGCCCTCGCCGACCGGCCCCTCCTCGCGAATCGCTTCGAGCAACGCCCCGACCTGCCGCGTCAGGTAGTCCTGACCCGCGCCTTCCACCGTCACCGCATTCCTCCACCCAGTCGCCGCGATCGCAGGAAGGTGTCAATGGGGAGTAGATCAGATACATCGAATGCCGAACCGTTATCACCCGAATGGGGCGTCCGGCGGTGCCTCTCCGTCAACAGGGCCCCACGGCTCCGGTCTCCCCTGCGGGGCACCAACCCGGATGCGCGCGCAGCCAGTCGTCTCGTTGTTTCAGGACGTCGCGCTGAGTCAGCCCGCGCGCGGCGTTGACGCAGCCGCCGGTCTGGCATTTGGTGTTCGTCCCCGGCTCGTAGCACTGGCTCGCATCCTTGAGGCAGGCCGTCCTGCGCTGTTCGGCCTTCGTCTTGGTGGACGTCTTGGTCTTGGTGGGCACTGCGGTCTTGCCGGGCACTTCCGTCGTCGTCGGCGCGGCGATGATCGAGGTGGTGACGACCGTCTTGGACACATCCGTGCTCGACGGACCGGGCGTGGTGGATCCCGCGCTCGTCGTGATCGCCGGGAGTGCCCGTGGTTCAGGCGTCGCACAGGCCGCTGCGCCGAGGAGCAGCACGGCGGCCGACAACAGGAGCAGGACACGCGCCACGATTCCTCCGCCTCCGCCATGGGACCCGCCTGTATTCGGCGAGCGGGCGGGAAGCGTTACAGAGTCCCGGGCGACGCCTGTGCGACGTCGCCCGGGACCCACTGGCGCGGCAAGGGTTCAGCTGGTGGTGGCGGTGTTGATCGCCCGCGCGTAGTCGGCGGCCGTGCCCTGCGCCGAGCACTTCTTCATGTCGTCGTACAGCCACATGAAGCCGCCGGGGATCCCCGCGGACGACTTCCAGGACCGCATCTTGCTCTCCACCTGCGCGGGCGAGTCTCCCGACGAACAGCCGGAGCCGTTCTTGCTCCACAGTCCCGGATCGACCGGCATGCCGAGCGACTGCGACCACGTCGCCGGGTTGTTGCCGCTCCCGCCCGCGTAGGCCTGCAAGTACACGCGATCGACCAGGGCGCCGAGACCGTTCTTCACGCTCTTCCAGTACGAGACCGCGGTGTACGGCGCGAGGGTGAAGTTCCGGTAGCCCATGGCGTTCGCCATCCGCGCGAAGGTGACGGTGGAGTCGACGTCGTAGTGCGCTTCGTCGTCGTTGTTGATCGCGTCCGCGCCGGTGGCGTTCTTCAGTGCCAGGAAGTTGCGGTACAGGATCGTCCCGCTGCCGGTGCCGTCGCGGGTGATCAGCTTGTCGATGGCTTCCCAGTCCGGCGTGCCCCAGGCACCGACCGAGACCTCGATGCGGTTGACCGACGTCGGTGCCTGCTTCAGGGTCCGCAGCCGCGCGGGCCAGCCGGCGTCTCCGACGTACTGTCCGCCGCTGACCACGAGATGGTCGTTGTAGTACAGATCGCCGTTGTCGTGGACGTGGATGCTCCACAAGATCACGGTGGTGAAGCCGGACGAGCGAAGGGTGTCCATGACGCCCTGTCCGTCCTGATAGAACGGTCCCCCGCCGTAGATCGCGGACCGGCCTGCCGCGGCGGGGGTCGCCGGCGTCTCGGCGGCGCTCGGTTGACTCGTCGGGACGATCGCGAGACTCGCCGCGGCGACCACCATAACCACCGCCGCACGCGCCCAGGTCCACCTCATCAGGTCAGCTCCCTTCGGCCTGACACGGAGGGTATGAGATTTTCCAACGGTGGAGCCAGAGTTGTTCGGTGACCTGTCCGGTGGAATAGACCATTCAGCTCACCGCACCGGTCGCTCGGCGAGCGCATTCAGAGGACTAAAGGCGAGCGCCGCCGCCCTGCTGTTCTTCGAAGATCAGCCAGGTCCGGGTCGACCGCACGCCGTCCAGCGCCTGAAGCCGTTCCAGGACGACGTCCCGCAACGACGCGTTGTCCGGAGTCCGCACCAGCAGCAGGATGTCGAAATCGCCGCCGACCAGCGACACGTGCTCGACGAACGGGATCTCCCGCAGTTCGGCCGACATCGTGCGCCACGAGGTCTGCTCGACGGTGATCAGGATGTACGCGCTCGTCCCGAGTCCGGCTCGCCTCGGGTCGATGCGGGCGTGGAAGCCGGTGATGACGCCTTCGGACATCAGTCTGTCGAGCCTCGCGTAGGCGTTGGTGCGCGAGATGTGCAGTCGTTTCGCCAGCGCGCGGATCGCGAGCCTGCCGTCGGCGGACAGCTCGGCGAGGATCGCCCGGTCGATGTCGTCGAGGGCAAGGACCGTTCGTCCCGGATCCGTCGCGTGAGCCACGCGACTGTTGGACGTTCGGCTCTGCTGAACCGATCCTTCGGACAGTTTGTCGCTCATTTCGCCTGCCTCTTGAACACCAAGACTCCGGAAACCACCATCTCAGCATCATATGTCTGTGAAAGGTGGTGCTGCGCATGTCGCGGGAGACCCCTGCCGCCGCGTTGCTGCCGTCCGAGGTCCCGGTGCGGTTCCTCGCCGAGGACGGCACTCGCGCCGACGAGCACGGCGGCTACGCCGAGCCGCCGTCCGATCGGCTCGTCGAGGCCTACCGGCTGATGGTGCTCGGCCGCCGGTTCGACGCGCAAGCGACCGCGCTGACCAAACAGGGACGTCTCGCGGTCTATCCGTCGAGCGCCGGCCAGGAGGCCTGCCAGGTCGCGAGCGCGCTGGCGCTCACCGAGGCCGATTGGCTCTTCCCCACCTACCGTGACTCGGTCGCGCTCGTCGCCCGCGGGCTCGAACCGGGCGAGATCCTGACGCTGCTCCGCGGCGACGCGCACTGTGGCTACGACCCCGCCACGACCCGGGTCGCGCCGCAGTGCACCCCGCTGGCCACCCAGACCCTCCACGCCGCCGGGCTCGCGCACGCGATGCAGCGTCGCGGCGAGGACGCCGTCGCGTTCGCGCTCATCGGCGACGGCGCGACCAGCGAGGGCGACTTCCACGAGGCGCTCAACTTCGCGGCCGTGTTCAAGGCACCGGTGGTGTTCTTCGTGCAGAACAACGGGTTCGCGATCTCGGTGCCGTTCGAGAAGCAGAGCGCGGCGCCGGCGCTGGCCTACAAGGGCGTCGGCTACGGCGTCCGCTCGGAGCAGGTCGACGGCAACGACGCGGTCGCGGTCCTGTCGGTACTGGACGACGCCGTCGCACACGCGCGTGCCGGTCGCGGGCCGGTCCTGGTCGAGGCGCACACCTACCGCATCGACGCGCACACCAACGCCGACGACGCCACCCGGTACCGCGATCAGGCCGAGGTCGAGAAGTGGCGCGCGGCCGACCCGGTCCGCCGTCTCGAAACCTACCTGACCGGCCGGAACCTGTTGTCCGACAACGACATCGAGCGGTTCCGGGCCGAGGCGGAGACGTTCGCGGCCGGGGTGCGCGACACCCTGAACGCCGACGTGGAGCCGGACCCGATGTCGCTGTTCGAGCACGTGTACGCCGTTCCGACCCGTCAGCTGGCCGCTCAGCGCGCGCTGGTCGCGGCCGAACTGGAAGCCGTGGAGGGCTGATGACCGAGATCTCGATGGCACAGGCGCTCAACGCCGCCTTGCGTGACGCGGTCAAGGACGACGACCGCGTGCTGATCTTCGGCGAGGACGTCGGCCCGCTCGGCGGCGTGTTCCGGGTGACCGACGGCATCACCGCCGACTTCGGCGAGGAACGCTGTTTCGACACGCCGCTGGCGGAGTCCGGCATCGTCGGTTTCGCGGTCGGCATGGCGATGGGCGGGTTCCGTCCGGTCGTCGAAATGCAGTTCGACGCCTTCGCCTACCCCGCGTTCGAGCAGATCACCTCGCACGTCGCGAAACTGCGGAACCGCACCCGCGGCGCGCTGTCGCTGCCGATGGTCATCCGGATCCCGTACGCGGGCGGGATCGGCGGCGTCGAGCACCACTGCGATTCGAGCGAGGCTTACTACACCCACACGCCCGGACTGCGGGTCGTCACGCCCGGCACTCCCCAGGACGCCTACGACCTCCTGCGCGACTCGATCGACTCACCGGATCCGGTGATCTTCCTCGAACCCAAATGCCGCTACTGGTCGAAGGAACCCGTGTCCTTCACCCGGGACGGCGCGCCGATGGACCGCGCGGTCGTGCGCCGCGAGGGCAAGGACGTCACGCTGATCGCGTACGGCCCGATGGTCGCCACCGCGCTGGAAACCGCGGAGGCCGCGAAAGCCGAGGGCTGGGACGTCGAGGTGGTCGATCTCCGGTCGCTGAGCCCGTTCGACGACGAGACCGTCACCGCTTCGGTGCGCCGCACCGGTCGCGCCGTCGTCGTGCACGAGGCCGCCGGGTTCGGCGGCTACGGCGCCGAGGTGGTCGCTCGCGTCACCGAGCAGTGCTTCCACCAGCTGCACGCGCCCGTCCTGCGCGTCACCGGGCTCGACATCCCTTATCCCCCGCCGAAACTGGAGCGTCACCAGCTGCCGGACGTCGACCGGATCCTGGACACCGTCGCCCGGCTGCAGTGGAACGACGAACCGGTGGTGGCCGGTGCCTGACTTCCTGCTCCCGGATCTCGGCGAAGGCCTGACCGAAGGCACCATCGTCACCTGGCTCGTCGCGGAAGGCGACACCGTCGGCGTGGACCAGCCCGTCGTCGAGGTGGAGACCGCGAAGGCCGCGGTCGAGGTGCCGGTGCCGTTCGCCGGCGTCGTCACCCGCCTCCACGGCGAACCCGGCCAGTCGCTGCCGGTCGGCGCTCCCCTGCTCACCATCGGCCCCGGCTTCGCCGAACCCGGCGTGACCACGGCGAGCGAAGGCAGCGGCAACGTCCTCATCGGCTACGGCACGACCACCACGACACGGCGCCGCCGGACGCGCACCGTCGTCACCACAGCTCCGGAGAAGCCGTCGAAGGCGCCGGGCGTGATCTCGCCGTTCGTCCGCAAGATGGCCGCCGACCACAAGATCGACCTGACGAAACTGACCGGCAGCGGCCCGGGCGGCATCATCCGCCGCGCCGACGTCGAAGCGGCGCTCACCGTCCCCGAGCAGCGCGACGGCGAGACGCGGATTCCGCTGACGGGGGTCCGCAAGGCGGTCGCCGACAAGCTGACGACCTCGCGGCGCCAGATCCCCGAAGCGACGGTCTGGGTCGACGTCGACGCGACCGAACTCGTTACCGCGCGCAAGGCGCTGAACGCGTCGGCGCCGGATCGCCCGGTGAGCCTCCTCGGTCTCGTCGCCCGATTCGCGGTGGCGGGCCTGCGGAAATTCCCCGAGTTGAACTCGCGCGTCGAAGGCGACGAAATCGTCCAGCTGCGGGACATCAACCTCGGTTTCGCGGCGCAGACCGACCGCGGGCTGGTCGTCCCGGTCGTCCGCGACGCGGGTTCACTGTCCACAAGGGACCTTTCGGCCGCGATCGGCGAGCGGACCGGACAAGCCAGGGAGGGCAAACTCGGCCCGGCCGGTCTCACCGGCGGAACGTTCACGGTGAACAACTACGGCGTGTTCGGGGTCGACGGCTCCGCCGCGATCATCAATCACCCGGAGGCGGCGATCCTCGGCATCGGCCGGATCATCGACCGCGCCTGGGTGGTCGACGGCGCGCTGGTGGCGCGGAAGATCTGCGAGCTGACGCTGGCGTTCGACCACCGGGTGTGCGACGGCGGGACCGCCGGCGGGTTCCTGCGGTTCGTCGCGGACTGCGTCGAGTCGCCGGTCACCGCGCTCGGAGATCTCTGAGCAGTCGCACAACCACCGGTTGTGACCCGCCAACGACCCGTTGTTCGACAGCCGCGTCCCGGCTTGCTTTGATCTCGCGGGTGAGTGGGAGATCGCTGGGTCGACGATTCGGCTGGCTTTGGGCGGCATACGCGGCGAGCGCGTTCGGTACGAGGTTCGCGTTCGACGCGTTCAGCCTGATCGCCATCGTGGCGCTGGGCGCGGGCACCACCGAGGTCTCGCTGCTGGCGGCCGCCGGTCTCGTGGTGGGCGCGGTGGTCGCGCTGCCGCTCGGCCCCTGGGTCGAGTTCCGTCGCAAGCGGCCGGTGATGATCGCGATGGACCTGGTCCGCTGCGGTGCGCTGCTGACCGTTCCGGTGGCGTACGCGCTGGGGTTGCTCGGTTTCTGGCAGCTTCTCGCGGTGTCGGTCGTCGTCGCGGCGGCCGACATCACGTTCCTGGCCGCCAGCGGGGCGTTCCTGAAAACGCTGCTGCCCCGCGAGGACCTGCTCGTCGCGAACGCCCGGTTCGAATCGACGACCTGGACGGCGACGGTGCTGGGCCCGCCGCTCGGCGGTTTCGCCGTCGGCCTCTTCGGGCCGGTGATCACGATCGCGGCCGACGCGGTCAGCTACCTGCTGTCGGCGGCCGGGATCCGCGCCGTCGGCGGTGCGGAGCCGCCGCCCGCGAAGCCGGACGGCCCTCGGTTGACCGGCCGCGACCTGCGGGAAGGCTGGCGGTTCATCCTCACCCATCCGGTGTTGCGACCGCTGTTCGCCAACACGATCGTGGTCAACGGCCTGATCATGGCGACCGCGCCGCTGATGGCCGTGCTGATGCTCGGACAGCTCGGCTTCGCTCCGTGGGAGTACGCGGTGGCCTTCGCCGTGCCTTGTCTCGGCGGGCTGATCGGATCGAGGATCTCCCGGAACGTGGTCGCCCGGTACGGCCGGGACCGGGTCCTCTTCGTCACCGGATGGCTGCGCATCTGCTGGCCCGTCGGGCTGGTCTTCATCCAACCGGGTGTCCCGGGGCTGGTCCTGGTCATCGTCGTCGAATTCGCGCTGATCACCTGCATCGGCGTGTTCAACCCGGTGCTCGCCACCAGCAGGCTCGAACTGGTGCCCCTCGACCGCGCCGCGCGCACGCTGTCGGCCTGGTCGATCGCCGGCAAGCTCACCACCGCGGCCCTGACCGCGCTGTGGGGTCTGCTCGCCGCGTTCACCGGCCCGCGCGCCGCCGTCGGCGTCGCCGGGGTGCTCATGCTCGCGACGCCGCTCCTGCTCCCCCGAAAGCGTCGGACCCTTGTGCCAGGATCGCCGTATGTCGATCAAGAGAGTGGTCACGGACCTCGAAACCCGGACGCTGGCACAGACGAAGGCCTTCTACGTACAGGTTCTCGGCTTCCAGGTGGTGATGGACCACGGCTGGATCGTGACGCTGGCGGATCCGGACCGGCCGGAGGTCCAGCTGAGCCTCATGACCCATGACGAAACCGCGCCCGTCGTGCCGGTCGCCTCGATCGAGGTCGACGACGTCGACGCGGCGTATGCGTCGGCCAAGGCCGCCGGGGCGGAGATCGTGCACGAATTGACCGACGAGGAGTGGGGCGTCCGCCGGTTCTTCGTCCGCGATCCCAGCGGCCATGTGGTCAACGTGCTCTCCCACTGACGCCGTTCGGCCGAACCCGTTGGGCCCGACGGCGGGTTTCATCAAAATTTCATGACGCATCCCTAACGTTCGGACACGCACCGTAGTCGAGCGGAAGGGACGATGAATGTGAAGAAATTCAGGGGGGTCCTGGCGGCGGCCGCACTGGCCGGCGGGCTGATCGGCGCCATCGCGCCGTCGGCCCAGGCCGAGACGGCCGACCAGGCGCACTACTACATCCTCATCGGCGGCACCTGCGACGGAGCCGCGACCGTCTACAACGACGCCTGGTTGCGGGGCGGGATCAAGAAGGTGGTCCACTACCCGGCAGGGGCCGCCGGAGCACCCAACTGCGACCAGACACCGATGGACCAGAGCGTCGCGCGCGGGCACGAGGAAGCCCGTCGTGTCGTCCAAAGCTCCTTCGACGAGAACCCTGGCGCGGAATTCACCGTCGTCGGGTACTCGCAGGGCGCGCTGGTCGCGAACAAGGTGCTGAACGACATCGCCGACGGGAACCTGGCCGTCGACAAGTCGCGGTTCAGCGCGAAGATCTTCGCCGACCCGATGCAGCCCGTCGGCCCGCCCGGACGCGGGATCAGCGCGGTGCTCCCGGCAGGCACCGGGGCCCCGTCGCCGTTCGGCGGCTACGTCTCGTTCGGGCCGGGCCGCAGCGATTTCGGCGGTATCCCGTTCATCCGCTACTGCATCGAGACGGACGGCGTCTGCCACTTCGACACTCTCGAGGCGCCAGGCGGGTACTTCGCCCAGCACCTTTGCTACCAGTGGGCCCGGCCCACCGATCACCGCTCGATCATGGAGGACACGATCGCGGACGGCGTGTACACCAACGGTTCGCACGCGCTGCCGCGGCAGAACTGCCGTCCGCCGCACCCCGTGCCCTGACCGGGTGAAGACCACGGTCGCCCGGCGCCCGATCGCCGGATTACCGCGGAGGGAGCGCCGGCCCGCCCACGAGTGTCGTGAGCGGGCCGGCGTCCGGCTACCGGACCGGTTGCCCCTCGGGTGCCGGGGCGTGGCCGGTCGGCCGGGCGGTGAACGTGCCCCGGCCCTGGGTCCGGCTGCGCAACCGCGTCGCGTAGCCGAACAGTTCGGCCAGCGGCACGGTCGCGGTGACCACGGTCGTTCCCGCGCGCACCACCGACCCCAGCACCCGGCCACGCCGGGCGGCGAGGTCTCCGAGCGCAACGCCGACGGCGCTTTCGGGCACGGTGACGGTCACTTCGGCGATCGGCTCCAGCAGCGTCATCGCCCCCGCCGCCAGAGCCGCCCGGAGCGCGAACCGGCCTGCCGCCCGGAACGCCATCTCCGAAGAGTCCTTCGAGTGGGTCGCCCCGTCGGTCAAGGTGACCCGCACACCGGTCACCGGATGCCCGCCGAGAGGGCCTTCCGCCAGCGCGTCACGGCAACCCGCTTCGACCGCGCGGACGTATTCCCGCGGCACGCGGCCACCGACCACAGTGGACTGGAACTCGAACTCTCCTTCCGCCGACGGTTCCGTGTCGATCACGACGTGGGCGAACTGCCCGGCGCCGCCGTCCTGTTTGACGTGCCGGTAGACGAAACCGGACACGCCGCGGGCGACCGTCTCGCGATAGGCGACCCGGGGCCGTCCGACACCGACGTCCAGCCCGTGGTCGCGCCGGATCTTCTCCACCGCCACCTCCAGATGCAGTTCGCCCATCCCCGACAGCAGGGTCTGACCGGTCTCGCGATCGGTCCGGATGACCAGTGACGGGTCCTCCTCGACCAGTCGCGCCAGCGCGGCCATCAGCCGTTCCGTGTCGGTTCCCGTCCGTGCCTCGACGGCGACCGACACGACCGGATCGGCCACGACCGGCGGTTCGAGCAGGAGCGGCGCCGACGGCGTGCACAGCGTCGCGCCCGCCCGGGCCGACTTCAGCCCGACCACCGCGACGATGTCGCCCGCGACGGCGCTGTCCACCCTGGTGTGCCGGTCCGCCTGGACCCGCAGGATGCGGCCGACGCGCTCGACACGACCGGCGCCCACGTCCATCACCGCCTCCGAAGTCCGGATCGTGCCCGAATACACCCGCAGGTACGTCAACCGCCCGGTGGCGGTCGAGGTCACCTTGAAGACCAAGGCCGCGAACGGCGCCGACGGATCGGCGGGGCGTTCCTGGAACGTGCCGTCGTACTCACCCCGGACCGGCGGAACATCCGATGGCGCGGGTAGATACGCCACCGCCGCTTCCAGCAGTGGCTCCACGCCGCGGTTGCGGTAGGCCGAACCGCACAGCACCACGACGCCGTCACCGGTCCGAGTGAGCTCGCGCAGCGCCGCGACCAGCGTCTCCGCCGAGACCGCCGACGAATCGCAGAACTCCTCCAGCGCGGCCGGATGGACTTCCGCCACGGCCTCGTCGAGCAGCCGCCGTCGCCGGTTCGCTTCGTCCACAAGGGACTCCGGAACGGGCCCTTCCTCGGCCGTCTCGGCACCGTCGGCCCAGACGAGTGACCGCATCCGGACCAGGTCGACCACGCCGGTGAAGCCGTCTTCCGCCCCGATCGGCAGCTGGACCACCAGCGGACGCGCATGCAGCCGGTCCCGGATGGACGCCACGGCCGCGTCCAGGTCGGCACCCGCGCGGTCGAGCTTGTTGACGAACGCGATCCGCGGCACGCCGTGCCGGTCGGCCTGGCGCCACACCGATTCGCTCTGCGGTTCGACCCCGGCGACACCGTCGAACACCGCGATCGCGCCGTCGAGGACCCGGAGCGACCGTTCGACCTCGTCGGAGAAGTCGACGTGGCCGGGAGTGTCGATCAGGTTGACGAGATGGCCGTCCCACGAACAGCTGACGGCGGCGGCGAAGATGGTGATGCCACGGTCTCGCTCCTGGGAATCGAAGTCGGTCACGGTCGTGCCGTCGTGGACCTCACCCTTCTTGTAGGTGGTGCCGGTGACGTACAGGATCCGTTCGGTGAGGGTGGTCTTGCCCGCGTCGACATGGGCGAGAATGCCCAGATTGCGGACGGCGGACAGGGGGACGCGGTGCGGGTCGGTGCGCATGGCGCGGGCCTTTCGAGGTGTACTCCGGAAACTCCGACGGCGCGATTCCGACGAACGCGAGCAAGCGCGCTCACCGTTGCGGCGCAACGGAAAGAGGGCGCAAGAAGGTCAGGCGTTCGTCAGGCGTGCCGGTGCGTGCCGCGCGGCAGGCACCGGGAGCGCGGAGACACCAGGATCACCTCGTAGCGGGCCGAGGGGACGACGACGGCGTGGTGATGACGCACTGTCCTGTCCTTCCTCGCCGGGATGATCCGTGGCGAGTGTAGCGACTCCGAAAGGCACCGGAAACCGGTTTTCCACCAACGGTCACTTGCAGAAGGCAGTGTCCACTGTGGCCATCACGGCCTTGCTCCCCTGCTTGGCGTCACCGAAGACTCCCGGCACCGCCGTCACCGCGAGCCCGACGGTGCGGCCGTCTTCCGTGGCCCCACCGCGGGTTTCGAACCCGGGGATGTCCCCGCCATGGCCCCAGTACACCCCGCCACAGCTGAGCGGGATGCTCATCAATCCCAGCCCGTACTTCGAGCCCGGGAACAAGGGGGCGTCGACGGTTTTCCGCATTTCGGCGAGCTGCGCGGCGGGCAGCAGCCCGCCGTCGAGCAGCACCCGGAAGAACCTGCCGAGGTCGCTGGGCGTCGAGATCAACTGCCCGGCCGCGCCGCCCCAGGACGGATCCAGCTCGGTCGCGTCGACCACCCTGCCGGTGGCGGAGTCGCCGGTCGCGTAACCCTGCGGGTGCCGTCCGCGGATGGTCTGGTCTCCGGCCTGCGGCCAATACGTGTGCTTCAGTCCCGCCTTCTTGATCGCTCGTTCGGTGATCTGTTCCTGCACCGGACGCCCCGTCACCTTCTCGATCACCATTCCCGCCAGCAGGTAGCCCGTGTTGCTGTACGCCCAGCCCGCGCCGGGCGCGAACTTCGCCGGATGACTCAACCCCAAGGCGAGCAGCTCGTGGTTCGGGATGTAGCGGTGCTGTACCTGCTCGAAATCCGACAACCCGAGGTAGTCGGCGTAATCGGCCAGCCCGCTGGTGTGCTGGAGCAGGTGCCGGACGGTGATCTTGGTGGCGTCGATGCCCTCCCCTCGCACGATCCCCGGCAGGTACTTCTCGATCGGCGCGTCCAGCTCGACCTTGCCCTCGGCCACGAGCTGGAGGACGGTGACCGCGGTGAACGCCTTGGTGCTGCTACCCGCGCGGACCGAGCCGTCCTTCGGGACCGGGACCCGCCGATCGATCCGCGACGATCCCGCGACCAGCGACGTCGACCGCCTGCCGTCGCTCACGTAGGCCAGGGCCGCCGGAAACTTCTCCTGACGCACCAACGCGTCGAGTCCCTGCCGCAGCCCAGCCCCGTCGGCCGGGGCCGCGTCCGCGGCCGTTGTCCACGAAGCTCCCAGCAGGCCGGCCACAGTCAGGACCACGACGCCCTTGCGCACCGTCATTCACACTCCTTGCTCGTTCGGATCGATGCCTACGACCCTGCCCGAGCAAGGCGCGAAGATCAGGAGTGCTGACCGCCGAATCGCGGGTAGCGCTGGCGCTACCGAGGCGAATTTTTTCGGACCAGAATTCGTCCCACCATTGTCCGCGCGGGACACTGCTCGCTAAAGTCAGTTCGATAAGTGGACTAGACCACCCGAGGCCGGGAGGCGACGATGCCCCTCGACGAACAGCAGACCTGGGCACTGCTGCGAGAACTGGACGAACCCGGCCACTGGGAGGTGCCACACGACTTCGACAGGCCGGTCGAGCGGGCACGCTTCGAGCGGCTGGCCGAGGGACTGGAACGGCGATTCGACTGCTCCTGCGACGTCGACCGCAACGTCCAGGACGCCAGTCATCTCGGCAGGATCGTGATCCCGGCGAGCGCGACCTCCGCTCCGGACCAGGTGACCGTCACGGTCAGCAATTTCGGCGGGCTCGTCGCGGTGACACTGGGGAATCCGGGCAGCTACGACGAAGACGAGGAGCAGGAGTTCTTCCCGCTGCGGGATCGAAGACGGGTCGAAGACGAACTGGAAGCGCTCGGCTACCTGCCCGTCTCCGAACATCCGCTGTGGACCAAGTACAACGGGATCAGCGGCTTCGACGCCCTCTACCCGCCGGACCGGCCGCCGTCGTGGTGGGACCGGTTCTTCGACTACCTCTGAACGTCGCTCGACACGAGCGCGCACGCGAGTTCCGCCGCGTTCCGCGCGCTGACGAGCACCTCGTCGAAGGGGAGCCCGGCGGCCTCGCGATCGATCGCGATCCGCAGCGCCGGAACTCCCCTGCGGACCGACACCAGCTGCCGGATCCCCGTCCCCAGGCCCCAGTAGCCCACCTTCAGCACCCCGCTGACCAGCACTCCTGCCCGCCCTCCGCGCGCTCGTCCCACCGGAGCGTCGACGAGTTCGACGGCCCTGATCACCGCCTGCGGCACGACCACTTCGTCGCGCCACACAGCCAGCCTCTCCCAGGCCGAGAACCTCACTCGCACGCTGCCACCGGCGATGTCGATCGTCGCCATCCTGACCACCTTCCCCTGATAGCTAGCTGATGTAGTTGTTATAGCAAGTGTATAGCAGATATCCTTGACGGGTGTTGCTGACTCTCGACCTCGACAGCGAGGTTCCGATCTACCAGCAGATCCGCGACCGGATCGTCGAAGCCGTCGCCGACGGCGCGCTGGCCGAGGGCACCGCCTTGCCCTCCACGCGGCAGCTCGGCGCCGATCTCGGGATCAACTTCCACACCGTCAACAAGGCCTACGACCTGCTGCGGACACAGGGGTTCATCCGGATCAACCGCAAGACCGGCGCGGTCGTCCGGCGGGACGCGTCGTCCGGACCGGCGGAGGACGGTTACGCGGACGAGTGGCAGGAACGCCTGCGCACCCTCCTCGCGGAAGCCGTCGCGCTCGGCCTAGGCCCGCGCGAGGTGACGAGCCGGTGCGAGACGGTGCTGGACTCCTTCGCGGTGAGCACCCACCGATGACCGGACCGAGCTGGCTGCACCTGGCCCTGATCGCGGCCATCGCGGCCGCCTTCGGCTCGGGACCGGCACTGGCCCGGCCGACACTCCCCTTCGGCGTCCGGATCCCCGCCGGGCGCGCCGGTGACCCCGCCATCGCACGCGCGCGCCGTCGCTACAACCGGGGCATCGCGGCGGGCGCGGTCCTCGCCTGCGCACTCGTTCTCACCGGCTGGACGACGCGAATCGACCTCGTCATCGTCGGCCTCGCCGCGCTCTACGCGGTGCTCGGCAGCCTGGCGCATCGGTCGATCGTCGCCGCGAAACGCGACGGCGGCTGGTACGCCGGGACACGACAGGCCGTCGCCACCGACACCTCACTGCGCTCGGATCCGATTCGTCCACAGTGGATTCTTCTGGCGCTGTCGGCGCTGCTCGCCGTCGTCACGGCCGCCATCGGCCTGGCCAAGGACAAGACGGGCTACTCGACGGTCTTCGCACAGGCTCTGGTCGTCGTCCTGGTCTCGCTCCTGACCCTCGCGATCTCACGGGCCCGCCCCGAGATCGACGCCGCACAGCCTGCCGCGTCGGCGTCGCGGTATCGGGAGTACCTGCACGGCGTGCTCAGCTTGCTGCTGGTGTCCGCCGGCTGCGCCAACGCGACGCTGCTCGTCGTTTCGCTCCAGCTGTGGGAGATCGTCGAAACGACCGTGCCGGTCACGGTCGTGGCGTACCTGCCGCTGCTCGCCGCCTTCCTCGCCTGGATCGGCTTCTCCCTCCGCTCCGGCGACGCCGGGCACCGCCTGTCCCCCACCGGCGGCGAACCCGAAACCCGCTACGAACAACGCGACGACGACCGCCACTGGTACGCGGCCGGGATGGTCTACCTGAACCGGAACGACCCGGCGCTGCTGGTGCACCGGCGGGTCGGCACCTACTGGACGCTCAACCTCGGGCATCCGGTCGCCTGGCTGGTTCTCCTCGTCGTCGCCGTCGTCGGAGTGCTCGCAGGATTCGGCGTCGTGACTCTCCCGGCCAAGGACGGCTGAGCCTGATCACCGGGTGTGATCAGAGGTGTCCGGGCCGCTCGTTACCCTGAGGCAATGACGTCGCAGAAAACCCCTCAAACGATGAAGCCCGCGACAGCGGCGAAGAAGCTGGGTGTGTACCTCGAGGCCACCCCGGCGGAGTTCCAGGAGGGTGTCGTCTCCCGCGACGAGCTGAACGCGTTGCAGGCCGAACCTCCTGAGTGGCTGCGCGACCTGCGCCGCAACGGGCCGCACCCGCGGCCGGTCATCGCGGCGAAGCTGGGTATCTCCATCAGCGGTCTGGCGCGGGGTGGGATCACCGACGCCCTCACCACCGAGCAGATCGACGCGGTCAAGACCGAGAACCCCGACTGGCTGAAGCGGGAACGCGAGACCCAGGCCGAGGTCCGCAAGGAAGAGGCGCGGCTGAAGGCCTCCCAAAACGAGAAGTAGGTCGTGTCCGGCGAGCCATGAAGTGCTTCGACGCGCCCGATGTGGCACTGGGGACTTTGAGCGTCCCCAATGCCACATTGGTAGCTTGCGGCGCGAAAGCCCGCCGCCGTGAAGTTGATCGACTCAGGACCCGACTAGCCTCGTCGAGGCGGCTTCCCGCGTTTCCCGCCCTTGGGAGCGCCACGCCGCCCGGGCGGCGGCTTCCGGCCGCCTGTCTGGGGGCGGTTGCCCTTCGCCGGGGTCTTCTTCTCCGGTGTCTCCTTTTCGGGCTTTTCCTGGACCTGCTGCCTGCCGCGGGTGCTGTTGACGGTCCGGCCCCGGACGATCCCGATGAACCGCTCCATCAGGTCGCTGGTCTCGTCGTCCGGCCACGACAGCGCGACGCCGGACTCCGGCGTACCGGAGATCGGGCGGTAGGTCAGGTCACGCCGGTGGTGCAGGCGCGCGAGGGACTGCGGGACGACCAGGAGCCCGACACCGGCGGCGACCAGCTCGATCGCGTCCGCCGTGGTGGCGGGGCGCTCCAGCGCGGGTTTCCCGGGCGGCCGCTCCCAGTCCAGCGTGTCGTCGAGCGGATGCAGCACGATGTCGTCGGCGATGTCGTCGACGGAGACCTCGTCCGCGGCGGCGACCAGATGGTCCTTGGGGACGACCACCACGGTCGTCTCGGTGTAGAGCGGGATCGCGTGCAGGCCCTCGCGGTCGATCGGGAGGCGCAGCAGGACGGCGTCCACCTCGCGGTCCCGGACGAGTGCCGCGGCTTCGCCCGCGGTCGTCTGGACGAGGTCGAGCGGGACGTCGGGCGACCGCTCGGCCCAGATCCGGACCCACTTCGAGGGCGTCACGCCGGGGACGTACGCGAGCTTGAAGGAGGCGGGTGTGTCCGGGCCGGTCATGGAGGCAAGGTTACCGGGCGTGATCTCGTCGGCCGCGGGGGTCGTGAGTGGCGGTCCTGCGAATCGCGAACGCCACGCCACCTTGGCCCGGCGCGGTTTGGCGGGTCGGCGGTGTTGTGAAAGCCACTTTCACAACGTTGAAGGTTGTGAAAGCCACTTTCACAACCTTCCAAAGCAAGCAAGCCGGTACATGAAGGCCCCCTTCCTTGCGTTAGGCGCAAGGAAGGGGGCCTTCACGTACTTCCCAAGGTGTGAAGGCCGAATTTCCTCGGCTGAGCCGAGGGAAGGGGGCCTTCACGCGCAACCGCTGTGACTGCTGGTGCATGTGGGACGAATGTGGCAATCGTCGATTCCGTGAAGGCCTCCTTGAGGGACTCTGGGTCCCTCAAGGAGGCCTTCACGGACCGGACCGGCTAGGGAGCCCAGGCCGCCGAGACCGCCCACACCACGTCCTGGTCGTACGAAGCCGGGTTGTCGAACGGGTGGCCACCGCCGCTGGTGGCGACGAAGACCTCCTCGGCGTAGTGCCGCATGTTCGTGCCCAGTTCGTTGACCGACGCGAGCCGCACCCCACCGGCACCGGGCTGGGCGCAGAACGTCGCGTCCCTCCGGAACAGGTCGGTGTTGTCGTTCGTACCCAGCCGCACCCGGAAGTCCGCGTGCCGCAGGAACTGGCCCGGATAGTTGCGCGCCTCCAGGGAGTAGCACGACGGATCCGCGAGACCGCGCCGCACGACGAACGTCGCGTCCGCCTTCAGCAGCGCCGCACTCGACGCGTTCACCACGTCCGTCCGCGCCAGGCCGTCACGGTGCCGCAGGAAGCGGTCGGTGAAGCCCGGTGTCGTCACCTTGAACGACCGTGCCTGGTCCAGCGGCAGGTCGGCGCCGCTGCGCCAGAGCGGGACCGAAGCCGCCCACGTCGTGTCCTCCGCGAAGCTCGACGGCGTGTCCCACGGGTTCGAACCGCCGCTGCGCGCGAGATAGACGGTCTCGGCGTAGTGACGGATGTAGGCGCCGCGCTGGTTGAACGACTCCAGCGCCGTCCCGCCCGCGCCTTCCCTCGCGCAGAAGGTCGCGTCTCCGGCGAACAGGGCCGAGCCGTCGTTCGCGTCCTTGCGGATCCTCGACGACGCGTGCCGCAGGAACTGCCCGGGGTAGTTCCGCGACTCGAACGACAGGCACGACGCGTCGGCCAGCCCCTGCCGGGCCCAGAACGTCGCGTCCTTCTTGGCGACGTCCGCGCTCCCCTCGCCCAAGACGTCGGTCCTGACGAAGTCGGCCTGGTGCCGCAGGTAGCGATCCGTGTAGCCCGCCGTGGTGACCCGCAGCGAGATCGGCTCGCCCCGGCCCACCTCGGTGCCCTTGGCGATGGCGAGCACCTTCTGGTTGATCTCGCGCACCCGCGCCTCGGTCATCTTCAGCACGCGGCGGTCGTAGGTGTAGAAACCGTTGACCTCGTTCTCGACGTCGTACGGCTCGGTGTACACCGACGCGGAAAGCCCTCGGCCGTGCACCATCCGCCCGACCTGCTTGGTGATCTCCACGTACCGGTTCGTCAGCGACGTCTCGTCCGGGTACAGCGCGCCGTACGCGAAACCCTTGCCGGGTTCCCATTCGTGCCCGGTGACGCGCCTGCCGAGGCCGCCGTACTCCCCCAGCACCGCGACCCGCCTCGCGTCGGGTTGCCTGGTTCCGGTGGAGATCTGGTAGGCGTGGTCGTCGATCACGTCGCCGTTGCCCGGGTCCGGATCGGACACGCAGCAGTTGGATCCGGAGTTGTGATTGATCAGCCGGGTGTCGTCGATCGAGCGGACCAGGTCGACGATCCGGCCGGCGTCGTACTCTCCCCAGCCTTCGTTGAACGGCACCCATTGCACGATCGACGTGATGCCCTTGTGCTGGTCGATCATCCGCCGCAGTTCGGATTCGTAGTTCGCGTGCCCGTTCGGGACCTCGTCGATCGAGTCGAGCGCGGGCATGTCCTGCCAGACCATCAGGCCGAGCTTGTCCGCGTGGTAGAACCACCGCGCCGGTTCGACCTTGATGTGCTTGCGGACCATGTTGAAGCCCAGCGCCTTCTGGCGTTCGAGGTCGAACCGCAGCGCCGCGTCGGTCGGCGCGGTGTAGATGCCGTCCGGCCAGTACCCCTGGTCGAGGGTGCCGATCTGGAAGACGAACTTGCCGTTGAGCAGCGGCCGCATCACGCCGCCGACCATCGCCTTGCCCAGCGAACGCATCCCGAAGTACCCGGTGACGACGTCGCCGCCCGGCAGGCGCACCCGCAGGTCGTAGAGGAACGGATCGTCCGGTGACCACAAGCGCGCGTTCGGCACCGGGACCCGGAGATGAGATCCGACGGCGCCGGTGGCGGTGCCGACGACCTGACCACCGGAAAGAACTTCGGCGGTCGCCTGCTGCCCGGCCGTGCCCTGGACGACGAGGTCGAGCGCGCCGCCTGGGACGTCAGGGGTGGTGTCGAGCCGGGTGATGTGCTCGGCCCGGACCGGTTCCAGCCACACGGTCTGCCAGATCCCCGACGCCGCCGTGTAGAAGATGCCGCTGGGCGTCTTGCGCTGTTTCCCGACCGGGTACCGGCTGCCGTCGACCGGCGACGCGACGCCGACGACGATCTCGTTCTCCCCCGCCTTCAGCGCCGGGGTGATGTCGAACGAGAACGCGTCGAAACCGCCGGTGTGGCTCCCGATCGACGTCCCGTTGACCCAGACCCGGGTCTCCCAGGTGACGGCACCGAAGTTGAGCTTGACCCGGCGTCCGTCCCAAGTGGACGGAACGGTGAACGTCCGGCGGTAGAACATGTTGTCCTCGTGCCGTTTGATCCCCGAAAGCATCGACTCGATCGGGTAAGGCACGAGGACGTTCTCACTCAGCGGCCTGCCGATCGGCGGCGAGTTCAGGTTCGGCGCTCCGGTGAACCCCCAGGTCCCGTTGAGGTTGAGCCATTCCGAGCGCACCAGCTGCGGGCGCGGGTACTCGGGCAGCGCGTTCGACGGCGAGACCTGGTCCGTCCACGGGGTCGGGAGCGGGACCGGGGCGGCTTGTGCGACGGGGACGAGTGTCGTCGCGGCGGCCAGCAGACCGGCCACGACGCTCAGGGCGCGTGCGGTTCTTCGGTGCATGCGATCTCCCTATCTCCGGGCGGTCGTACGGGCCAATGACCGTTGCAGCACAACGACCACCAAGAGGAACGCACCGCTGACCACCGACTGGTAGTTGCTGTCGAGAGTTCCGATCTGGTTGATCACGTTCTGGATGACGGTGCGGATCCCGACCCCGATCACGGTGCCGAGAATCGTGCCCATCCCGCCGGTGAGCAGGGTGCCGCCGATGACGACGACGGAGATCGCGTCCAGTTCGAGGCCGACCCCGATCACCGTGACGCCGGATTGCAGATAGGCGGCGGTGAGCGCGCCCGCGAGCCCGGAAAGGACACCGCTCATCACGTAGACGGTGACCTTGGTGCGCGCCACCGGCAGTCCCATCAGCTTCGCGGACTGCTCCGAGCCGCCGGTGGCGAACACCGACTGCCCGAACCGGGTCCGCCGCAGCAGGAGCCCGCCGAGCAGGCACAGCGCCGCCGCGATGAACACCGGATAGCCGAACCCGAAGAGCGTGCCGCGGCCGAGTTCAACGAACGCCTCGCCCTCGGGGATCTTGTACGTCGTCGCGCCCTCGCTGGTGATCGCGAGCAGCAGCCCGCGAGCGAACAGCAGAGACGCCAGTGTGACGATGAACGGCGCCATCCCGGTCTTCGCCACGAGAAGCCCGTTGATGAGGCCGATCAGCCCGCACACCGCCAGCGGCAGCAGCAACGCGACGAGGAAACCCCATTGCGATCCGTAGGCGGCGAGGACCCCGCCGAGCGCGTAGACCGACCCCACCGACAGGTCGATCCCGCCGGTGATGATCACGAACGTCATCCCGAGCGCGATGATCGCGAGGAACGAGCTCTGCAAGGCGATGTCGCGCAGGTTGTCCAGGCTGCCGAAGCGCGGGAACAGCAGCCACGCGACGGCGACCATGAGCACCAGCGCGATCGCCGCGCCTTGTTTCTGCAGGACCCCGGTCATCAGCTCGCGCCGGGTGGAGTCCTGGGCGGCCATCGTGGGCGCCGCGGTCATCGGCTGCTCCGTTCCCGTGCGACGTACACCGCGCCGACGATGATCGCGGCCTGGATCATCTGCGCGGTCGAATCCGGCAGGTTGTGCTTGATGAGCGTGGCGCGGACGAGCTGCATGAGCAGGACACCCATCACCGTGCCGAGGATGCGGACGCGTCCGCCGGTCAGCGGGGTGCCGCCGACCACGACCGCGGTGATCGCGGAAAGTTCCATCAGCAGCCCGGCGTCCGCTGGGTCGCCGGCGCCGAGCCGCGCGGTGGACAGCACCCCGGCCAGCGCCGCGAGCACACCGCAGATGGCGTAGACGCCGATGAGGACACGGTTGACCGGCAGTCCGGCGAGCACGCTGGCCCGGCGGTTGCCACCGATCGCGACCAGCCGCCTGCCGAACGCCGTCTTCCCGACCACGGCGGCCATGAGCACGGCCAGGACGGCCGCGATCAGCACGCTCACCGGGATACCGAGCACCTCACCGGTGCCCAGTGCCAGGAAATCCGGATCGTGCAGCTGGACGAGCTGGCCATCGGCGAGCACCAGCGCGAGCCCTCGCCCGCCGACGAGCAAGGCGAGTGTCGCCACGATCGGCTGGATCCCGATCCTGGCCACGAGGACACCGTTCAACGTCCCGGCGGCCAGCCCGGCCACGAGCGCGATGGCGACCGCGGGCAGTGTCCCGGCGCCGAGGTACAGCGGGATGATCGCCGCCGACAGCGCCATCACCGCGCCCACCGACAGGTCGACGCCCTCGGTGCCGATGACGAGCGCCATCCCGAGCGCGACCACCAGTACCGGCGCGGCCTGGATGAGCTGGGTCCGGAAGTTGCCGACGGTCAGGAAGTTCGCGGTGAACGCGATGTTGAACAGCACGAGCGCGACGACGGCGACGTACACGCCGTACTCCTGCAGCCACCGCGCCACCCTGGTCCGGTCCACCGTTTTCGCCGTGTCCGTCATGGTGGTTCCCGGTTCCTCCGTTCTCCGCTGGGTGCTGGTCATTCCGGGCCACCTGACGCGATCGCGGCCAGCACGTGGTCCTGGGTCAGCTGGTCCCCCGCCAGTTCGCCGACCACCGAGCCGTCCTTGAGCACGACCAGCCTGTCGGCGCCGTCGAGGAGTTCCTCCATCTCGGACGAGATGAGCAGGACCGCGAGTCCGTCCTTGGCGAGTTCGTCGATCAGCGCCTGCACTTCCGCCTTCGCGCCGACGTCGATGCCGCGGGTCGGCTCGTCGAGCAGCAGCACCTTCGGTTCCGTGCACAGCCAGCGGGCCAGCAGCACCTTCTGCTGATTGCCGCCGGACAGTTCGGCGACCTTCTGATCGGGACTGGACACCTTGATCCGCAGGCGTTTCACGAATGTGTCGACGATCCTGTCCTGGCGGGCCCGGCTCACCAAGCCGAACCGGGACAGCCTCGGCAACGCGGCGAGCACGATGTTCTCCCGTACCGAAAGATGCGGGATGATCCCTTCGGTCTTGCGGTCCTCGGCGAGCATGCTGACGCCCGCGCGCATCGCGGCGGCCACATTCCCTTGCGGGACTTGCTTTCCGCCGACGAGGACGGTGCCACCGGACAGCGGCAGGTCGCCGACGATCGCCCGCGCGGTCTCGGTCCGGCCGGAGCCGAGCAGCCCGGCCAGACCGACGATCTCACCGGGCCTGATGTCGACCGAGACTCCACTCAACCGGTTGCCGCTGGTGAGGTTCTCCGCGCGCAGCACCGGTTCCCGGCCCGCCTCGTGGTCTCCCTCGAAGGCCGTCGCGCCGTGCGACCGGATGTCGCCGACACTGCGGCCGAGCATCATCGACACCAGTTCCAGGCGGGGCAGGTCGGCGAGCGGTCCGGTGTGGACCCGCTTGCCGTCCCGCAGCACCGTCACCCGTTCGCAGATCCGGTACAGCTCGTCCATCCTGTGGCTGACGTACACGATCGCGATCCCGCGTTCGTGCAGCCTGCCGATGACCTCGAACAGCGTCTCGACCTCACGCGGCTCCAGTGAGGACGTCGGCTCGTCCATGATCACGACGTCGGCGTCGACCGACACCGCACGGGCCAGCGCGACCATCTGCTGGGCGCCGACGCCGAGTGTCCCGAGTGGACGGCAGACGTCGGCTTCGATGCCGTAGTCCGCCAGCAGGGCCGCCGCGTCGGAGTTCATCCGCGCCCAGTCGACCAGCCCGAGCCTCTTCCTCGGCTCGCGGCCGAGGTACACGTTGCTCGCGACGCTCATCAGCGGGATGAGGTTGACCTCCTGGTAGATGGTGGAGATCGCGCCCCGCGCGTGGATCGTGCCGGAGTCCGGCTTGTGCACGCCGGTGAGCACCTTGATCAGCGTCGACTTGCCGGCGCCGTTCTCGCCCACCAGCGCGTGCACCTCGCCCGGCCGGAGCGCGAACGACACGTCGTCGAGCGCGCGCACCCCGGCGAACGTCTTGGTCACGCCTTCGACCTCGAGAACCGGTTCCATCGTCAGTACGCGTTCCCGAGCTTCTGCGCGGCGTTCGCGGAGTCGTACTGGTCGTCGGAGATGACCACGGTCGGCGGGATCTCTTTGCCGGCGGCGAAGTCCTGCAGGGTCGAGAAGGCCAGCGGGCCGAAGCGCGGGTTGGATTCGATGACCGCGTTGTAGCTGCCGTCGGCGATGAGCTGGACGGCGTTGCGGGTGCCGTCGATCGAGACGATCTTGACGTCCTTGCCCGGCGTCTTGCCCGCGGCCTTGAGCGCGGTGACCGCGCCGATGCCCATCTCGTCGTTCTCGGCGTAGACGGCGGTGATCTCGGGGTTGCTCTGGATGAGCTGCTCCATGACAGCCTGGCCCTTGGACCGGTCGAACTCGCCGGTCTGCTCGGCGACGATCTGGATGCCCGCGGTGGCGGCGATCTCGTCCTTGAAACCCTTGGTGCGGTCGGTGGTCACGTTGTTGCCGGACGCGCCGAGCAGGATCGCGACCTTGCCGGTGCCGCCGGTCGCCTTCACCATCTCCTGCGCCGCGCGCTTGCCCTGCTCGACGAAGTTGGAGCCGATGAAGGTCAGGTAGTCGGCACACGGCTGCGACGTCACCTTGCGGTCGACTGTGATGACCGGGACCTTCTTGGCCTTCGCCGCGTCGAGGGCGGGCTGGAGGCCGTCGGAGTTCAGCGGCGCGACGATGAGCAGCTGCGCGCCCCGGTCCAGCAACGACTTGATGTCACTGACCTGCTTGTTGAGATCGCTCTGCGCGTTGGTGACCAGGAGTTTGTCCGCCGGGATACCGAGTTTCGCCGCTTCGTCCTTGATGGACTGCGTCTCGGCGATCCGGAACGGGTTGGCCTCCTTCTCCGACTGGGAGAAGCCGATGACCGCGTTCTTCACGTCCACCTGCGGGTAGCCGGTCTTCTCGCGGGCGCAGCCCGGTCCGGTGGCGGCCTGGCTCGGCGCCGCCGAAGCGGCCGGTCCCGCGCCCGACGGGGCGGATTGCTGGGTCTCGCGGCTGGTGCAGGCCGTCAGCGCGAGCGCGAGGCCGGTCACCAGGAGCAGGGTGCGGCGGATGGGCAGGGACATCGATCGCTCCTCGGGGAAAGTCGAGCACACGGGTCGGCGGTGACCCATGTCACTCATAGGGACGATGCCAGATTTACATCGTTGGTACAACGTTGTAAATCCGCCGTTCGCGCGGCTAGGCTGTGCCGGATCTGTGCCGGACCATGCAGAGGGGAGCGAGGGTGGCCACGCTCAAGGACGTCGCCAAGCTTGCGGGCGTCTCCGTCAAGACCGTGTCGAACGTGGTCAACGGCTACGACTTCGTCAAGCCGGAGAACCGCAAGCGGGTCGAGGAGGCGCTCGCGTCGACCGGCTACCGGCCCAATCTCGGCGCCCGCAACCTGCGCCGCGGCCGCACCGGGTTCCTCGGGCTGATGCTGCCCGAGCTGAGCATCCCGTACTTCGGCGAGCTGGCGGGCCTGGTGCTGCAGGCGGCGCAGGAGCACGAGTGGAACGTGCTCATCGAGCAGACCCTCGGCACCCGGGAGCGGGAACGCAACACGCTGTCCGCGCTCGGCCCGCATCTGATCGATGGCGCGATCATCAGCCCGGAAGCGTTGCACACCAACGACTTCGAAGACCTGGCGCCGGGCGTGCCGCTGGTGATGCTCGGCGAGCACGTCGTCGACGTCCCGATAGATCACGTCGGTATCGACAACGTCCAGGCCGCCCGGATCGCGGTGCGGCACCTGCTCTCGCTCGGCCGACGGCGGATCGCCGCGATCGGCGCGCATCCGCAGCGTCACACCGCCGCGCAGCGGCTCGACGGCTACCACTCGGCGCTCCAGGAGGCAGGCCTCGCACCCATTCCGGAACTGGTCCTGCCCGCGCTGCGCTACCACCGCGCCAACGGCGCCGAGGCGATGGCGCATCTTCTCGCGCTGCCGGAGCCGCCCGACGCGGTCTTCTGCTTCAACGACCTTCTCGCCATCGGCGCCCTTCGCGCCGCGGCGGAACGCGGCGTCCAGGTGCCGTCGGACATGGCGATCGTCGGCTTCGACAACAACGAGGAGAGCGCGTACAGCCTTCCCTCGCTGACGACGATCGCGCCGGACAAGGCGGCGATCGCGCGGACCGCGGTCGACCTGCTGCGGCGGCGCATCGCGGGCGGGAGCGACCTCGAACCCGAGGACGTCCAGACGCCGTTCTCCCTCGAAATCCGGAACAGCACCGTCGCCTGACTCCCGCGTTTCGTCCTCTGGATGCGGTAGTTGCGCACGCAAGTACCGCATCCAGAGGACGAAATGCGTTTATTGTGTGTCCGTGAACCGGGCCCTGGCCGTACTGACGCTTGTCGCGTACGTGACGTTGCCCCTCGGCTCGGCCAAGTACGAGACGCTCGTGCTGCCGGCGCTCCTGACCGGTCTGGTCTACGCGGCGATCGCGATCCTCGGCTTCCCCTGGGTCCAGAAACACGGGCGCGCCTGGGCGATCGCGTACGTCTGCGTTCAGTTACCGCTCGGCTTCACCCTGTTCTCGCTTTCGGGCGCCGCTGTCGGGGCCGTCCTGCTTCTCGTGGTCCTCGTGTGCCACACCGTGTTGCTGCTCCAGGTCCGCGTGGCGTTCGGGGTCGCGGTGCTGATCCCGCTGATCCACCTGCCGATGGCGCCGATGGACGGGCTCCGCGAAGGACTCGGGACGCTGGCGGTCATGGTGTTCGCCGCCGTGGTGACCGAGCTGGTCGTCCGGGAGAAGCGGGCACGGGAGGAACTGGCGGAGGCGCACGAACGTCTTCGTGATCATGCCGCGCAGGCCGAACAACTCGCGACGACCCAGGAGCGCAACCGGCTCGCGCGCGACATCCACGACGGGCTCGGTCATCACCTCACGGTCGTGCAGATGATGCTGCAGGCCGCCCGCGCGGTGATCGGCACCGGCGACACGGAACGCGCCGACGGGATGCTCGCCAAGGCGCAGGACCAGTCGCGGGAGGCGCTCAACGAGGTCCGCCGGTCGGTGTCGGCGTTGCGGGAGCCACGCTCCGAACCGCTCGCGGACGCGTTGCGTGCCTTGACCGAGGAGGCGTCCGCGGCGGGCATGCCGACCGGGCTGGAGGTCAAGGGCACGGCGCGGGACACGCGCGCCGATGTCGAGGAGTCACTGTTCCGGGCGGCCCAGGAAGGACTGACCAACGTGCGCAAGCACGCGCGCGCACAGGCCGCGACCGTGGTGCTCGACTACGCCGGAGCCGACCGGGTCCGGCTCGAAGTCCGCGACGACGGTCTGGGACTGACCGGGGATTCCCCGCCGGACAAGGGTTTCGGACTCATGGGACTCCGCGAGCGGGTCGCCGGGCTCGGCGGCCGGGTCTCGATCGACTCGGCGGAGGGACACGGCCTGACACTCACCGTGGAGGTGCCGGGATGAGCGTCCGCGTCCTGATCGTCGACGACCAGGCGTTGTTCCGCGAGGCGTTGGCGACCCTGCTGGAGGTCCAGCCGGAGATCGAGGTCGTCGGTGAGGCGGCCGACGGCGAGCAGGCCGTCCGGCTCTGCGCCGAACTCCGTCCCGACGTCGCGCTGATGGACCTGCGGATGCCGGTGCTGGACGGGATCGCGGCCACCACCCGGCTCCGGGCCGAGCAACCCGGCGTGCGGGTGCTGGCGCTGACCACGTTCGACGACGACGAGGACGTGTTCGCCGCGTTGCGGGCGGGCGCCGTCGGCTACCTGCTCAAGGACGTCTCGTCGACGCGGCTGGTGGAAGCGCTGGTCGCGGCCAACCGGGGTGAGTCGGTGCTGCAGCCGTCGGTGGCGGCGAAACTCGTCGCGAGGGTGGCGCGGCTGCCTGCCGAAACACCCCGGGCGCAACCCTTGGCGACCCCGCTTTCGGAGCGGGAACTGGAGGTGGTCCAGCTCCTGTCGGAGGGCCGTAGCAATCGCGAAATCGCGAAGACGCTGTTCCTCGCCGAGGGCACGGTGAAGAACCTCGTGACGAGTGTCCTGTCGAAGCTCCAGGTACGGGACCGGACCCAGGCCGCCCTGCGCGCGAGGGAACTCGGCCTGTTCTGACCGCTTCGCTCCTTGCCGAGGGCCAAGTCCGTGCACGCACGGGAAGTTCCCTTCGCTTCGGGTATCACGGTTCTCGTGGGTGGCGGAGTCCCGGGCTGTTGCGAAAGCCACGTTCGCAACGTTGAAGGTTGCGAACGTGGCTTTCGCAACGCTGCGGGGCGCCGGATGGCGTCGGTACAGGTGGTCGTGAGTGGTAAAGAGGGTTAGAACGTCACTTACCACTCACGACCACCTCGACCGATGCCCGGCCGCCGGTCACATGACCTCGCGCATGACTTCCGGCACCTGCCCTCGTGCCCCGCCCCGGCCGAACATTGCTCCCGTCGAACCGAACGAGGGAGCCGGGAATGAACCACACGACAGAACCGAAGACCCGCGACCGGGCCGTCCTGCACTTCACCCGGCACGCGGTGGAGATGCTCGTCGCGATGGTGGCCGGGATGATCGTCCTCGAACCGGTCTGGTCTTTCCTGTGGCCGGACCTGGCGAAGAACGTGACCGCGAGCGCGCTGGTGATGGCGACGAACATGTCGCTCGGCATGGCACTGTGGATGCGGATCCGGCGCCACGGCTGGGCTTCGATCGTGGAGATGTCGGCCGCGATGTACCTGCCCTACGTCCTCTTCCTGCCGTTCTTCTGGACCGGCCTGATCTCCGGGACGACCTTGATGACCGCCGGGCACGTGCTGATGGTGCCCGCGATGCTCGCCGCCATGGTCCGCCGCCGCGCCGAGTACGGAGCCTGACATGCGCGCCTTCATCCGCGTCACGCTGACCGTGCTGGCGTTCACCGTCGCCGCGCTGGCCCTGCCGCTCACTCTGGGCGGCATCACGCTCAGCGCCAGCTTCGAAAACCGCTACACGGCGAGAACCGACGGGATCTCGCCGCGACCGGTACACCGGGTACACGATCCCGCCAAGCCGACCGCCGTGGTCGTCGTGGGTAATCAGGGTGCCGTCGTCTCCGACACGCTCGCCCCGTACGAGATCCTGGCGGCGAGCGGCGCGTTCAACGTCTACACCGTCGCGCCGGAGGCCCGGCCGGTCACCCTGACCGGCGGGCTCGACCTGATCCCCGACCTGGCTTTCGCCGATCTCGACAGGCTGCTTTCCTCCGCCGCCCCCGATGTCGTGGTGGTCCCCGCGCTGCCGGACCTCGGCGAGCCGACCACGCGCCCGGTGACCGACTGGCTGAAGCGGCAGTCCGCCAAGGGGTCGCTGCTCATGAGTGTCTGCAACGGTTCGGGCGTCCTCGCTTCGGCCGGGCTCCTCGACGGGCGGAAGGCCACCGCGCACTGGATCCGCATCGGCGGCTTCGACGACGAATTCCCCGCCGTGGACTGGGTTCGCGGCACACGCTACGTCGACGACGGGAACATCGTGACCACGGCCGGGATCCTGTCCGGCATCGACGGCGCGCTGCGGGTGACCGAGCGGATCGCCGGCACTGAAACCGCGCGGAAGACCGCCGAAGCGATCGGCTGGACCCACTACTCCCCCGGTTCCAGCCCGCCGATGACGCAGAACACCTTCGAAGCGGCGGACACCGTCGTCGGCTTCAACACCGCCTTCAAATGGGACAAGCCGATGCTGGGGATCCTGCTGACCACCGGGATCCGGGAGCTGGAACTCGCCGCGGTGTTCGACACCTACGGCCAGTCTCTGGCGGTCGAGACGACGGCGGTCGGGCTCGACGGCACGCCGATCCATTCCCGGCACGGACTGACCTTCGCCCCGCGCGGTACACCGACCGCGGACGACCTCGACAGGCTGATAGTGCCCGGCGCCGACGCGGCCACGAGCCACGCGGCCGATCGGTACTCCGCGCTCTCGCCGGTGTATCTGCACGCCGCGCCGGGGTTCCCGTTCGACGCCGTGCTCGAAGACCTGATGCGCACCACGGACGCCGCGACCACCCGGTGGACGGCCAGGACGCTGGAGTACCGGCCCGATCACCTCGCGCTCGACGGCGAGGCTTGGCCGTGGACGATCGCGCTCCGGCCGTTCGGGCTGGCCGTTCTCGGGCTGCTCGCCGCCTTCGGGATCCGCGCCCTCTACCGCCGCCGCGCGTGATGGACACCGACCGCCAGTTGCGGGATACCGGCCGGCCCGGCGTGCCCGAACAGCGAGACCCGGACCTTCGCGGGTTCGAACGGCTCGGTGACGGTCACGCACCGGAGACCGGACTCGGTGACGAGCAGCCGGATCCGCTGCGCCACCTGCCCGGCCCGCACGAGGTGGTGACGTGCCTCCGAAGTGGTGGTGATCAGGAAGGCCGACCACGGTTCGTCCGGTTCCTCGACGGGTGGTGCGATCGCCCGGGCGATCGCACCACCCACCTTCGGCAGAGAACGGATCTGGCGCGGCGAAAGCGACCTCACGCGGACGCCGTCCGCGGGTTCCTCGTCCGGGCTCAGGATGGGCAGGCCGTGGGCCGAGTACGACGCGCGCCCGGACATCGCCCCGAACGACACGAGATCGCCGGCGCCGGGGCGTTTCCGCGCGGCGGCCGTGATGCGGACGATCCGCCGCGGGTCGGCCTCGTCGTGCGAGAACTCGGTCCGCGGGAGCCAGCCCAGTGCGCGCATCGCGACTTCGAGGTGGACGAGCAGCGCGCCGCACGCGATGAGTCTTCCCCTGCTGTCGTCCCCAGGCCGTTCGACCAGGTCGACGCCGTCACCCCGGACCTCCAGCGGCCATTCGCCGCGCAGCCACCGGCGCGGTGCCCAGCGCGCGGCCCGCACCAGGATCCGCGTCTCCTCGGCCGTCCAGCGGTGCGTGCCGAGTACGGCGGTCGCGCTCACCGAGGGTCCTCCCCGGGTCTGGTCCGGATGACCGCGTCGACCGGGCGACGCGGCGTGGTGGAGCCCGGGAAGCCGTAACCCAGGCGGAAAACGGCCTGCGGATTCTCGTTATCGCCGAGCAGTGACCGCAGGACGGCGTGAGCGGACGGGATTTCCATGGGCTGCGAGTAGAACGACGCGCTGAGGCCGAGCGAAGTCGCCGTCAGCAACGCCCGCTGCATCGCCCGCCCGGCGCGGATCTGCGCGAGCGGACCGTCGGTCGGCGTCGTCAGCACCGCGACGACCGGGTCGCGTTCGAACTCCCTGCTCTGTTCGCTCATGCCGTAGTGCCGGACCGGCAACAGCCCACAGGAGGGACGAGGCCCGCCCGCGTAGGCCGGGACACCGTCGCGGCTCCCGTTCTCCTTGGTCCACGCGCGCAGTTCCGCCTGGAAGCCTTCGTCGAGCATCTGCACGTGGTCCGCCCGCCGGATGAGCCCGGCGACGGCCTCCAGCAGGCCCACCTCGTCGAGCAGGATCAGCTTCGCGCCCTCTTCGCGGGCCGCCTGCCGCACCGCGTGCCGGAACCCCGCCGGGACCGGGGTCGAGGCGAACGGCCGCCGGTTGCTGTAGCGGGCGCGGATCGACGCCGCCAGGCGCTGCTCCGCCGCCGTCGCCCGGTGCCGGGAGCCGATGACGACCCTGGCCAGCAGTTCCGGCCGGTCCTTCCGCGGCAGCAGCTCCACGTCGCAGGACCGCCCGGCGACGGCGATCGCGAGTTCGAGGTTCAGCACCGCCGCACCGCAGGACAGCCGTGCCTCCCGCCGGTCCGGGTCGCACACCTCGAGTACGCGGTCCTCGTCGAGGACGACGTCGATGACGTCCGGCCCGAGCTCGAAGAGCCACGGCTGGCTGTTGTGGGGCGAGGGCGCCCGGACCGCGGCCTCCAGCCCGGCTGTGACGACCGGTGTTTCGGTGAGGATCATCGCGGCTCCTAACCGGCAGGGTCCTCCTCAGCCTGTCGTGCGGAAGCCGGGACCGGGAGTGGCCGTGGTCCTTTTCGGACGAGGACTTTCGGCCTCTCCCCTCGGTGATTCTCCGACGTCCCGGCCCGGCGATCAGTCATCGGCTCGCGGGCCGGGTCCGGTCTCCCGGACGACGCGGTAGCGCGGGTTGGCGCTCACTCGCGACTCCACCTTGCCCGGCAGGCCGTCGAGTGCCCCCTGGATGGCCGCGAGACGGCCCGCGGTGTCCGACGTCTCTTCGAAATGCCGGTAGTCCGCCTCGTTCGCCCAGCTGACGACGTTGACGACTCGCGTCCCGTCGACGCTCGCGTGGAAGCGTGCCGAGACGTAACCCGGGAAGAACCGGACCCAGCGGTCCTGGATGTCGGCGAAGGCGTCCACCAACGCCGCCTGGGTCTCCGGCCCGTCCACCGCGTACTCGATGATCGAGTAGAAACCCTTGTCCTCGTGCATGTTCACTCCTCGAAGTAGTTCGGTGACCCCAGCATCGACCCTCGACCTCGGTGGAGATCAAGAGTGACGTGGCCGACATACCGGACACATTGCTCCGGCCGGACCTGGCGGACGGCCGTTCGCTCGGCGACGATCGCCCGATGCGCGACAGCAAGACATTCGGCTTCATCGCCCGGGGCGGGCTCGTCTGCTACGCGGTCGTGCATCTGCTCGTCGCTTGGCTCGCGACGCGGGTCGCCCTCGGCGACACCGCCAAGGCGGACAAGGCGGGTGCCCTGCAGGTGGTGGTCGCGGAAGGGGGCGCGTGGCTGCTGTGGCTGATCGCCACCGGTCTCGCCGTGCTGGCGTTGTGGCAGCTCGGCGAGGCGGTCACCGGGCATCGGCACGTGAAGGCGCGACGGCGGACGGTGCGCCGGATCGTCAGCGGGATCGAGGTCGTGCTCTACGGCCTCGTCTCCTACAGCGCGGTGAAGATCGCCGTCGCGGGCGCCGACGACGGCCAGACCTCCCTGGTCGCCGAAATCCTCGCGGAGTCCTACGGTCCGGTGCTGGTGAGCGTCGCCGGGGTCGCCGTCGTCGCGGTGGCGGTGTTCCTCGCCCAGCGCGGCCTCCGGAAGACCTTCGCGCGGGAACTCGATTTCGGCGGCGCCTCCGGGCCTGCCCGGACGACGACCATCCGGCTCGGGCAGGTCGGCTGGATCGCGCTCTCCGCCGCATACGGCACCGTCGGCGTGCTGACGGTCATCGCGGCGGTCACCTTCGACCCCGCCAAGGCGAGCGGTCTCGACGCGGCCTTGAAGACACTCGTCGCCCAGCCGTACGGCGGTCCGATGCTCCTGGCGCTCGCGGCCGGGATCGCCGCGTTCGGGGTGTTCGCGCTGCTGGACGCGCGCTTCCGCAAGATCTGATCTGCCCCGGGAACCGACCTGTGGCACCGTGAAGCCGTCTGGAGGTCGTGATGAGTGGTGTGGTCGAGCGGATCCGCGAGCGGGGCGAGGATGACCGGCAAGCGCGGATCGTCGAGGTGCTGGTGGAGGCGTTCGACGACCTCATGCGCGCGGACGCCGACGCGTTCCGCCGCAAGTTCCGCAAGATGGCCGCCGCCCCGTTCGCGTTCTACCGGGGTTCGGCGTGCCTCTTCTACGCGGACATGGCGCACGAGGACGACCCGTGGGCGAACGACGAGACCAGCCGGGTGTGGATCCAAGGCGATCTCCACGCGGAGAACTTCGGCAGCTACATGGACTCGTCCGGGACGCTGGTGTTCGACGTCAACGATTTCGACGAGGCCTACCTCGGCTGCTTCACCTGGGACCTCAAACGGCTGGCGGCCAGTGTCGCGCTGCTGGCGTGGAGCAAGGCGATCTCGGACGACGACATCGAGACGCTGATCGGCACGTACCTGCGCGCCTACGTGAAACAGGTCCGCGAGTACGCCGAGCGGCCCGGCGACGAACTCGTCCGGCTCCAGCTGGACAGCACCGAAGGAGTCCTGCACGGCGTCCTGCTCCGGGCTCGGCTCAAGACGCGCATCGACCTGCTCGACGAGCTGACCACCGTCGAGGACTACGACCGCAGGTTCCGGCACGGGCCCGGCGTCCGCGTGCTGGAGGAGGCCGAACGGGAAACCGCGCTCGCCGCCTTCGAGTCCTATTTGGACACCATCCCGGAGAACAAGCGGTTCGGCAGCATCACTTACCGGGTCAAGGACATCGTCGGCCGGTCCGGGTTCGGCATCGGCTCGGCCGGGCTGCCCGCGTACAACATCCTCGTCGAGGGCCGGACCCAAGCCCTGGAGAACGACGTCGTCCTGTCCATGAAGCAAGGGAACGTCGCGGCGCCGAGTCGGATCGTGTCCGAAGAGCACATCCGCGGCTACTTCACCAATGAGGGGCACCGCACCGCCGTGTCCCAGCGCGCGTTGCAGGCCCACGCGGATCCTTGGCTCGGGTACACGGAGATCGACGGGACCGGGTTCGTCGTCTCGGAGCTTTCGCCCTACGTCGACGACCTGGACTGGTCGGAGCTGACCGAACCGGCGGAGATGCGGCCGGTCCTCGACTACCTCGGCCGGGCCACCGCGAAGATGCACTGTGTGTCCGATTCGGACTCCGAGCAGACACTGGTCGATTTCCAGAGCGAAGAGGCCATCGCCGACGTCATCGGCGATCGCGAGGACGAGTTCGTCCGCGCGCTGACCGAGTTCGGGATGGCCTATGCCGAGCAGTCACGGGAGGACCACCGGCTGTTCGTGGACGCCTTCCGCGGTGGGAAGATCCCCGCCGTCCGGCCGGCCGCGGAGGGCTGACCGGACGACGGGGAGCGGTCACTCGCGGAGGCCGATCGCCTCGATCGGCTTCGACCGCAGTGCCACCCTGGTGGCGAGACCGAGTGAGACCAGGCCGAGCAGAATCGCCCCGGCGATGACGCCGCCGAACACGGTGACGGTTCCGGACGGCAGCGGAGTCCCGCGCAGACCGAGGTTCAGCAGTACCAGCGGAACCCCCGCCACCACGGTGCCGAGCAGTGCCGCGACTCCCACCGTCGCCAGCGCTTCGAACCGCATCATCCGCACCACCTGGCGTTTCGTGGTCCCGATCAGGCGTAGCAGCGCGAACTCCCGTGACCGCTGAGCCGTGCTCATCACCAGCGTGTTGGCCACCGAGATCACGACGTAGCCGAGGATCACGCCGACAGCGACCAGGTTCACGTAGAACTGGGCCTGCTGCTGGCCGCCAGCGGGCGCGGCGATCGCCGATCCCGGCGTCACGGCCAGGCCCGGGTAGCGCGTGGCGAGGTCGCGCAGGGCGGCGGTCACGGTCGCGGGGTCCGCGTCGGGCTGCTGCCGCACCAGCACCGAATCGTCCATCCGGTCGCCGGTGTGCGCCCTGGCCAGGTCCGCGGGCAGCACGTAGCGGCCGAACGCCTGGTCACGGGTGTACGTGGCGACCAGCCGCAGCTTCGCCGGAGCACCGTCACCGAAGTAGAACTCGACCTCGTCGCCGATCTTCTTCTCGTACCAGTCGGCTTCCGACTCGCTCATGGCCACGGTGTTCCCGGTCAGGTCGGCGATCTTGCCCGACACGACACCCAGGTCGACGTTCCCGCGGACCTGTGCGCCGTCGAGGCCCTGCGCCCCGTATCGCTCGACGCGCAGGTTTTCCTGTTCCCGCACGGTGTTGATCACTTCGGTGCGCACGACCGGGGTCGCGGCGGCGACGCCGGGGATCCGTCGTGCCGCCTCGGCGACCTCCGGGGACAGGCCACCGGTGGTGCTCGCCAGGACGTGGTCCGCGGTGGTCGACTCCACGGTCTCCTCCTGCCTGGCGGCGGCCGCGGAGGTCTGGCTGTAGAACATCGTCAAGGCGAACGAGACCGCCAGCATCACCGGGGTCACCGCCGCGGCGAGACGCCGGGCGTTGGCCTGGCTGTTCGCGGCGGCGAGATAGCCACTGATCCGGGACGTCCGGTTGAGCACCGGGGCGATGAGCCGGGTCATGAACGCGACGACCTTCGGGCCGACGACGGCCAGCCCGATCACGATCACCAGCGCCGACGCGCCCGAAGCCGCCATTCCCGCCTCGCCGCGCACGAAGATCGGGACCAGCGAGCCACCGAGGCCGACCGCCACCAGCGCGCAGCCGATGAGGACACGCACCCGGCCGAGGTCCTTGCGTTCCACCGCCGCCTCGCCGAGCGCCTCCACCGGGCGGATCGACGAGGGCCGACGTGAAGCCGACCACGCGGCCAACCGGGCGGTGCCCAGCCCGAGCAGCAGCGCGACGACCAGGGGAATCGGGCTCAACGCCAGTTCGAAGTCCGGCGGGATCACCCCGATGGCTCCGAAGGCGTTCCTCAGCCCGAAGCCCACCGCCACGCCGAGGCCACTGCCCAGCACACCGGCGACCACCGCGACCAGCATCGTCTCGGCGCCGATGAGCTTGCGGATCTGCTGAGGTGTCGCGGCGATGGCCCGTAGCAGGGCGAACTCCCGGCGGCGCTGGTTGATGACCAGCGCCAGCGTGCTGGCCACGACGAACACGGCGATGAGGAGCGCGAACCCGCCGAACGAGCCCGCGAGCGCCATCAGCAGCATCCGGGTCTGGCTGACGTCGAGGAATTCGACCGTGCTGCGCTCGACCCCGGTCGTCACGGTCACCTTGTCGGAGCCCACCGCGTCGCGGATCCGGTCGGCGAGGCCACCGGGCGTGACGCCCGGATCCGCCAGCACGCCGATCGCGTGCGCCTGGCCGGGCGTCCCGGCGAGTTCGACGGCCTTCTCCGGCGAGAAGAACACGGCGGACTGCCGGGTGAGGCCGTCGCCCGACTTCGGGGCGGCGATCCCGGAGACCACGAAGTCCACCGGAGCCGACCGGACGGCGATCTTCACGTGCCCGCCGACGACGGCCCCGCTCCGCGACGCCAGGTCCGCGTCGAGTACGACCTCATCGGCGCCGGCGGGCGCACGGCCGTCACGCAGCGAGAACGGCGCCAGCGCGGCGGCGTCCCAGTTGTGGCCCAGCGACTGCCCGCCCTCCGGGCCCGTCAGCACCCGGCCGTCGGCGGTCACGACGGTGGCCGGGAAGCTCTGCTCCGCCACCACACCACGGACACCGGGCACCGCGCTGATCGTCCCCGTGAGCGTCACCGGGACCGAGGCCTGCTCCGCGACCTGCTGGCTTTCGAGCGGACCGGCACCGGGCGGGTCCACCTTCTGCTGCCCGCCCACGACCACGGCCGCGTCGGCGTAGCGCTGGGTCGGAACACCCGCCCGCAGGCCGGATTCCATCAGGATGCCGCAGCCGGCGACCAGCGCCGTGCCGCAGAGGATCGCGACGAACGCGCCGACGAAACCGCTCAAGCGGGTCTTCGTCGTCTGCCATGCCAAATCCCACATGACGTCACCACTCCCCGAGGTGGGTCATGCGCTCGGCGACGCGTTCCGGCGTCGGCTGCGGGAGATGCCCCGCCAGCTTGCCGTCGGCGAGGAACAGCACACCGTGCGCGGCCGACGCCGCGACCGGGTCATGGGTGACCATCAACACAGTCTGGCCCATTTCGTCCACAATGGAGCGGAGCAGATCGAGGACCTGGCGCGCGGTGCGCGTGTCCAGCGCCCCGGTCGGTTCGTCGGCGAGGACGACCTCCGGCCGGGTGACCAGCGCGCGGGCGATCGCGACGCGCTGCTGCTGGCCGCCGGAGAGTTCCGACGGGCGGTGTTCGAGTCGCTTCGCGATCCCGACCCCCTCGACGATCTCGCGCAGCCACTGCGGATCCGGCTTCGTCCCGGCCAGCCGTGTCGGCAGCGTGATGTTCTGCAGCACATTCAGCGACGGCAACAGGTTGTAGGCCTGGAAGACGAACCCGATCCGGGTCCTCCGCAGCTCGGTGAGCGCTTTCTCACGCAGCCCGCTGAGCTCCGTGTCCCCCAGCAGAACCCGTCCCGAGCTCGGCTTGTCCAGCCCCGCCGCGCAGTGCAAGAAGGTGCTCTTGCCCGATCCCGACGGTCCCATCACCGCGGTGAACGTGCCCTTGCGCACCCCGACGGTCACCCCGTTCAAAGCCGTGACCGCGCCGTCACCGGATCCGTAGACCTTGCTCACGGATTCCAGTGCCAAGGCGCACGTGCCCCCTGCATTCATCGTTTCCCCTTATGCGGTGGTGATCTCTCTCGATGAAACCTACGGTCGCGGAGGCCCCGGATCGATCCCGCGTGAGGGAAGACTCGTGGTAGCGCTGGCACCACCATGGTTCGGGCCCGGAGGCGCGGTCTAGAGTGATCGCCCTCGTTGAGCGAAGCTCGAATCCGACAAAAGGACAGTCGTGGCGAAAGATCCGCCGTACACCTACCGGGGCGCGCTGAAGATCCTCGGACATGGCTCAGACTCTCTCCTCAACGCGCTGGACACGGTTCTCGGCGGCTTCATCCTGGGCAGCGTCGTGACACCGGTGGCCTGGGCGTTCAACCTGGTGGACCAGAAGAACGAAGCCTCAGGCCTGATCCGCAAACTGGTGCACGCGGGCGTCCGTCGCCTGGGGAAGGCCAAGGGTAAGGAGCGCTACGAGCTCATCGACGCCGCCCACACGACGATCGTGGTGTCCGCTTTCATCGACGTCGTGCGTGAGCGCGGCGTCAAGGTCCCCAAAGATCGTTTGAGCGCGCTGGGACCGGCGTTCCATTTCGGGCTGGGACTCCAGGAGGAGTGGGCCGGTTGTCTCCTGAGTGTCCCTCAACTGAGCCACACCTATGTCCATCTCGGCGCCGTGATCGGCCTGGAAGAGTCGGGCCTCGCCGAGCTGAAGGACAAAGCGATCTTCCGATACCGGGCCTACTTCGCCGACTTGGCCGCTGACGTGCCCGAGTTCTCGTTGTGGGCCCACCTGGGAGGTTTGGCCGAGCTCCGGGACACCGGTCAGGCTGTGCTCGCCGCCGTCGACGCCCAGTCGCGGGCGTTGGACCGACTCAACGAGATCCTGCTGGCGCGCGGTATCGAGCATGACGACGCACCCACGCCGAGGGCGAAGCTCCTGGCGAAGACCAATCAGGCCGTGCTGGCGAAGCCGATCACTCCCGACGGCGTCGGCGTGGCCAACCAGGTCACGTTGCCCGCGGTGTGGCGCATCTACCAGGTTCCGCGCTTCCGCAGCGCCATCGCGACCGGCGAAGCCCACACGGACGGCTATCACTGGGAGAGCCTGCCCGTTCGTGACGATCTCGACCGGTTCCTGGGGTCGTACCTGTGCTCACCACGCAGCGTCGAGAACCCCTTGCTGCTGCTCGGCCACCCTGGGGCGGGGAAATCCCTGTTCAGCAAGGTGCTCGCGGCCCGCCTGCCCGCTGAGGACTTCATCGTCGTCCGGGTGGAGCTGAGGCACGTCAACGCCGACGCCCGGGTCACCGCCCAGATCCAGGAGGCGCTGGACCTCCTCATCAACGATCGCGTCAAATGGGGCGACCTGGTGGACGAGGCGCCGGAGCGAACGCGCGTCGTCATCCTCGACGGCCTCGACGAGCTGTTGCAGGCCTCGACCGCCGAACGCAAGGACTACCTCGAACAGGTCGCGGAATTCCAGGCGACCGAAGCCGACCTGGGCTATCCGGTGGTGGTGGTCGTGACTTCACGGACCGTGGTCGCCGACCGAGTGCGCATCGCTCCCAGGACCACCGTGGTGAAGCTCGAGGATTTCTCCGACGAGCAGATGATCTCCTGGCTGGAGATCTGGCGCGGTCAGAACCTGCCCGCCATCACGTCCGGCCGGATGGGCGAACTGAAACCCGACGTGGCCACCGATCTGAGCGACTTGACCGCCCAGCCGTTGTTGCTGCTCATGCTGGCCCTCTACTCCGCGGATCCGAAAGCCGAACCGTTGGAGGCGGGCACGTCCAGGGAGGTGTTCTACGAGCGGATCCTCACCAGCTTCGTGCGCCGCGAACTCGCCAAGGCTCTGCCGGAGGTCACTCAGGACGCGATCGACGAAGAGATGTGGCGGCTGGGCGTCGCCGCGTTCGCGATGTTCAACCGAGACCGTCAGAGTGTCCGCGACCATGATCTCGGCTCCGATATCGCTGTCCTCACCCAAATCTCCTCCGACCTGGAGCCGCATCGGCTCGGTCAGCGGATCATCGGGCGCTTCTTCTTCATCCACACCGACGAGGCGGACGGGCACCGCGATCAGGACGTCCGGCGTGCCTATGAATTCCTTCACGCCACTTTCGGCGAGTACCTGGTCGCCCATCACACGATCCGCGTGCTGCGTGAGGTGGCACGCACCCGAAGGTCGACGTCGCCGCGCAGACAGTACGACGACGACCTGTTCTTCGCGTTGCTCAGCCACCAAACCCTCGCCATCAGGGGGACCACTGTCAGTTTCCTCACCACTCTCCTGCGGAAGCTTCCCGCGGAGGAACGCCTCGACTGTGTCCGAGCACTGGCCCACCTCGCCGGCGAGTACCGTGATCGGCGGGGCGGGACGGGTTTCGCGGACTATCGGCCCATCCCGGTCGACCAACTCCGGGAGATGGCCGCCTACTCGGCTAACGTGGTGCTGCTCCTGGCATTGGTCGACGACGGCACTCCCTTCGTCGACGACGCCGAGCGGATCGCGATGGTGCGCCTGTGGCGGGCGGGCTTGCCCGCGCCGAGTTGGCGCTCTCTGGTCGAGGTGATCGACTTCGGCATCGGCGGCACGCCGATCAAGCGCGTGCCCATGCTGCCGAGCTGGGCCACCGAACTGGCCTACTACGTCATGACGAACGATATCGACGGTTTGAGAACTCACTCGAACGGATTGGCACTGGAAGGGTGGTACGTCCACGAGTTGCGCCTGCCCAAAACAATCCAGGCCACCGGATTTCTCCTCTCGACGGTGGCCAATTACCTTCACGACGCGCAGGTGCCCGACTCCCAGGTCCTCCTGGATCTCCTGAGAAACAATCAGCTCGAGCCGGAGGGTCTGCGCGCGGCAGACTTTTACTACGCCGTGGTCCGCTTCTTGCAGACATGGCTCGGAGAGCTAGAGTACGAGGTTGTCCACCAGCTGGTCTTGCAAGCACACGAATCGGCCGGCCTGGGCATGGTGGCCTTCGACGATTTCATCCCCGCAATCGCCGCCTTCCCCCAGCTGCTGGTCGACATCCCCACTCTGAACACCCCCTCCTGGTACGACCAAGACTGGGGGCCCGTCGTGCTGCTCGCCGGCGAGGAGATCCAGAACGAAGAGGGTCGAGCGCTCTTGCGCTCTCTGCGCCAGCGAATGACGAAAGACACCAAGGCGGTGGAGCCTCGCTACCAAGCGATGGCGGCCCTCCGCCACTTCTCCGGGGTTTCCAGGCGTGTCGAGGAGGACGACGCGAAGTGAACCACCACGCGGGTGCTCGCAGTCCTGACACGAGCAGTACCTGTGACGACGCCGCCGTCGACCGGATGCAAGACTGGTGACGTGATCACCCGGCTCCGGTCCTGTTGGTCCGCGATCCGGTACCTGGCGGTCGGCGCGGCCTCTTCGATGCTCTCCTGGTTCGTTCTCGTCGGCATGCTGTTCGTGCTGCTGATGTGCCCGTTCGGCGTCGGGATCCCGGCGTTGCCCGTCGCGCTCAAGCTGATCCGCCGTCCGGTCGACTTCGAACGCCGCCGGGCCGCCCGTCTGCTCGGCGAGCCGATCCCCGAGCCGTACCGCTCCGGGAACCCGGTGACCGACCCGGCCTCGCGGCGGGACCTGGGCTGGCTTCTCTTCCACGGCGCCACCGGATTCGTCATCGGGATCTTCGCCATCGCGCTCCCGCTCGGCGGCCTCCGGCAGGTCGTCACGGCCTTCGTCTGGCAGACGGTGCCCGGCGGGGTGGAAAGCTCGCTCGGATTCGTGGTGACGTCCTGGCCGCTGGCGGGGCTCAGCCTGATCAGCGGCGTCGGCTTGATCGCGATCGCGCTGCTGTTCCCCAGAGTGGCGCGGTGGCAGGCTTCCGTCGCGCGCAAGCTGCTCTCCCCCGCGCCCGGTGTCGTGCTGACCGATCGCGTCGTCGAACTGGCCGCGTCCCGTGCCGCCGCGCTGGAGGCGCACGGCGCCGAACTCCGGCGCCTCGAACGGGATCTGCACGACGGAACTCAGGCCAGGATCGCCGCGGTGGTGCTGCAGCTCGGGATCGCCGACTCGATCTTCGAGAAGAATCCGGAAAAGGCCCGGGAGTTGCTGGGCAAGGCTCAGGACACCGCGACCGGCGCGCTGGCCGAACTGAGGACCGTCGTGCGCAGCATCTACCCGCCGCTGCTGACCGACCGCGGCCTCGACGGCGCCGTCACCGCGCTGGCCGATCGCTGCCCGGTTCCGTGCACTGTGGACATTCGCAGCGACAGCCGCCGTCCCGCAGCCGTCGAGGCGGCCGCCTACTTCGTCGTCGCCGAGATGCTGACCAACATCACCAAGCACTCCGGCGCCGAGCACGCCTGGGTCACGCTCGACGGCGCCGCGGACGCCCTCCTCATCGAAATCCGTGACGACGGCCACGGCGGCGCCGACGAAACCGGCGGCAGCGGCCTGTCCGGGATCCGCAAACGCGCCGAGGCGTTCGACGGGACCTTGAAACTGTCCAGCCCCCAGGGCGGGCCGACCGTAGTGAAAGTGGAGTTGCCATGCGGGTCGTGATCGTCGAGGACGACGCGCTGCTGCGCGAAGGCCTGGTGCTGTTGTTGAACACGTCGGGCATCGACGTCGTCGCGGCGGTGGACGACGTGGAGGCGTTCCTCGAACTGGTCGCCGAAGACCGGCCCGACGCGGTCATCACCGACGTCCGGCTGCCGCCGACCCACACCGACGAGGGTCTGCGCGCCGCCGTCAAGGCCCGGAAGATGCACCCCGGCCTGCCCGTGCTCGTGCTGTCGGCCCATGTCGAAACCGGCTACGCGGCGGAACTCCTGGCCGACGGCAAGGGCGCCGTCGGGTATCTGCTCAAGGAGCGGGTCGGGAAGGTCGAGAAGTTCCTCGACGCGCTGGACAGGGTCGTCAAGGGCGGGACGGCGATGGACCCCGAGGTGATCACCCAGCTGATGGCGCACCGCCGGGCGACCGATCCGCTCGAAGGGCTGACAGCGCGGGAACGCGAGGTGCTCGGGCTGATGGCGGAGGGCTACAACAACGCGACCATCGCGGAACTGTTGGTGGTGAGCGACGGCGCGGTGCACAAGCACATCCGGAACATCTTCGCGAAGCTCGGGTTGCCGGAGGACAGCGGACATCGGCGGGTTCTGGCGGTGCTGGCTTACCTGAGCGGGAAGAACTGAGGGTCAGCGCGCCCGGTTCGCGGCGCGTTTGACCGTCTTGATCACCGGCGCCGTCTCGATGTGGGTGATGGCGGGCAGTGCGGCCACCCGCGTGGTCAGGTACCGGTACAGCTCCCGTTGGTTCGCGCACACCGCGGTCGCGCACAGGTTGGTCGGCCCGGTCGTGGCCGCGGCGAACGCGATTTCGGGATGCCCGGCCAGCGCGGTACCGGCTTCCTCGAGGTAAGCGGGGGCGACCGAAAGCCAGAGCACGGTCCGCGTGGTGACGTCGAACAGGGTTCCGTCGACGTCGATGTCGAGGTACAGCACCCCGCGTTCGCGCAGTTCGATCATCCGTCGCCGGACGGTCGTCGGCGACCAGCCGGTCACCGTCGCCAGCTGGGAGAGTTCGGCCCGGCCGTCGGTGGCGAGTGTGGCCAGGAGCTTCCGGTCGCCGTCGTCCAGCCGCACCGGCCCCGGCCGGTACGGCACGGGAGGCGGGCGCAGTCGTGCGATCGCCTCCTCGTCGAGCGAGCCGATCTTGGCGACGAAACTGTCCGCGCCGCCGTAGAACGCGTGCAGGACGGAGTGCGCGGTCACCCCTTCCACACGCGGGGTGCGCGGGAGCTTGGCCAGGAGAAGCGTCTCGCTGTCGGCCTCGTTTTCCGTGCGGACCGTGCAGGTGATCTCGGTGCCGCCCGAGGTGAGGCTCACCCAGGAGGTGTCCGGACGTCCGGCCAGCGCCTCGGCGACCGCGCTCGACGCGGTGGGCGCACAGCGCACCCGCAGGAACCACAGCTCCGCGCCCAGCGCCGTCGGGTCGACTCCGCCGAGCACCCGGACCGCGCCTGTCGACCGTAATCGGGCGTACCTGCGGGCGATGGTGCGATCCGACACGCCGAGAACGTCGGCGATCGTGCTGAACGCGGCCCTGCCGTTGATCTGCAGGGCGTGCACGAGCCGCCGATCCAGCTCGTCGTAGTCGGATTCCACGACTCAGAGCCTAGCGAGTGTCGGATATCAGCACAGTTACGCCCGTTTCTGGCCCGGTCCGGGCAGGGCGGACGAACGTTGCTCTCGTCCTGATCGACACGACAAGAGGGAGAATCCATGGACACCGAGGTGCTCGTCGTCGGAGCCGGCCCGACCGGGATGACACTGGCCAACGAACTGCGTCTCGCGGGGGTTTCGACGGTGGTGGCCGACAGGCTGTCGCGGCGCAGCGAGCTGTCGAAAGCAGGCGGTGTGCAGTCACGCACACTGGAGGCCTTCGACCAGCGCGGCCTGATGGAGTCCTTGCTGGGCACAGGAAATTACCCGACAAGCAGCGGCCACTTCGCCGGTATCCCGCTCTCGCCCGAATACTCTCGGCACCGCCTGCCGTGGCGTTCGGTGCCGCAGGTGGCCATCGAGGGATTCCTTGAGCAACACCTTGCCACGCAAGGCATCCACATCCGCCGTGACCACGAACTGACCGTCCTCGACCAGGACGAGGACGGCGTCAGCGCGACCTTCGCGGACAGCACCAGCCTCCGCTGCCGTTATCTCGTAGCCGCCGACGGCGCCCACAGCACGGTGCGCTCCCTGCTGCGGGCCGGGTTTCCCGGTCAGGCGGGCACCGCGACCGTGCTCTCCGCCGACGTCCGGTTGAGTGGTGCCGATCAGGTGGCGTCGCACACCTGGAACGACGACGGGGACTGGGTGGCCCTGTTCCCGCTCGGGACCGACTCGCAGGGCAGGGAGATGCGCAGGCTCGTCGTCGGCGGGCCGGGCCGTTCAGTGCCCCGGGAGACCCCGATCACCGAGGAAGAGATCCGCGACGGCCTGCGCCGGGTGTTCGGGTCGCGAATCGAACTGCTCGAGCTGCGCTACGCCCGCCGCCTCACCAACGCCGCCCGGCAGGTCGAGCACTATCGGCACGGGAGGGTGCTCCTGGCGGGCGACGCCGCGCACATCCACCTTCCGCTCGGTGCGCAGGGCATGAACACCGGGATCCAGGACGCGCTCAACCTCGGGTGGAAGCTCGGCGGCGTCGTGCGCGGCTGGGCCCCGGAGGACCTGTTGGACACGTATCACGCGGAACGGCATCCGGTCGGAGCCGCCGTGCTTCGCAACGTCCAGGCGCAAAGCCTGTTGATGGACTGGGTGGGCACACGTGCTCCGGAAGTGCTGGCGGCCAAGGAGCTTTTCGCCACCATGACACGACTTCCGGAGGTTCAGCGTCACCTCGGCGACCTGCTGTCCGGGATGGCCATCCGCTACGAGATGCCGGGTTCCGGGACCCACCCGCTCGTCGGCCGTTCCGCGCCGGATCTGGCTCTCGGCCCGGTCCGATCGCATGAACTGCTGCGGTCCGGGCGCGGCGTCCTGCTCGACCCGGCCGACCGGTTCGCCAAGGTCGCCGATCTCTGGTCGGACCGGGTGGACCGCGCGGGTCAGGGCGCCGACACCGAGCCCATGCTCATCCGCCCGGACGGCTACGTGTGCTGGGCCGGCGACCCGGACGACCTCGAAGCGGCGCTCGGCCGCTGGTTCGGCGCACCCCGCTGATCACCTGTGCCCGCTAGCTCGGCGGCTGCTGAGCAGGCGGGACGTTTCCGGGCTGCGGAGCCGGGAAACCCGGCTGCCCGGCCATCGGGTAGCCGGCCGGTCCCGGGTACGGCGCGGGGGCGGGTTGCCGAAGCGAACGGCCACTCTTGACGACCCCGATCGCGACCAGGAGCCAGGACAGCACCGAGCCGACTTCGAGCGGGATGCCGACCACCATGAAGATCATGCGGATCTCACTGGCGCTCAGGCCGTCGGCCCACGACGAAAGGTTCGACACCACGAACTGCCAGATGATGCTCGCCAGGGTGGTGACGATCATGATCGCGAAAGCCCCCACCAGCAGGCCGGAGACTCCCCTGGCGCGACTCTTGATCGAAAAGATCAGGCCGAGCAGACCCACCACGAGCAGCAAGACTCGCGGGATGGTTTCGATGATCGTGTAACTGAGGGACTCCATGCCTGCCTTCCACAAACTCTCCGCCGGACCTCCGGCTACGCCAGGCAGATCCTAGGCGGTGGCAACACCCCGCGTTGCGTGTTCGGCAAGGAAACCTGTGCGCGTTCCGACGGGCCGGCAACGACTTCGAGACCGAGCCCCAGCGGTCGCCGCGCTGGGGTGTGTCGGCCGGACAGGGAGGGTGCCGCACACCCAGTCATCACACGTCCTGCCATTGCTTGGCTCCGTCGCCGACGCTTGTCGGTATGACAAGCGATATCGACATGGGCGACCGCGAGCCGGAGAGTCGTGAGCTGGAGGGCAAAGTCGCGCTGGTCACCGGGGCAGCCCGTGGGGTCGGCGCGGCCACGGTCGCCTGGCTGCACGCCCGCGGCGCGCGGGTGCTGGCCACGGACCTCCGCCCCGAGGTGGAAGATCTCACCACCCGATTCGACCGGGTGTCCACCCTGGTGGGCGATGTGTCCAAAGAGGACATCGCGGTCCGGTCGGTGGCCACGGCGATCGACCGGTTCGGGGGCATCGACATCCTGGTCTGCAACGCCGGTCGATCGGTGAACAAGCCGATCACCGAGACCACCGCGGCCGACTGGGACGAGCTGATGTCGGTCAACGCCCGCGGAACGTTCCTGCATGCCCGGGAGGCGTTCCGGGCGATGCGCGAACGCGGCGGAGGTGTGATCGTCACCGTCGGCTCGTTCGCCTGCACGGTCGGCCTGGCCGAGGCCGCGGCCTACAGCGCGTCCAAGGGGGCGCTGGCGCAGTTGACCAAGGTGCTCGCGTTGGAGGGCGGCCCGCACGGCATCCGTGCCAACGTCGTCGCTCCCGGCGTGATCGAGACCGACCTGCTCGACAACTTCCGCGCCGACAGCCGGGAGTATCTGCGCTCCTTCGGCGACGCCCACCCCATTGGCCGCGTCGCGCAGCCTGAAGAGATCGCCGAGGTGATCGGTTTCCTGGCCTCGCCCCGCTCCGGGTTCGTCACCGGCGCTGTCGTCGCTGCCGACGGCGGCTACACCGCCGCCTGACACCCCGCAAGAACAGCGAGAAAGCGGCCGATCGATTCGGTCACGTCAGCCGGGCCACCACATCGACAGCGACCAGATAACAGTAAAGCTCTGGGGTGACAACGCCGTGACCTCGACCCGGCTGCGATTCCGTGCTCGCACAACCCTATCGACACCTTCGTGTGCCCACGAACGTCCTGCCATGCCGACGAGCGGCCACGGCCTTGCAGTTGGTGATCCGGTCAGAGGCGGAGGGTGGCGGCGACAGAGTCGGCGTCGAGAAGATACGCGCGGCACCCTCGCCACCGGTCCATGGCATCGATCAGTTCGCGGTCGAATTCCTCCACGGCTTGCAGGAACAACTCAGCAGGGACGCTTGCCCGCCCTTGCCTCGGCACGGCGCAACGGGCCTGCCTACGTTTCGGGATCCCAGCCGGCCACGCGGGTCACCAGGCGACCGGGAGGCTCGCTACGCCGTGCACGGCTGCCAGGTCACGGAACCGGATCTCTGCGGGGTCGAGATCGAGTCGGAGATCGGGGAAGCGCCGCAACAACGCCGGCAGCGCGATCCGGATCTCCATCCTGGCCAGTGGCGCACCGACACAGTGGTGAATGCCGTGTCCGAAAGCCAAGTGCGGGACCGGTTTCCGCGAGATGTCGAAGTCGTCCTGGGCGGTGACGAGATTCGTGTCCCGGTTGGCCATGGGCAGCGACAAAGTGACCAGATCGCCGGTTTTCATCTCCTGTCCGCCGACGACAGTGTCCGACATGACGGTCCGGGGCAGACCAGAGTGCACAGGGGCGAGGAAACGCAGCAATTCTTCGACGGCATCGTCGACACGCCGATGGTCGTCGCGGATCGCGGCCAGTTGCTCGGGGTGTTCGAGCAACAGGGCGGTGCCCGCGCCCAGGGTGTTGGCGGTGGTCTCATGCCCCGCGATGAGCAGCACAAGGGCGATACCGACCAACTCGTCGTGAGTGATGTCCTCGTGGTGTTCGCGGATCAGCATGCCGATCAGATCATCCCCGGGAGCGCTGCGATGCCGGTTGACGAGAGCGCTCATGTAAGTACGCAGACCAAGGAACGCTTCGGTTCGTTCGTCTTGTGAGGCAGAGAACTGAAGCTGAACCGACGACAGACGTTGGAACATCTCCCGATCAGAGTAGGGAACGCCAAGGAGTTCACAGATGACCAGGGAGGGGATGGGCAGCGCGAAGCCCGTGACGAGGTCAATCGGCGCGCCGGCGTCCTCCATGCCGTCGAGAACGCCGTCGACAACGGCTCGCACTCGAGGTTCCAACACGCGCATGCGGCGCATCGTGAACTCCGGGGTGAGCAGCCGACGCAGGCGGGTGTGCTCGGGCGGGTCCTGACCGACCATGAACGACGCCGCGTCGATGAGCTGCGACTCGCCGGAAGGGGCGGCATCGGTTCGCGAGGAGGCGAGATCCTCACGGCGGGCGCCACCCGCGCTGCTGAACCGGTTGGCGTCACCGAGTACGGCGCGCACATCCTCGTGGCGGGTGACCAGCCAGGCGGATACGCCGGAAGGGGCATCCGTCCTGGTCGGTCGCCCCGTGCGGGCACGTTCGACAAGTTCGGGTCCAGGGCTGTAGCGCTCACGCGACATGTGGACCGGACGCGGCGACGTCATCACCTCTCCAATCGAACAGCGGCCGGACCTCTCCCGTGCCACGCTGCTCAGACTCGGTAACTTTACTTGATAAGCTTACCGGATAAGTCATAGCTGCGCCAGACGTCTTCACCGAAGCCGTCACTCATCGGGCACCCGAATGCTCGCCCTCGCACCTGACTTCACGCCCTAAGGGCGACTCGCCGGAGCGTCTCGACGTGGCCGATCCCCTCTGCGTGCCGGGAGCGATCCAGTCGGCGGCCGCGACGAGTTCGGCAATGCGCGCGCTTTTCGGCCCGCCGCGATCTGCCTTCCCGCGCTATGGTTTACTCAGTAAGGATACTAAGTAAGCTTACTCGATACATTCCGAGTGAGTTCGAAGCGAAAGTCAAGGAGTGCGTTATGCAGCGGACTGACGTGATCGTGGTCGGAGCCGGACCCACTGGCCTGCTTCTCGCCGGCGAACTGGCGCTACGGGACGTGCGGGTGACGGTCTTGGAGCGAATCGCGGAGCCGGATCCGACGATCAAGGCCGGCTCGATCAACGTGGCCAGCGCCGAGATCCTTGACCGGCGCGGCTTGCTGCCCGCTGCTGAGGAGGCTCAGGCCCGCCTCATCGCGGCCGCTCGTGCGTTCGCCGGGGACAGCTCGACCCGCACGGTCCGTGAGCTGTTGGAGGCGGCCAGGCAAAAGTCCCGCCGGTTCCTGGTGGCGGGGCACTTCGCGGGAATCCTGTTCCGCAACGACCTTGTCGACCAGGCCGACCCGGTACTGGCGGCGCACACGGCGGTGGCGAACGGAATCGGCGTGCCCCAGTACGACCTCGAGCAGCTGCTCGCGGAGCACTGCACCCGGCTCGGTGTCGAGATCCGTCGCGGCGTCGAGGTGCACGGGGTGCGCGGCACGACCGAGAGTCTTCTGGATGACGCCGACGTGGTCGTCGAGACCGACGCGGGTGATTTCCCGGCCGGATGGGTCGTCGCAGCCGATGGTGGACGGAGTGTGATCCGCAAACAGCTCGGCATCGACTTCGTCGGTACCGATCCCGAGCTGGTGGGGTATCAGGCGATCGCCGATTTCGAAGACACCAGCGGACTGCAGCGGGGCTGGACGTGGACACCGCGCGGCCTCTACGCCTACGGGCCGATCCCGGGACGTATCTTCCTTGTCCGGTTCGGGACACCGCCGGAAGACCGGGACGTTCCCGTGTCGCTGGAAGAGCTGCAGGATGCTGTACGGGATGTCACCGGAGTGCCGGTGGTCCTGACGGGTGTGCGCGGGCGGGCGACGCGGTTCACGGACAACACCCGGCAGGCACGGACGTACCGGCACGGGCGGGTGCTGCTGGCGGGCGATGCCGCGCACGTGCACTCGCCGTTGGGTGGCCAGGGCCTGAACCTCGGCCTCGGTGACGCGGCGAACCTCGGCTGGAAGCTCGCCGCGACCATCAACGGTTGTGCGCCGGAGGGGCTGCTCGACACCTATCAAGCCGAACGGCACCCCATCGCCGCATGGGTCCTGGACTGGACGAGGGCGCAGGTCGCCCTCATGCGCGGCGACGAGCACACCGCGCGGCTGCGGAAGATCATCGGTGACGAGCTGTTCACCGTGCCGGGCGCGATGAACCGGATGGTCGCGCTGTCCTCAGGCATCGAGCAGCACTACGACGTCGCCGACGATGCCGCCGCCCCCGTCGGCTCGCTCGCCGGGGATGTCGAACTGGCCTCCGAGGGCAGGCTCGCCGACCACGCCCATGACGGCCGGTTCGTCCTGGTCGACCGCTCACCCGACGGCCGGTTCGCCCACGCGGTGCGGCATCTGAAGCACCAGGTCACCTATGTCGCCGACCCCACCGAGGACACGTCGTTGTCGAGCCTGCTCGTGCGGCCGGACGGCGTCATCATCTGGGCTACGACACAGGAGGACGAGTCGACCGACGGCAACGCCCACAAGCGGCTCGACGCCGCGATTCCGCGTTGGGTCGGGACGCGATGAGCGTTGCCGATCGTGCGTCGACGGCAGGAATCGGTCCACTGACGACGGTGATCGTGCTCGGCGGCTTCATGGCCGGGATCGACACGTCACTGGTCAATGTGGGGCTGGCGACGATCGCGGAGGACCTGCACGCAACGCTCGTCGACGCGCAGTGGGCCACCAGCGGATATCTGCTCGCGCTGGCCGCGGCGCTGCCCGCGTCCGCGTGGCTCCAGCACCGGCTCGGCGCGTCCCGATTATGGCTGATCGCCCTCGTCGCGTTCATGGTCGCGTCACTGCTGTGCGCGGTGGCGCCCAACCTCCCGCTGCTGATCATCGCCCGCGCGGTGCAAGGGGTGTCCGGTGGGCTCCTCGTGCCGACCGGGCAGAGCATCGTCGCCCGCGCCGTCAGCCCCGACCGGATGGGACGCACCATGGCCACCGCCGGCCTGGTCATCATGGCGGCGCCGGCCATCGGCCCGGCACTGGGCGGCCTGCTCATCGACACCATGTCCTGGCGGTGGCTCTTCGCGGTCAACGTGCCCATCGGCGTCGCCGCCACCCTTCTCGCTCTCCGCGTCCTGCCGAAAGACGCCGCGAACCGCACGGCGAGACTCGATCTCCTCGGACTGGCGCTGCTGTCGACCGGGCTGCCGGCACTGTTGTCAGGGCTCACGAACCTCGGTTCACCCGGTACACAAGGGACGTGGGGACCGATCCTCGCAGTGCTGGGAGCCCTGCTGCTGGTGGCGTTCGTCGGGAACGCCACGCGTCGCGACCGGTCGTCGAAGCGGACCCCGCTACTGGAGCTGAGCCTGTTCCGGAGAATGTCGTACACCACCGCTCAGGTAACCCTGTTCTTCACCGGGCTCAGCCTCTTCGGCGGCTTGATCCTGCTACCCCTTTACTACGAGACGCTGCGCGGCCTGACGGTCACCCACACCGGCCTGCTCCTGCTAGCATACGGCTTGGGCGCCCTGGCCGCGCTACCCGTCGGTGGCCGAATCACCGACCGCTACGGGGCCGGCATCACCTGCATCATCGGCCTGACGATCGCCATGGTCGCCACCGCCCCGTTCGTCTTCCTGCCCCAGAACACAAGCCTGGTCACCGTCGAACTCCTCCAGGCGCTCCGCGGCATCGGTGTGGGTCTGGCGGGCATACCAGCGATGACCGCGGCGATACGAGCCGCATCAGACCACCTGGCCGACGCCACCACCACCGCGAACATCATCCAACGCGTGGGCGGCAGCCTCGGCAGCGCGATCATCGTCATCGTCATCGCCAGAACGCCGCGGCAACTCACCGGATTCCAGGCCGCCCACGCGATCCTCGTGGCCGCCGCGGCGATCGCGCTCGTCGCGGCCGGCTCACTCGCGATCTCCGAACGCCGACGCCCACGGGCGGCGGCAACGTCGCAGGCAAGCACGACACATCCCTGATCAGCGCGCAGATCGCGACTCTCCGGCCCACTAAAAGATGAGGATTCGTTTGTGACTGAGCCTCCCCCGCCCGCGACAGCCGCGGCCGGGTCGACAGCCACCGACACACCCCGCCAGGAGGTGCCCCGCGGCTATATCCGCGGCCTGTTCGCCGTCAACTTCGGCGTCTTTCTCGCAGCGACGACCCCCGTGGCCGTCACCCTGGCCTTCAAGATCGAGCACATCTCCGCATCCCCCGGGGAAGCCACCACGAATCTCGCTCTGGTGCTTGCCGTCGGAGCGATATTCGGCCTCGTCGCCAATCCCGTCGCGGGGCGGTTGTCGGACCGCACGACCTCGAAGTGGGGCATGCGGCGCCCCTGGATCCTCGGCGGCATGGTCATCGGGCTCGCCGGACTCTTCGTCGTCGGCATCGCCACCTCGGTGTGGGTCGTGCTCGTCGCGTGGTGTGTCGTGCAGGCGGCGACGAACGCGACCATGGCGGCGGCCAGCGCGACCGTCCCGGATCAGGTGCCCCCTTCGCGTTTCGGCTCGGCGGCGGGCATCGTCGGCATCGCGACACCTGTGGGCGTCCTCGCCGGCTTCGGCATCGTGAACTTCCTCGCCGACGACGTACTGCGCTTTGTCGTACCTGCGCTCATCGCGACCGCGTTGACGGCCTGGTTCGTCATCGACCTCAAGGACCGCGTGCTCACCGAAAAACCCACTCAACGATTTACCCTGGTTCAGTTCCTCGGTTCGTTCGTCTTCAACCCGGTCAAGCACCCCGACTTCGCCTGGACCTGGTTGGCGCAGTTCCTCATCATGTTCGGCTACGGCGGCATCGCCAGCTACCTTCCGTACTACCTGACGGCCGAGTTCGGGTTCGATGAGCAGGGCGCGACCACAACGGTCCTCGTCATCAACGCGGTCTCCACGGCGATGATGATGATCTCCAGCCTGGTCGGCGGCCACCTCTCCGACAAACTGGGCAAACGGCGTCCGTTCGTCGCCATCGCCGGGGTTTTCATCGCTGTCGGCCTCGTGTCGCTCGCCCTCGCGCCGGACGTCGTGACCGTCGTCGTCTCGCAGGCAGTCATCGGGGTGGGCGCAGGGTTGTTCTTCTCAGTGTCGCTCGCGCTCGCGACGGAGGTACTGCCCGGCACCGGGGAGGCCGCGAAGGACCTCGGCGTGCTCAGCGCCGCCGCCTCCCTCCCACAGTCGGTCGCCCCCGCGATCGCGCCGGCCATCATCGCGCTCGGCTCCGCGACGTCACTGGGCGGATTCACGGCTTACTACCTGTTCGGCGCCGTCCTTGCCCTGGCCGCCGCCGGCAGCATCTATCGCGTCAAGGGCGTCAAGTGATGAGCCGGCCGGGGCGCCGGCGACAGAAAGGGTTCTGGGGCCCGAACTGTTCCGCGTGGCGCCTGTCGAAATGCCACGCACCGCACCTCCCCCTGCGGCGGCATGGGGTCTCCGGCGGCCTGGTCGGCGCCTACGTCCTGGCCGGCGAGATCAATCTCGGCATGCCATGAGCCGGATCGGGATCAACGCCGTTCGCTTCCGCCGGGAAGGGCAGCTTCGCCCGATGTCTTACTTGATAAGCTTATCGTGTAAATGTACTCAAAGGACCAGCGCGTCGAGGGAGCCCTTCATATGCCAAATCGGGGAGATCGCGGCGGGTCGAAGACGCGAGCGCGCATCGCCGAAGTCGCGAGTGGACTTTTCCTTGAGCGCGGCTTCGACGACGTCACGATCGCCGAGGTCGCCGCGGCCGCCGGCGTGTCCAAGGTGACGGTGTTTTCGCACTTCGAGCGGAAGGAAGACCTCCTGCTCGATCGTCTTCCGGACGTTGTCGACATCGTGCGAACCGCGATCCGCGAGCGGGCGGACCACATCAGCGCCGTCGAGGCCCTCCGTCAGACCGCCCTCGCACTCGCGGAGAAGCGGCACGCGCTCTCGGGCCTGAACGGGGACATCGAACCGATGATGCGGACCGTCACGGCTTCGCCCGCCTTGATCACGCGGCTGCGCGCATTCGCGTACGAGATCGAGACGGCGCTGGCCGCCGAACTCCGCACAGATTCGACGTTCTCCGGCGACAGCACGTTGACCGCGGCCCTGCTCGTCGCCGCATACCGGACGGTGGCCGTCGAGACGGTCCGAAGCCGACTCGCCGGAGATGATCTCGCCGACATCGCCGCGACGCACCGCCAGCGCCTGAACCAGGCGTTCGACGCGGTCGAACACGGCATCCCGGGCGATCACCGCACCGTCTCACCCTGAGCGTCGCACACGACTTGCCGAAGTGTCACGAAACTGAGGCTGACCTTGGTGGCGTCTCCGCACGCTCATATCGAGGTCCTGCGCCAGCGTTGCCACCCTGGCGATCTCCGGTCTCGCCGCGATCTGCGCGACGATATCCGCTACCTGTTCCGCCTTGGGATCCGGCTCAGGTCCGCGCGAATGCCGCGGGAACGATCCCATCGTGACCACACGACCGGAAGACGTCGACCGAACTCACCGGACACCAGCGTGGCCCGTCTTCGTCGTTCCCTCGCAGGGAAGACACGATGCCAACCTCTCGCCCCGTCACCAGTCCTGAGGAAATGACTACGGAGCGAAAGGTTCGCGCACCGCTGCCTAGGACTTGCGGTCGGCGGGGGAACGCGCGCAGATCGTCAACGTCGTCCGTCGGTTTCACACGATGATCTTCCCCCGGTTATCCGCTCATGCCGCTGAGCGTTCCAGAGAAACTGCTACGAGCCGGTCGTCAGCACCTTGATCTCTTGGGCGATTTGCGACAGTTGCTCTCCGGGCTCGATCGTCAAGTCACCGGTCGCGGTCCAGCCCTCGTTTCCCCCAGTTGGGTTGAAACCTCTGGAGCGTGACCCTCAGCTGCACGTGACCGTACTGGTGGGACGCATCGATTTCAGTACCCTTTCGAGGGACTCCCAAGTTCGGACTCCGTCCCAGCCACGCCAGTCATCCACGTGCTGCTGAAAGAACTCCGCGAGATCGGCGAACCCTGTCACATAGCTATGCACGACCTGAACTGACGCGGATAAGCCGTGGAGCTGTAGCTCGGCAAGCAAGTACAGTGGCGGGCCGCTCTCTGCGGCATCAACTGTCAGTTGCAGAAAGTCGTGGTTGGAGCCAATCCGTGTCTGGGTCACGGTCGCATCATGGCGTTCCAGCCGCTGACACGACAACCGGAATTAGCGTATAGCGCGTTCAGGCGCACCCTCATGCCGAATAGCGGATGTTGTCGGTCATTTCGTCGTGGTGATGTGAGACGTGTCCCGACGTGGTACCGGCCCCCGCCGCGTCACGAGGATGTGAAGCCGTCCATACACACCTGGTTCCGGCCGAGGTGCTTCGCCCGGTACACGGCCTTGTCCGCCGCCCCGAGCACTTGGTCCAGCGCGATTCCGGCATGGGGATACACCGCGACGCCGAGGGACACCGACACCCCCTTGATCGTCGTTTCGCCGTCATTTGTCGCTGTCACGACAGCGAGTTTTGTGACAGCTTCCCGGATCCGCTCCGCGATCGCGGTCGAGTGCACTTGCCCGATGCCAGGCAGCAACACGACGAACTCCTCGCCGCCGAAGCGGCCGACCGAGTCGTAGATGCGCACCTCGTGCTGGACGACGCCCGCGACCGCGCGCAGCACGGCGTCGCCCGCCAGATGGCCGTAGGTGTCGTTGACTCGTTTGAAGTGATCGACGTCGATCATCAAGATGCCGCACGGGTCGGTCGTCCGTCGTGCCCTGCTCAGCTCGGCGTCGGCCCGCTTGCGCCATTCGGCGATGGTGAGCAAGCCGGTCTTGTGGTCCCGGTCGGCGATCATCTCCAGCTGGCGCCCCAGTTCGCCTCGCGGCAACAGCACCGCCGGCAATAGCGTGAGTGAGACCAGGCTGGGGTGCACGACCAGCAACACGGCCGTGGTTCCGCCGAGGCATAGCGTGACCAGGTCGAGCGCGTTGTCGGCCCATGAGCCGATGAACGACACGAAACCGCGTTGAGAATCGTGCAGCTTGAAGCCGATCATGACCAGCAGCGCGTTGACAATGAAGTAAGTCAGCCCGCTGAGCACAATCGCGACCAAGCCTGGTGGTTCGTCGCGGAAACCGAGTAAGTCCGGCACAGTACAAGCGGCGAGGACGGTGATAACCGTGGTGGCCGCCGAACATACAACCCGATAAAGACGCACGCCCGGCACCATCCGCGAGACCCGCAGCCACAGGTGTGCGTAGATCGGAATGACCAGCAGGCAAGCAAGAATGGGTGATACCGTCAGCGCCGCAGCCAGCGTCCATATCGAGACCATGTTGATATGCGGGTTAGTGGCGAAGAACTGTCGCATCCGCTCGACTTGCGCTGACAGCTCCGCCTGAAGCACGGCGGCCAGCAGCAGCACTCCGAACCAGGTCCAGTCCCTTCCGGTCGTCGCCCGCCCCGGCACCACCAGCGGCAGCACTAGCGCCGCGAGCTCCAGCGTCAGGTAATACGGCATGACCCCGCGGGGAGCTGTGCGCAACCGAGCACCCCGAGATTTCTGACCTGTCACATCGCCCGCCACACGACGTCGTGTGTCCCCCCGCCAATCCACTGGCCCTCCCCTGCACGTGGATCACGTCCGGAGTTCCACTCCGGTGCACCAACCCTAGGTGGGTAGCGCCGACCCCGACAGCCCCGCCCCGTAGCTGGAAGGATCTGATCCGTGGTTGATGTGGTCACGCCGGTGAGACCCGGCTCCGACATGGAAGTGGCGATCCGTGCTGTCGACGCCGCGTGCGAGGTGATCCGGAGTTCTTACGGCGGCGCCGTAAAGCGGTTCGAGAAAGGCGACAGGGATTTCGCCACGGGGGTGGATCTCGCCGCGGAGCGCGTGATCCGGAGGGTGCTGCGGGAGGCCTGCCCGAGCGATGTCATCCTCGGCGAAGAGTACGGCGCCGGCACCGGGGACGGGTCGCGGACCTGGCTGGTCGACCCGTTGTGCGGCACCGTGAACTACGCGGCGCGGACGCCGCTGGTCGCGGTCAACCTCGCCCTGCGTACCGAGAGCGGTGTGACTGTGGCGGTGTCGGCGGACCCTTTGTCCGGCGAGGTTTTCTGGACCGGTGGCCGCGGCGCGTTCCTCCGCCGCGACGGCCGCGAAGAGCCTCTGGTGCCCGTGGCGGGCGACCGCCTCGTGGATGTCAATCTCGACCCGCCGTTCCCCAATGCCGCGTCGTTCCGCACGGCACGGATGCTGCTGGACGACGCCTTCACCGAAGACTTCCGCCCCCGCGTGGTGTCCACGACACTGGCGTTGGCCTGGGTCGCGGCCGGACGGCGGGCCGCCTACATCACCGATGGGCACTTGCGGGACAGCGTGCATTTCACCAGCGGCATCGCCCTGTGTCAGGCGGCCGGCTGTGTGGTGACCAACCTCGCCGGGCAGCCGGTGCACTCCGGCGTCCAGGGGCTGGTCGCCGCCTCCGACCCCGAGAGCCACCGAGAGCTGATCGACCTCGTTTCGCGCCACCGCGAAAACTGAACGTCCCTCATGCGGCGGCCATATCGACCGCTACTCCCAGATCGGGTGTAGCGGCATCGACGCCGACGGCGATCTCTTTGGCGAGACGCAGGGGGATGGATGAGGATCAGCCTTATCGCCGACCAGGCTGTCGGTGAAGCCGACCAGCGCACCGCGGACGGGCTCGGGTTCGAGGTGTATGCCCAAGTGCTGGCCGAAGCCGCGACCGACACCCGCGGGCCGTTCACGATCGGCGTGTTCGGCGAGTGGGGTACGGGCAAGACCAGTTTGATGCGTCTGATCGAACGCAAACTGGTCGGCAGCGAAGACGTCGTGACCGTGTGGTTCAACGCCTGGCGGTACGAGCAGGAGGAACACCCGATCGTGCCGCTCGTGGGAACCATCGTGCAGGCACTCGAGCAGCACCAGACCATGGGCAAGAAGATCAGCGAGTCGGGTCAGTCGCTGATCCGTTCGCTGCGCGCCATCGCCTACGGTTTCTCGGCGAAGTCGAAGGTGTCGATCCCGGGGTTCGCCGAGTTCGAGGCCTCCCTCGTGGCCAAGGACATGATCGACCGGAAAGCCAAGCTCACCCCGGACCCCTTGCTCGACCGCAGTCTCTACTACGGCGCGTTCACCAGCCTCGACGAGCTGAAACTCCGCAGAGACGTCAAGGTCGTCATTCTGATCGACGACCTCGACCGCTGCTTCCCCGACCAGGCCATCCGTCTGCTCGAGAGCATCAAACTGGTCCTCGCGCAGCCCGGCTTCATCTTCGTGCTGGGCGTCGCGCGCAAGGTGGTGGAGGGCTACCTGCAGCACCGGTACTCGACTCAGTACGGCATCAAGGACTTCAAAGGAGAGCTCTACCTCGACAAGATCGTCCAGCTTCCCTTCCACATCCCCCCGTCGACCGCACGCATGACCGACTTCTGCAAGACACTCCTCACCGACCAGCCGCCCGAACTGGTCGGCGAACTGGAACCGGTCCTGCCCGCCGCCGCGGAAGCACTCGGCGGCAACCCTCGCGCGGTCATCCGGTTCATCAACAACATCCTGGTCGACTTCTCCATCAGCACCAGTTCGCCCGACGGGGCCGCGACCATCCCCGTCCGCTTTTTCGCGATATCGCGGTGCCTGGAGCATCGCTGGCCCGAGGTCTTCGACGCGCTCACCACCTCCGAGGGTCTGGCGGAGGATGTCGCCGAATGGACACCGGCCGACTACGCGGCCAAAGCACGCGGCACCGGGAACGAGTCCTTGGTAGCCACCCGAATGCTCTCCGATCGCGCCCTGGAGCGACTCCTCGTCGGCGAACAGGGTCAAGACTGGCTCTCCGACGGTCAACTCCGGCGCGCCAGCGTCGACTTCCTGGTCAACCAGCAACGCTTCTCCCACCTCGACACCGCAGAGGTGCGACTCCGCTACGACGCTTTCGTTTCCTTCGCCAACGAAGACCGACCCGTCGTCCTCGAACTGGTGGAAGAACTCGCCAAGGCCGGAGTCAACGTCTTCTTCGACGGCCACATCCCACCAGGAGCGAAATGGGCCGACGCCCTCACCGACAGCCTCAACGCCTCTAAAGCCTTGATCTTCTGCGTAGGCAGGTCCACCAACGCGGCAACAGGACAACAGAACGAACTCCTGCTTGCGATCGACAACAGCAGCCTCCCGATCGTCCCCGTCATCCTTCCCGGCGCGGACCCCGACCTCAACACGCCAACCGCACTCCGTAACCGGCAATGGCTCGACCTGCGAGCCGGTGTCACGCGCGAAGGCATCTCCCGGCTCGTCTCATCACTGCGCCGGCAGCGAGACTGACGGGCCGAGGCCTGCCTATCAGGCCTGGATGTTCTCCAGGTCCTCCAGCAGGCGCGGGTGCTTCGGCTCCCAGCCGAGGGCCTGCCGGGTGTGGGCGCTGGACGAGGGCTGGTCGGCCGCGAAGATGACACCGAGGGGGCCGTAGGTCTCCACCGGTACGGGTTCGACGGGCAGGTCCAGCCGCCGCCCGATGACCGCGGCGATGTCCCGCACCTGGTCACCCTCGTCGTCCACGGCATGCCAGGCGGTGCCGGCCTCGGCGTGCTCCAAGGCGAGCCGGAAGAGGACCGCGGCGTCGAGAGCGTGCACGGCCGGCCAGCGTTGTGTGCCGTCGCCCGGGTAGCCGGACACTCCGCTCCGGCGCGCGATCCCGGTCAGCACACCGGCGAATCCGCCCGCACCGTCGTGGTGGACGGTCCGCGGCAGGCGGACGGCCGAGCTCCGGACCCCTTGTGACGCCAGCTCCAGAACTCCCGTGACCGCGCGGCCTCGACCACCGACCGGGCCCTCGGTCGGGATCGGGTCGGCCTCGGTGGAGGCCCGGCCCTGCACTGCGGGTGTGCCTGAGCAGGTGACGAAGGGACGGTCGCTGCCGACGAGTTCCTGGCCGAGAGTGGCGAGGGCGGCACTTTCCTCGGCGACCGCGTTCGCGAGGGCCTCGGGGCTGCTGAAGTCGTTGGCGAAGGCCAGGTGGATCACGCCGTCGGCCTGGGCCGCGCCGGCGCGCAGGGCGTCCAGATCGGCCAGGGCGCCCCGGATCGGCTCGCCGCCGGCCGCCGAGGCGGCCTGTGCGGAGGCGTCCGATCGGGCGAGTGCGAGGACGGTGTGACCGGCGCCGAGAAGCTCGGCGACGACGGCGGATCCGATCAGGCCGGTACCGCCGGTGACGAAGACGCGCATGGAACTCTCCCGCGAGTGATGGGACTCTTGTCCCATCACCGTACCAGGGTGACGGGACAAGAGTCCCATCACTTAAGATGACCTCATGGCCCGATGGGAACCAGGCGCGCGCGAACGCCTCGTCATGGCGGCGGTCGACCTGTTCACGGAGCAGGGCTACGACGCCACGACGGTCACGCAGATCGCCGAGCGCGCCGGGGTCACCAAGAGCACCTTCTTCCGGCACTTCCCCGACAAACGCGAGCTGCTGGTCGCCGGACAGGAGACGCTGAGCCGGCTGCTGACCGAGGGCATCGCCGAGGCGCCCGCCGACGCCAGTCCGCTCGAAGCGGTCGCCGCCGGTCTGGAGCGCGCCTCGACCGCGATGGGCCCGATGAGCCGCGAGATCGCCCCGCGCCTGAAAGCGGCCGTCGCCGCCAGTGCCGAACTTCAGGAGCGCGACGCCCTCAAGAGCGTCAGCCTCGCGGCCGCCATGACCGCCGCCCTGGTCGCGCGCGGCGTGCCGGACCCGACAGCCGCCCTCGCCAGCGAACTCGGCGTCCTCGCCTTCAAACGGGGGTACGCCGAATGGTCCGAAGGCGACCGCGCACCCGAGGCCGGGTTCGCGACCTTCCTCCTGAAGGCCCTCGACGAACTGCGCGCCGCGAGCGCGTCGCTGGGCTGACCGGCCTAGCGCTTGAAGCGAATATGGAACGAACTGATGCGGTCGTTCCAATCAGGCCCCACCCAGTGGGCGACCACGCAGACACAGGGGTTCTTGGTGCCGTCCCAGTATCCATGGGCGCCGGCGAAGTTGGGCGCGTCGTAGCCCAGCACTTCATTGCAGTCATTCCAGGTGTTGAACCCGGAAATGTTGTTGTCCCATTGTCCGGTCACCTTGATCTTGTAGCCGGAGGTGTCGCAGGGACCAGCGGTCCCGTAATACCGGTACAGATCAGAGGGGTTGTTGTTCGCGTGGTAGAACCACTCCATGAGCAGGGTCTTGCCCGCGACGGCGGTCTGGATCGCCGGGTCTCCGACGGAGGCACCACACGTGGTCGACTCCGCCGGATCGGCCCCGTCGGCCGGAGCCTCGCCGACCACGGTCACGCAGACTCTGCCGACGGCGGACACAGCGTCGTCTTTCGCCGATGTCGCGGAGGAAAACCCGGCCACCCCGAGAAGTGTGCTGCCGGTAAGGACGATGATCGTGGCGATTGCGCTCCAGGGTCTCATGTCTCTCCCTCTTTCCCGGTGAGTTCGCGAGCACGAAGTCCGAAAAGTAGCGAGAGTTCCTGGCCCGGTCTTGGAAAAATGTCGTGTGCGGCCCCCTGTCGCCGGGTGGCTGAGATTTCGGTCGCCTACCTTCCGCGAGCGCGGCGGAGATTGGCGCGAACCGCCTTGGTCTCGGGGTGGCCGCGCCCCAGTATCCGCTTGTAAGCGGCAAGAGTGGCTTCGTACAGAGGAATCGCCTGCCGGAGATTCCCCGCGGACTCGTAGGCGCCGGCGAGGTTGTGGCGGGAGGACAGCGTGTGCGGGTGCCCGGGGCCGAGAACTCGTTCGCGGGCGGCGAGAGTGGCCTCGTGCAACGGGATCGCCCGGCCGGGATCTCCCGCCAGCCAGTAGGCGTAGGCGAGGTTGTTGCGGGAAATGAGGGTGTCGGGGTGATCCGGCCCCAGCACCCGCTCACAGTCGGCGAGGGTCGCTTCGTGCAACGGGATCGCCTGCCCGAGATCTCCCGCCATCTCGTAGGCGGCGGCGAGATTGTTGCGGGAGGTCAAGGTACTCGGGTGCTCGGGGCCCAGTACTCGCTCGCGGTCCGCGAGAGTGGCCTGGTGCAACGGGATCGCCCGGCCGAGCTCCCCCGCCATCTCATAGGCGCCCGCGAGATTGTTGCGGGAGCTCAAAGTTTTCGGGTGATCCGGCCCCAGGACTCGTTCGCAATCGGCGAGGGTCGCCTCGTACAGCGGGATGGCCTGCCCGGGATCACCCGCCGATCGGTAGGCGCCCGCGAGATTGTTGCGCGAGGTCAAGGTTCCGGGGTGGTCCACACCCAGCACCCGCTCGCGACCGGCGAGAATGGCCTTGTACAACGGGATCGCCCGGCCGAGGTCCCCCGCCGACGCGTAGGCGCCCGCGAGATTATTGCCTGAGGTCAGCGTGTCCGGGTGGTCGGGGCCCAGTACTCGCTCGCGATCGGCGAGAGTGGCTTCATGCAGCGGGATCGCGTGTCTGAGATTCCCCGCCGTCCGGTAGGCGTGGGCGAGGTTGCTGCGGGAGACCAGAGTTTCGGCGTCGTCCGGCCCCAGCACCCGCTCACGATCGGCGAGGGTGGCCTCGTACAGCCGGATCGCCTGCCCGAGATTTCCCTCCGACTCGTATGCGCCGGCGAGGTTGTTGCGTGCGGTCAAGGTGCCCGGGTGCTCCGGACCCAGCACCCGCTCACAGCCGGTGAGGCACCGGTCCAGGTATCCCCTCGCGGTCGTCACTGCCCCCTGGTTCCCCAGGAACTCTCCCAGTCGGCTGAGGACGAGGACGATGTCGCCGTTGTCGTCCTTCGGGTCAGTGTGGCTGACGAGTGCCTGGGCGTGCGGCATCAGCGTTTGCAGCCCCGGCCAGTCTCGAGGCGCCTCGGGGTCCAGCGGCCGAAACACCCGCGACAGAGCGCGGGTGGCGTGGTCACGTGCGTGCGCGACGCCGGCCGGAGTGCGGTGAGGGTCATCGGGGTCGGCGGTGCGGGTGACCGCCTGCACGAGCCGGTGCACGCTGATCGCCTCACCGCTGCGGGTGATCATGGCGTAGGCGGCCAGCCGTCCCAGCGCCTTGATCACGGCGAGCTCGTCGTCGAGATCGCTCAGCAGCGTGGTGGGGATGTGGTCGGGGGCGTACCAGGCCAGCACCCGCAACACCTGGCTCGCCAACGGAGTGTCGGCGAGCCGGTCAAGGGTGACGCGCCAGATCCGGGCCATGGTCCGCTGCGTGTTCCCGCCCTCGGCGGTTTCGCCGTACATGGTGGCCGGGTATCGGCCGAGCAGGTCGAGGTATTTGCCTGCCGTGGTGCCGGTTTCGGCCATGAAGGCGCCGGCCTGTTCGATGGCCAGCGGCAGATGTCCCAGTTCGGCGCACAAGGTGTCCACGCCGTCGGTGTCGGCGGCGGGGTCGTGGTGGGTCAGGATCCGCGTGAGCAGTTCGCGTGCCTGGCCGGGTTTCAGGACGTCGAGTGCAAGCGGGGCGGTGGTGATCTCGTGCCAGCCGGTGGTGCGCCGGCTGGTGATCAGCACCTGGCCTGCGGGGAGGCGATCAAGCACCTTCGCCGCGTCCTTCGGTGCGGAAAGGTCGTCCAGGATCAGCAGCCAGCCGTCGTGGGTGGCCAGCCAGCGCAGGCCATGCTCGGTCTGCTGCTCCAGCGGCAGACTTCCCACCGCGGGTTGCAGTGCGACCGCCAAGCGCGCCAGCCCGGTGTCGATCGAGGTGGGCGCGTCAGCGGTGATCCACCACACCAGGGAGTGGCCGGCGCGGTACCTTTCGGCGTAGTGCGCGGCCAGCGTGCTCTTGCCGATCCCGCCCAGTCCGTGCATCGCGGTCACCACGACGGATCTCGACGTGGATGCCGTGAGCGCGTCCCGCAGCCGCCGCATGTCTTCGTCACGGCCGACGAACAGCGGGGATCGCTCCGGCAGATCGATCAGACCGGCAGGTGCGTCGACCTGCTCCATCGGCGTGATGACCGCCGGTGCGTGGACGTGCTGCTCATAGGTGTTGTGCTGGACGTTGTGGTTTCCCACCTGCACGCCCTGGCCGTCGCGGATCTCGTAGACAGACGGCCGTAGCGGATCCGGTGTTCCGTCGGAACCAGGTGGGTTCGAGGGCATCGGCGGCGGTGTCAGCCGAAGGTGTTGGTCTGGGTGTTGTGGTCGCCCACCTGTACGCCTTTGTTGCCGTGCAACGTCACCCGGTACTTTCCTGGATCGGTCAGCTCCAGCACCTTGAGCGCGGCCGCCACGAGCTCTTCGTCGTTCCCCGCGCCCACCTCCGTCAGCGCTGTCTCGAGATCGCGTCGCCGGGCGACGCCGCCCTCGTCATCGTCCGGCGTGATCACGTCGGACTCGACCGCCTCCACCACCGCGGGCGGCACGGAATCGCCGCGGCGCAACGTGCGCAGGGCCAGCGTCTTCACCCCCGAGTACGCGTCCTTCACCGCTGTCGACGCCGTCTCACGCGTCCCTGCCGCCGCCCCGGCGGCCAACGCCGCGACCACCAGCTCCACCGACTCGATCACATCGAACCCCTCATGTGGCCACGACCGTCAACCATCGATATCGGCCCTGACGCCCCGACCGCTACAGCTGGGCGGGAAGAAGAAACCGGCCTGCGGCGAAGTGGTGGTGAAAGCTGATCGTCGACGGGAAGGAACCACATGTCAGAGGCGGACATATGACAGCGGGAACGGGTGAGCACGTGACCGATGCCGACCTGGCCGCCCGGTTGCCACAGGACCCGGAACTGTTCACCGAAGTGCACGATCGCTACTTCGCGGCCATCTACCGGTATGTGGCCGGGCGGCTGGACGCGCAGACCGCGGAGGACATCGCCGCGGAGACGTTCCTCGTCGCCTTCGACCGGCGCGGCACTTTCGACGCCGAACGCGGCGAGATTCGGGCCTGGCTGTTCGGCATCGCCACGAAACTGGTGGCCAGGCACCGCCGCAAGGAGGCTCGCCACTATCGGGCGCTGGCACGGGTGAACGCCGCACCGGTGGTCGAAGGGCACGAGAGCAGGGTGGTCGCGTCGGTGGCCGCCCGACGGCTGCTTCCCCAACTCGCGGACGCGCTGTCGCGGTTGTCCACCGGGGAACGGGACGTGCTGCTGCTCGTGGCGCTCGGCCAGCTCGGGTACGAAGAAGTGGCCGCGGCGCTCGGCATCTCCCCCGGCACGGTCGGTTCCCGGCTCAACCGTGCACGCAAGAAGCTCAACTTCGTCCTCACCCCGGAGGCACTCGATGAATGACCTGCAGACGCTGCGCGCCGCGCTGGCCCCGGACGAGCCGTCCCAGGACGTGATCGACCGCAGCCGACACCGGCTCCAGAACCGGATAAACGGCGGCCGGACCTCCCGGCGGAGGACCGGATGGCTGATCACAGGGGCGAGCCTCACGGCGGCCGCTGCCGCCGTGGCGATCGCGGTCATACCGGCCGCACCGGTCGACGGTCCGCCGGTGCGAACGGCCAGTGGGCAGGAGATCCTGCTCGCGGCCGCCACCGCCGCTGAGCGTTCCCCCGAGGGGGCCGGCACCTACTGGCACGTGAAAGTGACAGGGGCGGACGGCGCTGATGCTTCGAGTGGGTACGAGTACTGGATCAAGCCGGACGGTCGGTTGTGGATGCGAGGAGCGAAGACAGGAGGCAAGGTCGCGCCGGTGAAGACGCAATCGGCCATCCCGTTCTCGCTGGTCGCCATCGATCTGACCCTCGAACAGGTGCGTGCCCTGCCGACGGCCCCGGACGCGTTGAAAGCCTGGATCGCCGACGCCATCGAGCGCAGCGACGCCAGGACGAGCGCCGGCGAGTTCACCGCGAGCGACCGGGAACGAGCCGTCTTCCAGTCGTTGATCTCGCTTGTGTCCACGGTGCCTGCCACGCCGGAGGTGCGGGCCACGGCCTTTCGCGTGATCGCCGGCTATCCCGGTGTGCAGAACCTCGGCACGGTTCCGGGCGGACAGGGCCTGTCGCTGCCCGAGGGCGAACGGCTCGTCGTCGATCCGGCGACCGGACGGGTGAACGGGACGTCGGTCTACGTCACCATGGACGGGGCGGTGTACCAGGTGGCCGACCCCGGCGGCGCCAGGATCAACGCCGAGTGGACCGACACCCTGCCCGCGTAGCGGATGGTGGCCGGGAGCGTGCCCCGCTCCCGGCCGCTTCTACGAACCCGTCGCCAGTGCCTTGATCTCTTGGGCGATTCGCGACAGTTGCTCTCCGGGCTCGATCGTCAAATCACCGGTCGCGGTCCAGCCCTCGTTTCCCCAGTCTGGTTGAAACCTTTGGATGGTGACCCGTAGTTGCACGTGGCCGTGCTGGTGAGACGCATCGATTTTCAGGTCGCTTTCGAGAGACTCCCAGGTCCGGGCTCCGTCCCAGCCACGCCAGTCATCCGCGAGGCGCTGGAAGAACTCCGTGAGATCGGCGAACCCCGTCACATAGCTGTGCACGACCCGCACCGAGGCAGACAAGCCGCGGAGCTGTAGCTCGGCAAGCAAGAACTGTGGCGGGCCATCCTCTGCGGCATCAGCTGTCAACTGCAGAAAGTCTTGGTCGGAGCCAATCCGTGTCTGGAGCACGGCCGCATCATGGCGTTTCGGCCGCTGAGACGACAACCGCAATAACCGGATAGCGGACTCACGCGCATCTCACGCCGACGTCATCGGATCCTGACCGGGTGGGCCGGATCGGAATCGGTGCCCGCCTCCGTGGCCGGGCGGCTCCACCTCTCCTGGGAGGCGGTTCAGCTCGTCGAGGTCGAGCGGCGGCATCGCGGCGACGTCTTGGGCCCAGGTGTCACGGAACCCCGGTTGGACCGCGAGGTCCACCAACTCGATCCGGGCTCCGATGCTGTCGAGACGGTGGTAGGTAAAGGAACGACCGTAAGGGCAGGAGTCGAACTCGATCTGTGCGCCTCGGTCTGCCAGTCGCTGTTTGTCCGCCATGACGTCGTTGGACCAGTAGCCGATGTGGTCGAAGCGGGAACCCTCGGTCGCGTCCCACGGACTGCCGACGGGGCCCTGGATCACCTCGAAGAACGGTGGCCCCTCGACGGAGAACACGATGCTGTAGTCCCAGTCCCCGAGTGTGCCCGCGCGGACTGGACTCCAGGTCACGCCCAGAGTCCTTGTGAGGTCCTCGGTCGCCAGTTCGATGTCTTGAACGACGAAGCACAGGTGGTAGAAGCTGTTCACCCGTCCTGTCTATCAACTGCGCGACAGGCGTGGCCGTTTGACTGGGACGCCCCGACATCCGCTCGTGCCGCTACGCCAACTTCAGGATGACGCTGTCTTCCGCTTCGGCACCACCTGGGCCTGAAGCCCTCGAAGTCGGAGAAGCCGGCTCCAGCCCCGCCGCAGCCCGGTAGGCATCCGGGTCATGGCTTCCGCCGGCCCAGCGTTCGAGAGCGCTTCCCGCCGACTCGAACGCCGAGGCCAGCGCCGTACCGGTGCCGACGAGGTGTTCGTCTTTGCGCACCACGTGCATGTTGTGGTCGGGATCGCACCAGCACGCGACTTCGACGGTCGCGGACACGGTAAAGCGTTGCCGCGTCTCACGAACGATGCACAGCGCGAGCTCCAGCCAGTCGACGCCACTGTTCGACAGCGTCAAGGTCGTCCCCGCGATGATCGGCTGGATGTCCTTGTGGACCGGATCGACGCCCAGGTGCTCCGGCCACCAATCCCACTTACCGGTGTCTTCGGGCAACCTCGCCGTTTCGATCCGCCCGGCGGCCGCCCGTGTCCGCGCGGCCTCCGCTGCCGAGAAGTCCGGGAACAACAAGGACCACTCGATCCGATCAAAGGATTTCAGCCCCACGCGGCAACTCTAGCCTCGGCACGTTCGGTCATGCCGCTATGAGGACCTCCGGGCATGCGGCTGGACCAGCCCACGCTGCACGGCCAGAGCGCCGACGCGTCCACGGGCTCTGTTTCAGCCGCCCAGCTTGACAGCGCGGCGTAAGTCTTCGGTGTAGGCCTCGGGCTGTTCCCAGGCTGCGAAGTGGCCGCCGGCCCGGTGTTCCACGTAGTCGCAGATGTTCAAGAACGTCTCGGCGTAGCTTCGTGGCTCCGGTTTGGTGTCGTGCGGGAACACCGACAGCACGGTCGGCGTGTCGATCCGGCCGGGAAGGGTGGCCGGTTCGACGTAGGTGGCGAACGAGGTGCCGATCGTGCCGGTGACCCAGTAGGCGGTGACCCAGGTGAGGAGCTCGTCCGGAGTGAAGGCCGACTCGTCCGACCAGGACTGGAGTTTCTCGACGATCCACGCCGCGAGGCCGGCGGGTGAGTCGCCGAGAGCGACGGCGAGCGTGTTCGGCCGCGTCGACTGCTGCATGATGTACGCGCCCTCGGTCCGGAACCACTGCGCCGTCCGGCGGAGGTAGGCCGCCGCGTCGGGCGCGAGCTTCGCCGGATCCGCCGTGAGCGCACGCTGCGGGGCAACGTTCGTGAGGTGCAGGGCAGCCACCCGGTCCGGGTGTTCGCCCGCGAGGATCTCCGCGACGGTGCCGCCCACGTCGCCGCCGGACACCGTGTACCGCGAGTAGCCGAGCTTGTCGAGAGCGTCCGCGACGATCTCGGAGATCCGGTTGACCGAGATGCCGGGAATGGTGAGCGGGGCCGCGAACGGGAAGCCGGGCAGCGCGGGAACCACCACGTGCATGTCCGTGAGCAACGGCAGGACGCGTTCGAACCGCAGCACCGAGTCCGGCCAGCCGTGCAGCAGCACGACAACCGGAGCATGGGTATCGGCGGACCGCTGGTGGAGCACACGCAGCTCGGTGCCGCCCGCCTGCACCTTCACCCAGGGAAACTCGCCGATGCGCCGCTCGTGCGGCCCCCAGTCGTACCCGTTCGCCCAGTGTTCGAGCAGTTCATCGAGGTGGGTGCCGGCGATGCCGCGCGTCCCGTCGTCACTCCACGGGGTCGTGACACGCCGCGTCCGCTGGAGTCTTTCCCGCATCTCGTCGTTCATGTGTATGAGCGTACACATCATGTGTATGCTCATACACATGACTTTGCGCAACGCGACCGCGACCAGGCAGCGAATCCTGGAGCACGCGCAACGCCAGTTCGCCCAGCACGGATACGCCGCGATCACGGTCAAAGGCGTGGCCGACGCGGCCGGCGTGTCGCCGAACCTCATCACGCGCTACTTCGGCGGCAAGGATGGCCTTTTCCTGGCGGCGACCCGGGTGGAGATCCCGGTCTCCGACTCTTTCGACGGCGACCGTTCCACGCTGGGTTCACGCCTCGCGGCGAGCATCGTCCAGCGCTGGTTCGGCGGCCCCGGGGAGGATCCGCTCCTCGTGCTGCAACGCGCGTCCGGCGAACGCCCGGAGGCGGCGGAGGCGCTGGCCGCCTTCCTCGACACGAACTCGCTGGAGCCGCTGCACCGCTACCTGCGCGACAGCGGCGTGGACGACGCGGACGCCCGCAGCCGAGCCGCGGCGATCGACGCCTTCGTTCTCGGCGTCTCGACCCGCCGCCGGATCCTGCGTTCCGAACTCGGCGACCCCGCTGATCTCCAAGCCTGGCTGAGCACCACCATCCAACGCCTCGCCGACGGGTGACGCACGACAGCGGGCAAACGATGGCGATACGGCCAAGCGGCCGCGTGCGGCGCTCGGTCAGGAACTGAAGAGGGCACGGATTCCGCCCAGCGTGGTGAATCTGGCCCATAGGTCGTCGAGACGCACTGCCCGACTCCGGCGCGATGATCGGGGACCGAGCAGGCTTCAGTTCGAAGCGATCTGGTGACCATCGGGGAAGTCGGTGGAGCGAGACAGCTCCTCCCACTCTCGCAGGTCCTTTTCGACCGTCGAGCGGCCGGCCGTGACCAGTCGCAGCGCGTCCGAGCCGAGTACCAGATGCACGGGCGGCTTCTCGGCCTCCAGGACCTTCAGGACGGCCTCGGCCGCTTTGGCCGGGTCGCCCAACTGATTGCCGCTGGCCGCCTGCCGGGCCGTGCGGATGGGTTCGAACAGCGCGTCATAGTCCTGAATGGACCGTTGCGTGCGCACCATCGACCGGCCCGCCCAGTCCGTGCGGAACGAGCCAGGTTCGATGATCGTCACGTGCACGCCGAAATCCGCGACCTCTTTGGCCACGGTCTCCAGAATGCCCTCCACGGCGTATTTGCTGCCGCAGTAGTAGGCCAGCCCGGGCACGGTCATCAGCCCGCCCATGGAGCTGACCGCGAACACGTGCCCCGCACGACGCTTCCGCATGAACGGCAGCACCGCTTGGACCGTGGCTGCCACACCGAACACGTTGACGGCGAACTGTGCCCGCAACTCGGACAGCGGTGATTCCTCGAACACTCCCTCGTGTCCATATCCGGCGTTCGCGATGAGCACGTCGATCGGTCCGACCTGCGCCTCGATCTCCCCCACGACGGAGAACACCGCGTCGTCGTCGGTGACATCCACCTGACGCGCGTGCGAACGTCCCGGCGCGAGCGCTTCGAACGCCGCGACGTCCTCCGCCCGGCGGGCCGTGCCGACGACGGTGTGACCGGCGTCGAGCGCCCCTTGGGCGAACGCCCGGCCGAGACCGCTGCTGACACCGGTGATCAGGAAAAGCATGGCTACCCTCCAGGTAGGACGCGGCACCAGATCTCGACCATCGTCTCGGTCGCGCGATCCAGGCCGCCGGGTTGTGTCGACGCGTGGTAGAAGTTGCGTTCGGTCATCCAGCACAGGGCCTGCGCGAGCGCCGCCGCGCCGGTCGGGCCGTCCTCGTCGGGCAGGCCGGCCGCGACGAGGACACGAGTCATGGCCGTGGTGTTGTTGGCGATGGTGTCGCGCCACAGCTGCGCGATCTCGGGAACTTCGGGGCCGAACTCGACCGCCGCCCGCATCACCAGTCCGTGCTCACTCCAGGTGCGGGCCGTGTTCTCCACGGCCCTTCGCACGACGTCGTGCGCGGGCAAGCCGGGGTCGGCGGACCGATCGTCCAGGTGCAACCGGGCGACGGTGCGCGCGACCAGCGCGGCGAGAACCTCCTGTTTCGACCCGAAGTAGAAGTACAGCGAGCCGCGGGAGATTCCCGCGCCCTTGGCTATCGACTCGACGGTCATCGGCTCGGCGCGTTCTCGTTCGAGCAGCACTTCGGCGGCGTCCAGGATCGCCTGTTCCCGTAGGTCGCCCTTGCTCGGGGTGTCCCGCCGTTTCGCTGCCACGACACCACTATGACATAGTGCCGAGAAAAATCTGCACTGTGTAGAAAATGTTCTGCGTGACGTAGACCGCACTGCCGCGCCGCTCGAAGCCGGGTCGGCTCATCGCACGCCGACATTTGTCCAAGACCGGCGGTCGGCGACCGTGCACCCTCCTCCCATGAGTGAGAACGATGTTGAGCATTCGCAGAGGATCCACGTGGTGCGCGACGGTCCACGGCAGTCGCCGCCGCTGTTGCTCATCCACGGATCAGGGGCTTCGGGCGCCTCGTGGAGCCCGGTGGTCCCGGCCCTTGCCGGTCACCACCACGTCATCCGGGTCGACCTCCCGGGCTGTGGCCAATCCCCGCCTTCACCGCCTTACGACGTGCCCGCCCAGGCGAGCCGAGTGGCGGCGGTACTCGACGACCTCGGCCGAGGTCCTGTCACCGTCGTCGGGCACTCCAGTGGCGGCTACGTCGCCACCGCCCTCGCCGAACAGCGCCCCGACCTGGTGCGCTCGGTCGCGCTGATCAGCTGCGGCCCGCATCCCGGCGCGCTGCTTTCCCAGCCGTTGATCCTTCGGATCCTGCTGGGCCCGCCGTTCGGCCCGCTGATCTGGCCGAAGCGTTCGGATGCGGTCATTCGCAAGGGAATCGGGGCAACGGCCGCTCGCCCGGTGGACGTACCCGACGACGTGGTCGCCGATCTCAAGCACATCTCCTACGACACGTTCAGGACGATCTTGCGCCGCAACACCGAGTACATCGCCGAGCGCGGCGTGCCCGATCGTCTCGCCGCCCTCACCGTTCCGGTACTGGCGGTCTTCGGTAGCGCCGACCCTCGCTGGGACCCGTCGTCGGTGCGCCGGTACGAGTTGGTGCCGGACGCTCGGATCGAACTGCTGTCCGGCGTCGGACACCTTCCCATGTTCGAGGCGCCTGAGGCGCTCAGCGAACTACTGCTGAGCTGGACCTCGCGGGAACGGACCGTTGACACCCCGCCCCTGGTCCCCGATCCCTAGACTGGTCGTGTGCCGCCGACTGGAACACCGCCGGACTGGAAAGCGGTGGAGATCGCGGTTCCGCGCCGATCGAATCGGCTGCCGGGGATCAGCATGGCCGGGTTCCGCCAGCGTCTCCCCGCCTCCGTGGACATCGCCATGGTCGCGCATCCCGCCGTCACCGTGCTCATCGATCTGAGCGACGGAGAAGGCATCGTCTACGACAGCCGCGGCCGGCACGAGCGGGGCAGTGCCGTCATCGGGCTCATGCCCGGCGATCTGCGAGCAGGTGGCCGCGTGGGCGCATGTCTCCAGATCCGGCTCGAGCCGGACGTGGGTGCCGCGGTGCTCGACGCATCACCCGATCTCAGCGGGACGATGGCACCCCTGGCAGACGTCTGGGGTCGCGACGCCGGGCGGATCGAAGACCGGCTGCGTGCCGCCGCGTCATGGGACGAACGGTTCACGATCGCGGCCGAGGTCGTGAACCGACGGATGCGAGCCCGCACGCCGGTCGAACCGGAAGTCGCCCAAAGCTGGCGGCGGACGATCACGAGCCGCGGGCAGACACAGGTCGACAACCTGGCAGGCGAGGTCGGCTGGGACCGCAAGCGCCTGTGGTCCCGCTTCCGGTCCCAGCTCGGAATCAGCCCCAAACGCGCCATCCGACTGGTGCGCTTCGACCACGCCGCCCACCTCCTCGCGGCCGGTCACGCCTCCGCCGACGTCGCCGCCGAGTGCGGCTACGCCGACCAATCCCACCTCCACCGCGAGGTCAAGGCGTTCACCGGGCAGACACCCTCGGCCGTGGCCGCCGCGCCATGGCTCGCCATCGACGACGTCGCGTGGCCCGGGTCATCACCGACCCGTGACACTGCACCAGTCGGCCGGCACATCCCCAAGTGTCGTTATTGAGGGGTAAGTCAACCGTGTCGTGATGTCTGGGCCGGGTGACCGTCTCGGCAGTATCGGGCGGTCGCCGGGTTCGTGGCCGGGACAGAAGACGCGGCTCGCGTGATCAGACGGCGAACTCACGTGATTGAACGGCGAACTCGCGTGATTGGAGGCGGAACTCAGGTGATCAGACGGCGATCTCGGGTGTGCGGCGTCCGATCACGCGAGCTTTGGGGAAGCCGAACCGACCATCGCCGGAAAATACCCTTGTATCTCCCCCGAGGGGAGGTGCGAAGGTGGGCCGTATGGACGACGGCCCCGGATATTCGATCGGCGAGCTGGCCCGGCGGACGGGGCTGACGGTGAAGGCCATCCGCTTCTACTCCGACCGCGGCATCGTGGCGCCGTCGAGCCGCACGTCGTCCGGCCACCGCCGCTACGGCACCGACGCGCTCGCGCGGCTGGAGCTGGTCCGGACCTTGCGCGAGCTGGGACTGGACTTGGCAACGGTCCGGAAGGTCGTCGACAGCGAAGCCACCCTGTCCGACGTCGCCGCCGCGCACATCCAGGCGCTGGAGGTGCAGATCCGCGTGCTGCGCCTGCGTCATGCCGTGCTGACGGCGGCAGCCAAGCGCGGATCCACTCCCGAGGAGATGACTCTCATGCATCAGCTGGCCAAGCTGACCCAAGACGAACGCCGTCGCCTGATCGACGATTTCCTCACCACCACCTTCCGCGGGCTCGATCATCCCGGATTCGCGGGGATCGCCCGCTCGATGACGCCCGAACTGCCCGACAGTCCCGAGGCCGAGCAGGTCGAAGCCTGGGTGGAGCTGGCCGAACTGGCCCAGGACCCGGAATTCCGCGCCCTCATGCGGCGTATCGCCGAGCAGATCGACACCGGCCGCGCCGACGTCGGTCTGCGCCGCGACCCGATCGCGGACATCCGCGACACCGTCGCCCCCGCTCTGCAGTCCGATATCGATCCGAGCTCTCCGGAAGCCGCGGAGGTCGTGGCGGTCTTGACCTCACGGCACAGGCCCGAAGACCTTCTCGACTGGCTGGACACCGTTAACGACTCCCGCCGGGACCGGTACTTCGAACTGCTCGCCGTGATCAACGGTTGGGCGCCTCCGGACAGCCTGACACCGGCGTTGCAGTGGCTTTCCCACGCCTTGCGGGATCGGCACTGCACGGTCTGATCACTCTCGCCGAGAACGACGAACTGGACGCCGTCGCCGGGCTCCGGTGGCAATGGATCCTCGAAAACGAGGGAACGCCGGTGACCACGCGGGACGAATTCGTCCGTCATTTCGTGGCGTGGGCGCAGAGCAATACGTCCTCGCATCGCTGCATGGTCGCGGTCCGCGACGAGGTGGTGATCGGCACGGCGTGGTTGGCGATCACCCAGCGCGTGCCGACTCCCCGCGCGCTGGAGCGATCGTCCGGCGATGTGCAGTGCGTGTATGTCGCGCCGGGTGAACGGGACAACGGTGTCGGCGGGCGGCTCATCACGAAGATCCTGTACCTCGCCCAAAGCCTCAAACTCGAGCGGGTGACGGTGCACTCCAGTACCCGGGCGGTCACCGCCTACTCGCGGCTGGGTTTCGTGGTGTCGCCCCATTTGCTCCAAGCCGATCTCCGTGAGTGAGCGAGCTTCGGTTCTGGTCGTGGAGTCGTACGACATCGAGCTGGTGATCGATCCGGCGGCCGAGTTCTTCCGTTCCCGCACTGTGATCCGGTTCGGCTGCGACGAGCAGGCGACGTTCGCGGATCTCGCGGCCCATCTGGTGGACAAGGTCGTATTGAACGATCACGCGCTCGTCGTCTCCGACGTGTGGAACGGGTCCAGGCTGGAGCTCACCGGGCTGACAACCTCCAATGTCTTGGAGGTCGAGGCCTTGTTCCCGTACGCGGTGGAAGGCCGTGGCCTTCGGCGAGCCACGGATCCCGACGGTACGACCTACGTGTACGGCATGAATTTCCCCGACGCCGCTCCCCGGGTCTTCTGCTGTTTTGACGACGCCGGCCTGCGTGCGCCGGTCACGCTGAACCTGTCGGCGCCCGAGGAGTGGTCCTGCCTGGTCAACGGCACCGCCGAGCCGATCGCCCCGTACCTGGTCGCCGGCGCAGCCGGTCCGTGGGCGACGCTGTGCCGAACCACGATCCCGTCCCGGGATTCCCCAGTGCCGCTGACGGTCCACACCCAGCGGTCCAGGGCCGCCGCCCGAGAGCGCGGCGCGGAAATCGCGGACCTCATGGCCCGGTCCGTCGCGTTCTACGAACACCACCTCGGCGTGCCGTACCCGTACGAGAAGTGCGAAGCCGTGTTCGTCCGGGACCTCCCCTCGCTGGCGTTCTCCCTCCCCGGCCTGATCCTGTTCAACGACAAGGTGTTCGACCTCGTCGCGACCCGCGGCCCTCGGTATGCCGCCACCATCGTCAGCCACGAGGTCGCGCACGCATGGATCGGCGGTTTGGTCGACTGCGGAGACGACCTCTGGCTCGTCGAAGCCTGCGCGACCTACTTGTCCAGGACAGCCGTGCCCGAACTCGCCCCGGGCAGCGACCCCTGGGCCGCCGCGGAACCGGCACCACCGGACGCGACCTACGCACCGGACGCCGAGCTGATCAGGGAACTCGCGGGCACGATCGGCCACGAGAACGTCCTCCGCGGCCTCAGTCTGTTCTTCGGCCGGTTCGCACACCGGCATGCGGGGCGCGCCGATCTGGCGGCCTGTTGGTCCGAGCTGACCGGTCGCGATCTCGGCACCTGGGCGGCCGACCGTGACGTCAGTTCGTGTCGGTGACGCAGAAAACGGTGATCTCCGCGTTGGCGGTATCGGTGAGGACGTACGTTCGATCCCAAGCCGCACCCTCGAACCAGGGAGTCCACGGCACGAGACTGACGTGCACCCGGAAGTCCTCCAAGCGGTTCTGTGTCAACGCCTCGACGGCGGCACCGGCGAGCGCCTTCGCGTCCATCGCCGACCCGCGGTATCGCCCGTACGCGCCCCCGCTCAGGATCACGTCGGCCAGGATGCCGTCCAGGCAGAGTGACCCGGTCCGTTCCTGCTGAAACCCGCCGTCGCCGGAACCGAGCGGGCTCGGGATCTGAAGTTCGCGGAGTCCTTCCCGGACCGCTTCGCTGTCGAAGAAGACTCGGAGGAGTTCGAACTCCTCCGCCCGGTTGCGAGCGACGAACCAGGCCACCGTGTCCGCATAGTCGACCGCACGCCAACGGCCTATCAGGTACCCACCGTTCACATAGGACGCCGCCACGTGTTCGAGATACCTGTCCAGCGCCGGAGCGGCAACGGGAACGGCCGCCCAGGTGATGCCGTTCTGGGCGGCGACGACTTCCGACGGCTCCGGGCGCGGCTCGTCCCAGTCGATCTCGTTCCAGCGTTTCGGCATGCGACGAGTTTGCCATCCACCGCACGCCGCTCCCGAGGTAGCGCCAGCACCACCCGCGTCCGGGGGTCACTCCCCTGGTTCCCCACGCCGCCGATCCCTAGCGTCTTTCCCATGAACAACAGCAAAAGCGTACTGGTCACCGCCTCCCTCTGGCTTCTCCTTCTCATCAGCGCCGCCACGAACTCGATCGGGATGCTCGCGGGGCTGGACTACACCTTCCGGATGATCGCGGGCGCCGTCGCCGTCGTCTGCATCGTGCTCCTGGTCGTCCGGTACATCGCGGGACGGAAGGCCTGAGCACGCAGCCCGCCCGGAAGGAATCTCCGGGCGGGCCAAGCGCTTTAGGACACCTTGGGCGTAGCGCGCACGCCGTAATGCACGTACGGCTCACCCGTCGACAAGGTGTAGAAGGTGACCGGCGTCCAGGTCTGCGCACCAGGCTCACGGCAAACGTAGAGCGAGTCGGCCACCGGGACCAGGTCGAACTCCTGTGTCTTCTCCGGCACCAGATCCGCCAGCGGGCCCGTGACGGTCTGCCGCAGCCGGAGACCGTCCTTTTCGGACAGAACCTCCATCAGCACCCCGGCCCGTTCGTAGACGCCGACGTGCTTCGAACCGTCGACGGTGACCGGGGTCGCGGGCGGTTCCAGCGGCTTCGGCATCGCCACGTCGCCGAGTTCCGCGAAGATCTCCCGGTACAGCTCCTGGAACAGGTCGCGGGTGTTGCCGCCGTTGGTGAGCAGCGTGACGGCGAGCCCCTGAGCGGGCAGCAGCCGCAGGAACGCCGACTGCCCGATCGTGTTGCCGTCGTGCCCGATGACCCGCTGTCCGCTCCAGTCGTCGCGGATCCAGCCGAGGCCCCAGGAATCGCCGAGCGAGTGCTTGTCGGGGATGTCGGCCTGCTTCGAGGCCATCGCGGTCGCCGACGCGGTCGTCAGGATCCGCTCGCCGGACGGTGTGAGACCGCCGGTCAGGTGCAGCCTGGCGAACCCGAGGACGTCCTTGGTCGTGGCGGTGATCAGCCCGGCCGGCCCCATGTTCCGGGGCAACCCCCAGATCGGCGCGGGCCGCTGCTCCTTGTCCGCGCCGGCGACGTGACCGACGGCGGCGCGGAACATCAGCGCTTCCTCGGGCAGGGTCACGGTGTGGGTGAGACCGAGCGGGGCGAACAGCTTCTCCCGCATCGCGGCGTCCCAGGTCTGCCCGGTGAGCTTCTCGATCACCCGGCCCATGAGCACGAAACCCGAGTTGCAGTAGGAGAAGGTCTCGCCGAGCGGGTGGTTCTGCGCGGCCTGGTCGAGGATCTCGACGTAGCGCTCCAGCGTGTCGTCACCACGGCCGGTGTCGGTGAAGACGTCGCCGTCGATCCCGCTGGTGTGCGTCAGCAGATGCCGCATGGTCACCTGCTTGGCGACGTCCGGATCGGCCAGCCGCAGTTCCGGGACGACGTCGGAGATCGGCGCGTCCAGATCGAGAAGTCCTTCGTCGACCAGCTGCATCACCACGGTCGAGGTCCACACCTTGGAGATCGACCCGATCTGGAACACCGAATCCTCGGTGACCTCGACCCCGGTCGCGGTGTTGAGCACGCCGTAGGAGGCGTGCACCTCGGTGTCGTCGCCGACCCGGGTGATGCCCAGCGCCGCACCGGGCACGCCGTGCTTGCGCGCGAGTTCGGCCAGGCGCCGACGCCAGTGCGCCGCTTCGATCGGCACCCGCGACACCCCGCCCGCCGGCACGGTGTACTGCTCGACCCAGTCGAGGATCCGCCGGTTGTAGTCGAGCCGGTGCGAGGGCGGGCCGTCGAGGATGAACAGATGCGACGCGCCCGGGTACAGCACCATCCGGGACGGGATGCCGCGCGCACGCAGGGCGCCGAACCACTGCTCCGCCTGGCCGACCGGGCACCGCTCGTCGTCCGCGCCCTGGATGACCAGCGTCGGCGTCCGCACCTGGTCGACCTGGGCGAACGGCGAGAACCGCTCGTTGGCCTGGTCCCACGACGTGCCACCGAGTTCGCCGACGGCCAGGTAGTACCCGGCGTCGGAGGTACCGCCCATGCTGGTCAGATCGCTGACCACGCCACCGGTGACAGCGGCAGCGAAACGGTTGTCGCGGCTGGTCAGGTAACAGGTCATGTACCCGCCATAGCTGTAGCCCGACACGGCGAGCCGGTCCGCGTCGGCGATCCCTTCGGCGACCAACTGGTCCAGCGGTTCGAGGAAGTCGGGGGAATCGGCGGTGCCCCACGCGCCCACGGCGCCGGTGTAGAAGTCCTCGCCGTAGCCGTCGCTGCCTCGCGGGTTGAGCAGCAGCACCGCCCAGCCTCGCGCGACGAGCGCTTGGTGATAGAGGTGGATCCAGTCGGCGGCGCCGTTCCAGGCGTTGTGCGGGCCACCGTGGATGTCGAGCAGCAGTGGCGCGGCGCCGGACCGAGCCGGGTCACGCAACAGCCAGCCGTGGACGACGGTGCCGTCGCCGATGGTGAATTCCCTTTCCTCGCGCCGGAAAAGCTCGACCTCGGCGACAGAGGCGCCGTGCCGGGTGCGCACGTCGACGTCGCCTGTCTCCGGATCGACGACCGCGATCTCGCCGAACGAGGTCTCCGTCGCCAGCGCGACCACCGCCCTGTCCCCCGCGATGTCCATTCCGGACACCACGTTTCCGGCGCCGGCCAGGACAGCGCGTGCGTTTCCGCCGTCGACGTCCACCCGGTACAGATGGGTGCAGCCACGGTCGCGGAGGCCGAACAGCACGGAGCCACCGTCCGCGGTCAGCTTCGGCAACGCGCCCGGGTAACCCGCGCCACCCGCCATCACGTTGCGGTCCAAGGAAACCGCCAGATCGACGGACTCGCCGCCGTCGAGCGGGACCCGCAGCAGTCCGAGGTGACCGACCCGCGTGTCGGCCCGGCCGACCACCAGCAGCGCGGCACCGTCCGCGGTCCAGCCGACGGTGCCCGCCATGCCCTCGCCGGAGCCGACGAGCCGCGGCTCGGAGGTCTTGGTGCTCACGTCGAGAACGTAGGCGCCGGAACGGAAAGTCAGATCCGCGTCGGCGTCCCGCCCGGCGGAGAAAGCCAGGTGCGTGCCGTCCGGTGACCAGGCGGGATCACCGGCGTGCCAATCGCCGAAGGTGACCTGCCGGACTTCCTTCGTGGCGACGTCGAGGACGTGCAGATGCTTGCGGATGGTCTTGATCAGCCCGGCGCCGTCGGCCTTGAAGTCCAGCCGGTCCGCCACCACCGGCGCGTTCGGCGCGGGTTCGTCACCCGCCAGGTCGACCGCCGCCGAGAACGCGATCTGCCCGCCGTCCGGGCTCCACACCGGCGCGCCCGCCCCGAGCGGCAGTTCGGTGATCTGCTCCGCTTCCCCGCCCGAAGAGGGCAGGAACCACACCTGCGGCGGTCCGTCCTGGGCGCGGAGGAACGCGATCCGCGTGCCGTCCGGGGCCCACTTCGGTGCCATGTCGGCGGTTCCGCGCGTGAGCTGCCTCGCGTCGCCGGTGGTCGCGCCGACCTCCCAGAGCGTGTGCGCGTTCCGGTCCTCCTCACGGTCCGCGGTGCGCAGGACGTAGACGATCCGTTCGCCGTCCGGCGACAGTGAAGGCTGACTGGGGACGGCGATTCCGTACAGGTCGTCGAGACCGAGACGTCGGGTCATGGTGCGCTTGCTCCTCTGGGGATCGCGAGCTCGTGGCTCTCGTTTTCGCTGAAATGGCAGGCCGCCGAATGACGTCGGTGTGCCGCGTCTCCGGTGGGATCCGCCTGGAGGCAGAGTCCGCGGTCGGCACGCACGAGCGGGCCGACCGGACAGCGGGTGTGGTAGCGGCACCCGGCGGGCGGATGGTGCGGGTCGGCGGGCTCGGTGTCGGCGGTCGCCGCGTCCGCGCCGGTGTCGAGCAGGGAGGTGTGCGCGGAAGGCGCCGCGGCGAGCAGATCGCGGGTGTAGGGATGCTGGGGATCGGTGAGCACCTGCTCCGCCGGGCCGACCTCGACGATCCGCCCGAGGTACATCACGGCGACGATGTCGCTGAGATAGCGGATCACCGCGAGGTTGTGCGAGATGAACAGCATCGACAGGCCCAGCCGCCGTTGCACGGACCGGACGAGGTTGAGCACCGCGCCCTGCACCGAGACGTCGAGCGCGGACGTGATCTCGTCCGCGATCAGCACCTCGGGCCGCCCGGCCAGCGCCCGGGCGAGCGCCACCCGTTGCCGCTGGCCGCCGGACAGCTGCCCCGGCAGGTGACCGGCGCGGTCCGGATCGAGGTTGACCAGCTCCAGCAGCCGGGCGACCTCGTCCCGGCGCGCGGCACGGCCGGAAAGGGCGCCGCGCGGGATCGCTTCGGTGATCGACTCGCCGATGCTCATCCGAGGGTCCAAAGAGGAATACGGATCCTGGAACACCATCTGCAGCGGAGGGCGCCGGGGCAGCTTCCGGACGTCCACGCCGCCCAGCAGGACCCGTCCGGCGCTGATCGGCGAGAGCCCGACGGCGGCACGGGCCAGCGTCGATTTCCCCGACCCTGATTCACCGACGAGCCCGACGACCTGTCCGGAAGGGACGGTCAGCCCGACGCTGTCGACGGCGGTGAGACCGCGTCGTCCGCCGTACCGCACGCTCACCGTGTCGAAGACGAGATCGCTCACTCCGCACCTCCGGCGGTCACGGTTTCCTTGGCAAGCAACGGAGAAGCCTCCCAGCACGCGACGCGGTGCCCGGGTTCCACCCGTTCCAGCACCGGGTCTTCGAGACGGCACCGGTCCGTCACCGAGGGGCATCGGTCGGCGAAGGCGCAGCCGGTGGGCACGCGATCCGGTTCCGGCGGACGGCCGGGGATCACCGCGAGCGGCGCCTCGCGATCGGTCTCCAGGTCGAGCGTCGCGGCCAGCAGGGCCTTCGTGTAGGGATGCTTCGGCGTCCCCGCCGACGGCAGGTCCTCGACCACCCGGCCCGCGTACATGACCAGCATCCGCTCGCAGGTCTGCGAAACGACCGCGATGTCGTGGCTGATCAGGATGATCGCCGTGTTCCGCTCAGACCTGGTCTGTGCCAGCAGGCGCAGCAACTGCCGCTGCACCGTGACGTCCAGCGCCGTGGTCGGTTCGTCGGCGATGATCAGCCGTGGGTCGCCCATCAGCCCCATGCCGATCATCGCGCGCTGCCGCATCCCGCCGGAGAACTCGTGCGGGTACTGCTTCGCGCGCCGCTCGGCCGCCGGGATCCGCACCGCGCGCAGCCGGCCCACGGCCCGTTCGAACGCCTTGGCACGCGGCAGACCTTGGTGCTGTTCGGCTACTTCGGCCAGCTGACGGCCGATCCGCCTGGTCGGATTGAACGAGGTCATCGGGTCCTGGAACACCATCGCCAGCGACGTGCCGAGCAGGCCGCGCAGCTCTCGTTCCGGAGTCGTCAGCAACGGCCTCCCGACGAAATCGAGCCTGTCCGCGGTGACCACGGCCGGTGCTTCGACCAGCCGTGACACCGCCAGCCCGGTCAGGCTCTTCCCCGAACCCGACTCGCCGACGACGCCGATCGCCTCGCCCGTGTGGACGGTGAAGCTCACCCCGCGCACCGGGACGGTCCAGCCCGCCGGACGCGGGAACGCCACCTGGAGGTTCTCGACCACCAGCACGGCGTCGTCACGGTCTTCGGCGACGGCCTCCCTGGCGGGAACGACCGTCCGCGGCGCGAGCTTGCGCAGCCCGGTGCGGACGCCGATCACGCCGGCCACGGTCTCCCCCGCCAGGTTGAAGGCGAGCCCGGCCAGGACCACCGCGACACCCGGCGCGAGCGCGGCCGCAGGGTTGACGTAGATCCCGTTGAGCCCTTCACCGAGCAGCCGTCCCCAGTCGTATTCCGGTGCCTGGACACCGATGCCGAGGAACGACAGCCCGGCGAACGCCAGCAGTGAGGCGCCCGCGCCGATGGTCGCGTTCACCACCAGCGGTTCGCCGATGTTGGGCAGGATGTGCCGGACCAGCAACCGGATCCGGCCGACGCCGGAGATCCTCGCCGCGGACACGAAGTCCTGGCCCGCGACGGAAGCCGACAACGTCTGGGCCAGGCGCGCGAACGCCGGCGCCAGCGCGAAACCGACCGCCAGCACCGCGCCGTGGGTGCCGACCCCGAAGATGACCGAGAAGAACAGCACCAGCAGCAGCCCGGGGAACGCGACCGCGATGTTCACCGCGGAGGTGATCAGCCGGGCGGCGGGCCGCGGCAGCAGCGACGGCAACGTGCCGAGGACGAGCCCGGTCGCCACCCCGATCACCGTCGCGAACACCGCCAGCAGTACGGACAGCCGGGTCGCGACCAGGACCCGGAAGAGGATGTCGCGGCCGAGGTCGTCGGTGCCCAGCCAATGCGCCGCCGACGGTCCTTGCGCGATGGCCTCGATGTCGATCGCGAAGGCGTTGTCGTGCCACAGGATCGGGGCCAGTACCGCGAGCGCGACCACCAGGACCAGCAAGGTCGCCGAGAACGCGCCCACCGGGGTGCGCAGGGCCGCCAGCCATTTCGCTCCGCGCCGATTCGCCATGCTAATTCTCCCGGATCGTCGAGCGCGGATCGAGCACGGCGAGCAACACGTCCACCGTCAGGTTCACCAGCAGCACCCCGATGCCGTAGACGAGCACGATCGCCTGCACCAGCGGGTAGTCCTTCTGCAGGATCGACTGCGCGATGGTGGAACCGAGACCGGGCCAGGCGAACACGTTCTCCACCAGCACCGTCCCGGCGACCATCCCGGTCAGCATCAGGCCGCCCATGGTCAGCGTCGCGGTCAGCGCGTTCGGGAGCGCGTGCCGCAGGTAGACCAGCCGCGCGGGCAGTCGTTTCGCCCGCGCGGTGCGGATGAAGTCGTTGCCCAGCACGGAAAGCGTCTCCACCCGGACGATGCGGGCGAGCACCGACGCCGGACCGAGCGCCAGCGCGATCACCGGGAGCACGAACGAACTCGCGTCCGCGTTCCCGGCGACCGGGAACCAGCCGAGCTGCACGGCGAAGAACGCGACCAGCGCGACGGCGAGCAGGAATTCCGGGATGGCCGCGAGCAGCACGGTCGTCGAGGTGAAGGCCAGTTCGCCGCCCCGGCGCCGTCCGCCCCGGGTGAGCACGGCGAACAGCAGCCCGAGCGGGATCGCCACCGCGATGACCACCGCGAAGGCGGGCAACGCGAGTTGGAGGGTGGCGGGCAGCCGGTCCCCGATCACCTCGGAGACCGGCTGCCCGCTCGTCATCGACGTCCCGAAGTCACCGGTGACCAGTCCGCCGAGGTAGTGGACGTACTGCGACCACAACGGATCGTCGAGCCCGAGCGCCGCCCGCCGCGCGTTCACCAGTTCCACCGGCGCGGTCAGCCCGAGCGCCGCCCGGACCGGGTCACCGGGGATCAGCTGGATCATCAGGAACGCCATGGTGACCAGCACCCACAGCGAGACCGCGAACCGGCCGAGGCGGCGCGCCGCGAACGAGAGCCAGGGGCTGCCGCGCAGTCCCGTCGGTGCGACCGCGATCGCCATCAGCTGTACATCCGGATGCTCGACGGTTCGATCGTGCCGAAGTTGACCTTGAACCGCGCGTTGCTGCCGAAGATCGGGATGACCGAGTTGACGTACGGCACGACGTCCAGCCGCTCGATGAGCGCCGATTCCGCGGCGAGCCAGGTCGCGCAGCCGGAGTCACCCGGCATTTGCGCCGCCTTCGCGGCCTCCGCCGTGTACTTCTCGTTCTCGATGTGCGCGAAATTCGTCCCGGCGGGCGGTTTCGGCCCGGACACGAACGAAGTGACCTGACTCGGCAGCAGCAGGGTCACCGGCGCGAGCGAGATGTCCCACTCGCCGGTGTTGAAGAGCACCTGGCTGGTACCCGGGCTGTCGAGGGCCTTGAGCGTGACGTCCGCGCCGGCGGCCTTCCACGACTGCTGCATCAGCTCGGCGGCGGACGCCATCGTCGGTCCCAGCTGGGAGCCGTAGATCGCGGTGAGCGCGAGACGCTTGCCGTCCTTGGCCCGCACGCCGTCCGCTCCCGGCTTCCACCCGGCCGCATCGAGAGCCGACTTGGCCGTGGCGACGTCGAACGGGGGCAGCTTGCCCGTCACCGAGTCGCCGGCGCACGCCTTGGGCTCGGTGGTGACCATTCCCTGGCTGGGTGCCCCGGCACCGCTGGTGAGCACCTTGCCGATCTGGGCCAGGTCGAGGGCCTGCACCAGTGCTCGGCGGACGGCCTGGTCGGCACCGGCACGGCCGGGCGCCTGGTTGAAGAACATCTCACCCATCGGCACGATCTGCTCGCCGTGGAACAGCTTCTGGGACCGGAGGCGCTGCTGGTCCTGGCCGGTGATCCGGGCGGCGTTGAGCTCACCCGACAGCAGCAGGTTCGACGTGGTCGTCATGTTCTGGATGACCCGGAAGGTCACCTTCTCCGGGAGGCCCGGCTGGTCACCCTTCCAGTCCCCGGGGCCCCACGCGTAGTCCTTCCGACGGGTGAGGGTGTAGTGGTCGTTCGGCACGATCTCGGTCATGGTGAACATGCCGGTGCCGTACTTCCCCTTGGCCAGGGCCTGCCGGTCGGTCACGCCCTTGCCGCAGACGATCGGCATTCCGCCGAGGTTGCGCAGCAGGAAGGCGTCGGGTGCCCCGCTGGTCAGGGTGATCGTCCGCGCGGCGTCGTCGGCGGTCGCCTTGGTTCCCGGCGCGACGGTGAGCCCGGACATCGGGGACTTGTTGGCGGGATCGCCGACGAAGTTGATGTTCGCGGCGACGCCGCTCGCGGTCAGCGGACTGCCGTCGTCGCAGGTGATCCCATTCCGCAGGGTGAAGGAGGCCGTGGTCGTGGTGGCCTCGAACTTTTCGGCGAGTCCCGGGATCGGTTTCCCGGTCTCGTCGAGGTTGATCAGGCTGTCGTAGAGGTAGCGGCCGATCTCGAGGGCGGTCGAGAGCACCGTCATCGCCGGGTCCAGCGCTCCGGGATCGGTGCCGATCGCCATGGTGAAGGTCTTGCCTTCGGTGAGTTTCTGGTTCGCGGTCCGGTCCTGTCCGGATTGCGACGTCCCCCCGCACGCGCTCACGGTCAAGGCCACCACGCTCGCGATCGCGGCGGTGAGCCGGGCTTTCTTCATGCGGTTCTCCTACTGGGTCACGGTCTGCGCACGGAGGTGTTCGACGGCGAGGCTGGCGGCCTGGCCGATAGCGGAATCGATCGCGGGCTGGCGATCGGCGAGGGACTCGGCGCGGGTGAACACCGCGACGGCGTACCGGCGGCCGTCCACATGGGTCACCACGCCCGCTTCGTTGCGGACGGCGGGAAGCGTCCCGGTCTTCGCCGCGATCGCCACTCCCGCGGGGAAACCGGACGAGATCCGGTGCGGCCAGATCTGCTGGGCCATGATCGCCCGCACGCGTTCGCAGGCAGCCGGGTCGCCCGCGCGGTCGGTCCAGATCGCGTCCAGCAGTTCGGTGATCTCACGCGGGGTCGACGCCGTGGTGCGTTCCGGGTCGAGCACCGAGAGCTTCCACAGCTGATCCTCGGTGGCCGCGGCGAAGACGGCCTCCAGGTCGTCGTCCGGTTTCGCACCGAGGTCGGCGATCACCGAGGCGAAGAGGTCTTCGCAACAGCCGATCAGCCGTGTCCTGGTGAGCCCGAGGTCGGTGAGGACCTTGTCGACGGCGTCCTGCCCGATCCGGTGGTAGACGACGTCGGTCGCGGCGTTGTCGCTCATCGTCAGCATGAAATGCGCCAGGTCGCGCCAGCTCATCTCGACGTCGTCCGCGCAGCCGGCGGTGCCGATCCCGCCGATCCGGTAGCGCGCGGTGACCCGGGTCCGCTCGGTGTCGTCGAGCCGTCCGGCGGCCACCTCGCGGGCGAAGGCGACGGCCACCGGGATCTTGAACACCGACGCCAGCACGACCGGATCGTCCGCGCCGACGCCGACTTCGGGACCGCCGGGGACGCCGACCTCGCGCGCGTGCACGAACCCGCGTGCCCCCGCCTTCGCGAAGACCGCCTCGATCTCCTCGGCGATCGCCGTCACCGGCTCACCCGCCGGTCGGCGCGTCCGGTGTGGACGAACAACGCCCGGCCGTTGCCGTCGTCACCGACGAACGCGTGCGGCATGTGCAGGCCGAGCCCGTCGTGCTCGACGACCAAGGTGTCACCCTTGTAACCGAGCAGCTTGCTCTTCTCCGGCCCCGTCCCGAGATCGGCGAAGATCCCCTTCGGCGTGCGCTCCAGCCACAGGTCGCCGTCCTCGTCCTGGCTGACGACGATGTCCGCCACCTGCGACGAGTACTCGCCCACGAAGCGCGACGGGTCGGCCGGGGCCTCCGCGGCGTTGGGTTCGGGCAGCGGCGGGACCTCGACGCCCGCAAGATCGCCCAGCACCTTCCGGAAGATGTCCAGGTACAGGTGCAGCGGCTTGCCGCCGTTGGTCAGCAGGGCCACCGCGACGTTGCTGCCCGGCACCACCCGCAGGAACGCGGACTGGCCGATGGTGCCGCCGTCGTGGCCGATCACCGGACCGCCGTCCCAGTCGAAGATCATCCAGCCGAGCCCCCACGCCCCGCCCATCAGGCCGAGGTAGGGCAGTTCGACCTGGCGCTCCCACATGGCGCGGGCGGTTTCCGGCCGGAGGACCTGGGTGCCGTCGTCCGCGCGGCCTTCGTTGAGGTGCATGCGGACGAAGGTGAGCAGGTCGCGCGGGCGCATCGCGAGATGCGAACCCGCCGGGGCGTTCGACCGCGTGAGCGCCCAGACCGGCGCGGCGACCGGCTCCGCGTCCGGAGCGGGCTGGACATGGCCGATCGCGGCGCGGTACCGGATCGCGTCGTACGGTCCGGCCGCGGCGTGGGTCAGCCCGAGCGGAGCGAAAAGATGCTCGCGCAGGCATTCGTCGTACGACTTGCCGCGCAGGACCTCGACGATCCTGCCGAGAACGCAGTATCCGGCGTTGTTGTAGGAGAACATCTCCCCCGGCTCGAACAGCTGGGGCACGTCGGCGAGCGTCGCCACGAGCTTTTCGACGCAGTCGTCGCCCTGCCCGGTGTCGGTGAAGATGTCGCCCTCGAACCCGGAGGTGTGGCAGGTCAGCTGCCGCACGGTGATCCGGCCCGCCGCGGCGTCGTCGGAGAGGGTGAACTCGGGAAGGTAGTCGCGGACCGGCTTGTCGAGGTCCAGCTTGCCCTCGTCGACGAGCTGCATCGCCAGGGTGGTCGTCCACACCTTGGTGATCGACCCGATCTGGAAGACGGAGTCCACTGTGGACTCGACGTCGGTGCTCTTGTTCAGGACGCCGGCCGCGTGGTCGATCACCTCGCCGTTCGCGAAGACCGCGACGGCCGCGCCGGGCACCTGATGCTTCGCCAGCAGCTCGGCGAAGTTGTCCGCGAGCCAGGCATCGATTTCGGAAAGTTTCGACATGGGCATCCTTGTCCGTGGAAAGAGTGGACCGGCAGTTCCCGGAATGCTAGGACGGTGACGGGCGTCACCGGTTCGTGCGGAACGACGAGAGCGGCGGGAAAATTCATCCGTGCGGACGAATCATTCGCTCGCGGCCTCGGGAAGCCTGAGCCATTCGACGGCCTGTGCCGCGGCGAAGCCGATGAACGCGTCCCGCTCCGGCACCCGCGACCGTCCGTCGACGGCGTCGGTGAAAATCCCTACCGCGTAACGGCCGCCATCCGGGTACTCGACCACGCCGACCTCGTTGCGCACCGACGGCAGCGTGCCGGTCTTGCCGCTGACGCGGATCCCGTCGTCCGGGAACCCGGACCGCAGCCGGTGCGGCCACACCTGGAGTTCCATCCAGCGGCGGACGTCCGCGCACGCCGCCGGCGAGGCGGCCTCGTCCCGCCAGATCAGCCCGAGCAGCCGGGTGATCTCTTCGGCCGTCGTGGCGCAGGTGTGCGCGGGTTGCAGCGCGCGCAACGCCTGTATCTGCACGATCGAGAGCTCGGATAGCGCTTTCTCGTCGTCCTCGTAGGAGATCCCGAGGTCTTGGCCGATGCTGTCGAGCACCTCGCCGCAGTCCTGCGGGACGGTGGTGTGCTCGAAACCGAGTCGCCGCAACGACTTCTCCGTCGGTTCCTTTCCGACGCGGGCGAGGATCAGGTCGGTGGCGACGTTGTCGCTGATCCCGATCATCAGGATGGCGAGGTCGTACCAGGACATCGTGATCTCGTGCCGGAAGGTGGCCAGGCCGTACGGGCTCGGCGTGGGATGTCCCGGCGGGACGGTGACGGGCTCGCCGAGATCGAGTTCGCCGTCGGCGCCCTGCCTCGCCAGTTCCAGCGCGATCGGGACCTTGAAGACAGACGCCGTGACGACAGGGGCGTGCTCGTCGATCCCGATCCGGCGGGTGCCGTCGATTTCGGCCGCGTGCAGCCGGACTCGGACGCCTGCCTCCTTCGCTCGGGTGTTGATGGTTTCGGCGACTTCGGACGCGGTGGGCATGGGACTCCTGTCTACTTTGGACTTTCCTGGCTCAGGCGGGTCGCGCGGTGATCGCGGACCGAGATGAGGTTGCGGAAGCCACTTTCGCAACGTTGAAGGTTGCGAGAGTGGCTTTCGCAACGTCTCCCCGGGGGGGGCGCTCACTGAGCCCCACGGGACCCCGTGCTGGGACTCGCCGGGGAGAAGGTGAACTGCGCCGGGTTCTGCGGCACCCAGAACGCCATCACGGCGGTCAGGAACGTGGTCACGATGAGGAACCCGAACGCCGCCGTGTAGGAGAAAGCGTCCGCGAGCCAGCCCATGGCGACCGGGGCGACCGCGCCGGCGACTTGGCCGCCGAAGTTCATCACTCCCATGCCGATCCCGGTGACCGCCGTGGGCAGCACCCGCAGCGGCAGGCCGAAGACCGCCATCGTCGCCATGCCGAACACCGCGAGCGCGAGTGTCTCGTAGAGGGTGAACTCCGCCGTGCTGTCCGCGCTCACCATCAGGATCAGCAGCACCACGGTCACCAGCGCGATCGAGCCGAGGTACCAGCGGCCGTGGTCGTGGAAGTACTTGTCGAACAGCCAGCCGCCGAGGATGGTCGTGCCGATGCTGACCAGCATCGGGATCGCCGCGAGGACCCCGGTCTGGTTCAGCGTCAGCCCCCGCGCTTCGAGCAGGTAGCTGGGCACCCAGGTGATCAGGCCGTAGTTCAGCATGTTGGTGGCGCAGAACAACAGCGTGAACTTCCAGACCACAAAAGACTTCAGCACCTGTTTGCGCGAGACCTCGGGCGTGCTCGCCTCGGTGCGCGGAAGGCTGCTCAACGACTTCGGCAGTGCCTTGGGCAGCAACGTCCAGACGACCACGCCGATGATCGCGCCGATCCCCGCCATCCAGAAGAACGTGTGCCGCCAGCCGACCGCCATCAGCAGCGGGCCGACGATCAGCGGCGCCAGCCCCGCGCCGATCCCACCGGCGGACAACATCACGCCGGTCACCGTCGCGCGGTTGCCGGGAGTGGTCCGTTCCGCGATCGCCTTGAACGAGGCCGCCGGGAAAAGCCCTTGGCAGACGCCGAAGAGACCGCGGACGAGCAGCAGCATCCCGAAGGTGCCCGCCATCCCGGTCATCGCGGTGAACGCCGACCAGGCCAGCAAGGTCACCAGCATCGGCCCGCGCGAGCCGTATCGGTCGGCGAGGAACCCCGCCGGGATCTGGCAGACCATGTAGACCAGCGCGAAGACGGTCACGAGCCAGCCCTGCTGGGTCTTGCTGAGGTCGAACTCGGCGCCGATCATCGGCAGCGCCATCCCGATGGAGAACCGGTCGATGTAGTCGACCGCCCAGGCGAAGACCATCACCACCATGGTGATGAGCGCCGTCCTGTTGATCCGCCGCGCTGTCCAGGTGTCCTCATTGACCACTGCCGTCATGGCGCCTCCGCGGAAACGTTGGGAGAGAAGGAGAACGGCGAGCGTGGCGCCGATCACTCATTCTGAAACGCGCTCGGCGGGCGGAGTTCGTGCGTTCACACGAACATCCGGCGCCGTTTCGGGCCGGGCAGACCAACCTCAGTCTTCGGCGCCCGGTGGCCCTGTCCGCGCGTCGCGGGGCAACAGCCGTAGTTGCACCATGGCGGCGAACCGCTCCCCCGCGTCGTCGAGGTCGATCTCGCCGACTTCGGCGAGGCGCCGCAGTCGATAGCGGAAGGTGTTCGGATGGACGTAGGCCGCGGCGGACGCGGCGCCGATGTCACCGAAGGCGTCCAGCCAGCACCGGAGGGTGTGCACCAGTTGTGACTGATGCTGGTCGTCGTAGGCGAGCAGCCGCGCGACAGGTCCTGTCGCGACGTCTCCCCTGGCCGCGGCGAGGTCGGCCAGTTCCAGCATGAGCGCGTCGACGTGGACGTCGTCGGAAGTGGCGACGCGTTTCCCGCCGGAGTTAGTGAGCAGCACGCGCAACGCCCTGTCCGCGCCGTCGCGCGAGGCACGCAGGCCGGAACCGTCGAGCGCGAGCGGTCCGATGCCGATCGCGGCCGCCGCGCGTCGTCCGGTGCGCTCCAGGAAGGTCGACGCGACCCGCACCGAACGCTCCTGGCAGTCGTCGTGACTACCCGGCATCGGAACGATGCCGTAGGCGACGTCGCCCACGAGCGCGACGGCCGAGCGCGGCTGGACGGCGCTGAGGTGCATGGCGAGCGCGTCGGCGACCCGCTGGCGGTCCGCGACCAGCCGGAGGTCGTCCTCCAGCGCGGGCGCGCCGAGCAGGCCCATGGCCAGCACGATCGACGGCTGGCCGAGCAGGCCGAGCCGGGCGATGGCCTCCGGCGCCCCGGAACCGCCTTCGAGCGCCGTGCTCACGAGGTCCGCGCGCAGCCGTCGTTCGACGTCGGCGCCCGCACGGAGCCGGAGCATGTGCAACGCGACGAGTTTGGTCGCGTCGATCAGTGCCTGGGTCCGCTCCTCGCTGAGCGGTTCCCGGACCGCCGCCCAGATCGAACCGAGTATCTCGTCGCCGGCCCGAACAGCGATCGCCACCCTGGGAAGGACGAGCTCGGTGGCGTCGTAGCGCTGCGGATCGACGTAGACGGGGGTGTGGTCGCGGTACAGCCTCTCGAAGACACCATCCTGTTCCAGGCCGCGGGCGAACCGCTCCGGCACCTGACGACCGAGGATGGTCTCGACGCGGGAGGGATCCGCTTCGTCCTGACGCCCGGAGAACGCGAGGATCCGGTTACTGCGGTCCTCGATGGTCACCGGCGCGTCCAGCAGCGCGGCGATCGCGTTGGCCAGCGCGAAAAGATCACCCGACGGCATCCCGCCGAGCGTCTGCGGCGAGACCTCGCCGACGTCGCCCTCGGCGAGCAGGGTCCGGAGCATGGCTGCGAGCTGGGCCCAGGACGCGCCGCGGGCCAGCCCGAGCAGGGCGACCCCGGACGAGTCCGCGGCGCGCCGGAGTTCCGGCGCCGGGGTGACGGGAGAACGGACGACGAGCGCCGCGGCGCCCCTCGCGCCCACGTCGCGCAAAAGGCGGACGACCTCGTCCTGCTCCCGCACCCCGACGCCGAGCACGACGGCCCCGCCAGGGATGTCGGATTCGTCGTGCGGATCGTGGATGACCACCCCGCCGAGCTGTCGGCGGGTGGTCCGGCCGACCGCGACCGGCTCCAGGAGCACGTCCCCGAGGTCCTCGAGGACGCGTCCCAAGCTCATGTGCGGCTTGCTGGGCACCGGTGTCAGCACCCCCCGAAGTTAAACCCGGCCTCGTCGAACCGTTTGGTTCGTTCCGACCAAATCTAACCCCGGAATTCGTAGTTGGCTACGAACCGATCCACACCTTTTCGGTGGTGAAGTCGTCCAGGATGTCGGGAATCGGGGTGACGCCGAGACCCGGTCCGGTCGGCACCGGGAGGTGCCCGGCCTCCAGCACGAACGGCTCGGTGATGTCCGTGCGGTAGAACCGGCCGGACGCCGAGGTGTCACCCGGCAGTGTGAAGCCGGGCAGCGAGGCCAGCGCGACGTTGGCCGCCCGGCCGAGCCCGGTCTCGATCATGCCGCCGCACCACACCGCGACGCCGTGCGCCGCGCAGACGTCATGCACCCGGCGGGCTTCGAGGTAGCCGCCGACCCGGCCCGGTTTGATGTTGACGATCTGGCAGGCGCCGAGCTTGATCGCGTCGGCCGCGGCCTTGGCCGAGACGATCGACTCGTCGAGGCAGATCGGGGTCCGGATCCGCTTGGCCAGTTCGGCGTGGCCGTGCACGTCCTCCTCTTCGAGGGGCTGCTCGATCAGCAGGAGGTCGAACGGGTCGAGCCGGGCCAGCAGCGGCGCGTCGCCCAGGGTGTACGCGGTGTTGGCGTCGACCTGCAGCAGCACGTCGTCACCGAACCGCTCACGCACCTGCCGCACCGGCTCGATGTCCCAGCCGGGTTCGATCTTCAGCTTGATCCGGACGTAGCCCTCGTCGAGGTAGTCGCCGACGACGTCGAGCAGCTGCGGGATCGAATCCATGATCCCGACCGAGACGCCGCAGGCAACGGAGTCGCGTGTGGACCCCAGTTCGGCCGCGAAGGACCTTTCGTGCGCGCGGAGTTCGGCGTCGAGGACGGCCATCTCCAGCGCCCCCTTCGCCATCCGGTGCCCCTTGAACTTCGCCAGTAGCGGCGTCACCTTGTACGCGGTGACGTCGTCGGCGGCCAGCAGGGCCGGGATCAGGTGGTTCCGCAGCACGTGTTCGGCGGCGTCGTTGTACTCCGACGAGTAGACCGGCGCCGCCATCGTGACGCATTCACCCCAGCCCTCGCCCGCCGGAGTCACCGCGCGGACGAGCATCAGTTCCCGTTCGGACTGTGTCCCGAACGACGTCCGGAACGGGGCCACGAGCGGCATCCGGACCCGGCGCAGTTCCACACCGCTGAGTTTCACGACTGCTCCTTCGAGATCACGTACCAGCCGGCACGATCGAAACCGGCGACCTTGGCGTTGTCCGCCATCAGTCCGCCGAGGACTTCGCGCAGGGCGACGCGCCACGCGTTGCCGCGACCGGGATCGGTGCGGCGCAACCGTTCGATGTCGGACGGAACGGCGACGAGCACGGTCGGGGCGTCGGCGGATCCGATGCTCGGACCGCCGTCGGAATCGACCGACAGCGCCTTTGCCGCCCCCAGCGCTTCCGCGTCGATCAGGACGGGTTCGCCGAAAGCGGCGGAACGGACGTCCGGGCTCGTCAGGTCCCAGCCGACCATCAGCCGGTCGGTGTCACCCGAACCGTTGATGCTGTCCGCCATCGGACCGTAGAAGTCGGGCAGGTACCCGATCGGGCGCGCGCCGAGCTTCCCCAGGTTGAAATAGGCGTTGCGGCGCACCAGCGGATCGAAGGTCCAGGTGATCACCGAGACGTCCTGGAGCAACGCCCAGCCGCGCTGGTGCAATTTGAGCGCGTGCCCGATCCCCCGGCCCGCACCGGCGCGGGCGACCCCGGCGATATGACTGTGCAGGCTTGCCTTTCCCGGATTCCCGAAGAAACCGAAGCAGGCCCCCAGCAGTTCGCCGTGCTCGAACGCGCCCGCGACGTAGTTCCCGGCACTGGACATCGCGCGGAGCAACTCCGTGCTGACCGGCCGGGAGCCGGGGGCGGACTGCCAGATCGACTCGAACAGGCCGACCACCGCGGCCAGATCGGCGATTTCGGTGAGTTCGCGGATTTCGACGCCCGAGGCCACGGCGGCGGCGCGTGCGGCGGCGACGGCTTCGTCGCGCACCTCCGCCGCCACGAGGCTCTCCGTATTCGTCGCAAGATTCGTCACGGGACAATCCTTTCCCGGCCCGGCGGCCGCGTCACCGTCGTGCCGCACCAGATTCGCCCGCGCGATTCGTCGCGCCGGACGGACCCCGCTTCGCGAGCACGTTCTCCACGAGAGCGGCCAGCAAAGCGGTACGTCGCGGCACTTCGGCGACGACGACGTGTTCGTGATCCGCGTGTGCCCCGCCGCCGACGGCGCCGAGCCCGTCCAGGGTGGGAATTCCCATCCCTGCGGTGTAATTGCCGTCCGAAGCGCCACCGACCGACGCGGAAGTGAGGTCCCCGAGGCCGAGCTCGCCCGACAGTTCCTCGGCCAGCTCGAACAATCCCGCCGACGAGCTTTCTTCGAGCGGTGGCCGGTTGATCCCGCCGGTCACGCGGACCTCGGCGTCGTCCAGTACCGGCCGGAGGTCCCGCATGGCCTGGTCGACCCGGAGTTGTTCGGCCTCGTTCCACACGCGGACGTCGACGGCCACGCTCGCGGCGGCGGGAACGGTGTTGACCGTCGTTCCCGCCGAGACGACGGTGGGGGTCACGCTGGTCCCGGCCGCCGGATCGGCGAGCGCGGCCACCGCGAGGATCTGGTGCGCGATCTCGATCCCCGCGTTGATCCCCTTCTCCGGTTCCAGCCCGGCATGCGCCGCGCGTCCGACGATCTCGACCCGGTAATGGGAAACGCCTTTGCGGCGGCATTTCAGCGCGCCGCCGTCGGCCGAAGCCTCCAGCACGAACGCCGCGTCGCAGCCCGCCGCGGACTCCTCGATCAGGGCACGTGACGACGGCGAGCCGATCTCCTCGTCGCCGGTGACCAGAATGGACAGTCCGGCCCGGTCGGGCACGGTCGCGGCGGCGTGCAGCGCCATCACGACCCCGGCCTTCATGTCGAAACAGCCCGGGCCGCGCAGTACGCCGTCCTGGACGGAGAACGGATGTGTCTCCAGCGAACCGTGCGGCCACACCGTGTCGTGGTGGCCGAGCAGCAGCACTCGTGGCGGCCCGTCGCCGAATCGCCAGCGCAGATGCGTGACCCCGTCGATGACGATGCGCTCCGGCTCCGCGCCGAGCAGCCTCTTGCCGACCTCCGCCACCACTTCGGCGCTGCGGGCCACCGCCTCGTGATCCGAGGACGGGGACTCGCAGCGGACGAGCGTCTCGATGTCGTCCAGCAGTTCGCTCATCGCGGCTCACCCCGCAACGGCTTGCCGGGAAAGGCGTCCGTGCGCAGGTTCCCGTCGGTGACCACCGGGACACCCGAGACGAACAGATGCCGGACGCCGACCGAAGGCCGGGTCGGGTCGAAGTAGGTCGCCGCGTCGGTGATGGCGTGCGGGTCGAGGACGACGATGTCGGCGTCGGCGCCGACGTTGAGCCGTCCCTTGGCCAGCGCTCCGGGAGCGACCTCGTCGAGTACCCGCGCGGGCAGGTAGGAGCAGCGCCGGAACGCCTCCAGCCAGGTCCATGCCTTGCTCTCGCGCACCATCAGGCGCAACGTCTTGGCGTACGTCCCGGACGTGCGCGGATGCGTCGCGCCTCCGGGCGGCAGCGGCCATTCGGTGCTCTCGCTGGTTCCGTTCTTCCAGTACACGGGCAGCGCGTCGCTGGCGACGATGGCGTCGGGGAACGCGAGCGCCTGGTGCAGGAGACCGAGGTCGTGCGGGCTGGTTTCGTCGAGGAACTCCAGGATGCACGGCGCACCCGGATCCGCGGCGCGCACCTGGAGCAGGCGGCCTTCGTCGGAGATGCGCTCCCCCGTCTCCAGCATGATCACGCTGGACGGCGAGAGTCCCTTCATCTTCAGGCGTTCGGGTGAGAGGAACGCCGCGCCGATCCCCGTGCTGCCCGCGCCGTACGGATAGGCCTCGACGGTCACCCGCGACCCGGCCGAACGCCCCGCTTCGAGCGCCGCGAGCACCCGCTCGATCTGATGACCGGAGGTGCTGTTCACGTGACAGTGGTGCATCGCGGCGCCGGTCTCGCCCGCGACGATCGCGATCTCCGCCGAACCGTCGACGGGCGTCTCCGGGTTCACCTCGACCAATTCCCGGACGTGGGTGTACGTCGGCGCCCCGGCCTCCTTCGCGAGGCGGGCCAGCGCGAGGAACTCACCGGGGTCGGTGTCGGGCGCGTAGCCCAGGAGCACCCCGACGCCGAGCGCGCCCGCGGCCAGCTCACCGTCCACAAGGGACAGCCATGCGGCGAGCTCCTTCGGTGACGAAGACCTTTGCCAGGAAGGATTTCCGAGTACCGCCAGCCCACTGTCGAAACCCGCGTCCGGCTCGATGCCGGCGAGCACCTGCGCTCGCGCCGCACCCCAGGACGCGGAAAACCCGTAGTGCAGCGGACGTCCCGCCGCGGCCGCCTCGGCGTAGGCCCGCTCGATCGGCATCAGCCCGGCTTCGAGGTCGAGCGCGGTCGTCACCCCGTCCATCGCCTGGAGCCGCTGGCCCGCGATGGTGTGCACGTGGCTGTGCAGGTCGATGAAGCCCGGTCCGACGACGAGCCCGGTGACGTCGATCTCCACGTCGCCGGGCTCCGCGGTCAGGCCTTCGCCGACGGCGGTGACCACCCCATCGGTGACCAGCACGTCGGCCGTGCCGTCGAATCCGGTCGCCGGATCGATGACACGACCGCCACGCAAGAGTGTCCGCATGCTTCGCCTCCTAGGATCGCCTCGTTCATGGCGACCCTAGGAGGTTTCGTCAGGCGTCCGTTCGTACCGCGCGACGAATCCGGGCCCCTCGGTCCATCCGCCCGCACGAAGAGCCTCGTGAGTGGTGGAAGGTCAGCGGCCACGGGGGCGCCCAGCTTCGCTAAGGTCGCGAAAGCCACTTTCACAACCTTCAGCGTTGTGAAAGTGGCGTTCACAACGCTTCCTCGCGTCTCTTCATGCGAAGTCCCTCCGACAGCCAGGGCCGTTGTGGCATCCGGGTCCCGCAAGCGCCAGCTAGGCCGGACCAGAACCGCTGCCTCCAATGTGGCATTGGGGACGCCGAGTGCCCCTAATGCCACATTGGAGGCAAGCGATCGCGAGGCTGTCGCGCGAGGGACCACCCGAGTCAACCGCGTGACCGGCGGGACGACACACGTGATCAGACGGACGACACACGTGACGGAGTGGACGACACGCGGTGGGACTTGGCCGTGGGAGTGTCGTCCATCTGATCACAGGCGTCGTCCGTCTGGCCACACGCGCCGTCCACTCAGTCACGCGAAAGTACCGACCCGGCCCACGCAGCCTCGTGAGTGGTGAGGACGGTTAGAACCGTCCTCACCACTCACGAGGCCGTCAGCGCTTCCGGTGCTCGGCGATGATCTCCGCGTACCGGTGACCGCTCGCCTTGACCGTCCGGACCTGCGTGTCGTAGTCGACCCGCACGAGACCGAACCGCTTGCTCAGCCCACTGTCCCATTCGAAGTTGTCGAGCAGTGACCAGGCGAAGTACCCCTTCACCGGAGCGCCCGCTTCGGCGGCCCCGGCCACCGCGCCCAGGTGTTCCTCCAGGTAGGCGATGCGGTCCGCGTCGTCGATCGACCCGTCCTCCGCGACCTTGTCGTCGAAGGCGGCCCCGCTCTCGGTGACGTAGATGGCCCGGGCGCCGTACTCGTTGGCGAGCCGGTTGATCAGGTCCGCGAGCCCCTGCCCGTGGATCTCCCAGCCCATCGCCGTCGTGGCCGCCCCTTCGACCGGAACCTGCCTGGCGCGGGGCACGGGGCCGGTCGGGTCGTCCTCGACGATCTGACGGAAGTAGTAGTTCAGCCCGTGGAAGCCGACCGGGGCCGAGATCACCTCGAGGTCGTCCCCGACCACGGGCGGCTCGACGCCGTAGACCTCGATCATGTCCGCCGGGTAGCCGCGGCCGTTCGACGGGTCGAGCCACCAGCGGTTGACGTGCCCGTCCATCCTGGCCGCCGCCGCGACGTCTTCGGCGGAGTCGGACGCGGGCTCGATACCGCTGAGGTTCACGACCAGCCCGACGTTGGCGGGCTCGGCGGCGTTCGCGGTGATCGCCTGCACGCCGAGGCCATGCGCCAGCAGGAGGTGGTGCGACGCGTGGATCGCCTGCTTGAGGTCCTTGACACCGGGCGCGAACCGGCCTTCGAGATACCCGAGCCAAGCCGAGCACAGCGGCTCGTTGACGGTGTTCCAGTCCTTGACCCGATCCCCCAGCCGAGCCGCGACGACGGCGGCGTAGTCGGCGTACGCGTAAGCCGTGTCGCGCTCGGGCCAACCGCCCTCCAGCGCCGAGGGCAGGTCCCAGTGGAACAGCGTGGCGAACGGCCGGATCCCGGCTTCGAGCAACGCGTCGACCAGCCGGTCGTAGAAATCGAGACCGGCGACGTTGACTTCGCCGCGACCGGTCGGGATCACCCGCGGCCAGGCGACCGAGAAACGGTAGGCGTCGAGGCCCAGCTGCTTCATGATGGCGAGATCCTCCGGCCAGCGCCGGTAGTGATCGCACGCGACGTCGGCGGTGTCGCCGTTCAGGACGGCACCCGGGACCCGGACGAAGTCGTCCCAGATGGACGGGAGCCTGCCGTCGGCGTCGACGGCGCCTTCGACCTGGTACGCGGCGGTGGCCGCACCCCACAGGAAATCGGCGGGCAGGTGCAGATTCAAGGCGGACCTCTCTGTACGGAGCGACGGGCTGGTCATTTCACGGCACCGGCGGTGAGCCCGGCGACGAGATAGCGCTGGAGCAGCAGGAATCCGGCGACGACCGGAACGGAGACGATCAGGGAGGCGGCCATGACCTGGTTCCAGTAGACCTGGACCTGGGTGGAGTACTCCTGGAGCCCGACGGCGAGCGTCCGGGTGCCCGAGTCGGTCATCACCGACGCGAACAGGACCTCACCCCAGGCGGTCATGAACGAGTAGATGCCGACGGCGACGATGCCCGGCATGGCCGCCGGGATGACCACGCGGATCAGCGCGCCGAGCGGCCCGGTGCCGTCGACCATCGCGGCCTCGTCGAGTTCCTTGGGGATCGAGTCGATGTAGCTGGCGAGCATCCAGATGGCGAACGGCAGCGAGAAGGTCAGGTAGGTGACGATCAGCCCGAGCCGGGAGCCGTACAGGACGATGCCGGTGGTGTTGCCGATATTGACGAAGATGAGGAACAGCGGCAGCAGGAACAGGATGCCGGGGAACATCTGGGTGGAGAGCACGGTCATCTTGAAGAAGTTCTTGCCCCGGAAGCGGAACCGGCTCAGCGCGTACGCCGCGAAGATCGCGATCACCACCGAGAGGATCGCCGCCGAACCGGAGATGACCAGGCTGTTCACGAAATACTCGGCGAGCGGGATGGTCTCCCAGATGTCGAAGAACGGCTGGATGGTCAGCGTCGTCGGGATCCACTCCCATTTGCCCTGCACGTCCCCGAGCGGCTTCAGCGACGACGAAACCATCGCGTACAGCGGGATCAGGGTGAACAGGGCGAGGAAGCCGAGGACGAATCGGCGGGCCCACGGGACCCAGCTCGGCTCAGACAACGGAGTTCCTCCTCCGCGCGGTCAGTCCCAGGTAGACGGTGCTGACGATCAGGAGGAACAGCAGCAACAGCACCGACATCGCCGAGCCGAGGCCGAAGTTCCAGGTCACGAAGGAGCTCTGGTAGATGTGGATCGAGATCAGCGACGCCTCCTTCGGCGCGGACGCTCCGAAAAGGACATACGGTGTGTTGAAGTCGTTGAAGGTCCACAGGAACAGCACCAGCAGCAGGACCTGGTTGACCGGGCGCAGCATCGGCTGGGTGATCGCCTGGAACTGCCGCCACCAGCCCGCGCCGTCGATCGCGGCGGCCTCGTACAGCTCACCGGGGATGTTCTGCAACCCGGCCATCACGATCAGGAACGCGAACGGCCAGTTGCGCCAGACCGAGACGACCACCAGCGACCAGAAGCTGTTGTCCCCGATGAGCCAGAAGGAATCCGTGCCCAGCAGGCTGTTCACCAGGCCGGTGTCCTTCTGGAACATGAACGACCAGGTGATCACCGCGGCGTACATCGGCAGCGCGTACGGCACCAGGAACAGGGTCCGGAGCAGGCCGCGGCCGCGGAAGTTCTTCTGCATCAGCACGGCGGCCGACGTTCCGAAGAGCCAGCAGAACCCGACCGACAGGACGGTGTAGAGGATGCTGATCCAGAACGAGCCGAGCAGCGACTTGCCCGCCGCGGAGTTGAAGTCCAGGACGAACTTGTAGTTGTCCAGCCCCGCCGCCGGCGCCGACGAGAAGTCCCGTATGTAGAACTGCGTCAGCTTGAAGAAGCTCATCACGAGCCCGGCGATCATCGGGATCAGGTGGACGAGCAGTTCGAGCAGGATCGCGGGGAGCAGGAGCAGATACGGCAGCGCGACCCGGCGCCGCTTGCGCCGGACACGCTGGGATCCTGGCGCCCCGGCCGCCTTCACGGCCGGGGCGTCGTCGAGGGCGGTCGGCATCAACTACCGGCCGCGATCTGCTGGTCCGCCTGGTTCAGCTGGTCGCGGATCTTGGCGCCGTCGACGGGTTTGCCCGCGGCGACGTCGGCGAACATCGCCTTCATCGCGGTGCCGATCAGGGTCTCGAACTGCGACTCCTGCGGAACCTGCGGCATCGGCTCGGCCGAGTTCGCGAGCACGTTCTGGAAGACCTTGACGTCCTCGGTCTGGAACGCCGCGTCGCTGTAGGCGTCCTGGACGGTCGGCAGCGAACCGTAGGTCTTGTTGAGCAGCGCCTGCTCCGGCGCCGAAACCATGAACTTCACGAAGTCCAGTGCGGCATCGGGGTTCTTGGTGCCTTTGAAGACCGACATGTTGATGCCCGCGACGAAGCTGCTGACCTTGCGGCCGTTCGGCGGCGTGGTGGCGGGCAGCGGGATCGGCGCGACACCGAGGTTGGCCATGTCCATCCCGATGTTCTTGAACGAGCCCGCGGAGGCCTGGTTCATGAACATCGCGGCCTTGCCGTCCGACAGGTCCTTGAGCGACTTCGCGGTGTCGGCGTATTCGGCGTTGGCCGGGTTGACGATCTTGTCCTTCTGCATCAGGTCGACGAACTGCTGCACGGCCGTGACCGAGGGGTCCGACGCCAGTTGCGGCTTGCCTTCGGGGGTGAAGAACTGCGCGCCCTGCTGGGCACCGAGGATCGCCGCGTGGTGGCTGTTCTCGGTGACCTGACCCGCCTGGAGCGAAAGCCCCCACTGGCCCTTGTCGGGTTTGGTGAGCTTCTTGCCGTCCTCGACGAGCTCTTCCCAGGTGGCAGGCGGCTTGGTGATGCCGGCCTCCGAGAAGAGCTTCTTGTTGTAGTACAGGCCGTACGCCTGGCCGTAGAGCGGCACGCCGACCGGCGGCTGCCCGCTCGCCCCGGTGGCCGCCAGCGACGGGCCGAGGAACCGCGACTTGCCGCCGACCTTCTCCAGCGCGGCGTCGTCGAACGGCAGGAACGCCCCGGTCGCCTGCAACGAGGCCGACCAGGTGTTGCCGATGTTGAGCACGTCCGGCCCCTTGCCGGAGGTGGTGGCCGCGAGGATCCGGTTGAGCAGATCCGTCCACGGGACGACCTCGAGCTTGACCTTGATCCCGGAGGCCTTCTCGAACTTGTCGAGTTCGGGCTGCAGGACGGCTTTGTCGTTGTCGAGACTGGTGCCCTGGTTGGACGCCCAGTACACGAGCTCCTTGGGAGCACTGGACGACGTGTCGCCGCCGCCGCAAGCCGCCGTGGTGGCGGCCGCCAGCGCCAGGACGAGCGCGGGAGCGATCTTTCCGATTCGCATCGATGGTCCTCGGGGTGAGTGGCCAAGCCGCGCCCCGTGTGACCCGGGACACGCCTTATTTCAGGGCTTGAGTTAAGCCTTGGTCCACCCTGCCGTCAAGACCCTGACGCCGATTGGTGCTCCGGCGATCGCGAGTGAGCGATTACCAGGTCAGCGCCGCTTCCCGTGAGTGATCATCGCAGACGCGGGCAGCCCGGCGCCACGATCACTTCCCGGTGAGCACGTCCAGGGCCTGCCCGCGATGCGCGGCGAAGAGTTCGAGCGCCTTTTCGCCGTCGCGCTCCCGAAGAGCCGAAGCCAGTCGCCGGTGCTCCTCCGGGATGCCCGCGAGGTAGCCCTCGGCGTTCACGCCGATCCGGGTCAGCAGGAACAGGTGCACCTGCGACCGGATGGCCTGCCACGCCTCGACGAGCCGCCGATGACCCGAAGCCGCGTAGACCGCGTCGTGGAAGTCGATGTCGCAGCGGACCATCTCGTGCTCGTCGCGCGCCCGGTCCATCCGCTCGACGACCTCGTCGATCACGGCCAGGTCCGCGTCCGACGCCTTCGCGACCACCAGCCGAACCGCCAGCTGCTCCAGCGCCGACCGGAGACTGTCGAGCTCGGCGACGTCCACATCGGACAGTGTCGTGACGATCGCGCCGCGATGCCATTCGCTGCGGACCAGGCCCTCGCGCTCCAGCTTGAGCAGCGCTTCACGCACCGGCCCGCGGCTGACACCGAGCGCGGCGGAAAGCTCGACCTCGCGCAACTGCGCACCAGGCGGATAGGCGCCGCCGAAGATGGCGTCCCGAACCCGGTCGGCGACCTCGTCCGCCAGCCCGCGACGCCGCGCCGGCACCACCCTGCCGGGTTCGCTCATCGTCATCCCCTCCACTGGAACGCCCGATAGTAGCGACGAGCACCTCGACCTCACTTTGTCCTAATGTTAACATTGCGACATGAGCATTCTCGACTCTCCCATCCCCCGCTTCCACCTCGCCATGCCCGTCGACGACCTGGCCGCCGCGCGCACCTTCTACGGCGAGGTCCTCGGCCTCGAACAGGGCCGCAGTTCCGACAAGTGGATCGACTGGAACCTCCACGGCCACCAGTTCGTCACGCATCTCGCGCCGGAGCGGCCGCAGCGGATCCACAACCCCGTCGACGGACACGACGTGCCCGTGCCCCACTTCGGTTTGATCCTCACCGTGCCGGAGTTCCGCAAGCTGGCCGACCGGCTGCGCGCGGCGGACACCTCGTTCGTCATCGAGCCCTACGTCCGGTTCGAAGGCCAGACCGGCGAGCAGTGGACGATGTTCCTGCTGGACCCGGCGGGCAACGCACTGGAGTTCAAGGCCTTCGCCGACGACTCGCAGGTTTTCGCCACCTGACGACCCACGACGTTCAGCGCGTCTCGGGAACCGGCCCCGCGAACAGCTCCGCCAGGTCCTCGAACCGGATCACCGCGACCGCCCCGACAGCGCCGAGGGCCGAGGCGAGGGCCAGTCCCACCGGCTCTCCGCCGTCCAAGCCGGACATCGCCAGGGCACCGGACGCGGCGGCCAGCAGGAGAAGCACGTTGCGCACCACGTGCCGATACGCGAGCGCGGTGCGCGCCGGACCGAAGCAACGGCATACCGCACCGGTCCGGCGCGCCACCGCGCGCCACACGGCGGCGGTCAGCACGCCGAACAGCCCGAACGCGAGCACCAGACCGGCGAGAGCGAGCCACCGGCCCGCGACGGCACCGGCGACGATCAGCCCGGCGGCCGGGAGCAGGAGCGCGGCGATCGCGAATTCGGCGGCCAGGGTGATCGCCGCGAACCACCGGGCCCAGCGCGCCGGGACGCCGAACGCGGGCACCGACGCGACGAACTCGGCGTACGCCCCCTTGCCCCGCACCTTGCCTGCGGACGAGGCCGCCAGCACCAGTCCACAAAGGACGGCCGCGAACGCGGCGACGTGGTTCACCGCTGCCCGATCGGCCTGAGCACGACGCCGATAAGCGCGTCCGCCGGGATGTAGCCGAGCCGCCGGGAATCGTTGCTGCGGGCCGGATTGTCGCCCAGCACCAGCAGATTCCCCGGCGGCACCACCGGATCCGCCACCGGGATGTGCGGCGGCACCGGATCGCCGGGCACCGCCACCGCGCGTTTCACCAGCCGTCCGGCGGTCGGATCGCCCGGTTTCCCGGGACCGCCCTGCACCACGACGATCTGCCCCGTCCGCACCCGCTCCAGCCGGGACCGCCGCACCAGCAGCCGATCACCCGCCACGTAGGTGGGCTCCATGCTCACCCCGTGCACCGTCACCACGAGCAGCCGCCGGCGCAAGGTCAGCAACCATGCGAGGCCGAGGACGACCACCGCGAGGACCACGTAAATCACTGGGACACCACCTCGTCGTAACCCGAAGCCTGCAGGCGGAAGAGCCTCGCGTACGCCCCGCCCGAGGCGATCAATTCGTCGTGCGAACCCAGTTCGGCGACCCGCCCCTCGGCGAGCACCGCGATCACGGACGCGTCCCGGACCGCGCCGAGACGGTGCGAGATCAGCACACTGGTCGCGCCCTCCCGGTGACGGCGCAGGCTGCTGTGCACCTCGTGCTCGGCTTCCGCGTCGAGTCCCGAACTCGGCTCGTCCAGGATCATCAGGTCCCGGCGATCGCGCAGGAAGGCCCGCGCCAGCGCGAGCCGCTGCCATTGCCCTCCCGAGAGCAGCACCCCGGTCTCCGGGTCGTCGCGGTCCGCCTCGTCGAAGAACATCCGGGAAAGGAACGTGTCGTAGCCACGCGGGAGACCGGTCACGACGGCGTCCGCGCCCGCGCGACGGGCCGCCGCGACGACCCGCTCGCGATCGTCCATCACGGACACGTCGCCGAGCCCGATGTTCTCGGCGGCGCTGAGGTCGTAACACATGTAGTCCTGGAAGACCGCGCCGATCCGCGTGCGCAGGTCCTCGACGTCGAGGTCGCGCAGATCGACGCCGTCCCACAGGATCGCTCCGCGTCCCGGGTCGTAGAACCGGCACAGCAGCTTGACCACGGTCGACTTCCCCGCGCCGTTCAGCCCGACCAGGGCCAGCGAACGGCCGTGCGGGATGGTCAGGTTCACCCCGCGCAGCACCCACGGCTGGTCTTCGGCGTAGCGGAACCAGACGTCCCGCAGCTCGATGCCGGAACGCAGCGCGCCGATCCGCCGGGGTGCGGCCGGGACGGGCAGATCCGGGCCCTGCGACTCGATCTCGTCGTAGTGGTCGAACAGCAACGTCGACTGGTGGGCCGAAGCCAGCCGGGCGACAAGAGTCTGGAGCGCGCTCTGCACCCCACCGACCGACGCCACGAAGATGGCGATGTCGCCGAGCGAAAGCCTGCCGTGCGCGGCCAGCCACACCGCCCAGACCAGGCCACCCGCCGCGACCGCCGCGGTGAGCCCGGCCAGCAGCCCGTGCACCCGCGCGTCCCGGCGGTCCTGGCCTTCGACGACGGCGTGGGCGGCGGTCAGCTCGACGAGCATGCGCCGCCGGAAGAGGTCGCCGAGGCCGAGCAAGCGCAGTTCCTTCGCCGCGTCGAGGCTCGCCAGGAGGTCGGCGTAGAACACCTCGCGCCGCTCGGCGGGCGCGATCGACCACAGGACGCGGGCCCTCGCGCGGCTCAGCCGCAGGTTCGCGAGCAGCGCGGGGATCGCCGCCAGCAGCACGATCACGGCCATGCCCGCGTTGATCACGATCAGCGTGCCGAGGAAACCGCCCAACGTGACGGCGGCCTGCACCGAGCCGATCCCGTCGTCGACGAGCTGCCCCGGCCCGCTGCGGCCGGTCTGCTGCGCGAGCCGGAGCTTGTCGCGGAAACGCGGGTCCTCCATCCGCGCGATCCCGGCCAGCTTGCCCATCGCCCGGTAGAGCCGGTCCATGGTCACGACGGCCACCGCACGGTCCAGCCGCTGCTTCAGGTACTCGGTCCCGACGGGGAGCAGCCCCACCATGAGCCCGGTGACCGCCAGGGCGACCGCCCACGGGAGCAGCGTCAGCCAGACCTCGCCCGCGGCCAGCCCGTCGAGAAGCACCTTGGTGCACCACGCGGTCGCGATCGGCACGACCCCGCCGAGTAGGGACAACACCGAGTACAACAGGAGGCCCACCGGGGCGGCCCGCCGGGTGAGCCGGGCCGCCGCCGAAAGCAGTCGCAGGACCCGGCGGGCGCCGAGGGAGGTGTTCACAGCGTCGCGGGTGTCGGCAGGGCCGACATCTCCCACCCGCTCGCCAGCATGGTCCGGTCGCCGTCGACCAGGCAGAGCGCGGGATAGCCGGAAGCACCGAAGGCCTTGTGCACCACACCGCCGTCCAGTTCGAGGATCACCTCGGCGACCTCGCCGAGCCGCACGACCATGTCGGCCGTCTCCTCCTCGCTTCCGGCGGCGATCGCGACCACCTTGCCCTCGAACCGGGTGGCGTACTCGATGAACTGGGGCATCCGTTCCTTGCACGGTTCGCATCCGGGCGAGAAGAAGCCGACGAGGGCGGGCGAACCGTCGATGTCCGCAGTGGACAACTCGGTCCCGCCGACCGTGACGGCGGAGAAGGCGCCGATGGTGGCGCCCGCGGGCAGCGCGATGTCCGGCTCCGGGAAAGCCTGCTGTCGCACGTTCTTCAGAGCCTCGTTCTGCTCGCGCAGCCTCCGGATGATGCCGAAGCTGAGCAGCAGGTCCAATACGCACAGGAGTCCGACGAGCACGACGGCGGCGGTCAGGATGGACATGGGTTCTCCAGTGGAGGAAGAGGGACGGGCGGGATGCGGTGGGTGGTGACCGGCGCGCACGGCGCCGGTCACCACCCACGACGTCGATCAGCCTCCGCAGATCCGGAAGGCGTAACAGGCGCCGCAGAATTCCTTGCAGGCACCGTTCGTGGAGCAGTTGCGACGGAAGTCGCTGCGCTCACGGCAGTAGCAGTGCTTGTAGTACGGGTCCGGCGGGCAGCCCGCGCCCACGTCCGCCTTGGCCACGAACACGCCCAGCAGCTTGTCGCTGAGCCTTTCGACTGTCTTGCGCATGTTCCGCGCTCCTCACTTCCTCCGCGCCGGGTGGCGTCGGCAGCGCCCAACGTAGGAAGGCCCGGTACACGAACGCGGATAGCGCGCATACACACGGCCGTGTACCTGCTGTGCACCAACGCGAAGTGAACGTCCGGCAAAGTCGTCGGTGATAGAACTGCTTGGGGGTCTCACGTTTCTGTCTCCAACTCTCGGGAGAGGTGTGAGTGACGTCGATCGAGTTCAGGATTCTGGGGAGGCTCGAGGTACACACCGGAGGCGGGACGATCGCGCTGGGCTCCGCGAAGCAGCGTGCGCTTCTGGCCGCGTTGCTGCTGCATCCCGGCCGGACGGTCCCGATCCGCAGGCTGCTCCAGACGTTGTGGGGAGACGAACCGCCGCTTTCCGCGGTCGCCAACCTGCGCACCTACGCGAACCGGCTCCGGAGCGTGCTTCCGGGGGAACGGATATCCGGCCGCGCTTCGGGTTACGAAATCCTGCTGCGCCAAGGAGAATTGGATCTTCACGTGTTCACCGAGCGAGCCGGGGCCGGCCGGGCGGCGCTCGCACGCGGTGATCACGCCGCCGCTGTCCGCCATCTCGGTGAGGCGCTTTCGGCCTGCCGTGGCGCGGCGTTGGAAGACCTCGCCGACAACGAGGCGCTCGCCGGGTCGATCGCACCCGTCGAGGAGCTACGGCTTTCGGTCGCCGAAGACCATCTCGACGCCCGGCTCCGGCTCGGCGAACACCGCGAGGTGATCGCGCCGCTGCGCGAGTTCGTCGCCGAACATCCGCTGCGGGAGCGGTTGTGGGCGCATCTGATGACCGCTCTGTATCGGTCCGGAGATCCGGCGGGAGCGCTCGCCGTCTACACCGACTGTCGCCGGGTGCTCGCGGACCGTCTCGGTCTCGAACCGTCGCCGGATCTGGCCGAACTCCATCGGGCGATGCTGGACCGCGATCCCCGGCTCACCACGGTTTCCGCCTGCGCCGTCACCGCGCCCGAACCGGCGACGCCGCGCGAACTTCCGGTGCGGTGCCGGTCGTTCGCCGGACGGGCCGGGGACACCGCGAAACTGACCGCGCTGCTCACCGGGGCCGACCGGGCCGGGCCGAACGTCGCGGTGGTGCACGGTCCCTGCGGCATCGGGAAGACCGCGCTGGTCCTGGAAGTGGCACATCGGGCGGGCGGGCGGTTCCCCGGCGGGCAGCTGTACGTCGACCTGAGCGCCAACGGTCCGGATTCCCGGCTTCCGGCCCGGCTGCTGCGACATCTCGGCCTTCCCGCCGCGGACATCCCGCGCGAGGAGGACGAGGCCGCCGCCGTGCTCCGCTCGCACCTCGCCCACCGCGCGGTGCTGCTGGTGCTCGACGGCGCGACCGGATCCGCCGTACTCCGCTCCCTACTCCCGGCGACGGGTTCGTGCGCGGTGCTGATCACCAGCCGCTCACCGTTGATGCTGGACGGCGCCGACCAGGTCGCGCTCGGCAGGCTGTCCGATGAGGACGGACTCGACCTGCTGGCCGGACTGGCCGGGCGGTCCAAAGTGGACGGCGAACCCGGTGCGGCGGCGGAGATCGTGCGGTACTGCCACGGGATCCCGGCCGCGCTGCGGATCGCGGGCACCATCCTGGCCAACCGGCCGAACCGGCCGTTGTCCTGGCTCGCGCACCGGCTCGCCCCCGAGGAGAGCAGGCTGGACGAACTCGGCTTCGGCGGGGAGTCGCTGCGCGCGCTGTACTCGTCGGCGTCCCTGCCGATCACGGCGGGCGGGGATCCCTTGGCCACAGCCGCGTTCCGCCTGCTCGGCAGGCCCGGGTTCGAGGTGTGCAGCACCGGCCGGGCCGCCACCGTCCTCGACACGTGCCCACTGAAGGCCGAGGCCGCGCTGGATCGCCTGGTCGACCTCGGGCTCGCCGAATGGGGCGAGCGGGACACTTACCGGCTCCCTCCGCTCATGCGGCTGTTCTCGGCCGAACTCGGCGCGACCGTTCCCGCCCAGCGAAGCGCGCTGTCCTGGTGACCGGCCGCATCGATCGATAACTTCCCCATTATCGATCTTTGCGGCTTTCCGCATTGATCAAGCCGGGGTCCCAGGAGAAGCTTGTCCTGTCAGCGAGCCTGCTGAACACGGAAAACCAAGGGAGACTTCACCATGTTCGACCCCATCCTCCTCCGGGCCGCCGACGCCGAGATCGTCAGCGACGCGCCGGGCAGCGACATCACCCTGCTGGCGGACTCGGACATCACCGACGGGGGCTTCACCGCGAACCGCGCGACCCTTAAGGACGGCGTCTTCGGCACCCCGGCCCACTTCCACACCCGCGCGACCGAGTTCTTCTTCGTCCTGGAAGGAAAACTCCAGGTTCTCGTCGACGAAACCCTGCACACGCTGGAGAAGGGCGACTTCCTCGCCGTTCCGCCCCAGGTTCCGCACGCGTTCGGGCCCGAGGCAGGCTCGGACGCCGACGTCCTGGTGACCTTCACCCCCGGCATGGCCCGCTTCGACTACTACCGGCTTCTCGACAGGGTCGCTCGCGGTGAAGCCGACCCGTCCGAGATCGCCGCGTCGTCGAAGCAGTACGACAACCACTACGTCGACAGCCCGATCTGGCGTGCCGCGCGCGGTCAGTGAGGGTCAGTCGATGACCGCGGTCGCCTCGACCTCGACCAGGTGCTCGGGCACGTCGAGTGCCGCGACACCGATCAGCGTGCCCGGCGGGACCGGGGTGCCACCCAGCTTCGCGGCGGCCCGGTCCACGCCTTCGAGGAAGAGCGCGAGCTTGTCCGGAGTCCAGTCGACGACGTAGACGGTCATCTTCGCGACGTCGTCGAAGGTGGCGCCGGCCTCGGCGAGCGCGGTGGCGATGTTCAGGTAGCACTGTTCGACTTGAGCGGCGAGATCGCCTTCGCCGACCACGACGCCGTCCGCGTCCCAGGAGACCTGCCCCGCGATGAAGACCAGCTTCGACCCGGTCGCGATCGACACCTGCCGGTACGCGGGGATCTCCGGCAGTGCGGGCGGATTCACCAGGGTGATGCTCATCCGTACTCCTTTTCTTGGTCACTTGTGGTTACCCAGGAACTGTAGGAGAGTGTGCGACGAACTGGAAGAACGCACTTTTTCGTGACTGGGGAACCTGATGGTGACCAAGCAGCTCAGCGGCAAGACGGACGACGCGGGCGTGATGCGGGCCGACTCGCTGGCGCGGGAGATCTTCTCCGACATCGCCAACAAGTGGGCCCTCCTGATCATCGAGACCGTCGGCGACGACACCCGGCGGTTCACCGAACTCCGGAACGACATCGAGGGCATCAGCCACAAGATGCTCACCCAGAATCTGCGGATGCTGGAACGCAACGGCCTGATCGAGCGGACGGTGCATCCCACCGTGCCGCCGCGGGTCGACTACACCCTCACCGAGGCGGGCCACGGCCTGCGCGCGACGGTCGACGGGATGTGCGACTGGACGCACCGGTTCCTCGGCCACATCGACGACGCACGCCGCCGGTTCGAAGCGCCTGTTAACGGTTAAGGGCCTGGCCAGAGCCTTGACCGGTTCAATTACCCGTCGCCCGGTTCTATGCTCGTCGCGTGATCTCCGGCGGAGCGGAACCCCGGCCCGAGTTCGAGCGGTTGCTCCGCGACGGGCCGTTCGCCGACGCGCTCCGCGAGGCGATCCGGGTGCGTGGCCTCAGCCTGGAACGCCTGCGTGACCATCTCCGCGCTCGCGGCGTCTCGATCACCGCGGCGACGCTCAGCTACTGGCAGTCCGGGCGCAGCCGTCCGGAACGCCGCGATTCCGTGCTCGGACTCCGTCACCTCGAACGGGTGCTGGAGGTTCCGCCCGGGAGCCTGACCGCGTTGCTCGGACCGCCGCGGGCACGCGGCCGATGGCCCGCCCGCACCGACGGTCTCCCGGAGATCGGCCGGTACTGGCCGGACCGGTCACGGATCGACGCGGCCATCAGCGAAGTCGACACCCGGTGGGACGAAAGGCTGACCAGGATCAGCCAGCATGACGTCGTCTCCGTCGGTCCCGGCCAGGAGGAGCTCGCGTTCCGGTCGCGTCAGGTGCTCCGCGCCGAAGCCGACGGCCCGGATCGCTGGGTGATGATCGTCCACATCGACGAGCACGACCGGCCGCTGCCCGCGGTGACCTCGCTACGGGGCTGCCGGCCCGGCCGGAGCGTGCACCGCCCCGAAGACGGTCTGCTCGTGATGGAATTGCTCTTCGAACGGCCGCTCGCGAAAGGCGAAACGGTCATCACGGAGCACACTCTGGTGAACTGCGCACCGTTCCCGCACGCGACCAACTACGAACGCAAATTCCGGCTGCCCGCCCGGGAATACGTACTCGAGGTCCACTTCTCCCCCGGCCTTCTTCCGGCACGCTGCCGCCGCTATTCCGAACAGGACGGGCAGCCCGCGGAGTGGACGGAAGTCCAGCCGGGCAGCGATTCCGTGCACGGTGTCGCACTGAATTTCGGCCCTGGCCGGTTCGGTTTCGAATGGGATTGGGACTCTTAAGTGTTAACGACTCGCGGGCCTACAATTCCGGGAGGTGAGGGATTTACCGTCTGCGCACCACCTTTTCGATTGAAGGAGTGCGCATGCGAGTGCTTTCCTATCTGAGTCTCGTCGCCTTGGCCGCGTTGGGGCTCAGCCCGGCGGCTCAGGCCGCGACACCACCTGCTCCGGTCCATCCGGACGCCGAGGTGAACGGGGTGGCGGCCGCGTTCGGGCTCACCGTGTCCGAAGCGAAGTCCCAGCTGGCCGCCCAGGACGAAGCCCACCGGCTGGCGGCGTCGCTCCCGGACGGACTGCGCGCCCGCACAGCCGGGCAATGGTTCGACGCGGCCGCGGGCAAGCTGACCTTGGCCGTCACGAACGCGACGGACGCCGACGCGGCCAGGGCCGCCGGCGCCGAACCGCGACTGGTGTCCCGGACCAAGGCCGATCTCGACCGCACGGACGAGGCCGTCCGCGCGCTGGTCGGCGACGGCGTACCCGGCGTGTTCGGCTGGGGCGTCGACGTTCGGAACAACGAGGTCGGCGTCTCGGTCGACCGCGGCCGCAAGACCACCGAGACCGAGAGTTTCCTTTCCCGGGCGAGGACTCTCGGCGTGCGGATCACGGAAACCGGGTCTTCACCCGCGCAGCAGGCCGGCACGATCCAAACCGGCAACCCGTGGTGGCCGGGCGGCGAGAGCAACTGTTCGGTCGGCTTCGGCGCGACCGATTCGGCGGGCGCCAAGCATTTCCTCACCGCCGGGCACTGCACGAACGACCGTGACCAAGCCGCCTACGGCGCGTCGGGTCAGCAGAACCGGATCGGCACGTCGAACGTCGGCGGGACGCGCAGCGTCAACGCCCGCGAAGGCGACATGGGCGTGGTCGCGGCGACACAGTCCGGCTGGGAACTCTCGGCGGCGGTCAACACCTGGGGCGAACCCGCCGTCACGGTCACGGGTTCGGCCGAGGCCATGGTCGGCGACCGGGTCTGTCACTCCGGGAACACGTCGAAGTGGAAGTGCGGCGAGGTGAAGTACACGCACAAGGCCGTCGACTACGGCGGCGGGCTGATCATCGAGGACCTGACCTGGACGACGGCGTGTTCGCTCGGCGGCGACTCGGGCGGCGGCTGGCTACTCGGCACCAAGGCGGTCGGCCTGCACGACGGCGGCCCGTCGAAGTGCGTGGAGAACCCGAGCGACGGGGACATGTCCCTCTTCCAGCCGGTGATCGAAGCGCTGAACAAGTGGAACCTCACGCTGGTGACCGGCGGTGGCGGCGACACGACGGCGCCGACCGCCCCCGGCAACGCGCGGACCAGCGGCACGACGTCGAACAGCGTCTCGCTGGCCTGGGACGCCGCGACGGACAACGTCGGTGTCACCGGTTACGACGTCTACAACGGCTCGGCGCTCGCGACGTCCGTTGCCGGCACCAGCGCCACGGTGACCGGACTCGCCCCGGACACCTCCTACAGCTTCACCGTGAAGGCCCGTGACGCGGCCGGGAACGTGTCGCCCGCGAGCGGTGTCGTGTCCGCCAAGACGGCGCCCGGCAACGGCGGCGTCCGGACCCTGAGCAACGACACCGACTTCGCGATCCGCGACCATCAGCAGGTGTTCAGCCCGGTGACCTCGACCCTCACCGGGCAGGCCTCGACGTCGCTCGGGATCTCGGTGACGATCCGGCACACCTGCGCCGAGGACCTCGGCGTGACGCTCTTGGACCCGAAGGGCAAGGCCTACCCGCTCAAGTACAGCGGCGGTTCCGTGTGCACGGCCTGGAGCGGCGCCCGGACGTTCTCGGTGCCCGGCGCGTCGTCCCCGGCGGGCGGGAAGTGGCAGTTGCGGGTCACCGACTACGGCCCCGGTGACACCGGGGTACTCGACACCTGGTCGCTGACGCTCTAGGAAGTTCCGTGAAGGACTCCTTGAGGGACTCTGGGTCCCTCAAGGAGTCCTTCACGGAACTTCGCGCTAAGGCAGACGCACGACCCGCAGGAAAGCGGGCAACAGCCACGGCCGGGGACCGCTGACGACGATCTTGCGCTTCAGCGCGGTGCGCACTCGGCCGACCCGGTGGAACATCATCAGGTTCAGCGACGGCGGGTCGAACGAGATCCGCGCGTCGACCGGCCCACCGGGTTCCTCGACTGTGACCCGGCCCCGGTGCAGCACCAGCACGACCGGGGTCGTGTACGGCGAGCGGAACGCCACGGCGATCCGCCTTTCCCGCGGCGGTTCGTCGGTGTCGAGAAGATGCCCGGTGTCATGGGTCAGCACGCCGACCATGAAGAGATCGAAGAACAGCGCCGCGTCACCCGGCGGGATCGTCCACGGCAGCTTCAGCGCCTCGGCGATGTCCCAGCCGTGGATCTGGAGTTCGTTGACCAAATGGGCGAGGACGCCCGCCAAGGGAACCTTCGAGTCACCGAGCCAGTCCAGTGGGGTCGCCGGGTCGGCGTCCTCGGTCACCCGCAGCACTTCTTCGATGTCCGCGAGCAGTCCGGTGATCAACACACCGATGTCGCGTTCCGGAAGATCCCGTAACACCATGGTGTTCAATACGGAAACTGTGTCCACAGTGGTCTTCTCGACCTGACCCTGCCCGCGGGCGTCCAGCAGCGAGGCCGTGCCCGGCCGCACGAGCGTCGTGTACATCTTCGCGATCAACGCGACGTGGGCGACGGTGTCGGCCACCGTCCACTCCGCGGTGACCATCGCGTCCGGATCCGGGACACCGGACACCATTTCCGCGAACCTCGCGCCCGTCACCCGGTAAGCGCGCCGTACCGATTGCCATTGATCAGCCGCGATCGCTCTGGTCACGGCACGAATTTTATCGTGGTGACACCGGGATTCCGTTCCGCTGCCGTGCGGTTCCGACACCTCCCGCGACGCAGTGACCGTACTCACTACGGAAATAAACGTGACAGGCACCGACTTGCACAGGCAGACTGAACGACGAATCGATTTCGCCTTCGCCGCCATCGTTGACGGCGCCGAAGGCCGTCCACGCGGAACCGTGCCCCTCCAGGAGCCCCACACAGATGACCGAGACCCTGCCCGAAACCACCCACGACCAGGAACGGGCACCGGCGCGCGCCGGGCTCCTGATCGGGGTCCTGGTCCTCTCCGCGTTCGTGATGATCCTCAACGAGACCATCCTGAGCGTCGCGCTGCGTGACCTGACCGTCGACCTCAAGGTCCCGACGACCACCGTGCAGTGGCTGACCAGCGGCTTCCTGCTCACCATGGCGGTCGTCATCCCGATCACCGGGTTCCTGCTCGAACGGTTCACCCCTCGCCAGGTCTTCCTCGCCTCGCTGACGCTGTTCAGCACCGGAACCCTGGTCAGCGCGCTCGCCCCGGGCTTCGCGCTCCTGCTGACCGGCCGGGTCATCCAGGCGTGCGGTACCGCGGTGATGCTGCCGCTGCTGATGACCACGGTCATGCGCCTGGTCCCGGTGGAGAAGCGCGGCGCCACGATGGGCACGATCACCATCGTCATCGCGGTCGCCCCCGCCATCGGCCCGACCATCGGCGGCGCGGTGCTCTCCTCGCTCGGCTGGCGCTGGATGTTCTGGATCGTGCTGCCGCTCTCGCTCGCCGCGCTGGCGGTCGGCGCGCTGCGGTTGCGGCTGGACAGTGACACCCGCAAGGTGCCGCTCGACGTCCTGTCGGTGATCTTGTCCGCCCTCGGTTTCGGCGGCGTGCTGTACGGCCTCTCGACGTCCGGCGAGTCGGCGGGCGGGCACCAGCCGGTGCCGCCGTGGGTGCCGATCGTCGTCGGGGTCGTGTCTCTCGCGGTGTTCACCTGGCGCCAGTTGCGCCTGCAGAAGGAAGACCGCGCGCTGCTGGACCTGCGCCCGTTCACGCATCGCAGTTTCGTCGTCTCGCTGGTGCTGACGGCGCTGCTGTTCATGTGCCTGCTAGGCGCCGCGGCGATCCTGCTTCCGCTGTACCTGCAGACCGTCCTGCACACGACCACGTTCGTCAGCGGGCTCGCGGTACTTCCCGGCGGTCTGGCCCTCGGGCTGCTCGGCCGTCCGGTCGGCGCGCTGTACGACCGCTTCGGCCCCCGGCCCCTGGTCATCCCCGGCGCGGCCGCGATGGCCGTCTCGCTGTGGCTGTTCGCGCTGCTCGGCGCGGACTCACCGCTGGTCGCGGTCATCGCCATCCACGTCCTCCTGATGTCCGGGCTCGGCCTGATGATGACGCCGCTGATGACCGAGTCGCTCAGTTCGCTGCCCGAGAACCTCTATCCGCACGGCAGCGCGATCCTCTCCACCCTGCAGCAGCTCGCCGGCGCGCTCGGCACCGCCGTGTTCATCGCGGTGGCCACGGCGAGCACAGCGACACCCGGGATGGCCAGCCCCGACGCGACGGGGATCCGCGCCGCGTTCATGGTCGGCGGCTGCGTCGGTGTGGCCGCGTTCCTCGGTTCGCTGCTGGTCAAGAAGAGCGCCGGTGCCACCCCGGCGGCCGCGCACCACTGACGACGGATCCGTTCACCCCGCGCCCGCCGCGGCCTCCACCCGAGGTCCGGCGGGCGTTCGGCGTTCGAGCAGCTTCCGGCCGTAGGCGATGGCGGGTCGTTCGACCCACCGGCCCAGCGCGCAGGCGAACAGCAGGGCGACACCGGTGGTCGCCGCGGCCTTGGCGATCCCGCTGGGCAACAGCCAGCCCGTGACACCGGCCGCTCCGGTCTGGGCCAGGTACAACGCGTACGAACGATCACCGACGAAGGTCAGCGGCCTGCTGGAAAGCAGGTTCCGGACCGGGCCCGGCGAGACGACGGCCACGAGCAGCAGTGCCGAGCCCGCCGCGTAGACCGGGACCACGAACTGCCAGTGCCCGCCCAGTGCCTTGGCCAGCGGGCCGACGGAGAACTGCAGCACGACGAACCCGCAGCCGATCGCCGTGGCGACGACCGGGCTGGTCAGCGGCCGCACCAGGGCGAACCCGCGGGGATGGTGGAGCGTCATCGCCAGCAGGCAGCCGATGACCAGCGAGCAGTAGTGCACCGAAAGGCTCGCCCAGGTGTGCGACGGAGCCAGCGGCAGCGCGAAGAGCACCACTCCGAGGACGGCCGACACGCCCAGCAGCAGGCGCAACGCCGTCTTCCCACTCCGCGCGAACGACGTCAGCACCAGCAGCGCGGGCCAGACCAGGTAGAACTTCTCCTCCACGCCCAGCGACCACGACGTCGGGTAGGGCGTGTTGTAATCGACGAGCTCGTTGCCGAAGACGAGGTAGTACGGCATGGCGTCGGCGAGCCTGCTGCTCTGGTACGTGCCGCCGAGCAGCACCGCGAGCGTGGTCAGCGCCAGGAGCAGGAAGTACACCGGCATGATCCGGAAGACCCGGCGCACGTAGAACCCGCGCAGCGAAATCCGGCCGGTGCGGCCTTCTTCGCGCAGCGCCAGCGTGGTGATCAGGAAGCCGGACAGCACGAAGAACAACTGCACGGCGATCCACCCCTGCAGGCGGTCCATGACGGGACCTCCGTAGTGGAAGAACACGACGGCCACGGCTGCGAGCGCGCGCACGCCGGTGAGCCCGGGGAACCACGACGAGGCCAAGTACTCGGCGTGGCCGAGGGGCCGCCACCAGGAGCGACGCGAGAGATCGGACATGGCCCACAGGTTCGGGCCGGGACGCTGAACCGAAGCTTAAGGAAGCTGAAGACGTCTTCAGCTTGGAGCGTCCGCCAAGGGCAGGCGGACGACGAGGCGGGCTCCGCCATCGTGGTCGGCGACCTCGACGGTGCCGCCATGCGCCTGGGCGATCTCGGCGACGATCGCCAGCCCGAGGCCCGCGCCACCGTCGTCACGCGCTCGTCCGTCGTCCAAGCGCACGAAACGGTCGAACACCCGCTCGCGGTCCTCGGCGGGGATGCCGGGTCCGTCGTCGGTGACCGTCAGCACGGCGAATCCATCCACTGTGGACAGTTCTACTCCAACGCCGGTACTGGTGTGGCGCTGCGCGTTGTCCACCAGGTTGCGCAGTAACCGTTCCAGCCGGCCGCGATTGCCGAGGACCGTCGGGTCGCCGTCGATCTCGGCACGGACGTTCTGTCGTCCGGAGAGACAGGATTCGACCACTTCGGACAGCCGCACCGGCGTGAGCCGTGCCGGTCCCGCGTTGTCCAGCTTGCCGAGCAGCACGAGATCGCCGACGAGGTCCTGCAACCGGGTGATGTCGAGGAGCGCGTTGCGGCAGGCTTCGCGCCAGTCGAGCCGGTCCGGATGCGCGAGCAGCACTTCCAGCTGGGTCCGCAGCGAGGCCAGCGGCGTGCGGAGTTCGTGCGACGCGTCCGAGGTGAACCGGCTCTGCCGGGTGACCGCGGTGTCCAGGCGGGCGAGCATCGTGTTCATCGTTTCCGCCAGCTTGGCGATCTCGTCGGCGCTGTCCGGCGCCGGGACCCGGCGGGAGAGGTCGTGCGCGCCGATCTCCGCGACCTCGGAGCGGATCGCCTCCACGGGGCGCAGCGACCGACGGACCGCGAACCACGCGATCGCCCCGATCAGCAGCGCGATCACGGGTACTCCAGCTAGCAGTGTCACACGCACCGAATCGAGAGCCGCTTGCCCGGACTCGTCGACGATGGCCGCACCGTAGATCCGGTACTTGCTGTCCCCGCTCACAGTGGCCGCCACGTGCAGCCGGAGTCCGTTTCCTTCGGGATCCTCCCCGAGCGCACTCGTGCAGCCGATGGATTCCTTGCCGGCGAGGTCGACGGCGCCAGGCTTGAGGTTCTGGACACTGTCGCCGTACTCGAAGCCCCCGTCAGGGACGATCGTCCCGAAACGCAGGCCGGGACAGGACGCGACCCGCTCGCCGGTCTGGGTGGTCACCTCGTAGATCGAAGCCTGCACCAGGAGCCGCAGATCGGCCGGGGCGGCCCCGGTGTTCAACACTTGGACGACCGCGGCCGCGCGCTCTCTCGCCACCTGCGCGGCACCGTTGCCCAGCCGGTTCTGGGCATCGAGCACCAGCCACGCCGAAACGACCGCCAGAGCGATGATCGACGCCAGGAAGGCGGTCATCGCGACCCGGAAACGGGTCGACTTCCACGCTTTAGGCACCGGAGCCCACCACGTGGTAGCCGGCGCCGCGGACCGTCCGGATCGTCTCCGCCCCGAACGGCAGGTCGATCTTGCGCCGCAGCGCGCTCATGTGGACCTCGACCAGGTTCGCGGTCGCCGACGCCGCGAAATCCCAGAGGTTCTCCAGCAGTTCGGCCTTGGTGACCACCTCGCCCTGCCGCTTCATGAGATACGCGAGCAAGGCGAACTCCTTGGTGGTCAACGAGATCTCGGCGACGCCACGACGGCAGGTGTGACTCGCCTGGTCGAGTTCGAGGTCGCCGAGCCGCAGCGTGCCCGGCCGAGTCGCTCCCCCGCGCCGGATCAGCGCCCGCAGCCGGGAGAGCAGGACGCCGTAGGAGAACGGCTTCGGCAGGAAGTCGTCGGCGCCGGTGTCCAGTGCCTCGATCTCGTCGTCCTCGCCGTCCTTCGCGGTCAGCATGAGGATCGGGGTGGTGTCGCCGCGTTCGCGCAGCTTCCGGCAGACGCGGTAGCCGTTGAGCCCGGGCAGCATGATGTCGAGGATCATCGCGGAGTAGGGATGCTCGTCGGCGTACCAGAGCGCGTCGCGGCCGTTGTGCGCGACGTCCACGGCGTAGCCCTCGGCGCTCAGGCCCGCCCGCAGCGATTCGGCCAGCCGTCGCTCGTCCTCGACGAGCAAGATCCTCATCCGCTCACGATCCCATACGGGCCGGACACCCTTGGTCACCGCGCCGGGCACAAATGCCCTCATGGGCCGGTGAACCCGTTGCCACCATCCGGTCATGCCCGCCAGCCGCCGTGGAGCGCTCGCCGTGACGCTCACCGCCGTCCTTCTCGCCGGATGCTCCGCCGAACCCGAGCCGCCACCCGCGTACCGGCTCGGCGGCGACGCGTGCGGGGCGGTGAACCCGGCGGATTTCGAAGCGCTCACCCACGCCACGGCGTCGAAAACACCGAGCGAGCTCGTCCCGGGACTCGGCGGCGGGAGCTGCAAGATGGAATTCGACGGTTCCGGCGGCTACGCCACGCTCTCGACCTTCATCGCGATCCACCCGTCGGGCGAGCCCGCCGCGAAGGCCATGTACGACGACTTCCGGAAGGGCGATGGTGAGCGCTCGGGTCCCGGCACCGACATCACCTTGTCCGACATCGAGGGCCTCGGCTCCGCCGCGTACCTCTACCGGCAGCACGACGACAAGAAGCCCTGGACCGTGGACGAACTCTGGCTCTACAAGTACAACGTCAGGCACGGCTCGCTGGTGCTCACCGTCTCCGGGAGCGGCTACGCGCGAGAAGCCGCCGGCTGGCCCTCGACGGAAGAGGACATGAAGGCCAGGGTCAGGAAGAGCGTCGACGAGACCATGAAGGCACTCAGGCCTTGACCACGGCCTGGTCCCGTACTCGTGAGTGGTAGGGACGGTTATTGGCGGGTAGGGCCAACGTGTCATGTCGTTGAGGTGTGTCCCCAATGTGGCGTTGGGGACACACCGGAACGCGACGCGAAGGGAACCTTCCCCGCATGCGATGCGACGAAAGTCCCCTTCACCAACCCGGCACGTTTGCCCTACCCCTCAATAACCGTCCTTACCACTCACGAGGGCTCAGGCCTCGCCTTGCGCGGCACCGGTGATGTTGCGGACCATGCCACCGAAGACGATCCCGTGGAAGGGCGCGATCCCCTTCCAGTACGCGTGCCCGGCCAGCCCGTGCGGCTCGAACACCGCCCGCTGCCGGTAGACCGTCGCACCGTCCTCATCGGACTCGACGCTGAGTTCGAGCCAGGCGCGCCCCGGCAGCTTCATCTCCGCCCGCAACCGCAGCATGCGCGGCCGGTCGAGATACTCGACGCGCCACCAGTCCAGCGCTTCGCCGAGGTGCAGCCGCCGGGGATCCCGCCGTCCGCGACGCAGCCCGACTCCACCGACGAGCCGATCGGCCCAGCCGCGGACCGACCACGCCAGCGGGAACGAGTACCAGCCGTGTTCCCCGCCGATGGACTCGATGACGTCCCACAGCGCTTCCGGCGAGGCGTCGGTCCGCTGCTCGCGTTTGTCCTCGTAGACGGTCCCGCCCGCCCAGTCCGGGTCGCTCGGCAGCGGATCCGAGGGCGCGGACGCCGTCGACGCGTCCGACCAGCGGGTCGGCACGTCGGCGTTGCGGATCCGGGTCAACGCCAGTTCGACGGCGTGTTCGTAGTGCGTCAGGCCCGCTTCCGGGTCCGGAATGTGCTCGGCGATCGCGTGGTCGTGGCAGACGACCTCGTGCACGAGCGATTCGATCAGCGGTACGGCGATCGACTTCGGCACGGGCGTGACCAGGTTGACCCACTGGGCGGACAGCCACGGGGTCAGCACCGGCACGGGCACGACGGCCCGCCTCGGCAGTCCGGCGACCACGGCGTAGCGCCGCATCATGTCCACGTAGGTCAGGACGTCGGGTCCGCCGATGTCGAAGGCGCCGTTCACTTCGGACGGCAGTTCGGCGGCGTGCACCAGGTAGTGCAGCACGTCGCGGATGGCGATCGGCTGGATGCGGTTGCGCACCCAGCGCGGGGTGACCATCGCGGGGAGCCGCTCGGTCAGGTAGCGCAGCATCTCGAAGCTCGCCGAGCCCGAGCCGATGATCACCGCGGCCTGCAGGACGATGGCGGGCACGCCGGAGTCCAGCAGAACGCGGCCCACTTCGGCGCGGGACGCCAGGTGCGGCGACAGTTCCTCGTCGTCCGGCACGATGCCGCCCAGGTACACCAGCCGTCGCGCGCCCGCCGTCTTCGCGGCCTCGGCGACGGTCCGCGCCGCCTCGCGGTCGACCTCGACGAAGTCCTTGCGTGACAAGGAATGCACGAGGTAGTAGACGACTTCGCAGTCGGTCAGCGCCGTCGCTATCGACGGCGGATCGGTGACGTCGCCGCGTTCGACCTCGACGAGGTCACGCCACGGCTCCTCGGCCACCTTCTCCGGGGAACGGGCCACCACCCGGACCTCGTGGCCCGCGTCGAGCAGTTGCGGCACCAGCCGTCCGCCGACGTAACCGGTCGCCCCGAGCACCACACATCGCATTCCCCGAGTGTTCCCGGGGAATGCGCGCACCGCAGTCCGAGTGGCCCGTTAGTGCGCCAGGCGACCGCGGACCTCCACGGTCGCGGCGATGCTGCCCCGCAGGAACCGGGCGACCGTCCGCCGCTCGTCCTCCCCCATGTCCCGCCACGCGGCGGCGTAGCTCTCGCCGAGCGGCAGGAAGAACTCGGCGCCGATCTGCCGGGCCTGGTCGTGCATCCGAAGTTCGACCTTGCGCCGGTCGGTCGCGCTCCGGTCCCGGTAGAGGTGCCCCGCCCGCTCCAGGCGGTCCAGCACCGACGTCGTCGCCGACGCGCTCAGGTGCAGCGCGCTCGCGAGCATGCTCGGACTCATCGGCGTCCCCATCCTGGCCGCGTCCATGATCACCGCGAGCGCGTTGAGATCCGTCCGGTGCAGGCCGTGCGCCTCGCCGAACATCTCGGCGAACCGATCCGACTCGACGGTCAGCTGCCGCAGCAGGAGAACCAGCAGGTCGTCCGTGACCAGCTCGGCCTCTTCAGCACCCTCCGACATGTCCGAAACCTCCCCTCCTGTTGCCCCGTCCGGGTGACCACTCTACTATTTCGATGGTCGAACTATTCACTCGTCGAAGTAGCACTGCCACGGGAGCCATCCGTCCATGATCTCGGAAGTCGAACACCCCGCCCGCACGCGGTCACGTCTGCGGTGGCTGCTCCCCGCTCTGGTCGCGGTGGCCTGGCTGATCTTCGGCGGGTTCAGCGGCCCGTACGCGGGCAAGCTGAGCCAGGTCACGGAGAACGACAGCAGCAGTTTCCTGCCCGCGTCCGCCGAAGCGACCGAGGTCGGCGAGCTCCAGAAGCAGTTCTCCAACTCGTCCGTCATCCCGGCGATCGTCGTCGCCGAACGGCCGTCGGGTCTGACCGAGGACGACAAGCGGTTCCTGACCGACCGGACGGCGAGCACCCGGCTCGTTCCCGCGCCGCAGAGCAACGCGGGCGCGCAGGTCGTCGTGCTCCTCGACGCCACCAGCGACCCCGGAGACGGCGTCGAGGCACTGCGGGACGCGCTCGCCAGCGACACCCCCGACGGGCTGAAGGTGCTCGTGACCGGCCCCGCCGCCCAGGTCGCCGACCTCAAGGAGGCGTTCGGCGGGATCGACGGGCTCCTGCTCCTGGTCGCGGGCGCGGTGGTCGCCCTCATCCTGATCATCGTCTACCGGAGCCCGCTGCTCCCCCTGCTCGTCCTCCTGTCGGCGGTGTTCGCGCTGGGCACGGCGAGTCTCGCGGTGTACCTGCTCGCGGATCACGACGTGCTGGCGTTGAACGGGCAGAGCCAGGGAATCCTGTTCATTCTCGTCTTCGGCGCCGCCACCGACTACGCGCTGCTGATGATCTCCCGCTATCGCGAGGAGCTCAGGACGACCGACGACGCCCGTTCCGCGCTCGGCACGGCCTGGCGCTCGACCATCGAACCGATCGCGGCCTCGGCCGGGACCGTGATCCTCGGCGTCCTCTGCCTGCTGTTCAGCGATCTGAACTCCAACAAGGGACTCGGCCCGGTCGCCGCCATCGGCATCGGCGCCGCGTTCCTCACGACCATCACGTTCCTGCCCGCCGTCCTGGCGTTGTGCGGGCGCAACGCCTTCTGGCCGTTCCGTCCGGCGGTGGCCCCGCCGAAGGAGGAAACCGGCGGACTGTGGGGCCGCGTGTCGGGCTGGATCTCCCGGGCGCCGCGCACGGTCTGGATCGTCACGACCGTCGTCCTGCTCGCGGGCGGCGCGTTCCTCCCGCAGCTCAAGGCTTCCGGCACCGCGCAGTCCGATGTCTTCCTCACGCCGGTCGATTCCGTGGCGGGCCAGGAAGTCCTTTCCCGCTACTTCCCCGGCGGTTCCGGTTCGCCCACGGTGATCATCACCCCCGCCGGGCAGGCGCAAGCGGTCACGACGTTGGCGCGCGTTCCCGGAGTCTCGGACGTCCGTCAGAGTGCCGAAGCGAATGGGCTCGCGAAGATCGACGCGGTGCTGACCGATCCCCCGGACTCCGACGCTGCCGTCGCGACGGTTCAGCGAATCCGCGAAGCCGTGCACGCCGTCGACGGCACGAAGGTCGGCGGGCCGACGGCGACTCTGCTCGACACCAGGGAGACCTCCGAACACGACCGCATGGTGATCATCCCGATCGTCCTGGTGGTGATCTTCCTCGTGCTCGCGCTGCTGCTGCGGTCACTGCTCGCGCCGCTGCTGCTGATCGGCACGGTGGTGCTGTCGTTCGCCGCGACGATGGGCGTCTCGGCGCTGGTGTTCAACCACGTCTTCGACTTCCCCGGCGCCGACCCGGTCGTCCCGCTGTTCGGCTTCGTCTTCCTTGTGGCGCTGGGAATCGACTACAACATCTTCCTGATGACCCGGGTCCGCGAAGAGGCGGGCAGGATCGGCACCCGGGACGGGACGTTGCGCGGCCTGCGCGTCACCGGCGGCGTGATCACGTCCGCGGGCGTCGTCCTCGCCGCGACCTTCGCAGCCCTGGCCGTCCTGCCCATCCTCTTCCTCGCTCAGCTGGCGTTCATCGTCGCGTTCGGCGTTCTGCTGGATACGCTTCTGGTGCGCTCGCTGCTGGTGCCGGCGCTGACGGTGGACGTCGGACGGAAGATCTGGTGGCCGTCGAAGCTGGCGAAGGCCGGCCGGGAATGAACGCGGCGATCGCCAGCGCGACGAGGGCGGTCGCCGAACCGAGTCCCATGATCAACCGGAACCCGCCCTGGGACGGGACCTGAACCGGTCCGAAGGAGACGGTCAGCTGCGCGAGGATCACCCCGGCGACAGCGCTGGAGATCGACGTACCGATCGCGCGCATCAGGGTGTTGAGACTGTTCGCGGCGGCCGTCTCCGACACCGGGACCGCGCCCATGATCAGCGCGGGCATCGCTCCGTACGCGAGCCCGATGCCCGCGCCGATCAGAGCGGACACCAGCACGAGATGCCACACGTTGGCCATCAGGACGACGCCGAGGCCGTAGCCGGCGGCGACCACGAACGCGCCGGACATCAGCGTCACCTTGGGGCCGCGTGCTTTCGTGATCCGCGCCGACAGCGGGGCGGTCAGCATCATCACGACCCCGGACGGCACCAGCACCAGACCAGTGACCAGCATGGTCTGCCCCAGTCCGTAGCCGGTCGCGGCGGGGAGCTGGAGGATCTGCGGCAGCACCAGCGACTGCGCGAACATGGCGAACGCGAACACGATCGACGTCAGGTTGGTCAGCAGGACCTGACGCCGGACCGTCGTCCGCAGATCCACCAGCGGCCGGATCGTCCGCAGTTCCCAGCGGCCCCACAGCAGCAGGACGAGCGCGGCGGCCCCGAAAAGGCCCAGGGTCCGCCCACTCGCCCAGCCCCACTGCGCGCCCTTCGAGATCGCCAGCAGCAGGCAGACCAGCGCCGCCGAAAGCCCCACGGCGCCGACGAGATCGAACCGTCCGCCGGTGCGCACGCCCGATTCGGGGACGAACGCCAGCACGAGCGCGGTCACGACGGCACCGAGCCCGGCGGCGATCCAGAACAGCAGATGCCAGTCGGCGTTCTCGGCGAGCAACGCGGCCGCGGGCAGGCCGAGAGCACCGCCGACCCCGAGTGACGCGCTCATCGTCGCGGTCGCCGAAGCGAGCCTTTCGACCGGGAGTTCGTCGCGCATGATGCTGATCCCGAGCGGGATCACCCCGGCCGCGAAGCCCTGCAGCACCCGGCCGGCGACCATCGGCACCAGCGTGTCGCTGAGCCCGGCGACGACCGAACCGGCGATCAGCATGCCGAGGCTGAGCAGCAGCATCCGCCGTTTCCCGTACATGTCGCCGAGCCTGCCGACGACGGGTGTCGCGACCGCGCTCGCGAGCAACGTCGCCGTGATGACCCAGGTCGCGTCGGCGGGCGACGCGTCCAGGAGCTCCGGCAGTTTCGGGATCAGCGGGATGACCAGGGTCTGCATCAGCGAGACCACGATCCCGCCCAGCGCCAACACCACCAGGACCACTTGAGGGCGCGGCACGGGCTGAGTCATACGGGTCCTCCGGAAGAGATCGAGAGCGAACGGATCCAACTTAAGTCAGTTGATTGACTTATGCCAACAGTCCGGGCACTGTGTGATCACGCGACCACCACGCCGAAGGAGCCGTCGATGACGCTGCCGAGCTTCCCGTTCCCGACCGAGGCCGCCCTGGCACCGCCCGCCGAATGGGCCGAGTTCCGCGCGAAGTGCCCGGTCGCCAAGGTCACCCTCGCGAGCGGCGACGAGGCGGCGCTGATCACGCGCTACGCGGACGTCAAAAAGGTCCTCTCGGACCCTCGGTTCACCCGGCCGACCCCGGCGGACAAGGCGGCGAGGGTCGCGGACACCGAGTCGGGCGGGGTGTTCAACAGCGAGATGGCGGGCGTGATCCCCCAGCACGGCGAGGCGCACCTGAAATGGCGCCGGATGCTCGGGAAGTGGTTCACCGCCAAGCGGATGACCGCGCTGCGGCCGCGCATGGAGGCGATGGCCGTCCGGCTGATCGACGAGATGGTCGCGAAGGGCGAACCCGCGGACCTCAAGGCGGGCCTGGCTTTTCCCCTGCCGGTGTGGGTCATCTGCGACATGCTCGGCGTCCCGGACACCGACCGGGAGCGGTTCGCCCACTGGTCCGACGTGATGCTCAGCATGACCCGCTACACCCAGGCGGAATTCGACGTCGCGCAGACCGAATTCGGCCGGTACCTGGGCGGGCACATCGCCGCCAAACGGGCGGAGCCGGGCGAGGACATCCTGAGCTCGCTCATCACCGACACCGACGCGGACGGCGAGCACTGGTCCGACGCGCTGCTCGTCGCCACCGGGATCGGCCTGCTGATCGCCGGGCACGAGACCACCGCGAACATGATCGCGAAGATGGTGGCCATGCTGTTGGAAGACCGGAGCCGCTGGGAGGCGCTGCTCGCGGACCGGTCGCTGATCCGCACCGCCGTCGAGGAATCCCTGCGCATGGATGCCAACGCGGGGATCGGCATGTCGCGTTTCCTCACCGAGGACTTCGAGGTCGGCGGGACGACCCTGCCGCCGGGCACGACCGCGATGTGCAGCATGGCTTCGGCCAACCGGGACGAAGACGCGTTCGAGGGCGCGGCCGAGATGACGCTCGACCGCAGCCCGAACGCCCATCTGGCGTTCGGCGCCGGCGCGCACGTCTGCCTCGGCCAGCCGCTCGCCCGCACCGAACTCCAGGTTGTCCTCGGGGTCCTGCTGGAAAAACTGCCCACGCTGGAACTCGCCGTCGCGGCGGCGGACCTGCGCAAGGTCGAAGGGCTCGCCGTCGGCGGACTGCGGGAACTGCCCGTGCGATGGTGATGCCCATGACGAGTGAGATCACCGGCACCCGTGCCGAACGGGCGCACGCGACGCGGGAACTGATCCTGACCGCGGCGGAGCGGCTGTTCGCCGAACACGGCGTGTTCGCGGTGTCCAACCGCCAGGTCAGCGAGGCGGCGGGACAGGGCAACAACACCGCCGTCGGCTACCACTTCGGCACGAAGGCCGATCTGATCCGCGCGATCGCCCGGCGGCATTCGGGACCGATCGAGGAGATCCGGCGCCGGATGCTGACCGGCATCGGCGACAGCACGGACCTACGCGACTGGATCGGCTGCCTGGTGACCCCGGTGGCCGAGCATCTGGCCACGATCGGCAGTCCGACCTGGTTCGCGCGGTTCGGCGCGCAGGTGATGACCGATCCCGCGTTCCGGCCGATCATGGTCGAGGAGTCGCTGACCTCGCCGTCGCTGGTGCGGATCGTCGAAGGGCTGCATCGCTGCCTGCCCGATCTGCCCGCCGACGTCCGCGCCGAACGCGGCGACATGGCCCGCCAACTGCTGGTCCACATGGTCGCCGAACGCGAACGCGCCCTCGCCGAGGGCACCCCCACTCCCCGGTCCACCTGGCACGACGCCGCGACCGGGCTCATCGACGCACTTGCCGGGATGTGGCTGGCACCGGTCACCCCCGACCTCGACGAAGGAAATGGACCATGAAGATCACCGTCGATCAGAACAGGTGCTGCGGCGCCGGAACCTGCGTGCTGCTCGCCCCCGACGTGTTCGACCAGCGGGAAGAGGACGGCATCGTGTTCCTCCTCGACGAAGCGCCCGGCAACGAACTGCACGACGTCGTCCGCGAGGCCGCCAGTGTCTGTCCGGGCGCCGCCATCATGGTGAACGAGTGACCCTGCCCGTAGCCTGGTGCCATGAGCGACGAGCAGGACGCCATCGACGAGCGGATCCAGGACGCCGCCGAGCGCGCCGACCTGGATGAACTCCGGCGGCTGGCCGACGGCGGCAGCAGCGACGCGGCGGACCAGCTGATCGAAACGGCGACCGAACTGGGTGCGCTGGACGAGCTGCGACGGCTGGCCGAACGCGGTAACCAGGACGCCGCGGATCAGCTGGCCGAACTCACCGAGGAGTGACTTCCCGCATCGCCGGGATCAACACGGGAAGCGCGGCCACGAGCGCGAGGCCGCGCGCCACACCCGCGACGGGGTAAGGAACGCGGATCCCGAACCTGTGCGCGAGCAGTCCGCCGGTCAGCGCGCCGAGCGGCATCAGCCCCCAGCCGAGGAGCCGGTACACGCTGTTGACGCGGCCGAGCAGTGCCGTCGGTACCTCCCGCTGCCGGACGCTGACGGTGACGACGTTCCAGATCGTCGTCACGAAACTGCTCACCGCGAAGAGCCCGCCGAGTACGGCGACGTTCGGGCTGAACCCCATACCTACGAAGACGACGGCGTTCACGGCGAGCGAGACGAGGAGCGCGCGGAGGTCGCCGAGGCGGGTGACGAGGCGCGTGATCACCAGTCCGCCCGCGACGCCGCCGAGCGCCGCACCGGCGAGCAGCAGACCGAACACTCCCGCGCCGAGATGCAGCGCGTCGGTCACGAACAGCACGAGAGTCGCGTTCCCGAGCTGACCACAGAACGTGTTGACCCCGAGCAGCAAGGCGAGAGCGCGTAGCAGGCGGTGTTTCCTCAGCCAGCGGAGTCCGTCGACAACCTTCACCCGTTCCGTGGGCACGTGCCGTCGTTTGGGCAACCCGGCCAGAAGGATCGCGGCGACGACGAACGACACGGCGTCGACGGCGAACGGAAGCGTCCACGCAAGCGCGAAGAACAGGCTCCCGAGCGGTGGGCCCAGGAACTGCCTGCCGACGATCAACGCCACCTGCTGACTGCCGTTCGCTTGGTGTAGCAGGCTTTTCGGGACGAGATCCGGAAGCGCAGCTTGTGCCGCGTTGTCGTAGAAGACGTCGCACGACCCCAGCGCGAACGCGAGCAGGACGAGCACGGGGACGGTGACGAACTCGGCCGCGACGAGCGCGGCGAGCACGCCGACGATCAGGGCTTGGAGCGTCTGCGTTCGCCACATGAGGGTGATTCGGTCGACCCTGTCGATGACGGAGCCGGCGGTGAGCGACAGCAGAAGCCACGGCAGGTACGTCGCGGCGGAGACCAGGGCGATGTCCCTCGCGTCGCGGCTCACCGTCACGGCCAGCAACGGCAGCGCCGCGGTGAAGACGCCGTTCCCGAGACTGTCGATCCCGGTGGCCCACCACAGTCGTCGGTAGGCGCGGGGCAGGTCGGTCATGATCGGATCGTGGCGACGTCCGGCGTTCCGGAGACACCATTAAGCCCTGCGCTACATACTCGGGCGATGCCGATGACCATCGAACTCGGTGTCGCCGAACTCGCCGCGACCCGGTTCGCGATCTCGCCGCTGTCCGAGACCGTGGCCGGTCTGCAACAGCTCGCCGGGATCGACCGGAACGCGGTCAACCTGCCCTGGCTTCGCTGGGCGCGGGAGGAACTCGATCGCGAGCCACTCGCCCTTTCGCGGACTTGGCCGTTGGTCGTGACCGGCAGGCTCCGCTGGCCGGAGTTCCTCGTCCCGGCCCCGCGAGACTCGGGGGATTCCCTCGAGAACGACCTCGACGCGCTGCGGCGAACCCCTGAAGACCGGGTGAGGGCAAGTCTCGACAGAGTCTTCGGCGAGAAACGTCCTCCCCCCGTCGCGGCCCTCGCCGACGACCCGGCGTCCGGTCTGCGGGAGATCGCCGACGAACTGCGTGCGTCCCACGACCGCCTTGTCGCACCGCATTGGACGCGGATCCGGGCGGTGCTCGACGCCGATGTCAGATATCACGCCCGGGCTCTGACCGCGGGCGGTGCCGAACGGTTGTTCACGGACCTGCATCCGGATCTGCGCTGGCAGGACGACCGGGTGATCCTGGCGGGCGAACGGTGGCGCGCTCAACATCGTGTCGTCACGCGAGGGCCGGGTGGTCTCGTGCTGATGCCGGTCGTCCTCGGGTCGCCGTATGTCCTGGTCAAGGAAAACTCCTCGACCCAGACCACGATCCGCTATCCGGCGCGGGGAACCGGCACCCTGTGGACCGCCGGAACCCGGTCACCAGGGTCCGGCACGGTACGGCTGCTGGGCCGGACGCGGGCCGACCTGCTCTCGGCGCTGTCCTCCCCCGCGACCACGACCGATCTGGCGCGGGCTCTCGGTGTGACACCAAGCGCCGTCTCCCAGCACCTCAAGGTCCTGCGGGACAGCGGTCTGGTCGCGCGCGAGCGCACCGGCCGCAGCGTGCTCTACCTGACGACCCCGCTCGGCGAGCGCCTGCTCTGACGCTCAGAGATCGATCAGCTCGACGGTCACCTTCGCTACATCACCTTCCTCGATTCCTTCGGCCTTGCGGACCGCTTTCTTGACCGGCAGCACATACGCGCCGCGTTTCGAGTCCGGGAAGATCGACGTCTTCCACTTGCTCTTGCCGATACCGACCTGGACGCGGACCGCGCCGAACCCCCGGCGCGGCCTGTCGGTGATCTCGCGGATCTCCTCGGAGACGTCCTCGGGCAGGCTCACGAAGGTCCAGGTCTCCCCACGGCGGGCGTCCCAGACCCAGAGCTCGGCATCGAACACGACGATCATCGGTGGAGCGTCGCACACGGCACCGACAGTTTCGCCGAGCGTGCGGAGATCGCGGCGCTAATCCGGCGTCGGATGCCGCAGTGAGCGGCTCGTGGTCGCGCCGAGCACCCGCGAAGCCATCCACGCCAGCGCGTCGGCCGTGCGCGCCGGGGTGTCCGACGGCTGCATGATGTGGCTCAGCACCGTCCGCACCACGACGTCGATGGCGACATCGAGATGCTCGCCGTCCAGCGGCGGATCGTAGGCGCGGACACGACCGCGCAACATGATCGTCGCCTCGCTCAGGAGGCTCCCAGCCCGGACGGTCAGCAGCGGCAGCAGTTCGGTGTCGGCGCCGTGCGTGGCCGAGACGATGGCGCGCAGCAGGAGGTTGTCGTCGGCGAGTTCGAGGACGCCGCGGACGGCGTCGTGGATCGCCTCGACGAGGTCTTCGGGATGCCGTTCGAAGGCGTCGCGGACGACCGAGAGGAACCGCGCGAGCTCGTGCGAGATCATCGCTTCGGCCAGCTGCGTCTTCGAGCCGAGTTCGTTGTAGACGGTCTGGCGGCTGACCCCGACGATCTCCGCGAGTTTGCTCATGGTCACCGAGGACCAGCCGGAACGCACGGTCAACTCGATCGCCGACGCGACGATCGGTTGACGGTACGAACCTCCCGTGACCGGTGCCTCGCTCATGATCGTCATTCTAAGCAGTGCCTTTCCAAGCGCGCTTTCGGATTTCCGCAGCCGGGCCGCGGCCGCCGCTGTCCACTCACCCAGCCGTGTCAGCGGCCCGCCTTCGCAAACCCGAGGCCTTCGGCCGAAAGGAAACGCGCGCGCGTGTCCTCACCCAGATCGCCGCCCTTGCTTTGGGCGACACCTTCTAAGCAGCCGATTCGGCCGCGAACGCCAGCGCCTCTGGCCACGGCGCCCGTCCCGCGATGTGACGGCGGTACTTCATGATCTCGCGCGGCCGGTCGATCGTCAGCGCGCCGACGATCCGGTCCCCGCGCCGGTACAACGCGGTGAAACCGCCGGCGGCCGGGACCGCGGTCACCACCTCGTCCGCACGCGGGGTGCCGACGAACTGGATCCGGTGGTCGTACCAGTCCGACCAGAAGTAGGGCACCGGAGCCAGCGCACGCGCCGACTCCGGTGCCAGCGCGTGACGAGCGGCCGCGGCTCCCTGCTCCGCGGCGTTCGTCCAGTGCTCCAGCCGCATCAGTTCGCCGTCGAACAGCGGGTTCTCGGCGTGTGCGACGTCCCCGGCGGCGTACACGCCGGGCACCCCGGTCGCGAGCGTGGCATCGCACACCACGCCGCCGTCGCCCTCGTGCAGCGGCACTCCGCTCCCGGCCAGCCAGCCGGTGGCCGGGACGACACCGATGCCTGCGACCACCAGATCGGCAGGCAGCACCTCGCCGGTCGAAAGCCGGACGCCGGTCACCGCTCCGCCGACGGAATCCAGACCGGTGACCTTCGTGGACAACCGCAGCTCCGTGCCCGCCTCCCGGTGCAGCGAAGCGCACACCGCACCGGCCTCGGCGCCGACGGATCGCGTGAGCGGGACGTCGAGCGCCTCGACGATCGTGGACGACAGCCCGCGCTTCCGGGCCGCCGCGGCGACCTCCGAACCGATGAAACCCGCCCCGATCACGACGGTCCGCGCCCCACGGTCGAGCGCGGCCCGCACGGCCAGGGCGTCCTCGGCGGTCCTCAGCGTGTGGACCCCGGCGATTCCCTCGCTGCCGGGCAGCCGTCGGGCGGTGGCACCGGTCGCGATCACCAGCGCGTCGTAGGAAACGGCCGTACCCGCCACCGACACCTCGCGAGCTGCGGTGTCGAGTCCGTCCGCGGGCGCTCCCAGCATCAGTTCGACGCCGAGCTCGTCGCGCAACGCGGCCTCACCGTGGAACGGCTCGACCCGCTCAGGACCCTCGACGTCCAGGAACGCTTTCGACAGCGGAAGCCGGTCGTAGGGCGGATGCTCCTCCGCGCCGATCAGTACGATCCGCCCTCGGTACCCGTCCCGGCGCACGGCCTCCACCGCACGCAGTCCGGCCAGCGACGCTCCCACGACGACCAGGGCCACGATCAGTCCCGCAGTTTCAGGGCGAGGACGGGGCAAGCGTCGACGGCGGCCGAAAGGTCCTGCCGGAACTCCTCGCCGGGCCGCTCGTCGAGCACCACGACCGTGCCGTCGTCGCCCACCTCGAAGAAGTCGGGCGCCATCGCCTCGCACATGCCCAGCCCGTCGCATTTCGCGCGGTCCGCCTCGATCTTCATCATGCTCCGACCCTTCCCGGTGCCACGAAATCGACCTTTTCCCGCACTCCGCAGTCCGGACAGCACCACGAATCCGGGATCGACGCCCACGGCGTTCCGGCGGGGAAGCCTTCCCGCGGGTCGCCGAGTTTTTCGTCGTAGACGTAGCCGCAGCCCGGGCACATCCCGCCCTCGCTCGCGTCGCCGTGCGTGTCGTCGGCGACGGTGGACGACGAAGTGACGCGGGTGCCGTAGCGCGCCAGGACCTTGCCTCGTTTGGACGGCTCGATGTTGGCTCGGGAAATGTCACCGTCGAAGTGCGCGAGCACCCGCGGATCCATCACGCGGCGCCAGACCGGCGGGAACAGCGCCAGCACGATCATCCCGGCGTACCCCGTCGGCAGGACCGGCGATTCCGCGAAATCGCGCAGGGTCTGGTAGCGGCGGGTCGGGTTGGCGTGGTGATCGCTGTGCCGCTGCAAGTGGTAGAGCAGGACGTTGGTGGCGATGTTGTTGGAGTTCCAGCTGTGGCTGGGATCCACCCGTTCGTAGCGTCGCCGCTCCGGCGGGCCGACCTTCTGCCGCCGCATGCCGTAGTGCTCCATGTAGTTCACGACCTCCAGCAGCGAGAAGCCGATCACGGCCTGGATCACCAGGTACGGCAGGATTCCCGGGCCCAGCCACACGGTCATCGCCGCCCACAGCACCGCCGACATCAGCCAGGCGTTGAGCACGTCGTTGCCGATCCGGAAAGGATGCCGGTCGCGCCGCGCATACCGCTTGCGTTCCAGGCCCCACGCGGATTTCAGCGAACCGAACACCGTGCGCGGCCAGAACCGGTAGAAGCTCTCCCCCACCCGGCTGCTGGCCGGGTCCTCCGGGGTGGCCACCCGGACGTGGTGACCGCGGTTGTGCTCGATGTAGAAGTGGCCGTAGAAGCTCTGCGCCAGCGCGATCTTCGAGAGCCAGCGCTCGTGGCTCTCCTTCTTGTGCCCGAGTTCGTGCGCGGTGTTGATGCCGATGCCACCGATGCAGCCGATCGAGATCGCCAGGCCGACCTTGTCCACAACGGACAGATCGCCCCGGGCGATCAGCCAGAACGCGGCCACGAAACCCGCGTACTGGATGGGCAGGAACGCGAAGGTGATCCAGCGGTAGTAGCGATCCTTCTCCAGCCGTTCGATGACGTCGTCCGGCGGGTTGTCACGATCGAGCCCGGCGACCAGGTCGATCAGCGGTACGACCACGAGGATCACGATCGGCCCGATCCAGAACCACACGCCCCAGCCGGTGGCCGCGTGCAACCCCATGGCCAAGAACGCGAGTGAGGGGACCACCAGGCCGATCAGCCACAGGTACCGCTTGCGGTCGGTCCACCGTTCGGTCGAGCCCGCCGGGATCGTGCCCGTCATCTCGCTCATCGCACCCTCCTCCGTTGGCTGGGTTTACAAAACAGTAGGTGATGTACACCCGGTTTGACAAGTTGACACTCTTTGTAAATCTGCCGTTGCTTCATTTGGTGAGAACTTGGCGATATCTTGTATTCGTAAGGAAACTTACTTAACTTGTGACGACACGCCGCGATCCACTTCGTCCGCCCCGAAGGAGCGCGAATGCCCCGATCACCTCGCCGGATCCGACCCGCCGCCGTGGCCACCGTCGCCGCGGCCCTGCTGGTCCTGCCCGCCACGACCGCCGTCGCGAGCACCACGGCGAACAGCCCCTGGCCAGGCGGTTCAGCCGTGTCGAACGCCGACGACTCCGACGTCCTCGGCGGCAACATCAGCGGTTTGTCCTTCCAAGGCGCCGACGTCCTGTGGGCGGTGAAGAACGGACCCGGCACGCTGTACCGCCTCGTGCGCAACGGCACGAAGTGGAAGCCGGACACCGCCAACGGCTGGTCGTCCGGCAAGGCGCTGCGCTACCGCAGCGGCAAGGGCGACCCTGACGCCGAAGCCGTCGTCGCCACCCCGGACGGCGTGGTCGCGGCCACCGAACGCGACGGCGACAACGACAAGAAGAGCGCGCTCAAGGTGCTCCGCTACGACGTCTCCGGGTCGGCCAAGACCCTCACCGCCAAGGCCGAATGGGATCTGACGGCGGACCTGCCGAAGGTCTCGGCCAACGACGGGCTCGAAGCCGTCTCGTGGATCCCGGACAGCGCCCTCACCGCGAAGGGGTTCGTGGACGAGCGGACGAAGGCGCCCTACAACCCGGGCACCTACCCCGGCCACGGCACCGGTCTCTACCTCGTCGGCCTCGAGAGCAACGGGATGATCTACGCATACGCGCTCGACCAGGCGGGCGGCAAGTACACCCGCGTCGCGAGTTTCGCGAGCGGGCTCGACTCGATCATGGAGCTCGAGTACGAGGCTTCGTCCGGCAAGCTGTGGGCGGTCTGCGACGACAACTGCGGTGGCGACTCGACGACGCTCGCCGTCAACGCGCAGGGCAAGTTCGCCGTGACCGGCACTTACGACCGTCCGAGCGCGATGCCGGACTACAACAACGAAGGTTTCGCCATCTCGCCCACCTGCGCCTCCGGGAGCAAGCAGGTGGTCTGGGCCGACGACGGGAACGAGGGCGGCCACGCGCTCCGGGCAGGCACCCTTTCCTGCGGCTGACGCTTTGGTCCAGGTGGTCGTGAGTGGCGATTCGGGTTCTAACGGACTCGTACTTACCTGCCTACTGGTGCGACTGGCGATCGAGCGTGGAGGATTCGGGACGTTGAACCTCCGGAGTCTTCCCCGTGACGTCGTCTGTCACCGGTCTTGACCGGCACGACCTTGATCAACGGAGGATCGGGGACGTTGAGTGTCCCGGATCTTCCGTTGATCAAGGTCCGAGGCTGGGCGACACCGAGCGTCGAACCGCCACCCTCACGCAGGTCAGGCGTGGATAGGTAAATGCCGGTCCGCTCTAACCCGAATCGCCACTCACGACCCACCCGATACCGCCGCCTGGCCTGCCTGCGGTACATGAAGGCCTCCTTCACTGCGTTTAGCGCAAGGATGGGGCCCTTCATGTAGTCGGCAAGGGATGAAGGTCGAGTTTCCTCGGCTGAGCCGAGGAAAGGAGGCCTTCACGCGCAACCGTTGTGACCACTGGTGCTTCCGAGGCGGCCGTGGCGATCCGGAAGGTAGTGAAGGCCTCCTTCACTACCTTCAGGGTAGGCAAGGAGGCCTTCACGGACCGGACCTGCCAACAACAGCAGCCAAAGGCCAGTAGGTACCTAAGACACCCTTGCCTCTAACCCGAATCGCCACTCACGACCCACCCGACCGACACCTCACCGCCGCTCACCCCTGGAATGCACCGATTCCAGCCTTCTTCCCATCCCGTTCCTGGACTAGGTTCTCCCGCATGAAATTCGCCTCCCTCGCGATTCTTCCGGTATTGACCCTCCCGCTGTTCCTGCCCTCGACGGCGCTGGCGGACGACGGCTGGGAATCCATCGGCACAGGAATGACCTCGGGCGCCAGCGGCATCGCCGTCCTCGACAAGAACGGCGACAGGGTCGACGCACTTGTGTTGCGGGACAACAAGAAGACCGGCGAGAACCGGGCGGTCCGGGCCCGGCTCGATCGCGGCAAGGTGTCCAAGGTGGACGCGATCGACTGGCCGGGCGAACTCCCGGTCGACCTGGAAGCGGCCGCGGCCGTTCCAGGCAAGTCCGGCGAATTCATCGCACTGGCCAGCGACGGCGAGGGCTTTCACATCAAGCTGAAAGACCGACGGCTGAAGGTTCTCGGCTCGTTCCGGGTACCGAAAGGCGATCCGGACGACAATTACGAGGGTTTCGCCCTGAAAAAGGTGAATGACCGGTTGTTCGCGGTCTGGGCGGACCGGGGTCAGGACGCCCGCCCGGCCACGCTCTACTCCGCGGAGTTCTCGGTCTCGAAACTGTCCTTCAAGAAGCCGAAGTCGCAACCGTTCCGCGTCCCGTACCCCACCACGAACGTCCGGCACACCTCGGACGTCGAGATCACCGCCGACGACCGCGTCCTGATCTCGGCCGCCTCCGACCCCGGCGACGACGGCCCGTTCGATTCGGCCGTGTACGCGGCCGGCGTGCTCCGCTCCGACGGTTCGATCGCCCTCTCCCCCGCGCCGAGGAAGATCGGCGATTTCCCCGGTCACAAGATCGAGGCCATGACCTGCCTCTCGCGCTCGTGCGGCACGCTCCTCTACGGAACCGACGACGAGGCCGCGGGCGGTAGGCTCCGCGTCGCGACCAGCAACGATCCGGAGGACCAGTGACCAGCGAAGACCTGCGCGAGCGCCGCCACAAGATCATCGAAGAGCACATGGACACGGAGGTGACCCAGGAGTTCGACCGCACCCTGGGCACCTTCAACGGCCACCCGCACTACGAGATCATGGCGACGGGGCAGATCTTCGACGGCGACGAAGAGGTCATGGGCTACTACCGCATGACCCGCACGGCCTTCCCGGACCAGCGGCACGACAACGTCCGCTACCACTTCGCCGACGAGTCCGTCATCGTCGAGTTCGACCTGCTCGGCACCAATCTCGGCGAGTTCTACGGCCGCCCGCCCACCGGCAAGGCGTTCCGCGTGCCGATCATCGCGGTGTTCTTCTTCGACGGCGACCGGATCACCAACGAGCGCGTCTACTTCGACGCCGCCAGCCTGATCACGCAGGCCGGGCACGCCGAACTGCTGACCCTGCTGGCGTCGGGCGACGTCTGAACCAACGGCCGGTGATCATCGGCCGATCGGCCGATGTGGACGGACGGGGCACGCGGCGAGGCTGACGGAGTCCCGCCGTCCAGCCTTGGAGAACCCGCCCATGCCCCGCAACCGGGTCGCGATCGTGCTGCTCGCGGCGACGATGACCGCACTGACGGCACCGGCGCTCGCTTCCGCGTCGCCCACCTCGCTCGAGTGGAAGCTCTGCAAGGACGTCGCCAAGGGCTGGGAGCCCGCGGACGACCAGCGCACCGAATGCGCCATGGTGACCGTCCCGGTCGACTACGCGAAGCCGGACGGCCGGAAGATCGACATCGCGGTGTCCAGGCAGAAGGCGACCGACCCCGCGCGGCGGCAAGGTGTCGTGCTGCTGAATCCCGGCGGCCCCGGCCAGTCCGGGATCCACCAGCCTCGGTGGATCACCGACAGCGAGGCCGCCGGGATCGGCGTGGACCACGACCTGATCGGCTTCGATCCCCGCGGCGTCGACTACAGCGCCGACGTCGCCTGCCCGCCGCTCCCCGGTGATGACGCCGAAGCGTCGGCTTCCTTGCCGGACAAGGAAAAGGCACGGTTCGTGTTCGAACGGGACGCGAAGGTGAACCAGCGCTGCGTCGCCGCCGACCCCGAGTTCGTCCGCAACCTGACCACCGAGAACGTCGCCCGCGACATGGACCGGATCCGGGAAGCGCTGGGCGAGGAGAAGATCGGCTTCTACGGCGTCTCCTGGGGTACCGCGCTCGGCGCCGCCTACCGCACCGCGTTCGACTCCCGGGTGGACCGCATGCTGCTCGACTCGGTCATGTCACCGACCTTCGACGTCGGCGCGATGGACGACGCGATGGTCGCGGCGGGCGAGGTCACGGCCAGGGACTTCGCCGGGTGGATCGCCCGCTACGACGCCGTCTACCACTTCGGCGACCGGCAGCCCGTGGTGCTCGAAGCGCTGTTGAGGCTCCGCGACGAACACGGCGAGACGGTGACGAACTACCTCGCCGGTCCGCGCCGTGACTGGGCGAACGCAGCCAAGGCGCTCGTGGCCTTGCGCGACGGCGGCGCCCCCGCCGCGAAACCCGCGTCCGGACAAGGTCGCGGCTTCGGCTGGGACGTCGACCCGAACGGGTTCAACACCTTCCAGCAGACGGCGATCCTCTGCAACGCCTCCGAAGGCCCCCGCGATTTCGAGACGATCTGGCAGCGCCGGATCGAGCGCGTCCACGCGTACCCGGCCATCGCCTCCCCCGGGTTCTGGAACGGCCGCTGCGCTGGCTGGGCCTTGCCGGTCCAGCCGTGGCGGTTCACACCGGGAACCAGTCCGCTGCAACTGGTCGGGCACACCTACGAACCGGTGACCCCGATCGGCTGGGCCCTGGCCATGCGTGAACGGATCGGCGGCACCCTGCTCACCATCGAGGACGACCACCACGGTTCGCTGTCGTCGCTCCCCTGCGCGAGCAAGGCGGTCGAGTTCTTCTCGACCGGCAAGACGGCCGACGGGTCCTGCGCCGGTGCGCCGATCCCGCCGCCCGGCTCGTGACGCTCAGCCCTCGATACGCGAAAGGCCGAACGCGGTGAGGAAGCCCGCGACCGTGATCAGCCCGGTCCAGAGATGCGCGTCCTCGAAGGCCTCGGGGATCATCGTGTCGGCGATCATGGCGAGGATCGCGCCGCCCGCGATCGCGGTGATCACGGCCAGGACGGCACCGGAGGCGCCACCGAGCACGCCGTAACCGAGCAGGGCCGCCACCCCGCTGATCACGGCGATACCACTCCAAAGCGTGAAAACGTAGCGCGGACTCCGGCCCGCCCGCTTCATCCCCGCGGCGCTGGACAGTCCTTCCGGGACGTTGCTGATGAACACGGCCGCCACGGTCACGACGCTGACACTGCCGCCGCCGAGCAGGCTGGTGCCGATCACCATCGATTCGGGGACGCCGTCCAGCAGCGCGCCGAGCGCGATGGCCGCACCGGAACCCGCCTGCTCGGTCTCGGACGGCTGCTGGCCGCCGGAGCGTTTGCGATGCCGGGCGCCACGCCGGGCGAGCACGATGTTGGCGAGGGTGTAGATCAGCGATCCGCCCAGAGCGCCGAGGGCGGTCGGCAGGAAGCCGCCTTTCTCGTGTGCCTCGGCGATCAGCTCGAAGGAGACGGCGGAGATCAGCACGCCGCTGCCGAAGGCCATCACGCTGGCCACGGCCTTGCCCGGGATCCGGACGAGGAAACCGAGCATCGCCCCGAACAGCAACGCCGACCCGGCCAGCAGGCCCCAGCCGCCCGCCGCCAGCAAGTCCCACACGCGAACCGTCTCCCTTCGTCCGGCGAAAACAGGCCGGGCCGGCCGCGAAACGCGGCCGGCCCGGTGTCAAGCCAGGTTCAGGCTCGGATCATGCCACGTCGTACCGGTCGAGGTTCATGACCTTGTCCCACGCCGCCACGAAGTCGCGGACGAACTTCTCCTTGGCGTCGTCGCTGGCGTAGACCTCCGCCACCGCGCGAAGCTCGGAGTTGGACCCGAACACGAGGTCTGCCCGGGTACCGGTCCACTTGACCTCGCCGGTCGCGGAATCGCGGCCTTCGAAGGTCTCCTGGTCGCCGTTCGCAGCGGTCCACTGGACGCCCATATCGAGCAGGTTCGCGAAGAAGTCGTTGGTCAGCGAGCCTGGCTTGTCGGTGAACACGCCGTGCTTCGACTCCTGCACATTGGCGCCGAGGACACGCAGACCGCCGACGAGGACGGTCAGCTCGGGCGCGCTCAGGTCCAGCAGGTTCGCGCGGTCGATGAGCAGGTACTCCGTCGGGAGACGGTGGCCCTTGCCGCGGTAGTTGCGGAAACCGTCGATGGTCGGCTCGAGCGGGGCGAACGACTCGACGTCGGTCTGCTCCTGCGTCGCGTCGGTGCGGCCCGGGGTGAACGGCACGGTCACATCGTGGCCGCCGTCCTTGGCCGCCTTCTCGACGGCCGCGACGCCACCGAGGACGATCAGGTCGGCCAGCGAGACCTTCTTGCCACCGGTCTGGGCGCTGTTGAACTCCTCCTGGACACCTTCCAGCGTCCGCAGCACCTGGGCCAGCGTCTGCGGGTCGTTGACCTCCCAGTCGCGCTGCGGCTCGAGGCGGATGCGGGCACCGTTCGCGCCACCACGCTTGTCGCTGGCGCGGAAGGTCGAGGCCGACGCCCACGCGGTCGAAACCAGCTGCGAGACCGACAGGCCCGAAGCGAGCAGCTTCTCCTTGAGGGAAGCGATGTCCGCGTCGTCGACCAGTTCGTGGTCGACGGCGGGCACCGGGTCCTGCCAGATCAGCGTCTCCTGCGGGACCAGCGGGCCGAGGTAACGCTGGATCGGGCCCATGTCGCGGTGGGTCAGCTTGTACCAGGCGCGGGCGAAGGCGTCCGCGAACTCGTCCGGGTTGTCCAGGAAGCGACGCGAGATCTGCTCGTAGACCGGGTCGAACCGCAGCGACAGGTCGGTGGTGAGCATCGTCGGCGGGCGCTTGAGCTCACCGGTCTCGGGGTCGGGCACGGTGTTCGCGCCCGCGCCGTCCTTCGGCTGCCACTGGTGGGCACCGGCGGGGCTCTTGGTCAGCTCCCACTCGTAACCGAAGAGGTTCTGGAAGAAGCCGTGGCTCCACTGGGTCGGCGTGGAGGTCCAGGTGGTCTCGAGACCACTGGTGATGGCGTCGCGGCCCTTGCCGCTGCCGAAGGAGTTCTTCCAGCCGAGGCCCTGCTCCTCGATCGAAGCGCCCTCGGGCTCGGCACCGACGTACTTGTCGGCGTCGGCCGCGCCGTGCGCCTTGCCGAAGGTGTGGCCGCCGGCGATCAGCGCGACGGTCTCCTCGTCGTTCATCGCCATGCGGCGGAAGGTCTCGCGGATGTCGCGGGCCGCGGCCAGCGGGTCCGGGTTGCCGTTCGGGCCTTCCGGGTTCACGTAGATGAGGCCCATCTGCACGGCGGCCAGCGGGCCCTCGAGCTGACGGTCACCGGTGTAGCGCTCGTCGCCGAGCCAGGTGCGCTCGGGACCCCAGTACACGTCCTCGTCCGGCTCCCACACGTCCGCGCGGCCACCGGCGAAGCCGAAGGTCTTGAAGCCCATGGTCTCCAGGGCGCGGTTGCCGGTGAAGATCATCAGGTCGGCCCACGAGATCTTGCGGCCGTACTTCTTCTTGACCGGCCACAGGAGACGGCGGGCCTTGTCCAGGTTGCCGTTGTCCGGCCAGCTGTTGAGCGGGGCGAACCGCTGCATGCCGGCGCCCGCGCCACCGCGGCCGTCCTCGATGCGGTACGTGCCCGCGCTGTGCCACGCCATGCGGATCATCAGGCCGCCGTAGTGGCCGAAGTCCGCGGGCCACCAGTCCTGCGAAGTCGTGAGGACGGCGTCGACGTCCTTGGCGAGCTCGTCGAGGTCGAGGGTCTTGAACTCGGCGGCGTAGTCGAACCCGTCGTCCATCGGGTCGGAAGCGGCGGTGTGCTTCCGGAGGATCTTCAGGTTGAGCTGATTCGGCCACCAGTCACGGTTGCCCGCGCCTTCGGTGGGGTGGTTGCGGCGCCCCGACGAGACGGGGCAGCCGCCCGCGCTCTCTTCGTTCATTTCGCCGACGACGGCGTCCGGGCTGTCAGACACGGGAATCCTTCCGAGGATCAGAGCTTTGCAGGGCTCGAGGAACGGGGTTCGATCGCACAGTCGGGACAAAGGCCCCAGTAGATGACCTCGGCCTCTTCGATCACGAAGCCGTGGTCGTCCGACGCGCTCAAACAGGGTGCGGGACCGACGGCGCAGTCGACGTCGGCGATGGCACCACATGATCGACACACGACGTGGTGGTGGTTGTCCCCGACACGGGACTCATAGCGTGCCACGGATCCCGACGGCTGGATCCGCCGGACGAGACCCGCGGCGGTCAGTGCCCGCAACACGTCGTAGATGGCCTGGTGAGAGACCTCTCCGAGCTCCGCGCGCACGGCACCGATGATCGAGTCGGTGTCGGCGTGCGGGTGGTCGCGCACCGCGGTCAGCACGGCCACCCTGGGACGCGTCACGCGCAGGGAGGCCCCGCGCAGCATCCGCTCGAAGTCCGGGGTCGTGGGCACGGGCGCAGTCTGGCCCATTTTCTGGAATGAATCAAGTTCGCGGATCCCGGGCGTGTCTCGCCTCGCCCGCGCAGTCCGTGAAGGCCTCCTTGAGGGACTCTGGGTCCCTCAAGGAGGCCTTCACGGACAGACCGGCGCTAGTCCCGCGCCAGCAGCTCCCGCACCCGTTCTTGCAGCGCCTCCCGCGGGTAGGCGTTCACCTGGGCACCCGCCATCCGCACCGGGTCACCGAAGAAGAAGTACTCGTACAACGACTCCCGCCCGGCAAAACTCGACACCGACGCGTCGAACGCCAGCTTGAACAGCCGCGCGCGGTCCTTGGCGGGCAGCGTGGCCGACTGGAGGTACGTGTCGATGTCAGGACGGCCTTCCGCCTCGAAGTCGGCTTCACCCGGAAGGGCCATGAGACCGGACGCGGAGAACTTGCGGATGATCTCGGTCAGCCGCGGCGAGACCTTGGTGGGGTACCAGTTCCGGGCGGCGTTGAGAACCTCCCACTTGGGCAGGAAGACGCCGTCCTCACTCAGCTTGCCGTCGGCCTCCGCCGCGCGCAGGACGGCTTTCTCGATCTCGACATAGGAGATCAGCTCCGACAGGTCCTGCTGGATGTGCTGGAAGCCGCCGATACCGATCGCGGCGGCGATCTCACTGGCGAGGCCGAGATAGAACTCGGTCTTGGCCAGCGTGCGGGTGACGACCTGGTGGGTCATGAGCGCGCCGGCCCCGGTCTCGGAGTACCAGGCGTTGCACAGTTCCGGATGCCCCAGCAGGAAGACCCGCTCGTTCGGGACGAACACGTCGTCGAACACCACGACCGCGTCCATCTCCTCGAACCGGGAGGCGAGCGGTTCGTCGAAGGACGAGCGGCCATGGTCGAGTCCGGCGCGGCAAAAGTACTTCAGCCCAGGAGCGTCGTTCGGGACGGCGAAAGCGTAGGAGTACGGGGCGTCTTCTGGAGTGCCGCGCAAAACGGTCGAGGGGAACACCAGGAGCTCGTCGGCGATCGGCGCGATCGTGGCGAGCATCCGGGCGCCGCGGATGACGATCCCGTCTTCCCGTTCCTCGACCACCTTCGCGGAGAGATTGCCGCCGCCCTGCTGACTCCCGGACACCGAACGGTTCACCTGCGGCGGGATCAGGGTGTGCGTCGCGAGGAGGTCGTTCTCGCGCGCCATCTCGTAGTACTTCTCGATGCGCTCGCCGAAGACGGGATCGGCCTGGGAGAAGAACTTCTTCGCGGTCGAAAGCGCGGTGAGCGACGAGTTCATGTAGTCGCCGGTGCGGCCGAGGAAACCGTTCGAGTACTCAGCCCACACGGAAAAGGCGGCCCGGCGGCGCTTGAGGTCCTCCTCGGTGCGCGGCACCAGGAACGAGGTCCCGACGCGCTCCCCCGTCGTCGGCGACTCGTAGGTGAGGACGTCACGGTGCGCCGGATCGTGCTGGAGGTCGAACAGCTTCGCGTAGGTCAGCGCGTTGTTGCGGAAGGCCGGGTGCTCGGCGACCTTCGAGGTCACCTTCTCACCGTCGACGTACAACTCCGGCGTCATCGCGTTGAGCTTGTCGAGGTACTGCTGTCCGGTGCGGGCTCCCATGTCGTGCTCCTTCTCGGGATGGACGTCGTTGTCAGAAAAGGGATTCGTGGCCTTGCGCGGATTCGTGGATCGTCGAGAACCGCCCGTCGACGAAGCCGAGCGCGTCGCCCGAGCGGTAGTCGAACTCCCGCACCTCGCCGAGGAACAGGGTGTGGTCGCCACCGTCGTAGGCGGCCCATGGCGTGCAGTCGAACCAGCTGAGCACGCCGCCGAGCCGCGGCGCGTGCCCGCCTTCGACCCACGTCGGCGCGCCTGCGGGGCTCGGGCGACCGGCGAAGTTCATCGCGAGCGCCTCCTGTTCGGCGCCGAGGACGTTGACCGCGAACGGGCAGTCGGCGAGCAGGTCGTGGCTCTTCACGGTGCGCTGGATCGACACGAGCACGAGCGGCGGGTCCATCGAGACCGCGGTGAAGGAGTTCACCGTCAGGCCGTGCCGCTTGACCGTCCCGTCGGCCGTGGTCGCGTCGAAGGTCACCACGGCGACGCCGGTCGCGAACCGGCCGAGACAGCCTCGGAAGAACTGCGCGGGCGGCCGATAGAGGTTCGAACCCGGCGGAAAACTGGTTTCGCGTGACATCATCGTCGGTTCCTGTTCTATAATCGAACAGCCAGTTCAACTATCGAAATGGATCGTATACGATGGTTTCGGACTCCCGCAAGGCTTCGAGCGCGTCCCAAACGCTGAGCCGAGGCATCCGCGTACTCGAAGTCCTTGCTGACGCACAGGAAGCGCTCAGCGTCGACCAGATCGCGGAACGGCTCGGCGTCCACCGCTCGATCGCGTACCGGCTCATCCGCACGCTCGAAGACCACGGGCTCCTGACCCGGGAACCTGCCGGGAAATTCGAACTCGGCACGCGATTGGCGGCGCTCGCGGCGGGGATCAAGCACGATCTCCAGGCCGCGGCGCTGCCCGAATTGACGGCGGTCGCGAACGAACTCGGCATGACGTGTTTCGTGGCGGTGATGGACCGCGAGGAATGCGTGACCCTGGTCAGCGTGGAACCCCGGCACGCCGTCGCGTCCGTCGCGCAGCGCCCGGGGTCCAGGCATCCGTTCACCGTCGGCGCCCCAGGCCGGGCGATCCTCGCCCAGCTGCCGTCGGAGGACTGGCCGGACGGGATACGGGAAGTGGCCGACCGTGGATACGCGGACAGCCACGGTGAAGTGATCGAGAACCTCAGCGCCGTCGCGGTGCCGCTCCCCCTGCGCGGTCACAACCCCGCGGCGCTCGCGGTCGTCTACCTGTCCAGCACGCGTCCGCCCGCCGAGCTCGCGGAGCGGCTCAAGGCGGCGGCGAAGGCCGTCCGTGACGCTCTCGGCGGGTGAGCGTCACGGACGGCGGGACTACTACTTCGAGAACCGCAGCGGGCTCACGGCCTGCTCGGCTTCGTGGTCGGGTCCGAGCGGGATCCCCGACCGGTCGCGCAGCAGCAAGGTGGCGATGAGCCCGATGACGGTCATCCCCGCGAGATAGACGGCCACGGACACCGACGTGCCGGTCGCGTCGACCAGCGCGGTCGCGATCGTGGGCGCGAACGCGCCACCGAGGATCGCGCCGATCGCGTACGAGATCGAAACGCCGGAGAACCGGATCGACGCGGGGAACAGTTCCGCGTAGAACGCCGCCTGCTGCCCGTAGGTGAACCCGAGCCCGACGCTGAGGATGATCAGGCCCAGCGCCAGCAGCACGATGTTCCCGGTGTCCACCAAGGGAAAGAGCACCGCGACGCCGGCCAGCTGCGCGATCCAGCCGATGACGTAGGTGCGCCGCCTGCCGATCCGGTCGGACACCGCGCCCGCCGCCCACGTCGAGATCAGCCAGGTGGCCGCCGACGCGGTCACCGCCCACAGCACCGGGCCGCGGTCGAGCCCGATCGGGCCCTTCGGGTTGGTCGCGTAGTTCTGGATGTACCCGCCGGTGGTCATGTAGCCGACGGCGTTGTTGCCCGCGAACACCAGCGCGGCCACCAGGACGAGCACGGCGTGCTTGCGGAACAGCTGGACGATCGGGGTCCGGGTCTGCTCGCGGCGCTCGGCGATCTCCCGGAAGACCGGGCTCTCCTCGACGCGGCGCCGGACGTAGTGCCCGACCAGGATCAGCACGACGCTGAGCAGGAACGGGATCCGCCAGCCCCAGTCGAGGAACGCCTGCCCGGGGACGAGCAGGCTGGTCAGCGCCAGGACACCGGAAGCCAGCAGGAGACCGAGCGGGACACCGATCTGCGGTGAGGCGCCGAAGAGTCCCCGCCGTTTCGACGGCGCGTGCTCGACGGCCATCAGCACGGCGCCGCCCCATTCACCGCCCGCCGAAACGCCTTGCAGGACACGCAACAGGATCAGCAGCACCGGCGCGAGGACACCGATCTGGTCGAACGTCGGGAGCACGCCGATCACCGTCGTCGCGACGCCCATCAGGATCAGGGTGAGCACCAGGACGACCCGGCGGCCGTACTTGTCACCGAAGTGCCCGGCGAGGAACGCGCCGAGCGGGCGGAACAGGAAGCTCACGCCCACGGTGGCGAACGAGACGAGAGTGCTGTTCGCCCCGAGTCCGGAGAAGAACAGCTTGCCGAAGACGAGACCGGCGGCGGACGCGTAAACGAAGAAGTCGTACCACTCGACGGTGGTGCCGACGACGGTCGCGAACGCGACGCGGCGCCGATCGGAGGACGGCGGGGCGGTCCGTCCGGACGAGTGCTCATCCTGCGCTGGATTCGACACCTTGACTCCTTTGACGTAGGCCTGACGCGAGTGGCGGCCCGCAGGGATCCTCGGGCGAGGCGAAAGCCACTCGGTGACCGCCTTGCCACTGTGGCACGGAATCATATACGTTATTAGATACGAAGCAAGGGTCGAGGGATTCAGGGAAACATGGGCACTTACGAGGCAACGGCGCCGTCAGGCCGCGGGTCCGGTCCGCTGGACACCCCGCCGGGCAAGATCATCGCCGTCCATCTCAGCTACGCGTCACGGGCCGAGCAGCGCGGGCGACGTCCGGCGAACCCGTCGTACTTCTTCAAGCCGTCGAGCTCGATCGGCACGTCCGGGGGAACGGTCGAGCGCCCGGCCGGGACCGAACTGCTGGCCTTCGAGGGCGAGATCGCGCTGGTCATCGGCAAGACGGCCCGGTGGGTCAAACCGGACGAGGCGTGGGACCACGTCGCCGCCGTCACCGCCGCGAACGACTTCGGCCTTTACGACCTGCGCACCGCGGACAAGGGCTCCAACGTCCGGTCCAAGGGCGGTGACGGCTACACCCCGCTCGGCCCCGGCCTCATCGACGCGCGTGCCGTCGACCCCTCGTCGCTGCGCGTCCGCACCTGGGTGAACGGCGACCTGGTGCAGGAGGACACCACGGCCGGGCTGATCTTCCCGTTGCGGCAGTTCGTCGCCGACCTCTCCCAGCACTTCACGCTGGAACCCGGCGACGTCATCCTCACCGGCACTCCCGCCGGTTCGACGGTGGTCTCCCCCGGCGACGTCGTCGTGGTCGAAGTGGACGTTCCCGGCACCTCTGTCAGCAGCGGACGGCTCCACACCACCGTTTCCCAGGGCATCCGGTCCTTTTCGGACGTCGGCAGCCTGCCCGAGGTCGACGACAAGCAGCGCGCCGAGGCCTGGGGCACGCCCGCTGAAGAAGAACCGGTCGAAGACGACGCGCCCGCGCTCAGTGAAGAACTTCGCGCAAAGCTCCTTCGCGCGCCTGTCGCGGGCCTGTCCGCCCAGCTGCGCAAGCGCGGGCTGAACAACGTCGCGATCGACGGCGTGCGTCCCAACCTGCCCGGCTCGAAGATCGTCGGCACCGCGAGGACCCTGCGTTTCGTCCCGAACCGGGAGGACCTCTTCAAGTCCCACGGCGGCGGCTACAACGCGCAGAAACGCCTTTTCGACTCGGTCGGCACCGGCGAGGTCATCGTCATCGAGGCCCGGGGTGAAAAGGGGTCCGGCACGCTCGGGGACATCCTGGCGTTGCGGGCACGGTACCTCGGCGCCGCCGGGGTGGTCACCGACGGCGGGGTCCGCGACTTCGACGCCGTCGCGGAGACCGGGCTCCCGGTGTTCTCCCAGGGCCCGCATCCGGCGGTCCTCGGCCGCAAGCACGTGCCGTGGGACATCGACGTCGCGGTCGCCTGTGGCGGGGCCACCGTGCTGCCCGGCGACATCATCGTCGGCGACGACGACGGCGTGGTCGTCATCCCGCCGGCGCTGGCCGAAGAGATCGCCGACGCGACGCTCGTCCAGGAGGACGAGGACACCTGGATCGCCCGGCAAGTCGGCCAGGGCCGCCCGATCGAGGGGCTCTTCCCGCTCAATCCGTTGTGGCGGGAAAGGTATGAGGCATGGCAGAAGAAGCAGTGAAGACGACCAGCAAGTCCGAACTCGCCTACGAGTGGCTGCGTGAGCGGATCGCCCGGCACGAGTACGGACCCGGCTACCGGCTCGTCCTCGCCGAGATCGCCGGCGCGCTCGACATGAGCGTCGTCCCGGTGCGCGAGGCGATCCGGCGGCTGGAGGCCGAACGGCTGGTGACGTTCGAGCGCAACGTCGGCGCCCGGGTGGCGATGGTGGACCAGAACGAGTACGTCCACGCGATGCAGACCCTCGGCGTGGTCGAAGGCGTCGCCACCGCGCTGTCGGCGCCGGGATTGTCCGAAGAGGACATCGCGAAGGCGCGCCGGGTGAACGAGCGGATGATCGCACTGCTGGACCACTTCGACGCGCACGAGTTCACCGCGCTGAACCAGCAGTTCCACTCGCTGCTCTTCGAATGCTGCCCCAACCCGCAGATCCTCGACCTCGTGCACCAGGGCTGGACACGGCTGTCCGGGCTGCGTGACTCGACCTTCGCGTTCGTCCCCGACCGGGCGCACCGGTCGGTCGAGGAGCACGAACAGATCCTTCGGCTGATCTCCGAGAAAGCCGACCCGCTCGACATCGAATTCGCCGCCCGCAATCACCGCTGGGCCACCATGCAGGCCTTTTTGGACGCTCGAGAGCGCGCGAAGCGCTGACTGAGGAGGAATCTTGACCACCACGACTCCCCGGCCGATCCCCGACGGTGTCCCGGAGCGGATCCGGCACTACATCGGCGGCGAACTCGCCGACTCGGCCGACGGCGCCGTCTTCGACGTGCTCGACCCGGTGACCAACGAGGTCTACGTCCAGGCCGCCGCGGGGAAGAAAGCCGACATCGACCGGGCCGTCGCCGCCGCGCGGAAGGCGTTCACCGAAGGACCGTGGCCGAAGCTGCTGCCGCGCGAACGGTCGCGCGTGCTGAACCGCATCGCCGACCTGGTCGAGTCGCGGGACAAGCGGCTGGCCGCGCTGGAGAGTTTCGACTCGGGCCTGCCGATCGCGCAGGCGCTGGGTCAGGCCCGCCGTGCGGCGGAGAACTTCCGGTTCTTCGCCGATCTGATCGTCGCGCAGGCCGACGACACCTACAAGGTGCCCGGCCGCCAGGTCAACTACGTCAACCGCAAGCCGATCGGTGTCGCCGGGCTGATCACGCCGTGGAACACGCCGTTCATGCTGGAGTCGTGGAAGCTCGCCCCCGCGCTGGCGACCGGCAACACCGTCGTGCTCAAGCCCGCCGAGTTCACCCCGCTTTCCGCGTCGCTGTGGGCCGAGATCTTCGAGGAGGCCGGGCTGCCGCCGGGCGTGTTCAACCTCGTCAACGGCTTCGGCGAGGACGCGGGCGACGCGCTGGTCAAGCACCCTGACGTCCCGCTGATCTCGTTCACCGGCGAGAGCGGCACCGGCAGCCTGATCTTCGGCAACGCGGCCCCGTTCCTCAAAGGATTGTCGATGGAGCTGGGCGGCAAGTCGCCCGCCATCGTCTTCGCCGACGCCGACCTGGAGACCGCGATCGACGCGACGATCTTCGGCGTGTTCTCGCTCAACGGCGAACGCTGCACCGCGGGCAGCCGGATCCTGGTCGAGCGCGCGATCTACGACGAGTTCGTCGAGCGCTACGCCGCGCAGGCCAAGCGCGTCGTGGTCGGTGACCCGAGCGACCCCAAGACCGAGGTCGGCGCGCTGGTGCACCCCGAGCACTACGAAAAGGTCATGAAGTACATCGAGATCGGGAAGACCGAGGGCAGGCTGGTCGCCGGCGGCGGTCGCCCGGACGGCTTCCCGACCGGGAACTACGTCGCGCCGACGGTGTTCGCCGACGTCAAACCGGACGCCCGGATCTTCCAGGAGGAGATCTTCGGCCCGGTCGTCGCGATCACGCCGTTCGACAGCGAAGACGAAGCACTGGCGCTGGCGAACAACACGAAGTACGGGCTCGCGGCCTACGTCTGGACCAACGATCTCAAGCGGGCGCACAACTTCGCGCAGTCCGTCGAGGCCGGGATGGTGTGGCTCAACTCGAACAACGTCCGTGATCTGCGCACGCCCTTCGGCGGGGTGAAGGCGTCCGGACTGGGGCACGAGGGCGGCTACCGCTCGATCGACTTCTACACCGACCAGCAGGCGGTGCACATCAATCTCGGCGAGGTGCACAACCCCGCCTTCGGCAAGGGCTGACCCTTCCCTCTGTCCACAAAGGATTATGTCATGACCACGATCCCCACCCCGAAATCGCCACCGCCGGACGTCCTGCGCTGCGCGTACATGGAACTCGTCGTCACCGATCTGGCGCGGTCGCGCGCGTTCTACGCCGACGTCCTCGGCCTGACGGTGACCGAAGAGGACGACCACACGGTCAGTCTCCGCACGATCGACGAGTTCATCCACCACAACCTCGTGCTGCGCCAGGGCCCGATCGCGGCGGTCGCGGCGTTCTCCTACCGGGTGCGCTCGCCGGAGGACCTGGACAAGGCCGTCGCGTTCTACACGGAGCTGGGCTGCCGGGTCGAACGCCGCGAGGAGGGCTACACCAAGGGCATCGGCGATTCGGTGCGCGTGCAGGACCCGCTCGGTTTCCCGATCGAGTTCTTCCACGACGTCCAGCACGTCGAGCGCCTCGGCTGGCGCTACGACCTGCACCTGCCGGGTGCGCTGGTGCGGCTCGACCACTTCAACCAGGTCACGCCGGACGTCCCGCTCGCGGTGAAGCACATGGAAGACCTCAACTTCCGTGTCACCGAAGACATCCAGGACGAGCAGGGCACCACTTACGCGGCCTGGATGCGGCGCAAGCCCACCGTGCACGACACGGCGATGACCGGCGGCGACGGGCCGCGGATGCATCATGTCGCCTTCGCCACGCACGAGAAGCACAACATCCTGTCCATTTGCGACAAGCTCGGCTCGCTGCGGATGTCGGACCACATCGAACGCGGTCCCGGCAGGCACGGCGTCTCGAACGCGTTCTACCTCTACCTGCGCGACCCCGACGGGCACCGCGTCGAGATCTACACGCAGGACTACTACACCGGCGACCCGGACAACCCGGTCGTCACCTGGGACGTGCACGACAATCAGCGTCGCGACTGGTGGGGCACGCCGGTCGTTCCGTCCTGGTACACCGACGCTTCGCTCGTGCTCGACCTGGACGGCAAGCCGCAGCCGGTGGTCGCGCGGACCGACGACAGCGAGCTGGAGGTCACCATCGGCGCCGACGGCTTCTCCTACACCCGCAAGGGTGACGACGAAGGCGAACTGCCGGCCTGGAAACAGGGCGAGTACAAACTCGGCAACCAGCTCTGAGGCGGGGACATGCTCGAACAGGAAACGATCACCGCGATCGCCGACGAACTGGCGGCCGCCGAGAAAGCCCGGGAGACGATCCCGCTGCTGACGGCGCGGTACCCGGACATGACCGTCGAGGACTCCTACGCCGTGCAGAACGAATGGCGGCGGCGGGGTATCGAGGCGGGACGACGTCCGGTCGGCCGCAAGATCGGGCTCACCTCGAAGGTCATGCAGGCCGCCACCGGGATCACCGAACCCGACTACGGCGCCATCTTCGCGGACATGGTGTTCGAGAACGGTTCCGTGATCGAGCACGGCCGGTTCTCGAACGTGCGCATCGAGGTCGAGCTGGCCTTCGTGCTCCGTGATTCCCTCGCCGGACCGGACGTCACGGTGTTCGACGTGCTGCGGGCGACGGAGTACGTCGTGCCCGCGCTGGAGATCCTGTCGTCTCGTATCGAGATGGCGGGGCGGACCATCGTGGACACGATCAGCGACAACGCGGCGATGGGCGGCATGGTCTACGGCGGCAACCCGGTCGCCGTGGACGCCGTCGACCTGCGGTGGGTCTCGGCGCTGTTGTACCGCAACGAGACCATCGAGGAGTCCGGCGTCGCGGCGGCGGTGCTGAACCATCCCGCGAACGGCGTCGCCTGGTTGGCGAACAAACTCGCCCAGCACGGCGACAAACTCGACCCGGGCGACATCGTGCTGGCCGGATCGTTCACCCGGCCGATGTGGGTCCACCCCGGCGACACCGTGACCGCCGACTACCGGGACCTGGGGGCGATCACGTGCCGCTTCGTCTAGACCCACCGTTCCGGGATCAGCTGTCCTCACGGCCGCAGATCGGTATGTGGGTGACGTCGGGCAGCCCGGTCGTCGCGGAGATCTGCGCGGGTTCCGGTCTCGACTGGCTGCTCATCGACACCGAGCACACCCCCACCGGGCTGGAGACGGTGCAGTCGTTGCTGCAGACGATCGCCGCGTATCCGATCACGCCGATGGTGCGTGCCCCGTCCGGTGACCCGGTCGCGCTGAAGCAGCTGCTCGACCTGGGTGCGCAGAACCTGCTGGTGCCCATGGTCGACAGCGCGGAGGAAGCGGAGGCCGTCGTCCGGGCCGTCCGCTATCCGCCGCGAGGCGTGCGCGGCGTCGGCAGCGCTCTCTCGCGGTCCGCACGCTGGAACCGGGTCGAGGGTTATCTGCCGAACGCCGACGAGTTCACGTCGTTGTTCGTCCAGATCGAGTCGACCGCGGGCGTCGCGGCCGCCGCCGAGATCGCCGCGGTCGACGGTGTCGACGGCGTGTTCGTCGGACCGTCCGACCTGGCCGCGTCGATGGGGCTGCTCGGGCAGCAGACACATCCCGACGTCACGGCGGCCGTCCTCGGCACCTTCGAGGCCGTTCGAGCGCAGGGGAAACCGGTCGGCGTCAACGCGTTCGACCCCACGCAGGCCCAGCGCTATCTCGACGCCGGCGCCTCGTTCGTCCTGGTCGGCGCCGACGTCACCCTGCTCGCCCAAGGTTCGGAGGCACTCGCGCGGCGGCATCTGTCTTAGAGTCTCGGCATGATCCCGTGGCTGCTGGACTCCGATCCGGCCCTGCGCTGGCAGGTGGAACGCGACCTCGCGCACGAACCGCCCGAGGTCTGGGAGGCGACGCGGGCACGGATCGCGACCGAGGGCTTCGGCGCACGTCTGCTCGCCCACCAGGACCCCGACGGCCAGTGGGCGGGCGGCGCTTTCTTCCCCGCCGGATTCTCCGACTCGGTTTCCGGAGACGAGGACGGGCAGCCGTGGACGGCGACGACGTGGTCGCTGAACACGCTGCGGGAGTGGGGAATGGACGCCGGCGTCCTGCGCGGGACCGCCGAACTCCTGGAGAAGAACTGCCGGTGGGAGTACGACGACCTGCCGTACTGGGACGGCGAAGTCGACTGCTGCATCAACGCGTGGACCCTCGCGAACGGCCTGTGGCTCGGTGCCGACGTCACTTCGCTCGCCTCGTGGTTCCCTGAGCATCAGCAACCCGACGGCGGCTGGAACTGCGAATGGGTCTCGGGCTCCCGGCGCTCGTCCGTGCACTCGACGCTGAACTCGCTCAAGGGCCTGCTCTTGTTCGAGGCGGCGACCGGTGGCACCTCGGCCTCACGGGCCGCCCGGCGCAAAGGTGAGGAGTATCTGCTGGAACGCGGCCTGTTCCGGCGGTTGTCGACCGGTGCGGTCATCGCGCCTTGGATCGCCGTCTTCGCTTACCCCTTCCGCTGGTTCTACGACGTGCTGAACGCGGCCGACTACTTCCGTGAGGCCTCCCTGCACGACGGCACCGCTCCGGACCCGCGGATGGCCGAAGCCGTCGAGCTCATCCGCGCCGCCCGGCAGCCGGACGGGACCTGGTTGCAGGCGCATCGGCATGCCGGGCGGGTGTGGTTCGAGGTCGACGTCGGGGCCGGTGAGCCGTCGAAGTGGCTGACTCTGTACGGCACGCGGGTCTTGAACTGGTGGGATTCCGGGTCGCGTTCAGGCGGGGCGTCACCGGAACTGTGATGCATGACTGTGTGGACTTTGAGGCGTTGGATGACCCGAAATCCACACAGTCGTGCCTGATCGGTCCGGTCACGCCGGTGAAGCATCGGTACAGGTGGTCGTGAGTGATAAGTGTCGTTAGAACGACCCAAAACACTCACGACACCCGCGCACGCGCACGCGCAGGAAGCCGAAACGCGGCGACAACACCGACCACCGCGACAAGAAGAATGAACCCGAACACCACACCGAAGGCCAAGACAGGCCTCGCCTCGAGCGCCGCCAGGATCGCGCCGGTCACCGCGACACCCGCCACCGCGCCCACCTGCCGGACCGTGTTGAACAGGCCCGAGGCGCCGCCCGCCGCGTCCGGGGCCACCGACGCCATCGCGATGGTGGACAGCGGTGACCACGCCAAAGCGTTGGCGGCGCCCAGAAACACCGCTCCCACCGCGATCCACCAAGGGTTCAGCTTCAGCACGACCACAAGTCCCATGAGCAGTAAGCTCACCGCGAGCAGGCTCATGCCGAGTATCGCCGGTCGGCGCCCGCCCACCCGGTCGACCCAGCGACCGGCCGGCGGCGACAGCAGGATCGCGACGACGGCGTCCGGCGCCAGGGCCACAGCGGCTTCGAAAGGGCCGAAACCGCGTTCCTCTTGGAGATACAGCATGGTGGGGAGCGCCATCGCGAGGACCGTCGCGCCGAGGGACGCCATCGCGATGCTCGCGTTCAGGTATCCGGACGCTCGATAGAGGCGAAGAGGCGCGAGCGCGTCCGCTCCTTGGCCGAGTTCTCGGAAACAGAAGCCGACGAGCAGCGCGACGGCGATGACAGCTGACGGCACGGAAAGCGTGCTCCACGACAGCAGAGCCCAAACGAGCAGAGTCAGACCCGCCGTGCTCAGCGTGGCGCCGAGCAGGTCGAACCGTGCGACACCGCCCGGACTCCCCGGGATGAGGCGGATTCCCATGACGATGGCGATGCCGCAGACGGGAACGTTGACCAGGAAGATCCAGCGCCAGTCGAAGCTCGCCGTCAGCAGCCCGCCCAGGATCGGTCCGAGCAAGGTCGCCGCGGCGGCGACGGAACCCCAGATCCCGAACGCGCGACCCCGCTCGTCCTCGGCGAACAGCCGCCGGATCAGCGTGAGCGGTTGCGGGGACATCGCGGCCGCCGCCAGGCCTTGCAGGATCCTGAAGACGATCAGCCATTCGATCGACGACGCGAGCCCGCACAGCGCGGAGGACACCGCGAAGCCCGCCATCCCGAGCAGGTAGACGCGCTTCGGATCGAAGAGATCGCCGAGCCGCCCGGCGACCAGCAGCGGGACCGAGAACGCGAGCAGATAGCCCGCCGTCACCCAGAACAGCGCGGCGACGCCCCCACCGAGATCGGCTTGGATCCTCGGACTCGCCACGGCGACGATCGTCGTGTCGAGCAGGAGCACGAAGAATCCGGCGAGCAGCGCGACAAGGCCACCCCATTTGGAAGAAGTCACCACAGCTCCTCCCAGTGCTCGCACAACGATCACGATAGGGCCACGGGTGCCCTCCGTCGTAACAAGGGCCGCTCACCTCGCGAGTTGTAAGCCGACGGCTTCGGCACGCGAAGGAGACGCTCTTGAACCGGGCGGGTTCTGTGTGGTTCTGGTCCTTGCTCGGCGCCTTCATCGCCGCCGCCCTCGGCACCGCGATCAATTTCGCGACCGACCTCAAGACCAATTTCCTCGCTTGGGGTCTCGTCGTCGCGTTCACCGTCGCGACCGGGCTGATCAGCGGAATCTCGCAGGTCCTCAGCCGCCGCGGCGGTGACGGCGCGCAGTCCGCCGGTACGACGAACGTCTACAACGTCCACCACTCACAGGTCAACGTCTGGCTGGTGTTCCTGATCCTGGGCGTCTCGGGTTCGTTGCTGGCGGCCATTTTCGTGGGCGTTCACTTCGCCGGTTCCCTTCAGACCGCCGGCACGCCATTCCCCGCCGTGACCGAACCACGTCCGGCACCTCCGCCATCGTCGACGACCACCACGCTCCCCGTCCCCACCACGACGTCCACCGTGCCCCGGGCCGCCACGAACGAGGACATCGCCATGTTCGTCACCGGCTATTACCGGCTGATGCCGGACACCAAGGCGGGCTGGCCGCTCATCGGGCCGAATCTCCAGCGCCGCGGGCTGAGCGATTACGAAGCCCATTGGGGCCGGATCAGCGCGGTGGACGTCCACAGCGCGACGGCCACCTCCGCGAAGACCGTCCGGGTCCGCATCACGCTGCACTACCGCGACGGCCGCCCCTCCCCCACGGAAGCCCACGAGCTGACAGTCGTTTCCCAAGACGGTCGCCTCTGCATCGACGCCGACACCCTGCTCAGCCCGAAATAGCGATCGCGATCGGGACGAACGCCGCCTAAAGTCCCCGTTCATGACCGCTCTTCCGCGCGGCGGCCGCCCCGCCGAGGCCTTGTCAGCCGTCGAAGCGACCATCGACGCCCGCTGGCACCTGTTCCTCGCGGAATACGGCGTCTCCGCCGGCGCCAAGGAAGAAACCGACCTCGCCGAAATGGTCGTCGCGGACACCTCCGCGTTCGCATGGCGAGTGGTCGACGCCGCCTTGGACAGGCTGTCCTGCGACCGCTGCGGCAACCGGCTCGGCGCGGGCCCCGCCGGCTGCGAAAGATGCGATCAGGCCAACGGTTTCCGGTTCGCGGCCATCGAGACCGACCGGCACGCGACACCGCCGGGTACCGAGCACGGGCTCCGCGTCGCCACCGCCGTCGCCCGCACCCGGCACCGCTACGGAGCGCGGGCCAGGTGCGGCTTCGAACTCGGGCTTCCCGGCCTCCTCGAAGGTGAACTGCCCAGTACGGCCCAAGCGCAGGCGTACCGGGCAGCGATCAACAAGCTCACCGAAGAGGAATGCGAACGCGTGACCTCCTTCGAAGAGGTCGCCGAGGTCAGTAGTCGTCGCGTCCGGTGAACTGCTGTTCCAGCAGCTCCGCCGATCCCGCGACCAGTTCGAGCGGATCGGTGAACTCGTTGATGTCGAGGTTCACCAGCGGCAGGGAATGACGCAGCACCAGGTGGTCGCCCATCACCACCAGTCCCCCGACGACGATCGTGTTGCCGATCTCGGTCAGCACGGTCGCCAGGTCGACCTCGTCGACCCGCGCGAACGGCGTCGCGATCTGCACCCAGTCCTCGCGGCGGTCGAAGATCTCCCGAGCGATGACCACTGTCTGGGCCCGCTCTTCGTAATCGTCGTCGCCGTAGGACAACCGGATGCGAACTTCGTCCGGTTCGTCCTTTACCACCCGATATTCGTGCCGTACGAACGCGACCAGATCGGCCCATTCCGCCATGAATTCAGTCTCCCTCGCAGTCGAAGATCAAGACTAGCGACTACCCGGGTGGAGAAGCCGGGCACGGCCCGACATCACCCGGACAGCGGCGGTCCGTACGTGTACCGATACCGAAAATTTAGCCCCGTTGAGTGAACGGCCCTGACATGACCGAATCACCGGACCTTATCAGCGCCGCCCGAGCGCCGCGCTCGTCTCTCTTCGATCTTGTTGTAGTCTCCTCCGGCATCTTTTCGACAGGGGAGAAAATGTGACGAAAAACGACCACGTCGAGTCCGAAACCGACAGAAACAAGAACGTCAAATCCTCGGATCCGACAGTGACCGCGGCGCTCGTCACTCGGCGCGGGGCGATTTTGGTGGCCGTGATCACCGCGGTGATAGGTCTGGTGAGCGCGGTGGTCGTGGCACTCATCAACACCAGTGCGCAGCCGGCGAAGGGCGCCGACAACCGAAGTCTCCCCTCGACGTCCGCGCCATCTTCGCAAGCCACCACCGGCGTGCCACAACAGCAGAGCACGCCTGGCGACACGGTCCCCGAGCAGGTGAAACTCGATGCCGGCACGGGGGTCGACCTCGACGCTCCCGGCGCCGGCCCGGTCTCCGCGTCGGGCCCCAACGGCGACGTCGACCTCTACTACGACGGCGGCAACTTGACGTCCAACCGAAAAGGCCTGTTCTACTATTACGGGACCGAACAAGAAGCCAAGGCGCAGTGCCCGAAGATCGTCTCCGAGGGAAAGGGAACGGTTCCCGGACCGCAGGTGATATTCGCCGGTGGCCAACAGTGCCTGAGGACGTCCAAGGGGACGGCCGGCTGGATCAGCGTGAACGACGTCAAGATCGACGACAATTCCGGCTACATGGTGCTCAACTACAAATTGTTCCGCTGACAGGTGTCGCGAAAGCCACTTTAAGGACACCTGATGTCCTGAAAGTGGCTTTCGCGACGTCCGAACACGCAAGCCCCGGAGGTCAGCCGCCGGTCGGCAACCCCGCCCGCGCTTCCTGCGAGGTCAGAGGCCGCAGCGACAGCGTGTACTCGTACGTGCGGTCCTGCTGGACCTGACTGCGTTCCCGCACCGGGTTGGGCGTGTCCCCGACCCCGGTCACCGCGTGGCTCGCGTGCAGCGTGAACCAGCCCTTGTTGCGCTGCAACTGGAACGGGTACGCCGCCCGGTCGAGATCGTCGAACCGGGTCACGCTGACGTCGTTCGCTCCCCCGACCAGCAGGCCGCCGGTCCGGCCGTCGGTGAGCAGCGCCCACCGGCTGTCGGTGTGGTTGCCGTGGTCCTGCGGCCGGTGGTATTCGACGTACTGCTCGTCCACCGTGCTCGACTGGACGCCGATCGGTGTGCCGTCCTTGCGGTCGACGTAGCTCTCAGCCTTCCGCCCGTACCAGGCGAAGCGGTCGTACCTGTCCGGCACCGCCAGCGAGACACCGATCCTGGGCAGGTACGGCAGAGTGCGCACACTCCCCTGCGGAGCGACGCGGTTCCCGAGGCTCAGCGTCCCGGTCCTGTCGACGGTGTAGGTCATCGTCTGGTCGAACCACGCCCCGGTGACGTCCGGCGCCGCGACCCGGCTGTCCACGATCACCCGGACGCCGCGCGTCCCGTCCTTCTCGACCCGGACGCCCGTGACCGTGGTCTTCAACCGGTCCAGGCCGGCCTTGCGCCAGTCCTCACCCTCGGCCCGGCCCCAGGCGAAGGTCTCGTTGCTGATCGGTGCCCGCCACGCGTCGAGCTTCGGCCCTCCGGTGAGCAGTTCCTTGCCCTGATGCCGGATCGACGTCAACGCACCGCTGGCTTTGTCCACTTTGTACACGACCCCGGCGGCCGACGCGGTCACCGATCCCGTGTCCTCGACGACGTCGACGGACTTCCCGCCGAGCGGGGTCCGGTCCAGGCCCGGAATCCGCTTACCGCCCAGGGAGAACTGGTCGTGCGCCAGGACGTGCCCCTTGGCGAGCATGGGCTCGTTCCGGGTCGTCACCGCTTCGACGGTGAGGAACCGCTCGCGGTCCGCCTGGTTCGGCGGCACCGGCAGAGAGACCTGCCCGGTCGATCCGGCCGCGACCTGCAACGGCTGTTCGCCCTGAGCGACTGTCCGGGAGCCTTCCTGGATCCGCCACCGCAGGTTCAGTTCGTCGGTGCCCTTGAACTGCCGCTCGTTGGTCACCGACAACGCGCCACCGGAGTAGGCGAACCGGAGCGGCTGGTGCGCCCACGCCATCTGCGCGGTCTCGGGCTGTGCCGACCGGTCCGAACCGATCAGACCGTCCACACCGGACAGACTGGAGCCGTAGGAAAGATGACTCCCCTGATCCGCCACGCTGTCGAAGTCCAGGGCAAGGACAGCGCCTCCCACCGGAGTGGCACCGGACAGGTCGGCGGCCGACAGTGGCTTGTCGTAGATGCGGACGTCGTCGACGGCGCCGCGGCCCATCCAGCCGATGCTCGACGGGTCGTTCCACGACGTCTCGAAGTCGCGGCCGATGTTGACCTCCGCCGACGACGAGTCGATCGCGCCGGTGAACGGCTTGCTCCCGATCTCCTTGCCGTCGAGGTAGAGCCGCAAGGCCGTGCCGTCGTAGGTACCGCTCACCCGGTGCCAAGTGCCATAGAAATCCGCGGGCACCTTGGCCTGGACCGCCTGCCACGTTCCACTGTGGATGAAGAACTCCAGGGTGTCCTGCGTCTTCATCTTGAGTGCGTACTGGTGATCGCCCTTGCCGAGGATGCGGAAGTCACCGGTCCACTTCCCGGGCTTCACCCAGGCGTCGAGGGTCAGCGCCTTGCCGGTGATGTCGAGCTTCCGATCGCGGTAGACCTCGACGAAGTCGTCCAATCCGGACAGTCCGAGCGCCTTGCCTCGATGCCCGTCGACCAGATCCGGCTTGCCGGTCACGTGTGCCGAGATGGCGTTGCCGGACGAGTCCGGCGTCGTCCGGATCCGTTGCCGGATGTTCTGTTCGGCCCAGTCCCAGATGAATCCGCCCTGGGTCTGCGGATTCGCCCGGATGGTGTCCCAGAACTCCCGGAAGTTGCCCAGGCTGTTGCCCATCGCGTGCGCGTACTCGCCGAAGATCAGCGGTTTGGTGGTGCTCTTCGCCTGCTCGGCGAACTTCTCCGGAGACGGATAACGCGGCCCCCAGACGTCGGCGAACGGTGCGTCGCCGTCGGGACTGTTGGACTGGTGGTAGATCGGCCGGGTCGGCTCGTTCGCCTTCAGCCACTCCGCCAGCGCGAAGTGATGCGCGCCGAGACCTGCCTCGTTTCCGGTGTCCCACAGGAAGACGCTCGGATGGTTCTTGTCCCGTTCGACCATGCCGATCATGCGGTCGAAGAACGCGTCCCGCCACGCCGGATCGTTCGCCTGGCAGTAACTGGCGCAGTTCTCGTGGTTGTGCGTCTCGATGTCGATCTCGTCGTCGATCCAGAGCCCGTGCCGGTCGGCCAGTTCGTAAAAGTAGGGGTCAGACGGGTAGTGCGAGGTGCGGACGGCGTTGACGTTGAGCTGCTTCATCAGCGCGACGTCGCGTTCCTGCGCGGCGCGGGGCACGTGCCTGCCGTGGTCGGGATCGGTCTCCGCGCGGTTGACGCCCTTGAAGAGCACCCGCTTCCCGTTGACCAGCAGCTGTTTGTCGCGGATCTCGATCTCACGGAACCCGACCGTCTCGCTGGTGATGTGCGTGATCCTGCCGTCGGGCGAGGTCAGCGTGAGGACGGCCGTGTAGAGGTTCGGTGTCTCGTCGGACCACTTCGCGGGGTTTCGGACCGGCAGGCTCAGCGATGTCTTGCCACCCGCATCGACCTCTCCGCTCGTGGCCGCGACCTCCTTGCCCGCCGTGTCGCGCAGGCTCAGTCCGACGCGGTGCTTGCCCGTCGTCCCGCCGGGTTTGGTCGCGACCTCGACGGCGGCCTTGAGCGTGGCGTCGGTGTAAGTCGCATCGAGGTCGGTCGTCAGCCCGACGTCCTGGATGAACGTCCCCGGCGCCGAGTGCAGGGCCACCGAGCGGAAGATGCCCGAGTAGCGCCACTGGTCGACGTCCTCCAGGTAGGCACCGGCGCTCCAGCGGTGCACCTGCACGGCGATCCGGTTCGGCCCCGGCCGCAGCACGGACGAGAGGTCGAACTCCGCCGGGGTGTAGCCGCCCTGGTCGTAGCCGACGTACTGCCCGTTCACCCAGACGAAGTAGGCCGACGTGACCCCGTCGAACCGGAGGAACGTCCTGCGCTTCGTCCAGTCCGCCGGCAGGTCGAAGTCACGGACGTAGGCGCCGGTCGGATTGACGTCACGCGGGACGCGTGGCGGATCGTCCGGCTGGATCTCGGTGGCGATGTTGCGGAAGATCGGGTGGTCGAGACCATCCGTCTGCCACGTGTGCGGCACGGACACCTCACGCCAGCTCGACGCGTCGTAGCCGTCGTCGTGGAATCCCGCCGGGACCTGCGACGGGTTGTCCGCCATCGCGATCCGCCATTTGCCGTCGAGCGACCGGGTGTACGGACTCCGCTCGTCCCGCCGGGCGGCGGCGGACACATCGGCGTATGGGCGAAGGAAGGCGTGCGGTGGCTCCTGTCCTTCCGAAACCTTCCGTGGATCGTCGAGGTAGGACTGGACGTCGCCGGGCGGTCCCCCGGCCGCGGCGGGTGATCCGGCCGCGACCAGGGAACCGGCGAGAACCGCCAGGACCAGGACCATGGGGCGTAAGCGCAGCACTGCGTTCGACCTCCCAGGGAGTTCAGCTGAGCAGGAAGCTGACAACGTTGACGATCTCGCACCACGACCCCGGGACGGAAGACCAAGATCCTTCCAAGGTCGTAGGCCGAACAGGTGGCGGAGTCAGGCGGCGGTCCGGGCGCGCCGCTTGGTCCAGATGTCGTAGGCGACGGCGGCCAGCAGCACGAACCCCTTGACCAGGTTCACGCTCTCGGTCGGCGCGCCGATCAGCGACATGCCGTTGTTGATGACGCCCATGATCAGGCCGCCGGTGATCGCGCCGACCACCTTGCCGACCCCGCCCTGGACGGCGGCGCCGCCGATGAAGGCCGCGGCGATCGCGTCGAGTTCGAACATGTTCCCCGCGGTCGGCCCGGCCTGGTTGAGCCGTCCGGCGACGATGACGCCGGCGATCGCGGACAGCACGCCCATGTTGACGAAGATCCAGAACGTCACCGCCTTGACCTTCACCCCGGACAGCGTCGCCGCCTGGAGGTTCCCGCCGATGGCGTAGATGTGGCGGCCGAACACGGCCCGCGTCGTCACCAGCGAATAGCCGATCACCAGCACGGACAGCAGGATCAGCACCCAGGGCAGGTTCTTGTACCGCGCCAGCTGGACCACCACGAACAGCACGACGGCGGCCGCCGCGGCGATCTTCAGCAGGAACATCGGGAACGGGTCGACCTCCTGCAGGTAGTTCAGGCGCGCCGTCCGCTTGCGCCACTGCGAGAAGATCGCGCCGCCGATCGCCAGGACACCGACCAGCAGGCTGATCAGGTCCGCGCCGCCGAGCGGGCCGAGACCGATGTTGCCGAGGTAGCCGCCGGTGAACCCGTTCGCCAGCGTCCGCACCGCGTCCGGGAACGGGCCGATCCCCTGGTTGCCCAGCACGGTCAGCGTCAGCGCGCGGAAGATCAGCATCCCCGCCAGTGTCACGATGAACGCGGGGATCCCGAAGTATGCGACCCAATAGCCCTGCCACGCGCCGATCACCGCGCCGACGGCGAGGGTGATCAGCAACGCGAGCGGCCACGCCATCCCGGCGTTCACCATCAGCACGGCCGAGATCGCGCCGGTCAGCGCCACCACCGAGCCCGCCGACAGGTCGATGTGGCCGGCGATGATGATCAGGATCATGCCGATCGCGAGGATCAGCACGTACGAGTTCTGCACGATCAGGTTCGAGATGTTCTGCGGTTCCAGCAGCGCGCCGCCGGTGAGGATCGAGAACAGCACGACGATCAGCGCGAACGCGACGTAGATCCCGCTCTGGCGCGGGTTGAACGAGATCCGCCGCGGCGCGCGGGGTGGAGCGGCTCCCTTCGGATCGGGGGCGACGGCGATCGTGTCCGCGGAGGCGGTACTCATGACTTACTCCTGTTCCCTGGTCATCGCGCGCATGAGGACCTCTTGCGTCGCCTCGGCCCGGCCGACCTCACCGGTGATCCGGCCCGCCGACAACGCGTAGATCCGGTCGCACAGGCCGATGAGCTCCGGCAGCTCCGACGAGATGACCAGCACGGCCTTCCCCTCGTCGGCGAGCCGGTTGATGATCGTGTAGATCTCGTACTTCGCGCCGACGTCGATGCCGCGGGTCGGCTCGTCGAGGATCAGCACGTCCGGATCGGTCAGGATCCACTTGGACAGCACGACCTTCTGCTGGTTGCCGCCGGACAGCGTGCCCGTCACGCTCTTCACGTCCGGTGCCTTGATGTTCATGCTCTTGCGGAATTCCTCGGCGAGGCGGTGTTCTTCGTTCTCGTCCACCCAGCCCCGCCGGGCGAGTTTGCCGAGCGCGGCGCCGGAGACGTTGCGCTGGATGTCCTCGATGAGGTTGAGCCCGTACCGCTTGCGGTCCTCGGTGGCGTACGCGAGGCCGTGCGCGACAGCCTCGCCGACCGTCCTGGCCTCGATCTCCTTGCCGTCCTTGACCAGGCGGCCGGAGATGTCCTTGCCGTACGAGCGGCCGAACACGCTCATCGCGAGTTCGGTCCGCCCGGCGCCCATCAGGCCCGCCAGCCCGACGATCTCGCCGCGCCGCAGGGTGAGACTGGCGCCGTCGACGACCACCCGGCCGTGCTGGGTGGGGCTGTGCACGGTCCAGTCCTCGATCCGCAGCACCTCGTCACCGATCCGCGGTTCCCGTGGCGGGAAACGGTTTTCGAGCTTCCGCCCGACCATCCCGGCGATGATCCGGTCTTCGGTGACGGCGGCCGCGTCCAGTGTCTCGATCGTCCTGCCGTCGCGCACGATGGTGATCGAGTCGGCGATCGCGGCGATCTCGTTGAGCTTGTGCGAGATCAGGACACAGGTGACGCCGTCGTCACGGAGGCCGCGCAGCAGTTCGAGCAGATGCGCCGAATCGTCGTCGTTGAGCGCGGCGGTGGGCTCGTCGAGGATCAGCAGCTTGACCTCTTTGGACAGTGCCTTGGCGATCTCGACCAGCTGCTGTTTACCGACGCCGAGGTCGAGCACCGGCGTCACCGGGTTCTCCCGCAGGCCGACGCGCCGCATCAGCTCGCCCGCCCGCTGGTTGGTCCGGTTCCAGTCGATCAGACCGCCGCGAGACTTTTCGTTGCCGAGGAAGATGTTCTCGGCGATGGACAGCTGCTGGCACAGCGCGAGTTCCTGGTGGATGATCACGATGCCGCGGCGTTCGCTGTCCCGGATCGCGGAGAACGCGCACGGTTCGCCGTCGAAGACGATCTCGCCGTCGTACGAACCGTACGTGTAGACGCCCGAGAGCACCTTCATCAGCGTGGACTTGCCCGCGCCGTTCTCGCCGCAGATCGCGTGGATCTCGCCCCGCCGCACCGACAGGTTCACATCCTGCAGCGCCTTGACCCCGGGGAAGGATTTGGTGATCCCCCGCATCCGAAGGATTTCGTCGGTCACGTCGACTACCTCAGCTGTTCCGCTTTGTAGTAACCCGAGTCGACGAGTTCCTTCTGGTAGTTCCCCTTGTTCAGGATCACCGACTCCAGCAGGAACGCCGGGACGACCTTCTTCCCGTTGTCGTAGTCGGTCGTGTTGTTGGTCTCGGCCTTGCCGCCCTTGAGCACCGCGTCGGCCATCTTCACCGTGGTGTCGGCGAGCTTGCGGGTGTCCTTGAAGATGGTCGAGTACTGCTCATCGGCGATGATGGACTTCACCGACGCGACCTCGGCGTCCTGCCCGGTCACGACCGGGTACGGCTGGCCGGGGGTGCCGTAGCCGTTGCTCTTGAGCGCCGAGAGGATCCCGATGGAAAGCCCGTCGTACGGCGAAAGCACGCCCTGCACCTTGGCGCCGGAGCTGTAGGTCTTGGTCAGCAGGTCTTCCATGCGCCGCTGCGCGGTCGCGGCCTGCCAGCGCAGGATCGCCGCGACGTTGAACGCGGTCTGGCCGCTCTTGACGACCAGCGTCCCGTTGTCCAGGTAGGGCTTCAGCACCGACATGGCGCCGTTGAAGAAGAAGGTCGCGTTGTTGTCGTCCGGCGAACCGGCGAAGAGTTCGACGTTCAGCGGTCCCTTGGCCTCGCCCGGTGAGCCGTCCGCCTTGAGCACCTTCAGCCCGACGAGCAGTGACGTCGCCTGCTGCACGCCGACCTTGAAGTTGTCGAAGGTCGCGTAGTAGTCGACGTTGGGCGTGTTGCGGATCAGCCGGTCGTAGGCGATGACCGGGATCTTCTTGTCCGCGGCCTCCTGCAGCTGTGTGGTGATCGCGGTGCCGTCGATCGAGGCGATCACGAGCAGCTTCGCGCCCTTGGTGATCTGGTTCTCGATCTGGTTGACCTGGGTCGGGATGTCGTCCTCGGCGTACTGGAGGTCGACCTTGTAGCCCAGCTTCTCCAGCGCCGCCTTGATGTTGTCGCCGTCGTGGATCCAGCGTTCCGACGATTTGGTCGGCATGGTGACGCCGACGAGACCACCCGCCGCCCCGCCTGCCGCCTGCTGTTGTTCGCCGGTCTTCTCACTCGAGCCGCAGGCCGAGAGCGCCAGGCCGGCGGTGATGGCCAGCGCGGCCAGTTTCGTGAACTTCATTGTTCCTTCTCTCCGGTGGGGACCGTTAAAAACCCTGTGCGAGCCGGTGATAGGCCTGGTTCCAGCGCAGCCGGTCCGCGATCGACTCCGGTGTCGTCGCGTGGTCGATCATCAGCAGCTCGACGTCGAGCATCGTGGCGAGATCGCGGATCGCTTCCGCGCCGACGGCCTGGGTGAGCACCGTGTGGTGCGGGCCGCCCGCGGTGATCCAGGCCTCGGCGGACGTCGCCAGCGACGGCGACGGCTTCCAGACCGCGCGCGCGACCGGCAGGTTCGGCAGCGGCTCGTCCGGCCCGACGACCTCGACCTCGTTGGCCACCAGGCGGAACCGGTCGCCGAGATCGGCCATGCCGATCACCACGGCGTCGCCGGGAGCGGCGTCGAAGACCAGCCGGACCGGGTCCTCGCGGCCGCCGATGCCGAGCGGGTGGATCTCGCAGGACGGGCGCGCTGCGGCGATGCTCGGGCAGACTTCGAGCATGTGCGCGCCGAGGATCTTCGGCTCGCCGGGGCCGAAGTGGTAGGTGTAGTCCTCCATGAAGGACGTCCCGCGCGCGGAGTCGCGGCTCATCGCCTTCACCGCGGTGAGCAGCGTGGACGTCTTCCAGTCCCCCTCACCGCCGAAGCCGTATCCGTCGGCCATCAGGCGCTGGACGGCGAGACCCGGGAGCTGCCGCAGGCCGCCGAGGTCTTCGAAGTTCGTGGTGAACGCGCCGAACCCGCCCTGGGTGAGGAAGGTACGCAGGCCGTGCTCGATCCGGGCCGCGTACCTGAGCGACTCGTGCCGTTCGCCGCCCTTGACCAGTTCCGGCGCGAGTGTGTACGCGTCGGCGTATTCCTCGACCAGCGCGCCGACCTCGTCGTCCGGTGCCGCGTCGACGAGGTCGGCGAGTTCGTTGACGCCGTAGGTGTTCACCGAGACGCCGAGCTTCAGTTCCGCCTCGACCTTGTCCCCGTCGGTGACCGCTACGTCGCGCATGTTGTCACCGAAACGCGCGAGTTTGAGTGTGCCGAGCGTCTGCCGTCCGACGGCGGCGCGCACCCACGCGTCGATCCGCGTCGCGACCGCCGGATCCGCCGCGTGCCCGGCGATGGTCTTGCGCGCGACACCGAGGCGCGTCTGGATGTAGCCGAACTCGCGGTCTCCGTGCGCGGCCTGGTTCAGGTTCATGAAGTCCATGTCGATGGACCGCCACGGCAGCGCCTCGTTCAGCTGGGTGTGCAGATGCAGCAACGGTTTCCGCAGCGCGTCCAGCCCGGTGATCCACATCTTCGCGGGCGAGAAGGTGTGCATCCACGCGATCACGCCGACACAGGCGTCGTCCGCGTTCGCTTCGAGCATCACCCGGCGGATCGCCGACGGCTCGGTGAGCACCGGTTTCGCGACGAGTTCCGCCGAGATCCGGCCGGTGTCGGCCAGCATCCGCTGGATCTGCAGCGACTGGCCCGCGACCTGCTCCAAGGTCTCTTCGCCGTAGAGCCCCTGGCTCCCGGTGAGGAACCAGACCTCGGTCTTCCGCTGTGCGCTCACTTCTCTCCTTGCCCGTAGACGTTCTGGTAGCGCGCGTAGAGCCGGTCGATGTCCTTTTCGGACAGTGGCTCCGGTTTCCCGAGCACGGAGGCGATGTGGACGGTCTTGGCGACGTCCTCGACCATCACCGCGGCTTTGACCGCTTCCCTGGCGGTCCGGCCGACGGTGAACGGCCCGTGATTGCGCATCAGGACCGCGGGCGACCGGCTGGACCGGAGGGTCTCGACGATGCCGCGGCCGATCGAGTCGTCCCCGATCAGCGCGAACGGCCCGACCGGGATCTCCCCGCCGAACTCGTCGGCGATCATCGTGAGCACGCACGGGATCGCTTCCCCGCGTGCGGCCCACGCGGTGGCGTAGGTCGAATGCGTGTGGACGACGCCGCCGACCTCGGGCAGATGCCGGTACACGTAGGCGTGCGCGGCGGTGTCCGACGAAGGCGAGAGTTCGCCGTGGACGACCTCGCCGTACAGGTCGGTGACGACCATCGTGTCGGCGTTCAGCTCGTCGTAGGACACCCCGGATGGCTTGATGATCATCAGGTCGTGCCCGGGGACGCGGGCCGACACGTTCCCGGCGGTCCAGATGACCAGCTCGTACCTAGTCAGTTCACCGTGCAGCCGAGCGACGGTGTCCCGCAGCTCTTCGAAGGTGTCCGTGATCTCCACGGCGAGGCTCATCGGTGCAGTCCTTTCCGGACCGAACGCCGCCGGGCGGCGAGGCGGTGCATGACGTCGTTAGCGCCGCGGCCGAAGTAGTCGTGCAGCGCGGCGTACTCGGCATAGAGGTCGTCGTAGGCCTTGACGTTTTCCGCGATCGGCCGGTGGACGGCGCGACGGACCGAACCCATCACGGCCGCGGCCGCAGGCACGTCGGGATGCGCGCCCGCCGCGACGGCGGCATGGATCGCCGAGCCCAGCGCGGGGCTCTGCGCGGATCCCGCCACCGAGAGCGGCAGGTTCGTGACGTCGGCGTAGATCTGCATGAGCAGGGCGTTCTTGACCAGTCCGCCGGCGACGATCAGCTCTGTCACCGGGACACCGGACCGTTCGAAGGTCTCGATGATCGTCCTGGTCCCGAAAGCGGTCGCCTCCAGGAGCGCCCGGTAGGTGTCCTCGGCGCGGGTCGCGAGCGTCTGCCCGACGACGACGCCGGACAGGTCGTGGTCGACGAGCACCGAACGATTGCCGCTGTGCCAGTCCAGGGCGACGAGACCGTGCTCCCCGATCTCCTGCACGGCCGCGAGCCGGGTGAGCAGCTCGTGCACGGAGATCCCCGCCTCACGGGCGTCGTCCACATAGGACGCCGGGACGGCGTGCTCGACGAACCAGGCGAAGATGTCGCCGACGCCGCTCTGCCCTGCCTCGTACCCCCATTGCCCGGAGACGATCCCGCCGTCGACGACGCCGCACATCCCCGGGACCTCGCGCAGTCCGTCGCCGTTCATCACGTGACAGGTGGAGGTGCCCATGATCGCGACCATCTGACCCGGTGCGACGGCCTGGACGGCGGGTGCGGTGACATGCGCGTCCACGTTCCCGACGGCGACCGCGATCCCCTCGCGCAACCCGGTCCACTCCGCAGCCCGCGCGCTCAAGGTTCCCGCCTTGTCCCCGAGGGCGCCCAGCGGATGCGCGAGCTTGTCGTCCACAAAGGACCCGAAGCCGGGAGCGAGTTCCTCCAGGAAGCTCGCGTCCGGGTACCGGCCGTCCTGGAAGATGCCCTTGTATCCGGCGGTGCAGGCGTTGCGGACGTAGGTTCCGGTGAGCTGCCAGACGATCCAGTCGGCCAGCTCGACCCAGTGCCGCATCCGCGTGTAGACCTCGGGAGCCTCTTCGAAGACCTCCAGCGCCTTGGCGAACTCCCATTCCGACGAGATCAGGCCGCCGTAGCGCGGCAACCAGGACTCCTCGCGTTTTCTCGCCAGCGCGGTGATCCGGTCCGCCTGCGGCTGCGCGGCATGGTGCCGCCACAGCTTCACGTACGCGTGGGGTTCGCCGGCGAACCCGGGCAGTTCACACAGCGGGACACCGTCGGCGGTGGTCGGCACCATGGTGCACGCGGTGAAATCTGTCCCGATGCCGATCACGTCGGCGGGATCCGCGTCGGCCGCGCGGATCGCTTCCGGCACGGCGGTGCGGAGGACGTCGACGTAATCCGAGGGCACTTGCAGTGCCCAGTCCGGCGGCAGACCCCGGCCGGTCTCCGGCAGTATCCGGTCGACCACGCCGTGGCGGTACTCCGAAACCGCGCTGCCCAGTTCGGCACCGTCGCGAACCCGGACGACGACGGCGCGGCCGGACAACGTCCCGAAGTCGACGCCGACGACCAGCGGTTCCCCTGAACTCACTTCTTCTCCCGCAATGTTAGCGTTAACATTCTGCTGTGAAGCTTCTAGCCGGACGAGCATCGGGCTTACTGGATTCCCGTGCTCTCCCGCACGATCAATTCGGGGACCACCAGGTCACGGGCTCGTTCTTCGCCACCGTTCATCCGGCGGCGGAGCAGGTCGAACGTCCGCCTGCCGACTTCGACGAAGTCTTGGCGCACCGTCGTCAGCGGTGGCGTGTAGTAGGCCGCTTCGGGTACGTCGTCGAATCCGACGACGCGCATCTCCCCCGGCACGTTCACCCCGGCCTCGGTGCAGGCGCGAAGGAAACCGAGGGCCATCTGGTCGTTGGCCACGAACACCGCGTCCAGCCCCTTTTCCCCGACGAGGGATCGCCCCGCCGCGTACCCGGACCGCGCGCTCCAGTCACCCCGGATCACCGGCGGGATCCGGGCGCCGTGCCGCTCCAGGGTCTCCCGCCAGCCACGCTCACGGTCGAGCCCTTCGAGCCAGTCCTCGGGTCCGGCCACGTGCCAGACGGTCTTGTGCCCGAGGCCGAGAAGGTGCTCGGTCGCGCGCCGAGCGCCGTCGTACTGGTCGACCGAGATCACCGGCACCGGCGCTTCTTCCCCGCCGCCGACGGCGACGAGCGGCACGTCGCTGGGCGCGGCCTCCAGCGCACGCCCCGCGGTGACATGCGGCGCGATTACGACGATCCCCTCGACGGCCTGACGCCGCAGGCGCTCCACCGCGTCGGCGATGGAGGACCGGCCAGGACGGCTGATGCTCGTTATCGTCGTCGCGTAGCCGGCCTCGCGGGCGGCGTGCTCGATCCCGCTCAGGGTGCTGGCCGGGCCGTAGAGGTTGACCTCCAGCGCGACCACGCCGAGCGTCCCCGAACGGCCGGTGACCAGTGCGCGGGCGACCGAGTTCGGCCGGTAGTCCAACTGGTCGATGGCGGCGTTGACCCGGACCCGCGTCTCGGCGCGGACCGGCCCGGTGCCGTTGATGACCCGGGAGACCGTCATATGCGAAACGCCCGCGAGCGCGGCCACGTCGGTGAGACTGGCCTGCTTCCCCTCGGTGGTTTCGCGCGCCATCGCTTGTCTCCCAGTGCCGGTACCGTCTGACGAGTGCCGCAAGTGTTAGCGATAACACGACCCGGGTCAAGCGCTCCCCGAGTCACAGTCGGGTCACGGCCACCCGGCTCAACTGGAGGCGCGACGCGTGAGCGAGACCGGCAAGATCCGCTGGCGGGGCTTGAGATCCCGGTCGTCCATCACCGCGAGCAGCGTCTCGACCATCGCGTGGACCTGTTCCCGCGGATCCTGATGGACCGACGTCAGCGGTGGGTCCATCTCCGGTGCCAGCGTCGCGTTGTCGTCGAAGCTGACGACGGCGACGTCCGAAGGGATACTCCGTCCGGCGGAATGCAGGGTGCGGAGCGCGCCGAGGGCCATCATGTCGCTGGCCACGAAGACGGCGTCGAGGTCTGGCCGACGCGCGAGCAGGTTCGACATCGCCTTCGCCCCGCCGGTCAGGGTGAAGTCGCCCTCCTCGACCAGGTCCGCCGGGTCGAGCCCGGCGTCGAGCAAGGTCTTGCGCCAGCCCGAAAGCCGGTCGATCGCCGCGCTCTGGTCCTGCGGGCCGGCGATCGTGGCGATCCGGTGGTGCCCCGACTCGACCAGATGCGCGACCGCCAGCTTCGCGCCACCCTCGTTGTCGAAGTCGACGACGTGGACACCGCGTTTGAGCCCGGCCGCCTGCCCGCCGTACACCACCGGGATCCTCAGCTGCCGCAACGCCTTGGGCAGCGGGTCGGTGCGGTGCGGCGCGAACACCAGCGCTCCGTCGACGTGCCCACCGTCCAGGAACCGGACCGTGCGGTCGAGGTCCTCGCGGGTGTCGCTGAAGATCAGGACCATCTGGCAGCCGACGTCGGCGAGCTCGCGATAGCCCGCGCGCATGACCGCGGTGCGGTACGGGTCGTCGAGCAGCCGCGCCTCCGGCTCCGACAGCACCACCGCGACCGCCCCGGTCCGCCTGGTCACCAGGGACCGGGCCGCCTGGTTCGGGGAGTACCCGAGTTCACGGGCGGCGGCTTGGACCTTCTCCCGCGAACGCGCGCTGACGTAGCCGTCGTCGTTCAGCGCCCGGGACGCCGTCGACCGGCTGACCCCGGCGGACGCGGCGACGTCTTCCAGCGTCGGCCTGCCGTCTTCCTCTGGTCGAGCCCCCACCCGCGTCACCTTCATCCTTCGGCTTTCATCCGGACACCGACAGCTTAGTGTCCGGCGGCCGTCGACACTGAGAGCGCTCCCCTATCGGAAACACTCTCATTACGAGCCCTTGACATGATCTCGCCCCGGGGGACAAACTCTGCGCATTCCTGGGAGCGCTCCCAGTCTCTCCTTCACCCCATCAGCAAGGGACAAAGACGTGAGAAGGATCCGGAACGGCCTGGTGCTGGCACTGGGTATCACGATGACGTTCGGCTTGGCGGCATGCGGAGGTGACGACGGCGGCGCGCCCGCCGCGTCGGACCCGGACGCGAAGGTCGAGCTGACGCTGGCGACGTTCACCGAGTTCGGCTACGAGGACCTCGTTCCCGAGTACGAACGGCTGCACCCGAACATCAAGATCACCCACCGGAAGACCGGTCAGGGCGGGCCGTACCACCAGGACCTGATCACGAAACTGGCGGCGGGGTCCGGCCTCGCCGACGTCACCGCGGTCGAGGAGGGGCATTTGTCGAACGTCCTCGACAAGGGCTCGAAGTTCAACGACCTGACCAAGATCGGCCCGGCGGGAGCCTCTCCCGATCGCTGGCTCGGCTGGAAGTACGACGCGTCGAAGACCAAGGACGGCAAGGTCATCGGCTACGGCACGGACATCGGCCCGCTGGCCATGTGCTACCGCACGGACATGCTGGCGGCGGCGGGCTTGCCGACCGATCCAGAGGCGGTCAAACCGCTGTTCGCGACCTGGGACAGCTACTTCGCCGCGGGTGACCAGTACGTCGCCAAGACCGGCGGGAAGGCGTGGTTCGACTCTGCGGCGCAGAACTTCAACGCCATGGTCAACCAGCTCCCCACCGGCTACATCGGACCCGACGACAAGCCGACACTGGACTCCAACCAGGGCATCAAGGACGCCTGGACCAAGGTGACCGGCGCTGTCGCGAAAGGACAGTCGGCCAAGCTGACCGCGTTCAGCAACGAGTGGAACTCCGGGTTCAAGCAGGGCGCCTTCGCCACGAAGGTGTGCCCGGCGTGGATGCTCGGCGTGATCGAGGAGCACTCCGGCCCGGAGAACGCCGGCAAGTGGGCGGTCACCGCGGCCTTCCCCGGTGGCGGCGGGAACTGGGGCGGTTCGTACCTGACCGTGCCCACGCAGTCGAAGCATCCGAAGGAGGCCGCCGAACTCGCCGCTTGGCTGACCGCGCCCGAACAGCAGATCAAGGCGTTCCAGGCGAAGGGCACCTTCCCCAGCCAGGTCAAGGCGCTGGAAGACCCGGCGCTGCTGAGCGAGACCGACGCCTACTTCGGCGGGGCCAAGATCGGCCAGTTGTTCGCGGAGCAGGCCAAGAAGGTCGCCAAGCCGCAGTACAAGGGCCCCGGCGACGGCCAGATCCAGGAGAACGCGTCGAGCCCGGCGCTCCAGGCCGTCGAACAGGGCAAGTCGGCGGACGAGGGCTGGACACAGCTGCTCGACGCGGCGAAGAAGATCACGCGCTGACCGATGACCGTCGTCGACAAGATCACGCCGGACGAGAGGCAGGCCGGGGCGCGCACGTCGCCCCGGCCCACCCTCCGCCACCGGCTCAGCCGCTGGGACGTCAAGGTCTCGCCGTACCTCTACATCGCCCCGTTCTTCGTCGTCTTCGGGATCGTCGGGCTGTTCCCGCTGCTCTACACGGCGTACGTGTCGCTGTTCAGCTGGGAAGCGGGCGACGACGACCCGGACTTCATCGGGCTCGACAACTTCAAGGAACTGTTCGCGGACACGCAGTTCTGGAACGCGCTCGAAAACACCGTCAGCATCTTCCTGCTGTCGAGCATCCCCCAGCTGATCATCGCGGTGCTCCTCGCGGCGCTGCTCAGCGCCAGGCTGCGCGGGGCGACCGGCTGGCGGGTCGGGGTCCTGCTCCCCTACGCCGCCAGCCTGGTGGCGCTCGGGATCATCTTCGCGAACCTGTTCGGGCCGAAGTACGGCCTGGTCAACGGCCTGCTGCAGACGATCGGGCTGGATCCGGTCGATTGGCAGGCGGGCCGGTTCAGCAGCCATTTCGCGATCGCGATCATGGTGAACTGGCGCTGGACCGGCTACAACGCGCTGATCGTCCTGGCCGCCATGCAGGCCATCCCGAAGGAACTGCGCGAGGCCGCGCTCATCGACGGCGCGGGCGCGGCACGCCGGTTCTTCGGTATCACCCTGCCGTTGCTGAAGCCGACGCTGATCTTCGTCACGATCACCTCGACGATCGGCGGTCTGCAGATCTTCACCGAGCCCAAGCTGTTCGACGCCATGCCGGGCTCGAACAACGGCGGGTCGTCCAACCAGTTCCAGACCGTGACGCTGTACCTGTACCAAACGGCGTTCGAGAACTATGAACTCGGCTACGCCTCGGCGATCGCGTGGGTGCTGTTCCTGATCATCGTGCTGATCGCGCTGGTGAACTTCTTCCTCACCGGCAGGCTCACGGCGGTGAAGAAGAAATGACCACGATCCACAGTGGACTCAAGCGGGGCGTCTCGGCACTGGGTAAACCGCGCCGAGCGACCTATGTCGTGCTCACGATCTTCGTGCTGGGCTCACTCTTCCCGTTCTACTGGTCGTTCCTGGTGGCGAGCCGGGACAGCGGGATGCTCACGGAGCGGGTCCCGCCATTCCTGCCGGGCGGGAACTTCTTCGCCAACGCCGCGCGCGTGTTCGACACGGTGCCGTTCTGGAAGGCGCTCGGGAACAGCCTGCTCGTGTCCGGCACGGTCACCCTCACCACGGTGCTGTTCTCCGCGCTGGCCGGGTTCGCGTTCGCCAAACTGCGGTTCCGCGGCCGGAACGGGTTGTTCGTGTTCATCGTCGTCACCCTCGCCGTGCCGACCCAGCTCGGCATCATCCCGTTGTTCATGGCGATGTCGGAGTTCGGCTGGGCGGGCGGGCTCCAGTCGGTGATCGTGCCGAACCTGGTGACCGCGTTCGGGGTCTTCTGGATGCGTCAGTACACAGTGGACGCGGTGCCGTACGAACTGATCGAGGCGGCGCGGGTCGACGGGTGCAGCATGATCCGGATCTTCTGGAACGTCTGCCTGCCCGCGGTCCGCCCGGCGGCGGCGATCCTGGCGATGTTCACGTTCATGACGTCGTGGAACGACTTCCTCTGGCCGCTCGTCGTGCTGGACGCCGGAAATCCGACGGTCCAGCTGGCGCTGGAGAAGCTCCAGAGCGGCTACTACGTCGACTATTCGCTGGTGCTGGCCGGGACCACGCTGGCCACCATCCCGATCCTGATCGTCTTCCTCCTCCTCGGCCGCCAGATCGTGGCCGGGATCATGCAAGGTGCCGTGAAAGGGTGACCATGTCCGCTCATCCCGACAGTGTCCGGGCGAAGACCGCGCTGCCGTTCCCGCCCGGATTCGTGTGGGGCGCCGCCACCGCGGCCTTCCAGGTCGAAGGCGCCACGGCCGCCGACGGCCGCACCGACTCGATCTGGGACGTCTTCGCCCGCCGTCCCGGCGCCGTCGTCGGCGGCGACACCGGTGAACCGGGCGCCGATCATTACCGGCGCTACGCCGAAGACGTCGACCTCATGCGGCGGCTCGGCCTCGGGGCGTACCGGTTTTCCCTGTCGTGGCCGCGGATCCGGCCGGACGGCGGCGCCCCGAATCCCGCGGGGCTCGCGTTCTACGACCGGCTCGTCGACAGGCTTCTCGAAGCCGGTGTCGAACCCTGGGCGACGCTGTATCACTGGGATCTCCCCCAGTCACTGGAGGACGAGGGCGGCTGGACCTCGCGCGAGACCGCCTTCCGGTTCGCCGACTATGCCGAAACCATCGTCGCGCGGCTGGGTGACCGGGTGACCCGCTGGTCCACCCTCAACGAGCCGTGGTGTGCCGCGATGCTGGGCTACGCGCGCGGGATCCACGCTCCCGGCAGGCAGGAACCCCGGGCCGCGGTCGCGGCCACGCACCATCTCCTGCTGGGGCACGGGCTGGCGATGGACGTCCTGCGGCGGCACGCGCCGGCGGCGTCGTCCGGGGTGACCTTGAACCTGTACCCGGTGTCGGCTGCGGACCCGTCGTCCATTGTGGACACAGAGGCGGCGCGCCGGGTCGACGGCCTGCAGAACCGGCTCTTCCTCGACCCCGTGTTGCGCGGCTCCTACCCCTCGGACCTGCACACCGACCTGGCTCCGCTGGGAATCGACGAACTCGTGCGGGACGGAGATCTCGAGACGATCTCCGCCCCGATCGATTGGCTGGGCATCAACTACTACCGCGGCTACCAGGTCGCGGGCACTCCCCTGCCCGGCAGCGAACCGGCCGGGGCCGACTGGCTCGGCGTCCCCGACGTCCATTTCGTGCCCGACGAGGCGGCGCCGCGCACCGACTCGGGTTGGGAGGTCCAGCCTTCACGGCTCACCGAATGTCTCCTGCGCGTCCACCGCGAGTATCGGCCGATCCCGTTGTACATCACCGAGAACGGCGCGTCCTATCCGGATGTCGTCGTCGGCGGGGACATCGCGGACACCGACCGGATCGCCTTCCTCGACTCGCATCTTCGTGCCGCTCACGAGGCGATCGAGGCGGGCGTCGACCTGCGCGGGTACTTCTACTGGTCGCTGCTCGACAACTTCGAGTGGGCCGAGGGGTACGCCAAACGGTTCGGCCTCGTGCACGTCGACTACGCGACCCAGCGGCGGACGCCGAAGCAGAGCGCGCTGTGGTACGCGAGGGCGATCAGCCTGAACGGGCTGGGCTGAGGCCGGTGTCATGCAGGGTCCCTTCCGTTCAAAGGGACCCTGCATGACGACTCGAATCACCTGCGCGCCGCCACGGCCTGCTCCACCACGGCAAGTTCCGCGGTCCCGCGGTCCAGCCCGCCTGCCTCGACGACGCGGCGCGCGTGGGTGTCGTTCACGCAGCCCGGCACGTCCGCCACCGAAGAACAGTTGTCAGGCCGGTTACCACTCACCTCGGCCCCGTTCGCCAAGATGACCCGTCCATCGAGCGTGTAGATGCCGCCACCGGAACGGGGAGACGGGGAGGAACCGGCACCGGGTTCGCCCGCAGCGTTGTCACTGACCTTCCCGCCGTCGAGCGTGAGGCTGTCGTGGAACACGCTCAGCCCGCCACCCGAACCTCCGTAACCGGAGTACCCGGCGTATCCGCCCGGCCCGGCCACCCCGGCGTCGCCTCCCCGGCCGGCCAGGTTGCCGGCGATCGAGGCGCCGGAGATGACCGGGTCCAGCGGCTCGCCCTGATTGGTCGACATGAACACGCCGGCGCCCACACCGCCGCCACCGCCGTCTCCGGCGCCACCGCGCTCAGGACCTCCGGCACCACCCGGCCCGCCTGCCCCGCTCCTGTTGCCGATGACATCGCCACCTGCGATCCGCAGGATGTTGCCGCGGAGGGCGTCGATACCGCCACCGAAACCACCGGAGCCACCTCGGCCACCTGGTTTGGCGGCCACCCCGTTGCCGCCCCGGCCACCGTCACCGGAGGTGTTACCGGTGACGGAGCTGCCGGTGATCGTCAGCGTGTTCCGGAACGAACTGTAGGAGGAGATACCTCCGCCGAATCCCCCGCCGCCGCCACGACCGGCGCTGGTGGTGGCGGTGGCGTCGGCGCCGGGCGCACCCGAGCCGGAGGCATTGCCGGTGATGACGCTGTCGGTGATGGTCAGCGGACCCCAATTCTCGAGGCCGCCGCCGTCTTCTCCCGAGTTCCCCGTCCCATAGGCGTCGGTCCCGGCACCGTCAGGGGCGTGGCCGCCGGTGATCGTGACCTTGTCGAGCGTCAGGTCGCCCCAGTTGGAAATGATCCGGAACTGGGGCGCGTCCTTGGCACGGGCGATAGTGGCGTGATTACCGTTGATGGTGAGCTTCCGCTGAATGGCGGGCAGTCCGGCTTTTTGAGCGGTGTCCGCGACCGCGGTGAGGGTGTACACGCAATTCGCCGTCAGGGACAGGGTGACCGGAGTCGAGGTGGCGTTGGCGTCGGCGATCGCCTGGACCAGCGCTCCGGGGTCACAGGGAACGGCGATTTCGGCGGCCTGCGCCGGTGGAGCGACCAGGGCGAACGTCCCCATCGCGGTCACCGCGGTCGCGATCAGTCTTCGGGATCTCGGCGTCATCGAAGAACCTTTCAGGTCAAGGAAATGGGCGGTGACGGAGCGCGTAATCCCCAGTGCGGAAACCGTCACCTGACGAACACTAGAAGTGACTTCTCCACCCTTCAATGAATATGATTCGCGTCACAGGTACCGATTATCGGGAATCGTCGTGAATAAAGAGAAATAAATCGGAAGTCGTAACGATCACCCCGTATTCATGCCTTTACCGGAGTCCCACGGAGGGATTCCGGTGGCCGCGCTCCGCCAGGTCTTGTTATGGTGGAGGTACAGCTGATCAACGAGCATGGAGACCAGACGTGGCAGGTGAAGACGACATCTCCGGGTGAGCCGGAGTTGCCAGGCCACCGGCGCTGACGCCGAGGTGGCCGGTTTTGTCGTCCCCTCAAGCCACGTCCACCGCGGTGCTGCCTCAAGGCGCCCGCTGTCTCTCACGAGGTCATTTCCATGTCAGACGCCTTTGTCGTCGTGTCCGCACTGTCCTTCGCCTGGCCGGACGACACCCAGGTCTTCGACGACCTGTCCTTCACCGTGCCCGGTGGCCGCACCGGTCTGGTCGCTCCCAACGGGGCGGGCAAGAGCACACTGCTCAAACTGATCGCCGGTGAACTGCGGCCGACCTCCGGGAGCGTCTCCGCCCAGGGTGTTCTCGGTTACCTGCCGCAGTCCCTGCCGCTCACCGCCGAGCTGAACGTGGCCGAGGTCCTGGGCATCGCGCCGCAGCTCGCGGCCCTGAGCGCCATCGAGTCCGGCGACGCGAGCGACGAGCACTTCACCACCATCGGCACCGACTGGGACATCGAGGAACGCACCCGCGCCCAGCTCGACCGGCTCGGTCTCGACGGCATCTCGCTGGACCGGAGCCTGCGCACGCTGAGCGGCGGGCAGATCATCTCGCTCGGCCTGGCCGCGCAACTGCTGAAACGGCCCGACATCCTGCTGCTGGACGAACCGACCAACAACCTCGACCTCGACGCCCGCCGCAAGCTCTACGGCGTGCTCGAAGACTGGTCGGGCTGCCTGCTGCTGGTGAGCCACGATCGGGAACTGCTCGACCGGATGGACCGGATCGCCGAACTCGACCGCGGCGATCTCCGGTACCACGGCGGGAACTTCACCCAGTACGAAGCGGCGGTCAAGGCCGAGCAGGAGGTCGCCGAGCGCAACGTCCGCAGCGCAGAGCAGCAGGTCAAACGCGAGAAGCGAGAGATGCAACAGGCGCGCGAGCGGGCCGACCGGCGAGCGGGCAACGCGGCCCGCAACCTCGGCAACGCGGGTCTGCCGAAGATCTTCGCCGGCACCATGAAACGCAACGCCCAGGAATCCGCGGGCAAGGCGAACGAAACGCACGCCGCGCGGGTGAGCGACGCGAAGAACCGTCTCGACGAGGCCGAACGCTCCCTTCGCGACGACCAGAAGATCGCGTTGATCCTGCCGGGCACCAACGTTCCGGCCGGGCGCACGATGTTCCACGGCGAGCACCTCCAGGTGCGCTACGGCGATCGGAACGTCTTCGCGGGCGACGGCGTCGACCTCACGATCCGCGGCCCCGAGCGGATCGCGCTGATCGGCGGCAACGGCACCGGCAAGTCGACCCTGCTGAGGGTGCTCAACGGGGACCTTTCCCCGGACGGCGGCGTGGTGAAGCGGGCCGAGGGCCGGATCGCGTATCTGTCGCAGCGGCTCGACCTGCTGGATCTCGACCGGACCATCGCCGAGAACTTCGCGGCGTTCGCCCCGAGCCTTCCCGAGTCGCAACGGATGACCCTGCTCGCTCGATTCCTGTTCCGAGGCGCGCGAAGCCAGCTTCCCGTCGGCGTGCTCTCCGGCGGCGAGCGGCTGCGGGCCACCCTGGCCTGCGTGCTGTTCGCCGAACCCGCGCCGCAGTTGCTGCTGCTGGACGAGCCGACGAACAACCTCGACCTGGTCAGCGTCGGGCAGCTGGAAAGCGCGCTGGGGGCTTATCAGGGTGCTTTCGTGGTCGTGAGCCACGACGAGCGGTTCTTGTCCGAGATCAAAGTGGACCGGCGCATTCGGTTGACCGAGGGAACTCTCGTGGAGTCCTGATCCGCAATTCGTCACCTACCGGTCGTGAGTGATAAGTGTCGTTAGAACGACACTTATCACTCACGACCCACTCGGCACAGCACGGTCCGACGGCGCCCACCGTTGCGAAAGCCACTTTCGCAACCTTCAACGTTGCGAAAGTGGCTTTCGCAACACCCGTAGCCGACATGCGGGGTTGGCGAAAAGAAAAAGGTCCCGCTTCCGCTCAGCGAAGGCTGGGGGTTCCTGCGAGCAGGAAGCGGGAGTTTGTGGCCGGTACGGGGGCCGCCTCTCGGCGAGTGGCACGACACGGCTCCGGCCGAACCGGTATTCCGTGAAGGCGAGGGTTGAGGCCCGGGGGCACCATCCGTACCGACACTCTCTACAACGCACCAACGCGGAAAATGTTCCCCGGCGCCGGGGCCGAATCGCTGTGACACACGTCTACACACGAACGGGCCAAACAAAAAGACCCGCTCCCGCTCTGCGAAGGTCTGGGGGTTACCTGCGAGCGGGAACGGGAGCAAAGGTCGATACGGTGGGCCGCCTCTCGGCGAAAGGCGCTCCATGGCTCCGGCCGAACCGGTATTCCATGAAGGCGAAGGTTGAGGCCCGGGGGCACCATCCGTACCGACACTCTCTACAACGCACCACCGCGGAAAATGTTCCGCGCCGAAACAGTGACGCACGTCAACAGATCAACGCGGTAACGCTCAACAGGGCGGGGGAACCTGCTCGACGAGTTCGTCCGGGGCGGACAGCCGCCACGCCTCGTAGACCAGTTCGGTCAGCTCGTCGGATTCGATGCCGTCGAGGTGGACCACGACCCAGCCGAATCCTCCGGCGGTGAACTGCACCTCGAAGACGTCCGGCCGTTCGGCCACGAGCGCTTCCTGCTCGGTGAGGGTCTGTTTCAACCCGACGGTCTGGGTTCGCGGCCAGTAGTACCCGAACCGCTTCCCGCGCACGCTGAACGACTCCCACTCCTTAGCGTCGGAGCGCTCGACGTCGGCGAGCTTCTTCAGCATCCGGTGGAACTCGTTACTCGACACACTCATGGTGAACCCCAAACCCCAGGAAATCCGGCGTTCACAGTCTAAACAGGCGGCGGAAACAGGGATCCACCGTCCACTGTGGAACCGCGAGCGGCTCGCAGGCGGTAGCCTCCCGAGGAAGATCCACTCGACCTGGGGAGCTGCGGAAATGGACCGACCGGTCACGGCGGCGGAGCTGTTCGACGCCATCGGCTCCGCCTACGAAGACGTCTTCGGGCGGGCACCGGCGGTCGACAAGGCGGTACGGCACCTGCTGGACACGTTGCCGCCCTCGTCGAGGGTGCTCGACATCGGCAGCGGGACCGGCAGGCCGGTGGCCGAGGACCTGTCGTCGGCCGGGCATCGGGTGACCGGGCTCGACGTGTCCTCGGTGATGATCGACCTCGCGCGCGAGCAGGTTCCCGCCGCGACCTTCGTCCACGCGGACGTGCGCGAATGGACGTCGCCGCCCGAGTCCTGGGACGCGGTCTGCGCCTTCTTCCCGTTCCTGCAGATGCCGCGCAAGGACACCGAGGCCGTGCTCGCCGACATTGCCCGCTGGCTGGTTCCGGGCGGTCTTTTCGCGCTGGTCACCGTTCCGCGGGACGCCGAGGAGGTGCCGGCGGAGTTCTTCGGCCGCACGTTCCTCGAGACCAGTTTCTCGCCGGACGACCTGGTCCGGCGGGTCGGGGCGGCCGGCCTGGAGGTCACCGGCACGCATTCCGAGCTCTTCACCGCGGACGAGCCCGGCACGCCGCCGGAGGAACACCTGCTGATCACGGCCCGCCGCCCGGGTTAGCGTGGCGATCATGCCGGTCATCAGCGTGATCACCCCGATCCACCCGCCGAGCCTGCCGCATCTGGCCGAGGCGTACGGCTCCCTCGTGGCGCAGGAACTCCCGCCGGGCTGGTCCTGGGAGTGGGTCGTGCAGGAGGACGGCGAGACCGGCCTGCTCGACGGCGCCCTCTCCCCCGACGAGCGGGTACTGCCCGGTTCGAGTCGCCGGGGCGGCCCTGGGGTCGCGCGCATGATGGCGATGTCCCGCGCCTCCGGGGAGCTGATCAAGGCGCTCGACGCGGACGACCTCCTGGCGCCCGGAGCGCTCGCGCGTGACATCGCGGCACTCGAGGATCCCGCCATCGGCTGGACCACCTGCCGGGTGCTCGACCTCTTCCCGGACGGGACCACGGCCGGCGTCGACAGCGATCCCGAGGAGGGCCCCATCGAACGCGGCGCGATCCTCCGGTACTGGCAGCGCAACGGCTACGTGTCCTCGGTGGTGGCCGGGACGCTGTGCATCCGCCGCGAACTGCTGCTGCGGCTGGGCGGCTGGATGGCGCTGCCCGCTTCGGAGGACACCGGGCTGGTGCTCGCCGCGAACGCGTCGGCCGACGGCTGGTTTCTCGCCACCTGCGGCATGTTCTACCGGAAATGGGACGGCCAGGTCACCGCTTCCGCAGCGCACAACGACGACAAGGAGCGGCTCGCGCGGATGAAGCTCATCGAGGAACGCGCCGAGCTGATGCTGGCCGGTCAGCCTTGGCGGACGGCGAGCGCTTCCGCTGTCGCGACCCAGCCTTCGCGAGCGCTCGGATAGCGGGGCGACCAGCCCATCGCGTCACGGAACGCCGGGCTGCGTCCCGGTCGAAGAGCGACACAATGACCGGCTTCGCACCTCGTGGCCACCGATCGCCCCGGTGACGAACACCTTCATGCCTCGCGAAGCGGCCCCCTAAAGGTCGATTTCGACGTCCGGCGACGCGGCGACGATGTCCAGCAGCGCCTTCGCGCACAGATCGCGGGTCTGGTCCCGGGTCAGCCTCCGGTACTTGAGCCAGTCGAGGCAGACCGCGACGACGAAGGCCAGCCAGCCGCGGACGGTCACCCGCAGGGTCTCCGGCGGGTCGCCGTCCGGGCACAGGACCGCCAGGATCCGGCGGCCCTGCTCGGCGAAATTCCGATCGAGGATCGCCTGGACTTCCTCGACCGCGATCGCCGTACCCGCGTGCAGCGCCCGATAGCCGTCGTCGTTCGCCTCGACGTAGCGCAGGTACGCGTCGAGCCCCGTCACCAGCTGCTCGGCGACCGGCAGCGTCGGATCCGTCCTGGTCATGTCGAGCAGGCGTTCGCCCTCGGCCTTGATGACCTCGGTGACGAAGTCCTTCTTCGTCGGGAAGTAGTGGTAGAGCAGCCCACGGGACACCTCGGCGATGTCCGCGACCTGCTCGATCCACACGTCGTCGTACGGCCTGTCCGCGAACAGGCGGGCACCGATCCGCAGCAGCTGTTCCCGCCGTTCGACGGTGCTCAGCCTGCTGCGTGGCTTCCCGGAAGTACTCGACGCCATCCCTGCATCGTACTTACTTGACACGGGTTCAGTAGCAGGCCACGCTCGTTATTGGATGTCGATTCAACAGTGCTCACCTGGAGGGGCTCGATGGCCACCGCACTCCCCCATCCCCCGCGCCGGATCCCGCTGATCGGCGACGTGCTCGGCGTTTCGCCGAAGACCCCGGTCCAGGATTCGATGCGGCACGCCGCCGAACTGGGGCCCGTCTTCGAGCGCAAGGTGTTCGGCCGCCGGATCGTGTTCGTCAACGGCGCCGAAATGGTCGCCGACCTCTCCGACGAGAAGCGGTTCGCGAAGCACGTCACGCCCGCGATCTCGAACCTGCGCCCGCTCGGCGGCGACGGGCTGTTCACCGCGCACAACGAGGAGCCGAACTGGCGGCGCGCGCACGAGATCCTCGCGCCCGCGTTCAGCCGCAACGCCATGCAGCGCTACCACCCGACGATGCTGGCGATCACCCGCGAACTGCTGGACACCTGGGACAGGGGCGGCGAGGTCGACGTCGCGGACGACATGACGAAGCTGACGCTGGAGACCATCGGGCGGACGGGGTTCGGCTACAGCTTCTCGTCGTTCGAACGCGCCGAACCGCATCCGTTCGTCGCCGCGATGGTGCGCACGCTGCGGTACGCGCAGCGGATGGCGATCCAGCCGCCGGTCATCGGCCCGCTGCTCAGCCGGAAGGCCGACCGGCGCAACGAAGCCGATCTCGCCTTCCTCCATTCCGTCGTCGCCGAGGTCATCGAGGCGCGCCGGGACGATCCGAGCACCGAAGACCTGCTCGGGCTCATGCTGAACACCACGCAGCCCAGCACCGGCGAGGCGCTGGACGAGGTCAACATCCGGAACCAGATCATCACCTTCCTGGTGGCGGGTCACGAAACCACGTCGGGTGCGCTGTCGTTCGCCCTGTACTACCTCGCCCGGAACCCGGACGTCCTCGCTCGCGCCCAGTCCGAAGTGGACAAAGTGTGGGGTGAGAACCCGGATCCGTCCTACGAAGAGGTCGCCAAACTCCGCTACGTCCGGCGAGTGCTCGACGAGGCGCTGCGGCTCTGGCCGACGGCGCCCGCCTTCGCGCGTCAGGCCCAGGTGGACACCGTCGTCGGCGGCGAGTACCCGATGAAGAAGGGACAGTGGGCCCTCGTCCTCATCCCGGCGCTGCACCGCGATCCGGTCTGGGGAGACGACCCCGAGTCGTTCGACCCGGACCGCTTCGCCCCGGATCGCAACCGTGCCCGCCCGGCGCACGTCTACAAGCCTTTCGGCACCGGGGAGCGGGCGTGCATCGGACGGCAGTTCGCTCTGCACGAGGCGACGCTGGTGCTCGGCATGCTGCTGAGCCGCTATGAACTGCGCGGAGACCCTTCCTACCGGCTCAAGGTGCAGGAACTGCTCACGCTGAAGCCGGAGGGCTTCAAGCTCGACGTCTCGCTCCGCGACCGGGCGACGGTCGCCGTGACCGCCTAGGGCTTGAGCTGCCCGTCGAAAAGGGCGTCCACCAGGGCGCGGGGAACGTTCGCGCCGGTCAGGGCCCGGTAGACGATCGGGCCGACGACGGCGTCGATCGCGGCGTCGAGGTCGAGCCGGGGTGAGACCTCGCCGGCCTCGGTTCCCCGCGTGAGGAGGTCGCGCTCCAGCTCGCGGCGCGGGCCGAGGTAACGATCGTGGAGGCTCTTGGCCGTTCCGGGGTTGTGCTGCGCCTCGGCGATGAGCGCGAGCAGGACCTTGCCCGCCGGGTCGCGGGTGACGAACCGCGCGTAGCCGCGGAAGTAGCCGCGGATGACGTCCTCAGTGGACTTCTCCGCCGGGACGGCGAACCGCTTTTCGCTGTCCTCGATGAGCGTGTCGAGCAGGATCTCGACCTTCGAGGGCCACCAGCGGTAGATCGTCTGCTTGGCGACGCCCGCCTGGCGCGCGATCGCCTCGATGGTCAGCTTGGCGAAACCGTGCTCGACGAGCAGGTCGTCCGCGGCGTGGAGCACGGCGAGGCGGGCCGCTTCGTCGCGCTGGTTGCCGGAGCGCGCCCTGCGGGGCTGCGAATTCACGGCGGGCATGCGGACCACAGTACCGGCCGTCCGGCTCGTGCCCGGTCGTCAGGTGCCGTGCTACTGTCTAGACGCAACGTCGCGTCTAGACAAATCCTGATCACCTAGGAGTTCTTTCGTGTCCGACACCCCTGATCGTCAAGCACTCGTCATCGGCGCCTCCCGTGGCCTCGGCCTGGTGCTCGCCGAAGAGCTCACCCGGCGTGACTGGCGGGTCATCGCCACAACACGTCAGAGTGGTGGCGAGTTGCAGGCGAAGGCCGACGCCTCGAACGGGCGCCTGCGAGTCGAATCACTGGAGATGACCAGTGACGACCAGCTGGCCGCGCTGCGCGAGCGCCTCGACGGCACCAAACTGGACCTGCTGTTCGTCAACGCCGCGATCGATCGCGGGAACCTGCCGCTCACCGAGGTTTCGACCGAGACGTTCGCCGAGGTGATGATCACCAACGCGCTGAGCCCGATACGTGCCCTCGAAACCCTCCGCGACCTGGTCGTACCCGGCGGCACCGCCGCGATCATGTCCTCCAGGCAGGGCAGCATCGAACTGAACACCAGGCCCGGCTTCGAGCTGTACAAGGCCAGCAAGGCCGCGCTCAACCAGCTGATGCGCAGCTACACCACCCGCTACGCCGACGACGGGCAGACCAAGCTCCTCATCCACCCCGGCCACAACCAGACGCCGCTCGGTGGCCCCGGCGCTCCGCTCACCGCGGAGGAGAGCATGCCCGCCGTCGTCGACGTCCTCGAAGCGCAGGCGGGTGCGCCCGGTCTTCAGTTCCTGGATCTCTACGGCAAGGTGGTTCCCTGGTAGAAGCCGGTCACATCTCCCCTCCGGGATCCGTCAGTGCGGTGAGAAGCAAGACGGAAACCCTGGAGGAGAACGAAGATGGAAACGCGGATCCCGAATCCCGCGCTGGCGAATCCCGCCACGTTGAAGGCCCTGATCGCGCTGGCGGAGTCGACCGGCGACACCGGTGTCCCGAAGACCACGCACTACCTCATGCACGTCCGCGCGAGCCAGATCAACGGGTGCAGCGGCTGCCTGGAGATGCACACCAAGGAACTGCGCAAGGCGGGCGAGTCCGACGAGCGGATCTTCACCGTCGCCGCTTGGCGTGACACGGCCTACTTCACCGACGCGGAACGGGCGGCGCTCGCTCTGACCGAGGCGCTCACCCGGATCGCGGACCGGTCCGACCCGGTCGACGACGAAGTCTGGGGCGAGGCGGCTCGTCAGTACGACGAGCGGCAGCTTTCGAGCCTGGTCCTCTCGATCGCCGCCATCAACACCTGGAACCGGCTCAACGTCGCCACGCGACAGGTCGCCGGCGTCTAGCGGGCCGGTCGCAGCTCCACACAGCACTCGGCCGTGCCGGGGACGAGGGCCGCTTCCACGTTCCCGGCGCGCACGCCTGCCAGGAAACCGGACAGGAAGGCCTGGTTGATCCCGCAGACCAGCTCCGGCGCCTCGCCTGCCAGGGGGTGGAACGGGCAGTTCCGCAGCCGGACGCAGGTCGCGGTGTCCCGGCTCGGCTCGAAGCCGTAGCGGCGAAGCACCCCTTCGGCCACGGTGAGCGCGCGTTCCACGCCGAGCCTGCCCGGCCGGGTCCGCGCGCGTTCCTCCTCGCCCGCCGCGAACCCGCGCTCCCCCGCGACCCGCAGCACCGCGTCCCGCGCGGTCTCACCGGACCCTTCGGCGAGCACGGCCTCGGCGAGGATGCCCGCCAGGACCTCGTGCCGGCGCACGGGAATCTGCACCTGGATGGCCTCGTCGACCGGTTCGTAGACCTTGGGCCTGCGCCCGACCTTCACCACCGGGCCCGCCTTGAAGCCGAATCTGAGCAGCCCGGCCGCGACGAGCTTGTCGAGGTGGAAGGCGGCGAGCTTGCGGGAGATCCCGACAGCGGCCGCCGCCTCGTCCCGCGTCACCGGACGCCGCGCCCGCCGGGCGTAGGCGTACATGCCACGGCGGAGGTCGTCGTCGAGCGCCGCCACCGCGGCGATGGAAGAGGCGTCGAAGCCGTCCGGATCGGACACTGTCACATACACCACGATATCGCCCATCTCAACCGACGGAACATCCTGAACTGCGGATCTACCATGTAGGCTGAAGCGGCGGCAGGTAAAAAGCCCAAAAGTCTTAGTCGAATAGCTCTGGGGTTCGCTTCAGCCAAGGAGGCCTCATGTCCACTCCCGCCTTGCGTGTCGTGCACGAAACCGGGCCTGGGCCGGATCTGGAGGCCGCCGAGGCCGCGGCCGCGGACCTTCTCACCGCACTGGGTATCTCACTGGACTCGGAGAGCCTCCGCGGCACCCCTGGCCGGATGGCACGCGCCTACGCCGAGCTGTTCACCCCGCGGTCGTTCGACCTCACGACCTTCCCCAACGACGAGGGCTACGACGAGCTGGTCCTCGCCAGGGGCATCCCGGTCCGGTCCGTCTGTGAGCACCACCTGCTGCCGTTCGTCGGGGTCGCGCACGTCGGCTACCTGCCCGGCGAACGGATACTCGGCCTGTCCAAGCTGGCCAGGATCGTCGAGCACTTCGCCTGCCGTCCGCAGGTTCAGGAACGGCTCACGAAGCAGGTCGCCGACTGGCTCGACGAGCAGCTCGAGCCGCGCGGTGTCGGCGTGGTGATCGAGGCGGAGCACTCGTGCATGACCCTGCGCGGTGTCCAGGCCGTCGGTTCGAGCACCGTCACTTCCACCCTGCTCGGCACGCTGCGCGAGGACGCTCGTTCGCGCCAGGAATTCTTCGCGCTCACCGGCATCAACGGCTGACCGCGGGTTCCTGCTCGTAGGCCGCCGAAACGACGGCGCGGTCGAACACCCGCCAGGTGACCGCGGAAACGATCACCGCCACCACGAACCCCGCCCAGTACGGCGTCGTCAGCCCGAACTTCGACGCCACCGCGCCACCGAGCAGGGCACCGACGCAGTTCCCGCCGGCGACGATGAACAGACTGGTGCTGCCGACGCGGCCGAGCATGTCCGGCGGGGTGAGCCGCTGGCGCAGCGAGCTGCCGACGATGCCCCACAGCGCGCCGTGCACCCCGAACAGGAACAGCGTCACGCCGACGACCGGCGCGCTCGTGCTCGTCGCCAGCACCAGATGCGTCCCCGCCTCGATCAGCAGGCCGATCCGCAATGTCCAGGTCGGCGTGCACCAGGTGATCAGGCGGTCACCCGTGAGGGAGCCGAACAGGCCACCCACCGCCATGCAGGTGAAGAGCAGGCCGTACCCGACGGCTTCCAGCTGGAGCCGCTCCTTCGCCAGCAGGACCAGGACCGACGTGGCCGCGACGAGCGTCAGGTTCAGCAGGCCGATCAGCCCGATCATGGTCCGCAGCAGCCGCTGTCCCATGAGCCAGCGGAACCCTTCGGTCGCCTCGGACCGGATCGAGCGCCGCTTGACCGGTTCGCCGGGATCATCACCGGACCGCGCGCGGTAGGCGCCCCCGATCAGCCCGAGCAGCAGGGCGCTGACGGCGTACGTGCCGGCGTTGACGAAGAACGGGATGCTCGCCGCGACACCGAACAGGAATCCGCTCAACGGCCCGGAAAGCATGCCGTGGGCCAGCGTCGTCCCCGCGTACAGCCTTCCGTTCGCCCGCTCCAGCAACGCCTTCGGGACGATAGTCGGCAGCATCGCCCCGCTCGCCGTCCGGAACACGACCTCGCCCGCGTTGATCACGAAGAGGACGGCGTACAGCAACGCGACACTGACATCGCCCGTCGTGATCGCGACGGCCAGCAGCGCGACGGCGGGCACCCGGATCCAGTCGAGAGTGATCATCAGTTTCCGCCGGTCCACCCTGTCGACCAGCACGCCACCCGGCAGCGCGAAGAGCAGCCACGGCAGCCACGCCACCGCGAACCCACCGGACACCACGAGCGGGTCGTCGGTGCGGGAGGCCATCACCAGTGGTGCCGCCACCGTCGCGAGACCGCTGCCCAACGCGGAGGTCGTACTCGCCGCCCAGATCTTCGCGTATCTACCGTCCAGCCTCTCCCCAGTCATGAGATCGACCGTAGCGATCCGTGACCGAGCGGATGCGGAGTTTCACCCAGAGCTGAGCGGATGCCCCCTAGACTGCTTTTCCGTTCGGCCTTGGGAGGGGAGCACGGATGGTGCTGGTACGCGACGTCGATCCGTCGATTCTGCTGGTGGGCAAGGCACCAGGGGAAAGTCCGGGCCGCTATCTGCCCAGGGACATCGACCAGCCGCTCGTCACGGCGCTCCAGACGGTGCAGTTCACCCTTCTCGTCCACGAGGTCTATTCGGGTGCCCGGCGATCGGCCTGGGAAGCCTTGACCGTGGCGTATTCAGGAACGGAACTGGTCATCGAGCCGGAGATCGACGATCTCGTGATGGACCGGAGCGATGGACCGGCGATCATGTGGCTCGACCGGAAACTGCCCCAGACCCTCCTTCGTGACCCTGTCGCGGTGGCCAAATGGCTCGGACGGGACGCCGGCCGCCGGGTTCTGGGCCTCGCCGAGGGAAGCCAGTACGACCATCCGGAACTGCGCGCGGCGATCGATCGACTTCAGCCCGAGGTCCTCCACATCGGCCCGGATCTCTCCGAGCAGGAACGCGCGAACGCCGAGTCGATGTACCCCGCGCTACGCCCCATCCGCACGATCGACGAGCTCTCCGCCGCCCAGGCACCTTCCACGCGCCTGAGCTACGTGCCCGATCCCTTCGCCGCTCACGTCGCCGACTACCGGCCCGACACCGACGACGGCATCGACCGGCTCGGCATCGGCACCGACGTGCGCATGCTCGCCGACCTGGTCGTCTCCCGGATGATCACCCCTCCCCTGTCGATCGGCCTGTTCGGCAGCTGGGGTTCCGGCAAGAGCTTCTTCATGCGCCAGATGCAGCTGCGCGTGCGCGAACTCGCCGATTCCGCGCAGGCGGCCGAAACCGCGGCCGACACGCACGGGAAGTCCGTGTCCTCCTACTGTTCCAGCGTCCGCCAGATCAGCTTCAACGCCTGGCACTACAGCGAAGCGAACCTTCTCGCCAGTCTCGCCACCCACATCTTCGACAACCTCGCCGCGAGCGGCGCCGAGAACGACCTCCAGCGTCAGGCCGACGCGCTCGCGGAACGCCGCAAGACCGAAAAGACCCTCCTCGGCAGGCTGAGCGCGGTCCGCCTCGAACGCAGAACCCTGACGGCCCAACAGAAGCAAGCGAAGCGCAGGCGACGAAAGCCGCGTGAGTACGTCCGAGCGGTCTTCGACAGCCTCACCGAGGCTGACAAGTCGTGGATCGCGTCCAGGCTCGGCGTCGACCGGCCGACGGCCGAAGATCTCGAACGCCTGGCGCAGGAGTCCGGCGGGCTGAGTTCGGACGTCGCCGAATTCTGGCGACGGCTGCGGCAGGACCCGGTTCCACTGCTGGTTCTGATCGGCGGACTCGTGACGGTCCTGGTCGTCACGCTGCTCGTCGGCCGGTCGCAGGTCTCCGGCGTGCTCGGTGGGCTCACCGTGGTGAGTTCCGCGCTGACCGTCGTCCTGCGGATGCGCGCCAGCGCGGACCGGATCCACCAGGCACTCGACAAACTCGGCGGCCCGTCCGAAGAGGACGAAGAGACCGAGCGGCGCCTGGCCGAACTGGACGCCGAGTCCGACAGGCTCGAAAAGGCGGTCACCGAGCTGGCGCCGGGACTCGACCTCGTGTCGTTCGCCGAGTCCCGGATCTCGGACTACGTCGAGCATCTGGGCGTGGTCTCGTTGCTGCGCAAGGATCTCGAGACCTTCGCGACCATGCTCGCCGAGGTTCCGCACGGTTCCGGGAAGATCGAACGGACCGTGCTCTACATCGACGACCTCGACCGCTGCCCGCCCAAGGTCGTCGTCCAGGTGCTCGAAGCCATCCATCTCCTGCTGGCGCTGCCGGTGTTCGTCGTCGTGGTGGGCGTCGACTCGCGGTGGCTCAAGAAGGCCGTCGAGCAGCACTACGAGGAGATGCTCGGCGACGATCCGGAGACCTTCGCCGAGAACTACCTCGAGAAGATCTTCCAGGTGCCGTTCACGTTGTCCCCCATGGACGATCCAGGGTTCGCGGGGCTCGTGCGCGGGCTCGCCGCCAGCGAGGGTCAGGACGCCACACCGGAGCCCGCGCCCGTCGGAACGAATCAGGCCACCGGCGACCGCGCTCCGGCGACGGTGGAGCCTCCTCGGCACGAGGAAGCACCACCACCGTCGTCCGAACAGTCCACAATAGACCTTCGACCTCCCAGGCTGGTGATCTCGACCGCGGAACTGGACTTCCTGCCGACGCTGGCTCCGCTCATCCGGTCCCCGCGGGCGGCGAAACGGCTCCTGAACCTGTACCGCCTGTTGCGGGCTCGCCTCGCCGGAGAGGACCTGGCCGAGTTCCTCGCCGACGGCAGCCGCGAGGCTCCGTTCCGCGCGGTGATGGTCCTGCTCTCCGTGCTGGTCGGCTACCCGGAAGCGGTTTCCTGGTTCTTCGCCATCCTCGAAGGGGCCGACCCCGAAGACAGTGCCCTCGAGATCGGGTCGTCGCTCAATGACCACGAACTGCGGCCGAAGCTCGAATGCGGCCTGTCCGGCGGTTCGTGGCCGGAGCAGGCCGCGTCCTATCAGCGCTGGCTTCCGCTGGTGAACCGGTTCTCGTTCGCCCGCGACGACTGATCCCGCGACCGCTCGATGTCGGGTCCCCGGTAGAGCCGCTCCGGGATCTTCGCCAGCGTCGACGGGTGGACCTGCGGGCCGAGACCGTAGAGCTTCTGGAAGCTCATGATCAACGGCCGCCAGCGGTCGGGATCGATCCGGTCTTCGGTGCCCGGCATCCGCACCTCGTCGTGGACGTGGACACGTTGCACCCGGACCTCGAACACCAGGATTCCACCGCGTTGCGCCGGGTCGTCCTCGGCGAGGGGGTGGACGGCCTCGACGACGGCCTCCATCGTCACCGGACATTCGGCGACCCGCGGCGGCGCGACCGTTTCCGAAGCGACCGGGGTGAGCCCGGCCTTGCCGAACTTGTCCGGTTCGTGCCGATAGCCGCGCTGGTACTTGCGGGGCGGGACGGGATCCGACCCGGTGGTGAGCGCGAGCCTGTCGACGGCGGCCGCCATGGCGTCGGAAGGGAGATTCAGAACACATTCGCGGTTGCGCATGAGATTCTGCGCCGTCTTGGATTTCGCGCCCAGCCCGAGCATGCCGCGCCAGCCGAGCCAGAACGCCGACGACATCGGAGCCAGATTCGGAACACCGGCCTGGTCGACCGTCGAGAGGAGCACCACGGGGGTGCCGAAGTAGAGGATTCCGGGCTCGATACGGGTGTGCGCGGCCTCGGCCGCCGTCGTAGTCACTGTCACGTCCGCCAGCTTCGCCGGGTCGCGCGCGGGAGGCTGGCGTGAATCGGACGTCGCGATCAACGCTTCCACAGACGGCCTTCCGCCGCCCCAGCGCTTACGCTTTCGAAGGCGGTTCCCTTGGGCGGGCGCGAACTCGCGGTCGTTCGGAGTATTGCGTTCGGCCGATTGCTGGTAAGTTCGCCGAACTCGATCGACGAAGGAGGCGCCGGCAGCGGCCCGGTCAACACCCGAACGCGCGTGGTGAGGCGAATCGCATGCGAGACGATGTGGTCCAGGCGAGCTCGATTCTCGGGCATGCTCCCGGCCAGGTTTGGGAAGTCATCGGCGATCCCGAGTCCTACTCGAGGTTCGTCGCGGAGATCAGCTGGTGCGAGATCCAGCAGCCCGCGGAACGCGGACGCGGTCCGAAGTGCCTTGTCCGCCTCGAACCGCGGCCGGGAACGCTGGTCGTCGGTGACATCGAAGCCCGGGTCTGGCGGCCCGGTGAGCACGTCGTCTGGTGCGGCGTCGAGGACGACGGCAACTGGCTCTCGCTCGAACTGCGGCCTGCTCCCGAAGACGGCACGGAACTCATCGCCCAGCTGATGCTTCCGGCGAAGCACGCACATCTCGTGTCCGCCTCGTCCTTCAAACGCAGCATCCGCGCGATGACCCGGCGGATCGAGCTCCACCTTTCGGGCCGGGCGGCGTCCCCCCAGGAGGAACCGTCGTCCGCCAAGGCCACCACGCTGCACACGGCGAGCACGCTGATCAAGGCCGGGGTGATCGCGGCCGCGCGGCCGGACAAGATCGCCCGGCAGCTGACCTCGCTGTCGCAATGGGGAGCCACCGTCGCCGGCGGCTACGGCGCCAACGCCGCCCGCGTGCCCGACGACGTCGCGCTGCACGACGAACGCAACGTCCGGACGTTCAAGCAGACGGCGGACCGCAGCAACCAGTTCGCGAACGCGCTCGCGGCCCGCGGGGTCCGCTCTCGCGACCGGATCGCCCTGTTGTGCCGCAACCACGCCGCGATGGTCGAGTCGCTGGTCGCGTGCAGCAAACTCGGCGTCGACGCGATCCTGCTCAACACCGGGCTTTCCGCCGGCGCTGTCGCGGACGTCATCGGCCTGCACAAACCGGTCGCGGTGCTCGCCGACGACGAGTTCTCGCAGGTCATCGCCGGGATCCCGGGCGACTTCCTCCGCCTGTCCACCTGGCCGGAGACCGAGAACGGCTACCCGACGATCGACCAGCTGATCGCCGGGGTGCCCGCCACCAAACTGAAACCGGTGGACCGGATCGGCAGGCTCGTCGTCCTCACCTCGGGCACCACGGGAACCCCCAAGGGCGCACGCCGTCCGACGCCGAAGGGCCTCGCGACGTCGGCCGCCATGCTGGACCGCATCCCGCTCCACAGTGGAGACCGTTTCGTGGTGGCCGCACCCCTGTTCCACAGCTGGGGGCTCGCCGGGATGCAGATCGGGATGGCCGTCCGCGCGTCGTTGTCGCTGATCCGCCGCTTCGACGCCGAAGAGATACTCAAGACCATCGCCGAACATCGCTGCGGCGTCTTGTTCGCCGTGCCCATCATGTTGCAGCGCATCCTCGATCTGCCCGAACGGATCCGCACCCGGTACGACCTGTCGTCGCTGCGGATCGTCGCCAGCAGCGGATCCGCGCTGCCGGGGACGATCGTCACGGAGTTCATGGACACCTTCGGCGACGTGCTCTACAACTTCTACGGCTCCACAGAGGTTTCCTGGGCCAGCATCGCCACGCCCGAGGACCTCCGCGCGGCGCCGACCACCGCCGGCCGCTGCCCGCCCGGCACCCGTGTCGCCATCCTCGACGACGATCACAACCGGGTCCCGCCGGGCTGGGAGGGACAGATCTTCGTCGGCAACGACATGCTGTTCGAGGGCTACACCGACGGCGCCAGCGTGCCGCGCGCGGAAGAACTCATGGCGACCGGCGACGTCGGGTACCAGGACGCCTCGGGACGGCTCTTCGTCACCGGCCGCGCGGACGAGATGATCGTGTCCGGCGGGGAGAACGTGTCCCCTCGCCCGGTCGAGGAAGCCATCGTCGCCCTGCCCGGAGTCCACGAAGCGGCCGTGATCGGCGTGCCGGATCGCGAGTTCGGGCAACGGTTCGCGGCGTACATCGTCCCGAAACGCGGCGCCAGGATGAGCGCGGACGACGTCCGCGCCTACATCCACCGGCGGCTGGCCCGTTTCGCCGTGCCTCGGGACGTGTACTTCGTGGAGGAACTGCCGCGCAACGCGACCGGGAAGGTGCTCAAGCGGTTGCTGAAGGACGAGACCTGGCCGATCGATCAGTAACATGCCGCTCCCGCAAGAGAAAACGCTGAATCTTTCCGCTGGGCGTCTTCGGCAGCTCCGGCACGAAATGGACCTCACGGGGATAGGCGTGCGCGGCGAACCGGGTCTTCACCAGCCGCTGCAACTCGGTCACCAGCGCGGCGTCGGCGGGAGTGCCGTCCCGCGCCACCACGTACGCCACGACGACCTCGCCTCGCAGCTCGTCCGGGACACCGATGACGGCGCATTCGGCCACCGCTTCGTGCTGTTGCAGAACGCTTTCCACGTCGAACGGGCCGATCCGGTAGCCCGCCATCAGGATGACGTCGTCGTCCCGTGAGGCGAAGGTCAGGTAGCCGGCTTCGTCTTTGGCACCGACGTCGCCGGTGTAGTACTAGCGGCCGTCGGGGCTGAAGCGCGCGGCGGTGCGCTCGGGTGCGTCGCGGTAGCCGCGGAACCACACCAACGGACTCGCCGGGAGGTCCACGGCGACGCGTCCGCGTTCTCCCGGCTCGGCCACCACGTCGGCGTCCTCACGGAGGACCTCGACGGCGAAGCCCGGCAGGACGCGTCCCATCGAGCCGGGCCTGACCTCCGAGCGGAGGTCAGGATGCCACGCGTTTCCCACCACCATGCCGAGTTCCGTCTGTCCATAGTGGTCGTGAACGCCGACGCCGAGTTTCGACGACGCCCAGTCCAGGACGTCCGGGGTCAGCGGTTCGCCCGCCGACGAACAGTGCCGCAGGCGGAGGCCGTCCGGCACCGGCGCGGCCGAATTCCGCAGCGCGCGGTACACCGTGGGCGCGGCGGCGAAGTTGGTGACGCCGAAGCGTTCCAGCACCGCCCATGTCAGTTCGGCGGAGAAACCCGCGTGCAGCAACAAGCTTCGCCTGCCGGTCGCCATCGGCGTCATGATCGCGTAGTACAGACCGTAGGCCCAGCCCGGGTCGGCGGCGTTCCAGAACACGTCGTCGGCGCGGACGTCGAGTGCGAAGTCCTGATACGCCTGGAAACCCGCGAGCGCGCGGAGCGGGATCGGGACGGCCTTGGGCGTTCCCGTGGTCCCGGAGGTGAACAGCTCGACCAGGACCCCGGACCCACCGGTCACCGCGGCGCCCGGCAGCGGCGCGGCGTCGGTCAGCAGGTCCTGGAACGACAGATCGCCGTCCCCGCCGTCGTTGTCCCCGACGACCACGATCCGCCGCGCCGGGTCGGCGGGCAGGTCCTCGGACGGCGTCAGCTTCGCACGCTGACCAGCGTCGGCGATGACGACCTTCGTACCGTTGCCGGTGACGCGCAGCGCGATCGCGGGCGGCGCGAAGGCGGTGAACAGCGGGACGTGCACCGCGCCCAGCCGCCAGATCGCGAGCAGTGCCACGACCAGTTCCGCCGACTTGCCCATCAGGGTGGCCACCCGGTCACCCGGCCCGACGCCGAGGCCGAGCAGCGCCCCGGCGAACCGTTCCGACCGCTCGCGCAGCTCGCCGTAGGTGAGATCGTGGCCGGTCAGATCCGCTTCGACCACGGTGAACGCGACCGCCTCCGCCGGATGCCGGTCGCACAACAGCGTCGCCGCACTCGCGTGCTCGTCGTCGTAGACCTCGAGCAACCGCCGGACGTGAGCTTCGGTCATCGTTTCTCCCGGACGTTGGCGAAGGCGTACAGTTCCGGAAATCGTGCGGGCGGACCCGGTCCGTCCACCACCCCCGATCCAGGGGGATCACCGAGGAGGGTGAACCGATGCCGGTCGACGACGCCCAGCTCCTCGGCGCGGTCTCGGACCTGCGCCGGGACACCGGACTGCCGGTCGGCTTCGCCGGGATCGCCGGTACCTCGCCTCGGATGCGGCTGACCGCGTTCCTCGGCAACCGGTGCACCGCCCTGCACGGCCTGTCCGTCCGCGCGGGCCTCGGCCTCGGCGGCAAGGCGCTCGCGCTGACCCGGCCGGTCGTCGCGAACGACTACCACAGCGCCACCACGATCAGTCACGACTACGACGAACCGGTCCGCGACGAAGGCATCCACTCGGTGGTCGCGGTCCCGGTCGTGGTGCGCCGGCGTGTCCGCGCCGTGCTCTACGGCGGCCTGCGCGACGAGGCCGTTCTCTCCGACCGGACGATCACCGCGGCGCTGCACGCCGCGCGCGACCTCGAACAGACGCTGGCCGTCGAGGACGAGATCGAGGCGCGGCTGGCCGAGATGAGGTCGCTGACCGAGCACCGTGAGACGTCCGCGCCCCGGGAACGGCTGCGCGAGGTCTACGGAGAACTCCGCGTCCTCTCCGGCCAGGTCACCGACAGTGATCTTCGCGGCCGCCTCGACGCGGTGTGCGAAAGCCTCACCGACACCGCTCCCCCGGTCGTCAATCTGGCGCCGAGGGAACTGGACACCGTCTCGCTCGTCGCGCTCGGCCTGACCAACGCCGAGATCGCGCACCGGCTGGGGCTGACCGCCGAGACGGTCAAGAGCTACCTGCGGGACGCGATGCGCAAGCTCGACGCGAGCTCACGGTTGCAGGCCGTCACGCACGCGCGGCGAGCCGGCCTGCTCCCCTGACTCAGTTGGCGGGCGGCAACGGGTAGATCGCGGAAATGCAGTACTTGTCGCCCGCCTCGCGCCGGACCTCCATCGTCGCGGTGAAGTCCGACTCGTAGTTGAGCGTGCCGGACATCGGCACCGAGATGAGGTCCGGGCCGGCCTCCTTCGGATCCTTGGCCGAGAGCGAAGCGTTCCGGTCGCCGTACGCCTTCGCCGCCTCCCGCACCTTGTCCTTGGCGTCCGCGCAGGCCGACTCGGCGGCCTTGTCGGGCTCGTCGCCGAACACCGCGAGCATGAACTTGCCCGCCAGCACCGGACCCCAGTTGAGGTGGAGCGGGGTCTGCGTCGGGCTCGCCGTCTTCGAGGACTTGCTGTCGCTCAACAGGAAACCGGGTGCCACGAACGCGAGGATCACGAAGACGACCACCACGAGCCCGACGCCACCGCCGATCAGCCCGATCAGCAGTCCGTTGCCCTTCTTCGGCGGCTGCCCCGGGAACTGTGGCCCGCCGTACCCCGGCGGCGGATAGCCCTGCTGGGGATACTGCTGCTGCGGGTACTGCTGGGGAGGCTGTTGCTGGGGGTAACCCTGTTGCGGTTGACCCTGGCCCCACTGCGGTCCTTGCGGTCCCTGTGGATACGACATCGACGCTTCCTTCCCCGAGCGACCCGTGCGTCGGAAATCTACCGTCCCCTTCGGACAGTCGTGAACCAGCTCCATCGCAGGTCTGGACTCGTGAGTGCTAAGGCGAAGGCGGCCGCGCTTCTCTTGAAGTACATGAAGGCCCCCTTCCTTGCGCCTATCGCAAGGAAGGGGGCCTTCATGTACTTGAGCAGGGTGCGAAGGGCGAGATTCCTCGGCTGAGCCGAGGAAAGGGGGCCTTCACGGACAGGCCCTAACTCGCGTCACCGGCGTCTGTCGCTTCGATATTCAAAAACCGTCATGTCCACTCGCGACCGTCCCTAGAATCGGGCCATGAGACGGCTGGCCGTGGTGGTCTTCAACGGGGCGTCGCTCGGCGCGATGTCCTTCGCGTTCGGGGTGTTCGAGATGGCCTCGGCCTTCGGGGAGCTACCCGATCTCGACCTCAAGGTCGTCGGCGGCGAGCCGGACGCCGCCCTGCGGGGTGGTGGCCTGACCGTCCCGGTCGCCGAAGACCTCGACGCCGTCCGGAACGCGGACCTGGTGCTGGTCCCGAACTGGCGGTCGCCGATGGAGGATCCGCCGGAAGCGGCGCTAGAGGCGCTCCGCACGGCCCACGACCGGGGTGCCCGGGTGGCCGGACTGTGCAGCGGCGCCTTCGTGCTGGCCGCCGCCGGGCTGCTCGACGGACGCCCCGCGACCACGCACTGGGCGATGGCGCCCCTGCTCGCGGCCCGGTTCCCCGCCGTCCGGCTCGACGAATCGGTGCTCTACATCGACGACGGCGACATCCTGACCTCGGGCGGCGGCGCCGCGGGGATGGACCTCGGTCTGCATCTCATCCGCTCGTGGTGCGGCGCGGAGGTGGCGAACCGGCTCGCGAAGGGCATGGTCGTCCCGCCGCACCGGCCCGGCGGGCAGGCCCAGTACATCGAATCGCCGATGCCGGAACTCGACGAGGGCGACCCGGTCTCGGAGACGATGGCCTGGGCGCTCACCCGGCTGGACACCGCGCTCCCGGTCGAGGAACTCGCCAGGCGGGCGCATATGAGCAGGCGCAACTACGACCGCCGGTTCCGCGAGATCACCGGCGCCGCGCCCGGTACGTGGCTCACCCACCAGCGGGTCATCCGCGCTCAGCAGCTGCTCGAATCCACCGATCTGCCGGTCGACGAGATCGCCAGGTACTGCGGGTTCTCCTCATCCGCGGCGCTCCGGCCGCACTTCCGGCGGCAGGTCGGGGTCACCCCGGTGGCGTACCGCGAGACGTTCGGGACCAGGCTGGGCGTCCTCGAACCCGTGCCGGCCTGACGGGGCTGTCTCAAAACCGACCCCGGTTGGCGAAAACACCGCTCACGGTCGGGCCCCCTGACCGGCCACGATCAACGACATGACCGAAGACAGCCGTTCCTTCCTCAACCGCCGTTCCATGCTCACCCTCGGCGCGGGGGCCGCGGCCGCGCTGGTGGCCTCGGGTGGTGTCGCCCAGGCAGCCCAGGCGGCCGAAGCCGGCCGGTCCGGTGCCCCCGGCGACGCGGAACTCGCCCGCTCCCTGCCCGGCGGCTTCCGCAGCGAGTACGCCCAGGTCAACGGCGTCCGTCTGCACTACGTCGCCGGAGGCAGGGGTGAGCCGCTGATCCTGCTGCCGGGCTGGCCGGAGACCTGGTGGCAGTACCGCCGGATCATGCCGACGCTGGCGAAGCGGTACCGCGTGATCGCCGTCGACCTGCGGGGCATGGGCGGCTCGGGCAAGCCGCGGGACGGCTACGACAAGAAGACGATGGCCCGCGACATCTTCGAGCTCGTCCGTTCGCTGGGTTACCGGCAGGCGCACATCGCCGGGCACGACATCGGCGCGATGGTCGCGTTCAGCTTCGCCGCCAACCACCCCGACGCGACGAAGTCCGTCACGCTCATGGACGTCTCGCACCCCGACGAAAGCCTGTACCAGATCCCGATGCTGGCCCCGCCCGGACAGCCGGTGAACGTCTGGTGGTTCGCCTTCAACCAGGTCGCGACGCTGCCCGAACAGCTGCTGGCCGGCCGCTCGCGGTACCTCGTCGACTGGATGCTCGATCACCTGACGACCGATCCGGCCGCGGTCGGCGACCGGGACCGGGCGATCTACGCCGCCGCGTACGACCGCCCGGACGCGATCCGCGCCGGGAACGGCTATTACCAAGCGTTCGGCAAGGACATCGAGGACCAGAAGGCGTACGGGAAGATCACCGCGCCGATGCTGGGGCTGGGTTCGGAGTTCAACTACGACTACCTCGCCGCGGTCCTGCCGTCCAAGGCCACCGACGTCCGGGTGCGGAAGATCTCCGGTTCCGGGCACTTCGTCGCCGAGGAGCAGCCGAAAGCGGTCATCGACGAGTTGCAAGCCTTCCTCGGGTGAGACGTATACCCCGAACGGGTCAATGGTGCCCGCCGAACAGCCTGATTCACTCGGTCAGGTGAAAGACGCGGCCAGGCGTCATTCTCACGACGAGGTCCCCTCTTCTCTGGTGTGTCGGTACCGGCCGGACAGCCCCCCGAACGGCCGGTACCGACATGGAAGTACCGATCAGGAAATCCCGCTCAACCGATCCACCAGCGGGCCTTGTAGATCCACGCGCCGTGCAGCGCCAGCTCGGCGCGTGGAAAGGCCAGCCGGACGGTGTCCGTGCACCAGGTGCACAGGTGCCCGTCCTGGATCGAAGCCGTCAGGATCTGCCCGGTCCGTGGGTTCGTCGAGACACTCTTCACGTGCGGCCGGTCGATCTCCCGCGCGCCCGCGTAGCGCTGGGTGAACCCGCCGCTCGTCTTCGAGAACTGGTAGACCCCCGCTTCCGTGGTCACCCACAGCAGGTCAGGCCGGTGCGGGACCGGCTGAAGGTCGTGCCCGCCCTTGCTCGGCACCGGAACGCGCCGCTGCTCGGTGATCACCGGCGCGGCGGGGGTGCCGCCGACGCTCAACGCGACGAGCGCGTCGGTGCCCAAGGCCCACAACACGTTCCGGCCCGCGTCCCACACCACGCCGTGCGCGCCGACCAGCGGGTATTCGGCGTAGGTCGTCGATCGCTGTCCCTGCGAAGCGGTGTAGATCCGCACCCAGCCGCCGGTGCTGGCGGCCACCGCGACGTTGCCGTCCGGCAGGAGTTCGATGCTGTGAGGGTTGGCGGGCCCTCCTACGTTGGCAGCCCAGTACGCCCGGTCCCCCGCCGGATAGGGCACGACGGCCACGAAGCCGCCCGACGCCGACGTGAGCAGGTACTTCTCGCCGCCTCGTTCGGCGAGCTTCGCGTCGCTCGGGTTGCTCCACGATCCGGCGAGGTCCGCCAGCCCGTTGGCGGCGTTCGGCGCCCACGACCAGGCGAGCTTCCGGTTCTCCCAGGAGGCCCGGTCGGCGGGCAGGACCAGGATCCGCTTGGACGCCTGCTCGGTGATGACGATCGAACCGCGATCGCGGGCGGCCGCGTCCGCCACCGCCGGCGCGGACGCCGCGACCGAAAGGCCCACGATCGCCAGCGCCGCCAGGGAATTCCTCAAGATCTTCATACGGAGACTGAATCCGGCCCGGATGACGGGCGGGTGGCGGCGATCGGAAACGTGGGTGTCGACGAGATGACCCGGGGTCAGAGAGCCGCTTCCGACCGCCGGAGCAGCACCTCGTCGACCTGACGACGGGCTGTCATCGGCATCGGGCGGCCGTACCCGAGGCGCAGCACCGCGTGCGGACGGCCGAGATCGGCGAAGATCCGCTCCATCGCGGTCCGCGTCTCCGGGGTCTCGAACGGCCTGCCGACGAACGACGTCGCGAGACCGGCCGCCGTCGCGGTCAGCAGCACCCGTTGCAGCACCATCCCGGCCCGGAGATCCGCTGACGGTCCCCCGTCCGCGGTCAGGATCGCGCCGAGCACGGGCTCACCACCTTCCTGTTCGGCCGCGAAGAACGACTCCTGCGCGGGGATCCTGTGGGGTGACGGCGGTTTGGTCGGCGCCGGGACACCGTCCGGGGCGTTGGCCGCCCGCCGGGTCCACAGCGCGACCTCGGCCTGGAACGCGCCGTTGCGCGCCTGCGCCGCTTCGGCCCGGTGCAGCACCCGCGCGAGCGCGTTCGCCCGGTCGCCGCGGCCGAACAGTTCCAGCAGCCCGCCTTCCACCAGCGCGGCCGCCCGCAACGTCGTCCGCGCCCACGCGGGCACCGGCCGGTCCAGGAACGGGCGGCGGTTCGTGTGACGGCGGAAGACCACCTCGGCCAGTTTCCGTTCCTCGGGCGAGGAGAACCGGTCGCCGTCGACCAGGATCTCGGCGAGCAGGTCGGGCTCGTCCGGTGACGGCAGCGTTCGGAGCGAGAGCGTCTTCCCGTTGGACCGCAGGGAGACGATCAGGTTGAAGATCGCCGCGCCGCAGGAAAGGCGCGCCTCGCGAGCCGCCGGGTCGGCGATCCGGAGCACCCTCGCTCGGTCGAGCCATACCTCGATCCGGTCCCGCTCGACGACGAATCGCCACGGCTGGGTGTTGAGCGGGGACGGCGCGCGGACGGCGGCCGCGACCGCCTGGTCGACATGGTTCGGTAACGGGATCTTCATCGTGGGCTCCGAGGGAAGGGGATTGATCCACCTTCGGCCGGGGTATCCGGCGACCGCAGCGGCCGCCGGTCACGAATCCCGAGGACTTTCGCCCCCGATTCCCGTGGAGCGAGGACTTAGGACCCTGTGCCACGAACGGCCGCGATGGGAGTCTCGATGACCGGAACGGAGCCGACGATGACGGACAAATGGACCATTGACGTTTCCTTGCAGCACGAGCCGTACCGGGTACGCGCGGAAGCGTTGCTCCGTCTCGAAGACGGTGGCGAGTTCGTCGGTGTCGGCTTGGCGGAGGCCGGGCTGAGAGAGAATTCGAACTGCCAGATCGGCGCCTATCTCGCGGTGACGCGGGCGCTTTCGGACCTCACCGCGGAACTCCTGGAGACCGTCGCCTCCGATGTCGCCCGCTCGATCGAGGTCGACGGACTCCTGGCCGGGCACTCGACGAACTGAACGCGGTCAGCGCAAGGGGGCGGACCACTCGGCCCTGGTTCCGCCCTCTTCCCGTGTCTCCACCTGGAACGCCCCGCCCACTTTTTCCGCGCGGTCACGCAGATTCCGCAGCCCGCCGACCGCGACGGGCTCGCCGACGATCCCGGTGCCGTCGTCGGTGACCACGATCCGCAGGACGTCCTCCTTCACCGAGACGCTCACCGAAACACCGTTCGCCGACGCGTGCCGGACGACGTTACCGACCGTCTCCCGCACCACCGCCTCGGCCGCTTCGGCGAACGGGAACGGAATCGAGTCGAGCGGCCCGGACAGGCTGACCGTCGGGTGGATCGCGGTCTCGTCGGTGAGTTCGGTGATCGAGTCGTAGAGGCGATGCCGCAGCCGCACCCCTTGCTGGCCCGCCTCGCCGCCGTGGAGATCGAAGATCGCCGTGCGGATCTCGTGCACGATCTCGTGCATCTGGTCGATGCTGTCGCCGAGCCTCCGCTGGAGTTCCGGCGAGTTCGCCCGGCGGTGCGTGCTCTGCATGGCGAGGCCGACCGCGAACAGCCGCTGGATCACGTGGTCGTGCAGATCCCTGGCGATCCGGTCCCGATCCGCGAGCACGTCGAGTTCCCTGGCGGTGCGCTGCTGCGCGGCCAGCTGGAGCGCGAGCGCGGCCTGGTCGGCGAACGAGGCCACCACCGGCAGCTGGGCGAGTTCGAACGGGACAGCGTCCGGGTTCCGCACCGCCATCAGCACCCCGGACGTGCGTTCCCGCGCCCGGAGCGGGACGACGAGCGTCGGCCCGAAACACAACTCCTCCTCGGCACCGAGTCTCAGTTCCGGCACGCTGCGCGGGGTCCGGTCGCGGTAGACCGCCCCCGGCAACGAGGCGGCGACGCTGATCCGCACCCCGGTCAGTTCCGCTGCTCGCGCTCCGGCGCAGACGGCGATGGTGAGTTCGTCGGCCTCGTCCTCGCCGTCCGGGCTGACGTCGAGCCTGCCGGAACCGGGCAGGGCCAGCAAAGTGAGGTCGGAACCGGTCAGTTCCAGCGCCCGGCTGGCGATCAGGTTGAGCGCGTCGACGGGATCGGTGCCGCCCAGCAGTTCCGTCGTCACCTCGCTGGTGGCGGCCTGCCACTGCTGACGGATCCGCGCCTGCTCGTAGAGATGGGCGTTCTCGATCGCGATCCCGGCCGCCGCGGCGAGCGCCTGGACGACCACTTCGTCGTCGTCGGTGAAACTCTCCCCGCGCTTCTCGGTCAGGTAGAGATTCCCGAACACTTCGTCGCGGACCCGGACCGGTACCCCGAGGAAGGACCGCATCGGCGGATGGCACGGCGGGAACCCGACCGACGCGGGATGCCGCGAGATGTCGGCCAGCCGCACCGGTTTCGCCTCGTCGATGACGAAACCCAGCAGCCCGTGACCTTTCGGGAGATGCCCGATCCGCTGCTTCGTGTCGCCGTCGATGCCGAGATAGACGAATTCGGCGAGCGAACCGTCGTCCGCGATCACCCCGAGCGCGCCGTAGGTGGCTTCGCCGAGGTCGATCGCCGCCTGCACGATCCGGTGCAGTGTCGCGTCCAGTTCCAGCCCCGATGCCACCGCCAGCACCGCTTCGAGCAGGCCGTCCATCTTGTCGCGCGTGCCGATGAGGCGTTCGATGCGGTCCTGGAGATCCCGCAGCACTTCACGAACACGCAGCTGGGAAAGCGCGCCGGTGACCCGGTCGTCACTTCCGCCGAGCCGGTCCTGACCCGACATCCTGCTGCGCCTCCGAAGATCGGGACGACTCACGGCCGTGGTGACTTTCTCCTCTTTCGTCCCCGCACCGAGGACGGGGACCGTCTCAGCGAGACAACCGTATGCCCGTGGCGCAGCGACGGGGGGAACAATGACCATACAAGCCACCAGGGTCGGGCGATTGAACTCCGAACAGGTGAATTCCGTGCTCCGGTCGGCCACGCTGGCGCCGTCGACGCACAACACCCAGCCCTGGCTTTTCCGGTGCACCGGCACCGGGATCGAACTCCACGCCGACCCGCGCCGTAATCTGCCGGTCACGGATCCGGACGGGCGTGAGCTCGTCCTCTCGTGCGGCGCCGCGCTTTTCACCCTCCGGACGGCGATTCACGCACTGGGCTTCCATCCCGCGACGACCCTGATGCCGAGCCGCGCAGATCCCGATCTGCTCGCCGTCGTCCGTCCGGTCGCCGAACGCACTCCCGATCCGAAGGTCTCCCGGCTCGCCCGCGCGATCACCCGACGCCGGACCAACCGGCGGCCATTCCTGCCCGGCGCCGTCCCGCGGTCCACTCTCGCCACCCTCCGCCACGCCACCGAACTCGAGCACGCGTGGATGCCGAGCCTCGACGCCGAACAGTGCCGTCATCTCCGTGATCTCACCTCCCACGCCCGCCGGGTACAGCTCGCCGACCCCGGTTTCGTCGCCGAACTCGGCCGCTGGACCGGATTGGGCGCCGGCACCCGCGACGGGGTGCCGTCCTACGTGACCGCGGGCTCCCCCGCCGACGAAAGCTGGCTCCTGGACGGATTCGGCGGCGCGGGCAACGGTGCGCGACCTGATCCACTGGTGGTGGTGATCGGGTCGCTGACCGACGAACGGCTCGACCGGCTCCAGGCGGGGCAGGCACTGCAAAGGGTGCTGCTCACCGCGACGGGAGCGGGCCTCGACGCGTCGTACATCTCGCCGCCGGTCCTGGTCCGCGCCGCCCGCGCCGAGCTCCGGCGCCTTCTCGGCTGCGGAGTGTGGCCGCAAGTGCTGCTGCGCGTCGGCTACGGCCTGCCGCTGCCGTGGACCCCGCGCCGCCCGCTGGACGACGTCCTGCTCGACACGCTCGTTTCCGCCTGAGCACGGAAAACCCTCACTGCCGTCGCAGTTCCGTGGCCAGCACGGCCGCCTGGGTGCGCCGCTGCATGCCGAGTTTCGTCAGCAGCCGGGAGACGTAGTTCTTCACCGTCTTCTCGGCGAGGAACATCCGCTCCGCGATCTGCCGGTTGGTCAGCCCCTCGCCGATCAGCTCCAGCAGCGTGCGTTCCTGTTCCGAAAGCCCTGCCAGCGGCCCCTTCTTGGCGGCGTCGTCGCGGAACTTCGCCATGAGCGTCGCGGCGGCCCGCGCGTCCAGCAGTGACCGGCCGAGGCCGACCTCCTTGACCGCGGCCACCAGGTCCATCCCCCGGATGTCCTTGATGACGTACCCGCTCGCGCCCGCCATGATCGCGTCCAGCATCGCCTGTTCGTCGGTGTACGACGTGAGCATCAGGCATTTCAGTTCGGGGATCTTGGACCGCAGTTCCCGCGCGAGTTCCACGCCGTTGCCGTCCGGCAGCCGCACGTCGAGTACCGCGACGTCCGGCCGCAGCGCGGGAATCCTCGCCAGCGCCTGGGAAAAGGTGGCGGCCTGGCCGACCACGCACAGCCCCGCGTCCTCCTCCAGCATGTCCGCGACCCCTCGACGGACCACCTCGTGGTCGTCGACCAGAAACACCCGGAGCATTCCGACCTCCACGGTTTCCCTCCTCGGAGGAGAGCGTACGGCGCACGACCGGTCACTGCGACAGGCCAAAGGGCCCTGTTCGGCACCCGTTCGAGTGGCTGCCGCCGACCGGACCAGGTTCATTTGCATCATTCGAGTCAGGACGTTCTGTTCTTCCCGGGGCAGTTCCATCGCTGCGACGATCCGGTCATGTCCGAGACCACGCTTTCGCCGGCCGCCTCGTCCGGCTCTCCCGACCCGACCGACGACGTCGTGGCCATGCGCGATCGCCTCCGCTTCTACCGGTCCCGCGCCGAACAGCTCCAGTACGCGCTGGACCACCGGCTGCCCATCGAGCAGGCCAAGGGGATTCTCGCCGAGCGTTACCAGATCGACATCGATGCGGCGTTCGAACTGCTACGCTCGTTCTGCCGCAACAACAACATGAAGATCCATGACGTCGCCAGGACGCTCGTAGTGCAGCCGAGCGAGGGCGACCGCCGAATCTCTTGCTGAGCCACGCCAAGCTCGGAGGGGGGCCCGCGACCACCACCGGCGCCGCAGAGACCGCGGGCACGGACTGGGTCATGAATCGAACGCCCCCCAGACTTCGGGTGCTCGTCGCGGACGACAACCCGGTCATCGGCGATGCTCTGCGTGCCCTCCTGGAAACCGAGCCGGACATCGAAGTGGTCGCCGTCGCGCTGGAAGCGGGTGAAGCGGTCGCGCTCGCGGAACTGCTGGTCCCGGAGGTCGCCGTGTTGGACGTCCGGATCCCCGGCGGGGGCGGCGCGTGGATGGCGCGGGAGATACGCCGCCGGGTACCGCAGACGCGACTGCTGGCGTTCTCCGCGCACAGCGACACCCGGTCCATCGCCCAGATGGCTTCCGCCGGGGTCTCCGAGTACCTCGTGAAGGGCAGCCCCAACACCGAGATCGTCGCGGCCATCCGCCGTCTTTGCGCGAACAGCGCCAACGGCACCGAATAGTCCGGACGTCAGTCCGCGAGCCAGCGTTCCATACAAGCCAGCAGTTCCTCCGCGTTCACGGGTTTGGTGACGTAGTCGCTCGCCCCGGCGGCGAGGCTCTTCTCGCGGTCTCCTTCCATCGCCTTCGCGGTCACGGTGATGATCGGCAGGCCGGCGAACTTCGGCATCTCTCGGATCGCCGCCGTCGTCGCGTGGCCGTCCATCTCCGGCATCATCACGTCCATCAGGATCAGATCGATGCCGTCGTCGGACAGCAGTTGTTCGATGCCCTTGCGCCCGTTGGGCGCGTGCACCACCGACAGCCCGTACAGTTCGAGCATGCCCGAGATCGCGAACACGTTGCGGGCGTCGTCGTCGACGAGCAGGACCTTGCGCCCTTGCAGCCGCGGCGGTTCGGTGGGCGGGTCGGCGAGCTTCGCCGTCTCCTCGGGGGTCGCCGGAGCCTCTTCGGGCTGGTGCATCAACGGCAGGATGCCTTCGAGTTCACTGGCCGAGATGTGCAGCATGATGCGCTCTCGCAGCATGTCCAACGACGGCAGCAGTTCGACGGGATGCACCCGCGCGTGGCTGTGCAGCAACCGGTCCTGCGCGGCGCTGAGCTTGCGGGTCGCGTACGCCAGCACCGGGACCTCGACCGGACCCGGCCCCTCGGCGAGCCGTTTGAGGAAGGTCAACGCGCTCGTCCCGGGGATACTGGTGTCGAGCACGACGCATCGGTAGCTGTCTCGTCTCAGTTCCTCGAACGCCTCCGTCGGATTGCCCACCGCCCGCACCTGGACCGAGCCGTGGCTGTCCGCGACGTCGGCGGCGACACCGCGGGCGAGCAGGGTCAGCAGGCTGTTCTTCTCGCTCTCCACCACCAGGACCCGCCGCTCCGACCCAGAGTTGTCCACAGTGGACTCGTCGGGTCCCTCGGGCACGGTGAACCTGGCCACCGGCAGGTAGAGGGTGAACGTGCTGCCCGTTCCCAGCACGCTGTCCGCCCGGATCTCACCGCCGAGCAGGTAGGCGACCTCGCGGCTGATCGAAAGGCCGAGCCCGGTCCCGCCGTACTTGCGGCTGGTGGTGCCGTCGGCCTGCTGGAAGGCACCGAAGATCGACTCGAGGTTCTCTTCGGCGATCCCGATCCCCGTGTCGATCACGCTGAACGCGACCAGGGCCTCGTGGCCGGCGGCGGAGGGCGAAACGATCGTGTCGACCAGCTTGACCCGCAGCTCGACGCTGCCGTCCTCGGTGAACTTGACCGCGTTCGAGAGCAGGTTCCGCAGCACCTGCCGCAGCCGCTGCTCGTCGGTGAACAGCAGTTCCGGCACGTCGGGTTCGACCGTGACCTGGAAGTCCAGCCCTTTCTCCGCGGTCAGCGGGCGGAACGTCGTGCCGACGTAGTCGAGCAGCTGGCGCAGCGGGAACGGCTCGTGGTGGATGTCCATCTTGCCCGCCTCGACCTTCGACAGGTCGAGGATGTCGTTGATCAGCTGGAGCAGGTCGGTGCCCGCGGACTGGATGACCTTGGCGAACTCGACCTGTTTGGGGGTCAGGTTCTGGGTCGAGTTCTGCGACAGGACGCCGGCGAGGATCAGCAGGCTGGTCAGCGGGGTGCGGAGTTCGTGCGACATGTTGGCGAGGAACTCCGACTTGTACTTCGACGCCAGCGCGAGCTGCTGCGCGCGTTCCTCGATCTCCTGTCGCGCCTGCTCGATTTCGAAGTTCTTCACCTCGATGTCCCGGTTCTGCTGTGCCAGCAGTTCGGCCTTCTCCTCCAGTTCCGCGTTCGAGACCTGGAGTTTCGCCTGCTGCGCCTGGAGTTCCTCAGACCGTGTTTGGAGTTCCTCGGCCAGCCGCTGGGACTCCTCCAGCAGCGAGTCGGTCCGCGCGTTCGCGATGATCGTGTTGACGTTGACGCCGATGGTCTCCATCAGCTGTTCGAGGAAATCCTTCCGGACGGCGGTGAACTCGCCGAACGACGCCAGTTCGATGACGCCGAGCACCTGGTCCTCGAAGATGATCGGCAGCACGATCAGGGTGACCGGCGGGGCCGAGCCGAGACTCGACGAGATCTTCACGAAGTCCGGCGGCGTCCGGTCCACCACGATCGGTTTCTTGGTCTGCGCGGCCTGCCCGATCAGCGACTGTCCCATCGCGAAGCCCGAGGGTGAGCCCAGCTCCTCGCTGTGCCCGTAGCTGGTGATGAGCCGCAGCCGCATGCCGCTCTCGCCGGACTCGGTGAGGAAGAACGTCCCGTGCTGGGCGCCGACCAGCGGGGTCAGCTCGTTCATGATCAGCGTCGCCACCATCCGCAGGTCCCGGTGCCCCTGCATCAGGCCCGAGATCCGCGCCAAGTTGGTGTTGAGCCAGTCCTGCTCCTCGTTCGCCCGCGTGGTCTCGCGCAGCGACCGGACCATCGCGTTGATGTTGTCCTTCAGTTCCGCGACCTCGCCCTGGGCCTCGACGGAGATCGACCGGGTGAGGTCGCCGGTGGCCACCGCGCTGGTGACCTCGGCGATCGCCCGGACCTGGAGTGTCAAGTTCCCGGCCAGCTCGTTGACGTTCTCGGTCAACCGTTTCCAGGTGCCCGAAACGCCTTCGACCTCCGCCTGACCGCCGAGCCTTCCTTCGCTGCCGACCTCGCGGGCGACCCGCGTGACCTCCGCCGCGAACGCGGAGAGCTGGTCGACCATCGTGTTGATGGTGGTCTTGAGTTCCAGGATCTCGCCGCGCGCGTCGACGTCGATCTTGCGGGAGAGGTCGCCCTGCGCGACCGCGGTGGTCACCTGGGCGATGTTGCGGACCTGGCCGGTGAGGTTGTTCGCCATCGAGTTGACGTTGTCGGTGAGGTCCTTCCAGGTGCCGGCGACGTTCGGCACCCGCGCCTGTCCCCCGAGGATGCCTTCGGTGCCGACCTCGCGCGCGACCCGGGTGACCTCGTCCGCGAACGCCGAAAGCGTGTCGACCATCGTGTTGATCGTCTGGGCGAGCGCGGCGACCTCGCCCTTGGCCTCGACGGTGATCTTCTGGGACAGATCCCCTCGCGCGACGGCGGTCGCGACCTGGGCGATGGAGCGGACCTGGTCGGTCAGGTTGTCCGCCATGACGTTCACGGATTCGGTCAGGCCCTTCCACGTCCCCGACACACCCTTGACGTCCGCCTGACCTCCCAGCCTGCCTTCCGTACCGACCTCCCGGGCGACACGCGTGACCTCGTCCGCGAACGACGACAACTGGCCGACCATCGTGTTGATGGTGTCCTTGAGTTCCAGGATCTCGCCGCGCGCGTCGACGCGGATCTTCTGGGACAAGTCACCCTTCGCCACCGCCGTGGTGACCTCGGCGATCGAGCGCACCTGGTCGGTCAGGTTGTCCGCCATGACATTGACGGACTCGGTCAGGCCCTTCCACGTCCCCGACACACCCTTGACATCCGCCTGACCACCCAGCCGCCCCTCGGTCCCGACCTCCCGGGCGACACGCGTGACCTCGTCCGCGAACGACGACAACTGATCCACCATCGTGTTGATCGTGTTCTTCAACTCCAGGATCTCGCCCCGCGCGTCCACGGTGATCTTCTGCGACAAGTCACCCTTCGCCACCGCCGTCGCCACCTGCGCGATGGATCGCACCTGCGCAGTCAGGTTGCCCGCCATGAAGTTCACCGACGTCGTCAGATCCCGCCAGGTCCCCGCCACACCCGGCACCTGGGCCTGGCCGCCGAGCGCGCCCTCCGTCCCGACCTCCCGGGCGACACGCGTGACCTCGTCCGCGAACGACGACAACTGATCCACCATCGTGTTGATCGTGTTCTTCAACTCCAGGATCTCGCCCCGCGCGTCGACCGTGATCTTCTGCGACAAGTCACCCTTCGCCACCGCCGTGGTGACCTCGGCGATCGACCGCACCTGGTCGGTCAGGTTGCCCGCCATGAAGTTCACCGACGTCGTCAAGTCCCGCCAGGTCCCCGCCACACCCGGCACCTCCGCCTGGCCGCCAAGCCTGCCTTCGCTGCCCACCTCACGGGCCACCCGGGTGACCTCGTCCGCGAACGACGACAACTGATCCACCATCGTGTTGATCGTGTTCTTCAGTTCCAGCATCTCGCCTTTGACGTCGACGGTGATCTTCTGGGACAGATCGCCCTTCGCCACCGCCGTCGCCACTCCGGCGATGTCGCGGACCTGACCGGTGAGGTTGCCCGCCATCGCGTTCACCGAGTCGGTGAGGTCCTTCCAGGTTCCCGAAACCGAGGGCACCGCCGCCTGGCCGCCGAGCTTTCCTTCGGTCCCCACCTCCCGCGCGACCCTGGTGACCTCGGAGGTGAAAAGCGCCAGCTGGTCGACCATCCCGTTGAAGACGACCGCCATCTCGTCCATCAGGACGTCGTCCACCTGGGGTAGCCGGGTACTGAAATCGCCGTCACGAACGGCTTTCAGACCCTCCAGCAGCCGCTGCAGCCCCTCGTCGTCGATCGCACCGCCGACTCGGACCGCTTCCCTCGAACCGCGCTTGCTTCCCGGTTCCGGCATCGAAATGCCTCCTTCGTTCTGGCTCCCCGCAGGTCCAGGGGGCTACCGTCATCTCCGCGCGAGCCCGGGAAGGCCCAGCGGAATCCAGAAGGCGACCGCCGTGCCATCGCCGGGGCCACTGGAAATCCGAAACCATCCTTGAGCCGCTTCCGCACGCTCACGCATCGACGCCATGCCGATGTGCTCGCCCGACGACACGTCGCGGGAAGTCTCGGCGTCCGTCTTCATCCCGTCGCCGTTGTCCACGACCTTCGCCAGCAGGCCGCCGTCCTGGCTCGTCAGAGAAACCACGACGGCGGTGGCGTTCGCGTGCTTCCGCACGTTCACCAACGCCTCCTGAAGGATCCGAAAGGCGGTGACGACGATGTCGGGCGGCGGTTTGGCGGTGAAATCGTGCCGCAGCGTGCAGTCCAGCCCCCAGCCCTCGACGACGTCGTCGAGAAAGTCGCGAACCGAGGCGACCAGGTCGTCGTCGTTCAGCGCGGGCGGCCGCAATTGGGCGACCAGGAGCCGCAATCGCCGGATCGCCCCTTGAATGGCCTCGTCGAGGTGCATCAACGCGGGATCCCGCCGTTGGGCGGCGAGCATCTGCAACCGCATGCTCACCGCGATCATCGACTGGATGGAATCATCGTGAACATCCCACGCGATACGGCGACGTTCGGTTTCCTGTGCACGCACGAAATGCGCGAACGCCTGCTGCCAGCCGCTGTTCTCCTCCCGCGTTTTCAGGCGTTCGGTGAGATCACGGGTGACCTTGCCGAAACCGACGAGGGCACCGTTTTCGTCCCGCAACGCGGTGATCACGGTGCTCGCCCAGAACCGCTCGCCACCGCGGCGGAGCCGCCAGCCCTCGTCCTCATGGCTCCCCATCTCGGCGGCGATCAGCAGTTCCTCGGCCGGCTTCCCTCCGGCGATGTCGTTCTCGGGATAGAAAACAGAGAAATGACGGCCGAGGATCTCCTCTTCGGAATACCCCTTGATCCGTTGCGCACCGGGGTTCCAGCTGATCACGCGGCCGTCGACGTCCAGCATGTAAATGGCGTAGTCGACGACACTGTGCACGAACAACTCGAAGAGCACAGCGCTGCGATGCTCAGGCGCCTGTTCCGATGGCAGCATGGCCATAGTGCAGCTTTGCACTCGGATACGTCCCCCCGCTACGGCCGTTCGAGGAGGCCATTCTTCCGTGCGTGCGCCACGGCTTCGAGTTTCGAATGAGTGCCGGTCTTCATCAGAATCCGCTGCACGTGATTCCGCACGGTATTCCGGGCGAGCCGCAACTCTTCGGCGATCCTGTCGGTTCCCGCGCCGTCGGCGATCAGCCCGAGCACCTGCCGCTCCCGCAGGGTCAACACCGGCCCGAGCCTGCCTGCGCTCCCCGCCAGCATGGCCAGCGCGCCGCTGAGCAGCTCCGGGTCGATGACCACGTCGCCTGCCGCGACCTTCCGGATCGCCGTGACCAGCTCGTCGAGGAGGCCCGACTTCAGCAGGAGACCGGCTCCGCCGACCTCGAGGATCCTGGCGGCGATGGCGCTGTTCGCGTCGCCGGTCAGCACGAGCACCCTGATCGACGGCGAAATGGTGTGGAACCCGGCGATCGCCTCGATCCCGTCGCCGTCCGGCAGCCGCCGATCGAGCAGGACGATGTCGGGCAAGTGCTCCTCCGCCGCGATCATCCCGTGCGAAAGGGACTCCACCGACGCCACCAGGTCGATCTCAGGGAATTCCTCGAACGCCGCGCCGAGCGCCTCGGCCACCATCTTGTGGTCTTCGACGAGCAGCACTCGGATCGGGGCCGCGGCCGGGGTCACGGGCCGCGGAAAAGTCGGGTTCGGCATGCACCTTCTCCGTCGATCGTCGTCTCGCCGGAACCATTGTCCGACAGATTCCCGGAAATCAATCCTGCCCGCGGCCGCATTCACCCGCGTGCGGCTTCGCCGATCAGCGCGACCGGGCATCGGGCGCGGCTCAGCAACCCTTGCGCGGTGCTCCCGAGCCCGGCACCGGATGATCCGATGACGATCAGTCCCGCGTGCGGAACCACTCGGATGAGCGCACGGGCCACGTTGCGGTCACGGACGACCACCAGCCGGAGGGCGACGCCGGGATACTTGTCGCGCCAGGCCGCCACCCGGTCCCGCAGCGCGCGTTCTTCCGCCGCTTCGACACTCGACGACTCGGCTCCGGCCTCGAGGACGCTGTCGTGCCAGGCGTGCACGACGACCAGGGCGGCGTTCCGCGCCGAAGCGCTGTCGAGCGCGAACCCCAGGGCCCGTTCGCTGTCGCTGGACGGATCGACGCCGACGACCACCTCGCCCCGGCGGGGAGCGGTCAGGCCGCGGACGACGACCACCGGGCATCTCGCGTGCCCGGCCACCTCCGTGGCGACGACGCCGATCGGGGCTCCGCGCAGCGCGCCGAACCCGTGGGTTCCCAGCACCAGCAGCGACGCCGACCTCGACGCCGCGAGCAGCTCGTCGGCGATCCCGCCGAGTTTCACCTCGTGCTCGGTGGGCACCGCCGGTTCGGCTTCTCTCGCGACACTCGCGGCCGTGAGGTTGTCCTGCGCGGCGCCGCCTTCCCAGCGGCGACCGTCGATGTGAAGGAGCTTCAGCGTGCTGTCCCGTCTCGCCGCCTCACCGGCGGCCCAGCGCACTGCCGCCCGCGACGACTGCGAGGCGTCCACGCCGACGACCACGGCGGCACGCCGCTGGATCCCGGTCATCACCGGCCTCCCGTCCCGCCGCCGGAACCGGCGGACGTCCGCCGACAGCCTGCCCCTCCGGCGCGGCGCCGGTACAGGGCATGAAGTCCTTTTCCGAAACGGAGACGGGGATTCCGGCGGACATTGTCCCACCGTCGCCGTCCGTCCGGCCGGTTCGACGCCAACCCGTGACCAGCAGTACCCGTCCGACGACCGAGAGGGGTCTTTGTGCCCTCGATGGCACTACCTTCGGCGCTGACCGGAACGGTTCGCGATACCGCATCGTCGAAGGCGACGGACAACCGGAACCGTCGCGCGGGAAGGGTGATCGGGACGTGACCACGAGAATCTCCGAGACCCGCCGCCGCCCCGGGAGACACGCCGACGCCGCCCGGCCGCTGATCTCCATCGCACTCGAGAAGCTGCCGAGGCTCTTGGCGAAACCCGAGCAGCGCCCTCGGGACCGGCGCGTCCAGCGGCTTCGCGGCTGGCTCAGCGGCGTGTCCTGCTGAGGCTGCGCCTCACACCGGGCGCCATCGGCCGATGTCGGACTCCATCCGCACGATCCTGGTCAGCGACGAGCGGATCTTCAGCTCCATCGCCCGGTCCCGGCCGCGGGTCCCGCGCGGGGAGAAGGGGTAGAACGCGCCGCGTTCCCGCCGGTAGACCATGGTCAGCTTCGGATGCCGCATGTCCCGCAGCTCGGCGAAGTCGACCGTGCTGTGCAGCAGCCAGGCCGCGAACCCGGCCTGAGCCAGTTTCTCGTTGACGTCGACGAGGTCGTCGAGGAGCCAGCCCAGATCCCCGTTCTCCCGCCAGCAGCGCACGATCGTCCGCCCGTGCGCGTCGTGGGTGACCAGGTTGCGGCGGGCCGAGTCCCCGGCGAGACCGGCGATGATCTCCGCCTCGGTCCCCGCACTCGGACGGCCTTCGGCGAAGAAGCACACCGTCCCCGACCCGGTCGGCGCCAGCCCGTACCCGGACCGCAGCGTCAGTACCGCCGACCTCAACTCCAGCAACGGAAGCAGGCTCGGCCGCACCGAACGACTCTTCCCAAGTAGGCTTCCCAGCAGCGCCATGACTTCACGCATCCTCTCCTAGACGTGAAGCCTTTCCGATCAGGTCCTCGTGCCCAAGGGCCGCACGGTCGCGCGTTCACCGGGACAAGTCCCCGGTTCCGGTGACCAACGGCCCTACCAGCAATTGCCGGGCCCTATGCGGCAGTTGTCACCGGCCGCGCGGCCGGAGGAGCCTTTCGCCGTCCAGCGTGCCTTCCACGAACTTGTGCGCGACCTCCGACAGCTTCCTGTTGGAGCTGCGAGCGAAGGCACGCAAGCGTTGAAAGGCGACGCTGACGTCGATACCGGCGCGCTCGGCGAGCATGCCCTTCGCCTGTTCGATGATCACCCTGCTGTCGAGCGCGGTCTGCAACTGGCCCGAAAGCGTCCGGTAGTGGTGCAACTCCCGCTGCTGCAGGAGGCACAGGGTCGCGACATCGGCGAGCGCCTGTCCCAGCCGGTGGTCTTCGGCACTCAGGACCGCGGTTTCGGTACCGAGGAAGGCGATCGAACCGACGGTTTCCTTCATAGCACGCAAGGGAATCGCGGAAACCGCGGTATAGCCCAGTTCCACCATTCTGGCCACGTAGTCGGGCCAGCGCCGAACCTCGGCGGAAAGGTCCACGACGGCGACGTCGCTCCCGGTTTCGAACGACTCGAGCGCCGGTCCCTCCTCGACGACCGCGGGATGACGCTCGAGTTTCAGTCCCGGCAGGAAGACCTCCATCGAATCGATCGGCAGCAGCCGCACGCATTCGCTGGACAACGTGTCCACGACCCTGTCCGGTCCCAGGTCGTCCGTGACACTCGCGGTCAAACTCGCGAATGCCGCGCAGACCGCGGATTCCCTGTCGACCCCTGAGGCGATCTCTTCGCGGCAGCTATTCACTGGAGCGATTCTGGCGCGAGGACCGGACACCCGGCAACGCCCAGATGGAGGATCCTGCGCGTGGCGACACGGCGGTCATCTCGATGAATGACGATCCCGCGTATTCTCAATGACGCCGCAACGAAATCGGTGGCACGGTGTTCGCCCGCAGAGCTTCTTCGTCCACAGTGGACTCGCCGATTCCCGCCTTGCCGATCCGCTCAGCGACAAGGGCGCCGGGATCGTCGAGCACATCGGTCCTACCGCTCAGGAAAGCCCACTCGTGCTCGTCCGAGCCGTAGTAGAGAACGGTCCCGAACGATTCGGTGAACCGGCGCCACGACGCGATCAGCGTCTGGTTGCGCCACATCGTCGGGCAGCCCGCCTGACAGCCGACCACTCCCCCGTCGGTGAGCAGCGCGGTGCACCTGGCCAGGAAATCGGCGCCGTACAACCGGTTGTGCTGAGCCGCCGGATCGTCGTTCTCGTCCGGCAGGTCGATCACGACCACGTCGTAGGTGTCCCCGCGTTCCTTCGCCTCGGCGAGGAACTCCCAGCCGTCGCGGTAGTGGACACGGACCCTCCCCTCGCCGCGTTCGGCTCGGGCCAGATCGTCGAGCGTGTAGCCGTAGGGAAGGTGTTCGGCACAGGCACGCACCGCCTCGGCGTCGATGTCGACGTGATCGACCACTTCGGCCCCCGCGGCGACGGCGAGCTCGGAGGCGACCCCTTCGCTGGAGCCGATGATCAGCACCCGCTCGACACGTTCGGCGAGCAGCAGCGACGGGACCATCAGCGCTTCGTGGTACACGAGCTGGCTCAGTTCGGTGCTCTGCCGTTCGTCGTCGCAGAACAGGGAGATCCCCTGCGCGGTCCGTCCGATGAGGACGTTCTGGAACGCGGTACGGCCCTCGAACAGGACCTCCTCGACGTCCCAGTTCCGGGTGAGCCCCGCGCCCATCGGCTCGACGATCACTCGTGGCGCCATCAGTTCTCTCCTCGTTCCACAGTGGACATCCGGACGGTGCCGGCGCCCAGCATCTTCGCCAGCAGCGTGACCGCCCGCTCCGGATCGGCCCGGTCCCCGCAGGTGAACACGTCCACGAACACCGATCCGATCTCCGGATAGGTGTGCACCGACGCGTGTGATTCGGCCAGCAGCGCGAGCGCGGTGACCCCTTGCGGGGCGAAGGAATGCGACACGACTTCGCAGACCGTCGCGCCCGCCTCGGTCACCGCGTCGGCGAGCGTCTTCTTCAGGAGTTCGGCGTCGTCGAGCAGCGACGGCTCGATCCCCTCGAACTCCGCGAGTACGTGGCGGCCGGCGAACCGGCCGACGAGCGGTTCTTCACCCGGCATCGGCGAACCTCCCCACACAATAGGTGCGCAACGGCTCGATTCCGTTGAAAGCGACCGAAGAATAGCTGGCGGTGTAGGCCCCGGTACCCGGGATGTCCAGCCGGTCGCCCGCCTTCAGCGACATCGGCAGCGCGCACGGCGTCCGCTGGTACAGCACGTCGTCACCATCGCAGGTCGGCCCCGCGAGAACCACCGGTCCTTCCGGACCTTTAACGCCGACAGCCTCCAGCCGATACGCGACAGCTTCGTTTTCGCACTCCGCCATTCCGTTGTACCTGCCGACGTCGAGGTAGACCCAGCGGCGTTCGTCGGCGGCGGCGCGGGTGGTCACCAGGACGACTTCGGTCCGGATGAGCCCGGCGTCGGCGACGATCACGCGGCCAGGCTCCAGCAGCAGTTCCGGTCCCGGCAGATGCGCTTCGCGGGCGGCGTGGATCACCGCCGCGTACTCCGTCAGCGACGGCACGGATTCGCGGTGCTCGGTGGCGAACCCGCCGCCGATGTTGAGCCGCTCCAGGCCGACACCCGCCTCGGCGGCGACCTTGGCCGCGGTCGCGATCCCGATCTCCCACGCCGCCGGATCCGGCTGCTGCGAACCGACGTGGAACGCGATTCCGGGCCGCAGCCCGGCTTCCACGGCCTGCCGGAGCAGCGTGGCGGCCACCGCCGGCTCGCAACCGAACTTGGTGCCGAACGGCGTCACCGAGTCCGGTCCGCCGGTCAGCAGACGGACCGAGACCAGCGAACCCGGGGCGTGCTCGACCAGATTCGCCAGATCACCCGCGGAATCCGTGGTGAATTCACGGACGCCGCGCGCGTACGCGGACGCGATGTCCGCGGGTTTCTTGATCGTGTTGCCGTAGGCCAGTTCCGCCGCTCGCGCGCCCCTGGACAGACACAGCGCGATCTCCGCCGTTCCCGCCACATCGAAACCCGCTCCCGTCGACAACACCGCGTCGAGCACTTCGGGAGCGGGATTCGCCTTGACCGCGTACCGGATCAGCGCGTCCGGGAACGCCGCCGCGACCGCGGCCGCACGCTCCGCGACCAGGTCGGTGTCCACCACCAGGCACGGTGTCGGCGGCTCGCGGTCCGCCAGGAAGGCGCGGATCCGGTTCAGGCTTTCGGTCACACGCCCCAGGGTGTCAAAGGCCGATCACCGGTACGGAACCCGGGGTCACGCCCGGGTGTCGTCCGAGGCCTGCTCCGGCAGGTCCACGCCGTGCTCGGCGGCCAGCCGCTCCAGGTTGGCCAGATCGGCGCCGACGGCCGAGGCACGATCGTCGTCCGAGTCCCGCCTGGCGATCCGGACGTCCTCCCTCGCCTGCCGTACCCGGTCCCGCAGATTCACCGCGAACTCGCTCATCGTGCACCCCCGATCTCCCGCACCTTGTCTGCTTTCACCCTAAGACCCTCCGAATCGGTCACCGACGTGATCTGCGTCATCACGGGTTCGTTCGTGTCCGTTCGTTCGTGTCGGAGTGAAGCAGTATGACGGCAGGGCCCGGGTTTCGCAGATCAGCGGAGCCCGGCTTTTTCAACGGGCTCGGCCACGGCCACGCGACGGCCGAGCACCGCGAGCGGGGCGAGGGCGCACAGACCGCCCGCGACGGCCACCAGGACGTATCCGCCCAGGCCGAACAGCTGCCCGGCGAGCAGGCTCGCCGCCGCGGAGGTCCCCCAGACGAAGGCGTCGACCGTGCCCTGCGCCCTCGCCCGCTGAGCGGGCGGGAGATCGCGGCTGAGCAGTCCGCTGCCGCCGACGAACACCAGGTTCCAGCCGTAGCCCAGCAGGAACATCGCGACCGGGATGCCCACATGATGCGAATCGGGAGCGCCGATCGCGGTCACCGCGGCGACGGTGAGCGTGCCGATCCCGCCGAAGATGGTCGCGCGGCCGCCCCAGCGATCGGTGATCCAGCCGGACAACGGCGCCAGCGCGAACATCCCGATCAGGTGGGCGCTCAGCACCCAGCCGACGACGTCGAGCCCCTGACCGTGCTCGTGGAGCTGGACCGGGGTCATCGTCATCACCGCCACCATGGCCAGTTGCGCCCCGACCATCGCCACGAGAGGCCCGAGGATCACCGGGTTCCGCACGGACATCCGCTCCCGCCTCGGCGCCCTCTCCACCGGGGCGGCGAGGTTCCGCGGCAGGGTGACGACGGCGACCACGGCGAGGGCCACGACGACCGCACCCGCCGCGATCGGGCCGGACAGGGCGGGCAGTTCGGCGGCCTCCGCCCGTGCGGCGGCCGGCGCGATCAGTGCGGGTCCGGCGACCGCTCCGACGGTCCCCGCCCAGACCATTGTGGACAGTGCGAAACCCTTGCGGCGCTCCGGAGCCAGGTCTGCGGCCGTGTACCGCGAGAGCTGGGCCCCGCTGTTGCCGAAACCGATCAACGGCATCCCCGCCACCAGCGCGAGCACCGATCCGCCGAGCACACCGGCGAACGAGACGAGCGCGCCGATCACCGCGGCGCCGTACATCAGCACGAGGACGAGCCGCCTGCCGTAGCGGGCGGCCAGCGCGCCCGAAGACAGCGACCCCACGGCGGAGCCGAGTACCAGCACGGCGTTCGGCAGGCCGCTCCACGCGGCACCGGCGTGGTCGACCACGATCAGCGCCGCCGTGGTGGACAGGCCGACGACCGCGGTGCTGAGGCAGGCGACGCCCATGAAGAGCGCGAACATCGGTTTCATGATTCAAACCTAGGGATTCCGGCCGCCGAGGCGAATAGGCTTCCGAAGGCCTCGCGGGGGTGCGGGGCCCATCATGAAAGGAATCCGGGCTCGATGACCTTACGATCGGAAAGAGCGCTGGACGACCTCGACTGGCGGCTCCTCGAAACGCTCCAGAGCGACGGGAGGCTCTCGTTCAAGGAGCTGAGCCGCCGCGTGAACCTCTCCGCGCCGGCGGTCGCGGAACGGGTCCGGCGGCTGGAGGAGGCGGGCGTCATCACCGGGTATCGCGCCCAGGTCGACGCGCGCCGTGCCGGGTACGACCTCCAGGCGTTCGTCGAAATGCGCTGCTCGCTCGGCAGTTGCCTGCTGCGCACCAGCAAGTCGGAGGACTACCCCGAGGTGGTCGAGCTGCACCGGCTCAGCGGCGACCGCTGCACCATGCTGAAGGTGCGGGCCGTGTCGCTCGAACACCTCGAAGGTCTCTTCGAACGGCTGGGCAAACACGGCGAGATCAGGTCGTCGGTGGTGCTGTCGACCCAGTACGAGGGCAGGCCGGTCGGGCCGCCGGTCGAGGACTATCTGAAGGCGACCAAGAGCGAGGGCTGGAGCGTCTGACGGGCCGATCAGGAATCGAGAAGCGACGACGGCCCGGTTTCGCTTAGCGTGATCACCGTCGCGGGCGCACAGCGCGAACGACGAGGAAGAACGGCTCGCAGCTGGTTAGATCGAGCCCGAAGAGGCTGACGGACCGTGAACGCGGCCTACATCAGGATGGAGAAACGATGCGCAAGACCACGAGGCCGCAGCCGCCCGAGGAACACCCCGCCGACAGCCACGATCTGATCCGCGTACTCGGCGCGAACGAGAACAACCTCAAGAACGTCGCCGTCGAGCTGCCGAAGCGCCGGCTGACGGTGTTCACCGGCGTCTCCGGGTCGGGCAAGAGCTCACTGGTCTTCGACACGATCGCGGCCGAATCGCAGCGGCTGATCAACGAGACCTACAGCACCTTCGTGCAGGGCTTCATGCCGACGCTGGCCCGGCCCGAGGTCGACGTCCTCGACGGCCTGACCACCGCGATCATCGTCGACCAGCAGCGGATGGGCTCCGACCCCCGCTCCACGGTCGGCACCGCCACCGACGCGTACGCGATGCTGCGCATCCTCTTCAGCCGGATCGGCAAGCCGCACATCGGCTCCCCGCAGGCCTTCTCCTTCAACGTCGCCTCGATCTCCGGCGCGGGTGCCGTGACCCTCGAGAAGGGCGGACGGACCACGAAGGAACGCCGCGAGTTCAGCATCACCGGCGGTATGTGCGCCCGCTGCGAGGGCCGGGGCAAGGTCAACGACATCGACCTCACCGCGCTGTACGACGACACCAAATCCCTCAACGAGGGCGCGCTGACGATCCCCGGTTTCTCCATGGACGGCTGGTACGGCCGCATCCTGCGTGGCTGCGGCTTCTTCGACCCGGACAAGCCGATCAAGAAGTACACCAAACGGCAGATGGACGACCTGCTCTACAAGGAGCCGGTCAAGCTCAAGATCGAAGGCATCAACCTGACCTACTCGGGTCTGATCCCCACGATCCAGAAGTCGTTCCTGGCCAAGGACCGGGAGGCGATGCAGCCGCACATCCGCACGTTCGTGGACCGGGCGGTCACCTTCACCGTCTGCCCCGAATGCGACGGCTCCAGGCTGAGCGAGCTCGCGCGGTCGTCGAAGATCAAGCGGATCAACATCGCCGACGCGTGCTCGATGCAGATCAGCGACCTCGCCGACTGGGTCCGCGGGCTCAAGGAGCCGTCGGTGGCGCCGCTGCTGGAGAAGCTGCAGCACACGCTGGACTCCTTCGTGGACATCGGTCTCGGCTACCTCTCCCTCGACCGGTCGTCCGGCACGCTTTCGGGTGGTGAGGCCCAGCGCACGAAGATGATCCGGCACCTCGGCTCCTCGCTCACCGATGTCACCTACGTCTTCGACGAGCCCACCATCGGCCTGCACCCGCACGACATCCAGCGGATGAACAACCTGCTCGAGCAGCTGCGCGACAAGGGCAACACGGTGCTGGTCGTGGAGCACAAGCCCGAGACGATCGCGATCGCCGACCACGTCGTCGACCTCGGTCCCGGCGCGGGCACGAACGGCGGGACGATCTGCTTCGAGGGCAGTGTCGAAGGCCTGCGTGCCAGCGACACCAGCACCGGCAGGCACCTCGACGACCGGGCGACGCTCAAGGACAGCGTCCGCGAGCCCACCGGCAACCTGGAGATCCGCGGCGCGGACCGTCACAACCTGCGGAACGTGGACGTCGACGTCCCGCTCGGCGTCCTCTGCGTCGTCACCGGTGTCGCGGGTTCCGGCAAGAGCTCGCTGATCCACGGATCCATCCCCGCGGCCGAGGGTGTGGTCTCGGTCGACCAGACGCCCATCCGCGGCTCGCGGCGGAGCAACCCGGCCACCTACACCGGTCTGCTCGAACCGATCCGCAAGGCTTTCGCCAAGGTCAACGGCGTGAAGCCCGCGCTCTTCAGCGCCAACTCCGAAGGCGCCTGCCCGAACTGCAACGGCGCGGGCGTCATCTACACCGACCTCGGCATCATGGCGGGTACCGCGACCACCTGCGAGGAGTGCGACGGCAAGCGGTTCCAGGCCTCGGTGCTGGAGTACACCTTCGGCGGCAAGAACATCAGCGAGGCGCTCGCCATGCCGGTGTCCGAAGCCTTGGAGTTCTTCTCCGAAGGCGAAGGACGGATCCCCGCCGCGGCCGCGATCCTCGGCAGGCTCAACGACGTCGGGCTCGGCTACCTCAGCCTCGGCCAGCCGCTCACCACGCTGTCCGGCGGTGAACGGCAGCGGCTGAAGCTCGCGACGCACATGGGCGACAAGGGCGGCGTCTACGTCCTCGACGAGCCGACCACCGGTCTGCATCTCGCCGACGTCGAAAACCTGCTCGGCCTGCTCGACCGACTCGTCGACGCGGGCAAGTCCGTGATCGTGATCGAGCACCACCAGGCGGTCATGGCGCACGCGGACTGGATCATCGACCTCGGCCCGGGCGCCGGCCACGACGGCGGCAAGGTCGTCTTCGAGGGCACGCCGTCCGACCTCGTCGCGAAGGCTTCGACGCTGACCGGTGAGCACCTGGCGGCCTACGTCGGCAAGTGACCCGGCGGTCTTGGGCCGGGTCGGTCGTGAGTGGCTAGGACGGTTCTATTGAGCAGAAAGGCAAAGGTTTCCTGTCAGGTGCCACGTCCGTGAAGGCCTCCTTGAGGGACTCTGGGTCCCTCAAGGAGGCCCTCACGGACCGGTGTTCGGTGGCGACCAGCGTGGTGAAGGGGACTTTCCCCTCATCGCACGAGCGGAAAGTCCCCTTCACCCCGGGGCATCCGTCCTCGTGGGCGGCGGAGTCCCCGAAGCGTTGCGAAAGCCACGTTCGCAACCTTCAACGTTGCGAACGTGGCTTTCGCAACCTCCCCCTTCGCCTCGCCCGAACCGCGCGGCCGAGCCCACGCCCCTCCCCGCAATTGGTCACCTAATTGCGGGGGCCGGGTTGGCTGGCTGGTGGTGAAGGCCTCCTTGCCTACCCGCAAGGTAGTAAAGGAGGCCTTCACGGAACGCCATGTCACCACAAGTGCCCCAGGAACCTCAGCAGTCACCACCAAACCGCGCGAGGGCCCTCGGCTGTGCGAAGGAAACTCGACCTTCGCTCCCCGCGCCACCGCCTACGTCGCCAAGCGCCCACTCCCGCAATTAGTCCTCTAAATGCGGGAGGGGCGGTCACTCGGCCTCGGCGTCGAGGCCGTCGCGCTCGGCCCAGTCGAGCAGGGTCTCGAGCGAGTAAGCCGTGTCGTCGATGTCCGCGTGCAGGTCGCCGAGTTCGGCGAAGCGCGCGGGCACGGTGGCGATGGTGAACTCCCGCGGTTCGACGTCGTCGATCTCGTCCCACCTGATCGGTGTCGAGACGACGGCTTCGGGTACGCCGCGCACGGAGTAAGCACTCGCGATCGTGTGGTCGCGAGCGTTCTGGTTGTAGTCCACGAACAGCTTCGACGGGTCACGGTCCTTGCGCCACCAGGTGGTGGTGACCTCATCGGGCATCCGGCGCTCGACCTCGCGCGCGAAGGCGAGCGCCGCACGGCGGACCTCTTGGAAACCCCACCGGGGCTCGATCCGGACGTAGATGTGCAGACCGTGCCCGCCGGAGGTCTTCGGCCAGCCGGTGATGCCGAGTTCGTCCAGGATCTCGTGGACGGTGTGGGCGACCTTCCGCACGGTGGAGAACGGGCAGTCGGGCATCGGGTCGAGGTCGATCCGCCACTCGTCGGGGCGTTCGGTGTCGGCACGGCGGGAGTTCCAGGGGTGGAACTCGACGGTCGACATCTGCACCGCCCAGATCACTTCGGCGGGATGCGTGACGCACAGTTCGTAGGCGTGCCTGCCGGAAGGGAAGTCGACGCGGACGGTCTGGAGCCACTCCGGCGCCCCGTTCGGGACCCGTTTCTGGTGGACCTTCTCCCCCGACACCCCGGACGGGAACCGGTGCAGCATGCACGGCCGCTCCCGCAGCGCCCGCACGATCCCGTCGCCGACCGCGAGGTAGTACCGGACCAGGTCGAGCTTGGTCTCACCCCGCGCCGGGAAGTAGACGCGATCCGGGTTCGAGACGCGCACCGTCCGGTCGCCGACCTCGATCTCCACCGCCGAGCTTTTCGCCATACAGGGAAACTAACCCGAATGCGACCTGTCCGCGCCCGCTCGACGCAGCTGCCAGGATGGCGGCATGGCACAACGGACCCGCGCGGACGCACTCTCGCGCGAGCGCATCGTCGAGGCCGCCGTCGCATTGCTCGACGCGGACGGCGAGCGCGGGCTGACCTTCCGGACGCTGACCGAACGTCTCGCCACCGGACCGGGTGCGATCTACTGGCATTTGGCGAACAAGGGCGAACTGCTCGACGCCGCGACCGACTCCGTCATCGCCGACGCGCTGACCGCCGAGCCCGGCGTGGGCTCGCCTCAGGACGAGATCCGCGCCGTCGCACTGGGCCTGTTCGAAGCGATCGACCGGCATCCGTGGCTTTCCACGCAGCTCGCCGTCCAGCTCTCCCGCAGCCCGTGGGGCACGGTGACGCCGCGGATCTTCGAGAGCATCGGACGACGGGTCAGTGCGCTCGGCGTCCCCGAAGCCACGTGGTTCACCGCGACCTCGGCGCTCGTGCACTACATCTTCGGTGCCGCGGGCCAGAACGCAGCGAACGCCCAGGTTCTCCGGTTCGGCGGAACGGACCGCGCCGAATTCCTCCGCGCCGCGGTGGACGCGTGGGAAGGACTCGATCCCGGCGAGTTCCCGTTCTTGAAATCCATCGCCGGCCAGGTGCGCGAGCACGACGACCGGGAGCAGTTCCTCACCGGGATCGATCTCATCCTGACCGGGATCACCGCTCAGGGCCGGAGCTGAGCCCGCCGCCTGGCCTTGTGGATCGTCGCGACCGTGATGGCGAAGACCACGCCGAGGAAGGTCAGGTCCACCGCGGGCACCCAGCGCACGTCTCCGCCCTTGAGCACGTATGCGCCGACCGGCCGCGCGGCGAGCATGAACCCGCCGCCCTCACCTTCCTTTTCCTGTTCGGTGCCGTGCCCGCCGCCCCCGCCGCCGATGATGCTCGCGGCCGGGATCACCACGACACCGTCCTTCTCGACGGGCTCGCCGAAAACCCGCCGGACGGTGAAGTTGTCCCGCATCGTGCCGACGATCTTCTCGAGTCCCATTTCAGTCCCCCAGTCCGTCCAGTTCCAGCGCGATCGCGCCCCGCAGCAGGTCCCGCGCCCGGTCCAGGTCCATCGAACCAGAAAGCCACCGCTCGCTGAGTCCTTCGACCAGGCTGGTGAGCCGTTCCGCGGCGTCTTCCGCCTTGACACCGGTGCTGTCGACGCGCCGGATCACGTCGGCGACCTCGTCCACCCAGACCCGGGTCGACTCCGCCAGCGGTTCACGCAGTTCGGGGGCGAAGACGGCGCTCGCCCGCAGCTCGCCCCACGCCGTGCTGTTCTCCCGCACCGCCTGGGTGTCCTGAAGTTCCCCGAACAGCATCAGTTCCAGCTCGGCCCGGGGATCCGCCGCCTCGGCCGCGGCCTCTTCGGTGTAGGCGGCGGCGCGATCGCTGACGAACTCCAGGGTCTTCCCGAGCAGCCCGGCGCGGTTGGTGAAGTGGTAGTAGATCAGCGAAGTCGAGATCCCGGCCTCGGCCGCGATCTTCTCGACCCGCAGGCCCCGCACACCGCTGCGCGCGATCACCCGCACGGCCGCTTCCAAGATCTTCTGCTGACGTTCGAACACGAGTGTTCACCCTAGCGGTTCGGTCCTGACTGAATTTTCAGTCAGGATGCTATCGTGTCGGCACCAGCTCAGCCAAGGAGTGCACTGTGTTCGATTCGTCCCTGCCCCGCCGCACGGTTCTGCGCGCCCTGACCGCGGTCGGCGCCGTCGCCGTCGGGAGCGCGGCGTGTTCCGATCCGGGAGGGAACACCGCCGCGCCCGCACCGTCCGCGGGGTCACCGGAGCCCGCCGCGGCAGGGGCCAGGAGGCTGGGCGCCGAATGGGAAAGCCACGCACGCACCTACCTGTCCTGGCCGGCGTCGAAGTCCATCTGGGCGGAGGACCTGCCCGCCGTCCGCGAAGAGATCGCCGGGCTGGCCAAGGCGATCGCCGGTTTCGAACCGGTGGTGCTCCTCGCCCGGCCCGAGCACGCCGAGGCCGCCCAGCAGGCGTGCGGCGACACCGTCGAGGTCGTCCCGATCCCGGTCGACGACCTGTGGGCGCGGGACACGGTGCCGGTGTTCGTGGAAGAAGCAGGCAAGGTCGGGGGCGTCGACTTCAACTTCAGCGGCTGGGGCGGCAAGCAGAACCCGCACGACAAGGACAAGGCCGTCGCCCGTGCCGTGCTGGGCAAATACGGCCTCGCCCGCACCGAAACCTGGATCACCGCCGAGGGCGGTTCGTTCGAGACCGACGGCGCGGGCACGCTGATGGTCACCGAGAGCTCGCTGGTCAACGACAACCGCAACAAGGGCAAGAGCCGCCAGGAGATCGAAGACGAACTGAAGAAGGTTCTCGGCGTCCGGAAGGTCATCTGGTTCGCGGGTGTCCGCGGCGAGGACATCACCGACGCCCACGTCGACTGCCTGGCCCGGTTCACCTCGCCCGGTGTCGTCCTCCTGGACAAGGCGGCGCCCGGCACCCCGCCCGACTCATGGTCCCGCGCGGCCGATCAGGCCAGGTCGGTCCTGGCGAGCGCCACCGACGCGGACGGCAAGCCCTTCAAGGTGATCGACCTCGTCCAGCCGGATCCGGAGAAGGTCGAAGGCTACGGCGAGGACAGCGTGATCTCGTACGCCAACTTCTACGTCGCGAACAAGTCGGTCTTCGTGCCGAAGTTCGGCGACGCGGAGGCGGACGAACGTGCGCAGCAGGTCCTGCGGGACCAGTTCCCCGGCCGCGAGATCGTGCCGGTGAAGATCTCGACCATCGCCTCGGGCGGCGGCGGGATCCACTGCTCGACGCACGACCAGCCGGGTCAGCCTTCCTGAGGCAGCACCGACATCACTTCGGACACCGGGCGCAAATGCTGCTCCAGCAACCGTGACGCCTCTTTCGCGTCATGGTCGTTCAGGGCGGCGACCAGTGCCCGGTGTTCGTCGTTGATCACCGTCAGCCTTTCCGGCCGCGCCTCCAGCGCGCGGACCGTGACCCGCTGCTGCCGCGAGCGGAGCGTGTCGTACAGCTCGGTCAGCACAGAGTTGCCGGCGGCGTTCACGATCGCGCGATGGAACCGCCGGTCCAGTCCGGAAACCGCGAACCAGTCGCTTTCGGCACCGGCCCGCGCCATCTCGTCGATCAGTTCCGCCATCTCGGCGGGGGCGCCTGCCCGGTTCGCGCAGAGCGCCGCGATGGCGTGCCCCTCGATGAGCCGCCTGCTCTGATAGACCTCTTCCAGTTCCCGGGCGGTGACCGTGCGCACCTGCGCGCCCTTGCGCGGCAAGAGACTGATGAACCGCTCGGCGGCCAGGCGGTGGAAGGCCTCGCGCACCGGCGTCCTCGAGACGCCGACGACGCCGGAGACCCACATTTCGTCGAGGAAGCGGCCGCCTTCCAGCTCGCCCGAGATGATTCCGTCGCGCAGCCACGTGTAGACCCGCTCGCGCGCCGGGCCGCCCCCTTCGGCGGTCACAGTCATCTCGTTCCCCCTCTGTGTAGTCACTTTCCGCGACAGACCCTACACCTGGACCAGCCAAGTATCCATCATGTATACAAGAGCTCCACTTATCGGAAGGGGTCCCATGGTGCACGTCGCGGTGGCGCAGTTCGCGCCCGGCAACGACAAAGAGGCCAACCTCGCCCGCGTCGCCGCCCTCGTCGGCGAAGCGGCGGACCGCGGCGCGCGGGTGGTCGCGCTGCCCGAGTACTCGTTGTTCACCGTACCGACGATGAGCCGGGAATTCGTGACCTCGGCCGAAGAACTCGACGGACCGTTCGTCACCGAGCTGCGCGGTCTCGCGAAGGACCGGCAGATCACCGTCGTCGCGGGCATCAACGAAGCGCTCCCCGGCGGCGAACGGATCTCGAACACGCTCGTCGCGGCCGGTCCCGACGGGTCGATCGCGGCGCTGTACCGCAAGCTGCACCTGTACGACGCCTTCGGATTCCGCGAATCGGAGCTGGTTCGCCCCGGAGACATCGAAACCCCCGAGACGTTCGAGGTCGACGGGATCACCTTCGGCCTCCAGACCTGCTACGACCTGCGGTTCCCGGAGGTCACCCGCCGCCTGGTCGATGCGGGCGCGGACGCGGTGCTGCTCCCGGCGGAGTGGATGCCCGGCCCGCTCAAGGAGGACCACTGGACCACGCTGGTCCGGGCACGGGCGATCGAGAACACGATCTATCTCGTCGCGGCGGGACAGGCGGCTCCGGCAGGCTCGGGGCACAGCATGATCGTCGACCCGATGGGCGTCGTCGTCGCCTCGCTCGGCGAGCGCACCGGGACCGCGACCGGCGAGGTCTCCGCCGAGCGGATCTCCGAGGTTCGCGCCAAGAACCCGGCGCTGGAGCTGCGCCGGTTCGCCGTCACCCCGAAGTCCTGAGTATCTTCTGACCCGGAGGTCCGTTCGTGAAGACACGCCCTCGGGCGTGGTGACGCGGCTTCCGTTCGCCTGGGTGCCGGGTGGCCGCCCGGCACCCAGGCTCATTTCACGGCACCAGCAGTCCCCAGTGGACGGCCCACGGCACGAACAGCACGGCTCCGGCCAGCAGCAGCCCGACCCGGGTTCCTCCGCTCGTCTCGTTCCGCCGTCGCCACCACGAAACCGCGGTGACCACGCCGGCGACGACGACACCGACCGCGACCAGCTGCAACGCGAGCCACGGCAACGTCCGTCCGAAAAGGACCGGCCCCGGCGCCATCGCCGCCCCCGTCGTCAGCACGACGTAGTAGACGAGGAATCCCGCCGTGCCGAGCAATCCGGTCGACGCCAGCCAGCGCGCGGGCCGGGCGAGCGGAGCATCCTTGCGTCGGCGGAACAACGCCGTCACCGGATAGGCCGCGAACGCCAGCAACGCCAAGGCCCACACGCCGATCTGGATCCACGGCGCCTCGTACCAGGACAGCGGCTCCAGAGCAGCACTCTGGCTCGCCTGTTCCGGAGGCGGATCGGCAGAGGGGCCGTCCTTCGGTCCGTTCACCCAGTTCGCGACGAGGTCGAGATAGCCGGGAGCGAAGCCGTCGAGCTTGTCGAAACCGTCCGTGGTCTGCCGAAGCCCGTGCTGCGCCCGCGGGAACACCTTCAGCGTGTACTGCCGGTTCCCCGCTCGTTCCAGCGTTTCCCGGAAGATCCGGACCGCCTCGCCGGGCGGCGTCAGCCGGTCCAGCTCACCCCACAGCCCGAGCACCGGCTGCCGCACCTTCTCCAGCACCGGCACCGGGTCGTACCCGGCCTCGGGGAACGCGCCCGCGCCCGCGAGGGTCCGCATGTTCGTCGACGCCACCATGTCCACCATCGAGCCGGTGACCCCGCCGTGCCGCAGGTAGGTCTCGAAGGCCCACGACTGCTGGCGATCCGGCGAGACCCCGTTGGCCCCGACGGTGACCGCGAAGGCGACGTCCGTCGACCTCGACGCCGCCAACGGCGCCACCCAGCCCCCTTCGCTCAATCCCCACACCCCGACGCGGGCCGGATCCACGCCGGGACGCGAGCGCAGCGTCTGGACCGCGGCGAGCGCGTCGTCGGCCAGGACCGAGTAGTCCCGCTCGAACAGCGAATAGCCCTCGGTCCGTTTGTCGTAGATCAGGGTCGCGATGCCCGCCTTGGCGAAGGCTTCGGCCTCGGCACGGTAGTCGTCCCGGTCGTGTTCGCCCGAGCCGTGCACCATGACGATGCCCGGCGCGGGACCACCGCCTTCCGGCGCGACCACGGATCCGCGCAAGGTCACACCGTGGCTGGTGAACGAGACGTCGCCGTCCGGAGCGGCGGCGGGCACCGGCGACGACACCGCCAGCACCGCCGCGGCGAACAGTGCCGCGATCATCGCCTGCTCACCCGGACCACGTCGAGCGACGGCGACGTGAGGATGTCCTTCTCGCAGTACCGTTCGGTGACCCACTGCTTGCGCGCGTACAGCTCCGTCTGGTCGCTGTGGTGCGCGGACTCCGGATTCGCGGACTGCGAGTAGGTCAGCAACGTCGTCGTGTCCGGGCAGCCGGTACCGTTGAACGCGACGACGTGCAGGTACGTCCCGCCGTGCACGATCTCGGTGTAGCCGCGGGCCGGATCCCAAGGTCCTCCCAGGGAGTCGTAGACGCCACGACCGGCGCTCCCGCCGCCCAGCGGGATCTTCTTGCCGCCGCGCACGACGTAGTGGTTATCGCCGTAGGGCGCGTCGAGCGGGATGTTCGCCGCCTTCAGTTCCGTGACGGCGTCGGTGAGCGCCTTGCGGATCGCGGCGTTCCCGGTGTCGAGCGTGTTCGGCGTGCGGACAGGGTCCTTGACGTCGAACGGAACCTTCCAGATCTCGGAGCCCATCCTGTCCACTGTGGACCAGAACCGGTCGAAGAGCAGCGCGCCCCGGCTGCCGGTGTCGGACCGCCCGTCCCAGTTCGCCAACGCGGTGCACGCGGCGTCCAGGTCGGACATCGTGCGGCACATCCCGACGACGTCGTCCCGCACGAGTTCGGCGGCGTGGTCCCGGTGCGAGAACATCAGGTCCCGCATCGCCTGCCCGGTGAAGCCGCCTTTCGCCAGCTGGTCGGCGATCTCGGCGAACCCGCCGCGCGTCCGCAGGTTCTGCTCGTACCCGACCGGGCCCACGATCCGCGGGAAGCCGGTCTTCGGTTCGGCGGGATTGAACAGCCAGTAGCTGTCGTTCGAGTTCGCCAGATAGTCGTCCCGGCTCAGGGTCGGCAGGCTGGACGGCCCGAAGACGCCGGGCCGCAGCGCGTCACGGTCGCGACCCCACGCGCAGGCGGTCCTGGCACCGTCGAGGACCGCGATCCCCTTGGCATCGAACAGTTCCTTGCCCAGCGGGGTGTTGCAGCGCGCCGCCTTCTCGTCGGTGACGTGCGGGACCCCGTGGATCTGGCTGTACTCCACCCGGCCGCGGTCGTCGGTGGCGATGATGTTCATCCACGGCAGCCCTTGGGTCCGGCGGACCGCGCCGATCATCTCCCCCGCCGTCCGGCCGCGGGCGATCTCGAACATCGAGTTCGTCATCGAAAGGTTCCCGGCGTTGGCGTCCGCGATCGCGAAAGCGCTCGACGCCGTCCACGGCAGTTCCCGCTCCCCGAGCCGGGTCGTCACCGGACCGTATCTGGTCGTCCACTGTGGACGCACGACGCGCTCCAGGGTGCCGTCTGCCTTGCGGGACAGGACGCCGACGTCGGTGCGCCGCATTCGCTCGGGCTTGCCGTCGACCAGGTAGGTCGTCGGCGAGCCGGGCACGAGCTTCAGTTCGAACAGCGTGTACGTCCGGGTCGTGTCGGTGGCGGTACCGCTCCAGGCGGCGGTTTCGTTGTGTCCCAGCCACATCAGCGGGATACCGGGGATTCCGGCGCCGCTGACGTTCAGCTTGCCCGGCAGGCTCAGCTGCGACTGCCACAGCCTGGTGCCGCTCAGCTGCCATGGCAGGTGCGGGTTGGCCAGCGAGACACCGCGGCCGTTCGCCGACGCGGCCCTGCCGACCGCGATGGCGTTGCTGCCGATCCCGGTCTGGCCGGTCATCTGCTCACGGCCGGTGCCCGCGGGCGGAGCGCCCGGCAGGGACGCGGTGATCGAGTCCGCGACCCCGCCCTGTCCGAAGATCATCCCGACCGCGTGGCTGTGCCGGTAGACGTCGAGTTCGGTGATCGGCTTCAGCCAGCCCGCGCCCCGGCAGGCCGGGTCGGTGATCTCACCGGCGCGCAGGTACTTGTTCACGCCCTCGACGTAGCCGCGGATCAGTTCGCGGACCTCTCGATACGGCCCACGCGGTGCCGGCTCGGCCAGCATCCGCTCCACGACGCCGCTTTCGTTGAGCCCTTGGAAGTAGAGGTCGCTGGCGAGGTTCGTGCTCGCCTGGCTCACCCCGCTCGTCGGCGGTGCGTCCGGGCCAAGCCAGCGGGACCGCTCGGCCCGGGTCGTGACCGCGACGTCCGCGATCGCGCAGACGTTGTCCTTGGCCGCGGCGTAGCCCTGTCCGAAGCCCAGGTTCACCCAGTCGCCGGCGACGACGTGCGGGATGCCGTACTCGGTGTAGCGGATGGTGGCGTCGGCGCGGGATGCTCCATCCGGCGGTTGCGCGGCCGTCGCGGTCCCCGCCGCGAGCAGGCTCGTCACGGCGCCGACGGCCGCGATTCTTTTCCAGAGCAGCATGCTGCTCCCCCTTTTTGTGTGGAGTCGTTCGTGAAGACACGCCGTCCGGCGTGGTGACGCGCTCCGGTGGTCGAGTGGCCGCTCTCCCACCGGTTCTCTCAGCTTCCCCCTCTCACTCCTCGTCCGGATCCGGGAACGCCGTCCAGCGCACGTACACCTTTCGCGCGTCCGGTCCGGGTTCCGGCCGCCAGTAGCGGCGCAGCAGTTCCAGGTACTCCTCCCAGAACTGTTTGAGCTCGTCGAGGTTCACGTGCACCGCGCCGCGTGAGAACACCAGCGCGTCACCCCATTCGCCCAGTTCGTCGCGGCGCCTCAGGAAGCGCGCCATCTGCTCCAGGTCCTCGGTGAACGCCGCGCGATGCGCCTCGTCGAACACCGCCCGCATCTCTTCGCTCTGCTCGCTGTGCCTCGGCCAGCGGATGTCGCGCTGCCTGGCCCGCCACCAGCGCTCCTTGCCGTGCGCGAGTTCCGGCGCCTCGTCGATGAAGTCGTATTTCGCCAGTTCCCGCAGGTGGTAGCTGGTCGCGCCCGAACTCTCCCCCAGTTCCTTGGCCAGCTTCGTCGCCGTCGCGGGTGCGCGGCCCAGCGACTCCATGATCCGGCGGCGCAGCGGATGCATCATCGCCTTCAGCACGGCGGGATCGGTGATCTCTTCGGGCGTCGGCGGACCGGTCATGACACCAAGGTAGCCGTGCAAAGACGATTGTGCAAAGACCTCTTTGCACACGGTTCAGGCCGACTCCACGGAGGGCCCGAGGATTCTGCTGACGTTTCGGTGAACTCAGCGTGAAATTGACAACTTCAGTACGAAGGTCTTGTGCCGGGCGGACGAAAACTCGACAGGTTCGCGGCTTTTTCGTTGTGTCCTCCCCAGAATTCGGTTGTATCGGATAGTTTTGCCCGGAGCCGACCTTGCGGGAGAGAACATGCCGAAGCACCGCCCCCGACAGACGGACAAGTTGTCCGCCCGGCACCGGACGGCCTTCGCGCTCGCCGGCGGCGCGCTCGCGGTCCTGCCCGCGGTCACCGCGTCGGCGGGTCCCGATGCCCCGATCGCCGCACCGAAGCCCACCGCTCCGCAGAACCAGGCCGCGGCCTGGCAGCCGCCGGTGGGCACGGTCCCGGAGATCGCCGTCGACGGCAGCCTGCCCGAGCCGCCCAATCCGGATCCGCTGACCGTCCCCGGCGGTACCGGCAACGTCGGCGGCTCGTTCGCGCCGTCGGGCGCGCTCGGCATCCCGGCGAGCATGATGAAGGCGTACAAGAACGCGGCCGACATCCTCGCGAAGGAACTACCCGGCTGTCACATCGACTGGGCGCTGATCGCCAGCATCGGCCGGATCGAGTCCAACCACGCGCGCGGCGGTTACGTCGACGCGAAGGGCAACACCCTCGAACCGATCCTCGGCCCGCAGCTCAACGGCGCCGGGCCGTTCGCCGCGATCCCGGACACTGACGGCGGCAAATACGACGGCGACACAGTGTGGGACCGCGCCGTCGGCCCGACGCAGTTCATCCCGTCGACGTGGAAGGGCTACGCGTCCGACGGAAACGGCGACGGCGAGTCGAACCCGAACAACATCTACGACGCGACCCTGGGCTCCGGCCGCTACCTCTGCTCCGGCGGCGTCGACCTGACGTCCGAGCAGACCCAGCGCGTGGCCGTGTACCGCTACAACCACTCGCTGTCCTATGTGGACACCGTGATCCGCTGGGCGGTCGCCTATCGCGGTGGGGTGGCGACGTTCCCGGACAGCCAGGTCCCGGTCGGCGCGCCCGACTCCTCGAACGTCGCCGCCGACACGCCCGGCGGCCAGCTCCCCGTCCCGACGCTGCCCGGCACTCCCCCGCCCGGCACGACCACGCCGCCGACGACTCCGCCGCCCAGCACGTCGCTCCCACCGAGCAGCAGCGCTCCCCCGAGCAGCAGCTCGTCCTCCAAGCCGACCAGCACTCCGCCGTCCTCGACGCCTCCCTCGTCGACACCTCCCTCGTCCACGCCGCCGTCGAGCACGCCTCCGCCTTCGACGACTCCTTCGCCGTCCAGCACGTCCGCGGCGCCGTCCTCGACCCCGGCGGGCAACTCCAGCTCCACCTCACCGACCCCGTAGCGCGTGAAGGCCCCCTTCCCTCGGCTGAGCCGAGGGAAGGGGGCCTTCACGCGCCTTCGCCGCCTGGTGCCCGGAATGTCCTGAACCCGGGCCGCGTTGTCGCTTCTCGTAGATCGTCAATCGAGAGAAGCGAGACACGGATGTCGTCTTTCGTCATGACCGCCGAGGAACGGGAAGCCTTCCTGAGTGAGGTCCACATCGGGGTCCTGGCCGTGGAACGGGAAGGACGGGCCCCGCTGGCCGTGCCGGTCTGGTACGACTACGAGCCCGGTGGGGAGCTCCTGATCTGGATGGACGGCGGTTCGGTCAAGGACAAGGCGATCAAGAAGGCGGGCAGGCTCAGCCTCGTCGCGCAGTCCGAGACCCTTCCGTACAAGTACGTGACGGCCGAGGGTCCGGTCGTCGCCAACGACGCGCCGCCGTCCCGTGAGCAGGCGCTGAAGATCGCGCACCGCTATCTGCCGGGGGAAGAAGGCACGAAGTACGTCGACGGCGCGCTCAGCGACAACTCCGTGCTGGTCCGCGTCCGGCCGGAGAAGTGGCTGAGCAACGACCAGGGCAAGGCCTGACGAGCTGAGGGTGCCCGGCCGCCACGGGGCGACGGCCGGGCACCGTCATCAGCCCGCGATCGGCTCGAACTCGACGACGCTGTCGAGCGCCTTTCCCATCGCGGCGTTCCCTTCGCGTTCGATCATGATCTCCACCAGCACCGGCCGCGAGGTCCGCTCGGCCTCCTTGCGCGCCCACTCCAGCGACGTCCGGATCTCGCCCGGCTCGGTCACGCGGGTCCCGGAGCAGCCGTAGGCCTCCATGACCTTCACGTTGTCCGTGCCGTTCTTGTCGTAATGGATGTCGACCTCGAAGTTCATCTCGTAGCCGGTCTCGGCCTGCCGGATGAGCCCGAGGTACTCGTTGTTCAGCATGATCAGCACGAACCCGACGTCGTACTGCGCGGCCACCGCCAGCTCCTCCACGAGGAACTGGAACGAGTAGTCCCCGACGACGCCGACGACCTCCGCCTCCGGTTTCGCCTTCTTGACGCCGATCGCCGCCGGGATCTCCCAGCCGAGCGGGCCCGCCTGGCCGCACACCTGGTAGTGGCGCGGCTTGTGCGCGCGCTGGAACTGCCCGGACCAGATCTGGTACAGCCCGATCGCGGTGACGAAGTAGGCGTCTTCGCCGTAGAACTCGTTGATCTCCTTGAAAACCCGGGGCGCCTTGATCGGCGTGTCCTCGAAGTCCTCGCGCCGCGGCAGGCTCTCCTTCAGCTCGCCGATCCGCCGCGGCCAGGCGCGATCTCGCGCCGGGGAACGCTTCGACGCCGCTTCGATCAGCGCGTCCAGGAACGCGCCCGTGTCCGACACGATCCCGAGGTCGGGCCCGAATACCTTGCCCAGCTGCGTCGGCTCGATGTCGACGTGGATGAACTTCCGGCTCCCGCGGTAGACGTCGAGGTCACCGGTGTGCCGGTCGCCGAACCGCGCGCCGAGTGCCAGCACCAGATCCGCTTCGAGGAAGGCCGCGTTCGCCCACCGCTGCGACGTCTGGATGCCGGCCATGCCGGCGAACAGTTCGTGGTCCTCGGGGAAGGTCCCCTTGCCCATCAGCGTCACCCCGACCGGGACGCCGAGCAGTTCGGCCGCGGTCCGCAGCCGGTCGCTCGCGCCGCCGAGCACCACGCCGCCGCCCGCGAGGATCAGCGGCCGTTCGGCGGCCAGCAACAGATCCAGGGCGCGCTCGACCCTCGCCGGTGACGGCGTCGTCCTGATGACCGGCAGCGGCGAGTCGATGCTGGAGTCCCATTCGATCTCCTGCCGCTGCACGTCGATCGGCAGGTCGATCAGCACCGGGCCCGGGCGGCCGGACCGCGCGATCCGGAACGCCTCCCGGAAGACCCACGGCAGCTGGGCCGCCTCCTTGACCTGCACCGCCCATTTCGTCACCGGTTTGGCGATCTCGACGATGTCGACGGCCTGGAACGCCTCGGTGTGCAGCTTCCGCGAATCGGCCTGCCCGGTGATGCACAGGATCGGGATCGAGTCGGCCTGCGCGGTGTAGAGCCCGGTGATCATGTTCGTCCCGGCGGGCCCGGAGGTGCCGATCGCGACGCCGACATTGCCGGTGGTCCGGGCCCAGCCGTCGGCCATGTGGGTGGCGCCCTCTTCGTGACGCACGATCAGGTGCTCGATGCCGCTGTCCTGCATCGCGTGGTAAAGCGGGAGGATCGCGGCGCCGGGGCAGCCGAACGCGGTGTCGACGCCCTCACTGACCAGGACGTCGACGACGGCCTGCATGGCGGGGATTCTGGGCATCCGTCACTCCTTGCTTTCCGCGCCGGACAGCGCTTCGACGACCTTCAGCAGGGCGGAGTGATCGAGCGAGCCGTGGCCCATCGCCCGTCCGGCGGCGACGAGCTGGGCGACCAGCCCGGTGATCGGCAGCGCGACGTCGGCCTGCCTGGCGGCGGCGAGCGCGATGCCCATGTCCTTGTGGTGCAGATCGATCCGGAAGCCCGGCGCGAATTCCCTTGCCACCATGGACTTCCGCTTGAGTTCGAGGATCCGGCTGCTCGCCAGGCCGCCCGCGAGGACGTCCAGCCCGACACCGGCGTCGACGCCGGACGCCTCCAGCAGCACGATGGCTTCGGCGATCAGGCCGTAGGTCCCGCCGACCACGAGCTGGTTGGCGGCCTTGACCACCTGACCGGCGCCGTGCGGCCCGACGTGGACAATCGTCTTGCCGACGGCCTCCAGGATCGGGAGCGCGATGGCGAAGTCCTCCGCGTCACCACCGGCCATAATGGACAGTGAGGCTTGCTCGGCACCCGCTTGGCCACCGGAAACCGGCGCGTCGAGCACGCGGATCTCCCGTTCGGCAGCCCGCTCGGCCACCTCGATGGAGGTCTCCGGCCGGATCGTGCTCATGTCGATCAGCAGAGTGCCCGGCTTCGCCGACTCCAGCACGCCGCCCGCCGCCAGCACGACCGCCTCGACCTGCGGGTGGTTCGGCAGCATGGTGATGACGACCTCGGCGCCGGCCACGGCGTCCGTCACCCCGTTCGCCGCGCGGCCACCCGCGGCCTCCAGCCTCGCGAGCGCGTCCGCGTTCGTGTCGAATCCGCTCACCTCGTGGCCGGCGGCGACGAGGTGTCCCGCCATCGGCCCGCCCATGATCCCCAGGCCGATGAATCCCAGCTTGGTCATGCCAATCCCCTTCGTTCGAAAGGCAGCCACGACAGCGAATCCGCGCTCGGCCCGTCGGGTTTGTACTCCACCCCGACCTGCCCGCGGTAGCCCGCCGCCTGCAGCTTTTCCAGGTAACCCTCGATGTCCAGCGTTCCGGTCCCCGGCTGGTGGCGCCCTGGGGCATCGGCGATCTGCACATGGCCGATCCGTCCGGTGTGGACGGTCGTGACCGTGTCGAGGTCGTCACCGTTGACCGCCAGGTGGTACAGGTCGGCCAGCAGCTTCACGTTGTCCCGCCCGAGTTCGTCGAGCACTTTCAGGACGTCGTCCGCTGTCTTGAGCGGGTACTTCTCCGCCCCCGACAGCGGTTCCAGGACGATCTCCGCGTCGATCCGCGCCGCCGCGTCGGAGGCGAGCGCCAGGTTCGACAGGCCGAGCTTGTCCTGCGCGGCCGGGTCTGCGCCGTCGATCCGGTTGCCGTAGAGCGCGTTGAACCGGCGGCAGCCGAGCCGTTCGCCGAGGTCGATCGCGGCGGCGACGCCGCGGGTGAAGTCGTCCTCGCGGCCGGGCCAGGTGACCAGGCCGCGGTCGCCGCCCGCCATGTCACCGGGGAAGAAGTTCAGCCCGGTCACCGCGACGCCCGCCCGCTCGACCGACGCCACGAACGCGTCGACCTCGGCGGCGTCCGGCACCGGCGTCTCGAACGGCCACCAGTACTCGACCGCGGTGAAGCCTGCCGCGCGCGCCGCCTCCGCCCGGTCGAGCAGTGGCAACTCGGTGAAGACCAGCGACAGGTTCAGCACGTAGGGCAATGCGTGACGCGAACCGGCAAGATCAGCCATCGAAACCTCTGTAATTTCGCTCTGCGGAAACTTTCTTTCGTATATCGAGAATAGCCCGCTGACCTGTCATCGGTCAACGGGCGGTATACCGGCGTTTGCCGCAGGTCCGTGGCGATCAATGAGGTGAAGGGGACTTTCCGCTCATGGCACGCGCGGAAAGTCCCCTTCACCGCGGTCTTGCGGTCCTCGCGGGGTGACGAAGGCTCGGAAGCGTCGCGAAAGCCACTTTCGCGGCGTCTGGTGTCCTGTCTGGTGTCCCGAAAGTGGCTTTCGCGACACCGGCGGAGGCAGGCGAGCGGTCGAGGTGGTCGTGAGTGGTAAGTGCCGTTAGAACGGCACTTACCACTCACGAGGCCCTCCACGGTTCGGCACCCTGGTCGCCTGGTCGCCGCCGCCCTCGCCTTTGGGAGCCTGTCAGCGGTTCTGGACGTGCTGCCAGCCGAAGCGGCCCTTGATGCAGAGGTTCCCGTGGGTCACCGGGCTCTCGTGCGGAGAGGTGACCTTGACGATCTCGTTGTCCTGGACGTGCAGGGTGAGGTTGCAGCCGACCCCGCAGAAGGTGCAGACGGTGGTCGTCGCGGTCTGCCGGGACTCGTCCCAGGTTCCGTCCACACGCTTGTCATGCTCGCGCTTGAAACTCAGCGCGCCGGTCGGGCAGACCTCGACGCAGTTTCCACAGTAGACACACGCGCTGTCCGGCAGCGGGTTCGCGAACTCCGTCGAGATCCGTGCGCCGAAACCGCGTCCCGCCATGGTGATGGCGAAGGTGTTCTGCCACTGCTCGCCGCACGCGTCGACACATTTGTAGCACTGGATACACTTCCCGTAGTCGCGGACGTAGAGCTCATTGTCCACTTTGGCCGGTTGCCGCACCGTCGCCGCCGTCAGACCGTCCGGGATCTCGTGTTCTCCGGGACGCCGCTCGTCCCGGTCGTCCGAAGGCGGTGCGGGCGGCCCGAAACGCTCGGGTTCCGCTCCGCACTCGGCCATCCAGCCCGCGACGTCGGGAGTGGTGGACAGATCCGTGGCCGAGCCCAGCAGTTCCAGCACCACTTGGCGACTGAGCCGGGTCCGGTCGGTCTCGGTCCGCACCACCATCCCCGGTTCCGCCTTGCGGGAGCACGACGGGACGAGCGTGCGCGATCCTTCGACCTCCACCATGCAGACACGACAGGCGTTCGCCGGTTCGAGCGTGTCGCCGTAGCAGAGTGTCGGGATGTCCTTGCCCGCGGCGGCGCAGGCGTCGAGGATCGTGGAGCACTCCGGAACTCTGACCGTCTCACCGTCCACAGTGAACTCGACGAGCCGACGCGGGAGTCCTAGTCCGACAATGGTCATGATCGTTCCTCCAGCGCGCCGAGCCGGTCGATCGCCGACTCGATGGCGTTCCAGGCGGTCTGGCCCAGTCCGCAGATGGACGAATCCCGCATCACCTGACCGACTTCGCGCAGCAGCGCGAGATCGTCCCCACCGGTCCCGAGCCTGCGGCCGCCGACGATCCGGTGCAGCGCCTCCTCCTGGCGCACCGTTCCGATCCGGCAGGGGACGCACTGCCCGCACGACTCGTCACGGAAGAACGACGCGATCCGCAGCAGGAACCCGCCGAGGTCGGCCTGGTCGTCCAGCGCCAGCACGACACCGGAGCCGAGCGTGGTACCCGCCGCGCGGGCGTCCTCCATCGTCAACGGGAGGCCGGTTTCGTCCGGGCGCACGAATCCGCCGGCCGCGCCGCCGAGCAGGATCGCCCTGAGTTCGCGGCCTTCCGGCACTCCCCCGGCGAGTTCGAGCAACTCACCCAACGTCGTGCCGAACGGGACCTCGTACACGCCGGGACGCCGGATGTTGCCGGACAGGCAGAACAGCTTCGGCCCGGCCGAGCGTTCGGTCCCGATGCGGCGATACGCCTCGCAGCCTTCGGTGAGGATCAGCGGGATGTTGACCAGGGTCTCGACGTTGTTCACCACCGTCGGCTTGCCGAACAACCCCTTCTCCACGGGGAACGGCGGCTTGGTCCTCGGCTCGCCGCGGAAACCTTCGATCGAGTTGAAGATCGCCGTTTCCTCACCGCAGATGTAGGCGCCCGCGCCCCGCCTGATCTCGATGTCGAACGAGAAACCCTGGCGTCCCATGATGTTCTCGCCCAGAAACCCCCTTTCACGGGCGACCTCGATGGCGTTCCGGAGCACCTTCAGTGCACGCGGGTACTCGCCACGCAGGTAGACGTAGCCCTTCTGGGCCCCGATGGCGAACGCGGCGATCGTCATCGCCTCGACGAGCGCGAACGGATCCCCCTCGATCAGCACGCGATCCTTGAACGTGCCCGGCTCGCTCTCGTCGGCGTTGCAGACGAGGTAGCGCGTCCGCTCGGCCTGCCGCGCGGTGGCGTCCCACTTCCGGCCGGTCGGGAACGCCGCCCCGCCCCGGCCCATCAGCCCCGACTCGGTCACCTCGCGGATGACCCCGGCCGGACCGAGCACCAACGCGTTCCGCAAGGCCGCGTAGCCACCGGCGGCACGATAGGCGTCCAGGCTCCCCGGATCGACGACCCCGACCCGGCGCAACAGCCGCAGTCCCGGTTCCCCTTGTTGCGGAACGGAAACCGGCGCTTCGTCCCCGTCAGGCGGATGAACGACCTCGCCCGGTGTGACCGGAGCGATCAGCCGTTCTTCGGCGGGGTCGCCCGCCTGGAAGATCAGCGCAGCGGGGGCACGCTCACAGACACCCAGGCAAGGACTCCGGTGCCAAGTGACTCCCTCGACACCGGCCAGCGCATCGCACACCGCGTCCGCGCCGTTCACCCGGCACGCCAGATCCGTGCAGACGTGGACCACGCGTGGCGGCCGCTCCTTGAGCGAGAACAGTGCGTAGAAGCTCGCCACCCCGTACGCCTCGGCCGGTGGGACGTTCAGCCGACGGCAGATGTGGTTCAACGCTCCCTGGCTGATCCATCCAACCCGGTCGTTGACCGCGTGCAGGGCGGGCAAGAGCTGGTCGCGGCGGGTGGCACCGAGCGCGTCGACCGCGTCCCGTTCGATCTCCGCCGGTTCGGCGTTCAGGAAGCGCAGGTCCATTCCGGACTCCTCACACGGCGGCGGGCAGCTTCTCGACCCGGATCGCGGCGGCCTTGTACTCGGCCGTCCCCGCGACCGGACAGGTCGCCTCGATGGTGATGACGTTGACGTCGATCTCGTCCGGGAAGTGGAAGGTCATGAACGCCAGGCCCGGACGCAGCCCCTCGTCGATCCGGACCGGCGCCTCGATCTCGCCCCGGCGGGACGAGATCCGCACGACTTCGTCCTCGGTGACGCCGAGCTTCACCGCGTCGGCCGGGCAGAGGTCGAGGGTCTCCCCGCGACGCAACGGCGACGGGAAACCGCCGGACTGGACGCCGGTGTTGTAGGAGTCCAGCCGTCGTCCGGTGGTCAGCCGGATCGGGAAGTCCTCGGTGAGCAGGTCCACCGGCGGGCTGTGCGCGATCACCGTGAACGGCGCCGGGCGGCCGCGTTTCGCCGGGTCCTCCTCCCAGAGGCGGCCGTGCAGGAACGTCGGTTCGAGCTCGTCTTCGCGGTAGCAGGGCCATTGGATGCCACAGAGTTCCTCCAGCCGCGCGTAGCTCATCCCGGCGTGCATCGGGGACAGCGTCCGGAGTTCGTCCCAGACGTCCTCCCCGCCCTGATAGTTCCAATCGTGGCCGAGACGCCGGGCGAGTTCGCACAGCAGCTGGATGTCGTCGCGCGCGCCGTCGGGCGGTTCGAGTGCCTTGCGGACCCGCTGGACCCGGCGTTCGCTGTTGGTGAAGGTGCCGTCGGATTCGCACCAGGCCGCGGATGCGGGCAGCACGACGTCGGCGAGCTGCGCGGTCTTGGTGAGAAAGATGTCCTGCACCACCAGATGGTCCACATTGGACAGGCGTTTGATCGTGTGCTCGCAGTCCGCCTCCGACTGCACCGGGTTCTCCCCGATGATGTAGACGCAGGTCAGGTCGCCGCGTTCCATCGCGTCGAGCATCTGGGTGAGGTTGAGTCCCTTGTGCGGCGGGATGTTCGAGCCCCAAGCCGTGTCGAACTTCGCGCGGACGTCCGCGTCGAGGATGTTCTGGAATCCCGGCATCCGGTCCGGGATGGCGCCCATGTCCCCGCCGCCCTGGACGTTGTTCTGTCCGCGCAGGGGGTTGAGGCCAGCACCGTACCGGCCGACGTGTCCGGCCAGGAGCGCGAGGTTGATCAGCGACAAGACGTTGTCGGTGCCGTTGTGATGTTCGGTGATCCCGAGCGTCCACGACAGCTGACCGCGATCCGCGCGGGCGTAGGTGTGCGCGAGTTCGCGGATCAGCTCGGCCGGGACGCCCGTCGTCTCTTCGGCGACCTCGAGCGTCCACGGCTCGACCGAGGCCGCGAACTCGGCGAATCCTTCGGTGGCGCGTTCGATGAAGGCGGTGTTGGCCAGTCCCGAGTGGATGATCTCGCGGGCGATCGCGTGCGCCAGCGGGATGTCCGTGCCGACGTGCAACTGGAGCTGCCGGTGCGCCCAGCTCGCGGTGCTGGTGCGGCGCGGGTCGATGACGAACAGTTTCGCGCCGCGATGGACGGCCTTGAGCACGTGCTGGAAGAAGATCGGATGGGCTTCGCGCGGGTTCCCGCCCCAGACGACGATGACGTCGGCGTCCTCGATCTCCTGGTACGACGACGTCCCGCCACCGCTGTCGAACACCCGCGCCAGCCCGGCGACGCTCGGCGCGTGACAGGTGCGGTTGCACGAGTCGACGTTGTTGGTGCCGATCACCGAGCGCGTGAACTTCTGCGCGACGTAGTTCATCTCGTTGGTCGCCCTGGCACAGGAGAACATGCCGAACGCCTCGGGGCCCTTGGTGTCGAGTGTGCGCCGGAATCCGGCGGCGGCGCGTTCCAGCGCCTCCTCCCAGGTCGCCGGGCGCAGCGTCCCCGAGTCGCGGACCAGTGGCTGGGTGAGCCGGACGTACGGCTCGGTGTTCTTGCGCTTCATCGGGTTCCTCCGATTCAGTGCGCTCCGACGGGAACGGCGTTCGCGGTCTGGTCCAGCAGGCCGATCGCGGCGTGGACGTGCCGCAGCGCGGGGGCGGGCACGCCGGTCAGTTCCGAGAGTTCGACGACGGCGCCGATGATCGCGTCGATCTCCAAGGGCTTGCCCGCTTCGAGGTCTTGCAGCATCGACGTCTTGTGGTGGCCGACGCGCCAGGCGCCGTTGATGCGTTTCTCGACCGACACCCTGGGGTCGCCGCCCGCGGCGCGGGCGATCGCGAGGGTTTCGTTCATCATCGTCGTGACGAGCTCGCGGGTGTCCGGATGCTCGCACATCTGGACCATGGTCGCCCTGGTCAGCGCGCTGAGCGGGTTGAAGGCGACGTTGCCCATGAGCTTGACCCAGATCTCGTCGCGCAGGTCGAGTTCGACCGGCGCCTTCAGCCCGCCCGCGATCATCGCGTCGGCGAGCGCCGCGCAACGCGACGTGACGCCGCCCTTCGGCTCCCCCAAAGCGAATCGGGTCCCTTCGAGATGCCGGATCACGCCGGGTTCCTCGATCACCGTCGAACAGTAGACGACACAGCCGATCGCGCGCCTCAGCTCCAGGACCCGGCTGACCGCGCCGCCGGGATCGACCGTCTCGACACGACGGTCTTCGAGCGGATGCCCGGTGAGACCGTGGAAGTACCACCACGGGATCCCGTTCTGCGCGGCCACGATCGCGGTGTCCTCGCCCAGCAGCGGCGCGATCAGCGGACCGCAGGAGGCGTACGAATTCGCCTTCAGGCCGAGGAAGACGAAGTCGGCGGGACCGACTTGCGCCGGATCGTCGGTGACGTGCGGCCGGACGGTGAAGTTCCCGCGCGGGCTGAGCACCCGCACGCCGTGGGCGCGCATCGCCTCGCCGTGCGCCCGTCTCGCGATCAGGTGGACCTCCGCCCCGCCTCGGTGCAGCGCGGCCCCGACGTACGCGCCGATCGCCCCCGCTCCCAGAACAGCGACCTTCATGACGTGCCTCCCGCTCTGCCGAAAGACCAGATTGCATACAGTATCCTGTCGACCGCGCCGACGCCAAGCACTCACGCATTTCGTCCTCTGAATGCGGTAGTTCGCGCCCCGAACAACCGCACCCAGAGGACGAAATGCGAGATGAGGCGGTGAAATGTCGGGATTTTGCATACCAAAAGCTGTATCCTGGGACAGGAACAAGACATCCGGAGGTCCAGTGAGCCAGCCCGTTTCGCCCCTGCCCGACCGCGGCCCCACCGGCCGTCGCACCAAGGGCACGCTCAACCCGGCGACGGCCAAACGTGTCGAGCGGCCGGCACCGCTGCGCCAGGTCGTCTACGACGCGCTCGCGGAGCTGATCATCAACCGGACCCTCGAACCCGGCCAGCACCTGGTCGAGGCGGACCTCGCCGAGTACCTGGGCGTCAGCAGGCAGCCGGTCCGCGAAGCATTGCAGCGCCTGCAAAGTGAAGGCTGGGTCGACCTCCGCCCCGCACAGGGCGCCTTCGTGCACATGCCCACCGACGAGGAAGCCGATCAACTCCTCAGCGTGCGCACCGTGCTGGAAGCGCACTCCGCCCGGCTCGCCGCCGACAAGGCCGGTGACGAGGACGTCGCACGCCTGTGGGAACTGCAGAAGGCCGGGCTGGAGGCGTTGGCCGCCGAGGACACCGAAGGCCTCGTCGCGGCCAACGCCGCGCTCCACGCGTTCATCACCGAACTGTCCGGGAACGCCGTCCTGGCCGAGATGATCGGCATGGTCGATCGCCGGGTCCGCTGGTACTACACGCCGATCGCCCGTCCTCGCAGCCACGACGCCTGGCAGGAGCACGAGGAACTGATCAACGCCATCGCCGCCGGTGACGCGCCCGCCGCCGAGCGGATCATGAACCAGCACACCGAGCGCACCAGGCAGGCCTTCCACGAACGTCCGAAGGAGGACTAGGCGCTGTCCTGTAAGTCCGTTCAATGGGCTTCGTGATCCAGGTGGTTCCTGGCGGTGCGGGCGGATCGGCCTCGTACCGGGTCGTACTCGGCCGGGTCCGCCCGTGCCGTCAGGGACCGCCTGGGCGCGAAGACCGCGAACATGACTTGCAGGACAGCGCCTATGCGGGGTTCAGTTCCTGCTCGCGCCGGCGGGTCCGTGAACGCGAACGCCCCGGCTGGTGCAGCAGCAGGCTGAGTGCGGCCGCGAACAGGCTCGTCCCGCCCGCGAGGAAGAACGCGCCGCCGTAACCCCACGCCACCACGACCATCGCGCCGACACCCGAGCCGAGCATGCCCGAGATCAGCTTCGAGCTGTAGACCAGGCCGTAGTTGCTGGCGTTGTTGTTCTCGCCGTAGAAGTCCGCCGTCATCGCCGCGAACAGCGGGAAGATCGCGCCGCCGCCGAAACCGGACACCATCGAGGCCAGCAGGAACAGCGGCATGCTGCCGATCGAACCGGACAGGTACACCGCGAACTGCGCGAGGCCGAGCACCACGCAGACCATGAACAACGTCTGCCGACGGCCGTAGCGGTCGGAGATCCAGCCGATCACCCCGCGGCCGGTGCCGTTGATGATCGCCTTGAGGCTCATCGCCAGCGCGACGATCCCGCCCGCGAAACCCATCTCGTTGCCGAACGGGACCTGCATCGCGATCCCGAAGATGTTCACCCCCGCCGTGCACAGCAGGCAGAACCACATCAGCGGCAACATCCCGGTCCTGAGCGCTTCCCGTGGCGTGTACTGCTTCACCGCCGGCGGGTTCTTCAGCAGGGACCGGCGTACACGCGGGTCGTCGGACACCTTGAGGGGATCGACGTGCGACGGCCACCAGTTCTTGGGCGGGTCCTGGAAGTAGAAGCCGCTGACCGCGAGCACCGCGGCCAGGAAGAAGCCGACCACGAGCAGGACGCCCGAAAAGTTGGAAAGGTCCATATAGGACGTGAAGAGGAAGATGAACGGCACCGAACCGTAGGCGAAGCCGCCGTTGACGAACCCGGTCTTGCCGCCACGCCGTTCCGGGTACCACTTCCCCACCATGTTGACGCAGGTCGCGTAGACCAGGCCCGCCCCGCCACCGCCGAAGAAGCCGAAGCCGAGGTAGGCCCAGAACGAGCTGGGCGCGTAGGCCAACGACAGGTAGGCGAGCAGGGTGCCGACGGCGCCGATCAGCATCGCCGCCTTGGCGGGCAGCTTGCCGTTCTCCCGCAGCTTCCCCGCCGGGAAGGCCACGATCGCCTGGAAGAACACCCAGACCCCGAGCAGCCAGAAAATGGTGGAACCGTGCCAGCCGTGCGCCGCCGACAGCGTTTCTTCCGCCGAGGTGAAGGCGTATTCCGAGGAGCTGATGGCCATCATGGCGACCCAGGGCAGGATCACCATCGTCCATCGTGGACGGCCCATGATGTCGCGATCGGTTTCGCCGACCCGGTAGATCCGGCCGTGGGAATCGGTTACTTCCTTGTATGTTCCGGGTGGTTGAGCCGCGGTCGATGACGTCACTGTCATTCTCCTTGGGTCGGTTGGGACCGGAATTCAGCCGAGCAGCCCCGCCGAACGTGCCCAGCGATACTTCGCGCCGAGCACGGCCACCGGTTTCTCCGTCGTGTAGGGATAGGCCACGACGCCGTGCTCGTACAGGAAAGCGCTGGCCTCTTCGACCTCGACGTCGCCTGCCAGCGAAGCGACGACGGGCTTGTGGATCCCCTTTTCCCGGTATTCGGCGACGACTTCGGAAACCAGTTCCGCGAACACCATCGGCGGGGTGACGATGGTGTGCCAGTAGCCGAGGATCAAAGCATGGATCCGCTCGTCCTCCAAGCCGAGCGCGATCGTGTTCCGGTAGGTGGCAGGTGGCTCCCCGCCGGTGATGTCGACGGGGTTGCCCGCGGCCCCGAACGGTGGGATGAACTTCCGGAACGCCGTGTCGAGATCGGGCGGGATCTCCATCAGATTGAGCCCGTTGTCCACGCAGGCGTCGGAAAGCAGGACACCGGACCCGCCCGCGCCGGTGATGATCACGACGTTCTCGCCTCTCGGCGTCGGCAGCAAGGGGATGCCGCGTGCGTATTCGAGGAGGTCGTTGAGGCCGGGTGCCCGGATGACGCCGCTCTGCCGCAGGATGTCGTCGTAGACCTTGTCGTCGCCCGCCAGCGCGCCGGTGTGCGAGCTCGCCGCCTTCGCGCCTTGGGAGGTCCGGCCCGCTTTGAGCACGACGACCGGTTTCCGCACGGAGACCCGTTTCGCGGTTTCCGCGAACGACCGGCCGTCTTTCAGATCTTCCAAATGCATCGCGATGAGTTCGGTGTTTTCATCGTGTTCGAAGAACGTGAGCAGATCGTCCTCGTCGATATCGGCCTTGTTGCCGACACCGACGATCGAAGAGACACCCATTTTCGCCGACCGGCTGAACCCGAGGATCGCCATCCCGATCCCGCCGCTCTGCGAGGAAAGCGCGACCCCGCCCTTGACGTCGTACGGCGTGCAGAACGTCGCCGACAGATTCTCGGGCGTGTAGTAGTAGCCGTAGATGTTGGGGCCGAGGATCCGGACGCCGTGCTCCCGCGCGATCGCGACGACCTGGTCCTGTAGCTCGATGTTCCCGGTCTCGCCGAACCCGGACGGGATCAGGATGGCGCCCGCCACCCCTTTCCGGCCCGCTTCCTCCAGCGCGGCGGGGACGAACTTGGCCGGGATGGCGAACACCGCGACGTCGACGTCGCCCGGCACGTCGGAAATGCTCGGGTAGGCCTTGCGGTCGAGGATCTCGGCGGCCTTGGGGTTGATGGGGTGGATCTCCCCCGCGAACCCGCCGTTCACAAGGTTCTTCATCACCGAATTGCCGATCTTGCCCGCTTCCGCGGACGCGCCGATGACGGCGATCGAAGCCGGCTTCATGATCCGGGTCATCGACGCCAGGATCTCCTCCTGGCCGAACCGCACGGGCTCCCGCGCCGCTTCGGGGTCCACGAGGATCCGGACGTCGACGGCGGTGGCGCCGCCGGAGGTGGCCAGCACCGGGTTGAGGTCGACTTCGGCCAGTTGCGGGAAGTCGGTGACCAGGGCGCCGACGCGGGTGAGCACGTCGGCCAGCGCGTCCCTGCTCACCGGCTCCGCACCGCGCACCCCGCGCAGGATCTCGGCGGCCGCGATCCCGTCGATCATCGAAAACGCCTGGTCACGATCGAGCGGGGCGAGCCGGAACGTGACGTCCTTGAGCACTTCGACCAGCACCCCGCCGAGCCCGAAGGCGACGATCTTGCCGAAGGTGCGATCGGTGGTGGCGCCGACGATCACCTCCTGCCCGCCGGTCAGCAGCTGCTGCACCTGGACACCGGTGATGTCGGCGCCGGCGTCGTACGCCCTGGCGTTGCCGATGATGGTGCGGAAGCCGTCCGCCACCGCGTCCGCCGTCGCGAGGCCGACCAGCACCCCGCCCGCCTCGGTCTTGTGGAGGATGTCCGGGGACACGATCTTCAGCACCACCGGAAGGCCGATCTCCTCCGCCTGCGCGACGGCTTCCTCGGCGGTGGTGGCGAGCCCTTCCCGCGGGGTCGGGATCCCGTAGGCCTCGCACACCTGGCGGCCTTCCGGCGCGGTCAGCGACGTCCGGCCTTCGGCGGCGACCTTCTCGAGGACCTTCTCGACGATCTCTTTGCCTGCCATGCGGTCTCTCCTCAGATCACGCCGGCCGCGCGCAGCCGGTCCAGGTCGTCCGCGCCGTAGCCGAGTTCGCCGAACACCTCGGCGTTGTGCTCGCCGAGCAGCGGCGAGCGTTCGACGTCGACCGGCGAGTCGGAAAGTTTCAGCGGGCAGCCCACGGTCTTGAAGGCACCTCGTTCGGGGTGCTCGACCTCGACGACCGAGCCCAGCTCGGCCAGCGTGGCGTCTTCGGCGAGTTCCCTGGTGGACAGGATCGGCCCGCAGGGGATGTTGTGGGCGTTGAGCGCCTCCATCACCTCCCATTTGGTGTGCTGCTCGGTCCACTCCTCGATCATCCCGAACGCCTTGTCCAGTTTGGACAGTCGAGCTTCCGGGGTGGCCCAGTCCGGATCCTCGGCGAGTTCGGGTTTCCCGATCAGGTCGGTGATGGGCTGCCAGCCGACCGGCTGGATGATCACGTAGATGTAGTCGTTCGGCCCGCCCGGCGCGCATTTCACCGCCCAGCCCGGTTGTCCGCCGCCGGACGCGTTGCCCGAACGCGGCACCTCGTCGCCGAAGACGTCGTTCGGGTACTCGTTGAGCGGACCGTGCGCGAGGCGTTGCTGGTCGCGGAGCTTGACGCGGCAAAGGTTGAGCACCGCGTCCTGCATCGCGACCTGGACCCGCTGCCCGCGACCGGAGTTCGTCCGCTGGTACAGCGCGGCCAGGATCGCGGCGACCAGGTGGATCCCGGTCCCCGAGTCGCCGATCTGCGCGCCGGTCGCGGTCGGCGGCCCGTCCTCGAAGCCGGTGGTGCTCATCGCGCCGCCCATCGCCTGCGCGATGACCTCGTAGGCCTTGAAGTCCGCGTACCGGCCGGGGCCGAACCCCTTGATGGACGCGTAGATCAGCCGCGGGTTCAGCTCGGCGAGCCGTTCCCACGGGTAGCCGAACCGGTCGACCACGCCCGGTCCGAAGTTTTCGACCAGGACGTCCACACTGGACACGAGCTGTTCGAAGACCTGCTTGCCTTGCTCGCTTTTCATGTTCAGGGTGATGCTGCGCTTGTTGGCGTTGAGCATCGTGAAGTAGAGACTGTCCACTCCGGGCAGATCCCGCAGCTGGCCGCGCGTGATGTCACCGCGGCCCGGCGTCTCCAGTTTGATCACGTCCGCGCCGAGCCAGGCCAGGATCTGCGTGGACGAAGGTCCTGATTGGACATGCGTCATGTCGAGGACGCGGACGCCGTCGAGTGCCTTTCCCATCGGTGATCCCTCCCGGCTACTTGTACATGGTCTGGTTCATGGTCCCGGGCGCGTACACGTCCGGGTCGATCCAAACGTTGACGAGCGAAGGCTTTCCGGACTCGCGGGCACGCAGCAGCGCCGGGCCGATGTCCGCGGGGTCGCGCACCGCCTCGCCGTGCCCGCCGAGCATCCGCGCGAACTCGTCGTACGGGACGTCGCCGAGCGTGTTGCCGACCCGCTGACGGCCCTGGCCGTACTTGGCCGCCTGGCCGTAGCGGATCTGGTTCATCGACGAGTTGTTGCCGACGATCCCGACGAACGGGAGATCGAACCGCACCAGGGTTTCGAAGTCCCAGCCGGTGAGGCTGAACGCGCCGTCGCCGAACAGCGCGACGACCTCCTTGTCCGGCCGCGCGTGTTTCGCGGCGAGGACGAACGGGATCCCGACGCCGAGCGTGCCGAGCGGGCCGGGGTCCATCCAGTGCCCCGGCGCCTTCGGCTGGACGACCTGCCCGGAGAACGTGACGATGTCGCCGCCGTCGCCGATGTAGAGCGAATCCTCGGTGAGGAACTCGTTGATCTCGTGCACCAGCCGGTACGGGTGGATCGGGCTCGCGTCGGAATGCTGGAGCGGCAGGCGTTTCCGCTTCGCCTTCTCCTCGACGGCCTGGAGTTCCTCCAGCCAGGCCTTGCGCCCCACCGCGCCGTTGTCGACCCGGCCGGTGGCCGCCTCCGCGACCGCGGCGAGCACCTGCCCCGCGTCGCCGACGATGCCGAGGTCGACGTCCCGGTTCTTCCCGACCGTGCGGTAATCGAGGTCGATCTGCACCACCGTGGCGTCCGGCGAAAGCCGTTTGCCGTACCCCATGCGGAAGTCGAACGGGGTGCCGACGATGACGATCACGTCGGCGTTGTCGAAGGCGTACCGGCGCGAGAGCTGGAAATGGTGCGGGTCACCGGGCGGCAGGGTGCCGCGGCCCGCGCCGTTCATGTACGCGGGGATGTTCAGCCCGCGCACCAGTTCCGTGGCCGGCTCCGTGGCGCGTGTCGTCCACACCTGGCTGCCCAGCAGGATGGCCGGTTTCTTCGCGTGGACGAGGAGGTCCGCGAGCTTCTCGATGTCCGCCGGGTCGCCTGCGTTGCGGGTGGACGCCCGGTACCGGCCGGCCGACGGGACGCGCGCCTTGGCCACCGGGACCTTCGCGTCGAGCACGTCACGCGGGATTTCCAGGAAGGACGGCCCGGGCGCGCCGTGGTAGCACTCGCGGAAGGCCATCGACACCAGGTCCGCCACCCGCGCGGTGTCCGGGACGGTCGCAGAGAACTTGGTGATCGGCGCCATCATGTCGACGTGCGGGAGGTCCTGCAGCGACCCCATTTTGTGCTGGGTCAGCGCTCCCTGACCGCCGATGAGGAGCATCGGGCTTTCCGCGCGCAAGGCGTTCGCGACGCCGGTGACGGCGTCCGTCGTGCCCGGCCCCGCCGTGACGACCGCGCAGCCGGGACGGCCGGTGATCCGCGCGTAGCCGTCGGCCGCGTGCGCCGCCACCTGTTCGTGCCGGACGTCGATGACCTCGATGCCCTCGTCGACACAGCCGTCGTAGATGTCGATGATGTGCCCGCCGCACAACGTGAAGATCGTGTCGACGCCCTCCGCCTTGAGCGCCTTGGCCACCAGGTGGCCGCCGGAGATCAGGTCCTGGGCGGGTTCGGAACCGTTGGTGGTGGCCTTCGCCGTGGTGTCCCCCGCAGCGGTGCCGGTCGTTGGCGCCATCGTTCAACTCCTCTTTCTCGCACGCCGGACCTCTCTGATCCGTGCGCTCGTGTCCGGTTCTGCTCCGTCCGCCCGGCCCCTACGCGAAACCCCTGGTCGCGGCAGACTGTAGATTGCATACCGTATGAGGTAGTCATACCTTTACTCTTCGGGAGCTCCGGTGTCCAGAGCCCCAAGCAGGTTTCTCCGCCCCCCGCCGAGGGCAGGCGCGGTCAGGCCAGACCGAGGCGATCCGGACGGCTGTAGACGTTCATCGACGCACCCCGCAGGAACCCCACCAGCGTCAGGCCCAGCTCCGCGGCGAGGTCCACCGCCAGCGACGAGGGTGCGGAAACCGCTGCCAGCAAAGGAATCCCGGCCATGACGGCCTTCTGCACCAGTTCGAACGACGCCCGCCCGCTGACCATCAGCACCGTCCCGGTCAGCGGCAACCGGCCGTCGCGCGCGGCCCAGCCGACGACCTTGTCGACGGCGTTGTGCCTGCCGACGTCCTCCCGCAGGCACAACAGTTCCCCGGACGCGCTGAACAACCCGGCCGCGTGGAGTCCGCCGGTGCGGTCGAAGACCCGTTGCGCCGCACGGAGCCGATCCGGCAATCCGGACACCGTGGACGGTGTGATCGCCAGATCGTCGCCGTCCACCGGCCAGGTCACGGTGGTCCGCACGGCGTCGAGGCTCGCCTTCCCACACAGGCCGCACGACGACGTGGTGTAGAAATTGCGCTCCAGAGAAGCGTCGGGAGGATCGACGCCGTCGGCGAGGACGACGTCGAGCACGTTGTAGGTGTTCGACCCGTCGGCGGTCGCGCCCGCGCAGTAGCGGATCGAATGGATGTCCTTGCTCGACCGGGAAACCCCTTCGCCGACAAGGAAACCCGCGGCGAGGTCGAAGTCGTGCCCCGGCGTGCGCATCGTGATCGTCAGCGGCTTCCCGCCGACGCGGATCTCCAAGGGTTCTTCGACGGTCAGCGTGTCCGGGCGGGCACCCGGCACGCCGTCGACGACACGGACCACGCGCCGCCTGCTCGTCACGCGCCCCATCAGCGGGCTATCGGCAACAGCGACTTCGGCCTTCCTGGCTGGGAAAGTCGTCCGCCGAGCGCCGCGCCGAGAACGCTGAGCGCGCCGGCCACCGCGAACGCGCCGAGGTAGCCGTGAGTGGACACGACGAACGCGGCGAGCCCGACTCCGAGCACCGCCCCGACGGCCTTCGCGGTGTACAGCACCCCGAAGTTCGGCAGCGCGGACTCCTCGCCGAAGTAGTCGCGGACGAGCGGCACCAGCAGCGAGTAGCAGCTCCCGTTCCCGAGCCCGGCCAGCGCGGCACCGATGACGAGCCCCACCGCGTGATCGCCCGAGTAGAGCAGGACGAACTGGGCGATCCCGCCCGCGGCCAGCGCGAGGCGCAGGATCCGGCGTCTGCCGAGCCAGTCCGAAAGCCTGCCGAGCAGCACGCGTCCGGCGCCGGTCACCCCGGCGAGCACGGCGAGCGCGACAGCGGCGAGTACCGGCCCGCCTCCTTGCGCGGCGACGAAAGTCGCGAGATAGGCGACGTCGAAGAGCAGGACCGCGGCGGCCAGCACGACGATGAGATACATCGCCACCGCGGTGGGACAGCGGAGCACCTCCCCCGGCCGGTACTCGCGCAGCGCCGGCCGGTTCACCGCGATCGCGCGGTTGCGCACCTTGTCGGCCGCCCACACGCGGGGATCCGGCCGCTCCGGCCACCATTGGGGCGGCGGGTCGCGCAGGAGGATCGCGGTGCTCGCGATCATCATGAGGACGGCGACCGCGACGACGTCCAGCAGCGGCCCGCGGTTGCCCTCCGTCAGCCAGAATCCCGCCACCAGCACGAAAACCACGCTGCCGTAAGCGAAAGCGCCGCTGACGGCGCCCACCCGCGCCGGGACACGGTCGGGGAACCACGCCATCACCGTGCCGACGCAGGTCGCGTAGACGACGCCGGTCCCGATCCCGCCGAGCACCGAGTAGCCGATGAACATCGCGAGGAGGGTGTTCGCGTGCCCCAAGGTGAACATCCCGGCCGAACAGAGCACGCCGCCGATGATCACCGCCACCGACGGCGGGAACATCCCGCGTTCGCGCAGCCGGGCGACCGGGTACACCGCGCAGGCCTGGCACACCGTCCAGAGCGCGAACGAGACGACCACTTCGGAAAAGGTCCAGCCGTAGGTGGTCATCAGGACCGGTGCGACGACACCGAAGCCGTACTGCTGGATACCCGCCGCGAACATCGCCGACCAACTGAGCCACGAGATCCATGACCGGGGTTTACCGAGCAGGTCCACGTCGCTCTCGCCGACGCGATATCGGCGTCCGTAGTGGTCTCGCAGGATTCGAGGATCGGGCATGGGTCCCACCCCGCTCACGGCAGATTGTATACAGTATGTAGTTTGGTTATAGCAGGCCTCGGCGCGGAAGTCCACGCGTCGCCGAGCCGGACGTCAGACGAGGCCCAGCACCGGGAGACACTCCTGAACGCCGGCCAGTTCGATGTCGTCGCGCCGCCGGCGATCCCAGATGTCCCTGGTCAACCGCCAGCACTGGATCAGCCCGACCTCTCCGCGCCGGGTGTCCCAAGTGGTGCCGTTCTTCTCGTAACCCAGCGCCCGCGACACCCGGTTGGACGCCTGGTTGTCGGCGAAGGCATCGCTCGATGCCTCCTTCGCGCCCAGCCCGGCGAACGCCAGATGCAGCACGGCCGCGCGCATTTCCGCCCCGAGCCCGCGCCCGCGCAGTCCCGGCGCCAGCCACGAGAAGCTCGACACCGTGCCGAACTTGGCGAAATCGGTCCCGATCAGGTCCTGCATGCCGATCGGCTCGCCATCCAGCACCACGACGAAGTACAGCCGCCAGAAGCTCGGGTCCACGCGGGCGCGTCCCGCCCAGATCCCCCGCAGCCACCGCCATTCGCGGTCGGGATTGTCCGCGTACAACGAAATCGGGTCGTCGAACGGCCAGGGCGCGGTTTCCGCGACACCGGCCCGGACGGTCGGGACCAGTCGCTCCAGCAACTCGTCCGACGCCCCGGCCAAGGTCAGCCGCGGCGTCCGGACCTCGATGTTCAGCGGAGGGTAGGTGTGGCTCACCCTCGGGACGGTAGGCGGACGGGAAGGCCCGGTGCATCGAATTTTTGTCGGACCCCCTCGTTAGCGTCGCCGGGCATGGAGACCACTCCCTTCCGAGCCGGGGTCCCGGAGGCCGATCTCGAAGACCTCCGCGCCCGGCTCCGCCGCACCCGCTGGCCCGAGGGCGAGACCGTCGACGACTGGTCGCAAGGGGTACCCGCCGCGTACCTGCGCGAGCTCTGTTCGTACTGGGCGGAGTCCTACGACTGGCGTGCCGCGGAATCGCGGCTCAACGCCATCCCCCAGTTCAGGAGCGAGATCGACGGGCTCGGCATCCACTATCTGCACGCCCGTTCCCCGCATCCCGGCGCGCTGCCGCTGATCCTCAGCCACGGCTGGCCGGGTTCGATCTTCGAATTCCTCGACGTGATCGGCCCGCTCACCGATCCGGTCGCCCACGGCGGCGACGCGGCCGACGCGTTCCATGTCGTCGTGCCGTCGCTGCCCGGGTACGGCTTCAGTGACAAACCCGAGAAGACGGGTTGGTCGATCCAGCGCATCGCCGACGCGTGGATCCACCTCATGGACGGCCTGGGCTACGAACGCTTCGGCGCCCAAGGCGGCGATTGGGGCACGAACATCACCACGCTCATGGGACGGACGGCGCCCGAGCGCCTGGTGGGAATCCACCTCAACCCGCCGCTGGCGGCACCGGATCCGGCGACGTTCGGCGACCTCACCGAAGCCGAGCGGAAATCGCTCGACGATCTCGAACGCGGGAACGCGGACGGTTCGGGTTACGCGAACTTGCAGCGGACGAGGCCTCAGACGATCGGCTACGCGCTGAGCGACTCACCGGCCGCGCTGTGCGCTTGGATCGTCGAGAAGTTCCAGGCGTGGACGGACTGCGACGGCCGTCCGGAGAACGCGCTGAGCCGGGACGCGATGCTCGACGACGTCACGCTCTACTGGCTGACCGGCACCGGCGCCTCGTCGGCCCGGTTGTACTGGGAGAGTTTCGCCGAGGTGTCGAGCTGGTTCACCGAATCCACTGTGGACACGATCGGCGTGCCGGCGGGCTGCTCGATCTTCCCGCGCGAGTCGCCGCGGCCGTCCCGTCGCTGGGCCGAGCGCCGGTTCACCGACATTCGGTACTGGAACGAACTGGAGCGGGGCGGCCACTTCGCGGCCTTCGAGCAGCCGGCCGTGTTCACCGAGGAGGTGCGGTCGTTCTTCCGGCTCGTGCGGTGACCGCTTGACTGTGACACCGTGTCAGGCTGTCGGCTGGGAGGCGTCATGTTCAGTATCGGAGATTTCGCCAAGCACGGCCGGGTGTCGGTCCGGATGCTGCGTCACTACGACGCCATCGGGCTGCTGCGGCCCGCCCACGTCGACCCGTTCAGCGGGTACCGGTCCTACACCGGCGACCAGCTGGCCCGGCTCAACCGGGTGATCGCGCTCAAGGATCTCGGCTTCACACTCACCCAGGTGCAGGAGATCCTCGACGCGGAGATCGGCGCCGACGAGCTGCGCGGGATGCTGCGGCTCCGCCGGGCCGAACTCGAAGCGGCCATCGCGGCCGACGAGGCACGGCTCAAAGCCGTCGAAGCGAGGCTCCGGTCGATCGAAAGCGAGGGAAGCATGCCTACCGAAGACGTCGTCGTCAAAAGCCTGCCCGCGGTGCGCGTCGCCGAGCTGACCGGGACGGCGAGCGGATACGTGAACGAGGAGATCGGGCCGGTCGTGCAGGGGTTGTACCAGGAACTGTTCGGCGCGCTCGGCCCGATCACTCCGTCGGGTCCGCTCATCGCCTACTACGAGGACGACACCGACGGCGAACGGGTGCTCATCCACGCCGCCGTCCCGATCGCGGCCGAAACCGACGGCTCCGAAGGATTCTCGACGGTGCGCCTCGCCGAAGTGCCGGCCGCGGCGACGATCCTGCACCGCGGCTCGATGGAGACCGTGCTCTCCAGCTACCAGGCGCTGGCGAAATGGGTCGACTCGCACGGGTACCGCGCGAACGGTCCGGCGCGGGAGTTCTACCTCGAATGCCCGGACGACGGGGACAAGTGGATCACCGAGCTGCAGCAGCCGATCACCAAGGCCTGACGTACCGCTCCAGGAAGTCGGTCACGGCGCCGCGGAACGCGTCCGGCGCCTCCAGCCACGGCACGTGACCGACACCGGGCAGCCGCACCCGGGTCACCGACGGCAGGGCCTGCTCCAGCGAGTCGACCGCCCAGCGAGGCCGGGTGTCCGCCATCCCGTCCACGATCAGCGTCGGTACCCTCAGCGACCGGCAAGCCTCGACGAGTTCCGGCTCCGGCGCCGCCCGCATCTCCTTGCCCAGCGCGACGTTCGCCTCGTAGTTGATCGGGAACCAGGGCGTCGCCATCGCCTCGGCGTGGCGTGCACCGTCGGCCACGAAGTCGGCCGTCCACTGGAGCACCGCGAGTTCACGCTCTTCGGCCTCATCGCGGTCCTTCGCGCGAAGCTCGGCCCACCGCGGATGCCGATCCCCCAGCGCCCGCTCGAAGTTCTGCTCGAACTCCGCATGCCAGTCGTATCCGAGCCCGACCCCCGACACGTAGACGAGCGCGCTCACCCGCTCCGGATGCGCGAGGGCGTAGAGGAGCCCGAGATGCGCACCCCACGAATGCCCGAGCACCGGGACGCGGTCGAGCCCGTGCCACTCACGGACGGCGTCGACGTCGGCCACCATCCGCTCGAGCGTGTACGGTCCCCGCGGATCCGAGCGGCCGGCACCGCGCTGATCCCACCGGATCAGCCGGAATCCCGGGCCGGGATCGAGCGTGCCGAACATGTCCCACAGGCCAGGGCCGCCGTGGCAGCACAGGATCGGTTCGCCCCGGCCGGTCGCCGAGGTCCACAGTTCGCGGCCGTCGTCGGTGATCACCCCACGATTATCCGGTAGGCGCGGTCGCCGCCGTCGGCTATTTTCCGCGACATGACGACGTACACACCGCCGCAGCGGACGGCCACCCTCGCCGACGCGCCGGCCATCGCGGCGCTGATGCGGGCGTCGGTGCTGGAGTTGTTCCCCCGGTTCCACGACGAGCGGCAGACCGCGAGCGCGGCCGAGCACATCGCGGCCATCGATCTGCGGCTGATCGAAGACGGCACCTACTTCGTGCACGAGGCCGACGGCGAGATCGTCGCCTGCGGAGGCTGGAGCAGGCGCAACAAGACCCACGCCGGCGCGGGCGACGCGGAGGACGACGACCGTCCGCTCGACCCGGCCACCGAGCCGGCGCGGGTGCGCGCCATGTTCGTCCGCGGCGACTGGACCCGGCGCGGTCTCGGGCGCGCGATCCTCGAGTCGTGCCGTCTCGCGGCGAAAGCCGAGGGGTTCACGTCGCTGACGCTGACCGCGACCATGCCCGGGGTCCCGCTGTACCTGTCGTTCGGCTTCACCGAGGTCGAACGGGTGACGGTGACGACGCCCGACGGCGTCGATCTTCCGGGCGCGGTCATGGCCCGGGACGTCGAACAGCCGGATAGGATCGAAGAATGATTTCCGGGGGCACCGCACTTTCGTTCGTCCTGGTCTGCCTGCTCGGCGCGATGGCGCCCGGCCCGGATTTCCTGGTGGTGACCCGCAGCGCGATCCTCGGCGGGCGCAAGGCCGGGATCGCCGCGGGGCTCGGCATCGCGCTCGGCGTGTTCGTCTGGGTGGTCGCGATCGCGCTCGGCGTCGGGGCGATCCTCACCGTGTCGGCGGTCGCCTTCACCGTGGTCAAACTGATCGGTGCCGCGTACCTGATCTTCCTCGGCGTCAAGGCCTGGCTGGCAGTACGCCGCGGCGACTACAGCGAACTCAAGGACAAGGTGACGCCCGTCGTCGAGCCGAGGGAGGCGTTCCGGCAGGGACTGTTCACCAACCTGCTCAACCCGAAGGTCGCGGTCTTCTTTCTCGCGCTGATCCCCCAGTTCCTCCCGCATTCGGCCTCGACCGGCCAGACCCTGCAACTGGCGGTGCTGGCCACGACCGTGGCCGTGGTGTGGACTTTCGTCCTGGCGACCCTGGTCGGTTCGCTGCGGCGGTTCTTCGCCTCCGGCCGGGTGCGTCGCGCGATGGACGCGGTGATGGGCACCTTGCTCGTCGGGCTCGGCATCCGCGTCGCCGTCCAGAACTGAGCAAGGCGCCCATCACACGACGTCAGCCGAGGCCGAGGGCTTCGGCGGCGAGACGCGTGCCTTCGACACGGGCGGAGATCTTGGCGAACGCGGTCTCCCGCGACGTCGAGGTGTCGTCGGCAAACGGCGAGAACCCGCAGTCGTCACAGGTGCCCAGCCGGTCCGGCGGGATGAACTGGGCCGCCCGGAGAACCCTGTCCCGGACCTCCTCGGCGGTCTCGACGCGCGGGTCGATCGGGTCGGTGACGCCGACGAAGATCCGCTGTTCCGGGCCTGCGTGCTCGGCGATCACCCGCAGCGCCCGCTCGGGATCCGCCTCGCTGGCCATCTGGACGTAGACGTTGCCCACCTTCAGCTTGAACAACGTCGGCAGGAGCTCGGCGTAGTCGACGTCGAGACTGTGCACGGAGTCCTGGTCACCACCCGGGCAGGTGTGCACGCCGATCCTCTTCCGCTCCTCCTCGGAGAACCGGTCCAGCACGGCGTTGTTCAATTCCACAAAGGACTGAAGAAGCCCGCCGGACGGATCGAGCTTCAGCGACAACCGGCCTTCGGTGAAGTCGATCTGAACACTGTCCGCTCCGGCGTCGAGGCTGCGGCGGATATCGGTTTCCGCCTCATTCACGAGGTCGGCGATGAACTGTTCTTTGTCATATCCGGACAATTCTTCACCTGGATAGACGAGCCCGATCGCCGAAGCGGCGATCACCGCCTGCTTCACGGGTTTGGTCGCGTGCTTCTTGGCTTCGCGCAGATAAGTGTCGGCGTAGGTCTGGTAGCGGAAAGGGCCGGCGGTCAGCTTCGGCAGCTGCCTGGTGTGCCCGTCGGCGAACGGGATCACGACGCCGTCCGGCGCCAGGGAAGCGAGGCCGGCCAAGGGATAGGTGGCGAAGCTCGGTTTGCCCTGCTCGCCGTCGGTGATGACGGGCGAACCGGTCTCCTCCAGACGTTTGATGGTTTCCACTAGAGCTTTTTCCTGCAACTCTCCGAGACCGTCGGCGTCGAGCCGCCCGGCCGCGTACTCGCCGAGCGCTTCGACGAGGTAGCCCGGACGGGGAATGCTGCCGATCGGTTCGGTGGGTATGGTCATCGCTCGCGTCCTCCCAGATGAAGCTGCTTGCGGCCGCCATGGCCACAAGCGCAGAAACTACCGATCACTCCCCTCCTTGACGATCTTTCCGCGGACCGAAACCACTAATGGCGCAACCATTCGGCCCAGAAGAGATGTGCCATTCGCCGAGACGTATAGGCCGTTATACGAAATTCCTCGAAATTCGATGCTTACCCTCCTCCACACCTGGGTATTCCGTGGATGTCGACGGGCGGGGCGCGCCGAAGGAGAAACCGATGCTGAGCCATCACGATCGGCAAGAGCTGGAGAAGATCGAGCGCTGGTTCGAGCTCACCGAGCCGGCGCTGGCCGCCCGGCTCCGCTCCGGCAAACCCGCGCAACCGCCACTGCTCCGGCTGGCGGTCGTTCTGACTCTCGACATCATCGCGGGTCTGCTCATGTTGCTGGGCGTCGTACTGAACAGCCCCGCTCTCCTGTTGACCGGGATGATCACCGTGACCACGGCGGTGATCGTGCACCTGTCCCGGTTCGGCCGGGACTGATCACCTTCCTCCCGCACGCCGGTAGAGTCCGGGCGATACGTCCGGTTCACTGGGAGGAAGACGCATGCGGTTCATGATCATCATCAAGGCGGACGAGGATTCCGAAGCCGGGAAGATGCCGCCGATGGAGGCCCTGACCGCCATGGCGAAGTTCAACCAGGACATGCTCGACGCCGGGATCCTCGTGGGCGGCGAAGGCCTCCAGGAGAGTTCGAAGGGTGCGCGGGTCACGATCGGCGCCGCCGGGACCACGGTCACCGACGGCCCGTTCACCGAAGCCAAGGAACTCGTCGGCGGCTTCTGGATCGTCGATGTCCCGTCGCGCGCCGAAGCGATCGAGTGGGCGAAGCGCTGTCCCACTCCCCCGAACAGCGACACCGTGCTCGAGGTTCGCAAGATCCTCGAAGCCGAGGACTTCGGCGAGGCCTTCACGCCGGAGCTGCAGGAGAACGAGCAGCGGATGCGCGACGAGGTCGCCGAACGGTCTTGACGATAAGCACTGGATTCTGGCTGCGGTTGTTCCGTCCGTGAAGGCCCCCTTAACGCGGCTCAGCCGAGGAAACTAGACCTTCACACCCCGCCGGCACCGGTGGTCGTCCCAGTGCGAGCATGACGCCCTTCGCCGTGCCCCTCAGTAAGCTCGCCTCATGGCCGACCGGGAGTGGGTACTTCACGTCGACCTCGACCAGTTCATCGCGGCGGTCGAGGTCGCCCGGCGGCCCGAGCTGCGCGGCATGCCCGTTGTCGTCGGCGGCACCGGCGACCCGACCGAACGGGCCGTCGTGGCGACGGCTTCGTACGAGGCGCGGGAATTCGGCATCCAGTCCGGGATGCCGTTGCGAACCGCCGCGAAACGCTGTCCTGACGCGATCTTCCTGGCGACCGACGCGCCCGCGTACCAAGAAGTCTCCGATCGGGTGATGGCGACGCTGCGGGAATTCCCGGTGGTGGTCGAGGTGCTCGGCTGGGACGAAGCGTTCCTCGGCGCCACCACCGACGATCCCGAAGCGCTCGCCGCCGACATCCGGCGAGTGGTGGCCGAGGAGACCGGACTGTCCTGCTCGGTCGGTATCGGGGACAACAAGCTGCGCGCCAAACTCGCCACCGGATTCGCCAAACCGGCCGGGATCTTCCGTCTCGTCCAGGACAACTGGTGGGACGTCATGGCCGGGAAGCCGACGGACGCGCTTTGGGGCATCGGCGCCAAGACCACGAAGAAGCTCGCCGAAGCCGGTTACCACACCGTGCTGGAGCTGGCGGGCGCCGATCCGGCGGACCTCGCCGCGCGGTTCGGTCCGAAGCTCGGCCCGTGGTACCGGATCCTCGCCGGTGGCATCGGCGACGCCGAAGTCAGCGCGACGCCTTACGTGGCGCGATCACGCAGCCGCGAGACGACCTTCCAGCAGAACCTGACCGACCCCGGCGCCATGACCGCCGAGATCGTCGCGCTGGCGAAACGCGTTTCCCAGGACGTCGCCGAGGAAGGCAGGCCCGCCGCGCGGGTCGCGGTCAAGGTCCGGTTCGCTCCGTTCCTGACCCATACGCACAGCGTGACACTGCCCGCACCGACCGCGGATCCGGCCGAGATAGAGAAGGCCGCGCTGGCCGTCCTCGACCTGTTCGACCTCGGCAGACCGGTCCGCCTGCTGGGTGTCCGGGCCGAATTCCCCTCGACGGCGGCGCGATCCGCGTCGCCTTGACAGCGCTCGCGGCGCTTTGCCATCCTGGTCACGGGCCGAGAGGCGCTGCGACGGAATTCTTCCGCCACGCTCGGCCCGCTGCGACAGACGTAAGGGCGCCTCCCACTGTGGAGGTGCCTTTCTTGCGTCAGAACCCTTTTCCGGCCGTCGTCGAGGCCGTGCGCTGAACGACCCCCGCACTGACACCGTCCTTCCCTCCACCGGCGAGAAGGACCGCTCCGCCCTGCCTTCCTTCATGATTGGAGAACCAGTGAGCCCCACCCTGTCCAAGGTCAACGGGATCGAATTCGCCGTCGCCGATCTCTCCCTCGCCGAGGCCGGCCGCAAGCAGCTGCGCCTCGCCGAGGTCGAGATGCCCGGCTTGATGGCGCTGCGCCGCGAATACGCCGACTCGCAGCCGCTGAAGGGCGCACGGGTCGCGGGTTCGCTGCACATGACCGTCCAGACCGCCGTGCTGATCGAGACGCTCGTCGCGCTGGGCGCCGAGGTGCGCTGGGTGTCCTGCAACATCTTCTCCACGCAGGACGAGGCGGCCGCGGCCGTCGTCGTCGGCCCGAACGGCACCGTCGAGGAGCCCTCGGGCTCGGCGGTGTTCGCGTGGAAGGGCGAGACGCTCGCCGAGTACTGGTGGTGCACCGACCAGCTCTTCGACTTCGGTGACGGCCGCCTGCCGAACATGGTCCTGGACGACGGCGGCGACGCGACCCTGCTGATCCACAAGGGTGTCGAGTTCGAGGCCGCCGGCGCCGTGCCGCAGGCGACCGAGGAAGACGGCGAGGAGTACGGCCTCGTGCTGGAGACCCTGCGCGAAAGCCTCGGCCGCGACACCGGCCGGTTCACCCGCATCGCCAAGGAGGTCCGCGGGGTCACCGAGGAGACCACCAACGGCGTCAAGCGGCTCTACAAGCTCGCCAAGGAAGGCGAGCTGCTCTTCCCGGCGATGAACGTGAACGACTCGGTGACGAAGTCGAAGTTCGACAACAAGTACGGCATCCGCCACTCGCTCATCGACGGTCTGAACCGCGGCACCGACGTGATGATCGCGGGCAAGGTCGCGGTCATCTGCGGTTACGGCGACGTCGGCAAGGGCGCGGTGGAATCGCTGCGCGGCCAGGGCGCCCGCGTGGTCGTCACCGAGATCGACCCGATCTGCGCGCTCCAGGCCGCGATGGAGGGCCTCGACGTCGTGGAACTCGACGACGTCGTCGAGCGCGGTGACATCTTCATCACCACCACCGGCAACTTCGACATCATCATGGCCGACCAGATGGCCAAGATGAAGCACAACGCGATCGTCGCGAACGTCGGGCACTTCGACAACGAGATCGACATGGCCGGGCTCGCGAAGATCCCGGGCATCCAGAAGATCGAGGTCAAGCCGCAGGTGCACGAGTGGGTCTTCCCCGCGACGGCCGACCGCGAGGCGCACTCGATCATCGTGCTGTCCGAGGGCAGGCTGATGAACCTCGGGAACGCCACCGGCCACCCGAGCTTCGTGATGTCGAACTCCTTCACCAACCAGACGATCGCGCAGATCGAGCTGTTCACGAAGCAGGGCGAGTACGCCACCGACGTCCACGTGCTGCCGAAGCACCTCGACGAGAAGGTGGCGCGCCTGCACCTCGACGCGCTGGGCGTCCGGCTGACGAAGCTGACCAAGCGCCAGGCCGAGTACATCGGCGTGGACGTCGAGGGTCCGTACAAGCTGGACCACTACCGCTACTGACCCACGAGTGTTTGATGTCGCGAGCGCCACGTTTGAGACGGTGAACGTCCCGGGCGTGGCGCTCGCGGCGTCCACCGCTGGGCCGAATGCCTGAAAACTACGGCCGGATGGACCTGTTTCCCGCGGAACGCAGCGGGAACCCCCTGAGTAGCACACCCCGGCGGCAACTAGGCCGGGCGACTACGAAGGAGAAGGTGCCCCCGTGATCATTCTCGGCGTCATCCTGATTGTCATCGGTGTCATCGCCAGCATCCCCGTCCTGTACTCGATCGGGATCGCGCTCGCGGTCATCGGCATCATCCTGGCCGTGCTCGGGAACACCGGGAAGGCCATCGGCGGTCGCGCACACTGGTACTGAGCACCTACCCGTAACCGGTACCAGCGCTGAAACGGGCCGGGCCCCCACGATGGGGGTCCGGCCCGTTTCCGTGACGTGAAGGGGCCCCCGGCTCCGAGGGGGAGGGAGAGCCGGAGGACCCCGTCATAGTTAACACATTCCCGGCCACGATGTACACGAATGCATACACCTTCGAGTGGCAATCGGTCCCGATCACCCGAATCAGGCCGGACTGGTGTATTGGCCGCCGGTCAAGAAGCTCGCAGCAGCAGCTCGACCCGCACCTCCGCGCACGAGCAGCCGCCATCGACGTCGAGGCAGTCGATCGTCAGCGTGTGCCGGGCGAAGTCGAGGTCCACGCAGCCGTCTTCGCTGCATTCGGTGAAACCACCCTCGAGGTGGACCACCAGGGTTCCGTGGCAGTGGTCGAGTCCACCGTCGCAGAACGCGCACTCCATGCTCATGCCGCCTCCCGCGATCTCGTCGAAGATCGCTTCGGAAAAGTTCTCCTCGATTGCCTTACTACCACCGAGGGACGACAGATCCTGGCATACGCGCGGCGTGTCGCATGACCCGGTAGGGTGACACCGGGCACGGCAGTCCACAAAGGACAGTCAGGCGCTCTTCGGGGTCCGCTTGCCGGAGGCGGGCTTCTTGGCGGCGGTGGCCTTCTTGGCCGTCGACGGTTTCCGGGTCTTCTTCGCCTCGCTCACGCTGGCCTGCAGGGCCTCCATGAGGTCGACGACGTCGGCCTTCGCCCCGACGGCCTTCGGTTTCGCCGTCTCGTTCCCCGCTGCCTTGGCCTCGATCATGGCCTCCAGCGCCTCGCGGTAGGAGTCGGTGTACTTCTCCTGCTCGAACACCGGCTCCGAGAGCGAGTCGATCAGCGAACCCGCCATCGTCAGCTCCTGTGGCCGCACCTGCGGCGGATCCTCGTGCAGGAAACCGAAGTCCGGGACGCGGACCTCGTCGGGCCACAGCATCGTCGTCATCATCAGGACGTCGCTGTGCACCCGCAGGATCGCGAGCGTCTCGCGCTGCCGGATGGCGACCTTCGCGATCGCCACGTGACTCGCCTTCTGGAGCGCGTCACGCAGGACCACGTACGGCTTGACGGCGTTCTTCTGCGGTTCGAGGTAGTAGGTCTTGTCGAAGTGGATCGGGTCGATGGACTCCAGCGGCACGAACTCGAGCACGTCGATCGCCCGCGACGACGCCAGCGGCAGCTCGGACATGTCCTCGTCGGTGAGCACGACCATCTCGCCGTCGGGCAGTTCGTAGCCTTTGGCGATCTCGGCGTAGGGCACTTCCTCGCCGTCGATCGTGCAGAACCGCTTGTACTGGATACGGCCGCCGTCGGCCTCGTGCACCTGGCGCAGCGAGACGTTCTTGTTCTCGGTGGCCGCGTAGAGCTGGATCGGGATGCTCACCAGCCCGAAGGACACCGAGCCCTTCCACATCGAACGCATCGAGCCGCACCTCCACCGCCGTCACCGACCGTACTTACGCTCGGTAACAACGGTAGCCCGAAAAGGCGCAGCGCGACAGTCCCGCGAACCCGATCGCGGGACTGCCGCGGTTCCCGAATCAGGCCTCGGCCAGGTACTTCTCCGCCTTGGCTGGATCGAAGAACCAGTGCTGGAAGTCGGTCGGATCGGAGAAACCGTTCGCGAACCGCGTCGCCACGGCGGGCTTCTCCCCCGCCGCGCCGATGATCTGGAGCACGTGCGGGGGCGGCGGCTGCAGCATCGCGTTGGTCCAGGTCGTCACGTGCTGGGCGTACTCCCAGTACTTGTCGAACGCCCCGGTCATCCACGCCTCGTCGAAGGGCTTGTCCCCGTGTTCGAGGATCGAGTCCAGATAGGACGCCGCGCAGTGGCTCGCGTTGTTGGAGCCCTGGCCGGTGATCGGATCGTTGGCCACGACGACGTCGGCCATGCCGAGCACCGCGGTCCCGGACGGCAGCTTGCCGACCGCGCTCCGCACGACCGGGGTGTACCCGCCGGCCAGCGTCGCCTTCTCGTCGGTCAGCACGGCGTTCCTCGAACGGTCGTACTCCCACGGGAGGAACTGCTTCATCAGCGACAGGATCCGGTCGAGATGCTGCTGCGGCGAAGGCCGGTCACCCCAGCAGTCGAGCGGGCCACCGGGGATGCCCTCGAAGAAGAGGATGTCGCAGTTCCCGCTCAGCGTGTACGCGGGGATCATGAACAGCTCGCCGACGCCGGGGATGATGTTGAAGCGCACCGCGGCCTTGTCCGAATGCTCGGGCCGGGGCTCGAGGCCGTGCACGTAGGCCAGCGAAAGCGCGCGCTGGGGCTCGGTGTACGGCGAGCGTTCCGGGATCCGGTCGAACAGCTGGACCAGCTCACCCTTGCCCGCCGCGACGACGACGAGGTCGTAGAGCTTCGCCAGCGGCGCGAGATCCGAGGTGGTGACGCCGTGGATGACGACCTTGCCGCCGCGGTCCTCCACCAGCTCCAGCCAGGCCGCCATCTTCACCCGCTGGTCCACCGACTGCGCGTAGTGCTCCAGCGGCGCGAACCAGTCCAGCACGCGGCTGGAGTCCGGTCCCGCGATGGACACGCCGAGTCCTTCGACCCGGACGGTCTCTTCCTCCCACAGGTTCAGCTTGTGGTCCCGCTCGTGCTGCAGGGCGGAGTGGAACATGCACTGGGTCGACATCACCTTGCCGGACCGGATCTCGTCCGGCGTCCGCGCCGACATCACCGTGACGTCGTAGTCGTGGTCCAGCAGGCTCAAGGCGAGTTGCAACCCCGACTGCCCGGCACCGACGATCAGAACCTTGCGCATGCTCGACATTCCTCCCGGAACTGGTCAGCTGAGGGCGAATTCGCGGCCGGGCCCGGAGACCACCGCGAGGGACAACGTGTGGGACACCAGTTCCTGCAGCGTCTCGACCGCCGATTTCGGGTCGCGGGCGTCACAGGTGACCAGCGGGATGTCCGGGGACAGCGCCAGCGCGTCGCGCACCTCTTCGAGGTCGTGCACCGGCATCCCCTCGAACTGGTTGACCGCGACGATGAACGGCAGCTCGGAGTCGTTCTCGAAGTAGTTGATCGCGGCGAACGACTGGTCGATCCGGCTGGTGTCGACCAGCACGACAGCGCCGAGCGCGCCGCGCGAGAGGTCGTCCCAGAGGAACCAGAACCGGGCCTGCCCGGGCGTGCCGAACAGGTACAGGAGCAGGTCTTCGCGCAGGGTGATGCGGCCGAAGTCCATCGCGACCGTGGTGGTGGATTTGGTCCCCGGCGGCACGAGCTCGTCGACCCCGGCACCCGCCTCGGTCATCCAGGCCTCGTTGCTCAGGGGCGGGACCTCGGAGACGGAGCCGACGAACGTCGTCTTGCCAACGCCGAATCCACCGGCGACCACGATCTTGGCGGAGATGGCGAGAAGATCGGCGTCAGACCGGGAGGCGCTTGAGTCCATCGAGGATCCTCTCGAGCACATTCGTATCGTGGTTGTAAGCGTGGGCCGTCGGATGCACGAAGACGGCACCCTGGGTGGCGAGGTCGCCGATGAGCACGCGGACCACGCCCAAAGGCAGGTCCAGTCCCACCGAAAGCTCGGCGATCGACGAGCGTTCGCGGGCGCGCTCGTACAGCGAGCGCGATTCGGGCATCAGCGCCTCGGCCAGCGATGGGTCGTAGCGCGGAACCGAGATCAGGGTCTCCACCAGGAGCAGCTGGCTGCTCTTGGTGCGGCCGCCGGTCAGCGCGTACGGCCGGATTCTGCGGCTGCGCATCTTGACCGGCCGGTCCGGAGCTTGATCGCTGGACACGGTCATCCCTTCCTTCTCCGGATTCTCAGGCCTGCGGCCGTCGGGCGGTCAGGACCTGCCGGAGTCCCGCTCGCACCTCGGGGGTGAGGGCGTGACCGGCGTTGGTGATGAACTGGGTCATCTCGTAGGCGACGACCTTCATGTCGCAGTCCGGCTCGGTGAGCACCGCGAGCCCGGCCTCGGCGCCGATCCCCATGAACAGGAAGTACCCGCGGGTGAGCCGGATGATGATCTGCTCGCAGTTGCCCTTGCCGAACAGCGCGGCGCTGTTGCCCGCGAGGCTGAGCAGGCCGCTCGCGATGGCGGCGAGCTGCTCGGCGTCGTCACTGGACACCGATTCCGAAGCAGTCAAAGGGAAACCGTCGACGGACATGATCAGCGCGTGACTGGCACCGTGCACCTTGCGCACGAAGTCGTCGAGCAGCCACGTGAAATCCGTGGTCGCGTCCTGGGCGGTCACTGGGTGTTTCCTCCGGTCTCACGCTCGTGCCGGTCATCGAGGGCGGCACGCTCGCCGTCGCTGAAGGCGTCGAGGTCGGCCAGCAGCGCCTCGTGCCCGTCCGCCGCGTCGGCGGGCGGGATGGTCGGCGGGGCCGGTTCGTCGGGCAAAGTCCTGATACTGCGGGAAACCCGGCGCGGGAGGCCGCTCGCCGTGGTGCCGCCGTCGGCGGGCGGCTGGAAGGCCGTGCGCGGACGCGGGCTGGGCTTGCGTTCCGGTTCCGGCGCGGGTTCCGTCGTGGCCGGGCGGCGCCTGGGCAGCCCGGACGGCGTCGCGACGGGGTTTCCCACGGGCGCTCCGTTGGTGATCCTGGTCTGCGGCAGCACCACGGTCTGCGAACCGGACCACTGCTTCTCGGCCAGTTCCGAGACCACCGGGACCGGCAGCAGCACGGTGGCGACCGTGCCGTGCGGGGTACGGCGGTCGAGTTTGACGGTGATCTCGTGCCGGTCGGCGAGCCTGCCGACGACGGCGAGTCCCATGTGCCGCACCGAATCGTCGTCGAGCACCGGACCGGCGGCCAGGCGCTCGTTCAGTGCCGCGAGGCGATCCGGCGGCATGCCGATGCCCTCGTCCTCGATGCGGATCAGCACGCTCCCCTGTTCGGTGAGATGCGCGCTGACACTGACCGGGGAACTCGGCGACGACTGGTTCGCCGCGTTGTCGAACAGTTCCGCGAGGATCCGGCTGACGTCCTCGGCGGCGAAACCGACGACGCCGAGCGAAACGACACGGCCGATCGTGATCCGCGAGTAGTGGTCGATCGACGACATCGCGGCCCGCATCACGTCGAGCACGGACGAGATCCCGGCGGTCGTGTCGTCGGCGTCCCGGCCGGCGAGCACGCGCAGGTTCTCGGCGTTGCGCCGCAAGCGGGTCGCCAGGTGGTCGAGCCGGTAGAGCTCGGCGAGACGGTCGGAGTTGTCCTCCCCCGCCTCCATCGTCTCCAGCTGCGCGAGCAGCTGGTCGAGCAGGTTGAGGTCGCGCAGCGCGACATTGGAACAGACGCCGGCGAGCGCGCCCGCGTCCGGCGCTTCCACGGCAGGCCGCTGTTCCACCACCGGTTCGGCGGGCGGAGCCGACGGAGCGTGCCGGGGCGGGGCGGCGAGGAACTGCGCCGCGGCGACCCTGGAACGGTCCAGAAGAACCCGTGAGCGGTCAAGCAAGCCTCGAGCCCGCGTCACCATGTGCTTCCACTTCTTTCTCTTCGCATACCCGGACCCGTGTCGCACTCCCCAGCACAACGACGGCCATGCAAGCAGAAGTAACTATCCGTGTCCACAGCCGGTTTCTGTTCAACAGCTGGCTGTGACGTGGACACGAAAGCGTTACGGCAGGTGAGCGGTGTGCACTAGGCCATTCGGCTCATCTTGAGTGTCCTGCACCACGGGGGATGTCCGAAAAGTGCGGAGTGCGCATAAATTTGCGTGCCCCGCAACTTTTGCCTATCCTCTCGGTCGTGCCACCCGACTCCACCGCCCCTCTCGGACTGCGCGAACGCAAGAAACGCGCGGCCCGTCGAGCCATGAGCGAGGCAGCGCTCAAACTCGCCGCCGAGAAGGGCGTCGAACAGGTCCGCGTCGAGGACATCGCCAACGCCGTCGGCGTCTCCCCTCGCACGTTCAACAACTACTTCTCCAGCAAGGAGGAGGCGATCTGCTCGTTCATCGTCGAACGGCAGGAACGGGTGCTGGAGGCGCTGCGCGAACGGCCGCCCGAAGAGCCGCTGTGGGAAGCGGTCAGCGCGGCGACGCTGGAGACCTACGGCCGTGACGGCGAGCCGAACCGCGACACGGTGCAGGTCGCGCGATCGATGATCCTGCACCCGTCGGTGCACGGCGAGTTCCTCAAGGCGCACGCCACCGTCGAGCGGGTACTGGCCGAGGGAATCCTGGAGCGGGCGGGCGCCGGTGCGGAAAACGCGTTGAACGCGAGACTGATGGCGGCCATCGTGGAGTCTGCGGTGAAGACGGCGTTCTTCAACTGGCTGATGCACGAGGGTGCCGAGCCCTTCCTGGAAACCGTCGAGGCCCTCCTGCGCGAGGCCTCGCAGGGCATCCCGTCGCTCACCCGACCCGAACCGGTGAAAAAACCGAAGAAGCAGTAACACCCTACCCACCACTGGGGGAGAAACCGTTGTGCTGACGAAGCTGTTGCGCATTCACCTGCGCCCGTACCGGCGAGAACTGTGGCTGATCGTGCTGCTGCAGTTCGTCCAGACCCTCGCCGGGCTCTACTTGCCCACGCTGAACGCCGACATCATCGATCACGGCGTGGTCAAGGGCGACATGGAGTACATCCTCGGCGTCGGCGGCGTCATGCTGCTGGTGTCGCTGGTGCAGATCGCGTGCTCGATCGGCGCCGTCTACTTCGGCGCCCGCACCGCGATGGCGGTCGGCCGCGACGTCCGCGGCGCGATCTTCCACCGGGTCCAGGACTTCTCCGCCCGCGAGGTCGGCCACTTCGGGACGCCGTCGCTGATCACCCGCACCACCAACGACGTCCAGCAGGTGCAGATGCTGACGTTGATGTCCTTCACCCTCGTGGTGTCCGCGCCGATCATGTGTTTCGGCGGCATCATCATGGCGCTGAACCAGGACGTCACCCTCTCCTGGCTGCTCGTGGTCGTGGTGCCGATCCTCGGTGCCGCGGTCGGGATCATCATCGCGAAGATGCGGCCGGCGTTCCGGCTGATGCAGGAGCGCATCGACAAGATCAACCAGATCCTGCGCGAGCAGATCATGGGCATCCGGGTGATCCGGGCCTTCGTCAAGGACACCCACGAGCGGCGCCGGTTCACCAAGGCGAACACCGAACTGCTGGACGTCTCCCTGATCGTCGGCAGGCTCATGGCGCTGATGTTCCCCATCGTCATGCTCGTGATGAACGCCTCCAGCGTCGCCGTGTTGTGGTTCGGCGGGCTGCGCATCGAAGACGGCAGCATGCAGATCGGCGCGCTCACCGCGTTCCTGTCCTATCTGATGCAGATCCTGATGGCGGTCATGATGGCCACCTTCATGTTCATGATGGTGCCGCGCGCCGAGGTCAGCGCCGAGCGCATCACCGAGGTGCTCGACACGCACACCAGCGTCGTCCTCCCGGCGAACCCGGTCAGCCCCGGCGAGGTGCACGGACGGCTCGAACTGTCCGATGTGGAATTCCGCTACCCCGGCGCCGAGAAGCCGGTGCTGCAGGAGATCTCGCTGCTGGCCAGGCCCGGTGAGACGACCGCGATCATCGGCAGCACGGGCAGCGGGAAGACCACGCTGCTGAACCTGATCCCCCGGCTGATGGACGCCACCGACGGCTCGGTGCGCGTCGACGACGTCGACGTCCGGGAGCTGGATCCGGCCGTGCTGTCCGACGCCGTCGGGCTGGTGCCGCAGAAGCCGTACCTGTTCGCCGGGACGGTCGCGAGCAACCTCCGCTACGGCAAGACCGACGCCACCGACGAGGAACTGTGGCACGCCCTGGAAGTGGCCCAGGGCAAGGACTTCGTCGAGCAGATGCCCGAGGGCCTGAACGCCCCCATCGCCCAGGGCGGGACCAACGTCTCGGGCGGACAGCGGCAGCGGCTCGCCATCGCGCGGATGCTGGTGCGGCGCCCCGAGATCTACCTCTTCGACGACTCCTTCTCCGCACTCGACTACGCGACCGACGCCGCGCTGCGGCGGGCGCTGGTGGCCGAGACCGCCGAGGCGACCGTGGTGATCGTCGCGCAGCGGGTCAGCACGATCCGCCACGCGGACCGCATCGTCGTGCTCGACGAAGGCCGTGTCGTCGGCAGCGGAACGCACACCGAACTCATGGACGGCAACGAAACCTATCGGGAGATCGTGCTGTCCCAGCTGACCGAGCAGGAGGCCGCCTGATGAGCGCGCCCGAATCCACGACGGAACCCGCGAGCGCTCCGGCCAAACCGGTGGGTGAGCGCGCGAGCGCGGCACGAGGGCCCGGCCCCGGCGGAGGCGGCTTCGCCCGCGGGCCCGCCGCCTTCATGGGCGGGCAGTCCAGCGAGAAGGCCCTGGACTTCAAGGGCTCACTGAAACGCCTGCTGCGCCTGCTGAAACCGCAGCGCGCCATGCTGTACGGGGTTCTACTCTTCGGCATCGCCAGCGTCACGCTGAGTGTCATCGGCCCGAAGATCCTCGGCATGGCGACGGACCTGATCTTCGCGGGCGTCGTCGCGAAGGACATGCCGCCGACGGTGAGCAAGGATCAGGTCATCGCCGGGCTGCGGGCGGAGGGCAACACCACCCTCGCCGACCTGTACTCCGGGATCGACTTCGTGCCGGGCCAGCGGATCGACATCGACGCCGTCGGCCAGGTCCTGATGTGGGTCCTGCTGCTCTACATCGTGGCGTCGTTCTTCTCGCTGCTGCAAGCCCGGCTGACCACGAACCTGGTCCAGCGGGCCGTGTTCGAGCTGCGGGAACGGATCGAGGAGAAGTTCGCCAAGCTCCCGCTCAGCTACTTCGACCGCCAGCCGCGCGGCGAGGTGCTGAGCCGGGCGACCAACGACATCGACAACCTCGCGCTGTCCCTGCAGCAGACCCTCGCGCAGATCGTGTCGTCGGTGCTGATGGTCGTCGGCGTGCTCGTGATGATGTTCGTCATCTCGCCGGTGCTGGCGCTGGTCGCGCTGCTTTCGGTGCCGGCTTCGGTGATCGTCGCGGCCAAGATCGGCAAGAAGGCGCAGCCGCAGTTCATCAAGCAGTGGTCCACCACCGGGCGGCTCAACGCGCATATCGAGGAGATGTACACCGGACACTCGCTGGTCAAGGTGTTCGGCCGCCGAGAGGAAGCCGAGGAGGTCTTCCGCGAGCACAACGACACGCTGTACAACGCGAGCTTCAAGGCGCAGTTCATCTCGGGCACCATCCAGCCCGCGATGATGTTCATCGGCAACCTGAGCTACGTGCTGGTGGCCGTGATCGGCGCGCTGCGGGTGGCGTCGGGGACGCTGTCGCTCGGCGACGTCCAGGCGTTCATCCAGTACTCGCGGCAGTTCAGCCAGCCGGTCACGCAGATCGCCAGCATGGCGAACCTGCTGCAGTCCGGGATCGCGTCCGCTGAGCGGGTCTTCGCGTTGCTCGACGCGGACGAGCAGGAGCCGGAGCCCGCCGAACCCGCGCGGGTCGCGAACGTGCGCGGCCAGGTCGAGTTCGAGCACGTGTCGTTCCGGTACACCGAGGACACGCCGCTCATCGAGGACCTGTCGCTCACCGTCGAACCGGGGCACACGGTGGCCATCGTCGGCCCGACCGGCGCGGGGAAGACCACGCTGGTCAACCTGCTCATGCGGTTCTACGAACTCGACGGCGGCCGGATCACCCTCGATGGTGTCGACATCGCCGAGATGGATCGCGAGGACCTGCGGTCCAAGACCGGCATGGTGCTGCAGGACGCGTGGCTGTTCGGCGGCACGATCGCGGAGAACATCGCCTACGGTTCCGCGGGGGCCACGCAGGAGGAGATCGTCGCGGCGGCGAAGGCGACCCACGTCGACCGGTTCGTCCGCACCCTGCCCGACGGCTACGACACCGTCATCGACGACGAGGGCGGCACGGTCAGCGCCGGTGAGAAACAGCTGATCACCGTCGCGCGGGCGTTCCTGGCGAAGCCCGCGATCCTCATCCTCGACGAGGCCACCAGTTCGGTCGACACGCGGACCGAGGTGCTGATCCAGCGGGCGATGAATTCGCTGCGCGAGGGACGGACGAGTTTCGTCATCGCGCACCGGCTCTCGACCATCCGGGACGCGGACGTCATCCTCGTCATGGAGAACGGTTCGATCGTCGAGCAGGGCGATCACGAAACACTGCTGCTCACCGGTGGTGCGTACTCGCGGCTGTACGCGGCCCAGTTCGCCGAGGCGCTGGCCGAAACCGACTGAACTCCTGTCGGAACTGTCGGCACGAAGGCCCCTTTTCCCACTTTCACGGTGGGAAAAGGGGCCTTCGTCGCCCGTGTGGACCGTGAACGGCGCTAGGCTTGCGTGACCGGATCCGGAGAGGGGTGCGCTGGCCGACCATGGCGGAGAAACTCGGCGACTACCGCCGTAAGCGCAGACCGGGGCGGACTCCCGAACCCCTTCCTGAGCGCGACGGGGAGACCGGGTCCGACGATCTCTTCGTCATCCAGGAACACCACGCGAGCAGCCTGCACTGGGACGTCAGGCTCGAACGGGACGGCGTGCTGGTCTCCTGGGCGGTGCCCAAGGGCCTGCCGATGTCGCCGGATCTCGAACGCCTCGCCGTGCACACCGAAGACCACCCGATGGAATACCTCACCTTCGAAGGCGAAATACCCGCCGGCGAATACGGCGGTGGCACCATGACGATCTGGGACACCGGCCGGTACGAAACACTGCACTTCAACAACCACAAGGTCGAGGTCGTCTTCCACGGGAAACGGGCTCGCGGGAAATACCTGTTCCTCAATGTGAAGAAGGACGACAACGATCGCGGCTGGCTGCTGAAACGGCTCGATCCCGCCGAACCGGGGCGCGTGGAACTCCCCTCGTTCATCGCTCCGATGCTGACCAAACCGGGACGTCTCCCCTCCACCGGCGAAGACGCGCAATGGGCCTACGAATTCGACTGGTCCGGGCGCCGCACCCTGATCCGCGTGTCCGGCGGCCGGATCACCGCGTACGACGATTCGGGGGACGACGTCACCGGCCTGTACCCCGAGTTCCGCGGGCTGGGCGAGCAGCTCGGTGCCACGGAAGTCTTCCTCGACGGAGAAATCGTCGTCTTCGACGGCGGGAAGCCGAGTCCGGAAGGGCTCGGGCACCGCGCCCGGGCGACGAAGACCTCCGCGAAGCGGCTCACCGCCCGGTATCCGGCGTTCTACCTGGTCGACGATCTTCTGCATCTCGACGGTCGTTCCTGTGTCGACTCGTCCTACGTCGAACGGCGGGAGCTGCTCGACGAAATCGGTCTCGCCGGGCCGCACTGGCAGGTCCCCCGGTACTACCTCGGGGACGGCGGTGCGGTCGCGCGGGCGGCCCGCGAACACGGGCTCGCCGGCATCGTCGCCAAACGGGCCGACTCCGCCTACCACCCGGGAAAACGGACCGGGGACTGGCTTTCCATCACCGGGACCAGGGTCCAGCAGGTGGTGCTGGGCGGCTGGCGGCCGGGTGGCGGCAGCCGGGCGCGCACGTTCAGTTCGCTGTTACTCGGCGTCCCGCACGAGGACGGCTTGCGGTACATCGGAAACGTCGGCGTCGGCTTCGCCGCCGACGAGTTGGAGGAACTGTCCCGGCGGCTGTTCCGCTTGGAGCGCAAGACATCCCCGTTCGACTCCGTGCCGGACAAACAGGCACGAGACGCACACTGGTCGCGGCCGACCATCGTCGGTGAGGTCGTCTTCGGCGGCTGGACCGAGGCGGGCTGCCTGCGCAACCCACGCTGGCGTGGTCTGCTGCCGGAAGTCAGCGCGGAAGACGTCGAACCGAACGGCTAGACTTACAGGACACGGCCTAGAGCCGCACGTCCTCGACGTCCCACCGGACATCGAGGTCGGCTCCTACCCCGCTGACATCCAGGATCCTTGACACCAAAGCGGTTTTGACGATCACCGAGAACCGCAGTGCCGCGGCGTTGGCCTCCTCGAGCGCGTGCAGTCCGGCGCAACTGAGGAAGCCGACGCCGGAGAGATCGAGGATCACTTGCCTACCCGTGCCACACGCACCGGTGAGTTCGGTGCGGAACCGCCCGATCGTGGCCGCGTCGATCTCCCCCACCGCGGTGAGGACGATGACGCCGTCATCGCGGCGGCTGGTGGTCACGGCCAGGGGCGGCGGTTCGCCGGGTACGCGCTGGCCAGGCAACATTGGGGGCGCCTCTCTCCAGACCACCAAGTCCTCCCGACGGTACTCACCAGAGGCGGGAGGTCAACCCGGGCTACCTCATTTGAGCCATTTCGGTCGAGAACCTTTACTCAGCCCTTGCCATTCCCCGGTGAAGCGCCGGTGCGCCGCCTCCGCGGCGGCGACGGAACGACCGTGCAGGAGGCCGTAGGTGAAAGCGTTTTCGGCCTCGGCGTAGGCGCGGAGACCGAGAAGCCGCAGCGCCTCCCGGGTCACCACGACGTCGTGATGCGTACCGAGGGTGGTCTGCACGGCCTTGACGTTCTTTCGCCATTTTCGAAGCTTCTTGCCGGTCACCGGGCGGACCGTGTCCGCGGCGTACCGGGCACGCTTCGCCTTCTTGCGCACCTCGTGCAGCGCGGCGTCCTGCTCCGGGCCGGGCTCGAGTCCGCTCGCCGCCGCGACCGCCTCTCGCAGCTTCCGCTCCGAACGCGCGACCGCCTTGCGCAGCTCTTTCTTGCCGTCCTTGATCTTCCGCGGCTTGGCGACGAGCTTTTCCAGTGATCGCAACAGGTCCGTGTATCGCTCGCTGTCGAGCGCCCGGACGGCCCGTGCCTTGGCTTCTTCGGCCTCGCGGGCGAAGTGCCGCGTCATCAACTGCTCGACGTTGCCCAGCACCAGTTCGGCAGGAAGCGCCGTGACCTCTTCGTGCAACCGCGCGGCCATCACCTCGGTGTCCCGTGCCGGTCCGAGTTCGCCACCGAGCCAGCGGAGTTCGACGGCGAGCCCGTTCGCGACGTCGGCGTCCAGGGAGCGGCGGAACGTTTTCAAGCCGCTCCTCAGCCGCCTGCTCGCGACCCGCATCTGGTGCACCGCGTCTTCGACGTCCCGGCGGACCCCGACGTCGTTGCGGCGCAGCGCGTCCAGCTGTTCAGCGAAGTAGTCCACCAGTACCGAGCCGGACGCTCCCCCGGACGACGGCACGAGGTCGTCGGTCAGCCGCCGGAGCTTCGACGGCCACCGCGACCGCTCCGCACCTGCCTTCACGACAGCCCTGTCCAGACTGTCGAGCACTTTCGGATCGGTGCCGGGTGTGAGTTCGATTTCGAGCTCCCGCCAGCGGTCGAGGTGCGCCTTCTCCCCGCCCGCCTCGCCGGTGACGACGTCGTCGGTCAGCGTCGCGACCTCGCGCCCTTTCGCGTCGAGCAGGGCATACGACGTGCGTTCGGTGCGCAGGTGCGCGGCCTGGACGAGTTTGGCGCCGAGGGTGTGCGCCCGGACCAGTTTCGCCAGCGCGCCGGGCACCTTGTCCGGCTTGCCCGACAGCGGGAGCCGGAGTTCCTCGCGTTTGTCCGCGCTGACGGGCAGTTTGAGATGCCAGCCCTCGTCGCTTCCGCCGAGCCTGCGCCGCAGCGTGATGCCCGCCTGCGCGAGCCGGAAGTCGGCGGTGTCGAAGTACGTGGCGTCGAGGACGTCGACCCTCGGATCGGCCTGGTTCGTCACGGGACCGGCCGGGACCAGCGGCGGGATGGGCCTGTCCGCCGCCAGGTCGTACTTCCGCTCGATCTCCGCCTCGGCGACCAGGGCACCGTCCTGCGTCTTCGTCACCACGTCCTCCTTCTCCTCGGCTACCCGGAACGATTACCCCAGGAAGAGGCGACGGGAAACCCCGGATCGGGTCACTCGTCCATCCGGTCGTACCGGTCCGCCCATTCGGCGAGGACCTGACGGGACCTTTCTTCGGTCAGGGTATCGCTTTCCAGGCGCGCGACAAGCGAATAATACGCTTCGACAGCCACCCTGTCGTCGATGAACATTCCGGCCGCGTAGGAATCCGTGTACACCACCGCCGGATGCTCCGTGAATTCCATGATGGTGAAAGAATTCTCGATGGTTCTGCCGACTTCGTTGCTTTCCGGGACGATCCGGATGGAGCAATAGGGCAGGTTCGCCGACAGGACCAGGTGGAGCAGCTGCTCGTGCATGATCCGGGGACCGCCGACGACGGACCGCAACGCGCGTTCGTGGATGTGGAACCGGCACCGCGGCGGACGATCCTGTCGCAGCAGCCGCTGCCGGTCCATCCGGGCGTTCACGGCCTGGTCCAGTTGAGCCTGGCCGCGGTTGCCGATCAGCTCGTAGGCGGTGCGGGCGTACGGTTCGGTCTGCAGCAGCCCGGGGAGCGTCAGCGACTCGTAGCGCACGATGGTGTGCGCGAGATTCTCCTGTATCGCCAAGGATTGTGTCGGTTCGACGAGCTCGTCGAAGTACGGCCGTACCCAGTACAGGTCTCCGCCGGGCTGCGTCAGTTCCAGCAACAGGTCGCGCTCGGGCTCCGCCTCGCCGCAGCTCGCGAGGTACAGCGCCGCGTCCACCACGGACAGCTCGCGCAGTCCTTGTTCCCACCTCGTGACCTTGCTCTGCAACCAGCCGTTACGGCGGCTGACGTCGGCTCCGCTGAAGTGCCTGCGCTGCCGGAACGCCTTCATGCGGTGGCCCAGTTCCCGGGTCCGCGCCGTCGAATCCTTCTCAACCATGCGGAACAAAGTAGAGCGGAACTCCGGCCGCGCAGTGATTGCCACGCGGTAATTCACCTCAAGTGTTGATAACTTGCGCTCGCGCATTCCCGCGAAGCGCTGCTTCGCGGGCGAAGCACCTTCGCGCGCGAAGGGTTCTTTAAGTTTATAGCGGAAGAATGAATGGGGAGCCAGCTATTCGAAAGTGGATTTATTGCGCCACCGGGAGAACCACCCCGCTCGCCTCGCCCCTCGCGACGAGTGGTCCGGGGGCAGACCTTTGCTGTACATGAAGGCCCCTTCCTTGCGCTAGGCGCAGTGAAGGGGGCCTTCATGTACTTCGGGGTGGCGTGAAGGTCGAGTTTCCTCGGCTGAGCCGCGTGAAGGAGGCCTTCACGCGCGACACGACCACCCAGCCCACACCTAACCCACGTTTGAAGCTTCCCGGCACCCCAACACCCGAAACACGATTAAAGTTTCAACCGCGACATCAACGATACGCTTGAACCTCATGAGTCAAGACATCCGAGACTTCGTGACCCCTTCCTGCGACCTGCTCGGCCTGGGCGAGCCGACGCACGCGACGCCGGTCTTCGCCGAGGTCCGCAACGCACTGTTCGCCCAGCTCGTCGACCGCGGCTTCCGCTCGATCGCCCTCGAAACCGATCGTGTCGCCGCGCTCGTCGCGAACGACTACGTCCAGGACGGGACCGGAACGCTCGACCTCGCGATGAGCGAGGGCTTCACCCACGTCTTCGGCACGGTGGAGGCGAACCGGCGGCTGATCGCGTGGATGCGCGAGTACAACGACGGCCGCACTCCCGCGGAACGCCTTTCCTTCCACGGCTTCGACACCCAGACCGAGAACACCTCCGCGCCCAGCCCGCGGCGCTACCTCGAGTACGCCCGCGACTTCCTCGGACTCGACGTCGACATCGCGGGTCCGGCGGGCGACGACGAACGCTGGAGCCGCACCGAAGCCGTCATGGACGCGGCTTCGTCGGTCGGCGCAACGGCGGACGCCTATCGGCTGCGCGCGATCGCGGCCGACCTGCTCGCCACGCTCCGTTCGCGGAAACCGGAACCGACCACGGACGCGTGGTCGCGGGCGGAACTCCACCTCATGGCGGGGATCGATCTGCTGCGCTACCACAGGCAATGCGCCGAACCCCTGGAGCCGAGCGAGCGGTACATGCCCCTGGTCGCGACCCGGGACGCCATCATGGCGCGGAATCTGCTGGAGATCCGCGCCGCCGAATCCGGACGTGGCAGGACGCTGGTCTTCGCCCACAACCTCCACCTGCGCCGCCAGTCGAGCACGATGCGCATGGCCGGAACGGACGTCACCTGGTTCCCCGCCGGCGCATTGGTGGCTCCGCTGCTCGGCGATCGCTACACCTTCGTGGCGACCAGCCTGGGCAGTTGCGAGCCCATAGCGCTTCACGAACCCGAAGCCGAGACCTACGAAGGGTTTCTGCAGAAACACGTCACCACGCCTTGGGCCCTGCTCCCCGCGTCCGATGTCCCGCCCGCGAGCGTCCGGACCGACCCTGTTCAGCGGCAGGGCTACTTCCCGCTCGACCAAGAGATCCTCGCCGACGCGGACGCGCTTCTGCACGTCCGTGACCAGGACGCGGCCTAACCGGCGAACCGGGTGACGCCTCCTGCCCTCGGAAGGCGTCACCCGGCCACGAGCACGCGCCGCCACCCCCAGTTCCGCGATTTCGCGGCGGCGCGAAGTCCGCTCACCTGAGCGAGAGTCAACACACCGGGGCCATAACTTCGCCAAACTCGGCGGCCTGTGGTCCCTCGCCGGGCTATGCCGGGGTCACGCCGAAGCGGATCTTCGTCAAGGCTTCACGAGCCCGATCCCGCTGGCGTCCGCCCGTGTCGACGGCGGAAAGGTCCTTGAGCGCGCGCAATTCCCACACCGGGAATCCCAGTTCACGGAACAGCCCCGCGGCGGTACGAAGCCCTTCGGCGGCTTCGGTCGCGACGCCTTCGTCCGCCCGTAGACGCCCGAAGCTGAGCAAGGCGTATCCGCCGCCCCGGCGGTCACCGAGCTCGCGGAAGGTGCTCATCGCGAGTCCCAGATGCTCCGCCGACCGGGCGTGCTCGCCCGCAAGCCGCAGAGACTCGCCGAAACTCCGATGCGTGTACGCGGCGGCGTGCCGATGCCCGACGTCCTCGAACAGCTCCAGCGAACGCGAAAGACAGCGTTCGCTCTCCCCCGCGTCGCCCGCCTTCGCGTGGAGATCACCGAGACTGCGCAGGACGTGCGCCTCCCAGTGGCGTTCACGCGAGCTGCGGGTGCCGCTCAGCGCGCTCGTCAGCAGATCACCGGCCTCGTCCAGGCGATCGTGCCGCCGGAGGACGTCGGCGTACCGCTTGGCGGATCGGTCGTGCTGCTGCCTGTCCTCGCAATGCAGCGAAAGGAGCAGACTCGCGTCGAAGCATTCCTTCGCCAGCCGGAAGTCGCCGAGGTCGTCCCAGAGCGACCCGAACTGGGACGACGCCATCGCCTGCCCGGCGAGGTCACCGCAATCCCGCAACAGGTCCAGCGCCTCCCGCAGCGCGCCGACCGCCGAGTGGGTCCGGCCGGAATCAGCGTCGACGTCGGCGAGCGCGACGAGCGCGGCCCCGGTCCCCCGCGGATCGCCCGAGGAGCGGAACCGGGCCTCGGCCAGTGAGAAACACGTCCTCGCCCGTGCCAGATCCCCCGCGTCGGCGTGGGAATGCCCGAGCTTCAAGAGTTTCTCGGCCTCGGCGGGAAGGTCGAGACGAGCGCGCACGATGTCGAAGCCGAGCCAGGCGGGCGAACCCCCGTTCCGGGGACCGACGAGGTCGCTGTAGGCGTCGGCCAGCCGCGCGGTCAGCTCGGTCCAGCCGTGGTTCTTCGCGGTCCGGACGGCGAGCGCGAGGTTCGCGGACTCCGTGGCGCGCCAGCCGATCGGATCGGCCGCGACCCGATCCGAAGCCACCGCCGGCGCGTCGAAGGGCCGGGGCGGCGGGTACTCGGCGCCGAGTACGGCGGACGCGTGTTCGGCCAAAGCCGCCATGACCGTCAGCGCACGCCGGAGCGCTACGGGATCCGGCGGTTCCCGGTGCGCGAGCCGGACCAGTCCCGGCAGCCGGTACCGGAGGAAACCGGCCTGATCCGGCTCGGCCCGCAGCAGATGATCGTCCGCCAGTTCGTCGAGCAGATCGGCCGCCTGCCGAGACGAACAGCCCAGCAGAGCCGTCGCGAACCAGTCGGCGGCCTCGGTCGCGCCGGGAAAAGTGAGCAATCGCAAGGAGTTTCGCTGCCCCGGCGAAAGCTCGGCGAGGGCTTCGGCGAGCACCGGGCGGACCGCCAGGTCTCCGACGGCGAGTTCGTCGAGGCGCAGGCGCTCGTTCTCCAGCCGCGTCGCGAACTCGGCGACCCGCAGTCTCGGCCGCTGCACCAGCTTCATCCCCGCCACCCGCACGGCCAGCGCGAGCCCGTCGCAGCAGGCCAGCACCCGGCGGACGGCGTCGGGTTCGGCGGACAGCCGCTCCTCCCCGGCGATCGCACCGAGCAGTGCGCGCGCTTCGGCGTAGGACAGCGGACCGGCCTCGACCGGCTTCGCGCCGACGAGCCCGGCCAGCCGTCGTCGCGTCGTGACGATCGTCGCGCAACCGGGACCGCTCGGCAGCAACGGCCGAACCTCGGCCTCGGACCGGCAGTTCTCGAGGACCACCAGCAGTCGCCGGTCCGCGGTGTGGCTCTGCCACAACGAAATCAACCCGGCCCGGTCGGCGGGGAGTTCCGTGTCCGCGAGGCCGAGCGCGCGAAGGAATCCCGCGAGCACGTCGCCGGTCTCCCGCAGGTCGGCGACGAGCTGACCGTCCGGGAACCGCTTGCGCATCCGCCAGGCGGCTTGGACGGCCAGCGCGCTCTTGCCCGCTCCCGCCGCGCCGTGCACGACGACCGGCGCGGGAGTCCGCAGTGCGCGGACGACGTCCGCGAGTTCGTCCGCCCTGCCGGTGAAATCCGGTGTCGCCAGGGGAAGACGGCACGGTGGGCCGCCCGCCGACCAGCCCGTTCCGGCGATCCGGCGGTGGATCGCGAGCAGGCCCTCCCCCGGTGAGACACCGGCTTGCTCCCACAGCGCCTGACGGCACCTGTCGAGGACGGCCAGTGCGGCGTCCCGCCGTCCGAGTCCGTGCAGCGCCTCGGCGAGCCACCCGGACAGGCGCTCGTCACCCGGCCGAGTGGCCAGCTCCGGTCCCAACCGGTCGGCGACCGCTTTGTGGTCTCCGGCCGCCAACTCCAGCTCCACGAGTTTGCCCAGTACGGAACACCGCTGGTCTTCGAGCCACAGCCGGTGCGCCTCCACCAGCGGACCGGCCGGGACGTCGGCGAACGCCCGGCCGCGCCACAACCCCAGTGCCCGTTCGAGCAGCGCCCTGCGTTCGGCGCCGGTCGCGGTCGCGGCAGCGGCGGCCAGTCCGGAGAAACCGGTGACGTCCAGCTCCCCTTCCGACACCGTCAGCCGGTACCCGCCACGGCCCGCCCGCAGCCGCTGCCGGACGTCGTCCACCGGCACTCCGGGTGACAACGCCTTGCGCAGCTTGGAAATCGCCATCTGCACGACCGCGGCGGCGCTCGACGGCGGGTCCCGCGGCCAGAGTTCGTCCACGAGGGTGTCCCGGTGGACGAACTCGTTCGGCCTGGTCAGGAGCACGGCGAGCACCCGCCGGGGCTGAGCCGCCGACGGGAGCGGGACGGAGGCCCCGAGCGGGCCGAGCACCTGGAACTCCACGGACCACCTATCACCTGGACGGATGACCAGAATGTAACCCGGCGCTGTCCCCGTTTCGGCGGTTTCTCACCCGGATGGCCGCCCCTCACTGCCCGGTGTGCGCGAGCAGCTTGTCCCTCAGGGCGGGTTCGTCCGCGAGCGCGTCGTTCAGTGTGTGTTCCAGCAACGGCTTGAGGTCCCCGTACGGCCGCTTCGACCAGTCGAGCGGGCCCTGCGGCGGCTCCGGGTCGTACTCGATGACGAACTGGATCGTCCGCGCGATCTCGGCGCCGACGAGCCGCTCGACCAGGTGCAGCGCGAGGTCGATCCCCGCCGACACCCCGGCGGCGGTGATCACGTTCCCGTCCTCGACCCAGCGCTCGGCGACCGGCTCCGCCCCGAACGCGCGCAGGAACTCCCGGAACATCCAGTGCGTCGCGGCCTTGCGGCCCTCCAGCAGGCCTGCCTGCCCCAGCAACAGCGATCCGGTGCACACCGAGGTCACGAGTTCCGCGTTCGCCCCGGCGGTCCGCAGGTAGCCGACCAGCTTCTCGTCGGCGAGCGCCTTCAGCGTCGGCGCGGCGCCGCCGGGCACGAGCAGCGCGTACGGCGACGGGACCTCGTCGTAGGTGTGGGTCGCCACGAGCTTCAGCGGGTTGTCGGTGGTGACCGGTTCCTTCGTCTCGCCGACCACGACCGTCCGGTACTCCTGCGCCGAACTCGCCATCCCGTCCAGCACGGTCAGCGGTCCGACCATGTCGAGCGGCGTCATCCCCGGGTACACCACGAACGCGATGATCTTCTTGTCGTCTGTCATGGGACAACGGTGTCGCAGGGACGCCGCCGAGGCGGGCCGGATGTCCGGATTCCTGCGAACTACGTCCGACGGCCGGGCGCTACTGCTAGCGTTCGATCATGCCGGGTTCACCCAGAAGAGTGTTGATCGTCGGCTACAGCAATGCCGAGATGCTCGATATCGCCGGTCCGGCCGACGTTCTGGACGCCGCGACCAAACTCGGCGGCAAGCCGGGCTACGAGATCATGCTCGCCAGCGTCGACGGCCGCGGCATCCGCTGTGAGTCCGGGCTGACGCTGCAGGCACAGCACCGGCTCGACCAGGTGACCGGCGAACTGGACACGCTGATCGTCGCGGGCGGCACCGGGCACGAGGCCGCCGCCGCCGATCCGCGGTTCGTCACCCACATCCGCAGGCTCACGCAGCACAGCCGTCGCGTCGCCTCGGTGTGCACCGGCGCCACCGTGCTCGCCGCGTGCGGGCTGCTCAACGGGCGCCGCGCCACCACCCATTGGCGGTTCGCGAACCGGCTCGCCACGAACTATCCGCAGGTCAACGTCGACCCGGTGCCGCTGTACGTGCGCGACGGGAACGTCTACACGGCCGCGGGCGTCACCAGCGGGATCGACCTCGCCCTCGCGTTCGTCGAAGACGATCACGGCCCCAGCCTCGCCAGGGAGGTCGCCCGCATGCTGGTCACCTATCTGCAGCGACCGGGCAATCAGGCGCAGGTGAGCATGTTCCTGTCCGGTCCGCCGCCGGAGAACCGGCTGGTCCGCGACATCACCGCGTACGTCGCCGAGCACCTGGCGGGTGATCTCGGCACCACTGTCCTCGCCGAGCGGGCGGGCATCAGCACCCGGCAGCTGACCCGGTTGTTCGACGCGCATCTGAGCACCACGCCCAGCAGGTACGTGCGGGCGGCGAGGACCGAGAACGCGGCGAAACTGTTGTGCGGCACCGAACTCCCGCTCACGTCGATCGCGCGGCGGTGCGGCTTCGGGTCGACCGAAACCCTGCGCCAAGCGTTCCTCGACCACTTCGACACCCCGCCTTCGGCCTATCGCCGGGTCCACCTCAGGCAGGCGTTCGGCTAGGCCGTGTGCGGCACGCGGCACGGACTGTGGAGGATGTGCGAGTGAACCGCCGCGACATCTCCGACGACGACACCGGCCCGATTCGCCGGGTAACGGACACCCCGTCCGATCGTTCGCCCGGAACGTCCCGTTCGCCGCGCCGGACCCCGCCGCCGGAGGGCACGCGACGTCCCCGGCCGCCGGGCCAGCGGCCCCGATCGGCCGAACCGGGCAAGCGACGCGCGCCCGAGCCGAAACCGGAACCGAAGCCCGAGCCCAAAGCCGAGCCGGTCGGACACGGTCACGGGCACTCGCACGGTCACGGTCCCGCCGCGCCCGCGTCGCGCCGGGTCCGGCTGCTGCTGATGTGGCTCCTGGTCCCGCTCGCCGTCGCGACCGTCGCCGGCATGATCCTGCTCTACCCGTGGGGCAAGGATCCGGCGAAAAGCGTGTTCCCCCAGGGGACCCCGGTGAGCGCCACGGTCACCGCGACGATCACCGGACCGTGCCTCGCCGAAGGCCAGGTCCAGGTCGGCGAACCGCCGCCGGACGCGAAACCGTGTCTCACCAGCGAAGTGACGATGACCGACGGCCCCGGGGCCGGGAAGCCGCTGAAGCTGACGCTCCCGATCGAGCCGAGCACGCCGCGGTTCGCCGCGGGCGACAAGGTGGTGCTGTCCTACAACGGCGGCGACGTCGCGAATCCCGCGTCGTTCCAGATCGTCGACTTCCAGCGTGGCACGCCGTTGCTGCTGCTCGCCGGGCTGTTCGCGCTCGCGGTGATCGTGCTGGGCCGCTGGCAGGGGCTCGCCGCGCTGATCGCGCTGGGGCTGAGCTTCCTGGTGCTGGCGCTGTTCGTGCTGCCGTCGATCCTCGCCGGGGAAAGCCCGTTGCTGGTGGCGATCGCGGGCGCGGGGGCGATCATGTTCGTCGCGCTGTACCTGACGCACGGGCTGTCCGCGAGAACCTCGGTGGCGGTGCTGGGCACGCTGGTGAGCCTGATCCTGATCGGTGTCCTGTCGGCGATCTTCTCGGCCGCGGCGTCGCTGACCGGGCTCGACGACAGCACCTCGCAGCTGATCGGCTCGCTCGGGCACGGGATCGACGCGCGGGGGCTGCTTCTGGCGGGTGTCGTGATCGGCGCGCTCGGTGTGCTGGACGACGTCACGGTGACGCAGACGAGCGCGGTGTGGGAACTGCGGCGGGCGAACCCGTCGCTCGGTTGGCGCGAGCTCTACGGCGCGGGCCTGCGGATCGGCCGTGACCACGTCGGCTCGGCGGTCAACACCCTCGTGATGGCGTACGCGGGGGCGGCGTTGCCGGTGCTGCTGTACACGTCGCTATCGGGGGTCGGTCTCGGCTCGATCCTCGGCGCGGAGGACATCGCGCAGGAGATCGTGCGGACGCTGGCCGGCAGCGTCGGCATCGTCGCGGCGGTCCCGGTCACCACCGTGCTGGCCGCGCTGATCGCCTCGCGGGAGCCTCAAGAGTCCCTGTAGTCACAGGCACCCCAAAGGGCGAGTCCCCCTCGCGATCACGGGCCGGAGTCGGGTACGAAGAGGCCGCACCCGAGGTTCGCCGCGTGATCGGAGGGGCCATGTTCGACGCCGTTTTCGCCGTCCCGAGGCAGCTGACCGCCGTCGCGCGGCGCGTACTCGTCTCGACGCTGCAAGCCGTCGAGGCGGTCCCGAAGATCGCCGCCGCGGTCGACGACGTGCGGGCGACGCTCAAGCACTCCGAGCGGCTGGCCACCTTCGCCGCGGGCGAGCTGCCGGAGATCGTCTACCAGCTCGAAGAGATCAAGGCGCGGCTGGAGAAGCTGGAAGCTAGTCGAGTGTCGCCACGAAACGGCTGACGGCCTCCATCGTGAACCGCTGGATGTACTTCCCGCCGGGTGCCGCCGAGGCCAGCCGGTAGAGCGGCCGTTCCGCCGCCGCGTCCCCGCGCGCCTCCGACTTCAGCTGCGCCACCAGCAGTTCCGAGAACACCAGGCCGTTCGCGTCGGTGTTGTTCAGCAGCGCGTTCGCCAGTTTGCGCAGCTGCAGGATGCCGAGTTCGCGGCCGCCCGCGCCGGAATACACGGCCAGGTCGACCTTCGCCACCTTGCGGCGTTTGCCCGCGTTGACCAGCAGGCTGACCGTCCGGGTGCCGCGCACGTCGCTGATCACCAGGTCGATGCGCTCGGCCGCGGTCAGGTCGATCCGCCGGACACCCCACGTCCGCACGATGAGCGTTTCGCCTTCGAGCCAGATCCGGCGGCGCAGGTTGTACAGCATGATGTAGACCAGCGGCACCGCGATCACCCCGGCGACCACGAGCCCGGCGATCTCGCCGCCGATCAGCCCGGCGATCCCGCCGAACGCGGCCGCGAAGATCACCACGCCCGCGATGCTGGAGCAGCCGCGCCTGCGGCGCAGTTTGGGGTCGTCGTGGAACAGCGGGAGACGCTCAGGGGTCTCGGGCGTCCCGGTCGGCTCTGTCATCACGCGCCCGTCCCGGCCAGGAACGGGTTGCCCGCCCGCTCCTGCCCGATCGTCGTGGCCGGGCCGTGCCCCGGCAGGACCACCGTGTCGTCCGGCAGGGTCATCACCTTGGTGTCCAGTGACCGCACGAGTTCGCCGCCGTCGTCGTCGGACCGGCCGATCGAACCGGCGAACAGGCTGTCCCCGGTGAGCACGATCCGGCCGCCTTCGGCCGAGGTCAGCCCGAAGACCACCGAACCGGCCGTGTGTCCCGGTGTGCGGGACACCGTGATCTCCAGCCCGGCCAGCCTGAGCGGGCCATCGACGAGTGGCACGATCCCGTCCTTCCGTTCCCCGGCGCCCGGCTCCAGGAGCGGCCGGTCCGCCTCGTGCAGATAGAGAGGTATCCCGTGGCGCGCGCCGACCTCGTCCGCCGAGGCGACGTGGTCCGGGTGGCCGTGGGTGGCGAGCATCGCGACCGGCGTCAGGCCGTGTCCGGAAAGTGCGGCTTCGAGCGGTTCGCCGACGTCCTCGCCGGGATCGACGATCACGCACTCCTTGCCGCCGTCCGCGGCGAGCAGGTAGCAGTTGGCTTCGAGGGGGCCTGTCGGAAATCCGACAACCAGCACGAAACGCCTCCTCAGATCTTCCGCCGAACAGGTGACAGGATGGCCCTGATCACGATCAAGTAAGCCTAGCGGCCCCTCTACGGGGGCCTCACAGGCTGTGCCCATAGACTTCCGCTACCTCAGACGTGTGACATCGAGTGGAAACCGGGAGGGCGGGTGCCGACCAACCAGCAGCGCCGCGAAGCCGCGAAGCGCAAGCTCGAGCGACAGATCGTGCATCGGGCCGAGAGGGCCAAGCGACGCAAGATCGTCGGCTCGGTGGCGGTCGTCGGCGTCGTCGCGATCGTGGCAGGCGCGGTGTGGTGGATCGTCAGCAGTAGCAGTGGTGACGACGCCGCCTCCGACGCTTCCCCGAGCTCGGCTCCTCCGACCCCCGAGGTCACCATCCCCACGGAGCGCACTCCGATGCCGAAGCGGCCGACGCCGCTGGCAAACCCGGTGACCTGCGACTACAAGGACGACGCCAGCAAGCAGGCGTCGAAGAAGGTCAACAAGCCGGAGGGCGCGGGCGTCTCCTCGAACGGCACCGTGAACGTCGTGCTGAAGAGCACCGCGGGCGACATCCCGCTGACGCTGGACCGGGGGCTCGCGCCGTGTGCCGTCCAGAGCTTCATCAGCCTCTCGCAGCAGGGCTACTTCAACGACACCAAGTGCCACCGGCTCGGCACCACCGGCCTGCAGATGCTGCAGTGCGGTGACCCCGAGGCCAGCGGCATGGGCGGCCCGGGCTACACGATGCCGGACGAGGCGTTCAAGGAGATCAAGTACGGCCGCGGCATCCTCGCGATGGCGAAGACGCAGCAGCCGAACTCCGGCGGAAGCCAGTTCTTCATGGTCTACGGCGAGGCCGAACTGCCCGCGGACTACTCGGTCTTCGGCAGCATCTCCGACGAGGGCCTGAAGGTGCTCGACAAGGTCGCCAAGGCGGGCGCCAACGCGCAGGCCGGCAACGGCGACGGGACCGGCCCGCCCAACACCGAGGTCAAGTTCACCGGCGTCACGGTCAACGGCTGACGTGAAGTTGGAGATCAACGGCGCGCCCGCCCGGTCGGAAGACCTGGCGGGCGCGTTCGGTTATGCCCACTTCACCGCGATGCAGGTCCGCGACGGCAAGGTCCGCGGTCTGGACGTCCATCTGGACCGGCTCGTGACGAGCACGCGGCGGCTGTTCGCGAGCGACCTCGACACCGAGGCGGTGCGCGGATACGTCCGGCAGGCGATCCAGGGCGAGGACGCGCTGTCCGTGCGGGTGCTGATCTTCTCGCGCGCGATGGACTGGTCCGATCCCGGCGCGCCCGCCGCCCCGGACGTCCTCGTCCGGACCGCACCGCCGAAGGACCACGAGCTGACACCGCTGCGCCTGCGCTCGGTGCGCTACGAACGGGTGCTGCCGGAGGTCAAGCACGTCGGCGGGTTCGGCCTGGTCCACCACTCGCGCGAGGCGATGATGGCGGGCTACGACGACGCGGTGTTCGTCGACTACCAGGGCCGGATCAGCGAGGCGTCGATCTGGAACGTCGGCTTCCTCGACGGCGGCACGGTGGTCTGGCCGCAGGCCCCCGTACTCGACGGGATCACGCAGCAGCTGATCCGTCGCGGCTTGACGCGTCACGGGGTCCCGCAGGAGACCCGCGATGTCCGTCCGGCGGATCTGCCGGGATTCGACGCCATGTTCCTGACGAACTCGGAGTCGGTCGGCTGGCCGGTGGCGTCCGTGGACGACGTCGTACTGCCGTTCGCGCCGGAGGCTCAGCGGATCCTGACCGAGGCGTACGAGAGCAACCCCTGGGACGAGATCTAGCCGGCTCGCTCTGGGTCGGTGAGTATGTCCCGAGCGCCACGCCTGGGACGCTCACCGTCTCGAACGTGGCGCTCGGGACCGTACTGCCTGGCGCTCGGTACGGCAAATACGAGGGCGAGCTCGCGATCTCGGCGGTGGAGGTTCCCAATGTCGCATTTGAGACGGTCAGCGTTTCAAATGCGACATTGGGAACCTCCACCCATGCGGACCCATTCAGGCTGCGCCACGAAGACCCTGCCCTGAAGCCAACGTAGAAGACCTGCTCGACAAGAGACTCGATCACGCCATATTTGGCTTGTCCCTGACTAAATGCGCGGCCTCAGCGGTAGGTGAACTTCGGCGGCCTCCGCGCGAGGAAGGCGGCCACACCCTCGGCGTAGTCCTCGCCGTGCAGGGCGCCGAGCCGGATCTCGTCCACCTCGGCGTCGGATTCCTGTTGTCCCGCGACGATCTTCTCGATGATCCGGTTCATCCCGCGCACCGACGCCTGCGACCGCGAAACCAACGTCTCGACGAACTTCGCCGTCGACGCCTCCAGCTCGCCGGCCGGGAAGACTTCGTTGAGCAGGCCGATCTCCCGCGCCCGCCGCGCGTCGACGAGTTCGCCCGAGAGCAAGAAGTACTTCGCGTGCGCGGGGCCGACCAGTGAGACCAGCCGCCGGGTCGAGTCGAAGTGGTAGACGATGCCGAGCTTCGCCGGCGTGATGCCGAACCGCGAGCCCTCCGCGGCGAACCGGAAGTCGCAGGCGACCGAGATCTGGCAACCGCCACCGATGCAGTTCCCCTGGATCATCGCGACCGTCGGCTTCCGCGACGCCGTCAGCGCCGCCACCGCGCTGTCGACGGCCTTGTCGTAGGTCTCGGCCGCGTCGGCGGTGGACCGCAGGTCACGGAACTCGCTGATGTCCGCGCCCGCCGAGAAATGCGCGCCCGCGCCGGTCAGGACCAGGACCTTGATCGCCGGGTCCGCCTCCACCCGCGCCACCACGTCCGGGATCGCCGACCACATCCCGTAGGTGATCGCGTTCATCTTCTCCGGCCTGGTGAACGTCAGCCGCGCGACCTCGCCGTCGCGAGTGAAATCGAACCCGTCAGTCATGTTCCGCACCCTAAGTGCGCGCCTCCACCCGAACCAGCCGGATGTGGCCAACAAGCCTCCGAAAGGCGGCTTGCAGCGCGTTCCCCCTGTGGTTTTCTGGTCGTCCAACGAGCTAGGGGGAACTCGATGGCCGGACGCGTGCTCGGAATTCTCACGACCGTCTTGCTCACTTCGGCCCTGCTGAGCGGCCAGTCCGCGGCGGAGCCCGGACGGATCCAGCCCGACCCGCTGCTGATGTTCCCGTATCGCCCGGTGACGGCGGACTGGGCCGCCGTCCTCCGCGACCGAGCGGCGAAGACCCAAGCGCGATCCCAGGCATCGGCTCAGAACCCGTTGCCTTACAAAGAAAAAGAACCACCCGGAACCAGCGGCGCCAACGATTCCCTCGCCAAAGCCGAACACATCACCGGATTCGGTACCCGGCGCACCGAGAACTCCAAGGTCCGGCTGACCGGCGACCTCAAGCCGGACGCCTCGATCCCCACGCTTCCGCCTGCCGCCGAGCCCAGCGACGCGGTGGGTCTCGCGAGCGAAACCGGGGTCGGCGTCACCCGCCGGGCCGTCCGCACGACCGGCATCATCGGCGACGGGCCCTACGGCAGCGCCGGTGACGGCACGGGTGACTTCGACTTCTACCGCTTGAGTGCGGGAGCCGCCCCGGTGACGTTCACGGCGCGGACCCTCACACCGACCGGCGATCTCGACACGCTCCTGGCGCTGTACGACAAAGACGGCCTGTGGGCGATCAACGACAACGCCGGCGGGTCCACCGACTCGGCGCTTTCGTTCACCATCCCGCCGGGCCGGGAGTTCTTCCTCATGGTGGGCTCCGGTCTCCCCGCCGACCCGAAGAAGCCGGGCACCGGCGCCGGTGTCCGGACCGAGGGGCCGTACGACCTGACGATCACCAGCGGCCTCAGCGGTGGCGACCTCGACTACTACTCGTTCGACCTGCGTGCCGGGGACGTGCTGGGCGCGTCGGTGGCGGGCGGCGGGACACGGCTGGTGGTGTACGACCCGGCCGGGCGAGAGGTCTTCGGTTCCTCGCAGGACGCCACCTCGATCTTCTCGACGGCCTCTCCGATGCCCGGCGGCGGCAACGCCGTCGTGGACTTCGTGGCGCCGAAAGAGGGCCGCTACCGGCTCGGCGTCGAAGCGGGCGAAGGCGCGTACGACATCAAACTAGAAGCGTTCCGTCCCGGCACGGAGACCGCTCCGCGCGGCAGCGTGCACACGATCTTCCTCGACTTCGACGGCGCCAGGGTCAACACCTCGATCTTCGGCACCGGTGGCGGTATCCGCGATCTCTCACCGCTCTCGGCCTTCCTGCCGCGTTGGGGTCTCACCGCCCGCGACGAACGCGCGCTGACGGACGCGATCGTCGCCACCGTCAAGGAGAACCTCGAACGCGACCTCGTCGCCAAGGGCACCAACCCGAGGTTCGCGCTGCGTGTCCTCAACAGCCGGGACCACGCGGATCCCTGGGGACAGCCGAACGTGAGCCGGGTGGTCGTCGGCGGCACCACGGTCGAGTCCGGTATCCAGACCATCGGCATCGCGCAGTCCATCGACGCGGGCAACTTCGGCAAGGAGGAGACGGCGCTGGTCCTGCTCGACGAGATCAGCACGCCGCCGGGGCCAGCCTGGTCGCTCAACACCTACGTCGGGCCGGGCAGCGACAAGATCGCGTTCGTCGGCCGCGCCGTCGGCAACATCACCAGTCACGAGGTGGGGCACATGTCGGGCAGCTGGCACACCGACCCGGCCAACGCCGTACCCGGGATCATGGACCCCGGCGGGAACCCGGCGGTGATGTTCGCCGTCGGCCCCGACGGGATCGGCGGCACGGCCGACGATCCGGACCTCGACCTGGTCGAGGAAGGGATCAGTCCGGCCGAAGGCTTCACCGGGATCGAGGACACCCTCAACCGCAGCGCCTGGGCCTTCGTCCGGGGAACCGGCTAGGACGCCGAGGTCACCCGATAGACGTCGTAGACACCTTCGACGCCTCGGACCACCTTCAGCACGTGTCCGAGGTGCTTCGGGTCGCCCATCTCGAACGAGAACCGGCTGACCGCGACCCTGTCGCGTGACGTCGTCACCGACGCGGACAGGATATTGACCTTCTCGTCCGCGAGGACCTTGGTGACGTCCGAAAGCAGGCGGTGCCGATCCAGCGCCTCGACCTGGATCGCGACGAGGAACACCGACGATGCCGACGGCGCCCATTCGACCTCGACCAGCCGCTCGGGCTGCGCCGTCAGATCGTCGGCGTTGGTGCAGTCCGTCCGGTGCACGCTGACACCGCCGCCACGGGTGACGAAACCGAGGATCTCGTCGCCTGGGACCGGCGTGCAGCAGCGGGCGAGCTTGGCCCAGACGTCGCTGGCGCCCTTCACCACGACACCGACGTCGTTCGAACCACGCCGCCGGGTGACCGTGGACGGTGTCGCGCGCTCGGCGAGTTCTTCTTCCGCCTCGTCGACGCCGCCGATGAGCGCGACCAGCCGTTGCACGACGTGCTTCGCGCTGGTGTGGCCCTCGCCGACGGCCGCGTACAGCGAGCTGATGTCCGGGTGCCGCAGTTCGGTGGCGACCGCGCCCATCGATTCGGCGGAGACCAGCCGCTGGATCGGGAGGCCGACCTTGCGGACCTCCTTGGTGATGGCCTCCTTGCCGCCTTCGATCGCCTCGTCGCGGCGTTCCTTGGCGAACCACTGCCGGATCTTCGCGCGGGCCTTGGGCGAACCGGCGAACTGCAGCCAGTCGCGGCTCGGGCCCGCCGTCTCGGCCTTCGAGGTGAAGATCTCGATGACCTCGCCGTTCTCCAGCTTGCGCTCGAGCGCGACGAGCCTGCCGTTGACGCGGGCGCCGATGCAGCGGTGCCCGACCTCGGTGTGCACGGCGTAGGCGAAGTCGACCGGGGTCGAATCGACCGGCAGCGTGATCACGTCGCCCTTGGGCGTGAACACGAAGATCTCGCGCGAGGCGAGTTCGTAGCGCAGGGACTCCAGGAAGTCGCCCGGGTCCGCGGCTTCACGCTGCCAGTCGAGGAGCTGGCGCATCCACGCCATCTCGTCGACGTCCATGGCGTTCCCGTTGTGGGTGCCCTTGGTCTCCTTGTACCGCCAATGCGCGGCGATGCCGTACTCGGCGGTGCGGTGCATCTCGTAGGTACGGATCTGCACTTCCAGCGGCTTGCCGTCCGGGCCGATCACCGTGGTGTGCAACGACTGGTAGACGCCGAACCGGGGCTGCGCGATGTAGTCCTTGAACCGGCCGGGGACCGGCTGCCACAGCGCGTGGACGACACCCATCGCGGCGTAGCAGTCGCGGACGTCCTCGACCAGGATCCGCACGCCCACCAGGTCGTGGATGTCGTCGAGGTCGCGCCCGCGGACGATCATCTTCTGGTGGATCGAGTAGTAGTGCTTCGGCCTGCCCTCGACCTTGGCGGTGATCCGCGAGCCTTCGAGGTTGCCGGTCAGCTCCGTGATCACGGACCGCAGGTACGTGTCGCGCGAAGGCGCGCGATCGGCGACCAGGCGGACGATCTCGTCGTACTTCTTCGGCTGCAGGATGGCGAACGCCAGGTCCTCCAGCTCCCATTTGACCGTCGCCATGCCGAGCCGGTGCGCCAGCGGGGCGAGGACTTCCAGGGTCTCGCGCGCCTTGCGGGCCTGCTTCTCCGGCGGCAGGAAGCGCATCGTGCGCATGTTGTGCAGCCGGTCGGCCAGCTTGATGACCAGCACCCGCGGGTCGCGCGCCATCGCGATGACCATCTTGCGGATGGTCTCGGCCTCCGCGGCCGTGCCGAGTTTGACCTTGTCCAGCTTGGTGACGCCGTCGACGAGCTCGCCGACCTTCTCCCCGAAGTCGGCCTTCAGGCTCTCCAGCGAGTAGCCGGTGTCCTCGACGGTGTCGTGCAGCAGCGCCGCGACCAGCGTCGTGGTGTCCATGCCGAGTTCGGCGAGGATGGTCGCGACCGCGAGCGGGTGCGTGATGTACGGGTCGCCGGACTTGCGCCGCTGCTCCCGGTGAAGCTCCTCGGCGACGTCGTAGGCGCGCTGGAGCTGCGCGAGGTCCGCGTTGGGATGCAGCTCGCGGTGGATGACGGCGAGCGGTTCGAGGACCTGCTTGACCGGCGCGGCGCGCTGCGCGGTGATCCGGCGGGCGAGACGGGCACGGACCCGGCGCGTCGCGGACGGCGTCGGCGCGGCCCCCTGTCGCCCCGCACCGTTCTGCTCGGTGCCGTCCTTCGAGGACACCGCGGCATCGAGCTCTTGGCTCACCCGCACCTCCTGCGCTTCGTGCGGCCTTCGGACGTCAAGGGTAACCGCTCCCCCTCGCGGCTCACTTGGTACGCCCGTTCAACACACCCGGAGGGCCTCCACACGACGCCCTTCAAGCACGGAACGACCACCGAGCGCGCCGAGTTCCATGACCACTGAAACACCGGTGACCTGCACCTTCGCGTCCTCCAGCAGCTTGCAGGTGGCCGCGACCGTGCCGCCGGTGGCGAGAACGTCGTCGAGGACCGCGACACGCTGGCCCGGTCGGACCACGCCTTCGGGCAGTTCGACGGTCGCGGTGCCGTATTCCAGCGTGTACCCGACCCTGCCCGCGACCCGGGGCAGCTTTCCGGGCTTACGGATCAGCGCCACACCGAGACCACGGGCGTAGCCGACGGCGGCGGCCAGCAGGAACCCGCGCGCTTCCACACCGGCCAGCAGGTCGGCGTCGGGATCGACGGTGGCGGCCAGACCGTCGGTGACGGCCTTGAAGCCCGCCGCGTCGGCGAACAACGGGCTCAGATCCCGGAACAGCACGCCGGGTTCCGGAAAGTCCGGCACGTCGGCGATGAGGTCGAGTGCCTTGTCCAGCTCCATGTACTTCCTGCTCTCCTGAACACCAGGAAAGGTCCTTTCCTCACGGAGTTCGCGAGGAAAGGACCTTTCCTGGTTTCGAAACCGGTTACTTCTTGCGCTTGCCCGACGGACGGCCCTTGTGGGCCTTCTGGGTCCGCGCCGGGACGCTCGCCGCGGCGGCGTACGCCTTCTCCTTGCGGAGTTCGGCGGCCAGGGCGTCCTCGTCGTTCGGATCGAAGTCGTCGTCCTCGCGCTCGGCGGCCTTACGGGCCTGGTTCGCGCGCCGCGCGTGGACCCGGTCGGCCTGCTGGCGGAACTTCGGGTCGCGCATCTTGAGGTCCACCAGCAGCGGGGTGGCCAGCGCGACCGAGGACAGCACGCCGACCACGGTGCCGGTGAGCTGCACCAGCGCGAGGTCCTGCAGCGTGCCGGAGCCGAGCAGGATGTACCCGACGACGAGCAGCCCGAGGATCGGCAGCATCGCGATCAGCGCGGTGTTGAACGACCGCATCAGCGTCTGGTTCAGCGCCAGGTTGGCCGCCTCACCGAACGTGCGGCGGGTGAGCCCGAGCAGGCCCCGCGTGTTCTCGCGGACCTTGTCGAACACCACCACCGTGTCGTACAGCGAGAACCCGAGGATCGTCAGCAGACCGACCACCGTCGCCGGCGTGACCTCGAAGCCGACCAGCGAGTACACACCCGCCGTCACCACGATGTCGTGCAACAGCGAGATCAGCGCCGCCGCGGCCATCCTGGTGTCGAAGTACAACGCCAGGAACAGGGTGACCGCGAGCAGGAACACGCCGAGCGCGATCAACGCCTGACGCGAGATCTCCCCGCCCCAGGACGCGCTCACCGCGCTGTCACTGATCGCCTGGACACTCGGCTGCCCGGTGGACCCGATCGGGCCCAGTTTCTCGAACAGCGCCTCTTTCAGCTTGTTGACCTCGGACGTCTCCAGCGTCTCCGAACGAAGCTGGATCGTCGAGGAACCGCCGGTTCCGACCTTCTGCGCCTCGTCGGCGGGACGGCCCAGCGCCTCGGCGTAGACGTCCTTGGCCTGTTGCTCGGTGATCTGCCCGTTCTTGCCGTTGGCCGGCATCTGGAGCTGGGTGCCGCCTTCGAAGTCGATCCCGAAGTTGAACCCCTTGATCCCCATCGACGCGACGCAGACCAGGACCAGCGCGCCGAAGAAGAGGTACCAGCGCTTGCGCTTGCCGACCACGTCGAACGCGCCCGTGCCCACATAGAGGCGACGGAAGATGCTCTCCCGCTTTCCCGCCGTTGTGGTGTTCTCGTCGACCACGGTCACGCCTCCTTGACGTTCGGGCGGCCGGCGGCCGGACGGGCCGCCTTGCGCTCCGAGCCCACCTGCTGCACGGCACCGAGGCCGAGGTTCTTCGGGTTGGACAGGACCTTCGACTTCGACCGCGAGATCAAGGCGACCAGCGGGTGCGTCACGAGGTAGACCACGACGAGGTCGAGCACCGTCGACATGCCGAGGGTGAACGCGAAGCCCTTGACCTCACCGACCGCCAGCCAGTACAGGATGGCCGCGGCGAGGAAGCTGACCGCGTCCGACGCCAGAATCGTGCGCTGGGCACGGGACCAGCCGCGCGGCACCGCGGAACGGAATGTCCTGCCTTCGCGGATTTCGTCCTTTAGTCGTTCGAAGTAGATGACGAACGAGTCGGCGGTGATACCGATCGCGATGATCAAGCCCGCCACGCCGGCGAGGTCGAGGGTGTACCCGATCCACCGCCCCAGCAGCACCAACACCGCGTAGACGAGCGAGAACGACAAGGCGAGCGACAGGATAGTCAGCACACCGAGAAGCCGGTAATAGAACAAGCAGTAGATGAAGACGATCAGCAGGCCGATACCGCCCGCGATCAGGCCCGCCTGAAGTGAGGCGAGACCCAGCGTCGCGGACACCGTCGTCGCGTCCGAGGACTCGAACGACAGCGGCAGCGAGCCGTACTTCAGCACGTCCGCCAGGTCCTTCGCTTCGGACTGGCTGAACCGGCCGGTGATCTGGGTCTGGCCGCCCAGGATCGCGGACTGGATGGTCGGCGCGGAGACGACCTGCGTGTCGAGGACGAACGCCGCCTGCTTCTGGACGTTCTTCGAGGTGAAGTCGCCCCAGATCCGGGAGCCCTCACCCTTGAAGTTCAGGTTGACGACCCACTGGGAGTTCTGGGTGTCGTAGCCCGAAGAGGCGTCGGAGATCTCCGTTCCGGGAAGGAACTCCGGCTCCAGCAGGTACTTCGCGGTGTTCTTGTCACCGCAGGCGACCAGCGGCTTGTCGGTGAGGTCGTTGCCGACCAGCGGGTCCGTCACCTTGGGGTCGCAGTTGAGGGCCGCGAAGGCCTTCTCGGCGGCCGCGGCCTGCTTCGCCTGGTCCGTCGAAAGCAGATCGGGGTTCTGCCGGAGACTCCGGGCTTCCTCGATCTCCTTCTTGGTCTGCTCGTCGGAGTCGCCGCCGGGCTGCTGCTGCGGCGCACCGGCGGCGCTGCCGCCACCGTTGGCCGGGCTGCTCGGCGGGGCGCTCGCACCCGGAGCACCCGAGGACGACGGCGGCGCCGACGAAGGCGCGCCCGAGGTCGGCGGGGTCGACGGCTGCGGAACCGGGGTCACCGGCTGCGACGTCACGACCTTCCGGAAGCCCAGCTTCGCGGTCTTGCCCAGGGTCTTGGCCTGGTCGCCCTGTTCGCCGGGGACGGTGATGACGACGTTGCTGCCGTCGAGGACGACCTCGGTGCCGCCGACGCCGATACCGTTGACCCGGCGCTCGATGATCGAGCGGGCCTGTTCGAGGGACTCTCGCGGAGGGTCGCCGCCGTCGGGATTACGGGCGGACAGGGTGACCCTCGTGCCGCCTTGCAGATCGATGCCGAGTTTCGGCGTCGGCTTGCCGCTACCGGTGAAGAACACCAGGGCGTACAGCGCCACCACGATCAGGGCGAAGAAGGCGAGATAGCGTCCCGGGCGGAGATGCCCGGCCGGTGCGGCCACTGTGCTTCGGTCTCCTCGGACGGACTGGGTTTTCCCCAATGGACTTGGCTGTTCACTCGCCGGACGGGAGTCCGGTGGTACCGCGAACCTGCCTCGATGACGATGCCCGGTGAACGGGCACGACTATGACGACGGACACGCACGCAGCACCGAGACACTACTCGGTGCTGCGTGAGCCCGGCGTTGGCCCCGCACCTACGAAAGTCGGGTGTCGGGGATGGCCTTACAACCGCTACTTCTTGCCGTGCTCCAGCGGAGGAGCGATCTGCGCGCCCGTCTTCTCTTCGACGCGCTCGTCGTCCTTCGACTCGACGACCGGCGCCTCGACGACGGCCTCGTCGTCGAGGATGTCCTCGTCGGTCTCGACGACCGGCTCGACCTTCTCGCGGACGGCCTGGCGCAGCCAGGTGGTCACGACGCCGGGAGCGATCTCGAGGTCGATCGTGGTGTCGGCGGAGGCGTCGGCGACAGACGCGTAGAGACCGGAGGTGGTCATCACCCGGTCACCGGGAGCGAGGCTCGAGAGCAGCTCCTGCTGCGCTGCCGCCGCCTTCTTCTGCTTACGGGTGCCCATGACGAGCGGAATCGCCACAACGAGCATCAGGAGCAGCGGCAGCAATAACTGGTTCATGATTCTCCATTTCGAGCGGACGCCGCGCGGTGCGCTGTTTTGTCCGGTTTGGCGGGGTGTGCTCTACCCGAGTGTGCCAGGTGCCAGCGGAAACTCCACCACCACCCGTCGCCACCACGGGCCCCGGACCTCGTGAACGGTCCGGTCAGTCCTGGTCGAACAGGTTCGGGCCGCCCTGCTCGCTCCGGGTGGCACCGGCCGGAGCCGGCAGGCCGAGATGTTCCCACGCGGCCGCCGTGGCGACCCGGCCGCGAGGAGTGCGCGCGAGCATACCGGCGCGGACCAGGTAAGGCTCGCACACCTCTTCCACCGTAGTCGGTTCCTCCCCCACCGCGACGGCCAGCGTCGACACGCCGACGGGGCCGCCGCCGAACGACCGGACCAGTGCCGTCAGCACCGCGCGGTCGAGCCTGTCGAGGCCGAGTTCGTCGACGTCGTAGACCTCCAGCGCGGCGCGCGCGATCTTGCGCGTGACCTTGCCGTCGGCCCGGACCTCGGCGTAGTCGCGTACCCGGCGCAGGAGCCGGTTCGCGATCCGGGGTGTGCCGCGGGACCGGCGGGCGATCTCCGCACAGCCGTCCCGGTCGATGTCGACGTCGAGGATCGTGGCGGCGCGACGGGCGACGAGCTCCAGTTCGCTGTCGGTGTAGAACTCCATCTGCCCGGTGAAACCGAACCGGTCACGCAGCGGACCGGTCAGCGAGCCGGACCGCGTCGTGGCTCCGACCAGCGTGAACGGCGCGATCTCCAGCGGGATGCTGGTGGCGCCGGGGCCCTTTCCGACGACGACATCGACGCGGAAGTCCTCCATCGCGAGGTACAGCATCTCCTCGGCGGGACGGGCGATGCGGTGGATCTCGTCGATGAACAGGACGTCGCCCGGCGCGAGGTTGGACAGCATCGCGGCCAGGTCGCCCGCGCGTTCGAGCGCCGGTCCGGAGGTGATCCGGATGGCGGCGTTGAGTTCGGCGGCGACGATCATCGCCATACTCGTCTTGCCCAGTCCCGGCGGGCCGGAGAGCAGGACGTGATCCGGCGGGACACCCCGGCGTCGCGCGCTCTCCAGGACGAGTTCGAGCTGTTCACGCACCCGCGGCTGACCGACGAACTCGTCCAGCTTGCGCGGGCGCAGCGTGGTCTCGACCTCGCGTTCGCCTGTCTGCGGCAGCGCCGAAAGCGTCTCGTCGTCCGCCTCGAATTCCGTCACGGCCTCATAGTCCATGTGACGGGTTACCGCTTACGCCCGAGGGTGGCCAACGCGGCGCGCAGCACGGACGACGTCGTGTGGCCTTCGCCCTCGCTGAGCACCTTGTCGACGGACTGCTCGGCCTGTTTGGCCGGGAAGCCGAGACCCGCGAGCGCCTCGACGACCTCGTTCCGCAGCGCGCCGGGCGCGACGACGGCCGGGGAGCCGTCGGTCGGGCCCGCGAGCGCGGTGACCTTGTCGCGCAGTTCGAGGGTGAGCCGCTCGGCGCCCTTGCGGCCGATGCCGGGCACCTGGGTGAGCACGGTGATGTTGCCTTCGACCAGCGCGGATCGCAGCTTGTCGGGGTCGAGGACGGCCAGCGTCGCCAGCGCGAGCCGAGGGCCGATCCCGGAGACCGTCTGCAGCAGGCCGAACAGTTCGCGGGCGTCGGCGTCGGCGAAACCGAACAGCGTCAGGGAATCCTCGCGGACCACGAGCGCGGTGTGCAGCATCGCCTGTTCACCGCGGCGAAGCGTCGCGAGGGTGGCTGGGGTGGCCTGCACGGCGAAGCCCACTCCCCCGACCTCGATCACGACGTGGTCGAGACCGATGGAGAGGATTTCTCCGCGTACCGAGGAGATCATCGAGCCGCTCCCTGCGTTTTGGCTGCTTTGGCCGCGGCGGCGAGCCGGGCCTTGTGGTTCTTGGCGATCTCGGCCGCCCTGGCTTCGGCTTCGGCGAGCCGGACGCGCATCGGTTCGCGCCACAGATGGCAGATGGCGAGCGCGAGCGCGTCTGCGGCGTCCGCCGGATGCGGTTTGACCTCGAGACCGAGAAGTCGCATGACCATACCGGTGACCTGGGCCTTGTCCGCACGGCCGGAGCCGGTGACGGCGGCCTTGACCTCACTCGGCGTATGGAACACGACCGGCAGCCCGCGTTTGGCGGCCGCGAGCGCGACGACGCCGCCCGCCTGCGCCGTGCCCATCGCGGTGCGCACGTTGTGCTGCGCGAAGACCCGCTCCACGGCGACGGCCTCGGGCTTGTAGCGATCCATCCACCGCTCGGCGGCGTCGGAGATCCCCAGCAGGCGCACGGAAAGATCGGCGTCCGGCGGGGTCCGCACGACGTCGACGGCCACGGCGCGGACGGTGCGGCCCGTGCCGCCGTCGACCACTCCGAGCCCGCACCTGGTCAGACCGGGGTCGACCCCGAGTACCCGCACGCTTTCCTCCGCTCCCGGCGAACATCAGTTCGAGATCCGAGGCTACCCGGAGGTGCCGCCGGGCAAGATGAGGACATGCCGAGCCCCGACGACTTCACCCTTCATCTGGGTCTTCAGCCGCTGCCCGTGGAGGGCGGCCGCTGGGCACAGAGCTGGCGTGACGACACTGCTTCTTCGATCTACTACTTGCTCGTCCCGCCGGAGACCTCGGCGCCGCATCGGCTGGACCGGCTGGAGATCTACGCCCACCACGCCGGAGCGCCGGTGCGGATGCTGCTGCTGTACCCGGACGGCCGGATCTCACGGCCGGTGCTGGGTCCGGACGTCGCGGCGGGCCAGCGTCCGCAGGTGGCGGTGCCGGCCGGGGTCTGGCAGGCGTCGGTGAGTACCGGTGAGTGGAGCCTGCTCGGGACCGTGGTGGTGCCGCCCTACACGGACGACTGCGTGGAGTTCCGCTCCGCGGCGGCTTTGGCGGCGGAATGGCCGGACGCGACTGAGGATCTGGCGCCCTGGCTGGCGTGAGTGGTGCCGGGTGCGTCTCCTTGCGCCGAAGTCCGTGAAGGCCTCCTTCACTACCTTCAGGGTAGGCAAGGAGGCCTTCACGGACCGGGCCAGCAGTCAGCCGACGCCAGCTGCGCCCTTGCAGTACATGAAGGACCCCTTCCTTGCGCCTAGCGCCGTGAAGGGGTCCTTCATGTACTTGGACAGGTGCGAAAGCCGAGTTCCTCCGGCTGAGCCGAGGGAAGGGGTCCTTCACGCGCAACCGTTGTGACTGATGGTGCTGCCGAGGCTGATGGTGACGTTCCCGAGTCCGTGAAGGCCTCCTTGAGGGACTCTGGGTCCCTCAAGGAGGCCTTCACGGACTTACGACTCGTACGACGAGACCCCGGCCAAGACTCAGGGGCCGTCGACGCCCGGCGTCCAGCTCTCCGGGTCACCGGATTCGGTCAGCACCGGCTGGTACAGCGCGAAGCCTTCCGGCGCGTCCGGATGCCACGGGAAGTGCCCGTCCGGTGTGGCGACGATCAGCTGCAACGCCGGGAAGTCCCCGTCCGGGTAGATCAGGAACGCGCTCCCGAAGTACTCGGGATAGTGCCCCTTCGCGACCCGCTCGAAGACCACCGGCGCGCCCTCGAAGAAATCGTCGTAGCGCTTGCCGACCTCGAAGATCTCGCCGGCGGCCGCGCGGTCGACGTAGGCGTCGAGCAGGACCGGCCCCATCTGCCCGGGCAGTCCGATGACGACCGCTTCCGCCACGTTGTGCAGCGCCCAGGCGCACGCGGTGAAACAGAAGGGCGCGTCGTTCTCGTCGCCCTCGACCGCGATGACCGCGTTCCCTCTCGCCTGAGCCTGCGACTCGATCCACTGGACGAGTTCGGTTTCTTCGGCGGTGAGGGCATCGGCTTCGGAGGTCGTCACGCGCGACATTCTGCCCCACGCGAGCGCCCGCACCTAGTCCCGGGACCGATTTTCCGCGGCATGGCGGGAAAAACGATCAGCCGACCTCGGCCATGACCTCGTCGGAGACATCGAAGTTCGCGTAGACGTTCTGAACGTCGTCGCAATCCTCGAGGGCGTCGATGAGCTTGAAGACCTTCTTCGCGCCTTCGACGTCCAGCGGGACACTGACCGTCGGCAGGAAGGTGAGATCCGCGGACTCGTACTCGAAACCGGCTTCCTGCAAGGCTTTCCGGACCGGGACGAGGTCGGTGGCCTCGGAGACGATCTCGAAGTTCTCGTCGAGGTCGTTGACCTCTTCGGCGCCCGCGTCGAGGACGGCCATGAGGACGTCGTCCTCGGCGGCGTCGCCCTTGGGCATGATCACGACGCCCTTGCGGTTGAACATGTAGGCGACCGAACCCGGGTCGGCGAGCGAGCCGTTGTTCCGGGTGAGCGCGGTCCGGACCTCCATGGCGGCGCGGTTCTTGTTGTCGGTGAGGCATTCGATCAGCACGGCCACACCGTTCGGGCCGTAGCCTTCGTAGGTGATGGTCTGCCAGTCGGCGCCGCCCGCTTCTTCACCGGCGCCGCGCTTGCGGGCGCGCTCGATGTTGTCCTGCGGGACCGAGTTCTTCTTGGCCTTCTGGATGGCGTCGTAGAGCGTCGGGTTGCCGTCCGGGTCGCCACCGCCGGTGCGTCCCGCCACCTCGATGTTCTTGATCAACCGGGCGAAGAGCTTTCCGCGCTTCGCGTCCAGGTTGGCCTTCTTGTGCTTCGTGGTGGCCCACTTGGAGTGGCCGCTCATCTCTCCTCCATCTACTCCTGTGCCCGCCGCTGAGCACAGTGTCGGTTTTGCTTAAGCCTGTCGCACGAGGTCGACGAACAGCCTGTGCACGCGCTCGTCCCCGGTGAGTTCGGGGTGGAACGACGTGGCGAGTACCGCCCCCTGCCGGACCGCGACGATCCTAGCGGCCGCGTCGTCCGAGCCCGGCATTTCGGGGACACTGGCGAGTACCTCCACCCCGTCGCCCGCCTTTTCGACCCACGGGGCGCGGATGAACACGGCGTGCACAGGGCCGCCTTCGATGCCGGTGAAGTCGAGGTCCGCCTCGAACGAGTCCACCTGCCGCCCGAACGCGTTGCGCCGGACGACGACGTCGAGCCCGCCGAGTTGCTGCTGGTCAGGGCGTCCGTCGAGGGCCTGGCGAGCGAGCAGGATCATCCCGGCGCACGAGCCGAACGCGGGCAGGCCGCCCGCGATGCGTTCTCTCAAAGGTTCGAGCAGTTCGAACGTCTCGAGCAGCCTCGACATGGTGGTCGACTCGCCGCCCGGCAGCACCAGACCGTCCACTTCGGACAGTTCGCTCGCACGGCGGACCGGCAGCGCACGGGCACCGGCGCGCTCCACCATCGCGGCGTGCTCCCGCACGTCGCCTTGCAGTGCGAGCACGCCGACCACCGGCCGTGCCCCCGTCGCGATCGCCACCCGACCTCCCGAAAGACCTTCCCCTCAGCTTAGGCGCCCCGGGGAACGGCCAGGTCAGGGGACCCCGGCCAGCCGCAGCAGGGCGGCGGTCGCGGCGGCCGCCACGACGACGAGCGCGAACGGCGCCTTGCGCCAGGCGAGCACGCCGCCGACCAGGACGCCCGCGGGCCGGGCGTATCCGGCGAACTCGTGTCCTTCGGTGAGCGCGGCGACCGCGACCAGCGCGGCCAGCAGGACGACGGCCGAGCGCGCCATCAGCTTCTCGGCCTTGGGCGACACGGTGAACCGCGCCTTGAGCACCGGACCGGCGAACCGGAAGGCGAAGGTCCCGGCGGCGAGCACGCCACCGGCGATGATCAGGTCCAGCGGGTCCATCAGTGCACTCCCTCGGGTTCACGTTCGGCGGGTTCCTTCGCGGCCACCCCGGCCAGCACGCCGACCAGCGCGAGCAGCACCGGCAGCCCGGCGGGCAGGAACGGCGTCGTGGCCAGCGCGACGGCCACCCCGAGGAACACCGGCAGCCGGGCGGCGCGGTCGCGCAGCGATGGCAGGACCAGCGCGAGCAGGACCGCGGGGAACGCCGCGTCGAGGCCGAAGGCGTCGGTGTCACTGATCGCGGTCCCGGCGTACGCCCCGGCGAGGACGCCGACGTTCCAACACACGAACAGCCCGATCCCGCACACCCAGTACGCCGCTTTGCGCCGCTCCTCGTCGCGCTGGGCCAGCGCGAACGCGACCGATTCGTCGATCATCAGGTGGCTGCCGACGACCCTGGAAGACCACCGCTTCCCCAGGACGTCGCCGATCGCGAAGCCGAACGGCAGATGCCGCGCGTTGGCCAGCAGGCCCGCCGCGACGGCCGCGACCGGGCTGCCGCCCGCGGCGATGATGCCGACGAACATGAACTGCGAGGCGCCGGCGAAGACCAGCACCGAAAGCAGCATCGGCGCCCAGATCGGGAAGCCGGAGCCCACCGCGATCGCACCGTAGGAGATGCCGACAATGGTGTCGGCGAGGCAGACCAGCCCGATGTCACGGAGAAGATCGCGCCCCAGGACACGAGTGGTTGTTCGCCATATCGAACGCATGGTGTCATACAATGAACGAACGCAGCCGTGTTCGTCAAGGCGAACGCAACGACCGATGGAGCGAACGCATGTCCCCGACCGCGTCCGGCAGCGCGCCACTGGACGTCATCGCCACGTCCCTGCGCCGGGAACGCGCCCGCACCGGGCTGTCCCTCACCGAGGTCGCGAAACGCGCCGGCATCGCGAAATCCACGCTCTCCCAACTGGAGTCCGGAGCCGGGAACCCGAGTGTCGAGACGATCTGGGCGCTGTGCGTCGCGCTCGACGTCCCGTTCTCCCGGGTGGTCGAGCCCGAGCGCCCCCGCGTGCAGGTGATCCGCTCGGGCAACGGACCGACGGTGTTCGCCGAACACGCCGACTACGCGTGCACGCTGCTCAGCTCGTGCCCGCCCGGGGCCCGGCGCGACGTCTACCTGATCCGCGCCGAGCCCGGGAAGCCGCGGCTTTCGGATCCGCACATGAGCGGCATCGTCGAGCACATGATCCTCAGCGCCGGGCGCGCCAAGGTCGGGCCGCGGGACGAACCGGTCGAACTGCTGCCCGGCGACTACATCTGCTACCCCGGCGACGTGCCGCACATCTTCGAAGCCCTCGAACCGGGCACATACGGCGTGGAGATCGCGGAGTACACCTGATCAGGCGTGCTCGTCCGACTTCTCGTCGGTGACCTTCTCTTCGGTGACGTCTGCGAGCTTCCAGCCGCCCTTCCGCCGCAGCACCACGAGGTAGTACCCGATCGACAGCAGGACGACGCAGGCCGTGACGATCAGGCTCGGCCGTCCGACCGCCGGGTCGAGCAGGTTCTGGTAGACCACGAACACCAGCACGGCCAGAGCCAGCACTGGAGCGACCGGGAACCACGGCATCCGGTACGCGGCGTGCGCGGTGGCGCCGGTGCGGCGCCCGATGATCGCGCCGAGGCACAGCGCCGCGTAGACCGCCACGATCGACGTGCTCGTCACCACCAGCAGCAGTTTCGGATCGACGAAGCAGAGCAGCGCGGCCACCAGGCCGGTGCCGACGGTGGCCACCCACGGCGTCCCGAACTTCGGGTGCACCGCGGACAACGCGCGGTTCACCGGTGACGGCCACGCGCTGTCCCGGCCGCTGCTGAACAGCATCCGCGAGCTGATCAGCACGATCGCCAGCACCGCGTTGATGATCGCGAGGGCGACGGCAAGGCCGAGCACGGTGTCGAGGGTTCCGCCGCCGCGCGAGCCGACGAAGTAGGACAGCATGTTCTCCGAGGCGAACAGCGCGTTCAGATCCGGCGCGCCGACGAGGACCGCGGTCACCGGGATCAGTTCGGCGAGCACCGTGATGCCGAGCGCGAACAGGATCGCGCGGGCGATCCCGCGGGAGGCGTCCTGCGTCTCCTCGCCGAAGTACACCGCCGAGCCGTAGCCGTTGTAGGCGAAGATCGCGACCGAGGTGGCGATAGCGATGGCGCCGACCGTGGCCGGGCCACCGTCCGAGGCGACCGGATGCGTCAGCAGGTCGCTGAACGGGCGGGCCGGGTTCAGCAACCCGAGCGCGCTGACCACGATCAGCGCGAGGATCTCGATCGCCAGGAAGATCCCGGTGACCCAGGCGTTGAGCTTGATGTCGAAGACCCCGACCACGGCCGCGATCACGCAGGTCACGGCGGCGATCACCGCGCCGGGCACCCCGGGGAGGAGCACGCCGAGATAGGTGCCGACGCCGAGCGCGATCACCGCCACGATGAGCACCTGCGTGATGATCATCAGGCCGAGTACGGCGAATCCGGGCAAGCGGCCGAGTGTGCGGGTGACGATCGCGTACTCGCCGCCCGCCAGCGGGAACGCCGACGCGAGTTCGGCGTAGACGAAGGCCATGAACACCCCGACGACCGCGGCGGCCACGAAGCTGTAGAAGGCGCCTGTCCCGGCTCCGGAGATCACCCCCGGCGCGATGATGAAGACCGACGAGGCTGGACTGATCGCGGAGAGCGTGATGAGCAGCGTGCCGAGGGTGCGCAGACCGCGGCGCAGGGCGGGAGTGGACACGGCCGACCTCCTACAAGGTGGGTTCCTTGAAACTCCTTCGAAGAACTGTTGAGCACGCATCAAAGGCCCTCGACGTTGTGACGTCAAGACCTGATGGAGATCAGCTCTTGCGTTTTTCGAACAAGATTCGAAGAATGTGGGCATGGCGAGACCGAGCAGGGCACCGGAGCGACGAGCCGAACTGATCGAGGTGGCCAGACAGGCCGTCTTCGAACGCGGCGTGCTGAACCTGCGGTTGCGGGACATCGCCGAGGGCGCGGGCCTGTCGTCGGGTTCGGTCCTGTACTACTTCCCCACCCTCAGCGACCTGCTCCAGGAAGTGCAGCGCGAGGCGGTGGCGCGGTTCTGCTCGGCGAGGGAACTGGCCGCCGCCACGAAGTCGAGCCCCGCCGAACGACTGCTGGCGATGATCCGCAGCGGCCTGCCCAGCGGGCCGGAGGACGAACTCTGCGTGCTGCTCTACGAACTCGGCACGATCGCCCGCCGGGATCCCGCGTACGCCGCCCGGCACATCACGCTCTACGAACAGCAGGTCCGGATCTACACCGGCATCCTCGAAGCGGGAGCGGCCACCGGCGAGTTCACCCTCACCGCGGACGCCGTTTCGATCGCCCGGAACCTCGTCGCACTGGAAGACGGCTACGGCCTGCACCTCACCCAGGCCGTGCCGACGCTGGAACCCGCGACCGCCGAAGCCATGTTGCTCTCCTACGCCCGCACAGCCACCTCGAATCCCTTGGAGGACCGTTCATGACCCGCGCCCGCGACCTGGGTATCCCGCTGCCCGGCCGGACCGGCGAGCACAACGCGCTCACCGATGTCCCCGGCGTCGAGATCGGTTTCACGACGCTCGTCGAGGGCGATTCGGTGCGCACCGGCGTCACCGCCGTCCTCCCGCGCGGACGCGAGGACTTCGCCGTGCCGTGCGCCGCCGGGACGCACGCCCTCAACGGCAACGGCGAGATGACCGGCACCGCGTGGCTGGCCGAGACCGGGTCGCTGACCTTGCCGGTGCTGATCACCTCCACGCACGCCGTCGGCGCGTGCCATCGCGGCGTGATCGACTGGGTGGTGCGCGAACGGCCCGACGTCGCGGCCGAATGGCTGTTGCCGGTGGTCGCCGAAACCTGGGACGGCTACCTGAACGACAGCACCGCGCCGACCATCCACAGTGGACACGCGATCGCCGCGATCGATGCCGCGCAAAGCGGTCCGGTCGGCGAAGGGTCCATCGGCGGCGGTACCGGGATGACCTGTTACGGCTTCAACGGCGGCACCGGCACGTCGTCCCGTCAGGTGTCCTATGGGGACGACGAGTACACCGTGGGCGTGCTGGTACAGGCCAACTTCGGCTCGCGCCGCGAGCTCACCGTGGCGGGCGAACACGTCGGCCTGGAACTCGGCGCCGACAACCCGATGGAGGAGGCGTGGTCGGCGCCGTCGGGTGCGGGTTCGGTCATCGTCATCGTGGGTACCGACGCTCCCCTGCTGCCCGGCCAGTGCACGTCGCTCGCGCGCCGGGTCCCGCTCGGTCTCGCCCGCACCGGCACCACGGGTTCGCACTTCTCCGGCGACCTCTTCCTCGCGTTCAGCACGGCGAATCCGGGCGCGCTCACCAGCCGGTTCCCGCGGACGGAGGAGGCCGAGTACGAGAACCTCCGGTTCGTCCCGTGGGGCAGGCTCGACCCGTTCTTCGAAGCCGTCGTGCAGGCGACCGAGGAAGCGGTGCTCAACGCGCTGTTCGCGAACGAGGAGATGACCGGCCACCGAGGTCACCGGGTCCCCGCGCTGCCGGAGGACCACTGGCGCGGCTGATCACCGGTCCGTGAGGCGTCGGCAGCCGGGCCGTCATGCCAGGCCGAGTCCTGCGGTCAACGGCCCGTAGAGAGTACGCACGTACGAGTCTGTGAGGTGATTGTCCCGGTACACCACGACGTTACCGACGACGGCCGGGCACACGTCGTCGGCGCAGAGCCATGGGGTCAAGTCCACGACCGTCGAGCGCGGGACACGTTCGGCGGCCTCCACCAAAGGATCCTTGTCCTGGCCGAGCGCGGCGCCGATGGCGGTGTCGCATTCCTGGTGTCGACCGGGGTTGTTTTCCAGGCAACGCGGGGTGTTCTTGGCGGGCCGGGGCACGTCCCGGATCACTCCGATTCGGATACCGGCGTCCGACATGCGCCGCAACAAGGCCTCGTAACCGTCCACGGTCTGCGCACGCGATTCCCAACGCCAGCCCAGATCCTTGTCGTAGGACTCCGGTGTCATCGCCGAGGTCACCACGAGTTCCGGCTTCATGGCGAGGATCCCGGCGAGTTCGCGTTCGTTCTGTTCGGAGCAGACGGTGAGACCGGCCGGCGCGACGGCGTTGAAGGGGCAGCCGTTGCGCAGCATCATCTTCAACCGCCACTCAGGATGATCACGTACGAACCGCGCGAACACCGTACTGAACATCGCCGCGTGCGAATCGCCGACCAATACCAGTGTCTTCGGCGCGGTCGCCGTGCCGTACGTGCACTTGTCACCGCTGGGTGGCCAGTTCTCGATGTCATATGAGGCGCAGCTGTCGCGCAGATCCTGCAGCGGCCAGTCCCGTCCCGCCACAGCAGGATCAGGAGTCAGCGGGACACCTTCCGGCGCGGGTCTCGGGTTCTCCCTGTCCAGCGCGAGGGCGCCAGGATGGTTTTCGTCGAGGCTGGTGGACGACGCGAGGCGATCGAGCTCCGCCGAGGCGTACTGCCAGGGCACCGTCGCGGAGACCGTCGTCACCACGACCAGCGCCGCTCCGAGCAGGTAGGCACTGCGGCGCCGGGGCAGACGGAGCCGCAACGGCGGAGACACCGTCCTCCCACCGCGGAAGACGTCTTCGACCAGGTGTTTGGACACCATGGCAAGCGCCAGGCCGAGCACGAAGGCGCCCACCGCCTGCCGCCGGTTCAGCTCCGTACTGCCCGCGAGCTGCAGGATCACCACGATGATCGGCCAGTGCCAGAGGTAGAGACTGTAGGAGATGTCGCCGAGGTAGCGCAGCGGCTGGAGACCGAGCACGACCGCGGATTCCGCGCGTGCCACTCGCTGGTCCGCGGCGACGACCCCGGCCAGCAACAAGGCGACGGTGCCCAGCGTCGGCAAGAGAGCGATGTGACCGGGGAATGCCATCGCGGTGGTCAGCAGGAACGAACTGACCACGACCGCGGCCATCCCGCCCCAGCCGAAAACCAGCCGGATCCCGCGCTTGAGACGGAGCCGATGCACAGCCATCGCGGCGAGACCGCCCAAGCCGAGTTCCCACATGCGGGTGGGCGTCACGAAGTAGGCACGGCCATGGTCGAGTTCGCTGTAGACCACAGAGAACACGAACGACGCGGCGGTGACCAGAGCGACCGCCGTGACGGCGTGACGGGCGGCCTTCGGACCGGCGCGGTGGGCCAGGCGAGCGCAGAGCAGCAGGACCAGGGGGATGACCAGATAGAACTGCTCTTCGACGCTGAGCGACCAGAAGTGCTGGACCGGCGACGCGGCCGCCGTGGCATGGGCGTAGTCGGCGGACTGGGCGGCCAGCGCCCAGTTTTGGACGTTCAGCGAGGAGGTGAGGACGTCGCTCATGATGGCGGGCCAGCGTGAGATCGGCAGGATCAGCCAGGTCACGAGCACGGTGCACAGCAGGACGACCGACGCGGCGGGCAAAAGGCGCCGGATGCGGCGAGCATAGAACTCGCTCAGGCGGATGGTCCCGGTGCGGCGTAGTTCGCCGGCGAGAGTACCGATGATGAGGTAGCCGGAGATGACGAAGAAGACGTCGACGCCGATGAAGCCGCCAGGCAGCCAGTCCGGCCGAAGGTGGTAGACGATCACCAATCCGACCGCCAGCGCACGCAACCCTTGGATATCCCGACGCTGACCGGACGGCTTGGCCGACACCGCTTCCGACGGTCTTGCCTCGTCAACTTGCGCGAGCGCCATCGCGACGACCTTATCCCCTCGCTTCGGCCGCGCCGGGACAATGACGGCCGCCCGCCGGTGAGCCTATAGCGTCGATTCAAACACCTGTATTCACCCTCCCGAGTGCAAAGCCGATGTCGCCCAAGCGGATCTCAGCGATAAGCCAGGTGGCCGATCCGGTACGTGTTGGGGATTTGCCCACCAGAGTGCGCGAATCGTCCGCGGTCGACTGTTCTTCCTGACAAGGAATCCAGTGTCGAATGGAAAGAAATGTGCGGGCCAGGCCGGGTTTGCTCGCGATGATCGAATGCGACTCGACGAGGACGACGAACGAAACCAAGCCGGTCCATATCGTCAGCTCGGGAGGCCCCGTGGACCGATGTCCACGGGGCCTCCCGGATGACCGCGGTGCTTTACCAGCCGCGCTCGGAAAGGCGGTGCGGCTCGGGCACGTCGTCGACGTTGATGCCGACCATCGCTTCACCGAGGCCACGCGAAACCTTCGCGATGACGTCCGGGTCGTCGTGGAACGTCGTGGCCTTGACGATCGCCTCGGCGCGCTGCGCCGGGTTGCCGGACTTGAAGATGCCGGAGCCGACGAACACGCCTTCGGCGCCGAGCTGCATCATCATCGCGGCGTCGGCCGGGGTCGCGATACCGCCCGCGGTGAACAGCACGACCGGGAGCTTGCCCTTCGCCGCGACCTCCTTGACGAGCTCGTACGGAGCCTGAAGTTCCTTCGCCGCAACGTAAAGCTCGTCCTCGGGAAGCGAAGAGAGGCGACGCAGCTCCGCGCGGATCTTGCGCATGTGGGTGGTCGCGTTCGAGACGTCGCCGGTGCCGGCCTCGCCCTTCGAACGGATCATCGCCGCGCCCTCGTTGATCCGGCGCAGCGCCTCGCCCAGGTTGGTCGCACCACAGACGAAGGGCACGGTGAACGCCCACTTGTCGATGTGGTTCTCGTAGTCGGCCGGGGTCAGCACCTCGGACTCGTCGATGTAGTCGACACCGAGCGACTGGAGCAGCTGCGCCTCGACGAAGTGGCCGATGCGGGCCTTCGCCATGACGGGGATCGAGACGGCCTCGATGATGCCGTCGATCAGATCCGGGTCGCTCATCCGGGCGACACCGCCCTGCGCGCGGATGTCCGCGGGAACCCGCTCGAGCGCCATCACCGCGACGGCGCCGGCGTCTTCGGCGATCTTCGCCTGCTCGGCGGTGACCACGTCCATGATCACACCGCCCTTGAGCATCTCCGCCATCCCGCGCTTGACCCGGGCGGTGCCGGTGAGCGAGGTGGTGGCCGTGTTCGTGGAGTCGTCAGACACTGCTGGACCTTTCGGAAAGCGCGCGAGGTGGGATGACGCCTCCGAGGGTAGGCCGCTTTTGGACCTCTGAAGCAGGCCAGTTCGCGGCGATTTCAGCAGTCCACTGGGTGATCTGACCCGCACCTACCCGCGTTTCGTCCTCTGATCGCGATACTTCGACGCCGAACTACCGCATCCGGAGGACGAAACGCGTCAGGAAGTCAGCGGGCCAGGCCCTGTTCGAAGGCGAACAGGCCGTCCGGGTCGTACTTGCGTGCCACCCGCCGCAGCCTCGGCAGGCTGTCGCCGTAGTAGGCCTTCGCCCAGTCCGGCATCTCCGGGTCGATGTAGTTGACGTACCCGGCCTGCCCGTATTCCCGGCCGAGCTCGTCCCGCACCCGGCCGATCACCTGCCGCGCCTTCGCCTCGCCACCTTCCAGGCCGCGGGTGATCTGGATGCTGCCCAGCGCGGACCGGTGCGGGAAGCACGACTCGCTCGACGGCACCCGCGCGATCGCGCCGCCGTAGATGTCCACGATCGAGTACAGCTGCGGATCGCTCGTCAGCAACGCCGCCAGCGCGTCGGGGTCGGGCACCTTGTGGGTCAGCATTCTCGACGTGGCCACGTACTCCCCGCGCTGCGCGACCGCGGAGGGGAACTGGACCTCTTCGGCGAAGGCCCGCATGGTCGCGAGGTGGCCTTGTTCCTTCACTTCACGCGTGAGCGGCTCGGTGCCGACACGGCGGACGAGGTCGTCGAGCAGCGGATTCAGCTGCGCCGCACGGCCGACGAAACAGCCGCCGGAGTTCACCGCGCCCGGTCCGAGGCCCATCCCGGACCACAGTTCGTCCGGCATCGCGGGCTGCCATTCCTGCCATGCCGCGACGAGGTCGGCGAGCACGGCGGGCGGGAAGGTCAGCCCGAAGGTCGTCAGCGTGCGCGCGGCCGCCGTCTTGAAGGTGAACGACGTGACGATGCCGAAGTTGCCGCCGCCACCGCCGCGCAGCGCCCACAGCAGGTCCGGCGCGGTCTCCGCCGACACCAGGCGCAGCTTCCCGTCCGCGCCGACGAAACGCACTGATTCCAGATTGTCGCAGGTCAAGCCATACTTCCGACCCAAGACGCCGATACCGCCGCCGAGGGTCAGGCCCGCGATGCCGACCTGCGGGCAACTGCCGGCCGGGAGTGCCCGCCCCGCCGCCGCCAGAGCCTCGTACACCTGGCCGAGTTGCGCGCCCGCGCCGATCGACGCCCGGCCGCCCGGCAGGATCTCGATCGCGTTCAGCCGGGACAGATCGACGATGAGCCCTCTGTCCACAATGGAATAACCGACATAACTGTGCCCGCCCGAGCGGGCCGCGATCGGAACGTGGTGCCGCGCCGCGAAATCCACGCAGCGCCGGACGTCGTCCTCGTTCGCACATACCGCGACACCGGCCGGCAGCCGATGGTCGTACATCGAGAAGAACCCGAGCCGCGCTTGGTCGTAGCCGGGTTCACCGGGCCGGAACAGCGTGCCCGCCAACCTGGCGCGCAGCCGTTCCCATTCGTCCCCGCCGCCGCGCCCGGGGATCACCTCGGTCGCCGATGCCAGCACCGGGACCGCTCCCGCCAGTCGCAAGATCGTTCGTCTGTCGAGCTCCATCGCTCATCCCCCACCCTCGGATTCGGTTCGGATTCGCCTCCGGGTGTCCGCCATCGAGCATAACGGCGCGTCGACATTCGGGGGTTCCCTCGCCGGTCGTCTTGCCGCGACGGGCGTCGCGGGTGTGTGATCGAGGACACACCTGTACGCGGCATCGTGTGGTGAGGAGACCGGCATGGCCGACAAACAGAGCAAGAACGGAGACTCCGGGGCCGCCGTCGCTGTGGCCGACCCGGCGAAAGTGCGCAACGTCGTCCTGGTCGGCCCGTCCGGATCAGGAAAGACGACCCTCGCCGAGGCACTGCTCGCCGCGTCCGGCACGGTGACGCGGGCGGGTTCGGTGGTGGAGGGCACCACGGTCTGCGACCACGACCCCGCCGCGGTCCGGCAGCAACGGTCGGTCGGCCTTTCGGTCGCACCGGTGCTGCACCAGGACCACAAGATCAACCTCATCGACACCCCCGGGTACGCCGATTTCGTCGGCGAACTGCGGGCCGGGCTCCGCGCCGCCGACGCGGCGCTGTTCGTGGTCTGCGCGGCGGAGGGCGTCGACGCGGCCACGATCGCGGTCTGGGAGGAATGCGCGGCCGTCGGGATGCCGAGGGCGGTGGTCGTCTCCCGGCTCGACCATCACCGCGCCGACCCCGAAAGCGAGATCGCGGCCTGCCAGGCCGCCTTCGGGGCCGGCGTCCTGCCGCTGTACCTGCCCGCGCGCGATGGGCTCGTCGGGCTCATCACGCGTCGCTACTTCGACTATTCGCAAGGCTTCCCTCCCGAGGTAGGCGAGCCGGCGGAGACCGATCTCGCGCGGATGACCGAGGCCCGCAATGAGCTGATCGAGGGAGTCATCGCCGAGAGCGAAGACGAGACCTTGATGGACCGGTACCTCTCCGGTGAGGAGATCCCCGAGGACACGCTGATCGCCGACTTGGAGACGGCCGTCGCCCGCGGGTCCTTCCATCCGGTGATCCCGGTGTGCGCGACGACCGGCGTCGGGCTCGCCGAAGTCCTCGACGGGATCGTGCGCGCCTTCCCGTCGCCGTTGGAACACGTCCCGCCGGAGGTCACCTCACCCACCGGCGAACCGCATCCGGGTCTCCGCGCCGATCCCGAAGGCCCGCTCGCGGCCGAAGTGGTCCGGACCGCGGTCGACTCCTACGTCGGCAGGGTGTCGCTGGTGCGGGTGTTCTCCGGGACGCTTCGCCCGGAGCGGCCCGTCCACGTCTCGGGCCACGGCCTCGCCGAACGCGGGCACGAGGACCACGACGCCGACGAACGGGTCGCGCATCTGTACTCGCCGCTCGGCGCGAACCTGCGCGAAGTCCCGTACTGCGTCGCGGGCGACCTCTGCGCGCTCACCAAGGTCGGTTCGGCGGAGACGGGCGACACCGTCTCCTCGCCCGACGACCCGCTGATCATGAAACCGTGGACGATGCCGGAACCGTTGCTGCCGGTCGCCGTCATCGCGAAGACGCGCAGCGACGAGGACACGCTCGCGCGCAACCTTTCCCGCCTCGTCGCGGGCGATCCAACGCTGCGGCTCGACCGCAACGCCGAGACCAACCAGCTCGTGCTGTGGTGCATGGGCGAGGCGCACGCCGACGTCGTGCTGTCGCGGCTGCGCGCGGGAGGCGCCGATGTGGACACCGAACCCGTCCGCATCAGCCTGCGCTCGACGTTCGCCGGACCGGGCCGCGGGCACGGGCGGCACGTCAAGCAGTCCGGCGGGCACGGCCAGTTCGCCGTCTGCGACATCGAGGTCCAGCCGTTGCCGAGGGGTTCGGGTTTCGAGTTCGTGGACAAGGTCGTCGGCGGTTCGGTGCCCCACCAGTTCATCCCGAGCGTCGAAAAGGGAGTCCGGGCACAGGCCCAGCGGGGGCTCGTCGACGGCCATCCGCTGATCGACATCCGGGTGACCCTCGTCGACGGCAAAGCGCACAGTGTCGACTCGTCGGACGCCGCGTTCCAGACGGCGGGTGCGCTGGCGCTGAAGGAGGCCGCCGCGGCGGGCAAGATCTCGCTGCTCGAACCGCTCGAAGAGGTGGCCGTGCGGCTTCCCGACGAGCATCTGGGCACCGTGCTGGGCGACCTCTCGTCCCGGCGCGGCCGCGTGCTCGGCACCGAATCGGGTGAGGGCGGCCGCACGGTCGTCCGCGCCGAGGTGCCCGCGGTGGAATTGTTGCGCTACGCGATCGACCTGCGTTCGCTGACCTCGGGCACGGCGACGTTCACCCGCAAGCACGCCCGGTTCGAGCCGATGCCGGAAGGAGCGATCGCGAACTAGAACTCGAAGCCGCCCGGCCGTCCGTTCCGATCGGCGAGCAGACCGGCCAGGGTGGCGACAGCGATCTCCGGAGGGGTCCGAGACCCGATGTTCAGCCCCACCGGGCGATGCACTCGCGCGATCTCGGGGTCCGGCACGTCCAGGGCCTTGAGCGCGGCCACATGCGGGCCGGCGTGGCGCGGGTTGCCGAGCACGCCGACCCACCGGGCCGGGTGGTCCAGCACGGCCTTGAGCACTGCGCCGAGCTCGGGCCGGTTGTGATCGGTGACGACCACGTCGGCGTCCGGTCCGAGTTCCGGCACCGTCGTGACGGCCTCGAAGCCGCCCTCGACGTCTGTCGCCCGTGCGCCTTCCGGCTCGAACAACACCGGCGTGTACCCGAGATCCTTGCCGTAGCGCAGCAGGTAGGACGCCACCGGCGTCGCGAACACCGCCACCAGAACGCGCTCGCTCACGGTTCGTCCTCCTAGAGGTCGGGCTCGGCGATTTCGAAGTATTCCGGGAGCCGGGCGGTACCGGCCAGGCCGAAGTACCGGACCTTCCGGCGCCGCCGCAGATGCAGTGTGTCCCGGACGGCGTCGTTGTGCACGCGCCGCGCGATGACGACACGGTGTTCGGCGTCGGTCAGCTCCTCGGCCAGCGCCGTCGGCAAGATCGCTCGGTCGACGCGCGCCAGCCGCAACGTCAGTTCGCTTTCCTCGGCCTCACGGTCCGGCCTCGTCGCCCGCTCGGCACGCTCGGCCAGCGCGCGCAGGTCCTCGTCGCCGAGGATCGCGGCGGCCGCCCTGGCGACGACGGCGCGCCGCGCGAGGGCCGCGTCGAGCGCCGCCCAGCCCGCGTCCGTGCGGACGTGCAGCCGGTCCAGCCGGTTCGCCGTCGCGAGCAGGAACAGCCCGCCCAGCACGACGATCGCGGCGGCCAGGCCGCCGATCCACACCCAGGTCGTCATCGGCTGAACTCGCGTTCACCGGCACCGACCCGCCGGGGGTCCGCGGCGATCGCCGTCTCGTACACCCGCAGGACCTGCGTGGTGACCACGGACCAGTCGAACATCGCGACCCGCTCCCCCGCGGCCGCCGCCAGGGACACCCGTCGTGCCGGGTCGCCGAGCAGCTCGCGCAGTCCGTCGGCCAGCGCCGCCGCGTCGCCGGTTTCGGTCAGCATCCCGGCCTTGCCGTCGTCGAGGACCCGGCGGAACGAGTCCAGCCCGCTCGCCAGCACCGGGGTGCCCGCCGCCATCGCTTCGGTGAGGATCATCCCGAAACTCTCGCCGCCCGTGTTCGGCGCGCAGTAGACGTCGACACTGCGCAGCGCCTGAGCCTTCGTCTCGTCGTCGACCTGGCCGAGCAGGTCGATGTGCGAAGCCAGTTCCGGCCCCGCCTCGCGCCGCAGCTGATCGGCGTCGCCGCGGCCCACGACCAGCAGCCGCAGCTCCTCGAACTCCGGCAGCAGCATCCGCAGCGCCTCCAGCAGGACACCCATCCCCTTGCGGGGCTCGGTGTACCGCCCGACGAAGCCGACCGTGCCACCCGCCCGCGGGTAGCCGTCCAGCGGGAGCGCGCGGGAGAAGAAGTCGACATCGACGCCGTTGGGCACCTCGACCGCGTCACCGCCGGCGTGCTCGACCTGGACCCGGCGGGCCAGTGCCGAAACCGCGATTCGCGCGGTGATCTTCTCCAGCAGCGGCCGCAGCACCGGCTGGAACGCCGCGAGGGTCCGCGAGCGGGTCGTCGCGGTGTGGAAGGTAGCCACGATCGGGCCGTCCGCGACCTTCAGCGCCAGCAGGGAGAGGCTCGGCGCGGCGGGCTCGTGCAGGTGCAGGACGTCGAAATCGCCGTCGCGGATCCAGCGCCGCACCCGGGCGTAGGACACCGGGCCGAACTGCAACCGCGCGACCGAGCCGTTGTACGGAATGCCGAGCGCCTTCCCCGCGGGGACGACGAAATCCGGGACGTCGGAGTCCTCGTCCGCGGGAGCGAGGACCGAGACTTCGTGCCCGCGCGCGAGAAGTGCCTTCGCCAGGTCGATGACGTGTCCTTGGACGCCGCCCGGCACATCGAACGAGTACGGGCAGACGATCCCGATCTTCATGACCCGCGCCTGAGCCATCGGCTCAACTCGCTTCGCCGAGTTCGGCCTGTTCCCCGGCTTCGAGATCGGAGAGCCAGAACTTCTGCATCATGTGCCAGTCGGCCGGATGGGCGGCGATGTCCCCGGCGAAGATGTCCGCCAGCGCCTGGGTGGCCGCCGGGACCTCGGACCGGTTCGTGACCCGGATCCGCGGGTGCAGCCGGATCTGCCAGCCGTCCTCGGTGAACCAGCAGCCCGCGGGGATCAGCGCGGCACCGGTGGTGGCGGCCAGCCGGGCCGGGCCGCCCGGCATCCGGGTCTGCTCGCCGAAGAACTTGACCGGCACTCCGGAATTCGTCAGGTCCCTGTCCCCCACCAGGCAGATCGCCTTGTTCTCCCGCAGCCGTTTGAGCAGCACGCGCATCGCGGAGCTGTCGCCGGTCAGCGGCACGATCTCGAAGCCGAGCGATTCCCGATAGGACACGAACCGCTGGTACAGCGACTCGGGTTTCAGCCGCTCCGCGACCGTGGTGAACCCGCCGAGGTAGTCCGCGAGCCAGACGCCCGCCGCGTCCCAGTTCCCGCTGTGCGGCAGCGCCATCACCGCGCCGTTGCCCTCGGCGAGGGCGGCGTCGAGGTTCTCCACCCCGGTGATCGACTGGGCGACCTTGCGGCTGACCTCCTTGTGGTCCATGGAGGGCAGCCGGAACATCTCGTGCCAGTAGCGCGCGTACGAACGCATCGCGCGGCGGGTCAGTTCGTCGAGTTCGACACCGTCGGCCTGCGGCACGACCCGGGCCAGATTGCTCCGCAGCTGACGTACGCCGCCGCCGTCGCGCCGGACGGCCAGATCGGCGCCGAGCCCGAAGGTCACCGCGCCCGCCGACTCCGGCAGCCAGCGCGCGAGCCGCCAGCCCGCCGCGTAGCCGAAGTCGCTGAGCCGCTGGGAGAACCCGCTCATGCCCCGCCCTCCGCGACGGGTGGCCCGGCCGCCTTGGCGGTCCTCGCCGCCTTGGCCACCGCGGCCGTCCGCTGCAGCAGGGTGATCACCGAAAGCACCGCGAGCAGCCAGAGCGAGATGTCCACGGTGTACGGAACGCCCAGACCGTGCAGTCCGGTTCCCACGAGGGCGATGATCAGGCGTTCCGCGCGTTCGACGAGACCGCCGTCCGCCTCCAGGCCGGAAGCCTCGGCGCGGGCCTTGACGTACGAGATGACCTGCGCGAGCACCAGGCAGATCAACGCGGCGGCCGCGGCCGGGCGGTTGTCGTCGTGGACGAAGCACCACCACGCGATCGCGGCGAACAACGCGCCGTCGACCAGCCTGTCGCAGGTCGCGTCGAGGACGGCCCCGAACGCCGTGCCGTACCCGCGGGCGCGGGCCATCGCGCCGTCGAGCAGGTCCAGCATCGCGAAGCCCCAGACGGTGAAGGTGCCCCACAGCAGCATGTCGTTGGGAAAGAACCCGAGCGCGCAGAGAACCGCCCCGGCCGTGCCGATGACGGTCATCGCGTTCGGGGTCAGACCGGCGCGCACGAGCACCTTCCCCATCGGGTCGGTGACGCGGGAAACGGAGGCGCGCGCGAAAATGTTGAGCATCGGTTCTTCAGGTGCACCTAAGCAGCAGGGTCGGGTGGCCGCCCGAAGCCTATCCACCCGCACCGACGCCCGTCGTCGTGCCCGCCCTGGAGTGACTCCTGGTCAGTCCGCTTTGGCCAGTTCGGCCGTCTCCCCGATGTCCGCGAGGGACTCTTCCCGCAGGGCCATTTCCGCCTCCGCCGCGGCGCATTTCGGCGACAACCCCGCCACCACGGCCGCGCTGATCTCTCCGAGCGCCTTCACCTGTTCGGGGGTCAGCGGATCGAAAAGGCTCTCGCGCACGGCCTCGACGTGCCCGGGTGCGGCCTCCTCCAGCGCGGCGAAACCTTCGGCGGTGAGCACCGCCCAGGAACCGCGTTTGTCGGTGGGGCAGGACTCACGGCGCACCCAGCCATTCGCCTCGAGCCGCGCGACCGCGTGCGAGAGCCTGCTTCGCGACGCCTTGCGCGCGTCGGCGAGCTCGCTCATCCGCAACCGGCGTTCCGGCGCCTCGGACAGGGCGACGAGCACTTCGTAGTAGGTGTGGGGCATGCCCGCCTCGTGCTGAAGCTGGCCCTCCAGATGCGCTTGCAGCATCCGCGTGGCCGCGGAGAAGTCGCGCCAGACTTTTTGCTCCTGGTCGGAGAGCCATCGAGGTTCGGACATGACACCCATACTACCCCTGGTTGAACGCTCAACCAAACTGCGCTACAGTCATTGTTGAGCGCTCAATCAGGCGAGGGTTCACCACAGACTCACACAGACTTTTTGGAGACCGACTCTCATGACCACCACCGAGATCCCGGGCTACGTCGCGGGCAAGTGGACGATCGACACCGCGCACTCCGACATCGCCTACACCGTGAAGCACCTCGGCCTGGCGAAGTCCCGGGGCAACTTCACCGCCTTCACCGGCGAGGTCGTCACCGCCGACAACATCCTCGACTCCTCGGTCACCGTCGAGATCGACGCCTCGTCGGTCGCCAGCGGTGTCGACGGGCGTGACACGCACCTCAAGTCCGAGGACTTCTTCCACGTCGACGAGCACCCGGTGATCACCTTCCGCTCGACCGGCATCCGCGAGGACGGCGGCGACTACGTCATCGACGGCGAGCTCACCTGGCGCGGCAAGACCGTCCAGGTCTCACTCGAAGCCGAGTTCAACGGCATCGGCACCAACCCGGCGAACGACAACGCCACCACCATCGGCGTCTCGGCCAGCGCGACCGTGAACCGCCGCGACTTCGGCATCGGCCCGGAGGGCAACGCCTTCCTGTCCGAGAAGGTCAAGATCGACATCGAGCTCCAGGCCGCCCTCAACGCCTGAGGCCGCAGCACCAGCCCGAGTGGTCGTAGCGGCTGCGCGTGAAGGCCCCCTTCCCTCGACTGAGCCGAGGAAAGGGGCCTTCACGTACTTCGACGGGCAAGCGCGGGTATCGAGGTGGTCATGAGTGGCGATTCGGGTTCTCTTGAGGGGTAAGGCAAAGATGGCGAGTTCGTGGTCTCGGTGGCGGATGTTCCCAATGTCGCATTTGAGTCGCTGAGCGTCTCAGATGCGACATTGGGAACAAGGACCGGGAGCAGGCGGCCCGGCGGTGTTGCGAAAGCCACTT
>NZ_MUXN01000027.1:393040-530351 GCF_001995215.1 Amycolatopsis azurea DSM 43854
GAAAGCCACTTTCGCAACATCCCAAGCAGCCACGCCGGCAAGCGAACAGGCGATCTCGCGTGATCAGACGGACGGCACGCTCGCAGCCAAGGGTCGCCGCGAGTCGTCCGTCTGGACACACGTGTCGTCCGTCTGATCACGGGTGTCGTCCCTCCGGTCACACGGAACCGACCCGACAGTAGGTATCCGAGAGACGGATGGCTCTAACCCGAATCGCCACTCACGACCACCCGCACCCAAGCCGAGCCCGGAGCTACCAGGCGTCCGCCAGCAGTTGCCGTGTCTCCCCCAGCAACTGCGGCAGCACCTTCGTGTGCCCGATCACCGGCATGAAGTTCGCGTCGCCACCCCACCGAGGCACCACGTGCTGGTGCAGGTGCGCGGCGATTCCCGCGCCGGCGATCACGCCCTGGTTCATCCCGATGTTGAACCCGTGCGCCGAGGACACCTCCCGGATCACCCGCATCGCGTGCTGGGTGAACTCCGCCACCTCGGTGGTCTCTTCCGCCGTCAGATCCGTGTAGTCCGCGACATGGCGGTACGGCACGGCCATCAGGTGACCGGGGTTGTACGGGTACAGGTTCAGCACCGCGTACACGGTCTTCCCGCGCGCGAGGATCAGCGCTTCCTCGTCGCTCTTCTCCGGGAGATGGCAGAACGGACAGCCCTCGTCGGGCTTCTTCACCCCTTGCACGTAGGCGAGCCGATGCGGGGTCCACAGGCGCTGCAACGCGTCCGGGACCCCCACACCGTCCTGTCCGACGACTTCGGGGCCATCGGGGCCCGTCACCGGAGTACCGCCTCCAAGCCCGCCACGGTCGGCGAGGAGTTCTCCCGGCGCTGGACCCAGCCGGCGATCGCCTCGACCGCGTCGGCCACCGGGACGCTGTTGATCTGGCCGCCGTCGCGGAACCGGAACGACACCGCGCCCGCCTCGACGTCCTTCGCGCCCGCCAGGAGCATGAAGGGCACCTTCTGCGTGGTGTGGGTGCGGATCTTCTTCTGCATCCGGTCGCCGCTCGCGTCGACGTCGACCCGGATCCCCTTGGCCCGCAGCGCCTTCTCGACCCCGCGCAGGTGCTCGACCTGGTCCTCGGTGATCGGGATGCCGACCACCTGGACCGGCGACAGCCACGCCGGGAACGCGCCCGCGTAGTGCTCGGTCAGCACGCCGAAGAACCGCTCGATCGAGCCGAACAGCGCGCGGTGGATCATCACCGGGCGCTGGCGACTGCCGTCGCCCGCGGTGTACTCCAGCTCGAACTTCTCCGGCAGCATGAAGTCCAGCTGGATGGTCGACATCTGCCAGGTGCGGCCCAGCGCGTCCTTGGCCTGCACGGAGATCTTCGGCCCGTAGAACGCCGCGCCGCCCGGGTCCGGCACCAGTTCCAGCCCGGAGTCCACGGCGGCGGTGCGCAGCACCTCGGTCGCCTCGGCCCAGACCTCTTCGGAGCCGATGTACTTGTCTTCGTTCCGGGTGGACAGTTCGAGGTAGAAGTCGTCGAGACCGTAGTCGCGCAACAGGTTCAGCACGAAGTCCAAAAGGGACTTCAGCTCACCGGGGACCTGTTCCAGGGTGCAGAAGATGTGCGCGTCGTCCTGCGTCATACCGCGGACACGGGTCAGGCCGTGGATCACGCCGGACTTCTCGTAGCGGTACACGGAGCCGAACTCGAACATCCGCAGCGGAAGTTCCCGGTAGGAACGCCCGCGCGAGCGGAAGATCAGGTCGTGGAACGGGCAGTTCATCGGCTTGAGGTAGTAGTCCTGGCCGGGCTTGCGGACCGAACCGTCCTCGTTGTGCTCGGCGTCGAGGTGCATCGCCGGGTACATGCCGTCGCGGTACCAGTCGAGGTGACCGGAGGTCTCGAAGAGCGCGCCCTTGGTGATGTGCGGCGAGTAGACGAAGTCGTACCCCGCCTCGACGTGCCGCTGACGCGAGTAGTTCTCCATCTCCTGCCGGATGATCCCGCCCTTGGGGTGGAACACCGGCAGCCCCGAGCCGATCTCGTCGGGGAAGGAGAACAGGTCCAGCTCGACGCCGAGCTTGCGGTGATCGCGCCGTTCGGCTTCGGCGAGGCGCTCCAGGTAGACGTCCTGCGCCTCGGCGGATTCCCAAGCGGTGCCGTAGATCCGCTGCAGCTGCGGGTTCTTGTCGTCGCCGCGCCAGTACGCCGCGGCGACGCGGGTGAGCTTGAACGCCGGGATGAACTTGGTGGTCGGCACGTGCGGGCCGCGGCAGAGGTCGCTCCACACGCGCTCCTTGGTGCGCGGGTCGAGGTTGTCGTAGATGGTCAGCTCGCCGCCGCCGACCTCCATCACCTCGGAAGTGTCCACATCGGACTTGATGTCGACGAGTTCGAGCTTGAACGGCTCGTCGGCCAGTTCCTTCTTGGCCTCGTCGACCGAGTCGAAGACCCGGCGGGAGAACTGCTGCGCGCCCTTCACGATCTGCTTCATGCGCTTTTCGAGCGCTTGCAGGTCTTCCGGGGTGAACGGGGTGTCGACGGCGAAGTCGTAGTAGAAGCCGTCCTTGACCGGCGGGCCGATGCCGAGCTTGGCCTGCGGGAACTGCTGCTGCACGGCCTGGGCGAGCACGTGGGCGGCCGAGTGGCGGATGACGCTGCGCCCGTCCTCGGTGCTTGCCGCGACGGCTTCGACCTCGACCTCGGACTCCGGGGCCCAGGAGAGGTCGCGGAGGTTCCCCTCGGCGTCGCGCACGACGACGATCGTGTCCGGCCCCTTGGTCGGCAGCCCGGCTTCGCGGACCGCGGTGCCCGCCGTAGTGCCCGCCGGTACCACCACGCGCGAGGCGGTTGCGGCTGCTACTGACGACGGCTGGGACACGATGGACTCCTCGCGTGTAAACGGATGTTTCGTGTGATGTTAGTCGTCAGGCGCGGCGCGGCTCACGCGCATTACCCCTAACACCACGAAGGCCTCCTTCCCATCGGAAGAAGGCCTTCGCGTATTGAGCGGCGAGGTCAGACGGTCTCGACGACCTCGTCGAAGTCCAGCCGCGGCAGGCGGTCGAACCAGGGGTTGTCGCCCGGCTTGCCGACGTTGATCACGACGAGGGACTTCCACGCCTTGTCCGCGAAGAACTCCTTGTCGATGCCCTCGGCGTCGAAGCCGGTCATCGGGCCGGCGGCCAGCCCGGCGGCGCGGACGCCGATGATGAAGTAGCCGACCTGGAGCAGCGCGTTGAGCTTGGCGGTCTCGACGCGGCCCGCCTCGTCGGCGAACAGGTCCTTGGCGCCCGGGAAGTGCGGGAAGGTGCGCGGCAGGTTCTCGTGGAACTCGGTGTCGGCGGCCAGCACGACGGTCACCGGCGCGGTCTCGGTCTTGGCGCGGTTGCCCTCGGACATCAGCGGGGAGAGGCGCTTCTTGCCCTCTTCGGTGCGGATGACCAGCGCGCGCAGCGGCTGGTTGTTCATCGACGTCGGGGCCCACTTGACCAGCTCGTAGATCGCGCGGATCTGCTCGTCGGTCACCGGCTCGTCGCTGAAGCTGTTCGCGGTGCGGGCCTCGCGGAACAACAGGTCCTGAACGTCCTGCGGGAGGTTCAAGGCTTCGGTCGGCTCAACGCTGGTGGTCATGGGTGGATCTTCCTTCCGTACGCTTCCTGTACTCGCCACAACCTAGTTGAGCGCTGAACTATTTCTCGCTCAACTACCTCTGGGTGTGCGGTCGATCACAGGAACGGCCGCCGTCCCGGAGGACGACGGCCGTCGAGTGTGATGCGGCGGAAGGATCAGTAGGCCCCGCGTCCCTGCACCACGGCCCGGAAGGTCTTCCACAGGATCACCAGGTCGAGGGCGAGGGACCAGTCTTCGACGTAACGCAGGTCGAGCCGGATGCTCTCGGCCCAGCTGAGGTCGCTGCGCCCGCTGACCTGCCAGAGCCCGGTGAGCCCCGGCTTGACCAGCAGACGGCGGCGCGCGTCGGGCGCGTACTTCACGGTCTCCTCCGGCAACGGCGGGCGGGGACCGACGAGCGACATCCGACCGCTCACGACGTTGAGCAGCTGTGGCAGTTCGTCGAGCGAGTACCGGCGAAGCATGGAGCCGACCTTCGTGACGCGGGGATCCTTCCGCATCTTGAACAGCGGTCCCGCGCCCTCGTTCTCCTCCTGGAGGTCCTGCTTGAGCTTGTCCGCGTTCGTGACCATCGTGCGGAACTTGAGCATGGTGAAGGTGTGGCCGTCGCGGCCGACGCGGCGCTGCCGGTAGATCACCGGGCCACGGTCGTCGAGCTTGATCGCGACCGCGATCGTGAGCAACAGCGGGGAAACCAGGGTGAGCAGCAGCGCGGAACCGAACCGGTCGAGCACTTCCTTGACGAAACGGCGGCCACCGGTGAACTGCGGCGCGCTGACTCGCAGCAGCGGCATGCCGAGCACACCGGAGACGTTCAGCCGGGGACCGGCGACCTCCATCAGCATCGGGGCGACCACCATCTCCGCGGAGGTCCCTTCCAGGTCCCAGGCGAGCCGCTGGAGCCGTTTCGGGTTCCAGTGCTGGTCGGCCGTCACGGCGACCACCCGGTAGCCGCCACGGCGGACGTGGCCCGCGAGGTCGTCGAGCTTCCCGACGACCGGGACACCCTCCACCTCGCCGCTCCCCCGCTCCGCGCCGGCGCCGGAGTACGTGCAGACCGCTTCCACCCGCCAGCCGACGTGAGGATCGGCCTTGGTGCGGGCGATGAGATCGGCGACCGTGTCGGGACTTCCCGCCGCGAGCACCGGCAGCAGGCACTCACCGAGCCGTCTGCGCCGGTGCAGCACCTGCCTCAGCGCGTACCGCTGCAGGAACATGAAGACCGAGATCATCGGGACGACGATGAACACCCAGGGCTGGACGGCGAGCGCGCCGAAGAGCAGGCCGCCCAGCGCGACGAGGACCGCGGTGGCCACCAGGCCCCGGCCCAGCGTCCGGTACTCCTCCGCGCCTTCGCCCAGCACTCGCGGGCTCCAGGCGCGGCAGACCGAAAGCCCGAACAGGAAGGCGGCCGCGGTACCGAGCGCGTGCATGTCGTGTGGATCGGATCGATCGATCAAGAAGGCGCTCATCAGGATGAGCACGAAGGCCGTGAAAACGTCACTACCGATGACCCAGGCACGGTAGCGCGATTCCCAAGCCGCGTACGGCGGCCGCGCCGACGTCGTGTCGACCGCCGCGGCATTGCCCGCACCCCTTTGCGGGGGGAGCGGGATCGACTGAAGGTCGATGTGCTGCGGCGTCCCGTTAACGGTGGACGACGGCCGCACCGACTCTTCCATCAGACCTCCCGGAGTGGGGATTCCCGAACGCCGGATCAACACGCTGAGTAAATGAGAGCGATTTCGAAGAGTGATCGATTCTCAAGATCCTTCAGCGGCCGATGGGGCGACACACGCCAAGGTATCGGCCGCTCTCCGGCCTTCGTTACAAGGATTTCCAGCCACATCCTGCGCGAGTTTCCGGCAAATGAATGCCGCGTTGATAACAAGATGATGACGATGGGTAATAGACCGTATCCTCCGAACAACTACTCAAAGTAGTCACGAATTCGCAGCTTTCCCGGCCACTCGGGGCAGCACGCCCCCGATCGGCCGAATGGCCCCGAAAGTTCCACAGTGGACGGTCCGGCGAAGTCGATCTCCGGCCGGTCCACTGTGGATTTCACGCCCCCGGAGGACCTCGGCGCACGAGCCGTCCCCACCGCGGGCGGATCTACCTTGTCAATCGGTCACCGGAGTGGCGTTTCGTCACATCACGCCGGTGTCACGGCGACTTCCCCGCCGCAGCCGGACGAGTGAGCCGCTCGCCCATGCCCTGCATCACTTTCACCGTGGTCTGGACCTTTCGACGGAGGTCATCGTGCCGAGGATCACAATGTCGTCTCGATGGACGGATCATGTGACGTTTTCGCGGCGCGACGGGAGGTCCCCGGCGAATGTCCACACGGGCCGGAATCACGGCTTCAGGACTCTTCGGACCGGCGGCGCCCCCACCACCCCCGCCGCACCGAGTGCATTCAGCCGCTACGGCGACCCGGCCCGCGACGGTAGAAGTACCGTCCCCACATAACCCGCGTCCGACCTGGGGATCGAATGCCTCCGGACGGCCCCGCGCCCCTTGGTGTACAGGAATGAATCAAGGCCCCGGACCAATGGTCCAGGGCCTTCATCCGGTGGGCGATACTGGGATCGAACCAGTGACCTCTTCGGTGTGAACGAAGCGCTCTCCCGCTGAGCTAATCGCCCGCTCGCGGTGTCCCGGGGAACTCTACCCCACGACTTTAGAGGGCCTGCAAACGGGTGGTTCCCTCCGACCACACTCCGCTCACCAGCAAATACGGAGCGAACAACCACGAGCTAGCCGGGGTTGTCCTGGCCGGGGGCCGCCTGCGACGCGTTTCGACATTCGTGCGACGGTGCTATCGCGTGACGACTAAACCGCGCAGTATGTACATGTGGACTGCCTGCAGGGCGCATGTAGGGCTGCGCGTCGCGCGGGTGATGATGGGGTGACGAAGTAGGGAGCCGGGGCCGGATGGCCCCAACCGGGTGATCTGCGGCAAAACCGCGTTCCAATCGGCCGGCCGAAACGTCACATCATCGCCACTCGGTTCGACCGGGCCGGGAAGGAGACGAAGGGTAGGACGATGCGCAACGATCACGTGACGCTCCGCTCGACGGCGGTGTTCGACCTCCTGGCACCGCGGACACCCGCGGTTCCGGTCAAGGTGGAACTGCGATACGACACACGCGACCCCTACGCGGTCGTCGCCGCCTTCCGCACCGGCCGCGCCGGCTGGGTCGAGTGGGTCTACGCGCGCGATCTCCTCGCCGACGGCCTCCTGGCCGACGCCGGCGACGGTGACGTCCGCATCCGCCCCTCCGTCGAAGACCCCGAGTCCGTCCTCATCGAACTGAACTCGCCGTCCGGGCACGCCATGTTCGAGGCGTCCGCCCAGGAGCTGGCCGACTTCCTCGACCGGACCTACGACGTCGTGCTTCCGGGCAACGAGCACCTGTGGGTCGACGTCGACGACGCCCTCACACACCTGATCCCCAACGATCTGGCCTGATGACGGGCTTGCGAACAGCAAGTGGCACCCCGGTTGCAGGGCCGATTCCGGGGTCGGATAGTGTTCACACACACCACGGCGACGGGGTGAGGGACAAAGCCGAAAGGTTCTGACCTCTGGACCGGACCGAGGATGTGCGGATGTAGCGCAGCTGGTAGCGCATCACCTTGCCAAGGTGAGGGTCGCGGGTTCGAATCCCGTCATCCGCTCGGAAGGCCCTCTCGGGCCTGTCACGGTGGAGTGGCCGAGAGGCGAGGCAACGGCCTGCAAAGCCGTGTACACGGGTTCGAATCCCGTCTCCACCTCGCGCGATTAGCTCAGCGGGAGAGCGCTTCCCTGACACGGAAGAGGTCACTGGTTCAATCCCAGTATCGCGCACCATCTATTTCGCAGGTCAGAAGCCCTGCTCCTCCTCGGAGGGGCGGGGCTTCAGTCGTAAAAAGGCGATGAAAAGGCGATGGCCTTCGGGGCCGTCTCCAACTGCCCGTCACGGAAGGTGGCGTGCAGGTGCGGGAACCACTCCCCCAGCTTGGTCCGCTCGCTCGGGGTGAGCGCGACCAGCGAGCCGATCCACCGGGTCTCGAGCGCTTGCAGGATCTGACGGCGCATCAACGGGGTCACGTGGTCGTAGACCCGTGCGATGCCCTTCATCTTCTGCCCCAGCCGTGCCCGCCGGGCGACTTCGGGGATGCCGTCCTCGGCCAGCCAGGTGCTGTGGCTGTGCCGTCCTTCGTGGAAGGTGAACGTCGGCAGGATCGGCTGCACCACTTCCACAGACCGCGTGTGTTCAGCGTCACTGCCATCCCATACCGGGCGCCAGTACCGGTTACGGAAGTTCGACCGTCGAAGCGGCGCTCCCTCAGCACTGCACAACACGAACGGGAAGCTGTGGCTGTCGATCAGCTCTTCGTAGAAAACCGCGATACTCGGCGGCAGTTCCACGCTTCGCGTACCAGCCGGTGTCTTGGTCCGGCCCTTCTTCGCCCGGCCGCCCTGTCGTCTCGGTGTCACCGGGCGAGTCGGCCGCAGACCGAGATCAGCGAGCCTCGAAGTGTCGACTCTGCGGCCGCCTTTGAAGAGGCGTCCGCCGATCTCTTTCAACGGCTCGCGGATCTGGATCGAGCGCGCCTCGCTGTCGTACTCGTGGCGCTGCTGACCGACCAACTCGCCCCAGCGTGACCCGGTGTAGAAGTCGAGCAGCCCGAGTACGAACCCTGCGAGCCCGAGCCCGCTCTCATACAGCCGCATCGAGGCACGGAGTGCCTGCACCGGTGTCGCGACGAGGTTCTCCACCTCGAACTCGCCCGAGGTGACCCGGATCCCTGCGCACGGGTTGGCCGGGATCTTCCTCGCCTTGACCGCTGCGCCCAGGATCGTGGAGAACAACGAGAAAATCGACGCCACCGACGAATCCGCGTAGTCCTCGTGCAACTCCGACAGCCACTTCTCGATCTCCACGTAGCTGTTGAAGATCCCGGCCAGCGGCCAGGACGACCACTGCGGCAGCAGATGGTTGTCCAGGAAGGACCGGTACTTAGCCAATGTCGTCGGTTCTAGCCGCGGGCCGACCGCCTCCATGAACTCCTCGGCGAACACGCCGAACAACATCTCCGCCTCACGCGGGTCCAGCCACAAGTTGCGCCGAATCAACGCCTCCTGCTCAACACCCCACGCCTCGGCTGCCTTCTCTGAGTTGAATCCGGCTCGGCTCCCCCACGTCCCATCAGGACGTTTGAACCGAGCACGCCACCCTGGCGTGCTACCGCCAGTCGGTTGCGCATAGGCCATATCGAACACTCTCTCTTCGTCGAGCGGACTCCCGGATCACCCCGGGATTGAACAGAACGGCCGACGCTCACGCCGCACGCATGCCACCGCGATACGAACGAACCTCGCTCCTAGTCAGCCGCACGATCTCCGCGACGTCCTCCCGGCTGAACCGGTAGTGCTTGCCGAACCGGCGATGCGGGAACGCTCCAGCCGCGGCCCGGTCCTTCAACGTCCTCTGCCGTCAGCAGCGCGTCGGGATCGCGCGGCGCGCGCTCCGCCAACGCGCGGATCGCACTGGCGAGCTCCCGGATCGAAGCCGCCAACGCCGCACCGCCATCGACGGAATCCAGCGCGGAAGCGCTCACGCGCGGACTGTCGTCCGTCACAACAATTCACCTCCTCCAGTGATGCGGGCGGCGCGGTTCAGCCCTGCCACGTCTGCGGCGCAGGATGGTTTCGGCGCCCGCAGACGTGAGGGCTCGTGACAACGGATCAGCTGATCAGACGCGGTGGCGTCGGCCGATCGCCAGCTGTACCAGCTGAAACAGCTGGCGCACAAGGCAAACCTGAAAGACTCGGCCGACCTACCCGATCGCGTGAACTACCGCTCAGCCCGGATCTCCCACCGCGTTCGCCGGATCCCGTCGACGCCGCGCGACTCACGGGGGCGCGACACAGTGGACCAACCAGGCCGCGGCCGAAGGTCCGCGACCGGACGGAACCCCGCCGCACGCAGACTCGCGCCACTCTCGCCGTCCTGGGTGTAGGTGATCAGACGCTGAAAGCCGAGTGTCCGCGCGACGCGCCACGAGACTCCGTACAGCTTGGAGTTGGCGTTGCGGGCCCCTGTCGTACAGGTGCGCGTGACCTCAACGCTAACCCCGTCATCGAGGTGGCGGGCAACCGGCCGCCCGACGATCGCCACACCGACGAGTTCGGTCTCCTGAGCGACGCCCACCGCGAACTTCATCCCGCGCGGCGGCCGATGGTGTCGGTGATGCGCGGCGATGAAATCGCAGGCCTGCCGGAAGGTGATAGGAACGATCGTCAAGCCCAACCTCGACACGTCCAGACCGCGCACAGTGGAGAGTCGGCCAGGTTCGCGTCCGGTCTCGGTCCGAGTCCGGCCTCGGACCGCAATGCCATCGGCTCCCTGGTTCACACCGCCACCCCGCCGACGTCAGCAAGCGCACTGATCTCGGCATCCCGATCCGGCTCGACCTCACCGGATCGCGGAGCCGGCCGATACCGAAGCGGCAGTGTCGACGGAGGCGCGATCCGCTGGGTCGCAGCTGAAACCGACGGGTCTGTCAAACGAACGGTGTAACTCGGGTTGAAGGAAACTACTTGCGTCCGGCGGCGAGTCGGCCGTCGAAGGCGATCTCGAAGGCGTTTAACGCGGGTTTCCACCGCATGGTCCAGCGTTTGCGGCCGGTGCCGGTCGGGTCCAGGCTCATGATCGCCATGTAGACGCACTTGAGCGTGGTCCAGGCGGCGAAGACGGTGTCCTGGGCGAGGCCCCCGGCTTCACCGGCAGTGAGGTGGTCGGGCATGCGGAGCATCGTGTGGCCGGCATGGGTGGCCTTGCGGAAGATGTCGCCGGTGGTGATCCAGGTCTGGACGAGGGGCTGGGCGTGGGCGATGACCAGCTCGGCGAACTGGTCGAACTCCGGGCCGGTGAAGCCGGCCGCGCGCAGGCGGTCGACGAGGGCAGCGTCGACGGGATGCGTGGCCTCCTCGTCCTCGAGCAGTTTCCGCAGGCGCCCCACCGCCCGGCCGCGAGTGGGCCCGACCGAGCCGACGGACAGGCCCATCGCCTCGGTGACCTCCTTGTGGGAGGCCTTGTTGACCACCAGGAGCCGCAGCAGCTCCTGGTCTCGCTTCGGGAGCTTCACGAAGGCGCGCCAGAGCCTCCGGTCACGCTCGGCGCGCGGGGTCTGCTCGTCAGGGGCGGGATCGCCGCTGATCGCGGTCTCGACCAGGTCGTCGGTCAGCGGCCCCGTCCGCGCCGCGCCCTGGCGGAGACGCTGGGCTTCTCGCCGGGCGGTGGTGATCAGCCACCCGGCCAGGGCCCGGGAGTCCCGGATGTTCCCCCGTTGCGCGGCATCGGTCGACGCCGCCCGCTTTGGAACTCGCCCCCTCCAGCAACGGCTGACAACACAGCGGACCAAAACCACAGCTGGACGAACCCTCTACGGTGCATGCCGTTCTTCGCTTCGTACGCGCCTGGTCAGGTATCGGACGTCCATGACGATGGGTACGACGGCGGTGAAGGTGATAGGGACGACTTCGCGTTTCCCCGGACGACGCCGTACTGCTTGACTTGCAGACATGACCACGAAATGGGGGCGCGCGGTGGTCGGTGCGATGGTGCTACTGATCTCGTCGTGCTCGTCGATGGCGATGATGAGCGAGGAACAGAAGATGGTGGAGCTTCGCAGGGCAGGCGAGCTGGGCGCCGGGGCGCACCTCACGCTGCTCGCCGAGCTCACGGTTCCTACGCCTGAGACGTGCTTGAACAACCTCAAGCGGTTTACCGGTGGTGCGCCGTGGGACGAGCCGTACAGTGCCACGGCGGATTGGATCTCACTGCACGGGGACTACTTCGTGGACAGCTGCGTCTCCGGGACACCGCGGGTTCCGAACCCGTGACCTGCCGCCCGCACGGTCCACGCCCCGTCGTTGCTCCGACGGACCTGGACTGGTCGTCGAGGCACTGCACACTGCGAAACCCGCAAGTTCCGCACCATCGACCCGGGACGAAGGCGATTTGGCGACGTAGGCCGCGCACGGCGGGAGCCGCCAGGTGCGACGCTGTGGGCGAAGGACGTCAGGCCGGGCACCGTCCACAGTGCCGGCCGGCCCAGCCTCGTGTGGAAGCTCAGTCGGCCGAATACGCCGGGACCGCCGACGAAGCCTCGTTCGTCACGAGTCCGCGAAGCCACCCTCAGCGATGACAACGTCGCCTACGGCGAGACCGGCGTCATGCAGGAAGCGCAGCAGTACGACAAAGCCGTTAACGGCCAGCTGATCGAACCCACGCACGCTGTCCCCGATGTGTCGTGCTGCGAAGCCGTCGACGGCGAGGTATGGGAAGTTTCCAGGTTCGGAGGGGTTCTTCTGGTCACCGAGACCGGCGAGGGCAGAGGGATCCAGGTGTACGAAAGCGGCGAAGCCACACGCGCCCAGTTCGACACTGTCCTCGCGGGCTTACCTCGCGCCGTTCACCCTGCAGCAGGGCGTAACCGCACCCGAAGCCTCACGGCAGAGCCGTGGGGCTTCGTCATCGGCCGCCATCGACCGGATCGGGTGCCGAAGAGGCGCCAGGCCCTGTCTCGATGCGATCGTGTGTAGGCAAAGATAGGCAGGTGAGCGCGTCAGATGAGCCTGCCGAGCTGAAGAACGAGATCGGCCAACTACATACGGCCTTGGCATCACAACCAGTGATCGAACATGCCAAGGGGATGCTCATGCTCCTGCGCAACTGGACTGGCAACCAGGCCTTCGCCGCACTGCGTGAGGTCTCGCAGCACGCGAACGTCAAGCTCCACGACGTCGCCGCAGTGATCGTCTCCGCAGGCGCGCCTGCCGAACCATCAGGCATCGACCAGGAAGTCTCGCAGCAGGTGCTTCACGAACTACGCCTTCGCGTGCTCGGCTCAGGCTTCGGGACGTAGCCTCCGCAGACCGATTTGAGTATCCCGCTGCAGACTCGCACGTTGTCGAACAGGGTTCGAAGCGACGCCTTGATCGCGCCCGTCTTGCCCTCATAGGTCGACCACGGATTGAACTTCACGAAAGCAGGCTTCCGGTCGGAGGAATTCCACACCGCGACGAGCAAGGTCTTGAGCTTCTCCCCCGTGACCACATATCCGAGAGGAACCTCGGCGTCGACCACGACTCCCGTGGTCAGCCCGTCCTGGTTCGCGCCCACCTCGACCTGGAGGAACTCGGGAGGCGCGCCCTTCACCGCGTCGACCACCGGTCCGGCGGACGCCATCTCGGTCTTCTGAGCAGCCGGAGCCGGGTCCTTGCTGGGAAGGAACAGACTGCAGCCGCCCAGCAGCATCGCCATGGCGGCCATCGTCGCGAACACCATCGCGAACCGGAGACTCATCACTCACTCCATACACTCAGCCACCAGAACCACGCCAACCACGCCCGCACCACGGCGTCTCGTCGGTCCAGCGGCACGACTCGTCGCCTACACCATCGACGGACTGCTCACGACTCCCGCTCGCCCTCGCTGACAGCGGCTTTCGACCATGTGCGTCCTAAGCGTGCAAAGAACTCCTGCTCGGCGGAACGGGATCGTCGGCCCGGAGTCGTCGCCAGGTTTCACGCCGCCGCCGTTGTGCCGCGGGGTCGGCGACCGGCGCGGCCGACAGCAGGCGGTGGGTGTAGGGATGCACCGGGTCGGTGAGCACCTCCTTCGTCGGTCCCTGCTCCACGACGTGGCCCCGGTGCATCACCGCGACCCGGTCGGCGAGCTGTTCGACGACGGCGAGGTCGTGGCTGATGAACAGGCAGGCGAACCCGAGTTCGCTCTGCAAGCTCCGCAGGAGCTCGAGGATCCGGGCTTGGATGGTGACGTCGAGCGCGCTGGTCGGCTCGTCGGCCACCAGCAGATCCGGATCCTCTTTGGACGAACCCGGCGTTTCGCCTACGGACCGTACGCGCGCACGAACGTGTCGACGCCCGATTCCGCGATGGCGTCGAGCTCATCCTCCGGAAGAGTGCGCGTCCCCAGGCGGGAGCGTGACTCCAGCGGCCCGATCAGCAGTGCCAGGAAGTGCTCGGCGGCCCTGGCCGGATCACACGAACGAAGAGCGCCGGAGAGGACGAGGTGAGCGAACCGGTCGGCCAGCGCCTCGATCAGGTGCGCCGACGTGCGTTCCTGCATCGCGACCGCCAGCTCCGGGAACGTGGCCAGTTCGGCGTGTGCCAGGGACCGGAGCGCGTGCGAACGCTCACCAGAGCAGATCCGCAGCAGCCGGGAAGCCGCGGTTCCGAGAGTCTCGCGGACGTCGGCCCCGGCGTCACGGAGCGGCTCGATGGCGTCGAGCGAGTCAGCGGCGACGCCATCGGCGGCAGCCGCCATGGCGCCGCGGAACAGCGTCTCCTTGTCACCGAAATGGTTGTAGACGGTGGGTTTCGCGACCTTCGCCTCGTCCGCGATCTCCTGGACCGACGCCCGCGCGTAACCACGGCGCGCGAAGACCGTGAAGGCCACGTCCAAGATCTGTTGCCGCTTCGAAATCCGGTGTTGCACCTGAACCCGTCCGTTCACTACTTTGAACTCACGGGTTCAAAGTAGTGGAGGAAGTCTTGATCGTCCAGTTCATGCGCTTCGCGTTCCGCGAGGAGAGCACCGAGGAACAGAAGGCCCACGCCTTGGAGTTGATCCGCCGGACCGCGGCGGTGGAGTCGGTGGCGCATTCCACCGTCGGCAGGCTTCTCGGCGATCCGGCCGAGGGCTACACCCACGGCTATTCCTTCGGACTCGCCGACCTCGACGCGCTCGAGCGCTACATGTACGACCCGGTCCATCTGGCCGGAGACCCGGAGATCCTCCCGCACTACGCCAAGTTGCACGTCGGGGTCGCCGTCACCGACGACCCCGATCCGGATCTGGCCGCGAAGATCTCCGCCGTCTACGAAGGCAAGCTCGCCCGGTATCCCGATTGGGAACGGCTGATGACGGCGATTCCCGAAGTCCGGTTCGGCTGACCGGCCGTCATCGCTCGCCGGCCGGATCCAGGTCCGGACGTGAGGTGATCTCCACCGCGTTCGCTCGGATCCAGTCCAGCAGTGGGGTCAACGCCGCCGCGGCACCACGCCCCAGTTCGGTCACCGAGTACGTCACCGAAGGAGGTTGTTCCGTACCGACCTCACGACGCACCAAACCGTCCTGTCGCAGCGCCCGGAGCGTGGCCGTCAGGCTCTTGTCGCTGATCCCAGCGACCACAGCCCGCAGTTCGTGGTAACGGTGTGGCCCGCGCAGCAAGGCGGTGAGCACGAGGATCGCCCACCTCCCCGCGAGATGTCCGAGCACCTCTCGCGCCGGGCACTCCTTGTGGAACACGTCACTCACCGCTTCTCCCCCGGTTTCCTGGACTGGGTGCTCACCTCCGGGTGAGCACCGCACCGCGACGTGAGCGCCTTCCGCCCGAACCCGCGCTCTCCTTAGGTTAGTGACCTGCTCACGACCAAGGAGGAACCCGTGCCGACCACGACCATCGTCACCGGCGCCGCCCGCGGGCTGGGTGCGGCCATCGCCCGGCACCTGGGGGCACGAGGCCACCACGTGATCGTCAACTACCGCACCGACTCCGACGGCGCGGCCGGAGTCGTCGAGGACATCGAGGCGGCGGGCGGCGCGGCGTCGAGCGCCCGGGCCGACGTCACCGACCCCGCCGCGGTCGAAGCGCTGATTGCCGGCGTTCTGGCCCGACACGGCCGGATCGACACCGTCGTCGTCAACGCGAACACCGCCCCGCCTCCCTTCGCCCCGCTGATCTCCCTGTCCTGGAACGATTTCGCCGCCAAGATGACCGGCGAACTCGCCGGCGCCTTCCACATCACCAAACGCGTTCTGGAGCCGATGCGGGCCCAAGGCGACGGCCGGCTCGTGTACATCGGCAGTACCGCGGCGGATTACGTCGGTGAAGGCCGTCTAGCCCACGGCACCGCGAAATCCGCGCTGGCCACCTTCGCCCGTCACGTCGCCGCGGAGAGCGGGCGCGACGGCGTCTGCGCTCTGGTCGTCGCGCCCGGAGCGGTCCGGACGCCGGCGACGGCCGGGCTGCTGGACGGCGACCGCGGCGAAGTCCTTGCCAGGGAATCGGTACTGGGCAGGATCCTCGAACCCGAGGACGTCGCCGCCGCGGTGGCGCTGGCCGCCGATCCCGCGCTCCGCCCGGCCACCGGCACGGTGCTCCGCGTCGACGGCGGCTGGTCCGTACTCGTCGGCGGGCCGGCCAGCTGAGATTCCTTGTCAGCTCTCGAAAAGCACCGCGGCGATCTCGTCTGCCGTGACTTTGGCCAGGTCCACGAAGAAGGGCAGCCGTTCGGGGATCATCAGAGCCGTCGTGCCGCGCAATCCGAGAGCGAACCGAGTACGGCCTTCCCCGTCGCGCAGCGGGATACCGATAGTGCGGAAACCGGCGGCCAGTTCCTCGTCGTTGAAGGCCCATCCGCGTTCGCGGGTCAGCGCGAGTTCCTTGGCCAGCCCGGCCGGATCCGTGGGCGCGCGTTCGGTACCTTCGGTGAACGGAAGTCGCGCCAGCTCGTCCTCCGACACATCGGACCACGCGAGCAGTGCCCTGCCCAGCGCACTGGCGTGGAGCGGGATCCGGAGCCCCTGGAGCTCGTGCCCGTCCGCCTCCCGCCAGCGGCTGGTGCCCAGCAGCACCATGTCGTTGCCGTGCCGGACCGCGATCGACGCGGACGCCCCGGTGGTGGTCGCGAGTTGTTCGAGGTGGGGCTCGACGAGGTAGATCCGGTGCTGCCGGTACGCGATCTGCCCGTACTCCGCGAGTGCGCCCCCGATCCGGTACCGGTTCGAAGTCGGGCTCTTCTCCAGGAAACCGGCACCGATGAGCGCCGTCACCAGACGATGCGTCGTGCTGGCCGGGAGCTCCACCCGGCGGGAGAGCTCGGTGATCCCCAGCTCGCCGCCACCACGAAAACACCCGAGAACCGCCAGTGCCCTCGCCACGGTCTGGACGCCGTCACCACCGTCTCGCGCCATGCGGACCAGCGTAACAGTATTCCAAACAGTGGAAGGACTTTCGCCGTTCGCGCCATCTGTGCCAGAAGGGCCGGGCTGGTTTTCCATTCTGTGGAACGTCTGGATCCCTTGAGGCGGCGTGGTTAGCGTTGCGCCCATCTCGACCGGGCCATCCGAACCGGGTCCCCACTCCCCAGGAGTCACCTCCATGCCCCGCAGCCGGAATTCCAGACTCACGCTCGCACTCGTCGCCCTCCTCGCGCTGATCACCGCGTGTGCCGGCGCAGGCCAGGACACCGGCGGCACCTTCACGCTCAAGGTCACCGATCCCGGAAACGCCGGTCCGCTCGCGGTCGGCAAACGGGACGAGACGTTCGACAAGGCCTTGGCACCGCTGGGTGCCCGCATCGAATGGGTCCCCAGCACACCGGGCTTCAGCTCGAACCTGAAACTGTTCAACACCAAGCAACTCGACGTCTCCGGTGGCGCGTACAGCCCGGTGATCGGCGCACTGTCCAAGGATGTCGGTGTCCGGATCATCGCCGTCGCCGACCCGGTCGGCAAGGACCAGAGCGGCATCCTGGCCTCGCCGAAGTCGGGTATCAAGTCGGTGCGCGACCTGGCGGGCAAGCGGATCGCGGTGAACCCGGCGGGGAAGGGCGAGTACATCACGCTGCTGGCACTGGCCCAGGCCGGTGTGCCCGTCGACCAGGTCGAACGGGTGCCGTTGCAGCAAGCCGACGCGACCTCGGCGTTCGCCACCGGCCAGGTCGACGCGTGGGCGTCGTTCAACGAGCCTTACCAAGAGGCGAAAGCGAACGGCGGCGTGGAGATCGCCACCGAGCAGAGCATCGGCTCGGTCGACAACACGATCGTCGCGTTCCGCACCGAGGTGCTGGACTCGCGGCCGGATGTCGCGGCCAAGTACCTGGAGACGTTGCAGCAGCTGACCCGGCAGCAACGGGACAACCCGGAGGACTTCGAGAACGTCTTCGAGAAGGCCGGTCCTCGCGCGCTGTCGGGCGATCGGCTGCGGCGTGCGCTGGCACTGGGCGGGCAGGCCACGGTTCCCCGGTACCCCGACGAAAAAGACCTGCGCGACCTCGAATCGGTCGCGAACCTGTTCTCGGCGAACAAGGTGACCACGCGGACTATCACCGCGGCGGACGTCGTCTACGACCTGCCAGCCAAGCTCACCGAGCACCAGAAGGCGGCGAAATGAGCATCGTCACCACACCCGGACCGGTACGCACCGAGCCGCCGGGCCTCGTGCGGCCCGAATACCGAGGAAGCGGACGACGGCGGCGCTGGTCGTCGATTCCCTTGCGCATCGCCGTTCCGCTGCTGCTCGTCGCCCTGTGGTGGATCGGAACGGCCACAGGCGGGATCTCCGAACAGGTCCTGCCGGGGCCGCCGAAGGTGTGGAACGCGTTCGTCGAGCTGTTCCGGACCGGTCAGCTGGTGGACTTCACCCTCGCCTCCCTGCAACGCGCGGCGGCCGGAGTGTCGCTCGGTGTCGCGTTCGGACTCCTTTTCGGTGTCCTGGCCGGACTGTCCGCGCTCGGCGAGGAACTGATCGACGCGACCATGCAGATCAACCGCGCCATCCCGTTCCTCGCGCTCGTGCCGCTGTTCATCGCGTGGTTCGGCATCGACGAGACGTTCAAGGTGCTGCTGATCGCGGTCGCCACCGTCGCGCCGATGTACGCCTACACCTATCTCGGCGTCCGCAACGTCGACCGGAAGATGCTGGAGGCGGCGAGGAGTTTCGGGTTGCGCGGGCCGCGGCTGGTGTTCGGGACCATCCTTCCTTCGGCGCTTCCCGCGGTGCTGATGGCCCTGCGGATCTGCCTGTCGATCAGTGTCACCGGGCTCATCGCGGCCGAGCAGGTCGGCACCCGGGAAGGCATCGGCTACCTGGTCAGCCTGGCCCAGGAGTACAACCGCACCGACTACATGGTGCTGTGCGTGGTGCTCTACGCCGTCCTGGGCCTGGTGTTCGACGCGGCGGTCCGGGTGCTGGAGCGGTTCGCGATGCCGTGGCGGGCGGGGGTGGCGGCGCGATGACGGATACGACCACCGAACTCGCGGTGTCGCTTTCCGGCGTGAGCAAGAGCTTCGGCGAGAAGACCGTGCTGGACGGCGTCGATCTGGAGATCAGGCGGGGCGAGTTCGTCGTGCTGCTCGGCCCCAGCGGCACCGGCAAGACCACCCTGCTTCGGCTGCTGCTCGGGCTCGAACGGCCGGACACCGGGGAGATCCTGGTTCCCCGGCAACGGACCGTCGTCTACCAGGAACCACGGCTGATCCCCTCCAAACGCGTACTGTCCAATGTGGTCATCGGCCAGCCGCACGGCAGGCAGACCAAGGACAACGGGCGCCGCGCGCTCGCCGAGGTGAACCTCGCGGACAAGCACCGTGCCTGGCCCGCCACGCTTTCCGGCGGTGAGGCGCAACGCGTCGCGCTCGCCAGGGCGCTGGTGCGCGAGCCGGAGCTGCTGTTGCTCGACGAGCCGTTCGCCGCGCTCGACGCGCTGACCCGGTTGCGCATGCAGGATCTGGTCGGCGACCTCGTGGCCCACCATCGGCCCGCGGTCCTGCTCGTGACCCACGACGTCGACGAGGCGATCCGGCTCGCCGACCGGGTGCTGGTACTCCACAAAGGACGGTTCGGGCACGACGTCGTCGTCGACCTGCCCCGGCCCCGTGACCGCACCGACCCCGCAGCACTCGACTACCGCGCCGCCTTCCTCGCCGAGCTCGGCGTCGGCGGCGTCCCGATCCCCTCGGAGGACACCCATGACCATCACGACTGAGCAGACCATCGACCAGCTCTGGTACACCCGCTGCCCGGTACCCACGGCCAGCGGTCTCGCCCACAGCCTCGGCTGGCTCGCCGACAACGCGGGCGACCACGGCCTTCCCCTGGCGATCCTTCAGGACGCCGCACCCGAAATCGCCGTCCACCACTACGACCACCGGTTACGCGGGCTGATCCGCGAAGGCGGCAACGTACCCGCCATCGCCGCCCGCGCCCAGGGCTCGCCCACCCGGCTCATCGGGCTGACCTGGATCGACGAGGCACAGGCCATCCTCGTCGCGGGCGACTCCCCTATCACGGACGCCGCCGGTCTCGCCGGCGCGCGGATCGGCATCCCGGCGTGGGCCGCGGATCAGGCCCGCAGCTTCCCGAGGGCGATGGCGCTGCACGGGTTCTCGAACGCCCTGCGCCTGGCGGGCCGCACCCTCGCCGACGTCACGGTGACCGAGGTCGACGTGAACCGTGACCCCCAGGTACGTGGCCGAGCCACCCGCGGCACCACCTGGGGTGTGGCCGAGTTGCTGGCCGGTGACGTCGACGCGATCTACGTGAAGGGCGCCCGGGCGGCCGAAGTGGCACGGGAACAGGGGCTGCGGGTCGCGGTCGATCTCGACACCGCCACCACCCGCCGGGGCCGGGTCAACAACGGCACGCCCCGCCCCATCACCGTGCACGCCGACCTCCTGGAGCACCGGCCCGAGTCGGTGGTCGGCTTCCTCGCGGCGAGCCTGCGTGCCGCGGACTGGGCCGCCGGCCACCTCGACGAGGTCCGCGCCGTGCTCGCCCGCGAGACGTTCTCCGGACCGGAGGGCGTCGTCGCTGCCTACGGCGAGGAATTCCATCGCACCCTGCACCCGGAGCTGTCCGCCGAGCGGATCGAACTGCTCGGGGTACAGAAGCAGTTCCTCTACACACACGGTTTCCTCGCCGCGGACTTCGATCTCGGCTCGTGGGTGGCGCACGAACCCCTGGAGCAGGCGAAGGCACTGGTCGCACAGGAGCGGGCGGCATGACCCGGTTCCTGTGGGAGCTGCCCGCCCGCGGCGACGGCCGCCGCGCGGATCCGAACCTGTGGCAGCGTGCCGGCTTCGACCATCTGCACCAAGTGATCGACGCGGCCGAACTGTCCGGTTTGGACGGTATGGTCGCCCCATACGACCCGCGCGGCGAGGAGTCGTGGATCGTGGCGGGCGGCGCGCTGCGCCACACCCGGCACAGCCGGGTGACCGTGGAGTTCACACCGTCCTTCGCCACCCCGGTGTACGCGGCGAAGATGTCGTTGACGTTGCAGCGCCTCGGCGCAAACAGGCTCGACTGGCTGGTGCGGGTCGACACCGATCCCGAGGACGACCGGCAACGCGGTGACCGCCTCGGCCGCGCCGAGCGGTACGAACGCGCCGCCGAGTTCCTCACCGTCGCCCGTGGTGCCTGGACCGGGCGCGGCGCCTCGCCCGGCGGGTTCGACGGCGGGGAGTTCGACCACGACGGCACGTACTACCACGTACGGTCGGGCGGCTTCGACGAAGCGGCAGACGGCCGTCCGTTCCCGGTGGTGCACCTTTCCGGGACGTCACCGGAGGCGATCGCCCTGTCGGCAGCCCACGGAGACGTGCACCTCTTCCCCGCGTCCACATCGGACCTCGCGCCGAGCGTCCGCGCGCTCCACACCGACGCCGGGAGCCATGGCCGGACGGTACGGGCCGGACTGGTGCTGCCGATCATCGCCAGGGAGGACGAGCACGAGGCCTGGGCCCGAGTGCTGCGCCTGTGGCGCGAGATCGACCCGGCCGCCACCGAACACGACGTCCGCTCCCGCGCGCTGGACGGGACGAGGTTCGACGGCTTCGACCGGATCGGGTATCGCACCCCGATCGGGCTGGTCGGCAGCTACCGGCAGGTGGCGGAGCAACTGGCCGAGTACGAGGGTGCCGGCATCACCACGTTCGTCCTCAGTGGACACCCCAGTATCGAAGAGATCCACCGGGCGGGCGAGCACGTCCTCCATCTCGCCGCCCCGGCCGGCCGGACACCGACAGGAGCAAGCGCATGACCGTGGACGTCTACTGGCGCATCGGCATGGGCGGCGACCACGCCTCGCTGCGCACTCCGAAGATCCGCAACCGCGGCGACTGGGGCGGACTCGGCCCGGGCAACATCGCACCGGCCCTGCGCGACGGCGAGCCCGACGGATACGCCTACATCGACCACGCCGCGGCGGTGGCCAAGGCGTCGGAAGCGGCCGGATTCCTCGGCGGGCTGCTGCCCTCCTTCCCCGGCACGGAAGACCCGTGGGCGTTGTCGGCCGCGCTCGCCAAGGAGACCAGCACCTACCGCTTCATGGTCGCGTTCCAGCCGGGTTTCCTGCATCCGCTGCAGGCGGCACGCATGTCGGCGAGCCTGCAACGCGCCACCGGCGGCCGCCTCGTCTACAACATCATCTCCGGTGGCGGCGGGCCCGCCCAGCTGTGGTGGGGCGACAAGGTCGACCACGACGATCGCTACGCCCGTACGTCGGAGTTCCTCCACGTCCTCAAAGGAGTGTGGCGGGGAGAGCCGTACGACTTCGACGGCCGGTTCTTCTCCGCTCGGGGCGCCTCGCTGCCTGAGCACCTCGTCGGCGAACCCTTCCCGGAGATCTACTTCTCCGGCTCGTCGGCGGCGGCCGTGAACGCGGCAGGTCTGCACTCCGACTACTACCTGTCGTGGCTGGAGCCGTTCGCCGACCTCGAGCGGAAGTTCGACGGCGTCCGGGCGCACGCCGCGAAACTCGGCCGCACCCCGAAGTTCGCGGTGCGCATCGACATCCTCGCCCGGCACACCGAGGAAGCCGCGTGGGCCGAGATCGAGAAGGGCTGGCGCCACGTCGACCCGGAGATCGCGAACCGGCAGGCTCAAGGCGACTCCGTCGGCGCGGGCCGAATCAAGGGCTGGGTGCCGTCCACCATCACCGGTTACCGCGACGTCGAGGTCCAGCCGAACGTCTGGGCCGGGTTCTCGTTGCTGCGCGGCGGCCCGGCGTTCGGGCTCGTCGGCAGCTACGCGCAGGTCGCCGAGCGCCTCGACCAACTGCTCGACCTCGGCGTCGACGCGTTCATCCTCGCCGGCAACCCGCATCTGGAGGAGGCCTACCGGGTAGGCGAAGAGGTCCTCCCCCTGCTCGGCCGTTCCCGCTTCACCCGGCCCACCACCCTGCGCGCACCCGCGTCCGTCGCCTGATCAGGAGGACCGTTGACCAGCACACTCGATTCGAACATCACCGAATTCGTCGAGAACGCCCGCAGGGACGCCGAAAAGGCGTTCCGGGTGTTCCGGGAGACCGGCACCACCTCGGCGAACGGCACCGTGAACTTCGTGGAGCGGGTGCCCGGCGAGGAGATCGCCGTCGCCCTCAACGAACCCGGCCCCTGGGCCGACGACCGCGAAGTGGAACCCGTCGTCGCCACGTTCGACGGCACCGTGCTGTCCGGGACCGGACGCGCCGGCTTCATCGGCGGCTACAGCAAGGTCTTCCGCGAACATCCGGAGATCACCACGGTGGTGCACGTCCACACGCCGTGGCTCGGCGGATGGGCACAGACCCACCGCACCCTGCCGATCCGCTACGCCGCGTCCCAACGACTCACCCTGTCGCGCGAGATCCCGCCGCATATCGACCGCAGCCGGCCGGCGAGCGAATTCATCCTGGAACGACTGCGGGAGGACCCGCATCTGGTCGCGATCTTCGAGGCCAACGGCGGCATCAACGTCCTCGGCCGCGACGGCCTGCTGGAAACCGCGAAGTTCATCGTGCTGCTCGAAGAGGGCGCGCAGTTCCAGGCGATCGCCGAAGGACTGGGCGGGTCGGTCGAGTTCGACCCGACCAACCTGGTCGCGCAGTGGAGCCGAAGCGGACTCGTCGACGAGGCACGCCGCCTCGGCCTGATCCCCGAACACTGAGGAGCACACACCATGACCGTTCGAGTCGGTTACTTCCCCCACAACAACTCGCTGTTCGTCCTCCGCCACCGCGGCATCCTGGAACGCCGGCTGCCCGGCGTCGAATGGGTCGACCTGCGCACCCTGCCCGCGAAACCGCCGGTCGACCCGAAGACCGCGCTGCCGACCCTGCACTCGGACTGGCTGTTCGAACCGGGCGGGTACGACTTCATCGGCACCGGCTTCACCCCGCCCGTGACCGGCCTCGCCCACGGCCGTGATCTCGTCTACGTCGGTATCTCCGGTCCACGGGTGGAAAACGGCAGGCTGGTGGTCAAGCCGGAATCACCCATCCGGTCCGTCGCCGACCTCCGGGGCCGCCGCGTAGGCATCGCACACGGTTCCTGGCAGACCACGCTCCTGCTGTTCGCCCTGGAACGAGCCGGACTGTCCTGGTCCGACATCGAACCGGTCGACACCTCGGTGCACGACGGGCCGTCCGCGTTCCGCTCCGGCGACCTCGACGCCTGGGTCGGGGCTTACCCGGCTTTGGCCGCGGTCGAACAGGAGGGTCCCGTCCGGACCCTGATCGAGACCGAAGGTCTGTTCAGCCATCCCTCACTGTGGTTCACCCGCCGCGACTTCGCCGAGAACCATCGCGACGAACTCACCGAAATCGTCCGCTCGCTGCAAGAGTCCGACGCGTGGATCACGGCCAACCCCAGAGAAGCCGCCCGCTACTTCGCCGAAGACGCGGGAACGACCTCGACGGCGGACCTGGACCGCTGGGAGCACGCCCTGCGCGGCCGTCCGTTCGGACTCAACCCGGTGACCGAAGAATTCCTCGCCGAACAACACCACGCGGCGGAACTGCTGGCAGCCAACGGACTCCTGCCCCGATCGGTCGATCCGCGGTCCGCGGTCCTGCCCTGGCTCAACGATCTGCTGACTCCGCACGCGGCCCGGTAACCCTGCCGCGGTCGACCCGCGCCGGCTGCCGGAGACCCTGGCGGCCGGCGCGGCAGACGCTCCTCCCCGGCGAGCGAGGCGGCGACCGCCTCGGCCGCGCGCAGCAACACGATCCCGTGCTGTTCACCAACTACTTCCGCGACGATCCGACCACAGTGGACTAGGGTACGAGAGATCGCCGCCACGGCTATCGCCGACGCTGTAGTAGCCGCGCTGGCCGCGCATCGGCACCGGCTCGCCATCCACGGCGGGCGGATCAGCGAGCCAAGCAGCTCGACGGCGCGGCGCCCGGGCTCAGCGAAAGAGGCTGGACACGGTGCCGCGACCGCGAGCACCGTCCGAGTCCGGCCGCGCCTGCCGCTCGTCCTTTCTGGACTGCTTTCATTGCTGCAACTGTGTGGTCACCCAGCGGGCAGCTTATGCTTCCTCGCTTGCGGAGGTTGAGCTTCCCCCTGTTCGCCGGACACGGTGTCCGGACAACAGGGGGAAGCTCAATGAGCGGACTGGTGCGCCGTGGCGTGACCTTCCTGAACAGTATGGGTCCTGGAAGACCGCGCATGAACGGTTGCGGAAGTGGACCGCGGACGGGACCTGGGACCGGATCCTGGAGCACGTGATCGTCAAAGACGACTCACTCGGGACACTGGAAGACAACGTCGAGTTCGTGGTCAGTGTCGATTCCACGAGCGTCCGGGCGCATCAGCACGCCGCGGGCGCTCGGAAAAAGGGGGCTGCGCGGACTGGATCGAAGACCTCGCCATCGACGGCGAATGCCTCGGACGATCACGCGGAGGACTGACCACCAAGCTCCACCTGGCCGTCGACGCCGCGGGCCTGCCGCTGGCGGTGATCCTCACCCCCGGCCAGGCCGGGGGCAACCCGCAACTGCTGCCACTGCTCGACGAGATCCGCGAGATCGACGTGGACGGGCAGAGGGTGCGGGTGGGGCGGGTGCTGGCAGACAAGGCCTACACCCACCCCAGCACCCGCAAGGCGTTACGGGAACGGGGAATCAAGGCCACCATCCCCGAACGCGCCGACCAGATCGCCCGCCGCACAGCCAAAGGCAGCGCGGGCGGCAGGCCACCGGCATTCGATCCCGACCTCTACAAACCCCGCAACGTCGTCGAGCGATGCTTCAACCGCCTCAAACAGTTCCGGGGCCTGGCCACCAGATACGCCAAACGAGCCGCCTACCACCGCGCCGAGATCATCCTCGCCTGCATCATCCTCCACCTCAGATGAAGATCCGCAGGACACGCCCTAGCCGTCGAACTACTCAACCATGCTCTCAAGCGGCACCGCTCCACAATCACCGAGCAGGTGAGCGAACCAGCGATGGCTTGCTCCATCGACGGCGACGAGGCGATCCAGATTGCCCCCACATCGACTGCGAAGCCCACCATCGAGATGAACGCAGAGGAACGCATGTGGGCGCGCTACCTGGCTGAACAGAACGCGGGGCGCACACCGACCGGCGCTGATCTCGACCGGATCGCAGGCACCCACAACTACGGGCGCCGCATCCTCAGGAAATGGCGCGACGAAGGACTCCTCCGGAGCACGTCCACCTCCGAAGTAGTAGTTGAAGGAAAGCATCAGACTTCGTCGGGACGCTGCGTGACGACCACGTGACGTGACGGCTTTGATGCGACCGTCGACCTCATCAAAGCAGTGCTGGCGCCGTCCGCCGCAGCGGACGCGGCCGATGCGGACGGTCCCCGTCTACTCCATGGCCAAAGCGAGCGTCAACAACCTGACCCCTCGCGATGGAACTGGGACCCCTCGGGCTCACAGGGAACGCCATCGCGCCCGGCTGAACACGGACCGACATGAACGCCGCCGTCCGCGAGAATCTCGAACTGGTCGCGGAAATCGAGACGAGCGGCTACAAACTCTGACGGCATCCGAGGGTGCCCACCGTTTGGACACCCGCGGTACGTGATTGACAGCATCGGCGCCTGTGCCGTTCGGTAGAAGAACATTTACTTTGCAGTGCAAGCATTCATCCATTCGAACCAACGGCGCCCAGCAGAAATCACGAAGTGGTGCCGGCGAAAGGATCCTTCCCCGATGACCGACCTCTGGCACCAGCCGCTACGACACATCCGGGGCGCCGACCTGACCGGCGACACCAACCAGACGAGCGGGATGCGGCGGCTGGAAGCGATCTCCGGCAAGACCGTCGGATCACAGAAGGTCTGGATGGGTGAAACGCACGTCGCGCCGGTGACCAACTCCGGTGACCACCACCACGGTGAGGCCGAGACCGCGATCTACGTCAAGTCGGGGCATCCGGTGTTCGTCTTCGCCGACGGTGACAAGGAAGTCCGGCTGGAGACCGGTCCAGGGGACTACATCTTCGTCCCACCCTACGTGCCACACCGCGAAGAGAATCCCACGGACGAAGAGGCTGTCGTCATCATCTCGCGCAGCAGCCAGGAAGGCATCGTGGTCAACCTGCCGAGCCTCTGGTCCCCAGTCGACGTTCCTGAGGACTGACTCGTGGCGACGACCGGCCCCGCAATCCCGCTGTCCGTACTCGACCTCGTACCGATCAGTTCCGGATCCGACACGGCGGAGGCCTTGCGCAACACCGTCGAGCTCGCCCGGGCGGCCGAACGCTTCGGCTACCACCGCTACTGGTTCGCCGAGCATCACCTTAATCCCGGCGTCGCGGGCGCGTCACCGCCGGTCTTGATCGCCCTCGTGGCCGGTGCCACCACCCGGATCCGATTGGGGTCCGCAGGGGTCCAGCTGGCGCATCGCACTCCACTGGCGGTCGTCGAGGAGTTCGGCCTCATCGACGCACTCCACCCCGGGCGGCTCGACCTCGGGCTCGGCCGCAGCGGAAAGCAACTCGTCCGCGAGTACGCCGAGACAGCCGGGTCTGCTCCGCCCGCCCAGCCGGCCAACGGTTTGCTGATCCCGGACCGGCCGGACTTCAGCGGCCTGGCCCGCTCGGCGCGGATCGGCTTGACCTTCGGGCTCCTTCAACAGCCGGGCGCCGAGTCACCCGACTACAGCGAACAGGTCGGCGACATCCTCTCGCTGCTCGGCGGCACTTACCGATCGGCCGAAGGGCTGGAGGCGCATGCCGTACCCGGCGAAGGCTCAAGCCTCGAGATCTGGGTCCTCGGCAGCAGCGGTGGCCAGAGTGCGGCAGTGGCAGGCCGCAACTCCTTGCGCTTCGCCGCGAACTACCACGTCAGTCCTTCTGGCGTCCTCGAAGCTGTCGAGGCTTACCGGCGGGCGTTCCGGCCGTCGGCGGCGTTGCCCCGGCCGTATGTGGCCGTCTCGGCCGACGCCGTCGTCGCCGAAGACGACGCCACGGCTCGTGAACTGGCCAGTGGCTATGGGCTCTGGGTGCGCAGCATCCGCCGAGCGGAGGGCGCGATCCGCTTTCCCACCTCTGAAGAAGCCGCGGCTCACCAGTGGAGCGACGAGGACCGCGCCCTCGTCGCCGACCGTGTCGACACCCAGTTCGTCGGATCCCCCGCGACGGTGGCGGCGGGCCTGCGGCAGCTGCGGGACGCGACCGGCGCCGACGAACTCGTCGTCACCACCGTCACACACGACCACGCCGACCGTGTGCGGTCCTACGAACTCCTTGCCGAGCACTGGCGATAGAGCTCTTCGTACGCGGCGATATGCCCCCATCCGGTGGTGACGGAGCGCGCGGAGAGCACTGCGTGGACGATGGCGCGGGCGAAGGTGCTCGACGCCGCCTCGAACAGTTCGGGAGTCGCTCCGGTGGGTGTCGCTCCTGTCGCGACCGCGAAGATCGTGTCGCCGTCCGACACTCCGTGCGCGGGGCGGACCGCTACAGCCAAGCCGTCCTGGGCCGCGCCCGCGAAGCGATAGGCCTCACCGGAGCCGAGGGTCGCGCTGGTCGCGACCACACCGATCACCGTATTGAGCGGTGTCCGGACAGCGCGTTCCCGCGCCGAAGCCGCGAGACGCTCACTCGCCGCGGCCAAGGCGTCCGGGCTCGGTGTGGTGAGGGCGAACTCCGCCCAGGGCACGGCTGCGCCACCTCGGCGCCGGGCGGTCGCACCCAGCGGGAAGCCGTAAGGCAGACCGCTCGCGGGGTCGACCGCGGGGTGGTGGGAGTTCAGCGCGACGAGGGCGGCGACGATCGTGCCGTCCGGCAGCACCGCGCTCGCGGTCCCGATACCGCCCTTCATCTCCGCGCTCACGGCACCGGTGCCGGCGCCGACGTTTCCCTGTTCGACAGCGCCCACGCCGACGGCCGCGGCGAGGACGGCCTCAGTACCCAGTTCAGCGTGCGGCCGGGCGTGGAAATCCCCGCCGCGTCCGAGGTCGAACAGCGCGGCGACGGGCACCACGGCCGTCGCGTCCGGGCGGTTCTCGGTCAGCCAATCCAGGACTCCCCCTGCTGCAGCGAGGCCGTAGGCACTGCCGCCGGTGAGGGTGATCGCGCCGACCTGGGGAACGGGATGCCGCGGGTTGAGCGCCGCCGTGTCGCGAGTGGCCGGGCCTCCACCGCGCACTTCGACGGAGGTGACCGCGCCCGGCGGCACCAGGACCACGGTCGTGCCGGTCAGCGCGCCCTGCCCGGCACGGGTGGCGTGCCCGACGCGGACACCCGGGACGTCGGTCAGCGCGTTGTGCTCGCCCGCGATGTCAGAAGCCATGAGCTGGTCCGTATCTCGAGGTCGGCCGGGGAAGGCCGAGATGGTCACGCAAGGTGGTTCCCTCATATCTCGTCCGGAACAGGCCCCGGCGGCGCAAGAGGGGCAGGACCAGCTGGACGAAGTCGTCGAGAGTACCCGGCAGATAAGGAAACACGAGCGTGAACCCGTCGGCCGCCGGCGCGGTGAACCAGCGCTCGATGTGGTCGGCGATCTCCAACGGCGAGCCGACGACAGTGCTGGTGTCGTCGTTGATTTCCGCGGCCAACTGCCGGATCGTCGAGCCACGTTCGCGCGCACGGAGATAGACCTCGAGCCGGGTGCTTTTCGACTGGTTGGACTCGGGAAGATCCGGCAGGGGCCCGTCGAGCGGGAAACCGGTGAGGTCGAAACCGCCGAGCAGATAGCCCAGATGGGCCAAGGCCACCTGGGGCGGCATCAGCCCGCGCAGCGCGTCGCGTTTCGCCTCGGCGGCGGCGCGTGTCTCCCCGGTGATGACCGAAAGGGCGGGAAAGACCTTGAGTTCGTCCGGATTCCGGCCGAACGCCGCGGCCCTCTCCTTGATCTCCGCGTAGAACTCGGTGGCACGGGCCAGATCGCGCTGTCCCGAGAAGACGACTCGCGCTCGAACCGGTCGTCTTGGCCTTGTTCGCGACGATGTCGTCGAAGTTGTCCTTGACCACCTGGGCGGTCAGCGGAGTGCCGTCGGAGAACGTGACTCCGGGCCGCAGCTTCAGCGTGAACTCGGTGGCGTCGGTGTTGGCCTCGTAGGAATCGGCGAGCCACGGCACGGCCTTCTTCGCGGCGGGGTCGAGCGCCAGCAGCGAATCGACGACGGGCCTGGCGACCTCGCGCACGAGCGGCGTGACCGCGCGGGGGTTGAGGCTCACCGGGTCGCCACCGAGCGCGATCGTCAGCGTCCCGCCGGGCTTCGGTGGCCCCCCGGCGTCGGAGCCACCGGCGGCGGAGCCGCTCCCGCAGGCGGTGAGCAGCAGGGCTCCCGCCGCGATCACCGTCGCGAGCCGCGACCTTCTGTTGAACATTTCGGTGCTTCTCCTCGGTTTCACGGCCGTTCAGTGACGGCCTGGGATGGCGGCGAGCAACTCCCGTGTGTAGGTGTGCCCGGCGTCGGCGAAGATCCGCGCAGTGGGGCCGGTCTCGACGAGCCGTCCCCGGTGCAGGACACCCACGTAGTCCGCGAAATGCCGGACCACGGCCAGGTCGTGGGAAATGAACAGGTAGCTCACGCCCAGTTCGGCCTGCACCGCGGCGAGCAGGTCGAGGATCTGCGCCTGGATCGACACGTCGAGGGCGGAGACCGGCTCGTCGCAGACGACGAGTTCCGGGTTGAGCACCAGCGCCCTGGCGATCGCGACCCGCTGACGCTGCCCACCGGACAGCTCGCCGGGACGGCGACGCAGCGCCGCGGACGGCAACGCGACCAGGTCGGTCAATTCCGCGGCCCGGCGCCGTCGCTGGGAACGGGTACCGAGGCCGTACGACGCCAGCGGGTCGGCCACGATCTGTTCGACCGTGCGCCGGGGATCCAGCGACGCGAACGGGTTCTGGTGAACGATCTGCACGCGCCGCCGCACCGCCCGCAGCTCCGCGCCGCGCGCCCTGGTGATGTCCTTTCCGCCGAGCAGCACCCGGCCCGCGGTCGGCGCGGCCAGACTCAGCACCAGTCTGGCGATCGTGGACTTGCCCGAGCCGGATTCACCGACCAGGCCGAAAGTCCGGCCGGTGGGAACGCCGAAGCTCACGTCGTCCACCGCTCGGAACACCCCGGATCCCGGCAGCGGGAACTCCTTGACCAGCCCCTCGACGCGGACGAGGTCCCCGTCGCGGACAGGCGTGGTGTCCGGCCCGGCGCCGAACGGGTCACCGGACGCGCCACCGGGTCTGGTGGTCAGCTCGACCTGCCGTCGCGGGGCGTCGGCGAGGCTGGGGGCGGCCTCGATGAGCGCTTTCGTATACGGATCACGGGGATCGGTGAGGACTTCGCCGGGTGTCCCCCGCTCCACGATCGCGCCGTCCCGCATCACGAGCAGGCGGTCCGCGCGTTCGGCCGCGACGCCGAGGTCATGGGTGATCAGCACCAGCCCGGTGCCCGTGGCCTGGATCAGCTTCCCGATGTGGTCGAGGATCCGGCGCTGGACCGTGACGTCGAGGGCACTGGTCGGCTCGTCGGCCACGATGAGCCGGGGCCGCCCGGCGATGGCGATCGCGATCAGCGCCCGCTGCCGCATCCCCCCGGACAACTGCGCGGGGTAGCGCCGGGCTTGGATCTCCGGATCGGGCAAGCCCGCCTCGGCCAGGAGTTCCACGGCCCTCGCGCGCACGGTGCGCCGCCCGGCCGAGCCGGACAGCGACAAGGCTTCGGCGACCTGGGTCCCGATGCGCTGCACGGGATTGAGGGAAGTTCCCGGGTCCTGGGGGATCAGGGCGATCTCGCGGCCCCTCAACGCGCGCCGGCGTCGCGGGGCCAGCGTGGTCAGCTCGGTCCCGGCGAACCCGACCCGGCCACGCGTCACGCGTGCCGACCGCGGCAGCAGGCCGAGCACCGCGAGCGCCGTGGTCGACTTGCCGGAGCCCGACTCTCCGACGATCGCGACCGTCTCCCCCTCGTCCACGGTGAAACTCACCGAGTCCACCGCGCGCACCGGGGTACGCCGGGCGTGGTACTCGACCACGAGGTCCGCCACCTCCAGCAAGCTCACCACGGCTCACTCCCGCCCTTGTCGAACACGAGCGAAACCCGGTTGGCGGCCAGCACGGTCAGCGCCACCACCGCCCCCGGCAGCAGGGACAGCCACCAGGCGCTGCCCAGGAAGTCGCGTCCAGACGAGACCAGCGCGCCCCACTCCGGAGTCGGCGGCTGCGTACCGAATCCCAGGAAGCTGAGCGTGGTCACGCCGAGGATCGCCATACCGAACAGCAGCAGGGTCAGCACCCACACCGGTCCCATCGCGTTCGGCAGCACATGCCGCAGCACGATCCGCGACCGCCGCGCCCCGCCGATGCGGGCCGCCTCCACGAAGTCGCTCCCGGCGATCCGGAGGACTTCGGCGCGCATCACCCTGGCTGTGCCCGCGATCGCGGTGACCCCGATGGCGATGGCCACGTCGATGGTGCTTCCCTTGCCCAGCACCGAAACCAGCATCAGGGCCAGCAACAGTCCCGGGATCGCCAGCAGAACGTCGACCAGCCGCATGAGCGCCAGATCGACCACACCACGCAGGAACCCGGACAACAGGCCCAGCGTCACCCCGGCGCCGAGCCCGATGAGGGTCGCCAGCACCGCGGCGGGCAGGGTCCGTCCCGCGCCGTGGACGGTCTGGGCGAACAGGTCACGGCCGAGCCGGTCGGTGCCGAAAGGATGGTCAAGCGACGGCGGAAGCAGCCGGGCCGCGGTGTCGATGGCGAGCGGGTCCCCCGGCGCGAACACCGACGGGGTCACCGCCGCGACGACCACGAGCAGCAGCCAGGCCGCCGACAGCACGAGTCCGGGACGCCACGGCACGAGGAAGGTCCGTGGCCGCGCCAAGGTGGTTTCGGCGATCGCCATTCCGGTCACCCCCGTCCCGCGAGCGGCACCGGCCGCCGCTCGACGCCCAGCCGCGGATCCAGCACCTGGTACAGCACGTCGACGACGAGGTTGACGACCACGAACACCAGTGCGCCCAGCAACACGACTCCTTGCACCACCGGCAGGTCCTCGAAGGACACCGCGTTCTGGGTGACCTGGCCGAGTCCGTTGCGGGAGAACACGACTTCGACCACGATCGCGCCGGTGAGCAGGCCACCGGTCAGCAGCCCGGCGATAGTCAGCGCCGGCAGCGCCGCGTTGCGCAGCACGTGCCGGACGTTCACCCGGAACGGCCCGGCGCCCTTGGCGCGCGCCACGTCCACATAGCCGCGGCCTTGTTCCTCGGTCATGCTCTTGGCCAGCACCTGGGCGATCAGGGCCGCGGGCTGCAGCGAGAGGGTGAGCGCGGGCAGCACGAGCGAGTTCCAGCCGTCGCTGCCGATCGCGGGGAAGAGGTTCCAGGAGAAGGCGAACCACTGCAACAGCAGCAATCCCACGACGAACGACGGGACAGCCACGCCGAGCGGCGGCAGGCTCAGCAGCGTGTGCCGGAGCCAGTTCCGGCGCGTCACCGTGGCCAGGACCGCGAATCCGGTGCCGAACACCAGGCCGAGTACCAGCGCCGTGCCCGCGAGCGCGGCGGTCGGCGGCAGCGCGCCGCCGATGAGGCCGGTCACCGGTTCACCGGACTGCAGCGAGCGGCCGAGGTCGCCCTGCAGCGCGTCGGTGAGCTTGTCCAGGTACTGCACCGGGACCGGCCGGTCGAGGCCGAGTTCGTGGCGCAGCCGGTCGAGCTGTTCCGGCGTGACGCTGTTGGTCGGGCCCGCCATGATCGCGGCCGGGTCGCCGGGCAGCGCGAACAGCACGGCGAACGAGAGCGTGTAGGCCGCCCAGAGCACGAAAACGCCCTGCAGCACTCTCCCGAGCAAATACCGCCCCATCGATCCGAAACCTCCTCCGCCGATCGGCCGACCGGCTCCGATTAGTTCATCCGCGCTGCGGGGAAACCACGGCGAGAACCCCTGTCGGGACCCCTACCCCACCCCTGCATCCGGTGCGACACCGGCGAAACCGTGCGTACCCGGACCGGCTTCGGCGCGGGTGCCGTCGGGCAGCACGACGTCCGCGGTCGTCCCGGGCGGCACGATGACCTCCAGGGAGAACTCGCCGCCGGCGATCCGCCAGGACACTTCGATGGCGCCGTACGGGCTTTCGTAGCGCGCCTCGGCCCAGGTGATCCCGCCACCCGGGCGGGGCGCGACGGTGAACCGGCGGTAGGCCGGGATCTGTCGGTCCAGCCGGATCCCGGCGATGAAGCCGTGCAGGAACTCCACGACACTGGCCCGGGTCGGCAGGTTCAGCGCGAGCCGGATGGAGCCGTCGGCGCCGATCCCGTCCCATGACTCCCAGAACGTGGTACCGCCGCGTTCCGGCACGGACATCCACGACGGGGTGCCGCGCTGGAACAACAGCTCGTAGGCGAGGTCGAGGTGACCGTTCTCGGCGAGGGTCGGCAACAGCAGGTGGGTCGCGGGAAGGCCGGTTCCCGGACGCGTTCCGGCGTCGCGGATCAGCGCTGCCAGCCGGGCCGCCGTACGCCCGCGCAGTTCCTCGGGCACCAGTTCGAAGGCGAGCGCCCGGACATAGGTGGCCTGCGTGGGGTCGGCCAGAGTGCCGTCGGCCGCGACGAACTCCTTCTGCCAGGCCGTGCGCACCTCCGCGGCGAGCCGCCGGTAGCGCCGCGCGTCCTCGTCGTGGCCGAGGATCGCCGCGATCCGCGCCAGGAGCCGGGCCGAACGATGGAAATACGCCGTGGCGAACACCCCGTGGTCGCGCGCGGACATTTCCTCGACCACCGCCGCGGTGAACTCGTCGAGGTCGGTGATCTGTGTGAGATTCCGCCTTCCCAACGTCGCCAAGGGCTTGGGCGGGCCCGGTTCGAGGTGCTCGCCGAAGTGATAACCCGTGTCCCACAAGAACTCCTCGTGTGGCGCGGGCTAGGGACGGGCCGACCGGCGGGCCGGATGCCGGTTCTCCCGTGCTACCCGCGCCACTCGTTCGACCCAGGCCGTCATCGACGCGTACTGCCGCGACAGGACCTCCTCGTCCCCGTAGGCCCGCCAGATCTCCCACGGCACCGAGACCGCCGAGTCACCCCAACCGGCCTGTCCGTGCGGGATGGCGAACCGTGCGGTCAGGCTGCCGGGGCCGAGCGGATCCGGCGCGTAGTTGCGGACCGTGCCGTCCGGCCACTGGTCGGCGGCCAGGTCGGCGAGCCATTTCACGCTCAGCCCCGACACGTCGTGCAGCAGCCGCGCGCCGCGCACGTTGTATCCCCAGTCGGTCCAGCCCGACGTCTCCCGGGTGATCTCGGCGGTCGGGACGTCGCACTCCTGATTGCGATAGGTCCAGAACGCGATCTCGTGCAGCCGGTTCACCCGCTCGTCGCTGCACCGGAACCACCCAGTGCGCAGCAGGTCCGAGCTGACCGCGACCGCGGTCACGTCACCGGGAGCGATCTCCCCGGGGTGACCGTCCACGCGCAGGTACCGGAAGCCGTGCCGGGTGTGCCGTGGTTCGAAGACTTCGCCCAGCTCACCCGCCGAGACCACCCGGTCGCCTTGGATCCCTCGCGGTGGCGAGTACCAGCGCAGGGTCGCCGTCCCGCCCGCGGTGTCGACGTCCCCGTCGGGGCGCAGCGCTTCGGCATGGGTCAGCCGCAGCGTGGTCCCGCGCGGGCCGAGGTTCGCCAGGCGCACCCAGCCCGCCAGATTCTGCCCGAAATCGATGATGTGCCGGTCCCGCCGGAGACGGGTGACCGACAAGGCCGGCAATTCCTGGACCCGGCGCACGGGCGGTGCCGGGGACGAGACCAGCCGCGCCGCCACCGCAGGACGCGCGGCGACCGGCGCCCACTCCCCCGGCACGTCGCCCGGCAGGGTCCAGCCGGTGAGCTCCTCGCGCAGATCCGCCTCGACGCCGTCGAAGAAGTCCGCGCCCCGGACCGCCCCGGCCGCCGACCGCCAGCCCGGCCCGGTGCCGAACACCGCGGTGGTCCCGTCCTCGTAGTCCACGTGCAGTTGTGCCAGCAATGCCGTGCGGTCCCCGAAGCCGTCGGGCAGGCGGTGGTAGGACGTGCGGCCGCGGTACCAGCCGTCGCTCAGGATGGCGCCGAAAACGACCTCGCCGGGCTGCAGGAGCCCGGTCACGTCGTGGGCCTGAACGTGCAGGTGGTCGCGGTAGGCGGTGAGTCCCGGCGACAGTTCCGCGTCGCCCACGCGTTCACCGCCGAGGAACAGCTCGTAGATCCCGTGCGCGGTGGCGTACACCCGGGCACGGGCCACCGGGCCGGGAAGGGTCACCGTGGTGCGCAGGTGGTAGGCGGGGCGGAAACCCGGCGGCGGGACCTCGGTCTCCGCGGGCCCGATCCAGGACGCGACCCAGTCCTCCGGCGCGAGCAGTCCCGTCTCCCAGGTCAGCGGCGCCGACCAGTCGCTCGTGCCGAGTTCCGTGCTGACCCGCACGGCGCACCGCACCCGCTCGCCGGAGACCGGCGGGGGGCCGCCGTGCGCGCGGAAGAGGCTCTGATCCGAGCCGATCCAGCCGGTGTCCCACTCCCGGCCGCCGGCGTCTCCCCGGATCCGGTAGGCCCGCTGTTCCCGGGAGCCGTCCGGGAGGCGCCAGCTCACCCGCGGGCTCGGTACGGTGATGCCCGTCGGAACGGCTCGGTACTCGACTCTCAGATCGCTGGGCGCGTTCACCCTTGCCCCTTTCCGGCTCGTCTGTCGCGTCGAGGCTCACACGAGCACCGGTGGTAACAGCAATGTGCCTTCTTCCCCGCGGGACGACGGCGTCCTACATTTCCTCCGTGGCATCAGGTGAACGGCGAGCAGATAGTCCACTGTGGACGAGCAACACGGCGAAGGGACGGTTCCGGCGGTGAAGTTCTACGGCTTGGCACCGATCCGGTACCTGGATTCGGCCGGTGGCGGCGAACATGACGCGACGCGGGCCAGTTTCGAGTTCACCGTGGCCACGGCGCTGCGGCTGGAGGAGCTCGGCTTCGACGGGTTCGGTGTCGGGGAACGCCATCACTGGCCGTTCCTGTCCAGCGCGCCGCCGGTGGTCCTCGCGCACCTCGCGGCGCTGACCACCCGCATCCGGCTGTTCACCGGGGTGACCGTGCTTTCGGTGCTCGACCCGGTGCGGGTCGCCGAGGACTACGCGACCGTCGACCACCTCAGCCGGGGCAGGCTGGAGCTGATCGTCGGCAAGGGCGCCGGACCGGGCGGGGAGCTGTTCGGCCTGCATCCGGCCGAACAGCGGCACGCTCTCGCCGACAACTTCCGGCTGCTGCACGAACTCTGGAGCGGGACCGATGTCTCCTGGCCCGCCGTGCGGCGCCCGGAGCTCACGGGAGTCACCACGCTGCCGCGGCCGCACGACGGCCGCCGCCCGCGGATCTTCCATGGGAGCTCGTCCTCGCTCGACTCGGTCGCGCTGGCCGCCGAGTACGGCGACCCCGTGGTGTTCTCCAACGCCGGTGGGACCAGTGAGAGCGCACGCCCCTTGGTGGAGCACTACCGCGCCGAATGGGCCCGGCACGGGCGGCCCGCCGATCAGTTGTTCACCGGAGCGGGCACCCCGGGATTCCTGGTCGCCAAGACCTCCCAGGCGGCGATCGAGATCTACCGGCCGGTGTACGAGAGCTACGCGGCGCTGCAGCGCGGGTTCGGCGGGCAGCCTTCGCATCCCAGCGTCGAAGCGTTCATCGAGCACTCCCCCGCCTTGGTGGGCAGCCCCGAGCAGGTGATCGACAAGGTGCACCGGCAGCACGAGATCTTCGGGCATTCGATCTCGGTGTTCAGCGTCGACCCGGACGGGCTGGCGGAAGAGGATCACTGGAACTCTCTCGACCTGTTCGCCTCCGAGGTCGCACCCGTTCTGCGCACCGCGCTGCCGGATCCGCCGGCCTGACCAGTTCGTGAGACGGCTTGTCCCACCGGCCGAACCCGTGTGAAGCTTCGGGCTCCCCTCGGAAAGGGAGCTCGATGCCAGCTGTATCCGGTCTGCCCGACGACGTCGAACCGGGCGCGTGCTCGGCGTTCCGTACCGCCCTCGACCGGGTCGGCAGCAAATGGGGCATCGCGATCATCGCGGTCACCAGCGGCGGACCGGTCCGGTTCGCGGATCTGCACCGCGCCGTACCCGGCATCAGCAGAAGGATGCTGACCCTCACGTTGCGCACCCTCGAACGCGACGGTCTCCTGATTCGCACCGTGTACCCGACGGTGCCACCGCAGGTCGAATACGCGGCGACCGATCTGGCCAAGGACCTGTTCGCTTCGACGCGCGCGCTTTCGGACTGGGCCGAGCACAATCACGAACGCCTGGAAGCCGCGCGTTTGGCCTACGACAACGACGAGGAATCCGCACGCCAGTACCATTGACGCTTTTCAACGGGCGAGCGATTAGGGGTATAGAGGGGTCCTTCGCCCGGGCCGCTCCGCCTACGGTTCTCCTTGATGGCCAGTGATCGCCATGGAGGAGGCTCGGTGCCCACGACGATTCTCGTGACCGGAGCGGCCGGTTTCATCGGCTCGCATTTCGTGCGTCATTGGCGAACCCGGCATCCGGCCGACCGGGTCGTCGCGGTCGACGCCCTGACCTATGCCGGGAACAGGGAGAACCTCGCCGATGTCGAACCCGGTGTGGTGTTCCGGCAAGCCGACATCCGGGACCAGGACGCGATCGCGGACCTGCTGAGCGAGCACCGCGTCGACGTCGTGGTCAATTTCGCCGCGGAGTCCCACAATTCGTATGCCGTGCTGCGGCCGGTGGAATTCTTCGAAACCAACGTGGCCGGGACGGTCGCACTACTCGAAGCGGTCCGCCGCACCGGCGTCGGGCGTTTCCACCACATCTCCACCTGCGAGGTCTACGGCGATCTGGCACTCGACTCGCCGGACTCGTTCACCGAGGAATCCCCATACCGGCCGCGCACGCCTTACAACGCGTCGAAGGCAGGCGCCGACCACGCCGTGCGCGCCTACGGCCTGACCTACGACCTTCCGGTGACGATCACCAACTGCGCCAACAACTTCGGCTCGCACCAGTTCCCGGAGAAGGTCATACCGCTGTTCACCACAAACGCGTTACGGGGCCTGCCGCTGCCGCTGTACGAGTCGAGCCACAACCGTCGCGAATGGTTGCACGTCTCCGATCACTGCGCCGCCATCGAGGCCGTGCTCGACCGCGGCCGGATCGGCGCCACCTACAACGTCGGCAGCGGCGTGGAGGCGGATGTGGAGACGATCGCCGACCTCGTCTTGGATCATCTCGGCCTGTCGCCGGATCTGAAGGTCACCGTGCCCGACCGTCCTTCGCACGATCGTCGCTATCTGCTCGATTCGGCCCTGGTGCGCGGAGAACTCGGCTGGCGACCGTCGATCGCGTTCGAGGAAGGGCTGCGGCGCACGATCGACTGGTACCGGGACAACCGGGCGTGGTGGGAACCCTTGATCGGCCGCTCCCCGGTGGCCGAGCAGACCGCCTGGGCCGGGCGCTGATCGTCGTGAAGGGCATCATTCTCGCCGGAGGCGAAGGAACCCGGCTGCACCCGCTCACGACCGCAGTGTCCAAGCAGCTGCTGCCGGTCTACGACAAACCGATGGTCTACTACCCGCTGTCGGTGCTGATGCTCGCCGGCATCCGGGAAATCCTGCTGATCTCGACACCACGCGACCTACCGCTTTTCCGGCTGATGCTCGGCGACGGGAGCAGGCTCGGATTGAGCCTCTCCTACGTCGAGCAAGCGCGTCCCGGCGGGCTGGCAGAGGCGTTCCTGCTGGGCGCCGACCACGTCGGTGACGACTCCTCCGCGCTGATCCTCGGCGACAACATCTTCCACGGGCAAGCCTTTTCGCAGCTTCTGCGCGCACATTCGCGCGACGTCGACGGCTGCGTGCTCTTCGGCTACCCGGTCAGCGACCCGGAGCGGTACGGGATCGCCGAGACCGACCCGGCCGGGAACCTCCTCTCGATCGAAGAGAAACCCCGGGCCCCGAAAGCGAATCAGGCGATCACCGGCCTGTACTTCTACGACAACGAGGTCCTGGAGATTGCACGGCGGCTCAAACCGTCCGCACGCGGCGAACTGGAGATCACCGACCTCAACCGGGTCTACCTCGACCGTGGCCGTGCCCGGCTGGTGAAGCTGGGGCGCGGGTTCGCCTGGCTGGACACCGGAACGCACAGCTCTCTTCTGCAAGCAGCGCAGTACATCCAGACGCTGGAAGAGCGGCAGGGTGTGCGGATCGCCTGCCTTGAGGAGATAGCGCTGCGCATGGGATTCATCGACGCCAGAGCCTGTCTGGCCGAGGGTGAGAAGCTGGCCAAGACCGAGTACGGCCGCTATGTCATGCAAGTGGCGTTGGACCACGAAGCCGGAAGTCTCACCACCGCACACCCTGTCGCGTTCTGAAAGCGCGGAGGCCGCTTCTCGCCCGGGAAGCGGCCTCCGCACTTTCAGCCGTGATGACCACCGTGTCCACCTGGCGCCGGACTGTGCGGGGTCCCCTGCGGCGGCAATGAATGCGACGCGGTGCCGACGACGAACGGCCGCATCATGCCGTGGTCCTCGTGTTCGAGGATGTGGCAGTGGTAGACGAAACTGCCGGTCCCGTCACGGAACTGGGCCGCCACCGACACCAGGTCGTGTTCGTCGATGCGAATGGTGTCCTTCCAGCCCAGCTCGTCCGGGCCGAGCCCCTTCGGCGCGCCGTAGGTCGCCGTGTAGGTCAGGACGTCGTTCGCCGCGTCGGTCTCGGCCACGACGTCGTAGGTGTCCCTGGAAAGCGCCTGGAACGAGACCAGGTGGATATGCGTGGGGTGGTTGGGTCCGGACAGGTGGAGGAAGTTCCAGACCTCCCAGTCATTGGGGCGGACCTGGAACGACACCGGATCGTCGAACCGCAGCGCCACCCGGCGGAAGGTCGTGGTCACCCCACCCTTCACCACCTTGACGAGGCGATCGCCACGCTGCGGCCGATAGCCGTCGCCGACGCGGGCCAGCTCCCACATCTGCGGGTTTCCGCTCACGGTGCCGTCGTCGGTGGCGCTGGCGACCCAGCGCTGCACGTGGCCCGCCGGCAGTGAGCCCGGCGCGACCCGTGAGAACGTCGGAGACGCCACGGCGGGCGGGACGAACGGGTCCGCGACACTCCGGGCGGCGACGCGGAACTGCATGACCTCGCGCCCCAGCGGCAGTGTTCCGTCATCCACAGTGGACAGTCGTACCGACGCGCCCTGGAACGGGCCGAAGTTCACCAGGACGTCGACGCGTTCGGCTGGGGCCAGCGTGAGCCGGTCCAGCCGGTGCGGGGCACCGAGGAACCCCTGCTCGGTGCCGATCTGGATGAACGCCCCGTTGAGCGGCGTCGTGCTGCCGTCACGGTTCTCCTTGCTCAGCTCCAGCCGGTAGGTGCGGGCGTTCGCGGCGTTGAGGATCCGGAACCGGTACCACTGCGCGGCGACGTCCAGATGCGGCCAGATGACGCCGTTCACCGTGTTGAAGGGACCGGCGAAAGGCAACCGCACGCGGCCGAGAGCGGTGTCGTAGTAGCCGATCTTGTGCAGGAAACGGCCATTGAACGCGCCGGTGGCGTCGGTGTCGAGGTTGCGGTCCGCGAGCACCAGCGGGATTTCCTTGATCCCGCTGGGAAGTCTGAGCGCGTCCTCCTCCGGATCACGCACGAGATAGAACCCGGCCAGTCCCGCGTGGACGGTGTAGGCGGTGACGTCCATCGCGTGGTCGTGATACCAGAGCGTCGACGCGCGCTGGACGTTGGGATACTTGGCGATCTGCGCCTGTCCGGCGACACGCAGGTCCATCGGCCAGCCGTCGCTGTCCGCGTTCATGGCTCCCCCGTGCAGATGGGTGACCAGCTTCGGCGCGAGCGCGGCGACGTCCGGCAACGGCGTGGCGTCGCCGCGCCCGACACCCAGAATCGAGTCGATGCCGGTGAAGGGCACCTCGACCGCGGTCACCGGATACCGGCCTTCGACCTTGTTCGTCCACGTGACCGTGACCGGGCTACCCCGGCGGACGTCGATGACGGGACCGGGGAAGCTTCCCTCGTAGGTCCACACGGGAGTCAGCGGAAGCTGGGAATGCGCGCGGTAGGTACCCGCGATCTGCCGGATAGACAGCGTGGGGCCGGGTCTGAGCACCGGCGGGATCGGCAGCGGATCGGCGAACTTGGTCAGATCGGTCGCGGCCCGGGATTGCCCGACCCCGGCCGCGAGCACCGTGACCGGGATGGCGGCGAGCCCGAGACCGAGAACGGACCTCGAGAGGAACTGACGACGATTCGACATGGCGGCTCCTTCGATGAGTGTCGAATGGAGCCCGATCCTCGATCCGGAAAGCCCTGCGCCTCAATCGAACAGCGGGAAGACAGGGGACATGAGGGGTTCAGCCCTTCCGGCCCACTGTGGAACGCCGGGTTCTGTCTGGGGTGGACACGCTGTTCCGCCACCGCAGGATCACCGCAGCTCGTCGAAGAGCCGGAGGGCACGGTCGAGGCCATCGGCGTCGATCGCGTGGAAGTTCCACGGGCGGATACGGGTGGTTTTGACGAGTCCGACCTGCATGAGCCTTTCGATGTGCCGGGAGGCGGTCGGTACGGAGATCCCGGCTTTGGCGGCGATGAGGGAGAGACATGCGCCGTGCTCGCTGAGGTCGCCTTCGCGCTGGGAGACGAACTCGGCCTGAGGGTCCTTGAGCCACTGCAAGATATTGATGCGCACATCGGAGGCGAGCGCCGCGGCCACGTCACTGAGCTTCACCTAGTTAGCCTACTTGCTAACTAGCTTACTGCACAAGTAGGGTCTCGATCATGCGCAGCCTGGTTTCGGTGTGTGCCGCCCTGCTGGCCGTCGTGCTTTGGGCGACCAACGCGACGGTGGCCGCGGAAGCGTTGCGCAGCGTGACGGCCTTGCAGTTGCTGACGTTGCAGTACGGTGCGGCCGCGGTGACGCTCGCCTTCGTGGGGGTCTGTGGCACCTTTGGCTCTCGCGAGACCGTGCGGGAGGCTCGGTCGCAAGGAACGAACTCACCAGGGTGGCGTGGCCTGGCGGTCGGAATGGTCGGGCTGACCGGGACGATCCTTCTCCAGAAGGTGTCCTTCGCGTTCGCCCCGGTATTCGACGCGAACGCGATCTCCTACGGGTGGCCGCTCCTCATCGCGCTCTGGGGCGCCTGGTCGCGGGGAATCGCCCGAGGGTGGCCGCAACTGCTCCTGTCGGCACTGGGGATGACCGGGGTGGTCATGCTGCTGGGCGTGGGAGCGGAGGCGCCGTCACTGGGGTCGCTGATCGGCTACGTGTGCGCCGCGGGTTCCGCCGCCTGCATGGCGTTCTACACCGTGGCAGCAGGGAGGCTGCGGTTGCGGACCATGCAGGTTCTGTTCCCCGCGGCGATCGCGGGTACCGCCATCGCTTGGATCGGATCCGAGGTCAGCGGTGCGACCTGGCCTCCGGTGTCGGAATGGCTGGGGTCGATCTATCTGGGCATCGGCCCGATGGCCGCCGGCTATCTCCTGTGGACGGTGGCCAGTGCCCGCGGCCGCCCCAGCGTGATCGCCGCGATCGGTTACCTCACCCCGTTCGCGTCCACGGCGCTACTGATCGCGGCGGGCGCGCCGGTCACCGCACTGACCGCGGTGGGGGCGATCCTGATCCTGGCGTGCAATATCGGCGTACTCCTGCTCGGTCGCGGCGAGAGCCACCGCGAACCCGGGACAGCGCCGAAACCATCGACCCCGGAGTTGCTGCGCGATGCTGGCCACTGACGCCCTCGATCGAACACGCCTGAGTGTCGAGCATCTTCGCCGCACCGTGACCCCTCCCCTGTCGAGGACCGCGCTCAATCCGGCGATATCCACCGCCGATCTCTACCTCGTCACCGGGAATCTCGTCAATGTGCTCGAGGCGATCGCGACCGGTGTGACCACGATCAACAACGAACTGATGGCGCGATGGCGGCAGAATCTTCTGTCGGCAGAAGGTTCGTCGTCCGATTCCGTGGACAACGAGGTATACGCGGTGAATCACTGGTCGGCCGTGGCGAGTGGTGCCGCGCACGATCTGCGTCACGTCCTCGCCGACATGCAGTTTCTCCTTTCCGGGCTCGCGGATCGATAGAGCGAGGACGCCCGCCGATCCACCAAAATACCGACGTCGATATTTGACCGTCCGCGGATTCTTCAATTCACACCTTTCACGTCTCGCAGCCTGGCGCGTAGTCGTCGATCACCTTTTTCTTGTCCGGCACAATGGATTCCATCCACTGAGAATCACCTAGCACGATGTTGAGAGCAGGTTGGTAACATTCCTACGACGGAGAGTTCTCCGATCGACTGGGACACGAGATTCGACAAGCGAACCGATGAATGCGCCATACATGGCACCGCACCCTTGTCTATTTTTGGGATAAGCTGAAGTATCGGGGAGGTACTCGTGCGCGTCTTCGAAGAAAAGTCCAGAGCAGAACTCATCGGCAAGAAGTCTTACTGGCAGATATCCGACCTAGGCCTGAAGCAAGTCGAGTTCGACTATGATCCCGAGCTGCTGATGCTGATACTCGACAAGGCTCGGCGCATCAGAGACGAGGCCAGCGAGAAACGACACCTGAACCTTCGTTTCATCCGGAAAGCGCATGTCGCGATCCCCGAAATACTCGAACTGGTCCACTACCCCGGCCGTCTTGACCGGCTCAGCGAACTGGCGGGCACCGCACTCGAACCGTATCCGGTATCGGTGATCAGCTCCACGATCACTTTCATGGGCGCGAACCCGGATGACGGAACGGTCGCCTGGCACACCGACGGTGTCCCGGCCACCGAAATCGTCCCTCTTGCCATGCACGACATCGACGGCGGGGAGCTGCAGATCTATCACGGGGATTACGAAGCCGGCTTCACCAGGCTCGGCGAGCACGGCGCGCTACCCGAACGCGATCTGATCACCGTCCCCCATCGACTGGGCGCGAGCACGCTGGCCCAGCTGATGCGCGTCCTGCACCGAACCGCCCCTATCCGGAGCGGATATCGCGTCAGCCTCAACATGAATCTGCGATCACGGGACCAGCCCTTCATCGACGACAACCCGCTGTACTACCTGGCCGCGGACAACCCCGACTACGACTGGATCGACCAGTACCTCAGCGATGTGCGGGTCCGCCAAGTCCCCGCCTACCTTGCCTCGCGCCGGCCCGCGAAATCATAGACGCGCCACACTCGACAGGAACGGATCGACCCCGGGCATCAGCTACGCGAAGGTGATCAATGTCGACCGCATACACACACTTCAATTCCGCGAAGGTAAATTTCGATGACGTCTACCGATCCGGGGACGCGTCTCCCTACTACGCCGAAATGAGCAGGCTCGACTATCAGATACCATAGAATTCGCTTCCCTGGTTCTTGCGTGTCATCGACGAGATCCGGGCCGTTCGCGGCAGCGACCTGTGGGGTTCCAAAAGTCGCTCACCGGCGCTGACCAGTGAATTTACGCGGCCCGTTCGTATTCGTTGATGAGGCCTCCGAGCAGCCGATGTCGCCTGATCCGCTGAGAGTTGAGGGCCGCCACGGGGTGGGTCGGTCGTGGTGGGCGAAGCTCGCGGGAACGATGCGGCCTTCGACCGTTGTAATGCCGGACGTACTCGGCGAGCACGGCGCGCAGATGCCGATCGCCCAGAATCAACATCCGGTCGGTGAGCTCGGTTCTGACCGTGAGCACGAACCGTTCCGCGTAGCAGTTCGCCCGCGGGCAACGCGGAGGAATCCTCACCACCTCGATACCGACGTCGGCCAGAACGGCATCGAACGACGCCGAGAACTGGCCAGCCCGATCACGGATGAGAAACCTGAACTCGTCGACGCGACCACCAAGACCCAGCATGAGATTGCAGGAGCGGACCGACCGCATCGAACAACGCCCGGCCAATCTCCCCAGCAATGAGCGGTTCGGCCACGTTTAGCGCCAGCGTGACGACGCTCGAGACCAGCAGCAGTCGGCGCGCCGGCCGGATCACCTCCGCGGAGGCGCCACGCAGCGACAACTGCCGGATCGCGATCAGCAGCGCCAGGACCGACAAGCCCACGGCGGGCGCGACCAACGGAGCAACCCAACCGGATACGCCGAGCCGGAGACCGAAAGCCAGGACGTTGCCGAATCCGAACAGGAACGTCAACCCCACGATGACGCCGACGATAACCGTGACCAGGTGAAGCACTGAGCCACGCTCGACCGGAAAACCAACAGCTTTGGCAGACACGAAGTAACTCCTCGTAGCCAACGATCCAAGATCAACTGGCGATATTCAGGCGACCGGAACACGCCGAAACGCGTCCGAAGCTGCCCCAACGAAGAGGAACGAGAGACTGCAGACCTGCAAAAACAGAGGAAACGCCTGGTCAGAAGCTAGATCGATCTTCCCTGACACGGAAGAGGTCACTGGTTCAATCCCAGTATCGCGCACCACCTTTGACTGAAGCCCCGCTTCTCTTCGGAGAGGCGGGGCTTCAGTCGTTCAGTGGCGCTCGCCCTCGGAGCGGTCACCAACTGCCCGTCACGGAAGGTGGCGTGCAGGTCCGCTCGCTCGGGATGAGCGCGACCAGCGGCCCGATCCCCCGGGTCTCGAGCGCTTACAGGCGCATCAGCGGGGTCACGTGGCCGCAGACCCTCGCGACGCCCTTCATCTTCTGCCCCAGCCGTGCTTGCCGAGCGACTTCGGGGGGTGCCGTCCTTCGTGGAAGGTGAAGGCCGGCAGGATCGGTTGCACCACTTCGGCCGACCGCGTGTGTTCAGCGTTACTTCCATCCCAGACCGGGCGCCAGTTCCGATTGCGGAAGTTCGACCGCCGCTGCGGCGCTCCCTCGGCACCGCAGCTCGTAGCCCAAAAAGTGTCAGTCGGCGCGCCATACCCGTCACGGCAGACTCGGCCGAGCGAGAAAGATCGTTTGGCCAACAACCACAGGTCACAGGACTCGCGCGGGCCGACGCGAAATTCGCGCGGGAATGGTGGCACTGGTTCTTCTTCGGCCAGCTCGCGAAACCCCGCCGACGCGTGATCAACGCCGACCCCGACGCCTGGTCCCCTGTTGATGCTCTGGTCCAGCCGCGACGACATGGCCGAGGACAATCCCGCCGACCTCGCGGCGGCACTGCGGACGTTCTTGGCGTAGCTGAAGCTACGGAGACTCGCGCGCTTCACGTCCGGACGCCGTAGCCGCAAAAACGGGAGGCCAGCGTGAGATAGCGCGAGCGGCACCGGCCCGTGCCTTGTCGACCATACGGTCGATTGCCTCACCGGCGTCAAGCGGAACACCAGTGGGGCACCCGGAGCTCGTTCCCGAGCCGCGGACGCCCCACTGGCCTTTCACTTCAGTTCCCGCAAATCCATCTCCGCTGCGAACAGTCGGGAGGGGGCTGCGTATTCTCGTATCCCCCGTTCGGAGCCAGCATGATCGTATGGCCGCCACTGCTGTAACCGGTACCCGTGACCGAATTCAGAACGGCCCGCTCGAGTTCGGCATTGGTGGGCGGCCTGCCGAGAGTCTTTTCGAGTTCCGTATAGGTCTTGCGTCCGACCGCGTTGTTGTGCAGGTCCATCAGTTCATTGTGTCGATCGTTGCCCAAGTACGCTTCGTGGGCGTCGGTCAACGCCTCCGCCGTCCGCGCACCTAGAATACCCGTCAGCAAGGCGCTCCAGTACGCGTGCTGAAAAGCGTTCCCGATGGTCCCGTCCGGCGGACCGCCCGCGTCATCTCCGGTACCACCTCCACCGAAGAGCGCCTTCGCCCGCTCTTTGGCTTCGGTCATCGCATTGTAGGCTTTCACGCCATTCAATGGATTGTGCGCGATGATATCAAGGATTACGACGTGCTCCCTGTTTGTGAGTTCCACTTCTCCGATCTTGGGAATCGAATAGGTCCTCCTCGGTCCGGCGCCAGGATATTTCGTCGGGAACTTGGCGTCCAATTCCGCTTTTTGCTGCTCGTCGAGAACCGGCCATTTTCCGGTGGGGTCGGTGAGCTTGACGGGATTGTTGTGGACGTAGGTGTGAGTGGCCAGGTTGTGAGGGTTGGTGATGCCACCCGCGGCCTTGGAGCCGGACATGAAGTCGGCGAGAGCCGGATCCGCGCTGGCCCAGAGTTGTGTTCTGGGGTTGTAGTAGCGCGCGCCGTGGTAGTAGAGGCCGGTCTCGTCGTCGAGTTCCTTACCGGTGAACTTGTACGGCGTATCGCTCTGACCGGCCTGTTCCTCCACCCAGGTTTCCCCGAACGGCATGTACTCGAGGTGTTGGGTGACGTTGCCCTGCCTGTCGGTCACGTAGCCGGATGAGCCGAGGTGGTCGGCGTGGAAGTAGGACTGGGTGTTCTCAAGTCCACTGGCGGCGACGGTCTTGGTGGTGAGGCGGCTGTCGCCGATGAAGATGTGCTTGAAGCCGGTGCCGTTACGTTCGCTGTAGCCACGGTTGGGGTAGAGCGACAGGCCGTCGCCTCGTTTGATGACGCGTTCACCGGCGACGTCGTAGGTGTAGCCGACGGTGGCGTCCTCGCAGCCTTCCGGGGTTTGAGGGACTGTCGCCGTGGTGGTGTCCTGATTGCAGGCGAGCCGGTTCTCCTCGTCCCACACGTACTGGCGTCTTTTGCCCTCTGCCTCGGTGTTCACCGTGTCGGTGAGGTTGCCGCTCGCGTCGTAGACCTGGGTGATCGGGCCCACCTTGCTCGGCGCGTGCGGTTTTCCGCTGCCGTAGTCGTACTTGTAGTCGTAGCTCCCCGCAGCCTCGATCGGCCCGGCAGACAGCGGCCCCAGCGCAGCGGGGCTCCCTCCTCCGCCCTGGACCGGCGACGCTGTGCCGCGGTTCAGCGACGCCGCTTGAGTGGTCGTGCCGGTTATCTCGTGGAACTGGGTCTTGCTCGTGGTGTTGTGGATGGAGTCGTAGCTCAGCGCCAGGGTGTACTTGTCCTGCTGGTTGTTCTTGGTCGTGTACTGACCGCCGGCGGAGGTGAGCTGGTAGAGGTCGTCGTAGCCGAAGGTCTGGCTGCTCGGACCACCGATCGTCGGGTTCTGTGCCGTGTTGTTGGCCAGCGCCGCGATGTTGCCGACCTTGTCGTAGGTATAGCCGAGATTCTGGAACTCGGTACCGCCCGGTGTCTTCGACTTCAGCGTCGCGAGCCTGCGGTCGGCCTGGTCGTAGGTGTAGGTGGTGCGCACCCCGTTCCCGGTCTGTTGCAGTACCTTCTGACCGAACTTGTCGTAGTCGAGGCGACCGAGGTAGATGTAGCCGGTGCCGTTCTTGGCCCCGGTTGCCCGGGTGACCTGGCCGCCGCTGTCGTAGTCGTAGCGGAGAACCTCGCCGTCCGGGTAGGTCATCTGGAGGACGCGGTTGAACGCGTCGAAGCGCCATCCGGTGGTGTAACCACGGTCCTCCTGCCCGGCGATCTTGATGGTGCGGGTTTCCCGGGTGGTCTCGCCCAACGGTCCGTAGCCGCGGGTGAGAGTTCCTGCCGCGTCGCGGATCTCGGTGAGCCGCCCGGCGGCGTTGTCCGGCGCGCCGGGTGCGCCGTGGGTGTAGGTGACGTTGTTGGCCGGGAAGGTCGGGTAGCGGACCGCGGTGAGACGACTGTGGTCGTAGTCGTACTCGACCTGTTTGCCGCTCGCGGTGATCTTCGCCGTCGGGTTCCCGGCCAGGTCGTAGCGCGTCTCGGTGCGGCCCGCGTCGGGGTTGTCGAGCACGGTTCGCCGGCCGAGGGTGTCGTACTCGGAGCGGGTGGTGTTGTTCTTGTCGTCCACCACGGTGGTGAGCTGACCGAGTGGGTCGTAGCCGTAGCTGGTCCAGATCACCGGATGCCCACCCGCCGGGTTGAACTCCTTGACCGCGGTGGTCTTCTCCCGCAGGTCTGTGTAGCTGCGCTTCTGCTTGCCGTTGCCGTCGGTCGCGATGGTTTCGAACCGGGTGACACCAGCGCGGTCGGGTCCGAAGGCATAGGCCATGGTGGTCGTGACCTCGTCCGGTGCGACCGTCTTGACCGGCCGGTCCAGCACGTCGAACGAGGCCCGGGTGGGCGCCACGGTGTCGAAGGCGGCATTGAACGTGGTGTTGCCGCCACCCTTGGGCTCGGTCACCGGGTGGTACTGCTCCACCACGCGGCCGACGAAGTCGAACTTGGTGCGGCCGGACACGGTCATGACCTGTTCGGGTTCGTCGCCGGGAGTGTTCGCGACCGACGCGTCCTTCTTCGTCTGCAGGACGTGTTTGAGACCGTCGGTGAAGGTGACGGTGTCGATGGTGTCCTCGCGGAGACCGGTGGCATCGCGGTCGAGGTGGCGCGTGGTGGCGTACGGAACGGTGGCTTCGGGGTGATAGTCGAAGTCGATCGTGGCCTTGCCCGAACCGATCTCATACGGTCCGGTCACCGTGTCCAAGCGGCCCACGCTGTCGTACGAACGCAGCACCTGCTGACCGTTCTGGTCGGTGGTCCGGTCCGGTTGCCCGTACTTGAGGTTGTGCGTCGCGCCCGACCGGAGCCCGAAGCTATCCACAATTGACTCGATGTGGACGCCGACGACGGTGTCGTAGCCGTACTCCAGCCGGTACCGCTGACCGGTCGTGTTGGCGGGCTTGGTGACCGCTTTCAGGTTCCCGTCCGGGTAGTACTCCAGGTCGGTGTCGGCCGAGATGGTGTCGGTGAGGTACGCGCGGACCTGCCGTACCGCACCGGTCACGCAGTCCACTGTGGATTCGCCGTGCCGCGACACGGCACCGCCGCCGGCACCACGCTGTTTGTGCAGGTTGACGGTGCCGATGAGGTTGCGCGCCCGGCAGGCCGGGTCGGATGCGGTGTAGCCGTAGGTGGTCTCGACGTCGTCGGCGGTGCCCTCGTCGGCCGCGTCGAACGAGCGAGTCAGGTTGCCGTAGTCGTCGTACGACATTTCGGTGTAGGTGGACTTACCAGGGTTCTCGCCACCCTCGTAGAAGTGCTTGTCCACCCGGGACAGTGCGGCGAACACACTGCCCGGCGCGGTGTCGCGCAACTGATAGGTGTTGACGGTTTCGGTGAACGGCCGCCCCGCACCGTCGGTGGTGCGGGTCCGGGAGGGCAGCCCCTTCGTGTACGGGCCGTCGGTGCGGTACTCCGTCGTCACCGCGCGGTACACGGCGTCGCCCGCCCCCGGGTCCCGGGTCTCGGCGACGACCTTGCCGAAGCCGTGGAACTCGCGTTCGAGCCGGTCGTACTTGCCGTGTTCGTAGCGGTAGGTGGTGAGCTGGGTGTCGGCTCCGTCGCCGGGACGTCCGTCGGACACGCTGGTGCGGGACAGCACCCAGCGGGACTCCGGCGTCGCCTGGGTGTTGCCGGTGCGGGTGTAGTCCAGGTCGATCTTCCCGCCCAACGGCCGCGTCACCGTGCGGAGCAGGTTCGTACGGCCGGTCTTGTTGACCGCGACCAGGAGCTCGTTGTCCCGGGTGGATTTGACATGGTCGGCCAGGCCGTCGCCGTTGAGGTCACGCAGGCCGATCTCGGCACGGCTGATGCTCGTGGAGGCGTTGGCGCCGGGGTTGAACACGAATGTGCCGACCGGAGTGGGGACGGGGAAGGTGAAGTAGACACCCGCGCCGAGGGTGGCGTTCTTGTCGACGGCGACGTCGGTGAAGCTGCCGCGGAAGGGCGTGGGCGCGGTGAAGCCGGTGCCGGTGTTGATGGCCACCTTGATCGGGTTGGCGCCATCGGTGAAGACGCGGTCGGTGAGACCATCGCCGTTGACGTCGAGCATGCTGGCGTTGGTGATCGAGGTGCCCAGTTCGGCGGACAGGCCGCCGGCGAAGCCGTAGTTGTCGACGTTGAAACCGAGGTTGACGCCGATGTTGCGCGTGGAGGCGTCGTTGATCGGACCCGCTGACCACGGTTCCTTGGCGGCGAAGCTGTAGCCGAGGTTGAGTTGGGCGTCGCCGTTGGCGAAGACCTTGTCCGGTAGACCGTCGCCGTTGATGTCGACGAGGTCGACGCGGGTGTCGGACTCGCCGCCGCCGATGCTGCCCCCGATCCCGAGCGCCGGTTGGACCGGGCCGGAGGTGGCGGTGTTGTTGCTGCTTCCGGCCTCCGGAGCGGCCAGGCCCTGTGCGCTGGCCATGGTGGCCGACTCACTGCCGCCGGAGTAGGACACGTTGCCGGACAAGGTGTCGGACTCGCGGACGTTGCCGCCGAGCGTGCCGCGTCGAGTGCCGAGCCCGCCGTCCATGTCGGTGAACTGGATCTCCTTGGCGCCGACGACATCGGGAAAGCGGTCACCGTTGAGGTCGACGTAGTCGACGGAACCCGCGGTGATCCCGCCGACGACCGTGCCCCCGAACGGACCGGCGGACAGCGTGCCGGAAACCTGGCCGGTCACGCCGCGGCGCATCACCGTGCGGTCACCGGCGACATCGGCGTCGGTGACCACATCGATGGTGTCCGCGCCGAGCCGGGAACTGGTCGCCATGGTGGCGGTGAACCAGGACGACTCGTCCTGCGCGGCCCAGCCGCCCTTGGCCGGGTTCGGAGCGAAGATCGCCAGCCGGGGCATGGCGATCCGGGGGTTCGCGGCGAACCCAGGGATGTCGGATTCCTTGGGCTCCTTGGGAAGGGCGTCCTTGAAACTCTGGTCGATCGCGAGTTCGGCCTGCTTGATGGGCTGGGTGGCGCGGTCGCGGTTGGCCTGGTAGCCGATCACACCCCAGCCGCGATAGGGCTGCGGGAACGCACCCTGCTGGGCGGAGCCGTGTGCCGCGCTCGGCGCCGGGCTGAACGTCGGCCATGGGGACGAGAGGTCGTAGGTGACCTTCGCGGACTGTTCGGCGACCAGACCGAACAGGTAGGGATCCGTTGTGGAGTGGTCGAAATACAGCTCGTCGCCCTCGGTGACAGGGACGACCACGTCCAGGTCCTGGCCGGGCGAGCCGTACTGCCCGTTGACGATGTCGACGACCCGCTTGCCCATGAGTTGCCCGCCGCGTTTCTTGACTGTGAACGCGATCTTGGTCGCTCCGGGAAAGCCGAAGTCGAGCTTCACGCCCGGCCGGACCCGCAGCTTGCCGGTCTTGGTCACCTTGTAGGTCTGCTGCGGCGCGGCGAGGGTGTCGGCGGGGTACATGTCGACGTCGAACGGCGGGCTGATCACCAGGCTCGGCTGGCCCTTGTCGTCGACAAGCGACTCCACTCCCGGCGCCTCCGTGTAGTGCGCCTTCGGTACCCAGGACACCGCGGAGACGTCGATCGAGGAGTCGGTCTTGATGTGCCAGGACATCTTCTCGAACTGGCTGACCGGGAGGCTCATGTCGATCTTGGTGGTCCCGGTCGACGCGGCGGGCAGGACCTTGCGGAACACCTCCGCCGGCGCGTGCACCCCGTTGCCCTTCGTGATCACCACGGTCACGTCATCCGAGGTCACCTTGCTCTTGACCACGTCGCCGGTCAGCTGAAGCTTGCCGGTCACCGGCACCATCACCTGCGACGAGCGGCCGCCGAGCGTGAAGTCCGCGGACGCACGGAACACGGTGTTCGCCAGCCCGTTCACGTCCGTACCGGCCGGCAGGTTGGTGTAGGCGATCGTCGGATCCCACGCCACCGTGTCGTACTTTCCGTCCAGAATGGACTGTGTGCGGAAGTAGAGCGCGTCGCCCTTCTTCACCGAGATCGCCGACACATTGGCCGGAGTGAACTCGGTGTGGTCGTCCGGGCCGATTCGTTGCGCCCAGAGTTCGGTGTCCTTGGCCTGGACGGTGACCCGCACACCGTCGGCTTTGGTGTACGCGGCGCGCGCGGGCGAGGGGTCCACGGTCAGTTGCACCCGGCCGTCGACGCGGACGGTGCCGTCGAACGGCGCGACCCAGCGGCGCACCGAGTCCAGCAGCGGCGAGTTGTCGACCTGCTGGTTGAACTGGGCGGTCTGGTCACCGACGATCTCGCCGGTCACCGCGCCTCCGCCGACCGGTACCGGGGTGCGGGTGGAATCCGCGCTGTAGGCGGGCTGGCCGTTGGCGTCCAGGTAGCCGAACAGCACGCCGCCGTTGTTGACCAGGTCGGTGATGCCGTCACCGTTGACGTCGCTGAAGAACCGATCCGACGTGGTCGTGGTTCCCACGAAGTCCAGCTGCGCGGCGATGGCGGCGACGAACGCCTCGACACCGATCGTGCCCGACAGCGTCCGCTCGGTCGAGATCCCCGGGAGGTCGCGCAACCTGACCGGCGTGTCACCGAACTTCGGTTCGCCTCCCGGGGTGCTCAGGTTGGGGCGGTAATACACGTCTTTGTTCTTGCGGAAGACCTTGTCCGGCAGGTTGTCGCCGTTCACGTCCACCAGCGCCGACAGGCCGTCGGACTGGCCGGCGTTGAACCCGACCTTCAGCCCGACGCCACCCTGCTTGACCGGCCACCCCTGAACGTTGTAGCCCGCGAACAAGTGCGCACCGAATCCGACGGAGGTGTTCGCCGAGATCGCACTCGCCTCACCTTCCCGGATGTTCACGCCCAGATCGTCATCCGGGACCGACCACCCGGCGGCGTCGGAGAACCCGGTGTAGTTGCCCGCCTGGTCACGCACTTCGTCGAAATAGTCGAACGAGTGGGTGTTGAACAGCTTGCCGTCCTCGCCGAACTGCGACACCGACGCCAGCAACGTCTTCGCGAACGCGCCGGTCCGGTAGTTCAGTTCGTAGGCCCGGATCAGCTGGTCGTCCAGCTTCACCTCGACCCGCCGCAGCAGGTCCGCGGTCACCTTCTTGAACCCGCCACGAGCGTCGATCTGCACATCGCCGCGGCGTGGCTCGCCCCGATCCCGGTCCCGCAGGAACGTCACCGAGTATTTACCCTCGGTCGCACCGTGACCGGTGTAGGTGATCCGCCTCGGATACAGGTTGCTACCCGGCACCGTCGACTTCGCGGTGCCACCGTCTTCCACCCTGGCGTAGTGGTAGCGCAGCACGTTGTCGTTGGTGTCACGGACCTCGCGCGCCGCCCACGTCGCCACACGACCCGAGGCGTCGGTCAACGTGGTGTTCTCCGCACCGCCGAACACCGTGCGAGTGCCCGACTTGTCGGTGACCTCCCACCAGTAGTTCGCGGGCTTGTCCCCATGGCGCACGATCCGATCGAACCGGCTCTCCACCTTCGCGTGGAACACCTTCTCCGCCGTCCGCGCCTGCAACGGACCCCGATGGGCCACCGGCGTCAACTGCTCACCACCCAGCACGTAGGTCTCGGTCTCCAGCCCGGCGTCGAAGCGCGGCACCCCCCAACGGGTGTCCACCGAAATGGACGGCACGGAGACGTCCCACCCGACACCCAGCCAGCCGTTCGCGCCCGCGGAGCTGTACGACACCGCCAGTTTCGGCTCGAGGCCCGCTCTCCCCTTGGGCACCTCCAGCGGATACGACATCCGGGCATCGCCCGTGGGATTCGCCGCCGGCGGCCCGATCAGGTTCACCCCGGCGCCCGGATCGGCCGCCTTGATGTCCTTGATCTGATTCGGGTCGAACGCAGTTCCCTCCGGGTGCTCGGGAACCGTCACCGCCCCGTCCGCGCCCGAAGCCAGCCCCGCCTCACGCACCGAAGCGGGCGGACCCGCGCTCGGAACGGCCATCGCCACCAACGCCAGTGACAACACGACCACCACGGCCTTGTGGCGATGACGAACCGGACGAGCCCACGCGAAGACAGACATGCCCCCGACCCCCTCTGGATCAATGGATTCGACTATCGGGTCCCAGCGAAGGGCGACATTTCCTGTCGCGCGCGGGATCGAGCGGTGACACGTCTGACGAAGACATTCGATCGAATAGTCGAAACGAACTAGAACGTTCGGGCGAACTCCCCCGCCGGGATCAGCGCGTGATCCCCGCAAAAGACGAGACTTCGATCTCCGGTGACGCTATCGGCGGCTCATGAAATTTCGATGAAACGCCCCTTGTCGGCACAGAATGACCGGCGGCGCGGCCAGTTGGGAAAAGCCTTACATGTCTGGCATCCGGTCCGCCAGTCTCAGTGCGGCCGCGATCGCGGTCAGCCGTGCCTTCGCCGCGTCGTGATCGGGCGAACGGCTCGCGTACTTGGCCGAGGTGGCGATGAATCCCTGACCTCCCCCGTACTCACAGTCCACAACGGACACGAAGACCGGCCGCCCGGCCACGATCACCGCGTCGACGCACACCTCACGTCCCGGCAAGAACTCCTCGATGACCGCCGTGCGGGACGGCGAGAGCGACCGCACCACCGGCCATTGCCTCCGCGCCTCGGCCTCGTCGTCGACCGCGAGCACCCCCGCGCTGCCCGCCGAGTCCACCGGTTTGAGAACCGCGCGCCCGGTGGCCTCGGCGTAGAACTCGCCGAGGTCGTCCGGACCGGTGACCCGCCGCCAGTACGGCACCGTGATCCCGGCTCCGGACAACAGTTCCCGCTGCCGCCATTAGGAACGCGCGACCTCGGCCCGTTCCGAACCCACGCCCGGAAGTCCAAGCTGTCCGGCCACCTTGGCCGCGGTGGCCTGGGACGCGTCCGACAAGGTGGTCACGCCGTCACAGCCGCGGACCAGCTCCACGATCTGATCGACGTCGGCACTGCCGTCGCGCGCGTCCACGGGGTGAAAGGCGTCGGCCAGCCCGGCGAACACCGAACAGCACGCCCAGACGGCCCGCTCGGTGTCGGAGCAGAGGGAATGACTCCACTCGATGGTGGCGCGCAGCGTCCGATGCCGCTCGACGGGCATCCGGAGACCGGTGGACAGCACCCCCGAACTCCGCTCGACCCGGTCGGCGATCTGCGACGGCGACAGGACGCGGATCCGGGCCGCCGCGAGCTCGATCGCCGGCGGCAGACCGTCGAGGCCGCGGCAGAGGCGAACGACGTCCGCGACGTTGTCCTCGGTGACCTCGAACGACGGCAGGACGTTCGCGGCCCGCTCCGCGAACAGCCGCACGGCGCCGAACGTGAGTGCCTCACCGGGTGTCTTGTTCTCTTCCGGCACGGCCAGGGACGGGATGGTCAGGACGTGCTCACCGGCGATCCCCAGGGAGCAACGGCTGGTGGCCAGGACCACGAGGTCCGGGCAGTCGCGGAGCAACGCCGTCACCAGGTCGGCGCTGCCGGGCAGGAGATGCTCGCAGTTGTCCAGCAACAACAAGGACCGCCGGGGGCGCAGGTACGACACGACAGCCTCCAGGTCGGTCCGCCCCGCCGTGTCGTGCAGCCCCAGGCTGTCGGCGACCGTGCGCGTGACGAGCCGTTCGTCCCGTAACTCCCCCAGCCCGGCGACCGCCACCCCGCCGGGGAACTCCCGGGTGAGCGAACTGGCCACCTGCGCGGCCAGCCGCGTCTTGCCCGCACCGCCCGCGCCGGTCAAGGTGACCAGACGGCCGGCGCCGAGCAGGCGCCGCACCTCGTGCTCGTCGTCCGCACGGCCGACGTAACTCGTCAAGGGCCGCCGATGGACCTCACTGTCGCTCGTCATGTCCCTCACCCGTAGACCGTTTGGTCTCATATCGAAGCATGTCTTCGGAGAGATGTGGGCCATTCGGCCCAGCGTGGAGCAGACGTCGCCGTGTCTTTCACGGCGGAGACCCGCCGTGGCGAAGCCGGTCCGCCGGCCGCAGATCCAGCCGGAGAGGGGGTCTCCACCCGGGGTGACGGCCGGATCGGACGCGGTGAGGTGGGACCGGTCGCCAAGCCCGGCCCCACCTCATTTTCTTCGCCCCCGGGTCAGAACGTGACGGTGAACCCGTCGATCGAGCCGGTGTCGAACCGGTAGACGTCCTGGGCGCTCAGCTTCCAGGTTCCGTTGGCGTTCTCGCCGGAGGCGTCCACCGTGTACGTCTCGTGGACACCGCCTGCCGTGCCGACTCCACCGGAGCCCTTGAGCCGGTACGCCTTCCCGCTCGGCCCGATCAGGTCGAGTACCAGGTCCGCGGTGTAGGTGTGCGAGATGTCCACCTTCACCGGCAACGACGAGGACGCCCTGCCGTCACAGCCGTCCTGCGTCACCGTGCTCGTCACCGCGGCACCGGCGTCCGGGATGGACACCGGGGTGGTGTTCGACTTCGTGCCGCACTTCGGCGCCGGGCCACCGCCGCCGATGAACGAGACGTTGAGCAGTTTGTTCAGCGAACCGCTGCCCGGGTTCTTGACGACACCGTCGGAAGCGTTGTTCACCAGCGCGTCCCGGACCTGTTTCGGGGTCGCGGACGGGTTGGCCGCCAGGTAGAGCGCGGCCGCGCCGACGACGTGCGGTGTCGCCATCGAGGTCCCGCTCATTCCGGCGGACCCGCCGTTGCTCGGGCTCAACGAGGTGATGTTGGTGCCCGGCGCGAAAATGTCGGTGCAGCTCCCGTAGTTGGAGAACGACGAGCGGTTGTCACTGGAATCCGTCGCGTTCACCGTGATGGCTTCCGGCACCCGCGCCGGGCTGGTGTTGCAGGCGTCGGTCGAGGCGTTGCCCGCGGCGATGCCGTAGACGACTCCGGACGCGATGGATCGCTTGACCGCGTCGTCACCGACACCCGGCGCGTCCGTGGTGAGGCTCATGTTCGCCACGGCCGGTTTCGTCGCGTTGGCCGTCACCCAGTCGACGGCGTCGATGATGCCCGAGTCCGGCCCGGTGTTGTCGCAGCCCAGCACCTTGAGCCCGACGATCTTGACCTTCTTGGCGACCCCGTAGGTCTTGCTGCCGATGGTGCCGGCGGTGTGGCTGCCGTGGCCGTTGCAGTCCTTGCCGTCACCGCCCATGAAGTCCTTGCCGAGGCTGGCCCGGCCTTCGTACTCCGGGTTGCCGGGGTTGATGCCGCTGTCGAGGTCGTACGCGGTGACGCCTTCACCGCTGTTGTTGTAGGTGTACTTCTTGTCCAGCGGCAGGTTCTTCTGATCGACGCGGTCCAGGCCCCAGGTCGGGTTGGCCTGCGTGTCGGCGCCGCGGGCCGTGCCGTCCTGGTAGACGGCCTTGACCGACGGATCGGCGGCGAGCCGCCGCGCCTGCTTCTCAGTCATCTTCTTGACCGAGAAGCCGTTCAGCGCGGCCGACCAGGTCGAGCGGACCTCGCCGCCGAAGCGCTGGGTCAGCGACGCGGACGACGCCTGCGCGGTGGCGAGGCCGTCCTTCAACACCACGATGTACTGGTCGCCGTAGTGCTGTTTCGCCTGGATCACCACACCTTCGGCTTCCGCGGCGACGGCGTTCCCGACGCCGAGCGCCAGCAACGGTGTCAGAGCACCCAGTGCCAGCAGGAGCTTTCGATGGTTACGCATGGTGGATCACCTCCGTGTTCGTCGTGGTCACTGGACGGTGAGCGTGTACGTGGCGGTCGAGGTCTTGCCGGAACTGTCCTTCGCCGTCACGGTGATCGGGTACGTACCGGCCTGGAAGGGCGGGAAGACCTGCATCGTCGACGTACCGCCGCTGGAGATGGTCTGCGGGTTGAAGAACGGCGCGAACGGCAGGCCGGAGCCGGAAGCCGAGAGCGTGATCGAACCACCGCCACCGGTCACGGACACCTTCGTGCTGACCATCGAACCCGGGCGAGCGGTCCCCGAGGCCGGGTCGAGCGTCACCTTCAGGTCACCCGGCTCGCTGCCGCCCTTGCCGACGGTCAGCGTCAGCGTGGTGGTCACGGTGTCGGTCGTTCCCTTGCCGGAGACGGTGATCGTGTAGTCCCGTTCCGGGGTGCCCGCCGCCGTTTCGATCGTCAGCTTCGCGGTGTCACCCGACTTGATGGTGGACGGCTGGAAGGTCGCCTTGGCGCCGTCGGGCAGCCCGGACGCGGTCAGCGCGACGTTCTCGCTGCCGTTCTTGCCCGGCTTGCTCGTGATCGACGTCGAGATGTACTTGCCGGGGTCGACCTTCACCGAACCCGGCGACGCCGCGAGGGTGAACTTGTCGGCGCTGGGCGCGTCGCCGATCTGCTGCTTGACCCAGTCCCCCATCTCGTTGTTCAGGCGGCTGTAGACGCTGTACCACTTGAAGTCGCTGCGGCTCCACGAGGTGATGCCGACGACCACGCCGTTGACGATGAACGGCCCACCGCTGTCACCGGGCAGCACGGTCTTGCGGCCGTCGGAGTAGCCGGCGCAGATCATCGTCTTGGGGTCGACGCCGTTCTCCACCCCGGTGCACTGGTTCGCGTTGACGATCGGCAGGGTCAGCTTCTGCAGGGTGACGTCGGCGGGGCTGTCGTTCTGGGTCTTCTTGCCGTATCCCAGACTGAAACCGTCCTTGCCCGGCGTCTCCAAGCCGGTGTCGGCGGACGTGGCGACCTTCGCGTATCCGCCCGCAGGGACGGGGATGTCGGCGTCGGTGGTGATGATCGCGACGTCGTAACCGTTCCAGGGCTGGGTGAACTTGGGGTGGAGCTGGTAATCGACGGCCTTGAGCTGGGTACCGCCAGTGCTCTTCAGGTCGTCGAGTCCATAAAGGACGGACTTCTCACCCGCGAGTTCCTTGCAGTGCGCCGCGACCATCACCTTGCGGGGCGCCACGACCGAACCGCTGCAACTCTGTCCCTTGGGGCGTGATCCGCCTTCACGCAGGGCTGCGATGGCGAACGGGTAGTCCTTCACCGAGGCCGGGACGCCGCCGATGCCCTGGGCGTGGGCGCCTTCGGGGATCCGGACGTCACCGGTCGGGGCGATGGCCGACGTGACCGGCTGGGGCGCCGCCCCGGCGGTTCCGCCGACGACGGGGACCGACAGCGCCGTCATCCCCAGCGCCAGAAGGCCCAGGATTCTCTTTCTCTGCACGGTGTTTCCTTTCACAGGGAGGGAAATCAGAAGGTCAGGCCGAAGCTGTCGATGGCGCCCGCGTCGAAGCGGTAGACGTCCTGGACGCGCAGCTTCCAGTCGCCGGAGCGGTTCTCGGCCGAGGTGTCGACGGTGTAGGTCTTGGAGAGGTCGATCGAGCTTTCGCCACCGGCCTGCTTGAGGTTGACGACCTTGCCGCTCGGCGTCACGAGGTCGATCTTCAGATCGCCGGAGTACGGGTGCTTGATCGCCACGGTGACCGAGGTGCCCGACGTGCCCTTGGCGTCGCAGGAACCGATGGTCACGGTGCTGGACACGGCGTCACCGGCGTCCGGGATGGCGACGTCGTCGGTGCTGCTACCGCCCGCGCAGGACGGCGGATTCGGCGTGCCGCCGTCGAGGAAACCGGTGTACAGCAGCTTGTTCGGCGAGCCCTTGACATCGGAGATCTTGCCGGGGGTGGTGTTGTCGAGCAGCGCCTTGGTGACCTGCGCCGGGGTGGCCGACGGATTCGCGGTCAGGTAGAGCGCGGCCGCGCCGGCGACATGCGGGGTGGCCATCGACGTGCCGCTCATCTGCTGCGTGCCGCCGCCGTTGCGGGTGGAGGTGATGTTACTGCCCGGCCCGAACAGGTCGGTGCAGGTCCCGTAGTTCGACGACTGCGACGAGTTGAAGATCGACCGCTTGTCCTGCGCGTCGCTCGCGGCGACCGTGATCGCCTCCGGCGTGCGGGCGGGCGAGACGTTGCAGGCGTCCTGCCCCTCGTTGCCCGCGGCGACCGTGACGGTGATCCCCGCCCGGACAGCGCCCTGCACCGCCTGGTCCACTGTGGACGTCGCGCCGCCGCCGATGCTCATCGTGAGCACCGCGGGCTTCTTGGCGTTCTTGGTGACCCAGTCGATTCCGGAGACGATCGTCGACCACGGCGCGCTGGAATTGCAGCCGAGCACGCGCACGGCCACGATCTTCACGCCCTTGGCGACACCGTAGGTCGTGCTGCCGACGGTGCCCGCGACGTGGGTGCCGTGACCATGGCAGTCGGAGGCGTCGCTGTCGCTGTCGACGAAGTCGTATCCGCTGCTCGCGCGGCCACCGAACTCGGACTGCCGGTAGTCGGTCCCGGTGTCGAGGACGTACACGGTGGCACCGTCGCCCTTGTTGGCGTAGCTGTACTTCTTGTCCAGGGGCAGATCCTTCTGATCGATCCGGTCCAAGCCCCAGGTGGGATCGTTCTGGGTGTCGGTGGCGTGGGCGAGGGCGTCCTGCTCGACCGTGGCGACGGCCGGGTCCGCGGCGAGCTTCCGGGCCTGCGCCTCCGTCATGCGGCCGGCGAAGCCGCGCAGCGCCGCGTCGTAGGTGCGGGTGACCTGCGCGCCATAGCCCGAGGCCAGCGAGTGGGCGTCGGCGGTGGCGGCCTGACCGGGTTTGAACGTGACGAGGTAGGCACCCGGGATGGCGCCGGGACCACCCTTCAGCACGGCCTGTTCGCCCGCGGAAGCGGCGGCGGGGAGGACGAGGGTGGCGGCGGACAGGGCCGTGGCCAAGGCCAAGGTCCATCGAGGACGGAAACGTTCACGCATCGGCATACTCCTGAAGGTGGGGAATCGGCGCCGGGCGGGAGAGAGCGAAGGCGACCGCGACGCTGTGACAACAGTGAATTTTCCGCGAGCCGAGAACAATAGTGGTTGTCCACGATGGACTACTCATTAAATTCACAGGGCCGCCACCAGCACTTTTGCCGCCAGACGTGCCGGTTCGAACCGATTGGAATCACTAAGACCCGTATGCCGAAAAAGTAAGTGACCTCATCAATCTACGCGGACATGAAAAGGTCAAAGTCGAGTGAATCACATGATTCAGGTGGTTTTCGACCCGGTGAGCCGGTCCCGCAGCAATTCTTCACTCAGCACGGCGCGCGAAGGCAGCTCGAGTTTGCACAGCGCGCGGCCGAGATGGACCTCGACGGTGCGTGCCGACAGGAACAGGCGTTCGGCGATCTGGCGATTGGTCAGGTTCTGCGCGGCGAGGCCGACGACCTCGAGTTCACGCGGTGACAGCGCCTTGCCGTAGCCGCGACGGCCGCGTCGCGGGACGTCCGGGCTGTGAGCCGCGAGCGCTCGGCGGCACCGCTGCGCGTCGGCGAGGGAGTCCAGCGCCCGGTAGGTCGTCTCGGCCGAGGTGAGCGCGCCCAGCACCCGTTCGTGCTCGCCGAGTTCGGCGTAGCACTCGCCTGCGAGCTCCTCGGCGCCCGCGGCCGCTTGAGGTCGCGGCAACGCTTGGTAGGACCGCGCCGAGCGGCTGAACAGTTCGGCGGCTTCGGCGGCGCGGGGCCGGGCGAGCAAGCCCCGGCAGAACAAGTCCGCTGCGAGAGCGAGTGGCGCGTCGCGGCCGGCGATCCCTTCCTGATACTCGGCCAGCAGCTTTTCGGCGGATTCGGTCTCGTGTGCCCCGATCAGGATCCGTACCGCGAGCGGAAGCAGTTCCGCCGCCCACACCCAGTTGTTCTTGCGGCGGACGTTCGTCAACCCGTACTCGACGAGACGGCGCGCCCCCGCCAGGTCCTTGCCCGCCAGCCGGACCGCCGCCCGCCCCGCGAACGACGAGGCCTGCAAGGGAACACTGCCGGCCGAAAGCCCGAACGCGGCGTCGAAATCGCGCAACGCCGCCGCCCGCCGTCCGCGCCCGAAGTGGTACCAGCCGAGCGCCAGCAGCGGCTCACCGGCCAGGGAACTGTCTTCACCCACGCGCGCGATCAGGTCACGAGCCCCACTGTCCACTGTGGACAATTGACCCATCGCGACGTCTAGCCGCAGATCCGTACCCGCGGCCAAGGCCTCCAGATAGGGCTGGTGTTCGTCCTGGATCAGTCTCCGCGCCGTCGCGAGATACGACCTGGCCACCGGGTAGTAACCGTTCCACGCCGCCGCGTCGGCGAGGTTGATGTAGGTCCGGCAGACCTGACGGCGCACATCGGCCGACCGTGGCGAATCCGGAAGTGTGCCGACGTCGAGCCAGACACCGGGATCGGCCACCTGCATCCGGCTGGACATCCGGTTCGCGGTGACCGCGGCGAGCAGCTCGACGTCGCGGATGCCCCGGCTGGCGCGCTCGGCCTGATCGAGCCAGCGCAGGTTCTCTTCGACCGGGATCGCGCCGAGGTGCGGGAGTGCCAGCGTGACCAGACCACGCGCGAGCAGGCCGCGATGGTCGGAGAGGTCGGCGACGGCCAGCTGGATCTCCGAGCGGCCGGCGTCGATCTGCCCGTTCTGGTTGATCAGCACCCGGCCGAGATTGATCCGGATCTCGCCGCGGGCGGTCTTGCTCATCGGCCACTCCCGCACCGCCGTGCGCAGCAAGCGGACCGTCGGCTCCTTGATCAGCTCGTAGGCGGTTTCCCTGCTGAGCCTGACCGCGAAGTTCTCCCGGTCGGCGCGGGAAAGTCCCTCGTCACCGAGCGCGGCTTCGAGCAGGCGGACGGCTTCGTCCGGCTTGCCGTCGGCCACCGCGGTGTCGACGGCCTCCGAGGTCCACCGCACCCATTCGCCGAGTTCACCGGCCGCCCGGTGGTGCTGTGCGATTCTCGACGCGTCCGGTTCAGCCGAACCGGCGAGGAGACGAGCGACGCGACCGTGCAGGCGGCACCGGCGAGGTCCGGGGATGGCGGCGTGGACGACCTCCGCAACCAGAGGACTGCGTGCGGCGTACCGCCCTCTGCCCAAATCTCGCAGAAATCCCGCGTCGAGAGCGGAGAGCAGCGCATCGTCGACGGCATCGCCGTCCATTTGGGACAGTGTCGCCAGCTCGGCGCTACCGGCCGGGCGACCGAAGACCACAGCCGCTTCGGTGACGGCGGCGCAGCCCGGATCCGCTTTCGTGAGCCTGGCCGCGAGCGCGGCGGACCAGGCCTCCGGCATGGACGTGCGGACCGATTCCAGGACCGCGTGCACGGCTCCGCGCACACCGCCGGTCCTTCGATGAACCCGTTCACCGAGCTCACGCGAACCGGCCAGCGACACCACGTCGTCGACATCCAGCGGCGCCAAGGTGAGCATCGCGGTCACCCCCGATTTCGGCGGCCACCAGGACTCACTCTGCCCGGGCCGTTGCGCCCGAATCGTCGAGGTGGTGACGACAGCCAGCCGTGGAGAGGGATTGCCCGCCAGGAACCGGAAGAGATCTTGGGTCTCCTCGTCGGCTTCGTCCGCGTCGTCCGCGAGCAGGACCGTGCGGTCGTGCGCGGTCAGCAGTTCCCGGAGCGCCCGGAAGACGAGGTGACGGCCGTTCGTGTCGGACGGCGCGGTGGGGAGCACTCCCGCCAGTTCGGGCAGCAGGGGCCGAAGAACTCCGGCGAGCGGCGACAGGAGCGCCGCGACCGCGGTCCACCTGCCGAGGTCGGCGCTCAGCGCTTCGAGCACCGGGCCGAGCGGGACGGGTCGCCGGCGCCGGGCGCAGCGGACCCGGACCACGGCGCAATCCCCGGCTTCGCGTCGCGCGAGCTCGTCGAGCAGCCGTGTCCGGCCCGCTCCAGGTTCGCTTTCGACCACGGCGAAGGCGGGACACCGGGCGATCGCCCGTGCGGTCCCTGCGACGAGATCCGCGGTCGCACCGTTCATGAAACGACTCTAAGCGCGAACCTCCCGTCCGGGATTTCTCTAAGGGCCCTCATTTAATGCGAGGCCGGACGGGCCAGCTCGACGAGACTGTCGAACAGCACCTCCGCGGACCGGCACACGGCCAGCGGAGGCACCTCGAACGGGCCGATGACCTCGGTCAGCTGTTCCCAGGCGAACCGGCCCAGCACCCTGGCCAGCACGATCCTCACGGCGGCGGGCTCTCCCTCGCGCGACCGCAACGCCTCTTCGCCGCCACTGAGCCGTCCTTCGGGTTCGAGCGCGTCGAGGCACCGCGAGAGCACCTCGCCGGTCAGCCGGACCACTGCCGCGCGTGACGGCCCCCGCAGGTAAGGGGCGACGTCCGCCAAGGCCGCCATCCGGTGAAGCACGCCGGCCACCATGCGGTCCCGTACATAGCGCGGTCCGAGGGTGGAAACGGTCGCGGGCTCCTCGAATCGCTTCGACACGATCCCCAGCTTTGCCGGGGCGCCGAGGCCCCAGCCAGACCTGAAGCGATAGATGAGGACCCGTAGCTATTGACCGGCCGCTTCGAACCCCGAGGTCAGGACTCACCTCGGTGATCGGCCGGTGATCGGCTGAGTGGCAGTTCGGCCCAGACGGTCTTGCCTTCGGGACCACATCGCTGTCCCCAGCGGCTCGCTCCCCGGGCGACGAGCCGGAGGCCGAGCCCCGCGCCCTCGCCGGCGTGCGCCAGCCTCGGATTGGCGTCGTCGATCTCCATGCGCACCCGGCCCGCGGCCAGGTCGACGGTGACGGCCCGGCAGACGTGCCCGTGGACCACCGCGTTCGTCACCAGCTCGTCGAGCACCATGACCGCGTCGTCGGTCAGGTCGCCGCACGCGTCCGGACGGTGCCGTCGCACCAGCGCCCTGAACCAGCGTCTCGTTCGCCCCAGCCCGGCGGCATCACGAGGTGGCGAGGGCAACCTTTCCCCCACTGTCGTGCCCTGATCGCTGTCCGACATCCGGACCCACCTTCCCCAGACGGATACTCCCGCGTGAAGTACCCGTTCCTCGACGGATTCAGTCATGAACCGAGGACAGCCGGCAGCCGAAAAGAACCACCCGTCGGCTTGACCTGCCGAGCACCGCGCCGGCGAGCCGCGGCGGATACGGACCGTAGGCGTTGTCCCTCGCGCCACAGGCACGGACACCGGGAATGGCGCAGAGCGGTTTCAGCAGCTTCGGGGGTGCCGCGCCGCGACCGTTCTCCCGTGCCCGGGCGGCGCGACTCTCGGGTTCGTCAGCGGCTCACGGTGATCTCGCGCTCCACGCTCGCCAGTTTCTCAGGATTGCGCACGTGATAGGCACCAGTGACACAGCCGTCCTCCACACGCACCGCCAGCACGCCGTCGATTTCGCCGTCGACGCGGATGAGCAGTCCCGGGCCGCCGTTGATCTGAACCGGCTCGACCGACCGTTCCGCGTCGCGTTTCCACCAGCCGCCTGCCAGCAGCCGAGCCACCTTGTCCGCCCCCACGATCGGCCGCAGCAGCGCGTGTTTGACTCCACCGCCGTCGCTGAGAGCGACGACATCCGGCGCGAGGATGTCCAGCAGGCCCTGGATGTCGCCGGTTTCCACCGCTGTCTGGAAGGCCTGGAGCGCGGCCCGGTGTTCGGCGGGGGTACCGGTGCCGCGAGGCCTGCGAGCCGCGACGTGCGCCCGTGCCCGGTGCGCGATCTGGCGTACGGTGCCAGAAGTCTTGCCGACGGCTTCGGCGATCTCGTCGTAGTCGAGTGCGAAGACCTCGCGCAGCACGAAAACCGCTCGTTCGGTCGGCGCGAGGGTTTCCAGCACCAGCAGCATCGCCATCGAAACGCTGTCGGCCAGCTCGACGTCCTCGGCCACGTCCGGCGCGGTCAGCAGCGGCTCCGGCAGCCATGGACCGACGTAGGACTCTTTGCGCCTGCCGAGCGTGCGCAGCCGTTTGAGCGCCTGCCGGGTGGTGATCCGGACCAGGAACGCGCGCGGAGACGACACCGTCGCGAAGTCCACGCCCACCCACCGCAACCAGGTTTCCTGAAGGACGTCCTCCGCGTCGGTGGCCGAGCCGAGCATCTCGTAGGCCACGGTGAAAAGCAGGTTGCGATGGGTCACGAACGCCTCGGTCGCCGACTCCATGGCGACGCCCGTTCTTTGTTCGTCTCGTTCGCTCATCGCCGGTTCCCGTCTCCTCGTCCGCGAGCGTGCCAGATCCATACGACCCCGCCTGCCCTCCCTTTGTGACGTCTCCGGCCCGTGGCCTGTGTCACACGCCCGCCTTGTCACGCCGGACGGATCGCCGGGATCTCTTGGGCACGACGACGAGATGCCGAGAGGAAGGAAGTCCCACCCATGTCCGTGCCGACGAGTACGCGATCCCGCATGCCCAACCCGCTCCCCTTCGTCCCCGAGATGGCCGAGGTCGCCGGCGGCCTGCACCAGGTCCTGAAGAACGGCGCGATCCCCCCGACGACCGTCAGCCTGCTGCAGCTGCGTGCCGGGCAGATCCTCGGGAGCACGTACTTCACCATCCGCGAAACCGGCAGCCTTCGCCGCGCCGGGGAGCCCGAAGAACGCATCACCGCCGTGGCGACCTGGCAGGACGCCGCCTGCTTCACCGAGGCGGAACGGGTCGCGCTGGAGCTGACGGAGGCCGTCTTCACCCCGAACCCGTCCGGCGAGCGGGTCCCCGATTCGTTGTACGCCAAGGCATCCGAGTGTTACGACGCCAAGGCGCTCTGGACGCTCGTCATGGCGATCGCCCACATCGGCTTCTTCGCCCCCGCCGCGCTCATCGCCAAGCCCATCCCCGGGATGCCTCCCGGCCAGAACTACACCGACTGACCATCCCCTTCGAGAAAGGCGAACACCATGAGCACCGGCAAGATCGCGGTAGCGGGCGCCACCGGACGACTGGGAGTCCACGTCGTCGACGTCCTCACCGCACAAGGACACCAGGTCGTGCCCATCTCCCGGGCGACCGGCGTGGACATCATCACCGGCGAGGGGCTCGCCGAGGCCCTCACCGGGGTCGAAGTCATCATCGACGTCGCCTCGTGGCACGGCTCCGAGCAGGAAGCGGCGACGGAGTTCTTCCGGACGTCGGCCCGCACTCTGCACGAGGAAGGCCGCCGGGCGGGGGCGACCCGGATCGTCGCGGCGTCCATCATCGGCGCCGACAAGGCCACCTCCGGGTTCGTCGCCGCCAAGAAGGTGCACGAGGAACTTCTCTTGGCCGGGCCTCTCCCCGTACGTCTCCTGCGGGCGGCGCAGTTCCACGAGTTCGTCGGCCAGCTCCTGGACTGGCAGCAGGGCGACGTCGCCTACCTGCCGTCTCTGCCCACCCAGCTCGTGGCCTGCCGAACCGTCGCGGAGGAACTGGTCGACCTCGCCTTGGCCGCCGAGGCGCCGGAGACACCGATCCCCGAGATCGCGGGGCCCCGCAAGGAGAACATGGCCGACGCGGCCCGGCTCCTCGGCGCCCTCCGGGGCATCGAGGTCGTCGGCATCGACGGCGGCGGCATCCCGGACGCCGAGATCGCCGCCGCGGGCGGTTTCCTGCCCGGACCGCACGCCAAGCTCGCGGGCCCCACGTTCTCCGAGTGGCTCGACACCCGGCCTTGAGCCGAAGGGAAAGGCAGACGATGACCGAAACCTGGGAAGTACCGCTACATCTGCGGCGGACCGGCATCGATCCGGTCAAGGAACTGGCCAAGGCACGCGACAACGAGCGTGTGCTGCGAGTGGAGACACCGTTCGGCCGGCCCGCGTACCTGGTGTCCCGGCACGAGGACGTTCGCCAGGTGCTGGCCGACACGGCTCGGTTCAGCAGTGCCCTGACACCGTTCGCCGGTGCGGGACAAGGGAAACCCGTGCCGGGTCAGCTGATCACACTCGACCCGCCCGACCACACGCGGTTGCGCCGGCTGCTCACGCCGGAGTTCACCGTCCGGCGCATGAGCAGGCTCCGGCCACGGATCGCCGAGATCGTCGAGAACGCCCTGGACGATCTGGAGCGCGCCGGCAAGCCTGCCGACCTGGTGGCGCACTTCGCGTTGCCCGTGCCCTCGCTGGTGATCTGCGAGCTGCTGGGTGTCCCCTACGCAGACCGTGCCGGCTTCCACGAACGCGCCGTGCGCGTTCTGGACACCTCCTTGCCGCTGGACGATCGCGTGGCGGCGCAGGAGGAAGACCACGACTACATGGCCGGGCTGGTGGCCCGGGCCCAGGCGGATCCGGGCGAGGACATGCTGGGCATGCTGGTTCGCGAACACGGCCGGGAGCTCACGTCCGCCGAACTGACCGGTGTCGCGGGGCTGCTCCTGCTGGCCGGGCACGACACCACCTCGAACATGCTCGGGCTCGGCACGCTGGCCCTGTTGTGGCACCCGGAGCAGCTGGCGATGCTTCGTGAAGATCCGGAACTGGTCGAGCCCGCCGTCGAGGAGCTGCTTCGGTGGTTGTCGATCGTGCAGACGCCGCCACCGCGGACGACCACGACGGAGGTGGAGATCGCCGGGCACACCATCCCGGCGGGATCACTCGTGATCTGCTCTCTCCCCGCCGCCAACCGCGACCCCGCTCTGATCGGTGATCCGGAGATCCTCGACATCACCCGGGGAAGTACCGGCCACGTCGCCTTCGGGCACGGCGCGCACCACTGTCTCGGGGCGCCGCTGGCCCGGATGGAGTTGCGCATCGCCCTTCCGGCCCTGCTGCGGCGCTTCCCCGGTCTCGCGCTGGCGAATCCTGACGGCCCGGTGGACTTCCGCGCCTTCAGTCTCGTCTACGGCGCGCGCTCGTTGCCGGTGACCTGGTGACGGTCAAGCCCGGCCGGCACGTTCTTAGAGCGGCGTGATCCACTCCCGGAACCGAAGGCCACGACAGGCGATCTGGCGAGGTCCGTCTCGTCGGCACCTCGAGCGAGCCACTCATGGGCCTTCAGGTCAGCGTGTGAGTGGGACAGCGATCCGGCCGGGGAACTGCGGGTTCTCCGCTTCGTCAAGCATCGCGGCGGCAACGGTGTCCCGGCTCACCATGATGCGGAAGATGCTCTTGGGGGAGGCATCGAGACCGACGGTGCGCCGGTTCGGGCTGATCGGTTTGTTCGTCAGGGGTCCGGCGTGGAAAACCGTTCCGCCGGCTTCGGTGACCACGGCGTCCGACTCGACCTTGTCGGCGACCTCCGCTCCGAGTCCCTTGAGGACCAGCCGGTTGAGCGCGCTTGCCACCGCGGCCGAGGGACCTGTGCCGTAAGCACCCAGCCAAATGACGCGGGCGCCCGACGCCACCGCCGACCGGGCGCCCGCGGTCAGCACGCCCGGCTTCGTCCCCTTGGGCACACCTAGTCCGGACAGCACCAGTTCACTGCCTTCGAGCGCCGAGTCAATCTCGTCAGTGTGGAACACGTCCGCGACGATCTTGGTCAGCCCCGGGGCGTCCGGAACGGTGATCCGGTCGGGATTGCGGGCGATGGCCCTGACGATGTGGCCACGGTCGAGTGCCTGCCGGGTAAGGGAGAGTCCGGTCGAGCCGGACGCGGCGAGAACGGTGAGGTGCATGAACATCTACTCCTGGGGGTCGATGTGAACGATGTTTCCAGTTCGCGCGATGCCGTGCGGGGGCCGGTTTGTCCCCTGCTTTCCGGCCCCGCGCCCTCCGTCAGGCGAGACGCACGACCAGTTTCCCCGACCACTCGCCACTGCAATCAGCTCCGCGTCCGAGTCCAAGGGCTCGATGCGGCCGACGCAACGTGCGGATGTCCCACTCCGGCAACTCCCCATCGTCCAGCAGAGCACCGGGCGCAATCTGACGAGCCGGATTTCAGTCGAGGATGTTCAGCTGTGCCGATGTATCCGGGGCATCGACCGGATCGAGGTAGAAGCGAGCCGCTCTGGCGCGACCGTCCTCGACCCGGATGATGACGGTGCCGCGGATGGTCTCGACAACCCCGTCGGCCCGCGTGCCGATCATCTCCCACTCCGTCCACACCCGGTCACCGTCCACCACGGAATCGATGACCCGGGCGTCCAGGCCGTGTGAATACCGGGCGAAAATCGTCGTGTAGTTCGCGCGAACTTGCTCGACACCGCGGAAGGAACGATCGGGGTGCACCGGCATCACGCAGTCGAAGTCGTCGGTGTAATTGGCCACCAACTTGTCGACGTCACGATCGGACATCGCCGCAGCCATTCGAAACGGAACGGCGCGCACGTTGTCAGTCGATTTACTCGCTTCTCGCCCGCCTTTGTCCGCAGACCCCGCAGCGATCGCGTAAAGCTCGGGGTTACCCACGAAAGGGGCTTTCCGCACCACGCGGATGCGCCTCAGCCGCCATTCATTGTCGACCCGCTGCAGGTCGACGTGCCAGAAAGCGCGCACGACGAGCCAGTCGCCCTCGTCGGCGGGAACGTGGTGGTAGGCCACCACGAAACTCCGGTAGGTAGCGTGGTCGCCCTTGAGCTCGACGATGACGTTGGAGGTCGAATGGTGCGTACTCTGAAACCCTTCCAGCACCGCCCGGCTGGCGGCCACGAAATCATCGGCACTCAATTCTTGCGACGGCGCGCCCAAGTGCTCGGAAACATCCATCGTGACGGTGTCGGCGACGATCGCACGCAGCCCGTCCCAGTCCTTGAGATCCTGCGACCAGGCGAAACGGGCCACGGTCTCGGTGACAGCGACCCGGTCGGCGAGGTGATTGGCATCAGTCATGAAATTCCTTCATCGAGAACACGATCGATAAAACATCGGGAGGGGCGCGTGTCAACACAGATTCGCGCGCGCTGTCTCCGCCCTTCCTGGTGGTCATTCTTCCGGATTTCGGCTGCCGTAGCAGGGGCCAGGATGTCCCCTCCTGGCGGATGCCGCTGATATTCTTCGGTCATGCCGGACGCGAGCACTCTGGGAATGGCGTTGCGGGAGCGACGTGAACGCACCCGCCCCGAACAAGTGGGTGTCGTCGGTCACGGCCGCAGGCGCACGGGCGGCTTACGCCGGGAAGAGCTCGCCGAACTGGCCGGCGTGTCGACAGATCATCTGAAACGCATGGAGCAGGGCCGTCGGCATCCCTCGCCTGGCGTGTTGAACGCCTTGGCCCGAGCACTCCGGGTGAGCAGGGCGGAGTACGAGCACCTGTGCACGCTGGCCGGTTACGCGCCAGTAGAAGGGCAGGTGCCACGGCGGCTCAGTCCTGGCGCGCGCAGACTCGTGGAGCGGGTAGAGAGCACGCCGGTGTGCGTGCTCGACGCCACGTGGACCGTCGTCGGCTGGAACCAGGCTTGGGAAACGTTGGCCTGCGGAGTGCCCTCGCTCCATCCGCGCGAAGGCAACATCCCCTGGCGGGTGTTCGTTGGCCAGGACGGCCGGGTGATGCGGTCGCCGGGTGACCACGCCCGCTTCCAGCGCCTGCTGGTGGCCGAGCTGCGTGCGGCCTCGACCCGATACCCCGCGGACGATGACCTGGCGTCGTTGACCGCCGAACTCCAGCGCGCCAGCGCCGTGTTCGCCGAGCTCTGGGCGAGCACGCCCACCGCCGGGCAGCACGACAGCCGGATGCTGCTGCAGCATGAGGACCTGGGGCAGATCGCACTGGACTGCGACACCGTCCACATTCCCGACGGCGACCTGAGGGCGGTGGTGTTCACGGCAGACCCGGGCTCGGTCGACGCGGACGCCGTTGCCGATGACGAACACTTCGGCCGGTGATCACTTCCCAGCGCTGCTTCGTGGCCGGTGCGCGGTGAGGTCGGTGACGCCGCTGCGGGCAGCGAGGTCGCGGGTGAGTCGGGCGTTCTGATCGGCGACCGTGCACTCGCCCACCCCGGCTCGACACTCCGGTCTCACCGCAGCGGCCGGAAGAAGTCGGTGAGGTCGTGAGCGAGCAGCTCGGGTTCTTCGTGTGCGGGGAAGTGACCGCCGCGGGGCATCTCCGTGTACTTCGTGACGTTGTAGGTGCGCTCGGCCCAGCTGCGCGGCGGCCGGGTGAGATCGGCCGGGAACAGCGCGACGGCGGTGGGCACATCGATCCGCTCGACTCTGCGCGTCATGTTCTCGCTGTACTCGTAGTAGGGCCGGAACGAGGTCGAAATGGTGTTGGTGAACCAGTAGAGCGACGCCTGCGTCAGGAGGAAGTCGTCGCTGAACCGCGAGGACAGGTCACCTCCGCAGTCGCTCCACGCGCGGTACTTCTCGATCATCCATGCGAGCAGCCCGGTCGGCGAGTCGGCCAGCCCGTAGCTCAAGGTGACAGGTCGGGTGCTCTGCTGATGCTGATACGCGCCTTCCTTCGCCGACCAGGTCGTCACCGAGTCGAGGTAGGCGCGCTCCTGCGCGGTGATGCTCTCGTCGTCGTAGGCGACCGGACTGGCGACGGCCGTCAAGTGGATACCCACCAGAGCGTCGGGATGGGCTTCGGCCAGCCGGGAGGTGATGCCCGCGCCCAGGTCTGAGCCGTGCGCCCCGTACCGGGCAAGCCCCAGTTCCTCTCGCATGAGCAAGTGCCACAGTTCGTGGGTCTGCAAGGGGTCCGTGAGTGAGGGCCGTTGCGGGGAGAAGGCGAATCCCGGCAGCGACGGGACGATGACGGTGAACGAGTCCGCCGCGCGACCACCGTGCTTGGACGGGGTGGCCAGTCGCTGGGCGAAGTCGGTCAACTCCAGGAACGAGCTGGGCCACCCGTTGGTCAGGACGATCGGCAGGGCGTCCGGAGCCTCGCCGTCGAAACGCAGGTACTGCACCGATGTCCCGGCGATGTCCGCGACGTGGTGGGGAAGTGCGTTGATGGCGGCTTCATGAGCACGCCAATCGTAGCCGGTTGCCCAGTAGTCGACCAGTCGCCGCAGCTCACCGGGTTCGGTTCCGGCCGACCAGCCGGTCACCGGCCACGGAGTCGGCCATCGCGTGGCGGCCAGACGAGCTCGCAGCTCACCGAGTTCGGCATCGGTGACCTCGGGTACGGGCTTAGTGAGCCCCATGGTTTTCTCCTTGCACTCGCGGAAAGTCGTCCTTGCCGGGCTGCTCGACAGTCTTGGCGATCGCGGCCCGTGCCGCCTCCCGTGACCGCGGTCCGGTCGCCAGCAATGCCGCGGGGGTGCGGCTCGAAACCGAGGACCGCGCCGAGTCGGCGAGGTTTACGTCGGGGAGGCTGGCGTCAGATGTCCGTGCCGACGCGTTCGAAGGCCAGGGTGGGCAGGTCGACCGCGTGCGCGCCGCCATCGGCGACCAGTACCGCGCCGGTGATGTACGACGACTCCGGCGAGCCGAGGAACCAAACGATGGAGGCGATCTCGTCCGGTTCGGCCGGGCGTCGAAGCGGGACCTCGGCGGTGGCCCGGCGGTAGCCCTCGTCGCGCCCGCCGGCAAACCCTGCCGCTTCGGCGAACTGGTCCATTTCGCCGTCGGCCATCGGGGTGCGGACCCAGCCGGGGCAGACCGCGTTCGCGCGGACACCGCGGGGCCCGTAGTCCCGGGCGATCGACCGGGTGAGACCGATCAGCGCGTGTTTCGCGACGGTGTACCCCGCGACGTTGGGACCCGCGAACAGACCAGCCAACGAGGACACGACCACCACCTGTCCCTCGGCTCGCACCAGCGAGGGCAGCGAGGCCCGGCAGAACACGAACGCGCTCGACAGGTTCGAGCGCAACGCCAACTCCCACTCCTCGTCGTCGGTGTCAGTCACCGACGACAGCCCGTGCCCGCCAGCGTTCGCGACCACGACATCCAGCCGCCCGAACCGGCCGACGATCTCCGTGACCGCGTTCTCCGCGTCCGAGGACACGCTGGCATCACACGCGATGACGTGCGCACCGGTCTCCTCCGCCACCTTCTCCAGCGGTTCACGCCGCCGTCCGAGGACCACCACGTTCGCCCCCTCGGCCGCGTAGCGGCGGGCCACCGCCGCACCGATGCCCGTCCCCCCACCGGTGACCGCGACGACCCTGCTCCCTGTACTCACCCGAAGTCCTTTCCCTTGTCCTGAGCCGACTGTGTCGATGCCAGATCCACATGGCGGAGTTTCGGCCTCATGTGGTCAGGTCCAGCCATTCGCCGACGGGCAGCACGCGTGCGCGTGTTCCCGCGTGCGCGCGGAACTCCTTCTCCGGGTCGGCGACCTCGACGTAGCCCGCGATCTTGTCCGGCTGCTCCGCCTCGTAGTGCATCGGCACCGCGTACCGGGCGTCGAGGATCTCCGCGGCCGCGGCGGACTGTCTCGGGTCCATCGCGGCGGGCAGCGGGCTCGGCGGCTGCAGGTGCGGCGCGTCGACCACCGCGCCGTTGGCGGGCAGGAACACCGCGTCGAACGGGCTGAACCGACGCGCGACGAGCCACCAGTAGCCGTGGAACATCGTGTCGCCGCCGTGGAAGACCCGCTGCCCGTCGGCGTGCACCACCCAGTTCAGCTGCGGATCGCCCAACCCATCGACGGCAGGGACCGCGGTGACGCGAAACGGCCCGATCTCGCGGGTGGACCAGGCATCCACGACCTCGACCGTCAGCCGGTGCGCCTCCAGTTCACGTTCGGCCAGCTGTGTCGTCACGTTGTCCACGTCGTCGCCGTGACCGGGTGCCGGTCGCAGCACCGGCGCCCCCGGTATCAGCACGCCCGCGAGCGCGGCCGCGTCGGTGTGGTCGCGGTGCAGGTGCGTGACCAGCGCCGCGGTGACGTCACCGCTCGGCGTCGCCAGTCCCTCGCCGGGCTTCCACCCCGTGAACAGCGGTGACAGGTCCCGCACGTAGTCGATCACCAGACGCTGGTCGCCCGCCTCGATCTCCAGTCCGGCCCAGCCCAGTCGTCGTACCCGCATCTCGCGCTCCTTCGTCTCCGGTGGATGCCGCGAAATTTAGCGTACGTACGTTCTCCAAATCAATAGCGAACGTGCGTACGCTATCCTGGCCGCATGTCACCTCGACGCTCAGCGGCCGAAGCCCTGGCCACCCGGGGCCGGATCCTCGACCGCGCCGCTGCGGTCGCCTCCGAGGAAGGGCTGGACGGCATCACCATCGGCCGACTCGCCGACGAGCTGGAGATGAGCAAGTCCGGGGTGCACAAGCATTTCGGCACCAAGGAGACACTGCAGATCTCCACATTGGACAAGGCGTTCGTCGACTTCTGGCACCGGGTGGTCGAGCCCGCACTGGCCGAGCCACAGGGTCTGCGTCGGCTGCGCGCGGTATGTGCCAACTCCGTGGGCTACCTGGAGACGCCGCTGCTACCCGGCGGCTGTCTGATGACCGCGGCCCTCAGCGAGTACGACGGCCGCCCCGGCCGGGTCCGCGACGCGGTGGCCGAGGTGTGGTCACGCTGGCGGGAACAACTGCGGGCGGACCTGGCCGCGGCCGTGGACAACGGCGAACTACCCGCCGAGTTCGACATCGACCAGGCACTGTTCGAGATCATCGCCGCCGGGCTGGCACTGAACGCGGCCATGCAACTGGAGCACGACCAGACTGCCGCGGGGCGAGCCCGCCGCGCCATCGAACGGGCCCTGGACCAGTCCTGACCGCACGCCAGGCCGTTGCCCAACCTGTGAAGCCGGTCCCCCGAGCGGGGTTGGCAGTCAGCGTCGCCGTGGAGGACGAGAAGGCCAAGCGCAGCGGCGGCTAGCAGAGCACAGGCGACGCGAGCGTGCTGGATGCCGCGGCGCACCCTGATCGGTGTTCTGGACTACGTGAAGGCGCACGGGCGCGAGTGGTACGTCGGGCGCAGCACGACGGCCGCTACGGACGGCTGGACCGTGTCCTGCTCGTGCTGGAGTTCCACGACCGTCTACATTCGACACTCGGCTACCGCACCACGCACGAAGCCCGCGTTGGCCATCATCAAGGTTTTGCCCTCGTCGCATGAAATCCGGTGTCCGGTCTTCGGGGGACAACCTCAGAGCGCCTCCAGCTCATGACAGGTGAACCCAGTTGGCCGATCGCGCCGCGAGATCGACTACCGGGTCGACATCCATGACACACCACTATGCTCATCGGATGGAATTCACCGTCGACCAGCTTGCCGGCTACGGCGACCGAGACCTTGACGCCGACCTGGCCCGCTGGTTCCCGGACCGGCCGACGATCCGGATCACTGAGCCGATCCGGCCGATCGAGCCGTTCCTCGCCCGGCTACCGCAGGACGCCGCCGCGGCGCTCGCAGCGTTCGACCGCAGAGTCAGGTCAGGGACGCTGCCGTGGGTCGTCGACGTGACCGACGACTCCTACGGGTTCGACTTCGCCGGCAACGACTGCCAGATCCTCGACTCCGACTACGAGACAGCCCTCTCCGATGACGACGTGTGGTCCATCGCCTCCGACGGCGGCGGAAACCTCTACGTCGTGCTGGCCAATGGCCGCGTCGCCGTCTGGTTCCACGAGGAGGAGGTCATCGAGGCGAACACCCAGTTCGACAACCTCGATGTCTTCCTCTACTCGATCGTGCGCTACCAAGCCGTTCGGGCACACGCACTGGATCGCGCCACCGTCGAGGCCGACTTTCATGCCCTCGCCCAGCCCGGCGCGCTGGAACCAGAAGTGGGTCTCCTCGCGTACCTGCGCTAGCGCTCAACGCCCTGGTTCACCTCGCAGGCCGCGCACCAACCGCGCACTGCCGCACCACCGAGGCCTGGTAGACAACGCCACCGCGGTAGCGGACCAGGCCACCGTTCCCGAGTGCAGCACACGCGTCGCGCCGATACGCCCGTTTCACACGGTGGACTCGGGTCTCGACGTGCTGGGGTCCGCGAATCGTGTGTGGACACCGAACCGCAGTCGAACATCCTCGCGTATTTGAGACGTCTCATCGACGTCCTAGCTTGCAGTCCGTCGGCGCGGACGCAGGCGTCGTCGGTGTCGCGCGCGTTGCGCTCGGCGGTCACTTAAGCGCGGTCGGCCCGCTGTTTGGCCTCTCGGTCAAGCCGGCCCCGCTGTTCCGCTCGTGCAGTACGGGTCTCGGCGGCGTCGGCTCGGCTCTCGGCGTGTTCGGCGGCGGGCGTTGGCGACCAGGGCGACCGCGGACCGGTCGGCGGTGGTGAACCGGTCGAGCAGGTCCGGGGCTGGTCGGACCTGGGCCGCAAGGCATGGGGAGTCGGCGGTCTTGCACCATCCGGGTCGACCTCATTTTCTCATCGCGACGCGCCCGGTTCCACCACAACACCCTGCGTACAGCGCACAACCCCGTCACGGTCCTGCGTGACCTCGCCCAACACGACCAAGCCGACACTCTCCAGACATGGATCGGTAGCTCCCCCACATCCTGACTACACCACCACAAACGACCCGGCGTGTACGGCGCAATCATGCCGTTCCTGTCATCACGAACGTCCTGACATGCCGCTGACCGCGCGTCTCGGCGAACGTCCGCTCATGCCGATGAGCGCACGTTGACGCGGGAGCCCCGGCACCTTGCGTCGGGGCGTGAGCTCCCCGGACCCGGCCCGGCTCGAACGGGCTGTCACCCTGCATGACGTGCCTATCGCTTGCTCGGGCCGGTGACCTCGGGGCCGCGACGCAAGCACTTGCCGACGATCGGACGGGCAGTGGACGGACTGACCGAATTCGGACGCACCACTCAGGAATCCGACTGCGGGCGATCCTCGACAACCACTTTCTCGGCGCCGCGCTTGGCGAACGCCGCCCATAGGCTGAAGCCCACGAGACCCACCGCGACGGCCAGCCAGAGCCAGATGAACGGCTCGCGCAGCGGGAACCGCACCAGGACGAAGATGATCACCGCGACGCCGACAACCGCGCCGAACACGGCGGCGGGCTTGGACGGCTTGATCCGATACACGAGCACCACTCCCCAGACTGACGTTTCGTGTCGCTGGACTACCCCCTGGACGATCTAGCGAAACTTCACCGGCTACTTCGGGCGACCGCCAGCAGCACTGAGCCAGATCGTCCGGACACCCACACGCAGACGTCCTCTCGTGCCGATGAGCGGATGCTGGATGCCACCGTCGGCTGTTCTGTAACGACCGCAGGGTGGCGGCTTCAGGTCGATCGCGCCATGTCGAGGTTCGAGCGGATGGTCCTGGTTGTGGGGTGGCCAGGTCCCGGCACCCGCCTCGCTGCCGGCGAGAGTGGCCTCGTACAGCGGGATCGCCCGCTCACGGAAGCCGTTGCCCCGCAACTTCCGCACGGCGACTAGGTGGGAAGCGGTGTTCGTTCGGGCGCCTGCGGCACGGCCTCGGCACCGTTCTCCTGCACCGGCTCCGCGGTGGGATGCCCGCTACCCCTTGGGGCTTGGAGCCTCGACGGTGATCTCCTTTGCGAAGGCACGTGCCCTGCCGCTGTCCTCCGCATGCCACACCACGCCGAGTACGGATTCCGGCAGCCCGGTGAGGGGCACGAAGAGGACCGAATCCCGCCGTCCTTGGTGTTCGGCGGTCGAGCGGCACAGCACCATGCCGCCTTGGCCTGCCGCGGCGAGACCCATGCCTTCCTGCAGTGTGCCGACGGTCGGTCCGCGCGGAATCCGGCGGCCTCCGGGGGTGAGCTCGGGGGCTTGGGCGCGGCGCCAGTATTCCGGGGCCGGACCGCGGATCCCGATCAGAGGACATTCCGCCAGCTCCTCGACGGTGACGGACTCCCTGCGGGCGAACCGATGCCGAGGCGAGACGGCGAGCATCTGCGGTTGACGGGAGAAAACCGGGCCGAGCATGAGATCCGGTTCCTGCACCGGAAGCAGCACCACCGCGGCATCGATCTCCCGACGGCGGAGCGAGCCGAACGGATCGGCCAGCGGGATTTCGGTGAGCTCCACCGCGCAGTCCGGGTGGTGCTTCTCAAATCCGCCGATGGCGTTCGCGAGGTGGTCGTCGATGATGCCCTGGAAACCGATTCGCAGCACACCGCCGATCCCTCGCGCGGTGGACCGCGTGTGATCGACGGCGGCCCACAGCGCCTCATAGGCCGGACGCAGTTCGGCGAGGAACTTCTCCCCGAGCGGAGTCAGTTCCACCCGGCGGCTCGTGCGCTCGACGAGGGTCGCGCCGATCCGTCCCTCCAGCGACCGGAGCAGCTGACTGACCCGGCTCTGAGAGACGTACAGGCGTTCGCCTGCCCGGCCGAAGTGCAGCTCCTCGGCGAGTATCAGAAACACCTCCAGCTCGCGGATCTCCAAGCCGCTCATCGGTGTTCTCCCTCCATGGATCCAGTAGTCCTGCTCATGGAAGGATGAGAAATCGGCCATTGTTCCCGGCAGCGGGCGACGGTTGCCTGGAACACGTGACGACAAGGGAAACCGAACAGAGGAAAAAGGGCTGGCCGGCGGTGAGCTCGCTCGCCGGGGCGACCTTCACTGTGGTCACCTCGGAAATGCTGCCGGTAGGTCTGCTGACCCCGATCAGCCGCGACCTGCAGGTCACCGAGGGTATGGCGGGTCTGACGCTCACGGTCACCGGTCTGGTCGCGGCCGTCTCCGCACCCCTGCTGATCCCGGCGCTCAGGAATCTCGACCGGCGGGCCGTGCTGTGCGCCTTGATGGCGCTGCTGACGGCAGGGAATCTCCTGGCAGCGTGGTCGCCCGGGTTCGGCGTCATGCTGGTCGCCCGAGTCCTCGTCGGAATCGGCATGGGCGGAGTGTGGGCGATCGCGGCGAGCCTGGCCGTGCGGCTGGTTCCACCGCGATCGATCGGATCCGCGACCTCACTGATCTTCAGCGGAATCGCCGTGGCGTCCGTGCTGGGTGTACCGGCAGGCACCTACCTCGGGGAACTGCTCGGCTGGCGGGCCGCCTTCGTCGGTGCCGGTGGTCTTTCACTGGTGGTACTGGTCGCGCTGGTGATGTCACTGCCGTCGTTGCCGACGGAAGGGGCCGTTCGCCTGGGCGCGATGCTGCGGCTGGCGGGTGTGCCGCGGGTGCGCCTCGGGCTGATCGTGGTGGCGCTGATCGTCATCGGGCATTTCGCCGCGTACACCTATGTCCGGCCGGTACTGGAAAAAGTGTCCGGGGTGACTGCCGGGCAGATCGGAACTCTTCTCCTGGTCTACGGGATCTTCGGGGTCGCGGGCAATTTCGCCTCGGGCGCCGGAGCGGCGCGATCACCACGGGTGACCCTGCTGGTGCTCGGCGGGACTTTGTCGGCGACGATGGCGCTGGTCCCGCTCCTGGGACTGACCACCCTGGCAGCGGCGGCGCTGTTGGTGGTCTGGGGCCTGGCGTACGGCGGTGTCTCGGTTACCGCGCAATCATGGATGCTGGTGGCCGCCCCGGAGGCTCGTGAAGCGACGTCGGCTCTGTTCGCTGGAGTGTTCAACGCGGCGATCGCGGTCGGAGCGTTGGTCGGCGGGCTGGCCACGGACGCGGCCGGGACCACCGCGGTGATGTGGCTCGGCGGGGTATTCGCGGCCGGGGCGGTGCTGGTTCTCGCCACCGCCGGTGGCCGGTCCGCCTAGGACGTGTCCTGCGGATCTTCATCTGAGGTGAAGGATGATGCAGGCGAGGATGATCTCGGCGCGGTGGTAGACGGCTCGTTTGGCGAACCGTGTTGCCAGGCCACGGAATTGTTTGAGCCTGTTGAAGCATCGCTCGACGACGTTGCGGAGTTTGTAGAGTTCGGGGTCGAAGGCCGGTAGCCTGCCGCCCGCGCTGCCTTTGACTGTGCGGCGGGCGATCTGGCCGCGAGGCACAACGTCACGATCGACGTTCAACCGGAACTGTTCGCCATTCGTATGCGACGGGACATCGGAGCGGTTGCGTCACGCGCCTACGCGTACGTCAAGTCAGACCGATCACGCCGCCATACGTGATCTCGTGGCCGAGGTACGGCTCGAGCGCGGTGCAGAACCGATCTCGCCGGGATCGAGGAGTCTTTGCCAGTCGCGACCGGGCTGGCAGTCGGCAGGCTATGACCGACTGAGATTCCGAGCCGGAGCGAATGCACTCTCATGCCGCTGATCGGTCGTCACGGTGTGGTGGGGTGGTCAGGCGATGATGGCGGGGGTTGGAGGGATTTCCACGTGATCTCGGGGAGCGGGCCGCTGGTGATGTCGAGGTCTGCGCGGGCGCGGGCATAGAACTCGTTGCGTAGGCGCATGGCATTCCGGTAGGCGTTCGTGAACGCGGCTGTGTCGGAGTGCTCCTCACGCAGGATGTGCTCCAGTTGCCACACCTGCTCGCTCCATGCTCGTGCGGCGGAGATCGTCGCCGGTTCGCCGAGGAGCAGGACGGTCTCCCATCGTGCGGCTCGTTCGGTCTCCCCCTCGGCGAGGTCGGCGAACGCGGAGTCGAGGTCGATGGGCTGACCTGTGGGCAGCAACCCCTGCGTCTCCGCGATCCGACGGCACAGCCGGACCATGTGCTTGACCGCGTTGGCGTACTCCGAATACGCGAGCAGACGCTTGTCGTCCCACCGCGCAGACTGCGTTCGCCGCCACCGGGCTCGCTCGGTAAGGGAAGTGACGACGAACGTGGCGGCTGAGCCGAGCAAGACACCGGCGATGGTCAACACCTGCGCAACGATCGGATTCACAGATCACAGCCTGCCATCTCCCAGGACGTCCGACATACCCATTCGGAGATGGCGACAAGACAGGCTTGCACCCTCGCCGTGTTTGACAGCCCCCCTCGGAGCTGCCCACGCTGACCGGGCACCGTGGCGCGGTGAATGCGGTGACCTTCAGTCCGGACGGCCGCACCCTTGCCACCGGCAGTGCGGACCACTCACTGCGGTATGGGATGTGACCGTCAACAGGCAACTGGCCATACTTACTGCAAAGAGCGACGTCGAAAGCATCAACTCGGTTTCGTTCAGCCCCGACGGGTACACCCTGGCCGCCGCGGAATCCGGCCTCAGAGTGCGACTGTGGGATCTGCACGACCCGCGGCGGCAGGTGGAGCTTCACCCGTTGAAGGAGCACACCGACAACGTGAAGTCGGTCGCGTTCAGTCCGGACGGCCGCACCCTGGCGAGCGGAAGTTCGGATCACGAGGTGCGGCTATGGGACATCACCACACCGGCACGGGTCGCCCAGCCCGTCGTTTTGACCGGGCACGCCGGAAATGTCGTTGTTCCACAGATTCAGCGGCGCGGCCGCTCATCGCGGCGCGCGATGGCAGTGATCCGCGCGAGGCACTTTCCGTTCTTCGTATTTTCGGAAGAATCACAGGAAGCTAATCTTCCTCGTTTTTTGGAAAGGCGGAGAGAATGTCGGAAATCAGCAGGCGGGGTGCGCTCGGCGCGGGTGCGGGAATCGCCGCCGCGACTGCGCTCGGGACGGCGGGGGCGAGCACAGCGGAACCGGCCAAAACGACCTCGCCGGTGTATGTTTTCCCGCTCGCCAAATCCGCGCCGGCCGTCCATGACGGCGGGACGTTGCGTGGAGCCCACGAGAAGAACTTCCCGGTGCTGGCCGGTCAGCAGGGCTCGGTGTACCTGGTGCACCTCGACCCTGGCGGGGTCCGCGAACCGCACTGGCACCCGTCCGCGTGGGAGCTGAGCTACATCATTTCCGGCAAAGCGGACTGGAGCATTCTCGGCACGCACGAGGACGGCAGCTACCACAACGAAGTTTTCAGCGCGAGTACAGGGGAACTCGTCTTCGCCCCGCAGGGATTCTTCCACTATTTCGCGAATTCCAGCACCACCGAAGGCCTGGACGTGCTCGTCATGTTCAACACCAGTACCGGGGAGCCGAACGACGACATCGGCATCGTCGGGACGCTGAACTCGCTGCCGAGGGAGATTCTCGCCGCCTCGTTCGGGGTTCCGGTGTCCGCGTTCGCCGCGATCCCCAAGGACCTCAAGCCGGTGGTGATCACCCGTCGCCGGTAGTGGCAGCGCACACACATGGTAGACGGTCATGCACTGACAGTGGTACTCCGGAGTAGTGATCGATCCGGTGCTGCTGCGCACTTTTCTCGCCGTGGCCGAGGCGGGCGGGTTCTCCGAAGCCGCCCGCCGGCTGGCTCTCGGGCAGTCGACGGTGAGCCAGCACGTCCGCCGCCTCGAGACGGCGCTCGGCAGCGTGCTGTTCGAGCGCGACACGCACAGCGTGCGACTCACCGGCGACGGCGAGACGATGACCGGATTCGCCCGTAGCATCCTCGACCAGCAGGACCGCGCACTGCGATACTTCTCCCGGCCGGGCCCACGTGGGCGGGTCCGGTTCGGGGTGTGCGAGGACTTCCTGCTCGGCCACGCCACGGACGTCCTCGACCGGTTCCGCAGCGCGCATCCGGGGATCGACCTCGAACTGTCGGTCGAGCTGAGCGAGGTGCTGCACTCCCGGCTCGCCGACGGAGACCTCGACCTGGTGCTCGCCAAGCGCGACTCCGGACAGGGCGTGCGACGGGATCCGCTCGTGTGGGTGAGCTCGCCCGGACTGGACCTGATCCCGGGCGAGCCGCTGCCGCTGGTCCTCTACCCGGAGCCGAGCGTCACCCGGTCCCGCGCGCTGAACACGTTGCGCCGTAACGGTGTCCAATGGCGGATCGGCTGCGTCAGCGAACGGCTCAACGGCCTGCGGGTCGCGCTCGAAGCAGGGCTCGGCGTCGGCCTGTTCGCGGCGTCCGTGGTCCCGGACGGGCTGGTCCCGATCAGCGGGTTGCCCGATCCGGGATCGGTGACGTTCGTGCTGAGCCACCGGGGAACCGCACGGGGCTCGGCGGCGGCGTTGGCGGACACGATCCTGTCCGCCCAATGGAGTCGATCGCCGCTCACGTTGGCGTAGTCGTAGGTGAGCGCCTGCAACACCAGGTCGGGAGGCGCTGCCAAGACAAGCTGTCCAGGATCCAAGGTTGTGGGGCTGTAATCATTCCAGCTCGTAATGGCAGATCAGGAACGCCCGTGCGAGCCGGACGTCCGGGAACCTGAACACTCCACGCTCCTGGTCCCCGCGGTGCCGGAGCGGCAGCGAGACGTCGAGGACGCCGTGGAACAGCGCCGGCCATTCGGCACTCGCCACGCAATGGAGATCGCGCCCGGCGCAGCTGCACACTTCTCCGCTCTCGTGGTGGCGCTCGTGCTCGGCGACGAACCGGACGGGCAGCTCGCCCCGGTCGCTCGGGTGCTCCAGCTCGGCGAACAGCTCCAGCCGGGTGATCCGCGGATCGCGGCGGCCGGGCAGGAAGGGGAAGTGCTCGCGGCCGAGTCTCAGCGGCAGCAGGTGCTTTCCGTCCGGCGCTCGGTCGACGAGCCGGTACCAGTCGTCCGGGAAGTCATGGCGGATGTCGAACAACCGGGCACCGGCACCGGGCAGCTGCCGTTGAGCGCAATCGTTCGCCGCGTCGCGCAGTAGGTCGCCGCCCTCCCGAGCGGTGTAGTTGAGGTGCAGGACGATGTCGCCGAGCGTGTCGAAGTCGAACCGGTTGTTGTCCGGCGGCAGCGCGATCCGCCACCGGCTGACCGCGCCGGCGAACTCGAACGGCAGATACCGTTCGTCCCGGAAGTTCAGCTCGAACATCCCCGAGTCGTTCTGTCCGTTCGACGTCGCGATGGCTTCGGTGGCGGCGAACCCGCGCACCAGCCGGGGGTCACCCGGCGTCGGCCGGTAGCCCGCGCCGCACCGGCACCCGTCGACCTCGGTCCCGCAGCAGCACGCCACCGGGCCACTCAGCCGCGGGTCGACGCGGGTGGTGCTGCTGAGCAAGGTGAGGCGGCAGTGGACGCCGATGTACGGGCCGACCACACACGGGATGCTGAGCGTGACGTTCTTGAGCCGACGCAGGTAATGGCCGGGGTAGTCGAGGTCGAACATCCATTCGGGGATCTCGATCTCGGCCGTCCCGGTGGCCTGGATGCGCAGGAACGCCGCCGGGAAGTCCAGCCGCAGCGAGACGTGTTTGGTCAGCTCGTACTCGCGGCAGTTGGCGTCGACGTAGGCCAGCTCCATCTGCCGCAGCGCGACCTGGAGCCTCTCCCCCGCGAGCAGGCCCTCGTGCAAGGTGTCCCAGGCGCGCTCGGGCAAGAACGTCCTGGCGAGATGGCCGCGTTCGCTGTTGAACGCGCGTTGCGCCTGCCGTCCGGTGCGCAACGCCAGCTCGTACAGCTCCCGGTGCAGCGCCGCGGTCTCGGACTGGAGGTAGGTGTACAGCTCACCATTGGTGAACTTGCCGCGCAGGAAGTTCTGCACCTCGGCCGAATGCTCCACTTGACGTTGATGGCTGTTGAGGTCCCGAAGTGCCGCGTCGCGACGCCGTTCGGCGGCCAGGTACTGCCGCTCGATCTGGTCGATCTCGATGGTGATGACCTCGACCTGGTGCTGCCACTCCTCCAGCCGCCGTTGCCAGCCCGCCTCGGTGAGGTTCAGGCCCGCACTGGTGTTGGCGATATCGGCGAGCGCGTTCATGATCCGCGCGGCGGTGGCGAACGTCGCGTTCGCGAGTTTGGTGCCGATCGGGAGTTGGTTGGCTTCCAGCGGCCCGAGTCCGGCGACACCGATGTGGATGTCCGGGATCAGCCCGATGCCCTGCGCGATGGCTTCCGACACGTTGCCCGCGGTGCGCGAGATCATCGATACGCCGGTCAGTGCCTCGTACCCGGTCTCCCCCGCGTTCAGGCCCCGCGCGATGAGTTGCTGGAAGTACCGTAGGCGGGCCAGTGCGCCTTCTTTGGTCTTGCCCAGCGCCTGGACTTGCCATTCCGCCTCGCGCCATTGGGATTGACGGGTCTGCAGGGCCAGCTCCAGCAGTTGACGCTCGTGCGTGGCGCGCAGGATGGCGAGTGCTTCGGCGTCGCCCTTTTCGTACGCGGAAAGCAGTTCGGCGCCGAGGCCGCGTACTTCGCTCGCCAGCTCGATGGCCTTGCCGATCAGATAGGTGAACCGATACGGCGTGGCGCGGCACAGGCATTCGCCGTCACCGCCGCAGTCCCCGTCGCAGCCGTCCAGGGTCTCTCGCCAGCCGTCCCGCAGCGGGTCGTCGCCCCAGAACTCGGTGTCCGACAGCTGTTCCCGGCTACGCAGCCGGCTGCTGCCGAGTGCGTGCCGTACGACAGCGAGCCGGTCCGCGGAACTCTCATACAGCGACATCAACCTCGGGTTGAGGGGCGCGGGCGACGGGACGAAGGTCGCGACCCGCTGCGGGACGCCGTCGTTGTCGTGGTCCTCCACCAGTCGCGGGCTCGCGCCGAGCAGACGGCGCAGCGAGTCGAACACCACGGCCGCCTGCCTGCTCGCCTCCGCGGAGTTGCGGCACAGCAACGCTTCTCCCCAGGCGAGGAGGGTTTCGAGGTAGGACAGCAGGACGGCGCGGTCACGGGCCAGGGCGTCGCCCTCGTCCGGGGTCCAGGCGTTGTCGCGCACCAACGGCGCGTACGCCAGCTCGTACCACCGCAGCGCCGCTTCGAACCCACCGTGCGCGCGCAGCGTGGCCGCCACGGCCGACGCCACGGAGTGCACCGAAGGCGGGAGAAGCCGAGCGCCGGGCGAGACGTACGCGAAGAACGGGTACGCCGCGAGACCGAAGTGCGGTGCCGGAGTGGACGTCGGTTTGGCCACCAGCGGCAGGACGACCGCGGAGTCCGACGCCAGGTCGTAACGGAACCCGGGCGGTGGCGCATCCGGGTACTCGCCGAAGCCGACCGGCTTGACGCCCATGTTCTGCGTACCGGCGAGATCGGTGACCTCGAACCGCAGCGAGTCGCCGGTGCGGCCGTCGAACTTCAGTCGCAGCGACCCGTCGCTAGGGTCGCCTACGACGAACAGCCCTTCCGACGAGCGTCGCGGCGGCTCGAACTCGCCGTGGTGGTATCGGGACCAGTACAGGTGCACCAGCGGTTCCGGCTCCCAGTTCAGCAGGCCGGGCACCTTGTCCTGACGGTGCCAGTCCGAGGTCTGCTCGTCGGTCCGGCTCCGGTCGGCGGCCACGACTATTCCGGCGTCGGCGTTCTGCACGGCGCCTGTGTCGGCGAAGAAGGCGGAACCGGCGATCCAGAAGTAGTACTCGTCGACCTCCGGCGGTACGTCGCGGGTGCTGAGGTCCCCTCGCGGCTCGAACCGGGCCGACGCTGTTGGCAGCCCTGCCGCGGCGAGCCGGACAAACCCCGAGCGCAGCCCTTCGGCGGCGCGCAGCCACAACGGAAGCCGGGCCATGACCGTCTCTTGTGCACTGTCCACTCTCGACTCTTCGGCGCTCGTGAGCGTTGCGGACGCCTTCCTGCCCACGGCGGCGGTCTTGCGCTTGGTGGCCGCTTTGCGCACGCCCTCGTTCTCCCCGTCATCACGGCCGGCGAGCAGCAGCGAAACCGGCGCGAGCCACGACGGCCGTGCACCGTGCTCCGGCGTCCCGAGCAGGCCCAGCCCCTCCGGCGCGGAGCGCTGGAGCCGGATCTCCGCCGGCTCCAGTGCCTGCCGTGCGAGCAGCTCCGGATGCGCGGGCGGACGCTGTGCGGTCGTCTTCGGCCACCACTCGAGGCCGCCGGGGACGGGTACGGTCAACGCGGTCCGGCGCAGCTCGTCTTCCAGGAACCGGAACGCCTCCGAGCGCCGGGCCGCCCGCAGGTCGTCCCACTCGATCCAGTTCTCGCGGTAGATCTCGCGGCGTCGCGCCGCCGTCCAGGTGCGGAACGTGCCGAACCGCTGCTCCCACACGGCGGTGAGCCCCGGTGTCACGGCGAACCCGGATTCGAGCCCGAGCCGCGCTCGCTGCACGAACGTCTGCACGGCGGTCACGGCGTCCTCGATCCGGGTGGTCCGCTGCGCGATCCCACACTGGACGTCCTGCAGCAACAGGTCGGACAGGTCGCGCGGCTCAGCGGCGAACCGGCCGGTCGCCCACGGCAACGGCACCCGGGACATCCCGCACAGGTATGCCAGCAGCGCCTCCCTCGCCCGTTCCCGCAAGCCGTTGTTGAGCTGTTCGAGGTTGTCGTAGCGGCGAGGCTCACCGCGTTCGAGGTGGCCATCCTGGACGAACCGGGTCAGGTCGGCGTTGCCCGAGCGGGGCGGGGAGACGATCGGTGGTGCGTCCAGTTCGGCGGACGGGTCGTCGGCCGCCCATAACGCGGGACGGGCCAAGGAGATGTCCGCGGGCAGAAAATGGCGGCGCAGCCTGCGGACCCAGCTTTCGGCGTGCCAGACGCGCACGGCCCAGCGCTCGTCGGCCAGTTCGCCGCTGCCGGGCAGGCCGACCGTGTAGATCGGCGGGGTGCTGCCCGGAGCGAAGTAGTTGAGCACCAGCGGGGCGTGCCGCAGGTCCACGCCGAGGTGCCGCAGGAGCTCGGCGGGGTTGTCCGGCTGCTGCTGGAGGACCTCCGCGAACAGCAGCCATGGCGGCCGTTCCAGCGCCCGTTCGGTCTCCTCCCGCAGGCTGGTGTAGTCGAAGACGCGCTCCCACCAGTCGAACAGCGCCGCCTGACGCCGGGGGCTCGGCGCGGACCGCTGGTCCGCCGGTGCCGACTCGCGCGGGCGGAGCGTTTCCGGCGGGTAGGGATCGGACACCGGCAGCAAGTCCGGCGCGAACCACGCGTGGTGGGTCGCGAATGACGTCGCGCCCGTCCGGTAATGAGAGGTGCCCCCGAACGCCTTCGGGTGATCGAGGAGAAAGCCGAGCTCGGACTGCCGGTACCCGGCGACCGGCCGCGCGGACAGGCGGAATCGCTCGGTGAACAGCAGCGCCTTGAACGCCCGCTGGTAGGTACGCCGCATGTCGCGCAGGGTGGGCGGGTAGTGGTCCTCGAGATACGCGGCGGCTTCTTCGTCGCCGCCGATGGCCAGGCCGGCGGCGACGGTCGGGTGACGTCGCACGATGCCGTTCCCGAGCGTCGCGTCCTTGGTGTCGCGGAAGAGCCGGTCGAACGGCAGTGCCGTGTGCTCGCCGCCGCTGTCCGGCCCGGAGTACTTCAGCTCGAAGCCGGTACGGGCGGCGCAGTCGTCCTCGGGGCGCGAGAAGTCCGGCTCGGTCTGCTCGAACTCGACGGTGATGCGGTAGGCGCCGCGACGTAGTGACACCGGTGCCGAGTGGTCCGCCGGCGCGTGCTCACCGGGCCGTCGGTGGTTGAGGATCGTCCACGTCTTCTGCCCACGGCCCAGTGTGACCCGCCAGCGGTTGTGCCGGGCGTCGCAATCGGCGGGCAGGACCGCGTGGAAGCGGTACTCGCCGCGTTCCTCGATCAGCAACACCCCGGACCAGGTCACGGCGAACGGTTGCGCGCCGCCGAGCGGATCGCCGGTGCTGTCGCGCAGTGCGAACCCGTTGCGGATGCCCACGAACCGCAGTTGCTCGGGCGTCAGCTCGAAGTCCAGCGCCGGCAGCACGGTCGGCACCGGCGCGTTGAGGGAGTCGCGGACCCGCCCGAACGCGCTGAGCGGACCGCGGGTCTCCCGCCACACCAGTTCGTCGTCGCCCCCGTGGCCGCGGACCTCGAACTCGCCGAGCAGCCCGGTACCGGTGAGCCCGAGCAGCGCGGCGAACGCCCCTCCGCTCGGCAAGGGCCCCCATCGGGTCGCGGGCGGCGCGCCGGAATCGTCCTCCCACGGCCTGAGCGCGAAGTTCTCGTCCGCCGACAACGTCCGAAGGAGCCGCCACGCGGCCGCGCTGTCCTGCTCGCCGGGTTCCGCCCCGGTCGCCGCCCGGACGTGGGCCGCCAGGTGCGTGGCGATGACCCCGCAGCGGCGGTGGAACAACGCGAATTCGCGCCGGAAGAAGGCGAACCGCTCGTGCTCGTCCGGCTCCTGGACCAACCGGTCGACAGCCTGGTCGAAGTTCCCGAACAACGCCGCGAAGGGCGCCAACGCCGCGCGAGGTGAGAAGTACAGGTCGCGCACCGCGATTTGCTCGTGCTCACGCAGCGGCCGCAACTCGCACAGCCGCTCGATCACCGCGGAATCGGTCAGGGGAAGGCGAGTCCACAGCTCCTCGGTGCTCTCGTCGTAGCCGAACGGCCCGTCCGGTGGCGCGATCCACATGCGCGGCGAGGTGTCTGCCGCGGGTAGCGAGACGCGGTATTGGCGGTCACGCGGTTCCACCGAGTGACCGCAGCGGCGCAGTTCTGCGGTGAAGAAGTGCTTGCCGAGGTCGAGCAGACGGTCGGTGGAGCCGTCCTGGCCGTAGCCGAAGTGTTCGCGCAGCGACGTGACGATCCGTTGCCAGCTCCAGCTTTCGGCCTCCTGCTCGCTGACCTCGACGTCCAGCAACGCCCGGCGCAGGGCCCAGAGTGAGCACTCGCCGTCGCCGTCGGCCTGTTCGGCTTCGGGCAGCGACAGCGGGTCGTCGACCGACTCGATGCGGTCTTCCAGGGGGAACGGGTCGTCCCCGTCGAGGTGCTCCCCCGTGGTGAACAAGAACAGGATCTCGCCGACCGAGAACTCCGAGGCGTAGACCTTGCCCAGGATCTCGACGAACCGCAGAGTGTGCGTCGGCAGCGCGAACCAGGTGTCGCCGGGGGTGGCGGGGTCGAATCCGGCCAGCACCGAAAGCCGGTCGAGGTTCTCGGCGATCACCTTGAGGAACTCCGGTTCCCTGCGGCGACAGTGGAACCGTCCTTCGGCGTGGTCCTCGACGGCGTCGAGCAGCACGGTGACCGCGTCGGCTCGTTCCTCCGGATCGGAGGGCTCCCACAGCGGCAGCAGCGGAAGGCGTCCGGTGAACCGGAGCCGCAGGTCCCGCACCAGCAGCAGCACGGCGGCGAGCTGGCGGAGGAAGTCCGGATTCACGTGCGCGGCGGCGTCGAACAGACGCAGGACGGCGGCGTAGTCGGCCAGCTGGGCGAAGGTGATCCCGTGGTCGCGGACGTACCGCCACAGCCTGATGAACACGACCAGCTTGCGCAGTGCGGTGGCCGTGTCCTGTTCGCCGAAGGAGATCCGGAGGTCGTCGAGGTCGCAGGGCTCGCATTCGGGGAATCCGCCATTGCCCCCTTCGTCTTCGGCGTCGGTGTCGCCGTCCGAGCGAGCACGATCGAACTCGACGAATCCAGACTGCTGAAGGTCGAGGAACTCGCAGTACGACAGCCCGGTCCTGCGGAGGAATTCAGCGACGCGGGTCACCACGACGGTCCAGGATCGATCATCCACAGTGGACGATGCGTACCCGTAAACCTGGTGCAGTGCGGGCCTTCCCTCGGCCGCCTTGTCGCCGAGATCGTGTGCGAACAGGACGTCGTACTCCTCGGCCGAGACACCGAGGTACTCGCGGGCGACGTCGACGCGGACGGGGTAACGCCAGACGGTGGCGTCGAACCCTGCCGGTTCGTGCGCCGGATCCAGCACGAACTCGGTGATCTCGCGGCGGAAGTGCCGCATCGCCGAGAACCGGCTGGTGCGCAGCTCTCCGAGGTAGGAGCGATTCACGTCCGATGACTGGTCGTACGGCAGGATCGGTGCGGTGAAGTCCTTGCGCAGTGCGGCATACGCGCCCGCTCCGGCGGGCGGGATGGCGACGGACGCGGGCGAGGAGTGCTGCGGGATCGCGGCGAACAACGTGGCCGGGTCGTGCCCGCCCGGAGTGCCCGTCCGGCGCAGCGGGTGCCCGGCGAGCTTGTCGGACGCCGTGTCGTGCACCGCGCCGCCCCCGACCGGGTCCCCCTTCGCCACCGTGGCGGTGAGCGTTTCGAGACTCTCGTTGACCAGGTCCAGCGCGGGAAGCGGGGTTTCGGTGTTGGCGCGGGTCGCGTGTAGTTCGCCGAGCGGGCCACGCCGCGCAGCTACGAGCTTGCCCAGCGGTGAAGGGGCACCGGGCACCGTCGGATGGCTGGGGGTCGAGGCGGCGGACGCCAGCAGCAGCTCGTGCAGATAGGCGACCGGCCCGAACGGCGAAAGGTGCGATGGCGGGAGGCAATCCGTGAGCGAGCCGTCCGGGTCGACCGGCCGGAAAGTCCCCGGCGATACCGGGCCGGGCGCGGTGGATCCGCCCGCCGCCGCCTGGATGGCCGAAGCGAGCGGGTAGGCGACGGTGCCGGTCAGCGCCGCGGTGAAGTCGGCCAGGGTCGGCGCTTGAACACTCGCCTTGCTGACGAAACCTCTGGCGTACAAGGCTTCCATCACGGAGAAGCGCAACTCGGGGCTCGCGGGTGCGCTCAGTCCGTAAAGCGCCTGGATGAGGTCGAGCGTCTCGGTCAGCCACGCCTGGGCGTCCGCATCGTCCGGGAAGGTGTCCACGACGGCCGCCGTCGACGCGGCCTGGTCGCGCGGACCGGTGAAGGAGAACGTGCCACCTCCGTGCGCGGCGTAGGCGCTCGCGAACCGCGCGAATACGTCCACAGTGGACACCCGGAGCGCGGGCGGCCCGGACGGTGCCGTGTCCGCGGTGGGGACTACCCCCGGTGGCACGGTGAAGAACTTGCGCAGGTGCCGGATGAACGCCTCGACCCGTTGCGCGGGTGTGCCCGGCTGGGTGAACGGCGGCAGCAGCTCCAGCTTCGGCACGGGCAGGCCGAACAGCGCGCGCCAGTCCTGGTCGGTCAGCTTGACCAGCTTGTCCACCGAGGTGATCTGCCGGGCGGGCGTGGTGATCTCGGTGATCAGCGCGGCGAAGCTCTGCGTTACCACCTGGAGCACGAGGCCGAGGTACGCCTGGGATTGGGCCTGGATCTCCGGCTTCCAGAACTTCTGGTCCAGTTCGGGGGTGGCGAGGGTACTCCCGAGCCAATCCGTCACCAGCACCTTGAACGCCGAGGTCTGCTGGTTGAAGGCGACCTCGGGCAGTGAACCGGCGATGGTCCCGAGCGCGTGCAGCCGTCGCGCCGCCTGCGCGGGCGTGACGGTGGCCCCTGCGGGTGCGGTCGCCGGCTTCTCCGCGCCGACGACCGAACCGGCGTCGATCGCGGTCTGGAGCTCCTGCAGAATCTTCGGCTCGGTGTCGAACCGCGCCATGTCGTACCGCTGCCCAATGCCGACCTGGACCGGAAGTGCCACAGCCAGCGCGTAGAAATAGGCGGCGGGGACGATGAACAGGTCGGTGATGGTGGGCGCGGTGGGCCGGAGGATGACGGCCGTGTCCAGCGGCGCGGCGTCACCCGCGATGACGGGGAACGGGAAGACCGCCAGCGGCGCGCCCACCAGATCCTGTCCGGACGGCCCGCCCTTCACCACCGTGCCCCCGGCGCTGAGCCGCTCACACTGGACCGCTGCCGAGGCCGAGTAGACGAACTTCGCCAGCCGCGCCGCTTCGGCGTCGTGCGTGGCGTGGTAGCCGGTCAGCTGCCCCTCGAACTTCTTCCGGTCGCTGTCGATGTTCTGGTCGATGTCCTTGTCGTCCGGCTTGGTGTAGAGAAAACCGAGCGGGCGAGGTTCGGCAGGCGGCGGGTAGACCGCTCGGTCCCAGACCAGTTCGGAGGCGACCTGAAGGCTTTGCGCGGCGGTGAGCTGGCCGCGGTCGACGAGCTTGCGGCCGTCTGCGGGATCCTTGGCGAGCACCTCGTCGACCGCGGTGATCAACGGCCCGAACGGCGGGGCGGTCCCGTCCTGGGGAACCTCCACCCGGGACTTGCCCACGTTCGTCGGCAACGTCGCGTAGGCCGACGCCGCCATGGCGAGATAGTCGCGCTGGTCGTTCGACAGTGACGCGATGGTGACGACGGAGATGTTGAAGTCGATCGTGCGGTCGGTGATCGGTGTGCCGTCGCGGCTCAGCTCCAGCCGGAGATCGTAGGTGTTCGCCCGCGGGTACTCCGGATGCGGGGACGGCGGATTCACCACGATCACCGCGTTCGCGGCCGACAGCAGCGACCGGATCACCGTGGGCGGCGTGACGGTGACGGTGGTGTCCGTGTAGTGCTGGATGATCTGTGTCTTGGTGAGATCGACCCTGTTGTCGACCGGATTCAGCCCGCCGGGCGGGATGTGCGGATCCGCCAGCCCCGTCGCCGTCCCGAGCGGCACCCCGGTCGTGCTGTTCCCGAAGGTCAGGTCGAAGGCGGTGATGGTGAGCCCGCTCAGCGCCTGCCTGAACGCCGACGCCGTCACCGGCTGCGTCGGATGGAGTTTGATGATGATCAGGTCAGGCATGGTGTTCACTCCTTGTGTAACTGCCGAGATGGTGTTCATCGGGGTGGCGGGTCACCACAGACCACCCCAACGACCAAGGTGGAAGCCGAGTGCGAACAGGCCGAGGGCGACGCCCGCCACCACCAGGCCCGTGCCGCCGGTCGCCACACCGATAGCAAGCATCACGCCGCCGATCGAAGCCGCCGCGTCGATCGAGCCCGCGACGTTGTCTCCACGTCGGAACTCCTCGTACGCCTGGTATCCGGACAGCACGGCTTGCCCGATCCCGCCCGCGATTCCGGCGGCCGCACCGCCGGCGGACATCGCGACCCGGCCGGCTGGGGTGCCCGCTCCGAGTAGCCACCGCCCGTACCCGTAGTACGCAGCTCCGCCTGCTTCGCCCGCAGCGGCGGCGTATCCGGTAGCGCGCACGGTCGAGTTGTCGGTGTTGCTCGCCGACCAAGCGGTCAGCGCAGGTCCGGCGAACATGAGCCCGACACCTGCCGAGCGGACTCCGGTCCGGAAGCCTTCGAGGTTGGTCAGGTTGCGTGCTTCAGCTGCCCGTGCCACCCCACCGGCGGGTTCTCCCTGGGGAAGACCTTGTTTGAGAACCCGGCTCTGGGACCCTTCAGTCACGTTCTGGCGGCCGTCCTGCCATCGGTAGTCGTCGATGGAGCGCCCGCTCTGGCCAGTCAAGTCGTGTTGGATCTCGAGGATGTGGTCGGCCTGGTATCCCATGCCGCCCGGCGCCGGAGCAGTCGGTTGTGGGGTCGTTACGCGAAACGCACGGGAAGCAGCCCCGCCGGCGGCGCGCTGTGTTCGTTGGACCGGTGGTGGATCCGGGTTCACCCCGACTTCCCGGTTTATCACGCCCTCTCGATACGCGGCGAGCTTCTCTTCGTCGTAACTGTTGGGAACGGGCAGGGTGAATCCTGCGGGATTGCGAGTCACGAGGTTCGTCCCGAGTCCCGCTGTGCCCGCTGTGCCGAAACCAGACGAGTTGTCGTTGTTGTTCGGTCCGAGCGTGAAACCGCGGCACCTCGGATTCAGCTCGTCACACTGGCCGGGTGAGGGACTCAGCGGGCCTATCCGAATTCCCTGTCCCCCACCGAAGGTGAGACCGAATCCTTGAGGTGCAGGCGGAGCCAATGTGGAGTTGTCGTCGGTGCCCTGCGGATCGTTGCGGCCGGTCGGATCGTCATGGCAGTAGGCGTAGACGTTGATCCCGTCGCCGAGCCCGATGGGGTCCGCCGCCGTCCAACGACCGAGCCAGGGCAGGTAGTACCGGGCACCGTGGTAGTACAGCCCGGTCTCCGAGTCCCGTTCCTTGCCCGTGTACCGGTACCGCTTCGGCGCCTCGGTCGCCGACCGGACCGCCTGGTACGCCGTGCTCCCGTACGGGTGGTACTCCTCGTACGAGATCACGCGACCGGCATCGTCGAGTTCCAGCACAGCGGAGCCGAGGTGATTGGCGAGCTGGTAGCGGAGCAAGGTTTCCGCGCCCTCGTCGGTGCCGAGCGTGCGGGTTTCGACGAGCGCGACGCGTTGTTTGTCGTCGAGGATGTGCAGGGTCTCGCGCTCGAGACTCACCTGGTCGTCGCCGCCGTACTCGCGATAGACCTCGAACGAGCCCAGATAGATCCGTTCGGCTTTCCGCCTCGGTGTCTCCCCGGCCAGCTCGGTGACCTTGCGGACGCGTTGCCCGGTCGCGTCGTACACGTAGTACGTCGTCTCCGGAGTGCCGTTCCCGAGCGCCTGCCGGGACGTCGCCTGAAGCCGGTCCTGGGGGTCCCAGCGCATCGACGGCAGCTCGGGCATCGCGGTGATGTTGCCCTGCTCGTCGTAGCCGAACGCCGGCGGCGTGGCGACTTCGCCGTCGGACGTCGTGTGGCTCAGCCGGTTGCTGACGTGGCCCGGCTCCAGCAAGCTCGGTTCCGCGTAGGTGTAGTCCCTCGTCCAGCCCGCGTCACCTGCCCGATGCGCCATCCGCAGGATGTTGCCGACGGCGTCGTACACGTACCGCTGGACATAGTGAGCCATCGCCGCGCCGTCACCAGGGTGACTCAGACCGGCCCGGGGCGCGTCGGTCGAGTCCGGCGCGGTCTGCCCGAGATGCTCCCTTCCGGTCGCCGAAATCAGGCGATAGACCGCGTCATAGGTATAGGACGCGCTGGGATCGACGACCCGGTTGCGGAAGAACACCGTCTGCTGCGCGTCGTCCCGCAAACCGGTGACGTTGCCGACGGGGTCGAACGTGTAGGTGAGGTTCTGCAACCGTTCCGCGCCGCGACGCGTCCGCAGGCGAGTCATCCGGAACGTCAGCGGATCGTACTCGTACACCGTTTCCGCGCCGTTCCCGAGTTCGACGGCGAGACGCTGTCCGCGGGCGTTGTAGTCGAGGTTCGTCACGAAGGTCGTGACCTCGCCGGAGTCCCGCAGCTCGGCGTCGAGTCGTTCGAGCAGCGACGCTTCGTTGTAGCTCGAGCGGATCACGCTGCCGTCGGGGGTGGTCATGCTCGTCGGCCGGTTCAGCGCGTCGTACCGCGTGTGCCCGGCGAAGACCTGGTCCTCCAGCGGGACCTGTCCGTTCCAGTCCGGCAGTTCGCGATACCCGGCAGCCAGCTGCCTGCCCGCGTCGAGGAGGTTCCCCTTGAAGTCGTAACCCTCGTACGTGCTGACCCCGGCGTCGTCGAACTGCCGGACGACCTGGCCTCGTAGGTTCTTCGCCTCCGCATCCGGTCGCACTTCGCCGTACTCGGTGCACTGGTGCAGCAGTTCACCGGCGAGACCGGGTCCGCTCAGGTACGACCGCACGGGCCGCCGCAACGAGTCGTACTCGGTGCGGAAGCGGAAGCCGCGCGAATTCCAGCTGTACCGGGGCTTGCCCAGCACGTCGAGGAGCACAGGCCCGCCGCCGGTGTCCATTCCGGACCGCAGCACTCTGCTGCCGAGCATGTCGTGGCCGTACCGCATCACGACCCGGCCGAGCGCGTCACGGACCTCGCGTTCGTTACCCTCGATGTCCAGCTCGCTGCGGGTCGGGTAGAGCTCGTCGACAGGCGACCCGTCGCGGAGGAACCTGTTGTGTTCCAAGGACAGGAACGTCCGCCCGAGGGTGTCGAACCCGGCGCGGGCGGGAGTGGCCGCATGGATCGCGGCCTGCTCGGCGGCGTGCTGTTCCGCAGGGCCGAGGTCGCCGTGGACGCGGCGGGCGTACCACGTGGTCCAGCCGCCGATGCCGGCCAGATGACGCCGGACGTACCCTGCGGTGTCCTGGTCCTCGCCGGGGTGATGGAGCACGGTGTCGTTGCTGTCCCAGGTTTCCTGGTGCCACGGCCCGAAAAGCGTCTTGAGGTACGTCGAGTCCGGTTGCAATGTGATGATGACGCGGTCCATCGGATCGTAGAACAGCACCGAGCTGACGCCGGCGATCTTCGCGAACTCGAACCGCGGGGTCGCCGTGAAAAACGGTTCGTAGGTCCGGACGGGTTTGCCCTTGTTGTTGAAGATCGTCCAGCCGCTGCCGACCCAGCGCGCCGCACCATCCGGCCCGGGCTCCGCCTGTGCCTTCTGCTGAACCTCCCGGCCGAAACCGTCCGAAAAGGACAGATGGTGCCGGATGCGGCCGCGCTCGCCGGGCATCAGCTCGCTGAGATGTGTCTCGCGTGCGAGAGTGGCGGTCGCACACGGACGCGGTGACGCGTCGTCGAGGGTGTGCCAGAACGCCAGCTCGTCGTAGATCACCCGGGTGCTCGCGTCTCCCAAGAGGCCGCCCGGATCCTCGAGAGGATCGGCGAAATACCGGTCGATCTCGGTCCGGTCCAGATCCGCGCGGAAGCCGTCGAGTGAGTCCCCCAGCTGTTCCTCGCGCTTGCCCATCACCGCCGTACCGGCGACCCGGCCGTGCGCGTCGTGGGCGACTTCGGCACGGTTCCGGTTGGCGTCGGTGACCAGCCGCGGCTGGAGGACGCGGTAATCGTTGCCGTTGCCGAGAATCCGCCCGTCCGCGTCCCGCTCCCCGACGGTGGTCACGTTGCCGACAGCGTCCGTGCTGCCCGTGACGAGCAGGTCGTACCGGTCGTATGCCACCGTCGTGACTCCGCCGAACGGGTCGCGGAACCGGCGTGGCAGGAAGAAGTGTCGCCGCGCGAAGTCCCGCTCCTCCACCGGGTCGTCGTCGGGACCCGGCGAGTAGCGAATCCGCCCGGACGGGATCCACCAGCCGCCGTCGATCTGCACGTACCCGGCGTCTGCCAGCACGTTCGTGTCGACGCGGTCACCGTAGAGCTGGGTCACGAGCCCGGTGGTGAACGCCTGGCGGTAGCTCTCGAAGGGCAGCGCCAACGCCTCGAGCACGCCCAGCGGGAGCGGGCCGGTCAGGTCGTCGCGCCGGAACAGCGTGCGGTTGTGCTCGATCATCCGCCGGCCGGCAGGACCGGGCTCGGGATCCTGATTTTCGTAAGGCAGTTCGACGCGGACCGCGTCCAGTTCGGCGCGCAGCTCGGTCAAGGAGAACAAGTCCTTTGTGGGCGAGACCCCGAGCACCTCGAATGCCCTGGTCTCGCAGCGCTGTGGGAGGCGATGGTCGTCGGGACCGTCGACCACGTTGGTGAAGTCGTTCTCGGTGACGACGACGTGCAGCCGTCGCTGCTTGTCCTGGTCGGCCGCGGTGAGTGCCGCATCGGGTTCGCGGCGACCGTAGGCGACGGTGGCGGAACGCAGGACGTTGCCGAAGGTGTCGATGTCGAGTACCAGCTCGTGTCCGATGCGCGGGTCGGCTTGCCGTTCGTGGTGCGCGGTCAGGGTTTCCCTCGGCGTGGCGAGGAAGACCGCGTGTCGCAAGCCTTCGTTGTCGGGCGTTCGCTGCAGCGCGCGCTGGAGCAGCTCGACGGTGTAGTTGTGCTCGGTGACCAGGTACGGCTTGCCTTCCGCGGCGCTGCCGTCGAGGGCGTAGACCTCTTGACGCAGCGGCAGTCCCTTCAGCGCGCGGCGGGCCTGGCGTGCCTCGTCCGCGGTGAGTCCCGGAGGCACCACCGAGTCAGGCAGCGGGAGGGTGTCGGGGAAGTATTCGTGCGCGTACTGCCGGGAGATGCGGTGTTCGTCGAGGAAAGCCCCGGTGTGGAACCAGGTCCGGGTCAGCACCGGCGGCACATGCGACTCGGCGCCGAGGTTCGCCGCGTCGGGCAGCAGGTCGTCGTGCCCCAGCACCGCGAGCTGTTCCGTGTCACGCTGCTCGACCATGCCGAACCCGCGGAACTCGCGCTCCACGCCGTCGAAGTGACCGTGGTGGTAGGCGTATACGGTGGTGAACCGGTTCCGGCCCACGAGGTCCACTGTGTCGACGCGCTCGACGACCTGCACCGGGAACGGTAGCCGCGTGCCCCACGGCCGCCCGGCCATCCGGTCCGCCGCGGAGAACCGCGTCGACGGCGCGTACGAGACGTGCGTCTCCACGCCCAGGTTGTTGCGCGCGGAAATCAGCAGGTGCGGTTTCACACCGCCCATGAGGTCAAGGAACTTCAATGGCCTGGTGGCGTCGCCGGGCAGCGGTGACGACCACACGAGACACGCCGTGCCGGTGCCGAGGAGGTCCACGACGCTGACCTGCGTCACGTTGTCGACCCGCGGAAACGAGACGCCGAGGTCGCGTGCCGCGCTCCAGCTGTTGCCCGATTGGTTCCGGTAGAGCCGCGTGCCCCGCGGGTGCAGGTAGATCAAGTCGGTCGTACCCGAGCCATCGACGTCGGCGAGCCGCAGCCGCGCCGGGTCGAACTGGGCTGTGTCGTCCAGCCATGGTGCGTCGTCCATCGCGACCTTGGCGCCGAACCGGCCGTAACCGAGGTTGGGCCAGTAGCAGATCTCGCCGTTGCGGACGCGGACGAGGTCGGTCAGTCCGTCACCGGACATGTCCGCGAAGTGGATCGACTGGCTTTCCTCGGCGAAGATGAGTCGCGGCCCGGCTTCCTCGTCGTCGGGGACGAACGTCCGCCCGGCGAGATCGAAACCGTCCTCACCGAGCGAGCGGTACCAGGTGAACGCCTGCTCGCCGGTGAGCAGCACGTCCACGTGCCCGTCGCCGTTGAGATCGACGAACCGCAGGTTGGCGTCATTCCAGTCGAGATCGGGGCGCGCGGTGAAGGCTCGGAACAGTCCCCAGCCGTGGTCGACGGTGCGTTCGGTGAACCCGGGTGTGCGACCGCCGAACTCGACCAGGTCGAGGCTGCCGTCACCGGCGAGGTCGAGCAACTGCTGGCGCCCGCCGTTGAGCGCCGCCTCCGTCGGCCGGCGCGTCGTCTGGAGGGGGCCGAACCGGCCGTCACCGAGGTTGGGCTTGTAGAACCAGGCACCGGCCTGCTCGGTCAGGATTCCGGAGCGGCCGTCACCGTCGAGGTCGACCCAGCGGTACGCGGGTTCACCGAGCCCGACCGGGACGTTGGCCAGCGCGTCGCGGTCCAGCGCGTGAACGCAGGTGTCGATCACCGCCTCGCTGTAATCCAGCTCCAGCGGCGGCAGCGACCGCTTGACGTACCCGCCGTCCGTGCGCCGGAACCCGTGCCGGACCACGGAACCCAGGACCGACAACACCTGTTCACCGCGGACGGCATCACCGCGATACCGCAATTCGGTCGCGCGGACCAGGCAATCCCGCCCGACGCCTGGCTCGTCCGGGAAGTGATGGAACATCAATACTCGCCGGCACAACCGGTAGTCGCGGACCTCGAATCCGGCGCGATAGCCGGAGAACGGATCGAGCCGCGCCGACCACGGCCGGTCCTCGACAGGCGTCGGGTTGTCAGCATCATGCTCGCCGTAGTCGAACACGACCTCGAAGTGCCAGCCCACGTCGTGAGTCTCGCCGGGCACCCGGTTGCCGTACCTGATCCGCTTCAGATACCGCTGGACGGTCCGGGCGGCGGCGTCACGGTTGCGTTCGTGACTCGCCCGGAAGTCGACTCCCACGGCGTCCTCGGCCTTGTATCCATAGTGGACTTCGTTGCCGACGGCGTCATGGCTCGCACAGATCAACCAGCTGAACACCCGAAGCGGGTCACGCGGATCGGCGATGCGGCTCTCGGCCGTACGGCCGTAGAAGGTGGTGACGTCGTCCCGGCTGATCGAACGCCAGTGCGTTTCGCCGGTGTCCACCGCCGTCCACCACTCGATGCGGGCGAACAGGCCCTCGATCCGCGGACGGTACCGCCGCACGGTGAAGCCACGGCCGTCCTCGTCCCGGTGATACGTTTCGGCGACCCCGCTCGCGGTCAGCACCGGCACGAGATCTTCTGCACCGGACAACAGGAACGTGTCTTCCGAGTCCTTCGCGGCCCCCTCACGATAGGTCGGGAGGCCCTTGTCGGTCTTCCGGGTGACCGACGGGAGCCCGAGCCGCCAGCCGAGCCCGAACGGGCCGTTGCCCGATCCAGAGTCATAGCCGAGTTCGAGCGCGGGACCGAACCCGTTCCGGCCAGGACTCGCCTCGAGCGGGACGGTCAGCGAGCCGGTACCGGTAGCCGGGTTCGCGCTGAATTTCTCACCGATACCGCGGATCGCCCCGCCGCCCTTGGGCACCGATACCGACGGTGCGATCGGCACCCCCGGCGCCGGAGACCCGCTGTCCCCCGGTGACGACGTCGCCGGTCCGGTCGGCTGTACCTCCGGTGTCGGGACATGTCGGGATTCCTGCGCCACGACCGCACCCACCCCCTTCGGAGACACGGCTCCCTCGGCAATCGATCGGGACTGTCTCGGTGAAAAGGATTGCCGCGAAGAGCCGCGGCGTCTCCGTTCAGGCGCGAAGTCGATCGGGCGGCGTTTCCCTGCCCGACAAGGCTGCGCGCACTGCCCTTCCGGGCGAATGGCGACAATGACCCCCGCAGTACTCCTACCTGCCGCGCCGATCACCCGCTACCTGATCCTGCTAATTCAGGAAGTCGCCGCGGTAGTCCTTGGCCCACTGGGCATAGGTGCGGCCCGGTCGGCCGGTGATCCTTTCGATGGTGTCGGTGATCGGTGCCGGGCGGTCGAGGTGACGGGCCCAGTCGTCGAGCAGGACGTCGGCGGGCGCGTGCGGGCCCATGGCCGTTCGGGCTTGCACCACGGGCAGTTCCTCGTACCGGAGCGGTCGGTCGAGCGCTTCGGCCAGGAGCGCGATCTGCTCCGCGTGGGTCAGGGATTGCGGGCCGGTGACCGGGTAGGTCCGGCCGGCGTGGGCGTCGTCGGTGAGGGCCGCCACGGCGATGGCCGCGAAGTCGGCGGGGTGGATCGGTGCGCCGGCGGCCTGGGCGTACGGGCCTCGGACGACGTCGCCTGCCCGTACCTGCCCCGGCACGTCGAACGCCCACTGGATGGGGTTGGCGGCGGACAGTTCCAGGCGCAGCATCGTCCACTCCAGACCGGAGTCGCGGAGCTGCTGCTCGATGTCGTGGTGGAAGGCGGCGACGGGGTGGGGCTGCTCGGCCGCGGTGTCGTCCACCGAGCCCGAGGATTGGAAGACGACGCGCCGCACGCCGGCTTCCTTCGCGGCGGCCAGGAAAGCCGGTGCGAAGCCAGGTACGACGGCCAGCAGGAACACCGTTGACACGCCGCGCATCGCGGTCGCCAGGGACTCGGGGTCGGCCAGGTCGCCGGCGACGACGTCGGTGGTGGCCGGGAGGCCGGTGTTCTCCGGGTCGCGGGTCAAGGCGCGCACAGGGTGGCCGGCGGCGGTGAGCTGGCCGACGATCTCACGGCCGACGGGGGCGGTGGCGGCGGTGACGAGGATCATGATGGTTCTCCTTCTGGTGCAAGGGATCGGTGGGGTGGGGACGCGACACCTGGGCGGGTCGCGTCCCCTGCGGAACTCGGGTCAGAGGCTGGAGAGGTCGATGGCGTCGGCCATCGCCTGCAAGCCGGCGTCGTTGGGGTGCAGCCGGTCGCCGGCGTCGAACTCGGCGCGCAGTGCGGCCGGGTCGGCGGGATCGGCCAGGACGGCGGCGAAGTCCACCACCGCGTCGTACTCGCCGCCCGTGCGGATCCAGCGGTTGACCTCGCCGCGGGTCTGTTCACCGCGCGGGCTGTCCAGCATCGAGCCCTTCATCGGGGTGACGGTGCCGCCGATGATCCTGACGCCGCGGTCGCGGGCGGCCCGGATCAGCTTCCGGTGTGCCTGGATCAGCTCGGCGCCGGTGACCTCCGGGTCGAAGCCGATGTCGTTGAGCGCCTGGGTGACGACGACGCTGCGCACGCCCGGCTGGTCGAGGACGTCGCGGCGGAACCGCGACAGAGCGCTGTCACCGCAGCAGTCGGAATCATCCAGCACCCGGTTGCCCGCGATGCCCGCGTTGAGCACCGCCAGCGGCTCACGGGACGCGACCAGCCGTTCGGCCAACTGGTCGGGATAGCGGTTGTCGGCGTTCTTGGTGGCGCTGACGCCGTCGGTGATCGAGTCTCCGAACGTGACGACCGCGGACCGGGCCGGACCGCCTGCGATGTCCACACCGGACAGGTAGTACCAGGAGTGGCTCTCGGCGGTGTACGCCTCCTGCGCGCGGGCACCCGGGTACGGCGGGCTCTGCTCGACGCGGCAGGCCGCGACCGGCAGCGGCGCGAACTGGTCGAGCGGCGCACCGAACAGCTCCAGGACTTGGCGACGCGGGTGACCGCTGACCGCCCGGTGCCGGCGGCGCACCTGGCCGCGTTCCACGCCGAGATCGCGCAGAACGATTCGCGGCTGTGGGCCGCCGCGGTGGCGGCGTGGCGTGGCCGGTCCCAGCCCTACGAACTCGCCCAGGCGCTGTTCGGCATGGCCGAGTCGGCGCTGTCAGCGGGCGACCGCGCCGCCGCGCAGGACCCGCTGCGGGAAGCCGCGTCCCTCGCCGACGACCTCGGCGCCGGGCACCTCCGTCGCGAGATCGACCTGCTCGCGGCCCGCGGCCGCGTCGATCTCGCCTCGCCCGAACCCCCACCCACACCACCGCCCGCGGATCCGTTCGGCCTGACCGCCCGGGAACTGGACGTGCTGCGTCTGCTGGCCGATGGGCTGACCAACAGCCAGATCGCCGCGTCACTGTTCATCTCCGCCAGCACAGCCGGCGTACACGTCTCCCGGATCCTGGCCAAACTCGGTGCCGGCCGCCGCACGGAGGCCGCCGCCATCGCCCACCGCGCCGGCCTGCTCCGCCGGCTCGACGATTGAGATGATCGCGGAACGGCGACGACGGGTTCGACTGCTCAGGCGGCCGGCGACCAACCAGTTCAGAACGCAGTGCGTAGGTCACTGCGGGGATCGCCCTGCACGACATGGGGTTCGTAGAGTCCTGCTCTGGCAGTCCGGCGCCACGGCCGTGCGAGCCGCACTGCCACGTCGATGTCAGTGTCCGGCGCGTCGCGATCGAGCTCTGCGACGGCGAGACCGGGTCGCCCGTCGCTGTTAGCGCGTTGAATCCATCGCCCACCGGGTGCGACGAGGCCGGCTGGAGCCGTCGCGCTGAACTGGGCCGGGACCGAGTAGGCGACCCAGTAGTTGTAGAGAGTGCCGTACGCCTGTGCCACGACCGACCTCGGCAGATCATCGACCATGACCGATGCCAGAACACAATCAACGTCCAGACTCTCGTACTCGGTAAACAACTCGGGGAAGTTGACCTCGATACAGAGGACGCAGCCGAACCGGAAGCCATCGACCTCGAAGACCAGCGGCGCCACTCCTGGCGTGTACAGGTAGCTGATCTCGCTGTGCGACAGGTACCGCTTGTCATAGCGGCCTACCAGCTCGCCCCGATCGGAGACCACATACAGGCTGTTGTGCGGACGGTGTGCCCCGGACAACCGATGGATCGAACCGAACACCGTCCAGATCCCGAGCGCACCAGCGAGGTCGGCGACCGCCTCCGCTTCCTCCCGAATCACATCCCAAGCTGCGCGCGACCAATCCGCCTCACACAACCCCCCGTCGCCATCCCCCGCCACCACATACTTGTCGGGATAGGTGATCGCCCCCTCCGGAAGCTGCACCAACCGGGCCCCCGCGGCGCTCGCCTCCCGCATCAAAGCCCGGATCTCCGATCCACTCTTGCGAAGACCGTCTCGATCCGACGGATCCTCCGGCACCGTGCTCTGCGCGACGGCCAACCGCAGCGTCTGACTCATACGACCATCTTGCCGACCCCGGCCGGCCCGCCGCCGCGGCCTTTGGCGACGCGGCGGGCGATCGCCCGCTGAAGGGTCAGGTGCAGAGGGGACCAGCCAAGCCAGTTCCCTTCCGCACCTGACCACGCCACTAGGTCAGGAGTGTTCGTAACTCATGAAGTAGCCGGCCCTCTCGAGCGGAGGAGACGACGGAGAGACGTACGTGGGTTTCCCCTCGCAGTGGGGTTTGGACCAGATGACCTGTCCTTGCCCGGAGTGGTTCTTCACGAACCCGTAAGGAGGAGCCGGATTGCCGAGTTCCAGGCACGTGGAGGCCACGGGCTTGTTGTAGCACTTTCCGTCCTTGCAGAACTGGATCCAGACGGATTGGGTACCCGCCACCGCCGTCCCGGGAATAGCGAGAATCACTGTCCCGAGCACCGCGAGCATGGCTCCCATGCGGCCGAATCTTGCCATCATCTCGTTTCCTTTCAACGCTGTTGACCCGGATTCACGAATAGCGGCACGGTCGCGCCGCGTCACCTTTGTGTAGCAACGGAGGTGTGTTCGGCGCCGGGGCCTGGACACCGAACAACAACGTCCGGACAATGACTTTCCAGGGGAGGGGGTGGCATCATGCCGCGCCAGGAACGGCCACTCGATCAGGAAGACGAAGTATTGTCGCAGTTCGCGGCCGGTTTACGGCGGTTGCGAGCGCACGCGGGTAACCCGACCTACCGAGAGCTGGGCCGGAGAGCGCATTACGCGGCCAGCACGCTGGCCGAAGCGGCGGGCGGTCAGAAGCTCCCCACCTTGCCGGTAACGCTCGGTTATGTTCGGGCGTGCGGCGGAGACGTCGCCGAATGGGAACAACGCTGGCACGAGATCGCCACCGCCCTGGCCGACCGGGAAAACGAGGTTGCGCGACAAAGCGACGGCGAGCCGCCTTATGTCGGCCTCGCGGCATTCCAGCCCGACGACACCGCCTGGTTCTTCGGGCGGGAGCGCCTTGTCTCGGAACTTGTCGAACGCGTCAGGAACGAGCGCTTCGTCGCCGTTTTCGGGCCGTCGGGAATCGGCAAATCCTCCCTGTTGCGCGCCGGTTTGATACCGGCTCTGGGAAACGGCGCCGTGGTATTCACGCCCGGCCCGCATCCACTGGGGGAACTCGCGGCCCGCCTCGCGGGCACCGATCCCGGGGACGGACGGGATGAAGCCGTCATGGTGGTGGATCAGTTCGAAGAGGTCTTCACCCTCTGCACGGATCAGGACGAACGCGCCCGCTTCATCGACGCGCTCGTGGCCGCCACGTCCGACGGCGGCCGCCGGGTCGTCATAGGCATGCGGGCGGACTTCTACAGCCGCTGCGCCGATCACCCGAGATTGGCCGCCGCCGTCTGCTCCACCCAGGTCCTGGTCGGCCCCATGGCCGCCGACGAACTCCGCGACGTCATCGTGAAGCCCGCCGCCGCGGTTCATTGCTCGGTGGAAGGCGTTCTCGTCACCCAGCTCGTCACCGAGACCGACGGGCGGCCCGGCGTCCTGCCGCTGTTGTCGCACGCCCTGCGTGAGACATGGCGACGGCGTAGCGGTAACCGGCTCAGCCTGGCCGGCTACCAGGCCACCGGAGGGATAGCGGGAGCGTTGTCCCGGACGGCCGAACGGGAGTACGCCGCGATGACCCCGGAGGCGCGGCTCCTCACCAAACGCCTGTTCCTGCGTTCGATCGCGCTCGGCGAAGGCACCGAGCACACCAAACGCCGCGTCCGGCTGGACGAATTCGACCTGACCGAGTCCGGCGCGCACGACGTTCTCACCCGCCTGACCGACGCACGGCTGATCACTCGTGACACCGGGACGGTGGAGATCGCCCACGAATCGCTGATCAAGTTCTGGCCGCGGCTGCGCGAATGGATCGAGGCCGATCGAGAAGGGCTTCATGTCCACCGGCAGGTCACCGAAGCGACGCAGTCCTGGCAAGCCCTTCACCGTGATCCCGGCGCGCTGGCGCGGGGCACGCGCTTGGCCATCGCACGCGCATGGGCCGCCGAGGATCCCGGTGCGTTGAGTCCGGTGGAGAGGAAGTTCCTCGATGCCAGCAACGAAGCTGAAACGAGGGAACGACGCACCACCCGGCGTCGCGTGCGGCAGTTGCGCTGGCTCGCCGCGGGACTGACCGTGCTGCTCGTGAGCGCGACCGCGCTCGCCGGGGTCGCGATGCGCAACGAACGCGACGCGGCCGAACTGAGCCGGATCGCGCGATCAAGGCAATTTGCGGCACAAGCGGACGCGATGGCCGGCCGCGACACCGGTACCGCGACGCGGCTGGCCTTGCAGGCGTTGAAGGCCCACGCGACCACCGAAGCTCGCAGCAGCCTGCTCACGCTGGCGGGACGCCCGACGTCCCACGGCCTCATCCCCGCCCCGGCACTCGCGCTCAGTTCCGACGGGCAGCGGCTGGCGACCCCCGGCCCCGAGCAGACACTCGCGATCTGGGACGTTCCGCGCCGCCAGCAGACCACGCTCATCCAAGCCGTCTTTCCGAAGATCACGGCGAGGCCCGGAGTCTCCATCCTCGGCGCCTTCAGCCAGGATGGCACCCGGTTGGTGACCGTGACCGATGCAGGCTTTCTGATCCTGTGGAACCCAGGACCTGGCGGGACGATCGCCGTCGTCCCGACGCCCCGGCGGATCCGGGCGGTGGCATTCAGCCCGGACGGCACCCGGATCGCCACCGTGGACCAGAACCAGACGCTCGAACTCAGGGACGCGGCCAGCCTGCGGGTCCTGGTCACCGCGACGGGTTCGGGCGAGGGCTCCGACTTCGCCTCGGCGACCTACTCCCCCGACGGCCACACACTGGTCACCACGGCAGGCCGCGAGCGGATCGTGCTGCGCGACCCGGCCGACGGAACGGTTCAAGCGACGCTGCCCGCGAGTCCCTACGACACCAAACCACTCGCATTCGACCGTGAGAGCGGAGCGCTCGCGGTCCCCGACCCCTCGGGCGGGATCGCACTTTGGGACCTCCGCACACGCACGGTGAAGCTCACAGCCCGAAACGTCGGTCCGGTCAACGGCCTCGCCTTCGACCGCACCAGCGGAAATCTGCTCGTCACCGGCAATGACGCCGTAACCGTCTGGAACCGCGAACTCACCTGGCCGGTCAAGCTCGCCGAGACCGGTGCGACCACACCTGCCACTGGCGGCGGAACCCTGGCCGTCACCACCACGGCCGGAACACTGCTCTGGGAAAGCGACTCCCTCCCCATCCTCACCTTCAGCCAGGTCGACGACCTCGCCTTCGACGCCGCCGGTACGGGCGTGCTCGCCACCGGCACCACCCTCACCAGGCGCTGGCCCGTCGCCGGACCCCATACCGACGGCAGGCCGATGGCCAACGGGCATCCTGGGGCTCTTCGACAGCGGCTCGGCAAGGGCGGCGGTTTATCGGCCGCCCTGCTGCCGTCCGGCGACATCGTCTTCGACGACCTCGTCTCAGGCAGCACTCGCAGGACACTCGCAAATCCCGGCGGCCACCCGAAAGCCGCTTTGGCCCTGACGCCCGACGCGACAACGGTCGCGGCGGTCTACACCCCGCCGAAACCGCTGACCTCCCAGATCGGGCTCACCGTGTGGGACATCGCCACCGGTCGTGTCCTCGCCGATCTGCCGACCTGGAACTCCTCGGTGGCCTTCAGTCCCCGCGAGCACCTACTCGCGGCGGGCGAAGGCGACTACGTGGAGATCTGGGATTTCGCGACAGGCACCCGGCGGACGGAATTCAGTACCGTGACCACTGACCAGTCCCTCCACAAGCAGCAGGTCAGCACCCTGACATATAGCCCCGACGGCGCCCTCCTCGCGGTCGCCCTCATCGACGGCACCATCGGCCTCTGGGACGCCCTGAGCGGAACAAAGGTCACCGACCTGCCAGGCCTCACCGTCGCTCCCACCACTCTCGCGTTCAGCCCCGCGGGACGCTTCCTCGTCGCCGGCGGCAACGACGGCGCGATCGTGATATGGGAGCTCGCCACCAAGGAAACCTGGGCCAACCTCAACAACAGGAACCCGATCACGGCGATCGCCTGGAACGACACCGAGACGACACTCGCCACAGCCGGCCAGAACGGCGTTCTCAGGCTCTGGCCGGTGGACACCACCGCAGCGGCACGGCAGCTGTGCGCCTCACTCACTCAGCGTTTCCCCGCCGCCGCACCCGACGGCGAGACAGCCTGCGCCGGCTCCTGACGGCCTGTCGTGACGCTCCACTCGCGGCCTCAAGTGTCGCTGCGTTGTGGATCATGCGGCTTGACCTGGACCGCACTCCAGGCCCTAGCGTCGGAGGCGTTCGCCGGCCCTCGAGATACCTCGGCGGCTCCCGACCCTCTAATGCGCCGGCAAGCCAAGGGGTTGCATCCGATGGGGAACTTCCGGGAACACGGACAGCGCCCTCGGGAGCCCGCGACCGCGTCGGCGGTCACGGGCTCCAGAGGGTTGGGAAGAGTCCGGATCAGGGACCGGCTGGTCCGTGGATCATCGGACGGTGAGGGTGTATTCCGTGATTCCGGCCTTCCCGGTGCTGTCCGTCGCGGTGATGGTCACCTTGTGGGTACCGCGCTGGTACGGGCCCATGACCGTCATTCGAGAAGTGCCGCCGGCGTTGACGGTCTGCGGCGTGAACATCGGCGGCTGGGACAGGTCGGCGCCGCTGAGCCGGATGGGACCCGTACCGCCGGTGACGGTGATCGTCGCGTTGGCGTAGCCGCCGGGCGGGACAGTGCCGGTGCCGGGCGAGGCGGACGGTCTCGGGCCGTCGACGGTGCCGCCGTCTCCGACCGTGAGGGTGAATTCGGCGGTCTTGGATCCGGAGGCGCCCTTGGCCGCGACGGTGACCTTGTAGATGCCCGCCGCAGTGCTCGCCGCGGTCTGCAGGGTCAGTTTCGCGACTTGCCCGGACTCGACTGCCGACGAGGGCTGGAAGGTGGCGGTCGTACCGGTGGGGAGCGCGGACGCGCTCAGCTCCAGCTTTTCCGGGCCCTGGTCGCCCACCGTGGTGGTGACGCTGGTGGAGACGTGCTTTCCGGACTCGGCCTTGCCGGAGGAGGGCGACAACGCCATGCCGAACTTCCCGTCGCCGGGTTGGGTTCCGCCGATCTCGGAGCGAGCCCAGTCGCCCATCGCGTTGGTCAAGCGCGCCATGATGCTGTAGCGGTCGCAGGCGCTGGAGCCCCACGATGAGACGCCGACGATCACACCGTCCACGATGAACGGGCCGCCGCTGTCACCCGAGCAGTCGGCGGTGCGGCCGTCGTTGTAGCCCGTGCACACCATCAGGTCACCGTTGACCCGGATGTCGAAGACCTGGCAACTCGCGGGGTCGTTGACCGGCATCGTGGTCTTGCGGAGTTCGCCGGACCCGCCGCTCGCCGACGTCTTGCCGTATCCGAGGGAGGTGCCGGACTTGCCCGGCTGCGTGAGCGCGCCGTCTCCCGAGCCTGCCACCTTGGCCCACTGGCTTTCCGGCACCGGGAGGTCGTCGACGGTGGTGACCACCGCGACGTCGTGACCCGTCCTCCAGCCGCCGGAGCCGGTGTACTGGGGGTGGGCCTTGAACGAGGCGACGGCCGTGCGGAACGTCTCGTCGCCGGGGGTGTTCAGGTCGTCGTCACCGTAGAGGTAACTCTTGGCGCCGGTGGTGTCGACCATACAGTGCGCCGCGGTCAGGATCTTGCGCTTGCCGACCACGGAGGCGGTACAGGACTGTCCCTGCGGGCCTCCGCCCCCGACACGCATGCCCGCGATGACGGACGGGTTCTCCTTGACCGTGGTGCGTTCCCCGTTGACGATCCGGGTTCCCATGCCCGTCGTGCGGAGCTGATCGGTCGGGGTCGCCGCGACGCTGATCCTGTCGGCCGGTGCGGCGGTCGCGGTGCTCATGACGGGTGAGGTCGCCGCGGCCAGTACGAGGGCGAGCGCTACGGCGAAGCGTGGTGTTCTCATCGTTCTCCTTCAAGGTCGGAAGAATCGGTGGCACTGTCTGTCCACTGTGGTCAGAACGTGATCGACCAGCCCGTGAGCGTGCCGACGTCGAACCGGTAGGTGTCGCGAACCGAGAGTCGCCACGTGCCGTTCGCGTCCTCGCGGGAGGCGTCGACGGTGAAGCTCTGGTGCACTCCGCCGGATTCGCCGACGCCGCCCGCGCGTTTGAGCGGATAGGACGTTCCGCTAGGCCCGATCAGGTCGATGGCGAGATCACCGGTGTAGCCGTGGTCGATGTCCACTCGCACCGCCAGCGTGGCCGATGCCTTGCCATCGCAGGAATCCTGGCTCACGGAGCTCCCGACAGCGGCGTCCGCGTCGGGGATCGCCACATCCTGGTCGTTGCTCTTGATCCCGCACTTGGACGGCGTGCCGCCACCCAGGTCACCGACGTAGAGCAGCTTGTTCGGCGAGCCGGTCCCGGGGTTGGCGATCAGGTCCGGGGTGGCGCTGCGTACCAGCGCGTCGCTGACCTGCTGCGGGGTCGCGCCGGGGTTCGCGGCGAGATAGAGCGCGGCTCCGCCCGCGACGTGCGGGGAGGCCATGGACGTACCGCTGGCGGTGCGGAACTTCCCGGTGTTGTCACTGGAGTGGATGTTGCCGCCCGGCGCGAAGAGATCGACGCAACGGCCGTAGTTCCCACCGCGGCTACGGTCCTTGTTGAACCAGCCGACGGTGATCGCCTCCGGAACACGCGCCGGGCTGACGCCGCAGGCGTCCTTGCCGTCGTTGCCCGCGGAGACCGCCACGACGATTCCCTTGGCCACCAGTGCCTTGACCTGCTCGTCGCCGACACCGAGCACGTCCATGCCCAGGCTCAGGTTCACCACCGCGGGTTTGACGGCGTTCTTGGCCACCCATTCCATGGCACTGACCGTGGCCGAGTCCGGACCGGAACCTTTGCAGTCCAGCGAGCGCACGGCCACGACCTTGGCCTTCTTCGCCACGCCGACGGTTTTGCCCGCGATCGTCCCCGACACGTGCGAGCCGTGCCAGTAACAGTCGCCGGCGTCAGTGTCGTTGTCGAGGAAGTCGTAGCCGTAGCTGGCCCTGCCCTCGAACTCGGGATGCTGGGCCTGCACCCCGGAGTCGATGACATAAGCGGTCACCCCTTCGCCCGAATTCGGGAAGGCGTACTTCTTGTCCAGAGCGGCGGTTCGCTGGTCGATCTGGTCCAGGCCCCATGACGGCGGACTCGGCTGCTCCCCCGCCGCCCTGGTCGTGCCGTCCTGGTGCACTGCCTTGACCGACGGATCGGCGGCCAGCCGCCGCGCCTGCCGCTCGGAAAGACCGCGGACCGAAAACCCGTTCAGTGTGACCGAGTACGTGTCGGTCACCTCGCCGCCGTAACGTCCAGTGAGTGCCGAGGCCTGGCCTTCGGCCGCGGCACGGGCGCCACCTTCGAGTACCACGATGTACTGCCCGGAGTTCGGCCGATCGGCCTGGACGACAGCCGCTTCCGCCTGCTGCGCCGCGGCCACGCCCGCGGTCGTCACCACTGCCGCGGCGGCGACCGCGACGGTGAACAGGTTCGCCATCCATCTCGTTCTGCACTGTTGCATCGATTCCTCCATCGCGCGTTCGAGCGGCCGCAGGGGTTGTGACATCGAGCCGCTCGATCAATCAGCCTTCGGCCTGGCGGACGGGGGAACAAGTGTGGTCGCGACCCGTACCGGTACCTGATCCTGTGTGGACGCAAGTGCCGTAGCTCGCGGGGTTATGACGCCCGTACCCGCCGACCTACCATGGCTGGTATTCCTCCGCGGAGGAGTTCACCGACAGGAGCGAGCATGGTCGACGGTCGCGCGAATTCCCTCTCCAGCCGATTCCGCCGCCGATGATCGGCCGGGACGCCGAACTCGCGGCTTTGCTCGGCGCGGTGCGGAACCCGCCGTCGGCCGTTTTCGTGGAAGGCCAGGCCGGCGTGGGCAAGTCCAGGCTGGTCACCGAGTTCGCCGCCCGCGACGGGGCCCCGCGAGTGATCAGGGGTTCGTGCCAGCCGCTGCCCACCCCGTTCCCGTACGGGGTGCTCCTCGACTGCCTCAGCCAGTGCGGCGACCTGCTGCGCGAGCCCGGCCCGGTGACCGGTGCGCTACGGGACCTTCTGCCCGAACTCGCCGATCGCCTGCCACCGGCGCCGCGTGCCCTCGGTGACCCCGACGCCGAGCGGCACCGGATCTTCCGCGCCGTGCGCGATCTCCTCCGTTCGCTGGGACCGGCCGTACTCGTGCTCGAGGATCTGCAGTGGGCGGACGAAAAAACCCGCCGGGTGTTGCGCTTCGTGCTGGCGGACCCACCGCCGGAGCTGTCGATCGTGATCACCTACCGCCGCGAGGATCTGCCGTCGGTGGCACCACTCGGCCACGCCTTCCACCTCCCGCACGGAGTGACCGGGATCGATCTCGTCCTGCGGCCCTTCGGCGCGACGGATGTGCGCGCCATGATCGACGCCCTGGTGGGAGCCGCCGTGACGTCGCACCGGTTCGCCGAGGCCGTCCTGCACGAGACCGCGGGGATCCCGTTCGTGGTCGAGGAAACGGTGCGAGCGCTGAGCGACCCGATGCGGGACGTGCGCGCCGAAGGTGACTTGGCCCGCCGGATCCTCGCCGGGATCGACGTGCCGCCCTCGGTGACGGACACGATCAAGGAGCGGCTGGCGACCTTGCCCGACGCCGCGCGGAACCTCGCCGAGGCCGCCGCGGTGCTGGGCGGCCCGGAGACGCTTGAGGTGCTGAGCGCCGTGGCGGGAGAGGCGACCGCGGCGCACCTGATCGCGTCGGTGGAATCCGGTGTGCTCGTGGAGGAAACGGCCAACAGATACGGCTTCCGATACAACATCGCCAGACGCGCGGTGTACGCGTCGCTGCCGGGTCCGCGACGGCGGGAACTGCACGAACGTGCCCTCACCGCCCTGTCCGCCCTTGAGCAGGCCCCCGTCGCCCGCCTGTGCGCGCACGCCAAAGCGGCGGGCAGGAAAGCCGAATGGTTGCGCTACAGCGAACTCGCCGCCAAGGTCGCGGAGGACGCCAACGATGTCTCCACCGCGGTCGACTTGCTGGTCGAGGTCCTGAGCGATGCGGAAACCAGCCCCGAGGTCGCGAACCGGCTGGCGACCAAGCTCTGTGACCATGCCCTGACGGGACTGCCCGGAGGGACGATGACCGCGCGAGTCGAAAGCCTCCTCGCGGACCCCCGCCTGGCCCCGGACGTCCGAGCCCAGGTTCATCTGTGGTTCGGACTGCTGCTGCAACGAGAGACCGGGTCGGTCGACCGCGGCGCCGAGGAGATCGCCCTCGCCCTCGGCCTGCTCGGCGACCAGCCGGAACGCACCGTGCGCGGCATGGCGGCGATGGCCGGGCCTTATCTGGGGTCCGCGTCCATCGCCGAACACCAGAGGTCGCTCGACCGGGTCGAGGAGGTCATCGACCACCTGCCCACCCGGGAACTGCGCACCGCGCTGCTGGCCACGACGCTCGGCGGACGGCTGATCGCCGGCGACCCGAGCACCTGGGAACGCATCGCCCGGCTGCCGTCCCCGTCGGACGTGCACGACCCCGAGGAACTCCACCACCTGGCTCGGGCCCACTGCAACCTGGCGGACGCTTGCTCGTGGATCGGGCACTACGCCAGGGCCCGGGAGTTCCTCCGCGACGGGATCGTCTTGGCCAAACGGGTCGGCTCCTCTTACGTCGTCGGCACCGCCGAGGCCACGGCGGCCCGGCTCGACTGGCTCAGCGGCCGATGGCCGGGATTGGGGCAGCGCCTCGACCAGCTGATCGAAACCTATGCGGACCTGCTGCTGACCACGGACCTGCACCTCACGCGAGGCTGGCTGGCGGCGGCACGAGGCGAGTGGGTGCGGGCGGAGGAAGCCTTCCAGGCGGCGACGGGCGCGTACCCGGCGGCGCAGGTGTTCCCGGTGGGCATCTCGGCGGCGGGCGGAATGGCGGGCATGCTCCTCAGCCGGGGCAAGACCGCCGCGGCGGAGGAGCACGTGCGACGCGGCGTGACGATGCTGCGGAGCAAGGGCGCGTGGGTGTGGTCGGGCGACATTCTTCCCCAGGCCGTCGACTACTACCTGGCAGTCGATGACGTCGGCGCCGCACGGCTGCTCGTCTCGGAAACGGCCGCCGGTCTCCGAGGACTCGACGCCCCACTGGCCCAAGCGGGCCTGGCCGCCTGCCGCGCACGGCTGACCGCGACCACGAACGACCGCGACGAGGCCGACCGGCTCTACCGGGAAGCGATCGACCTGCACTGGGACCTGGGCTTGTCCTACCGGGCCACCCAGCTCGCCGAGCAGGCCGAGGGTGAAACCTTCACCGACGCCGCGGTGCTCGAAGCCCTGACCCAGTCCTACGACGCGCTGGGAGCCACGGTCGACGCCGCCCGCTGCCGCCATCGCGCCCGCAGTACCGGCACAGCCACCCCGTCGCCCCGCGGCAGACGCGGATACGGCAGCGAACTCTCCCCTCGTGAACAGGATGTCGCCCGCCTCCTGGCAGGAGGCCACACCAACCGGGAAATCGCCCAAGCCCTGTTCCTGTCCCGTCGCACGGTCGAGGAGTACGTGGTCAAGGTTCGCCGCAAACTGAACGTCTCCTCCCGCCACGACGTCCACCTCTGATGAAGCGCGCCGGGAGCGGGAAACCTGACCGTTACGTTGTCGGACATGCGGAAAGCGGACCGGGACGAAATACAGTATCGAACCATCGAACCGCACTCGCGGCCGGGTTTCGGTACAGCTGATCATCGGTGACCACTCGAACAGCCGGGGCGGGCGGCCTTACCGTGCCGCCGTCTTATCGGGAGGTAAGTCAAATATGACGTGATCGATCCCTGTCGAACTGACCTTCTTCGCGCATTCAAAGCATGGTTCTGGACTGACCAGCGAGGTCGGCTGCGCCCCGAGTGTCCACAGGGGACATTTAGCGGCGACCGAGTGTCCGATTGATGCCAGAATGAACGGTTTCGCGTGGGGTCGTGAGTGATAAAGAGGGTTAGAACGCTCTTTATCACTCACGACCCCTGCGCAAAGCCATACAAAGTGACCAAAACGGGCGCTCCAGCAGGAAGGGAAGTCCCTTGCGGACAGCTGAGGTCGCGATCGGCTCCCGCGGACCAGTTCAGGCTGCGCCTCGAAGACCCTGCTCCGAAGCCAACGGAGAAGGCCTGCTCGACAGGAGACTCGATCGCGCCACATTTGCCTTATCTGCCAATAAACGCGGCCGATCGGGTCCATCGTCTGTTCGATCGCCTGCGACGCCGCCCCAGGTGCCGCGTCCGAACCGGATCCCGCTATGCCGCGTGGGGACAAGGTCGAGTTCGCGCGGCCAGGGGCCGGCCCACCGCCACAACCGCATCACCGAGGTGACCGCGCTGCGGCAGGGAATCCACACCGCGGTTTCAGCCTCGTGACCGCCGCTGGAACTCACGACACCGAACTGACGATGAGCGAGCCGCTCGACTGGCGCACCGGGCTCGGTCAGGGTCGTGGCCAGTGCGGGTGTTAGCCCGACGGCTGCGGTGAACGCTCATGAGCAGGCCACAGCACACCGATCGATCACTCGTGCAAGCCACATCACCCTGGTCGCACGGCCTCAGCCTTGCGACCAGGGTGAGAGAACGATCGCGGTGGTCAACGCCGTCGGCGCCTCCGCGTCTTGAACGCCATCACGCCCACCACGGCGAGGACGGCCGCGGCCAGCCACACCGCGGTTGGCACACCGGAGAACAGGCCGGCGGCAGTCACCAGGGATCCGATCAACATGGGTGGTGCTCCTTCGATGGTCACTATCGCGACGGCATAACCGTTGACGACGACGCTACGAACACCACCCCGGGTGTGTCGTCGGTTAGCGGTAGGAAACGCGGTGGAGATTTCCCAGGCGGATATCCACCCCGTCTACACCTCCAGCACCAGGACATCCTGCCCGGAAACCGGCTAGCGTCACCGCCGATCGACTCAGTGACCGCACAGGATCAGGGAGGGTGTCATGGCGAACATGCAAGCCGCATCGGCGCCGGCAGTGCGCCAGGACGGTGACCGGTGACCGACGTCCTGATCGCGGGCGCCGGCCCCACCGGGCTCACGCTGGCCATCGAACTGGCCCGCCGGGGCGTCGACGTGCGCATCGTCGACCGAGCCGGCGAGCACTTCCCCGGTTCGCGCGGCAAGGGGCTCACCGCACGCACCCAGGAGGTGCTGGACGACCTCGGTGTCGCCGACGAGGTGCTGCACTACGGGTTCCGGCACCTGCCACACCGGCGGTACCTCGACGGCGACCTGGTCGCCGAGGCCGACCCGCACGCCCAGCGGGCACCCACACCGGATCGGCCCTACGACGGCGGGCTGCTGATCCCGCAGTGGCGGATCGAGCGGATCCTGCGCGCGCGGCTCGCCGAGAACGGCGTGCGGGTGGAACTGGCCGCAGGCCTCGCCGAGTTCAGCCAGTCCGCGAACGGTGTGCATGCGGTGCTGGACACCGGCGAGCGGGTGGCCGCGCGTTACCTGGTCGGCTGCGACGGCGGCCGCAGCACCGTGCGCAAGGCACTCGGCGTGCGCTTCGAGGGCGAGACCGGGGAGCAGGCCATGCTGCTCGGGGACGTCGAGCTCGACGGGCTCGAACCGGACGCCTGGTACCAGTGGACCGTCCGCCGGCGCGGGTTCCTGGCCCTGTGCCCGTTCCGCCACGAGCGGTCCTGGCAACTGCAGGCCGTACCGTTCAGCGACTTCGGCGCGGAGGGCAGCCTCCCCGAACCCTCGCTGCCGTACTTCCAGCGGATCGTGGACGATCTCGCCGGCGGGCACGGCATCCGGCTCTCGAAGGCAAGCTGGCTGTCCACGTACCGGGTGAACGTGCGGATGACCGACCGGTTCAGGGTGGGCCGGGTGTTGCTGGCCGGCGACGCGGCGCACGTGCACCCGCCGGCCGGCGGCCTCGGCATGAACACCGGCATCCAGGACGCGTACAACCTCGGCTGGAAGCTCGCCATGGTGTGTTCCGGCGCGCGGGAGTCGCTGCTGGACAGCTACCAGGAGGAGCGGCTCCCGGTCGCCGCGTGGACGCTCGGCGTGAGTGCCGACGGGCTGCGCAGGGTCGCGGAGCGGTTCGTCAACGGTGGCAGCACGGACATCGCGGACGGCGCGCCCCCGGACGGCCAGCAGCTCGGGCTCGGTTACCCGGCCAGCTCGCTGTCCGTCGACGGCGACGCCGGGAATGGGCCACGCGCCGGTGATCGTGCCCCCGACGCGCCCTGCGTGGACAGCTCCGGCGCACCACGGCGGCTGTTCGACGCCTTCCGCGGCCCGCATTTCACCCTGCTCGGCTTCGGCGAGTCCTGCGCCGGTCCGCTGCGGGACGTCGGCACCGCCTACCGTGGACTCGTCAAGCCGGTGCCGGTCGGCGCGCCGGGCAGCGGTGCCGATCTGGTGGACATCGAGGGGCACGCGCGGACCGCGTACGGCGTCACCGGAGACACCCTCGTCCTTGTGCGGCCTGACGGCTACCTCGCGCTGCGCGCACCCGGCGCGAGCAGGACTGCCGTGCGGGATTACCTGGACAGGGTCGGCGTCAGCCGGAGCGGTTGACCGTAGCGACGATGATGTCGGGACAACGGCGAGATGGACGAAGCGAACCAGCACGAGACGCGAACGTGCCGGACGACGAGCGGTCACCACCGATTCCCTTGAACTGCACGGATGCATTTATCGGCAAGTACAGGGCGTACAGGGCCGGTCCTACAACCGCTCAGGTCCACCTTTTTCCGACCTTTTCGATATCACGTTTTCCCGCACCGATATCGAGCAGCAATAGGCAACGACCCGTTTGGCCCTGTCTAGCCAAAGTTCGTTTCTCGATAATGTGCCGATGATCCAAGCACGGTCGAAGTGGCGGCGCCTGCTCCGCATCGCCGGATACACGGCTCTCGCGATCGTTCTGCCAGAGATTATCGTGGCCATCGTCGCCATCGAGTTCATGGCGGGCGATACTTGGTTCGCCTGGATCACGATCGTCGCCGCCGTACTGGCGATCGGAATCTCTTACCTTTACTTCGAATTCGAGATCGACGATCCGCTGCTGCGACTGCTCGCCACAGTGGGCGTGGGTACGGGCGCGGCGGCACTCATCGGTTACACCGACCTGACCATCACCCAGTTCTCCGCGGGCCGCACCGCGTCCGGCTGGTGGCTGCTCGCAGGTGGCGCGGTCCTGCTACTGGCAGGAACGGGCGTGGTCTTCCGCGACGTGATCTGGGAGGTGATCAGGGCCATTCCGCGAGGAAACGACATTCCAGGGCCTGGCGCGTCGCTACCCGTGCCGATCCAGGTGCTCGGCCTCGCGGTCGCCGTCGCGATTTCCGCGCTGGCTCTGACACTGGCCGGTTCGACGCTTTCCGGGGCGATCTTGTCGTTGCTGCTGTTGTCAGGCTGCCAAATTGTGGGCCAGTCCGCTGCCATGAGACTATTCCGGCCCACTGTCGGAACACTCGCGAACCAGTATCGGGCCGCGGAATCGCTCAAAAGCCGACTTCGAGGTCACCTGGAGCCTTCCCGTGACCACGAGTTTCCGCCGGACTCGAACGACCCATACTGGGAACGCGAATACGCGCGCAGGGAATGGGAGCGTCGAGAGTACGAGGAAGAACGTCACCGGTTTGAGGCAATGGGGCGGTGGCCCGAGGATTCGCTGACCGAAGACCTGGCCCGGACTCGCGCGATCACGCGGCCGTTCGCCCCGAGGACGGCCACCATGGTCGCCACCGAAGTCACCCGTGTGCACGGCGTCGTGCTCGCCGCGGTCTGGTCCCGGCTCACGGCGGTGCTACCCGCGCCGATCCTGCGCCGGACCGAACGGCTGGAGTGGTGGATCTCGTTATCCCGGCTCGGAGCGGCGGCGGCGCTGGGTGCTGTGGTGACGTTCGCGTTGAGCCCGCTGCCGGTCAGCACGAAGCTGCTGACCGTCGCGGTCGCCGCGCTCACCTGTGTCTGGGCGGTGTGCGCCGGACGGGTCCAGGTCACCCGCGCCTGCGATGCTCGCGCCGCCGCGTTCGGTGTCTACCGTTTCGACCTGGTCCGCGCGCTCCACCTGCCGCGTCCCCGTAGCCAGGCCGAATTCGTGCTGTTGGGTGACCGGCTGATCGGCCGACCTCAGGACTTCGTCGGCAACCAGGTGATCGAATGGGACGAGGCCTCGGTGCCCGCGCTTCAACCGGCCGCCGTCGACTCGATCCGGGACGAGCTGAGCACGGCGATCGTCGCCAAGGTCGACGAACAGCTCACCCGCGCGGCCCGCCGCCAGCAGGAGCTGCTGCAGGACATCTCCCTGCTCGACATCGGCACGAACGAGCTCGACCGCATCTCCGGCGAGGTCGTCCGGCAGGTGGTCCCCGACCTGCAGACCCGGCTGGACGAGAAGATCGACATACTCGGCTCGCAGCTCCGTACCTCGGTCGACGAGTCGATGACGACCGCCATGACCGGCCCAGCGCTCGCGAACTTCACCGGGTTCCTGGCCGTGCACCCAGCGGAGAACAAACCAGTGCTGGCCGAAGACGGCAGGATCGTCGCTGTCGCGGGCTCCGTCGTCCTGCTGGCCGTCTCCGTGTTCGCCGACCAGCGTGCTCGACAGGCGGGCCCGGAGCGCGGCAAGGACGGCGAAGCCCTGTTCATCCTCGAACCCGTCAACATCGAGGAGGGCACCACCTCGCATCAGGTCCCGTTCGACATCGTGGTCGACAGCGCGACGCTGTCCCCCTCGCCGCATCGGCATTCGATACGGGTGTTCCCGGTGCGGGGTGAAGCCCAGTTCGCGTTGGCATTGGATGTGCAAGAAGCCGGAGAGCATGAAGCGTGGCTCCAGCTCTATCAGGCGGGCAGGCTGATCCAGTCGGTGGTGCTCGCCGTCGCGGCCCGGCCCGAGGGCGGCCGATGAACACCTGCCGAGGCGCCGCCGTGACCATCCGGATCGCCGCAGCCCCCGGCGGAACGCGCATCACGTGCAAGTCCGCACTTCGCGGCGTGCTGGATTTCACTCATGTTCTGGAGGACTCCGCCATCGGTGAAGCCAGGAAGGAACTCAATGATGGTCTGACCGCGCTCAAACGGGCGCAGCCCGATCTGCATGGGACAGGCGATCCGCGGCATCTCCAGGAGCTGGCGGAGATACTCGGCGAAACCGGCAGGACGATGATCTTCCTCTTGTTCGGGCACGAAGCCGAGGAGATTCGCGCACTGCAGATCTTCTGGGAGAAGGCACTTCCGGCATGGCGCAACCGAGCGTACCTGCCGGTGATCGAGTGTCTCGGTGACGAAAAACAGTTGCTGCCGCTGGAATTCCTGCCCCTGCTCGACATGAACGGGTGCGACCGCGAAATCGCCGACGGCGACGACTTCGTGAAGAAGCTGCGTGCGTTCATCGGCTTCTCCTGCGTGGTCCGGCGCCGACTGAAACTGCCCGTCCATGACGAGAACCCGGTGCTGGCGACCACCACCGACGGCAAACTGCGCATCCGCTACCTCCAGCACGACGGGTTGAAAGGCGCCAAAGCCGAACTCGCCTGGCTCACCTCCGAAGCGGCGGCCAAGGCCGCCATCCTCGGCCCTCTCCCGTCGGGCCCGCTTGATGCGGACGAGTTCGCCCAGCGGCTCTTCGACCCCGATGCGGCAGAATGTCCCGATACCGCGCCCGCACTCGAGCATTTCGCCTGTCACTGCTACACGAGCACGCGGACCAGCCCGCTCAAGTACGAGCTCCAGCTCCGCGGCGGAGGCAGCGATCTTCGCGTGACCCTGCGCGATCTCGCGCAGCGCATGGTCAGCCTCGCCTCGCCGGAACAGCGCCGCCCACAGGACATGCCGCTGGTGGTGCTCAACGCCTGCGGCGGCTCGATGGTGGACGCGATGACCTCGATCGGGTTCCCCAAGCTCTTCCTCGGCAACGGCAACCGCGGCTTCCTAGGCTCCGAGATAGCCATCCCGGACGACTTCGCGGCCGCGTTCTCCGAGGAGTTCTACCGAGGTCTTCTGCTGGACGAAAAGCCGTTCGGCCAATCCGTGCACCTGGCCCGGGAGCGGCTGCTCACCTCCTTTCTCAATCCGCTCGGCCTCGCATATGTGGCCTATGGCAACACCGATCTCCGCACCGCGGAAGGAAAGGCGGGGGCAGATGCCCGACGAAACGACAGCGGATGACAGCATCCGCGTGTTCGGACTCGAAGACGATGAGGACCGCTCGCTGTTCCGGCGCGCCAACGACTTCGCCTACGGCAGAGAGAGCGTCAAGATCGAAGTACTGCAGGCCAGGGTCGCCGGATTTCTGGAGGCGATGCAGGCCGTCATCGACAAAGCCCCGGAGCCGCAGAAAGGGTTCGCGCTCGACCAGATCCAGGTGGCAGTCGAGATCAGCGCGAAGGGTCACCTGTCGCTGCTGGGCACCGGGGGCGAACTGGCAGGCAAGGGCGGGCTGACATTCACCTTCAAGCGGAAGACCTAGCGCTGGTGACCACGTTTCCGGTGTGCCGAGGGCAGACGACTCGTTGCTCAGCCTCCGGGCGAACGCACCAAGCCGGCCACGGCGGCCATGTCCTTGTCTCGCCCGAGCATGCCGTTCGGCTCCTGCCGCGCTCCCTCCCGGACCGGAGGGAGTGAGCGGCTAAGAGATCTTGCGGCGGTAGGCGACCGCGGCGAAGACGTAGGCGACGACGAGGATGCCGGCGCACCAGGCGAGGGCGGTCCAGATGTCGGTGCCGATCGGTTGCTCGGCGAGCAGGTTGCGGATGGTGTTGACGATGGAGGTCACCGGCTGGTGTTCGGCGAACCAGCGCACCGGTCCGGGCATGGTGCCGGTGGGCACGAAGGCGGAACTGAGGAACGGCAGGAAGATCAGCGGGTAGGAGAAGGCGCTTCCGCCTTCGGCCGATTTCGCGGTGAGGCCGGCGATCACGGCGATCCAGGTCAACGCGAGGGTGAACAGGAGCAGGATGCCGGTGACCGCCAGCCAGTCGAGCACTCCGGCACTCGAGCGGAACCCCATGAGCAAGGCGACGCCCACGACGACCACGAGCGAGATCAGGTTCGCGACCATCGAGGTCAGCACATGCGCCCACAGCACACCGGATCGTGCGATCGGGAGGGATTGGAAGCGTTCGAAGATCCCGCCCTTCATGTCATTGAAAAGGCGGAGCGAGGTGTAGGCGACTCCGGACGCGATCGTGATCAGCAGGATCCCGGGCAGCATGTAGTTCACATACGAGCCTGACCCGGTGTTGATCGCGCCGCCGAAGACGTAGACGAACATCAGCATCATGGCGACCGGCATGATGGCCGTGGTGATGATCGTGTCCGGGCTGCGCGCGATGTGGCGCAGGGACCGTCCGGTAAGGACAGTGGTGTCGCCGAGGACATGGGTGGTCATGGTCGTTTCCTATCGTTCCGTGTGGACGGTGCCGCCCTTGCGGTCGGCACCGACGATGGCGAAGAAGACGTCTTCCAGCGAGGGTTGTTTCTCGACGTACTCGACCTTCGCGGGCGGCAGCAGCTTCTTGAGTTCGGCGAGGGTGCCGTTCACGATGATCCGGCCCTCGTGGAGGATCGCGATCCGGTCGGCGAGTTGCTCGGCCTCCTCCAGATACTGGGTGGTGAGCAGCACCGTCGTGCCCTGTCCGGCGAGTTCCTTGACCGCCTCCCACACCTCGACGCGCGCCTGCGGGTCGAGGCCGGTGGTCGGCTCGTCCAGGAAGATCACCGGCGGATTCCCGATGAGGCTCATCGCGATGTCCAGACGGCGGCGCATTCCCCCCGAGTACGTCGACACCTTCCGCGCGGCCGCGTCGGTCAGCGAGAAACGCCGCAGCAGATCGTCGGCGATCTCGCCCGGCCGCTTCAGATGCCGCAGTTTGGCGACGAGCACGAGGTTCTCCCGGCCGCTCAGGATTTCGTCGACGGCCGCGAACTGCCCGGTGAGGCTGATGGACTCCCGCACCTCCGCCGCCTGCGTGACGACATCGAATCCGCCGATGCTCGCCGTCCCCGCGTCCGCCTTGAGCAACGTGGACAGGATTCGCACGACCGTGGTCTTGCCGGCGCCGTTGGAGCCGAGGAGGGCGAAGATGCTGCCCCGCTCCACCTCGAAGTCGACTCCTCGCAACACGTGGAGCTTTCCGTAGGACTTCTCCAGGTCTCGTACGTGAATTTGCCGTGTCGTCATCAGACGGCCCCGTTTCCTTCTCCGGCGGCGCGGCTGATGGCGCTGTTCAGTCGTTCCCGTTCCCGGGCGACGTACCCGCCCTTGTCGTAGTTGCGGATCAGCTCTTCGACGAACTCCACGGGGTCGCTGCCGACGATCTCGCGGATCGGTGTGCCGTCCGCCGCGGCCCGCTCGAACAGATCGGCGACGTCCTCGAACAGCGACGCCGAGTTGTCACCGTCCATCGGCCCGAAATGCATCAGGTACCGCTCGATCCCCTCGACCGCCGCGCGATAGTCCGGCGGCAACTGCTTCACCCGTGCCTTGTACTGCCGCCAGCGCCGCTTGTCACCGATCACGAGGGTGAGGAACTTCGAGACGAAGCCACCTTCTTCTGTGTCCGACATGGTCATTTTCCTCCTTCGCGGAGCTGTTCCAAGCGTTCTGCCAGGAAGCCCCAGGTCCTCCAGAACTCTTCGAGGTATTGCCGTCCCTGCACGTTGAGCGTGTACACCTTGCGCGGCGGGCCCTTCTCCGACGGGACCTTCTCCACGTCCACCAGCCCCCGTCGTTCGAACCTGACCAGCAGCGCGTAGACGGTGCCCTCGGCGATGTCCGCGAAACCCTGATCCCGCAGCCACGCAGTGATCTCGTAGCCGTACGCGGGCCTGCCGGACAGGATCGCCAGGACGAAGCCCTCCAGCACCCCCTTGAGCATTTCCGTCATCTGCTTGCCCACGGGCCACCTCGCACTACTTAACAACACTGGGTACCGGTACATAGTAGCGCTAACTAGTGAGTCCGCAAGGCCTGCGTCACGGAAACCCGTTCTTCGTCATGCGGCCACACTCGCCGCCGGTGCTGTCACCGCCCTGACACGGCACTGACACGTCGCTTCCGAACACCCTCGGAACCGCCCCACCACCAGCGCCCCGGACGCGGCACCGATACGGCCGGACGAGACGGAAGGAAACCGTAAAACCCCATCGCCGGATGTTGCCACCAGGATTCCGGCGGGATTTGCTGGGAACCATGGGCGAAGGTGGCGTTCGCGGGCACGCGTGGGGCGTGCGTCACGACGACCGGCCGCCTCATCCGGTGCCGGTCGGTGATACCGCCGGCTCTCGGCGATTCATCGGGCGGCCACCGATATCCGGCCCCTGGCGCCGATCGCGCCCTTGAGTCCTTTGTGGATGGAACATGAACGAAAGCCCCACAATCCTGCTGACCGGCACCTCCGAAGGCATCGGTTACGAAACCGCACGCCTGCTCGCCGCCAAGCAGTGCACAGTGATCGTGCACGCCCGCACCCGGGAAGAAGGCGAAGAGTCCTACCAGCGGCTGCTCGGCTCGGGTGTCGACGCCCGCCGGTTCCAGCCCGCCGTCGCCGATTTCACCGACCTGCGCCAAGTCATCGACCTGGCCGTGGAAGTCGCCGAACTCTTCCCCTTCCTGGACGTCCTGGTCAACAACGCCGGAACCACCGGCACCCACGGCCGCGTGATCACCAAGGACGGGCACGAACGAACCTTCCAGGTCAACTACCTGGCCCCATACCTGCTGACCCGGCTACTCGAAGACGCACTGAGCCGCTCCGAGGTCGGCCGCGTGGTGAACGTGTCCTCCTCGCTGCACCGCGGCGGGCGGATCAACTGGAACGACATCAACTGGAAACGCCGCTACAACCGCGGTGCGGCCTACGCGCAGTCGAAACTCGCCCTCACGATGATGACCACCGCACTCAGCGAGCTGAGGCCGAAAGTGCGCGAGGCGGTCAGCGTCCATCCCGGCATCATCGCGACCGGCATGCTTCCCTGCTACAGCTACCGGGGCCGGCCGGTCGTCGAAGGAGCCGAGCCGGTCGCCCGGCTGGCCGACCCCGGCGCCAAGGTCCTCAACGGCGGCTACTACGACGGTCGCCTGCCCGCCAAAGCGGCGTCCGCCGCCGTCGATCCCGACAGCGTCCGGAAACTGTGGACCTACAGCGAACGCCTGACCCTGTTCGACAAGCACCAGGCCTGACGAGCGGGGGCCGGGATCACCCGTCCCGGCCCCCTTTTCGGGATCTCAGTGATCGCCGAGGCGGAACCGCATACGGCAGATCACGGCGCCGGAGCGGCGCCGCAACGCCCTGGCCAGCACGGCGCCACGCTGGTTCTGCAGGACCCGTTGCCACCAGCGCTCCGGTTCGACCTCGGCGATCAGCACGAACACATGCTGATCCCGTACCGAGGTCAGGTGCTCGACCAAGGGCTCGCCGAGGCGGCGGCGTTCGTCGCAGAGCTGCACCAGGCGCACCTCGGGGTGCCACTTTTCCCACGCCTCGACGAAATCCCGTGTCGAACTCTCTTCGTCGGGGTGGGTGACGTGCACGGCCTCGACCCGGTCGCCGAGCGACAGCGCCGCCGCCAGCGCGTCACGGGTCAACCGTGAGACGGTGTGGACCGGAACCACGACGACCGAACGCGACGGCCGTGGCGGCGTGGGTGTCCTGCCGAGTTCGAGGCGATGGCCGATACGGTCGTAGCTGCGGTTCACCCACTCCATGATCAGCACCAGCAGCGGCAGCGTGACCACGATCAGCCACCCGCCTTCGCCGAATTTCGTCGCCGTGACCACGATCGCGGCACTCGCGGTGAGGAGCGCGCCGAAGCCGTTCAGCGCGGCTTTTCCCGCCCAGCCGTCAGGACGATGCTTACGCCAGTGCCTGACCATGCCGAACTGCGACAACGTGAACCCGACGAACACGCCGATCGCGAACAGCGGCACCAGGGTGTTCATGTCGCCGTCGGAGACGATCAGCAAGATCGCGGAGGTGATCGTGAGGAAGCCGACGCCGTAGCGGAACACCTGGCGTTCGGCGCGCAGCGCGAACACGTGCGGCAGGTTGTTGTGCTTGGCCAGCAACTGCGCGAGCACCGGCAGCCCGCCGAACGAGGTGTTGGCGGCCAGAGCGAGCAGCAGCACCGTGGAGAACTGGACGACGTAGAAGCCTAAACCGTCGCCCAGCGCCGCGGTGGTGACCTGTGACAGCACCGTCACGCCGTCGACCGGGTGGATCGAGAACTTTTCGATCAGTGCCGCGATCCCCAGCAGCATCACCGCGAGCAACGCGCCCAGCGCGATCTCGGCCCGCTGCGCGCGCCGCGCCCTCGGCTTGCGGAACGAAGGCACGGCGTTGGCGATGGCCTCCACCCCGGTCAGTGCGGCACAGCCGTTGGCGAAAGCCTTGAGCAGCAGCAGGATTCCGACGGTCTGCAGGTGCTGTGCCTGTGCGGGCGCGGCGATCGCGGCCGCCGGTTCGGCCCGGATCAGCCCGGCCACCACGACGATCAGGATCGCGCCGACGTAGACGACGGTCGGCGCGATGAACACGCGGGCGCTTTCCGCGATACCACGCAGGTTCACGGCCGTGACCAGCGCCAGGACGGCGAGACAGAGCCAGATCGTGTACGGCAGCAGTTCGGGGAACGCCGACGTCAGCGCGGCCACCCCGGCGGCCACCGAGACGGCGACGTTGAGCACGTAGTCGACGATCAGCGACGCCGCGGCGACCAGCGAGGCGCGCCTGCCGAGGTAGGCACGGCTGACCCCGTACGCGCCGCCGCCGTCCGGGAACGCCGCGATCACCTGCCGGTACGACAGGGTCAATACACCGAGCAGCAGCGCGATGGCGAGAGTGACCGGCACCGTGAAGCCGAGCCCGGCGCCGCCCGCGACGGCCAGCACGATCACGATCGCCTCCGGGCCGTAGGCAACGGACGCCATCGCGTCGAGGGACAAGGCGGCCAGCCCGCCGACCACCGAAAGCCGATGCCGCTCCGTCCGGTCGACGGGCGCACTGCGCGAAAGAGTGATACTCACGCCGCCCAGGCTGGGGTTCCCCGCCGTGGAAACCTGAGGGCGTTGACACGATCTTCACGCGAGGCCCGGCGTTTCAGACAAACACCTGACAGCAGGGTGATCCACGTCGCGGTCGTCTCACAGATCGCGCGGTCTCATGGCACTCCGTCTACCAACTGTAAGTGAGTGCGGTTCGGCCGCGCAGGCTTGGCACCCACAGGCCCTGAACCGGTGTGGGCGGACAGCCACGGAAAGGTGCTCCGCGCGCATTCGACACGTGGAGCACCTCTTCGCCGACGGAGATTCGAACCGTCACACGCAGTTCGTGAGTCCCCAGTTGTTGGTCGCCACCGGCGGGAACTGGCTCGGGCTTACCGTCCAGCGGACGATGGTCCCACCCGGGACCGCGGCACAGGACCCGACGTAGGTGTAAGAGCCGTCGAATGCGACGGCCCGGCTGTTGGGAGTGAGAAGGAGGCGAATCGTGCCGCAGTTGTTGTAGTACACATAAATCGTGGTGTTAATGCCGCCGGGCTGCTCGACCGTCGTGTTGCAGGCCCGTCTCGGAGACGATGCCTCGGCGGTACTCAGCACCCGAGCTTCCGCCTTGGGAGAGCCCGCGGGGCCGGCGATCTGGGCCACAGGCTGGCCGCCATCGGCGAGGGCGATACCGACGGGAACCAGTGCGACACCGCAGCCGATACCGACAGCGAGCAGGAGGGAGCGAATTCGTGCCTTGAAGGGCATGGGTTTCCTTTCGAGTCACCGAATACGGGAGCCCAAGGCTAGCCATGAATCCAATTCCGATATTGGAAGAATGTCAGCTCACCATGCTGGCGCGGTTGAGCCTGATCCCGGACGGGCCGGGACGTGGATGACCGCCGGCTGTGGCTCGGGCTAGAAAAGGGGACATCCTGCTTCCAGCCTTGTGCCGGTCAGCGGGGTGGGGCGCAGGCTGATGAGGCTGCCGAGGTAGAGATCGGTCGCACTTCCGGGTCGCAGCAACGCTGTCGGGGTGGCACCGATCAACAGGCGGAAGTCACGATTGAGATGCGCCTGATCGGTGTAGCCGCACAGGATGGCGAGCCTGGGCAGCGGTGGCGGGTTCGTGCCGGTCAGGAGCCGGATGGCTTGGTGGCAACGGGCTATCCGGCCGACGGTTTTCGGCGGTAGCCCGACTTCCCGGTGGAAGCGGGTGGTCAGGTGTTGCCGGCTCAAGCCGGCCCGCTCTGCGAGGTCTCCGACCTTGACGACCCCGCCCGACCTGGTCAGGCTCCGCCAACTGCGGTCGAGCGGCCCAGGCAATTCCGGTTCGTCCAGAAGCCGGCTCGACAACCACCGGTCGAGAATCCGGAACCGGTGATTCGAATCCCGCGCCTCCCGTAGCTCTTCCCGGAGAAATCTGGCTCGTGGACCCAAGAGGTCGTCGAATCCCACACTGGTACGACTTATTTCCCGCAGTGGCAGACCGAAGAGCGCTCGTGCGCCCAGCGGGGTCAACTCGATGACGATTCCTCGCTCCCGGCCCACCCGCGTGTAGGACATCGGCTTGTGCGACAGGCCGACGACGGGGGAAATCGCCGCCAGCGGCGGGTCGGCCACTTGATGCCGAACCGGTGTGTCCAGATCGATGACCACCACGACCGAGTTCAAGGCGGCCACCGTACGCGTTTCCGGCACGGGTGTGTTTCGCTGGAAGGCCAGATAGAAACTGACCCAGCGAGCCAGCCGACGATCCGGCGACCGGGTGATCCAGAACTCGTTGTCGGACGACGAGGTCTCCCCCACCGCTGTCCTCCTTGGTTCCGGCGATGCCATGAGAGACATCCGCGACTGTGAAAGCATGGCAGGACATGCGCTCGCGGCGGGGCTTCTTGGCTGTGAACGATTCGAAAAGAGGCAGCGATTCTCACGTCGTGACGCGAAAGCTGTGGCAATCCGTTCCCGGGTCGCATCCGCGCCGAGTACGACCGGTATCGACGACGGCCCGGCGAACCGGAGCACGAGACACCACGCGCTGGTCTTGAACCGAGAGCGACGCCCGGGGCCGGACCACAGCCGGTCGGATAGGTCCACCTATCGGCGGACGAGTATCAGGTCAGCTCGGCGCGATCGCCACTGTCGCGCGGCCATGCCGTCCCACGGCAGGCTTCTGGTGGTGGAACCGGTGCTACCCGAAGTCGTCGAACCCGGCACGCCACCCGGTCTGTACCTGAGGAAGGATTTCGAGAACCTGTGTCCCCGAGCGGACCTGGCGTTGACAGACACCCGACCGCTCGGCGAGACCGGCTTTGGCTCCTGGAAGCGATTCCGGCGCCTTGAACTCGCGAAGGACGTCTACAGTCAAGCGCGAGGGCGGCTCTTCCGGCCGGTCACCTTGTTGTAGATCACGAGCACGATGATCGCGCCGATGATCGAACCGATCCACCCTGCGGGCTGAAAACCGCGGAGACCGACGGTCAGCAGACCGAACAAGAAGCCTCCGACGACGGATCCCACGACACCGAGCACGATGGTGCGCAGCACGCCGATGTCGTCCTTACCCGGTACCAAGGCCCGGGCGATGAAGCCGGCGATCAGACCGAACAGGATCCAGCCGACAATGGTCCAGAACATGAGCTGACCTCCACTGTTTTCCGTTGACGATCACGGTACTGCGAGCCGCACCGGCACGCAGGATCCCACGGCGCGACGGAGATCACGTCGGGGCGTCAGTCGTGGTCGGGCAGGTCGTACAGGTGGTGCTCGGCCGCGTTGAGCGCCTCGGTGAGCAACCGGCGGACGTGCCCGCCGCGGGTGCTGTAGAGCGCACGCCGCCCGTCGCGGCGGACCGACACGAGCCCGGCGAGTTTGAGCTTCGCCAGTTGCTGCGACACCGCCGGCCTGGCCATGTCCACCGCCGCGGCGAGGCTGTTGACGTCGTACTCGGTGCCACTGAGCAGCCACATCATCCGCATCCGGGTCGGATCGGACAGCATGCGCATCGCGGTGGACGCGATCTCGATCTGCCCGGGGTCGGGCAGTGCGCCCCACTGGTCACCCGTGTCATCATGTGCGTACATAAGCACCCATCATCGGCTCTGGCTCTTCGCCCGAGCCTATCCGGACCGCAGGGAGTGAACCGTGGCGTCGCTGTTCGCCCACCGGGATTACCGGCACCTGTTCGGTGCGCAGGTGGTCGCCCTGGTCGGCACCGGGCTGACCACGGTCGCGCTCGGCCTGCTGGCCTACGAGCTGGCCGGTCCGAGCGCGGGCGGGGTGCTCGGCACCGCGCTGGCGATCAAGATGGTCACCTACGTGACCGTGGCCCCGGTCGCCGCCGCGTACGCCGACCGGTTGCCTCGGCGGCTGATGCTGGTCACCCTCGACGCGGTCCGCGCCGCCGTCGTGCTGGCGCTGCCGTTCATCGACCAGGTCTGGCAGATCTACGTGCTGATCGTGATCCTGCAGTCGGCGTCGGCGTCGTTCACCCCGACCTTCCAGGCCGTGCTGCCGGACATCCTCCCGGACGAACGCGAGTACACGAAAGCGTTGTCCGCCTCGCAGCTCGCGTCGACGATGGAGAGCCTGCTGAGCCCCGCCCTGGCCGCGGCGGTGCTGAGCTTGGTCAGTTTCCACTGGCTGTTCACCGGCACCTCGATCGGTTTCGTCGTCTCGGCCGTCCTGGTGCTGACCACGCGGATCCCGGACACCCACCGCGGCGAGCGGCGGGGAATCTGGGAACGGACCTTCGCCGGAGCACGGATCTTCGTCATGACACCTCGCCTGCGCGGTGTCATGGGGCTGAATCTCGTGGTCGCCGCGGTCGGTTCGGTCGTGATGGTCAACACCGTCAACTACGTGCGCGACACTCTCGGGAAATCCCAGGCGGAGGTCGCGGTGCTGCTCACCGCCAACGGTGTGGGCACGATCATCTCCGCACTGGTCCTGCCCAAGGTGCTGGACAGGATCGCCGAACGCGAGGTCATGCTGACCGGCGCCACGGTACTGGGCGCCGGGATGACCGGCGCGATCCTGCTGTCCACTGTGGACAGCGGAAGTGGGCGCTGGCCCGCGGCGCTGGCCGTCTGGGCGGTCATCGGCGCGGGCACCGGCCTCACCCTGACCCCGGTCGGCCGGGTGCTGCGGCGGTCGTCGCGGGCGACGGACCGGGCCGCGGTGTTCGCGGCCCAGTTCTCGCTCTCGCACGCGTGCTGGCTGCCGGCCTATCCGATCGCGGGCTGGGTGGCGACCGAGGCGGGCTTCACCCCGACGTGGATCGTCCTGGCCGTGCCGGCCGCCACCGGGATCGTGATCGCCTTGCGCGCCTGGCCGCAGCACGATCCCGTAGTTCTCGAGCACACCCACCCCGCCGGGCACGCCGACCCCGGCCATGTCGCCGACGCCGTCACGGCCGACGGAGGTCACCGGCACGCGCACGAGTTCGTCATCGACAGCGAGCACCGACGCTGGCCGGTGTCCTCGGGCCGGTCCTGACCACGCACGGCGGGCTCGCTACCGGGACGACCGCGAACGTGGATCTGGGCGGCGGGGAGCGTCGCCGCGTAAGGCACGATGCCCAGGACGTGGCCGAAGCACGGCGATTGCGAACTGTGTCAGTCGTCGTCGGGGTCGTACCGGGTGAGGTCGGTGACTGGGAGTTGTTTGGTCACGACGTCGTGGGCGACCTCGACGAGGCGTCGGCTGGTGCGGCGGGAGTAGCCGCGGAGGAGGCGGAAGGCGTCATCGAGAGAGATGTCGGCCTGGTGCACGAGGAAGCCTTTGGCTTGTTCGATGTGGATCCGGGACGTGAGGGCGTGCTGGAGCTGTGTGCTGAGAATGCGGGATTCGCGGAGGGCGCGTTTCTGGAACGCTCCTCTTCCGACAGCGGGCGGAAACCGTCGGCGCCGGACACGACGAGGAACTGTCGAGCGGGACCGACGAACAGGAAAAGCCAACAGAAACAGTTCCCGTGTCAAAGAGCGTTCAGACCGACTCTGATGACGAAGTGCCCTTACCTTTCGCTTGTCATCCGCCGGGCGTCACTCGTCGCCGGAACGATACTGCCGCCGGTGTTCCTCGGCCTCCTCGCGCGGCGACTTCAGCAGGGCACGCCCGTGGACAAGGTCGTTCTCCGTGTAGTCCGCGCGCCGGGACGCCCAGCCCGGCAACAAGAACCTCCGGGTCCCGCCGCGGCCGCGATCACGCAGATCGGTGACCACGGCGATACCGATGACCACAACGAGAACGCCGAGCCCCACCCAGATAGCGACCATGTCCGCTCCCCTCGGAAGAATTCACCGCCGGCGGAGTGAGCCGGCCAGTACCGGCCATCAGGATCACCGCCGGGCCGGGAGCAGACCTTGAAGAACCCTTGAATCAGCAGGTGGGGCACTGAATCATCGGGCTGGAGCGCTTGCCCCGGCTCGGACGATCCGCTAGGTCTGAGGAGGGGAAGGCGGGTTGCGGATGGAGCTACGGGTGCTGGGGGCCGTCGAGGTCGTCGTCGGCGGGGTCCGGGTCGACGTCGGACACGCGCGTCAGCGTGACGTTCTGGCGGTGTTGCTGATCGAGGCCGGGCGCGTGGTGCCGGTCGGCACGCTGGTCGACCGGGTCTGGGGCGAACGGCCACCACGACGGCCGAAAACGGCTCTGTACTCGTATGTGTCGAGACTGCGCGGATCATTGGCGAAGCTGGACGGTGTTTCGCTCGAGCACGACCACGGTGGATACGTTCTCGTGGCCGACCCGCTGACGGTGGACGTGCACCTGTTCGAGCACCTGTCGGGGCGTGCGAAAAGCACGACGGACGAGCACGCCGCGCTCGAACTGTACGACCAGGCGCTGGCGTTGTGGCGGGGCGAACCACTCGCCGAGATGACTTCGCCGTGGGCGGACAGCGTGCGAAACGAGCTGGAGCGCAAGCGCGAAGCGGCTGCACTCGACCGAGACGACCTCCGGCTGCGGCTGGGCGATCACGACGCCGTCCTGGCCGGCCCGCCACCGGCCGGAGCCGGTGAGGAACGCCGGGAAGCCCAGCGGATCGAGGCGTTGCACCTCGCCGGGCGACCGGCCGACGCGCTGCGGCAGTACGAGAAAGTCCGCTCCCGCCTGGCCGAGGAGCTGGGGGCCGATCCGGGGCCGCGCCTGCGCCGGCTGCACGAGCGCATCCTGGCCGGGGAACGGCAGTCCGGCGAAAAGCCGATCCCCCGGCGGCTTCCGGCCGCGCCGACGTCGTTCGTCGGCCGCGAAAGCGAACTGAAAAGCCTCGACCGTATGCTCGGCGCCCGCAGGACCGTGGCCGTGATTTCCGGTGCGGGAGGGCTCGGGAAGACCTGGCTCGCCGTGCGATGGGCCACCGCCCACGCCGGCGAATTCCCCGACGGCCAGCTCTACGCCGACCTCCGCGGCTTCGACCCGACGCACGAACCCGTTCCGGCGGAGCGCGTCATCCGCGGGTTCCTCGACACTCTCGGCGTCACCGGGGCGGCGATCCCTGCCGACCCGGATGCCCAGGCGGCTCTGTACCGGAGCCTGACGGCCCAGCGCCGAATGCTCGTGGTGCTCGACAACGCCCGGGACACCAGCCACGTCACCCCGCTGCTGCCAGGCGGACCCGTCTGCACCGTTCTCGTCACCAGCAGGCACGAACTCGGCGGATTGCTGACCGCCCACGCCGCGAAAGCCCTGCCGCTCCGACCACTCGACGAGAACGAAGCGAGAGAACTGCTCGTGCGGAAGCTGGGCACGACCCGCCTGGCCGAGGAACCCGAAGCGGCACAGCAGATCCTGCGCCAGTGCGGCGGGCTGGCCCTGGCCGTCGCGATCGTCGCCGCACGGGTCACCGCCCGGCCCGGCAAGCGGCTGTCGGCGCTGGCCGCCGAACTTCACGAGAACCGGCTCGACGCGCTCGACACCGGGGAACTGTCCGCGAGCCTGCGTGCCGTGTTCTCCGGTTCCTATCGCTCCCTCGACGACCGGTGCGCGTCCGCGTTCCGCCTTCTCGGTCTGCTGCCCGACGGCGAGACGACCAAGGCCGCGGCGGTCGCCTTGTTCGGCGACTCCCGGCCGCTGCGCGCGCTGTGCGCGGCCAACCTGCTGGAGGAGACACCGTCCGGCCGCTTCCGCCTGCACGACCTCGTCAAGCTCTTCGCCGTGGAACTCGTCCACGCGACCGACGACCCGGCCACCCGCCTGGCGGCGAAGACCCGGCTGTTCGATCACTACCTGCGCTGGGGATCGGCGGCCATGGACCTGCTGTCGCCCGACGAGCCGTACCTTCGGCCGACGCCCGGAACGTCCTCGGGGCCGCAGCCGCGTTTTCCCGACTATCACCACGCCCGCGCCTGGCTGGACGACGAACGCGCCACCATGCTCGCCCTGGCCACACTCTCTCCGGAACCGGCGCTGGCGGGACACGTGATCCGCATGTCATCGCTGCTCTGGCGCTACTTGTACGTAGGGGCGCACTACCACGAGGCGCTCACCCTCCACACGGTCGCGCTGCGACTGGCCCGTCCCGACACGACAGAACACGGTTTCGCCGCGCATGCCACCGGTATGGCCCTGTTCCGGCTCGGTCGTTACGGCGACGCGACCGGTCACTTCGACCGGGCCCTGTCCACCGCCCTCGCCCGGCGCGACGATCTCCTCGAAAGCATGGCGCGCGACGGTCTCGGCTCGGTGAACGACCTGCGCGGACACCGGCGAGCCGCCCGGGCACACTACGAACTCGCCCTCGACGCCGCCCGGCGGACCGGCCATGCCCTGCTCGAAGGGATCGCGCTCTGCAACCTCGGCACCAACCACAGCTGGAGCGGCGACCACCGGTCCGCGCTGTCCTTCCTGACCCAAAGCCGGAAGATCGCGCTCGACCTCCAGTCACCCGGACTGGGCGCACCGGTACTGGCCGCCCTGGGCAACGTCTACGCGGGCCTGGGACAAGGCGACGAGGCCAGTGCCCACTTCCGGCGCGCGCTGGAGTTCGCCCGCTCCGGCAAGAACACGAACGTCGAAGTCACCACCCTCAACGACTTCGCGGACACGGAATCCGGCACCGCGGCGATCGCACTCTACGAGGAAGCCCTGTCACTGGCACGCAGGCTCGGGTATCTGCACGAGTACGCCCGCGCACACCACGGATTGGGCAGATGTCACCGTTCCGCGGGAAATGACGGTGAAGCACGACGGCATCTCGAAGCCGCATTGGCCGCGTATACCGAAGCAAGCGCGCCCGAGGCGGCCGAGGTACGAGCGCTGCTCGACGGCCGGCCTCCCCTGAGCGGCTCGGACCCGACCCCTCCGCTCACGCTGTGTGAGCTTCCCCCGGTTGTCCG
>NZ_MUXN01000028.1:0-192141 GCF_001995215.1 Amycolatopsis azurea DSM 43854
CTGCACACGCGAGATCCGCCTCCGATCACGCGAGTTACGGCTCCGGACACGCGAGTTACGGGGACGAGCACGCGAGGTGGGCTAAGCGAGGGGGGAGGCGGGGCGCATCCAGAGGACTAAACGCGGGAGGGGACGGGGCGTCGCAGGTGGTAGATGTCCATGATCCAGCCCTTCCGTGACCGCGCCGCGGCGCGAACCGTGCGGATCTCCTCGGCGAGATCGGCGGTCAGGGGACCGGAGCGCAGGAGCTCGTCGGGCGTCCCGAGGTACGCGCCCCAGTAGATCTCCAGTCCCGTGTCCACGAACCGCGAGAAGGTGCACTGGGCATCCAGCATCACGAACACGTCGTCGACGTCCGCGGGCCAGCCGGCCTCGAGACGCCGACCGGTCGTGACGAGCACCGGCCGGCCGATCTGGTTCATCGTGGTCCGGTGCCGCGACGTCAGCGCGGCCACGCTGCTGACCCCGGGGACGACGTCGTACTCGAACTCGACGTTCCCCCTGGCGAGCACGGCGTCCAGCAGCGTGAGGGTCGAGTCGTAGAGCGCCGGGTCACCCCACACCAGGAACGCGCCCCGCTCATCGGGACCCAGCGAAGCGATCATGCTCTCGTAGACGTCGGTGCGGAGCCGGTGCCAGTCCGCGACGGCCTTCCGGTAGTCATCTGGAGTACGGTCGCGTTCGGGGTCCGGTGCCCGCACGACGCGGTAGCCGGGCCGCTCGACGAACCGGTCGAGGATCTCCTGGCGCAAGCCCACCAGGTCCTGCTTCTCTGAACCCTTGTCGAGGACGAAGAACACATCGGTCTCGTTCAGCCGCCGGACGGCCTGGACGGTCAAGTGGTCCGGGTCGCCGGCGCCGATGCCGATGGCGGAGATCTTCCTCATTCCCGCAGTGTGCCCGCACCCTCGGTGCACACCCCTACCCCCATGGGGTATAAAGGAAGTGATCGCTTCGCCTGTCCTGTAGAGGAGTTCGTACCGATGGCCGAAACCACCTACACCGTCAAGGGCATGTCCTGCGGGCACTGCGCCTCCTCCGTCACCGAGGAGGTCAGCGGGATCGCGGGCGTCAGCGCCGTGAACGTGGACGTCGCCAGCGGCAAGGTAACCATCACCAGCGACACCGCGCTCGATGTCCAGATGGTGGACGCGGCCGTCACCGAGGCCGGTTACCAGCTCGTCTCGTGAGCACCGCCGTCAAGGTGTCGGCGTTCGCCGCGGCCCTGGTCGCGGTGTTCGTCGTCGCCTGGACGATCGGGTCGGCCGTCGGGCCGGTGGACGAGGCTCCGCCCGCCCCGACCAGCACGTACCAGCCGACCACCACGCACGAAGGGCATCACGAGGGCCACGACATGGGAGGCATGCCGTGAGCGTCGAGACGTCCCGGTCCCAGCGCGTCGAACTGGCCATCGGCGGGATGACCTGCGCTTCGTGTGCCGCGCGCGTCGAGCGGAAGCTGAACAAGGTCGACGGCGTCTCCGCCACGGTCAATTACGCCACCGAGAAGGCGCAGGTCGACTTCCCCGCGGCGGTCTCGGTCGAGGATCTCGTCGGTGTCGTCGAGTCCGCGGGCTACACGGCCCAGCCGCCGAAGCCCGGTGCGGACGAGGACGAGGACCAGACCGGCTCGCTGCGGACGCGTCTCCTGGTTTCGGCCGCGCTCGCCGTCCCTGTGATCGTGCTCGCGATGGTCCCGGCCTGGCAGTTCACCTACTGGCAGTGGATCTCGCTGGTCCTGGCCGCGCCGGTCGTCACCTGGGGCGCGTGGCCGTTCCACCGCCCCGCCTGGACGAACCTCCGCCACGGCGCCGCCACCATGGACACCCTGATCTCCCTCGGCGTCGCCGCCGCCACGCTCTGGTCGCTGTACGCGCTGCTGTTCGGCACCGCCGGGACACCCGGGATGCGGCACGGCTTCGCGCTGACCATGGAGCGCGGCTCCGGCGCGGGCAACCTCTACCTCGAGGTCGCCGCCGGAGTGACCACGTTCCTCCTCGCGGGCCGCTACTTCGAGGCCCGCTCCAAGCGCCGCTCCGGCGCGGCCCTGCGCGCGCTGCTCGAACTTGGCGCGAAGGACGTCGCCATCCTCAAGGACGGGGCCGAGCGCCGTGTCCCGATCGCCGAGCTGAAGACCGGCGACGAGTTCGTCGTGCGTCCGGGGGAGAAGATCGCCACCGACGGGGTCGTGACCGACGGCGGCTCCGCGGTCGACCTGAGCATGCTGACGGGTGAGGCCGTCCCGGTCGAGGTGACCGTCGGCGACACCGTCGTCGGCGGGACGGTCAACGCCGGCGGCAGGCTCGTCGTCCGCGCGACCCGGATCGGCGCCGACACCCAGCTCGCGCAGATGGCGCGGCTGGTCGAGGACGCGCAGAACGGCAAGGCACGCGTCCAGCGGCTCGCCGACCGGGTGTCGGCCGTGTTCGTGCCGGTGGTGATCGCGCTCGCGGTCGGCACGCTCGGCTTCTGGCTCGGGGCGGGCAGCGGGGCGGACGCCGCCTTCACCGCCGCCGTCGCGGTCCTGATCATCGCCTGCCCGTGCGCGCTCGGCCTGGCCACGCCGACCGCGCTGCTGGTCGGCACCGGGCGCGGCGCGCAGCTGGGCATCCTCATCAAAGGACCCGAGGTACTCGAATCCACTCGCGAGGTCGACACCGTCGTCCTCGACAAGACCGGCACGGTGACCGCCGGGAAGATGAGCGTCACCGACCTGCACGGCGACGACGACCTTCTCCGGCTCGCCGCGGCGGTCGAGCACGCGTCCGAGCATCCGATCGCCCGCGCGATCGTCGTGGCCGCCGAGGACCGGCTGGGCGCGCTGCCGCCGGTCGAGAAGTTCCGCAACGTCGAGGGCCTGGGCGTCGTCGGCGAGGTCGAGGGCAAGACCGTTCTGGCCGGGCGGCCCGCTCTCCTCGACCAGTTCGGCATCACCGTCGGCGACGCGTTCTCCCAGGTCAAGGCAGCTGCCGAGGACCGTGGCGCGACCGCCGTCGTCGTCGCCTGGGACGGTGAGACGCGGGGCGTGGTCGTCGTTGCCGACACGGTCAAGCCGACGTCGGCCGAGGCCGTCGCCGCCCTGAAGGCGCTCGGGCTCCGGCCGGTGCTGCTGACCGGCGACAACGCCGGATCCGCGCGAACGGTCGCCGCCGAAGTCGGGATCGACGAGGTCGTCGCGGAGGTGCTGCCCACCGGCAAGGTCGACGTCGTCAAGCGGTTGCAGGCCGACGGGCGTGTGGTCGCCATGGTCGGCGACGGCGTCAACGACGCGGCCGCGCTCGCGCAGGCCGACCTCGGCCTCTCGATGGGGACGGGAACGGACGCCGCGATCGAGGCCGGCGACCTGACGCTGGTGCGCGGCGACCTGCGCGCGGCCGTGGACGCCATCCGGCTTTCGCGCCGCACGCTCGGCACGATCAAGGGCAACCTGTTCTGGGCGTTCGCCTACAACGTCGCCGCGCTGCCGCTGGCCGCGCTCGGCCTGCTCAACCCCATGATCGCCGGGGCCGCGATGGCCTTCTCGTCGGTCTTCGTCGTCACCAACAGCCTGCGGCTGCGCCGGTTCCGCGGCGTCGCTTGATCAGGAACGGGTCAGGAGCGGACCAGCCTGGCGATGGCGTCGGACGCCTCCCGGACCTTGAGGTCGGCCTCTTCGCCGCCCGCGGCGGCGGCCTGGACCACGCACGTGGCGAGGTGCTCGTCCAGCAGTTCGAGCGAGAACGACTGGAGCGCCTTGGTGGCCGCGGAGACCTGGGTCAGAATGTCGATGCAGTACTTGTCCTCTTCGACCATCCGCTGCAACCCGCGGACCTGCCCCTCGATCCGGCGCAGGCGCTTGAGGTAGGCCTCCCGCTCGCTGCCGTATCCCGTCATCCCGCACCCGCTCTCTCGTCGTTCACTGCTGCCGCCACTATACCCTCCCCACGTATCCGTCCCGAGTGGGTGAAAATCGAGGGTGCCAGGATGTCGAGGACGATCCGGCGGCTCCGACTCCCGCGTGAGCGGCCGGGCACCGGCCGGACGACCAGGAGGAACACCGATGAAGTACATGATCATGATCACGATGAACCCCACCGCCTGGGACGCCCTCCCCGAAGAGGAGCGCAACGAGGTGGTCGCCCGCATCGACCCTTTCATGAAGAAGCTCACCGAGAGCGGCGAACTGCTGGGGACGCAGGCGCTGGGGGAGCCGAAGGAGAGCACGGTCGTCCGGGTGCGTGACGGCGTCCCGGTGGTCACGGACGGCCCGTTCGCGGAGTCGAAGGAGTACCTGGCCGGCTTCTACCTGGTGGAATGCGACAGCAAGGAGCGCGCGATCGAGATCGCGGGCCAGGTCCCGGACGCGCACATCAACGCGATGGAGATCCGGCCCGTGGTGTATTCGTCTGGAGATGAAGCCTAGGTGGCGGCCGCTTCGGTGCCGGTGCGGGCCTCCGGCCTGCTCCGGCGCTGAACGGGCACTTCCGGTTCGGCGGTGATCGTCAGTACCGTTCCGGCTTCCGCGAGCAGTTCGCGGCAGCCGACCAGCTGTTTCAGCACGTCGTCGCGCAGGCCGAGGGCCACGTCGGCCTTCTGCCGCGCTTCGGCGACCAGGCGCTCGCCCTGTTCGGCGGCGTCTTCGAGCATTTTCCGCGCTCGTGCCTGCGAGGCTTCGTCCCGGGCGGCGAGCGCGCGCATCGCCTCCGCGCGGCGCAGCGTCATGGCGCGCTCGAAGTCTTCGGTGATCCGTTTCCGTTCCGCTTCGGCCTCGGCGGCCTCCTCGGCGGCACGCGCGGTGATGTCGGCGGCTTCTTCACGGGTGAGTTCGAGCATCCGGCGCGACCGCTCCTGCAGCGCGTCCGGGGCGATCGGCACCCGGCTGATCCGGTCGACGCTGTTCTTCAGTTCGCGGTTTTCCTCTTGTGCGGCGGTGAGCCTGGCGGCGAGCGCCTCCCCGCGCCGGATCGCCTCGTCGCGTTCGGCGGCGACTCGTCGTAGCTCGGCCTCCACCTCGCGAACGAATTCCCGGACCTGCGCGCGGTTGAAGCCACGCCACGCCAGATCGAAGCCGGGCATTTCCATTGGTCACCTCCACAGTGGGCGATCCGTCACCGGTGCGTGATTTTTTCCTTGCGGCACGGGGCTTTCCCGTCCAGTGTGCCTGAAGCCGCGAGGACACGCGTCACGGGTGGGTGATCTTTGCGCCGAACGGTCGGGCGCAAACGGGAAGAAGGTGCCTCCTTCCCCCGGTGGGAGAATGGGCGATCATCGTTTCACCCTGAGTGGAGGTGGCCGCGTGACGAGCAGCCGAATTCGGGTCCCTGGCTGGAATACGGCGACAGCGGCCGAAGGATATCGGCAGGTCAGAGAGAACATCGTGATCTTGATCGCCGATCACGCGGGCTCGGGTGAGCGGACCGTCCCGGGTTGTCCACAGTGGACTGTCCGGGACCTGCTCGCACATCTGACCGAAATCTGCGATCGGGTGATCACCCGCTTCGGCGGCGAGCCCTGCCCGATTCCGGAGAGGGCGTCGGCCGCCGAATTGCTGCGGCTGTGGAGCGAGCGCGGACCCGAGGCCGACGCGTTGCTCGCCGCCGACGGCGACGGCAAGAGCCGCGGCGACATCATGGTGATGGACGCCTTCACCCACGAACTCGATCTCCGGTTCGCGCTCGGCGCTCCGCCGCCCGAGGCGCACGCCGCCTGGCTGCGGAGTTTCGAAGTGCTCGTCAGCGGCCTCGGCTCCTCACTGGGGAGCCACGGACTGCCCGGGATGCGGATCGAGATCGAGGGAGCGACCTGGATCGCCGGCACCGAGCCGGTCGCTGCGGTGCTCTCGGGCTCGCCGGTGGACGTCTACCGGTCGCTCGCCGGGCGCCGGAGCCCGGCCCAGATCGCCGACTTGGACTGGCTGGGCGATCCCGAGCCGTGGCTCCGGGCCTTCACCTGGGGGCCGTTCTTCCCGCCGGAAGTGGCCGTCGAACGGTGATCAGCCGGTCGGGGACATCGAGGACAGCGCCGCGGCCAGCGCGAGCACCACGGCCACGATCAGCACCTCGACCCCGACGCTGACCCGCAGTTTCCGCAGGTCGGCGGTCACGACGCCGGTACCGCCGCGGCCGGAGATCCCGCGGCGCACCGCGTTACGGCTCATGTTCGCCACCAGCAGCAACGCGGCGAACCCGGTCAGCTTCAGCACGAACACGATGCCGTAGGCCGACGTCCAGAGCGCCTCCACCGACGGCACCAGCCGGAAGCCGAGGTAGGCGCCGCTGACCACCATGATCACGATCGACCAGGTGGCGATCGGGTGGAACCGCGCCAGCGCCGGTTCGGCCTCCGCCGCCGAGTACCTGCCGCGCAGGAGCACGGCCAGCTGGATCAGCCCGCCCACCCAGACGGCCATCGCGCCGAAGTGCGCGAGGTCGGCGCTGACCGAGAGGAACATGATCTTGTCGGCCACCGCGTGCCCGGTCGCGGAGAAGCTCAGCATCACGATGAACCCGGCCGCGATGCCGAGGTTCTCGTACCGCGACCGCAGCCGGTCCGGCAGGTCTTCCGCCAGCAGCCGTCGCACGAGGACGGCGAGCGCGACGATCGCGGCCAGGCGCAGGAGCAGGAGCTTCCCGTACGCCACACGTAGGGTCGCCTCGATCAGCGCCGGGTCGAAGATCGAGCCCGCGCCGCGGCCCGCGACGTACGGGCCCTGCAGCAGGAACCCGGCGACGGCCGTGACGCCGGAGAGCCAGAGGCCCGTGGTCAGCAGCTTCCGCGCGGCCGGGTCTGTCCGGCCGCCCGGGCGGCAGACCAGCAGGAACACCAGCCCGCCGAGCAGTGCGACGCCGAGGAAGGAGCCCCAGCGGAAGGTGGTGAACAAGGCGTCGGTCACCGGATCGGTGCCGGTGGAGGCGGACACGGCGCCCGCCGAGGTGATCAGGGGGCCGGTGCCGATCACGAAGGCGAGCGTGCCGCGCACCGGATGCGAGTCGGTCGAGACGAAGGCGTACTCGACGAGGTAGCTGCCGTCGGGGAGATCGGGTTCGAGTTTGACGGCGACCTGCTCGGCGATGTCACCGGGCTGGAACACCGGTCCGGAAACGACGTTCGTGCCGTGGGTGTCGACGACCTTGATCGAGTTCGGCTGGATGCCGATGTTCTCCGACAGGGTGATCGAGACCAGGGGCGGCGCCGAGGTGAGCCGGGCGCCGTCGGCGGGGTTCGAGTCGAGGAGTTCGACGTGGGCCGAGGCCGGGGCCGCGGAGAGAACCGCGACCCCCAGCCAAGCGGCCACCAGGGCCAGGAGCGCGAAGAGTCTCCGGGTCACGATGCCGCGGTGGCCAGCTCACGCCGGCTCTCGGGCGAACACGTGCAGCCGGTCAGCTGCCGTTCGACGGCGGAGGCCTTCCGGTGCACGATCATCGCGATGATCATCGGGATGGTGACGATCGTGTTGTAGAACAGGTGCAGCTCGACGCGCGGGATGAACAGCTGGATGATGCTGCTCGGCGCGGTGCCGCCGCCGAGCCGCCAGCCGCTCTGCGCCTGGATGAGCAGGAGCAGGTGCTCGATGTGGTGCCAGAATTGCAGGCCCAGCGCCAGGTTCCACCACTGCCGCGAACGACCGGCGAAGCCCTTGCGCAGGGCGAACAGGAAGATCAGCATGACGATCGCGTAGCCGTAGTGCAGCCACTCGGAACTGATCAGCTTGGGGAACGGGATGCCGAGCACGCCGCGGGCGTCCGCGGTCTTCCAGCCGAGGGCGTAGATCTGGAACGCCTGCACGAGGTGCTCCGCCCAGTGGGCGACGACCACCAGCGCGAAGGTGAGAAGCGCCGCGCGGTGGTACTTCCCGTTGAGCGAAGCGAGCAGGCCGGGACGGTGCGAATCGAGTGAGGCCATGAAAAGGCTCCTTGGGCGAAGACCGGCCGACGATGGATGTCGAAGATAACTCGCGTTCCGGCCGTTTTCGTTACTCCGGATTGCTGATCCGACCTGCGGGAACTACGCCGGATGGCTCAGCGGACGACGATCCCGCGGGACGCCTGGGGCGCGGCGGGGATGTGGAAGAGCTCGGTGAACAGGGTCAGGTATTCGACGGCGCCTTCGATCCGGACCTTGCCGGTCCGCAGGGCGTCGTCGGCGGTGAGCTCCCCGCTCAGCAGGTCCTTGATGTACGGGCCCAGCGGTTCGATGAGCACGTCGGCGCCGGGGTGCGCGCCGTCGGCGACCTTGAGCGCGCCGTCCTCGATGATCGCGTGCAGGACCATCCCGCCCGGGTAGTGCAGCTCGTAGGTGGCCTGGATGCCCTTGGCCTTCTCGCTCCGGAAGGTCGTGTACAGCGAGAGGATCGCCGCGTCCAGCGTGAAGACGTCCTCGGGAGCGGGCTGCCCGAGCGAGCGCGCGCCCCAGAGACCGAGGTCCAGCACGATCTGGTCGAGCTCGCTGCCGTACTCGGTGAGCTCGTAGACGACCGCGGCGTCGAGCTGGGGGAGCACGCGGCGGCGGAGTACCCCGGACTGCTCGAGTTCGTTGAGCCGCGCGGACAGCGTGCTCGCCGGGATCCTGGGCAGGCCCGCCTGGAGTTCGGTGAACCGCTTCGGGCCGAGGACGAGGTCACGGACGATCAGCAGCGACCAGCGTTCGCCGATGATCTCCAGCGCGCGGGCCAGACCGCAGAACTGTCCATAGGTACGACTCATCCGTCGATCCTCACTTTCGTTTCCCGTGACAGCAGTGGTTTTCACGCGGGCTCGCCCTCGGAAAGCAGGTCGTGGTGCAGGATCTGCAGTTCGTCACAGGGTTCGACGCCCAGTTCATTGTTGAGCCTCGACCGCACCTGGCGGTAGGTCGCGAGCGCGTCGGATCGGCGGCCGCTGCGGCCGAGGACGCGGATCAGCTGGCCGTGCAGGGCCTCGTCCAGCGGGTTCGCGGTGACCAGGGACCGCAGTTCGCCGATCAGCTCGTGCCGCATCCCGGCCGCGATGTCCGCCTCGATCCGCAGGTGCAGGGTGCTGCGCCGCTGTTCGACCAGCTCGACCGCGTACGCCGACAGCACAGGTCCACAGTGGACGTTCGCCAGCGGCGGCCCGGACCACAGGTCGAGCGCGGCCCGGAAGGACTTCGCCGCCTCGGCGTGCTCGCCCCGCAGTTGCAGCTCCCGGCCCGCCTTCTGGAGCGCCTGGAACTCGAAGACGTCCACCTGCTCCGGCTCGATCCGGAACACGTACCCCGGCGGTTTCGTGGCCAGCATGGTCTCGCCGTACGGGGCAAGGTCGTTCTCGTCGATGCACCGGCGCAGCTGGTAGACGTACGTGTGCATCGTGGTGCGGACGCTGCGGGGCGGGTCGTTGGCCCACAGTTCCTGGACGATCGTGTCGATGTGCACGATCTTCCCCGGGCTCATCACCAGCATCGCGAGTACCTGCAGCAGCTTCGGCGTCGTCGGCGCGTAGTCGATTCCGTCCCGCACGAGTTCGAGCGGGCCGAGGAGGGTGAAACGGAGGGGGCTTGCGGACGGGGCCGGAATCGGGTTGGGTGCCGAGCCGTGCCGCGTGTCCATTACTCGTGATCCGGGGTACATCGCAAGCGCCCTCCAGCTCGATACGCGTATTGGCCTGTTTTCCCAGTGCTTCGACAGTGACAGAGCGTCCGGTCACCGGGCCAGTGAGCCGTCCACCAGGTCCCGCGTGCGTGCGTCCCGGAAGAACATGGGTTTTTCATGCCCGAGGCGTGAACCGCGCACTGGCCGGTACCCGGCCCCGCGCAGCAGGATTCGGGGATCGCACCGACCTACGGGGGTTCCCATGCGCGAGGCAGTCCCGAACAGATCCGGTTCGATCAGCGGCGGTCTGGGGTTCAAACGGCACCTGCGCGCGGAGATCAGCGAGGGCAACGGTGCCTACCTGTTCTCCGAACAGGGTGTCATCGCGATGCGCGGCGCGCAGGTCGCGTCGGTCGCGGCCCTGCTCGACGGCACCCGTGACCTCGACAGCCTCCTGTCCGCCTGCCCCGAGGGGATGAGCGCCGAACAGGTCACCGGCGTCCTGGCCAGGCTGGTCGAAGCGGGTCTGGTCACCGTCCGGGTCCCGGACGAGCTCACCGGGGACGAACGCGCGCTCGCGTACTGGGACGCGTGCGGGCTCGACGCGTCCGCGGTGGCCTGCCGTCAGAAGCCGGCGACGGCGAGCCTGACCGCGATCGGCCGCGGCGTGGACACCTCGCAGGTGGAGAGCGCGCTCGTCGCGAGCGGCATCGAAGTGGTCGGGACGGCCTCCGAACTGGCCATCGTGCTGTGCGACGACTACCTCGACCCGAGGCTGGCCGAGATCGACGCCGAGCACCGGCGCACCGGGCGGCCGTGGCTGCTGGCCAGACCGTCGGGCTCGCAGGTGTGGATCGGCCCGATCATGCAGCCGGGGCGGTCCGGCTGCTGGCACTGCCTGACCAACCGGCTGTGGGGGCACCGGCACGCGGAGGCGTGCGTGCAGGAGGTCCTCGGGCACGACGGCCCGGCCGCGTTCCCGATGCCCGCCGTGCCGCCGCTGACCGCGGCCGCGTCGCACCTGATCTCCCTCGAAGCGTCCAAATGGCTGGCCGGACACCGTTACCCGGGGCAGCAGGCCGTCTGGATCCTGGACACCCTCGACCTCCAGGGGCGGCTGCACGAACTGCGGCGGCGTCCGCAGTGCGCGGAATGCGGTGACGAAGGGATCGTCGCCGCGCGGACGGCCGAGCCGGTCGTGCTGCTGGAGGCCAAGAAGGCGACGTCGGGCGGCGGTGGGCATCGGACGCTCACCCCGGTCGAGGTGCTCGACCGCTACGGCCACCTGGTCAGCCCGGTCACCGGCATCGTCAAGGAGATCGCCCGCGACCCGAGGGCGCCCGCGTTCGTGAACGCGTACCGCTCCGGGCTGAACGTCGCGCGCCGCGTGCGCGGCGAGGCGGGGCTCCAGGCCGGGCTGCGCGGGGACAACGGCGGAAAGGGCGCGAGCCCGATCGACGCCGAGGTCGGCGCGCTGTGCGAGGCGATCGAACGGTTCTCGGCCAACTACCAGGGCGACGAACTGCGGATCCGCGACACCTTCCGCGCGCTCGGCGCGGACGCGATCCACCCGAACTCGTGCATGCTCTTCGACGAGCGCCAGTACGACGGCCGCGAGGAATGGAACGCCAGGCACGCGAACTTCCAGCACGTCCCCGAACGGTTCGACGACGAGGCCGCCGTCGACTGGACGCCGCTGTGGTCGCTGTCGCAGCAGCGCCGGAAGCTGATGCCGACGGCGTACCTCTACTACGGGGTGCCGCCGGAGTGCGGGATCAAGGGCATGCGCGCGGACTCCAACGGCTGCGCGGCCGGAAGCAGCATCGAGGACGCCGTCCTGCAAGGGCTGCTCGAACTCGTCGAACGCGACGCCGTCGCGATGTGGTGGTACAACAGGCTTCCCGTGCCCGGCGTGGACATCGCGTCCTTCGACGATCCGTGGGCCGAGGAGATGGTGGGCCAGTACGCGCGGGCGGGCCGGGAGCTGTGGGTCCTCGACCTGACCGCGGACCTCGGTGTCCCGGTGATGGTCGCGCTGTCCAGGAGTATCGCCGGGCCGCGCGAGAACGTCATGATGGGTTTCGGTGCCCACCTGGACCCCAGGACGGCGCTGCGGAGGGCGGTCAGCGAGCTCAACCAGATGATCCCGGCGGTGCTCGCGAACGACGTCGAACTCGACGATCCCGACGCGGCGCAGTGGCTCCGGCACGCTACGGTCGCGAACCAGTCGTATCTGCTGCCGGCGCCGGGACGCTCGGCGAAACGGGCCGCGGACTTCAAGTTCGTCCGGCGGCCCGACGTGCGGGACGACGTGGAGTGCTTGGTACGCAAGCTTTCCGCGTTGGGAATGGAGACGCTCGTGCTGGATCAGACCAGGCCCGACATCGATCTTCCGGTGGTCAGGGTGGTCGTTCCCGGGCTGCGGCCGTTCTGGAGCCGCTTCGCCCCCGGACGGCTGTTCGACGTGCCGGTGCGCCTGGGCAGGCTCGCCGAGCCGACCCCGTACGACCGGCTGAACCCCTTCCCCATGTTCTTGTAGACGCAGTTGGAGCACCCCTTGACGACAGAACCGCACGACGGTGTGGCCGAGCCGATCCCCTTGTGGTCGCTCACCGACGACAGTCTTGTCGAAATCGGTGAGGACGGCTCACTGGTGGTCGTCACGCGCTGGGGGGAGTACGACTTCGATCGTGCGGAACCGCTGGTCCGGGAATCGTTGCGGCGGATGGCTTTGGGCCCGGTCTCGCTGGCGAACGTGACGTCGTCGTGGGAGCCGGTCGAGCGGGAACCCGATCTCGAAGGCGAGCTGAGCTGGACGGCCGACGGGGCCGACGCGTTGCGGCGGGCGCTCAAGGAACTCGGCGGGTCCGTGGTGCACTCGCTCGGTCTCGCCGACGGCAAGGGGCCATTGCTGTCGGTGATCCCGGTGGCGCTCGCCCCGGTGTTCGCCCCGGTGGAGATCCCGCCCGCCCACCCGATCCGGTTGTCCCGCTTCAGTTCCCTGCGTTCCGACGCCTACGGGATGGGGCTGGAGTCGCCGTCCGCGCACTACCGTGTCGTGCTGTACCAACCGTGGGCCGTGCACGTCGCGGCGACACTGGCGACGGCGAAGTCGGTCGGGGAGATCGTGACCACGACGGGGATCGCGCCCGGGGTGGTCAGCGCGATCGTGTCCTATCTCGTCGCCGCGGGCGTCGTCCAGGTCGCCGGGGAGCACGGCCGATTCGCCGAGGACGACGACCCAGAACTGAGCCTGTGGTCCCCGGACGAACTGCTGTTCCACACCACGAGCCGCACCTGGCGGCCCGGTGGCCCGGCCGGCGTGGCGGGGATCGGGAAACCGCCGGTGGTCAAGGCTTCCACCGGTGAGAGACCGGTCTACGCGCTCTACCGGCCGGACCTGGCCGACCGCGAGGCGACCGATCCGACGCTGACGGCGTTGCTGGAGAGCGATCACACCTGCCCCGAGTTCACCGAGGGCGTGCTGTCCGCCGAGCAGATCGGCGAATTCCTGTTCCGCGGCGCGCGGATCCGGTCGATCGGGCCCGCGCATCTCCCGAACGGTCCCGCGCACAGCGCGTCGCAGCGGCCGTATTTCAGCGTGGCCTGCCTGTACGAGCTCGAGCTGTACATCTCGGTCAACCGCTGCTCAGGGCTGGAGCGCGGGATCTACCACTACGATCCGCTCGAACACCGGCTCAGCCTGGTCAACGACGACGAGTCCGATCTGGACGCGATGCTCGACATGGCGATGATCGGCGGCGGGAACCACCGGCGGCCCTCGGCGCTGATCACGGTGACCACCCGGATGCCGCGGATGGCGTCGGTGCTCGGCGGCGGCGCGTACGCCACGACACTGGCGCACGTCGGAGCGTTGCAACAGACGCTCTACCTCGTCGCCCGCGCCATGGGGCTGACCGCGCACGCCGTCCCGGTCGACGCCGGTGACCGCGTGGACCGCGCGCTGAAGCTCCAGTGGCCCGCCGAGGTAGGCGTCGGCGAATGCGCGCTCGACCTGCCTGCGTGATTGAAGACCGCTCTCGCGTGATTGAAGGCGGAACTCACGAGATCCGTCTCTGATCACGCGAGTTCCGTGTTCGGTCACCTGGTCGCGCTCGGTGTGGTCGGCCTCTAGGCGGGCGGGGGCGTTGCGAAAGCCACTTTCGCAACGTTGGCCGGTGGCACTGCGGGCAAGGGAGGGCAAGGCGTCGATCGCGACACGCGCTCACCCGCGGTACCGAATGAAGGTAGTGAAGGAGGCCTTCCCGGACTTCGCGGTCGGGGCGCCGGGGGTGTACGCGGCGCGGCACTGGGCTCGACCTGTCCGCGTGATCGAACACCGCTCTCGCGTGTTTGAAGACCGACCTCGCGTGATCAGAGGCGGATCTCGCGTGATCGAAGGCGGATCTCGTGAGTCTGAAGCACCGGGTTCTCCGTTCGTGCCACCGCTTCGACCGTTTGCCGATCGCGCAGCCCCGGACAACCCTGGGCAGTCCCCTTCTCGATCGCGTGTCGAGCACTCCGAAATCGATGACGCGTTTGCTGGCGTGCAGAGGAAAAGCGACAGCGAATCCGAGGTTGGTCTGATGCAGCTACGAACAGTCGCCACGGCGGCGAACGAGAAAGGCCTCATCGAATCCGGTCGGCTCCCCGAGCCGGCGTCCCCCCTGCAACCCGCGGTGCTGCAGGCCATCTCATCGATGCACGCGAGGTACTTCGACCCGATCACCTTGGGCGACCTGGCATCGGAGGTCTTCGTCAGCCCGTTCCACTTCTCGCGGATCTTCACCAAGGCGACCGGCGTGACCCCCGGCCGGTATCTCACCGCGATCCGGCTCTTCGAAGCGAAACGACTGCTGCTGACGACATCGCTGACGGTGTCGGACATCGTGTGCAGTGTGGGCTACAGCAGTGTCGGCACGTTCACCAGCCGGTTCACCCGCGCGGTCGGGATGACCCCGACCCAGTACCGCGACCCCGAGGTCGGCAAGCTGCTCGTCGCGCTGGCCCCGCACTTCCAGCGGCTGCCGACGCTGGAAGCCTTGCACAGCGCCGGAATGGGCTGCGCGACGATGCGCAGCGGCACCGGCACGGTCAGCGTCCGGGTCGAGACCCCGCGCGGGGCGGGCCCGGCGAGTGTCCTCATCGGACTGTTCGCCGAGTCGATCCCGCAGTGCGGCCCGGTCGCGTTCGGTGGCAGGGCGAACGTCCTGTCGGCCGACATCGAGATCCAGAACGTCCCCGAGGGCCGGTGGACCGTCATCGCGGTCGCCGAGCACGCCGCCGGGACCGCGGCCTCTTCCTTCTCCGTGGGCACCTTGCCCGGCCGCGTCGACATCACCCGGTACGGCCGGGTCCATCTGCGGATCCCGATGCGCACCCCGCGGCCGACCGACGCGCCGATGGCGATCACGCTCGCCGGCGGCCCGGTCTCCACCGGCAACCGGATGACCATGCCCGCTCCCGACTACCTCCGTGCGGTGGCCTGAACACGGGGCTATTCCCGCGTTCTCCCGATCCCGCAAACCGGGAGAACCGCGGGCGCAACCGTGGAGTAGCTGCATTGTCGTCGCACATGTGAGCCTTTAACCAGTCCGCAGAATTCGAATCCACCCGTTAGGGGGAGAGTGCGTTGGGCAATGGTTGGCGCACGTTCAGGCGTCGCATGATCACCCCGGACGTCTCCGAGACGTCGCTGGACAAGCGCGGTTTCCACAAGAAGAGCCCAGCCGCTCAAGAATTGCTGGAGACCGTCGGCGAGAAATTCCTGCTCGGCTACGCTCACGCGGTCGAAGCGCGTTCCGTCGCTCAGGCGGAAGAATGGCTGGAACGTATTCCGGTGAAATACCGCGGCTTCGCCTACGAAGGCGCGGGAATGGGTTACGGAATGCTCGACGGCCTGCCCGGTGGGGGTCGCGGGCACATCGCGGACTTTCTCGCCGGCCCCGGTGAGAAGCACGACTACATCATCTACGTCGGCGTCGGCTGGGCGATGGCGCGGCTGCCGCGCTTCCGCTGGCCGTCCGCCGGGGACTTCGACCCGTTGCTGCGCTGGCTGGTGCTCGACGGGTACGGGTTCCACCAGGCGTACTTCAAGACGGCGAAGTACGTCGACGGCCAGTACCAGGACCCGGACTTCTCGTGGCCGCCCGGAAACAACGGCTACTCGCTGCGCGCGATCGACCAGGGCATCGGCCGCGCGCTGTGGTTCATCTGCGGTACCGACGTCGATCTCGTCGCCGACACGGTCGCGCGTTTCCCCGAGCACCGGCACGGAGATCTCTACGCGGGGATCGGGCTCGCCTCGACCTACGCGTGCGGTGTCACGTCCGACGAGCTGCTGAAGCTGGCCGAGTTCGCCGGTGAGCACCGCGGGAACCTGGCCCAGGGCTCCGCTTTCGCCGCCGAGGCCCGCGTCCGCGCCGGGCTGCTGATCCCCGAGACCGAGGTCGCCACGCAAGCGATCTGCGGGCTGCCGGCCGAGCGCGCCGCGGCCATCACCCAGGAGGTCCGTCCGGCCGTGGTGGTCGACGGCGAACTCCCGCATTTCGAAACCTGGCGACAGCGCATCGCCGAAGCGATTCTCTCTGGAGGTGCAGGTAAATGACCGCGACCTTGGGCTGGCTCCGCAAGCAGCTTGCGGGCATCGTGGCGCTGTTGCTGATGGCGGGACTGTTCGTGGTGGCGCAGCTGCCCACGGTCTCGACCGCCGAGGCGGACACCATGGCCTCGAAGTACGCGTTCGAACCCCTGACGATCGCCCTGCCGGAAGCCGCGAAGAGCCAGTCGATCCGCACGGTGAACAAGGAGTACGAGCACATCCGTGCCTGGATCTCCTCGGTCGGCGCCGCGATCGCGGTCAACGACCTCGACGGCGACAAGCTCGCGAACGACCTGTGCTTCGTGGACCCGCGCAGCGACCAGGTGGTCGTCACCCCGACCCCGGGCAAGGGCGGCGACCGCTACAAGCCGTTCGCGCTCGACGCGGCTCCGCTGCCGATGGGCAAGTACATCGCGCCCATGGGCTGCGTGCCGGGTGACTTCAACGAGGACGGCCGGGTCGACCTGCTGGCCTACTACTGGGGCCGCACCCCGATCCTGTTCCTCTCCAAGCCGGGCGCGACCAAGCTGGAGCCGTCGGCCTACGAGCCGGTGGAACTGGTGCCGGGCAACAACTCCAAGAACGGCGAGTACGCCGGTCCACTGTGGAACACCAACGCCGCGACGGTCGGTGACTTCGACGGCGACGGTCACCAGGACATCTTCATCGGCAACTACTTCCCCGACAGCGCGGTGCTGGACGACCGCGTCGACGGCGGGGTCGAGATGAACAAGTCGATGTCGCACGCCGACAACAGCGGCGGCAAGTACATCTTCCGGTTCACCGGCGCCACCCAGGGCGCCAAGCCGACGGCCACGTTCGTCTGCGACGACCAGGCCATCCCGGCCGACGCCCGCGGCGGCTGGTCGCTCGCGTCCAGCGCCACCGACGTCGACGGCGACAACCTGCCGGAGCTCTACATCGGCAACGACTTCGGGCACGACCGCCTGCTGTACAACAAGTCCCGCCCCGGTCACGTCGAGTTCGCCGAGGTGAAGGGCATCCGCGGGCCGAACGAACCGAAGTCGAAGGTGCTCGGCAACGACTCCTTCAAGGGCATGGGCGTCGACTTCGCCGACCTCGACCACGACGGTCTCTACGACCTGTACGTCAGCAACATCACGACGTCCTGGGGCATCGAGGAAAGCCACTTCCAGTTCATGAACACCGCCAAGGACACCGCGGACCTGCGCGGCCGTCTGCAGGGCGGCGAGGCGCCGTGGGTGGACCGCAGCGCACAGGCCGGGACCGCGTGGTCCGGCTGGGGCTGGGACGTCAAGATCGCCGACTACAACAACAGCGGCGAATCGGTGATCACGCAGGCGACCGGCTTCGTCAAGGGCGACGTCAACCGCTGGCCGCAGCTGCAGGAACTCGCGACGTCGAACGACGAACTGCTGAAGCACCCCACCTTCTGGCCGAACATGCGGGCCGGTGACGACGTCGGCGGCGACCACACCCTGCACTTCTGGGCCAAGAGCGCCGACGGCCGCTACACCGACCTGGCCCCGCGCCTCGGTCTCGCGGTCCCGGTGCCCACCCGCGGTATCGCCACCGGTGACGCCGACGGTGACGGCAAGCTCGACTTCGCCGTGGCCCGCCAGTGGGAGCAGCCGATCTTCTACCACAACGTCAGCCCCGACTCCGGTTCATACCTGAACCTGAAGCTGGTGCACGACAACGCGTCGTCCGAGGGCCCGCTCCAGGCCGCGGGGACCGCCGCGATCGGCGCGCAGGTCACCGTCGTCACCGCCGACGGCAAGAAGTACATGGACCGCGTCGACGGCGGCAGCGGGCACTCCGGCAAGCGCAGCCACGAGATCCAGATCGGGCTCGGCAAGGTCACCGGCCCGGTGAAGGCGCACCTGCAATGGCGCGACCTGACCGGGCAGATCCGCACTCAGGAAGTCCAGCTGAACCCGGGCAGCCACACGTTCCAGCTCGGCGCTCAGGCTAAGGAGAAGTGACCGTCATGGCTGAGCAGACACTAGCGGCACCGAAGAGCAACAAGACGATCACGGCGCTACGCCGGTTCGCGATCTCGATCACCATCTTCAACATCATCGGCTACACCGTGCTCGGTTTCGAGCAGCCCTACACCTATCCGTTCATCGCGCTGGCGACGGCGTACACCACGGAAATCCTGCTGGAGATCATCGGGGCCCGCGTCCAGGGCCGCGACGTCCGCTTCCGCGGCAACGGTTTCAAGGGACTGGTGGAGTTCCTCTTCCCGGCGCACATCACCGGTCTCGCGCTCAACATGCTGACCTACGTCAACGACCAGGTGCTGGTCATGATGTTCGGCGTCGTGGTCGCCGTCGGCGCCAAGTGGGTCCTCCAGGCCCCGGTGCGGGGACGGCTCCGCCACTACATGAACCCGTCGAACTTCGGCATCACGATCATCCTGCTGGTGTTCCCGTGGGCGAGCATCGCGCCGCCGTACCACTTCACCGAGCAGGTCGACTCGTGGGTCGGCTGGCTGATCGTCGGCATCATCATGATCTCGGGCACCGTGCTCAACGCGATGCTGACCCAGCGGATGTGGCTGATCGGCGCCTGGCTGATCACCTTCGCACTCCAGGCGATCATCCGTGGCCTGGTGTTCGACACCGCGATCCCCGGCGCGCTCGGGATGATGACCGGCGTGGCGTTCGTGCTCTACACGAACTACATGGTCACCGACCCGGGCACGACCCCGTCGAAGCCCGCGTCGCAGGTCCTGTTCGGTTCGGGCGTGGCGCTGGCGTACGGGTTCTTCATGATCGTGCACGTCGCCTACGGCCTGTTCCTGGCGACCGCGCTGGTCTGCCTCATCCGCGGGATGTTCCTGTGGGGCCTGCACTTCTCCAAGAAGGCAGGAGAGAAGTGGGAGGCCGAGCAGGCGAAGTCGGCCGAAGTCACCTCCCTGCCGAAGCCGGCCGAGAAGCCGGAGACGGAAACCGGGGCCGTGGCGGCATGACCGAGGCCGCGGAATTCACCCGGGGGGCGCGTCTCGCGCCCCCCGGGCCGCCGCGCCGGGCGACCTTCGGTCTGCTGAAGAAGCTCTTCACCGACCGGCTGGCGCTCATGTCGGATTCGGCGGAGGCGCACGGGGACGTCGTCCGGATCGCGATCGGTCCCAAGACGATGTACCTGGTGAACCACCCCGAACTGGCGAAACATGTGCTCGCGGACAACGCGGCCAACTACCACAAGGGAATCGGCCTCCAGGAGGCCCGGCGGGCACTCGGCGACGGGCTGCTCACCAGCGACGGCGAGGTCTGGAAGAAACAGCGCCGGACCATCCAGCCGGTGTTCCAGCCCAGGCGGATCGCGCGGCAGGCCTCGGTCGTCGCGAACGAGGTCGAAGGTCTCGTGAAACGCTTGCGGGACACCGAAGGACCGGTCGAGATCCTGCACGAGATGACCGGGCTGACGCTCGGCGTGCTCGGCAAGACGTTGCTCGACGCGGACCTCGGCGGGTTCACGTCACTGGGGCATTCGTTCGAAGCCGTGCAGGACCAGGCGATGTTCGAAGCGGTGACGCTGAGCATGGTCCCGGAGTGGGCGCCGCTGAAGAAACAGCTGCGCTTCCGCGAGTCGCGGGCCGACCTCCGGCGGATCGCCGAGGAGCTCGTCGAACAGCGGCTGGCGAACCCGGTGGAGAACGGTGAGGACGTGCTCTCGCGGCTCATCGCGACCGGCGGGACCCGCGAGCAGATGCGGGACGAGCTGATCACCCTGCTGCTGGCCGGGCACGAGACGACGGCGAGCACCCTGGGCTGGGCGTTCCACCTGCTCGACGAACATCCCGACGTCGCGGCGAAACTGCGCGCCGAGGCCGAGGCGGTGCTGGGCGACCAGCTGCCGACGCACGACGACCTGCACCGGTTGCCGTACACGGCGAGGGTCGTCGAAGAGGTCATGCGGCTGTATCCGCCGGTGTGGCTGCTGCCGCGGGTGGCGCAGGTCGACGACGAGATCGGCGGCTATCACATCCCCGCCGGATCCGACGTCGTCGTCGTGCCCTACACGCTGCACCGGCATCCGGCGTTCTGGCCGGAGCCGGAGAAGTTCGACCCGGACCGGTTCGATCCGGACCGGCCGAGCGGGCGGCCCCGGTACGCCTACATCCCGTTCGGCGCCGGGCCGCGGTTCTGCATCGGCAACAGCCTCGGCGTGATGGAGGCCGTTTTCGTGCTGACGATGGTCCTGCGGGACCTCGATCTCAGGAAACTCCCGGGCTACGACGTCGTTCCCGAGGCGATGCTCTCGCTGCGGGTGCGCGGCGGATTGCCGATGACCGTGCACACCAGGAACAGGAGGTAGGTTCCGTGGATTCGGACGAACAGGTCAAGGTGTCCACTTTGGAGGCCTACGCGGACACGATCGTACCGGGGGAGAAGCGGTTCCCCGGCGATCACGCGATCGCCGGCGCCTCGCCAGGGCCGGGCGCGGTCGTGGCGGGCGCGCTCGAACTGCTGCACACCGAGGCGACCGGGGTGACCGTCGGGCTGCCGTATCTGGCGCAGTCCCTCAACGATCACGCGAAGGTCTACGCCAAGGAACACGACCTCACGCTGGACGAGTCGCTGCCGGCGTTCGTCGCGCTGTCCTTCGCGGACAGGACGGCGCTCGTGCGGTCGCTGACGGCGCCGGGACATCCGGAGAAGGACGGCTGGGTCAGCCTCGCCTTGTTCTGCAACATGTCCTTCGACAGCGCGGCGCACAAGCACACCGCCGAAGCCATCGCCGAAGGCCACCCCGGTCTGCTGGCGATGGGCTACACCGCGCCGGATGAGGACGGCCTGTGGCGGTTCCCCAAATTCTCCTACCGCCGCGAGCTGGCGCGACTCCACCCCGACACCACGCCCTCCGGGAGCCCCGCATGACTGCCTACGACAAGACCGACGTCGTCATCGTCGGCAGCGGGTTCGGTGGTTCCATCCCCGCCTACCACTTGGCCGCGGGCGGCGCGAAGGTCACCGTGCTGGAACGCGGGCCGTGGCTGGAGACGAAGGACTTCGAGCACGACTACCTGCTCGGTTCGTCGTACACCAGGGCGTTCGACTTCGTCGTCGGTGACGGGATGAGCGTGCTCGGCGGGAACTGCGTCGGCGGCGGCAGCGTGGTGTACTTCGCCGCGATGCCGCGGGCGCCCAAGTTCGTCTTCGAGCGCCACGGCAGCATCGGCCGTCGCATGTGGCCTTCGACGATCACACGGGACTCGCTGGAGCCCTGGTACGACCGGGTTTCGGACTCGCTCCCGGTATCCAAACAGGACTGGAACGACGTGTCCTACGCGGGCGGGCTGTGGGGGGCGCTCTGCAATCACTCCGGCCGGACCGCCAACCCGGCGCCGGTCGCGGTGGACAACGACCGGTGCGTGAACTGCAACTTCATGATGGCGGGCTGCCGGTTCGACGCGAAACGCTCGCTGCTGACCAACTACCTGCCCGCCGCGCTCGCGCACGGCGCGCAGATCCGGCCGCTGCACGAGGTCCAGCGGATCGAGCGCATCGACGACGGCGACTACCGGGTGCACTTCACCATCGTCGACGACGAGGACTACCGGGTGCAGTCCGGCGGCGGGACGATCGACGCGAAGATCGTCATCATCGCCGCGGGTGCCGGCGCGACTCCGGTGATCCTGCAGCGTTCGGAGTCGGCGCTGGGCGAGATGCCGCACGCGGTCGGCCGGTATTTCTCAGGCAACGGTGAGCGGCTCAACACCGCGATCATCAACGAGGAGCGGGTCCGGGAGGTGCTCGGGCTGTCCCGTGAGGACGGCAAGGTCTACGAGGCCAACCACATCGGCAAGGGCCCGACCGTGGCGAACTGGGACAAGCTCGACGGCTCGCTGCCGGAGTACGAGCGGTATTCGCTGGAGCAGCTGTACTTCCCGCCGGGTCTCGGCACGATCCTCGCGCAGGTACCCGACGGCGACGAACCCCGCTGGTTCGGGACGCAGAAGAAGGAGATCCTCAAGAAGTGGGCCTCCTGGCTGACCATCTTCCTGATGACCGAGGACGACAACGAGGGCGTCTTCGGCACGCCGCCACCGACCGGCAACGCCTACCGCATCTCGCAGCAGATGCTCGGCCGCGGTCCGCTGAAGTACGACCCGACGCCGAACACTCTGCACGGCTGGTCGCTGGCCGACGCGGAGTGCAAGGAGATCCTGGAGAAGGACGGCCTGGCGAAGGTGGCGCCGTGGACCAACGACGTCGTCGGCGCGTACACCGTGCACCCGCTGGCGTCGTGCCGGATCGGTGACGACCCGGAGACCTCGGCGCTGCACCCGAACCACGAGCTCCGCAACCACCCCGGGATCTTCGTGACCGACAGCGCCTCCGTGCCGGGCGCGCTGACGGTGAACCCGGCGATGACGATCGCGGCGCTGGCCGAACGGTCGGTCCCGGGGATCGTGCGGGCGCTCCAGGCACGCGGCGTCGACGTCACCTACGGCGCTCCGGCCCCGGACGGTTCCATCACCGGGCGGCGGGCGGTCAGCAAGCTGTCGCTGGTGGCGGGGAGCTGAGCATGGCTCCCAAACCGGTGCGGCTCGCGCTGCGGCGGGTGTTGCGCGAAGTCCGGCACGTCCGGCCGGTTCCGTTCGGCCGGGCGACCGGGCTCGTGCGCGACGTCTACCGTCAGCTGGAGCGTGATTTCGGCATGCTGGCACCGCCGGTGGCGTTGCATTCGCCGTCCCCGCCGGTGCTCGCGGCGGCCTGGGTGATGCTGCGGGAGTCGCTGGTGGCGGCGGGGGAGACGAGCCGGGCGGACCGGGAGGTCGTCGCTTCCCTGGTGTCCCAGCGGAACTCGTGTCCCTACTGTGTCGAAGTCCATGGGATGGCGCTGGATTCGCTCGGGCGTTCCCCGGAGGCTTCGGCGATCGCGGCGGGGCAAGCCGTCACGGACCCGCTGGACGGTGACTTGTCGCCCGCGGCCCGGACGGAGCTTACGGCGGTCGCGTTCGCCTTCCACTACCTGAACCGGGTGGTGAGCGTGTTCCTGGGGACGTCTCCACTGCCGTCGTCCGTGCCGGATTCCGCACGGGAGAAGGCGAAGGCGATCTTGGGCAGGCTCCTCCGGCCCGGGTCCGGGGCGATGCCCGGCGAGTCGTTGGACCTGCTGCCGGCGGGCTCCCGGGACTTCTCCTGGGCGGCGGGAAATCCGTACGTCGAGGACGCCTTCTCGCGGGCTTCCGCGGCGTTCGGATCGCTGGCGGTCTCTTCCGCCGTGCGGGACGCCGTGGTGCGGGAACTGTCCACTTGGGACGGTTCCCCACCGGGGCCGAGCCGGTCCTGGGCGGCCGGGGCGGGCGATCCCGCCGTGCGCTTGGCCTTGGTGGTCGCGAAAGCGCCCTACCAGGTCGACGACGCCTTGGTCGCGGCGGCGGGACTGGACGATCGAGAACTGGTCGAGTTGGTGGGGTGGGCGAGTTTCACCGCCGCCGCTCACTGCGTCTCGCTGGTTCCTGCCCGCAATTAACCGGCCGAATTCGGCGGTCTCGGCAGCTGTGAAAGGTCCTTTCCTGCGAAATTCGCAAGGAAAGGACCTTTCATGGCGCTTCGGCCCGCCTTCAACAACATGAGAGAAGACCGTCAGCCCGGCTCAGGGTCATGCTTGACCGGACTGCAGATGCGGACGGCGCCCGTGTTCCTGGGGAACAGAGTCCCGGCGCCGAGACCGGATTCCGTGACTTGAGTGGTTGAGAGCTAGGGGAGTGCGGTGGCATGAGCGTTGAGCGGATTTCGATTGTCGGTATCGGTCTCCGATATCCGGACGCCGGTTCCCCGGAAGAACTGTGGGAGAACGTCCTCGCCGGCCGTCGGGCGTTCCGGAGGCTGCCCGACGAGCGGATGAACCGCGAGGACTACTACTCTCCCGACCCCAAGGCGCCGGACCGTTTCTACGCCCAGAAGGCCGCGGTCCTCCGCGACTACGAGTTCGACCGGATCAAGTACAAGGTCGCGGGCAGCACGTTCCGGTCGACCGACACCACGCACTGGCTCGCCCTCGACGTCGCCGCGCAGGCATTGGCGGACGCGGGTTTCCCCGAGGGCGACGGGCTGCCGCGGCCCGCCACCGGCGTGGTCATCGGCAACAGCCTCACCGGAGAGTTCTCGCGCGCCAACATCATGCGGCTGCGCTGGCCGTACGTCCGCCGCACGGTCGCGGCGGCGCTCGCCGAGCGCGGCTGGGCCGAGGGCGACACCGCGGAGTTCCTCCACGACCTCGAAGCGCAGTACAAGGCGCCGTTCCCGGAGATCGACGAGGACACCCTCGCGGGCGGCCTGGCGAACACGATCGCCGGCCGCGTCTGCAACTTCTTCGACTTCGGCGGCGGCGGGTTCACCGTGGACGGCGCCTGTTCGTCGTCGCTGCTTTCCGTGGTCACCGCGGCGAACGCGCTGTCCGAGGGTGACCTCGACGTCGCCGTCGCGGGCGGTGTCGACTTGTCGATCGACCCGTTCGAGGTGATCGGCTTCGCCAAGACCGGTGCGCTCGCCAAGCGCGAGATGAAGGTCTACGACGCCGACTCCAACGGCTTCTGGCCCGGCGAGGGCTCCGGCATGCTCGTGCTGATGCGCGAGGAAGACGCGATCGCGCAGGGCAAACGGATCTACGCCTCCATCGGCGGCTGGGGTGTCTCCTCCGACGGCAAGGGCGGCATCACGCGGCCCGAGGCGTCGGGGCACCGCCTCGCGCTCAAGCGGGCGTACGAGAAGGCAGGCTACGGCGTCGAGACCGTTTCCTACTTCGAGGGCCACGGCACCGGGACCGCACTGGGCGACGCCACCGAGATCGAGGCGCTCTCCACCGCCCGCCGCGACGCCGACCCGCTCGCCGACCGTGCCGCGCTGAGCACGATCAAGGGCAACATCGGCCACACCAAGGCCGCGGCCGGGGTCGCCGGGCTGATCAAGGCCACTCTCGCCGTCTACCACCAGGTCATCCCGCCCGCGACCGGTCACTTCGACCCGCACGAGTCGCTGGTCGGCGACTCCGCGCGGATGTACGTCCCGGCCGAGGCCGGGCTGTGGCCCGCGGACCACCCCGTTCGCGCGGGTGTCTCCGCGATGGGCTTCGGCGGTATCAATTCGCACGTCACCGTCACCGAAGCGCCGGGTGCGGCGCGGCGGAAGGAACTCGACGAGAAGACCCGGGCCCTGGTCGCCGGTCGGCAGGACAGCGAGCTGCTGCTCCTCGACGCCGACGACGCCGCGTCGCTGCGCGGTCGGGTGACCGGGCTGCTGGAGGTCGTGCCGAAGCTTTCGTTCGCGGAGCTCGCCGACCTCGCCGGGACGCTTTCCACGGAACTGTCCGGGAAACCGGTCCGCGCGGCGATCGTCGCGACCAGCCCGGAGGACGCCGAGCGCAAGCTGGCCAAACTCCTCGACCTCCTCGGCGAGGGCGAGCCGGAAGTCTTCTCCTCCCGTGAAGGCATCTTCGCCAGCGCCCGCTCGACGGATCCGAAGATCGGATTCCTGTTCCCCGGTCAGGGTTCCGGCCAGGGCACGGTCGGCGCGGTGCGCAAACGCTTCGCCCACGCCGACGACATCTACCGCGCCGCGGGCCTGTCCACCGGCGCCGACCAGGTCGCCACCGACGTCGCGCAGCCGCGCATCGTCACCGGTTCGCTCGCCGGGCTCCGCGTCCTCAAGAGCCTCGGCATCGAGGCGCGGACGGCCGCCGGGCACAGCCTCGGTGAGCTCACGGCGTTGCACTGGGGTGGCGCGCTGACCGAACGCGAAGTCCTCAAGCTGGCCAAGATCCGCGGCAAGGTGATGGCGGGAGCCAGCGAAGGAAACGGCGCCATGGCGGGAATCGCCGCCACGCCGGGGGTCACGGAGCGGCTCGCCGAGGGCGAAGAGGTCGTCATCGCGGGCTACAACGCGCCCGAGCAGACCGTCCTTTCCGGACCGTCGGAGGCGATCGACCGGGTCGTCGCCCGTGCCCGCGCGGAGGGCGTCACCGCCACCCGCATCAACGTCTCGCACGCCTTCCACTCGCCCGCGGTCGCCCCGGCCGCCGAGGCGATGACCGGGGAACTCACCACGATCGACTTCACCCGGCTCGACCGGCCCGTCGTGTCCACGGTGACCGGTGACGTCCTGCACGCCGCCGAGGACCTGCGCGATCTGCTGCGCGACCAGGTGGTCCTGCCGGTGCGGTTCCGGGAGGCGGCCGCGAAGGTCGCCGAGCGCAGCGACCTGGTGATCGAGGTCGGACCCGGCCGCGTGCTCACCGGGCTGTTCGGCCAGATCGCGCCCGGTACGCCGGTGCTCTCGATCGACACCGACAGCCCGACACTGGCCGCGGTGCTGAAGGTCGCCGGTGCCGCGTTCGCGCTCGGTGTCCGTCTGGAGACCTCCGCGCTGTTCGCCGGCCGTGTCGTACGGGCCCTGCCGGTGGACGGCGAGTTCTCCTTCCTCGCCAGCCCGTGTGAGGCCGCGCCTTCGATCGGGGCCGAGCTGGCCCGCGACCGGGTAGCCGACCCCGCCGAGGCCACGGCGGGGGAGGCTTCGGAGAACGGCGGCAGCAGCACGCTCGACCTGCTGCGCAAGCTCGCCTCCGAGCGCGTCGAACTGCCGCTCGAAGCGGTCACCGCCGACACGCATCCGCTCGACGACCTGCACCTTTCGTCGATCACCGTCGGTCAGCTGGTCAACGACGTGACCCGCGCGCTCGGCCGCCCGGCACTGGAGGGCATGCCGAACTTCGCGACCGTCTGTCTCGGTGAACTCGCCGAGATGATCGACGAACTCGCGCAGACCGCCAAACCCGCCGACGGCAACCAGGCCGAGGTCGCCGGTGTCGGGCCGTGGGTCCGGCCGTTCGCCGTCGAGTACGTCGTCGCGCCGAAGCCGGCGCCCGACCTCACGCCGGGCATCTCCACCGCGGGTCTTGCGAAAGCGGAGTGGACGGCGTTCGCCCCGGACGGCCATCCGCTGGCCGAGCCGCTGCGCGCGGCGCTGGCAGGCGCGGGTGTCGGCGACGGTGTCCTCCTGTGCCTGAACGAAGACAGCGACGTGAACGACGTCGGCCTGTTCCTCGACGCGGGCCGCGCGGTGCTGGCGGCGCCCAACGGCACGCGGTTCGTCGTGGTACAGCACGGATTCGGCGCTTCCGGCCTGGCGAAGACGCTGCGGCTGGAGGACCCTTCGGCCCGCACCACGATCGTCGATCTCGCCGATGTCCGCCCGGTCGACCCGGAGGCCCTCGGCGCCGCGGTGTCCATTGTGGTCACCGAGGTCTCGGCCACCAACGACTTCAGCGAAGTCCGCTACGACTCCGCGGGTGTCCGCATGGTGCCGAAGCTCGCCGCGCTGACCCCCGCCGAGGCGGAGGGGACACCGCTGGGCACGGACGACGTCCTGCTCGTCACCGGTGGCGGCAAGGGCATCACGGCGGAGAGCGCTTTGGCGCTGGCCAAGGACTCCGGCGCGAAACTGGCGCTGCTCGGCCGGAGCGACCCGGCCGACGACGCCGAACTGTCGGAGAACCTCGGGCGAATGGCGGCGGCGGGCATCACCTACCGCTACGAACGCGCCGACGTCACCGACGGCAGGCAGATCGCGGACGCGATCGGCCGGGTCCAGGCCGAGTTCGGCCCGGTCACCGCGGTGCTGCACGGCGCGGGCCGCAACGAGCCCGCCTCGCTGTTCTCCTTGACCGAGGAGAGCTTCCGCAAGACCCTGGCGCCGAAGATCGGCGGCCTCAACGCCGTCCTCGACGCCGTCGACAAGGACAAGATCAAGCTGCTGGTCACCTTCGGCAGCATCATCGGGCGGGCGGGCCTGCGCGGTGAAGCGCACTACGCCACGGCCAACGACTGGATGACCGAACTGACCGTGCGCTTCGGCCGCGAGCACCCGAAGGCACGGGCGATCGCACTCGAATGGTCGGTCTGGTCCGGTACCGGGATGGGCGAAAAGCTCGGTGTCGTCAGCGCTTTGATGCGCGACGGCATCACGCCCATCCCGACCGAGGAGGGGATCGAGATCCTCCGCCAGGTCGTCGGCGATCCGTCCGCCCCTTCGGTACTGGTCGTCTGCGGTCGTACCGCGGGGCTGGCCACCCTGCCGGTGGAGAAGCGCGAACTGCCGCTGACCCGCTTCGTGGACCGCGCCGTCGTGCACTACCCGGGTGTCGAGCTGATCACCGAGGCCGACCTCTCCGCGGGCAGCGACCCGTATCTGGCCGACCACCTGCTCGACGGTCAGCTGCTGTTCCCGGCGGTGATCGGCATGGAGGCGATGACCCAGGTCGCCAAGGCCGCGCTGGCCGCGGAAACCCTGCCGGCGCCGGTGTTCTCCGACGTCGAGTTCCTGCGCCCGATTATCGTCTCGCCGGGCGGGTCGACCACGGTCCGGCTCGCCGCGCTGGCCAGGGACGCCGAAACGGTGGACGTGGTGCTGCGCAGCGGGGAGACCGGGTTCAGCGCCGACCACTTCCGCGCCCGGCTGCGGTTCTCCCGGCCGGATCCGCTCGGCGAGACCGTCGTCCGCGACGTCGCGCTGCCGCCGGTGCCGGTCGACCCGACGACCGAGCTGTACGGCACGGTTCTCTTCCAGGGCAAGCGTTTCCAGCGCGTCACCGGCTACCGGAGGGCGAGTGCGCGGCACGCGGTCGCGGAGATCGCGACCGGCGCCGAGGTCGACTGGTTCGCGCCGTTCCTCCCGCAGGAACAGCTCCTGGCCGACCCGGGCACCCGCGACGCGATGATGCACGCGATCCAGTGCTGTGTCCCGGACGCGACCCTGCTGCCGCAAGGGATCGAGCGGCTGTACCTGGCCGAGCCCGGCGAGCAGGACCCGGAGTACGTGCTCCTCGACGCCCGCGAGCGTTCGCAGGACGGCGACAGCTACGTCTACGACCTCGACGTCCGCAACCCGGACGGTAAGCTCGTCGAGCGGTGGGAAGGGCTGAAGCTGCGCGCGGTCCGCAAGCGTGACGGTGAAGGGCCTTGGGTCCCGTCGATGCTCGGGTCCTATTTGGAGCGTTCCGTCGAACGGCTGCTCGGCTCGTCCCGCGCGATCGTCGTCGAACCGGATCCGGTGGGCGTTCCCGTCGAGACCACGACGGAACGGCGGGCGCAGACCGCGCTGGCCGCCGGTCGCGCCGTCGACACCCCGCTCGAGATCCGCTACCGCCCGGACGGGAAACCAGAGGCCGACGGCGTCGAGGTGAGCGCGTCGCACAGCGCCGACCTCACCCTGGCGATCGCGGGCACCGGCCGGATCGCGTGCGACGTCGAGACGGCGGTCGAACGGACTCCGGAGGACTGGGCGGGTTTGCTCGGCGAGGATCTGCTTTCGGTGGGCGAACTGCTCGCCGCCGACGCCCGCGAGCCGCTTTCGGTCGCGCACACCAGGGTCTGGAGCGCGCTGGAATGCGTGCGCAAGACCGGAGACATGACACAGGCGCTCACCGTGCACCGGGTCGACCCGGACGGCTGGGCGGTGCTTTCCCACGGCAGTGCCCGCATCGCGACCTGGGTGACGACCGTCAACGACCGGACCGATCCCGTCGTCTTCGCGGTGCTCCAGGGAGAGGAGAACTGACATGGCCGACTACTACGAGATCCTTCACACGGTCGGGTTCGAGGAGACCAATCTGGTCGGCAACGTCTACTACGTGAACTACGTGCGCTGGCAGGGCCGGTGCCGCGAGATGTTCCTGAAGGAGAAGGCGCCGGCGGTGCTCGAAGAGGTCCGCCACGACCTCAAGCTGTTCACGCTCAAGGTCGACTGCGAGTTCTACGCGGAGATCACCGCGTTCGACGAGCTGTCCATCCGGCTGCGGCTGGAAGAGCTGACCCAGACCCAGATCCAGTTCACCTTCGACTACGTCCACCTCACCGCCGAGGGCGAGCGGCTGGTGGCCCGCGGACGGCAGCGGATCGCGTGCATGCGCGGTCCGAACACGGCGACGGTGCCCAGCCGGGTGCCCGAACAGCTGCGCGAGGCGCTGGCCCCGTACGCGGTCGACGGCAAGGGGGAGTGACGTGGGCAGTGTCGAGGAGCCTTCGCGGCCGGTGCTGAAACGGCTGCCGACACCCGCCTCGCGGCGCCGGTTGTCCGCGCAGGCCGGGTTGCGGGAGGTGATGAGCCAGTTCGCCACCGGGGTCACCGTGCTGACCGCCGGGGGCGAACGGGCCCACGGGATGACCGCCAACGCCGTCACCTCCGTGTCACTGGAACCGCCGATGGTGCTGTGCTGCGTTTCCCGCGCGGCCCGGATGCACGAGGCGATCGTGACGGCGGGCTCGTACGCGGTCACGGTGCTCGCGTCGGACCAGAAGGACCTGGCGAAGTACTTCGCGGACTGGCGCCGTCCCGCCGGGATCGCGCAGTTCGACTCGGTGGACTGGACGGCGGGGCCGCAGACCGGCGCCCCGCTGCTCGACGGCGCGCTGGCGTGGCTGGAATGCGAGCTGGCGGAGGTCTACGAAGGCGGCGACCACTCGATCTTCCTCGGCAAGGTGGTCGCCTCCAGCCGGGGCACGGCACAGGACTCGCTGGTCTTCTACAGCGGCGGCTACCACCAGATCGACGGCCGGGTACGGGCATCGGCCTAAAGGGAGAGGAACTGTCATGACCATCAACGAATCCGCCACGCCCGCCCCGGCGCTCTCGCCGGAGCGGCCGCCGGTGGTCACCACCATGCCCCGGCTCGGACGGGGGGTGTGCTGGCGCGACATCGTGCGCGAGATCGAACTCGACGAGCTCGAGCGCGAGGCCCGCCTGAAGGAGGCGGCGTGACCCTGCAAGGCGATCCGGGCGCCCAGCGCACGGAGGACTCCGAGGTGGTGCCGCTGCCGGAAGACCGGCTGCGGCACCACCGGATCCCGAGGGCGACCGACGGACAGGTGATCCCGCTCGCCCGCGGCGCCGAACCGGTGCATCCGCCCGAACCGACGATGCCGCTGCTGCGCACCCAGCGCGACGAGCTGCGCGAGCACATCGTCGACGGACGGCTCGACGGCGTCCGGCGGCAGCATTCGCTCGGCAAGCACACCGCGCGTGAACGGCTGGATCTGTTGCTGGACCCGGAGTCCTTCACCGAGGTCGAGCTGTACCGGCGGCATCAGGCGAGCGGACTCGGGCTGGCGGAGAACCGGCCGTACACCGACGGCGTCATCGCCGGCTCGGGCACCATCGACGGACGGCGGGTGTTCGTCTACGCGCAGGACTTCACCGTCTTCGGCGGTTCGCTCGGCGAGGCGCACGCGGCGAAGATCCACAAGGTGATGGACCTGGCCATCGCCACCGGTTCGCCGCTGATCGGGCTCAACGACAGCGGGGGAGCGCGGATCCAGGAAGGCGTGATGGCGCTCAACGGCTACGGCGGGATCTTCCGCCGTCAGGTCGAGGCGTCCGGCGTCATCCCGCAGATCAGCGTGGTGCTGGGGCCGTGCGCGGGCGGGGCGGCGTATTCGCCCGCGCTCGCGGACTTCGTCTTCATGGTGCGCGACACCGCCCGCATGTACCTGACCGGGCCGGACGTCGTCGAGACCGTGACCGGCGAACGCGTCAGCCACGACGAACTGGGCGGCGCGGACGTGCACGGCGCGTCGTCCGGCGTGGCGACCGTGGTGCACGACGACGAGGAGAGCTGCCTAGCCGACGTCCGCTACCTGGTGTCGCTGCTGCCGTCGAACTACCTGGAGCCCGCGCCGCGCGAGCCGTCGCAGGACGCGGGCAAGGATCGGCGGCCCCGCTTCGCCGAACTCGTTCCCGTGGAGCCGAACAAGCCGTACGACATGCGGGACGTGTTCGCGGAGCTGACCGACGACGGCGAATTCTTCGAACTGCACGAACGATGGGCGCAGAACGTGCTGTGCGCGCTCGCGCGGGTCGACGGGCGCGTGGTCGGCCTGGTCGGCAACCAGCCGGTGGTGTTCGCCGGCGTGCTCGACGGCCCCGCCTCGCAGAAGGCGGCGCGGTTCGTGCGGTTCTGCGACGCGTTCAGCATCCCGCTGGTGACCCTGGTCGACGTCCCCGGATTCCTGCCAGGGGTCGAGCAGGAGCACTCCGGGATCATCCGGCACGGCGCGCAGCTGTTGCACGCCTACTGTGAGGCGACCGTGCCGCGCATCCAGGTCATCCTGCGCAAGGCCTACGGCGGCGCGTACATCGTGATGGACTCGCGGTCCATCGGGACCGACCTGTCGCTGGCGTGGCCGACCAACCAGATCGCCGTGATGGGCGCCGAGGGCGCGGTCAACGTGTTGTTCCGCAAGGATCTCGCCGTCGCGCCGGATCCGGACGCGTTGCGCGCCCACCTGGTCGCCGAGTACACCGAAGAGTTCATGAACCCGCAGTACTCGGCCGAACGGGGGCTCGTCGACGACATCATCGACCCGGCGGACACCCGATCGGCCGTCGCCAGGGCGCTGGACATGTTGCAGGACAAGCGAAAGGCGGCGCCCCAGCGCAAGCACGGCAACCACCCGATCTGAACGGGGGAACCATGTCACCGTCCGAAATGGACAGTGCGCCGGTCTTCCGGGTCCTGCGGGGGGACCCGGAAGACGCCGAACTCGCGGCGCTCGTCGCCGTCCTCACCGCGCTCGCTTCCGCGGCGCCGCCTCCTTCCGTCGCGCCCGTGCGCTCCGCCTGGTCGCCCCTCACGTCCGCGACTTGGCGCACCTCGGCCCTGCGCTGATTCGGCCGACTCGCGTGATCCAACGGACGACACGTGTGATGGGACGGACAACTCATGAGTTGTCCGTCCCATCACACGTGTCGTCCATCTGATCACGCGAGTCGGCCGTTCGATCACGCCGGGCCGGTGGTCGTGAGCCGGCGCGCCGCCTCGGTTTCCCGACGCGGCGGATGCGTGCTGTGCCAAGGGTGCACGGCGACGTAGAGGACCTCGCCGTCGATCACGGCCTCCAGTCCCGTCCGCTCCCTCGGCGCGAAAGGGCTCCCGCAGGCCGCGCAGGTCCGCTGGCGATCCGCGGCGCTCACGACCGGTCCCGTTGCTCCGGGACGGCCGGGTCGGGCCACGTCAGGCCAAGCAGGTCGACGTCGAGTTCGTCGTCGGCGAAGATCTCGTACGGGTCGAGGCGTTCGGTCATGATGCGCTCCTTGTGTTCCGGGGTACCACAAGGGCACTACCGGGACCCCCTCACCGGCGACTTGTTATTTGCTCATCGGGTTCTTCAGCCGACTTCGATCGCGTCCCGATCGGTCTCCGATCGGAGGGGGCCATCCTTGGTTGTCAAGTGAGCCGTTCATCGAAGGCCGGGAGGAACGTCATGACGGCACAGGTGCGAATTTGGGTCGTGACCGATGATTTCGACCCGCGCGGGGCCGCCGAGGCCGACACGGCGGTGTTCGTCCCGGAGCCGAGGCAGGCGGCCGAAAGCGAGTTCCCGGCCGAGCACATCGTCCTCGGTTACAACTGACGGACATGGACCATCACCGGCGAGGACAGCAAGGACAAAGAAGACCACCGGGTATCCCGCGCGGGAGAATGAAGATCATCCGCGACCCGGCGAGACCTCGAGGAGGCCTTCGGATGGCTATGCGCCTCCAGCTCACGTCGGGTTTGCAGGTGCTGGAAGAATGGGCGATCAACGCCCCGCAGGCCGACCGCAATGTTATCTACGAAGCCCTGTTCGCGGTAGCCGACGGATCCGCTTTTCTCATCTACGACATTTTCGGAGATGGCCGGGATCCGCATCAGTTCATCATTCTGGTGAAACACGACCTCGTCATCAAAATAGGGCTCAAGCGCACCGATTCCTCGTTCGAGATCGTTTACATCGGCGCGCTGGAGCACGGGACGCCCGCCGCGGCCTGGGCTGAGGACTCCGACGGTACCTGACTCGCCGGACGTGCGGGTGAGGCCGAAAGGCGCAGGTCTCGTACCGCCGAACGGACCAGTGGCGGGACTTGTACCGGCATCCTTTCGCAGCAATGGATCATGCGTTCCTCACCTTGACATCGTCGGCTTCGGCGTGAAATTCTTCGGGTGTTTACGGATGGGGAAATAACGCCTGGTCGAAATTGCGTTAATCGAGGTCTGGAGGGCTGAAAGATGTCGTCACCTGAATTCCCGGGATTGGACGTTTCCACGCGGGTGCGGGCGCGTGACATCCAGATGGCCGGGGTCGCCGACGTCCGCCGCCGGGTGTTGATGATCTCCGGCGCGATCGACACCACCGAGCACGACGTCTCGGTCAGTGTCAACCTGCCGGAGCCGGGTCGCTGGCAGGTGATCAAGTCCGAGACCAACCTGACCGACAAGACCTGGGTCGCGATGCAGGTCGTCACCGACGAGGACTCGACCTTCGTCGACGACGCCGACACCCTGGTGCTCTCCCGCCAGTTCTCCAAGTCCTTCATGACACCGGACCAGCGCCGGCTCACCTTCTACGACGGTGAGGTCCGGCCCGGCGAGGCCGTGTTGAAGGTGTACTCGCTGGACGCGGGCGGGCGGAAGCCGACCTACTCGTACTCCCGCTACAGCCCGATCGCGACCGACACCGCCGAGCAGTCCCAGCAGACACTGGACGAAATCATCAGCAACGGGATGAAGCAGCGCCCCGTGATCGAGCTGATCGTCCCGGTGACCGTGATCGGCTGAGCAGCCGGTGATCACCTTCGTCCCGGAGCCCCATCTGCTCGACTCCCCGCGCGGGCGGGAATGGCCGGTGCTCCCGGCCACCCGCGCCGCCGTGACCCCCGAACCGCCGCCCGGCGCCGACGTCGTCATCGTCGGCGCGGGCCCGGCCGGGCTCGCGGTCGCTTCGGCGTTGTGGCACCACGGCGTCCGCGACGTCGTCGTCGTCGACCGCGACGGCCGTCCCTGTGGCCGGTTCTTCGACCGCGTCGACCTGCTCGGCCAGCGCGTGCTGCGGTCGCCGTACGAACACCACCCCGGCGTCGAGGGCTACCGCGACTGCGAACTCCTGGACTTCGCCCGGCTGCACTGGTCGGTGCTGACCCCGGTGGAGCGCCGGGAGATCCGGATGGCGCAGGCCGGGCACCGCTCGGTCGTCCCCGTCGACGTCTTCGAGGCCTACTGCCGTCATCTCGCCGCGAGTCATCACGTCACCGAACGGACCTGGCGCGGTTCGGTCCGCGAGGTGCTGCCGACCTCGGACGCGGTCACCGTGCGCGCCGACCGGTTCTCCGTCACCGCGCGGCACGCGGTGCTGTGCCTCGGCGAGGAACGCCGGTCCGCGCCGGACACCTGGTGGGGCGGCGGCCACCCGCCGCGTGGCGTGAGTTACTGGGACGAACCCGTTCCCCCTGGCGGGAAACGGCTCGCCGTCGTCGGTGCCGGCCTCACCGCCGCGCATCTGATCTCCACCGGTCTCGCCCAAGGCCGTGAAGTGCATTGGGTGGTCCGCGAAGCCGGCGAGCGCTACCAGTGCGCCGACGTCAACTCGTCGTTCTTCCGCCCGGAAGGCCGCGCTCGCTTCGACGGCGTGAGCTGGTCCGACAGGCTCGAACTGATGGGCCGCTTCCGCCGCGCGTCGATCATGTTCGAGTTCCGGCCGATGCTCGAGGCGGCCGAAGCCGAAGGGCGGCTGGTCGTGCATCGCGGCAAGGCGATCACGAAGGTGACCCCGGGTGTCGCCCTCCACCTCGAAGACGGTTCGCGTGTTCCCGTGGACCACGCCGTCCTGGCGCTCGGCACCACGCCGTCGATCGGTGACGGCCTGATGCCCGACGACGCCGTCCTCGACCGCGGCGGCTGGCCTCAGCTGGACGAGCGCACTTTCGCCTACGTCGGCGCGCCCAGGGTCTTCGCCGTCGGCGCGGCCGCGGGGATGGCGCTGGGCCCCGCCGCCCGCAACATCGACGGCCACCGTGTCGCCACCGCGCGGGTCGCGGCCACCGTCGCCGAGAACCTGCGCCGGGACACCCCGGTGCGGACGGCCGCGAAGGATCACGCCCGTGTCTGAGCCCTACGACTCCCGCTTCACCCTGCCCTCGATCGACGACGCCCCCTCGACCGAGGCGGGGGTGATCTTGATGGGCCTGGACGCCGAACGGCTGCTCGCCGGTGTCGGGCTGGCACGGCTCGCCGACGAGCCCGCGCTGGTCGCCCTCGCCGTGGACCAGGCCCGGCACGACGCGCTCGACCTGAGCACGGAGGCGCTGGCCGAAGCCGGGATCCTCCGCTGGCGCGCGGTCCGCCCGCTGATCGAAGCAGGTCCGGAGATGACGGCGGCCGGTTCCCTGCGCAGAGAATGGGAACACACCACCGCGCGGGTCGTCGCCACGGTGACCGGGCTGGGACCGGCGTCGGTGGCCTGCCTCGCGGCCTGCTGGCTGCGTCGCGACGACGTCGAGAAGTTCGCCGAACGAGGGCGGACGCCGGAAAAGGGGAGCGGTACACACGATGTCCTATCTCGGGTCTTTGCCGACTGACGCCACCTTGCTGCAGGTCTTCCAGAAGTTCCCGGCCCCGGCGTCGAAACTGCTGGACTTCCACGAACTGATCATGCGGTCGCCGTCGGCGTTCGACGCTGGGCAGCGGGAGCTCATCGCGGCCTACGTCTCCGGCGTCAACGATTGCCGCTACTGCCATGGGGTCCACACCGTCACCGCGGAGGCTTTCGGTGTGCCGGAAGGACTTCTGGCGGCCGCGCTGACCGATCTCGACTCCTCGCCCGTGGAGGAGCGCATGAAGCCCGTGCTGGCCTATGTGGGCAAGCTGACGCGCACGCCGTCACAGGTGACCGAAGAGGACGCCGAAGCCGTGTTCGCCGCGGGCTGGGACGAGACCGCGCTGCACGACGCCGTTCTCGTGTGCGCCCTGTTCAACTTCATGAACCGGATGGTCGAGGGACTCGGGATCCGCGCCGACGCCGCTTACGCGCGGACCTCGGGTGTGCGGCTGAAGGAGGGCGGGTACGCCGGTCTGGCGCGCCTGCTCGCCGAATGACTGCACCGTTCAGGTGAGGAATCCGGTGCGGTGACCACAAGCGGTCACCGCGCCACTCCGAGCCCGATCGGACACGACCCGTAATCGAAAACGGCCTCCACTGCTCCGTTCGACGCACCTGGGCGCGGAAGCGGAGCAACCGGACGAACCTTATGGCGTAGGCGAAAAGCACATCTTCGCGATGATGCATGGCACTGGCCGCGAACCGGCCCCGCGAAGCACGATTTCCTCATCGAAGGAAACGCCGAAACCGTCTGGGAGCCATCGATGAAGAACGCTGTGACCGACAACGTCCGCTCGCTCTTCGCCGTCCAGGGAATCGACACCGGTTCCGCGGGGAACCAGGTCGAGCTGGTGATCGACCGCTTCGACCACTGGACCAACAAGTCGCGTGGCGAGGCCTTCAACTGTTTCACCGGCGCCTGTTGCACCGCTCCGCCGCTGGCCGAAGCGAGCTGAAAATCCTCCAGCCGGCCGTTTCCCGGACGCGGGAAACGGCCGGTTCGTGCGTCCGGGGAAGCATGAGGACGGAAAGTCACCGACCGGGTGCGGAATCCGTAGGCGTGTGACCCTTATGCCGTAGCGCCCTCGAAGCAGCCCAGCCGACTCACCACCCGAACGGTGGAACGTGTTCCGTGCGGGCGTGTTTATGTTTGGGCGCGGGGGCGTGCTCGAAAAGGGGGCGACGCGATGGTGATCAGAGTTCTCGTGGCCGAAGACATGCACATCGTCAGGGGAGCGCTGGTCGCACTGCTGCGGTTGGAACCGGATATCGAAGTGGTGTCCGAAGTGGCTTCCGGGGACGAGATCCTCACCTCCGCACGGACTTCCCGCGCCCAGGTCGCGATCATCGACATCGATCTGCCCGGCAAGGACGGGCTCACCGCGGCCACCGAACTGCACGAACAGCTTCCCGAGGTCAGAACGCTGATCTTGACCAGCCTCGGCAGGCCAGGGACGCTCCGCCGGGCCCTGGCGGCCAAAGTGAACGGGTTCCTGCTGAAGGACGCCCCCGCGGAGAAGCTCGCCAACGCCGTGCGCGGCGTGGCGGCCGGACGGCGGATGGTCGACGGCGATCTGGCGCTCGCCGCCTGGGACACCGCGGAATGCCCGCTGACCCCGCGTGAGATCGACGTCCTGCGGCTGACCGCGGAGGGCCGCGACACCCTGGAGGTCGCGGCGAAGGCCTTTCTCTCCACCGGAACCGTGCGCAACTACCTGACCACGATCGTCTCGAAGCTCAACGCGCGCAACCGGGTCGACGCCATCCGCATCGCCAAAGAGTCCGGCTGGATCTAGACGGGCACCACGGCGCGCAGCCGGAAGCGCCCGTCCGCCTCGACCCCCGCGGTCAGCTCGCCGCCGAGCCCGGCGACCCGGTCGGACATGTTCGTGATGCCACTGCCCGCGGCCTCGACCCGCACCGGCCGCTCCGGCTTCGACGGCCGTCCGTTCTCGACGCCGTCGTTGACGATGTCCAGCGCGACCCCGTCGCCGATCCGCCGCACGGCGATCTCGCAGCGTTCGACCTTGCTGTGCCGCAACACATTCGTCACGCCCTCGCGCAGCACCACGGCCAGCACCGTCCGCACCGTCGGCGGCAGGTCCTCGTGCTCGATCTCCAGCCGCACCTGGACGTCGGCGGCCACCAGCACCGCCTGCGCCGAGCGGGACTCCTGATCCAGCGACAGTTCGCGGTAACCGCTCGCCACCGAGCGGACGTCGGTCAGCGCCTGCCGGGTCAGCCCGAGGATCTCCAGCAGCTCGTCGGAGGCCCTGGTGGTGTCGATGTCCATGATCCGGCTGGTCAGCTCGCTCTTGAGCGCGATCGCCGACAGGCTCATCCCCAGCAGGTCGTGCAGGTCGCGGGCGAACCGCAGCCGTTCCTCCGCGACCGCGACCTCGGCGAGCCGCTTCCTGGTCTCACCCAGTTCGGTCACCAGCCGGATGAGCCAGATGAGACCGAAGACCATCAGGCCGGTGTTCAGGATGGACGCGAAGCTGTAGAAGCCGCCGATGAAGTCGGTGCCGTATTCGAGCCGGACCAGCACCACGCTGGCGGCGGTCACGGCGAACGCCGTCCATCCCAGCAGCGGCGGCAGCACCAGCAGCGCGGTGCCGGCGAACAGGCTGGGCAGGCTCACCCAGGTGCTCCCGAGCGGGATCAGCGGCAGGAACGTCAGGCAGGCCTGGACGAGCAGCAGCGCGTAACTCTGCCGCGAGCGCAGCCGGGCGTTCGGCTGGGCGAAATAGGACAGCTGCAGGGTGACCAGCGCGATGAGATAGCCGGCGGTGAACGCGATGTACCAGGTGTCCTCGGTGAGCGCGGTCCACAGGTCGGAGTACCCGGAGAGCATGAAGGCGCGGGTCATCGCGGACAGGCCGAAGAGGATGAAGACCGCCGTCAGTGTCCATTGGACGTTCCTGGCGTCGATCCGGGACCAGTGGTCGGGCGCCTGGGCCAGCGCGGTCTCGGTGGGTTCGGCCTGCTCGGGTATCGGGAGCTCGGCGTGCAGCCGCCACCGGCCCTCCGCGTCGGGTCCCGCGCTCAGCGTCCCGCCGTGCCCGGAGACCTCCTCGGTCACCTTGTCCAGGCTCTCGGCCGTTTCGGCCGGGACGTCCTCGTGCGCGGTTCCGTCGTGGACGATCTCCAGCGCGACCCGGCCCGCGTTCTCGCGCACGGTGATCTCGCACTGTTCGACGCCGGTGTAGCGGAGCACGTTCGTGACACCCTCCCGCAGCACCTTCGCCAGCAGGGTGCGCAGCTTCACCGGCAGCTCGACCTGTTCGAGATCGAGCCGCACCGCCACGTTGGACGCCGAGAGCAGCGACACCGCGGTCCGCGATTCCTTGTCGAGCGACAGCTCCCGGTACCCGCGCGCCACCGACCGCACGTCGGACAGCGTCCGCTGGGCGATCCCGGTGATCTCGGCGAGTTCCTCACGCGCCTGGTCCAGCGACTTGCGCAGCAGCCGGTGCACCAGTTCGCCCTTGAGCGCGATGGCGGACAGACTGAGCCCGAGCAGGTCGTGCAGGTCCCTGGCGAAGGCCAGCCTCTGCTCGGCGACGGCCCGCCTCGCCAGCTCGGTCCTGGCCTGGTGCAACTCGGTGACCAGCCGCGCGAGCCAGGTCAGCAGATACACGACCAGCGCGTAGAAGATCGCGGTGATGCTGTCGAACGTCGCGCTGAGCCAGGTGTCGTCGTAGACCCACAGGATCCACGTCGTGCCCGCCATGAACACGGTGAACACCGTCCAGCCCGTCCGCGGCCGGAACAGCAGCAGCGCGCTGCCCGCCGCGAGGGTGGTCAGCGAGCTCAGCGCCGCGTCGAAGTGCAGCGTCGGCAGGTAGGCGAGGCACGCCTGGACCACGAGCATGGCCTTCGCGAGCCTGGTGTCCAGACGGACCGCCGGGCGGCTGAAGAACAGGAGCTGGATCGCCAGCACGGGTGCGACGTACAGGACCGCGAGCAGGCCCTGCCAGAAGTCCACCCCGGGCTGCAAAAGCACCGCGAGGAGACCGAACAGGCAAGAGTTGACGAAGACGACGGTGATGATCAGCCCGGCGAGGAGCAGTGCTCTCCGGGGGCGCCGGTCGATCCCGGCGGTACCCAGAGGTTCGGCGGTCACCGCGAGCTGTTCCGGCACAGGCACCCCAGTGGTAGCAGAAGACGCTTTGTTCCTTGTCGTGCTGCCCCCTCGCGACGGCGGGGGCCGCCGCGCGGCCCCCATCGCGGTGTGTTTCGGATCGTAACCCATGTTCGTTACCCGGGTCGCCGCTTTCGAGGAGGGGAAACGGCGGATCAAGGAGAAGTTTTCCCCGCCGGCTACGGGAAAATCGCCGTGGTCACCCGCGCGGGTGTGGGGCGTTCGGACCACGCGGCGCGTCGCGGAACACGCCACGATGGAAGACATGGGCGGTTCCGCGATTCCATTGTGTACGCCACCGGGTACGCCGCGACGGGCGGGCTCTCGCGGCGGGCGCGGGCCGCTGGCCTTAAGCTCGGCGCATGGCCAGGTATTTCGACGTACATCCGGAAAATCCGCAGCGGCGCGCGATCGGACAGGTCGTCGACATCCTCCGCGAGGACGGGCTCATCGCGTATCCGACGGACTCCTGTTTCGCCCTCGGCTGCCAGCTGGGGAACAAACAGGGCATCGACCGCATCCGGAGCATCCGCAAACTGGACGACCGCCACCATTTCACCCTAGTGTGCCAGGACTTCGCCCAGCTGGGCCAGTTCGTGCACGTGGACAACGCGGTCTTCCGCGCGGTCAAGGCGTCCACGCCGGGCAGTTACACGTTCATCCTCCCGGCCACCAAGGAGGTTCCGCGCCGTCTGCTGCACGCCAAGAAGAAGACCGTCGGCGTGCGCATCCCGGACCACGTGGTCACCCAGGCACTGCTGGGCGAACTCGGCGAACCGCTGCTGTCGAGCACGCTGCTGCTGCCCGACCAGGAGGAGCCGATGACCCAGGGCTGGGACATCAAGGAACATCTGGAGCACGTGGTGGACGCGGTGATCGACTCCGGCGACTGCGGGGTCGAACCCACCACGGTCATCGACTTCTCGTCGGGCGAGCCGGAGATCGTGCGCCGGGGCGCCGGCGACACCTCGCGCTTCGAATGACCGTGCGGGACCGGTCGCCCGGTCCCGCCACGGAAGTGCCTTCTCCGCCTTCAGTGCGTGAGGAGCCCTTCGGTCTTCGACGGGGCCGACGGGATGTGGAACAGCCGGGTGAACAGGTCCAGCATCGCCGGTTCGCCCTTGATGGCGACGGCGCCGCAGGTGAGCGCGCTCGTGGCGTCCAGCTCGCCGTTCAGCAGCTTGAGCATGAGCGGTCCGCGCGGCTCGATGACCAGGTCCGGGTCCGGATGCGGGCCCTCGCCCGCGGTGACCGCGCCGTCCTCGACCACCGCGTGGACGATCATCTGGTCGCCCATTCGGTCGGTGCCGTAGTGAAGTTCGAAGGCGCCCCGGACGCCGCGGGCCGCGTCCGGCTGGAAGGTCGTGTACAGCGACAGGATCGCGGCGTCGAGGGTGAACAGGTCGTCCGCCGCCGGTTCGGTGAGCGAGCGGGCGCCCCACAGACCCAGCTGCAGCACGATCTGGTCGAGGTCGTTGCCGTACTCGGTCAGCTCGTAGACCACCCCGGCGTCGAGCTGCGAAAGCACCCGGCGCTGGACGACGCCGTGCCGCTCGAGTTCGTTGAGCCGGGTCGACAGGATGCTCGGCGGGATCTTCGGCAGGCCCTGCTGCAGCTCGTCGAAGCGCTTCGGGCCGAGCAGCAGGTCGCGGATCACGAGCAGGGACCAGCGTTCCCCGATGATCTCGAGCGCGCGGGCGAGGCCGCAGAACTGGCCATAGGTGCGAGCGGTCATGCTTGACTCCTCAACTTCCTTGATCTGGTGGTGGCGGGGTGGTGCTCGTTCAACGGATCGGATTTCCCTCGGAGAGCAGTTCGCGGTGCAGCTCTCGCAGTTCGGCGCAGGGTTCCACCCCCAGTTCGTCCTCGAGCCGCGTCCGCAGCCAGTGGTAGGCCGCCAGCGCGTCGCTGCGCCGGCCGCTGAGTCCCAGTGCGCGGATCAGCTGGCCGTGCAGGGTTTCGTCGAACGGGTTCGCGGTGGCCAGCGAGCGCAGCACGCCGAGCATCTCCCGGTGCCGCCCGGACCGGATCTCGGCCTCGATCCACAGGTCACGGGCGTTGCGCCGGTGCTCCAGCAGATAGACGGTGTAGGCGGCCAGGGTCGGTCCACAGTGGATGTTGGCCAGCGGGGGACCGGACCACAGGTCCAGCGCGGTACGGAACGCGTGCGCGGCCGCCGCGTTGTCGTCTTCGTCCAGCAGGTCGCGCCCGAGCCGGTGCAGACGCTGGAACTCCGACACGTCGACCATGGCGGGATCGACGTCCAGCCGGAACCCGGGCGGGCCGGTGACGAGGATGCCGCCGTCGCCGCCGGGGTCGAGGTGACGGCGGAGATGGTGGACGTAGGTGTGCAGGGTCCGGCGGACGCTGCGCGGGGGCGCGTCGTTCCACAGTTCGTGGACCAGGGAGTCGACATGGACCGTCTTGCCGGGACGGATGAGCAGCATCGCCAGCAGCTGCAGGAGTTTCGGTGTGGTGGGCGCGCGATCGGCGCCGCCGGCGTGCAGTTCCAGAGGTCCGAGCAGCCGTGCGCGCACCGGGTCCGGCGCTCGGTTCGAGGCGACCGGCGCGGTGGCCGTGTCTCCCGGTTCGATCGTCATCGCGTGCATCCCCTGCCCCTCCGGCGGACTCCCCCTCTGTGACGGTGACAGAGGCGGAACCTTCGGAACAGTGGCGGAAACACCGGCGGGCTATGATTTCTTCGTTGCGCCGTATGCGATCGTCACGACCTGGTGCGCGGAACCTTTTGTGGCAAAAGAGAAGACGCGGACAAGGGTCAGAGCCAGTCTGAATCGGTGGCGATGCGGATGGCGTCGACCCGGTTGCGGGCGTTGAGTTTCGTGACCACCGTGGCGAGATAGTTCCGCACGGTTCCCGGTGACAGGAACAGTTCCGCCGCGATGTCGGCGACCGTGCGCCCGTTCGCGGCGAGGCGGAGGATCTCGGCTTCCCGCGGGGTCAGCGGACAGTCTTCCGTTTCCCAGGCGGACAACGCGAGTTCACTGTCGATCACCCGGCGGCCGATGGCGACCGAGCGGACGGCGTTGGCGAGCTTGTCGGCGGGCGCGTCCTTGAGCAGGAAGCCGTTGACCTTCGCGTCGAGCGCGCGGCGCACGGTGCCCGGGCGGCCGAGCGAGGTGAGGATCAGCGTGCGGACGCTGGGAAGTTGCTGGTAGAGCTCCGAAGCGGCGGCGAGACCGTCCTTGGCGGGCAGGTCGATGTCGATGATCGCGACGTCCGGGAGGTACTCGGCGGCCATCGGGAGGATCTTGTCGCCCGAGGCGACCTCCGCGACGACCTCGATGTCCTGTTCGAGGTTCAGCAGGGCGACCAAGGCGCCGCGGACCATGTGCATATCCTCGGCCAATAGGACTCGGATCACTCCGGCCTCCTCTTCGCCCAAACTTCCCCCAAAACACGCTAACTCTCAGTGTACATAGCAAACCCGGAAGAGTGAATCTGTAACGCACGATTCAAGGTTGTGCTTTTTCCGGCGGCCTGCTCGGCCGATCACCGGCCCTGGTGAGCTGCGGCGATGACGAAGGTTCGAGGTTCATAGAACTGCTATCGATCGATTACTCGGTGTCAGGCTAGAAGACGGTAAAATTGCCATCGAAAGTGCTTTTCATTCTCTGGCGAGTACGTTCCACTCCGGTGAATTCACCCGGCGAACGGGTGAAATTCCCATTGTCGACGGGGCGGAATGGACTGTTCGGCGGTACCGGCGCCTACCTCGATCGGCTGTCGAGCGGACGGCGAGCGCGGCGTGGTGTCCTCGGCAGGAGCCGAGTTCGCGCGCGAAGCCCCCACTATCCACAAAGGACGTATGTGATGAGCTCACTGCTGGGTGCCCTCCGACAAGCCTTGTTCGCACCTTCGCTGGCCTCGGTCGGTTTCGAGGGACGCGGCTTCGGGGTGCCGCCGACGCCGTCGACCGCCCGGCTGGAGTCGATCCCGCAGGCGGTGGTGTGCGGGTTCGAATGGGGGATCCACGGGCCGGCGCTGTGGGAGGCCGAGCGGCGGCTGGACATGGTCGAGCAGGAGATGCGCGGGTTCGCCTACGAGGGCGCGGCGATGGCGTTCACCATCCTCGACGTCATGCCCGGCGGCCGGAAGGATCGCACGGCCGAACTGATGAGCGGACCCGGCCTCCCGCACGTGTTCCTGACCTACATCGGCATCGGGTTCGCGATGGCCCGGCTGCCCCGGCCGCTGTGGAAGAAGGTCCTGCCGGACCTGGACGGGGTGCCGTTCCATCCGACGATGAGCTGGCTGGCCGTCGACGGCTACGCGTTCGACCGCGCGTACTTCGACACGCGCAAATGGGTCGACGAGCAGTACGTGCCCAAGCCGTACCCGTGGGCGGGCGCCCCCGCGTACTTCCCGCGCGCCTGCGACCAGGGCATCGGGCGGGCGCTGTGGTTCATCAACGGCGCCGACCCGGTGAAGGTGGCGGCGGCGGTGAACCGCTTCCCCGCGGCACGCCGTCCGGACCTGTGGGCCGGGGTCGGGCTGGCCTCGACCTTCGCGGGCGGCTGTGGCCAGCCCGGACTGGCCAGGCTGCGCGAGTCGGCGGGGGAGCACCAGGACGAACTCGGCCTCGGTGTCGTGTTCGCGGTGAAGGCGAGGACGTTCTCGTCGTTCGTCCCGCCGCACACCCGGCGCGCCGCGCGGACGCTCGCCGGGCTGAGCATCGAGGAGGCCGTCGACCTGGCCGACTCGACCGAGGTCGTCGAGAACGCCGCGGACGGGACGCCCGCCTATGAACTCTGGCGGCAGAACATCCGGGAGGGTCTCGCTCCTTCGGCGGGCCGCCTGTCCGCGTAGACGCCGAAAAGGGGCCTTCGACGTGAAGGCCCCTTTTTCGCTGCTCGGGTCAGGCCGCGCGCTTGACCGGCTCCGGCCGGTACCGCAGGTCGGGCAGCGCGATCAGGACCGGCGGGTCGAACAGGCGCTTCGGGCGCACCCGCAGGTCCGCCAGCCGCGCGGTGACGCCCGGCTCGACGGTGATCGGGCCATGGTGCCCGGTGTACCCGGTTCCGCGGCGGGTGAGCGGTCCGGTCACGCAGTGCGCGACCAGGTGCCAGGTGCCCTCCGGGACGTCGGTCAGCTGATAGGGGCCGGGAGCGTCGATGACCGCGTACCGCACGGGCGCGCCCTCGGGGATCCGCGTCGGGAAGAGACCGACGAAGACGAGGCCGGGCGAGATCTCCGGTGGCGCCGACACGAAGCCGCGGACGATCGCCGGCTTCGTCCCGGGACGGGGTTCGCCCGCCAGGCGGTGCTGGAAGCCGCCCTGCTGGCGGTACGTGGAAGGAGAGAGTCCGACGCGGCTGCTGAACCGCGTGCTGAAGGTTCCGACGCTGTTGTAACCCACGCGGTGGCTGATGTCGGCGACCGTGATCGAGGTCGTCAGCAGCAGACGCTTGGCCTCGTCGAGCCGCAGCGCGGACAGGAACCTGCCGGGCGAAACGCCGGTGGCCTGCTGGAACACCCTGGTGAAATGAAATTTGCTGAACGTCGCGGCACGGGCGATGTCGTCGATAGTGAGCTCTTCGCCCAGTTTCTCGTTCATGGCGGCAATGGCTCGCTCCACGGCTCGCCGGACAGTCTCATCCATTGTACCGTCCTTTCGCTCGAGGAATTCTGGCGTGCTTTGCGGTTTCCGACACTAGTGTTCGCCGCCGCTTCTCCTGAAGTGCTTGATTCACCGCCGGATATGGATTCATGTGTGCGGCGACGTGAAAATTTCACGGTCGTCGCGGCGGGTCCGTGGAAGGTCGCGCATCATGGGATGACCATGCGAAAGCCACTGGTCGGCAATGGCGTGAACACTGGATCTTCGCAGGCGGGGCCCGCAAAATTCCTGGTAGCGCATTCACGCCGGAAGTCCCCCGGCCGTGTTGGCGCGGTCCGAAGAACGTATTCCCGCGGCAACACAGAACCGGCCCTTGACCGCGTCCCCCCGCGGCGGTCAAGGGCCGGTTTCCATTTCGCGGTAAGGTTGTGTGAGGATAGTATTGTCGGCTCGTGGGGCGGGCACAGGCGAAAGGCAGATGGATCGATGATCAAGGTCCTGGTGGCGGAGGACATGCACATTGTCCGGGGGGCCCTGGTCGCGCTGCTCGGGCTGGAAGCCGACATCGAGGTCGTCGCGGAATGCGCCAGCGGTGACGAGATCCTCCCGCTCGCCCAGTCCGCGCGCCCCGACATCGCGCTCATCGACATCGACCTGCCGGGCAAGGACGGGCTCACCGCTGCCGCCGAACTGCACGAGCAATTGCCCGGGGTGCGCACGCTGATCCTCACCTCGCTCGGCAGCCCCGGCACCCTGCGGCGGGCGTTGGCCGCGAAGGTCAATGGCTTCCTTCGCAAGGACGCGCCCGCCGACAGGCTGGCCAACGCGGTCCGCGGGGTCGCCGCCGGACGGCGCGTCGTCGACGGCGATCTCGCGCTCGCCGCCTGGGACAGCGAGGAATGCCCGCTCACCGCACGCGAGATCGAGGTGCTCCGGCTGGCGTCGGTCGGCTCCGACCCGACCGAGATCGCGGCGGAACTGTTCTTGTCCGCCGGTACCGTGCGGAATTATCTGACGACGATCGTTTCGAAGCTCAGCGCCCGCAACCGGGTCGACGCGGTGCGGATCGCGCGGGAGTCCGGCTGGCTGTGACGCCGGCTCACCTTCACCGGGTGGGCACGTTCATCGTCGCGTGGGCGAGATCCGCGGCGAATTCGCCGGGGGAAGCCGCTTCCGCGAGCAAACGGCGTTGCCGGGCCGCGCCTGTCCCGTGTTCGAACAGCGAGTCCAGTCCCCGTTCGACGTCTTCGGTGTCACCGGCGGCGTCGAGGGCGGGACGGATGAAGTCGACGAGTTCGCCGAGCAGGTCCCGCTGGTCGGCCTCCTCGCCGGTGAAGACGTCGATGCCCGGCCCGTCGAGTCCCCGGCGCGCGGCGGCCGTCAGGGCCGTCGCGATCCGGGGCCCGCGGGCTCTCGGCAGTATCGCCGTCCTGACGCAGGTCGCGACCAGCCCGCGCACCAGCGCCGCGAGGAGCACGGCGTCGTCGACGGCCAGGCAGACGTCGGCGATCCGTACTTCCACAGTGGGGTGACGCGGGGAAAGGCGGGCGTAGAAGTACACGCCCGCCGTGTCGAGGGCGGCGCCGTGGCGCAAGGCTTCCCGGATACTGCGGTCGTAGGCGGCCGCGCCGGGCCATTCGTCGGGCGGTCTCGCCGTCGGCCAGCGGTCCCAAAGCGGGAAGCGCCTGCTCGACCATCCGGAATCGGTGCCGTGCTCGACCGGCGAGTTGACGCTGATCGCCAGCAACGGCGCGAGCCAAGGCCGGAGCCCGGCGAGGACCCGCGCGCCGACGTCCCGCGACGGCAAGCCGACGTGCACGTGGCAGGCGCACGTTCCCGCTTCGTCGATCAGATCGGGAAAAGCCTGGGCCAGCCGCCGGTACCGGGGTTCGGGCATGAGCGCGTCTCCCCGCAGGTCACCGGGCGGGACCCCCGCCGCCACCATCAGGCAGCCGTCGGCCTCCGCCGCCGCCGCGACCATCTGCCGCAGCCGGGTCAGATCCGAGCGCACTTCGTCCAGGCCGTGGCAGATGCCGGTCGCGGTCTCGATCTGGAACCGCATCAGCTCACCGGTGACGTCCGTTTCAGCGGCGAGGTTTTCGAGAAGATCGGGCGCGCGCAACGCGACCGAGCCGTCCAACGGGTCCAAGAGGACGAACTCTTCTTCCACGCCTAGGGTGAAGTTCATGCCGTCAGGCGCCATGGTTCTCCGTTTCTGGTGATTTCGCCGGTACTGACGAATCTCCCCCTTCAGGCCCGGTGAGGAAAGGGCCGGTGTGCTGAACTTCGTTGCGGCGAAAGTGTTTCGTGGTCTCACGGACGGTCTAGGCTGAGTTCATGATCGACCTGTATCCACCCGCCGAGCCTTACGAAGAAGGGTTGCTCGAGGTAGGTGACGGCAACCTCGTCCACTGGGAGACCTGCGGGAACCCGGCCGGGAAACCGGCGGTCGTGCTGCACGGCGGTCCCGGACAGGGCTGCGTGCCGGGCATGCGGCGGATGTTCGACCCGGCCCGCTACCGCGTCGTCCTGTTCGACCAGCGGGGCTGCGGCCGCAGTACCCCGCACGCGAGCGATCCGGCGACGGACCTGCGGCACAACACGACGGAACATCTCCTCTCCGACATGGAACTGTTGCGGGAGCACCTGGGCATCGAACGCTGGCTCGTCACCGGCGGCTCGTGGGGAACGACGCTCGCGCTCGCTTACGCCGAACGATTTCCGGAGCGGGTCACGGAGATCATCGTCAGCTCGATCAGTACGACAAGTCCTTCCGAGATCGACTGGCTGTATCGCGGCGCCGGCCGGTTCTTCCCCGAAGAGTGGGCCCGCTTCCGCGGTGATCTCTCCGGTGACCTGGTCGCCGCCTACGCGCGGCTCATGGAGGACCCCGACCCGCACGTGCGCACCGAGGCCGCTCGTTCCTGGTGTGCCTGGGAGGACACCGTCCTTTCCCTGGAGCCCGGCGCGACCGTCCACAATGGCCCGATCGGCGAATGGGAGCTCGCGTTCGCTCGTATCGTCACGCACTACTACTCCCACGCGGGCTGGCTGGAACCCGGCGCGCTGATCCGCGACGCCGGTCTGTTGCGGGACATTCCCGGCGTCCTGATCCACGGGCGCCGGGACCTGAGCTGCCCGGTGGACACGGCGTGGAACCTCGCCCGCGCCTGGCCGGGTTCGGAACTGCTGATCGACGACGACTCAGGGCATCACTCGAGCGACGTCAAACGGACCTGGAAACTGGAAGCGCTGGATCGTTTCGCCTCCCGCGGGTGGTGACACGGCCCGCATTCAGTCGACTGAACGCGAAAGAGAAAACCGCGGCGACACCCTGAAAGGATGTCGCCGCGGTCAGGAACTCAAGCGGCCGCGCGCTGAACGACGATGTCGTCGAGCCGAGTGCGGGCGTACACCTTGACCTCGCCGCCCGCGAGGAGCGAGTTCCGCACAGAACCCTTCGTGCTCTTCGCGTCCACCGACGCGGCGTCCCCGTCGACGCCGACCTCGATGCCGCCGGACGCGTTCACGAGCTCGGCCGCGCCGTGCGACAGCCGTCCGACGCGGATCGGGCAGTTGGCCGCCTTCGCGACGACGTCGCCGTCGGCGCGGTCGACGTCGAAGCTCCCGCTCGATCCGGAGAAGTCGACACTGGACCGGGCGTGCCCGATCCAGACCTGCCCGCCCGCCCCGACGTACTTGAAGGTGCCTTCGGCCTCGCCGATCCGCAGTCCGGCCGTGCTGCCTTCGACGTTCACGGTCCCGGCGACGTGCCCGACGGCGACCTCGCCCGCGGCCAGGTTGCCCCGCACCGCCGCGACGCGGTCGACCTGGATCCAGCCGGAGGACACCTCCAGTTCGCAGTCACCGAACTGGCCTTCGGCGAGCACGTCCGACCACGCCGTGTTCAGGACCAGCTTGGAGCCGGTGGGCACCTCGATCGTGATGGCCACCGAGCAGCTCTTGCCGCCGGCTTTCCTCGTTTCGATGGAGAGCTCTCCGTTGGCGAAGTCGACCTTGGTCTTCTCGGCGACCTTCACGTCCGACTTGTTCGCGGCGTCGATCGGCTCGACCAGGACGACCGTGTCTTCGCGGTCGCTCGCGGTGACGCGGACCCGGGCGCCGGCGGTGGTCAGCGTGGCGGTGATCGGCGACGGCGTGGTGAAAACAGACATGGTGGGAACTCCCTCGGTGGTGGTGATCTCTCGTTGTTGTTGAAGCAACGATCGCCGACCGTCCTGACACCGGACCGCCACCGCGCTGACACGCCGGGAACGCGGTGTCAGCCTGCTCGGAGGTGCTGGGTGAGGAAGAGGGCCGCACGGTCGAGCGCGTGGTCGGCTTCGTCGAGGGCGCCGCCCGCGAAGGCCTGGAAGACGTGAGGGGCGTCGGCGGTGACGTCCAAGATGACGTCCACTCCCGCGTCGCGGGCGCGAGCGGCGAGCCGGGTGGAGTCGTCGAGCAGGATCTCGTTGGCGCCCACCTGAAGCAGCAGCGGGGGAAAGCCGGTCAGGTCGGCGTGGACGGCCGGGCTCAGCAACGGTCGGTTCGGGTCCTGGCCCGCGAGATACATCGCGCCCGTGCTCATTACGGCGTCCCGGGTGAAGATCGGGTCCGCGTCCTCCTTGGCCGTCATGCTTTCCCCGGTCCGGGTGGCGTCCAGCCCAGGGGAGAAGGCCACGATCGCGGCAGGCAGGGGAAGATCGGCGTCCCGGGCGGCCAGTGCGGTGGTGACGGTGTAACCCCCACCGGCGGAATCCCCGGCGAATCCGAGGGAGGACGGGCTCACGCCCTGATCGAGGAGCGCGCGATAGGCGCTCAGGTTGTCCTCCAGACCGGCGGGGAACGGATGTTCGGGAGCGAGGCGATAGTCCACCGAGTACGCCTCGAAGCCCGTCTTCGAGACCAATTGCGCGGTCAGTGACAGCGCCGTCTCGGGCGAGCCGAACACGAAACCGCCGCCGTGGAAGTACAGGATCGTGCCGCGCCGAGGCGCGTCGGCCGGTGTCACGTGCAGGGCGGGCCGGTCGCCGAGGATCACCGGAGCTGTGTGGACGTTCTCCGGCACTGTCATCGTGTCCATGAGCGCCTTGAATCCGGTGCGCAACTCCGCGACGGAGCGTGGTCCCGTGGGGCGGAAGCGGCGGAGCATCGCGTCGATGTCGGCCAGTTGCTGCTTGCTCATCCTGAGACCCCTCTGCCAAGTAGTTTTCCAGTACACTATATGCCATGGCATATAACTCTCGCGGCGACGACCTCGACCTGCAGAAGCTCTTCGCGGATCTCGTCCGTTGCGAGACGCGCCTGTACAACGCGCTGAACGAGCGCTTGCGTTCGGAGCACGGGATGGCCACCTCGCAGTTCGAGTTCCTGCGATTCCTTCGTGAACACTCCGGAGCCCGCGTGGCCGACCTCGCCGCGGAATTCGCCATCGGCGCCGGTGCCACCAGCAAGGGTGTCGACCGGCTGGAGCGGCAGGGGTGGATCGTCCGCCAGATCAACCCCGCGGACCGCAGGTCCTCCCTGTTGGCCTTGACCGACGAGGGCAGGCGGCGCGTCGAGGCCGCCGAGCGCACCGTGACAGCCTGCTTGAGCGAACTGATCGAAGACACCCTCGGGACGCGCTCTGTCGCCGACGCTCTCGGCCTGCTGCGATCCGCGCTCGAACAACACCGGATCGGCATCCCCACCGGCTAAGGAATGGTGACGTCCTCGGGTGTCTTGTCCGCCCGCAGTCCCCGCCAGGTCGTGTGCCGGAGCCGTCCGTCCGGGGTCCAGTTCCGGTGCACGACCTCGCCGACGAGTTCAGGCTCCACCCAGTGCACCCGCCGGGCCCGATCCCGCGGGACCTCCGAAGCGAAAGGAGGCGTTTTCCGCTCCAGCGGGGTGAGCCGGTTGTGCAGGTCGTCGAGGACTTTGTCGCTGAACCCGGTCCCGACGTCGCCGACATACCGCAGCTCACCAGCCTCGTCGTGCGCGCCGAGCAACAGCGCGCCGAGCGTCCCCGCAGGCCGTCCCTCGCCGGGCCGCCAGCCGCCGATCACGACCTCCTGCGTGTGCCACAGTGCCCGCTTGATCCACTGCCGCGTCCGTTTTCCCGGGTGGTAGCGGCTGTCGAGCTTCTTCGCGATCAGCCCTTCGAGGCCGTGCTGCCGGACGACGTCGAGCAGTTGATCGGGCGAGATGTCGTCGTCGGTGTACCCCGGCGGGATGACGACGCGACCGCCGGCGTCCAGGGAGGTCAGCACGTCCCGGCGGGCGGCGTAGGGCTCGTCGAGCAGACTTTCACCGTCGAGAAGCAGCACGTCGAAGGCGAAGAAGTGCACCGGGCTGCGCTCCAGCAGCGACGCGTCCGGAACACGCAGGTGCCGGGTCTGCAACAGCGGGAAGCTGGGCCGTCCCTTGTCGTCGAGGACGACGATCTCGCCGTCGAGGACGACTTCGTGGCCATCGAACGCTTCGCCGGTCACGTCCGGGTACGTCGGCGTGATGTCGAGGCCGCGACGGCTGGTCAGGCGCGTCTCGCCGTCGCGCGCGACGCGCAGGCAGCAGCGGTAGCCGTCCCATTTGTATTCGTACCCCCACCCGCCGGTGGGCAGGTCGCCGTCGGTCGCCAGCATCGGGGCGATCGCGTCCGGCACGGTGCTCATGCCTCACGGTACCCCGGAAACCCCGCCGGTGATCTATCGTCGAAGGGTGCCTGAGGAGCGGATAACGGTCGAGGTCGAGGGACGACGGCTGGGGCTGTCCAATCTGGACAAGGTGCTTTACCCGGCGCACGGTTTCACCAAACGCGAGGTCCTCGACTACTACCGCCGGGTCGCCCCGGTCATGCTCCCGCATCTGCGCGACCGGGCCGCCACGTTCCGCCGGTTCCCGGACGGCGTCGACGGCGAACCGTTCTACGAGAAGAACGTTTCCCGGCACGCGCCCGAATGGGTGCGCACCGCCCGGCTCACCAACCGCGGCCGCCGGGGCGGCGAGGAGACGCTCGACTATCCGGTGGTCGGTGATCTCCCGACGCTGATGTGGGCGGCCAACCTCGCCGCGCTGGAACTGCACGTTCCACAGTGGACGGTCGGCCCGCGCGGCGCGCGGAAGCCGCCCGATCTGCTGGTGTTCGACCTCGACCCCGGTCCGCCCGCGGACGTCGTCGACTGCTGCCGGGTCGCCGAGACGCTCAGCGACCTGCTCACCGGGGACGGCCTGACGGTGTACGCGAAGACCAGTGGCAACAAGGGAATGCAGTTGTACTGCCCGGTGCGCACCCGCTCCGACGAACGCACCTCCGAGTACGCCAAGGCGGTCGCGGAGGAACTCGCGCGCCGCTCACCGGAAACCGTCGTCGCCCGCATGGCGAAGGCGATCCGCCCCGGCCGCGTGTTCATCGACTGGAGCCAGAACAGCACCGCCAAGACCACCATCGCGCCCTATTCGCTGCGCGGACGCGCCGTCCCGACCGTGTCCACCCCGGTGACCTGGGAGGAGGTCGAGGCCTGCCGCAAGGCCGCCGACCTGCTGTTCACCGCCGAGCAGGTGATCGAGCGCGTCGAGGAGATGGGCGACCTGTTCGGCGACATCACCGAGCACCGGGCGGCCGTTCCCGCCCGGTGAGCCCGTCCCGGCGTTGTCCGAAACCGGACAGGATCCGGCCCCGAAAAGACCACTGTGGACTCACGCCGTTCCGCATACGATCGGCGGATCGGGTGCGCGGGGGTGCGTGCCCACCGGGCTGGTACCTCCGGGGCCGGTGAGGATGTGGCTGTTGACCGGGTATCACACGCTGGCCGAGACCGAGAACGCCGTGCGCGCCAAGCTGGGCGGGATCCCGCTGTTGTGGGAGCGGATGGAGGCGGTGGCCAACCTCCACCGCGCTGCCACGGCGGTCCGGCTGCATTTCGAGAACTCGGTCCTGCGCACCGCGGGGCTCACCTGGACCGCGTTCGTGGTGCTCTGGGTGGTGTGGATCTTCGGCGAGAAGGAGACCAGGCACGTCGCCGCGGAGTCCGGCATCACCAAGGGAACGCTGACCGGGGTGATGAAGACCCTGGAGGCCCACGGCCTGGTCACGCGGCGCAAACATCCCGAAGACGGACGCCTCGTGTTGCTCGCGCTGACGCCGGAGGGGGAGCGGTTGATGCGGGAGCTGTTCCCGGAGTTCAACCAAGAGGAAGCGTTCGTCACCGACATGCTCAGCCCGGCGGAATGCACCGAGTTGGCGGTTTCGCTGCGGAAGATCGTCAAGCAACTGGAGGAGAAGGGTGAAGAGCGGCGTCAGGCCGCGGTGACCCGGGGGAGCTGACCCCTACCGAAGACGGTTGCGCGAGACCTCCGGCGACTCCTACGTTTTTTGGAGCCGAACGATCGAAGGGCGCCCTAGATGGACTTCCGGTACTGGCTCGGTCAGGCGTTGACGTCGAACGAGGCGTGGGCGGAGACGTTCACCCCCGTGCGGCCGCATCCGTCGCTGGAGATCTCCGACGGGCGGTTCGAGACCGCGTTCGAGGAGTTCACCGAGCGCCTGAAGGACAACTACCCGTTCTTCCACCCGTCCTACGCGGGCCAGATGCTCAAACCACCGCATCCGGCCGCGGTGGTCGGCTACCTGACCGCGATGCTGGTCAACCCCAACAACCACGCGCTCGACGGCGGTCCCGCGACGGCCGAGATGGAACGCGAGGTGGTCCAGCAGCTCGCCACCATGTTCGGGTACTCGGAACATCTGGGGCACCTGACCACCAGCGGCACGGTGGCGAATCTGGAGGCCTTGTTCGTCGCGCGGGAAACGCATCCGGGCAAGGGGATCGCGTACAGCGCCGAGGCGCACTACACGCACGGCCGGATGTGCGGCGTGCTCGGCGTCGAGGGCCGTACGGTGCCCGTCGACGCCCGCGGCGCGATGGACCTGGACGCGCTCGAAGACCTGCTGCGCACCGGGAAGATCGGCACCGTGGTGGTCACCGCGGGCACGACCGCGCTCGGTACGGTGGAACCGGTCCACGAGGTGCTGGCGCTGCGCGAACGCTACGGCGTCCGGGTGCACGTCGACGCGGCCTATGGCGGGTTCTTCCGGCTTCTGTCCGGTTTGGACGGTCCGGAAGGGCTGCCCGAAGCCCCGTGGCAGGCCATCGCCGAAGCCGACTCGATCGTCATCGACCCGCACAAGCACGGCCTGCAGCCCTACGGTTGCGGCGCGGTGCTGTTCAAGGACCCCGCGGTCGGCCGGTTCTATCTGCACGATTCGCCGTACACCTACTTCACCTCGGAAGACCTGCACCTCGGCGAGATCAGTCTCGAATGCTCCCGGGCGGGCGCGGCCGCCGCCGCGTTGTGGCTCACCTTCCGGGTGCTGCCGCCCACCCCCGACGGGCTGGGCCGGGTCCTCGCCGCCGGCCGCCGCGCGGCGTTGCGGTGGGCGAAACTGCTGGAGGACTCCGAACGGTTCGACCTGTACCAGCCGCCGGAGCTCGACATCGTCACCTACTTCCCCCGCACGGAACCGCTTTCGCTGTCGAAGATCGACGAGGCGAGCGCGCGGATCATGCGCGTCGGGATGGCCGCGGCGAAGGATCCGGTGTTCCTCAGCACGCTCCGGGTGAGCGAGGCTCAGTTCGGTCTGCGTCACACCGGGGTCGACGCGGACGCGGACGGGGCGAGGGTCCTGCGTAGCGTGCTGATGAAGCCCGAAAGCGAGGACCACGTCGACCGCCTGCACGAGCGGCTGGAAGAGTTGTCCCGCGGTTGAGCTTTCGAGTACCGCCGCGAACGAATGGATCCACCATGCCCGCATCAGGTCCCGCCGAACCCGTGACCGCGATCGAGACCCGATCGCTCGGCACCGGCTTCCGGCGGCGGCATGTCACCATGCTCGCCATCAGCGGGGCGATCGGCGCCGGCCTGTTCGTCGGCACCGGCGCGGGCATCAAGACCGCCGGCCCCGGCATCCTGCTGTCCTATGTGGTCGCCGGCCTGCTCATGGTGCTCGTCATGCGGATGCTGGGCGAGATGGCGGCCGCCGAGCCGAGCAGTGGTTCGTTCTCGGTGTACGCGGAGAAGGCGCTCGGGCGCTGGGCGGGATTCACCGTCGGCTGGCTGTACTGGTCGCTGCTGGTGGTCGTGGTGGCCGCCGAGGCCACCGCGGCGGCGGGGATCGCGAACGGGCTGCTCCCCGGGATTCCACAATGGACCTGGGTGCTGCTGTTCATGGCGGTGCTGACGGTGGTGAACCTGTTAGCCGTCCGCTCGTTCGGGGAGTTCGAGTTCTGGTTCGGCGCGATCAAGGTGACCGCCGTCGTCGCCTTCCTCGTGCTCGGCACGCTGGCGGTGTTCGGGATCCTGCCGGGGACGACGCCGGTCGGCACGAGCAACCTGACCGGGCACGGCGGTTTCCTGCCCAACGGCCTCCAGGGCGTGCTGACCGGCCTGCTCGCGGTCGCGTTCTCCTTCGGTGGCATGGAACTGGTCACGATCGCAGCGGCGGAGTCCGATGACCCGGCGGGCTCGATCCGCCGCACCACGCGCACGGTCATCGTGCGGCTGCTGCTGTTCTACATCGGCTCCGTGGCGCTGATGGTGCTGTTGCTGCCGTGGGAATCCGCTTCGGCCAACACCAGTCCGTTCGTGACCATCCTGGAGCAGATCGGGGTGCCCTCGGCGGCGCTGCTGATGAGCTTCGTCGTGCTGACCTCGTTGCTCTCGGCGTTGAACGCGAATCTCTACGGCGCCTCGCGGATGGTGTTCTCCCTCGCCGAACGCGGTGAAGCGCCGCGCGCGATGCTGAAGCTGTCCGGCGCGGGCGTTCCCCGGACCGCGGTGCTGTCGTCGGTGGCCTTCGGGTTCGTGGCCGTACTGCTGAACTTCCTCGCACCCGAACACGTGCTGCCGTTCCTGCTCAACGCCATCGGGGCGAACATCCTGCTGGTGTGGATCTTCGTGGCCGTTTCCCAGTTGCGCCTGCGGAAGGCGGCGGAACGCGACGGCACGGCCGCGGACCTGCCGGTGCGGATGTGGGGCTTCCCGTGGCTCAGCTGGGTCGCCCTGGTCGCGATGGCGGGTGTCCTCATTCTCATGTGGACGGACGCCGACGCGCGGACGCAGCTGTTCACCAGTGGCGCGGTGGCCGTGCTGATCGTGGCGATCAGCCTGCTGAGGCGACGTCCGCGACGCTGAACAGTTCGCGCTCCACCCGGCTCAGCGCCAGCCGCACCGCGCCGAGCGCCACCGAGTCTTCGCCGAGCGTCGAGGTCTCGACGCGCACCGGGAACAAGCACAGCCGGGTGAGTTCGGCGCGCAGCGGCGCGGTCAGCCAGTCCCCGGAGCCGCCGATCACCACCAGTTGCGGGTCGAGGGCGAGCACGGTCGCGGCGACCAGTTCGACGAACCCGCCGTCCGGCCGCAGGGCGCCGATCTCGCCCGCCGCGCCGTGGTGGCCGGCGAGCAGCTTCCCGCCGAGCAGCAGGCCCAGCGAGACGGTGTGCCCGGCCTGCACGTAGACGACGTCGTCGACGCCGTGCGCGACACCGCGCCAGTGCTCGGCCAGCGTCGCGAGCTTGGTGTCGTTCCCGGCGAGCACCGGGCAGCCGCCGCCGAACTCCACCGGCAGGTCGACGCCGGTCCAGCCGGGAAGGCGATGGTTGCGGACGACCTTGCCGCCGGACACCACGCCGGTGGTGCCGATGCCCAGCACCCGCACGTTCGCGTGGCCCCGGACGGCGGCGCCGAGCACCCGGCGCGCGGCGCCGAGCCGGTCGGACGCGTCCATCTCCGGGGTGAGGTCGGCCTTCGCCCGCCCGATGACCTCGCCTCGCAGGTCGGCGACCAGGCACAACGCCTGATGCGGGCCGACTTCGAGCCCGGCGACCTGCCCGGATTCGGGACGGAAGCGGTAGCGCTTGGCGGGTCTGCCCACCGGCCGCGGCGCGCCGGGGGAGAGCGGGACCTCCTCGACCAGGCCCTGATCGCCGAGGTCGGTGGCGATCTCCTCGACCGTCGGCCGGGAGACCTCGCTCGCCTTGACCAGTTCCGCGAGGGTGAGTTCCTCGGCCGCGTACAGCGCGCGCAGGACGGCGATGGCGTTGAGCCGCCGCAGCAGTGACGGATCCCCTCCCGACAGTCTGGCCATGCGGCTCCCTAGGCGTTGACGCGTTTGTCGTACTGGTCGCGCGCGACGGCGATCTCGCTCTGGTGGTCTTCGGTCCAAGTGACCAGCGACTGGATTGTCTGGTGCAGCGTCATGCCCAGCGGTGTCAGCGCGTAGTCGACGCGGGGCGGGACGACCGGGTAGACGGTCCGGGAGACGAGCCCGTCGCGTTCGAGGTGACGCAGCGTGGTCGTGAGCATGCGCTGGCTGATGCCGTCGATCTTGTACTTCAGTTCGGTGAACCGGAGGGTGTTCCGGTCGAGCAACGCGATGACCAGCAGCGACCACTTGTCCGCCACCCGGTCCAGGATCTGGCGGACCTCGCAGTCCTCGCGGGTGTCCCACTGGAAGGCCTCGTAGTCCTCCTCGGTGAGTTCACAACGACTGGGTGAGTTCAAAGTGCCTTCTTCCATGGTCACCGATAGTGTCCGAAGATCTCCTTGGTTACAAGAGGGAACCGACCGGCAGATGGGTAACCGTCGGTCCCTGTCCACTGAGGGAGAATCGATCTTGACTACAACACGTGCCGCGGACCGGATGAGCGGACGTGCCTGGGGCGTGCTCCTGGTGCTGTGCGGCGCCATCTTCCTGGAGGGCATCGACGTCGCGATGCTGAACGTGGCGTTGCCGTCCATCCGGGCCGAACTCGGCCTGTCGACAGCGACGCTGAGCGGCGTGGTGAGCGCCTACGTGCTCGGCTACGGCGGATTCATGCTGCTGGGCGGGCGCGCCGCGGACATGTACGGCCGCCGTCGCATGTTCGTCACCTGGCTGGTGGTGTTCCTCGTCTTCTCCGGGCTGGGCGGATTCGCCACCGAAGGCTGGATGCTGCTGCTCGCCCGGTTCGTCACCGGCGTCGCCGCGGCCTTCATGACCCCCGCCGGGCTTTCGATCATCACCACGAGCTTCGAAGAGGGCCCGAAGCGCAACAAGGCCCTGTTGTTCTACGCCGGCACCGGGGCGGGCGGTTTCTCGCTCGGCCTCGTCATCGGCGGGCTGCTGACCAGGATCGATTGGCGCTGGGTGTTCTTCACGCCGGTGATCCTGTCCGCGATCATCCTGGCCGCCGCGCTCTGGCTCATCAAGGAACCCGCGAAACAGCAGCGCCTCCAGCAACGCGCGGACCTCGCCGGAGCGGTCGCCGTGACCGCGGCGATGCTGCTGATCGCCTACGCGGTGGTCCGGCTGGAGCATCCCGGGAAGGGCTGGGGCTGGACGGTCGCGTCCTTCGCCGGAGGAGTGGCCGCGCTGGCGGCCTTCGTCGCCATCGAACGCCGGTCGCCCGCGCCGTTGGTGCGGCTGGGCATCCTGCGGTCGGGTCCGCTGGTGCGGGCGAACACCAGCGCCCTGCTCTATGCGGGCTCGTTCTTCGGGTTCCAGTTCCTGGTGACGCTGTACCTGCAGGAACTCCGGGGCTGGTCGACGCTGGAGACGAGCCTGGCGCTGCTGGCGACCGGGATCGACGCAATCCTCGCGCCGACGCTGACCCCCCGGCTGGTGGCGAAGTTCGGCAACACGCGGCTGATCTTCGGCGGGTTGGTGCTCGCCGCCGTGGCCTACGCGCTCTTCCTGCCGCTGGACCTGGACTGGACCTACGCGGCCATGTTCCCGTCGATGATCATCCTGGGCCTCGGGTTCGCCCTCGCATACGGCCCGTTGACGATCGTCGCCACCGACGGGATCGCCGAGGACGAGCAGGGGCTGGCGGGCGGCCTGCTGTACACGGCCTTCCAGTTCGGGGCGGCGCTCGGGCTGTCCGCGGTGACCGCCGTCAGCGCCGCCGCTCTCGGGGACGGTTCGCCGCAGGCCGCGCTGAGCGGTTTCCGGGCGGCGCTGGTCGTGCCGCTGGTGATGGCCGTCCTCGCCGCGATCGTCATCGCGTCCGGTCGTCAGCGCGCCTCGGTGAAGGAAGCCAGATTGGCCAAGGAAGAGGCGATCCCGGCCTCGTGATCCGCCTGGCCGATGCCGGACGGCACGTCCGTCGCGGTGACGGTCACTTCGGTGCCGTCACCCACGGCGGCGAGGTCCCAGGTCATCTTCATGGTGCCCGCGAACGCCGGGTCTTCGGACTCGAAGACGGCCAGCTGCACGACGCGTTCCGCGGGCACCAGATCGGCGAATCCGACCTCGACGACGTCCGTCGCGTCCGACGATTTGCCGGGCGCGGCGGACGCGTCGAGGTAGGTCAGCGTCATCCGGAAGCCGCCGCCGGGCCGAGGATCCCAGTGCTCGATCCGGCCGCGCATGCCTTCGGGTGGCAGCCAGGCTTCGAGCGATTCCCGGTCGAGGAGGGCTTTGTAGACGGTCGCGGGCGGTGCGGCGATCATCCGGCTGCCACTGTCGATCCTGTCCATGGGCCCGATTCTAGGGGCGGATAGGCTGGCCGTCGTGGATCACGGACGTCGGTGGTCCGGGAGGGGTGATCCACATCGAGTACTTCATCGCCTGGTCCGCCTTCCTCGGCGGCTGGCTCCTCGTCGCCGGGCCCATGTACCAGGGCGCGCTCGAACTCCGGGAGGAAAGCGAGCGGTTCGGCGACCTGCGATCGGTCAAGGACGCGCCTCGCCCCTCCTTCGGCAAGCCCGTTTCGCGCTGGTGGTGGCTGCTGCCGCCGGTGGCCATCGCCAAGGAACGGCGACGGCGGGCCAAGGTGCACCGCGAGGTCATGAACTCGCTCACGACCGAGCAGCGGCGCACCATGGCCACCTTCGCCAACAAGGCCCGCGGGTGGTTCATCGTGACCGGGGGCGCGTTCTTCATCGCCCTCAAGGAAACCTGGCACCTGAACCATCTGTACCACTGGCCTTTGTGGACCTACTTCGTGCTGGTGCTCGTGCCGCTGGTGCTGAGTTTCGCCCACACGTCACGGGGTGTCCGGCTCACCGTCCTCATCATGGGTTCCGAGGAGTGATGGTGTCGCGGGTGATCGACTCCACGTTCTCCTGCGCCTTCTTGGCATCGGTGACCCAGAGCTTGTAGAAGTCGAACGGGCAGTCCGCGACACCCTTGTCGCCCTCGTCCGCGTCCTGCACGCCGGTGTAGCCGCGGTGCAGCAGCTTGAAGATGTGGTTCTGCGACTGGTCGTAGGTGCGCGCGTCGCGGATCGCCGACACCGAGAGCTGCGCGTACTGGATCCCGTACTCCTCTTCGCCGGTCTCGCCGAGTGTGCGTCCGTCGAAGCCGATGATCGCGGAGTGGCCGAAGTACGAGTACACGCCGTCGAAACCTGCGGCGTTCGCCACGGCCACGTAACAGTTGTTGGCCCACGCCATGGCTTTCGCCATCAGCACCTGCTGTTCCTTCGCCGGGTACATGTAGCCCTGGCAGCGCACGATCAGCTCGGCGCCCTTCATCGCGCAGTCGCGCCAGATCTCCGGGTAGTTCCCGTCGTCGCAGATGATCAGCGAGATCTTCATGCCCTTGGGGCCGTCGCTGACGTAGGTCTCCTCGCCGGGGTACCAGCCTTCGATCGGGCACCACGGCAGGATCTTGCGGTACTTCTGGACGATCTCGCCGCGATCGTTGATGAGCACCAGGGTGTTGTACGGCGGCTTGTTCGGGTGGTCCTCGTGTCGCTCGCCGGTGATCGAGAAAACACCCCAGGTCTGAGCTTCCCGGCACGCGGCGGCGAAGATCTCGGTTTCCTCGCCGGGAATGGTCGCGGCGGTCTCGTACATCTCCTTGGGGTCGTACATGATGCCCTGTGTCGAGTACTCCGGGAAGATCACCAGGTCCATCCCGGGCAGCCCGGTCTTCATACCCACCACCATTTCGGCGATCTTGCGGGCGTTGTCGAGGACTTCGGCCTTGGTGTGCAGCCGAGGCATCTTGTAGTTGACCACCGCGACGCCGACCGTGTCCGGGCTGGCGGAAATGTCACCGTGTCGCATGAAGACTCCTTTTCTCGGAACGGTTTTTCAGGACGTCGAGGGAACCGGCCGTCGCCACCAGTGCCACCGCGATCGCGGCCGCCAGCAACGCCGTCCCGGCGTCGCTGCGATAGGCGCCGGTCAGGCCGAGGAAGGCGGGCACCGTGCAGGTCGGCTGGCTGAGCAGCAGGACGGTCCAGCCGGTGAACCGGGTCAGGCGTTCCCTGCCGAGGCCGAGCACCAGGAAGAACAAGCCCCACAACAGCGCCCAGGACAGCCAGATGACGCCGAACACCGGATCGTCGTCGTGCCAGAACGCGATTCCCGCGTACACCACGGCGGCGCCCGCCACGAAGAGCGAGAACCAGCCGATGCCTTCCGGCTCCAGCCCGGCGAGGTTCGCGATGCCGACGTACAGGTAGGTGAAACCGAACAGGTACAGGCCGGACGCGGCGAGGATCGCGTCCGGATTCCCGCCCGCCTGGACGATCAGCACGGTCGGGGTGACGCATTGCAGTGCGCCGACGAACAGGTTCAGTACCGCCGCCGAGCGGGGCGGTATCCGGCCGAGCAACATCAGGCCGTTGATCATCAAGGCGGCGCCGACGTAGAGCAGGCCCACGTTGCCCATGCTCACCTCCGCGTAACGTGCATCACGTGGAATAATTTCAAATGAAAGTATGTGGTGTGCCGGAGGGAGTCAAGAGGGTCTGGTTCTACAGCCGGGTGAGGACTTCGAAGTCGTAACCGTCGGCGACCGCGAGATGGACGTGCTGGTCGGCCTGCTGCCCGCGGAATTCGACCGTGCCGCGCGGACCGTGGTAGGCGACGCCGTCGATCGCCGCGTTGAGCGCGGGCAGCTCCGGTGTCCCCGCCCGGCGGACGAGTTCCGCCAGCGTGTGCAGTCCCTCGTAACAGGATTCGGCGGCGTTGTTCAAGGCCGGCGCGCCGGGACCGTTGCGGTCGACGTAGCGGCCGAGCAGATCCATCGCGTCGGCGGTGACCATGGACCGGAAGTAGGCGGCGGAGACGTAGAGGTTTCCGGTGGTGTTCGCTCCGCTGGCGAGGAGCATGTTCTCCTCCATCAGCGGGCTGAAGCGGATCAGGCGGTCACTGAGCCCGTGTGCGGCGAAGGCCCGGTTGAAGCGGACCGCGTCCTGCCCGACCAGCAACATGAGTACACCGTCGCTTGTGGACTGTTCGACCGAACGGACCACTGTGGACATGTCGCCCTCGCCGAGCCCGACGAACGCCTCGCCGGTGATGCGCAGGCCGAGATCCTTGGCGTAGTGCCGGATCGCCCGCGCCGACCGGTGTGGCCAGACGTAGTCGTCGCCGACGACGAACCAGCGCCGGGCGCCGAGGTGGTCGCGCAGCCAGCGCAGGGCCGGTTCGATCTGGCAGCGTGGTGTCTCGCCGGTGCAGAAGATGCCCGAGCGGCGCTCGCCGCCTTCGTAGAGCGAGGTGTACACGTACGGGATCCTGTCGGCCACGACCGGCGCGAGCGCGTTCCGGACCGACGAGATGTGCCAGCCGCTCACCGCGTCGACCCGTCCGCCCTCGACCAGTCGTCTCAGGTCTTCGGCCACTTGACCGGGACTGCCGCCGCCGTCGACCACCTCGGCCTCGACCTGTCTGCCGAGGATGCCGCCGGACTCGTTGAGTTCGTGGACGGCCAGTTCCGTGATCGCCTCGCAGGACGGGCCGAACAGCCCGGCGGGCCCCTGCAACGGGACCACCATGGCCACACGCCAGGTGTCGTCGCGGGGCCGTGTGGCGAGGCGTAGGGGCATGGCGCTCCGTGCGGTGGCCCGGTAAGGTCAAAGTGCTTCCACCTGGAAGTATTGCGAGGGTGTCCGGTTTTGGCAAGGGGACGGGATATGGGGACACGCGGCGTCGCGACCGCCGGAATGTCGATCACCGGCTCGCTCACCCGTGCCGCCAGGGCCGTCGCCGCCAAGGTCGAGCAGGTGCTCGCCAAGGAAGGCCTCACCCTGGACCAGTGGCTGGTGCTGGACGCGCTGAGCGGCAAGGGCGGCCTCGCGATGGCCGATCTCGCCGACCGGACGCTGGCCACCGCTCCGACGCTGACCAGAGTGGTCGACAAACTGGTGACCACCGCGCAGGCCTACCGCGAGGTCGACGCCGCCGACAGGCGCCGCGTACTCGTCCACCTCAGCGCCCGCGGTCGGGCGACGTACCGGCGCGTGGCCGCGAAGGTGTCGGAAGTGGAAGCCCGGCTCGACATGCCGGACGAACTGCTCACGGCGCTGCGGGGTCTCGGCGACTGAAGGTCAGGCGTGCACCGGTGTCTTCGCCTTGACCAAGGCGACGATGCCGAGGACTCCGGCGACGATGAGCGCGACGAGCACGAACAGCGCGGCCACCACGAACACCACCCGGAAACCGGTGACGTCCGAGAGCAGCCCGCCGAGGACCGGTGCGAGCACCAAGGCGAGGACACCGAGGCCCGCCGTGACCCCGGCCGCGGCGCCGCGACCGGCCTGGAGCCGCCGGATCAGGGCGACGGTCACCCCGAGGACGGCGCCCGCGCCGAGCCCGGTGAGCACCCGGCCGACCAGGAACAGGCCGCTGTTGGGGACGAAGGCGATCAGCAACACGCCGAGGAGCATCAAGACGATCGCGGGCACGGTCACCGGCGTCGGGAAGCGCGCGCCGGGAAGCAGGCCTGCCGGGAAGGCGATCGCGGCCGCCACGAGATACGCGACGAGGCCGTTCAGCAGCAGGGACCGGTCGGACATGCCCAGATCGATCTGCAAGGCCGATCCGCCGTCGAAACGGTAGATGACGGTGACCAGGAAGAGACCGATGAGCGCGGCGAAGCCGGGTCCGATGAGCAGCCACCAGGGAGGCCCGGCGGTCGGCTGCGGGTCGCGCTGTGTCGGCGTCGGCACATACATGCGCACAACCTATAGCGCCCGGCGTCGCCGGTGGACCACTTCGCCGAGAATGCCGTGCCCCGGCTACCATGGCCAGGACGCCACGTCTGCCGCCGGATCGCCCGCAGGGGCGGCTTCTTGCCGCCGTGCAATCTGAGATTTGATCGCATTGATGAAATTCTCATAGTGAAGCGGATTTCACGCGATTTCGGTCTTGGGTTTGCTATTTCAGGGTTGAAAGCAGCTTCGAGTCGCGATGTCCTATGACCTGCCGGGATGCGACTGCCTCTTGCGTGACAGCAAGTTTGTCACGGCCTATTCACTGATGGTAATCGTCCGCTACGGTGATCGGTGCGGCTGATCGTCTTGACCGATCGCGGGCTGATCAGTCGCACCGATCCGTGTTGAGGGGCGAAGCGCGCGAGGGGACACGAGCAGCTATGACAGAGCCGGAAAGACAGGTCGGTCCGTGGTTGGCGGGGGTTGATTTCGCCATCGCGGACCGGGCCGCCGTCTACGACAGGACGACCGACTACGGAGCTGCGTCGCTGGAAGCCGCTGCGGGTTACACGTTGGACCCCGCGGCAGCGCACGACATGCTCAGTCAGACGTCCGAAGCCTTGGAGATGCTGCAAGCGGTGAAGGCGGACGCCGTGAACCTGCAGAGTGTCCGGCCGCCGGCGCAAGACCCTGCGAGTAGTGCGTATAACACCCGGCTGACCAACGGTTCTGGTGGCATTTTCGATCATGCTCTGGTGCAGATCGATATCGAAATCGCTTATCTCGAAGAGTTGAAAGGCAAGATCAAAGAAGCCTTTGCGAAAATCAACGGTCGCGAGGCCACCGCCGCCGACGAGATGAGACGTGCCGGCAATCAGCCACCGATTTCGCCGACACAGTCGCCACCGCCGCCACCGCCGCCACCGCCGGGAAAGGGAGGGGCAGCCGGATGACCCGCCGCTTCGTCTTGTCCGTTTGTGTGATCGTGGCGGCCGTGGGTCTGTTGTCCGCGTGCGGGGGAAGAGTTCCCGGGAACGGGGACACGCCTTCGCCGGGAAGTTCGTCGACCCCGCCTTCGTCGTCCGCGCCGTCAGGGTTGCCGTATGCCGGAGCGCCGAAGGTGGCCAGTCCACTGCCCGCGTCGGTTCTCGCGGGTGATCCGTGCACGGATGCCCTCACGCCTTCGCAAACCGACGTTCTCCTTGGCTCGCCGGTGAAAGTCACGCCCAGGAACCTTCCGGAACTCGGCGCCGTGTGTGCGTGGTCGAACCTGGAACGCGGGTCACGCATAGACGTCACCTATGACACGACCACCCATACCGGGCTGAGCAAGCTCTATCAGAATACGAAGCCGCAGTCCGGCGTGTGGAAGCCGTTGACCGATGTTCAGGGTTTTCCCGCCGTGGCCCATGCCGGGCAGCCCGGGCAGAAACCTCCCGTCGACTTCTGTGTTGTGTCGGTCGGGCTCGCCGATGATCTCGCCATCGACGTGTCCCTGTTTCTCGGCCCGGCCAAACGAGGCGCTGTCGATCCGTGCGATGTCGCCGGGCAGGCCGCTGGTGCCGTGGCGATCACGCTGAAGGCCAAGGCGGGTGAGTGAGCATGTTTCCGTTCGATCAGTTGGGGCGCGCCGCCAAAGCCCTGGTAAAAGAGGCGGAGAAGATCGGCACCGCGGTCGCGCGCACCGCTGAAGACGCTCTTGGCTGGGCGGGTGACGTCCTGAGCGGGAACGTCGGCGCTCAGGCGATGCCCGTTCCCGAAGTCGTCAGACTCGTGCAAGCCGGGGACAGTTCGAGTTGGTTCCGCAACAGCGATACCGCGCACCGCGCGTCGAACAAGCACAGTGAGGTCGCGGCGAAGCTGTCGAACATGCTCAACAACCTGGAGCCCGCGTGGACCGGCAAGGCGGCCGAGGGGGCGCGTGAACGCACCAAAGCGTTCACGACCGCGGTCGATTCGGCGGGGTCGGCCTTGAACGCCAACGGCGATAATGTCGCAGACTCCGCGCACGGGTTCAATCGCGCCAAGGACTCGATGGAGCCGATGGGCGAACCGCCGGACAAGGGATTCCTCGATGTCGTCTCCCCCTGGGACACCGACACCGAGAAGGCGATCAACGAGTACAACGCCAAAGCTCAGAAGAATCTCGGCGTCTACCAGGCCTATGCCGCGCATGTCGATGGTCAAGGCCAGGGCTTGCGTGCCGATTACGGGGAGATAGTCCCGGAATTCGGTTCGTCGTCGACGGGCGATTCGACGCCTGTGCGTGGCTTCGGTGGACGTGGCGACAGTGGTGACAGCGGTGACGATCACCCGGCAAGGTCGGGTGGGCAGCCGATGACGCCGACGGTGGGCGGCGCGCCGCCTCCAGGGCCGGTTGCCGGTCCTGGGCATGCCGGTACCGGCTCAGTGAGTGGTCCTGGTTCGGTAACCGTGCCCGTCGCCGACGGCGGGCAGGTCAACGACAGGACGGCGGCGGCGGGCCACATCCCGCTCGACTCGCGTACCGGCCTGCCGCTGCCGAATACTCCGATCCCCGGCGTCACCGGTCCGGGCAGTGGTCCTGGCAGCGGTCCGACGGTGAGCGGGGTGAACCTGGTCGGCGGCCCCGGCGGAGGGGGTGCCGCCGGTGGACTGGGCGGTGCCGGGAAACCGAGCAAGGCGGGCGGGTTGCCGGGTAGTGGCCGCCAAACCGGCGCACGCGGCCCCGTTGAAGAAGCCGGGCGCGGTGGTGCAGGCGCGGGCCGCGGTGCGGGCGGTCGCCTGGCGAACGGTCCTGCCGGGATGGCTCCGGGGATGGGGCGCGGCGCGAAGGAAGAGGACAAGGAACGCCAAAGGAAATACCTTCGGGAAGACGCCACGTTGTTCACCGATGAGGACAAGAAGTCGGTTGATCCGGTGACCGGGTTGCCTCCGACTCCGCCGACGATCGGCGCATGACCCTATTCGGTTGGTTCACTTCGGAGTGTGCTCATCGTGGCTGTCCTCGACCGTCCCATCGTTGTCCCGAAAATGCTGTTCTTGTCCGCGTGGAACATGATCGACACCGGCGCGGAGCCGCCTCCGGCGTTCGGCACGAACCTGCATTACTGGAGCACCGCCGACGCCCGTGGAACACTGGAGAAGCGTGCCCTCGGGTCCCTGGAAACCTTGGGGCTGGCGCGCAACGGCCGGCTGAACCCGATGTGGCGCGGCACCCTTACGGCACTGGCACAGGCTGATCGTGAGTACTACTCGTTCACCGTGTTCGAGGACGGCAAGAGCTGTTCGATCCTGATCGCCTCCCATGACGGGTACGCGCTGCGGGTGGTCATCGACGATCAGGTCGTCGCCCTCGCGCCGATCGAGGACCGGTGGCACGCCACCGCACTGGTGGAGACGCTGCCGGAGGTGCCAGGGGCATCGGTGCGGGCGGTGAGTATGCCGAGGGAGTTTTACGACGACCCCGAGCACGATCGGTCCGATCCGTTGGCCGAGCCGGTGGACACTCGAGACCGTGATCACCTGGCGGAGGTGCTCGCCCGTCCTCGGCGGGCGGTGCACCAGCTCTACAGCGCGCGCCGCGACAACGGCGAAAGAGTGCGCAGTTCGCCGATCACCGTGATCGACCTCGCAGGCGAGGGCGGGCGGGTGGTGACGTATGTCAGCGGCGACGGTGACGTGGTGATGGTGCCCGGTACCGGGAGCGACCTGGTGGTGACGATCAACGACACCATGAACGGCCTCGGCTAGCCGCGTTGCTCTCGTGACCGGGCACCGCATCGGTGAATTACTGGCACTTGACCTGCAAACCTCGGTGGACTTTGACCGTGGCTTCATGGTGTGTCGTGAGGATCGGGGACCCCTGGCCACTTTCGTGACCAGGGGTTCCCTCTGGCGGCGTGCCCCCGGCAGGACTTGAACCTGCGACCTAGAGATTAGAAGGCTCTTGCTCTATCCAGCTGAGCTACGAGGGCCGACGTCGGCGACGTTGGGGTGTCGCCCAGCATCGGCAGCTTAGCCGTCGCCAACCTGTCGATCGTTCGACACCGCCAGATCGTTTCAGTTCGAGCCCACCGTTTTTTGGAACGCCCGTGAGCGCGTCACGACGCGGGGTGACGCGCCCACGGGCCGGGGCCGCTTCGGGGGAGCGGCCCCTGGGTTCGTGCAGGTCGCGAGTCGACTCTTCCGCGAGCGACCGGCACGAACCGCCGGGGTGGTCAGTCCCAGATCTTGAGGGCGCGGATCACGAACGGTCCCTGGGGTACGTAGGTGCCGCCACCCGGATAGGTGATGAAATCTCCTTCGGTCGTGCACTCCTCGCTCTGGTAAATCGTCACGTCTCGGCTCAGCCGGTTGACGAACGAATGTCCGTCGAATCCTTCGGGTAGCGGAATGCATTCCTCGGGATTTGAGGTGCGCAGGTCGAATTTGTGCACCGTGCCGCCGAAGGATTCTGCGCCCCAGACGCAGAACTCGCCCTTCTGGCAGGCGGGCGCGGGTGGCGCGGTGGCGGCGCTAGCGACTCCGGTGCTGGTCAGCAGGCCGAGCATGGCCAGCAGGAGCACGTGCGGGAGGCGTGCGCGCAGGTTCGTCAAACGTCGTTGCATGGCTGGGTTCTCCCCCGTGGATCGGCGGCTCGAGGGCCGTCGGTGAATGTGTGATTCCACGATGGCGCGCCCGGAAGGGTTTGTCTGCCCGCATTTCTACTTCTGTGGATAAGTAGGAATGCGCCGCTCGATCGGGGCGAGTTGTCCACAAGTCACCGGGACCGCCTTGCGCGTGCCGAAATCGGATGCTAGACGCGCGCGGTGGAATCCCGGACGACCAGTTCGGCGGGGACCTCCGAGGGCGCGGGTGTCTTGTCCCCGCGCAGCAGCCCCAGCACCAGTTCGCCCGCTGCCCGGCCTTTGGCGGCGAGGTCCTGCCGGACGGTCGTCAGCGGTGGTTCGGACCAGCGCGCGGGCGGGACGTCGTCGAAGCCCACGACCGAAAGATCACCCGGGACCGACAGCCCGAGCTGCCTGGCCGCCGAGATCGCCGCCAGCGCCAGCAGGTCCGACATGCACAACAGCGCCGTCGGCCTCGGGTGCCGGTCCAGCAGCCCGAAAGCGCTCGGCAGCGCGCTTTCGACCGAAAGTCCGGACGCCTCCCAGATCGGCACGTCCGTCACCGGGACACCTGCTTCGGCCAGCGTCTCCAGGTAGCCGGCCATCCGCTCGCGGTTGTCGTGGAACCGGCTGTTCCCGGCCTCCGCCGCGCTCAGTTCGCCGCCGCGCGGCGCCGAGAGGCACTGCGCCGAGAAGATCCCGATCCGCCGGTGCCCGAGCGTCAGCAGATGCCGGGCCGCCGCGGCCGCCCCGGCCCGGTCCGCCACCCCGATCCTGGCCGAACCGCGGATGTGCGGCTGATCGATCACCACCAGCGGCAGGCCCCGATCCCGGACCGCGTTCAGTGCCGGCGCGCCGTCTGCCAGCGAATACGCCACCGCGATGTCGGCCTGCGCGGTCAGGATCCGCTCCGCGCGCGGGCCGCCGCTCTCGCCGTCGCCGGGGAGCAGCAGCAGGGCATGGCCTTCGGGGTCGACGACGGTCGAGAGCGCGTCGAGGGTGACCGACAGCGCGGGATCCGAGAACGCCGTCGAGAGATTCGTGTCGAGCAGGACGGCGATCGCGCCGGTGCGGCTGGTGGCCAGGCTGCGCGCGGTCGGGTTCGGCCCCGCGTACCCGATCTTCTTGGCCGCGCGGAGCACCTCTTCCCGCAGATGGGCGGACAGCTGATCCGGCCGGTTGTAGGCGTTGGAGACGGTCGCCCGCGACACCCCGACGGCGTCGGCGACATCGTCCAACGTCGGCCTTCGCCGTCGCGTGCTGGTCACCGGAGCAGTCTAGTCCCGGACAAGTACGGTGGACTTTCTGAAGCGCTTAAGTCATTCTGGGGGAACAGGAAGCGGAAGGAGACTGGGGTTTATGCGTGACCGTACGGCCGTTTTCGTCGTGTTCGCGCTCAACGGGGCCGCGCTCGGTTCCTGGGCGCCGCGGACTCCGGCGCTGTCGGAAAGGGTGAACGCCTCACCGGGTGTCTTCGGCCTGGCGCTGCTGGGTGCCAGCGTCGGCATGCTGATCGCGGCGTCGGTCTCGGGGCGGTTGATCGAGCGGCACGGTGCCCGCGCCGTGGTCGCCGGCAGCACGATCATCGCCTGCGCGGCGCTGCCGATGATCGGCTTCTCGACGTCGGTCGCCCTGCTGGCCGGGGCGTTGTTCGTGCTCGGTGCGAGCGTCGGCGCGCTGGATGTCGCGATGAACGTCGCGGGCGTCGAGGTGGAGCGCCGATCCGGGCGGGCGATCATGCCGGTCCTGCACGCGGGGTTCAGCTTCGGCGCACTGGCGGGCTCCGTCGCCGCCGGATTCGCCGCGTCGCACCAGTGGTCGCCAGGCCGTCATCTCACCGTCGCCGCGCTGGCCGCGCTCGTCGTCCTCGCCTTCGTCATCGTGGCGGTACCCGGCGCGCGACCTGCGCACACCGAACCCGTCGAGAAGCCGAGGGTGCCGCCGATCAAGCGTCCCGTCCTCTGGCTGCTGGCCGCCATCGCGCTGTTCTCGGCGATCGCGGAAGGCGCGAGTTCGGACTGGTCCGCCCTGCTGATGACGTCCGTACACGGGGTCGGCGACGGCGCCGCGGCCTTCGCTTACTCCGGGTTCGCCCTGGCCATGGCGCTCGCCAGGCTCGCGGGAGCCTGGCTTCAGAACCGCTTCGGAGCCACCCGCGCGCTGGCCGTGGGCGCCGGGATCGCCGCGGCCGGGCTCGTCCTCGCCGCGCTGGCTCCCGTCCCGGTGTTCGGGTTCGTCGGCTTCGCGCTGGCGGGCGCGGGGCTGGCCGCGGCCTTCCCGATCGCGTTGAGCCTCGCGGGAGCTTCAGGCAAACGCGCCGACGGCACCGGAGGCGAGCGGGAACTGGCCTTCGTCACGGCGATCGCCTATACCGGCTTTCTCGCCGGGCCCCCGCTGATCGGCGGGATCGCGCAGGTGACGTCGCTTTCGGTGTCGTTCCTGTTCGTCGGCTTGACCGCCGCGCTGATCGTGCCGTCCGCGATCGCCGCGGCCCGGGCGCGGAACCGGGAGGAGGTCACCGAACCCGTCGCCCGTTGACATCCACGCCGGAACGCGGGCAAGCTGCTCGGTAAACTGAGATGAATGCGACCTGGTCACAGTTTCAGGGCGGCTGATCCGGGGGAGGAGCGGCGTGAGGGTGCTGATGCTCGGGGCTGGCAAGGGGATCCCGGCGCGGCTGGTGCAGACCACGGTGCCCAGGCTCGTGCTGGTCCCGGTGGTGTTCCGGCTGGTGATGCTGGCGCAGGCGCTGTGGCTGGCCGGTCTCACCGGATCCGCGGTGCTGTGGACGTTCGCGGTGCTGCACCTGGTGCCGAACGTCGCCGAAGCGGCCTGGATCTTCCGCTGGGCCCCGGCAAGGACACGGTTGGTGCCGATGGCCGACGCCGGGGTCGCCGTCCTCTTCGTCCTGGGGACGACGCTGGTCGCGCAGGACGAGGTGATCACGTCGATCACTTGGACCCATCTCATGGGGACGGTGATGATCTGGACACTGCTTCGCGGCGCGGTGGCGGGGGCGGTGGCCGTCGGCGCCGCGGTGGCGCCGCAAACCGTGCTGGCCCCGGCCTCCTCGCTCGCTCTCTTCCTCACCCTCGCGACGGCGCTGGTGGCCTCGCTCGCGCTGGTCGGCCTGGTCGGCGCGTCGATGCGGTTCGCGCTCGGGTTCGGGGAGCAGCAGGGGCGCGCGGCGGAACGCGAACGGCACCGCCGCGACGTCCACGACACCGTCCTGCAGGTGATGGAGTCGTTCGCGATCCCCGCACCCGCCGACGAACTCGACCCGGCGGCCAGCCTCGACCGGCTCCGCCGCACCGCCCGTGCCCAGGCGATGCGCATCCGGATCAGCCTCGAGCACGAACCCACCGGGCCGGTCGGGCTGCATCAGCGTCTCCGGCTGCTCGCCGCCGAAATGGCCGCCGAAGGCCTGCGCGCCGAGGTCGTCATCCAGGACGACGCCGCCCCTGAACTGCCGGAGGAGGCGGCCATGGCCCTGCACGACTCGGCCAGGGAAGCCCTGCGCAACACGCTGAAGCATTCCGGGACCAGGCGGGCCGTCGTCAGCGTCGAGCAGATCGGCGGCGGGGTCTCCCTGACGGTGCGCGATCACGGCGCCGGTTTCGACGTCGGTGACCGGCGTCGCGGCTTCGGCCTCGAGAACTCGATCATCGCGCGGATGGCGGAGGTCGGCGGCTTCGCGCGGATCGAATCCAGCCCGGGACTCGGGACGAGGGTGGTGCTTCTCGCCCCGTCAGTCCTGAGTCTCCCCGTCGGGTGAGTCACGCCACTGACGGAACGGACGGTCCAGCGTCCACTTGTCGCCCACGCGCTCGACGACGCGGTATTCGCAGGTCGTCGGGTTGGACAGGGACTCGAACAGCTCGATGCTCCAGCCGAACAGCCGCCGGCACAGCAACCGGATGGTCAGGCCGTGCGAGACGACCAGCACGGTGTCGGGGTGATCTTCGCCGCACGCCGCCAGTTCGCTGAGGAACGCCGCGACCCGGTCGTCGACGTCCGCGCCGGACTCGCCGAACGGGAGCCGGTAGAAGAAGTGCCCGAACTCGTGACGGCGCTGCTTCTGGACCTCCTGCTCCTGCGGATCCTGGAGGTTGCCCCAGTCCTGTTCCCGCAGCCTCGGCTCCTGCACGACCCGCTCGCACGAGTCCTGGATGTCCAGTAGCCGCAACGTTTCCCGCGTCCGAAGATACGGGCTGACGTATACCGCCGGACGGTGCCCGCCGAGCACCGCCCCGATTTTCGGGCCCGCCAGCCTGGCCTGCTCACGGCCTTCGTCGGTAAGCGGGAGGGCGTGGTCGGGGATCCGGGTGTAGGCGAGCTCGTCGACGTTGCCGAGCGACTCGGCGTGCCTCAGCAGGATGATCCGCACGCCGCCATCTTGCCCGTTCCGCGTCCGGCTTACCCTCGTGACGTGCCTTCAGACCCCGAGACGAACCCGGCCCGACCCGCACGGAAGGCCGGTGTCCTGCCGCTGGTGTCGATCGGGGCGCTCCTGGCCGCGGTGGTCGCCGTCGGCCTGGTCGCGCTGACCGGTGGCGCCGGTTACGTCATCGCCGGCCTGCCGGATCCGGGGCTGGTGACGCGCTACGGCATCACCGTCGTGCGGGTGCTGGCCGAGGCGGCTTCGGTGCTGTGCGTGGGTTCGCTGCTGCTCGCCGCGTTCCTCGTCCCGCCGCAGAAGTCCGGCACGCTCGCCGCGGACGGTTACGCGGCCATCCGGGTCGCGGGCGTCGCCGCGTGGATCTGGTTCGCCGCGGCCGCCGCCTCGATCTTCTTCTCCGCGGCCGACGGCGCGGGGCGCCCGTTCACCGAGGTGCTCTCGCCGCAGGTGCTGATCGACCTCGTGGACGCCATCGAGCAGCCCAAGGCCTGGCTGTTCACCGCGTTGATCGCGCTGCTGGTCGCGCTCGGCTGCCGTCTCGCGCTGACCTGGGGCTGGACGACGGTGGTCTTCTTCCTGTCCGTCGGCGGCCTGATCCCGGTCGCGGTCACCGGGCATTCCGCCAGCGGCGGCTCGCACGACATGGCGACCAACAGCCTGCTGTACCACCTGGTCGCCGCCGCGCTGTGGGTCGGCGGCCTGGTGGCGCTGCTCGCGCTCGGCTGGCGCCGCGGCGAGAACCTCAAGCTCGCCGCGACGCGGTTCTCCAAGCTGGCGCTGGTCTGCTGGGTCGTGATGGCGGTCTCCGGCATCGTCAACGCGCTGGTCCGGATCCGGATCGCCGACCTGTTCACCACCGACTACGGCCTGCTGGTGGTCGCGAAGATCGTCTCGTTGCTGCTGCTCGGCGTCTTCGGGCACCAGCAACGGCAGAAGGGTGTCGCCGGGCTGGTGAACGGCGCCGGCGGCGGGCAGTTGCTGCGGCTCGCCGCGGTCGAAGTGCTGATCATGTTCATCACGATCGGCATCGCCACCGGACTCGCGAAGACCCCGCCGCCGCAGGAATCGTTCACCCAGCCGTCGACCACGGAACTGCTGATCGGCTATGACCTCTACGGTCCGTCGACCGTCTTCAGGCTGCTCACGGACTGGCGGTTCGACCTCGTCTACGGCACCCTCGCGCTCGTCCTCGCCGGGCTGTACCTCGCCGGGGTCCGGCGGCTGCGGCGCCGCGGCGACACCTGGGCCACCGGCCGGATCGTCGCCTGGCTCGCGGGCTGTTTCGTGCTCCTGATGGCGACGTCGTCCGGCATCGGCCGGTACGCGCCCGCGATGTTCAGCGTGCACATGGGCAACCACATGCTGCTGTCCATGGTGGCGCCGGTGCTGTTCGTGCTCGGCGGACCCGTGACGCTCGCACTGCGCGCGCTGCCCGCCGCGGGCAAGGACGCCCCGCCCGGACCGCGTGAATGGCTGCTCGCCTTCGTGCACTCGCCGCTTTCGCGGTTCCTGACGCATCCGATCGTCGCGCTGCTGCTGTTCGTGGGTTCCTTCTACGGCCTGTACTTCTCCGGCCTGTTCGACTCCGCGCTGAACTATCACTGGGCGCATCTGGCGATGAACGCGCACTTCCTGCTCGCCGGCTACGTCTTCTACTGGCCGGTGATCGGTGTCGACCCGGCGCCACGCCGGATCCCGCCGCTGGGACGGCTGGGGATGATGTTCGCCGCCATGCCGTTCCACGCGTTCTTCGGGATCGCGCTGATGAGCATGCAGACCGTGCTCGGACAGGACTTCTACCGCGGGCTCAAACTGCCGTGGGTCACCGACCTGCTGACCGATCAGCGGCTCGGCGGCGGGATCGCGTGGGCGTCCGGCGAGCTGCCGGTCCTGCTGGTGCTCGTCGCGCTGCTGGTGCAGTGGGCGCGTCAGGACGAGCGGGAGGCCCGGCGCAAGGACCGCCGCGAGGACGCCTCGGGCGACGCGGATCTCAACGCCTACAACGCGATGCTGAAGAACCTCGCCGATCAGGGGCGCGGGCCGGGGAAGAACTCGTAGGGCGACAGAGGTGACTGGTGACCCTCCCCAGCGTGGGTTCGTAAGTCCGTGAAGGCCTCCTTGAGGGACTCTGGGTCCCTCAAGGGGGACTGGTAGTTGCTTACCTATGTCTGACCTGCGTGAGGGTGGTGGTTGCGCGGGTACATCCGGTCGCATGCCTTGATCAACGGAAGATCAGGGACACCCAACGTCCCCGATCTTCCGTTGATCATGGTCGTGCCTGTCCTGCCCTGTGGCAGACAACCTGACGGGGGAAGATTCCGGACGTTGGACGGCCGGAATCTTCCCCCGTCGGCTACACCGCCATCCAGCGCAAGCTGCATTCGGCAGCAAGGCGAAACAGGGCCCGTCTGTGGAGGATTTGGGACGTTCAGCGTCCCAAATCCTCCACACTCGACCGCCAGCCGCAGTGGATAAGCAAATACTGGTCCCTCAAGGAGGCCTTCACGGACCTGCCGCCGATAGCACATACAGCCGACAGCGCCAGGGTTTCCGGTCTGAGTTGTCCACAGGAAGCCCACATCGCCCGGAGTTGTCCACAGATCCTGTTCGCGTCCTTTTCCGTCCTTCGATCCGAGGCAGTCTTGTGATCGAGAGAGAAACCGGGAGCGGCCCGGATCGAGGAGAAAGGTGAGTGTGATGGCGATGGGCGAGACGTGGGTGACCATGATCGGCAACCTGACCAGCGAACCGGTCCACCATCCGGAACGCGTGCACGGGCACGACGTCGTGTCGTTCGGCTTGCGGAGTGTCGAACGCCGGTACGACAAGGAAAGAGGGGAGTGGGGCGAGGGGCGGCAGCTCGCGGTCAAGGTCACCTGCTGGCGGAAGCTGGCCATGGCGGCTTTCGCGTGCCTGACCAAGGGCGATCCGGTGATCGTGGCCGGGCGGCTTCGCGGTGCCGAGACCGCCGAGGAGATACCCGCACCTCTCGGTCTACCTGAGCTTGAGGCCTTCTCCATCGGCCCCAATCTCGCGCGCTGTTCGGCCGAGATCCAGCGGGCCGGGCGTGATCGGCCCCGGGCGATCCCGCTTTCGCGGCCGCCCGCGGGGAATCCCATGGTCACCGCGCTGGAGGACGCACCCGTCGGCTGAGGTTCGGATGCTCGCTCAGTGATATCGGACTGACTGTCGGTAGTTCGGTGGTGACCGCCGTCAAGGCCCCGATCGGCTCGCTCTACGATCGCTTGTATGGCCGAGTTCATCTACACCATGAAGAAGGTGCGCAAGACCGTCGGGGACAAGGTCATCCTCGACGACGTCAGCACCGCGTTCTACCCCGGCGCCAAGATCGGCGTGGTGGGGCCGAACGGCGCGGGTAAGTCCACCGTTCTGAAGATCATGGCGGGGATCGAGCAGGCCAGCAACGGCGAAGCCTTCCTCCAGCCTGGCGCCAGCGTCGGCATCCTCATGCAGGAGCCGGAGCTCAACGAGGCGAAGACCGTCCGCGAGAACGTCGAAGAGGGTCTCGGCGACATCAAGGTCAAGCTCAACCGCTTCAACGAGGTCGCCGAGCTGATGGCGACCGACTACAGCGACGAGCTGATGGAGGAGATGGGCAAGCTCCAGGAGGAGCTCGACCACGCCGACGCGTGGGAGATCGACTCCACGGTCGAACAGGCGATGGACGCCCTGCGCTGCCCGCCGCCGGACGAGCCGGTCACCCACCTCTCCGGGGGTGAGCGCCGCCGGGTCGCGCTGTGCAAGCTGCTCCTGTCCGCGCCCGACCTGCTGCTCCTCGACGAGCCCACCAACCATCTGGACGCCGAAAGCGTGCTGTGGCTGGAACAGTTCCTCGCGAACTACGCCGGCGCCGTCCTCGCCGTCACCCACGACCGGTACTTCCTGGACAACGTCGCGCAGTGGATCATGGAGCTCGACCGCGGCCGCGTCGTCGGCTACGAGGGCAACTACTCGACGTACCTGGAGAAGAAGCGCGAGCGCCTCGAGGTCCAGGGCAAGAAGGACGCCAAGCTCGCCAAGCGGCTGAAGTCCGAACTCGATTGGGTCCGGTCCAACGCCAAGGCGCGCCAGACCAAGTCGCGGTCCCGGCTGGACCGCTACGAGGAGATGGCCGCGGAGGCGGACAAGCACCGCAAGCTCGACTTCGAAGAGATCCAGATCCCGCCGGGGCCCCGGCTGGGCAGCGTGGTCGTCGAGGTCGAGAAGCTGCGCAAGGGTTTCGACGACCGCGTGCTGATCGACGGGCTGTCGTTCGACCTGCCGCGCAACGGCATCGTCGGCGTGATCGGGCCGAACGGTGTCGGCAAGACGACCCTGTTCAAGACGATCGTCGGGCTCGAGGAGCCGGACGACGGCCGGGTCAAGATCGGCGAGACGGTCAAACTGTCCTATGTGGACCAGAACCGCGGCGGGATCGACCCGAAGAAGACGGTATGGGAGGTGGTTTCGGACAAGCTGGACTACATCCACGTCGGGCAGACCGAAATGCCCTCGCGTGCCTACGTCAGCGCGTTCGGTTTCAAGGGTCCGGACCAGCAGAAGCCGGCGGGCGTGCTCTCCGGCGGTGAGCGCAACCGGCTGAACCTGGCGCTGACGCTCAAACAGGGCGGGAACCTGATCCTGCTCGACGAGCCGACGAACGACCTGGACGTCGAGACCCTGGGCTCGCTGGAAAACGCTCTCGAGCAGTTCCCCGGCTGCGCCGTGGTCATCTCGCACGACCGGTGGTTCCTCGACCGGGTCGCCACGCACATCCTCGCCTGGGAAGGCACCGACGAGAACCCCTCGCAATGGTTCTGGTTCGAAGGTAACTTCGAGGGCTACGAGAAGAACAAGGTCGAACGTCTCGGTGCCGAGGCGGCTCGTCCGCACCGCGTCACCCATCGCAAGCTGACCCGCGACTGAGGGCCGGGGGTTCCCCGTGGAAGCCAGCAAGCGCCAACGGCCGGGCTCGCCCACCACCATGGTGGGTGGGCGGACGGCTGCCACCGGGGGAACCCTGTCCGCTGTCGGCAGGTTGATCGAACGTGCGGACGCCCTGCACCTGAGGGCGCCCGAACTCGCCTTGGTCCTCGGGGAGCGCGCGGCCGCGCTCGCCGAGGCGGCCGGTGCCGACGAGCAGTGGATCCGCGCGGAAAGTCTCGTGGTGACCGCCCGGGTGCGGCTCGGTGGCCGTCCCCGGACGGTCGGCCGGGCGGTGGCCGCCCTGCGCGCCGCCGAGCACGCGGGCTACGGCGACATCGCCGCACGGCTGAGGATCGACCTGGCGGTCTGCGCGCGCAGTGTCGGCGTCCCGCTGACCGGGCTGGCCGCCCTGCGGCCGCTGCTGGCGGATCCGGCGGTCTCACCGGCGCACCGGGCCGAGGCGTTGTGTCACCTCGTCGGCTGCCTGGCGCAGTTCGGCCGCAAGGCGGAACTGGACCGGGCGCTGGCCGAGGCGGACAAGCTCGTGCTCGGCGACGGCTCGATGACGGCGGATTCGCAGCTGCTGATCCGCGCGATGCTGCGGGTCGGCGTGTCGGCGCACCGTCGGCGGCACGGGGATCTGACGTCGGCCGCCGACGCGGCGCGGACCGGGCTGGGCATGCTCGAAAAGCTCGGAAACCCTGACGACGACGGAGGTCTCGTCCGGATCAGGCTGATCCTGCACCTCGTCTGCACGTTGCTGGACCGGGGCGACACGGAAATGGCGATGGAGGTCGCGCAGCCGATCCTCGACGCGCCCGTCCGGGCCGCCGGGATCGCGCCCGCCGCGTGGCTGCGGCTGGCGGTGGCCACCCGTGTCCTGCTGCCCGCTGGATCCGGGGAAGCCGCGGGCATGCTCGTCCGCGAGTCGGTCGCCGGTACCGAGGACCACAATCTCCACGCCCTCACGGCACGGCTGTGGCTGGAGCTCGCGCAGATCGAGGAACGGCTCGGCCGGGCCGAGGAGGCCATCGGCTGCCTGCACCGTTCGCGTGCCGCCGAGCATCTGCACGCCCGTGCACGCAGGCAAGCGTGCAACGTGCTGGTCGGCGAGTTCGGTGCGGCCGAGAACGCCGCCGTCGATCTCGACGACGTCCTGCGGGCGGTCGCCTCGCGGCCAACCCCCGCGCCGGTTCCGGCCCCCGCACCTGTGCCCGCTCCGGCTCCCGCGCCGGAGTCGACAGAGGTGACCGCGGTGATGGCGGCGATCGACGTGGCACCGCCGAAGCGGGCCGCCGCCGAGCCGCCGGTTCGTCACGAGCCGCCGCAACAGCCGGTGCGGCAAACCCGGCAGACCCGGCAGCCGGAACCCGCGCCGGTGCGGCACGCTCCGGTCGAGCCTCCGCGTCCCGCCGTGCCCCCGCGTCCGGCTGAGCCTCCTGCGGCACGGGTCGCGGAGCAGCCGGTCGTGGAAAAGAAGGCCGAGGCGCCCGTACTCAAGCCGCCGTCCCGTCCTGAGCCGGTTCAGGAAGTCGCGGCGTCCGACAGCGACTGGCGTCGCCGGGTGCCGAAGAAACCCCGGCAACCCAAGCCGACGATCAGGTTCGAGCCCAAGGCCGAACCCGCCGCACCGAAACTGATGCCGCCGAAACCGGAGCCCGCACCGCGTTCCGCGCCGGCGCCGAGTCCGGAACCGAAGCCCGTGGGACGACGCCGCCGGGAGGAACCCCCGGTCCGCGAAACCCCCGCGGCTCACGAGGTCGTGCCTCAGGACCCCGCGGTCGCCCGGCTGGACACCACCCCGGCCCCGGTCGCCCGGCGGCGGCCCGAGGTGCCCGTCCGGTACGAGGAGCCGGTGCCCGCACCGATTCCGGAACCCGCTGCTCCGGAACCTGTTGTCCCGGAACTGCTTCTGGCCCCCGAACCGGCGGCCGAACCCCGGTCGCGGACGACCGTGGAGCCCGAGCCTCCGCGTCCGCCCGGTACCGCCGCACCGTTGTGGGAGAGCGACGAATGGGCGGCCGAAGAACGGAGCCGCCGGTCCGCCACGCCCGCTTCGCGCAAGACCAGGCACGACGCCGAACATGGTTCCGTCGCGGCGAAATCGGTGCTGGACCGGCTCGGGATCTCGAGCACCGGTGGTGGCCGTGGCCGCCGCCGCGCGGACGCCGCCGATCCCGTGCATCACGAGCCCGCTCCGGATGAGCATGCCGAGCCCACCGGCGCCCGCCTGGAGCCGCCTCCGGTCGAGTACGCCGAACCCGCCGTCCCGCTCGCGCCGCCGCCTCGGGAAGACCCGCCGCCGTCGTACGACGGCGGACCCGGTGAGAGCGCCAAGGAAGAGGTCGCGGATCCGTGGCTTCCGCGCCTGCGGATGCCGCCCGCGCTGGACCCGCTCACCGACACCGGCTCCTGGCGGCCGGTCACCCCGTTCCCGGAGAGCTACGCGCGTGCGATCGCGGAGGACGAGCCGCCGCCGGACGCCGGTCTCGCCGATCTGCTCGCCCGTGCGCTCGCCGAGCACCAGGCGGGAACGGCGAGTGCCGCCGCGCTCGTGAAGCAGCTCGGCTCGCAGGACTCGGGAAAGCGTCCGGTCAACGGTCACGACCGGCACCGCACCAACGGAAGCGACTGACCGCGCGATAGCAAAGGTCCCTTGCTGCGCCTCGGTGAGAGCCGAAGGTGTCTTGAACGATTCAGCAGGCCGGGCGGGATCGCTTGTCGTGTCCTCGCGCGGCAATGGGTGCTGGTCACCCCGGTGCGGTGGTCTGCGGGAAGGCCCGGACAGACCGTCGATGTGACCGGCGAGTAGCTGAACCGATCACGGCGATTCCGGCATCTGAGCAGGGAAATCTTCGACGGACGGGAATGACCCGGCCTTGTGGAGCCGTCAGTCCGGAGCTGTAGGTTGGGTCTGGGCCGGTACAGAGTCGTGCCGGTCGCGGTGTCAATCTCGCTACTGTGGAGAGTTGCCTCAAATGAGCTCGACGGGAGTCTCGTCCCTGCCCGGAAAAGATGTCGGCACCGAGGATGGCGCCCGGCGCCGGTCGGTGAACCCGGAGCAGATCCGGGACGACCTGATCGACGCCGCCGCGGCGTACGCCCCGGAGATCGGCGACCTGATCCGCCTGTACTACCGGCACATCCCGGCCGAAGAGATTCTCGGTGACGACCCGGTCGACCTCGTCGGCGCCGTCCGTTCGCACCTGCAGCTGGCGAAGGACCGGATGCCCGGCCGCCCCGCGGTGCGGCTGCTGAACCCGACGGGCCCCGAAGACGGCTGGACGCGTGAGGCCACCGTCGTGCAGGTCGTCACGGACGACATGCCGTACCTGGTGGATTCCGTCGCGGCCGAGTTCGCGCGGGACGGGGTGCAGGTGCAGCGCATCGTGCACCCGATCGTCGTGGTGAGCCGTGATCTGACCGGTGAGCTGCTGGAGGTCCACCCGGACGCCGACCCGGCGGATCCGCCGTCGAACTCCGCGGCCGAGTCGTGGATGTACATCGAGATCGACCTGGTGACCGACCCGAACCGGGCCCGCGAGCTGGACAACCGGCTGTCGTCGGTGCTGGGCGATGTGCGTGAGGTCGTCGAGGACACCGACAAGATGGCGGAGACCGCGCGCCGTCTCGCCGACGAGCTGGACGAGAACCCGCCGCGGCTGTCCGCGGGCGAGATCGCCGAAGGTGCCCGGCTGCTGCGCTGGCTCGCCGACGGTCACTTCACCTTCCTCGGCTACCGCCGCTACGAGCTGATCGACAACCCGCACCCGGACAGCGACGAGCCCGCCCTGCGCGCGGTGCTCGCCAGCGGGCTGGGTGTGCTGCGCCAGGACAGCCTGGCCGCCCGAAGCCTCACCGCCGGTCCCGACACGGCGGCGTCCGCGCTCGCGCCGACGCTGCTGGTGCTGACCCAGGCGAGCGCGCCGTCCACCGTGCACCGCCCGGTGTACCCGTACTACGTCGGCGTGAAAACGTTCGACGACAAGGGAAACGTCACCGGCGAGCACCGCTTCCTCGGCATGTTCACCACCACCGCCCTGCACGAGAACGTGCTGGACATCCCGGTGGTCTGCAACCGGGTCCGCGAGGTCATCCACCGCGCCGGCTTCCCGATGGAGTCCTTCTCCGGCCAGCGGATGCTCGAAGTGCTGCAGAACTGGCCGCGCGCGGACCTGTTCTCGGCCGACACCGACTCGCTGTACTCGACGACGACGGGCGCGATCACGCTGTCGGATCGCAGACGGCTGCGCCTGTTCCTGCGCCGCGACCCGTACGGCCGCTTCTACTCCTGCCTCGTGTACCTCCCGCGTGACCGCTACACGACCCGTTCGCGGCTCGCGATGCAGGAGGTCCTGCTCGAAGAACTCGAAGGCACGCAACTCGAGTACAGCGCGCGTATCGGCGAGACCGTGCTCGCGCAGGTGCACTTCATCGTGCACACCGATCCGTCGCAGCGGTCCGAACCGGACACCCTGCGCATCCAGGAACGGCTCAACGAAGCCGTCCGCAGCTGGGACGACCGGATGGTCGAGGCGATCCTCGCCGAGCGCCGCGAGCGCGCCGGGGACAGCGGCGTCGCGATCGGCCTGCTGGGCGAGGAGTCCGCGGGTGAACAGGGCCAGCGGTTCGCCGCGGTGTTCCCCGAGGGCTACAAGGAGGACTTCACCGCGCTCGAAGCGCTCGCGGACCTCCGCGCCCTGGAGTCGCTGACCGACGAGGGTGACCTGTCGCTGTCGTTCTACCTGCCCGCCGACGCCGAGGCGGGGGAGCGGCGCTTCAAGCTGTACCTGCGCGGCGAGGGTGTCACCCTCTCCCAGGTGCTCCCGGTCCTCCAGCGGATGGGCGTCGAGGTCGTCGACGAGCGACCGTACGAATTGCGCCGCGAGGACGGCGGCCGGTCCTGGATCTACGACTTCGGCCTGCTGATCGACCCGCAGGTCCTCGACCACGCGGACCACGACCTCCGCACCCGCTTCCAGGACGCCTTCCACGCCGCCTGGCGCGGCGACTGCGAGATCGACGGCTTCAACGGTCTCGTCCTGCGCGCCGGGCTCACCTGGCGCCAGGCGGCCATCCTGCGCGCCTACTCGCGGTACCTGCGCCAGACGAAGATCCCGTTCTCGCAGGAGTACATCGAGAACACCGTCCTCGCGCACACCGACATCGCCACCGCGCTGGTGCGGCTGTTCGAGACCCGCTTCGACCTCTCTCTCGGCGACGAGGTCCGCGCGTCGCAGGCCGATCAGCTCACCACCGAGATCGGCAGGCTGGTCGACGAGGTGACCAGCCTCGACGAGGACCGGATCCTGCGACGGCTGATGGCGGTCATCCTCGCCACGCTGCGCACGAACTACCACGTCACCGACGAGAACGGGAACGCCCGCCAGTACCTGGCGCTCAAGCTCGACCCGAGCGCGGTGCCCGAGCTGCCCGAGCCGCGGCCGAAGTACGAGATCTTCGTGTACTCGCCCCGCATCGAGGGTGTGCACCTGCGCTTCGGCGACGTCGCGCGCGGTGGCCTGCGGTGGTCCGACCGCCGGGAGGACTTCCGCACGGAGATCCTCGGCCTCGTCAAGGCGCAGGCGGTCAAGAACGCGGTCATCGTGCCGGTCGGCGCGAAGGGCGGTTTCGTCGTGAAGCGCCCGCCGACGGCCACCGGTGACCCGGGCCTGGACCGCGACGCGCAGCTGAACGAGGGCATCGCCTGCTACCGGATGTTCATCTCCGGCCTGCTGGACGTGACCGACAACCGCGTCGAGGGCAAGACCGTCCCGGCGCCGGGTGTGGTCCGCCACGACGGCGACGACAGCTACCTCGTGGTCGCCGCGGACAAGGGCACCGCGAAGTTCTCCGACATCGCGAACGAGGTCTCGGCGAACTACCGGTTCTGGCTCGGCGACGCCTTCGCCTCCGGCGGCTCGGTCGGCTACGACCACAAGGCCATGGGCATCACCGCGAAGGGTGCCTGGGAGAGCGTCAAGCGCAACTTCCGCGAGCTGGGCAAGGACACCCAGACCGAGGACTTCACCGTCGTCGGCATCGGCGACATGATGGGTGACGTCTTCGGCAACGGCATGCTGCTCTCCGAGCACATCCGCCTGGTGGCCGCGTTCAACCACCTGCACATCTTCCTCGACCCGACCCCGGATTCGGCGAGTTCGTACGCCGAGCGACGGCGGCTGTTCGACCTGCCGCGGTCGTCGTGGGAGGACTACGACCGCTCGCTGATCAGCGAAGGCGGCGGCATCTACTCGCGGTCGGCGAAGACGATCCCGTTGAGCCCGCAGGTCCGCGAGGCGCTCGGGCTCGCCGATGACGTCACCTCGCTGGCGCCGAACGACCTCATGCAGGCGATCCTGCTGGCGCCGGTCGAACTGCTGTGGAACGGCGGCATCGGCACCTACGTCAAGGCCGAGCGCGAGAGCCACGCGGACGCGGGCGACAAGGCCAACGACGCCTTGCGCGTCAACGGGAACCAGCTCCGCGTCAAGGTCGTCGGCGAGGGCGGGAACCTGGGGCTGACCCAGCTCGGCCGGATCGAGTTCGCCCGCGCGGGCGGCAAGATCAACACCGACGCGCTCGACAACTCCGCCGGCGTCGACTGCTCCGACCACGAGGTCAACATCAAGATCCTGCTGGACCACCTGGTCTCGACCGGATCGCTGGGCGCCGAGCGGCGCAACGAGCTGCTCGAGCAGATGACCGACGAGGTCGGCGAGCTGGTGCTGGCCGACAACTACCGGCAGAACGCCGTGCTCGGCGTCAGCCGGGCGCACGCCGGGCCGATGGTCTCGGTGCACCAGCGGCTCGTCGCGGCACTGGTCGCGAAGGGCGCCTTCGACCGCAAGCTCGAAGCGCTGCCGAGTTCGGCGGAGTTCCGTGCGCTGGAGAAGGCGGGCGAAGGCCTCACATCGCCGGAGCTGGCGACGCTGCTCGCGCACGTCAAGCTCGACCTCAAGGACGAGCTGCTGGCGAGCGAACTGCCGGACTCCGAGGTGTTCTCGCGCCGTCTGCCCGAGTACTTCCCGAAGCCGCTTCGGGAGCAGTTCGGCGACGCGATCTTCCAGCACCCGCTGAAGCGCGAGATCATCACGACGATGGTGGCCAACGAGGTCGTCGACGGCGCCGGGATCTCCTACGTCTTCCGGCTGATGGAGGAGATGAACGCGACCGCGACCGACGCCGTCCGCGCGTACGCCGTGGTCACCCACGTCTACGACCTGCCCTCGCTGTGGGCGCAGATCGACGCGCTGGACAACGTCGTGCCGACCGAGGTCGCGGACGAGATGATGCTGGAGACCCGCAGGCTGCTGGACCGGGCCGCGCGCTGGTTCCTCACCAACCGGCCGCAGCCCCTCGCGCCGCTCGCCGAGATCAACCGGTTCGGCCGGGTCGTCGGCGAGATGGCGCCGCGCGCGCACGAACTGCTTCGCGGTGTCGAGTGCGCTTCGGTGGACGCGAACACCGAGCGGCTGATCGGGAAGGGTGTCCCGGCCGAACTGGCCGAGCGCGTGGCGCTCCTGCTGCACACCTTCGGCCTGCTCGACGTCACCGACGTCGCGGAGCTGGCCGAGCAGCAGGTGGGGATCGACGCGGTGCACACCCCGGCGGATACCGCGGGTCTGTATTACGCGCTTTCCGATCACCTCGGCATCGACAAGATGCTGACGTCGATCAGCGGTCTTGAACGTGGCAACCGCTGGCACGCGCTCGCGCGGCTGGCGCTGCGGGACGACGTCTACGGGTCGCTGCGGGCGATCACGCTGGACGCGTTGCGGCACAGCGATTCGGACACCGACCCGGACGAGAAGATCGTTCACTGGGAGAAGACGAACGCTTCGCGGTTGCAGCGGGCCCGGGTCGCGCTGGACGAGATCAGCCAGTCCGGCAAGCTCGACCTGGCGACGCTGTCGGTGGCGGCGAGGCAGATCCGGAGCACGGTGAGGTAGTGAGCTACATTTCCCTGATCCGGCCACGCTGGTCGGATATGGACGTCTACGGGCACGTCAACCACGCGAACCTGGTGACCCTGCTCGAAGAGGCACGGATCCCCCTGCTGTTCGGGGACGCCGTCCGCGCGGGGCTCACCGAACTGCCCAAGGGCATCGTGGTGGTGAAGCTGGCCGTCCATTACCGTTCGCCGATCGTGGTGTCCGATCAGGACATCCGGGTGGAGATCTCGTTGAAGGACTTGAAGCACGCCAGCTTCACCCTCGGCTACCGGGTACACGCCGGGCCTGCCGAGGCCGACAAGGTCGCGGTCACCGCGGAGACGGTGCTCGCACCGTTCGACACCGGGTCCGAGCGGCCCCGGCGGCTGACCGAGGACGAACGCGCCTTCCTGGAGAAGGGGTTCGCGGATGCCTGAGCTCGTCATCCCGGACGCGGGCGACCGCGAAACGCTCGGCGCGTTCGTGGCCAGGGCGGTCCGGCTCGACCAGAACACCCTGGTGCGGTTGCGGCAGCGCGGCGACGGCGTCGTCGAGGCGTGGAGCACGACACCGTTCGAGGTCCTCGCCACCAGGGCCGTCGCCGGTGACATCACGCCGTCGGACATCACCGTCTCCGGGAACGAGCTGCTCGCCGCGTTGACCGTCGCGGGCGGCGAGCGGATGGATCCGGGCCCGGCCCGTGACCTGATGTGGCATTCCGAGCTGCCCGCCCCCGGCCGCTGGCAGCTGGTGGACGAACTGCCGGCGACGGTGATCGCGGAGCTGGCCGATCGCGGGGTCACCCTCGCCCGCGACAACGTCGGCCCGCACGGCACGCCGCCCGCGTCGCTGATGGACCAGGCGGTGCTCACCGTTTCCGGCAACGAGCTGGAGATCAAGGTCCAGATGCGGTGCCTGTTCGCGCTGTCCGGGATGGGCTTCGTCGACTCGTCGATCGACGGCGACGTCGTCCGGGTCACCGCGACGGATTCGTGGATGCGCATCGACGCGCGGTACGGCGCCGTCATCAAGCGCCGCCACGCGCTCCTGCCGCTGCTGTTCTGACGGCTTTCTTACCGCTTCACACCGCGGGTGGCTTCCGGCCGCCCGCGGTGTCAGGCTGTCCCCATGAACGACAGTGCCTCCCGCGGCGAAGACAAGGGCGGCGAGGACCCGACCGCGGACTTCCTCGCCGAGGTCAGGCCGGAGGAGACCCCGTGGCGGACCGAGCGGCCGCCGGGTGAGGAGGCGCCGGAACGCGCCGGACGCCCGGAGAAATGGGGCCGCGCCAAGGCCGCCGGACGCGCCGCCGCGGCAGCGGCCCCGTACGTCCAGGCCGCCGCGCTGGCGACCTGGATCGTCTCGGGCACCGTCGGCGATTCAGGTGACTCCGGCGACATGGGCTCCTCGGGCGACGCCTAAAGCTTCGAGCGCATCGTCTTCATGCGTTCGATCTCGGCGGACTGGCCGGTGATGACCTCTTGGGCCATCTCCTGCGCCTTGATCTCGACGCCCTTGCCGAGCTGGGTCTCGGCCATGGTCAGCGCTCCCGTGTGATGCGCGATCATCAGGTCGAGGAACATCTTTTCGAACGCCACGCCGCTCGCCGCGCGCAGATCGGCCAGCTGGGCCTCGGTCGCCATCCCCGGCATCAGCGCGTGATCGTGCCCGCCGCCGTGGTCACCGTGGCCCGCGTGCCCTTCGCCCGGCACCGGCTTGCCGCGATCGGACAGCCACGTCTTCATCATCGTGACCTCGCCGTCCTGCGCCACCGAGATCCGCCCGGCGATCGCCCGGATCTGCTCGTTCGCCGTCTTGCCCGGCACCAGGTCGGTCATCACCTTCGCCTGCTGGTGGTGGGGGATCATCATCGTGATGTATTCGACGTCGGCCTCGTTCGGCTGATCGCGGTTCACCGGACCGCGGGAGCCGGTGGCCGCCTGCTCACCGGGTTTGCCGGGAACGATCACCGGCGCGCTCTGGGTGGGCGCGGCGGGCTCGTCGGCGCCGGTGCAGCCCGAGACGGCGAAAGCGGCCACGACCAGCGCCGATGTCAAACATTTTCTCATCCCGGGAGAACCTCCGTTGGTGGGTATCTGCTGAGCCTAAATAAGTAATAAGGTTCGCGTAAAGCTGGGTGGAAGGAGAGCCATATCGTGCTGCAACCTGGGCTGAAACGTCGCTTGACCAGGGTCTTCGTGTCGGCGGCCGCGGTCGCCGCCCTCGGGGCCTCCAGCGCTTTCGCCGCGCCCGCCGTCATCGCGGAGCCTTCGGCGACCACGATCCCGGGTGTGGACGAGATCGTCCACAGCCCCAACCTCCGGTCGATCGCGAACATCCCGCAGCAGGGACCGTTCACCAAGGACTCGACCGGTACCGACATCGCGTTCACCAAGGGGCACGCGATCATCGGCACGTACGACGGTTTCAACGTCTTCGACGTCCGTAATCCGTACCGCCCGAAGATCGTCAGCCAGGTCCTTTGCCCCGGTGGGCAGAACGACGTGTCGATCTCCGGTGACCTGCTCTTCCTCTCGACCGACTCCTCGCGCAGCGACAACTCGTGCAACAGCGTCGCGAAGCCCGCGTCGGAGAAGTCGGCCTGGGAAGGCATCAAGATCTTCGACATCTCGAACCTCGCGGCGCCGAAGTACGTCGCGGCGATCGAGACCGACTGCGGTTCGCACACCAACACCCTGGTGCCGGACAAGCGCGGCAAGGACGTCTACATCTACGTCTCGTCGTACGCGCCCGCGGCCAACCTGCCCGACTGCCAGCCGCCGCACGACAAGCTCTCCATCGTCAAGGTCCCGGTGAAGGACCCGGCGAAGGCCGCCCTCGTCGCGACGCCGGTGCTGTTCCCGGACGGCGGCAACGCCGGCGGCGACAACCCCGACGGCACCCGCCGGTCCGCGACCACGGGTTGCCACGACCTGACGGCGCTGCCGGAGAAGGACCTGATGGCCGGTGCCTGCATGGGTGACGGCGTCCTGATCGACATCTCCGACCGGCTCAAGCCGCGGGTCATCAACCGGGTTCAGGACAACGTGAACTTCGCGTTCTGGCACAGCGCCACGTTCAACAACGACGCCACCAAGATCGTCTTCACCGACGAACTCGGCGGCGGCGGGATGGCGACCTGCCTGGAGAAGTTCGGCTCCACCCGGGGTGCCAACGGCATCTACGAGATCACCGGCCGCGGCGACGACCGCAAGCTGGAGTTCCGCAGCTACTACAAGATCCCGCGGCTGCAGTCCGAGACCGAGAACTGCGTGGCGCACAACGGTTCGCTGATCCCGGTGCCGGGCAAGGACATCATGGTCCAGTCCTGGTACCAGGGCGGCGTCTCGGTGTGGGACTTCACCGACTCGAAGAAGCCGAAGGAGATCGCGTACTGGGAGCGGGGCCCGCTGTCGAACGAGAAGCTCGTCGGCGGTGGCACGTGGTCGACGTACTGGTACAACGGCTACATCTTCTCGTCCGACATCGTGAAGGGCCTGGACGTCCTGGACCTCGACGACTGGCGGACCTTCCCGGCGAAGTTCGTCCGGCAGAACCAGTTCAACGCCCAGACGCAGTACAAGCTGCACCCGGGCTTCAACAACTGATCGCCTAGCGGCCGCCCTGGCTCACACGAGCCAGGCGGCCGCGTCCGGCGGGAGTTTCCCGTCCACCAAGGGAACGCTCGACAGCAGCACCTCACCGGGCGGCAGCGCGATCGGGCTCGCGGACGTGTTCAGCGCGCAGACCAGCCCGCCACCGCGCCGCCGGAACGCGAAACACCCCGCCGGGGCCCCGTACCACTCCAGTTCGTCGCCACCGAAAGCCTTGTGCGACTTGCGGATCTCGATCGCCCGCCGGTACAGCGACAGCGTCGACGCCGGATCCTCCAGTTGCGCTTCCACGGTCACCGACGCCCACGAAGCGGGCATCGGCAGCCACGTCCGCGGATTCCGCGAGAAGCCGAACGGCGGCAAGTCGCCTTCCCACGGCAGCGGCACCCGCGACGCGTCCCGGCCGAACTCGGCGCCGGAGGTCTTCGCGCGCGGGTCCGCGACCGCGTCGGGCGGGATGTCGACGTTGCCGAGTCCCAGTTCCTCGCCGTTGTACAGATAGACCGCCCCGGGCAGCGCGAGTTCGACCAGCGCCATCGCCCGTGCGCGCCGGACGCCGCGTTCACCGCCGCCATACCGGCTGACCTGCCGCCAGACGTCGTGGTTGCTCAGCGTCCAGGTGGCGGGCGCCCCGGCCGACTTCGGCACCGCCAGGGACCGCTCGATGGCGGTCCGCAGCGCGTCCGCGTCGAAATGCGTGAGCACGAGCCGGAAGTTGAACGCCAGGTGCAGTTCGTCCGGCCGCAGGTACCGCGCGAGGCGTTCCTCGTCGGTCACCCAGATCTCGCCGACGGCCATGGTGCCCGGGTACTCGTCGAGCACCTTGCGGATCATCTGGTGGATCTCGTGGACGCGGTCGTTGTCGAACCGCGGGTCGTAGAACTCGCTGGGTCCCATCGCGTTCACCCGCGGGTCCATGTCCGGCAGGCCCGGCGGTTTCGCCATGCCGTGCGCGACGTCGACGCGGAAGCCGTCCACCCCGTGGTCCAGCCAGAACCGCAGGGTCCGTTCCAGATCCGCGGCGACCTCGTGGTTGGTCCAGTTCAGGTCCGGCTGCTGCGGCGAGAACAGGTGCAGGTACCACTGGCCGTCCGGGACCCGGGTCCACGCCGGGCCGCCGAACGCGCTGACCCAGTTGTTCGGCGGCTGGTCGCCGCGCGGGCCGAGCCCGTCACGGAAGATGTAGCGATCCCGTTCCGGGCTTCCCGGCGACGCCGCCATCGCCGATTTGAACCAGGCGTGGGTGTTGCTGGTGTGGTTGGGGACGACGTCGATGGTGACCTTGATGCCTCGTTTGTGCGCCTCGGTCCGCAGCACGTCGAAATCGCCGAGGGTGCCGAACATCGGATCGACGTCGCGCGGATCGGCGATGTCGTATCCGTGGTCGGCCATCGGCGAGCGGTAGAACGGCGTCAGCCACAGCGCGTCGACCCCGAGCAGCTCCAGGTAACCGAGCTTGCCGCGGATGCCTTCGAGGTCACCGACGCCGTCCCCGTCCGAGTCGGCGAACGAGCGCACGTAGACCTGGTAGAAGACCGCGTGGTCCCACCAGGCCCCGTCGCGCTCCATCACACGAAACTGTTCATCATGCTGTTGGCGGCCATCTCCAGGTACGCCCACAGCTGCCCGCGGTAGGGCTCCTCGATGTTCTCCTCGTCGACGGCGATCTTGATGCAGCGCAACCAGGCGTCGCGTTCGATCGGGCCGATCTTGAACGGGGCGTGCCGCATCCGCAGGCGCGGGTGGCCGCGCTGGTCCGAGTAGGTGTGCGGGCCGCCCCAGTACTGCATGAGGAACAGCCGGAAGCGCTCCTCGGCCGGGCCGAGGTCCTCCTCGGGATACAGCGGGCGGAGCACCTCGTCGACCGCCACTTCGGCGTAGAACCGCGCGACGATCCGGGTGAACACCGGTTCGCCGCCGATCGCTTCGTACAAGGTGGTGGGGTCAGGTTCGGTCACGGACACAGCTCCATTCTGCCCTTGTCCTACTGCCCGGCGGGGCCGGACGACATAAAGCGCCCGAGCGGGGGCTCGAAGCCGGCTTCGTCCAGCACGGCGAGCAGGTGCGCCCGGAGCGCGCGCTGCACGGCCCACTGCTTGCCTGGGCGGACTTTGACGGTGAGGCGGAGTTTGATGCCCTCGGGGGTCACGGTCTCCACACCGAGCATCTCGGGCGGCTCCAGCACGTTCGGTGCGAGCCCTTCGCTCTCCAGGAGCGTCTTCGACTTCTCGGCCATCAGTTCGGTGGCCTTCTCGACGTCGGCGGAGTAGCTGAGCGGGACGTCGACGACGGCCACCGCGAAGCCCTGGCTCGAGTTGCCGACCCGCAGCACCTCGCCGTTGCGGACGTACCAGACGGTCCCGTTGATGTCACGCAGGGTGGTGATCCGGAGACCGACGGCCTCGACGGTGCCGGACGCCTCGCCGACGTCGACGACATCACCCACGCCGTACTGGTCCTCGATCATCATGAAGATGCCGGACAGGAAGTCCTTGACGAGGTTCTGCGCGCCGAAACCGAGCGCGACACCGACGATGCCCGCCGAGGCGATGATCGGCGCCAGGTCGATACCCAGTTCGCCCAGCACGAGGATGAACGCCAGGCCGTAGATGAACAGCGTCGCCACCGACTTGAGGACCGAGCCGATGGTGGCGGCGCGCTGACGGCGTCGCTCCATCACGGCCGACCCGAGAACTTCGGGGGCCTTCTCCCGCAGCGGTCTCAAGAGGGCGGGCAGTTTCGAGGAGCCGCTGGGCATCCGGGTCACCCGGTTGATCAGGCGCCGCACCACGTAGCGCAGCAGGAACGCCACGGCGACGATCATCACTATCTTGATCGGCTTCGTCAGCAGCCAGCCGGCCGACGCGGAGAGCCATTCGTTGTTTGTGACCTGGAACACCTGGCCGCACAGGGTGCTGGCGTCCTTCGTGCATGCCGGGGGTTCGGTGGGCAGCAGGTTCACGGAGAGGAAATGTCCTTTCGTACTCGGCGGGGATCGTTCGCGCTGCTCGGCGCGGCAGGCGCCCCGGCGGATGCGAAACAGCCAACTCGATGTGGCCGCCGGGTCGCGCGCATATGACACGTCCAGTAACACACGTGCACTTTGGGGCTGATCTGTGGTCGACTATGCCTGCACCGGTGGAGGTGGTCGAGTGCCAGACCGACAACCCATCCCCCTCGGCGTCCCGAGCCAAGCCTTGGCCGGACAGGCGCCGGAGGTCGTGTTGCGCGCCCATCCGGGAGGTGCCCCCTCGCACGGGGCTCCACCGGGCGGGCCGGGAACGCGGCCAGGGGGTGTTGCCCGCCCGCCCGGACAGCGTAGAGGGCGGGATCCGTCGACTACGGCGGCACCCACCACGACTTCGTGGGGCCGCAGACGGGTATTGCTGTTGAACGCCACGTTCGAGCCGCTCACGGCGCTGCCGTTGCGGCGCGCGGTGGTCCTCGTGATGTGCGGCAAGGCCGAGGTGGTGCACGGAGACCCGGCAGGGCTCGAACTGCACGCCGCCACGGTCTCGCTGCCCGTGCCCTCGGTGATCCGACTGAGCACCTACGTGCGCGTGCCCTACCGCGCGCAGGTGCCGCTGACCCGGGCCGGGCTGATGCATCGCGACCGGTACCGCTGCGCCTACTGCGGAGGGCGGGCCGAGACGATCGACCACGTCGTCCCGCGCAGTCGCGGAGGTCCCCACAGCTGGACGAACTGCGTGGCCTGCTGCGCCAAGTGCAACCACCGGAAGGCGGACAAGCTGCTTTCCGAGATCGGCTGGCGGCTGCGCGTCGTGCCGAGGGCCCCGCACGGCCCGCACTGGCGGCTGCTGGCCCATTCCAAGGAGGCCGACCCGTTGTGGCGGCCGTACCTGGGCACGGCGGCCTGACCGGGTTTTGAAGACGTCGGCGCCCCGGCTGCCTGTTCGGCGGCCGGGGCGAGCCGATGATGCCGTGTGAAGCTCTCTACCAGCGGTCGTGCTTGAACTCAGGCGGCGAGGGAGAGGTCGCTCTGGCAGGTGACGCGGGTGCCACGGGTGACGCGCGTGCCGCGAGTGACGCGGGTTCCGCAGGTGACGCGGGTTCCGGCGGTCACGCGGGTGCCACGAGTGACGCGCGTGCCACGAGTGACGCGGGTTCCGGCGGTGACGCGGGTGCCTCGGGTCACCCGGGTGCCGCGGGTGACGCGCGTTCCGGCGGTGACCCGGGTACCGCGAGTGACGCGAGTACCGCGCGTAACCCGTGTGCCCGCCGTCACACGCGTACCGGGGACAAAACCAATTTCGAAGAGTGACGAAATGTCGTCGATGATCGCCTGGCCGGGTGTCTGGGTGCTCTGCATGACATGTCCTCCTGCGACCGGTGCGTGACCTGCTGGGGTGGGGGAGCTGGGCGCAAGGCCCGTACAGGTGAAAAAGCTACGAGGATTTCAAGGCTCGGACAAGACGACAGCGCCGGGTGCGGCCGCCCGTACGTTGAGTTGCAACCTTTCGGCCTTCAGGGCTTCGCCCCAACGTGGGAGCGCTTTCGTGGCAAGCGGCGGACGGTGGCCCCGGGACGGTGAGCGGCAGGTGTCGTCGCGCACAGCCGTGCGGGCGGGTGCGGCCACGTGTCATCGGATACGCTCACGCGCGTGAACCTTGTCGAGACGATCCTGGTCTTCGCGGTGATCCCCCTGGCCATCTACGCGCTGTGCGGGGTGGCCACGCTGCGGTCGAAGGGCGCGGGCGTCGCCCGGTACCGGCCGGGGCAACCGTGGGAGTACCCGGCCATGTGGTGGAGCGCCAACCCCGACGGTGTCGGCGCCAGGCATTCGCACGCGGGCGGCGCGACAGCCGTCAACGTGGCGAACGGAGCTTCGGTGACGGGAGGCGCTCGTGGCAACTGGTGAACTGACCCATTCGTCCACCGCTGTTGACGAAGAGCCCGGTTACGGCGCCGCCGTTACCTCCAGCGGCCGGATCTCCGCCGCCAAGATGTACGAACCGGCTGGGCCGATCAGCCCATTCACGACCCAGCAGCTTGCGCGGCTGGACGAGGCGCTGACGCTGGCCAGCCGCGAGACCGGCCTGGACTTCAGCGTGTACCTCGGCGACCTCGGCGAGGACACCCGCGCCACCGCCGAGGGGCTCCTGGCCTCGACCGACAACCCGGCCGACGCCGTGGTCGTCGCCGTGTCGCCCGGTCAGCGCGCCATCGAGATCGTGACGGGCTCGCTGGCCCGGCACCGCCTGCCCGACCGCGGCGCGAAGCTCGCCGTGGCCAGCATGGTGGCCTCCTTCAAGGAAGGCGACCTCATCGGCGGTCTCGTGAACGCCCTCCGCATGCTGAGCGACCAGGCCGGCAGCCCCAGCTGACGGGGCTGAAGGGGACTTTCCCCGCATAAGACGCAGCAAAGGGGCCCTTCACCGCATCACATGCGGTGAAGGGCCCCTTCAGCTTTCTCTAGACCCCGGCCTGCGAGTCGAACTCACGGGCGGCCAGCGCCCGCACGATCCCGGCCCGGCCTTCCGACACCAGACGGCGCAGCGCCGCCGGGTGCTCCCCGGCCAGCCACTCGTCCGACGCCGTGACGGTCTCCGGCTCCACGGCCCACGACGGGTACAGCCCGACCACGGTCGGCTGCGCCCGCTCGCTGGAGCGCCGCTGCCACACCTCGTCGATGACCTCGAAGTAGCGCGTCACGTAGCCGCCGAGCAGGTGCTTCTGGCCCGGGTGGGAGAAGCCGGTGATGAGCGAGTCGCTGACCGCGTTGGGCAGCTCGTCGTCGTAGACCGCCCGCTGCCACGCGTCGGCCTTCGCCTCGTCGGTCGGCCGCAGCGCCCGCGAGCGCTCCGCCTGACGCCGTCCGGCGGCGGTGTCGTCCTTGGCGAGTTCCGTGTCGATCTCGGAGTTCTCCGCCTTGCCGTGCGCGACCAGCGCGTGCAGCAGCCGCCAGCGAAGGTCGGTGTCGACGGTCAGGCCCTCCAGGGGCGCCGAGCCGTCGAGCCAGCCCGCGATGATCCGCAGCGTCTTGTCGTCGAGCACCGAACCGGCGAGCGAGTTCACGAACGCGAGCTGGTGGTCCGAACCGGCCTCGGCGCCCTGCGCCAGCTCCAGCAGCCGCGCGGAGAACTCCGGCCAGCCCTTGTCCGCCGCCCACGCCGGGTTCGCGTACGAGTTCAGCGCCGTCTGCGCCTGCAGCAGCAGCCGCTGCACCACGCCGACCTCGGTCTCGGTGTGCACACCGCGCTGGACCAGCGTGACGAAGTCGCGGGCCTTGAGCTCGGCCTCACGCGTCATTTCCCACGCCGCCGACCAGCACAGCGTGCGGGGCAGCGGGTCGGTGATGTCGGCGATGCGGTCGATCAGCGTGGTCAGCGACGCCGGGTCGAGCCGCATCGTGCAGTAGGTCAGGTCGTCGTCGTTGACCAGCACGAGCTTGCCCGCCGGGAGCCCGACCAGCGCCGGCACCTCGGTGCGCTCGCCGTCGACGTCCAGCTCGACGCGGTGCTTGCGGACGATCTTGCCGTTCTCGTCCTCGTCGTAGACGCCGACCGCGACGCGGTGCGTCCGCAGCTCACCGGCACCCGGCTTGGCGCCGGTCTGGGTGACGGCGAACGAGGTGTACGTGCGGTCGGCGCCGATCTCGTAGCGCGGGCTCAGCGAGTTGAGACCGGTGGTCTCCAGCCACTGCGCGCTCCACCACGACAGGTCGCGGCCCGAGGCCTCTTCCAGCGCGCCCAGCAGGTCCGCCAGGGTCGCGTTGCCCCAGGCGTGCTTGCCGAAGTAGACCTTCAGGCCTTCGAGGAAGTGCTCGACCCCGACGTAGGCGACGAGCTGCTTGAGCACGCTCGCGCCCTTGGCGTAGGTGATGCCGTCGAAGTTCACCTCGACCGCGTGCAGGTCGACGATGTCCGCGGCGATCGGGTGCGTCGAGGGCAGCTGGTCCTGCCGGTACGCCCACGACTTCTCGATGTTCGCGAAACTGGTCCACGCGTTCTTGTACTCGGTGGCCTCGGCCTGGGCGAGCACGCTCGCGAAGGTCGCGAACGACTCGTTCAGCCACAGGTCGTCCCACCAGCGCATGGTGACCAGGTCGCCGAACCACATGTGCGCCATCTCGTGCAGCAGCGTCTCGGCGCGGCGCTCGTAGGCGTAGCGGGTGACGCGGCTCCGGAAGACGTAGTCCTCCAGGAAGGTGACCGCGCCAGCGTTCTCCATCGCGCCCGCGTTGAACTCCGGCACGAACAGCTGGTCGTACTTGGAGAACGGGTACGGGGTGGCGAACTTCTCGTGGTAGAACGCGAAACCCTGCTTGGTCTCGGTGAACAGCTTGTCCGCGTCCATGTGCTCGGCGAGCGAGGCGCGGCAGTAGATGCCCAGCGGGATCGTGCGGTGGGAGTCGGAGAACTCGTCGCGCCACTCGCTGTACGGGCCCGCGATCAGCGCGACCAGGTAGGTCGAGATCCGCTCGGACACCTTGAAGACGGTGCGGACGGCCCCTTCCGGGGTCTCCTCGGCGGACTCGATCAGCGCGTTCGAAATGACCTTCCAGTCCTTCGGCGCGATCACGGTGAGCCGGTAGACCGACTTGAGGTCGGGCTGGTCGAAGCAGGCGAACATGCGCTTGGCGTCGGCGGTCTCGAACTGCGTGTAGAGGTAGACGCCGTCGTCGACCGGGTCGACGAAACGGTGCAGGCCCTCGCCGGTGTTCATGTACCGGCAGACCGCGTCCACGACGAGTTCGTTCGACTCGGCGAGCGAGGGCAGCTCGATGCCCTTGTCCTCGACGTACCCACTCACGTCGAGGTCCGTCCCGTTGAGGACGGCCGACCCGATCCCCTCGGCGACGATGTCGACCCACGACGCTTCGCCGCTTCTGGCGCTCGCGAACTTGATCGTCGTCTTCGACGTGAAGGTCTTCACACCGGGACCGCCGCGGCCGTCGGTCAGATCCAGCTCGATGTCGTAGGACTCGACGTCGAGCAGCTCCGCGCGCAGCTTGGCTTGGTCTCGGGTCAGATTGGGGGCGGGCACTGGCACCTCTGGTCATCGGTATCGGTTCTGGTTTCCAACTACAGGCATCCAATCATGTCCGGGCCGGTGCTGACGACGGGAACAACGCCGACTGCCGTGATGTTGGCTCGCTGTGTAGCACTGTGTGTACCGGCCCACCCCAAGACGATGGCACTGGGAGAACCTGATGACCGCCCCGTCCGAGACGACCAAGGTCGACTTCTACTTCGATCCGATCTGCCCCTTCGCCTGGATCAGCTCGCGCTGGATCCTCGAAGTGGAGAAGCACCGCGACCTCGACCTGAGGTTCCGGATCATGAGCCTGTCCGAGCTCAACAGCGGCCGCGAGGACCTGCCTGAGCAGTACAAGGAGCTGTTGGGCCGCGGCTGGGGCCCCGTCCGAGTCGCGACCGCGCTGGCGCAGAAGAACGGCGAGGAGGCCCTGCGCGACTTCTACACGGAGTTCGGCACGCGCCACCACAACCAGGGCGACAAGGACATCCCGAAGGTCATCAAGGAGACCCTGGAGGCCATCGGCGCGCCCGCCGAGCTGGCCGAGGCCGCGGAGTCGACCGAGTACGACGAAGCGCTGAAGAAGAGTCACTACGAAGGTATGAATCCGGTCGGAATGGACGTCGGCACCCCGACGATCCACATCGACGGCGTCGCCTTCTTCGGCCCGGTGCTCAGCTCGATCCCGCGCGGCGAGGACGCCGTCAAGGTCTTCGACGGCGCCCGCGCGCTGGCGAGCTACCCGGACTTCTTCGAGCTGAAGCGCACCCGGAGCGGGGACCTTAACTTCGATTAAGGGGTCTCCAGGGCCGCCTTGGTGACATCGCCGGGATAGGGGGACCTCGCGACGGCTTCGTCCGTCGTGAGGTCTCCTGCCGCGATCTCGGTTTTGAGCGCGATGAGTTCGCGCAGCCCTTCGCGGTGCTTCTCGATGAAGGCGGTGTCGACAGGGTCTCCGTGCCCGGCGACGATGGTCTTCGGCCCCAGCGCGAGGATCGCGCCCATCACCTCGGTCCACTCCACGAGTGAGCTGTCTTCGTTGAACGAGTAGGCGCTGAAGCCCGCTTCGGCGTTCTCGACGGCGTCGCCCGCGAAGATGATCCCCGCGTCCGGCACGTGCACGAAGAGGTCGTGGTCGGTGTGGGCACGGCCGAGGAACCGCAGGACGACGGTGCGGCCGCCGAGGTCGATCTCGGCGGTGTCGGAGACCAGCCGGGTGGGCATGACTATCTCGGTGCGTCCCAAGGCCGCCGCCATCTCCGGGCGGTTCTCGGACTCCATTTTCGCCATCCATTTGAGACGCGCTTGCTCGCCGTACTGGGCTAGTTCGGTTACGCAGCCTTCGTGGGCCCAGACGTCACACGGCAGGAACGCCGTCGTGCCGAAGGCGTGGTCGAAATGCGCGTGGGTGTAGACGACCGACCACGGCAGCGGCGTGATCTCCCGGACCGCGGCGGCCAGTTCGGCGCCCTGGTCGACGTCGCCGCGGACGTCGACGACCAGACAGCGGTCGTCGCCCACGACCAGGCCGACGGTCAGGTCCAGCTCCTCGTACCGGCGGGCGTACACCCCGGCGGCGAGTTCGAGCCAAGTCACAGATCCTCCAGAATTCCGTTGCGCAGCAGCGGAACCGTGCTGCTCGTGTCGAGCTGTGCGGCGAGGGTCACGTCGTTCCCGTGCCCGGCTGCGGCGAGCTCACGCCCTGAAGAACACTCTGTCAGTGCTTCGGCGATGTCGATCGATTTCGCCGCGATGGCGGCGAGACGCGCTTCAGCGGACAGGCGGCCGTAGCCGTTCAGCGCGGCGACGATCGCTCCCGCGCCGAGCTGGTCTTCGACACACGGCCTCAGCGGCCCGAACGTCTTGGCTTCGGTGAGCATGTCGATGCCCCAGCGTTCTCCGGCGGGGATGACGCCGATCGGCGCGCCGTCCGCGAGTTCCGCGGCGCGGGCGGCGACGGCGGTCGCGTTGCGAAGGCAGCCCGCCAGGACTTCGGCACCCGTCGTGGCGGCGGCGTCGCAGAGCGTGGCGCCGTTGGGGGAGGGGAGCGCGAGGAGCGTGCCGGAAGGGATTTCCGTCACAGACGAAGGTCGCAAGGTCCACGCGCCTTCACCCGCGAGGAGGGCGCCTTGTTCTTTCGCGGCTTCCTCGCCGCGGTGATCGCGCCAGCGGACCGGCAGTACCCGCCCGCCGTTGCCGAGGACGAGATCCGTTGTGGTGCAGAAGGAAAGTACGTCGACGACGACGAGAACGGCGCAAGTCCGGCCCAGCGCTTCGACACCCTCGGAACCCCATTCGAGTCTGATGTCCACCCCCACAGCATGCTCGCCCCGGAACGTGATGGCAGACTCCGCGCTGTGCGTGTTTACCTTGGCTCTGACCATGCCGGTTTCGAACTGAAGAACCACCTCGTGGCCCACCTCAAGGAGCAGGGCCACGACGTCGAGGACGTCGGCCCCTTCGTCTACGACGCGGCCGACGACTACCCGGCGTTCTGCATCGAGGCGGCCCGCCGCGTCGTCGCGGACGAGGGCAGCCTCGGCATCGTCGTCGGCGGCTCCGGCAACGGTGAGCAGATCGCGGCCAACAAGGTGAAGGGCGCCCGCGCCGGCCTCGCGTGGAGCGTCGAGACCGCGAAGCTCACCCGCGAGCACAACCACGCCCAGCTGATCGGCGTCGGCGCGCGGATGCACACCACCGAAGAGGCCACGGAGATCGTCGAGGCGTTCCTCGCGACCCCGCCGAGCCCGGACGAGCGCCACGGCCGCCGCGTCCAGCAGATCCTGGACTACGAGAACACCGGCTGGCCGCCGCCGCTTCCCGAGAACTGACATGCCCGAGGGGCATACGCTCCATCGCCTGGCACGTCTGCACAAACGCCGTTTCGCCGGTCACCCGGTCGAGGTGAGCAGTCCGCAAGGACGGTTCGCCGCCGAAGCGTCCCGTTTGGACGGCCGGGTGCTGGTGAAGGCCGAGGCGTACGGGAAGCACCTGTTCCACGACTACGGTCCACACGGGACGGTGCACGTCCACCTCGGCCTTTACGGCACGTTCTCCGACGTGCCGCTGCCGGTGGGCGAACCGGTCGGGCAGGTGCGGATGCGGCTGGTCGGCCCGACGCATTCCGCCGACCTGCGCGGCCCGAACCAGTGCGAGCTGCTCGACGCGCCCCAGGTCGACGCGATCAAGGCCCGGCTGGGTCCGGATCCGTTGCGTCGGGACGCGAAACCGGACAAGGCGTGGGACCGCATCTCCCGGTCGAAGACGTCGATCGCGGCGCTGCTGATGGACCAGTCGGTGCTCGCGGGCGTCGGCAACGTGTACCGCGCCGAGGTGCTGTTCCGGCACGGTGTCGCCCCGCTCGTCCCCGGCCGCGCGCTCGATCGCGGGCTGTGGGACGACATGTGGGCGGATCTCGTGACGCTCATGCGGCACGGTGTCCGGGTGGGGCGGATCGACACCGTCGCGCCGGAACACCTGCCTGAGGCGACCGGCCGTGCGCCGCGGCAGGACCGGCACGGGGGCGAGGTCTACGTCTACCGCCGCGAAGGGATGCCCTGTCTCGTTTGCGGGACTCCGGTGCTGCGAAGCGATCTGGCGGCGCGGAACCTTTTCTGGTGCCCGACCTGCCAACCCGCCTGACTCGCTTTTCCTGTGCCTGGGCAGGTGTCCGCTTAAGTCCGTGAAGGCCTCCTTGAGGGACCCAGGGTCCCTCAAGGAGGCCTTCACGGACTTGCTGCTTGAGAGGCGGAGCCGGGGCTAGAAGTCGAAGCCGCCGCCATCGAAGCCGCCACCGTCAAAACCGCCGCCGTCGAACCCACCGGCGTCCCCGCCCATGTCACCTCCGGCGTCGCCGCCCATGTCCGCGGCCGCGTCCTCCTGGCCCGCGTCGTAACCCGACTCCCAGGCCGACGCGCTGGCGACACCGGCCATGCCGGAGAACATCGCGCTGAACAGCAGCATCGAACCGAGACCCCAGGCGCCGGCGACGAGCGCGGGCTTCCACCACGGCTCGCTGTACCAGCCCTGCGGAACCGGACGGCCCGCCACGCGACCGCCGGGGTAGTAGTGCGGCGTCCGCTGGCTCGGGTCCGGCGAGGCCTCGTAGTGCTCGCCTTCGACGTCGACCGAGCGGTGCTCGGTGACCTTGCCCGCCCTGTCGCGCTCTTCGCTGCCGGGCAGTTCCGGACCGGGGTCCATGCCCATCGCGAGCCTGGCGGCGCGGACGTAGTAGAGGCCTTCGATGGCGGTCTCGCGCACGAGGCGCGCCTGCTCGATGGTCTGCGCCTGCTCCATCTGGGAGCCGGCCGCGGTGAAGCGCTCGGACGCGTCCGCCATCGCCTGCTGGGAGGCGGTGTCCGTGCCGGTGAGGTTCATGACCTGACCGCCGAGCCGCTCGACGAGGCGCCGTGCGTCGGCCTTCGCGTCGTCCAGTTGGCGCTTCTTGGCCGCCGCCTGGGATTTCGCGAAGTAGATGCCGCCGCCGACCACGACGACGAGGAGCACGATCAGGAAGATCGCGGTACCCATGGGTTCACTCCAGGAATCGTTCGGCCTTTTGATCCGGACAACGCGGTCGGCCCGTCGAGGGTTCCCGCCGGTGCTCCTGGTCACCACTGGCGAGTGAAACTAGAACAAGTTATAGTTCGCGCCATGAAGTTCACCCTGTCGATCGCGATGAATCCGCTCGATCAGCTGGGCGAGCTCGCCCGGGCCGCCGAAGAGGCGGGTTTCTCCTCGATCGCGCTCCCGGATTCCCTGTTCTATTCCGAAACGGTCTCGGCCGACTACCCGTACACGCCCGACGGCAGCCGGTTCTGGACCGAGGAGACGCCCTGGGCCGATCCGTTGGTCGCGGCCGCCTCGATGGGCGCGGTGACCGAACGGCTGACCTTCTACACCTCCGTGCTCAAACTCGGCTCCCGCAATCCGGTCCTGCTCGCGCGCCAGGTCAACTCGGTCGCCGCGCTGACCGGCGGCCGGTTCGGTCTCGGGCTCGGCGTCGGCTGGTCGCCGGAGGAGTTCCGCTGGTGCGGCGCGCCGTACGAGAAGCGCGGCAAGCGGGTGGACGAGGCCATCGAGGTGCTGCGGCTGATCCTCGACGGCGGGATGGTCGAGTTCCACGGCGAGTTCTTCGACTTCGACAAGCTCCGCATGAGCCCGACACCGCCGTCGAAGGTGCCGTTCTACATCGGCGGCCACACCGACGTCGCGCTGCGCCGGGCCGCCCGCGTCGCCGACGGCTGGTCCTCGGCGATGATGAAGTTCGACGACCTCCGCGACACGATCGCCAAGTTGCGCGGGCTGCTGGCCGATCAGGGCCGCGCCGAAGACCCGTTCGAGTACCAGGCCGTCTGCATCGACAAGTTCGGTCTGGACGGTTACCGCGAGCAGGGCGACATCGGCGTCACCGACATCATCACCATGCCGTGGGTGTTCGACGGCCTGGGTTTCGACGCCGAGGTCGGCCCGAAGCTGGATTCCATCAAGAAGTTCGGCGACGAGATCATCGCGAAGATCGGAGACTGAGCATGGGTGTCGACGTCTGCTGGGATCCGGCCGCCGAGCAGCCGCCCGCGCGGCAGGCCGCGTTCCGCTCGATGACCGCCGTCACCGCCGGGGACAAGACCGCGTGGCTCGCGCTCTTCGCCCCGGACGCCGTCGTCGAAGACCCGATCGGCCCGTCGATGTTCGACGAAGAGGGCAAGGGGCACCACGGCCAGGACGGCATCAGTGCCTTCTGGGACAAGACGATCGCGAACGTCGAGCGTTTCCAGTTCACCATCCGCGATTCCCACGCGGCCGGGGACGAGGTCGCGAACGTCGGGACGATCACGACGTACCTGCCCGGTGGCTATCGCGTCGACACCGATGGCGTTTTCGTCTACCGAGTGCGCGAGGACGGCCTGATCGCGTCGATGCGGGCGTTCTGGGAAACCGAACGCGCCATGGCCACCGCCCGCAAAGCCGAGGACTAGCCGAGCCGTTCCGCGCGCCGGGTCAGGTACTGCTTCTCGGGTTCGCTCGCGGTCTTCCGGGCCGCCCGCAGGTACGCCTCGCGTGCGGCGGCGGCGTCCCCGGCCAGCTCCAGCAGGTGCCCGCGCACCGAATCGAGCCGGTGGGTCTGGCTCATCCGGGTGTCGTCGTCGAGCGTGGCGAGCAGTTCGAGGCCCGCTTCCGGCCCGTTGACCTCGGCGACCGCGACGGCGCGGTTGAGCGTGACGACGGGGCCGGGCGAGACCTTCTCCAGGACGTCGTAGAGCGCGAGGATCTGCGACCAGTCGGTGTCGGCCGCGGTGGCCGCGTCGTCGTGGACGGCGGCGATCGCGGCCTGCACCTGGTACGGCCCGACCGGGCCCGCCGCCAGGGCTCCGCTCACCAGCGAGACCCCTTCGGCGATCGTTTCCGCGTTCCAGCGCGAACGATCCTGTTCGGCGAGGGGGACGAGTGAGCCGTCCTCACCGGCGCGGGCGGCGCGGCGGGCGTCGGTCAGCAGCATGAGCGCCAGCAGGCCGGTGACCTCGTCCTCGTCCGGCATGAGCCGCCGCAGCAGCCGGGTCAGCCGGATCGCCTCGGCGGTCAGGTCGGCGCGGTGCAGGTCGGGGCCGCCGCTGGTCGTGTAGCCCTCGTTGAAGATCAGGTACAGCACCTGGAGGACGACGCGCAGCCGTTCGGCGAGCTCAGCGGACGGCGGCAGGACAAACTCGGCGCCCGCCTTCTTGATGGTCTGTTTCGCCCGGCTGATCCGCTGGGCGAGCGTCGATTCCGGGACCAGGAACGCGGTCGCGATCTCGCCCGTGGTCAGGCCGCCGACCGCGCGCAGCGTGAGCGCGAGTTGCGAGGGCGCGGACAGGGAAGGGTGGCAGCACAGGAAAAGGACCGTGAGGGTGTCGTCCGAATCGGACACGGTGGACGGTTCACCCGGGTCCATCAGCGCGTCGTTCTCCTCGCGCCGCCGTCGCGCGCTCTCGCTGCGCCACTCGTCCACCAGCCGCCGAGACGCGACGGTCGCGAGCCAGGACTTCGGGCTGTCCGGGATGCCCTGCTCCGGCCATTGCTGCGCGGCCGCGAGCAGGGCTTCCTGGACGGCGTCCTCGCAGGCGTCGAACTGCCCGTGCTTGCGCACCAGCAACCCGATCACCTGCGGGGCCAGCTCCCTGAGGAGCGCTTCCACCTGACGATCGTCCTTCACGACGCCAGTCTTACCCCATTCAGGGCGTCAGGCGACGGGGGAGTAGTGCGAAGCGTCGCCTTCGAGGGATTCGCTCGGCACCCCGTCGATGTCCACCGGGACGTCGCCCGCCACGGTGACCCGGTTCAGGCGGCGGGGCAGGTCGTCGTAGTTGTCGACGGCGTAGTGCTGGGTGATGCGGTTGTCGAACAGCACCAGCTGGTTCGGCTCCCAGCTCACCCGGACGACGTTCTCCGGCCGCGTCACGTAGGACTGGAGCAGCCGCAGGATGTCCCGCGACTCGCCCTTGGACAGCCCGATGATCCGCTGCGCGAACCCGCCGATGTACAGCCCGCGCTCGCCGGTCACCGGATGCACCCGCACCACCGGGTGGACCGTCCGGAACTTCTGCGAGACGAACACCTTGCGGCGCTCCTGCTCCGCTTCGTCGAGGGTCTCCGGCGCCTTCGCGTAGTCGTAGTCGTTGGTGTGCTCGGCGCGCAGCGTGTCCGCGAACGCCCGGAGCGGCTTCGGCAGGTCACGGTAGGCGGCGGCCGAGTTGGCGATCAGCGTCTCGCCGCCGTAGGGCGGCACGACCAGGCTGCGCAGCGTGCTGGCCTTCGGCGGGTTGTGCACGAAGGTGACGTCGGTGTGCCACTGGTTCGCGCGGCCCTGCTCGCTGTCGACCGGCAGGATGGCGGGTTCACCGTCGACCGACGGGACGGTCGGGTGCGCCTTGGTCAGCTCGCCGAAGTGCTCCGCGAACCGCTGCTGGCCCGCGTCGTCGAGGTCGACGTCGCGGAAGACGAGCGCCTTGTGTTCGTGCAGCGCGTCGGTCACGAACGCGACGGTCGCGGCGTCGAGCTCCTTGGCCGGGTCGACGCCAAGGACCTGTGCGCCGATCCTGCCGGTGATCTTGCGGACTTCGACCTGGGTGTTGAGGGCGGTCATGCGGCGTGCTCCTTCACTGCGATTCGATGGGCTGGACGGGCGAGGCCGTAGTGGCCGCGCAAGGTCGTGGCGGTGTACTCGGTACGGAACAGACCGCGTCTTTGCAGCTCTGGGACCACGAGGTCGACGAAATCGTCGAGCCCGCCGGGCAACGTGGGCGGCATGACGTTGAAACCGTCCGCGGCGCCCTCGGTGAACCAGTGCTCCAACTGGTCGGCCACTTGCGTGGCGGTGCCGGCGAAGACGCGGTGACCACGGCCGCCCGCGAGCCGCTCGATGAGCTGGCGGATGGTCAGGTTCTCGCGCCTCGCCAGGCCGGTGACCAGCTCGAACCGGCTCTGCGCGCCTTCGGTGTACGTGCCGACGTCGGGCAGCGGACCGTCGAGCGGGTACGGCGTCAGGTCGTGGTCGAGCATGTTCGACAACTGCCGCACGCCGTACGCGGGCGTGATCAGGGCGTTGAGTTCGGCCTCGCGTTCGTTCGCCTCGGCCTCGGTGCGGCCCAGGATCGGGCTGATCCCCGGCAGGATCTTGATCTCCTCCGGCGAACGCCCGTATTTCGCGAGCCGTCCCTTGACGTCGTCGTAGAAGGCCTTGCCCTCGGCGAAGGTCTGCTGCGCGGTGAACACCGCCTCGGCGAACCGGGCCGCGTACTCCTTGCCCGTTTCCGACGAACCGGCTTGGACCAGCAAGGGATGGCCCTGCACCGGACGCGGGATGTTCAACGGGCCGCGAACCTGGAAATGCGGCCCGTTGTGGTCGATCGGGTGGATGCGGTCGGTGTCGGCGTAGACCCCGCTCGCCCTGTCGATCACGGCCGCGTCGTCGGCCCAGCTGTCCCAGAGTTTCCTGGCCACCTCGACGAATTCGGTGGCGCGCTCGTAGCGCAACGCGTGTGCCGGCCGGGCGTCGCGGTTGAAGTTGCGGGCCTCGTCTTCACCCGCCGACGTCACGATGTTCCAGCCCGCGCGGCCGCCGCTGAGATGGTCGAGCGACGCGAACTTCCGCGCCAGGTGGTACGGCTCGTTGTAGGTCGTCGACGCGGTGGCGATCAGGCCGATGCGCTCGGTGGCCCCGGCCAGCGCCGAAAGCAGCGTCAGCGGCTCGAACAGGGTGTGCGAGTTGTAGCGGACGTTGCCCCACAAGGCGACGCCGTCGGCGAGGAACAGCGAGTCCAGCTTGCCGCGCTCCGCCGTGCGGGCGATGTCGACATAGTGCCGCAGCGTCGCTGCGCGGCGCGGATCCGTGCTCGGATGCCGCCAGGCTGCCTCGTGATGACCGTTCGGCATCACGAACGCGTTGAGGTGCAGCTGTTTCTTCGGCGAGTTCATGCCTTCTCCTTGACACGCCAGGTGGAGAACCGCCGCTCCAGCGCGACGAAGCCCGCGTTGATGGCCAGGCCCAGCACCGACACCGTGATGATCGCGGCGTACATCTGCTGGATCTGGAAGTTGACCTGCGAGTTGTTGATCAGATAGCCGAGTCCGGCCTTGGCACCGACCATTTCGGCGGCGATGAGGATGAGGATCGAGTACGCCGCCGCCATCCGGATGCCGGTGAAGATGGTCGGCACCGCCGACGGCAGGATCACCTTGCGGAACAGGTTCGGGCTCGACAGCCCGAGCGAACGCGCGGCCTTGACCAGCAAGGGATCCACGGTGTTCACCCCGGCGATCGTGTTGAGCAGCACCGGCCAGACGCAGGCGTAGACGATCAGCGCGATCTTGGACACCTCGCCGATGCCGAGCAGGAGCGTGAACACCGGCAGCAGCGCCAGCGCGGCGGTGTTGCGGGCGAGTTCCAGCAGCGGGTTCAGGAACTCCGCGAGCGGGCGATACCACGCGATCAGCAGCCCGAGTGGGACCGAGACGCCCACCGCGATCACGAAGCCGGCGGCGGACCGGCCGAGACTCGCCAGCAGGTGATCGGCCAACTGGCCGTTGAGGATCAGTTCCCAGAGCGCGACGAGATCTTCCGACAGCGGCGGCAGGAAGGTCCTCGTGCCCTCGTCGAGCACGAACTGGGGAGCGAGCTCCCAGACGGCGAGGAAGAGCAGGATCGCCGCCGAGCTGCGGAAAGCCTTACCCAGCCGACTCTTATTGCGAGGCTTCTCGGTCACCTGCGGTCCAGTGTGGACGGTCGGTGCTTCGAGGGTGGCGGTCATCAGGCGGCCCTCCGGATCTCGTCGTGCAGGAGTTCCCACAGCCGGTGCCGGTGCGCCACGAACGCGGGCGCCGAGCGCAGGTCGTCGTTCGAGCGGTCGCCGAGGTCGATGTCGACGACGTCCTTGAGCCTGCCCGGCCGCGAGGTGAGCACCGCGACCTTCTGGCCCAGGTAGACGGCTTCTTCGATGCTGTGGGTGATGAAGACGATGGTCTTGCCGGTGCGTTTCCAGATCCGCCGCAGTTCCTCCTGGAGGAGTTCGCGGGTCTGGGAGTCCAGCGCCGCGTACGGCTCGTCCATCAGCAGGACGTCGGGGTCGTAGGCGAGGCTCCTCGCGATCGCGACGCGTTGCTTCATGCCACCGGAAAGCTCGTGGGGAAGGTGGTCTTCGAAGCCGGAAAGCCCGACCAGGTCAAGGAATTCCCGGGCTCGGTCGGCGCGCTGCCGCTTGTTCAGCGTGCCGCCTTCGAGCCCGAACTCGACGTTGGCGCGTGCGGTGCGCCAAGGGAACAGCGCGTACTGCTGGAACACCACGCCGCGGTCCAGGCCTGGTCCGGTGACGGGCTTCCCGTCGATCAGGACCTCGCCGGACGTGGGTTTCGCGAGCCCGCCGAGCAGGTCGAGGAGCGTCGACTTGCCGGAACCGCTGGGGCCGACGAGGGAGAGGAACGTGCCGTCCTCGATGTCGAGGGAGACGTCGTCCAGCGCGGTGAGGGCGCCGAAGGTCTTGGTGACCGAACGGAGACTGATCTTGGCGGTCACGCGGCACCGCCTTCACGGAAGGGGTTGAACTCGTTGGTGTAGATCTTCTTCAGGTCGACCTGGTCGTTCTTGATGAACCCGGACTGCTTGAGCCAGTCCGTCCAGAGCGTGTAGTCGTTGTCGGAGATCAGCCCGCCCTTGGTGACGCCGGTGCTCTTCCAGTACTTGAGCGTCTCGGTGTTCTCGTTGCGGCCGCGGTTCTGGATGATCTTGGTGAACCGGGCGATGACCTCCTCGCGCGGCGTGGTGCGCGCCCATTCGATCGCCTTGGCGACCCCGGTGACGAAGGTTTTCGTGGTCTCCGGGTACTTCTTGATGAACTCGGTCCGCAACACGTACGGCCCGCCGTTGTAGGGGCCGAACGCGTCGACGTCCTTCACGATCGGCCGCACCCCGCCGACGGAGAGGGCGCGGTCCTGGAGGACGCCGTTGAGCGCGGCGACGTCGATCTGGCCGTTGCGCAGGGCCTGTTCGGTGTTGATCGGCGGGAGGACGACCAGTTGCACCTGGTCGATCTCGGCGTCGGAGAGGCCGTTGCGTTTGAGCCAGGTGTCGAGGGCTGCCTCCAGGTTCGCGCCGACGGTGTTGACGCCGACCTTCTTGCCGATGAGGTCGCGAGGGTTGCGGATCGGGCTGTCTTCCTTGACGTAGAAGCCCAAAAAGGTCTTGTCGTCGGAGCCGTAGTAGTTGACGACGGCCTTGATCGGGGCGCCGGCGTCGACGAGTTTGGCGACCGCGCCGGTGAAGGCGCCGCCGAAGTCGGTCTGGTCGGTGGCGGCGGACTGGATGTCCTGCGGTCCGCTGATCGTGTTGCCGACCCATTTGAGCTTGACCGGGCCGAAGTACCCGAGGTCTTCGGCGAGTTCGGGGAAGGTCACGTTGTTGGCCGAACCCTGGTAGCGGAGTTCGAGTTTCTCCGGTTGCCCGGCCACGCCCGCCGGGCTCGCGGAGGCGCCGCAGCCCGACAGCGCCAATCCGGCGAGGAGCGCGGCGATCAAGGGCACTGGTTTCTTCACGGTGGGCTCTTTCGTTCGGGTTCGCGTCGTTGAAGGAGATTCTTCGCAGGCCCGATGGAGAGCGTCAATTTTGCGATTTAGTGAAGTAACCCCGGCTCAAGAAGCGTTGGCGAGGTACGTGAAAAGCGGATCTTCGTAGAGTGCGTTCAGCATGACCGCCCCGCCTGCTGTCGCCAGCTCTGTCCCCGGAAAGCTCGACGCCACAACGTTTTCGGTCGCGTCCTGGCAGATCCAGGAGCGCTGGGAGACCTCGTCCCGGATCGTGGAAAGGCACCCTTCGACGTCGCGTACACTCTGGTCGAGCACGATGAGAATCTCCGGATTGAGGACGTCGAAGAGCAAAGCGGCGGCCTGTCCGATTATCCGTGCGCGTTCCTGGAAAATGGCGACGGCGCCTTTGTTTCCCGATGTCGCCAAATGGAGCACGTCGGTGAAAGTCGGCTCTTCGAGAAGGTGTGCCTCGGCGGCTTTGCGGGCGACCGTGCGCTCGGACACCGTGGCCTCAAGACAGCCGGAACGCCCGCAACGGCACGGTTCTTCGCTGTCATCGACCCGCAGATGCGCGACGGCGCCCGCGGCCGAACGAGGACCGTGATGGACGGTGTCGCCGGTGGCGAAGGCCGCGTCGACGACGTTGCCGGTGAACAACTGGACGACACTGCTGCGCGTTCTCGGTTGCCCCAGCAGACGTTCGGCGTGGATGAGCGCCCGCGAATGCCCGTCGACCCGGACGTCGAGCCCGGTGACCTCGGTGAGCAGATCGCGCAGCGGGACCCCTTGCCAGCCGAGCAATCCGTGCTCCACCACCGTCCCCGACGCCTCGTCGACCCACCCGCCGGTCGCCACCCCCAGCCCGAGCGGCGTCCGCTCCGGCGCGTGCCCGATGAGGAGGTCGTCGAGCAGCTCCGCGATCTGCGCGACCTGCACGGCGGGCTCGGCGCCGTGATGCGGTGCCTCCAGCTGCGCCAGCACTTTCCCGCGCAGGTCCAGCAGGCCGACGGTGAGATGGTCGACCGCGATATGCGCGCCGCACACCACGAACCGCTCGGTGTCGAGGTCCACCGGCACATGCGGCCTGCCGACCGCGCCGGCGACCTCGGGCAGTTCGGTGAGGAAGCCGCGGCGCATCAGCTCCGCCACATGCCCCGTGACCGCGGCGGCACTCAGCCCGGTGCGGCGCGCGATGGTGCTGCGCGCTATCGCCCCTTCGTCCAGCACCACGCGGAGCACCGCGCTGGCACTGGCGCTCCGCCTGCCGGTCACGGTGCCGATATTCGCAAGCGGGTGCCGGAGGGCCTAGGGCTCTCACCATCCGGGACCTGGTCAGGCGGTCAGTTCGCGGTAGAACTTGGCGCTGCGCTCACAGCGGTCTTCGTACCCTCGCGCCCGGTAGAAGGCGTGCGCGCCGGTCCGGCGGCGGGAACTGCTGACCTCCATGGCGACACAGCCCCACCGCAGCGCTTCCGCTTCGGCGACGTCGACCAGTTCGCGTCCGACGCCGGTACCGCGCTGGGACTCGTCCACCACCAGGGCCACGATCCGTCCCACGGAGCCCTCCCGTTCGAGGAGCGGGATCGCGACCACCGCGATGACGCCGACCACGCCGTCGCCCGACACGGCGACGAACGCGGCTCCTTCGGGATGACGCTCCCAGCGTTCGAGCCGGCGGCGCACGTCGTCCACCTCGTTGTCCGGGTAGCCCAGCTGGGCGAGCAAGGGGGTCACGGCGGGGGCGTCGGTGGTGAGTGCCTGGCGGATCTCCATGATCGCCATTAAAGCGAAGGATCGGGGTGCGGCGATCGGTCTAGCGAGCCGGCGGGGCGGATGCCTGCTGCTCGTGAGGTGTGACTCGAAGTGAGGGGTGTGCGGAAACAGGGACGTTGAGTGTCCCTATTTCCACACACCCCGCGGTGATCGGACCGGTCACGCGGGACTGTGTGGATTTCGGGTCATCCAACGCACCAAAATCCACACAGTCGAGGTCACCTGTCCGCAGTGCGGACCACAAGGAGTACCGGGCAACCGAGATCGCGCTTCGGGGCGGTCTGGGATGCGCGCGGCAAGTGAAATCCTCGAAGCGGAGGGTCGCTGAGTGCCGCGCCGACTTCGAATCGGCCCGGCCGGCCGACGAACTCGCAGGTCGAAGACCTTGAGTCGGGATGACAGGATTTGAACCTGCGACCCTCCGCTCCCAAAGCGGATGCGCTACCAAGCTGCGCCACATCCCGTGACTCCCCGATCTTGCCGGGGGGTGTGCGCACAGCCTAGCGGGTCACGCTAAGCTGTTTTCGCACCCGGTACTTCGGGGGCACGCGGGTGTAGCTCAATGGTAGAGCCCTAGTCTTCCAAACTAGCTACGCGGGTTCGATTCCCGTCACCCGCTCCACCGCTTCGAATGAGACCCGCAAGCCTTCTGGCCTGCGGGTTCTTTCGTGTCCAGGGTAGTCCCAGGTCCGGTCCGTGAAGGCCTCCTTGAGGGACTCTGGGTCCCTCAAGGAGGCCTTCACGGACTTCAGTCCGCGTTGGCGTCCGAAGCGTCCGAGGGCGTCACTGCCTGCGAGAGACCGGCGGAGGCGGCATCGGCCTCCAGGTGCACGGCGATCAGGTCCAGCAACTTGTCCGTGTCGACCGGCTTCGTCACGTAGTCGTCCGCGCCCGAAGCCAGCGTTCGCGCCTTGTCCTCCGCGGTCGCCTTCGCGGTGACGGCGATCACGGGCAGGTCCTCGTGCGCGGCTTCGGCCCGGATCGCGGTGATCGTGGCGTTGCCGTCCAGTTCGGGCATCATCACGTCCATCAGGACGAGCGCGGTGTCCTCGTGCCGTTCCAGCGCCCGGATGCCCGCGACGCCGGTCTCGGCGTAGATGACCTCCAGGCCGTTGCGCTCCAGAACGGCGGCCAGCGCGAAGACGTTGCGCAGGTCGTCGTCGACGATCAGGATCTTCTCGCCGTGGAACCGCAGCGACGGCGACACGGGGATCACCTGCGGGACGGCCATGATCAGCGGGACGCCGCTCGCCTGCGTGGTCGGGACGATCAGGTTCGACGCGCTCACCGGCAGGTACAGGGTGAACGTGCTGCCCTTGCCGGGATCGCTGCGGACGCGCAGCTCGCCGCCGAGCAGTTCCGTGAGCTGCTGGCTGATCGACAGGCCCAGCCCGGTGCCGCCGTACTTGCGGCTCGTGGTGCCGTCGGCCTGGCGGAACGCGTCGAAGATGATCGCGAGTTTGTCCGGCGCGATGCCGATCCCGGTGTCCTCGACGGCGAACGCGAGGACGCCGGGGGCCTGGCGGAGCGAGTCGGCTTCGACCTCGCCCGGATCGGCCATCCGGATGTGCAGGCGCACGCCGCCCTCGTCGGTGAACTTCGCCGCGTTGGACAGCAGGTTCCGCAGCACCTGCTGCACGCGGTGTTCGTCGGTGTGGATCGACGACGGCACCGGCGGGTCGATCAGGACGGCGAACTCCAGGCCCTTGTCCGAAGTGAGCGGGCGGCAGATCGATTCGACGTACTCGACCAGTTCCGGCAGCGTGACGTCGGACATCTGGAGGTCCAGGTGTCCCGCCTCGACCTTGGCCATGTCGAGGATGTCGTTGATCAGCTGCTGCAGGTCGCTGCCCGCCGAGTAGATCGTCCGCGCGAACTGGATCTGCTTCTCCGACAGGTTCCCGTCCGGGTTCTCCGACAGCAGTTTCGCGAGGATCAGCGCGCTGTTGAGCGGGGTCCGCAGTTCGTGCGACATGTTCGCCATGAACTCGGACTTGTACTGCGACGCCATGGTCAGCTGCCCGGCGCGTTCTTCGAGTTCCTGCCGCGCCTGCTCGATCTCGCTGTTCTTGACCTCGATGTCGCGGTTCTGCTGTGCCAGCAGCGCCGCCTTCTCCGCCAGATCCGTGTTGGATCGGCGCAGTTCCCGTTGCTGCGCCTGCAACTGCTCGGACCGCGCGCGCAGTTCCTGCGCCAGGCGCTGGGATTCGGTCAGCAGCGCCTCGGTGCGCGAGTTCGACTGGATGGTGCTGACGTTGACCGCGATGGTCTCCTTCAGCTGCTCCAGCAGGTCGATGTGGACGGTGCTGAAGGCGTTGATCGTCGCCAGTTCCAGCACGCCGAGCACCTCGCCCTGGAACAGCACCGGCAGCACGATCACGTTCACCGGGGCGGCCGAACCCAGCCCCGACGAGATCAGCGCGTACTCCGGCGGAGCTTCGTGGACCAGTATCGTGCGCCGGTCGACCGCGGCCTGCCCGATGAGCGACTCGCCGGGCGAGAACCGAAGGCCCGCTTGGGATTTCGCCAGCCCGTAGGTGGCGATGCTTTCGAGAACGACCTCTTCCTGCTCGTCCTCGCGGGCGAGGAAGAACGCGCCCTGCTGCGCCGACACGAGCGGGGTCAGCTCGGACAGGATCAGCGACGCCACCGACGCGAGATCGCGGTGACCCTGCATGAGCGCGGACAGCCGGGCGAGGTTGGTCTTGAGCCAGTCCTGCTCCCGGTTCGCGCGGGTGGTCTCCTTCAGGTTCGCGATCATCTGGTTGATGTTGTCCTTGAGTTCGGCCACCTCCCCGGACGCGTCGACGGTGATGTGCCGGGTCAGGTCGCCCGCGGTCACCGCGGTGGCCACCTGCGCGATCGCCCGCACCTGGGTGGTCAGGTTCCCGGCCAGCTGGTTCACGCTCTCGGTCAGCCGCGACCACGTGCCGGCGACACCGGGCACCTCCGCCTGGCCGCCGAGCGTGCCGTCCGTGCCCACCTCGCGCGCGACACGGGTGACTTCGGAGGCGAAGGACGACAGCTGGTCGACCATCGTGTTGATGGTCGTCTTGAGTTCGAGGATCTCGCCGCGCGCGTCGATGTCGATCTTCTTCGACAGATCGCCCTGCGCCACCGCGGTGGTCACCGTCGCGATGCTGCGGACCTGGCCGGTGAGGTTGTCGGCCATGACGTTCACGTTGTCCGTCAACGCCTTCCACGTGCCCGCCACGTTCGGGACGCGGGCCTGGCCGCCGAGGGTGCCCTCGGTGCCGACCTCGCGGGCGACGCGGGTGACCTCGTCGGCGAACGCGCGCAGCGTCTCGACCATGCTGTTGATCGTCTCGGCGAGGATCGCTACCTCGCCCTGCGCGTCGATCGCGATCTTCTTCGACAGGTCGCCGTTCGCCACCGCCGTCGTCACCGTGGCGATGCTGCGGACCTGGTCGGTGAGGTTGGTGGCCATGACGTTGACGTTGTCGGTGAGGTCCTTCCAGGTCCCGGCGACGCCGCGCACCTGTGCCTGCCCGCCGAGTTTGCCTTCGGTGCCGACCTCGCGGGACACCCGGGTGACCTCGTCGGCGAACGCCGACAGCTGGTCGACCATGATGTTGACGGTGTTCTTGAGTTCCAGGATCTCGCCGCGCGCGTCGACGATGATCTTCTGCGTCAGGTCGCCCTTCGCGACGGCGGTGGTGACCTGGGCGATGTTCCGGACCTGGTCGGTCAGGTTGTTCGCCATGAAGTTGACGTTGTCGGTGAGGTCCTTCCACGTCCCGGCCACGCCGGGCACGGCGGCCTGGCCGCCGAGCCGGCCGTCGCTGCCGACCTCGCGGGCGACCCGGGTGACCTCGTCGGCGAACGCGGAAAGCTGATCCACCATGGTGTTCAGCGTGTTCTTCAGTTCGAGGATCTCGCCCTTGGCGTCGACGGCGATCTTCTGCGAAAGGTCGCCCTTCGCCACCGCCGTCGCCACCTGGGCGATGTTCCGCACCTGCGCGGTGAGGTTGTTCGCCATGAAGTTGACCGACCCGGTGAGGTCGCGCCAGGTCCCGGCGACGCCCGGAACCTGAGCCTGGCCGCCGAGCTGACCTTCGGTGCCGACCTCGCGGGCTACCCGGGTGACCTCGTCGGCGAACGAGGACAGCTGGTCGACCATGGTGTTGACGGTCGTCTTCAGTTCGAGGATCTCGCCGCGCGCGTCGACCGTGATCTTCTGCGTCAGGTCGCCCTTGGCCACCGCGGTGGTGACCTGGGCGATGTTGCGGACCTGGTCGGTCAGGTTGTCCGCCATCTGATTCACCGAGTCGGTGAGCCCGCGCCACGTGCCCGCCACACCAGGCACTGTCGCCTGCCCGCCGAGACGGCCTTCGCTGCCGACCTCGCGGGCGACCCGGGTGACTTCATCCGCGAAGGACGAGAGCTGGTCGACCATGGTGTTCAGGGTGTTCTTGAGTTCGAGGATCTCGCCCTTGGCGTCGACGTTGATCTTCTGCGAGAGGTCGCCCTTCGCCACGGCGGTGGCCACCTGGGCGATGTTGCGGACCTGGTCGGTCAGGTTGTCCGCCATCAGGTTCACCGAGTCGGTGAGGTCACGCCACGTGCCCGCCGCGCCGGGGACCTGCGCCTGCCCGCCGAGACGACCTTCGCTGCCGACCTCCCGCGAGACCCGGGTGACTTCGTCGGCGAACGACGAAAGCTGGTCGACCATGATGTTGACGGTGTTCTTCAGTTCCAGGATCTCGCCGCGCGCGTCGACGTTGATCTTCTGGGTCAGATCGCCCCGCGCCACGGCGGTGGTGACCTGGGCGATGTTGCGGACCTGGTCGGTCAGGTTGCTGGCCATCACGTTGACGTTGTCGGTGAGATCACGCCAGGTGCCCGCCACGCCCGGGACCTCGGCCTGTCCGCCGAGCCGTCCTTCGGTGGCGATCTCGCGGGCCACTCTGGTGACTTCGGTCGCGAATCGCGAAAGCTGCTTGATCAGGCCGTTGACCGTCTTCGCGACCTCGGCGAACTGACCTTGCAACGGCCGCCCGCCGACCTCCAGGGGCATCGGCTCGGACAGATCGCCCTCGGCGACCGCCCCGAGGACCCGGTTGAGCTCGGCTGTGGGCCTGCTCACGTCCTCGATCAGCCCGTTGACGACGTCGACCGCGGTGGCCCAGCCGCCGGGGCCGATCTCGGCCGCGACACGTTCGGTGAGCCTGCCCTCCTTGCCGACCGCCTCGCGGACGCGCAGGAGTTCGGTCACCAGCCGCTGGTTGCGTTCGGCGATGTCGTTGAAGGCACCCGCGAGCTGGGCCGCGAGCCCGTCGCCGTGTGCCACGAACCGGCGCCGGAAGTTGCCGTCCCCGAGGTCACGAGCCGCCGAGAGCAGGCGTTCCAGGGTCGCTTCGTCCACCTGGCCGCCACCACCTTCCACGGGGGTCCGATGCCTTTGGGAGTGCTGTGTCATCTGTGTCGACCCTCTCCACCACGCATGCCAAGCCATGGTCGTCGCATCAGCGTGCCATGATTCGACCTACACTTCGAGCCAGTCCGCCCGCTCACGCTGCGCTACCCGCCAGGCAGGAGGAGGTCCGGGAATGGTGTCACGGCCGGCCCCGGCCTCGACGTCGCTCCCCTCGGAGCCGTCGGCAGGGACGAGTGAAAGCGCGCTGCCCGAATCCGGGAGGTTCTGGCGCGAGCTGCTCGAAGACGTCCGTGACGCCGTGCTCGTGCAGGACGTCGGCGGGGCGTTGCGCTGGTCGAATCCCGCCGCCCGCGAGCTGTTCGGCGGCGTCCGCCCGGTGCTGACCGCCGAAGGTCCCGACGTCGGCCACGTCGAGCACACCGGCCGCCGGTTCCCCGCGCGGATCCGGACGCTGCCCGGCGGCTGGCACGCGTGGACGGTGACCTCCGCGGTCGCGGCCGACGGCCCGCGCGTGGACGGCTTCCTCGCCTCTTCAGGTCCCCGGCTGGCTTCCGCGCGAGGACGGCACGGCACGGCGAAGGTGATCGCCGAACTCGCCGCCGCCGAACTCGCGGACTGCGTCTTCGTCCTCCTGCCCACCACCCGCGGCCGGTGGGAGTGGTGGAGCTGCGACCACCGCACCCACCACGGGCACGGCCGGATCCGCCGTGTCCCGGCCCAGCTGGCGCCGGTGCTCGCGGGCACCTTCGCCGCCACAGAGGAACTCGAAGCCAAGACGGTCCCAGACGAAGAGGTCGCGACGCTGCCCGCCGTCGTCGCGGAGCGGCTCGCCGTCCATTCCTCGGTCACCGTGGTCTCGCTGGGCTCCGACGGCGGTGCCGGGGTCACCGGCGCGGTCGTGCTCGGCCGACGTGGCGCGCCCTCGTTCGGCGAAGACCACTCACGCGCGGTGACCGAGTTCGCCCGCGCCGCCGGGACGGCGCTGGCGAACGCACACCGCTACGCCCGCCAGGAAGAGGCCACGCGCGGCCTGGAGACGACGCTGCGCCCGACGCCGCCGCCGGAGGTCCCCGGCGTGAAGTTCGACGTCTGGTACGAGCCGTCGAGCGGGCTGCTCGACGTCGGCGGCGACTTCTACGACGTCCTGCCGAGGGACGAAGGCGGCGCGATGTTCGTCCTCGGCGACGTCTGCGGGAAGGGCGCCGAGGCGGCCGCGCTCACCGGCCGGGTCCGGCAGACCCTCGCCGCGCTCGATCTCGTCGAACACGACAACACGACGTTGCTGAGCCTGCTCAACTCCCTGCTGATCACCGGCGGCAGCGGCCGGTTCGCCACGCTGGTGCTCGGTTCGGTCCTGGCGGGTGAAGACGACCTCGGCGTCACCCTGGCCTCCGGCGGGCATCCCGCGCCGCTGGTGGTGCGCCGCCGTGGCGGGGTCGACGAGATCACCCTGCCCGGCACCCTGGTCGGGATCTCGCCGCAGGCCCGGTTCGCCGAGACGACCGTCCGGCTGGCCGAGGGCGACGTCTGCCTCCTCTACACCGACGGGATCACCGAAGCGCGGCACCACGAGCGGCCGTCGGACCTGTTCGGGGACGAGCGGCTGCGCGAACTGCTGACCGGCTGCCGGGGGCTGTCCGGCCGCGAGGTGGTCGCCCGCGTCCGCTCCGCGGTGCGGGAGTGGCTCGGCAGCGGGACGCACGACGACATCGCCGTCCTCGCCATCGAGGCCTCACGACCCGCTCCTTGACCCGTGGGGGCACGAGGGTTCGGCGGGCCCTGCCGGGGGTAGTCCGGAAAGAGGACGACTCAGGGAGGACCGCAGTGGTGAAAGCGCTGAACGGACGCCGCGTGGCCATCCTCGCCGCGGACGGCGTGGAGCAGGTGGAGCTGGTCGAGCCGCGCAAGGCGGTCACCGACGCCGGGGCGACGGCAGAGGTGGTCTCGCTGGAACCCGGCGAGATCCAGGCCATGAACGGCGACATCGACAAGGCGGACAAGTTCACTGTGGACCGTGTCGTCAAGGACGTCACGGTCGACGACTTCGACGCGCTCGTGCTCCCCGGCGGCACGATGAATCCGGACAATCTGCGCGCGGACGAGAACGCTGTGCGCTTCGTCCGCGATTTCGTGAACAGCGGCAAACCGGTCGGGGTCATCTGTCACGGACCGTGGACGCTGGTCGAGGCCGACGTCGTCCGCGGCCGCACGCTCACGTCGTACCCCAGCGTGCGCACCGACATCCGCAACGCCGGCGGCACCGTCGTCGACCAGGAGGTCGTCAACGACAACGGGTTGATCTCCAGCCGGAATCCCGGTGACCTGCCCGCGTTCTGCGCGGCGATCGTGGCCGAATTCGCCGGATAAACGAGTGGCGCGCGTCACAGTGATGGGGGATCGTGGTGGCAGAGGAGGAGGTGCCGCGATGACCGTGCATGCCAGACGCTACGGCCGGTGGTGCCGCGAGCATTTCGATACCGAGCACGAGCACGACCAGGACCGGAAGCAGCCCGCGGACGCCAAGGCCACTCCGGACGTCACCGACGCCCGGGCCGAGCAGGCCCAGGCCGGTGACGGTCCGGCGGGGACACCGGGTTCGCTCAGCTGAGCGGCCGCCGGTACCAGACCCGTTTCGGGCCGGGCAGGCCGATCCGTGAGACGAGGTCGGTCACGACGCCGCCGATGATCAGCCAGAGCAGCGCGGCCAGGCCGTCGTTGAACAGTGTTCGGAGCTTGGGGCCGTCCGGGGTGAACAGATTGCGCAGTCCGAGCGAGACCCCGCGCGACCACTGGTCGATCAGCTGCGCGAATCCGTTGCCGGGATTGGCCTCGCCGAACACGAGCAGGATGTGCACGATCAGCACCAGCGCGAAGATCCAGCACACCGCGTGGACGAGGGCGTTGACGACGCGCACGACGCGGATCCTCGCCGGCGTTCGTTCGACGATTTCTTCCTGTGGCTCACGCGGATCGTTGAGATAGGTCATCGCCGTCTCCCGTCATCGTCCACAGTGGACACCCTGGCCGGGCGGATGCTCAACCAGGGGGCTGGGTCCTGGTCTTCGTCTTGGTCCTGGTCTTGGTCTTGCTCGGCTTGTCCGAGGTGCTCGGATCGCCGCTCGAAGCGGTCGAGTCGTCCGGCGTCGCCGTGACGCCGGCGCCTTCGGTGCGGGGCGGATTCGCGGAGACCGGGACGGCTTCGGTCACCACGACCGTGCCGCGCGTCGCCTTCCCGCCCTGGGTGGGCACTTCGACGGCTTCCGAGGACTGCTGTCCGGGCCCCGCCACCGGACCGGGGGTTCCGCTCACCGCGGGGGAAAGCGTCCCGCCCGGCTGGACCGGCGGAGCCGCCCCGGTCTGGTTGAGCGCCAGCATGACGCCGACGGTGATCGCGGCGGCGGGAGCGCTGATGGCGGCGACGACGGCCGCCCGCTTGCGGGTGTTCGCGCCCAGCCGCACGACCTTCGTCCCGGTGGAGTCCTCCAGCAGGATCCGGGAGATCGCCGCCGCTGTCGGGCGTTGGGACGGTTTCTGCGCGGTCATCCCGCGCAACAGCGTCGTCATGGTCACCGACATCCCGGACGGGATCCGGGGCGGCCGGTGCAGTCGCCCGACCGCGGCCTCGACCGGCGTCCCGGTGTACTCCCGCTCCCCGGACAGGCATTCGAGCAGGACCAGGCCGAGCGAGTAGATGTCGGCGGGCGGGCCGATGTTCTCGCCGCGGACCTGTTCGGGCGCCATGTACGCCGCCGTGCCGACCACGCCGCCGGTCTCGGTCACCCTGGTCGCGTCGAAGGCGTGCGCCACCCCGAAATCGCCGATCAGCGGGCCGTCGTCGGCCATCAGGATGTTCGCCGGTTTCAGGTCACGGTGGGTGATGCCGTGCGCGTGGACGTGCGCGAGCGCGTCGGTCAGCCGGGTGGCCAGCTCGACGACCGCGTCCTGGGAGAGCGGGCCGGACCGCAGGCGCTGGGCCAGGTTCGGCCCTTCGACCAGGCGCATCGTGAGGTAGGTGTAGCCGTCGTCGGAGCCCGCGTCGTACAGCGGGACGAGCCCGGGGTGGCGTACCGCGCTGAGGGTCTGGATCTCCTGTTCCCGGCGGCGCTCGTCGCGGGTCATCGTGTCCGCGTGGAACAGTTTCAGCGCGACCTCGCGCCGTTCGAGCAGGTCACGGGCGCGGAAGACCCGGGCGGTCGCGCCGCGGCCGAGCAGGTCGCCGACCTCGTACCGGCCGGCCAGCCTGCGGGGCAGATGGTCCGGATCGTGGACGTTCAGGCTGAAACGGCGTTCCGTGGTCCCGGCATCGGGCTCCTCGTCGGCGTCGCGCGAACCCGCGTCGTCCATCGGTGCTACCTCCGTCTCACCGGCCGAACGCCGAGTACCCGGTCCGGCCCCGGGCGAAACAAGGTTTGAGAGCGTACCGGAGATGATCTGAGGGTTCACCCCGAACGGCGGACAACCCTCGCGAGGGCCGGGCGTCCCGTTGTCATGAAGCCGAACCGGTGGGCCGCGCTCGCCGCCACCGCACTGACCGCCGTCGCCGTCTGTACCCCGTCCGCCGCCGCCGATTCGCTGGTGCCCAAGGGTTTCGCTCCGGCGTCGACGAGCTGGACCGGGGCGTCGCGCGGGTTCGTGCTCGGCTACTCGCCGTGCGGGAAGCCGGGATGGTGCGCGTCCCTGCTGTCGACGACCGACGGCGGCAAGCGGTGGCGGCGCGTCGGTGCCCCGCCGATCTCCTTGCCGGACAACCACAATCAGGTCAAACTCGCCGTGATCGACGAGCACGACATGTTCCTCTCCGACGGCACCAGGCTGCTGTCCAGCCACGACGGCGGCGGCACGTGGTCCGGCGTCCGGCTCGCCGGAGTCCGGGAACCCTTCTATATTTCGAAAATCACCGAAGCTGGACCGCGCGTGTTCGCGATGGTCACCGGTTTCGGCAGCCCGTCGACGACGACGCTGTACGCCGGGCTCTCCGGCACGCGGGTCCTCCTGCCGGTCCCGGGGTTCACCGTCACCGGCTCCGCGACCTACGGCGACGTCGCCACCAGCGGCGGGGTGCAGGTGTCGATGGGGGCGGACTACCACGTCCAGAAGTACTGGACCTCGTCCGACGGCCTGACCTTCGCGGCCGCGCCGCCGCCGTGCCCGGCGGACAGTTCGGCTCTGCTGAGCGGAATCCGGCGGGGACGCGTGCTGGCTCTGTGCAGCGGGGGACCGGGGACACCGCAGCCGGGCGCGACCGTCCGCCGGTTGTGGAGGGCGCCGAAGCTCGGCGGGCGGTTCACCGGAACGGAGCAAGCTCCCACGCTCGGGATCAACCAGAGCTTCAGCGCCGCTTCGCCCACGGCGGCGACCGTCGCGGCGGAAGGCGGTGGCACCGGATTCCTGCACAGCACCATCGACGGCGGGGTGACCTGGACGACGACCGTGCTCAGCGGCCGCGGGGTCTGCCTCAACGACCTGGACTTCCCGGACGAGCGGGTCGGGGTGGTGGTGGACGGGCTGCCGGACGCCGAAGGGGGCTCGGCCGTTTACCGCACTGTCGACGGCGGCGGCACGTGGCGCGAACTTCTTTTCGCGTGATCCCGCCGTCACCCTGTCCGGAAAAATTGCAGGTGGGCAAGGCCCTGGGGAGGTTCACTTGGGTGCACGCCATGTCGTAGCCTGTGCACTGTCCGTCGATGTCGAGGGAGCCCGTGGACCGTGTTCGTCGCGATCCGCACGCGGCTGAAGGGTGGAGCGTGTCCATGACTTCGGACGAGGTCCGGTCGGTGCCGAGGCGCCCGCTGCCACCCCTCGACTACAGCAAACCCAATCTCGCCCGGATGAAGGACGCCCTCCTCGGAGGACACGACCACTACGAGATCGACAGGCAAGCCGTCGAGGCCTTCCTCACGGTGGCTCCCGACGGCGCCGCGGTGGCCAAGGAGTTCCGGTCCTGGGCGAGCCGGGTGGTCCGGTTCCTCGCCGGCACCCGTGAGGTCGGCCAGTTCCTCGATCTGGGCTCCGGCATGCCTTACATCGAGAACACGCATCAGACGGCGCAGCGGTACAACCCCGACGCGCTGGTCATCTACGTCGACGACGACCCGGTGGTCCAAGCACACGGATTGGCGTTGCTGGAAGACCACCTCGTGCACGTCAGCGGCGCGGATCTGCGCGATCCCGAGCAGACGCTGAACGATCCGGTGATCGCCGAGCATCTCGAACTCGACCGCCCGGTCGCGGTTCTCTTCAACGCGGTGCTGCACCACATCGAAGACCTCGGCAAGGCGCAAGACATCGTCCGCGGCTATCTCGACGCGCTCGCCCCCGGGTCCTATTTGCTGCTCACGCACTATTACACCGACGGCGAGGGGCCGTATGGCGCGTTCGCGCGGAAGCTCGACGGCCTGATGGGCGACATCGGTTACCCCACGGTGCACCGCAGCCGCGAGGAGATCGAGTCGCTGTTCGACGGGCTGGAGATGCTCGAACCCGGCCTCGTGCACCTGCACGAATGGTGGCCGGAAGGCCCGCGTCTCGCTCCGTTGACCCGCCTGAACCACCTGAGCCTCGGCGGCGTGGGGATCAAGCCCTAACCGCTGCCCTTTGCGACTCAGCCGACCCTGTCGTAGGTCCGTGAAGGCCTCCTTGCCTACCTTCGAGACCGCCACGCTCGTCCCAGGTGCACCAGCAGTCACAGCAACGCCGCGTGAAGGCCCCCTTCACGCGGCTCAGCCGAGGAAACTCGACCTTCACACCTTGCAAGAGCGACGCGGAGCTGACCCAGCTCGGTGCGGGTGGTCGTGAGTGGCGATTCGGGTCAGAGCCAAGCGTGTCTTAGGTACCTACAGTCGCGCGGTCTCGCGTGATCAGATGGACGACACGTGGTGGGACCCGACGGCGAGCGTGTCGTCCAGCCAGTCACGCGTGTCGTCCATCTGATCACACGTGCCGTCCACTCAGTCACACGAAAACCTCAGTTCGGTACCTCGACCCACTCGCCTCGGCGGCGTGAATCAAGCCTTCAGCGACCTGAAGAACGCCGTCAGTTCGTCGTGGGCGGTCCCGAAGTCCTCGGTGCTGGGGGTCATCGCGAGTTCCAGCGTCTCGCCGTCGGACAGTTCCAGCGTCAGGTACTCGGTCAGCTTCCGGCGGGAGAATCCGCCCGCGACGATGTCCGTGAACGGGATCCGCCGCGCGCCGGGTTCGGCACGCAGGTCGTCGAGGCCGCGTTCCCGCAGTTTCCGGATCCGCTTGCGGTCCGACACCCCGCGCGCCCCGATCAGGCCGGCGACCCCGCGCCGGATCAGCACCGAGCGCGACATCGGCAGGAGCACCACTTCGGTATCGCAGACGATCAGGTCGTGAAGGCTCCGCTTGGCCTTCATCGCGGTGAACATGCCGAGCATCCGGGCATCGGCCGGATCGGGCTCGCGGTGGGGTTCCTGTTTGCAGAAGTACCCGGCGGGCACGTTCAGCAGTTGCAGGTTGTTGACCAGTTCGTCGACCGCGCGCGGGCTCTGCACCGCCGGGGTGACCAGCTCGACGACGTCGAACGGCTCGCCGTCGCCCAGGCACAGTTCCCAGCCGCCGCCCCAGTTCAGGCGGTGCGCGGCGACCCCGTTGTCGATCATCGCGGCGGTGACGGTGTCGGCGAACAGTTCGGCCAGCAGTGCGCGGCCCTCTTCACGGGACGGGGCCCGCAGGGGTTTGGCGAGCGCGTCGGCGTCGCCGTCCCGCAGGACCCGGACGACCTCGCCGATCGTGCCGCGCGGCGCCAGCCTGCTTTCGATCCCGGCGGAGGTCAGCAGCCTCGCGCCCTCCGCGACCGAAGCGCGGCCCGCACGTTTGACGACCTCGTCCCAATCCGCCCGCGGCCCGACGTCGCGGACCAGCACGTCCAGTTCCGCCTCGGGCACGTCGACCTTCGGCGCGCCCAGCAGCGCCCAGCCCGGCCGCGCGTCCGGCTTCACCGGGTTGTCCGGGACTCCGGCCAGCGCGGCGATCCGGCGTTTCGTGGGCGGATGGCTGTCGTACCTCGACAGCTCTTCGCCGTCGAGGATGTCTTCGGCGTACTCGGCCACCCAGTCCCGCTGGACCGGATGGTTGAGGTACGAACGGAATCCCAGCAGCACCGCGGGCGTGCGCCGCGCCGTCGCGCCGAGCGAGAGGTAGCGCTCGGCGTAGTCCTTCCAGAGCGGGCTCAGCGTCGCGGCCTTCCGCAGCGCGGCGGCCGCCGTCCGGCTTCCCGCGGCGAGCACGGAAGCCTCGTCGGCCTGAAGTTCCTGCCGCCGGTTCGCCGACCGCGCGACCAGCAGGTACAGCTTCGAGTAGGCGGAGAGCAGGGCCCTGGCGGGGCCGCCGTCCAGCCGGTCGACGGTGAAGGCGAGCGTCTGGGTGCCGCGGTAGGTCAGCGCGAGCAGGCGGGTGTGGCCGCCGCTGTAGTGCCCGAGTTCGTGCGCGAGCACCGAGCGCAGCTCGCTCACGCTCATCGCGGCCAGCAACGGCAGCCCGATCAGCATCGTGCGGCGGCCCGGCCGCAGGCCGAGGAAGCGGGCGTCCTCGCTGACCGCCGCGTTGATCTCACCGATCAGCACGATCTCGTCCGGCGGCCGCGTTCTCACCTGGGCGGCGAGGTCGTCGATCATCTCCCACAGCGCGGGATGGGCGTCGCGGTGCAGCCGCGGCCCTTCGATCGGGGGACGCCGTGCCCGCAACGCGCTCACCAGCCCGAAGCCGAGCGCGATCATGATCGCGAGCCCGCCGAGCATGACGTAAATGCCGGTTTTGCCCGGAATTCGCAGGCCCGCCAGCACACTGGCGACACCCAGCGCGACGACCACCAATGGGAACGCCACGAGCAGAAGTGTCGCGAGGACGGCGCGTCCTCGGGCCTGCATCGTCCGGTTACCTCTTTTCGCACAAGTGCCGTCTGTGCGGCCGAATAGTAACCGGCTACGCAGCGGCCCCGTGCGAGAACGAAGAGCTACACCCGCCACCTGCGAAAGTCCGTGAAGGACTCCTTGAGGGACTCTGGGTCCCTCAAGGAGTCCTTCACGGACTTGTGGCTTACGCGACGTTGAAGGTGTCGGGGTCCGGCCCGGTCCGCTGACCGCGGTCCAGCACGGACAGCGAAGCGATGTCCTCGTCCGACAGCGTGAACCCGAAGACGTCGAGGTTCTCCTTGATCCGCGACGGCGTCACGGACTTCGGGATGACGACGTTGCCCAGCTGCAGGTGCCACCGCAGGACGATCTGCGCCGGGGTCCGGCCGTGCTTCGAAGCCAGCGCGGTCACGGCGGCCTCACCGAGCAGGTCACCGCCCTTGGCCAGCGGGCTCCACGCCTCGGTCGCGATGCCGTGCTTCGCGTCGAACTCGCGCACCTCGGCCTGCTGCAGGTACGGGTGCACCTCGACCTGGTTGACCGCCGGGGTCACCGAGCCGGCGTCGAGCAGCCGCTCGAGGTGGGCGGGCTGGAAGTTGGACACGCCGATCGCGCGCACTCGGCCGTCGGCGTAGAGTTTCTCGAAGGCCTTCCACGTGTCGAGGTAGAGGTCGCGCTCGGGCGTGGGCCAGTGGATCAGGTAGAGATCCAGCTTCTCCAGGCCCAGTTTCGCCAGGCTGACGTCGAACGCCTTCAGCGTGGCGTCGTAGCCCTGCTCGCTGTTCCACAGCTTGGTGGTGATGAACAGCTCGTCGCGGGCGATCCCGGACTCGGCGAGGGCCCTGCCGACGCCCGCTTCGTTGCCGTAGACGGCGGCGGTGTCGATGCTGCGGTAGCCCGCGTCCAGCGCGGCCTTGACCGCGGCGGTGGTCTCCTCGTCCGGTACCTGGAAGACGCCGAACCCGAGCTGCGGCATCTCCACCCCGTTGGTGAGCTTGACGGTGGGAATGTCGGTCACTTGCTTTCCTTTCGTGGGTGTTCTGCGGGTCAGGCGGCGGGGGCCAGTTCGGCGCGACGAGCCTTTCGCCGCCCGTGATCGAGCATGCCTGACACGACCGCGACCAGCAGCCCGGCGAGCGCGAGCGCGGCGCCGATCCAGTTGGGCGCGGTGTAGCCGAGACCCGCGTCGATGGCCTTGCCGCCGAGCCACGCACCCCCGGCGTTGCCGAGGTTGAACGCGGCGATGTTGGCGGCCGACGCCAGCGCGGGCGCGCCTTCGGCCTTGTCCATGACGCGGGCCTGCAACGGCGCGACGGTCGCGAAACCGGCGGCGCCGAAGACGGCGATGGTGATCGCGGCGGGGAGCTGGGCGTGCGCGGTGAAGACGAACACGACCAGCACCGCCGCGAGCACCGCGAGGATGACGTACAGGCTGGGCATCAGCGACCGGTCCGCCGCCTTGCCGCCGAGCAGGTTGCCGACGAACAGCCCGGCGCCGAACAGCACCAGCAGCCAGGTCACCGCGCCGGGGGAGAAGCTCGCGACCTCGGTCATCATCGGGGCGATGTAGGTGAAGGACGCGAACACCCCGGCGAACCCGAGCGCGGTCATCGCCAGCGCGAGCCACACCTGCGGACGCCGGAACACGGCCAGTTCGCTGCGCAGTCCCGCGCTCTTCGTCGTCGCCTGCGCGGGGACCAGCGTGAGGATCCCGATCAGGCCTGCCACGCCGAGGACGCTGACGGCCCAGAACGTCGAACGCCAGCCGAGCGCCTGGCCGAGCGCGGTCCCGGCGGGGACGCCGAGGACGTTGGCGACGGTCAGCCCGGTGAACATCATCGCGATGGCGCTGGCCTGTTTGGCCGGCGCCACCAGCGACGCGGCGACAACGGCGCCGACGCCGAAGAACGCGCCGTGTGAGAGCGCGGCGACCACGCGGCCGGTCATCAGCAGGCCGTAGGTCGGGGCCAGTGCGGAAACGACGTTCCCGGCGATGAACAGGACCATCAGGCCGACCAGGACCGTCTTGCGCGGCACCCGCGACGCGAGCGCGGTCAGCAGCGGGGCGCCGACCACGACGCCGAGCGCGTATCCGGAGATCAGCAGCCCCGCGGAGGGGATCGAGACGCCGAAGTCGCCTGCGACCTCGGGCAGCAGGCCCATGATCACGAACTCGGTGGTGCCGATACCGAAGGCGCTGATCGCCAGTGCGAGCAGAGCGGCAGGCATTGGAGGCTCACTTCTTCCCGTAGAGTGGTGTTAACTGGCGTCGGCAACTACGGGCGTCTGAAATAGTTGCACGCGCCGTATATTGCACACGCTTGATGATGCACGACGCAACGAAGCCCGGGCAACCGGGGAAGGGGTGAACCGTGTCACTGGCCGACGACGCCGTGGAGGCACGCGCGCAGGGCTGGCGGACCCTCGCCGCACTGCACGCGCGGATCGAGGACGCGCTGGAGCGTGCGCTGGCGCAGAAGCACGAACTGTCCGTCACCGAGTACACCGTGCTGGACGTGCTCGCCCGCCAGGACGGCTTCCACCTGCGGATGAACCAGCTGTCGAACGCCGTCGTGCTCAGCCAGTCGGCGACGACGCGGCTGGTGACGCGGCTGGAGGGCCGGGGCCTGCTGCAGCGGTACCTGTGCCCGGACGACCGCCGGGGGATCTACACGGAGGTCACGCCGCCGGGGCAGGAACTGCTCGCGGCCGCGCGGCCGACGCACGACGCCGTCCTCACCGAGGCGCTGGCCGCCGCCGAGGAACTCCCCGAGCTCGCGCCCTTGGTCGCCGCGCTCGGAAAGCTCACCTTCGCCCGCTCCTGACCCCTCGCATTTCGTCCTCTGAATGCGGTCCTTGCGTGTGCGACTACCGCATTCAGAGGACTAAACGCGGTCAGGCTGGCAAGGTGAACGCGTGGACGATCTTCTGGTGCGCCGGGTCCGGGTCGGCTTGGCGGGTTCCCTGTCGGACGTACTGATCAGAGCAGGCCGGATCGCGGCCATCGCGGGCCCGGGGCAAGCGGGTGAGGCGTCGGAGAGCCTGGACGGACACGGCGGCACATTGCTGCCCGGTCTCGTCGACGCGCACGTGCACACCGCGCAGTGGTCGGCCGCGCGCCGCCGGATCCCGTTGGGGGAGGCGACGTCCGCCGCGCACACGGTCGACCTCGTGCTCGCCCACCTGCTGGCGCATCCCGTGCCTCCCGGCGACCTCGTGCTCGGCGCCGGGTTCCGTGACGGCCTCTGGCCCGACGCGCCGCACAAGGACCTGCTGCAGAAGGCGCTTCCCGGGCACCCCGTCGCCCTGTTCAGCGCCGACCTCCACACGCTGTGGCTCAGTCCCGCCGCGCTGAAGCTCATCGGCCGCGAGCACCCGACCGGCGTGCTGCTGGAGAACGACTGCATGAGCGCGACGGCCGAACTCCCCGTCGCGCCCGACGACGTCATCGACGGCTGGGTCGCCGACGCGCTCGCCGCGGCGGCCGCCCGCGGCGTCACCAGGATCGTCGACTACGAGTACGCCGACACCGTCACCGACTGGCGGCGACGGCTGGCCAGGAAACCCTTGCCGGTCCGGGTTTCCTGCGTGATCGCGAAGTATCTGCTCGACACGGCCGTCGAACGCGGCCACCGCACCGGCGACGTCCTCGAAGACACCGGCGGGCTGCTCACGGTCGGCCCGTTCAAGCTGTTCGTCGACGGTTCGCTCAACACCCGGACGGCGTACTGCGTGGGGCACTACGCCGGAACCGACTCCCACGGGCTGCTCGAACTGCCGCCCGAGGAGCTGGAACCGTTGATGCGCAAGGCTTCCGAAAGCGGGCTCTCGCCCGCGGTGCACGCGATCGGCGACCACGCCAACAAGATCGCGCTCGACGCCTTCGCGAGCGTCGGCTGCGCGGGCCGCATCGAGCACGCGCAGCTGCTGCGCGCCGAGGACGTCGCGCGGTTCGCCGCCCTGGGTGTCGTGGCGAGCGTGCAGCCCGCCCACCAACCGGACGACCGCGACGTCGCCGACCGGCACTGGCACGGCTGGACCGACCGGGCCTTCCCTTACGGCGCTTTGCATCGCTCCGGGGTGACCCTGGAGTTCGGCTCGGACGCGCCGGTCGCGCCGCTGGACCCGTGGGACGCGATCGCGTCGGCGGTCAGCCGCACCGACGACCACCGTCCGCCGTGGCATCCCGAGCAGGCCATGCCGCTGGAGGCCGCGCTCGCGGCGTCGTCCGGCGGCCGGACCGGGGTGGCCGTCGGGGACGTCGCGGACCTGGTCGTCACCGCGGTGGATCCGTCGCGGCTGTCGCCGGCCGGGCTTCGTGACATCCCCGTCACCGCCACCGTGATGAACGGGCGGGTCACCTACACGGCGTGACGCCTGTTCCGGTGACGGCGGCTGCGGGCGGCGGAGGGGTGCGGCAAGGTGAGGTGATCGCGGAGGGAGCGCCCATGGGCACCGAGAAGCTGTTCCGGATCGCCATCACCCTGAAGGGGCTCGACGGTGCGTTGCAGCTGGTGGGCGGGCTCGTCCTGATGATCGTCCCGGCGTCGGCCGTCACCGGTTTCGCGCACGCTGTGGTCACCCGTGACCTGCTGGGCGACCCGGAGGGGACGCTCGCCCGGCACCTCGAACTCGCGGCCGGTCATTTCGTCGAGGGCCGGACGTTCGCCGGCGTGTACCTCGTCGCGCACGGGCTCATCAAGCTCGGCCTGGTCTGGGCGCTGGCGCGCAAGGTGCTGCGCGCCTACCCCGTGGCCGCCGTCGTGCTTTCGGCGTTCGTGGTCTACGAGATCTTCCGCGCGATCCACACGCACTCGCTCGCGCTGCCGTTCTTCGCCGCCCTCGACGTCGTGATCGTCGTGCTGGTGCTGCGCGAGTACCGGCAACTCAAGAGGGATCGCGTCGCGGCCTGACCGCCCGGTTCAGGCCGCGACGCGAAGCTTCTCCGTGACGAGATCCGCGCTGGGCGGATCCACCACGATCGCGGTGGCGTTGTCGGAGCCACCGAGCGAGATCGCCGTCCGCACCAGTTCCGCGGCGGCCCTGTCCGGCATCCCGAGGATGTCGAGCATGACCGGCCCGCTGAGCGTCTTGTGCACGCCATCGCTGGTGAGCACGAGCCCTCCGGTCGTGACGGTGGCCGTGCCGATCTCGTGAACACCGGCCGTGCGGACGCTGGTGGTGACGACGTGTTCCATCCGCGGTGTCACGGGTTGGTCGTGGTCGCGGAAGTACTGCGCGAGCGTATGGTCCTTCGTCACCTGCCGCACGGTGTAACCATCCCAAGCGTACGCCCGGGCGTCCCCGACCCACGCGATGCCATACCCCTCGCCGGTCTGGACGGCGACGACGAGGACGCAGTCACCACTCCATCCGGAGGCGAGCACAGCGCGCTGAGCAGCCAAAACCGCCGCGACCGCGCCTTGCCCGACCGGGTTCCGGGCCGCCGCCGCGGCCGCCGTCCGCGCCGCGTGTGCCGCGTTCGGGTGATCTCCGACTCCATCGGCCAGCGCGAACACGATTCCCGCCCCGCCCGCGGCCGCGTACGCCCCGACGGCGTCCGCGTTGTGCTCGCGCGGCCCCCGCGCGCTCGCCGTGTGCCAGTGTGGAAGCTCCCTCATGGTCTTCTCCTCACCCCTGGGTGATGCCCTGCTTCCAGAGTGCGCCCGGATCCTGTGCGGGGGCTGAGGGCAGGGTGAAAGACAGCTGTCGGTCGAGGTGGTCGTGAGTGGTAAGTGTCGTTCTAACCCCACTTGCCACTCACGACCGGGAAGCGCTACCGCAGGCGCGTGATCAGCGTCCGCAGCCAGCTCTCGGCCATCGCGGGTTCACGCCGCAGATGCCGCACCAGCAGATCCCGCGCGGCCTTCGACCGCCCGGCCTCGACGATCGCGACCGCCTCGGCCAGCCCGCGCAGCCGCTCCTCCGAATGCTCCGGTGCCTGGCCGTTCTCGTCCGACCAGCGCGGCCGGGGGAAGGAGGCGGTCAGCTTCTCCTGCATGTCACCGAAGTAGTGCCAGACCGGCCAGGCGAGCGAGATGTTCCGGACGCCGTTCGACGGCAGTTCGGCGGGCCAGCCGAAGTGCTGCTGCCAGCGGAACGCCGACGGGCTCGTGTCCTCGCGGATGGTGATCCCGAGGAACCGGAGCCTGCCGCGGATGATGCTCCAGGCCTCGCGTTCATCGTCGATCCAGCTGCGCAACAGCCGGTACAGCTCGGTGAACGTCTGTCCTGTGTAGACGAGATCGACGAAGACCTTCGGCCGCCCGCGCGCCAGGTCGTACGGGCTCAACCCAGCGGCCGTGAGGTTGGCTCGCAACCGGACGACATCAGCCGCCGTCAGGCCTCCGCGCGCTCCCGCGAACGACAGCGGCAGCTGGTGGATCCGGTCCCGCCACGGCGTTCCGCTCAGCAGATCGTGCACGCTGTCCGCCGAGCGCCCGACGAAGTACAGGTCCGCGTCGCCGGCGCGGGCGATCACCTTCGCGGCGCATTCGATCAGCTCGTCCAGGAACCACAGCGAAGGTTTTCCGGCGCGCTCGACCAGCGTCCCGAGCTGGTCGGGGCGCACGAGGTCCCAGCGGTACGGCCGATTCACGCCGTCCAGGATTCCCGTGCGCCCCAACACTTGTCGAAACATTTTCAGGAAAGCAGCCGGTACACCGTCTGGTCGCCGACGGTGGTGGCGGTGAAGTTCGCCGCGACCCATTCGGAGATCTCGTTCGAGCCGCCGCCGGGGCCACCGCCTCGGCCGCCCTCGACGTAGTAGGTGATCTCGCCGTCGGCCACGTACTGCTGGAACTCCGCCAGCGTCGGCGCCGGATCCGAACCGCTCCAGCCGCCGATGCCGATCACCGACTTCCCGCTCGCGAGTTCCAGGCTCGCCGCCGACTGCGAACTCGACGTCGCCGCCGCCCACTTCGTCGTGGTCGCGGCGAGCGCGGTCCCGAGTTCCGTCGACGCGCTCTCTTCCATGCCCGGACCGCCCATGCCGCGCTCACCACCGGTGGCGGGACCGGAGATCGGGATCGAGCCGGAATGCGCCTGCGAAGCGGTCTCGACGGCGTACGCGGTGGTACCGAGGCCGACGGTCAGCACGGCGACCGTCGCGACGACGGCGACCAGTTTGCGCATCGGCGGGACGCCCACCAGCACGACGGTCGCGGTCACCAGGCCGAGACCGACGACGACCCAGCGCAGCGCGGGCAGCCAGTCGGCGTTCCGGTCGAGCAGGATGTACGCCCAGACCGCGCTGGCCGCGATCATCAGCGACAGGAACACCCGCGGCGCGAGATGCGCCCGGCCGCGCCACAGCGAGGTCCCGGAGATCGCCACCACGGCGGCGATCGACGGCGCCAGCGCGACGGCGTAGTACGGGTGCACGATGCCGCTCATGTAGCTGAACACCAGCGCGGTGACGAGCATCCAGCCGCCCCAGACGATCAGCGCCGCCCTCGTCCGGTCGGTCCCGGCGGCCCGCCTGGTGAACCACAGCCCCGCGACCAGTCCGATCAGCGCGGCGGGCAGCAGCCACGACACCTCGCCGCCGAAGCTGGCGCCGAACATCCGGGTCAGGCCGCTCTCGCCACCGAAGCCGACGTTTCCGCCGCCCATGCCGCCGACCATCACGCCGCCCCCGCCACCGCTGCCACCGAAGATCCGGCCGAGCCCGTTGTAGCCCAGCGCCAGTTCGAGCAGGCTGTCGTCGGTCGAACCGCCGATGTACGGACGCGAGGCCGTGGGCCACAGATCGACCAGCGCGATGAACCAGCCCGCCGAGACGACCACCGACACCACCGCTCCGGCCAGGTGCAGCAAGCGTTTGCCCAGCGAGGTCGGCGCGGCGACCAGGTAGGCGAGCCCGAACGCGGGCAACACGAGGAACGCCTGCATCATCTTGGTCAGGAAGCCGAATCCGATGGCGACACCGGCGAACGCCAGCCAGCGCGGGCTGGCCTTCTCGATCGCGCGGACCGTGCAGTACGCGCCGGCGATCAGGAGCAGCGTCAGCAGCGCGTCCGGGTTGTTGAACTTGAACATCAGCGCGGCGACCGGGGTGAGCGCGAGCGCGGCCCCGGCGAACAGACCGGCCACGGGGCCGGAAGTCCGCTTCACCGTCAAGTACAGCAGGCCGACCGAAGCGACCCCCATCAGTGCCTGCGGGGCCAGGACCGTGAAACTGGAGAACCCGAAGAGCCGGGCGAACGCCGTCGTGACCCACAGCGCGGCCGGGGGTTTGTCGACGGTCAGCACGTTCCCGGCGTCGAGTGAGCCGAACAACCAGGCCTTCCAGTCCTGCGTGCCGGATTGCACCGCCGCGGCGTAGAACGAGTTGCCGTAGCCGGAGGCGGTCAGGTTCCAGAAGTACAGCAGCGCGGTGGCGGCGAGCAGGCAGAAGACCGCGGGACGGACCCAGCGGCCCGGTGGCTTCGCGACGTTTTCCGCGACAGGGCCGGGTTCCACCCGGGAAGCGAGTGCGGTGGTCATGGGGTCAGCTCTCCATCTCGGTGGCGGGCCGGCGGCGGAAGACCCAGCCGCGCAGCAACAGGAAGCGCAGTACGGTGGCCGCGAGGTTCGCGAGCACGAGCGCGGTGATCTCGAGCGGCAGGCCCGGCGCGGTCATCAGGTGCAGCAGCGCCAGCGCGCCGCTGGTGAGCGCGAGGCCGAGACCGAACACGACGAGTCCTTGGAACTGGTGCAGCCCAGCGCTTTCCCGGCCGCGGATGCCGAACGTCAGGCGCCGGTTGAGCGCGGTGTTGCCGATCGCCGTCACCAGCAGGGCGACGAAGTTCGCCACCTGGGCGCCGGTGAACGTCCGCAGCAGCAGGAACAGCACGAGATAGGCGATGGTGCTGGCGACGCCGACGGCGGCGAACCGCACCAGCTGCCGCACCAGGCTCGGTGCCACTCCCGGCGCCTGTACCTGGATCGGTGCGCGGCCGAGCTGCTCGCGCAGATCGCTGATCGGGATCCGGCCGGTCATCGTCGCCTTGGTCAACCGTGCGATGCCTTTGAGATCGGCGGTCGCGGTGGCGACGATGTTCACCGACGAGTCCGGGTCGTCCACCCAGTCCACCGGGACCTCGTGGATCCGCAGCCCGGCTTTCTGTGCCAGCACGAGCAATTCGGTGTCGAAGAACCAGCCGGTGTCCTGGATGTGGGGGAGCAGTCGCTCGGCGACGTCGGCGCGGATCGCCTTGAACCCGCACTGCGCGTCGCTGAACCTCGCCGCCAGCGTGCCGCGCAGGATCAGGTTGTAGCAGCGGGAAATGAACTCCCGCTTCGGTCCGCGCACCACCCTCGCGCCACGGGCGAGCCTGCTGCCGATGGCGAGGTCGGAGTGCCCGGACAGCAGCGGCGCGATGAGGGGGCCGAGCGCGGCCAGATCGGTCGAGAGGTCGACGTCCATGTACGCGAGCACCGGAGCGTCCGAAGTGGACCAGACGGCACGCAGTGCGCGGCCGCGGCCTTTCTCGTCGAGGTGGTGGACTTCGACGTCGTCGAACTCGCGGCTCAGCCGTTCCGCGACGCGTAGTGTGCCGTCGGTGCTGGCGTTGTCCGCGACGGTGATCCGGAACGGGTACGGGAACTGCTCCGCGAGATGCGCGTGCAGCCGTCGGATGCACGGTTCGAGGTCGGTTTCCTCGTTGTAGACCGGGATGACGACGTCGAGGACGGGGGAGCCGGTCGGGGCGATGGCGGGGCGGCGGCCGGTTTCGGCGCCGGAGAGGATCGCGGCTGTCATGTCCTCAATTTCGGCCACCGCGCTGAGGTCGGCTTGTGTCCGAGCTGTGCTGTCGCTGTGTCCTGGCACGGATTCACCGGCTCAGGTCGTAGACGGTGACACCGTCCACAGTGGTCGGTGTGTAGGTTTCCGAGACCCATTCGGCGATCCGCTCTGCGGCGTCGCTGCCGGTCTCCCCGCGCATCATCATGCCGTCGCCGAGGAAATAGTGGATCTGTCCATTTCGGACGTAATCTTGGAACTTTTCCAGCGTGGGAGCCGGATCCGTGCCGTTGAACCCGCCGACGGCCAGCACCGGGTTCCCGCTGCCGAGCTGGTAGCCCGCCGCGTTGTTGGAGCCGACGGTCGCCGCGGCCCAGGTGTACTTCTCGCTGTCTTTCCGGAGCAGCGCGACCAGGCTGTCGCCGGGCAGGCTCGTCCCGAGCAGCCCTCCGCCCGCGCCGCCAGGCCCACCTCGCCCGCCTATGACGATCCCGCCGCCGCCCGGCCCCATCCCGCGTCCGGTCGCCGGACCCGCCGAGGGCAACGCGCCGGAATGCGGGGTGGCCGCGGTCGCGACCGTGTACGCGCCGGTGCCCGCGAGCACGGTGACCAGTGCGCCGGCGGCGACCAGACGCCTTGCCGCGTCAGGTAATCGTGCGGCGAAGAAGACCAAGAACGCGCACAGCAGGCCGGCCACGAGGATCGCGACCGCGAGTCCGGGAAGCCAGTCGGATTGCCTCGACAGCAGCAGATACGCCGTCAGCGCTGTCAACGCGACCCCGGTGTTCAAGGTGCCCGCGGCGGCCGGATTTCCCCGGGCACGCCACAACTGTGTGCCCGCGATGCCGACGAGCCCGGCGATCGCGGGGCCGAGCGCGATCATGTAGTAGGCGTGGATGATGCCGCCCATGTAGCTGAACACCACGGCGGTCACCAGGAACCAGCCACCCCACACGATCAGCGCCGCGCGGCCGCGGTCGGTGCGCGGGGCCCGGCGGGTGAACCACAGCCCGGCGCCCAGCGCGATCACGGCGGTGGGGAGCAGCCAGGCGATCCCGCCCGCCATCTCGCTGCCGAACAACCGGTCCCAGCCGGTTCCGCCCCAGCCGCCGTTGCCGCCTCCGCCGACACTGCCGACCTCGTCCCCGGTGATGCGGCCGAAACCGTTGTAGCCGAAGACGAGTTCCCACAGGCTGTTCTCTTGCGAGCCGCCGATGTACGGCCGGTCGGCGGCGGGCCACAGCGCGACGACGGCGAGGTACCAGCCGGCTGAAAGGAGGGTTGCGCCCAACGCTCCGAGCAAATGCAGCAGACGCTTGCCGATCGACGTCGGCGCGGCGATCAGGTAGGCGAGCGCGAACGCGGGCAGCACCAGGAACGCTTGCAGCATCTTGGCGAGGAACCCGAAGCCGACGGCGACCCCGGCCAGCGCCAGCCAGCGCGGGCTTGCGTTCTCCAGCGCGCGGACGACGCAGTAGGCGCCCGCGACCAGGAGCAGGACGAGCAGCGCGTCCGGGTTGTTGAACCGGAACATCAGCGCGGCGGCCGGAGTGAGCGCGAGGACGGCGCCCGCCAGCAGACCCGCGGCCGGGCCGGAAGTCCGGCGCACCGCGGCGTACAGCAGCGCCACCGAGCCGACGCCCATCAGCGCCTGCGGTACCAGGATGCTCCAGGTGTTGACGCCGAACAGGCGCGCGGACAGGCTCATCACCCACAACGCGGCCGGTGTCTTGTCGACCGTGATCGCGTTCGCGGCGTCGCTGGAGCCGAAGAACAACGCCTTCCAGCTCGACGATCCGGCTTGCGCGGCCGCCGAGTAGAAGGCGTTGGCCCAGCCGGATTCGCCGAGGTTCCACAGATAGAGGACGGCGGTGGCGAGCAGAAGCGCGGCCAGTGCGGGCCGGACCCAGCGCGGGTCCGCCGTGGTGCCTCGGGCGGGGGAATCGGTTCGATCGGCTTCGTCGCGGGAGGCGAGGAGGGTCATGGCCTCAGGGTCGGATGCCGACCTGGGGTGTGGTTGTGCCGAACCTGTGCACCCGCTGTGAGGAACCGATCACCGGCAGATGGACGGCGAACTCGGTGTGCCCGGCGCGGCTGTGCACCTCGATCGTGCCGTGATGGGCCACGACGATGGCCGACGTGATCGCCATCCCGAGCCCGGTGCTGCCCGCCGCGCGTGAGCGGGACGAGTCACCGCGGGCGAAGCGTTCGAACACGCTCGGCAGGAGTTCGGGCGCGATCCCGGGCCCGTCGTCGGTGACGGTCAGCACCGCCGCCCCGGTGCGGGAGCGGTTCAGCGCGGTGACCACCGTGGTGCCCGGTGGCGTGTGCGTGCGCGCGTTGGACAGCAGGTTCGCCAGCGCCTGGTGCAGGCGCTGGACGTCGCCGCTGACGAGCACGGGTTCGCGGGGGAGCCGGAGTTCCCAGTGATGGTCCGGACCGGCGACGTGCGCGTCACCGACGGCGTCCGCGGCCAGCCTGGCGAGGTCGACCTGGCCCGCTTCGAGCGGTCGTCCGGCGTCGAGTCTCGCCAGCAGCAGGAGATCCTCGACCAGGGTCGTCATCCGGGCGGCCTCGGACTGGATCCGCGACATCGAACGCGCGACCTCCGGCGTGACCAGCGCGCTGCCGCGGCCGGCGAGTTCGGCGTACCCGCGGATCGCCGCGAGCGGGGTGCGGAGTTCGTGGCTCGCGTCCGCGACGAACCGGCGGACGCGGGTCTCACTGGCGTGCCGGGCCTCCAGCGCCTGCGCGATATGCCCGAGCATGAGGTTCAGCGCCGAACCGACCTGGCCGACCTCGGTGCGCGGATCGGTGTCGATCTCGGGCACCCGCACGGAAAGCGCGACCTGGCCGCGGTCCAGCCGCATCGCCGACACCCGGCCCGCGGTCGCCGCGACCCGGTCGAGCGGCCGCAGCGTGCGCCGGACCGCGAACGCGCCGAGGAATCCGGCGCCGGTGACGCCCGCCGCCGCGACCCCGAACAGGATCCACCCGACCGTGGTCAGGGTGTCCTGCATCGCTCCGAGCGGGAGCCCGGTGACGACCACGCCGCCGGGGATCGAGACGGCTTGCACGCGGTAGTCGCCGAGACCGCCGAGGGTCATCGTCATCGGCGGCCGGTCCGCCGGGATCGAGAACAGGCCGGATTCCTGCTCGGTCGACAGCCCTTGGGGAAGTCCTTGCACGGTAAGGACTCCGGCGTAGAGCACCCGGTCACCGGAGTAGCGCACGCTGAGCGTCCCGGAGGCCTGGCCCGGCGCGTTGAGCGGGTTGGGACCGCGACCGTCCTCCGGTGGCCGGTTCGCGAAGTCGTGGGCGCGGGACGACGCGGCCGAGAGCTGGTCGTCGATCTGGCCGGTGAGGAACGACCGCAGCGCGATCTCGCTGGCGACGCCGATCACCAGGCAGACGAAGGTGAGCAACAGCACCATCGACCCGGTCAGTTTGGCGCGCAGGGAAAGCCGCCCGGGCCGGGACCACCGGCGCGGGCCGGTGGTCGGGGCCGAACCGGTTGCCATGGACACGAGCGTGCGCCGAGGTCGTATGTACGCGTTGTGTCCCACCTGTGAGCCCGCTGTGCGCGTGTGTCACAGAAAGGTCTGACGGCGGGCACAGGCCGGGCACAGCCGCGGTGCGGACGGTGGAGTCACCGACGAGACCACAGGAGTCGAAGACCATGAACGAAACCACGCAGTCCACTCCGGCCACTCCCGCCACTCCGTCCACTTCGGACTGGGGTGCTCCGGCGTCTTCGCGTGGCGGGAAACGCAAAGCCGTCGTCGCGGGCGCGGCCGCCGCTGTCCTCGCCGTCGGTGGCGGGGCCGCGATCTGGGCCGCCGGTTCGTCGGCCGACACCGCGTCCGCGGCTCCGGGCGGCGCTCCGGGCGGCGGGGCGGGCATGGGCGGCCCCGGCGGTTCCCGTGCCCTTCACGGCGAGTACGTCGTCTCGGACGGCAACGGCGGGTACACCACGCAACTCACACAGACCGGGAAGGTGACCGAGCTGAGCGCGACGTCGCTGACCGCGGTGAGCGACGACGGCTACAGCAAGGTCTACACGATCGACGCGTCGGTGGTGAACGGCGTCGCGACCGGGGACACGGTCACCGTCGTCGCCACGACCTCCGGCACGACCGCGACCGCGCAGTCGGTGCGGGAGTCGACGGGGGAGGACCAGGGACCGCCTTCCGGCGGCGACGGTGGTTCCGGAGGGACGCCGCCCGGCCATTAGTCGTGCGGTGTCGTGAGTGGCGATTCGTGTTCTATTTGAGGGTAAGGCAAATGTGGCGTGTTCCTTCCCTCGCTCGCACGCCGACCTCAGGTGTTGCGAAAGCCACTTCCGCAACGTTGAAGGTTGCGAAAGTGGCTTTCGCAACGCTTCGAGGACTCCGCCCCACGAGAACGCAAAACCCTCGACGAAGGGGACTTTCCGCTCGTGCGATGAGGGAAAACCCCTTCACCGCGCCGATCACCGCCGAACACTTGACGCCCCACAGGACACCTTTGCCTACCGCGCAACGACCCGAATCGCCACTCACGACCACCTGGGCCGGGCCGGGTCCGTGCCGCGTCGCTATCAGCGGTCGTAGTCCACGCTCAGTTCGGCCGAGGTCGCCACCGCCCGGCAGGTCAGGATCCGCCCCGCGGTGACGTCCTCGTCGCCGAGCGCGTAGCGCACGTCCATCCGCGCGCTGCCGCGCACGACGGTCGCCCGGCACGTGCCGCAAGCCCCGCCCATACACGCGTACGGCGCGTCGACGCCGTGACGCAGCGCGGCGCTGAGGACGGTTTCGCCCACCGTCGCGGGGACTTCGGCGGTCTTCCCGCCCGCTGTCACCGTCAGCGTCGGGCCCGGCCGCCGCGAGGGCCGGACGGGCAGCGCGCCCTGGAACAGTTCGTAGTGGACGTTCTCCTCGGGGACGTCCCGGTCGGAAAGAGTCCGCCGGGCCATGTCGACGAGGTCGCGCGGCCCGCACAGGAACCACTCGTCCACCTTCGCCGGGTGCAGCCGCGCTTGCAGCAGCGCCCGCAGGCGGGTGCCGTCGAGGCGGCCGCGCTGATAGCGCTCGTGCGAGATCGCCAGCGCCTCGCCGACGATGTCGAACGGCTTCTCGAGCCGCTGCGTGCGCAGGTCCGGGTCGCGTTCGTCGGTGCGGTAGTGCACGACGTGCAGCCGCCCGCCCAACCGCGTGGCCAGCGCCGTCAGTTCGGTCGCGAACATCGTGCTGGCGCCGGAGGTGTTGATGTACAGCAAGGTCGCCTTGCTGTTGGGCTCGTTCTGCAACGTCGAGGTCAGGATCGACAGGATCGGCGTGATCCCGCTCCCCGCGGCGAGCGCGACGTAACGGCCGGAGCGGCCCTGTGCCGGCGTTAGCGTGAACACTCCGTCAGGGGGCAGCACTTCCAGCACGTCGCCCGCCTCGAGTTCCGTGGTGGCGAACGTCGAGAACACGCCGCCGAGCTGGTGCTTGATCGCGATCCGCAGCACTCCCGAGTCCGGCGTCGAGCAGATCGAGTAGGCGCGCCGCACCTCTTCCCCGTCCACCTCCGCGCGGATGACGAGATGCTGGCCGGGGGTGAACCGGAAGGTCTCCCGCAGCCGCTCCGGCACGTCGAACGTCACCGTGACGGCGCCTTCGCACAGCTGCCGGACCTCGGAGACCCGCAGCGAATGGAACCGGCCCGGCGGCCGGGGCTGCGGAGCGGGCGGCTCCTCGTCGAACGAGCCGGTGAGCTGACGCCATTCGCGGTACTCCGTCGACGTCAGTTCGCGGCCCCACGCGGTCGCGATCGGGACGTCCCTGGCGAGGTAGGCGTCGCGGTTGTCCCGCCACGCGCGCAGGTACCGGTAGAACGGGATCGCCGGGTGGAGATGGTGCACCAGGTGGTAGTTCTGGCACAGCATGATCGGCGTCATCAGCCATTCGAGCCCCACGCGGACGCGGGTGGCGCCGAACCGGTTCTGCCGCTGCTCGCCGAGGTCGTGATGCGGGAGCCAGTCGAACCACCAGGCCAGCACGGCCAGCCCGACACGCTGCGGGATCAGGTACGCCACCAACAGTTCCCAGCCGTGCCCGGTCACGGTCAGCCAGGCGAACGCGGCGAAGCTCAGCGCGACGACCGCCGCGGTCTCGATCCGCTCCGACGGCGGCCGCGTGCGCTGCCGCGCCACGTAGAAGCGGGCATACCAGAAGTCGATGGTCAGCCAGCGCAACGGCAGCTGCCACCAGGGGCCGTGCGCGGTCCAGGCGTCGGGATCGGTGTGGGCGTCCTCGTTGGTGTTGCGGTGGTGCTCCAGATGGATGTAGCGCACCAGGGGGAAGGAGCCGTAACCGGCGACGAACGGCATCGCCAGCCTGCCGAGCAGTTCGTTGACCCAGGTGAGCTGCCCGGCGGCGTGATGCGTCGACTCGTGCAGCACGGTGAACATCGTGAAGGTGACGAGCGCGTGCAGGGGAATGGTCACCCAGAGCGGCGCGGCGTCGTTGACCACCAGCCAGGTGGCGCCGGCCCAGACCATGAGGCCGCCGGTGAACAGCAACACTGTCGGCACCGAGACCACCGGCAGCGGGATCCGCGGGTTGGGCACCCCGCGTCTCAGCTTCTGCGCGGGAATTCCATCCGTGTCCTCGGACCGGGTTACGGCGACGGCCATCGATCGTTCCCCTCGGTCGATGCTACCGAAACAAGCTGTCACACCGTAGACAACTAGTACTGGTTTGTAAACTTCATCTGGCTGCTGAAACGCCTCGTCACGGCGCCCGATGGTGCGGCGCGACGCGCATCCGTGTCCAGGAAAGGGCCGCTTCGTAACAGAGAAGAACCGAAAACTGGTCCGATCGGGTGGTCCGGGGCCGGTTACTCGGACAGCTCTCGAAAGCTGTGATCGGTCCGGGAAGGCGGGCTGATGGCCCCGGGACCGGCCCGATGAGCCCCGGGGCCTAGACTCGGACGGCCCGGTCTGCAAGCTGGCCAGGGCGCATCCGCTGCCGACCGTATGCGGATGCTCAAACACATCGTTTACCGCTCGAGGAGAATACGTTGAAGAGCACCGTCGAGCAGCTCAGCCCGACGCGAGTCAAGATCAATGTCGAGGTGCCGTTCGACGAGCTCAAGCCGAACTTCGACCGCGCCTACCGCAAGATCGCCCAGCAGGTGCGCATCCCCGGCTTCCGTCCGGGCAAGGCGCCGGCTCGCGTGCTGGAAAGCCGGATCGGGCGAGCCCCGGTGCTCGACGAGGTCGTCAACGAGGTCATTCCGGCCAAGTACATGGAAGCCGTGCGCGCGGGCGAGGTCCGCACGCTGGGCCAGCCCGAGTTCGAGGTGACCAAGCTGGAGGACCGTGAGGTCCTCGAGTTCACCGCCGAAGTCGACATCCGCCCGGAGATCTCGCTGCCCGACCTCGAAGGCTTCGCGGTCAGCGTCGACGACGTCGAACTGACCGACGCCGAGGTCGACGAGCAGCTCGACGAGCTGCGCGCCCGCTTCGGCACCCTCACCGGTGTCGAGCGCGCGGCCGAGAACGGCGACTTCGTCTCGATCGACCTCGCGGCCACCGTCGACGGTCAGGAGGTCGAGGAGGCCTCGACCACCGGCCTGTCCTACGAGATCGGCTCCGGCCAGCTCGTCGACGGCATCGACGAGGCGATCATCGGCGCGAACGCGGGCGAGACCAAGACCTTCACCACGAAGCTGGTCGCCGGCGAGCACACCGGCAAGGACGCCGACGTCACCGTCACCGTGCAGACCATCAAGCAGCGCGAGCTGCCCGAGGCGGACGACGAGTTCGCCCAGATGGCGAGCGAGTTCGACACGATCGACGAGCTGAAGGGCGACCTTCGCGAGCGCCTCGGCCGCGTCAAGAAGATGCAGCAGGGCGTCCAGGCCCGCGACAAGGTCCTCGAGGAGCTGCTCGAGCGCACCGAGGTCGCGATCCCGGAGAAGGTCCTCGAAGCCGAGATCGAGAACCGCAAGCACGACGCGATCCACCCGTTCGACCACGACGAGGCGCAGTTCGCCAAGGCCCTCGAAGCCGAAGGCCGCACCCTCGAAGAGTTCGACACCGAGGTGCGCGAGGAGTCGGAGAAGGCGGTCCGCACGCAGCTGCTGCTGGACAGCATCGCCGACGCCGAGCAGACGTCGGTCAACGACGGCGAGCTCACCGAGCGGATCATCTACCAGGCCCAGCGCTTCGGCGTCAGCCCGGACGAGTACGTCCAGCGGGCGCAGCAGTCCGGTCAGCTGACCGCGATCTATGCCGACGTCCGTCGCGGCAAGGCGCTGGCCTCGGTGGTCCGCAAGACCACCGTGACCGACGCCTCGGGTACCGCGGTCGACCTCGAAGAGCTCTTCGGCCCCGCAGCCGAGGAGACGCAGGTCACCGACGAAACCGCGAAGACTGCGGCCGAGTAGGGAATACCCGGTCCGGTCGAAACGGACCGTAAAGCTGTAAGCGAACTTGGGCGGTGTCAGGCATTCTGCACCGCCCAAGTTCGTTAGGGTCGGTTGCAAGATCCTCAGCACCTGGACACAGCATCTGGACATACAGCGGCGGCCGAGGCACGGCTGGCCGCCGTCGGCGAAAAGGCAGGCAGACGTGACGCAGCACATGCCCGAGGCGCGGACCGGAACCGCGGGGCTCAACCTCACCGACTCGGTCTTCGAGCGGTTGCTCCAGGAGCGCATCGTCGTCCTCGGCTCCGAGGTCAACGACGAGGTCGCGAACCGGATCACCGCCCAGTTGTTGCTGCTCGACGCAGACGACTCCGAGTCGGACATCCGCTTCTACATCAACTCGCCCGGTGGCTCGGTCACCGCGGGTTTCGCGATCTACGACACCATGCAGCTGATCCGCCCGGACGTCGCGACCTACGCGATGGGCCTGGCCGCGTCGATGGGGCAGTTCCTGCTCTCGTCCGGCACGCCCGGCAAGCGGTACGCGCTGCAGCACGCGCGCATCCTCATGCACCAGCCCTCGGCGGGTGTCGGCGGTACCGCCTCCGACATCGCCATCCAGGCCGAGGTGTTCGGCAAGTGGAAGCAGGAGCTGGCCCGGATCACCGCCGAGCAGACCGGTCAGACGGTCGAGCAGATCGTCAAGGACGGTGACCGCGACCGCTGGTTCACCGCGCAGGAGGCGAAGGACTACGGCTTCGTGGACCAGGTCCTCACGCGCGAGAACCCGCTTCCCAACAGCTGATCCGCGCCGGCACACAGGAGAATTTCAATGAGCAACTTCCAGCTTCCGAACGGGTCGCAGGCGCCGGGGATGCAGTCGCGGCTCCAGCTGCCGCAGTCGCGGTACGTCCTGCCCTCGTACGTCGAGCGCACGAGCTACGGCATCAAGGAATCGAACCCGTACAACAAGCTGTACGAAGAGCGTCAGATCATGCTCGGCGTGCAGATCGACGACGCGTCGGCCAACGACGTGATGGTCCAGCTGCTGCACCTCGAGCACGAGGACCCGGACCGCGACATCATGATCCTGATCAACTCGCCCGGTGGCTCGTTCACCGCGCTGATGGCGATCTACGACACGATGCAGTACGTCCGCCCCGACATCGTCACCATGTGCATCGGGCAGGCCGCTTCGGCCGCCGCGGTGCTCCTGGCGGCCGGTACCCCCGGCAAGCGGTTCACGCTGCCGAACTCGCGCGTGCTGATCCACCAGCCCGCCACCGAGGGCACCTACGGCCAGGTGTCGGACCTGGAGATCCAGGCCAACGAGATCCAGCGAGTGCGGCGCCAGATGGAGGTCATCCTGGCGAAGCACACGAACAAGGACGCCGACGAGGTCAAGAAGGACATCGAGCGCGACAAGATCCTGACGGCCGACGAGGCCAAGGCGTACGGGATCGTCGACGAGGTGCTCGAGTACCGCAAGGCCTCGAGCAGCTGATCGCGGGAGGGACCGGTGCGTGTCGGGAGACGACACGCACCGGATCCCTGGTCTAAGGTCAGCTTCTGGCGTGCTCAGATGTGACGTTGGTTCTCCCGCCGACGGCATCGGACGGGTACCGTCAGTGGCAGTGTGTGAGGCTCCGAGAGGTCATCCGTGACCGGGGTACGACAGTCAGCACGACAGTGCAGGCGCGAAGGAAAGCGCCGGAGGGGACGAGGTCAACGGCCATGGCACGGATCGGTGACGGCGGCGACCTGCTGAAATGTTCTTTCTGCGGCAAGAGCCAGAAGCAGGTGAAGAAGCTCATTGCCGGCCCCGGGGTCTACATCTGCGATGAGTGCATCGATCTCTGCAACGAGATCATCGAAGAGGAACTGGCCGAGGCCGGTGAGGTCAAGCTCGACGAGCTGCCCAAGCCCGCCGAGATCCACGAGTTCCTCGAGCAGTACATCATCGGCCAGGACGACGCGAAGCGTTCGCTGGCCGTGGCGGTGTACAACCACTACAAGCGTGTGCAGTCCGACGACAAGGCCGGGCCGAAGGATTCCAAGGACGAGACCGTCGAACTGGCGAAGTCCAACATCCTGATGCTCGGGCCGACGGGCTGCGGCAAGACCTACCTGGCCCAGACGCTGGCGAAGATGCTCAACGTCCCGTTCGCGATCGCGGACGCGACGGCGCTCACCGAAGCCGGGTACGTCGGCGAGGACGTCGAGAACATCCTGCTCAAGCTGATCCAGGCGGCGGATTACGACGTCAAGCGGGCCGAGACGGGCATCATCTACATCGACGAGGTCGACAAGATCGCCCGGAAGTCCGAGAACCCGTCGATCACCCGCGACGTGTCCGGCGAGGGCGTGCAGCAGGCGCTGCTGAAGATCCTCGAGGGCACCACCGCTTCGGTGCCGCCGCAGGGCGGTCGCAAGCACCCGCACCAGGAGTTCATCCAGATCGACACGACGAATGTGCTGTTCATCGTGGCCGGCGCGTTCGCCGGGCTGGAGAAGATCATCAACGAGCGGGTCGGCAAGCGCGGCCTCGGTTTCGGCGCGGAGATCCGCACGAAGGCCGAGATCGACGAGAGCGACATCTTCTCCGACACCATGCCGGAGGACCTGATCAAGTTCGGGCTCATCCCGGAGTTCATCGGCCGCCTCCCGGTCGTGGCGACGGTGACCCACCTGGACAAGGACTCGCTGGTCAGCATCCTGACCACGCCGCGCAACGCGCTGGTGAAGCAGTACAAGAAGCTCTTCGAGATGGACAACGTCGAGCTGGAGTTCACCAAGACCGCGCTCGAGGCCATCGCCGACCAGGCCGTGCTCCGCGGCACCGGCGCCCGTGGCCTGCGCGCGATCATGGAAGAGGTCCTGCAGCCGGTCATGTACGACATCCCCAGCCGCGACGATGTCGCGAAGGTCGTCATCACCGAGCAGACCGTCCGCGAGAACGTGAACCCGACGATCGTGGCGCGTCAGCCGTCACGCCGTCGCAACAGCGAGCGCGGCGAGAAGTCCGCCTGAGCGGCGATCTTTCCTCATCGATGCCCCGGCCGGATCCCACCGCGCCGGGGCATCGGTTTCTCCGGCCCGGTCCGGCCGGTGACCGGACCGGGATAGGATGCGATGGTGCCGTTGACTTCCACGAAGGACGAGAACGAGGCTTCCGAGCTGGCAGCCGCGAGTCCACGCGAGGTCAGGGGACTCGTCGAACTCACCGAACGCATCGTCCTCGGGGCCTATCGCGGGCATCCGTGGATCCCGCGCGCGCTGACTATCGCGCTGGGCGTCCTGGTGGCGACCTGCCTGGTGGCGGGCGTCGTCCGGTTGTCGCCGCTGCCGCTGATCCCGCTGCCGCTGTTCGCCGGTTCGGCGTACGCGCTCGTCCGGATCAAGGCGGCGCGCGACGCGGAGGCGAACCAGGCGCTCGTCCGCTGGACAGGACTGTTCACCGGTGCGACGCTCGCCGGATTCTGGCTGATCTCGATGGCCGGTCGCTGGCTGAGCTGAACGGTCCCGCGGACGGTTTTCGGTTTTTCCTCCGTTAGCGGGGTTTCAGAATCCTCTGCACGGGGTAAGACGAGTCCGTGGCAGTCACCGCGGGTCCCTTCTCCCATGTGGGCCTGCTCTACTCCGGTGACACCGAGTACCTGACCGGTACGGTTCCGTACATCCTCGAAGGGTTGAAGCTCGACGAGCCCGTCGCGGTGGCCGTCCCGGGCCGGAATCTGACGCTGATCGAAGCGGCCTTGGGCGATTCCGCCGCCGACGTCGAACTCATCGACATGACCGAAGCGGGCCGCAATCCGGGCCGCATCCTCCCCGGCGTGCTCCTCGCGTTCGCGGACAACCGGCCGGGGCCGGTCCGGATCGTCGGCGAGCCGATCTGGGCGGGGCGTTCGGCCGTCGAGTACCCGGCGTGCGCGCAGCACGAGGCACTGATCAACTTCGCTTTCGGCGACCGCGAACTCCGCATGCTGTGCCCGTACGACCGGACCGGTCTCGAAGACGACGTCCTCGCCGACGTCGAACGGACCCATCCGACCCTCTCCGGTGCCGACGGTGATCGCCCGAGCGCGGAGTACGCCCCCGACTCGGTCGTCGAGAAGTACAACCTGCCGCTGCCCGAACCGCGGGCGGCCGAGGAGTTCCGCTTCGACCTCGGCAGGCTTTCCGCCGTGCGGCACTTCGCGCAGGAGAGAGCCGAGGAATGCGGCCTCGCCCCGGAGCGGGTCGAGGACCTCGTCCTGGCCGTGGCGGAACTGTCCGCCAACAGCGTGCTGCACGGCGCGGGACACGGTGTGGTCCGTGTCTGGCGCGAGGAGGGCCACGTGCTCTGCGAGGTCGTCGACGAAGGAACGCTGAGCGATCCGCTGGCGGGCCGCAGACCCGCGTCGCCGGGGCAGATCGGCGGACGTGGTCTGGTGCTGGTGAACCAGGTCGCCGATCTGGTCCGGCAGTACCTCAGACCGGGGGCGACCGTGACCCGGGTGTTCTTCCGCGCCTGACGGCCTAAGCGTTCTTGGGCACGTGCTTGCCGAGGAAGGCGACCAGGCTCGGCACGACGGTGCGGTTGAAGGCGTCGCCGTGCTTGCCGCGCGCGGTGTGCGCGACCGTCGGCCGTGCTTCGGAGATGAACTTCCGCACCCCGCCGATGAACGGATCCTCGGTCCCGCACCAGATCCCGGTCGGCACGCTCTTGGTGACGTCGATGTGGCGCAACGGGTCCAGCGAGCCCCAGTCGGCGGCGTCGCGGAACGCGCGCCGCTTGCTCATCTCCGGCCACGACGTGATCAGGGCGGGCGCGAGTGCCGCGACCGCGGCGGGCGGGCGACGGCGTTCCAGACGGCGCCGCGTGTAGAGAAGCGCGCCGAAACCGCCCATCGAAAGCCCGGTGGCGGCGAACGGCAGCCCGTCCCGGCCGCCGAGGCCGCGGGCGGCCAGCCAGCGGGGTACCTCTTCCAGCAGCATCGCCATCGGGTTGTCCCCGGGCTGGTTCTCGTGCCAGTAGTGGTCGCCGCCGTCGACCGCGACGAAGCCGAACGGGGGCACCGCCTTGCGGGCGACGTCGCTGCCGAGTTGCTTGAGCAGTCCGGTCGGGGCGGCGTGCCGCGCGGTGCCGTGGAGGCCGTGCAGCATCAGCGACATCGGCAGGCCCTTGGGCGGCGCCTTGGTCGGCAGCAGCAGGACGAGGTCGACCTCGCGCCCGCGGGCTTCGGAGTACACGCGTTCGACGCGGGGGCTGCCGAGCTGGGTGGCCGGGGTCGGCGAAGCGACGCCGAGTGCCCGCTGAAGCGCTTCGCTGAACGGAAGGGCTCCGGTGGCCGTTCCGGCGGCGAGCCCCGCGACGCCGAGACCGGAGGCCCCGGCGATCAGCACGGAACGACGGCTCAGCCAGCGGCGTGCGCCATGCACCCCCGGCAGCGTCGCGTGCCCCTGGTCGTCCTCGTTCACCCGTCCCCGTTCCCCCGTTGATCTTCTACCAGGACAGACGTGCGTTCTCGCTGGAAGGTTGCACGATTCACCGACCTGTGACCGGGGTATCGCCGGATCAGGTGCCGATGTTTCCCTCTTTCGCGCGCCAGGCGTCGATCGAGACCTGCGCGGACCGCGTCGCGGCCTCGAAAGTGTCGCCCAAACCCACGCCGAGCGCGGTGGCCAGGGGAATCAGGATGTGGTCCACGCCATTCCGGCCGTCGCCGAAGTGGCCGGCGACCTCCAGTGTGATGTAGCCGTGTACGGCGCTCCAGAGCTGAGCGGCGACTTCGAACTCCGAGGCGGGGCGGAACCGTCCGGCGTCGATCACCCGTTTCGCGGCACGGACGAGGTAGCCGAAGGCCTCGACGCCCTCTTCGCTGGCGTTCTGGCGGCTCTCCTCGCTGGTCATGTCGCCCAGCGCCGCCTTCTGCCCGTCGGGCGCGCTCTGGCCGAAGGTCACCGCGTAGAGCTGCGGGTTGTCCACCACGGTCCGCCGGTACGCCAGCGCCAGGGTGAGGATGTCGGCCGACGGGTCCTCGGTCTCCTCGACCCCGCCGAGATTCGCTGACAGCCGCCGGAAGCCCTCGCGCGCGACTTCGTCCACCAAGGCTCCCATCCCGCCGAAGTGGGTGTACACGGCCATGGTCGACGCGCCGATCTCGGCCGCCAGCTTGCGGGCCTGGAGCGACTCCGGGCCGCCGTCGGCGAGGAGCCGGATCGCCGCCTCGATCAGCTTGGCCTTGACCTCGGCGGCGGCGGGTTTCGGTGACATGCTTGCCAGTATCCCATAACCCTGTTATAAATGTTTCCATAACCACGTTATAGTCACCGAATCAGGGGGCCCGTGATGGGTAACAAGTTCCTCGAGGGCAACTTCGCCCCCGTCAACCGTGAGCACACGATCACCGAACTGCGCGTCACCGGGCACATCCCGGAGTACCTGGACGGGCGCTATCTGCGGAACGGGCCGAACCCGCTGTCCGAAGTGGACCCGGCGACCTATCACTGGTTCATGGGCGACGGCATGGTGCACGGCGTCCGGCTGCGCGACGGCCGCGCCGAGTGGTACCGCAACCGCTGGGTGCGCAACCCCCGGCTTTCGCGGGAACTCGGCGAGCGCTGGGAAGGCGGATCCGTTCCCGGGGTCGCCTCCATGGGGGCGAACACGAACGTGATCGGCCACGCCGGCAAGACCCTCGCGCTGATCGAGGGCGGCGCGACGAGCTTCGAGCTGACCGACGAGCTCGACACCGTCGGCGCCTGCGATTTCGACGGCACGCTCCCCGGCGGCTACACCGCCCATCCGAAGCGTGACCCGGAGACCGGCGAACTGCACGCCGTGTCGTACTTCTTCGGCTGGGGCAACAAGGTGCAGTACTCGGTGATCGACGCCCAGGGTCGCGCCAAGCGCACGGTCGACGTCGAGGTCACCGGTTCGCCGATGATGCACGACTTCTCCCTGACCGAGAAGCACGTCGTCTTCTACGACCTCCCGGTCACGTTCGAGAGCGAACAGGCCGTCGCCACGTCGGTCCCGGCGTTCCTGCGCACACCTGCCCGGCTCGTGGTGTCCGCGCTCGTGGGCAGGGTGAAGGTGCCGGATCCGTTCGGAGCGAAGCTGCGGCAGCGGATCTCGGGCAACGCGGGCCTGCCGTATCGCTGGAACCCGAAGTACCCGGCGCGGATCGGGGTCATGCCGCGGGAGGGCGGCAACGGCGACATCCGCTGGTTCGAGGTCGAGCCGTGCTACGTGTTCCATCCGATGAACGCCTACGACGACGGCGACTCCATCGTGCTCGACGTCGTCCGGCATCCGAAGATGTTCGCCACCGAACTGCAGGGGCCCGCCGAGGGGCCGCCGACCCTGGACCGCTGGACCGTCGACCTGGCCGCGGGCAAGGTCGTCGAGGAACGCATCGACGACCAGGGCCAGGAGTTCCCGCGCGTCGACGAGCGGCTGCTCGGGAGGCCGCACCGCTTCGGCTACTCGGTGTCCACAAAGGATGGATCGGCGTCCTCGGGTGCCTTGCTCAAACACGATCTGTGGAAGCGCTCGGTCGAGTCGAGGGAGTTCGGCGCCGGCGCGCAGGTGGGGGAGTTCGTGTTCGTTCCGTCCTCGGCGGACGCGGGCGAAGACGAGGGCGTGCTGATGGGTTTCGTCTACGATCCCGCGACGCAGAAGAGCGATCTGACCATTTTGGACGCCGGAACGCTGGAGACCGTGGGAGCCGTGCACCTTCCGGACCGGGTGCCGAACGGCTTCCACGGCAACTGGGACCCGGCTCCCACGGCCTAGATCAGTCCCGGATTTCGCAGACGACGGTGCCGCCGGCGATGGTGGCTCCCGGCAGGGCCGTCAACCCGGTGACGGTTCCCGAGCGGTGCGCGTGCAGCGGCTGCTCCATCTTCATCGCCTCCAGGACGGTGATGAGGTCGCCCTCGGCCACCGAAGCGCCTTCGTCGACCGCGACACGCACCACCGTTCCCTGCATCGGGGCGACGACCGCGTCGCCATTGGCGGCCGTCGCCTTGCCGCTTCGCGCGGAACGCCGCGTTGGCGGTCTCGCCGAGGTGGGCGCGTCGCCGACCAGGCTCGCCGGCAGCGACACTTCGAGCCGTTCCCCGCCGACCTCCAGCACGACCGTCCGCCGCGGTTCCGCCGGCTCCTGCTCGGCGGGTACCGCGTCGAACGGCGGGACGGTGTTCACGTATTCGGTCTCGATCCACCGCGTGTGCACGCTGAAGGCACTGTCGAGGCCGTGCACCTCGGGGGCGAACGCCTGATCGTCCACAACGGAAAGATGGAACGGCAGGGTGGTCGCCATCCCGTCGACCTCGAACTCCAGCAACGCGCGCCGCGCGCGGCGCAGGGCCTGCTCGCGGGTGGCCCCGGTGACGATGAGCTTGGCGAGCAGGGAATCCCAGGCCGGTCCGATCACCGTGCCCGTCTCGACCCCGGTGTCGACGCGGACTCCCGGCCCGCTGGGGAACGCCAGCCGCGTGATCGTTCCCGGCGCGGGCAGGAACCCGCGTCCGGGATCCTCGCCGTTGATCCGGAACTCGATCGAATGCCCGCGCGAGCGGACCTCGTCGTAGCCGAGCGGCTCCCCGTCCGCGATGCGGAACATTTCGCGGACCAGGTCGATCCCGGTGATCTCCTCGGTCACCGGGTGCTCGACCTGCAACCGGGTGTTGACTTCGAGGAACGACACCGTGCCGTCCTCGCCGATGAGGAATTCGCAAGTCCCCGCGCCGACGTAGCCCGCTTCGCGCAGGATCGCCTTGGACGCGGAATGCAGCTGTTCCCGCTGGTCCTCGGTGAGAAACGGCGCAGGGGCCTCTTCGACGAGTTTCTGGTGCCGTCGCTGGAGACTGCAGTCACGGGTCGAGACGACCACCACGGTCCCGTGGCTGTCGGCGAGGCACTGCGTTTCGACGTGCCGAGGCCGGTCGAGGTAGCGCTCGACGAAGCAGTCGCCGGAACCGAAGGCCGTGACCGCCTCCCGCACGGCGGATTCGAACAGCTCGGGAATCTCGGCCAGGTCCCGTGCGACCTTCAGGCCGCGGCCGCCACCGCCGTGCGCGGCCTTGATGGCGATCGGAAGCCCGTGCGCGCGGGCGAAGTCCAGCACTTCGCCGGGCCCGGACACCGGCTCGGGCGTACCCGCCACCAGCGGCGCGCCCACCCGGTTCGCGATGCGCCTGGCCGCGACCTTGTCGCCGAGGGAACGGATCGCGTGCGGCGGCGGGCCGATCCAGACGAGGCCGGCGTCGAGCACGGCCTGGGCGAAACCCGCGTTCTCCGAGAGGAAACCGTAGCCGGGATGCACCGCGTCCGCGCCCGATTCCGCGGCCGCCCGCAGGATCTTCCGCCCGTCCAGGTAGCTGTTCGACGGCAGGTCGCCGCCGAGCGCGAACGCGGTGTCCGCGGCCCGCACATGCGGTGCGTCGCGGTCCGGGTCGGCATAGACGGCGACGCTGCGGAGGCCGGCGTCGCGGCATGCCCGCGCCACCCGGACCGCGATCTCGCCGCGGTTGGCGATCAAGACTGTGCGTACTGTCATCGAGATTCCTTGGTGTGGTTCATGTCTTCCAGCCAGGTCGTGATTTCGACGCCCAGTCCGGTACGTCGCCGCCGCGGCACCAGGGAGCCGTACCGGCGCTCTTCGGTGGCTCTGTCGTCGTCCGCGGCACCGCGAGCAAGGCCATGGTCAAGGCCGCGATCCGGGTCGGCGTCGGGTCGCCGCGGACCACGCGGATCTCGGTCATTGCGGGTGGTTCCCGTGCTTGCGGGTCGGCACCGGTACGTGCTTGGCCCGCAGCATCGCGAGTGCCGCGATCAGCCGCGGCCTCGTCTCCGCGGGATCGATCACGTCGTCGACCAGGCCCCGTTCGGCCGCGTAGTAGGGATGCATGAGTTCGTCGCGATATTCGTCGACCCGCGCCCGCCTGGTGCCCGCGGGGTCGGCCGAGGCCTCGATCTCACGCCGGAAAACCACGTTCGCCGCGCCCTCGGCACCCATCACGGCGATTTCGTTGACCGGCCAGGCCAGCGACAGGTCGGTGCCGATCGACCGGGAGTCCATCACGATGTACGCGCCGCCGTAGGCCTTGCGCACGATCACCTGGATCCGGGGCACGGTCGCGTTGCAGTAGGCGTACAAGAGCTTCGCCCCATGCCTGATGATCCCGCCGTGTTCCTGATCGACACCGGGAAGGAACCCCGGTACGTCCACAAAGGACACGAGGGGGATGTTGAACGCGTCGCACATCGTCACGAACTTCGCGGCCTTCTCGGACGCGGCGATGTCGAGTACGCCGGCCAGCACCGAGGGCTGGTTCGCCACGATCCCGACGACGTGTCCGTCCAAACGTGACAGTGCGCACACGACGTTCATCGCCCAGTTCTCGTGCACTTCGAAGAACTCGCCGTCATCGACGACCTCGCCGAGCACCGATCGCATGTCGTAGGCCTGGTTCGGATCGGCGGGAACCAGATCGAGCAAGGCCTCGCCGCGACGGTCCGCCGGATCGGCCGACGGCACCCGCGGTGGCAGCTCGCGGTTGTTCGCCGGGAGCATCGACAGGAGGTAGCGGACGTCCTCCAGGCAGTTTTCCTCGTCGTCGTAAGCGAATCCGGCCACTCCGGAGGTTCCGGAGTGCACGTCCGCGCCGCCGAGCCCGTCGTGGCTGATCACCTCTCCGGTGACCGCGTGCACCACATCCGGACCGGTGATGAACATCTGCGAGGTGTCGCGGACCATGAACACGAAGTCGGTGAGTGCCGGCGAGTACGCCGCCCCGCCCGCGCACGGCCCCATGATCACGCTGATCTGCGGCAGGACGCCGGAGTTCCGGACGTTCCGGGTGAAGATCCCGCCGTACCCGGCAAGCGCGGTGACACCCTCCTGGATGCGCGCGCCCGCTCCGTCGCACAGCCCGACGATCGGCGCGCCCGCCGACTCGGCGAGGTCCATGATCTTGTGGATCTTCTGCGCGTGCGCCTCGCCGAGCGCGCCGCCGAAGATCCGGAAGTCGTGCGCGTAGACGAACACCGTGCGCCCGTGCACCAGCCCCCACCCGGTGACGACGCCGTCCGTATGAGGCTTTCTCTTCTCCAGGCCGAATCCGGTCGCCCGGTGCCGTCGCAACGGCTCCACTTCGGTGAAGGAGCCCTTGTCGAACAACAGCTCTATCCGCTCGCGAGCGGTCAGCTTTCCCTTGGACTTCTGCGCTTCGGTCGCCTTGGCACTCGGCCCCGCGTGCACGTCCTCGCGCAGCCGAGCCAATTCCGCCGTCCGCTCGCGCAGATCGGGCAAGCGTGAGCCGGCATCCGGCTCGGCCCGGTCCTCGACGATCGTCATGTCCACCCCTTCGCATATTGACAGGTAAGGCAAAGGCGGCACCGTTTCCGAGCCCGAGGTGCGCGAAGACGTAACTCGCGTGATCGGGAACGTAACTCGCGTGCTCAGAGGCGTAACTCGCGAGTTACGTCCCTGATCACGCGTGATCGCCCATCTCACCCGAACACGACACCTTTGACCTTCTCCCCGACGCACCATGGCTCCGTGGTGGAGCCGAGTTTCGCCTCGGCCGCTACAACCGGACTAGATCCTCCCTAGAACCGAGCGTGGTTCCAGCGCGGTTCCAGTGGCCACCCCGAGACTTGCCCCACCTGAAACTGACCCGGGCGAAAGCGGTGATCCGGAGTGACGGTCAGCAGTGCGACCTTCCGAGACTTGTTCGGCTCGTTCCCGACCGCGGTGGCCGTGGTGACGACCGTCGGCGCAGACGGCGTACCACAGGGCTTCACCTGCAACGCGTTCTCCGCGATCTCGGCGGAGCCCCCGTTGCTGCTGGTGTGCGCCGACCACCGATCCAGGACACTGCACGCGGTGCGGTCGTCCCAGGGTTTCGTGATGCACGTCCTCGGCGACGGCGGGTAGGAGGTTTCCGAGTCGTTCGCCGGGCGGCCCGGCGACAAGTTCGCCGGACTCGCTTGGCGGCCTTCCCCGATCGCCAACGGCGCCCCGGTACTGCTGGGGAACATCAGGGCCTACGCGGAGTGCACAGTGGACCGAATCGTCGCGGCGGGCGACCACGACCTCGTGATCGGTCACGTCGGCGCCGCGGAGGTGCTGTCGCCGGCTCCGCTGCTGTACCAACGGCGGACCTACACCGTCTGGCCGGGAGTTCCGGCGCCGGCCCGGTGACGGGGCGGCCGCCGTCGATCAGGCGTGGCAGGCGGGGAGGGAACCGTGGTACTCGATCAGTTCGCCGAACATGGTCGCGACGTCCAGCGCCGCCCCTTGCTCCGCTCCCGCTTCCTCGGCGTAGGCGCGATGGAGATTGGGGACGAGCCGTTCGCTGTCGAGCAGTCCGGCGAACTCGCCGAGATCGGCCGTTCGGGCGGCCTCCAGCGCGGGTACGCCGTCCTCGATGCCCTTTCGGGCGACTTCACGGACCCAGCGCAGGTAGCGCTCGGTGGTGTCGAAGATCTCCGGCCCGCACACCGGCCCATGCCCCGGCACGACGGTCTCGGCGCCGAGGGCGCGCAACTTCGCCGTCACCTCAAGGGATCCCGTTACCGAGCCCATCATCACGAACGGTGTCACCCCTGACATCGCCAGGTCACCGGTGAAGACGACCCGCTGATCCGGCAGCCAGACCACGCTGTCGTTGGTGGTGTGCGCGACGCCGAGGTGCAGTACTTCCGCGCTGGTCCGCCCCACCGTCAGCGTCAAGCGGTCGCGGAAGGTCAGAGTCGGGAGGACGACTTCGATGTCGCCCCAGCACACCTCCGGCCACAGCCCGGTCAGATGCAGGCCTATCTCGGCCATCTCCGTGCGGGTGCGCTCATGTCCGACGACGACCGCCTCGGGGAAGACGAAATTCCCGAACGTGTGGTCTCCGTGGGAATGGGTGTTGACGACCACCCGCGGTGCGGTGGCCGAGACGGTCAGCACCTGTGCGCGAAGCCGGTGCGCCCGCGCTTCGGTCGCGGCGGTGTCGACCAGCGCGGCCTCGCGGCCGGAAACGATCAGCCCGGCGTTGTTCAGGCACCAGCCGCCGTCCGGCTGGATGTAGGCGAAAACCCCGTCCGCGACCTCGTGCAGGCGAGCATCCGTGGTGGCACTGGAAGTTACGGTCATGGCGACGAGCGTCGCCGAATCCCGTCGCGACCTGCTCGAGCGCGCCTCAAAGTGGATTCGGCTACTTCTCGCGTCTCTGAGCAGAAATCACGCACCGCTTCTGAATGCGCACGCAAACGATTTATGAAACGACTTCTGTTTCGAAAAGAAGATCAAGAACGTGAGAATCGGTCACGAATCCGGAGGTCCGGCGGCCGTTTGGGTCATCCGGTTGCAAAGCTCGAGTAAACGAAGCTACGCTGGCGACGGGGCCGCAATGGGGGCGGCGATTGTCCAGTGCTGGGGGATTTTCATGGGGAAAATGCCATGGGGGGGAAGTATGCTTCAATTCAGGCTGCTCGGACCGCTCGAAATCGTACTGCCCGACGGGAGGATTCTCGAACCGAGTTCGGAGAAGATGTGCAAGATACTCGGCATTCTCCTGCTGCGGAACGAGGTCAGCAGCGTAGACGTGCTCACCCGCGAACTGTGGGACGACAACCCGCCACGCAGTGCGCTGACCACCTTGCAAACCTACGTTTACCACACCCGTCGCATGTTCGATCAGGCCTGCGAGACCGGCGAGGAGAAGCCGTCGCTGGTCACCCGGCCACCCGGCTACGAATTGAAGGTGCCGGCGGAACAGGTCGACACGAAGGTGTTCGAAAGATCCGTCGCCAAGGGCCGGGAGCTGCTCGGCGAGGGAGACGCCGAGGAGGCCGGGAGCATTCTCCGGCAGGGCCTTGCCTTGTGGCGTGGCCCCGCATTGGCGAATGTCGATGCCGGTGACGTCCTGCGGGGGCACATCAGCCACCTGGAGGAATTACGGATCCGTGCACTCGAATTGCGGATCGAGGCCGACCGGGCGCGGGGGCAACGTCGCGACCTGATTCCCGAGCTGCGCTCTCTCGTGGTCTCCTATCCGCTCAACGAGTGGTTCCACAGCCAGCTGATCAATGAACTGCACCACGGCGGCAGGCGCGCCGAGGCGTTGCAGGCGTATCAGGATCTGCGCCGGATCCTGAACGATGAGCTGGGTTTGGAGCCGATGGCGGAGATCCGCCGCCTGCACCGGGATCTGCTCGCGTCGACCGCGTGATTCCCGGTGCGGTCGCCATCGACGTCGACCGCACCGGGAATCACCGGCCACTCCGGACGTTCAGTCCCCGCCGGGGGCGGGCGTCCATTCCGTCTTTTTCAGCCAGTGCTCGAGTGTCGCCAGCGCGGGGTGCTGGACCCGCAGCGCCGGGATGTCCGCCGAGTAACCGATCCGGTTGAGCCAGTCGTAAGCGAGTGCCTGCCACGGGTTCGTCTCTTCGAGTTCCGGGATCGGGACCGACTCGAACCTGGCTGGGATTCCGGTGTGGCGCTCGAAGACCTCGGCGATCTGCTCGCCGGTGAGTTCGTCGCCCGCCAGTTCGATGTTCTTCCCGAGGTAGGTGCCGGGGTCGTCGAACGCGTCGGCCGCGAAGAACCCGTTGTCCGCCGCCGAGATCATCTGGAGTGGCACGCCGTCGGCGAGCCCCCGCCGGTAGACCAGTTCGTCGCCGACGAGCCGCGGCGGGTACATGTCGTTGGCGAGATTCTCCATGAAATAGGCGGGCCGCAGGAAGGTCGCGGGAAGCCCGTTCTCCCGGATCCGCTCTTCGATCCGAAGCTTGGTCTCACGCCAGTGGAGCCCCTCCGGCCGCTCCGCGCCCCCGACCGAACTGTGCACGAAGTGCTCGACCCCGGCCTCCTTGGCGACATCGGCGACCAGGAGTCCGTGCCGCTCCTCGCCGGGCACGCCGGCGTCGCCGAGTGGTGTCTGAACACTGAAAACGCCGTAAGCGCCGTTCATCGCGGCGCGCAGCGAGGCGGCGTCGTCCATGTCGCCGCGAACGATCGTCGCGCCTTTCGCCCGCAGGTCCGCGGCCGCCGGATGGTCCGGATTCCGCACGAGGGCGTGCACGGCCCAGCCCCGTTCCAACAGGTAGCGGGCGGTCGAACCACCCTGCTTTCCGGTGGCTCCGAATACGAGGATCCATTTCTGGTCGGTCGGCAACTGTCTTCTCCTCCCTCGGCCGGCGCAGCGAGTACCGCGCGTGGTGGTCCCACTGTGCTGGCGGCCGCTTGAACGGCGCTGGAACAGGTGTCGAATGAGGAATCCTCGGACGACCCCGAGGGCCACATCGAGCGACCCGGAGTCCCTTGATGTGGCCCTCACGGCCTTGATCGGCCGAGTCCGTGGTCAGTCGGCGACGAGGACGATCTTGCCCCGCACGTGCCCGGTTTCGACCTCCCGATGTGCCTCGGCGGCCCGCGAGAACGGGTACGACGCCTGGATGTGGATCCGCAGCTTGCCCGCGGTGTGCAATTCCGCGAGTTCGCTCAGCCGCTCCGCTGTGCGAGTGCCGCCGAGCATGGCGACACCGTGCTGCCGCGACCCCATGAAGTCGCCGATGGTCCCCACCCGGTCCTTGTTCTCGACGAGTTCGAGGGAAGGGGCGATGGCGTCCTTGCTGGCGGCGTCGAGCGCGGCGTCGACACCCTGCGGCGCGAGAGCGCGGACCCTGTCGACGAGTCCCGGGCCGTAGGCGACCGGGATGGCGCCGAGCTCACGGAGGTACTCGTGGTTGCGCTCGCTCGCCGTGCCGATGACCGTGGCGCCCCATTCGCGGGCCAGTTGCACGGCCATGGTGCCGACCCCGCCCGCCGCGCCGTGGATCAGCACGGTGTCACCCTTGCCGACCTTCAGCGCGGTGAGCGCGAGATGCGCTGTCTGCCCGCAGACGGACAGGACCCCGGCGTCCTCCCAGGACATCCCCGCCGGCTTGACGATCATGTCGCCGGCGCTGACCGTCACCACCTCGCCGACGGCGTTCATCGTGGTGAACGCGATGACCTCGGTACCGGCTTCCCAGCCGGTCACGCCAGGGCCGACCTCGTCGATCACGCCGGCGAACTCGTTGCCGGTGGTCTGGGGAAAGGACACCTCGACGTACCCCTGGACGTCGCCGCGGCGGACCATGGTGTCGAAGGGCTGCACCCCGGCCGCCCGCACCCGGACCCGCACTTCGCCCTCACCGGCGTGCGGCTCCTCGATCTCGACGGTCTCCAGTACCTCGGGTCCGCCGTAGGTGGCGAAGACGACCGCTTTGGACATGACACTCCTTTGGGTTGTGGTGATTTCAGTGGTTTCCGGTCTGTACGGGCGCGCTTTCGGTTTCGCTGTCCGGCTTGCTCGCGGGCTGCCAGGACTGTCCGGGTTTCGCGGCGCCCGCGCCCCAGTTGCCGCCGCCCCAGGCGTTCCCCGCGGGCTGCTTGCCCGGGAACCAGCGGAACACCACCGCCGCTCCGATCAGCGCGACGATCGCGGCGCACAACGAACTCACGTGCATCGCGGAGACGAAGGACTCCCTGGCCGAATCCACCAGGCCTGGCGCCCCGCCGCCTGCCTTTTGCGCCACCGCGAGGGTCGCCTCGATCGACTCGCCCGCCGCGGCACGCTGCGCCGCCGGGAGCGCGCCGAGGTCTCCGTCGATCTCGGACCGGTAGACGGCGCCGAGCACGGCACCGAGGATCGCCACCCCGAGCGCGGTTCCGACCTGGCGCATGGTGTTGTTCATCGCCGAGCCGACCGCGGCCTTCTCCCTCGGGATGGACATCATGATCGACACCGCCGCGGGCGGCATGACGTTCGCGATCCCCGTGCCCAGCACGAAGTACACCGGCAGGATCGCCGCCAGCGGGCTCTGCTCCTCGATCAGCAGGAGCGAACCCAGCGCGGCCGCGACCACGAGCAGGGCGGCCGAACAGACGATCTTCGGCCCGAACCGGGCGGCCGTCTTCGAGCTGAGCGGCCCGAAGACCATCATCGCCAAGGCCAGCGCCAGCATGCACGCTCCCGCCTGCAGCGGGGTGTATCCCCGCACCGACTGGAGATAGAACGCGCTGAAGAAGAGGAACCCCGCCATCGCGAAGGAAACGAAGCCCACCGCGGCGATCGCGACGGTGAACGCCGGCTTGCGGAAGAAACCGATGTCGAAGGCGGGCTGGTCGATGCGCTTCTCGTGCAGCACGAACAGCACCAGCACGACGATGCCCGCCGCGATCGGGGCCCACACCAGCGGCGCGGTGAAGGACGCCAGACGACCACCCTCGATGACGCCGTACACGATCAGCACGAGACCGGCGATGGACAACAGCATCCCGACGATGTCGAGCTTGCGGCGGTACGGGGCACGGGACTCCGGCACGACCAGCACCACCGCGAGGATCGTCAGCGCGACCAGCGGCACGTTGATCAGGAAGATCGAGCCCCACCAGAAGTTCTCCAGCAGGAGACCGCCGGTGACCGGGCCCAGTGCGAGGGCGACCCCGATGGCGGCCGTCCAGACACCGATCGCCTTCGCCCGTTCCTGTAGCGGGAAGACCGCGGCGATGATGGCCAGGGTGCACGGCATGACCGCCGCGGCGCCGAGCCCCATCACACTGCGCGCGACGATCAGCTGGACGGGGTCCTGCGCGTAGGCCGAGGCGAGCGAGGCCAGCCCGAACAGGGCGAGGCCGATCAGCAGGATCCGCTTCCGCCCCGCCCGGTCGGCCAGCACGCCCCAGCTGAAGAGGAGGGCGGCGAAGACCAGCGTGTACGAGCTGAGTGCCCACTCCAGCTCGCTGTGTGTCGCGCCGAGCCCCGCGACCGGGTCGGCCAGCGTCTTGAGCGACACGTTGAGGATCGTGGTGTCGATGATGACCGCCATCAGACTGCCGACCAGCACCGCGAGGATCCGCCACCGCTTCGGGTGACCTGTGTCCTGGTTCATCTTTCTTGCCCCCTGGTTACGTTCTTCGCCTTTCTCAGCCGTCGGACCGCGCGAACCGGCTGGTCCTGCGCATGCCGACGATCAGGATCAAGGCCAGCGAAAGGTGGATCAGGCCGAGCAGCAGGCGCTCGGTGATGGTGAATCCGGGCATGTACGGCAGGGTCCCGAGGAAGACGACGAGGGCGATGACCGTCCAGACCGTCAGCCCCGCCTTGCCGACGAATCGCTCGAGAAGGGCCAGCGACGCCCAGCCCGCCAGCACCGCCGCGACGACCGTGACCCCCACCGCGACCGGCTCGAGTTCCGCGCGGGCGTCCGAGCCGAAGGACTCCGGGACCGTGATGCCGAAACCGAACGCGTAGGTGACGAGCGTCCAGAGCACCACGGGCGTCACGATCGCCGCGATGACGACGAGCCCACGCCCGCGCCGCGTGTCGTTCTTGATCTCGGTGGTGCTCATGGGGCCTCCATCGGCTACCGGTATCAGTGCGCTGGTCAAGTAAGTGACTCCGGCAAATATATGCGCGGCGCAGATAAATTGCAATGCGCATCTGTTCAGGTAGCCTGATGGCCATGAACGACCCGTCCCTAGCCCTCATCGAGCACGCCCTGGGGCGATTGCGGCGCAACCAGACCCGGCGGAGTCTCGGCAAGATCGCGGAGCAACACCCTCCGGCCCAGGTCGACCTGAGCCTGATCCCGGTGCTGTACGCGGTGGAGGAGGGCGCGGAGGCCGGCACCGAAGGCGTCACCGTGGGACTGGTCGCGGAACGGATCGGGCTCGACCCGTCCCGCGCCAGCCGGATGGTCGGGAGCGCGATCCAGGCCGGCTACGTCGAACGAGTGGCCTCGCAGACGGACGGGCGGCGCATCCAGCTGCGGCTCACCGACGCCGGCGCCAAACTGGCCGAGGAAGCCCACAAGTTCCGGCAGGCGTTCCTCGGCCAGGCGATCGCGCATTGGTCCGAACACGACCGGACCGAACTGGCCCGGTTGTTCAGCCGGTTCACCGAAGACCTCTCGAAAACCGACCCGTGCTAGCCGAGAGTGACCGAGGCGCGCCGGGCACGTAGCCGGGCGCCCTGCCCGAACACGCCGTCGGTGAACAACCCGAACCCCAGGCTCAGCTGGTTGGGCAGGATCTCCGCCTCGGGGCCGTCCTGATTCTTCTTCAGATACTCGGCGTCGAGTGAACGCAGTCCGATCTTGTCGACGGTGAGCACCTCGGCCCCGTCCAGCAGCCAGCACACCTGGCGCGCCGCCGGATCGAGCCGGACGGCGAAGTCGTGGAAATGGCCCGGCTCGCGCGTGGCCACCGGGACGGCGTACGAGAACACCGCGTGCGTCTTCCCCGGCCGGGGCAACCGCTCGTAGAGCGCGTACACCCGGCGCCGGGTCAGGACGAAGTCGAACACCAGACCCGACTCCATGTCCACGCAGATCATCCCGGCCATCCCGAGGCGGAGATCCGAGTCCAGGTCGACGTCGTCGCCGAGGTCGTGCTTGTCGAGTCCGAAGAACTGCGCGGACATCTCCAGCTTCGCGGTGAGCGGCACCTCGGGCGGCACGTCGAAGCCCAGCACCCCGCCCGCGGAGGTGCGCTCGGCGAACGCCGCCCAGCGGATGTGCTCGCCGGGCCCGCCGGGACCCGGAAGGGCGAACGCGGCGTCGCCGGTGACCGGGTCGCTGCCCGGCGGCTCGACGACCAGGCCGGCCGCCGAATGCCAGAAGACGCCGTCTCCCAGCGGTAACGCGCCCGACGGGCGGATCCGCCACCGGGCGTCGGCGCCCTCGTGGTCCAGCCCCGCGCGGAAATCGTCCTGGAACACCACATCGCCGTCGACGGCGTACTCGATTTCGTCGGTGGAGGTCATCGACGCTCCTTTCTCCGTCCAAAATGGATCGGTCTAGTAGTTGCCGAGGCCGCCGCAGACGTTGAGCGCCTGCGCGGTGACCGCGCCCGCGTCCTCGCCGATCAGGTACTCGACCATCGCCGACACCTCGCGTGGCTCCACGTACCGCCCGATCGGAACCCGCGTGGTGATCCGCGCGTGGGTTTCCTCCTCGTCGACGCCCCAGATGCCCGCGTAGTGCGTGCGGACGCGCTCGGCCATCGGTGTCTCGACGAAACCGGGGCACACCGCGTTGACCGTGACACCGGTCTTCGCGAGCTCCAGGCCCCACGCCTTGGTCAGGCCGACGACGCCGTGTTTCGACGCCGAGTACGGAGCGCCGTGCAGTACGCCCTGCTTGCCGCCGGTCGAGGCGATGTTGATGACCCGGCCGCTGTCCTGCTTCAGCATCCCGCCCGCGGTGAGGACCTCCTTCGTCGTCACGAACACGCTGTTGAGATTGGTGTTGATGACGTCGAACCAGGTCTCGTCGTCGATCTCCGCGGTGATCCCGCCGCCGTTGCGGCCCGCGTTGTTGACGAGGATGTCGATCGGGCCGTAGCGCTCGACGGCGTTCGCCACGAGCCGCCGTACCTGGTCCGGCACGCTCACGTCACAGCTGCCGCCGTCGACGTCGAGCCCCTGTCCGCGCAGGTCCTCGACCGTCTTGGCGACCGCGTCGTCATGTCGCGAGCAGATGTAGACGCTGATTCCCGAGCGGGCGAGGCGCTGGGTGATGTCCAGGCCGATGCCGCTGGTGGCCCCGGTGACCAGAGCCACGCGCCGGGTCTTGTCCGCCATGTCTTTCCCTCCGTAGCCGTCTCCTGGGCGAATGCTCGTCCGGACGGCTCGACCAGCGGTCGAACAGGCCTGGAAAGTGCCGCCCGTGCCCGGTTCGAGCGGGCGTCGAGCCACCCGGTCCACCGTGGACGGAGGCGAAAAGTCAAGCGGGCCACCAGGAGGAGCCGTATGCCCAGCACGTATTCCCGCACCGACCTGTACGCGGAGGTCCAGCAGTTCTACGCCCGGCAGATGCAGCTGCTCGACGGGGGCGCGTTCGAGGCCTATGCCGAGACCTTCACCGAGGACGGCGAGTTCCGGCACACCCCCGGCCGGGAACCCGCCCGCACCCGCGCGGGCATCAGCGCCGAACTGCACGAATTCCATAAACGGTTCGACGACGATCCGGTCCAGCGCAGGCACTGGTTCGGGATGATGAACCTCGAACCGCAGGACGACGACACGATCCGTGCCACGGTGTACGCGCTGGTGGTCACCACTCGCCCTGGCGGAAAGCCCGCGATCGCCCCGAGTTGCGTGGTGTACGACGTGCTCGTGTGGGAGGACGGCGAGCTGTTCAACCGGTCGCGGCGGGTCGAGCACGACCAGCTCTTCGGATCGGCCGCGGCGGCGAGCTAGAGGAAGTACGTGATGGCCCCCTTCATTGCGTCTAGCGCAGTGAAGGGGGCCATCACGTACTTCTCTTGAGGTTCAAGGCAAAACTGCCGTGTTCGGCTGCTCGCGTGCCGGCCGGCTTCGGGTGTTGCGAAAGCCACTTTCGCAACCCTGAAGGTTGCGAAAGTGGCTTTCGCAACGCTTGGCTGCCGGAGCGCGCTTCGCGTGACTGGAAGGACAACTCGTGTGATCAGACGGACGACACACGTGACTGGACGGACGACTCGCGATGAGACCCGGCCGCGATCGTGTCGTCCGTCCAGTCACACGTGTCGTCCGTCTGATCACAGGTGTCGTCCACTCGGTCACGCGGAAGACCCGGCGCGACCCGAGGTGCCGACACTATCGGCTCGGTGGCAGGTTCCCTTGTCAGGTAAGGAAATCAGCTGTCGGCGGGCACTTTCGAAGCGGCGACGGACTTCACGAGCGTGTACCCGACCATCTGCAGGCCCTCGACACCGTCGATCGCGGTGATCGCGTCCCGCAGGGAGCCGGCGTTGGGGTTGGCCTTGAACGACTCCCGGTAGTCCTCCTCGCTGTCCCACTGCGCGTAGTTGATGATCCGGGAACCGTCGGTGCTCACGTGGTAGTTGGCCGAGACAAACCCCGGCCGGAACCGCACCCACTGCTCGACCTCGCGGGCGAGCAGTTCCAGCAGCGGAGCGTGCGCTTCCGGGTCGCCGATGGTGATGGTGACCAGGGCGACGAAGCCCGTCCGGTCGACGTCGATCATTTCTCTCCCAAGGGTTCGTTGAGTACGTGGCCGGCGTACGCGGAGGCGGCGGGCTCGAACTGGAGCACGATGTGGCTGGACGAGGAATTCGCGTCGCGCCAGAACCGCTGGATGGCGTTCGCCGAGGACTGGCCGGTGGTGCCCGCCGCGTGGAACAGCCGGTTCACCGCGTCGACCAGCAGATCGACGGCGAAGGCGCAGTCGCGGGTGTTCCTGGCGATGTGCGCGGCCGGGACGGCACCCTGGTCCGCGACGCGAGCGACGCGTTCGAGGAGCAGTTGCGCCGAGTCGATCTCGGCCGACGCGCGGGCCAGTGTCAGCTCGTGGGTCTGCGGGCTGCCGCCGGTGATTCCGTTGCGGGCCGGTGCGTTCCGGGTCTTCTCGCGGATGTACGCGGTCCACGCCGCGAGCGCGCCGCGGGCGGCACCCAGCACCGGAGCCGCGAAGGTCAGTCCGTTGGCGGCACGCAGCGGGGTGACGTGGCATGCCGCCGATCCGGCGGCCTTGCCCGCCGCGAGCCGGTCGCGGGTGAACGAGTGCGTCGACGGCACGAAGACCTCTTCGATCACGAGGGTGTTGCTGCCGGTTCCCCGCATTCCCACGGGGAACCAGGTGTCCTCGATCCGGTATGCGGCACGGGGAACGGCGAAGAACCGCGCCTCCGGTCCGGCCATCGCGCACACCAGCGCCCACTCGGAGAAGTCGACCGCGCTGACGAACGGCCAGGTGCCGGACAACCGCCACCCGCCCTCGACCGGTTCGGCCTTGCCGATCGGCATGAGCGCGCCGACGATGAGCGTGTCCGGGCCGTCTGCCCAGATCTCGGCCTGCCCCTCGGCGGGCAGGAACGCGGTCATGCGGCCGAGGCTCGCGGTCAGCGAGGCGAACCACGCGGTCGACGCGCAGGCTTCCCCGAGCACGGCCACCGCCTGGGCCAGGTCGAGAAAGCCGCCTTCGCGACCGTTCCAAGCCGCGGGCACGAAGTGCCGTGCGTATCCGGCGTCGAGCACGGCACGCACGACCTCCGGGGCGAGCCGCCGGTCGGTCTCGGCGTCCTTGGCGTACCGGGCCGCGATGGCGGCGGCCTCTTCCGTCGCCTTGGCAAGACTGTCTTGGGTGAGCGGGTGATCGAGCACGCGGGCGTCCTCCTTCGCTGGGCCTGGTCTCGCCGCAGAATGGGCCCGTTCACTCGATCGCGACTCGATCCCCGCTCGGCCCGGAAATCCACGGGTAATTCGGTTCCGGCCGCCCGAGTCCCCGTTGACCGGCGCTCATGCGCCGTTCTATTCCCGCCGTCTACAAATCTTCCTGGCAGTGCTCGAAGGCGGTCATCGACGGCCACTCTGCCGCGAAACATTCGCCACGGAAAGGGAAGACGAATGACCGTAGGTTCGAAATGGGCGACCCGTCTGGTCGCCGTCGGGGTGATGTCGCTCGCGGCGGTCGTGCCGGCGGCGGCCACGGCCGGGGCCAGCGCCGCGGCACCCGTACCGGCCGACTTCGCCCAGCAGGGCTACGCGAGCTCACAGGTCAAGGTCGACTACGGCTGCCTCGTGACGTTCCCGGGCGGCAGCGCCAACATGCCGTACAGCCTCACTTTCAAGGTCACCGCACCGAACTCCGTGGCACCGCAGGGTCTCTTCGGCATCGCGTTCGACCCGCCCGTGATCACGCCGAATCCGACGTTCCAGAGCGACGTGCGCGACGTCGAGTTGCAGTTCAAGCTGCCGGCCAACACGACACTGCTCGGTTACGCGCTCTTCGGCGGAAGCGGTCTCGGCGGCTCCAAGACGACCGTCGAACGCAAGGGCAACGTGCTGGTGCTCAAGGCGACCGGCCCGTTCCTGGCGAACACGCCGTTCGACCTGCCGTCGCTGCTGGTCGGACTCAAGGCGGGCAGCAACGGCTTGGCGCAGTCCGCGACCGGCGGCACCGGCATCGACAACCCGTCGTTCCGCTGGATGCGCAACAGCGTGACCCCCGGCGACCCGCCCGGCACGTTGCGACCGCTGCTGTGCGAACCGCCCGCGCCGGTGAAGCTCTCCACCACCACGGTCGGCTGAGTCCCGGGCGGGCATCGGAAACGGATTTCCGATGCCCGCCCCGCGACGGTACTGGAACAGCTGAAGACAGTTGCCCGAAAATAGTGACAGGAGAAGTGCCGAAATGCTCTTTTCGACCATTTCCGAGGTCGCCGGAGGTGCCCGGTGACGCGCCGGGTCGTGATCACGGGTATCGGTGTGCGAGCACCCGGAGGAGCGAATACGGCGCAATTCTGGGAGCTGCTGACCGCGGGCCGGACAGCCACTCGCCGCATCTCTTTCTTCGACCCGTCGCCTTACCGTTCCCAGGTGGCCGGTGAAGCCGACTTCGACCCGGAGCGCGAGGGCCTGAGCCCGCGTGAGATCCGCAGGATGGACAGGGCTTCCCAGTTCGCCGTGGTCTGCGCGCGTGACGCCGTCCGAGACAGCGGGCTGGACGTCGGCGCGCTCGACCCGCACCGGATCGGCGTCGCCCTCGGCAGCGCGGTCGCGGCCGCCACCAGCCTGGAGAACGAATACCGGGTCATGTCGAACGACGGCGAGAAGTGGGAGGTGGACCCCGCCTACCTGTCGCCGCACATGTTCGACTACCTGGTGCCGAGCGTGATGCCCGCCGAGGTCGCCTGGACCGTCGGCGCCGAAGGCCCGGTGGCGATGGTGTCCAACGGCTGCACCTCCGGTCTCGACTCGGTCGGCCACGCGGTCGCGCTGATCCGCGAAGGCAGCGCGGACGTCATGCTGGCCGGCGCCTCGGACACCCCGGTCACGCCGATCGTGGTGGCCTGCTTCGACGCGATCAAGGCGACCACCACCTACAACGACGATCCGGAACACGCCTCCCGGCCGTTCGACGGTTCCCGCAACGGTTTCGTGCTCGCGGAGAGCGCCGCGATGTTCGTGCTGGAGGAATACGAGTCGGCCAAGCGGCGCGGCGCGCACGTCTACGCGGAGATCTCCGGCTACGCGACGCGGTGCAACGCCTACCACATGACCGGCCTCAAGACCGACGGCCGGGAAATGGCCGAGGCGATCCGGGCGGCGCTGGACGAGTCCAGGGTCGACGGCACCGCGGTCGGGTACATCAACGCCCACGGCTCCGGCACCAAGCAGAACGACCGGCACGAGACAGCGGCGTTCAAGCGGAGTCTCGGCGAACACGCCCGCAAGACCCCTATCAGCTCGATCAAGTCGATGGTCGGGCATTCGCTGGGGGCCATCGGTTCGGTGGAGATCGCCGCGTCCGCACTGGCGATCGAGCACGGCGTGATCCCGCCGACCGCGAACCTGCACACCGCCGACCCGGAGTGCGACCTCGACTACGTCCCCCTGGTCGCCAGGGAACAGCGGGTGGACACCGTACTGACCGTCGGCAGCGGATTCGGCGGCTTCCAGAGCGCGATGGTGTTGCGCCGTCCCGGAACGGGGGTGAAGGCATGAACGTCTACGTGACCGGCATCGGCGTCGCGGCCCCGAACGGGCTCGGCGCCGACAAGTACTGGGACGCCACACTGGACGGGCGGGGCGGCATCAGCGAGCTCACGCGGTTCGCATCGTCGGCACTGCCCGCGCGGCTCGCCGGGCAGATCCTCGATTTCGACGCGAAGGAGCACATCCCTTCGAGGCTGCTTCCCCAGACCGACGTCTCCACCCGGCTCGCACTCGCGGCGGCCGACTGGGCGCTGACGGACGCCAAGGTCGACCCGTCCGCGGTGACCGACTACGACATGGGCGTCGTCACCTCGAACGCGTCGGGCGGCTTCGAATTCACGCACCGCGAGTTCCAGAAACTTTGGTCGAAGGGCTCGCAGCACGTCAGCGTGTACGAATCGTTCGCGTGGTTCTACGCGGTGAACACCGGCCAGATCTCGATCCGGCACGGTATGCGCGGGCCGAGCAGCGCGCTGGTCGCCGAACAGGCGGGCGGGCTCGACGCGATCGGGCACGCCCGGCGCACGATCCGCCGTGGCACTCCGCTCGTGGTGACCGGCGGGGTCGATTCCGCGTTCGATCCGTGGGGCTGGCTGGCGCACGTGTCGAGCGGACAGGTCAGCACCGCCACCGATCCGCGTCGCGCCTACCTGCCGTTCGACGTCGAGGCGCGGGGATACGTCCCCGGCGAGGGCGGCGGCATGCTGGTGCTCGAACAGGGCGAGGCGGCGCGCACCCGCGGGACGCACCAGGTGTACGGCGAGATCGCCGGGTACGCGTCGACCTTCGACCCGCCTCCGGGATCGGGTCGGCCACCGGGACTGCGCCGCGCCGCCGAACTAGCCATGGCGGACGCCGGCGTGGCCCCCGGCGACGTCGACGTCGTGTTCGCCGACGCTGTCGGCGTACCCGCTCTCGATCGCGCCGAAGCCGACGCGATCACCGGGATCTTCGGCCCGCACGGCGTCCCGGTCACCGCACCGAAGAGCCTGACCGGACGGCTGTTCTCCGGCGGCGGCCCGCTCGACGTCGTCGCCGCGCTGCTGTCCATCCGGGACAGTGTGATCCCCGCTTCCGGCGGTACCGAAGAAGTTCCGGACGACTACCGGTTGGACCTGGTGCGCGGTGAACCGCGCGGCGCCAGGTTGTCGACCGCACTGGTGCTCGGACGCGGGCGCTGGGGCTTCAACTCCGCGGTCGTGGTCACCGCGGTTCCCGACTGAGCTTTCACCGGCCGATGCCTACGAGGAGTGGAAAGAAATGAGCGTCATGACGATCGAAGACCTGCGGACCATCCTGATCAGCTGCGCGGGCGAGGACGAGAGCACCGACACGGGGACCGACATCTCCGACGTGCTGTTCGAGGAACTCGGCTACGACTCGCTCGCGCTGATGGAGACCGCGGCGCGGATCGAGCGGGACTTCGGTGTCCGCCTGCCGGAGGAGATGATGGCCGAGCTGAAGACGCCGCGTGCGTTGCTGGACCTGGTCAACGACAACCTGGCCGTGACGAAGTGAGCGCGGTTCCCCGGCACACCACGCATTCCGTGGTCGTGTCGGCGTCCGCCGAGAGCCTGTACGCGCTGGCGGCCGATGTGACCAAGTGGCCGGTGATCTTCGAGCCGACCGCGCATGTCGAGCAACTCGAACGGAACGAACGCGGGGAACGGTTCCGCATCTGGGCGTTGGTCAACGGCCAGATCAAGACCTGGACGTCCCGGCGCGAGTTCGACGAGAAGTCGTTGCGGATCACCTTCCGGCAGGAGAAGAGTCAGGAACCGGTCGCGTCGATGGGCGGCGCGTGGGAGTTCCGTCCGTTGCCCGGTGGACGCACGGAAGTCGTGCTGGAACACGACTTCACCGCGGTGGACGACGACGCCGAGTCGCTCGCGTGGATCACCGAGGCGGTCGACCGCAACAGCCCGGTCGAACTGGCCGCGCTGGCCAGGGTCGCCGAACAGGACCACGCGGTGGACGACCTCGTCTTCTCCTTCGAGGACGTGGTCCGGCTGCCGGGGACGGCGGCGGACGTCTACGACTTCGTCTACCGCGCGGACGCCTGGCCGGACCGGTTGCCGCATGTGCGGCGCCTGGTGTTGCACGAGGAAGAGCCGGGCGTGCAGCACATCGGGATGGACACGCTGACCGCGGACGGCTCCACGCATACGACGACGTCCGTCCGGCTGTGTTTCGAACCGGGACTGATCGTCTACAAGCAACTGGTGCCGCCGCGGATTCTGTTCGGGCACAGCGGTTCCTGGACTTTCGAGGAATCCGCCGAGGGTGCGATCGTCACCGCGAGGCATACCGTGGCCATCGATCCGGGAGCCGTGCGGGAAGTGCTCGGGACCGGCAAGACGGTCGCCGACGCCAGGGAGTTCCTGCGCGAGGCGCTGGGAAAGAACAGCCGCGCCACGTTGACGCACGCGGGTGCCTACGCGGAAACAGAGGGGCGATGATCTTCACCGACGCCGAACTCGAGTACCTCCGGCCCGGTCCGACCCGCGACCGGCTGGCCAGGATCGCGACGGTGGGCAAGGACGGCATTCCCCACGTGTGCCCGGTCGGCTGGCGGCTCGACCTCGACGCCGGGGTCATGGAGATCGGCGGCCACGGCATGGAGCGGAGCAAGAAGTTCCGCGACGTGCTCCGCACGGGCCGGGCCGCCGTAGTCATCGACGACGTCCTCGCACCGTGGGTGCCGCGTGGCATCGAGATCCGCGGTCGTGCCGAAGCCGTCGAAGGCCCCGAGCCGTTCATCCGCGTCCATCCGGGGTTCGTCACTTCGTGGGGGATCGAAGACCGCCGCAACACCCGGACGATCAGCTGACAGGGAGGATTTCCGTGACCGACAAGAGAGTCGCCATCGTGACCGGTTCTTCGGCCGGGATCGGGAGCGCCGTGGCGCGCAGGCTGGCCGGGGAAGGGGTCCGTGTCGTCGTGAACTCGGTCCGGTCGGCCGAGGCGGGCCGACGGCTCGCCGAGTCGCTGCCCGGCGCGATCCATGTCCAGGCGGACGTGGGGATCGAGAAGGAGGCCGCGACGCTGGTGCGGCGCACGGTCGAGGAGTTCGGCAGGCTCGACGTGCTGGTCAACAACGCCGGGACGACCCGCCGCATCCCGCACGCCGACCTGGAGGCGGTGACCCCGGAGATCTGGCGGGAGATCCTCGACCTCAACGTGATCGGCACCTGGCAGACGTCGGTCGCGGCGATCCCGCATCTGCGCGAATCCGGCGCGGGCTGCATCGTCAACGTGTCGTCGGTGGCGGGGAGCAGGCCCGCCGGGAGTTCCATTCCCTACGCGGTGAGCAAGGCCGCGATCGAGCACATGACCCGACTGCTGGCGAACACGGTCGGTCCGGAGATCCGGGTCAACGCCGTCGCCCCCGGCCTGATCGAAACGCGGTGGACGAAGGGCTTCACCGACATCGCCGAGATGACCAAGCGGGTCGTGCCGTTGAAACGGGTCGGCAGGCCCGAGGACGTCGCGGAGGTCGTGCTCGCCCTGACCAACTCGATGTACGTGACCGGGCAGGTACTGCTCGCCGACGGCGGCGCACACCTCGTCTGAGCTCGTCGGTACGGGAAACGGTTCGCAGACAGGGAAGGGAAGGACGAGCGGATGAAGCTGGGCGTGAATCTGGTGTACCAGGGCGCGGGTGCCCTGGCCCGGGAGGCCGAGCGGCTGGGGTACGCCATCGCGCTGGCGCCGGAGGGCTACCGGTCCGATGCCCCGAGCCTGCTGGGGTTCGTCGCCGCGCGGACCGAGCGGATCGCGCTGGCGTCCGGCGTGATGCAGATTCCGGGCCGGGCGCCGGGGATGGCGGCCCTGACCGCGGCCACTTTGGACAGTCTGTCGGGCGGGCGGTTCCGGCTCGGCCTCGGAGTGTCCAATCCGGACGTCGCCGACGGCTGGTACGGCGCCGCGTTCGACCATCCGCTCGCCCGCACGCGCGAGTACGTGGCGATCGTCCGGGCGGCGCTGCGCGGCGGCCCGGTCCGGCACGAGGGCGCGCACTACCCGCTGCCGTTGTCGGAAGCCACGCAGGCGCCGTTGCACCTGTACACCGAGCCGTTGCGGGCCGACCTGCCGGTGTACCTGGCCGCTGTCGGACCTCGGAACCTGAAGCTGGCGGGGGAGATCGCGGACGGCTGGATCGGCGTCTTCACCTCGCCCGAAATGGTCAAGTCCGCCGTGGGGGAGATCAGGGCGGGGCGTGCGCTGGCGGGCCTGGACATGGACGGCTTCGACGTCCTGCCCTGCCTGGCGACCTCGTTCGCCGACGACCCCGAAACCGCCGCGAACGCCCTTCGCGCCCAGTACGTCTACCTGCTCGGCATCGGCGACCCGGCGCACAACTTCTATTGCAAGATGGCCACCCGCCTCGGATTCGCCGATGCGGTCGCCGACCTGCACGAGCGGCTCGGCGACGGCGACCGGGCGGGGGCGGCCGCGTCGATTCCGTTCGATTTCATCGACGCGACCTCCATGGTGGGTCCGGTCGACCGCGTGGCGAGCCGGATGGCGGACTACGCCGCGGCGGGCGTCACGACCCTGGGCATCATGGTTTCGGCCGCGGCCACGACCTTGGCGGGCCGGCTGGCCATCATCCGGCAGGCGGCCTCGGCCCTGGAGCGCGCCTGACCCGGCTGCCCGCTAGCCGAGACCCGTGACCCGCTGTTCGCCGCTGTAGAGGTTCATGCTGTCGCCGCGCAGGAAACCGATGAGGGTCATGCCGTTCTCCTCGGCCAGTTCCGCGGCCAGCGACGACGGCGCGGAAACGGCCGCCAACAGGCCGATCCCGGCCATGGCGGCCTTCTGCACCAGTTCGAACGAGGCGCGTCCGGACACCAGCAGACCGACGTCCGCGGCGGGGATCCGGCCCTCTTGCAGTGCCCAGCCGAGGACCTTGTCGACGGCGTTGTGCCTGCCGACGTCCTCCCGGACGACGGCGAGATTCCCCTCGCCGTCGAACAGGGCGGCCGCGTGGAGCCCGCCGGTGCTGGAGAAGACCTTCTGGTGTGCGCGCAGGGTGTCCGGGAGGTTCGCCAGCACGTCGGTGCTCACGGTGAACTCGGACTTCTCCGGTGAAAACCGGCTCTTCAGCTTGACCGCGTCGAGCGCGGCCTTGCCGCAGACCCCGCACGAGGACGTGGTGTAGAAGTTCCGCTCGACCCCGGTTTCCGGCGGGGCGACCCCTTCGGCCAGCGCGATGTCCAGGACGTTGTAGGTGTTGCGGCCCTGGTCGTCGACGCCGTCGCAGTACCGGGCGACCGCGACGTCCTCGCGCGCGGTGAGCACGCCTTCGGACAGCAGGAAGCCGTGCGCGAGTTCGACGTCGTTGCCGGGTGTCCGCATGGTGACCGCGAGTGCCTTGCCGCCGACGCGGATCTCCAGCGGTTCTTCGGCCGCGAGCGCGTCGGGCCGTCGCACATCCCTGGTCGCGGAGATCTTCCGCACCGGACGCCGCACCGTCACCCTGCCCACTTGTCCACCCTTCTGACCGGTTAATTCGACACTCGCGTACTGCAACGTTGGGAATTAAGTAATACATTCCCAGTGCACATCCTCAGAGTACGGAGGCGCCGGATGGCTGTCGGCTTCCTGGACCGTTCCCGCATCGTCGCATCACCGGGCTGGAGCCGCTGGCTGGTGCCTCCGGCCGCGCTGGCCGTGCACCTGTCGATCGGGCAGGCCTACGCGTGGAGCGTCTTCAAACCGCCGCTGGAAAAGACCCTCGGGCTCAGCGGTACGGAGAGCGCTCTCCCGTTCCAGCTCGGCATCGTGATGCTCGGGCTGTCGGCGGCGTTCGGCGGGACGCTGGTCGAGCGCAACGGGCCGCGCTGGGCGATGTTCGTCTCGATGGTCTGCTTCAGCTCGGGCTTCCTGCTCTCCGCGCTCGGCGTGGCGACGTCGCAGTACTGGCTCGTCGTCCTCGGCTGGGGCGGGATCGGCGGCATCGGGCTGGGGATCGGCTACATCTCGCCGGTCTCGACGCTGATCAAGTGGTTCCCCGACCGGCCGGGGATGGCCACCGGGATCGCGATCATGGGCTTCGGCGGCGGCGCGCTGATCGCCTCGCCGTGGTCTTCGCAGATGCTGGGCACGGCGCCGTGGTCGATCGGGACGGTCGCGACGGCGTTCCTCGTGCACGGCCTGGTCTACGCGGTCTTCATGAGCCTCGGCATCCTGCTGATCCGGGTACCCGCCGACGACTGGAAGCCGAAGGGTTGGCAACCCAAGGCCACGAACGGCAACGCGATGATCACCACCGCGAACGTATCGGCGCGCAACGCCATCAAGACGCCGCAGTTCTGGCTCCTCTGGGTGGTCCTGTGCTTCAACGTGACGGCGGGCATCGGCATCCTGGAGAAGGCGGCGCCGATGATCGCGGACTTCTTCCGCGAGACCTCGACCCCCGTCGGCACCGCCGCCGCGGCCGGGTTCGTCGCGTTGCTGTCGCTGACCAACATGCTCGGCCGGTTCGTCTGGTCGTCCACTTCGGACCTGGTGGGGCGCAAGAACATCTACCGGCTCTACCTCGGCGCGGGCGCCGTGCTGTACCTCGTGATCGCGTTGACCACCAACGCCTCCAAGCTCGTGTTCGTCCTGTGCGCCATGCTGATCCTGTCCTTCTACGGCGGCGGCTTCGCGACCGTCCCGGCGTACCTGAAGGACCTTTTCGGCACCTACCAGGTCGGCGCGATCCACGGCAGGCTGCTGACCGCGTGGTCGATGGCGGGGGTGCTCGGGCCGCTCATCGTCAACGCCATCGCCGACAGCCAGAAGTCGGCGGGCAAGGTCGGCCCCGACCTCTACACGACGTCGCTGTTCATCATGATCGGCCTGCTGGTCGTCGGTTTCGTCGCCAACGAGCTGGTGCGGCCGGTCGATCCGAAGTTCCACGAGCCGGCGTCGTCCGGCGAGCCCGCGAGGAGTGAGGCCCGATGACCGAACAGGCTCCCGAAAGCCGCCGCGTCGGGCTGATGGTGTTCGCGTGGCTGTGGGTCGCGCTCCCGTTCGCCTACGGCGTCTACGAGCTGTTCCGCAAGGTGGTCCAGCTCTTCGGCGGCTGACTAGAGTCGGCCGCATGGGAGTTTTGGTGACCGGGGCGTCGCGTGGCATCGGCAGGGCGATCGCGACGGCCTTCGCGGAAAAGGGCGACCGGGTCGCCGTCCACTACGCCTCGAACCGGGAGGACGCCGAGCGGACGCTCGCCGATCTGCCCGGTTCCGGGCACGGACTGGTCCAGGGCGACCTCTCGGATCCCGACGTGGCGCACCGGGTCGCCGACGAGGCCGAGGCGGCGGTGGACGGCGTCGACGTCCTGGTGAACAACGCCGCTTTCGCGCCGTCCGCGGCGTCGGCCCATCCCGTCGCCGAGGTGTCCTATGCGGACTGGCAGCGGATCTGGCGGCGGATGGTCGACGTCAACGTGCTCGGCACGGCGAACGTGACCTACTGCGTGGCGCGGCACATGATCGAGCGTGACGCGCCCGGCCGCGTGGTCAACATCGGCTCGCGGGGCGCCTTCAAGGGCGAGCCCGAGTTCCCCGCGTACGGCGCGAGCAAGGCCGCGCTGCACTCGCTCGGGCAGTCGCTCGCCGTGGCCCTCGCCCCGCACGGCATCGCGGTGACCTCGGTCGCACCCGGCTTCACGGCCACGGACCGGGTCGCGATGAAGCTCGAAGGCGCGAGCGGCGAGGTCCTGCGCGGGCAGAGCCCGTTCGGCCGGGTCGGCACGCCGGAGGAGGTCGCGGCCGCGGTGCTCTACCTCGCTTCCGCCGAGGCAGCCTGGGCGTCCGGCGCGATCCTCGATCTGAACGGAGCGTCGCATCTGCGGATGTGAAGTGGATCACTTGTGCAGCAGTGAGCGGTTCCCGTGCGTCCTAAGAACGTGCACAAGCTGGGGAAGGTCCTGATCGCCGTGCTGGCGTTGGCGGTGTTCGGCGGGACCGCGTACGGATACTCGACGATGCAGTCGCTGGACGGCGTCACCCGCGAAGACGTGATCGAGACGCCGGACCCGGGGGAGCAGCCCGCCGACGGGTCGCTGGACGTCCTGCTGGTCGGGCGCGATTCGCGGACCAACCAGCAGGGCGAGCCGCTGGACCCGGCGATGTTGCGCGAGCTGCGGGTGGGCGCGAACGGCGACGACCTGACCGACACGCTCATCGTGCTCCGCATCCCCAACGGCCAGAAGGCGGTCAAAGCCTTCTCGATCCCGCGCGACTCCTTTGTCGCGGAGCCGGGGACGAAGGACAAGACCAAGATCAACGGGATCTTCGGCCACGCCAAGTTCGCCTCGGCGAGCGCGCAGCGCGCGGCGGGCAAGACCGACAAGGCCGAGATCGACAAGGTGGCGATCACGGCCGCCCGGAAGGCGACCTTGAAGGCGGTCGAGGACCTCACCGGCGTCAAGATCGATCACTTCGCCGAGGTCAACCTGCAGAGCTTCTACGACATCAGCAATGCTGTCGGCGGGGTCGAGGTCTGCCTGAAGCGGGACACCAGGGACGTCAAGTCCGGTGCGAACTTCAAGGCGGGGAAGCAGATGATCCAGGGCGCCGACGCGCTGGCCTTCGTGCGCCAGCGCGAGGATCTGCCGCGCAGCGACCTCGACCGCGTCGTCCGTCAGCAGGTGTTCCTCGCCGGGCTGGCGAAGCAGGTGCTCTCCGCCGGGACGCTCGCCAACCCGGCCCGTCTCTCCGAACTGATCGACGCGGTGAAACGTTCGGTCGTGCTCGACGGCTCGTGGAACCTGCTCGACTTCGTCCGGCAGATGCAGGGTGTCACCAGCGGCGGCATCGCCTTCGAAACGATCCCGGTGGTCAACCCCGACTACCGCTACAACCCCAAGCAGCCGACCGCGACAGCCGTGCAGGTGGACCCCGCCCAGGTGAAGGCCTTCGCCGCGTCCCTGATCGGGGCCCAGCCCACGACACCGCAGGCGCCCGCGGGTCCCAAGGTCGACGTCGTCAACGCCAGCGGCAAGGACGGCCTGGCCGCTCGCGTCTCGGATCTCCTGGCGGAGAAGGGATTCGGCAAGGGCGACACGACGGCCGAGACCGGACGACGGACCTCCGTCGTCCGGTTCAGCGACGCGTCCGGGCCGGCCACGGAGATCGCGAAGCTGCTCGGCGGGCTGGAAACCCAGAAGGCCGACTCCGTCGCGGCGGGCCACGTCCAGGTCGTCCTCGGCCAAGTCTACAAGGGACCGGGCGTGTCCGCGGGCGGTGGGGCGGCCGGGGTCCGGACCGACCAGCCCATCACCTCCGAGGACACCGGGTGCATCAACTGAGCGGTGTCAGTCCCGTGGCGGGATCTTGCCGTTCTTGGCGACCGGAAGGCCCAGCTGCGCCGGCTCGGTGAGAACGACCTCTTCGCCGGGAAGGTGCGCCAGCACCGGGTTCAGATGGGTCAGTTTCAGCGTGACCGGTCCGACGACGCTCGGTCCCGTGGTGACGTCGTACTTCGCCAGATCCAGCCATTGGACGGTGCGGAGCACCTCCGGCGGGATCTTGTCGCCGCCTTTGGCCACCGGGACGCACAACTGCCGCGCGTTGCCGACCTTCACGTCCACTTTCGGCCGGTCGGCCAGTACCGGGTTGAGATGCCCCAGTGTCAACGGGAAGGGGCGCCCGGGGATGCCGAGGACACGCAGGGCGTAGCACGCGAGATCGATGTGCCGCACGACCGACAGGATCTCCGGCGGCGGCAAGACGCCGTTCTTGGCGACCGGGACGCACAGCTGCTCCGGCGACAGCATGGTCACGTGGGCGTCCTGGATCCCCAGCCGCTGCACGACCGGGTTGAGCTGGCTCAGCGTCAGCGGGAAGTTCGCCGCGCGGCCTTCGATTCGGTAGCAGGACAGGTCGACCCAGCGGACGTAGTCGAGGATCCCGGGCGGCGGGATGACACCGTTCTTCGCGACCGGAACGCAGAGTTGCTGCCGTTCCCCCAGCTTGACCGTCTCGATGGGCAGTTCCGCGAGCACGGGATTCAGGTGTTTCAAGGTGACCGCCGTCGGTGGCGGTTTGTACCCCTCGGTCCGGTAGCAGGACAGGTCGAGCTGGGAGACGAAGGGGAGCGGTGGTGGTACGCGCGGTGCGGCGGTGGCCGCGCCGGGCAGGACGGCGTCGAGCATGAGCGAGGCCAAGGCGGCGAAGCCGCGCAGGGTCGATCTTCGTGACATGGCAAGGCCTTCCGCGAGCGCGTGAACGGGTTTCCCCTTCACGGTGGTCGCGGATCGGCCTCGCCCGGCACCGCCAAGCGGGCAGCCTAAGGGGCGGCCGAGGACCCTTCAGACCAGCGTGCCCGAAGCCTCGATCACCTCCGGCGCGGGGCCGTCCGGGCGCAGCCTCCGGCGCAGCCGCACGATCTCCGCGAGCGGGGCACCGCCGGTGATCTCGATCGCGGCCAGCGAAGGCAGCGTGACCCCGGCGTCCAGCAGCCGCCGGACCTGCCCGTCGTCCAGGGTGAGCACACGCAGCGAGGACAGTTCGCCGACGCGTTCCAGCTCGGGTACGTCCAGACCGGCCAGGCCCAGCCTGATCAGTCCGGGCAGCCCGGCCAAGTGGCCGAAGTCGATCGGATGCTTCACCCCGGCGAGTGAGAGGCTCCACAGCGTGGGGTGCCCGGCGATCCCGGCGAGATCCACCTTCGAGCTCTCGATGCTCGCCGCTTCGAGCAGTGGGAACCCGGACAGGTCCGCGGCGACGGAATCGGCGCGGTTGACCCGAAGGTGACGCAACGACGACAGCGGGTTCAGGATCGCGAGATCGACCGAGCCCGGATCGTTGAGGTACAGCTCCTGGACGAGTTCCGGTTCGACGATCGCGCTGACGTCGGTCGTCTCGGTCATCACCTCGTCATGGGCACGGAAGGAGTCCTGGTGGAAGGCGGCTTCGGCGATGAGGCGATGTGATGCGAATTCCCGGAACTCGCCCGCCTTCAGCGCGCGGAGCACTTCCTCCAGCATCGCCGTGACGGACGGCGCGACATACCGTGGAGGCCCCCAGACGTTCCGCCCGTATTCGAGTACCTGGCCGCTGACCCCGTTCTTGGCCGGGTCGAGGTCGACGGTGAGGTAGTCGCCCGCGTGATCACTGCCGAAGGTGACCCACCAATCGTTGCGGGACAACCGTTTCACGCGGCCGGCAGGGGAGGTCTCCATGACGACGCCTTCGTCGGAGACCGTCTCCTGCCAGCCGTGCGTACCGGGGCGGCCTTCGAGGTACTGCGCGACAAGCCTGCCCAGCGACTCGTGGCTGTACCGGCCGAGCAGTCCGGTTTCGTCGTCCTGATCGGACACGCGGTACAACGCCCGAAGATCCTCGGGCAGTCGCGCGCCGATCCGTTCCTCGGCCTCGGCGAGCTGTGCTTCGGTGCAGCCGGGTTCCCATTTCGGCGCGTGGCCTTTGATCCTCGTGTACAGCTCGGCGAATTCCGCGGCGAGGGCGGTGATCCGCGCGAGCACGGCCGGGTCGGTCGGGGCACCGGTCGGCCGGGACCGCGCCGGCAGTGGCATTCCCGGCAGCGGATGCCCCGGGTAGCGGAAGGCGTCGTCGAATACGAGCCACGCCGGTGACGTGGTGCCGACGTCCGGCGTCGCGAGGAAGGCGTACTCCCCGGTGTGGCTCAGCCGCACCTCGTAGATCGACGGGGGCAAGGGCAGGAACAAGTCCGCCAGTGCCGTCATGCCGGGATTCAGGTACCGGCCGCTCTTCGTCTCCGCTTGGATCGAGAGCCCGCCGCCGGTGTTGTGGATCCGCAGCACGGCGCTCGTGAACTCGATCGAACGCGTGCTGTCCCGCAGCAGGCGCGCCATCTCGCGGCCGATGTCCCCAGGGTTCATGGCGTGAACCTAGCGGGAGGGTCCGACAGAACCGGTCAGGACAGCGGCTCCAGCCGCACCACGACCGCCTTCGACACCGGGGTGTTCGACTTGTCCGCCACCGAATCCAGCGGTACCAAGGCGTTCGCCTCGGGGAAGTACGCCGCCGCGCAGCCGCGCGCCGTCGGATACGAGACGACACGGAAGCTCGGGGCCCGGCGGTCGCCGTCGCGCCATTCCGAGACCAGGTCGACCATCGCACCGTCGGCCAGCCCGAGCGAGACGAGGTCGTCGGGGTTGACCAGCACCACGCGCCGGGCGTCCTCGATCCCGCGGTAACGGTCGGAAAGCCCGTAGATCGTGGTGTTGTACTGGTCGTGGCTGCGCATCGTCTGCAACAGCAGCCTGCCTTCGGGCACCTGGGGGTACTCGAGTCCGGAGACGGTGAAGTTCGCCTTGCCGTTGGCGGTCCCGTTGAACTGCCGGGAATCGCGCGGCGCGTTCGGGAGGACGAACCCGTCCGGCTCGCGGACCCGGGCGTTGTAGTCGTGGCAGCCGGGGACGACCCGCGCGATCCGGTCGCGGACGAGGTCGTAGTCACCGTGGAAGTCCCGCCACGGCACGGGATGTCCGGCGCCGAACAGCGCTTCCGCGAGGTGGCAGATGATCGCGACCTCGGACAGCAGATGGTCACTGGCCGGGGCCAGCCTGCCGCGCGAGGTGTGCACCTGCGACATCGAGTCCTCGACGGTGACGAACTGCTCGCCGGCGGCCTGGGTGTCGCGTTCGGTGCGGCCGAGCGTGGGCAGGATCAGCGCGGTCTTGCCGGGGACGACGTGCGAGCGGTTGAGCTTCGTCGAGACGTGCGCCGTCAGCGAGCACGACTTGAGCGCCTTCTCGGTCAGTTCCGTATCCGGTGTGGCGGAAGCGAAGTTGCCGCCGACGGCGAAGAAGACCTTGCCCTTCCCGTCTCGCATCGCGCGGATCGCGGCGACGGTGTCGTAGCCGTGGTCCCGTGGCACCTTGATGCCGAACTCGTCGTCGAGACTGTCCATGAAGGACTCTGGCATCTTCTCCCAGATGCCCATCGTCCGGTCGCCCTGGACGTTGGAGTGCCCGCGCACCGGGCACAGTCCCGCGCCCGGTTCACCGATCATGCCGCGCATCAAGGCCAGGTTCGCGACCTCGGAGATCGTCTGCACCGCGTGCTTGTGCTGGGTCAGGCCCATCGCCCAGCAGTAGATGGTCCGCTTCGACGTCGCGATCATCCGCGCCAGCCGCTCGATCTGCTCACGCGGCAGCCCGGTCGCCGCGGCGACCTCGGTCCAGTCGATCTCGCGCAGGTGCTTCGCGTAGTCCTCGAACCCCTCGGTGGACGACTCGACGAACGCGCGGTCGACGATCGTGCCCGGCGTCTCCTGCTCCCACTGCAAAAGGAGATGCCCGATCGCCTGGAAAAGCGCGAGGTCGCCGCCGAGCCGGATCTGCGCGAACTCGTCGGCCAGCGGGGTGCCCTTGCCGACCACGCCCCGGACGTTTTGCGGGTTCTTGAACCGCATCAGCCCGGCTTCGGGCAGCGGGTTGACCGCCATGATCTTCGCGCCGTTGCCCTTGGCCTCTTCCAGCGCGGACAGCATGCGCGGGTGGTTCGTGCCCGGGTTCTGGCCGACCACCACGATCAGGTCCGCCTTGTGGATGTCGGCGAGCGTCACCGAACCCTTGCCGATCCCGGTCGTCGCCGCGAGCGCCGCCCCGGAGGACTCGTGGCACATGTTGGAGCAGTCCGGGAGGTTGTTGGTGCCGTAGGAGCGCACGAGGAGCTGGTAGAGGAACGCGGCCTCGTTGCTGGTGCGGCCCGAGGTGTAGAAGATCGCCTCGTTCGGGTCGCTCAGTGCCCGCAGTTCGTCCGCGACCAGGGTGAACGCGTCGTCCCAGGAGATCGGTTCGTAGTGCGACGCGCCTTCGCGCAGCACGAACGGCTCGGTGATCCGGCCCTGCTGCCCGAGCCAGTAGTCCGTCTTGCCCGCCAGCACCTGGATCGAGTGCTCGGCGAAGAAGTCGCGGCCGACCCGGCGTTTCGTGGCCTCCTCGGCGACGGCCTTCGCGCCGTTCTCGCAGAACTCCGCGAGCTTGCGGTGCTCGCCGTCGACCTCGCGCGGCTCCGGCCAGGCGCACCCGGGACAGTCGAAGCCGTCACGCTGGTTCAGCAGGCGCAGTGTCTTCACCGTGCGCGCGGCGCCCATCTGCTCCATGCCGCGCATGAGGGAGACGGCGACCCCGGGGATCCCGGCCGCCCAGCTCTTCGGTTTCCCGACCTCGAGCTGTGTCTCGTCAACGTCGTTCGCGGGTGCTTCGCGGGTCATGACCCCATCGTGCGCCTCGCCGCCCGAGCGCGCGACCGAGGGGTCGCCTGAGCCGCCATCAGGCACCTACTCGCATTGGGTAGTGAAGGCCTCCTTCGCTACCTTCAGGGTAGGCAAGGGGGCCTTCACCGACGCGGAGTGTTGTTCTTGGTGACGGTGGGGCGAATGTGGGATCCGGAGTCCGTGAAGGACTCCTTGAGGGACTCAGAGTCCGTGAAGGAGGCCTTCACGGACCTGCGCTTGCGCCGGGAGCCGTCAGAGACTCCACCTTGTCGCGCCGGGCCGATCTTGCGTGTTGGCGAGCGATGCCCGGCCCCGTGTGCGGTCAGGCGCCGACGTCGAGGCGCGTGATCTGTGACTCGTCCAGCGGGAACCAGGGCGTCTCGTTGACGCCGCGCTCCTGCACCGCGTTCACCGTCACCGCGGCCACGACCAGCACGACCAGGCCGATGATCGCGGCGACACCCGGCCACCGGCTCGACCCCGGCGAGCGATAGCCGCCACCGGAAGCGGCCGCCTTCTGCTGCTTGCGCCGCTTCTTCTTGAGTTCCTTCTTCGCGCCCAACCAGGCGTCGCGTTCGGCGTGCTGCTGCCAGTCCGGGTTCATCAGATCCGGATGGGTCTCGATCCGCCGGTCCTCTTCGTCCATCTGGCTCAGATCCCCCGGGGGTGCTCGCGATTGGCCGCCGAATTACACCGGCCACCATACCCGGACCGCGGCGTCGTCACGGCCGGTGAGCAGTGCGGCTGAAAAGCGGCTTTCGGGGGTTCGTAGACTTGACAATGTGACCGAGAACGCCCAGCCGCAGCAAACCGACCTTCCGGGTACCTGGAACCCGGCCGACGAAGAAGCCTCGCTCTACCAGCGTTGGGTAGACGCCGGCTACTTCACGGCCGACCCCACGTCGGACAAGCCGCCGTTCACGGTAGTCATCCCGCCCCCGAACGTGACCGGTTCGCTGCACATCGGGCACGCGTTCGAGCACACCCTCATCGACGCCAGCACCCGCTACCACCGCATGCTCGGCGACGAGACGCTGTACCTGCCGGGCATGGACCACGCGAGCATCGCCGTCCACGCGCTGGTCGAGAAGCAGCTCCGCGCCGAGGGCACCAGCCGCCGCGAGCTCGGCCGTGAGGCCTTCGTCGAGCGCGTCTGGCAGTGGAAGAACGAGCACGGCGGCAAGATCCTCGCCCAGATGAAGCGCCTCGGCGAGGGCGTCGACTGGTCCCGCGAGCGGTTCACCATGGACGACGGTCTGTCCAAGGCCGTCAACACGATCTTCAAGAAGCTGTTCGACGACGGCCTGATCTACCGCGCCGAGCGACTGGTCAACTGGTCGCCGGAGCTGCGGTCGGTGCTGTCCGACGCCGAGGTGAAGCACGAAGAGGTCGAGGGCGAACTCGTCTCGATGCGCTACGGCGACGGCGAGAACGCGATCGTCGTGGCCACCACCCGGATGGAGACGATGCTCGGCGACACCGCCGTCGCGGTCCACCCGGACGACGAGCGCTACACGCACCTCATCGGCACCGAGGTCGAGCTGCCGCTGACCGGGCGCAAGATCCCGATCGTGGCGGACAAGCACGTCGACCCGGAGTTCGGCACCGGCGCGGTCAAGGTGACCCCCGCGCACGACCCGAACGACTTCGAGATCGGCCAGCGGCACGACCTGCCGATGATCACGATCATGGACGAGCAGGGCCGGATCGACGGCACCGGCACCGAGTTCGACGGCATGGACCGGTTCGAGGCCAGGGTCGCGGTGCGGGAGAAGCTGCGCGAGCAGGGCCGCATCGTCGCGGAAAAGCGTCCGTACCTGCACAGCGTCGGGCATTCCGAGCGCTCGAAGGAGCCGATCGAGCCGCGGCTGTCGCTGCAGTGGTTCGTCAAGGTCGGCCCGCTCGCGAAGGCCGCCGGCGACGCGGTGCGCGACGGCCGGGTGAACGTCCACCCGCAGGAGATGGAGAAGCGCTACTTCGACTGGGTCGACAACCTGCACGACTGGTGCATCTCGCGTCAGCTGTGGTGGGGCCACCGCATCCCGGTCTGGTACGGCCCGAACGACGAGGTCGTCTGCGTCGGACCGGACGAGGAGCCGCCCTCGGGCGAGGGCTGGACCCAGGACCCGGACGTCCTCGACACCTGGTTCTCCTCGGGCCTGTGGCCGTTCTCCACCCTCGGCTGGCCGGAGAAGACCCCGGACCTCAACAAGTTCTATCCGACGTCGGTGCTGGTCACCGGCTACGACATCCTGTTCTTCTGGGTCGTGCGGATGATGATGTTCGGCCTCTACGCCACCGGCGAGGCGCCGTTCAAGACCATCGCGCTGCACGGCATGGTCCGCGACCAGTTCGGCAAGAAGATGTCGAAGACCGCGGGCAACGGCGTCGACCCCATCGAATGGATGGACAAGTACGGCACCGACGCGCTGCGCTTCACCCTCACCCGCGGCGCCAACCCGGGCACCGACGTGCCGATCGGCGAGGAATGGGTCGCGGGCTCCCGGAACTTCACCACGAAGCTCTGGAACGCCACCAAGTTCGCCATGATGAACGGCGCGGACGCGAACGCCCCGCTGCCCGCCGCGGCCGAGCTCACCGAGGCCGACCGCTGGATCCTCGGCAGGCTCGACAGCGTCGTCACCGACGTCACCGCGTACCTGGCGGACTACCAGTTCGCCAAGGCCACGGACCTGCTCTACCAGTTCACCTGGACCGAGCTGTGCGACTGGTACCTGGAGCTGTCGAAGGTCCAGGTCTTCCAGGGTGACGAGGCCCGCGTGACGGCGACGCGCGCGGTGCTCGGGCACTTGTTCGACACGGTGCTGAAGCTGCTGCACCCGTTCATCCCGTTCATCACCGAGAAGCTGTGGACGGCGCTGACCGGCCGCGAGTCGCTGGTGATCGCCCCGTGGCCGTCCGCTGACGGCTCGTACGCGGACGCGGTGGCCGACAAGCGGATCGCGGACGTGCAGAAGCTGGTCACCGAGGTCCGCCGGTTCCGCGCGGACCAGGGCCTCAAGCCCAGCCAGAAGGTGGCCGCGAGGCTGTCCGGCGACGGGTTCGCCGAGATCACCGGGCACGACGAGCCGATCCGTTCGCTGGTCCGGCTCACCCAACCGGAGGGCGGTTTCGCGCCGAGCGCGTCGCTCGAGGTCGGGCTGTCGGCCGGTGTCGTCACCGTCGAGCTGGACCTGTCCGGCACGATCGACGTCGCCGCGGAGCGCAAGCGTTTGCAGAAGGACCTCGGCGCGGCGGAGAAGGAACTGGCGCAGGCCGAGGCCAAGCTCGGCAACCAGGCCTTCATCGACAAGGCGCCGGAGCCGGTGATCGGCAAGATCCGGGCCCGCAAGGAGACCGCGGTCGCGGACATCGAGCGCATCAACGCCCGGTTGGCGACGCTTCCCGCCTCCTGAGCACTCGTGAGTGGTGCTCACCGCGGCCCCCCGGCCTGCCTGAAGTACATGAAGGCCCCCTTCACTGCGTCTAGCGCAAGGAAGGGGGCTTTCATGTAGTCGGCAAAGGTGGGGGTGAAGGCCTCCTTACCTACCTTGAGGGTAGGTAAGGAGGCCTTCACGGACCGGACCTGTCACCAGCAGTGGCCACAGGCCAGTAGGTACCTAAGACACCCTTGGCCAGAACCGTCCTCACCCCTCACGAGGTTGCTCAGCGGAGGTGGCGGAGGATCACTCCGGCGACGCCCGCCATCCCGGTGCGGTACGGGTGGTACGCCGCCGCGGCGAGCAGTTTCGTGTGCTGCCCGTTGATCCACGCGGCACCGTTCGGCGCGCAGGCGTCGTGCCCGGCGGACGGACCGAACGTGTCCACAAAGGATGAATCGCCGTCGGCGGCGACGGCCTTCTCGATCGCCGAGTTCAGCGCCTTCTCGACGTCGTTGAGCCAGGCGTAGTCACCTTCGGCGAACGGCAGGATCTTCGGGCAGTAGCCGGATTCCGGCGCGATCCTCGGGTAGCCGATGACGAGCACGTCGGCGCGCGGCGCACGGGCGTGGATCCCGGCCAGCACCTTCTCGACGTTCTTGCCGGTGTCGGCGATCTTGGCCTTGATGGTGTCGACACCGCCGACGGTGAACCTGTCCTGGCACGGGTTCCCGGCCGGGTCGCTCGCGCGCAGGGACGGGCAGGTGCCGACGAGCGTGCCGAAGACGCCGTAGTCGTTGCCGCCGATGCCGACCGTCACCAGGTCGGTGTCCGCGCGCAGGGCGCTGAACTGGGGCGGATTGCTGCCGAGGGTCACACTCTGCCGCTCCGTCATGTCGCCGGTGTCGGCGCCGCCGCAGCTGATGTCGGTGAAGGAACGGACCCGCAGCGCCGCGGCGAGCATCGACGGGTAGTTCTGCGTGGACTTGCCGCAGAAGAGCGGAACGAGGCGGGGGAGCGGGATGAGCGGTCCGGAGGTGTAGGAATCACCCAGCGCGACGTAGTTCCGGTAGGACCGCGTCGCGGCGGTGGCCGCCGTGGTGGAGGCGATCAGCAGGACGACGGTCGATACGGCCGCGAACAGGACGCGTCTGAAGCGCATTGGGACCCCGATCTCCGGACTGGATGGCCTTTCAAAAATGAACCGCGTCCGGCCGTGTCGGCGCCGCCGATCGGGTGGTCGGGCGCCGGTTTCACCCGCTTGGGGTGTCACATCGGGTGGTCGTCCTCCGGTCTCCGGTAGACGAGGAGGTAGCGGTAGAAGAGCAGGTTCCGGATCTTGCTCCCCGGCAGCAGCCGGGCCGCGTCGCGCCGGATCCGGTTCATCGGCGGGAAGGTCTCGTGGACAGGGGCCGACGGCAGCGGATCGACCCCGCCGTTGAGCCGGTCGCCCGCGTAGACGACCACCCTGGCCAGCGCGTTGACCGGAGAGGCCACCAGGGCACGGACGTAGTCGGCGGGCGTGCTGGGCCTGCCGAGGCCGAGCACGGCCAGCACCCCGCCGGGGACCAGCGCGTCCCGCAGCTTCGTCACCGTGTCGAACGGCACGTGGTGGAGCGACGCGAGGCAGGAGATGAAGTCGTACGCCTCCTCCGGCAGCTTCTCGGCGGCGATGTCTGCCCGCCGGTACGAGATCGTGCCGGGCCCCGGCGAGCCGGCGGCACCGGCCAGGTCGATCATCGGGCCGGACCGGTCGATCGCCTCGACGTGCATCCCGGTCGCCGCGAGCCGCCGGGCGAACCGTCCGCTGCCGCAGCCCACGTCCAGCGCCACCCCCGGACCGGGAGGCAACTGGTCGAGCAGCAGCGGGTGGTAGTGGTCGTTGTGGTTGAACCCCATGCGTCGAGAGTGCCAGCAAAAGCCGCACGTAGACTCGGTCCGACAGGCAGCAAGGCTAAGAGGAGAGTTCGTGCCGCGAGGTGACGGCCGGGATTCCGAAGATTTCAGGGAATCCCCGGACCTGGCAGATCTGGACAGTTTCGCCGGTGTCGACGAATTGGGGGCACGCGCCCACGATCCGTCCGACGACACCGACCCGGATCTGGACGCACCCGACGCCGCGTACCAGGCGGGCGGCGGCGCCGGCGGCGGGATCGGCGGGATCGGGCAGCTGGGGGACAACCTCGCGCTCGGGCCCGTGCCGGACCTCGTCGCCCCGGAGGACGTGGAACTGCACGAACTGGACGACCAGGGCGACGAGTTCGCCCCGGCCGACCCGAACGGGCAGCAGGCGCGCCGCGAACTGCTCGCCGTCGAGGCCGAGCTGAACCAGCGCTGGCCCGAGACCAAGATCGAGCCGTCCCTCGCCCGGATCGCGGCCCTGGTCAACCTCATGGGTGAACCGCACCGCGGCTACCCGGTGCTGCACGTCGCCGGGACCAACGGCAAGGGCTCGACCACCCGGATGATCGACGCGCTGCTGACCCGGATGGGCCTGCGCGTCGGCCGGTACACGAGCCCCCACCTGCAGCTGGTCACCGAGCGGATCGCGCTGGACGGCGCCCCCGTCTCCGCCGCCGCGTACGTCGACCTGTACCGCGACGTCGCGCCGTACGTGACCATGGTCGACAACGCGGGAGGGCCCGACGCGGTGCCGATGAGCAAGTTCGAGGTGCTCACCGGGATGGCGTTCGCCGCCTTCGCCGACGCGCCCGTCGAGGCCGCCGTCGTCGAGACCGGCCTCGGCGGCTCCTGGGACGCCACCAACGTCGTGGACGGCGACGTCGCCGTCATCACGCCGATCGGCGTCGACCACGTCGAGTACTTCGGCGGCGATCCGGCCAAGGCCGCGGTGGAGAAGGCCGGGATCATCAAGCCCGGCAGCGTCGCGGTCATCGCCGAGCAGAGCCCCGAAGTGCAGAAGATCCTGCTGGAACGCGCCGTCGAGGTCGACGCGAGCGTCGCCCGTGCGGGCAGCGAGTTCGGCGTGCTGGAACGCGAGGTCGCCGTCGGTGGCCAGATGCTGAAGCTCCAGGGCCTCGGCGGGGTCTACGACCAGATCTTCCTGCCGCTGCACGGCGCGCACCAGGCGGCCAACGCCGCGCTCGCGCTGGCCGCCGTCGAAGCCTTCTTCGGCGCGGGCAAGGACAAGCAACTGGTCGTCGAAGCCGTCCGCGAGGCCTTCGCCGAGGTGGAGACCCCCGGCAGGCTGGAGCGCGTCCGCGCCGCACCGACCGTGCTGCTCGACGCCGCCCACAACCCGCACGGCGCGAAGGCGCTCGCCACCACCGTCGCCGAGGAGTTCGCCTTCCGGCGCCTCGCCGCCGTGGTCGGCGTGATGGCCGAGAAGGACGCGCGGGGCATCCTCGACGCCCTCGAACCGGTCGTCTCCGAGATCGTCGTCACCAGGAACTCGTCCCCGCGCGCGATGCCGCTCGACGAACTCAACGACATCGCCATCTCGATCTTCGGCGAAGACCGCGTCGTGGCCGAACCCAGCCTGGACGCCGCGATCGAAACCGCCATCGGCCTCGTCGAGCAGAGCGACGACCCCGAGGAACCCCTGGCAGGCGGAGGCGTGCTGGTCACCGGCTCGGTCGTCACGGTCGGCGAGGCCAGGACCCTGTTCGGTAAGGAGCCGGCGTGACCGACGAGACCCCGAAACCACCCGCCAAGGACCCGATGAAGTCCTTCCGCGGCGTGATGGCCGGTTCCCTGATCATGGAGGGCATCACCGTCGCGCTCGCGCTGCCGGTGGTGGCGAAACTCGGCGGCGGGGTCGGCTCGCTCACCGGCTGGTCGGTGATCGTGATCGCGGTCGCGCTGATCGTGCTGTGCGGTTTCCTGAAGAAGCCGTGGGCGGTGCCCGCGGTGCTCGCCCTCCAGGTCGCGCTGATCGCGTTCTTCGTCGCGCTGCCCGCCGTGGCGATCCTCGGGGTCATCTTCCTCGGGATCTGGCTGTGGCTGCTGTGGCTGCGGCGGGACGTGGCCCGGCGGATGGCGGCCGGAACCCTGCCGAGCCAGCAGCAGCAACCCCAATAGGCATGTCTTCGGACGTTGTGAAAGCCACCTTCGCAACCTTCAACGTTGCGAAGGTGGCTTTCACAACGCCGCCGACCCACCAGACCGCGCCAGGCCGAGGGGGGTCGTGAGTGGCGATTCGTGTTCTCACGGATCGCCACTCACGACTCACTTGACCGATGCGGTACGTGCGCTTACCCGTCTGCAAGTACATGAAGGCCGCCTTC
>NZ_MUXN01000028.1:192168-307484 GCF_001995215.1 Amycolatopsis azurea DSM 43854
GAAGGCGGCCTTCATGTACTTGGCAAGGTGTGAAGGTCGAGTTTCCTCGGCTGAGCCGAGAGGGAAGGGGGCCTTCACTCGCGGCGCTGTGACTGCTGGTGCATATGGGGCGAAAGTGGCGATCCCGAGTCCGTGAAGGCCTCCTTGAGGGACCCAGGGTCCCTCAAGGAGGCCTTCACGGACCATGCCTGCGACCGACCGCGGCCGAACCCAGTAGGTACCTAAGACACACACTTGGCCCTGGCCCCATTCACCGCTCACGACCCCCTCGACCGACACCTCACCCGCCCCACCAGACACATCGACCACAAGAACACCCGTCGCTCACCCCGATCCGCACTCGTGGCGCCCGTAACAGCAGCCGCGAGGTGAAGGGCCCTTTCGCCGCAAGCGATGCGGCGAAAGGGCCCTTCACAGCACTTGACCTCCTTGCGTTCCCCAGCCCGTCCCCGCTTACCACTCACGAGACCCCACGCTGAGTGGCCGTGAGTGGACGCCGTGTTCGTTCATCACCAGGCCAACCGCAGTTGGCCCACCGGCCGTGGCCGCGGGATAGAACCGCGCCATGACCGCTTCCCACCACAATCGCCGCACGCTGCTCAAGGCCGGTCTCACCGGCGCCGGAGCCGTCGCGGGCGGCCTGATCCTCCCCGGAACCGCGACCGCCACCGAGACCGCGACCGCGAACCCCGTCCCGCTGATCCGCGGCGGCCGCCCGGTGCTCACCCACGGTGTCCAGTCCGGCGACGTCACCACCGGTTCCGGCATCGTCTGGTCGCGCGCCGACCGGCCCTCGCGGCTGATCGTGGAGATCTCCAGGGACCCTTCGTTCCGCCGCGCGCGCCGCGTGCGCGGGCCGGTGATGAGCCCGGAGACCGGCGGCACCGGCAAGGTCCGCGTCGCCGGTCTGCTGCCGGGGACCGAGGTCCACTACCGCGTGACCGCCGAATCCCTCGACGGCCGGACGTGCAGCGAGGCCGTCACCGGCCGGTTCGCCACGGCGCCGATCGGCCGCTCGGACGTCCGCCTGGTGTGGTCCGGTGACGTCGCCGGGCAGAACTGGGGCATCAACCCCGAACGCGGCGGGATGACGATCTACCGCGCGATGGCCGACCGCCGTCCGGACCTGTTCCTCCACTGTGGAGACACGGTCTACGCCGACGCGCCGCTCACCGAGACCGTCGCGCTGCCCGGCGGTCGCGTGTGGCGCAACATCGTCACCCCGGAGAAGTCGAAGGTCGCCGAGACGCTCGACGAGTACCGCGGCCAGTTCGCCTACAACCTCCTCGACGACAACCTCAAGCGCTTCACCGCGAACGTGCCCGCCTACGTCCAGTGGGACGACCACGAAGTAGTGAACAACTGGTACCCCGGTGAGATCCTCAACGACCGCCCCGAATACACCGAGAAACGTGTCGACGTGCTCGCCGCGCGGGCGTTCCAGGCGTTTCACGAATGGCACCCGATCGACCGGCGCCAGGCCGTCGACGGCCGGGTGTACCGCAACTTCCGGCACGGCTCCCGCGCCGAGGTCTTCGTGCTGGACATGCGGACCTACAAGGACGCCAACACCGCGGACCAGACCCAGCCCGGCCGCATCCTCGGCGACCGTCAGGCGCGCTGGCTCGTCGACGCGCTCGACCGCAGCACCGCCACCTGGAAGATCGTCCAGGCCGACCTCCCGATCGGCCTCACCGTCCCGGACGGCAAGGGCATCGAAGGCGTCGCCAACGGCCTGCCCGGCGCACCCGGCGGCCGCGAGACCGAACTCGCCTGGGTGCTGCGGGAGATCGCGCGGCGCCGGGTGCGCAACGTCGTCTGGCTGACCGCCGACGTGCACTACACCGCGGCGCACCACTACTCGCCGGATCGCGCTTCCTTCACCGACTTCGACCCGTTCTGGGAGTTCGTCTCCGGTCCGCTCAACGCCGGCGCGTTCGGCCCGAACACGCTCGACCCCACCTTCGGGCCGGAAGCGGTGTTCGTGCACGCCCCGCCCGCCGCGAACACCTCGCCCGCCGACGGCTTCCAGCACTTCGGCGAGGTGAACATCGACGGGCGGAGTGGCGCGCTCACGGTCGATCTGCGGGACGCTACGGGCGCTTCGCTGTGGTCGAAGACCATTCAACCCCAACGCTGAGAAGTTCCGTCAGGACCGCGATGCTGCGGTCGCCGTGCCCGGCCTCGGCGGCCCGCCGCACGAGGTCGTGCAACGGGCGTTGCCAGTCGACGTCGACGCCTTCCTCGGCCAGTTCGAGGTCGGCGGCGGCGCCGGCGTGGAAGATGTTCACCGACGCAGACGGCTCCGAGTAGTCGCGGCTGTCGATTTCCTTGGTGTACATGGGAAGCGCCGAGATGATCATCTCGAACCACTTGGTCGCGTACGGCAGCAGCGTTTCGGCTTCGAGCCCGCGCGACCGCAGCGCGGCGGCACCCTGGAAGAACCCGACCAGCGCGGGCAGCAGGGTGCCGCCGACGGCTATTTCGTACAGCGCCGCGAGATCGGTCTCCTCACCGAGGTGGACGGTGTCACCGCCCAGTACCCGCAACGTGTGCACGTGTTCGTCGAAGACCGCCTTGTCTCCGCCGTAGTACAGCAGGGTGTCCGGCGCGCCGACGGCCGACGGGATGTTCTTGACCGCGCCGTCGAGAAATCGCGCGCCACGACCCACCGCCCATTCGGCCATCCGGCGGGCCCCCGCCGGTGAGCCGGTGTTCAAGGTGACCAAAGCGCGTCCCGTCAGTGAAGCCGGCGCCAAGGCCTCGCGGGTGTTCTCGTAGGTGGTCAGGCAGGTGATGATCAGCGGGCTCGCGCGCACCGCGTCTTCGGTCGTTCCCGCCCGGCGCGCTCCCAGCGCGACAAGGGGATCGGCCTTCGCGGCCGTCCTGTTCCACACGGTGGTCGGATGTCCCGCCGCGAGGAAGGCCCGTGCCAGGGCCGAGCCCATCGAACCGAGTCCGACGACGGTCACCGGCGTTTTCGACATTTTTCGCTCCAGTCAAAGGAAATCTTCGGATGACTCCAGGCTGAGGCGTCGCGTACATTCGATCAAGTACCTACTAATTTGCCAGGTACTGACAAAAAGGTAAGTGATGCGATGATCAAGAACCGCACGTTCACCTGCGGGCTCGATGCCGCGATCGCCGTCATGGGCGGCAAATGGAAAGGGCTCATCCTGTTCGCGCTTCAGGAGGGGCCGGTGCGTTTCGGGGAGTTGCGGCGCGCGGTACCCGGTATCAGTGAACGGGTGCTGATCCTGCAATTGCGCGAGATGGAGGCCACCGGACTGCTGCGACGCGAGGTGTACCACCAGGTCCCGCCGAAGGTGGAGTACTCGCTGACCGAGTTCGGGGACTCGCTGAACAGCGCGATGGCCGTCCTCGGGGCGTGGGGCGAGGAGCACATGGAGCGGATCGAGGCCATTCCCTGGTCCGACGTGAAGTGAGCGTCGAAGCACCCAGTAGGCTCCGGGCGAATAGCACGAAACCCACCCAAGGAGAAATACCGCCGTGACTGAACGCACGCTGGTCCTCGTCAAGCCCGATGGCGTCGCGCGCGGCCTCGTCGGCGAGGTCATCGCTCGCATCGAGCGCAAGGGCCTGAAGCTCGCCGCCCTCGAACTGCGCACCGTCGAACGCTCGGTCGCCGAGGAGCACTACGCCGAGCACAAGGAGCGCCCGTTCTTCGGCGACCTCCTCGAGTTCATCACCTCGGGCCCGCTGGTCGCGATCGCCGTCGAGGGCCCGCGCGCCATCGCCGCCTTCCGTCAGCTCGCCGGCGGCACCGACCCGGTCGAGAAGGCCACCCCGGGCACCCTGCGCGGCGACTTCGCGCTGGAGACCCAGTACAACCTGGTGCACGGTTCGGACTCCCCGGAGTCGGCCGAGCGCGAACTCAAGCTCTGGTTCCCCGAGGTCTGACACACTCGTGGATGGCGCGGGAAGACCGCGTCATCCACGGACCTGGGGGTTGTCGATGACACCGGACGAGTACCTGGCACGACTGCGGGAGCTCACCACCGGTTTCGCGGAGGTGGCGCGCACCGGGGACCACGCCGCACCCGTCCCGTGCTGCGGTGACTGGAGCCTTCGTGACCTGGTCGTCCACCTCGGCAACGTCCACCGCTGGGCGACGGTGATCGTCCGGACCGGCGAGCCCGCCCCGCAGGACTTCGCCGTCGAACCGGACGCGGATCTCGCCACCTGGTACGCCGGATGCGCGGACGGTCTCGTCGAGGCCATGCGCGAGGCGTCCCCGGAAGACGGCGCCTGGAACTTCACCGCCGCCGCCAAGACCAAGGCCTTCTGGTTCCGCCGCCAGGTCCACGAGACCGCGGTGCATCTGCTCGACGCGCACCGCGCGGCAGGGACCGAACACACCCTCGACCCGTTCATCGCCGCCGACGGCGCGGACGAGGTCCTCCTCGGCATGCTGCCGAAGGTGAAGCGCTGGCACACCCCGCCCGTGGTCACCGTTCCGTTGCTGCTGAAGACGTCCGACACCGGACACGCCTGGTTGATCACACCGCCGGGCGAAAACGACGTCCCCAGCTCCCGGCGGGCAGACCCCGCGGAAGCGGCGGGCGCCGTCGTCGAAGGGCCCGCGGAAGGGCTGGACTTGCTGCTGTGGCAACGAGTCGAGCTCGACGGCTCGGGCCTGAAGATCACCGGCGACGTCGACGCGGCGGAAACCTTCCTCGCCGGACCGTTCACGCCCTGAGCTTCGGCGCCCTACGCCGTTCGGTTCACGTTCACCTCGGGGTCTTCTCCTGGCGGTTCGCGTCCGCTGTGCTGAGCTGAGCCGTCTGTCACTCGATCGTGGGGTTTTTCGTGAGAAGATCACGCCTGTTGTTGCTCGCTGCCCTGCTGCCCGGACTACTCGTCGCCGCACCGGTGCACGCCGATCCGCTGACCGCCCCGCTCGGTCCGGCACCTGTCGAAGCCGCCCCCGAGGGCTCCTCGGCGAAGGAGGGCCCGTCCGCGTACGCCGTGGCCGCGCCCGACGACGGTCTCGTCACCACCAGCGCGACTTCGCGCGTGGCGCCGGGACTGAGCCTCACCGAGTTCGACCGGTACGACCCGGCGGGCTGGATCCGCGGCGACACCCTCGCCGTCGACCTGACCAGCAAGACGCTCAAGCCGACGTATCTCAGCCCTGGCACGGTTTCCGCGCGGACACCGCTTTCGCAGCAGGTCGCCAGGGCGGGCGCGGTCGCCGGGGTCAACGGGGACTTCTTCGACATCAACGCCAGCGGCGCGCCGATCGGCGTCGGCGTCGACGCCGGGAAACTCCAGACGGCGCCCGCGCGCGGCCACAACCTGACCGCGTCGATCACCGAGGAAGGCAAGGCGCGCCTCGCGGAGGTGTTCCTCGACGCGTCGATCACCTTGCCCGACGGCAAGGTCGTTCCCGCGTCGAACTTCAACAGCCCCGTGCTGAGCGGAGGCGCGATCGGCGTCTACACGCCGTTGTGGGGCGCGGCTTCGCGCCGGACCTCGGTCGCGGGCGCGCAGCGTGTCGTCGAGATCGAGCTGCGGGACGGGGTCGTCACGCAGGTGCGGCCGCAGCCCGCGGACGGACCGATCGCCGCCGGGAGCACGGTCCTGCTCGCCCGTGACGGCGGCGTGGACGCGTTGTCCGCCTTGAAGACCGGCGACCGCGTGGGCGTTTCGTACGCGCCGAAGAGCGACGCCGGGAAGCTGTCCGTCTCCGTCGGCGGCAACATCGTCCTGCTGCGCGACGGCGCGATCCAGCCGGTCGACAACGTCGCCATGCACCCCCGCACCGCGGTCGGGTTCTCCGCCGACGGCACGAAGATGTGGCTGGCCACCGTCGACGGCCGTCAGGCGGACAGTCGTGGCATGACGGAACTGGAACTCGCCCGCCACATGAAGTCGCTCGGCGCGGACGACGCCCTCAACCTCGACGGCGGCGGGTCCTCGACCATGCTCGCCCGCGAGGAGGGCGAGAAGTCGCCGCTGGTGCGCAACTCGCCGTCGGACGGCGGGGAACGCTTGGTGCCCAACGGGATCGGCGTCGCCACGGTGCCCGGCAGCGGGCGGCTGACCGGGTTCTCGCCGCATCCCGCGCAGGACACCACCGACGCGACGCGAGTGCTTTCCGGGCTGACCCGGAAACTCGTCGCCGGGGGACACGACGAGACCGGCGCCGCCGTCGACGGCAGGGCCCAGTGGATCAGCACGAACCCCTTCCGCGGCACCGTGACCGGCGACGTCTTCACCGCGCACGCCGACCGGTTCCGGCCGGACGCGCCCGCGAACGTCGACGTCCTGGCGAAGCGCGGCGGCGTCCTGGGCAAGACGACGCTGAACGTCCTCGGCTCACCGGTCCGGCTGGGCACCAGCACCGAGCAGGTCGCGCTGTCCGGCGAAGGCGCGAAGAGCACCTTCAAGGTCTTCGGCTACGACGCCGACGGCTACGGCACGTGGGTCGAGCCCGACGACGTCAAACTCGACTACGACCCCTCGGTGGTGCGGATCGAGCCGTCCGGCGACGGGTTCGCGGTCACCGCGCTGAAGGCTTCGGGCGCTTCGGCGATCACCGCCACCGCCGGCGGGAAGGTGACGCATCTGGCGGCGTCCGTCGGCACGGAATCCCGCGTGGCGGCGCCCTTGGACGGCCCGGCGGGCTGGTCCGCCAGTGTCTTCCCCGCCGTCGTCGGCGCCGCGCTTTCCGAGGCGTCCGGCCGTGACGGCGGACGCGGTCTCGCGCTGGACTACCGGCTGACCGGGACCAACGCCACACGCGCGGCCTACGTCAACTCGGCGGCGCCGATCGCGCTGCCGCCCGGCACCCAGCGTGTCGGCCTGTGGGTCAACGGCGACGCGAAGGGCGCCTGGCTGCGGGCGGAACTCCGCGACGCCGCCAACGTACCGTCCATTGTGGACCTTTCGCTGAGTGTCGACTGGACGGGCTGGCGCTACATCCGCGCGGCGATCCCGGCCGGGCTCCCCGACGGGCAGCGGCTGACGAAGTTCTACGCCGTCGAGAACGTTCCGGACCAGCAGTACGAAGGACGGCTGGTCTTCGACGACCTCACCTTCGAGGTCGCGCCCGCGGCCGCCGTCCCCGCCGACCCGGCGCCGCGTGATCCCGCGCTGATCACCGACGGCGTCGCGACCGGCGGCCTGCGGATCGCCGTGGTCAGCGACGCGCAGTTCACCGCCGACCAGCCGGACGGCCCGCTGGTCGCCCAGGCGCGGCGCGCGCTGCGCGAGGCGGTGGCGGCGAAACCGGATCTCGTGCTGATCAACGGCGATTTCGTCGACCGCGGCACGGCCGCCGATTTCGCGCTGGCTCGTTCGGTCATCGATCAGGAACTGGTCGGCAAGGCGCCCTGGTACTACGTCCCGGGCAACCACGAGGCCGACGGCGGGCACGGGATCACGGAGTTTCAGGCGGCGTTCGGGGAGACGCACCGCGTCGCCGACATCGCCGGGATCAGGCTGGTGCTGATGGACTCCTCGCGCGGTTCGCTGCGCGCGGGCGGGTTCGACCAGATCCGGATGCTGCGCGAGGCGCTGGACGGCGCGAAGGCGGACAGGCGGATTCGCGGCGTGGTCGTCGCGATGCACCATCCGGTCAAGGACCCCAGCCCCACCGGGAACTCGCAGCTGGCCGACCGCAAGGAAGCCGCCATGCTGACCGGCTGGCTGACCGCCTTCGAGCGCGAATCGGGGAAGCAGGCGGCCGCGATCGCCTCGCACGCCGGCGTGTTCAACCTGTCGCGCGTCGACGGCGTGCCGTACCTGGTGAACGGCAACTCCGGGAAGTCGCCCGCGGCGGCCCCCGGCGACGGCGGGTTCGTCGGCTGGACGATGGTCCGGTTCGAGCCGGGGGACAAGGCGCAGCCGGTGCGGTTCGAGACGCGGCCGAACGTCGACTCGCTGGCGATCTCCGGGCCGTCGTCGCTGGCGCGCGGTGAGAAGGCGGACGTCCGGGCCGTGGTGACGCAGGGAGCACGTCAGGTGCCGGTTTCGTACCCGGTCAGCGCGGACTGGAAGGGCGGCTGGGGCACGCACGTCGCCGACGGCTTCCTGCCCGCGATGCCGTGGGACGTCGCGTCCTTCGACCCGGCGACCGGGGTGCTGACCGCGCTGCGGCCGGGGGTGGCGAACCTTTCGGTCACCGTCAACGGGGTGACGCGGAGCCTGTCGGTCACCGTGAGGTGAGAAGGGGACTTCCCCGCCTCGGTCAAGTGGGTCGTGAGTGGCGATTCGGGTTCTAGCGGACTCGCATTCACCTACCTACTGGGTCCGTCACGTCGCCTAACACCGGACGTGGTCGGCACGGCCTTGATCAGCCCAGCGCGGAGTTGTGAAAGCCACTTTCGCAACGTTGAAGGTTGCGAAAGTGGCTTTCACAACACAACCACCCCGACCCAGCGGTCCCGGCGACACGGCACAGTGATCATCTGAATGCCCCGGCTGCCGGACTGGCACGACCCCTTTCCAATCCGAATCGCCACCCCGCGACCACCCACCGCGTCAGGCGGCTTCGTGCGCCTCCTCGACCGTGCCAGGCAGCGCCGGACCCCGCGGCGGGATCGCGTCCGCGGCGGCCGGATCCACCTTCCGCACCGAACCGTCGGCCGCGCTCCGGGCGATCGCGAGCATCGAGGCCAGCGCGTCCCGGATCTGCTGCTGCTCCCGCTCCGGGATGAGGCTCAGTTCGATCAGCACGCTGCCGTTGCCGAGCAGCCCGTACCCGTTGCGCGCGATGCCCTGGTAGTCACCGCCGGGGTACTGCGAGACGTAGCCGCCGTTGCCGTCGATCGACCGCTGCACCACGACCGAGATCTGCTTCGCGAAGTCCACATCGGACGGTTCGACGCCCGCGTTCGTCGGCCACAGCGTGGAAGCGGTGATCTCCTTGCCGTTCGCATCCCGATAACGGCCCTGCATGTGGTAGTCGACCATGATGTCCGGCCGGAACGACGCGTTCCGCCGCTGGATCAGGCCCGCCTCGGTGGCCGGGTTGTCCTTCGGCGCCACGGCCGGATCGTGGTAGCGGTTGATGTCGTAGCCCTTGCCCTTCTCCCCGTATTCGGGAGTGGCGTCCGGGTCGTAGTTGTAGCGCCAGTCGCGTTCGTGACCGTCGGGGTTGGCGCGCACGACGATGTCGACGGTGACCTTCGCCAGCAGTTTCCTGGCCCACGAGCTGTTTTCGACGCCGACCTTGCGCAGGAACTCGAGCGCGGCCGGAGTGCCGAGCGGCTCGTCGCCGTGCTGCTGGGTGACGTACTGGATCCGCGTCTTGCCGTGGCCGACCCTGGCCGCCCACACCGGACGGCCCTCGTTGCTGCGGCCGATCCGGTCCACCCGGATCTTGCCGTGGCTGAGCACGGCCAGCTTGTGCAGTTCGAAGGCCAGCTTGGCGGTGGAGGGCCGCGGGTCGACGGTCCGACCGTCCACAGTGGTCTCGGCAGCGGTGCTCTCGACCGCTTGGGCGGCGGGCGCCACCAAGAGCCCGGCGCTGACAAAAACGGACAACAGGGCGATTCGGGACTTGAGACTCATGGTCGGTGAGTATCGACGAGCGGGCATCGTCCAACAAGAGGCCGGATAAACCGGTCGAATTTTGTCGGTGCCAGGTTCTAGGGTGCCTACCGTGGGTGACTCAGAGCACGAATCGGCGATGGTCCAGGCGAAGGCGTTGGTCAAGCGTTTCGGCGACTTCGAGGCCGTACGCGGGATCGACGTCGAGGTCCGCCCTGGGGAGGCGTTCGGCTTCCTCGGGCCCAACGGCGCGGGCAAGTCCTCCACCATGCGGATGATCGCGAGCGTGTCCCCGCGCACCGACGGTGATCTGCGGGTCCTCGGCATGGATCCGGACGTCGAGGGGCCGAAGATCCGCGCCCGGCTCGGTGTGGTGCCGCAGCAGGACAACCTGGACACCGAGCTGACCGTCCGGCAGAACCTGCAGATCTACGGCCGCTACTTCGGCCTCTCCCGCGCGCACGTGCGGAGCAAGGCCGAAGAGCTGATGGAGTTCGCCCAGCTCACCGACCGCGCGAACGCCGAGGTCGATTCGCTCTCCGGTGGGATGAAGCGGCGGCTGACCATCGCGCGGTCCCTGGTCAACGACCCGGAACTGCTCCTGCTCGACGAGCCGACCACGGGGCTGGACCCGCAGGCCCGCCACCTGTTGTGGGACAGGTTGTTCCGGCTCAAGGCGGGCGGCACCACGCTGATCATCACGACCCACTACATGGACGAGGCAGAGCAGCTCTGCGACAGGCTGGTCGTGATGGACAACGGCCGCATCGCCGCCGAGGGCTCGCCCGCGGACCTGATCAGCCGGTACTCCACCCGCGAGGTCGTCGAACTCCGCTTCCCGAACGGCGAGCAGGAGGCGGCCGCGAAGCAGATCGAGGGCCTCGCCGAACGCGTCGAGGTGCTGCCCGACCGCGTCCTGCTCTACACGATGACCGGCGAGTCCACCCTCGAACAGGCACACGCGCGCGGGCTGCGTCCGCTGTCGAGCCTGGTCCGCCGGAGCTCACTGGAGGACGTCTTCCTCCGGCTCACCGGCCGGACGCTGGTCGACTGATGACCACGGCACAGACGAAGGCGTCGACGGGCCGGGTGGTCTCGCGCTGGGCGGGAGCCTGGCTGCGGGTCGAGGGCCACTGGATGTGGTATCGCCGGTACTGGCTGTCCACCCTGTACTCGACCGGCCTGCAACCGGTGCTGTTCCTGGCCGCGATGGGGCTCGGGTTCGGCTCGCAGGTCCAGGCGGGCGCGGCGACGGGCGGGTTCTCGTACCTGGAGTACGTCGCCCCCGCGCTGCTCGTCGCCGGCGCGGCGCAGCTGGCGGTGGGCGAGTCGAGCTATCCGGTGCTGTCGGGTTTCAAGTGGCAGCAGGACTACCTCGCCGTCACCGCCACCCCGATCACACCGGGCCAGGTGCTCGGCAGCCAGATCATGTGGGTCAGCCTCCGGCTGACGCTCGCGGGCACGATCTACGCCGTCATCGCGGCGCTCTTCGGGTCTTGGACGAGTTTCGGCGCGCTCGTGGTCATCCTGATCGGGACGCTCACCGGCATCGCCTGCGGCACCCCGGTGATGGCGCTGGCCGCGACCACCTACGACGAAGGCTCCCGGTTCGGCCTGGTGTTCCGCTTCGTCCTGATCCCGATGACGTTGTTCTCCGGCACGTTCTTCCCGATCACCGAACTGCCGGCGCCGCTGATGTGGATCGCCTGGCTTTCCCCGCTGTGGCACGGAAACGAGGCCGCGAGGGCGGTCAGTCTCGGCACCGTCGGCCCGCTCGCCACATTGGGGCACCTCGCCTTCCTGGTCGTGCTGGCCGGGGCGGGCTGGGCGCTGGCGCACAAGTACTTCTACCGACGGCTGGTGGTCTGAGATGACAGTGCTCACCGGTGACCCGCGGCGCGGAGTGCTGCTGCGCGTCCTGCCGCCGTCGCTGTACAGCGGCCGGTCGAAGGCGGTGCTGGAACGCACCTTCCTGACCTACTCGCACGTCTGGATGCTGTTCGTGTCCGGGGCCTTCGAGCCGCTGTTCTACCTGATGGCCTTCCAGCTGGGCTTCGGGAAACTCGTCGGCGAGGTCGTCGGTCCCGGCGGCCAGGTGATGAGCTACGTCGCCTTCGTCGCGCCCGGCCTGCTCGCGGCGTCGGCGATGAACGGCGCGATCATGGACTCGACGTACAACCTGTTCTTCAAACTGAAGTACGCCAAGCTGTACGACGCCATGCTCGCCACCCCGATCGGGCCGCTGGACATCGCGCTCGGCGAGGTCGGCTGGTCGGTGCTGCGCGGCGGGGTCTACTCGGTGACCTTCCTCGGCGTGATGACCGCGATGGGCCTGCCCGGCTCCTGGTGGGCCGTGCTGATGATCCCGGCGGCGTTGCTGGTCGCGATGGCGTTCTCGGCCGTCGGCATCGTGCTGGTGACCTTCCTGCGGTCGGTTTCGCAGTTCGACTACATCAACCTCGTGCTGATGCCGCTGTTCCTGTTCTCCACGACGTTCTACCCGCTGTCGGTCTACCCGACGGCGATCCAGTGGATCGTGCAGATCTTCCCGCTCTACCACGGGATCGAGCTGATGCGCGGGCTGTCGGTCGGCGTCCTGTCGTGGAGCATGGTCGGGAACGTGGCGTACTTGCTGGCGCTCGCGGCGGTCGGGATCTACGCGTCGTCGAAGCGGTTCGGCAAGCTCCTGCTGCGCTAGCTCACCGGGCCGGGTTGGAGCCGGTCCGCCGGGGCGCCACCGCGGCCAGCGCGTCGACCATCCCGTGCCCGTAGAAGCCGTTGAACCCGGCGTATCCGGTGCAGTACGCGTCCTGCGTGCCGTCGCCGGTCAGGTCGTAGTCGGCCGGACACGCGATCGGGGTCGCCTGGGCGTCCAGCGACCGCCTCAGCTGGCGGGCACCGTGGCCGGGGTGCTTCGAAGCGAGCAACGCCGCGACACCGGCGACGTGCGGCGCCGCCATCGACGTCCCGCACAGCGGCGCGTACCCGCCGGGAACGGTCGAAAGCACGCACTCGCCGGTCTCGCCGCCGGGTGCGGTCACGTCGATCACGCCCAGCCCGTACGAGCTGTAGCCGGCCTTGACCCGTTCAGAGCTCACGGACGACACCGCGACCACGTCCCGCAGGCCGGCGGGCAACGCCTGGCAGCCGGTGGTCTGAGGCCGGGCGCCCGACTGCGGCGACGGCACGAGCCCGACGGCTTCGTTGGTCGCCGCCGCGACGTTGAGCGTGCCCGCCGAGGTCGCGTACTCGGCGGCGCGGGCCATGACCTCGTTCACCACGCCCCGTTCGTCGGCGTGAGAGCACGAGAGCGACCACGGCTCGACGTAGTAGCTGCTGTTCGTCACGGCCATGCCCTGTGAAACCGCCCACATCAGCCCGCAGACGGCGGCCTCCGGGTCGGCGTAGCCGCGGTCGTCGATCACCTTCACCGACGCGATCCGCACGCCGGGCGCCACCCCGGTGACGCCCTTGCCGTCGTCGGCCGCGGCGATGATCCCCGCCACATGGGTGCCGTGCACCGACGTCGTCGCGGCCCAGTTCCGGTCGGGCGCGCCGGTCAGGCAGCCCGCGGACTTGCCGGGGTCGAGGGCGGCCGCCAGGTCCGGGTGGGTGGCGTCGACGCCGGAGTCGAGGACACCGACGACGACGTCCGGGCTGCCCGGTTCGATCGCGTGCGCCTTGTCGGCGCCGATCGCGCGCATGTCCCACTGCTCGCCGGTGCGGTCGGCGGAAGGCACCTTCGCCGGGTCCGTCGGTTCGAGTTCGGCGCGCGCGGGCGCGGCCTTGGCGGAAGGCGTGCCGTTGGCCCGCTGCACCGCCAGCCGTTCCGCCTGCGCGCTGAACGCGGCGGCGGGCCGGACCAGCTCCGTGAAGTCCCGGTCGGCCGAGCTCGCCACGGCCACCGCGATCTGCGGGTAGTAGATCGTCGTGCTGCCGCAACCACCGGTGATGGCCGCCCTGGCCTCGGCTTCGGAGGTGCCCCGGTCGAAGGCGACGACGTAACGCAGCGCCCGTCCTTCGGGATGACAAGACTGGTCCGCGTCCGCCGTCGGGACAGCGGCGACCGAGCCGCAGAGCACCAGGAAGGCGCATACGGCCGCTCGCAGGGACCGTCCCGTCAGGGACACCGGACCTCCCACCGGAGAAACAGGGGGACAACGAGAGCACCGCGGCCTGGGCTGGGCTGGAGTTCGGCACCCCCGAGCGGCACGCTAGCCACCCTCGGCCGGGCCGACAAGCTCTTCCGCGAAGTTCCCTCGGCCGGTGGCCGCGGCGCGCCCGGGAGTCAGGTCTGTGGCACCGAGTACACCGTAGTGAGGCCCGGGTGTGGGATACTCGCGGTGGCCGCTGGCCGACGGGCACACGTGAGAGGTGGCGCTCGCGGTCCTGTGGCCCGGTGGTGTGCTGCACATCCTCCACACGCGTCGCCGCTGCATGCGGCTCGACGACGTGGCGGGCGGCCCGATGTCGCGAACGTGGCCAGCGCTCCGCCGAGCAGACCTTTTGCCGTACGCGGCGCCCGGACAATCCCGGCGCCGTCGCGGTGCCGGGCAAGGATTCCCGCTGCTGGTGACCACCACGGCGGAACGAACAGAAAGGGGCCCCTGCGCGGCCGCGTCGAGCCGGTGTGAGCCAGCCGACGCGCCCGGGGGCGGAGGAGATATATGTCGAACGCGGACACACCCGCCGTCACCGGCGGGAATACCGCCACACCCATCGCAGGCCAGCTGGCCGAACTGCCTCCCCGGATCCGGGTGCACGCGCTGGCGAAGCTCCTGGGATCCAACAGCCGTGAACTGATGGCCAAGCTCGGTGAGCTCGGCGAGACCGTCCGCAGCGCGCAGTCCAGCGTCACCCGGGATGTGGCCCTCAAGCTCGCCGAAGCCCTCACCAGCGGAGACGAGCCCGAAGCCGAGGCGGCCCCGGCCGTCGAAGCGCCCGCCGCCGAGGCCCCGAAGGCCGCCGAGCCCGAGGTCAAGGCCGTCAAGGCCGAGTCGAAGCCTGAGCCGGAGCCCGCCGCGCCGGTGGAGGCGCCTTCGCGGCGTGTCCCGCCCGCGCTGGCCGCCCCCGTCACCCCGGAGCCGCCGCAGCCGACGACAAGGCTCGCGAAGGCCGCCGCGCACGTCCCGGTGTTCGCCGCGCCGTCGCCGGTGTTCCTGCCGCCGGAGCCCGTCACGGCGAAGCCCGTCCGCAAGCCGGAGCCGGCCTTCACCCCGGCCGAAGAGACCACTTCGGACGAGGACGAGACGCAGACCGACGAGGCCGAGGGCCACGGCACCGACGAGGACGGTGACGACGCCAACGGCCGTCGCCGTCGTCGTCGCGGCCGCCGTGGTCGCGGCCGGGGCAAGGGCGGCGACGAGAACTCGGCCGAGCCCGAGAACGAGGACGAGCAGCCCGAAGAGCCGCGAGCCCCGCGTGGCCGTCAGCAGCGCGCGAAGGACAAGGACGCCGACGCCGACGAGGCCGCCACCGAGAACGCCGAAGAGGCGTCCACCGCGGCTGATTCAGCCGCGTCTAGTTCAACGGAGTCCGATTCGGACAACGACGGCGATTCCGACAACGGCAGCAAGCGCCGCCGTCGCCGACGCCGCCGCAAGGGCGGGGACGACGACAGCGCCGAGTCCACCAGCGACGACCCGCCCAACACGGTCACCCACGTGCGCCAGGCCAAGGCCGCCGAGACCGAGCGTCCCGCGCGGGACGAGGTCCGCAGCGTGCGCGGCTCGACCAGGCTCGAAGCCAAGCGCCAGCGCCGCCGGGACGGCCGCGAGGCCGGTCGCCGCCGCGCGCCGATCCTGTCCGAGGCCGAGTTCCTCGCCCGCCGCGAGTCGGTCGAGCGCACCATGGTCGTCGCCGAGAAGGGCGAGTCCACGCAGATCGGCGTCCTCGAGGACGGCGTCCTGTGCGAGCACTTCGTGACCTCGTCGGGCACCGGCTCGATCGTCGGCAACGTGTACCTCGGCCGCGTGCAGAACGTGCTGCCGTCGATGGAGGCCGCCTTCATCGACATCGGCCGCGGCCGCAACGCCGTGCTCTACGCCGGTGAGGTCGACTGGGACGCCGCCGGTCTCGAGGGCAAGGCCCGCAAGATCGAGCAGGCGCTCTCCACCGGCGACTCCGTGCTGGTCCAGGTCACCAAGGACCCGGTCGGGCACAAGGGCGCCCGGCTGACCACGCAGATCTCGCTGCCGGGCCGCTTCCTGGTCTACGTGCCCGCGGGCGGCGCCACCGGCATCTCCCGGAAGCTCCCGGAGAACGAGCGCCGCCGCCTGAAGGACATCCTCAAGCGCATCGTCCCCGAGGACGCCGGTGTGATCATCCGCACCGCGTCCGAGGGCATCAGCGAGGAGGAGCTGGACCGCGACGTCCGCCGTCTCAAGGCGCAGTGGGACGTCATCAAGGAGAAGGCCGAAGCCGGCAACGGCGGCAAGAAGAACAGCGCCCCGGTCATGCTCTACGAAGAGCCGGACCTGCTGGTCAAGGTCGTGCGCGACCTGTTCACCGAGGACTTCGCCAAGCTGGAGATCCAGGGCGACAAGGCCTGGGACACCATCTACGACTACGTGCAGCACGTGGCGCCGGACCTGGCGGACCGGGTCAAGCGGTACACGGGCACCGGCTCGGCCTTCGCCGACCACCGGATCGACGAGCAGATCACCAAGGCGCTGGACCGCAAGGTCTGGCTGCCCTCGGGCGGCTACCTGGTCATCGACCGCACCGAAGCGATGACCGTCATCGACGTCAACACCGGCAAGTTCACCGGATCGGGTGGCAACCTCGAAGAGACGGTGACCAGGAACAACCTGGAGTCGGCGGAGGAGATCGTCCGCCAGCTCCGGCTCCGGGACATCGGCGGCATCATCGTCATCGACTTCATCGACATGGTGCTCGAATCCAACCGTGAGCTGGTGCTGCGCCGCCTGACCGAATGCCTCGGCCGCGACCGCACCCGCCACCAGGTCGCCGAGGTCACCTCGCTCGGCCTGGTGCAGATGACCCGCAAGAAGATCGGCACCGGGCTGCTCGAAGCGTTCTCGACGCCGTGTGAGCACTGCAAGGGCCGCGGCGTGGTCGTCTCGACCGAGCCGCAGCGCACCGGTGGCGGCGGCAACGGTCACAACCACGGCGGTGGCGGAAACGGCGGCGGTGGCGGTGGCGGTGGCGGCAAGGAGCAGGGCTCCCGCCGGTCCCGCGGTCGCAACAAGGGCGAGGACCAGGGGCAGAACGAGCCCGCCTCGGCCAAGGCCGAGGCTCCGCAGGCCTCCGGTCAGCGTGAGTCGGTGGTTTCGGCGGTCCAGGCCGTGGCCAACGCCGCCAAGGCGGCCAAGGGCGAGCACCCGCACGAAGTCACCGAGAACGTCGAAGGCGCCGCGCTCAACGGGCACGCCCAGCAGGCGGCGGAGAAGCCCGCTGAGCCGGTGAAGGAGGCTTCCGAGCCTGTTGCCGAAGCGACCGTCGAACAGGCGGCGGAGGCCGCGGCCGAGCCGGTTTCCGAGCCGGTCGCCGAGGCGCCCGCGACCGAGGTCGCCGGTGAGGCGGTGACGACGCCGGACGACGAGGCTCCGGCCGCGCGTGCGGAAGAGATCGCAGTCGTCGGGGAATCGGGCCCGGAGCCCGAAGCTCCCGAGGTTCCGGTGACTCCGGAGGCAGTTGTGATGGAAGAGGTTTCCGAGCCCGAGGCCCCCGCGGCTCCGGAGGAGACCGAACCCGAGGTGGACGTCCCGGCCCCGGCCGGGCGCTCCACCACCCGCCGTCGTCCGCGACGGGCGGCCTCACGGCCGGCCGGTCCGCCGGTCAAGGCGTCGGAAAAGAGCTAGTGAACACCGTGGGGCACCCCGGTGTGATCGCACCGGGGAGCCCCACGTAACCTATAGAACGGCCCGCCACTTAGCGGCGGGCACCTTGCGCAGAATCCGGACCGCCGAGACTTCCCGGTGGGCCGGTCACGCAAGCCCCCACCCGTTGTCGAGTAAGCAGGAGACTTCCGTGTCGGCGTACGCGATCGTCAAGACTGGCGGCAAGCAGTACAAGGTGGCCGTCGGCGACGTCGTCGAGGTCGAGAAGCTCGAAGGCGAGCCGGGTACCGAGCACACCTTCCCCGCGGTCCTTTTCGTGGATGGTGGCGACGTCACCACGGACGCCGACGCGCTGGCGAAGGTCTCGGTCACCGGCAAGGTCGTCGAGCAGACCAAGGGTCCGAAGATCCGGATCCACAAGTTCAAGAACAAGACCGGCTACCACAAGCGCCAGGGTCACCGGCAGAAGCTGACCCGCGTCGAGGTCACCGGCATCTCCAAGTAGGACTTTCTCCGGATCTTCGTCAGAAAGAGGATTGAGCCATGGCTCACAAGAAGGGTGCGTCCAGCTCCCGCAACGGTCGCGATTCGAACGCGCAGCGACTGGGCGTCAAGCGTTACGGCGGCCAGGAGGTGAACGCGGGCGAGATCCTGATCCGTCAGCGTGGCACCAAGTTCCACCCCGGCGTGAACGTCGGCCGTGGCGGCGACGACACGCTGTTCGCGCTGGCTGCCGGCGCGGTCAAGTTCGGCGAGAAGCGTGGCCGCAAGACGGTCAACATCGTGCCGTCCGAAGCCTGAATTTCGGCTTCTAGTTAGAACCTCTGACGAGGGGTGGGCCGGAATATCCGGGCCCACCCCTCGTTTGTTTTGTATATCCCTTCTCGCTAGTGAATAGAGGCAAGTCATGGCGTCCCGTTTCGTGGACCGCGCGGTGATCCACCTGACCGCCGGTGACGGTGGGAACGGCTGCGCCTCGGTGCACCGGGAGAAGTTCAAGCCGCTCGGCGGTCCGGACGGCGGCAACGGCGGCAACGGCGGCGACGTCCTGCTGATCGTCGACCCGAACGTGCATACTCTGCTCGACTTCCACTTCCGCCCGCACGCCCGCGCCGGCAACGGCAAGATGGGCCAGGGCGGCAACCGTGCCGGAGCGGCGGGCGACACGCTGGAGATGCGTGTCCCGTCGGGCACCGTCGTGATGACCGAGGACGGCGAGATCCTGGCCGACCTGGTCGGCACCGGTGCCACCTTCATCGCCGCGCAGGGCGGCCGTGGTGGCCTCGGCAACGCGTCGCTGGCTTCCAACACCCGCAAGGCACCTGGATTCGCGCTGCTGGGCGAGCCGGGGGAGAGCCGGAACCTCGTTCTGGAGCTGCGTTCGGTCGCCGACGTCGGCCTCCTCGGCTTCCCGTCCGCGGGCAAATCGTCGCTGATCTCGGTGCTGTCCGCGGCCAAGCCGAAGATCGCCGACTACCCGTTCACCACGCTGGTGCCGAACCTGGGTGTGATCACCGCCGGATCGACCGTGTTCACCATGGCCGACGTGCCGGGCCTGATCCCCGGAGCGAGTGAAGGCAAGGGCCTCGGCCTCGACTTCCTGCGCCACATCGAACGGTGCGCGGTGCTGGTGCACGTCATCGACTGCGCCACCTTCGAGCCCGGGCGCGACCCGCTGTCCGATATGGACGCTCTCGAAGAGGAACTGGCCCGCTACACCCCGAGCCTCGGCGGCGACCTCGCCGACCGGCCGCGAGTGGTGGTGCTCAACAAGATCGACGTCCCGGACGCCGCGGAACTCGCCGAGTTCGTCCGCCCGGAACTGGAAGCCCGCGGGCTCAGTGTGTTCGAGATCTCCACGGCGTCCCGCAAGGGGCTGAAGGAACTGACCTACGCGCTCGCCGCCGTGGTCGAGAAGTACCGCGCCGAGCAGCCGGAACCGGAGCCGGAGAAGGTCGTGCTGCGGCCGGTGGCCGTCAACGACGCGGGCTTCACCGTCGAGCTCGATCCGGAGGAGGAAGGCGCCTTCATCGTGCGCGGTGTCCGTCCTGAGCGGTGGATCCGCCAGACGAGCTTCGGCAACGACGAGGCCGTCGGCTACCTCGCGGACCGGTTGCAGCGGCTCGGTGTCGAAGAAGCGCTGGCCCGCAAGGGCGCCGTACCCGGCAGCCCGGTCACCATCGGCGACGTCCAGTTCGAATGGGAGCCGTCGACCCCGGCCGGGGTCGCGGTGCACATGTCGGGCCGGGGCACGGATGTGCGGCTGGAGAACAACAGCCGGATCGGGGCCGCCGAGCGTAAGGAAGCCCGCCGGATCCGTCGTGACGGTCCGGACGGCGTCGAAGACGAAGACGAGATGGACGACGAGTGAGCTCAACCCGGGTGGCGATCGCCGACGCGAAGCGGGTGGTCGTCAAGGTCGGTTCCTCCGCACTGACCACCGCCGGCGACGGTCTCGACGTGGCCAGGCTGGACGCGTTGGTGGACGCGATCGCCGACCGGGTCTCCCGCGGCACGCAGATCGTGCTGGTGTCCTCGGGCGCGATCGGCGCGGGACTCGCGCCGCTCTCGCTCGGCAAGCGACCGCGTGACCTCGCCACCCAGCAGGCCGCGGCCAGTGTCGGCCAGCTGGCGCTGGCGCACGCGTACGCCGAGTCGTTCGGCCGGTTTTCCCTGACCGTGGGCCAGGTTCTGCTGACGTCGGACGACGTCGTGCGCCGGGCGCACTACCGCAACGCGCAGAACACGTTCACCCGGCTGCTGGCCCTCGGCGCGGTTCCCGTGGTCAACGAGAACGACACCGTGGCCACCGAAGAGATCCGTTTCGGCGACAACGACCGGCTGGCCGCACTGGTGGCCCACCTGATCGGTGCCGACGCACTGGTCCTGCTGTCCGATGTGGACGGTCTGTACGACGGGGACCCCCGTGACGGCGCGACCCGCAAGATCGCCGAGGTCGCCGGTGAGTCCGATGTGGACGGAATCACGGTCGGCATGTCGAGCTCCGGTCTCGGTACCGGCGGCATGGTCTCGAAGCTCGCCGCGGCCCGCACCGCCGCCGGCGCCGGGATCCCGGTCCTCCTCGCCGCCGCTTCCGAAGCCGCCCGCGCGCTCACCACCGCCGAGGTCGGCACGGCGTTCGCCGCCGCGGACTCCCGCCTGTCCGCCCGCCGGTTCTGGCTGGGCTACGCCGCGGGCGCGTCCGGGAAGCTGCACCTCGACGACGGCGCGGTCATGGCCGTCGTCCGCCGTCGCCGTTCCCTGCTCGCCGCCGGGATCACCGGCGTCGACGGTGACTTCCAGGCGGGCGACGTCGTCGACCTGGTCGACCTCCGGCACCGGACCGTGGCGCGGGGTGTCGTGGCCTTCGACTCGGGCGAACTTCCCGACCTCATCGGGCGCTCCAGCCACGACCTCCCCGCGGAACAGCGGCGCGAGGTCGTCCACGCGGACGACCTCGTCCCGCTTCGCCGCTAAGGCGCCAAACCCGGCATGGTCACGATCTCCTGGAGCTGAGCCGAGGTCAGCGGTGGCTCGGCGCGTTGCACCGGCCGGTGGACACCATCGCCGGTCGCCACGACACCGGTGTTTTCGGCGGCGATGTAGATGGTGCCGGCTGATGTCCTTATCAGCGTCGTGAGAACGACCATCCCTTCCGCGTTGCGGTCTGCGGTCTCCCGCAAGGGGCCCTCGGAAAGCTGATGTGCGGAGCACGAAGCCGTCTTGGGAATGGTTCTGTCGTCGCAGCTCGTCATCAGGTGGACGAAGGGCGGAATTATCCGGAAGTGAACCGAACCCGCTCCGCGGTCGTCACTCACGCGCACGTCCATGTAGTAGACCGTGCCCACCTCTCCGTTCTCTTCGGTGCGTTTGGCCGTCAGGTGAAACGGATCGGATGGCGGGGTCGCGCCGGGCTGCGGGAGGTTTTCGATCTGGGCCTCCGGTGCGACCCGGGCTCGCACCGCGGTCCCGATCACGCAGGTCAACCGGGCGACGACCTGCTGTGTGGTCTCGCCGGTGACTCGCTCTCCGCAGCGAGCCACCGGGACGGGCTTGGCGGGTTGCGGCGGCGAAGGAGGCGGTACCGGTGTGGTCAGCAGGGAAGCGACCCCCAGGATCGCCACCACGGCGAACGCGGCACTCGCGATCCCGGCCGCCGAGAGACGGTGTCGCCGCGACCGTCGGCCTGCGGTGAGCACGTCGTCGCCAGTGAGCCCTAACGGAGGCTCGGTTTCCGTCACGTACTCCGCCAGTGCGGAGCGGACATCGAGGTCATCCATGACTACTCCTTGCTCGTCGGCGCGGGAAGGACGGCGCGCAGCGCTTCGACACCACGGGCGGTCTGGCTCTTGACGGTGCCTTCGGCGACACCGAGCAGCGAAGCCACTTCAGAGACCGAGAGGTCTTCGAGGAAGCGAAGGACGACCATCGCGCGCTGGCGCGGCGTCAAGCCGCTCAGTACCAGCTCCATGTCGATCCGCTCGTGACTGTCGTGCCCCGGTGGCGCGGCCCGTTCGGGCGGCGACGAGGTCACCAGCTCGCGGCCCCGCTTGCGCCGTCCGGTGAGGAAGGCGTTCAGCAGGATCCGGCGCGCGTAGGCGTCGACGGTATCCGGCCGCACCCGGCGCCAACGCCGGTACAGCTGGATGAACGTGGCCTGCACCAGATCTTCGGCGGTGTGCCAGTCACCGCACATACCGAACGCCAGCCGCCGGAACCGCTGTACGCGGGCCTCGAAGTACTCGCTGAAGTCGGTGTCTCTCGCTTGTCCCACCCGGTCCCCCTTCTTCTCTGCCCTCTCTAGTCCGGAGGAGGCCCGAAAGGTTCAAGCGACAGCAGGGGACCTTTGCTATCGCTTCCGGGGAACGGAGAGGTGACCGACGAGGCGTGCCAGCTGGTCGCCGTAGGCCTCGGCGAACTCGGCCGAATCAGGGTCCTGGCCCGAGACGGCCCGGACGACGCGGGGGAGTGCCAGCGCGGCACTGGACGCGGCCATGAAGATCACCAGCAGGAACGCCGGATCCAGGTCGGCGGGGAAGTCGCCGGCGGCCTGGCGGGCCCGGACGTACTCCACCTGCTGCTGGAGGAATCCGCGCTGGCCTTCGACGCCGACCGCGTCGGGGGCGCCGTCGGTCAGGTTCTCCCAGATGAACAGTTTGGCGAGATCGTGATCCCGGACCCCCGACTGGGCGAAGTACCGGACTACCTCCGCGAACGGCATGTCGTGGTCGGAAGCCGCGACGTAGTCGTCGTACATCGTCGTGGTCAGCGCGTTGTACAGCCCTTCTTTGCCGCCGAAGTAGTACGAGATCAGCTGCTTGTTCACGCCGGCCCGCGCGGCGATCTCGCTGACGCGCGCGGCCGCGTAGCCCTTCGCGCCGAACTCGACCTTTGCAGCCTCCAGGAGCTGCGCCTTGGTGCGCTCGGGGTCGCGTTGACGTTCGACGGGGGCGCGGCGAGGGCTGCGCGGGGCGGCTTCGGACATGAGATCACCTTAGTCGCTGACTCTTTCAAACGTTTGGTTGACGTTATTATCCGTATGGTTGATAGTGGGCCGTGGAGAGGAGATCACATGACCACGAGAATCGCGATCATCGGTGGAGGAACGGGTGGGCTCTGCTTGGCGCAGGGGCTGCGCAAGGCGGGGATCGACGTGTCCGTCCACGAGCGCAGCCGCACTCGGACCGAACGTCTGCAGGGCTATCGCGTGCACATCAACCCGCACGGCTCGGCCGCGCTGCACGAATGCCTGCCGCCAGGACTCTGGCAACGGTTCCTGGACACCACCGGCACCACGAGCGGACCGTTCACGTTCGTGACCGAGCGGCTGCGGGACCTGATGGTGATCGACGCCGAACTGACGTCGAGCCCCGATCCCGCGTCGAACCATCACTCGGTCAGCCGGATCAGCCTGCATCAGGTGTTGTCCGACGGGCTCGACGGAGTTCTGCACCACGGCAAGGAGTTCGTCGGTTACCGCCGCGAGGGGGAGGTGGTCGTCTGCGAGTTCGCCGACGGCAGCACCGTCGAAGCCGACCTGGTCATCGGTGCCGACGGCGCCAATTCCCGGGTGCGCAAACAGTTCCTGCCCGAGGCCGACCGGGTGGACACCGGGATCATCGCGATCGCGGGCAAGCATCCGCTGACCGAAGAGACCCGCAAACGCTTGCCCGCCAGGCTCACCGACGGCCCGAGCCTGGTGATGCCGCGTGCCGGCGCGGGCCTGTTCACCGCACCGCATGAGCTGAGCGGGGCTTCGTCGGTCAATGACGAGACCGCCGAGCACGACCCGGTCTTGTTCGACAACACCTCGAGCTACGTCATGTGGGCGTTCGCGGCGGACAACCGGCGCTACCCGGAAGGCGTGTCCTCATTGGACGGTGAAGCCCTGCGAGCCCTGGTGCTGGACCTGATCGACGACTGGGATCCCGCGTTCCGGGAGCTGGTCGCCGGTTCGCCCGCGGCGTCGGTGTCCCGCCTGCCGATCTTCACGTCGAAGCCGGTCGAGCCCTGGCCGACGAGCAACATCACCCTGCTCGGTGACGCGATCCACAGCATGACCCCGTTCCGCGGCATCGGCGCGAACACCGCGCTCCGGGACGCGCGACTGCTCTGCCGCAACCTCGTCGAGGCGCGGAAGACCGGCGCGGTGCGCGCCGCGGTCGCCGACTACGAACAGCGGATGCGGGAGTACGGTTTCGCCGCGGTGCGCGACTCGGAACGCAGCGCCCGCCAGTTCGTGTCCGAGAACCGCACGGGCCGGACGATGGCGCGTGGGATGTTCCGCTTCTTCCAGGCGGTTCCTCCGTTGAAGCGCAAGGTCTTCAGCGACCACGGCGATTCATAACCGTGCCGCCTCATAACCGTACCGGAGTGGATATGCCCAGCAGGGACAGTCCCAGCGTCAGCGTCTTCGACGTGAGTTCGGCCAGCAGCAGGCGTGAGTCACGGACGCCGGGACCTTTCGCGTCCAGTACCGGGCACTGCTCGTAGAACCGCGAGAACACGACCGCGGTCTCGTAGAGATACGTGCACAGCTTGTGGGGGAGATGTCCGGCGGTCGCCGCGCCGACCGCCTCGGGGAAGCGGACCAGCGCGAGCGCCAGCGCCCGTTCGGCGGGATGGCTGAGCAGCACCCGCGCGCCGGTGAGGTCCTGACCGGCCTTCGCGAGCACGGACCGGATCCGCGCGTTGGCGTACTGCAAGTAGACCGACGTGTTCCCGTTCTTGGAAAGCATCCGTTCCCACGAGAATACGTAGTCGCGTTCGCGATCGCCGGAAAGGTCGGCGTACTTGATCGCGCCGATCCCGATCGCCCTGGCGACCTCTTCCCTGCGCCCGGGGGAGAGGTCGTCCCGGCCGTCGAGCACTTCGGCGGCGTGGGAGACCGCCTCGGTGAGCAGGCCGGAAAGGCGGATCGACTCACCCGCCCGGGTCTTCATGGCGCGGCCGTCCTCGCCGAGCACCGTGCCGAACCCGATGTGCTCGGCCCGATGTTCCTCGCGGAGCCAGCCGGCGGCCCGGCAGACGGCGAACACCATCGCGAAGTGCTGCGCTTGCGGCGCTCCGACGACGTAGAGCAGATCGGTGACCCCGCGTTGCCCGGTCCAGTAGCGAAGTGTCGCAAGATCGGTGGCCGCGTAGCCGTAGCCGCCGTCCCGTTTCCGCACGATGAGCGGCAGCGGCTCGCCGTCCCGGTTGCGGAAACCGTCGGGGAAGACACAGACAGCGCCGTCGCTGATCTCGGTCAGCCCGGCGGAGGTCAGATCGTCCACGACCGCGGCGAGAAACGGGTTGTAGAAGCTCTCGCCGTAGATGTCCTCGCTCGACAGGCCGATCCCGAGGAGTTCGTAGACCTCGGCGAAATGTCGTGTCGATTCGTCGACCAGATGCCGCCACAACGACAAGGTCTCCTCGTCGCCGCTCTGCAGGAGGACCACCCGCTCCCGTGACCGGGTCGCGAAGGCTTCGTCGGTGTCGAACTTCGCCCGGGCGGCCCGGTAGAAGCCGTTGAGATCTCCGATCGTGTACGGGCCCGACGGGCGTTCGTCGAGCAGATGCTCGATCAGCATGCCGAACGGAGTACCCCAGTCGCCGAGATGGTTGTGCGGGATGACGTCGTGTCCGGTGAACCGCAGCAGCCGCGTGATCGCGTCACCGATGACGGCGGACCGGAGGTGTCCGGCGTGCATCTCCTTCGCCACGTTCGGGCTGCCGTAGTCGATGGCGATCCTCCGCGGGCGCGGTGTCACCGCGGTGCCCAGCCGCGGGTCGTCGTCGAGCGCGGTGGTCCGGTCTTCCAGCCAGGACGAGCGCAGCGTGAAGTTGAGGAAACCCGGCCCGGCGACCGACGGCGGTTCGGCGAGATCGGCGACGGCGAGGTGCGACGCGATGGCGGCGGCGATCTCCCTCGGCGGCTTGCCGAGCCGTTTGCCCAGGCCCATCGCGAGATCGCACTGATAGTCGACCCCGCTTTGCGAGGAGACCCGCACCAGGGCTGACGGTGGCTCGATGTCGGTGACGTGGCGAAGGGCTTCCACCACGCGTCGCGCCAATTCCTCGCTTACATCGCCGAACAACACGGTGTCCCTCCTTCGCGCTCGTCGTAGGAGCGCGAGGGTAGCCACCTCGCCGTGTCACCGGCGACGGAGTTTCAGCGCAGGTCGCTGCCCTTGGTCTCCGGGAGGGTCCGGATGACGAAGAACGCGATCGCCGCTCCGGCGGCCACGTACCAGAAGAACAGCGTCGACAACCCGGCGTCGGACAGCGCGGTGAGCACCAGGGGAGCCGTGCCGCCGAACAGCGCGACGGTCAGGTTGTACCAGGCGCCGATGCCCAGGCCGCGCAGTTCGGTGGGGAACAGCTCGCTCATGATCGCGGGCGCGATCGACGTCATCGCCGTGTACAGGCAAAGGCCGACGCAGAACACGACCATCAGCCCTGGCAACCCCGGCCGGACCAAGGTGGACAGCGGGACGATGAGGATCGCGGTCGCCGCCGCCCAGACGAGCAGCTGTGGCTTGCGGCCGAAGCGGTCCGACAGGGCACCCATCGGGTATTGCAGCGCGACGAACAACGCCGTCGCGATCGACAACGCGAGGAACACGTCGACGTCGTCGGCCTTGCGGGTCTTGACCGCGAACGAGGTCAAGGCGCTGAAGAACGTGTAGTAGCAAAGGGTCGACAGCATCGAGAAGCCCACGAGCTGCACGACGGCGCGCGGGTGCTCGCGAAGAGTGGTGCGCAGCGGCCGTTCGACCCGGGTCGCCGTCGATTTCTTCTCTTCGAAGATCTCGGTCTCGGCGAGACTGCGCCGGAGCCACAGGCCGATGATGCCGAGAACACCGCCGAGCAGGAACGGGATCCGCCAGCCGTACGCCGTCAGGTCCGCTTTGGACATCGTCCGCGCGAGCACGAATCCGAGGATCGAAGCGAGCAGGACTGCGGAACCGGTCGAGATGTAGAAGAAGGCGGAGTACCGCCCGCGCCGGGCGGGTGGCGCGATCTCACCCAGGTACGCCGACGCGTTGGAGACCTCGCCGCCGAGCGACAGCCCTTGCGCCACCCTCGCCAGCAGCAACAGGATCGGGGCCAGCCAGCCGACCTGGTCGAACGTCGGCAGGAGGCCGATGGCCACCGAACCACCCGCCATCAGCACGATGGTCAGGATCATCGCCGGCTTCCGGCCCCGGATGTCGGCGAACCGGCCGAGCAACATCCCGCCGAGCGGCCGGAAGAAGAACGCCAGGGCGTACGTGGCGAAGGTGTTGATCAACGCCAGGGCTTCGTTGCCCTTCGGGAAGAACTCGCTGGCGAAGTAGATGCTGAAGGTGGCGTAGATGGTCCAGTCGAACCACTCCAGCGCGTTCCCGACACTGGCGGCGAAAAGTTTCTTCACCGGGAGCCGATGCCCGAGCCGCTCCGTCGTTGAGTCCGCCATCGGCACCTCCGTACTCGCGCGTGGACGGAACCTTGCCAGAAAGTCCCGATGCGGGAAAGAACCCGTCGGATGCCGAGATCGGTCCGTGGTGACCGGAGGGTGTCCGACCGCCCACGCGCTGATCTCACGTGTGCGGTCCGCGGCTTACGAAGTGCTGGCGAGAGCGAACGGCAGTACGGCGCGGGCCCCGGCCTGCCGCAGCAGGCGCGCGGACAGCGTCATCGTCCATCCGGTGTCGATCAGGTCGTCGACCAGCAGGATCGGCCCTTCGGCCGCGGCGACCCTCACGCCGAGTTCCTCCGGGAGGCTGAGGCGTTTCCAGAGGTCGGCCAGCCGTTGCGCGCTGTTCGCCTGACGCGGGGGCGGCCCCGCCGAGTCGATGGCACCCAGATAATCCAGTCGCCCGATCGACGCCAGCTTCGTCGCCAGACCGTGGACCAGCTGGGGCCGGGTGGCGGACGGCACCTCCACCACCGCGACCGGACGCTCGGTCCACTGCCAGCCCTTGAGAACCTCGATGCAGGCTTGGAAGACCGCGTCGGGCAGTTCCGTGTCCGCCGCGGCAGGGCCGACGAGTTCACGCAACCTCGTACCCCAGCCGACATCGGTCACCCTGCCGACGACCTGGCCGGTTTCGGCCTGTTCGCCCGCCGGTAGCCGCCCGGACAGCGGGACCTCCAGTCCGGCCATCCCGGTCGGCCACATCTTCCGCGGCGCGACCTCGACCCCGGGACGGCGCAGCCGCTGTCGCGTGGCATCGACGACGTCGTCGGAAATCGTGGTGTCCCAATGCTTTCCAGTGCAGTTGTCGCACCGTCCGCAGGGCGTCGCCTCGGGATCGTCCAGCTGCTTGCGCAGGTACTCCATCCGGCAGCCGGTGGTTTCGAGGTAGGCGAGCATGGCGTTCTGTTCGTTGGTCCGCGCCGCGCTGACCCGCGCGTAGCGTTCCTTGTCGTACTGCCACTCCTCGCCGGTGCCTTCCCAGCCGCCCTTCACGCGGCGGACCGCGCCGTCGACGTCCAGCACCTTGAGGACCATCTCCAGCCGGGACCGGGACAGCTCGACGAACGGCTCCAGCGCGGGTGTCGACAGTGGACGGTCCGCGTATGCCAGCGCGTTGAGCACCTGGGTCACCCGCAGCTCGTCCGGGAAGGCCAGCGAGCCGAAGTACGCCCAGATGTCCTTGTCCTCGCGACCGGGCAACAGGATCACTTCGGCGCGATCGACACCACGTCCGGCACGACCGACCTGCTGGTAGTACGCGATCGGGGAGGACGGAGCGCCGAGGTGGACGACGAAGCCCAGGTCCGGCTTGTCGAACCCCATGCCCAGCGCCGAAGTGGCCACCAGCGCCTTGACGTTGTTGTTCAGCAGATCGTCTTCGGCCGCCTGCCGGTCCGCCGGGTCGGTCTTCCCGGTGTAGGCGGCGACCGGGTAGCCGCGCTCGGTCAGCAGGCCCGCCACGTCGTGCGCGGCCGCGACGGTGAGCGTGTAGATGATCCCGGAGCCGGGGAGTTCCTCCAGGTGCTCGGCCAGCCACGCGAGCCTGGCCTGCGAAGTCGGCAGTTCGGCGACCGACAGGTGGAGACTTTCGCGGTCCAGCGTGCCGCGCAGGACGAGGGTGTCGCCGCCGTTGCCGATGCCGAGCTGCTCGGCGACGTCCGTGGCCACCCGGTCGTTCGCGGTCGCGGTGGTGGCGAGCACGGGAACGCCCTCGGGCAGATCCTTCAGCAGGGTCCGCAGCCGCCGGTAGTCCGGCCGGAAGTCGTGACCCCAGTCCGAGATGCAGTGCGCCTCGTCGACCACGAGCAGGCCGGCGCTCGCGGTCAGCTTCGGCAGGACGGTGTCGCGGAAGTCCGGGTTGTTCAGCCGTTCCGGGCTGACCAGGAGGACGTCGACCTCGCCCGCCGCGATCGCGGCCTGGACCTGGTCCCACTCCTGCGGGTTCGCGGAGTTCATCGTCGCCGCGTGGATGCCCGCCCTCGCCGCCGCGGAGATCTGGTTGCGCATCAGCGCCAGCAGCGGCGAGATGATCACCGTCGGGCCTTCGCCGCGTTCCCGCAGCAGCGCGGTGGCCAGGAAGTACACCGCCGACTTGCCCCAGCCGGTGCGTTGCACGACGAGCGCGCGACGGCGGTGCGCGACCAGCGCCTCGATCGCCGTCCACTGGTCGTCGCGCAGCCGGGCGCCTTCGCCCGCCAACGACTGGAGGAGGGTCTCGGCGCGGTCCCGGAGAGTCGATGTGTCCACGTCTCCACCTCTACCCCATGGCACCGACGAAGTCGCGATCGGCATGTCGTGAACGGACCGTTCATCCATGGAACGGAGGGTAATGTGATCCAGATCACCACTGATCGGTGGGTTCGGCGACCCGCGCGTGAAGCCACCTGCGGTGTATAGGCTCACGACCCATGTCACCACGCAGGATCGGGGTCATGGGCGGCACGTTCGACCCCATTCACCACGGGCACCTCGTCGCGGCCAGTGAGGTCCAGTCGCGGTTCGCGCTCGACGAGGTCATCTTCGTGCCCACCGGCCAGCCGTGGCAGAAGTCCGACAGGGTGGTCACCCGCGCCGAGGACCGCTACCTGATGACGGTGATCGCGACGGCGTCCAACCCCGTGTTCTCGGTCAGCCGGGTCGACATCGACCGCGTCGGGCAGACCTACACCGTCGACACCCTGCGCGACCTGCGCGCGGAGTACCCCGACGACCAGCTGTTCTTCATCACCGGCGCGGACGCGCTCGAACAGATCCTCACCTGGCGCAACGCCGACGAGCTGTTCGACCTGGCGCATTTCATCGGCGTCACCAGGCCGGGCTACCGGCTCAACTCCCAGCATCTGCCCAGCGGGAAGGTGAGCCTGGTCGAGGTGACCGCGATGGCGATCTCGTCCACCGCCTGCCGCGAGCGGGTCGAAGGCGGGGAACCCGTCTGGTACCTCGTCCCCGACGGTGTGGTGCGCTACATCGCCAAAAAGGACCTCTATCGCAAAGACCGGGGTGCCTGACCGGGTACCCTCGTCGGGCGCACCCGCGAGTAAAGCCATCTGTTTGAGGAGAACTGTGACAGCCACGTCCGAGGCACGAGAGCTGGCCGTAGCGGCCGCCCATGCGGCGGCGGACAAGAAGGCGAGCGACGTGGTCGTGCTGGACGTGTCCGACCAGCTGGTCATCACCGACGCCTTCGTCATCGCGTCCGCGCCCAACGAGCGCCAGGTCGGCGCCATCGTCGACAACGTCGAAGAGCAGCTGCGGCTCGGCGGGCACAAGCCCGTCCGCCGTGAAGGCGCCCGCGAGGGCCGCTGGGTCCTGCTGGACTACGTCGACGTCGTCATCCACGTCCAGCACCAGGAGGAGCGCTCCTTCTACGGTCTCGAGCGGCTCTGGAAGGACTGCCCGCGGATCGAGGTCGAAGGTTTGGAGACACCCGCCGAGGAGGACCCCGCCGACGCGCAAGGCGCCTCGTGAGCCCGCGGCGGCTGGTGCTCTGGCGCCACGGTGAGACCGACTACAACGCGGCGGGCCGGATGCAGGGGCATCTGGACTCCGCGTTGACGCCGGTCGGCTGGAACCAGGCCAGGTTCGCCGTACCCGCGCTCGCCCGGTTCTCACCGGATCTGGTGATCGCCTCGGATCTGCGCCGCGCGACCGACACGGCCACCGTCCTCACCGAGGCCATCGGCGTCCCGCTGCGGATCGACAAGCGCCTCCGGGAAACCCATCTGGGTGAATGGCAGGGCTTCACCGGCCAGCAGGTCGACGAGGCCTACCCCGGCGAACGCGCGCGCTGGCGCGTCGACGCGACCTGGGCGCCGCCCGGCGGCGAGTCCCGGGTGGACGTCGCCGAACGCGCCCTGGAGGTCGTCGCGGACCTGGACCAGCCCAATTCCGACGCCGGCGACGCCGTACTGCTGGCGACGCACGGCGGTCTGATCATCGCGCTGACCGCGAAACTGCTCGGTCTGCCGGTCACGTCCTGGCCGACGCTGGGCGGGATCGCGAACTGCCACTGGGTCGAGCTGACCCGGCGTGACGGGAACTGGCGCCTGGCCGCCTACAACGCGGGAATCACCGGCTGATCCATGGCCCCGCGCCTGCTGGTGTTCGGCGATTCCCTCAGTTTCCACGGTCCGGACGGCCCGCTCGCCGCCGACGACGCGCGCCTGTGGCCCAACATCGCCGCCGAAGCGCTCGGTGGTGGCGGGGTGGACCTCGTCGCCGGATTCGGCTGGACGGCCCGTGACGCCTGGTGGTCGTTGATCGGCGACCCGCGGGTCTGGGCAGATCTCCATCACGTCGACGCCGTCGTGCTGGCGGTCGGGAGCATGGACACGCTGCCTTCGCCGTTGCCCACCTATCTGCGGACCGGCCTGCGCTACCTGAGACCGGATCCGTTGCGACGGGTGGTGCGCAAGACGTATCTCGCCGCCCAGCCGCGGCTCGCGATCGCTCTCCGGGGACGTCCGGTGGTCCTGCCGTCGAAACTGACCGTCCACTACCTCGACACCGCTGTCGGGGCTCTGCGCGTGCTGCGACCGGAGATGCCGATCTTCGGCATCCTGCCGTCCGTCCACCGCTCCGACGCCTACGGCCGGGTGCACACCGCCCGGGCCGGTGCCGCCGCCGCCATCGCCGCCTGGGGGCGGCGCGCGGAGGTCCCGCTGCTGGATCTCGGAGCCGTCGTCGGCGATCACGTGCTGGGCGGCCGGGGCAATCCGGACGGGATGCACTGGGGCTGGGAAGGGCATGCCGCCGTCGGCGACGAAATGGCCCGCCTGATGGCTCCGGTGCTGCGCCCCGCGGCAACGTAGGCTGACTGCCGTGTCGGTCGCCGTAGTCACGGATTCCACCGCCCACCTACCGGAAGGCTTCGCCGAACGGAACGGGATCCGGGTGGTCCCGTTGCACGTCCTCGTGGACGGCGTCGTCTTCCTCGACGGCGTCGAAATGGGTCCCGCGGCTCTGGCCGAAGCGCTCGGCAAACGGAGTCTGGTGACGACCTCCAGGCCGACGCCCGCGGAGTTCGTCAAGGAGTTCAGGGCGGCGCTGGCCGAGGGCGCGGACGCCGTCGTGTCGGTCCATCTGTCCCGCGAGTTGTCCGGGACCTGGGAGGCGGCGGTGCTCGCGGCCCAGGAAGTCGGGCCGGACAAGGTGCGCGTGGTCGATTCGAGAAGCACCGCCATGGGGCTGGGCTTCGCCGCTTTGCGAGCGGCGAGCGCCGCCGCGGACGGGGCGGATCCCGCCGAGGTGGAAGCCGCGGCTGTCGACGCGGTGAGCCGCTCGGAGACCTTGTTCGCGGTCGAGACCCTCGAATACCTGCGCCGCGGCGGGCGGATCGGCCCGGCGGCCGCCCTGCTCGGCACCGCGCTCGCGGTGAAACCGGTGCTGCACATGTCCGAAGGCAAGATCCAGCCGCTGGAGAAGGTGCGGACGATGAACCGCGCGGTGGCGCGGCTGGTCGAACTCGCCGTGAAGGCGGCCGAAGGCGGCCGCGCCGACATCGCCGTCCATCACCTCGCCTCGCCGGAGCGCGCCGTCGAACTGGCCAACCGGCTGGAGGAGTCGATCAGCTGCCCGGAGGGGTGCGTGGTCTCGGAGATCGGCGCCGTCATCGGGGCCCACACCGGCCCCGGGGTGCTCGGCGTCGTGATCCAGCGGGCGGGTTAGAAAAACCGCCAGCGTCCCATACGGCCCCGACGGAAACCGGCGATCCGGGCCCGGCAGGGGCCGAGTTGTCCACAACACCCCACTTGTCCACAGCCTCGGGATTCACCACTCCCGCCCGCCGCCCCCGCTCCGTAGCGTCGGTCACGTGTTCGACCAAACCGCCCGTCCACCGGGTCCCTCCGTCAACGCCAGGCTGGCGTGGCTGTCCGCGCAGCTGGCGCCGCCCACCCAGGGGCCGCCCGCGGGCAGGCTCGTCCGCCGCTGGGTGCCCGCCCGGTTCACGGCGGACGGGATCCCGGTGAACAGGCGGTGGTTCGCCGTGGCGGCCGCGCTGATCACGGTGGCCGTGACCGTGATCGGCGCGATCGCTTTGTTCGGACACCGGCCGGGGGTGGAGACCCCGCCGCCCCTGCCGTCGGCCAAGGCCGCCGGAGACGTCCCCGCCGCGGCGGCCAAGGCGCCTCTGGTGATCAGCGTCGTCGGCCGGGTGCGGAAACCAGGCCTGGTCACGATCCCTCCGGGCGCACGGGTCGCCGATGCCCTCACGGCGGCCGGTGGGGCACAGCCCGGAACGGATCTGACCGGCTTGAACCTGGCCCGGCGGCTCACCGACGGCGAGCAGGTGGCCGTCGGTGTCCCCGGTCCGGCCGCGGCCGGACCGGAGACACCGGCCGGGAAGCTCGACCTGAACACGGCCACGGCCGAGCAACTCGACTCCCTGCCCGGGGTCGGCGAAGTGATGGCCAAACGCATCGTCGACTGGCGGTCCGGGCACGGCGGGTTCACCACGGTCGAGCAACTCCGTGACGTAGAAGGGATCGGCGAAAGCAAGTTCAAGAAAGTCCGGGAATTGGTGTCCGTCGGATGAACCCGTCCGCCGATCCGTCCGAAGTGGACACCGCGTCGTGGCGAGGTCAGGACCTGCGGTTGTTACCGGCCGCGGTGACGGCCTGGCTCGGCACTCTTTCCGGGCTGCTCGCCGGCTGGTGGATCACGATGCTCTGCGGTGCGGCCGCCGTGGTGCTCGCGATCATCGCCGGTGTCCGTGCCCGCCGGACGGCGTCCCGGTGGGTGGCGGGCCTGGGGGCGCTCGCGGTCGTCGGCGTGCTCACCGCCGGCCCGGTGGCGCTGCGGATCCGGGCCGCCGAACACGACGACCTCCGTGCCGCCGCCGCACGGGGGAGCGACGCCACCGCGAGGGTGGTGGTCACCGAGCGGCCACGTCCGGTCCGCGGCGCCGGATACGCCGATCGCCAGGCAGGTACCCGCCTGGTGGTCGTCGCCGCGACGGTGGACACCGTGGTGACGGGTGAGCGGGTGGTGGATTCGGCCGGCCGGATCCTCCTGCTCGCCCCCGCCGAGGGGTGGCTGGACCTGCTGCCCGGGCAGCAGGTCACCACCTCCGGGCGGCTCGCGCCGGCGAAGGGGGCCGAACTGACGGTCGCTGTCCTCTCGGTGTGGGGCCCGCCGTCGGCCCTCTCGCCGGCGCCCTGGTGGCAGCGAGCCGCGGAATCGCTGCGCACCGGGCTCCGGAGTCTGTGCTCCGTCCTCCCGGAGGAGCAGGCCGGTCTCGTGCCCGGACTGGTCGTGGGGGACACGAGCACGCTGTCCCCGAGGGTCGAGCGCGAGTTCACGGACTCCGGCATGTCCCACCTGATGGCCGTGAGCGGTGGGAACGTGGCGATCGTCTGCGGCTCGATCCTGCTCCTGTTGAAAGTGCTCCGGGTCGGGCCGCGGACGTCCGCCGCCGCGGCCGCCGCGGGGCTCGCCGGGTTCGTGGTCCTCGCCGGGCCGGCGCCCAGCGTGCTCCGTGCCGGAGTGATGGGGGCGGTCGGGTTGCTGGCGCTGGCCCTGGGACGCCGGGGTTCGGCGCTGCCCGCGCTGGCGTTCGCGGTGTCGGGGCTGGTTGTGGCCGATCCCGCGATGGCCGCCGACTTCGGGTTCGCCCTTTCGGTGCTGGCCACAGCGGGGCTCGTCCTGCTCGCGCCGAGGTGGGCCGAGTGGCTGGTCGGACGCGGAGTTCCGGCCGGCTACGCCGAGGGGCTGGCCATCCCGCTGGCCGCGTTCGTGATGACGGCACCGATCATCGCGGGCATGGCGGGATCGGTCAGTCTCGTCTCGGTGGTGACCAACGTGCTCGCCGCGCCGGTGGTCGCCCCGGCCACCGTGTTCGGCGTGCTCGCCACCGTCGTCGGACCGTGGTGGCCGTCGGCGGGCAGGCTGCTGGTCCGGTTGACGGAACCCGAGGCGAGCTGGCTCATCACCGTGGCCCGCCACGGCGCCCGCGCGCCGGGTGCGGTGGTGGACTGGCCGGATGGCTGGTGGGGCGGGCTTCTGGCGGCCGGACTGCTCGTCGTGCTGCTCGTCGCCATCCGGCTGCGTCGCGCCAGGATCCTGCTGGCGGTCGCGCTGGCGGGCGGACTCCTCGTCTTCGTGCCGGTTCGTGTGCTGGCCCCGGCGTGGCCACCGGCGTCGTGGAGCGCCGTCGCCTGCGACGTCGGACAGGGTGATGCCGTCGCTCTCGCCACGGGTGAGCCGGGGAGGGCGGTCCTGGTCGACACCGGGCCGGAACCGGGGCCGGTCGACGAATGCCTGAGCAGGCTCGGCGTGGACCGCGTTCCGTTGATCGTGCTGAGCCATCTGCACGCCGACCACATCGGCGGTCTCGAATCCGTCTTCGAGGGCCGGTCGGTCGGAGCGGTCGCCGTCGGTCCGGGCCGGGCTCCAGCTTGGGCGTGGCAGCAAGTCGCGGAGGAGACCGCGCGTCGCGGGATTCCCTTGCTGGAACTGGGGATCGGGCAACGGCTGGACTGGCCGGGGCTGTCACTGGACGTACTGGGGCCGCGTTATGTCACCCGGCGGTCGGTTCACGAGCAGGACGGCACGGTGATCAACAACGGTTCCGTCGTCCTGCGTGCCGGAACTCCGGCGGGCCGGCTGCTGCTGACCGGCGACGTCGAACTGGCCGCACAGGCCGACCTGATGGCCGAAGGCACAGATCTGCGTGCCGAGATCTTGAAGGTCCCGCACCACGGAAGCCGCTACACGGCACCGGATTTCCTCAACGCCGTCGCCCCACGGGTCGCGTTGGTGAGCGTCGGTGCCGGAAACACCTACGGCCATCCGAACAAGTCCACTTTGGACAATCTGACGGCTGTCGGTGCTGCGGTCGCCAGGACGGACATGGATGGCGACACTGCTGTTGTCACCGACGCGCGAGGCCTCGCTCTGGTGCGCCGGGGTGAGCCCCGCGGCCCGCCTCGTTCCTGAGGCGGGCCGTCGGGAACTCAGATGCCGAGAGCCTCGCGGACCGCGTCGGCCGAGGCGCTGACGGTGGCCTTCGGGCCGATCTTGTCCTCGACGGCGTCGAGGGTCTTGAGGCCGTCGCCGGTGATCAGGAGCACGATCTCCTCGTCCGGGTTGAGCTTGCCGGTCTCGATGAGCTTCTTCGCCGTCGCGACGGTGACCCCGCCGGCGGTCTCGGTGAAGATGCCTTCGGTGCGGGCGAGCAGCCGGATGCCCTCGACGACCTCCTCGTCGGTGACGTCTTCGATCGCACCGCCGGTGCGGTTGACCACGTCGAGGACGTAGGGACCGTCGGCCGGGTTGCCGATCGCCAGCGACCGGGCGATCGTGTCCGGCTTGACCGGCTGGACGACGTCGTGGCCCGCGCGGAAGGCCGCCGAGACAGGCGAGCAGCCGGTGGCCTGCGCGCCGAACACCTTGTAGGGCGTTTCGTCGACAAGGCCAAGCTGCCCGAACTCGCGGAAACCCTTGTCCACCTTGGTGAGCTGGGAGCCGGAGGCGATCGGCACCACGATCTGCGAGGGAAGCCGCCAGCCGAGCTGCTCGGCGACCTCGAAGGCCAGCGTCTTGGAGCCTTCGGAGTAGTAGGGCCGGACGTTCACGTTGACGAACGCCCAGCTCTCCTGCTCGGCGGCGAGCTGGGTGGCGAGCCGGTTCACGTCGTCGTAGTTGCCGTCGACCGCGATCAGGTCGCCGTCGTACACGGCGGTGGTGAGGATCTTGGCGCGCTCGAGGGTCTTCGGGATCAGCACGACCGACCGCCAGCCCGCGCGGGCCGCGGCGGCGGCGACCGCGTTGGCCAGGTTGCCGGTCGACGGACAGGCGAGCACGTCGAACCCGAACTCGCGGGCGGCGGCCAGTGCGACGGCGACCACGCGGTCCTTGAACGAGTGAGTGGGGTTACCGGTGTCGTCCTTGACCCAGACCTTCTTGACCCCCAAGGCTTTCGCGAGCCTGTCGGCCTGGATGAGCCGGGTGGCGCCGGGTTCGGTGTTGGGGATTTCTTCGACGTTCGAGGGAACGGGAAGGAGCTTCTTGTAGCGCCAGATGTTCTTCGGTCCGGCTTCGATGTCCTCGCGGCGCACGCGGCCGAAGTCATAGGCGACCTCGAGCGGCGAGAAGTCTTCGGCGGAAACGAACTCGGGGGCGAGCGGCTGCCGGTGTCCCTCTTCCTTCGACACCAGTTCGACGGCCGGTCCGAGATCCGGGGTCTTGGTGGTGGAGGTCGTGCCGAGGGTTGCGGTCATCGCGAGGTCCTTTCCTCATCTGCCCCGCCGTGGCGGGCCGGAATTGGCACCGTGTTCGTCAGCTACCCCGCGATCGCGGGATGACAGGCTGACGCCGGTTGCCGGGGCTTCATCGGGCCGTTCCCTCTGCCCCTCTGGATGAGCGGTATTCGATTGTCGGCACGCGAGATCGCGTCGCCTCGCCAACACCGTACGACATGAGCCTCGGGTGGGGCCACCGTGCCCGGAACACATCACCGGACAAAGCACACGAGAGGACGAGTGGCAGGATCGTCACCGTGACGACGCAAGCTTCCGCCCCATCGCCGCTGGTCCTGGTCCTCGGTGAGGAAGAGCTGCTGATCGAACGCGCGGTCCGCGCCGCTTCGGACGCGGCCAAAGCGGCCGATCCGACGGCGGATCTCACCAGGATCCGGGTGTCGGACCTCACAGTTCCCGCCCTCGCGGAGATGGTCAGCCCCTCGCTGTTCGCCGAGGGCAGGGTGATCGTCCTCGAATCCGCGCACGACATCTCGCAAGAGCTCTCCGACGGCGTGATGGCCTACGTCAAGGCGCCCGCCGACGGCATCGTGCTCGTCGTCGTGCACAGCGGAGGCGGCCGGAGCAAAGCCGCCAAGGCGCTTCCCGCGGCCTTGAAGAAGGCCGGTGCGGAGGTCGTCGAGTGCCCGAAACTGACCAAGCCCGCTGAACGCGAATCCTTTGTCCGCAACGAGGTCCGCCGGGTCGGCGGGAAGATCGACGGCGCGGCCGTGCTCGCGCTGATCGACGCCGTCGGCTCGGACCTGCGCGAGTTGTCGTCGGCCGCGACACAGCTCGTCGCGGACGCCGGCGGCACGGTCGACGAGCAGGCTGTCCGGCGCTACCACCGAGGCCGCGCGGACGTGAACGGGTTCGCCGTCGCTGAGAAGGCCGTCGCCGGCGACAAGACGGCGGCGCTGGAGTCGCTGCGCTGGGCGATGCAGCTGGGTGTGCCGCACGTGCTGGTCGCGGACGCCCTCGCCGACGCCGTCCGGACGATCGCGCGGGTGTCGGGCGCGGGCCGCGGGAATCCGAACCAGATGGCGGGTGAGCTGGGGATGCCGCCGTGGAAGGTCCGCAAGGCGCAGGGGCAGGCTCGCGGCTGGGGGCAGGACGGCCTTGCCACCGCGATGCGGGTCGTCGCCCGGCTCAACGCCGAGGTCAAGGGGGTCGCGGCCAATCCGGAGTACGCGCTGGAACGCGCCGTCCTGGAGGTCGTCGACGCCCACGGCACGAGTCGTTGAAAGCACGCCGCTGAAACGTCGAAGGGCCCCGGTGACTCGCGTCACCGGGGCCCTTCGAAAGCCGATCAGAGAGAGTTCGCGCGCTTCGCGAGCGCGGACTTCTTGTTGGCGGCCTGGTTGGCGTGGATGACGCCCTTGGTCACGGCCTTGTCCAGCTTCTTGGCCGCGTCCTTCTGCAGCTCCAGGGCCTTGGCCTTGTCACCGGCGTCGGCGGCCTCGCGGAACTTGCGGATCGCGGTCTTCACCGAGGACCGGATCGCCTGGTTGCGCTGACGCGCCTTTTCGTTGGTGGTGATGCGCTTGATCTGCGACTTGATGTTGGCCACGGGGGCGCTCCTCTTGAATCTCTCGGTGGTTTCACCGCCGCGCTGTGACCGGCCCTGCGCGCTCGTGAAAGCGGCGCGGGTTTCCTCCATGACGGAATGCCACACGACGGTGAAGGGCAAGCTTAACAGCCGTCCCGGGGCGGATCGCGGCCACCTCCGGGCGGGTGTTTGAGGTACGGTGAAGATCGTAGTGCCTAGGGTTCCGCCGCCTGCCCGTTCAGCGAAACGCACAATCAGGGCAGGGGGGACAGGTCCGAGCGGCACCATCGGCGAGGCCGGAAGTGTCGCCGTTCATCTGACGGGACAAAAGCCTGGAGGACCGGTGTTTTCCGCATGCGCGGAAAACGTGAAAGGTCCGCTGTGAACGTCACCGCTCTGTCCTTCGTCATCATCGCCGCCGTCATCCACGCGGGCTGGAATCTGGCCGCCAAGCGGATCCGCCGCGGCGGGGCCCGCTTCGTCTGGGCCTACTACAGCTTCTCCGCGCTCTTGCTCATCCCCGTCATGGCGGTCTCGCTGGCCGTCGAGCCGCAACGTCCACAGTGGACCTGGCTGCTCGCCGCCGCGGTCACCGCGGTGTTCCACGTCACCTACGGGGTCGTCCTCCAGCGGGGGTACGCCGTCGGCGATCTGTCCGTCGTCTATCCCGTCGCCCGCGGGACCGGGCCGCTGATCTCCGTGCTCGCGGCCGTCGTGCTGCTCGGCGAGCGGCCCGGGGTGCTCGGCCTGGTGGGCGCGTTCCTCGTGGTCGCCGGGGTGCTGGTCATCGGCACCGGGCGAGCGTCGGCCCACGCCGACGCCGCCGATCGTGTCGCTCGCCGCAAAGGTGTCCTGTACGGGTTGCTGACCGGGCTCACGATCGCCGCCTACACCCTGTGGGACGCGCATTCGGTCACCGGCCTCGGTGTCCCGCCGATCATCTACTTCGGAACCGGCGCGATCGTGCAGAGCCTGCTCATGGCGCCGTACGCGCTGAAGGACCGGGAAGAGGTTTCATGGCTCTGGCGTGAGCACAAGCGCGAGATCCTCATCGTCGGCCTGTTCTCTCCCTTCGCCTACCTGCTGGTCCTCTACGCCCTCCAGGTCGCTCCGGTGAGCCTGGTCGCACCCGCGCGGGAGCTGAGCATCGTCCTGGGCGGCCTGGCCGCCTGGCTGGTCCTGGGCGAGGCGAACGCCGCCCGCCGGATGTTCGGGTCGGCGGTCGTACTGGCGGGCATCACCGCGATTGCGATGGCCTGAACCCATCCGGTAGGGATTGAGCCATGGACGTGCTGAGCAGCAGGGTGTTGATCCACCCGAAGGACCTCGACGTGTCGACGGCGTTCTATCGGGACACCCTGGGCCTCGCGATCGACAAGGAGTTCCCCGGCGGGACGGTGTTCTTCGCCGGGAACGGGTCGATCGAGATCGTCGGTGCCGGGAAGACCGGCCCGACTCCCGACGTCGCGTTATGGCTCCAGGTCCGGGACCTGCCCGCGGCGCTCGAGGAGCTCGCCGCGAAGGGCTTGGATCCGGTCCGCGGAGCGCGCCGTGAACCCTGGGGCCTGGACGAAGCGTGGATCGCCGATCCGGATGGCACCAGGATCGTGCTGGTCGAGGTGCCGCGTGAGCATCCGTTGCGCACCGACCCGCGCTAGGTCCGAGGCTTGATCGCGCGCAGCTGAGCGGCGAGGGAGGCGCCGAAACCCGGCGGATCCCAGGTCCAGGTCTGGAGGTCGGTGAAGCCGGCGGCCGCCGCTTCGTCGGCCAGTTCGTGCCGGGACACCGGCAACCACTTCTCGTGCGACGACAGCAGCAGCCTGCCGCCGGGCCGCAGCACGCGGAGCAACTCGGCGAACCCTGCCGCACGGTCCTCCCACAGCTGCACGTTGTTGACGGTCAGGACCACGTCGACGCTCTCGTCCGGCTCGCCCGTGGAGTCCGCGGTGCCGCGTCTGAGCTCGACCTGGTCGCCGCACCGGCGACGGGCCCGGGCGAGCATCTCCGGGGACGGGTCGACGCCGATCGCGCGGCCCGCGCTCTCGGCCGCGGCCCGCAGGCCGACACCCGGGCCGGGGCCCACGACCAGGACGGTTTCGCCGGACTCGATCGACGCCAGTTCGACGACGCGAAGTTCGGTGGCAGCGTTGCCGTGCGCCATCGCCAGGCCACCGAACCGGCCGAGCAGTCCCCTGGGATGGCCGAACGTGCGATCGAGCATTTGGGACAGTGAAGTACTCATACTTCGAGGGCACCACAGCTCACCACGGGCCGCATCGGGGATGACCCCCACTCGCACCCGGAGCGGCATGGGACCATAGAGGTGGCACACCCCGACCTTCGCGAGGAAACCCGTTGACGACGTTCGCCGACACGACCTTCACGCCCCCGGAGCTCATCCGGAACTTCTGCATCATCGCGCACATCGACCACGGCAAGTCGACCCTGGCCGACCGGATGCTGCAGCTCACCGGCGTGGTCGAGGAACGGGCCATGCGCGCTCAGTACCTCGACCGGATGGACATCGAGCGGGAACGCGGCATCACGATCAAGGCGCAGAACGTGCGGCTGCCCTGGAAGGTCGACGGCCAGGACCACGTCCTGCACATGATCGACACTCCCGGGCACGTCGACTTCACCTACGAGGTCTCTCGGGCCTTGGAGGCCTGTGAGGGCGCGGTCCTGCTGGTCGACGCCGCACAGGGCATCGAGGCGCAGACGCTCGCGAACCTGTACCTCGCGCTGGAGAACAACCTCCAGATCATCCCGGTGCTCAACAAGATCGACCTGCCCTCCGCCGACCCGGACAAGTACGCCGCCGAGATCGCGCACATCATCGGCTGCGAGCCCTCGGACGTGCTGCGCGTGTCCGCCAAGACCGGCGTCGGTGTCGGCGACCTGCTCGACGCGGTGGTGAAGCAGGTCCCCGCGCCGCAGGGTGACGCGGACGCGCCGGCCCGGGCGATGATCTTCGACTCGGTCTACGACACCTACCGGGGCGTCGTGACCTACATCAGGGTCGTCGACGGCAAGATCACGCCGCGCGAGCGGATCAAGATGATGTCCACCGGCGCCACCCACGAACTCCTCGAGGTCGGGATCATCTCGCCCGAGCCCAAAGCCAGCAAGGGGCTCGGGGTCGGTGAGGTCGGCTACCTCATCACCGGAGTGAAGGACGTCCGGCAGTCGAAGGTCGGTGACACCGTCACCTCCGAACGTCAGGGCGCGAAGGAACCGCTCGCCGGTTATCGCGAGCCGAAGCCGATGGTCTACTCGGGTCTGTACCCCGTCGACGGTTCGGACTACCCGGACTTGCGCGAGGCCTTGGACAAGCTCCAGCTCAACGACGCCGCGCTGGACTACGAGCCCGAGACGTCGGTGGCGCTCGGTTTCGGCTTCCGCTGCGGCTTCCTCGGCCTGCTGCACCTGGAGATCACCCGCGACCGCCTGGAACGCGAGTTCGGCCTCGACCTGATCTCCACCGCGCCGAACGTGGTCTACGACGTGGTGCTGGACGACGGCAAGGAAATCCACGTCACCAACCCCTCGGACTGGCCGACCGGGAACAAGATCGACAAGGTGCTCGAACCGGTCAGCAAGGTGAGCATCCTCGCGCCGTCGGAGTTCATCGGCACGATCATGGAGCTGTGCCAGAACAAGCGCGGCCAGCTGCTCGGCATGGACTACCTGTCCGAGGACCGGGTCGAGCTGCGGTACAACCTGCCGCTGGGCGAGATCATCTTCGACTTCTTCGACACACTGAAGTCGCGCACGCGTGGCTACGCTTCGCTGGACTACGAAGAGGCCGGCACGCAGGCGGCGGACCTGGTCAAGGTGGACATCCTCCTCCAGGGCGAAGGTGTCGACGCGTTTTCCGCGATCGTGCACAAGGACGACGCCTACAACTACGGCAACCGCATGGTGAACAGGCTTCGCGAACTGATCCCGCGGCAGAACTTCGAGGTGCCGATCCAGGCCGCCATCGGGGCCCGCATCATCGCCCGCGAGACCATTCGCGCGATCCGCAAGGATGTGCTCGCGAAGTGCTACGGCGGTGACATCTCGCGTAAGCGCAAGCTGCTGGAAAAGCAGAAGGAAGGCAAGAAGCGGATGAAGACCGTCGGCCGGGTCGAGGTCCCGCAGGAAGCCTTCGTGGCCGCACTGTCCACAGAGGACAGCGGCGCCAAGAAGAAGTAGCCTTCAATCCGCGAAAGGCCGCCCGACGTGCTGTCGGGCGGCCTTTCGTGTCAGCGATTCCCGCTGACGCGGTTCGCCGTGACGAAGACGGCGACGCGGCGCTCGGCGGCCATCACGCGGTCGTACTCGTCCCAGTCGTCGTGGGTTCCCGTCGCCGCGATGAAGACGTCGCGCAACAGCTTGGGGAGCCCGGCGGGGTGGAAGTCCGCGTCCGGGTCGTCCGGGCCGATGAGATGTGTGCTTCCCTGGACCGCCGCCCATTCCCAGCCGCGCCGGAAGGTGATCGTGGCGTGGCCCGCCCGGCGGAACAGGTCGAGTTTCTTCACCCCGCCCATCGCGACGAAGGCTACTCCCGGTGTCTTGGTGACCGGGTCTTCGAAGACCCCGGCGTTGACCACCGAGGAGTGGACGGTGCCGTCCGCGCGAACCGTCGAGACGGTCGCGAGTCCGTTTTCGCGCAAGGAAAGAGTGCGGACGAGTTCGAGGTCTGCGGCCATGGATCCACCGTAGCCCGCCCGGCCGGTGAAGGGGGCCGAGCGGGCGGAGGGGATCAGCAGGTGCCGTCGTCGCGCCAGACGCCCGATTCGCCGGTGGTGCCGGGCTCTTCGCCCCGCGTCCACCACTTCGCGTACCACTTGTGCCCGTTGTGGGAGACGCTCATGCCGCCGGTGTAGGTGGCGGCGCGATCCCAGGCCGGGAGCGAGCAGGTGCCCGGATTGCCGGATCCGGTTTCCCAGGGCACCTGGCTCGACTTGTAGTAGCCGAGGCCCTGTGCCTGCCAGCGCGGGGCCTGGGCGCCGAGGCGCACCCGGAAGGTGTTCCAGTCGTGCGTCGACCACGGCGACCAGCCGAGTTCCGCGTGCGCCGGGAGCCTCGGGAAGGCGAGGTAGTCGATGTTCGCCGGGGTCACCACGGTTTCGGTCCACAGCGGGGATTCGACACCGCGGACGGCGGATTCGGGCACACCGGAGAGGTAGGCGCCCGGGTTCCAGTTGTAGGCGTCCTGGACCTCGATGTAGCCCGCCCACGAGAGCCCGATCGGCGTGCTGGAGTTGTACTTCATGTCCAGATACGCCTTGTTCGCCGGCGACATGATCACCTTGCTGCCGCGGGCGACGGCGTTCGAGACCTCCGTGCTGGACGTCGTCGTGCCCCAGAACTGCGGAGTCGCCGTGGCGGGCAGGGTGGCCTTGCCGATCTCGTGCCAGCCGACGACCTGCTTGCCCGCGGCGGCCACCATCGGCAGCACCCGGTTCATGAAGGTGCGGTAGTCCGCGTCGCTGGTCGCCTGGGCCTCGTCGCCGCCGAGGTGGAAGTACGGTCCGGGGGTCAGCGCGGCGAGCTCCCGGATGACGTCGTTGACGAAGGTGTAGGTGATCTCCTTCGAGATGCAGAGCGAGCTGTAGCCGACAGCGGTGTCGGTGCGCAGCGGGGGAGCGGTGTTGTTGCAGTTGAGTTCCGCATACGAGGCCTGGGCGGCGTTGGTGTGTCCGGGCATGTCGATCTCCGGGATGACCGTGATGAACCGCGAAGCCGCGTAGTTCACGATCTCCGAATACTGCGCCTTGGTGTAGTAGCCACCGGCGCCGCCGCCGACCTGGGTGCTGCCGCCGTAGGTGGCCAGCCGCGGCCAGCTGTCGATCTGGATGCGCCAGCCCTGGTCGTCGGCCAGATGCAGGTGCAGGTTGTTGATCTTGTACTGCGCCAGCTGGTCGATGTACCGCTTCACCGTGGCGACGGGGTGGAAGTGCCGGGCGACGTCGAGCATCGCGCCGCGATAACCGAAGCGGGGGTAGTCCAGGATGTTGGCGCCCGGGATCGTCCAGGGGCCCTGCTGCACCGTGGGGCTTTCGATCTTGCCGGGCAGCAGCTGCCGCAGCGTCTGAACGCCGCCGAACAGGCCTTGTGCCGTCGTCGCGCGCAGGATGACCGAAGCGGACGTCGAGTTCAGCTGATAGCCCTGGTCGCCGACGCGCGCGTCGGCGCCGGACAGCAGGAGTGAGATGCCGTCGGTGGGCGTGCCCGAGGGCGCGTCGGAGACGGGCAGGGCGAAGCCGGTGGACGTGCGGAAGACCCCGGCGAGGTAGTCGCCGACGGCCTTGGCCTGCGCCGAGCCGGCCTGGGTGTAGATCTTGGTGTTCCCGGTCAGGGCGTAGTCGGAGCCGTTGACCGCTTGGACCGAGACCGGCACCGGGACGATCGCCTGCAACGGTGGTGTCGCCGCGTCGGCGACGGGGGCGGCTGCGGTGGTGACGCCGGCGAGCAGCGCCACCCCGACGAAGGCGCGGCCCAGCCGCGCTCTCAAGGTCTTCACCGGGGCCTCCAAAGGGCGGGGACGTGACCCACGTCACGACTGGTCAGATCGTCGCACTTCCGGACCTAAAGGTCTAGACCACCAAGAAGGAACCTTGGAGTGACTCGAACGTCACATACCGTGTCGCCGGGAGGGGACTATCGTCGGAAACGTGTTCGAAGACCTGCGTTTCCCGGTGATAGCGGCTCCGATGGCCGGCGGTCCGACCACTCCCGAGCTGGTGGCCGCGGTGACCGCGGCGGGCGGGTTCGGCTTCTTGGCGGGCGGCTATTTGAGTGCCGACGCCCTCCAGGATCGGATCGCGAAGACCGCTGAACTCGCCAGCGAGCCCTTCGGCGTGAACCTCTTCGTCCCGGGTGGCGCGGGCGAGGCGGATCTCGGCGGCCACGTCGAGCGCTGGCGCGCGGAGGCCGAGCGGTACGGCGTCGAGCCCGGAGAGCCGAGCTGGGATGACGACGCCTACGCCGCGAAGCTCGAGGTCGTGCTGGAGCGGAAGGTCCCGGTCGTTTCGTTCACCTTCGGTGCCCCCTCGCCCGCGGACGTCGAACGCCTGCATGCCAACGGAAGCAAGGTGGTCGTCACCGTCACCAGCCCGGCGGAGGCCGATCAGGCCGTCGCGGTCGGTGCGGACGCTCTCGTGGTCCAGGGATTCGAGGCGGGGGCGCATCGAGGGCTCTTCGCCGACGAGCCCGGAGCCGAAGGCGGGGGAGCGCAGTACGGCGCGCTCAGCCTGCTTCGCCTGGTCTCGGCACGGACGGATCTGCCGCTGGTCGCGACCGGAGGGCTGGTGCACGGCGCCGACATCGCGGCGGTGCTGGCGGCGGGAGCCGTCGCGGCCCAGCTGGGGACCGCGTTCCTGCGGGCGGACGAAGCCGGGACGCAGCCCGCGCACCGCCGGGCACTCGCGGACGGCGGAAGGCCGACGGCGTTCACCAGGGCGTTCAGCGGACGCCCCGCCCGGTCGCTGGTCAATCGCGCGGTCGCGGACTTCTCGGCCACCGCGCCGTCGGCGTATCCGCAGGTCAACAATCTGACCAAACCGATCCGCGCGGCGGCGGGCAAGGCAGGGGACCCCGAAATCATGTCCCTTTACGCGGGACAGACCTACGAACTCGCGGGCTCCGGCCCGGCGGCGTCGATCATCGAACGCCTCCAGGCCGAAGCCCGCGAAGCCGCTACGCGTTTGAGTCGTCTCCGCTGACCTGCTTCGCGTCGCCGTTGTTCGCGTTCATCGCGGAGTGACGGCGGCTGTAGGCGAAGTAGATGATCAGGCCGATGGCGAACCAGACCGCGAACCGCAGCCAGGTCTCCGGGTTCAGGAACGTGATCAGCCAGATCGAGAAGACGATCCCGATGATCGGCACGATCGGCATACCTGGCGTCTTGAAGGACCGGGGCAGGTCCGGCTGCTTGTAGCGCAGCACGATCACCGCGACGCAGACGACGACGAACGCGAGCAGGATGCCGATGTTCGTCAGTTCGGCGGCCTCACCGATGGGCAACAGCCCGGCGATGATCGCCGACGCTCCGCCGAGCACCCAGGTCATCCGGTTCGGCACCTTGCGCACCGGGTGGGTCTTGCCGAACCACTTGGGCAGCAGGCCGTCGCGGCTCATCGAGTAGCCGACTCGGCTCGCACCCATGAGGAAGGTGAACAGCACCGTGGTGATACCGATGATCGCGCCGACCGCGATGATCAGGCCGAGCCACTTCATCCCGAGGCCGGCGAAGGCGCTGGAGAAGGCGGCTTCGCTGTCGATGTCCTTGTAGTTGACCATCCCGGTCAGGACCAGGCAGGCCAGCACGTAGAGCACCATCGAGATGGCGAGCGAGTAGATGATCGCCTTCGGCATGTGCTTCTGGGAGTCGGTCGATTCCTCGGCCGCGGTCGACATGGCGTCGTAACCGAACACCGCGAAGAACACGGTCGCCGCGCCGGTGAACGCGCCGCTGAGGCCGAACGGGAAGAAGTTCGAGTAGTTGTCGGTGTTGATGTGGAAGACACCGACGACGATCACCAGCAGGACCAGGCCGACCTTCAGGTAGACCAGCAGTGTCTCGAACCGGGCGGCGTTCTTCATGCCCTGGTTGAGGATGAAGGCGATCAGCAGGCACAGCAGGACGGCGAACAGGTTGATCTTGTAGGACCCCGGTTCGACGCCGGCCTTCTCGGTTCCCGGAGCGCCCAGCATCCACGTCGGAAGGTCGATGTTCAGGTAGCCCAGAAGCTCGTTGAAGTAGCCGGAGATGCCGATCGCGACGACCGCCACGATCGCGGTGTACTCCAGCAGCAGGTCCCAGCCGATGAACCAGCCGACGATCTCGCCCAGCACGGTGTAGCCGTAGGTGTAGGCGGAGCCGGCCCGGGGGATCAGCCCGGCGAATTCGGCGTAGGAGAACGCGGCGGCCGCGCTGGCGATGCCCGCGATGAGGAACGAGATCAGCACGGCGGGGCCCGCCGTCTTGTTCGCGACCGCGCCGGCCAGGGAGAAGATCCCCGCGCCGATGATGCCGCCGACCCCGATCGCGGTCAGCTGTCGCAGGCCCAGCGTGCGTTGAAGCCCGCCGCCTCCACTGAGTTCTTCGATCTGCTCGATCGGTTTGCGGCGGAATACCCCGGATCCCGAGCCCAGGCTGCGCGGTGCGGACATCGTCGTCTCCCAACGGGTTGTGCTTTTCGGACCGGGTCGACAGTCCGAAAGGCACCGTAGCGGGAGACGGGACTCCGCACCTATCCGGCGACGGTGTCCTCGCTCACTTCGGCGGCCACGCGAGCGGCGATCTTCGACGGCCTGGACGCGCCGGCGGAGAAGTAGGTCAGCAGCTCCGAGATCTCGACGGGGTCGTCCAGCTGCGGGCAGTGGCCCCAGTCCTCGCGCACCATCAGCCTGCTGTGCGGGACCAGCGCGTGCAGCTGCCGCCCGGAAGCGGCGCTGACCAGCTTGTCCTTGCCGCAGACGACCACCAGAAGCGGGATGCGGACCTCTTCGAGCCGGTACGCGTTCGCCAGCTCCTCGACGAGTTGCCTCGCCTGTTCGAGCCGGGTGGTGGTGGAGCGGTAGTCCGGGAACAGTGCAGTGAACCGGCGCACCTGGTCGGCGTCCGCGGCGGTGGAGTCGGCGTACAGCAGCCGGGGGACGACCTGCTCGGCGACGGCGCGCACGAGGAAGCCGGGGATCGGCAGCGGCAGGGCCGAGTACATCCGCAGCGGCAGCGGGTAGCGGGCCACCGTGCGGATGAGCCAGCTGTCCACGAAACCGGGCGCGGCGATCGACACCACGCCCGAGACCGGCAACCGGTGGTTCTCGGCGGCACGCAGGCTCATCGTGCCGCCGAGAGAGTTGCCGGCGAGCACCACCGTGCCGAGCACGGCCTGTTCCTTGATGACGGCCGCGGTGAAGGCGTCCAGCTGCGGGAGCATCGGACCCGGACGGAGTGGCTGAGCGTCACCGAACCCGGGCAGGTCGACCGCGACCGCCGGAACACCGGCGGCCGCGAGCAGCTCCAGGACCGGGCGCCAGGTGTCGGCGCTGTCGCAGTAGCCGTGCAGCAGCACCAGTCTCGGTGCCGTCGGCTTGGCCTGTCCGCGCGTGGTGGCCCGCTTGCCGAGCACCCGCCGAGGCGTGCGGTCGGCGGGTGCGGGCGGCTGCGGCCCGACCTCGAGCACTCTGGTGCGGACACCGGCGTAGCGCCGGAAGGAGACGCGGATCGGGTCGGCGTCGGTGGTGGTCCGGCCCCCCGGGTCCGCCGGTTCGGGCCGCTGCGATGCGGTCATGGTTCCAGGTTAACCACGAGAGGTCGGATTTTGGTCGAACTTTGGTCGTGAGAATCTTGCTGAGTCATAACGTTCTTGACACTTGACAAGACCGCGAAATGACTGTTTGACCTGCGTGGAACGCGCGAGCGTGCGCGAATGTGCGCGCTTGATCACGGCGACGGCAAGATCCGCACTCATCCGATCAATGCGGGCTGTGTCAAAGAAAGAAGACGACCTTTCCAGAGGTTTCCCCGTCGAGCATGTTCTTAAACCCGGTTTCCGCTTCCGAGAACGGCAATTCCGCGCCGATCTGCGGACGGACCCCGGTGAGCTCCAGGTAGGCGAGCAGATCGGTCAGCTCGTCCCTGGTCCCCATCGTCGAACCCGCGATACGCAGTTGCAGAAAGAACACGCGCTGCAACTCCGCGTGAGCGTCCGGGCCGCTGGTCGAGCCCGAAACGACGATGATCCCGCCCGGTTTGAGCGACTTCACCGAGTGGGACCAGGTCGCCTTCCCGACGGTTTCGAAGACCGCGTCGACCCGCTCCGGCAGCCGCGCGCCGGACTCAAAGGTCTGATGTGCGCCCAGATTCTCTGCCAGCGCACGCTTTTCTTCGCTACGCCCAGTGACCCAAACCCGGAATCCGGCCGCACGCCCGAGCTGCACGAGGGCGGTCGAGACGCCGCCGGAGGCGCCCTGGACGAGCATCGTCTGTCCCGGCCGCAGCCCGGACTTCACGAACAGCATCCGGTACGCGGTCAGCCAGGCCGTGCCCATGGTCGCGGCTTCGGCGAAGCTCAGGCTCGCCGGCTTCGGCACGACGTTGCGCGCCGGGACCACGACCTGCTCGGCGAAGGTGCCCTGGTGCTTCTCCGTGAGCAGGGTGCGTTTCGGGTCGAGCGTGTCGTCGCCCTGCCAGCCCGGGGCGTTGATCACCGAGTGGAGGACGACCTCGGTGCCGTCGTCGAGGGTGCCCGCGCCGTCGCAGCCCAGGATCATCGGGAACTGCTCGGGTTTGATGCCGACCCCGCGCAGCGTCCACAGGTCGTGCATGTTGAGGCTGGCTGCCTTGACGTTGACCCGCACCCAGCCTTCGGGCACCTCGGGCTCGGGTCGCTCGCCGATCACGAGCGAGTCCAGCGGCTTTTCGGCGTTGGGTTCGGAAGCGTAAACGGCGAACATGCCAGCAACCTACCCCGGCCCTTCCGGCGGGACCACTGGCCCACGAGCGTAGGCTTACCGGGTGTTCAACGGGCTTGCTGACTGGTGGGACGGCGTCGAGCTGTGGCTCGCGCAGGCCCCGTTTCCCGTGCAGTTCGTACTGGTCATGGTGGTTGTGGTGCCGCTGTGCCTGGTCGCGGCCTGGTTGCTCGACGCGCTCTTCGGGAAGGTCGCCCGGGTCTTCGGCGCGGCCCGCGATGCGAACGACTCCGACCGGTCCTCCTAAGCTGGCGAACCATGTTCAACCGTAGGCGGATCACCGCCGCCCTGATCGGCCTGATCGTGCTGGTGCTCGCAGGCTGGTTCGTCAAGGACGGCATCAGCGGTGACGACACGAAGAGCTCCTCGGCTCCGGCGAGTTCGTCAGCCCAGCCCAAACCGTCGGGCGCGGCCAAGGGCAAGGTCGCGGGCGAGGAGTCCGGTCTCCCGGTCAAACCGCTCACGGGGTTGCCGTCGCAGGCCTCCGACACCTGGAAGCTCATCACCGCGGGCGGGCCGTACCCGTATCCGCGCAATGACGACGTCACCTTCCAGAACCGGGAGAAGGTCCTGCCCGCCAAGGATTCCGGCTACTACCGGGAGTACACGGTCAAGACGCCGGGCAGCCCGGATCGCGGGGCGAGGCGGCTGGTGACCGGCACCGGCAAGGAGCTGTACTACACCGAAGACCACTACAAGTCCTTCGTCGTAGTGGACCCCAGCCGATGAGCGCGGGCAAGGACGCGGCGGACAAGGCGTTCGCCCGGGGCGCGTATCCGCACCTGATCGACGGCACGCGGACGGTCGACAAGGCCTCCGCGCTCGACGCGATCGCCGAAGCCCTGTCCTTCCCCGACTACTTCGGGAAGAACCTCGACGCGCTCTACGACTGCCTCACCGACCTGTCCTGGCTCCCGGCGGGGGAGCACGTGCTGATCTGGTCCGGTTCCTCGGTGCTCAAGGACCGCGACCCGAAGGCCTACCTGGCTGTCCGGAGCGTGCTTTCGGACGCGCAGCGGGCGCTGGGTCCGTCCGGGGATCGGACGGACTCCCGGCGCCTCACCGTCGTCCTGCCTGATTAGGCCGTGTCCTAGTCCTCGGGGACCCAGTTCGGCTTGCGCTTCTGCGCGAAAGCCGTGATGCCCTCCTGGCCCTCTTCGCTCGCGAAGAACCCGGCGGACAGCTTGTTCATAGCCTCGAAGCCTTCGCCGGGTGTCGCAGGGCGGGGCTTGCTGAGCAGGTCCTTCGTCGCCGCGAGCGCTTTCGGGCCGCCGAGGGCGAGCGCCTTGACGTAGCGGGCGACCTCGCCGTCGAGCTCGTCGGCGGAGACGGACGAGTTCAGCAGGCCGATCTCGACGGCGCGCTTCGCGTCGAAGGTGTCGCCGGTCAGGAACAGCTCGTGGGCGGCGCGGGCGTTGAGCCGCGGCAGCACGGTGAGCGAGATGACGGCGGGCACGACGCCGATCCGCACCTCGGAGAAGGCGAAGGTCGCTTCGTGCACGGCGACGGCGATGTCGGTCGCGGCCACCATGCCGATGCCGCCCGCCCGCGCGGGGCCCGCCAGCTTCGCCACGACAGGCTTGGGGCTGGTCCACAGCTGTTCGAGGATCTTCGGGAACTCGTTGACGCCCTGGTCGCCCGCACCGGCGCCGCGGGCCTCCTTGAGATCCATGCCCGCACAGAACACCGGCCCGGTGTGGGTGAGCACGATGACCCGTACCGCGTCGTCGGTCTGCGCCTTGTCCAGCGACTCGCTCAGTTCACGCCGCAGCTGGGCGGAGAGCGCGTTGCGGTTGTGCGGGGAGTCCAAGGTGATCGTGGCGGTGCCGCCCACCACGTCGTAGTGCACCAGTTCGTCAGCCATGCCCCACCTTCGCACGGGCGAAGTCGGGCCGGGCAGTGGCCTGCGCCACCATGGCGGGTGGTGGCGCAGGCGCTGCTCAGCCGATGGTCGTCGTGGTGAAGGTCGGGCTCGGGTTGGGGAAACAGGCCGTCGGCGCCGAAACGTCGAAGCCAGCGCTGACCACGGCGGTGAACGTCAGGCCCGGGTCGGCGTAGCTGGTGCCGCCCAGCTTCGTCTCGATGGTGCCGGACGAGCCCGCGGTGAGGTGCGCGGTCACGGTCGGCAGTTCGAACGTCGAGCCGCCCGCGATCGGGCCGGGGAAGCTCAGCGTCGCGACGCTGCCCGAGACGGTGATCTTCGGCGGAGTCGAACCGATGCCCGAGCCGCCCGCGAGGTCGGCGCCGACCCAGGTCGAGTTCGCCGGGATCGGGATCTTCAGGGAGAAGTCCTTGATGTTCTTGACCTTGTAGCCGCTCACCTCGGCCGGGACGGTGTTGGCCGCCGGGTCGATGACGACGTCGAGCGCGGCACCGGGCGCGACGGTGGCCGGCGCGGTGACGTCGGCGTCCTGGTTCAGTTTGAGGTACTTGTTGCCGACGAGCGGCGGCTTCGCCTCGCAGTCGAAGACGACGGTCGTCGCGGCCGAAGCCGGGGCGGCTAGACCGGCCAGCGAGACGAGCACGGCCGAAGCGCAGACGAGGGCACGGATGGCAGCCTTCATGTTCCACCTACCAGGGGGTTCGATGGGGGAGAAAGGGAGCTGCGCAGCGTTTAGAGAGTTACCGGCAAGTTAAGTAACTCGTCAAGAAATCTCCGTTCCCATACGCGGGGCGTCACGGAACTGGGAATGAGATCCACCGATGATCGGCATCAAGTGTCCGAACGGGACAGGCCGTGCTACTCAGTCGATGAATGATCAGGCGGCGAGCCGGGCCGCCGCGACGTCGTAGCGTTCCAGGACGAGCCCGGCGATCCGCGGATCCGGTCCGAGCGGCCCGGCGACGATCACCGACGGGTCGGCTTCGCGGGCCAGGCGTGCGATCCGGTCCGGCAGCAGCCCCGGCGCGAGGAACCAGCCAGCGACCGCGAGCCGCTGAGCGCCGTTGAGCCGCAACCGCGCGATCGCGGCGGGCACGTCCGGCTGCGCGGCGCTGGCGAAGGCCGGTGTCGCGAGCAGTCCGCGACGCAGGTGCCAGCGGGTGGTGATCCCGGCGACCGCGTCGTTCGCCGCGACGTTCGACGAGCCGACCCCGGCGAGCAGGACACCCAGGCTGGGATCGTCGAGGTCGGCGCCCGCCTCGGTGAGCCGGTCCAGCGCGACCGTCTCGATGAGCGGGTCGATGCCCAGCACCCCGGAAACCCGCACGTCGAGGCCGGGACAGTCCGCGGTCACCTCGGCGACGAGCGCGGGCAGGTCGACCCGGGCGTGGTACGCGACGCCGAGCAGCAGCGGTACCACGACGACCTCGCGATGTCCCTCGGCGTACAGCCCGCGCAAGGCATCGGTCAGCAACGGTTCCGAAAGGTCCAGGAAGGACTCGCGGATGTCGAGACCCGGTGCCAGCCCGCGGGAGACGTCGAGCAGGGCGCGGATGGTCGCGGCGGACCGCGGATCGCGGCTGCCGTGGGCGACGGCGACCAGTGGCGGAGTGGAGCTTGGGGTCTGGCGTGGGGTCATGCGAACCTTTCGCCGACGAGTCCGGCGGCGAGGGTGTCGCCGTCCTTCGGGTCGATGACCAGGAACGCGCCCGTCCGCGGGCTGACGCCGTAGTCGTCCACGCCGATCTCTTCGGCCAGCCTCAACGTCGCCCTGCCGATGTCGTTGAGCTCCAAGGTAGCCGGATCGTCCACACTGGACAACGTCTGCTCGTCGAACCGGGCGTGGAGCTCGCCGACCAGTGCCTGCACCGTGCGTGTGCCGTGCTTCACCAGCACCCGCGCGCCCGGTTTGAGCGCCTTGGCCGAGAGCCAGCACAGGGTCGCGGTGATCTCGTCGGTCACCGTCGGCTGCCGGTCGGCGGCGGCGATCAGGTCGCCCCGCGAGATGTCGAGGTCGTCCGCGAGCAACAGGGTCACCGAAGTGCCCGCGCCGGCTTCGGCGAGCGGCCCGTCGGCGGTGTCGATGCCCTCGACCCGGCTGCGGAGGCCTTGCGGGAGCACGACGATCTCGTCGCCCGGCCGGACGGTGCCCGCCGCGATCTGCCCCGCGTACCCGCGGTAGTCGGGGTGGTCGGCCGTGCGCGGCCGGATCACGTACTGCACCGGGAACCGGAACGCCGAATCGTGCGGATCCGGCGCCACGGGCACGGTTTCCAGATGCTCCAGCAGGGTCGGGCCGGAGTACCACGGGGTCTTGTCCGACTTCTCCGCCACGTTGTCGCCCACCAGCGCGGAAACCGGCACCGCGAGCACGGAACCCCGTTCGTAGCCGAGGGACGCGGCGTGCTCGGCGAACTCCTCGGCGATCACGGTGAACGTCGCCTCGTCGTAGCCGACGAGGTCGATCTTGTTCACCGCCAGCACCAGGTTCGGGACGCCCAGCAGGGCGAGCACCGCGGCGTGGCGGCGGGTCTGCTCGATGACGCCCTTGCGCGCGTCGACCAGCAGCACGGCCAGTTGCGCGGTGGACGCCCCGGTCACCGTGTTCCGCGTGTACTGCACGTGCCCGGGGGTGTCCGCGAGCACGAAACTGCGCTTCGGCGTCGCGAAATACCGGTATGCCACGTCGATCGTGATGCCCTGCTCGCGTTCCGAGCGCAGGCCGTCCACGAGCAGCGAGAGGTCCGGAGTGGACAGTCCTTTGTCGACACTGGCGCGGGTGACCGCGTCCAGTTGGTCGGCGAGGACGGACTTGGTGTCGTACAGGAGGCGCCCGACCAGGGTCGACTTCCCGTCGTCCACACTGCCCGCGGTCGCGAGCCTGAGGAGGCTGGACATCAGAAGTACCCTTCCCGCTTGCGGTCTTCCATCGCGGCTTCCGACATCCGGTCGTCGGCGCGGGTGGCGCCGCGTTCGGTGAGCCGGGAGGCCGAAACCTCGGCGATGACCTCGTCCACCGTGGCGGCGGTCGATTCGATGGCGCCCGTGCACGAGCCGTCGCCGACGGTCCGGTAGCGCACGGTCAGTTCTTGGACGACCTCGTCCGGCCGCGGCCCGCCCCACGGGCCCTCGGCCAACCACATGCCATCGCGCTGGTAGACCTCGCGCCGGTGCGCGTAGTAGATCGACGGCAGTTCGACCTTCTCCCGCGCGATGTAGTTCCAGACGTCCGCCTCGGTCCAGTTGGACAGCGGGAAGACGCGGACCTGCTCGCCGGGGCGGTGCCTGCCGTTGTACAGGTTCCACAGTTCGGGGCGCTGCCGCCGCGGCTCCCACTGACCGAAAGCGTTGCGCAGGCTGAAGATCCGTTCCTTGGCGCGGGCACGTTCCTCGTCGCGGCGTCCGCCGCCGAAGACGGCGTCGAACTTGTTCTCGGCGATCGTGTCGAGCAGCGGCGTGGTCTGCAGCGGGTTGCGCATCCCGTCGGCGCGCTCTTCGAGCCTGCCGTCGTCGATCCAGTCCTGGACCTTCGCCACGACCAGCCGGAGCCCGTGCTGCTCGACCACGCGGTCGCGGAAGTCGATGACCTCGTCGAAGTTGTGCCCGGTGTCCACGTGCAGCAACGGGAACGGCACCGGGGCGGGCCAGAAAGCCTTGATCGCCAGGTGCAGCAGGAGCGTCGAGTCCTTGCCGCCGGAGAACAGGATCACCGGCCGGTCGAACTCACCCGCCACCTCGCGGAAGATGTGGATGGCCTCGGATTCCAATGCCGCCAGGTTGTCGGTGGCGGCGTCAGTGGCCGGTTCGAGCGTGGTCATTTCGTCCCTTCTCACCCGTGCAGGCCGCATTCGGTCTTCCCCTGCCCGGCCCAGCGGCCGCTGCGCGGGTCCTGACCCGGTGCGACCTTCGCGGTGCACGGCGCACAGCCGATCGACAGATAACCGATGGACACCAACGGGTTCTCGAGGATCCCGTGTTCGCTGATGTAGCCGTTGAACTCGTCGTCCGACCAGGGGGCGATCGGGTTGATCTTCACCAGCCCGTTGCGGTCGTCCCAGGTGATGATCGGGGTGTCCGCCCGGGTCGGCGCGTCGACGCGGCGGACGCCGGTCACCCACGCCGAGTACTTGGCGAGTGTGTTCCGCAGCGGCACGACCTTGCGGAGGTGGCAGCACTGGTTCGGGTCGCGCTCGTGCAGTTTCGGGCCGTACTCCGCGTCCTGTTCGGCGACGCTCTGCGCGGCCTCGGCGTTGACGATCCGCACGCCGGGATAGACCGCCTGCACCGCGTCACGGGTGCCGATGGTCTCCGGGAAGTGATAGCCGGTCTGCAGGAACAGCACGTCGACGTCGGGTTTGACCTGGGTCGCCAGATCGATGAGGACGGCGTCCTGCATGTTCGACGCGACGATGAAGTCGTCGCCGAACGTCTCCGCGGTCCAGCGCAGGGCCTCGGTCGCGGTCGCCTCCGCGAGCTCTTTCGAGGCTCGTTCGGCGAGGGTCTTGTAGTCGGCAGTGGCGGTCATCCTGGTGACACCTCCGGGAAGGACAGTCCGAGGAACTTCACGGTGAAGACCCGGCGGCAGCCCGAGCACAGCCAGGAGCCGCCCTCCTCGGGACGCAGGTCTTCATCGCCACAGAAAGGGCAGTAGTACGGCGTCGCCCGCTCGGTCATTGCAAGAGGCCTTCGTCGGCGCGCAGGACCCACTGGGCGAACCGCTCGCCGGATTCGCGGCCGGCGACGTACGCCCGCACGACCCGTTCGACGTACGCGGTCAGCTCCGACGCGGTCACCTTGTGCCCGCGCAGTTTCCGGCCGAACCCGGCGTCCAGGCCGAGGCCGCCGCCGAGGTGCACCTGGAAGCCTTCGACCTGGTTGCCGTCGTCGTCGGTGACGATCTGGCCCTTGAGCCCGATGTCGGCGGTCTGGACGCGGGCGCAGGAGTTCGGGCAGCCGTTGAGGTGCACGGTGACCGGGTTCTCGATCTCGGCCTGGATGTCGGCGAGGCGCTTTTCCAGGTCGGTGACCAGTTCGATCGCGCGCGCCTTCGTCTCGACGATCGCGAGTTTGCAGAACTCCAGGCCGGTGCAGGCCATCACCCCGCGCCGCCACGGCGACGGCTCGGTCTGCAGGCCCAGGTCGGCCAGTTCGGTCTTCAGCCCGCTCACCTCGGCCTCGGGGACGTCGAGGACCACGAGTTTCTGGTGCGGGGTCAGGCGGACCCGGTTCGACCCGGCCCGCTCGGCGGCCTTGGCGACCGCCAGCAGGGTGGCCCCGGAGACGCGACCGGCGACCGGGGCGGCGCCGACGTAGAACTTGCCGTCGATCTGCGGGTGCACGCCCACGTGGTCGATCTGGGTCGCGGGCACCTCGGGCGCGGGGCCGTCGGTCAGCTTGCGCTTGAGGTACTCGTCTTCCAGCACCTGGCGGAACTTCTCGGCACCCCAGTCCTTCACCAGGAACTTGATCCGGGCGCGGGCGCGAAGCCGGCGGTAGCCGTAGTCACGGAAGACGCTGATCACGCCTTCCCAGACGTCCGGGACCTCGTCGAGCGGGACCCAGGCGCCGAGGCGCTGCCCGATCATCGGGTTGGTGGACAGCCCACCGCCGACCCAGAGGTCGAAGCCGGGGCCGTGTTCGGGGTGGTTCACGCCGACGAAGGCGATGTCGTTGATCTCGTGCGCGACGTCCTGCTGTCCGGAGACCGCGGTCTTGAACTTGCGTGGCAGGTTCGAGTAGCGCGGGTCGCCGATGTAGCGGCGCTTGATCTCGTCGATCGCGGGCGTGCCGTCGATGATCTCGTCGGCGGAGATGCCGGCGACGGGGGAGCCGAGGATGACGCGCGGGCTGTCGCCGCACGCCTCCAATGTGGTCATCCCGGCCTTCTCCAGCTTCGCCCAGATCGTCGGGACGTCCTCGATCTGGATCCAGTGGTACTGGATGTTCTGCCGGTCGGTGATGTCGGCGGTGTCGCGCGCGTGGGTCTGGGAGATCTCGGCGAGCACGGCGAGCTGCTCGGTGGTCAGCGCGCCGCCGTCGAGCCGGACCCGCAGCATGAAGTAGCGGTCGTCGAGCTCTTCGGGCTCCAGCGTCGCGGTGCGGCCGCCGTCGATCCCGGGCTTGCGCTGGGTGTAGAGGCCGAACCAGCGGAACCGGCCCCGGAGGTCACCGGGGTCGATCGAGTCGAACCCGCCGCGGGCGTAGATGTTCTCGATCCGCGCCCGGACGTTGAGCGGGTTGTCATCCTTCTTGGACCGCTCGTTGGGGTTGAGCGGTTCGCGGTAGCCCAGTGCCCACTGTCCCTCGCCTCGTTTCTGTTTGACCCGGGGCGTGCGGGCAGGGGTCTCGCGCGTGGGCGACGACATGGGAATCCTCCGGCTGATCGTGGTGGTGGCGGGGAGTCAGCGGTTCGTCGCACAGAGCGCGCTCGCCACGCGACGGAGATCCACGTGGCGGCGGGCCACGAGGGTGATTCCGGCGCGGGTCATTTCTTCAGCGTGCCACGCGCCCACTATGTGGTCTAGGCCGGTCCGAATGCTGGGAACAGGGTCCGAAGTCGACTGTTTCTGCAGGTCAGATGCCTGTTTTGAAGGTCAAGCCCGACTTCGTCGACGGCACTGTGACGCAGAACGCGCAAGGCTCAAGAAGGCAGGACGCGGTCCACGATGACGCGGATGACGTCTTCGTCGGAAACGTCCGCGAGCACCTCCGGGAGGGTGAGCCGCTCGACGGTGAGCCCGGTCAGCGCGAGGTACATCAGGAGCACCTCGGCGCGCCCGCCCGGCATCCCCGCGGCGACGTGCCAGTCGACGCTCATGTCGATGCCCTCGCGGACGGTCTTGGTCAACGCGGCCGAAAGATCCGGGCGCCGGGTGGCTTCGAGCCGGAGTTCGAGCAAGGCGAGATAAGGCTCGCGATGGCCGGTCAGCCGTCCCATGAGTTCGCCGAGCAGGACGCCGACCCGGTCGTGGGACGGGGACTCCGCCTGCGGGTTCGCCATCACCTCGGCCGGTGCCGACAGTCGTTCCTGCACGCGGACGCCGACCTCGCCGAGCAGCTGGTCCCGGTTGCGGAAGTAGTTGGACGTCGTCCCCGGCGGGACGTCCGCCTCGACGTCCACGGCGCGGTAGGTCAGCCCGCGCGCGCCCTCGCGGGCGAGGACGGCGATGGCGGCGTCGGTGAGCGCTGTCCGGCGCTCCGGGTTCTGTCGCATCGGAACATTCTCCTTGCCTTCGTCAAACCACTGTGCTTATAGTACTACACATCAAGTGGTTCGAACTGGGAGGAAACACCAGATGCAACTCAGCGGTTTCGGTGCCTGTGTGCTCGTCGACGACATCGCCGAGACCACCGCCTGGTGGAAGCGGCACCTGCGGTTGACGGTGACGATCGAGCTCGACTGGTTCTCCAGCCTCAACGTCGGAGTGCCGGGCTACGAGATGAGCTTCGCGAAGCGCGGCCACAAGGCCACGCCGGAGCCCTGGCGGGCGCAGGAGCCCGCCGGGTCGATGGTCGGGCTGATGGTCGCCGACGCGGCGGCCGAGTACGAGCGGCTGCGCGGAGAAGGGGTCAAGATCGTCACGGAGCTCGTGGACGAGGAATTCGGTCAGCGGCACTTCTACATCGAGGACCTCAACGGCTTCCTGATCGACATCATCGAGCCGATCCCGCCGTCCCCGGAGTGGCTGGCCGCGAACGGGCTGGCCTGACCGACAGCACGTTCCGTGAAGGCCTCTTTCCCCGGGGAAGGAGGCCTTCACGGCGTGGGGGACACTGGGGTGTGCCCGCTCTGCTGCCCGAAACCACCACGCCCGTCGAGTCGGCGCTCCCCGAGAGCGCGCTGGAAGGACTCGGCACCCGGCCGTTCGGTGTCTACGTGCACGTCCCCTTCTGCGCGACCCGCTGCGGCTACTGCGACTTCAACACCTACACCGCCGGAGAGCTGGACAGCGATTCGTCGCCGCAGTCCTGGCTCGAAGGCCTCAAGCGCGAGTTCGACCTCGCCGCGCGGGTGCTCGGGAAGCCGCCCGCGGTCGACACCGTCTTCGTCGGCGGAGGCACGCCGTCCCTTCTCGGCGCCGACGGACTCCGGAGCGTCCTCGACGCCGTTCGCGACACCTTCGGCCTCGCGCCGGGCGCCGAGGTGACGACCGAGTCCAATCCGGAGTCCACCTCACCCGAGTTCTTCGCGGGCATCCGTGACGCCGGATACAACCGGATCTCGCTCGGCATGCAGTCGGCCGCGCAGCACGTGCTGAAGATCCTCGACCGCGTGCACACCGCGGGCCGTCCGGTCGCAGCCGCCGAAGAGGCGCGAGCCGCCGGGTTCGAGCACGTCAACCTCGACGTCATCTACGGCACGCCGGGGGAGCGGATCGAAGACCTCCAGGCCTCGCTGGACGCGGTGCTCGCCGCCGGCGTCGACCACGTCTCGGCGTACGCGCTGATCGTCGAGGAGGGCACCGCGCTCGCCCGCCGCATCCGCCGCGGCGAACTGCCCGCGCCGGACGACGACGTGCTGGCCACCGACTACGAGATGATCGACCGCGTCCTCGCCACGGCGGGTCTGCGCTGGTACGAGGTGTCGAACTGGGCGACGTCTCGAGAAGCCCGCTGCCGGCACAACATCGGCTACTGGCGCGGCGGCGACTGGTGGGGGGCCGGACCCGGCGCGCACAGCCACGTCGGCGGCGTCCGCTGGTGGAACGTCAAGCATCCGGCCCGGTACGCCGCCTCGCTCGCGGCCGGTGAGTCACCGGCCGCCGGACGTGAACTGCTGACCGGGGAAGACCGGCACCTGGAACGCGTGATGCTGGAACTCCGGCTGTCCGAAGGACTTCCGCTCGACGCCCTCGACGACGACGGCCGAGCCGAAGCCCGGGCCGCCGCCGCCGAAGGGTTGCTGGATCAGTCCGCTTTGGACGGTCAGGAGCGAGCCGTGCTGACCGATCGCGGGCGGTTGCTGGCCGACGGGCTGGTGCGACGGCTCACCTGAGCCCCAGCGCCCGGTCGACCCAGCGGCCGACCGGCAGCGCCACCACGATCGACGCCAGCACCAGGTGAACGAGCATGAACAGCACCGCGACCGGGACGCTCGGCGGACCGCCGAGGAACACGATCATGTGCGAGGCCCATTTCAGTTCGGTGGGCTTCGTCCCGGCCGACCAGACGTCGTTGAGCGCCCAGAACGTCAGGTCGTTCGCGCCCGAGATCACCACCAGGATCGACGCGATCCCGGCCTTGAGCACGTTCGCCGTCCGGCCGCCGCCGAGGCGGTACGCCATCAGTCCGAACAGGACGATGAACGTCACGACGAACAGCTCGAACTGGTACACCGGCTGGAAGGCGTCCTCGTCGGTGGCGGCGTTCCTGGCGAACGCCTGGATCCGCATCACCAGTTCGGTGTCCAGATAGGACATGTAGACGAACACCGCGAGCACGATCAGCGCGGGACCCCATTTGGTGCGCGGGAAGAGCGCCACCGTCGCGACCGCGAACACGAACGGGCACAGCTTGAACGCCCAGTCCGCCACGCTGTCCAGCGTCTGGTCCGGCGGCAGGATCACCATGATCAGCAGCGCGGTCACCACGGCCGGGACGGCGGCCACCAGCCACAGCCATTTTCGCCGCCGGTAGAGCGCGGGCACCCACCCGGTGGTTTCGGGCAGCGTGGCGGTCACAGATCCTCCTTCTCGGCCCAGAACGGCCCGAGGGCGAGCGCGTCGACGTCGGTCTTCAGGTAGCAGGCCACCGCGTCGGCCGGGCTGGCGACGATCGGCTCGTTGTTGTCGTTGAACGAGGTGTTGACCACCATCGGCACCCCGGTGAGCTTCTCGAACTCGCTGATCATCCGGTAGTACAGCGGGTTGTCCGGCTCGCTCACCGTCTGCACGCGGGCGGTCCCGTCGACGTGGGTGATGGCCGGGACCTCGTCGCGTTTGTCCGGCAGGACGTCGAACACCAGCAGCATGACCGGCGACGGGTAGTCGCTGACGAACCAGTCGCCCGCGCGTTCGGCCAGGCACGACGGCGCGAACGGCCGGAACGCCTCGCGGTGCTTGACCTTCTCGTTCATCCGCGTCTTCGAATCGGGATCGCGCGGGTCGGCCACCAGGGAGCGGTTGCCGAGTGCACGCGGCCCGCATTCCATCCGGCCCTGCACCCAGCCGATGATCTTGCCCTCGGAGATCTTCTTCGCGGTGTGCGCGGCGATGTCGTCGACCTTGGTGTACCGGACACCGGCGTCCTGCAGGGCCAGTTCCATCTCGGCCTCGGTGTAGTCCGGGCCGGTGTAGGTGTAGCCGTCGCGAGGACGCGGCTTGCCGTACTTGCCGACCGACACCTCCAGCGCCGAACCGATCGCGCAGCCGTCGTCGGCCGCGGCGGGCTGGGTGAAGAAGTCCTCGAACGGGGTCTCCAGCAGGATCCGCCCGTTCATCACGCTGTTCAGCGCGACACCGCCCGCGACGCACAGCCGCCGCGACCCGGTCTCCCGTTGGAGCCAGCGCGCCAGATGCAGCCCGGCTTCTTCCAGTGTGACCTGCAGGGCGTAGGCGATGTCGCAGTAGTGCTGCGGCACCGGGTTCTCGGCGGTGACGCGGGTCTTGGGCCGCGCCGGGCCGAACAGGTCGGTGAACTTCTTCGACATCACGTGCTTGCCGGTGCGATGGTGACCGAAGAAGCCCAGTTCGAGCTCGTACCCGCCGTCGTCGTCGAGATGGATCAGCTGCTTGAACGCGTCGACGTAGGTGTCCTTGCCCAGCGGCGCCAGACCCATGATCTTGCCCTCGTCACGGGTCGGGTAGAAGCCGAGATAGCCGGTGACACCGGCGTACATCGCGCCGAGCGAGTGCGGGAACTTGATCCGCCGGATGTCGATGATCCGGTTTCCCTTGCCGTGCCCCAGATACGTCGCTGTCCCGTCGCTGCCGATGCCGTCGAAGGTGAGCACCGCGGACTCCTCCCACGGCGAGATGAAGTACCCGCTGGCGGCGTGCGCCTTGTGGTGGTCGACCAGATGCGTCTTGAACTTCGTCGGGCCGGTCCAGCCCACGGCCTCCTTCACGTCGCGTTCGAGGGTGAAGGAGCGCTTGATGTGCGCGAGCACCGCGCCACCGACGTGGTAGTCGTCGACGCCTTTGCCGCCACCGGTTTTGAACGTCTCCACCATGCCGGCCGAGGAGCCGCCCTCGTCGCCGTTCTGGTTGCGGAACACCTCCAGCGTCGCCGGGAAGTACTTCGCGAACACCTTCGCCGCGTGGATGCCTTCGCGCCAGCGCTGCCAGTAGTAGGCGACGTGGTCGACGTCGGCGAGCGTGATCCCGCCGCGCTCCAGGCAGAACTTGATCGCCTCGGCGGGGAAGCCCCCGTCGTGCTTCACCCGGGTGAAGCGTTCCTCTTCGGCGAACGCGATGATCTCGCCGTCGCGCACGAGCGCGGCCGCCGAATCGTGGACCCTGCTGATACCCAGTACGTACATGTTCCTTCTCCAGTGCGACGTTCAGAGTTCGGGATGGTGGCGGCGCAGCAGCCGCCGGAGCACGGCCGCCCGGGTGCCGATGGCGAAGACGAGGGCGGCGAATCCGCCGACCGGTCCCATCGCCGGGACGAGCGCGGCGGCGGCCAGCGGAGTGGCGACCAGACCGGCGATCGAGGCCGACGCGGTGAGGGTGAGGACCTTGCTGTTGGTGTTCTCGATCAGGAAACCCGCGTAGAGCCGGACTGCGAACAGGACCGTTTCGACCAGGACGAAGACGCCGAGCACCACGTACGCGCCGACGGTGTCCTCGGCGGTCAGCACCGCGCGGGCCGCCGGGATCGCGAGCGCGACCCCCACCAGGACGAGGAAGACCAGCGAGCCCCGTTCGACCAGCTTGAGCAGTTCCGCCGCCCGGGCCCGGCCCGCCGCCGCACCGCTGCCGCGCATCCGCGCCGAGACCGTGGGCTGGTGCACCCTGAGCTGGTAGAACAGCAGCGAGCAGAACGCGCTGCTGGCCAGCAAGGCGACGTAGAACGGTCCACTGTCGACGGTCCGGCCCGCCAGGGCGAGGACCCCGAAGACCGACGACGTCGCCAGCACGTCCAGCACCTCGGTCATCCCGAGCAGCACGGTGCTGCGGCCGAAAGCGGGCCAGAGCCGGTGACCGTCGATCCTTTCCGCGCGCAGCCACTCCTTCGGCAGCAGCGCCGCGGAGGCGCCCAGGATGAGCAGGATTCCGCCGAGCAGCAAGACGAGATGGGTCAACGGCGACCAGCGCGCGAACCAGGTGCCCACCGTCACGACGCCGACCACCACCGCCCCGGCGCTGAAGGCCAGTGCGTCCAAAGTGGACTTCCCACGCAGGCGGTGCAGACCAGAGACGGTCATCAGCAGCCCGCCGGAGATCGCCCAGCCCGCGGCCGTCAGGTACAGCGCCGCGTCCGAACGCGGGGCGACCACCAGCGCGACCGTCATCGCCGCCAGGACCACCAGTACCGGTGCCACGGCGATCCGGATCGCCAGCGCCGCCACCGCGTTCCGGGTCGTCTTGAGTCGGGGCAGGCATTTCAGCGCCGACTTCTCGGCCGCGGACGGGACGAAGTTCAGCCACGACATCATCCCGAGCGCGGTGGCGAACCGGCCGTAGTCGTGTCCTCCCCAGGCCGTGATCAGGACCAGCCCCATGGCCTGGATCGCCAGTCGGAAGGCGCCACGGCCCGCGAGCAGCCGGAGCACCGTCGACGGTTTCGGCGCCGCGATCGACGCGGTGCCGGAGCCGTCGGTGAGCGACGTGCCGGTCAAGGGAGCGGTACCGCCAGACCCTGCTCGTCGAGCAGGAACTTCAGGGTGCCGCGCAGTTCGTCCTCCGCCGCCAGCACGGCCGGGACGGTCGGCGCCGAAAGCACGGCGTAGCCCATCTTGTAGCCCGCCTGCTCGTACGGCTTGACGAAGGAATCCTGTTCCGCGAACAGTTCCAGGCTGCTCACCGCGGGCATCGCGCGGACCTCGTCGGTGCCTTCGATCCGGATGATCCGGCCGCCGCGGTCCGAGGCGAGGATGTGCACGAGCGTCGGTCGCGGGTCGCGCGGCGAGAGCACGACCTCGCCGCCGGTCGCGGCGGCGATCCCCGCGGCGATCAGGTCGACGCCGGTGCTGAGCTCGATCGCCTCGGCCAGGCCGTTCCCGCCCATCCGGGCGCCCATTTCGATCAGGTAGAACTTCCCGTCGCGGCCGAGGACGGCGTCGAGGGTGAGCGGCCCGGTGCGGTAGCCGAGTTCGGCGCACAACGCGGCCAGCATCAACGGCAGCGCGCGATCGACCACCGGCGGCAGCCCGGCGGGCAGCAGATGGGACGCCGTCACGAAGAACGGCGGCGGGGTGAGCGTGCGCCGGGTGACCGCGTGGAACACGATCCGGCCGTCGACCACGAGCGCTTCGATCGTGTAATGCGAGCCGTCGAGGTGTTCTTCGACGACGAGCCGCCCGGACGGCGAGAACGCGAGCGATTCGCTGAACGCGGTGTCCAGGCCACCGGGGCTCGCGCACGAGACGACCCCGCGGCTCCCGGAGGAGTCGACCGGTTTCACCAGGGTGGGGAAGCGCAGCTGCTGCGCGGCGAGGGCGAGGTCCGGTCCGGGTTTCCCGCCGACACTGCGGTAGGTCGGCAGGCGCAGCCGGTCGCAGAGCTCACGGAAGACGGACTTGTCGACGGAAGCGGCGACGGCGGCTTCGGGCAGCGGATCCGGCAGGTTCCAGTGCCTGGTGAGCCAGGCGAGCGTGGGCAGCCCGACGTCGCTGGCCGGGCAGAGCACCCCGGCGATGTCGTCCCGGCCGTCCAGCGCGGCCGCGATCTGTTCCGGCGCGCGGACACTGACCTGCACGAACTCGTCGGCCAGCGCCGCCGCCGGCGCGCTCGTGCGGACGTCGACGCAGATGGTGCGGAACCCGAGTTCCCGCGCCCGGTGGTACGTGCTGACCGAACCGTCGGCCCCGCCCAGGATCACCAGGCTCCGAGGTGCCGCCGTGTCTTCGGTGTTCTTCACTCCCGCTTGCCTTTCCCCAGGATGGACCTCGGCCATGGCCGAGGCGTAGAGCCGGTCGTCCTCGTCGACCGCGAAGTTGGCTTCCCTGATGTAGAACTGCCGTGGCCTCGGCTGCCCCGCGCCGACCACGACCAGGTAGCGGACGGTCAGCGCGAGCACGGTCAGCAGGACGGCGAACATGACGAATTCCAGCGCCGACGCGGCGTTGAGGCCGAGAAGCCCGGTGGCGGCCGCGATCCCGGCGAGCACCGAGATCCCGGCGGTCAGCACCGCCGCGCACGACGCCACCGTCGTCAACCGCCGGGTGAAGCCGACGAACAGCTCGATGGCGTGCGAGGACAGAAAACCGAAGCCCACTTTGGACTCGCCGCGTTCCCTGGCCCGGTGTGCCACCGGGACCGTGGTGTAGCGGCTGGTCAGCCTCGGCACGGTGGCGAGGAAGTAGGGGGTGCCCAGCCGGAGGTCGACGATCTCGCGGGCGAGTTCCGTGCGCACCAGCCGGAAGGCGGTCGCGCCGGGCGGGATCTCGATGCGCAGCACGCGGCGGCCGAGAAAATGAAAGGCCGCGGTGCCCCAGCGCCGCAGTAAAGGATCTTGCCTATTGGTCCGGACGCCGAAAACGGCGTCGTACCCTTCCTCGGCCGTGGTGATCAATTTCTTCGCTTCGGAAGCGGGGAACTGCTGGTCGGCGTCGATATGCAAGATCCACGGTTTCCCCGCGTAGCGATAGCCCGCGGAAAAAGCGGCTTCGAACCCGAAGTTGCGGGTGAAGGACACGTAGCGCACCCGGGGATCCCTGTGCGCGAGTGCGCGGACGACGTCCAGTGTCCCGTCCGTGCTCCCGTCGTCCACATAGAGCAGTTCGAGTGGGAGATTTCCCAACTCGGCGATGATCTCCCGGTATGAGGGCTCGACGTTGTCGACTTCGTTGAAGCACGGAACGACCACGGTGAGTCCACACTGAACAGGTCCGGGTATCGACGAGTTCATCCGCCGAATCCCTGCAGTGTGTGCGCTATTGTGTTCGTAGCGTCACTCGTCGTGATTTCACGGTTCATGAGTCCCCTTGACCCCAGGCGTCCGGCAGGTCGTGCCGGATCGAAAGTTCCCGGTGTTATAGGCAGGTTCACTTTGCTCACGCCAGCACATACCGAAAGTTGGTCCTTTCAGCTCAGTCGAAAAGGTGGGAAGTTCGCAGAAAACCGGATGAACCAGACATGGGGTGTTTTCAAACCGGCGTCCATGACGCAGGCTTGCGCGCCATGTGGAAAGTGGGGGTGAGTGCTGCCTGGCGGGCCGCCTATCGGCGATCCGTGCGGTCGGCCTTCGCGACGGTGCCGTTCTATCGCGAACGCTGGGCGCTCGACGGCAGAACGGATCCCGTGCTGGTGCCCGGTCGCACCGGGACGGACTCCGGCGCGGCGTCGCTGGCCGAGGCGGTGCACAAGATCGTCGACCTCGTGCCGCTCGCCGGTGGCACGCAACGGATCGAGCCGAACCGGGGGCTGGGGCCCGTGCTGCGCGGGGCACGTTCGGTGACCGGGGACGCGCTGGTCGTCGTGCTCGGCGACGAGCGGATGCGGCCGCCGTCGGACCTGCCTCGCGGAGTCCGTTGCTGTGTGGTGGATCCCGATGTCCCGGCGCCGGGCGTGCTCGCGGAACTGGCCTCGGCGCTCCGCGGTGGCCGTCGCGTGGTCGCGGTCGGTGACGACAAGCAGCTCGCCGCTTTCGGTGCGGCACTGCCCGAAGACCGTGCGTACCGGGTCGAGTCCGTGCCGCGGCGAGAACTGGACACAATGGACACCGGGCCGTACGGCGTGCTGCACGATCCGGCGCTGGGATACCTGGGCGCGATCGAGGCGTGCGGCCGCTGGCACCTCGACTGGCCCCGCGTCTACGCGCGGCCCACCTCGGGCGGGCTCGCGTTCACCTTGCTGCGCCAGGATTCCCCGCGGTTCGTGGACGTGCTCCCGGCGGGCGGGGTGCGCGGCGAGATCGCGCCGTGCCCGCGGCACGGCACCCCGGTCGTGCTCACGTGAAAGTCGGTTTCCACGATCCGCGCACCGACCCCGCCCCGCCCGGCTGGCCGGAGTTCTTCGACCTGGCGCGCCTGCATCCGGTGTGGGACTACGACGTGATGGGACTCGACGCCTGGACCGCGCGGAATCCGCCGGTGCTGGGCACCGTGACGGACGACGCCGGGATCGTCGCGGCGTTCTCCGTCCTGGTCTGTCGCCCCCGGTTGCGTTACCGCTTCGCACCGGCGCCGGGACACCGGTTGCTGCGCCCGTTCTGGGCCGAGGTGTGCCAGCCCTGGCTGAGCGGCTACCCCGGACTGGCGTTCGCGCCGCGGGTCCCGGCCGCCGAACGCCGTCCGCTGATCCGGGACTTCGAACGGGTGCTGCGCAGGCGGCTCGGGCCGGGCCTGCTCGGCGTGCTGTACCGGGCGCTCGGCGAGGAATTCGCGAAGGACGTCCGAGGGCGGGGCAGGCTGGTGAAGCACGTGGATTCGGTCGCGGTGCTGGACAACCGCTTCGGCTCGGAAGACGAATGGATCGCGTCGCTGGCGAAGTCGCGGCGCGGCGGGCTCAGGCGGCAGCGGCGCCGGTTCGCGGCCGACCCGGAGCTGGTGGTCAAGGGCGGTCCCGGCAGGGAAGACCTGGACAGCGCCGAGATCGCGGCGCTCATCCAGGCGCATCGCGAACGGCACGGCAGGTTCGCGCTCGACGTCCGGACCATGCCGTCCGCCGCGTTCCTGCACCGGTTCCTCCGCCGTCCGGACGTGCACACGCTGACCTACACCGGCGCCGACGGCAGGTTGCTCGCGGTGAACACCCTGCTCGACCATCCGGACAGCCTGGCGAAACAGCACTGGGGCACCTTGCCGGTGGACGAGGGCGGCAGGCAGGGGCTGCTGTTCGACTCCTACATCCACGCGATGCGCTACGCCACGCGGCGCGGGGTCAAGGAACTCACCGCCGGGCGCGGACTGCCCGAACTCAAGGCTACGCTGGGATTCCGGGCGCGTCCCGTGTATTCCGCCGCCGTGCCGAGACCGGTACTGGGATGGTGACGATGAAGGTGGCGGAGCGGAGCACCGCGTTCGAGGTCGAGGTGCTCGATCCGAGGAGCGCGGCCGAACCCGCGGGCTGGCGGGAATTCCTGCATCGGGCCCGGCTAATGCCGGTCTGGGAGTACGAGGTCCTGCGCCGCGAGGCCTGGCTGGCGAAGAACCCGGCGGTACTCGCCGTGCTCCGCCGAGGCGAGCAGGTCGTCGGCGCGTTCACCGTGATGGTGTGCCGGAGCTGGCGGGCGGACGACTTCGCGCCGCTGTCCGTCCTCGGCGGACGGTTCCGTCCGCGCTGGGCCGAGGCCTATCTCTGGCAGCTCAGCGGCTATCCCGCCGTGGTGCTGGACGAGCGGCTGGACGAGGCCGAGCGACGGGACGCGGTCCGCCGGTTCGAACGGGCGCTGTGCGCTCACCTCGGCCCCGGGCTGCTGGGCGTGATCTACCGCGCGATGAACCCGGAACTCCTCTCTGCGCTGGACGGCCGGGGCCGAATGTCCCGGGAGATCGACCCGGCCGCCTTGCTGCCCAACGACTATTCCACTGTGGACGACTGGGAACGGACACTCGGCGACGAGACCCGGAAGACGCTGCGCGACCTGCGCGAGGACGGAGACCTGCGGACCGAGGCGGGCTCCGCTCGCGAGGACCTGGACTGCCACGAACTCGCCGTCCTGCTGAACGCCCACCGCACCAGGCAGGACGAACGGGCTTGGGCCGGGGGACAGCGGTCGCGGTTCGGCGGACTGCACATGGACACCCGGAGCCCGATCGCACCGTCCTATCTGGACGCGCTCGTGCGCCGTCCGGACGTCTTCACCCGTACCTACCGTGACGGATCCGGACGGCTGCTGGGATTCGGCACGCTGTTCGACGTCTTCGGCGCGTGCGTGCTGCACCAGTGGGCCGCGCTGCCGAGCGCGGGCGGCGGCCGGAAGGGGCTCTATGTCGACTTCTACGCCAGGGGAGTGGAGCACATGATCACGCACGGGCGTCGTGAACTGACCGCCGGCCGGGCGATGCTGGAGAACAAGACCGCGCTCGGCTTCGGCACCAGGTCCCTGGTGTCGGTCGCCGTGCCGAGACCGGTGCTGGGCCGATGACCTGGGAAGTGCGGGTGCTCGACCCGCGCACCGATCCCGAACCCGAGGGCTGGGCCGCGTTCCTCGCCGCCCAGCAGGCGCCGGTTCCCTGGGACTACCACCTGATCCGGGTGGAGTCACGATTTTCGCGCAGCCCCAACGTCCTCACCGTGATCAGCGCCGGGGGAGAGATCGTCGCCGCGGTGCTGGCGATGCTGTGCGCCCCGGTGGCTTCGGAGCGGCCTGGCGCGGTTCGTGGCGTGGCTCGATTGGCGCCGCGCTGGGTCGAAGTGCAGCACGCGTGGCTTTCCGGCTATCCGCCATGGTTGTTCGCGGACGAGGTCGACGCCGCCGACCGGCGGGAGATCATGCGCCGGTTCGAGAGGGCCGTCTGCCGCTTCACCGGGCCCGCCTGCCTCGGTGTCTTTTACCGCACCGTGGAGCCGGAATCGCTCGACATGCTGTCCGGACGGGGCAGGCCCGTTCGCGACACGGCGCCGACATCGGTGCTGGAGAACGGTTTCGTCGACGTCGAAGGATGGCTGGCGTCCCTGCGCCGCAGCAGGCGGCTGAGCCTGCGCGGGCAGGTGAAGAAGGTCGCCGCGGACCCGGGGCTGATCGTTCGCGCCGAAGCCGCCCGCGCCGACCTCGACGCGCTGGAACTGGCCACGCTGCTGCGGGAGCACCGCGCGCGGATGGGGCCGGTGAAGTTCGACCGGCGTGGCCCGATCACCGCCGAGTACCTCGCCGAACTCGTGCGCAGACCGGACGTGATCACCTCGACCTACCACGACGCCGACGGCAGACTGCTCGCGTTCGGCACCGTGCTCGATCACCCGGTGGCGCCGTTTCACCAGATCTGGGCCGCGGTGGCGCCGGAGGAGGGGCGGCCGAAGCACCTCTACTTCGACGCTGTCGTCCGGAACGTGCGCTACATGATCGAGGGCAACCGGAAGTCCCTGTCGATGGGGCGAGGGCTGACCGAGCTGAAGGCGACGCTCGGTTTCCGGCCGGTCCCGCTGCTCGGGGTCATCGTGCCGAGGCCGGTGACCCGATGGTGATCGAGGTGCTGGACCCCCGGCGTGACCCGGAGCCCGCTTACTGGAAACCGTTGCGGGCCAAGGCCGGTCTGCGCGCGGACTGGAGCTGGGAGGTGCTCACCACGCAGGCGTGGGCGGCGCGCACCGAGCAGCCGGTCACCGTGCTGCTCGAAGACGGCGAGCCGCGCGGCGTGGTCAGTTCCGCGTGGGTCACCGGACTGACGCGGCGGCACCGGTTCGCCCGGCCTTCGGGCCGCGGCCGGTTCGGCGGGCTCGACGTCCGTTCACCCGGTTCGTCCGCGATGCCGGGCTGGTGGTTCGACGACGAAGGCGGTGACGGCGGCGTCGGCAGGTTGCTGGACTCGTTCGTCCCCGCCATGCGCGCGGAACTCGGCTTCGGCCTGCGCGGACTGCTGGTGCGCCAGGTCGGTGAGTCCGGAGTGGACAGTGTGCGCGGCAGGCTGAAAATGGTGCGCCGGACCGAGGACGTCGCCGTCCTCGACGTCACGCCGTTCTCGAGCCGGGACGACTGGGTGAACTCACTGGCGAAGAAACGCAAATACAACCTGCGCAAGATCTTCCGCACCTTCGAGGCCGATCCTTCGATCGAGGCGCGGGTCGTGCCCGGCGCGGACGTCGATCCGGTCGAGATCGCGGAATTGTTGCGGCACAACGAATCCAAACACCACGACGTGCCGATCGTGCCGCTCCCGGCGTTCGTGGGCTACTGGAGCGCCCTGCTGCGGCAGCCCGATGTGCACATTCTCACCTACCGTGAGACCGCCACGGGCCGGTTGGTGGCCATCTCGACCCTGCTCGATCACCCGACCCTGCCGGTCGTCCGCAACTTCGCGGCGCTCCCGCCGGAGCTGGGCGGACGGACCAACCTGTATTTCCACTTCTACGGCGAAGTGCTGCGCTGGGCGTTGGAGACCGGGCGGCCACAGGTGATGTTCGGCAAGAAGATGGCCGAGACCAAGGCGTCGCTGGGGGCCCGGCTGGTGCCGCAGTACGCGGCGGCGCTCGCGCTGCTCTGACCCTTGGGCGGGCTGAAAGCGTCCTTCGCCTCGTCTTACGCGGTGAAGGACGCTTTCCGCACGTCGCATGCCGGGAAAGCGTCCTTCAGCTCCTGGAGACCAGGCCCGCGAGGAACAGGTCGATGGCGAACTCGAACCGCTCCCGCGCGGTCTCCTCGGTGAAGTGCTCGCCCGCGCCCAGGAGGTTCGGGAACGTGCCGGGCGGGAACGACGTCATGTACTCGACCATCTGCTTGCCGCGTTCCTCCTGCTCGGCCAGGTCGATGTCACCGTGTTGCCAGCCGGCCCCCTCGTAGGCGAAAGCCTTGGCGTAGAGCCATAACGCGTCGGCGGCGTACAGCGCCCGCTTGAGGTCGAGGCCGCCCGCGCGCAGCACCGCGAGCATGGCTTCGGCCTGCTGGAGGGCGTTCGCGCCGACCGGTACGGGGATGGCCCACGCGATCTTGGCGATACCCGGGACCGACGTCAGCGCGCGCACGTTCTCGCGCAGGAGGTCCTTCGCCTGCTCCACCCAGCGCGCCGGATCGGGCTCGGGGAACGGGCCGAAGGCGAGGACGTGGTCGACCATCAGCTCGTGGAGCTCCTCCTTGTTCGCGACGTGGGCGTAGAGCGACGCGGGACCGGTCTCCAGTGCCTGCGCCACCCGCCGCATGCTCACCGCGTCCAGCCCCTCCGCGGTGAGGAGCTCCAGTGCCGTCTTCACCACGAGCTCCTGGGACAGCACGGGTTTCTCGGCGCGACGCCGGGGCCTGCTCACTTCGTTCGCCTCCTGGTCCGGGGTTCCGTCGGGAACTCTACTTGACGCGAACACCGTTCGTCTGTAGAACAGTGTTCGTAACACGAACGCTGTTCGTCTAACTGGAGGACATCATGACCGAACGACAGAACGAAGTCCTGGCCGTGCTGGGCAAGCTCGCCGACGCGTGGAACGACGGCGACGCGGCCGCCTACGCGTCGCACTTCACCGAAGACGCCGACTACGTGACCTTCTTCGGGATGAACATGCCGGGCCGCGCGCTCATCGAAAGCTCGCACCGGTCCTTGTTCGAGGGGCCGATGAAGGGGTCGAAGCTGGTGCCGGGGAGCGGGGAGCCCAAGGTCCGGTTCGTCCGGCCGGACGTCGCGATCGTCGTGTCCGGCGGCGGGTCGTCGCTGTCGGGTGGGGCCAAGCCCGAGCCGGGCCGGGAATCGACGCTGACGTATGTGCTCGTGGAGGAGTCCGGCGGCTGGCGCGTCGCGTCCTTCCAGAACACCCGGGTGAGTGATCCGGCCGCGGGCGCCCGGCCGAACGAGGAGAGGCGTACGCTCGGTTAGGTTCACCTAACCCAGGAAAGGAATCGTGGATGGCCGAGGCGCGGAGAGCGGTATCGGCGACCCGGTTGCGGGTGCTGCGCACCGAGCGGATCACCCCGCACATGGTCCGGATCGTCGCCGGGGGCGAAGAGATCTCTTCGTTCCGGCCCAACGAATTCACCGACGCCTACGTCAAGGTGCACTTCCGGGTGCCCGGCGTCGACTATCCCGAACCGTTCGACCTGGCGCGGGTCCGCGAGGAACTGCCGCGCGAGCAGTGGCCGCGGATGCGCTCCTACACCGTCCGTGCCTTCGACCGGGATCTCGGCGAGCTGGTGCTCGACTTCGTCCACCACGGTGACGAGGGTGTCGCCGGACCGTGGGCCGCCGCCGCGAAACCCGGCGACGAGCTGCTGATCTCCGGGCCCGGCGGGGCGTACGCGCCGGGCGAGGAGGCCGACTGGCATCTGCTCGCCGGTGACGAGAGCGCCTTGCCGGCGATCGCCGCGTCCCTCGAGGCGATGCCGGCGGGTGTTCCGGTGCACGCGTTCATCCTGGTGGAGGACGCGGCCGAAGAGCAGTCGCTGACCACGAAGGGTGACGCGCGGATCACCTGGCTGCACCGGAGCCGGGGCGACGACCTCGCGGCCGCCGTCCGCGCTCTCGACTGGCGCGAAGGCGTCGTGCAGGCGTTCGTCCACGGTGAGGCCGCGTTCGTCCGGGACCTGCGCCGTCACCTGCTGGACGACCGGGGGATGCGGCGCGACCTGCTGTCGATCTCCGGGTACTGGCGGATCGGGAAGACCGACGAGGCGTGGCGACTGGAGAAACAGGCCGAGCGGAACGCGTAACCTCGGTCACATGATCGAGCTGAAGGTGGACGTCGACCCGGCCGAGGTGGGTTTTGACGCGGAGCGGCTGCGAAGGATCGACGAGCACTTCGACGGATACCTGGAGCGGAATCTGCTTCCCGGGTACCTGGCCGTGGTGACCAGGAACGGGAGGGTCGCGCATCTCGCGTCCAACGGGATGCGCGACATCGAGGCCGGGCTGCCGGTCGAGACCGACACGATCTGGCGTGTCTTCTCGATGACGAAACCGGTCACCTCGGTCGCCGCGATGATGCTCGTCGAAGCGGGACTCATCGACCTCAAGGACCCGATTTCCCGCTGGTTGCCCGAATTCGCGGAACCGAGGGTCTTCACGGTGGGATCGTCGGTCAAGCTGCTGACCGAGCCCGCGACCGAGCCGATCCGCCTCTGGCACCTGCTCACCCACACCGCGGGACTGACCTACGGGTTCCACCGCACGCATCCGGTCGACGCGGCGTACCGCGAGGCCGGATTCGACTGGGGCACTCCGCCGGGGCTCGACCTGGCCGGGGTCTCCGAGGCGATCGCGCGGCAGCCGTTGCTGTTCCAGCCCGGGACGGAATGGAACTATTCGGTCGCGACGGACGTCCTCGGCAGGCTCGTCGAGGTCGTTTCCGGGCAATCCCTCGACGACTTCTTCAGCGAGCGGATCTTCACCCCGCTCGGCATGCACGACACGGCGTTCCAAGCCGATCCCGGCGCGCTCGACAGGCTGGCCGCCCTCTACGTACCCCACCCAGCGACGAAGGCGCCGTTCCGCCACGACGAGATGGGCAACGTCGGCCGTGTCACGCCCTCGTGTTTCTCGGGTGGCGGCGGCCTGGTCTCGACGGCGGGCGACTACCACCGCTTCACGCAGATGCTGCTGCGCGGCGGCGAACTCGACGGCGTCCGGCTGCTCGGCCCGCGCACGATCCAGTACATGGCCACCAACCATCTGCCGGGTGGCGTGGATCTGGAGACCTACGGACGTGGCACGTTCTCCGAGGTGCCGTACGACGGTTTCGGCTTCGGACTGGGCTTTTCCGTGCTCGACGACCCGGTGAAGGCGAAAACCCTCGCCAGCGCCGGGGAATTCGCCTGGGGCGGGGCGGCGAGCACCGCGTTCTGGGTCGACCCGGACGAGGACGTCACGGTGCTGTTCTTCACCCAGCTGCTGCCGTCCACGACTCATCCGATCCGCGCCGAACTGCGTAACCTGGTGTATCAGGCCATCATCGGTTGAGGAGGATTCATGCGCCGGATCGTGGTGGTCGGAGCCGGTCAAGCCGGCCTGCTCCTGGCCCTGGGCCTGCAAACGCACGGATACGCCGTCACCGTGGTCACCGACCGCGACGCCGAAACGATCCGCGCGGGCAGGCTCATCTCGAACCAGTGCGTGTTCCACCCCGCCCTGACCCGGGAACGCGCGCTGGGCATCAACTTCTGGGACGGGACGGCCCCGGAGATGCTCGGCGCGTCGTTCGGGCTCGCCGGGGACTCCGCGGAACCGGCGATCGCCTGGCAGGCCCGCTTCGACCACCCCGCGCAGTCGGTCGACCAGCGGGTCAAGGTGTCCGACTGGCTGACCGCCTTCGCCGGACGCGACGGCGAGGTTCGCTACGGCAAGGTGACGCCCGAAGGCCTGGAGGAGTACGCCCGCGAGTTCGACCTCGTCCTGGTCGCGGCCGGGCGGGGGCCGCAGTTCGACGGTCTCTTCCCGCGTGACGCCGCCCGTTCCCGGTACCGCGAGCCGCAGCGGACCATCGGGATCCTGTACCTGGTGGCTGGTAACGACGAGCCGCTCCCGGTCTATCCGGGGCTGACGTTCGGGCTCTCCCAGGCCGGTGAGCTGTTCGGGCTGCCGGTCCAGTCCGTGCGCGGGCCCGTCTTCGGTCTCGGGTTCTTCGGCGTGCCCGGCGGACCTTTGGACGTCTGGGACGACGTCACCGATACCGACGCGCACTTCGAGCTCGCGATGACGTTGCTGCGCGAGCAGTTCCCGTGGGTCGAGGAGTCACTGGCCGGTGCTCGCCCCAGCGGGCCGCTGGACGCCCTGCGCGGCAGGGTCCTGCCGATCGTGCGCGACCCGGTCGGGACACTGCCGTCGGGGGCGAAGGTGCTGGCGATGGGCGACACGGCGGTGACGAACGACCCGATCGCCGGGCAGGGCGCGAACATGGCGGCGTACGCGGCCGCGGTCTACGAACGGCGCATCCTCGACCACGGCGACCGTCCGTACGACGAGGCGTTCCTGCGCGGCACTTTCGCCGAATACTGGGAAAGGGCGCAGCACGCGACCCGGCTGAGCAACGATCTGCTCGCCCCGCCGCCGGATCACGTGCTGGCCACTTTGGAAGCCGCGCAGACGGCGCCCGAGGTGGCGCGCCGGTTCGCGAACATCTTCGCCGACCCCGCCGACTACACGGGATGGCTCGCCGACGAGGAGATCGCCCGCGCCTACCTGGCGTCGAACGCCGCGTGATCCGGAGCGCAGACGGTGCCGCGCGCGGGGAGACGTCCGTAAGCCAGGTAGGCGTCGAGGGCCGCGTCGACACATTCGCTGCGATTCGCGGCGCCGTGTCCCCAGGCGTCCAGCGTGAGGAGCCGGGCGTTGCCGAGTATGCGTTCGGTCCTTTTCGCCCCGGCGTACGGCGTTTCCGGGTCGCCCTTGCCGTTGGCCAGCAACAGGATCGGCGCGGTCGGCCGGTTCCACGGCCCGGTGTAGCGGGCCGGGTCGGCGACGGGCCAGAAGGCGCACGGCATCGAGAGATACGTGTCGTAGGAACCGAAACCACGGCTTTCCTTGTCGGCGTCACGGGCTGCGCGAGGCCAGGCCGCCGGGTCACGCGGGTTCGTGGTGTCCGTGCAGAGCGTCCCGCCGCCGCCCAGCGCGGAATCGAACGGGGTCGCGATCGCCTTGGTGGCCAAGGACGGCTTCGTCGCTGACTGGAGGAACTCCGCCAGCGCGGGGGAGTTGGCCTCATCGGTCAGCGCGCTGTGGGTACGCCGGATGACGTCCTGATAGGTGATCGCCTCCGGCGCGGTTTCGAGCCGGTCCAGGATCGCGTCGTACTTGGCCCGCAGGTCCTTGCCGGGCTCGCGGAAGGCACATCGGGTGTCGGCCGCGCAGGTGTCGAGGAACGCCCGCAACGCGCGGTCCGCGTCCCGGAAGCCGCCGAGCCTGGTGCTGAACGGGACGTTCGCGTCCTCCGGACGGTGCCCGGTGGACCAGGCGATCGGATCGTCGACGGCGTCCAGGGCCAGGGCGCCGACGTGATGCGGGAACAGGTTGGCGTACACCTCGCCGAGATAGGTGCCGTACGAAAGGCCGTAGTAGCGCAGCCGGGGTTCGCCGACGGCTTCGCGGAGCTTGTCGAGGTCCCGGGCGACGTTCGTGGTCGACAGATGACCCAGCAGCGGCCCGGCGTTGCGGCCGCACGAGGCGGCGACCTCGCGGACGTCGGCGGTGTGCCGGGTCTCCTGCTCGGTGGTGATCGGGAAAGTGCCCAGAACCCGTTTGAGCGGCTCGGTTTCCGCGTCGCTCGCGAAACAGCGGATCGGCGTGCTGGCGCCGACCCCGCGCGGGTCGAAGCCGACGATGTCGAACTGCCGGTGCAGCACCGGGGTCTGGAACTTGCTGAAGCGGCCCGGATTCCCGGGGCCGCCGGGGTTGGTGAAGACGGTGCCGCGTTTGTGCTGCTGGTCGGTCGCCGGAAGACGGCCGAGCGCGAGCGTGATCCGAGGGCCGCCCGGGTCCTGATAGGACAGCGGGACCTCGATCTCGGCGCAGTCGTAGCCCGGTGGCGAGCCGGCCGGGCAGGCACCCCAGGAGATGCCCTTCGGCGCGGCCGAGGCCACGGGCGCGATCGTGACGGCGGTGAGTGCGGTGAGCGTGAGCAGAACTGCGGCGCGGGCTCCGATGGTGGTCACCGGCCCAGCGTCCCGCCTCGCGGGCGCGCGATCCCTGGGGCGCGTACCCGGAAAAATGGTGGGGTGAACCCCTCCATGTTCAACATATAGCGCACCGGGGGGCTTGCGGCAAGACCCCGGTCCTGCCGCAGAATCCTCGGCTGTAGCGAGAACAGGCCGAACAGGAGTGAAACTTGACCGACGTCGACGTGATCATCGTGGGTGCCGGCCCGACCGGTCTGATGCTGGCCGCCGAACTGCGGCTGGCCGGTGCGCGCCCGCTGGTCCTGGAACGGCGGCCGGAACAGGGCAAGACACCGAAGGCCCACGGCCTGAGCGGGCAGATCCTGGACGTGCTGCACCATCGCGGCCTGCTGGACCGGGTGCGGGCGCTCGTCACCGACCCCGTCCCGGCCCACCGCTTCCCGTTCGGTGGGGTGCATGTCGACCTCACCCGGTTCGAGGAGCCACCGCTGAAGGCGCTTTCGGTGCGCCAGCCGTTGCTGGAGCAGTTGTTGGAGGAACACGCCACCGAGCTCGGCGCCGAGGTCCGTCGTGGGCACGAGGTCGTCGGACTGTCCCAGGACGACACTTCGGTGACCGCCCGGGTCCGCGGGCCGGAGGGGGAGTACGACGTGATCGCCCCGTACCTGGTCGGGTGCGACGGTGGGCGCAGCCCGATCCGTGCGATGGCCGGGATCGGGTTCCCCGGCACCACCTATCCCGAGGTCAACCGGATCGGGCAGGTCAAGATCCCCGAGGGGCTGACCGTGCACGACAACGGCGACATCGAGACGCCGGAACTGGGCCGGATCGCTGCGGGGTTCACGCGCACCGACACCGGCGTGTTCGCGCTCGGCTCGCTGACGCCGGGGATCGTGTTCATCCAGACCACCGAGGACGATCCCGGCGAGGTCGACGACGACGTGCCGATGACGCTGGCCGAGTTCGGGGAGAGCATCCGCCGCATCCTGGGCAGGGACGTCCCGCTGGGCGAGCCGGTCCGGCTTTCGCGCTACCAGTTCTCCGCCCGTCAGGCCGAGCGCTATCGCGAAGGCCGGGTCCTGCTGGCGGGCGACGCGGCCCACCTGCTGCCGTCCACCGGCACGGCGATCAACGTCGGCATGTCCGACTCGGTCAACCTCGCCTGGAAGCTGGCCGCCGAGATCCAGGGGCGGGCTCCGGAAGGGCTGCTGGACACCTATCAAGTGGAACGGCACGCCGCCGGTGCCCGTGCGCTCTTGCAGTCCCAGGCGCAGGTCGCGTTGCGGCGCGGGCACGACGAAGCCGCCGATGCGCTCCGCGCGGTCTTCCAGGAACTGCTGGACGACGAGCAGGCCGCACGACGGCTGTCCTCCCACGTCGCCGGGACCGACCTGCGCTACCCGGCGCCCGGGGCCGCGCACGCGCTCGCCGGCACGTTCGTCCCGGATCTCGCGCTGGAGACCGACCAGGGCGCGACCAGCGTCGCCGCACTGCTGCGCACGGCGCGGCCGGTCCTGCTCGACCTCGCCGGACGGCCGGAACTGCGGGAACTCGCCGAAGCGGCGGGCGTCGACGTCCACACCGCGAAGGCCGAGGACCGGCCCGCCGACGTCCTGCTGATCCGCCCGGACGGCTACGTCGCCTGGGCGGGGGACGACGACGCCGAGGGCCTTCGCGAGGCTCTGGCGGCCTGGTTCGGCGCCTGACCCCTAGGCATTTCGTCCTCTGGATGCGGTAGTCGCGTGTGCAAGGACCGCATTCAGAGGACGAAACGCGGGGGTCAGCGGCGTCGCTCGCGTAGTGTCGCGGGGATCGCGCGAGGGTTGCGAAAGCCACTTTCGCAACGTTGAGGGTTGCGAAAGTGGCTTTCGCAACACCAGGGATCGTCTCAGCAGCGTGTGAAGGGGCCTTCACACGAGAGTCGCCGAAGGCCCCACGCATTTCGTCCTCTGGATGCGGTAGTCGCGTGTGCAAGGACCGCATTCAGAGGACGAAACGCGGGGGTCAGCGGCCGATGACGTCCGAGCCGTACCGCTTCAGCGTCTCTTCCCGCTGATCGTGCATGAGGTACAGCGCGAACTGGTCCACACCCAGCGAAGCCAGCTCCTCCAGCCGCTCCACGTGCGCCGACGACGGGCCCACCAGGCAGAACCGGTCGACGATCTCGTCCGGCACGAAGTCGGTCGAGGGGTTCCCCGCCCGTCCGTGGTGCGAGTAGTCGTAGCCCTGCCGCTCACGGATGTAGTCGGTCAGCTCGTGCGGCACCGGCCCGGAATCGCCGTACCGCGCCACGAGATCCGCGACGTGGTTGCCGACCATCCCGCCGAACCAGCGCAGCTGTTCCCGCTGGTGCGCCAGATCGTCCCCGACGTACGCCGGCGCCGCGAGGCAGATCGTGATCCCGCCCGGATCCCGTCCCGCCGCCCGGGCCGCCTCGCGGACCGCGCCGATGGTCCACCGGGCGATCGCGGGATCGGCGCACTGGAGGATGAAGCCGTCCGCGTGTTCACCGACCGTCTTCAGCGCCTTCGGCCCGTATCCCGCCATCCACATCTCGAGCCTGCCGTTGCGGATCCAGGGGATCTGGACCGGTTTGTCCCGCAGCAGGACCTCACGGCCCTCGGCCAGCTCCTTGACCACGTGCATGCAGTCGCGCACGGTGGCCAAAGTGGACGGTGGCATGCCGACCACCCGGTGCGCCGAATCGCCGCGGCCGATCCCGCACACTGTCCGGTTGCCGTACATGTCGTTGAGCGTGGCGAAGGTCGACGCCATCACCGACCAGTCCCGTGTCGCCGGGCTGGTCACCATCGGGCCCACGATCATCGACGACGTCGCCGCGAGGATCTGCGAGTAGATGACGAACGGTTCCTGCCACAGCACGCACGAGTCGAACGTCCAGCCGTAGCGGAAACCCTCGTCCTCGGCGGCCTTCATCAGCCGCACCAGGTCGCGCGCGGGCGGGTCGGTCTGGAGCACAATCCCGAAATCCACGGCCACCGCCTCAGTTCAGGTATTGGTTCAGGTCGCGCGAGAGGAATTTCCCGTGCGACGTACTGCCCGAGAAGCCGGACGGCGACACCACCACGCGGCCGCGCGACAGCACCGTCTCGACCTTTCCGGTGATCTCCAGCCCTTCGTAGGCCGAGTAGTCCACGTTCATGTGGTGCGTCTCGACCGACAAGGTCTGCTTCGCCGCGGGATCGTAGATGACGATGTCCGCGTCCGAACCCGCCGCGATGACCCCCTTGCGCGGGTACAGCCCGAACATCCGCGCCGGGTTGGTCGAGCAGGTCTCGACCCAGCGGCCGAGGGTGAGCTCGCCCGCCACGACACCCTGGTGCAGCAGGTCCATCCGGTGTTCGACGCCGGGGATCCCGTTGGGGATCGCGCGGAAGTCGCCGCGGCCGAGTTCCTTCTGGTCCTTGAAACAGAACGGGCAATGATCCGTCGACACCACCGAGAGATCGTTGGTCCGCAGCCCTCGCCACAGATCCGCCTGGTGCGACTTCTCGCGCAGCGGGGGAGAGGCGACGTACTTGGAACCCTCGAAATCCGGCTTCGCCAAGTCCTCGATGGACAGATACAGATACTGAGGACAGGTCTCCGCGAAGACGTTCTGCCCGTCGTTGCGCGCTTCCGCGACCGCGGCCAGCGCCTGCGACGCCGAAAGATGCACAATGTACAGCGGCGCGCCGGTCACCTTGGCCAGCTGGATGGCGCGCGAGGTCGCCTCGCCCTCCAGCTCCGGCGGCCGGGTGAGCCCGTGCTGCACCGGGTCGATCTTCCCGGCGGCGAACGCCTGCGCGGCCAGCTGGTCGATCGCGATGCCGTTCTCCGCGTGCATCATGATCGTCGCGCCGATCTCACGCGCCTTCTGCATGGCCAGCAGGATCTCGCCGTCCGTGGAGTAGAAGACCCCCGGATACGCCATGAACATCTTGAAGCTGCCGACCCCGCCGTCGACGCAGGCCTGCATCTCCTTCAACGACGAATCGTTGACGTCGGAGACGATCATGTGGAAGCCGTAGTCGATGGCGCAGTTTCCGTCGGCCTTCTCGTGCCACTTGTCCATAGTGGACAGCAGGGAGGTGCCTTTGGCCTGGACGGCGAAGTCGATGATCGTGGTCGTCCCGCCCCACGCCGCCGCCGTCGTCCCGGTGCCGAAGGTGTCGACGGAATGCGTCCCGCCGAACGGCATCTCCATATGCGTGTGCGCGTCGATCCCGCCGGGCAGCACGTACTTCCCGGTGGCGTCGATGATCGTGTCGGCGGGCCCCAGCGTGCCCGGGGCACCGACGGCCACGATCGTCTCGCCGTCGACGAGGACGTCCGCCTCCGAAGCGCCGGCCGTGGACAGCACCTGCCCGCCGCTGATGAGGGTGGTCATCACGCCTCCGCGAGGGGTCCGTAGCTGTCGGGACGGCGGTCTCGGTAGAAGGCCCACAGATCCCGCACTTCGGCGAGCAGCCCCATGTCGAGGTCGCGGACGACGATCTCCTCCTCGGTGTCGGACGCGGCTTCACCGACGAGCTGGCCGCGTGGGTCCGCGAAATACGTCTGGCCGTAGAAGTCGTTGTCGCCCAAGGGTTCTACGCCGACGCGGTTGATCGTGCCGACGTAGTACTCGTTCGCGACGGCCGCCGCGGGCTGCTCCAGCCGCCACAGGTACTCCGACAGGCCGCGGCTGGTCGCGGACGGGTTGAACACGATCTTCGCGCCCGCCAGGCCCAGCGCGCGCCAGCCCTCCGGGAAGTGCCGCTCGTAACAGATGTAGACGCCGATGCGGCCGACGGCTGTGTCGAACACCGGGTAGCCCATGTTCCCGGGCCGGAAGTAGAACTTCTCCCAGAAGCCCTTCACCTGCGGGATGTGGTTCTTGCGGTGCTTGCCGAGGTAGGTGCCGTCGGCGTCGATCACCGCGGCGGTGTTGTAGTACACGCCGGGCTGCTCGACCTCGTACATCGGCACGACCAGTACGACGCCGTGGCGTTCGGCGACCTCCTGCATGAGCTTCGTCGTCGGCCCGTCGGGGATGCCTTCGGTGTAGGAGTAGTAGTCGGTGTCCTGCACCTGGCAGAAATACGGGCCGTAGAACAACTCCTGCAGGCAGATGACTTGAGCCCCCTGCGAAGCGGCCTTGCCGATGGCTTCGACCGCGTTCGCGATCATGGACTCCTTGTCACCGGTCCACCGCTGCTGGATCAATCCGGCTCGGACCACGTCGCTCACTTGCATCCTCCTCGATATCGGTGGTGCGGTTGCGTTCGGGCAGGGACAGCAGCAGGTAGACGACGAAAGCGCCCGCCAGGCCGACGACCCAGTTGTAGTCGTAGAGCGGTTTCAGGACCGGGATCAGCCCGTCGGCGGGGAACGGCCCGCCGTACGCGCCGCCGACCGAGAGCACGGCGCCGACCAGTGTCGCGACCAGTGCGCGCCAGTTCCAGCCGCCGTTGAACCAATAGATGCCACGTTCGGTGTAGAGGTCCCGCAGTTTCAGCTGGGTGCGGTTGACCACCCAGTAGCCGGCGACGAGCACCCCGGCGACGGCGCCGAGCAGGCCGCCGTAGAACCCGAGCCACGCGAAGATGTAGATGTTCGGGTCGGAGTAGAGCCGCCACGGCTGGATGAGGATGCCGATGATCCCGGTGATCAGCCCGCCGACGGCGAAGGTGATCTTCTTCGGGAACGCGTTGGAGAAGTCGTAGGACGGGCTGACCACGTTGGCCGCGAGGTTCGCCGACACGGTCGCCAGCACCAGCGCGATCAGCGCGACCACCACGACGACCGGGGAATCGAACCGGTCGGCCAGCTTCGCCGGGTCCCAGATCTGCTCGCCGTAGAGAACGCTGCCGCCCGAGGTGGTCAGGATGGCCACGACCGCGATGAACGTCATCGTCGTCGGCAGGCCGAGGATCTGGCCGCGGACCTGTTTGCCCTGGCTGCCGCCGAAGCGGGTGAAGTCCGGCATGTTCAGCGAAAGCGTCGACCAGAACGCGATCATCGCCATCAGCGACGGCGCGAACACCTTCCAGAAGTCCGGTCCCCAGCCGAGTTTCCCGGGTTCGGCCAGGATCGGGCCGAGCCCGCCCGCCTTGACCAGCACGTAGCCCAGCAGGATCAGGAAGCCGACCGACACCAGCGGCGCCGTCCAGTTCTCGAACCGGCGGACAGCCTCCATCCCGCGCCAGATGATGAGCATCTGGAGCAGCCAGAACAGCCCGAAGGAGAGCCAAAGCGTCCAGTGCTGCCCGAGGACGATCGCGGAGTCCTTCCAGCCGGAGCCCACCAGTCGCCCGACGATGATGTAGATCGCCTCACCGCCGACCCAGGTCTGGATGCCGAACCAGCCGCACGCGATGAACGCCCGCAGCAACGCCGCCAGATTCGCCCCGCGCATGCCGAAGAACGCGCGGGCGAACACCGGGAACGGGATGCCGTACTTCGTCCCGGCGTGACTGTTGAGCAGCATCGGGATCAGCACGATCAGGTTGCCGACGGTGATCGTGATCAGCGCCTGGACCCAGTTCATCCCGAGCGCGATCAGCGACGCGGCGAGCGCGTAGGACGGGATGTTGTGCGCCATGCCCATCCACAGCGCGAAGTAGGTGTATGTGGTCCAGGTCCGCTTTTCGACCGGAACCGGTGCGAGTTCTTCGTTGTAGAAGCGGCTGTCCTTCAAGGACTCGACCTCGCCGAGTTCTACCCGGCCATCAGGATGCACGTGCTGCGTACCGCGTGCCGTCGGCTCCATTGCGGAATCGTGCTCGCCCGCCCCGCGCGGGTGGGACTGGCAGACTGTTCACTGTTGAGGGCGTCGGAGCGCAGACTGTCGATTGCTTTCGCGGGGGCGCGGTGCATGACCTGCGTCACACACACGGACGTAGTAATCCGGCAAACCGGCTGAAACATCTCCACAGGATCTCCACAGCTCACCCGGATGGTCTCCACGGCCGGTGCTTACAGTCATCCCCATGGAACTGGGAGGACGCCGGGTGCTGGTCGTCGAGGACGACGTGACCATCGCCGAAAGCATCGCCGCGCGCTTGCGGGCCGAGGGATTTTCGGTGGACCTGGCGCACGACGGCCCGTCCGGTGTCGAGACGGACGCCGAGCGGGAGCCGGACCTGGTGGTGCTCGACGTGATGCTCCCCGGGTTCGACGGGCTGGAGGTCTGCCGCCGTATCCAGGCCCGCCGCCCGGTCCCGGTGCTGATGCTGACCGCCCGGTCGGACGAGACGGACATGCTGATCGGCCTCGGCGTCGGCGCGGACGACTACCTCACCAAGCCGTTCTCCATGCGGGTGCTCTCGGCCAGGGTGCACGCGCTGCTGCGCCGCGTCGAACGGTCGGCCCGCACCGACGTGAGCGACGCAGGCACGAAGATCGTGCTCGGCGACCTCGAAATCGACGTCGACCAGCGGCGGGTCACGCGGGCGGGCACGCCTGCCCAGCTGACGCCGATCGAGTTCGACCTCCTCGTCCACTTCGCGAAGCGCCCGAGGGCGGTCCAGCCGAGGGAACGCCTGCTGAGCGAGGTCTGGGACTGGGACGTCGCGGGCACCGGTTCGGGCACCCGCGCGGTCGACAGCCACATCAAGGCGCTGCGCCGCAAACTGGGCGCGGACCTCATCCGCACCGTGCACGGCGTCGGCTACGCCCTGGAGGTGGGATCGTGAAGCTCCGCCCGCTGTTCGGCCGGATCGTCGACGCGCTGCCGAGGCCGCTCGACCCGGTCCGCTCCATCAAACTCAAGCTCGCGATCCTGCTGGTGTCCTCGGGCGGTATCGCGTTCGCCTTCTTCAACTGGCAGATCGGCTGGCTGCCGCCGCGGACCACGATCGCGGCCATGGTGCTCGCCGTGGTCACCTCGCAGATCCTGGCGCACGGGATGACCCGGCCGCTGCGCGAGATGACCGCAGCCGCCCGCGCGATGGCCAAGGGCGACTACACCCGCCGGGTCCGGGCGAGCGCCCGTGACGAGGTCGGGGAGCTGGCGCACGCGTTCAACCAGATGGCCGCCGACCTCGACGCCTCGGATCAGCGCCGTCGCGAGCTGATCGCGAACGTGTCCCACGAACTCCGCACGCCGATCACCGCGCTGAACGGGGTGCTGGAGAACCTGGTCGACGGGGTCGCCGAGCCCGATCCGGCGACGCTGAAGACCGCGCTCCAGCAGACCGAACGGCTCGGCAGGCTGGTTTCGGAACTGCTCGACCTCTCGCGGATCGACGCCGGCGCGTTCCCGTTGCAGCTGGAGGAGTTCGACCTCGAACTGCTGCTGGAGGAGGTCGCCGCCGAAGCGGGGGTGACCGCCGCCGCGACCGGTCGTGGCGTGCGGTTCGCCGTCGACGTCCAGCCACCCGGCGCGACCGCCGTCGCCGACCGCGGCCGGCTCTACCAGGTCGTGGTCAACCTGCTCGACAACGCCGTCCGGCACGGGCCGGCCGGGGGAGAGGTCCGGGTGCGGGCGGAGGCCCGCGGCGCCGACGTCGTCATCGAGGTCGAAGACGAAGGTCCCGGGATCCCGCCGGGGGAGCGGGACAGCGTGTTCGAACGGTTCACCCGCGGCGAGCGGGCGGGCGGCGGGGGCACCGGCCTCGGGCTCGCGATCGCCCGGTGGGTGGTCGACCTCCACGACGGCAGCATCGCCGTGGTCACGCCCGAACACCGGACGGGCTGCGTCATCCGCGTCGTCATCCCCGTTCCCTAGTTCCCTGCCGCGGTTCCTTCGGCGGCACCTCACAACCCACGATATGTGCTTTCGCAAACTGGAGGGCTCGATGAGCGAAGAAGAGGACAAGCAGGCGCACGCGTCGCCGCCGTCCGCGACGACCACCTTGCCGCCCGCACCGCAGGTCCCGGTACTGATGCGGCCTCGGGTGCCGCCGAAGTCGTCGATCGTGCCGCTGCCCGGTTCGGTCCTGCCCGCCGCGGTCGCGGCCGGGCTGATCGCCGCCGTGGTCATGCCGGACGACCCCGGAGTCGGCTGGTTCGTGGCCGGGCTCGCCTTCGCGGGGGCCGTCTACTTCGCCGACAAACGGGCGCGTGCCGACGCCGAACCGCATTTCGGACTGGTCAGCGCGTTGTGGGCGGTGGCCGCGCTCGGCCTGCTCGCGGTCGGCATGTTCCGGGCGTCGGTGTGGCTGAACGTGCTGTGCGTGCTGACCGCCTGCGCCGCGGGGTCGCTCGCGGTGGTCGGGAAACGCACCGTCAACACGATCGTCTACGACGTCTTCGCGGTCCCGATCGAGGCGCTGCTTTCGGTCCCGTGGATCGGGCGCGGGCTGGCGAAGCTCGGCAAGAAGCCGGAAGGTCGCGGCAGGCCGAAGTTCCTCGTGCCCGTCCTGGTGAGCGCCTTGCTGCTGCTCGTGTTCGTGCCGCTGCTGCGGGGCGCGGACGCCGCGTTCGCGAGCGTCGTCGACGCGGTGATCCCCGAGTTGAACCCGGGAACCTTCGTGCGCTGGGGTTTCCTCTTCGTGTTGGCCGCGTTCGCCGTCACCGGGGCCTGCTACCTGCTGGCCGCGCCGCCGCTGCCCGCCGACGACGACGCCCCGCGCAAACGGCTGGCACATCGCTTCGAATGGACGTTGCCGCTGGGTGTGCTGGTGCTGCTGTTCACGAGTTTCGTCGTGGTCCGGCTCGTCGTGTTGTTCGGCGGCAGCGAATACGTCCTGGCCACGAGCGGGCTGACGGCGGCCGAGTACGCCAGGAGCGGGTTCTGGCAGCTGTCCGCCATCACCGTGCTGACCTTGCTCCTGGTCGCCGCCGCGCTGCGCTGGGCACCGAAGTCCTCGGTGGCCGATCGTGCCTGGCAGCGCGGCCTGCTCGGAGCGCTGAGCGTGCTCAGCCTGGTGCTGGTCGCGTCGGCGTTGAGTCGCATGTGGACATACCAGCAGGCGTACGGGTTCACCGTGCTGCGGCTGCTGGTGGAGGTCTGCGAGCTGTGGATCGGCCTGATCTTCGTGCTGGTACTGGCATCCCTGGTCCCGCTGCGGTCGTCCTGGCTGCCGCGTGCGGCCATCGGCGCCGCTGTCGTGGCGCTGCTGGGGCTGGCCGTCCTCGATCCGGAACGGTTCATCGCCGACCGCAACATCGACCGGCTCGCCGACGGCAAGACCCTCGACACCGGTTACCTGTCACGGTTTTCCGCCGACGTCGTGCCGTCGGTGGACCGGCTGCCGGAACCGCTGCGGTCTTGCGTGCTCGGACCGGTCGTGACCGGAATCTCGGAAGATGATTGGCGTGAGTGGAACCTGAGCCGGTCCCTCGCGCGTCAGACCCCCGTTGCCGCGAAGGACGGGATCGGATGCCGCTACCTGCCCCGTTCCTGAGCCGTGACACCACGGCCTTGATCGCCCTCCTGGGGGTGAGGGCGATCAAGGCGGCGGTGTACGGCGGCCGCCGGGCCACCGAGGGGGAGGCCCGGCGGAAGCCTTTCGTGGCAACGCTTTCCGGTCGGGTCAGAAAGTGAAGACGCCGGCCGACTCGGTGTCGGCGACGCAGCGGTTGGCGTACGAGGTGCGGTAGGTGACCGGTTCGCCGCGCCATTTGCCGACCGCGGAGACGTCCACCGGGTTGTACTCCAAAGTGCAGGAACGCGGTTCGGTCCGCAGCCTGTCGAACTTTCCGTCCACTTCGGACAGTTTGGCGCAGGCGCCACCGCGTCCGGGGTGGGAGCCACCGGTGGGCTCGCAGGTGAGCGAGACGGTACCGACCCGGCCGCGTGCGTCGTGGCTGGTCAGCTGGAACGTGGATTCGGCGGGCTGTGCCGGGGCCATGCAGGCCAGCGCGAGCACACAGGCGCCGATCGGTTCGAAGAAAGCCATATCTACCCTATCGGCTGACGTGACCCGATCACTGTGCTCCACGCTCGGGTGAGATTTACTCACCCGGACGTGTGGTCGTCGGCTTGTCGGATGTCGTGCGCCAGCAAGGCGACATAAAGGGAGAGCATCGACTCCGGATCTTCCAGCCGCACCCCGAGGACCTGCTCGATCCGGGCCAGCTGCTGGTAGTACGCGGTGCGGGAGGTGTGCGCCGCCGCCGCTGCCGCCGACTTGTTGCCCCCGTGCTCGCAGTAATGCCTCAACGCCTGAACGAGTCTGCTGCCTTGCGCGGCGTCCCTGCTCAGCAAGGGGCCGAGCTCCCGCGCGGCGAACGCGGTGAGCCGCTCGTCGCCCGCCAGCAGATGCAGCAGCCCCCGCAACCGGACGTCGTCGAGCCGGTGGACGACCCGCTCCGCGTTCTCGGCGAGCGCCGCGGCGGCGACCTGGGCGGCTTCGACGAGTGTCCGTCGCGCCTCGGCGGGCCCGCTGCCCGTGGTCCCGACCGCGACCACGGCGGGCGCGCCGGAACGGGCCTCGTGGACATCGGTGGCCAGCCGCCGCAGGACCGCGTCGACCCCGGCCTCCGGTGAGAGCGCGATCAGCGCGCGCACCTGCGTGTCGTCGGTGGCCACCAGCGCGGACACCTTGGCGCGCCGGGCGGCGAGCGCGGTCGCCTCGGCGAGTTCCCTCAGCAGCACCGGGGTCGACTGCGTGGTCTTGCCGGTCGCGGTGATGCGGGGCCGCACGGCGACCCCGACCAGCAGCCGTCCCGTCAGCGGGACACCCAGCGCGGACGCCCGCGCGGTCAGCTCGGCGGGCGGTACCGGGTTCGCCAGCAGTTCGGTCAGGATCGCGCGGTGCGCCTGGCGTTCGAGGCTGTCGGTGTCCTTGGCGACCAGCCGGTGCACCGCGAGCGCGGACGCGGCGCGTTCGGCGACCACGACGTGCCGGTGCGGCGGCGGATCCCCGCAGACGAGGACCAGCCGTCCCCAGTCGTGCCCGCGCGCGCCGACCACGGTGATCAGCCAGCCCGCGCCCGCGTGGAAGCCGGTCCGCTCGCCGACCTGCACCGGCCGTGACCGCGACGGCCAGCCGGGCAGCAGCTCGCCGGGATCGGCGCCCGCCGTGTCGTAGGCGAGGACCTCGTGCGACAGCGTCTCCAGCACCGCCGGATGTTCGGTGAGCCTCGCGACCTCGCGCAGGATGTCGCCCGGCTCGGCGCCGGCGATCGTCAGCGCGGTGAAGGTCTCGTGGACCCGTTCCGCCGCGCGGAGTTCGTCGACCTGGGCGTCGACGATCAGCCCGTTCACCGCCTCGGTGACCGACACGAAGCGCGTCTCCCGCGAAAGGGTGATCAGCGGGACGCCGTGCCGGTCCGCGGCCTCGACCAGCGCGGGCGGCAGCTTCTCACTCCAATGACGGACCAGTTCGACGACGACCCCGGCCACTCCGACGCCCGCCAGATCGGCGACGTACCGGGCGAGCGCGGCGCCGTCGTCGGGCAGCGCGACCCCGGTGGTGAGCACGAGTTCCCCGCCGCGCAGCAGCGGCGCGATGTCCGCGACCTCGGCGACGTGCGCCCAGCGGACCGGCGCGTCCAGCCCCGCCGCCCCCGCCACCACATGCGGCCTGCCCTGACGCAGCACCGGCAGCGCGAGCACCTCGGCGACGGTCGGGTACATCGGCCTCCCACCTGGTCGGAACGCAGAGAGACAGACTGTACGGCCGGGACCGGGAGTCCGTACACGTTGCCGATGGCGTCGGTGTGGCGCGCGCACCCAGACTCGACCGGGAGCAGGCACCCGGACCAGGAAGGCGGACCCCGTGACCGACCGGATCAACCACTGGATGGACGGCAAACCGTACGAAGGCGTGAGCGAACGATCCGGTGACGTCTTCGACCCGGCCACCGGTCAGGTGCGGGCGAAGGTCGCCTTCGCGGCGCAGGACGACGTCGACGCCGCCGTCGCGGCCGCGTCCCGGGCACTGCCGGGCTGGCGCGGCACGTCGCTGGCCGGGCGGACGCGGGTGCTGTTCGCCTTCCGCGAGCTGCTTTCGGCGCGGCGTCACGAGCTGGCGAAGATCGTCACCGGCGAACACGGCAAGGTCGAATCCGACGCGGCGGGCGAGATCGCGCGCGCCATCGAGAACGTCGAGTACGCCTGCGGCGCCGCGCAGCTGCTCAAGGGCGGGTTCAGCGAGAACGCCTCGACCGGCGTCGACGTCTACTCGATCTCGCAGCCGCTGGGCGTGGTCGGCGTGATCTCGCCGTTCAACTTCCCGGCGATGGTCCCGCTGTGGTTCGTCCCGAACGCGCTGGCCTGCGGCAACACCGTCGTGCTCAAACCGAGCGAGAAGGACCCGTCCGCGGCCGTGTTCATCGCGGAACTGTTCTCCGAAGCGGGCCTGCCCGACGGCGTCCTCAACGTCCTGCACGGGGACAAGGTCGCCGTCGACGGGCTGTTGGAACACCGCGACGTCAAGGCGATCTCGTTCGTCGGGTCGACGCCGATCGCGAAGTACGTCTACGAAACCGGGACCAGGCACGGGAAACGCGTGCAGGCGCTCGGCGGCGCGAAGAACCACATGGTCGTCCTCCCGGACGCCGACCTCGACCTCGCCGCCGACGCGGCCGTCTCCGCGGGCTTCGGCTCGGCGGGGGAGCGGTGCATGGCGGTGTCGGTCGTGGTCGCGGTCGACCCGGTCGGCGACGAACTGGTCTCGAAGATCGCCGAGCGGATCCAGCGGCTGCGCGTCGGCGACGGCAGGCGGCCGGAGTCGGAAATGGGTCCGCTGGTCACCGCCGCGCACCACGAACGCGTCGAGTCCTATGTGGAGGCGGGTGTCGAAGCCGGCGCCCGGCTCGTCGTCGACGGCCGCGGCATCGAGGTCGACGGCGAGGACGGCGGCTTCTGGCTCGGCCCGACGCTGTTCGACCACGTCACGCCGGGGATGTCGGTCTACACCGACGAGATCTTCGGCCCGGTGCTGGCGGTCGCGCGGGCCGACGGGTACGACGCGGCGCTGGAGCTGATCAACGCCAACGCCTACGGCAACGGGACCGCGATCTTCACCAACGACGGGCGGGCCGCGCGGCGGTTCCAGAACGAGGTCGAGGTCGGGATGGTCGGCGTGAACGTGCCGATCCCGGTGCCGGTCGGCTACTACTCGTTCGGCGGCTGGAAGGACTCGCTGTTCGGGGACAGCCACGCCTACGGGCCGGAGGGATTCCACTTCTTCACGCGGACGAAGGTCGTCACGTCGCGGTGGCCGGATCCGTCGCAGGGCGGGGTCAACCTCGGGTTCCCGCGCAACAGCTGAGCGGTCGGCCGTAGGTCCAGTCCGTGAAGGCCTCCTTGAGGGACTCTGGGTCCCTCAAGGAGGCCTTCACGGACTCGGTGAGCGCCAGTCGCCACCCCTCGACCTGACGCGCGCCCCAGCAGGACACGACGTCGCGAAAGCCACTTTGAGGGCATCAGACGTCCCGAAAGTGGCTTTCGCGACACCTGGACAAGGCAGACGCGCGAGGGCCCAAAGACGTCCTTCGGCTCCCCGGGCACTCCGCCTTCCGTAAACTCGTTGTGAGGACGAGCCGGAGGAGGTGCAGGTGGCCAACGCGGAAGAGCGCCGCTTCGAAGTGCTGCGCGCGATCGTCGCCGACTACGTGTCGAACCAGGAGCCGGTCGGCTCCAAGGCGATCGTCGACCGGCACAACCTCGGTGTGTCCAGCGCCACCGTGCGCAACGACATGGCGGCACTGGAGGAAGAGGGCTACATCACACAGCCCCACACCAGCGCGGGCCGGATCCCCACCGACAAGGGGTACCGGCTGTTCGTCGACCGGATCGCCGAGGTCAAACCGCTCAGCTCGGCCGAACGCCGGGCCATCACGGCGTTCCTCGACAGCGGCACCGACGTCGACGACGTCCTGCGCCGGTCCGTCCGGCTGCTCGCCCAGCTGACCAGGCAGGTCGCGGTCATCCAGTACCCGATGATGACCAACTCCGCCGTCCGTCACCTGGAAGTGGTGCCGCTCACCCCCGCCCGGCTGATGCTGGTGCTGATCACCGATTCCGGCCGGGTCGACCAGCGCACCGTCGACCTCGGGGACGTCATCACCGAGGAGAACGTCGGCAGGCTGCGCATGGTGCTCAACGGGGCACTGGCGGGACGACGGCTCTCCGAAGCCGCGGCGGCGGTCGCCGAACTGCCCGAGAAGTCGCCGGGCGAGCTGCGCGACAGCCTCACCCGGGTCTGTACCGTGCTGGTGGAATCGCTGGTCGAGCACCCGGAAGAGCGGCTGGTGCTCGGCGGCACGGCGAACCTCACCCGCAACGTCTCGGACTTCCCCGGATCGCTGCGGCAGGTGCTGGAGGCGCTCGAGGAGCAGGTCATCGTGCTCAAGCTCCTCGCGGCCGCCCGCAACCCCGGTGCGATCACGGTGCGCATCGGTGAGGAAAATGAGGACGAGCAGATGCGCAGCACCTCGGTGGTGTCCATCGGCTACGGAATGGACGACCTGCTGCTGGGCGGGATGGGCGTCGTCGGGCCCACCAGGATGGACTACCCGAACACCATCGCCGCGGTGCGTGCGGTGGCGAACTACGTGGGGCAGATCCTCTCCGGCCGCTGAGCGCGGCGTTGAGGTCAAAGGCAGAAGGAGAAGGCGGAGACGGTGGCGAGGGACTATTACGGCATTCTCGGGGTTGCGAAGAACGCGACGGATCAGGAGATCAAGCGCGCGTACCGCAAGCTGGCCCGTGAACTGCACCCCGACGTCAACCCGTCGGAGGACGCCCAGCACCGCTTCGGCGAGGTGACCACCGCGTACGAGGTGCTGTCGGATCCGCAGAAGCGCAAGGTCGTCGACCTCGGCGGCGACCCGATGGACGGCGGCGCGCGCGGAGGTGGCGGCGGAGACCCGTTCGCGGGCTTCGGCGGCCTCGGCGACATCATGGACGCCTTCTTCGGCGCCGCCGGAGGTGGCGGCGGCCGCGGCCGTGGCCCCCGCAGCCGCGTGCAGCCCGGCTCGGACGCGCTCATCCGCCTCGGCCTCACGCTGGAGGACTGCGCCACCGGCGTCGACCGCGAGATCACCGTCGACACCGCCATCGTCTGCGACCTGTGCCGCGGCGCCGGCGCGGCCGAAGGCACCGGCACCAAGACCTGCGACACCTGCGGCGGCGCCGGCGAGGTCCAGTCCGTGCAGCGGTCCTTCCTCGGCCAGGTCGTCACCGCCCGCCCCTGCCCGGTCTGCCGCGGCTTCGGCGAGGTCATCCCCGACCCCTGCCGCCAGTGCGGCGGCGACGGCCGCGTCCGCGCCCGCCGCAACGTCACCGCCAAGATCCCGCCGGGCGTCGGCGACGGCATGCGCATCCGGCTCTCCGGCCAGGGCGAGGTCGGCCCCGGAGGCGGCCCGGCCGGCGACCTGTACGTCGAGATCGACGAGGCGCCCCACGAGGTGTTCGTCCGGCAGGGCAACGACCTGCACTGCAACTTCCGCATCCCGATGACCACCGCCGCCCTCGGCGCCACGGTGCCCATCGAGACGCTCATCGACGGCGACTACGAACTCGACATCGAGCCGGGCACCCAGCCCGCCACCGAACTCGTCCTCACCGCCAAGGGCATGCCGCGACTGCGGTCCTCCGGCCGCGTCGACGGCCGCGGCGACCTGCACGTCCACATCGACGTCGTCGTCCCGACCAAACTCGACGACGCCCAGCGCGACCTCCTCGTCGAACTGGCCCAGCAGCGCGGTGAAGACGTGCCTTCGTTGTCTTCGAACGGTTCCAAGCCCGGCGGGCTGTTCTCCAAGCTGCGCACCAAGAACCACCGGTAACCCGTGCCCGAGACGACACTGCCGGTCTTCCTCACCGAAACGCTGCCCGGCTCCGGGCGCACCACGCTCGACGGCGAGGAAGCCCGGCACGCCGCCACCGTCCGGCGGCTGCGCGTCGGCGAACGCCTCGTCCTTTCCGACGGCGAAGGCGGCATGGCACGCTGCGTCGTCGAAGCCGTCCAAGCGGGCCGCGACGCGGCACTCACCCTCACCATCGAAGAACACTGGACCGAGGAACCGCCCGCACAACGCGTCATCGTCGCCCAGGCACTCGCCAAAGGCGACCGCGGCGAACTCGCCGTCGAACTCGCCACCGAGGCAGGCGCCGACGCCATCGTCCCCTGGCGCGCCGCCCGCAGCGTCGCCCGCTGGGAAGAAGGAACCCGCGGCGACAAAGCCCTCAACCGCTGGCGCACCACCGCCCGCGCCGCCGCCAAACAAGCCCGCCGCGCCCACGTCCCCGAAGTCGCCGAGCCCGTCACCACCCGCGAACTCGCCGAACTCGCCCAGACCGTCTCCCGCGCCCTCGTCCTCGAATCCGGCATCACCACCCGCCTCACCGAGACCGAACTCCCGGCACAAGGCGACATCCTCCTCGTCGTCGGCCCCGAAGGCGGCATCACCGACGAAGAACTCACCACCCTCACCGCCGCCGGCGCCACCGCCATCCGGTTGGGCCCCACCGTTTTGCGCACCTCCACCGCCGCCGCAGTCGCGCTGGGCGCACTCGGAGTTCTCACCAACCGCTGGACGTGAAAAAACACCCCACTAATTTGCGGCCGGTTATGGCGCGATCACGCGAACAGCCGTTACTCTCGTTAACTGACGCGCAACACACGGTTTCGGCGCGCCACTGGGGATGAAGCCCAGTCGCGCGCATGAATCCCCGCCGGGCACCTCCCCCCTCGGTCCGGCGGAGCCGCGGCGGCGGTGGAGCGACCCCCAGGCTCCACCGCGCCGCGGCATCTTCATTTCGGGGGCTTCGCAATCGCTTCGCTCTTGCTGCGCCCCGAAATTCGGATGCCGCGGCGCGGTTCCGCGTGTCTGCCCGGGGGGGCCGAGCCCCCCGGACCCCCCACGGTGCGTCCGGCGGCGGTTGGCAGCCCCGCAGCAAAGCGAAGCGTGCGTAGGTGGTTAGGCGACCGGCGTTGGGCCTGGCGGCCCTCGCCTGGTGAGTGACAAGCGGAGGCGGCGGAGATCTTGGGGACCGGCATGGGGCCTGGCGGCCCTCGCCTGGTGAGAGGGAAGCGGGTCGTGCGTGTGGCGCAAGTGGTCGGCTGCTTGCGGTCGTGAGTGGTAAGTCGCGTTCTAACACCACTTGCCACTCACGACCGGCCGGCGGCCATGTCGCGAAAGCCACTTTCGCGGCGTCAGGTGTCCCGAAAGTGGCTTTCGCGACATGGCTCAAGCGCCACAGGCCGACCCGCACACGTCCGGCCGATCCCCGCGCAAGTAGCCGGCTGGTCGCGTGCGATCCCGGGCGGGGTTGGGCCGGGTGGGGGATAGGGTGGGGGGATGAGTGACGCGGAGACGTTGTTCGAGCGGATCATCGCGGGCGAGATCCCGTCCGACAAGGTGTACGAGGACGCGACGACGTATGCGTTTCGGGACATAGCGCCGCAGGCGCGGGTGCATGTGCTCGTGGTGCCGAAGAAGCGGTACCGGAACGTGGGCGAACTGGCGGCGGCGGAGCCGCAGTTGCTGGCCGACGTCGCGCTCGCGGCGCGCAAGGTCGCGGAGATCGAGGGCATCGCGGAGTCGGGGTACCGGGTGGTGTTCAACACCGACGGTGACGCCGGGCAGACCGTCTTCCACGTGCACGCGCACGTGCTCGGCGGCGAGCAGCTGGGGCATTTCGGACGCTGAAGCGCGCCGCCGGGAGAAACCGGACTGCGTGCCGACACCCGCAACCAGTAACATCGAACTTGTCACTGTCGTTGAAAATCGCAGCGTAAGCGCAGGAAGTAGGCCCGAGGCCACGTGGCCGGAACCGTACCGGGTGAAGCCGCCCGACCCGACGTTCCCGCGGACGTCACCCCGACGAAGGCCGACGAGGCCGCCGTCACCGAAGCGGCCCAGTCCCGATTCCCCATCCCCGACGCCGCCGCGCTCAGCCTGCTCGGCTCCAGGGACGAAAACCTCCGAGTCGCCGAGGAACTCCTCGCCGCCGACGTCCACGTCCGGGGCAACGAGGTCACCCTGACCGGCGCCCCCGCCGACGTCGCCTTCGCCGAACGCGTCTTCGCGGAACTCGTGACGCTCGCCGGCCGCGGCCAGCAGGTCGACCCGGCCACCGTCCGCCGCACCGTCGGCATGCTCTCCACCGGTGACCACGAGTCACCGGCCGAAGTGCTGAGCATGAACATCATCTCCCGGCGCGGCAAGACCATCCGGCCCAAGACGCTCAACCAGAAGCGCTACGTCGACGCCATCGACAAGCACACCATCGTCTTCGGCATCGGCCCCGCCGGTACCGGCAAGACGTACCTCGCCATGGCGAAGGCCGTCCAGGCGCTCCAGGCCAAGCAGGTCACCCGCATCGTGCTGACCCGCCCCGCCGTCGAAGCCGGTGAGCGCCTCGGCTACCTGCCGGGCACGCTCAACGAGAAGATCGACCCGTACCTGCGCCCGCTCTACGACGCGCTGCACGACATGGTCGAGCCCGAGTCGATCCCGCGGCTGATGCAGGCGGGCACCATCGAGATCGCGCCGCTCGCGTACATGCGCGGCCGCACCCTCAACGACGCCTTCATCATCCTCGACGAAGCGCAGAACACCACGCCGGAACAGATGAAGATGTTCCTCACCCGGCTCGGGTTCGGCGCCAAGATCGTCGTCACCGGCGACGTCACCCAGGTCGACCTCCCCAACGGCCAGAAGAGCGGCCTGCGGGTGGTCCGGGACATCCTCGAAGGCGTCGAGGACCTGCACTTCGCCCAGCTCACCAGCCAGGACGTGGTGCGGCACAAGCTCGTCGGCGACATCGTCGACGCGTACGAGAAGTGGCAGGCGCTGCAGGACAGCAAGGACCAGAACAGCGGTTGGAAGGGTCAGCGCCGTTCATGAGCATCGAAATCGCCAATGAATCGGGCGTGAACGTCGACGAGACCTCGATCGTGTCGGCCGCGCGGTTCGCGCTCGACAAGATGGAGGTCAGCCCGCTCGCCGAGCTGTCCATCCTGCTCGTCACCCTCGAGGTGATGGAGGACCTGCACGAACGGTGGATGGACCTGCCCGGTCCCACCGACGTGATGGCCTTCCCGATGGACGAGCTCGACTCGTCCCGCCGCCCCGACGCGCCCGACGCCTCACCCGCGCTGCTCGGCGACATCGTGCTGTGCCCGGCGTTCGCGAAGGACCAGGCCAAGACGGCGGGCCACGCGCTGATCGACGAGCTGCACCTGCTCACCACCCACGGCGTGCTGCACCTGCTCGGCTACGACCACGCCGAACCCGCCGAAGAACGCGAGATGTTCGGTCTGCAGAAGCGGATCCTCGGCGAGTTCCAGGCGGCCGTCGCCGCGCACAACAAGCGCGACGCGCAGCGTTCCGCGGACGACAGGCTCCTCGGCACCGCCGGCCTCGACGCCGTGCCCGCCGAAGAACCGCCCGCCTAGGCCCGCGGACATGGGTAGTCCCACGGCCCTGCTGGTCATCGCCATCGCGCTGATCCTGCTCGCCGGGGTGTTCGCGGCCGCCGACGCGGCGGTCAGCACGGTCTCCAAGGCCCGTGCCGATGGTCTCGTCCGGCTGGGCCGTCCCGGCGCGCGTCAGCTCTCGCTGGTCATCGCCGAACGCCGGCGCCACATCAACCTGATCCTGCTGCTGCGGATGACCTGCGAGCTGACCGCCACCGTGCTGGTCACCGTCGACATCCTCGGCTGGATCGAGCCGCTGTGGCTCGCGATCGTCGCCGCCGCGGGCGTGATGGTCGTGGTGAGCTACGTGATCATCGGCGTCGGCCCGCGCACCCTCGGCCGCCAGCACCCGTACCGGATCGGCCTCGTCGTCGCGGGCCCCGTCCGCGTCCTCGGCTCCATCCTCGGCCCGCTCAGCAGGCTGCTGATCGTCCTCGGTAACGCCATCACCCCTGGCCGGGGCTTCCGCGAAGGCCCGTTCACCTCCGAAGTCGAACTGCGCGAACTGGTCGACCTCGCCCAGGAACGCGGCGTCGTCGAAGAATCCGAACGCGAGATGATCCACTCGGTGTTCGAACTCGGCGACACCGTCGCGCGCGAGGTCATGGTGCCGCGGACGGAGATCGTCTGGATCGAGCACGACAAGACCGTCCGCCAGGCGCTCGCGCTGGCCCTGCGCACCGGCTTCACCCGACTGCCGGTGATCGGCGACTCCGTCGACGAGGTCGTGGGCGTCGCCAACATCAAGGACCTCATGCCCGCGTACATGGCCGAGGGCGGATCGCTGCGCCTGGTCGAGGAGCTGATGAACCCGGCGAGCTTCGTGCCGGACTCGAAGCGGCTCGACGACCTGCTCAAGGAGATGCAGGTCTCGCACAACCACATGGCGATCGCCGTCGACGAGTACGGCGGCACCGCGGGCCTGCTCACCATCGAGGACATCCTCGAAGAGATCGTCGGCGAGATCACCGACGAATCCGACACCGACGAACGCCCCGAGGTCGAAGAACTCGAAAGCGGCGCGGTCCGCGTCTCGTCCCGGCTTTCGATCGACGACCTGGGCGAACTGTTCGGGATCGATCTCGAAGACCACGACGTGGAGACCGTGGGCGGGCTGCTCGCGGAGCGACTCGGTAGGGTCCCGCTGCCGGGGGCCGAAGCCGAGGTCGCCGGACTTCGGCTGTTCGCCGAAGGCGGTAAGGACCGGCGCGGGCGGATGCGGATCACCACGGTGGTCGTCCACCCCGCCGACGCGGACGCGGTGACCGACGCAGCCCAGGGCAGGCGCCGCACCCGGCTTCCGCAGCCCGATGAAAGTGACAGGAGTGTCGAACATGCCTGAGCTGGACGCCGAGGACCAGAAGCTGGTGACCCTGGCCAGGTCCGCGCGAGCCCGCACCCAGGCCGAGGAAGGCGCCGCGCTCCGCGACACCGACGGCCGCACCTACGCGGCGAGCACGGTCGACCAGCCGTCCTTCAAGCTCACCGCGCTCCAGGCCGCCGTCGCCGCCGCCGTTTCGAGCGGAGCCGAAGGAATCGAAGCCGCCGTCGTGGTCAGCGGCGAGGGCCTGCTCAAGGAGGCGTCCGTGCACGCGGTGCGCGACATCGCCGAAAACGCCCCGATCTATCTCGCCGACCCCAGTGGCAAGGTGCTGAACTGATGGCCGAGCCGCACCGTTCCGGTTTCGCCTGCTTCGTCGGGCGGCCCAACGCGGGCAAGTCGACGCTGACCAACGCGCTCGTCGGCAGCAAGGTGGCGATCACCTCCAGCAAACCGCAGACCACCCGGCACGCCATCCGCGGCATCGTCCACCGCGACGACGCCCAGCTGGTGATCATCGACACACCGGGCCTGCACCGGCCGAGGACCCTGCTCGGCGAGCGGCTCAACGACATCGTCCACTCGACCTGGTCCGAAGTGGACGTTGTCGGGCTTTGCGTGCCCGCCAACGAAAAGGTCGGCCCCGGCGACCGGTTCATCGCCGCCGAACTCAAGAAGATCGCCAAGCGAACCCCGGTGATCGGCGTCGTCACCAAGACGGATCTCGTGAAACCCGAGCAGGTCGCCGAGCAGCTGCTCGCCCTGCAGGAGGTCATGGAGTTCGCCGAGCTCATCCCGGTGTCCGCTGTGGACGGTTTCCAGGTGGGCGCGCTCGCGGACCTGCTGGTGCGCCACCTTCCCGAAGGCCCGCAGCTGTATCCGGGCGGCGAACTCACCGACGAGCCCGAGCAGACCCTGGTCGCCGAGCTGATCCGCGAGGCCGCGCTGGAGGGGGTCCGGGACGAACTCCCGCATTCGATCGCCGTCACCGTCGAAGAGATGCTGCCCCACGAGGGCCGGGACGACATGATCGACGTGCACGCGTTCCTCTATGTGGAACGGCCGAGCCAGAAGGGCATCATCCTCGGGCACAAGGGTGAGCGCCTCAAGGACGTCGGCGCCCGCGCCCGGCAGCAGATCGAGGGCCTTCTCGGTTCGAAGGTCTACCTCGACCTGCACATCAAGGTCGCCAAAGAGTGGCAGCGCGACCCCCGTCAGTTGCGGCGGCTGGGCTTCTGACTGAACGGAATGTCTCGATTCGGTCGCGGAGACCGATTGACGGTGTGGAACCGCACGGGTGACCTTAGAGTCTCACTCCTCGACTCCGGTGATCGCTGATCGGGCGGCGGCGCGCGGGGCGATCTCCACATTTCATTCGTGAAGGGAAAGCGGTAAATGACCGACAACCAGGGCCTGCCCAACTACTCCGGCGACCCTCAGGGCGGTGGCGGCTTCAACAACCCCGGCCCGCCGCCCAACAACAACCTGGTGTGGGCGATCCTCACCACGATCCTGTGCTGCCTGCCCTTCGGTATCGTCTCGATCGTCAAAGCGAACCAGGTGAACACCCTCTGGGCGCAGGGGCAGCCCGCCGCCGCAGAGGAAGCGGCCAACGCCGCCAAGAAGTGGGCCATCATCTCCGCGATCGCCGCCGCGGTCGTCTGGATCCTGTACATCCTCCTGTTCGTCGTTCTCGGCGTCTTCGCCGCCTCGGTGGACGTGAACAACTACCGCTGATCCCGGCGATCAACGGGGAGACCTCATGACCGACCAGTACCCGAACTACCCGCCTCCGGGCGGGCCACCACCGCAGCAGCCGTACTACGGCGGCGTGCCGAACTATGGTCCTCCGCCGGACAACAACCTGGTGTGGGCCATTCTCTGCACGGTGTTGTGCTGTCTGCCGCTGGGTATCGTGGCGATCGTGAAGTCGAGCCAGGTGCAGACGTTGTGGGCGCAGGGTTTCCACGCCGAAGCCCAGAAGGCCGCCGATGACGCGAAGAAGTGGTCCATGTGGGGAGCGATCGCCACCGGCGTTCTTTTCCTGCTGTACATCGTCTTCGTCGTCGTAGCGGTCATCCTCGGCGTGTCCGGAAGCCTCACGCCGTGACGACGTCCGTCTACACGGGATTCCCGGCGCGCGGGTTCAAAGCACGGGCCCGCGCGCTGGGGCCGCCCCTCGCCATCGCCGCCGGTGCCGCGGCGGGCTGTGTCGTCCTCTGGTTGGGCGATCCCACCACCCCGGGCGGGCCGCTTCCGGTCTGTCCCACCAAGTCACTGCTGGGCATCGCCTGCCCCGGCTGCGGTGGCATGCGCATGGTCTACAGCGTGCTGCACGGGGACATTCCTGCCGCGCTGCATTACAACGCGGTGTCCTTTGTGGTCGTCCTCCTGCTCGTCTGGAGCACCGTCGCCTGGGCGGTCGGCAGGCTCCGCGGCCGGTCGGTGGACAGCTGGCTGCACTGGCGCTGGACGCCGCTCGCGTTCGGCGTCGTGTTCGTCGTCTGGTTCATCATCCGTAACCTGCCCTTCGCCCCGTTCACCTCGCTCTACGTCTGAGTGCCGGGCCGGGCCCCGGATCGTCGGTGGCACCGAGTACGCTCCCGCGCACCGGTCTGCTCGGCGTGTACCCATGCCGTACATTCAGCCCGGGTCGCCGCACGAGGCCCGTGCGCCAGGGGCAGAGGAACCAGCGAGGGGATTTCGATGACCACTCCCTACGGCCAGCAGCCGCCGGGACAGCAGCCGCCACCCGGGTCCGGGCCTCCGCCGGGGGACGGGCAGCAGCAGTCACCGCAGCCGCAACAGCCGTTCGGACAGCCGCCATCGGGAGAGCAGCCCTCACCTTTCGGCCAGCAGCCCCAGGGTGAGCAGCCGTCGCCCTTCGGCCAGCAGCCCGCGGGCGAGCAGCCGTCCTCGCCGTTCGGTGCTCAGCCGCAACAGCCTTCCCCGTTCGGGCAGCAGCCCCAGCAACCGCAGCAGCCGTTCGGCGCGCAGCAACAGCAGCAGTCGCCGTTCGGGCAGCAGCCCCAGCAGGCGTCGCCGTTCGGCCAGCAACAGGGTCAGCCTTCGCCGTTCGGGCAGCCGGGCCAGCAGTCGCCGTTCGGGCAGGCGACCCAGTTCGGTCCGCAGACCGACTACGCCCACTGGGGCCTGCGCGCGGCCGGATCCCTGATCGACTTCGCGCCGATCGTGGTGCTCCCGATCATCGGCGCCGTCATCGCCACGAACGCGAGCTCGGTCGTCGGCGGCATCATCGCCGGCATCGGTTACGTCGCGGGGTTCGGCTGGACCGTCTACAACCGGTGGATCAAGATGGGCACCACCGGCCAGTCGCTCGGCAAGAAGATCATGAAGATCAAGCTCGTCCGCGAGAGTGACGGGCAGCCGATCGGCCCGCTGATGGCCTTCGTCCGGGACCTGTGCCACAACCTGGACGGCTGGGTCTGCGGCCTCGGTTACCTCTGGCCGCTGTGGGACCAGAAGAAGCAGACGTTCGCCGACAAGATCCTCAGCACCGTCGTCGTCCCCGGCGAGGCCGCCGTCGCGTCGGCGCCGTTCGGCCAGAACCCGGGCTTCCCGGCGCCGCCTTCGCCGTCGTTCCCCGCGCAGCAGCCGTTCGAGCAGCAGCCGTCCCAGCCGTTCGGCCAGCAGCCGCAGCAGCCGTTCGGCGCGCAGCCGCAGCAGTCGCCGTTCGGGCAGCAGCCCCCGCAGTCCCAGCAGCCTCAGCCGTTCGGTCAGCAGCCGCAGGCGCAGCCCTTCGGTCAGCAGCCGCAGGGAACCGCGGCGCCGTCTCCGGAGTCCCAGCCCGGACCGGGCTTCGGCGAGCCCGAGCCGACCCAGGTGCTCCGCCCGGGTCAGCCGCAGTCCCAGCAGGCGCCGTCCGGGTTCGACGAAGCCGAGCCGACGCAGAAGATAACGCCGGAGCAGCTGAGGCAGCAGCTGCCCGGGGCGGAGGGCGGGCCGAACGGGCCCGGAACACCGCAGCAGTAAGGAACGACCGGCGGGATCCACCCGCCGGGAAGCGCGACAAAAGTGGGGACCCCGATGACGAACCCGTACGGCCAGCAGCCCGGCTACGGCCAGCAGCAGCCTTATGGCCAGCAGCCTCCGCCCGGATACGGACCCCCGTCCGGTGCCACGCCCGCACCGTACGGTCAGCCTTCGGGTGCGACACCCATGCCGTACGGTCAGCCGGCACCGTACGGTCAGCCTTCCCCGTACGGCCAGCCCGCGCCGTACGGCGCTCCGGGCGGCATGCCCGGTGGCGGGGACATCAACTCGATCCCCGACTACAAGGGCTGGGCGATCGGCTGCATCTTCCTCTGCTGGATCATCGCGATCTTCGCGATCATGAAGTCCAACGAGGTCAACACCTACAAGATGCAGGGCAACTACGCCGCCGCCATGGACGCGTCGAAGTCGACCAAGACCATGTGCATGATCGCTTCGATCATCGGCGGTGTGGGTTGCCTGTTCTCCATTCTCTGGATCATCCTCGCCGCCGCGACGGCGTTCTAAAACCCGAAAAACAACGAGGACCGTCAAATGACCAACCCCTATGGCCAGCAGCAGCCCTACGGACAGCAGCCCGGCTACGGGCCGCCTTCCGGTGGCATGCCCGCTCCCTATGGCCAGCCCGCCCCCTACGGCGCGCCGTCTCCCTATGGCGCTCCGGGCGGCATGCCCGGTGGCGGCGGGGACATCAACGCCATCAAGGACTACAAGGGCTGGGCGATCGGCTGCATCTTCCTCTGCTGGATCATCGCGATCTTCGCGATCATGAAGTCCAACGAGGTCAACACCTACAAGATGCAGGGCAACTACGCCGCCGCCGCGGACGCGTCGAGGTCGACGCGGACCATGTGCATGATCGCTTCGATCATCGGCGGTCTCGGCTGCCTCTTCGCCATCGTGATGATCATCATCTCGATCGCGGCCGCCGCGTCCGTGCCCAGCTGCTACGGCCGCTACTGCTGATTCCGGGGCGCACCACCCCGATGTCGGTCCAGAGTGGGACGATGTCGGGGTGGTGAACCTCTATCGCGACACCGGGGTGGTGTTGCGGACGCACAAGCTGGGTGAGGCCGATCGGATCGTCACCCTGCTCACGCGGCGGCACGGCAAGGTCCGTGCGGTCGCGAAGGGTGTGCGTCGGACGTCCTCGCGCTTCGGAGCGCGGCTGGAGCCTTTCGGGCATGTCGACGTCCAGTTCTACACCGGCCGCTCCCTCGACGTGATCACCCAGGTCGAGACGGTCGACGCCTTCGCGCTGCCGCTGGTGGCCGACTACCAGCGCTACACCGCCGCGAGCGCCATCGCCGAAACGGCGGACCGGCTGTCCGCCGAAGAGGGCGAGCCGGTGCTGAAGCTCTACATGCTCGTCGTCGGGGCGCTGCGGGCGCTGGCGGGCGGCGAACGGGACAGCTCCCTCGTCCTCGACGCCTTCTTCCTGCGGGCCATGGCCTACGCGGGGTGGGCGCCCGCGATCACCGAATGCGCCCGCTGCGGCCTGCCCGGCCCGCACAAGGCGTTCAGCGTGTCGGCGGGCGGCTCGATGTGCCCGGATTGTCGGGTTCCCGGCTGTGTTCACCCGTCCCCGGAGGTCTTGACCCTGCTCGCGGCGCTCCTGCACGGTGAGTGGCCGGTGGCCGAAGCGTCGCTGCCGGTGCCGCGGCGGGACGCGTCCGGCCTGGTCGCGGCGCATCTCCAGTGGCATCTGGAGCGCCAGTTGCGCTCGCTGCCGCTGGTGGAGAGGCGTGCGCGGGAGACCGCCACCGGAGCGCAGTAGGGTCGCAGGCACAGGTTCACTCGATCAGGAGGCTCGAAGGTGCTGCGCAGGGGACGCGAGAACAAGGCGTCACAATTCGAGCTTCGCGCGCCGGAGCCGCATGAGTCCGGTGCCCGGCCGCCGGAGATCCCCAAGGAACTCCTCCCGAAGCATGTGGCGCTGGTGATGGACGGCAACGGCCGCTGGGCCAACCAGCGCGGGCTGCCGCGGATCGAGGGCCACAAACGCGGCGAAGCGGTGATGATCGACGTCGCCAGCGGTGCCGTGGAGCTGGGCGTCAAATGGCTGTCGGTGTACGCGTTCTCCACCGAGAACTGGAAGCGGAGCCCGGAAGAGGTCCGCTTCCTGATGGGCTTCAACCGCGACACCATCCGCCGCCAGGTCGACTACCTCGGCTCGATCGGCGTCCGCATCCGCTGGGCGGGCCGCCGTCCCAAGCTGTGGGCGAGCGTTATCAAGGAACTCCAGGTCGCCGAAGAGAAGACCAAGAACAACACGGCGCTGAACATGACCATGTGCGTCAACTACGGCGGCCGCGCCGAACTGGGCGACGCCATGCGCCGGATCGCCCAGGACGTCGCCGACGGGAAGCTGAACCCGGACAAGGTCACCGAGAAGACCATCGGGAAGTACCTGTACCAGCCCGACATGCCGGACGTGGACCTGTTCCTGCGGCCGTCGGGGGAGCAGCGGACGTCGAACTTCCTGCTCTGGCAGTCGGCCTACGCCGAGATGGTCTACCAGGACACGCTCTTCCCGGACTTCGACCGGACCCACCTGTGGCGGGCCTGCCTCGAGTTCGCGAAACGGGACCGCCGCTTCGGCGGGGCCATCGACAAAGCTTCGGAAGGAACCTCATGACCACCGAAGCGGCGGACACGGCGGCCCTGCTCACCTCCGCCCGGGAAGCCCTCGAGCGCTATCTCGAAGTCCACGTCGACGACGACGGCGCGCTGACCTTCTCGCACGCGGACGTCCCGTGCGTCATCCAGGCGACCCGGCTGGCCGAAGGGTTGACCGTGCTGAGCCTGACCTGCGTCGTCGCCTGGGATCTGCCGGACGACCCGGCGATCGCGGCTTCGGCGGCGGAGCGTGCCGGACAAGGCCTGTTCGGGACGCTCGGGGTCGTGCGCTCGGAGAAGGGGATCGACATCACGCTGAGGTACGCGTTCCCGGCCGAGGGCATGGATCCCTCGCCGCTCGGGACGCTGCTCATGCTGGTCGTGTCGACGGCGTCGCAGCTGCGTTCGGACCTGCTGGGGACCGCTCCCGGGGAGTGACCGCCGGAACGCAGGGTCACCTGGCATCATCTCGCGCATGGAAACCATTTCCAGAAGCGCCCCGGAGAAGAAGCCGGCCCGGCGGTTCAAGATCACCTCGATCGAGGTGCTCTGCGCGATCCTGCTGATCGCGATCCTCGGGCAGAGCTGGCTCCAGCAGGTGTTCGACGTGCCCGCGCTGCGGACCGGCTCGACGGTGTTCGTCGCCGTCTGCGTCCAGGCGCTGCCGTTCCTGGTGCTCGGCGTGCTGATCAGTGGCGCGATCGCGGCGTTCGTGCCCGCGAGGGTGCTGGAGAAGGTGCTTCCCCGCCGGGCGGGCGCGGCGGTCGGCGTCGCGGGACTGGCCGGGGTCGCCCTGCCGGGTTGTGAATGCGCGTCGGTACCGGTCGCGCGTCGGCTGATCGGCCAGGGCGTCGCGCCCGCGGCCGCGCTGACGTTCCTGCTGGCCGCGCCCGCGGTGAACCCGGTGGTGCTGGTCGCCACGGCGGTGGCGTTCCCCGGGAACCCGGAGATGGTGTTCGCCCGGTTCGCCGGTTCGCTCGCCACGGCGATGGTGATGGGCTGGCTGTGGGCGAAGTGGGGCAAGCTCGACTGGATCGCGGAGCGGGCCCTGAGGCGCATGCCGGACGTCCAGCACGGTTCGCGCTGGAAGACCTTCGCCGAGACCGCGCGGGCGGATCTGGTCGAGGCGGGCGGGTTCCTCGTGCTCGGCGCGATGATCGCGGCCGCGATGAACGTGCTGGTGCCCGCCAAGTGGTTCGGTGTGCTGGGGGAGCAGATCGTGCTCGGGGTGCTGGTGATGGCCGTGCTCGCCGTCGTGCTGGCGCTGTGCAGCGAGGCTGACGCCTTCGTCGCCGCGTCGCTGACCGCGATGCCGCTGCTGCCGAAACTGGTGTTCCTGGTGGTCGGGCCCGCGATCGACGTGAAGCTGTTCGCCCTGCAGACCGGTACGTTCGGCAAGTCGTTCGCGCTGCGGTTCGCGCCGGTGACGTTCGTCGTCGCGCTGTCCTGCGCCGTCGTGTCCGGCGTGCTCATCCTGGGAGGTGGCGCGTGAAACGCGAGACCCAGAACATCCTGCTGATCCTGCTCGGCGGGGCGCTGCTCAAGATCACCATCAACGGCGACTACCTGCGCTACGTCAAACCCACGCAGCAGCCGTGGATCATCGCCGGCGGCGCGATCATGGTCGCGCTGGGCGCGGTCGCGATCGTCCGCGACCTGCTGGCCGCGCGGGCCGCGGCCGTCGTCTCCGGCGACGTCCACGCGCACAAGCACAACACCCGTTCGGCCTGGCTGCTGATGGTGCCGGTGCTGGCCGTCTTCCTGGTCGCGCCGCCCGCGTTGGGCGCCGACTCGGTGACGAGGACCGAGGCCAGGGCGCCGCAAAGCGCCGCGGCGGGCAACGCCGCCGCCTTCCCGCCGCTGCCCGCCGGTGACGTGGTGCCGCTGGAGATCAACGACTTCGTCAGCCGGGCGGGCTGGGACAAGAGCGGCACGCTGAACGGGCGCACGGTGCGGCTGTCCGGGTTCGTCGTGCACAACGAGGGCACCACGATGCTGGCCAGGATGGTCATCGGCTGCTGCGCGGCCGACGCCTTCCCGATCACCGTGCGGCTGGTGGGCGACGGCGTGGCGGGCTTCGGCAACGACACCTGGCTGGAGGTGACCGGCACGGTCGTGCCGGGCACGGCGGTGCGCGAGAACAGCTACATGCCGGACCTGACGCTCACCTCGCTGCGGCAGATCCCGGAGCCGAAAGACCCCTACGAATACTGACCGGAAGTCGCGGTCGTGAGTGGTAAGTGTCGTTATAGCGGACTCGCATTTACCTACCTACTGGGTCCGTCACGTCGTCTGCCACTGGACGTGGACGGCACGGCCTTGATCAGCCCGGCACAGGCTGTGAAAGCCACTTTCGCACCGGTGAAGGTTGCGAAAGTGGCTTTCGCATCACGACCACCCCGCCCCGGAGGCATCGAGCGTCGCGAAAGCCACTTTCGGGACACCAGACGTCCTGAAAGTGGCTTTCGCGACACGGCGCAGTGAGCCCTCTGGTCGCCCCGGCCGCCAGACCGGCGCGATCCCGACACCACCACGCGCAGGTCGGGCGCGGGTAGGTAAATGCTGGTCCGTTCTAACGACACTTACCACTCACGACCAACCCGGCCCACGCTCTGCCGCCGCGCGACCGGTACCTAGGACACAGTCGGCTCTAACGCGACTTACCGCTCACGACCATCAGTGGTTCGAGCAGGTCCCGACGATCTCCACGGTGTGGCTGATGTCGGAGAAGCCGTGCTCGGAAGCGATCTTCTCGGCCCAGCGCTCGACGGCCGGTCCCTCCACCTCGACGGTGCTGCCGCAGACGCGGCACACCAGGTGATGGTGGTGGTGCGACGAGCAGCGCCGGTAGATGGCCTCGCCGGTGTCGGTGCGCAGGACGTCGATCTCGCCGGCCTCCGACAGTGACTGCAGCGTCCGGTACACCGTGGTGAGCCCGATCCCGTCGCCGCGTTTGCGCAGCTCGTCGTGCAGTTCCTGGGCCGAACGGAAGTCGTCGATCTCCTTGAGCAGCTCGACCACGGCGGCCCGCTGTTTCGTCGACCGGCGTCCCGGCACCGGCGCGGAACTGTTGGCCGTCGTCGGACTCATGCTCACTTCCCCTCCTGAACGTGGGCTACGGCGTCCACCACGATATGCGCAAGGTGATCGTCGACCAGCCGGTACACCACCTCGCGGCCGCGTCGCTCACCCTGTACGACACCCGCCGTCTTGAGCACCCGCAGGTGCTGGCTGATGAGCGGCTGCGCGACATCGAGTGTGTCCACCAGTTCGTGTACGCACCTGTCCGCGTTACGCAGCTGCAGGACGATGGCGATGCGCACGGGTGCGGCGAGTGCCCTGAGCAGGTCGCCCGCGTCCGCGAGGACGGCGGCCGAGGCGGACGCGGCGGGTTCGGCGGGGGGACGGGCCGTCGAATGCGGCCCGGGGTCTTCCGTGAAGCCCGGGGCGGCAGAGTCCGGGGTCACCGTAGCCATCGCCGCCTCCAAGTCCATCATGATTTCCGAAGTCATTACCAGTAACAGTGAAGCCCATCCTAGTGTTCCCGTCCGAGGCGGTCTGTTCGCCGACCGGGCGACCACTTGGCGGGGGCGTTACTGCTCCATTCGGGTGACTTCGCGAATATATGACCATTCCACTTCGCATGTCGTCGCCAACGGTGCAAGGTTGTCGCGGAGCGTTTCGTCGCTTCTCGTACGCTGACGACCGCGCTCTGAGGGCACGGAGAGGCAGTTGGGGAGACATGACTCGTTTCGTGACGAAGCTGGCCGCCGCCACGGCGGCCGTCGCTTTGGCGTCCGTCCCGGGGCTCGCCTCGGCGCAGACGACGCAGGCCGTCGATGAGAAGACCGGTCCCGTCTCGTTCGCGAACGTGGCGTCGATACGCATCGGGAACCCGGGATCGCTGATCACCGAGACCCAGCGTTCGCCGCTTACGCCCGGCCAGTCGAAACTCTCCCCGGATCGCACCGTCGTCCCCCGCGACGCCGGTGAAAAGAGCACCTTCGGCGACAAATGGGACATCAACCTGGGCCGCTTCGGCGCCGACAGCCCGTACCCGGCCGGTGTCGCCAGCCGCGACCACAACGTGATCGCCGCGCTGCAGCAGACCACGGTCCCGACAGCGGTCGCGGAGAGCAACTACGCCCTGATCGACAACGGGCGCGGCGGTGCGAAGCCCGCCGACAACACCGTGCTGGTGCTCGAAGGCGCGAAGAGCACCGTCGACTGCAGCGCGCCCGGCAAGGCGACGTCGTCGACGAGTGTGGAAAAGGTCTGGGTGCGGGAAGCGAACGGCGCACTGCGGCCCGCCGGCGCTTCCGGCGTCGACGTCAAGGGGCTCAAGCTGGGACCGCCGTCGGGCGTCAAGAGCGAGAACAGCGACAAGGACAAGACGACTTCCGACCTGACGCTGTCCCGGGTGACCGCCTTCGACCAGCTGATCCGGCAGGACGGCTGGCGCAGCGGCGACGTGACCGCGGTGGCGGGCTGGAAACTGGACATCGTCACGCACGTGCGTGACGCTGCGGGCAAGGATCTGCGCGAGGCCCGCACGACGATCGTGCTCGGCGGCGTGAGCTGCGGGATCCCGAAGAACTTCGTGGCGAAGCCCGCCGGTGGCACCGGCCCGGGCGCGGCACCCGAGCAGCCCGCGGTGCCGGGAACGGTCCCCGCGGGCGGTATCCCGCCGCAGGCCGACGACTCGACGCGGACCGTGGTCGGGCTCGGGCTGCTGGGTGGCGGAATCGTGATCGGAGCGGCCGCCCTGCTGCTCTTCCGCCGTCGCACGTCCGTCCCGGTGCGGGAGAAGTAGCGGCCCCGTGCGGACCTGGCCGGCGGGACTCGCCGCCGTCGTCTCCGCGCTCGCCATTTCCGCGGGCGTGATCGTGCTGACCTGGATCCCGCCGGAACCGGCGGTCCCGGCGGCGGAACCCGCGGTCATGCCGGGGGAGGACGGCGCACCCTTGGTGCTGCCCGCCGACGCCGCGAAGCGCGGTCAGCGACCCGGCACCATCCGGCTCCCGGAAGGCGGATCGGCGAAGCTCGTCCGCTCCGAAGTCAACTCCGACGGCACCCTCCCGATCCCGCGCGGACTCGGTGACGCGGCCTGGTGGGGCGCGCGGCTCGGCGCCGAAGCGGGGACGGCGCTGATCTCCGGGCACGTCAACTGGGGCGGCGTCAAAGGGCCGTTCGACGAGCTGTGGCGGATGCGGGAAGGCCAGGAGGTCGCCGTCAGCGACGCGGCGGGCGGGATCTGGGTCTACCGCGTGCGCGAGGTCGTCACCGTGCACAAGAACGACCTGCCCGCGCAGGCGGCGAAACTGTTCGCGCAGAGCGGGCCGCACCGGCTGGTGCTGGTCACCTGCGGCGGCGACTACCTCGGCGGGACGGACGGCTACCGGGACAACCGCGTCATCGTCGCCACTCCCGTCACCGGGCCGCCCGCCTGAAGTCGGTGCAACCCTTCTCGGCTCACGTCGCGTGTCTAGCGACACCGGCCGCTCCGGCGGCTTGACGCGAGCAAGGAGTAGTACCCGATGGTGGGACAGTTCGATGAAGGCGCCGCGAGCGAGGAGCAGCCGAAGAAGCGCTCCAAGCTGGGGGTGATCCTCGCCGCCGCCGCGATCTTCGTGGTGGCGGCCGTGGTCGTGGTGCTGGTATTCACCGGAAAGAGTGACCCTGTCGTCGCCGCTGCCGCGCAGGATCAGGCGAACACGTCCGCCGTACAGACGTCGGAGGCTCCGGTCGACACGGGCCAGGCGCCGGGCACGGTCAAACTGCCCGGTGGCGGCACGGCGAAACTGATCCGCAAGGAACTGACCGCCGACGGGACCCTCCCCATCCCCGAGGGCCTCGACGAAGCCACCTGGTGGGGCGCGAAACTGGGCGCCGACCAGGGCGCTTCCCTGCTTTCCGGGCATGTGAACTGGAAGGGCAAGAAGGGCCCGTTCGACGAACTGTGGCGGCTCAAGACCGGCCAGGAGGTCGATCTCGTCGACACCGACGGCGGCAAGTGGGTCTACAAGATCGCCGAGGTCGTCACCGTGCACAAGACGAAGCTGGCCGAGCAGTCGGAAAAGCTGTTCGGACCGGACGGCCCGCACCGGCTGGTCCTGGTCACCTGCGGTGGCGAGTACGTCGGCGGGACCGACGGTTACGAGGACAACCGCATCGTCACCGCCTCGTTGGTCAGCAGGCCCTGACGCGTCCGACCTCGCCGGAGGTCGTGCGGGGTCCTCCGGTTAGGCTTGTCCTTCTAGCCCATACCCGTCCCCGCATGCTTCGGAGCGTGGAGTGCCCGCCAACACCATTGAGACCGTCGTCAGCCTGTGCAAGCGTCGAGGCTTCGTTTTCCCGTGTGGAGAGATCTACGGCGGTACCAAGTCGGCGTGGGACTACGGGCCCCTCGGTGTCGAACTCAAGGACAACATCAAGCGCCAGTGGTGGAAGACCGTCGTGCAGGGCCGGGACGACGTCGTCGGCCTCGACTCCTCGGTCATCCTGCCGCGCCAGGTCTGGGCCGCGTCGGGTCACCTCGACGTCTTCACCGACCCGCTGATCGAATGTCTCTCCTGCCACAAGCGGTTCCGCGCCGACCAGCTGGCCGAGGACTTCTCCGCCCGCTCGGGCAAGGAGGTGTCCGAGGACGACCTGTCCGAGGTGCCGTGCCCGAACTGCGGCAACCGCGGGCAGTACACCGCGCCGCGTGACTTCAACATGATGCTGAAGACCTACCTCGGCCCGGTCGAGTCCGAGGAGGGCGTGCACTACCTCCGCCCGGAGACCGCGCAGGGCATCTTCATCAACTTCCTCAACGTGCAGACCACCGCGCGGAAGAAGCCGCCGTTCGGCATCGGCCAGATCGGCAAGTCGTTCCGGAACGAGATCACCCCGGGCAACTTCATCTTCCGCACGCGCGAGTTCGAGCAGATGGAGATGGAGTTCTTCGTCGAGCCGGGCGAGGACGAGACCTGGCACCAGTACTGGATCGACCAGCGCACCGAGTGGTACAAGGACCTCGGCATCAAGCCGGAGAACCTGCGCCACTACGAGCACCCGAAGGAAAAGCTCTCCCACTACGCGAAGCGCACCGTCGACATCGAGTACCGCTTCGCGTTCAACGCGGGTCAGGAGTGGGGCGAGCTCGAGGGCATCGCGAACCGCACCGACTTCGACCTCACGACGCACTCGAACCACTCCGGCGTGGACCTGTCGTTCTTCGACCAGGCCTCGAAGCAGCGGTTCCGCCCGTTCGTCATCGAGCCCGCGGCCGGTGTCGGCCGGTCGATGATGGCGTTCCTCGTCGACGCGTACCACGAGGACGAGGTCCCCAACGCCAAGGGCGGCGTCGACAAGCGCGCGGTGCTCAAGCTGGACTACCGGCTCGCGCCGTTCAAGGTCGCGGTGCTTCCGTTGTCCCGCAACGCCGACCTCACACCGAAGGCACGCGACGTCGCGGCGACGCTGCGCAAGCACTGGAACGTCGACTTCGACGACGCCGGTTCGATCGGCAAGCGGTACCGGCGCCAGGAAGAGATCGGGACGCCGTTCTGCGTCACCGTCGACTTCGACACGCTCGACGACCACTCGGTCACCGTGCGTGAGCGCGACACCATGGCGCAGGAGCGGGTCGCGATCGACAAGCTCGAGTCGTACCTGGCCGGCCGCCTGATCGGCTGCTGACACCTCCTGGAGAAGTACGTGAAGGCCCCCTTCATTGCGCTAGACGCAGTGAAGGGGGCCTTCACGTACTTATTTGGGAGGCATTGGTGTGGTCGGCGGTCGTGGTGGAGGATTTGGGACGGTGAACGTCCTGGATCCTCCACGCTCGGTCTTGTTGATGAGGGATTCGGGACGCTGAACGTGCCAGATCCTTGATCGACGGGGGAGGATTCCGGCTGGTGAACGTCCGGAATCTTCCCCCGTGACGTCGTCTGCCACCGGCCTGGCCGACGTGACCTTGATCAACGGAGGATCGGGTACGTGGAGTGTCCCGGATCCTCCGTTGATCAAGCTCCGAGGCCGGGCGACCGCCGAACCGTCACCCTCGCGCAGGTCAGGCGTGGGTAGGTAAGACCGGTCCGTTCTATTGAGGGGTAAGACAAAGGTGGCGTGTTCAGTCGCTCGCCCGCCTGCCGACCTCGGGTGTTGCGAAAGCCACTTCCGCAACGTTGAAGGTTGCGAAAGTGGCTTTCGCAACGCTTCGGGGACTCCGCCGCCCACGAGGACGGATGACCCTGGGTGAAGGGGGCTTTCCGCTCGTGCAATGCGCGGAAAGCCCCTCACCTCGCTGATCGCCACCGAATACCGGTCCGTGAAGGCCTCCTTGAGGGACTCTGGGTCCCTCAAGGGGGACTGGTAG
>NZ_MUXN01000029.1:0-46840 GCF_001995215.1 Amycolatopsis azurea DSM 43854
CCGGACAACCGGGGGAAGCTCAAAGTCGCGTTCTAACGACACTTACCACTCACGACCACCTTGACCCACCCGATACCGGCACCCTCGCCGCCCGCCCCGCCCGCGCCCTACCCGCCGGTAGCCATCCGATCATCCGAACTAAGCTCGTTCACAGCTTCCTGCCGTAGGGTCCCCGCCCGTCGGTGGCCGGTGATCTTGGTGGGTGGTTGTGTGCGGGAGAGTGCTGCCGAACGACGGTTCCGTCCGGAGATCCAGGGACTGCGGGCGCTGGCGTGCGTGCTGGTGGTCGTCTATCACGTGTGGCTCGGCCGGATCTCCGGCGGCGTCGACGCCTTCTTCCTGATCTCCGGGTTCCTCGTCACCGGCCAGCTCCACCGCGCGGCGGCGCGCGGGAAGATCGAGTACCGGCCGATGTGGGGCCGGATGATCAAACGGCTGTTCCCGGCCGCGCTCACCGTGTTGCTGCTGATCATCGCCGCGAGCACGGTGCTGCTGCCGCAGAACCGCTGGTTCCAGACGATCAAGGAGGTCGTCGCCTCCGCGCTCTACCTGGAGAACTGGCAGCTGGCGGCGGATTCCACCGACTACTTCGCCCAGCACAACTCGGCCAGCGTCGTCCAGCACTTCTGGTCGCTGTCGATCCAGGGGCAGTTCTACGTGGTCTGGCCGCTACTGGTCGGCTTGGTGCTGCTGATCGCCAAGAAAGCGGGCCGCAACGTCCTCCCGCTGCTGCTCACGACTCTCGGCGCGATGTTCGCGGCCTCGCTGGCCTACTCGGTGTGGCTCACCGCGGCCGACCAGCCGCTGGCGTACTTCGATTCGCTGACCAGGGCCTGGGAATTCGCGCTCGGTGGCCTGCTCGCCCTGCTTCTCGACCGCGTCCGGGTGCCCCGGTCCGCGCGGGTCGTGTTCGGCTGGGCCGGCGTCGTCGGGCTGGTTTCCTGCGGGCTGGTGCTTCAGGTCGGGACGGTCTTCCCCGGCTATCTCGCGTTGTGGCCGACGCTTTCGGCCGCGCTGGTGATCCTCGCGGGCGACACCGCGTTCAAGGGCGGCGTGGACCGCTTCCTGTCCAGCCGCCCGCTGACGTACCTCGGCGACCTGAGCTACGCGCTCTACCTCTGGCACTGGCCGGTCCTGGTGTTCTACCTCGTCGCCCGTGACCGGCAAGAGGTCGGCCTGCGCGGCGGCGCGGTGATCATCGCGCTGGCCTTCGTCCTCGCCGTGCTGACCCACCACCTGGTCGAAAAACCGGTCCGCGCATCCGCGATCGGGGCAGGGAACCGGTGGGGCGCCTACCGGTTCGGCGTCGCGACCCTCGCGGCCGTGCTCGCCGCGACGGGCGCTTGGCAGTGGGTGAGCGTGAGCCAGGCGGACACCTATTCGATCGCGGTCGACGATCCCGACCACCCCGGCGCGCTCGCGCATACCGAAGGCTTCAAGTACTGGGGCGCCGCCGACGCCACCCTCGTCCCGTCGTTCGTCGCCGTGTCCGAAGACTGGGCGGGGATCGACCCGGCCCGCTGCGGGGTGTCTCCGCGCAACGCCGACCTCGAGGTCTGCACTTCGGAGACGTCGGGGCATCCCACCCGGCGGATCGTGGTCACCGGCGACTCGCACGCCGGGCAGTTCCTCGGTGCCCTGCTGCCGATCGCCGAGCAGCGGAACTGGGAGGTGACCTCGATCCTGCGCGGCGGCTGCCCGTTCTCCACCGACTCCGACGCCGTGCCGGGCGACCAGGCCTGCATCGACTGGAACTCCGCCGTGGTGGACGAGATCGTCACGGCCCGGCCCGACGCGGTGATGACGATCGGCACCAGGGACGTGCGGACCGGTGTCGAGGAACGGGTTCCGGGCGGCTACGTCGCCCAGTGGCGCAAGGTCGACGAGGTGGGCATCCCGGTGCTGGCCGTGCGGGACAACCCGCGGTTCGGCCAGTCGCCGTCGGCCTGTGTCGAGAGCCGGGGCGCGCAGGCGCCCGAGTGCGCCGCTCCACGCTACGACCTCTATGCGGAGGAACCGCCGTACGAGACGCTGCCGGATCTGCCGCCGAACGTGCGCTTCCTCGACTTCAGCGACTACTTCTGCACGGCCGAGGTCTGCCCGCCGGTGATCGGCAACGTGCTGGTCTATCTCGACGACAACCACGTCAGCGGTACCTATATGTCGACCATGTCGGCCATCGCGGAGAAGGCGATCACCGAGGCGCTCGGCTGGGCGGACGACCAGGCGGAGGAGCCGGCTCCGGGCGGGTGATCCAGACAACAGATCGCCGCAGAATTGCAGCGAACCGCATCAGTTCGAGGGTCTGCCAGCTCCACGCGCAACGATTGGCCCTTATCGGCGCATCGAAACGGCGGATATCGTCGTCGGTGTGAAGATCGCCGTCCATCAAGGTTCCCATGCCGAGCTGCCGTCCGCCGTCGCGACGTCGGACGCCGATCTCGTGATCGCCGCCGAGATGATCACCACCGGCTATCACATCGGCGCCCGCTCCCACGAACTCGCCGAACCGGCCGACGGCCCGACTTCGGCCCGGATGTCCGCGCTGGCAAGGGAAAACGGTGCCGCGCTGGTCTACGGCTACCCCGAGTCCGACGGCGGCCGCGTGTACAACGCCGTCCAGCTGATCGGCCCGGACGGACGCCGTCTGGCGAACTACCGCAAGACCCATCTGTTCGGCGACATCGACCGCGACTGGTTCGAGCCGGGCGCCGAAGCGGTCGTCCAGGCGGACCTCGACGGCCTCCGGATCGGCTTGCTGATCTGCTACGACGTCGAGTTCCCCGAGCTGGTGCGGGCGCACGCGCTGGCCGGGACCGAGCTGCTCGTGGTGCCGACGGCGCTGATGAGCCCGTACGAGCTGGTCGCCGACACGCTGGTTCCCGCCCGCGCCTACGAAAGCCAGCTCTTCGTCGCCTACGCGAACCGCTGTGACACCGAACAGGACCTGACCTACTGCGGCCGGTCCTGCGTCGTCGCCCCGACCGGCGAGGTACTCGCCCGCGCGGGCTCCGGCCCGGAGCTGATCAGCGCCGACGTCACCCGTGACGCGCTCGTCGCGTCGCGACTGGAGAACACCCACCTGGCCGACCGACGGCCCGATCTGTACCGAGGACTTTCCGCATGACCTCCGCCCTCCCGACCGCGATCCACAGCGACGAACCGGCCGGCCGCCCGATCACCATGTTCGGCCCCGACTTCCCGTTCGCCTACGACGATTTCCTCGCCCACCCCGCCGGCCTCGGCTCGCTCCCCGCCGAACGGCACGGCACCGAGGTGGCGGTGATCGGCGGCGGCCTCTCGGGCATCGTCACCGCGTACGAGCTGATGAAGCTGGGCCTGCGCCCGGTCGTGTACGAGATCGCCGAGATCGGCGGCCGCCTGCGCACCGTGAACTTCCCGGGCTGCCCGGACGACGTCGTCGCGGAGATGGGCGCGATGCGCTTCCCGCCGGCGTCGACCGCGCTGTTCCACTACATCGACAAGGTCGGCCTGGAGACCACACCGTTCCCGAACCCGCTGGCGCCGGGAACGCCGAGCACCGTCGTCGACCTCAAGGGGGAGAGCCACTACGCGCGCTCGGCCGACGAACTCCCCGCGGTCTTCGGCAAGGTCGCGGCCGCTTGGGACAGCACGCTGTCCGAGCAGGCCGCGTTCACCGAGATGCAGAAGGCGATCCGCGAGCGCGACGCGAAGACGATCAAGCGGCTGTGGAACGAACTCGTGCCGCGCTTGGACGACCAGACCTTCTACGGTTTCCTCTGTCAGTCACCCGCGTTCGCCTCCTTCCGCGACCGTGAGATCTTCGGGCAGGTCGGATTCGGCACCGGCGGCTGGGACACCGACTTCCCGAACTCCATCCTGGAGATCCTGCGGGTGGTCTACACCGGCGCCGACGACGAGCACCGCAGCATCGTCGGCGGCAGCAGGCAGCTTCCGTTGCGGCTGTGGGAACACGCGCCCGAGGACCTCGCGTTCTGGCCCCAGGGAACGAGTCTGAGCTCGCTGCACGGCGGCGGCCCGAACCCCGGCGTAGCCCGGCTGCACCGCACCGCGCCGAACAACATCACAGTGACCGACACCGAAGGCCGCATCCGCACCTATCCGGCGGCGGTGTTCACCGCGCAGAGCTGGATGCTGCTGTCGAAGATCGAATGCGATGAGGCGCTGTTCCCGATCGACCACTGGACGGCCATCGAGCGCACGCACTACATGGAGTCCTCGAAGGTCTTCGTCCCGGTGGACCGGCCGTTCTGGCTGGACAAGGATCCGGTGACCGGACGCGACACGATGAGCATGACGCTGACCGACCGCATGCCGCGCGGCACCTATCTGCTCGGCGACGATCCGGACGCGCCCGCGGTGATCTGCCTGTCCTACACCTGGGCCGACGATTCGCTGAAGTGGCTGCCGCTCTCGGTGTCCGAGCGGGTCGAGGTGATGCTCCAGTCGCTCAAGGAGATCTACCCGGGCGTCGACGTCCGGCGGCACATCATCGGCGACCCGGTGACCGTGTCGTGGGAGGCCGAGCCGCATTTCATGGGCGCGTTCAAGGCCAACCTGCCCGGCCACTACCGCTACCAGCACCGGCTGTTCACGCATTTCAAGCAGGACCGGCTGGAGGAGCGCCACCGCGGTCTCTTCCTCGCCGGTGACGACGTTTCGTGGACGGCGGGCTGGGCCGAAGGCGCGGTTCAGACCGCGCTCAACGCGGTGTGGGGCGTCATGAACCACTTCGGCGGCGAGACGGACCCGGCCAACCCGGGACCGGGCGACGTCTACGACGACATCGCGCCCGTCGAACTGCCCGACTGAGCGCGGCGGTTCGCCGGCCGGGCCGTGCCTGCCGCGAGGAGTGCGCCGAGGATCGCGCCGAGGGTGTTCATCAGCCAGTCGTTGGTGTCGCAGGCACGGCCGATCGCGGGCACCAGCGCCTGCAAGGCCTCGATCACGGCGGACAGCGCCGAGCCCGCCGCGAGCATCGCCAGCGGGCGCCGGGACGCCAGCGCGGCGAAGCAGACCGGCGGTAGGAACAGGGCGACGTTGGCCAGGAGTTCCACCGCGCCGAGCGTCGGCAGCGAGAACTGGACCGTGCACACGATCTCGTCGATCGTGCGGCCGGTGGGCACCAGCGTCAGCGCGAAGACCGGGACCAGCGACACCCCGGCGAGGGCCCACAGAATCCGGCGCCTGCCCGCGAACAGCAGGCCGAGGACGGCGCAGAGGAGCGCCACCAGGAGGATCGCCACCGGCACCAGGGCGGAGTGGTCGAGCAGGAAGTTCGTGATCATGGCGGGCCGATCCTACGATCACGCCCGCTCAGGCGGTGAACTCGAGCTCCGCCGCGGGCACCACGCGCAGCCGTCCGCCGGGATGGATCGCGGTGGCCAGGAGCAGGTTGTGCCGGGCGATGACCTGTTCGGCGGTCAGTCCCACGGTGGGATCGCCGTCGGACGAGGGCGCGTGGCCGTCGCCGACCAGCACGACGTCCAGACCGTGGCTCTGCGCGGACCGCGCGGTCGCGTCGACGCAGTAGTCGGTGGCCAGCCCGGTCAGCACCACGGTGTCGACGCCCCGGTCGACGAGCAGGCCTGCCAGTCCGGTGCGGTGGAAGGAGTCCGTCGCGGTCTTGTCGACCACCACGTCGATCGGTTCGAGGCCGAGCAGCGGGCTGAGCCGGGTGCCCGGTGACGCGGGATCGAAGTCGGTGCCGGGCGCGCCGACCTGCCGCAGCGCGATCACCGGAACGCCATGGGCGCGGGCTTTCCGTGCCAGCGCCGCGATCCGGGTGGCCAGCTCCTCGCCGCGCCAGACCAGCGGAACGAGCATCTCCTGCATGTCGACGATCAGCAGCGCGTCCTTCATTTCCGGAAGCCTAGGACACGGCCTACTCGAGCCGAAGGTCAAAGTCGTCCTGTCGGGCTGCGGGCGACGCCTGCTCGGATGATCGCTACGGCTCGCCGGGCACGTGGCCTCGTCGGGAAGCGTTGTGAAAGCCACTTTCGGGACGTCTGATGTCCCGAAAGTGGCTTTCGCGACACCCGACTCCGGCAGGCACGCGAGCAGTCGAACACGCCGCGTTCGCCAAGAGAACATCGCCACTCACGACCCCTCATTAAGGCAGCGCGGCGGGCGATTCGGCCTCCGGGATGAGCAGGTGCGGAGCTCCGGTGCCGTCGGCGGGAACGGCCCAGACGTCGGAATGTCCTTGCGTGCGGGGGAGCGCGTAGGCGACGGTGCGGTCGTCGAGCCACGCGGGCTGGTCGTCGACGTTCCGGGTCTCGGCCAGCGGCGTCACGGTGCCGCTCGCGAGGTCGAGCACCGAGACCCGCCAGCCCTTGGCGGGATCGCCGTCGATGGCGGACTTGAAGGCGATGCGGGTCTCGTCGGGGGAGAGGGAGGGGCATTCGACGTTGTCCCGCAGCGTTTTCACGGTCCGGGCGGCGGAGTCGCCTTCGACGAGGTACCGGTGGGAGCCGGTGGACATGGTGGCGTAGAACCGATTCGACTGCCGGGTGAAGGTGACGCCCCAGAAGTTGAAGTCGGCCGCCTTGTACGGCTTGCCTTCCACGGTCACGGCGAAGTCCTCCAGCGTGCCCTCGACGCTGTCGGTGGTGAGGTCGAGGGTGCCGGCGCGGGTGGAGAACCGGCCGCCGTTGTAGGAGTCGCCGGTGACGAACACCGTCCACGCGAGCCGCCGCCCGTCGGCCGAGACGCGGGCCCGGTTGGGCAGCCCGACCAACGGGATCTCCTGCGTGACCGCCAGCTTGCCGTCGAGCACCGCCAGCTGATACGTGGTCAGACCCGACTCCGGTCGCAGGCAGATCCCGGTGCCGCCCGCCGCGTAGACCCGGCTGCACGACACGGTCGACACCGCCCGTGCTCCACCCGGATCGGCGGCGGCGACGCTGGACACGTGCCCGCGGTCGGCGTCGGCGGTGCTGCGGAACAGCAGCCGCCCGCTTTCGAGGGTGACCGCGCCGCTGGTGCCCGCCGACGCGGTGTCCTGGTTGCGCGCTCCCGCCACCCCGACGTAGATCACGGCGGCCGCGGCCAGCGCGAGTACTCCGGTGACGGCGATCAGGACGCGGGTGCGGGTGTTCACGGTCGTGCCTTCCTGCGGGGAGCCAAGAGAACGAGGGTGGCGGCGACGGCGGCCAGTACCGTTCCGGCGGCGATCGCGATCGCCGTGGTCGCACCCCAGAATTGCCATGAGAGTCCGAAAAGGACGGACGAGACGAAGTAGGCGAGCGCCTGCCCGCTCTGCACGATCGCGATGCCGGTGGTGCGCAACGCCTCCGGCAGCAACGGCCCGGCCAGTGCCATCAGCACGCCGTCGGTCGACGCGTAGAACACGCCGTACAGGCCGAGGGTGAGCGCGAACAGCGCCCAGCCGGTCAGCGGGCTGAGCAGCAGCAGATAGACGGTGGCCAGAGCGCCGTAGCCGGCGAGCATCACCGGCAGCCTGCCGATCCGGTCGGCCAGCGCGCCGAGCGGCGCGGCCAGTAGCAGGTAGCCGAGGTTCGTGCCGACCGCCAGCAGCGGGAACCAGCCGGTGGCGATGTCCTCCTTCGCCTGGAGCAGGAGGTACACGAATCCGTCGCCGATGGTCGCGAGACCCAGGACGCAGGCGGCGATCAGCAGCCGTCGCACGCCGGTGCCGCGCAGGAGCCCGGTCGCCGCCCGCAGGGACACGGTGCCCGAGGGTGGTTTGGGCGTGCGGTGGTCGCGGACGAACAGCGCCAGCAGCAGCACCCCGGCGGCGGCGATGCAGAAACTGGTCACGAAGACCGCGTCGAACCCTTCGACCCCGGTCGCCGAACCCGCCACGGCCAGCACGGCGACCGCGGCGAGCGGGCCGAGGAACGCGCCGACGCTGTCCATCGCCCGGTGCACCCCGAACGCGCGGCCCAGCATGTGCTCGGGAGCCGAAAGGGTGATCAGCGCGTCGCGGGGCGCGGTCCTCAGGCCTTTACCCGTCCGGTCCGCGGTCAGCACCACGCCGATCGCGGTCGCCGACGAACCGGCCGCGACCAGCCCCAGTTTTGCCACCGCCGACATCGCGTAGCCCAGCCCGGCGACCGCCTTGCGCCGCCGGACGCGGTCCGCGACGTAGCCGCCGACCAGGCGAAGGAACGCGGTCGCGCCGGTGTAGAGGCCGTCCACCACGCCGTAGGCCGCCGGGCCCAGGTGCAGCCCGAGCACCAGGTACACCGGCAGCACGGCCGTCACCATCTCCGAGGAGACGTCCGTGACGAGGCTGACGGTGCCCAGGGCGAAGACGTTCCCGCCGAGCAGGGCGAAGGACTTCTTGGAAACGCCGCCGGGATGCTCCCGGCGGCCGATCGTGGACAGGTACACGCGACGGACCACCTTTCCCGCCCGCGGGCGCGTCCACAGTGGACACGCCCGCGGGGTTCACCCGATTACTGCCACACGCTCGTGATCGGCGACTTGTTCGCCGCGTTGGCGATGCCCGGCAGGCCGAACGCCGCCTCCATCGTGCGGAGGATCGAATAGTGGTTGACGGATTCGCTGTAGCTGCCCGGCTTCACGTGGGCGCCGACGAAGGTGGTGTAGATCTGGTTCACCGATGTCCCGCTGTCCTCGTCGAAATTGACGATCAGCAGGCTGTTGTGCGTCTTGGCCCACTGCGCGTACGCGTCGAGGTTCTTCTTCAGCCATTTGTCGCCCGTGTCGACCGAGCAGTCGTGCATGTCGCTGCACAGGTCGGGGGTCACGAAAGCGACGTGCGGAAGCTTGGTGAAGTCGGTCGGGAACGACGAGAACCGTTTGTTGGCCGAGGCGGGGACATTGCCGAAGCTGACCCAGCTGTTGTGCTTTCGGGCGTAGTTGCCCTTTTCGCAGCCGGTGTAGCCGTCGGACGGCATGCTTTCCGCGTAGCCGACGAACTTCTTGCCGATCCCCGCCAGCTGGGAGGCGATGTTCTCCTTGTTCCCCAGATCCTGGCATTTGTTGCTGTCGACACCGTGCGTCGAACCCGCGAACTGGGCGATGTAGTTCGGCTGGCTCGGGTGCGTCGTCCCGTAAGCCTTGGTGAACTTCGCCCCCTGCGAGGCGAGTTTGTTGAAGTAAGGCGCCTTGGAGCTGCCGTTGATCTCCTTGTAGTCCTTGTTCTCGAACATCACGAGGACGATGTGGTCGAACGCGGGCACCTTCGCCGCGGCGGGCTCGATCGCGGCGGCGGGAGTGTCCTGATGGGACACCACCAGCGCCGCGGCCAAGCCGGTCGCGGCCACGGCGGCGACCGCGATCCGTTTCCAGAACATGCGAAAACCTCCTGGTGAAAAGTTGAAACTTTGACGACCAACCATCGGGTTCAGCGGCGCTCCGCGGGCGTCGACAGAGTCGAGACATCAGATGTCTTGGCAGCATTTAAACGGTAAGGAAGTCCCCGGCCCACCAAGATCGCCTGACCGGAGTAGTCGGCGGGCGGAGAACGCCCCAAAACCGGCATCGGCTGGCACGAAACCATGTAAACCTCCCGTTCACCTTGTGTTCCCGGGCGGGAACCGATGGACTTATGGCAACTCGTTGATTCAGCCGGGTGACGGTGGTGCCGCCATTGCGCCCGCCTTCACTGGGTACTCATCCGACCATTGGTTAAGCTGGTCGGCGTGAAGCCCTTTTCGTCGCGACCGGCCGGATACACGATCGAAGAACTGTCCGCGATCGTCGGCATGTCGGCACGCAACATCCGGGCGCATCAGACGAGAGGCCTGGTGCCTCCGCCGGTCCGCCGTGGCCGATCCGCCTACTACGGCCCGGTTCATCTGCGGAGGCTGAGGCGTATCACGGTGCTGCAGAAACAGGGCTTCAACCTGGTGTCCATCGCCGCGATGCTCGGAACGACCACGGTGGACGCCGCCGAGCGGCTGGACGCGGCGATGGCCGACATCGCCCGCGACCAGCCCGCCGTCGCCCGGTGCCTGGAACGGCACGGCGTCCTCGGCAAGGACGACGCGGGAGCGCCCGCCGTCGTGCGCCAGTCCGTTTCCCGGGCGGTGGCGGACCTCGCCGGGGCCGGGATCCCGCCGCTCGCGGCACTGCGGTTCCTCGGCCAGTTCATGGACCGGATCGCACCGCTGGCGAGTGAGCAGCTGGCCGTGCTGAAGGCCCAGACCGGAGGTGTCTCGGCGGCGCCGCGGGCCTGTTTCGCCGAGCTTCTTGTAAGCGCTTTCAGGGCGACGGTGGAGAACGCCGCCGAAGTCACTTTTCCAGACGGGGAACCAGGGACTCGGCGGTCGAAGTAGCCGATGCTGTCGCCACCCCGAGGTCGGTGCCTTCGGCGAAGCTGGACAGGATGACGACGATGTAGCGGTCGCCCCCGCCGACGAGCCCGGTCGTATGCGCATCCACGGCGCCGTGTCCGGCCGCCCAGCCCTGTTTCACGGCCCACGGCCGGTCCTGGAAGGCCGACGGGATGCCGAAGTGCTGGTCGAACCCGTCGGCGGCGGTCCTGGGCGCCTCCCGCAGCGGCTTCAGGATCAGATTCCGCTTGGCTTTCGGCAGCGCGAGGATGTGCCGGTAGGTCGCGACGATGTCGTCCGCGGTGGACAGCGTGTCGCCCCAGCGGCCCGCGTCGGCGGGCGGGGTGGTGTTCTTGAGGCCGATGGCGGCCACCGTCCTGGTGACGATCGCGGACGAGCCGTTCCGGGTCCACAGGGTGTTGGCGATCGCGTCGTCGCTTTTCGACAGCATCCGGTGGATCTGGGCTTCGTCGGACTTCCGCGGGCCGCGGGTGATGGCGTCGAGCGCGATGAACAGTTTCACCACCGAGGCGGTGCGAAATCTCTCGTCGCCATGGTTCCCGACCACCTGCTCGCCCGACGTACGGTCGAAGACGACGGTGGCGCTCCGCTCGTCCCGCACGGGGCGGCCCGCCGCGTTGGCCCGGAAGATCACGTAACCGAGGATTCCGGTGACGACCAGGAAAGCGGTCACGACCATCACGCGGAGGCGGAGCCGCCGGTTCGCGCCGGGAACGGCTATCGGCCTGGTTCGTTCGTCGTCGAACATGACGTCGATGTTCAGAGACGATCATCGTTGTCCCGTCTCGTTCTTGTCATGAGTCCGTAACAGCGGCGGACCGCACGAAAACCGTTCCGGCGCTTCGGAAACCAGGTCGGAAATGGTGTCCGGACACCGGCCGATCGGCCGATGTGGACCGACTTTCCGGTCGATGCGGGAAAGGCGGCGGCTCCCGCGCTCGGCGGTGCCGGGGGCCGCCGCCGGGTCAAGAGCGCTGCACGATGATCTGATCGACCAGGGTGCCGTCGGCACTGATCGCCCGGACGTCCATTTTGGGCGGTGTGGTGCCCGTGCCCGCGATGACGTCGACCGCGACCAGGCTGTAGCCGCGGAACCGGACACGGGACCAGGTGACCTTCTTGGTGCGGTCCTGGCCGTCCCGTTCGGAATATTTCATCGGGACCGGGGAGTCGTTGGTGGTCTCGTGGCCCAGGTAGGTGTCGGGCGCCGGGAACTCGGAAACGCTGCCGCCGCCACCGCCCGCGGTGATGTAGGTCGTCCCGTCCTTGACCGGATTGGTGGTCCCGCGCGACGGCACCTTCTTGACGGCCTTGCCGGCACGGATCGGGTCGGTCCGTTCGTAGATGTGGTTGTGCCCGTTGAGTACAAGGTCGACCTGGTACTTGTCGAACAGCGGGGCCCAGTCCTTCTGCGCGCCGAGTTCGGCGCCGTTGGAATGGCAGGTGGAGTACGTGCACTGGTGGCAGTAGACGACGATGAAGTCGATCGTGGGGTCGGCGCGGAAGGCGGCGAGCGTCTTGCCGAGCCACTTGAGCTGCTTGCCCTTGGTGTAGTCCAGATTGGACGGACTGTTGTAGCAGACGTCGTTGCCGTCCAGGCTGATCAGGCCGACGTTCTGGTAGCGCCACGAGTAGATGCAGGTGGACCCGTCCCAGGCGTTGTCCGGCATGGTGAACCGCGCCCGGACGCCGCCGTAGCCGTCCTCGGAGTACCAGCCCTCCATCTCGTGGTTGCCGAGCGCCATCATCCACGGGATCCCGGCGGTGACGGGCTCGTTCTGCACGAAGAACGAGTCCCACAGCCGGGCGTCGTACTGGTCCTCCTCGGGGTGCCCGCCCTCGCCCTCGAGGGCGTAGCTCAGGTCGCCCATGGCGAGGTGGAAGGCCGGGTCGAGCCCTGCGATCAGGCTGCTGGTCGCGACGGCGTTGTAGCCGACGCCCTGATCGCCGAACGCCGTGAACGAGAACGTGCCGTCGCCACCCGCGGCCGGGGCGGTGCGGAAACTCGCCATCTCGCCGAGCCTGCCGGCGGGGTCGTAACCCTCGTGGCCGACGACGTAGTAGTACGTGGTGTTGGGCAGCAGGCGGTCGATCCGGGCGTGGAGGTAGTACTGCGTGATCGACTTCGGGCTGTTCGGCGGATACTCCTCGACCGGGTGCTGCCAGGACATCTGGCTGGTCAGCGCCCGGACCTCGGCCTGGATGGGCGGGCTGAAGTCGCCGGGGACCGTGCCGATCCGGACGAACGGCGCGGTCACCGCCGCGGGTACCTGCCAGGAGACGACGACCTGCTGGGACGGGTCGGCGCCGTAGGCGATGTGCCGTCCGAACGGCCGCAGCGCCGAACCCGCGACCTTGTCCGCGTTGAGCAGCACGGTCGGCCCAGGGGAGGCCATGGCGGTGCCGGGCAGAAGGACACCGCCGGCGGCGAGCGCCGCGCCGCTCACCGCGCCCACCCGGAACAGGGTCCGCCGCGAATACTGATTGACGAATTTGTCGTGTTTCTCGGCCAAGCTGAGCCGACGGTAGGCTTGGGACCTGCTGTTCCGGGGAGTTTCGGCCATGAAATCGAAGTTAAGAAGGCTTCCTAACTAAGTCAAGAGGCTGCTGCGGGCTGCATGGAACCGTGCAACCGGGCGTGACTCGCGTGCTTGGACGCGGAACTCGGTGTGTCGCGTCCAAGCACGCGATCAGAGCAGCTCGGAGGAGACGACCGCGTCCAGGGTGCGCAGCCGGTCCAGCAACGGCTCGATCTCGTCCTCGGCGATCAGGACGGCGCAGGTCATGGTGCTTTCGCGGACCCCGTCGCGCACGTCGAGCGACAGGTCGTGGACCAGACAGCCGAGCGCGTCGACCAGGCCGGGGATCCGGTCGACGCCGCCGATGAAGTAGGTGGCGATCCGGCGGCGGATCAGCATGGACGAGCGAGGGGCGGGAACCTGGAAAGTGGTGAGCGACATCGTGGTCTCCGAAGGCGAGGGAACGAACAGGCCATGGAGGGCCAGGTCCCGGGAGATGCCCCGTGTCGAGGGGTCGCCGGAATGCGCGCCGGCGACCTGGTTCAGCCGGCGCGCTTGACTACGAGTCGGGTAAAGCGGCGCACGGCGACAGGCTAGCACGCCCTGCCGGAATGTCACGAAAGCCGCAGCCGCGGCCCTTGCTCGCGGACGTGCGCGATGGATCCACAGTCGAGGTCCAGCTGTCGCTGCCGTTCCGCGACGAAAGCCCGGCCGAGGCCGGTGCGGTCCGAAGTGGACAGTGTGCGCCGGAGTTCGTTCAGCAGCCCGCGTTCCTCGGAACGGATATGGGCGTCGACCGAGTTCTCCAGAGCTGCCAACGCTTTTTCGAAGTCGTCCGATTCCAGCACCGCGAGCAACTCGGAAGCGAGCCCGCTCTCCGTCGCATCGGGACGGACGATCCGTTCCGTCGCGGTGGCATGCGCGACCAGCGACGCGGACAGCTCCGCGATGAGCGCCGGACGATCGGCCTCGTCGTTGCGGAGGTCCCGGAAGAGCTGCTCGATCCGGCGGTGATCGGCCAGGACGACCTCGACCAGGTCGGAGCCCGGGGGAGCGGCCGTCGGCCCGGGACGCATCCAGCCGAACGTCAGTTCCACGGCCTGCCGCCAGTGCGCGTACTCGCTGTCGCGGCGGGCGGGGTCCATGGTCGGCAGCCACTGCCCGGCGCGATGCCAGTTCCGGCGCAGGCCCTCCAGATCCGGCCAGTACCCGACCGACAGCCCGGCCGCGTACGCCGCGCCCAGCGACACGGTCTCGGCGACCATCGGGCGGACCACTGGCACGTCGAGGACGTCGGCGACGAACTGCATCAGCAGATTGTCCGCGGTCATCCCGCCGTCCACTTTGAGCGTCGACAGCGCCAGGCCCGAATCGGCGTTCATCGCGTCGACGACCTCTCGGGTCTGCCAGCCCGTCGCCTCCAGCACGGCCCTGGCCAGGTGCCCCTTGGTGATGTACGACGTCAGCCCGGCGATCACGCCGCGGGCCTCGCTGTGCCAGTGCGGCGCGAACAGGCCCGAAAAGGCGGGCACGATGTAGCAGCCGCCGTTGTCCTCGACCGTCCGCGCCAGCGTCTCGATCTCAGGAGCGCTGCCGATCAGCTCCAGGCCGTCCCGAAACCACTGCACGAGCGACCCGGTGACCGCGATCGACCCTTCGAGGGCGTACACGGCGGGCTCGTCGCCGATCTTGAACCCGACGGTGGTCAGCATGCCGTGCGTGGAGTGCACCGGCGTCGGACCGGTGTTGAGCAGCAGGAAACTGCCCGTCCCGTAGGTGCACTTCGCCTCACCGGGCGCGAAGCAGGTCTGGCCGAACAACGCCGCTTGCTGATCGCCGAGCGCCGCCGCGATCCGGATCCCCGGTACCACCCGCGACGTCGTCCCGTACACCTCGGTCGAGGGCCGGATCTCCGGCAGCATCGCGCGCGGGACGTCGAAGAACTCCAGCAGTTCGTCGTCCCACGACAGCGTCCGCAGGTTCATCAGCATGGTGCGCGAGGCGTTGGTGACGTCGGTGACGTGGACGCCGCCCTCCTGGCCGCCGGTCAGGTTCCAGATCAGCCAGCTCTCGACCGTCCCGAACAGGACGTCGCCGCGTTCGGCGCGTTCCCGCAGGCCAGGAGTTCTTTCCAGCAGCCAGCGGATGCGGGGTGCGGAGAAGTAGGTCGCCAACGGCAACCCGCACAGCCGACGGACCCGGTCGGCGCCCGGTTCGCGGGCGAGGTGTTCGAGCATCGCGTCGGTGCGGGTATCCTGCCAGACGATCGCGCGTCCGATCGGGTTCCCGGTGTGCCGGTCCCACAGCACCGTCGTCTCGCGCTGGTTCGCGATGCCGAGACCGACCACCTGCCCCGGTTCGGCGCCCGCGTCGGCCAGGGCCTGCGGCACGATCCGGCCGACGTTGCGCCAGATCTCCGTCGCGTCGTGTTCGACCCAGCCCGGCCGGGGGAAGTGCTGCTGATGTTCGCGTTGCGCGACCGACACCAGCCTGCCGCGTGCGTCGAACAGGATGCATCGGGTCGAGGTGGTGCCCTGGTCGATCGACATCACATAGCGCTGGACCACGCGAGCACCTCCATCACCATCGGGACGCGCCGAGATCGCGGGAGACCGCCCGTGCCGCGTCGCGCACATGACCGAGCAGCCGGGGGAGCGGGCTGCCGTCGGGTTCACAGATCCGTTCCGTCGCGCCGGACACCCCGATCGCGCCGACCACGATGCCGCCGTGCCCGCGGATCGGCGCCGCTATCCCGGCCTCGCCGGTGATCATCTCGCCGTTCTCACTCGCCCAGCCGGCCTCGCGCACCTTGCCACAGGCGCGTTTGATCGCGGTCTGGGTGACCAGGGTCCGGCGGGTGTAGGCCTCCGGTACGCCGGAGCGCAACGATGCCACGAGACCGGTGTCGTAGGCCAGAAGTACTTTTCCGAGCGCCGTCGCGTGCAGCGGCAGAAGCGTGCCGACGTCGAGTGTCTGCAAGCTGTCGTCGGGCCGGAACACGTGGTGCACCACCAGGACCCGGCCCTCCAGTGGGGCGCCGATCCGGACTGCCTCGCCGCTGCGCGCGGCCAGCGCGTCGGCCCAGTTGATCGCGCGTGACCGGAGTTCGTTGACGTCGAGATAGCTCGTGCCGAGGTGCAGAAGTGCCGCGCCCAGTTGGTATTTCCCGGTATCGCGGTCCTGTTCGACAAAACCGACCCCTTGCAGGGTGCGGAGGATCCCGTGCGCCGTTCCCTTGGCCAGTTCGAGGGAATCGGCGATCTCGCCGACCCCGAGACGGCCGGAACCGCGCGCCAGCAACCGCAGGATCGCGGCGGCGCGCTCGATGGACTGGATCGGACCGGGCACGGCCCAACCGTAGCCCGACCGGCCCTGATTCGACAATGTCGAACATCGTCTTCGGACGTTCGACAATGCCGACCGCCGTCCGTTGACCCCGGGTTTCCGCGAACTTAACTTCGGCCTCAACAGGGCAACGGTGTCCTTTGTGGAGGAAGCAATGGTGCGAAACCTCAAGACTCGCGGACTCGCGGGCGAACTGGCGGCGGAGTTCGTCGGGACGATGATCCTCATCCTGTTCGGCTGCGGGGTGGTGGCTCAAGTCGTCGCGGGCGGCATCGGCGACCACGACAGCATCGCGTGGGCGTGGGGCATCGGCGTCACGCTGGGGATCTATGTGGCTTCACGGATCAGCGGCGCGCATCTGAACCCCGCCATCACCGTGGCACTCGCGGTGTTCAAGGGCTTCTCGTGGCGCAAGGTCGCCCCGTACGCCTTGGCGCAGACCGCCGGCGCGTTCCTCGGCGCCCTGCTGGTGCGCTGGAACTACACCGAGGTGCTCAACGCGGCCGACCCCGGACTGACGATCAAGACCCAGGGCGTCTTTTCCACCCTTCCGGGTAACGGAACCCTTCCGGTGGGTGACTGGGGCGCGTTCCGCGACCAGATCATCGGCACCGCCATCCTCGCCTTGGTGATCTTCGCCATCACCGACCTCCGCAACACCGCGCCCGCCGCGAACCTCGCCCCGGTCGTCGTCGGCTTCCTCGTGGTCGCGATCGGCATGGCCTGGGGCACCAACGCCGGCTACGCGATCAACCCCGCCCGCGACTTCGGCCCGCGGCTGATGTCCTGGCTCACCGGCTACGACACCGCGTTCACCGACCAGTACGGCTATCCGTACTGGTGGATCCCGATCGTGGCCCCGATCGTCGGCGCGGTCATCGGCGGCGCGATCTACAAGTTCTTCATCGAGCGTTACCTCCCCAGCGATCCCGCGCCGGAAGCCTTGCCCGCCAAGGATCTCGAAACCGCCGCCTGAGCCGTCCTCAAAGGAGAGAACATGCCTGACTACATCGGCGCCGTCGACCAGGGCACCACCAGCACGCGGTTCATGATCTTCGACCACGGCGGCAACGAGATCGCCCGCCACCAGCTGGAGCACGAGCAGATCCTGCCGAAGCCGGGCTGGGTCGAGCACGACGCGACCGAGATCTGGGAGCGGACCCGCTCGGTCATCGCCACCGCGCTCAACAAGGCGAAGCTGACCGCCGCCGACCTCGCCTCGCTCGGTATCACCAACCAGCGTGAGACCACCGTCGTCTGGAACCGCCGGACCGGGCGCCCGTACTGCAACGCGATCGTGTGGCAGGACACCCGCACCGACCGGATCGCCTCGGCGCTGGAGCGCGAGGGCAAGGGCGACGTCATCCGGCGCAAGGCGGGCCTGCCGCCCGCCACCTACTTCTCCGGCGGCAAGTTGCAGTGGATCCTGGAGAACGTCGACGGCGTCCGCGAAGACGCCGAGAAGGGCGACGCGCTTTTCGGCACCACCGACTCGTGGCTGATCTGGAACCTCACCGGCGGCCCCGACGGCGGCGTGCACGTGACGGACCCGACCAACGCGTCGCGCACCATGCTCATGGACCTCGAAACGCTGGAGTGGGACGACGAACTGCTGTCGTTCTTCGGCGTCCCCAAGCAGATGCTGCCGTCGATCCGGCCGTCGTCGAACAACGGCCACTTCGGCGTCACCCGCGCGGACGGCCCGCTCGGTGGCGAGGTCGCCATCACAGGCGTGCTCGGCGACCAGCAGGCAGCGACCGTCGGCCAGGTGTGCTTCCGCCCCGGCGAGGCCAAGAACACTTACGGCACCGGCAACTTCCTGCTGCTCAACACCGGGCACGAGGTCGTCCGCTCGAAGCACGGCCTGCTCACGACGCTGGCCTACCAGTTCGGCGACGACAAGCCGGTCTACGCGCTGGAAGGGTCCATCGCCGTCACCGGTTCCGCCGTGCAGTGGCTGCGCGATCAGCTGGGCATCATCAGCGGCGCGTCGCAGAGTGAAAGCCTCGCTCGGCAGGTCGAGGACAACGGCGGCGTCTACTTCGTCCCCGCGTTCTCCGGCCTTTTCGCGCCGTACTGGCGTTCGGACGCGCGCGGCGCGATCGTCGGCCTCACCCGCGCCACCACCAACGCGCATCTGGCGCGGGCGACGCTCGAAGCGATCTGCTACCAGACCCGCGACGTCGTCGAGGCCATGCAGAACGACTCCGGCGTCACGCTCGACGTGTTGCGGGTGGACGGTGGCGTGACCGCGAACGAACTGTGCATGCAGCTGCAGGCCGACATCCTCGGCGTGCCGGTGTCGAAGCCGGTCGTCGCCGAGACCACCGCGCTCGGAGCCGCCTACGCGGCGGGGCTGGCCGTCGGGTTCTGGAAGTCCACCGACGAGCTGGAACAGAACTGGAACGAGGACAAGCGCTGGGAGCCGTCCTGGACGGACGAACAGCGCGCCGTGGGCTACGCGGGCTGGCAGAAGGCCGTCGGCCGCACGCTCGACTGGGTCGAGGTCGAGTGAGCCCGATGAAGAGGAGGAACACAGTGACACCCGTACCGCTTTCCCCGGTCTACCGGGCCGAGACGCTGCGCAAACTCGCTCGCGAAGAGATCGACGTGCTGGTCGTCGGCGGGGGAGTGACCGGTGCCGGCGTCGCGCTCGACGCGGCGTCGCGCGGGCTCTCCGTCGCGCTCGTCGAGGCCCGTGACTTCGCCGCCGGGACGTCCAGCCGGTCGTCGAAGCTGATCCATGGTGGGTTGCGCTACCTGGAGAACCTGGACTTCAAGCTGGTGCGCGAGGCGCTGAAGGAACGCAGCCTGCTGCTGCAGACCCTCGCGCCGCATCTGGTGCGCCCGGTGAAGTTCCTGGTGCCGCTCAAGCACCGGGTCTGGGAGCGCGGGTACATCGGCGCGGGTGTCACGCTTTACGACACCCTCGGCGGGGCTCGCGCGCTGCCGAGGCACCGGCATCTGTCCAAGCGCGGCGCGGGCAAGGTCGCTCCCGGTCTCGCCGACGACGCCCTGATCGGCGCCATCCAGTACTACGACGCCCAGGTCGACGACGCCCGCCACACGATGACGATCGCGCGGACCGCGGCCGAGCAAGGTGCTTCCGTCCTCACCCGGGCGCGCGTGACGTCGTTGATCCGTGACGGCGAACGCGTCGTCGGCGCCAAGGTCGTCGACCGCGAGAGCGGCGCGGAGATCGAGGTCCGGGCGAAGACGGTCGTCGCGGCCACTGGCGTGTGGAGCGACGACATGGCCGAGGCGGCGGGCATCCCCGCGCCGTTCACCGTGCGCGCGTCCAAGGGCATCCACCTGGTGGTGCCGCGCGAGAAGATCGACCTGGACACCGGGCTGATCCTGCGCACCGAGAAGAGCGTGCTGTTCGTCATCCCGTGGGGACGGCACTGGATCGTCGGCACCACCGACACCGAATGGGACCTCGACCGCGAGCACCCGGCGGCCAGCCAGGCGGACGTCGACTACGTGCTCGATCACCTCAACGCGGTCCTGCGCACGCCGATCACCGCCGACGACATCGAAGGCGTGTACGCCGGGCTTCGGCCGCTGCTGGCCGCGAAGGCGACGTCGACGACGAAGCTGTCGCGGGAGCACGCCGTGGCGCATCCGGTGCCGGGGCTGGTGATCGTGGCCGGCGGCAAGTACACGACGTACCGGGTGATGGCCGCCGACGCGGTCGACGTCGCGGTCGAGGACCTCGGCCGTCCGGCGCCGTCGTCGTGGACCGAGCGGCTGCCGATCGTCGGGGCGACGGGCTACCACGAACTGTGGGGCGCGCGGCACGCGCTGGTCCAGCGCACGGGCCTGCCGATCCGCCGGATCGAGCACCTGCTCCAGCGCTACGGCACCGCGATCGAGGACATCCTGGAGTCGATCTCGGACCGTCCCGAACTGGGCGAGCCGATCCCGGGGACGGCGGAGTACCTCAAGGCGGAGGCCGTCTACGCCGTCTCGCACGAGGGCGCGCTGCACCTGGAGGACGTCCTGACGCGCCGCACCCGGATCTCCATCGAGGAGCGGGACCGTGGCGTGACGGCCGCGCCGGTGGTGGCCGAGCTGATGGCGCCGCTGCTGGGCTGGGACTCGCACCGGCAGGAGCGCGAGGTCGCCAACTACCTCGCGCGGGTCGAGGCGGAGCGTTCCGCCCAGGCCCAGCCGGACGACGAGGCGGCGAACGCCAGCCGTCTCGCCGCCCCCGCTCTGCTGCCCAGCTGACGTGGGCTGAAGGGGCCCTTCACCGCATGTGACGCGGCGAAGGGCCCTTTCGTCGCGTCACATGCGGGCATGGTTCCCTTCAGCCCACGGCTACTTCAGCCAGTCGAGGTAGCGGGTCGCGGCGATGCGGGCGCCCTCCCTGGTGGTGAGCACGTCACCGGAGACGGCGGAGAACATGCCCGCGGTCTCGTCGGTGGTCACCGAACGCGTGTCTCCCTTGACGGACAAGGTGATCCGGCCCAGTTCGTCGAGCGGGTAGACGTCCGGGCCGCCGACGTCGAGCGTGCCGTTCAGCGGCTTCCCCGCCGAGACCTCGGACACCGCGGCGGCGACGTCGGCCGCCGCGATCGGCTGGATCGGCGTGCTGGGCAGGCGGACCGTGGTCTCGTCGGCGGTCCAGGACAGGACCGCGTCGACGAACTCCATGAACTGCGTGGCGCGGACGATCGAGTAGGGGAGGCCGCTTTCCTTGAGGATGTCCTCCTGCAGCGTCTTCGCGCGGTAGTAATCGAGCTGGGGGACCTGGTCGACGCCGACGATCGACAGGATCACGAAGTGCCCGGTGCTCGCCTTCTTCGCCGCGGCCACGAGGTTGTCCATCGACGTCCGGAAGAACGTGGGGGAGGCGTCGTCGAAGGTCGGCGAGTTCGTGAGGTTGACGACCACGTCGGCGCCGTCGAGCGCGGCGTCCAGCCCCTGGCCGGTGAGCAGGTCGACCCCGGTGGACGGCGAATGCGGCACGGCCTCGTGCCCGGCCTCGTTCAGGTTCCGCACGACCTGCGAACCGATCAGCCCGGTCCCGCCGATGATCGCGAATTTCATGACGCAGCGCCCTTCCTCGATGGGCGTCCGCTAACTCGGACACCTCATGTCCGGAATAATACTCGGATACATTATGTCCGAGTCAAGAGGCGAGTTAGAGTGATCCGGGTGAAGATGTCCGGCGGAGTCGAATGGGCTCTGCACTGCTGTGTCGTGCTGACCTCGGTCGACGAACCCGCGCCCGCCGCGCGCCTGGCGCAACTGCACGACGTCTCGCCCAGCTACCTCGCGAAGCAGCTTCAGGCCCTTTCGCGGGCCGACCTCATCCGGTCGGTGCAGGGGAAGGCCGGCGGCTACGTCCTCACCCGGCCGCCCTCGGAGATCACGGTGCTCGACGTCGTCGAGGCCATCGACGGGCCTGGTCCGGCCTTCAGCTGCACCGAGATCCGTCAGCGTGGCCCGATGGCGACGCCGCCCGAAGCGTGCACCGCGCCGTGTGCGATCAGCCGCGCGATGGCGAACGCCGAAGCCCAGTGGCGGGCGGCGTTGCGCGCGGTATCGATCGCGGATCTGGCCGACGACGTCAGGGGTGACTACGGCCCGGGCGCCCTGGCGGGGATCGGCGCCTGGTTCAAGGCCGAGGGGTAGCTGAAGGGGACTTTCCCCGCATGTCATGCGAGGAAAGCGCCCTTCACCGCGTGAGATGAGGGGAAAGTCCCCTTCAGCCCCGGAACCGGTCCACGTGCTCGCCGACCCACTGCGCGAACGTCCGGGCCGGACGGCCGAGCACCCGCTCGACCGTGTGGTCCACGGTCCGCGCCTCCACGGGCGGATCGCTGTGCCAGCCGATCACGTATTCGGCGTCCGCCGCCGAGACGCCGTCGGCCAGTAGCCGGTCGATCGCCTGCTGCCGCGTGATCTGTTCCAGGCCGATGTCGCGGCCCAGTGCGGTGCCCAGGATCGCGATCCGCTCACGCGTGGTCAGGGATTCCGGTCCGGTGAGGTTGTAGACCTTGCCCGAGTGCCCGTCCTCGACGAGCGCGGTGGCGGCGACGGCGCCGATGTCGGCCTCGTGCACCACCGCGCTGGGCAGGTCGAAGGGCTCGCGGACCAAGCCCTCGGCGCGGATCGAATCGGTCCAGGTGAGGGCGTTGGACATGAACTCCTGGGGCTCCAGCCGCGTCCATTCCACGCCCGACTCGGTCATGGCCTGTTCCGTCGGCCCGACGTAGCCGCCCCACACGATCGTCATCCGCCGCACGCCCGCGTCCACGGCGCGTTTGACCAGGTCGGCGCCGACATCGGCGAGGCCGGCCGTCGCGGTGATGTGCAGCCGGGTGACGCCGTCCAGTGCTTCGGTCAGCGTTTCGGGTGCGGTGTGCGTGCCCCGCGCCAGTTCGACGCCCGCCGGAAGCCGGGCTTCGGCGGGGTTCCTGCTGAGTGCCCGGACGCGTTCCCCGCGGCGGACGAGTTCGGCCACCACGTGGCGGCCGGTGTTCCCGGTGGCCCCGGTTACCAAGACGGTCATAGGTGATTCCCTTCGTTCTCCGCGAAGGTAAAAGCTCAAGCAATGTGGAGGTCAAGTGAGCCGGTCAGGAATCGAGAAGCGTCGGAGCGCACGGAATCCCTAGCGTCGTCGCCACACGCAAAACGACTCCAGGAGGTTCTCGTGAGCAAGCGGATCCGGACGTTCCACCGGTGGACGTCGCTCGTCTTCGTCGCCACCGTCATCGTCTGCTTCGTCGTCATCGCGCTGGGCAGTTCGGCCCAATGGGTGCTCTACACGCCACTGCCGCCGCTCTTCCTGCTGATGTTCAGCGGGCTCTACCTGTTCGCGCTGCCGTACACCGCCAAGCGGCGTGGGCGGCGCGCGGTGACGGACGCGTCTTAGTTTATGACAAAAATTAACGGTCCCCGTACCTGTCCGAAACTCTTGACGCCGCCGCCCGGTCCGGTGAAGATCGGCCGGTCCCCGCCTCCCGCAGAATGGACCAGACCATGGCAAGACGTCCTCGTACGCGCCGAAGTCCGCTCATCGCCTTGCTGGGGCTCACCCTGCTCGGCGGGACACTGGCGGCCACGCCCAACGCCGTCGCCGCCGAGCAGCCCGTGATCGGGAAGCCCGCGCTCGACCGGGACGGTTGCGCCCGGATCGAGAAGAGCCTGCCGACGCTCGCCGACTGGCCGAAGGTCGAGAGCCGGTTCAAGGGGAAGGCCGGTGACGAGCAGCGGATCGCCGAGATCCTCAAGGGGATGACCCTGGAGGAGAAGGTCGGGCAGATGACGCAGCCCGAGATCGCCGCCATCACCCCCGATGAGGTCCGCCAGTACTCCATCGGCTCGGTCCTCAACGGCGGCGGTTCGTGGCCGAACAAGGACAAGCACGCGTCCCAGCAGGACTGGCTGAAGCTCGCCGACTCCTACTGGGACGCCGCGAAGACAAGCCGGACGAAGATCCCGGTGATCTGGGGCATCGACGCCGTGCACGGCAACAACAACGTGTACGGGGCCACCGTCTTCCCGCACAACATCGGTCTCGGCGCGGCGCACGACCCGTGCCTGGTGCGCGACGTCTCCGCGGCGACGGCCCGGCAGATCCGCGCCACCGGCCAGGACTGGGCGTTCGCGCCGACGCTGGCCGTCGTGCGGGACGACCGCTGGGGCCGCACCTACGAAGGGTTCTCCGAGGACCCGCGGATCACCCGGGCCTACGGCTACGAGGCGATCAACGGCCTCCAGGACGGCTCGACCAAACGCATCGGCTACAACGGCGTGATCGGCACCGCCAAGCACTTCATCGGTGACGGCGGCACGCTCAAGGGGCAGGACCAGGGCGTCAACCCCTCCTCCGAGGCCGAAATGATCAACGTCCACGGCCAGGGTTACTACGGCGCGCTCGCGGCCGGCTCCCAGACCGTGATGGTGTCCTTCAACAGCTGGACCAACGCCGAACTCGGCATCAACGAGGGCAAGCTGCACGGCAGCGACAAGGCGTTGAACCAGATCCTCAAGGGCAAGATGGGCTTCGACGGCCTCGTCGTGTCCGACTGGAACGGCATCGGCCAGGTCCCGGGCTGCACGAACTCCTCGTGCCCACAGGCGATCAACGCCGGGATCGACATCGTGATGGTGCCGAACGACTGGAAGGCGTTCATCACCAGCACCGTCGCCCAGGTCAACGCCGGCCAGATCCCGGTCTCGCGGATCGACGACGCGGTGACCCGAATCCTGCGCGTCAAGCTGCGCTCTGGGCTGTACGAGTCGCAGAAGCCGTCGGACCGTTCCTACGCCAACTCCGATGAAGCGCTGAAGGAGACCTGGCTGGCGCGCGACGCGGTCCGCTCGTCGCAGACGCTGCTGAAGAACAACGGCAACGTGCTGCCGCTGAAGCCGAAGTCGAAGGTCCTGGTGGTCGGCAAGAGCGCCGACAGCATCCAGAACCAGACCGGTGGCTGGACGCTGAGCTGGCAGGGGACCGGCAACACCAATGCCGACTTCCCCAACGCCACGTCGATCCTCACCGGACTCAAGCAGCAGCTCGGCGACGTCAACGTCACCTTCGACGAGAAGGGCGACACCGACCCGAAGGGCTACGACGCGGTCATCGCCGTCATCGGTGAGACCCCGTACGCGGAAGGCGTCGGCGACCTGACCCGCAAGACCCTGGAAGCTTCGAAGCTCTACCCCGAGGACCTCGCCGTGCTGGACAAGGTCCGCGGCAAGGGTGCTCCCGTCGTCACCGTCTACGTCGGCGGCCGCCCGCTGTACATGAACAAGGAGATCAACCGTTCCGACGCGTTCGTGGCGGCGTGGCTGCCCGGTACCGAAGGCGGCGGTGTCGCGGACGTCCTCGTCAAGGGCGGCTTCAAGGGAACCCTGTCGTACTCGTGGCCGAAGAGCGCGTGCCAGACACCGTTGAACCCGGGCTCGGCGGACTACGACCCGCTGTTCAAACTCGGCTACGGCCTCAAGACCGGTCAGCGCGTCACGATCGGGCAGCTGGACGAGACCGCCGGTCCGGTGGCCTGTGGTTCGACCGGTGGCGGCGGCACCGCGACCGAGGACCTCGAGGTGTTCAACCGCACCGATATCGCGCCGTACAAGGGTTTCATCGGTTCCGCGGAGAACTGGGGCGGCACCGAGATCGGCCCCGACGGCGCCGCCTCGCACGCTGAGATCGCCGTCGTGCAGTCCGACGTCAACGTGCAGCAGGACGGGCTGAAGTCGACCTGGACCGGCACCGGGCCGGCGCAGCTCTACTTCCAGAACCCGGCCGGTACCAACGATCTGCGCGGGTACCTGAACGCCGACGCGGCGCTGGAGTTCGACACGGTCGTGCACGAGGCGCCCGCCAACCGGACGGTGATCAGCATGCACTGCGTCTACCCGTGCTTCTCGGAGGTGAACGCGACCAAGCTGTTCACCGACCTGGCGGGCGCGCCGAAGTCGACGGTGAAGATCCCGGTGTCGTGCTTCGCCACCGGGCTGGATCTGGAGAACGTCAACACGCCGTTCCTGGTGTACACCGACGGCAAGTTCTCCGCTTCGTTCGCGAACGTGCGGTGGGTGCCCAAGGGGGCGCAGGATCCTGATGCGAGGCCTTGCTCCAGTTTGAACTGACCGCGGATCACCACCGAACACCGGTCCGTGAAGGCCGCCTTGAGGGACCCAGAGTCCCTCAAGGCGGCCTTCACGGACTTGCCACCCGACACGACACCTCAATAACCGCCTACGAGGTCAGGAAGGCCGGTTCATGTCCGGGATCTCGATGTTCACCGGCCTGCCCTCCGAAAGCCAGAGCCGGATGTACCGCCGGATCGCCTCGTCCAGCACCCAGGCGGCCTGCGGCACCAGCGGCAGCGGGATGAGCTTTTCGTGGAACGCCACCAGCGCCGGGAAAGCGGTGCCGATCAACGGATCCCAGATCGGTTCGCGCGGGATCCCGTTCCACTCGGAGAACCGGTCGCCGATGATGTGGCGGGCCAGCGCGTTGACCATCGGCCGGTCGGCGCGGCCGGGGCTGGTCTGCTCGGCGAGCATGTCGAGGAGGATGTCGGTGAGCTCGACACCCTCGCGGGTCGGGCCCATCGCCGGGTCCAGCACCTGCTTGGACTGCGCGTAGGCCGCGTCCCAAGTGGACGGCAGGTACTCGTCGCGGATCCCGAGCATGTGCCCGGTCACCTGCCAGCTGTGCAGGTACGCGGCGGAATGCGCGGAGGAGACCCGGACACGCCAGTCGGTCAGCTTGCGCATCGTGTACGTCGGCAGGGTGTGCCACGTGACCAGCATGTCGTTCTGGCTGATCGGGATTCCCTGTTGCCAGTGCGGTGATTGCGGCAGCAGATGCCGGACGGCGGCGTGCACCAGGCGGGTCTTCACCGCCGAGACGATCATCTGGCCGTCGGGCCGGTAGGCGTTGAGCGAACCGACGTCGTAGCCGAGTTTGGCCGTCTTCGCGACGCGGTCCTTCATGTCCGCGCCGCCCTTGGAGTAGTAGACCGCCCTCGCCTCGTTGGGGATGGCGGTGCTCAGCATCCCGCCGCCGAGCCCGTTGAGCAGGTTGACGAACCGGCCGCTGACCTTCATGAAATCCGCCGCCTTGTCCAATGTGGACTGATTGGCCCAAGAAGGCAGCTGTCGCGCGTGTTCGACGAACTCCCGCAGGTCCGGCGGGAGCCCGGACGGCGTCGGCTGGTCGTTCCTGGTCCAGGTCCGCAACGCCTGGTTGACCGCCGCGACCTGTCCCCGGTCGAGCATCGCGGCGACCACCGGATCGGCTTCGGCGTCCCACACCCATTTCGGATCGGTGCCCGCCCCCGCCCCGGCCACCGAACCGCTCGGACTCCACGCCCAGGCGGGCCGGGCCATCCCCATGGCCCCCAGGACGGTCGCTCCGCCACTGACGATCAGCATCTTGCGTCGATTGAGTTCGGTCATGCGCCAGTACTCCTCCTTGAGTCCCGGACCTGCGGATTGATACTGTGATACAAGTAGTGCAACCGCGTATCTCAAGGAGAGCACAATCATCGCGAAGACGCCAGACCCGGATTCTTTGCTGGAGCGCGCCCTCGCCGACGCGCTCGAACGCGCCGAGGAGAGCGACGAGATCGCGCTCCGGCTGCTCGACGCCGCCTACGAACAGTTCTGCCGGATGGGGATCCGGCGCTCCACCATGGAGGATGTCGCGCGCCGCGCGGGCGTCTCGCGGATCACCGCGTACCGTCGGTTCGCCACCAAGGACGCCCTGGTCGAACAGGTCGTGCGCCGCGAGTTCCGCCGCTACTTCGACCAGTTCCTGCACGACATCCAGCAAGCGGAGACCGCCGCGGACCGGGTCGTGCTCGGCTTCGCCAGCGCGCTGGGCGCGATCCGCCGCAACCCGCTGATCGGCGGGCTGATGGCCGTCGAGCCCGACGTGCTCGTCCCGTCGATGGTCAGCGACGGCGGCAACACCCTGGCGACGGTCCAGCGGTTCGTCGCGGGTCAGCTCCGCCGTGAGCAGCAGGCGGGCAACGTCTCGGAGGACGTCGACGTCGAACTCGTCGCCGAGCTGATGACCCGGGTCTCCGCGTCGTTCCTGGTCACCCCCAGCCAGGTCGTCGACCTCGACGACGACGAGCAGGTACGGGAGGTGGCTAGGCGGTTCCTGGTCCCGATGCTGCGGCCGCGACCAGGCCGTTGATCAGCAGATCCAGTGCCCCGATGAAGTCCGGCTCGGGATCGTGCGCCTTCAACGCGGGGATCGCGCGGCTGAAGTTCGGCAGGACCGCCGGGTCGATCCGCCGCAGGAACTGCTCCTCCTGCTCCAGCTCGGCCTCGCCCTTGCGAGCCTTGGTGAAGCCGGCGGTCGTCAGCAGCAGGGAGCCGAAGACGAGGCTGTTCAGTGCGCCCAGTGCCGGGCGGATCCCGTCGTCGTCGAAACCGGCGTCGTAGAGCGCGCCGATGAGATCGTCGAGCGGCAGCAGGGCTTGCAGTGAGTTCGGATTGGCCTCGTCGGTGGCCAGCGCCATCGGCACGACCGGATGCGCGGCGAGCGCGCGATAGGTGTTGAGCACGGTGACCCGCACCCGTTCCGGCCACGGTGAGCCGGGATCGGCCCGGTCGATCCCGCGGTAGACGCGTTCCGCGATGCCGTCGAGGATGTCGGTCTTGTTCTGGACGTGGTTGTACAGCGCCATCGCTTCCACGCCGAGCGTCTTGGCGAGCTTGCGCATCGACAGCCCTTTGAGGCCTTCTTCGGCGGCCAAGGCGAGTGCGGCGTCCAGGACCTTCTCCCGGTTGAGCGGTTCCCTCCGCGTCATCTCACGTCCTTCACTTGACAGGTTTACGGTGTATCTATCATATTTACGGTGTAAATATACGCTGTAAATAGGGGTGTCATGAACGACGTGATCATCGTGGGCGGGGGACCGGTCGGCCTGCTGCTGGCCGGTGAGCTGCGGCTGGCCGGCGCGGATCCGCTCGTCCTGGAGGCGGCCGACGGGGCTCTGCGCCGGAACCGGAGTTACGGGTTGCGCGGGATCAACGGCCGCACCTCGCAGTCGTTGCGGATGCGCGGCCTGACCGAGGCGTTCTCGGCGGCGCAGAGTGAGCTGTTCGCCGTCGCCCGACGTCTCCCGCGGCTGATCAAGGGGGATCGGGCGCGGGGGCATTTCGGCGGCCTGCCGCTCGTCGAGGACGAGGTCCAGCCGGGTGCCGCCCATGGCTTCGTCCTCAGACAGCATGTGCTGGAAGGGATTCTCGCCGATTGGGCGACCGGGCTCGGTGTCCGGATCCGGACGGGCTGCGAAGTCGTCGACGTCGTCCAGGACGATTCGGAGGTCCGCGCCGTGCTCGCCGACGGTCGATCCGAGCGGGCCGCGTATCTGGTGGGCTGCGACGGCGGCCGCAGCGTCGTGCGGAAACGGACCGGGTTCGCGTTCCCGGGCACGGACGCGACGATGACCGGACGGGTGGCCTCGGCCGATATCGCCGACCCTGGCGCGGTTGAGTCGTCCCTGTACGGCCGCCGCGGCATGGTGCACGTGTCGATGGTGCCGGGCGAGATCGCCACCATGGAGTTCGACGGCGGGCCGGAGGACCGCGACGCGCCGATGACGGCCGAGGAGATGCAGGCGAGCATCCGGCGGGTCAGCGGCGTCGACGTGACGGTCACCCGGCTGGACGGCGGGATCCGCTTCAGCGACAACACGCGTCAGGCGGACACCTATCGGCAGGGGCGGGTGTTCCTGGCGGGCGACGCCGCCCACGTGCATTCGCCGATCGGCGGCCAGGGACTGAACCTCGGCCTCCAGGACGCGATGAACCTCGGCTGGAAACTGGGCCTGGTGGCGGGCGGCCGGGCATCGGAGTCCTTATTGGACACTTACACCGCGGAACGGCATCCGGTGGGGGCGCGGGTCCTGCGCAACACCCGCGCCCAGGTCGCGCTGATGCGTCCCGGCCCGCAGGTGGCCGCGCTTCGGCAGGTGCTGGAGGAGACGCTGGCGATCCCGGAGGCGATGCGCCACTTCATCGCGATGGGCAACGGCACCGAGATCGATTACGCGCCGGGCTCCGCCCAGCCGCTGGTCGGCAGGTTCGCTCCGGTGCCGTTGGTCTCGGAAGACGGGCGCCCGGTGCTGGTGACCGGTTCCGAGGAGATCCGAGACGCGGTGAACGGCCGGGTCCGGATCGTCGAGGCGGATTCCGGGACCGGCTTCCTGGCGCGGCCGGACGGGTACGTGGCGTGGGCCGCGCCGGACGGCGATCCGGCCGGACTGGCCGAAGCGCTCCAGTTCGTTGCGGGTTCGGACGGGGTGCGGGTATAAAGTGAAACGAGTGTTCAATATGTAACGATCGTTCAAGTTGTGGAGTGTGTCGTGGCGGGTCGGTATCGAGAGCTGTTCTCCGCGAAGGGCGCGCTCGCCTTCTCCGCAGCCGGGCTGGTCGCCAGGATCCCGGTCCCCATGGTGGGGATCGGGATCATCGCCATGCTGGCGCGGACGCGCGGCGACTACGCGCTCGCCGGACTGGTCTCGGCGGCGTTCACGTTGTCCATGGCGTTGCTCGGACCGCAGGTCTCGCGGCTGGTGGACCGCCGGGGGCAGGGCAGGATCCTGCTGCCGGTGACGGGGGTCAGTGTGCTGGCGCTCGGCGCGCTCCTGCTCTGTGCCCGGTTCGGGGCGCCGGCCTGGACGCTGTTCGTGTGCGCGATCCTCGCCGGGTTCATGCCCAGCATGGCGGCGATGGTCCGGGCCCGGTGGTCGGAGCTCTACCGTGGCTCGCCGCGGCTGCACACGGCGTTCGCGCTGGAATCGGTGGTCGACGAACTGACCTTCGTCATCGGGCCCGCGCTGTCGGTGGCGTTGTCCACCACCGTTTTCCCCGAGGCGGGACCGCTTGTCGCGCTGGTGCTCCTCTCCGTCGGGGTGCTGTTGTTCGTCGCGCGACGCGACACGGAACCGCGTGTCCTGCCGTCGAGTGGGCCGGCCGGGAGTTCGGCGATCCGGCTGGGCGCGGTGCGGGTGCTGGTGCTGACGCTGGTGGCGGGCGGTGTCATCGTCGGCACGGTCGATGTCGTCAGCGTGGCGTTCGCGGAGCGGGCCGGGGCGCCGTCGGCGGCGGGTGTCGTCGTCTCGGTCTACGCGGTGGGCTCGGCGATCTCGGGACTGGTTTTCGGGACACTCAAGCCGACCATGGCGCCGCCGCGGTCGCTGCTGATCGGTACCGCGGGCACGGCCGCGAGCGCGGTACCGCTGCTGGTCGTGGACGGCGTCATCGGCCTGTGCGTGGTGGTCTTCGTCGCCGGATTGTTCTTCTCTCCCACGATGATCGTCGTGATGGGGATGATCGAGCAGGTCGTCCCAGCGGAGAAGCTGACCGAAGGGATGACGTGGGCGATCACCGGTCTCAGCATCGGGGTCGCGCTCGGCGCCGCGGTGTCGGGAGAGGCCGTCGACCGCTTCGGGCCGGACGGCGGGTTCACCGTCGCGGTCGTCGCCGGTGGCTTGATCATCCTGATCGCCCTGCTCTCGTATCCTCTGCTGAGCAGGAAGACCACGATCCGCGAGGGGGTGACCCGGTGACCGAGCCGAGTACCGATGGCCGCCTCGCCAAAGGTGAGCAACGCAAACGGGAACTGATCGGGGCGACCCTGCGCATCGTCGCGAGGGACGGCGTGTCGGGGGTCAGTCACCGCACGGTCGCCCGCGAGGCGGGGCTGCCCGCGACAGCGGCCGCGTACCACTTCCGGGGGATCGAAGACCTGCTGACCGCCGCGCTCACCCGGTGCATGGACGAAGACGCCGAGCGGATGCGCGTCCTCGCCGCGGAAACCGGCGCGGACGCCTTGCCGAAGTTCGCCGCCCTGCTGGCCCGGGTGGCCGCGGAACCCGGGCATCTGCTGGCGGAGTACGAGCTGTACTTGCTCGCCGCGCGAGAGCCGAAGCTCCGCGAGTCGACCGATCGCTGGATGGCGGCCCTGGCGGAGTTCGCGCGAGGGCACACCGACGATCCGGTCCGGGTCGAGATGCTGGTCGGGCTGGTGGACGGGTTGCTGCTGCAGGGTTTGCTGCGTGACGAACCGCCGACGGCGGAACGGTTCGAGGCCATCCTGCGGACCGCGCTGGGCTCGTGAGTGTTAAGTCGCGTTAGAACGACACTTACCACTCACGACCCACGCAACAGGGTCGCCGGGTCAGTGGCTCCGCGCGACGCCAGGCTCTTCGGCGTCGACTGTGTGGATTTTGGTGCGTTGGACGACCAGAAATCCACACAGTCCCTCGTGACCGGCCCCGTCGCGAAGGGGTGTGTGGAAGTAGGGACGCTGAACGTCCCTACTTCCACACACCCCTCACTCTGAGCGACACTTCGCGCCTCGCCGGCGACAGTGGCAGTGAGTGGTCGGTCGAGTGGGTCGTGAGTGGTAAGTCGCGTTAGAACGACACTTACCACTCACGAGACCCGATGCGGCCCGTCAGCCGGTCGCGGGCGGCGACCAGGTCAGCCGAGGGTCCGTCTGCACGAAACTCCCCAGCAGCTGGTCGATCCGCGTCAGCGCGTCGAGGTCCAGCACCACGCCGGACGCCTTCGCGTTCTCGGTCACCTGGGCGGCGCTGCTCGCCCCGGTGACCGCGGACGCGACGGTGTTGTGCTGCAACGTCCACGCGAGCGCCAGCTGGGCCATGGTCAGCCCGGCCTCGTCGGCGACGCCGCGCAGCATGCCGACGCGTTCGAGGAGGTCCGGCAGGAGCAGCGGCCGCGCCTCGACCGACTTCGCGCCGCGCGAGTCCGGCGGGATCTCACCCGGCCGGTACTTGCCGGTCAGCACACCCTGCGCGAGCGGGACCGAGGCGAACTGGCCGATCCCGGCGCGTTCGCACACCGGCATCACCTGAGCTTCGGCGACCCGCCAGAGCATCGAGTAATGCGGCTGGTTCGCGACCAGCGGGACGCCGTAGCGGTCGGCCAGCGGCCGAGCCTCCAGCAGTTGCTCCGCGGTCCATTCCGCAGTGCCCGCGTAGAGGATCTTCCCTTGCCGCACCAGATCCGACAGCGCGAGGAACGTTTCCTCCAGCGGGGTGCGGTAGTCGAACCGCAGCAGCTGGTAGACGTCGACGTGGTCGGTGCGCAGGCGCCGCAGCGATCCGTGCAGCGACGTCGTCAGGTGCTTGCGGCTGAGGCCGGCGTCGTTGACGCCCGGGCCTTCGGGCCAGAAGACGCCGGTGCACAGGACGAGGTCGTCGCGGCGCGCGTGGCTCAGCGCCGCGGCGAGGTTCTCCTCGGCCGCGCCGCCGTCCCAGGCGGCGGCGGTGTGGAACGTCGTGATGCCCGCGTCGAGCGCGGCCTGGACGCATTCCGCGCCGTCGGGGTGGGTGAGCCAGTTGCCGTACGAGATCTCGCTGACGGACAGTCCGCTCGCGCCGAGCCTGCGGTACTCCATGGTCACCTCTTCCGCGCGCCGGTTTCGAGGATGGTGCGGTCGATCCACTCGTCGAGGCCCGCCGCCTTGCGGGCGTAGGTCTCCCGCACCGATTCGTGCGGCAGGATCAGGAACTCCTCCGACGCCAGGCCGTGCACGACGGAGTCCGCGACGTCCTCCGGTTCCAGCAACGGCGCCGCGGCGGCGATCGCGAGCGCGGCGGGGTGCCCGGCGGCGATCCCCGGCTCCAGCAACGCGGTCCGCACGCCGAGCGGGCACAGCGCGCTGACCCGCACCCCGCGCGGCCGGTAGGTGATGGCCAGCCATTCGGCGAGTCCGACGGCCGCGTGCTTGGTCACCGAGTACGGCGCGTCGCCGGGGGTGCCCAGCAGACCCGCCCCCGACGCCGTGATCAGCAGATAGCCGTTCCCTCGGCTCAACATCGCGGGAAGCGCGACCTGAGCGGCGTGCACATGCTGCATGACGTTGATCGACCACGATCGCGCCCATTGCTCGTCGGCGGCGTGCACGCCCGTGCCGAACGCGGCACCGGCGTTGGAACAGAACAGATCCACCGGACCGAACTCCGCGCGGGCCTCGGTGACCAGCATCTTCAAGTCCTCTTTGGACGACGCGTCCGCGTGGCGCGCGATCGCGGCACCTCCCGAGGCCGTGATCCCGGCGACGACCTTCTCCGCCGACTCGAGGTCGAGGTCGGAGACCACCACCCCGGCGGCGCCCTCGGCGGCGAACCGCCGGGCCATGGCGGCGCCGATACCGTGTGCCGCGCCGGTCAGCACGACGACTCGTCCTGTCACTTCCACATGCGCTCCATGGTTATTTCGTCTGCTTTCGATGACAATTATTCTGTTTTGTCACACCGGTGAGCAGTGCGTTGTTCAAATATGCGATACGGATGATAAAAGTGCAGGTCAGAGACTTGTTCGGGCCGTGTCGACATATTTGTTTCCGGCGCCGGACTTTAGCATGTGTTCCCTTGTTTTTCGAGTTTCACCGCGAGAGTATTGCGCTCTCTGCGGCAAGTAGGTTATTTCTTGTGAATCCCGCCGAAGATCGCCGAAACCGGCGAGGTTCGACCAGCCCAGCCGAACAGGAGGTCCGCCGGTGAGTCATGCGACGGCGCGCACGCGGGTACTCGGCGTCAACCCGCTCGGACGTCCGGATCCGGGGCTGGCGGCCGCCGTCGCCAGGGGCGGCGGCCTCGGCATTCTCGACCTCGGGCGGACGACGTCCACAGTGGACGGAAGGTTCCCGTTCGGGGTCCGGGTCCCGGCGGGCCGTCACGTGCGGGAAGAAGAGGTGCGGGAGAGCGGCGCGGGGCTCCTCCTGCTGGCCGAAGGGGCAGTTCGGCAGGGCAGGGGAGATCTTCCCGTGCTGGCCGAGGTGACCGGCGTCGAGCAGGCCGTCCGGATGCTCGACGCCGGCGCCTCCGGTCTGGTGGCGAAGGGCGCCGAGGCGGGCGGCTCGGACCTCACCACGTTCGTCCTGCTGCAGCGACTGCTGGAGCGCTTCGGCGAGGACGTCCCTGTGTGGGCGTACGGAGGCATCGGGCCGCGGACGGCGGTGGCCGCGCTCGCCGGGGGCGCGGCCGGTGTGGTGCTCGACGGACTCGGTCTGTTCCCGGAGGCCGACGTCCCCGAGAGGGCGAGAAAAGAACTACTCAGGGCCGACGACGGACTCGCCTCGCTGTTCGCGAATCGCTTCGAGGACGCGGAAAGCGCTGTCCGATCCGTCGTGCGATCCCTTGCCGCACCGCCGCCGGTGAACCCCTCGGACCAAGGCGTACGGCTGTGCCGCACGTTGGGGACCCGGCTGCCGGTCGTGCAGGGACCGATGACGCGGGTGAGCGACCAGCCCGGTTTCGCCGCCGCCGTCGCCGCGCACGACGGGTTCCCGTTCGTCGCGGTGGCCACCGCGAACGGGGCCAAGACCGCCGAACTGCTCGGCCGCACCGCCGAAGCGCTCGGTGAGCGGCCGTGGGGCGCGGGCATCCTCGGGTTCGTCCCGGAGGACCTGCGCGCCGAGCAGCTCGCGGCCGTGCGTGCGGCGCGCCCGCGCTGCGTGCTGATCGCGGGCGGGAAACCCGCGCAGGCCAAGGCACTGGAGGCCGACGGGATCGCGACGTTCCTCCACGTGCCGTCGCCGATCCTTCTGCGGCAGTTCCTCGACGCCGGTGTCCGCCGGTTCGTCTTCGAGGGCGCCGAATGCGGCGGGCACATCGGCCCGCGGTCGAGCTTCGTGCTGTGGGAGCAGCAGCTGGACGTCCTGCGTGAGTACGGCGCCGAGGACGTCGAAGTGCTGTTCGCGGGCGGGATCCACGACGCCCGGTCGGCCGCCATGGTCTCCGCCATGGCGGAGCCGCTTTCGGGAATCGGTGTCCTCATGGGCACCGCGTATCTGTTCACCGAGGAAGCCGTCACCCATGGTGCCATCACCGAGGTCTTCCAGGACCGGGTGCTCGGCGCCGGGTCGACGGTCACCCTGGAAACCGCGCCCGGGCACCTCACCCGCTGCCTGCCGAGTCCGTACACCGACGAGTTCGCCGCGCTCAAGGCCGGGCTCCGCGCGGACGGGGTCTCGCCGCAGGAGAGCTGGCAACGCCTGGAGGAGCTCAACACCGGACGGCTGCGGATCGCGAGCAAGGGCATCCGGCGCGAAGGCGATGCCCTCGTCGAGGTCGACACGTCCGGCCAGCTCGTCGAGGGGATGTACATGGCGGGCCAGGTGACCGTTCTGCGTGAACGGCGTACCGATATCGCCGCCCTGCACCGGGAAGTCACCGAAGGCGCGACGGAACTGCTGGCCGCGCGGCCTCTGCGCGAAGAGTCCTTTGTGGACGGTGACGTCGCCATCGTCGGCATGGCCTGCGTGTTTCCCGGCGCGTCGGATCTCCCGGCCTTCTGGGCCAACGTCCTGCGCGGCGCGGACGCCGTCACCGAAGTGCCGGACCAGCGCTGGGACAAGGAGGTCTACGCCGACCAGTCGACGTCGAAATGGGGCGGCTTCCTGCCGCCGGTGGATTTCGACCCGCTCGCGTACGGCATCCCGCCGAAGTCGATGGGCAGCATCGACCCGGCGCAGCTCGTGTCGTTGCAGACGGCGCGGCGCGCTCTCGAAGACGCGGGCTACGGCGACGGCGGCTTCGACCGCGAGCGCACCAGCGTCATCTTCGGCGCCGAAGCCGGGGGAGACCTGGCCAACGCCGGTGTCCTGCGCGCGCTGTTGCCCAGCTATCTCGAAGACGTCCCGGAGGAGCTGCTCGCGCAGCTGCCGGAACTGACCGAGGACTCGTTCCCCGGCACGCTCGCCAACGTCATCTCCGGCCGGATCGCCAACCGGCTCGACCTGGGCGGCACCAACTACACGGTGGACGCCGCGTGTGGTTCCTCGCTGGCGGCGCTGGATCTCGCGGTGAAGGAACTGCGGGCGGGCACCAGTTCGATGGTCCTGTGCGGCGCGGTCGATCTGCACAACGGCGTCAACGACTACCTCATGTTCACCTCCGCGGGCGCGCTGTCGCCGACCGGCCGGTGCCGTCCGTTCGATGCGGCGGCGGACGGGATCGCGCTCGGCGAGGGCGTCGCGTGTCTCGTGCTCAAGCGCCGGGCCGACGCCGAACGCGACGGCGACCGGGTCTACGCCGTGGTCAAGGGTGTCGGCGCGGCCAGCGACGGCAAGGCGCTCGGCCTCACCGCGCCACGCCCCGAGGGGCAGCGGCGAGCGCTCGCCCGGGCATACCACGACGCCGGGGTGTCCCCGGCGGACGTCTCACTGGTCGAGGCGCACGGCACCGGCACGGTCGTCGGCGACGCCACCGAACTGACCACGCTCACCGAGTTCTTCCTCGACGCGGGCGCCGGACCGGGCACCTGCGCACTCGGTTCGGTGAAGAGCCAGATCGGGCACACGAAATGCGCCGCGGGGCTGGCTGGCCTGATGAAGGCGGCGCTGGCGCTGTGGCACGAGGTCGTGCCGCCCACGCTGCACCTGAGCACGCCGAACCCCGCCTGGGACGCCGAGCGCAGTCCCTTCACCTTCTCCACCGGCGCCCGGCCGATGCCGGTTCCGCGCGGACGCGAGTTCGCCGGAGTGAGCGCGTTCGGGTTCGGTGGGACCAACTTCCACGCCGTGCTGGCCGCGCCGGGAGTCCCGCCCGGGCGGCGGCACGGGCCGCGTGACTGGGACGCCGAGCTGGTCCTGCTCCGCGGTCCCGACGTGGACGGCGCCCGTGCCGCGTTGCGGAACCTCCTGGCGGCGAACGAAGGCCGTCCGCTGCGGGAGATCGCCGCGCTCGCCGCCGAGCAGAGTGGGCCGGTGCGGCTCGCGGTCGTCGCGAGCGATGTCGCGGAACTGTGTGAGGCCGCCGAGGGCCGGGGCGGGCTCACCGCGAAGGACACCGAAGCCGGTGCGGTCGCGTTCCTGTTCCCCGGTCAGGGAAGCCAGCGGACCGGGATGCTCGCGGACCTGTTCGTGCACTTCCCGGAACTGGCCGACGTCTTGCGGCTCGCCCCCGACGTCGCCGCGACCACGTTCCCGCCGCGCGCTTTCACCGAGGAGGCTCGTGCGGCGCAGGACGAGGCGCTCAAGGACACCCGGGTCGCGCAGCCCGCGCTCGGGCTCGTCGAGTCGGCCCTGTGCGGATTGCTCGCCGACCTCGGTGTCCGGCCGGATCTGCTGGCGGGACACAGCTACGGCGAGCTGTCCGCGCTGTCGGTCGCCGGGGCGTTCGACACCCCGACCCTGGTCGCGCTCAGCCGGGCCCGCGCCCGTTCGATCGCCGAGGTCGCGGGCGCCGACCCGGGCGCGATGGCCGCGGTGAAGGCGTCCCGCGAGGAATTGGCCGCCGCCTTCAAGCACCCGGACGTCGTCCTGGCCAACCACAACGCACCCGGGCAGACCGTCCTTTCCGGACCGACGGCCGCCGTGGAGGAGGCCGTCCGCGTCCTCCGGGACCAGGGGATCGGGGCCAAGCGGATCCCTGTCGCCTGTGCCTTCCACAGCCCACTGGTGGCGGGCGCGAGCGACGTGTTCGCCGTCGATCTCGACAACGCCGAGGTCGGCGAGCCCGGCCCGCCGGTGTGGTCGAACCGCACCGCCCGGCCGTACGAACCCGGGAAGGTGCGCACCGAACTCGCCGCGCAGATCGGCTCACCGGTGCGCTTCGTCGAGCTGATCGAGGACATGTACGCGGCGGGGGCGCGCACTTTCGTCGAGGTCGGCCCGGGGCAGGTGCTTTCCCGGCTGGCCAAGGACATCCTCGGCGACCGGCCGTACACCGTGATCGCGTGCGACCCCGGCGGACCGGGTCTGCGCGGGTTCCTCACGGCGCTCGCCCGCCTCGCGCTCACCGGCGTCGACGTGCGTACCGAACGACTCTTCCGCGGGCGCGTCCGCGTCGGCCCGCTCCCGAAGCCCGCCTGGACCGTGGACGGCCAGACCGTCCGCGCGCCCGGCGGCGAGGTTCCCGCCCATGGGCTCGTGCCCGCCCGACGAATCCCGAGGACGACCATGAACCAGCCCGCGCCCGGTCGTGACCAGGCCGTCGTCGAATTCCTCCGCACCAGCCGTGAACTGCTGGCGGCGCAGCGGGACGTGATGCTGGGCTACCTCGGCACCACACCGCTCGCCCCGGCGCCGGTGGTGCAGGCCCCGGTCGTCCCGGCGCTGCTGCCGCCGGTCGTCGCGCCGGTCGTGCCGGTCGTGGACCCGGAACCGGCCACCGAAGCCGTCGTCACGGATGTCCTGGCCACCGTGATCGGCGCGATCAGTGAACGCACCGGCTATCCCGCCGAGATGATCGACGCCGATCTCGACCTCGAAGCGGATCTTTCCATCGACTCGATCAAGCGCACCGAGATCGCGGGCTCGCTGCTGGCGAAGCTCGGTCTTTCGGGGAAGGTGCACGACGACGCCCAGGATCATCTCAGCCGGGACCGGACGGCGAACGCGCTGACCAGCCGGCTGCGGAAGTGGCTCGAACCGGCGGCCCCGGTTGTCGCGGCACCGGCTCCCACCGAAGCTCCGGCCGGCCGAGCGCCCGGCCGCTACCTGATCGGAAGGGTGGCCGCACCGCTCGGAACGCCCGACCTCGCCAGGGTGAACGGCAAGACGGTCGCGGTGAGCTTCGAGCCGGGCCAGGAGGACCTGGCCGAATCGGTCCGCACGGTGTTCGCGGAGGCGGGCGCCATCCCGGGTGAGCGGGACGACGCCGACGTCGTCCTCGTGCTGAACCCGTTGGCGGACGCCGAAGAACCGGTTGCGGCCCAGGTCTTCGGCCTGCTGAAAGGCGTCAAGGGAGCGGTGGTCGTGGTGGCGAGGTCAGGGTCCGGGCACACCGCCGGGCTGCGCGGCCTCGTCCGGGCCGCGGCCCGGGAACGGAACGAGCCGACGAGGCTGGTCGAGCTGGAGTCCACTGTGGACCTCGCGCGGATAGTGCTGGAGGAAGTGATCGCGGACGGACCCGCCACCGTGCGGTACGACACCGCCGGGCGCGCGGCCTTCGAGCCGTCCGCCGGTTCGCTGGGCTCGATCGCCTACGCGGGCGCGGGTCCCGGCGGCGGGGAGGTCAAGGCACTCGGTCTCGGCGCGGAATCGGTGCTGCTCATGATCGGCGGTGCCCGCGGGATCACCGCACGGGCGGCGGTCGCACTGGCGGCGAGCGGATGCCGGATCGAACTGGCCGGGCGCACCCCGTGGCCCGCCGAACCCGGCGACGACGACCTGCCCGGCGACGCGCCGGGGATGCGTTCGGCCCTGGCCGCGCGCGGCGGTTCGCTCGCGGACATCGAACGCCGGGTACGCACCGTGCTGGCCCAGCGCGAGATCTCCAGGACACTCGACCAGATCGCCGCGGCCGGGGGTACCGCGGCCTACCGATCGCTCGACGTACGCGACGGTGCCGCCGTCCGGCAGGTGGTCAAGGATCTGTACACCCGCTACGGCCGGATCGACGGCGTCGTCCACGCGGCCGGGGTGATCGACGACAAACTGATGGCGGACAAGGACGAGAACTCGTTCCGCACGGTCTACGGGACCAAAGTGGACGGTGCGCGGGCGCTGCTCGACGCGCTGGAGCACTTCGGTGTCCGGCCCGGGTTCGTCACCTTCTTCGGCAGCATCGCCGCCGTGCTGGGAAACCGGGGACAGACCGACTACGCGGCGGCGAACGACGCGCTGGAGAGCCTCGGCGAACAGTGGGCCGACCGCACCGGCTGCCGCGCGCTGACCGTCCACTGGGGACCATGGGCGCCTTCGGACGACCACGCCGGCATGGTGTCGCCGGAGCTGGCGCGCGAGTACGAACGCCGCGAGGTCGCGCTGATCGATCCGGACGAGGGCACCGCCGCGCTCCTGCGTGAGCTGGCCTACGGTCCGGCCGACGTCCGCTCGGTGCTGTACACGGCGTCGCTGTGGTGAATCAAGCTGTGGTGAACCAGGAGCTGGTCGCGATCGTCGGGATGGGCGTGTTCCTTCCCGGATCGTCCACTGTGGACGCATATTGGCAGAACATCGTCTCCGGTACCGACGCGATCACCGAGATCCCGCCGCATCGCTGGGATCCGACCTTCCACGACGGTGACGGCAGCACGCCCGATCGCACCTACGGACGGCGCGGCGGTTTCGTCGCCGACAGCCTGGACTTCGACGCGACGGCGCTCGGCATCGCGCCCAGCTCCGTCAGCGGGATGGAGCCCGACCAGCTGGTCGCGCTGGCCGTCGCCGCGTCCGCGGTCGACGACGCCGGCGGCCTGCGACGGCTGGGCGACCTCGAACGCGTGGGCGTGATCCTCGGCCGGGGCGGCTATCTCTCGCCGGGGCTCCAGCGGTTCGACCAGCGGGTCCGGTCGGTCCGCCAGATCACCGGCGCCGTCCGGGAACTCCTCCCGTCGGCGCGGCCGGAAATGCTCGACAGGCTCCGGGACGCGTTGCTGGAACCGCTCGGCGAATTCCGGCCCGACACCGCGATCGGGCTGGTGCCGAACCTCGCCGCGTCGCGCGTGGCCAACCGCCTGGATCTCGGCGGCCCCGCGTACACGGTGGACGCCGCCTGCGCGTCCTCGCTGCTCGCGGTGGATCAGGCGATCGGCGAACTCGCCCGTCGTCGCTGCGACGTCGTGCTGGCCGGCGGCGTGCACCACTGTCACGACGACACGCTCTGGTCGATGTTCACCCAGCTCGGCGCCCTGTCGCCGAGTCAGCGGATCAGCCCGTTCTCGCGCGACGCGGACGGCCTGCTGATCGGCGAGGGCACCGCGATCGTCGTGCTGAAACGGTTCTACGACGCGCGCCGCGACGGCGACCGGGTGTACGCGGTGCTGCGGGGTTCGGGGACGTCGAGCGACGGCAAGGGCGCGAGCCTGCTCAGCCCGGCAGTGGCGGGCCAGACCCTGGCGCTGCGCCGCGCGTGGGCGTCGGCGGGCCTCGATCCCACCGCTCCCGGCGCGCTCGGCCTGCTGGAGGCGCACGGGACCGCGACGCCGACCGGGGACGCGGCCGAACTGGCCACCCTCGCCGAGGTGTTCGGCCCGCCGGACGGGCCCCGTGCCGCGATCGGCGCGGTGAAGGCGATGATCGGGCACACCATGCCGACCGCCGGGGCCGCCGGGCTGGTCAAGGTGGCGCTCGCGCTGCATCACGCCGTCCTGCCGCCGACCCTGAACTGCGCCGATCCGAGTCCGCTGCTGGACAAGACCCGGTTCCGGACCTTGTCCGCCGCCGAGCCTTGGGCGGCCGGTGACGTGCCACGCCGGGCGGCGGTCAACGCCTTCGGGTTCGGCGGCGTCAACGCGCACGTGGTGCTGGAGGAGGCCGACCCCGCGCCGTCGAGGCCGCGCCGGGCCAAGGTGACCGGGGAACCCGAGCGGGTCCTGCTGTTCGCGGCGTCCACTCCGGACGAACTGCGTGTCCTCCTCGACCGCCCGGAGCCCGAATCCGGCGGGCAAGGTCCTTGCCGGATCGGGATCGTCGGGCCGACCGGGAAGCGGCTGGAGGTCGCGCGCAGGGTGCTCGCGAAGGTCGCGGCCGAAGGCAAGTCCTGGCACGGGCCCAACGACATCTGGTGCAGTATGGCGCCTTTGCTGGAGCAGGCCGGGGCGAAGACGGCGTTCATCTACCCGGGCCTGGAAGCGGACGCGGAACCGCGCTGCGCCGACGTCGCCCGGCACTTCGGCCTGGACCGGCCCGAATGGTCGACGACGAGCGTGCTCGCGCGCGCGTCGAGTGTGTCCCAGGTGGGGCTGCTGCTCGACACCGCGTTGCGGCGGCTCTCCGTCAAGCCGGATCTGCTCGCCGGGCACAGCGTCGGCGAGTGGACCGCGATGCAGGCGGCCGGGATGTACCCGGGTCAGTCCACAGAGGACATGCTGGACCGGTACTGGCCGCAAGGGTTCACCTTGCCGGACGCCGAGTTCCTGGTGCTCGGGTGTTCCGCCGAACGGGCGGAGGCGCTGCTCGCCGCCGAACCGGAACTGATGGTCTCCCACGAGAACGCGCCGCGGCAGACGATCGTGTGCGGTGATCCGGCGGCCGCGGCGCGGCTCGCCAAACTGTGCACGCAGCACGGCGTCGTCGCCAGGACACTGCCGTTCCGGTCCGGGTTCCACACCCCGCTGATGCGTTCCCGGCTCGGCCCGTTCACCCGGCTCGCGGCGGAACTGGACCTGAAGGCGCCGCGGATCCCGGTCTGGTCGGCGACCACGGCCCGGCCGTACCCCGAGGATCCGGTGGAGGTCCGCGAGCTGTACCTGGCCCATCTGGTGCGCAAGGTCCGGTTCCGGGAACTCGTCGACGCGCTCTACGACGATGGTGCCCGCGTCTTCGTGCAGGCAGGCGCCGGTCAGGTCGGCTCGTTCGTGGCGGACACGCTCGGCACGCGGCCGCATCTGGTCATCCCGGCGTCTTCCGGCACGAGGCCCGGCCTCGCCCAGCTGCGCCGGGTCGCCACCGCGGTCTGGGTGGAGGGCGGACGCCCCGCGTTCGACGCGCTGGAGCCGCGCCGGACCCGGATCGACACGGCGGGCACGCTGCTCTCGGTCGATGGCGATGCCAAGGGCATGTTTGCGACCGCCACCGACCTGCCAGGGCTGGCCGACGGGATACCGGACGCGATCGTCGCGGAGTTCACCGCGCTGCTCGCCGAGACCAGGCAAGCCGCGGCGACCGTGGCCAACGCGGCCGCGCGGCGCACGGTCGAGTCCACTGTGGACGCGTCGCTCGCCACGATGCCCTATCTGATGGACCACCGGTTCTTCCGGCAGCGCGAAGGCTGGCCCGAGGAAGCGGACTTCCGGCCCACCGTTCCCGCCACGACACTGGTGGATCTCGCCTGCCGGGAGGCGGAACGGAGCTGGCCTGGCACGGTCGCGACCGGGGTGAGCAACGCGGCGTTCTCCCGCTGGCTGATCGCCGCCCCGGCGGCGCGCGTGCCGCTGTCGATGACCCGCGAGGGCGATCGGATCAGTGTCCAGATAGGACCGCACGCCAGTATGGACGTCCATCTGGCGCGGCGTTATCCCACGGCGCCGAGGCCGTCTCCGCTGCCGGGGCCGGAGACCGCGCCGCCGTTGACCGCCGCCGAGATCTACTCGCGACGCGAGATGTTCCACGGCCCCGCGTACCAAGGGCTCGCCCGGCTCATCGGGCTCGGCGAACGGCACATCCGCGGCGACCTCGTCGTCCCGCCGGCGCCCGGCGCGCTGCTGGACAACGTCGGCCAGCTGCTGGGCTGCTGGCTGATGGCGACCAAGGCGGACGCGTTGCTGGCGTTCCCGACGTCGATGGGCCGGATCACCTGGTACGGCCCGGAACCGGCGCCGGGGACCACGGTCGGCTGCGTGGTCCGGGTCCGCCTGCCGCGGCCGGACGTGCTGGAGATGGACGCCGAACTGGTGCTGGACGGTGCCGTGCTCGCCCGGATCGAACAATGGCGCGACATCCGGTTCCCGTGCGACCGGCCCGCTCACCGGGTCTACGCCTTCCCGGACCGGCACCGGCTTTCCGAGGAGCACCAGGGCGGGTGGACGGTGGTCACCGACCGGTGGCCGAGCCCCGCCGCGCGCGACATCTACGCAGGCATCTACCTCGGCGCCGAGGAACGCGCGGAATTCGCCGCCTGCGCGCCCCGGCGGCAGCGTGGGTGGCTGCTGGAACGGATCGCACTCAAGGACGCGGTCCGCGCGAAACTCGGTTTGGACGGCGTCTACCCGGCCGAACTCCGGGTGAGCGCGGACGGCACGCGGGTGACCGGGGTCCACGGCCGGACCTTGCCGCCGCTCGCGGTCGCCGTCGCGTCGGCGGGAGAGGTCGCGGTCGCCCTCGTCCGGGAGGAGAGCACGACGTCGCCCCGGATCGCGGTCCGGGGCGAAGGAGAGCTGGCGGGGCTGGCCGAGGAGATCGGCATCGGAGCGGAGTTCGCGGGGATCCCCGGGTACGTGGTGGCCTGGAATCGCGGGTAGGAACAGGAGCAGAGCATGACGATCGAACAGCAGAGCCCGACGTCGGTCTTCGGCACGGTGGCCGAGTTGCTGCGGGAACTGGTCGGGGACGTCGACGTCCTCGGCATCGAAATCACCCCGCAGACCACCTTTCACGAGGATCTCGGGCTGGAGAGCATCGACCTGGTGACCTTCGCGAGCATCCTCGCCGAGTTCTTCGGCGAGGACGTCAACCTCGCGGAGTTCCTGGCGGAGAAGGATCTCGACGACGTGATCGGGCTCCGGGTCGGCGACATCGCGGACTACGTGGCCGCCCGCCTCGGCGAACGGGGCTGAGGCGGTGCCGACGATGACCGTCAACGGGTTGCGCACGAACGTGCAGCTCGTGCCCGGCGGCGGTACCGAGACCGTGGTGTTCCTGCACGGGATGGGCACCGACAGCCTGGCGAGCTTCTACCTCACGCTGGCCCCTCCGGTCGCCGCCGCCGGGGTGGACGTGATCAGCTACGACCTGCGCGGGCACGGCAAGACCGAACGCCCCGAGCGCGGGTACACGATCGCGGACTTCGTCGCCGACCTCGACGACCTGCTGGTCCAGCTCGACCTCGACCGGCCCGTCCACTTGGTGGGCAACAGTTTCGGCGGCACCCTCGCGTACAGCTACGCGGTGGCGAAACCGGAGCGGGTGCGCAGCATCGTGTGCATCGAATCGGAGCCCGCGACCGAACTGTGGGCGGACAAGATGGCGCAGATCCTCGAACACACCGTGCGGTTCTTGAAGTTCGAGGAGAGCTTCGAGTGGATCGAGGCCAACTACAGCGCCCATCACCGGCGGCTCGCGAAGATGGCGGCCGAACGGATCATGGCCACGTCGATGGCCGAGGAGGTCCCGCTCGGGCCACTGCTGACCTTGGACCAGGTGGCGGGGATCGACTGCCCGGTACTGTCCATTTTGGGCAGTCACGGCTACCAGGCCGACGACCTCGACGCGCTGACGTCCTTGCTGCCCCGCGGCGAGCTGCACGTGTTCGAAGGCCAGGGGCACTCAGTGCTCGTCGAACAGCACCGTGAGGTGCGGGAGCTGGTGCTGAGCTGGATCTCCAAGCACGGGAGGCCGCGCGGATGAGCCGGTTCCTGCTGGTCGTGCCGCCGCTCACCGGACACGTGGCGCCGTTGCGCGCGGTGGCCGGCGAACTGGTGGGGCGTGGTCACGACGTCGCCTGGTGCGGCCCGGAACCCACGACGTCGGAGCTGACGCGCGCGGGCCGGGTGTACGCGGCGGGAGACTCGCTGGAGTTCGCCGTCGAGCGCCGTCCCGAGGGGCTGCGCGGGTTCGCGGCACTGAAGTTCCTGTGGGAGCAGTACCTGGTCCCGCTGGCGGACGCGATGGTCCCCGGCGTCGAGAAGGCGGTGGCCGCCTTCCGGCCCGACGTCGTGATCGCCGATCAGCAGGCCTTCGCGGGCGCTTTGGTGGCGAGCCGCCGTGGCCTGCCGTGGGTGACCTCGGCGTCGACGTCGACCGAACTCGGCGATCCGCTGGCGGCCATGCCGAAGATCGCCGCCTGGGTCGGCAAGCTGCAAGGAGATCTCCGGACGCGGCACAAGGTGTCCTGTGGTGACCTGCGGTTCTCCCCGGACCTGGTGCTGGCTTTCACCACCGTGTCCCTGACCGGGCCGATCGCCGACGCCGGCGCGGTCCGGTTCGTCGGTCCGGCGCTGGCTCCCGCGCCCCCGGTCGGGTTCTCCTGGGACCGGCTCGACGGGCGTCCGCTCGTCGTCGCCACCCTCGGCACCGCCAACGCCGCGCTCGGCCGACGGTTCCTGTCCGAATGCGTCGACGCCTTGGCCGGGATGCCCGACGTTCAAGGTCTGGTCGTCGATCCCACCGGCGAACTGCTCAGCGAAACCGTGCTGACGGCCAAGCGGATCCCGCAGGCGGACGTCGTACGGAAGGCGGCGGCGGTGATCTGCCACGGCGGGCACAACACCGTGAGCGAGACCCTCGCGTCCGGCCTGCCGCTGGTGATCGCGCCGATCCGGGACGACCAGTCGATGCTGGCCCAGCAGGTCGAGGCGGCGGGCGCGGGGCTGCGGCTGCGCTTCGACCGCGTGAAGGCGCCGGACATCCGCGGCACGGTCACCGAAGTGCTCACCGAGCCCGCCTACGCCGCGGCGGCCGCGCGGGTGCGGGCTTCGTTCGCGGCGGCCGGGGGAGTCGTGGCTGCCGCGGACCACCTGGAGTCCCTGCCGCACTAGAGGGCGGGTCGTGCGTGGCGATTTGGGGTCTGGGTGTGTGGGAATAGGGACGTTGAACGTCCCTATTCCCACACAGTC
>NZ_MUXN01000029.1:46897-80956 GCF_001995215.1 Amycolatopsis azurea DSM 43854
CCACACAGTCGGCGCCACCCTCACCTCGGCGCGGTTTCCCGGGGTGACCGGAAGGTCCGGGCCGCGATCCACCCGCCCGCCAGCGCCGCCACGGCCGCGATCGCGAGCGAGATCGGGATCGACCAGCCCGACGGCCGCCCCAGCGCCAAAGCCCGGGTCGCGTCGATCGCGTAGGTCAGCGGGTTGAGCGCCGAAACCACGCACAGCCAGGTCGGCATGGTCTCGAGCGGCATGTACGCGCTGGAGGAGAACATCAGCGGGAACATGACCACGAACGACGCCATCTGCAGGGTTTCGGCCTTGCGCAGCCAGGTCGTGATGGCGACGAAGATCCAGCTCAGGCACCAGCCGACGACGAGGGTGAGCAGAAGTGCCGCGGTGACACCGAAAACGCCGCCGGTCGGCCGGAAACCGAGCAGTACCACGCTGGCGAGCGTCGTCACCAGCAGCTGCACGCCGAGCCGGGCGGAATCGGAGATGGTGCGGGCCACCAGGACGGCCGAAAGGCTGATCGGCATGCAGCGCAGGCGTCCGGTGAATCCACTGTAGATCTCCGCGAGCAGACCGGCGCCCGAACTCATCGCCGTGGTCATCGCGATGTTCACCAGCGTCGCCGGGACGAGGAAGTTCACGTATCCCTCGTACGCCGCGACACCGGGCAGCGTGCTGACCCCGGTGAAGACCTGACTGAACAACAAGAGCAGCACGATCGGTTGCAGCAGACCGAAGAACACCAGCCGCCGGTCCCCGAACGCCGTCTTCAGCGACCGGACGGCGAGCACCCGGACCTGGGTGCCGAACGTGCTCGGCGGCCAGGTCGCCGGATCGGTCAGAATCGGCGGGGACGGCGCGCGGTGCCGTGCCTCGGTCATGACGGGACCGCCGGATTCCGGTGCAGGGACAGGTAGACGTCGTCGAGCGTCGGCTCGGCGACGGTGAGGTCCCGCATCGGCGCGCCCGCCGCGTCGAGCGCGCGGACCAGCACCGTGATGTCGGCGGGCCCGGACAGCGGGACACCGATCACGAGCCCGGACGCCGACGGCGTGCAGCTCATGCCGAGCCGGTGCAGCGCGGCCAGTGCCCGGCGGGCGGCGAGGTCGGTGCCGAAGGTGAGGGTCGCGGTCCGTTCCCCGAGCCTGGCCTTCAGCTCCGACGGCCGCCCGGAGATCGTGACGTGCCCCAGTCCCAGCACGATGACGTGATCCGCCAGTCTGTCCGCCTCCTCGAGGTACTGCGTGGTGAGCACGACGGTGGTGCCGCGCGCGGCGAGCCGTTCGACGCCGTCCCAGAGCCCCGCTCGGCTGAGCGGGTCCAGACCGGTCGTCGGTTCGTCGAGGAAGAGGACGTCGGGGGAGCCGACAAGCCCGGCGGCGAGGTCGAGCCGTCGCCGCATCCCGCCAGAGTACGTCTTCGCGGGCCGGTCGGCGGCGTCGTCGAGGCCGAACATGGCGAGCAGTTCGGCCGCGCGGGCTCTGGCCTGGCGCCGGTCCGCGCCCAGCAGCCGGGCGACGAGTTCGAGGTTCCCACGGCCGGACAGCGCGTCGTCGACCGCCGCGAACTGCCCGGTGACCCCGATCCGCCGCCGGACGTGATGCCCGGCGCGGACGACGTCGAAACCGCAGACCTTGGCGCTGCCTCCGCTCGGTTTGACGCGGGTACTCAGGATGTCGATCAGCGTCGTCTTGCCCGCGCCGTTGTGCCCGAGCACCGCGAGCACGGTGCCGCGGCCGACACGAAGGCTGACGCCGGCGAGAGCCGTCACTTCACCGTAGTGCTTGGCGAGGCCGTTCACTTCGATGGCAGCCTGCTCCATTCGCCGAACTTAGCGGGGGTTTCGGCACCGCCGCAATGAACGGGAACGCACTCCGGATGCGCGTGACAATTTCGCGCCCGGCTGGGCTGACGGAGATGACAAAAGCTATTTCGCGCGGGGTGTCGGTGCCAGTTAATCAGTCACCCGATCCCACCTGGATGACAAACGGATTCGGTGTCCTTGCCGGTCCGGAAGGGCACAGGTAATTTACCGCTTCCGTGTCCACGCCGTTTCGGCCGTGTCACGCAATTTCTCCGATTCCCCGGGAGTGACCGTTGTGAAGTTCCCACTCAAGTCGAAAAGATCCGTGCAAGCCTTGGCCGCCGGCACCGTGGCCGCCGTCGCGGCCACCCTCGGTGTCGTCGGCGCGGGCTTGAGCGAAGCGGCGCCCGCGTCGCTGACGCTGAAGTACATCTGTCCGTTCCCGCTGATCGGCGACCAGACCCTGGTCGTGAAGGTCGACACCGTCCTGCCGGACGACGCCGTGGCGGGGAAGACGTCCACCCCGATCACCTTCGACGTCGACGTCACCGTTCCGGCGGACGCGACCTCGGGCCTCACGCTCGTCGGCGCCACCACCGTCGAGGGCAGCGCGAAGGCCGCCGCGGTGCTGAAATACCCGGTCGACAAGACGCTGAACCTCGGCCTGCCGCTGGCCATCCCGGTCACGCCGGTGCCGGAGTCGGGCGAGTTCCACGTCAAGACCAGCGGCAAGGCGCCCGCAGTCACGTTCCCCAGCGCGGGCACCGCTTCGGTGACGGTCGGGAACTTCAGCACCACGATGACGCCGAAGAACGCGCAGGGACAGCCGACCGACCTCGGCACGTTCACCTCGGACTGCGTGGTCCAGCCGGGACAGAACCAGCAGCTGGGGACGTTCGAGATCAAGCCCGCCGGTGGTGGCACGACGACGCCGACCACCCCGACGACTCCCACCACCCAGCCGACGCCGACCACGGAGCCGACCCCGACGACGGAACCGACCCCGACGACGGAGCCCACTCCGACGACAGAGCCGACGCCGACCACGGAGCCGACTCCCACGACTCAACCGACCCCGACGACGGAACCGACTCCCACCACGGAGCCCACTCCGACGACGGAACCGACGCCGACGACCGAGCCGACTCCCACGACTCAGCCGACGCCGACCACCGAGCCGACGCCGACGTCGTCGACCCAGCCGACTCCGACGACGGAGCCGACCCCCACCAGCGAACCAACGCCGACGACGGAGCCGACTCCCACGACCGAGCCGACTCCGACGTCGTCGACCCAGCCGACTCCTACCACGGAGCCGACCCCGACGACCCAGCCGACGACCCCGACCACCGCGCCGACCACCACGACGACGCAGCCGCCGGGCGACACGCAGATCACCTACGGCGTCAAGGGCAAGACCACCATCGCCGGGCTGAACGCGCGGCTCCCGCTCGGTCCCGGTGAGTTCACCGCGAAGCTGAACGCGCAGTCGGGCAGGTTCACCGGACAGCTTTCGCTGCCGCCGTCGAACGTGCAGTTCCGCTTCCTCGGGTTCTTCCCGGCCTCGGCGACGGTGAAGATCAACCAGGTCGGCGACGTGACGGGCACCGTCAACGCCGGCGCGGTCAAGGCCGACACGAAGGCCGACGTCAAGCTGCTCACCGTGCGGCTGTTCGGCTTCCCGATCCTGGCGAGCTCGACCTGCAAGACGGCTCAGCCCGCCGACATCCCGCTGGTTTCCGCGCACGGCTTCAATCCGTTGAAGGGCGGCAAGCTGACGGCCGAGTACAAGCTGCCGCAGTTCCGCGGTTGCGGCCTGCTCACGCCGTTGATCAGCGCGATGGCTTCGGGTGACGGGAACAGCCTGGAGATCGACCTCACCAAGAAGTAGGTCAGGTGTCGTGAGTGGTAATGGCGGTGGGAACCGTCATTACCACTCACGAATCCCACGCCAAAACAGTTACGCCCATTACAACCTTTTCCGTTTCCGGAGCCCCCGGCCACGCATTACTTGTCTCGCAGTACATCCGCCAGTAGCGTCTGCACGAGTTGGCCGTTCGGCCGGAGAAGTCGAAGTGAGGAAGCCCGAATGTCAGTGATGACCGGGCGCGTTCCGCGCGCCTTCCTGCTCCCGGCGGTGCTGGGGCTGGGGGCGCTTTCCTTGGCTTCCGCCTCCGCCGAGCCGGCACCCGCGCCCACCCCCACGCAGCAGGCCGAAGCCGGGCAGGTGATCGCCGCGGCCGGGCTGCCGTTCGGTTTCTACGTCGGCGACGAACAGCAGGCCACGACGAGCCACGTCGCCAAACTCGGTTCCGACATCACGTTCCCGCAGGGCCGGTTCGACGGTTCGCTCCTCGGCCTGTCGGGCAAGGTGCCGATCACCGGCAAGCTCGCCATCCCGTCGACGTCGAGCTACTTCGTGTCCTTCCGGTTCATGCCCGCCACCGGCACGGTCGAGCTGATCCCGGACGGCGACGCCACCGGCACGGTCGAGGTGAAGACCGGCGCGACGACCAACTGCAAGGCCGTCGGCACCAACCTGTGCGGCGATTCCGACGTCACGTCCAAGGTGTTCATCAAGCTGTCCGACGTCAAAGTGGACGGCAAGGTCCTCGACGTCGGCCCGAACTGCCGGACCGCGCAATCGGTCGCGGTGAACATCAAAGCGTTGATGCCGCTCGGATTCCCCGCCCCGTCGGTCAAGGCGACCAGCACCTTCTCGACGCCGGGCTTCACCGGCTGCGGGGTGCGCGAGGACCTGAGCCCGTTGCTCACCGGCCTGGTCTCCGGCCCCGGCAACACCTTGGTCACCAACCTCAAGCTGCGGTGTGTCGGTTCGGGCCCGCCCCCCAACGGATGCGGAGCCTGACGATGACCAATCCCGTCGCCCTGCTCGCCCGCGCGCCGGAGAAGGCGGCCGCCGGACTGCGCGAGTTCGGCCGCATGTGTGCCATGGGCCTCGATGTCATCCTCGCGATGTTCCGCCGCCCTGTGCAGATCCGCGAGTTCATCCAGCAGTTCTGGTTCATCGCGAGCGTGTCGATCACGCCCGCGATCCTCGTGTCGATCCCGTTCGGCGCGGTCATCTCGCTGCAGCTCGGTTCGCTCACGAGCCAGATCGGCGCGCAGCAGTTCAACGGCGCCGCGAGCGTCCTCGCCGTCGTGCAGCAGGCCAGCCCGATCGTGACGACGCTGATCATCGCCGGCGCGGGCGGTTCGGCGATCTGCGCGGACCTCGGCGCCCGCTCGATCCGCGAGGAGATCGACGCGATGGAGGTGCTCGGCGTCTCGCCGATCCACCGGCTGATCGTGCCGCGCGTCCAAGCGGCCATCGGCGTTTCGGTGCTGCTCAACGGTTTGGTCAGCGTGGTCGGCGTGCTCGGCGGCTACTTCTTCAACGTCATCGTGCAGGGCGGGACACCGGGCGCGTACCTCGCGAGCTTCAACGCGCTGGCCCAGCTGCCCGACCTCGTCGTCAGCTCGATCAAGGCGTTCATCTTCGGGTTCCTCGCCGGCGTCGTCGCGGCCTACCGGGGCCTGAACCCGAGAGGCGGCCCGAAAGGCGTCGGCGACGTCGTCAACCAGTCGGTGGTGATCACGTTCCTGCTCCTGTTCTTCGTCAACACGATCCTGACCGCGCTGTACCTGCAGCTCGTCCCCGCGAAGGGAACCTGATCCGTGACCAGCGTCCCCGAACGGGCCCGCGAGGCGTTCAAACGCCCGGGCAACAGTCTTTTCGAGCTGGGCGACCAGCTGCTGTTCTACGTCCGCGCGCTCGCGGCGATCCCGATGGCCGTCACCCGGTACTTCCGCGAAGTGGTGCGCCTGCTCGCCGAGGTGACCTTCGGCAGCGGCGCGCTCGCGGTGATCGGCGGCACCGTCGGCGTGATGGTCGGCCTGTGCGTGTTCACCGGGATCACCGTGGGGTTGCAGGGTTTCAGCGCGCTGAACCAGATCAACATCTCCGCGATGACCGGCTTCCTCACCGCGTACTTCAACACCCGTGAGATCGCGCCGCTCTCGGCGGGGCTCGCGTTGTCCGCGACGGTCGGCGCCGGGTTCACCGCGCAGCTGGGCGCCATGCGGATCTCCGAGGAGATCGACGCGCTCGAAGTGATGGCCGTGCGCAGCATGCCGTACCTCGTCACCACGCGGATCGTGGCCGGGTTCATCGCGATCATCCCGCTCTACGTGATCGGCCTGCTGATCTCGTACCTCGGTTCGCGGGTGACCACGGTCGTCTTCTTCGGACAGTCCGGCGGGACCTACGACCACTACTTCTCTTTGTTCCTACCGCCGGAAGACGTCCTGTGGTCGTTCGGCAAGGTGCTCGTGTTCAGCGTCGGCGTCATCCTCACGCACTGCTTCTACGGCTACCGCGCGGCGGGCGGCCCGGCGGGTGTCGGGGTCGCGGTCGGCCGCGCCGTGCGGACGTCGATCGTGCTGATCAGCGTGCTCGACCTGTTCCTCAGCCTCGCCATCTGGGGCGCCACCACGACGGTGAAGGTGTCCGGATGAGCGCGCGGGCACGGACGCAGGCCGCCGGGGTGATCTTCCTCGTCATCCTGGTGCTGCTCGGCTGGGTCGCCGTCGCGATCTTCAACAAGGATTTCGAACGCGCGGAACTGGTCACGCTCAAGACCGATCGGGTCGGCAACCAGCTGGCCCCGCCCGCCGAGGTCAAGGTGCGCGGTGTCCCGTTCGGCGAGGTCCGGGCGGTCCGGGGCAGCGCGGACGGCGCCGAGATCGACCTCGCCATCGACCCGGCGAAGATCGACCAGCTGCCGCGCAACGTTTCGGCCCGGCTCCTGCCGAAGACGGTGTTCGGCGAGCGCTACGTCAACCTCGTGCTCCCGGACCGGCCCGCCGGTGGTTCGCTGCGGGACGGCGATGTCATCGGCCAGGACAGGTCGGCCAACGCGATCGAGCTGGAACGCGTCCTCGGCGATCTGCTGCCCCTGTTGCGCGCGGTGCAGCCGCAGAAGCTCAACAGCTCGCTCGGCGCGATCTCGCTCGCGCTGGACAATCGCGGGAAATCGTTGGGGGACAGCATCGTCCAGCTCAACGACCTGCTCGGTCAGGTGAACCCGCTGATGCCGCAGTTCAAGGCCGACATCAGCGGTCTCGCCGACGTGGCCGATCTCTACACCGGTGCCGCGCCGGACATCCTCAAGGCCCTTTCGGATCTCTCCACGACGGCAAAGACCATTGTGGACACTCGCGCGGACCTCGACAAGCTGTACAGCAGCGTCACCACGGCGAGCGGTGATCTGAACAAGTTCCTGGTGCAGAACAAGGACAACATCATCGGCGTCAGCGTGAAGAGCAGGCCGACCCTGGAACTGCTTTCCCGCTACTCGCCCGAGTTCCCCTGTCTGTTCGACGCGGTGAACCGGCTCAAACCGGTGATGGAAAAGGCGTTGGGCAAGGGCACCGGCGAGCCGGGCCTGCACGTGACGCTGTCCGTCCACGAGCCGCGCGACAAGTACGTGCCGGGCCGGGACGACCCGCGGTTCGACCAGAAGGGCGGCCCGCGGTGTTACGGCGGGGGTCAAGCTTCGGCGGCGGTGTCCTTCGCCTCCGATGGGGACCTCGGCCCGGCAAATTCGAAGGGGGAGCGAGGGCTGGTCGCCGAGATCCTGGCGCCGTCGCTCGGGAAGAAACCGGCCGAGGTCCCGGACTGGAGCAGCGTGCTCGTGGGCCCGGCCCTGCGCGGAACGGAGGTGACCGTCCGATGAGGAGTGTCCTGGGCCCGGCGATCAAGGGCCTGATCTTCTTCGTGATCACCGTGGTGGCGACCGGGATCCTCGCGATCACCATCGCCAATTCGGGGGTCGGCACGACGGTCGGCTACACCGCCAGATTCACCGACGCGACGTCGGTCAACCCCGGCGACGAGGTCCGGATGTCCGGTGTCCGGATCGGCCAGGTGGACTCCATCGGCGTGGTCGAGCGGCGCTTGGCGGACGTGCGGTTCTCGATCGAGAACAAGCGCCGTCTCACCGCGGGGGCGACGGTCACCATCAGGTACCGCAACCTCGTCGGCCAGCGGTATCTCTCCGTCGACCCCGGTCCCGACGGCCCCGCCGCGCTCGGCGACGGTGCGCTGATCCCGCCGGAGCGCACGACGCCGGCGCTGGATCTCACCGCGTTGTTCAACGGGTTCAAACCGCTGTTCCAGGCCTTGTCGCCGAACGACGTCAACCAGTTGTCGTTCGAGATCGTCCAGGTGCTGCAAGGGGAGGGGAGCACCGTCGACAGCCTCCTGGAGCACACCGCTTCCCTCACGACCACCTTGGCGGGCAAGGACAAGGTGATCGGCGAGGTGGTCGGGAACCTCAACACGGTGCTCGACACGCTGAACTCCCAGGGCGATCAGTTCGACAAACTCGTCGACGTCACCGCGCAACTGGTGTCCGGGCTCGCGGGCGACGCGAAACCCATCGGGCAGGCGATCGGCGGGCTCGGCGAGCTGACCACGTCCACCGCGGGGCTGCTCCAGGACGGCAGGGCACCGCTGAAGGCGAGTATCGACACCTTGGGCGCCCTGTCGAAGAACCTCGCCGACAACACCCCGGTGTTCGAGCAGTTCCTGACGAACCTGCCGAAGAAGCTGGACCGCATGGGCGCGATGGTCTCGTACGGCTCGTGGTTCAACTTCTACCTGTGCTCGGTCAAATCGGACGCGCGGCCCGCCCCGGGCGGCCCGCCGGTCGGCATCCCGCTGACCCAGGGACGGTGCCGGTGAAAGCGCCCAGGATCAAACCCTTCCGCAGCCGCAATCCGATCGTCGTGGGTACCGTCACGGCGGTGCTGATGGCCGCGGCCGGCTCGGCCGTGTTCTTCTCCGACGACCTCCCGCTGATCGGCGGCGGCACCACCTACGCGGCGGAGTTCACCGAGGCGGCCGGGCTCAAGCGCAACGACGAGGTCCGGGTCGCCGGGGTGAAGGTCGGCGAGGTCTCCGACGTCCTGCTGGACGGCGCCCGGGTCAAGGTGCTGTTCCGGGTCAAGGACACCTGGATCGGCAACCGCACCACCGCGTCGATCAAGATCAAGACCTTGCTGGGGCAGAAGAACCTGGTCATCGACCCGGTCGGCAACGCGGAACTGGATCCGGACCAGCCGATCCCGGTGGAGCGCACGAGTTCGCCGTACGACGTCACCGCGGTGTTCAACGACCTCGCGAACACGGTGGGCGCGATCGACACCGATCAGCTGGCGAAGGCGTTCGGGACGCTGTCGGAAACGCTCGGTGCCTCCACACCGCAGGACGTCCGGACCGCGTTCGACGGCATCACCGCGCTGTCCAAGACACTCGCCTCGCGCGACGAGGAACTGGTGAAGCTGTTCCAGAACACGGACAAGGTGTCCCGGACGCTCGGCGACCGGTCGCAGCAGATCGAGGCGCTGATCCGCGACGGCAACACCCTGCTCACGGAGCTGAACGCGCGCAAGGACGCCATCGCGAAACTGTTCAGCGGCGTCAAGAACCTGTCGGTGCAGCTCAAGGGGCTCGTCGCGGACAACCAGAAGACGCTCGGCCCGGCGCTCGACCAGCTCGACCGCGTCGCCACGGTCCTGCAGCGCAACCAGGACAAGCTCAACGAGAGCCTGCGGCTGGCGGGGCCGTTCTACCGGCTGCTCGGCAACGCGGTCGGCAACGGCCGCTGGATCGACACCTACATCTGCGGGCTCGTCCCGACCGGCGGCACGCCGGGCAGCTGTATGCCGTCGAGGAACGGGGGACGCTGATGGGGCGCCACTTCACGCTGTCCGATCTCGGAGCCCACTCGCGGCGACGGGCCTGGGTGCGGCGGCTCGCGCTCGCCGTCGTCGCGGGGCTGCTCGTGACGGCGGCATGGCCGCTGCTGACGCGGCAGGCCGACCGCCTCCTGACCGGGTACTTCACCGCGACAGTCGGGGTGTACCCGAACACCGAGGTGCGGGTGCTCGGGGTCCCGATCGGCTCGGTGACCAAGGTCGAACCGAAGGGCACGAACGTCGAGGTGACCATGACGGTCCGGCCGGACGTCAAACTGCCCGCCGACGTCGGCGCCGTCGTGATCACCCCGAGCCTGGTCGCCGACCGGTACGTGCAGCTCACGCCGGTGTACCTCGGTGGGCCGGAACTGGGCGGCGACGCCCGGATCCCGCCCGAGCGCACCGTCACCCCGGTCGAGGTCGACGAACTCCTCGGCAGTCTCAACCAGCTGATGACCGCGCTGGGACCGAAGGGCGCCAACCGGGACGGCGCGGTCAGCGACGTGCTGACCAAGGCCGCGACCTACCTCGACGGCAACGGCGGCAAACTCGGCGAGGCGATCAAGAACCTCGGCGAGTTCGCGAGGACGGCCAGCGACTCCAAGGACGACCTGTTCAACTCCGTCGACAACATCAGCAAGTTCACCGCGATGCTCGCTTCGAACGACGGCAAGGTGAAGGAGGCGATCCAGCAGATCTCCTCGATCAGCGAGATCCTGGCCGATCAGCGGGACCAGTTCTCCGGCGCGATGACCGAACTCACCGAGGCGCTCAGCGTCGTCCAGGGCTTCATCAAGGACAACCGGGGCAAGGTCAAGTCCGATGTGGACAAGCTCGCCGAGATCACCAAGGTGCTCAGCCAGCAGAAGGCGTCGCTGAGCGAGGCGCTCGACGCCGCGCCGAACGCGCTGGCGAACGTCCTCGGCGCGTACAACCAGGGCGCCGGAACGCTGGACGGGCGCGGGAACCTCACCGAATTCTCGGGGGCGAAATGAAGTCCCGGCTCAACTGCGCGGCCGTCCTGGTCCTCACGCTGGCCGTGACCGGATGCAGCAACGGCGTCGACGTCTACGACATCCCGTTGCCCGGCGGTGCCGCGCTGGGGGAGCGGCCGATCCACGTCACCGCGAGTTTCAGCAACGTGCTGGACCTCGTGCCGCAGTCCGGGGTGAAGGTCAACGACGTCCCGGTCGGCCAGGTGCGGACGGTCGACCTGGCGCCGGACGGGCGCAGCGCGGTGGTCGGCCTGCTGATCAACGGCGACGTGAACCTGCCCGCGAACGCCGTCGCGCGGCTGCGGCAGGCGAGCATCCTCGGCGAGAAGTTCGTCGAGCTGGCACCGCCGGACGACGGCACCCCGAACGGGCGGCTGACCGACGGCGCGGTGATCCCCCTCGCCAGTTCGTCGCTGACCCCGGAGATCGAGGAGGTCTTCGGCGCGCTTTCCCTGCTGCTCAATGGTGGAGGAGTCGCGCAGGTGCAGAACATCACCCGCGAACTCAACGACGCGCTCGGCGGCAAGGAAAGCGCGGCCCGCAGCCTGCTGTCCAATTTGGACACATTCGTGCGCGGGCTCGACGAGCACAAGGCGGAGATCACCCGTGCCATCGAGAGCGTCAACAAGCTCGCGGCGACGCTGAACGCGAACACCGAAGAGATCAAGGCGACGCTGAACGGGCTCACTCCCGGGATCGAGGTGCTGAACCAGCAGCGTCAGGCGCTGGTCGGGATGCTGAAGTCGCTGGACGGGCTGACGTCGGTCGCGGTCGACACGGTGAACCGCAGCAAGGACGACCTCGTCGCCGATCTCAAAGCGCTCGAACCGTTGCTGCGGCGGCTGGCCGACTCCGGGGACAAACTGCCGAAGGCGATGGAGATGATCTTCACCTTCCCGTTCCCCGACGCCGCGCTGGACGCCATCCGCGGTGACTACCTGAACACGTTCCTGACCTTCAAGAACAGTGGTGGTCGCTGATGCTGACCAGGTTCGTCCGTGTCCAGCTGGTGGTCTTCGTGGTCATCGCCGTCCTCGGCATCGCGTACGTCGGCGCGACGTACGCGGGGTTGGACAAGCTGGTGCTCGACCGCGGGTACACGGTCAAAGTGCGGCTCGCCACCGGAGGCGGGATCTTCAGCAACGCCGAGGTCACCTACCGGGGCGTGCCGATCGGCCGCGTCGGCGACCTGCGGCTGACCGCGTCCGGGATGGAAGTGGACCTCGACATCGATCCGGGCGGCCCGGAGGTGCCCGCGGACACCGAAGCCGTCGTGGCCAACCGGTCCGCCGTCGGCGAGCAGTACGTCGACCTGCGGCCGCGTCGCGGTGACGGTGCCGTGTTGCAGGACGGCTCGGTGATCTCCGAGGCGGACACGAAGATCCCGCTCCCGGTGGACGTCGTCCTGTCCAGTGTGGACTCGTTCGCCAACTCGGTGCCGAAGCCTGCCCTGCGGACCGTGGTCGACGAGCTGTACAACGCGACCAACGACGCGGGCCCGGCGCTGGACCAGCTCGTCGGGCGGGGGATCGAATTCGTGCGGGAGGCGAGCGCGCACGTCGGGCCGCTGACCAGGTTCGTGACCGACGCGCACACCGTGCTCGACACGCAGGTTTCGCAGGCGGACGCGATCCGCTCGTTCGGCGCCAACGCGAAACTGCTGGCCGCGACGCTCAAGAGCTCCGACGGGGATCTGCGACGACTGATCCCGGCCGTGCCGGCGGCCGCGAACGAGGTCAGCACGCTCCTGCGGGAGACCGGCCCGAGCCTCGGCGTCCTGCTGGCGAACCTGCTGACCACCGCCGACGTCTTGGAAACGCGGCAGGACGGCATGGAGCAACTGCTGGTCACCGCGCCGAAAGCGGTCGCCGCGGGCCACGCGATCATGGGTCCGGACGGCGCGCACGTCGGTCTCTCGCTGACGTTCTTCGATCCGCCGCCGTGCGTCACCGGCTACGGCACCGGGTATCGCGACGGACTCGACACGTCGGCGCGTCCGTTGAACACTTCGGCGCGCTGCGCGCTGCCCAAGGGCAACCCGACGAACGTGCGCGGCTCGCAGAACGTGCCGGGAAGGTGAAGACGATGACCCGACTTGCTCGGCTTACGGTCCTGCTCGCGGTGGTGGCCACCGCTCTCGCCGCCTGGTTCGGTTACTCGTGGTGGGACGCGAGCCGGGACGACGGCGTCGCGCGAGCCACGGTTCGCGAGGAGGCGTTGCAGGCGGGCAGACAGTCCGTGGCGGCACTGACCACTTTGGACTATCGGCAGGCCGAGCAGGGCTACCAGAACTGGCTCAACCTGTCCGGCGGCGCGCTGCACGACGAGCTGGCGCGGGACCGGGACGGCGGGCTCGGCCGGATCGGCCAGGCGAAGACCGTCACCACCGGCCGGGTCGTCGACGCCGCGGTGACCGAAGTGGACAGTGGCGGCGGGACCGCCGAGGTGATCGCTTCGGTCGAACTCGAGGTCCGGCCCGACGGCGGGGAAGCCGTGACCAAGCACAACCGGTTCCGCGCCGGCCTGAACCGGACACCGGACGGGTGGCGCGTCACGTCGCTCGGCCAGGTGCCGGTGACCGACACCGGAAAGCCCTGACGGAGGACGGGATGAGCACGAAACGAGCCGTCAAACCGGCGCGGCGCACCGTGAAGGTGGCCGGGAAAATGGGCGGGAGCACGCGGGTCCTCGAACCTCCGGAAGAGGAGGTCCCCGAGAACACTGAGAACACCGAGGCCCCTGAGGACACTGTCGTCTCTTCGGCGCCTGAGGTCGTTGCGCCGGTCAAGCGGCGGCGGGGTGTCGTGGTGTTCGGCGCGGTCGCGGTGGTGATGGCGGGCCTCGCGGGGTGGTTCGCCATCGAGGCGCGGGACGCGACGTCGGTCCTGGCGCACAACACCGCGCTGACCGACGTCGCCACCACCGCCGAGGTGAGCGACCAGATCGGCAAGGCGCTCGGCACGGTCTTCTCCTATCGCTACGACGATCCCGCCAAGAGCGAGCGAGCCGCGAAAGAGGTCCTGACCGGGCCCGCGCTCGGGCAGTACGACCAGCTGTTCGCGCAGGTCCGAGGGCTGGCGGCGGAGCAAAAACTGGTCGTGACGTCGACTCCGGTGGTCTCGGGCGTCAAGGTCCTCGACGGGGACCGGGCGTCGCTGCTGGTGTTCCTCGACCAGACCGGCGTACGCGGGGACGGGCAGCGCAGTACCGGTGCGGCCCAGCTGAGCGTCACCGCCGAACGCTCCGATGGCCGTTGGCGAGTCACCGCCCTCGCCGCCGCCTAGCGAACTCGCGTGAAGGCCCCCTTCTCTCGGCTGAGCCGAGGGAAGGGGGCCTTCACGTACTTCGGGACCTGGGTGACGGGACACCGAACTCGCGTGATCAGACACGTGAGTTACGGCTCCAAGCACGCGAGTCACGTCGCCGTCAGGAGGGGGCGGCCCGCAGGGCCAGGATCATCTCGAACCGCCGCTCGGGATCCCGCAGCCCGTCGGCGAACAGCGCCTCCAGTTCCTGAGCGCGCGACCGCACCGTCTGCGGATGCACCGCGAGCCGTTCCGCCACCTCACGGACGTTCCCGCACGTCTCCAGCCACGCCAGCAAGGTCCCGGCCAGGCGCGAATGCTGCTTCCCGGTCAACCCGGCGAGCGGACCGAGCCGTTCCCGGACCAGCTCGGCGGCCAGGAACGGTTCCTTGAGCAGCCACAGGCGCGAAAGATGGTCGACGCACCACGTGACGGGCTCGTCCGCGAGCGCGCCGGAATCGACGAGCCGCAGGGCTTCCCGAGCCGCCCGCAGGGAACGTGCGGCGAAGGCGGGCGGGACCGCGGGGCCGACGGCGGCCCGCCAGCCCGCCAGGTCTTCGGCGAACTGCTCCCGTTCGTCCGGTCGCGGAGCGGGGAGCAGCAGGCAGGGGGAGGGGCTTTCGAAGTCGGCCAGCGCCGTCGAGACGGCCGCGGGGGCTTCGTCCGAAGGCCTGTCGAGGGCGACGGCGACGAGCAGGTCCGGCAGCTCCCAGCGCGCCAGGTCGGCGGCGTGTTTGACGACTTCGGGCGGTGACGGCGGTTCGGCGAGCAGGAGCTCCATCAGCCGGTGCCGCCGTCGTTCCAGCGCGCCGGCGGCCTTCTCCCGCGCCTCCGCGTGCCCCTCGACCGACAGTGCCGACAGCTCGTCGATGTAGGCGAAGATGGCTTCCGCGAGCAGGCACAGCGTCGCCGAGGGCACGCCGGCGCGGCGGCCGGCCTCGGCCACCCGGCGCCACGTCACCCTGGCGCCGACCCGGTAGGCCGCCTGGAGGACGTCGACGTTGCGACCCTGGTGGAACTCCTCGACCCCCAGGCTCAGGAACACGCTCCGCCGGTCTTCCGACGGCGCTTCCGGGTTCCCGACCCGCTCCACGAACTGCAGGAACGCCATCTGGACGCCGGTCTTGAGCGACTTCCCGAACGCGCCGTCCAGCGGCCGCGCGTAGTCGGGGATGGTCCGCTGGATCTCCCGGACCACCTCCCCGGCCACGTCGGCGAGCACCGGCCGGAACACGGTCGCCAGCTCTCTCGGCAGCAGCGCCCAGAGCTGGACGGGACGCCCGCTCGACCCTCCCGGCCGAGCGGGCGTGAGGAGCGGGCCGTACGTCGCCTCGACCCCGCTGCGACCATCCTGCGGTCGGGTCACCTCGTCACCTCGTTGTGAGTGGGAAACGCTGGTCAGTCGTCGGCGAGCAACGCCTCCGCGCGCAGGGCGATCTCCATGTCGAGCCGGTCGTCGGCGTTGTTCAACCGGTCGCCGAAGAGATCGATGAGCTGGTGCATGCGGTACCGGACGGTCTGCGGGTGGACCTTGAGCTTCTTCGCGATCTCCGGAGCGCTGCCCCGGGACTGCAGCCAGATCAGCAACGTCTCCCCGAGCCGCGCCCGCTGTTTCGGCGTGAGGTCGTCGAACGGGGCGAGGCTGCGCGTGCACAGCTCACGGACCAGGAACTCGTCGGCGAGCAGCCACAGGGTGGACAGGTGATCGCTGTACCGCGTGACCGGGTTGTCCGGCAGGACGCCGCGCTGGACCAGCCGCAGTGTGCGGCGTGCCCACAGAAGGGAGCGCGGCGCCTCGGTGAGCCGCACGGCCGGGCCGATCACCGCGCGCCAGCCCGGAAGCCGTTCGGCGAGGTCCTTCAGGTGCTTGTCGGGGTCGCCGGTGACCAGGCAGGGCTTGGGGCCCTCGAAGTCGACCAGGACGTCGGAGTCCAGGTCGGCGCTGTCGGGATCCATCGGGCCGAGCCGCCGCTCCAGCGCGACGACCGTGACCTCGGCGGGCATCGCCCACTGGGCGTTGGCGGCGTGGGCGGCGATCGACTGCGGGGAGGACGGCGGATCGGAGAGCATCAGTTCGAGCAGCCTGCGCCTGCGTCTCGCCCTGGTGCCCGCGGCCCGTTCCTGCGCGGCCGTGTAGCCCTCGATGGACAGCGCGGAAATCTCGTCCACGTAAGCGAAGATCGCCTCGGCCGCGGTGCACAGGAGATCGGCGTCCGCTCCGATCCCCTGCCCGAACTCCGAGACGTGCCGCCACGCGACGCGACCGCCGACGCGGTAGGCCGTCTGCAGGCAGTCGAGGCTGCGGCCTTCCTTGAACTCGACCCTGCCGAGGTTGCGGAACACCGCCGACCACTTGTCGAGTGCGGCCGTCCCCTGACCGATGGTATCGAGGCAGTGCAGGATCGCCTGCCGGATACCCTGCGTGATGATCTGTCCGAACGCGCCTTCCAACGGCTGCGCGTACTCGGGGACGGCTCGTTGCACCTCCTGGAGGATGGCTCGGGCCAAGGGGTCGGCGCGCGGCCGGAACCGCTCGCCCATGTCCCTGGGCAGTGACGCCCACAGGCCGTTCGCACCGGTGCTGCGCACAGGTCGGTTCTCCACTGGGGTTCTCGGTGCCGGCGTGAAGGCGCGCGGTCGCTGGACCGGACCCGGTGGCTGGCGGTGCGGGGTGGCGGGGTGACGCACGTCGGGGTCGGGCCGTGCGGTCCGCAGGTCGTGCCGCGAGAATCCGGTATCCAAGTCGGTCATGTTTTTTATCCTTGCTGGCAACAAAATCAGCCTCTTCAACGATGAAGCCGATCCAGATTTTGTGGCTCACGCAACATAAAATCCGGCTGAGAGGACTGTCAACGGCTGGCGGGGCCTTGATCGGCCACCTGGATGGACTACACCCGAACGGGTGGTCCGATCCGGTGGCGGGTGACATTTAGGCCGGCCTCAGATGGCGTCCGGATGACAACTTTTCCGGGACCTTCTCGAGCGCCTCGGCCGCCTCGCTGGCGCGGATGAGCACCTCGACGACCTCGTCCAGGCTCAACCGGGCGGGCGCGGTCTCGGCGAGGAAGCGGTCGAGCTCGCCGCCGAACCGGGCCGGGTCGGCCACATGTGGAAAGTGTTTCGCATTTTCGAACACCGTCAAGCGGCTGTCCGGCAGCAGTTCGGCCGTCTTCCGGCCGTGGGCGACCGGGATGAGCGGATCGCGCGCGCCCCAGACGACGAGTGTGGGCACCTCGCGGGCCAGGTAGAGCTTGTCGATCGCGCTCGCGCGCTGGCCGCGGAGGTCGATCAGGCTCCGCGCGATGAACAGGAACGCCCGTCGCCTGCCAGGATCGGCCAGTGACGCTAGGTGCCTCGTCAGCTCCCGGGTCTCGGGGGAGAGCTTCCCGCCGAGCGAGCGGCCGACCGCGGCGAGCCCGCGGGCGATCGCGACGGTGACCGGGTTGACCGCGACCGACAGCGTCACCTTGGCCCCGGGAAGCGCCGTCGCGCGCAGTACCGGGGTCACCTGCGGGCCGAGCCCGGCGCTGCCCACCAGCACCAGCCGGGCGCACATCTCCGGGAACTGGTAGGCGAACTGCATCGCTATCCCGCCGCCGAGGGAGTGCCCGGCGATGGTCGCGTGCCGGTTCCCGGTGAGCGCGAGGATGTCGCGGACCACGCTGGCCATCGCGCCGAGGCCGTAGTCGGCCCGTGGCGCCCCCGAATCGCCGTGGCCGGGGAGATCGGGGACGAGGACGCGGCGCCCGAACCCGGTCCGCTCGAAGTGGTCGAGCAGCGGGGCCCAGGTCTCACCGCTGCCCGAGATCCCGTGCAGCAGCACGAGCGGCTCACCCTTGGTGTCCTTTGTGGACGGACGGTATTCCCGCAGCCGGATTTCCTGCCCGTGCAGGGTCAGTGTGCGCGCTTCGAGGGCCATGTGCCGCCTTTCCGTGGTCAGGCGTCAAAATAACGGGTAGAACGGCGGTCGCGTCAGCGTGTCGCCGGACACGTCCGGCAATTGCCACCGGGATGACAAGAATTCCGGTCCGGACCCCGATCGGGATGCCAAAACCGTGACGCCCGCGCAATTCCGCATCGACATTTTCCCATCGTCCCGGTATTCAGGAAAGCGTCGGTAAACACCCGTCACCACGGGGAGAAATGCGATGGCCTGCCGGGCGGACTTCCACGTCGACCAGCCGAGGGTGAAGCATGCCCGCCGCGGCCTCCGCTGGGTGCTGCCCACCGTGCGGCCACCGGAACGGCGGGTCCGGCGGGTCAGCTCCCTGGCGTCCCGTCGTCGCGGCGGTGGGCGCGCATAAGCCGCTGCGCGCGCAGCGCGAGCTGCATGCCCAGCCGGTCGTCGGCGTCCCTGAGCCGGTCGCCGAACAGGTCCTCCAGCTGCCGGAGGCGGTTCCGCACGGTCTGCGGATGGACACCCAGTCGTTGCGCGATTTCCGGTGCCCCGCCACGGGTCTCCAGCCACGCCAGCAGGGTTTCGCTGAGCCGCTCCTGTTGTTTCTCGCTCAGTGAGGTGAACGGGTCGAGGCTCCGTTTGGCCATCTCGGCACCGAGGAAGTCCTCGGCCAGCAGCCACAACGTCGCGAGGTGATCCCGGCACCAGATGACCGGCCCTGGCGCGTCCTCGCTGGTCAACAGAAGCGCGCGGCGGGCGGTGCGGAGGGCGGCCGGAGCGTCGGTGAGCGGGACGACGGGCGAGACCGCCACGCGCCAGCCGTCCAGCGCGTCCTTCAGGGGCGCGAGATCGGTGTCGGGATCAGCGGTGAGCAAGTAGGGCTCGGCGGAGTCGAGGTCGAGCAGCACCGTGTCGTCCAGGAGATGCGCGGGGAACTCCGGCGCGCCAGGGGAACGCTGGAGCGCGACCATGGCCGCGGTCCCCGGAACCCGCCAGCCGGCGCCGTCGGCCAGGCTCGCGATACTGCACGCGGACCCTTCCGGCGCCTGGGCGATCAGTTCCAGCAGGCGGCGACGCCGGAGCGGGATCGCGCCCGCGGCCATGGCCTCCGCCTCCTGGTAGCCCTCGATCGTCGTGGCGCACAGTTCGTCGACGTAGACGAAAACGCTCTCGGCCGCGAGCGCGACGACTCCGGCGCCGACGCCGAGCCCGCGCACGATGGGCCGCATCGCCCGCCACGCCGTCCGTGCGCCGATGGTCGCGCTGTCGTGCAAAGGTTCCAGGCTCCGGCCTTCGGTGAACTCGATCCGCCCGCGCATGCGGTAGAAGTCGATCCAGCGGTCGTGGGGCAGGTCCGGATCGCCGATGCAGTCGACGTAGTGCCGCACCGCCCGCTCGCAGGAGACGACCAGGACGCGGCCGAAGACGCCGCGCAACGGCTGTGAGTACGCGGCGACCGAGCGCTGCACCTGCTTGATCATGGCGGCCGCGGCGTGCCCGGTATACGGACGCAGTTCTTCGCCGAGCGAACGCGGCAGCGTCGCCAGCATGCCGAAACTGCGGTACTCGACCACGAAGACCACCCTTTGATTTTCTTCGAACCGGGGGACGGGAAACATGAATCCCTTTTCGCAACCGCGTCGGAGCGACGAGAACGGATGCCGGAGTGTTTCTACTGGATCGGCCGACGGCGTGTACCGCGAATGTGACGTTGAATTGACGACGGAAAGTCGCGATACCCGGCGCCCGTGACACGGACGGGCGTTTCGGTGCGGCGGCTTTTGACACGGATGTGGCGCCGGTCCTACGCTCCGTGCATTCGAGTGCGCCGGTGGCGCGCGGACGAAAGGGAATTCGTGCCCGTAATCGTCGGCCTACTCAACAGCGGGAGAACGCACACGTGAGCTGGCAGCCCGTTGGCGCGTTGTGGGAACGCCTCCCGAGGGAACTCGGCGACGCCGTCCGGCCCCGGATCCCGGCGATCGCCCGGCACTGCGTCGAAAGCGTGGTGTCCGAGATCAGTGAATGCGCCGAGGTGTTCAGTGACGGCGAGGCCCGTGCGGCGGCCGTCGAGCTGACCAGGCGCGGCATCGAACGCGCCATCGACCGGGTCGGCGTCCCCGAACTACTGCAGAACGACCTGCTGGCGGATTTCCGCGCGCAGGGCCGGATCGCGTTCCATCAGGGACTCAGCCGGGAGGCCGCGCAGGCGGCGTTCAGGGTCACCAGCCGGGTGCTGTGGCGTTCGATCGCCGCGGCCGGGCGTCAGCTACAGCTGTCGGGCGACGTCCTCTACGGCGCGGCGGAGTGCCTTTTCGGCGACGTCGTCGAGGTGACGATGGCGCTGTCGGACGGGTACAACGCCGCGCAGGCCGAATCGACAGGGCCCGCGGAGCAGCGAGCCCGGTTGTTCCGGCTGTTGACCGCCGGCGCGGGATACACCCAGGCCGACGCCGGCTCGCTCGCCGTCGCCATCGGCTGGCGGATCCCGCCCCGCGTCACCGCGGTCGTCTTCGTCGCGGAACCCGGCGCGTCCGCGTTCCCGTCGGGCCTCGTGCCCTCGGCGGTGCCCGCGGATTTCGTGTCCGACGCGCCCGGCGCCCTGGTGGCCTGTCCCGACACCGACCTCGACGGCCTGCGGGAACTGCCTTCCGGCTGGTCGGCGACGGTCGGGGTGTCCGTGCCGACGGAACAGGCCGCCGAGTCGTTCCGGATCGCGCGCCGCGCGTCCGAACTGGCCAGGCGGGGGCTGATCACCACGGTCGGACCGGTGCTCTGGTGCGAGGAGCACCTCACCACGCTGCTGCTGCTCGCCGACGAGTTCCTGCTGGACCAGCTGGCCGGTGAGGCGCTGGAACCGCTGTCCGGGCTCGCGCCGAAGCAGCACGACGAGCTGTCGGCGACCCTGCTCACGCAGGTGCAGACGCGGGGGAGCGCGCCCGAGATCGCCCGGCAGCTCGCCGTGCATCCGCAGACGGTGCGGGCGCGCCTGCGGCGGCTCGCGGAGCTGTTCGGCGAGCGGCTGGACGATCCGGATCAGCGGCTGCGGATCGAATTGGCGTTGCGTGCGGAAAGGCTGCGCCCCGCGGACGTCTGACGGGCTCCGGCGACCGGGAACACCCAGCGCCGGTAGCCCCACCAGCGGAACGCCGAACCCGCCGCGGTGCCCAGCAGCATCCCGCTGACGAAGTCGGCGATCTCCTGGACGAGAAAGCTGACTTCGGGGACTTCGAGGCGCAGGACGTACCGCGAGATCAGCGGCGGGCACAGGTTGATCGTCACGGCGATGGCGTTGACGGCGAAGAACAGCGTCGCCTCGTGGAGACGGCGTCTGCCGCCGCGAGTGTGGAACGCCCAGCGCCGGGAAAGCAGGTACGCGAAGGCCGTCGCCACGACGGTCGCGATCGCCAGCGCCGTGACCGGTTTCTCTTGCAGGACAGTGAGTTTGAGCCCGTAGTTGGTCCCGAGAGTGAGGCCGAACGCGGCCAGGCCGACGGTGGCGAACCGGAGCAGCTCACGCCGCTTCCCGGTCCGCGCACCGCCGGCCGCCACGCCGTCCACAAAGGACGCGGGGGCGGTTCTGAGCACCGCGGGCTCAGCAGTTCGACGTCGCCGGGACGCCCGCGACCCGGTCCTTGAGGAAGGACAGGACGTCGGCGTTGCCGGTGTAGACCGCCGTGATGTGGTCGGTGTCGAAGGTCTTCCAGGTCGTCTTGACCCCGGCCGCGCAGTAGGCCTTGTGCAACGCGTCCGCCTGGGCGAACTGCACGAGCTGGTCCTGGGTGGCGTGGTAGAGGAACACCGGGACCTTCGGCGGTGTCGCGCCGAGCTTGTTCTCGTTGAGCCGCTTGACCCATTCCGGCCGGACGTACCCGGCGCTGGTCGTGTAGTCGGCGATCTTCTGGTTCGCGTAGGTGGTGAGCAGCTCGAACGTGCACGCGCTCTTCTGCATCTCCGCCAGCTTCACACGGCCGTTGTCGCTGAGGAAGGAGTCCAGCTTCAGCTCGGGATACGCGTTGTCCAGGCCGACGAGGGCGTAGGCGAAGACACCGAACCCCGCCTTCCCATCGAGCTGCAGGGTGACCTGGACGAGGTCGGCGGGCACACCGCCGGCGGCGACTCCGACGAGGTTGAGTTCCGGCGCGTACGTCGGCTGAAGCTCACCGGCCCACGCGGCCGCGCCGCCACCCTGCGAGTACCCGCGGAAGGCCACCTTGGCGTCGGCGGACAGTTTCGTCTCCGGCAGCCGCTGCGCGGCGCGGACCACGTCGATCACCGCCGGGCCTTCGGACCGTCCGACCACGTACGTCGTCTTCGGATCCTGGCGGTAGCCCTCGTAGTCGGTCAGCGCGACGGCGTATCCGGCGTCGAGCGCGTCGTCGAGACCGGACTGCTCGTAGAACGCGCCGATGTCGATCATCTTCGACGGCGTGCAGTCGAACGCCGGACCGTGCGTACCGGCCGCGAACGAGACGATCGGCGCCTTCGCCGGGTCGACGTTCTTCGGCACCAGCACCGTCCCGGTCACCGCGTCCGGCCGCCCGAGCGCGTCCGTCGACAGGTACATCACCTGCCACGCGTTGACGGAATCCTTACGCGGTCCGGCTTTCGAGATCCGCGAGCGGATGATGTCGCCCGGCTTGCCCGCCGGAAGCGGGGACGGCGGGGTGTAGAACGAGTCGTCGGACGCCGCCGGGGTGGCGGAGTTCGCCGGGCTCCCGCTCAGCGCGGTCAGCAGACCGGCGGCGAGGACGGTCGCCACCGCCGCGGCGAGCAGACGGCGGGACGGGCGGGGGAACGAGATCGGCACGGCCGGGCCTCCAGGTCGGGTTGGCTTGGCTGAGGGAGAAAGACGGCCGTGAGCGTCGCGAAAGCCACTTTCGGGACATCAGATGTCCCGAAAGTGGCTTTCGCGACACCGCTCGGACCGGGGTCGGGGTCAGGCGTTGCCGCCGTAGACCTGACGGCAGGTCGTGGATTCGGCGAACGCGAGGTTCAGTTCCGGGTTGGCGCGAAGGTGCTTGATCGGGCCTTCGGGTTCGCTCAGCCCGCTCATCGTGGAGTCGGCGTCGGCGACCACCTTCTGCAGGCTCGCCTGGTCGGTGACCTTCGCGTCCTGCATCTTCGTGAGGGTGGCGGACACCTTCGTCTTGGTCTCGCCGAGTGTGGTGGTGGCCTTGTCCACGGCGGACTGTCCATCCGGGACCGGCGGCACACCGGCGTTCCGGATCCCGCCCGCCATGTCGTCGAGGGCGGCCGACAGCGAATTCAGGAAGCCCACCATGGCGGTCTTCGTCCCCTGGGGGTTGGCGGGGTCGAACGCGGGCGGCTGGGAGATCTTCGCCGAGCCCGTCGCGACCCCCGAGCACACCTTGTCCACCCAGGCGAGCGCGGCCGGGTCGGCGTGCCGCCCGGTGTCGGCGGGCTTGTCGGACCCGCAGGCGCTCAGCAGGACCGCGGCGGCGGTCGCGGAGACGATGGCGAACGCGATTCGCGCTGCCGTGCGGCGCATTCTTTTCATGGTTTCCCCGTCGAATTCGGCGAAAGAGGGCCGGCCGTGGCACGAGGAGCGGGATTCCGCGCTGGTCGGCGGTGACCGGCTTGCTGAACCGCGAGGTTACTCACGAAAGAATCCAGCAGGCAAGACGGTCGGCGACGGTGAAAAGGTGATTGGCACGCGCGAGATAATTTCGCGCCGGGTGATTGTCACCCGCGTCAGCGGTTCCGCAGGTGGCGCCCAGTGGCTCTGTACTGGGGAAACCCATGTGTCGCTACTAGGAACCGGGTGCGTGCACCGTGCCAGGGTGACAATTTACCGGGACCGCGTCAACTTTTCCGGGAAAGCACTTGATAGCGTCGTGGACGCGTCGTTAGTTTACTGTTCGGTTGCGATCCGTCAGACATCGTCGCTACCCGGAGAATTCTCTCGGGCCGATATTCATTGCTCTGGGGAATTGTACGCCGTTTCGTATCATCGTTGATACCACGGAAGGACGATCGTGAGTCACCGTAGAGGAACCAAGAAGGCGGTCGCCGCCGCCGCTGCCGGTGCCGTGGGGCTTGCCACCGCGGTACTCGTGGTCGGGGCACAGAGCAGTGTCGCCGATCCGATCTCGCTCCCGCTCAACTACCACTGCAACCTGCCGCTCGTGGGGTCGCAGTCGCTGAAGGTGGTGATCAACACCGATCTTCCGCTGTCGGTCAAGACCGGTCAGCCGACCGGCACGTTCGACATCAAGGCCATCTCCACGATCAACGCGGACACGGTCAGCGGGCTCAACCTGATCGGTGCCACCACGTTGGAAGGCCAGGCCATCGCGGCGGCGACCGTGGCGGCACCGGGGCTCAACCTCCCGGTCAAGGTCCCCAACGACATCGCCAAGCAGAACATCCCCACCTCGGGCGAGATGACGGTCAACGCGGCGGGCAAGACGCCTTCGCTGACCTTCAACCAGCCCGGCGAGGCGAAGATCACCGTGGGTGACCTGCAGCTGAAGGTCACCCCGCGCAAGGCCGACGGTTCGGTCACCGGCATCACGCCGGACGGCACGATCGACGCGCCGTGCACGCAGGACCCGGGCCAGAACAACACCCTGGCCACGATCAAGATCGGCGACGGCGGGGGCGGCACCACCACGCCGACCACACCCACCACCCCGACCACGCCGACGACCCCCACGACGCCGACCACGCCGACGACCCCGCCCACCAGCACCCCCGGTGGCGGCGGGATCAAGTACGCGTTCGGCATCAAGGGGCAGACCGCGCTGAAGTCGCTCGGCAGCACCGCGCCGATCAACGGTGGCTTCGACGCGGACGTCGACCTGGCGTCGAAGACGTTCACCGGTGACCTCAAGCTCGACCCGTCGTCCACCCAGTTCAAGCTGTTCGGGTTCGTCGACGGTAAGTCGGAGATCAAGGTCGAGCAGGTCGGCAAGCAGACCGGTGAGCTCGTCGGCACCGGGTTCAAGGCGCACATCAAGTTCAACGTGTTCCTGCCGAGCGTGCAGGTCTTCGGGATCCCGATCAGCAGTGACCCGAAGTGTGGCACGGTCAGCCCGTCCACCAGCGAGATGACCACCGGTCCCGACTTCGACCTGCTCAAGGGCGGGAAGCTGACGGGCACCTACTCGCTGTCTGCCCTGCAGAACTGCGGTCAGCTGAACGACTGGGTCAGCGCGTTCGCCAAGAGCGACGGCAACACGCTCGACCTGAACCTCACCAAGAAGTAGTCAGGCAAGCCGGTCCCCGTCGCTTCCCGCGGCGGGGACCGGTGCCGTTCCAGAGCCGTTTAGCGCCGTCAGGAAGGCGACCATGCCCCTTCGCATCAACGTCCGGATGCTGCTCACGGCGGGCCTCATCGTCCTGCTCACCGCCGGCAGCCTGCTGTTCGTCGCCGTCCGCAGCGCGGCGGCGGGCACCCCCGTGGACAAGAAACTGTCGTTCACCTGCCCGTTCCCGCTGATCGGGTTGCAGAAGCTCGACGTGAACATCAAGGCCGACTTCGAGGTCCCGACCGCGCCCGGCGGCACGCTCACCACTTCCGGGCTGACGATCACCGTCACCGTGCCGGACAAGGCGGCGCGCGGGCTCAACCTCGTCGGCGCCACCACCATCGAAGGCACCGCGGCCGCGGGCGTCACGCTGGTCAACGGCGACGCGAACCCCTTCCCGGTGCGCATCCCGCTGAACGTCGCCAAGACGAATGTCCCGCCGTCCGGCACCTTCAGCCCGGTCGCGACCGGTTCCGTGCCCACGGTGACGCTGGCGAAACCGGGCAAGACCACACTGACCGTCGGCGACTTCACCACGCGACTGACCCCGAAGAAGGCCGACGGCTCGTTCACCGGACTCGGTTCGTTCACCTCGGACTGCACGCTCGACCCCGGCCAGGACGCGGTCCTGCTCTCCTTCGATCTCGGCGACAAGCCGGCGGGGCACCGCTACACGGTCGCCGGGAAGACCGGCGTCAAGGCGCTCGGCGCCACCGCGCCGCTGACCGGCGCGTTCGACCTGAGCCCCACCGCGGCCACGGTGTTCAGCGGCGGCCCGGTGTTCGACAAGGCGCACACCGAGTTCCGGCTGTTCGGTTTCGTGCCGGGCACGGCCGATCTCGAGTTCGTCGCCGACGGACCGCAGGGCGGCGATCTCGCCGGGACCGGTTTCGTCGCGCGCCCCCGGTTCACCACCGTGCTCCCGCTCGTCACGCTCGTCGGCATGCCGGTCAGCAGCGGGCCGGGCTGCAAGACGTCGGCCCCCTCGACGGCGGAACTGCGCACCGGCGACGGCTTCACCATGGCCGCCGGTGGGACGCTCACCGGCACCTACGCGCTGGCGCCGTTGACCGGCTGCGGCGCTTTCACCCCGTACCTGAGCACTTTCGTGCAGGGAGACGGCAACACTTTCGACCTCGCTCTGACACCACGGAAGGCGTAGCGGTCCGACCTCGGGTGACGCGAAAGCCACTTTCGCAACCCTCAACGTTGCGAAAGTGGCTTTCGCAACGTTTGCTGGACCGAACCGGTAGTTTCTCGTGACTGGATGGACGACACACGAGTCGTCCATCCAGTCACGCAAACCTTCTCCTGGGACATCTGTTCTCACCACCATCGCAGTAGTCGGGCCGCCGACGGGTTCGGTTCCCGGCGGCGGTAATCTGCCTGGCGACACCACCCGGGACACCTGTTCCACCACCAAGGAACCACTGGTGAATCCTGGGAGTGCCACGAAATGACGATTTCCGCGCCGGAGGCCGCCGTCCGCACGGTGGAGCTGACCGTGTCGGGGATGACCTGCGCCGCTTGTTCAGCGCGGGTGGAACGCACACTGAACAAGCTGGACGGCGTCCGCGCGTCGGTGAACTACGCGACCGAGCGCGCCACCGTGCAGGTGCCCGAAGCGCTGTCCGACGACGTCCTCATCGAGCGCGTCCGCAAATCCGGCTACACGGCGGAGGTCCGCGGGGACGAGGATCCGGACACCGGTTTCGCCCGGGTCCGCGATCTCCGGCGACGGCTGGTCGTCGCCGCCCTGCTGGCGATCCCGCTGGGGAACCTCTCGATCACCCTCGCCCTGGTGCCGCGGCTGCGTTTCCCCGGCTGGGAACTGCTGTGCCTCGTCCTGGCCGTACCCGTGGTGTTCTGGTCGGCCTTACCGTTCCATCGGGCCACACTCCGGAACCTTCGCCATCGTTCGTCCAGTATGGACACCCTGGTGTCGCTGGGAGTGCTCTCCTCGTTCGCGTGGTCGGCGTGGTCCGCCTTCGCAGGCGGCACCGAACCCGGGTACTGGATCGGCTTCGGGCCGACGGCGGCCGGGGCGGACGCGATCTACCTCGACGTCGCCGCCGGGGTGACCACCTTCCTGCTGGCGGGCCGGTACTTCGAGAGCCGGTCGAGGCGCAGCGCCGCCGGGCTCCTGGCCGCGCTGGACGCCTTGGCCGCCAAGGACGTCCGGGTGCTGCGGGACGGCGCCGAGCGGATGGTCCCGATCGGCGAACTGGCCGTCGGCGACCTGTTCGTGGTGAAACCGGGGGAGTCGATCGCCGCGGACGGGATCGTCGACAGTGGACTGTCCACTGTGGATGTCAGTGCGGTGACCGGGGAGCCGGTGCCGGCGGAAGTCGCCGAGGGGGACCGGGTCGTCGGCGCCTCGGTGAACCGGGACGGCAGGCTGGTCGTCCGCGCGACAGCGGTCGGCGCGCACACCCAGCTGGCCCAGATGACCGCGCTGGCGGAACGCGCGCAGGCCCGCAAAGCATCCGTGCAACGTCTGGTCGACCGGATCTGCGCGGTGTTCGTCCCCGTCGTCCTCGGCGTGGCGGTGCTGACCCTGGCGGTGTGGCTGCTCAGCGGTGCTCCCGCCCGCGAGGGTTTCGCGGCGGCGGTCGCCGTCCTGATCATCGCCTGCCCGTGCGCGCTCGGGCTGGCCACGCCGACCGCGCTCATGGCGGGCGTCGGCCGCGGCGCCCAGCTGGGCATCCTGATCAAGGGGCCCGACGCGCTCGAGGCGAGCCGCACGGTGGACACCGTCGTCCTGGACAAGACCGGCACCGTCACCACCGGGAAGATGACCGTCACCGCGTGCCTTCCTGCCGACGGGTTCACCGCCGGCGAAGTGCTGCGGTACGCCGGAGCCGTGGAAGCCGGGTCGGAACACGCCATCGCGGCCGCCGTCGTCACCGCGGCGCGAGCCGAACTGCCGGATCTGCCCGGGGTCGAAGGGTTCGGCGCGCTGCCGGGGCTCGGCGCGAAGGGCGAGGTCGAGGGACGCGAGGTCCTCGTCGGCAACGCGCGTTTGTTCACCGATCGCGGGATCGGCGTCCCTGAGGACTTCGCGGCCGCCGAGCGAGACGGGGCGACGGCGATCCTCGTCGCGGTGGACGGCCGGGTCGCCGGGTACCTGGTGATCCGCGACGTCGTGAAGCCGTCGGCGCGGGCCGCCGTCGCCGATCTGCACGCGCTCGGCCTGCGGACCGTGCTGCTGACCGGCGACAACGAAGCGGCCGCCCGCGCGATCGCGGACGAGATCGGCGTCCCGGACGTGCGCGCCGGGGTCCTGCCCGCGGAGAAAGCCCAGGTCGTCGAGGAGCTGAGGGTCGGGGGAGCGCGAGTCGCGATGGTCGGCGACGGGATCAACGACGGCCCGGCGCTGGCCACCGCCGATCTCGGCATGGCGATGGCCCAGGGCAGTGACATCGCGCTGCGCTCGGCCGACATCGTGCTGGTCCGCGAGGACCTGCGCGTGGTTCCTGACGCCATCCGCCTCGCCGATCGCACGCTGCGGATCATCCGGGGGAACCTGGCGTGGGCGTTCGGCTACAACGTCGCCGCGATCCCGCTGGCCGCGCTCGGACTGCTGAACCCGCTGATCGCCGGGGCGGCGATGTCCCTGTCGTCCGTGCTCGTCGTGTCCAACAGCCTTCGCCTGAAGGATTTCGGCCGGTCGGACCGACGCCCTGCGTGACACTTCCGGGTGGTTTTGTACCATCGCCCGGACCAAGGGGGCCTTTCGTGAAGCCGTTGAACACCGGCGAACCCACCGGCGTGGGGCGCTACCGGGTGTTCGCCGCGCTCGGCGAGGGCGGGATGGGCCGGGTGCTGCTCGGGACCTCGTCCGACGGGCGCCTGGTCGCGATCAAACAGGTCCACCCGGGTTTCGCGCAGGACCCCGGCTTCCGCGAGCGGTTCCGGCGGGAGGTCGAAACGTCGCGTCTGGTGTCCGGCGCGTACACCGCCCCGGTCATGGACGCCGATCCGAACGCGCCGACGCCGTGGCTCGCCTCGGTGTTCGTGCCGGGACCGGCGCTTTCGGAGGCGGTCTCGGCGGGCGGGCCGCTGCCTCCGATGGCCGTCCGGCATCTCGCCGCGGGGCTCGCGCTGGCGCTGGGTGACATCCACCGCGCCGGGCTGATCCACCGGGACCTGAAGCCGAGCAACGTCATCCTCACCGGTGACGGCCCCCGGGTGATCGACTTCGGGATCGCCCGCGCCGTCGAAGGCGACTCCGAACTCACGCACACCGGCGCGGTGATCGGCTCGCCCGGGTTCATGTCGCCCGAACAGGCCGAGGGCAGACCGCTGACCCCGGCGAGCGACATGTTCTCCTTCGGCGCGCTGCTGGTGATGGCCGCGACCGGATCGAACCCCTTCACCGGGACGTCCACCCCGCACACGCTCTACAACGTCGTGCACGTCCAGCCCGACCTGCGGCACCTGGCGCCGGAACTCCGGCAGATCGTCGAGCCGTGCTTGGCGAAGAACCCGGCGGACCGGCCGTCCCCGGCCTGGGTGCTGGAGCGGCTGGGCCCGATCCCGCCGATGGTCACGCCGTGGCCGCCTGCGGTGTCGCACCTCATCGAGACCCAGCAGGCGGAGGTCCGGCGGCTGCTGAACCCGCCACCGCCGAAGCGGTCCCGGCGCGGCCTCTACGCGGGACTCGCCGCGGCGGCCGTGGTGCTGCTCGTCGGTGGCGTCGTCGCCGCGGTGTCGCTGAACGGGGACGATCCGCCTCCGGCCGCCGCGGCGCCGAGCAGCCCGGCGGTCCCGGACGTACCGGAGACCACGCCCGTCAACGCGGATCCGCTCGGCCCGGACAACCTGCGCAAGGTCGACCTGTGCAAGGTGCTCGAAGGGCGCACCGTGCCCGGACTCGGGAAGCTGAGCAAGAAGAACTCCGTCGACTTCGACTCGTGCACGTACGACTCGCCCGCGGGCACATGGCTGGATCTCGACATCGCGGGCGGCCTGGTCAACGGCGAACCGAGCGGCGAACTCGAAGGACTTCCGCTGACCCTCAAGGGATCCGGCGACTCCTGCGGTGTCTCCGTCCCTGTCACCGGGGTGCAGAACACCCAGCTCAGCGCCCGGGTGAACTCGATGTCCACAAAGGACGAAGCGTGCGCGGCGGTGAAAGCCGCGCTGACCGACACGGTGAAACGGATCAGGGCGGGCGGCCAGGAACGCGAACTGCCGGCGGGCACGCTGGCGCCGCTGGACCCGTGCGCGCTGGTCGGCCCGGCGACGGCGGACCGGCTGATCGGGCCCGTGGTCGAAGCCATCCGCGAGCATCTGCACGAATGCCGGTACGACGCGGCGGGCAGCCTGCGGCTGAAGCTCCTGAAGAGCTATCCGCCGGTCCAGTCGAAGGACTCGTACTACTCGAACACCGCGACGCTGGACATCGGCGGCAAGACCGTGTACCTCGCCGAGGCCGACGACGGTGTCGCGCGCTCGACCTGCTCGCTGACCTGGCAGCACCGGCCGATCAGCGACCGGGCGGGCGAGAACGTCGAACTGACCTTCGGCACGAGCGGGACGAAACTGACCGCCGCCCAAGCCTGCGACAAGGCGAAGGGCTTCGCCGAGGCGTTGCTGCCGAAACTCCCGAAACCGTAGGGCTGATCAGTGAAACCGTTGAACCCCGGCGAACCCCGCCAGATCGGCCCGTACCGGATCATCGCCGAACTCGGTGAAGGCGGCATGGGGCGGGTGGTGCTCGGCCTGGCCCCGGACGGCAGGCTCGTCGCGGTCAAGCAGCTGCACGCCCAGTTCGCGCACGATTCGCGCTTCCGCGAACGGTTCCGCCGCGAGGTCGCCACCTCGCGGCTGGTCTCCGGCGCCTACACCGCCGCGGTGATGGACGCCGACGCCGAAGCGGAAACCCCGTGGCTCGCCTCGGTCTTCGTCACCGGGCCGTCGTTGAAGGAGGCGGTGGACGCCGCCGGGCCGCTGCCCGCCGAGCCGGTCCGCCTGCTGGCGTCCGGGCTCGCCGCCGCGCTGACCGAGATCCACCGCGCCGGGCTGATCCACCGCGACCTCAAGCCCAGCAACATCATCCTGACGAGTGACGGCCCCAGGGTGATCGACTTCGGCATCGCACGGGCGGCGGAAGAGGCGCAGGAACTCACCGGGACGGGCGCGATCATCGGCTCGCCCGCGTTCATGTCCCCGGAACAGGCGGGAAGCGGGCAGGTCACCGGCGCGAGCGACGTGTTCTCCCTCGGCGCGATCCTGGTCATGGCGGCCACCGGACGCGGCCCGTTCACCGGCCCGACCGCGCCGCAGACGCTGTATAACGTCGTGCACACCGCCGCGGACCTCAGCGCCGTCCCGGACGAGATCCGGCGGCTCGCCGAACCCTGCCTGGCCAAAGACCCCGCACGGAGGCCGACCCCGGAACAGATCCTGGACCACCTCGGTCCGGTGCCGCCGGGGGTGGCGCCCTGGCCGCCCGCCGTGCACGCCCGGATCCGGCAGCAGGACACCGAAGTGCGTTCGGTGCTGGCCCTGCCGCTGCCGATCTGGCGGCCGCCGCCGAAGAAGATGGCTCCGCGGACGAAAAAGATCCTGTTCGGCTCGCTGGCCGGAGTCGTCCTGCTGGTGGTCGCCGGGATCGTGGCGCTCGGCCTCTCCATCGCCGACTACGCCAAACCGGAGAGCCCGGGAACGACGTCGCTGGCGGCGACCGAGGCGCTTGGCGCGGAACGCCTGCGCCTGGTGGATCCGTGCAAGGTGCTCGCTGGCCGGTTCGTGCAGGAGTTCGGCACCCTGAAGGCGGACACGGACTCGAGCTACCCGGCCCGCTGCAAGTACACCGGTCTCAAGGGCGTCACCTTCGAAGTCCGGCTCGGCGAAGGGGTGACCGCCAGCAGTCTCGAACGGACCGACCGCACCGCCGAGGGCGTTCCGTTGCTGCGCAGCACGATCAGCGGCGGATGCGACTCGGTCGCCCAACTGCCGTCGGACCGGCGGCTCGGCGTCGTCGTCTCCCATCCGGGCAGGGAAGGCGATCCCTGCAAGGCCGCCGACGACATGCTGAGTGCGGCCCTCACCCGGCTGCGCACGCACGAGGTCGACCGCCCCGGTGAGCCCGCGAGCATCCTCCCGCTCGACCCGTGCGCGGTCGCGGATCCGGCTGTCATCGGCAAGAACGTGCCCAACGCGCAGTCCGCGCCGCGGACGTTGCGGATCTGCGAGTGGGTGGGCGGCGGGGACACGCTGACCGTCGAGTTGCAGCGGGGCGCGTACGTGCCAGACGGGACGCCGGCCGACCTCGGCAGCGGCGTCACCGGCGGCGTCCGGGAGTTCGGCGGCTCGAACTGCGCCGTGACCTGGCAGCACCGCGCGCTCCCTGATCGCGAGGCGGAACACGTCGCCGTCCGGCTGCTCGCACGTGAGGGGAGCGCGAGCCCCTGCGACCGGGCGAAGGAGATCGCGGGCTCCGTCGCTTCGCGGCTGCCGAAACCCTGAGCCTCGCGGATAGGCTACCCCCTGTGACGGGCCCGGAAACGGGGTCCGCTAAGGTATCTCTCGTACGAACAACTACATCACGCGCGTTTAGCTCAGCGGGAGAGCGCTTCCCTGACACGGAAGAGGTCACTGGTTCAATCCCAGTATCGCGCACCAGGTTCGCTTCCCCAGGTGAACCGGAGTTCGTACCGCGGGCGATTAGCTCAGGGGGAGAGCGCTTCGTTCACACCGAAGAGGTCACTGGTTCGATCCCAGTATCGCCCACCGCAGTGAAGGCCCCACCCGGAAACGGGTGGGGCTTTTCGTGTCTGTGCCCGTGTCGGTGTGTCCCCAATGTGGCTTTGGGGACACTCAGCGTCCCCAAAGCCACATTGGGGACATCGGTGCTGGGGTTCTGGCTGGGCCAATCGCGAGCACTTAGCGCAACGCTTCGATCATCGGCGTCAGCGTGTCCATGGTCGCGGCGAGATCGGCTTGCGGGTCGGGGGAGTGCGCCAGCCAGACGGCGGCCTCGTTCATCGCGCCGGATAGCAGGCGCACCAACGGTTCGACGGGACGTTTCGTCAGGACGCCCTCGGTCATCAGACCGGTCAGTGCTTCGGCGAGGTGCCGGGCGGAGGACTCCGCGTCGAGTTCGCGCCAGTCCTGCCAGCCGACCACCGCGGGACCGTCGAGCAGCATGATCTGCTGGGTCTCCGGATCGGTCGCCGCGGCGAGGAAGGCGCGGCATCCCGCCAGCAGTCCCGTCCAGGAGTCGGGCGCGGCGTCCGCGGCCCGCGCGATCTGCTCTCCGACGTCGTGCTGCACGACGCCGAGTACGTGCCGGAACAGGTCCGCCTTGCTGCTGAAGTGGTGGTAGAGCGCGCCTTTGCTCACGCCCGCGGTCTGCGCGATGGTCTCCAGTCCGACCTTGCCGTATCCGTGTTCGGCGAACAGCCGGCGAGCGGTGGCGGTCAATGCCTCCATCGTCTCTTCGCGCTGCTGCTGCTTCGTGCGGGCCATGCCGGCATCTTGACATACCGACCGTCGGTTGGCTAACTTCGAAAAAACAAACCGACGGTCGGTATTGTTTGCGAAGCAAGGGGAATCATGCGTCTGACCAGCTTCTATCCCGTTCTCATGACCGAGAAGATCGCCGAGACGCGGGACTTCTACCGCGACCACTTCGGCTTCGAGCTCACGTTCGAGGCCGACTGGTACGTCAGCCTCAAACGCGACGAGTGGGAGCTCGCGATCCTCGCCCCCGGCCACGAAACCATTCCCGCCGGGTTCGGCGAACCCGTGCGGGGGCTGTTGCTGAACTTCGAGGTCGAAGACGTCGACGCCGAGCACCGGCGGCTGGTCGGGGGTGCGGGGCTGCCCGAGGTGCTTTCGTTGCGCAGCGAGGAATTCGGACAGCGGCACTTCATCGTCGCGGACCCCAACGGCGTGCTGATCGACGTGATCCAGGAGATCCCGCCGACCGACGAGTTCGCCGAGCAGTTCACCGACGAGGCGCGCCCGAGCTGACCCGCTCAGCTCACCTCCTCGGCGGCCAGAACCTTACGTAGGC
>NZ_MUXN01000003.1:0-205328 GCF_001995215.1 Amycolatopsis azurea DSM 43854
CCACCGCGAACGCCAGCGCCACGAGGAACGCGATGTTCTGCCCGTTGGCGAGGATGCCGCCGAGGATCGCGACCGCGCCGATCACCAGCGCGGTGATCCGGGCGACCTTCACCTCCGAAGCCGGTGTCGCCTTGCCCTTCTTGATCACGTTGGCGTAGACGTCGTGTGCGAACGACGCCGACGCCGTGATCGTCAGGCCCGCGACCACCGCGAGGATCGTCGCGAAGGCGATCGCCGCGATCAGGCCGAGCAGGATCGGCCCGCCGAGTTCCAGCGCCAGCAGCGGGGCGGCCGAGTTCACGCCACCGGGCGCCGCCTTGATCTTGTCCGCGCCGACCAGCGCGCCCGCGCCGTAGCCGAGCACCAGGGTGAACAGGTAGAAGACGCCGATCAGGCCGATCGCCCACACCACGGAACGGCGGGCTTCCTTCGCCGTCGGCACGGTGTAGAAGCGCATCAGGACGTGCGGCAGGCCCGCGGTGCCGAGCACCAGCGCGATGCCGAGTGAGAGGAAGTCCAGTTTGGTGGTGCCGGTCTTGCCGTACTGGTTGCCCGGCCCGAGCAGCGCCTCACCGGCCTTGCCCGCCTTGTCCACGGCGCCTTGCAGCAGCGAGGAAAGGTTGAAGCCGTACATGCCGAGCACCCACAGCGTCATCGCCAGCGCGCCGACGATGAGCAGCGCCGCCTTGATGATCTGGACCCAGGTGGTGCCCTTCATGCCGCCGATGAGCACGTAGGCGATCATGATGATGCCGACGATCACGATGATCGCGGCCTGCCCGGCCTTGCTCTCGATCCCGAGCAGCAGCGCGACGAGGCCACCGGCACCCGCCATCTGCGCCAGCAGGTAGAAGAACGACACGGCCAGGGTGGACGTCGCCGCCGCGGCCCGCACCGGGCGCTGCTTCATCCGGAAGGCCAGCACGTCGCCCATGGTGAACTTGCCGGTGTTGCGCAGCAGTTCCGCGACCAGCAGCAGCGCGACCAGCCACGCCACCAGGAAGCCGATGGAGTAGAGGAAGCCGTCGTAGCCGTAGACGGCGATCGCGCCCGCGATCCCGAGGAACGACGCGGCGGACAGGTAGTCACCGGCGATGGCGACGCCGTTCTGCGGACCGGTGAACGCGCGGCCCGCGGCGTAGTAGTCCGACGCCGTCTTCGTGTTGCGGCTGGCCCGGAACACGACGAACAGCGTCACCACCACGAAGAGGCCGAAGATGGTGATGTTGAGTGCGGGGTTGCTTCCCTCGACTCCGGCGGCGAGTGTCATTTGGTCTCACTCTCGAGGTCCGTGCGGATCTTCTCCGCGATGGGGTCGAGTTTCTTGTTCGCGTAGCGGACGTAGAGCCCGGTGATCACGAACGTCGAAACGAACTGCAGCAGACCGAAGACCAGGCCGACGGTGATGTTGCCGACCAGCTTCGTGCTCATGAAGCCGTGCGCGTAGTCGGCGAGCAGTACGTAGAGCAGGTACCAGACGAGGAACAGCGCCGAGACGGGAAAGACGAACCGGCGCAGTCGCGAGCGCAGTTCCTTGAACTCGGGGCTGTCGTGGGCCTTGTCCCAGTCCACTTCGGGCGGACCCTGAGTGTCCGTTTCGGTACTCATCGTGCTCTCCTCGCGCCGCCAATGTGTTCCGCGACACGTTAGGGAGGGGGCAACTGGACCGGAACCTTCAGCGGTTCAAACGCCTGCCGAGACGACGAACGGTCGACGAACGGTACTCGGACCACGACGAAGGGGTCTCGGCCGTGCGATCGTCCAAATGCAGCCGCAGCATGGCGGCGGTCGACCAGGCCGGCGGCCTGCCCCGCCAGGAAACCACGATCATTACGCCGAATGCCAGTGGAACCGACCACGGCGCGGGCTGGGAGATCAGGATCGCGGGCAGACCGCTCAGGCTCGGGGCGAACAGGGCCACGAGGATCGAGCCCGAGGACGCGACCAGTCCGGTGAGGACACCGCTGATCGCGCCCGCCGCGGTGAGCCGGTTCCACCAGATTCCGAGTACCAGAAGCGGGCAGAACGTCGACGCGGCCACGGTGAAACCCCAGGTGACGAGGACGCCCGCGTCCAATCTGGCCGACGGCAACGCGAGCAGGACCATCACCGCGGCTGCTCCGAGCACCGACCATCGCAGTCTCCGCAGTCCACCGGGCGCGAGGTCGTGCGCGATCGCGCCGGAGATCACCAGCAGCAGGCCGAGCGACGTCGCCAGGAACGCGGCGAACGCGCCCGCCGTCAGCAATCCGGTGAACAGCGACCCCGCCCAGCCGTCGTCGATCTGCGCCGGCAGCGCGACGACGACGGTGTCGGTCGCACCGGAGACGTACAGCTCCGGCACCAGCACCCGGCCGAAGACGCCGTAAACCCCTGGGAACAGGTAGAAAACGCCGAGCAGGGCGACGGTGATCGCCGCGGTCCGGCGGGCGGCGCGGCCGTCCGGGCTGGTGTGGAAGCGCATCAGGACGTGCGGCAGGCCCATCGTGCCGAGCATGGTGGCGATCAGGATCGCCCAGGTGCCCAGCAGCGGGTAGCCGTGGTCGCCGAGGTCGAGCAGCGGCCGTTGCCAGTCCGGACCGCCGAGCGGCGCACCGCCCCGGACGGCGGGAACCGGTGCGCCCGAAGCGAATTCCAGTGTTTCGCCGCTCCTGGCCACCAGCTCTCCCGGTGGCACGACGTGCTTTTCCGGGGTGAGCAGCGTGGTCGGCTCGCGCAGGGTCAGCGTCACGTCGATCTCGAAGGACAGCTTGGTGTCGCGCGCGAAGTGGGTGAACTCCACCGGATGCACCGAAGCCGACCGTTCCTCCGGGGAGACCTGGGAGACCAGCCAGATCGCGGGAACGATGAACAGCAACAGCTTCAGCACGAATTGGAACGCCTGGACGTAGGTCGCCGCCCGCATCCCGCCGAGCGCCAGTGTCGCGCTGACGGCGGTGCCCGCGATGACGACGCCGACCCAGTACGGCGTCCCGCCGACGGCGGTCAGCACGAGCCCCGCGGTCCTGAATTGCGGTACCAGGTAAAGGGTTCCGATCACCAGGACGACGAGCGCGGCGAGACGGCGCAGGGCGGGCGAGGCGAGCCGGGCCTCGGCGAAGTCCGGCACGGTGAGCGCGCCGGAACGCCGCATCGGCGCCGCGACGAGCACCAGCATCGCGATGTACCCGGCGGTGAACCCGACCGGGTACCAGAGCGCGCCGATGCCGTCTTTCACCACCAGCCCCGCGACGCCGAGGAACGACGCCGCGGACAGGTATTCGCCGGAGACCGCGGCGGAGTTGACCAGCGGCGAGATCCGGCGCGAGGCGACGAGGAAGTCCGACGTCGTGCGCATGGCGGCGACGCCGCGCAACCCGATCAGCAGGGTGACCAGCACGACGGGGGCCACCGAGAGCGCCGCGACCACTAGTCGTCCTCGATCTTTTCCGCCCGGCGCAGCTGCCACCACGAAAGCAGCGCCATGGCCGGGTACGGGAGGATCGCGATCATCAGCCAGGACAGCGGGATGCCCAGCAGCCGCACCGAATCCAGCCCGGGGAACAGCCCGAACACCAGCGGGAGCCCGAACACCAGCCCGAACATCCCGGCCAGCGCGGGGAGCCCGCGACGGCGCTGGGCCCGGTACAGCCGGTCCGCGCGTTCGGCGTCGCCCGCCGCCAGCCGGGGGACCCGCCAGCGTCCGCGCGCCCGGCGCCGCGAATGCGCGAGCCGGGTCTGCGGGCTGGTGACGGCGACCCGTTTGACGCGGCTCACGCGCGGCTTCCCCGGCCCAGCTCACCGCGTTGCGCGGCGGCGAGCAGCCGGTCCCGCAGGTCGCGCGCGTGGCGGCGGCTCACCGGGACGTCGCCCGCCTCGGTGTGCGCGAGCAGCCCGCCGGTGGTGTCGCTGCGCAGTTCGAGCACCGCGTCCACGGCGAGCAGGAAACCCCGGTGCACCCGGGTGAAACCCGTTCCCTCCCAATACTCTTCGAGCCGGGAGATGGGCATCCGCGTGACGTGGACGCCGGACTTCGTGTGCAGCCGGACGTAATCGCCGTGCGCCTCGACGAACTGGACGTCGTCGCGCCGGACGTACCGGGTGCGCCCGCCGGATTCCACCGGCAGCGCGGACATCGCGTCCGGCGCCGGTTTCGGCTCGCCGTCCTGGTTGCCCGCCATCCGGACCACTTTGGACAGTGCCGCCGACAGTCGTTCCGCGCGGACCGGTTTGAGCAGGTAGTCGACGGCGCCGATGCCGTACGCGGCGACGGCGTGCCCGTCGTGCGCGGTGACGAACACGATCACCGGCGGTTCGCTGAGCCGCGCCAGCAGTGACGCGAGTTCGAGCCCGTCGAGACCGGGCATGGAGATGTCGAGGAAGACGGCGTCGAAATGACTGCCCTGCAACAGCTTGAGCGCGCTGAGCGCGTCACCGGCCGCGACCACCTCGGCGACTTCCGGGGCCTCGCGCAGCAGGCTGCACAGCTCGTCGAGGGCGGGCGGGACGTCGTCGACCGCCAGCACCCGCAACCCGTTCGTCACGGCAGCACCCCCGGCTGGAATCGGGGCACGCGCACCACGACCCTGGTGCCCGCGCCGGTCTCGGTCTCGACCGTCAGGCCGTACCACGGTCCGTAGACGCTGCGCAGCCGTCTGTCCACATTGGCCAGTCCGACGCCGCCGTCGTCGCCGCGCCCGGCCAGGATCGCCGCCGCGCGGGCGGGGTCCATGCCGAGACCGTCGTCCTCGACGCTGATCACGCAGTCGTTCCCTTCCGCCATTCCCTGCACCTGGATGGACCCGGCCTCGGCGCGCGGCTCGATCCCGTGCCGGATCGCGTTCTCCACCAACGGTTCCAGCACGAGATACGGCACCGCGACGGCCAGCACCTCCGGCGCGACGCGCACCTGCACCCGGAGCCGCTCGCCGAGCACCGCGCGCTGCAACGCGAGGTACGTCTCGATGGCGCGGAACTCCTCGGCGACCATCGTGTACTCGCCGTGCCGGGCGAGGCTGTAGCGGGTGTAGTCGGCGAAGTCGAGCATCAGGTCACGGGCGCGGTCCGGGTCGGAGCGGACCAGCGACGAGATCACCGTGAGCGCGTTGTAGACGAAATGCGGCGAGATCTCGGCACGCAGTGCGCGCAGTTCCGCCTCCGCGGCCTGCTCGGCGGACGCTTCCAGCCTGCCGCGTTCGAGCGCGTGGACGACTAGCTCGGCGGCCTGCCTCGCGACGGCGTTCGTCCCTTCGGTGACCAGAAGGACCCCGGCCAGTTCGTCGTGGACGTGCAGCGGCAGCGCCAGCAGCCCGGGTTCGGACACCGGCGTCTCGGAATGGAGGACCTCGTCGAGCGCGGAGGCGACGACGTCGTCGGCCGCCGGACGGCCGGACCACAGGAGCGAGCCGGAAAGGTCGGTGAGCCCGAGGCCGGGGACCCCGAACAGCCTGCGGAGGCCGTGCGTGGCGTGGCGGGCGCGGGGTCCGGCGAGGCCGTCCATCAGATCGTCGGAGACGCGCTGGGCGGCGGCGAGCACCGGCACCGGATCCGCGTTCGCGGCGGGACGCCAGGGCAGACGGGTGGTCATCCGGCCTCCTCCACGACGTCGGGGCCTAGATCCTAACGTCGGTGCGTGGTTTCGCCGGTTACGCTCCGGGCATGGTCCCCGGTGATGCTGTGGTGCTGCGCCTGGACGTCGTGATGCGTCGGCTCGCACTGGTCGGTTTCGTGGTCTTCGGCGCCGGAGGTGTGGTGGCCGTAGTCGTGTCACTGGCCGGACATGCCCGGCAGACCGGGTACGGGGTGCTGTTCGGCCTGCTCAGCGTGGTTTTCGCGGGGCTGATCCTGGTGGGCCTGCGGCGGTCGGCCGGTTCCCTGACGATCTCGGCCTCGGGCTTCGCGGTGGCGGCCAGGGAAGACGCCTTCGAGGTGCGCTGGACCGAGGTGACCCGGCTGCGGGTCTGGCGCGAGAAACGCCGGGTGGGGCGCTGGATGCACTGGTGGCACTACCGGCTCGAGTGGACCGGTTCCGGACCCGAGGTGCTTCTGGAGGACGGCGAGTACCTCTACGCGCTGGGGCACTTGGGCGGGGGCGCGCGGCTGTACGCGGCGCTGGAGCGGCTCGCTCCACCCACGACGCGCCTGGAGCTCGAGTGAGCCGCCGGTCCAGGTGGTCGTGAGTGGTAAGTGTCGTTAGAACGACACTTACCACTCACGACCAACCCGACCCACGCTGTTCCGCCGGTGCGTCAGCAGCTCTGCTTGTAGAAGTACTGCGCGTTCGCGTCCATGTTCGCCTTGGTGATGGAGTGCAGCGAAGCGGTCAGGTTGCGCGTGACCGGCTTGCCCTCCAGCGCCGCGATGGCCTGCTGGACGCCCTGCTGCCCGATGGAGGCCGGGTCCTGCGCGATGAGGCCCTGGTACTCGCCCTTCTTCAGGCCCTCGATCTCCGACGGCGAGGCGTCGAAGCCGATCAGGTTGACCGCGCCGACCTTGCCCGCGTTCCGCAGACCGGTCGCGGCGCCCTCACCGGTGTTGAGGTTGGTCGCGAAGATGCCGATCAGGTCCGGGGTGGACGCCAGCGCGGCGGTCACCTTGGACGCGGCCTGGTCGGGCTCGTTCTGGGTGAACTGCACGCCCGCCGACTTCAGGTTCGGGTAGTTCTTCAGCTCGTCCTCGAATCCCTTCGCGCGGGTGTTCGTGGTCGAGGTGCCCGCGATGGTGTCGAGCACCAGCACCGAGCCGGTCTTGCCCGCGGCCAGTTCCGACATCGTCTTCGCGGCGAGCTTGCCGCCCTCGGCGTTGTCGGAGGAGATCGACGACTCCGCCACGCTGGTGTCCTTCAGCGCGGTGTCGACCTCGATGATCTTCGCGCCGCGGCCCTTGACCTGCTGGATCGGCGCGAGCATCGCCTGCGCGTCGGTCGGCGCGATCAGCAGCGCGGCGGGCGGGTTGGAGCCCAGCGCGTTGACGAGCTGGGTCTGCATGGCCGCGTCGAATTTCTGCGGCGCCTGCGTGGTGATCTCGTAGCCGGACTTCTTGGCCTCGGCTTCGGCACCGCACTGCATCGAGATGTAGAACGGCTCGGCCTGCACACCCGGGATCAGCGACAGCTTCTTGGTGTTGGTCTTCGCGCCGGAGTCGCCCGACGACGACTGGCCGACGGTGCCGCCACCGCAGGCGGTCAGCAGGAGGGCCGCGGAAAGGGCGGCACCGGTGACGAGCAGGGTCTTCTTCATGGGGATTGCACCTCTTTGTGCGTAGGGAGAACTAACGAGAGTTGCGGCGACGACGGCGCCGCTGGTCGAACCAGACCGCGGCGATCAGCACCGCGCCGACCGCGATCATCTGCCAGAAGTCCTGGACCTGCGTGATGTTGAAGCCCTTCTTCAGCACCGCCGGGATGAACACGCCGATCACCGTGCCCAGCACCGAACCGACACCGCCGAAGAGACTCGTACCGCCCATCACCGTGGCGGCGATGGCGTTGAGGTTGTCGGTGGTGTGCGCCGAAATCGTCGTCGACGCGTAGTACGCCAGCGAGAGGAAACCGGCGACACCGGCGAGGAAACCGGTGAGCGTGTACACCTTCAGCAGGTGCGCGGTCACCCCGATGCCCGCCCGGCGCGCGCCCTCGGCGTTGGAGCCGACGGCGTAGGTGTAGCGGCCGAATTTGGTGGTGTGCAACAGCCACGCGCCGATCAGCGTGATCACCACGGCCACCAGCACCAGGTTCGGCACCCCGCCGAACGATGTCCCGTAGCCGAGCGTCTTGTTGAGCTCGGTCGGCACGCTGCGCACGTCGGACCCGTTGTTCAGCAGGTACGCGGCGCCGAGCGCGGCACCCATCGTGCCGAGCGTGACGATCAGCGGCGGGATGTTCGCCACCGCGATCAGGAAACCGTTGATGAGCCCCCAGATCGTGCCCGCGACGACCGCCGCCAGGAGTCCGACCAGGATGACGTCCCAGCCGGCCTTGGTCGCGTCGCCGCCGGGGCTCATCGCCTCCATCGTCTTGCCGGCCACCATGCCCGCGAAGATCAGCACGGAACCGACCGACAGGTCGATGCCCGAGGTGATGATCACGAACGTCATGCCGACCGAGAGCACCAGCAGCACCGAGGTCTCGATGAGCAGCGTCTGGAAGGTGAACAGCGTCGCGAACTCGGCGGGCGCGATCGCGGTGAACACGATGATCAGCGCCAGCAGCACCAGTGCGATCCAGAACGTGTTGGCCCCGATCAGCCGCTGGCCGATCGACCGCTTGCCGAAGCCGCCGTCCACGGACGTCTGGATCTCGGGGTCCTTCTTCGTCGGAGTGGACACGGTCACGCCGCCTCCTCTTGTACGAGGGCGCCCGTCATCGCGGCGACCAGGTCTTCCAGTTTCGTGTCGGCGCCGGTGAACCGGGCGACGCGCTTGCCGAGCCGCAGCACCTCGATGCGGTCGGCCACCGACAGCACCTCGGGCATGTTGTGGCTGATCAGCACGACGGCGATGCCCTTGTCCCGCACCTTCTTGATCACGTCGAGCACGCGTTCGCGCTGCACGACGCCGAGCGCGGCCGTCGGCTCGTCCATGAACACGACCTTCGAGGCCCAGACGACCGACCGCGCGACCGCGACGCTTTGGCGCTGCCCGCCCGAAAGCGAGCCGATCGGGACGTCGGTGCTCTGCAACGTCACGCCGAGCCGCTGGAACTCGTCCACGGCCTGGCGGCGCATTTCCTTCTTGTCCAGCATTCCCAGCTTGCCGAGGATCCCCTTGCGGTGGATTTCCCTGCCGAGGAACAGGTTCGCGGCCGGATCGAGTTCCGGTGCGACCGCGAGGTCCTGGTACACCGTCTCGATCCCCATCTTCCGTGCCGTGGTGGGGGAGTCCAGGTGGGCCTCGGCGCCGTCGAGCAGGATCTTGCCCGACGTCGGCTGCTCCGCACCGGACAGACATTTGACCAAAGTGGACTTCCCGGCGCCGTTGTCGCCGATCAGCGCGGTGACCTCACCGGCGCGGGCCTGGAAGGACGCGCCGCGCAGGGCTTCGACCGAGCCGTACCGTTTGACCAGGTTCTGGGCGTCGAGCAGGAGTTCGCTCACGATCGCTCCCTCTTCTCGGGGGCCGGTGGCCGGCAGCGGATGACGGTGACGTCACCCTCCACAGAGGACTGACCGGCGTCGTGCGGGATCACGTAGGTCTCGCCCTTGCGCAGCGCGTACTCGCCGCCGTGTTCGGTCCGGAGCGTTCCCGAACCGTCCATGACGACCAGCACCGCGAACGACGGGTCGAGTGACAACGTTGTCGACCCACCGGAAACAGCGGGGCGGAGCTGATCGGCGCGGAAGAACGCGTCACTGCCGTCGGCGAGCAGGTCCACAGTGGACGCCGGGTCGCCCGCGGTGCGCTTGACGATCGAGCCGAGGCGTTCTTCGTCCCAGCCCGAGGTGTCCAGCGTCTCGATGGCGGTTTCGAAGCCGATCCCGAGGTGTGCCTTCTCCGGGTTCGCCAGGAAGTCGCGCCATTCCAGGGTCAGCGAGAAGTCGGTCGGCTGCTGGAGTTCGACGACGAACACGCCTTCGCCGATCGCGTGCGGCAGCCCGGCGGGGATGTAGACCGTGTCGCCGGGGGTGACCGCGACGCTGTTCAGCGCTTCGAGCATGGCGGGCGCGTCCTGGCTTCGGGCCCACTCGTTGACCGTCGCCTTGTCGACGGTCTCCTTGAAACCCGGGTAGACGCGTGGGTCGTCGCCGTAGGTGCCGACCACGATCCACGCCTCGGTCTTGCCGAAGTGCGAGTCGAAGTGCCGCCGGGCGAACGAATCCGACGGGTGGAAGTGCACCGGCAGGCGCTGGCCCGCGTCGAGCAGCTTCACCAGCAGGCCGGTCGAGTCGCCGAGCGCCTCGACGTGCTTGGCGCCGAGCCAGGCCGACGGGTTCTCGCGGACGGCGTCGCGCAGCCAGAGCCCGCTGGGGAGCTTGGTCAGGCCGTTGGTCTCCTGGCCGAACATCGTGGTGGCCGAGCCGACCCAGTCCTCCGGGCCGTACTTGGAATCCGACGGTGCGCCCCGCAACGCGGCGATGGCATCGCCGCCGCGGTAGAACTGCGGCGGCTGGTTCGCCGGCAGGCGGATCGGTTCGAGGTGGCCGCTCATGAAGGGGCGACCTCCCCGGAACCGCGGGCTACGAGATGCACGGGCAGAACTACCTTTCTCGGTGCGGATTGATCTCCTTGGACCCGGGCGAACAGCAGTTCCGCGGCCGCCCGGCCCAGTGCGCTCACGTCGTGCGCGATCACGGAGACCGGCGGATCCAGCAGATCCGCCAGTTCGAAGTCGTCGAAGCTGATCATCGCGGGACGCCGGTCGGCGTGCGCCAGCGCGCGCAGCAGGTGCACGGCGACCCGGTTGTTGCCCGCGATCACGGCGGTGGCCGGGTTCGGCCCGGTGAGCAGCCGCCGCACGGCGTCGCCGACGCTCTCGGCCGTCGGGGTCCGCATCACGACGAGGCTTTCGTCGTACGGGATCCCGTTGCGGACGCAGCCTTCCCGGAACCCGCGCAGGCGCTCGCCCGCGGTGAAGATGTCCGGGCTGTCGGCGAGGAACGCGATCCGGCGATGGCCGTGTTTCACCAGCTGGGCGACCGCTTCGACGGTGCCGCCGATGTTGTCGACCAGCACCGTGTCGGCCACGATGTCGCCGGCGGGCCGGTCGAGGAACACCACGGGGGTGCCGGCGCGCATCTCGGGGACCAGGTACCCGTGCTGCATCCCGGCCGGGACGACGAGGATCCCGTCGACGCGGCGGGAACAGAACTCCAGCACCAGTTCGCGCTCGCGGTCCGAGTTCTCCTCCGACGAACCGGTCAGCACCTGGCGGCCGAACGAGGTCGCGATCCGCTCGACGGCCCGGTTGAGCTCCGAATAGAAGGGGTTCCCGACGTCTTCGACGATCAGGCCGATCGTCCCGGTCGTCGAGCCGCGCCGCAGGTTCCGCGCGCCGAGGTTGCGCCGGAAGCCGAGCTGCTCGATCGCCGCCATGACGCGCTCCGCGGTGTCCGGGTGGACGGCGGGCTCGTCGTTCACTACCCGCGAGACGGTCTTGATGCTCACGCCCGCGAGCCGGGCCACGTCGCTCATCGTGGCCCGTCGGCTGGTGGTGCGGTGGACGTTGTCCGGTCCGCTGGAAGACAACGTTGTCATAGTGGCGGGAATTGAAACGCGAGAACGCGGTGATGTCAATGCCCGGTTCGCCTGGGAGACGCTTTCCGAGGTCGAACCGTTACTGCCGGATGGTCTCGGTACGCCTTCCGCGTGGTCCTTGTCCGGAATCGGACAGGGTTTGACGGACCTCTTGACCGGGTGGTCTGTTCTTGTCGAAGGTGAGCAGGCAGCGACAACGTTGTCAGGAGGCGGCCTTTCCCATGCCTGCACGCACTTCGACCCGCGTCGCCGGGTTGCTCACCGCGCTCGTCGTCCCCGCCGGGCTGCTCACGCCCGTCGCGGCGGCGGCGCCCGGTGGCGACCCCGTGGACGCGGTCAACACCTTCATCGGCACCAAGGACGACGGCAACACCTTCCCCGGCGCCTCGGCGCCTTTCGGGATGACCCAGGTCAGCCCGATCTCCTCGCATTACGCCGGATACCGCTACGACGACACCGCGATCCGCGGCTTCGGGCATTTCTTCCTGTCCGGCGCGGGCTGCTGGGAGCAGGGCGGTCTCGTGTCGTCCCTGCCCACGACCGGCGCGGTCGGTCCCGGCGCGGCGTTCGACACCACGAAACCGGACACCTTCGACCACAAGAAGTACGCCTCGCCGTACACGCACGAGGGCGAGGTCGGGAAGCCCGGCTACTACAAGGTGCGGCTCACCGGCTACGGCGGCGTCGACGCGGAGACCACCGCGACCACGCGGACCGGCGTCGAGCGGTACACGTTCGCGAAATCCGGTGACGCCAACGTCTTCGTCAACGTCGGCCAGGCCAACGACAAGGAACCCGTGACGGCGAGCCAGATCCGCGTCGTCGGGGACCGGACGGTCGAAGGAATGGTGGAGTCGCAGGCTTTCTGTGGCGGGAAGCCGTACAAGACCTGGTTCACCACGACGTTCGACAAGCCGTTCGAATCCTTCGGCACCTGGTCGCCGACGGGCGGCACGCCGGGCTCGAAGGAGTCCGCCGGCGGTGAAGGCCTGCGCGGCGCCTGGCTGACCTTCGGCGGCGGGCAGGTCACCGCCACGACGGCGATCTCTCACGTCGACGCCTTCGGCGCCAAGCTCAACCTGGCGTCCGAGAAGGGCCGCTCGTTCGACGCGGTCCGCGACGGCGCCCAGCGCGCCTGGCGCAAGGAACTGTCCTCAGTGGACATCAAGGGCGGCGCGAAGGACGACCGCACGGTGTTCTACACCTCGCTCTACCACGCGCTTTTGCAACCGTTGACCGGCAATGACGCCGACGGCCGGTACCGCGGGTTCGACGACAAGATCCACCGCGCGCTGGGCTGGACGTACTACGAGTTCTTCTCGTTGTGGGACACCTATCGCACGCAGAACCAGCTGCTCGCGCTCCTGCGGCCGTCGCGGGCGAAGGACGTCGCGAAATCCGTGCTCGCCATCCACGATCAGGGTGGCTGGCTGCCGCGCTGGGCGTACGCGAACCAGGAGACGAACACGATGACCGGCGATCCGGTCACCCCGTTCCTGGTCGACCTGTGGCGTTTCGGCGCGCTGTCCGGTCAGGAGTTCAAGGCGTACCAGGCACTTCTGCAAAACTCGCGGGAGATCCCGCCCGCGTCTTCGCCGTTCCAGGGCCGCTCGGGGAACGCGAGCTACCAGAAGGACGGGTTCGTCCAGTACGACAAGGACTTCCCGAAGAAGGGACAGGACACCGATCCGAACCACGGCGCTTCGGCCACCTTGGAGTACGCGCTCGCGGACTGCTCGCTGTCCATCATGGCCGCCGGTCTCGGCAAGAAGGACGACGCGAAAGCCCTGTCCGACAAGGGACGCAGCTACCGCACGCTGTGGGACTCTTCGGTGACCGACCGCGGCTTCACCGGTTTCTACCGGCCCAAGCTCGAAGGCGGCGAGTGGTTCAGCCCGGCGGGCAAGCCGTTCGACCCGCAGAGCCAGGACGGGTTCCACGAGGGCACCTCGTGGCAGTACCAATGGCTGACCCAGCAGGACGTGCCCGGCCTGGTCGACCGGATGGGCGGCAAGGAGAACGTGGGCAAGCGGCTCGACGACTTCTTCGCCTACGGGGATCTGGTCAAGGACCCGGCGAAGACCGTGCGCGAGGAATGGGTCGTCGGCCCGTACAACTACTACAACCAGTTCCGCTACAACCCGAACAACGAGCCGGATCTGCACTCGCCCTGGATGTACACGCTGACCGGGCAGCCGTGGAAGACCTCGGCCGTCGTCCGCGCGGCGCACACGTTGTTCACCAACGCGCCCAACGGTGTCACCGGTAACGACGACCTCGGGACCATGTCCGCGTGGTACGTCTTCAGTGCGCTGGGGTTGTATCCGGCGGTGCCGGGCACCGGGCAGTTCCTGCTCAACGCGCCGCGGTTCGAGAAGTCGGTGGTACATCTGGAGAACGGCCGTGACATCACGATCAAGGCCGGCGGCGCGGACCCGTCGAAGCTCCAGTACGTCCAAGGACTGGGATCCGGCTCGCAGCAGGCTTACGTCGGCCTGGAACAGTTGACGCGAGGGACCACTTTGGACTTCAAGCTCACCGGCGATGAGACGAAGGCCACTTGGGCGACCGGCCCGGAAGGCGCGCCGAAATCGCCGTGCGCCGGGTGATCCGAGTGGTTTAGACCGGTTCACACCGGGGGTCGTGAGCAGCATCACGACCCCCGGTGTTCCGGTGAGGGCCGTCACGCCTCACACTGGTCTTACCACGTCCGACAGCGCTGTTGACGTCCCTGGCGAGTCCGCCTTGGACAGTGCTCGTCGGACGTAGTCATGTAGGCACACATAGTGGTGAGACCCCACAGGAGGAGAAAGTGTCCAGCAAGGCCGCTCTAGTATTCCGCGTGGCCGCGGTAGCCGAAGCCCTTTCGTGGGCCGGGCTGCTGGTCGGGATGTTCCTCAAGTACGCCGTCAAGCTCGGCGAGGGCGGCGTTCCCGTCCTCGGCATGGTGCACGGCGTCGTGTTCGTCCTCTACGTGCTGGTCTCCCTGTCCGTGGCGAAGCCGCTCGGCTGGCGCCCGAAGACCCTGATCCTCGCGCTGCTCTCCAGCATCCCGCCGCTGTTCACCTGGCTGTTCGAGTCCTGGGCGCTGCGCAACGGCAAGCTGGACGGCCCGCAGCGGCTGTCGCACGGCGGTGTCGGCCTGTTCACGGCCAAGTCCGCGGAACCCGCCGCCGTCTGATCCGCCGGTCCCCGCGAAAAGGCCCCCGTCCGATGGATGGGGGCCTTTTCCGTTCGCGGGGTCATTCCGTGAAGTCGCCGGTGGCCTTGCGGACCTCGGTGAGCAGGTCGGTCAGCTGCTCGGTCTGCTTGCCGGTGAGCCCGGTCAGCCCGAAGTCGATTTCGGTGACCGCCGCGGTGGCCTCTTCGCGGCGTGCCCGGCCTTCGTCGGTGATCTCGACCAGCGTGGTCCGGCGGTCGGTCGGATGCGGGACGCGCTTGACCAGCCCGTCCTTTTCGAGCCTGTCGACGATGTTGGTGACGCTCGTCGGGTGCAGCTGGAGCCGTTCGCCCATCACACGCATCGGCAGGTGGGATGCGCGGGCGAAGGTCAGCAGGACCAGCGCTTCGTACCGGGCGAAGGTCAGCCCGTGCGGTTTGAGCGCGCCGTCCACCGCGGACTGGATGATCTGCTGCACGCGCATGATCCCGGTCACCGCGGCCATGGTTTCGGACGGCCCGATGCGGGCCTCCCACAGCTGCGCCGCGCGGGCGATCGGGTCGAACGGCAACGGACGGCTCATGGCGATCGAAGTTACCAGCGGGTACCCGTGCCATGGTGCGCGACCGGGTGTTATGCGTGGGAAAAGTGTCCTAACGAGGAGCAGAAGATGATCGTGGCCTTCAGTGTCAGCCCGTCCGCCGCCGAGGAAGACGGCGGTGTCAGCGAAGCGGTCGCCCGCGCGGTGAAAGTGGTCCGTGAGTCCGGCCTGCCGAATTCGACCAACGCGATGTTCACCAACATCGAGGGTTCCTGGGACGAGGTCATGGACGTCGTCAAACGCGCCGTCGAGGCCGCGGGCGAGGGATCGTCACGGGTGGGTCTGGTGCTCAAGGCCGACATCCGGCCGGGGTACGAGGGCCAGCTGACCGCGAAGGTGGAACGCGTCGAAAAGCACCTGAGCGAGTAAGTCAGGGCAGCGGTGGGGTGAAGGACACCAGCCACAGCTTGTTCTTGACCGCGATGGCCACCGGGTAGCCGAACGCGCTGCCGTCGCCCAGTTTCCCGCTGACGGTCGCCGAAGTCGGCGCGAGGTCGTCCGGTGCGAACTTCACCGCGACGTCGTGGGCGCCGCGACCGGCCAGCGCGTCGAGATAGGACTTCGCGAACTCGTCCGCCGCCGCGGGCGGGTAGTCGATGAGCTCGGAGAGGGCCTCGGCGTCGTGTTCGTTGAGCGCGGCGGCGAGGCCTTCCCGGAGTTGCCCCGGGCTGGCGACGCCGGGGTCGGGCTGATGGGCGATCAGCACCGTGATGACGCTCACCCACGTGACCGCGATGGCTATCGCCACGGCCACCGTGGCCGTCCTGCGTGTCGGAATGTCGATCACCCCCTCGCAGGGAGCCTGCCGGACGGGGACCGTCCTGCCAAGCGGGCAGGCGGGGGCATGCGGTGAAACGGTCGGGGATGCGTGCCAGGATGGAGCCCGTGACACACCCACGCGGATCAGCATCGAAGACGGCGGCCCTTTCCGCCGCGCTTTCCGGCGCGGTCGACCTTTCCGCGCTCAAGGCGCGTGCCGAGGCGCCCCAGAAACAGCCTCCGGCCCCGCCGCGGGCCCCCTCCGCCGACGGCGCCGCACCGGGCGCCCCCGCGACGGCAGGCGCCGTGATAGACGTCACCGAAGCGACCTTCCAAGCCGATGTCGTCGAGCGCTCCCTGCAGCAGCTGGTGGTCGTCGACCTGTGGGCCGAATGGTGCGGACCGTGCAAGCAGCTCAGCCCGGTGCTGGAACGCCTTGCCGCCGAGTCCGGTGGCGCCTGGGTGCTCGCGAAGGTGGACGTCGACGCCAACCCGCGCATCGCGCAGCTCTTCGGCGCGCAGTCGATCCCGACGGTCATCGCCATCGGTGGCGGCCAGCCGGTCGACGCGTTCTCGGGCGCGCTGCCCGAACCCGAGATCCGCAAGTGGCTCGGCTCGCTGCTCGACGCGCTGCGCGACCGGCTGCCCGGCATCAAGGCCGCCGAGCAGAACGGCGGCGGCGTCGAGGTGCCGGAAGACCCGCGGTTCACCGAGGCCGAGGAGGCCTTCGAACGCGGTGACTTCGCCGCGGCGCAGTCGGCCTACGAGCGCATTCTCGACGTCGAGCCGGCGAACGAGGAGGCCAAGACCGCGCTCGCGCAGGTCAAGTTCACCGCCCGCGCCGAGGCCGCGGGCCCGGACGCGATCGCGAAGGCCGACGCCGACCCGGCCGACCTCGACGCCCAGCTCGCCGCCGCCGACCTCGAAGTCGCCGGGCAGCAGCCCGAGGCGGGCTTCGCGAGGCTGATCGCGGCCGTGCGCCGGACCGCGGGCGACGACCGCAACAAGGCGCGGGAGCACCTGGTGGCGCTGTTCGAGCTGTTCGATCCCGCGGACGAGCGCGTGATGAAGGCGCGCCGGGACCTGGCGAGCGCGCTCTACTGAGCCCCAAGTACATGAAGGCCCCCTTCCTTGCGTCTAGCGCAAGGAAGGGGGCCTTCATGTACTGCGGGTGCGGTGCGCGGTTGGTCGGGGTGGTCGTGAGTGGTAAGTGACGTTCTAACGTCACTTACCACTCACGACCCACTTGAGGGGCTGCGACCCGGGCCGATAAGCCGTACTGGGCCCGATCAGCCGTACTGGGTCGAGCACACCGAGGAGCTCTCCAGGTAGCCCTTCCGCAGTGCCTCGATCCGCTCGAAACCGTTGTCCACGCGCTTGCCGTTGACGTCGGCCGAGACCAGGCTGTCCGGGCTCAGCAGGTCCGAAATGGCCTCGTCGAGGTCACCGGCCGAGAGCCGCAGCGTCGCGCCGGGCACCGAGCTGGCCTTCGCCCACGCGCCGACCAGGCAGGCGGTACGCAGTCCGGCGTTCGCGTTGTCGATCGACGCGCCGACACCCTTCTGGATGCCCATGGCGTAGCGGGACGCGATTTCCGAGAACGCGGCGAAGTCGCCCTTGCCCTCGCTCTGCCCGCTCTTCCATTCGGCCTCTTGGTCGACCGGCTGGGCGAGTTCGCGCAGCTTGGCCATGTCGATGCTGACGGTGTTGTTCGACGGGCAGTACGACGCGGGCGGGGTGCTGGGGCCGCCGGAGCAGCTGCCGTTGCCGTCCTCGGTGATCTCCGGACCCGGGACGCCGGCGCCCTTGAAGGCCTCGTCGAGGCTCTTCTTCAGGATCCCGATGATCTCGGCGTCGAGCTTCGCGTCGCCCTTGCCCTTGTCACCCTTGTCGAACGGGCGCTCGGTGATGCGCGCCTTGATGTTCTCCTCGTTCATCGCGGCGCATTCCTTCGGACCCTTCTCGAACCCGACCTGGAACGCGTACGTGCGGTCGAACGCGGTGCCGTGCGCGCCCTGCTTCGTCGCGCTGGTGCCCGCCTGGTCGCGGATCAGGAACAGCGACGCCATGACCTGGTTGAGGCCCTCGGAGGTGGAGAGCTTGTAGAACTTGCTCTTTTCCTCGGCGACCCAGCGGAAGTAGCCGCCGGCGAAGCAGTCGGCCTGCTGCTCCTTGACGATCGACGGGGTGTTCTTCTTGATGTTGGCCTTCTCGCCGAGCCGGTACTGCACGGCGTGCCCGAGTTCGTGCGCGAGCACGACGGCGCTCGCCATCTTCCCGAAGCGTTCGCGCAGCATCGGCAGCAGCACGCCGCGGTCCCACGCCACCGAGTCGTCCGGCGGGCAGTAGAAGGCGTTGACCAGGCCCTTGACGCTGCCGCACTTGGTGTCTTCGTCGTCGGAGCGCGCGCTGTAGGACAGCAGCGACTTCAGCGGCTCGTACTGCTGGCCGAAGTCGCGCGGCATGACCTCGGTCCAGTAGGTCTGCGCGTCGGCGATCGCGGCGATGGCGAGCTGGTCGTCTTCGGAGCCGTCCTCGTTGCGGACCTGCAGGTCCGGCTTGGGGGCGTCCGGCTTCAGCCCGCTCTCGAAGTGGGTGACCGGCAGACCGGCGATGTCACCGGCTCCCGGCTGGCTGCCCTGCTGGCCCCCGGCGGTGCCGCCCTTGTCGTTGCAGGCGCTGAGCCCGAGGGCCGCCACCGCCACGATCGCGATCAGAGCCGGGCGGCGAAAGCCCCGCAATCCCCCTTGGATCATCTTCACTCGCTTGTCGTCAGGGCCCCGACCGGGCCGCGCGTACACCGGCAAGCAGGGACCCTACCCAGCGCTTATGGCCCGCGTGCAGGTAATCCCCGAAGTGGGTCTTGAGCGGGGCGGGGGCGGTCCCGATATGGTCGCTCCTCATGAGAGCAGTCCGCCGGTTCACCGTCCGCGCGAGCCTGCCGGAGTCGCTCTCCGGCCTCGGTGACCTCGCCACGAATCTGCGCTGGACCTGGCACCCGCCCACGCGCGACCTGTTCGCGTCGATGGACGCGGAGCTGTTCAACCGGGTTCGCGATCCGCTGCGGATGCTCACCGCCCTGCCCCCGGCCCGGCTCGACGAGCTGGCCGTCGACGACGCCTTCCTCGCTCACGCGCGCGAGGCGGTCGCCGATCTGGACCGATATCTCGCCGAGCCGCGCTGGTACCAGAAGCAGGACGACGCCGAGCTCCCGCCCGCCGTCGCGTACTTCTCGATGGAGTTCGGCGTCACCGAGGCATTGCCGAACTACTCCGGCGGCCTCGGCGTGCTCGCCGGGGACCACCTCAAGGCCGCGTCGGACCTCGGCGTGCCGATGATCGGCGTCGGGCTGCTCTACCGCGCCGGGTACTTCCGGCAGGCGCTGTCGCTCGACGGCTGGCAGGTCGAGCACTACCCGGTGATCGACCCGAACGCCTTCCCGCTGGAACTGCTGACCGACGGCGGTGAGCCGGTGGTGGTCGACGTCGCCATGCCCGCCGGGCGGACCCTGCACGCGCAGATCTGGAAGGCCAGGGTCGGCCGGATCCCGCTGCTGCTGCTCGACACCGACACCGAGGCCAACGACGAGGACCTGCGCGCGGTCACCGACCGGCTCTACGGCGGCGACGCGGACCACCGCATCCGGCAGGAGATCCTGGCCGGGATCGGCGGCTTCCGCGCGGTGCGGCGCTACTGCGAGCTGACCGGGCATCCGCAGCCGAAGGTGTTCCACACCAACGAAGGCCACGCCGGTTTCCTCGGGCTGGAACGCGCCCGCGAGATCATCCAGGCCGACGGGCTGGCGTTCGACGAGGCACTGCCCGCCGTCCGCGCCGGCACCGTGTTCACCACGCACACGCCGGTCAGCGCCGGGATCGACCGGTTCCCCGTCGACCTCGTCCAGCGGTACTTCACCGACGGCAGGCTGGTCCCGGACGTCGACCCGCGCCGGGTGCTCGCGCTCGGCGCGGAGGACAACCCCGGCCTGTTCAACATGGCGCACATGGGCCTGCGGCTCGCCCAGCGCGCGAACGGCGTCTCGGCGCTGCACGGCCGGGTGTCGCGGAGGATGTTCTCCCGGCTGTGGCCCGGATTCGACTTCGACGAGGTGCCCGTCTCCTCGGTCACCAACGGCGTCCACGGCCCGACCTGGGTGGCGCGCGAACTGAGCGCGCTGCTCGGACGCAACCACGAGGAGCTGGGGCTCGACGGCGCGCGGGGGAAGCCGCTGCGGGACGGCGTCAGCGACGAGCAGCTGTGGGCGCTGCGGCGTGAGCTGCGGGAGAAGCTGGTCGCCGAGGTGCGGCGCCGGGTGCGGGCCGCGTGGATGCAGCGCGGCGCGTCCGCGCTCGAACTCGGCTGGACCGACACGGTCTTCGACCCGGACGTGCTGACCGTCGGGTTCGCGCGCCGCGTGCCGACGTACAAACGGCTGACGCTGATGCTGCGCGACCCGGAGCGCCTGCGCGCGCTGCTGCTGGACGAGCGGCGCCCGATCCAGCTGGTCGTCGCGGGCAAGTCGCATCCGGCCGACGAGGGCGGCAAGCAGCTGATCCAGCAGATCGTCCGGTTCGTCGACGATCCCGAGGTGCGGCGCCGGATCGTCTTCCTCCCCGACTACGACATGTCCATGGCGCGCTACCTCTACCGCGGCTGCGACGTCTGGCTGAACACGCCGGTGCGGCAGCTGGAGGCGTGCGGGACCTCGGGGATGAAGTCCGCGCTCAACGGCGGCCTCAACCTGTCCATCCGCGACGGCTGGTGGGACGAGTGCTACGACGGCAGCAACGGCTGGGCGATCCCGACCGCGGACGGCGTCGCCGACCCGCTGCGCCGCGACGAACTCGAGGCCGCGGCGCTCTACGACCTGCTGGGCCACCAGATCGCGCCGCTGTTCTACGACCGCGACGCGGGCGGTGTGCCCGGCGGCTGGCTGTCGATGGTGTGGCACACGCTGGAGACCCTCGGGCCGCGCGTGCAGGCCTCGCGGATGGTCCGGGAGTACGTCGAGTCCGGTTACCTGCCCGCTTCCCGGATGGTCGCGGAAGCCACGGGTGACGGGTACCGCGGCGCGCTTTCGCTCGCCGACTACCGGACCAAACTCGACGTCTCCTGGCCGCGGGTGCGGATCTTCGACACCGAACTGCTCATCGAGGACGCCGCCCCGCTGGTCACCGGGACCGAGGTGACCATCCGGGCGCGGATCGACCTCGCCGGTCTCGAACCGTCCGAAGTGGACGTTCAGGCCGTCGTCGGGAAGGTGGGCGACGGGGACGAGCTGAGCGAGCCCCTCACTGTCCCGATGTCCGGCGACGGGATCGGCGCGTTCGCCGCCCGGCTGAAACTGCCGCATCCGGGTTCGATCGGCTACACCGTCCGCGTGCTGCCGAAACACCGTCTGCTGGCCACTCCCGCCGAACTCGCCCGCGTCGTCCACGCGTGACTCAGCCCAGGAACGGCGGCCCTTGGACGACTACGTCGCGATCCTGGAACAGCTGACCAGAAGCGCGCGGTACTCGGGGATTCCCCCGCGCACACTCCCCGGCGGGCATCGCATCCGGCCGGATCGGGGCCGGGTTCGCCGCGGCCGCACGGTGGCCCCCGTGCGGCCGTTTCCAGGGCTCGGTCTGAGCGACCGGTTCGAGTTCGAGCCGCACATTCAGGCACTGGGCATGGCCGCCACCGCCGTCAAGCCGGTACCGAACAAAAGAAACCATCGATTCTCGATTTCCGCCGAACAATGCGGAACAGGCGGGTGAAATACACTTTGCCGGGCCGATCCTGAATCGCGGAGGAATGGTGGCTTCGGCGAAAGAGACGAAAACATCGCGCAGGGCCAAGGACCGGTTGCACCATATCCACGCCCGAGCCGGGATCCAGCAGGACGGGCTGCGCCGCGCGCTGGGACCGGAACTGCGGGACATCTGGGGTGTCGCGGACGACGCCGAGCCCGGCAGGGTGCGCGAGATCGTCCTTTTGCGGTTGAACCGCGTCCTCGAACGGTTCGCCGACCCGCTCATGCCGGAGATCGTCTGGACCGCCTACAACCTCGGCGTGGATCCGGTGAACGGCGGGGCGGGCATGGTCGGCCGGATCAGGACGATGGTCAAGCGGGGCAGGGTGGCGGTGTCCGAGCGGACCTGCACCCGCCGCTTCTACGACTTCCTGGGGACCGTCAAGAACAGCTTGGACGGTTTCCAGGAAGACCTCACCGGCGAAGACTTCAGGGTCGCTTCGGGATGGATCTCCGGCAACGTCCGTCCGGAGCGGGAGCAGAACGACGGCGCCCTGCGCGACCCCGTCCCCTCGGTCATGCGGATGTTCCTCGACGGCACGGTGTGGGGCCCGGCGGACGAGGCGGGCGCGCCGGTCCCGGCCCGGCTCGGCACACACGGCGACTGGCTCTGCGTCTTCACCGACGAACGCCTGCTGGCCGAGTACCGCGCGATCACCGGTGCCGGCTGGGCTCGGATCCGTCCCCGGACCGGCCGCGAGGTCGTGCTCGCGGCCGCCAGGCGCGAGGTGGCGACGGGTGTCCTGGTCAACCCCAGGCCGACGCGGGGCGCCGGGATCCACGCGGCGCTCCCGCTCTCCCCGGACTCGATCGCCCGGCTGGCGATCCGCCGCTAGGGAACGGCGGGGGTGCCACCCTCGCGGATCGGGAGGCCCGCCGAACGCCAGGCGCGGAACCCGCCTTCGAGATCGGTGGCGCCGGGGAGGCCGAGCCGCCTGAGGTCGGCGGCGGCCAGGCTCGACGAGTACCCCTCGTTGCACACGACGATCACCGTCGAGTCCGGCTTCACCTCCGGCAGCCGCCATTCGCTGTCCGGCGCGAGCCGCCACTCGAGATGGATCCGCTCGACGACCACCGAGCCCGGGATCTCGCCCTCTTCGAGCCGGTTGACGTGCGGCCGGATGTCCACGATCAGGGCGCCGTCGCGCTGCAGCCGTTGTGCCTGCTCGGGCTCCGCCCGGTCCAGCCCGGACCGGGCGGCGGCCAGCAGGTCGTCGATCGCGCTCATCGTCCCAGTATCGGGGCCAGCGAGGGGATCTCGGCGGGGACTTCGGCGAGCGTGCCGTACTCCCGGGTCGCGACCAGCGGCGGGGAGTAGGCGTGGACGCTGGCGGCGGGCTCGGTGCCGATGCCGGTCACCTGGTGCGCGCGCCCCGCGCCGAAGCCGATGCCCTCGCCCGCGACGTGCGTGCGGCGCCGGACCGGGCCGCCCGGGTAGCGGTACTCCTCGCCGAGTTCGCCCTGGAGCACGGTGAACGAGCCGGACGCGCCACCGTGGTCGTGCGGTTTGGTCCGCTGGCCGGGCAGCCAGGACAGCAGCCACAGCTCGACGCCGTCGGTCAGCGCGAGCCGCGCCCACCAGCGGTGGTCCTCGTCGAACCGCAGCAGACCGCGCAGGCCCGTGGTCAGTTCGGTGGTGACGGTGGAGGTCAGGTCGGCCAGCTCCCTGGGCGTCCAGAGCAGGCGCTCGGGGTGCAGCAGTTCCGGTAGCAGCGGGTCGACCAGCTGGGGGTGGATCTCGAAGTCCTGACGGGACGAGACGGAAGTGGTCACGGTGAGGCTCCTCGTGAAGGTTCGCGGGCGGGGCCGGACGCGGCGCGACACGGGTCTTCCGGCACGCGGGTGCCGGGGAAGAGCGGAATTCAGCCGTGTCGCGCGGTGGTACACCCGGACGAGGCGACGAGGAGCAGGTCGATGGTGCGACGGCGCCAGAAAGAACCCCCGATGACGGGGAAGGCGGCGGCCACGGACCTGATCACGGTCCCGATCGTGCCACAGCGTCCTGCCAGGAGTCGTTCCGTCCCACTCCCTGGACCTGCCGCTTTCCACCGACCGGCGGCCCGGTGCACACGCGCGCGCGTGTCCGGACACAATGGGCGCGTGAGCGAGCCGATCCAGCCCAGCGAACTTGACGACCTCGTGGTGAGGATGACCGGTGTCGGGGTCCGCCGAACAGGCAACGACCTCCTCGCCGACCTCGACTGGACCGTGGAACTGGACGAGCGCTGGGTGGTGCTCGGCCCGAACGGCGCGGGCAAGACCACCCTGCTCCGGCTGGCCGCGGCCGAACTCCACCCGACCTCGGGAACGGTCGACCTGCTCGGCGACCGGATCGGCAAGGTCAACATCTTCGAGCTGCGCCCGCGGATCGGGTTCACCTCGGCCGCGATCGCCCAGCGGGTGCCCGCCGAGGAACGCGTCCTCGACGTCGTGGTGAGCGCCGGGTACGCCGTCGTCGGCCGCTGGCGTGAGGAATACGACAGGCTCGACACCGACCGCGCCGTCGAACTGCTGACCGCGCTGGGCATCCCGCACCTGGCCGAGCGCACTTTCGGCACGCTGTCCGAAGGCGAGCGCAAGCGGACGCTGATCGCGCGTTCGCTGATGACCGACCCCGAGATGCTGCTGCTCGACGAGCCCGCCGCCGGGCTCGACCTCGGCGGCCGCGAGGACCTCGTCGCCCGCCTGTCCGAGCTGGCCCTCGACCCGGAGGCCCCGGCGATGGTGCTCGTCACCCATCACGTGGAAGAAATCCCGCCGGGGTTCACCCACGCGCTGCTGCTGCGCGACGGCCGCGCGGTCGCGTCCGGTCTCGTCGACGACGTCGTGACCAGCGACAACCTGTCCAAGACGTTCGACCAGGACCTCCTGCTCGAACGGTCCGGTGATCGCTTCTTCGCCCGTCGCCGTTGACGGGTCGTACTGACCGGTAGCCTGCAATCTGTCTTGGACGGTTAAGGAGGACGGCGTGGGAGAGTTCGTAAGTCTCGAGGTCGAAGGCGGGGTCGGGACGATCCGGCTGGACCGCCCGCCGGTCAACGCGCTGAACAACCAGGTGCAGGCCGAGCTGGCCGAAGCGGCCCGTGAGGCCTCCGAGCGCGACGACGTGCGCGCGGTGATCCTCTACGGCGGCGAGAAGACCTTCGCGGGCGGCGCGGACATCAAGGAGATGGCCGAGCGCACCTACCCCGAGATCGCGAAGTTCGGCGCGGCGCTGACGGCGTCGCTGGCCACCATCGCGAACATCCCGAAGCCGGTCGTCGCGGCCATCACCGGTTACGCGCTCGGCGGCGGGCTCGAACTCGCGCTGACCGCGGACCGCCGGATCGCCGGCGACAACGTCAAGGTCGGCCAGCCGGAGATCCAGCTCGGCGTCATCCCCGGCGCGGGCGGCACACAGCGCCTCGCGCGGCTCATCGGCCCGAGCAAGACCAAGGACCTCGTGTTCACCGGCCGCTTCGTGAAGGCCGAAGAGGCGCTGGCGCTGGGCATCCTCGACGAGGTCGTGGCACCGGACGACGTCTACGCGGCCGCGCACAAGTGGGCCTCGCAGTTCGCGAACGGTCCCGCCGTCGCCCTGCGCGCCGCGAAGGCCGCGATCGACGGCGGTCTCGACACCGACCTCGCGAGCGGTCTCAAGCTCGAATCCCACCTCTTCGCCGCGCTCTGGGCGACCGAGGACCAGCGCAACGGCATGAAGTCGTTCATCGAAAACGGCCCTGGCAAGGCCACCTTCGAGGGGAAGTAAGCACGATGACCCAGGTGAACGACCCGGCGCCGAACCCGCACGCCACCGCCGAAGAGGTCAAGGCCGCCTTCGACGACCCCAAGCTCGCCAACGTGCTCTACCACGACTGGGAAGCCGGGACCTACGACGAGAAGTGGTCCATCTCCTACGACGAGCGCTGCATCACCTACGCGACGGACGTGTTCAACGCCGTCGCCGGTGAAGACGGCCAGCCGTACCCGACCGCGATGGAACTGGGCAGCGGCACCGGTTTCTTCCTGCTGAACCTGATGCAGGGCGGGGTGATCAAGAAGGGTTCGGTCACCGACCTCTCGCCCGGCATGGTCCAGGTCGCGCTGCGCAACGCCGAAAACCTCGGCCTCGATGTCGACGGCCGGGTCGCCGACGCGGAGCGGATCCCTTACGAGGACAACAGCTTCGACCTCGTCGTCGGGCACGCGGTGCTGCACCACATCCCGGACGTCCGCGCGGCGTTCGCCGAGGTGCTGCGGGTGCTGAAGCCGGGCGGCCGGTTCGTCTTCGCGGGCGAGCCGACGAAGGTCGGTGACTTCTACGCGCGCAAACTCGGCCAGATCACGTGGTACCTCACCACCAACCTGACCAAGATCCCGGTGCTGAACGGCTGGCGTCGTCCGCAGGAGGAACTCGACGAGTCCTCCCGCGCGGCCGCGCTGGAGGCCGTGGTCGACATCCACACCTTCGACCCGTCCGACCTCGAGTCGATGGCCCGCGGCGCGGGCGCGCAGGACGTCCGCGCGGTCACCGAGGAGTTCGCCGCCGCGCTCGCGGGCTGGCCGATCCGGACCTTCGAAGCCGCCGTGCCGCAGGAGAAACTGACCCTGCGCTGGCGCCTGTTCGCGTACCGGCTGTGGCTGCGGCTGTCCGCTTTGGACAAGAAGCTGCTCGCGAAGGTGCTGCCGCGCGAACTGTTCTACAACGTGATGATCACCGGTACCAAGCGTCCGTAGGTGCCTTATCAGTTCACGCTCGACGACGTCGCCTTCCTGCGCTCCGGCGCGGGAAGCGCGGCGCTCGCCGAATGCTCTTCCCTGCCGCTGACCGACAAGACCCGCATCGCCGACGTCGCCGCCGTCCGCCGGATCGCCCCGGACCACGCGGCCGCGGTGCTGGAAACGGTGGTGCTGCGGCGGAAGTCGTCGGCCAAACTGGACTCCGCGGGCTCGTGGCTGTTCACCGGCGACGCCCTCCAGCAGGCCAGCGCCACTCTCGTCGCGCGGCATCGGGCATCGCGGCTGACCGGCCGCGAGGTCCACGACGTGACCTGTTCCGTCGGCGCGGACCTCGTCGAGATCGCCAGGGTCGCTTCCCGGGCGATGGGTTCGGACCTGGACGAGGTCCGGCTGGCTATGGCGCGGCACAACGCCGCCGAGGCTTCCGTGTCGGCGGTGTTGCTGAGGGCCGACGCGCTGCGGCCGGTCAGCCGGTCTTCGGTCGTCGTCGCCGATCCTGCTCGCCGTGACTCCGCCGGGCGCCGGGCATGGAAGCCCGCTGATTTCCTGCCGCCGCTGGACGGCCTCCTCGAGGCGTACGCGGGCCGGGAGCTTTCGGTCAAATGCGCGCCGGGCCTGGATTTCTCCATCGCGCCCTGGGCGGACGAGGTCGAACTGGTCTCTTTGGACGGTCAGGTCCGCGAGGCCTGCCTGTGGCGTGGTGTGGGCTCGACGGTTTCCCGTCGCGCGACGGTGTTGCGTTCGGACGGTGCACAGTGGACGATCACCGACGCCGAGTCCGACGAGATTCCCCAGCGTGAGCCGGGAGAATGGATCGTCGACCCCGACGGCGCCGTCGTCCGGGCCGGGCTGGTGCGGCACTACGCGGCGCGGCATGGCTTGTGGCAGCTCGACGAACGCATCGCGTACCTGACCGGGGACGCTCCGCCACCGGGAATCCGGGCGTTCCGGGTGTTCGAGTACGGACCGTACAGCGAGAAGAATCTTCGTGTACTGCTGAAAAAACACGATATCGGTCGGCTGGAGATTCTCGTCCGCGGTCTCGACATAGACCCGGATGCGTTGCGGCGCAAGCTGAAACCCCGCGGTGATGAAGAAGCGACTTTGGTACTGACCAGAATCGGCCGTTCTGGAGTAGCGTTCCTTTGCCGCGCACAGCTGACGTGAGGAGCACTTCCATGAGCCGGTTCACCGGTCTGCTGAAACTGGCCGCCGCCGCGGCCGCCGGAGCCGTCCTCGCGGGCGGTGCCACCGCCATCGCGAACCAGGACGACGCAGCCTGGAGGCGCGGACACGAGCCCGCCAACATCGGCCAGGTCAAGCTCGACGTCAAGGCCTACTACGGCGACGTCGTCGTCGACGGCAAGCACCAGTACTCGGAGAACAGCCGGTTCGTCTCCGACACCAAGCGCCAGGTCGCCGACGCCAAGCGCTATCTGCAGCGGAGGCTGGATCGCGGCGTGAAGAACCCCGCCGTCGTGTTCGACGTCGACGACACCGCCGAGGTCACCTACGGCTGGGAGGTCGACAACGACTTCGGGTTCGACCCGGTGAAGCAGCAGGAAGCGATCGACAAGGGCACCTTCGTGGCGAACAAGCCGGTGCTGGAACTGGCGAACTGGGCGTCGCAGCGCGGTGTGAAGATCTACTTCCTGACCGGCCGCAACGAGTTCCAGGGCCCGCAGTCGCTCAAGAACCTCGCGAACGAGGGCTACCCGGCGCCGGCGGGGGCGTTCTTCAAGCCGAAGACCACCGCGCCGGACTACCTGCCGTGCGGGCTGACCTGCACCACCGTCCAGTACAAGGCGGGCACGCGGAAGCACATCGCCTCGACCGGCGCGACCATCGTGGCCAACTTCGGCGACCAGTTCAGCGACCTCGAAGGCGGTTACGCGGAGTTCCCGGTGAAGCTGCCGAACCCGATGTACTACCTGCCCTGACGGAATATCCGCAGGGGCGGCGTCGCTGTGCCAGGTAGCGGAGAAACCCCCGAGGGAGCTGATCCATGCCTGACAAGAAGGTGCTGAAGCCCAGCGCGAACCACCCGATCACGGTGGCGCCGAACGAGGCGCGCGTGGTCGTCACGGTCGGCGGGAAGGTCGTGGCGGACAGCGCGAACGCGCTCACGCTGCGAGAGGCGAACTATCCGCCGGCGCAGTACATCCCGCGTGCCGACGTCGACTTCGGCCTGCTGGAGCGGACGGAACACTCGACGTATTGCCCGTTCAAGGGCGACGCGTCGTACTACAGCATCCGCACCGGTGACGGCGTCGCCGAGAACGCGGTCTGGACCTACGAGGCGCCGCACGACGCGGTCGCCGAGATCAAGGACCACGTGGCGTTCTACCCGTCGAAGGTGGACGCGATCGAAGAGCGCTGATCGCGCGGTGACCGCGAGGCGGGTTTTCCCGCCTCGCGGTCACGCGAGGTGATTGATCCGATCCCCGTCGGCCGCGAGCGAGGTGTCGGGCTCGATCCGCCAGGCGTCGAGGCCGGGCGCGCCGACGAGCGCGTCGATCAAGGCCTCCTCGCCCGCGACGAGCGTCGAATCGAAGTCGACCTCGGTGGCCACGCACCAGGCGCGGTCGTCCGGCCAGAACAGGTTGGGGGACTGCGCTTCGAACCAGCTCGGCCGAGGCCGCCAGCCGAGTTCGGTCGCCGAGGCCAGCGGCCCGCGGAACAGCAGATAGTCGCGGCCGGGATGCCGCAGGCGCGGCGCGTCGAGGTGTTCGCGGGACAACGTCTTCTCGTCGGCCCAGCCGTAGCCATCCCACAGACAGAACCAGGCGTCCGAAGCGGTCGTGTGGTCGCCGAGGACGGCCAGCAGGGCGATGAGACTGTGCGACGGCAACGTGCCGCGTCCCGGCGGGGAGCCTCGCCAGAGTGAGCCGGTGAGGTTCACCGGATCCGGGGAGCCGACGAGCGCGTGCCACTGCATGGCGCCGTGGGCGCGCCGCCCCGTTTCGGCCGCGGCGTCGCGCCAGCTCGCCCAGCCGCCGCGGTCTCGTTCGGCGGGGTGGCAGAGCCGGGCGTAGGCGCGGTAACCACGCGGAACCGTGCGGCAAGCCGCGCCGAACGCCCCGCCGAGCCTGGAGGAGATCCACTCGGCGGGGGACGGGTCGAGCACCGGCCGCAGCACGACGGCAAGTCTTCAGGAAGATCAAGTGACGCGCATCTTGTCGTTCTCGCCGGTCTTTTGTCGGTGGGCGGGGGCATACTGCCGGGCGTGGGTGTTCCGCTGCGTCGTCGTTCGGGCCGTTCGGTGTACCGCGAGGCCGAGCCGGTCGCGAAGGTGGCCGGTGTGGTCGAGAGCGCCTGGACGGGCTGGGTGGGATGCAGCCGTCCGCTGCGGGTCTTCCCGGACGGTTGCGTGGATCTCGTCTGGGACGGGCGAGGGATCGCCGCGGTCACCACCGTGCGCGGTGTGCTGCGACACGAACTGCCGTCGGCCGAGTGGACCGTCGGGCTCCGCCTGCGGTGCGGTGCCGGCGGCGCGGTACTGGGACTGCCGATGACGGACCTGACGGCGGAGGCCACGCCGCTGCGCGACCTGTGGGCGGGCAGCGCTCGGCGCGCCGAAGCCAGGCTGGCCGAGTGCGAGGCACCGGGCGAGGCGCGGTCGGTACTGGAGGAGCTGGTGGCCGAAAGGCTGCGGGACGTCGAGGTGGACGGTCTCTCGATCGAGGCCGCTCGCGCGTTGCGTGCGCCCGGCGCTCGCACCGATCGGGTGGCGGCGGCGCTGGGCGTCAGCGAGCGCGGACTCCGGCGGCACGTGCGGCACGCGATCGGCGTCGGCCCCAAGGAACTGCAGCGGGTCCTGAGGTTCCGCCGGTTCCTCAACCGGGTCGAGGCCGTCGCGCGGGACCATTCGTCACTCGCCGACGTCGCCGCCGAAGTGGGCTACGCGGACCAGTCCCATCTCGGCCGCGAATGCCGGCGGCTGTCGCGCACCTCGCCCGGCTCGCTGGTGCGATCGTGGACTGGCCGAAACGTTCCAGACTGAGGCGGGTCGCCGAGGCGAAGATCGGGACGTGCTCGAACCTTTCCGCGTCACCATCGACATCCGCACGGACGACCTCGACATCAACGGGCACGTCCGCGGCCCCGCCTATCTCGCGTACGCCGATCACGCGCGCTGGGAATGCGTGTGGGCGGCCGGAGTGGACCCGCTGGCGCTCAAGGCCGGGAACCTCGGCCCGGTCAACCTCGAAACGACCATCCGGTTCCGCCGGGAACTCCGGGCCCGCGCGCGGATCGACGTCCTGACCCGGTTCTCCTGGGATCCGGGCAAGGTCTCTCTGGTGGTCCAGGAATTCGTGACGCCGGACGGCGTCGTGGTGGCCGAAGTCGAAAGCCTCTCCGGACTGCTGGATCTCGAACGGCGGCGCCTGGTCGAGGATCCCGGTCACCACTGGCGGCAGTACGCGGCGCGGCCGGAAGTCCTCGGCCTGACGTGATCACCCACCGGTTCGCCGTTGGTACAGGCTCGTGGGCCACTTCAGCCCCAGCGGATCCGTCACGTGCTCGAATCCCGCGCGTTCGTAGAGCGCGCGCAGGGCCGGATTGTCGCGCGTGGTCGCCACCCGGATGAAGGCTTTGCCGTGCGCCACCGCCCTCTGCCAGGACCAGTCGATGATCCGGCCCCCGAGTCCTGCTCCGGCCGCTTCCCGCGCCACCGCGAGGCGTCCCAGGTAGTAGGCCGGTTCCGTGTCGTCGCCCCAGAGATCCGGCTCCGCTTCGGTGACCACGCAGGTCGCGATCGGCTTGTCGTACCGGGTGATCAGCAGCGCTTCGCCCAGTTCGATCTGGCGATTCACCGATTCCCAGGGGAAGCGCTGCGGCCATTGACGGATTCCGCGACCGGTCAGCCAGGCGGCGGCTTCGGCGAGGACGTCGAGCACCGCTTCCTCCTCGCCGGGGCGGGCCGGGCGGATGGTGGCGTCCGGGGTGAGCGGCTCGGGATTGGTGATGATCGGCATGGCTCGATAGTGCCTCCTGATCGGGTGGCGGTGGTTGGATGGCCGACGTGGAGGACACCGTCGACGAGAACCTCGTGAGGCAGTTGATCGCGGCCCAGTTCCCCCGCTGGGCCGGGGCATCGGTCGAGCGATGGCCGTCCGGCGGCACGGTCAACGCCATGTTCCGCCTGGGCGAAGACATGGTCGTGCGGTTGCCTCTGACGGAGAGCGGCGCGAAGGACGTGGTACTGGAGCAGACCTGGCTGCCCCGCATCGCGTCCCGGTTGCCCACGCGCCGTTGGCCGAAGACCTGGCCGAGTTCGTGCTCGCGATGCGGAGCATCCCCCTGGAAGGAGCGCCGAAGGCATACCGTGGCGGGCCACTCACGGCACTCGGCACGGCCACCCGGTCGGCGATCGAGCGCTTGCGCGCCATCCCGGAGGAGAACGTCGACTGCGACGCCGTCCTCCGACTCTGGGAGAACGCGTTGCGAGCCCCAGGCGGTGAGGAAGCGCGGGTATGGCTGCACGCCGACCTGATGCCGGGCAACCTGCTGGTGGACGGCGAAAGGCTTTCCGCGGTGATCGACTTCGGCTGTATGGGAGCGGGCGATCCGGCCTGTGATCTGTTCCCGGCGTGGAACCTGTTGGCCGACGAGGCGAGGAAAGTCTTCCGAGAGGCGCTGAACGTGGACGACGCGACTTGGAGCCGAGGCCGTGCACGGACGCTTTCGCAGGCCCTGATCGCGTTGCCGTACTACCGGAACACCAACCCGGCGATGTCGGGCAACGCGCGGTACGTGATCCGGACGGTGCTCCGGGAAACCGCTTGATGCGCTGCTTACGGTTGCGGCATGACGACGACGTTCCGGCTGGCCGAGGTCACCGCCGCCAACTTCGACGCCGCGATCGGTGTCCAGGTCCATCCTGACCAGGATCATCTGGTCGCGCCGGTCGTGAAGTCCCTCGCCGAGGCATACGTGCACGCTGGCACGGCCTGGCCCCGCCTCATTCTCGACGGTGACCGGCCGGTTCGCGGTCGAGGCTGTGGCCGCCGAGATCCGTCGTCGAGGCGGTGACCGGATGACCACCACCTGGCACCCGGGCGCGGACGGCCCCGAGGGTTTCTACCTGAGGCTCGGATTCGTCCCGACAGGAGAGACGAGTGGTGATCAGACGATCGGGGAGTTGGCGTTGGACTAGGCATTTCGCCTTGGTGCCGCCGGAAGAAGACTCGGGTCGGCATCATGGCAGAGGCCAATGACTCGCAACCCCGGACCGCTCACCAGCCTCGACGGCGTGGATCCGCTCGCGCTCGATGAGCTCGCCAGCGCGTGTCACCGACGATCCTGAGGCTGTGACCGCGCTTTACGGTCACGAGGATCTGCGCGCGTGCCGGAGAATCTGATCCGCTGACGAAGTCGGATCAGAAACACTTTCCGGAGGGTTCACGGGGATCGGCCTATGTCCTGAGGTGCATGGTGTTGCGCCTCGGTTCCCCGGTGGGGTCGAGGTAGGCGGGGGCGGTGAATTCGGGGAGTCCGTCTTGGGCGATCTGGACCTTCCACTCGCTGTGGTGGATCAGCCTGTGGTGTTTGGTGCAGAGCAGGACGAGGTTGTCGATCTTCGTTTCACCGTGGTGTCGCCAGAAAACGATGTGGTGAGCCGTACAGCGCGGGACGGGCATGTCACAACCGGGGAAGGCGCAGCCGCCGTCGCGGATGGTGAGTGCGTACTTCTGCGCCAGCGACACGGTGCGTTTGGATCGGCCGATATCCAGCGGCTCGCCCGCTGTGCCGAGGACTCCGGGCCGGACGCGGGCGTCGCAGGCGAGGATCCGGGCGTCGGTCGCACTGATCGGACCGACCAGGTCCAGGTGGGCTTCGCCGAGATCGTTGATCAGGTCCTCATAGGACATGGTCACCAGAATGTGCGTGGCCTCTCCCGCTTGGCCCGGCAAGTTCCGGCTGGTCGTCTTGAGCCGGACATAGTCGGTGAAGGCATCGCCATAGCGTTCATCCTGGGTGCGGGAGTCGCGAATCCCCTCGATGGCCTTGTGTGGCTTGGCCATCGGGTCGAGGTCGGACTTCAAACGTGCGTAGGTTTCCAGGTCGAGGGTGGCTTTGAGCCCCAGGGTCCCGTCACGGTGCTTGACGAACCGCAACTCCGGCCGCACATCCTTGGGATCCTCATCGCGGGGCTCTTTCCCGTCGGGATCGAGCTTGTCCAGCAGACGCCGCCCGGCCTGGGCGATGGCACGAGGCCCGGCACGGCGGGCGAGGTCGACCAGGATCTTCTCCCCGCCCCGCACCTTCTCCTCCGGTACGCTGGACGGGATCCGCGCGAGAGTGCGGATGATCGCGTCGATCTGTGAGCCACCGATCGCGCCCTCCGCGGCGGCCCCGGCGGTCAACGGCGCCAACGGAGGTTCAGGTTCCCCGCCGATGGACGGACCGGGATACAAAGCCAGCACCCGATCCGCACGATCTTTGGCCTCCTTGTCCGACACAAGGAAGTCCTCGTAAATCATCGCCGCCAACGTCGAATGACCACTGCATCCCCGAACTCCGCGACTGTTGATCTCCGCGAGGATCGCGTTCTGCTCCGCATCCACCCGACGCTTCAAGACCTCCAACTCTTGTTTGCGGGCGTGCAGCGCAGCCGTCTCGACGCGCCACCACTCGGTGTGCGTCGTCTCGGGTCTGTTGTCGTCGGCCACGAGATCCATATTACTCCGATTCGAACACCTGTGCTATTCACCATTAGGTGGTTTCGAGTGGTGAGTGCCCCACCTCTGGCCTGGCAACACTTTTGCTGAACGCTTCGATCGGCTTATTGGGCAGAAAGGCAAAGGTGTCCTGTCGGGTGCCAAGTCCGTGAAGGCCTCTTTGGGGGACCCTAGGTCCCTCAAGGAGGCCTTCACGGACCGGTATTCGGTGGCGATCAGCGTGGTGAAGGGGACTTTCACCTCATCGCACGAGCGGAAAGTCCCCTTCACCCCTGGGCACGTGGTCTCCAGGGGCGAAGGCTCTGAAGCGTTACGAAAGCCACGTTCGCAACCTTCAACGTTGCGGAAGTGGCTTTCGCAACACCCGGGGCCGGCGTACGGGCGAGCGACTGAAAACGCCACCTTTGCCTCACCCCTCAATAATTCGGCCCAGCGTCTTCCGCGGTCGGTCGTTGAGTTCGTCGGCGATGGCGTCGGGTCTGGTCGATGAAGGTCGCCTCCCGGAATCCCGGCGCCGTTCACCTCGCGCGCCACCGCGTGCAACAGCGCACCACGGGCCAACCTTGTGCTAACCTCGATCCCGAGCCCCATATGGGCCTACGCATGGAGGTAGCGGCTACTCGGCCACCAGAGATCGGCACACACCGTCTCTTGTATTCACTCATCCCCTCGTCGGTGGGATGCGTCTCCATGCGTGCGCTCAAAAGCCGGGCGTACTCGGACTTGTGCCCTTTTTCGGTGATCGTTCCGCGTCCTCCTGTCGTCACATCGATGGGAAAGGACCGCATTGACCGGCTTCAACGACCAAGTGATCGAAGAATTCAGGAACAACAAAGGAAAACTCGGCGGCATGTTCGAGGGGTGGAAGCTGATCCTGCTCACCACCACCGGCGCCAAGAGTGGTGAGCGGCGTACGAATCCGTTGGGATACCTCGAGATCGACGGCAAGACCGTCGTCGTCGCTTCCAATATGGGAGCGCCGAGGAATCCCGGTTGGTATCACAACATCCGGCACGACCATCGGGTCACGATCGAGACAGGAGCCGAAAGCTACGAGGCGATCGCTGCCGTTCCGTCCGCGGCGGAACGGGACGCGTTGTTCGCGAAGGTCATCGCCGAGGACCCGGGATTCGCCGAGTATCAGGCGAAAACGACGCGCGAGCTGCCCGTCGTGATCCTGCACCGGATCGACGACCGCGTGCAGGGGATGGGGGACTTCCTGGTGGAGGTCCACGAGTGGCTGCGGGAGGAGATCAAGACGCTGCGCGCCGGGGTCGACGACCTGGTGGCGGGACGCGCGGATTCGCTCACCATGGAGAAATCCCTGCGGGCGCACTGTGTTTCGTTCTGCGAGGCGCTGACCAAACATCACACCGGTGAGGACATGGGCGCTTTTCCGATGCTGGCGCAACGGTTTCCCGCGCTCGCGCCGGCGTTGACGAAGCTGGGTGAGGACCATGTCGTCGTCGCGGAGTTGCAGAAGCGGATCCGTGAGCTCGTCGAGGGTTACGTCCACGGCGAGAGCGACCCGAGCCGGTTGCGTGACGACTTCGACGAGCTCGCGGGCAAGCTGGAGGCACATTTCGCCTATGAAGAACGAACCGTGGTGACGGCACTCAACGTGACGACGCACGGCTGATCGGGTGGACGCCCCGGGGTCCGGCCCCGGGGCGTGTACCGTGAACGATGGCGGCGCCCTCGGGGCGTGACGCCGCGAGGCGGTGGAATTCGCCCCTGGCCTCGCTGAAGACCGCGCGACAGCGGTCCCCTTTCGAAAGGTTTCATCGTCAGTACTCACAGTACGAACAGTGCGCTGTTCAGTCATCCGGTCGAAGCTCAGGCCGAGCGATACGACCACAAGACCACCCAGGGCGAGCGATACGTGGATCTTTTTCGCGAACCCTCTTGTCCCGCACCGGAACCTTCGGCCGACGCCGTTCGTTGAACGAACCGGTCCAACGTTTTGGGTGTCGTGTTGTCCAAGCACGCTCGCGCAGAATTCGTCGCGGGCATGTCTTTTCGTGCGCCGCGTCGTGCTCAGGCTCTCGCAGCTGACACAAGCCTCGGCCCTCGACAAGAAACGGCGACATGACCTCAGTTTTGCGAACCCCGGACACCGAAGAGCGGCAGACGCCGCAACCCTTGATGTCCGGGGAGCAGTCCCGCACCGAAAACCTCCTCGTCAAGCTGTTCGCGGTGGTTCCCCTGCTGGCGCTGGCCGCCTCCGTCCCCTTCGCTTGGGGCTGGGGACTCGGCTGGGTGGACCTCGGCCTGGCCGCCGGGTTCTACTTCCTGACCGGTCTCGGCGTGACCATCGGTTACCACCGCTACTTCACCCACGGCGCCTTCAAGGCCAACCGCGGCCTGAGGATCGCCCTCGCGGTCGCGGGCAGCATGGCCATGCAGGGCCCGGTCATCGGCTGGGTGGCCGACCACCGGCGCCACCACGCCTTCGCCGACCGCGAAGGCGACCCGCATTCCCCGTGGCGGTTCGGCACCACCCCGGCCGCACTCGCCCGTGGCTTCTGGCACGCCCACATGGGCTGGCTGTTCGAACGTGAGAAGACCAACGCGCAGAGGTTCGCCCCGGACCTGCTCGCCGATCGTGACATCGCCCGCGTCGACAGGCTGTTCCCGCTGCTCACCGTCGTGACCCTGCTCGCGCCCGCCGTCCTCGGCGGCGTGATCACCCTGTCGTGGTGGGGCGCGGTCACCGCGTTCTTCTGGGCGAGCCTCGTCCGGGTGGCGCTGCTGCACCACGTCACCTGGTCGGTGAACTCGCTGTGCCACCTGATCGGCGACCGCCCGTTCGCCGCCCGCGACAAGTCCGCGAACTTCTGGCCGCTCGCCATCGCCTCGATGGGCGAGTCGTGGCACAACTCCCACCACGCCGACCCGACCGGCGCCCGGCACGGCGTCCGCCGCGGCCAGCTCGACATCTCCGCGCGGCTGATCTGGCTGTTCGAGAAGGCGGGCTGGGCGACCGACGTCCGCTGGCCGAAGGCCGACCGTCTCGGCCGCAAGCTCAACCCCGGCCACTCCCTGTCACTGCGCCGGGGCGCCTGAGCCGTTCGCGATGGCGTCGATCAGCTCCGGCCCGTCGGAGAACGCCGGGTCGTTGTGATCGGCGCCGGGGACCTCGACCACCTTGGCACCCGCCGCCCGCGCCACTTCACGGCTCTGCTCGGCAGGGACGATCGAGTCCGCTGAGCCGTACACGACGGTGACCGGTGCTTTCACCCGCGCGACGTTGTCCCGCGTCGGGAACTCGTCCCGCAGCAGCCACCGAACCGGCAGGAACGGGTCCAGGAGCAGCACCGAAAGCCCGCGTGCGGTCAGCGCGCGGGCCAGCGGCACCCGGTACGACCTGTGCCCGGCGTTGCCCGGCGCCACCAGTACGGCCGCCTTCGCGGAGGCGACCGGGAAGTACCAGCTCGCGAGGCGCAGCCCGTCGGAGGTGGCGAGTGTGACGTCCCGGCCGCCGGGCAGGACGTCGGCGGTGCCGTCCGCGCATTCCTCCATCATGCTCGTCAGGAGTCCGGTTTGCCCTGTTCGGTGATCGCGCCGGTCACCACCGCGACCACGACGCACAGCGCGATGACGACCTCGGCCCACAGGAAGGCCGTGTAGTCCAGCAGTGAGCCGATCGGTGGCGAACCCGGTGCCAGATTGCGGAATCCGGCGAGCGCGAACAGTGTCGCGGCCATGAACCCGAACGACGGCCAGACCAGGCCCTTCCTTCGCGCGATCAGATGCCGCGCGCCGAAGAACACCGCGATGGCGAGGCCCCACATGGTGATCATCATGAACAGGGCGAAGACCAGCACGCTGGCCGACCGGCTGAACCGGACGTCGAGGCCGCCCTGGTCCTCCGTCGCGCGATAGTCCTTGACGGAGAAGGAGAACAGACTGTCCACTTTGTCCAGTGTGAACAGCACGGGGGCGGGTTCCCCGCTGTGGACGGCGGCGAACTCGATCCGTGCCTCGTAGCCGTCGAACGGGTAGTCCGTGACGGCTCCGCCGGTCAGCGCGATCGGGATGTCGAGGCTGGAGATCCGCTGGTGCGCCGGGAAGACGCGGTCGTCGCGAAGACTGGAGGAGGACAGCAGCCGCAGTTCTCCGGTCGGCGCGACGCCGTCGTCTTCCCCGAACCGCCCGAGCGGGACCACCAGCACGCGCAGCACGGCCTCCCGCGCGGCGGCGTCCACCTTGAGGACGGAGGCGTTGACCTCGATCCGGTCCGGGGCGTGCGAGCCGGCCCAGTGCCCGGTGTCGCCCGCGGTCCGGTCCGCGGAGTACAGCCACAGACCGAGACCGGCGGCGATCACCACGGTCAGCGCGACGGCGACGACCTTGGCCACCGGAGTGATCTTTCGCATGGCGGCCATCGTGGCAGGGCTGAGCCGGTTCGGCCGTCGTTGTCATGCCGAAGGGTGATCAGGGTTTCGTCGGCGGCAGGCCGAACCGGGCGAACAGGCCCGGATCGAGGAACGAGGTGATTCCGTTGATCTTGTCGTCCCGGAGCGAAAGCACGTTGATCGACCAGGCGTGGTGGACGGCGTCCGCTGATTCGCCGAGATAGCACGCGACGGCGGGCCGGCCATTGGCGGTGACGACCTCGTTGCGCCAGCTCGGGCACCGGCCGATCGGGACTTCGACGGCGAAGTCGGAGACGGCTTCGATGCCGCGATACCAGTGCGCGAGCGGCGGCATCGACCACGTGACGTCCTCGGTCAGCAACGCCACGAGCGCGTCGGCGTCGCCGCGGTCCAGCGCGGAGGCGAAGTCCGCGGCGATCGCGCGGATCCGCGCGTCTTCGAGCTTCCGCGGCGTCCGCTGCCCGCCCGGTGGCGGAACCTTCTCGGCCACGATCGCCCGCGCGCGTTGCAGCGCGCTGTTCACCGCCGCGGCCGAAGTGTCCATCATGGACGCGATCTCGGCGGCGGAGAAGCCGAGGACGTCGAAGAGCAGCAGGGCGGCCCGCTGGTTGCCCGGCAGGTGCTGCAACGCGGCGACGAAAGCCAGTTCGACTGCCTCGCGCTGTTCGTACCGGACGTCCGGTACGGCCGGGCCCAGGTTCCCGTCGGGGTACGGCCCGAGCCACGCGACCTCGGTCACCGGGACTTGCTCCAGCACCGCCCGTTCGCTCGACGGGCCGAGGTCCATCGGCAGGGCACGCTTGCCGCGCGCCGCGGCGGTGTCGAGGCAGGTGCGGGTGGCGACGGTGTAGAGCCAGGTCCGCATCGAACTCCGGCCCTCGAACCGCGCCAGCCCCCGCCAGGCCCGCAGGAGCGCGTCCTGGAGGGCGTCGTCGGCGTCGTGGGCCGAGCCGAGCATGCGGTAGCAGTGGGCGTGCAGCTCTTGGCGCAGCGGCTCCACCAGACGATTGAACGCCGCGTCGTCCCCGTTGCGGGCTTCGGCGACGTCCGGGTCCTCGGTGCGCGGGCTTTCTTCGCTCACGGTCGAAGTTCGTTCCCTTACTTGGCGCGAAGCGCGGTGACGGCCGGGGTGAACATCGTCGTCTTGATCGCGGCCAGCGTGCCGCGGTCCTTGCCCGCCAGCGGGCGGACGAGGTCGGCCGCGTATTCCAGCAGCGCGGATTTCTCGGCGACGGCGTCCACGAGTCCCAGATCGCGCGCGTCCGTGCCGCCGAAGCGCCGTCCCGTGGTCATCGACGCGATCGCGGCGGCGGGGGTGATCTTGCCCTGGATGAGCCCGGCCATCCCCGGCGTGAACGGGATGTTGATGTCGGCTTCGGGGAAGCAGAAGTACCCGCGGTCGGCGCGCATCACCCGGAAGTCGTGCGCCATCGCCAGCATCGCCCCGGCGCCGAAGGCGTGCCCGTTGATCGCGGCGACCGTGTGCACGCCGAGGGTGAGCACACGCGCCAGCAGTTCGTGGACGTCGGCGACGTACTGCGCGGCCTGGGCGGGGTTGCTCGTGAGCCATTCGAGGTCGAGGCCGTTGGAATAGAACTTCCCGGAGCCGACCGTCACCAGTACCGCCGGATCCGGATAGGCGACGACGGTGTCCAGCTGGCTGTGCACGGTTTCCAGCCAGGACGGCGAGAAACGGTTTTCGTCGTCGCCGAGGTCCAGGAGGAACACCGGGGCGTCGTGACGAAGGGTCGGCATGGTCAGTCCTTTCGTGGGGGTGGGAGCAGGAGTATGGCGTGCACCGCGGCGGCCAGGCGGACGCGGGAGTCTTCGGGGATCGGTTCGCCTGCGGTAAAGGCGCGGCGGAACAGGGCGGTCGGCAGATCGACCACGCAGGTGGTCAGTACCTCGACCGCCGGCGCGTCCCGCCTGTCCCAGAGCCGTTCGGCGAGCCTGACCAGGAGCGTGACCAGGCGTTTGTCGAGCGCCAGGAGGTCGCCGGCGAGGTCTTCGGGTACCTGCGGGCCGAGCAGGTGCTCCTTCTTGACGGTGATGAGCAGACGGGCCGCGTCCGGCCTGCGGTCGGCGAAAGCGGCCGGCGCGTCCGCCGCGGCCGCGACCGCCTCGGCCGGGTCTCCGGCCCGGTCGGCCAGTTCGGTCTGGAGGTCGAGGAACTCGCTCGCCGCGCGGAGCCAGACGCGGGCGAGCAAAGCGCCGAGCGAGCCGAAAGCGTGGTAGATCGTGCCGTTGGGGACTCCCGCGGCGGCCGCGAGCGACCGGACGGTGACGCCCTGGGCGCCGCGCTCGACGACGAGGTGTTCGGCCGCGTCGAGCAGCCGGTCCAGGTCGTGCACGCGGGGGCGGGCCATGGGGCGAGAGTAACAGAGCGTTTGCTCCAAAACTGTGGAACGGCCGCCCCGGACGCGGTTTCGCCGGTTGTGACGTGCTTCACGCGTCGCGCTGTCACATCGGTCCGGCGGCCGGGGTCAACCCGGCGAACCACCGAAACCCCAAGGAGAAACCGAAATGACCACCGCTTACGTCATCGTCACCGTCTTCGGAGCGTTCATGGCCGCCTTCTCGGCCGCCTCGATCTTCTTCCGCGCCAAGTGGGTCGTGCAGCCGCTGGCCGACTACGGCGTCCCGCGCACCTGGTGGACCCCGCTCGGCGTCGCCAAGGCTGCGGGCGCGCTCGGCCTGATCGCCGGGCTGTGGGTGCCCGCGCTCGGTGTCGCCGCCGGGATCGGCCTGGTGCTCTACTTCGCCGGCGCCGTGATCACCGTGCTCCGCGCGCACTGGGCGTCGCACGTCGCGTTCCCGCTGATGTACATGGCGCCCGTCGCCGCGTCGCTGGTGCTCGGATTCGCGGCCTGAAGTCAGACGCTGCGCAGCACCGAGACCACGACTCCCAGCACGGCCGCGCGATCCCCGTCGATGACGTCGTAGGCGGGGTTGCGCGGTTCGAGGTACACGTGACCGTCGCGGCGGCGGTACACCTTCACCGTGGCCTCCTCGTCGATCATCGCGGCGACGATCTGCCCGGAGTGCGCCTCCTGCTGCTGCTTCACCACGACGATGTCGCCGTCGCAGATCGCCGCGTCGATCATCGAGTCACCGCGCACCCGCAGCCCGAAGACGTTGCCCCGCCCGGTGAGTTCACGCGGCAGGGTCATCACGTCGTCGACGTGCTCGACGGCCGAGATCGGCGTTCCCGCGGCGATGTCGCCGACGACGGGAACCGGCACGGAGTCCTCTGTGGACTCCCGCGACGTCGTGCCGTGCAGGAAGGCACGGACGTCGATGGGGCGGGAGATGGAGCTGCTGCGGCGAAGGAAACCCTTCTCCTCCAAGGCCGCCAGATGCTTGGACACCGAGGACGTCGAGCGCAGCCCGACCGCTTCGCCGATCTCGCGCGTGCTCGGCGAGTACCCGTGCTCCACCACCCATTCGCGGATGGTCAGCAGGATCTTCTGCTGGCGCTCCGGCAGCGAAGCGGCTTCCTCGAACACGTCAAGATCGTGGTAGGCGGTCATCAGCGGAATGGTAGTTCGTGCAGACCGCCGCGATCGCCGCGGTGTCCCAGTAGAACGGCCGCACCTCGGTGATGCGCCCGTCCTCGACGGTGATCGTCTGCAGGATCGGGAAGTCCAGTTCGCGGCCGGTGACCCTCGACCGGACGTGCACGTGCGTCAGGACGACCAGCGGGCTCGTCTCGCTCAGGAAGCTCTGCTCCACCAGGTCGAAGACCTCCCAGGTGTCGCTCATGGCGGCGAAAAAGCGCTCCATGTCTTCGTGGCCGCGCCAGATCCCGCCGTACGGCAGGCCGTCCGCCTGGTGCAGCACCACGTCGGGGGAGAAGAACGGGGCGAGCGGCGCGAACGTCGTGTGGCCGGGGCCGCCCGCGGCGAAGTAGGCGGATTCCGCCGCGTACATGCCTTTGAGTACGGCGAGGGTGTCTGTCGTCGAGGTCACGACGACCACTGTGGCGCGCGGCCAGGGGAAACGCTGGCGGATATCGGCCGTGAAGATCGGCCGGATGGCCGCCCCGGCCGGACCGAAAGTCCGATCCCGCGGACGCTTCCGCGAGGTTGACTCGATCGTATGAACACGAAGATCACCGCGGCGGTCCTCGCCGCCGCGACCGCCACTGTCGCCCTGTCCGGATGTGGGCTCAAGGAAGGCTTGACCGAAAAGGCGAACGGGCACGTCAAAACGGTCGGCTACACGACCGGCGCGGAGGGCAAACGCGACGAGAAGGCCAGGCTGCCGGAATGGGTTCCGGACCGGGCGAGGTCGGTCACGGAGGTCATCCGGACGACGGGTTCGGAGCGGATCCTGCGGTTCACCGGCGGGACGCTGCCCGCCGAATGCGTGCCGGGAGCCGCCGCGACGCAGGCGGCCACGCTCGTCGCCCAGTGGTGGCCGCAGGGACAGGAGAGCCGGACCGACAAGGTCTGCGGCGAATGGCACGTGCTCGTCCAGGGCGACGACGTGTTCGCGTTCAAGCCGGAGACGCTGGTGAGCACGAGGTCCTGAGTCACTCTTGCGGGGACAGCGCGTCGACGCAGGCGGCCAGGCCGTGCAGCAGCCGGTCCCGATCGGCGGGCGAAAACGGTTCGAGCATCCGTTTCTCCACGGCGCGGACGAGACCGCTGGCGGCGCGGAGTTGGGCGCGTCCGTCGGGAGTGAGCGTGCTGGGCAGGGCGCGGCCCTGCGGCGCCGTCGTCGGACGGGTGACCAGCCCGCGGTCCTGCAATCCGCGCAGCACCAGGTTCATCGACTGCCGGGTGACGAACACGGCCCTGGCCAGTTCCGCGTTGGACAGCCCCGGCCGCTGTGACAGCACTTCGAGGCACGAGTACTGCGGCACCGTGAGGTCGAGGGGCCGCAAGGCGGTGTCCATGGCCGTGCGCAGCGCAGTCGCCGCTCGTTTCAGCAGGTACCCCACCGACTGGTCCAGTGGTCCGACCGTCTCGCCTTGACTCATGTCAGCATCATGACATACCTTTTGCGATGTCAACACGCTGACATGGAGGACGACATGACCGTGACCGGACCCGATTTCTTCTCGCTGCAGGTGCGCGACCTCGACCGCGCCGCCGCGTTCTACGAGACCCACCTCGGACTGAGCAGGCTGCCCGTCGCACCACCCCACGCGGTGGTGTTCGGCACCAAGACGATCCCGTTCGCGGTGCGGGAACCCGTGCCGGGGACCGACCTCGACGCCATCTCCCCGCGGCCGGGGTCAGGGGTGGCGATGTGGCTGCACGCCGACGACACCCAGGCGCTGCACGACCGGCTGGTCGACGCGGGCGTCACCATCCTCACGGAGCCGTTCGACGGACCGTTCGGCCGCACGTTCGCCTTCGCCGACCCGGACGGCTACGCGATCACCATGCACGACAAGGCCTGAGCCCAGCTGCCGGAGCAGTGCGAGGGCCCGCGCGTCGGAAGAGCCCGCGGGAGTCGTGCACACGATCAGCAGCTGATCCGGCGAGCGGGCGATCGACAGGGTCTGCTGGGTCACCGTCACTGTGCCGACGACCGGATGACGCAGCTCGTAGGCCGCCGCGTCGCAGGGCTGCACGCGGTGATCGCCCCAAAGCGAAACGAACTCGGGGCTCTTCATGGTCAGCTCGCCGATCAGCTCCGCGAGCAGCGGATCGTCGGGATGCCTGCCGACGGAGATCCGCAGGTTCCCCACCACCGCGCGGATCTTCCGCTTCCAGTCGGCGTACAGCTCCCGGTTGTGCGGGTCCAGGAACAGCATCCGGCTCATGTTCGGCCGTCGCGCCGGGTCGTCCGGGGCGTGGAAATCCAGATGCCCGCCCAGCAGGGCGTGGCCGAGGGTGTTCCACGCCAGGACGTCCGAGCGGCGGCCGAGCACCAGCGCGGGCGCGTCGACGGTGCTCAGGAGGTCCCGGGTCTCGTCGTGGAGTTTCTCGGGCCGTGGACGGCGCGCCCGCGGCGTGCGGCGGGCGGCATCGGCGAGCCGGTCGAGGTGTTCGCGTTCGTGGCCGTCGAGCCGGAGCGCGCGGGCGATGGCGTCGAGCACCTCGGCCGAGGCGCCGCGCGACATGCCCTGCTCCAGCCGCGCGTAATACGAGACGCTGACACCGGCGAGCTGGGCCAGTTCCTCACGCCGCAGCCCGGCCACCCGGCGGCGCGCCCCGAAGTCGCGCAGGCCGACGTCTTCCGGCCGCAGCTGGGCCCTTCGCGCCTGCAAGAAGTCGCCGAGCGGGCCAGGTCCGTCCATGATCCCGAGTATCCGTGGCCTGTCCCTCCGCAGCCACACCCTCCCAGTGGGAGGACAACAGGGGCGTGGTTCGCGTCCGGCGGGCCGGACAGGCTCGGTCCCATGGACGAGATCACCCTCGGAGACGTCACGGTCACCCGCGTCAAGGAGTTCTACGGCTCGCTCGGCATGGCCCCGGCGGAGTTCCTGCCGGACAGCCCGGACGGCTCGTGGGACGAGCATCGCGGCTGGCTCGTGCCCGACTTCTGGAACCCCGAGACGAACGAATGCCGCGCCGCGCTCCAGTCCTGGCTGATCCGCAGTGAAGGGCGCACGATCCTCGTCGACACCGGCGTCGGCAACCACAAGGACCGGCCCTACGCGGCGGTCTGGAACCGGCTCGACACCGCCTACCTCGACAACCTCGCGGCGGCAGGCGTGCGGCCCGAGGACGTCGACGTCGTCGTCAACACCCACCTGCACATCGACCACGTCGGCTGGAACACCCGGCTCGACGGCCGCACCTGGGTGCCGACCTTCCCGAACGCCACGTACCTGATGGCGCGGCCCGACTTCGAGTTCTGGAACCCCGCCGAAGCGCACGATTCCGTGCTGGGACGCGGAAATCAGAACGTCTTCGAGGACAGCGTCGCGCCGGTCCACGAGGCCGGGCTGACCCACCTGTGGGACGACACGTACCGGATCGACCGGAACCTGCGGCTCGACCTCGCCCCCGGTCACACGCCCGGCTCGTCCGTGCTCGTCCTGGAATCGGGCGGTGAACAGGCGTTGTTCGTGGGAGATCTCGTGCACACCGCGCTGCAGATCGTCGAGCCGGACACCAATTCGCCCTATTGCGAAGACCCGGCCGGCTCCCGGGCCACCCGGCACAAGCTGCTCGGGCAGGCCGCCGACGGCAACGCCCTCGTCTTCCCCGCGCACTTCGGTGCCCAGGGCGCCGTGCGGGTCGAACGCCGGGGGTCGAAGTTCGCGATCGCGCGGTGGGCAGGCTTCTCCCACCTCTCCTGAGAGGACCGTTTTCGTGTACCCGCAAGCAGAAACCCCGACGGGCGCGGTGCGCGGCCACCGCGATTCCTTCGGCGAGCTCTACCGCGCAATCCCGTACGCGGCCGCTCCGGTCGGTCCCGGACGCTTCCATCCGCCGGTGCCGCACCCGGGCTGGTCCGGCGTCCGCGACGCGACCAGGCCCTCGCCGACGGCGCCCCAGCCGGTGCGCGACTTCGGCGCTCTCGACATGACGCCGTACTTCGGGCCGGGCTGGGTGCGCGGCGAGGAGTATCTGACCGTCGACGTCTCCACGCCCGCCGCGGACGACGGACGGCGGCCGGTCATGGTCTTCGTGCACGGCGGCGGTTTCGTCACCGGCTCGAACCGTGCCGCGCTCTACGACGGGAGGGCGTTCGCGCGCGACGGCGTCGTCCTGGTGACGGTGAACTACCGCCTCGGCGTTCCCGGTTTCCTCGATCTGGCGGGTGCTCCCGTCAACCGGGGCCTGCTCGACGTGATCGCCGCGCTCGGCTGGGTGCGGGACACGATCCCGGCGTTCGGGGGAGACCCGGACAACGTCACCGTCTTCGGGCAGTCCGCGGGCGCCACGCTCACCGGGGCGTTGCTGGCGACGTCCGAGGCCAAGGGGCTGTTCCGGCGGGCGATCGTCCAGAGTGGCAGCGGGACCGGCGCTTTCACGCCGGAGCAGGCGGGCCGGGTCACCGCAGCGGCGGCTTCGGCGCTCGGCGTCGAGCCCACCGCGGAAGCGTTCGGGGAGATCCCGGACGAGCGGTTCCTGGAGATCCTGCCCGCGTTGGCCGGTCTCGATCTGCGGACCGGAACCGCGCCGGATCCCTTGGCGGGGCTGAGCCCGTTCAGCCTGGTGCTGCCGGTCCAGCCCGCCGACGCTCTCCTCGGCGGCGACGTCGACCTGCTCATCGGCACCAACACCGAGGAGGGAAACCTCTACGGCACGGCGGATCCCGCCGCGCTCGGGGAAACGCTGTTCGGTGCCGGAACAGCGAAGCTGACGCGGGCGCACGCGCGGGCCTCGGGCGGCCGCACGCACGTCTACTCGTTCGGCTATCGCTCGACGGCGTCGGGCGGACGGCTCGGCGCCGCGCACACCGTCGAGCTGCCGTTCGTCTTCGACGTCGCCGACGAGCCGTGGCTGCACGGCGAAACCGGTCTGCTCGGTCCCGATCCCGTCCCGGAAGGGCTCGCGGCCAGGATGCACGGCGCGTGGGTCGCGTTCGCCAGGACCGGCGACCCCGGCTGGGCGGAGTACGACGCCGTCGAATTCTTCGGCTGACAGGACGTGCCAGGCCGGTGCCAGCGTGGTGTGCGTGGCCTGCCAGCGGACCGCGACAGTCTCTGGAATGTCATTCCAGTAGCGAATCCGAGGAGTCACCATGAACACCCCTGTCACGATCATCGGCGCCGGTCTCGGCGGTCTCACCCTGGCCCGTGTCCTGCACGTCCACGGCATCCCGTCCGCGGTCTACGAAGCGGAAGCGTCCCCGACGGCGCGGCTGCAGGGCGGGATGCTCGACATCCACGACTACAACGGCCAGCTCGCCCTCGATGCGGCGGGACTGATGGACGAGTTCCGCGGCATCGTCCTGGAAGGGCGCCAGGCGCTGCGGGTCCTCAACGTCGACGGAACCGTGCTGTTCGAGCGGGCCGACGACGGCACCGGCGGCCGTCCCGAGGCGCAGCGCGGCGACCTGCGGAAGATGCTGCTCGACTCGCTCCCCGAAGGCACCGTCCGCTGGGGCCACAAGGTCACCGGTGCCCGGACGCTCGACGACGGCCGTCACGAGGTGACGTTCGAGAACGGCGCCACCGTCGTCGCCGGACTGCTGGTCGGCGCGGACGGCGCGTGGTCGCGGATCCGGCCGCTGCTCACCGGCGCCACACCCGAATACAGCGGGACCTCGATCGTCGAGACCTATCTGTACGACTCGGAAACGCGGCACGCCGCCGTGGCGGAAACGGTCGGCGGCGGGTCGATGTTCGGGAACGGCATCGAGCCGGGCCTGGGCATCAACGCCCACAGGGAAAGCGGCGACACCTTGCACGCCTATGTGGAGCTCAACAAACCGCTGGAGTGGTTCGACGCCATCGACTTCACCGACGCGGAAGCTGCCAAGGCACGGATCGTGGCGGAGTTCGAGGGCTGGGTTCCGGAGCTCACCGCGCTGATCACCGAAAGCGACATCGCGCCGATCCACCGTCCCGCCTACGCGCTGCCGTCGGGGCTGCGGTGGGAGCGCGTCCCGGGCGTGACCCTGCTCGGCGACGCCGCCCATCTCGCGCTGGCGAACGGGGAAGGCGCCAACCTGGCCATGCTCGACGGCGCCGAACTCGGCAAGGCCCTCGCGGCGCGTCCCGGCGACGTCGAGGCCGCGCTCGCCGAGTACGAGCTGGCGATGTTCGTCCGCTGCGAAACGCCCTTGGAGGAGGACTTCCTGCTCGAAAGCATCTTCGGCGACGAGATCCCCCAGCAGCTGCTCAACATCTTCGAGCGGCGGGATGGCTAATCTGGCGTGATGCCGGTCGGTGCGCACGAGGTCGAGGTGTTCGAGAAGGCCCGTGGCCGGTTGGAGGCGATCGCGTATCGGCTGCTGGGGTCGGCGACCGACGCCGAGGACGCGGTGCAGGACACGTTCCTGCGCTGGCAGTCCGCCGAGCGCGAGTACGTCGAGACGCCCGAGGCGTGGCTGACGAAGGTGCTCACCAACCTCTGCCTCAACCGGCTCACCTCGGCTCGTGCCAGGCGGGAAAGCTATGTGGGCCAATGGCTTCCCGAGCCGGTCTTCGAGGGGGACCGGATGCTCGGCCCGGCCGACACCGCCGAGCAGCGTGAATCGGTGTCGATCGCGATGCTCACGCTGATGGAGCGGCTCTCGGCCAAGGAACGCGTCGTGTACGTCCTGCGCGAGGCTTTCGGGTACTCGCACGCCGAGATCGCCGAGGTGCTCGACGTCACCGAGCCGAATTGCCAGCAGATCTACCGGCGTGCCAAGCAGCATCTGGCCGCCGACCGGCGCCGGGTGGAGGTCGACGCGGCCGCGGCCCGCAAGATCGTCGAGGAATTCCTCGCCGCGGCGCTCAGCGGCCGCACCGACGCGCTGGTGCGGCTGCTGACCGACGACGCGATCAGCGCGGACGACGGCGGCGGCGTGCGCTTCTCGCTGCCGCGGCCGGTCACCGGCGCGCTGCGGGTGGCGAGGTTCCTGCAGGGGCTTTTCAAGCCGAGCGCCGCCCAGTGGTCGCTGATCGGCGAGAAGCCCACCCTGTTCCCGGCCTTCGCCAACGGCGCGCCCGCGCTGGTGCTGATGGTGGAGGACAGGGTCGCGGCCGTCGTTTCCCTCGACGTGACCGACGACGGCATCACGGCGATCCACACCCAGGCGAACCCCGCCAAGCTCGAACGCGCGGCGAGCAGGTGGGCCACCTCCGAACGCGGGGAGCCGCTCGCCGTCGAGTGGTGACCCGGATCACAGGTCACTCCTGTCAGGTTTCGTGCCGCTGTCCGGTTCAGGAAGCGACATCGACCGGAAAGGCACGATCATGATCCTGATCACCGGAGCGAACGGCGTCGTCGGACGCCACGTGATGAATGTGTTGCTGGAGCAAGGCGTCTCCGTCGGCGCGGTCACTCGCGGCGCCGACGGGACACGGCTCCCCGACAACGTCGAAGCCGTCGTCGGGGACTTGGCCCGCCCGAGCTGGATCGAGACGGCGCTGGAAGGAGCCGAAGCGATCCAGATCAGTCCGCGGGCCACCGGCGCCGGCCTCGAAGAGCTCCTGAAGCTGGCCGCCGAACGAGGTGTCCGGCGCGTGGTGCTGCTGTCGGCCACGACTGTGGAGTACCCCGCCGGGGAAGCCCGTTTCGCCGCCCAGTTCGAACACGCCGAAGACCTCGTCGCCCGCTCCGGTCTGGAGTGGACGGTGCTGCGCCTGGCGGATTTCGCCGCCAACGCGCTGGCCTGGGTGCCCCAGCTCAAGGCGGGCGACGTGGTGCGCGGCGCGTACGGCCGGGCCGCCAGCTCCCCGATCCACGAAACCGACATCGCCACTGTCGCCGCGCGAGCCCTCCTCGGCGGCTTCCCGGCGGGATCGGTGTACACCTTGACCGGCCCTCGATCAGTGGACCAGTACGAAAAGGTGCGGCTCCTCGGCGAGGCCGTCCACCGGCCACTGTCCTTTCAGGAGCTTCCCCCTGAGCAGGTGCGGCAGGCGATGCTCGCGCAGGGGCTGCCCGAGGAAGTCCCCGCCCGCCTGCTCGGTTCCCTGGCGGACTACAGCGTTCACCCCGGCCCCACGACCACGACGGTGGAAGAACTCCTGGGCAGGCCCGCGCTCACGTTCGCCGACTGGGCGCGCGACAACGCGCCGGCTTTTCAGGCCCAGCCGACCTTTTCGTAGAACGGGGTGATCCACGCCCGGAACCGTTCCCCGTGGATCTCCTGGGCGGCGGCGATCACGGCGTCCGGATCCTCGGCCGGTTCCAGGCCGCGTTCCCGGAGCCACTCGATGAACAGCTCGTGCGAGCCGCTGTGCTCGTAGTCTTCGTCGCGGAAGTAGTAGGCCGACTCGTGGTCGACCGTGATCTCGACGTCGTAGCCCAGCAGCCGTAGGAAGTCTCGGAAGTCGCGGGCGATGACGTACTCGCCGCCTTCGTCACCGAAGATCACGACAGGCAGCTTGGTGAGGTCCGGCTCGTCGGAGGATCGCCAGATCGCATACGTCGAGCCGGTCCCGTTTGCCTGGGCGATGGGGATCAACCGCGTAAGGAACCCGGGGTCGGTCATTTCCCCGGGGAAGCAGTTCTTGTTGTCGTATCCGTACAGCTCGAAGCCGCCGGCGAGGAAGTCACTGGTCGAGTCGTAAAGGTCCTTCAGATCGTTCAGGACCGGGATCGGGGAGTACACGCGGCAACTCTATGCCGGTGGACCTTGGCTGTCGCTGATCGCGTTGGCGTTGTCGATCTGGGCCATGTGCTCCTCGGCCCAGGCCCGGAGCGCCGCCAGCGGGATCTCGAGCGACGAGCCCAGCTCGGTGAGCCGGTAGTGCACGCGCGGTGGCACGGTGGGCTCCACCCGGCGGGCGGCGAGCCCGTCGCGGATCATGCCGCGCAAGGTCGTCGACAGCATTTTCTGTGACACGCCGGGCATCCGGCGGCGCAACTCGGCGAAACGCACCTCGTGCGGTGCCGCCTCCGCGAGGACCTTGACCGCCATGGACGTCCACTTCGTGCCGATGCGGTCCAGCAGCTGCCGGGTCGGGCACTGGGGATCGAACAAGTCACCGCGCCCGCTTCGTGCCGGTTGGGAGGTCACCTGGAACTCACCACCTGGGGGGAAGGTGCCGTCTTGGCAGCACGATCGAAGTTACCTAGCGTTTCCAAGTAACCAATGGTAACCAGCTTGGAGGCGTCGTGTCCGTAATCCCTTCGCTCCGGCGGATCGCCACCAACGGCATCCGAGCCAACGTGGCCGTCGCCGGCTCCGGGCCGGCGGTCCTGCTGCTGCACGGCTTTCCGCACACCTGGCGGCTGTGGACCGAGGTCATCGGCCCGCTGGCCGAGCACCATCGGGTCATCGCCCCGGATCTGCGCGGGCTCGGCGCCAGCACCCGCGCGGCGGAGGGCTACGACGCGGGCACGCTGGCCGCCGACGCCGAAGGCATCCTCGACGCCCTCGCGGAACCCGATGCGGCCGTGGTCGCCATCGACGCCGGCACCCCGGTCGCCTTCCTGCTCGCGATGCGGCGGCCGGACCTGGTGCGGCGCCTGGTCGTGATGGAGTCGCTGCTGGGTTCCCTGCCCGGCGCCGAGGACTTCCTCACCGGCGGCCCGCCGTGGTGGTTCGGGTTCCACTCCGTTCCCGGTCTGGGCGAATCGGTCCTGATCGGACACGAAGCGGAGTACCTCGACTGGTTCCTCACCGCGGGCACCCACGGCCGCGGCGTACCGCCGGAGATCCGCGACGCCTTCGTCAGCGCCTACACAGGACACGACGCCCTGCGCTGCGCCTTTTCCTACTACCGAGCCCAGCCAGCCAGCGCGCGTCAGATCAGCGAAGCGGTGGCGGGTGGCCGGCTCACCATGCCCACCATGACGATCGGCGCGCACCCGGTCGGCCGTGCGCTGGAACAGCAGCTGCGCCCCGTCGCCGACGACCTCACCGGTCATCTCGTCGAGGATTGCGGGCACATCATTCCGCTGGACCGGCCCCGGGAACTGCTCCGCGTCCTGGCGCCCTTCCTCGCCGCCGACCTGCCGGATCAGGCGGTCGGGCGGCCCGCTCCGGCGTAGTCGTCGCCCTGCTTCCGGTAGGTGTGCACCTGCACCGCCTGCCCGGTCTGCGGGGCGTCGATCATCTGCTGGTTCCCGATGTACAGCCCGACGTGGTGGATCTTCGTGTTCGGCTCGCCGTAGAAGATCAGGTCGCCCAGCTGGGGATCGGTCACCCTGCTGACGCTGTGGTACTGCGTGTGGGCGGTGCGCATGAGCCGGACGCCCGCGCTCGCGTACGCGGCCGTCGTCAGGCCGGAGCAGTCGAAACCGGGGTCGCCGCCGCCGGTGCCGTTCCCGCCCCAGACGTACGGCAGGCCGATCTTGTCGATGGCGAAGTTGACCGCGCTCAGCGCCGCCGCGTTCGGCGGCTGCGGGCTCTGGCCGACGGTGCCGTAGACGTTCACCGTCGCGAGGGTGCGGTGCATCAGCAGCGGCGCGGGCTGCAGGGTGCTGACCGCGTTCCACCAGGTCTGGCCCTGGCCGAGGTCGCGCCCGCCCGCGCACAGGGCGCGGCCCGCGGTCAGCGTGGCGTCGTCGATGTTCTGCGGATTCGGTTTCGCGCCGCTCGCCGAGGCCTGGAACTGGTTCCACACCGCGGGGGTCAGCTGTAGCGGTCCGCTGGCGTTCGCGGACGAGACGACCTTGTTGTAGAAGTCGCGGACCTCGACGGCGCCGAGCGGGACGGTCATCACGCCGTCGGCGTTCACACTCGAACCGGTGGCGCGGCCGTGGTCCGAGGCGATCTTCCCGAGCGCCGCCAGCGTCACCCAGGACAGCCGGCAGCCCGGCGTCTCCTTGCTCAGCGTCACGGTGGTCTTCGCGTAGCCGGTCATCGCGCGCAGCGGGATGTCGAGCCAGCCGCTGGTCTTCGAAACCCAGGCGTCGAACTCCGTCCCCATCTGCTGCGGGACCTTCGGCTGTTCCTTCGGCATCTCCGCGGGGGCGGACGACGAAGGCGGCGGTGAGGGCGGCGTCGACGACTGGACGGCGGCGGCCTCCGTCTTCGGCTCGTCCTTCGGCGCGAAGGTGATGGCGGCGATCAAGGCGGCGCCGGCGACGACCACGGCGGCGATGATCACCGGAAGTCTGCGGCGGCGGGAGGTCTGCTGCTCCATCACCGGCTCCCGGTGAGGGAGCCGAGGACGAACTCGCGGAAGGCGTCGACATCGGTGGTCAGCGCGACGTCGATGGTGCGGCCCGGTACGGCCTGCGGATCGGTGCTTCGCAGCCTTCGCCGGTCCACGAGTGTCGCGCCGCGCGCTGGGCCGAAGCCGCACTCGACGTCCACGGGGTACGACTCGGTGTGGAGGATGCCCGGCCGGATCGCTTCGGCCACCGCCACCGCGTCGTGCATGACCATCCCGGGGAAACCGAGGATCGGGGTGTAGTGCTCGACGTAGGTCGGGGTCAGCGCTTCGAGTGCCGCGCCGAGCGGGCCGGACGCGGCGAGCTTGCCGAGCCAGCCGGTGTCGACCGAGCACTGGTGCGTGATGTCCAGCGGCACCAGCACCGTCGGGATGTCCCCGTCGACCAGCACCCGGCGCGCGGCTTCGGGGTCGCTCCAGATGTTGAACTCGGCGGCCGTGGTGGAGTTCCCCTTGGTCACCCCGCCGCCCATGATGACGATCCGGCCGATCTTCTCGCGGACCTCCGGATGCGCCGCCAGCAGCAGCGCGATGTTCGTGAGCGGGCCGATCGGGGCGATGGTCACCGGTTCGTCGGCGGCCTCCAGCAGATCCACCAGCAGGCGGACGGCGCCGCGTTCGTCGAGCGGGCGCTTCGCCTCCGGCAGTGTGCCCGCGTGGCCGGACAGGCCGTCCTCACCGTGGACGAACCCGGCGGGTTTGGCGTTGTCGTAGACCAGCGGACGCGAGGCGCCGGCAGCGACGGGAACGTCTTCGCAGCCGAAGAGCTGCAACAGGCGGCGCGCGTTCGCGGTGGTGTGACTCAGCGGGACGTTGCCGAACACCGTGGTCACACCGAGCAGGTCTACGTCCTCGGACTGCGTGGCCAGTGCCAGCGCGAAGGCGTCGTCGACCCCCGGGTCGGTGTCGATGATCAGCTTGGTGCCCATGCGCGTGCTCCCCTTTGCGGTCGGCGGCCTGATCACAGGTTACGGTCACCGGTATGACGTCCATGTGGGGTGCGCCCGCGCTGACGCGGCTCCGTGCCTGGGGCCAGGCCCGCCGTGATCCGCGTCAGGCGAAGTTCCTGACCAAGGATTCGCTGCGCTGGGTGCTGCGGAACCGTGCGTACACGCCCTGGTACCTGGTCCGGTACTGGCGGTTGCTGAAGTTCCGCGTCGCGAACCCGCACATCATCCTGCGGGGGATGGTGTTCCTCGGCAAGGACGTCGAGATCCACTGCCGCCCCGGCTACGGGCGACTGGAGATCGGCCGCTGGGTGCACATCGGCGACGGCAACGCCATCCGCTGCCACGAGGGTTCGCTGCGCATCGGCGACAAGGCGGTGTTCGGGCGCCAGAACGTGCTCAACGGCTACCTCGACATCGAGCTCGGCGCGGCCACGCTCGTCGCGGACTGGGTGTACATCTGCGACTTCGACCACGTCACCACCGACATCACCGTCCCGATCAAGGACCAGGGCATCGTGAAGTCGCCGGTGCGGATCGGGCCGGACACCTGGATCGGCACCAAGGTCTCCGTACTCAAGGGCACCCGGGTCGGCCGCGGCTGCGTCCTCGGCGCGCACGCCGTGGTGCGCGGCGACATCCCGGACTACTCGATCGCCGTCGGTTCGCCCGCCCGCGTCGTCCGGAACCGGCAGGACGACTACGCCGCCGACGCCGCCCGCCGCGAGGCCGTCGCGGACATGGCGCGCAAGGCGAACAAGGCGCTCCAGAAGACCCTGGGCGTCGATTCCTGAAGTGCGTGTCGTCCGTCTGATCACGCGTGTCGTCCGTCCAAGCACAGGAGCCGTCCGTCTGAGCACATACGTCGTCCGTTTTCGTACCACCGGCGGCCGTGATCAGGCGGACAGCATTCGTGATCAGACGGACGACACGCGTGCTTGGATGGACGACACGCGTGATTGACCGGCAGGCTAGCCGCGCAGCTGCTCGCGGACCTCCATGAGCGCGAAGCCCAGGAGGTTCTGCCCGCGCCAGTAGTCGGGGCGCGTGGCGTTCTTGTCCTCGCGGGCGACGCCGCTGCCCCAGACCAGGTCCATCTTCGACGCCTCGACGATCACCTTGTCGCCCGTGCTCAGCAGGAACTCCCGCTCCTCGGCGTGCTGGCGGAACTTCTCCAGGTTGCCATCGACGACGACGTCGAAACGGTGCCGCTCCCACACCTCGGCGTCGAAACCGGTGACCTCGCGGCCGAGGATCTTGGCGGTCTTGGGGTCCGCCGCCTGACGGATGGCCGCCGCGGCCTCGTGATCACCGAACAGTTCGGCCTTGCCCGCCATCATGTAGTGCTCGGCCGTCGGGTACCGCTCGCCGCCCGCGACGAACGGCGCGAGCCACCACTGGCTCAGGCAGGCCGCGTTGACCCGGCCGCTCTTGAGCGGGGTGTGGCCGTAGAAGAGCTGGTACTCGGGCTCCGCGCCGCTGTGGACCAGCTCGCGCAACGCATCGAGACTCCGGACTCCGTCGACCTTGCTCACCATGGCGACCAGTGGACCACAGACCACCGACAACCCGGTGAACCACCCACTGGACCACTCTCCGCCGTGGTCCGAGGCGGTCAGTACATTCAGCATTCGTGCAAGGGATCGAAACGGTGAGCGCCCGAACGGTCGAAGAGGCCGCCAAGCGATTGGCCGGGGTGGTGACCCGCACGCCGCTCGAACCGAACGAGCGGCTCTCGGCGCGGGTCGACGCCCGGGTCTGGCTCAAACGCGAAGACCTCCAGACCGTGCGCTCGTACAAGATCCGCGGCGCCTACAACTTCATCGTCCAGCTCGACGCGGAGCACCGGGAGCGCGGCGTCGTCTGCGCGAGCGCGGGCAACCACGCGCAGGGCGTCGCGTACGCGTGCCGCCGTCTCGGCGCGGACGGCCGCGTCTACGTTCCCGGCACGACTCCCCGGCAGAAGCGCGAGCGGATCGCGACACTGGGCGGCTCGCACATCGAGGTCATCGTCGTCGGCGAGACCTACGAAGACGCCTTCACCGCCGCGAAGCAGGACGCGGAGCGCACCGGCGCGACGCTGGTCCCCGCGTTCGACGCGCCGGAGACGGTCGCCGGTCAGGGCACGGTCGCGATGGAGGTCGTCGCGCAGCTCGGGTTCGTCCCGGACGTCATGGTGGTGCCGGTCGGTGGTGGCGGCCTGCTCGCGGGGATCGCCGCGTGGGCCGCGGAACGCGCGCCGGAGATGCGGATCGTCGGCGTCGAACCGGCGGGCGCGACCTGCATGGCGGCCGCGCTGGCGGCGGGCGAGCCGGTGCGGCTCGAAGCCGTAGACACGTTCGTGGACGGCGCGGCGGTCGCGCTGGCCGGATCGGTGACGTATCCGCTGGTCCGTGACGGCGGCGTCGAGCTCACCGACGTCGCCGAGGGCGCGATCTGCACGGAGATGCTCGCGATGTACCAGTCCGACGGCGTGATCGCCGAACCCGCCGGCGCGCTCGCGACCGCCGCGCTGGGCGCGACGGTGAAGATCGACCCCGGGCAGATCGTGGTGTGCGTCGTCTCCGGCGGCAACAACGACGTCAGCCGCTACGGCGAAGTGCTCGAACGGTCGCTGATCCACGAAGGACTGAAGCACTACTTCCTGGTGGGGTTCCCGCAGGAACCCGGCGCGTTGCGGCGGTTCCTCGACGAGGTCCTCGGGCCGGACGACGACATCACGCGGTTCGAGTACGTGAAGCGCAACAGCCGCGAGACCGGTCCGGCGCTGATCGGCGTCGAACTCGCGCGGCCCGGTGACCTCGAAGGACTGCTGCACCGGCTGGAGGTGAGCCCGTTGCAGGTGGAGCGGGTGGAACCGGGCAGCCCGCTCTTCCACTTCCTCGTGTGACGCTGCCTGGTCTAACGCCCCGCATTTAGTCCTCTGGATGCGGTACTTGCGCGTGCAACGACCGCATCCAGAGGACGGAACGCGGGCTAGCGGAAAGCGGCGAGGTGGGTCCGGGCCCAGGTCGCGAACGGGCGTGGTTCCCGTCCGGTGAGGTCCTGGACGGCACCCGTGACCACGGAGTCGTCGAACTCGCCCTCGGCGAAGAAGCGGAAGAACGCGTCGACGTACTTCTCCGGCATCTCCGCGCTCATCGTCACCCGGGCTTCGGCGTCCGGCAGCGGCTCCAGCCGCAGTTCCCGGCCCAGCAGTTCGCTCAGCACGCGGAGACGGTCGGCTGGCCGGAGCGAACCCGGACCGGTGATGGCGTACGCCCGGCCCTCGTGCCCCGGCGTGGTCAAGGACTCCGCGGCGACGGCGGCGATGTCGTACGGATCGATCGTCGCCACCGGCACGTTCGCGAACGGCTCGCGGACGACGTCCCCCGCCTGAAGCTGCGGCACCCATTGCAGCGTGTTGGACATGAACCCGCTCGGCCGCAGGAAGGTCCAAGCCAGGTCCGACGCGCGCACCGCCGCCTCTGCCGCCATGTGCATCCCCGCGACGGCGTTGTCGGGCCGCCCGCCCACGACCGAACGCGACGACAGCAGCGTCACCTGCTCGACGCCCGCGCCACGCATCACTTCGAGCGCGCCGGGCATGTCGGCGTAGCCGCCGAGCAGGAAGACCGCCCGGACGCCCTCCAACGCGGTCTTCAGGCTCGTCGGTTCGTTGAGATCGCCCATCACCCCTTCGACGCCGTCGGGCAGCGGCCGCGGTGTGCGGACCAGCGCTCTGACGGAATGTCCGTCGCGGGTCAGGATGCCGGTCAGTTCCGAGCCGACGTTCCCGCCTGCCCCGGTCACCAAGATCATGAAGTTCTCCCCAGTGCGGTGGTCGCCGTCACAGACGACCGTCGTCGGCAACCCTGCCAGGGAGATCAAGACGGCTCAAGGCGCCTTCGGCACCGCCGGGTACGGGACGAAGGTGCTCGTGTTCTCGTCCACGGTCAGCTGCTTGCCGATCGTGGGGAACGCGCGCTGCGAACAGGCGGGCCGTTCGCAGACTTTGCAGCCCATGCCGATCGGGGTGGCCGCGGCGCGGTCGTCGAGGTCGAGCCCGGTCGAATAGATCAGCCGTTTCGCGTGCCGCAGTTCGCAGCCGAGGCCGACGGTGAAGGTCTTGCCGGGGCTGCCGTAGCCGCCGATGTTGCGCGACACCGTCCGCGCGATCCAGAAGTAGCTCTTGCCGTCGGGGAGGGTCGCGATCTGGGTGAGGATCTTGCCCGGCTGGGTGAACGCCTCGTAGATGTTCCACAGTGGACACGCGCCGCCGACGCGGGAGAAGTGGAAACCGGCCGCGGACTGGCGTTTCGACATGTTCCCGGCGCGGTCGACGCGCACGAACGAGAACGGCACCCCGCGGTTCTTCGGCCGCTGCAACGTCGAGAGCCGGTGGCAGACCGTCTCGAAGCCGACGCCGAAGTGGTCGCACAGCCGCTCGATGTCGTAGCGGAAGCGTTCCGCGCTCGCCAGGAACGGTCCGTAGGGGAGGATCAGCGCGCCGGCGAAGTAGTTCGCGAGCCCGACGCGGGCCAGTGATCGCGCGGCGGGCCCGGAGAACGCCCAGGAGTCGGCGAGTTCGGTGATCAGGTCGTCGTATTCGAGCAGGGCGATCTGCGAGGCCATCCGGAACGCCTGCTGCCCGACCCGCAGGCTCGGCGCCAGCCGCAGCACGCGTGGTCCCGGTTCGTACCGGTGCTGCTGGCCGTTGGCCTCGTCGATGCCCTCGTTCGTGACGTCGACGCCGTAGCGCTGGATGAGCGTCTCTTTCAGCGACGCGAGCACCTGGCCGCGGTGCAGCGGGATGTCGTGCGCCATCCGTTCGGCGCGTTCGTCCAGCTCGGCGACGTAGTTCTCCCGCTCGTAGAAGAAGTCGCGGACCTCTTCGTGCGGCAGCGCGGTGGCGGCGCTGCCGTGCAGGCCGAGGCCGTTCTCCATGGTCAGCGCGGCCGTGTTCTCGACGGCGTTGCGGTAGCTGCGATGCAGTTTGACCAGGGCCTGGGCGATCGTCGGGAGGTTCGTGGCGAGGTCGTTGAGCTCGCTGTTGGTGACGTCGACGCCGAGTACCTCGTCGAGCAGCGCCTCCTTCACGTCCGCGACGAGCCGGGCGGTGTCGTTGTTCGCGAAGAACTCGGTGTCCACTCCGAACGCCTGCGTGATGCGAAGGAGCACCGGGACGGTCAGCGGACGCGAGTTGTGCTCGATCTGATTGAGGTAACTGGGTGAGATCTCCAGCACACGGGCGAGATCCGCCTGGCTCATCGACCGGCTTTCGCGCAGATGCCGCAGCTTCGCTCCGGCGAAGGTTTTGTCCACTGAGGCCTCTCTGTCCGCAAGGTTTCCGGGCCTGAACGATTCAGTGAACGGTCAAGCACGTGGATTTTCGCTCGGCTTGCGAACGCGAGATTCGCAACCTTTGCAGGATGCTACGGAAGCTTCGCAGAAATTGGCAAATTGGAGCCCTGGATCGGATTTCCCCTGTCATGTCAGGGTCGGATCAGGAAAGGCGATCACTCGCAAACTTCGCAACACCCGGGAGAATCCGATGACTCAGCACGCGCAGCAGCTGGAGCAGGCGGCCGCCGAACTGGCCAAGCAGTGGGAGACCGACCCCCGCTGGGCGGGCGTGAAGCGTTCGTACTCCGCGGCTGACGTGGTCAAGCTGCGCGGCAGTGTGGTCGAAGAGCACACGCTCGCCCGCCGCGGTGCGGAGAAGCTGTGGGACCTCCTGCACAACGAGGACTACGTCCACTCGCTGGGCGCCCTGACCGGTAACCAGGCCGTGCAGCAGGTCCGCGCCGGCCTCAAGGCCATCTACCTGTCCGGCTGGCAGGTCGCCGCCGACGCGAACCTCTCCGGCCAGACCTACCCGGACCAGAGCCTCTACCCGGCCAACTCGGTGCCCGCCGTCGTCCGCCGCATCAACAACGCGCTGGGCCGCGCCGACCAGATCAACTGGGCCGAGGGCAACACCGACATCGACTGGTACGCCCCGATCGTCGCCGACGCCGAGGCCGGTTTCGGTGGCCCCCTCAACGCCTTCGAGCTGATGAAGGGCATGATCGCCGCCGGCGCCGCGGGTGTGCACTGGGAGGACCAGCTCGCTTCCGAGAAGAAGTGTGGTCACCTCGGCGGAAAGGTGCTGATCCCGACCAAGCAGCACGAGCGCACGCTGAACGCCGCCCGCCTCGCCGCGGACGTGCTCAACGTGCCGTCGCTGATCGTCGCCCGCACCGACGCGCAGGCCGCCACGCTGATCACCAGCGACGTCGACGAGCGTGACCGCAAGTACGTCACCGGCGAGCGCACCGCCGAGGGCTTCTACAACGTCACCAACGGCATCGACCCCTGCATCGACCGCGGTCTGGCCTACGCCGAGTACGCCGACCTGCTGTGGATGGAGACCTCCAAGCCGGACCTCGAGGTCGCCCGCCAGTTCGCCGAGGCGATCAAGGCGAAGTACCCGGACCAGATGCTGGCCTACAACTGCTCGCCGTCGTTCAACTGGAAGAAGCACCTGGACGACGCGACGATCGCGAAGTTCCAGCGCGAACTCGGCCACATGGGCTACAAGTTCCAGTTCATCACCCTGGCCGGCTTCCACGCCCTGAACTACTCGATGTTCGACCTGGCGCACGGTTACGCCCGCGAAGGCATGACCGCTTACGTCGACCTGCAGGAGCGCGAGTTCGCTTCGGAGGACCGCGGTTACACCGCCACGAAGCACCAGCGCGAGGTCGGCACCGGCTGGTTCGACAACGTCGCGACCGCGCTGAACCCGGAGAGCTCGACCACCGCGCTCAAGGGTTCCACCGAGGCCGAGCAGTTCTGATCCACCGCAAGTAGGTGACAGGTGGCGGTCTTTCGACCCCGGAAGACCGCCGCCTCCCTTTTCCTTCTATCTCTTTCGCGAAGCCCAGCGGAGGCACACCATGGTTGAGAAGCTGAACTACCGGATCGACGTCTGCGGACCTGCCGGTGACCGGTTCGACGAGATCCTCACCCCGGCCGCACTGGACTTCGTGGCCAAGCTCGACAACGCGTTCGCCGGCCGCCGCCGCGAGCTGCTCGACGCCCGCCGCGTGCGCCGCGAAGAGCTGCAGTCCGGTGAGAAGCCGCTGGGCTTCCTGCCCGAGACGCGCGCCGTCCGCGACGACAGCAGCTGGTCGGTCGCCCCGGCCGCGCCCGGTCTCGAAGACCGCCGCGTCGAGATCACCGGCCCGACCGACCGCAAGATGACGGTCAACGCGCTCAACTCCGGCGCGAAGGTCTGGCTCGCCGACTTCGAGGACGCGACCTCGCCGACCTGGCACAACGTCATCGACGGCCAGCTCAACCTGTTCGACGCGATCCGCCGCAACATCGACTTCACCACCGAGGCGGGCAAGCGCTACACGATCGGCGACGAGCCCGCGACGATCGTCGCCCGCCCCCGCGGCTGGCACCTGGTGGAGAAGCACATCCGCATCGACGGCCGCCCGGTTTCGGCGAGCCTGGTCGACTTCGGCCTCTACTTCTTCCACAACGCGCGCCAGCTGCTGGCCCGCGGCAGCGGCCCGTACTTCTACCTGCCGAAGCTCGAGAACCACCTCGAAGCGCGGCTGTGGAACGACGTCTTCCTGCTGGCGCAACGGGAACTCGGCATCCCGCGCGGCACCGTCCGGGCGACCGTGCTGATCGAGACGATCACCGCCGCGTTCGAGATGGAGGAGATCCTCTACGAACTGCGCGAGCACATCGCCGGGCTGAACGCCGGCCGCTGGGACTACATCTTCAGCGTCATCAAGAACTTCTCCTCGCACGGCGCCGACTTCGTGCTCCCGGACCGCGCGCAGGTGACGATGACCGTCCCGTTCATGCGGGCCTACACCGAACTGCTGGTGCGCACCTGCCACAAGCGCGGGGCGCACGCCATCGGCGGCATGGCCGCGTTCATCCCGAGCAAGGACCCGGAGATCAACGCGACCGCGCTGCAGAAGGTGCGTCAGGACAAGGAACGCGAGGCGAACGACGGTTTCGACGGCTCGTGGGTCGCGCACCCCGGCCTCGTCCCGGTCTGCCGCGAGGTGTTCGACGAGGCGCTCGGCGGCTGGCCGAACCAGCTCGGCAAGCTCCGGGAGGACGTCGTCGTCACCGCCGAGGACCTGCTCGACGTCGCCAGCGCCGGTGGCGAGGTCACCGAAGCCGGTGTCCGCGCCAACATCAACGTCGCGCTGCGCTACATCGACGCCTGGCTGCGCGGCACCGGCGCGGCGGCCATCCACAACCTGATGGAGGACGCCGCCACCGCCGAGATCGCCCGCTGCCAGATCTGGCAGTGGATCCGCAACGGCACGAAGCTCGAAGACGGCACCGCGCTCACCCGCGAACTCACCGTGTCCTATTTGGACGAAGAGCTGGCGTCGGTGCGCTCCGAACTGGGCGAGGGCAACCGTCTCGGCGACGCCTACGAGATCTTCACCGAGACCGCGCTGGGCGAGAAGCTGCCGAGCTTCCTCACCACCGGCGCGTACGCGCGGTACCTGACCACGCACTGACTCGAGGCTCCGGCCGCCCCTACCTGACGCGGGGCGGCCGGGTTCCACACCGGTTTGGGACGGTGTGGCCCAACGGGTCCGGCGGCGGAGGCTCCCCGCCGCCGGACCCGCTTCACGCGCGCGCTCTTCCGGTAGCGCTGTCGGGCGTGCGTCCTGTGGTCCGTGAAGGCCTCCTTGAGGGACCCTGGGTCCCTCAAGGAGGCCTTCACGGACTTGGTGCGAGCCGCCGCGGACCAGCGGAAAGGGACGAACCGATCACGGATCGCGAATAGGTAGCGGTACCTAGTGAAACCCCCGTTGTTTCGACGGCGGGGCGCGCGGATGCTCGGCGCCGGGTGGGAATTCCGCCTGTTTCCCCGAGGAGCCGTCATGAAGAAGCAGTTGAGAAGCGTCTTGGCCGCAGCCTTCGCAATCCTCGCCGTCGTCCTCGCCGCACCGGCCGTGTCCGCATCGGCGACCGTCGCGGCCCAGCCGGACTGCGTCCGCCCCTGCCATTTCTGATCTTCGTCACCTAGAGAAGTCCCGGGGGTCGCGCCCCTCGCGACCCGCGACATTCGTGGAGGGGGGATCCGGTTCCCCCGACGTACCGGGTTCCCCCTCCGCCCCAGCGCGTTCAGCTTGCCCAAGTCCGTGAAGGGCCCCTTTCCTACCCTGAAGGTAGTAAAGGAGGACCGGTATTTGCTTACCGATGCCTGACCTGCGCGAGGGTGGTGGTTGCGCGGGTACATCCGGTCGCAGGTCTTGATCAACGGAAGATCCGGGACACTCACCGTCCCCAATCCTCCGTTGATCAAGGTTGTGCCTGTCGTGCCCTGTGGCAGACAACCTGACGGGGGAAGATTCCGGACGTTGGACGGCCGGAATCTTCCCCCGTCGACCACACCGCCATCCAGCACGAGCTCCACACTCGACCGCCAGCCACACCAGTGGGTAAGCAAATACTGGTCCCTCAAGGAGGCCTTAACGGACTGCGGTGATCGCCCCGCACGCTCCAGGTGCACCAGCAGTCACAGCGGTGGCGCGTGAAGGCCCCCTTCCCTCGGCTCAGCCGAGGAAACTCGACCTTCGCACCCTGTCCAAGTACATGAAGGCCCCCTTCCTTGCGCTAGCCGCAAGCAAGGGGGCCTTCATGTACAGCAGGCGGGCGAGCGCCCAGCGCGTTTAGTCCTCTGAACGCGGTTTACGGCTCGAACGCGTTGCCCGTGGCGATCTTCGGGCGCCCCAGTTCCACCGGTTCCCCGATCCGGGCCCGCCGGTAGACCGCGACGGTCGCCTCCGCGATCCGGCCCCAGTCGAAGTCCGCGGCCAGGCGCGACTGCGCGGTCAGTGCCCGCCGCGCGGCGGCGACCTCGTCGTCCAGCACCGCCTCGACGGCGTCCCCGAGCGCGTCGACGTCGCCGGGGCTGAACGCCAGGCCGGTCTCGCCGTCGACGACGACCTCGCCGAGCCCGCCCGCGGTGGACGCCACGAGGGGCGCCTTCGCGGCGGCCGCCTCCAGCGCGACGATCCCGAACGGCTCGTAGCGGCTGGGCAGCACGACGGCGTCGGCGGCGGCCAGGATGGCGCGCAGTTCCCGGTCGGACAGGTGCCCGACGAAGTCCACGGCGCGGCGGACACGCAGCTTGCGCGCCTGGTCGACCAGTTCCTCCAGATGCCTGCCCTTGCCGGCGACGACCAGCCGGGTCCCGGGTTTGGCGCGGCGGATCCGGGGGAGCGCGGCGAGCAGGTCCTGGACGCCCTTCTCCCATTCCAGCCGTCCGAAGTAGAGCAGCAGCGGCGCACCCGACGGGCTGTAGACCTCGCGCGCGTGCGCGACCTCTTCCGCGGGCACCTGCCAGGTGCGCTCCTCGATACCGTTGTGGATCACGGTGACCGCGTCGCCGTCGACCTCGAACAGGTGCGCCACCTCGCGGCGCATGGCCTGCGAACAGGTGATCAGCGCGTCCGAGCGGTTCGCGAGCCACCATTCCACCGAGTGGACCTGCTGGTTCAGCGGATGCGAGAGCCAGCCGGAGTGCCGTCCGGCCTCGGTGGCGTGGATCGTGCCGACCAGCGGTACCCGCGCGGCCTCCGCGATCGCGATCGCGGGATGGGTGACCAGCCAGTCGTGCGCGTGCACGACGTCCGGCTGCCAGCCGCGCAGCAGGTCGGTCGCGGCGCGGATCATCGCGTGCCCCATGGCCAGCGTCCACGCGACGAGGTCCCGTTCGAAGGTGACGTGCAGCGGATCCTCGGCGACCCGGATGATCCGCACGCCCTCGACCACGCGATCGGTCCTCGGATGGGTCTCGGCGTCGGTGCCGGCCGTGTGACGGCACAGGACGACCACGTCGTGCCCCTGCCGGGCGAGGTGCCGGGCCAGGGCGTGGACGTGCCGTGCCAGTCCGCCGACGACCACGGGTGGGTACTCCCACGACAACATCAGCACGCGCATGGGTGGAGGTTACTCGTGAGTCGGTCGTCACCGGGACCGGGCGATCACCCGGGGCGACGCATCCGGGCGAGCGCGACAGAGGCGGCGATCTTTGCCACCATCGGGTCGATGACGTCCTCGGTGAACGCGGCCGAACCGGCCTTCAAGCCCGTCGAACCGATCCTGTCGACCCCGTGGTCCGCGCAGGTCGGACCCGGCGACGCGCTACCGGAGTACCCGCGCCCGCGGCTGGTCCGCGAACGCTGGCTGAACCTCAACGGCGTCTGGGAGTACGCGGGCGACGGATCGCCCGGCCGGAACGGGTACGGCGAGCGGATCCTGGTGCCGTTCCCGCCGGAGTCGGCGCTTTCCGGGATCGGACGGCACGACGAAACCCTCTGGTACCGCAAGGTTTTCCAGGTCCCGTCCGACTGGGACGGACAGCGGGTGATGCTCCGGTTCGGCGCCGTCGACCAGTCCGCGACGGTCTGGGTCAACAACCAGGAGGTCGCCGTCCACGAAGGCGGGTACACGGCCTTCAGCGCGGACATCACCGATGTGCTGCGGCCGTCGGGATCGCAGGAACTGACCGTCCGCGCGATCGACCGGACCGACGCCTCGACGCACCCCGTCGGCAAGCAGCGGAACGCCCCGGAAGGGATCTTCTACACCGCCGCGTCGGGCATCTGGCAGACCGTCTGGCTGGAGCCGGTGCCGCCCGCGCACGTCACGGATCTCGGGCTGACGCCGGACCTCACCGGGGTGACGGTTGTGCCGAAGGTCACAGGCGGTGCCCGGGTGGAAGCGATCGTCAGCGAGCCCGGCGGCGGGGAAGTGGCACGTGTCGCTGGGGACGCGGGGCGGCCGTTGCGCGCGGAGGTGCCTTCGCCGCGTCTGTGGACGCCGGACGACCCGTATCTCTACGACCTCGAAGTCCGTTTGCTCGACGAGAGCGGCACCGTGCTCGATGTCGTCGAGTCCTACACCGGGCTCCGCACGATCGGGACGGTCGCGGACGCCGAGGGCAGGCCGAGGATCGCGCTCAACGGCCGCATCACCTTCCTCCACGGCCCGCTCGACCAGGGCTACTGGCCGGACGGGATCCACACCGCCCCCACCGACGAGGCGCTGCGGTTCGATCTGGAGAAGACGAAGGAACTCGGCTTCAACTTCGTCCGCAAACACGTCAAGGTCGAGCCGGAGCGCTGGTACCACTGGGCGGACAAGCTGGGCCTGCTCGTCTGGCAGGACATGCCGTCGCTCACCGTCTCCTTCGACGGCCCGCCCGGGCCCGCGCCCGACCCGGTGCCCGAGGCGAAGGCGCGGTTCGAAGCCGAACTGATCGAGATGGTCGAGCAGCTGCGCGGGGTGACCTCGATCGTCGGCTGGGTGCCGTTCAACGAGGGCTGGGGCGAATTCGACACCGCGCGGATCGCGAAGCTGGTGAAGGACCTCGACCCGACCAGGCTCGTCGTCGCGAACAGCGGGGTGAACTGCTGCTTTTCCCGGCCGGACGCCGGCGCGGGCGACGTCTACGACGACCACACCTACGTCGGGCCGGGGAAACCCGCGGTGACCGGCCATCGGGTGATCGTCGACGGCGAGTACGGCGGCCTCGGCCTGGTCCTCGACGAGCACCGCTGGCCGGGGAAACCGCAGGCCTACGAGATGACGCCGACCTCGGCACAGCTGACCAAGCGCTATGCGGAGGTCGGCGAACACCTCGAACGGATCGTCGCCGGAACCGGCCTTTCCGGCGCGATCTACACCCAGACCACCGACGTCGAGAACGAGGTCAACGGCCTGCTCACCTACGACCGGAGGGTGGTCAAGGTGGATCTTTCCGCCGTCGCCGTTCGCAACCGCTCGGTCATCGAGGCGGGTCAGCCCGGCTGAGGCTCGATCGGACCGCCGGAGTCACGGACCCTGACGGGTACCCCGAGCAGCTGAGAAGGCAGCTGCCCGGGGTCGTGACCGGGGACCATCCATACGTCGATGGTGGGTGCTCCCTCGGCCTCGCCCTGTCCGACCCCGACCACTCCGGGGACGTCGTCGAGCCACCGCGACGCGGTCACGAGCGCGGCGTCGACAGTGCCTGCGGCGTCGGAATCGGACACTACGGGTACACCCTGATCCCGAGCGCGGCCTCGACCAGCGTGATCCGGTTGACCACGGTGACCGCGGGCGAACCGGCGAACAGCAGGCCGACGGCGAAGTCGTTGTCCAGCTCCGCCACGATGCTGCCCGAGTCGCCACCGGCCGACATGTTGGTGGTGAGCAGCTGGTTCGCGAACCGGGCCACCCGGCCGCCGCCGTAGTTGACGTCGACGGTGGCGTTGATGTTCGTGATCCGCCCGGTCGTCCAGCTGGTCGTCCGGCCGGTCTTCTGCACCGCCAGGCCGACGGTCGGCGCCGGATTGACGCCCCGGAGATTGCCGACCCAGAAGATCCGCCGGTCGAGGTCGTGGAACTGGCCTTCGGCGACGGCCGCGTCGACGAAGTTCAGCGGGGCCGGCTGTCCGGGGGTGATGAACTTGATCGGCACGTACCGGCTGAGCCTGGCGATGACGTCGCTGGGGACGACTCCGCCGTCGAACGGGCCCGGCTGCAGGATCGGGTCGCCGATGGCCGCGGCGTTGGTGTTGGCCAGCACGTGGTTGTTGCTCAGGATGTAGAACCTCGGCGGTATGCCGGGCAGGGAAGCGGCGTCGTAGACGGCGGTGCCGTACGTGCCGGCGGTGATCTGGAAGTGGCCGACACTCAGCCCGCCGAACGCCGGGCGGAAACGCCTGGCCAGCGCCAACGGATCGACGGCTTCACGGGGTGCTTCGGCCCGGCCCGCCGGTGCCGACGCGGGTGCCTCGTCGAGCGACGGGGAGGAGCCGTTGGTCTTCGGTGCCGAAAGGGTCCGGCCCGCTTGCAGCACGCCGACCTCTTGGACATCGGTGGGCACACCGGACAGTTCCGAGGGGATCAGGTCGTCGTCGCGGAGCAGTTCGCTCGGCAGTTTCGTGTCGACCAGGACCGTGATCGCCTTTTCCCCGGTGTCCGTTCCTCCCGACCACTTCGTGCCGAGCGCGACCCCCACGACGTTCTGTTTGTCGAGGAGAGCGTTCTCTTCGGACGCCTGTACGGTCGCGAGTGAGAGGAATTCCTTGGGTAGCATGTTCTTTTCGATCATATCGCCACACTTTTCTTGTTGTCGGCGTTGACGAAGTGCGGGCTCGGACGATCTTTTCCCAGTGGTTTGTGGAGAGCCCCGACGAAAGTCTTCCCCCGGGCGCGGGGTCGCGCCATAGTGCAATCGGGTACACCGATTCACCCGACGATGGCAGGGATTCCCTTGTGTGGCAACGTTTTGTGAACGACAAACCGGCCATCGCGCGAGCGTTACCGGAATTAAGGGACTTTGGTCACCGGTTCACCGGAAAAGGAAACGGGCGGGTTTCCGGAGATAACTCCGGAAACCCGCCCGTCCTGCGCGGAATCGTGTGTCAGCCGCCGATCGTGGCGTCGATGGCCTTGGTGATCGTCTCGTCCTCGGGTTCGGTGCGCGGGCGGAATCGGCCCACCACTTCACCGGACGGGGCGACGAGGAACTTCTCGAAGTTCCACTGCACGTCGCCCGCGGCGCCTTCCGCGTCGGCCGCCTTGGTGAGCTCGGCGTAGAGCGGGTGCCGCGTTTCCCCGTTGACGTCCAGCTTTTCGAAGAGCGGGAACGAAACCCCGTACGTCGTCGAGCAGAAGGTCTGGATCTCCTCGGCGGTGCCCGGTTCCTGACCCGCGAACTGGTTGCACGGGAACCCGACGACGGAGAAACCCTTGTCCGCGTAGCGTTCCTGCAACTTCTCCAGTCCGGTGTACTGCGGCGTCAGTCCGCACTTCGACGCCACGTTCACCACCAGCAGCGCCTTGCCTTCGAGCGCGCCGAGCGTGGTGTCCTCGCCCGACAGCGTCTTCAGCGGGATGTCGTGGATCCCCATGGTTCCCCTTTCGTCATTTCCTCAGGAGGTCACGCGCGTCGACGTGCCCGAACGGCCCGTCGTCGCGCCGGAACGCGGCCGCCGTCTCCCGGGCCCGCTCGTGCGCGCCGTCGCGGAGCAGCCCGGCGAGCGTGTCGAACCGGTCGGTGTGCGCCTTCGCCCGCCGCCGCGCGTAGTCGGCGGCGGAATCCTTGGTGACCATGAACGCCCAGTCGCTCGAAAGCGCCAGCATCGCCTCGGCGACGGCCTGATCGCGGACGGCGTCACGGGTCGTGGTGTCCATTCCGGTGACGAGGTCGAGCATCCGGTGCTGCAACGCGGTGTTGTCCCGCACCATGTCGGCGACCTGCTCGCCGTCCCAGACCCGCCAGTCCTTGCCCGAACCCCACGACGACGCCGGGAGGTCGACCCGCCCGCCGAGGTGCCCGGCTTCGAGCGCGCCCTTGAGCGTGGTGACGCGGACGCCCGCCTCGGGCAGCGCGCGCAGGACGCCTTCGAGCCAGGCGGGTCCCTCGTGCCACCAGTGCCCGAACAGTTCCGTGTCGTACGCGGCGACGACGAGCGATTCGCGGCCGTGCTCGGCCTTGAGCGAGCGGAGGCGGGAGACGACGGTGTCGACGAAGTCCTGGACATGGCCGCCGAGCGTGGCCGCCGCCATCGCCGGGTCGTACGGCGCCTTGTCCGGCGGCTCGATGGTCTTGCCGGTCACCCGCGACGGCTTGAGGCCGACCTCGTGCGCCCAGGTGTGGAAGTCGCGATAGGCGGCGTGGCCGGGGTATCCGGCCTTCGGCGACCAGACGCGGTACGTGACTTCGAGGTCCCGGCCGAAGCAGACGACGTCGGAATCGCCGACCGTCCGCGCCGCCGACGTGTCGCCGTGCAGCGACGGCCCGTCGACCATGAACCGCTGGACGCCCGCGGCCGCGTACCCGGCTTCCATACCGGGCGCGTAACCGCATTCAGGTGCCCAAATGCCTTCGGGGCGCCGCCCGATCCGCAACGCGGTGTCGGCGAGGCCGCCGCGCAGCATGAAGTCGCGGACCGCCGGGTCGAGCAGCGGCTGGAACGGATGCGCCAGCGGGCCGCCGAGCAGTTCGATCGTCCCGTTGTCCACAAAGGACCGGAGAATCGGTGAGAAACCGTGTCGCCAGCGGTTTTCGAGCTCCTCCGACGCTTTGATCGCCGTCCGGTACTCGCTCGCGGCGAGGTCGCGCAGCAGCGGGTCGCCCTGCCAGAGGGTGGACGCGTGCCAGGCGCGCAGCTGCCAGTGGCCGAGCCAGTCGTGAAAGGCGTCGATGCAGTACGGGTCGTCGAGCTGGGCGGCGAGGATCGGCGTCATGCCGAGGGTGAGGACGTCTTCGCGGCCCTCGTCGGCGAAGCGGCGGAGGAGGTCGACCATCGGCAGGTAGGAATGCGCCCAAGCCTGGTAGAGCCATTCCTCGCCGACCGGCCAGGATCCGTGGTGCGGCAGCCACGGCAGGTGGCTGTGCACGACGAGGCAGAACGTGCCCTCGTGCTCGCTCATGGGCGCACCGCCACGGCGACCAGGTCGAGGCTGGCGTCGAGGTCTTCACCGTGGACGGTGAAATCCGCGGCCTGGATGCCTTCGACGTCGGCGAGCAGCTTCGCGGGCCAGGTCGCCTGGCCGGGCAGTTGCCCCATGACGACGTCGAGCTGGGCGTCGATGATCGAGCCGCCGTACTTGGCGTCGAGCTTCGCGACGCCCTCGCCGTGGTGGAGGCCGTGCAGGGTCTCCACCACGAAGCCGGCCGCGCACAACAACTCGTCCAATTCGGACGGTGCGAGTTCCCTGGTGTGGAACGGGTTGAGCGGGGTGTCACTGTCCGGGGTGAAGGTCAGCCGGTTGGGCGTGGTGACGATCAGCCGTCCGCCGGGGGTGAGCACGCGCCGGCATTCGGCGAGGAAGGCGCCCTGGTCCCAGAGGTGTTCGATCACCTGGAAGTTGGCGACGACGTCGACCGAGGCGTCGCGCAGCGGCAGGAACACCAGGTTCGCCCTGGCCACGCCGACGCTCGCGTAGCGGCGGGCGACGTGCTCGGTGGTGGGGACGTCGTAGTCGAGCGCGAGCACCCGCTCGGCGACGGTGGCGATGAGCCCGGCGCCGTAGCCCTCACCGCAGCCCGCCTCCAGGACGGTCTTGCCCTCGCACAGCGGCAGGAGCTGTTGATACGCCGCTTCATGGCGGCGGAACCAATAGTTCTCCTCGGCGATGCCCGGCACGGTGCGTTCACCGGTGAGGTGCAGCGCTTCGGCCCTGGTGGCTGGGGTGGTCACGCCGCGACCCTACCGGCCGGTCACTTGGGCCCGCGTGTCACGTTTCGCGGCGCTGTCCGGTCCAGAAGACATGCAACGGACAATCACCCGCGTACTGCTCGTCGTCTTCGGTCTCGTCGAACTGCCGGTCGGCCTGTGGCCGCTGCTCAGCCCGGACGGCTTCTACCGGGACTTCCCCGGGTTCCGTACCGGTTGGGTCGCGATGGACGGCCCCTTCAACGAACACCTGATCGCCGACTTCGGCGGCCTCAACCTGGCGCTCGCCGCGATCCTGATCGGCGCCGCCGTGATCGGGACGACGGCCGTGGCCAGGCTAGCGGCGCTCGCGACCTTCCTCTTCGGGCTGCCGCACTTCCTCTACCACCTCGGCCACGTCTCGCATTTCGAGCCGGTGGACCAGGTGCTGATCGTCGGGATGACAGCGCTGGGCGCGGTGCTTCCGCTGGTACTGGCGCTGATCCCGGGCAAGCGCCCTACACCGGCGACACCGTGATGCCGATGGCGCCCGGTCCGAGGTGGGCGCCGAGGATCATGCTGGCGTCGACCAGGGTGCTGTCGACCATTTTGGGCAGCCGCGCCCGCAGCCGCCCGCCGATTTCGAGATCGCGCTCGTCCGGCCCGAACCGGGTGATCGCGATCTCGACGTCCTGGTCGCCCGCGCAGTCCACCGCGAGGTCGACGAGTTTGTTGAGCGCCCGGCGCTGGCCCGGCACCCGGGTCAGCGGCGCGACCTCGCCGTTCTTCAGCGTCAGCAGGGGTTTGATCGAGAACGCGGAACCAAGGAAGGCCTGCGCTGCGCCGATCCGGCCGCCGCGGCGCAGGAACTCCAGCGTGTCGACGTAGAGGATCTCGCGGCTGCCGCGGAACCGGCGTTCGGCGGCGTCGATGACGCGCGTGGCCTGCCCGCCGGCGGCGGCGACCTTGGCCGCCGACGTCGCCGCGAAACCGAGGCTCATCCCGGTGGTCCCGCTGTCGAGCACGTGGACGGGGATGTTCACCTGCTGGGCGGCTTCGCGGGCGGCGTTCACCGTCTCCGACATGCGTCCCGAGATGTGGACGCTGACGACCGCGGAGGCGCCCCGGCTCGCGGCGTCCTGGAACGCCCAGAAGAACGCGGCGACCTCGGGCGGCGCCGTCTTCACCGGTGTCCCGGCACGCAGATGGTCGATGATCTCTTCGCGGTCGTAGCGGTTCTCCTCGTCGAACTGCTCTCCGACCTGCAATTGGACCTGCACGACGCCGATTCCCCAGCGTTCGGCGACCGGGGCGGGAAGACAGGCGGTGGAGTCCGTGATCACGGCGACAGGGCCGGGCATGGAACGCATGGTGCGGCAGGTTAACCCTTCACCTCTACCGGGAGTACCCCCGAGTACGGCCGTTCGGGTTAGTCGCCCGGTTACACTCACTTCCGGGTGAAATAGCTGGACGATGGTCCCACTAAAACGTGCATCCAGGTGAATGAGGTCACCTCGGCGGGCCGCGGCGCCGAAATGGCCCTAATCTACCGGCCAGTAGAGCTGTTGCCCCGTGGCCGACGCCGGCCACTAACGGGAGGTCGAAGTAGACCCATGACGAACATCGTTGTCCTGGTCAAGCAGGTACCGGACACCTACTCGGAGCGGAAGCTCTCCGGTGCCGACAACACTCTTGACCGCGAATCCGCCGACGCCGTGCTCGACGAGATCAACGAGAAGGCCGTCGAAGAAGCCCTGAAGATCAAGGAAGCCGGCGAGGGTGAGGTCACCGTCGTCTCGGTGGGTCCCGACCGCGCGACCGACGCGATCCGCAAGGCGCTGTCCATGGGCGCCGACAAGGCCATCCACGTCTCCGACGAGGCCCTTCACGGCTCCGACGCCATCGCCACCGCCAAGGTGCTGGCCGCTGCGATCTCGAAGGTCGAAGGCTTCGACCTGGTCATCACCGGCAACGAGGCCTCCGACGGCCGCGGTGGCGCCGTGCCGGCGATCATCGCCGAGCTGCTCGGCCTGCCGCAGCTGACCCACGTGAACGAGCTGACCGTCGAGGGCACCTCGATCAAGGCCGACCGCTACACCGAGGACGGCGTCACGCACCTCGAGGCGAACCTCCCCGCGGTGGTGAGCGTCGGCGAGAAGATCAACGAGCCGCGCTACCCCTCCTTCAAGGGGATCATGGCCGCCAAGAAGAAGCCGGTCGAGACGCTGACCGTCGCGGACCTCGGCCTCGACGCCGGCGAGGTCGGCCTCGGCAACGCCTGGTCGTCCGTGCTCGAAGCCTCCCCGAAGCCGCCGCGCACCGCCGGTGAGCGCGTCGAGGACGAGGGCGACGGCGGCAGCAAGGTGGCCGCCTACCTGGTCGCCCAGAAGCTCATCTGAGACAGGTTTCGAGGAGGAATAGGGAAATGGCTGAAGTACTCGTCCTCGTCGACCACGTCGACGGTGAAGTCAAGAAGGTCACGCTCGAGCTGCTGACCGCCGCTCGGGAACTGGGTGAGCCGTCCGCGGTCGTCGTCGGCCCGACCGGCACCGCCGCCAAGGCGAAGGAAGCCCTCGCCGCGCACGGCGCCGCCAAGGTGTACGTCGCCGAGGGTGACAACGCCACCGGCTTCCTGGTCACCCCGAAGGTGGACGTCCTCGCCGCGCTCGCGGAGCGGACCTCCCCGGCCGCCGTGCTCGTCGCGGCCAGCGCCGAGGGCAAGGAGGTGTCCGCCCGGGTCGCGGTCCGCCTCGGCTCCGGTCTGCTGTACGACGCCGTCGGTGTGAACAGCGACGGCAGCGTCGACCAGTCCATCTTCGGTGGCGCGTTCTCCGTGAAGTCCAAGTCCACCAAGGGTGTCCCGGTCATCTCGGTCCGCCCGGGCGCGGTCGAGGCGACCCAGGCCGACGGTGCCGCCGCCGAGGAGACCGTCGAGGTCCCCGCCGGCGACCCGGCGAAGTCCGCCAAGGTCACCGGTGTCGAGCCGATCGTCGGCGGCGACCGTCCGGAGCTGACCGAGGCCTCGGTCGTCGTCTCCGGTGGCCGCGGTGTCGGCTCGGCCGACAAGTTCGACGTCGTCGAGACGCTGGCCGACTCGCTCGGCGCGGCCGTCGGTGCTTCCCGCGCCGCCGTCGACTCGGGCTACTACCCGGCGCAGTTCCAGGTCGGCCAGACCGGTAAGACGGTCTCGCCGCAGCTGTACATCGCGCTGGGCATCTCCGGCGCGATCCAGCACCGGGCGGGCATGCAGACCTCGAAGACCATCATCGCGGTCAACAAGGACGCCGAGGCGCCGATCTTCGAGATCGCCGACTTCGGTGTGGTGGGCGACCTGTTCAACGTCGCGCCGCAGCTGACCGAAGAGGTCCAGAAGCGCAAGGGCTGAGCCCTTTGTCGTGACGGGGCCGTCCGGGATTATTTCCCGGGCGGCCCCTTTTTCGTGACCGGGAAGTGACCTCTCACCCTGAGAGAAGTCTGAGAACCCGCAATTAACTGAACGTGCACTAATCGGCCATCGGGCGCATTGTCGTTGGTACCCCTCCGGGGGTAGACCTTGATTATGACGACGTCACAGCTCCTCGTCAGCACTGACCAGGCAGGTGTCGAACTCCCGGCCGACGCGCCGCGTTACTCCCTCCTCGTGGCCAACGGGAACGAAGAAGTCGTTGCCGCGCAGCGTCTTCGCCATCAGGTTTTCGCCGAGGAAATGGGAGCGACGCTCAATTCGCTCGAACCCGGTCTCGACGTCGACTACTTCGACGAGTTCTGCGATCACCTCGTGGTGCGCGACGACAACACCGGCGAGATCGTGGGCACATACCGGATGCTGCCGCCCGATCGGGCCGCGCGAGCGGGAAAGCTCTACTCCGACAGCGAATTCGACCTCACGGCGCTCGATTCCCTGCGTCCTTCGCTGGTCGAGACGGGCCGTTCGTGCGTGCATCCCGACCACCGCAGCGGCGCCGTGGTGAGCCTCGTCTGGGCGGGGATCGGGCGCTACATGCTGCTGGCCGGGCACCGGTACCTCGCGGGTTGCGCGTCCGTGCCGCTGACCGACGGCGGGGTCTACGCCGCCGGCGTCTGGGATGTCCTGCGCGCCAAGCATTACGCGGACGAATCCCTTCGGGTGACGCCGCTGAACCCGTGGCGGACCGAAGGCGTCGAGCGGCCCGCCCGCGCGATCCTCCCGCCGCTCATCAAGGGGTACACGCGCCTGGGCGCGAAAACCTACGGTCCGCCCGCGCTGGACGAGGATTTCGGCGTCGCGGACTTCTTCGTCCTGCTGGATCTGCACAACGTCGACGAGCGGTATCTCAAGTTCTTCCTGGGAGAGCAGGGATGAGCCACGCCTGGATGCCGAAGTCGCCGTGTGGCGACGGCTGCCTGACCGAAGGGGCGCCGACGGTGGCGTTCCCGCGGCGCGTCCTGCGGTTCACCGCGGCGATCGGCGTCATCTTCGGCGCCTTCCTGGCCGCGCCGCTGGTGCTCGTGCTGCGCGGCATGCCCCGGGAACGCTTGGTGCGCCTGCTTTTCGTGGGGATCCTTCGCTCGTTCGGGGTACGGCTGCGCGTACTCGGTGACGAGCGGTTCCGTGCCGTGCCCGGCCGCGGCGCGCTCGTGGTGAACAACCACATCTCGTGGCTGGACATCATCGCGGTCAACGCGGTCCAGCCGATGCGGGCGCTCGCCAAGAAGGAGGTCGGCACCTGGCCGGTGCTCGGCCTGCTGGTCCGCCGCGGCGGCAGCATCTTCCTCGACCGGGAGAACCTGCGGAGCCTGCCCGCGACGATGGACGAACTCGCCGCCGCGATGCGCGGCGGCTCACTCGTCAGCGTGACCCCGGAGGGCACCACCTGGTGCGGTCTGGGGTCGGGCCGGTTCCGCCCGGCGACCTTCCAGGCCGCGATCGACGGCGGTGTCCCGGTGCGGCCGCTCGCACTGCGTTTCCGGCTCGCCGACGGCCGGGAGACGACCCAGCCCGCGTTCATCGGGCCGGAGTCGCTCATCGCCTCGCTGCGGCGGGTCGCCGCCCTGCGCGGTCTCGTGCTGGAGGTGCACGTGTGCCCGGAGATCGCGCCTGGCCGCGCTTCGGACCGGCGGGAACTGGCCGCGCTGGCGGAATCCGCGGTGCAGGCGGCACTGGGACGGGTGCAGATCCCGGCGCAGCGGCGGCGTCGCCGTCCGATCTCCGCTCCGATCGCTCCTCCCGCCCCCGCCCGGACTCCGGCGGGCTGAAGGGGACTTTCCCCGCATGGGACGTGGTGAAAGCGCCCTTCACCGCGTCCCATGCGGGCATGGTTCCCTTCAGCTCACTCGAAGGTCAGCGTGATCTTCCCGCCCGCGTGCCCCGTCGCGCTCTCCCGGTGCGCCTCCGCGACATCGTCGGGCGCGTAAGCGGTCCCCAGCTTGAGCTTCAGCTCACGCGAGACGAGACCCTCCAGCACCGCGGGGGTCTGCTCCCCGCCCGCCGAGAACTTCAGCCCCTGCGCGTAAGCGGCGGGGTCGGCGATCGTGATCAGCCGGTCGGGTGACCCGAGCAGGGCGACGGAGTCACCCAGGACGCCGAAGCCCGCCGCGTCGAACACCGCGTCGACGCCGTCCGGCGCGGCCGCGCGGACTCGCGAAACCCAGCCGTCGCCGTACTGCACCGGCACCCCGCCGAGTTCCTTCACCTCGTCCAGCGAGGAAGCACCCGCCAGCCCGACGACCGTGGCGCCCAGCTCGACCGCGGCCTGCGTCGCGATCCGGCCGACCTGGCCGCTCGCCCCGTGGATCACGAGCGTTTCGCCCGGCTTGACCTCCAGTTCGCCCAGCACCCGCAACGCCGTCTCACCGGCGACGGGCAGCGAGGCGGCTTCGGCCCACGAAAGCCCGGCGGGCTTCCGGGCGATCGTCGTCGCCAGCGCGTACTCCGCGTAAGCCCCGGTGTCGGCCCAGCCGAAGACTTCGTCCCCGACGGCGAATACGGCGCCTTCGCCCACGGCGTCCACCACGCCCGCGAATTCGTGGCCGAGGACGTGCGGGAATTCGACCGGGTAGACCTCCTCCATGGCACCGGACCGGATCTTCCAGTCGATCGGGTTGACGCCGGCGGCCTTGACCGCGACCCGCACCTGACCCGGGCCGGGTTCCGGCGCCGGGACCTCGGCGGACCGTAGGACGTCGGTGTCGCCGTACTGGGTGATGGTGATCGCTCGCATGTCCACTCCTGTTTCGGTTGCCTTCGCTGCGATCAGTCAACCGGCGCCCGGACCTCGCCCGAACCACTCGGACGAGCAGTGTTCACTAGCCGGGCGAGCAGCGTCGCCCACGATGGACGCGCCTACTGTGGAGTCATGGACGAGTGGTCGGATCCGCTGTACGTGCTGAGCCAGGTCGAGCGCATGCTCGCCGCCACGCGCGCCGAACTCCTGCCGCGGTTCTCCGCGGCGGCCGCGGCCGTCCTGCCGCACCGGGCCGCCGCCATGGAGACCGGTGACTGCTCCCGTATCCCGATCAAGGTGCACGGCGATCCGGTGATCACCGGCGCGGTCACGAGCGCGGAACTCCAGCGGCTCGCCGCGCTCGGCGTGCCGGGGCAGGCGGTGGTGGCCGAAGAGACGCTCGGCGGGCAGCGCCGGAAACTCGTCGTCCTGACCTCGGCGCCGGTGATCGGCAAGGGCGCGATGATCGCGCTCGTCCCCACCGAGGACGCGCTCGCGGACCGCGCGCTCGAGATCGTCGCCAAGCTGTGGGGCGTCGTCAGCGTCAGCGCCGCCCAGCGCGCCACGGATCCCGAGCCCGAGATCATCGCGAGCAACCTGGCGGCCGCGACGGCGCGGGCGCAGACCATCACCGATCTGGGGCAGACCCACGCGACCACGCTGGCGTCGTTGCTCGCCGTGTTGCGCTCCCGCCGGCTCGGCGACGCCGCCGCCCGCCAGACGGCCACCGACCTCGCCGCGGCCGCGCTCGTCGAACTGCGCTCGGTCGCCGACCGTGATCAGGAGCTGTCGGCGGAACCGGCGTCGGCTGCGTTCGACACCCTCGCCGCGCAGCTGGATCCCTTGGTGCGCCACAACGACATGACCGTCGACCTCGCCGGGCCCGGTGACGACCGGCCGCTCCCGCAGGACATCGCGCACACCGCGCGCACGGTCACCCGGGGGCTCGTGCTCGCCGCGCTGGAACGCGGCAGCTCCCGGGTCCGGGCCTCCTGGGCGATCGACGGCGGGGCGCTGCGGATCACCGTGCGCGACGACGGCCCGGACGTCGCCCGCGCCGTGCCCGGCACCGGTCTCACCGAGCGGATCACCCCGCTCGACGGCCGCTGGGAGGTCGACGCCGTCCCCGGCTGGGGCGCCACGATCACCGCGATCCTGCCGCTCGGTGTCCCGGAGACCCCGGAGCTGCGCCCGCTGGACAGGCTGAACTCGCGCGAACTCGAAGTCCTCGCCGGGATCGCCCGCGGCAAGCGGAACCGGCAGATCGCCGAGGAACTCCGGCTGACCGAGCACACGGTGAAGTTCCACGTGCGGAAGATCCTGGGAAAGCTGGAAGTCACGTCGCGCGGCGAGGCCGCCGTGCTGGCGCGGGAGCTGCGGCTGGCGCCCGTCAGCGCTTGACCTCCACCGAACTGGAGGTGGCACGCTCGTCGTATGACGATCACTGGGGACAAGGCGGAGCCGAAGGGTGTCCTGTGGACGCCGGAGCATCGGGTGACCACGATCGGGCTGCTGCTCATGGTCACGCTCATCGCGTTCGAGAGCATGGGTGTCGCGACCGCGATGCCGACGATGGTGGCCGATCTCGACGGTCTCGCCCTGTACGCCTGGCCCTTCACCACCTTCCTGGTCGCGAGCGTCGTCGCGACCGTCCTTTCCGGGCGGCTCGGTGACCGCAAGGGCCCGGCGCCCGCGCTGCTCGCCGGGACCGCGTTGTTCGCCGTCGGGCTGCTGGTGGCGGGGCTCGCGCACGACATGCCGCTGCTCCTGCTGGGCAGGGCCTTGCAGGGGTTCGGGTCCGGGCTCCTGCTGGTCTCGGTGTCGCTACTGATCGCGCTCACCTTCAGCGACCGCGAACGTCCGGTGATCTACGCCGCGAACGCCGCCGCCTGGGTGCTGCCCGCGGTGATCGGGCCGTCGATCGCGGGTGTGGTGACCGTGAGCGTCGGCTGGCGCTGGGTGTTCCTCGGGCTGATCCCGCTGACCGCCGTCGGCGTGGGGCTGCTGGTCGTCGTCACGCGCAAACTGCCGCGGCACGTGCCCGGCGAGTCCGCGCGCCGCGCCGGGGTCGTGCCCGCGGTGGTCGCCGCACTCGGCGTCGCCGCGCTCACCTGGGCGGCGCAGCACCCGTCCCTCGCGGCGCTGGCCTACGGCGGCGCCGGACTGGTCGCCCTGGCGTACGCGCTCCGCAAACTCCTGCCCGCCGGGACGCTGACGTCGCGGCCGGGGTTGCCGACAGTGATCGCCTCGCGCGGGCTGATCGCGGGCGCGTACGCCGGAATGGAGGCGTATCTGCCACTGACGATGACCGAAGTGCACGGTTACAGCCCCGCGCTGGCCGGATTGCCGCTGACGGTGACCGCGCTGGGCTGGTCGGCGGGGTCGATGCTGCAAGGCCGCATGCTCGACTGGTCGCGCGAAGCGTCCTTGCGGACCGGGTTCGCGCTGGTCGCGGCCGGTCTGGCGATCTTCGTCTTCGTCCCGCTGCCCTCGTTCCCCGCCTGGATGGCGTTCGTCGCGTCGGCGGTCGGCGGCTCCGGGATGGGCATCGCGATGCCCGCGATCTCGGTGTTGCTGCTCCGCTACTCGCCGGAGGCCGAACGCGGGTTCAACACCTCGGCGCTCCAGCTCGGCGACTGGGTCGGATCGGCCCTGACCATCGGTTTGGGCGGGGTTCTGCTCGCTTCGCTGGCGTCGGCGAAGGAGCCGACGGTGGCGATCTTGGTGCTTTCGGTGCTGCTGACCGGCATCGCGCTGCTCGGGGTGCGGCTGACCGGCCGATGGCCTTCGGCTATGAGCGTCGCTTGATTGCGGAGCTGATCTTCCGAACCCGCTCCGGCCGCAGGCCCCGTGATCGCGGGGGCAGGGCGCCCGGTCCGCGTTCAGGTCGGTGAAATCGCTGACGAGCGCCCTGTCGACGCGATCACGGACGCGGGTTCCTATGAGCACCGCCACCCGCTGACCAGGGTGGGCTTGGTCACGCCCCGGAGCGGTCTACCCTGGTAAGGCCATGACCTATCTCGACCACGCGGCGACCACCCCGATGTTGCCCGAAGCCGTAGCGGCGATGTCCGAGGCGCTGTCCACTGTGGGCAACGCCTCCGCGCTGCATTCCTCGGGCCGCCGGGCCCGCCGCAGGGTCGAAGAGGCCCGTGAGGTGATCGCCGAGGCGCTGGGCGCCCGGCCGTCCGAGGTGATCTTCACCGCCGGGGGCACGGAGAGCGACAACCTCGCGGTCAAGGGCATCTTCTGGGCCCGCCACGGCGAGGATCCGCGGCGCCGCCGGGTGCTGTGCAGCACCGTCGAGCACCACGCCGTCCTCGAGTCCGTCGAGTGGCTGGAGCAGCACGCGGGCGCCGAGATCGTCTGGGTCGAGGTCGACCAGGCGGGCCGGGTGTCCCCGGAGTCGCTGCGCGAAGCCATCGGCGAGGACCCCGAGACGGTCGCGCTGGCCACCGTGATGTGGGCGAACAACGAGGTCGGCACGGTCAACCCGATCGCCGGGCTCGCCGCCGTCTGCGCCGAGCACGAGATCCCGCTGCACACCGACGCCGTCCAGGCCGTCGGCGCGGTTCCGGTCGACTTCGCCGAGAGCGGCGCCGCCGCGCTGACCCTGACCGCGCACAAACTGGGCGGCCCGTACGGCGTCGGCGCGCTGCTGCTCGGGCGCGACACCGCGTGCGTGCCGGTGCTGCACGGCGGCGGCCAGGAGCGCAGCGTGCGTTCGGGCACGCTCGACGTGCCCGCCGTGATCGCGTTCGCGACGGCGGTGAAGGCCACGGTCGAAGGCCGCGAGGAGTACGCCAAACGCGTCGCCGAGCTGCGGGACGACCTGATCGAAGCGGTCCGGCGCCAGGTGCCGGACGTGGTGCTCAACGGCGGCGAGGGCGAGCGCCTGCCGACGCACGCCCACTTCACTTTCCCCGGTTGCGCGGGTGACAGCCTGCTCATGCTGTTGGACGCCAAGGGCATCGAATGTTCCACTGGATCGGCGTGCACGGCGGGTGTCGCGCAGCCGAGCCACGTGCTGCTGGCCATGGGGGCCGCCCCGGCGGCCGCACGCGGGTCGCTGCGGTTCTCGTTCGGGCATACCTCGGCGCCGGAAGACGTTGAAGCGGTTTCGAGGGAGATCGCGGGCGTCGTCGACAGGGCGAGGCAGGCGGGACTCGCCGGAATGCGCAAGCAGACGCAGAAGCAAGAGGTGTGAGGAAGATGCGCGTACTGGCCGCGATGAGCGGGGGAGTGGACTCGGCGGTGGCCGCCGCCCGCGCCGTGGACGCCGGGCACGAGGTCGTCGGCGTGCACCTGGCGCTGTCGGCGAAGCCCGGCACGCTGCGCACCGGATCCCGCGGCTGCTGCACGATCGAGGATTCGGGCGACGCGCGCCGCGCCGCCGACATCCTCGGCATCCCCTTCTACATCTGGGACTTCGCCGAGCGCTTCACCGAAGAGGTCATCGACACGTTCGTCGGCGAGTACGCCGCCGGCCGGACGCCGAACCCGTGCGTCACCTGCAACGAGAAGATCAAGTTCGAAGCGTTGCTGGACAAGGCGATGGCGCTCGGCTTCGACGCCGTCGCCACCGGGCACTACGCCCGTCTGTCCGTTGTGGACGGTGTGCCGGAGCTGCGGCGCAGCGTCGACTCGGGCAAGGACCAGTCCTACGTCCTGGCTTCGCTGACCCCGGAACAGCTGCGGCATTCGCTGTTCCCGCTGGGTGATTCGTGGAAGACAGACGTGCGCGCCGAGGCGGCGAGCCGTGGCCTGTCGGTGGCGAAGAAGCCGGACAGCCACGACATCTGCTTCATCCCGGACGGCGACACGAAGAGCTTCCTGGAGAAGCGGCTCGGTCAGCGTCCCGGGCAGCTCGTCGACGCCGAGACCGGCGCCGTGCTCGGTGAGCACACCGGCGTGCACGGCTTCACCGTCGGGCAGCGCAAGGGACTCGGCATCGAGGCGCCGGCGCCGGACGGGCGGCCGCGCTACGTGCTTTCGCTGGAGCCGGTTTCGGGCACCGTGAAGGTCGGTTCCGCGCGGGACCTCGGCGTGAACGTGATCGAGGCGAACCGCCCGATCTGGCCGAGCGAACGGCCGCTGGACGGTCCGACCGAATGCGTCGTCCAGGTGCGCGCGCACGGCGGGATCGTCGAGGCCGTCGCGGAGGTTTCGGGTGACTCGGTGACTGTTCAGCTGCGGGAGCCGTTGCGCGGGGTCGCCCCGGGGCAGGTCGTCGTGCTGTACCGCACCGACGCCACCGAAGGCGATCTCGTCCTGGGAAGCGCGAAGATCTCGGGAACCCGCTAGAACTTCAGCTTGAAGCCGGTGTGACTGGCCTCGAAACCGAGGCGTTCGTAGAACCGGTGCGCGTCCTCGCGTTTCACGTCCGACGTCAGCTGCACCAGCGCGCAGCCCCGCCGCCGGGATTCGTCGATGGCCCACGCCATCAACTCGCCACCGAGACCGGAACCACGGTGGCTCGCCCGCACCCGGACGGCCTCGATCTGCCCGCGCAGCGCGCCTTTCCTGGCCAGGCCGGGAATGATCGACAGCTGGAGCGTGCCGACGGCCTCCCCGCCGTCGTCGGCGACGATCAGCAGTTGCGCCGGATCGGCGTCGATCTGCTCGAAGGCCTTCAGATACGGCGTGAGGTCGTCGGCCGAATCACGGGTGCTGCCGATCTGGTCGTCGGCGAGCATCCCGACGATCGCCGCGACGTCTTCGCGCCGGGCGCGGCGGATGGTGATCATCGGTAGTGCCGCACTCCATCGGTCTCGGTCGCGGTGAGTTTCCCTTGGGCCACCAGCAGATCCAGATGCGAGCCGGTCTCGAGCACGGCGAGCATCTGGTTGAACGGGTCCATCTCGTCGAGCTTGCGCTTCCGGCGCGTCCAGCCCAGCCGCAGCGCGACTTCGTACGCCGTCGTGACGTCCGGGGTGATTTCGGCGCCCATGACCTCCAGGCGGTCACGGTGGTGCTCCAGCAGTTCGTCCACACGGGCGTGGACGCTGCCGGTGACGGGGCCGTGCGCGGGCAGCATGCGCCGGTCCGGCATCTCGCGCACCAGGCGCAGTGAGTCGAGATAGTCGCTCAGCGGCAGTTCGGCAGGCACCGGCTGGAACCCGATGGACGGTGTGATGTGCGGCAGCACGTGGTCGCCGGAGAACACCAGGCCCGCCTCGTCGTCGACGAAGACGACGTGCCCGGACGTGTGGCCCGGCGTGTGCACGACGTCGAACTCGCGGCCGGGCACGATCGCGCGCCTGCCGGGTGCGAGCCACTCGTCGGGCTGCTCCCACAGATGCGCCTCCGTGTGCCGGAGACCGCCGAACGCCTTGGCGAGCACCTCGACGACGGGCTCCGCGCCGCAGCGCTTCAGCAGGCCGACCTGCGCCTCCATCGGGAACCGATCCGGATCGCCGGAGCGCGTCAGCGACGGCTCTTCCCGCTTCCCGAGCCCGACCTTGCCGCCGAACTCGCGGCGCAGCTCCACGGCCATCGTGTAGTGATCGCGATGCACGTGGGTGATCAGGAATTCGGCGATGTCGCCGAGGTCGGCGCCCAACGCCTTCAGCCCGCGCGAAAGCCTTTCGCGCGCCGCTTCCAGCGCCCAGCCCGAGTCGACGAGGACCAGGCGGGTGCCATCGGTGACGACGTAGACGTTGACCGCGCGCAACGCGTCCTGTGGCAGGGGAAGCGGGATCCGGTGGACCCCCGGCGAAACCGTGTAGACGCCTGGCTCGGCCCAGTCCCGTTCGCCGTCTTCGGGCAACGGCTCCATGGTGACCTCCGTCCCGGACGCACTCCGCTGTGCCGCCCCAAGGTCTTCCACTTTGTGCCGCCGGAAGCCGAGTGTCCACTTGAGCGGGGTGAGACCCCGGTCACTCGTACGCGGGTCACGATGTCCCCAATGTGGCATTGGGGACGTTCAGTGTCCCCAATGCCACATTGGGGACATCAGCGCCCGCGTCCAGAGGACGAAACGCGAGCGCTCAGCCCTTGTCGTCCTGCTTCAGCGCGGTGTCGATGGTCAGCGCGGAGGCGACCACCATCGACGCCAGCGGGTCCCGCAGCGGCCGGTGGATCTCGACGACGTAGTTGTCCGCGGTGGTGAACGCGGCCTTCACGAAACCGCCCCACGTCTTGGTGATCCGCGCGATCTCGACGTCGGCGTGGTCCTTGATCACGAAGTTCCACGCCCGCCAGTTCTCCGCGAAGATCCCGCCGACCTTCTGCCCGTTGACCACGAAACCCAGCCGGATCTTGCCGAAGACGTTCTCCTGCACGATCTCCCCGATCGGGGAGTCGTCGGCCTTCGTCACCAGGAAGCGGGATTTGAACACCTTCGCCGGCCGCGTCACCTTCAGCACCGTGCTGTGGTTCGCGTCGCGGATTTCGAAGCGGTGGGTCAGGAACTGGTCGTAGTTCGTGAGCAGCCGGATGGCCTTCTTCAACGTGCTCTGCCCGACCTGGACGACGCCGCCGAGGCGGTTGCCGTTCTGGTCGAACACCCCGAACTCGTTCGACATCTCGATGAGTTTCGCGCGCTGGTTGACCACCAGCACCGGTTCGGAGAACAAGGTTCCGCCGCCGACGACCCCGCTGCCCCGGCCTTGGGTCCCCCTCGCCGCCTGCGCCCGGATCTTGTTCGGGTCGTCGGCGCCTTCGATGTCCAGCTCGATCATCTCGGCGTCGTGCGAAGGCCGCGTGTTCGCGGTCCAGGCCTGCCCGTCCCACCACCGGTACATCCGGGAGTTCTGCTGGTCGGGATACCAGCCGGCGGGCTGTGGAGAGCTCGTCATGGCAGGTCAGCGTAATGCTCTCGGTGCCGTCACGGGCTCGTCGACGGCAATTGCGGCGAATGTCCGTGTCCTCCCCTGCCCCGCCGCCCCGCGCACTCGGACCAAGGGGAGAATCCGGATGTGAACGAACGACCTTGGCCTCTAGGCGCGGCGACCGCGATCGGTTCCCTGCCGGGCACCGATCCGGTCGAGGCCGCTTCGATCGTGTTCGGCGAATTGCCCGAATTCCCCTGTCTGCCCGAACTGCCGGCGCGCGGAGTCGGCGCCGACATGATCGGGCGGACGGCGGCGCTGCTGGTCGACCTCGCCGTCGAGGTGGTGCCGAGCGGCTACCGGGTCACCACCCGGCCGGGGCACGACCATCGCCGCGCCCTCGACCTGATGAGCTGGGACCTCGACGCCGTCCAGGAGGCGCGTGAGAAGGCCGGTGCCCCGCCGCCGGTGTTCAAGGCCCAGGTCGCGGGTCCGTGGACGCTCGCCGCGAACGTCGAACTCCCGCGCGGGCACCGGATCCTCACCGATCGGGGCGCTTTGCGCGACTTCTCCGAGTCACTGCTGGACGGCCTGGCCGCGCACGTCGCGGAGCTGAAGTCGCGCCTCGGCGCGCCCGTGGTGCTCCAGTTCGACGAACCGTCGCTGCCCGCGGTCCTCGACGGCGATCTCCCGACGGCGTCCGGATACGGCACGGTTCCCGCGGTGCCCGCGCCCGAGGCCCGCGAACTGCTGTCGCGGGTGATCGACGGGGCGGAGCGCATCACCGGACAGCCGGTCGCGGTGCACTGCTGCGCTCCGAAGCCGCCGATCTCCTTGCTGCGCGCGGCCGGGGCGAAGGCGATCGCCTTCGACTTCGCCCTGTTGAAGGGCGCTTCGCCCGCGCTGCTCGACGAGATCGGCGAGACGCTGGACTCCGGCACGACCCTGATGCTCGGCCTCGTTCCCACGACCGATCCCGGCGTGCCGGTGGAGCTGCGCGACGTGGTCGCGCCCGTGTTCAAGCTCGTCGACCGGCTCGGCTTCCGCCGCGAGATCCTCGCCGAACGCGTCGTGCCGACGCCGGCGTGCGGCCTCGCGGGCGCCACCCCCGAGTGGATGCGCCGCGCGCTGACGCTCAGCCGGGAGGCGGGCAAGGCTTTCACCGAACCGCCTGAAGGGTGGTGAACGGCGCGGTAGCGTGCCCCTCATGCGTCTGTTCCGCCGTTCCCGCAAGTCCGAGGACGTTCCCGACCCCCGTACCGCCTGGCCGGAGCAGCCCGTCCCCGAGGACGCGGCCGCCGCGGCGGTGACGTTCTGGGAGGCGTGGTTCGCCCTCCTGCCGGAGGTCAGCGCCGCACTCGGCGACCGCGAACCGCACCGCGTGGAACACGACCTCTGCACGATCGTCGAGGCGCTGCACCCGAGGCTGCACTTTTCCCTCGATCGTGGCCACCGGGCGATCTACTCGCTGGTGCTCACCGGCCAGGAGGATCCGGAACTGCGCCCGTACACCGACGCGTGGAAGGCCGCGGCGCCCGAGGAGGACGCCATCTGGGAGTACCACGACTCCGTGCCGCCGGTCCCCGATCCGAGTGAGGTCACCGTCAACCTCGGCGAGACCCGCATCGCGCTCGCCGACGTCAGGGTGACCGCGAAGGTGGACGAATCAGCCGGACGGGTGGACGTCACCGTGTTCCATCCGCTGATCGGGGAACTCCGCCCGGAGACCAGGACGACCATGACCTTCCTGCCGCTGGACGCCACGCTGGGTGAGCGCGTCGCGGCGGAAAGGCTGGGCAAGGTCGAGCTGGTGACCGAGGCGCAGGACGGGCGATTGACCCTTCTGGAACTGCGCGAAGTGGTCGGCCGACTCGGCTCGCCGACGCCCGGAAATGTCGGTACCCCCGGCTAGGGTTACCCCCGTGAGCAGCGAACTTCCCGAAAACCTCGTGTCCGCGCAGGACGTCACCGACGTGCCCGCCGACGTCCGCGACCGGCACGCCGAACTGGCGGAGGAGATCCGCGGGCACCAGTTCCGGTACTACGTGCTGGATTCACCCATCGTGTCCGACGGCCAGTTCGACGAGCTGCTCAACGAACTCCAGGCGATCGAGGACGAGCATCCCGGGCTGGTGACGCCGGAGTCGCCGACGCAGAACGTCGGCGGCACGTTTTCGACCGAGTTCGTCGCGCACGACCACCTGGAGCGCATGCTCAGCCTGGACAACGTCTTCGACGCCGAGGAGTTCGAGACCTGGGTCGAGCGGGTTCAGAAGGAGATCGGCGCGACGAAGTACCTCGCCGAGCTGAAGATCGACGGGCTCGCGATCAACCTGCTGTACGAGAACGGCCGCCTGACCCGCGCGCTGACCAGGGGCGACGGCCGCACCGGCGAGGACGTCACGCTCAACGTCCGCACGCTGGAGCAGGTACCGGACAGGCTGACCGGGACGGACGAGTTCCCGGTGCCCGCGCTGGTCGAGGTCCGCGGCGAGGTTTTCTTCCGCGTCGAGGACTTCCTGGCGCTCAACGCGAAGATGGTCGAGGCGGGCAAGGATCCGTACGCGAACCCGCGCAACACCGCCGCCGGATCGTTGCGGCAGAAGGACCCCAAGATCACGAAGTCCCGCAATCTGCGGCTCATCTGCCACGGCATCGGGAAACGCGAGGGTTTCGAGCCGAAGCGCCAGTCCGAGGCGTACGACGCGCTCGCCGCGTGGGGCCTGCCGGTCTCGCCGCACAGCAAGGTGCTGGGTTCGGGCGGGGAACTGCTGGAGCACATCCGGTACTGGGGCGAGCACCGCCACGACGCCGAGCACGAGATCGACGGCGTCGTCATCAAGGTCGACGAGGTCGGGCTGCAACGCCGTCTCGGCACGACTTCGCGCGCGCCGCGCTGGGCGATCGCCTACAAGTACCCGCCGGAAGAGGCGATCACCACCCTGCTGGACATCCAGGTCAACGTCGGCCGCACCGGGCGGGTCACCCCGTTCGCGGTGATGGAGCCGGTGAAGGTGGCCGGGTCCACGGTCGCGATGGCGACCCTGCACAACCAGGAAGAGGTCAAACGCAAGGGCGTGCTGATCGGGGACAAGGTCGTCATCCGCAAGGCGGGCGACGTCATCCCCGAGGTGCTCGGCCCGGTCGCCGACGCGCGCACCGGTGACGAGCGCGAGTTCGTCATGCCGCTGCGCTGCCCCAACTGCGACACCGAACTGGCGTACCAGAAGGAGGGCGACATCGACATCCGTTGCCCGAATTCACAGTTCTGCCCGGCGCAGCGGCGGGAACGGCTGTTCCACCTGGCGAGCCGGAACGTGTTCGACATCGAGGTCGTCGGGTACGAGGCCGCGGTGGCGCTGCTGGACGCCGGTGTCGTGCACGACGAGGGCGACATCTTCGACCTGGACGAGGAGAAGCTGCTCGAAGTCGAGTTGTTCCGCACCAAGGCGGGGGAGCTGTCGGCCAACGGGCGCAAGCTGCTGGAGAACCTCGAAACCGTCAAGGATCGTCCACTGTGGAGGGTCATCGTCGGCCTGTCGATCCGGCACGTCGGACCGACTGCGGCGCAGGCGCTCGCTCGGGAATTCGGTTCACTGGAACGGATCGAGAACGCCTCCGAAGAGGAGCTCGCCGCCGTCGACGGGGTCGGCCCGACCATCGTGCGGGCCGCGAAGGAATGGTTCGAGGTCGACTGGCACCGCGAGATCGTCGAGAAGTGGCGCGCGGCCGGGGTGCGGATGGAGGAGGAGCGCGACGAGTCCGTCCCGCGCAACCTCGAAGGACTGTCGATCGTCGTCACCGGCTCGCTGAACGACTACTCCCGTGACGAGGCCAAGGAATTCATCATGGCCCGCGGCGGGAAGGCGGCCGGTTCGGTGTCGAAGAAGACGGCGTTCGTCGTCGTCGGCGACGCGCCGGGGACCAAGTACGACAAGGCCGTCCAGCTGAAGGTGCCGGTGCTCGACGAGAACGGCTTCCGGGTGCTGCTGGAAAGCGGTCCCGAGGCCGCCGCCGCGCTGGCGCTGCCGACCGAAGAGGAGCCTGATGAGTGACCTGGAGATCCGGCCCGCCCGGGCCGAGGAGCTGGAGGCGGTCGGAGAGCTGACCTTGGCCGCGTACTCCGCGGAGCGGAACCTCGTCGACGGCGTGGGCTACGCCACGGAACTCCTCGACGCCGCAAAGCGGGCGGAGCAGGCCGAGCTCCTGGTCGCGGTGGACGGCGACGGCGCCCTGGCCGGTACGGTCACCATCGCGCGGCCGGGGACGCCGTTCGCCGAGCTGTCGCGCGAGGGCGAACTGGAGTTCCGGATGCTCGGCGTGGCGCCTTCGGCGACCGGGCGTGGCATCGGCGAGGCGCTGACCAGGGCGGTCATCGCGCGGGCGCGGGAACTCGGTGCGGACCGGGTCGTGCTGTGCAGCCTGGTCACCATGACGCGGGCGCATCGGCTGTACGAGCGGATCGGCTTCGTGCGGCTGCCCGAACGGGACTGGGAGCCGCACCCCGGTGTGACGCTGATCGCGTATCGCCTGGAGCTCGCTTAGCACAGCGTTTCGTCCTCTGAACGCGGTACTTGCGCGTGCAACTACCGCATTCAGAGGACGAAACGCGAAGGTCAGCTGTCCAGCACGACGGCGACGATCCCGGCGAAGTGCGCCAGGCGCGCGACCTCGGCGGCCCGGAAGTTCGGCCCGCCCGGCCGGGCGACCAGCAGCGCCTTCCCCGGCTTCCCCAGCGGCGTGGCCGCGAGTTCGGTCCCCAGTTCCTTCCACGTCTCCGGGACCCAGGCCTCTTCGGCGTCCAGGATGGTGGCGCGTTCCAGCGGCAGCCACGGCAGGTCGGTGATCGGCGTCTCGGGCGCGGCGCTCGACGACGCCAGCCGCAACGCGCCGGCCTCCGCGTACTCGACGACGACGGCCCAGCCCGCCCGGATGATCCGCGGCACCCCTTCGGCGAGGATCTCCAGCCCCGAAGCGGGCTTCGCGGCGATCTCCTCGACCAGTTCGAGCTCGCGATGGGTGTCCAGCACCCCGGCGTACGGGCGGACGGCGTCGACCTCGACACCGTCGACGCTTTCGGCCGCGGTGATCAGCGCGTCCGGCAGCCTGCCGGACGGGATCTCCACGACGAGGTCGTCGATGGCGAGACCGCCGCTTCGTTCGACCACGTCCACGCTCAGGATGTCGGCGCCGACGGTGCCGAGCGCGGTGGCGACCGCGCCGAGGGTCCCCGGAGTGTCCGGTAATTGGACCCGGATCAGGAACGACACACGCGCCCCTCTCGCCTCAGGCGTTCCAGCCTCGCCGTGGAACGCGCTACGCCGGGCGCCGATTGTGACAGACCGGACGGTGTAATGGGGCCCGCCATCCGGCCTTCGGGATAACGAACCAGGCACTCCGCGGCCGGAGCGCCCTGGCGTAACCCAGTCGAGTCCGCCGACACCGCCACCATAGACTTGCAGCTTCCGACAGAACCCGCACAGCACACCCCGGGAGTCACCCGCGTGCCCAACATTTCCCGCGACGAGGTCGCGCACCTCGCCAAGCTCGCCAGGCTTGCCGTCACCGAAGAGGAGCTGGACGTCTTCGCAGGCCAGCTCGACCAGATCCTGGACTCGGTGGCCAAGGTGAGCGAGGTCGCAGGCGAGGACGTCCCGCCCACTTCGCACGCCGTGCCGCTGACCAACGTGTTCCGCGAGGACACGGTCCGACCGGGGCTGACCCAGCAGCAGGCGCTGGCCGGTGCCCCGGCCAGCGAAGAGGGTCGTTTCCGGGTGCCGCGGATTCTGGGAGAAGAACAGTGACCGAGATCGTCAAGCTGACCGCCGCCGAACTGGCGGAGAAGATCCAGTCCCGTGAGGTCTCGGCCGTCGAGGTCACCCAGGCCCACCTGGACCGGATCGCCGAGGTCGACGAGCACATCCACGCGTTCCTGCACGTCGACACCGAGGGCGCGCTCGACGCCGCCCGCGCGGTGGACGCCGACGTCGCCGAGGGCAAGGCGCCGAAGTCGGCGCTCGCCGGGGTGCCGCTGGCGCTCAAGGACGTGCTGACCACCAAGGGCATCCCGACCACCGTCGGTTCGAAGACCCTGGAGAACTGGATCCCGCCGTACGACGCCACCGTGACGCGCAAGCTGCGCGAGGCCGGTGTCGTGGTGCTCGGCAAGACCAACATGGACGAGTTCGCGATGGGCTCCTCCACGGAGAACTCCGCGTTCGGCCCGACGCACAACCCGTGGGACCACGCCCGCATCCCGGGCGGTTCCGGCGGTGGCTCCTCGGCGTCCATCGCGGCGTTCGAGGCCGCGATCGCGATCGGCACCGACACCGGCGGCTCGATCCGCCAGCCCGGCGCGGTCACCGGCACCGTTGGCGTGAAGCCGACCTACGGCGGTGTCTCCCGCTACGGTCTCGTCGCCTTCTCGTCCTCGCTCGACCAGGCCGGTCCCTGCGCGCGGACGGTGCTCGACGCCGCCCTGCTGCACGAGGTCATCGCCGGGTACGACCCGATGGACTCGACCTCGATCGACGCGCCGGTCCCGCCGGTGGTCGCCGCGGCCCGCCAGGGCCTGACCGGTGACCTCAAGGGCGTCCGCGTCGGCGTGGTGAAGGAATTCGCCGGCGACGGCTACCAGCCGGGCGTGTTGCGGTCGTTCGAAGCCGCCGTCGAGCAGCTGCGCGCGCTCGGCGCCGAGGTCGTCGAGGTCTCGTGCCCGAACTTCACCTACGCGCTGCCCGCGTACTACCTGATCGCGCCGAGCGAGTGCTCGTCGAACCTCGCCCGGTTCGACGCCATGCGCTACGGCCTGCGCGTGTCCGACGACGGCGCGCACAGCGCCGAAGAGGTCATGTCGCTGACCCGTGAGAAGGGCTTCGGCGCCGAGGTCAAGCGCCGCATCATGCTCGGCACGTACGCGCTGTCCTCGGGCTACTACGACGCGTACTACGGCTCGGCGCAGAAGGTCCGCACGCTCATCACGCGGGACTTCGAGGCCGCGTACGAAAAGGTGGACGTGCTGGTCTCGCCGACCACGCCGACGACGGCGTTCAAGATCGGCGAGCGCGTCGACGACCCGATGGCGATGTACCTGGCGGACCTCTGCACCATTCCGTCGAACCTCGCCGGCAACGCCGCGATGAGCGTCCCGAGTGGACTGTCGCACGAGGACGGCCTGCCGGTCGGCCTCCAGATCATGGCCCCCGCGATGGCCGACGACCGGCTGTACCGCGTCGGCGCCGCCTACGAGGTCGCGCGCGACGCCGCCAACGGTGGCTCGCTGGTGCACGAGGTCCCGGAGCTGGGAAAGGCGTGACTTGCTGACACGCATCGAGATCGACGGCTTCAAGTCGTTCGATCACTTCGGGTTGGACCTGCCGCCGTTCCTGGTCGTCCTCGGCCAGAACGCCAGCGGCAAGTCCAACCTGTTCGATGCGATCCAGCTCCTGAGCCGCCTCGCGACCGCGTCGAGGTTGAAAGAGGCATTCAATGACCAACGTGGTGATCTGCTGGAGCAGTTCCGCCGACGCGGAGACGGCACTTACCTCGGCGCCATGACCTTCGCGGTCGAGCTGACCCTGGAACCGTCGGTCACGGATTCCTTCGGCGAACACGCCGAGATCCGGCACACCCGAGTCCGATACGAACTGCACGTCTTGCTGATGCAGGATGACGAATACGTTTCCCCGGTGGTGGTTCACGAGGCGGTGTACCCGATCGCATCTGATCGGGACAGGGCGCACGGTTCCGCGGGTGCGCGCTATGACGGGTTGGCCTCACCGTTGCTGGAGACAGTCATCGATGACGCGGAGCGCACCTTCGTCCTGCATCGAGAAGGGGAAAAAGCCAGGTTCCTTCGTGCTGACCTGGCGTTGTCCACCGTCTTGTCCAGTATCACTTCGGCGCTGGACTTTCCTTACTTGTTCGCTGTCCGCAGGGAGCTCGAGTCCTGGCGCTTTCTTCAGCTCGATCCCGCCGCCCTGCGGATGCCGAGCAGGATCGGCCAGTCCGACGAACAGCTGGAACCGAGCGGGGCCAACCTCGCCGCCGTGCTGCACCGGATCCAGCGGACCACCCGTGACGAATACGGCAGCGGGCTCGACGAGATCGCGGTCGATCTGGTTCAGGTGATCCAAGGGTTCAGCGGGGTCGAGGTCAAGGAGAACAAGGCGGCGGGTCAGTGGGAGGTCGAGCTGACCACTGGCGACGAAGGCAAGGTCGGTGCACGGGTCGCCTCGGACGGGACGCTCCGGGTGCTGGCTCTGCTTGCCGCGCTGTACGACCCCGGGCATCGCGGGTTGCTGTGCTTCGAGGAGCCGGAGAACGGCATCTTTCCCCAGCGCCTGCGGAAGCTCATGCATGTGCTCAAGGAGCTGACCGCCGAACCCGAGCCGGGTGAGCCGCTGACCCAGGTGATCTTGACCAGTCATTCGCCCCTGATGCTGGCTGTCCTCGAGCCGAGGGACATCGTGGTCATGGATTGGGTTTCGCGTGTCTCGCCCGGTGAGCCCTCCAGCCGTGTTTCCCGGGTTCGGGTGCTCGCGGAACAGGAAGCATCAGAGCTGGAGCCCGTGTCCCGGTTCGAGCAGCGGGAGCTGCTGGCGATCACCAAAGACGAAGCCCGTCGGCTACTGGAGGGCTGATGCGGCAGCTGCGCACTGTTGTCGCCGTTGAAGGGGCGACCGACGACACGTTCTTCAGCCAGTTGCTCGCCCGCGCGCTCGAGGAGATCGGCAGGGAGCGACCGGGCAAGGGATTCGACGTCGACCGGCCGCTCGTCTTCGAGCGCCAGGCCGACACCTGGCGGACGTTCGCCCAGCAGGTACTGGATCAGAAGCCGCGGTTGAATCTGGTCTTCTTCCACTACGACGGGTCCGCCAATCCTGATCGGGAAGCTGCCAAAAGCTGGGTTCCGATGATGGGTGAATGGGACAAGGTGGCGAGCGGTACGGGTGCCGATCCCTGCTTCGTGCCGCTGGTACCGGTCCGGGAGATGGAGAGCTGGGCCCTCGCGGACATAACCCTCGTCAATGAGCTCGCCGGTGTCGATGTCACGACGACCGGAGTCTTTGAAGTGGACTTGCTCTCCAAAGTGGAGAAACTCACGGATCCCAAGCGCACGCTGGCCGAGGCCTTGCGATCCGGCACGAGGCGAAAGCGCCGGAGCAGGTCCGTGCACGACTACCTCGACACCATCGCCAGGCGGATCGAGCTCGACAGGCTGCGAGCGGTGCCGTCTTTCCAGGCTTGGCAAACCGACACCGAGACGGCGCTACGGCGGATCGGATTCATAGAATGACTTCCAGGACAGTAGGAGGAAAGAAGTGACCGCCGTGGTTGAGTTGATGGACTACGCCGACGTCATCGAGCGGTTCGACCCGGTGCTGGGCCTCGAGGTGCACGTCGAGCTGAACACGAACACCAAGATGTTCTGCGGCTGCGCCAACGAGTTCGGCGGCGAGCCGAACACCAAGGTGTGCCCGACCTGTCTCGGCCTGCCCGGTGCGCTTCCGGTCGTGAACGCCAAGGCGATCGAGGGCGCGATCCGCATCGGCCTGGCGCTCAACTGCGAGATCGCCGAGTGGTGCCGGTTCGCCCGGAAGAACTACTTCTACCCGGACATGCCGAAGAACTTCCAGACCTCGCAGTACGACGAGCCGATCGCCTTCAACGGCTACCTCGACGTGACGCTGGACGACGGCGAGGTCGTGCGCGTGGAGATCGAGCGCGCGCACATGGAGGAGGACACCGGCAAGTCGCTGCACGTCGGCGGCGCCACCGGCCGGATCCACGGCGCCGAGCACTCGCTGCTCGACTACAACCGCGCGGGCGTGCCGCTGATCGAGATCGTCACCAAGACGATCGAGCACACCGGCGAGCGTGCCCCCGAGGTCGCCCGCGCGTACGTGAGCGCCCTGCGGGACCTGCTCAGCGCGCTCGACGTCTCCGACGTCCGCATGGACCAGGGTTCCCTGCGCTGTGACGCGAACGTCTCGCTGATGGCCAAGGACGCGACCGAGTTCGGCACGCGCACCGAGACCAAGAACGTCAACTCGCTGCGCAGCGTCGAGCGCGCCGTGCGCTACGAGATGACCCGCCAGGCGGCGATCCTCGCCGAGGGCGGCTCGATCAAGCAGGAGACGCGGCACTTCCAGGAGGCCGACGGCACCACGGCGTCCGGCCGCACCAAGGAGACCGCCGAGGACTACCGGTACTTCCCGGAGCCCGACCTGGTCCCGATCGCGCCGTCGCGCGAGTGGGTCGAGGAGCTGCGCAAGACGCTGCCGGAGATGCCGTCGGAGCGCCGCAAGCGCATCCAGCGCGAGTGGAACCTGACCGACGAGGCGCTGCGCGACCTGCTCAACGTCGGCGCGGTCGACCTGGTCGCCGCGACCGTCGAGGCGGGCGCGACGCCGGACGAGGCCCGCAGCTGGTGGGTCAACACGCTGGCGCAGGAGGCCAACTCCCGCGAGATCGAGCTGGCGGAGCTGGCGATCACCCCGGCGCAGCTGGCCGAGGTCATCGCGCTCGTCAACGCCGGTGAGCTGACCAACAAGCTGGCCAAGGAGGTCGTGCAGGGCGTCCTCGCCGGCGAGGGTTCGCCCGCCGAGGTCGTCGAGAAGCGCGGCCTGAAGGTCGTCTCCGACGACTCCGCGCTCATCGCGGCGGTCGACGAGGCGCTGGCCGCGCAGCCGGACGTCGCCGAGAAGATCCGCGGCGGCAAGGTGGCCGCGGCCGGGGCGATCGTCGGCGCGGTCATGAAGGCCACCAAGGGTCAGGCCGACGCCAAGCGGGTGCGCGAACTGATCATCGAGCGAGTCGGTGCCTGACCTCGCTTTGAAGAAGGTCACCTGGCGTGAGTGGCTCGGCCTCGCGGCCGGGCTGCTCGCGCTGGTGGCCTTGTTCCTCCCGTGGACGACCCTGACCGCCTCGCGCCCGGAGATCGAGGACGTGCTGACGTCGTTGCCCGCGAATGACGTCACCCGCGACGCGTGGCACGCGGGCTTCCTCGCCTGGGCGCCGCTCTTCCTGGTGTTCCTGCCCGGCCTCGCCGTCGTGCTGTTCGGCCGCGTCGACGCCGTCCGCCGCGCGGGCCTGCCGCATCTGTGGCTGATGGCGGTCGTCGGCGCGCTGCTGCTGATGGTGCTCGGCTGGACCACTCTCGACTGGCAGTTCGACGCCGACCAGCGCGGGATCTTCTCCGCCGCCGGGGTCGAGATCGGCGTCGGTGCCGGCCGCTACCTCGGCCTGGCCGCCGCTGTCGTTTCCGTCGTCGTCGCGTTCTTCGACGTCCGGCTCCTGCGCGCGGAAACCCGCCCGCGCCGTCCCTGATCCCTCCACGCGTTTAGTCCTCTGGATGCACGAGGGTTGCGTAAGAAAGCGCTTTCTGCCTACCGTATGAGTGCCTCATACGGACGGTGGAGGTCACGGGTGACGACCGGGAACCCCCTCCGGGCGGCCATCATCGGCACCGGAGGAATCGCCAAAAGCCATCTAGCCGCCTACGAAGCCCATCCGTCGGAAGTGACCGTGGTCGCCGCGGCCGACGTCGACGAAACCAGGGTCGCCGGATTCAGTACCGGCGACATCAAGCCGTACACCGACATCCAGCGGCTTCTCGACGAGGAGAAGCCGGACATCGTCTCGCTCTGCACCCCGCCCGCGCTGCACGTCGAGCAGACCTTGCCCGCGTTGGCCGCCGGGGCGTGGGTGTGGTGCGAGAAGCCGCCTTGCCGATCCTTGTCCGAGTACGACGAGATCACCGCGGCCGAGTCCGAGGGCGGGCCGTACGCGGCTTTCGTTTTCCAGCACCGGTTCGGCTCCGCCGCCGGGCATTTCCGCGAGCTGCTGGCCGCGGGCGAACTCGGGCGGCCGCTGGTCGCGCACTGTCAGACGACGTGGTTCCGCGACGCGGAGTACTACGCCGTCCCGTGGCGCGGCGATTGGGCGAACGAGGGCGGCGGGCCCGCGATGGGCCACGGAATCCACCAGATCGACCTCCTCCTGCACCTGCTCGGCGACTGGGCCGAGATCCGCGCGATGACCGCCACGCTCGTGCACGACGTCCGCACCGACGACGTCTCGACGGCGTTGGCGCGCTTCGAATCCGGCGCGCTGGCCACGGTGGTCAACAGCGTGCTCTCGCCCGGCGAGGTCAGTCGCATCCGCATCGACTGTTCGGACGCGACCGTCGAACTGACCCATCTCTACGGCTACGAAAACGACGACTGGACCTACACGCCCGCACCGCACGTGACCGGGGAATGGCCCGCACCGGCGACGAATCTCGCCAGTTCGCACACCGCTCAGCTGACCCACGTGCTGGCCGCGATCAGGGCGGGGGAACGTCCGCCGTGCAGCGGCGCCGAAGGGCGGCGGGCGCTCGAATTCATCGCCGCGCTGTACAAATCCGCGTTCACCGGGCGCCCCGTCCACGCGGGTGAGATCACCTCCGAGGATCCCTTCTACACAGCCATGAACGGGGAATCGTGAGCGCATCCATCACCGTCACCCACCGGCACGGCGAGTGCGTCACCGTCGAGGCCGCGGGCGTCGAACTCCTGTCCTATGTGTACAAACCCGACCCTGCCGCCTACGAGTCGCGCAAGCCGTACACCCATCCACTGCGGACGCTGTCCGGACGTCAGGTCAGCGCCTACCGGCCGTCGGATCACCGCTGGCACAAGGGACTCCAGATGACGTCGAGTCATCTGTCCGGCCAGAACTTCTGGGGCGGCTGGACCTACGTGCCCGGCGACTGGTACCAGGATCTGCCCGATCTCGTCGGTTCGATGCGGCACGACGGCTTCGCGGAGTTCGCCGTCGAGGACGAAAGCCTGACACTGGGCGAGAACCTGACCTGGGTCGAGAACGGCGGCGGGGAATGGGCGCGCGAACGACGTGACCTCGTCGTCCATTCCGTGGCACCGGACGAGGGCTGCTGGGCCCTCGACTGGGCGATCACCCTGACCAACATCCGCGACGAGCCACTGGACTTCGGCAGTCCGACGACGGCCGGACGCGAGATGGCGGGCTACACCGGGCTGCACTGGCGCGGGCCCCGCGAGTTCGCCGGCGGCGAGATCCTCGGCCCCGGCGCCCTCGGCGGCGAGGAGATGATGGGACGCCAGGCACCCTGGCTGGCGTTCGTCGGCGAACACGACGAGGTCGACGCGAAGTCGACGCTGGTCTTCGCGCACGCGCCGGAGAACGAGTACGCGATCCACGAGTCGCACTGGTTCGTCCGGTCGCACGACATCCCGACGGTGGCGTTCTCCTGGGCGTTCTTCGACGAGTTCACCGTGGCGCCCGGCGAGAGCTTCCACTACCGCTACCGCGTGGTGGTGGCGGACGGCGCCTGGGACCGCGACCGGGTCGAGCACTACCTGAAGACCCATGGATTCTGAGGAGGTCACCGTGTTCCCGCTCCCCGGCGGCATCGGCCTTTCCCATCTGTGCGCCTACGAATGGGAGGCCGCGGACGGGGTGTGCGGCGGCAGCCCGCATCTGCACCTCGCCTGCACCGAGGCCTACGTCGTCACCGGCGGCCGCGGCGCGGTGCAGACGCTCGACGTCGGCGGCTACCGGGAGACCGGCCTCGAAGCCGGGGTCGTCGCGTGGTTCGCGCCCGGCACGGTCCACCGGATGGTGCAGCGCGAAGACCTGCGGATCACCGTCCTCATGCAGAACAGCGGCCTGCCCGAAGCCGGTGACGCGGTCTTCACCTTCCCGCCGCCGATCCTCGCCGACCCGGACGCGTACGCCGAGGCCGCCGCGATGCCCGCCGACGACGACGCGGCCCGGCGCCGCCGTGATCTCGCGATCGAGGGCTATCTGCCGATCCGGGACGCGCTCGCCGCCGGGGACCCCGGCCCGCTGCGGGATTTCCACCGCGCCGCCGCCGCACTGGTCGCGCCGAAGATCGACGCCTGGTTCCCGCGCTGGCGATCCGGTGCGCTGGCCGCCGCCGAGCTGACCGGAGAACACCTGAAGGCACTGGCGAACGGCGACGCGAGCCATCTCGAACAGTCCGGCGTCCGGGTCGTCCGGCCGTCCAAAGAGGACGGCTACGGGATGTGCGGACGGCGGACGGAGTACGACCTCGAAATCGGCCGCTAGTCCTTGCCGCCCACGCCGCCGCCTGCCGACGGCGTGATGATGACCACGCGGTCGTCACTCGACACCGGAGACCCGCCGTCCTTGTTGAGCGTCCCGGTCACCGCCATCTGCGGGTTGATCATGCTCATCGCGGAGAGGCGCCCGAAGGTCTTCGGTGGCTTGCCGACCTTGCCGTCCATGACGACGTTGGGCTTGCCGGTCACCGCGCCGTCCGGGGTGACCGGCAGGTTCTGCAGGTTGCCCGCGGTCGACGTCGTCAGGGAGAGGTAGCCGGTGGCGTCGACGAAGTCCGCGCAGCCCGCCACCCCGGGTTTGTCGGTCCAGCTCCACGCCGGGGTGCTCAGCGGCTGGCCCGCGCGAAGCCGGTACAGGACGTCTTTGTCGCCCATCCGGTCCGTCAGCCAGAGGCGTGAACCGGACTGGTCGCGGCACATCCCGCCGGGGGAGTGCACGCCGGTCGAGAAGACCGCCGAGCCCGCCGTGGGGTTGCCCGGCGCCGGTTTGCCGGAGGTGTCGATGCGCAGCACCTTCCCGGCGAGCGACGCGGGATCGGCCGCGAGCCCGGGATTGCCCGCGTCGCCGGTGGCGACCAGGAGCGCGCCCTTCGCGTCGGTGCCGAGCGCGCCGCGGTTGCCGGTGGCGCCCTTGGGGATGCCGGTCAGCACCGGTTTCGGCGCCTGCCCCTTCGCCAGCCGGACGACCCGGTTGTCGGTCGGGGTGGTGACGTAGGCGAAGACGAGCTGGTCTTCGGCGAAGCCCGGGGAGAGGGCGAGCGAGGTGAGGCCGCCGTCCCGGGAGCCGTCCACCGGGATGGTGGCCCAGTCGGCCGGGTCCTTCCCCGCGGCGGCGAGCATGATCCGGCCGCTCTTGCGTTCGCCCGCGAGCGCGCTGGGCGAAGAGCCGTCACCGGGGATGGCGGCCACGGCGGCGACGGTGTCCAGGCAGGTCGCGATGACGGCCTTGTCGAAGTCCTTGCACCCCTGCGGCGGCGGGACCGGCGTCGGCGACTGGTTCGGCCCGTTCCCGCGGCCCTGACCGGGACCGGAGTCACCCGCGTCGCCGCCGGGCCCGACCTGCGGCGGGACCTCGGGGGACGGCGGATTGACCGGGGTGAACTTCTGTCCGGCGGCCGTGTTGTCGAAGTCGGCGCAGCCGGAGAGCATCAGCGCACCGCAGGCCAGCATGGCCAGCGGCGCGGTCCATTTCCGCCGGTACCGGGTACGCACGGGATCAAGCCTAGGTGGGCATACGTGAGCCACGGGTAAGCGGCTATCGATACCGTGGCGATCATGACGGTGACCGTGCTCGTACCCGACGAAGAGGGAGTGGCGGCGCTTTCGGAGATCGAAGGCGTGCGTCCGGTGGTGTACCGCCGAGGGGAGCCAGTGCCCGCCGAGGCCGCCGAGGCCGAGGTCCTCGTGACCGGTGACCAGCCCAGCGAGGAACTCTGGCGCGAACTGCCGAACGTCAAACTCGTGCAGCTGCTGGTGGCCGGGGCCGAGGACTGGGTCGGCAAGGTGCCCGACGGTGTCCTGCTCTCGACCTGCCGCGGCGCGCACGGCGGGAGCTCGGCCGAATGGGTGGTCGCGGTCCTGCTGACGATCTACCGCGGTCTCGGCGGTTTCGCCGACCACCACCGGCGGAAGCACTGGGAACGCCGGATCACCGACACCCTCCAGGGCAAACGGGCCCTCGTCATCGGCGCGGGCGACCTCGGCAGGCATCTGCGCCGCCGGTTGGAGACCTTCGACGTCCGCTGCACGATGGTCGGCACGACAGCCCGCGAAAACGTGCACGGCGTCGATGAGCTGCCCGAACTGCTGCCCGAACACGACATCACGGTGCTGATGGTGCCGCTCACCCCGCACACCAGGGGTCTGGTCGACGCGGAGTTCCTGGCCGCGATGCCGGACGACGCGATTCTGGTCAACGTCTCCCGCGGACCGGTCGTGGTCACCGACGCGCTCGTCGCGGAACTCGCGTCGGGCCGGTTGCGCGCCGCCCTCGACGTCACCGATCCCGAGCCGCTGCCCGGCGGGCATCCGCTGTGGGACGTGCCGGGGCTGCTGCTGACGCCGCACGTCGCGGGCGCGGTGAGCGGGCGGCGGCAGCGCGCCTACGCGGTGGCTGTCCGGGAGCTGAGCCACTACATGAGCGGGGAGCTGCCGAAGAACCTCGTCCACGGCGAGTACTGAGCGGCATGGCGACTCTTCACGTCGGCTGCGCGATGTGGACGCACAAGGCGTGGGCCGGGCGGTTCCTGCCGAAGTCGCTGCCCGCCGGAGAGCGGCTGAAGGCCTACGCCGGGTGGTGCAACGCGGTCGAGGGCAACACGACCTTCTACGCGACACCCGCCCGGGACACTGTCGCGACGTGGGCCGGGCAGACCGGTCCCGGCTTCCGGTTCGTGGTCAAAATACCCAAGGTCGTCACGCACGAGCGACGGCTCGCCGGTGTCGAGACCGAGATGCGGGCGTTCCTGGACGCGATCGAACCCCTCGGCGACCGGGCGGTCCTGTGGACCCAGCTGCCCGGTTCGTTCGGCCCGTCGGACGTCGACGTCCTCGGCCGCTTCCTGCGGCGGCTCCCGGCCGGCCTCAGGCGCGCCGTCGAGGTGCGCCACCCCGAGTTCTACACCGGCACCCGCTCGACGTCACTGCTGGAGAACGCCCTCGCCGACGTGGACGCCGAGTGGGTACCGTTCGACACCACGGTCTTCTTCGCGAGCCCGCCGGTCAGCGAGGCCGAGCAGGACGCCTGGGCCAAGAAACCCCGGCTGCCGCGGCGGACGCGGGCGCTCACCGACCGGCCGGTCGTCCGCTACCTCGGCCGGGACTCGGTCGAGGAGACCGTCGAAGGCTGGCGGCCGTGGACCGAGGTGGTCGCCGGCTGGCTGCGCGAGGGCCGGTCGCCGACGATGTTCCTGCACACGCCCGACAACGACGACGCGCCGGAGCTCGCCCGCCGGTTCCACGACGACGTGCGGGCCATGGTGCCCGGCCTCGATCCGCTGCCGGAGCCCGAACCGGTCGAACCCGCGACCCTGTTCTGAGCCGCTTCGTCGCCGGCCCGGCGGTTCGGTCGCCTGACGGGCCGGTTTCGACTTACCCTTCGCGCGTGAGCGATGACTATCAGACCAGCATGATCTCGGACGTGGCCGACGCCGACAGCGGCCCCGGCCCGGCGGAGACCAGGGGCGGGATCGATCTCGGTCTGCTCGTCCTGCGAGTGGTGCTCGGCGTGACCATGGGCGCGCACGGGCTCCAGCACCTCTTCGGCGCCTTCGGCGGCCCCGGGGTCGGCGGCTTCGCCAAGGTGCTCGGCAGCCTCGGCTACACCAGTCAGACGACGTTGCTTTCGTGGATCACCGGGATCAGCGAGGTGCTCGGCGGCGCGCTCGTCCTGGTCGGCCTGTTCACCCCGGTCGGCGCCGCCGCGCTGGTCGGCGTCTGCGCGAACATCGTGTACGTGAAGTTCGGCGGCGGGTTCTTCCAGAAGGACGGACAGGGCTTCGAGTTCGAGCTCCTGCTGGGCGCCGCCTCGCTCACCGTGCTGCTCGCGGGCTCCGGGCGGCTCGCGCTGGACGTCAACACCCCGTGGCGGAAGCGGCCGCTTCCGTTCGGTCTCATCGGACTGTTACTGGCCGCGGCGGCTTCGGTCGTCGTGATCGTCCTCTGCCGCTGACCCGCATTTAGAGGACTAAATGCGCACTGGGCGCATTTAGTCCTCTAAATGCGTGCTTGTGACCTACTTGTTCGGGTCCCGCACGGCGCCGGTGTCGGCCGAAGTCGCCATCCGCGCGTAAGCCCGCAGCGCCGCGGTGATCTTCCGGTCCCGCGAGACCGGCTGCCAGGGCCGCTCGCTCGCCTCCATCTTCGCGCGGCGCTCGGCCAGCACGTCCGCGTCGACGAGCAGTTCGAGGCGGCGCTCGTGGACGTCGAGCAGGATCCGGTCGCCGTTCTGCACCAGGCCGATCGCCCCGCCCGCGGCGGCCTCGGGCGAGATGTGCCCGACCGAGATGCCCGACGAGCCGCCGGAGAACCGGCCGTCGGTGATCAGGGCGCACTTCTTGCCGAGTCCCGAGCCCTTGAGGAACGCCGTCGGGTGCAGCATCTCCTGCATCCCCGGGCCGCCCGCCGGGCCTTCGTAGCGGATCACCAGCACCTCGCCGGGCTGGATCTCCTTCTTGAGGATGGCCGAAACCGCCTCCTCCTGGCTTTCCAGCACGCGGGCCGGGCCCTCGAAGTGCCAGAGTTCCTCGTCGATGCCCGCGGACTTGATGACCGCGCCGTTCTCGGCGAGGTTGCCGCGCAGGATCGCGAGCCCGCCGTCCTTGGTGTAGGCGTGCTCGACGTCGTGGATGCAGCCGCCGGCGGCATCGGTGTCCAAAGAGGACCAGCGGTTCTCGGTGGAGAACGCCTCCGTGGTCCGCACCCCGCCCGGCGCGGCGTGGAACAGCTCGACCGCCCGCTCCGACGGCTCCTTCGCGCGGATGTCCCAAGTGGACAGCCACGATTCCAGATCCGGCGAGTGCACGGAGTGGACGTCGGTGTTCAGCAGCCCGCCGCGGTACAGCTCGCCGAGGATGGCCGGGATTCCGCCTGCCCGGTGGACGTCTTCCATGTGGTAGTCCGAGTTCGGCGCGACCTTCGACAGGCACGGCACGCGGCGGCCGATGGCGTCGATGTCGTCGATGGTGAAGTCGACCTCGCCCTCCTGCGCGGCGGCGAGGATGTGCAGCACCGTGTTGGTCGAACCGCCCATCGCCATGTCGAGGGCCATCGCGTTCTCGAAAGCCTTCTTCGACGCGATCGAGCGCGGGAGCGCGGACTCGTCGTCGTTCTCGTACCAGCGCTTGCACAGTTCGACGACCGTGCGCCCGGCGTCCTCGAACAGCGCCTTGCGGGCGGCGTGCGTGGCGAGGGTGGAACCGTTGCCCGGCAGCGAGAGCCCGAGCGCCTCGGTGAGACAGTTCATCGAGTTCGCGGTGAACATGCCCGAGCACGAACCGCAGGTCGGGCAGGCCGAGCGCTCCACAATGGACAGCCCGTCCTCGTCGACGTCGGGGCTGGCCGACGCGGCGATCGCGGTGATCAGGTCGGTCGGCGCCTGCGCGACCCCGCCGACGACCACGGCCTTCCCGGCCTCCATCGGCCCGCCGGAGACGAACACCACCGGGATGTTCAGCCGCATGGCGGCGTTCAGCATGCCCGGGGTGATCTTGTCGCAGTTGGAGATGCAGACCAGCGCGTCGGCCTGGTGCGCGTTCACCATGTATTCGACGGAGTCGGCGATGATCTCGCGCGAGGGCAGCGAGTAGAGCATTCCGCTGTGCCCCATGGCGATCCCGTCGTCGACGGCGATCGTGTGGAACTCGCGGGCGACACCGCCCGCCTCCTTCACCGCGCCCGCGACGATCTCGCCGAGGTCCTTGAGGTGCACGTGCCCCGGCACGAACTGGGTGTAGGAGTTCGCGATGGCGACGATCGGCTTGCCGAAGTCGCTGTCGGTCATTCCCGTGGCGCGCCAGAGCGAGCGGGCGCCCGCCGCGTTGCGGCCGTGGGTGGTGGTCCGGGAACGGAGTTGAGGCACGGCTTACTCCAAGGTTCGGGATGGGGACCAGGGCCTTGCCGGGCGATCCGGCGCCAAACTGGTCCTACCAATCCTACTCCCCGGAGGTCGGCCCGGATTCCTCGGTCTTCTCCGGAGCCTTCTCCGCGGGCTTGTCGATGTCGTCCGTCAGCCCGGAGGGGTCGGCCATATGACCCGCGCTGACCAGCGAGATCACCGGCAGGTGACGGGTGCGCACGGCGGGGAGGGCGATCTTGGACTCGTCCTTCAGCACCGCCTGCACCTTCGCCTTGTCGGTGATGGCGAGGCCCTTGAGAGAGGCCCATGGCAGGTCCCGCCGCCCTAACATCGTGCGGACTTCCAGCCCCTTGGCCGTCGCCGTCGTGCGGGTCCGGATGACGAACACCGCCAGCGCGATCGGGAAGAGATAGAGCCACTGGAGATACGGCACGTCGCCGAACGCGACAGGCGTCACACAAACGACGAGGAAAGCGATCGCCAGCAACGCCGTGTTCGGGATCTTGAAGACGGCCTTGCGGTCCTCGTTCGCCTGTTCCTGCTGCTTTTCTTCTGCCACGTCAAAGATGGTGCACCGCCGCCTTCGGAGCCTCGAACGCGGGTCGCGCCACGCGCCGAAGGTGTCCAGCATGCGGAATCGCCGTCCCGCAGAGTTGACACTCTTGACGGCGACCGACTAGCTTCACTCTCGTGACAACGCAGACCGGCCTCGTACTTCCCAAGCGCGTCGACGCTTAGGGAAGTCTCCGCTGCGTCGACGCGCGACCCTCGTGCGACCACTCCGGTCGGCGGGGGTTTTTTGTTGCCTGGAACAATTTCAACCGCCGAACCAGCAATGAATACCCGAACGAGTGACTAGACAAGACGAGGCAAACAGCGATGACTAGTGCCACCTCGCGAGCAGAAGCGAACACCCCTGGAGCTCGTCCCAAGCCGGCGCCGCCGGCCGGGACCCCGGTGCGGGTCACGGGCGCGCAGTCGCTCGTCCGCTCGCTCGAGGCGGTGGGCGCGGAGGTCGTGTTCGGTATTCCCGGCGGCACCATTCTCCCGGCGTACGACCCGTTGCTCGACTCGACGAAGGTCCGCCACGTCCTGGTCCGTCACGAACAGGGCGCCGGCCACGCCGCCACCGGGTACGCGCAGGCGACCGGCAAGGTCGGTGTGTGCATGGCCACGTCGGGACCCGGCGCGACCAACCTGGTCACCCCGCTGGCCGACGCGAACATGGACTCGGTCCCGGTGGTCGCCATCACCGGTCAGCAGTCCCGCGCGCTGATCGGCACGGACGCCTTCCAGGAAGCCGACATCTGCGGCATCACGATGCCGATCACCAAGCACAACTTCCTGGTCACCGACCCGGCGGACATCCCGCGCACCATCGCCGAGGCCTTCCACCTCGCCTCGACCGGCCGTCCCGGCCCGGTCCTGGTGGACATCCCCAAGGACGTCCTCCAGGAGATGACCTCCTTCTCCTGGCCGACGGAGCTGCGGCTGCCGGGGTACCGGCCCACGCTGCGCCCGCACGGCAAGCAGGTCCGTGAAGCCGCGCGGCTGATCAGCAAGTCGCGGCGCCCGGTCCTCTACGTCGGCGGTGGCGTGGTCAAGGCCGACGCTTCGCGCCAGCTGATGGAACTGGCCGAGCTGACCGGGATCCCGGTCGTCACCACGCTGATGGCCCGCGGCGCTTTCCCCGACTCGCACCCGCAGCACCTCGGCATGCCGGGGATGCACGGTTCGGTCGCCGCGGTCGCCGCGATGCAGCGGTCGGATCTGCTGATCGCCCTCGGCGCCCGCTTCGACGACCGCGTCACCGGCCAGCTGTCCTCGTTCGCGCCGGACGCGGCCATCGTCCACGCCGACATCGACCCGGCCGAGATCTCCAAGAACCGCAAGGCGGACGTGCCGATCGTCGGCGACTGCGCGGAGATCATCACCGAACTGATCGAGGCCGTCCGCGCCGAGACCGACAAGTCCGCGAAGCCGGATCTGAAGGACTGGTGGACGCAGGCGAGCGCCTGGCGCGACGACTACCCGGCCGGGTACGAATGGCCGGAGGACGGGACGCTTTCCCCGCAGTACGTCATCGAGCGCATCGGTTCGCTCGTCGGCCCGGACGCGGTCTACACCGCGGGCGTCGGCCAGCACCAGATGTGGGCCGCGCAGTTCGTGAAGTACGAGAACCCGCGCACCTGGATCAACTCCGGCGGCCTCGGCACGATGGGCTTCGCCGTCCCCGCCGCGATGGGCGCCAAGTTCGGCGTGCCGGACAAGCAGGTCTGGGCCATCGACGGCGACGGCTGTTTCCAGATGACCAACCAGGAACTGGCCACCTGCGCCATCGAAGGCGCGCCGATCAAGGTCGCCGTCATCAACAACGGCAACCTGGGCATGGTGCGCCAGTGGCAGAACCTCTTCTACTCGGAGCGGTACTCCAACACCGATCTCGGTACCCACAAGCACCGCATCCCCGACTTCACCCTCCTCGCGGAGGCGCTCGGCTGCGCCGGGCTGCGCTGTGAGACGAAGGAGGACGTCGACGCCACCATCCGGCGTGCCATGGAGATCAACGACCGCCCCGTCGTGATCGATTTCGTGGTGGGGAAGGATGCCCAGGTGTGGCCCATGGTGGCCGCGGGCACCGGTAACGACGAAATCATGGCCGTGCGCGGGATCCGCCCGCTCTTCGACGACGACGAGGTCGCCGCCGAGGCGGAGATCAACGCGGCCGCAGAAGGAGACGCCCGATGAGCGTGCACACCCTGAGCGTTCTGGTCGAGAACAAGCCCGGTGTCCTCGCGCGGGTTTCCGGACTGTTCTCCCGGCGTGGTTTCAACATCGAATCCCTCGCCGTCGGGCCCACGGAGAATCCCGAGGTGTCCCGGATGACGATCGTGGTCGCCGTCGAAGAGCTACCGCTCGAACAGGTGACCAAACAGCTCAACAAGCTGGTCAACGTCATCAAGATCGTGGAATTGGAAAAATCCACAGCCGTGCAGCGTGAACTGCTGCTCGTGAAGGTCCGGGCCGACAACACCGTGCGCAGCCAGGTCCTCGAAACAGTGCAGTTGTTCCGCGCGAAGGTGGTGGACGTGTCTCCCGAGGCGCTCACCGTCGAAGCCACCGGGACCTCGGACAAGATCGGTGCCCTGCTCCGGATGCTGGAGCCCTATGGCATCCGTGAACTGGTCCAGTCCGGAATGGTCGCGGTCGGCCGGGGCTCTCGCTCGATCACCGCCACCTCCGCTCGATAACTTTGTTTGTAAGTCAGGAAAGGAAGTAGTACCCCTCATGGCAGTGGAAATCTTTTACGACGACGACGCGGACCTTTCGATCATCCAGGGTCGCAAGGTCGCCGTGATCGGCTACGGCAGCCAGGGTCACGCGCACTCGCTGAGCCTGCGCGACTCCGGCGTCGACGTCCGCATCGGCCTGCCCGAGGGCTCGAAGTCGCGGGCCAAGGCCGAGGAGCAGGGCCTCCGCGTGCTCACGCCGGCCGAGGCCAGCGCCGAAGCCGACCTGATCATGATCCTCGCGCCGGACACCAAGCAGCGCTTCATCTACGAGCAGGACATCGCGCCGAACCTCAAGGACGGCGACGCGCTGTTCTTCGGGCACGGCTTCAACATCCGCTACGACCTGATCAAGCCGCCGTCCAACGTGGACGTCGCCATGGTCGCCCCGAAGGGCCCGGGCCACCTGGTCCGCCGCCAGTTCGTCGACGGCAAGGGCGTCCCGGCGCTCATCGCGGTCGAACAGGACGCCTCCGGCAACGCGCAGGCGCTCGCGCTCTCCTACGCGGCCGCCATCGGTGGCGCCCGCGCCGGTGTCATCAAGACGACCTTCACCGAGGAGACCGAGACCGACCTCTTCGGTGAGCAGGCCGTTCTCTGCGGTGGCGCCTCCGCGCTGGTGCAGACCGGTTTCGAGGTGCTCACCGAGGCCGGTTACGCCCCGGAGATCGCCTACTTCGAGGTGCTGCACGAGCTGAAGCTGATCGTCGACCTCATGTACGAGGGCGGCATCGCGCGTCAGCGCTACTCGATCTCCGACACCGCCGAGTACGGCGACCTGACCCGCGGCCCGCGCGTCATCTCGCCGGCGGTCAAGGAAGAGATGAAGAAGATCCTGGGCGAGATCCAGGACGGCACCTTCGCTCGCGAATGGGTCGCCGAGGACGAGGCCGGACGGCCGAAGTTCAACGAGCTGGAGAAGAAGGGTGACGAGCACCCGATCGAGGCGACCGGCAAGAAGCTGCGCGACCTGATGTCGTGGGTGGACCGGCCGATCACCGAGACCGCCTAGTCACTTGGGCCGAAGGGGCCCTTCACCGCATCCGATGCGGTGAAGGGCCCCTTCGTTTTGCCTGCCGGAAAGCGATAACGTGGGCACCATGAGTGAGCAGCCGGTGGACGACAAGGCCCACATCCGGCACGAACTGGACCTGAGCGACGCGAAGTGGATCCGGGCGGAACCGGACGGCGCGAACCTCGAAGACTGCGTCGAGTACGCGATGGTGCCGCACACCGACGGCGTCACCTACACCGCGATGCGCCAGGCGTCGCTCCCGGAGGGCGACGTCCTCGTGTTCACCCCGGCGGAATGGGACGCGTTCGTGAAAGGCGTCCAGGACGGCGAATTCAACCTTCCCGGTTAGCCGTCGTCCTGGACCCGGGCGACCAGTTCCTCGAGTCGTCCCGTGGCGGCCGCGATCGCGAGATGGTCGGCGTAGTCGCGGGATTCGACGATCAGCCCGTCGCGTACGCGCAGCACGAAGATGTTGGACAGGCGGAATTCCGCGCTGTCCCCGGCCGTGCCCTGGTAGTCGAACTCGCCGATCACGACTTCGGGGTCGAGGGTCTCGTGGATCACCAGGTCCCGGACCTGGAACCGGACTTTGCCCTGTTCGCCGAACTTGAAGTGCTCACGCAGGTCTTCCCGGCTCTTCAGCGTCTCCGCCCCGGGCAGGAACGGGTGCGTGACATGGGTTTCCTCGGCGTAGAGCTCCGGCAGCCCGGCCCAATCGCCGTCCGCGACGCCGTAGACGAGTCGCTCGAAAACGCCGCGCGGGCTCTTCGGATCCGCCGTCGACGCGGGGCGCGGCGGAACCGGCGTGAGCTCGCGTTCCGCGGTCTCGTAACTCTTCTTCAGGGCTTCCAGGCCGTCGCGCGCCGCGGTGAGTCGCAGGTAGTCGTGGTAATCGCGCGAATGGGCGATGAGCCCGTCGCGCACCCGGAGGAGCTGGATGTTGGCGATGTCGAAGGACTTCCCGGTGTCCAGCGCCTCGCCGACGTTGCGGTACTCGGCGATGATCACCTCCGGGTCGGTTGTCCCGTGAATCAGGACGTCCGCCCTGCTCATGCGCACGTTGAAGCCTCCGCCGAAGTTCCGGCGGAGCGTCTCGCGGCCCTCGAAGCGGGTCGGCACGGGCGGGCGCTGCGGATTCTCGACGACGGCGTCTTCCGCGTAGAGGTCGAAGAGCGTCTCCCAGTTTCGGGCAGTGATGTCTTCGGAAAGCCTGGCGAAGACGTCGCGGGGTGTGGTCATGAAGGGTCTCCCAGTCGGACAAGAAGCGGAGTCTGTAGTCCGCCTTCGACGATACGGACTGCAGACTCCGCTTGTCCATCTGCCGGCGGGCCGGGTTCAGGTGCACCCCGTGGCCGATTCGCTGGCCGTAAGCGTTGTGAAAGCCACTTTCGCAACGTTTAAGGTTGCGAAAGTGGCTTTCGCGACGCGGGAACCGTGAGTCTGTCCCGCTCAGGCGCTCCGCAGCACCGCCAGGATCTCCGCCTGCTCGAAATGCTCGGCCCATCCCACGGCCGACGACGAGTACAGGGAGTCCTCCAGCGAAGGATCCGCCCCGGCCGCCAGCAACGCGCGCACCGCGTCGACGTGTCCGCCCTGCACGGCCAGATGCAGCGCCGTGACGCCCTTCCCATGCGAAAGCGCGCCGAACGTCCCCTGGCGGTCGACCGAAGCGCCCAGCTCCACCAAAGTCGTGATCACCGATGCCTTCCCCTGGGCGGCGGCCCATGTCAGCGCGGTGCCCCGGTAGACGTCCGCGTCCACATTCGCGCCGCGAGCCACCAGCGTCCGAACCGCCTCGGACCGGTCGTTCCGCGCGGCCCACGACAGCGCTTCGTCGACGATCTCGGCCGGATCGTCGCTCGGCCGCCATTCCGGGAAACCGCTGTGCGGCCGGTGGAACTCGCGATGCGCGCCCGCCGCGGGGGAGAGCGTGCCGTCCGGCGCGAGCAACTCGTCCAGGAGTTCCGTCCGGCCGAGTCCGGCCGCCACCCGCAGGTTGCCGGGGGAGAGGTCACGCGCGGCCAGTACTTCGGCGGCCTCGCGATGACCCCAGAACAACGCGACCACCAGCGGTGTCCCGCCGTCGCCGCGCGCGGGCACGTCGACCGGGGCGCCCGCGTCAAGCAGCATCGTGACCAGCAGCGTCAGCCCGACGTACCCGGCCTGGTGCAACGCGGTCCAGCCGTGCACGTTGGCCGACGCCGGATCGGCCCCGTGGTCGAGCAGGATCCGGCACAGCCGCTCGTCGCGGGTGGCGGTGGCCATGCCGAGCAGATCGTTCCCGTTCTTCCCGTGCGCGTGGACGAGCGTGGGCAGATCGCCGATCAGCCGCGCGAGACCGGCTAGGTCCCGCGCGTCGATCAGTTTCCGTGCCTGCTCGAAAGCGAGTTCAGCCGGTGACGTCATGCTTCCGCACGCTACCGCCCACCCCCGACAAAAGCCGCCATTCCGCCAGCGGGATCCGCTCGTCCCCGGTGAGTACCTGCAAGCAGACGTGGTCCGCGCCGGCGTCCAGATGCTCCCGCACCCGCGCCGAGATCGCGTCCTCCCCGACGGCGACCAGCGCGTCCACGATCCGGTCGGAGCCGTAATCCTCTTCGGTGAACCCGAATCGCCGCAGATTCGCCCGGTGGTGGGCCGCCAGTTCCAGGTACGCCGACACGTGCTGCCGCGCGATCTCCCGATCCGAACCCAGCACGACGGCCTGCTCGACGGCGAGGAAAGCCCCGGGTCCCATGGCTTCCCGTGCCTGCGCGGTGTGCTCGACGGGGACGAAGTACGGATGCGCCCCATCGGCGCGTTCCGCCGCCAAAGAGAGCATCTTCGGTCCCAGCGCGGCCAGCAATCGCCGATGCGGGGAGTCCGGTGTGGACAGTTCGGCCGCGTCCATGGCGTCGAGGTACCCGCGCATCGCGTCCAGCGGTTTCGTCCCCGGCCTGTGCCCGCCCAGGCCGAGGACGAACCGGCCGGGATAGGCCTCCGCGAGGGTCCGGCCCGCGGCCGCGGCGGTGGCCGGTTCCCGCTGGTCGAACCGCGCGATCCCGGTGGCGATCGTCAGCCGGGAGGTCGCCGCCAGTAGCAGTCCCGCCTGCGTGAAGGCCTCGCGCCCCAGGTACTCCCCGAACCACAGCGTGTCGAACCCCAGCTCTTCGACTTCCGCGGCCGCGTCGCGGACTTCGCCGATTTCCTTGCCGTCGAAGGAGAACGTCCAGATCCCGACACTCACCTCGTCACCTCCGCCAGCGCCGGGGCCAGCCGCTTCAGCTGGTCCAGGATGGTCGCCAGATCGTCCCCGTCGGGAGTGACGAGCACGGTGTCCGCGCCGGCGTCGACGAGTTCCTTGACCCGCCCCGCGATCCTCTCCTCGTCACCCCAGGCGGTCAGCCCGTCCACGAGCCGGTCGCTGACCCCGTCGATGTCCTCGTCCGTGTAGCCCAGCCGTTTCCAGCCGTTGAAGTAGTGCGGGACGTCGTACCGCTTCATCACCTCGATGTTCTTCGCCACGTTCGCCCGCGCCTGCTCGCGGTCGCCGAGCAGGACCGAATGGGTGGGAATGAGCAGCTTGTCCGGGCCGAGGATCTCGCGGGAGTACGGCGTGTGCTCGAAGGGCTGGGCGAACGGGTGCGCGCCGTCCGTCCGGTCTCGCGCGAGTTCGAGCATCTTCGGCCCGACGGCGGCGAGGATCCGCGGAAACGGCACGGGCGCCGGGAATTCGGCCGCCGCCTCGTCCATCTCCGTGAGGTACGCGCGGGTCTGTTCGAGCGGCCGGTAGTCCACACCGGACTTCGCGGCCTGGAAGGCGTGCCCGATCCCGATCCCCAGCACGAACCTGCCGGGGAAGGCGTGCGCGAGCGTCCGCGCGCCGCTGTGGGCGGTGCGCCCGGGACGCGACCAGATGTTGGCGATCCCGGTGCCGATCACCACCCGTCCGGTGGACGCGAGCGTGATGCCGCCGTGCGCGAACAGCTCCCGGCTCCCGGGACCTTCACCGGCCCAAACGGTGCGATATCCCAGCTCTTCCAGTTGCCGGATCGCCGCCAGCTCCTCGTCTGGCGTCGGATGGGCCATGCCGAGCGGCAGCCAGACACCCACCGGTCCCAGCCGGTCGCGGGTCTCTTCGATCAGGTTCATCAGTTCTCTCCAGCTAACATGAGGCAGCCTCCGGTTACCTCGGCGACTATACGGAGGCTGCCTCCGATTTGTCGAGACTAGGCTCTGGAACGCGATGGACATCGACAAGAAGCCGCTGCGGGCGGACGCCCGGCGCAACTACGAGCGCCTCCTCGAAGAGGCGAGGCGCGCTTTCGCCGCGCATGGGGTCGACGCCTCGCTGGAAGAGATCGCCCGCCGGGCCGGTGTCGGCATCGGGACGCTCTACCGGCACTTCCCGACGCGGGAGGCCTTGGTCGAGACGGTGCTCCGCGACAGGTTCGACGGCCAGGCCGCGAAGGCTCGCGAACTCCTGGACTCGCCGGAGCCGCTGGACGCGTTGAGGACCTGGCTCGCCGGGATGGGGGCGGAGTCGGCGCGCTACCGCGGTCTGCCCGAACTGATGGTCGACGTCCTCGACGACGAGACCTCGCCGCTGTACGCGTCGTGTCACGCCATGCGGGACGGCGTATCCCATCTGGTGGAACGGGCGAAGGTCGCGGGCGCGCTCCGGGCGAACGTCACAGTGGACGAACTGCTGGTGCTGCTGCACGCGCTTTCCTGGGCCAGTGAACACCTTTCGGGTGACAACGCGCTCGAACGGCTCGTCGATCTCGTTTTCGCCGGATTACGGGCGAGTTAACAATCCCCTGTCACCAGGTCTAAACTGCGGCGCAACCGGGCACAACGGCGTGACCGTCAACAGTGAGTCGCAGGCACAGACCAGATAGTGGGAGCCGTATCGTGACCAAGCCGAACAAGCCCGTCGTCCTCATCGCCGAGAAGCTCGCGCCTTCCGTGCTGAGTGTCTTCTCCGACGAGGTCGAGGTCCAGCATGTGGACGGCACGGACCGCCCCGCGCTGCTCGAAGCCGTGAAGACGGCGGACGCGCTGCTCGTGCGGTCCGCGACGAAGGTCGACGCCGAAGTGCTCGCCGCCACCACCACGCTCAAGGTGGTCGCCCGCGCCGGCGTCGGGCTGGACAACGTCGAGGTCCCCGCCGCCACCGACCGCGGTGTCCTCGTGGTCAACGCGCCGACGTCGAACATCGTCTCCGCCGCCGAGCACGCCGTCGCGCTGCTGCTCGCGGTCGCCCGCCGGGTCCCGGCCGCGGACCAGAGCCTCCAGGGCGGCGCGTGGAAGCGCAGCGCCTACTCCGGCGTCGAGATCCAGGGCAAGACCGTCGGCGTGGTCGGCCTCGGCAAGATCGGCCAGCTGTTCGCGCAGCGGCTCGCCGCGTTCGACACCAAGATCATCGCGTACGACCCCTACGTCTCGGCCGCCCGCGCCGCGCAGCTCGGCATCGAGCTGGTCACGCTGGACGAGCTGCTGGAGCGCGCCGACGCGATCTCCATCCACCTGCCGAAGACCCCGGAGACCAAGGGCCTGATCGGCGCCGAGGCGCTCAAGAAGACCAAGCAGGGCGTCATCATCGTCAACGCCGCCCGCGGTGGCCTGATCGACGAGCAGGCGCTGGCGGACGCGGTGAGCTCCGGCCACGTCGGCGGCGCCGGCATCGACGTCTTCGTCACCGAGCCCACCACCGAGAGCCCGCTGTTCGGCCTGCCGAACGTCGTCGTCACCCCGCACCTGGGCGCGTCGACCGCCGAGGCGCAGGACCGCGCGGGCACCGACGTCGCGAAGTCCGTGCTGCTCGCGCTGCGCGGCGACTTCGTGCCGGACGCGGTGAACGTGGCCGGTGGCGGCACGGTCGGCGAGCACGTCCGGCCGTACCTCTCGCTCACCCAGAAGCTCGGCACCGTGCTGACCGCGCTCAACCCGAAGGCGCCCGCCTCGGTCACCGTCGTGGTCAAGGGCGAGCTGTCCACCGAGGACGTCAGCGTGCTGCCGCTCGCGGCCGAGCGCGGCGTGTTCTCCGGCGTCGTCGAGGACCAGGTCACCTTCGTGAACGCGCCGCGCGTGGCGGAGGAGCTGGGGGTCCAGGTCGATCTGGTCACCGAGACCGAAAGCCCCAAATTCCGCAGCCTGGTCACCGTCCGCGCGGTCCACGCCGACGGCACCACGCTTTCGGTGTCCGGCTCGGTCACCGGCAAGGACGAGGTCGAGAAGCTGGTCGAGGTCAACGGCCGCCACTTCGACCTGCGCGCCGAGGGCAACGTGCTGCTGCTGGAGTACCCGGACCGTCCCGGCATCATGGGCCGCGTCGGCACGCTGCTCGGCGAGGCGGGCATCAACATCGAGGCCGCGCAGATCAGCCAGACCACCGACGGCGCGGACGCGGTCATGCTGTTGCGTGTGGACCGTTCGGTGGACTCGCACCTGCTGGAGCCGATCGGCGCGACCGTCGGGGCGCACACGATCCGGGCCGTCAACTTCGGCTGACCTGAAAAGCCTGTAACGAAAGCCGCGTCCACGGACGCGGCTTTCGTTATATGGCAACACGTTACCGGCGTTACAGGCATACTTTTCCCCGGTAGTCACAGGGTTGCGAAGAGCAAGATTCAATAACGGTGAAAAATGCCTACTGAAGTCGGGCTGGTCCCCGGATAGGTTCTTCCGGCGAGGCCGAACCATCGCGCCGTCAAGGGCACGGCGCGGCGCCGGGGCTCACCGTCGGGGGTGTGTTCGAGCGGCAGGCAGGTTCCGAGTCGAGGCCTCGAGTGAGGGCACTAACTCATGAACAGATCCCGCGTACCCCGATGGGCCATCCGCTCGTCGGCCGCGGTCTTCGCCGCGTTGCTCGCGACGTCCGTGACCGGGGCGACCGCGGCCGCGCAGGACGTCCCCCTCGCGGACGGCATCACGCCGGCGAAGATCGACCGTAACGCGTTCCAGGGCAAGGTCGAACCGAAGCTCAAGGCCGCCCAGGGCCAGATCACCGCCTTCGTCGAGCTGGCCAAGCAGCCCGCCGTCGACGCCTTCAACGCCGAGCAGAACAAGGGCGCGGGCAAGGAGCAGGCGAAGAAGGCCGCGAAGAACGCCAAGGCCGACGCCGCCGCGACGGTGAACTCCGTCGTCGGCCAGCTCAAGGCCGCCGACGCCGGCACCCAGCTGGTCACGCAGACCTCCAACGCGGTCGCCGGCGCGGTCGTCACGGCCGACGCCGCGAAGATCCGTGAGCTGGCGAAGCGGCCGGACGTCGTCTCGGTCAAGAAGGTCGTGCCGAAGACCCGCACGAACTCCAGCGCGGTCCAGCTGACCAACACGCTCGCGTCGTGGCAGCAGACCGGCCGCTACGGCGACGGCATCCGCGTCGGCGTGATCGACGACGGCATCGACTACACCCACGCCGACTTCGGCGGCCCGGGCACGGTCGAGGCGTACAAGGCGATCAACCGCGACCAGGCCACCCCCGCCTTCCCGACCGACAAGGTCGTCGGCGGTGTCGACCTGGTCGGCGACGCCTACGACTCGGGCAGCAGCGACCCGGCCCTCAAGACCCCGAAGCCGGACCCCAACCCGCTCGCCTGCGGCCACCACGGCACGCACGTCGCGGGCACGGTCGCCGGTTTCGGCGTGGACGAAGCGGGCAAGACGTTCACGGGCGACTACAAGAAGCTCAACAAGAAGAAGCTCGAAGCGATGCAGATCGGCCCGGGCACCGCGCCCAAGGCCCTGCTGTACGCGATCAAGGTCTTCGGCTGCGCCGGCTCGACCAACGTCACCTCGCAGGCGCTCGACTGGTCGCTCGACCCGGACGGCGACGGTGACTTCACCGACCACCTCGACGTGGTCAACCTGTCGCTGGGCGGCGACTTCGCCACCCCGGACGACCCGGACTCGCTGTTCGTCCGCAAGATCGCCGCGAACAACGTCGTCCCGGTGTTCTCCGCGGGCAACGGCGGTGACCTCAACGACGTCGGCGGCGCGCCGGGCAACACGCCCGAGGCGCTGACCGTCGCCAGCAGCCGTGACGCTTCCGTCCTGCGCGACGCCGTCGAGGCCGTGGCCCCCGACGGTGTCAAGGGCCCGAAGACCGGCCAGTTCAGCCAGAACTACGCGGCCTACGACACGCTCGACGTCACCGCGCCGGTGGTCGCCCTGTCCGCGGCCAACGCGGCGGGCTGCAACCCGTACTCCGACGCCGACAAGGCCAAGGTCGCGGGCAAGATCGTCTGGCTCGAATGGGACGACAACGACGCGACCCGCGCCTGCGGCTCTGGCGTCCGCTCGAACAACGCGCAGGCCGCCGGTGCCAAGGGCGCGCTGTTCTCGTCCACGCTGGAGCACTTCTCGGCCGGTATCGCGGGCAACGCGGCCACGCCGACGTTCCAGCTGACCGGCGGCGCGACCGCTTCGCTGCGCCCGGCGCTGGCCGCCGGCACGCTCCAGGTCCGCATGACCGGCAAGGGCCGCGTGTCCGTGCCGACCTTCGACCAGTCCATTGTGGACACCCCGAGCTCGTTCACCTCGCGTGGCGGGCGCGGACCGGCCGTCAAGCCGGACGTCTCGGCGCCCGGTGACTCGATCTCGTCGGCGCTGGCCGGCAGCGGAGCGGGCCGTCTGGTCATCTCCGGTACGTCGATGGCGGCTCCGCACACCTCGGGTATCACCGCCCTGATCCGTCAGGCGCACCCGGACTGGTCGGTCGAGGAGGTCAAGGCCTCGGTCATCAACACCGCAGGCCACGACATCCACGACGCGTCGGGACGCACCTACGCGCCGCAGCGCGTCGGCAGCGGCCGGATCGACGCGAAGGCCGCGCTGGACAACCAGGTCCTGGCCTACGTCGTCGACAACCCCGGCGCCGTCACGGTCAACTTCGGCGTCGTCGAAGCGGGCGGCCCGCTCACCCTGACCAAGACGGTCAAGGTGGTCAACAAGGGCATCAAGCCGGTCGAGTACTCGGTGGGCTACGAAGCCGTGAACGCGCTCCCCGGTGTCGAGTACACAGTGGACAAGCCGACCGTCAAGCTGAGCCCGCGCGGTATCGCGACGGTGAAGGTGACCCTGAAGATCGCCGACCCCAAGGCGCTCCGCAAGGTCATCGACCCGACCATGGCGACCACGCAGGTCGGCCTCGCCCGGCAGTTCGTGGCAGACGCCTCCGGCCGGATCGCGTTCACCCCTAAGAGCGGCACGACCGTCCCGCTGCGGCTCTCGGTGTACTCCGCGCCGAAGCCCGTCTCGTCCATCAACACCCCGGGCAACGTCAACTTCGGTGCCGGCCAGGACCAGGCCGTGCTGAACCTGACCGGCAAGGGCGTGGACCAGGGCACCGGTTCGCAGCGGTACCGCTCGCTGATCAGCGTGCTCGAGCTGCAGGCGGAATCCCCGCAGCTGCCCGAGTGCGACGGCAGCGTCACCACCGACTGCACGCTGAACCAGACCGCCAAGGGCGCCGACCTGCGCTACATCGGCGCGGCGTCGACCGCTCCGCTGGCCAAGGCGCAGGGTGAGCCGGAGAACGCGCTGCTGGCCTTCGGTCTCACCACCTGGAGCGACCTGGCCAACCTGGGCAGCAACACCTCGCCGTTCGTGGACATCGACACCACGGGCGACGGGAACCCGGACTTCGAGACCTATGTCACGAAGGTGACCGCGACCGACGTCCTGGTGGCCGTCACGGTGGCGCTCAAGCCGGGCTTCCCGCAGGTGGACATCCAGCCGGTCAACGGCCAGCTCGGCGACGTCGACACGAACGTGTTCGACACCAACGTCGTCGTGCTGCCGGTGAGCATCGCCGCGCTGGGCATCGACCCGAACGCCGCGTCGCACAAGATCAGCTACACGGTCGGGACCTCCGGGTTCTACGCGGCGCCGGGTGCGGGCTCGTCGACGATCGACTACGTCGGCACGCCGCTCGCGTTCGACGCCTTGGCTCCCGCGTACACGGTCCAGGGTGGCGGCGACGCCGCGCTGGGCTACGTCGCGAAGCCGGGCACGGCGCTGGTGGTCAACCGCAACGCGGCGGCGCAGGACACCGTCCTCGGCCTGCTGGCGATCGATCACCACAACGCCTCGGGCAACCGGGCGAACGTGGTGAAGATCCAGACGAACAGCGGCGGCGGCAACGCCGGCGTCGACCGGCCGGGTAACGGCGGCCGGCACACCGGACGTCAGCCGATCGGTGTGGGCTGACGCGGTAGTGCGGTAACCCGCGTTCGATGAGGTGAGGGACGCCCTGGCGGCAGGTTTTCGCCAGGGCGTCCCTTCTTGTATTCACTCTTTCGGCTGTCTCGCTCTGTGGGAGGCTCCGGCATAAGGGTGGTGCGGCTACGGCTACCGGGCTACAGCCGGTAACCTTCCGCTGCTGGCGTTTTCTTGCGGATGGGCCATCCGGACTGCCGGTGGCCTGGTCTACGGAGGTGTGTGGATGCGGCTCGCGGTGATCCCAGGAGACGGGATCGGGCCCGAAGTGGTCTCCGAGGCGCTCAAAGTGCTCGGTGAGGTCGTACCGACTGCGGAGATCACGAACTACGACCTCGGCGCCGCCCGGTGGCACTCCACCGGTGAGCTGCTCCCGGAGTCGGTACTCGGTGAACTCCGTCAGCACGACGCGATCCTGCTGGGCGCGGTGGGCGACCCGACGGTGCCGAGCGGCATTCTGGAGCGTGGCCTGCTGCTGCGCCTCCGGTTCGAGCTCGACCACCACGTGAACCTGCGCCCCGCCCGGTTGTACCCGGGTGTGCGCGGACCCCTCGCCGACTCGGGCGAGATCGACATGGTCGTCGTGCGTGAGGGCACCGAAGGCCCGTACGCGGGCAACGGTGGCCTGCTGCGCAAGGACACCGACCACGAGATCGCGACGGAGGTCAGCGTCAACACGGCGTTCGGCGTCCGGCGCGTGGTGACCGACGCGTTCAACCGTGCCGAGGCGCGGCCGCGCAAGCACCTGACGCTCCTGCACAAGACGAACGTGCTGGAGTACGCGGGCTCGCTGTGGTCGCGGATCGTCGAAGAGGTCTCGCTGGAACACCCGGAGGTGACGGTCGCCTATTCCCATGTGGACGCGGCGACGATCCACCTGGTGACCGACCCGTCCCGGTTCGACGTCGTGGTGACGGACAACCTGTTCGGCGACATCATCACCGACCTCGCGGCGGCGGTGACCGGCGGCATCGGGCTGGCGGCGAGCGGGAACCTCGACATCACGCGGCGGAACCCGAGCATGTTCGAGCCGGTGCACGGCAGCGCGCCGGACATCGCGGGCCAGGGTCTCGCCGACCCGACCGCCGCGGTGCTTTCGGTCTCGCTGCTGCTGGACCACTTGGGACAGAAGGAAGCGGCGCGGCGGATCGAGGCCTCGGTGGCCTTCGACCTCGCGACCCGCGACCAGGCGTCGCCCGGTGCGACGCACGCGATCGGCGACCGGCTGGCGGCACTCGTGTCGTCGAACGTGCGCCCGGTCACTCAGTAGTAACTTGGGCTGAAGGGGCCCTTCACCGCATCTCACGCGGTGAAGGGCCCCTTTGCTGCGTCAGACGCGGGGAAAGTCCCCTTCAGCCACTCTCAGAAGGTGGGAAGTATCGCCCGGCCTGTGGACGCCCGCCGGAGCGTGTGCCATGATGCGTTCGTGACCTCCTGCACCATCATTATCGCCGAGCGCGCCGGATAACAGCTCCACAAGAGCCCCCGGCGCGCAACCTCTCGCACCCATGCGGGAGGTTTTTTTGTTGCCTGAACACGTTTTGCCACCACCATGAGGAGTCCTCGTGAGCCGCAAGGAGCCCGCCGATACACCGCTCGGCGACGCTTTCCACCTGTACGACACGACGTTGCGCGACGGCGCGCAGCGCGAGGGGATCTCCTACTCCGTCGCGGACAAACTGGCGGTGGCGAGGCTGCTCGACGATCTCGGGGTCGGGTTCATCGAAGGCGGATGGCCGGGCGCGCTGCCCAAGGACACGGAATTCTTCGCCCGCGCCGCTTCGGGTGAATTGAAACTGAATCATGCCGCCCTCGTCGCCTTCGGCGCGACGAGGAAGGCCGGAACAAAAGCCGAGCAGGACACGCAGGTGCGGGCCCTGCTCGATTCCCAGGCCCCGGTGATCACGCTGGTGGCCAAATCGGACCTTCGTCACATCGAGCGCGCGCTGCGGGTCGACGTCGACGAGGCGTGCGAGATGGTGCGGGACACCGTCGCGTTCCTCGTCGGCGAGGGACGCCGTGTCTTCCTTGACGCGGAACACTTTTTCGACGGTTACGCGTTCTCCCCGGACACCGCGCTGAAGGTGCTCGACGCGGGAGTGAACGCCGGCGCCGACGTCGCCGTGCTGTGCGACACCAACGGCGGCCAGCTGCCGCTCGGTCTCGCGGAAACCGTCCGCGAGGTCAAGGAAAGGACCGGATTCCGGCTCGGAATCCATTGTCAGGACGACACTTCCTGCGCGGTGGCGAACTCCGTCGCCGCCGCGCAGGCCGGCGTGACGCACGTCCAGTGCACCGCCAATGGTTACGGCGAACGGGCGGGTAACGCCGATCTGTTCGCCGTGACAGGGAATCTCGTGACCAAGCTCGGAATGGAGGTCCTCCCGACCGGAGGCGCCGCCGAGCTCACCCGGGTCTCCCATGCTCTTGCCGAAATCGCCAACCTCGCCCCCTACACCCACCAGGCTTACGTAGGGGCGTCGGCCTTCGCCCACAAGGCGGGACTGCACGCGAGCGCGATCAAGGTGGATCCGTTGCTGTACAACCACATCGATCCAGCTTCTGTCGGCAATGACATGCGGGTACTGGTCACCGAGATGGCCGGCAGGGCCAGCCTGGAGCTCAAGGGACGTGAGCTCGGGGTCGACCTTGCCGGCCAGCCCGAGGCGCTGACGAGCGCCGTCCGCAAGGTGAAACAACTCGAATCCGAGGGCTGGTCCTTCGAAGCCGCGGACGCTTCACTGGAATTGTTGCTGCGGCGGGAGGTCGACGGCCCGCAGAGCGACGTCCTCGACGAACCGCCGTTCGAACTCGAGTCGTACCGGGTCGTCCTGGACCACCGCTCCGACGGCGAGGTCGTCTCGGAAGCGACGGTGAAGGTGCACGTCGGCGGGCAGCGCGTGATCGCGACCGCCGAGGGCAACGGCCCGGTGCACGCCCTCGACGCGGCGCTGCGCGAGGCGCTCAGCCCGCATCTGTCCTGGTTGGACAGTGTCGAGCTGGCCGACTACAAGGTGCGGATCCTGCCCGGCCATCCGGGCACCGACGCCGTCACGCGGGTGCTCGTCGAGACCAGCGACGGCGAGCGGGAATGGACCACGGTCGGCGTGCACGGCAACATCGTCGAAGCGAGCTGGCTCGCGCTGTGCGACGCGCTCGTGCACAAGTCCCTTTCCGAGATCGGGAAACCCTGACGCGGCATGTCATCGAACGGCGACGGTAGGTGAAAATCCGCCTGTCGGCGGTGTTTGGCGATCTCGCTCCGCCGCTAGCCTGAACGATGGCCTGCAGGGGACAGGCGCCGTCTCGCCTGCGATCGGTCGAGGGTGCCTGCCGAGGATCGGGGGCACATGTGGCGTGGCGAGAAGACCGGCTGCGGCAGGAAACCGATTTCACGCGGCTGAGGTGGAACAAGAGTTCCCATAGCGAAGGAGGGGGCGCTCAGTGCGTCGAGGTCTCCTATCTGCCCGCCGCGGTTTTCGTCCGTGATTCGAAGGATCCTGCTTCCGTGCTCACGTTTTCAGCCGTGGCTTGGGCCGCCTTCGTCGAAAGGCCCCTCGGCGACTGACTTTCTCTTGTCGAAGATCAAGCTCTGCCACCTCGCGGCAGAGCTTGATCTTTTCGCGCGTCCGAATCGCATTCATCTATTCGGACAGCGGTATGCGACCAGGCTTAGTGCGACATGCCCGAATGCAAGGCACCTTAATGCACCAGGTCATATGACGTATGTCACAATGGATGCTATCGTTCTGCCACATGGCAGACCGACATCTGACAGGGGAGGAAATCGGATCATGACAAGGGCTCAATCTCCGGCGAGCAGTCAGCGGCGCCTACTGGCGGCTGTGCGGGAGGCCCGCGAGACCTTGAAACTCACTCAGAAGGAGGTCGCCGAGGCGCTCGATTGGTCTGTTTCCAAGTTGATCAGAATCGAAAACGGCTCGGTGGGGTTGTCGACCACCGACTTGAAGGCGCTGCTGCTCCAGTACGGGATCACCGACCGGGACCGGGTCGAGTCCTATGTGCAGTTGTCCAAGGCGGGCAAGCAGCCTGCCTGGTGGGACGAGTACCGGCGGTACTTCCGCTCGGAATTCGTCAAATTCCTCGGCCTGGAGTCGTCGGCCGTTCTCGTCCGTCAGTTCCAGCTCCTGCTGGTGCCCGGTCTGCTCCAGGTGCCTGCCTACAGTCGTTCGGTGATGACGAAGTTCACCACGGACGCGGAGCAGGTCGAGCGGGGACTCGCCGCTCGCGCGACCCGGCAGCGGCGCCTGGACGACCCCGAACTGCAGCACTTCTTCGTCATCGACGAGTCCGTTCTGTACCGGCGGATCACCGACATCGACGGTTGGCGCGCCCAGTTGCTGCATCTGAAGGCTGTCTCCGGGCAGGTGAACGCGACCATTCAGATCCTGCCGTTCAAGGCGGGGTTCATGCCCGGTATGCGTAGTTCTTTCCAGGTGCTGGAGCTTTCCGACGAGCTGGACGACCTTTTCCTGACCGTCGAGCAGCCGGACGGGGACGTCTATTACGACGACGTCGCCGGAGCCGACAAAGCCGCCGAGTTCGTCAAGATCTTCTTTCAGCTCGAAGAGGCCGCATTGCCACCCGAGGAGACCCCGAGGGTGATCGACAAAGCCCTGGCAGGGTTGGAGGAAGAATGAGATAGCCCGAGGTGAATTGGGCGGCTTCTGCTGGCACAGAAGCCGCCCAAGCGGCATACCCACAGGACTCACCGTGTCGCGAGGCGTGGACGTACTGCTCGATCGCCAGCATACGGCCTCAGCGCCTCCAGAGGCTGCCCCCGTATCGGTGGCCGCCGGTGTTCACCTGTCCGAGCGGAAGGTGAACGGCACCGGCCACCGCCGGAGGGCCGCGAATGGCCTTGTCCGACGAAGCGGCAGGACGCGGCTTCGTTGCCTGGAGGATCCATATGAGGGTCTTTATCAGCTATGCCCACGACATCGAGGGCAGAAAGGTCGCTGAAGCGCTGGCCGAAGCCCTGCCGAGGCGTGGAGTCGAGGTCATCTGGGACCGGGATCTCCCGGAAGGGAATCCGGTTTCCCTCCCGGAATGGATCGTCGGTTCCGTGACACGCCATCCGGTGCTCTGCGTCTTGTCCCCCGACTACGTGCACCGGTTCGGTGCCGGCGACTGCACGGCCGCTCGCAAGGGTGTCCTGTTCGAAAGCAGGGTGCTGCAGAGACGGATCTACGATCACACCGACCCCGGTGGGTGTCCCGTCATCCCGGTCGCCGATCCCGGCTTCTCGGCCGACCTCGCTCCCACCTTGCTGAAGAACCTGGTCATCTCGCGGTTCGACGCGGAGAGCGAAGACGGTCTCGACCAGATCGTCCGCCGCCTGCTCGCTCTGGGCCTGATGCCCGCACCGGAGCGACCGTCGACCACCTCGGACGCGGTCGACGAGAAGGCGGCGCTCGTGGACGCCCTCGAGGCGGCGTCTCCGTCAGCGGCCGCGGGACCTGATCTGGTGCGCGAATGGTTCGGCGTCGCGCCCGACTCGAGCCACGCCGAACTCCTTCGGGCGTTGCCTGCCGTCGAACGGATCGTCAAGGCTTCGGGAAGCGCTGAGCTGATGCGGCAGGTGACCCGGTGCTGTCTCCGTGCTCTGCCGGACGGGGCGACGGCGGCCGAAGACCGCGAGAGCAGAGCGTGGCTGCTGCTCCGTTGCCAGGCTTGGCATCAGCACCGGGCGCACGAGCTGGCCGCCGCCGTGTCCACTGTGGATGAAGGGTTACGGCTGGCCAAGGCTTGTGGCGATGGCTGGCTGGTCGCCTTCGGCAAACGCCTGCTCGCGATCCTGCACTGTGAGCTCGCGGAGGATTCACGGCCGGACGTGCGCAGACATCACTTCGTCCAAGCCGTCGGATGCGCCGAGGACGCCAGCGCGATGTTCCACGCGCTCGACCCCGCAGGAGGTGAATACGGCGCGTGCCGCAACGTCCTCGCGGGCATCTGGTTCACCCAGTACCGCCTGGAGCGGCGGCGCTCCGCGCTGAAGCGAGCCAACAAGCTGGCCGGTGAAGCAGTCGGCTACCTGCGCCCGGACCGGGCGCGTGAGTATCACGAACTGCTGATCCTGCGGGTGCGGATCTGCATCGCCCGTGGCGAGCTGTCCAAGGCCAGGGAACTGGTGGACAAGGCGCTCATGTCACTGGCCGGGCACGTCAACGATGGTGCCTCCTACGCCGAACTTCTCGGCTCCGCGCACCTGGCCAGGGCCGCGCTCAGGCTGAAGGAAAGCGGCCGCGACGCTCTCGCCAACGCGGAGAAGGACATCAGTCTGGCACTGGGGTTCTTCGACGCCATCTCGCTGCCTTACGCGTCCGCGACCTGCCGGTGGCTGCTGGCCAAACTGGCACCGGAGACGGCCGGGGTCGACCGCGCCGACATCCGGATCTGTGAACGCCTGTTCGCCGATCCGCGTATGCGGTTGAGCGGCCTGGAGGAGCGGAGCCGCCGGATCAACGAGTACGTCGGAGGCCGGTGGACCCGGCGCGCGGAATGGAAGGAGATCGCCCGCAAACTGCGCAGCCAAGACTGATCTGGCCCGTTAGAAAGACAGCCCGGCGAGCCGGCCCCGGATACGCTCGGCGTCGGGGAGGCGGTGCTGGGCGACGTAAAGCTCGTAGGTCCGCTTGAAGTACCGCGCCGCTTCGCCGAGCCGGCCGTGGGAGAACTGCGCTTCCGCGAGGTGCTCGGACACTTCCGCGGCGAAGAACACGTTGTCCTGCCTCAGACTCAGCTCCAGCGCCTGGAGATACGAACGCTCCGCCTCCTGGGGATGACCGGCGTCGCGGGCGATGGAGCCGAGATTGTCGAGGGTGACCGCCATACCGCTGCCGTTGTCATGTCTTTCGTGCAGGGAAAGAGCGATGGTCGCGTACCGGTGGGCCCGTTCGTGGTCGCCCAGGTCCGCGTAGTGGCGGGCGACCGCGTTCAGCGCGTGCGCTTCGCCGACCTGGTTTCCGGCCCGGCGATACAGTTCGAGCGCCTGCTCGGCGTGCCGCAGGCTGTTCTCGCGATCCGCGCGACGTGCGTGGACCCGGGCGAGGTCATGATGGGTATGTGCCTGTTCCTCGTCCCCTGATGCCGTGGCCAGCGCACGAGTCAGCCACTTCAGTGCCTCGTCGAGCTCACCCGCCCGGGTGCAGGCCCGGCCCAGTTGCCGCTGCGCGAGAACGCTCATGACGGGAGATCCGAGGTGCTGCGCGGCGTCGACCCCGAGTCGTGAGGTCTCGACGTTGTCGTGGATGAGCCCTTGCCGGTGCTGGTAGGTGTCGAGGACGCGGGCGAACCACCACACGCGCGTCGGCAGGTCTTCCGCCGCGGCGAGCCGCTGCATGGCGAGCAGTGTGCGGTGTTCGGCGGCGAACCAGCCCAAGGCGGCCGTCTCCCCGGCGAACTCGAGGGCTTTCACCCCGATTTCGGGTACGGGCGGGTCGGGTCTGCTGCGGTGCGGGTACAGCGAGCGGTCGGCGTGCAACGCGGTGTGGAGGTAGAAATCCACCATGCGCCGCCTGGCCGAGACGAGTTCGGCCGTCGGGTCGAGTCGTTCCGCGAGCTCGCCCGCGTAGCGATGCACGAGGTCGTGCATCCGATAGCGCTTCGGTGAATGTTGGCGCAGAAGGCTTTTGAGATCCAGGGAGCGCAGGAGAGCGGTCGTGCGCGAGGCGCCCAGTGCGAGCAGGCTCGCCACGGCCGCCTCGTCGAACTCGGGCAGGGGGAGCAGGCCGAGCAGCCGGAAGCCGCCGGCCTCGTCGATTCCCAGGCCGCGGTACGACCAGGAAAGGACGGTCCGCAGATCGGCCGAGCCGTCGCCGGCGTCGAAGGTGTCCAGGTGGCCGTCGGAGCCTCGCAGTTCGTCGGCCGTCACGGACAGCGGCAGACCGGGCCTGCTCGCCGAGCGCGCGGCGAGCAGCGAGACCGCCAGCGGCAGACCCGCCGAGTAGGCCAGCAGGACGTCCGCGGCTTCGGGTTCGTCCAGGACCCTGCCCTTGCCGACCTGGTGGGCCAGCAGGTCGCGAGCCTCCCTCTTCGACAGCGCGTCGAGCCGGAGCGATGTCGCGCCGCGAAGCCGGAGACCGGCCATGTTCGTCCTGCTGGTCACCAGGAGAGCGCAGGAGTGACTGCCGGGCAGCAGCGGTGCCACCTGGGTGAGGTCCGCCGCGTTGTCGAGCACGATGAGCGCCCGCTTCCCGGCCAGCACACTGCGGTAGAGCGCCGCGGCCGATCGCTCGTCCGAGGGAAGCGCGGCGGGCGCCACCCCGAAGGCGCCGAGAAAGGAGTGCAGCACCGACACCGTCGACGGCGAATCGGACGGCCGGTCGAAGCCGCCCAGATCGGTGTAGAGCTGACCGTCGGGGAACCGGTCGAGGTGCTGGTGTGCCCAGTGCAGCGCGAGTGTCGTCTTCCCCACACCACCAGGACCCTCGACGACCACCACGGACGCCGGGTCGGCTCGCAGGTTCAGCGTGTCGGTCAGGACGGCGGTTTCTTTCTCGCGGCCGACCAGCCAGGGCGGCGGGAAAGGCAGCTGGCGCGGGACGACCACCGGATCCGGGGGATACGCGTCGGCATTCATCTCGCGGCCTTCCCCTCGCCCACCGTGTACCGGCCTGACTTTCGATGGTCGCGCTTGCGTGGTTGGGCGCACAGCACCTGGACGGGTGCACTTCGGTGGCTTTCGGTGTATCCGCGCTGAGGTGGCCGTGATCGGCACACGTAGGGTGGACGGCGTGCGTCTAGCCCGAATTGCTCATCCCGGTGGTGTCGCGTTCGCTTCGATCGAAGGGGACGGCGACGACGCCCAGGTACTGGAAATCGCCGAGCACCCCTTCGGCAACAACCCCAACTTCACCGGCAAACGCTGGCCGCTCGCCGACGTCCGGCTGCTCGCGCCGATCCTGCCGTCGAAGGTGATCGCGGTCGGCCGGAACTACGCGAAGCACGCGGCCGAGTTCGGCAACGAGCTCCCGAAGGACCCGATGCTGTTCATCAAGCCGTCGACAACGGTGGTCGGCCCGAACGTGCCCATCCGCCGTCCGCGCGGCGTCGGCCGCGTCGACTTCGAGGGTGAGCTGGCGATCGTCATCGGCCAGCCGGTCAAGAACGTGCCCGCCGCCCGCGCGGCGAGCGCGATCCTCGGCTACACCGTCGCGAACGACGTCAGCGCGCGTGACCTGCAGAAGGCCGACGGCCAGTGGGGCCGGGCGAAGGGGTTCGACACCTTCTGCCCGCTCGGTCCGTGGATCGAGACCTCGCTCGACGCGGCCGACCTCGCGCTCAAGTCCGAGGTGGACGGTGTGCTCAAGCAGGACGGCCGGACGTCGGACCTGGTGCACAAGATCCCCGAGCTGGTCGAGTTCGTGTCCGGCGTGATGACCCTGCTGCCCGGCGACGTCATCCTGACCGGCACCCCCGAGGGCGTCGGCCCGATCGAGGACGGCCAGTCGGTCTCGATCACCATCGAAGGCATCGGCACCCTGACCAACCCGGTCCAGGACGTCTAGCGCGTTCTGAACGGCCCGTTCCTCGCAGGGAACGGGCCGTTCATGGCGTTCAGGAGCTAATCGCCGGCCGGTTCCATCGCCCGCCGCGCGAAGGCCGGGGCGTGCTCGGGCCGCAGCCCCAGGCCCAGCAGCCGCGCGGGGACGTAGGACAGCACGGGGAAGCGGCTGAACAGCTTCACCATCACCGGGGGCGGGCCGTTGCGCCTGCCCTCCATCACCGGTCGCATGACGTTCTTGTGCAACAGCCGTTGCAGCCCCTGCACCAGCATCGTGGGCGCGAGACGGCGTTTGCGGACCTTCGCCAGGTCCGTCACCGACGGCCTGCCCCGGCGCAGCGGCTCGGCGAGCAGGGTGGCGGCCGCGACCGCGTCCTGCACCGCGAGGTTGATGCCGACCCCGCCGACCGGCGACATCGCGTGCGCCGCGTCACCGATGCACAGCAGTCCGTCGAGGTGCCATTTCCGCAGCAGGTTCATCTTGACGTCGAGGAACTTGATGTCGTCGGTCGTCTTCAGCTCGTCGACGCGGTCGGCGAACTCGGGGCAGACGTCGGCGACGTTCTCCCGGAACCATTCGATGCCCTTGGTCCGCAGGTCCTCGCCCTTCGGGCCCAGGTAGGCGACCTGGAAGTAGCCCTTGCGCGGCAGCGGCACGGCGAACCGCCGGTTGCGCATCTTCGGGGTCAGCCTGCCCTCGAGTTCGCCGTCCTCTCGCGAGATCCGGAACCACCACGCGTCGAACGGGGTGTCGTACTCCTTCGGGATCAGCCCCGCCTCGCGCCGCGCCAGTGACCAGCGGCCGTCGGCGGCGATCACCAGGTCGGCGCGCAGTTCGCCGGTGGTGCCGTCGGCCGTGCGGTAGCGGACCCCGGTCACCCGGCCCTGCTCCAGGATCAGCCCGGTCATCTCGGTGCTCTGCCGCAGCGTGAACGTGGGCTCCTTCCCGCCGGCGTCGGCGAGCAGGTCCAGGAAGTCCCACTGCGGGACCATCGCGATGTACGGATGCGCCACCTTCAGCCTGGTCAGGTCGGCCAGGCGCATCATCGTGCCGTCCTCGGCGGGGAAACCGGCGTAGGAGATCTCGCTGTGCGGCAGGCTGAGGAATTTTTCGCCGAGGCCCAGTTCGTCGAGCAACGTCAACGTCGACGGGTGCACGGTGTCGCCGCGGAAGTCCCTCAGGAAGTCCTTGTGCTTCTCCAGCACCGTGACCTCGACGCCGGCCCTGGCCAGCAGCAACCCGGCGACCATCCCCGCGGGGCCACCGCCGACGACCACGCAGTTCGTGCGTTCGTTCATCCGTCCCACCCCTTCGAAACGCTTATTCATCACCTGTTGAATAAGCTCAGCATGCACCCGTCCGACCGGTGCGTCAAGCGCCATCCGGGCGGATGCGCCGATCGGGCCAAGGGGTGAGCCTCACCGGTTCGCGTGCTCTTTCCGGTGATCGAAGCGACCGTCCAAAAAGGACGTAGACGGTCCTTGAAGGACGGAAATCGCGGAGGTGCCCTTGTGGACGGTCGGTACTTCAAGGCGTGCAAGGATTTCCGGTGTCGTCACTGCGTGTGTGCACTCTGGATCGAGCTGGAAGGCGGGTATGGGGTTTTCACCCGACTGGCCGCGTTACCTGTTGTCGGGTAACTAAAAAACGTCATCTCACCAACTGGGAGTAGAGTGCCCGCGCCGGAACAGAGCAGCCTTAATCACCTCATCGGCAGAGTCGCGATCGCGCTGGGTGCCCTAGCCTCACTTGGTGGATTTCGCTCTCGTGCCCCGGACCTCGTCACGAACCACGCCGGACGCTCCCGACGGAGCCCCTTGGGAGCCCCCGGAGTTACGGTTGGTGTGCCTCGACATCGATGACACGCTGATCGACTGCACGGCCGCGATCCGGCTCAGCCTCCGCGCGCTCACCGGGCAGAACGACCTTTGGCCACTGTGGGATCTCATCACCGAAGAGCACGTCGCGCTGGTGGTCGCGGGTGAAATCGATTACGTGACCATGCACCACAAGCGTACGGAATGCTTCCTCGCCGAAATCGGCATTCTCGCCGACGAAGAGCAGGTCAGCGGCTTCGAAAGACGCCGTCGTGAAATCCTCACTCGTTCGTGGCAATTGTTTGAAGATGTCCTCCCGTGCCTGGAATGGTTGCGGGCCGCCGGCGTCCTGGTCGCGGCCGTCACGAACGCCTCGGGCGTACATCAACGGAAGAAGATCGCCGATCTCGGCCTCGCCCGCTTCTTCGACCACGTGGCCATCGCCGGTGAACTCGGAGTAGCCAAACCGGACCCCGCGATGTTCCACTCGGTCTGCCTCGGCCTCGGCTGCGACCCGGCGCAGGCCGTCCACGTCGGCGACAAACTCGACACCGACGCCATCGGCGCCCGCGACGCCGGCCTGGGTGCCGTCTGGCTCGACCGGGACGGCATCGCCGAACGTGCCCCGGCGGGCGTGCACACGATCTCCGGCCTCGACGAGCTCCCTGAGCTGCTCGTTTCCGAGTTCGCGAAGCTCGGCGTCCCGGCCCAGCGCGCTACGGAGACCCCCGCTTTCACGGTGCGGAACAGCGTGCTCTAGTATTTCTTCTCGTGCGGTGCTGAGCCGGTCAAGATCGGAACGGCACCTCACTGGGGTATGGTGTAATTGGCAGCACGACTGGTTCTGGTCCAGTTAGTCTAGGTTCGAGTCCTGGTACCCCAGCTGGAGAACTCTCCGGAGTGAAACACAGAGTGACCCCCCTGCGAAGGCGGGAAACCCGGTCTGGTAAGTTTCTCCACAGCAACACAGCAGGTGAACAACTGAAAAACCTCCTCTCGCAGGAGGAAGATCCTAGCCCCCGTCGTCTAGCGGCCTAGGACGCCGGCCTCTCACGCCGGTAGCGTGGGTTCGAATCCCATCGGGGGTACAAGCAGCTACCACGCAAAGAGCGTCGATCATTTTGATCGGCGCTTTTCGCTATTTCGGGAGTCGACATGGCGTCGCTGATCCTTTCCGCGGCTACAGCGGTTTCCGATACCTGGTCGACCGGCAGTTTGATGGTGGTTGCAGGCGTTTCCGGTCGGCTTGACGTTCCTGGGTGGCGCTGTCGTCCATTGTGGGCAGCGTAGAAGCGGCGGCGAAGCAGGTACGCCCAGGAGATCGCCTCCGACGATGCCCCCGGCCGCGCAGTCACAGTCCATATAGGACATACGGCGCAACCGCATGAAGCCGCCTGTGGTGACTCAGTCGCTCCAAGCCGGGCTGGTGTTGGGGGGATAGGGGGAGCTGGAGGCGGTCCTCACCCAGCTGTCCACGTCCTGCCCGTCCCACCTCAGCAGTGTCTCGGCGTTACGGATGCACTTGTCGTAGTCGAGGCTCCCGAAAAGGCGGCTGACGGTGATCTGCTGATTGAGCTGCTGGTACCCCTTGCCAGTCCGGTACTGCATCCGCACCGTGGTGCGGAGCAGCCCGAGGCGCAGGTCCCCGTTCACGATGGTCAGGACCCCCTGCTGCACGTTGCTGTTCTTCTGCTCGTGGCCCTTGTTCTCGACCGCCAGCTGGCCGATCTTCTTGAGAGAGTTGATGATGCCGGTGAGCGCGTCCGGCGTCACCAGCCCGCCGATCAGGTCGGTCACCGCCGAGATGGCCGGCGACAGGGAAAGGGACGAGATCGACACGCTGCGGCTGTCGCTGATGATGTTGGCGAGAAACGGCATTGTCATGAACTGGTGCTCGAAGATGATCCACCGGATGATGGCGAACAGCGTGGAAGACTGATCGAAACCGGCGGAATCGTCGGTCTTGCGCAGGATGGTGGCGGCCACGGACTGCCAGGAGCCGAAGGACGCCAAAGGCCCCAGGTCGGGCAGCCTGCTGCCATCTCCTTCATAAGCATTGCCGACACCTGTCTCCTGGTTGCCGTCGGCGAGCGCGTGGCCGTCGGGGTCGAGCAGTTCGAGCTTCGCCAGCACGTCTTGCGGGAACACCCGCTCACCCTCGGCCCAGATGGCGATCTCCAGCGCCTCCCGGCGCATCTGCTCCTGATTCAGCGTCCTCACGTCGCCCTCCGTGCTCAGGACGCGCGCGAGGCGTACCGCTCGCGCGAATCGCAGATCAAGTGCTCGATGTCCCGCACCGTTTGTACCTGGGGGATGGCCTCGAAACCCAAGTTGACCTGGAAACCCAGTTCGACCGCACCCAAGAGGCGGAGGAGCTTCATGGAGTCGACCCCTGGAAGCTCCCTCACCAATGTGGTGTCCTCGATCTCCTCGGCACACTCCAACTTCTCACGGATCAGCGAGTGCAGCTGCTCTCGCTCCTGGGGGATCATCAGCTGGGTGTTCATGGGTGCTCCTCGTCGGGGGTGCGTGGATGATGGCGTTCAGTTCGCTTGACGGAGAACTCCTTCGAGATACTGCTGCCGCGTCTTGCTTCGCTGCACCTTGCCGCTGGAGGTCTTGGGCAGCTCGCCCAGCGCCAGCAGCAGGACCTCCGCCACGGGCAGCGACAGCTTCGCCTGGATGTGGCCGCGGACCTGTCGTGCCACCGCGGCCGCGTCCCCGTCGCGGAGTTCGGCGACGAGCACCACCTCTTCCGTGGCCGGGCCTGGCCGGGTGAAGGCCACGACGTTGCCCTTGCGGAGGCCGGGCACCTCGGCCGCTGCCCACTCCACCGTCTGGGGGTCGCGATTGCGCCCATTGATGATCAGAAGGTCCTTCTTGCGGCTCGTCACGTAAAGGACGCCGTCCGCCAGGTAGCCGCAATCCCCTGTACGCAGGCCCTGGGCCGTGAAGTTCTGTCGCGTCGCCTCCGGGTCACCGTGGTAGCCCGCGGCCACACTCGGCCCCTGGAAGACCACTTCACCGATGTGCCGCTCCGGGAGCGGATTCCCCTCGTCGTCCACGATGAGGATTCGATGACCCTCGATGGGGCGTCCGCACGGCACGAACGCCACCCGCGCCCCGGGGGCCTCCGCGTTCGAGGCCGGCCGGGCGAGGCCGCTCGCGTGGTACTCCTCACTCCGGACGACATCCGGGGCGCACGGAACCCCGATCTCGCTCAACGAGATCGCGAGCGTCGCCTCCGCCATGCCGTAGCACGGTGCCACCACCCCTGGCCGCAGTCCCGCCGCCGCGAAGTGCGCCGCGAAGGAACGCAGCGTCTCCGGATGGTTGGGCTCGGCGCCGCAGCCCACGACCCGCAAGCAGGACAGGTCCAGCCGTCGGAGATCCTCCGCCGAGGTGTGTTTGACGGCCAGCGCCAGACCGAAGTTGGGCGCGAAGGTCACTGTCGCACGGTGACGGCTCACGGTTTCCAGCCAGATCCTCGGTGAGAACGCGAAGCGCAACGCCGGGAGGAAGCTCACCGGGCAACGCGTGATCAGCGGTGTCAGCACGAAACCGACCAGTCCCATGTCGTGATACATGGGCAGCCAGCTCACGCCCCGGTCTCGCCCGCGCTCGAGGCGAAGGGCGCTGGTGATGGCCGCGCAGTTCGCGAGCACGCCGGCGTGCGTGACCCGCACTCCCTTGGGAGCCGCCGTGCTCCCCGAGGTGAACTGCAAGAACATCACGTCCTCCGGTCCGATCGCCTCGGGCCGGGGCGCGCCCTCCACCAAAGGCTCGGCGAAGAACTCCTCCGAGACGACGGCCCGCAAGCCCTCGACAGCCTGAAGGAGCGGAGCCAGCAGATCCGCCAGTTTCCGGGGCATCCAGACCGCGCTGGCTCCCGACGAGCGGAGGATATGGGCGGCGTCCTCGCAGTACGCCTCGAACTTGCCGAAGCCCATGGGCGGGTACAGGGGAACAGGGACGACGCCCACCGAAACCGCGCCCAGGAACGTGAAGACGAACTCCCGCTCCTCGGGGAGGAACAACGCGATGCGCTCTCCTTTGCGCAGCCCGCTCTGAAGCAGCAGGCGCCCCCGGCGGAGGGCCTCCCGTGACAGTGCCGACCAGCTCACGAAGTGCTCGTGCCCGTCCTCTCGGATGAAGGTGTAACCGCTGTCCGAGTGGCCGAGATTCTCGACGAGCACCTGAGCGAAGGTCGAGGTGACCGCTCCTTCGGAAGGCGGCGCTTCTTGGGCGAACATGGGACCTGCCTGGGGTGAAGGCTCCCGGGGGCGCGGCCCCGGGAGCCGGATGGACGGCGCGGCGGCTTACTGGTTCCAGGCAGGGCTTTCGTTGGGCGGTTTCGCGGAGCTGGCCGTGTCCTTCTCCCAGTCGTCCACGTCCTGCCCGTCCCATTTCAGCAGTGTCTCGGCGTTGCGCTTGCACTTGTCGAAGTCGAGTACGCCGTAGCCGCGGTAGACGTTGATGTCCTGGCGCAGCTGCTCGTATCCCTTGCCCGACTTGTACTCCATTTGCACGTCGGTCCGGACGGCCCCCAGGTAGAGGCTTCGGTTGTGGCGCGACAGGACTCCGACCTGCTGGTTGGAGTTCTTCTGCTTTTGCCCCTCGTTCTCGAGCGCCAGCGTGGCGATCTTCTTGATGGTCGTCACGATGCCTTTGAAGTTTTCCGGTGTCATGATGTTCTCGACCAGGTCCGACACCGCGTTGACCCCCTTTTCCAGGGAGATCTTGCTGATGGAGGCATACCGGTTGTCGAAGGTGTAGGTCAGGAAGAACGGGATCGTGGAGAACTTCTGGAGGAAGTTGTTCCAGGCGACCGGGTCGAAGGTCGCGCTCCCCGGGTTGAACTTGCTGAGGGTCACGGCCTTGTGCACGATGGTGCTGCCGACGGACTCCCACGAGTTGAACTTGGCCAGAGGCCCCAGATCGGGTAGTGAACTGCCGTCTCCGCCCGCCTTGTTTCCCACCGCCTGGTCGTTGTCCCCGGCTTCGACGTCCGAGATCAAGGCCAACGTGGCGGCGTCCGACTCGGGAGAAGGCATCTCCCACAGCGCGACCTCCACGGCTTCTCGGCGCGACTGGGACTGGCTGATCGTGGACATGACTGCTCCTTGTCTGAGGGGTGAAGCACTGCGCAGTGATCCGGGACGAGGTGCGGATTCCGGCGTTCTCATCGTCGATCGGCGCGGCTCGCTTGGACATGATTCCCTTTCGGGAGATACCGGGATGGATTGCCGCCGCGAATGCCGCTCGATTCGAGGCTAGCCAACGTCCAAACCGTGCACCAGTCACGTTCCCCGCCCTTGCGCGGTTTTCATCAGATCGAGCTCGCCGCCGGTTGCTTGTGGCGACACAGTGTGCTTTGCGTCGCACGCGAATCGGCCGTGTGGACGAATATCCTGGCATTGAGCTGGTTGTTCCCGAAGTCGGACTTGAAGAGTGTCAGGCCAAGCGTTTCGTGTGGCGGTAGTGAATCGGAGCGGCGGTTTATTGTCATCGAGATTGAAGGTGTGCACCATTTATCGTGCCCGGAATGATCTGGAAAGAATGGCTGGTATTGTCGTTTGCGCATGGAATATCGAGACCCCGGTTGCCGTCGATTTCGGGGGTCTGGGGGAGGCGGGTGCCGTGGCCTGCCTGGGCCGTAATCCGTCTGGCGCATCCATCGAGCTGTGCTGAGACAGGAGTTGGTCCACAGGATGAGGGCGACGGCGCCGGGGTGGACTTGCGTTCGCGTCGCCGATCCCGGAACGCCGTGGTTCGTCAAAAACGTACAGCGGCGTGCGAAGACGTCCGTCACGAGCGAGTGACGAATCCGCGGCGTCCGGTACCCATTTCGGCTCGTGTCACCGATGTAGCGGTCGACAGCGCCGAAACAGGTAAGGAGAACGCGATGGCCGAGCAAGCGCGCGCCACGTCCGACGACTGGGTGGTGGTCCGCCGTCCCGGTGTGGTCAGGCTGGCCGACTCGGTGGTCAAGGCCTGCGATTCAGCGACGATGACCCGCCGCCGTGGTGACACGATGATCGCACTGGCCAGAACCTTGGCCGGTTCCCGGGTCGGCGCGGAAATCGAAGCCGAGGATCCGGACGGTGCCCGCTGGTCCCTCAAGATCACGGTGGCGGACACGCCGTCGTGAGCGGACCGGTCGATGAGCCGGCCGCGCGGGACGGTGACGGCAGACCCGGGGAGGGGCGTCGGGATTCACTGGCGTCCCTCCTCGACGGGCATGACGAAGATCTGCTGGACCGGCTCTACGCGAGCATCCTCCGGCGGGTCGGACGTGACGCGGACGCCGCTCAGGACATCTACGTCGACTGCTTGCGAGCACTCGTGGCTCGTGCCGACCACGATCGGATACCGCCTTGTGAGCAACGGAAACTGCTCTTCGGTATCGCGCGGTTCATGATCGCGGACTGGTGGAAGGCGGCCGACCGGGTCACGCCGGCGCCGCCGTCGGACTTCGCCCTGCTGTTCGACGCGCTGAGCGATCCCTACGCGCAGATCGACCGCAAGATCGACGTCGAGCGCGCGCTGGGCTGCCTGCACGACCGGCAGCGGGAAGCGCTCGTCCTGGTCTATCTGGACCGGTTGCCCTACGACATGACCGCCGGCCTCATGGGGATCTCCGTCAACGGCGTCAAAAGGCTGCTCGCCAAAGCGAAGACCAACCTGCACACGGGCGGGTTGCTCGACGGGCACGGCGACGGTCCGACCGCACGGAAGAAGCCGCAGACCGGAACGGCGGGGGAAGAACGATGAACGACGAGATCCTCGACCGGCTGGCCGACCATGGCCGTCAGCCCGTTCCACCCCGGCCGCCTGGACTGCGCCTTCCCTTGTCCCGGCTCCGCGACGACCTGGCCGCCCTGCCGGGAGAAGAGAAGGCCCGGCTCGCGGCGATCGCCGCCGACGCGATCCAGGCTCGGCGGGATCGCGAGGAGATCATGCCGGGGAGCGTGCCGCCCACGACCCTGACCGCGGCCGCCGCACCGTTCACCAGCGCCGACTATCACCCGGTGATCAAGGTGGTCGGGATCGGCGGAGGTGGCGCGAACGCGGTCGACCGGATGATCGAGGCCGGGATCAAGGGCGTCGAGTACCTCGCGATCAACACCGACGCGCAGGCGCTCCTGATGTCCGACGCCGACGCCAAACTCGACATCGGCCGCGCTCTGACCCGTGGTCTCGGCGCGGGCGCCGATCCCGCCGTGGGTTACCAAGCCGCGCTCGACCACCGAGAGGAGATCGAGCACCTGCTGAAGGGCGCGCACCTGGTGTTCGTGACGGCGGGTGAGGGCGGTGGGACGGGGACCGGCGGCGCTCCGGTCGTCGCCAGGATCGCTCGCCAGCTCGGAGCCCTGACCGTCGGGGTGGTCACCCGCCCGTTCTCCTTCGAGGGGAAGCGCCGGATCAAGCAGGCCGCCGAAGGCGTCGAGGTGCTCGGAAGCGAGTGCGACGCCCTGATCGTGATCCCGAACGACCGCCTGCTCCAGGTCGGTGACCGGTCGGTGTCCGTGCTGGACGCGTTCCGGGTGGCGGACGAAGTCCTCATGTCGGGGGTGCAGGGCATCACCGAGATCATCACCACTCCCGGTCTCATCAACCTCGACTTCGCCGACGTGCGGAGTGTGTTGTCCGGCGCGGGAAAGGCGATCATGGGCGTGGGCACCGCGAGGGGAGAAGGCCGCGCGGTCGAGGCCACTCAGCGGGCGATCGCCTCGCCTTTGCTGGAGACGTCGATCGACGGTGCGCGCGGCGCGCTGCTGGTCATCGCCGGTGGATCCGACCTCGGCCTGTTCGAAGTCAACGAGGCCGCGTCGCTGGTCCAGGAAACCCTGCACCCGGACGCGCATCTCATCTTCGGCGCCGTCATCGACGACGCGCTCGGCGACGAGGTCCACGTGACGGTGATCGCCGCCGGATTCGACGCGCCGAGGAGCCAGGCGGAGCGCCCTGCCGCCACCCGGCATCAAGCCGGACAACAAAAAAGCGGTGGGCCACCCGTGCCCCCGCCCGCCGAGATGCACCACCGGCAACGGTTCCGGCCGGAACCGTTCCCCGAGGAAGAGGAGGGACTGCTCGGTTCGGGTTCGGATCATGGCGGACTGTCGGCGGGGTGAAACCAGGGATGCCGGACGACGGCGAATGGTTCTGGCGTCCGGCATCGCCCGTCCGTTCAGGCGGTACCGCAGCATTGACGGATGACGTCGGAGGTCAGCGGGCCGCCGGGCCGGTGCAGGACCACCGCCCTGAGGCTTGTAGCACTTCGGAGAACGTTTCCGAGCACCACGGCGGTTCGATGATTCCCCGGACGGATCGGCCTGGGGCACCTCGCCGGCGGACGTCGGTTCCTTTCGCGCGCTGTCGAACATGCGCAGGTAATGACATTCATTGAAATGACAAAGTGGTGTTGCGTGGCAGTACGGTGGAGATCGTCTTCGCGACGTGATTGAATGGCGGCCGAGCGCGGCATCCGGATTCCTGTTCGGGTACGTCTTTGTCGGAGGCGGGAAAGTGATGAGCAAGCGATCGTCGCGGTTCCTCACGGTGGCCGCTCTGGTGTCTCTCGGAGCCTGTGGTTCCGCGGAAAACGGCGCCGATCCGAGTGCTGCTTCTCCGTCTGTCAGCGTGTCGATCCCACCGTCGTCGGCGAGCCTCACCGGGGCGGATCTCTGCGCTTTGCTCACCGACGCGGACAGGCAGGCGTTGGGTTTGGCCGGCCGGAGCCGGCCATGGGATCGGCCGCACAAGATGGGAGGTTCCCGTCGTTCCGGGTGCGGGTGGAGCGGTGCGACCGAGGTGGGCATCGGCTTCCATGAGTCGGGTGTGGCGAAGGTCGCCCCGCTCACGGACGATTTCGAAGTAAGCCGGGAGCAGATCAACGGACGTGAAGCCAAAAAGATCGTGCATCGTAAGGCGCCGATGAACTGCCTGATCGCGGTGGAGGTGAGTACGGCGACCCACCTGGAAATCGATTCGGGCTCATTGTCCGGGATTCCGGACATGAACGAGAATTGTGCGTTCGTGAAGCGGGTGGCGCAGGCCGCCATGTCGAGAATCTCGGGTTAGCGCGGCGAGATCAGGCGCCGGACGGCTTGCGGTCCTGAACCCGGCGGGCGACGGCGAGTGCGATCGGTGCCGCGAGCCAGCACAGGTAGGCGCCGCTGCCGTTGATCAGGAACGCGATGGGAATCGACACCCCGAACACGGCGGCCAGGCAGATGCTGCGCGTCAGGCTCTGGGCGAACACCCGGGGCGGGTCGTCGGTCCGCTGGAGGTGTCCGCGCCGGAGCTCCCGGATGATCAGCGCGAACGACGCGGACGCCAGAACCTGTACGAGCGCGTACAGGCTGAACCGGGGGGCGAAGGCACCGTCGGCGGTGAGCACCCGTGTCGCGAACGGCATCAGGACCTGCATGAACAGCCAGACCAGGTTGAGGCTGATCAGCCGGCCGTTCAGTGAGCGGACATGGGGGAAGATCTCGTGGTGGGCGCGCCAGTGCGCGGCGATCACCACGAAACTGAGCGCGAAGGCGATGTATTCCTTGCCGTGGTCCGACACCGAATTCAGCATGGCGTCGGTGGTGTCTCCGTGGGGGATCGGGAGATCGAGGGCCAGCAGGGTGAGTGCGATCGCGATCACCGCGTCGGCGAAGATGGTGAGCCGCTCGGCGGCGGCCTTTTCGATCGCTGGGGATGTCATGGTGAGGGCCGGCTTCCGTGGTCTCAGACCGCGATTTCCGCGGCCGGTCGTGGCGTGGTCTCGAAGCGCCGGGACCGCACGGCCAGGATGATCATGACCGCCGGGAGCAGGATGTCGGTGACGAGGACCCCGCCGGTGTTGCCGGGCGCGTGGTCACCGTTGGCGAACCACTGGTAGACGTGGCCGATCACGGCTCCCCAGAGGAACATCCCGCCGCCGATGCCGATCGTGATGCGCTCCCGCGCGGAGGCCGAGGCGGCCCGGAAACCCAGAAGGGCCATGCCGAGATTGGCGAAGGCGATCTCGAACAGGAAGGGCGTCCGGTCGAAGCCGATCGCCGTGGCCATGACGTCCGGGAAGGCGAGGAACGCGACCGTCATCCAGAGGCTGCCGCAGCCGAAGGCGCCGATGGCCCACCAGCGCTGCCAGATCTCGAGTCGTTCTCGCGGGGACGAGGCGTGGCGGGCCCGGATGGTGGCTCCGATGGCGGGCACCACGACCCAGACCAGGGGGAAGGCGGATTGGGCGAGGTAAGAGACGTTGTCCATGCCCTCAGTCTTAACCAGTTAATATTAACTTGTCAACACTCTGGTACGGTAAGGCCGTGGACGACGGACTCGCAGACTTGCTGCACCGCGTGGTCATGCTGATGGGTGAGGCGACCCGGCGGCGCACCGATGACCTCGACGGGCTGACCTACAGTCAGATACGGCTTCTCGGCACCTTGGAGGACATCGAGCCGGCGACGCAGCATCGGCTCGCGCAGGCGATGTCGGTGTCCGACCCGGCGATCAGCCGGGCACTGCGGCCGCTCGAAGCGGACGGCCTGGTGCGGATCGTCGTCGACCCCGAACACGCGCGGCGACGGCTGGTCCGGCTCACCGAGTCCGGCCGGAAAGCCTTCCATGAGGCCGGGAAGCCGCTCTACGACGAGTTCCGCACGGCACTCGTCGCGGCCGGATTCCCTTACGAGCGCTACCTCGAAGACACCCTTCGGCTGGCCGAAATCCTCACGCCCGACTGAGGGCGCCTCCGATTGCCTGATCGGTTCGCCCCGGCTGGCCGATCGTCTCCGAAGGCGCCGGATCCGCGCCGGGGGACCGAACCTGCCCGTACTTTGGTGTTCGTCGCACAAAAGGCGCGGTGGGGAGGAAACCTGATGGTGTCAGGGATAGCGAGCCGGCCCTCGATGTCACCGAGGCGGGCACGGTTCGTGCGGAACTGGACCGGCAGGCTGGTCGCGTTCGGCGAGTTCATCGACGGCTACGACCTGCTCGTCATCGGCGCCGCCGTCCTGTTCCTCAAGCCGTCGTTCCACCTCAGCGCGTCCCAGGTCGGGCTCGTGACCGCGGCGGCGTTCGTGGGCACGGCGCTCGGCCTGGTGGTCTTCGGCGATCTGTCCGACCGGTTCGGCCGCCGGGTGATCTTCATGATCAACCTGGTGGTCTTCGTAGTGGCCTCCCTCGCCGCCGCGTTCGTCCAGGACGTGTGGCAACTGGTCGCGGCCAGGTTCGTGCTCGGTGTCGCGGTGGGCATGGACATCCCGACCTCGCACGCCTTCCTCACCGAGATCGCGCCCAAGTCCCGGCGGGGCCGGATCGCGGGCAGCCTGCCCAACATGATGTGGCTGAGTGGCGCCATCACGTCGGTCCTGCTCGCTCTCGCGCTCCAGCCGTTGTTCGGCGACGAGACCTGGCGGTGGCTGTTCGGCCTGGCCGCGCTGCCCGCGGCGGCGGTGCTGGTGGCGCGGCAGTTCCTGCCGGAATCGCCCCGGTGGCTGAGCGCGCGCGGTCGTGTGGAGGAGGCGCGGCGGATCTACGACGCACTCGGGCTGGAACCGCCGAAGCGCGAGGTCTCCGAGAAGCGGAGCTACCGGATGCTGCTGGCCGGTGGCGCGTGGCGGCGGCTGGCGACGGTCACGGCGTTCTTCGCCATCCAGGCCTTCGGCGGCGCGGTGGCGACGGTCGCGGGACCGTTGATCATCAGCAGTACCGGCATCGGGGTCTCCAACACCCTGTACTTCTCCTTGCTGGGCTTCGTGGTGGGGCTGATCGCCGTGGTGGCCGGCGCCGCGGTCATCGACCGGATCAACCGACGCTGGCTGGGCGTGTGGACATGCCTCGGGGTGTTCGCCGCCGGGCTGGGCATCGCGTTCACCGGCGAGCGGGCAGGCGTCGGCCTGGTGGCCTTCTGGATCGTGTACGCCATGCTGACCTGGTTCGGCCCGGGCGTGCTGTCCTGGGTGTGGAGCACCGAGGCGTTCCCCACTTCGTTGCGGGGCCTGGGATCCGGGATCGCGCAGTGCGTGACGCGGCTCGCGATCGCGCTCAACGTGTTCCTGGCGCCCATGCTGGCGCAGAAACACGGCATCGCGGTCGTCGCGTGGTACGCGTGCGCGTTCCTGGTCAGCGCGCTGATCGTGGTGGTGTCGCCGTGGCTGGCCACGACCGGCGTCGAACTCGAGGAAACCAACGGTGTCGAGTCCGGAAAGCCGGAACGAGGATGAACCACCCAGGTCTCAGCGGAAGCCGGCCGCGTCAGGCGAGGCAGGCCAACACGGCCGCCGTGCTGCAGCTGCTCGTCCAGCGCGGTCCTCTGGCGCGCAGTGACATCGCGAAGGAACTGTCCCTCAACCACGGCAGCGTCAGCAGGATCCTCGAGCCTTTGCTGTCCGTCGGCGTCGTCCGTGAACTCGTCGAGCGGTCCACCGGTATCGGCAGGCCCAGGGTGCCGGTGGAGCTGGACTCGTCCAGCCGGTACGCGGTCGGCGTGCACCTCGGCCTCGAACGGACCACGGCCGGGCTGATCGACCTGGCCGGTCACTGCGTCAGGACGCACGTCGAGCACCGTGATCCGGCGGACAGCGCCGCCACGCTTCGGCAAGCCGCGGAACTCGCGGCCGGGATGGCGGATTCGGCGCCTGGTCCGGTGCTGGGCGTCGGAGTGGCGGTCGGCGGTGAGGTGGACCGGGCGGCAGGCCGGGTCGTGCGCAACGAAGTGCTGCGGTGGGACGACGTCCGGGTCGCCGACCCGATGCGGGAGCGGACCGGGCTCGATGTCGTGGTGGACGGCAACGTGTCCGCCCTGCTGGGCGCCGAGCTCACCTTCGGCGCCGGACTGGGACGGCACAGCGTGGCGTACCTGTTCATCGGCAACGTCGCGGAGACAGGGTTTCTGACGAGCTCGAACGGCATCATCCAGGGCGGCTTCGGCCGTCTCCTCGTGCCCGGGCCCACCGGCGGCGGTCACCGGCGCTTCGGCGAGTGCGGGACGGACGTGGCCTTGCTCGCCGCCGCCGGAAACGCCGGGCTCACGGTGACCTCCCTGGCGGACCTGATCCGGCTGGCGGACACGGATCCGGTCGCGTCCGGGCTTCTCGGGGCGCGCAGTGCCCAGGTGGCTCTGGTGGCGGACACGGTGTACGACCTGATGCGGCCGGACATGATCATCCTCGGGGGTAGCGGCGCGCCCTCGGACCGATGGCTCGAAGCAGTGCGCGATCGCGTCGAGACGGCACCGCCGCAGGCGCTGGTCCGGCCGCGGGCACCGGGCGATCCGCTGGTCGCCGCTGCGGCAGGACTCGTGGTGCGTGCCTTCTTCACCAGCGGGGAGCGGTCATGAGCGGCGTGGTGGTGCTCGGCGGCGCGGGCGGTATCGGCTCGGCCGTGGTGCGCGCGCTGCTGGCGGAGGGACGACCGGTCGCGGTGGTGGACGTCGCGCCACCGGAGCAGGCCGATGTGCCGTGGATCCGTGGCGACGCAAGCGATCCGGCCACGATCGACGCCGCTTTCGACGCGCTCGGCGGCGTGACCGGGCTGGTGCATTGCCTGCTTAGCGAGCATCGCGCCCCCCTCGCCGAGCAGACGGCGGACGCGCTGCGCAGGGTGCTGGACATCGGTGCGGTGTCCGCGCTGGAGCCGCTGCAGCAACTGGTCGCCCGCGCCGGGGGAAAGCCGTGCGCCGCGGTGCTGGTCAGTTCGATCCACGCGGGCCTGGCCTGGGGCGGGCAGGCGCCGTACGCGATGGCCAAGGCCGCGTTGGAGGCACTCGGCCGCGCGGCCGCGGTGGAATTCGGACCGCGCGGGCTCCGGTGCAACGTCGTCCGGCCGGGGTTCGTCATGGTGCCGCGTAACGCGCGTCGCTGGCAGGACGCGGACACTCGCGACGCGCTGACCGGGCTGCAGCCACTCGGCGAGCTCGCTCAGCCGGACGACGTCGCGCGCGTGGTCGCGTTCCTGCTCAGCGCTCAGGCCAGGGCCGTGTCCGGTGAGACTGTCACCGTCGACGGCGCGATGACCGCCGCACTGCCCGAGCCGCCGGCGACGTGATCCCTTGCTGGGCGATCACTCGTGATCAGATGGCGATCACGCGTGCTTAGAGACGCAACTCGCGTGATCAGAGACGTAACTCGCGTGATCGGGCGGCGATCATCGAGTTCGCTGTCTGATCACGCGAGTCACGTTCCTGATCACGCGAGTCACGCCTTCGCTCACCTTGGGGTCAGGCACCCCGGCCCAATGCCTGTCCGGTTATGCCTACCTCCGCCTGACCTGTGGCAGACGTCCGAGCCCACCAGGAGCATCAGTGGGTAAGCAAAGACGAGTCCGTCAAAACGCGACTTGCCCCTTGCCTTCTCGGCCCGAAGCCGCGTGGCGTGACAACCTCCTCCTTGAGTGCCGCTTTCCTGTTGACTAACTCGCCGATGGTCCATCGGTGTCGGCACCGAAGGGGCGTTGATCCAAATGGAGCAATCCTCAGGGGGTTGGTAGTCGGAAAACTGCTGCGCGTGCGTTTTAGGGGAAAGCGTTCACTCGTTGGGGTTGGCAACAAAGATCAAAAAAGCTCTCTGTGAGTTACAGAGCCTGTCCATTGGGTGATGACTGCCTGGGTGCGCTCTGGCTAGTCTGAGGGAAGCGTTCGGTAGCCCCGCTGGCGCGGCAGGGCGGAACGCGATGGTTATTCAGCCCCTCGGATAAGAAAAGGAAAATGCCATTGTAGCGATATTCGCAATCGGCTGTGGGACCCTGCTTTTGATCTATGTCGTGGCCGTTGTCGCGAAGCGGCCGGTCCGAGCCAAGGGCAGGCGATTCGAATTCGAGTCGGACGTCGGCCCGGTGCGTGAGCAGATCGCTCGCGAAGGCGACGACAAGCAGCCGAAATAGTCGAGCCCGGAGGGGAAACCCTCCGGGCTTCGGGCGTCGTGGAGTCGCGGTGAACCCGCTGCCAGGCAGGTCACCGGCTGTCAGGGGGAGGGAGGGCGGCCAAGGGCCGCGGATGCGCCGGTTCTTCTAAGGAGTCTCGCCGAGGTGGCTCAGAAAGGAGTTCCAGCTCTTCGGGGAGAATTCGAACGTCGGCTGGTTTTCCGCGCGGTCTTTGCTGTCGCGCAGCAGTACGGATTCATGCAGGATCCGTACTTCCACGCAGCTGCCTGCCGCATTTGAGTAGCTGCTTTTGAACCAGCCTCCCGGATTTTTCGTCGTCGGCGGAAGTTCGGTGTTGTTCAATCTAGTTCCCTGGCGTATCGGTGAATCATTTCCAGCGATTGCTGCTCGTCCAAGGCCTGTCCGAAGGCGTCGCTGTAGGTCAGCGTTATGTCCCGGATTTGCAGCGGGTTATCGATGATGTCCCAGGTTGTGACCGTCTCCTGCCATGCCACCGTTGGCAATCTCGCGTTGTCGAAATCGATCATGTGCACCGTGGACGCGCCGAAGAGCCCGCAGGATTTCGCGGTGAAAGGAATTATGCGAACCCTGATCCTTTCAGGGTTTCCTTCGATCATGTCCGCGAGGTGGTCGAGCTGGGCTCGCAGGATGGCGGGGCCGCCGATCTGCTGCCGGAGCGCGGCTTCGCTGATGATCGCGGTGATGTGAAGTGGGTTTTCGCCGGAGAGTCGCTCCTGTCTGTGCCGGCGGACCGCGACGCGCTGATCCACCTCTACTTTGCGGACGACGACCGCGGGCGTCATTATCGCCCTCGCGTAATCTTCGGTCTGCAGCAGGCCGGGAATGATCAGGCTCTCGTAGTCGCGGACGCCCTGGGCGCCCAGCTCGAGGCCGAACATGCGTTGGATCTCGCTGCCGAGGAAGCTGGAATACTGGGTCCACCAGCCGCGCTCTTTGGCCAGGTGCCGCAGATCGAGTAGCTCTTGTCGCTCGCCGTCGTCGAATTCGAGGAGTGTCAGAAGTCTGCTCAGGCTCTCCTCGGACAGGATCTTGCGTTCGTTTTCGACGGCGGACCAGTAGTTGCGCGAGAAGCCCAGCGTGGCTGTGATGGTCTTGACGTCGACGTTCAACTGGTCGCGGCGCCCGCGGAGCCGGAGAGCGAGCTCCCATGCCGCGACCACTGGGGATGCTGGCGGTGGCACTTCTCCCCCTTCGGGTCGTCGGTTATGCACAAGCTGGTTCATGTGCATGGTTACGGTAACCACACGAAACTCCGGGCACCGTAGCCGGAGGATACAACCAGAACTTATCGTTCTGGGTGACCTGGCAAGCCGACCGCCAGTCAAACCGCATCCTGTGAGTCGCGAGGGCCGCCGGAACCCCAGTCCGGCGCTCCCGTGGCCAGGGATCCCGACGTCTGGCCTCTTGGCGGTGCCGCCAGTTCGATGCTGCACGCCAACGGGGAGGAAGCAGATGTCAACTCCTGGTCACTACGAGTTCGAAGCCCATCCCGGGCCGTCCATAGTGGACGGCCATGCACTGTCGCCGTCGACGTTAAGTCTCGACGCCGGTCGCTCCGCGGCGCGGGAGTCGGTCGCCCGGGCCGCGGCCCACTGCACGATCGTCGCGGTCGACATCGAGGGCTTCGGGCAACGTCACCGCAGTAACGCGAACCGAGTGCGCATACGCCGCGGGCTCTACGAGGCGATGCGGGCGGCGTTCGAAGGCGCGGGGATCCCGTGGCTGTCGTGCCATCGCGAAGACCGTGGTGACGGCATCCTGATTCTCTGCCGTGCGGAGACGCCGAAAGCCCTGTTCGTCGACTCTCTTCCCGGCCACCTCGCACTGGAACTGACGAGACACAATTCGACGCATCCGCAGGAAGAGCAGATGCGCCTTCGGCTTGCCTTGCACGCGGGAGAGATCACCTACGACGACTACGGAGTCACCGGCTACTCGATAATCCACGCCTTCAGGATCCTCGACACGCCATCGCTCAAAGTGGCGCTCGCGGGCAGTTCGGCGATCCTCGCCATCATCGGCTCCGAGTGGTTTTTCGACGAAGTGATCCAGCACAGCGAATCCAGCAACGCGTCGTCGTACGTCCCCGTGGAGGTCAAAAACAAGGAGACGGAAACGCGAGGATGGACGGTCCTCGTCAGTGCCTCCAGCGCGTCTCGCCCCTTGAACGCGGGCTCGCGAATCCCGCGTCAAGGCTCTTGTACACGACCGACGCGACGGGGTCCAAGACGATAGGCGCGGACCCGGGAGGACGGGGCCACCTACTTTCGTCGATCGTCGTGGACGGGAAATTACCATTTACCGTTTGGAAAAAGCGCGTATCGAGAAGTGGTCCCGTCGCCACGGCCACTACCAGCGACTTTTCGGTGGAAACGGTCATTCGAACGGGATAGGGAGGCGGCCCCTGACGCGACCGCGTCGACCGGCGACCTACGTGAGTAGGTTTCGTTCGACGGCCAGGGATCCCTACCTTCCGTGAGGACTCGTCCAAAGGGGACCCGGAAGGAACGCACTATGAAGGCACGTTTCATGGCCGCCGGACTGGCGGCCGCGGCTTGCGGAATCGCCGTGATCACCGCCGTACCGGCGAGCGCCGACCCGATCACGCCGAAGATCATCGGCGGGCAGCCGGCGGACCAGGTCTACTCGTTCATGGTTTCGCTGCAGTCCAGCGGCAGCCACTTCTGCGGCGGATCGCTGATCAGCGAGGAGTGGGTGCTCACCGCCGCGCACTGCGTGGTGGACGGCACGCCGGAGCAGGTCAAAATGAGGATCGGCACCAAGACCTGGGCCCAGGGCGGGGAGGAGGCCCAGGCCGCGGAGATCAAGGTGCACCCGGACTACGACGGCCAGAAGCCCGGCGCGGACATCGCACTGGTCAAGCTGGCGGCGAAGGCCACCTCCAAGCCGATCCAGCTCGCCGACAAGGCCGACCCGGGCACCGAGTCGCGGATCATCGGCTGGGGCCAGACCTGCCCGACCCGGGGTTGCGGTGAGGTCCCCGACGAGCTGCAGCAGCTGGACACCAAGGTGCTCGAAGCCGACAAGTGCACCGACATCGACGGCAAGGTCGAGCTGTGCACGGACAACCCGAACCAGAATTCGGGTGCCTGCTACGGCGACTCCGGCGGACCGCAGATCGTGAAGAGCGGCGAGGAATGGCGGCTCATCGGCGACACCAGCCGCAGTGGCAACGGTGACGCCACCTGCGCGACCGGACCGTCCATCTACACCTCGGTGGTGGCCTACAAGGACTGGGTGGCGCAGACCACCGGCGGTGGTGCCGACCTTCGCTGACAGGTCCGGCTCCCTCGGCTGAGCCCGGAACGTCCACAATGGACGTTCCGGGCTCAGGGACCGTTGTGGATGAGCGAAGCCCACAGGTCCGGGCGATCCGGGTGTTCGGCGCGCAGATCCAGGGTGGCCTGCCGGACGGCGTGGGCGGCGGAGCCGGCGGAAGGGGTTCCGTCCAGGTGCCGGTAGATCTCGCGCGCGGCCGTGGCCGCGACGTCGTCGGCGATCGGCCACAGCGTGGCGATGACGTGCCGGAAGCCCGCCATCTGGAAGGCCGACGCCAGGTGCAGCGACTCGTCGGCCTGGGTGATGCCCGGGTTCGCGGTCGAACAGGCGGACAGGTAGGCCAGCTCGGCGTCGGCCAGCCGCAGACGGCTGATCTCGGACAGCGTCAGGATTTCGTCGTGGAGCTGGAGCCCGCTTCGGGACGGGACGAGCAGATCGGCGTCGGCGTGACAGGCGAAATGGGCCCACGTCGCTTGTCGCAGCGCGGTGCGCACGGCGTCGGCCGTGGCGTGTTCGTCGACCAGCAGCGGGAGGTCCGGATGGGCGCCGTGGAGGTGTTCCGCTTCGCCGGCGGTGGCCGGTAGCGGAGTCGCGCCCGGGGCGTCGCGGACGGCGACGGTCAGTTGCCTGCGTCCGGCCGACGGCGGACGGGATCGGGCGTGGGACAACGTCCGCAGGGTCGCGGTGTAGGAGGAGACCACCGCGTCGAGAGCGCCCGGTTCGCCGGGACGTCCGGCGGCGTGCCACGGGAACAGGCCGAGCAGATCGGTGGGCATCCACCAGACCCGTCGCGCGGTGGGCAGAGCGGCCAGGATCGGGGCGACGGCGACGTCCCACAGCCAGCCGGTGATGTCCGGGACGACCCGCCGCCGGTGCAGCGCGGCCGCGAACCCGCTTCGCTGGTTGACGTCGATGAGGTGCTGGACCCGCTCGTGCAGTCCGGCGCCGCCGAGGCCGGGCAGCCGGACGAGGATCGGGTCGCCGGTGGCGGTGACGATGATCGCCTCGCCCTGACGGAGATTCGTGTTGACCAGGACCACCACGCCGTCGGCCGCCGCCGTCCGGAGTTCGGAAAACGTCCGCGCCGTAACGGAATCCGTGTCGACGTCGAGTTCGGCGGCGAGCAGGACGCCGCGTCCGCGCTCGGCCGTCTCGACGGCACCCGCCGGATCGCCGACGGCGCAGTGCGCGGCGATGCTTTCCCGTACCAGCCCGGTGTACTGGCCTATCCGGTATTCGCGGTCGCGCCAGTCCGCGCCCGACGGCGGGAGCGACGACAGCAGCGCGGTGGCCGAGTCCAGCAGCGTCGCGGCACGGCGGTGGTCACCGAGCACCGTCGCCACCCGGCCCGCCACGTGGAAGGAGCGGACCTGCTGCGTCGTCGAAGCCGTGGCGGCCGATTCGGTGATCACGTCGATGAGCGGGCCGAGGCGGTCCCTGTCCACGGGACGGCCCGTGGTGTCGGCGAACTGGTGGTGCGCCTGGCCGAGGTTCGTGGCCACCCTGGCCAGTTCGGGATGCGCGGCGGGCAGGCACGCCAGCGCCTGCTCCTGGAACCCGATGCCGCGCCGCATGTCCGCCTCGTCGGCGGAATGCCGGTGCCGGAGCTGGTAGACGGTGTTGAGATCGGACAGGCAGCGATACCGGGTGGGGTGATCGGCGGGCAGCGTGTCCAGCGCCAGATGGGCGAGTTCGATCGCTCGATCCAGATTCGCGACGTCGCCGTGGTGTTTGAACTGGTCCCGGTAGGCGGCGGACACCGTCCGGACGGTGACGATCCGGGTCGGGTCGTCGGCCGGGATGGCGGCCAGCGCCCGCTCACCCAGCTCGATGGCGTGCGCGCGGTCGGCGGACGCCTCGGTGTGCTCGGCCCGGCTCCCGTAGGCGACGCAGAGATTGGACAGTGACGTGACGCGGGTCGGATGACCTTCGGGCAGCAGCGCGAGCGCTTCCTCGTCGACGTCGATGGCCTGCTGGAGATCCGAAAGCAGGCCGGTGTGCTCGTAGAGCCGTTGCAGCGCGGGGCTGAGGTTGCCCAGCGCGCTCGCCTTGTCCGGTGAACCGGCAGGGCTCGCCGCGGCCGCCTGCCTGCCGTAGCCGATCGCGCGCCGTAGCTGCGCCAGGTCCCGCGTCGCCTCGTAGAGGTGGCGACAGGCCAGGTTGAGCATGGACGCCGGGATGGCCCGGCGCGCGTCGTCTTCGGGCAGCGACGCCAACGCCCGCTCGCCGGATTCCACGGCCCGGCTCAGATCGCCGACGTCGCCGAGCCGTTGGTACCGCTCGCGGTACATCACGCAGAGGTCGGTCAACGGCTTGAACAGGTCCGGTTCCGCCGCGAGTGCCCGCTCCTCGAAATCGATGGCCTGCCGCAGATCGGCGACGTCGCCCAGGCGTTCGTACCGCCGGAACCGGATCGAACCGACCCTGGCCAGGCAGCTCGCGTGGTCCGGATCCCCGGAGGCGGTGAGGGCCAAGGCCTGTTCGGCGTGGTCGATCGCGGTGCCCAGGTCACCGATGTCGCCGGTTCTGATCGACCGATCGCAATAGGTGTCGGCGAGATTGGCCAGACCCGCCGCGCGCAAGGGAGCGTCGTCGGGACTCGAGGTCACCGCCGCCGTGGTCAGTTCGATCGAGCGGGTCAGGTCCGTCGTCGCGTCGGTCCTTCCGTGGCGGGAGCGATAGGCCACGCCGAGATTCGACAGGATCCCCGCACGTTCCGGATGCCCCGTGGGGAGGACTCGGATCGCGCGTTCCCCGGTTTCGATGGTCCGCTCGAGATCGTCCATCCGGCGGGTGCGCCGATAACGCCACTGGAGGCCCACGATGAGCAGCGCGACCCGGCTGCCTGCCCGGGGATCGCCGGCGTCGGTCGCCGCCGACAGCAACATGATCCCGGCGTCGAGCAACTCCGGTTCGGGGGAGCGCGAGCCTGCCAGCAGCAGATCGCGTCCCACTTCGGCTTGAGCGTTCGCCTCGGCCGCCGGGCCGATCAGCGTCCGGACCGGTTCGGGCAGCGCGGCGGGTTGATCCGCCAGCCGGGTGAGAAAGACGAGCGCCTTGGCCAGCTCCGCGTATTTGGCGTCCGTCCCCAGAACGGAGCAACGGAAGAAACGCCACCAGCCGAGTACCTGGCACGCCGCGGCCCACTGATCATCGTTGCCGGACAACGCGATCGGAATCACTTCGGTCGCGTCGGCCGCGGCGTCGGACGTGAACAACGACTCCGGCTTGCGTGACCGTTGGAATTCGGCCAACCGTGCGGACAACCGATTCAGCGCCTCATGATGTGCCACCAGCCGATACCGTACCCAATCAAGGCACCGAGCGGGGAGGAACCGGATGGATGACGCCGAACGGCGAGTGGTGGCACGGTTCTGCCTCGATCTGCCGGATCTGCGCGCCGAGGTCGCGCGGCTCGACGAGACGAAACGCGGGCAGCTGACCCGGATCGAACGGGCCGCGGCCGAGGGGCGGCCGATCTCCGGTCTGCTCAGCCGGTACTTCGGCATCGACCCGGCCACCGGAAACCGTTCGCTGCACGGCGGATTGCCCGGCGCGGGCGCCGGACGGGCACATGAGGAACTGTTCGGGTGCCCGCTCGGTCATTGCTCGCGCGAGGAACGGCCGGTGCCCGCCGGGCCGGTGCCCCGCTGCCTGCTGACCGGCTCGGCGATGAAGCGCCTTCGATGAGCGACTTCTTCAAGGAACTGGCGAAAACCCTCGCGCAACGGTGGGTCGGACTGCTGGCCGTGCCCGGCGCGCTGTTCGTCGTCGGCGCGCTCCTCGGTGCCCGGCTGGGGCACGCGCACGCGCTGGACCTGTCGATGGCGTCGCAGGTGTTCACGACGACGGCGACGTCCGTCGCGGGCCGGGCGGGCACCGTGCAGGTGGTCGTGCTCGTCGTGGCCCTGCTCGCGTCGGCCGGGGTCGGCCTGCTGGTCCAGGCGATGGCGGGGGTCACCCGAAGACTGTGGCTGGGGCAGTGGCCGGGAGGGATCCTGACGGCCCGGCGCGTCCGGAAGTGGGAACGGCGTCTGGGGCACCGGCAGGAGCTGGAGGCCGCGGAACCCGCGGTGGCCCGAAGCGCTTCGGCGCAACACGAGATCGATCGTGCCTCCGCGCGGATGAACGCGGTCGCGATGGCGCGGCCGGGCAGGCCCACCTGGATGGGGGACCGGATCCACGCCGTGGAAGCGATCGCGGCCGGGCGCTACGGCCTGGATCTCCCGTTCGCGTGGCCCCGCCTGTGGCTCACCATGCCGGAGACCGCCCGCGCCGAGATCTCCGCCGCGAACGGGGCGTTCGCGGCGGCGGTCACGGTCGCCAGCTGGGCCTGGCCGACGCTGCTGCTCGGCGTGTTCTGGTGGCCCGCGATCGTGGTGGCGGTGGTGATCGGCACGACGGGCTGGGTCCGCGGCCGGGCCGCGATCACCGATCTGACCGCGCTGGCCGAGTCCGCGCTGGACCTGTACGGCTGCGCGCTGGCGACCGCGGCCGGTGTCGAGACCCAGCGACCGGCCGGGCCATTGGAGGTCGACGAAGGCGCGCGGGTGTCCGCGATCTTCCGCAAGGGCCGCTGAACCAGGACGGGGCCTGACACCGGCCCCAGGAACGGGGTCGTGAGTGGTAAGTGTCGTTATCACCCCACGTCGGGTCGGCGTGAGTGTCCCGAGCGCCACGCCCGGGACACTCACCGTCTCGAACGTGGCGCCCGCGACGTACTGCCCTGACGTTCGGGACGGCGCATTCAGGCAGGCGACACCGGAAGGCACTGGCCGGGGTGGTCGCGAGTGGCGACTCGGGTTCCCTTGAGGGGTTAGGCGAACGTGGCGTGTTCGCTCGACCGTACGCCGGTCTCGGGTGTCGCGAAAGCCACTTTCGGGACACTTCCGGCCCCATCGTCCACGAGGATCGCAAGGCCCGGGATGGAGGGGACTTTCCGCGCGTGCGATGAGGGGAAAGTCGTCCTCATCACTCACGAGAAGGGGCCCCCGGCCTGCGGCGCCCTCCACCGGAACCTTCGAAACCTGACGCCCCGAACCCGGCCTGACACCGACCCCGGGAGCTGAATGCGCTCTCGACTGTCCACAAGGGACAAAACCTTTAGTCAGAGTGCCCGACTTGGGCACTTTGGGCGACTTTTCAACGGGGTCGTGAGTGGCAAAGAGGGTTATTGAGCAGAAAGGCAAAGGTGTCCTGTCAGGTGCCAAGTCCGTGAAGGCCTCCTTGAGGGACCCAGAGTCCCTCAAGGAGGCCTTCACGGACCGGTGTTCGGTCGCGACCAGCGTGGTGAAGGGGGCTTTCCCCTCACCGCACGAGCGGAAAGTCCCCTTCACCCCGGGTCATCCGTCCTCGTGGGCGGCGGAGTCCCCGAGCGTTGCGAAAGTGGCTTTCGCAACACCCGAAGTCGGCGTACGGGCGAGCGACTGAACACGCCACATTTGCCTTACCCCTCAATAGAACCCTCTTTGCCACTCACGACCTCACTCGAAAACGCATTTAAAGGCATTAATCGGACATGCATTCGCCCTTGAGTGTCCCATGTGGGCACTCGGGGGTGGGCACCGGCGTCAGGTCGCGCCGCAGGGCTCTACTTTGAAGCCGTCGGGAGAGGGGCCCGCTGGACAGCGGGCTCGGACACGCCACATTCGCCTTACCCCTCGATAAACTCAAGCTAGGCGGGGAGTGCCATCCGGTGATGGCAGGCTTCGATGAGCGGATACGACTCGTGGTGCCGCCCTTGCCGTTCCAAGGCGGCGACCGCGACCGAGGTCTCGACCAGGGCCGCGCACCGTTCCCCGCGGCGGAGGGCGAACGCCCGGAGGGCTTCCGGGACGTCCGGGCGATCATCGAGCTCCCGCGCCAGGATCACGCCGTCTTCGATGGCGAGGGCGGCCCCGGAAGCGGTTTGCGGCGAGGGCGCGTGCGCGGCGTCGCCGATGATGACGCCGGGGCCGCCGGACCACGACGATGCGGTGAGCGTGGTCCGCACGGGCCGCCGGATCACCGAATCGGATCGTGCGACCAGGGAACGGAGTTCGGCGGCACGGCCGGTGAAGGAGGCCATCAGATCTTCCATCCGCGGAGCGGGCTCGTCTTCCGGGCGGACGTCGTTCTCGGTGAGGAAGACGTACGCCTGGCCGGGTGAGATCGGCACGACTCCCGTCTGATGACCGGTACCGGCGAAAGTGTGGATGCCGGTGGCCCATCCGGGGCGCGGGATCAGGGCACGCCAGACCTGCTGGCCGTGATAGCGGATCGGGGTGGGGCGGCCGATGAGGTCACGGACGGCGGAGCGGATCCCGTCGGCGCCGACGAGCAGGTCGACGGTCCGCGTCGTCGCATCGGTCAGTTCGGCACGCGCCCGGCCGTTTTCGAGGCCCAGGCGGGAAACGCTGAGTCCGAAGTGGATCCGGGTGCCGAGCCGCAGTGCTTCGGCGCGCAGGATCCGGTGCAGTTCCGGGCGCGCGATCCCCGCCATCGCCGGGCGGTCACGGCCGATCAGGCGCGGGAATTCGAACGTGCTCTCCGCTCCGTCCGGGGCGGTGTTGGTGACGACGCTCATGCCGTATCCGGCGGCGAGGCACCGATCGGTCAGGCCCAGGTCGTCGAGCGCCCGCAGCGAGGGGCCGGTCAAACTCAGCCCCCAGCCCGCGGAGGTGCCCTCGGCGTCCTTTTCGACGATCTCGACAAGCCATCCGCGGCGGCGGAGCGCACTCGCCGCGGTCAGTCCCGCGATCCCGGCGCCGACGATCAGTGCCGAACGCGTGCCGTTCTTGATGTCCATCCGGTCAAGTTAGGCAGGCGGCCTCGCGTTCGTGCTCCGGTTCCGGCAAGGGCTGTCCGGTTCCGGCAACGGATCGCCCGATGCCATGATCGTCCGGGAGGTGAGCGATGGCGTCGGGTCCTCTTCGCGATTTCGTCATCACGAAGTCCGGCAATCCGGTGAACCTGCTCCACGCGGCGTCCCGGCTCTTCGGCGGTGAGGTCACCACCAGCCCGATCGGTCCCTTCTCCGACGGTGAGCACGAGGTCCGCGGTGTCGCGGGCCCGGACTTCACCGTCGGCTACTTCGCCTCGCCGCTGGCCGTCCGGGTCGGCGCGGTGCCCGGCAGGGATTCGTACTTCGTGAACCTGGGCCTCGCCGGTGAGGTCTGGGCGAGCAGCGGCGACGGGCGAGCCGTTCTCGGCCGGACGCTGGCCGGGGTGGTCAACCCGGGTGACGTCCAGGAACTGCGCCCGAAGCAGCCGGGCACGGAATGCCTCGGCCTGCGGATCGGCGCCGGGCTCGTCCGCCGGGAGTACGCGGCGCTCACCGGGCGCCCGGTGAGCGCCGCCGTGCGTTTCGACCTTCCGCTCGACCTTTCCGGGGCGCGGGGCAAGACGGTGAAGCTGCTGATCGGGTCCTTGATCGAGCAGCTCGGCTCCGGCGATCCGCTGCTCCAGCGGGAAGAACTACGACGAAGCCAATTGCGCTGCATCGCGACCGCGTTGCTGCTGGCCCAGCCGCACACCCACAGCGCCACGCTGCGCGGCGTTCCCGCGACCCCGCATCCCCGGGCGCTGCGGGCGGCCGTCGCCTTCGTCGAAGCCAATCTGGCGGAGCCGATCTCCCTCGGCCGGATCGCCGAGGCCGCCGGATGCGGCGCGAGGACGATCAGCGGGCTGTTCCGGGAAGAACTCGGGACCACTCCGATGGGCTATGTCCGCGGCCTCCGGTTGGACCGGATCCGGCACGAACTGCTCTCGACCGGCGACCGGGTCGGGGAAATAGCGTATCGCTGGGGTGTGACCCACCTCGGCCGATTCGCGGGCGACTATCGTTCCCGGTTCGGTGAGCTCCCATCGGACACCGCCGCCCGGCGGTAGTGGAATTGAGCGTGAAAATTGTCACGGCGTGAAAAGAATTCCGGACGAGCGCGTTGGTCGGAATGGAGTAATGCTCACGAATTATAGGTCGGCGCGCCACGAAGCCGGTAATTGCGGCGCACGCTGGTGCCCTTGCTGAGGTCGGCGCCGTAGACGTGCAGAGTGATGGCGACGGTCCCGCCTGCGTTGTGCACCTGGTGGATGTCGTCGGGCGGCGCGACCCCGCTGACCGAGCCGGTGGGGCGCTGCCGCTGCGCTGTCCGGACCAGCCGGTCGTCCTTGATGTCGAAGATGTTCTCCGTCTCGGTCCCTTGGAGCACAAGGAAAGTGCACCACACCAGATGGTCGTGGATCTCGGTGCGCTGGCCGGGCCGCCAGACCAGGGCGGTGATCGAGAAGTCGTCTTCCGCGTGCAGGGTGTTGCGGGTGTATCCCGTCGCGGACCCTTCCCGTTCCTCGGCGGTGAGCAGGGCCGTGGTCGGCCGGAGTTCGGTGAGAACGGAGGCCACGGCCTGTGCGGTGACAAGGGGTTCGTGCGTTCTTCCGGTGCACAGGCGAAGCCGTTTTATCAGCTCGGAGAGGCCGGGTCTGACATTGGTGGAAGCGGCGGTCATCGGTGTTCTCCTTCCGGTCGCTTCCCATCGTGGTCCGGGCTCCGGTGGACGTCCAATGACGACGTTGTTCCGTTTTCATAGGTACTCTTTATGTATGCTGAATCTGGTCCAGCTCACGGTGCTGGCGGCCGTCGCCAGACACGGTTCGATGACCGCGGCGGCGAAGGAACTGCATTACACCCAACCGGCGGTGAGTCACCATCTCGCGAGGTTGGAAGCCACCACCGGCGCGAAACTGATCCAGCGGATCGGCCGCGGTATCCGGCTCACCCCGGAAGGGAAGCTGCTGGCCGCCCGTGCGGCCGAGATCGTCGGCCGGGTCGAAGGCGCCGAGGCCGAATTGGCCGCGCAGGTCGGATTACGGGCGGGGAGGGTCCGGCTGGCCGGGTTCCAGTCGATCCTGAGCACCATCGTTCCCGGGGCGGCCGCCGCGCTGGCCCGCGCGCACCCCGGGATCGAGCTGGGGCTGGTCGACGAGCAGCCGGGCGAAGCGCTGCGCATGCTGCGGGAAGGGCGGATCGACGTCGCCTTGATCTTCCGGTACGCGGACACGCCGCGCGAGGAACAGGGGCTACGGCTGGTCCACCTGCTCGAAGACCCGATCTACCTGATCTCCAGCGAACCAGGGCAGACCGTCGCCGACCACCGTGACTCCACCTGGATCGGCGGCTGCGGCCGATGCCAGGACGAACTCGTCACCCTCTGCGGCCGCGCCGGGTTCGCGCCGCGGATCTCCTTGGTGAGCGACGACATGGTCGTCATGCAGGCGCTGGTCGCCGCCAGGATGGGCGTCACGACGCTGCCCAGGCTGGCGCTGCGCGCGCACCGGCTGCCGGGGATCCACGCGACCGAGCTGGCCGAAGATCCTCGCCAGATCTACGCCGCCACGTATGGCGATCCGCCGGATCCGCCTGCCGCCGCCGCGCTCATCCACGCGCTTCAGGCCAGTATCGAATCCTGCTGATCCGCCAGGGCCCGCTCGACGGAAGCGCCGATGGCCAGCAGTTTCCGGTCTTCGCCGAGCGCGCCGTCGAGTGCCAGCCCGGCGGGCAGGCCGTTCCGGTCGCGCCCCATCGGGACGGTCAAACCGGGGAAACCCGCGATGCTGCCGTGCTGGCAGTTGCGGATGAAGGTCGGGAAAGTCGGGACCGCCCGTCCGCGGAGGACGAAGCTCTCGACGGCCGAGAACTCCTTGGCCGTCGCCGGTGTCGTGGGGAACGCCAGCGCGTCGATGCCGGTCTCGCGGAAGATCCTCGCGTAGGTGCCGCGCAAGGCGGAGCGGGTGGCGAGGGCCGCTTCGTAAACGGCCGGATCGACACCTGGCATGACCGAGCCGGCGAAGATCTCCCGGACGTCGGCCGCGGCGACCTCGCGGACGAGCCTCTCGAACGAGACGCCGGGCACGTGTTCCCCGAGGTACGCCCGGAGCCCGATGCCCGCTTCGTGGACCACCAGTGGCATGCCCTGGTCGGCGCTGAGTTCGGCGAGCGCGGTGTCGTCGACGGGCACCAGCGTGACGCCTTCCGCGCGCAGGCGGAACAGCGCGGACTCCCATAGCTCTTCGACGTCGTCCTCCAGATCGCCGGTCAGGAAGCCGTGCGGCACACCCAGCCGGACCGCGGACGGCGGGATCCCGTCGAGGGGTTCCGGTTTCTCGGCCGCGAGGATCGAGTCCAGGAGCGCGAGATCGGTGACGGTGCGGGCGATCGGTCCTGCCGTGTCCCGGGTGCTGCTCAACGGCGTCATGCCGTCGGACGGGTAGCGGCCCGTGGTGGGCCGGAAACCGCGAACGCCGTTGAGCGCGGCGGGGACGCGCACCGAGCCCCCGGTGTCGGTGCCCAGGCCTGCCGAGACGATGCCCGCCGCGACGGCGACCGCGGTCCCGCCACTGCTTCCCCCGGCGAAGCGGAACGGATCGCGGGCGTTGCGGACCGGTCCGACCGGTGTCGTGTCGCAGGTGATGCCGAACGCGAGTTCGTGCATGGTCGCCTTGCCGATGACGACGGCGCCCGCGTCGATCAGCCGCCGGACCACGCTCGCGTGCTCGCGGGGGACGTGGTCCTTCAGCGCCGGGGTGCCCGCGGTGTTCGGCATGCCCGCGACGTGGATGTTGTCCTTGACGGCCATCGGGACGCCCGCCAGCGGACCCGCCGGCCGCCACGAGGGGTCTTCCGGCGTGAGGTGGGCGATGGCGTGGAGATCCTGGACTTCTTCCGCCCGCGAACGGCTTTCCGTGACGCTCCAGGCTCTTCTCACGGCGTCAGCTTAGCGTGAAAAGAGCCCTGCTTGCCGATAAGGACAATCATTTGTTTTAAGCCCCCGGCCGGTGGCGCCACCGGCGGCGCTTTGGTCCTTTGTGGACTAGCGGTGGCCGTCGATCCGATCGGGCCTCGGGTGATCGGATGCCGCACACCCGAGTTCGCCGCCCGATCACGCGAGTTCCGCCTCCGATCACGTGAGTTCGCCGTCTGATCACGAATCGTCACTCGCGACCACCCCGCGGCCTGGTCGCTCCGGCGAGAGCTGGTGTTGCGAAAGCCACTTTCGCAACCTTCAACGTTGCGAAAGTGGCTTTCGCAACCCTGTCCGGCGAGACCGACCTGCCCGGTGAGCCCAGTCGAATACGGGTCCGCCGGAAACACGAATCGTCACTCGCGACCACCCGGACCGGCGGATTTCCGCCGCCGTCGTTTGACCGGGTCCAGACACGCTCCTATCGTTTTCGGTGATGTCCGACTTCGAGGCACGGCTGCGGGCGGTTTCGTTGCGCGTGACGCGGCCTCGGCTGGCCGTGCTCGCGGCGCTGCGCGATCATCCGCACGTCGATACCGAAACGGTGATAGCACTGGTGCGGGCGGACCTTCCCACGGTCTCGCACCAGGCGGTCTACGACGTGCTGCGGGCGCTCACCGAAGCCGGGCTGATCCGGCGCATCCAGCCCGCCGGCGCGCTCGCCCGCTACGAGACCCGGGTGGGGGACAACCACCACCACGTCGTGTGCCGTTCGTGCGGCGCGATCGCGGACGTCGACTGCGCCGTCGGCCACGCCCCTTGTCTCAGTGCCTCACGCGACCACGGTTTCGTGATCGACGAGGCGGAGGTCGTCTACTGGGGTGTCTGCCCCGGCTGCGCGGCCGAACCCGTCCAGCGATGATTTTCGCCTGCCCGGAAGGAAGAAAATGAGTGACACACCGGAGAAGGGCTGCCCTGTGGCCCAAGACTCCGTGACAGCGCACGGAAGCGAGAGCGAGAACCCGGCGATCGATTCGCCCGCACCGAAGGGCGCTCGCCCGCGCACCAACAAGGACTGGTGGCCCAACCAGCTCGACCTGTCGGTGCTGCACGTCCACTCGTCGAAGGCCAACCCGCTCGGCGCGGATTTCAGCTACGCCGACGAGTTCGCGAAGCTCGATGTCGAAGCCCTCAAACGGGACGTCGTCGAGGTGCTCACCACCTCGCAGGACTGGTGGCCCGCCGACTTCGGCCACTACGGCGGCCTGATGATCCGGATGAGCTGGCACGCCGCGGGCACGTACCGCATCCACGACGGCCGCGGCGGGGCCGGTGACGGCGGTCAGCGGTTCGCCCCGCTCAACAGCTGGCCGGACAACGCGAATCTCGACAAGGCTCGGCGGCTGCTGTGGCCGGTCAAGGAAAAGTACGGCCAGCAGGTCTCGTGGGCCGACCTGCTGGTGCTCGCGGGCAACGTCGCGCTGGAGTCGATGGGTTTCAAGACGTTCGGCTTCGGCTTCGGCCGTGTGGACACCTGGGAACCCGAGGAGATCTTCTGGGGCCCGGAAGCCGACTGGCTGGGTGAAGCGCGCTACGCCGGTGAATCCGAGATGGTGCCGGACGTCGGCGCGACGGAGATGGGCCTCATCTACGTCAATCCCGAGGGACCGCGCGGCAACGCGGATCCGGCCGCGGCGGCGCATTTCATCCGCGAGACCTTCGCCCGGATGGCGATGAACGACGAAGAGACCGTCGCGCTCATCGCCGGTGGCCACACCTTCGGCAAGACGCACGGCGCGGGCGACGCCGACGAGCACGTGGGCCCGGAACCCGAAGCCGCCCCGATCGAGGCGCAGGGTCTCGGCTGGCTGAGCACCTACGGGAGCGGCAAGGGCACCGACACGATCACCAGCGGCCTCGAAGTGACGTGGACCGACGTGCCGACGCGGTGGAGCAACCGGTTCTTCGAGATCCTCTTCGGCTACGAGTGGGAGCTCACCACGAGCCCGGGTGGCGCCAAGCAGTACGTCGCCAAGGACGCCGACGCGATCATCCCGGACGCCCAGGACCCGGCCAAGAAGCACAAGCCGACCATGCTCACGACGGATCTGGCGCTGCGCGTCGACCCGGCGTACGAGAAGATCTCGCGCCGTTTCCTGGAGCACCCGGACGAGTTCGCCCTGGCGTTCGCCAAGGCCTGGTACAAGCTGCTGCACCGCGACATGGGCCCGGTCAGCCGCTTCCTGGGCCCGTGGGTGCCCGAACCGCAGCTGTGGCAGGACCCGGTGCCCGATGTCGACCACGACCTCGTGGGCGACGCCGACATCGCCGCACTCAAGACGAAGGTGCTCGAATCCGGTCTCACCGTCGCCCAGCTGGCCGGCACCGCGTGGGCGGCCGCGGCGAGCTTCCGGTCCACCGACAAACGCGGCGGGCCCAACGGCGCCCGGATCCGTCTCGAACCCCAGCGCGGCTGGGAGGTCAACGAGCCGAAACGGCTCGCGGGCGTCCTGGAGACGCTGGAAGGCATCCGGAGCGAGTTCACCGGCTCCGGCGGCGCCAAGATCTCGCTGGCCGACCTGATCGTGCTGGCGGGCTCCGCAGCCGTCGAGAAGGCGGCGCGCGACGCGGGCACCGAGGTGACCGTGCCGTTCCACCCGGGCCGTACCGACGCCGCGCAGGAGGACACCGACGTCGAATCGTTCGCGCTGCTCGAACCGCGCGCCGACGGGTTCCGCAACTACCTGCGTCCCGGCGAGAAACAGCAGCCGGAGGTGCTGCTCGTCGAGCGCGCGTACATGCTCGGCCTGACCGCGCCCGAGATGACCGTCCTCACCGGCGGTCTGCGCTCCCTCGGGATCAACCACGGCGAGACCCGGCACGGCGTCCTCACCGACCGGCCCGGCGTGCTCACCAACGACTTCTTCACCAACCTGCTCTCGCCCGGCACGCGGTGGAAGGTGTCGGAGTCCGAGGAGAACGTGTACGAGATCCGCGACGCGGCCACGGACCAGGTGAAGTGGACCGCCACCGCGGTCGACCTCGTCTTCGGCTCCAACTCCCAGTTGAGGGCGCTCGCCGAGGTCTACGCGGGCCGGAGCGCCCGCGAGCGGTTCGCCGCCGACTTCGCCGCGGCCTGGACGAAGGTCATGGAACTCGACCGGTTCGACCTCGGCTGAAGCGCGTTCACGGAGTGTCGAGTTCGGTGTGCCGGGCCGCGAGGGTGCGGGCGAGTTCGGCGAGTTTGACGTTGAGGTCCTGGGAGGTGCGGCGCAGCAGATCGAAGGCCTCGTCGGCGGTCAGTCCTCGTCGTTGCATGAGGATCCCTTTCGCCTGCCCGATGACGTCGCGGGATTCGACGGCCAGCCGGAGGTGACTCGCCTCCAGTTCGGCCCGGCCGACGGCAGTGGTGCTCGCCAGGGCGAGCGAGCCGTGGGTGGCCAGCAGCAGCGCGGTGTCCTGAGCCAGGGAGTCGAGAGCGCCGGGGCGATGGCTGTAGATGTTCAGCGCCCCGGGCAGCCTCGGCGGCGTCGCGTCCGGCACCAGGACGGTGGACAGGATCGCGGTGTAGCCGTGCCGTACGGCGGCCTCGGAGAAGTCCGGCCACCTCTTCTCCGTCGCCAGGTCCTCGCTGCGGATGTAACCCGGGCTCCCGCTGTCCGCCGCATCGACGCAAGGGCCGGTCCCGGCGCGGTACTGCACCTCGTCGAGCTTCAGGGCGATCTCGCCGGTCGACACCGGGGTGTGGAAGGTCCCGTCCGGGGCCCGGAGCGTGATCGACACCAGATCCGCGCCCGGCACCACCCGGTACGCGGCGTCGATGACCTGTTCGAGGACCTGGGCCGGGGTCGAGGCGGCCAGCAGCAGGCGGGTGAGCTCGACGAACTGCTCGGCCAGCGGGCCCGCCGACGCGTCACCGCCCGCGCCGAATTCGGCCTTGTCACGCTGCCACAGTCGTTCGTCCGCCATCAGTGACCATTCAGTAGGGTTCCGTGTCCTTCACCGGATACCCCGTGACGCCCGCCCCCAATCGAGCCCTCCGCGGACGAGGCCTCAGGGCTCGACCCGCTTGCGCAGGAGGCAGAACACGTTCCCCTCGGGGTCGGCGAGCACGTGCCACGACTCTTCCCCGGTCTGGCCGACGTCGGCGGGCCGCGCACCGGCGGCGAGCAGCCGTTCCAGCTCGGCGTCCTGATCGCGGTCGGTGGGGTTCACGTCGAGGTGCAGCGGGAGTTTGCCGGGCTTCGGGTCGTCGCTGCGGCTCAGGATCAGGGTGGGCTGCGGGCCGCCGAACCCGACGCCGGGCGGGCCGATCTCGATGTCTTCGCCGTCTTTGCCGATCTCGACGTATCCGAGCACTTCGCACCAGAACGCGGCCATCCGGACCGGATCGGCGCAGTCGAGGATGAGTTCGGTGATACGGCAGGCCATGGTGCGAGGGTAACCGGGTTCGGGCTCGTACAAGTCCGTGAAGGCCTCCTTGAGGGACCCAGGGTCCCTCAAGGAGGCCTTCACGGACCTCGTCGGTCCCTACTGGCAGGCTTCGCAGTCCGGGTCGTCGATGCGGCACGCCGCACCGTCGGTCAGCGGGAAGTCGAAGTCGTCCAGCGCGGGGACGGCCAGCGTGGTCTCTTCCGGCGTGGCGGTAGCGGACATGTCACTCCCTAGAGGTACGGAACGGGTCTTATCTCTCTGTAGCGCTGAAGATCGCCCGTCATTCCGTGACCCGCGCCACAGCGTCAGACGGCCGCCAGCTCCTTGCCGGGCAGCATTCCGTTGGGGATGTCGGTGACGCGCCAGGACTCCACGGACAGCTGGACGGTCTCGATGGGCGTGTCCAGGAACGGCGCCACGTACGGCACCTTCGCCACGAGCAGGTCGCGGGCGGTCTGGGCCCGTTCGCCGTCGAGGATCTCCGCGCGGACCATGGCCTGGAGGAACGGGTCGGCGGGTGAGCCGGTGGAGACGATGACCGAGGCCACCGGGTTGTGCCGCAGGGCGGCGAGCGTGCGACCTCGTCGCTCCAGCACGAGAACGAGGGTGAAGAGGTCGGACTCGGCGAAGAAGACGCCGTTCACCCAAGGGCCGGACTCGCCGGAGGTGGCGAGGTACAGCGACTGGTGGGCGGCCAGCGTGTTCCGCGCGAGGGCGGAGACATCGGTCGTGGACATGGCGGAACTAGATCCCGAGTGGCCGGTGGCCTCAAGTCCGACAATCCCATCGGGCGATTTTGGCTACTTAGTGGCGAAAGGCAGGGTGTCCTGTCGGCCGAGTGTCCGTGAAGGCCTCCTTCCCTACTCTGAAGGTAGGGAAGGGGGCCTTCACGGGCAGGTACAGGCCTGTGCTGGTGCGGCAGCCGATTCCGCACAGGCGCGTGGCCTCGCAAGTGGTGTTGCGAAAGCCACTTTCGCAACCTTCAACGTTGTGAAAGTGGCTTTCGCAACGCGGCCTCCCGCATGCCCGCCGCCGGGCCGGGTGGGTCGGTAAATGCTGGTCCGCTCTAACCGGCCTGGCCACTCACGACCAGCTGGAACAACGCTTCCGCCTGGTCCACCGCCTCGGCGAGGACGCCGGGATCCGCCCGCAGACCGGCGACGATCGCGTCGACCTCGCGCAATCCCGCCCGCCCCAGCAGCCGCTTCTCGTTGGTGACCCACTCGCCACGTGCCGCGAGTACCGCGTGCGCGGTCTCCATGGCGGCGGTCGCCAGCGCGCCCGCGACCTCCGTGGCCTGCCCGCGCGGGACGAAGGCGCCGCGCGTGTAGCGCAGGGTCAGCTCCGCGCGGCCCCGCCACATCGGCGGAGCCGTCTCCCGCAACGCTTCCGGGTACTCCGGCCGCGGCAGCTCGCCGCGCAGCACCCGGTTGACGGCGAGTTCGGCGACGGGCAGATAGCTCGGGACGCCCGCGAGGTGGAACATCAACGGCTCCCAGTGGAACCGGCCCTGCCGTGCTTCGGCGAGCTGGTGTTCGACGGCGTCGAGGTCGCGATAGTGGACGTCGACCTGCCTGCCGTCGATCGTGAGCCAAGCGCCGCCGTTGAACACGCCGCCGCCCCACGCGCCGATCTCGGAGACCTCGCCTTCCCAGCCGACGGCGCGCAGAGCCGCGGGATCGAAGCCGCCGCGGTAGTAGACGGCGAAATCCCAGTCGCTGCCGGGGCCGTGGGTGTCCTGGGCGCGTGAGCCACCGAGGGTGACGGCGTGCACGGCGGGCAGCGCGGCCAGGGTGTCGGCCACGTGGGCAAGAAAGGTGTCGTCGTTCATCGCGCGAACGATCTTAGGGTCGTCGCCGGGCGGACGCGACGGGTTTTGAGCGCGCGGGACCCTGATCGCGCCCGTACCCTCGGAAGATGACCACGATCCCGGGACGATCCCGCGCCCCGCTCGCGCTCCTCCCGTTCCTGGCCGCGGTCGCGGTGGTCGCCGTCGTCGGCGGACTCGCCGCGGCCGACGCCCGCTCTGTCTACAGTGGACTCGACCTGCCGTCGTTCGCGCCGCCCGCCTGGCTGTTCGGTCCGGTGTGGACGGTGCTGTACCTCGGGATCGCCGTCTCCGGCTGGCTGTACTGGAAATCCGGCGGGGAACGCCGGGGGCTGGCCTGGTACGCGGCGCAACTGGTCCTGAACGCCGCGTGGACGCCGTTGTTCTTCGCGGGCGGCGCGTACGGTCTCGCCCTGGCCGACATCGTCCTGCTCGACGTCGCCGTCGTCGTCACCGCGCTGTACTTCCGCCGCTCTTCCCGGGTTTCGGCCGCGCTGCTGCTGCCGTACCTCGCCTGGACGCTGTACGCGACCGCGCTGAACCTCGCGATCGTCGTGCTCAACTGACCCCGATCGGCAGGGTGGCGGCCACCCCCTTGGCGTGCCTGCCGTCCAGTCGCTCCAGCGTGAGCCCGCCCCGGCGGGCGGCGAGTTCCAGGTCCCGCACCGCGTGTTCCACCGCGTGCCGCCCCGCGGCGGCGACCCGGATCGCCGCGCTGACCCGGGGTTCGGCCTCGGCGGTGCCCCGGCGCGCGGTCACGGCGAGCGTCACCGCGGCCCCAGGAGCGGCGACGAGCAGACGGCGCGACAGATCCGCCGCGAGCACCGGTGACAGCGCGTCCCAGCCGTCGAGCCGGAAGGTCGTCTGGCAGATCGGGCCGCTGTGCCAGAACCGCCAGTCCTCCCGGATCCGCGCCCGGCCCGCCGTCACGTGCGCCAGCGAGGCGAGCGCGCCGAGGACCTCGTTCTCGGCGAGCGCCCGCACCGGCAGCCCGTCGCGCCGGAGCTGCCGCCGCACGCGCCGGACCGTGTTCCCGAGTGCCTGCCGCACATCGGCGTCGCGATGGACGTCGGCCGTGCGCAGCGCCTGCAGCGCGACCCAGCCCCGCGGCGGCCGCGAGCGGTCCGCGCCGACGTGGTGGATGACCTGCGCGGCGACGTCCAGATCCTGGTCCCGTGACGGCGGAAGCACCGCCAGCGGCGACGGCAGCGGCTGCACGTGCCCGGCCGATTTCGGTTGCAGCACAGCGGTGATCCCCTCGGCGCGGCTGACCATATACACCGTCTCGTCGCCGATTTCGCCCGTGGTCCCTTCCGCTTCCGGCGACAGCAGGCGCAACAGCGCCCGGCCCGCTTCACCCGCGTTCCGGAGGTCCCGGTCGCGGTCGCGCAGCAGGTATCCCGACGCCGAACCGAGCCATTCGTAGAGCCAGCGCCCGCGAATCCGCACGGCGGTCAGCGCGAGGACCACCACGGCGACGGTGATCACCGCCGCCACCAGCGGCCAAGGCCGTCCCGCCACCAGGACGAGCGCGACGAGGACGAGCTGCCAGCAGATGATCTGCGGCACCCCGATCCCGCCGAACCGGCCGGGGCGCCGCGCCGGAACGGGCACCGCCGGAGTCGGCGGCGGCGAGGCCTGCGGCGGCACGGGGACGGGCGCCGGCGCGGTCCACTGCGGCCGTTGCCCGGTCCGGCGGGCGGCGTCGAGCGCGTGCAGCGCGGCTTCCCGTGCGGCCGCCCGGGCCGCGGGCGCGGCGTAGGCGAGCTGGTCGGGCAGAGCTTCGTGCCGCCCCACGGCCGGTGCCGCCTGGGGAAGCGGCGGGGGCGGCGCCTGGTACCGCCCGCCCGTCCTGGCCGCGCCGGATTCGGTCATCGTCCTGCCTCCTCGATGTCCGCCCCAGCGTGTCCGGCGAACATGAGGTTTCGATGACACAGGCCCGAGACAGGCAGTTTCATCGAAATTTCATGGTGGCTCTCTAGCTTGATCGCGTGAACACCGATGAGCGGGACACGAAGCGGTTCAGTGTCGTGGCCAGGACGCGGATGGCCGTCGCGCTGATGGTCGCGGGCTGCCTCGCGCTGGTCGGCCTCGCGGTGACCGGAGCGGCCGCGACCCCGGAACGGCTGGAGTTCGTCCAGGTCGGGCACTGGGTCTACAACGACGCCGCCCAGTCCGCGTTCCACGTCGACGGCTCGACGAACCGCGTCGACGCGCGCGCGGACGTGCCCGGAGCGGCGAGCGGCAGCCAGGTAGCGCAGGGGGACGATTCGGGTTACGTGGTCGAGCGGAACCGCATCACGGAGTTCGACAAGTCGACTTTGACCGTGGAGGAGTCCACGCCGCCGCCCGCGCCGGAGACGCCGTTCGTGCTGGAGATCGCGGGCGGTCCGTATCTGGTCTACCGCAACGCCGGTCAGATCGTGCGGCTCGGCGACCCCGCCGCGACGGTGCCCGCAGGGGGGCCACTGTCCCGGCCGGTGGCGACCGGCGACGGCACGGTGTGGGTGCTCCGCGTCGACAACGGCTCGATCTGCGAGCTGCCCAAGGGCGCCGCGGTCCTGACCTGCACCGCGCAGCTCCCGCCTGGACACGGCGGCGGGCTCACGCTGCTCGGTGACCGGCCGGTGGTACTCGACATGACCGGCGACAGCCTCCACCGGGTCGGCCCGGACGGACTCGGCGAAGCCCTGCCGCTCGGCATCAAGCTCTCGCCGTCGGCGCAGGTGGCCAACAGCGCCGCCGGTGACCGGCTGGCCATCGCCGACCCGGAGCGCAACCAGCTCCACCTCATCGACGTCAGCGGCCTCGACCAGGACCGCCCCTCCGCGAAGCCGATCTCGGTCGAGCTGACCAAGGGCAGCCGGTTCAACGGCCCGCTCTCGTCGTCGAACGTCGTCGCCATGGTCGACGAGACCCGCGGCGAGGTGCTCACCTACGACGCCACCGGCAAGCTCAAGTCCACCGCGAAGGTGCCGAACCAGGGGGCGGCGCCGAGGCTGGCCAAGGGCGAGGACAACCGGATCTACGTCGACAGCTCCGACGGCTCGCACGTGCTGGTCGTCAACGGCGAGGACGGCTCGGTGGTCGACGTCGACGTCGACAAGGCGGCCAACAGCCAGACCGCGGGCGCGCCGCCGGCCGAACCGGACCCGTCCGGCGAGCAGCCCCCGCCGGCGCCGCCGAGGCAGGGACCGCAGCAGGGACAGGCGCCTCCGAACACCCAGAAGGCGATCCCGCCGGTGGCGAAGGCGACTCCGCCCGGCGCGCCGAGGAAACTGAGTGCGACCTCCGGAGACGGCTCGATCAAGGTCTCGTGGAGCCCGGCCGCGGACAACGGCGCGCGGATCACCGGCTACCGGGTGAGCTGGCCCGGCGGTTCCACGAAGGTCGGCGGATCGTCCCAGGGGACCACGATCTCCGGTCTGGACAACGGAACCCCGTACGTGGTCACCGTGGTCGCGGAGAATTCGGCGGGACTCGGGGCGGGCGTCAGCGCCAAGGCCGTCGTCCCCGGACCCGCCAACCGGCCCGCCACTGCGCCGGTCGTCACCGCGAAAGCCGGTGCCGACGGCAAGGTGTCGGTGAGCTGGACCCAGCCGGACCTCCGGGGCGGCACGTTGGTGCACTACCTGGTGAGCGCGACGGGCCAGGGCCAGCGCACACTTTCGGGCACGTCCACGGAATTCACCGGGGTCACCGGTGCGCTGACCGTCACGGTCCGCGCGGTCACGAAGTTCGGTTCGGGATCCCCGCTCACCGGGGCGGCGGGCAGCAGGAAGGTCACCGTCCCGGTGGTTTCGGGGCCACCGACGATCACCATCACCCAGGTCCGGAGTCAGGGCACCTCGCTGCTCGTTTCCGTGATCGCCGACGGCAAGGGCGCGCCGGCGACCTGCCAGGCGGAGTTCTTCGTCGAGACCAAGCCGGTCGCCTGTTCCGGGGCGACGACCCTGACCATCAAGGACGTCACCTGGCTCGGCGCCATCACGATCACCGCCACCATCAAGACCTCCGCGGGAACCGCCACCGACAGCTGGCGGGGCGTGCCCTCGTGACCGAGGCCGTCCGACGAAAGGAAAGAGAACAGCTGTGACGCTCACACCCAGGGTCGCCTACGAGCAGATCGCCGAGAACGTGCAATCGGTGGTGCGCGGCAAGCCGGAGGTCGTCCGGCTCACCGTGGCGGCGCTGTTCGCCGAAGGGCATCTGCTGATGGAGGACGTGCCCGGCGTCGGGAAGACAACGATCGCGCGCTGCGTCGCCGCCAGCATCGGCGGCCGGTGGAGCCGGATCCAGTTCACCCCCGACCTGCTGCCCGGCGACATCACCGGCGTGATGGTCTACCACCAGAACGCCGAACGCTTCCAGTTCCACCCCGGCGGCATCTTCGCCAACGTGGTGCTGGCGGACGAGATCAACCGGGGCACGCCGAAGACACAGGCCGCGCTGCTGGAGGTGATGGCCGAACGCCGGGTCACCGTCGACTCCGTCGGCCAGGCCGTGCCTCGGCCGTTCCTCGTGGTGGCCACGCAGAACCCGATCGAGCTGGAGGGCACCTACCGGCTGCCCGAAGCGCAGCTGGACCGGTTCCTCATGCGCATTTCGGTCGGCTACCCGGATCTGGAATCCGAGATGCGGGTCGTGATGGGGGACTGCGCCGGGGTGACCCCGGACGAACTGAAGCCGGTGCTGAGCATCGCCGACGTCCAGTCCGTCATCGACGAGGTCCGCAAGTCCAATCTGGCGCCCGAGATCGTCAACTACGCGGTCCGGCTGGCCGCGGCGAGCCGGTCGCATCCGGACGTCCGCTACGGCGCGAGCCCGCGCGGAAGCATCGCGCTGATCCGGGCGGCACAAGGGCTCGCCGCCACCTTCGGCCGCGACTTCGTCACCCCGGACGACGTCAAGGACGTCGCGCACCCGGTGCTCGACCACCGGCTCGTGCTGACGCCCGACGCGGAACTCAACCAGCGGCGGACCGCCGACATCGTCGACGAACTCCTGGGCGCGACGGCCGCTCCCATGGCCGCGATGGGGAGGTAGGCCGTGCGGCTCACCCGCCGCGGCGTCATCGTGCTCGCCTTCGCCGCCGGGTTCTACGCACTCGGCGAGCTGGCCGGGTACACGTTCTTCCGTGCCTTCGCGGGGGTCGCGGCAGGCGCGGTGCTGATCGCCTTGGCCACCACCAGGTTCCGGCCCCGGGTGGAGATCGGCCGGACCGTCCGGCCCGACCGGGTCGAACGCGGGAAGCCCGCGCTGGCCACGCTCGTCGTGCGCAACGCCGGTGCCCGGCGGCACGGCGGTTTCGCCGCGGCGGACGGGATCGGGGCCGAAACGCACAGCCTGCGCGTCCGCCCGCTCGCGCCCGGCGCGGAGGCGACGTACCACTACGAACTGCCGACGACGGTCCGCGGCAAACTGCGGGTCGGCCCGCTCGTCGTGCACCGGCCCGACCTGTTCGACCTCGCCCGCGGCGACCAGACCGTCGGGGACAGCGCGTGGCTGTGGGTGCATCCGCGACGGCACGCGGTGCGGGCGGCGCAGGCAGGCCATCCGCGTCACCACCACGAAGGCCCGATCACCGATCCGCCGTTGCGCGGTTCGGCGGATCTGCGCGCGGTTCGGGAGTACGTGATCGGCGACGAGGTCCGGCATCTGCACTGGAAGGCGACCGCCCGGACCGGACGGCTCATGGTGCGCGAGTACGCCGATCCGGCCCAGCCGCGGTTCACCGCCGTGCTCGACACGCGGCCCGGGGCGATGAGGCCCGCCGTCTTCGAAGAGGCCGTCGAGGTGGCCGCCTCCCTGTTCTACGCGTCGGCGTCGGCGGGCCAGCACTGCCGCCTGATCACGTCCGCGGGCGCGGACACCCTGACCGACAGCGGGGTCCGCGCGGCGAGGACGCTGCTGGACGAACTCGCGCTCGTCACGCAGGACGCGGCGGACGCCGCACCGCTGCTACCCTCGGCCCTGGCCGCCGCCGAACGCCCCGGCGGGGTGCTGGTGGTGATCACCGGCCCGGACGCCGACCTCGGCCATGCCGCGCGCTGGCGGCCCGACACCGTCGTCCGGCTCGGTGACCTGAGGCCGTCGGCGGGTTCCGGTGGCGTGCTCATCGCGGTCGACGCCGCCGGTGCCGCGGCGCAGTGGAATTCCCTGGTGGCGAAGGCATGAGCGCGGGATTCGACCGGATCGCGGTCGCCGGGCTGCTCGGCGCGACCGGCGTCGCCGGGCTGCTGTTCACGCCGGTGTTCGGCTGGAAGCCGCTGGTGGTCCCGGTGCTCGTGGTCGTCCTCGTCGGCTACGGCTGCGTCGAGCTGACCGGGAAGTTCCCCAAGCTGGTTCCCTACCGGCCTTTGCTCGTCGCGTTGCTCGGCCTGCTCGGTCTTATCGAGACGGTGCTGACCTCGACCACGCTCGCCTTCCTGCCCACTCTCGCTTCGCTGCAAGGGGTGGCGCGCGGTTTCACCGAAGGCTGGCAGCTCACCCTACAGTCCACGTGGCCCGCCCGGCCGGTTCCCGACCAGCTGCTGTTCGTCCCGCTGGCGGTGCTGCTCGCCGTGGTCCTCGGGGTGGAGCTGTTGCTGCGCTTGAAAAAGCCGTTGGTGGCACTGGTGCCGAGCTTGATCGTCGCCGGGCTCGCGCAGGCGTATCAGGCGTTGACGGGTATCGGCGCGGTGGCGGCGGCGCTCGGGTACACGGTGCCCGCCGGGCTGCTGCTGTGGGCGGGCCGTCGCACTCGGCCGGGGAACCGGGCGCCCGGCGGGCCGCGGTTCTCCTGGCGGGTGACGGGATCGGCGGTCTGGCCCGCACTGTCCACAGTGGTCGCCCTGGTCGCCGGGGCGCTCGCGCTCGCCGGGCTCGACCCGGTCGGCCGCGACCCGCTGGCGCTCAAGGACACTCAGGCCGCGCCACCGCCGCGGGGCAGGCTCGGCAACCCGCTGGACGAGATCGCCCAGCGGCTCACCAGGCCGAACGAGGAAGTGTTCCGCTATCGAGGCGACACCCCGGTCGACCAGTGGCGCCTGATCGTGCTGAACGGCTTCGACGGGTCGAACTGGCTGTCCGATTCCCGGCTCCAGCGGCTCGGCGTGGGTCTCGACGGCGCCCCCGGCGGCACCGGCGGCACCGCCGAACTGAAGGTGCGCGGACTCACAGGGCCGTGGCTGCCGAGTCACCAGGGACTCACCGGGGTGGACGGACTGACGCCGCTGGTGGACCAGTCCGCGGGCACCCTGCTGATGGAATCGCCGTCGCCCGAACGGAACTACCGGCTGAGCTGGTCCTCACCCGACGTCGATCTCGGCGCGGGCGAGGTCGACGCGCGGGCGCCGGGCGGGCTCGGCGGACTCGGCGCGGTGCCGCCCGAGGTCGAGCAGCTGGCCAAGGACGCCGTGCGCGGTCTGCGTCCGACGTTCCAGACCGCGCTCCAGCTGGAACGCTTCCTCTCCAAGAACTACGTGCTCGCGGCGGGCTCGGACGAGCTGCCGACCGGGCACGGCTGGCCGCAGCTGCGGCACTTCCTGCTGGAGAGCAAACGCGGGACGAGCGAGCAGTTCGCCGCCGCGTACGTCGTCTTGGCGCGGATGAGCGGCATCCCGGCGCGGCTGGTCGTCGGGTTCCGCGGTTCGGCCGAGGTCGACGGCGGGATGCACGTCGTCCGCAACCGCGATGTCCTGGCGTGGCCCGAGGTCGCGGTCGCCGGGGCGGGCTGGGTGCCGCTCGACCCGACCGCCGCGGCGGACAAGTCGGGACGCGATCAGGCCGCGGCCGGCAAGGCCGTCGCGCGGGCGCGGGCGCAACTGCCCGCCGAGCAGCAACTGCGGCCGCCGCAGCTTCCGCCGGGCACACCGTCGGACCCGGCCGAGGGCCAGACCGCCGACGCGGGCGCGAGCTGGTGGTGGTTCTCACTCGCCGCCGCGATCGTCCTTTTCGGACTCCTGTGGCTCGTCGGGGTCCCGGTGGCGAAGGTCGTCCGCGCCCGCCGTCGCCGTCGCCGATCCGGTGCCGAAGGGGTGCTGGGCGCCTGGGACGAGATCCGCGACCGGCTGCGCGCGCACGGTGTGCCGTTCCGGATCGGGATGACCCCGCGCGACCTCGCCGAGTCCGCGGGATCGCTTGCCGGGGAAGGGATCCGCGAGCCCGTCGCCAGGCTGGCCAAGGTGCTCGACGTGACGCTGTGGTCCGGGGTGCCGGTGGGCGACGGCTCCGTCCGGCGGGCGTGGCAGGAAGTCGGCGAACTGCGGCGGGGACTGGCCACCAGACCGTTCGCGGCTCGGGTGCTGGCGGCACTCGAGCCGCGAACCCTGATCCCGATCAAGGGGAGGGGCGGGAAAAGCGGCTGAAGGGCGCTTTCCCCTCATGCCCTGGGGGGAAAGCGCCCTTCACCGCGTCAGTGGTGGGCAGGGAGCCGGTATCGATTCGGTCCAGGTGGTCGTGAGTGGTAAGTGTCGTTCTAACGACACTTACCACTCACGACCACCTCGGCCCAGCGCGGTCTGGCGGGCAGGGCGATCAAGGTTCTCTTGAGCCGTAAGCCATAGGTGTCCTGTGGGGTGCCATGTCCCGGAGGTGATGCGAAAGCCACTTTCGCAACCTTCAATGTTGCGAAAGTGGCTTTCGCAACATTGAGTCCGCACCTCACGACCCACTTGAGTCAGGGGTTGCAGCGCGCGCCGCGGATCGAGACCGGTTCGGTCGTGTAGATGTGGCGGCCGTCGGTCGCCCGGAGCTGGAAGCAGTACCGGCGCGCCGGGTCGACCGGGACGTCCAGGCTGCGCTGACGGTGGGCGACGAGCTGCTTGGTCTCCAGCCGTTCGCCCGCCATGATCACCACGAAGTCCAGATCGCCCACCGCGGTCCAGGTCAGCTGCACGTGATCGCTCTGGTCCTGCGGCGGCGCGAGCGCCAGCTTGACGTCGGGGGCGGGCGCGGAAGCCGGTGACGGCGGCGGGATCGCGGCCGCCACCGGGACGGCCTGTCCGCCGATCTCCGCCGGTCCGAGGAACAGCGGGACGACGGCGAGCCCGGCGACGAGCACTCCGGCGCCGGCCAGCGCGATGGGCCGCCAGGGAATCCGGCGTTCGGTCTTGAGGGGGCCACTGAATTCGCGGATCAGCGTGCGCCCGCCCGACGGCGGCGTTCGCACCACCTGGACCGGCGCGGCGGGGACCGGCCGAGCCGGGGCGGCGGGCCGGTGGATCTCGGCGAAGTCGTCGAACTCGACCTCGGGTTCGTCTTCGCTCGGGGCGTCGGCGGATTCCGCGCCGGCGACCTCGCCGCCGGGCAGGCGCAGCTTCGTGAACTGCCGGGCCAGCGACGCGACGTCCGGTGGCCGGTCGGCCGGTTCCTTGGCCAGCAACCGGAAGATCGTCGCGGAGAGCTCGTTCGGGACGGCCGGATCCCGGATCGGCGCGACCGGTTCCCGCAGCACCTGGAGGATCCGCTCGCCGGGCTGCTGCCCGGTGTGCCGGGGAAAGGGCGGCGTGCCGGTCAACGCGGCGTAGAGCACCGCGCCGAGTCCATAAAGGTCGGACGCGGGGGAAAGCGTGTCGTCGCGCAGGGTTTCCGGCGCGGTGTACTCGACGGCGTACATCGGATCGCGCGGGAAACGCCGCCGCAGGGCCACGCCGAAGTCGGCGAGCACGAACTCGCCGGACGCGCGGTAGAGCACGTTGTGCGGGCTCACGCCGCCGTGCACGACGTCGGCCCCGTGCGCCGCGGCGAGCGCCGACGCGATCGCGGCACCGAGGGCGAGCACGTCGGGAACGGCAAGCCGGGTACCGGAATCCAGCAGATTCGCGAGTGAACCAGGGAACAGTTCACGGCGGAAACCGGACCGGCCGTCGGGATGGGCGAGGATCTCGTCGATCTGCACGACCGACCTCGTCGACCGCACCGCGGCCAGCGCCTTCCGCTCGCGTTCGATCCACGACGTCGTCTCGCGGTCGAAGGAGCCGGGGAACATCTTGACCGCGAAGTCGTTGCCCGTGGCGGGATCCCGGCCCGCGAACACGGTGGCGACGGGGCCCTGGGCGAGCAGCCTCGGTCCGCCGTTGGTCTCGATGTCCATGACCCCATTGTCGCGCAAGAAGGCCGGATCCGTCGTGCTTTCCCGGCGGCAGGTTCCTGCCGTGACGGCCCGGCGGACCCCTCGGCGGCGGAGTCTTTTCCCATGCAGACTGCCGGCCTGGTCAGGGTCACCATCACCACTCCGCACCGGCGCATCGACATGGCGCTGCCGGAACACGCGTCCGTCGCCGAAATCCTCCCCGGACTGCTCGCGCGGGCGGGCGAAGGCATGGCCGACGACGGGGTCCCCGGCGGCGGCTGGCAGTTGCGCCGCGCCGACGGGACGGCCTTCGATCTGGACCGGACGCTGGGCGCGCACCGGGTCCGGGACGGGGAGATCCTCCATCTGACGCCGCGCCGCGCCGAATGGCCGGAGCCCGAGTACGACGACCTCGTGGACGCGATCGCCACCGGCTCCGGCCGCACCGGGAAGGCCTGGGGGCCGCGGCACACGCGGTGGACCGGGCTGGCCGCCGGCGCGGTGGCGATGTCGTTCGGTCTGCTCGCGGTGCTGCGTGCCGGTCCGCCGTGGACATCCCCGGCGTCCTGGGCGCTGGCGGTCTCCGCGCTGCTGCTGGCCGCGGGCGTCCTGCTCGCGCGGGCGCTGCGTGACGCCGGGGCCGGGGCGGTGCTCGCCGCCGTCGCGCTGCCGTTCGCCTTCACCGGCGGCGGTCTGGTGCTGGCAGGCGACGACGCGATCGGCGAACTGTCCGCCGGGCATCTGCTGCTGGGGAGCGCGGCGCTGCTGCTCGCGGCCGTCGTCGGCCGGCTCGGGGTGACCGCCGCGCCGGAACTGTTCGCCGGGGCGGCCACCGTCGGCCTGCTCGGGGTGCTCGGCGGCTGGCTGGCCACCTTCGACGACCTGGCGGGCTACCGGTCCGCGGCGGTGATCGGCGGCGGCGTGCTCGCGCTGTCGACCACGTTCGCGCCACTGGCGCTGCGGCTCGGCCGGGTGCCGATGCCGGTGTTGCCGCGGTCGACCGCGGACCTCGTCCGCGACGATCCGCAGCCGCCGCTCGACCTCGTGCACGCCGCCGTGGCCAGGGCGGACGCGCTGCTCACCGGCATGCTCGGCGGCGCGGCGATCGTCGTCATGTACTGCCAGCTGCAGCTCATCCGCAGCGACAGCGAGGCGGCCGTCGTCCTCGTCGCCCTGCTCACGGCCGGTTTCCTCGTGCGGGCACGGTTGTACCCGATCCTGCGGCAGCGCTCGCTGCTGCTGGTGACCGGGATCTTCGGCGCCGGCTGCCTGCTCGCGGGTCCGCTCATGACGGACCGCTCGCTGCTGCTCGTGCTGGCCGGGCCGCTGTCGCTGGCGGTGGCGGCGGGCGTGATCGCCTCCGGTGTCGTGCTGAGCACCCGCGCCGCGAACCCGTATCTCGGCCGGATCGCCGAATACTTCGAGATCCTCGTGATGATCGCCGTCGTCCCGGTGGCGTGCTCGGTGCTCGGTCTGTACGGCTACGTGCGCGGGCTGGGGGGCTGAAACCATGGCGTCCAAACGAGATCAGCTCCAGGCGTACCAGTTCCTGGTGCAGCGCGCGATTTCCGCGCTCGTGACCAGGGAGACCGACCCGGAGCAGCCGCCGTTCCGCCGTCCGTCCGGCGCCACGTTCGCCGGGATCGCGGTGGCGATCGTGGCGCTGGCGTGCGTCGGGGTCTACGGGATGATCGTGCCCGGCGGGAACAACGCCTGGCGCAAGAACGCCGCCGTCATCGTGGAGAAGGAGAGCGGCACCCGCTACGTCTACCTGGACGAGCGGCTGCATCCGGTGGCGAACTACGCGTCCGCGTTGCTGCTGCTCGGCGAACACGGCACCACGGAACGGGTTTCGCGCGATTCGCTCGCCGGAGTCCCGCGCGGGCCCAGGATCGGCATCGCCGACGCGCCGGACGGCTTGCCCGGCCCCGAAAAGCTGCTCACCGGAGCGTGGTCGCTGTGCTCCGCGCCCGCGAGCGACCTGGCGGGCAGCCGGATCGAGGAATCGGTGCTGCTGGCGGGTGTCTCGCCGTCCGGCGGCGCGGAACTGGGAGACCAGGCGCTGCTGGTGGAGTCGACGTCGACCGGCGACCGGTTCGTCGTCTGGCGCGGGCACCGGCACCGGATCAACGACTACGGCGCCGTCGGCACCGGCCTGGCGCTGACCGCCGAGCCCTGGGCGCGGGTCGGCAGGGCCTGGCTCGACGTCCTCCCGGAAGGCGCGCCGATCGGCCCGCTCCCGGTGGCGGCGGCGGGTGAGGTGTCCACCGCGGTACCGGGCCGGAGCGACATCCGGAACGGGATGCTGCTGATGGTGCGGACCTCCGGCGGCGGGCAGCAGCACTACCTCGCCGAACGGGACGCGCTGCGGCCGATCACCGAACTGCAGTACGACGTCCAGCGCGCGAGCGCCCAGATGATGGCCGCCTACCCCGGCACCGAACCCCAGACCGTGCCGCTGCCGCCTTCGCTGGCGACCATGTCACGGCAGCTGGACCCGATCCAGGCCGAAGCGGGCGCCGCGCCGGCCACGCGTCCGGCCATCGCGCGCCTGCGCGATCAGGACGCCACCGTCTGTGCCTCCTTCGGTGACGGCTCCGCGGCCCCTTCGCTGACCGTCGATCCCACGCTGCCCACCGCGGATCCGATGTCCACCACCGCCCGCCGGACCGCGGGCGGGACCCCGCTCGCGGACCGCGTCCACGTGCCGCCGGGCAGCGCGATCCTCGTCGAGGCGATGCCTTCGGCGCAGGCACCCGCCGGGACCCTGACCGTCGTGACCGACATGGGGCGCCGCTATCCGCTGGCCTCGCCCGATGTCCTCAAGATGCTCGGGTACCCGTCCGCGCGTCCGGTCCGGCTGCCCGCCGGTCTGGTGGCGCGGCTGCCCGAGGGACCGAGCCTCGACCCGGCCGCCGCCCGGCGCCAGACCCTGGGCGGCTGAAGGGGACTTTCCCCGCGTCTCACACGACGAAGGGAGCTTTCCCCGCATCACATGCGGGGAAAGCTCCCTTCGTCGTGTTCGGCTCAGCGGGAGTCCGGCCGCCGTCCGCGCGCCAGTGTGAACCCGGCCTCCGGAGTGTTGGCGGCCCGGCCGCGCAGCTTCGCCGGAACCCCGTCGCTCTTCCCGGACGACGCGCGCTTGGCCGAACCGTTCCGCCCCGTCGGCTGGTCGCCGGAAGAGGGACGAAGCGTGCTCGCCGTGTTCTGCGCGCCGGTGTGCGGTGACGACATCGGCGACATCGGAGTGGCCGCCGCCTTCGCGGTGGACGGGGACGCGGCTCCCGGCTGGATCTCGGAAGCGAGGCTGGGCGCCTTCTTCGTCCCGATCGGTTTGGCCGCCACGGGGAGACCCGCCATCCCGCTTGCCACACCGATACCGCCGAGCAGCCCGGTCGGCACCGGTGGCGCCCCCGAACCGCCGGGCAGCCCGCCGAGCCCGCCGAGCGCGGGGACCGCTCCGGCCGCGGTCGGCAGCGGCGCGAGCCCGGCGAGCGAAACCCCGGAAGATCCGTCGTAGCCGGGAATGTTCGGCAGCGAGCCCTCCGGCAGGGTTCCGCCGCTCCCGCCGCCGACACCGGCCGATTCGGCCAGTCCCTGAAGTTCCGAAAGGGCGTTCATCCCCGCTTCGGCCGCCTTGATGAAGTCCGCGGGGGAGTTCCCCTCCGCGGCCGGCTGCGGCATCTCGGGCATCATGTGGTCCGGCTGCTGGATCCCGGAAGCCGAGACGACCTTGAGCATCGACATGTCGAACTGCGCGCCGAGCGCGGTCATCCGCGCGCCCGACGCCTGCTGGATGAGCGGAGCCGCCCAAGCGGTGAGCGGGCTGCTCATCGCCGCCATGTACTGACTGTGCAGAAGCGACACCTCCTGCATGGTCTCCTGGATCCCGCCCGCCAGCGTCGTCAGCGTTTCGGCGGGCTGGGCCAGGTCGATGCGCTCACCCCAGAACTTGAGCTCCGCGAGCGAGCGCTGAGCTTTCTCTTCGTGGGCGCGGCCGGCGTCGTCCTGCCAGGTCGGCGACAGCTCGCCCACCCGCGTGTGCAATTCGGCCGAAGCGTTTTCGATCCAGGCGCGGGATTCGGTCCACATGCGTGCCGCGTCGGTGAGAACGGCGATGTTGGCCTGTTCGGCGGTGATCATCGCCAGATGCGCCTCGATCGGCAGCAGATTGTAGGGAACAGCCATGATCAGCTCCTCAGACAAGGTCCTGTGGGGCGTCGCCCACAGGCTGGTCGGCCGGTTTCTCGGTGGTGGACGGTTGCTGCTGCCCGGATCCGGCCGTCTTCTTCACCAGGTCGATGCCCTGCTTGAGCACCTTGGTGGCGGACGTGGCCAGTTCGAGGGCGCTGGTGACGTCGGCCGCGCTGTAGGTGAGCGCGGCGGCCTTGACCTTCGCCGAGTCGGTGACCATCTCTTCGGTCATCTTCGCCATGAAGGCGGCCACACTCGCGGTGGCGGCCTTGTCCAGCACCGACATCGCGATGCCTTCGAAGAGACCGGTCAGATTCGGCGGTGTCCCCAGCCGCGCGAGTGACGGCGGCATTTCCGGTGCGGTGAGCTTGCTCGAATAAGCGCTCATCGACTCGGTATCCGCGTTGATTCGATCGGGCATCTACCCCTCCTCACTGTCCGGCGCGGTAGCGCGGACCCTTGGTGTCTTCCTGTTCGACCTGCCACAACTCTTCGTCGAGCAGCTGGACCGTCTCGTTCTCCTGGTCCCACCGCCGGGGTGCGGGGGCCGGTTCCGCGGCCCGGGTGACCGGACGCCCGCGCCCGGACCGGCCGAGCAGCGAAACCCCCGGTGTCGCACCGGGTTTCCGCTCGCGGGACCGTCCGGTGGCCGCGTGCTCCGCGGCACCCGGTTTGATCCCGCCGCCCGTTTTCGCTCCGCCGTGCTGCGGTTGCTGCTGTGCCGGCGGCATCGCGCCCGGACTGCCGGACGCGCTCGCGCCGCCGGAACCCTTGGTGGACAAGGACGTCGCCATCGGCGCGACGGCGTCGCCGATTCCTCCTGGCGGCGTCGGGCCGGACGGAGCCATCGGGGACGGCGATCCTCCGGCGGCGGAACCACCGACGGGGCTCACCCCGCCACCGGCGAGACTCGGCAGGCCCGAAGGATCCGTACCGTCGCCGAGCCGGTCGAGCGGCTCTACCCTTCCCAAGGGCGAGAGCGGATCACCCGGGCCGAGCGGATCGACCGGGGCGACCGGTAAAGGACTGGGAGAACCCGTTCCGCCGCCGAGAAGATCCTGTGTGGACTGCATCAGCTGGCTCAACGCGTCCAAAGCTCCCGGCGCCGCTTCGAGGGCGTCCTTGAGCGGATCCGTCGTCCCCGGCGCTTCTTTCTCCGTGGGGGCGGGTTCCTGCGGTTGCGGCTCGGTGGGCGACGGTGCGGCACTGGGGGAAGCCGAGGAGGGGCCGGGGTTCGAGGCCGGACCCGGCTGACTCTGCCGGGAAGTGGCCGCTCTGGGCCCTGTCCAGGGCACGCCGACGGCGCTCTTCAACCCCTGGATCGCGGCCTGGTACAGCGGGGTGAGCTTGGTGATCTCGCCGGCGATGTTCCCCTCGATGCCCTGCCGCTGCTTGTTCTTCTCCTCATCGGACAGTCCGTTGTAGTGGATGACCTGTTTCTCCGCGGCGCGCTGGGCGGCCCACAGCCCGCTGTCCAGCGCGTTCATGGTGTCGAACACGTTCGACTTGCTGACGTGATTCCCGACGGTGACCTTCGAGCCCGGGTCGGTCCAGGACCTGATGGTGGCGAGGTCCGTGTTCACCCTGTCCAAGAACTGCCGTCCCGCCGCGTCCGGCCACCTGTCCTGCGTGACGAGCTGATTCGCCTGCCTGCGCAGCAGAGCGGCCTGTTCGTCGAGCCAGGTCCTGGCCTCCCGCCACAGCCATCCGGTGACCACCAGTTTGGGGATGTGGCCCTGCACCTCGTTGTAGATCTGCTGGTACATGTCCTCGATGGACGCCATGACGATCTCCTCAGCGCTGTCCGGCACGCGGGTCGAGCAACCGGGGATCGATCTCCGGGAGGTCTCCCGCCGGCCGCGTGACGAAAGCGGTCAAGATCTCCCGCCTGCCCGCTTCATCGGCCCGGATGTAGTTCATGGCCGTCTGCTGGACGAACGAGGCGTAAGCCGCGAAACCCTGCTCGACCATCGTGATGAAGGTCTGGAGCTTCGGGATGGTTTCGTTCTCCGTGCTCGTGAGATGCTGGCAGAGGTCGAAAAGCCCGCCCGGGCACGGTGTCGAGTCCTTGATCCGGGAAATGGGGCTGACCGGGGTCGCCTCGATGCTCGCCGAGATCAGCGCGGAGAACTCCCGCATGGCGTCCGTGTCGCCCTTGATGCCGTCACCGCTCATCGTCACTCCTCACGTCGTTTCGGTGGGTCAGTCCTGCGGGGGCAGCCACGCGAGCTGCACCAAGTCCTTCTGGCCGCGGCGATCCACCAGCCAGCCGCGACCCGGCGGCAGCACCTGCGCCCGCATCCCGCCCAGCAGCGGGCCTTCGTCGCGGTCGCCGGACATCATCAGTCCGGGCGTGCCGACTTCCCGCAGCCTGCCGAGGAAGGGTTCGAACAGCCCGCGTCCCGCGCCACCGGTGCGCCGGGCCAGCACCACGTGCAGGCCGATGTCAGAGCCCTGCGCGATCAGCTGCTGCAACGCCATGAGCGGATGTTCCTTGTGCGTGGCGACCATGTCGTAGTCGTCGACGAGGATGAAGATCTCCGGCCCCGACCACCAGTTCCGCTTCCGCAGCTGCTCGGGTGTGACGTCCTGCCCGGGGAGCCGTTTCTTCAGCGCCGTGGCGGTTTCGGCGAGCAGGCGCCCGCTGAGCTCGTCGTTGGTGCCGTAGCCGAGGAGGTGCTCCTCGCCGACCTCGCCGAGCAGGCTCCGGCGATGGTCGATCAGGATGACGCGGGCTTCGTCGGGCCGGTAGGCCGTCTGGATCCGCTTGGCGAGCACCCGGAGGAACGACGTCTTGCCGCTCTGGGTGTCCGCCAGCAGGAAGAAGTGCGGGTCGGCGGCGAAGTCGAGCCGCATCGGCGAAAGGTCCCGTTCGAGGATCCCGACAGCGAGCCCCGCCTCGTCGCCAGTCTTGCTGTCGGTGGCGGGAAGTTCCTCGTAGGGAAGGATTCCGGGCAGCAGCCGGACCGACGGCGCGGGCTCACCCGGCCAAGCCGACTTCACCGCTTCGACGAGTGTCCCGACGCCGTCGGCGAGGTCGTCCGCCTCCGTGACGCCGTCAATCCGGGGCAGCGCGATCAGCATCTGGTGCCCGCTCATGGCGATGCCGTGTCCCGGTGAGTCGGCGGGCACGCTCATCGCGGCACGCCGGTCGATGACGGAGTCGATCGGATCGCCGATCTTCAGTTCCAGCCTGCTGGCGAACAGATCCCGGACGTTCATCCGCAGATCGAACGACCGCGAGCAGCCCGCCACCACGTGCACGCCGTAGGAGAGCCCGCGCCCGGCTATGTCGCCGACCGTTTCCTCGAGCTCGGGGAAGTCGTTGCGCAGGGTCTGCCAGCCGTCGATGACGAGGAAGACGTCGCCGTGCCGTTCCGCCGGGAACCGGTTCTCGGCGCGCAGCCTGCGATAGGTGGCGATGCCGTCGATCTGGTGCTCGGCGAACATCCGCTCCCGCTGGGCCAGGATCGTCGCCACCTCGGCGACCGTCCGCCGGACGGCGCCGGTGTCGAGCCTGCCCGAAACACCCGCGACGTGCGGCAGACCGGCGATCGACGTGAGCTTCCCGCCACCGAAGTCGAGGCAGTAGAACTGGACTTCCCGGGGGGTGTGCGTGAGCGCGAGGCTGGTGATCAGCGTGCGCAGGACCGTGCTCTTCCCGGTCTGCGGCGCCCCCAGCACCAGCACGTGTCCCGCGGCGCCGCTCAGGTCCAGCGTCAGCGGGTCGCGTCGTTGTTCGAACGGGCGGTCCACGATGCCCAGCACCGGCCGCAGCGCACCGCTCGTCCCGGTGGTGAGACCACGCTGGGGATCCGCGACCAGCGGGGGCAGCAGCGCGTCCAGGGTCGGGGATTCGTCCAGCGGCGGCAGCCAGACCTGATGGGCGGGCGTGCCCTGGCCTTCCAGCCGGTCGACGAGGATGTCCAGCAAGGTCTCGCCGACGGCGGTGTCTTCGTCCGGTTCGGCGGTCTCCTCCGGCTCGACGTCGAACTCCTCGGCGACGTAGGCGGTCGTGTACTCGCGCAACACCAGGCGTTCTCCCGGCGTGGTGGCGACCCCGCCGGTGGCACGCTGGTACACCCCGGAGACGTAGGCGGAGCGGAACCGGTCCATCGTCTCGGTCCCGACCTTGAGGAATCCGTGCCCGGGGGCGCGCGGAAGTTTGAAGGCGTCGGTGACCCCGAGCACCGCCCGGCTCTCCATCTCGGAGAAGGTGCGGAGCCCGACCCGGTAGGACAGATGGGTTTCCAGACCGCGCAGCCTGCCCTCTTCGAGGCGCTGCGACGCGAGCAGGAGATGCACGCCGAGAGACCGTCCGACGCGTCCTATCTGGACGAACATGTCGATGAAGTCGGGTTTGGCGGACAGCAGTTCGGAGAACTCGTCGCAGATCACCAGCAGCGTCGGCACCTCGGGCAGCGGTGCCCCCGCCGCCCGCGCCTTCTCGTAGTCGCGCAAGGAGGAGAAGTTTCCCGCCGCCCGCAACAACTCCTGGCGACGGATCAGTTCGCCGTTGATCGCGTCGGTCATGCGGTCGACCAGGTGCAGTTCGTCGGCGAGGTTGGTGATCACCGCGCTGGTGTGCGGCAAGGCGTCCAGCCGGGCGAAGGTGGCGCCGCCCTTGAAGTCGACCAGCGCGAAGTTCAGCGAACTCGGCGGATGCGTGACAGCCAGCGCGAGGACGAGCGTGCGCAGCAGTTCCGACTTGCCGGAGCCGGTGGCGCCGATCAGCAGACCGTGCGGCCCCATGCCGTCCTGTGCCGATTCCTTGAGGTCGAGTTCGATCGGGGCGCCGTCGGCCTGGATGCCGAACTGGACCCGGAGCCGGTCACGGTTCGGCCTCGGCTCCCAGGTGTCGGCCGGGTCGAATTCGTAGGGGTCGCCCAGTTCCAGCAGTTCCGCCAGGCCGAGTTCGGTGCTCATCGGGGTCTCGCCCCGCATGCCCGCGGTCAGCCGCAGCGGTGCCAGCTGCCGCGCGAGTCCTTCGGCCGCGACGGCGCCCAGAGCGTCCGCCTTGCCCAGTGGCGCCTCGCCGTCGATCGTCTCGCTGAGCAGGTCGCCGCCCTCGTCGACGGCGAGCACGACGGTGGTCCGGTCGAGCGCCCGCGGCGGCATGGTGGTCAGGTCGACGACGGTCACCCCTTCGACGCCGCCCCCGGTCATGAGATGGGAGGAGCCGGCGACCGCTCCGCCGTCGAGCACCACCACCAGATGCGGCCCGGGCAGCCGGACGTCCGATTCGGGATCGAACCTCGGCCGTTTGGCGAGTTCCTCCTCCAGCATCGACTCCAGCGCCGGGATGCTCGGCGCCACCAGGCGAAGCGGTCCGAGGGCGTCCGTGCGTTCGGGGTGCAGCGCGTGCGGCAGCCATTTGGTCCATTCCCAGTCCGCGCGGTGTTCCTCACCGGCGCAGACCGCGATCCGGAGATCGTCCGGGGAATGCAGGGTGGCCAGCTGGCTCAGCGTCGCGCGCAGCATGCCGAGCGCGGCCGCCCGGTCGCCGCGCAGGTAGACCCGGCTGAAGCCGTTGACCGCGATGGCGATCGGCAGCCTGTCCACAGTGGAATAGGTGGTGATGAACCGGCGCAGCGCCAGCGCGGACAGCGGTTCGAGCTCTTCGAGCGGTTTGGTGTCGGGCGTGACCAAGGTGGTGCCCGGGGCCTGCGCGCTCAGCCCGAGGCGGGCGACACCGAAGTCCGGATCCTCCTTGCGCCGCTCCCACAGCCGGTAACTGCCTGCCAGGGACCACAAGGTGGCCGGATCCGGGTGGAGGTACTCCATCGCCTCGCGCTGTTTCCGGATCGAACGCCGCAGCCGCAACCGGTGCTGGGCGAGATGCCCCAGGTACTTCCGGCGGGCGTGGCCCATCTCCCGTTTGCTCGGGCCGCCGCCCTGCAGGAAACCCATGACGACCATGCCGAGCATGCCGACGCCCATGATCCCGTAGATGGCGAACCGCATCGACCCGCCCATGCTGCCGGAATACATCAGCAGCATCCCGGCCGTCATCGCCACCATCGGCAGCACCATCAGCACCTGGGCCCATTGGCGCCCGGGCGGGGGCGGGATCTCCGGCGGTGGCTGAAGGATCAGCTCGCCGGACGGCATCTCCGGACCCGGCCTGCGGGTGGGGCGCTTCACCACGACTGTCGACACGCCACCGATCGTCGGCCACCGGGGTGGCCGGGGGACCGGGCTGGCAGGAAGCTGCCGACCACCGGAAAGCGCCGTGATCGCTCACTAATTTGGCAGAAGCAAGAGATCACCTACGTCGTGGAACGGAGGAAGACGTGAGCTACGACCAGATCTACGGTGCCACACCGGAGATGGCCTCGTTCGGCCTGAAGACCAGGGCCATCGGCGAAGACATCAACGCGCAGGTGCAGTCGAGTCTCAGCAGCATCCAGGGCTTGAGTTCGGGCTGGCACGGCCAGGCGAGCAAGGCGTTCGAGGGGGTGGAATTCACCAGGCAGGGGAACTGGGGCACGAACACCCAGAGGATCGACGTCATGGCCGACAACATCACCCAGGTGGCCACCCGCTACTCCGACGCGGACGACTCGGGGACCACCGCCATCTCGCAGGTCATCTAGACCTGCTGACCGAAAGGGGAAGAAAATGGCCGACGGACTTGTCGCGGCGAATTTCGGTGACCTCCACGCGATCGCCGGTGGCTTGAAGACCGCCATGGACCAGCACGGGCAGTCGCTGGACGACCAGTTGCGCCAGGCGTTGCTTTCGCAGGACTTCTGGGGTGGCCAGAACAACGACGAGATGCACGCCAAGACGATGCAGGACCACAAGATCGCTGGCGAAGACATCCAGCGTGGCCAGCACCAGGGCAGTGCGACGACTTCGTCGGCGTACGGCTATGAGAACTGCGTCAAGCAGTGCGGCGCCTATTTCAGCTGACCCGTCGAAGTACGGAGAATCCCCGGAGTGTCGCGCTCCGGGGATTCTCCATGTCCGGGTGGTGGGTGAGGGTGCCGGTGAGTGGTCGGTGCAGGGGGTCGTGAGTGGTAAGTGTCGTTAGAACGACACTTACCACTCACGACCTCCGCGCCTCCGCGCCCCCGCGGACCGGTGGGCAGGCCGACGTTGCGAAGGCCACTTTCGCAACGTTCAAGGTTGCGAAAGTGGCTTTCGCAACACTCGGCGCTGCCGGAAAGGGCGATCACGCGTGAGCAGACACCGCACACACGTGATCAGAGGCGGAACTCGCGTGATCAGACACCGCACACCGAGTTCCGCCTCCAAACACGCGAGTTCGGCGTCTGATCACGCGAGTCACGCCTTTCGGTCCGACCCCGAACCCGGATGACCCCTGTACTGGTCGTGGCGCTCACGAACCGTCGGAGACCAGGAAGACCTGTTCTGGCGGTTCGACGACGGCGGGCCGATCCGGCACGGCGGCCGCGAGGGCGGGCTGCCAGCGACGACGCCGTCCCCGGGGCGCGAGCACCGCGATCAGCGTGGCCAGCACGATTCCGCTCACCGCGGCGACGGTGAGCCACTTCGCGAGCTCCGCCGTCCGCGCGTCACCGGCCTCCCGGTCGAGCCGCGCCTGGTCGGGCGCCGGCGGGACGAACGCGGGCAGGGCGGCGGGTTTCTGCGGATCGAGCCCGTCGGTCACCGCCCGGTACGGGTCGATCAGCCCGGCGCCGTAGGCGGGACTGCCCTCACCGCCGCGTGCCGGGGCCGCCGTCGCCACCAGCCGTTGCGCGACCTCGGCGGCGCTCAGGCCGGGCCAGGCCGACCGCACCAGTGCCGCCGTGCCGGTGACGAACGGCGCCGCGAAACTCGTGCCGTCGACATAGGCGTGGCCCGCCACCCGCGTCGCGGTCAGCACCTTGGCCCCTGGCGCGACCAGATCGACGTACCGGCCGATCTGGGAACCCTGGATCCGCGCGCCGTCGATGTCCACCGCGCCCACCGCGAGCACGCCGGGATAGGAGGCCGGATAGGACGGCAGTTCGGTGGTCGCGTCCTTCTGCGCGTTGCCCGCCGCGGCCACCACCAGGACGTCCCGCGCGACCGCGTACGCGACGGCGTCACGGATGACGGCGAAGTCTTCGTGCCCGGCGAGCGAAAGGTTCAGCACCCTGGCGCCCTGGTCGGCGGCGTACCGGATCCCGTTCGCCACGACCTGCGGATCGATCCGCAGCGATTCGCCCTGGTCGCCGACATCGCGATCGCTGATCCGCACCGGCAGGATCCGCGCGTCCGGCGCGACTCCGTGGAAACCGATACCGGGCACCGGATCCGCGGCCACGATCGCCGCGACGCCGGTGCCGTGCGACACGCAGTCGAACGCGCCGGGATAGCTCCCGGCGAGATAGAAGTCCCGGCCGGGAAGGACTTTCCCCGGCCGCTGGAGCTGCGGGTGGTCCGCGTCGACACCGGAGTCGACCACCGCGACGAGCACCCCGCCGCCCCGGCTGTGCGGCCACGCCCGTCGTGGGTCGACGACCTGCTGCGCCCAGGGTTGCGCCTGCACCGCGGACCGTGCCGGTTCCGGGGTGTGACACGCACCGGACGGGGGAGCCGCCAGGGCCGGGGGCGTGGTTCCGAAGAACTGGGCCGTCATGGCGAGCACGGCGGCCATCGCGGCCACCTGGTTCCGCTTCACTGGTTCAGCTCCCGATGGGCTTGCCGTAGTGGTGGAGGATGTCGGTGAGTTGCTCGAACGGTGCCGAAGCGCCGCCGTCGAACCGGCACCAGACGGCCTTGCGGGCACCGGCACCGAGGAGTTTCACCCGCGCGGCCGGGGTCCGCTGCGCGTGCGCCACGCCGAAGGCCGAGACCACCTCGTGTCCGAAAAGGACTCCGTAGGGCAGCGCGGGTGGCGCGGGGACCGTGCCGCGCACACCGTGGACCCGGCCGGGATGCGCGGCGACGACCATGCGCGTCACGGTGCCCGCGCATTCGGCGGCGAGGTCTTCGACGCGGCGGGTGTCCACCGAGCCTGCCAGGGGACCGCTGAGCCGCAGCTCCTCGACGACGTCTTCGTCCACTTGCGACACCTGAAGCCGCCCCGTCACGCCTTCCCCGGTGATGACCAGTGAGGCGGGCCGCGGCGCCCGGACGAGGCAATGAGCCGAAACCTCGGACGCCGACCAGGGTTCGGTCACCGGTTCCGCGACGCCCCAGCCGAGCGGCCCGGCGCCGGTGATCGCCCGCATCGCGATCTCGGCGCTCCGGCCGATCCGGAGTGGTTCCCCCGCCGGGTAGGACGTGGTGATCCGGACCTCGAGATCCCCGCCGCCCGGCGAATACTCCCGGGGCTCGGGGATCGTCGCACCTTGGCCAGGGACGAACCGGAGGCCGTTCCAGGCCAAGGGAAGCCCCAGGAAGCCGTCGCGATACTCACCGAAGTCGTCGCGGACGACCCAACCGGCGCGCGCGTCGGCGAGCAGCGACTCGAGCGGGTACGTGAGACCGCTTCGCGTGCCGGTGACCAGTTGCAGGACCCGTCCACTGTCGACGGCGGTCTTCGCCGCGTCGACCAGCCAGGTCGAAGCGGGCACCACGTCGCGGAACTGTTCGACGACGAGGGCTTCGGACGTGGCGCGGTCGGCGGCGGGATGTCCGGTCATCGGCTCGACCACGCCGTTCCGCCGGTGGTGGCGACCAGGGAGGCGGCGAACTCCCGTGCCGCGGTTTCCGCTTCGGGGTCCCCGTCCCGGGCCCGGCCTTCCACCCACCACACCGGTGACGGCATGTCCACGCCGAGCAGCCGCCGCGTCTCGCCGGGCACCCGGACCAGCCGCCCGCTCTCGATGGCCAGCAGCACCCCTCCATCCGGATGCCGCAGCAGGAACAGCATCCGGTCTTCGTCGACGTCCACTTCGGACAGCGGGCTCGCGGCCCGGATCGCCGAGACCAGGGTGTCGGCATCGGGTTCCCGGCGGCACAGGCCTACCACTTCGAAGGTCATCCGGTCGGCTCCTTTCTCCATTTCCCATGGTCGTGCGCGAAGCGGCGCGACGAGTCCCGGTGACAGCAACCGGTCACGCGGCCCCGCGAGACATCCGGCGCCGACAAGCTGGCGAGGACGAGAACAAGGGGAGGTGCCATGGAATCGCCGTTCCCGCTGGACATGCGGGCCGAGTACGGCCGGATGGCCGACGACATCCGGTCCACCCAAGGGCGGATGGCCCGCATCCGCGCCACCGCCGAGTCGGACGACGGGCTGATCGGCGTGACCGTCGGCGGCGCCGGTGAGCTCATCGAACTGTGGCTGGACCCGCGGATCTACCGGTCGCCCGATTCGGCCGCACTGGCCAAGGACATCACCGAGACCTTCCACCGGGCCGTCGAACGCTCCCAGGAAGAGGTCATGGAGATCGTCGCGGGCTTCCTTCCCGCCGACGCCACCCGCGAGACGACGGATCTGCGGTTCGATCCGCTGCTGCACGAATTGGACCGGAGGGTCCGGTGAGCGGCATCGATCGCGACAAGGACGGGAAGATCGACATGTCTCCCGTGGAGACGATGGGGCAACTGAGCCGGCTGCGGGCCGCCGGGGACGTCCTCGAACAGGCTTGGTCGTCGCAGCGGGGCAAGATCGACGCCCCAGGACAGATCGGCGGCGGCCCGCTCGGCCGTGCCTTCACCGCCTTCTACGCGGAACCGAAGACCGCGGTGGTCGGTGCCATGGACCCGGTCCCGGGTATCTACCGGCAGCTGGCGGACAACGGCGGCCAGGCGGTGCGGGCCTACGAGGCCACTGACGCCGCCGCAGCCGGCCAGTACGACCGGTGAAACCGCCGCGGCCATGACCGACATCGTCGAACCGGACGGGGATCTCTGGAACTGGGTGGTCCAGAACGGCGGGCAGCCCAAGGAAGCCCTGTGGCCCCTGGACAGCGAGACCGCCGCCGGGAACCTCGCGACGGCGTGGACGGAATCCGCGAAGGCGTTGCGCGACGCCGTCCAGCTTTCCGACAACGCAGCCGGTGAGCTGCGCAAGGTCTGGACCGACGCCGCCGGATTCGAGCTCTACTACGCCATCCACTCCATGAACAACGGTTCGCTCGGCGAAACGGGGATCAAGGAGATGGCGGTCGTGATGGACGGCCTGTCCGGGACCTGCCGCGAATACGGGGAACTCGTCGTCTCGGCGAAGAACGCCATCCGGAAGAACATCTCCGACAACAACGAGCTCTTCGGCCGGTGCACCAGCTGGGCCGCGCGGACGGTGTTCGCCATCAAGGTCGCTCACGGGATCGCGACGATGATGAACGACTTCGCGACCAAGGTCGGCAAACCGGCGGGTGGGGAGACAAAGCAGCCCAAGAAGCCGAAATCGCACGGTTTCTGGGGGAACATCGGCGAGTTCTTCGTCGGTGTCTGGGAGGGTGCCGTCGAGATGTTCGTGGGCTTCGCCGCGTTGGCGGGCTACAGCGACAGGCACTTCTCGTGGTCCACGTTCGGCCAAGCGTGGAAGGGACTGGGCCAATTCGGCCTGGCCGTGGCGACCTACACGTCGCCGGCATTGGCGCATCTCGACCAGACCGTCGGCCTCCCGGGTTTCGAACGCGGTGCCATGGGCGACACGCTCAAAGAAGCGGGCAAGGCGATGGTCGCCTGGGACACCTGGAGCGAGGATCCGTCCCGGGCGGCGGGCAAGGCCACCTTCAACATCGCCAGCGCGGTGCTCGGCACGAAGGGCGCGGGCGCGGCGATCCGCGGTGCCGGTGCCGCGGCGGCGGGAAGCAAGGTCAGCGCGGTCGCCGCGGTGGGCCGTGTCGCCGAAAAGGCCGGGACGGCGATCACGAAGATCCCCACCGGCACCGAACTGGCCGCGAAGGCCGCCCGCAAGATCCCCGGCGTCGACTCGCTGCTCGCGAAGGTGGGGCTCGGGCACCCACCGGCCGGGGTTCCGGCGCACGCCGGAGACACCCCGCCTCCGCCGCACACCCCGCGTACCCCGGACGACACCCCGCCGACGAATCCGCCGGGGGACCGGACACCGGACGGTCCGCCGCCCGAGCGGCCGCCGAACCGCCCGCCGGGCGACAAGACGCCGGAACACGTTCCCGACGAGCGGCGCCCCGCCCGGACGCCGGAGGAGCGGACTCCGGACACCACTCCGGAGCCCTCGACCCACCCCGAACCCGCGACCCGCCCGGAACCCTCGACGCGGCCCGGTTCCGTCGGCGAGACCATGGAGCAAGGCGCGCGGCACACGTCCGGAAAGGACGTTCCCGAGCAGGCTTCTCCCGCCCCCAAAGCGAACGAGGAGGCACCCGCCGCCCCGGCCCGAGAACACGAGGGCACGACGCCGGCTCGCGCCGAGAACCCGTCCGAAGCCGCCCGCCCCGCCGCCTCCGAAGCTCCCGCGCGCCACGAGGAGGCTCCCGTCCATCACGAGCGGACCAACACCGCGGAGGGGGATCCCGAAGCGGCAGGGCATCGGGCGAGGGACACGGGCGAGCCGAGGGCCACCATCAACCCCGAGACCGGTGAAGTCCGCATGTCGGACCGGGTCGATCCGGCCGACACCCGCGAATCGACGGTGCTCCCCGAGGACGAGACCGTCCGGAAAGCGCAGCAGGAGTGGGCGACGGCCGCCCCGGTCCAGCCGAAGACGCCGACACAGAAGGCGATCTACACCACGGCCCGCGTCCTCGGACTGGTGCACGTCGGTGAGGACATGGCCCTGGGGCACCACATCACGCCCAGCAGCGAGCCGCCGACGCCGCATCCGACCAAGGAACCGACGCCGAAGGACAAGGAGAAGACACCCGAGAAGAAGTCCACAACGGACTCCCTGCCGGACGGCGACCCCGGCCTTCCCCCGAAACGCGACACCACGTTCGTCGACGTGGACCTCGACGCGGGCAAACCCCGTCTTGCCGGGGACCCGGACACGCCGCCTCCGCCCAAACCCGAGCCGCCCAAACCCGAGCCGCCCGACCCGACGCCCACCGGACCTCGCGAGCCCAAGCCGGATCCCACGCCTCGACCGGCGGGCGGAGCGGCCGACCCGCCACCCGCTCGCGGACCCCGGACGCATCGTTCGAACATGTGGGATCCGGCGGCGGAACCGGGGCCGCGCAGGCCCGGTTCGCGGTTCCTGTCGGGCGACCCGGTAGTCGACAACGCCCACCGCCGGCGGCCGGAACACCCGATGCGGGGCGGCGAACATCCGCAGCGTGTGGACCCACCCCATACCCCGGATCCGCCCCGCACCCCGGATCCGCCCCATACCCCGGATCCCGACGTGCCGCCGTCACGCGTTCCGGACGAGGACGTGCCCCCGCCGCCGCGGGACATCGACTCCGCCATCAACCCGGAACCGGCGCGGGCACATCCCGACGGCGACGGACCGCACGAAGGCGGCCACCGCGACCACGATGGTGACGACACCGGGGATCAGCACACCCCGCACGAGGACGCGCACGTCCCCGATGACGCTGGTCCTCCGCCTTACGACCCGGTGCCGGCACCCCGGACGATCCATCCGGACTCACCCGAGTATTCCGAACGGTTCGCGGATTGGAACCGTCCGGACGACTCGGCGTTCGAGGGGCCGAGGGAACGACCAGGCGGTCACGATCCGATCGGCTCGCCCAAGGTCATCGACGATGTCGAACCTCGCACCAGGAACCGCAAGCTGCACAAGGACGGGATCCCGCAGCCGCTGCGGGGGGAGAAGCCGCTGGCGGCGAACGCCGAGTACGGCGTCCGGTACAAGAACGGCGCGAGCAGCCGGTTCTTCACCGACGCCGACGGCAGGGTCACTCACGTCGAGACGACGCTCGCGAACAAGAAGCCTTTCCACAACCCTGATCTGCGCCATCCCCTGCAGCCCAACACGCAGTATCGGGTCCCCAACTTCCACGACCCGAGTAAGCATTGGACCTTCGAAATCGGTGCCAACGGGAAGCCGAGCGCGATGACCGGCGACCCGGTCTTCAAGGGGAAACACGACGACTTCCGTGACAACGCGTCGCAGAACAGGTCGGGTAAAGAAGGGGCGAAGGCCTACAAGAACCACCCCGTGTACAAGAAGCTGTTCAGCCATGTGAGATGGGCGGGTGGCCATTTCTCGGCGCACGAGATGGGCGGCCCCGGCGAGTACGTCAACATGCATCCGCAGATGGCCGCTTCCAACAGCGGCCACTACCGGGACGGCTGGATCCATGACGCGTCCTGGCGGGCGCAAGAGGCGGAGCTCGGCAAGTTCGCCGACGTGCCCGGCCAGAAGATCGAGAACTATCAGGTCCGGATGGAAGGCAGCAGCAACGGTATTCCGGAGAACACGACGATGCGCTGGCAGGAGGTGGTGCACCAGGTCGACGCCCAGGGCAACGTCGTCCACGGCCCCGACGGGAAACCGATCGAACTCTCCAGGGTGACCAGGCAGCGAGACTTCCCGAATGATCCTTCCAAGGTCAATTACGGCCCGGACACCCACTACGGAGCGGACGAATGACGAATGACGGATGAGCTGACGACCGGTATCGCGTCCGCGCTGGCGGAGGCCGCGCCGGACGGCTGGGCGAAGATCAGCCTGGCGGTGTCCGCGACGGTGCTGGCCTACGACTACGCCACGGAAGTCCGGCTGGCCGACGGGCGGAGCGGGGACATCGACCTGCCCGCCGAAGTGCGCGGTGGGTTTCGTGAACTGCGCACCCGGATGTACGAGGCGGATCGTGGGACCTGGTTCTCGGCGACGCTGGTGCTGGAGGACGGGGCGCCGCCGCGTTTCTCGTTCGCTTTCGACGAGGACCCGAAATGGTGGCCACCGCTGCACCCGGCCGCCTTCACCCGTGATCTGGAAGCCTTCCCTCGCGACGAAGCGCACATCCCGCCCTGGCTGCGCGATCTGCTCGGCCAAGGCGCGGAACTCGAGCGTGAACAGGAAAACCGGAGTTGAGGATTGGCCGCCTCCGGCGCGAAGAACCAGTGAGGCCCGAGGTTCCCGGTCAGGAAGCGCTGACCGGGAACCGCAGTTCGAAGATCGCGCCGCCCTCGTCGGCGTTGTACACCGCGAGCGTGCCGCCGTGCGACTGGGCGACCCAGCGCACGATGGACAGCCCGAGCCCGGAAGACCCGCCGGTGCTGGCGAACCGGTCGAAGGCGTCGCCCGCCATCGTGGTGTCGATACCCGGGCCGTGGTCCGCGACGGTCACGGTGCCGCCGGCGACGGTCAGGTGCACGAACGCCTTCGCGCCCGGCTGACGGCCGTAGCGCACGGCGTTGTCGAGAAGGTTGCCGATCGCGCGTTGCAGCAGCGCGGGATCGCCGTCGACCTTCGTCGGCGCGGCGGTGACGGTGACTTCGGCGCCCTCGGTCGCGGTGTCCTCGACCACGCCCACCACCAGCTGGTCGAGCCAGATCGGCTGGATGCTCAGCTGTTCCACGCCCGCGGCGAGCCGGGCGCGGACGAGCAGGTCGTCGATGATCCCGCCCATCCGCGCGGCGAGGCGGACGGTCCTCGGCAGGAGTTCCGCCGACTGGGCGGGGTTCGTCATCGCGGTTTCGGCGAGCGCGCGCAGGGCGGCGACCGGGGTGCGGAGGTCGTGCGCGGTCTCGGCGAGCAGGACTTCCTGCTGTTGCAAGGCCGCGGCCGCGGGGCGGATCGAGCGGCCGGACAGCAGATGGCCCGCGAATCCCAGGACCGCGACCAGCAGCACGGTGCCGCCGATCACCAGCAGTGTGAACCGCGTGTGCGCGTCGTCCTCGGCTCCGGTGGGCTGCACCGCGACGACGGCCGCGAACGCCTTGCCGTCGGTGCCGCGCAACGGTTCGGCGCGGACCTTGATCATGGCGCCGTCGGTGCCCTTCTGATGGCCCTGCACCAGCTTGCCGCCTCGCACGGCTTCGGTGGCGACGTCGTTCAGCAGCTGCGTGCTCATCGGGACACACGTCGCCCGCGAAAAGTGCGGCTGGAACGCGGGCGCGCCGCCGGGCAGGATCGCGAACTGCGGGCAGCGGTCGTTCAGCACGTCGGTGTTGACCAGCCCGAAGCCGATGGTGCCGTCGTCGAAGGCGACCAGCCTGCTGACCGAAGACGTGACCTGGGTCAGGGCGGCGTCGATCCGTTCTTCGCCCTGGTCGCCGTCTTCGCTGATGAGCAGCCACGCGAAGAGGACCAGCCCGGCGGTGTTCATCACGGTGAACAACGCGGTCAGCGTCCAGCGCAGCCTGCGCAGCCGATCGGCCGAGGAGTGGGTGTTCACCGCGTGCCCAGCCGGTAGCCGAGGCCGCGGACGGCGTGGATCAGTTCGGGTTCCTTCAGCTTGCGGCGCAACCGCTTCACCACCACATCGACCACATTGGACATCGGATCGGCCTGCGCGTCCCAGCAGTGCTCGATCAGATCCGCCCGCTGCACCGGCAGCCCGGCCCTGGTCAGCAGGTATTCGAGCACCGCGTACTCCTTGTTGGTCAAGGTGAGCAGCACGCCCGCCCGGCGCACTTCGCGCCGCGCGCAGTCCATCACCAGATCCTCGTGGTGCAGCACCGAGGGCCGGTCGAACGCGGACCGGCGGCACAGGTTCGCCACCCGCTCGGTGAGCTCGGCCATCACGAACGGCTTCACGAGGTAGTCGTCGCCGCCGTGTTCGAACCCGGCCACCCGGTCGGCGAGCGCGTCGCGGGCGGTGAGGAACAGCACCGGCGCCCGCCAGCCCAGCTGTCGTCGCATGTGGACGTATTCGATGGCGTCGCCGTCCGGCAGCATCCGGTCCAGCACCACGCAGTCGTGATGTGTTCCGCGCAGCAGCCGGTCCGCGGTCGCGATGTCTCCCGCGCCGTCGACGACGAAACCCGCCGAACGCAGCTGCGTGACCAGCGCGAGCCGCAGATTCTCGTCGTCTTCGACGACCATCACCCGTGTCATCAAAACCTCATGTTCGGACAGCGAAAGTGGACGCGTGCAGTTCCGCGGTGCCCCTGAACGCTAACGCGTCGGACGGCCTCGCCCGCCCGGACGGCGGAGAACTGGCATGAACAGGACGTCGTCGGCGGCACCGCGCCGGGGGAAGAGGGAGGTACCTGCGATGACCGTGCAGACCGGCCAGCTCAGCCTGGTCACGGGAACGGGCCCGGCCAACGACCGGGCGGGGCTCGGCGAGCTGCTCGCGGAAGCGACCGGTGAGGTGCTCGTCATGAGCACGGGAACGGACACCGCGTTCCAGCGGATCGCGCTCGCGAACGTGCGCCCCGGCGTGCGCCACAAGGTGCTCTTCCCCGACTCCGCGCGGATGTCGGGCGCGCTCAACCGGCTTTCGCGGGCCGGGGCCGAGGTGCGGACCGACGCCGAGGTCCCGATGGACGCGCTGGTGATCGACCGGACCTCGGTCGTCCTCCCCGCGGACGGCAGGCAGGCCGGTTCCGCGGTGTTCCGGCTGCCCGGTGTGGTCACCGCGACGGTCGGGCTGTTCGAGCGGATCTGGCAGGCCGCCGCCCCGCTCGTCCCGCTGGACCTCCCGGAGCCCGAGAACGCCTCGATCCTGACCTGCCGCGAACAGGAGCTGCTGACGCTGCTCTTCTCCGGCACGACCGACGAATCCGCCGCCGCGCGGCTCGGCGTCTCGGTGCGCACCGTGCGTCGGATGGTCGCCGACATCATGAACCGGCTCGGCGCCCGCAGCCGGTTCCAGGCGGGCGCCAAGGCCGTCGACCGCGGCTGGCTGATGGCGAAGGCGGGCTGATGACGACCTCGACCCCCGGCCGAGTCCTGCTGGTGGCACGACGGCCCGGCGCGTATCCGACCATCGGCGACGCCTTGGCGGAGGCGTCCGACAACGCCGTCATCACCATCGCGGGCGGCGAATACGCGGAAACCGTCGAACTGACCGGCCTCCGGGTGACCCTGGCCGCGGCGGACGGCGCCACCGTCGTCGTCGACGGCAGGGGCGCCGACCGGCCCGTCTTCCGCACCACCGGCGGAGCGCTCGTCCTCGAAGGGATCGAGATCCTGGCGGGCGGCGCTTCCGCGATCCAGTCCCACGACACGGAACTGACCGTCCGCGGCTGCGCCGTCTCCGGCGGGCACGGGCCGGCGATCGCGATCCGCGGCACGACGGCGTTCACCGTGACCGGCAGCGTGATCTCGGCGGCGGAGCAAGGGATCCTCGTCGACGGTTCGCCCGGCAGGATCGAGGACACCACCGTCGAAGACGTGACGGGGGACGGGATCACCCTCGGACAGGGCGCCGATCCGGTCGTGACCGGGTGCACGGTGACCGGATCCGGGCTGCGCGGCGTGTACGTCTACCAGTACGCCCGGCCGGTCATCGAGGGCTGCGTGATCTCGCACACCGGTCACGAGGGGATAGCCGTGGCGCACCACGGGGTGCCGGTGATCAAGCGGTGCACGGTCACCGACACCCGCGGGCCGGGGATCGCGTTCGCGTCCGGCTGCGGTGGCGAGATCTCCGCCTGCCGGGTCAGCAACACCGCCGAACCCGGGATCGCGATCGCCGAAGGGGCGACGCCGACGGTCAGCGAGATCGCGGACCCCGCCGCCGTCGGCGACAGCGCGCTGGACGAGATGCTCGCCGAACTCGACGCGATGATCGGTCTTCCCGAGGTCAAGGAAGAGGTCCGCGCGCTGGTCGACGAGTTGCAGGTCAACGAATGGCGCCGCCGGGCCGGGCTGCCGGTCGGCGCCGCCGGGCACCATCTGATCTTCGCGGGCGCGCCCGGCACCGGGAAGACGACGGTCGCGCGGATCTACGGGAAACTGCTGAAGGCGCTGGGAGTCTTGCCGGTCGGCGAGTTCCGCGAGGTGTCGCGCCGCGATCTCGTCGGGCAGTACATCGGGCACACCGCGGAGAAGACCGCGACCGTGTTCGAGGAGGCCAAAGGCGGCGTCCTGTTCATCGACGAGGCGTACACGCTCACGCGGCTCGCCGGTTCCGGCGGCGACTTCGGCCAGGAGGCGATCGACACCCTGGTCCCGCTGATGGAGGAACATCGCGACGAGGTCGCGGTGATCGTGGCCGGGTACACCGACGAGATGGTCGACTTCCTCGCCGCCAACCCCGGTCTCGCGTCCCGCTTCGGCAAGACGATCGAGTTCGAGAACTACAGCCCCGCCGAACTGCTCGCGATCTTCGGGCGGATGGCGGCCGCGGGGGACTACGAACTCGACCCCGGCGCCGGCCCGGTGCTCACCGACCACTTCCGGCGCGTTTCCGGCGACGTCAACTTCGGCAACGCGCGGGACGCGCGCCTGCTGTTCGAGAAGGCACGCACGGCCCAGTCACAACGCTTGCGGACGCTGGGCCGGATGCCCGCGGTCGAAGAACTGCGCGGGTTGCACGTTGCCGACGTGGAGGCAGCCATCTCACGATAACGTTCCAGTGTGCGGGTGCTGGTGACCGAGGACGACGAAAACCTGCGGGTGGCGTTGGAATTCGCCCTGCGCGGCGACGGTTTCGCGGTGGACACCGCCGCCGACCTGCCCGGCGCCGACGAGGCGCTGATGGTGAACGCCTACGACTGCGCGGTGTTCGACCGGATGCTGCCCTCGGGCGACGCGTTGCTGTACGTGCGTAACCGGCGCAGCGCGGGATGGCCGTTGCCGGTGCTGTTCCTGACCGCGCGCGACAGTGTCGCCGACCGGATCGACGGACTGCGTGTCGGCGGTGGCGACTACCTGGTCAAACCGTTCGCGATGCCGGAACTGATCGCGCGCGTGCGCAGCCTGTGCCGCCGCGACATGGCCGGGCAGGCGGTGATCCTGCGTTGCGCCGACGTCGAACTCGACACCGGCAGGCACCAGATCGCGCGGGCGGGCGTGCTGCTCACCGTGACCCGCAAGGAGTATCTCGTCATGGAGCGGCTGATGGCCGCGTCCGGGCGCCCGGTCTCGCGGCGGGAGCTGATCCGCTACGCGTGGGACGAGATGGCGGATCCGGCGTCGAACGTGCTGGACGTCGTGATCGCGCGGCTGCGGCGGAAGCTGAAGGACCCGCCGCTGATCCACACCGTGCGGGGATCGGGCTACCGCATGGCGCCGCTTTGACCGCCTCGCGCGTCACTACCGTCACTTGAGCCACAGCGGCCGAAGGGGACTTTCCCCGCATGTCACGTGGTGAAAGCGCCCTTCGCCGCGTGAGACGCGGGGAAAGTCCCCTTCAGCTCCCTCCCACGGGCTGCACCCGCTCCTGATGTGCCATGCTCGACAGCGCACGAAGTGGCGAAACCGAGAGGTGACGAGGGTGTCCATCTGGGCAGGCGTGATCAATTTCGTCCGGGCGCGGTACGAAGTGCTCGAAGAGCGTGACGGCTGGCTCCGGTTCCGGGTCGACACCGGGGAGGGCCGCGGTCAGCAGGTGTCCTTGCACCACTTGCCCGACCACGACGGCGCGGAGTGGGTGGAGATCTCCTCTCCGGTCGGCTGGGCCGACAAGATCGATCTGCGCCGCCTGCTCGAACTTGCGGGTGGTGACTCGGTCGGCGGCGCGGCGGTGGTCGACGGCGTCGCCCTGCTCAAGCACACGATCCCGCTGGTCGACCTGAACCTGCGGAACGAGTTCGAACATCCGCTGAAGTCCCTCGTCACGCGTGCCGACACTCTCGAACACGAGCTGACCAAGGCCGACGAGTTCTGATCCGGCGCGTCCATTCAGGACGGTCCCGGACACGATGAAGGCCCCCTGCGCCGCAGGGGGCCTTCATCCGTCTTGAGGCTCAGAGACGCTCTTGGAGCGCGTCCGCGGCGGCGAGCAGGTCCGCGGCCCAGCGGGCCCCCGGCTTACGCCCTATGCGTTCGATGGGCCCGGAAACCGACACCGCGGCGACGACGGTGCCCGTCGAATCCCGCACCGGCGCCGAGACACTCGCCACACCGGGCTCCCGCTCCGCCACGCTCTGGGCCCAGCCGCGGCGGCGGACCTCGAGCAGGGTGCGCTCCCCGTACACGGCTTCGGAAAGGATCGTCCGCTGCGTGTGCGGATCCGACCACGCGGCGAGCACCTTCGCGCCGGAACCCGCCGTCATCGGCAGCCGGGAGCCGATCGGCACCGTGTCACGGAGACCGCTGGGCGGCTCCGCGGTCGAAACGCAGACGCGCTGGACGCCGTCGCGGCGGTAGAGCTGAACGCTTTCCCCGGTGATGTCGCGCAATTTCGGCAGCACCGAACTCGCCGCGTCGAGCAGCGGATCGGTCGAACCGCCCGCCAGTTCCGCGAGCGCGGTCCCCGGCCGCCAGCGCCCGTCGGGGCCGCGGCGCAACAGGCGATGCACCTCGAGGCCGACCGCGAGCCGATGCGCCGTCGCGCGCGGCAGACCGGTCCGCGTGCACAGTTCCGCCAGGCCACAAGGATCTTCGGCCACGGCCTGAAGCACGGCCACGGCCTTGTCGAGTACTCCGATACCGCTATGCTGTCCCACAAGCCGATACTATCTTCCCGAAGTTTGAGATGTCCAGATGGTGGGAAGTACCGATTTCACCGCATGTGAGGAGCCGGAAATGCCCCGGACACTGGCCGAGAAAGTGTGGGAGTCGCACCTGGTGCGGCGCGGCGAGGGGGCCGAGCCCGATCTGCTCTACATCGACCTCCACCTGCTGCACGAGGTCACCAGCCCGCAGGCGTTCGACGGACTCCGCCTGGCGGGCCGGAAACTGCGCCGGCCCGACCTCACCATCGCGACCGAGGACCACAACGTCCCGACGATCGACATCGAGCTGCCGATCGCGGATCCCGTTTCCCGGACCCAGGTCGACACCCTTCGCACCAACTGCAAGGAGTTCGGTGTCCGGCTGCACCCGATGGGCGACGCCGAACAGGGCATCGTGCACGTCATCGGCCCGCAGCTGGGCCTGACCCAGCCCGGGATGACCGTGGTGTGCGGCGACAGTCACACCTCGACGCACGGCGCCTTCGGCGCGATGGCCTTCGGGATCGGGACGTCCGAGGTCGAACACGTGATGGCGACCCAGACCCTGCCGCTCCGTCCATTCAAGACGATGGCGATCACGGTCGACGGGGCCCTGCGCCCCGGCGTCACGGCGAAGGACATCATCCTCGCGGTGATCGCGAAGATCGGCACCGGCGGCGGACAGGGCTACGTCCTCGAATACCGCGGCGAAGCCATCGAAAACCTGTCGATGGAAGCCCGGATGACGGTCTGCAACATGTCGATCGAAGCCGGCGCCCGCGCCGGGCTCATCGCACCGGACGAGACGACGTTCGCGTATCTGAAGGGCCGTCCGCACGCGCCGCGGGGCGCGGACTGGGACGCCGCCGTCGAGAACTGGCGCGAACTCCGCACGGACGACGACGCCGTCTTCGACGCCGAGGTGCGCCTGAACGCCGACGAGCTCACGCCTTTCGTGACCTGGGGCACGAACCCGGGCCAGGGGCTCCCGCTGGGCGCCGAGGTGCCCGACCCGGAGCGCATCGGCGACGAGAACGAGCGCATCGCCGCTGAAAAGGCCCTGTCCTATATGGACCTGAAGCCGGGCACGCCGCTGCGGGAGATCGCGGTGGACACCGTCTTCCTCGGCTCGTGCACGAATGGCCGTATCGAGGATCTGAGGGCCGCCGCGGACGTCCTGCGCGGGCACAAGGTCGCCGACTCGGTCCGGATGCTGGTCGTCCCTGGTTCGATGCGCGTCCGCCAGGCGGCGGAAGCCGAAGGGCTGGACCAGGTCTTCACCGAAGCGGGCGCGGAATGGCGTCAGGCGGGCTGTTCGATGTGCCTCGGCATGAACCCGGACCAGCTCAAGCCGGGCGAGCGCAGCGCGTCGACCTCGAACCGCAACTTCGAAGGCAGGCAGGGCAAGGGCGGCCGGACGCATCTGGTCTCACCACTCGTGGCGGCCGCCACGGCCGTGCGGGGAACCCTGTCCAGCCCCGAAGACCTGCTGCCCGCCGCCGCTCGCTGACATCGCTGACATCCGCGAAGGAGTTCCCAACCATGGACGCGTTCACCCACCACACCGGCGTCGGGGTCCCGCTGCGCAGGTCCAACGTGGACACTGACCAGATCATCCCGGCGGTCTACCTCAAGCGCGTGAGCCGCACCGGCTTCGAGGACGGGCTCTTCGCCGCCTGGCGCTCCGACGAGTCGTTCATCCTCAACCACGAGCCCTTCAAAAGCGGGTCGGTCCTGGTCGCGGGCCCGGACTTCGGCACCGGTTCCTCCCGCGAGCACGCGGTCTGGGCCCTGATGGACTACGGCTTCCGCGCCGTGATCTCCTCCCGGTTCGCGGACATCTTCCGCGGTAACTCGGGCAAGCAGGGTCTCGTCGCCGCTCAGGTCGAGCAGGCGGACGTCGAACTGCTGTGGAAGCTGCTCGAAAACGAGCCCGGGACGGAGGTCACGGTGGACCTCGAGTCGAAGACGGTACGGGCCAAGGACTTCACCGCGCCCTTCCAGATCGACGACTACACCCGCTGGCGGCTCCTCGAAGGGCTCGATGACATCGCCCTGACACTCCGCCACGCGGAGGAGATCGACACTTTCGAGATCCAGCGCCCCTCCTGGAAGCCGGTGACCCTCCCGGCGGCCTCCTCCTAGGGGCGGTCGAAGGGGGCGGATTCCCTTGCTGAGCAGGGAATCCGCACCTCGGCCGGGGTCCTCCAAGACAGCCCCGAAACCACACCGAACGGCACCTCGAGAGGCCCTCAAGGGGTCCCTCGGGAGGCGGAACAGCCCCCGAGACAAGGGAAATTTCCGCGCGTCGTTTGGAATTTGTGCTGCATTGGTAATACCGTGTGCGCTAAGTCGGCCGACGGGGCCGTGTACAAGTAGTTCTTCTTGGAGGACTGGAATGGCCAACAAGGCCCAGCTGATCGAGGCGCTGTCGGAGCGCCTGGGCGACAAGAAGGTCGCGTCGGAGGCCGTCGATGGCCTTGTCGACATCATCATCCGGACGGTCAACAAGGGCGAGAAGGTGAACATCACCGGCTTCGGTGTGTTCGAGAAGCGCGCCCGCGCCGCCCGTACCGCGCGGAACCCGCGCACCGGTGAGACCGTTCGCGTCAAGAAGACCAACGTGCCCGCGTTCCGCGCCGGCACGACCTTCAAGGACGTCATCAGCGGTTCGAAGAAGCTGCCGAAGGCCACCGCTGTGAAGCGCGCGACCGCCGGTACGACCACTCGGGCCGCCGCCACCCGCGCGACGACGACCCGGACGGCCGCCAGCCGCCCGGCCGCGACGCGTTCCACGACCACGCGGACCCGCGCCGCCGCCACGACGACGCGCGCCGCCGCGAAGCCGGCCGCCAAGGCGACCGCGACCAAGGCACCGGCCAAGACGACCGCCGCCAAGGCGGCGCCGAAGACCGCGGCCAAGGCCACGACTCGCGCCACCACGGCCAAGAAGGCGACCGCCACCAAGGCCGCCGCGAAGCCGGCTGCCAAGGCGACCGCCGCCAAGGCTCCCGCCAAGAAGGCTCCGGCCAAGCGGACTTCGGCGGCCGCGAAGAAGAAGTAAGCTCTCTCCTCACGAGTGAGCCAACGGCAGGGCCCCGCGCACGGCGCGGGGCCCTGCCGCATTTTTCGACGGCAGTGCGCTCCGGCCGTCTCGTTTCTCCTCGGTGCCCTTGAACGTGATCGCCGGGGAAAGGTCACCCCGGAACGGATCTACGGCGCTCTGAGGACGAATGCGCCGCGCTTGTGGCCCGCTGTTCGTGGATCCGCGCCTTCACCCCGATGGCGCATCGCCCGACGGCCCTCCACAGTGGAGCGACGGTCGGCCGCGGCGGGCCGTCGCCGCTGGACAACGCGCCGCGCCCCCGCTCGGCTCCCTCGCCCGGCGGCGGTGTCGGAACTCACTTTGCGGCGGATCCGCCTACCCGCAGGCACTTCGGACCCGGCGGGCCCCGCTTCCCTGCTACACGGCCGGAGTAGACGCGTCACCCACGTGGGGGAGTCGCGCCGAAAACATGTGCGGGTGAGTGGGCAGGGGTGGTCGCGTGCCTCGGTCGATAGCGTTGCGAAAGCCACTTTCACAACGTTCAACGTTGCGAAAGTGGCTTTCGCAACGCCGCCGTCCGGTAAGATCGCATGTCGCGAAAGCCACTTTCGCGACACCTCCCCCCGCCGCTCACTCCCCCCATTACCCCAAGCGCGTGAAGGCCCCCTTCCCTCGGCTCAACCGAGGGAAGGGGGCCTTCACGCGAAACGAGAGCGTCAGCGATGCGCCGGAGCCGGCGTGGGCAAAGGCGACGCGAAGTAGTCCGCCGCCACCAGCACCGGCCCGTCCTCTTCGGTCGGCGCCCGGAAGGACAGCACCCAGAACGAACCCTTCTTCGACGGCACCACACCGCCGCGCGCGGCGGGCAGGTCGACGCCGTCGCGATCGGCCAGCGCGG
>NZ_MUXN01000003.1:205344-210329 GCF_001995215.1 Amycolatopsis azurea DSM 43854
GACGACGTCCGGGATCACGCCGCCCTGACTGGAGATCACCGGCGTCCCGCCGTCACCGGCGATGGCCAGCAGCCGGGCGAGACCGAGCACCGGGTCCGGCCAGTAGCCCTCTTCCGACAGCAGCGGTTCGTGCCGGACCTCGACCCCGAGATCGTCGGCGAGCCCGTTCACCGTCTGGACGCAACGAAGCCGCGGCGCCGAGAGCACCCTGTCCGGTGCGTAGTGCCGCAGCAGCGAACGCAGCGCTTCGGCCTGACGCTGACCGGCGTCCGACAGCGGCCGCAGATCGTCGTCGCCGTTCCACTCGTCACGCTTGCCCGCCTTGGCGTGCCGCACGAGGATCACCGTGAGGAGGTCGGGCGGCAGCGCGGAGAACTCGCGCAGCACCCGGATGTCCTCCGGCCGCGTCAGCAGTTTCTCGGCCGCCTCCGCGTCGAGCCAGCGCAGTTCGTCGACTTCCTCATTCGGAGCGAACGCACCGGAAACCGCCTGCGCGGAGAAATAGTCGACGGTCTTCGGCGCTCCCGCCACGGTGTATTCGGTCCGGAACAGATACCGGCCGAGCACCGCGTCGAAGCCGGTCTCCTCACCGATCTCGCGGACCGCGGCCCGCGCGATGGTCTCGCCCGGATCCAGCTTTCCCTTCGGCAGCGACCAATCGTCGTAGCGCGGCCGGTGGACCAGCGCGACCTCGATCCGGTTCCCGGCACGACGCCACAGGACGGCGCCCGCCGCCCGCACGACCCCGCTCATCCGGCGGCCCCGTGCCGCTTCGCCAGTTCGACCTGGTGATCGCGGACGTCGTCCCCGGAGGCCGGGAACGGGGTCCACTCGCCGGTGGAGGTCAGCACCCAGCACCGGGTCGCCGGATGCAGCGCGGATTCGAAGATGTAGTCCAGTTGCGCCGTCAGTTTCGGATCCTTGACCCGCACCAGGGCTTCGATCCGGCGGTCCAGGTTGCGGTGCATCATGTCCGCGCTGCCGATCCAGTGCGTGCCGCCCGCGCGGAAGTTGAAGATGCGCGAGTGCTCCAGGAAACGGCCGAGGATCGAGCGCACGTGAATGTTTTCGCTCAGTCCCTCCACACCCGGCTTCAGCGCGCAGATCCCGCGCACCACGATGTCGACCGGCACCCCGGCCTGGGAGGCGTGGTACAGCGCGTCGATCACCTGCTCGTCGACGAGCGAGTTGCACTTGATCCGGATCCCGGCGGTCTGCCCGGCGCGGGCGAGTTCGATCTCCTCGCCGATCGCGCGCACGATGCCGCGGCGGATCCCGTGCGGCGACGTGAGGATGTTGCGGTAGGTGTCCTGACGGGAGTACCCGGTGAGCACGTTGAACAGATCCGTCAGGTCCGCGCCGATCGTCGGATCGGCGGTCAGGATGCCGAGGTCTTCGTACAGGCGCGCGGTCTTCGGGTTGTAGTTGCCGGTGCCGATGTGGCAGTAGCGGCGGATGGTCGAACCCTCCTGGCGCACCACCATCGACACCTTGCAGTGCGTCTTCAGGCCGACGAGACCGTAGACCACGTGCACGCCCGCGCGTTCCAGCGTGCGGGCCCAGGTGATGTTGGCCTGCTCGTCGAACCGCGCCTTGATCTCGACGAGCGCGACGACCTGCTTGCCGGCCTCGGCCGCGTCGATCAGCGCGTCGACGATCGGGGAGTCACCGGAGGTGCGGTACAGCGTTTGCTTGATCGCCAGCACCTTGTCGTCCGCGGCGGCCTGTTCGATGAACCGCTGGACGCTGGTGGAGAACGAGTCGTACGGGTGGTGCACGAGGACGTCGCCCTCGCGCAGCGTCGCGAACACCGACTTCGGCGTCTCCCGCTCGCCGAACGCCGGGTGCGTGGCCGGCACGAAAGGGCGGTCCTTGAGTTCCTTCCGGTCGACACCGGACAACTGGTGCAGGCAGGTCAGATCCAGCAGGCCGGGGACCTCGACGACGTCGCGCGGGTCGACCTCCAGTTCGCGCAGCAGCAGTTCGAGCATGTGCTCGCTCATGTCCTGCGCCACTTCGAGCCGCACCGGCGGGCCGAACCGGCGCTGCGCCAGTTCGCGTTCCAGGGCCTGGAGAAGGTCCTCGTCCCGGTCTTCCTCGACCTCGAAGTCCGCGTTGCGGGTGACCCGGAAGGCGTGGTGCTCGGTGACCTCCATGCCGGTGAACAGCTCGCCGAGATGGGCGGCGATCAGTTCCTCCAGCGGAAGGAACGTCGCCGTGCGGACCTCCCTCGGCTGCTGCTCGATGCGCATCAGGCGCGGCACGTTGCTCGGCACCTTGACGCGCGCGAACCGCTCGGTGCCCGCCTCGGGGTCCCGGACGGTGATCGCGAGGTTGAGCGAAAGGCCGGAGATGTAGGGGAACGGGTGCGCGGGATCCACGGCCAGCGGTGTGAGCACAGGGAAGATCTGCTCGCTGAAGTAGTTGGACAGCCGGAGCTGGTCGGCGCCGGTGAGGTCGTTCCAGCCGACGATGTGGATGTCCTCGTCGGCCAGCTGCGGCCGCAGGTGCAGCTCGAAGGCGTTCGTGTGCCGCTCGACCAGGTCCTGGTTGCGCTTGGCGATGTAGGCCAGCTGCTCGCGCGGGGTGAGCCCGTCCGCGCTGCGGACCGGGAGACCGGTCTCGTCGCGGCGCTTCAGCCCGGCGACCCGCACCATGTAGAACTCGTCCAAATTGGACGCGAAGATCGCCAGGAACTTGGCGCGTTCGAGCAGCGGCTGCGACTCGTCCTCGGCCAGCGCGAGCACGCGGGCGTTGAAGTCCTGCCACGACAGCTCACGGTTGAAGTACCGGTCGTCGGGCAGTGTTTCGACCGCGGTGGGCGCCGAGGTCACCGCCGGAGGCGCGGCGGGCAGCGCGCGGAACTCCTGCGCGGGACGGCTCGCCGAACCGCCGCGGGTCGCGCGGATCGCCGCGCGCGGACTGCTGTTCGTCTTCGCCGCGGGACTGGACTTCCTCGCCCGGACGGGTTTGGCCGAGCCGTTGTCCGGTTCCGGTTTCGCGGCGGAGGTCTTCCGCTTCCTTGCCGAGTTCGGGGTGCCGCCGTCATTTGTGCTCACGGGCTTCATTGTTCACCACTCGGGGCGATTATGTGCGCCGCGCGCGGGTCGGCAGGGTGAACTCTCGTCACATCACCACGCAGGGTGTTCCCAACAGTGTTGAACTGCGCTTTCCGACACCCAGGGTACGGACGTGAGCGAGATCATCCGCGGTGTCGACGTCCGCGCGGAGCGATTCCGGGGCGATCGTGAGCGGGGTCGCACCGGACGCGGTGTGCGCCCGCGCGGAACCCTCGCCGAACCGGGGTTCGAGCGGTCCGGCCCCCGCGAGCAACAGGGTCGTGCCCGTGCCCTGCCGGTCCGCGACGAACGCCCGGCGCCCGGCCGCCTCGACAAGCGCGGCGGTGAGGTCTTCGGTGCGCAGCGCGGGCAGGTCGGCCTGCAAGGCGCCGACGAGAACGGACGGCGTGTCCCGGCGCAACAGCTCTTCGCCGTAGCGAAGGGCCGCGTTCAAGCCACCCCGCGACGGCTCGGGGACGATCTCGACGCCCAGTTCGGTGAGATCCGCCACGGACGCCGGGTCGGCGGCGACCACGAGCACCCGCCGGATCCCGTCCGCCGAGGTCGCCGCGGACAGGGTGTCGTAGGCCAGCGCCAGCACCAGTTCGGCGTGCCGCTCGGGCACCACCGCGCCACGGAGCCGCGACTTGCCCTCCGCCGGGCGTTTCATCGGCACGATCAGGTCGATGCCCACACAGTCCACATCTGCATTCTTACCCGACCCTCCCTGGACCGCGCTCGCGTGCGCGCGGCAGGATCAGTGCTCTGGGACGACACGTGTGACTTCGAGGAGGACGAATTGGCCCGGCGTGAGAAGGGCGGCATCTGGGTTGGCATCGCCGCCGCACTGTTCTACCCGGCGACGGCCATCGGCAAGCGGGTCTACCGCAACGCCGAGCGGATCCCCCGCGAAGGCGGCGCGCTGCTCCTGCTCAACCACGTGTCCCACATGGACCCGGCGGTGGACGCGGTGTTCGTGCACCGGCAGAAGCGGGTGCCGCGGTTCCTCGGCAAGGAGAGCCTGACCAGGGCGCCGATCTTCGGCAAGATCTTCGTCGGCGCCGGCCAGATCCCGGTCTCGCGCGGTTCGGCCGCCGCCGGTGACAGCCTCAAGGCCGCCCACCAGGCGTTGCGTGACGGCAAGGTCGTCGTGATCTATCCGGAGGGGACGATCACCAAGGACCCGGACGGCTGGCCCAAGAAGCCGTTCACCGGCGCCGCGCGGCTCGCGCTGGAGACCGACGTGCCGGTGATCCCGATCGCCCGCTGGGGCACGAACCACATCTTCAACGGCTACACGAAGAAGTTCACGCCGTTCCCGCGCAAGAAGATCACGCATCTGGTCGGCGAGCCGATGGATCTTTCGACCTACAAGAACGGCTCCACCCGCAGCGCGTCCAAGCTGCGCGAGGTCACCGAGCTGATGATGACCGAGATCACCGCCCTGCTCGCGGAGATCCGCCAGGAGGAACCGCCCGCGAAGAAGCCGGAGGACGACGCCTGATGGCCGCGACCGCCACCGAGGTCCAGCGCGTGACCGTGCTCGGCGCCGGGTCGTGGGGGACGGCGTTCGCCAAGGTGCTCGGCGACGCCGGACGCGACGTGACGATCTGGGCCCGGCGGCCCGAGGTCGCGGCCGACATCCGGGACCGGCATCGCAATTCGTCCTATTTACCCGATATCGACCTGCCGGAGCGGATCACCGCGACGGCGGATCCCGCCGAGGCCCTCGACGGCGCGCAGGCCGTGGTCCTCGCGGTGCCGAGCCAGACGTTGCGGACCAATCTGTCCGAGTGGTCCGGTCTGCTGCCGTCCGACGCGATCCTGGTGAGCCTCGCGAAAGGCGTCGAACTGGGCACGCTCAAGCGGATGAGCGAGGTCATCGCCGAGATCGCGCGCGTGCCCGACGGGCGGATCGTGGTCGTG
>NZ_MUXN01000003.1:210350-211709 GCF_001995215.1 Amycolatopsis azurea DSM 43854
CGAAGGAGATCGCGCTCGGGCAGCCGGCGGCGGCGGTGCTCGCCTGCACCGACCACGACAACGCCAAGGCGATCCAGCAGGCGAGCTTCAACCAGTACTTCCGGCCGTACACCAACACCGACGTCGTCGGCTGCGAGCTGGGCGGGGCGTGCAAGAACGTCATCGCGCTCAGCTGCGGGATGGCGGCGGGGCTGGGCCTGGGCGCCAACACCGCGGCCACGCTGATCACCCGCGGGCTGGCGGAGATGGCCCGACTCGGCGCGAAACTCGGGGCCGACCCGCTGACCTTCGCCGGGCTGGCCGGCGTCGGAGACCTGGTGGCGACGTGCTCGTCGCCGTTGTCGCGCAACCGGACCTTCGGCGAGCGGCTCGGCCGGGGCGAGACGCTGGAGCAGGCACTGGCGGCCACCGGCGGTCAGGTCGCCGAGGGCGTCAAGTCGTGCACGTCGATCAGGGAACTCTCGCTGAGCCTCGGTGTCGACATGCCGATCACCGACGCGATGCACCGCGTGTGCCACGAAGGGGTCGACCCGCGGCGTGCCGGAGCCGAACTGCTCGGGCGGTCGCAGAAGCACGAGTGGTCCTAGGCGCTGTCCGCGAGAAAGACCGCAAGAACGCGACAGACCGCGTCCGATTCGTGCTGCCAGCATGGTCGTCAGGTGCGGAACTCACGGTCCACGGTATGAGATCGGTTGACCGCCGGGCTCGGCACTGGTTCGCTGAAGCCATGTTCGCACGTGGGATGACTGTGTCGCGGGGCCTCTCGGGTCTTGGTGCGGTCGCGTGCGCGTGTCGCTGTTGTCGGTGAACCCCAGCCCCGGCCCAGCTCGACACCTTCTTCTTGCGAGGACTCCTTCATGTTCGCCGTCCCGGACAACACGCTCGTCATTCCCGAAAACCCTGCCCTGCGCCACCCGGTGCGCGTCGCGCTCGAGTTCGCCGCGGACCGTGACCGCTGGCGGCACCTGCTGCGCTACGACCCCGACGAGCGGTTTTCCGCTCTCGTCGACGCCGATCAGCTCCAGGAGATCTGGCTGATGAGCTGGCTGCCCGGCCAGCAGGCCGACCTGCACGACCACGAGTTCGCCGCGGGCGCGTTCACCGTGGTCAGCGGGAAGCTCAGCGAGACCGTCGCCCGGCGCGCGTCCGACGGCCGGGCGGTGACGGAACTGCACTCGCTGTCGGAGGGCCAGTCGCGCGTCTTCGGTCCCGGCTACGTCCACGAAGTGCGCAACGACGGACCGGACCCCGCCGTCAGCGTGCACGTCTACCGGCACCAGCCCCGCGCCATGCGCCCGTACCACCTGGACCCGATCTCGGGCCCGATCCGGGACTGACCCTCCCGCGTTTCGTCCTCTG
>NZ_MUXN01000003.1:211748-214123 GCF_001995215.1 Amycolatopsis azurea DSM 43854
AGAGGACGAAACGCGTCAGGTGAGGTCGCCGCGCAGGCGGAATTCGGCCTCGACGCGGTCTCGCGAGGCGCCGGTGGCGAGCAGGGTGTGCAGCAGGAGCCGGGATTTGCGCGGGTCCAGCCAGCCCGCCATCGTCACGCCCATCGCGATCAGGTCGGACTCCGAGCCGCGGAAGCCGTAGGTACCGCGGAACGTCGGCCCCGCACCGGTCCGGCCGGCGACCACGACCGGCACCTCCGGCAGTACGCGCTCGATCACGTCGGCGGAGCCCGCCGAAACGTGCCCGGCGCCGTTCGCGGCGAGCACCACTCCCTTGACCCCGGCCTTGACCAGCGTCTCCAGGAGTTCGCCGGTGTCCTCGACGCCGCTCTCGACGATCGGCACCAGCCCGGAGAAGTCCGCGTTCTCCAGCGGCAACGCCGCCGGGCGGCCGGCGACGGGGTGGAAGTAGTGCACCAAACCCTCACTGACCAGCGCGAGCGGGCCGGCGGGATTCGAGGAGAACGCCTCGACGTGGCTCGAATGCGCCTTGCGGACCCAGCGCCCGGCGTGGACGTCGTCGTTGAACGCGACCAGCGAACCGCGCCCCCGGCTGCGGGGATCGGCGGCGACGGTCAGCGCCACGAGCAGGTTCCCCGCGCCGTCGGCGCTGGGCAGGCTGGGGTTGCGCATCGCGCCGGTGATCACGATCGGGGCCTCGGAAGCCCATGTCAGCTCGAAGAAGTACGCGGTCTCTTCGAGGGTGTCCGTGCCCTGGACCACGACGACGCCGTCAGCGCCTTCGTCGACGGCCCGTGCCGCCCAGTCGCGGGTCTTGATCAGCGTCGCGAAGTCCATCGAGGCGCTGGAGATTCCGGCAAGGGTCTCCGCGCGGACGTCCATCTCGAGGTTCTCGCCCAGGTCGCCGAGCAGATCGGCGGCGGTGAGCCGGGGGACGGCGTGGTCTTCGCCGCCGCCGGGAAGCATGGAGATGGTGCCGCCCAGGGCGGCGACGGCGACAAGGGGCCGTCGGGGATCACTCGACATGCTCCGCATTCTTCAAAGTGGACTGGGCGCGCCGCAAGTGGTCACCTGCTCGCGGCGCGCGCCGGGCTCAAGCCCCCTTCACCGCTTCGATGGTGAAACTCGCGGCCAGCCGCTGCGGATCCTTCGTCAGCCGCCATTCCTCGGTCGCCTCGTTCAGGGTCATGAACCCCGGCAGCGCGTTCCACGGCACGCTGTCGTGCTCCACCAGCCGCGTCAGGGTCAGTCCCGCGTCGAGCAGCGAGGTGACGATCTCGCCCAGCCCGTGGTTCCACTCGTGCGTCCGGTTGTTCTCGAACGCGACGTCGGTGTCCACATAGGTCCCCGGCTCGTCGAACACCAGCGGTTCGGCCTGCTCGAAGTACGGGTAACGCGGCGTGATCTGCGGCTGGGTCTCGTCGAGGGTGCCCAGCATCGGGTGCATGTCCCGGATGAACAGCCGCCCGCCCGGCCGCAGCAGCTTCCCGACGACCTGGCCCCAGCGGGCGATGTCCGGCAGCCAGCAGAGCGCGCCGATTCCGGTGTAGACGAGGTCGAATTCCCCGGCGCCCAGCACGTCGGCGGCACTGTACACATCGGACTCGTGGTAGTCGATCTCCGCGCCCGTCTCGGCGGCCAGCCCTCGCGCGATCTCCAGCGCCGGGGCGGAAAAGTCGAGCCCGGTCATCCTCGCGCCCAGCCGGGACAGGGAAAGCGTGTCCGTGCCGATGTGGCACTGCAAATGCACCCCGCGCGCGCCGGAGACGTCGCCGAGCAGCGGCCGGTCGAAGGTGACCACACCGCTGAGATGAGCCGGGTCCGCGACGAACTTCCGGTAGCCGTAGTCCTCCGACGCGGCGTGCGCCGGAGCGCGTTCGTCCCAGTTCGCGCGGTTGAAGGTGAGGTAGTCCGTCACGACGTCGCGGCCTTTTCGGCGGCGCTGCGCAGCACGCAGAATTCGTTGCCTTCGGGGTCGCCGAGGACGGCCCAGCCGGTGCCGTCCGGGTTGCGCCGGTCGTGCAGGAGGGTCGCGCCGAGCTTCAGCAGGCGCTCCACCTCTTCGTCGCGCGGGATGTCGGGCTGCAGGCAGAGATGGATGCGGTTCTTCACCGTCTTCGGCTCCGGGACCTGCCCGAAGAACAGCGTGACGCCGTTGTCCATCTCGATGATCGCTTCGGGGTCGCCGGGGACGTCGTCGTCGGCCATCGGCTTGCCGACGACGCCGCTCCAGAAACGTCCCAGCTCGTAGGCGTCGGCGCAGTCGAAGAAGAAGTTCTGTACGACAGAGGTCATGGGGCCGCAGTCTGCCTGAGCCCGCGAACCCCGGCCAACGGTTTAAGCCGGCCGCTGCCGGTACAGGTGGTCGTGAGTGG
>NZ_MUXN01000030.1:0-68459 GCF_001995215.1 Amycolatopsis azurea DSM 43854
GGACAACCGGGGGAAGCTCACCCCTTCGGAGAGTTCCCCGGTGAACAGACAGTCCGTTACCTCGACGAACATCGCCTCCATCGGTTACGACCCCCAGACACGCACTCTCGAGATCGAGTTCCACAACGGCAGGGTTTACCAGTACAGCGGCGTATCAGAAGCGACCGCGACCGCCCTCTTGAACGCGGCAAGCCACGGCCAGCACTTCAACCTGTACGTGAAGGACAGATACACGACGCGACGCATCGCGTGATCCGGATACGGCAAGCGCTTCATCTAGCTACTTTCTGGACCGGCAAAAACACTCAGCGTCATCACACCCCAGTCTTCGCCAGTCGCCAAGGAGGCGCCCGCTCACCCCAGCCGCGCCATCACCGTGCGATCAAATCAACGGCCGCCCTGCCTTCGCAGCTATCTAGCGAAGGACACGCGCCACGTACCCGCGACATAGCGCTCCGCTGTGCTGGCGAGCAAACAAAGAGCATCGATCGGTTCGATCGCGAGCGAGCAGCGCCGGACAAGAGGCCCCGGTGGCGATGACCGCATTCCTCCACTGACCGCACTGTGCTCGACGCAGGCGCCAACTTCGGCGCTTTCGTCGACGAAAGTTGCAGCTTGCACACAATCAAGTCAGGCCATGTAACACACTCTCCTGAGAACCCGACTTCTGCGGTGATCAGTAACAACGGAGGGGTAGTGGTATGGGGTATAGGTTCAATCCGCCACCGAACTGGCCGGCTGTCCCCACCGGATGGACGCCTCCGCCGGGCTGGCAGCCACCAGCCGACTGGCCCGCGCCACCGAAGTTCTGGCAACTGTGGACCCATGATCCCGAGCCGCAGCCGCAAATGGCACCCTTCCAAGCAGGGCCTGGTTCCGCAGCATCGGGCAAGCCTGGGTTGTTCGGCGCTCGGAAACGGGTTCGAGAACTCGAAGCCGAGCTCGGCACGGGAACAACCAAGTTCCTACAAGCAGCATCTCAGCTTCGGGAAGTCAACGCACACAACGCTACGTTGAGTGCGCAACTACTAGACCTCAAGGCCAAGTACACCGAGCTCAGAGGCAAGGACGCGCTGGAAGCTGAGCGAGAAATCCGGCAGATGCGCCAGACTATCGCCGAACTTGGGCAAGAGGCGCGGCAACAACAAGACGCACAGGCACAGAGCCTTAAGGACGCCGAGGCACAACTGGCCACGGTTCGACGGCAGATCGATGAAGCAGCCGTGAAGCTCAAGTCACTGCACGACCAAGTGGTCAAGACTGAAGAGATCACGCTGCTCCAGGAGGCCGGAGTCTACGAGTTCCGGCACAGGCTGGCCGACGCCGTCGCCTACAAGGCTGCCCTGCAGCGTCTCAAGGATTCCATTAAGATCTCGGCAAAGAATAACCATGCGATCACCGCTACCACAGACTGGACTGTGAACGGTTCCACAGTCGAAGGCCAGCGCATGGTGAGAGACTTTTCCAAGCTCATGCTTCGCGCCTACAACGCCGAGGCGGACAACTGCGTGAGATCCATGCGCCCCTATCGCCTTGAATCGGCCAAAGATCGACTGACCAAGACCCGTGAGGTCATCTCTCGCCTCGGCAAAACCATGAACATCAACATCTCCCCCAGCTACCACAGGCTGCGCCTCGAAGAACTTGAACTAACCGCCGACCATCTCGCGAAGGTCGAAGAGGACAAGGAACGCATCCGAGCCGAACGGGAGCGGCAACGGGACGAGCAGCAAGCTCAACGAGAGTTCGAACGCGAGAAAGCCAGGCTGGCCAAGGAAGAAGCACACTGGCGGAACGCCCTGCAAAAGTGGGCCACATCTGGCGACGAGCAGCAAGCCGCGGCTGCACAGGCAAAGCTGGACGAGATCGGAGACGCAATCAGAGGCGTCGAGGAGCGCGAAGCCAACATCCGCACTGGATGGGTCTACGTGATCTCCAATGTCGGATCCTTCGGCGACAGCATCGTCAAGGTCGGATTGACCCGGCGGCTCGACCCACTCGAACGCGTTCGTGAACTCGGCGACGCCTCGGTTCCATTCAGGTTCGACGTCCACGCCAAGATTTTCGACGCCGATGCCGTGAGCCTGGAGACGCGATTACACCAGCATCTCGCCGACCGGCGCGTCAACCGGGTCAATCTCAGGCGCGAGTTCTTCTACGCCACTCCAGCCGAGATCCTCACGATCCTCGAAGACATGGGCCTGAAGGACAATCTCCTCGACTACGTCGAAGAGCCGGAAGCACAGGAATGGCGCTCCAGCCAGCAGTTGGCCCACGGCACATAAGCCTGGACACTCGCTGCAGAAACGGATTTGAGGTGGACCAGTGGACCTCATGGACTACGACGGGGCCATCGCCTGGCTGAGCGAACCGACAAACTCCAAGGGCAGAGCGTCGCCTATCCGACTGATACTGGGAAACGGGTTCAGCATCGCCTTCGACCCCGCCAGGTTCTCATACTCGGCTTTGCGATCCCATGCCGAGGCGCAAGGCATGCTCAGCGCTACTGCCCAGCACCTCTTCCAGACGTTGGACACTCAGGACTTCGAGATTGTCATCAAGACGCTTGAGGACGCCGCTATCGGGCTCTACGCGCTCGATGCAACGAAGTACGCGGCAGAAGCCACGACACTTAACGAGGAAGCCTCGAAGCTCAAGGACGTACTGGCTCACATCCTCGCGGCGCTTCACCCTGAACGGCCGTACGAGATCGACGCCGAAGTCTACTTACGAGTCCGCAGGTTCCTGGAAAAGTTCGACCGTATCTACACCGCGAACTACGACCTCTTGCTCTACTGGACTTTCATGCAAGACTTTCCCGAGGAAAACCTGCAGGCAAGGCAGGCGGACGACGGCTTTCGAGATCCTGGAGAGGCTACCGACTACGTAGTGTGGAACCACCTGGATCCCCATTCACAGAACGTATTTTACCTCCACGGAGCCCTTCACCTGTACCGCAGCGAGGGTGGTTTGAAGAAGCTGACGTGGCGCCGGACCAACGAACCGCTGATCGACCAGATCCGCGCCCAGCTCGAAGCGGACTCATTCCCTCTATACGTGGCAGAAGGGACGAGCAGCGAGAAGCTGACCCGTATCGGCACCAGTGACTACCTCGGTCGCGCACTTCGGTCACTCGCAGCGATCAGCGGCGGTTTGCTGTCGTACGGGATGTCGTTCAGCAAGAACGACGCACACATCATGGACGCCATCGTCCACTCGAAGGTCACCCGACTGGTCGTATCCCTCTTCGGCGACGTCACCTCGCCGTCAAACGAAGCGACGATTAAGGCCGTACAGGACATGCAATCACGTCGAGCGACGGCGTACGCGAAGGTCGGCTTGGAGATCGCCTTCTTCGACGCACAATCCGTCCGACTGTGGAACTGAGCTGCCGTCCTACAAGGAACTCACCCGGGTCGGCAGCATCGCTGGGCCGAACGAGTGGTGTGGAAGGCAGCTGAGCGGAAGGTTTCCGCTGTTCACCAAACAAGGCATACACAGCGTCAACTGTCCTGCGCGGATCGTCATCCTTCAGGCGGCAGACAAACTCCAGAAAATCCGGTGAGTTGGAAAGCGGTGCATCACGGCGGACGCACGAGGGGACGGGGAGACCATGGAGCTCAGAGACGCGCTGGAAAAGCTCTTGCAGAGCTCTCATGTGGCGATTCACTCCACCGCAGAGCTGTCCGGAGCCGTAACCCGCTACATCGCGAAACAAGACGAGAAGCGTTCCAAAGACGAAAAACCGGAGGTGCTGCGCAAGCCTGAAATCGGGCCCGTCCCTCCGGCCGAACACCGAAACGGCTTCACGATCACGCCGTGGGAGTTACTTCAGACGTTCGGCCGCGCGACCACGCTGTCCGGGCAGAACCCATCGCGCGGCCTCTCCCAGCATTGGAACTGCTTGCGCTACCTCACCACACTGGAAGCTCATCGTGGCCGGCTGGCACTCTCACCCGACGGACATGACCCGAGGTATCACCGCAAGGGCGTGCAAGCGCAGGAACTCGGTGCAGCGTTCGCGCTGACCGCGGCGCGAGAGATCTTGCAGCGAAGGCATCCTGGGTACCGCTTCGAGCCCGTCGACGTGGACCTCGCACTCGACGCAGGCTGGGCACTACGGGGTCAAGGTGCGGAGGCGAAGGGCACACGACGGAGCAGACCTGGGCATTTTCTCGTTGGCAGGAAAGACGGTGAGCCCTTGCGCATCGCGCTGGTCGACGGACGCGGGTCACACGGTCAGCCCAGCGCGCAGCACAGTCAGCTGATGGCCTCGGCCGAGCGGGTCCAAGTGATCGCACTCGGCGATGGGCGCGGCAGTGCCGATCCGCTGCCGAGCCTGCTGATGTCGACGGCGTTCGTCGCGGAAGGCGGGATCGAGATACGCCTGCTCGATCCCGTGGGCGGCGGTGTACTCGCCGAACCAGGCAAGCCCCCTCCCGACCCGTACGGCCCGGTGCAGGAAGAGAACTTCTTCCCGGACATCCAGACCGTCGACGCACAGGGCCAGACCTCGAGCCGTCCCGGTTTCCACATCACATCGGATAGGTTCGAGTGGTTCTCTCGGGTGTTGGTCCGCGCAAGCGCTGCGGCGCTCCTGACTTTCGTCGGTGATCGCGACAACGCGTACAAGTACCTGACCGTGCGGCAGCAACGGCGACTAGGCGCCGATCACTCTCCGCAGGCAGTCAACGCGGAATGTGACGTTCGCATCGAACTTGGCGGGATCGCATTCGTCGGAACCGACCATGTCTTCCGGTTCGCACGTGAGCGAGTCGAGGTCTTCTCGGCGATGCCGAAAGAACTGCACGAGATCCTCAAGACGGGTGACGGCGCCCAAGCCTACGCGGAGACGATGCCGGAGGTGGTCGCCGAGTGCAAGAGGCGCTGGGCGGCGGTACAGCGAGACTGGACGGGAATCATAACCATGGATGGCGATGGAGCGGTCATGGCGCTCCGCGTATTGAAGAGCGAAGGGCGACCGCTCGAAGCGATCCCCGAACCGCAGGAAGGACCCGCATGAAGCGCAAAGGCCACCTCTCGGGAGTGGATACCCGCAAGGCGGCCTTCATCAGCCTCACTACTTACCGCGATCACCAGAGATCCGAAACGTCGCACCTGTCCGCACCACGGCATCATGCGGCAAACGCCTCACCGCGGGGCAAATACACGCGCACGGAGCACGCCCTCATCGGCGTGCCAGGGAACTGACCGAACGCGTGCTCAGCCTACCTATTAATAACACTGGTCGGCAGGGTGCTGTTCAGCTCCCACGCGGCAGAACTGTGGTTGCAGGGCACCAACGGGATCAGCTGGATCCCCGCAGTATTCTTCTGCGTGCTCGCGATCCCCTGTGCGCATCTCGGCCTGAGCTGGGCTGCGGGCGTCGCCGCAGTGTTGGGTTGCCCCAGTTTCGGCGCGGCGCTGCCGATCTGGTTCGTCCTGGCACTGATCGCCTTTCTGCGCAACGACTCGCGTCTGCGCATCCTGATTCCCGGCGCCGTCGGTGTTCTCGTTGTCGTGTCATGGTTTCTGACCAAACCACCCGGCCGTCAATCGCTGGCGACCTCCGCGTTCGAGCCCAACGGCAGGCTGTCCGTCTTCGCTGCCGTGCTCGGCGGACTGTGGTCAGCCGACGTCGCGGTGATCGCCGGCGGGATTACCATCGCCGCACTGATCTATATTGTCCGCGATGCGAATCCGCAGGTATCCGGTTGGATCGCACTCGCCTACGCCGTTCTGCTGGCAGGCATGCTCGCGATGGGCAGAGCGACCGACCAGGTGCCCGGCGGCAACGCCGGGCTGATCAGCCGGAACGTCGTCATCGGCGCGCTCGCCACCAGTGCCCTGCTGGCTTTGGTGACCATCAACCGTCCACGATCGGAAGGATGGTCATACGATGAGAATTAGTCGACCGCCCTGACAGCTGCCGCCGAACGACGAGACCCTTGTCGCATCGCGTGTATAAACGGCACGAGAATAAACGGGGCAATGAGAAGCGATGCAGCCCCGAGGCTCGGTTCCAGGTCGGCGAGAAAGTTGGGTGCCAGCCCTGCAGTACCCGTGAACAGCGCGATCATGAGCGAGCGGTCTTCGTAAGCGGCGACAAGTCCGTTCAAACGCACGTAGAGGAAGTGCGGCAACGTTCCCGTGGTCCGATCACTTCTGCGCCGCGCAGCCGCCCTTCTCGCGCGCAGGTCTTCGTCATTTTTGGGCTTCCCCAGGCACCTTCGTCGATGCCTGACCCATTCGAACTGAAGCCTGATGGCCTCAGGCGTGGCGTTCACAGAGAGGTAGTCCACCCGAAATTTTTCTGCCCTGCCAGGAATCCTGAGAACGAAGTCCCAACCGAACCATGCAAGCGCGCTCATCATCACCGCAGTCGCCACCCACGCCCACTGACTGGTAAATCCGCCCTTGAAATACGAGTAAAAGCCCCATGAGCCGCTGACAACGAAGAAGATGATCCCACACAGGTCGGGCAGGCTGATCGACCTCGGGGCGACCTTGGGGCGGTGCCGCTGTGCCATCGAAAGCCAGAAGAGTATCCCGATCAAGTATATGAACGGCACGATCAGCGATGCCATCGATGCGCTGACGATATTCGCCACCACTCCTGCGAGAAGCCACATCGTCAGCGATGCCCAGATGATCAGCACGGCCGCGATAGTTCTCAACAGTTTCTTCCGGTCATTCCGTCTACGCCGCACGAGTGGACACTGGCAGCTCATCCGCATCGTCCCTTCGATATGGCGTTACATAGTGACTCTTGCAGTGTCACGTAACGCGGGGCCAGCTGTCGACAAGATTACCAACGTGTCCGCCAAGGGGGTGCCGACGTGCTGGCAGTTCCTCCTCAAGCTGCTCGACTACTACGAGGGCACTCAGAACCATTCGTACATGCACCCCGAGCTGGTGCGCCAGGTGGTCATCAACTGGCCGCGTCTGGTCGTCGACGCGTTGGAGGAGCGAATCGACCCCCAAGGCTTCCGGCGGTGGCCTTGCTGGGGCAACGGTCCCACGAAGCATTGCAGGACATACCATCCCGAGCTCAGCTACGAAGCGGACTCCGAGTTCACATCCAACGGATCGCGCCATTCCGACCGGACCAGGCGCGGTGAGGGATCGGGAACGCTCCGCTCCGACGCCCAAAGCCTTATGAAGCCCTTCGGCCGAGATCGGTCGCTGGCGCAACTCACGATGCCGGGCATCCATATACTTCGCCCGCTCGACCAAATCGCCGTCCAAGCCAGTGTCGACCACGTTCGACATCTCCGATTCACATTCTGCCATCGCGGTCAGCGGTACCGAATCGGCGGGAGGTTCCACACTCTGGCGAAGATCGGCGAGCGCTTGCAGCAGGCCCGGACCGACTTCAGACCAGCCGATCAGCAACAGCGGCCCCACCGCGTCGAACAACGCCTTGCCGACCTCTCCAGTGATCAGCGGCTCGACCACGTTCAACACCAGCGTCACTGCGCTCGCAAGGACAAGGAGCCGCCGCGCCGAGCACTGCACCTCAGGAGCCGCTCCATGCTCCGAGAGGCGGCGGATCGCCACAAGCAACGCCACGACCGTCAGGTCCACCGCGGGCGCGACCAAGGGCGCGACCCACACCGGGATACCGAGCCGGAGAGCGATTGCCGAACCCGAAGAGGAACGTCGACCCGACGACGGTCCGCACCATCGTGCTCACAGCCGACACAACCGGATCGCGCCGGTCCCCCGCGTCATCGTCTACGCCACCCGGCAGCGCGGCCCTCCAATGCGGCTGGACCAAGCGACAGAAACCGGCATCCGCGAGCCCGAGACGTGCCCGAGAGGTCCGAGACAGTCCGACACCAGGCGACACACTTCGACACAGGGACTGCCGCGCGACCAGACGAAAAGGTCTTGTTCGGCATCACTCGACACCATTCGACACGCCCAGGTGCCGACTCTTAACCAGCGGGTTCGGGGTTCGAGTCCCTGATGGCGCACACTCAAGCCCCACGATTTCGATTTCAAATCGTGGGGCTTTGTGCTGTGCGGACGCATTTCCACCACGGTTCTACCGTCCATTGTGGTCGGGACCCGGCCCGAGCCGTCGGGCCGGGTCCCTCGTCCTCTTGTCGCGCGTTACCGGTGGCCCCGCCGGGGCGGTCCTGAACGTTCCGGCTTCAAAGTCGAGTCGGGGTTGTAATCGCGGAGGCGGTCCGGATACGCCGTGATGACGCTGTTGTCGTCCTTGACGACGATCTTCAGGTGATCCAGGTCCTTCTGTTCGCGGACCCAGTCATTGCCTTCCTTCTTGTAGACCACGTCGCCGAACCACTTCTCCGTGTTCTTGTCCCAGGTGTCCCGCTTGACCGAGCCGTCGGGATGCCGATCGGGGACGCGTTCGTCGATGTAGCCGATCTTCTTGTTCATCGGAATGGTGTAGGCGGTGACCCCGTCGCGCTGATGCTCGACGATGGTGCCCTTGTCGTTCCGCTTGGCCCATCCCTGGTCGATGATCTTCGAGATCTTCTTGTCGTCCCAGGCATTCCCGCCCTTCGTCCCGAAGACGCCGTGGTCGGCCTTGGTACCGGGGTAGTTGTCCGCGTGGAGCTTGACGTGCTCGAAGCGGTTGCGCTCGCCGCGTTTGCCGTTCTGGGCCATCTGGTCGTACCGCAGGCCGCCCACGGAGTTCTTGGCCTTGTCCTTGCCGCCCTTGCCGCCCTTGTCCGGGCGCAGGCCGCCGGTGCGGCAAGGCCCGACGAGCCCGAACGGGTCGCTCCAGAGCAGCGGGTTGGGCACGTAGGCATGGGTGTTCAGGCCCCCGGTCAGCCCCAGCGGATCGGCGCTGAGGTACCGGGCGGTCCGCGGGTCGTAGTACCGGTGGCGGTTGTAGTGCAGGCCGGTCTCGGCGTCGAGGTACTGCCCGGGAAAACGCAGGGGCGTCGAGGGTCCGGACGTCGTCGTGCGTGGCGCTCCCCACAGGGTTTCGTCGCGGTGCCAGGCGATCCGCCCGGCCTCGTCGACGAGTTCGGACGGCGTCCCGACGAAGTCCGTGACGATCGAGTAGAAGCGTTCGTCGAGGCACTGTCCGTCGGCGTACACGCGGTCGGTCTGCGCGACAGGGGTGTCCTGGCGGAGGTCCCACTCCCAGGTCGTGCCCCGCGTCTCGCCGGTGGCCGTGGTCTCGTCCTGTTCCGCGAGCACCTCGCCGTCCCAGACGAAGCGGGTCTCGGCGACGACCACGTCACCGTCCAACCGCTGCTTCGCCACCCGGCGTCCCAGCGCGTCGTAGCGGTAACGCCATCGCTGCCCGTCCGGCGTCGTGACCCCGACGAGCCGGTCCTCCCCGTTCCAGGAGTAGGTCCAGCCCGCCCTGCTCACCAACCGGCCCTGCACGTCGTACCGCTCGGCCGCCGGCGCTTGGATGGCCACCGCGTCGGACCGGTCGTAGGCGTAGCGCTCGGCTCCGCCGGGCCTCTGCACGTCCACGACCCGGCCGCCCCGGTCGAACGTGAACTCCTGACGGCCGAGGAACTGGTCTTGGACCGCGGAGTACACGTCGTCCGGGCGCCAGTCGTAGACGCGCTGCTGCGCCACCGCGCCCGACGCCGTGGTCACGCTCTGGGCGCGCAGCCGGTTCCGTGGGTCCCATTCCTGGGTCAGTTCGGCGGCGCCGAGGCCACGCCAGACCTCCCGGCCCGCCGCGTCGTGCCGGAAGTCGATCGAATGCCGTCCGGTCACCAGCTTGGCCGGAGCGTCGCAGCCGTCGTAGTCCCAGCGGCTTTCCACGCCTGAGGGGGTGCGGCGGAAGATCCGGCGGTCGGCGAGGTCGTAGCCGGAGGTGACCGTCCGGCCGTCGCAGGTCTCGGCGACGACGCGGCCGAGTTCGTCGTAGGCGATGGTGACGTCGGCGTCGCGGTTGACCGCGCTGACGAGACGGCCGGCACCGTCGTAGGCGTACCGGCAGACGTCGTCGGCCGTCCGCTTCTCGATGACCTCGCCGCGCAGGTCGTAGGCGTACGTGGTGACCTCGCCCGCCGCGTTGGTGCGGGTGATGAGCTGGCCCGCCGCGTCGTAGGCGTAGGTGAGGACACGGCCGTCGAAGTCCTGTTCGCGGACCTTGCGTCCCTCCGCGTCGTACTCGAAGCGCCAAGTGCGGCCGTCGCCGTTGGTGGCGGCGATCATCCGCAGCTCGGTGTCGTGCTCGGCGCGCAGCCGGGCGCCGTCCGGGGCGATGTGGGTGACCGGCTGGTCGAAGGCGCCGAAGTCGGTGCGCGTGACCTCGCCGCGTTCGTCGTGCTCTTCCCGGACGTTGCCCTCGGCGTCGTAGACCCGGCGCTGCGTGGTTCCGTCGGGCGCGACGCGTCGCCAGCCGGCCCCCTCGACCGTCCACTCGTAGCGCGTCGTCCCGCCGATCGGGTCGGTCTCCTCGGCGACCCTGCCCAGCGCGTCGAAGGTCCGCCGCCAGGTCACGCCGCGCGGATCGGTGACCTCGATCGCCCGGCCGAACCGGTCGGACGCGACCGTCGTGCGGTTGCCGACCTCGTCGACGAATTCGCGCAGGTTCCCGTCTCCGCCGTAGGTGTAGCGCGTGGTCGAGCCGAGCGGGCCCACACTCGCCGCGAGACGGCCCGCCTCGTCGTACTCCCGGCGCCAAACCGCCCCGTCCGGCTCCACCAGGGACACGACCCGGCGGTCTTCGTACTCGAACAGGCGCCGCGCGCCGTCCGGGAAGGTGTACGCGACCAGGTCGCCGCGCTCGTCGTACTCCCACCGGGTCGTGCGGCCGAGTTCGTCGGTGTGCGCGGTCACGCGATCGTGGCGGTCCCAGGTGAAGTGGTTGGCGCCGCCTAGGGGGCCGACCTCCTTGACGAGCTGGAAGTCCGCGTTGAGGTGGTATTCGGTGGTGTTGCCCAGCGAGTCGGTCGCGGTGTTCACCCGCGCCTCGCGGTCGTAGGTGAAGGTGTAGGCGAGGTGCCCGTCGGCGCCCGCGCCCCTGACGCACCGGCTGAGTTCGTCGTAGGTGAATTCGTAGGAGCGGCCATTGCGGTCGGTCCACCGGACGACCCGGCCGAGCCCGTCGTAGTCGTAGCGCAGCGACTGGCCGGAGGAGTTGACCACTTCGGTGAGCCGCTTGTCGCGGTCGTAGCGGTAGCGAACCAGCTCCGTGTGGTCGGTCTCCTCGGCCCCGAGCAGGGTGAACGCGGTGACCAGACCATCGGTCGTCTCGACCGCGACCCGGGTGCCGCCGGAGTGCCGGATCTCCCGCAGCACACCCTGGAGGTCGTGGACGAAGTGGATCCGCTGGCCGTCGTTGTCGAAGATCGCGGTCAGCGGCAGGCCCCCGACCCCGTCCGGGGCGAAGTACAGCATCCGCTCCAGGTCCGGCTGTTCGATGACGTATCCGCCTTCGGGTGACCGCTTCAGCGGCCAGTACGGCCCCTCGACCGGCAGCACGGCGCCCTCGGCGACCGGGTAGGCGAGCAGCGTGCCGTCCTCGGCCGCGAAACCGATCTCGCCGTCCTCGACCTCCAGCCGCTGGTCCACAGTGGACGCCCAGGTCGGGCCGAGCCCGATGCCCGCGCGATAGGTCGAGAAGTGGCTGCGCCGCAAGGACAACGGAAGTGCGGCGTCGATCTCGACGTCGGTCTCGAGGATCATCATCCGGCCGGTCGTCATGTCGATCGGGTCACCGCTGCCGGGACGGCAGTAGGGCGGGCTGGAGTTCTCTTTGGGATTGCCGTTGTTGTCCTTGATGGAACGCGAGCCGCCGGAATCCTTTCCACCGTTCTTGGCCCCGGACGACGTCGTGTTCTGGCCTCCCCCGGTCCGGATTTCCGGCTTGTCCGCCGGCGGGTCGTTCTTGGGCTCCCCCGGCGGCTTCGTGGAACCGTCGCCGTTCTTCGGCGACGAGTGATCGCCCGACGGTTTGGTGGAATCACCGCCCTTCGGGTGGTCCCCCGACGGAGTCGTGGAATCCCCGCCTTTGTCCCCCGCGGGTTTCTTCCGCTTGACGTCGATGTCCTTGGGCTTGCCCGCCGATTTGACCTTGCCGCCCTTGAGGCCCTTCAACGCTTTGCCCGCGTCGTCGAACAGCGTCCCGGCTTTCTTCAGCAGCGGGGCCAGCGCTTTGAGGGCTTTGACCAGCTTTGTGGTGAGCTGGGTGATCTTCGACGCGGTCTTGGCCACGGCGGTGACGACCTGCGGCACCACCCAGGCCATCCCGATCCCGAGGGTGAACACCACCTGCAACGCCCACGAGATCAGATGCCCGATCAGTTCGGCGATGATGTCGCGGACCAGCGTGCGGACCGCGGCCACCACCTCACCCGCGGTCTTCACCCCGCTGGCCGCGCCCTCGCACCCCTTCTGCGCACTGGCCATCAGCGCCGCGGTGTCCTCGGACTGCTTCCGGTACGCGTCCGCCGCGTCGCCTTTCCAGCTCTGGAGATCCTTTTTGACCAGATCCACCAGCTCCGTCGAGACGCTCTCCAGCTCTTTGGCGATGTTCGTCCAGGTCTCCGATTGTGCCGCGATCTCGTCCGCGTTCCCCGTCAGCGCGTTCAGCGCCTCCTTCAACGGGCCGACGTGCTCGATCAACCAGCCGACCCCGGCCGCGAAGACCGCGCCGATCGGGTCCATCGCCATCGTCAGGGCGTCCAGCGCGGTCCCGACCGCGCCCATGGCGACCCCGGCCCAGTCCTTGCTCTCGATCGCCGACTTCAGCCCCGTCGCGCTCTCCAGCAAGGGAACACCGGACACCGCCGTCGTCGAGTCCTTCACCGGCGCGACCAGCGGATTGCTCACCCTGCCCCCTTCGAAACGACGCTCCGGGCCGGGACCCTAGTCGTCTGGGGCAGGGGATGGACACGAACGGTGTGGATCTTGCCCGTTCATTCAAGCCGGATTGACCGGCAGTGCCGGATCAGTTCCGCAGGGACGAGCAAGGGACGACGACCGCGAACAGCAGGGTCGCGCCGGCGGGCAGCACCGGTGCCACGGCGACGGTCACGTCGTCCGGTCCGGGGACCAACGGCGCGGAACCCTTCCCTTGCCTTTCCGCGACGAGCGGCGCCGGCTGGGGATCGCGTTGCGCGGGAGGCTTCCGGCAGGTGGCTTCGGCGGCGTGCAGGCCCGCGCTCCACGAAGGACCGGCGGACCGGACGGTGCCCAACCCCCAGTCGTTGAGCAGCTGTACGGCGAGGAACGCGGCTGTCACGATTCCGATCAGCGCGAGGGTTCCGGCCTTGGGGCTGCCGCGCTTGGCTTCGCTGCGGGTGGCGAGCTGGTCGAGGAGCACGATCACGGCGGTCCACAGCAGCAGGAGCGGAACGATCGTGTACCGGGATCCGTTCAGGCCGAACGAGGCCCGGTCGAGGACGCCCTCGGTGCCGCGAAGCCCGAACCCGGCGACCAGGTAGATGACGGAGATCAGCAGCGACAGGACGGCGACGAGTCGCGCCGGGCCGTCGGCGATCCGCAGCAGGGCCGCCAGCCCGGCGAGGACGAGGACGCCGATCACCGCGACGATCGTCAGCCCCAGTGGCACGTAGAGCCAGGCGAGCGCGCGGTCGCCGACGACCGCGCTCATGACGACCCGGAGGGCGTAGATCTTGGGAAGGTCCCCGACCACCGTGGGGCTCGGGCGGAACGACACGGTCATCGTGAGATGAACCCAGCCCTGTACCGCCAAGGCCACGATCATGGCCGCCGGGGCGATCAAGGCGAGACGCCGGTTCGGGGCCCGAAGAAGGCCGACGACGGCGATCGGCAGGACCAGCGCGGTCAGCGGGTCCGAGAGCGCGGCCAGCACGACCACCGCAGCGGCCCCGACCTGTCCCCGGACAGTACGGGGCGCCGCGAGCAGTACCCAGAACGCGGCGTAGGCGAGGTACCAGTGCAGGTTGCTGATCGAGCCGCCGACCTCGAAGCCCATTTGCGGAAGCAGCGGCACCAACGCGGCCAGCACCGCCCGGGCCCACAGATTCGTCAGGACCCTGCCGCTGCAGAACCAGACCAGCACCGAGATCAGCGCCACCACCACCGCCGAACTCGCGGCCATCCACCCCGCGGCCCATTCGATCGGCAGAGATCCGGCAGGCTGCGCGATCAGCCGGGCCACCACCTGCAAGTACCCCGCGTGCGGAGCGGCGAGGTTCTCCCACAAGGAATGGCGCATCGCCTGATTCAGGAAGACGCCGCCGTCCTCAGCCCACAGCACGTCGTACGCATGGTGCCCGGTCCCGCGAATCAGCTGTAGCCAGGTCGCCACCATCAGCCAGCCGATGCACAAGCCACCAGTCCTCCACCGCCGACGGCCACGGATGGAAAGCGGCGCCGCGCCCTCGTGGTCGACGACGTCCAACCGGCCGATCACAATCGCGCCCCCTGTTCGATGCGATGTCGTGAGACCCTGGTCGCGAGAATACGACACCGACATCGGGTCGAAGCGAGCCACCGCCGAAGCCGGAAATCGCGGTGATCGCCTCGTCGACGGACGGTGACCATTTCTCGTTCATGATCGCATTGCCGGACAATCACTGACCGTTCCGTGAATACCGGCCGCGTTCATCGCCCTGCCGACAGGTCGGCGGCGGCGATGACGCGGACCGCGAACCCCAGGGTGAACAGAGCCTCGGCGATCGAGACGGCCAGCAGGTCCGCACGCACGTCGTCGGCCGTCCAGTAGAGCACGATCGACAACAGTGCCGGGACCGCGAAAATCAGCAGGTCCACGACCAGTTGCACAGACTTGTCGAGTCGTCTCAACGGATCATGCCGGTGGACGGACTCCCAGGTGAGCGCTTGATCCGCACGCCGGGTGGACGCCACGAGCGAGGGTGCCAGGTACTGCCCGAGATACCTGCCGATCGCCGAGATCTTCTGATCGTTGACGAAATGGGTCCAGCCCAGGACCACGCATACCAACGGAAGCAACAAGAGCAAGTACGGGCGACCGGCCGGTTGGACCACCAAGGCCAGCGTCGCCGCCAGCGCGGCCAGCGCCGCGTACATCAGCCGGTCACGCAACACGATCCGTGATGTCTGTTCCGCTTTGAGGGCTTCGTACTCCGCCAGCAGGACGGCTCTGGACGAGTCGTCCTGCACGGCCTCGTCGATCCGGGTTCCGCTCATCGGCTTGTCACCCCCGTCAGTCGGACCAGTTCCGTGACCACATGGTCCGGCGGTCGTTCTCGAACTCGATCCAGTCACGGCCTTTGTGCGCCACGGCCTCCAAGATCGGAAGCGCCGCGTCCATCCCGGAGGTCGCCGCGGCGAGCTCTTTCAGCTCTACCTCGTCGTCGACTTCCGTGTCGCTCTCGCCGTCGGGGCGATCGCTGATCGCGAAGATCTCCACGCCGTTCAGCAGCCGAAGGCGGAAGTGTCGATTGCGGACCTTGCGCTCCAGCTCGCCCGGGTTCTTGACGCGCTTCTCCTTGACCTTCAACGAGGCGGAAGCGATGCGGTCGTAGCCGAAGACGTTCCAGGCCTCGTTCTTGACCTCTCCGGTGGTGAAGTTCAGGTGTACCCGCGATTCCCGGACGCCGTGCCGGGTCAGCAGGATGACGGTGACCAGGTACGCCTCGTAACGCGGCGGGCCATGGGGGACCACCCCGCGACGAGCCCCGGGGGCTTGCTGGTTCAGGACGACGTGCGAGACGAGATCCCGCTCGGCGATGTCGCCTCTGCGCAACGCTTCTGCCTTGATGTAGGCCTTGTCCAGGGCCAGCCACCGAGCCATGTCGATGTCGTCCGGGCGATCGGACAGCTCGTCTCGCCATCGCTCGTACTCGGCCATCTCCTGCTCGAACAGTACTTCCGCATCAGCCGAGAGGAGCCGGGTCGCCTTGCGGACAGCGAAAAGTTCGATCACCGCAGGCAGCGCGGACCAGCTACCCACCGCGATCGGCACGATCTGCCAACGCAGAGCGAGACCCAGCAGACCCAACCCCGCCACGATCACCAGGACACCGGCCACCTGCCGGTTACGGGCGCCGCTCGGGGCGGCGGGTTCCGGCTCAAGCCGGGAGTCGAGACCCTGCCATTGCCGGGCGGCTCGCCGCGCGTGCCAATCGAACAGCCATTTCAACCGCTTGACGCTCTGGCTGTAGTTCTGGTCGTGCCTCAGCCAGTCGTTGAATCGGCGCCGCAGATACCAACGGTGTCCGGCCCCGTACCAAGTCCAGTCCTCGACATCAGGCGGGCACGCGTCGCGGAAGCACCGATCTATGAGCTTGTCGACCTGGCTGGGCTCGGACGGCTCGTCCGCGGGCCGTGCCGCGTCGCGCCGCGAGGCAAGGTGCAGCACATGCCCGGTGTACTCGACGCCGTAGCGGATCGTCACGGCACTGCCCGCGATCAGCAGGAGCAACCCAGCCCAGAACGGAAGGTTCAGCGGACCGAAGAACAATCCGGCGAAGGAGAGCATCGTGACCGTGCCCCCGATGAGCAGGGGACGACGGCGATCGCTGTCCGCGGCGGACGTGCGGACCCGATACCTGGTGGGCATCGCGGGTTTGGGTTCGAAGAACTTCCAGGCCCGGTCCTCACGGTTCCGGGAAAGACGCTCGGTACTGACTTTGTGCTTTCGCTCGGCATCGAGCCGCTGATCCAGGACACCGGTGACCAGCAACGAAAGATGCCGGCTGATCTCGTCTTGCCGGTCGGCGGAGAGCTCACCGAACGCGGCCACGGTGGTGAAGGACTCGACACCGGCATCGGACCGGACGAGATCGACGAGGCTCCGGACGACGCGGTGCGCCCGGGACCATTCGTCCTCCGGAAACGAAGCGCAAAGTTTTCCCACATCGCGGATTTTTCCGGCCAGTTCTGCCGTGAGGTCTCTGAAGCCGCGTTCGCTCAGCACGGCGAGCACGTAGTAATAGATGCGTTCTGTCGACTGATGACCGTTGATGACGAGTTCGTAGAACAGGTCTTCGGCACGACGGGGCAAACCGCCGGTCAGATAGGCGAGCGCGACCTCGTGCTTGCGCTCGGCGGTGTCCTCGTCGGAGACGGTGTAGATGGTCGCGTCATGGAAGACGCTCTCCACGTTCTGCACACCGATCTGCTGGCCGACCTTCGCGTTGCCGGAAGCGACATTCTCGTTCTCGACGCCTTCGATGATCGTGTCCCCGCTCATCGGAACCCTCGGAAAGAGCCGAAGTTGACGCCGTTCTGCTGCCCGACCCGGGCGTTGCCCCGCGCGATGTTCTTGTTGCGGATGGTCGGAACCGGGGACGGCGGCGACTCGTCGCCTCCGGCGGCGTCATCGTCGGGTTCGAGGGCGGTGATCAGCGCAATCGCGAACGCCGCCGCGTTGCGGGCAGCGAGCAGCTGTCCGCCTTCGCGGTCCGCCGCGGCTTTCCGGCCGTCCGCGAAGTCGCTGATTCCTCGCACCGCCACGGCGCGGACCTGGTCGCCGAGATGGGCCGCGTGCGCGAAGCCCGAACTCTCCATGTCGATGGCCACGGCGTCGTTGTACGACTTGTGCAGCCTCTGGGCCAGCTCGGAGACACGGGAGTTGAGGACGATGTCGCCCACCGCGACGGCTTCGAAGTAGACCATCGGCGCGCCGTCCTCCGGATCGCCGGGCAGGAACGAATGCCAAGCGCCGCCACGCGGCAACCTTCGCGCTTCTTGGTCGAGACGGTGCGAAACGGACCAAGCGGAGGGACGCACCAGGAACTCGTCGTCTTCGCTGCGGCCACCCTGATAGGAGTAGATCTTGGTGGCCACGACCACGTCGCCGGTCACGAGCCAGTCGCGCAACCCTCCCGCGACGCCGACGAACACCATGGCTTCCGGGGCGAACTCGGCATTGGCACGCTCGGTGAGCGTGGCGGCGGTGGTGGTGCCCGCGCCGGTTTCGACAACCGCGACACGGTGACCGGGGTGGCCCGCGACAGTGCCGACATCGAACACGGTGCCCATCTTGTGCCGGTACGGGCGCACGTCGACGAGGTGTTCCAGCACGGCCGCGTGTTCCACGGGCAGCGCGGTCATGATGACATTCACTGGTTCTCACTCCAACACGGTCAGGGTGATTCAGGGACGGACACCCCACTCGGTGTCCGACGGGATCGGCGCTCCGACGACGGCGGCACGCTTATTGTCACGATGACATGAACTGTCGGCCATGGCAAGCCTTGAGCAGAGCCAATGGTCAAATTGACAAAAACTGCCTCAGGCCCCGAAGCGCGACCGCATCATCGGTGGGACCAGCTCGGCCGCCTCGCCCGCGCGATAGAGGGCGGCGGGCCTGCCGGTGAGGGAAGCCCGCTTTTCGCCGGTGGGCACGACGAAGCCGTCCGCGTCGGTGACTTTCCGGTGGAAGTTCGGCTTGTCCAGCACGACCCCCCACACGGTCTCGTAGACCTCGCGCAGGTCGGCGATGGTGAACTCAGGGCCGCAGAACGCGGTGGCGACAGTGCTGAACTGCAGCAGAGTGCGAGCCAGCTCCACCGCGTCGGCCAGGATCCGGTCGTGGTCGAACGCCAGCGCCGTTTCAGCGGCCTCGGTCACCGGTGACCAGCGAGCAGCTCGCGCGTCGGACCCGGCCACAGGCACCGGCAGGTCCGGCGCGATGGCGAGAAAGGCACAGGTCACCACCCGCGGACGGCGAGGATCCCGGTCCGGCGCGGAGTACACGCCCACCTGCCGCAGGTTCAACGCCTCGGCGGCGAGTCCCGTCTCCTCGGCCAATTCGCGCGCCGCGGTCTGCTCCAGTGCCTCGTCACCACGCAGGAATCCGCCCGGCAGCGCCATGCGACCCCGGAACGGATCGTTCTTCCGCTCCACGAGCAGCACACACAACCCACCGTCCCGAATGGTCAGAATGACCAGGTCGGCGGTGAGCGTGACGGTCTGCCGGGCGCGGCTCATGCGCGAAGACTACCTATCGGCCGACGCCACCGGCACTGGGGCGAGCCTGCCTTCCTACTGTCCATTGTGGTCTACTCCGGCGATGACGCCGCCCCGCGGGACGACCCACGGGGCGGCGTCTGCCGGGTCAGGCTTTACCAGGGGTCCTGGCGAGGACCAGGGACACGAATCCCCAGCTGTCCCGGTAAACCTGAAGCCATTCGGTCCGGCGCGAGTTCGCCGTCGCGAGTGCCTCGGCGCTGTCCGGATCGGCGGGGTGGCCGAGCGCCCAGGAAGCCAGCGATCCCCAGCAGGACCATTCGTAGGCGTCCAATTCGTGGCGTGTGCTGACGTGTCCGTGGACCGGGGTCCATCCGTCGGCGGCCACGCGATCCACCGTGGAGGCCAGATCGGTGCCCTCTCCCAGCATCTCGACGGCTTCCGGGGACGGCGTCCGGTCCCAGAAGCCGTCTCCGATCAGGACACGGCCCCCGGGTGCCAGATGCCGGCGGGCCGCGGCCAGTGTGGGGAGCAGGCCACCGAAAGCGTGGGTGGCCCCGACGCTGATCACCAGGTCGAACCGGTCGGCCGAAGCGAAACTCGCGGCGTCCCGGTGGTGCAGGAGGAGACGGTCCGCGACGCCACGATCAGCTGCGGCACGGCTAGCCTGGCGCAGGGCGTCCTCGGAGACGTCCACGCCTTCGGCCAGCAGGTCCGGGCGGGCGGCCATGGCACGGATCAGCCATTCCCCGCTGCCGCAGCCGAGGTCGAGGACGCGTTCATCGCCTCGGGGAAGTCCGGCTTCCAGCAGCCGCTCGACCGAGGTGTCGTCGAGCGGTGACTTGATCGGGTGATCAGTGTGGGCGATACGGGAGATCTGTTCGCGGTTCAAGTACGAGGCCTTTCGAGAAGATGACTGTCGAAATCGGGTTCGACGGCTCGACACTTGTGCGCATGTGCCGTACACCTCCTCCTTTGGGGCCTGGCCCGCACCCTAGTCAGCCGGGAAGCGCGTCCACAACGCGTTTTTGGCTGAACCGCAGCATGTTCCCGGACGGATCGAAGAACGCGCAGTCGCGGACACCCTGGGGCCGGTCGATGGGTTCTTGCAGCACTTCGGCGCCGGTGGCCTCGATGTGTTCGAAGGTGGCGTCGCAGTCGTCGGTCACGAAGGTGAGACGGACCGGAAGCCAGTCTTCACGCATGTCCGGCCGCGCGAGGACGATCCGCGGCTCCGGCTGGGACGGCGGGCTGACACTCACCACCTGACCGTCGTCACGGACCTCGAAGCCGAGTACGTCACGGTAGAAACCGATCGCCTCGTCGAGGTCGTGGACGGCGAGAGCGCAGCACGCGAGTCTGAGCTCCACGCGTCACTCTCCCCCGAGATAGACCATGTCGAGGTCACGGAGCTGATCCGGATCCGCCCGCAGCTCGATGCCGGTGATCTTCCCGTCGGTGACGGTGAACGTGAAGACGACCTGCGGCCGGCCGCGGTGTGCCCAGACCGCGGCCGGAACACCGTCGACCAGGGCGAGCCGGGCGGCCTCGGCTCGCCCTGCGAAGACGGCCGCCACCGCGTCGGCCCCGCGGGCCTCGGCGGTCGCGCCCATCCGCACGGCCGCCGGATCGGCGACGAGCACGGCGTTCGCGTCGAGCAGCGAGAGCAGGGCGGCGAAATCCCCGTCGCGGGAGGCGGCCAGGAACGCCTCGCCGACTTCGCGCTTCCGGGATCGCGCGGCGTCGGACGCGGCGGCCGCGCCCTGCACCCGCCGCCGGGCCCGGCTGGCGAGCTGCCGGGCCGCCGCCGGGGAGCGGTCGATGATGTCGCCGATCTCGCCGAACGACACGGCGAAGATGTCGTGCAGGACGAACGCGAGCCGCTCGGCGGGAGTCAGGGTGTCCAGCACCACCATCAGCGCCACCCCGACCGAGTCGGCCAGCAGCGCGTCGTCCTCGGGGCCCGGATGCGACGCGGCGGGCTCGGGCGGCAGCGCCCCGGCGGGCTCTTCGCGCCGGACCTGACGCGCCTCGAGCATGTTCAGGCAGACCCGGGCGACGACCGTGGTCAGCCATCCGCCCGGGTTCTCCACCTGGCCGGTGTCGGCGCGGCTGACCCGCAGCCACGCCTCCTGCACCGCGTCCTCGGCGTCGCCGGTGGAGCGGAGCATCCGGTAGGCCACCGCCCGCAGGCGATCGTGGTGTTCGGCGAACCGCTCGGTCAGCCAGACCTGTTCGACCATCTGTCACATTCCTCCGTCCGGGCCTGTCATTCCGATTGACCGGCGACGCCACGCCGATGTGACAGCACGAAGGAGACAGGGAATGAAAGCGCACGTCAGCTCGATCCTCCTCGCGGTCGAGGACATGGACCGGGCCAAGCAGTTCTACACCGAGGGGCTGGGCTGGAAGATCAAGAACAACTACGGCGTCTCCGTGTTCTTCGAATCGGACGGAGCGTCGCCCGTCGGGTTCTACCGGCGCGAAGGCCTGGCCGACCAGGTGGGGACGAGCCCGGAGGGCAGCGGTTTCAGCGGGCTGGTGCTGACCTACGTCGTCCGCAGTGAGGCGCGCGTCGACGAGATCATCGCCCAAGCCGAGAAAGCGGGCGCCACCGTCCTCAAGCCCGCCGGTGCTTTGCCGTGGGGCGGATACGGCGGCACCTTCGCGGATCCGGACGGCTACATCTGGAGCCTCGGCTACAGCGCCCAGGGAGCAGACCAGCCGTATGCGGAATAGCCGGTCCGGCCCGCCGAACCCGGCTCAACGGGATTCGGCGGGCCAGGTCCAGGCCATCCCCCGGATCCCGGGCGTCACCGCGCTCGTGAACGCGATCGCGGGCGAGAGCGGTGAGAGCGGCACGTCGGCGACGTCCCGTTCCGGGCCGGAGACGTGGTCGATCCGATACGAATGACAGCTCGACGGCATCGCCTCCGGAGCGAAATGGATCTCCAAGAGGTACTCCGGCATCGAGTGGCGGAACCGGCGGTCGTAGCGGTCGTCGGGAACGCCGTCGGTGTACTCGAATTCGTATTCGAAGATCGCGGTCTCCCCGGGCGCGAGCATCCGGTTCGACACCAGTTCGCTGACGATGAGCGCTTGCTCGGTGAGCACCTCGGTGCGGCCGGGCACGCAGTACCGGGTCGCCACCAGCTTCGGCGGGCTTCCCGGCGCGCAGCCGCGCAGGACCACGACCCTGGTCTGGACCGGTTCGTCGGTGGCACGGACGACCTCGCGCACCCGCTGCCGGGTCAGCGTCCGATCGGCGCCGACGTGCAGGGATTCGTGCAGGCTCAACAGGACCACGGAAGGTTCATCCGCCGTTTCGAACGAGTGCAGCACGGAAAGCACCGGCTCTCGCGGATCCCACAACCGGTCCCAGCCGACGACCCGGCGTATCGCGGGACGGTCGCTTTCCGGCCGGTGGAGCAGATCCCGCAACGACTGCGGGGGAAGGCCGAGCAGGTCCTCCAGCAAGGCGACCGCCCGCAGCGACTCGGGGCGCTCGGGCCGGGTCCGCCCGGTCCGCCAATAGCTCAGCGTCGTCGTGCTGATCGAAACGCCCGCCCTGGCGAGCCGTTCCTTCACTCTGCCCAGCCCCAGCCCGCTGCGGTCGATGGCCTGCGACAACGCCTTGCTGAAGGGCCCGGTGGCGAGCACGCGCACCAGTTCCTCGTCGGCGCGGGTACCAGGGGTGACGGCGAACAGCGACATCGGCTTCTCGACCTCCGCCGTGATCTTGGATCTCCTTTCGGCGGAGGGCAATCCGCAGAAAGTACTGTCCTGTTCCGTTGACAGGGATTTCTCTATCCCGCGCACATAATCCCCGGGTGCGAACCTTTCGGCGATGACCGTATTCCGGACAATTCGGAGAAAACAATTCCGTCGGCGGATTCACCGCCACGTCTTCCCAATCCTTGGGACGTGAACATTCCGGGCTTTCGGCCGCTACGGCCTGCCCTCCAACGAAAACACACAGGCAGGGCGGTGTTCCGCGTACCCGGCAAGGAGCGGAACGATCCGCGACTTTCGTCTTCCTACCTACGAAGGTATTCCGTCGTTCCCGTTGTCGGACATCTTTGATCGAACCGGCATCGAGCTCCTCTGCCGGATTCCCCATCCCCTCGTTCATCCACGACCACCAGGCGGCTTTGCCGTCCGATTGTGAGCAGACATGCGAAAACTGGCTTCAGTCGCTCTCGGGATCCTGGCGGCGGCACTCGCGGTGTCCACGCCCGGAATCGCGAGCGCTCAGACGGACTCCGGTGTCCAGCCCTCGATCATCGGCGGGACCACCGCCACGGAGACCTACAGCTTCATGGTCTCGCTCAGCAACGGCTGCGGCGGCAGCCTCGTCGCACCCCAGTGGATCGTGACGGCCACCCACTGCGGCAGCGCGTCGCAGGGCCGGATCGGCTCGACGAACAAGAACTCCGGCGGCGAGGTCGGCAGGATCGACCGCCGGGTCAACAAATCCGGCACGGACCTCACCCTCATGCACCTGTCCACCGCCGTCCGGGCCACCCCGATCCCGATGGCCACGAGCAACCCGGCGCCGAACACCACCGCGCGGCTCCTCGGCTGGGGCTGCACCAGCTGGCCGAGCTGCAGCACGCCGACCACGTTGCGCCAGATCGATCTCCGGGTGCTGCCCAGCAGCTCCTGCCGCGCGGGCGGTGGCGGCGCCAACGACGTCTGCATCTCCGGCGACCGCACGCATTCCGCCTGCCACGGCGACTCCGGCGGACCGGCGGTCGTCGGCACCACCGGACGCTGGACCCTGGTCGGGGAGACGCACGGCCCCGGCGACAACGGGGGCGAATGCGCCACCAGCACCCTCTACACCGGCATCGCCCAGCACCTGAGCTGGATCAAGCAGCAGACCGGCGCCTGAACACCCGGGTACGAAAAGAACCGGCACGCCTCGGCCACCGAGGCGTGCCGGTTTTCGTCCATTTTGGACGATCGCGCGCGGCGCAATCCTCCGAAAGAACTGTTCTTTCCCGTTGATCCGTTCGGATCTTCTCGCGGATTTCCCGGGGCACCTCGGCTGAATACGTTCGAAGTGTCCCCCTCCCCTGCGTTTTCCCGAGGAGTCCCCATGCGTGAATCCACCGGCCGGGTCGCCCGCGCCGTCGCCCTTCTCGCCGGTACCTGTGCGGCGTTCGCGACCCTGGCCGCGGCGCCCGCGGCCGCGAGCGCCCCGACCGCCCCGGTCTCGCCCGGTGCCGCGCCGTCGATCATCGGCGGCAGCACCGCCCAGAACCCCGGCTACATCGCCCGGTTCAACGGCCACGCAGGAGGTTACACGTTCTTCTGCACCAGCACGCTGATCGGCTCGCGCTGGGTCCTCACCGCCAAGCACTGCATGTACGACAACAACGGGCAGCGGCTGAAGGACATCGACCTCTACATCGGTTCCAACAGCGCTTCCGGTGGCGTGCACGCCAAAGCCTCGGCCACTTACCTGTACTCGGGCGGGGACCTCGCCCTGATCAAGCTGGACGCCGACGGCGGAAGCACTTTCGCCCGTCTCGCGAGCAGCACTTCCGACGCCCAGGAAGGTGACTCCGCCCGCGTGTACGGCTGGGGCGCGACCCAGGCCGACCACGAAGGCGACCACCAGTCGAAGGTGCTCAAGCAGGCGACGGTCCGCATCTCCGACACGAACGCCCAGGACAACTACGGCGGCCCGGCGATCGACGCCGACACCCCGAACGGCGCGGTCGCGGGCGGGGACTCCGGCGGCCCGATGATCGACGACGGCGTCCAGGTCGGCGTGTGCTCGACCAGCGACCGGTCCAGCACCACCAGCTACGGCAGCGTCGCCGCGGGCCGTGACTGGATCCGCCAGACCAGCGGGGTCTGACGGCGAGGGCCGGCCCGCCGTCCTCGACGACGGCAGACCGGCCCTCGATCCACCTAGCGGCGGCTGAGGACGCGCCTCGCCAGCCATCCGGCGTAGACGGCCAGCCCGGCGACACCGGCCTTCCGCGTGGGGCGGGCCGCGATCGCCAGGCCGATGGCGAGTTCGGTGGCGCCGTTGCGGTAGGTCCAGTTGCGGACGTCGTCGGCGAAGGCCATCTTCGTCACGGGTTCGAAGGCGGCGGGGGCGGCGAAGTGGGCGAGACCGGTCGCGGCGATGCCGAGGCCGAGGACCTTGCCGGTGCGTGCGGACATGGAGGTGCCTTCCTTGTTCAGTCGAGGACGCCGGCGCGGCGCCAAAGCCGTCGGCTCGGGCCGCCGATGAGGCCGATTTCGGTGAAGTACTCGACGGCCTTGGCCGCCCACACCGCCTTGGTGCGGCGCCAGTGCGGGTTCGCGTCGGCGACTTGGCGGGCCTCACGGGGGTCGAGGCCAACGGAGGTGTACGCCTTGGGGTGCAACAGTTCCGACGTCGCGACATAGGCCATGCCCGCGATCGCCCAGCGGATCAGCTCGCGGCCGGCCCGACCGTGACGGGCCCAGGCACGGCCCAGCTCGTCCTTGGCGAAGCTGATGTGGCGGGCCTCTTCGATGACGTGGATGCGGGAGATCATCCGGATCATCGGCTGGAGGCTGTCGTCGCGCATCATCTCGCGTTGCATGCCGTCGGCGAGTTCTTCGACGTAGATGGCTCCGGCGAACAGCAGCGCGGGACCGCAGACGGCGCCGAACACCTTGCCCGCCCGGTGCGCCGAGCGGCTCGGGCGCCGGACGACGCCGCCGCTCTTCTCGATCGAGCGGGCGAACATCGTGCTGTGACGGCATTCGTCGGCGATCTCGGTGAGCGCGTACTGGGCGTTGTGCGTCGTCGGGTCGCTGTTGTACACGTGCCGCACGAGGCCCTGCATCAGGATCAGCTCGAACCAGATGCCCGACGCCGCCGCGGCCGCGGCCTCCTGACGACTCAGCTCACTACGCTGGTCTTCGTCGAGCCGGTCCCACAACTCGGTGCCGTACAAGGAACATCGTTCCGGCGCCTTGCCGTAGGCGCCGTCGAGCAGCGGTGCCTGCCAGTCGACGTCGACGTCCGGGTCGTAGGAAAGCCGTGCGGAGGAGCGCTGCAGGCGCTCGGCGACGCGTTCGCTTTCGGTGTTCGCGGTCATGACGACCTCCTCGGATCAGAGCTTCCCAACGCGCGCAGGGTGAACGTGACCAGGTGCGCGATCGTGTCCGGGCCGCCGTCCCCGGCCAGCGGGCCGACGAGCGTTTCCGCACCGGCGCCGACCAGCGCGGCGGCGGTGGCTTCCGCGTCCTGCGGGGGCAGCAATCCCCTCGCGACGCCGTCGGCGATGGCGTGAGCGATGACCTCGCGGAACGCGCGGCGGAACACCAGCCGCTCGGCCTCGACCACGGCGTCGACCGGTTCGGCCAGCAACGCATACGCCAGCCTCGGCGCCTTCAAGGCCCGGCCGGCGAAGGTCTCGATCACCGCGACCACGCGCTCGCGGACATCGCCCTGCGCCGCGGCCGCCTCGACGGCGGCGATCTCACGGGAGACGACCTCGCGGAAGACCTCGACGACCAGGTCGGCCTTGGACGGGAACTGCCGGTACACGCTGCCGGTGCCGACGCCCGCCTGCGCGGCGACCGCGGCCATCGAGCAGCCCGCGTAGCCGGTCTCGGCCAGCAGCGCGACGGCGGCGGCCAGGATCTCGCCTCGCTGCGAGTCCAGCCTGGCCTGCGTCTTCGGGGTACGTCGGTACGGCACGCAAGGAGTGAAGCACGGATTCCGCACTTCAGCAACGGTCTCTCGGCGGGAGTCCGTGAAGGCCTCTTTGAGGGACTCTGGGTCCCTCAAGGAGGCCTTCACGGACTTGGGCGCTAGTGGGCGCTAGTTGCGGGTGAGGGTGAAGGTGCTCGTCTTGTTCCGGATGTCCTCGGCGTTGTCGCTCAGGGTGAGGCCGGTGAACGTCGCCGCGCCGACGGCCGGGCCCTGCCCCGGTTCCGGCAGCTCGTTGGCCCAGATCCCGATCCCGGACTTCGCGTCGAACTCGTCACCGCTGCGCTGAGCACCGCTGACCGACACGTTCGTCAGCACCGTGTCTTCGACCGGGTGCTCCGGGTTGCCTCCGGTGTACTTGGTCTGGAACATGATGCCGCTGTAGGTCGGGCTCTGGATGTCCACATCGGACACTCGGATACCCCTGAACTCCTTCGACGCGGAGAACATCCACAGCGCGGGGAACGTCTGCTGTCCCCAGAAATGACCGCCGGTGCGGACCAGCGAGACGTTCTGGACGGTCGTCGGCTGCGGGCCGAACCCGAGGAACGGGTAGCCGAAGTCGAGCGAGCTGACCGTGATCCCCGAGTACGTCAGCGTGTCCGCGATGTAGAGGTTCCGGAAGGTGTTGCCGTACCCGCCGTAGATCGCCAGACCCGCCGCCCGCCACGGGAGCAGCACGGTCAGGTTCTCGAACACGTTGTCGTACTGGTTGCCCTGGTTGAGATCCGTGGCGGCGAACAGCGCGAAACTGTCGTCGCCGGTCGAGCGCGCCTCGTTGTTGGTGACCCGGTTCCCCGTGCTGCCGTTGGTGAAGTTGACGCCGTCGGCGAACGTGTCGCGGATCCGCGAGTTCTTCACCGTGGTGTTGTCCACATTGGTCGCCCAGAGCAGGCACATCTGGTGCTCCACCCAGATGTCGTCGATGGTCATGTTCGAGACGTTCGTGAAGTTGAAGACCTTGCCCGGCCCGTCGTTGCGGGAGGTGTAGTTCCCGAACACGGCGAATCCGCCGAACGTCGAACCGCTCGCGCTCGCCTGCGCGTCGAACCCGATGTCGGTGTTCTCCTGCCCGGCGGGCGCGGTGAACTTCGTGAACCACGGCCCGGCGCCGACCACGGTGATCGGCTTCCCGTACACGGTGACCTTGTTCGTCATCGGGTACTGCCCCGGTGGCAGGAAGACGCCGGTGAGGTTCGGGTCCTGGCGGACCTTGTCCAGCGCGGCCTGCACGTCCTGCTGCGTGAACCCGGCCGGGACGGCGTAGCGCGCCGGGTCGGGGTTCGCGGTCGCGGTGACCAGCTCGAAGTTCACGAAGTCGATCGCGTAGTTCAGGCCGTTGCCCGCGTCCTTCTGCAGCTTGATCTTGTGCCCGGCGGGCACGGTGGTACCGAGCAGCATGCTCGCCTCGTCGTAGACGTGCCGCGCCGGACCGGCGCCCGGCGAGTTCTGCGGAGCGGCTTCGGGGCCATAAAGCCAAGCGTGCCGCGAAGTCAGATCGATGGCTTTCAGGAACGTGCCGTCGACGTAGACGTTCAGCGTCGAGTTCTGCCCGCCACCGCCCGCGGCGTCCGGCATCGAGAACCGGGTCACCAGGGTGTTCGTCGCCGCGCGGGTGGTGAATTCGACCGAAGAGCCGGTCGAGTTCAGCGTGACGGCCTTGCGGCCCGACGCTTCGCCCGCGAGATCGCCGATCTTCCGGTTCGGGCCGATCACGGACGCGCCGCCCGCGACCACGCCGTCCTCGGCCTCGTACATGTCGTAGGGCAGGTTCGCGCCGCGGCCGACGAACAGCGCCTGCGTGCTCGTGTTGTTGGCCTGTTTGGCGGGCAGTTCGTTGGTGTCGTTCGCGACGACCGTCTTCACCGTGTACCGGCCGTTTCCGGCGGTCCAGGTGCCGGCGTTCACCGGCGGCGCGGTGGCCCCGGCGGCGATCGCGCCGGTGTACGTACCGCTGAGCGTCTTGACGACCGCGCCGTTCTGATCGGTGATCGTCACCGTGACGCCGTGAGCGCCGCCCGCCGAAGCGACCGTGCCCTGATTGCGCACCGTCGCGCTGAAGGTCACCGTGTCGCCCACCGTGGGGTTGTTCGGCGACCACGCGGTGGCCGCGACGAGGTCGGAACTCTGCACCGGGCTGACGACGAGCGCCGTCGAACCGGTGTAGGAGTTGTTGCCCTCGTCCTGCTCGATGACGGCGTTGGCTTCGTCGACCTTCGCGGTGATCTGGTGACTGCCCGCCTCCCGGGCTCCGATATTCGCCGACACCGTCGCCGACGCTCCGGCCGCGAGAGCGCCGACCTGGGCGGTGCCGGCCTTCGCCGTACCGAGGTAGAGGTTCACGTTCGTCGCGCCCGAGGCCGCGGTCCCGGCGTTGCGGACGGTCGCCGACACGGTGATCGCGTCGGTTTCCACCGGGTTCTGCGGCGACCACGAAACGCCCGAGACCGTCAGGTCGGGGTTCGGCGCGGGGACGCCGAAGACCTGGAACTCCGCGGCCTGACCACCGAGGGCACCGGAATTGGCGGTGATCCGCAGACGGACGTCGGCGGCGCGGCCGGTGACCGGGATCGTCACGGTGTTCCCGCTCGACGGGGCGAACGTGTACGTCTGCGCGGGCGCCAGCGCGGTGAACGCCGTCGCGCCCTGGTCACGCCCTTCGACCGCGATCGTCTGCGTCCGCTGGCCCCAGGCGGGATCAGGGTTGAGCTTGACGACGACCCGGTCCAACTCGGCGTTGGACCCGAGCGCCACGGTCAGCAGGTTCGGGTACGCCGCGCCCTCCCAATACGTGGTCACGGAGTCGTCGTTCGCGTTGGCCGCGACGTAGGTGTGCTGGACCGAAGACGCCGTGATCTGCTTGCCCAGCGAGAGATTCGTCCCGGCCTGGGTACCGGCTCGGGTCACCGTGCCGCTGCTGGGCGACTGGTTTCCCGCCGCGTCGCGGGCGCGCACGGAATAGGCGACGGTCGCGCTTTCCGGCTGGTCGTCGGTGTAGGTCAGGACGTCCCCGGCGACGCTGCCCCGAAGCTGCCCGTTGGCGTAGACGTCGTAGCCCGTGACGCCGGTGTTGTCGGCCGAAGCCGACCAGCTCAGCCGGATCTTCCCGCTCGACGGCTCGGTGTAGGTCAGGTTCCCCGGCGCGGACGGCGGACGCGTGTCCCCGCCCGCCGGGCCGTGCACCTCGAACTCCGAGAGCTGGGCGGCGGGCCAGCCGGTGTTGGCGGTGATGGTCAGCCGCACGAACCGGGTGTTCCCGGTGACGTCGAGGGTGACGGTGTTGCCGGTCGCCGGATCGAACCGGTGGACGGCCGAAGGCGCGAGGTCGCCGAAGCTCGTGCCGTTCGCGCTGCCCTGCACCGAGATGGTCTGGGTGCGGGCTTCCCAGCCGGACGGCAGTTTGAGCACGAGCCGGGCGATGTCCGTGGCCGCGCCGAGATCGGCCTGGACCCACTGCGGGAACTGGTTGTTCGTGCTTTCCCAGTAAGTGGCCTGGTCGCCGTCTCCGACGTTGGCCACGGCGTAGCCGGCCAGCTGACTGCCGGCGGTGTACGTCGCGTCGGCGGCTTCGACGGCGGCGGCTGGGGCCGGGGTTTCGCTCGCCGCGATGGCGGGCGGGGCCAGAAGGAGGGACAGGGCTGCGTACGTCATCGCGCGCGACAGAAGGCGCTTCGTTCTCATGACATTCCTCTGCTCCGGTGCGGGGACTGAGCGGAATCTTCCTGATTCTTGTCATGTTCTTGCGCTGAAATGTCCAAGAATTACAGCCCATGGCACGTGCCAAGTCAACGCCCGGCCTTAAATCGCGTGACCGGCCGGAAACACGCTGCTAACGTCCGGCGGTCCAGGTGCTTCCCGAGAGAAGGAGAGCGGCGTGCGCCGAGCTGTCGAGTTCCCCAGTCGTACGGACCTTTCGACAGCCCTGGAGCCGTTCATCCATGACGTACCTGAACATCGGGATCCTCGCCCATGTCGACGCCGGTAAGACGAGCCTGACGGAGCGCCTGCTCCATCACACCGGTGCCATCGGCACCCTCGGCCGCGTCGACGCCGGGGACACCCGCACCGACACGATGGAGCTGGAACGCCGTCGTGGCATCACCATCCGCTCGGCCGTCGTGTCCTTCCGCATCGGCGACCTGCGCGTCAACCTGATCGACACCCCGGGCCACCCGGACTTCATCGCCGAGGTCGAACGCGCGCTGCGGGTGCTCGACGGTGTCGTCCTCGTCGTTTCCGCCGTCGAGGGGGTGCAGGCGCAGACCCGGGTGCTCATGCGCGCGCTCACGCGGCTGCGGATCCCCGTGCTGATCTTCGCCAACAAGATCGACAGGGCGGGCGCACGCGACGACGCCCTTCTCGCCGACCTCACCGAACGCCTCGGCGTCGCGTGCGTGCCGATGTCCGAAGTCGACGACCTCGGTACGGCGGACGCGAAGGCCCGGCCGCGCGCGGTCTCGCCGTCGCCCAGGCTGGCCGAACAGCTGGCCGAGCACAGCGACGCCTTCCTCGCCGCGTACCTCGCCGACACGGTGACACCCGAGGACTACCGGGCCGAGGTCGTCCGCCAGACCAGGCTCGGCGTCGTCTCCCCTGTCTTCTTCGGTTCCGCGCGCAGCGGCGAAGGGATCGGCGAACTGACCTCCGGCATCCGCGAATTCCTTGCGGGAGCCGGGAAACCCGCGCCGGACGGCCGGTTGCGCGCCTCGGTGTTCAAGATCGAACGCGGCCGTGCGCACGAGAAGATCGCCTACGTCCGCGTGTTCTCCGGCGAGATCGGCGCGCGGGACCACGTCGAGTTCCATCGTCGTGGCCCGGGCGGGCTGGTCACGACGGAGGCGAAAGTGAGCGCGGTGCGCGTCTTCGAACTCGGCGACGAAACCGTCGAGGGCCGCGCGCGGGCCGGGCAGATCGCCAAGGTCACGGGACTCAAGGAGATCCGGATCGGAGACCGCGTCGGCGTCCCCGGCACCGCGGGCGCCTCGACGCAGTTTCCGTCGCCTGCCTTGGAAACCGTGGTCAGTCCCGCCCGGCCCGCGGAAACGCCGTCGGTGTTCGCCGCCCTGCGGGAGCTGGCGGAACAGGATCCGCTGATCACCGTCCGGCAGGACGCCGAGACACGGCAGATCTCGGTGCGGCTCTACGGCGAGGTACAGAAGGAGATCATCGCGGAGACCCTGTCCGGACAGCACGGCCTCGACGTCGAGTTCAGCCTCACCCGGCCCGTTCGCGTCGAACGGCCGACCGGCACGGGCGCCTCGGTGTGGCTCATCACGGAGAAACGGAATCCGCACTACGCGACGCTCGGGCTGCGCGTCGGCCCCGGCGAACCGGGCTCCGGGCTGACTTTCGGCCTCGACGTCGAACTCGGTTCCCTCCCGCTCGCCTTCCACAAGGCCATCGAGGAGACCGTGGACGCGGCGCTGCTGCGGGGCCCGTCCGGCCGTGAGGTGATCGACTGCGTGGTGACCGTCACCCACACCGGCTACTTCAGCCCGGTCAGCGCGGCCGGCGACTTCCGCAAGGTCACCCCGCTCGTCCTTGAGGAAGCGCTCCGGGAAGCCGGGACCGAGGTGCTCGAACCGGTCAGCCGCGTCGAGGTGGAACTGCCCGCCGACTCGGTGACCGCGACGCTCTCCAAGCTGGTCGAATGCGGCGGGACCGTCACCGGCTCGGCGGCGCGCGGCGACCGGGCCGAGCTGACGGGCGTCCTGCCCACGGGCGAGGTCACCCGGTTCGAACAGCAGCTGCCCGGACTCACCCACGGTGAAGGGTCGATGACCGCCGAACCGGCCGGGTACCAGCCGGTTACCCCGAATCGGCCAATGACCCGCTAGCCAGAACGAGTACGTTTTGGGGAGGCCGGTCCAGACCGGGCGGGCCGTGGGAAAGGGACACGATGGATCAGTTTCGTGACACCGCGTCGGCGTTGCGTGAGCTCACGGAGTCGATGCGGCTCGACGAGCCCCGAGACGAGTTGCTGGAACGGGTGGCGAAGAAGGTCGTCGGGCTGCTGCCCGGCGCGGACGCGGCGACGGTCACGCTGTACTCCGACGACGAGCCGAGCACCGTCGCCGCCACCGACGAGTCCCTGCTTCCCCTGGACAAGGCGCAGTACAGCGCGGACGAGGGACCGTGCCTGAAGGCCGCCGAGAGCGGGACGATCGTCCGGACCCGGCTGGAGACCGCGGCCGAGCGCTGGCCGGACTTCGCGACCGCCGCCGAACAACTCGGCGTTCGGACCGCGCTGGCCTGTCCACTGTTCGTCCCCGACGAATCCCACTTCAGGCGTCGTGACAGCGAGCCGCTGGCGGGCGCGCTCAACGTCTGGAGCTTCCAGGAAAACGCCTTCGACCCGGTCGAGGCGGCCCTGGTCGCGATGTTCACCTCGGCGATCTCGGCGATAATCCTCACCGCTTCCCGCTGGGCCGCGGCCGAAAGACAGGCGGAGACCCTGGTCGCCGCGTTGGAGACCAGGGACGCCATCGCCACCGCGAAGGGAATCGTGATGGCCCGTCTGGAACTGAACGCCGAAGAAGCCTTCCGGTGGCTCACCGAGGCTTCGCAGCACACGAACCGCAAGATCCGGGAGATCTCGGTACTGATCGCCGAAGACCCCGGGACCGTTTTCGGGCGCTAGCCCAGCGAGATCCGGCGGCCCTCGCGTGACGACTCGAGGCCGGCTTCCGCGAGCCGGATGCCCCGCACCCCTGCCATGAAGTCGTAGGGGTGCGGCGCGTCCTCCTCGACGTGGCGGACGAACTGCTCCCACTGGGCGCGGAAACCGTTGCCGAAGTCCTCGTTGTCCGGCACTTCCTGCCACTGCGCGCGGTAGGACCGCGTCTCGGCCAGATCCGGGTTCCACACCGGCTTCGGCGTGGCCTCCCTCGGCTGGATGACGCATTTGTGCAGGCCCGCGACCGCGCTGCCGCGAGTACCGTCGACCTGGAACTCCACCAGTTCGTCGCGGTGGACCCGCACGCACCAGGACGAGTTGAGCTGGGCGATGACGCCGCCTTCGAGCTCGAAGATCGCGTACGCGGAGTCGTCGGCGGTGGCGGCGTACCGCTCGCCCTTCTCGTCGACGCGCTCCGGGATGTGGGTGACGGCCTTCGCGGTCACGGCGTTGACGGCGCCGAAGAGGTTCTCCAGCACGTAGTTCCAGTGGCAGAACATGTCGACGACGATGCCGCCGCCGTCCTCGGCGCGGTAGTTCCAGCTGGGGCGCTGCGCGGCCTGCCAGTCACCCTCGAAGACCCAGTAGCCGAACTCCCCGCGCACGGACAGGATCTCGCCGAAGAAACCGCTGTCGATCAGCCGCTTCAGCTTGAGCAGGCCGGGCAGGTACAGCTTGTCGTGGACGACGCCGTTCTTGACCTCGGCGGCCTCCGCGTGCCGTGCCAGCGCGAGCGCGCCTTCGACCGACTCCGCGACCGGCTTCTCGGTGTAGATGTGCTTGCCCGCGTCGATGGCGCGGACGATCGACTTCTCCCGGACGGCGGTCAGCTGCGCGTCGAAGTAGAGCGGGAGATCGTCGTCGCCGAGGGCGGCGTCGAGGTCGGTGGTCCAGCGGGTCAGCCCGTGCCGCGTGGCGATCTCTTCGAGCTTGTCCGCGTTGCGCCCCACCAGGACCGGCTCCAGCTGGACCCGCGATCCGTCGGACAGTTCGACCCCGCCCGCCTCCCTGATCGCCAGGACCGAGCGCACCAGGTGCTGCCGATAGCCCATCCGCCCGGTGACGCCGTTCATCACGACGCCGAGTTTCCGCGTGGTCATCCGTTCTCCTTTGAAAGCGCTTTCCTGCCCTCATCCTGAAAGCGCTTTCTCGTACTGTCAAGACCAGAGATGGCCGAAGGGGACTTTCCCCACATGAGACGCGGCGAAGGGAGCTTTCCCCCCATCGGATGCGGGGAAAGTCCCCTTCAGCTCAACGGCGAGCGCGGACCGCGTCGAGGTACTCGGTGATGGCGTCCCGGTTGCGCAGCAGGCATTCGGCGCGCCTGGTCATGCGGTCGCGCTCGGCTTCCAGGGTTTCGAGCATCTCCGTGGTCGCGTCCGGGAAGTAGATCTGCCGGGGTTTGTCCAGGCACGGCAGGATCTGCTTGATGATCCGGGTCGGCAGCCCGGCGTCGAGCAGACCGCGGACCTGGACGACCCTGTCGACCGACGGCTCGTCGTAGTCGCGGTAGCCGTTGGCCTGACGTTGCGAGATGATGAGCCCCTGCTCCTCGTAATACCGCAGCAGACGGCGCGACGTCCCCGTCCGCTCCGACAGCTCCCCGATCCGCATGTGCGCCACCTCACCCCAGCCGACTTGACCTTCACATCTATGTGATGGTTCGAGCATACGGACCATGACTCCGAAACTCCCCCTCGGCGCGCTGCTCGCGCTGACCACGGCGGCGTTCGTCACCGTCCTCACCGAAGCCCTGCCCGCGGGCGTGCTGCCCGCGATGAGCGCCGGGCTCGGCGTCGGCGAAGCGGCGACAGGCCAACTGGTGACGGTGTACGCGATCGGCACCGCCCTCACCGCGATCCCGCTGTCCGCGGCGACGGCGGGCTGGCGGCGCAAACGTTTGCTCCTGGCCGGGGTGGCCGGTTTCGCCGTCGCCAACACGGTCACGGCACTGTCCACGAACTACCCGCTGACGCTCGGCGCGCGGTTCGTCGCCGGGATCGCGGCAGGCGTGGTCTGGGCGCTGCTGACCGGGTACGCCCGGCGGCTGGCGCCGGAACCGGTGCGGGGCAAGGCGATCGCCGTCGTGATGACCGGTATCCCGCTGGCGCTCTCGCTGGGCATCCCCGCCGGCACGTTCCTGGGCGGCGCCTTCGGCTGGCAGGTGACGTTCGCGATCATGTCGGTGCTCGCGCTCGGCCTGCTCGGCTGGATCGCGCTGGCCGTCCCCGATTTCCCGGGCCAGGACAAGGGCGGCAGGCTTCCGGTGCGCAGGACCCTCGCCGTGCCCGGCGTGGCCGCGGTTCTGTTCGTGACGCTGACCTTCGTGCTGGCGCACAACATCCTCTACACCTACATCGCCACCTTCCTCGGGCACGTGTCGATGGGCGGTTCCGTCGACCGGATCCTCCTGGTGTTCGGGGTGGCGTCGATGGTCAGCATCTGGTTCGTCGGCGTGCTCATCGACCGGCGGCTGCGCGCGCTGACCGTCGCGGGCAGCCTTCTCGTGGCGCTCGGGGCGACGATCTTGGCTCTGTTGGGCGAAAATCCGGCGCTGGTCTATGTCGCGGTGACACTGTGGGGGCTCGGCTGGGGCGGTGTGCCGACGCTGCTGCAGACCGCCGCCGCGCAGGCGGGCGACAAGGGCGGCGCGGCGGACATCGCGCAGGCCATGCTGGTCACCCTGTGGAACGCGGCGATGGCGGGCGGCGGGATCGCGGGCGGTGTCCTCCTCGACGGCTTCGGCGCCGAGGCGTTCCCCTGGAGTGTCCTGGTGCTGCTCGTGCCGACGCTGGCCGTGGTGCTGGTGGCGCGGCGGCACGGGTTCACAGCGGCAGTTCGGGATGACTCCGGATCGCTTCCAGAACCAGGTCGACGGCGGCGCGAGGCGCGGACCCGCGCCTGATCGCGGCGGTGATGGACCGGTTGACCGGCGTCGCGAGTTCGCGGGTGGCGACGCGGTAGCGCTTGTCGACGGCGAGGCCGGGCAGGAGTGCGATCGCGAGCCCGGCTTCGACGTGCTGCAAGGTCATCATGTAGTTGCTGAACCGGGCGACCACACGCGGTTCGAAGCCCGCTTCGCGGCAGAGCCGGGTCGCGAGGTTCGCCATGTACGACTGGGGGATGTCGAACGCCCAGGGCTCGCTCGCGTAGGCGGCGAGGTCGGCCGGGCCCCGCCCGGCGGCCGGATGGCCGGGTGGGACGACGAGCACGATCGGGTCGGTCGCGAGCGGTACGAGGTCGATGTCCGGCCCGAGGGGTTGTTCGACGAAGTCCGTGGTGGTGACGATGACGTCGGCGTCGCCGACGCGGAGCGCGGGCATGCTCACGTGGGGTTCGAGTTCGAGCAGTTCGATGTCCAGCTGCGGATGCGAACGGGCCAGCCGGGTCACCGCGGGGACGGCGATGGTGTGGATCGCGCTCTGGAAGGCGCCGAGGCGGACGAGCCCGGCGGGTGCCTCACCGAGACCGCGCAGCTCCGCCTCGACGGTGTCCATGTGGTCGAGGATCGCCCGCGCGCGGCGGGCCAGCATCAGCCCGGCCGGGGTCAGCCGGACGCGGCGGCCGGTGCGTTCCAGCAGCTGGGTCCGGGTCTCGGCTTCGAGGACCGCGAGCTGCTGGGACACGCTCGACGCGCTCAGGTTGGCCGCCTTCGCGACCGCGCGGACGGTGCCGAGTGTGTCCAGCCTGCTCAGCAGGCTGAGCCTCCACGGGTTCAGCATGACGGCCATTATTGTACGGATCAACCGAACAGCACAGCCGGAATTGTGAGATGGACGTGTCGCTCGGACGCGCTTTACCGTCGAGGCATGGCTGCTCCGACCACCGACCTGTCCACCGTCGACCGTTTCTGGGCCGACGCCGACCGGCACCTCGTGCGCTACGCCGGGGCCGGCGACTTCACCCGCGAAATCATCGACCACGCCGCCGGGAGCTATCTGTTCACCGAGTCCGGACGGCGGATCCTCGACTTCACGTCCGGGCAGATGAGCGCGATCCTCGGGCATTCGCATCCCGAGATCGTCGAGACCGTCCGGCGGCAGATCGGCTCGCTCGACCATCTGTTCAGCGGGATGCTGAGCCGCCCCGTCGTCGACCTCGCCCGGCGGCTGGCCGAGACTTTGCCGTCACCGCTGGAAAAGGCGTTGCTGCTGACCACCGGCGCGGAGTCGAACGAGGCCGCCATCCGGATGGCGAAACTGGTGACGGGCAAGCACGAGATCGTGTCGTTCGCGCGGTCGTGGCACGGGATGACGCAGGCGGCGGCGAACGCGACCTACAGCGCGGGCCGCAAGGGCTACGGCCCGACCGCACCGGGGAACTTCGCCATCCCCGCGCCGAATTCCTACCGGCCGGACTTCCTGACGCCTGACGGGGAACTGGACTGGAAGCGTCAGCTGGACTTCGGGTTCGAAATGATCGACGCCCAGTCCGTCGGCAGTCTCGCGGCCTGCATCGTCGAGCCGATCCTCAGTTCCGGCGGGATCATCGAACCACCGGTGGGCTATTTCGCCGCCCTGCGGGAGAAATGTCGCGAACGCGGAATGCTGCTGATCCTCGACGAGGCGCAGACCGGCTTGTGCCGCACGGGAAACTGGTACGCGTTCGAGCGCGACGGCGTCGTCCCCGACATCCTGACGCTGTCCAAGACGCTCGGCGCGGGACTCCCGCTGGCGGCGGTGATCACGAGCGCGGAGATCGAGCAGGAGGCGCACGATCGCGGCTACCTGTTCTTCACCACGCACGTCGCGGACCCGCTGGTGGCGGCCGTCGGGAACACCGTTCTCGACGTCCTCACCCGCGACCGCCTCGACGAACGCGCCACCGAACTCGGCGCCTTCCTCCGCCGGGGCCTCGACGACATCGCCGGTCGTCATGACGTCGTCGGCGACATCCGCGGCCGGGGTCTGCTGGTCGGCGTGGAACTCGTCGCGGACCGCTCCACGAAACAGAGCTCCGACGAACTGGGCGCGCTGGTCACGCGGCGGTGCCTCGAACTGGGACTGCACATGAACATCGTGCAGCTGCCGGGAATGGGCGGGGTCTTCCGGATCGCTCCCCCGTTGACGGCCACCGAGGACGAACTGGCGGAAGGACTCGGCGTGCTGGATCAGGCGATCGGGGACGCCTGCGCGTGAAGGCTGAACTCCCGAAGCAACCGAGCCACCTCGCCCGGCCGTTCCAGGAACGGCGAATGCCCGGCACCCTCCACGACCTCGACCCGGGCCCCCACCGCCGAATACCGGGCGAAAGTCTTGTCGCAGTCGTAAAAACGGTCCCGCCGCCCGAGAATCACCAAGCAGGGCAACCCCAAAGCCGCCACCTGCGCATCGAGAGGACGAAACGCGAGCCGTCGCGCGCGATCCACGAGCACCACCCGGGCCATCGCGGGAGCGGTGGCGGCGTGATCCACCAAGTCCTGCAAAGGATCGTCGAACCACCTCTGCCGGCGAAAGCGGGAAGCTAGCCGGACCCACCGCCGGTTGGCCACCAGCCGCACGAGCGCGCTTGCCAGCGGCAGCAGAACCGGGCTGCCGGGCGGAAAGGACGCGTAGCTGTAGTCCGGCGCCTGCCCGATCACCACCAAAGCCTTGACACGCGGCGAAATCTCGGCCAGCGCGAGCGCGACGTCGGCACCGAAGGAATGACCAGCGACCAGGACGTTTTCGACGCCCAGCGATTCGAGGACACCTGCCAGCACACGCGCCTGCGACACCGGGTCGAGCCCGGACGAACCGCCGGTGCACCCGTGACCCAGCAGATCCACCCGGATCACGTGGTGCGCCGCGGACAGGCCGAGGGTGAGCCGGTCGAACCAGTGCACCGACCCGCAATACCCGTGCAGCAACAGCAACGGCGTCCCGGCACCGTCTTGACGGACATGGACGGGCACACCGTTCACGTCGAGGATGTCTCCGCTGGGGGAACGCCGCACACCCCCAACGTAACTCAGACCCGCGCGGTCTCCCTGCCGCGGGACAGCAGCACGGCCGCGATCCCGGCGGGAAGGAACATGAGCACGCCGTAGATCCCGGCGGGTACGGCCATCGCCTTGTCGCCGAGGACGGAGATCGCGACGGCGATCGCGAGGGTGGCGTTGTGGACGCCGATCTCCATGGCGGACGCGATCGACTGCCCGCGGTCCACCCGGAACAGCCGTGGCACGTAATACCCGATGGCGAGGCTGAGCACGGAAAGCGCCAGCGCCACCGGCCCGAGCGTCCCGATGTTGTCCACCAGGGTCCGGAACTCCTGTGCGATCGCGGCCGCGATCACCAGCACGAGCACCACGGCGGAGCCGATCTTGACCGGTTTGCGCATCCGCTCGGCCCAGCCGGTGAACCGGCTCCGCACCGCCATCCCGAGCACGACCGGGATCAGCACGATAGCGAACACCTGCACGAACTTCGCGGGCTGGAGCCCGACCGACGCGCCGCCGTCGAGGAACCAGGCCATCGACAGGCCGACCACGAGCGGCAGCGTGAACACGGCCAGCACGGAGTTGATCGCCGTGAGCGTGACGTTCAGGGCGACGTCGCCGCCGGCGAGGTGACTGAACAGGTTCGCCGACGTCCCACCGGGCGACGCGACGAGCAGCATCATCCCGACCGCGAGCACCCCGTCCAGGCCGAACAGCAGGATCAGGCCGACGCAGATCGCGGGCAGCACGATCATCTGGCACACCAACGCGATGACGGCGGCCTTCGGGTACTTCAGCACCCGCGTGAAGTCGCCGACGGTCAGGGTCAGTCCCAGCCCGAACATGACGAGCGCCAGCGCGACGGGCAAGAGGACCGAAAACATCGCCGAACCCATCGCGGGGCCTCCGTCCGATATGCCCTTTTCAGATCGGCAATCGTGTCAAGCGGCGGGAACCCGGTCAAGGCACCGAAACCCAGCCGTGATCCCGCTTGACTTTTCCGAGAGCAGTGCTCACTATAGTTACAGGCTCTAACGGACACGACAAGCATTCAGGGAGATCGAGATGAACACGCTGACCGAGGTGGTACTGCCGGGCAAGGTCGAGCCGGAAGGCCTGGAGCTGCGGGAACGCCCGCTCCCCGCACCGGGCCCCGGCCAGGTGGTGGTCGCGATGGAGGCGACCGGGGTCTCGTTCGCCGAGCAGCAGATGCGCCGCGGCAAGTACTACGACCAGCCGCCCTTCCCCTTCGTCCCCGGCTACGACTTGGTCGGCACGGTGCTGACCACCGGCGACGGGGTCGACAGCGGCCTCGCCGGCCGCCGGATCGCCGCGCTGACGAAGGTCGGGAGCTGGGCCAGCCACGTCGTCCTCGACGCCGCCGACGTCGTCCCCGTCCCGGACGGGCTCGGCGCCGAGGAGGCCGAGACCGCCGTGGTCAACGGCATCACCGCGTGGCAGATGCTGCACCGCAAGGCCCGGGTGCGCGCCGGGCAGACGATCCTGGTCCACGGCGCGAACGGCGGGGTCGGCTCGCTGCTGGTCCAGCTCGCCGCGCAGGCGGGTGTCCGGGTGATCGGCACGGCGTCGGAGCGGCATCACGAAGCCTTGCGACGCCTGGGAGTCACGCCGATCGACTACCGCACCGAGGACATCTCCGCCCGCGTCCGCGAGCTCGCGCCCGAGGGTGTCGACGCCGTCTTCGACCACGTCGGCGGCGCCAGCGTGCCCGCGTCGTGGAAACTGCTCGCCCGCGGCGGCACCCTCGTCTCCTACGGCAGCGCCGCGACTCGCGACGACGAGGGCTCCAAGCAGTTGCCCGTGCTCAAGATCCTCGTCCGCGTCATGGTGTGGAACAGCCTCCCGAACGGCCGCAACGCGTACTTCTTCAACGTCTGGGCCGGACGGTCCTTCGCCAAGAACCGGTTCCGCGCCCGCCTGCGCGAAGACCTCACCCAGGTCTTCGCCGCACTGAAGGACGGCACGATCACCGCACAGGTCGCGGCGCGGCTGCCGTTGAGCCGGGTCGCGGAGGCCCTGCGGCTGGCCGAATCCGGGACGGTCGCGGGCAAGGTGGTGCTCACGCCGTAAGGGTTCGGTAACCGCGCGAACCCGGCGATCCGGACGGTTCGCGCGGTTGAATGACTCCATGAAACGCAAGCGGGTACTCGCCGTCCTGGCGGCCGGGCTGCTGGTGGCGGTGGCCGCGGGCCTCTACTGGTTCCAGCCGTGGAAGCTCTGGGTGGACGAAACGGTCCAGGAGTCGCTTCCCCTGCCCCAAACCTCGGCCCAGACCACCGAAAGTGCCGTACCCGCACCGAAAAAGCCCACACTCGTGGCGACCGGGGAACTGATCAGCCACGAACACGAGACCAGCGGCGGTGTCCGGATCCTGCGCGCGGAGGACGGATCCATGGTGCTGCGCCTGGAGAATCTCGACACGAGCAACGGCCCGGACCTGCGGGTCCTGCTCACCGACGCGCCGGTGCTCCCCGGCAAGGACGGCTGGTTCGTGTTCGACGACGGCGCGCACGTGAGCGCCGGGAAGCTCAAGGGCAACAAGGGAAGCCAGAACTACACCCTGCCCGCGGGCACCGACCTGACCCGCTATTCGAGTGTCAGCATCTGGTGCGACCGGTTCGACGTCTCGTTCGGCGCGGCTCAGCTGACCAAAACCTCTTAGGCGAGCCGGTTCACGGCGTATTCCATCTCCGCGCGGACGGCGCGCAGATCGATTCCGCCGGGATCGATGATCGCGGCCACGGCGATCCCGCGCAGCTGTCCGACCAGCGCCGCCGCGTACGCGTCGGGGTCGCGGACACCGGAGATCGAGCCGTCGGCTATCCCGGTGGCGACGGTCTGCGCGATGGCGAACCGGTACCGGCGGTCGGCCTCGGTCATCGCCGACCGCACCGCCGGATCACCCACGGTCGCGTCCGTCCAGAGCACCACGAACGCCCGGTTCAGCGGCGGCATGTCGGTGAGCAGCTCGAAGAAGATGTCCAGCAACGCGCGCAGCATGTCCATCGGGCTGGGTGTCAGCCCGCCGGTGCGGGTGGCGACGGCGGCGCTGAAGGCGTCGGCGAACTTCTCCGCGGCGAACTCGACGAGCCGCTGCACCAGCGTTTCCTTCGAGCCGAACAGCTGGTAGACGACGCCGCTCGGATAACCCGTCCTGGCACAGATCATGCCGATCTTGAGCCGGGCGAAGCCGGTCTCGCCGACCAGGCGGGCGGCGGTGTCGAGAATCCGTGTCCTGGCGATCTCCTGGTCACGTTGGACCTGGCGCTCCTCCGCAGACGAGTCCACGACGAGATCCTCCCATGACTTCCGGGTCGTCACCTGTTGACGCGGCGTTACGATCCGGACATGAGGATCGCCTTCTCCGCCGACGACCGGAACGCCACCACGGACGCCGTCCAGGCCTTCCTGGCCGAGGCCGGGCACGAGGTGATCCACCCGGCGACGTCGGAACTCTGGCCGGAACTCGGCGCGGCGGTGGGCAAGGCGGTCGCCGACGGAGACGCCGACTTCGGCGTGGTGATGTGCTGGACCGGGACGGGCACGGCGATCGCGGCCAACAAGGTCCCCGGCGTGCGTGCGGCGCTGGCCTGGGACACCTGGATCGCCGCGGGCGCGCGCAAGTGGAACGACGCGAACGTGCTGGCGATGAGCCTGAAGCGGCTCGCTCCCGACGTCGCCGTCGAAATCACCGAGGTGTTCCTTTCCGGGATCGCGCCGGACGCCGACGAATCGGCGAATATCGCGCGGCTCGGCGAAATGGACGAATTCCGTCGGTGAACGGCACCGAACCTGTGAACGGTTAACGCTGTCGAACGTATTAGGCCGTTCGCAGGAAAATCACCACTCTGCGTAGTGATGCTTCCCATATTGGTCCAGACCACGTACCGTCTCCCGCAACAAAGCGTTCCGCATGGAGGTGGTCGATGAAGACGCATCCCCGCCTGCCCGGTTTCGGCCGTGGCAACGCGATGTCACCGATTTCCCTTTGACGGAATCGTCTCCAAGATCATTTCCCTGCACCGTGTTGTAAGGAGTGAAATGTCAAGAAAGAGATGGCATCTGGTCGGCCTGTTCACGGCCGTCGCGGCACTGGCCGTCGGTCTGGTGACCGTGCCGGCGGCCGCGGCGGGCGGGGTCGGAGCCACCCTGACCAAGGGTTCGGACTGGGGGGCCGGCTGGGAAGGCAAGTACACGATCACGAACAACTCGGGATCGGGCCTCACTTCCTGGACGCTCGAGTTCGACCTCGCGGCGGGCCACTCGATCGCCTCGCTGTGGGACGGCAGCTACACCGCCTCCGGCCAGCACGTGACCGTCAAGAACACTTGGAACGGCAGCGTTCCTAACGGCGGTTCCGTCAGCTTCGGCTTCAACGTCAAGTACTCCGGCGCCTACACCGCGCCCGCGAACTGCAAGATCAACGGCGGCTCCTGCGATCCGGGTGGGGGCACCCCGACGACGAGCAACCCGCCCACGAGCACGACGTCCAACCCGACGACGTCGAACCCGCCCACGACGACCACCACGAGCAACCCGCCGACCACGACGACTTCGAACCCCAACCCGGGCGCGAAGAAGAACCTCGGCTACTTCGTGCAGTGGGGCGTCTACGGCCGTAACTACCACGTGAAGAACATTCACACTTCCGGTTCCGCGGCGAAGCTGACGCACATCAACTACGCGTTCGGCAACGTCACCAACGGTTCCTGCACCGCGAACGACGACACCTACGCCGACTACGACAAGTTCTACGACGCCGGGTCCAGTGTGGACGGTGTCGCGGACTCGTGGGACGCGGGCGCGATCCGCGGTAACTTCAACCAGCTGCGCAAGCTGAAGAAGATGTACCCGGGCCTCAAGGTGCTGTGGTCGTTCGGTGGCTGGACCTGGTCCGGCGGCTTCGGCCAGGCCTCGAAGAACCCCACCGCGTTCGCGGAATCCTGCTACAAGCTGATCAAGGACCCGCGGTGGGCCGACGTCTTCGACGGCATCGACATCGACTGGGAGTACCCGAACGCCTGCGGTCTCACCTGTGACACCAGCGGCCCCGCCGCCATCAAGAACGTGGCACAGGCGCTGCGCACCAAGTTCGGTTCCTCGTTCCTGGTCACCGCCGCGATCACCGCGGACGCCAGCAGCGGCGGCAAGCTCGACCTCGCCGACTACGGCCCCGCGTCGGCGTACCTCGACTGGTACAACGTCATGACGTACGACTTCTTCGGCGCCTGGGCGGCGCAGGGCCCGACGGCCCCGCACTCGCCGCTGACCGCGTACCCGGGCATCCCGCAGCAGGGCTTCAACTCCGACGAGGCCATCCAGAAGCTCAAGGCCAAGGGTGTTCCGGCCAGCAAACTGTTGCTGGGTATCGGTTTCTACGGCCGAGGCTGGACCGGCGTCACGCAGGACGCCCCGGGCGGCACCGCGACCGGTGCGGCACCGGGCACGTACGAAGCGGGCATCGAGGACTACAAGGTCCTCAAGAACAGCTGCCCGTCGACGGGCACTATCGCGGGCACCGCGTACGCGAAGTGCGGCAACAACTGGTGGAGCTACGACACTCCCGCGACCATCAACTCGAAGATGGGCTGGACCAAGAACCAGGGTCTCGGCGGCGCGTTCTTCTGGGAGCTCAGTGGTGACACCGGCAACGGTGAACTGGTCACGGCCATGCGCAATGGCCTGAACTGAGAGGTTTGAGAAGTGGCTAAGCGGACTTGGATCCAGGCCGTCGGCCTGGCCGCCGCTGCCGCAACGGCCGGCGCGGTCCTCGTGATCGCGCCGGCCTCCGCGGCCGGCGGCGTCGGCGCCGCCTTCAGCAAGGGCTCCGATTGGGGCTCCGGCTGGGAGGGCAAGTACACGATCAGCAACAACTCGGGGTCGAGCCTTCCCACGTGGACGGTCGAATTCGACCTCCCCGCGGGACATTCGATCGCTTCGCTGTGGGACGGCAGCTACTCGGCCTCCGGCCAGCACGTGACGGTGAAGAACACCTGGAACGGCAACCTTTCCAACGGTGGCAGTACCAGCTTCGGCTTCAACGTCAAGTACTCCGGGAGCTACGTCGCCCCGGCGAACTGCAAGATCAACGGTGGTTCGTGCGATCCGGGCGGCGGCGGGCCGACCACGACGCCGACCACCACCACTTCCTCCCCGACCACGACCACGACCACGTCGACGTCGAACCCGCCGACGACCACCACGAGCAACCCGCCGCTGCCCGGCGGCCGTGGCGCGCCGTATCTGTACATGGGCTGGGGCAGCCCGCCGAACCCGCAGACGGTCATGAACGCGACCGGGATCAAGTGGTTCACCCTGGCGTTCGTGCTGGCCTCGAACGGCTGCAACCCCGCGTGGGACGGCAGCCGTCCGCTGCAGGGCGGCGTCGACGCGAACGCGATCGCGCAGATCAAGGCCGCGGGCGGGCAGATCGTGCCGTCCTTCGGCGGGTGGAGCGGCAACAAGCTCGGCCCGAACTGCTCGACGCCGGAAGCGCTCGCCGGTGCCTACCAGAAGGTGATCGACGCCTACGGTCTCAAGGCGATCGACATCGACATCGAGAACACCGACGAGTTCGAGAACGCGACCGTGCAGGACCGCGTCCTGAACGCGTTGAAGATCGTGAAGGCGAACAACCCCGGTATCCAGACCATCCTCACCTTCGGCACGACGACCAGCGGCCCGAACTCCTGGGGCAACCGGCTCATCGACCAGTCGAAGGTGTTGAACGCCGGGATCGACGTCTACACGATCATGCCGTTCGACTTCGGTGGCGGCGCCGACATGTACGGCAACACCATCAAGGCCGCGAACGGCCTGCGGGACAAGCTGAAGTCGACGTTCGGATGGAACGACGCCACGGCGTACAGCCACCTGGGCATCAGCGGGATGAACGGCCTTTCGGACCAGCAGGAGCTGACGAGTCTCGACACCTGGACCAAGATCACCACCTGGTCCAAGACGAACAAGATCGCCAGGCTCGCTTTCTGGTCGGCCAACCGTGACCGGCCCTGTCCCGGTGGCGGGGTCGCCGAGAACTGCAGTGGTATCGCGCAGAACGACTGGGACTTCACGCGGATCACCGCGGGCTTCTGACGTCCCTTCCCCGATAGGTGGCTCCCCGAACCGCGGGCCCGCACCGATGCTGCACGGTGCGGGCCCGCTCCTTTACGCACGGGCCGCATTCAGAGGACGAAATGCGTCGGCCGGGTGGGTCGCAGGGGTAGCCGACCGCGCCCCGCACCGGAATTGGAGTTGTGAAAGCCACTTTCGCAACGTTGAAGGTTGCGAAAGTGGCTTTCACAACCCTTCCCGGCCCACTTGCGTGAGCGTCCGCGCAGCATCAAGCCAGACCCAAGCGCGTGCAGGCCCCCTGCGCAATTAGTCACCTACTTGCGTGGGCGACCCACGAAGCTGTCCGTGAAGGCCTCCTTGAGGGACCCTGGGTCCCTCAAGGAGGCCTTCACGGACCGACCGCCGGGGTCAGGGCAGGGCGTTCAGGAACGGCTCGTGAGCGTTCTGGAATTCCCAGCCGTAGTACCGGTCCCAGTTGATCGACCACGTCATCAGCCCGCGCAGCGCCGGCGAAGCGCCGCCGCGCAAGGAATACGACCCGCAGCCGGAGTTCTTCACCAGGCAGTTCAGCGCCGACTGGACCGCCGCCGGAGCGGTGTGCCCGTTGCCCGCGCTCACTGCGGCGGGCAGGCCGAACGCGATCTGGTCCTCCCGCAGCCCCGGGAACCGGAACCCGGTCGAGGAAACCGTGAAGCCCGCCTTGATCATGTCGGTCATCGCGATGTGGAAGTCCGCGCCGCCCATGAAGTGGTACTGGTTGTCCAGGCCCATCACCGGTCCGGAGTTGTAGTCCTGGACGTGCAACACCGTGAGCGCGTCCCGCATCGCGTGGATCACCGGCAGGTACGAACCCGTCCGGTTGTCGGCGCCGCCGAGGCCGCCGTAGTACTGGTATCCGGTCTGCACGAAGAACGTCTCCGGCGCCATCGTCAGCACGAATCCCGCGCCGTACTTGGCTTTCAGTGTCTTCAGGGCCGAGATGAGGTTGACGATCACCGGCGTGGTCGGATTGCGGAAGTCGTTGTCACCGGAGTTGAGGTACAGCGAGTGTCCCTCGAAGTCGATGTCGAGCCCGTTCAGCCCGTACCGGTCGATGATCGCGGAAACCGAACTGACGAAGGCGTCGCGCGCGGCGGTCGTGGTCAGCTGGACCTGGCCGTTCTGCCCGCCGATGGAGATCAGGACCTTCTTGCCCTGCGCCTGTTTCGCGCGGATCGCGGCGATGAAGTCCGCGTCGCTTTCCACGGTCGGGCATTCCGCCACCGGGCACCGCGTGAATCGGATGTCGCCCGAGGTCACCGAAGTCGGCTCACCGAAGGCCAGGTTGACGATGTCCCAGGCGGCCGGGACGTCGGCCATCCGCGTGTAGCCGGAGCCGTTGGCGAAGCTCGCGTGCAGGTAGCCGATCAGCGCGTGCTTCGGCAGGCCCGTGTCGACGCAGCCGGAGGTCGTGGCACTCACTTCCGCGGTCTTCGGCGATTCTCCCGCGCTGTTGTACGCGGCCACCGAATAGTTGTGCGTGGTGCAGGCCGTCAGCCCCGAAACCGTCGCCGAAGTCCCGGTCACCGTCGCGACCACGGTCCCGCCCTCGTACACGCGGTATCCCGTCACCGTGCCCGCCGAGGCTCCCCACGACAGCGCGATCGACGAGTTCGTCACCGTGCCCGCGGCCGGATTTCCCGGTGCCGGAGGCGCTCCCGGGGTCCCGCCGCCGGGTCCGTCGAGGCTGATGTCGTCCGCGTAGAAGGTGCCCGACCCGTACCAGCCGTGGACGTACACCTCCGCCGTCGTCTGCGTGGCCGTCGTGGTGAACGACAGCGAAAGCTGCGTGTACGAGGTCGCGGCGGTCCAGGTCGACGGGCCGCCGGTGACGCCGAGGTACACCGGGTTCCCGTTCACCCAGGCGGAAACCGCGTAGGTCGTGCTGGGCTTGACGGATACCGTCTGTGCGCATTTCCCGATCGTCGAGCCGGGCGTGACCGAGACGGCGTAACCGCCCGAGCGGACCGGTGTGGTCACGGCCGCGCCCGCCGCGCAGGACCAGCCGGACGTCGAACCCGCCTCGAAGCCGGGATTGAGAAGCAGGTTGGCCGCGCTCGCGGTGCCGCCTCCCGTTATCAGCCCGGCGAAGGTCAGCACCACAACGGCCAGAAAGGCCAGGGATCTGGAACGCCTCATCGCGATTCCTCCGGATCAAGGGCGGCCTGCCGCCGCGCTGGGCTAATTGTCTAGACCAATCCGGGGAAAGTCCATACCCGGGCGCCACCAGGGCCATAAGACCCGACTACTCCGGGCTGCTGTACCGGTGTGACGCGCGAACGCGCTCCGTAACGTCGAAAAGGCCAAAGAGGGCTGGGGGCTTTCGGGAGGTGGGGACCATGGGAACGCACAAGGACACACCGAGAACGGCCCGGCCGGCGTGACCGCCGTGGCCGAAGCCGTGCGCCCGACATACAGCGCCGATGCGCACTCGGCGGGAAAGAGTGCCTCGCGCGTGCCCCGGCCGGGAGAACCGGACGGCGAAGTGATCCGCGCGGCGATCCAGGGTGACCGGTTGGCCGTCGGGAGCCTGCTGACACTTCTCCGGCCGATCGTGATCCGGTACTGCGCGGGCAGGCTGGGCGGGGCCACGCGCGGCATCTCCAACGCCGAGGACTGCGCCCAGGAAGTCCTCATGGCCGTGCTCGTCGCTTTGCCGCGCTTCAGCCACCAGGCCAACAGCTTCCTGCCCTACGTCTTCGGGATCGCTTCGCACAAGGTCGCCGACATCCGCCGGAGCCTGGCCCGCGATCCGTCCGCGCCGGTGCCCGATCCGGAGCCCGAGCTGGACGGGCCGTGGAACCCGACGTTCGAAGAGGTCGAGAAGGCGGACCGCAGCCGCCGGCTGTCCCGGCTGTTCGAGGTCCTGTCGGCGAAGCAGCGTGACGTGCTGGTGCTCCGCGTGATCCACGGGTTCAGCGCCGAGGAGACCGCGGGCGCGCTGGGTATGGCGAGCGCGGGCGCGGTCCGCGTCACCCAGCACCGGGCGCTCAACGAACTGCGCCGGGTGCTGCGTGAGGACCCGGACTTCGCCGGTGGGTTCACGTTCTTCTAGGAGGTCGGCTTGCGGCGTTGCGTGGCGTAGACGGCGGCGGCGGTGCGGCGTTCGAACCCGAGCTTGTGCAGGAGGGACGACACGTAGTTCTTGACCGTCTTCTCCGCCAGGAACAGCTTTTCCGCGATCTGGCGGTTGGTCAGCCCGTCGGCGATGTGGTCGAGGACCCGCCGCTCCTGCGGGCTCAGCTGTTCGTACCGCGGGTCCGGGAGGTCGCTCTCGCCGCGCAGCCGGTTCATCACCGACGCCGTCAGCGTGCTGTCCAGCAGCGATCCCCCGGCGGCGACCGTGCGGACGGCCTTGACGAGCGCGCCACCGGAGACCTGCTTGAGCATGTACCCGGCCGCGCCCGCCATGATCGCGCCGAACAACGCGTCGTCGTCGGAGTAGGACGTCAGCATCAGGCAGGCGGGCGGTGGGTCGACGGACGCCCGGATCTCCCGGCAGACGCTGACCCCCTCACCGTCCGGCAGCCGGACGTCGAGCACCGCGACCTGCGGTTTGACCGCGGGGATCCGCACGAACGCCTCGGCGGCCGTGGACGCCTCGCCGACCACGGTGAAATCGTCCTCCGCCTCGAAGACGGTCTTCAGCCCGGTGCGGACGAGTTCGTGATCGTCCAGCAGGAACACCGAAATCGTCATCCCACACTCCCCTGTCGGGCCGGCAGCTCCACCGACCAGTCGAGTCTCGTCCCGCCTTCCGGCCTCGCTTCGACGCTGAACGACCCGTTCCAGCGGGCCGCGCGTTCGGCGAGGTTCGAGACCCCGCTGCGATGGCCGGGTTCGGCGGGCATGCCGACCCCGTCGTCCACCACCGAAAGTTTCAGCCACCGCCCGTCGCGGTCGACCGAGACGTCGACCGACACCGTCGTCGCCTCCGCGTGTCTGACCACATTGGACAGTGCCTCGCGCAGGGTCGCGATGAGGTCGGAGCGGACCGTGTCCGGCACGGTCGAGTCGAGCGGCCCGTCGAACCCGACCCGGGGTTCGGACGCGCAGCCCGCGTCCAGCGCGACGCGCAGCAGCTCCGACCGGAGGCTGCCCTGCGCCTCCGCCGGTTCCTGCAGTGAAAAGATGCTGTTGCGGATCTCGCGGATGGTGCGGTCGATCTCGTGCGCGAAGCCGGTCACGCGGTCGGCGACGGCGGGTTCGGACGCGAGCCTGCTGAGTCCCTCCAGGCCGAGCCCGATCGCGAACAGCCGCTGGATCACCAGGTCGTGCAGGTCGCGGGCGATCCGGTCGCGGTCCTCGAAGACGGCGAGCCGCTGCCTGTCCTGTTGCGCGCGGGCGAATTCGACCGCGAGCGCGGCGTGCGCGGCGAAGGTCTCGGCGAGCTGGACGTCGTAGGCGGAGAACGGCGTCTTGTCGCGGAACTTCGCCACCAGCAGGACGCCGAGCTTCTCCTCGCCGACGATCAGCGGGACGGCGATCGTGGAGTCCAGGTCCTTGATCGCCGCCGGCATCGCGGAAGCGTTGTCGCCCTGGTATTCGAGCACCTTCTCGCCGTAGTCCCGGACCACCACGGGTTTCCCGCTGGTGAACGCCATCCCGGTCGCGGTGCCTCGGGTGGGCACGGCGACACCGGCGAGCTTGTCGGCGTCCGGCCCCGGCGGCTCGACGATCTCGAAGACCAGCTGCCCGTCGCCGCTGGGCAGGGCCACCGCCCCCGCGGTGCCGCCGGCGACGACGCGGGCGCGTTCGGCGATGAGGTGCAGGGTCGCGGTCAGATCCTGGTCGGCCAGGAGCGCGCCGGTGACGTGGTAGGACGCTTCGAGCCAGCGCTCGCGCCGCTGCACCTGGTCGAACAGCGCGGCGTTCTCGATCACCACACCGGCCGCGGCGGTGAGCGCGACGAGCAGGTCGTCCTCGGCTTCGGTGAACTCCGCGCCGCCCGGTTTGCGGGCGAGGTACAGCATCCCGAAGATGCGGCCGCGTACGCGGATGGGCATCACGCGCGACTCGTCCTCGGACGGCGGCCGCTCCCAGGCGTCGCCGAAGCGGATGAACTCGTCCGAATCGAGCACGCTCAGCGCGCCGAACGGCGCACCGGTCAGCTCACAGGCGGATTCCACCATGCGCCGCAGCACGTCGGACAGGCTGAGATCGCGGGCGATCCCGGCCACGGCGTCCAGAATCCTGGGCGCCTTGGCGTCACTCGCCGCACTCACCCGCCGCACCGCCGTCACCGTCCCGGGCTACCGCACCGGGCAGTGGGGTCAGGAGTGACAAACGCGCCCGGATCGCTCACCTGGTGCGTCGATCACGGACAGTGCTTCGTTACTGCACACGCCGAGGATCCTTCGTCCGGTTACCGACTCGATGGGGATCCTGAGATATCGGGAGTCCGTTCCACCAGTCCAGCAGCCCAGCGGCAGGGTCGCGAGCTCCGCGATCACGATCGGATCACGTACCTCGGAGGCCCGGCCGACGACGGTGACGAACCAACCGGTTCCCAGGTCCTTGGCGAACTCGTCGACCGCGAACGCCACCACGCTGTCGAGGATCCCGGCGAACAACGCGCTCTGTGACGGCGTCCGCACCACGATCGCGCCATGGTGGAGCGCGAACCGGGCGGGCTGGATCGCGGGCAGGGCACGGGAGGTGAACACCACCCTGCCGAGCCCGGCGCCCGCGAGCAGCGCCAGGCACTGCTCGCGGTCGAGCGTCTCGAGACCCAAGGAGTCGGACATCGGCATCCCCGCGTTCTCGTAGTTCCACTGCGTCGAGGTCCACGGTCCCCGGCCTACCGACTCACCGGTAGGGCCGATGGACCCGCCTCATGCGGGGGATGCCGTGCTAAGCCTTGTTCTGGGCCTTGGGCGAGAGCAGGACGACAGGGATCTCCCGCTCGGTCTTGGTCTGGTACTGCGCGTAGTTCTTGTAGTCCGCGGTGATCTTCGGCCACAGGCGGGCACGCAGGTCGGCGTCGGCGACACTCGCGACCATCGGGCGCGCGGTCTCGCCCTTCAGGGTGACCTGGACGTCGGGGTTGTCGCGGAGGTTGAGGAACCACGCCGGGTGCTGGTCGTCACCACCGCGGGAGGCGACGATGACGTACGCGTCTCCCTCGCGCAGCGGCGAGGTCAGCAGCACGGTGCGCGGCTGGCCGGATTTGCGGCCGATGGTGGTCAGTTCCAGGACGGTCATCCCGGCGACCTGCCAGCCGGCGCGGCCGCCGCTGACCTTCTGGATGACGCGGTGGACGGCGTTCATGGTCTTCAAGGCGAAATCACTGGGCATGCGGAGAAGGCTACTCCGCTTTCATCGAGACTTCGATTCCGTCCAGGAGGACGGCCAGCGAGAGCTCGAAGGCCTCCCTCGCCTCCTGCTCCAGGTAGGACACCGTCTCGTCCTCCATCCGGAACGCGTGCTCGCCCTCCATCCAGGTCAGCGTCGGGAAACGTTCGGCGAAGTCCGGCGACACCTCCTGGAGATGCGCGGACCGCGCGTACCACCACTCGTCGTCGGACTGCCCCGTCGCCTTCTCGGCCTGGCGCGCCTCCGAAGCCGTCCTCGCGGGCTCGCGCACGCACGAGTACAGCGCGCTGACCAGCCGTCGCAGCATAACCGGGCCCAATCCGGTCCGGCGCAGGATCTTCACCAGCGCCTCCAGCACGACGTACTCGTTCGGCCCGAGCACCGGCCGCGCCTGCGAGATCTGCAGGACCCAGGGATGCCGCAGATAGAACGCCCAGAGGTCCTCCGCCCAGCGCGTGACGTCGGCCCGCCAGCCGTCGCCGTCGCGGAAGGCGGACAGCTCGGCGAGCGTCTTGTCGTACATGAGATCGAGCAGTTCGCTCTTGCTCGGGACATAGGTGTAGAGCGCCATGGCCGTGCGGCCGAGCGTGTCCCCGACGGCCCGCATCGACAGCCCCGCCATCCCCTCGGCGTCCGCGATGGCGATGGCGGTGTCGACGATCAGCTCCACCGAAAGCCCCTGCTTGGGGCCAGGGCGTTCGACGTCCGGCGGCTCCGTCCGCCACAGCAGCGCCATCGAGCGCCGGGGGTCCCCTTGAGCCGCGTAGACGACCACTTGCCAACTCCTTACAGCATAAACTAACCTCTGCTACCCTCACTTTACAGGCTAAAGAGTTCCAACCAGGGGAGAGCCATGCCTTCGGCCGCCGACAGCCACGACATGATTCAGGTGCGCGGAGCCAGAGAGAACAACCTCGCCGACGTCTCGGTCGACATCCCCAAGCGCCGCCTCACCGTCTTCACCGGTGTCTCGGGCTCGGGGAAGTCGTCCTTGGTGTTCGGCACCATCGCCGCCGAGTCGCAGCGGCTGATCAACGAGACCTATACCGCGTTCATCCAGTCCTTCATGGCCCCCGTCGGACGGCCGGACGTGGACGCGCTGCGGAACCTGAGCGCCGCGATCGTCGTCGACCAGGAGCGGATGGGGGCCAACTCCCGCTCCACGGTCGGCACCGCGACCGACGCGCACACGATGCTGCGGATCGTCTTCAGCAGGCTGGGACAACCGCACGTCGGGACGTCGGGCGCGTTCAGCTTCAACCTTCCCGAGGGGATGTGCCCCGAATGCGAGGGGCTGGGGAAGGTCTCCACCATCGACATCGACCAGCTCGTCGACAAGGAGCTTTCGCTCGACGAAGGCGCGATCACCGTCCCGAACTTCGCGCCGGGCGGCTGGTACTGGAAGGGGCTGGCGGAGTCCGGCTTCGTCGATCCCGCGGTCAAGCTGAAGGACTACACCCCGCAGCAGTGGGAAGACTTCATGCACAAGCCCGCCACCAAGATGAAGCTCGGCGGGATCAACACGAACTACGAGGGCCTGCTGGTGAAGGTCCAGCGGCTGTTCCTGTCGAAGGACAAGGAAGCGACGCAGCCGCACATCCGGGCCTTCGTGGACCGGGCGATCACCTTCCGGCGGTGCCCGGCGTGCGACGGCGCCCGGCTCAACGAGGCGGCGTTGTCCTCGAAGATCGACGGGCTGAACATCGCCGACTGCTCGTCGATGCAGATCAGCGACCTGGCCGATGTCGTCCGCAAGCTCGACGACCCGTCGGTCGGCCCGCTGATCCAGACCCTGCGCGGCACGCTCGACTCGCTCGTGGAGATCGGCCTCGGCTACCTGAGCCTCGACCGGGAGTCCGGGACACTTTCGGGTGGTGAGGCGCAGCGCGTGAAGATGGTGCGGCACCTGGGTTCCAGCCTCACCGACGTCACCTACGTCTTCGACGAGCCGACCGTCGGGCTGCACCCGCACGACATCCAGCGCATGAACGGCCTGCTGCTCCTGTTGAAGGACAAGGGGAACACGGTGCTCGTCGTCGAGCACAAACCGGAGACCATCGAGATCGCCGACCACGTCGTCGACCTCGGACCGGGCGCCGGGCCGCACGGCGGGCAGATCTGCTTCACCGGCGACGTCGCCGGGCTGCGCGCGTCCGGCACGCTCACCGGACGGCACCTCGATCACCGGGCGCGGCTGCGCACGGACGTCCGGACGCCGGCCGGGCGGATCGAGATCCGGAACGCGACCCGGCACAACCTGCGCGGTGTCGACGTCGACATCCCGCTGGGCGTGCTGACCGTGGTCACCGGGGTCGCCGGTTCGGGCAAGAGCTCGCTCATCCACGGCTCACTGTCCACAAGGGACGACGTCGTGGTGCTCGACCAGTCGGCCATCCGCGGCTCGCGGCGGAGCAACCCGGCGACCTACACCGGCCTGCTCGACCCGATCCGCACCGCGTTCGCCAAGGCCAACGGCGTCAAGGCCGCGTTGTTCAGCGCGAACTCCGAAGGCGCTTGCCCGAAGTGCAAGGGCATCGGGCTGATCTACACCGACCTCGCGATGATGGCCGGGGTGGCGACGGTCTGCGAGGAGTGCGAGGGCAAGCGGTTCACCGCCGAAGTGCTGACGTACAGGCTGCGGGGCAAGGACATCAGCGAGGTCCTCGCGATGCCGGTGGCCGAGGCGCGCGAGTTCTTCCCCTCGGGGCAGGCGCGGACGATCCTGGACCGGCTCTCCGACGTCGGCCTCGGCTACCTCGGGCTCGGGCAGCCGCTCACCACGCTGTCCGGCGGCGAGCGGCAGCGGATCAAACTGGCCATCCGGATGGCGGAGAAGTCGGCGACCTACGTCCTCGACGAACCGACCACCGGGCTGCACCTCGCCGACGTCGACCAGCTGCTCGGGCTGCTGGACCGGCTGGTCGACGACGGCAACACGGTGGTGGTCATCGAGCACCACCAGGCGGTGATGGCGCACGCGGACTGGATCGTGGACCTGGGGCCGGGCGCCGGTTCGGACGGGGGCCAGGTGGTCTTCACCGGGACCCCCGCCGACCTGGTCGCCTCCGGTGACACGCTCACCGCGCAGCACCTTCGCGCTTACGTGGGCCGGTAGAGCCTCGGCGGGCTTCGCGGAGGACGTCGCCGCGCGCTTGCCGGACAGTCCCGCGTGACCGGTCCGGTCGCGAAGGGGTGTGTGGAAATAGGGACGTTCAACGTCCCCGTTTCCACACACCCCTCACCCAGAGCGACACCTCGCGCCCTCACCGGTTGGACACCTCGCCTCAGCTCCCGATAGGACACGAGTTTGCCACTCATGCCCCTTCGCCCGGCGCTGCCTGATGGTTCGGCGGTGTTGCGAAAGCCACCTTCGCAACGTTGAAGGTTGCGAAAGTGCCTTTCGCAACATCCCAAGCAGGCATGCCGGCGAGCGAGCATGACGCCGCGAAACCGTGCGAACCACCTGAACCGGGCACTGCCCAGACGCGTCCCTTATGGACAGTCGAGTCACCGCACTCGGGACCGGCGCCGGACCACTTCACGGGCGGCCACCGCACCGACAACCCCCAGTACTCCCAGAGCCAGCCCCGATGTCACCATCTCGATCGGCGAGGCCGCCAGCGGCGAAACCCCGGTCACCGACTCGATCCCGACCACCGCTGTCAGCACGGTGTAGGCACCGATCGCCACCCACACCAGCCGCACGCGCCGCTGTTCCGTCCAGTCCGCGAACCGCAGCAGCCAGGCGAGTCCCGGCACGATGAGGATCGCGTGCATCGCCACCGCGTGCAGCGGCTTCAGCGCGCCGGCCGTGGTGTAGGCGACCTGCGGGTTCCCGCCCCGCGCCTCGACGACGCCGCTCGCGATCATCGCCGCGCCCGCCCCCAGCGCCACCAGCAGCGCGACGAAGCCGAACCGCACCGCGAGGCGCATGCTCGCTGTCGCCTCCCCTTCGCCGCGCATCGCCGCCGCGGTGAACGAGACCGCCGTCAGAATGAGGACGCCACCGCCCGCCGCGAGCGTCGTCGACACCGCGTTGTCGAAACCGGTCTCGAAGTTGAAGTGCGACGGTACCCCGCGCCAGGCCTGCATGCTCACCAGCACCGTCTCGACGACACTCGCCCCGGTGAAGACGCCGAGCAGCACGTTCCGCACGCGCGGCCGCACCGCGACGTACGACGTCGCCCAGGCGACGGTGGCCAGCGTCAGGCCGAACGACAGGCCGAAGGTGACCGCCTTCCGCATCGACAACGGCCCAGTCCACGAACCACCGGACACGATCAGCACGACCGCGTGCGCGAGACCGCTGAGGAACAGGAGCGCCCCCGTCACGTAGGCGACGCGTTCGCTCGTCCGTATCTCCTTCATACGAACGAGTGTCTTGCGGTTCCGCTCACCAGGCATCGGCCCAGGAGCGACACCTCAAGTACGTCCGTTTACGTAGCTGAGAGCCCCTCAGCGAGGACGGCGGTAGAGACCGATGGTCTGTTAGTCTCGTCGTCATCATGCCCCGCATCCTCGCCCGTGTCGCCGCACTGATCGCCGTTCTCGCTCTCCTGTTCGGAGTGCCGTGGTGGACGATCATCGGCTCCCCCGAACTCCCGGCCGCGCTCGAAGTCCTCGGGACGATCGTGTTCGCCGCCGCGGTGGTCGTCGTGCCCGCGTCCATGATCCTCGGCCACGGCCCGTGGCAGCGTGACGTCGCGGCGAAGATCGGCGACCTCTCCCTCGGGTTGATCTGGCTACTGTTCTCGTTGTCGATACTCGGAAACGTGCTGCGGCTCGTCCTAGCGCTGTCCGGAGTGGACAGTGCGGCGGGGATCGTGTCCGGCGTCGTCCTGGTGGCCTTCGCGGCGCTGGCGGCGTACGGGATGGTCGAAGCACGGCGCGTGCCGAGGCTCAAGGAACTCGACGTCGTGATCCCCCGCCTCGGCGCGGGACTCGACGGCCTCCGCTTCGCGATCATCACCGACACCCACTTCGGCCCGCTCAACCGGACGAAGTGGTCGGAGAAGGTCGTCGAGGTGGTGAACGAGCTCGACGCCGACGTCGTGGCCCACGCCGGCGACCTCGCCGACGGCTCGGTCGCCAAACGCGCACAGCAGGTCGCGCCGCTCGGGAAGGTACGCGCGAAGCTCGGCAAGTTCTACATCACCGGCAACCACGAGTACTTCGGCGAGGCGCAGGCCTGGCTCGACCACATGCGCGACCTCGGCTGGGAGCCGCTGCACAACCGGCACCTGCCGGTCTCCCAGGGCGGGGACACGCTCGTCTTCGCCGGGATCGACGACCCGACCGGCGCCGCCTCCGGCCTGCCCGGTCACGGCCCCGACCTGCCCGCCGCGCTCGACGGCGTCGCCGCGAGCACCCCGGTCGTCCTGCTCGCCCACCAGCCGAAGCAGGTCAAGCAGGCCGCCGAGGCCGGGATCGACCTCCAGATCTCCGGGCACACCCACGGCGGCCAGATCTGGCCGTTCCACCTCCTGGTCCGGCTCGACCAGCCCGTCCTGGCCGGGCTTTCGCGCCACGGCGAGCGCACGCAGCTCTACACGAGCCGCGGCACCGGCTTCTGGGGACCGCCGCTGCGCGTCTTCGCGCCGAGCGAGATCACCCTCCTGACCTTGCGAAACGGCAAGTAGTCACCTGGTCGCGACGCCTTCGGAGTTGCGTCAGGCGTTACCGACAAATTTTTTTGTCTTGACAACTGAAGAGTTCGGAGCAAGGGTAGTGCCCAACGAACCCCGCCCCGAAAGGCCGAGACGATGACCATCGCCGCCACCCGAACCACGACCGCCGTCCCCACCCGCGCCCTGCTCGCCTGCGGCGCGATCTCGGGGCCGCTGTACTTCCTGACGTCGTTCACCCAGGCCGCCGTCCGCGACGGCTTCGACCTGACGAAGCACCCGGCGAGCATGCTGAGCAACGGCGACGCCGGCTGGATCCAGGTGACGAACTTCCTGGTCACCGGTATCCTGATGATCGCGGGCGCGATCGGCCTGAGCCGGACGCTCGAACCGGGCAGAGGCAGCACGTGGGGACCACGGCTGCTGGGCGTCTTCGGCGTCAGCCTGCTCTTCGCCGCGGTCTTCAAGGCCGACGCGGGCAACGGCTTCCCCGTCGGCAGCGGCCCGGCCACCCTCAGCACCGCCGGGATCCTGCACATGACCGCCGGTTCGGTCGGCTTCCTCTCTCTGATCGTCGCGACCTTCGTGTTCGCGAGCCGTTTCTCGCGTGAGGGTCACCGCGGCTGGGCGATCTGCTCCCGTGCCACCGGCATCGCGTTCTTCGCTTCGTTCGCCGGGATCAGCTCCGGCAACGCGAACGCCGTCGTGATGCTCGCCTTCTGGGCAACGGTGCTGCTGGCCTGGGGCTGGGTCACCGCCGTCGTCATCCGTACCGCCCGCTAGACAACCCGAGGAGAATCCCCGCCATGAGCACCGTGACCTCGCAAGACGGCACCACCATCGCCTACACCCGCACCGGCTCCGGCCCCGCCGTCATCCTGGTCGACGGCGCGATGTGCCACCGCGAGTTCGGTCCCGCCAAGCCGCTGGCCGCCGAACTGGCCCGGCACTTCACCGTCTACACCTACGACCGCCGCGGCCGCGGCGAAAGCGGCGACACCGAGCCGTTCGCCGTCGCCCGCGAAGTAGAGGACATCGCGGCACTGATCAAGGAAGCCGGTGGGACCGCCCACGTCTACGGGATCTCGTCCGGCGCCGCGCTCGCCCTCGAAGCCGCGAAAGCCGGGCTGCCGATCACGAAACTGGCGGTCTACGAATTCCCGCTGGTCGTCGACGACACCCGTCCGCCGGTCCCGGCCGACTACACCGAGCGGCTGGAGAACGCCATCGCCACCGGCAAACCCGGCGCCGCGATCAAGATCTTCATGCGCGACGGCGTCCGTGTCCCGGCTCCGGTCGTGCTCATGATGCAGTTCATGCCCGCCTGGCCGAAGCTGAAGAAGGTCGCGCCGACCCTGCGCTACGACGCCGCGCTGTTCGACGGCCTGCAAGACGGCACCCCGCTGCCCGAGGGCCAGTGGGCGGGCGTCTCCGTGCCGACGCTGGTCATGGACGGCGGCAAGAGCCCCGCGTGGATTCGCAACGGTGTCGCCGCGCTGGCGACGGCGGTCCCCGGCGCCGAGCACCGGACGATCGAGGGCCAGACGCATATGCTCAAGCCGAAAGCGGTGGCCCCGGTCCTGATCGACTACTTCAACGGCTGACGGAGCGATCACGATGATCGAACTGGTCGAAGGCGACATCACCGAACAACAGGTCGACGTCGTGGTCAACGCCGCGAACTCGTCCCTGCTCGGCGGGGGCGGGGTGGACGGCGCGATCCACCGCCGCGGCGGACCGGAGATCCTCACCGAATGCCGGGCCCTGCGCGCGGGGCACTACGGCAAGGGACTGAAGACCGGGGAGGCGGTCGCCACCACGGCGGGCCGCCTTCCGGCGCGCTGGGTGGTGCACACCGTCGGGCCGGTGTGGTCCGACTCCGAAGACCGGTCCGCGCTGCTGGCCGCGTGCCACCGCAACTCGCTGCACGTGGCCGCCGACCTCGGCGCGCACACCGTGGCGTTCCCGGCGATCTCGACCGGGATCTACCGGTGGCCGGTCGAATCCGCGGCGGAGATCGCCCTCGAAACCGTGCTGAACACGCTTTCGGCCGGATCGTGTTCGGTGGAACTGGTGCGATTCGTGCTGTTCGGACCCGCCGCCTACGACGTGTTCCGGGAGCAGGCGGACGCACTTGGGCTGAGTGGGTCGTGAGTGGTAAGTGTCGTTAGAACGACACTTACCACTCACGACCACCTGGACCCACTACACGCCTGCGGGCGAACTTCCGTGCTGCACCAGTTCCCTGGCCGCCCCGCTCCCATCGGCGGGAACCGCCCAGATCCCCGACTCCACCCCGTAAGCCACGGTCCGGTCGTCCAGCCAGGCGGCCTGGTCGTCCACGCTCCGCGTCTCGGCCAGCATGGTCTCCTTACCGGAGGCCATATCGAGCACGGCCAGCCGCCAAGGTGCCGAAGAACCGGTGGAAACCCGCTTCTTGAAGGCGACCCGCTTCCCGTCCGGCGAGAGCGACGGGCATTCGACGTTCTCGCGGATCATCCTCGCGACGAGCTTCTCGTAGTCCGCCTCGACGAGGTAGGTCTTCCCCTTCGTCCCCACGGTGGCGTAGAACTTCTTGCCGTCGGCGGTGAAGGTGATTCCCCAGTAGTTCACGTCGGACGAGTAATACGGCTTGCCGTCGAGCAGGAGCGTCATCTCCTCGATGCTCTTCGTCAGTTTCCCGGTCGTCAGGTTGAAGATGCCCGCCCTGGTCGAAAACCCGTTCTCCGCGTAGGAATCCCCGTTGACGAACAACGTCCAGTAGGCGAGCTTCCCGTCCGGCGAGACCCGGCCGCGGCTGGGGGTGCCGGGCAGTTCGATCCGGCGGATCTCGGCGAGGTCCTTGTCCAGCACGATGACGTCGGTCATCGGCGGCAGCACCCCCGGCTGCGCGGCCAGGCACAGCGCGGTCCCCGCCGAAGCGGCGAACCGGTCGCAGCTCAGCCCCGCCACCTTCCGGGTCTCGCCGGGCCGGTCGGCCGGGACGGTGGCCAGATGTCCGAAGTCGGGGCCTTCGGCGGTGTTGCGGAACAGCAGCTGCCCCTTCGCCTGCACCGAAACCGGCTGTCCGGTCACGACGGCGACGGAGTTGACCTCCGGCCCACGGTCCCGCGAGTAGAGGCCGTAGCCGACGGCCGCCGCGATCAGGACGACGACCGCCGCCACCACGCCCAGGATCCGCGCCCTCATGCGTAAGTCCTCAAAGGACGGAGGACGGCGGCCGCGGCGACCACGACGGCCAGCGCGCCGGCGGCGACCAGGACCGCGGCGTGCAGGTCCCACGTGGTCCAGGCGAGTCCGAAAAGGACGGACGCGAGCATCCGCGTCGTCGCCTGCCCGGTCTGTACCAGCGCCAGACCGCTCGCCCGCTGGTGCTCGGGCAGCAGCGGCCCGGCGGCGGCCATCAGGACGCCGTCGGTGGCGGCGTAGAAGACACCGTGCAGCACCAGTGCCAGCACCGCCAGGATGCCGCCGTCCACCGGGCCGAGCAGCGCCAGCAGCGCGGCGACCAGCGCGATGTGCCCGCCGAGGAACACCTTCCAGCGGCCGATCCGGTCCGAAAGCCTGCCGAACGGAACGGCGAGCAGCAGGTACACACCCGCGGTTCCCAGTGGCAGCAAGGGAAAGAAGACCGCGCCGAGTTCCCAGCGGCGCTGCAGCACGAGATAGAGGAACGAGTCGCTGAGGGTGACCAGGCCCAGCAGCGCCGCCCAGACGCAGATCCGGCGGAACGACGCCTGGCGGATCAGGCCGGCGGTCTCCCGCAAGGAGACCTTCGGCCGGTCGGCTCGCGTCTTCGGCTGATGGTCCTTGACCAGCACCAGCAGGATGATCACGCCGATCGCGGCGACGCAGAAGCTCGTGAAGAACACCGAGTCGTAGCTGCCCAGGCTGAGCCACAGGACCGCCATCGCGACCAGCGGACCCAGGAACGCGCCGAAGGTGTCCATCGCGCGGTGCACGCCGAACGCGCGGCCGAGGTGTTCGGGATCGCTGCTCAAGGTGATCAGCGCGTCGCGCGGCGCGGTCCGGACGCCCTTGCCGGTGCGGTCGGCCGCCAGGACGGCGCCGATCGCCACGGTGGACGAACCCGCCAGCATCAGGCCGATCTTGCCCAAGGCCGAGAGTCCGTAACCGAAGCAGGCGACGGCTTTGAGCCGCTGCCACCGGTCCGCGAGATGCCCGCCGACGAGCCGGACGACGGCGGTGACACCGGAGTAGAGGCCGTCGAGCACGCCGAACTGCAGCGGGCTGAGGCCGAGACCGAGGACGAGGTAGAGCGGGAGGACCGCGGTCACCATCTCCGACGAGATGTCGGTGACGAGGCTGACCAGGCCGAGTGCGACGACGTTCCCGGTGACGGCGCGCTTCAAGCCGCTCTTCGGGACTTCCGCCGCGGTGTCCGCTCCCCTGCTGGTGGCGATGTACATGGGGGACCTCCAGCGCCGTGAGGAGGTGCCGGGTCGCGGTGCACACGGCCGCGACCCGGCACCTGATCGCGAGGATCAGTGGCAGGTGTAGGTGGGCGAGGAGTCGATCGTCTTGCCGTCGAGGCCGATCAGCTGGGTCGAGAAGGCGTTGTCCGACATGTTCAGCTTGAGCACGCCGTAGGTCGAGATCGCCTTCGCGGTGGCCGGGTGTTCGGTCTTGACCGGGTACAGGGTCGCCCCGCCGCCACCGCCGATGATCTGCACCGGGCCGGCCGGATCCTTGTCGCCGTCGGCGTTCTGCGGGTAGAACCGCTCGTAGTGGTGGTCGTGCCCGTTGAGCACCAGATCGACCTTGTTCTGCACCATGGTCTCCCAGAGGGTGGCCATCTTGTCGTTGTCGCCGTGGTCACCCGAGGTGTAGCGGGGGTGGTGGTAGTACGCGGCGACACAGGGCTTGGTGTTGTTCTTCAGGTCCTGCTTGATCCAGTTCAGCTGCTCGTCGCTGACCGCGTTCGCGGCGAGACCGGGCGAGAACTCCGTGCTGTCGATGGCGACGAAGTGCCAGTTGCCCATTTCCCAGCTGTAGTAGGTCTTCCCGTTCGGCGTCGCGATCTTGCCGAAGTACTTCTTGTAGGCGCCCAGCGGGGTGTCGTCGTAGGTCTCGTGGTTGCCCGGGATCGGGTGCATGATGTTCTTGTACTTGCCCCAGGTCTTGTCGAAGTACTTCGTGAAGTCTTCGATGTGGGCGTCGTCGTACTGGTTGTCGCCCATGGTGATCACCGCGGCGGGGTTCATCTGCCCGACCAGGTTGGCGGTCTTCGGGTGGATGCACGACGACGAGGACGCGGTGCACTGTTCCGCGATGTCACCGGAGGCGGCGAGGACGAACGACGAACCGCCGCCCGCCTGTGTGGTCGCCTGGATCGCGCCGCTGGCGGCCGAGGTGTTGCCCGCGGCGTCCTTCGCCCGGACGCTGTAGGTGTACGCGGTCGCGGCGGTCAGGCCGCTGTCGGAGAAGGAAGCGCTTTCCGTGGTGCCGACGACCTGCCCGTTGCGCAGCACCTCGTAGCCGGTGACACCGACGTTGTCCGTCGACGCGGTCCACGTCAGGTCCACAGTGGACGAAGTGATCGTGCCGGCCTTCAGGTTCGTGGGCGCGGTGGGCGCCTGGGTGTCGCCTGTGGAGTCCGACGTCCCGTAAACCTGGATCTCCCAAAGGGAGTAGCCGTAGCTGGTGGCCCGCTTGGTCCCGACGAGCCGCAGGTAGCGGCCCTTGCCGGACAGGCCGGTCAGGTCGTCGGTCCCGCCGTTGCCGTTGGTGACGGACTTGATCGAGGTCCACGCCGAGCCGTCGTTGGAGACTTCCAGCCGGTACGCGGTGGCGTACGCGGCCTCCCAGCTCAGCTTGACCCGGTTGACGGCGGACGGGCCGCCCAGGTCGACGCGGATGAACTGCGGGTCCGCGCCTTCGGCACTCGCCCAGCGGGTGGTGGTCTTCCCGTCGACGGCGAGCGCGCCGGCGTAGGAGGACGACTCCACCGAGGAGACGATGACGGGTTTACCTTGGGACAGAAGGACATCAGCGGCTTGCGCGTTGCCGCTGAGCAGCGTCGGCAACAGGATCGCGGCCGCGCCTAGTGGCAGTAGTCGGGTTCGGGCCTTCACATCGATCTCCCCGGGAATCCGTGGCGGCGGGTTGAGAGGGACGGGTGCGCGGCGTTCACTTTGAGTACACTTGTTCGTTTGGTAACTTTCCTAACGAATGCGTACCGTAATCCGTACCACTCAGTGAGTCAAGACGTAGACTCGTCCCATGACCGGCGCCTTGATCTTCGACTTCGACGGAACGCTGGTCGACACCGAGGCGGCCGTCCTCGTGGCCTGGCAGGAGACCTTCCGCGAGCGCGGCGGCGAACTCCCCCTCGACGTCTGGCACACCGTGATCGGCACGCAGAACACCGCGATCGCGATGTTCGAACTGCTGGAGCAGGACGACGAGCATCTCGACCGGATCGCGGTCCGCACCGGCGTCCGCGCCCGGGTCACCGAACTGCTGGAGTCCGAGGGACCTCGTCCCGGTGTCCAGGAGTACCTCGACGACGCGAGGGAACAGGGCCTGCGGCTGGCCATCGCGTCCAGTTCGACCGGAGACTGGGTCTCCACGCATCTGAACCGGCTGGGCCTCGCGGACGCGTTCGAGGCCGTCCTCACCGGCGACCTCCACCAGGCGAAGCCGAGCCCGGACCTCTACCTGGCCGCGCTCGCCGCGCTGGACCTCCCGGCGGCCGAGGCGATCGCGTTCGAAGACTCGCCGCACGGCGTCACCGCGGCGAAGGCCGCCGGGCTGAAGTGCGTCGCGGTGCCGAACCCGATCACCGCGGTACTGAACTTCGACCACGCCGATCTCGTACTGGGTTCGCTGGCCGACAAACCACTGGGAGAGTTGCTCGGTACATGAGGGGCGGGCGAGCGCCGGGTACCGAGTGGGTCGAGGTGGTCGTGAGTGGTAAGTGACGTTAGAACGTCACTTACCACTCACGACCACCTCGACCGAAGCATCACCGGCAGCGAACCGCTCAGCCGTTGAGCAGCTCACCCAGCCGCACCAGGAACGGGCGCTGGCCTTTCAGCAGCTTCTCCTCCGCTTCGGCGAGCCCGAACCAGGCGGCCCTGTCGACCTCCGGGAATTCCTGCGTCCGGCCCGACCGCGGCGGCCACTCCATCTCGAAGGTGCCCGGGACGACCTGAGCCGGATCGAGGTCCCCCTCCACCGCCCAGACCGTCACGACCTTGCCGCCGGACTGCTTCACCTCGCCGAGCGGGAGGTACTCCCCCTCCGGCGCCGGCAACCCCAGTTCCTCCTGGAACTCGCGCCGCGCCGCGTCCTCCGGCGTCTCGTCCGGCCCGTACTCGCCCTTGGGCACCGACCAGCCGCCCGCGTCCTTCTTCGCCCAGAACGGCCCGCCCATATGCCCGAGCAGCACCTCGGTCGCCTCGCCCGACCTGCGGAAGAGCAGGATCCCGGCACTCGTCTTACCCGCCATGGCGTCCAGTCTGACGCTGCTCCGAACGAGTGAAGTGACCGGCCCGCGAAAAAAGTTTCCGCTCGCATGTCGATTGGCGTCGAGCCCGTCCGACGCATGGACAGAAGCAACCAGACAGCACTTCCCGGAAGGACCGGAACCATGACGCAGACCATCACCCCCGCCACGACCACCGCCACCGAGACCGCCGCCACCCCGCGCGCCGCCAAGGCCCAGGGCGCGATCCAGTCGGCCGTCCGGATCGTCGTCTCGTTCCTCTTCCTCTGCCACGGCTTGCAGGGATTCGGATTCTTCGGTGGCGTCGACGGCGCGGGCGGCTCCGTGGAACTCGGTTCCTGGCCCGGCTGGTACGGCAGCGTGATCGAACTCGTCGGCGCCGTGCTGGTCCTGGTGGGCCTGTTCACCCGCCCGGTCGCGGTGCTCCTCTCCGGTGTCATGGCCTACGCCTACTTCACCGTCCACGCGCCGGAAGGCCTGCTGCCGTTGCAGAACATGGGCGAGCTGTCGACCCTCTACTGCTGGATCTTCCTGCTGATCGCCGCGATCGGCCCGGGCACTTTCGCCCTCGACACCCTGCGCCGCCGCCGCTGATCAGGAATCGCGAGGCCCCTTTCCTGGAATGATTCCAGGAAAGGGGCCTTTAGCGCGCACCTATCGATTTCCTGTCAATATCTTCGGCCATACCATCGAATTACCCCCCGAAAGAAAGTTCCCTACAGATGGGGGTATCGGGCATCCTCTAGCACATCAATGGTTTAGACCACCTTGAGCCGGAAGGATGCGTCATGACCCAGACAGCCACCGCCACGACCACCGAGGTCGGTCCGACCTCACCGAAGTGGCAGGGACTGGCCCTCTCCGTCGTCCGTGTAGTGGTCTCGTTCCTGTTCCTCTGTCACGGGCTGCAGAAAATGGGCCTCTTCGACAAGGCCGCCGTTCCCGTGGGCACCTGGCCGAGCTGGTACGCGGGAGTGATCGAGCTGGTCGGATCACTGCTGCTCCTGGCGGGCCTGTTCACCCGCCCGGTCGCGATCCTGCTTTCGGGCACGATGGCGTACGCGTACTTCGTCGTACACCAGCCCGACGCGCTGCTGCCGTTGCAGAACAAGGGTGAGACGGCCGCGCTGTACTCCTGGATCTTCCTGCTGTTCGCGGTGGTCGGTCCGGGCAGCTACGCGCTCGACACCCTGCGCCGCCGCCGTCGGTCCTGAAGTACATGAAGGCCCCCTTCCTTGCGCCTATCGCAAGGAAGGGGGCCTTCATGTACTTGAAAAAGATCAGCGGCCCTGGGGCAGACCGGCGGCGAGATCGGACAGCGCCAGCACGTGCTCCATCAGCACGGTCAGCACCTGCTTCGTCGACTCGCGTTCCCGCGCGTCGCACAGCAGCAGCGGGACGTCCATGCCGACGTCGAGCGCCTGCCGGACCTCCTCGGTGCCATAGCGATACGCGTTGTCGAAACAGTTCACGGCGACGACGAACGGCAGTCCGCGGCGCTCGAAGAAGTCGACGGCCGCGAAGCAGCTGTCGAGCCGCCGGGTGTCGGCCAGCACGACGGCGCCGAGCGCGCCTTCGGCCAGTTCGTCCCACATGAACCAGAACCGGTCCTGTCCCGGCGTGCCGAACAGGTACAGGATCAGCTCGGGGTTGATGGTGATGCGGCCGAAGTCGAGGGCGACCGTGGTGGTCGTCTTCTTCTCGACACCGGTGAGGTCGTCGACGCCCTCGGACGCCGCGGTGATGACCTCCTCGGTGCGCAGCGGGGGAACCTCGCTGACCGAACCGACCATCGTGGTCTTACCGACCCCGAACCCGCCGGCGATGAGGACCTTGACCGCGTTCGCGGTCAAGGATCGCCGAGGCTCAGAGTTTCCGGATGCCATCAAGAACCGCCTGGAGTACGTGTTTGTTGGGAGTGTCGGTGACCGGCGTCGCGGTGCGGAAAAGCACGAGGTTCTGTTCGATCAGGTCGCTCAGCAGCACCTTCACCACCGGCAACGGCAGATCGATGCGCGCGGCGACCTCCGCGACGGAGGTCGGTCTCTGGCACAGGTTGAGGATCCGCCCGTACTCCGGCTCGAAGCCGGCGACCTCGTGCGCGCTGCGCATCGCGACCACCAGCGTGATCAGGTCGAGGCCGATCGTGTCCGAACGGGTGCGTCCGCCCGTGACGGCGTACGACCGGACCAGCGGCCCGGCCTCCTCCTCGAACCACGACTCGTGCCGCCCGCTCATGGCGAAAGGGGAGTCGCGGCGCGAGGCGCCGAAGTGAGTACCGCGCCGACCCGCTTGACCATCAGGTTCATCTCGTAGGCGACCATGCCCATGTCCGCGTCCTCCTTGGCCAGCAACGCGAGGCACGCGCCGCGGCCCGCCGCGGTGACGAACAGGAAGGCGTGGTCCATCTCGACCATGGTCTGCCGGACGTTGCCGCCGCCGAAGTGCCGTCCCGTGCCCCGCGCGAGGCTCTGGAACGCCGACGCGACCGCGGACAGATGCTCCCCGTCCTGCTCCGAGAGGTTGCCGGACCGTCCGATGAGCAGGCCGTCGGACGACAGGACTACCGCCCTGTCCGCACCGCTGACACGCTTGACCAGGTCGTCCAGCAACCAGTCGAGTTCACTGACTCCCGCGTTGGCCATCTAGTCACGATCTCCGTACATGTCGTGGTCGGTGTACTCGTCGGTGGGTTCGGTGTCCCGGCCACGGCGCGTTCCCTGCTGGAACGCGGCGAGGCGGTTCCTGGCCAGCTCGGGGGTGTCCTCGCG
>NZ_MUXN01000030.1:68480-68642 GCF_001995215.1 Amycolatopsis azurea DSM 43854
GCTGGGCGGCAGGCCGGTCCTCCATCAGCTGGGGGACCAGGTTCGTCTGACGGCGGCGCTGCGGCAGCGGTGGCCTGCCCGGCGCCTCGGGGCCGGGTCGCCGGGTCTGCGGCGGACGGCCGTCCTGCGGTCGGGTGTCGGCGGGCGGCCAGGCGGGCGGCT
>NZ_MUXN01000031.1 GCF_001995215.1 Amycolatopsis azurea DSM 43854
CGGCGAACGGGGGGAAGCTCAGTGACACTTCGTCCACACAGGACAGTTCGTGGCGATCGGTGGGCACTTGATGCCTGTAGGCACTTTTGGTGCGGGTCGTGAGTGTTTTGGGTCGTTCTATTGGGGGGTAAGGCAAAGGCGGCGTGTTCCTTCGCTCGCCGGCACGCCGACCTCGGGTGTCGCGAAAGCCACGTTCGCAACGTTGAAGGTTGCGAACGTGGCTTTCGCAACGCCTCCGGGACTCCGCCCCACCACGAGAACCGGCAGACCCGCGGTGAAGTCCGTGAAAGCCTCCTTGAGGGACCCAGAGTCCCTCAAGGAGGCCTTCACGGACCTGAGTACCGGCCGACGGCTGCGGGAACGATTCCCGCCTGAACTCAACGCCGGTAACGGACCTCGCCACGCAGCGCCGGCGCGGCGGGACTGCCGCAGCGCTGTTCGAACGTGGCGTCGAGGGCGGTGAGTCCTTCGGCGCTCCGTTCGATACGGCTGATCGTGAAGGTCGAGTAGTCGTCCAGGCAGCCCAGACCGGTGGCGATCGCGTGGATGCGGGCTCCCCCTGCGTGTTCGTACGGGCCCACCTGCAACGCACCGGTCGGGGCGCTGAAGTCGAGCCGGAGGTAGTACTGACCGTTGTCGGCGTCGGCGTCCACGCGCACGACGTCACCGACCTCGCGGATCATCACCTCGTGCTCGGGCGAGCCGACCCAGTACCCGCTCTTCCCGTCGACCGGGAAAGCGCCCTGTTCGGCGGAGAAGTCGATGCTCGCGATCGGCTCGTCGGCGGTCGCGACAGGCGCGAACACGCCCATCAGACCCGTGGCGACGGCGAGCGTGGTGAAGGCATGACGGAGTTTCATGATTCTCCTCGGTGAGCGCCGCCCCCAGCAGACGGACACCACTGATCGTGCCCGAAGCTTCCGTCACACCGCACCGGTAGAACTACTCAGAAGCCAGCGGGCGGGAACCGGCCGCGGTGAGGACGCGGACTCCTTTGGCGGAACCGGGATCGAGCTCGACCACTTCCCTGGTCCGCCTGAGGCGGTAGTCAAGGGTCCGCGGACGGCGTTGGCCTGCCAGATTAAGCGTCCAGGTAAGCGCCGCTGCCTCGGGGCGTTTGCGCGCCGAACCAGGTCACGAGACGCAGCAACTCCCCCAAGTCGTCACCTTCGGCCACCTCCTGGGTCAGCTCGACAGTGCGACGGCGGAACCACACCGCGTAATCCAAGGTCTCCGCACGAGAACGCCGATTCGAGGCCAGCGCCCGATGCTCCGGGAACTCACGTTCGTAGACCCCGAGCTCCGCCAAGGCGTTGGCATCGGCCCGTTTCATCAAGTCATCCAGTAGATCACCCATTGTTCTGTCCTCCCCGGGTGGTGCTGCAACGCGGACAGTTCGGCGGGTGGCTGTCCGGGGTGTACGACGCCCAGCCGCTGGGTGGTCCTGGTCATGGCGACGTAGAGGTCGTTGTGACCGTGTGGTGCGGCGCCGAGCAGCGCGGCCGGGTCGACGATCAGAACCGAGTCGAACTCCAGGCCTTTGGCCTCATCGACGGTGAGCAGCACTACCTTTCCGTTCAGGTCTGGCGAAGTGCCGAGGGCCAGCGCGGCGGCCAGCGGCGCGACGAGGGCATTCGGCGCGATGATCCCGAGTTGCCCGTCGGTGTGTGCCGCGGCGAGGTCGGCGACGGTGGTGATCAGGTCGGCGCGGGTGGTGCCGAGCCGCCAGGGCGGTACACCGGTCGAGCGGATCGAGCGGGCCGGAGGCGTTCCGGGATGGTAGGCGGCGAGCAGGTCCGCGGTGGCGGCCATGACTTCCGCCGGTGTGCGGTAGTTGACCGTGAGGCGGGCGAGTTGCCACCGCTCCCGCACATGTGGCCGCAGCACGCGGTCCCACGACGAGGTTCCTGCCGGGTTCCCGGTCTGGGCGAGGTCCCCGACGACGGTCATCGATCTGCTGGGGCACCGGCGCATCAGCATCCGCCAGTCCATTTCGGACAGTTCCTGCGCCTCGTCGACGACCACGTGCCCGAACGTGGCATGGCCGTCGTCCGGTCCGAGCAGGGCGGCGGCTTCGTCGAGCAACGGGACGTCCACGGCGCTCCAGCCGTCACACCGCTCGCCGAGCAGGTCCGACACCACCCGTTCCGGGGCCAGCGGCGGCCACAGCTCATCGAGCGTGGCCTGGACACCGGTGTCGGCGAGTATCGAGTTCCGCAGAGCGGCCCGGTCCACCTCGTCCAGCATGGTCGTCGGCCCGGTGTCGTGGTCGATCACGACGCCCGCGGCCGCGAGCGCGCGCAGATCGGCCTCGCCGAGCCGGCCGTCCGGGCTGCCGCCGTCGAGCGCCTCGCCGGTGTCGGTGAGCACGATCGCTTCCATGGCCTCGATCAGGCGTCCCGCGAGCGCCTCCACGATCTCCCGCTGAAAGACCAGCCTGGCCTGGTTGTGCGGAAGTCTCGTGCGCCTGGCCTTGCGCATCGCGCGGTCGCACTCGCGCGGTTCGAGCCGCAGCACCTGTTGCTCGAACTCGACCTCGACCGGGTGCTCCGGTGTCCGCAACCGCGACCCCACCGCCGCGGCCAGCTGCCCGGCCATGACCGCCTCGCCCTTGAGCTCGACGAGCCCGGGCGGATCCTCCCGGCTGATCTCGACGTCCGGCCGCAGGTCGGCGATGGTCGCGGTCACCACGCTGTTCTCGCCGAGACCCGGCAGTACCTGGCCGATGTAGTCGAGGAAGACCCGGCTGGGACCCACCACCAGAACACCGCGGGCGCGCAGATGCGGACGGGTGTAGAGCAGATACGCGACCCGGTGCAACGCGACGGCGGTCTTCCCCGTGCCGGGACCGCCCTGCACCACCAGCACCCCGTCGGTCTCGTGCCGGATGATCTGATCCTGTTCGGCCTGAAGGGTGGACACGATGTCGCGCATCCGCCCGGTCCGCGCCGCGGTCGCCGCCGCCAGCAACGCCGCCTCACCGACCAGATCCTCGTCGCGGGCGCCGTCCGGGGTCAGCAACTCGTCGTTCAGCGCGACGACGATCCGGCCGCGCGTGGTGATGTTCCGCCGTCTCCGCACCCCGCCCGGAGCGGTCGCCGTCGCGGTGTAGAACGCCCGGGCCACCGGAACCCGCCAGTCCACCAGCAACGGCTCGCCGCCTTCGTCCGGGAAAAGGCCGAGCCTGCCGATGTACACGCACCGGCCGTCACGCATGTCGAGCCGCCCGAAGCACAACCCCTGCTCCACCGCGTCCAGACGCGCGGCCTCCGCCCGCCAGACAGCCGCCGCCTCCCGGCCCTCGGCCGCCGCCAGCCGCTCGGCCGCCTCCTCGCGCAGAGCATCCAGCCGGGCGTACAAGGCCGTCACGTACTCCTGCTCCCTGTCGATCTCACGGTCGATGCCACCACCGGTCAAAGCCACCCGTACCTCCACGTCGACGTTCGGCTCCATCGAGCGTGTACCGCGAAATTCAGGAAGAACAGTCTTGTTCTTTCTCGCCGCCTCAGCCGCCCAGGAAAGGAGTGATCCGTGCTGTCGGCGAGGACTGGTCACCAGCCGAACTCTCGACCGCCTTCAGGATGTCGCGCCACTCCGCTCGGGCCGACCATCGCGGCCGGATGCGCTCGTCGATCCGGCGGCCCCGCTCCGCTACCGCGCCGAGGCGGACGCGAGGATCCTGGCAGCGTCTCTCCAGGTACCGGACGTCCGCCGGGGTCACCCCCGCTGCCCGGGGGTCGAGCGTCACGAGCATCCACCGGCTCAGATCGGCGAACCGGGTCATCGATGCGCGATCGAAGATCTTGAACGCCGCTTCGGCGAGCCGGACGGCCTTCAACGGTTCGGTGTGCCTGCGGATTTCGGCGGACACGAGGTGGGCCCGCCCGACCAGAGCGGAGAACGCGGTCGAGTCGGCCGGTCGGTCCGTCAGGCTGCGCACGACGCGTTCGACGAGTTCACCCGCACGCTGAGCGTCACCCCGGGCGGCGGCGATCTCCGCCCGCAACAAGCACAGTTCCTGGTGGATCGGCATGCCGGCTTCGCTCATGTGCCGGGCCGCCTTCTCCGCGAGCCGGGCCGCCGCCCGCAGAGATCTCGCTTCGCCGAGCAACTGATGGCGGCACCACCGGACGTGCGCGTGAACGTGTTCGCACGCACCGATCCGGCCGGTGCTGTCACCGAGCCGGCGGAGTAGCTTGATCGCTTTCCTGGCACTGCCTTCAGCCGTCCGGAGGTGGCCGGAACGCGACCGACCGGCCGAGCCTTCGGCGAGTTCCCGGCGGATGTGTCCCAACGAAGCGTGACCGAGGGCCGCGGTCAGGAGGTCTCCCTCCGTCTCCGCGATGTCCACCGCTTCGAGCACCACTCTCGCGGCCAGCCCGAACTCTCCGCGCCGTCGCAGCAACCAGGCCAGACCCACGATGAGCGCTCTCGCCTTCTCCCCCGAGGCCGGTGAGCCGGCCGGTGCCGTGTTCAGCACCACGACGCAGCGATCGGTGATCTCCTGCATCAGCCGGTCGTCGACCGAGCCGCGGATGACGTTCTCGACCGCGGAGAACGTCCCGGCGAACTTACCGGCGTCGAGCGGTGTCCCGACCAGGCAGCGCAGCCACTCACGCACGAGATCCGGACCGGAGACGGCCGTGCTCCCGGCCCACTCCATGTCGCTGACGATGTCGTGCGGCTCCAGTGGTGGCGGAAGCTGGCTCGGCGCCGCGCCTTCGAGCCGCCGGATCCGCCGGACGATCTCGTCGATACCGTCGCCGGGCTGCTCGCCCAGCCGGCTGATGGGGATGCCGGCCAGGACGGCAGGTGCTGACTCCACAACGAATCCGCGGTCCGCGACGGGGATGATCGGGCAATGCGTCGACCGCCAGTGGTCGTAGTACTTCTGGATGATGAGAGAGCTTTCGAACCTGACCCCGCGGTGAGCCGGGGACTCCGTGATCCGGCCGAAGTGCTCGACGAAGGCCTCGGACAGGACAGGGATGACCAGGTTCTCAGCGATCATCTGGGCCATCCAGGCCGCTTGTGACACCACGTTCTGCTCTTTGAGGTCACCGTCCCAGTGCACGACGACACCTCGGTCGCGCAAGGCGGACACGAGCGCGCCGGCCATTGCCCTTCCTCGCGCATCATGTGCGTATGCGACGAACACAGGCACGGCACACACTCCTCGAATCGGCTTTGAGTCGATAAAGCGCGGACGGGATGACCGTCTGGCCATCCCGGGACGTCAGCCGCCGCTCGGCCAGCGGAGCACCAGCTTCCGGACGTCCAGCGGCGCGGCCAGGAAACCGTTGGCCAGCATGAGATCCGCGACTTTCTGGATTTCCGTCGGGTCGACCGTCTCCGGGTACGTCGCGATCCGGACGTCGTCGACGAACGCGGGGTCGACCTCCAGGTACTTGGTCAGCACCGAGTCCCGGACATCGGGCCGCTGCACATCCCTCGCGCCACGCGCCAAGGCACTCTGGAAGGCCCGGAGGACCTTGGCCTGGCTCTCCACCTGCCCGGACGTGACGAACCAGCCGGACAAGGGCAGCAAGGCCCGGCGCCCCAAGGTCACGTCGAGCACCGGGACCGCACCGGCCTGCTCCGCCCGGGTCACGTAGGGCTCCGCCATGACGGCGCCGTCGACGTCGCCGCGTTTCAGCGCGGCGAGCATGTCGTCCATGAACATCGGCACCCACTCGATGGAACCGGGCGCGACGTTGGCGTCGCGGAGGGCCAAGGCCATGCCGATGTCGGAGATGGATCCCGTGGCCGTCACCGCGATGCGCTTGCCCCGCACGTCACTGGGGTGCGTCAACGGCCCGTCACCGAGACCCATCAGCATGAGATGGCTGTTGCGCGCGGTGTAGGCCGCCGCGAGGATCTTCAGATCGGCCACCCCTTTGGACTGCGCGGTCAGCGCGCCCGGGTAACTGGTGAAGGCGATGTCGATCTTCTTCTGAACCAATTCCCTGATGGCGTCGGGGCCGCCCCGGACCTTTTCGATCTCGATGTCGATGTGCTCGTCCTTGAAGTAGCCCTGGTCGAGTGCCCGGTACAAGGGAGCCGTGTCGACGACGTTCAACAGGCCGATGCGCAACTTCGCCGCCTGACCGGCGCCCTCCTGGGCACCGCCTCCGCCCTGGCGCAGGACCCCGTAGCACACGCCGACGACGCACAAGACCACCGCGGCGGCGGCCGTGACGACCAGGTTCCGGCGCTTCCGCCTCGCCGCGACGAGGTCCGGAACGGACGCCGGCGCGACCTCCACCACGCCGTCACGGGGCCCTCTGGCTTCGACGACGGAAACGAAGGAAGAATCCTGGCTCTGCGTTCCTTCGAAGATTCTTTCCAGGAATTCGCGTTGCCGGGCGGGGTCGTTCCGGGCGTACGACGCCTGGAACATCGCCTCACGGAGTGAGGCGAGCCGCCTCTCGAGATCACCGTCATACGCGGTGCCCGCCATCTTGGATCGCCGCCATGAGATTCTCACTTCGCACTCCCCTTTTCCGCACTTCACTTCCCGTTGAACTCAGGTCTGGCCGGGAGGACGATCCGCCAGCAGTCGACGGAGTTTCTCGAGCGCCCGGTCGATACGCCGTCGTACGACGCCTCTGCCGACGCGGAGAATCCGCGCCGCTTGGACCACGGACTGCTCGTCGAAGAAAACCAGGCTGAGCGCCTCCCGTAGATGAGGCTCGAGCTGCTCGATCGCGGCGAGGAGATCGATGTGCCCATCTCGGTCTCCCGTGATCCAGGCGCTGGGTCTCTTCTCGAGGCCCGCGATGTCGTCCGTGTACACCGGTCGCTTCTTCTTGACCGCGTCCTTCACCACATTCGCCGCGATGGCGATCGCCATCGCTTCGATCTCCCGGACGGCGGGCCGAGAGTCGCGCAACCGCTGCCAAAGACGCTCGAGCACGGCGTCGGCCATCTCGTCACAGTCGAGCCAGCCCGCGCGAAACTTGACAAAGCGAAGAATCTTGGCGCGCAAGACCGGGTAGATCTTTTCGAATTCTCTTTGAAGAGGACTTCTGTCTGTTTCAACGCGTCGATCGTCGACCACGCTCGGACAGCCTTTCACCGTCTAGCGGATTCACCCTTTCTCGCCGACCCGGAAATCGGCACGAGGCGAATCTTGGACAATTTCAGGCCAAAGCCGGTGATCTCCCGCCTTGCACGCCCGACCCGGGATAGCCACATATGGAGAAGACGACTGTCGAAGATCAGATGCACGGACGAACGCGCGGTTCACTCGAAAGAATTAAAAAGCCACACTTTCGCCCGTCAAGGCGAAAGTGTGGCTTTTTAGGCCGAAACTCGAGGCCGGTCCGAAAGGCCGTGGTCAGCGGCCTCGGAATCGCGCGGCCAGCGCGGCGATCGGCGATCGCCGGGTCCGGACCGGAAGCCTGCCGGAGGTGATGTCGTCCAGCAGGGTCGCCACGGTCTCCCGGGCGCAGGTGCGGTTCGCGCCGATCCCGCCGGAGGGGCCGCGTTTGATCCAGCCGACCACGTAGGCGCCGGTGCTTCCGTCGACGCGGCCGGCGGTGTTCGGGATCGTGCCGCGGTCGTCGTCGAACGGGAGGCCCGGCACGGGAACGCCGCGGTATCCGACCGCGCGCACGACCTGGCCGGTGGCGATCTCGGCCTGCCCGTCCGGGCCCGTGACACGCAGGCCGCGCACCTGTGTGTCCCCGATGATCCCGGTGGGCGCGGAGTGGAAACGCAGGACGATACGGCGTCCGTCCGCGGCCGGTGGCGCGGTCCAGTCGACGGTCTCGCGCCCTAGGTCGCGCAACAGTTTCGCCTTGCCGGTGCCCGCGTCGATCGCGGCCGTGGTGCGCGGGTCCGCGTCGTCGACGACGAGCGGCACGTCGGCGCGTCCGGCCAGCGCGAGCAGTTCCGGGGAGGTGTAGGCGGCGTCCTCCGGCCCGCGCCGGGCGAGCAACACGACCTCCCTGATCTTGCTGGTACGCAAACGTTCCAGCGCGTGCGGGGCGATCGTGGTCCCGGTCAGCGTGTCCGGGTCGGCGGTCAGGATCCGGGCCACGTCGAGGGCGACGTTGCCGGTGCCGATCAGCACGACACGTTCCGCGGACAGGTCCACCGCGTCCGCGGGGACGTCCGGATGCCCGTTGTACCAGCCGACCACGGTGGTCGCGGCGACGCTGCCCGGCAGTTCTTCGCCGCCGAGACCGAGGCCTCGCGCGGACGAGGCGCCGACCGCGTACACGACGGCGTCATGACGCCCGGCCAGTTCGTCCACGGTGACGTCCCGGCCGACCTCGGTGCCCAGTCGCAGCCGCAGCCGCGGGTGCTCGTGAAGCCGCGAGAAGGTCTCGCCGATCCGTTTCGTGGCGGGGTGGTCCGGGGCGACGCCGAAGCGGACGAGCCCGCCCGCGACCGGCAGCCGGTCGATCAGGGTGACCCGCGCGTTCGTGTGCAGGAGCAGGTCCTCGACGGCGTACATCCCGGCCGGGCCGGTGCCGACGACGGCGATGTCCGGCGGCGCGAAGTCGCTCGGAATGGCCCTGTCGAACGTCGGCGGGCTCCAGCTGTGGAAGTTCGGCGCCGGGTCCGCCGAGGAGACGACCTCGCGATCCGCGAAGTACTCCGCGTTGATTCCCGCGTAGACCTGGAGCGGTCCGGTCAGCAGATCCGCCGGGAAGATCGCGTCCACCGGGCAGGCGTCCGCGCAGGCCCCGCAATCGATGCACGACGCCGGATCGACGTAGAGCATTTCGGTGGTGCCGAAATCGGGCTCGTCCGGTGTCGGATGGATGCAGTTGACCGGGCAGACCGACACGCAAGTGGCGTCGCTGCAACAGGTCTGGGTGATCGCGAAGGCCATGTCAGATCAGGTTCGCCCGCTTGTAGAACACTAGGGCGGGCTTGGTGAGCAGACCGCACGAGCCGAGGAACTCCATCAGCCCGGCACAGCTGGAGCGCATCATCGACTTGTGGTGCTCGTTGGCCTTCGCCTCGCGCAACGCGCGCGCGGTGTCGAGCCCCGCGTTCTTGTAGACGTCGCGGTTGACCATGCTGCTGACGATGAAGTACGACGCGATCGCGATGACCAGCGCGTTGATCCGGCGGCGCACGGGGCCCGCGCCCTCCAGTTGCTCCTTGGTCTCTTCCCTGGCGAACTTCATGTGCCGGGACTCTTCGACCACGTGGATGTTGTTGATGGTGCGCACGAACGGGACCACGCGCTCGTCGCGCATCCAGTCGCGCTGCATCACGTCGAGGACTTCTTCGGCGACGAGGATCGCCGCGTACGCCGCTTCACCAGTGGCGGTCGCCTTGAAGACCCGGCCGAGTTCGACGGCGAGCCTGCGCGGACGGTACGGAGGCGCGCCGAGCTTCTCCGCGCCGCGGGCGAACATGATCGAGTGACGGCATTCGTCGGCGATCTCGGTCAGCGCCCACTGGAAGGCCGGGTCGGTCGGGTCCTTGGCGTAGAAGTCGCGCAGCACCATCTGCTGCAGGATCATCTCGAACCAGATTCCGGTGCTCGCGACCGAAGCGGCTTCCTGGCGCGTGAGCTCCTTCTGCTGCTCCGGGCTCATCTCGGCCCAGTAACTCGTGCCGTAGAGGGTGCTCCACTCCGGGCTCGCGCCGTGGAAGTCCTTGTCCAGCGGCGTCTCCCAGTCCACCTCGGTGGCCGGGTCGTAGGACAGCATCGCGGACGAATCGAGCAGGCGCTGCGCGGTCTCGCGGCGACCGGCCTCGGCCGTCTCCGCGGTGCGCGGCACATCGGTGCTGGTCATACGGACCTCCCTGACAACGTCGGCTGGGGTGTACGGTTTAAGCGTTACCGAGATTCACTGTTACCCAAGGTAACACCTAAATGGCCGCCATGGCCACCCGCCCCGCCGATCAGCGAGGAGAACCGGACCATGACGAGCCCCAGCCGCGTCGGCTCCTTCGACCACGACGGCCTCACCTTCGACGTACGCGACACCGGCCCGCTGGACGGCACCGTCGTCGTCCTGCTGCACGGATTCCCGCAGACGAGCACTTCGTGGGCGGAGACCGCCGCATTGCTCAACGAGCAGGGGTACCGCACGATCGCCCCCGACCAGCGCGGCTACTCGCCCCGTGCGCGGCCCAAGGGTCGCTTCGCCTACCGGTCGAGCCGTCTCGTGGGCGACACCGTCGCGCTCGTCGACGCGATCGGGACCGGACCGGTCCACCTGGTCGGACACGACTGGGGCGCCAACGTCGCGTGGGCGACCGCGGCCCGGCGGCCGGACCTGATCAGGTCCCTGACCAGCGTGTCGGTCCCCCACGCCGGGGCCTTCCTGCGCGCGATGCTGACCGGTGACCAGCTCATCCGGTCGTCCTACATGGCCTTCTTCCAGATCCCCTGGCTGCCCGAACGCGCCATGCGGTCCCGGCCGCGGGTCCTGGACCGGACACTCGCGAAAACCGGGATGACCCCGGAGCAGATCGGCCGGGTGCACCAGGAGATCCTGCGCGGCGGCGCGCTGACCGGTGGGCTGAACTGGTACCGCGCGATGTTCCTGCAGCGCCCGACGGGCCTGAGCGGACGGGTTCCGGTCCCGACCACCCACGTCTGGAGTGACGGCGACACGGCCCTGTCCCGCCGGAGCGCCGAACTCGCCGGCCAGTACGTCGACGGCGAGTACCGGCTCGAGATCCTGACCGGCGTCAGTCACTGGGTTCCCGAAGAGGCGGCCGCGACGCTGGCCGCCATCATCGACCGCACCGCCACGGCCGCGGGCTCCCCTGTCTGAGGCAAGCGGTCGTGAGTGTTAAGTGTCGTTAGAGCCAAGGGTGTCTTAGGTACCTCCTGGCCTCTGGCTGCTGTTGTTGACAGGTCAGGTCCGGTCCGTGAAGGCCTCCTTCCTTGCGCTAAACGCAGTGAAGGGGGCCTTCATGTACCGCAGGCAGGCCAGGCGGCGGTGAGCGGTGGGGCGAGTGGGTCGTGAGTGGTAAGTGACGTTAGAACGTCACTTACCACTCACGACCCACTCGGTCCCTGCCCTTGCCCGCCTGCTGTACATGAAGGCCCCCTTTCCTCGGCTGAGCCGAGGGAAGGGGGCCTTCACGCGTAACCGCTGTGGCTGCTGGTGCATGTGGGGCGAGAGTGGCGACCGCGATTCCGTGAAGTACTCCTTGAGGGACCCAGAGTCCCTCAAGGAGGCCTTCACGGACCGGACCGATGATCGACGGCACGACCCACCCACCAGAGCGACCCGATCGAAAGGCGGCGTTGCGAAAGCCACTTTCGCAACCTTCAACGTTGCGAAAGTGGCTTTCGCAACCTTCCGGCGGGCGTCCTCGGTGGACGCAAGTCGAGCGGGAGGAGCGGCACGGTAGGGAAATCCTTCAGCCGGGCAACGGGTTCCTCCAATGGCCGCGGTCTCCGCGCGTTCCTACGTTGAGACGAACTCACAGGCGTCGCCGGGGAGGGAGCAACGCCGACCGTCTCGTCACCGTTCAAGGAAGAGCGCATGACAGCATCCACCGCTCCATCCACGACCACCTCGACCCGGACCCGCAGGCTGGCGATCGGCGCGGGTGCCGGGACTTCGCTGGAGTTCTTCGACTTCTCGATCTACACCGTCGCCTCCGCGCTGGTCTTTCCCAAGGTCTTCTTCTCCGGCGGCACCGATCCCTGGTTCGCGTCGTTCATGAGCCTGATGACCTACACCATCGGCTACGTCGTCGCACCGCTCGGCGCGATCGTGATGGGGTGGGTCGGCGACCGGTACGGGCGACGGCGCGCCATGCTCATCACCTTCTATCTCATGGGCGCGGCCACTGTCCTCATGGGACTCTTGCCCGGCTATGCCGAAATCGGCGTGGCCGCGCCGTTGCTGCTCGTCCTGTTGCGACTGGTGCACGGTTTCTCGCGAGGCGGTGAACTGGGCGGGGCGTCGGTGCTCGCGGTGGAACACGCGCCACCGGCCCGGCGAGCGGCGTACGGCGCCTTCGTCGCGCTGGGTTCGCCGTTGGGCGCCCTGCTGGCGAATCTCGCCTTCGTGCTGATCTTCTATCTACCGCAAGGAATTGTCACCAGCTGGGGCTGGCGGATTCCCTTCATCGGCGGCGCGGTCGTGCTGGCGATCGGTGTCTGGGCGCGGCGTGCTCTTGAGGAATCGCCCGTGTTCCACGAACTCGCGGCCGACAAGCTGGACGAGCAGATCGTCAAGATGCCGATCTGGAACGTCATCCGCGACAGCTGGGGAAGGCTGCTGCTCGCGGCCGGGGCGAACACCGGGCTCAACGGGGTCATGTTCGTACTGGCCGGATTCATGCTCTCGTACGCCGCCGGTCCCGTTCCCCAAGGCCTCGGGCTGGACATCCAGGCCGCGCTGTGGTGCACGCTGCCGGCGCTCGCGCTCCACGCGGTGACGGTCGTGCTCGGCGCCCGGCTCTCCGACCGGCTGGGCCGCAAACCCGTGATGGTCGCGGCGGCCGTGGCGGTACTGGCGTACATGTTCGTGCTCTTCCCGATCGCGCGGATCGGCACGCTGACCGCGTGGGCGCTCGCCATCGCCGGTGGTTTCGCCCTCACCGGATTCCTTTTCGGACCGCTGATCACTTGTCTGACGGAGCTGTTCACGCCCGAACAACGTCAGTCCGGCGCCGGGCTGGCCTACCAGATCGGCGCGGTACTGGGCGGCGGTCTCGCGCCGTCGATGGCCAACCGGCTCATCGAATGGACCGGCACCGCGACGTCGGTCGGCTACTACCTCGCCGGCGGGATGGCGCTGACCGTCGTCTGCCTGCTGGCACTCCCCGAAACCGCACCAGTGAGGACCGGCCGATGAACGACGAGATCACCGAACTGCGGCGCCGCGTCGAGACGTTGGAGGCCGAGGCCGCGATCCGGCGGCTCCAGGCACGCTACATGTTCCTCTGCGACACCCCGTGCCCGGAATTCGGCGTCACCGACGACGAGCACCGCATCGACCTGATCCTCGACCTCTACGCCGAGGACGCGGTCTGGGAAGGCGTCGGCGAGCACTACGACGGCCAGTTCGGCCGTGCGGTGGGCAAGGCCGCGATCCGGGCGCATTTCGAGCGGTTCTGGAGTCAGAAGCTGGTCCTCAACGCCCATTACCTGACCTCGGAACAGATCCACGTCGACGGCGAGAAGGCCGAGGGGCAATGGATCCACGTCCAGCCGTGGCTCTACGCCGACGGCACCGGGCTTCTGCGGTCCAGCAGGCTCAACAACGCCTTCAGGCGCCACGAGGACGGCTGGCTCCTCACCCGCACGCGGACCGAGAACGTCTTCATCGCCCCGTTGCCTTCGGGTTTCGCGTCGGACTTCCCGGCGGCGTCGGTGCTGATGGCGCCTACACGCTGACCTGATGCTGGAGGACGTCGCGGACCAGGGTGCCGAGGCTGTCGGACTCGGTCTTGGCCTTGATCCGGGCGCGGTGCACGTCCACGGTTTTCACGCTGGTGCCCAGCCGGCGCGCGATCAGCTGGCTGGGCAGTCCGTCGATCACCAGCCTGAGCACCTCCCGCTCGCGTGGGGTCAGCGTCGCGATCCGTTCGCCGACGGCCTTGCGGCGTGCGGCCACCGCGAAGCGTTCCGTCGCGATCACCAGCTGTGCCTGGACGACCTCCAGCATCCGCTGCGGTTCGTACGGTTTCTCCAGGAAGTCGACCGCGCCCTGCCGGAGTGCCCGCACCGACATCGGGATGTCGCCGTGCGCGGAGCAGAAGATCACCGGGGCCGGGAATTCGCGGGCGACGAGCTTCTCCTGGAGTTGCAACCCGCTGAGCCCCGGCATCCGGACGTCGACGATCAGAACGCTCGGCTCGTCGGGGTCGAACTCCTCCAGGAACGTCGGCCCGTCCGGGTAGACGAGCGCCTGGATGCCGACGCTTTCCAGCAGGAACACCAGGGATTGGCGGATGGCCTCGTCGTCGTCGACGATGTAGACCACCGGCGACGGTTCGCCTCCGGACGCGGAATCACCGGCACTCACGGGAGGCTCCGTTCCACCCAGCAGGCGTGTCCGAGCAGGTCGGTTTCCCCGCCGCGCCTTCCGACGACCTGTAGACCGAGCGGCAAACCCGCCGGGTCGGTGAATCCGGGCAGCGCGATCGCGGGCAGGCCGAGTGCCTGCCAACCCCGGCTCAGGGCCGGGTCCCCGGTCGTGTCGAGTCCTCGCGGCGCGGCGCCGGGCGCGGCCGGGCCGAGCACGAGGTCGTAGGAGCCGAGGAGTTCCGCGACCCGGGCGGCACCACGGGCGATGGTGGCGCGTGCGGCGCCGTACTCGGCGTCCGAGGTGGCGGCACCGGTCCGGAGCAGGCGCGCCAAGGGGACGCTCAACCGTTCGGCCACGGCGAGTTCGGCGGCCCTTTCCCGGGCCGCTTCGTAGGCCATCACCACCGGATGCGCGGCGGTGACTTCGGCCATCAGCCGTTCGTCGGGGAACGGCTCGACCGTCGCCCCGGCTTCCCTCACGAGCTTCGCCGCCTGTGTGACGGCGTCCCGCATCGGCGCTTCGACGACGTCGAGCGCGTCGGCGGCCCACACCAGAATTCGCGGCGGCCGACGATCGCCATCCGTCCCGACGTCGGGTTCGGCGGTCAGCGCCGACCACGCGAGCGCGAGATCGGCGGCCGAGGCCGCGAACACGCCGTGGCTGTCCAGCGAGGGGCTCAGCCCGGTCACGCCGGTGACCGGGTACCGGCCGTGGCTCATGACCAGCGAGGCGACCCCGCAGAACGACGCCGGCCTGGTGACCGATCCGGCGGTCTGCGAACCCAGCGCCAGCGGAGCCTGCCCGGACGCGACCGCGGCGGCCGAGCCGCTCGACGAGCCGCCCGGGGTGTGACCGGGGGCCGCAGGATTGCGGGTCGGGCCGGGGGCGAAGAACGCGAACTCGGTGCTGACCGTCTTGCCGAGCGGCACCGCGCCCGCCGTGCGCCACGCGGTCAGGATCGCCGCGTCCGTGTCCGCCGGAGCGGCCTCGGCACGCAGCTCCGAACCGCAGCGGGTGGGCAGGCCCGCCAGGTCGATGATGTCCTTGACCCCGAGCGGTACGCCGCCGAGTGGCCCGGTGGAGTCCGGCGACAGGTCGTCGAGCGGTGCCTGCTCGACCCAAGCGTGCAGCTCCGGCTCGGTCTCAGAGATCCGGGCCAGCGCGCGTCGCGCCGCCGCCTCGGGCGTCGTACGCCCCTGCCGTAGCTCTCCGACGAGTTCACGCAACGGCCACGGGCGTGTGAGCTTCACTCTTCCTCCCAAGCGGCATCCGCTTCCCAATAGTCCACACCGCCCGCGCTCACCGCGTGCCGCCACTCCGAGGTACGCCTCAGCCGGGGTTCGACCCGCGCCGTCACCTCGTCGGCGGCGTCGGGACCGTCCGCCGGGACCTGCCAGTGGACCCAGTTCAGCTCGCGTCCCTCGGCGTCGTGCACGAACAGATCCACATGGCGCCAGCCGTATCCGTGGGTATCGTTGTAACACATCAGCGTGGTGCGCTCGCCCTGCTCGTTCATCCGCGTCCCCGTCGCTCAGGCGTTCGCGCCGGTCGGCGCGATCCGGTGGAAGGCGCGCCGGAAGTAGGCGAGGGCCCCGGCGTCCTCGTCGACGAACACGTCCTCGACCTCGACGAAGAGCACGGTGTGCGTGCCCTGGGTGAATTCGGCGCCGACCTGTCCGATGAGGACGGCCGCCGCGTCGCGGACGACGGGGATCCCGAAACTGTCGTGATCCCAGACGTCGAACCGGAACCGGTCGAGCATCGGCACGTCGGTCGCGCCCGCGAACTGCACGGCGAGATTCTCGTGCTGGGGCGCCAGGACGTTGATGGCCATCCGCCGGTTGGTGCGGAAGATGTCGTGGGTGTAGCTGGACTGGTTGACGCAGACCAGCAGGGTCGGCGGCGAGTCGGTGACCGAACAGACCGCGCTCACCGTGATGCCGGCCTTGCCGCTCACCCCGTCGGTGGTGACGATGTTGACGGCCGTCGAAAGATTCGCCATCGCCGCGCGGAACCGGCGCTGGGTGGTGGTCAGCTCATCGGTCATGCCTCGACGCTAGAGCCGCGGCCGAAACCGGCGATATCCCGAGTTCCACCGCGCCGCCTGAGGATTTCCCTTACGTGGCGCCCTGCTCCGCCAGTGGCAGCGCGAAACCGAACCGGGAGCCGCCCTCCTCGCGCAGCTCGGCCCAGATGCTTCCGTGCTGCCGGGTGATGATGCGGTGGCTCAGCGCCAGCCCGATCCCGCTTCCGCCGGGCTTGCCGGTGAACGATTCGGCGAAGGGGTCACGGGAGACACCACGGCCGTGGTCGTCGACGGTGAGCACCCCGACGCCTTCCTTCACCTGTGTGCTCACGGTGATCCGCCGGAGCAGCGGTTCGCATTCCGCGGTCTCGTCGATCGCGTTGAGACACAGGTTCATCACCACCTGACCGGTGAGGACACGCTCGCAGCGCACCGGTACCGGCGCCGGATCGAGCCGGACCTCGACCTCGACGGCGTTCGGCGCGGCGCTCAGCTCGATGAAGTACAGGCATTCCCGGACGATCTCGTTCAGGTCGACCAGCTGCTCGACCTGTTCCAGATGCCCGACGAAGGACCGCAGGGAGCCGACGATCTCCTTGGCCCTGTCGATCTGCCGGGCGACACTGTCCAAGCCGTAGCCCATCTGGCCCGCGATCTGGTCGCGGACGTCGCCGGCGGTGGCCATCGTGGCGGCGCGCGCCCGGATGCCCGCGATGAAGTTCGCGGCGGCGGCCAGCGGCTGGCCGAGCTCGTGCGCGATCGCCATCGCCAGGTCCCCCATGGCGTTGTAGCGCGCCAGATAGTTCTCGTGCCGCAGTTCCAGTTCCCGGCGCGCTTCGCCACGCACTCGCTCTGAGACGTCGTGCAGGATCATCAGGTACGCGTCCACCTCGGACTCGGAGAGCCGCTCCAGGCTTCCCTCCAGCCAGGTCGCGCACTCCCCCGACACCTCCAGCTGGACCGGTCCGACCGGGTCCGCGCCGGCGGCCACCTCGGCCCAGCGGACCGGCCTGCCGTCGAGGTACAACCGCGCGTACGCGGTCAGCGGCTCCCCGGCCAGCCGATCGTCGTCGCCGGTCAGCCCGAGGAAGGTCAGCGCGCTGTCGGTCGCGAACCGCACCGCGCCGGCGGCGTCGAGCATGAACGCGACGGTCGAGGTGTGCCGGGCCAGCGCGTCGACGTACGACGTCGTCAGCTTCAGCTCCCGCTCGACCTCCTCCGCGCGCTGGATGTCGCGGAACTGGACCATCACCGCGGGACCCCGGGCCAGCTCGACGCGGATGGCCACCGCGTCGGTGGGGATGACGCGACCCGATTTGCTGCGGTAGTGCCACACGATCCGGCTCGAACCGTGGTCCACCGCCGCCTGGAGCCACGCCCGCCCGATCACCCGGTCGTACTGCTGGGCGGAACTGCTCATGTGGTTCGCCTTGAGCGGGCGGAGCTCCGAAAGGCTGAATTCGAGCATCTCGCACGCGGCGGGGTTGGCCCACAGGATGTTCTTGGTCGCCGCGTCGTGGACGAGCACGCACACCTTCGAGGCGTTCATCATCGCCGCGAAGTCGTCGGCCCCCAGCTCCGGCGCCATCGGATCGACCTGCACGGCCTCAGCATAGGAGTTCGCCTCCGGACCGCCGGGTAAGGATTTCCCCTATGGGTCCGGGTGGGAACCCCCGCACCCGGGCAGGCAATGACCAATGGAAAGACCTGGACGTGATCCCTAACGTCGAGGGCACGCGGTCACACCGGACCGCTGCCCCGACCCGAGGAGCGCCAGATGGCCCAGACCCAGGAGCGCCCGGCCGCGACACTCGAAGACGTCCTGGCCGAACTCGCCGAGCGCCGTCAGGAGTTCCGCGACCAGCGGTACGTGTCGCGCGAGTTCGTCGGCAGGCTCAAGGAAGCAGGCGTCTACCGGGCCGCGACCCCCGCGCGGTTCGGCGGTGCTCCCCTTCCCCCGGCCGAATTCCTGGAACTGGTGGAGCGGATCTCCGTCGTCGACGGCTCCACCGGCTGGGTCGCCAGCTTCGGCTCGGCGCTGGTCTACCTCGCGGCGCTGCCCGTCGAGACCCAGGCCAAGCTGTACGCCGACGGACCGGACGTGTGCTTCGCGGGCGGGCTCTTCCCCGTCCAGCGGGCCGAACCGACCGCGGCAGGCTTCCTGGTCGACGGCCGCTGGAAGTTCGCGAGCGGCTGCATGGGCGCGGACATCCTGGGCGTCGGGATCCCGGGTGACGACTCGACCGCCGGAAAGCCGCGCACCGCGCTGCTGCGCCCCGAACAGGTCGAGATCGTCCGGGAATGGGACGTCGTCGGGATGAAGGGCACGGGTTCCTTCGATCTCGTCGTCGACAAGGTCGAGGTGCCCCGGGAATGGACGTTCATCCGCGGCGGCGAGCCGACCATCGACGAACCGCTGTACCGCTACCCCACCCTCGCCTACGCCTCCCAGGTCCTGGCGGTCGTCGGCGCGGGTGTCGCGCGCGCCGCGCTCGACTTCGCTATCGAGGTCGGCAGCGGCCGTTCGGGCGTCACAGGCGCGCCGAAACTCGCCGACCGCGCCTACTACCGCACCGGGCTGGCCGAAGCCGAGGCGACGATGCGTTCGGCACGGGCATACTTCTACGAGGTCACCCACGACGCGTGGCAGACCGTACTGGACGGCGATCCCGTGACGCCGGAACAGAACGCGCATCTCCGGATGTCCTCGACCCATCTGGCGAAGACCGCCGCGGAAACCGTCGACCAGGTCATCCGCCTGTCCGGGACCGCCGCCATCGCCACCGGCCATCCCTTGCAAGGGCTGCTCGGCGACGCCCTGGTCCCGCGCCAGCACGCTTTCCTCGGCCCGGCCATGTACGACGCCGCGGGTGCCGTGCTGATGGGCCAGCCGCCCACCGTTCCCGGTTTCCAGTGACCACTCCCGACCGCTGACGAGGAGATGAACCACCACCATGAGCGCTACCCCGCTGCGGGTGCTGTTCTGCATCGGCATCAACCAGAACTTCTTCGACCTTCCCGAAGGCGGCGTCGCCGCGAGTGACGTGTGGACCGCCTTCGTCGCGCTGATGGACGGCATCAAGGGCCTGCCCGGCGTCGGCTTCATCGGCGACATCGACGACGACTCGCATCTGGTCGGCCCGTCCGACGGCTGGCCGTGGACCTGCTACCTGCTCTGCGACGTCGACACCCAGGAGACCGTCAAGGAGGCTTGCGGCATCCTGCGCACCACACCGGTCGGCGACAGTCCGTGGAAGCTGTGGAAGTACGCCAAGATCGAAGCGCGCATCGGCCGCGCCCTCACCCCGCGCGAATACCGGGGCTGATCGCGATGGCCATCGAAAGCACGGCGTTCACCGCCGCCACCGTGCACGGCCTGCCGCCCGCCGATCTCGTCCTGGGCGACAGGGTCGCCGGCCGCCTGTACACCGACCCGGAGATCTTCGAGCAGGAGATGACGAAGATCTTCGAGCGGACGTGGATCTGGGTCGCCCACGAATCGGAACTGCCCAGGGCGGGCAGCTTCAAGTCGACCCACGTCGGACGTCATCCGGTGATCGTGACCAAGGACCGCAAGGGCGAGATCCGCACGCTGGTGAACCGCTGCCGTCACCGGGGCGCGTCGCTCTGCGAGAAGAAGTCCGGCCACGCCAACGGGTTCACCTGTCCCTACCACGCCTGGTCCTACGGCTTGGACGGCAAACTGCGTGGCGTCCCGTATCCCGACGGGTACGAGGGTGTCATGGACAAGTCCGATCTCGGGCTGAAGACGCTGCGCACCGAGTCGTACGGCGGGATGATCTTCGCGACCTTGAACGCCGAAGCCGAGCCGCTGGCCGACTTCCTCGGCGACGTCAAGCTGTGGATCGACCGCTTCATGGCCCAGGGCGGCGGCTATCCGGTGAAGGTGCTCGGCACCCACCGGTTCACCTACCGCGGCAACTGGAAGATCCAGCTGGAGAACACCACCGACGGGTACCACTTCCCCATCGTGCACCGCTCCTGGATGTCTTCGGTCGACGCCGAAACCGCCGAGATGATGTCGTTCATGACCGATCCCGCGGCGGTCACCCACGACCTCGGGAACGGCCACTCGGTGATGCAGATGGTCCCCGGGCACTCCGATCTGGACGCGGACGACGGCAGCGAGCCCCTCCAGCCGCGGTTCGACGGCCTGGTCGCCCGGCTCGAAGCCGCCGGAGCGGACCGAGCCGAGATCCGCAGGCTGGTGCGTGCCGTGCACGGCACGGGTTTCAACCTCAACCTGTTCCCGAACGTGTCGATGTCGATCTCGTTCTTCCGGGTGCTGCGGCCGATCAGCGTCGACGAGACCGTCATCGAACACGTCGCCCTCGGCAGCGACGGTCCGGCCGAGATCGTCGGACCGGTCAACCGGGAACGGCTGCGCGCCCACGAACACTTCCAGGGTCCGTTCGGTTTCGGCACGCCGGACGACTCCGAAGGCTGGGACCGGGTGCAGCGCGGTGCCCAGGGCGCGCCCGAGATGCCGATCATGGTCAACCGCGGCCTCGGCCGCGAAAAGCCTTCCGAGGAGGGCTGGCCGACCGGCCATGTCACCGACGAGACCGGCATGAGGGCCGCGTATGCCCGGTGGAAGCAGATGATGAGCGATGACTGAGACCCTCACCGACGCGCGGGTGGTCCGCGCGATCGAGCTGATCTGGCGTGAGGCGGCGCTGCTGGACGCCAAGGATTACGAGGCCTGGCAACGTCTTTACACGGAAGACGCGCTGTACGTCATCCCGATCGACCGCGACGCCGAGGACTTCGACGACGTGCTCAACATGGTCCACGACGACGCCAGGATGCGCGCGCTGCGGGTGCGGCGGATGACCGAGGGCTACGCGATCGCCGCGGTGGACTCGGCGATCACCGTCCGGACCGTCTCGCGTTTCGTCCCCGCCGACGTCGGCGACGGGTCGGTGTCGATCAAGGCGAGTCAGATCATCGTCGCCTACAAACGCGGCCGCCACGACCTCTGGGCGGCGGACGTCGATTACGTCGTCCGTCTCGGCGCCGGTGGCGAAGAGGATCGGCTCGCCCGCAAGGTCGTCCGGCTGGTCGATGCCGACGAAGCCGTTCCCGCCGCGGGATTCCTGCTGTGACCGGCACCGCGCCGGTCGCCGTGGTCACCGGCGGGGCCACCGGCCTCGGCGAGCAGATCGTCCGGCGCCTGCACGGCGGCGGGCACCGGGTGGCGATCGCCGACCTCGACGAAGCCGCGGCCCAGCGGCTCGCGGCCGAACTGGACCGGGCCGGGCCGCACGCCCGGAGCTACCGGGTCGACGTCGCCGATCGTGCCGACGTCGACCAGCTGCTCGCGTCGGTGCTCGGCGACTTCGGCGGGGTCCAGGTCCTGGTCAACAACGCCGCCCGCACCCAGGCCCGGCCACTGCTGGAGATCACGCCGGAGGAACTCGACGAGGTGATGGCGGTGAATTTCGGCGGCACCTTCCACGCCTGCCAGCTTTTCGGCGCGCACATGGCCGAAGCCGGGTACGGCCGGATCGTCAACATGGCGTCCTTGGCGGGCCAGAACGGCGGCACCACGACCGGCGGGCACTACGCGTCCTCCAAGGGCGCGATCCTGACGGCGACCAAGGTGTTCGCCCGCGAACTCGCCGCACGGGGGGTCACGGTGAACGCGGTCTCCCCCGGCCCGCAGGACAGCCCCATGGTCCACCGGCTCGTCGGTGAGGAGAACCTCGCCGGGCTGAAGGCCGCCATCCCGGTCGGACGGTTGGGGAGCATGACGTTCATCGCCGACATGGTGGCGCTGCTCGCGTCCCCCGAAGCCGCCTCCGTCACCGGCGCCTGCTGGGACGCGAACGGCGGACTGTTCATGCGCTGACCGAACCATCGTCTGGAGGCCTCGATGACGAACGCCGTCTTCCGCGTCGTCGAAATCACCGAAGAGACCCCGGAAATCCGGACCCTGCGGCTGGTCCGGCAGGACGACGAGCCGTTGCGGGTCCGCTACCGGGCCGGTGCGCACGTCGACGTCCTCGGCCCGACCGGGGTGCTGCGGCAGTACTCGCTGTGCGGCGCCCCGGACGACCCGAACTCGATCCTGATCGCCGTCAAACGGGAACCGGACTCGCGCGGCGGATCCGCGGCGATGCATCAGGTCTCGGTCGGCGACGAGCTCGAGATCGGCGCACCACGCAATCTGCTGGGCGTCGCCGCCGAAGCGGACCGGCACGTCCTCGTCGCCGGTGGCATCGGCATCACGCCGCTGCTGTCGATGGCCTACGAACTCTTCGCCCGGGGCGGCGAATTCGAACTGCACTACTTCGCCCGCTCCCGCGAGCAGGCGGCTTTCGCGGACTTGCTGGAGCGGGTGGGGTTCGCCGACCGGGTCCGCCCGCACTTCGGCGTTCCCCGCGACGAACATCCCGGCGTCCTGCGGACGATCGCGGCCCGGCTGACCTCGGCGACACGGGTCTACACCTGCGGCCCCGACGGCTTCATGGGGCAGGTCGCCGCCGTTCTCGGCGAGGTCGTCGGCGCGGATCGCGTGCACGTCGAACATTTCGAGGCCGCCGACGTGGACACCTCCGGTGACCGTCCGATCACCGTCGCACTCGACACCGGCGAGGAGTTCGAAGTCCCGGCGGGGAAATCGATCCTGGCGGTGCTCGAGGACAACGGCGTCGAAGTCTTCAAATCCTGTCAGGAAGGCATCTGCGGCTCGTGCGTGTCCGGTGTGCTGGACGGCGTCCCGGACCATCGCGACAACTGCCTGACCGCCGCCGACCGCGAAAGCCAAATGGCCCTGTGCGTTTCACGCGCGTTCAGCGAGCGACTCGTCATCGAGCTGTACTGAACTGTGCCGGACCTCGGCGGGGAACTGCGCGACGACAAGGTATCCGGTGCCGAGCCACCGCCGGGCCCTCCGGCTCACCGTGCGTTCGGGGGCATACCGCCAGCGATACAGCCACGGCCGGATCAGCCGGTCGAACGGCGGAACGAGTGCCGTGATGTCGTAGTACACGACGTCACGTGGCTGTAAACCCGATTCCCGCATCCGGCCGACCAAGCGGAACGCCGGCAGGGCGTGGATACCGCTCTTGTCCGCGCGATGCCTGCGCTCTTCAGGGACACCGAAAAGCCGTTCGATCCGGCCGAGCAGGCGCCGTGCCGGCCAGAACACGCCCCACTCGAACAGCCGGTACGGGCTGAACGGGTTGAGCATCGAGATCACGACGAAGCCGCCGGGCTTCGTCACGCGCGCGATCTCGCGCAGGGCGCGGCCGGCGTCGACGTACTCCAGCACGCCCATCGCCAGCACGATGTCGAAGCTGTGGCGGGGAAACGGCAGATCGTCGATGTCGGCGACGTGCAGCCGGACCTTGTCGTCGTCGCGCAGTCCGCGCGCGGCGATGTCGACCATCGCGGCGGACTGGTCGCACGCGGTGATCCGGAAATCTCCGCCGTCGGCGCCGAGCAGGTGGTGGACCATCACGCCCGGACCGCAGCCCACATCGAGCAGGTCACCGGACGGGAAGGCCCGCAAAGTCTCCGAGACGGCGTACAGCCGCGACGCGAAATAACGTTCACTCGGGCCGGATCGATATGCCTGAGCGTAATCGGCGGCGAAACGGGGATCCTGATAGTGAAGCCGGACCTGTCTTCCACGAGCGATAGGGTTGACTCGACCGAACACCTGCCTACCTCCATAAATTTGTATGGCGTCGTCAGCTGCCCCGGAATCCCAACGACAGCGTCGAGCAGGAGCGATGTCCTGTTACGGATTCTCAGAATGCGAGGAACAATCCCGACTCGCGGACGAAAGGTAATCAATCGTTCGCACGAGAAGGAATACGACAATCGACACGTGCCGATCTTCGAAACCCGAGCTCAGGATCCAAGATTAACGCAAGGTATTTAGAACGGTAAAGAGTACTAAAGATACTTTGTTCGTCTCTCGAACCGCTTCCGCGCCGGACGCCGGTGCGGTGCGCGGGGCGGGAGCAGGGCGGGCTAGGTTGCTCGGGTGAGTCTTCTGGATGATGTGGCCGAGCGCGACGGCTGGCGATGCTGGGTGTGCGACGAACCGGTCGACCCCGACATGTCGGTGAACGATTCGCGAGGGCCCAGTGTCGACAGCCGGACCGCCGACCGGAAGGCCAAGATCGCCGAGCGGCTCGCGCACCGCGGGTGCAACACCCGCAAGGGCGCGGTGAAGGTGGTGATCGCCTGGCCCGACCGCCTGCACGTGGTCGAACCCGCGCCGCTGATCACCGTCGCCGGGCGGCTGGAGCGCAAGGGCGGCCGCGAGATGGTGGCCCGGTGCCCGACCAGGCAGGACGCGCAGGAGGCGGCGGACTGGCTGGTGGACCGGTTCTCCCGGCTGGTACCCGGGCTGCCGGTGACCGCGAACGTCGAGCCGGGTGGCGGCCAGTTCCTCGTCATCCTGGCCGCCGGGCGCCGCTGACCACTGGCGGGTGGGTCAAGCCGAAAGGCGCCGGACCTGCCCGTCGTGCACGTCGCCGACCCACTCCCAGCCGGGTTTCGCCGACGGACCGATCCGCGGATCGTCGGGGACACGGCCCTCCCGCAAGGCGAGCACGTACGCCCGATCGCGGTCGATCCGTTCGCGCGCCTGACCGGCTCCGCCCACCGAGCCGTGGCCGGGGACGACGACAGCGACGTCGCCCGCCACCTCCTCCAGCAGCCGCAGCGCGGCGAGGTAGTCCTCGACCGGGTCGGCGTCGCCGTCGAAGTCGAGCATCGGCACCAGGACGTCGGAGAGCATGTCCCCGGCGACGAGAACCCCGCGTTCTTCGATGACCAGCGCAGCGTGGCCCGGCGCGTGCGCGCGATGCTCGATGATCCGGGCCCGGGGGCCGTCCCAGGGGATCCGCGCCGTCCCAGCGGGCAGGGCGGTGACGAGACCGAACAGGTCCAGCGAGACCTTCTCGGCGATGCCCGTCGGCTCCAGGTGTTCGGTGATGTGGGCCTTCGCGTCCGGGTCGGACAGCAGCTCCTCGACGGCGGCCGCGCATCGGGCCGTGCCGTAACGGGGAGCCGTGCCGAACTCCGCGTGCCAGAGCAGATGATCCCAATCCGGATGCGTCGAAAAGCCCGCCACCACGACCTGTCCCGACCGCGACAGGTCGTTCGCGAGGCAGGCCATTTCGTGGTCCTGCACGCCGGGGTCGATGAGCAGCACACCGTTCTCGCCTTGCACGACGATGGCGTTGCTCTGCACGAACTCGCTCTCGTGGACGAGCACGCCCTCGGCGACCCGCGTCAGCACGGGCGGCTCTCGCTCGCCGCGACTTCCCTGCCCAGTTTCTCCACGGCGTGATCGTAGTGGCGTCTGTCGAACCGGAACGGTCCGAACGCCGAGTAGTCGCGCGCCGGGCGGTGAGGTTGCTCGAACGCTTCCCAGATCACCAGGTCGTCCGTCGCGGTGATCCTGGCCAAGAGAGGCCAGCAACCCCACTCGCCGCACTCGCATCCGAGCAAAGGGGTGAGCCCCCTCTCCCGAGCGGACCGCCCCTGGAAGTGGTCTTCCATCGGACCGAACCGGAAGTACCCCGGGATCAAGCCGCCGTAGACCCCGCCCGCCGGCCGCATCCCGGCCCCCGTCTCGAACTCGTCGATCAGCTCGGTGAGCAGCACGCCACCGACGCGTGGCACGACTTCGAGCACGCCGAGATCGCCGCGGCGCCGATAGTCGAACTGGAGATCGTTGGTCGCCACGGCGCGATTCTCTCAGGCGGCAAGGTGGCGTGTTCCTTCGCTCGCCCGCACGCCGACCTCGGGTGTCGCGAAAGCCACGTTCGCAACGTTGAAAGTTGCGAACGTGGCTTTCGCAACGCTTCCGGGACTCCGCCCCGCCACGAGAACCGGCAGACCCGCGGTGAAGTCCGTGAAGGCCTCCTTGAGGGACCCAGAGTCCCTCAAGGAGGCCTTCACGGACCAGTATTTGTTCACCTATGCCTGACCTGCGCGAGAGTGGTTCGTCGCGCAGGTCGCCCCGGTCACAGACCTTGATCAACGGAAGATCCGGGACACTCAACGTCCCCGATCCTCCGTTGATCAAGGTCGTGTCTGCCATGCCCTGGGGCAGACAACCTGACGGGGGAAGATCCTGGACGTTCAACGGCCGGAATCCTCCCCCGTCGACCACACCGCCAACCACACCAATGGGTAACCAACTACTGGTCCCTCAAGGAGTCCTTCACGGACCTGGCACCCGACCCCAGGCCCGGGCCAGGTCAGGGAACCTCGTAGAACTTGTCGTAGTGCCCCGGCGCGTAATAGAACTTGCCGTTGTCGTCCTTGACGATGCGGTCCGGTTTCGGCCGCTGGTTCTCCGGCAACGGCTTCCCGTTGAAGTCCGTGTACTCGTCGGCGTCCCGGATGGGCTTGTTGTCGTACCGCGGTGTCGGGTGGACGTCGAACTCGTAGTACTTGCCGTCGTACGGCTTCGTCGGCTTCCCGTCGGGGCCCAGCGGCTGATCGGCGGGTTTGTTGGAGTCGCTCATCTTGCCGTTGTGCGGGAGCCTGCCCTCGTTCCCGATCTTGCCGCCCGCCTGCCCGTGGTTCCCGTAGATCCGGCCGCCCCACGTGGAGCCCGCGCCGGGCGTGGGGCTGTTCCCCAGACCCAGCGAGTTGAGCTTGTTGTTGTCCACCTTGTCGTGCCAGGCGCCGAACTGGCCGCTGTCCTTGTGGTCGAGGATCCACCGCTTCATCTTCTGCGCGGCGTCCTTCTGCGCCTGGGTGAGATCGTCGAACTTCCCGAGCTGAGGCGAAAGCTCCGGCGGCTTGTCGGGCTGCGGCTGGGGTTTCTTCCCCTTGCCGCCGCCTCCCCCGCCACGGGTTCCGTTGTACTCCCCGCCCGGTTTCGGGCCACGCGGCTTCCCGGCGGGCCCGGTCTTGCCCGCGTCGATCTTGCGCAGCGCCTTCTCCGCTTGGGCGAAGATGTTCTTCGCCTTCTTCATCAGCGGCGCGAGCGCGCTCATCGCCTTGACCAGTTTGGTGACGACGGTGGCGATCTTGGTCGCGGTCTTCGCGATGGCGGCGGTGACCTGGGGCAGCACCCAGGTCATCCCGAGTCCGAGCGTCGCCAGTACCTGCAACGCCCAGCTGATCAGCCTGGCGATCAGTTCGGCGATGGTGTCGCGGACCAGCGTGCGGACGGCGGTGACCACCTCGCCGCCGATCCGGGTACCGGAGGACGCGCCGCCCGCGGCCTGCTGACAGGCGCCGATCAGGGCCGCGACGTCCGCTCCCCTGGCGCGGTAGGCGTCACCGGCGGTGCCTGCCCAGTTCGCGGTCTCGGCGACGACCGCCCCGTCGAGGTCGGTGCTGATCGAGGCGAGTTCGTCGGCGACGTTCTGCCAGGTCTCGGCGTGCGCCGTGATCTCGTCCGGGTCCCCGGCGAGCGCGTCGAGCGCCTCCTTCAGCGGTCCGACGTGCTCCATCAGCCAGCCGACCCCGGCGGCGAGGATGGTGCCGAACGGGTCCATGGCGGCGGACACCGCGTCCATGGCCGTCCCGACCGCGCCGACGGCGACGGACGCCCAGTCACCGCTCTCGATGGCGGATTTGAGTTCGGTGGCGGACTCGAGCAGGGGAACGCCGGACACCGCGGTGGTGGAATCCTTCGGCGTGGCGACGAGAGGGTTGGTCATCGCTGGGCCTTCTCCATCGGCGTCGTCGGGATGGCGGCCTCGTACTGCTTGAACATCTCCACACCGGCGGAGTCCTGCTCGGTGTAGGACCGCTCGGCCGTGCGCAGGTTGGCGGCGGTCGCCCGGACACCGTCGATCGCGGCCTTGATCGAGTCGATCGTCTTCTCCTCCGCCGGATTGATGAACGGCGGTACGAACGCGCAGATCAGACCGTAGGCCTCGTCCGACATGGCCGCGGTGTTCGCCGCCGCCAGCACGGTGTCCAGGCGCTCGGCGATCCCGTCCACAGTGGCCGCGTGCTTGCCGATTTCCGCCGGTACGACCTGGAAACTCATCTGCCTTCCCTCCGGAACGACCGGGACTGTCGCCGTTCCCTCTCGATGATCACTGCGCGGCCACCCTGTCACCGAGCGCCCGTACGCGTGGACGCTCTGTGCGAACAGGCAACGTTCGATGAACTAAAGGGCAGCCGCGTCAGCGCTTCTTCCGGGTTTCGGCGACGACGCGGTGCTAGCGTCCTTCCGATGAGCGTGGAATTCCTCGGCCTTCGCACCATCGTCTACCCTGCGCCGGATCTCGAGGCCGCCAAGCGATGGTGGACTTCGGTGCTGAACATCGAACCGTATTTCGACCAGCCGTTCTACGTCGGTTACTCGGTCGCCGGTTACGAACTCGCGCTCGATCCCAAGAGCGACCTCGCAACCGGTCCGATCACCTATTGGGGCGTCGAGGATGTCGAGGCGACCGAAGAGTCCCTGCTCTCCACTGGGGCGACTTCACATTCCGGGGCCAAAGAAGTCGGCGGAGGTATCAAGGTCGCCGTCGTCCGCACTCCCGACGGCAATCTGGTCGGCCTCATCCACAACCCCCATTTCAAGGCCGAATAGCCCGCTCAGACGATGTCCAGTACCGCTTTGCCGTGCAGGCGCCGTTCGAGCAGGGTCGTGACCGCCTCGCCGTAGGAGGTCCACGGCGCCCGCATGCTGATCCCGGGGTCGAGGCGGCCGGCGGCGATCTCGGCGGCGAGCCAGGTCAGGTCCGAGGAGAAGTCTTCTGCCGCGTCGGCGAGCAGGAAGTAGGTGCGGATCGACCGGTCGTGCCGTCCGTCGGTCGGTGTCAGCGCCGCGGCGGGGAAGATCGAGTCCGCTCCGGACGACCGGCCGACGCTCACCACCGTCCCACCCGCCTCGACGGCGGCGAACGCGTCCACGAGCTGCTGCCCTCCGACGTTCTCCAGCACCGCGGACACGGGCCGCTCGACCTGGGCCGGGTCGGCGCGCACCTCGTGCGCCCCCAGCGCCCGCAGGCTGTCCTCCAGCGCGGGATTCCCGCTGATCGCGACGACTTCGGCGCCCGCGCGGGCCGCGAGCTGGATCGCGTAGCGGCCGACACCGCCGGAAGCTCCGGTGATCATCACCCGGCGGCCGAGCAGCTGTCCCATGCGGCGCAACACCTGCAGCGCAGTCAGGCCGGCGACCGGGATCGTGCTCACCGCGCCTAGGTCGGCGCCGTCGGGCACGATGCCGAGCCGGGTGGCCGGCACCGCCCGCAGCTCGGCCCATCCCGCGGTCTCGCCCAGCGTGACCACCCGGGTCCCGGCCGCCGGGCCCGAACCGTCGGCCGCCGCCTCGATCACCACACCCGCCGCGTCCCAGCCGATCAGGGCGCCGTCCGGCGTTGACGGGTCGGTCGCGCCCTTGACCTCGCCGTAGTTGAGGGAAACCGCCTCCACCCGGACCAGCGCCTCGCCGGGCGCGGGTACCGGATCGGCCACGTCGGCCTGGGAGAGATGGGCTTTCGCGGTGTGGTCCACGACTAGTGCACGCACGATCTGATCTCCTCGCGTCAAAGTGCCACAGTGTGGCGTTTGCTCCATTGAAGCATATGCTCGCCCGAGGCGGGTCGGCTAGACTTCGGTCCATGACGATCTCCGGGGAGCCCGCGACGCTGCGCGAGCGCAAGAAGCTGCGCACGCGCCAAGCCCTGGCGGAGACGGCGATCGAGCTGTTCGGCGAGCACGGTTTCGACGCCACTCCGCTCGACGCGCTGCTCGACGCGGTGGAGGTGTCGAGGCGGACCTTCTTCCGCAACTACCGGTCGAAGGAGGACGTCGCCCTCACCGCCGTCAAACAGCTCTGGAGCGCTTTCCTGGTCACCCTGGACGAAACCGGGAAGTCCGGGTCTCTTGTGGACGTTTTCCGCGACGCGCTGCTGACCACGTTGAGCCGCATGGACGACGACTGGTACGAGCGCTTCCCCGCGACGCTCAAGCTGATCGACCAGTCGGCCTCGCTCAACGGCCATTCGCTGCGGCACTGCGCGGAAATCCAGACGGAGGTCGCGCAGCGGCTCGGTGACACGCACAACCTCGAACTGCGCATGCTCATCGAATTCTGCGTGGCCACCTGGCGGTGCGCGCTGGACGAGTGGCTGCCCGAGTGCGCTCCCGGAGAACTGCCGGGCCACGTGCGGCGCGCGTTCTCCGCCATGAACGACAGCCTGCTCCTGCGAGCGTGACCCGCGAAAGCGAAGGTCGCCTCAAATCGCCCCGGTGCGCAAGGCGTACGCCACCGCGTGCGGCCGGTTCCGCAGTTTCAGCCGGGAAGTCATGGCGTAGATGATGTTCTTCACCGTCCGTTCCGAATAGGACAGTTCGGCCGCGATCGCGTTCGTGTCGAGCCCGTCGGCCATCAGCCGCAGCACTTCGGTCTCACGTTCGGAAAGGGCAGGCGCGGCGGGCTCGGGCGGATCGGGGAAGCCACGCCGGAATCGTTCGGCCTGCCGGGTCAGGGCGCCAAGCGGATTCGGTGGGGGCTCCGCCACGGCGGAGCGGACGGCGTCCGGCAGTTCCGCGTCCGCCACCGCCGCGCGCGGCAACAGGGCGACCACCCCGCACTCCGCCGCGACCGGCAGCTCGCTTTCCCTGATCCGGTCCACCATCAGCACGATCGGCTTGCCCGGCTCCTCCGCGAGCCGGCGCAAGGCCTCGATCGCGTCGGCCGACAGGCGTTCGAAAGCCGCGACGACGACGTCGATGTCCTCGCGCTGCGAGGCGCCGACGATTCTCAAGTCCATGCGGGATCCCAGATAGCTGACCATCCCGGCCGCTGTGAGGGGGTCCAGGGCACAGACACGCACCCGCGTTTTCACGGCCGTCCGACGGTCGTGTCGATCAGCTCGTGGGCGAGGTCGAAGCGGACTCCGTCCGGATTGCTCAGGCCCGCGTCCTCATACCAGGACTCGTCGGCCTCCGGATGGGGGCCGCTGACCCCGATCCGGCCCTTGCCGTACGGGGCGACGATGACGGCCGCGGCTCCGTTGTCGTAGGTCGCCAAAACGGTCGCGTCGGCTCCGTCGTTCAACCGGAAGGCCGGGCCGTCCTGGAAGTACATGTGCCGGGACTCTCCCTTCCAGGTCACCTCCAGCACGGTGTCGCGGTCGTCGGGGACGGTCGACCCGGGGGAACCGGCGTACCCGTAGCTGTCGCCGGGCAGCAGGTCGAAGCCCGGGTCGCGGCCCGCCAGGTAACCGCCGAAGCACAGGCCGAGGTAGCTGCCACCCGACCGGATCCAGTCGCGCATCACCTGGGCCGAGCCGCGCAGGTCCCGCCAGGTCCGCTCCAGATCGTCACCGCCGCCGGGCTGGACGTACAGCTGTGCCCCGGCCAACGTGGCAGCGTCGAGCGGAACCCCGGTGCCGGGGCCGACGTACTTGACGTCGAACGGCCGCGGTGCCTCGCGCAGCACCTTGGCCACCGACGGCGCGCAGTCCGCGCAGCCCTGCGGGCCGTTGTACACCAGCGCGAGCGGCTTGCGACCGCCCTCGTCGCCGAGCGCCTGCCGTCCACAACCGACGGCCAGCAACGCGGCGACGGGAAGCGCGCCGAAAAGCACTCGACGTCGGTTCACCGCACCAGGTGAAGGGATGATCTTCGGATCCGTTCCAGGCACTGCCGCACTCCCGTGTCCGCCGATCGCGATCGTGGTCCTTTTCGCCACTTTCCATGCTCCGGGCACGCGGCGACCGGCCGCACCGGCGACCCGGCCCGAACGACCCGCCGACCGGCTGCCGTCGTCCATCCGGTCGGCGGGTACGGGCTTCCCCGCCTCGGGTGGTGCCCGTCCCCCGGATGCGACGAGACTGGGCGCATGATTCGGGTGGTCGTCGTCGACGACGAGGAGCTGGTGCGCTCGGGATTCCGCCTCATCCTGGAGGCCGCGGGCGACATCGAGGTCGTGGCGACGGTGACCGGTGCCGAGGCGGTCAAGGAGATCGGCCTGCACGGCCCCGACGTCGTGCTGCTCGACATCCGGATGCCCGACGTCGACGGGCTCACCATCCTGCGGCAGCTGCGTGGCCTGCGGAAGACACCGGCCGTGGCGATGCTGACGACCTTCGACTCCGACGAGTACATCGCGACCGCGCTGCGTTCGGGCGCGGCCGGGTTCCTGCTCAAGGACACCGCCCCCGACCTGCTCGCGCATTTCGTGCGGACGCTGGCCGCCGGCGGGGTGGTGCTCTCCCCCAAGGTCACGCGCACCGTCGTCGACGGCTATCTCGAATCGGGGGCGGGATCCGCCGCGGCCACGCAGGTCGGGCGGCTGTCGGAGCGCGAACGCGCGGTGCTCGTGCTCATCACGGACGGGCTGTCCAACGCGGACATCGCCGCGCGGATCCACCTGGGTGTCGGCACGGTCAAGGACCACGTGTCCGCCATCCTCACGAAACTCCAGGTGACGACCCGCGTCCAGGCCGCTTTGCTGGCCCAGCAGGCGGGGTTGCTGAGCAACGGCGAAGGCCGCTCGTGAACCGGGTGGTGCGCCTGCTGCTCGTCGACGCGTGCCTCATCGCCGTCGCCGCGATCGACGCGAACCTGGGCCGGGCCGAACCGCTGGCGCTCGGCGCCGCGCTGGTGGCCCTGGCCATCCTGCCGCTCCGCCGCCGGTGGCCGGTCTTCGTCTTCGCCGTCACCCTGCCCGCGCTCGCGATCTCGGGTTCGGTCATCGCGACGCTGATCGCCCTCTATTCCGTGGCATTACTGCGTTCCAACCGGTACCTGCTCGTCGGATGCGGCGTGCTGGCCACCGCCGGTTACGTGTTCCCCGGCCTCGATCTGCGGTTCGAGGAGACCGACGTGCTCACCGTCATCTACGCGGTCATCACCCCGGCCGCGCCGATCTTCCTCGGCAGACTGGTGCACACGCAGCGCGAACTCACCCTGCGGCTGGACGACATCCGGCAGGCCCGCGAACACGAACGAATCCTGGACGCCCAGGCGGTCCTCGCCAAGGAACGCACCCAGCTGGCCCGCGAAATGCACGACGTCGTGTCGCACCAGGTCAGCCTGATCGCCGTCCAGGCGGGCGCGCTCAGCGTTTCGACCACCGACCCGAACGCGAAAACCGCCGCCGAGAACGTCCGGAAGCTTTCGGTCGGCACCCTCGACGAGCTGCGCCACATGGTGAACCTGCTGCGCGCCTCCGGCAGTTCCACGACCGAGCTGATGCCGCAGCCGACACTGTCCGACCTCGACCGACTGATCGCCGGGAGCGGTATCGAAACCCGGCGGACCGGGACGGCGCCGGACGGCATCGACACGGCCGTCCAGCGCACGATCTACCGGACCATCCAGGAAGCACTGACCAACGTGCGCAAACACGCGCCGGGCGGCACGGCGACCGTGGACATCGCGCACGACGGCACCGATCTCACGGTGACCGTCGGCAATACGCCCGCGACCCGCCCGACTCTGACGTTGCCCAGCGCCCGGCACGGGCTGCTCGGTCTTCAGGAACGCGCGGCGTTGCTGGGCGGCACCGTGGTCACCGACACCCTCCCCGACGGAGGCTTCCGCCTGCGGTTGCGACTGCCCATCAGCGGCCGATCACACGTGTCGTCCGCCTGATCACGCGTGTCGTCCATCCGATCACACGTGTCGTCCGTCCGATCACGGCTGGACCGGACTCAGCGGTCAGCGCGGTCCGTAGAGCACGACGGTGTTGCCCCAGGGATCGCGTGCCACGGCCCGGACCTCGTGCGGGCCGCGCTCCGGCTGCCGGACCACGGATCCACCGCGCTCCACGATCGCGGCCACCGCCGCGCCCACGTCGGGCACCTTGAACGACGCCGCGGGAACGCCGCCGGTGACGTCCTCGGCGGGACCGGCGAGAGCAAGCGTGGTGCCGCCCGCGTCGAGAGCGGCGTAGCGGTCTCCGTCCACGAATTTCGTCTCCAGACCGAGAGCGGCGGAGTAGAACCGCACGGCGGCGTCGACGTCCGCCACCGGGTGCAGCACGTTCCCGATCCTGGCCGGGTCGCTCTTCGCGTTTTCGCTCATGCGGCGACCGTAGCGGTTTTCAGCCCGTCGAGCGGACGGCGTTGTAATAGGTGTCGGCGATGAAATCGCACGGGCCACGGGCCGGGCCGGTGCCGAAAGTGTGATCGCATTGCCGGTGCATGAGCCGGAAGAAGAGATCGTCGCAGCGCAGCGTGTTCTTTCCGCCCGCTTCCTCGCACATGTCGTGGTTCGCGCACGGCCCGCGGAAGTCCACCTGACCCCACGGCGGGACGACGGGCTTGTCCGGCGACAAGGTGCAGTAATCGTGCCAGGCGCCGCGGCTCGGATCGTAAACGTAGTTCGAAGGAATGGGCACGAAAGCGGCGGCCTGCGCGGTACCCGCCAAGAACGGGAGGGCACCCGCGGCGACGGCCATTACGACAGCGCCTCGCCGAAGCCTCGACGAGGTCCGGGACTGGCTCGATTTCGGTTCGGTCATCGGGCTTCACCTCATCTGTCGATGATTAACCTGCAATTCAGGTTCCATGACAAAAAAGGCTATTCCGGCCCGGTCGGCTTCGTCAGGGCTCGTTCGGACCACACGACCGGGCCCGGCTCAGCGCACGAGGCCGGATTCCCAGGCCCACACGGCGATTTCGGTGCGATTGCGGGCCGCGATCTTGCGCTGGATCGAGGCGAGGTGGGTCTTCACCGTCGACAGGGAGATCGTCAGCTCGTCGGTGATCTCGGCGTTCGTCCGGCCGCGCGCGATGGCCTTGGCGACGTCGAGTTCGCGCTGGGTCAGCGCGGGATCCGCACGGCGGGCGCGGCGCCGGGCCGAGGTGGCGGTGAAATGGGCCAGCAGCCGGGTGGTGATCGACGGCGAGACCAGCGCTTCACCGTTCGCGGCCGCGTGCACCGCCTCCACCAGCAGCCCGGGACCGGCGTCCTTCAGCAGGAAACCGCAGGCGCCGGCGCACAAGGCCTCGTGCACCAGCTCGTCGAGGTCGAAGGTGGTGACGACCAGGACACGCAACGGGTCTTCGACGTCTGGCCCCGCCAGCCGCCGCGTGGCGGCGAGCCCGTCGACCAGTGGCATGCGGATGTCCATCAGCGTGACGTCCGGGCGCAGCCGCTGGGCGAGCCGGACCGCTTGCTCGCCGTTCTCCGCCTCGCCGACCACTTCCAGTCCGGGAACCCGTTCCAGGATCAACCGGAAACCCGTGCGCACCAAGGCCTGGTCGTCGGCCAGCAGGACTCGCAGTGTCACCGCGTCGATCCTCCTTCGGCTGCGGCTGCCGAAACGCCGCCCGGCAAAGGCAGTTCGGCGAGTACCCGCCAACCGCGCTCGCCATGCGCCCCGGCGGTCAGCTTGCCGTCCAGCGCCGAGATCCGCTCGGCCATCCCGATCAGGCCGTAACCGCCCGGCGACCGGCGCACCCGGCCGGGCCGGAGCCCGTCGTTGCCGACCTCGACCCGGAGGTACCGGCGGCCGTCGACCGGCTCGACCAGCACGGTGACCCGGCGGGCGTCGGGCGCGTGCCTGCGTACGTTGTTCAGCGATTCGAGGACGACGCGATGGACGGTGGACACCGTTTCCGGCGCGATCACGAGGTCTTCCAGCCCTTCCGCCAGCCGCACCGTGACGCCCTCGTCGTCGCCGATCGCCGCTTCGATGGTCTCCACCAATCCGCCGGCGGTGACCTGCGACCCGGGTTCGGGACTGCGCAGCATCATGACCAGCCTCCGCACCGCGCCGAGGGCTTCCGCGCCGGCGTGCTCGATCTCCTTGATCAGCTCCTGTTCCGGCCCGTCCGCCAGGATGACGCCGGCGGCTTGCGTGCGGACCACGACCCCGGTGATGTGGTGCGCCACCAGATCGTGCAGTTCCCGGGCCAGCGCGAGCCGCTCCCGGTCACGGGCCGCGGCCAGTGCCGCTTCACGACGGGCCTCACCGTCGCGGAGCATCAGTCCGACGATGACGCTGCATCCCCACAGCAGAGCCCACACCACTGCGATGGACAGCGTCGTGGCCCCTTCGCCGAAGCGCAGGACCGGCGCCGCGGCCATGGTCAGACCACCGAGTACCGCGAGCACGGCGGCGTGACCACGCGGCAGCCGGTGGCACGCCGCCCCGATCAGGATCGCCGTCGCCAGCGCCTCGGCGTCGCCGCTCGGCGCCGCGGCCGGTTCGGTCAAGAAACCGACCGCGCTGCAAGCCAGTGAGAGCGCGATCCCCGACGCGGTCAGCGCCGCCGTCCGCGCCGGGAAACGGCGCCGCAGCAACGCGAACGCACCCAGCACAAGACCGACCGCGAAGTAGAGGATCTCGCCGGCCGGGGCCGGACCGTCCAGGATCAGGCGCCGTACCAGCTGTTCGATGTTCAGCCCGCCCAGCACCACCACCTCGGCGATCACCAGGCCGCGAACGGGCGGTGCTGTGGCGGTCGGAAGCACGCGGCCGTCCCTCCCGGTTCGCTGGTCCGGTGATCATCATGCCTCAGTGGCGACCGGGACGCCGGATGCGCCGGATGGCCCGGCGCACCCAGCGGCCCGGTGTTTCATCGTGGTTCGGCCGCGCACGCCAGGTCGTGCTTCGGGCGCTGGCCCGTCAGCAGGAAGGTGGTCGCCGCCGTGTCGGCGCACTTGTTGCCGACGTAGGGATAGACCCCGTGCCCGCCCGCGTCGACGGTGACCATGCGGGCCCGGTCGCCGAGCGCGCGCCGCAGCTTCTCGGCACCCTTCAGCGGTGTCGCCGGGTCACGCTGGTTCTGCAGCATGAGCACGTTGGACGGCCCCCGGTCACCGACGCGCACCGGCGGGTCGGCGGGCGCGGACCAGAACGCGCAGGGCTGGACGTTGGCCCCGGCGGCGCCGAACATCGGATGACGGAGCCGGTCGATCGCGACGGTGCGCTGGTAGGTGCCCACCGATCCGGGCCAGCGGGAGTCGTTGCAGATCATGTAGTAGCGGCCGGAGACCAGGTTCTCCACGCCGGGCACTTCGCCGGGCCCCATCGGCGGGAGCGGCTGGTCCTTGTCGAGCGCCTGCCAGATCTTGCCCACGAGCGGCATTCCCGCGTCGCTGAAGAGGAAGCCGTAGGTGAGCATCCGGAACGTCGGGCCGTCGATGTCGCGGACCGGGGCTTTGTCCAGCCGCGCGGCGAGGTCGAAGTACTTCGCGGTGACCTGCTCGGGCGTGCTGCCCAGACCGTATTCGGGCTTCGCGGCCGCGAACTTGGCGAAGTCCGGGAACCGGTCGTCGAAGCCCTGGGCGTACATCCGGTCGTTCGCGTAGTCCCAGCCGTCCGGGCCCACGTTGCTGTCGAGCATGATCCGGTCGCTGCGCTGCGGGTACAGCGTGGTGTACACGGCGCCGAGGTGGGTGCCCCACGAGTAGCCCGCGAAGGAGATCTTCTTCTCCCCCAGCGCGGCCCGGATACTGTCCATGTCCCGCGCGGTGTTCGCCGTGCTGACGTGCGGCAACATCCACGCCGTCTTCGAAGTGGCGCACTGGCGGGCGATGGCCTTCGACTGCTCGGCCCGCTTCGCCACGTCGGCGGCGTCGCGCGCGTACGGCGGGACGTTGCCCACCGCGCTCTGCTCCGGCGTCAGGTCACAGGTCACCGAGGTGCTGTGCCCCATCCCGCGTGGGTCGAACCCGATCAGGTCGTAGCTGTCGAGAACGGCCTGCGGCATCTTCGCCGTCCTCAGGTCGGCAGGGAACTTCAGCCCGGCCGACGGACCACCCGGATTGGTGAGCAGCACGCCGCGACGCTGTCCCGGGTTCTTGCTCACCAGCCGGGAGATCGCGATGTCGATCCGCTTGCCACCCGGGTCGTCGTAGTCGAGCGGGACCTTGATCGTCGAACATTCCAGGCCGGGTGCCGCGGCGTCCTCCGGACACGGACCCCACTTCACCGGCTCCGGCTTGGCTTGCGCCCCTGGTGAAGCCCCCGCCGGTACCGCCGCCGCGGCGGCCGCCGCCAGGATGGCGATCGCGAGTGCGATGGACCACGTCTTCCTCATCCGAGACCCCTCTTCCGATCTGTTGGCGAATCTCCATCCTGTTCACCGGACGGTGAACGCACATCGAGCGCGCGAATGGTTCCGTCATCGCCTTTGGTCGGCCAAAAGGACTAGCCGGAAGGACGAGGGGTCGCGGTTGAGGGCGCCGGGACCGAGGCGGCCTGGTGGGCCGGCGGTGTTGCGAAAGCCACTTTCGCAACGTTCAAGGTTGTGAAAGTGGCTTTCGCAACGTCCGAAGCCGACACACCGGCAAGCTTGTCCGATTGAGGTGGCCGACGAGGGCACGAGCGTTACTCAGGGTGAGGGCTGTGTGGAAATAGGGACCTTGGACGTCTCTATTCCCACACACCCTTTCGCGACCGGACCGGTCACTCGGGACTGTGTGGGTTTCTGGTCGTCCAACGCCCCGAAAGCCACGTTCGCAACGTCCGAAGCCGACACGCCGACGAGCGAGCATGACACCCGTCAACAACCCGGAATCGCCACTCACGACCCACCCGCGCTCACAGCATCGCGTTCACACCGGTCAGATCGCGGCCGATCAGCAGCTTCTGCACCTGGCTGGTGCCTTCGTACAGGGTCAGCACGCGGGCGTCGCGCAGGTACTTGCCGACCGGGAACTCGTCGATGAACCCGTAGCCGCCGAAGACCTGGAGGCAGTTGTTGCTGACCCGCACCGCGGCCTCGCTCGCGTGGTACTTCGCGATGGACGCGTCGGTCGCGTAATCCTTCGGCGAGACACCGGAATCGGCGATCCGCGCGACGTGATGGGTGAGCAGCCGGGCGGCCCGGACGTCCACCGCGGACTCGGCGAGCAGCTCCTGGACCAGCTGGAACGACGCGATCGGGCGGCCGAACTGGGTGCGTTCGGTGGAGTACCGCACGGCCGCGTCCACGGCGGCCTGTCCCAGCCCGACGGCACCTGCCGCGACCGACACACGCCCCCGGGACAACGCACCCAGCGCGATGCCCAGACCGCGGTCCACCTCGCCCAGCCGTGCCGAGTCGGGCACGCGCACGCCGTCGAAGGTCAGCTCCGCGGTCGCCTGGCCGCGCAGGCCGAGCTTGCCGTGGATCTCCCGCGCGGTCAGGCCCGCCGAGTCGGTCGGCACCAGGAAGGCGGTGAGGCCGCGCTCGCTGGTGCGGGCGAAGGTCAACGCCACCTGCGCCCAGGTTCCGTTGGTGATGAACATCTTCCCGCCGTCGAGGATCCAGTCACCGCCGTCGCGGGTGGCGCGGGTGCTGACCGACGCCGCGTCGGAGCCGGTGCCCGGTTCGGTGAGGGCGAAGCAGCCGAGGGCGTCGCCGCTGACGAGGCGGGGCAGCCACTCCGCTCGCTGCTCGTCCGTCCCGTGCGTCACGATGGTCTTGGTGACCAGGCCGAGCGACACCGAGACGATCCCGCGCACCGCGGAGTCACCGCGCCCCAATTCTTCGGTGACCAGGACGTAGGACAGCATGTCCGCGTCCACGCCGCCGTAGGCCTCGGGGACCATCAGGCCGAGGAAACCCAGTTCTCCCAGGCGTTTCACAATGCCACGATCGACCTGTTCGGCTCGGTCCCACTCCGCCGCGTGCGGGACGATCTCCTCGTCGACGAACCGCGCGGCCATGGCGCGGATGTCGCGCTGTGTCTCGGTCAGGCCGAAATCCGGTGAAATCACGGTGTTTCCTTCTCCAGCGGGTAGGCGGGTGCGGTCAGGGGCAGGCCGAGCTCGGCGCGTTCCCGAAGCCAGCGCGTCGGCCGGTAGCGCGGGTCGCCGGTACTGTCGTGCAACCGGTTCTGGAGTTCGAGCAGCCGAACGGCTCCGACGCGATCACCCCAGGCGAGCGGTCCGAACGGGTAGCCGAGCGCGGCCGTGACGGCCAGGTCGATGTCCTCCGGTGCGGCCAGCGCACGTTCCGCGATCGACGCGGCGACCGAGACGATCGACGCGAGCAGGCGCTGGGCGACCGAACCGGCGGTGTCCCGCACCACCGAGACCAGCTCGGCACCCAAGGCACCGACGGCCGCGCGGACCGCGTCCGGGTCCGACGCCGGGGTCACCGCCAGCACACGACGACGGGTGGTCAGTGACAGCGGATCCACGCCGAAGGTGCGGGACGCGGGCAGCCCGTGCGCGGTGATCTCCGCCGCAACCGTGGTGCCCCAGGTCGGTACCAGCACGACAGCCTCAGAGACCGGCTCCTCCAACGCCGTCGGCAGTGCCGCGCGCAGGGCGTCGGCGTCCGGCCCGGATCCTGCGATCCACAAAGGACACTCGGCGGCGACGACGGCTGCTTCCGGGGTGTCCTCGGCGCCGGGCCGGTGGTCGTAGAACCCGCGTCCGCTCTTGCGGCCGAACAGCCCTGCCGCCACCCGGTTCGGGGTGAGGAACGACGGCCGCAGCCGGTCGGAATGCCGGAACCCCGTCCAGATCGAGTCGATGACGGCGGCCGTCACGTCGAGTCCGGTCAGGTCCATCAGCTCGAACGGGCCCATCCGCAGTCCGAGCACGTCGCGGGCGATCCGGTCGATCACCACCGGTTCGGCGACCGAGTCCTCCAGCAGCGCGAACGCCTCGGTGACCAGCCCGCGCCCGGCGTGGTTGATCAGGAAACCGGGGGTGTCGGCGACCGTCACCGCGCGGTGGCCGGACGTGCGCACCAGCTCGGCCAGCGTGCCGGGGATGTCGGGACGGGTGGCCGCTCCCGGGACGACCTCGACGATCTTCATCAACGGCACCGGGTTGAAGAAGTGCAACCCGGCCAGCCGCGACGGATCGGCCAGTGTCGCGGCGATCCGGGTGACCGGCAGTGAAGACGTGTTCGTCGCGAAAATCGTCGAGGACGGCAGCACCGCTTCCAGACCGGTGAACAACTCCGCCTTGGTGTCCAGATCCTCGCGGACCGCCTCGATCACCAGGTCGACGTCGTCACCCGGCGCCGCGACCGCGTCCAGCGGCACGAGCCTGGCGCGGACCTCGCCCGCTTCCGGTTCCGTCATGCGCCCTTTGACCACGGCGCGGTCGAGCAGCTGCCCGATGAAGTCGATCGCCTCGCCGACCGCCTCGCGCCTGGCGTCGGCGAGCTCGACGGTGTGCCCGGCGGTCGCCGCCCACTGCGCGATACCCCGGCCCATCACACCGGTTCCGATGACCCTGATCCGCATGTTCGCTCCTTCAGCGCAAGTAGACGCGACCGGGGTCGACTTCTTCGCGCAGCCGCCGGAGTTCGGCGGCCGCGGGCGGTTCGATGGTGGCCAGGTCCTCGGCGACCTCCAGCGGCCAGCCGGTGGCCGCGCGCACCTGGTCGGCCGTCACGCCGGGATGGACGGCGACCAGCCGCAGCGCTTCGCCCACCCCCTGCCGCGCGAGGATACCGAGTTCGGTGATCACCCTGGTGACACCCGCTCCCAGCGGCCGGATTCCGTCCGCCAGCGCACGATCCGGGCCCGGCGAGGTACAGAAGTCCAGCTTGTCCACAAAGGACCGGGGATCGTGGCGGCGCATCACGACGAACACCTCGCCGGAGTTCGCCATCACCTCCATCGCGCCGCCAGGGCCCGGGAGCCGCACCGAGGGGTCGGCCCAGTCGCCGATCACCGACGAGTTCAGGTTCCCCCACCGGTCGATCTGCGCGGCGCCGAGGAAACCGACGTCGATGTGCCCGCCCTGCAACACGTTCCCGAAGAGCGCGGGCATCGACAGCACCGCCTCGGCACCGGTGATCAGCACAGCGTCGGCGATGGTCTCCGGCAGCTGCGAAGGATGCGCGCCGCAGACCCCGGACTCGTAGACGATCTCCAGGTCCGGCGCGACCGTGAGGTGGGCCAGCGACGCGGCCAGCGTCGGCAGGCCGATCCCGGCGAACACGGTGCGTTTCCCGGCCAGCTCGCGAGAAGCGACCACCGACAGCAGCTCGGACGAAGTGGTGTCCTTTGTGGACGTCATCGGGCGTGCTCCCGTCGCTTCCCGTAGTTCACCGGCAGGCTCAGCGCGTCGTCGACGGCGAGGCCCGCCCAGTACCGCTCCCCCAGTTTCGCCACATACTCCGGGTGATCCCGGGTACCGAACACCCACTCCGACAGCCATGCTCGCAGGCGCCCGGGGTCCGCGCTGATCGCCGACCAGCCGCGGTAGAACGCGTTGTCGCGGTCGTAATAGCCCTGCGCGAACGACGGATGCGTGCCACGCGGGCAGGCGACCACGGCGTCGACAGCGTGCGAGGGAATGAGCGTGCGGTTGGGATCACGGCGGATGACGTCGTCGTCGACGATCTCCTCGACCACCACCACGGCCTTCTTCGCCGCGTACACGGCTTCGGCCTGGATCCCGGTCAGGCCCCAGACCTGGGTGTTGCCCGAACGGTCCGCCCGCTGGGCGTGGACGATCGTCACGTCCGGGTTGACCGGCGGCACCACGTAGACCTGCTCGCCGTCGTCGTAGGGCGAGCGCACCTTGCGGAGGCCGGGATTGACCGACACCAGATCGCTGCCCGCGTACGAGCGCACCGGGTAGAACGGCAGCCGCTGCGCGCCGGCCAGGTAGCGGCCGATCATGCCGTAGTGGCTGTACTCCTCGAACTCCAGCGGTTCGGGGTCGGCGCGCTCGATCCGCCGCCGCAGTTCCCCGAGCGAGCCCGCGGAGGAGTTGCCGACGAACGAGGACACCAGTTTGCGCACGCAGCCGCCCGCGAGCATCTGGTCCACGACGATGTCCGCGGTCATCCGGACCACGGTGAGATCGCGGCGGCCCTGCCGGATGATCTCGTGCCCGGCGGCGGTCGGGATCAGATGCGTGAACCCTTCGAGCGCGACGGTGTCGCCGTCGTGGACGAAGGCGGCGATGGCCTCGGCCATCGTGGTGGTCTTGTCGGTCACGGGTTCACCGTGCCAGGCGGCATTGTGCAGAGTCCAATACCGAATTAAGGTCAGATTGATACTGAGCTGAGAATAATCGAGGTGCGACGTGGAGTTCCGTCATCTGAACGCCTTCCTGGCGGTGGCCGAGGAGCTGCACTTCGGCCGCGCCGCGAAGCGCCTGCAAATGGCACAGCCGCCGCTGAGCCAGCAGATCCGCCAGCTCGAACGCGAACTCGGTGTCGCCCTGTTCGAACGCAACACCCGGTCGGTGCGCCTCACCAGCGCGGGTGAGTCCTTCCTAGCTCCGGCCCGCACCGTCCTCGACGACCTCGACCTCGCCACCCGTGCCGCGAAGGCGGCGGGCCGCGGCGAGTTCGGCCGGGTGACCGTCGGTTTCGCCGGGGCGTCGAGTCACGAGTCTCTGCCGCTGCTGACCAGGGCGGTCCGGGCCGCGCACCCCGGGCTCGAACTGGTGATGCGCGGGCAGACCTACGCCAACGTGGCGCTCGACCGCGTCGCGGACGGCTCGCTGGACCTCGGCTTCGTCCGCCTGCCGGTCACCCAGCCCGGCGTGCGGGCCAGGGTGATCGACGAGGAGGAGCTGATCTGCGCACTGCCGTCGGATCACCGCCTCGCCGGGCACGAGCGCATCCCCATCGAGGAGCTGGCCTCCGAGGTGTTCGTCAGCTTCCCCGCGAACGCGGGCTCCACGGTCCGCGAGGCCACCGTCAAAGCCTGCGCCGAAGGCGGGTTCACCCCGAAAGTGGTCCAGGAGGCGCCCGACTCGTACACGATCCTGGCGCTCGTCGCGGCAGGCGTCGGCGTGACGCTGACCTTGACGTCCTGCCAGCACATCCAGCAGACCGGCCTGGTCTACCGGCGTCTCGCCGGGAAGGCGATGCGGCTGCACGCGGCACTGGCCTGGCGTGCCGACAACCCGTCCGCCGCGCTGCGGACGGTTCTCGCCGTCGCCCAGACGGCGCTGCCCACGCCCGTACCCGTCGACGATTGATACGCGGAAGCACTTACTGAGTGGTCTATTCAGTATTGGACGTGTCTCGGTGACGGCTGGCATGGTTCCGGCCAGAACAGGGACGTTGGCGCCGGGGGTCGCCGTGCCCGGGAACAACGGCGATCCAAGGAGACGGCATGGGTGCGGCGAATGCGACCGCGAAACGCGCGGGAATCGGGGCGTTCATCGGCTCGACCATCGAGTGGTTCGATTTCTACATCTACGGCACCGCTTCCGCGCTGGTGTTCGACAAGGTCTTCTTCCCCGAACTCGACGGAGCCATCGGCACCCTGGTCGCGTTCGCGACCTTCTGGGTCGGATTCCTGGCCCGGCCGCTCGGCGGCATCATCTTCGGCCACATCGGTGACCGCCTCGGCCGCAAGAAGACGCTCGTCATCACGCTGCTGCTGATGGGCATCTCGACCACCCTGATCGGTGTGCTGCCCGGCTACGCGACCATCGGGATCGCCGCGCCGATCCTGCTCGTGGTGATCCGGATGATCCAGGGCATCGGGCTCGGCGGTGAATGGGGCGGTTCCGTGCTCATCGCCTCCGAACACGCGCCCAAGGGGAAATCGATCCTCTACGGCGCTTTCGCGCAACAGGGTTCGCCGGTGGGCAACACGCTCAGCACGGTCAGCTTCCTCGCGATCAGCCAGCTGCCGGACGCGGCGTTCGTCAGCTGGGGCTGGCGGGTCCCGTTCCTCGCCTCGGCGCTGCTGGTCGTGGTCGGGCTGTTCATCCGCCTGAAGGTCACCGAATCCCCGGCGATGGCGGGGCTGATCGAGGCCAAGAAGGTCGCCAAGCTGCCGCTGACCGAGGTGCTCCGCAACCACCCGATGCTGATCGTGCTCGGCATCGGCGCCTGCACCATCGGCCTGTCCGCCACCTACTTCAAGTCCACCTTCGCGCTTTCGTGGGCGACGTCGGACATCGGCTTCAGCCGCAGCTCCTTCCTCACGATCATCCTGGTCGCCAACATCACGCAGATCCTGGTGCAGCCGTGGGGCGCGGTGATCGTCACGAAGATGACCAGCTGGCGCCGCGCGGTGACGGTGATGCTGCTGCCCGAACTGGTGCTGATGCCGCTGATGTTCCTGCTGATCAGCACCGGCGACTACACCTCCGCGATGGTCGGCGTCGTGATCGCGACCATCCCGCACTGCCTCTACTACGCCGCGCTCGCGGGAATGCTCGCCAGCCGGTTCCCCGCGCACGTGCGCTACACCGGGATCTCGCTGTGCTACCAGCTGTGCGGCACGCTGCTCGGCGGTACGACACCGATCGTGGGCCAGTTCCTGCTCAACCTCACCGGCTCGATCACCGCCGTGATCGTGTTCGCGGTGTTCCAGGTCCTGCTGACGATGGGCTGCATGCTGGCGCTGCTGAAGCGGCCCAACTACGACGAGCGCGCCGAAGCGCCGGCGCCCGCCGCCGCGGCGGTGACCCGATGATCACCGCGAACGGCTTCGAAGAGATCGAAGCACTGGCAGGACGCGACCTCGGCACTTCGGACTGGCGAACGGTGACGCAGGACCTCATCGACACCTTCGCCGAGGTTTCCGGCGACCACCAGTGGATCCACACCGACCCGGTGCGCGCCGCGGCGGGGCCGTTCGGCAGGACGATCGCCCACGGCTACATGACACTGAGCTGGGGCATCCCGATGCTCGCCGAACTGCTGCACGTCACCGGCGTCGGCATGGCGTTGAACTACGGGCTGAACAAGGTCCGGTTCCCCGCGCCGGTCCCGGTCGGAAGCCGGGTGCGGCTGCACGCGTCCGTGCTGGAGGTGACACCCGTGCCGAGGGACGGCGTGCAGATGGTGCGTGCCTTCACCTTCGAGCTTGAAGGGTCGGGTAAACCGGCCTGTGCCGCGGAATCGGTGACGCGCTACTACCCGTGACGCGGGTGGTCGTGAGTGACGATTCGGGTTCTTGAGCGGCTGATGTCCCCAATGCCACATTGGAGACGCTGAGTGTCTCCAATGTGGCATTGGGGACATCAAGCAGGCCGCTTTCGGTCAGGAAGAGACGGTGTCGATCAGCCGGTTGAACCGGAGTCTCGTGGCCCGTTCGACGGCGGAAAGCACCCCGGCGACGGTCCCCCACGTGGGCAGGTCGACCGGCGAGACGAACCTGCCGACGTACTCGGCGATGGCCGGGGCGCGCGTGAGGGCCTCGATCCCGTTCATGACGTTGACGACGAGCGCCGCCAGGAGGATGAGGAGAGTCACCGCACCGACGACCGCACTCGTACGCGGGAAACGCCGGTCGAATCGTGCCCGCAGTCCTTCCTGCGAACGGTCGTGCGGGCGTAGCGCGCGTTCGGTGCCGTCTTCAGCGACGAAATGGATGCGTTTCAGCCCGAACGCGCTGGTGGCGACCTCGATGACACCGCCGGGCACCGGAAACGACGTCGGCAGATTGGACCGATGGATCTGGACACCGTCCCGGTACAGCGCGGCGGGGCTCTTCCCGACCGCGTCTTCGTGCTGCTTCCGGGTTTTCGCGTCGACCATGTGCCGGACATCGACCGCGTACACATGGGTTTCCCCGGACGGCGTCACGAGATCGAGGAAGAGCACTGAACGGGAGAACAGCTGCCAGAGCCGGTAGTCCGGGAGCGCGCTCCCGTCACCGGGCCTGACTTTGCCGAGCTGCCACCGTCGTTTGAGGTTCTTCATGGTCCTTTCTCTTTCTTCTCGATCAGGGTGTTCAGCCGCCGCAGGACGTCCAGCTGCGCCGGGTTGTACAGCTCGACCAGTCCACTGAGGACCGTCGGTTCGGACAGCGCCACCCTCGTCCTCGCGTCCGTCAAGGACGGCTGTGCCTCGATCTGGTCGCGCGCGACAGGCGCGAGTGCCTCGGCCACCCGCTGTCTCGTGGCTTCGTCGGCGTCGGCCGGTAGCTTGTCGAGCTCCGCTTGCGCCGGATGACGGGGTGCCGCGTGCAACTCGCGCACCGCGTCCATCGTCTCCGCGTCCAGCACCCGCGAGAAGACCATCAGCATCGAACGCTCCACTTCGGACAGATCGGCGACGTCCCCGTCGAAGCCCGGCGGCAGGTCGACGAGACTGCGGCGCTCCAGGATCAACGCCAGTTCCTTCCGCATCCGCTCCTGCCGTTCGATGCTCACCTTCAGTTCGGCGTCCAGCGCGCGCAACGTCCGCTCCGCGTTCCCGTCCGACTCGTCCATCGCCTCGATGTCGGACAGCGGCACCCCCAGATCGACGAGCCGCCGGATCCGCAGCAGCCGGATCAGATGCGAGAGGCGGTACCGCTTGTACCCGTTCGCTCCTCGTTCCGGCTCGTCGAGCAGACCGATCCGGTGGTAGTAGCGGACGGTCTTCAGGGTCGTGCCTGCCAGCTCCGCCAGCTCACGTGTGCTCCAAGCCATCCCCCGAAGTGGACACCATGCCCCTGGGGCACAGTCAAGGAAGATCACCGGATGGCACCCGCGGCGGACGTCTTCTTGACCATGCCCCGAGGGCACGGTCTCTACTCAAAACGGACAGACACCCGACGTGCCACCCGAGGGGAAGCCATGCGGAGAGCCTTGACCATCGTCGTCGCCGCGGCCACGGCCGCAGTGATGTTCGCACCACCGGGACTCGCTGAACCCGGCAAGTCCGCCCAGCCGCTGAAGTGGGGTGATTGCCCCGCCGACGTCGCCAAACACGGCCTGCAGTGCACCACCATCGACGTCCCGCTCGACCACCGGAACCCGGACGGCCCGCAGATCCAGCTCTCGCTCTCCCGCCTCGCGAGCAAGAACCCTGACAAGCGCCGGGGTGTGCTGCTGACCAACCCCGGCGGACCGGGCGGCAGCGGCCTCGACTTCCCGGGTGCGCTCGTCGACCTCAAGATGCCGCAAAGCGTCCTGGACAGCTACGACATCATCGGCTTCGACCCGCGCGGGGTGGGCCGCAGCACCCCGGTCACCTGCGATCTGACGACGGAGCAGCAGAACAGGGGCAACATCCCGCCGTACGCGCGTGACGCGGCCGACGTGCTGACGCACGCCCGGAACTCGAAGATCGTCGCCGACCAGTGCGCCAAGTCGAAGACGGCGAACCTGCTGCCCTACGTGTCGACCGCGGCCACCGCACGCGACATGGACCGGATCCGCGAGGCGCTGCACGAGGACAAGATCTCCTTCCTCGGCTACTCCTACGGCACCCACCTCGGCGCGGTCTACGCCACGCTGTTCCCCAACCGCGGCGACCGGATCGTGCTCGACAGCAACCTGGTCCCGGGTGGTCTGGACCGGGCGGGGAGCCGGCTGTTCGGTCCAGGCATGGAGAAGCGATTCCCGGACTTCGCCAAGTTCGCGGCCGCGAAGCCCGAGTACGACCTGGGCACCACCCCGGAAGCGGTGACCGCGAAGTACTTCGACCTCGCCGCCCGTCTGGACAAGGCACCGGTGCAGGGCTATGACGGCGCTCTGTTCCGGCTGGCGACCTTCGCATCCCTGTACCGCGACAGCCGGATGCCCCAGCTGGCCGAGATCTGGAAGGCGCTCGACACGAACCAGCCGCCACCGCGGATGGTCGCGGCGGAGGCCCAGCCGAATGTGGAAAACGCCGTGGCCAGCCACCTTTACGTGATCTGCAACGACTCCCGCTGGCCGAAGTCGGTGGGCAGCTACCTGCACGACGTCTCCGTCGACCGGAAGCGCTACCCGATGTTCGGCGCGTCCGGGGCGAACATCCGCCCCTGCGCCTTCTGGCGGTCCGAGCCCGCCGAACCGCCCGTGCGGGTCGGTGACCGAGGCCCGTCGGACGTGCTGCTGGCACAGAACACCCGCGACCCGGCGACGCCGCTGTCCGGTGCCGAGCAGATGCGGCGCGCCCTCGGTGACCGGGCCCGGATGGTCACCGCCGACCAGGGCGGCCACGGCGTCTACCTGATCGGCGCGAACAAGTGCGCCAACGACACGGTCACCGCGTTCCTGACCACGGGCGAGCGTCCCCAGGACGATCGCGCCTGCGTGGCGGAACCGGCCTGACCTCCTCCGGTGCCGGGCAGGTCCGCGCCAGGACCGGCCCGGCACCTTCTTCGAAGACCAGCCATTCGAGCGAATCGGCGACGTATGACGCTGTGTCACTGGTCCCGCCGCCACTCCCGTAAGAACATCGAAGGGCGCCCGCTTCCCTGCGGGCGATGTCGAGAACGGGGAGAACAGTGCAGAACGACCTGCTGATCGTCGAGGACCTGCTCTTGTTGCTGCTCGACGACGAGACCGGGACCCCCGCGGCGGCGGGCACGCTGCCGTACACCCTCGGCGGCGCCGTACTCGCCGAACTCGCCCTGCTCGGCAGGGTCGAGACAGGAGAATCCTCAGCGTTGAACGGTCCCCGGATCATCGCGGTGGGCGACGGACCGCTGCCCGACCCGGTGCTTCAGGCCGCCTACGACCAGATCGCCGAGAAGGACCAGCGCGTTCAGCCGCTGCTGCTCGCGATCGGCGGCGACCTCTGGAAGACGCTGACCGACAGGCTGATCGAACGCGGCCTCATCCGGCGCGAAAAGAAGCGGGTGCTCGGCCTGTTCCCCGTGACCCGCCTGCCCGCGGCCGACACGCGGCACGAAGCGGCGCTCCGGGACGAGATCCGCGCCGTGCTGGTGGACGGCAAGACTCCCGACCCGCGCACCGCCGCGGTGACCGCCCTGCTGTCCGCGAGCGGTGCGCTGCCCGCGCTCCGGCCGACCCTCGCGTGGTCGGCGAAGGTCTACAAGCGCGCGAAGGAAATCGAGAACGGCAACTGGGGCGCCGAGGCCGTCAACGCCGCCGTGGTCCGCACGGCAGCGGCGATCGCGGTGTCCACCGCCGTCGTGGCGGTCACCGTCACCACCAGCGCGACGTAACGGGAAGCCGGGTCAGCGAACCAGCCTGCCCGCCCGGATCGCGGAATGGAGGACGCCGGACAACGTGCCGGTGATCAGCAGGCCCAGGAAGAGATTCCCGGCGGCCGTCGCGATCCGGGCGGGCAGGCCGGCGTCGATGCTCAGCGGGATGATCACGGTGATCGCCGTCAGAAGCACCATGATCGACACGAAGAACGACCTGGCGCGCGGTGTCCCGAGCAAGAGGAGATACAGCAACCCGGTCGCGGCCAGCGCGGCGACCGCGGCGCTCATCGCGTAGACCACGACGCCGATGGCGCCCCACGCGCCTTCCCCGGTCGGGACCAGCACGGGCACTCCGAACAGTCCACTCGCGACGAGGACGACCACGATCGCCGCCAAGGCCGCGACCAGTGCCGTCGCTCCACCGCCCGCCCAGAGCCTGCCCACCACGAAACGGTGCCGCACGTCTTCCGTCATGGTCCCCTCCGCGATCTCCCTGTGCCCGGAACGCCTTGCCGCCACCGAAACACAGCGGATCGCCGCCGTACTCCCCCGATCCGGGTGAGCACGGCGGCCGGGCACGTCATCACCGTCGAGCCGTCCCGTGCCGGTCTCGCCCGCAACGGGTGACCCGGCCGGCCTCCGCGCGGACCACGATCGAGCGCACGCCGAGCTCGAGGAGGCCGACGACCATGACGACCGCGAACAGATCGCTCCCCGGACCGGGCGGGAGCACATCGTGAGCACCCGCACCGTGCCGACCACCGCGTGGATCTCCTGGATCGCGCTCGCGCTCATGACGACCAGTTCGGTCGCGAGCCTGCGCCCGTCCCCGACCATGGCCGTGTACGGGCTCGCGGCCGTTTTCCTTTACGTCGTACCGGCGATCGTGTTCCTGCTGCCGACCTCGCTCGTCTCCGCCGAACTCGCCTCCGGTTGGTCCGGCGGGGTCTACAACTGGGTGGCGCTGGGGCTCTCCAAGCCGATGGGTTTCCTGGCCGTCTGGTGCCAGTTCGCGATGACGATCTTCTACTACCCGAGTCTGCTCGGGTACGTCGCGAGCACGCTCGCGTACGTGTTCGATCCGAGCCTCGCCGACAGCGGATGGTGGACGGCCGCGGTCATCGTCGTGATGTACTGGTCAGGGGTCTGGATCTCCTCCCGCGGCACGAAAGGCGTCGCCGGGCTCGCCGGCGGCGGGCTCGTGATCGGCACCCTCCTCCCCGGGGCACTGCTGGTGATCCTCGGTCTCGTGTTCCTCGGGCAGGGAAACCCGTCCGCGGCGCCGATGTCGGCGGGCGACCTGCTCCCCGCTTGGGCAGGGCTGGCCAGTCTCGTGCTGATCGTGAACAACTTCCTGTCCTATTCGGGCATGGAGATGAACGCGGTCCACGTGTCCTCGCTGCGCAAGCCCGGCAAGGAGTTCCCGCGCGCGATGTTCGTGGCGATGGGGCTGGTGCTGCTGATCTTCATCCTGCCGGCGCTGGCGATCAGCTGGATCATCCCGGCCGATCAGTTGTCACTCACCGCCGGGGTGATGCAGGCCTTCGACGCGGTGTTCGCCAACTTCGGAATCCAGTGGCTGACGCCGTTGATCGGCATCATGCTCGTCCTGGCCTCGCTCGGCGGGATGCTGACCTGGCTGGCCGGCCCGTCGAAGGGGCTGTTGCTGATCTCCCGGCAAGAGGGCTACCTACCGCCTTTCCTGCAACGGCTCAACAAACAGGGCGTGCAGCAGAACATCCTCGTCGTCCAGGGCGGGATCACGACGCTCATCGCGCTGCTCTACGCGTTCATCCCGGACGTTTCGAGCGCGTACTGGATCTTCTCGGTGATCACCACCCAGGTGTACCTGATCATGTATCTGCTCATGTTCGTCGCGGCGGCGCGGTTGCGGCGCAAGTTCCCCGATCACCCGCGCGGCTACCGCGCGCCGATGCTGGTCGGGCTGTGCGGGGTCGGGTTCTGCGCGTCACTGGCCGCGCTGCTGGTGGGGTTCGTGCCGCCTTCCCAGTTCGGTTCCGGCAATCCGTGGGTGTACCTCGGGATCGTCGCCGGCGGCGCGCTCGGCCTCGGCCTGCTCGTGCCATTCCTGTTCTACCGGTTGCGCAAGCCGTCGTGGCGGCTGCCAGAGCCATCCGAGACGAGCACGCCATGACCATAGTGGACAGAGGATCGAGCCGTAAACAGCGAAAGACCGTGTATGTCGTGGTGGGCCTGGTGCTGGGTGTGCTGCTGGTAGCCGGATACCTGCTGTTCCGCTCGGCGCGTTCGAACGTCGAAGCGGAGGAGAAAGCCAACATACTGATCACCCGGCTCGTCCAAGAAGGTGCGCGCACGCCGTCTCAGGAGCAGCTCGTCCGGCTGTTCGGCACGGACGGCGGCTCGATCTGCGCCGACCCGGACGCGGCGTTCGCCCGCGCGACGAGCGAGGGCGGGATCTCCGGCGGCGGGCCCGGCACGCGGCCGGTACTCCCGGAAGGCACTCTGGCCCGCGGGCAGCTGCTCGTCGTCGAGGTCTACTGCCCCGAAAAACTCGCGGGCTTCAAGAATTTCCTGAATCAACAAGGCTTCAGCGACGTGACAGGAGGATGAGGGAGATGGATCTCCGTGACCGGGTGAACGAACTGATGCCGCAGGCACAAGAAGAGCTCGCGGAGCTCGTCGCGATCCGGTCCGTCGCGGACCCCCGGCAGTTCCCGCCCGACGAGTGCCGTCGTGCCGCCACCTGGGTGGCGGACGCCTTCACCGAAGCCGGATTCGCCGACACCCGGCTCGCCGACACCCCCGACGGCAGCCAGGCCGTCGTCGGCTCCCGCCCGTGCGGCAAGGAAAACGCGCCGACCGTGCTGCTCTACGCGCACTACGACGTCCAGCCGCCGCTGAAGGACGACGCGTGGCACACGCCGCCGTTCCGGCTGACCGAAGTGGACGGACGCTGGTACGGCCGCGGTGCCGCCGACTGCAAGGGCAACATCCTCATGCACCTCACCGCCTTGCGCGCGCTCGGCGACGACCTGCCCGTCAACCTCAAGGTCGTCGTCGAGGGCTCCGAGGAGCAAGGTACCGGCGGGCTGGAGGCCTTCGTCCCCGAGCACGCCGATCTCCTGCGGGCCGACACGATCCTGGTGTGCGACACCGGGAACGTCGCGGTCGGGCAACCCGCCGTCACGGTCAGCCTGCGGGGCATGGTCACCATGATCGTCACCGTCGACGCCTTGCCGTCCGAACTGCACTCCGGCATGTTCGGCGGCCCCGCCCCGGACGCGCTCGCCGCGCTGGTGTCCGTGCTCGCCACCCTCCGCGACGACGAAGGCAACACCGCCGTCCGCGGACTGTCCAACGACGGTCTCTGGCCAGGAGCCCCGTACCCGGACGCGCAGTTCCGCGTCGACGCCGGGCTCTTCCCCGGCGCGCCGCTGCTCGGGGGTGCCGGAGTCGCGGACATGCTGTGGGCGCGACCGGCGGTGACGATCCTCGGCATCGACTGCCCTCCGGTCGTCGGCTCCGCCGCCGCGATCACGCCACACGCCCGCGCCCGGCTGAACCTGCGGATCCCGCCCGGCGTCGAACCGGACGAGGCGGCGAACGCGCTGACCGAGCACCTGACCGCCGTGACGCCCAGGGGTGTGCACCTGTCGACGGAGGTCGAAGCGTGTGGGCGGCCCTTTCGCTCCGCGATCGACGGTCCAGCCTACCGGGCGATGGCCGACGCGATGCAGGCCGCGTACGGCCGGCCGATGAGCAGGCTCGGGCAAGGCGGGTCGATCCCGCTCTGCACCGTGTTCGCCGAGACGTACCCGGACGCCGAAATCCTGCTCATCGGCGTCGAGGAACCACTGGCACGCATCCACGCGCCCAACGAAAGCGTGGCCCCTCAAGAGATCTCGGCCATGGCACTGACCGAAGCCTTGTTCCTGCGGGACTACGGAAGTCCGGCTTAGACGACCGCCGCGTGCTTCCCGCTCGGCTGGTCCTCGGCGGCCTGGTCCAGGATGCGGTTCGCGACCCGGCCGAGCGCCTCGTCGAGCTCGTCGTGTCCTTCCAGGCCCCAGTCCCGCAGCCGTTCGGCCAACCAGTCCTTCCACGCCCGGATGAGCTTTTCGAGTTCGGCTCGCCCTGTCTCCGTGGTGGCCCACTCCCCGGACTTGAAGACCAGGTGCCCGGTGAACTCCAGGCGTGCGAAGGCGGCTTCGAACACCTCGGGCGGGATGCCGTAGCGATCGCCGATCACCTTCAGGGACGTGGGTTTGTCCCGCCGTTCCCGGAGCCGGACCTGCCCCAGGCACCAAAGCCCGCCAGTACCGAGTTCGCAACCGGACTTCGCGAGGATCCCCGCGGAGGCCGCTTTTCCGTCGCGTGCCAGCAACCGGCCGACAGCGCGCTCGAGATCCTGGTCTCCGTTGCCCGACTCCGGCATCGCGAAACCCTCGCCGAGGTCCGGCGCGGCCGCTCGCGAAGTGTCCCGCAGCGGAACCTCCTTGAGGAAGAAGGCCAGCACCAGCGCGACGAGCCCGACCGGTGCGGCGTAAAGGAACACCGTGTGCAGGGAATCGCTGTACGCCTGCACATAGGGAGCCGACACCGAATCCGGCAAGGCGTGGAGCGCGTTCGGGACCTGCACGGCCCGGGGGTCGATTCCGGGCGGCAGTGGGTGTTCCGCGACCGCCGCGGCCATGTTCGGCGCCAGCTGGTTGGCGTAGATCGTGCCGAAGATGGCCGCTCCGAAAGAAGAACCCAGGGATCGGAGGAACGTCACACCGGAGGTCGCCACGCCCAGATCGCGATAGTCGGCGGTGTTCTGCACGACGATGACCAGGACCTGCATGCTCAAGCCGATTCCCAGGCCGAGCACGGCGAAGTAGAGGGACATCTCCCAGAACCCGCTCGTCGGGGTCAGGCGCGAGAGCAGGTACAGGCCGAGCGTCAGCCCGACCCCGCCCGCGATCGGGAAGATCTTGTACCGCCCCGTCTTTCCGACAACGTTGCCCGCGAAAACGCCGGCCACCAGCAACGCGATCACCATCGGCAGCATCCGCACACCCGAACTGGTCGCCGAGATGCCGTGGACGTATTGCAGATACGTCGGCAGGTACGACAGCGCACCGAGCATCGCGAACCCGACGACGAAGCTCAGGATCGCCGAAACGGCGAACACGGGATTCCGGAACAGCCGCATCGGCAGGGTCGGTTCCTTCGCCCGCTTCTCCGCGAAGACGAACAGCACCAGCAGGATCACCGAGCCGATCGCCATCCCGATGATCGTCGGCGAATCCCACGCGTACTGCGTGCCTCCCCAGCTGGTGACCAGGGTCAGACCGGTCGCGGCCAGCCCGATCAGCAGGATGCCGAGATAGTCGATCACCGGCTTCGCCACGGCCTTCACGCTCGGCATCGCGCTCGCCGCCACGATCAGCACGACGACCGCGATCGGGACGTTGACGTAGAAGGCCCACCGCCACGACAGGTGGTCCACGAACAACCCGCCCAGCATCGGGCCGAGCACCGTGACGACGCCGAAGACCGAACCGAGCACACCCTGGTACTTGCCCCGCTCGCGCAAGGGCACGACGTCGGCCACGAGCGCGGTCGCGGTGACCATCAGACCGCCCGCGCCCAGGCCCTGTACCGCGCGGGCGACGATGAGCCAGATCATGTCGTCGGCGAACCCGCAGAAGAACGAGCCCACCGTGAACACGATCACCGACAGCTGGAACATCAGCTTGCGGCCGAACAGGTCGCCGAGCTTCCCGACGACGACGGTCATGATCGTCTCGGCGAGCAGGTACGAGGTGATCACCCACGACAGATGCCCGGCGCCGCCGAGGTCGCCGACGATCGTCGGCAGCGCGGTGCCCACGATCGTCTGGTCGAGCGCGGCGAGCAGGATCCCGAGCATGACCGCCCCGAACACCGCGTTCCGGCGCTTGCGGCTCAGCACCGGAGGGGTGACGTCCGGTCGGCCGACCTCGGCGGTCGTGGTCATCGAGTCTCCCTCACGTCGGGCACCCAACGTAAGACAGGCCGAGGGTCCGGCGCACTTCGATGATCACCCGATCCGGTGGTCCTCGCGGGGGTCCGAAATGGACCGTCCGTGAAGGCCTCCTTCCCTACCCTCAAGGTAGTGAAGGAGGCCTTCACGGAACTGGCAAAGGTGGCGTGTTCATTCGCTCGCCCACACGCCGACCTCGGTGTCGCGGTGAAGGGGACTTTCCGCGCGTGCGATGAGGGAAAAGTCCCCTTCAGCTCACTGCCCCCGGCGCTGTTCCGTGCTAGCCGAGCGTCCAGTACACCGCGTGGCTCTTGCCCGCGGCGGTGTAGGCGGTCCCGACGACGCGACCGCTGTCGGTGATCCGGTAACCCTTGCTGCTGGTGCCGCCGGGCAGCGTGCCAAGCTGCCTGCGTTCCCCGTTACGGAACCAGATCGTCGCCTGGCTCTTGAAGGTGCCCGCAACGGTGCCGTCCGCGTCGACCGATTCGGCGTCGGCGCCCTTGCCGTCGTCGGGCAGGGCCGTGACGTGACCGTCGAGGTCCCAGAGCAAGGCAGACCGCTTCGGCGGATAGAGATAGCCGGAGCCGACCACGTAACCGGTGGAGCCGATCTGATAGACCCAGACCACGTGGGGACTGGGCCATTCCATCGGATGCCGCACGCCTGCCTGGTCCCACCTCGCCGGAATGGTGGGCCCGCTGCTGGTGTCACGCACGGTCCCGGCGATCACGCCGCTGTCGCTGATCACATGCGCCCCGCTGTTCAGGGCCTGCGGCTCCAGTTCGGTGATCGGCCCGCCGTTAACCCACCGCGCGGACTGGTTCGCCCCGGTGCGGAATCCACCGCCGGTGATGATGGAGCCGTCCGCGGAGATGTCCTCGGCCATGCTCCAGGTCTCGCCCGGAAGCGCGCCCAGATCGGCGACCGTGCCGTCCGGGTCCCAGCGGAAGCCGTGGTACTGGTTGTCCGGTGTCGACCAGCTCCCGACGACGACGTTCGTGTCGCTGATCGCCCACGAGAGCGCGTTGTGGTAGCCGGCCGGAAGCTGGAGCTGGGTCGCCTGACCCACGGCGTCCCAGCGGGTCGGCACCGCGGTGACCGAGGTCAGCACGTAGCCGGCGGAAACCCCGCTGCTGTTGATGTCGCGCACCTGGCCCTCGGTGCCGCCCGGCGTGGGCAGCGCCATGATCTGGCCGTTGGCGTCCCAGCGCACCGGATGGTCGCGCCTCGGGTTCCAGCCCACCTGCGACAGCCCCACCATCACCCCGGCCTCGTTGACCGCCAGGACCGTACTTTCGTCGTCGCCCGGCAGCGTGCCGAGATCCACCGGTCCGACCGGGGTGGCTCGCGCCGTCCCCGTCATCAAGCCGGTGAACACGACCACCGCCGCCGCCAACGACAACGCCCGTCTTCGCCCGGCGGGCACACGATTCCCCATCATGACGACTCCCCATTCCCGATTCGGTTGCGCGATACGCGGACCCCCGGTGCGACCGTAAGGCAATCACTTCGGAAATGGCGCCTGCCGCGATCATGTTCCACACGAACAGCCGAAAGGCGGTATTTGTACCCTCAACCGCGATTGATCGCGTATTCGGAGAAGATTCCGTAAAGGACGCGGCGTGCGTTCGCGGATTCCTCATCGGACCGGTCCACGGTCTGCGCGCAGGCGACCAGCGCCTTCCACAGGGCCCAACCACGTCCGCGTGCCCAGGTCTCCTCGTCGACGGACAGCCTCTCGCGGAACGTCTGCCTGCCTTCGGCGGTCAGCAGCGTCCAGGCGATGGCCATGTCGCACGACGGGTCGCCGACGCCGCAGGTCCCGAAGTCGATGACGGCCGCCAGCTCCCCGCCGTCGAGCAGGAGGTTCCCCGGCGCCATGTCGCCGTGGAACCAGCGGTCCGTCCCGTCCCAAGGGGTGTCCAACGCGGTCTTCCAGATCTCACGGGCGGCGCCGACGTCGATGTGACCGTCCAGCGCCGTGAGCGCACGCTGGACCGTCGCGTCGTAGGTGCGCAGGGTGGCTCCACGGAACCAGTTGTGCCTACCCGGCCGGGGACCGTCGACGGGATCGACGCTTTGCAACGCGGCCAAGAACCCGGCCAGGTCGAGGGCGAAGCGGACCGGGTCGGCGATGCGGTCCGCGCTCGCGGGTTCGCCCTGGATCCACGGGTAGATCGACCACGGGAACGGGTAGTCCGTGCCGGGACGCCCCTTCGCCAGCGGGACCGGGATGGGGAGCGGCAGTCGCGCGGCGAGCGCCGGCAGCCAGTGTTGTTCCTTGTCGACGGCGAGGGCGTACTCGGCCGCGCTCGGCAGACGCGCCACCATCCCGTCGCCGAGCCGGAAGGTGAAGTTGTCCCAGCCGCCCTTGGCCACGGGCCGGACCGGGAGGCCGGCCCATTCCGGGAACTGGTCCTCGATCAACCGGCGAACCTGCTCCGCGTCGACGGTGATGCGCTGGGGCACGGGCCCCAGATCGGGAGTGCTGTTCAAAGCCGGGATCCTTGCTCGGGTGGTCGGCCGGGTGGTTCGACGCGATCTGGCGTTCTGTCCAGCGTGACAGCTCCTCCGGCGCACGCAAGTCCTTTTCGGCCTTCGAACACCCTGCCGCCGACGAGGACGCGGCGGTTTCGCGTGACTGGATGGACGACACGTGTGTCCAGGCGGACGACTCGCGGCAGACCACCGGCTCGGTCGGCTGGTCGTGAGTGGCGTTTCGGGTCATTGAGGGGTAAGGCAAATGTGGCGAGTTCAGTCGCTCGCCCGTACGC
>NZ_MUXN01000032.1 GCF_001995215.1 Amycolatopsis azurea DSM 43854
CCTCTCCCACCCCAGCCCGCCCCACCCCAGCCCCCGCCCTTCCCCGGGGGGCGTCCCCAGCCCAGCGTATCGCGGGTGACCGACGGGACCTGCGGAAACGGCCCTGGAGGGCGGAGTTGCCCACAAGGGGATCGGGCTGTGGACAACTCGGGACCGGGTGTTCAGGGCCCGACTCGGATGTCCCCAATGTGGCATTGGGGACGCTCAAAGACCCCAACGCCACATTGGGGGCATCGGGCGGCAGAGGGACCGGGCGCAGAGGGCCGGGCGGCACCTCTGCGTGAGAGTTCCCGGCGAGGCCCCGGAAGTCCCGAGCGCCACGCAAGGGACGCTCAACGTCCCCAGCGTGGCGCTCGGGACACGAGGCTCAGGTGAGACAGGCGGCAGTCGCCCAAGCGCACGCGTGGCGAAGGTCCCCAATGCCGCATTGGGGACACCCCCGGAACTCAGTCCAAGCCGAAAGCGCTCAAGAGAGTGAAGGTCGCCGCCGCGTGGGCACAGCGGTCAGCAGCGTGAACAGCACCGCGGCCACCTGAGCCAGCAGCAAGAGATTCCGCGTCGTCCCCTGATGCTCCACGACCACCTCCGAAGGCGCGGGTGGCACCGAGACGGCCACCTGATGCCCCCAGGCCCGCACGATCGGCACGGCTTTCCCGTCCACGCTCGCCTGCCAGCCCGCTTCGAACTCCGCCGCCACCACGAGCAGCCGCCCGGTCGGCCCCTCCGAGACGCGCACCCGCACGTCCGGCAGCCCGGCCTGCACCGGCGCCACCCCGGGTGACGCCCCCGGCGCGCCCTTCCCGGTCACGGCCGCCTGCGACAGCTCCGGAGAGATCAACGCCACCTGCCCACCGGCGGGCAGCAGACGGAGCACCGGCCGCCCGTCGGAGGTCGGCGCCGCCGGGCCGACCAGATCTCGCGCGAGTTCGACGAAAGCGCCGCCATCGGCACCGCTGGGCAACACGACGTACAGCGCCCCCGAAGCCAGAGCCGACGCGAAGGCCTGCTTCACCGCGTCCGGCGAGCCCTGGAGAAGGTCCCGTCGCCACGAAGCCAGCCGGTCGGCGCTGCCGGGCGTCGGCGCGAGTTCGTCGTCGCCGTAAAGCGGCAACCGCCCACCGGTCTGCCGCACCGGCTCCACCGAAGAACCCACCACCAGCACCGAACGACCGGTCGCGGCCAGTTCCGCCGAGATCTCCGGGGCCAGCGACGGGCGCGCGCCCGACCGCAGCGGGCCTTCCCGTCCGGCGACGACCGCACCGGTCGCCAGCGCCAGCAGCACGAGCACCCCGGCCACGGCCGTGACCTTCGCCAGCCACGGCGCGGGATCGACACCGCTCCCGCCGCGCTGCCAGGTCGCCAGCACCGTCCACAGCAGCCCCGCGCCGATCACCAGCAGCGGCACCCCGGCGTACCCGGTCGCGTGCGCGCCGCCCGACATCGGCGTCACCGCCACGAACCGCACCGCCACGAGTCCCAGCACGCCCAGGACGACGACCGCGACACCGCCGCCCGCGCTCTTCGTCGGCCGCACCACCAGCGCGACGATCGCGGCCGCGACCAGCGCCACCCCGATCGGCCACGCGCCGGGCCCGCCCGGGTCCAGCCCGGCGAGGTCGGCGCCGGACGCGGCCGTGACACCGCCGCCGAGCCCGTGCAGCAACAGTTCCGGATGCCGCAGCAGCACACTCGGCCACGGCAGCAGCAACGCCAGCGGCAGGAAGACCACGATCCCGACCGACGCGATCCGCCGCGCGAGCCCGGTCGGCGACGGCAGCACCACGAACCCGATCACCAGCCCGACCACCGCCAGCGCGTGCGCCAGCGGCGAGAAGGCGCCGATCAGCGCCAGCCCGATCGCGCTCAGCGCGGAAACGTGCAGCCACCGCGAGTCCGCGCGGACCAGCAGCCCCACGATGCCCGCGATCACCGGCGGCAGCAGCAGGTGCACGACGACGACGTCGAGCCGTCCCTGCGCGACCGAAGCGGTCGCCGCCGGGAGCACGCCGTACCCCGCCGCGACGACGGCACGAACCCAGCGACGCACGCGAAGCCGTCGAGTGGCCGCGTACGCGCTCAGGGCGGCGAGCGGGATGTCGCCGATCAGCAGGATCGCGACCAGCGCCGCGGGCCCGCCGATCGGCGTGAAGAGCGCGCCGAGGGTGCCGAGCACCGGCAGCGTCGCGGGCGCGGGACTCGCCGTCCCGCCCGCGATCGCGTGCCACGGCGCGAGATACGACGACCAGATCTCGCCGAGCCCGCCGACCGGGAGCAGTTTCCCGCCGACGAGGTCGAGCCCGAGCCGGGAACCGTTGACCACGAAAGCCAGCGCCGTCAGGACGACGAGCACGATCACCGGCGGGGCGAACACGGTCGCGGCGAGCACCCGCTTCCGGTCGACCTCGACGAACACGAGTTCCGGTTCCGGCCGCCGCCCGCCGTCCCGCGGCACCGGCGACGGTTTCGGTCCGCCCGCGACGGGCTTCTCGACGGGCTTCTCGGGGACCGCGACCGCGACGACCGCGCTGGGCCGCCGCAAACCGGTCCCGCGTGAGCCGACCCCGCGCATCGCCCCCGCGGGCAGCGCCCCGGGACCGACGGGACGATCCTGCCCGGCCTTCAACGCCTCCGGCGGGATCCAGGCCCCTTCCTGATCCGCGCTCTCCGGCACGGTCCCGAGGGCGAAGTCCCGTTCGACACCACGCCGGACGAGGCCGACGACGCCGGCGCGGACCGCGTTGCGCACCCGGGTCAGCCGTCCCGTGAACAACCCGCGGACAGCACCCGGCCTGCCGGTCTTCCGGCGTTCGGCGCGGGCCGCGCGCAGCCCGCCGCGACCGCGCAGCAGGTACCAGGTCGCCGCGAGTTCCGCGCCCGCTTCGCCGGTGCGCCGCAGCAGGAGGAAGGCGAGCGCCCGCAGCGCCGCGAAGACCGGGATTCGAAAAAGACCGAACCAAAAGGACAGTGGGGAGCAGTTGACGAGGAACACCCGGAGCCCGTGCGCGCGGTTCGCCGCCGCCAGGGAAAGGCCGAGCGCGGCCGGTTCCCGCTGCCCGGTGCTGAGCGCGCGGGCGTGCCGGAGCCGGGCCGACGGCACCGAGAGCACCTTGCCGCCCGCCGCGTTGGCGCGCCAGCCGAAGTCGAGATCCTCGCGCAGCAAGGGAAATCCGGGGTCGTAGCCGCCGAGGTCGTGCCAGACTTCCCTCCGCACCAGTGATCCGGCGCTCGGCACGGCGAGCACCGCGGTGTCGTTCTCCTCGGGTGAGACCTGCTGACGGTGGCCGATGGCGTCGGTCGACAACCCGGCTTCGACGATGAGCCGCGGGTCGCTCCAGTCCACCGCGAGCGGACCGAGCACCGTCGCCGCGGCCTCGTTTTCGGCGGCTGCCAACAGGTTTTCGAGACAATCGGGTTCCGGCGCGCAGTCGTCGTGCAGCAGCCAGAGCCAGCCGCCGGGGTCACCCCAGCGGTCGACGGCGTATTCGACGGCCTCACCGACGGCGGCACCGAAGCCGACTTCACTCGAAAGCGTGAGAATTCCGTCAAGGACCGGGGCTTCGCCAGCGACGCCTTCGGGGGCCGCCGCGTCGGCGAGGATCTTCGCCGTCCGGTCGGTGGATCCGGTGTCGACGGCCAACACGTGCCGCGGCCGGACACCGCTGCGCCGCAGCGCGGAAAGCGCCAGTGGCAACCAGTTCTCGCCGTTGTGACAGACCACAATGGCCAGAACGGGGGCCGTGCGCAGCACAGGTGACGCGACAGTGCGAGACAACGGGCACTCCAGATGTGGCGGCGAAGTCGAGTGCCGCCACCCTACGACGCGACCCTGTCACCCGTTGGTGGCCCCACTGTATGGAACCGAGACCGTGGAACGCGGGCAGGAAGCGATCTCCGGCGCACTGGGGGTGCCGGAGATCGCCGTCACACAGCTCGCTTTTTCAGTTTCCTACGCTCGCGTTCGGAGAGCCCGCCCCAAATACCGAACCGCTCGTCATGCGCGAGGGCGTACTCGAGGCACTCGTCCTTGACCTCGCAACCGAGGCAGATCCGCTTGGCTTCACGGGTGGAGCCGCCCTTCTCGGGGAAGAACGCCTCCGGGTCCGTCTGCGCGCAGAGGGCCCGTTCCTGCCAGTCCTGCTCTTCCGCGGAGGCATCGTCGAAAAGCTCGGTGAGATCGCCCAGTTGCTGCTCCGGGACCTCACCCCAACCCACGACTTGCCCCCATTCCCTTCCATCTGCTTCCAACCGCACGTCCGCCTCCTCGCTGTCCACGCACTCCCCAGGCTGGCGGTGTTGAAACACCATCCGCCGCCCCCTTCCAGCGACGAATGACATCACTGTGATTACACCCGTGTAGTGCGGTCAGGTCAAGCGGAGTAGCGAGTTCGGGGGATACTCGCGCTCGATCGCGCAAGGGGACACGCCGAGAACTTCACATCGGGCATACGGAAGACTGGTGGAGTGCAGAGATCAGCAGTGCGGCCAAGCCCGATCTTCCTCGGCATCCTCGCGGCCACCGTCCTGGGCGGTGTCCTGGCGGCTTTCGGTGACGCGACCACGATTTACAGCCAGAAGTACGACCCGCTCATCATCACCGGCGTCGTCCTGCTCGTCGCGGGCGGCTGGGTCGCGTCGCTGACGCTGCACGAGTTCGGCCACGCGGTCGTGGCGTTCCGCGGTGGCGACCACAGCGTCGCCCACAAGGGTTACCTGTCCATGGACGTCCGGAAATACACGGATCCGGTGCTGTCCATCGTCCTGCCGTTGGTGTTCCTCATCATCGGCGGCATCCCGCTGCCGGGTGGCGCGGTGTGGATCGAGCACGGGCGCCTGCGCTCACGCGGTGTCCAGTCGTGGGTCTCGCTCGCCGGACCGCTGAGCAACCTCGGCGTCGGCGTCGCGCTGACGCTCGTCGTCGCGCTGGTGCCGATGGCGAACGGACTCGTGATCGGGCTCTCGTTCCTGGCACTGCTCCAGATCGTCACGTTCCTCTTGAACATCCTGCCGATCCCCGGTCTCGACGGCTGGGGCGCGATCGAGCCGTACCTTTCGCCCGGCGCGCGGGAGTTCGGCGCGAAGGCCCGGCCGTGGGCACCGCTGGTGCTGTTCGCCATCCTGTTCGCCGTGCCGGGAGCCAGCCCGTTGCTCTGGAAGGTGTCCTACTCGATCTTCGACACCGTCGGTGGTTTCAGGCTCGCCGCCATGTACGGACAAGACGCGTTCATGTTCTGGAAGTGACTTCGCCTTCGGAATGTGCGGTGAACCACTCGTGCGCCCGCTTCCAGACGCGTTTGAGACCGGACCGCTCGCCGAGGTAGTCGCCCGCCATGCCGACCACCGGCAGTTTCCCGAGCGCCCGGTGGAAAAGCCGGCCGCGCGGCCGCTTCTCCAGTTCTTCGACGATGCCCAGCAGTCCCCTGCCGAGTCGCCACAGCGTGCCCGCCGCGGCTTTCAAGGTGACCTTGCCGTGTTTCTTCTTCGCGTCGTCGAGTTCTTCGGTGAGCTTCGCCGCTTCGTCGTCTTCGGCGGCCTTGTCATGTTCGGCATGCTTGCCCGCCGCGATCACCGGGTCGATGTCGCGTTCGAAGAGCACCCACGCGATCAGCCGGACCCGGGCGCCGACGTCGGTCACGCCGTACTCCCCCGCGATCGCGCACAGCAGCACCCCTTGGGCCGCCGAGCCGAGCGCGTCCTGCACGGGCAGCCGGTCGGCGAGCGCGCCGCCGATCCCGGGGATCGCGGTGACGAGCGCGGTGACCCGGCCGACCCGGTTCACCCACCAATGCGTCCGCTGGTAGTTCGACATCTCCGCCCACGCGGCGGTGCCGGGCACCTTGACCGAGGTGATCCCGTCGAGCAGCTTGTCCTTCAGTCCCGGTTCGACGTCGTCCAGATCCTCGTGGCGGCGTCCCCGCGCCTGGAGGCCGAACGGATCCGCGTCCCGCAGCGCGTCGACCATCGGCCCGCAGGCGCGGACGAACGGCCGCAGCACCGCCACGACCTGGCGGTCCGAAATCGCTTCACCCACCGCTGTCTCCCTTCGCGGCCTTCGCCGCCATGCCCAAGCCGCCACCCAGCGCCAGCGCTCCCGGCAGGGCACCGCCGCCGATCAGCAGCAGTGCCCGCCAGTCCTGTATCAGCACCAGATCATTGCCGGGTCCGGTCACCCCCATCCCGAGTACGACGAGTACCCAGACGAGCAGCGGAATCACCGAAAAGGAGGGCCGGACCACTTTCGCGGTCGTCCGCACCAGCAGCGGAGTCGTGATCACCGCGAGCACCACGGTCACCGGCATGGGGAAGTCGCCGAGCTTCGGCAGCACGATGCCGTCGAGCCGGAGCGGCAGGAAGAACAGTTCGAGCAGCCCGAGCAACAGCGCGTCGAAGCACAGCAGGGCCAGCAGCAACCGCTGCCGCGCGGTGAGCGGCTCGGTCACTTCGCGAGTCCCCCGAACAGGTCGGATCCGGCACCCTCGGCCGGCCCGTGGGCGAGCACGAAGTACTCGTTCGGGGTGATCGGCTGCGCGACGTCGTTGCTCAGCGCGAAGTGGTCCGCGAGATGCGGCGGGGCGGGCACGCTGACCTGGGTCTCGTGCGCACGCAGCGCGGCGGCCTTGGCCGGAACGTGCGCGCCGACGTCGAGGACGGTCGTGATGGTCTCGTCCGGCGTCACCGGCAGTTCGCCGTCTTCGGGAACCCGGAACGCCGAACGCCCGCGCAGCGCGGCCAGCCCGGCAGTGACGGCGTCGCGAGAAGAAACAGTATGGAAGACCCGTTCGACCGACGCGGCCTTCGGCGCCGCGGCCATGGTGATCTCGTGCGCACGGATGTGGTCGGGGTGCCCGTAACCCCCGAAAGCGTCATAGGTGACGACGACCTGGGGGCGGACCTCGTCCAGGATCTCCGCGAGCTGGGCCGCCTGCTCGTCGAGGTCGCCGCCGGAGAACGCGCGCGGATGGGCCGCCGACGGCGTCCCGGCCATCCCCGAGTCACGCCAGCGGCCGATGCCGCCGAGATAGCGGTGCCGGGTGACGCCCAGCGCGGCGCAGGCCGATGCCAGTTCGCCCGCGCGGTAGCCGCCGAGCTGGTCCGAGGCCCACGAACCGAGCCCGTCGAGGGGCGGCGGGATGATCTCGCCTTCCTCACCGAGAGTGCACGTGACAACGGTCACGTCCGCCCCTTCGGAGGCGTAGCGCGCGATGGTGCCGCCGGTGGTGATGCTCTCGTCGTCCGGATGGGCGTGCACGAGGAGCAATTTGGGCCGATCTGAGATCACGGCTTGAAGACTAATTCGAACACGGCGCGCTTTCCTTTATAGGGTGTCGGGAACGGAAGCCGGAGAGCACCGACCTTAGTCGGGCGACTCTCGGTTATCCTCGCGCGAGTCATGGGCATTGCCTCGTGACCATATGTACCCCCACGAAGGGCATCTTGGTGAGCACTGAAGCAGCATCGTCGGACCTCGGCGGCGTGTCGGGTTCGGTTCTGTCCATCTCCGACCTGAGCGTCTCCTTCCCGACCGACGAAGGCGTGGTAGACGCCGTCAAGGGCATCGGATTCGACGTCAAGCCGGGTGAGATCGTCGCGGTGGTCGGCGAGTCCGGTTCCGGCAAGTCGGTGACCTCGATGTCGGTGCTCGGGCTGCTCCCGAAGACCAGCCGGATCGCCGGCGAGCTCCGCCTCGGCGACCGCAACCTCGCCGACCTCAAGGAGAAGGACCTCCAGAAGATCCGCGGCAACCAGGTCGCGATGATCTTCCAGGAGCCGATGACCGCGCTGAACCCGGTCTACACCGTCGGCTGGCAGCTGCGCGAGGCGCTCCGCTCGCACCAGGACATCTCGAAGGAAGCCGCCGACAAGCGCGCCATCGAGCTGCTGGAGATGGTCGGCATCCCGAACCCGCCGCTGCGCTTCAAGCAGTACCCGCACCAGCTCTCGGGCGGTCTGCGCCAGCGCGTCGTCATCGCGATGGCGATCTCGTGCGACCCGAAGGTGATCATCGCCGACGAGCCGACCACGGCGCTCGACGTCACCGTGCAGGCGGAGATCCTCGGCCTGCTGCGCAAGCTGCGCGACACCCTCAACACCGCGATCGTGCTGATCACGCACGACATGGGCGTCGTCGCCGACCTCGCCGACCGCGTGGTCGTGATGTACCAGGGCAACATCGTCGAAGAGGCGCCGGTGCGCGACCTGTTCGCCTCGCCGTCGCAGGAGTACACCCGCAAGCTGCTCGCCGCGGTGCCCGTGCTCGGCCAGCGTCCCGAAGGCCGGCGGCTGCTCGACGACGAGGGCATCTCCGCCGACAGCGACGAGGCCACGAAGATCGCCGAGGAGATCCGGCTCGAAGACTCCGAGCTCGCCGCCGTGATCGAGGAGAGCGCGCCCGCGCTGGAGATCAAGAACCTCGTGCTGGAGTACCCCGGCCGCCGCGGCCAGGCGAAGAACCGCGCGGTGGACGACGTCTCGCTGAGCATCGCCAAGGGCGAGATCGTCGGCCTGGTCGGCGAGTCCGGTTCCGGCAAGTCGACCGTCGGCCGCTGCGCGATCCGCCTGCTGACCCCGACCGAAGGCACCGTGTCCATCGCGGGCAAGGACATCACGAACATGTCGAACAAGGAGCTGCGCCCGCTGCGCCGCTACTTCTCGATCGTGTTCCAGGACCCGGCGTCCACACTGGACCCGAAGATGACCATCGGCGAGTCGATCGCCGAGCCGATGGTGCTGCACAAGTTCCTGTCGGGCAAGGCCCTGAACGAGCGCGTGACGTCCCTTTTGGACAAGGTCGAGCTCGGCGGCCACTACCGCAACCGGTACCCGCACGAGCTGTCCGGCGGCCAGCGCCAGCGCGTCGCCATCGCGCGGGCGCTCTCGCTCGACCCGGCGCTGCTGATCGCGGACGAGCCCACCTCGGCGCTGGACGTGTCGGTGCAGGCTCGCGTGCTGGACCTGTTCCTGGACCTGCAGCGCTCGCTGCAGTTCGCCTGCCTGTTCATCAGCCACGACCTCGCCGTCGTCGACCTGCTGGCCGACCGCGTCGCGGTGATGCAGTACGGCAAGCTGGTCGAGGTCGGCACCCGTGACCAGGTGCTGCACTCGCCGCGCGAGGACTACACGCGCCGTCTGCTCTCGGCCGCCCCGGTCGCGGACCCGGTGCTGCAGGCCGAGCGGCGTGCGGCCTGGGAGGCGGGCAAGCTCGCCCCGGTGGCCGACTGACCCTCAGAGGTACGTGAAGGCCCCCTTGCTTGCGCCTGGCGCAAGCAAGGGGGCCTTCCTGTACTTGGACCCGGAAGCGCAGTGGGCGTGGGTCGTGAGTGGCGATTCGGGTCAGAACCAAGCGTGTCTCAGGTACCTACGGTCGCGCGGTCTCGCGTGATCAGATGGACGACACGTGTGACTGAGCGGACGACACGTGTGACGGGGCGGACGACACGGAGTGGGACCCCGGCGACGAGCGTGTCGTCCAGCCAGTCACGCGTGTCGTCCGTCTGATCACACGCGTCGTCCACTCAGTCACACGACAGCCCCGGCTCGGGACATCCTCACAAGCCCTGAAACGCGTGAAGGCCCCCTTCCCTCGGGTGAGCCGAGGGAAGGGGGCCTTCACGCGCTAAGAGAGCCTTACGCCTTCATCTTCCGCTGCCGCGGGTCGAAAGCGTCCCGCAGGCCGTCACCGATGAAGTTGATCGTCAGCGAGATCAGCACCAGCACGATGAACGGGCCGAAGAACAGCGCCGGCCGGTTCTGCAGCTGCGCGTAGTTCTCGAGGATGACGCGGCCGAGCGAGGTGTCCGGCAGCTGCACCCCCAGCCCGATGAAGGACAGCGCCGCCTCGATCAGCACGGCCTGCGCGACCGCGAGGGTGGCGTTGACCGTGATCAGGCCGACCATGTTCGGCACCAGGTGCTTGAACACGATGTGGAAGGTCCCGGCGCCGGACGCGCGGGCGGCGTCCACGAACTCCCGCTGGGACAAGGACATCGCCTCGGCCCTGGCGATCCGCGCGATCGGCATCCAGCCGAACGCCGCCAGCACCATCGCGACGATGTACCAGCTGCCGCCACCGAACACCTTCGCCAGGATGGCGGCGGCGGCGATCTGCGGGACGATCAGGAACAGGTCCGTCACGCGCGAGATCGCGGAGTCGGTGAAGCCGCGCAGGTAGCCCGCCATCGCACCGAAGACGGTGCCGATGGTGGTGGCGATGATCGACACCACCAGCGCGATCAGCAGCGAGTACTGGGTGCCGCGCAGGATCTGCGACACCATCTCCTTGCCGACCTGCGTCGTCCCGAGCGGATAGTCCGCGCTGGGCCTCGCGAAGGACGGGAAGGAGCTGTCCTCGTAGCTGTGCGGCCAGAAGATCGGCATGATCAGCACGGTCAGTACCAGGAGCAGGAGCACCGCCGTACAGATCATCGCCAGCTTGTGCCGCAGGAACTTGCGCAGGACCAGCTTGCCCTGGCTCCGTGGTTCGGGCAGGGCCTCTGCCGGAAGCGTGCCGTCGGCGGACTTGGAGTCTTCCGCCGAGATAAGGGAATTCAAGTCAGCCAACGCGAATCCTCGGGTCCAGGATGCCGTACATCAGGTCGGCGATCAGGTTGGCGACGATGATGCTGCTGGCGATGAGCACCAGCCAGCCCATCATCACCTGCGTATCGCTCTTGGTCACGGCTTCGACGAGCAGCTTGCCCATGCCATTCCAGTTGAACACCGTCTCGGTGATGATCGCGCCCGAGAGCACGGCACCGAAGTTGACGGAGAACAGGGTGGTCACCGGGATGAGCGCGTTCCGGAAGGCGTGGCGGAAGATGACCCGGCCGTTGCCGAGGCCCTTCGCCCGCGCGGTCCGCACGTAGTCCGCGTTCAGCGTCTCCAGCATCGAAGCGCGCTGGAACCGGCTGTACGCGGCGAAGCTGATCGCCATGATGGACAACGTCGGCAGCAGATAGGCGCCGATATAACTCGCCAGGAAACCGCCTGGACCGTCCAAATTCAGCGATTCCGGGCTCGTCGTCCGGATCCAGGGGTTACCGAGCACATCGGACAGTCCCAGGTCCCGCACCCAGCCGTTGAACTCGATCGCGTACCGCTTGAGCACGATGGCGACACAGAAGATCGGCATCGAGAACAGCAGGAAGGCCAGCGTGGTGGCGATGTAGTCGATGATCGAGTACTGCTTGACCGCCGCGACCACACCGACGAGGACGCCGAGGACGAGCGCGAGGATCTCGGCTCCGACGACGAGCTTCAAGGTGACCTCGAACGCGGCCATGACCTTCGGGAACACCGGGGCCTGCGCGTTGCCCTGTGCGATGGAAACGCCCCAGTCGCCGGTGACGAAGTTGCCGAGCCAAGTGAAGTACCGGGGCACGATGCTCTGGTCCAGCCCGAGCTGCGAGGCCATCTGCGCGATGGCTTCCTTGCTCATGGCCGGATTGCTCTTCATCTCGGCGAGCGGGTCACCGGTGCCGGCGACCATGACGAAACACAGGAAAGTCCCGACCAACAGGACGGGAATCGATATCGCCAGACGGCGAAGAATGTAGATCACCAGGTTCAACGAACTGCTCCTCATCCGGGCCTGGTCGCCGAAGTGCTGGACCGCTGCCCGGTTGTCCACCGTAGTGGCGGTAACCCTACGGTCAACAGCTACTTCCGGCGGGTACGGGGGCCCGGCTTGTGGCCGGGCCCCCCTACCACCAGGATCGCGTAAGCGAGTGGTGAAAAAGCGGGCGGAAGCCCTACTTCTTCTGCTCCCACTCACCGACGTTCCACAGGACACCGTTGTACGACTGCATGTAAGTGCGGTCGATGCCCTTGAACGCCCACATGGACGGGGTCTGGAACAGCGGCAGGGTCGCGTACTCGTCCGCGATCGCCTGGTCGGCCTTCTGGTAGCTCTCCAGCTGGACCGCCTCGTCGGTGGCCTTCACGGCCGCCTCGAAGGAGGAGTCGATCGTCGGGTTCGACAGACCCTGGTAGTTCTGGCTGCTGTCGTCGACACGGGTGATGTAGATCGACTTCTGCTCGGCCTTGAACGGAGCGGCGGACCAGCCGAAGAGCGCGGCGTCGTAGTCGCTGGCCGCGAGACGGCCACCCTTCAGGAAGTTGGCGTCCTGGTCGTCCGTGATCTCGATGCCGGCGGCCTTGGCCTGCGAGATGATGATCTCGACGGTCTGCTGACGGCGGGTGTTCTGGTTGTGCGAGATCTTGAACGACGCGCGCTGGCCGTCCTTGGCGAAGATGCCGTCGCCACCCTTGACCCAGCCGGCGTCGGTCAGCGTCTTGGCCGCGGCCTCGGCGCCCAGACCGGCCTTGCTGCTGTACAGGTCCTTGAAGCCCTGCTCGCCCGGCATGAACACGATGCTGTTCAGCGGGGTCGCGTCGGCCTGGACCTCCTTCAGCAGCTTGTCGGTGATCTCCTGGCGGTTGACGACCTCGAAGAACGCCTTGCGCAGGTTCTTGTCCTTGAACATGCGCTTGTAGTTCAGGTCGATGTGCTCGAAGGTCAGCTGCGAGGCCGAACCGTAGGTGACACCCTGAGCGGCGAGGCTCTTCATGGTGCCGGCGGCGGTGGCGTCGGGCTGGGTCGAAGCGGCGATGTCGATCTCGCCGTTCTGCAGCGCGGTCGCCATGGCCTTGGTGTCCTCCATCGCCTTCACGACGATCTTGGAGGGGCCACCCTTGCCACCGATCCAGTTCGGGTTCTTCTCGAGCGTGACGGCCTTCTGGTTGGCGTCGAACGCGGTGATCTTGTACGGACCCGAAGCCGGCATGTCCTCGGCCTTGAAGGCCTTGAAGCCGTTGGTCCAGAACTCACCGGCGGCCTTGAGCTGCGCGGCGTCGCTGGTCGGGGTCAGCTTGGTGATGTCGGGGACGTTCGACCGCTTCTCGACGATGTGCGCCGGCATGATCGCGGTCGAGTTGAACAGACCCTTGTAGTCCAGGTACGGCTCGGTGTACTTGGTCTCGAAGGTCAGGTCGTCCTTACAGGTCGCCTCGTTGATCAGCTGGTAGCCGGTCGTCGAAGCGGCGAGGAAGGCCTGCTTGCCGTCGGAGGTCTTCGCCTTGCCGGAGTGCGCCAGCCACGACAGGTACATGTCGTCGCAGTCGAACGCCTCGTTGTCCGACCACTTGACGTTCGGCTTAATCTTGTAGACGACGGTCTGCGGCGCCTTGGAGGTGACCTCCCAGGAGTCGAACACGTCGTTGTTCAGCAGCACCTTGTTGTTGCCGTCGAGCACATCGGCGCCGGCGAGCACGGCGGTCAGGATGTAGGTGTTGTACGACGTGTTGGTGTCGGGCGTGTCGTTGTTGTAGCCCGAGTACCCGTCGTCGATGCCCACCGTGACGGTGCCTTCGTAGCCCTTGGTGTCCGCGAGCTTGAAGTTCTCACCGTTCTGCGCCTTGCCGGTCGCCATGCTCTTGATATCGGTCGACGACCCGTTCTGGTCGGTACTGCCGCTGTCGCCACCGCTGCATGCGCTCAGCACAAGCGCGGAGGCCGCGACCAGCGACCAGGCGGAGACTGCCTTGGACTTCCTCATGAAGTGTGCCCTCCTAGCACTGGGCTCCTGAGATCGGAACAGGACCCCACACCGCTCCGGTGAGATGGCCCGGAGCCTATGACACGCCAAGCGACACTCATTTGGCGCACTGCGGGTGCACGCTAGAAAGGAAATGCACGAACAGTCACCAGTTCCGGGGCGATCGTGACCAAAGGGTAACTTGCGGCTGACATCAAGAAATACACCGGTTACCTTGAGGAATCGGTCAGCCACTCGAACGTGCCGGGAAAGGTCACCCTCCAGGGGTGGACTCGGACTCGAAACGGCTACTTCGGACCCCTCGTCCAGTTCACCGCCGACCCGAAAGGGCCCACCATAGGAGGACCTGCGGTTACTCCGGAAATACCAGAGCCGATGGCCAGGGTATCGGCCAGCTGGAACAACGGAATCGCAACATTCCGACGCCACAATTCCGGTTCCAGGGTCGAAAGCGTGTCGGCGACCGGGGTGGTGCCGGTCAGGGCCGCGTCGATCGACGGCTGCAGCGCCGGGTCGCAGAAGCCCAGCGGGTTCCCCGGGACGACGGCCTTGGTCTTCTCGGTGAGCTGATCGGGGCGGCAGCCGAACGTGGACGCCAGCGCCGACGCGACGTCCGCACCGCCGGTGACCTGGCCGATCACCGCGATGTCGATGCCGACGTTGCCCGCGCCTTCCGGGGTCGTCTGCTGGACCCCGTTGAGCACCGGCATGGCCAGCAGCGTCGAGAACAGCTCCCTCGGCTGCGGCGCGATCGCGTTGACCTCGATCCCCGCGGCCACCAGTTGCGCCGTCAGCTCCTTCGCGATCGTCGCGTACGGCTCCTGCTTGGCGGGCGAGGCGACGACCAGCGAAAGGTTCTTCCCGTTCTTGCGCCAGGTCCCGGCTTCCTTGGTGTACCCGGCGGTTTTGAGCAGTTCCTCGCCCTTGACCGGATCCGCCGCCGACGGCGGGCCCGGGGCCGGGATCGTCGGCTGGAAGCCCGGGGCCGACGGGACGCGGACCTGGGCGTCGGCGCGGAGCTTGTCCGACGGGCCGCCCTTCGCCGCCTCGGTGATCAGCTTCCCGCGGTCGATCAGCGCGGTGACGCCTTCGCGCACCTTGGGATCCGAAAGCGTCGCGCTCACCGGCCGCAGGAGGATCTGCGCGACCGTGGGCCGGGCGACCGTGTGCAGCTGGACGGCCGAGCCGAGCTCGCCGAGGCGCTTGAGACCGGTGCCACCGGTCCTCGTCATCGCGAACTGGTCGTTGCCGCTGCGCAGAGCGGCCAGTGTGCCGTCCTCATCGGCCGCACGGAGCACGATCCGGTCGAGGGCGGAGGGTTTCTCCCAATAGCGCTCGTTGCGCTCCAGGACGACCTCTCCGCGCGCCGTGTCGAGGCCCTTGATGGAGTACGGGCCGCCGACGGCCGGGAACGCCGTCGCCAGCGCGCCCTGCCAGCCGCTCGGGGCGTCCTTGAGCAGATGGGCGGGCAGGAGGTTGCCGAAGAGCGTCTGCCAGCCCGGGTACGGCTTCGAGAAGGTGACCTCGACGCGTTTGCCGCCTTCACGCGACTGGATGTCCGAGATCAGCCGGTAGCCCGCGGCGCCGATGACGCCGGGCTGGTCGCGCATCGCCTCGCGGAGGTAGGCGAAGTCCTCGGCGGCGATCGGCGCGCTGTCGGACCAGGAGGCGTCCGGCCGGATCGTGTACGCGACCGTGAACGGCTGCTGCGAGACGACCTCGGCGGACTTCATCAGGCTCTTGTCCAGCTCGAAGCTGCCGTCGTCCTTCGGGCGGAACACCGACGGGAGCAGGAGCTGCGAAAGCGCCGACGTCACCTGGGAGGCGTCGGCGAGGTTGTGCGGGTTGTAGCCGCCGAGGACGTCGTCGACACCCACGACGACCTGCGAAGGCGTCTTCGTGGTCGACGTGCTCACCGGCGAGGCCGACGAGCTGACCACGGGCGGGGGCGGTGTGTTGCTGCAGGCGGCGAGGAGCACGGCCGCGCACGCCAGCATGGGTGCCGCAGTGGTCGATGACCGCACGCCTGGATCCTCCTGGTTTGTCCCTCGCCCCGTCGCCATAGAGCTATCACGCCGGACATGGCCTCGGCAGCGAGATTCCCATATCGGCCCGGCCGTCGCCCGACCGGATACCGCCCTCCTCCGGTGGACGTCCGGGAGGCCGCCGGGGTTCCTGCCCGGCCGACACTTTTCGGGACCCGCCCAAACGGGCTCGATCGGCAATGGGTTCCGCGACCCGGAACATTCCGGAACGGCCCGCCGGAATGTTCGCCACCGGACGATTGATCGAAGTAAACGATGTGCTCGCGAGTACCGTCCGGACGCATTTAGGATCTTTTGTTTCGCGCCGCGCCTGATCCGCGTTCTCGGCGCACCGCACTTCTCGCCGTGCCGCGAAGTGCGTTCCGGCGCTGTGAACACCGTCCAAAATGGAGATCGCTTTCCCGGCGGAATTGTCGGGAAAGGACTTGTTCTCACGAGGAACACCCGATCGAATACGGTGCGTGATCGCTTTTGCCGCCGAAAACGCCGAAGGGCGCCTACTCACAGTGAGTGAGCAGACGCCCTTCGGCGTTGCGTTGAGCGGATCAGCCGCGGTTCTTCATCTTGTTGCGCTCCTTGGCGCGCTGGTTGACGTCCAGCGTGACCTTGCGGATCCGGACGACGTCGGGGGCGACCTCGACGCACTCGTCGACGGAGCAGAACTCCAGCGCCTCTTCCAGGCCCATCTTGCGCGGGCGGGCCAGCGTCTCCATCACGTCGGCGGAGGACTGACGCATGTTGGTCAGCTTCTTCTCTTTCGTGATGTTGATGTCGAGGTCCTCGGCACGCGGGTTCTCACCGACGACCATGCCCTCGTACACCTCGGCGCCCGGCTCCACGAAGAAGGTGCCGCGGTCGGCGAGCTGGATCATCGCGTACGCGGTGATGGGGCCCGAGCGGTCGGCGACCAGGGAACCGGAGTGGCGGGTGCGGATCTCGCCCGCCCACGGGAAGTACCCCTCGAACACGTGGTTCGCGATACCGGTGCCGCGGGTCTCGGTGAGGAAGTCGGTGCGGAAGCCGATCAGGCCACGCGCCGGGAGGACGTAGTCGAGCTTGATCCGGCCGGAGCCGTGCCCGCCCATGTGCTCCATGCGGCCCTTGCGGGCGGCCAGCAGCTGCGTGATGCCGCCGAGGTGCTCCTCCGGGGCGTCGATCGACAGGCGCTCGAACGGCTCGTGCAGCTTGCCGTCGATCATCTTGGTGACCACCTGCGGCTTGCCGACGGTCAGCTCGAAGCCCTCACGGCGCATCTGCTCGACGAGGATCGCCAGCGCCAGCTCGCCACGGCCCTGGACCTCCCAGGTGTCGGGGCGCTCGGTCGGCAGCACCTTGATGCTGACGTTACCGATCAGCTCCTGGTCCAGCCGGGCCTTGACCAGGCGGGCGGTGACCTTGTCGCCACCGCTGCGGCCGGCCAGCGGCGAGGTGTTGACACCGATGGTCATCGAGATGGCGGGTTCGTCGACGGCGATCCGGGGCAGCGCCTCCGGGTTTTCGACGTCGGCGAGGGTGTCGCCGATGGTGATGTCCGGGATGCCGGCGATGGCGACCAGTTCGCCCGCGCTGGCCTCGGTCGCCGGGACGCGGGTGAGCGCCTCGGTGACCAGCAGCTCGGAGATCCGGACGTTCTGGATGCTGCCGTCCTCGCGCATCCAGGCCACGGTCTGGCCCTTGCGCAGGTTGCCGGAGTGGATGCGGATCAGCGCGATCCGGCCGAGGAAGTTCGACGCGTCGAGGTTGGTGACCAGCGCGCGCAGCGGGCCTTCCTTGTCCGCGAAGGGCGGCGGCACGTGACGCAGCAGGGTCTCGAACAGCGGGTCGAGGTTCTCGCTCTCGGGCACGGCGCCGTCCGCGGGCTGCTCGAGGCTCGCCTTGCCGGACCGGGCGGAGGCGAAGACGACCGGGAGGTCGAGGATCGCGTCGAGGTCGGCGTCCTCGATGTCACCGGCCAGGTCGAGCAGCAGGTCGTGGGTCTCCTCGACGACCTCGGAGATCCGGGCGTCGGGGCGGTCGGTCTTGTTGACGACCAGGATCACCGGCAGACCGGCTTCGAGGGTCTTGCGGAGCACGAACCGGGTCTGCGGGAGCGGGCCCTCGCTGGCGTCCACCAGCAGGACGACGCCGTCGACCATGGCGAGGCCGCGTTCGACCTCGCCGCCGAAGTCGGCGTGGCCGGGGGTGTCGATGACGTTGATCGTCACCGGGCCGTTCTCGGTCTCGCGATGGATGGAGGTGTTCTTCGCGAGGATGGTGATGCCCTTTTCCCGCTCGAGCTCTCCGGAGTCCATCACGCGGTCGACGAGTTCGGCGCGTTCCTCGAACGCGCCGGACTGTCGGAGCATGGCGTCGACGAGGGTCGTCTTGCCGTGGTCGACGTGGGCGACGATGGCGACGTTGCGCAGGTCGGGCCGGGTCTTGCCGGACGAGCGGCCGGCATCGACTGCGGTGGCGCTGGCTGCGGGCACGCGAGAGCTCCAAAGGTTTCAAGTTCGGGTGTGGTGCCCGCGCTCGCGCGTTCGAGACACGACCGGCCGACTTTGGCCATACGCGGACCACACCAGCGTACCTGTAGCCGAACTGTGAGCAGCCCCACGCCCCAAGATCGGTTAGCCTCACCTAACGTGGGTACGTCGCCGACACAGTCCGGCAAGGAGCGCGAGTGGGCAAGAAACTACCCGACGACCCGCACAAGCTCGTGCGTAAATGGATGAAGTCCGGCAAGGTCAAGAAGAAATGCTGCCGCTCGAAGTCGCGATGCGGGAAATGCCCCGTTCTCGCCCTCAAAAAGGCGAAAACGAAGATCGCGAAAGCGGCTTGACCGCGCCGTCGGCAATGATCGTCAGTGCACCACCGCCTCGTTGACCGACCGCAGTTCCGGCGCGGTTCGGGTCGGCGAGAACTCGATCACCTCGTAGGCGGCCATGTGCTTGACCGAGAAGGGGTCCGTCGCGAGGATCGCGTCCAGCTTTCCCCTGGCCATGGGCCTGGTGATGATGACGCCGCCGATGCGCGGGTTGCGCCTGCCGGAGGCGAGGAAATTGCCGTGCTCGTACTGCTTGGTCAGCCAGTCGGCGTGATCCGGGAGCACATAGTCGATTTCTTCGATAGGGGCGGTGTAGGTCAACAGGACGACATACATGAGATGAAGGTAGACCCGGATCTCCAATGTGACAGGCGTACTGGATCAGCCGATATGAAGTGTTGACGCTCCGTGCCCGGAATGAGTGAAATCATCCCGCATTTCGTCCTCTGGATGCGAAAGTTCGACGCCGAACTACCGCGTCCGGAGGACTACTCGCGGGGACGTGGTTAGGATGGTGGGCATGCGCGCGCAGAACGCCCAGTGGTGGCCGCCCTCCGGCGGCCCCCGAGTCCTGCGCTGAACCAGCCGAGCGCACCACCGAGGCCGCCCCACCGGGCGGCCTTTTCGTGCCCGGACCCTGGGGCGGCCCGAATCCGGAAGGAAGAAGGCAGATGATCAGGTTGTCCGGGATCACCCCGTCCGGCCACGTCCACGTCGGGAACCACCTGGGGGCCATTCGGCGCTGGGCGGACGAGGGCGGGCCGGACGACCTGTACTTCGTCTCCGACCTGCACGCCATGACGAACTCGCACAATCCGGCGAAGCTGCGTTCGATGGCGTCGGAACAGCTGGCCGTGCTGATCGCGGCCGGGATCGAGCCGGACCGCGTGTTCGTGCAATCCGATATAGCCCGCGAACTGGGCGCCCTCAACTGGGTCCTCGAATGCACCTGCAACTACGGCGAGGCCGCCAGGATGATCCAGTTCAAGGAGAAGTCGAAGGGCCAGGCCGGGGTCCGGCTCTCCCTGCTGACCTATCCGGTGCTGATGGCGGCGGACATCCTGCTCCAGGGCGCGGACGAGGTCCCGGTCGGCGAGGACCAGCGGCAGCACGTCGAACTGGCGAGAACGCTGGCCAAGCGGTTCAACTCCACCTACGGCGACGTGTTCACCATGCCGAAGGCGGTGCTGCCGCCCGCCGGGGCGCGGGTGATGGACCTCGCCGAGCCGACGCGGAAGATGTCGAAGTCGACCCGGGACGAGGCGGGCGTCGTCTTCATCCTCGACGAGGCCGACCAGGTCAGGCGCAAGATCAGACGCGCGAAGACCGATGGCGGGTCGAAGCCCGCCTACGCGCCGGAAACCCGGCCGGGGATGGCGAACCTGCTCGACATCCTCGCGGCGTGCACCAGGGAGAAGCCCGAAGACCTCGCCGAGGAGTTCGACTCCTACGGCCAGGTCAAAGAGGCCGTCGCCGAAGCGCTCATCGAGGAGCTGCGGCCGGTCCGGGAGCGTGCCCTGGCGCTGCTGGCCGATCCCGGCGAGCTGGAGCGGGTCCGCAAGGCGGGTGCCGTCCGGGCGGCGGAACGCGGTGAGCACCGGCTGCAGTCCGCCCTTCGCCTCATCGGCGCTGGTTGAAAGAGGTGCCGGTTGAAGTTCCGTGAAGGACTCCTTGAGGGACCCAGAGTCCCTCAAGGAGTCCTTCACGGACTTGCGAGCAGGGTGTGCAGGGCCGGGAGGAGGACGCGGTCGGCGGGGAGCCAGTCGAGGTCGTCGAGGTCGCGCGCGGAGATCCACCGGACGTCCTCGTGCTCCACCGCCCGCGGCTCATCCCCCGCGCTGACCAGCGAAGCGGCGTAGATCCGCAGCACCTTCCCCTTCGGCAGCGGGACGTCGTCACCGACCCTGCCGCCGACCGTCACGGCGACGTCCAGCTCCTCCAGGCACTCACGCGCCAAGGCGGCCTCGTCGCTTTCGCCGTCTTCGACCCGCCCGCCCGGCAGTTCCCATTGCCCGGCGTGGTCGGCGGGCCAAGCCCGCTGCTGCGCCAGCAGCCGTCCGTTCCGCACGATGGCGGCGCCCACGATCACCACGCCGCCACCTTAACCAGGCCGGGCCGCCTGCCAGACGATCTGGAAGCGCGCCCCGCCGTCGGGTGACTCACCGACGCGGACCCGGCCCCCGCGCCGCCGGACGGCCTCCGCGACCATCGCCAGTCCCAGCCCGGTACCGCCGGAGGACCGCGCCCGCGAATCGGAAACGCGGTAGAAGCGGTCGAAGACCCGTTCCCGGTGCTCCGGCGCGATACCCGGCCCGTCGTCGTCGACCACCACCCGCACCGAAGACCGCGACGCGAGCACCGACACCACGATCTCGCCGCGCGCGTACCGGCAGGCGTTGCGCAGCAGATTGCTCAGCACCAGTTCGACCTCGGCGTGCGTGGCCAGCGCCCACGCCGTCCCGACCGTGCCGGTCACCCGGACCTCCGGCGCGTCGGCGGGCATCCGCGCGACCGCGGCCCGCACCTCGCTCACCAGCTCGACCGGTTCCGCGGGCGGCACCTCCCCCGCGTCCGACCTCGCCAGCGCCAGCAGCCCGTCGAGCAGCGCGGAAAGCCGTTCCGACTCCTCCAGGATGTCGGAGAGCGTCTCCTGGGAGAGGTCGGGATCGGGATTGGTGACGGCGACCTCGGCCTGCACCCGGATCGACGCGACCGGTGACCGGAGCTCGTGCGCGGCGTCCCCGGTGAACCGCCGCAGCCGGTCGGCGCCCTCCTCCTGCCGGGCCAGCAGCGCGTTGAACTCCTCCGCGAGCGCGCGGAGTTCGTCGTGCGAATCCGGCAGCGGCAGCCGCGCGCCCGGGGGGAGGGCCCGCACCGACCCGCGCATCCGCGACACCGGCCGCAGCGCGAACCGGACCAGCAGCCACGTCGCGATCCCGGCGCCCACCGCGCCGACCGACGCGACGACGAACAGCCACAGCCCACCGGAGTGCACGGCGGTGGCGAAGCCGACCAGACCGGCTCCAGCGGCGACCAGCCGTTGCTGGCCGTCCGGCGCGGTGATCACGGTGCCCACCCAGCGCCAGCTGTGCTCGCCACCGGTCGTGACCGATTCGCCCGCCTTCAGCGCGCGGACCTCAGCAGGGCCGAGGTTCGCGGCGGGCAGGCCGTCCACCGGGCTTCCGCCGGTGTCGAGGACGCGGACGGTGACCGCCGAGGCCGTCGGTGGCCGCCCGGCGGCGACGTCGGCCTTCGCGATCTCCAGCTGGGCGCCGAGTTCGTCGTCGACCGAGCCGATGAGCAGCGGCTGGAGGTTGTCCCCGGCGACCGCCGCCAGGCCGAGCAGGAAGCCGAGCGTGACCGCGGCCGTGAGCAGGGTGATCCGGACCTGGAGCGAACGGCGGCGCCACCACGACGGTGAGCCGATCACCCCTGTCCCGCCGGGGCGATCACTTCGTCGAGCTGCGGGTCCGAGGCCAGGTAGCCGTGCCCGCGCACGGTCCGGACCAGCGCGCCCGCACCGACCGCGTCGAGTTTGCGGCGCACGTAGCCGACGTAGACCTCGACGACGTTGCGGGTCGCGGCCTGTTCGTCACCCCAGACGGCGCGCAGCAGCTCGTCCTTGGTGACCACCGTGCCCGCGCGGCCGGCCAGCACCTCCAGCAGCGCGAACTCGCGGGGACTGAACGCCACGTCGACGCCGTCGTAGCGGACCTGGCGCAGGCTCCGGTCGACTTCGAGCGCGCCGATCCGCAGCGGCCCGCGGATCGCGTCCGGCGACGCCCGCCGGAGCACCGCGCGCACCTGCGCGACCAGGACGACGAACGAGAACGGCTTCACGAGGTAGCCGTCGGCGCCGAGGTCGAGACCGTCCGCCTGGTCGACCTCGCCGTCCTTCGCCGAGATCATCAGCACCGGCGTGGTGACGCCGAGGGCCCGCAGCCGTTCGAGCACGCGGTAGCCGGAGAGACCCGGAAGCATGATGTCGAGCAGGACGACGTCGAACGAACCCGTCTGCGCGAGCCGCAGGCCGCTGGGCCCGTCGGCCGCCGTGACCACGTCCATGTCCTCGGCGCGCAGCCCCCGCTGCAACGCCTTGCGGACGCCGGGCTCGTCGTCGACCACCAGTACTCGAGGTTTCACGTCCCTCATCATTCACGCTTTCACCAGCTCACGCGCGAGCTCTCAGCGCCATCTCAGCTCAGGCGGCGGAGTCTGAGTGGTATCTCAGCGTTTCCGGGGAAGCGTTGTCGCCAAGACCCGAGCACACTGGGGTTCGGGGAAACAGGGAGAGACAGCATGGATCCGAAGAGGAAGGCCATCACCGCGGCGGTGGTGGGGACGGCACTGGGCGTCGGCGGGCTCGCCGTCGTCGCGATGCCCGCCAGCGCGGGTGACGCCCCGGTGCTGCCGCAGATCAGCGCCGAGGAGCTGGTTCAGTCCACGCTCAACGCGAAGCCGGCGGCGTTCGAGGGGAAGGTCAAGGTCGACAACGACCTCGGCCTGCCGCAGATCGGCAGCACGCTGCCCGGCGCGGCCGCGCTCAACGTCGACTCGGCGCAGATCTCCACCGACGGCGCGGGCAAGAGCAAGGTGTCGCTCACCGAGGGCTCCAGCCAGCACACCATCGTCCGCAACGGCCAGACCGTCTGGGAGTACGACTCCAAGGACAACTCCGCGACCAAGGTCACCATCCCGGACGACCTGGCCAAGGAGCACCAGAACAAGACCGAGGGCCAGGCCGTCGACCCGGCCACCGTCGCGTCGGAGCTGCTCGGCAAGGTGCGCGAGAGCAGCACGATCGCCGTCGACGGGACGTCCTCGGTGGCGAACCGTTCGGCGTACGAACTGGTGCTGACCCCGAAGCCGACCGAGCGGACGCTGCTGCGCGAGATCCGCGTCGCGATCGACGAGCAGACCCGGATGCCGCTGCGGCTGACGGTGCTGGCCAACGGCACCGCCTCCCCGGCGCTCGAGGTCTCCTTCAGCGAGATCACCTTCGCGGACCAGCCCGCGTCGAACTTCGAGTTCACCCCGCCGAAGGGCGCGAAGGTGACCGAGAAGACCGCCGAGGTCGACCCGAAGAACCGTGAACTCGCCGAGCAGGCGAAGTCCGACGTCAAGGTCGTCGGCGACGGCTGGGACACCGCGATCACCGGGAAGATCCCGGCCGACGCGCTGGCCAAGGCCGGTAGCGCGAAGGACGAGGAAGGCCGCCAGGTCGACCCGAAGGCGATGCTTTCGCGGTTCGCCAAGCCGGTCAGCGGTGCCTGGGGCAGCGGCTGGCTGGTGACCACCAAGGTCGGCAGCGGCGTGCTGACCGACGACGGCCGCTTCGCCGTCGGCGCGGTGCCGGAGCAGGTCCTCTTCGAGGCTTTGGCCGCGAAGTGACCACCACTTTCGAAGCCGGGACGGACGCCTCCCTGGAGGCGTCCGCTCCGGCGGTACCCATGGCGGCCCGCACCAGGGGCCTGCGCAAGGTCTACGGCCGCACGGTGGCCGTGGACCACGTCGATCTCGACGTCCCCGAAGGCGCCGTGCTGGGGATGCTCGGCCCCAACGGTTCGGGCAAGACGACGACCATCCGGATGCTGCTCGGACTCGTGCGGCCCACCGAGGGCGAGGTCGAACTCTTCGGCAAGAAGATGCCCGACGAGGCGGCGCACGCGCTGCCCGACGTCGGCGCGCTGGTCGAAGGGCCGGGCTTCCACCCTTTTCTCTCCGGGCGGGAGAACCTGCTGCGCGTGGCCGCGGCCGAACCGAGGCTGGCCTCGGCCGGGATCCCGGGCGCGGTCGACGCCGCGCTCGAGCGCGTCGGCCTGAGCGACGCCGCGACCCGGCGCTACAAGGGGTATTCGCTGGGCATGAAGCAGCGGATGGGGCTGGCGAGCGCGCTGCTCGTGCCGCGGCGGATGATCGTGCTCGACGAGCCGACCAACGGTCTCGATCCGGCCGGTACCAGGGAGATCCGCCGGATCATCGCCGAACTGCACGCGGACGGCGTCACCGTGCTGGTGTCGTCGCATCTGCTGGCCGAGGTCGAGGCGACCTGCACGCACGTCGCGGTGCTCCAGTCGGGGAACGTGATCGCCCAGGGCGAGCTCACGGAACTGCTGGAGTCGGGGAACGCGGCCCTGCTGGTGCGGACGCCGGACGCCGAACTCGCGGTGGAGACCTTGCGGGAGAACAGGATCGGCAGCAGGCTCACGCCGGACGGCGTCCGCGTGGACCTCACCGCCGCCGAGGCCCCCGACGTGCTGCGTCATCTGGTGACGGCCGGGGTGGCCGTGCACGAGGCGTCACGGGCCCGGACCGGGCTGGAGGACCTGTTCGCCCGGCTGACCCAGCCGGAGTCCACTGTAGACGGTGAGGGGGAGTCGTGACCCACGCTCTGGCCGCGGCACCCGCGGCACGGACCGGCCAGGACAGTGTCGGCCTGCTCCGGTTGTACCGCGCCGAACTGCGCTGGATCTTCCGGCGGCCCCGCACGCTGGCCGTGCTGGGGCTGCTCGCGCTGATCCCGATCGTGATCGGGGTCGCGCTGACGCTGGTCGACCCGGCGGAGGCGAACGGCGGTGGCGGCGGAGGAGACGGCGCGCTACTGGCGTCCGCGATGAACAACGGGTTCATCCTGCCGGTCGCGGCGCTGACCATGACGCTGGCACTGCTCCTGCCGCTCGCTTCGGCGATGGCCGGGGCGGACGCGATCGCCGGCGAGGCCGCGCACGGCACCCTGCGGGGCTGGCTGATCGCGCCGGTCGGGCGGGGCAAGCTGCTCGCGATCAAGGCGTTCGGCGTCGCGACGGTGTCGGTGCTCGCGGTGCTGGCCATGACGTTCACCGGGTTCGTCACCGGGCTGATCATCAGCGGCACCGACTCGATGTTCACCCTCACCGGCTCGACGCTGAGCGTGTGGGACGCGCTGGGCAGGCTCCTGATCGTGGCCCTGTGGATCACGCTGCAGCTGTGGGCGGTCGGCGCGGTCGCGCTCGCGATCTCGTCGTTCACCGAGCATCCGATGCTGGTGGTCGCCTCGGTGCTGGCCGGGACGATCGTGTTCACCATCCTGGGCTTCCTGGACGCGGTCTCGTGGCTGCATCCCTTCCTGCTCAACAAGGACTGGTCGATGGCGCCGGCCTCGGTGCTGATGGATCCGCTGGACACCACGCTGCTCGGCGAAGGCGCCCTGCGGGCCGCCTGCTACATCGTCATCGGGCTCTCGATCGCCTACTCGCGCCTGACCACCCGAGACGGCTGACCCTGACCTGGGCCGACACGGCCGTGAGTGGCGACTCGGGCCAGAGCCGATGTTTCCGAGGACCTGCTGCCGGACGGTTTCGCGTGACGTGCTCGAAGGCGGAACTCGCGTGATCAGAGACCGAACTCGCGTGCTTGGAAGCGAAACTCGCGTGATCAGACGCCGCACACCCGAGTTCGGCGCCCAGTCACGTGAGTTCCGCCTTCAATCACGTGAGTCACGCCTCCAAGCACGCGAGATCCGCCTCCGAGCACGCGGGTCCCGCTTACTCGCGCCTGACCACACGGGACGGCTGACTCGCTCGACAGGGGGCCGAGGGGGCCCTTCACCGCATGCGACGCGGTGAAGGGCCCCTTCGTCGCGTGAGCTGAGGGGAAAGTCCCCTTCAGCGGCAGAAGACCGCCGCCGCCATGGAGACCACGGCTTCGGTGGGCGGGTCCTGCTCGTACGGATTGAGGGACAGGGTCAGCGACTTGCCCTTCCCGTCGGTGAAGGCGACGGTGACATAGCCGATCAGCTGTCCGGTGTGCCCCCACACCGGCTTGGGGCCGTCCGCGCAGGGGATCGCGAACTCCTGCAAACCCAGGCCGTAGCGGAACAACGGGACCGCGTCCCGCATCCGCCGCATCTCCGCGAGGCTCTGCTTGCTCGTCAGCCTGCCCTGAAGCAGAGCGGTGACGAACGTGGTCAGGTCGCGCGTGGTGGAGATCATCTCGCCTGCCGCCCAGTCCAGCGACGGATCCATGTCGGTGGCGTCCACGATCGTCGCGGGGGTCGTGGGCAGCGGTTCGTAGCCACGGGCGTGCGGGGCGGGCAGGGAGGGACGGTGGCCGGGCACGCTGGTGTTCCTGAGGTCGAGCGGACGCAGGATTCGCCGCGAGACCTCCTCGCCGTACGAATGTCCGGTCAGCTTCTCGACCAGCAGGCCGGCCACGACGTAGTTGGTGTTCGAGTAGTGCCAGGACTCGCCCGGGTTCTCGAAGTCCGGGCCTTTCGCGAACGCCACCTTCAGCAGTTGCGAAGGCGTGTAGTCGTCGAAGCGGGCATCGGCCCGCCAGCGGTTGGTCGAGTAGCCCGGTTCGCTCATGTAGTCGTGCAGGCCGCTGGTGTGCTGCAGGACGTGCCGGACGGTGACGCGCCCGCCGTCGGGCACGACACCGGGCAGGTGGCGCTCGATCGGATCGTCGAGTGCCAGCCGTCGCTCGTCGACCAGCTGCAGGAGCACCGTGGCCGCGAAGGTCTTGGTGACGCTGCCGATCCGGAAATGGCCGTCGGCGGCGGCCGGCGCCCCGGACGACAGGTCACGTACGCCCACCGCGTCCGACCACTGGCCGCGGCCGTTCCGGACGTGGATCAGCCCGGCCGTGATGTCGCGGCCGGCGGCGAGGGCGGCCAGCCGGGAGTGCAGTTCGGCGGCCGGGATGTCCGGCGTGGCCGGTGCGGCGACCGGACCGACGGCGAGAACGAGGGACAAGATCGTCTTCAGGAGCATGGTGACGACGGTATGGCGGGCGAGCCCGGCGAACCCTGGGGTAAACCGCAAGGTTCGGACCGGACTACCGCATTCAGAGGACTAATCGCGGAGCTGGGCGACGCCGTCGGGGTCCAGTGCGAGCCGCACGGTGTCCCCCGGGCGCAGATCGGCGGTCACCGGCGCGACGGCGTCCACAGTGGACACTCCAGCCAGATCGCCGCCGGGCGCCACCACGAGCCGGACGTGTTCCCGCCGGTGCACCACGGCGGTGACCTCGCCTTCGACGCCGTCCTGGGACACCCGCAGCCCGTGCGGCCGCAGTCCCAGCTGCACCGCGCCGTCCTCGACGTCGGGCAGCGTGACCTCGCCGAGCGGCGTCCGCACCACGCCGCCGGACGCCTCGCCGTCGACGAACGTGGTCACGCCGAGGAACCGCGCCACGTCCTCGTCCACCGGCTGCCGCCAGACGCGGCGCACCGCGCCTTCCTGCCGGATCTCGCCGTCGTCGAGCACGGCGACCCGGTCGGCGAGGGTGAACGCCTCCTCCTGGTCGTGCGTGACCAGGAGCGCGGTGATCTTGCTGCGCCGCAGCAGTGCCGCGAGGTCGATCGCCAGCTGTTCCCGCAGTCCGGCGTCCAAACCGGACAGTGGCTCGTCCAGCAGCAGCAACCGCGGTTCCGGCGCCAGCGCGCGGGCCAGCGCCACCCGCTGCGCCTGCCCGCCGGACAACTCGGTGACCCTGCGCCGCTCGTAGCCGCTCAGCCCGACCAGCTCCAGCAGCGCCCGGACCCGCTCGGCGTGCTCGGTGCGGGGGACGTCGTGCATCCGCAGGCCGAAGGCGATGTTCGAGGCGACGTCCTTGTGCGGGAACAGTTGCCCGTCCTGGAAGACCAGCCCGAACTCCCGCCGGTGCACCGGGACGCCGGACAGGTCCTCGCCGTCCCACCGCACGGTGCCCGAAGTCAGCGGTTCCAGTCCGGTGATCGCCCGCAGCAGCGTCGACTTCCCCGAACCGGAAGGGCCGAGCAGCGCCAGCACCTCGCCGTCGGCGATGTCCAGCCGCGCGTCCTTCACCGCCGCGAAGGATCCATAGTGGACGGTCAGATCCCGTACCGACAGCGACACTAGAACTCCCCTACCGAATTCTGCCCGCGGACCGCGCCGAACCGGTCGATCAGCACCACCGCCACCACGGTCACGATCATGAGCAGCGCGCAGGCCGCGTAGGCCATCTGGTTGTTCAGCTCCCCCGGCCGCGAGATCAGCGTCGCAACGGCGACCGGCAGCGTCGGCGCGTCCGGCCTGGCCAGGAAGCTCGTCGCGCCGAACTCGCCGAGCGCGACCACGTAACCGAAACCGGCGGCCGCGACCAGCGAACGCGCCGTCAGCGGGAGATCGATCTCCCGCCACACCCGGCCGGGGCTCGCGCCGAGGGTCGACGCGGCCTGCCGCAGCCGGACGTCGACCGACCGCAGCACCGGCAGCACCATCCGCACGATCAGCGGGATGATCACCAGCGCCTGCGCGAGCGGCACCAGCAGCGGCGACGTCCGCAGGTCGCCCGGCAGCGCGTCGAGCGTGACGAGGTAGCCGAAACCGACGGTCACCGCGGACACCCCCAGCGGGAGCATCAGTGCCGCGTCCATCGTCTCGCCCATGCCCCGCGCGAGCCTGCCCGGCGTGCGGCGCAACGCGACCAGCACGACCGAGGCCAGCACGCCGATGATCATCGCGAGCGTCGTCGCGTCGAACGCCGTCCGCAGCGACATCGACGCCGCGTCCCAGCCCGAGACCTGGAGCGCGCCACGGGATCCCCGGCCCGCGAGCGCTTCGTACCCGGCGAGGCTCCAACCGTCCGAAGTGGACACGGACTCCACGAGCAGCGCCACGATCGGCGTCATCAGGAGCGCGATCACCGCGAGCCCGGCGCCCGCGGCCCACCACTCGCCGCCCCTCGGCCGCCTCGCGGTCTCGCTGCCCGAACGCAGGCGTACCGCGTTTTCCCGGCGCCGCCTCGCGAACGCCCCGACGACGAGCGCGGCGACAACAGCGGCGAACTGCACCAGGGACAGCGCCGCCGCGCCGGAGAGGTCGAGCAGTTCGACCGTGCGCAGGTAGATCTCGGTCTCCAGGGTGCGGTACTTCGCCCCGCCGAGAATGAGCACGACCCCGAAACTGGTGGCGCAGAACAGGAACACCACCGCCGCCGACGACGCGATGGCGGGCGCGAGCGCGGGCAGCGTCACCGTACGGAAGGCCCGCCACGGTGACGCGCCGAGTGCCCGCGCCGCGTCCACGGTGCGCGGGTCGAGATGACTCCACAGCCCGGAAACCGTGCGCGCGACGACGGCGACATTGAAGAAGGCGTTGGCCAGTACCAGCGGCAGCAGTCCCCCGTCGGGCCAGAGCGCGCGGAACGCCAGGCCGACCACGACGGTGGGCAGCACGAACGGCACCAGCACGAGCGTCCGGACCAGCGAGACCCCCGGCAGCTTCACCCGCGCGAGCAGGAACGCGACCGGCAGGCCCGCGAGCACCGCGACGATCGTCGAAACCCCGGCGCTCGCCACGGTGAATCCCGCGAGCTTCCAGGTCAGCGGGTCGCCGATGGCCGTGCCGACGCCGCCGGAACCGAAGCCCCGGCCGATGATCGCCGCGACCGGCCAGGCGAAGAAGAGCACGAGGAAACCGAGCGGCAGCACGGCGAGTGCGGCCAGCCCGGCTCCTCGGAAAGTCAGCCTCGGCGTGCTCAGCCTTCGAGTAGCGTGCGCCACTGGGCGATCCACTGCTCGCGCCCGGCCTGGATCTTGGCCGGTTCGAGCGTCTTCGGCTGCTGCGGCAGCGGTGCGGCCTGCGCCCAGCCCTGCGGGAGCTCGACGCCCTGACGGGCCGGGTACACGTACATGTTGCTCGCCACGGTCACCTGGAACTGCTGGGACAGCAGGAAGTCCACGACCTTGCGGGCCTTCTCGACCTGCTTGCCGCCCGCGAGCACGCCCGCGTACTCGACCTGGCGGTAACAGGTGTCCAGCAGTGCCTTCGTCCGCGGCTTGCCGTCGTCACCGAGTTCGGCGGCGGGCGACGAAGCGTAGGAAACGACGATCGGACGCGGGCCCTTGCCCGAAGAACCGGAGAATTCCTTGGTGTAGGCCTCTTCCCAGCCACTGACCGTCTTGAGACCGTTCGCCTTCAGCTGCGTCCAGTACGCCTGCCAGCCCTGCTCGCCGAACTGGGCGACGGTGCCGAGCAGGAACGCCAGGCCCGGCGACGACGTCGCGGGGCTCTCGGCGACCATCAGGTCCTTGTACTTGGCGTCGGTCAGGTCCGCGAACGACTTCGGCTCCGGGATCCCCTTGTCCACGAAGTACCGGCTGTCGACGTTGACGCAGACGTCGCCGAGGTCGACGGCGGAGAGCCGGTGCTCGGGGTCGACCGAGTACCGCTGCGGGCCGCGATCGGCTTCGGGGCTGGTGTACTGCTCGAAAACGCCCTCGGCGAGCGCGCGGGAGGCGAACGTCGAGTCGATGCCGTACGCGACGTCCCCGATCGGGTTCGCCTTGGTCAGCACCAGTTTGTTGGTCAGCGCGCCCGCGTCACCCTGCTTGAGCACGGAGATCTTGATCCCGGACTGCCGCTCGAACGCGTCGAGGACCTCCTGCGGGGCGAGCCACGAGTCGTGGGTGACGAGGGTGACCGTCGACGGCGCCTGCGGGTCGTTCCCCGTGTTCCCGGAGAGCGAGCAGCCCGCGACGAGGGCGGCCACCGTGCCTGCCGCAACGACCGTGCGGAGGGCGCGTTTCATCTAGCCTCCTGCTGTTTTCAAGGGGGGACCCGTGGCAAACGTGCAGCGTAGCCGACGGCGTACCACCATGGAGTCATGGCGGAAATCTTGAACGACAAGCAGGCCGACGAGGCCGTGACCAAACTCTCCGGCTGGACGCGTGACGGCGTCACGATCGAGCGGACGGCGAAGCTGCCGAGCTTCCCGAAGGCCATCGAAGCGGTGGACAAGGTGGCCGAACTGGCGGAGGCGGCCGACCACCATCCCGACATCGACATCCGCTGGCGGACTGTGACGTTCCGGCTCAGCACGCACTCCGCCGGAGGGCTGACGGAGAAGGACTTCGCGCTTGCGTCGCAGATCGACGGGGTACTCGACGCTGTGTGACGTCCGCAACGACCGCGCCACGACACCGCTTCTCGGACGTCTCCCGGATACGACCGAAGAGAAAAGGACGAATGATGACGCAGGCGATCGTGGTGGGTTTCTCCGCATTCGGCGCGATGGTGGCGGCCGCTGCCGGAGTGCTCTGGTACACGGCGCGCGATCGGCATCATCAGCACGATCAGTGAGCTTGATCACACTCACGTTTCACAGGTAACGCGGAGCCTGATCAACGCGCTGTTCCCGGCGGACCTGTCGCTTCTCGCCCCGGAGAGCCGCCGTGAACAACGCCTCCATCACCGCCGCCCAGCGCGCCTGGGTGACCACCTTCGCCGCCGCCATCACGCTGCTGACGATCGTCGTGCTCGGCCTTCTCGGCTAGCGGCTCGCAGCTACCCGAGCGGCTTCGCCCACACGGCCAACTCGACCGCGGCGTCCTGGTAGGTGCGCGATCCGATGGACATCGCGATCACCAGGTCGTACGCGTCGTCCTCCGGCGCGTCGAGGTCGTGCCCGTTGAGCCCGTAGAAGACGAACGTCGCCATCCAGGCGAGGCGCTTGTTGCCGTCGATGAGCGGATGGTTGCGGACGACCGACTCCAGCAGCACCGCCGCCTTCTCGTGCAGCGTCGGATACGCGTCCCTGCCCATCAGGGAAGCCTGCGGGCGATGCGCGGCGGAATCGAGCAGCCCGAGATCACGGATCTTGGGCACACGGAGGTCCTCCGCGAGCGCCAAGAGGTCTTCGACGGTGAGGTACTCGATCACTGGGCGAGACGGTCGAGCAGAGCGGCGTAACGCTCCCTGCCGTCGTGGGACAGCGCCCGGACACGATCGTCACGGACGCGACGCGCGGCGGTCTCGGTGATGGCGCGGACCGTGGCTTCGTGCTTGCTCACACCGTCGGCCTCCGCCAGCAGGGCGAGAGCGCGCTCCTGCTCGTCGTTCAACCTCAAGGTCATGGCCATGCGTCGATGATACCACTCTGGTATCACTCCTGTGGCGCGTATTTTCCCGGCGTGAGCATCGAAACGCTGGGGGACGCCGAGTACCGGCAAGTGTGGAGCCGCTTCTACGCGGAGTTCGCCTTCCGGCCGAGCACCGACCGGTTCGAGTGGCCGGGGATCGACGAGCCCGCGGGATCGGCGACCTGGAGCCTGTCCGCCCTCGACGACGACCCTGGGTACCTCCTGCTGGACCGGATGGTCGCCGTGATCCAGCGAGGCCTCGCCTCCTGCGCCGACGAGTTGTACGCGCTCGACTGGCATCACGAGTCGTACCGGTTCCCGACGTCCGCGAAGGACTGGCCGCTCAGCCCGTTCCCGGACGGCGACTACTACGTGTACCTGACGCCGGACTTCCGGCTGGGCACGTTCGGGCATCCGTGGGAGTACACGCTCTGCGTGTTCGGCGAAGCGCTGGTGACGGCGATTTCGGCGGAGGTCACCGAGGTCCTCGGCGAACCCCTACGCAGGTCCGCGTAGGCCCGATTGCCGCTTCCGGGCCGACGCCCTCCGCGTCCGCGAAGAGGACTCTTCAGTGGTCATCCGATCCAGTGAGGAGTTCCGCCATGAACCGTTCCACCGCGGCCGTCGCCAACGCCTTCTTCCTGTTCGCGGGCGTCGCCGGCCTGATCATCCAGATCGCGTCGGGCGTCCCCGGATTCCCGGACATCCCGCCCGGCCCGTTCATCCTCGGCATCACCGGGATCCTCGTCCTGACGTTGTCCGCCCGGTTCCGCTGGATCCTCTTCCTCGGCATCGTCGCGCCGGTGTTCATCCTCGTCGGCGCGTTGCTCGAAGGCTCGTTCTGGGGACGGCTCGCCGACGTCGGCGACTTCGGGCCGTTCGTGGGGACCGTCCTGCTGATCGGAGGGGTGATCGCGGCGGCGATCAGCGGAGTCGTCGCCGTCTCGCAGGCCTACCACCGGGTCGCCGTGCGCTGAACCGGAAAAAGGGGACGATCGGAGGTTGTTCCGGCGGCTTTCCGACTCTTAGCTACTCGAACGAGGTTCTCCGAGAAGTGAGGGGTGTTCCATGGCAGGTCTGCGCAGACGTGAGGTGCTCGCGGGCGCGGTGGCACTGGCGGGCGCGGCGACGATCGGGTTGAACCCCGGCACCGCCGCCGCGGCCACGCAGCAACGTCCGGGCGCGCAGTTCCCGCCGTCGCTGGACTTCGGCGATTACCCCGTGATCGCGCGGGTCCGGTCGCGGCGGGCGCTGGAGCACCTGCGGGTGCTCAGCGACAAGATCGGCCCCCGGATCGCCGGAACCGAAGGCGAACTGCGGGCCAAGGACTACATCGCGAAGGTGCTGCGCGAACTGCGCTACCAGGTCACCCTGCAGCCGTTCCCGATCGCCGACAAGTTCCTGGGCGGGCTGTCGATCGGCCGCGACAGCTGGCAGACCGGCTCCTCGCCGCAGGGCGCGCAGGACGTCACGCGCGAGGCCGTCGTCGTCGACGCCGGTGACGGGAACACACTGCCCGACGACCTCACCGGCAAGATCGTGCTGATCGCCGCCGTGACGAACAAGGCCGACGCGTACCTCACGGCAGCGCAGCGCGGAGCGGACGCCGTGCTGATCGGCCGGGTGAGCGCGGACCCGGCGCGGAAGCTGTCCGCGTTCTCCCCGACGCTCGCCACCCCGGTCACCGTGCCGGTGCTCGGCCTGGCGCAGGTGCAGGTGGAGCGCTTGCGCGAACGGCTCGCCAAGGGCTCGGTCACCGCGAAGGTCACGGCGACCCACCACAAGAACCTGACGTCGTACAACGTCATCGCCGAGCGGCCCGCCACCTTCCCCGGCAAGGACAACGGCGTGGTCATGGTGACCGCGCACTACGACAGCGTCCCCGGGTCGCCGGGCGCCAACGACGACGGCAGCGGCACCGTGCTGTGCCTCGAACTCGCGCGAGTCCTGCGGTACCTGCCGACGAACAAGGCGCTGCGGTTCGCGCTGTGGGGTTCGGAGGAGTACGGGCTGATCGGCTCGCGGCACTACGTCTCGAACCTGTCCGACCCGGAAGCGAAGCGGATCGCGGGCTGCTTCCAGAACGACATGGTCGCCACCAGCTACGACCCGGCGAACATCTACTGGCTGCTTTCGGTCGACGGCGCCGACAACGCCACGACCGCGGCCGTCAACGCCGCCGCCAAACGGCTCGGCTACGACCCGCAGGTGAAGGGCCCGGTCGCACGCGGTTCGAGCGACCACGTGCCGTTCTTCGAGCGCGGCATCGCTTCGGGCAACTTCAGTTGGCGCGGCGAGGGCGGCCCGGCGCTGCTGGAGCCGACCTACCACACGCCTGAAGACACCATCAAGGACAACGTTTCCCTTGAGCGGCTTCAGGTTTCGCTTGAGCTGATCGGATCCGCCGCTTACAACCTGCTGCGGAAGTAGCGCGCTCGTAAGGCTCGGTCGCTGAGTGTCCCCAATGCGGCATTGGGGACACTCAGCGTCTCCAATGCGGCATTGGGGACGCCCGAATGCCAAACACCTTCTTGGCCGGCTCAGACGTTGAAGCGGAACTCCACCACGTCGCCGTCCGCCATGATGTAGTCCTTGCCCTCCATCCGCACCTTCCCGGCGGACCGGGCGGCGGCCATGGAGCCGTTCTCGATCAGGTCGTCGTACGAGACGACCTCGGCCTTGATGAAGCCGCGCTCGAAGTCGGTGTGGATGACGCCCGCGGCCTGCGGGGCGGTCGCGCCCTGCGGGATCGTCCAGGCGCGCGACTCCTTGGGGCCCGCGGTCAGGTACGTCTGGAGGCCGAGGGTGTGGAAGCCGGCGCGCGCCAGCGAGTAGAGGCCGGGCTCGTGCTGGCCGACGGACTCCAGCAGCTCGCGCACGGACTCCTCGTCGTCCAGTTCGAGCAGCTCGAATTCGACCTTCGCGTCGAGGAACACCGCGTCCGCGGGGGCGACCATCTTGGCCAGCTCTTCGCGACGGGACTCGTCGGTGAGGATGCCCTCGTCGGCGTTGAAGACGTAGAGGAACGGCTTCGTGGTGAGCAGGCTCAGCTCGCGCAGCGCTTCGAAGTCGACCTCCTTCTGCGCCTGGAACAGGGTCCGGCCGCCGTCGAGGATCTCCTTGGCCTTGACCGCGTTGTCGAGGGCGGGCTTGGCTTCCTTCTTGGTCCGCGCCTCCTTCTCGAGCCGGTGCAGCGCCTTGTCGAGCGTCTGCAGGTCGGCGAGGATCAGCTCGGTGTTGATCGTCTCGATGTCGCTCGCCGGGTCGATCCGGTCGTCGACGTGGATCACGTCCGGGTCGTCGAAGACACGGACGACCTGGCAGATCGCGTTCGCCTCGCGGATGTTCGCGAGGAACTTGTTGCCGAGCCCCGCCCCCTCGGAGGCACCCTTCACGATGCCCGCGATGTCCACAAAGGACACGACGGCGGGCACGGTCCGCTCGGAGCCGAACACCTTGGCGAGTTCGTCCAGCCGCGGGTCCGGCAGCGGGACGACGCCGACGTTGGGCTCGATCGTCGCGAACGGGTAGTTCGCCGCGAGCACGTCGTTGCGGGTCAGCGCGTTGAACAGGGTGGACTTGCCGACGTTGGGCAGGCCGACGATGCCGAGGGTGAGACTCACGGGCCAGAAGTCTACGTGCCGCCCGCCACCGCATCCGCCGAGGCCTTGATCGCCGTGTCGGATTTCCGCCAGCCGCGCCCTCGACCTGGTGGCACGATCGACGTCATGACCGAGCAGACCCTGGCCGAACGGGCCGTGTGGCGCGACACCGAACGGTGTTACCGCGCCGTCGCCGCCCGTGATTCCCGGTTCGACGGCCAGTTCATCATGGCCGTCGCCACCACCGGGATCTACTGCCGTCCGTCCTGCCCCGCGTCGACGCCGAAGCAGCAGAACGTCCGTTTCTACCCGACGTCGGCGGCCGCGCAGGCCAACGGCTTCCGCGCCTGCCGACGCTGCCTCCCCGACGCCGTCCCCGGCTCGCCCGACTGGGACATCCGGGCCGACCTCGCCGCGCGGGCGATGAGGCTCATCTCGGACGGGACCGTCGAACGCGACGGCGTCCCGGGGCTCGCGCGCCGGCTCGGCTATTCCGAACGCCAGCTCGGGCGCGTCCTCACCGCCGAACTCGGCGCGGGGCCGCTGGCGCTGGCCAGAGCGCACCGGGCGCACTCCGCGCGGCTGCTGATCGAGATGTCCGGGCTCCCGCTGACCGACGTCGCGTTCGCGGCGGGTTTCTCCAGCGTCCGCCAGTTCAACGAGACGATCCGCGAGGTGTTCGCGACGACGCCTTCGCAGCTTCGCGCGGCGAGCCTGCGTCGCGGGCGTCGGAAGGCCGAGGAGACGCCGACCGGGACCCGGCTGAGCCTGCGGCTGCCGTTCCGCAAACCGTTCGACGCGGACGGGGTGCTGAACTTCCTGGCCGACCGGGCCGTCCCGGGCGTCGAGCACGTGACGCGAGACGATTCCGGCGTGACCGGCTACGGACGCACGCTGCGGCTCGCGCACGGCGCGGGCGTGGTGTGGCTGACCGCGAAGGACGACCACGTCCGCTGCGACCTGCGGCTCACCGACCTGCGCGACCTGAGCAGCGCGGTGGCCAGGGTGCGGCGGCTGCTCGACCTCGACGCCGACCCCGAGGCGGTCACGCGGGTGCTCGGGGCCGCCCCGGCGCTCGCGCCGCTGGTCGAGGCGATCCCGGGCATCCGGGTGCCCGGCGCTGTCGACGGCGACGAACTCGTGCTGCGCGCGTTGCTGTCCCCCGCCGAGACGGCGTCGCTCGCCGACGCCCTCGGCGAGCGCGTGCCCAGCTGCGACGAGTCACTCGAAGGGTTGACCACGCTGTTCCCGACGGCGGAGCGGGTCGCCGGACACGGTCCGGAACGAGTGGCCGCGGTGGCTCGCGCGCTGGCGGACGGGGTTTCGGTCCACGTCGGCCGCGATCCCGCGGAGTTGCGGGCGGAACTGCTGGAACTCCCGGGAATCGACCCCCGGACCGCGGACTACGTCCTGATGCGCGTCCTGGGCGCGCCGGACGTCCTGCTGACCGGCGATCCCGCGCTGCGCCGGGGAGCGGCCGCGCTCGGCATCGCCGACGACGAAAAGACGCTGGCCGAACGAGGGCGGGCCTGGCAACCCTGGTCCTCGTACGCCGGCATGTACCTGTGGCGCGCTTGAAAGGGAGAGAAATGAGCATCGCGTATTGGTCCACAATGGACACGAAGATCGGCCCGTTCACCGCCGTGGTGGCGGGTGACGGGGCCGTGCTCGCCTCGGGCTGGACGGGCGACGTCGGCGAGCTGACGCCGCTGATCTCGCCGTCGCTGCTTCCCGGCGAGGTGAAGCAGCGACGGGACCTGGGGCCGGTGAGCACCGCTATCCGCCGGTACCACGACGGCGATCTGGCCGCCGTCGCCGACATCGAGGTACGGCAGCGGTCCGGCGCTTTCCGGGAGCACGCTTGGGAAATCCTGCGGAAGGTGCCCGCCGGCGAGCCGGTGAGCTACGCGGAATACGCGGCGCTGGCGGGGAATCCGTCGGCGGTGCGGGCGGCCGCGTCGGCCTGCGCGAAGAACGCGGCGGCCCTGTTCGTGCCGTGCCACCGGGTGGTGCGGACCGGCGGAGGCGTGGGGAACTTCCGGTGGGGTGTACCGGCGAAGCAGTGGCTGCTGAGCCACGAAACAGCCTAAGCCAGTCAGGCGGCGTGGATCTCGACCGAAGAGCCCGTACGCGCCTTTCGGATCCGAAGCCGGGTCGGGATCCGCTGCCGCAGTTCCTCCACGTGTGAGACCAGCCCGACCACCCGGCCACCGGCGCGAAGCTCGTCGAGGATGTTCATGACGATGTCGAGCGTCTCGGCGTCCAGGGTGCCGAAGCCTTCGTCGATGAACAGGGTGTCCAGCAGCGCTCCGCCGGTCTCGGCGGCGACGACGTCGGCGAGCCCCAGCGCCAGTGAGAGCGACGCGAGGAAGGACTCGCCGCCCGAAAGCGTCTTCGCGGGCCTCACGGTGCCGGAGTAGTCGTCGAGCACGTCGAGACCGAGCCCGCCGCGAGTGCCCCGGGCGCCTGCCGCGTCCGAGTGCACGAAGGAGTAGCGGCCCTGGCTCATCGTCCGAAGGCGGGCGGTCGCCGCGACCGCGACCTCCTCCAGCCTCGCGGCCAGGACGTACGAGCGCAGCGACATCTTCCGCGCGTTCTGCCCGCGTCCGTTGACCACCTCGGCCAAGGCCTTCAGTTCGTTGTACCGCTCTTCGACCGGCGCAAGGTCCGCCAACAAGGACGTCATCCGGTCGGCCACTTTCGCCAGGTCGTTGTGCCGCGAAGTGGCCGTCCGCAGGGCGACGAGCGCCTGTTCCGCCTCGCCACGGGTGTCGCGCGCCGCTTCCTCGGAGGCCGCGACGTCGATCTCGTCCTCCGGCGAAATGCCGAACAACTCGGGCTGAGCGAGTTCCTGTCGGGCGGCCTGCTCCATCACCTTCGCGTCGGCGATGCTCGCTTCCAGTTTCGTGATCTGCTCGTCCGGCCGCGACGCGGCGCGCATCTCGTCGAGATCCGCGAAACCCTTGGCCCGCAGCGCTTCCTTGACCAGTTTCGCCTGCTCGTCACGGCGCTCACGAGCACCCGCGACGCCGAGCCGCGCTTCGGCGAGCACGTCCAAGCGGGTCGCGAAGCCGAGCAGATGCTGCCGCCGAGCGGCGACGTCGGCGAACTCGCCGCGCGCGGCCTCCAGCCGCCGTTCCCGTTCCGCCAGCCGTTCCGTGAGGCCTCGGACCTCGGTGGCGGCCTCGGCCGCCCGCTGCCCCGACACGCGACGGCGTTCGGCCAGCTGCTCGGCCTTGCGTTCCAGTTCGAGGAGCCGCTTCTCCAGGGCGGGCTTGCGACGAGCCGTTCCCGACAGCGACGTGCCCAGCTCCCGCGCCTCGCCGAGTTCGGCCCGCAGCGCCTCGGCGGTGCGCCCGCGCAACCGCTCGACCAGTACCTTCAGCCGTCCTTCGGCTTCCAGCAGCGAAGCCTGCGCCTTCTCCCGTCGCTTGTCGGCCTGCTGCTCGGCGGCTTCGGCGCGGCGTTCGTCCTCGGGATCGACGAGACCGCCGGTGTGCGTGGCGGGCGCCGGATGCTCGGTCGCCCCGCAGACCGGGCAGTCCTCACCCGCGGCCAGTCCGGCGGCGAGTTCGGCCGCCATCCCGTCGAGGCGGCGCTCACGGAGGTCCAAGCGATGCTGCCGCGCCTGCTGATGGACGTCGACGGCGTCGCGGACCAGTCCCCGCGCCTGTTCGACGGCCTGCTCCGCCCGAGGCACCTCGTCGGCGTCCCGGACCAGCGCCGTCAACTCTTCGAACCGGGTGCGGGCACCTTCGAGTTTCGCCTCGGCTTCGGCGGCCGCGAGCACCTCGGCCCGCGACGCCGTGATCTTCTCCGGCGTGGATTCGAGTTCGGCGGCGAACTCCTCGGACTGCTTCTCCGCCTCCTCGGCGGCGGTGCTCAGCTGCTCGCGGCGAACCAGATCCCGTTGCTGCTGCTCGCTTTCCGCCACGAGTTCGGCGAGCGCGCCCGCCTCTTCATGCAGTCCGCGGGCGCGGGCGCGAAGCTCGGCGGCGGAATTGTCGGCGGCGTCAGGCACTTCTTGCGCACGGAGCGCCTCCGTGGCTTCGGCCTCCGCGAGCTGATCCAGCCTGCGCTCGAGAAGATCCGCTTCCGCGACCACACCGGCCGCCCGGTGCGCCGCCTCGACCTCGTCCGCCCACTCCGCGCGCTGATCCGCCTGCTCGGCGATCGCCGAGAGCCGCGTGTACGCGGTGCGCACGCGGCGGATCCGCTCCGCGGTGGACCGGTTCTCCTGCCAGACGGCCTCGGCCTTCTCGGCCGCCGCGCGCGCCTTCGCGTCCCGTTCCTGAGCCTGGCCGACGCGCTCGGCCGACTCGGCGAGCACCGCCTCGACCCACTCGGACTGCCCTTCTTCGGGCGCTTCCTGCCGGGCGACCTGCGCGAACCGCGCGACCCATTCCCGCAGTGACTGCTGCCTCGCCTGCAACTCGCGGCCGCGTTCGGCTCGCAGATTCGCGAACCAGTTCTCGACATCGGAGAACCGCTCGGTGCCGAACAGCCGCTCCAGCAGTTCCTCGCGCTCGGCGGTGTTCGCCCGCAGGAACCGCGCGAACTCGCCCTGCGGCAGCAGGACCACCTGGAAGAACTGCTCGTGCGTCATGCCGATGAGCCGCTCGACCGTGCGCGCGACCTCGTCGATCCGCGTGATGCCTTCGGCCACGTGCCCGGCGGGCACCGTGCCGACCCAGCTCAGCACCGCCTTGGCCTGCTGGAGGGTCATCCCCTCGCCCCGGCGCTTGGGCCGCTGGTATTCGGGATTGCGCGCGATGCGCATCCGCTGGCCCTGGACGGTCAGTTCGAGGACGACCTCGGTGACCTGGTCGGGCTCGGCGAGATCGCAGCGCAGCCGCTTGACCTCGCCGCGAGCGCCGGGGACCGTGCCGAACAACGCGAACGCGATCGCGTCGAGCAGCGTCGTCTTCCCCGCGCCGGTGTCGCCGTGCAGCAGGAACAAGCCGTCGGCGCCGAGGACGTCGAAGTCCACCACCTCACGGCCCGCGTACGGACCGAAAGCGGCGACCTCCAACCGGTGCAGCCTCATACTTCGCGCTCCCTGCCCGCCGCGCCCAGCGCCGCCAGCACCAGCCGCTCCTCACTTTCGGACGGCGCGGAACCGCGGCAGTCCTCAAGGAAACTGCGGGTGATCTCGACGTCGGATCGCCCTCGGACGGCCTCGGCGTACTTCAGCGCGGCGCCGTCGTGCCCGCCTTCCGGCTGCCAGTCCATGTGCACGGCGTACGGGAACCGCTCGCGCAGCTTGCGCATGGCATCGATCGGACGGACCCGGTCGGTGACCGTGAAGGAGAGGAAATGTTCGGTCAGCCCGTCGTGCTCCGGATCCTCAAGGAGTTCCGCCAGCTCTCCGCGCAACATCGCGAGGTGCCGCGGGACCGGCAGTTCGTGGCGCCGGACCTCGGCGAGCCCGTCCGCGCCGAGATCCACCAGCCATACCGATTTCCGTTGGCGCGTCTCGGAAAACGAATACGCCAGCGGACTGCCCGAATAGCGCAGGTGCTCGGCGAGGGTCTGCGGGCCGTGCAGGTGGCCGAGCGCGACGTAATCGACGCCGTCGAACACCGAACCCGGCACCTGCTCGACGCCGCCGACCGCGATGGTCCGCTCGGATTCGGTCGGCTCGCCGCCGGTGACGAAGGCGTGCGCGAGCACCACCGACCGCGTTCCGGACGGACGGGCGGCGAGATCCGCGCGGATCCGCCGCATCGCCTCGGTGAGGACGCCGGTGTGACCGCGGGCCTCGGGCACGCCGAGGGCGTGGCGCGCGGGCTCCGGTTCGAGGTAGGGGATGCCGTAAAGGGCGACGTCGCCGTGTTCGTCGGGCAGCAGCACCGGTTCGGCGAGCCCGTCGATCGTGGCGCGCAGGTAGAGCCCGCCCGCCGCGGCGAATTCGGCGAACGCGCCCAGCCGCGGCGCGGAGTCGTGGTTGCCCGGCGTCATCACCAGCTTCGCGCCGGCCTGACGGATCCGGCCCAGCGCGGTGGTGGCCACGCGGACGGCCTCCGCCGAGGGCACCGCGCGGTCGTAGATGTCCCCGGACACGAGCACGACGTCGACCGATTCGGCGGCCGCGAGATCGGCGACGTGGCCGAGCACGGCTTCCTGTTCGGCGAGCAGATCGGCGCCGTGGAAGGTGCGGCCGATGTGCCAGTCGGACGTGTGCAGGAGCTTCACGCAGCCCAAGGTAGGGCCGCGCACCGGCCGGGAAGGGGAGGCGCGCCCTTGGAGCCGCTGCGCTTTCCGACACGCCGGGGACGGCGCAGGTCAGATACGCAGCGCGACCGCGCTGTCCGGTTTTTGTCGGTGGGTTCCGCCATGATGTCCCCGACTCGGATCCGGAGGGGAGGTACCGGTGGCGACGGTGATCACCACCGCGGCCGTCGTGCTCGCGCTCCTGCTGCTCGTCGCCGTCGCGTTGCTGTGGCGGCTGTACAACGACGGCATGCGGCGCGCGGACGCGGCGGCGAAACAGGTCGCCGCCGAACGCGCGAAGGCGGATCAGCAGCAGCTCGCGCTTCGCCGGTACGAGGTCGCCTTCGCCTCGATCAGCGGCCGCGGTGAACTGGGTGAACAGGTTCTCCTGGAGACCGCACGCGCGCTCGGGCTCCGCGAGGAGCTGCACTTCACGCTGCAAACGGACCTGGCGGGCGGCGGCGCGGCGAAGCCGGACATGGTGCTGCGGGTCGGCGGCGGACGGACGGTCCCTGTCGACGCGAAGGCGAGCATGGCCTGCTGGGCCGAAGCGGTCGAGACCGACGACCCCGAAGAGCGGCTCGACGCGCTGCGCGTTCACGTCCGGCAGATCCGGTCGCGGGCGGCCGAACTCGCGGGCAAGGGCTACCAGCGCTGGGCCGACGCGATCTACGGGACGATCATGTTCGTCCCGTCCGACGCGGCCGTGGTCGCCGCGCTGGACACCGACCCGGAACTGCTGCGCTGGCTGCTGGACCGGCGGGTCTTCCTCTGCGGACCGACCGGGTTCGCCGTGCTGGCCTCCGCCGCGCTGTTCGCCGCGACCGAGCGGGCCCTGGTCGAGGACGTCGAGCAGGTCCGGGCGGGCGCCGCGGCCGCGCACCGGGCCGCGGGCAACGCGGTCGACGCGCTGAACCTGTCGAGCACCCATCTCCAGCGCTTCATCTCGGCCCGGCGGCGGGAGCTGGAAGCGCTCGAGAGCTTCCGGAGCACGGTCTCCCCGCTGACCGACGCGTCGGGCAGCCCGGCGCCGGTTCCCATGATCAGGAAGGCGGACGAACTACCCGCCTCGTGAGTGGTGGGAACAGTCCCAACACCCCCGGCAGGACGTTCCCTACCTGCGATTTCCGGAATGGGAGGCTCCGTTTCGACCCGCCTGACAACCTTGTCGCGCCCCTACACGTAGTACCTCTGGAAAGCACTCGGACAGTCCGTCCGGGTGGTCCGGAATGACCACTACCAGGCGATAGACATACCGCCTGTTGGCGGTTTGTCCGCAGCTTGGATATACGGTGGGGCCTGTGACCGCGATTCGCGATCGCCAGAGCGATCCTGATGCCGACGACGTTCCCGTAGCCTGGGACGAGCGTCCGCTCGTCGGCGCCAGGCGCGGGCTGCCCTGGTGGGCCGCCGTCCTGGTGGGCTTCGGGCTCGCCATCCTTGGCGCCTTCATCAACATGATGACGCAGAAGGACCTGGGCCTGCTGTTCAAGATCTTCTACGCGCTCGGCGCGGTGGCCGCCGTGGTCGCCGTCCAGCGCAGAGGGCTGTTCGGCCCGATGGTGCAGCCGCCCCTGGTCCTCGCCGTGACCGTCCCGGGAGTCATCCTCCTGACCTCGGACAACAGCGCCGGCTCGAGCATGTTCGAAAGAGCCTTCGACATCGCCAACCCGTTGATCAACGGGTTCCCGACGATGGCCATCACCACCGGTGTCACCTTGGCGATCGGCTTCTTCCGGATCTACCGCGAACGCGACCCCGACGCCCCGGTGAAGGTGAAGGCGGGTGCCAAGCCGGAACGCCGCGACGACGCCAAGCCCGCGTCGCGTCCCGCGGCCGCCGCCGCACCGGGCCGTGGCCGTCCGGCGTCCCGGACCGGTCAGACTCCGCCCCCGCCTTCCCGTCGTGGCGGTCCCCGGGACGGCGCGCCGCGCGACGGTGCGCCGCCCCGCCGCCGACCGCCGGTCGACGACGAGCGAC
>NZ_MUXN01000033.1:0-47051 GCF_001995215.1 Amycolatopsis azurea DSM 43854
GTTGAGTTCTCAAGCAACACACTTTGTTTCAAGCGATATTCACAAGCTTTTGGTCGAGCATGCCGAATCCTACTTCGTAAGTCGTAGGGGGTCGGCGGCCGCTCGTGGGCCGACGCTGAACGTTACCTGGTCCGGTTCGCGGTGTCAACCCGCTCGGCCCTGGTTCCTTGCCTCGGGGCTTTCGGCCCCGGCGGCCCGGTGTTCCTGGCGACGAAGAGAAGATTACATGCCCCGGAACCCCCCGAAAACAGGGGGGTCACTTAACGACATTGCCGCAGGTCAGCCGGTGTAAACCCCCGTCAGCCGACGGTCTTCAGGTAGCGAGGCGGTTTGCGGGCCGGGACGACGCGTTCGAAGTCGGCCGCGTAGGCGAGCACCCGGGCGTCCGTCCACAGCCCCGCCATGAACGAAACCCCCACCGGGAGCTCGCCGACGAAACCGGCGGGCACGGTCACGGCCGGGTACCCCGAGACCGCGGCCGGCGTCGACGACGGGATCACGTCGTTGTCGCCGGTCTTGCAGTCGGTCTTCCAGGCGGGCGGGTTGGTGGGCGCGGCGATCGCGTCGAGGCGGTACTTGGCGAGGGTCTCGTCGATCGAGCGTTTCGCCAGATCGGTCAGCTCGCGACGGCCGGCCAGGTAGCCGGGGTCGGACGGGCCGGGCGCGGCGAGCGCCTGTTCGAAGAGTTCCTGCCCGGCGAAGCAGGTCTGCTCCAGCGGGTCGGACCGGTTGTAGGCGATCAGCGCGGCGAGGTCGCGCGGGCCTTCCGGGCGCGTGGCCAGGTAGCGATCGATGTCCCGGTGGAACTCGGTGAGCAGCGCCGGGAACTCCAGTTCACCGAGCCTGGCCTGGTACGGCGGCGTCACCTCGATGACCTCCGCGCCAGCCTTGACCAGCGAGTTCTTGGTCTTCGTCATCACAGCGTCGACGTCCGGGCCGAGTACCGGCAGCCGCCAGAGCCCGATCCGGGAGCCCTTCAGCACGCCGGGACGCAGGTGCGCAGCGTAGTCGGTCGGCTGGTTCGGCGGGTACGTGCCGGTGGCCGGGTCGCTCGGGTCGCGGCCCTGGAGCGCGGACAGGGTGAGCGCGACGTCGACGACGTGCCTGGCCATCGGTCCGGTGGTGTCCTGTTCGGCCGAGATCGGCACCACGCCGGTGCGGCTGACCAGGCCGAGGCTCGGTTTGTGCCCCACGGTCGAGGTCATACCGGCCGGGCAGACGATCGAGCCGTCGGTCTCGCTGCCGATCGCGACCTGGGCGAGCGACGCGGCGACACCCGCGGCGGATCCGGCGGAAGACCCACAAGGGTTCCGGTCGAGCACGTACGGGTTGTTCGTCTGTCCACCGACGCCCGACCACCCGGAAGTGGGTTTGGCGGCGCGGAAGTTCGCCCACTCGGACAGGTTCGCCTTGCCGAGGACCACCGCGCCCGCGTCACGCAGACGGCGGATCAAGGTCGCGTCCTTCGCGGGCTTGCTGCGGAGTGCCCGGGATCCCGCCGTCGTCTGCTGCGACCGGGTGTCGACGTTGTCCTTCACCAGGATCGGGATGCCGTCCAGCGGACCCCGCGTCTTGCCGGCGCGACGCCGGGAGTCGCTCTCCGCGGCTTGCGCGATCGCGGCCGGATTGACCGCGATGACCGAGTTCACCGTTCGGTCGACCTTGTGGATGCGATCGAGATAAGCCGAGGTCAGACCGACCGCGGTCAGTCGTCCGGAGGACATCCGGGCCTGGAGCGCGGGGATGTCGGCGGCGTCGAGATCGAGAGGTTTTCCGCCCGCTGACGCCGCTGGAGCGGCACTCGCCGCGATGGTCGCGGCGACCAACGTCGTCAGAACTCCGAACACCGGCCGCCGCACCATCAGGTCTCCTTCGTCTAGAGAACCGGAAGTAGGGTCCGCAGCTCGTACGGGGTCACCGCGCTGCGGTAGTTATCCCATTCAACACGTTTGTTGCGAAGGAAGAAGTCGTAAACGTGCTCTCCGAGCGCTTCGGGAAGAAGTTCCGATTTCTCCATTTCGGCCAGCGCCTCGCCGAGGTTCTGCGGGAGCTGGGCGTATCCGGCCGCACGGCGTTCGGCGTCCGAGAGCTGCCAGATGTTGTCCTCGGCCGGAGGCGGCAGCTCGTAGCCCTTCTCGATGCCCTTGAGCCCGGCGGCCAGGATGACCGAGTACGCCAGGTAGGGGTTGCAGGCGGAGTCGAGCGTGCGGATCTCCACGCGGCGTGACGACGCCTTGCCCGGCGAGTACATCGGCACCCGGACCAGCGCGGAGCGGTTGGCCCGGCCCCAGGAAACGGTTGTCGGGGCCTCGCTGCCGCTGATCAGCCGCTTGTAGGAGTTCACCCACTGGTTGGTGACCGCCGAGATCTCCTTCGCGTGGTGCAGCAGTCCAGCCACGAAGGCCTTGCCCGTCGCGGACAACTCGTACGGGTCTTCCGCGTCGTAGAAGGCGTTGCGATCACCCTCGAACAGGCTCACGTGGGTGTGCATGCCCGAACCCGGCTGGTTGGTGAACGGCTTCGGCATGAAAGTCGCGCGGACGCCCTGGGTGAGCGCGACCTCCTTGACGACGTAGCGGAACGTCATCACGTTGTCGGCCATGGTCAGCGCGTCGGCGTACCGGAGGTCGATCTCCTGCTGGCCGGGCGCGCCCTCGTGGTGGCTGAACTCGACCGAGATCCCCATCGCCTCGAGCGTCTCGATGGCGTGGCGGCGGAAGTGCGTCGCTGTCGCGTGGCTGGCCTGGTCGAAGTACCCGCCGTTGTCCGCGGGTTCGGGCTCGCTGCCGTCGTCCGGCAGGCTGGCCAGCAGGAAGAACTCGATCTCAGGATGGACGTAGCAGGTGAAGCCCGCTTCGGCCGCCTTCGAGAGCTGCCTGCGCAGGACGTGCCGGGGGTCCGCCCAGGACGGGGAGCCGTCCGGCATGGCGATGTCGCAGAACATGCGCGCCGAGTACGGGCCGCCGTCCGGGGTCTCCCAGGGCAGGACCTGGAACGTGGCCGGGTCGGGCTTCGCGACCATGTCGGATTCGTAGACGCGCGCGAACCCTTCGATGGCCGATCCGTCGAAGCCGATCCCCTCGCTGAAGGCGCCCTCGAGTTCGGCGGGCGCCACCGCGACGGACTTGAGAAACCCCAGCACATCCGTGAACCAGAGCCTGACGAAACGGATGTCGCGCTCTTCCAAGGTACGGAGCACGAACTCCTGCTGGCGATCCATGGCCGCACCCTAACGAGAAGGTGTTAACGACATGTTTCGCGACGCGCCGATCAAGCGGAAGTGGTGGCCGGACCCACCAGCACCGGTTCGGGCTTCGCGGCCTTGGTGATCGACAACGAAGCGACCGAAGCCAGCACCGCGAGGCCCGCGGCGATGTACCAAGCGAGCGCGTAGCTGCCGGAAGAGTCTCGGATCGCGCCGGCGCCGAAGGCCGCGAGACCGGCGCCGAGCTGGTGACTGGCGAAGACCCAGCCGAAGACGATCGGCCCGGCGCTGCCGTACTGGCGGACGCAGAGCGCGACCGTCGGCGGAACCGTCGCCACCCAGTCGAGGCCGTAGAAGACGATGAACGCCCACATGCTCGGCTCCACCGATCCGCTCAGGAGTTGTGGCAACAGGGCGAGCGAAACGCCGCGAAGGGCGTAGTAGACGCCGAGCAGGATGCGCGGGTCCACGCGGTCGGTGAGCCAGCCGGAGGCGATCGTGCCTACGACGTCGAAGATCCCGACGAGGGCGAGCAGGCCGGCGGCGGTGGTCTGCGGCATGCCGTGGTCGTGCGCGGCGGGAACGAAGTGGGTGCTGACCAGGCCGTTCGTCGTCGCACCGCAGATCGCGAAGCCGGCGGCGAGCAGCCAGAACGTCTTCGTGCGCGCTGCCGAGCCGAGGACGGAGAGCGCGCGGCGGGCGGAACCACCCGCGCGGGTGACGGGAGCGGCTTCGCCGGGTTCGGCACCGTAGGCGGTCGTCCCGACGTCGGACGGGTGATCGCGGACCACCAGGAGGACGACGGGGACGACGGCCAGCGCGGCGATGGCGATGACGAGCGACGCCGTCCGCCAGCCCTCGTCGATGGCGAGGTTCGCGACGATCGGGAGGAAGATCAGCTGGCCGGTGGCGCCCGCCGCGGTGAGGACGCCGGTGACGACGCCGCGGCTGCGGACGAACCAGCGGGCGGCGACCGTCGCGGCGAAACTCATCGCCATCGAGCCGGTGCCGACGCCGACCAGGACTCCCCAGCAGAGGATGAGCTGCCAGCTCGCGTTCATGAACACCGTGCCGCCCGCGCCGAGCGCGACGACAAACAACGCCGTCGAAGCGACGCGTCGCATGCCGAAGCGCTCCATGAGAGCTGCCGCGAAGGGCGAGAAGAGGCCGTAGAGCACGAGGTTCACGGAAACGGCCGACGCGATCGTCGCGCGGGACCAGCCGAACTCGTTGTGGAGAGGGTCGATGAGCACGCCGGGGGCCGCGCGGAAACCGGCGGCGGCGAGCAGGGCGATGAACGCGGCGGCGGCGACGAACCACGCGCGGTGGAGTCGGGTCTCAGGGTGCACGAGTACAGCGTCATCGCCGTCGGCCCTCGACGGAAGCGGCCGGAAGGACACTGTGCGAAAGATTCGGGCCAAGGTCATAGGCTCTGGCCATGCGCTGCCGTCACCTCGTGCCGGCGCTGCTGCTCACGATCGGGCTCATCGGCGGCTGTGCGGGGACTCCCCCGTTGCCCCCAGCCCAGGAACTCGTGAGCGCGGCGGCCGACTCCCTCGTCTCGTTGCGCAGCGTGCGGTTCACGCTCGGGGTGAACGGCGTCGTCTCCGGGCTGCCTGTGCGCGGGCTCGACGGCGAGGTCAGTCTCGAGGGTGGCGCGGTCGGTAAGGCCGACCTGCAGGACGACACCGGACGGATGAAGGTCGAGTACCGGTTGTCCGGCTCCGAGATCACGCTCAGCGGGCCCGACGGGAAGCGGCTGATCCCGGCTTCGGCGGCCTACACGCCGCAGGCGATGCTCGGGGCGGGCGGTGGGCTGCGGCGGCTGCTGATCGGGGCGACCGAGCTGCGCGGCGAGCGGTGGGAGCGGGTGCAGGACACCGACTCGGTCCGGATCGGTGCGAAGGTGCCGGCCGCGGTGATCGGCGGGATCGTGCCGGAGATCAAGTCGGACGTGTTCGTGAAGCTGTGGATTTCGAAGGACGAGCCGCGGCGGCTGGTGCGCGTGTGGCTGCAGGTACCGCCGACGAGCCCGCAGGACTTCGCGGTGATGCTGGAGTTGGCGTTGACCAGGCATAACGCGGTGGTCGTCGGGGGCGAGCGATAGCAAAGGTCCCTTGCTCCCCTGAGCGGGTAATGCCTGGTCAGAGGGTGTGGCGATAGCAAAGGTCCCTTGGTCCCCCGGCCGGTGTCGGCGGGGAGCAAGGGACCTTTGCTATCGCGTCGTCACTTGGCGGTGCAGCGGGTGCCCTCGTCCGGCAGGGCGCCACTCACCAGGTAGTCGATGCCGATCCGGTCGACGCACGAGACGCCCTGGAGGAAGACCGTGTGCTGGTTGCCCTCGAACGTCAGCAAAGCTCCCTTGATCGCTTTCGCGAGGTTGACGCCCGCTTGGTAGGGGGTTGCCGGGTCGTTCGTCGTCGAGATGACCAGCGTCTTCGGCAGGCCTTCGACGTTGGGCAGGTGCGGCTCCGAGGTGTTCGGCACCGGCCAGAAGGCGCAGGAATCGCGGGCGGCACCGTCCGGCTTGCCGTCGTCGAGGAAGGGCGCCGCCTCCGCGTACCGCTTCTGCGCGTCGAGGAGCTTCGCCGGATCGGTGACCCGCGGGTCGTCGACGCAGCGGATCGCGACGAACGCGTCCTGCGTCGTCCCGTAGCGGCCGTCGGCACCGCGTTCGTTGTAGAGGTCGGCCAGCTTCTCCAGGCCGTCGCCGCGCTGACGCTTCAGATCGTTGAGCGCCGTGTTCAGCGGTTCCCAGAGATCTTCCTGGTAGAGAGCCTGAATCACGCCTGTCGTCGCGTCCTCGTACGACAGTTTCCGGCCGTCGCTGACCGGGACCGGGAAGTCGATCAGCGGCCGCACCAGGTCCTGGAACGCCTTCGTCACGCCGGCGGCGTCGCGCCCCAGAGCGCAGTCCTCCCGCGCGGCGCACCAGTTCGAGAACTCCCCGAACGCCTTGCCGAAGCCCTGCCCCTGCCCGACCAGCGACTCCACCGAGTCCTGCTCCGGGTCGACGGCCCCGTCGAGGACCAGCGCGCGAACGTTCGTCGGGAAGGCCTCCGCGTAGGCGGATCCGATCCGCGTCCCGTAGGAGTAGCCGAGGTAGTTCAGTTTCGGTTCGCCGAGGACCGAGCGCAGGATGTCGATGTCCTTGACGACGTCACGGGTACCGACGTTCGCGAGCATCGCGGGGCCGTGCTGGGTCCGCTCGGCGCATTTGGCCGCGAAGTCCTGGGACTCGGCCTCCTGCTTTTTCACTCCCTCGGGTGAGCCGTCCGTCTCGCTGTCGTCCGCCCGGTCCGCGTCGCGTTCGGCGTCGGTCAGACAGCGGATCTGCGGCTCGCTCGCACCGATGCCGCGCGGGTCGAAACCGACCATGTCGAAGCGTTTGCCCAGCTCATTCGTCGCCGTCCGGGAGGCGAGACCGGCCGCTGCCGTCATGCCGGAGGCGCCGGGACCCCCGGGGTTGACCACGAGCGCCCCAATCCTTTCGTCGGTTTTCAGCGCCTTCCGGCGCAGGAGGCCGAGCGTGATCGAGTCGCCTTCGGGCTTCGCGTAGTCGAGCGGGACGGTCAGCCGGGCGCACTGTGCGTCCTTCACTCGAAACGCCGCTTTTGCGTCATCGGATGTCGCGTAGGGTGCACAGTCGGCCCAGGTCAGACTCTGTCCGTAGAACTTCTCGAGTCCTGCGGGCACCGGTCCGGACGGAGCGTGCGACTCGGTGGCCGGAGGCGGCGGCTGGGTTCTACCCTCTCCCGACGAGCACGCGGCGACGGTGACCGCGAGCACACCGGACAACGTGATCGCGGCGAATCGACGGGCACGGGACCTGGCGCTGACATGAGTGGACACGGTTGGATCGTGCCATCGGCCGCGGAACTCGGCCGCACCACCACTGCGTTGGTGATACGGGTGCGGACGGCAGAAGAACAGACGGGAGCACAGGGGTGGCAGCACTGATCAGCCGGGTGGGCAAGAAGCTGCGCCGGATCATCCAGCGGCCGGGCAGCGTCGAGCTGACCCGCTACGAAGCGCTGCTGCCGGCCATCGAGAAGCTCGAGCCCGAGTTGGAGAAGCTCTCCGACGAGGAGCTGACAGAGCGGGCCGGCAAGCTTCGGAACGCGGCGTCCTTCGGCAACGAGCAGCTCATCGAGGTCTGCGCGCTCGGCCGTGAGGCCGCCCGGCGCGCCCTCGGCGAGCGTGCCTTCGACGTCCAGCTCCTGGGCACGATGGGCCTGCTCAGCGGGCACATCGTGCAGATGGAGACCGGTGAGGGCAAGACGCTGGCCGGTGCGCTGGCCGGGGCCGGGTACGCCCTGCGCGGCAAGCACGTCCACGTCGTCACGGTGAACGACTACCTCGCCCGCCGTGACGCGGAGTGGATGGGCCCGATCTACGACCTGCTCGGCGTCTCCGTCGGCTGGATCGAGCCCGCTCACTCCCGCGACGAGCGCCGCGACGCCTACGCGAAGGAAGTCACCTACGGCGCCGTCAGCGAGATCGGCTTCGACGTGCTGCGTGACCGCCTGGTCACCCGCGAAGAAGACCTGGTCCAGCGCGAGCCCGAGGTGGCGATCGTGGACGAGGCGGACTCCGTGCTGGTCGACGAGGCCCGCGTGCCGCTGGTGATGGCGGGGTCGATCGACCACACCGACGCCGACGAAGAGGTCGCGAACATCGTCCGGCGGCTGCGGCTCGGGCTGCACTACGAGACGGACGCCGACGGCCGCAACGCCTGGCTGACCAAGGCGGGCGCGTCGGTGGTCGAGAAGGCCCTCGGCGACGACATCAACCTCTACGACGAGACCGGTTCGGACCGGCTGCCCGCGGTGAACGTGGCGCTGCACGCGCACGCGCTGCTCACCCGCGACGTCGACTACCTTGTGCGTGACGGCAAGGTGCAGCTGATCAACGCCGCGCGCGGCCGCGTCGCCGAATTGCAGCGCTGGCCGGACGGCCTCCAGGCCGCCGTCGAGGCGAAGGAGCAGGTCAAGGCGACCGACCGGGGCGAGATCCTCGACTCGATCACCGTGCAGGCGCTGCTCGCGCGCTACCCCGAGGTCGCGGGGATGACCGGTACCGCGGTCGCGGTCGCGGAGCAGCTGCGCGAGTTCTACAAGCTCGAGGTCGCGGTCATCCCGCCGAACACGCCGAACATCCGCGAAGACCAGGAGGACCGGATCTTCGGGTCGCCGTCGCAGAAGCTGCGCGCGATCGAGGAGGAGATCCGGCGGGTGCACGAAACCGGGCGGCCGATCCTCGTCGGCACCCAGGACGTCGCCGAATCCGAGGAGCTGGCCGAGAAGCTGGCGAAGGTCGACCTCGAATGCGTCGTGCTCAACGCGCGCAACGACGCCGAGGAAGCCGCGATCATCGCCGACGCCGGCAAGAAGAGCGCGGTCACCGTTTCGACGCAGATGGCCGGGCGCGGTACCGACATCCGGCTGGGCGGCAAGGACGGCGACGGCCGCGACGAGGTCGTCGAGCTGGGCGGCCTGCACGTGATCGGCACCGCCCGCTACCCGTCGAGCAGGCTGGACGGCCAGCTGCGCGGCCGGTCCGGACGGCAGGGCGACCCGGGCAGCGCGGTGTTCTTCGCGAGCCTGAACGACGAACTCGTCCTGTCCAACGCGCCGGACGTGCCCGAGGGCATCAGTTCCGACGTCGGCAGCGGCGAGGTCACCGACCCGGCGGCGCTGCGGCAGATCAACCACGCGCAGCGCGTCGCCGAGGGTGTCGACCTGGAGATCCACCGGAACACCTGGCGCTACACGCGGCTGATCGAGCGGCAGCGCGGTGAACTGCTCGAACACCGGGGCAAGGTGCTTCGGACCGCGCACGCGGCGGAGGTGCTGGAGAAGGCGCACCCGGATAAGTTCAAGGAGCTTTCGGAGAAGGTCGACGACGAGGCGAAGGTCGAGCAGCTGAGCCGCGAGGTGCTGCTGTTCCACATCGACCAGCTGTGGTCGGACCACCTGGCGTTCCTGACCGATGTGCGGGAGAGCATCCACTTGCGGGCGCTGGCGCGGGAGACGCCGATCGACGAGTTCCACCGCGCGGCGATCCCCGAGTTCCACAAGATCATCGGGGAGGCGGACGACCGGGCGGCGAAGACGCTCGAGGAGGCCGAGATCACCGATGACGGGATCGACCTCGGCGACGCGGGGGTGCGGCGGGCGAACACGACGTGGACGTACCTGGTGCACGACAATCCGTTCGACTCCGACTTCGAGCAGACCATCAAGAAGGTGCGGAGCATGATCAAGCGCAAGTAGCGCGCCGGTCCTGAGCGGGAAGCGGGGGACCTTTGCTGTCACTCTCTTTTGGAGAGCGACAGCAAGGTCCCCCGCTCTCTTTTCGGGTGAAACCCCAGGTCAGGCGCACGGCGATAGCAAAGGTCCCTTGCTCCCCCGCCGGTCGCGCCACCGCGGACCGGACCCAGGTGGGCGATTCCACACATCCACTCGTCCCAGCGGACGCCGGTGGGTGAGAATGTCGGCATGCCGCAACTGCGCATCGCACTGGCCCAGGTCAACACCACCGTCGGGGACCTCGAAGGCAACGCCGAGCTCACCGTCGAGTGGACCCGCAAGGCCGCCGAAGCAGGCGCCCACATCGTGGTGTTCCCGGAGATGTCCCTCACCGGATACCCCGTCGAGGACCTCTCCCTCCGCCCGACCTTCGCCTCCGCTTCGAAGCAGATGGTCGAAGCGCTCGCCCAGCGGCTCGACGACGCCGGTTGCGGCGAGATCCTCACCTACATCGGCTATCTCGACTTGGACGAGACCGGCGCGCGCGACGCGGCCGCCGCGCTGTACCGCGGCGAAGTGGTCGCCCGTCAGTTCAAGCACCACCTGCCCAATTACGGCGTCTTCGACGAGCACCGCTGGTTCAAGCCTGGCCAGGACCTCGAGGTCGTCCGCTTCCACGGCGTCGACGTCGGCATGGTGATCTGCGAGGACGTCTGGCAGGACGGCGGCCCGATCTCCGCGCTGGGCAAGGCCGGGGTGGACCTCGTGGTCGCGCCCAACGCTTCGCCGTACGAGCGCGCGAAGGACGACATCCGCCTCCCGCTCATCGCCCGCCGCGCGGCCGAGGCCGGGGCGCCGCTGGTGTACACGAACCAGATCGGCGGTCAGGACGACCTCGTCTTCGACGGCGACTCGATCGTCGTCGGCGCGGACGGCCGGCTGCTGGCACGCGCGCCGCAGTTCGTCGAGCACCTGCTCGTCGTCGACACGGACCTCGTCGCGGGTGGGCACACCGCCGAGGGCGAGTTCGAGGGTCTGCGGGTCAAGCGCCGCGTTCTCAGTGAGGATCCGGTCCCGGCCTACGAGCCGAGCACCGACTCGGCGATCAGCGAGCCGCTTTCGGACGAAGCCGAGGTGTGGCACGCGCTCGTCGTCGGCCTGCGCGACTACGTGCACAAGAACGGCTTCTCGTCGGTGACGTTCGGCTTCTCCGGCGGCATCGACTCGGCGGTCGTCGCGGCGCTGGCCGCCGACGCGCTCGGCGGCGACAACGTCTACGGCGTCTCGATGCCTTCCGAGTACTCCTCGGAGCATTCGAAGGGCGACGCCGAAGACCTCGCCCGCCGTATCGGCGCGCACTATCGCGTCGAGCCGATCGCGGACATGGTCAAGGTCTACGTCGAACAGCTTCGGCTGACCGGTCTCGCCGAGGAGAACATCCAGGCCCGTGTCCGCGGCATGCTGCTGATGGCACTGTCCAATCAGGACGGTCACCTGGTGCTCGCCACCGGCAACAAGACCGAGCTCGCCGTCGGCTACTCGACGATCTACGGCGACGCCGTCGGGGCCTTCGCGCCGATCAAGGACCTCTTCAAGACGCACGTCTGGCACCTGGCCAAGTGGCGCAACAAGGAAGCCGAGAAGAACGGCGAAACCCCGCCGATCCCGGAGAATTCGATCACCAAGCCGCCGTCCGCCGAGCTGCGGCCGGGTCAGCTGGACAGCGACTCGCTGCCCGACTACCTGATGCTCGACGACATCCTCGACGACTACATCGAGGGCGACCGCGGCTACGTCGACCTGGTGGACGCGGGCTTCGAGCCCGGGACCATCGATCGCGTGGTGCGCATGGTCGACAAGGCCGAGTACAAGCGCCGCCAGTACCCGCCGGGCACCAAGATCACGTTCAAGGCGTTCGGACGGGACCGGCGGCTGCCGATGACCAACGGCTGGCGCGAGGGCACGGTCGTGACCCGCTCAGCTCAGCGTGACCTGCTTCCCCGCTGAGTTCGTCAGCACGGCCACCAGGCCGGGCTTGGTGTCGCGCCGGACGAGCATGTCCATCCCGAGTGCTCGCACCGCGGCTTCGACCGCGGGCGGATCGGGGTGGACACCGGTGACCAGGAGCAGCGGGATCGACGGGAGTCCCCGCGTCGTCGGATGCGGGGTGCTCCCCCAGTCGATGAGGAAGGGCGCGAGCCCGTCGAGGCCGCCGGCCCCGGTGAGGCGCCAGGCCAGCAGTTCACCGTCGTCGGTGGTCCGCGACATCTCGGACGCTTCGCCCGGGTCGTAACCACGTTCGCGGGCTTCGGCGATCGCGTCGTCGATGCCCTGCACCCGCGCGGCCCAGGTGATCAGCGCGGGCTCGGTCAGCTCGTCGACGCCGAACGGACGGGGCCCGGCGTGCTCGGGTTGCTCCGGGTCGGGGCCGACCACCTCGAGATAGGCACCGGCTCCCAGGTCGGCCAGATAGTTGGCCGTACCGAAGCCGACGTGCCTTCCGCCGCGTACAGGCGTGACGCCGGTCAGCTCGGCGACGCGCGCGACGGCCTCTTCGAGGTCCGGCCCGGCGTAGACGAGGTGATCAAGCACGAGGTCGCTCATGCCCATAGTCCTATCGCAGCCGCGGCCCGGGCGGCACCGCGGTATGGAAGTCTCCCCCGAAAAGCGGCGCGGCCGAAACTGTCGGTCCCGGCTCGTACCCTGGACCTCATGACGGCACAGGGCTACGCCGTGTTCGGCACCGCGATCGGCGATTGCGGCATCGCGTGGAACGAACGCGGGGTCATCGCGGTCCAGCTGCCGGAGGGCAGTGAAGAGAAGACGAGGGCGCGACTGACCGCGCGCCTTCCCGAAGCGACCGAAGCCACACCGACCGGCGAAGTGCAGCGCGCCATCGACGGGATCGTCTCGTTGATGGACGGCAAGCGCACGGACCTCACCGAGGTCGGCCTCGACTACGAAGGAGTACCGGACTTCCATCACCGGGTGTACGAGTTCATCCGCACGATCCCGGCGGGCAAGACGCTGACCTACGGCGACATCGCGAACATCCTCGGCATGCCCGGTGGGGCGCAGGCCGTGGGGCAGGCGATGGGCCGGAACCCGTTCCCGATCATCGTGCCGTGCCACCGCGTGCTCGCCGCGGGAGGCAAGGACGGCGGGTTCTCCGCGCGCGGCGGAGTCGCCACCAAGCGCCGGATGCTGGTCATCGAAGGCGCGTTGGCGGACGAACCCACGTTGTTCTAGACAGTCTCGGCTGTCTCAGCAGTCTCGGCGGGAGACCACGGCTTGAGCCAGGGCGTCTCCGGCCAGCCTTCCGCGGCGGCCATCAACGGGATGGCGGTCGCGCCGTCGACGTGCTCGCGGATGATGTCGGCGTGCCCGGCGTGCCGCGCGGTCTCCTCGATGAGGTGGAACAGCACCCAGCGGACCGACCAGGCCTCGACGTCCTGCGGATACCAGGGCACGCCCTTCGGCACCGGGACCGGCTGGCCCAGGTCGGCGATGCCCGCGATGACCTCCGAAGTGCGGCGGGCGACCTCGTCGTAGCGCGCGAGGACGTCGTCGAGCGTCTCGCCGTCAGCCATCACGTAGCCGGCTTCGTAGTCCTTCATCGCCTCTTCCATGGGCTTCGAAGGCTTCTGCAGCAGGATGTCGATCCAGCCGTCTTCCGTGAACGCGGTGTGCTTGATCAGGCCGCCGACGCTCAGTGAGCTTTTTGTCGGGACCGCTCTGGCCTGTTCTTCGGTCAGTCCGTGTGCGGCGATGCGCAGGACGTGGCGCTGCTGCTCCAGGTAGGCCAGGAGACCTTCGCGCTCGTCGGCGATCGGGGGGACGTTTCCAGCCATGGGTGGCTCCTTCCGTTGGGAAGGATCCTTACATCCGGTCGCGGCTTCCCGAGGCGATTTATGTGGGAAGGAAGCAAGGGACCTTTGCTATCGCGGGGCGGCTGCGGCGCGCCCGCTGGGGCCCCGGTGTCCCCAATGTGGCATTGGAGACGCTGAGTGTCCCCAATGCCACATTGGGGACAACCCCAGCGAAAGAGAGCAAGGGACCTTTGCTGTCGCTCGTTAGTGACGCTAACTAGCGATAGCAAAGGTCCCTTGCTTCTCCGGTGGGTCAGGAGGCGGCGTCCAGCTTCGCCCGTTGCTCCTCGGTCAGCGTGATGTCGACGGCTTCGAGGCTTTCGTTCAGCTGGGCCACCGAAGAGGCGCCGACGAGCGGGATGACCGGGGTGTCGCCGCCGATCATCCACGCGAGCACGACCTGGTTCAGGGTCGCGTCGATCTCCTTCGCGACCTCGCGCAGCGCGGCGAGCCGGTTCGGGGTGCCGGGGTGGTCGTAGTCGAACTCCAGCGGCTTGTCCTCGCGGACGTACGCGCCCGCGAGCAGCGGCGAGTAGGCGACGAGCCAGAGACCCGGGTTCTCGTTCAGGTACGTGAGCAGCTCACCGGAGACGAACCCGTTGGCGCCTTCCGGCGAACGCCGGGCGGGGCGGTCGGTGCGGGGACGCAGGTAGGTGTGCTGGTACTGGAGCACGTCGTATCCCGGCAGTCCCTTCGCGGCGGCGTGGGCACGGCTGCGCTCCACCTTCCACGCGAAGTGGTTGCACACGCCCACCAGACCCACCGAACCGTCGGCGACGACCTGCGCGAAACCCTCGACGGTCTCTTCGAGCGGAACCGACCGGTCCTCGACGTGCGCGTACAGCAGGTCGAGTTTGTCGACGCCGAGGTTCTCCCGGCTGCGGTCGACGGCTTCCTTGATCGCCTTCGGGGAAAGGCCTTCGATGTTCTCGAACTTGCCGGTGTCGGCGAAGCTCATGCCCGGCGCTTTCGCCCGCGCGCCCATCTTGGTGGCGATGGTGACCTCACCGCCGATGCCGCGGTCGGCACGCCACCGGCCGAGCAGTGCTTCGCTCTCGCCGCCCTGAGTCCCGTTGTGCCAGAAGGCGTAGTTGTTCGCGGTGTCGACGAACGATCCGCCCGCCTCGACGAACCGGTCGAGGATCGCGAACGACGTCTCCTCGTCGACGCCGGTGCCGAACGGCATCGCACCCAGCGCCAGCGCGCTCACTTCGCGCCGCGAATCCGGGTTCAGGCCGATCGTGCGAAATTTCATGGGTCCCATCACTTCCTGCGGTCACGGTTGGCGAGCGATCAGGTGCTCACACAACGCTATCGGAACGGATCGCGTTCTGGATCAGATTCATCATGGCTTCCCCGGAATCGACCACGTACATGTGCGCGCCGGGGATCTCGACCGCGTCGAATCCGGCGGTGGTGAACGCCGCCCACTCGCGGATGTCTTCCGCCGCAACCAGTTCGTCGCCCGTGCCGCGCAGCGCCGTGATCGGCACGGAGAGGGGTTCGGTGGTGCTGGGGACATAGTTCTCGTGCATCGTCACGTCCGCGCGCAACGCCGGAAGGAGCAGTTCGCGCAGATCCGGGTGGTACAGCGCCTGATCGACGTGTCCGGACAAAACCTGCACCTGGGCGAGGAAAGCGTCGTCGTCCTCACGCACGGACGCGCGGATCTCGTGCGGTCGTACCGAGCTCGGGCCGGGCGACCCGCTGACGAACACGTGGCGCACGGACGGCAGCCGGTGCGCGAGTTCGTAGGCCAGCACGGCGCCGACGCTGTGCCCGAACAGCACCACGTCCCCCGGATCACCCAGGTCGTCCACGAAGGCGTCTACGGCCTCGTGCACCGAGCGGTATGGCTCGACGTCGATCAGCCGTTCCCGGCCGGGCAACCGCATCGGCACGATTTCGAGGTCGTCGGCGAAGGCGGACCACGGGTGGAAGAAGGCGGCGCCGCTCCCACCGAACGGCAGGCATACCAGCCGAGTCATCGCGGAAGCTTTCGGTCGTATCGGATCGGCAGCTTTTCAAGCCCGCGGCTGGCCGAGTTGTCGAAGCGCCACGGCAGGTCTTCCGGCGCCACGGCCAGGCTCAACCCGGGCAGCCGCCGCAGTAGCGTGGTGAACGCGACGGCGCCTTCGACCCGGGAAAGCGGCGCACCGGGGCAGAAGTGCACGTTGACGCCGAACGAAAGGTGCCGGTTCGGTTTGCGGGTGATGTCCAGCTTTTCCGGTTCCTCGAACACTTCCGGGTCGTGGTTGGCCGAGTTGATCAGCAGGTGGACGACGCTCTCCTTGCCGATCCGCTGCCCGCACAGCTCCAGGTCCTCGGCCGCGAACCGTTGCGGCGCACGGTAAACCGGTCCCTCGAACCGCAGGAACTCCTCGATCGCCGTCGCCACGAGATCCGGTTCGCTCTTGAGCAGCTCGAACTGGTCCGGATGCCGCAGCAGTGCCTGCATGCCGTTCCCGACGAGGTTCGCGGTCGTCTTGTGGCCCGCGATGATCAGCAGGATCAGCGTGGAGACGATCTCCTCGTCGCTGTACGCCTCGTCGGCGTCGGCGGTCTTGAGGATGACGCTGACCAGGTCCTCGCGCAGATCCGCGCGCCGCTCGGCCATCAGGTCCAGCAGGTACTTCTCGACGTCGTCGCTGACCTGCTTGAGCCGGCGGTTGCCTTCGTCGTCCAGGTACGGCGCGTTGCTGAGCACCATGCCCCAGTCGTGCAGCAGCGGCCAGTCCTCGATGCGGACGCCGAGGAACTCGCAGATCACCCGCATCGGCAACTGCAACGCGAAGTCGTTGTACAGATCGGCGACGCCTTCGTCGGGCAGCGCGTCGATCAGGTCGTCGGTGATCTCCTGGATCCGCGGCCGCAGTTCGTTCATCCGGCGCGGGACGAAGGCGTTGCCGACCAGCTTGCGCAGGCGGGTGTGCTTCGGCGGGTCCGCGGTGAGCATGTTCTTGATCAGGATCGGGCTGCTCTGTTCGAGCGCCTCGCGGAACCAGCCGGGCGCGTGGTCCACGCTCTTCGACAGCCGGCGGTCGGCGAAGCCCTTGCTCACCGTTTCGTAGTCGGCGATGACGTAGGCCTCGGAGTTCGGCGGGTACTCGATCGGCCGCACCGGGCAGCCGGACCGCACCTCGGCGTAGCCCGCGTACGGGTCCGGACCGGGATGGGTGCAGAACTCGGCGGGAAGCGGCTCCGGGGAGACGGACGTCTGCTCAGGGGTTTCCAGGCTCATTTTCCATCCTCCGAAGTCGTTTGCTTGGCGAGCTCTTCAGGGGCGGGCAGCGTGCGGATCCGCTTGCTGAGGGTCGGCAGCGCGAACAGCGTCCCGGCGACGGCCATGAAGACGAAGACCCAGGTCGGGCCGGCGAGGTCGAAGATCGCGCCGACGGCGAAGATGCCGATCGGCTGGGCGATCATGCCGACGAACATCACCGCGCCGATGACGCGGCCCTGCAGGTTGTCCGGCACCAGCGCGGCGATGTAGCCGTAGATCAGCGCGCCGACGACACCGGCGCGCAGGAAGATGCAGGCGACGATGACGCCGAGCGGCAGTGTGCCGGGCACGAAGGTCAGCAGGACCGCCGCGACCGGGCCGATCCAGATGGCGTAGGCCATGATCACCGGCGGCCGCACGTACTTCAGCACGATGCCCGCGAGCAGCGCGCCGGTCAGTCCGCCGCCGCCCGCGATGGCGAGCGTCGTGCCGATCATGGCTTCCGACGCGCCCCGGTCCTGCGCGGTGGCGATCAGCGCGAGGAACATCCCGGAGTGGTTGAAGGCCATGTTCGAGCCCATCGCCCACAGCACCAGGGTCAGGATGATCGGTTGCTTCAGGATGAACTTGAAGCCGTCGAGCATGCTGCCCTTGGGCGCGGCCTTGGTTTCGACCGTCCGGGGCGCCTGGGTCGGCTTCTTGACCAGCAGCAGGATCACAGCGGACGCCAGGAACGAGAGCGCGGCGGCGAAGAACGGCAGGGCCCTGGCGAGGGCGAACAGCGCGCCACCGGCGGGCGGGCCGGCGACGGTGGCGCCGAAGAACCGGATCTGGTTCTGCGCTGTCGCCTGCGTCAGCTGCGAGGCGGGCACGAGCTGTTTGATCGCCGCCATCCCGGCCGGGTTGGACACGCCGAGACAGGTCGCGGACAGGATCACGATGGCGAAGGTGAACCAGATGTTGACGCCGTCGTTCAGTACCAGGAAGGCGAACAACGCCAGCAGCACCAGCCGCGCGAGGTCGCAGACGATCATGATCAGCTTGCGGTTGAAGCGGTCGGTCAGGCTGCCGCCGGGCAGCGACATCATCCCGGCCACCACCAGCTGCACCGCGCCGACCGCGCCGGCGTAGGTCGCCGAGCCGGTGGTCGCGAGGATCAGCAGCGGGTACGCGATCTCCGCCGCTTCCTTGCCGAAGGCGGCGAAGAACTGGCTGATCCACATGGCCTGGAAATCACGGTTGCGGAAGAGCGGCTTCTCCCGGACCGGGGGTTCCGGCGCCGCCGTGACGGTGGGTTGACTCGTCGCCGTGGACTCAGCCGACATGATCCATCCTCTCGGCGCCCGCGAGAGCACCGTTCAATTCGCGGGCGAGTGCGCCCACATGGGGTTGCGTGAGCAGTGACCAGTGATCGCCGGGGGTGGTGAACACCTGGACACCGCCGCCGTACAGCGGGGCGAGACGGGCGCGGAGCCGGGCGGCCCCTCGCCGGTCCGAACCCGCCCGGAACACCAAGGCCCTGGCGGGAACGAAAGGAGGCCGGTAAGGCACCAGCGCGCGTGCCTTGTCCAGCAATTGCGTGCGCAGCGCGGGATTGCGCCGCACTTCACGGCCGATCGCACCGAACCCGAAGGCCGCGTCGACGAGGGTTCGCCCGTGGCTCATCAGGAAGTCCGGGTCGACGGCCATCGGCAGATCACGACGTCCCTGCACGAAACCGTCGAGACCGATCACCGTGTCCACGTCCGCACCGCGACGGGTCAGCTGCCGCGCGACCTCGTGCGCCAGCACGGCACCGAAAGACCAGCCACCGAGGACGTACGGACCGTCGGGTCGCGTCCGCAGCACCGCCTCGACGTAGTGAGCGGCGATCGTGTCGATGCCTTTTTCCCCGGTGGAAACGATTTCGAGCCCGTGGACGGGACGCGATCCCGCCAGTTCCTCGGCGAGCGCGCGGTAGCTGAGCGCGCTGCCCGCGGAATCCGCGATGAGCAGCAAGGGCCTGCCAGGGCCTTCCTCGTGGAAGGTCACGACGTCGACCGCGTGCCGCGGCCCCGGTTCCGCTGCGCGTTCCTCGACAAGCCGCGCCAACCGGCCGAAGGTGGGTTCCTGGTCGAACTCGGCGACCGGCACGGAAGCGCCGGTCCGCTCGCGGATCTTCGACATCAGGTTGACCGCCATCAGCGATTCACCGCCGAAGGCGTAGAAGTCGTCCGCGACGTCCACCGTCGGGACACCGAGCGCCGCACACCACAGTCGCTCCACTGTGGACTTTTCCGGTATATCCACAGTGGACTTCAGCGAAGGTGGTACGACGGTGAAGTCCGGCTCCTCGTCACTGAAGGGATACGTCGGCAGCGAGCAGATGCCCGGCTCTTCGCCGGGCTCTTCCAGCAAGCCGACGACGGCGTCCGCGCCGCGTTCCCAGAGCGACCCCAGCGCCCGCAGGACACCGCGATCGCCGTCTTCGGCCCGGCCCAGCAGCGGAACGGTCCCGTGCCCGGCCTTCCAGCCCGCGTGACGGCGGAGCGTGGCGAGCATGGACGTGCCGGGGCCCAGTTCGAGGAAGGTGTCGCACTCGGATCCGAGGAGGGTGCCCGCGCACTCCTCCAGCAGGACCGGACTTCGGAGCTGTCCCGCCCAGTAGCCGGGGCCGCGTAACGCTTCCGGCTCCGCCCAATCGCCGGAAGTGTTGGACACCAGCCGGAATCGCGGCGCCGCGTTCGGTGTGGCGGCCACCGCTTCGGCGAGTTCGTCGGCGGCGGGATTCATCAGCGTGCTGTGGAAGGCGCGCGGGATGTCGAGCACCCGGACGTCGAGGCCGGTCAGGAGGTCGCCGTCGAGCAGCCGCGTCATCACCGCTTCCGGACCCGAGACGACGACGCGACCAGGGCCGCGAACGGCCAGCGAAAGTTCGCTGAAACCCTTGTCCGCCAGGCGATCCGTGATCTCATCCGCGCCCGCGCCGACGGCCGCCATCCGGCCGGGGCGGGTGGCGAGCATGGCCGAAGCCCGCAGGTGCACCAGATCCACCGCGTCCGGCAGGGTCCAGAGCCCGGCCAGCGCGGCGGGCGCGTACTCGCCGATGCTGTTGCCCAGCATCGCGCCCGGCCGGATCCCGAGCTCCAGGAGTTGCCTGCCGAGCGCGTAACCGAGCGCGAACGATCCGACCTGGTGGGGCACGAGCTGCGAGAACCAGGCCGGATCGGCGTCCTCGGTGACGATCGGCGAAAGATCGAGCCCGTGCCGTTCGCCGACGAGGTCCCGGATTTCGTCGAAAGCGTCCCGGAATCCGGGCAGCAACCGATGCGCGGCCGCACCCGCGGGATAGGTCAGCAAGCCGTGTCCGGGAAAGACGAACGCGACCTTGTCCAGCGTGCCCGGCACGGACGCCCCCGGTGCCGCGAGCAGCGTCGCGGCTTCGACGGTGTCGTCCGCGACGACGGTCTGGCGGTGCCGGTAGACCCGGCGGGACGTCAGCGTCGCGGTGACTTCGGACAGGTTCAGGTCCGGCGTCGTGCGCAGATGCTCGGCCAGGTTCGCGCGCATCCGGCCGAGGGCTTCCGGCGCGGCCGCGGACAGCGTCAGCACGCGACGTCCGCCGCGCGCGGGCGGCGCCGTCCGGGTGGGTGCCTCTTCGAGGATGACGTGCGCGTTGGTGCCGCCGACGCCGAACGAACTGACCCCGGCCAGCCTGCCGTCCCGCCCGGTCCACGGTTCGGCGCGGGTGCTCACCACGAACGGTGTGGTTTCCAGTTCCAGCAACGGATTCGGCCGGGTGAAGTGCAGCGACGGCACCAGTTCCCGGTGCCGCAGCATCAGCACGGCCTTGATCAGACCCGCCACCCCCGCCGCGGAACCGGTGTGCCCGATGTTGCTCTTGACCGCGCCGAGGCGGCACCAGCCGGTGGCGTCGGTGTCCGCCTGGAAGACGTCGGTGAGCGCCTGGACCTCGATCGGATCGCCGATCCGGGTGCCGGTGCCGTGCGCTTCCACGTAGCCGATGTCGCGGGGGTCGACCCCGGCCACCTGCTGCGCGTAGCGGATGAGTTCGCTCTGTCCATCGACCGACGGAGCGGTGTACCCCATCTTTTCCGCGCCGTCGTTGTTGATCGCCGAACCGCGGATCACCGCGAGGACGCGGTCGCCGTCACGCCGCGCGTCGGACAACCGCTTCAGCACGACCACACCGACGCCCTCGCTGGGCACGGTGCCCCCGGCCTGTTCGTCGAAGGCGCGGCAATGTCCGTCCGGGGAAAGGATTCCGCCGGGTTCGTGGAGGTAGCCGCGTTCGCCGTTGCCGATGACCGCGACCCCGCCGGCGAGCGCGACGTCGCATTCGTCGCCGCGCAGGCTCGCCGCCGCCATGTGCACCGCCGTCAGCGACGTCGAACACGCCGTCTGCACGGTGACCGCCGGGCCGCGGAGGCCGAGTTTGTAGGCCACCCGCGTCGCCAGGAAGTCGGGACCGAGCCCGATGTAGCGGGCCAGTTCGCCGAGCTCGCCGTCCGGCTCGGCGGTGACCTGGTCGGCACCGCCGTACACGCCGATCCAGCCGGGGAAGCGGGTCGGGTCGACGGCGGCGTCGTCGAGGGCGGCCACCACGCATTCCAGGAACACGCGCTGCTGCGGATCGATGCTCGCCGCCTCGGCGCGGCTGTACCCGAAGTAGGTCCAGTCGAAGCCGCGGGCGCCGGTCAGCAACCCCATCGCCGGGACGAATCCGGGATGCCGCATCAGCTCGGGGTCGCCACCGGCCGCGAGGATCTCGTCGGCGTCCAGCCTGCTGATGCCTTCGGTCCCCCCGCGCAGCAACGACCAGAACCGGCCGAGGTCCGGCGCGCCCGGGTACCGGCACGCCATCCCGACGACGGCGACGGGCTCCTGCCTGTTCATGACGCGCTCGCGAGAAGCTTGCCCAGGCCTTCCGGCGTCGGGTCGCGCAGGAAGTCACGTACCTTGAGGATCGCTCCGGTGCGTTCCTTCGCGAGCGTCACCAGCCGGATGGCCGCCATCGAATTCCCGCCGACGGTGAAGAAGTCCGTCTCCGCGGTGATCTCGTCCGCCGGATCGCCGATCGCCTCGCTGAACATCGCGAGCGCCGGGCCGAGGTCGGCCTGCGGTTTCGGGGCGGCGGTCGCGGCGACCGCCACCGCGGCCAGTGCGCGGCGATCGACCTTTCCGTTGCCGGTCAAGGGAATCCGCTCGACCAGCGCCCACAGCGTCGGGACCATGTACGTCGGCAACCGCCCGGACAGGGCGTCGCGCAGATCCGCTGTCCCGAAGGCGGCGCCGGGCGCCGGGACGACGGCGGCCATCAACCGCTTCTCCGCGCTGTCGCCGTCGGACACCGCGACGACGGCGTCCTGCACGCGCGGGTCCGCCGTGAGGGCGTCGCTGATCGCCGACAGTTCGACGCGGTAACCGCGCAGTTTGACCTGGTCGTCGCGTCTGCCGAGGTACCGGATCCGGCCCTTCGTGTCGACGCGCACCAGATCACCTGTGCGGTAAAGACGTTCCGGGACGTCCGGGGAGAACTCGCCGAACGCGCGGGCCGTTTCCGCCTCGTCGTCGAGGTAGCCGTCGGCGAGGCCGAGACCGCTGGTGTACAGCTCACCGACCGCGCCCGGCGGCACGATCCGGTGCCGCGCGTCCAGGACGTACACCCGGGTTCCGGGCAACGGGGTCCCGATCGGCAGCGGACCGTCGACGTCGTCCGCGTCGGTCACCGAGTAGGTGGTGGTGAACGTGGTGTTCTCGGTCGGCCCGTAGCCGTTGGTGATGACCAGGCCGGGGTGGCGCCGCAGCACCCTGGCGACATGCTCGTGCGGGACGACGTCGCCGCCGGTGAGCAGTTGCCGCAGCCCGGCGAACGCGTCCCCCGCGAACTCCTCGACCAGCCGGAACAGGCCGGCGGTGAGCCAGGCGACGGTGACTTCGTTGTCCAGCAGGAATTCGCCGAGTTCGGTGGGTGTCGGCAGGCCCGCCGGGTACACCTCGAGCGTGGCGCCGGTCAGGAGCGCGCCCCAAAGCTCCAAAGTGGACGCGTCGAAGGCGAGCGGGGACAGCCGCAGCACCCGTTCCTCCGGTCCGAGGCGCACGTAGTCCGCCTCGTGCACCAGCCGGACGATGGCGCGGTGCGGAACGCAGACCCCCTTCGGCTGACCGGTCGAACCGGAGGTGAAGGCGACATAGGCGAGCCGCGTCGTGTCCGGATCCACCGGCGGTTCGACGACCTCTCGCACGTCCCAGGACTGATCCCAGGCCGCCACCACGGGAATCCCGAGTTCGCGCAGGCGTTCCGCCGAGGCCTCGGGTGCGAGCGCGGCGACGGGCGCGGCGGAGCGCACGATCTTGTCGGAGTGTTCGGCGGGGGCGGTGAGATCGACGCCGACGTACGCGGCGCCCGCCCAGACGATGCCGAGCACCGCGACGGCTTCCGCGATCGACCGGTCCAGTCCGACGAGGACGCGGTCGCCGGGCCGGACGCCGGCTTCGCGCAGCAGCCGTGCCTGCCGGGAGGCGGCCGCGGCGAGTTCGCCGTAGCTCAGCTGAGCTTCGTGCTCTCGGACGGCGATCGCGTCCGGGGCCCGGAGGACCGTTTCGCGGAAGAGCGCGTCGATCGACGTGGCCGGGAAGTCGTCCCGGGTCCGGTTGATCCCGTCGAGCAGGGCCCGCCGTTCCGTTGACAGGCAACGGATCTCCTCGACCGCGACGTCACCGGCCGCGGCCAGCTGATCCGCCGCGGCGAGGAAGTCCGCGATGAACCCTTCGGCGTCGGCGCGGCCGAAGACCGCGGACGCGTATTCCAGGTGACCGCCGAGTGCCGGCTCGGCCCTGCCGATCAGCAGGGAGAGGTCGAACTGCGCGCCGCCGCCGTGACCCTCTTCGATCCGCAGGCGCGCGGCCGAGGTCTCGATCCGTTGCGGGACGAGCTGATCGTGCATCCCGAAGGACACCTGGACCAGCGGATGGCAGCCCAGCGCGCGTTCGATCCCGAGCCGGGTGACCAGCTCCTCGAACGGAAGATCGCCCGCGTCGATGCTCTGCCCCAGCGACTGGTGCACCGAGCGCAGGTAGGTCGCCACGGCGGCGTCCTCGGCGACGTCGATCCGGACCGGGACCAGGTTCCCGGCGACGGCGACGAGTTCTTCGAGTTCGGTACTCCCGCGGCCGGTGAGCGGGACCCCGACCAGCAGGTGCCGCGTGCCGGTCCAGCGGCTCAACGTCAGGCCGAAGGCGCCGAGCAGGAAGGCGAACGGCGTGATCCCCAGTGCCTTGGCGCGTTCGACGACCGCGGCGCTCGCGGGCACGCCGAAGTCGATCGGCGCCCGCGCGCCCGCGGCGTCCTGGATCGGGGGACGCTGCCGGTCGGACGGGAGTTCCAGGACCGACGGCACGCCGTCGAGGTGCTTCGTCCAGAACTCGGCCTGCCGGTCCCACTCCCCGGTGGCGCGCGCTTCCTCCTGATGGCGCAGGAGAACCCGGGGAGAGACACCGGGCTCCCCCGCGTGCTCGGGCCCGCCGCCCGCCAGCGTCGCGTAGCGGTCGAACAGTTCGTTCAGCAGCAGGCCGACCGACCAGCCGTCGAGCACCATGTGGTGCGCCACCAACACGATCGCCTGGCCGCCGGTTCCCCCTTGGACCCTCAGAAACCGGTACGCCGGCGCCTTCGCGAGGTCGAACGGGTGCCGTCCGTGCCGGGCCGCGAGGGAACGGACACGCTCGTCGAACTCGCCCTCTTCCCCTTCCCAGGTGTGCACCTCGATCGGCGGCGTGTACTGCTCCAGCACCTCGGGCACGACGTCGCCGTCGTCCCCGCGGTAGACCGTGCGCAGCCCGGGATGCCGGGCGACGGTCCGCGCGACCGCGCGCTCGAACAGCTCCGGCTCCAGCGTCCCGGTCTCCACGAAACAGGTGAAGACCAGGTTGTACGGCGACCCGCCGGTGACCCGCTCGATCAGCCACATCCCGCGCTGGGCACGGGAAACGGACTCGGTGGGAGGTTCCGCCCCGGTGACCGATTTCCCGGTGGGGACGGCGCCGGCGAAGACGTCGGCGACCGGAGTGCCGCTCAGCAGCGCGGCCACGGGGATCCGCAGGCCGAGCTTCTCCTGCACGATCGCGGCGAGCTTCAGTGCACGCAGCGAATCCCCGCCGAGACCGACGAAACTGGTGGTGGCGAACGCGCCGGCCTCGATGTCCTGGCCGAGGACGGCACTGGCGTACTCGTTGAACGACATGGCTTTCTCCGGTCGGGACGAGGGGCTGGCGTACGGAGAGCGGTCAGGCCTGCGGTTCGACCGCGCGCCGTTCGCGGACGACGCCGAGCAGCCGCTCACGGCTCCCGCGCGCTCCCCCCGCCTGCTTCTTCTCCGCGTCGACCAGCAGATCGGCGTGCCCGCGGACGGTGCCGGCGCGGAACAGGTCGACCGTCTTCACCATCCGGCCGGACACTTCGCGCAGCTTTTCCACCAGGACCACGAGGCGCAGCGAATCCCCTCCGGCGTCGAAGAAGCTGACGTCGTCGCCGAACTCCTTGTTGTCGAGCACCTCGCTCCAGACACCGCGGACGAGGTCCAGGCGCACGGCCGGGTCGTCGAGGTCGAGGGCTTCGGTGGCGGGCTTGAGCACGGTTTCCTCCGGGGATCGGGCGAGATCCGCGACACCGCGTCGCAGATCGGAAAGCAGGCCGTCGATCGTTTCGTCGGTGAAGAGATCGGCGGGGTAGTCGAGGGTGAGCTCCAGGCGGGATCCGTCCGCGACGTGCACGAACAGCGCGAGATCCCACTTGCTGTACTGGGGTTCCAGTGGCCGGAACCGGCCGACGACGCCGGGCGCGAGGTCGAACGGGGCGGGTACCTCGGCGAGGTTCACCAGCACCGGGGTCAGCGGCAGCCTGCCGACGTCGCGCTCGTCGTCGAGTTCGGCGGCGAGCGCGTCGAGCGGGACGTCGGCGTCGATGAACGTCTCCATGCCGGAATTCCTCGCCTCACGCAGGAGTTCGCGCCACGTCGTCGTTTCGTCGAGCCGGATCCGCAGGACGAGGGTGGACATGAACATCCCGACGACACCGGTGGAGACGGGGTCGTCGCGACCGGGCCAGACCACCGAGAACAGGAAGTCGCGTTGCCCGCCGCGGCGGGCGAGTGTCGCGGCGAGGATCGCGACACCGGTCATGAACGCGGTGCAGCCCGCTTCGGCGGACGCCGCCAGTACCCGCGCGGTGACCTGCTCGTCGAAAGCGGTGCGCGCGTCGGCGCCGATCATGGACAGGTCGGCGTCCGGAAGCCGGTCGTAGGGCAGGTCGACCGTGGTCGGCGCGCCCCGCAGGCGCTCGACGGCGTCCGCGATCCTCGGCGCCAGCTCGCTTTCCGGGATCGGCACCTGGACCTGTGCGGGATGGACGGGCTCGGGCAGCACGACTTCTTCCTCGCTCAGCGCGCCGCGGTAGAACCGGCCGATCTCGTCGAGCAGCAGCCTTCGCGACGTGGCGTCGAAGACGATGTGGTGCACGGTCAGGACGAACAACGTGGTGTCCGGGCCGACGCGGATGAGCTCCGCTCGCGCCGGCGGTTCGTCGCCGAGATCGAAGGGGGTGTAGCAGAGCACCTCGACGAGCCGTTTCAGCTCGTCAGTGGTCCAGTCCTCTTCGACGGCGTCCAGGAAGCCGGCCTCCGCGGGTTCGCCGTCAGTCCGGTATTCGACGCGCCGGCGCGTGGTTTCGAGCCGGAATCGCGATCGCAGCGCGGGATGCCGCGCCAGCGCCCGGCCGACGGCGTCCGCCAGCACGACGTGGTCGATCGGCCCGGTGAACTCGATGACCGACGGGATCAGGTACGTCGGACGCAGCCGATCGATCCGGTCGACGATCCAGATGCCCTGTTGGGTGGGCGTGGCGACATGCCAGACACTGGCCGATTCAGATGGCATTCCTCTGCCTTTTCCCCAGGTAGATGAACAGCCTGAACAGAAAGAAAAAATGCACAGCGAAAAGACGGAACCGAATTAACGCGGTGGCTGAATTCCCCAGAAATCGAACCCCCAATTGCCCTCAAGACGCTACGAGGGCACCGCCGCGACTGTCAACTCGTCCATTCGTGGAGATCTCACGTCTACGCTACGAAAGCAGTGATTCGGACACCCTTGACACTCCTCGAACACGCGTGCTTGACTCTGCCCGCATCTGGGGTTGAAGCAACACGGCTCACTCAAAAGGGCCGTGAATTCGCTGTGCTGCAAGGAAAGAGCCGGTTGCGGACATCGTCGTCCCGGTAATTCGTTGATCCATTGGGCGCAGTGGCGACTGGGGTGTTCGGCGTATGCCACCACTGTTCCATTCGGGTGCGGTTAAAAGCATCGCGGTCCGCCGCGAAATGAAGGGAACGCGCACATGACGGTCGAGGACACCGCCAGGGGCTGTCCGGTGCATTTCAGCGGCGCCGACCTGGTCGACCCTTTCCTGTACGCCGACGGCGACGCGCATTCGATATGGCGCGAACTGCGCGAACAGGAGGGACTGAGCTGGCACCAGGTCGACGCCGAGCGCGGCTTCTGGTCGGTGGTGAAGTTCGCCGACACCGACTACGTCATGCGCACCACGGAACTCTTCACCTCCGAACGCGGCACCATGCTGGAACTGCTGGGCATGGACGATCCGGCGGGCGGCAAGCAGCTCGTCGTCACGGACCCGCCGCGGCACACGATCATGCAGGCGCGGCTGAAGAAGGCGCTCGCGGTCCGCGCGGTGGACAAGCAGCGCGACATGGTCCGGGAGCTGGTGCTGGGCCTCATCGCCCCGCTGGGCGACGGCGGTGTCTTCGATTTCGCGCAGGCCATGATGACCATGCCGATGGCGGTCACCGGGCGGATGATCGGCCTGCCCGAAGAGGACTGGCCGTGGCTGACGAAGCTCACCAGCGCGTGCGTCGCGGCCGACGATCCGGAGTTCCAGATCGCGGACGGCAAGGACGCGACGCTGGCCGCCGCTCACCGGGAACTGTTCGTCTACTTCCAGGACCTGGTCTCGTACCGGCGCGACCACCTCAGCGACGACCTGCTCAGCGTGCTGATCTCGACCGAGTTCGAGGGCAGGCACATGTCACCGAGCGAGATCGTGGCCAACTGCTACAGCCTCCTGCTCGGCGCGAACGTCACGACACCGCACGCGCCGAACTTCGTGTTCGCGGAGTTCATCGAGTCCGGTGTTCTCGAGGACTGGACGCGGCATCCGGAGACCACGCAGACCGCCGTCGAGGAGGCCTTGCGCTGGTCCTCACCGGTCAACCACATGCTGCGGTACGCCACTCAGGACGTCGTCCTGCGCGGCACGAAGATCGCCGCCGGCGACGCGGTGGTGACCTGGCTCGGTTCGGCCAACCGCGACGAGGAGCAGTTCCCGAACGCGGGCACCTTCGACATCCGGCGCAAACCGAACAAGCACCTCGCGTTCGGCATCGGGCCGCACTACTGCGTCGGGCACAGCGTGGCGCGGATGAGCATCCGGATCCTGTTCGAGGAACTGCTGAGCCGGTTCCACGAGTTCGCCCCGGCGGGCAAGCCGGAGCGGATCACGTCGAACTTCGTGTCCGGGTACAAGCGGGTGCCGATCACCGCCCGCCGGCGATAGCAAAGGTCCCTTGCTCTCTTTCCGCAGGTCAGCGGGCCGGGCGAGAGCAAAGGTCCCTTGCTACCCCTGCGGCCGCACGAACGGGAACAGCACCGTCTGCCGGATCGAAGCGCCGGTCAGCATCATCAGCAGCCGGTCGATGCCGATGCCGAGCCCACCGGTCGGCGGCATGCCGTGTTCGAGCGCGAGCAGGAAGTCCTCGTCCAGTTCCATCGCCTCGACGTCCCCGCTCGCCGCGCGCAGCGACTGGGCCTCCAGCCGCCGCCGCTGTTCGAGCGGGTCGGTCAGCTCGGTGTAGGCCGTGCCGACCTCGGAACCGAACGCGATCAGGTCCCAGCGCTCGGCCAGCCGCGGGTCCACGCGATGCTGCCGGGTCAGCGGCGAGACGTCGGTCGGGTAGTCGGTGTAGAAGGTCGGCAGCACGGTCGCGCCTTCGACCAGGTGCTCATGCGCCTTCAGCACGAGATCACCGTGCCCGGCCTCCTCGTTCACCGGCACCCCGGCGGCACGGCACAGCCGCCGGAGTTCCTCGACCGAGGTCCCCGCGTCGATCTTCTCCCCGAGCGCGGCGGAAACGGCTTCGTGCACCGGGATCACCGGCCAGTCGCCGGAGATGTCGTATTCGACGACCTTCCCGTCCGGCCCCGGACGGCGAACGACCTGCGCGCCGTACGCGGCCTCGGCGGCGTTCTGCACGAGTTCGCGCGTCAGGTTCCGCATAGTGTTGTAGTCGGCATACGCCTGATATGCCTCCAACATGGTGAATTCCGGGTTGTGCGTCGCGTCGACGCCTTCGTTGCGGAAGTTCCGGTTCAGCTCGAAAACGCGCTCGACCCCGGCCACGCACAGGCGTTTCAGGTACAGCTCGGGCGCGATCCGCAGATACATCCGCATGTCGTAGGCGTTGATATGGGTGACGAACGGGCGCGCGTTGGCGCCGCCGTGCACCGTCTGCAACATCGGCGTCTCGACTTCGAGGTAATCGCCCTGATGCAGCCTTTCCCGCACCGCGCGCACCACGGTCGAGCGCATCCGCAACATCGCCGTCGAATCCGGGTTCACCGCGAGGTCGAGGTAGCGCTGCCGCACCCGCGTCTCCGGGTCCGTGAGGCCCTTTCGCTTGTCCGGCAACGGATGCAGGCTCTTCGCCGTGACGGTCCATTCCTCGACGAGCACGGACAGCTCACCGCGCCGCGACGTCACGACCCGCCCGCTCACGCCGACGTGGTCGCCGAGGTCGACGCCCCGGCGCCAGCCACCGAGGTCGAGCACGGAGGCGTCGAGCATCAGCTGGATCTCGCCGCTGAAGTCCTTGACCCGCGCGAAGCAGAGCCCGCCGAGGTTCCGCATCGCGAGCACCCTGCCCGCGACGCGGACCCGGTGATCGGTGTGCGTGTCCGGGTTCATGCTCCCGAATTTCGAGACGACGTCGCCGAGCAGATCTTCCCGGGCGAAACCGACCGGATAGGGGTCGATCCCGGCTTCGCGCAAGCTGTCGAGCTTCGCCATCCGCACGCGGACCTGGTCGGGACGCCGCACCTGTTTCGGCGCGGGGGTGGCCGCGCTCGCGTCGATGCGGTGGACCTCGGCCACGAATTCGTCGGTGACCGTCTCCAGTTTCAGCGCCCGCGCCGATCGTCCGGTCGGGACGAATCCTTCGAGCGCGCCGGCGACGATGCCGACCCGCGGCAGCCGTCGCGCCGAGGAATAGCACAGGAACCGCGGTTCCCAGTCGGGTCCGTACTTGGCGTTGGACCGGTAGAGCGATTCCAGCTGGAAGAACCGCGACGCCATGCTGAGCACGCTGCGCCACGCACGCAGCACCGGCCCCGCGCCGATCCGCTCCCCCTCGGAGAAGACCGCGCGGAACATCGCGAAGTTCAACGAAATCCGTTGCGCGCCAAGGTGTGAGCTCGCCTCCACGACCTCGGCGACCATGTATTCGTTGAGCCCGTTCTCGGCGTCGCGGTCTCGCCGCATCAGGTCGAGGGACAGGCCGCGGCGGCCCCACGGGACGAACGACAGCATGCCGCGAAGCTCGCCCTTGGCGTCGTACGCCTCCACCATCACGCTGCGGCCGTCGCTCGGATCACCGAGCCTGCCGAGCGCCATCGAAAACCCGCGTTCGGTCTCGGCGCCGCGCCACTGCTGCGCCTGCAGCAGCAGCCTGGCCATCTCATCCGCCGGGATTTCGCTGTGCCGCCGGACTTTTGTGGTGTATCCGGCCCGTTCGATCCGTTTGACCGCTTGGCGGACCGAGCGGCGTTCAGGCCCGGCGAGGCTGAAGTCCCGGACGTCGAGGACCGCTTCGTCGCCGATCTCCAGGGCGCGCAGGCCCGCGTCGGCGTAGACTTTCGCGCCGCGTTCGCTCGCGCCGAGCACGCCGGGGGTCCAGCCGTAGGTGCGCGCCTCGTTCAGCCAGGCGCGGACCGCGTCCGGCCAGGCGTCGGGATCGCCGATGGGATCCGCGCTCGCGACGCTGGTGCCCGCGAGCACGCGGTAGGCCACGGCGGCGCGGCCGTTGGGCGAGAAGACGACACTCTTCTCGCGCCTGGTGGCGAAATAGCCCAGGGAGTCGTCTTCGCCGTGTTCGGCGAGCAGGCGGCGTACGTGCAGTTCTTCCTCGTCCGTCCTCAAGCGACGGCTGCGCACACCGCGGAAAAGTGTGTACAACGCGGCCGTCGCCACGGCTGTCGCACTGAGGTCGAGGACGAGGTCCAGCCAGGCGGGTCCTTCGCCGATGCCGACCTTGCGCAGCTGGATGTTCTCACCGGTCGTGTGGTTGACGACCCACGCGAACCTCGCCCAGGTGTCCGCGAGGCGTCCCGGGAAGGCCTCGCTCAGGCCCCAGCCGACGAGGATGACCGCGGCCAGGCCGCCGAACAGCACGGTGAGGCCGTCGCGCCAGGCGCTCGGCGCGAGCCGGGCGGGGAACGCGGGACGCAGGATCCAGAGGAACGCGAACATGCCGATCGAGATCAGGTCGGCGATGGCCAGCACCCACACCTGGTGCGGGATGTGCCGGACCTGCCACGGACCGAGTTTCAGCAGCTCGGGCCACCACAGCAGGGCCGCCTGGAAGGCCAGCGTCACCGCGAGTCCGCCGACCTGGAACAGCAGCAGCGTGTAGAGCGCCGCACGTTTGCGGCGGCGGAGCGCGGCGCCGAGGACGACGAGCAGCAGGACGATCACGAGGCTCGCGTTCGTCGGGATGCTCAGCGCCGAGAAGGCGACGTCGCCGACCCTGAGTACCGGTCCCTTCACACCGCCGGCGAGGAGAAGGATCACCGAGAACACGGCCGCGAGCTGCACGAGGGTGGCGACTATTCCGCCCGCCCTCGCCTTCCACGGCGAGACACGGCTCGCTGGGTTTCCCATTCTGGCCTTTCGCGGTACTCACAGGTGATCGACAGCTGCTCTTACTTGACGTCACACAACCCCGTGTGGTTGTCAACGAACATCATCCTCTGGTCTGAATTTCATCAACCACAGGCGTGACGGCCCGGTGTGAAGCTGGTCGCAGGACCTTGGGAGGGCTATCCCCGCGTGTCACGCTTTGAGATGTACAGCTCCACGACCCGGGGACCTCTTCGAGGCCTCGAGGGAAGGACGGTCGACAAGGATGTCTGCCACCGAAAAGGATCCCGGCGAGCTCGCCGCTCCGTACGGGACCGGCGCGGCACCCCAGGTTACGCCTGGGAAGAAAGTCCGCGTACATCACCTTCGCGACATGAAAGAGCGCGGCGAGACCTGGCCGATGCTCACCGCCTACGACATGTACACCGCCGCGCTCTTCGACGAGGTGGGCATTCCCGTGCTGCTCGTCGGGGATTCCGCGTCGAACAACGTCTTCGGCTACGACACGTCACTTCCGGTGACCGTGGACGAGCTGCTTCCCCTGGTCCGCGCGGTGACCCGGTCGGTGAAACGGGCGCTGGTGGTGGCCGACCTGCCGTTCGGTTCGTACCAGCTCTCACCGCAGCAGGCGCTGGAGACGTCGGTGCGGTTCATGAAGGAAAGCCGCGCGCACGCGGTGAAACTCGAAGGCGGGCGGAAGTTCGCGCCCCACGTCGAGGCGCTGACGTCCGCCGGTGTCCCCGTGATGGGACATATCGGATTCACGCCGCAGAGTGAACACAATCTGGGCGGTTACCGCGTCCAGGGGCGCGGCGAAGCGGCCGACTCGCTGCTCGCCGACGCGCTCGCCCTGGAGGAGGCCGGCGCCTTCGCGGTCGTCATGGAGATGGTGCCCGCCGAAGCGGCGAAGCGGATCACGCACGAACTGAAGATCCCGACCGTCGGCATCGGCGCCGGGCCGGACTGCGACGCGCAGGTGCTCGTCTGGCAGGACATGGCCGGGCTCCGGCGCGGCAAGACCCCTCGTTTCGTGAAGAAGTACGCCGACCTCGCCGGCGTGCTGGCCGGGGCCGCGTCGGCGTTCGCGGAGGACGTCCGGCGCGGCGAGTTCCCGGCTTCGGAGCACTCGTTCCACGACTGACCCACCTCTGACCTGCGAAAAGAGAGCAAGGGACCTTTGCTATCACTCCCGCTGGGGAGGGCGATAGCAAAGGTCCCTTGCTCTCTCCGCCTGTGGTGACTGTGTGGATTTCTGGTCATCCAACGCACCAAAATCCACACAGTCAGCACGCGTCGCTACGCGGAGTACAGGGTGTGTGGAAATAGGGACACTCAACGTCCCTAATTCCACACACCCCCGCCGGAGCCCGGGCGATAGCAAAGGTCCCTTGCTCTCTTCCAGGGTGGGCCGTGCACACCCACCCTCCTTTAGTTGTTCACGTATATGAACTTCAATCATGTCCTTGACTCGCGTTCGTAAAGAGGCTTAACGTCTAGCCCGTCGCCGCCACGACCGAGCTTCGATCCCTCGACGAGGAGGACCACGGATGCGTGTTCGTGAGCGGGTTCTGGCCATCGCGACCGGTGCCGCCCTGCTGTCGACGCTGGGCGCGTACCCCGCACAGGCCGCAACGGTCCGCGTAGGGACTTCGGAGCAGCTCTCGGCGGCGCTCGCTTCGGTCACTCCGGGCACCGTCATCGAACTCGCGGCCGACACGACCTTCGCGGGCAACTTCAAGGCGGCGAAGAGCGGCACGTCCGGCAGCCGCATCACGCTCAAGGGTCCGCGAAGCGCGGTCATCAAGGCCTCGGCCGGGCGCACCCTCGAACTCACTGGCAGCTACTGGAACCTGACCGGCTTCACCCTCACCGGTGGTCAGAAGGGCCTGATGGCGACCGGCGTCAAGAACACCGTCGTCGACGGCGTCAAGGTCACCGGCGTCGGCCACGAAGGCATCCACTTCCAGTACACGAGCACCGACAACGTCGTGAAGAACTCCGAGGTCACCGACACCGGCCTCGAGTACGCCGGCTACGGCGAGGGCATCTACTTCGGTTCCGCGAAGGGCAACTGGCCCGGCGGCACGCCCGACCGCAGTGACCGCAACAAGGCACTGAACAACAAGATCGGCCCGAACGTGCGGGCCGAATCGATCGACATCAAGGAAGGCACCACCGGCGGAGAGCTTCGCGGCAACGTCTTCGACGGGGCCGGGCAGAGCGGCGAGCACTTCGCCGACAGCTGGGTGGACCTGAAGGGCAACAACTACGTGGTCGCGGACAACCGGGGCAGCAAGGTCTTCGTGCACGACGCGACCTACGGCGGCTTCGAGGTCCATGTCCAGCTCGACGGCTGGGGCCGCGACAACACCTTCTCCGGCAACACCGCGGACGTGCGATCCAGTTACGCGTACGGCTTCTATCTCGTGAAGGCCGCTACGGGCAACAAGGTCTGCGCGAGCAACAAGGTGACCGGTGCCGGAAAGGGATTCGCGAACGTGGCCGCCACGGCGGGCTGCTGACGCGATCGAAGACCGGGGGCCCGCTCAGCCCGGCGGCGGGGGCGGGCCCCCACCCTTCGCGCACTCGCGGATTCGGGCACAGTGGTCATATGGACGACCTGTACCCGCCGATCCATGTACGTGCCGAGGGCATGCTCGACGTCGGTGACGGGCACCGGATCTACTGTCAAGAGGCCGGGAACCCAGACGGCAAACCCGTGGTCGTCCTGCACGGAGGCCCTGGTAGCGGCATTTCTCCGATGGCTAGACGACATTTCGATCCCGAGGCCTACCGGATCATCTTGTTCGACCAGCGCGGCACCGGGCGCAGCGCTCCGCACATCGGCGAACCGGACGTCGACCTGTCCGTCAACACCCTCTGGCACCTCGTTTCGGACATGGAAAAACTACGCGAAAGGCTGAATCTCGAAGACTGGCAGGTCTTCGGCGGCTCGTGGGGCGCGACCCTCGCCCTCGCCTACGCCGAGTCCCATCCGAGCCGTGTCACCGAGATCATCCTGCGCGGTGTCTTCACCGTCCGGCGTAGCGAACTCGATTGGATCTACAGTGGCGGCGCCGCGAACCTCTTCCCCCGCGAGTGGGAAGCCTTCCTCGCGCCGATCCCCGAGGAGCGCCGCGACAACCCGATCTCGGCCTACCGCGAACTCGTCTACCACCCCGACCAGGTGGTCCGGGAGCGTGCCGCGATCGCCTGGAGCACCTGGGAAGGCGCGATCGTCAGCCTGCGCCCGGATCCGGCGTTCCACAATCAATACGCGTCGCCTGACTTCGCTGTCACCTTCGCGCGACTGGCTCTGCACTACTTCTGTCATGGCGCGTGGCTCGAGGAAGGGCAGTTGATCCGGGAAGCCGGGAAGCTGTCCGGGATTCCCGGCGTGATCGTGCAAGGACGGTACGACGCGGTGTGCCCGCCGTCGACGGCCTACGAATTGCATCAGGCTTGGCCGGACTCGAAGCTGGAACTCGTTGAAGCGGCAGGGCATGCGGTGACGGATCCGGGAATGCTGGCGGCACTTCGAGATGCGACGGATTCCTTCCGTTCGACTTGAGCCCTGGCAGCGCTTGCACGCCACGCAGGACGGACTCTCGGTACGCTGCGAGAGTGTCTCAACGGTTTGCAGAAATCCTCCAAGGCCTGATGGACAACCGGAACCTGTCCCGTCGGGCTGTCAGCTGAGCTTCAGCGCGAGCCGAATCAACCATTCTGCAATTGCTCAACGGGCGCATCCCTCCATCGCCGGAAATCGTGAAGGACATCGCACCCGTATTACAGATCATCGAATTCGGCGATTGGTCGACATCGCCCGCGAGTTGGAGTCCGAAGAACAAAATCACCAGACCGTCGATACTGAGTAAACCCCGAAGACGCCGGTGCGGCCCGCAGGAGGCGCACCGGCGTTTCGCTTTCTACAGCCGTCCGCCCGAGGTCGTGTCACCCGAAAGCCGTTGCGCCAGATAGACCGGCACCGTCGAAGCCAGGATCAGCACCGCCGCCACGACGTTGACGATCGGCGCCTGGTTCGGCCGGAACAGGTTGTTCAGGATCCAGATCGGCAGGGTCTCCAGCCCGGTCCCGAGAGTGAACGTCGTGACGATGATTTCGTCGAACGACAGCGCGAAGGCGAGCAGGCCGCCGGCCAGCAGGGCCGAGCGCAGCATCGGGAACGTCACCAGCCGGAACGTCGTCAGCCCGTCGGCGCCGAGGTCCATCGACGCCTCTTCGAGGTTGCCGCCCATCCGCCGCAGGCGCGCGACGACGTTGTTGAACACCACCACGATGCAGAACGTCGCGTGCGCGACGATCGCGGTGAACAGGCCGAGGTCGATGCCGAGGATCGTGCGGAAGGCGTTGTTCAGCGCGATACCGGTGACGATGCCGGGAAGCGCGATCGGCAGGATGATCAGCAGTGACACCTGGTTGCGGCCGAAGAAGCGGTACTTCTGCAACGCGAACGCCGCCATCGTGCCGAGTACCAAGGCGATCGCCGTCGCGGCGAGTCCTGCTTGGACACTCGTGCCCAGCGCGTTCAGCGCGCCCTCGTTCTCCGCGGCCCGCCTCCACCATTCGAGGGTGAAGCTCGACGGCGGCCAGCCGAAGGTGGTGTCCGCGTTGAACGAGTTGAGCAGGACCACCAGCAGCGGGAAGTAGATGACCGCGAGGCCGAGCACGAGCGCGGCGAGCAGGAGGTACTTGGTCGTCCGGGAAAGCCGCATCGCGCGCTCCTACAGGTTGTCCAGCGCACCCGTGCGACGCACGGCGGCGAGGTAGGCGAGCATGATCACCACGGGCACGGTCGCGACGGTCGCCGCGAACGGCAGGTTGTTCGCCGCGCCGATGTTGTCGTAGACGACGTTGCCGAGCATCTGCGACGTGCCGCCGACGATCTTCACCGCGATGTAGTCGCCCAGCGACAACGAGAACGTGAAGATCGAGCCGGCGACGACGGCCGGGAAAGTCACCGGCAGCACCACGGAACGGAACGTCCTGAACGGTCGCGCGCCGAGGTCACCCGAAGCGTCCACCAAGGAGTTCGGCAGCCGTTCCAGGCCCGCGTAGATCGGCAGGATCATGTACGGCAGCCACAGATACGACAGGGTGATCACCGTCGCGAGCACGCCGTAGCCGGGGGTGTCGAGGCCGAACGGGTTGAGCAGCCAGTGCAGGACACCGTTGCCGGACAACATGGTCCGCCACGCGTAAGCCTTCACCAGGTAGCTCGCCCACAGCGGCGTCATGACGGCGATCACCAGGAGCCGCCGCGCCCTCGGTGAAGCGAATTTGGCCATGTAGAACGCCATCGGGAAGGCGATGATCGCGGTGATCACCGTGACCAGCGCGGCGATCCCGACCGTCCGGAGGGTGATCGTGCGGTACACCGCGTCGCTGAACAGGGTGGCGAAGTTGTCCAGCGACCATTCGGTCACGACCTGGCCGGTGAAGACGTCGGTCGTCCAGAACGCGGTCACGAACAGCGCGGCCAGCGCGCCGAGGTAGGCCAGACCGAGCCACAGCATCGGCGCGGACAGCAGGATGCTCAGTCGCAGCCTGGGTTTGCGGTACAGGTAGGCGGAGGCCTTCCGCCTCGGTGAATCGAGGGTGGTCGTCATCGTCTCCACCAGAAGTGAGGGATGGGACCGGGAGCGGCCGGCGTTGGGGGGCACCACCAGCCGCTCCCGGAGTTTCGGGGAGATCAGCCCTTGATCTCGGTCCAGGCGCGGGTCCACTCGCCGTAGTCCTTGCACTTGACGTCGGTGCGACCATCGAGGCACTGCGTGATCGGCGTCGTCCAGTACTGGATCTTCGAGGCGTACGCGGCGTCACCGGCGTGGTAGGTGTCGCAGTGCTTCTTGTCCTTGGTTTCGGCGCACGCCTTGGGGTTCGAGGGCGATTCGCCGAAGTACTCGGCGACCTGCGCGTTGGCCTTCGGGCTGACGATGTGGTTCAGCCACTTGTAGGAGCACGTCTTGTGCGGCGACTTCGCCCCGACCATCCAGGTGTCCGACCAGCCCGTCGCGCCTTCGGACGGCAGCACCGACTCCACCGGCGCGCCCTCGCTCTTGGTCAGGTTCACCGTCACCTGCCAGGCGGTGCCGACGACGGCGTCACCGCTCTTGAGCGCCTGGCTCTCCTTCAGGTAGTCCGACCAGTACTCCCCCACCATCGGGCGCTGCTGCTTGAGCAGGTCGACGGCGGCCTGGAACTGCTTGTCGTCCAAGGCGTACGGGTTCTTGATGCCGAGTTCAGGCTTGTGCGTCTGCAGGTACAGCGCGGCGTCGGCGATGTAGATCGGCGAGTCGTAGGCGGAGATCTTGCCCTTGTACGGGCTGTTCGCGTCGAACATGACCGACCACGACGTCGGCGCCGGGGTCACCTTGTCGGTGCGCCAGGTCAGCAGGTTCGCGCCCCAGCCGTGCGGCACGCCGTAGGCCACGTTGTTCACGCTGTTCCACGGGCGGTTCTTGAGGAAGTCGAAGACGTCCGCGTAGTTCGGCACGAGGGCGGTGTTCACCGGTTCGACGTCGCCGGACGCGATGAGCCGCAGCGAAGCGTCGCCGGAGGCGGAGATGACGTCGTACTGTCCGGTCTTCATCAGGTTCACGGCCTCGTCGGAGGTGCCGAACGCCTTGACGTTGACCTTGCAGCCGGTCTCCTTCTCGAACCCGGTGACCCAGTCGACGGCCGGATCGTTCGAGCCGTTCTCCGCGTAACCGGGCCAGGCCAGCACGTTGACCTGGCCTTCCGGCTGGCCGAGCTGGGCGAGCGCGTCGATCTTCGGCGGGGTGAAGCCCTGGCCGCCGGGCGCGGCGGTGGTCGAACTCGATCCGGAGGTTCCGCAGGCGGCCACGAGCAGGCCGGCGCCGAGCAGCCCGGCGAGCGCGAGTTTCCTGTTCTTCATTGAACGACCTTTCGGTACGGGGAGGGGCTAACCGGCTTCGGGGACGCGGAAGCTGTGTTCGTGCCGCCAGCTCAGGCGGACGCGGCCGCCCTCGAAGTCCGCGGGTTCGGCGGTGTTCTGCCGGACCACGGAGAGCTGGCCGCCGGCGTCGAGCGTGACCTCGTAGCGCACGGTCGCGCCGGCGTAGACGGTGTTGGTGACGGTGCCGGTGGCGCTGGTCTCGCCGACCTCCGCCGCTTTCGACAGATCGGCGTCGACGCGGATCTTCTCGGGGCGGATGCTGAACACACCGGGTTTGCCGATGATGTTCTCGGCGCCGCCGCCGCTGAGCAGGTTCGAGGTGCCGACGAAACCGGCGACGAACGCGGACGCGGGCCGTTCGTACACCTCGACCGGGGAGCCGACCTGTTCGATGCGGCCGGCGTTGAACACCGCGATGCGGTCGCTCATCGTCAGCGCCTCGTCCTGATCGTGGGTGACGAAGATGAACGTGATGCCGACGTCGCGCTGGATCTGTTTCAGCTCGGTCTGCATGGTGTGGCGCAGTTTCAGGTCGAGCGCGCCGAGCGGTTCGTCGAGCAGGAGGACCTTCGGCCGGTTGACCAGGGCCCTGGCGAGGGCGACCCGTTGCCGCTGGCCACCGGAGAGCTGGTCGGGTTTGCGCTCACCGAACTCGCCGAGCCGGACAGTGTCGAGGGCTTCCTTCGCGCGCTGACGTCGCTCCGCGCGGGGGACGCGTTTCACCCGGAGGCCGTACTCGACGTTCTGCCGCACGGTCATGTGCGGGAAGAGCGCGTAGTCCTGGAAGACCGTGTTGACGTCGCGGTCGAACGGCGCGAGGCGGCTGACGTCGCGGCCGTGCAGTTCGATCGTGCCCGCCGTCGGCAGTTCGAAACCGGCGATCATGCGGAGCACGGTCGTCTTGCCGGAGCCGGACGGGCCGAGCATCGAGAAGAACTCGCCGGGCGGGATGTCGAGATCGACGCCGTCGACCGCGTGGACCTGGCCGAACTCCTTGCGCAGCCCGCGCAGCCGGATCGCCGGATCCCCGCCGCCGTCGGAGGCGATAGCAAAGGTCCCTTGCTCCCCCTCGGCGGAGGCGGCGGGCGCTTGATGAGGCATGGCGTGCCTTTCGGTGGTCGTCACAGCGCGCTCATCACGTGCTTGACGCGGGTGTAGTCCTCGAGGCCGTAGAGCGAGAGGTCCTTGCCGTAGCCGGACTTCTTGAAGCCGCCGTGCGGCATTTCGGCGACCAGCGGGATATGCGTGTTGATCCACACGCAGCCGAAATCGAGCTTCGCGGCCAGCCGCATCGCCCGCTGGTGGTCGGTGGTCCACACCGACGACGCGAGCGCGTATTCGACGCCGTTGGCCGCGGCGAGGGCCTCGGCTTCGGAGGCGAAGCGCTGCACGGTGATGACCGGACCGAAGATCTCCGTCTGGCTGATCTCGTCGTCCTGGCGGACGCCGGAGATCACCGTCGGTTCGTAGAAGTACCCCTCGTCGCCCTGCCGCTTTCCTCCACAGTGGACGATCGAGTACGCGGGCAGCCGGTCGACGAAACCGGCGACCCGGTCCAGCTGGGCGGCGTTGTTGAGCGGACCGTAGGTGACCGACGTGTCGTCGGGTTTGCCGGTGGTGGTCGCCCGCGCCTGCCGGGCCAGCGCCGCGACGAAGGTGTCGTGGACCTCTTCGGCGACCAGGACACGCGTCGCCGCGGTGCAGTCCTGGCCGGCGTTGAAGTATCCGGCGGCGGCGATGCCTTCCGCGGCCGCTTCGATGTCCGCGTCGGCGAAGACCACTACGGGCGCTTTACCGCCGAGTTCGAGGTGTACGCGCTTCACGTCCTTCGCCGCCGAAGCGGCGACTTCGATCCCTGCGCGCACAGAGCCGGTGATGGACACCATCGCGGGGATCTCGTGCTCGACGAGCGCCCGCCCGGTGTCGCGGTCGCCGCAGATCACGTTGAACACGCCGGGGGGCAGGAATTCGGCGCAGATCTCGGCGAGGAGCAGGGTCGACGCGGGAGTCGTGTCGGCCGGTTTGAGCACCACGGTGTTACCCGCGGCGAGCGCCGGGGCGATCTTCCAGACCGCCATGAGGAGCGGGTAGTTCCACGGCGTAACCTGCGCGCACACGCCGATCGGTTCCCGGCGCACGAAAGAGGTGTGCCCTTCCATGTATTCGCCAGCCGACCGTCCTTCGAGGACACGCGCGGCCCCAGCGAAGAACCGCAACTGGTCGACGATCATCGGCAGTTCTTCGGCCGCGGTGAGCGCGATCGGCTTGCCGGTGTTCGCCGATTCGACGAGCACGAGGCCGTCCGCGCGCGCTTCGACGGCGTCGGCGATCTTCAGCAACGCGAGCTGGCGCTGCGCGGGCGTGGTCTCACGCCAGTGTTCGAAAGCGGCGGCCGCGACCTTGAGCGCGTTGTCGACGTCCTCGGGACCGGCGACGGCGGCGATGCGGTACGGGCGGCCGGTGACGGGATCGACGATGTCGGTGGTCGCGCCGGACACGGATCCGCGGTACTCACCGCCGATGAAGTGCTTCAACTGCTGCACGAGACCTCCAGGGGCCTGGGGGCGTGAGGCGATAGCAAAGGTCCCTTGCTCCCTTGTGGGGCGGCGCGGGAGCTAAAACATATAAGTCCAGATGTTAAATGACAAGACGATGGGGCAAGATTGGTTCCATCGGGTAGTAGTTCGGGCGAAGGGCCACCATGCGTAAGGGGATGTCGCACAGCGCGCGGTCAGCGATGTTCGCGCCGCTCGACCAGATCGGCCGGGCGGAAGCGGTCACCGCGCGCCTGGTCGACGCCATCACGCTCGGACTGCTGGCCGACTCGGAACAGCTGCCGAGCGAAGCCGAACTGGCCGCCCAGTTCGGCGTCTCCACCGTGACCGTTCGCGAAGCGCTCGTGGCCTTGCGACAACAGGGGCTCGTAGAGACGCGACGCGGCCGAGGCGGCGGAAGCTTCGTGAAGACGCCTGCCAACCCTTCGACTGCTTCATGGCGAGAGCGCCTTCGCACGGTCTCGCTGTCCGACCTTCGTGACGTCGGCGATCACTACCTCGCCATCGCCGGCGCCGCGGCCAAACTCGCCGCCGAGCGGAGTTCGCCCGAAGACGTCGAGCGGCTCGAACTGGCGACCGAGGACATCCGCACCGCGACCGGCACGGAGGCGTCGCGCGCCGAGCGCCAGTTCCACCTCGAAGTCGCGGCGGCCGCGCAGTCGCCTCGGTTGACCAGGGAAGAAGTGCAGTTGCAGAGCGAGCGGGGCGGGCTGCTCTGGCTGCCGCTCGAACCGCACGGCACCAGGGAAAACGCCTACGCCGAACACCGCGCGATCACCGCCGCCATCGCACAGGGCGACGGCGAGCTGGCCAGAAAACTCACCGAGGAACACATCCTCGATGCGATAGACCGGCTGGCGGACGTGCATTTAGACCTTCTGGCCCCTTAAGCTGCGGCATCCGCGCATCCGAGGTGAGCATCGTGAACGACACACCGTCCGCCGGTTCCGAGGTCGTCGATCAGGTATCCGCACTGGTCGAGGACGTCTTCGGCAGACTGAAGCCGGTTCTGGCCGGCGCCGAGGGACTCTTGGCCGCATCAGGCGATGTCACCGCCGAAGACCTGACCCGCCTCCGGCCGCAGGTCTTCGACGTCCTCGGCGGCCTGGTCGTCGGCGCCGGGTTCATCAGCGCGCCGAACGCGCTGGCCGATCAGGAATTCGGCTTCGAATGGTGGACCGAGACCGGCGACGCCGAACCGGTGCAACTGGTCATCAGCCTCGATCCGGACAGCGACAACTTCCTCGACTACACCAGGCAGTCGTGGTTCACCGTCCCGCGCGACACCGGCCGCCGCCACATCAACGGCCCGTACGTCGACTACCTCTGCACCGACGAGTACACCCTGACCTTCACCGTCCCCGTACGGCGCGAAGGCGCTTTCGCGGGCGTTGTCGGCGCGGACATCTACGTGCGTGAGGTCGAGCGTCTGCTCCAACCGAAACTGCGCGCGCTCGGCGGCCGCGCGGCGCTGGTCAACGCCCAGGGCCGGGTGATCGTGTCGAACAACGCGCGGCAGGCCACCGGGTCGCTCGTCCGCGAGGTCGACGTCCCGGCGTGGTGGTCCTCCGGCGCGGCACCGGTCACGACGGAGACCGGCACGCGGCTGCGCCGCTGCGGGGACTCGCCGATCGCCTTGGTCAGGTCCGAGCGCTGACCTGCAGCGCGAGCCAGAATTCGGCGCGCACGCCGGGGGAATCGAGATCGCGGCCGGTCAGTTCGGCCACCTTGCGCACGCGGTTGCGCAAGGTGTGCCGGTGGACGCCGAGCCGCGCGGACGCCAGATCCCAATGACCGTGGTGTTCGAGCCAGCAGGTCAGCGAGGCGACCAGTTCGCCCCGGCCGGTTTCGTCGTGCTGCCGCAACGGCGCCAGCAGGCTGTCCGAAAACGCTTGCGCCGCCTGGGAATCGACCATCTCCAGGAAGCCGCGTCCGGCGTGTTCGGCGAACCGGACCAGCGGCGTTCGCTCGGCCTTCGCCGCTTCCGCCGCCTGTTTCGCCTGCCGGAGCCCGGCCGGGAAATCCACTGTGGACACCGGATCGGACAGCCCGGCGTGCAGGCCGCCGATCCGCGAAGCCTGCCGGGCGACGACGTCCACGTCGCCGAGCGCGATCACGAAGGCCCCGGACTCGCCGAAGAACACCTTCTCCCCGGACGCTTCGGCGTCGAGCGCGTCGGCGAGCGACCGGCGCGCGGACGCGGGTCCGGTGACGGCCAGAACGGACCACGGCGCCTCCGGGACACCGCCCCAGAGCGACTTCATCGTCCGCGTGGCGAGTTCGGCGTGCCCCGCGGCGAGCAGGTCGCACAGCCCGGACCGTAACCGACGCAAGGCGACGACGTTCTCACGGTTCTGTTCCAGCGCAAGGGAAAGCAACGACACCGCGGTGTTGACGATGTGCTGCCCCGCGGCGTCGAGCGGCTCGCGGGTGCCGACCACGAGCACGCCGCGCGCACGGGTGTCGAGCGTCTGAAGAACGGCTTCGTACTCCCCCACCGCTGTCACCAGTGTGCCCGCGCGCAGCCGCTCGAGATCTTCCCGGATCTGGTCGGCGAAAGGACGCGCGGACGACGGTGCGGCCTCGGTGACCGCACCCGAAGAATCGAGCAGGAGCACCCAGCCGTCGACCAGCTTCGCCAGTTTGCGCACCACCCCACCGGGCCCGCCCTTGCCGACGGCGGTCCTGGTCAGTTCCTGCTGCCCCTTGCCGGTGCGGACTAGCGAGGCGTACTCGTCGGCGGCGACCGCCCGGGAGACCGCGCGCGTGATCGCGATGAACGGCGTCTTCCTCGGCACTTCGAGCACCGGGAGCCCGACCTCTTCGGCGGTGTCCACGAGGGACCGGGGGATGCTCTCGTGACTGAGCCCGACCCCGAAACCGAGGCCGGCCACACCGGCGTCGACCAGCCGCCGGATGTAGCCGGGTGACGTGGTCTCATCGAGCGCGAGACCGGTGGTCAGCAGGAGTTCGCCGCCTTCGAGGAAGGCCTGGGGATCGGTCAGTTCGGTGGGATGGACCCAGCCGATCGGGCGGTCGAGCCCGGCCTCCGCCGCCCGCACGCGCAGGCCGAGCGCGGGTTCGGCCGCGAGGGCGGCGAGCGTCAGTGCCATGTTGTCCAACTCTACTCGTCGATATCGACAAGATGTCGAGCTGACGCCGACCGGCCCGGCTCTCATCCTGGAAGGCGACCCCCGTCCCTCGCGTCCGCAGGAGTTTGGCCGTGACCGTCACCACCGAGACGCAGCGCAGGCTGCGCACCGAGATCCCCGGCCCCGCCTCACGCGCCTTGCAGGAGCGACGCGCGGCCGTCGTCGCCGCGGGCGTGAGCTCGGTGCTGCCCGTCTACGTCACCTCGGCCGAAGGCGGCCTGCTCACCGACGCCGACGGCAACGTCCTGATCGACTTCGGTTCCGGCATCGCGGTGACCAACGTCGGCCACGCCGCCCCCGCCGTCGTGGACCGCGTCCGCGAGCAGGTCGGCCGGTTCACGCACACGTGTTTCATGGTCACGCCGTACGAGGGCTACGTCGAGGTGTGCGAAGCGCTCGACAAGCTGACCCCGGGCACCCACGAGAAGCGTTCGGTGCTGTTCAACTCCGGCGCCGAGGCCGTCGAGAACGCGGTGAAGATCGCGCGCGCCGCGACCGGCCGCCAGGCCGTGGTCGTGTTCGACCACGCCTACCACGGCCGCACCAACCTGACGATGGCGCTGACCGCGAAGTCCATCCCCTACAAGCACGGTTTCGGCCCGTTCGCGCCCGAGGTCTACCGGGTCCCGGGCTCGTACCCGTACCGCGACGGCCTGTCCGGCCCCGAAGCGGCCCGGATCGCCATCGACCGCATCGAGAAGCAGATCGGCGGCGACCAGGTCGCGGCCGTCGTACTGGAGCCGGTGCAGGGCGAGGGCGGGTTCATCGAGCCCGCTCCCGGCTTCCTGCCCGCGCTTTCCCGCTGGTGCACCGAGAACGGTGTCGTGTTCGTCGCCGACGAGGTGCAGACCGGGTTCTGCCGCACCGGCGAGTGGTTCGCCTCCACACACGAAGACGTCGTGCCGGATCTGATCGCCACCGCCAAGGGCATCGCGGGCGGCCTCCCGCTCGCCGCCGTCACCGGCCGCGCGGAACTGCTCGACGCGGTCGGCCCGGGCGGGCTCGGCGGAACCTACGGCGGTAACCCGATCGCGTGCGCCGCGGCACTCGGCTCGATCGAGACCATGCGCCAGGAGAACCTCGCCGCGTCGGCGAAGCGCATCGAGAACGCGGTGCTGCCGCGGCTGCGCGCACTGGCCGAGGAGACCGGCGTGATCGGCGACGTCCGCGGGCGCGGCGCGATGCTGGCCGCCGAGTTCGTGAAGCCGGGCACCACCGAACCCGACGCCGACCTGACCAAGCGCGTCGCGCAGGCCTGCCACCAGGCCGGCGTCGTCGTCCTCACCTGCGGCACCTACGGCAACGTCGTCCGGCTGCTGCCGCCGCTGTCCCTGTCCACCGAACTGCTCGATGAGGGCCTGTCGGTCCTGGAGCACGCTGTCCGTACGGAGGCCGTCAAGTGAGCACCTTTCCTTTTTGGGTAGCCGGAAAGCCGGTCACCAGCGGCGAGACCGCAGTCGTCCTGCACTCGTTCGACGGGAGCGAGGCGGGTTCGCACCACGTTCCGTCCACTTCGGACATCGAGACCGCTGTCCAGGCCGCGCACGACGTCCAGGACGAGTTCGCGACCCTGCCCGCGCACGTCCGGGCGGGCGCGTTGGACCACGTGTCCCGAGTTCTGGGTGAGCGGTCCGAAGAGATCGCGCAGCTGATCACCGCCGAGTCCGGCAAGCCGCTGAAGTGGTCGCGCGGCGAGATCGGGCGAGCGGCGTCGACGTTCCGCTGGGCCGCCGAGGAGGCCCGCCGGTTCTCCGGCGACTTGCAGCGGCTCGACACCGACCCGGGCGGCACCGGGCGGCTCGCGCTGGTGCGCCGGGTGCCGAAGGGCCCGGTGCTGGGCATCACGCCGTTCAACTTCCCGCTGAACCTGGTGGCGCACAAGGTGGCGCCCGCGATCGCGGTCGGCGCGCCGATCGTGCTCAAGCCCGCGCCCGCGACGCCGCTGACCGCGCTGCTGCTCGGCGAGATCCTCGCCGAGACCGATCTTCCGGCCGGGAGCTGGTCGATCCTCCCGGTGAGCAACGAGGAATCGGCCAAGCTGGTCGCGGATCCGCGGCTGCCGGTCGTGTCGTTCACCGGTTCCGTGCCGGTGGGCTGGGGCATCCGCGACAGCGTGCCGCGCAAGCACGTCGCGCTGGAACTCGGCGGCAACGCGGCGGTACTGGTCTGTCCTGATTGGACGGACCTGGACTTCGCGGCGCAGCGGATCGCGACGTTCGCGATGTACCAGGCCGGGCAGTCGTGCATCTCGGTGCAGCGCGTGTACGCGCACGCCGACGTCTACGAAGAGCTGCGCGCGAAGGTGCTGGAGCAGGTGCGCGCGCTCGGGACCGGCAACCCGCGCACGGACGGCGTCGACGTCGGCCCGCTGATCAACGACGCCGCCGCTTCCCGGGTGGAGTCGTGGATCACCGCGGCCGTCGAGGCGGGCGGCGAACTGCTGACCGGCGGCAAGCGCGACGGCGCGACCGTCGAGCCGACCGTGCTCGCGAACGTGCCGGAGGACGCGTCGGTGATGGCCGACGAGGTCTTCGGACCGGTCGTGTCGATCACGCGGGTGGAGTCGGTGGAGGACGGCGTGCGCCGGATCAACGACTCGCGCTTCGGACTCCAGGCGGGCGTGTTCACGCGCGACCTGCCGACGGCGTTCGACGTGTCCGCGAAGCTGCGCGTCGGTGGCGTGCTCGTCGGCGACGTGCCGAGCTTCCGCGCGGACCAGATGCCCTACGGCGGCGTGAAGGACTCCGGTGTCGGCCGCGAAGGCCCGGCCTCGGCGATGGCGGACTTCACCGAGGAGCGCGTCACCGTCCTTACCGGCCTGACTCTCTGACCAGCTGAAACATTGCCGGAAGAAGCAAGGGACCTTTGCT
>NZ_MUXN01000033.1:47081-78394 GCF_001995215.1 Amycolatopsis azurea DSM 43854
GATAGCAAAGGTCCCTTGCTTCAGCCGACGGCGCGGAGCAGCGCGGCGTGGGCCTCGACGAGCGAAGGGCCGTACCAGGTCAGGTGGCGTCCGGAGACCAGGACGTACTTCGCGCCGGGGAACGCTTCGGGGCCGTCGCCCGCGGTGAACTCGTAGGGCTCGTCAGGCAATACGAGCAGGTTCGCCTCTTCGGCAGCGAAGCGCGCCTGGAGTTCTTCGAGCTTCGGGCGCGGGTAGCGCTCTTCGTCGTCCGCGTAGGCGTTGCCGATCCCGACGCGATGCAGGACGTCGCCGCCGAAGGTGTCCCGGCCGAGCACGATCCACGGCTTCCGCCACACCGGCACGACCGCCCGGAACCGCTCCGGCAGGGTTTCCCGCCACACCTCTTCGGCCTCGACCAGCCAGTCCGGTTCGGCGAGGTCGTAGGCCTGCGTCAGGATCCGCCGGATCGACGCGAGCGCGCTGGGCACGGTCGCCGACGCCTCCATCACCCAGACCGGAATCCCGTTGGCGCGCAGGCGTTCCACGTCCTCCGGCCGGTTCTCCTCGGAGTTGGCCAGCACCAGATCCGGTGCGAGTTCGAGCACCTTGTCCACGTTCGGGTACTTCGAGCCGCCGACTCTCGGGACGTCCAGGTCGACCGGATGGGTGCAGTAGTCCGTCGCGCCAGCGAGCCTTCCCGGCGCGCTGACCTCGACGGCTTCGGTCAGCGAAGGCACGAGCGAGACCACCCGTGCCGCCGGAGCGCGCAGCGGGACCACTTCGCCGAGGTCGTCGATCATGCCCGCTCGAACGACAGTTTCCGCTTGTCGACGTCCACTGCGGTCAGCCGGACGCGGATCCGCTCGCCTTCGGGCAGCTTCTCGCCGGTGCACTTGGACATCACCGGCGGATCCTCGACCAGGATCTCGGCCTTGGTCTCCTCCGCGCGCAGCACGATCGCGCCGAACTCGCCGCCGATGTGCTCGGCCATCACCCAGACCTCGACCTGGTCGATGGAGGCCCGTTCGACCTTGGCCGCCAGCGTGTCGGACGCGGTCATCTGCTCCGGTACCTCCGAAAGCGCCGCGCGGACCCACGCGGGCACTTCGCGGCCGGCGCTCACGGCGAGGCAGATCTCGGTGGCGAACCGGTCGACCAGCCGCCGGATCGGCGCGGTGACGTGGGCGTACGCGCCGCCGATCCCGGCGTGCGTGGTCAAGGCGGGCAGTTCGCCGTCGAACGCGGTGTACCCGGCGCCGCGCAAAAGCCTTGTGGTGTCGGCGAAAAGTGCCATGGACGCGGGCTGGCCGGGATCCAGCGCGGCCAGGAATTCCGACACGCTCTTACCCTCGGGCCAAGCGATGTTGAGCGCCTGCGCGGAGCGGCCCAGCCATTCGACCGCGTCGGCGTCGGGCGGCGGCAGCGTGCGCAGGACACCGATCTTGGCGTCGATCATGATCTTGGCCGCGGCCATGCCGGTGAGCAGCGAGATCTCGGCGTTCCAGGCGTCGACGTCGTTGCGCGGCCGCTGGATCAGCGCCCAGCCGCCGTCGGGGTCGCCGCTGATCTCCTGTTCCGGCAGCTGGAGTTCGACCGCGCCGCGCCGGATCGCGAGTTCGCGGCGCAGGCGGCCCAGCTCCGGCAGCGCGGCGACCGACGGATGCGGGTCGCCCGCGTCGATCGAGGCCTGGACGGTCTCGTAGTCGAACTGCTCGGTGGACCGGACCAGTGCCCGGCGGACGTTGGTCGCCGTCGGTTCGCCGCCCGCGTCGATGTCGATGGTCCACAGCACCGCGGGCCGGGTCTCCCCCGGCAGCAGGCTGGCCGCGCCTTCGGACAGCACCGGCGGATGCAGCGGGACGTTCCCGTCGGGCAGGTAGAGCGTCTGCCCGCGGCGCCGCGCCTCCTTGTCGAGCGCGCCACCCGGCGGGATGAACGCGGCCAGATCGGCGATCGCGTAGTGGACCCGGAACCCGCCGCCCTCGATGCGCTCGATCAGCACCGCCTGGTCGAGATCCTTGGCACCGGGCGGATCGATGGTGACGAAGGGCAGACCGGTGGCGTCCTCACGGCCTCCCGCCGACTCGAGCGGGTCGACGACCGCCGCCTCCGCCTCGGCGAGCACGTCGGGCCCGAACGACTCCGGCAGCGAAAACTCGGCTCGCAGGCGACCGAAGTCCCCTCCGGCCGTGTGTGTCCTGATCACGAGTGGAGGCACCACCCAACCCTATCCCGATTCGGCCAGGTTGATCGCCCGTTCGGGCGCGGGCCGGTCGGGTGTACGTTACCGAGCGAAATGAAAACCGATACCCTTTTCAAAACGACAGAGAGGGCCGAGGCGTGAAGATCGCGTTCGTCGGGAAGGGCGGCAGCGGCAAGACCACGCTGGCGTCGCTGTTCACCGCATACCTGGCCGGTGGCGGGAAACCGGTGCTGGCGATCGACGCGGACATCAACCAGCATCTCGCCGTCGCGCTCGGCGCCAGCGAGGAAGAGGCCATCGCGTGGCCGACGCTGGGCGACAACATGGGCCTGATCAAGGACCACCTGCGCGGCGACAACCCGCGGATCGCCGACGCGGCCTCGATGATCAAGACGACCCCGCCCGGACGCGGATCGCGGCTGGTCCGGCCGTTCGAGGACAACCCGATCTTCGAGGCGTGCTTCCGCGACTTCGGCGGTGTGCGGCTCGGCGTCACCGGGCAGTTCGACGAGGACGACCTCGGCGTCGCCTGCTACCACTCGAAGGTCGGCGCGGCGGAACTGTTGCTGAACCACATGATCGACGACGCGGGCGAGTACGTCGTCATGGACATGACCGCCGGCGCCGACGCGTTCGCTTCCGGCCTCTTCACGCGGTTCGACGTGACGTTCCTGGTGTGCGAACCGACCGTACGCAGCGTCGGCGTGTACCGGCAGTACGCCGACTACGCGCGGGACTTCGGCGTACGGCTGGTCGTCGTGGGCAACAAGGTGACCGAGGACGAGGACATCGACTTCCTGCGCGAGGAGGTCGGCGAAGCGCTGCTGGGCTGGATGGAGAACTCGCGGCACGTCCGCGCCGCCGAACGCGGCCGCGCGCGCCCGATCGGCGAACTCGAGGCGCACAACCTCGCGACGCTGTGCTCGATGCTGGCGACCGTCGACAGCGAGCAGCGCGACTGGGCCCGCTATCAGCGTCAGGGCGTCGAGTTCCATCTCCGCAACGCGCGGGCGTGGGGCAGCGGGCGGGCCGGGGAGGACCTCACGGCCCAGGTGGACCCGGAGTTCGTGCTCGGCCCGGCGCTGGCCCGGCAGGATGCCTGACCTTGCGGTTTCCCGCTCAAGGAGAGCAAGGGACCTTTGCTCCCGTTCGTTAGCGTGCTAACGAACGATAGCAAGGGTCCCTTGCTATCGTTTCTCTTAATGTTGAGAGAGGCGTAAGTCCGTGAAGGCCTCCTTGCCTACCCTGAAGGTAGTGAAGGAGGCCTTCACGGACCCTGGGTCCCTCAAGGAGTCCTTCACGGACCACCTGCACACCCCAGGAACCTCAAAAACCCCAGTAACCCCACACGCCACAGCGGGTGCGCGTGAAGGCCCCCTTCACGCGACTCAGCCGAGGAAACTCGCCCTTCGCGGCAGCCCAAGTACATGAAGGGGTCCTTCACGGAACCAGGCGCAAGCAAGGGCCATCAATTATCAGGCCCAGGCGACAGCAAAGGTCCCTTGCTCTCTTTTCGCAGGTCAGGGCGGCTCAGTCGCCGTTCCACTTGGCGTCTTCGGCGTCGGCCTGCCGCGTACGTTCCTTGGCGATGTCCAGGGCACGCCTGGCCGTCGCCTCGTCCGGGTACGGGCCGAGGAGGTCGATGCTCCGGCCGCGTTCCAGGTGCTCGACCTGGTTCGTCTTGGTGTTGAAGTACCAGCCCTGATCCGGGTTCGGGTCGCTCGACATACGTCAAGCGTGACATCACCCGGACGTCCTGTCATCACTTGCGATAGCGGTACGGGATCTCCGTGGGATCACCGGTCGGCCCGAACTCGTCGCCTTCGGGCGAGTCCACCTTCGAGCTTTCCGGCACGCTTTCGGCGAGTTCGTCGAACCAGCCCCGGCCCATCGGAACGCCGCGCGGCGGGGTGGGAAGGTCCGGCGCGACGGGGATGCCCTGCGGCGGCGAAGCGGACGACGTCGGCTGCGGCAAGGGCCCCGGAGGCGGGCCGGTGACCGGAGGCATCGCGGACGACGGCGGCGTCGTAGCGGGCGGAGACGTGAAAGGCGGCGGGGTGGCCGACGGAGGCGGGCTCGCGGGCGGCGGTTCCGGCTGCGGCTCGGCCTGGGGCGGCGCGGCGGACTGCGCTTCCGGCGTCGCCGGAGGCGCGCTCACCGGCGGTGGAGGCGGCGGAGGCGGCGCCTGGTTCGCCGCGGCAGGCCGCGACTGGCTGGGCTGAGGCAACGGCGGCGGAGCCTGCGGCGCGGGTGCCTGTGTAGGGGGCGCCGCGTGATTACCCGGCAAAGGCGGTCCGGCTGGCGGTGCCGCGGGCGGGGTGACCGTGCGCCACACCGGCGCCGGTCCGATGTTCATCGGCGCCGGGGCGCGCGGCGGCTGCTGCGGTGGCGCCTGCTGTTGCCCGGGCGCGGGCGGCGCGGCCTGCGAAGGCGGCGGGGGTGCCTGGCGCTGCGCGGGCTTCGGGATCGGGTCGAGGCAGGAGACGAGCACCGTGGTGTTGGCCGGGTCGTCGATCTTCCGTCCGCTGCGCTCGCGGTAGATCATCTCGCCTTCGGTGTCCATCTCGACCAGGTAGCCGGCTTCCGCCAGCTGCTCCTCGTCGAGGTCGACGAGCTTTTCGTAGCGGGACGGGACGACCCGGTAGACGGGCCAGGCGAGCCGGGCGTTCTCGTGGTGGAACTGGGCCAGCAGGGCGGCCATCTGCTGCTGCCAAGGCAGCGACATCCCCTCCGCCAGCGAACGCGGCAACACGACGTAACCGGGGTCGACCCCGGGCCAGCCCTGGTTCAGCTGGTCCGCCAGCGGCGTACTCGACGCGGGACGGGCCGCCTGCCGCGCGGGCTGTGCGGTACCGAAGAGATCGCGGGGATCGACCTCCGGGCCGCCTCCCGCCGCGGGCTTGCCTCGCCTTCCGAATTTCCGTGCCACGCTCTTCATCCTCTGCCAGTGTGCGGCCGCGTGCCGGTGGACAGGCCGCCACTTCGGGTGAATCCGATGGTCTCGCGATCGCGAGACCACGCTGGCACCATGCTAAACGCCAGGACGGACCGCCTGCGCGACCACTTCGGCCTCGTCGAAGGAGAAGTCGCGGATGTGGACCGGCACCCCGGTCTGCTGCGCCTCGACGATCTTGCCCTCGCCCAGGTACATCATCACGTGGTGGATGGTCGCCGGATTCGACGGCACGGTGGCCAGGAACAGCAGATCACCGGGTTGCGCCTGGCGGACCGGCAGCATCGCGCCGCCCTTGTACTGGTCCCGCGAAACCCGCGGCAGGATGATCCCGGCCGACTCGTAGGCCCGCAGCATCAGCCCGGAGCAGTCGTAACTGTTCGGCCCGGTGGCGCCCCAGACGTACGGCTTGCCCTGTTCGGCGAGGGCGAACTTGATGGCCTGCGCGGCGGCCTGGCTCGGCGGCACCACACTGCCCACGCTCGTGCCACAGCCGACGACGTCGACGATCTGGCCCTCGTTCTGCACGAGCAGCGCCGCCATCGGCTCCCAGTTGTGATAGCGGTCGGGGAAACCGGACCGCTCGACCCGCTGCGCGGCGTCGCCGGGACGCATGTTCTCCCAGTCCGGCACCGCGAGCAGCACGTCGAAGAACTTGTTGACCTGGTACGGCGGGTGGGTGACCTCCGCGACGGACCCCCAGCCCATCGACGGCCGCATCTGGAAGATGCCGAGCGAGTCGCGGTCGCCGTAGGTCAGGTTCCGCAGCTTGGACTCGGTCATCCCGGCCTGGATCGCCACCTGCCACGCGCGCGGGGACAGCGTGCGCTGTTTGCCGATCGAGATGATCAGCGCGACGATGCCCTTCTGTTCTTCGTCGAGTTTGTTGATGTCCGAAGAACCGCGATCGGTCTGACCGGGCAGGGTCGGCCCGATCGACGCGTCGCAGGAGGTCTTGACGACGCCGCCCGCCTGCGCCTCCATGTGATCGGTCACCACCTTGGTGACCGTGCTCGTGGTGACCACCGCGGCGAAGACCGCGGCGATCAGCACGCCGACGATGATCCCGATCTTCATCGGGTCAGCCCGCTTGGGTGTACTTGGTGACCCGCCACCCCGGGTTCGTCTTGACGACGGTGACCCGGACCTTCGGCCCGTCCGTCGGCACGTCGACGTCCATCGATCCCGCGAACGAGGACGCGACCTGCGGCTCCCCGGACACCCTGGTCGCGGTGATGTTCGCCGGATCCACCGTCGTCAGTTCCCCGGCGAAGTACTCCTCGGTGGTGTACGGCCGCAGCCTGGTCAGCCATTGCTCGGTCGTCGTGCCGTCCGGATGGTTCGCCCATGCCGTCACCCACTCCTTGGCGACCCTGACACCGTCCTGGTCAGGTGGCGCGGAAGACGGTGCCGGCACGGAGGTCAGCCTCGGCGGCAGCGTCGACGTCACGGTGACCGGCGCGGCGACGCCGGGACGCGAGGTGGCTGTCGCCGAAGCACCCGGCCCGTTCGCCGTCTGCCCCGGTTTTCCGATGGCCTTGGGCAGCAGGATGCCCAGCGCGGTGAGCACCACCGCGAGGACGACCAGCGTGCCGACGAGATGGCGGGGCGAGCGCAGCGGCCAGCCCCACAGCCTGCGGTAGACCGCGGTACGCCCGCGGTTGGTCCGGATCGGCATGGGTCACCGACCCACTGCGTGGTCTGTGTCGCGGACTTCCTCGCGGACCTCCAGCCCGCGCGAAGGCCGGTACAGCACGAAGACCGGCTTGCCCGCGACGACTTCGGGATCGACGCGGCGAGGACGCGGTGTCGACGGCCCCGCCTGCACCGGCACGGAGCCCGAGAGGTCGGGAGTGGCGTAGCCGCCGCCGGCGGAGTTCATCCGCGACGGCACCACGACCGGCTCCGGTTCGTCGCTCCAGCGCCGGTCGGCGACCGGCGAGGTGTCGACCCGGCGGCTCGGTACCTGGATCGGGCTCCGCCCGCCCGAGGTGAACATGGAGTCGCCCGGATTGCCCCCGGCCGGGTTGTACTGGCCGAACACCGGGACGCCTCCGCCGCCGCCCGCGGGTAGCGCGGGCAGGCCGCCACCACCGCCGACCGCGCCGGGCCAGGGCGCCCCGGACCAGGCCGCCGCGGGCCTGATCGCGCCGGACCCGTTGTCGAGCCGCTGGGAGCTGGCGAAGATCGTCGCCTCGGGGCGGAACCGCCCGCCGCCGACCGTCGCGCCCACGGGGCCGCGGAGGTCGCCGTCGACGACGTCGTCGGTGTCGCGGACGTTCTGCCAGAACGCGTCCTGCGGGGTGGGCTCGTTGTTCTTCTTACGGAAGCGCGAGAAGAGTCCGCCACGGGGCGAAGGCATCGCGCCGCCGACCATGCCGACGGACATCTCGACCATCTGCCACAGCCGCCGTACGGGACGGCCGACCATGAACAACAGCACGGTGATGATGGCCGCCAGCGCCATCTTCGTCAGCAGGGAAAGCGAGTTCCCGGCGGTGAAGATCGCTTCCAGCAGGAGCGTGTGCACGCCCGCCAGTACCGACAGCACCATCAGGTTGAACGCGACCGCGCCCAGCACCTTGAGGATGCGCTGCATGATCTGCGGCTGAAGCAGCGCGATCAGGCCGATCAGCGGCGCGGTCAGGACGAAGATCCTGATCAGCACCTGCGCGAGCAGCACCGTGGCCTTGGCCAGCAGTTGGAACAGCGAGTAGAAGATTCCCTGGCCCAGTGAAAGGAAACCGGCGCCGACGCGGCTGCCGTCCTCACCGGTGAAGTAGCCGGTCGCCGGGCCGAGTTTGGTGGAGATGTCCTTGAACGCCGCCTTCTTGGAGTCCACCAGCGCGGCGTCGGCGTCCCCGCCCTGCAGGATCTGGGTCCTGGTGAAGGCCCGCGCGTCCAAAAGGGCCGGACCGTACTGAAGGGCCTGCGGGGAGTCCGGCGTGCCGAACTCGCCCCGGAGCCAGTTGTCGTAGACGACCCGGCAGTGCAGTTCGGTCGGGACGCGGTCCCACGGCTGGCGGGCGGCCACGGCCTCCGGGGTCGCCTGGCACGGCTGTGCCGCGGGCGGCTGCGGCGGGGTCGGCGGCGGGTTCTTGACCTCGTCGATGAATCCGGCCTGGATGTTGGTCGTGGTCTGCACGATCGCGTTGTCGATGGGATCGATGAACCGCAGGAGCGCCAGGGAAGACGCGGCCAGCCAGACCGCGGCCAGCCCGTACAGCGCCCGTTTGCTGACCGCCGCGAGATCACCGCGCCAGATGTTGCGGAACAGCATGATCGACATGATCAGCGCGGCCAGGCCGAATAATTGGGCGTAGATGTTGTTGAAGACCTTCTCGGCCCCGGCCTTGACGGCGTTGTAGAGCGGGCTGAGCAGGCTGCCCTGCAACACGGTGTAGTGCAGCGAGTTCGTGGCACCGACGATGTTCTTGCCGATGTTGAACAGCTGGTTGCCCGCCCAGGTGTCGATCGTCGAGTTGGGCGAGGTGATTCCGGCCAGCGGGCCGCAGTCGGTTTCGAACGTGTCCCAGACGTGTCCGGCGTACCCGTAGACGTTGTACGGGCTGCCACCTTCACCGCGAGCGATCACGGACGGGTCGAGCGCCCCGACCATGCCCGCGCCGGGCCGCTCTGGGTTCGGCGCCTCACCACAGGCAGCGGCCGACGCCGCCGGAGCGGTCGCCACGGCCTGCAAACCCAGGATCAGCATGACGACGAACATCGTCGCGCGGCGGCTGGGTCTGGTCTTGCCCGGCCGCGGCCCCTCTTTCAGGCGGCGGCGCAGCGCGTGCCATCCGGCGGCGAACGCGAGCACGAACGCCAGTGTCATCACCGTGTTCATGCGGCGTCCCTGCCGGTGCCACCCTTGCCGGCGCGCGCGTGCTCGCCCTGACTCCCATTCCCGTTGGCACTGTGTCCGTTTTGGACAGCGCCTTGCACTTCTCCGGTTTCGGCCGCCAACGGGTCCGGGGCGCCGAGCATCTGTTCGTCGGTGAGGCCGACCTCGAGTTCGGCCGCGAGCTCGAGGTCCTCTTCGAGCTCGAAGTCGTCCTCGGGCGGCACCGGGACGTATTGCTTCTCTTCCGGGACAGCGATCTCGTTGCCCGGTTTGGCCGGTTTGGCGTCGGGCGAACCCGGCGTGGTGTCCATGACCCGGCGCAGATGTTCCAGGTGCGGCCCGGAGAAGTCGACGCGGATCCGCTCCACGCCACCGGCGCCGTCACCGAAGATGAACTGCCGCGGTTCGACGTCGCGCTGGATGTCCCGTTGCGAGCCGGGCCGCCTGCCCAGCGCGGCGACGACCTGTTCGTAACCGACGCCGACCGGGACCTTCAGCAGGCGCAGCGCGTCGGCCTGGGCGTCGTCGTCGTCGAGCCGTCCGACGAACACCGAGTCCAGCAGCGCCACGAAACCCTGGATCTTCAGGAAGTCCGCGGGGATCTGCGAGGACAGCAGCACGCGGACGTTCCACTTTCGCGAGTCACGGGCGAAGCGGTTCATCAGCACGCGACCGGTCGGGACCTCGGAGAGGAAGAACGCCTCGTCGATCCAGACGCCCTTGCGCAGTTCCTTCGGCTTCTCGTACACCGACCGCTGCGTCAGCCACGCGGCGAGGTTCAGCATCTCGACGCCGAGGGATTCCGCGTCCGTCCAGTACTCGCGCGGGACGCCGTCCTTGGGCAGGGTCAGCCCCGCCATGGTCAGCACGGTCATCCGGTCGTCGCGGGTCTCGGCGTACGGGTCCGCGTCGGTCTCCGGGATGAGCAGCGCCATGCGCTCGCGCATCTCGTCGAGGAAGTCCGCGACGACGACGGCGTGCTCGTGGTGCTCGCTGGAGTCCCGCCGCAGCGCGTCGATGACCTGGCCCGGGTCGGCGTCGAACCGCCCGCCGACCGCGCGGACCGCGCGCAGCAGCACGATCCGAGTCTGCGCCATCCGCGAGACCTCGTACGGCAGGACACCGGTGAGGACGTCGAGGACGAGACGGCGCCGGGTGGCGCCCGCGAGGGCCTTCTCCCGCCGCCACGAACGCTCGGGGTCGTCCTCGTCCATGAAGTGCTCGATCTGCGGCTCGGCGACCACCCGGTACGGGTTGAGGATGCCGGGCTGCGCGTTGAGCAGGTTGATGGGCCGCGCGTACGGCCGCAGTTCGGGCAGGTCGCACAGCCGCGACAGCGGGCCCGACGGGTCGAGGATCGTCCAGTGCGCGCCCGCGCGGAGCGTCTTGTAGACGATGCCGCCGCCGAGGAACGACTTGCCGCCACCGAGTCCGGCGACCATCGCGGTCAGGCCCGAGCCGTCACGGATCTCCTGCGCCATCCACGGATCCCACGCCACCGGGCGCCGGGTCGCGGTCACGGTCTCGCCGAGCAGGATGCCGCGGCGGTCGCCCACCTCGGCCGTCGCCGTCGGCACCGACGAGGACGCCCACACGACCGAACCGCGGCGCATGTACGCCGCCGAGGCCAGCGGCTCACCGGGGATGAACTCCCGAGCCAGCGCGTACTGGGCTTCCGGGTGCTCGACGGCGATCTTCGGCTTGTAGAGGTCGAGCAGCTGCTGGGCCAGGCGCAGCGCGTCACGCTCCGTGGGCCCGGACACCGCCAGCCGCCACCACGAGCGGACACGGGTGGCCAGCGCGGTGAAGCCCGACGTCATCTCGTCGTCGATCTCCAGCACCCGGCCCGCCTGGCGCGCCAGCGACTGCGGCGGCTCCAGTTCGTGCTCGTCGGTGTAGTGCTTGACCTGCGAACGGACCTTGTTCATCTGGCGTTGCAGCTCGCCGGCGACCTCTTCGGGGCGCCGGACGTAGATCCGCGCGGACACCTCGACCGCGGCGGGCAGCCGGTCCGCGTGCTGGATCCACGGGTCGTCGACCTCGGGGATCTGGAGGCCGTGCATCTGACCGACGGTGAGCACGGCCAGATGCCGCGAGACCCCGGCGTTCGACCCGGTGCGGCCGCGGACGGTGACCGTCGGCGCGTAGGGCTCGGCGTGGAAGTCCGCCGCGTCGGTGAAGCTGGCGAGGTCCTCGGGCTCCCAGGCGGCGCCCGGGACCGCGGGCATGTTACGCGGCGCGGGCAGGCCCAGCGAGCACGACCGGTGCATCAGCCAGGACATCTCCTCGGCGTGCACCGGGCGGCCTTCGAGCCCGGCGGAGCCGATCACCTGGTCGAGGTGCTCGACCTCGGAGTCGAGCGCGGCCAGTTCGGCGTCGACGGCCTCCGGCAGGATCTTGCGCAGCACCGGGGCGGCGCTCTCGACCGCACGGTCGATCATCCGCCGGGTCTGCACCTGGACCCCCAGGTAGACCTCTTTTTCGGCCATCGAACGGCCCATCAGCTGCTGCTGCTCGCCGATGAGGTAGTCGTCGAAGGACAGCGCGCCCTGGACGTCCTGGGGACGGCCGACGGCGTTGTGCACATGGGCCTCGGCCCACATGCGGATCGGGTACGGCCGGTTGGTCACGCGCAGGTGCAGCCAGCGGCCCTGGAGCTCCGCGTACTGCCCGGCGATGGCCGCGATCAGGTCGCGGCGCTGCGAGTCCGACCGGAACGACCAGCGCTGCGGCGCGAGCCGGTACCAGGCGTAGACCTCGTAACCGGTGCGCAACAGGTGCCCGTCGATGCTTCGCGCCGCGATGGACGGGGTATAGGTGGGTATGGCCGCCTCGCCGGGCAGCCGCCTCCCCTTGCCGGCCTTCTTGGGCTGCGCGGAGCGGACCTGCTGGGGCGGGTTCCAGGCCCCTTGCTGCAGGTCTCGATCACGTTTTCCTCGGCTTCCGCCGCGACCGAACAACGACTACCTCCCGGCCCGAGCCGCAGGGCGGCTCCGACGCGCTCGTGGTGTTCCCTGAGCTCCGGCGCCGCCGCCGTAGCCGTGGTGCTGGTACTGCCGTCTCCTGCGGTGCTTCGGTAGCGGGCGGCTCGCCCGTACCCGGACGCGTGAGGCGCTGGCCGCGCCTCCCGTGCCCGTGGTCCGTTCTCTTGGTGTGTTGAGCTCTTTCGCCGCCATCGCGGCCACGGCGCCCAGCGGGCGCTCGTGGCTGATCTTGGCCGTGATCAATCTGGTGATCACAATTGTGGCGACGAAGGCCCAGGCGGTCGAGAAGAACCCGAAGCTCCAGCCCGCCCACCGTTCGGCGGTGAGCACGAGCAGGAAGACCGGGATACCGACGAGCCACGCGACGTAGCGGGCTCTCCAGGGAAAAGTCGCTTTCGGCGGGCCGAGCCAGACGGCGTCGACCCGGTAAACCTCGTCATCGGTGCGGATACGCAACGCGAGCCCTCAGCCTGTGAAGAGGCCGGCGATCCACTGGCCCACGTTGACTCCGGCGCCACTCACCGCGAGGCCGATGATCGCCAGCGCGATCACCACACCGGCGAGTCGGCGCATGACACCGGCGTTGTCCCCTTTGCCACCGCCCAGCCACAACAGCAGAAGTGCGACAGCCAGCAGCACCAAGGGGATGATGTTGTCGATCAGCCAGGTGCGGACGTTGCCGGTGCCGAGCTCGCCGGCGGCCAGCGTGTCGAGGGTGGTCAAGGTCATCATCGCATTACTCCCGGTGCGCGGAGAGGGGGTTCGCGCGGTTCTGGCTCGGTGGTGCTTCGAACATCATGGCGTCACGAGGCGTAGCGGTCAAAGCGCGCTCTGTAGATATCGATTTGTCTACCGGTGACAGAGCGAGGCACAGCACCACGACCATCCTCGGTCTCCATCATCGTTGCAAGGGTCGTCTGGATTAACCCCGGACACCCGTATTTCGCAGTGCGCAGCCGAAAACACCCGGCTACGACGCTTCTTGCTCACCGTGAGTACGGATCGACCGAGGAAAATCCGGCCGCGACCAGTGTGACATGACTCGTTCGGTGGCTTCTCACGAGTCCGCTGGGTGAGCACGCATTCGACAAAAAACATCGGCGCCGATCAAGTGAAGGTCACACTTCCGTTACCCAAAGCGAAATCGGGGGCCGCATTTTCGCTACATAGCGTAATTATCGGCTCGTCGCGAACACATTCGCGGGAAAAGCGCCCGCTTCGACGGCTTGACGGCTCAACGGCCCGCACAGCTCGTGAAGACGCTTGGTCTTCTCTTCGCCGAGGTGCGCCCAAGGGCCCATCGACGCCACGTTCGTGGCGGCTTCGATCCGCTCGCGAAGATCGTTCCCGGCCTCGGTCAGGCCGCCTTCGGCGTCGAGGACGCCCCGGTCACGGAGCTTGGCGACCGCGCCGTCCCACTGCTCGTCGTTCCAGCCGCGGGACGCCTTGGCCGCGGCGGCGAGGAAGCCCTTGCCTGTGGCGGTGTGCGAGACGAGCGCGTCGAGCCCGTCGAGCCCGTTGAGGACCAGCGCGGCGATGTGGCCGTCGCCGCGGTGTTCACGCAACAGGGTGATGGCGTGCCAGAGCACGAGATGAGGCTCGCTCGGCCAGCCGAGGCCGGCGTGCCCGGCGTAGAGCGGGCGGCCGTCGGCCTGGCAGCCCCCGGTCGCCTCGCGGGCGAGTTCGGCCGCCTCGGCGACCTGCTCGGAGCCGAGGGTGTCCTTGCCGAGCAGCCTGGTCAGCGTCGCGTCGACGGCTTCGAACCGGGCTTCGATGATCTTTTCGGGCGTGGCCAGCGTCCACGCCCGCGGGATGTACTTGGCGACCAATTCGGGGCTGAAGTTGTAGAAGGTGGCCGCGACCACGCCGGCACTCACCGCGCCCATCGGTGCCGCGCGACCCGCGAAGTAGGTCATGCGCCCCGGGCGGAGGCCCGCGCCGGTGAGCGCGGCTTCCGTCTCCGGCGCGAAGTAGGTAAGGGAATGCAGTACATCGAACGTCCCGCGGAACCGTCCCGTGACCCGACTCGCTTCACCCATGGATGGCACCCTACCGGCAAGTAGACGGGGTGCGCAGCGCCCGAAAGTGCCGTGGCGGGAGCAAGGGACCTTTGCTATCGCGTCCCGAGGGCGGTGCAGGTGAGGAGTGGGTCGGGGTGGTCGTGAGCGGTAAGTGTCGTTCTAACGCGACTTACCACTCACGACCACCCCGGCCGACCTCCCACCGCAACCGAGGTCCGCGAAGGTAGGTAAGGCGCCCTTCACGGTCTCCTACTAATAAGAAGGTACGGACGAGCCGGCGTGTAAGCCGGATCCTGTCCTCGCCTCGCCTTGCGGCTGAGCGAGTGGCGGCCATCCATCTAGGCCCACCGTCGCCGGCGGGCTCGAGCGGCCTACCCGCAGACTCGGGCGAGCAGCCCTCGGTCGTCTGCGCAGGAGCCTCGCGGCTCCCTCTTGGCCTTGCTCCGGGTGGGGTTTACCTAGCCGTCCTGGTCACCCAGGACGCTGGTGGTCTCTTACACCACCGTTTCACCCTTACCTCCGCCCGCGAAGCGCACGGAGGCGGTCTGTTTTCTGTGGCACTGTCCCGCGGGTCGCCCCGGGTTGCCGTTAACAACCACCCTGCCCTGTGGAGTCCGGACTTTCCTCGAACCGGTTTCCCGGCTCGCGGCCGCCCCGCCGACTCGTCCGTCGGCGAATCCTACTGCACGGGTCCGGGCAGGCAGTTCAGGTTGCGCCGCCCGTCGGACTGGACGACGAACCACAGGTGGTCGGTGCCCTGACCGGTCCATTCACCCGGTCGGGCGTTGGCGAACTTGTAGAGCGGCCAGCCGGCCAGCGTCACCTGCCGGGTGCCCTCGGGACGCTTGATGGTGTCGACGATCCCCGGGTCGATGCCGGTCACCGAGGGCGTGCCGGTGGTCGTGACGGGGACCCACACCGCGGCGCAGTCCCCGAGGCACGCCGAGCGGGCCTTGTGCGGGTCGTCGCGTTCGTACCGGAAGAGGACGGCGCCGGTCTCGTCGAGGACGGCCTGCCCCATCCGGGTCATGTAGACGGCGGTCAGCCGAGTGCCGGACGGCACCTCCGCCGGAGACGGAGAGCTGGGCCGCGAGGTACCCGACGGCGGCAGGCGTGGGCTGGGGAGGGATTCGGTGACCGGGGCCTTGGCCGTCAGCGCCACCTGCTCCCCCGGATCAGCCGCCTGCCACCACATCGCGGCGCCCACGACGAGCGCCGCGATGACGACGAGCATGGTCAACCGCGATCGGCGCATCGGGCGTCTCCGTTTCTCCCGGGTGGCTGACGGGGTTCTGCTCCGCGATCTCGTTGGTCCAGTGGAGGACGGCGGACGGGCTGTCGAGGCCGACGACACCGACGAGACGCCCCTTGCGGACGAAGCCGGTGACGGGCCGTTCGCCACCGACGGGTGAGGCGAGCGCGACGGTGTCGGTGCCGAGCTTCGGGATGCCGCCCGCCTGGATGCGCATGCCGTGCTGTTCGGACCAGAACCGCGGCACCGGCGCGAACGGCCGCGAGCCCTGCGGGCCGGCAAGGAGGTTCTCCGCCGCCGCCCGGCCCATCTCGACGGCGTTGAGCCAGTGTTCGACCCGTCTCGGCGTCTCGTCGAACCGCAGGTTCGGCCACTGCGCGACGTCGCCGGCGGCGACGATGGTGCCCATCCCCAGCACGTGACAGGTCGGCGAGCAGACGACGCCGTCGTCGAGCGGCAGCTTGGATCCGCGCAGCCACGAGATCGACGGCACGGTCCCGACCGCCACGACGACGCAGGAGACATCCAGGATCCAGCCGTCGGACGACCGCAGCCGCAGGCCGTTCGCCGTCGTCTGCCAGCTGTCGACGGAAGCGCCCAGCGCCAGCCGCACGCCTCGCGACCTATGCAGCGCCGACAGCTTCTGCCCGATGTGCTTGCCGACGACCTCGCCGAGCAGATGCGCCGACCGGCCGACGACGGTGACCTCGCGCCCCGTCTCGCGCAGGCTCGCGGCGACCTCGCAGCCGATGAACCCGCTGCCCAGCACCGCGACCGGACCGTGGTCGGCGGCGAGGTTGTCACGCAGTTCGGCGGCGTCGGCCAGGGTCCGGACGACGACCACGCGCGGATGTCCGTGCGGGACACCGGAAAGCCGCCGGGGCTCGACGCCGCAGGCGATGACGAGCCCGTCGTAGGGCAGTTCCTCCGCCCCGGGCAGGTGGACGACCTGGCGGCCCGGCTGCAGATGCGTGGCCGGGGTGTTGAACCGCCATTCGGCGTCGATCTCGTCGATCCGGGCGAGCGCCATCTCCGCCGGGTCCGTGGCACCGGTCAGCAGCTGCTTGGACAACGCGGGCCGGTGATAGGGCAGGGCCGGTTCGTTGCCGACGATCACCAGTTCGCCGTCGAACCGCAGTTCCCGCAACCGTTCCGCGCAGCGCAGTCCAGCCAGTCCGCCGCCGACGACGACGATCCGTTCGCTCATTGTCCCGTCCCTTGCAGGTGGATGGCTCGCATCGGACAAGCCCGGGCCGCGGCCTGGACCAAGGGCATCTGTTTGGCGCCCGGTTTCCGGAGATACCGCAGCTGGCCGTCGCCTTGCAGCTGGAAGACCTGCGGCGCTTCGGCCTGGCAGATGGCGTAGCTGTGGCATTTCTTGTCGTCGACGGAGATCCGGACCGGTGCGGCCCGGACGTCGCCGTCGTCGAGCAGTCCCAGGCGGACCAGCGCCCGGGGCGGGAGCACCCGCAGCACGGTGAGCACGACGGCGGGGGTGAGCACGGTGATCCCGCCGAGCCAGACCGTCGCGAGATTCCCGTTCGCGGACGCGCCGAGCCAGGAGTGGATCGCCAGCAGTCCGACCGCGAAGTAGCCGAGCTGGTGGAACCGCTGCCAGCCGCGGCCGTTCACCCGGCGGCTGTTCATTCGACGCCCGAGCGCGGCGGTGACGGAGACGGCGATGAACAGTTCCAGTCCGACGACGCCCGCCGCGTGCCGAGCGGACCCGCCACCGGCGAACGGGATCAGCAGCGCGAGTACGCCGAACGAATCGTCGTCGAGGAAGAGATAGGACAGGCCGTGGACGACACCGGTGGCGAGACTGAACACGGCGAGGACGACGTGCCCGCCGCGCAGCGCCTCGTGACCGGTGATCCGCCTGATCCAGCCGGTGGCGGTCAGCACTCCCCACGCCAGGGTCAGGCACATCGTCAGGTAGGCGAACCGGGCCGAGAGCGTGGCGATGTCCCGGACGCCGCTGTCGTGCGGTGACGGGGCGGGGATCACCGCCAGGAACGCGGCCGTCACGCGCGCCTGCCCGGTGCGCCGAGGACCCGCACGAGCCCGAACGTCGCTCCCCCGGCGACCATCGCCAGGAGCACGCCGAACACGACATCGCCGCCGTCGAGTTCGTTGCCACCGGTGGGAACGACCATCAACGAGGTCGTCTCGGCGATGCCGGTGCTTTCGAGCAGGGTCATGTGCCGCATCACGGTGTCGACGGCGTTCTGCGCGAAGGACCGCATCGCGTCGTCGCGGGTGGCGGCCCGGACCTGGGAAGCGAGACCGAAGATGCTCCCGTGCGCGGCACGGGCGCGGTTGACGTAGAGACGGTCGAAGCCGGAACCGGCGGCACCGCTGATCTCGTCCACCCAGGACCGCTGTTCTTCGGTGGGTTCGCCGGGGAGTCCGACTCGGACCTTCGAAGCGAGTTCGCGGACCTGTGCGTCGAGGCGGTCGTGGTCGTCGGCGAGTTTGCGGCCGACCTCCCGTACCCGCTGCCCGCTCGCGCGCTGTTCCGCCTGACGACCGGCCGGGCCTTCCCACAAACAGGCCTGCCGTACCTGAACGAGTAGTTCCCGATCATGGGAATCGATTTCCGCCGAGGCGCTGTCGGGCATGCCGATCCCGATCGCCAGTAAGGCGATCACCACTCCGAGCAGTCGATAGATCATTTCACCCGTCCCCACGGTGGATACGCATCGAACAAAGCGCCTCACTGGGAGTACGGGGAACCGGAGCGGCCGGTTCGATCCCTGCCCGGACACCGGGTGTGATGTGCATCACACGACACATTTAGAACCGTTTATCGTCGGCGTACGTACCGGGCTACCAATTGTGAACGGAGCACTACTGCACATGGCTCACGGCGAAAGTCTGCGCTACGGTGTACGAACCCGCGAAATCCTCCACCACTGGGGAGGTCTCGAACTTCATGGAAGCAGTGGGCAGAGAATGCCGATTCGGCGGCGAGCGTCGGCCGAACGAGCTTTCCGAAGAGCTGATTTCGTTGCTGTACAAGGACTTCCGCGAGACACTGTTCAGCCAGGTGATGTACCTGACCGGCCACGATCAGCAATGGACCGAGGACGTCGTCCAGGAAACGCTGATCCGTGCCTGGCAGCATTCCGACACGTTGAACCGTGAGCCGGGAATGCTGCGCGGCTGGCTGCTCACGGTCGCCCGGCGGATAGTCATCGACGGCTGGCGAAACCGGCGCGCCCGCCCGCAAGAGGTCGAGCTGGACAGTTCCGAAAACGCCGAAATAGCGGACCAGACCGATCAGTCACTGTCCGCACTCGTCATTTCCGAAGCGCTACGCTATCTGGACAGCAAATATCAGGCGGTCATCTACGAGACGTATCTGACCGGACATACAGTCCGGGAGGCGGCGGTGATATTGGGAATACCGGAGGGAACGGTCAAATCACGGCTGTACGCGGCTATGAGGACATTGCGACGGTCGTTAGGAGAGCTGGGTTCGCGATGATGAAGCGAAGGGTGAAACACACCGATGCGGCGGCGTACGTACTCGGTGTGCTCGACCGGACGGAGGCCCACGCCTTCGAAAGGCATTTGCGGGGCTGTGTGCGCTGCGGCCGACAGGTCGCGGAATTCACGTCGGTGGAAGACGCGCTCGCGAGGGCCGATCTGCGCTACCTGTCCCCCGGCGCCGCCGTCGTCCGGCGCTGCGGCCGGCTGTCGATGCTCGTGGCCAACCTCGCGGTGATCCTGGTGGCGTGCGTCGTCGCGGCCCTGATGTCGGCACAACGGTCGTCCGGCCGGTACCGGCGGGTCTCGTCGGATGCGGACATCTTGACCTCTGCTCCCCTCGACGACCAGCGATCACTCCCGTCACCGCCTACGTTCAAGTAGTCTGCCGCAAGCCGACACGAAGGTCTCTACGGTGCATACCGAAGTAAATCCCGAGAGTCCCTTCGGCGGGACTTCGGTACCGAAGCGTCCCGCCGGGTTACTGGGTCGCGACAGCGAACTCGACACGATCACCGGGCTGTTCCGTGGTGCCCTGCGCGGCCGCGCCACCAGCGCCGTGGTGGTCGGGGAATTCGGCATGGGCAAGACGTCGGTGCTCGGCGCCGCCGGTGAACTCGCGGAAGCGGCCGGGTTCACCGTCGCGATCGCCGCCGCGTCCCGGCTGGAGACGCATCTGAGCGGCGGTGTCGGCCGCCAGCTGATCGAAGGGCTCACCCACGCGCCCGCGGAGCACAGTCCCCGGAACGAGCAGGAACAGACAGCGGCGCTCGAAGCGTTCTTCCACGCCGTCCGCCACGCCGCCGAACAGGGACCGGTCTTCCTCGGCATCGACAACATCCACCTCGCCGACCCGTGGTCGATGCGCTGCCTCGCCTACATCCGGCATCGCGTGGTGCAGCTGCCGGTGATGATCGTGCTGACCTCGCTGATCGGGCATTTGCAGACCGGCGAAGTCGCCCTGCTGGAGATGTCCGGCTGCACCCCGGCCACGATCCGGCTGCGCGGACTGGGGACGCGGCACGTCGCCGAGTTCCTCCGTGTCTCGACCGGCCGGTTCGCCGAGGAATGCCGCGAGGTCACCGGCGGCAACCCGTACCTGCTGGGCGCGTTGCGCCGCCGTCTGGTCCCCGGGATGGACCTGGACGCCGCGGGGTCGGCGATGGTCGGCGAGGTGCTGCGGGTCCGCATGCACGAGTACACCGCCGCGCCGAAGATGCTCGAAGCCGTCGCGATCCTGGGCGAGGACGCGAGTTTCGACCTGCTGGCGCAGCTCGCGGGAGTCGACGAGAGCACCGCGCTGGCGGCCATCGACACGATGGTGCGCGGACATCTGCTGACCAACAGCCACCGGCCGGCGCTGACCTACCGGTTCGTCCGCAACTCGGTGCTCGCCGACATGCCGCTCACCACCAGGGCGGTCACCCAGTCGCGGGCGGCGCGGCTCCTGCATGACGCGGGCGCCCCGCCGGAACGGGTCGGCGCCCACCTTTTGGAGGCGACCGCGATCAGGATCCCCTGGGCGGTCGACGTGCTGCGGCTGGCCGCCCGGCATTCGGTGGTCGAGGGCGATCCGGAACTGTCCGTCCGGTTCCTTTCCCGGGCGCTGGAGGAGCGGCTCAGCGAACGGAAGCGGATGGCGATCCTGCTCCAGCTCGCGCACGCGGAGTTCCACTGCGACCCGGATTCGGCGCCGGCCAGGGTGCGCGAGGCCGTCGACCACATCGACGACCGCGAAACCGCGGCCTTCGCCGCAACGGCCATGATCCTTTCGCTGTGCTGCGGCCCGGACGCGCGGCTGGCGATCAACTCCGCGGGCCAGTTCGCCGCACGGCTCGACGCGGGCGGGCCCGACGCCGTCTGGCCGCTGCTGTGCATGACCTATCTCGCCGAGGCGGGCAGCAGACTCGGGCCGCCGCCGGACTTCCGCGATTTCGAACAGCAATGGGCGCCGCTGAACGACCCCGCCGCGCAACAGAGCCGATCGGGGTTGCTGGCGCTCGACACGGTGCGGAGCGGGAAGTCTTCGGCGAACGCCGTCCGGCATTTCGGGGACGCCTTGTCCGGCGAACAACCCGAACTGTTCGAACAGCCCTACTTCTTCACGCTCGCGACGGCCGTACTCGCCGACGAGGCCGCCCTCACCGACAAGCTCTGCCAGGTCCTCGACACCGAGCGTCTGCCCTGGGACTTCCATGTGCCGAAGGGAGCCCTCGCCACCCTCGCCCGCGGGATCGCCCTGCAGGCGGGCGGTGACCTGGTGCGCGCGAGTGTCCACTACGAATCCCTGGTGCGGCAGTTCGACGAACGCGGCGCCACCGGCCGGTGCCCGATCGCGGTGCTGTGCGTGGCCAGGCTGATCGAGGTCTCGGTGGACCTCGGCCGCCACGACGTCGCGAACGCCCTGCTGGACAGAATCGATTTCGCTGCCACGCAAGCACTTTTCACGCACAACTACCTGCTCTACGCCCGCGGCAGGCTCCGGGCGGCCTCCGGCGAACCCGAACTCGGCTACGAGGATCTGCGCGGCTGCGGGCGCCGTCTCGAACACCACGGCATGCGTTTCCCCGGGTTCGCTCCCTGGCGGGCGCACGCTGCCCGCACCGCGCTGGTGCTCGGGCGCACGGACGCGGCGGCCAAACTCGCCGAAGAGGATCTCGCCGCCGCGGAACAGTGGGGGACGCCGAGAATCCTCGGCGGCGCGCTGACCACCGCCGGCCTCGTCCGCGACGACGGCGTCGGCGAGGAGGCCGAACGCCTGCTCACCAAGGCCGTCGATGTGCTCGGCGGATCGACCGCGAAACTGGCGCTGGCCGAGGCCCTGACCGAACTCGGCTCGCTCCAAGCCCGGCACGGGCAGGGCGAGAAGGCGATCGTGACGCTGCGGCGGGCCACGCAGTCGAGCAGGCACTGCGGGACGCGGCCGCTCGCGAGGCGGGCCGCCGAAGCGCTGCGGGACGCGCGGACGAGCCTCACGACGGCGAAGGACAACGAACACGGCCTCACCAAACAGGAATACCGCGTCGCGGTGATGGCGTCACAAGGTCTCACCAACCGGGAAATCGCCGAAGCGCTGCACCTGACCCGCCGCACGGTCGAACTGCATTTGTCCGGTGCCTACCGGAAACTGGAGATCACCGGACGCACCGAATTGGGTTCCGCGCTCGGCCGATCCCAGCGCGTGGACGGCGATTGACGGTTTCCGGGTGCGGCGGTTCACTCCGCGACATGCCGGGAATCGAATCCGAACCACTCAAATTCGCCTATTGGGTCCCCAATGTGAGCGGCGGCCTGGTCACCAGCGACATCGAGCAGCGCACCGATTGGGGCTACGAGTACAACCGGGATCTCGCCGTCCTCGCGGAGAACAGCGGGTTCGAATACGCGCTGAGCCAGGTCCGCTACACGGCCAGCTATGGTGCCGCCTACCAGCACGAATCGACCGGGTTCAGCCTCGCGCTGCTGCTCGCGACGCAGCGGTTGAAGGTGATCGCGGCGATCCATCCCGGCCTGTGGCATCCCGGGGTGCTCGCGAAGTTCATCGCCAGCGCGGACGTGATCTCCGGTGGGCGCGCGGCGGTCAACGTGGTCAGCGGCTGGTTCAAGGACGAATTCACCGGCCTCGGCGAACCGTGGCTGGAACACGACGAACGGTACCGTCGTTCGGAAGAGTTCATTCGCGTACTGAAGGAACTCTGGGCGAGCGACCACGCCGAATTCGGCGGCGACTTCTATCGGATCCACGATTTCGACATCAAACCCAAACCGGTCGGGCGGCCGCATCCGGAGATCTTCCAGGGCGGCAACTCCACCGCGGCGCGGAAGCTCGCGGGCCGGGTCTCGGATTGGTACTTCAGCAACGGCAAGGACTTCGACGGCTTCAGCGAGCAGGTCGAGGAGGTCCGCGGTTACGCGGCCGAGAACGACCACGCCGTCCGCTTCGGACTCAACGGTTTCGTGATCGCGCGGGAAACCGAAAGCGAGGCGAAGGCCGTGCTGCGCGAGATCGTCGAAAAGGCGAACACCGACGCCGTCGAGGGTTTCCGCAACGCCGTCAAGCAGGCGGGAGGCTCCACTTCGGACAAGAAGGGGATGTGGGCCGACTCGGAGTTCAAGGATCTGGTGCAGTACAACGACGGCTTCCGCACCGGCCTGATCGGCACGCCGGAGCAGATCGCGGACCGGGCCATCGAGTACAAGAGGCGCGGGGCGAACCTGCTGCTGCTCGGCTTCCTGCACTACCTGGAGGACGTCGAGCACTTCGGGAAGCACGTGCTGCCGGTGATCCGGGCGAAGGAGGCGGACCTGGAACGAGGCGCCGCCACCCCCGAACCCCTGGCTGTCTCCACCCCCTGACCCGAAATGCGTTTAGTCCTATGGATGCGGTCTTTGCGCCGGGCAACTACCGCATTCAGAGGACTAAACGCGTGGGTCTTTAAGGGAGATACACCGTCTGGCCGGGGTGCATGGAGGGACCGCAGTCGTTGAGCGGCTTACCGAAGCGCACCTTTTCGACCTCCGGCATGGTCTTCGCCGCGTAGTCCTGGACGGCCTTCAGCTTCTCAGGGCTGGAGACGGCGTCCTTGCGCACGAAGTCCCCGCTGCGCAGCCCGACGCCCGGGTACACGAAGACCGGCTCGTAGTCGCGGTCGATCCGCGGGTCGACGGTGATGCCGTTGCCCGCGGCCCACGGGCCCCACGAGTGGATGAAGGTCGGCTTGACCTTGTCGAACACGTAGTCGCGCAGCCCCGGCATGTCGCCCTTCTTGACGAAGTCCGCGACGTCCGCCTCGACCAGCCCGGCCATGTCGACCAGGTGCAGACGGCTGGTCATCGACGAGCCGCCGAGGTCGGGCAGCAGCAGCGACGCCTGCTGGAGACCGAGGATGTCGGCCATGGTGTTGAAACCGCGGCCGAAGCGGTCGGCGATGAGGCACGCGGGCACCGTCGGGGACTGCTGGAACTTCTCCGTCGACGACGCGAAACCCATTCCGGACGGGATCGCGGCCGCGACCAGCACGAGCACCACGACGGCCCGCAGCGCCGCCCGCGAACGACGCAGCAGCTCACCCGCGGCCAGCGTTCCCGCCAGCGCGGCGAGGATCCAGATCGGGGTGGCGAAGCGGTGCTGGCCCATCCAGTCCGGGACCATCACGCCGTACGCGATGATGCCCAGCGCCAGCGGTGTCAGCAGCGCGACAAACGCCTGCCGCCAGTCCGCCCGGACCAGCGCGTAACCGATGGTCAGCGCCAGCAGGATCGTCCCGGCGACACCGGCGTAGCCGACCAGCTCGAACGGCTGCTTCAGCGCCGAAAGCCCGGGCAGGCCCTGTCCCTTCGCGATGGACGGGTTCGCCAGCAGCCTGCCGAACTCCGCGATCCGCCAGGCGAGGTACGCGCCGAACGGGATCGCGAACGCGACCACCGACACCACGACGAGTTTGACGCTCTGCCCCAGCAGCGGCTTCCGCAGCTGGAACAGGACGACGAGCGGGTACGCGGCGCCGTAGATCAGGCCTTCGGGGCGGGTCAGCGCGGCGAACGCGACCAGCACCCCGGACCAGATGGCGACCTTCGCGGTGAGCACGGTGTTCTTGCGGACGGCCACGAACAGCAGCACGGCGAGCCACGCGACGGCCATCCCGAACAGGGAGTTCTCCAGACCGGAGATCGTCCAGATGACGAACGACGGGATCGCGGCCAGCGTCAGCCCGGTGACCAGCGTCGCCAGCCAGGCGAAGCGCTCGAAGATCTGCTTCGCCGCGACGTGGCAGGCGGCCAGCGTCCCGGCGGTGAACAGGAGCCCCAGCAGCTTCGGGAACAGGACGTAGTCGGGAAGGCCGAACAGCGTGCCGCTGTCGAAGACGCCGAAGAGCTTCCCGACCGCCAGCAGCACCAGCCAGGTCGAGTTCGACCAGCCCTCGACCGACGGCTGCCCCGGCTGGAGCACCGGGCCGAGCCCGTCCGCGAAGCTGCGCGCGTAGGAGAAGGTGATGGCCGCGTCGTCGACGATCCAGTGGCCGTAGAGCGTGGCGTGCCAGGCCAGCGCCGCGACACCGGCGAGGACCGCCAGGTACGGCGCGATCCGAACGGCGAGACCACGACGGGCCGGCGTTTCGGGCACGTCTTTTTCGGAAGCTTCGCTAACTGCGCTCGCCGTCATGTCCCCGTCTTCGCCTTTTCACTCACGTCCCCGTCGCCGAAACTGTAGCCAATACCCCATCGGCCGCCCGCGACACGTCATATCCAGGCGTGATCCGCGCCACAGTTCCAGGCTACGAGAGGTGCGAGATGTCGTTCACCAAGCGGACCGAGGCGTTGCCGTCCGGGTAGAACTCGACGATCGACAGCGAGGCCAGATCCAGGTGCAGGCGGAACAGCAGCGACGGCCCGGCGTCCAGGCCCATCCGCAGCAGCGCTTTGATCGGCGTGACATGGCTGACCAGCACCAGCGTCCGCCCGCCGTACCGCGCGATCAGCTCGTCGCGAGCCTTGCGGACACGCCGGTGGACGCCGTCGAAGCTCTCGCCGCCCGGCGCCGCGATCGAGGTGTCCGAGAGCCAGCTGGTCTGGAACTCGGGATCGCGGTCCATGGCCTCTTTGAAGGTGAGGCCCTCCCAGTCGCCGAAATCGGTCTCGATCAGCCCGGGGTGGGTCTCGACCCGGCCGCCGAGCGCGTCCGCGATCGCCTGCGCGGTCTGCTGGGTGCGGATCAGCGGCGAGGCGATGATCGGCGCGGCCTCGCCGTCGACGACCAGGCCCTCCATCGCACCGAGACGTTTCGCCGCGGCGGCCGCCTGCTGCTTGCCGTGCTCGGTGAGCGGCACGTCACCGCGACCGGAGTACCGCTTGCCGACCGACATCGCCGTCTGGCCGTGCCGCACGAGGAGCAGTTTGGTCGGTGTCCCGGTGGCGCCGGTCCAGCCCACCGGGCTGACCCTGTCCTGCTTCACGGTCTTCGGCGCTTCCGGCTTCTTCGCGGTCTGGGCGCCGTCACGTCCGGCGTCCATCGCCTCGTTCGCGAGCCCGTCGGCGTGGGAGTTCTCCGCGCGCGGGATCCACTCGTAGCGCACGCGCGAGAACCGAGCCGCCAGTTCCTTGGCCTCGGCGTTCAGCGGCTGCATCGACGGGTGCTTGACCTTCCAGCGCCCGGACATCTGCTCCACCACGAGCTTCGAGTCCATTCGAACGTCCACAGTGGACACTCCGAGCTCGGCGGCCGCGGTGAGCCCGGCGATCAGGCCGCCGTACTCGGCGACGTTGTTGGTCGCGATGCCGATGTAGGCCTTGCGCTCGGCGAGCACCTCACCGGTGGCGGCGTCCTTGACGACCGCGCCGTACCCGGCGGGACCGGGGTTGCCCCGGGAACCGCCGTCGGCCTCGATGAGCACATGGTCGGTCACAGGCCGGACTCCAGCGTGCGGACCAGGATGGCGCCGCAGTTCTCGCACTGGATGACGTTGTCCTCGGGAGCGGCCTTGATCTCGGCGATCTCGCGGCGGTCGATGTCGAGCTGGCAGGCACCGCAGCGGCGGGCCCGCAGCAGCGACGCGCCGATGCCCTTGTGCGCCCGGACCCGCTCGTAGAGCTTCAGCAGGTCTTCGGGGAATCGCGGCAGGAGCTTGGCGCGGTCCTCGTCGCGGCGCGCCTTCGTGGTGTCGAGGTCGGTGAAGTTCTCGTCGCGACGGCTGACGGCTTCGGCGACCTCGCCCTCGGCCTTCGCGACCTCGGCGCTGGTGCGCTGGGCGTCGAGTTCGAGCGCCTCGCGGCGTTCCATCAGCTCCAGCAGGTCGTCCTCGAGCGCGGACTGGCGCCGGTTGAGGCTGTTGAGCTCGTGCTCGATGTCGGTCATCTGCTTCGCGGCGACTGAACCGGATTCGAGGAGTTTGCGGTCGCGGTCGCCGCGGGCGCGCACCGACTCGATCTCCTTCTCCTGGCGGGCGATCTCGCGGTCGAGGTCGGACGCCGCCGTCTGGACCGAGACCAGCGCGTCCCGTCGTTCGCGAACCGTCTTCTCACCCGCGTCGATCTCGGCGATCTCCGGCAGGGTGCGACGGCGGTGGGCGGTACGCGCGAGTTCGGCGTCCACCTTCGCGAGTTCGAGCAGCTGGCGCTGGACGGCGGGGTCGGCCTTCACGGTGCTCCTTGAAGTTCTTAGTGCTCGGTTCGGGTGGCCCGTAGCGTCCACGGGTCGGTGCACCGCGTGGAGACGTGAACGTCGACGTTACCCGCAAACGCGGCGCGGACGACGTCCGAGGCTTGCTCACACCACGGCCATTCGCTCGCCCAGTGCGTCACGCCGACCAGGGCGGGGACTTCGGCGATCTCCGCGAGGTGCTCGCCCGCCGGATGATGCCGGAGATCGGCGGTGACGTACGCGTCGACCCCGGCGGCGGTGGCACGCTTGAGATAGCTGTCGCCGGAACCGCCGGAAACGGCGACGCGGCGGATCGGGCGGTCCGGGTCGCCCGCGCCGTAGACGCCGGGTTCCGTACGGGGCAAGGCGTTCGCGACGCGTTCGACGAAGGCGGAGAACGGTTCGGCCGCGGGCAGTTCGCCGATGCGGCCGATGCCGGTGACGCCGTCTTCGCGCGGGTCCAGCGGTCCGAGGACGGTCAGGCCGATGGCGTCGGCGAGCGCGTCGGAGACACCGGGCGAGGCGGAATCGGCGTTGGTGTGCGCGCAGTAGAGGGCGACGCCGGCGCGGATCAGACGATGCACGAGGCGCCCCTTGGTGCTGTCGGCGGGGACGCCGTGGACGCCGCGCAGCAGCAGCGGGTGGTGCGCGACGATCAGCCGCGCGCCGCGGTCGATCGCCTCTTCGACGGTCTCGTCGACCGGGTCGACGCAGAACAGGACCTTGTCCACGTTCTCGGCCGGGTCGCCGCAGACGAGTCCGACGGCGTCCCACGATTCGGCGAGTTCGGGCGGATACGCCTGCTCCAGGGCGGCGATGACTTCGGCTAGCGCGGGCACCGGGGGATTTTCGCATGTAGCGTTTCCGGACATGCGACTTCGGGTGCTCTGTGCGTTGCTCGTGGCCGGGTTGCTCGCGGTGCCCGCGCCGGCGTCGGCGTCGGCGTCTCCGGGATTCTGGAAGCTGACCGATCTGGCGGCGCGGCGCGTGCAGATCGCCGACAAGGTCGCGGCCGCGAAGTTCGGCACCCCGTCGCCGATCGACGACCCGGTACGCGAACAGCAGATCCTCGACTCGGTGGCGGCGAAGGCGCCCGGCCTCGGCCTCGACCCGTCCGTCGTGGTGCGGTTCTTCCGCGACCAGATCGAGGCGAACAAGGTCGTGCAGCGCGGCCTGTACGCGAAGTGGACCGAGCACCCCGGCACGCGACCGCCGGAACGGCCCGATCTGGGCACCGAGGTCCGGCCGGTGATCGACCGGCTCAACACCGGCCTGCTCACCGAACTCGCGGCGACCCGGGACGCGCGGGAGCGGCGGTCGTGCGACGTGCGGCTGGCGGTCACGGTGCGGCTGGTCGACGCGCGTCGCGGGCTGGACCCGCTGCACTCGGTGGCGCTCGGGGAGTCCGTGCGGTCGGCCTGCACGCACCCCTGACCTTAGGGCGGGAGCAAGGGACCTTTGCTATCGCCTGGGTCGCTGACCTGCGGAAAGAGAGCAAGGGACCTTTGCTATCGCGCCCTGAGCCCGAGTGTCAGTCCAGCGCCTTCGCGTCCTTGTTGACCGCCCAACGGCCGGCCGCTCGCATCACGCGGCCGGTCCACAGCATCGCTCGATAAGCCTTCGTCGAGTGATCGGGGGTGTCGGGCTCGACGACCTGGTACGGCGCGACGGACGCGCTCGACCGGAGGTGCAACGGCATCCTGGTCATCGCCTCTTTCGGCGATCTGGCCTGGACGAAGTGGTGCTCCGACAGGATCCGCCCGACCTCGTAGGGGTGCGGAAGCTTGACGGTGATGCGATACCAGCGGAGCCCGGTTGCCGGGGACTCGACGGTGGGTAGTGGTGCGCTCATACGCGACCTTCCTGCGTGTTTCTCTCCAGGAGGGTCTACTCCCGCTTCGTCCGCGCTTTCCAGTTCGGCGCGCCCGATAGCCGTTCGGAGCCGGTGAACGGTCGCTCTCCCCCGGCCTTCACACTGATCGGGTGCTGCACATCGTCTTCGTCTGTTCCGGCAACATCTGCCGCTCCCCGATGGCCGAGCTCGTCTTCCGCGCGAAGGTCGAGGAAGCCGGTCTCGACCACCTCGTCCAGGTGTCCAGCGCGGGCACCGGCGGCTGGCACGTGGGCGAGGCCGCCGACAAGCGGGCCCGCGCGAAGCTCGCCGAACACGGTTACCCGACCGGTCACGTCGCGGCCGAGGTCGATCGTGGGCATCTGGCCGCCGACCTGCTGCTCGCGGCCGACGACAGCCACCTGTCGTTCCTCCGGCGCAAGGTTTCGGATCCGGCGAAGGTGCGTCTGCTGCGCGAGTTCGACCCGTCCGCGCCGGAAGGCGCCGAGGTCCCAGACCCGTACTACGGCGAGGACGACGGTTTCGAGGACGTCCTCGGCATGATCGAGCGATCCGTTCCGGGCCTGCTCGACTGGGTGCGCGCACACGCCTGAGGCCGACCGCTTACCGTGGTGGGGTGCGGTTGAAGTTCCTGCTTAAGCCCGGGTGGCTGGCTTTGACGTTGGTGGTGTTCACCTTCGCCATCACTTGCTTCACCCTGCTCGCGCCGTGGCAGTTCTCCCGCAACACCGAACGCGAACACCAGAACGCCGCGCTGCGGGAGTCGTTCGCCGGGCAACCGCGGTCGCTGGAGCAGCTGCTCCCCAACGGCGCCGTGCCTGATCAGCGCACCGAATGGCACCTGGTCGCGATGAAGGGCACGTACCTTCCCGAGGGCGAGGTCGTAGCCCGCCTTCGCTCCGTACAGGGCGAAGCGGCCTTCGAGGTCCTGACGCCGTTCCGGACCGTCGAAGGCACGATCGTGCTGGTGGACCGCGGGTACGTCCGGCTCGACGACAAGTCGCGCGCCCTCCCCTTCGCCGCGCCTCCCGCCGGACCGGTCGACATCGTCACGCGGGCACGTCACGACGAGCGGGACGGGAAGAACCGCGACGCCTTCGCCGACGAGTCGACCGGCGGGAAGCTGCAGAGCTACGTCGTCGATTCCCAGGTAGTCGCGCGGGCCGCGAAGCTGGACATCCGGCCGGGCTACTTCCAGCTCGACGTGAACCAGCCCGGCGTCCTGGGCGCGCTGCCGCTCCCGCAGACCGACGCCGGACCGTTCTTCTCCTACGCACTCCAGTGGATCGCGTTCGGGGCGATGGCGCTGATGGGCTGGCTGTACTTCACCGTCCGGGAGCTGAAGCCGGGCGGCGCGCTGACCACGGAACGGCCGCAACGACGCAAGAGCGTCGCCGAGCTGCTGGCCGAGGACGAACGCTCCGAAGTGGCCACCTGATCTGACGTGAAAATGGCCCTTTCATAGGTCCATTGCGCGTGATCATACTCGATCATGTTGATTCACCCGTGGGACGCCGCCCACGACGACGCCGAATGGCGGGCCTGGCTCTCGGCGCACGACTTCGGCCAGCTGATCGCCGGCGGCGCGGGCCGTGACCTGCCGATCGTCAACCCCGTGCACTTCGTCTACGACGGCGACCGGACGGTCCTGCTGCACCTCGCGCGCCCCAACCCTGTCTGGCCGCTGCTGGAGGAGCACCCGCGCGCGCTGCTCGCGATGACCGGGGACCACACCTACATCCGCTCCGACTGGAACACCCCGGCCGACCCGCCGCACGGCGTCCCGACGTCGTATTACGCGTCCGTCCAGCTCGAATGCGACGTCCGGCTGGTCGACGACGCGGCGGAGAAGGCCGAGCTCCTGGACCGGCAGCTCGCGCACTTCGAACCTGACTCGGTTCGGGCGGGGGTCAGCGCCACCGAGGCGCCGGACAAGCGGCTGCTCCCCGGCATCCGCGGTGTCGAGCTGACCGTGACCGGGGTGCGGGCGAAGTTCAAGTACGGCGGGAACAAGCAGCCGGCCGACCGGTCACGGATCGACTTGGAGCTGGAGCGGCGCGGCGGCCCGGGGGACGGTCAGGCGCGGGCGCAGCTGGCGCGGCGGGAGTGATAGCAAAGGTCCCTTGCTCTCTTTCCGCAGGTCAGCGCACCCGGCGATAGCAAAGGTCCCTTGCTCCCCCGCGAGACTCGCGGCTGGACCCCCTCGCGGTGACCGTGTGGATTTCTGGTCATCCAACGCACCAAAATCCACACAGTCAGTGGTCGCGGCTACGCGGCGTACAGGGTGTGTGGAAATAGGGACACTCAACGTCCCTATTTCCACACACCCCCACCGACCGCCGAGCGACAGCAAAGGTCCCTTGCTCCCTTTCCGCAGGTCAGCGCACTCGGCGATAGCAAAGGTCCCCTGCTCCCCCGAGCGTGAAGCCCCGCGGAACAGGGTCAGCGACGTCGTCGCCAGAGGCCGACGAGACCGGCCAGCACCACCGAGCTGATCGCGCCCAGCCACCCGACCACCCGCGAAAGCTCCACGGCCCGCGTCACGTGCCCGGCGTCCGGGTTGCGGCCGATGCCGAGCACCGGCAGTTCTTCG
>NZ_MUXN01000033.1:78451-98069 GCF_001995215.1 Amycolatopsis azurea DSM 43854
CCGTCCGCCCGCCGACCCGGATCTCCAGCGCCCCGGCGAACGCGGCCTCGACGCGGCCCGCGTTCGGGCTCGGGTGGGCGGCCGTGTCCCGCCGCCACGCGCGCCACGCGCCGCCCGCCGAACCGCCGACGACCGGTGCCGCGAGCACGGTCAGCCCGGCCGCGATCCGCGTGGGTACGAGATGGACGATTTCGTCCAGCCGGGCGACGAGCCACCGGTAGCGCTCGGGACGTCCCCTGCCGAGTCCGCGCAGCAGGCTGATCACGCGCGAGCCGAGCAGGCCCGGCACACCGGCCAGCGCTCCCCACACCAGCGGAGCGACGACGACGTCCGCGGTGTTCTCGGCGAGCGTCTCCACCGAAGCGCGCGAAAGGCCGATGACGCCGAGGTCGTCGGCGACCCGGGGGTCCAGTGTGGACAGTGTGTCGCGCGCGGTTTCGAGTTCCCCTTCTTCGAGGTCCCGCGCCAGCGAGGTGCCGTTCGCGGCCAGTCCGGCGGCGCCGAGGACGGCCCAGGTGGTCACCGCGGTCGTGGTCGCCTGCAGGACGGGGCTGCGCCGTCCGGCGCGTTCGGCGAGCACGCCCGCCAGCACCGCGGAGCCCGCGAGACCGCCGGTCCACAGCACTCCGGCCACCGGATGCTTCGACCGGACCTTCGCGTCCACCGTTGAAGCCGCCCTGGCGAACGCCGTCACCGGCCGCCGTGACCGGGGATCCCCGATCGCCCCGTCGGCGGCCACCCCCAACACCAAGCCGATCGCGCGCGCCGCGCTCACCGTCGCCCCCTGCATGCAGTATCCCTCGAAGACCTGCCGAGGTTACTCGAAGATCATCCGTTCAGAAGGACGGCCATCTCGTCACGCGCCTGGATGACGATGTCCCGCATCGCGCGTTCGGCCCTGTCAGGGTCACCGGCGTCGACGGCGGCCGCGACCTCGACGTGCAGCGCGACGGCCTCGGGCTGGGGTTCGTCCGGCATCAGCCCGTGCCCGGTGCGCCCGGCGAGCACTTCGGCGACGACCGCGGAAAGCTGCGCGAACATCGGATTCCGCGACGCGGCCAGCAGCAGATCGTGGAAAGCGACGTCGTGCCCCAGGAAGGTGGTGAGGTCACGCCGGTGCGCCGTCTCCTCCAGCCGCTTCGCCAGCGCGCGGAGGCGGCCGCCCTCTTCCGGCGTCGCCCGCAGCGCGGCGAACCGGGCCGCGCACGGTTCGACGCCGGAACGCAGCTCGGTCAACGTGCGCAGGGCGGTCTTCCGCTCGGATCCGTCGAGTTGCCAGCGGAGCAGTCTCGGGTCGTAATGGTTCCACTCACACGGCTCGCGCACGATCACCCCGACCCGGCGCTTGCTGGTGGTCAGGCACATCGCTTCGAGGACGCGCACCACCTCGCGCGCCACCGTGCGGGACGCGCCGAACCGCTCCTGGAGTTCCTCGGAACGCAGTACGGAACCCGGTGGCAGCTGACCGTTCGCGATCGCGGAGCCGACCGCGTCGAGCATTTCGGCATGCCTGTCATTGCCCACCTGGGAACCCTAACGTTCTGACTCGATTAAGTAGTACTTCATCTTGCTTAAGTAGTACTTTTGAGCTGTACTCGTCCCGAACGACGTGGGAGGTACGGATGACCGTCATCGTGGTGATGGGCGTTTCCGGCTCGGGCAAGACGACCGTGGGCACGGCACTCGCCGAACGCCTCGGCGTCGACTACGCCGAAGCGGACACGTTCCATCCGCAGGCGAACATCGACAAGATGAGCTCCGGCCACCCGCTGAACGACGAAGACCGGCAACCCTGGCTCGAAGCCATCGCCGCCTGGATCTCCGACCACCAGTCCTCCGGCGGCGTCGTCACCTCTTCCGCGCTCAAGCATCGCTACCGCGACATCCTGCGCGGCGGCGGAAAAGTCTGGTTCCTGCACCTCCACGGCGACCGCGACCTGCTCGCGGAACGGATGAAGCACCGCTCCGGTCACTTCATGCCGGTGTCCCTTTTGGACTCCCAGCTCGCCGACCTCGAACCGTTGCGACCGGACGAGCACGGCCTGATCGCCGACATCGCGGACAAGCCGGAAGGCATCGTCGAAACCGCCCTCTCCGCTTTCGAGGACTTCTCATGACCACCACGCTCGCCGCCGCCTGGACCGGACACGACACCCGCCTCATCGGCGCGACGGTGCTCGCCATCGCCGTGATCGTCGTTCTGATCACCAAGGCGAAACAGCATCCGTTCCTGGCTCTCATCCTCGGTTCCGGCGTGCTCGGGCTCGTCGGGGGCATGCCGGTGGACAAGCTGATCAAGAGCTTCAGTTCCGGCGTCGGTTCCACCGTCGCCTCGGTCGGCGTGCTGATCGCGCTCGGCGCGATGCTCGGCAAACTGCTCGCCGACTCCGGCGGCGCCGACCAGATCGTCGACACCATCCTGCGCCGCGCGGGCGACCGCGCCCTGCCGTGGGCGATGGCGCTGGTCGCCGTGCTGATCGGGCTGCCGATGTTCTTCGAGATCGGCCTGGTCATGCTGATCCCGGTGATCCTGCTGGTCGCCAAGCGCACCGGTAAACCGCTGCTGATGCTGGGCATCCCCGCGCTCGCCGGGCTTTCGGTGCTGCACGGCCTCGTCCCACCGCACCCCGGCCCGCTCGCCGCCGCGGGCGCGCTGAACGCGAACGTCGGCCTCACCCTCGCCTTCGGCCTGCTCGTCGCGATCCCGACGGTGATCATCGCCGGACCGCTGTTCGGCAGGCTGGCCGCGAAAATGGTCCCGGACGCCGTCGCGCCGGAACGGCTCGTCCCCGAGTCTTCATCCGAAGAAGGACGTCGGCCGGGCTTCCTCGCGACGCTGTCCACGGTCTTGCTGCCGGTCGTGCTGATGATGGGCAAGGCGCTCGCGGACATCCTGCTGGACAAGGAAAATCACCTCCGCCGAGTGCTCGACTTCATCGGCGACCCGCTGGTGGCCCTGCTCGCCGCGGTGCTGCTCGGCATGCTCACCCTGGGCAAGTCCGCGGGCTTCACGCGCGACAAGCTGTCCTCCACGGTGGCCGACTCGCTCCCGCCGATCGCCGGCATCCTGCTCATCGTCGGCGCGGGCGGCGGGTTCAAGCAGACCCTCGTCGACGCCGGGGTCGGCAACGTCATCACCAGCCTGGCCACTGGCGCGAACCTGTCGCCGCTGCTGCTCGGCTGGCTGGTCGCGGTCGCGATCCGGCTCGCCACCGGCTCCGCGACGGTCGCGACCGTGTCCGCCGCCGGCATCGTGGCGCCGCTCGCGGCGACCATGGACCCGTCGCACAGCGCACTGCTGGTGCTCGCGATCGGCGCCGGTTCGCTGTTCTTCTCCCATGTCAACGACGCCGGGTTCTGGCTGGTCAAGGAGTACTTCGGGCTTTCGGTCGGGCAGACGCTGAAGAGCTGGTCGATCATGGAGACGGTCATCTCCGTGGTCGCGATCGCGCTGATCCTGCCGCTGGGCGCCCTCCTCTGACGCACCGTCCGGTTGACATGTGACCTTTTGGTCACCTATTCTTCCTTCGTGCCCGACGACGACCTGGTTTTCAAGGCCCTGGCGGATCCGACCCGCCGGTTCCTGCTCGACCAGCTGTTCGCGCGTGACGGCCGCACGCTGACCGAACTCGAGTCCGAAGTGGACATGAGCCGGTTCGGCGTGATGAAGCACTTGAAGCTGCTGGAAGAAGCCGGACTTGTCGTCACGCGCAAGGAGGGCCGGGAGAAGAAGCACTTCCTCAACCCGGTTCCGATCCGGCAGATCCACGACCGGTGGATCGACAAGTTCACCGAGCGCACCGTGACCGCGTTGCTCGATCTCAAAGCCGAGCTGGAAACCGAGGAACCCTCATGACCGACACCCAGGTTTACCGCGTCTACATCAAGGCCACCCCGGAGAAGATCTGGGACGCCATCACGAAGCCCGAGTGGTCGCAGAAGTACGGCTACACCGGCCTGGTCGACTACGACCTGCGGCCGGGCGGCAAGCACGCCACCCACCCGACGAAGGACTACGTCGACGCCGGGTTCACGAACGACCTGGTCGACGGCGAGGTGCTCGAAGTCGATCCGCCACGCAAGCTGGTCATCACGTGGAAGCTGCGGATGGACTCGGCTTTCGACAAGGAGCCGTACACCAAGCTCACGTACGAGATCGAAGAGACGAAGACCGCGGGCACCCGCCTCACCGTCACCCACGACGTCACCGACGCGCCGACGACGGCCGCCCTGGTCAACGGCTCGCAGGAGGACATCACCGCCGGACCGGGCGAGAACGCCGGTGGCGGCTGGGCGTGGATCCTGTCGGACCTCAAGTCGCTGCTGGAGACGGACGAGCCGCTCGTCCCCGCCGCTTCCTGAGCAGGGCGCTGAAGGGGACTTTCCCCGCATAAGACGCCACGAAGGGGCCCTTCACCGCGCCACATGCGGTGAAGGGCCCCTTCAGCCCTCTCTAGACCCGCTTGGTGGCGACCTTCAGGGAGACCTTGGAGGTGTCGGCGGCGCCGATGGTGTCCAGCGCGAACAGCGCCGCGCCGACCACCGGGGCGACGTCGACGACCTGGACCGAAGCGCGCGGAGCGACCTTCAGGCACCGTCGCTCGATCTCCGCGATCACCGGCGCGCCGACCCCGGTCAGCACTCCCCCGCCGAGGATGACTTCGGGCGCTTCCTCGGTCAGTCCGAGCCGCCGCAGGATGACCGAAACCAGGAGCGCGACCTCCTCGACGAACCGGTCGACGACGTCCTGCGCCACCTCGTCGCCGCCCGCCGCGACGGCGAACAGCAGCGGGCACAGGCCGTGGATCGAGTCGGAGTGCAGCTCCTCGAAGTGCAGGCGCCGCACCACTTCCAGCACCGAAGACGCCTTGAAATGCGCGGTGACGGCCGCCTGCAAGGCGGTGCCGGGACCCCGGCCGTCCTCGGCGCGGACGGCCCACCACAGCGCCTCCTCGCCCAGCCGGTAGCCGCCGCCCCAATCGCCGGAGATCTTGCCCAGCGCCGGAAATCGCTGCTCACGGCCGTCCGCGCTGACGCCGGCACCGTTGATCCCGGCGCCGCACACCACCGCGACACCGGTCCCGTCGGAACTGCCCGCGCGCAGCAGCGCGAGCGTGTCGTTGCCGACGATCAGCGTGTCGCTCCAGCCGCGCGCGGCCAGCGCCGCGTGCAGGATCTCCTCCTCTTCGGGGAAATCCAGCCCCGCGAGGTAGGCCGACGTATGCGCCGCGAACGGCCGTTCGCCGGGAAGCCCTGCCCCGCGAAGGGCCTCCAGGACCAGCTTCTCCAGCAGCCGGACACTGGCCTCGACCCCGATGTTCTGCGGGGACGCGCCCGGCCCCCGCGACTGTCCGAGCACCCGCCCGTCCCGGGAGACGATCAGGACGTCGGTCTTGCTGTTGCCGCCGTCGATCGCGACGACGACGTCTCCTGAGCCGCCCGTCATGCCCCCGCCCACGGCAGGAACTCACGGTTGACCTGCACGAGCGTGTCGGCGAGCTGGTCGGCCTTGGTGTACTGCCCGACCAGCGGATGCGCGAGCAGCGCGTCGGCCACCCGGTCCCGGCCGCCCTTGATCGCCGCCTCCAGCGCGAGGTGCTCGTACGCGGTCACGCCGGCGATGAGCCCGGCGAACCGCTGCTCCACCGGCGCCTGCGGGATCGGGCGGGGCCCATTACCGTCCACAAGGGACGGAACCTCGATGACGGCGTCGTCCGGCAGGAAGTCGAAGGTGCCTTCGTTGCGGACGTTGACGACATGCTCCTCCGCCGGGCCACCCGAGGTGAGCGCGTGCACGAGCTGCACCGCGGCCTCGGAATAGTAGGCACCGCCCCGCTTTTCCAGCTGCTCCGGTTTGGTCACCACCTCCGGGTCGAGGTACACCTTGAGCAGTTCTTCCTCGACGTCGCTGACGACGTCCGCGCGCGGCCGCTCGGTGCGCTGCTTCGTGACCTGCTCGTCGTGCCCGTAGTAGTACTTCAGGTAATACGACGGTACGACGTTCATCCGCCGCATCCACTCGACCGGAGCGGTGACGTGCTCGCCGAGGAATTCGGCGTGCTCGGCGAGGAGTTCCGGCAGCCGGTCCTCGCCGTTGACGAGCACCTTCCGTTCCCAGCTCAGGTGGTTCAGTCCGGTGTGCACCAGCTTGACGTCGTCGATCCCGGCGCCGAGCAGGCCCGCGAACGTGCGCTGGAGGTGGATCGCGACGTTGCACAGCCCGACGGCGCGGTGGCCCTCGTTCAGCAGCGCGCGGGTGACGATGCCGACCGGGTTGGTGAAGTTGACGATCCAGGTGTCGTCCCCGGCGATCTTCCTTACCCTGTCGGCGATATCGAGCACCACCGGCACGGTGCGCAGCGCCTTCGCGAGGCCTCCCGCGCCGGTGGTCTCCTGTCCGACACAGCCGCACGCGTGCGGGAACGTCTCGTCCCCGCGCCGCGCGCGCTGTCCGCCGACCCGCAACTGGATCAGCACCGCCGCGGCGCCGTCGACGCCCTCTTCGAGACTGGCGGTGGTGCGGACCCGCGCCGGATGCCCGGCGTGGCTCAGCAACCGGTTGCTGAAGTCGCCGACCGCCTCCACCCGGTAGGCGTCCGGATCGATCAGCACGATCTCGTCTACGTCCAAAGTGGACCGCCGCCCGGCGATCCCGTCGATCAGCTCGGGCGTGTACGTGGAACCGCCACCGACGACTGCCAGTTTCATCCCTTGACCCCTGTGAATGTGACGCCCTTGACGAAGGACTTCTGCGCGAACACGAACAGCACGATCACCGGCAGCATGATCAGCGCGGTGGCCGCCATGGTGAGGTTCCATTCCACGTGGTGCATCCCGCGGAACGACGCGATCGCCAGCGAAAGCGGCCAGCTGTCGCGGGTCTCGCCGGTGTAGAGCAGTGGACCGAAGTAGTCGTTCCAGGTGAACAGGAAGCAGAACATCGCGGTGGCCGCGATCCCCGGCTTCGCCATCGGGATCAGCACCTTGACCATGGCCTGGAACTCGTTGCAGCCGTCGATCTTCGCCGCTTCGAGGTAGTCCTTCGGAATGGTGAGGAAGAACTGCCGCAGCAGGAAGATCGAGAACGCGTCGAAGAAGAAGTACGGCACGATCAGCGGAACCAGGGTCCCGGTGAAGCCGAGCCGCACCCACAGGTCGTACAACGGCACGACGGTGACCTGCGGGGGCAGCATCATCGCGGCCACGGTCAGCATGAAGAACAGGTTCTGCCCGCGGAACTTCAGCTTCGAAAGCGCGTACGCCGCCGGAATCGCCGAGACGAGCGCCCCGATGGTGGCCAGCGACGAATACAGCATGCTGTTGCCGAAGTACTGCAGCAGCGGTGCCTTTTCGAACACCTCGATGAAGTTCTCGAAGTGCCATTCCTTCGGCCAGAAGTTCGACGAAAGCGCCTGGTCGCTGGACATCACCGCGGTGAGGAACACGAACAGGATGGGCAGCATGAAGATCACGCCCATCGCGATGCCCAGACTGTGCGTCGCGATCCAGTACAGCTTCTTGTCCCACTGGCGCCGCACCCGCACCTTCGGCGGTTCGGTCACCGGCTCCCGCCTGCGGGTCTCCGAAAGCGTGATCATCCGCCTTCCTCCTGGTGCTGGGACTTGCGCAGCTGCCGGACCAGAATCCAGGTGAACCCGGCCGAAACGATGAACAGCAGGACCGCCATCGCCGCCGCGTAACCCATGTTGAAGTACCGGAAACCCTGGACGTACAACCAGACCGGATAGGTCAGCGTCGAATTCTGTGGTGCGCCGATGAATCTCGTGTTGCCCGCGACGTCGGCCGCGCCCGCCGCCGCCGATCCCGCGACGATCGCCTGCGTGAAGAACTGCAACGCGAAGATCATCGAGTTGACGACGCCGAACAGCAGCACCGGCGAGATCGACGGGAGCGTGACGTGCCAGAACCGGCGGACCGGACCGGCGCCGTCGAGTTCGGCGGCCTCGTACTGTTCCTGCGGAACGTCGAGCAGCGCCGCCAGGATGATGATCATCAGCTCGCCCGAACCCCACATCACCAGCAGGGTCAGCGCGGGCTTCGACATCGCCGGGTCGTTGAACCACAGGCCGCCGTCGATGCCGACTGTCCGCAGGAAAGCGTTGACCGGACCGTATTCCGGGTTGAACAGGAACACGAACGCCAGGGTCGCCGCGGCGGGCGGGGCCAGCGAAGGCAGGTAGCAGAGCGTCCGCACCAGGCCCACGCCCGACTTGAGCCGGGAGATGATCGACGCCGTGCCGAGGGCGAACACCACGCGGCAGAACGTCAGGACGATCACCAGCCACAGCGTGTTGTACGCGGCCGTGCCGACCAGAGGCTCGCTGGTGAACATCCGGATGTAGTTGTCGAAGCCGACGAACTCCGGCGCGTTGATCAGGTCGTAGCGGGTGAACGAGTAGTACACCGTGGCGATCAGCGGGTAGCCGAAGAAGATCAGGAACCCGAGCATCGCCGGTGCGATGAAGTAGAAGACGGTGCGACGGCGGCGCGCCGCGTTCCCCTTCCGCGTCCGGGTGGACGCGGAAGGGGAGGCGACCGCCCTGGAGTCCAGGGTCGATGTCATGCGATCAGCCGCCGGCGCGTTTCTGGGCCAGCTCGTCGTTGATCTGAGCGTCGACCTGCTTCAGGCCCGCGGCCATGTCGGGGATGTTGCCCGCCTGCCACTTCTCCGCGAAGTCGTTGACGGCCTTGAGGTGCGCGTCGCCGATCGGGGTCGATGGGTTGGGCAGCAGCTTCCCGCCGTTGTACAGGTCGAGGAACGTCTTGAACTCGGGGTTCACTTCGAGCTTCGGGTCGGTCAGCGCGGCCTTCGTGCTCGGGACGTTCTTGAGCCCGTTGGACAGTTCGACCAGTGTCGAGGTGTCGAGGGTGACCTGCTTGATCAGTTCCCAGGCCGCGCCGGGGTTCTTGGCGCCCTTGGGGATCGCGATGATCGTGCCCGTGGTGAACGCGCCGCCGTAGCGGTCCGGCTTGCTGTCGAGCACCGGCGGGGCCGCGGTCGCGAACTTCAGCTCCGGCGCCTGGTCCTTGATGAACGCGGTGCGGTACTCGCCGTCGATCATCATCGCCAGCTTGCCGCGCTGGAAACCGTGGTCGGCCGAGTACTCCTCGCCGAGACCGGCCTTGAACTGCTCGACCTTGGCGTGGCCGCCGTAGAAGTCGACGAGCTGCTTCTGGAAGTCGAACATCGCCTTCCACTCGGGGCTGTCGGCCAGGTGGGACTGGCCGTCCGGGCCGAGGTAGGTGGCGCCGAAGTTCGGGGCCCAGTACTGCGCGTAGTTGGCGTAGAACGGCATCGACGGCAGGAAGCCGGCGACCTTGATCGAGCCGTCCGGGTTGAACTCGGTCAGCTTCTTGGTGGCCTCGAACAGTTCCGAGGTCGTCTTCGGCGGCGACGTGATGCCCTTCGCCGCGAACATGTCCTTGTTGTAGTAGAAGCCGTAGACGTCGGCGAGCAGCGGCATGGCGCAGCGCTTGCCCTGGTACTCGGTGTAGCTGCGGACCGCGTCGGGGATCTGGTTCAGGTCGATCTTGTCGCGCTCGATGTAGGGCTTCAGATCCTGGAAGCTGCCCGTGGAGCACCACGCGCCGAGGTTGTCGGTGAAGAACGAGATCGCCACGTCCGGCGGGTTGCCGCCGCGGATGGACTGGGTGATCTTGTCGTCGTCCTGCTGGCCTTCGTGCTTGATCTCGATGTTCGGGAACTTCGCCTTGAGCTTGTTCAGCCCGGCGGTGACCACGTTGTACTCGCGATCGGTGAACTTGCTGTAGACGGTCAGCGTGAGCTTCGCGTCCGAGGCGGGGGCGGCCGCCGCGTCACCCGACCCACCTTTCGGGCCGCTTGCGGCGCCCGAACAAGCGGACACCAGTGCGGCGACGGTGACCGCGCCGAGCACTATCGAGCCGCGCCAACGGCGGCCACTTCTCCGAACCTGGGTCGTGGAACTCATGACCCTCCTCCTAGTTGGTTGGGGCGGGAGACGGTGGTTCTGTTCGTGAATCCGGGATCGCCACGATCGGATGGGGCTCTCCCGCCCCGGACCGACCGGGCCCGAGGAGCGAAGGGGTGTTGACGCCGAAGACGTCCCTGCGGACCGTGGCGAGCGCCGATTGGAGCGCGCCCTCGCGGACCGCGTTGCCCTGCACCGAAGCGACCCCGACCGGGGTACGGGGCAGGACGAGTTCGTGCAGCCTTTCCGCGACCAGGGCGGCGAATTCGTCGCCGCCCGCCCGGCTGGTGTCACCGGAAAGGAGCACGAGTTCGGGGTCGACGACCGCGATGAGGCTGGCCGCGCCGCCCGCGACACGGCGGGCGAGGTCGTCGAGGAAGGGCTGGTTCTTCTGCTCGCGCGCCTTGGCGACGGCGTCCGCGCCGGTCTCCGCCTCGATACCGTGGGCGGCGGCCAGCCGGACGACGGCGGGCGACGCGACGAGGTCACCGAAACGGTCACCGGCGCGGGGCTTTTCGTTCGGCCTGGCAACGGAAACCGGGTCGGGAACGCGCATCCAGTCGATCTCGCCGCCACCGCCGGTCGCGCCGCGCAGCAGCCTGCGGCCGACCACCACCGCGCCGCCGACGCCGTCGCTGAGCCAGATCATCACGAAGTCGTCGAGCCCGACGGCCTGGCCGACCGTCATCTCGACGATCGCGACGAGGTTGACGTCGTTCTCGATGGTGACCTCGACGCCGAGTTCCTGGCTGAGCCTGCCCGGCACGTCGAACCCGAGCCAGCCGGGGATGTGCGGCGCCGAGGAGAGCAGGCCGGTGCGCGGATCGAAGGCGCCTTGCGCGCCGATCACGACGCGACGGAGGTCTTCGGTGGCGAGTCCGGCTTCGGCGGCGACGCGGGTCAGGGCCAGGCCGAAGGTGCCGACGACGTCCGCGCCCTCGTGGACCGGCAGCGGCACCTGATACTCGGCGAGTACCGCGCCGGTGACGTCGGAGACGACGAAATCGGCTTTCTGCGGGGTCAGGTCCACGGCCGCGACGTAAGCGACGCCGCCGTTGACCTCCCAGAGCTGGGCCCTCGGTCCACGGCCCCCGCCGCGGACGCCCGCCTTGATGACGACGTCGTCCTGTTCGAGACGGGTGAGCAGCTGCGCGGTCGCGGGCTTCGACAGGCCGATCGCGACCTCGAGTTCGGAGCGCGTCAGCGCGCCCTCCCGGAGGAGGACCTCGATGGCCGCGCGATCGTTGATCTCGCGCAGCATTCGCGGACTGCCGGCTCGCACGTGGACTCGCTCCCGAGTTCGTTAGGAAACTTTACAGACGGTTTCCGGGGACTGTAGTGAGCCGAGCCACAGCCGTCAACGGAGCTGGGAAACGGGGAGGTAACGCTTGGGGTGTTCCGCACAGCGGGTACGCGTCCTGGTGCGGAGGGTGGCGGACGACGAAAGGGCCGCCCAGGAGTTCCCGGGCGGCCCTTTCGGCTCAGCGTTCGATCAGAAGTTGGGCTGCACGTACAGGTCGTACACCCAGTGGAACGTGGGAGAGGGGTAGCACATCCACCCGTTCCAGTCCCCGGCGATCTGACCATGGTGGCCGGTGATCCCGCAGTCCTCCTCGTTGTACGAACCGAAATACTCGTAGTCCGAGGCCTGTGCCGCTCCCGCGTTCACGACGCTGAACGAGGCGATGGCCGCCACGACGGCTCCGGCGACAGCGAACCGCCGCAAGGTGTTCTTCATGTTTCCCCAGTGTCTTGATTCGATCGTCCTGAAATCGGACAGCAGGAGAATAGCGGACACTTCGCCGCCCGGTGGGCCATTCGCCAACCTTCGCCGGGCCTTCACGCGCATCCGCTGTGACTGCTGTGACTGCTGATGCGCCTGTGGCGATCGCGAAGGTAGTGAAGGAGGCCTTCACTACCTTCAGGGTAGGCAAGGAGGCCTTCACGGACCGGGCCTGCGACCCAGCACAGCCGGGGCCGAAGGGGACTTTGCCAACGTCTGACGCGGCGAAGGGCGCTTTCCCCGCATCACATGCGGGGAAAGCGCCCTTCAGCTCTTCGGTCTAGACGCCGGCCCAGGCCGCCAGCATCACGCGCGCGATGGACGAGTTCCCCGGCAGCACCAGCTGCCGCGTACCACCGGCGATCGGCGTCGGCACGGCGCCCGCGTTCCGCAGCTGACTGTTCGCGAACGCGGCCCGCACCTCCTCGCGCGAAACCCAGAACGCCTCTTCGATCTCGTCTTCCGCGGGCACCAGCGGAGCGGAGATGTCGGCCCGCGCGGTGAAGCCGAGCATGATCGACCGCGGGAACGGCCAAGGCTGGCTGCCCAGGTACCGCACATCGCGCACCTCGACGCCGACCTCTTCGCGGATCTCCCGCTCGACACAGCCTTCGAGCGACTCCCCCGCCTCGACGAAACCGGCGAGGATCGAGTACCGGTCCGGCGGCCAGATCGGCTGCCGCGCCAGCAGGACATGCTCGCCGTTGACACCGGCGTCGTCGTGCACGAGGCAGATCACCGCGGGGTCGGTGCGCGGGTACTCTTCCCGGCCGCAGCCGGTGCACTTGCTCGCCCAGCCCAGCTGGACCAGCTCGGTCTCGTTCCCGCAGCGCGCGCAGAACCTCGCCTGCCGCCGCCAGTTCCGCAGTGCCTGCGCGGTGGTGAACAGCCCCGCCGACACGTCGTCGAGCAGGTCACCGTAGCCGCGCAGGTCGACCCAGATCTCACCTTCGTGCCGCGGGACCTCTTCGACGACGCCCCAGCTGCCCGCCATTTCGACGGTCTCGGTCTCCCCCGCGGGGCGGCCGGGCAGCGACCAGAAGTCGGTGCCCTGCCACTCCCCCAGGAAGACCGCGTCGGCGGGCGGCTCGGTGCCGAAGTCCTGCGTCTTGCGGGTCGCGAGCGCGCCCGAACCTTCCATGACCGGGGTGCGCGCATGCTCGTCGAGCAGTACGACCCGGGCGTCGGGCCAGCGCGTGACGAGCCTGTCCGGGTTGGTACGCAAGGATTCCTGACGGTCCGCCATGGAGCGCGAAAGCGTCGGGAGCGCCCCCAACCCGAACGGTGCCTCGGTCAAGCTGTTCCTTCCGCGAGTGTGCGCGCGACCACGATCGCGTCGCCAGGGCGTGGCATCCGACGGATGCTCACGACTGGACCAAAGGCGCCCTGCCGCCACGATCCCGGGGCCTGACGGCCAGAGCGCGCTCTTGGGCCCACTCGGGTGCCGCGAGTCAAGACCACGAAGGGCCTCCTTCGTTCCTCATTCAGCCGGCTCCCCGACGGTCACGTCGCCCAGCGCCTTCAGCTTCGGCGCGAGGACGTCGGCGTCGCCGACGACGACCCCGGTGAACCGCTTGGGCGCGAAGAACTCCAGCGCGGCGTTCGCCACGTCCTCGGCGGTGACCGCGGCGAGCCGTGCCGGGTGTTCGGCGAGCCATTCCGCGCCGAGACCGGTCGCGGCGAGCGCGGCCAGCTGCGCGGCCAGACCACCCTGCGACGAGGCCGCCGTGACCAGCGAACCGATCGCGTACTGCCGCACCGACTCGACCTCGTCGGCGGTCGGCGGCACGAGTCCGAGCCTGGCCAGCTCGTAGCGCGTCTCCATCAGCGCGGCCGCAGTCGCGTCGGTCGCGGTGTCCGCATCGACGTTCACCACGGCGGTCTGGTCGGTGAATTCGAACCCGGAGTGCGCGCTGTAGGTGTAACCCTTGTCCTCACGGATGTTCTCGACCAGCCGCGACGAGAAGTACCCGCCGTACGCGAGGTTCGCCAGCTGCAGCGCGGGGTACCGCGGGTCCGTCCGGGACACGGTCTGCGCGGACAGCCGGATCTGCGACTGCACGGCACCGGCCCGCGGCACCAGCAGGACGTTGCCGCCGGCGAGGTCGGGCAGGACGGGAAGGCGGACGGCGGACCGGTCCGAAGCCCAGCCGCCGAGCGCCTTCTCCAGATCGCCGATGACGGTCTCCGGGTCGATGTCGCCGACGAGCACCAGCACGGATCCGCGCGGCAGCACCGAAGCCCGGTGCAGCGCGCGCACCTGCTCCGGCGTCACGACCGCCACGTCTTCGGCCTGCGGCACCTCGCGCACGGCGGGGTGGTCGCCGTAGCGGTGCTTCTGCAGCGCCTCGCGGGCGATCGTCCGCGGCTGCGTGCGGGAGACGGCGATCCGCTCGATGAGCCGCTCGCGCTCCCGTTCGACCTCGGCGTCCGCGTACGACGCGCCGGTGAGCGCGTCGGCGAGGACGTCGAGCATCGTCGGCAGGCCGTCGGCCAGCGAGGTACCGGTGATGGCCAGGCGCTCCGGGTCGACACCGGAGGCGAGGTCACCGCCGATCACCGCCAGATCCGCGTCGATCTCGATGCGGTCGCGGCGGGCGGTGCCGGTCAGCAGGGTCTCGGCCAGCACCTCGGCGGTCGCCGGGTGCAGCTTGTCGTCACCGGCGAACGGGATCCAGACCCGCAGCTCGACCAGCGGCACGGTGGCCTTGCGGACGGCGAGCACCCGGAGCCCGTTGCTCAGCGTGGTGTCCACATGGGACAGATCGGCGGCGGCGCGCTGCGTCCCCAGCGGCGGGACCGGACGCGGCCCGGCGGCGGTGCGGCCGATCTCTTCGGCGGTGCGGTGCGGTGCGCTCACTGCTCGGTGCCTTCCTGGTCTGAAGATCCACTAGCTCCACTGCCCGGGCGGACGACGAGGACGGCGCGCGAGTCCGGCCGCAGCGCCTTCGCCGCCGCCGAAACGGCTTCCGCGGTCACGCCCGACATCTTCTCGGCGAGCCGGTACACGAGCGACGCGTCGCCGTAGAGCAGCTCGAACGAGCCGAGGGCCAGCGTGCGGGACACCAGCTTGTCGTGCTCGGAGTGCAGGCTCGCGGTCCAGCGCGCGGTGACCTTCTTCAGTTCCTGGTCCTCCGGCGGCGTGGCCGCCAGCTTCTCCAGTTCCTCGTCCAGCGCGGCGAGGACCTGCTCGGTGCTCACCTCGTGCGGGTGGATCGCGGTGATGGTGAACGTGTCCGGGTCGCGGGCCTCGAACGGGCCGAACAGCCCGGCACCGGCGCCGATGTCGACGACCAGCGGCTCGCGGTGCACCAGACGCTGCTGCAGCCGGGAGCCGTCGCCGTCGGTCAGCACTCCGGCGAGCACGAGGTTCGCCAGGTAGCCGTCGAGGTCGTTGATCGGATCCGGCATGCGGTAACCGACGCCGACCGCGGGCAGCGGGGCGTGCGGGTCGATCTGCTCGCCGCGCAGCTCGCCTTCGGGGGCGGGCTCGGCGAACGAGGGACGCTCGGGCGCGGGCCGGTGCGGCACGTCGCCGAAGTGCTTCTCGATCAGCTCGCGGGCCTCCTCGACGGTGAAGTCACCGGCGACGGTCAGCACCGCGTTGGCGGGCGAGTAGTAGGTGTCGAAGAAGGCCGCGCAGTCGTCCAGGGTGGCCTGTTCGAGGTCCTCGAAACCGCCGTATCCGTTGTGCGCGTTGGGGAACGTGGAGTACAGCACCGGCGGGAGGGTGATCCACGGGAACCCGCCGTACGGCCGGTTCAGCACGTTGAGGCGGATCTCCTCCTTGACCACGTCGATCTGGTTGGCCAGGTTCTCCTGCGTCAGCTTCGGCGCCCGCATCCTGTCCGCTTCGAGGAACAGGGCGCGCTCGAGAGCGGCGGCGGGGAGGACCTCGAAGTAGTCCGTGTAGTCCGGATGGGTGGACCCGTTGAAGCTGCCACCACTCGACTGGACGTACCGGAAGTGCGCGAGCTTCTCCAGGCTCTCGCTCCCCTGGAACATCAAATGCTCGAAGAGGTGCGCGAAACCGGTGCGCCCTTCGGGCTCGGAACGGAAGCCCACGTCGTAGTGGACGCTGACACCCACCACCGGAGCGGTGGCGTCGGGCGCGAGCACCACGCGCAGACCGTTGTCGAGGGTGAATCGGACAAGCTCGGGATCGGCCATGCGCACCACCCTACGGGCTAGTCAGGCCTCCAGGCGACGGCCCTGGCGGGTCGAGGCGAAGGTTCCCACTAGTGCGGCGGTGAACTCGCTCACCCGCGCGAACTCCACCTCTTCGGCGGTTTCCTTTCCGTACCAGTAGATCTTGGGCGGACCTTTGAGCCCGGCGAATCCGGCGACCCACTGTTCTTGTTCGCCGAGAGCGAGCGCGTAGGGCAGGGCCCGCGAAAGGAGGACCTCGCGTTCGAGCTTCGGGACGGCCGACGCCTTGGTCGCCGACAGCGTGTCCCGGACGCCGAGCAGCCGCCGGTGGAGCGTGACGCCGGAGCCGGTGCGCACCGGCAGCCACCGGGCGGCGACGGCGAGTACGGCACCGGCGGCGATGACGATCAGTCCGAGCTGGGCGTAGCCGACGGTCAGCGCAAGCAGGGCGGTCAGGAACAGTCCGTAGAGGCAGATCCGCAGGCCGACGCGGGTCAGCTTGCCGGGCAGCCGGGAGTGCCAGCGGCGTTCGGCCACGCTGTCCTCCAGCGCGTCCCGCACCGTTTCGATCCCGATCCGCGCGGACTGGATCTCCGACAGCAGGACCGACTCCCGCTCGTCCGGCAGCAGGGCGTCGTACACGGCGCGTTCGAACGCGGTCAGCTGATCGTCCGGCGGGTTGCGGCGGACGAGCCGCCAGCCGGTCAGCTCACCGGGCTCCTCGCTCACCCAGAGGTAGTTCCGGACCGCGAGATCGACGACCGTGGCGGCGAGATCGACGGCGTCGGCGCGCCCTGAGAGGACTGTCCCGACCTGTCCCGGCAGCACGCCGTCGGGTGAGGAGAACGCGGCCTTGTCGTCCTTCCCTGTGAGCAGCCGGACCGGGAGGGCGCCGCCAGGATGCTTGTCCCGCCTTCGCAGCAGGGCCAGCGCGACGGCGGCCGCGACCAGCACGAGCGCGAAGCCGCCCCAAGCCCAGCCGACCGGGGCGGTGAGCACGAAGGCGCCGGCGAAGGTCTTCGACGGCTCCAGCCGCGCGTTCGCCGGGACGGTCCCGCCGGGCAGCTCGACCGAGATCTCCATCCGCTGCCCGGCCGCGAGGTTCTGCTGGCTGAACCGGGTCAGCCCGGAGTGCGCGATCTGGGCGGTCCCGCAGTGCGCGCGCGACCCCTCGGGACCGGCGTAGCAGCTGACCGCGTTCGGGATGGACGGCGCGGCGAAGCTCGCGCGCACGAGTTCGAGACGGCTGTCCCAGCCGCCCGCGAGCTGCCAGCCGACCCGGGTCAGGCCGTCCGCTTCGGAGACCGCACCGTCCACTGTGTACCGGATGATCGAGGTGCCGCCCTTGAGCTTGACGGTGAACTCGTCGTCGGTCAGCTCGGAGCTGCCCGCGCCCTCGATGACGACGTCACGGATGCCGATGATCCGGTCACGGTCGCGCGGGGCGGCCGTGCGGAGCGGGATCCGGCGGGTCATCGTCCCCTCGCTCGGCACGGACACCGCCTCGACGACCGACAGCGCGCCGTCGCGTTCCACCTTGAGCGAGATCTCCGCGCTGTTCGGCAGCGACGGCAGCTGCGGTTCCCCTTGCGCTCCCGCCGGTGCCGCGCCCAGCACCAGCAGGAGGACCACCAGCACGCAGATCTTCACGTCAGGCGGGGACCGGTTCCGGGCGGATCGAGCGCAGATGCCCGGATTCGGCGAGCAGACCGTCCAAAGCGGACAGGAACGACGGCAGGTGCGCGGCGAACCGGCGCAGGTCCCGGTCGCCTTCGAGCCCGCCGAACCAGTACAGCCCGGCCGAACCGTCCGCCGACGGGTCGAGCCCCTCGAACGTCCGGAGCCAGTGTTCGGTGTCGCCGAGCACGATGGCGTACGGCAGCGACCGCGAGAACACCATTTCCCGGTCCGCCAAAGGAATCGCGTCGACCTTGACGGTGTGCAGGTATTCGAGCAACCCGCGCACCTGGCCGACCAACCGCCTGCCGCGCGAAGTACGCGGCGGCACCCACGAAGCGCCCAGCAGGGTGGCGACCCCGGCGAGCGCGACCGCGACGCCCAGCAGCGCGTGCCCGGCGGTGAACGTCAGGACCGCGGTGCCGACGAGGCCGAGCACGACCAGGCCGATCCCTGCCAGGGTGAGCTTGCTCCGGCCCTTGTCCGGACGACGGGAGAACCAGCCCTTGCCCACCACGTCCGCGTACATCGCCTCGCCGGCGACGCGGAGATCGACGGTACCGCGGCCGCGGAGTTCCGACAGCAGCACGGAATCGGTGCCCTCGGGGAGGATCGCGGTGTAGATCTCGCGTTCGAAGGCGACGAGGTGCTCGTCCGGCGCGTTGCGGCGGGCGATCTGCCAGTCGACGGTCCCGGCGCCCCGGACCTCGGAGATCCACAGGTAGTTGCGGACCGCGAGGTCGACCACCGTGCCGCTGACGTCCACGACGTCGACCGTGCCGTCGACGACCGTGCCGACCTGGCCGGGCAGGACGCCGTCGGGCGAGGCGAAGGAGACCCTGTCACCCTCGCGCATGAGGACGTCGACCGGTCCGGCGCCGGCGGTGAGCGCGCCCTTGTCGCGACGGCGCAGGAGCACGACGGCCAGCGCGCCGAGGATCAGGAACAGCGCCAGCGCCCCGAAACCGATGCCGGCGAGGGTCGTGAGGGCGAACGCGCCGCCGACCGAGGCGATCTGCTCGAACCGCGCGTTCGCGGGCACGGTGCCCGCCGGGAGCTGGACGGCCAGGTCGACCCGCTCACCGGCCGCGAGCTTGTCCTGCTCGATGCGGACGACGCCGCTGTGGTCGGTTTCCGCGAGCGAACACTGCTTGTCCGACCCGAGCGGCCCGGCGAAACAGTCCACTGTGGGCATTTCGCGCGTCGGCGCGCTGAACGAAGCGGACACCCGGGACAGTTCGCCGTCCCAGCCGCTCGCGACCTGCCAGCGCACCTGCTGCGCGCCGTTGACGTCCGCGACCGCGCCGTCCACTTTGTACTTGAGGGTGGACGCGCCGCCGTCGAAGGTGGCGACCAGCTGCTCGCCGTTCGACTCGGTCTTGCCCGCGCCCTCGACCGCGACGTCGCGGACCCCGTAGACGCGATCCTGCTCTTCACCGGCGGGAACCTTCAACGGGATCCGGCGCACCAGGTGCTGTCCACCCGGGACGGTCACCTGCTCGGTGATCGACACCGAACCGTCGCGTTCCACCTTCACCGCGACGGTCGTGAACGCGCCTGTCGGTGGTTGGAGCAGCCCGAGCTCGCCGCGCGCGCCGAGTGGCGGCGGCTTCGGCAGCTGCGGCGCGTTCGTCAGCGAAGGGCCCGCTGCGGGCGCTTCCGGCACATTGGTATCCGACGGCGGGGCCATCAAGGCCGAGCTCGCCGCGACGGCCACGACCGCCGTCCCCCATTTCGTCAACACAGCCACACACTCTAGGCCAGCCGATCTATGCTGACCGCCGAAACGCCGAATCCGCTACCTGGGCGAACGGCGTTGCCGAACCGCATGGGGGATCCACTCGATGAACCAGCAGCCGCCCGGCCCGCCTGATCCGCGGCGCCGGCCGACTCCGCCACCTCCGGGGCAACCGGGGCCTTCGGGTCCGCCGGGGCCACCCCGGCCGCCGCAGGGTGGCCGTCCACTCCCGCCTCCGGGGGCACGTCCGTTGCCGCCGCGGGGCGGTCCGCAGGGCAGGCCGCCGGTGCCGCCGCCGAA
>NZ_MUXN01000034.1 GCF_001995215.1 Amycolatopsis azurea DSM 43854
TGAGAGCTTGGTTCGTGTCCCGCGGCCACCCGGTTTCCCTGGCGACTTGGAGAACTTTACATGGCCCGAAAGGGCCCGAAACAGGGGGGTACCTTAACTGCGTTTCCGCAGGTCAAGGCCCCTGTCTCGAGCCAGGGCCGCGATCAGCCCCCGACGCGCACGCCGGCGACGTTGCGCTTGCCCTTGCGGACGACGAGCCAACGGCCGTGGAGGGCGTCCTCCGCGGACGGCTTCCACGCCTCGTCGGCGATCTTCGTGTTGTTGACGTACGCGCCGCCTTCCTTGACGGTGCGGCGCGCGGCGCCCTTGCTGTCGACGAGCCCGCCGGCGATCAGCAGGTCGACGATCGTCGACTCGCCGTTGGGGTCCACCTTGCCGTTCGGCACCTCGGCCATCGCGGCGTCGAGGGTCGAGGAGTCGAGCTCACGCAGCTCTCCCCTGCCGAACAGCGCCTGGCTGGCGGCGATGACCTGCCGGGTCGCTTCCTCGCCGTGCACCAGGGTGGTGAAGTCCTCCGCCAGCTTCCGCTGCGCGGACCGCAGGTGGGGGCGTTGTTCGGTGTCCTCGGCGAGCGCCGCGATCTCTTCCTGCCCGAGGAAGGAGAACATCCTCAGGTAGCGGATGACGTCGGAGTCGGCGACGTTCACGAAGTACTGGAACCACGCGTACGGCGAGGTCATCTCCGGGTCGAGCCAGACGCTGCCGCCACCGGTGGACTTCCCGAACTTGCGCCCCTCGGTGTCGGTGACCAGCGGCGCGGTCAGCGCGTGCGTGTGCCCGCCGTCGGTCCGGCGGATCAGGTCGACACCGCCGACGAGGTTGCCCCACTGGTCCGAGCCGCCGATCTGCAGCTTGCAGCCGTACTCGCGGTACAGGTGCAGGTAGTCCTGCGACTGCAGCAGCAGGTAGCTGAACTCGGTGTAGGACATGCCGTCGGCTTCGAGGCGGCGCTTGACCGTCTCCCGGTTCAGCATGGTGTTGACCGGGAAGTGCTTGCCGACGTCGCGCAGGAACTCGACCACGGTCTGCTTGCCGGTCCAGTTCAGGTTGTTCTCGATGACCGCGCCGGTGGGCGAGTCGTCGAAGTCGACGAACCGCTCCAGCTGACCGCGGATCCGGTCGGCCCATGCGGCGACGGTGTCCAGCGTGTTGAGGGTGCGCTCACCGGTGTCGCGCGGGTCGCCGATCATCCCGGTGGCGACGCCGGCCAGCACGATCGGCCGGTGCCCGGCTCGCTGGAAGCGCGAGAGCATCAACAGCGGGACGAGGTTGCCAGCGTGCAGGCTGGGCGCGGTCGGGTCGAATCCGCAATAGAGCGTGAGGGGTCCTTGGTCGAGGTCTCGCCGCAGTGCGTCGGTGTCGGTGGATTGCGCGATCAGGCCGCGCCAGGTCAGCTCGTCAAGGATGTGCTCGCTCACGCCTGTAGATCCTCCCGCACCAGGTCAACCGACTATCGGCCGGGGGCGGCCGCCCGTCGCTTGCCGCCCCGGCGATAGGTGGAGACCGCGGGCGATCCGTCGACCCAGAACCGCCATGGCGTGTCCATCGCCATGGCGACGCCGACGCGCGGCCCGGTGCGGATGCCGGCTTCGGGGACGCGTTCGCCGGTGAACAGCCGGACGGGTGACGCGGGGTCGGTCAGATCGACGCCGTTCTCGGCCCGGTCGATGCCGAGCACCGAGGTGAGGATGGCCGGCCCCTTGGCGAGTTCGCCGTTGCCCCGCGCCGACGGTCTGCGCGCGCGGGCGACGTCCGCCCCGGACACCACCTCCCCGGCACGCAGCAGCACGGCGCCGGGCTGCCCGTCTTCGGTGCCGACGACGTTGGCGCAGAAGTGCATCCCGTAGACGAAGTACACGTACAGATGGCCTGCCGGTCCCCACATGACCGCGTTGCGCGGGGTCTTGCCGCGGTAGCAGTGCGACGCGGGATCGTCGAGTCCGCGATAGGCCTCGACCTCGACCAAGCGGACGGCGACCGTGCCGTCGGGACCGGTCGCTTCGATCACCGCGCCGAGCAGGAGGGTGGCCAGCTCCACCGGATCCAACGCCAGCTCGCGCCGGGTGAACTGTCTGCCGGTCACCAAGTTCTCCGCACTCCCTTACGCCGCGATCTCCCGGCACCGACCTTAACCGGCGGCCCCGATCTTCGGCGCCACCCGCATGCTGGTGTGGCAGCACTCGGTGCCGTCGGGGAGTTTCGTGAACAGCACCGGCATCCAGTCGTCGCCGAACATCGGGTTCATCCCGGCGAAGACGTTCTCCGACACGGGCACCAGATCCGCCTCGATCGCCGGGGCGATGCCCTTGAGCCCGTCGGCGAATTCGTAGACGAAGCGCAGCTTCCCGTCCGTCTCTGTGACGGTGATGATCACGCCTTCGCGGCGATAGGTGCCCGCGAAGGGCGCGACGTCCACCGAGGGCGGTGTCGTTGGCGGGGCGAAGTCATCTGGCACCTGGACGCCGCCGAGCTCGCCGAGCAGTTCTCGCGAGAGCTCCGTGAACAGCCTGTCGGTCGTGCCGCTGTTGGTGAGCAGGGCGAAAGCCAGCCCGGCTTCCGGTACCACCCGCAGGTAGGAACGCTGTCCGATCGACGATCCGTTGTGCCCGAAGCCCGCGACGCCGTTCCAGTCGTGGATCGAGACGCCGAGCCCCCAGCCGTCGGAACCGAGCGTCCATTTGTCGGGCACCTCGATCTCGCGGCGCCGCATCGCCGTCACGGTCTCTTCGGAGATCACGCGAGTGCCGTCGGTCGCCTTGCCGTCCAGCAGCATCCGGGCGAAACGGACGACGTCGCCCGCGGTGGCGAGGACCCGCCCGTAGGGACCGGCGTTGCGCGGCAGGAGATCCCAGGCGGCGGTCGGCTCCTGCCCGAGGTGCCCCATCGCCACGCGGAACCGGAGTGCTTCCTCGGGCAGGGTCATCGTCGCGGTGAGCCCGAGCGGCGTCACGATCCGCTCCCGCAGGGCGTCGTCCCAGGTCAGGTCGGTGAGCACTTCGACGATCCGGCCGAGCACGTTGTAGCCGACGCTGCTGTACGACGCCGCCGTCCCCGGCGGGCAGTCGAGGGCGACTCCCCTGGCGGCCTCGACGTACTTGGCGAGGCAGTCGTCGCCGCGGCCGGTGTCCGCCATGAAGTCGCAGGTGAGTCCACCGGTGTGGCTGAGCAGGCGCCGTGCGGTGATCGCCCGCGTCGCCTCCGGATCGAGCGTCGCGAACTCGGGCAGCACTTCGGTCACCGGCGCGTCGAGGTCCAGGCGGCCTTCTTCGGCCAGCCCCAGTACCAAGGCCGCCGTGTAGACCTTCGCGATCGAACCGAGCTGGAAGATCGAATCCGTGGTCGCCTCCACACCGGTCCCCCGGTGCAGGATTCCGCCGGCCAGTTCGTGGATCTCGCCGTTCAAGAGCACCGCGAGTGCCGCCCCCGGCACCTCGTGTTCGGTTCGCAGGTCGTCGAGCCTGGACTGCCAGTGGGCGTTGTCGAAAGCTTTCCGTACACTGTTAGGCATACCGAACACTGTACGGAAAAGTGAGGGACGCGGATGTCGGTGTGGGCTCGGCCCCCGAAACAGAAGCGGTCGCTGAGTCGTGCTCAGATCGTCTCGGCGGCCGTCGAACTCCTCGACGCCGACGGCATCGAGGCGCTGAGCATGCGCAAGCTCGGCGTCCGGCTCGGAGTGGCCGCCCCGTCGATGTACACGCACGTGGCCAGCAAGGACGAGCTGGTCGAACTGGTCGTCGACGAGGTCTACGGGGAAGTGGCGATCCCGGGGCCGGGTCCGTGGCGAGCGGAGGCGACGCGGTTCGCGCACGACCTGCGTTCGACGTTCCTGCGGCACCCGTGGATCGGGTCGCTACTGGGTGAGACCGGAGTGGCGTATCTGGGGCCGAACGTCCTGCGGATGTCGGAAGCCGCGCTGGCGCTGTTCGAGGAAGCCGGTTTCCCGCTGGAAGACGCCGATCTGGCGTGGAACACGGTCACGGCGTTCGTCGTCGGACGGGCCACCAGCGAGGCCGCGTGGCTCACGACGCTCAACCGCAGTGGGCAGAGCGAGCAGGAATGGAAGGACCGGCTGTGGCCCGCGGCCGAGCAGGCGGTGCGGGAGCACCCGCGGCTCAAGAAGCTGTACACGGCTCGGCGGAACCGGGAACCCGGCGAGATCAACGACGTGGACTTCGAGCGCGGCCTCGACTGCGTCCTAGACGGCCTGGCGGCGAAGCTTCCCTGAAGTACATGAAGGCCCCCTTCCTTGCGCCTATCGCAAGGAAGGGGGCCTTCATGTACTGCTAGCTCAGCCAGGCGCGGTGTTCGGCGACCCGCGCGACCAGCCGGTCCCGCTGCTCGGCGACCCGCTCCGGAGCGGTACCGCCACGGGCGTTGCGCGAGCTCACGGAGCCCTCGACGGTCAGCACCTCACGCACGGCGGGCGTGAGCGCCGGGTTGATCTTCTCGAACTCTTCGTCGGTCAGTTCGTCGAGGCCGACGCCGCGGCCCTCGGCGACCCGGACGCTCTCCCCCGCCGCTTCGTGCGCGACACGGAACGGAACCCCTTGGCGCACCAGCCATTCGGCGATGTCCGTGGCGAGGGTGAACCCGGCGGGCGCCAGTTCGGCGAGCCGGTCGGTGTGGAAGGTCAGCGTCTCGAGCATGCCCGCGATCGCCGGGAACAGCAGTTCCAGCTGCTCGACGGAGTCGAAGACCGGCTCCTTGTCCTCCTGCAGATCCCGGTTGTACGCGAGCGGCTGCGCCTTGAGCGTCGCGAGCAGACCGGTCAGGTTCCCGATGAGCCGTCCGGCCTTGCCGCGGGTCAGCTCGGCGACGTCCGGGTTCTTCTTCTGCGGCATGATCGAACTGCCGGTCGCCCAGGCGTCGTCGAGGGCGACGTAGCCGAATTCGGCGGTGTTCCAGATGATCACCTCTTCGGCGATCCTGGACAGGTTGACCGCGAGCATCGCGACGTCGAAGGCGAACTCGGCGACGAAGTCCCGCGAGGCGGTGCCGTCGATGGAGTTCTCGACGCTGGTGTCGAAGCCCAGCTCCTCGGCGACGGCTTCGGGGTCGAGCCCGAGCGAGGAGCCCGCGAGCGCACCGGAACCGTAGGGCGACTCGGCGGTGCGAGCGTCCCAGTCACGCAACCGGGTGACGTCGCGCAGCAGCGACTGGCCGTGCGCGAGCAGGTGGTGGGCCAGCAGGACCGGCTGCGCGTGCTGGAGGTGGGTGCGGCCGGGAAGGATCGCGTCCGGGTGCCGCTTCGCCTGCGAAACCAGCGCGTCGACGACGCCGAGGGTGCCGGCGACCACGCGGCGGGCGGCGTCCCGCAGCCACATCCGGAACAGCGTCGCGACCTGGTCGTTGCGCGAACGGCCCGCCCGAAGCTTGCCGCCGAGTTCGGTGCCCGCGCGCTCCAGCAGACCGCGTTCGAGCGCGGTGTGGACGTCCTCGTCGGCGACGGTCGGGGTGAACGCGCCCGAGGCGACGTCCTGCGCGAGGGTGTCCAGCGCGGCGAGCATGCCGGTCAGCTCGTCTTCGGTGAGCAGGCCCGCCTTCCGCAGCACCCGCGCGTGGGCCCGCGACCCGGCGATGTCGTACGGCGCCAGCCGCCAGTCGAAATGGGTCGACGCGCTCAGCGCCGCCATCGCCTCCGCCGGTCCGCTGGCGAACCGGCCGCCCCACAGCTGCACCGGCTGCTCATTCCCGCTCACAACACTCCTCGGATTCCTTGGTTCTCTTCAGGCGACTGACCGGTCGAAGGTAGCGCCTGTGGTGAAGTCGTACAGCGCGTGCTCGTCCCGCGCGCTGTTCACGACCGCGTTCCCTCGGTGCAGGACCAGGCAGACCTCGCCGGAGATCTGCCCGATACTGACCTTCTTCAATTCTTCGTATGCGCTGACCAGCGCGAGCGCGGCGGGACCCTCGTGGATCCTGCGCCCTGTGAGCCCGAAGGCGCCGAGACGGCGGTTCAGCTCCTGGAAGGCCTCCAGCAGTGTCACGGTCTCCCCGTCGATCGCGACCGGCACCCCTTCGTCGAAGGTGATGACCAGCTTCTCCGGATCTTCCGGGAAGGCGAACCCGTCAGGCGTCACCTTCGGCCTCCTCACCGCCGTCCACAGTGGACGACCGTCGGGCCAGCGCCATGAAGCGCTCGGCCAGGTCCTTGCCGGACAACGGCTCCCTCGCGATCACCGCGACGGTGTCGTCGCCGGCGATCGAGCCGACGACCTCCTCCAGCGCCGCCCTGTCGATGGCGCTGGCGAGGAACTGCGCCGCGCCCGGCGGCGTGCGCAGCACCGTCAGGTTTCCCGACGAGTCCGCCGAAACGAGCAGTTCGGCGAGCAGCCGCGAAAGCCGGGACGTACCGCCCTGCACCCCGCGGACCGGGCTGCCGTCCTCCGGGATGACGTACACCGGCGCGCCGGAATCGGCGCCCCGCAGCTTCACCGCGCCCAGTTCGTCGAGGTCCCGCGACAGGGTCGCCTGCGTGACGTCGATGCCTTCCGCCGCCAGGAGCTTCGCGAGCTCCGTCTGGCTGCGGATGGCCATCGACGACACCAGTTCGGTGATCCGGGCCTGCCGGGTGACTCTGCCGCCGGTCATCGTCGCTTCTCGTCCATGAGCCACACCAGCAGCGCCTTCTGCGCGTGCAAGCGGTTCTCGGCCTCGTCCCAGACCGCGCTCGCCGGACCGTCGATGACCTCGTCGGTGATCTCCCAGCCCCGGTGCGCGGGCAGGCAGTGCAGCACGATCGCCTCGTCCGCGGCGCGGCGCATCAGCGCGGTGTTGACCTGCAGCTCACGGAACGGGCCGACGCGGTCGAGACCGTCGTTCTCCTGGCCCATCGAGGTCCAGGTGTCGGTGACGACGACGTCCGCGCCTTCGACCGCGGCGTACGGGTCGGTGAAGACCGTGGTGCTGCCACCGGTTTCGCTCGACCGATGCTTCGCGTCGAGCATGACCTGCTGATCCGGCTGGAAGCCCTCCGGCGAGACGACACGGACGTGCATCCCGGCCGTGGTCCCGCCCAGCAGCAGCGAATGCGCCATGTTGTTGGCGCCGTCGCCGAGGTAGACCAGGGTGAGCCCGGCGAGCTTGCCCTTGCGCTCGCGGATGGTCATCAGGTCGGTGAGCACCTGGCACGGGTGGAACTCGTCGGTGAGCGCGTTGATCACCGGGATGCTCGCCGCCGACGCCATCGCGTCGATCCGCTTCTGGGCGAAGGTCCGCCAGACGATCGCGTCCAGGTACCGCGAAAGCACCCGCGAGGTGTCCTCGATGGTCTCTTCGCGGCCGAGCTGCATGGAGCGCCCGTCGACGATCACGGGGTTGCCGCCGAGCTGGGCGATGCCCACCTCGAAGGAGAACCGGGTCCGGGTGGAGTTCTTCTCGAAGATCGCCGCGACGGATTTGCCCTCCAGCGCGCGGGAGCTCAGCGGCTCGGCCTTCAGCTGGTCGGCGAGGTCGAGGATCTCGGCCTGTTCGGCGGGGCTGAGATCGTCGTCACGGAGGAAGTTGCGCAGCATGCGTTCGTCTCTGTCCTAGGTGGTGGTGGAATCGAGCGCCCCGGGAAGGGCTTCGAGGAATCCCGCGGCCTCGTCGGCGCTCAGGATCAGCGGCGGTGCCAGCCGGATGGTGTCCGGGGCGATCGGGTTGACCAGGTATCCGGCGTCCTGCGCGGCCTTGGCGACCGTCGCCGAAACCGGTTCGCGCAGCGCGATGCCGAGCAGCAGCCCGGCGCCGCGGACCCCGGCGACCAGTGGGTGGCCGAGCTCCTCCACGCGAGAGGCGATGTCCTTGCCCAGCGCGGAAACGTGGTCGTTCAGGTTGTCCTCGGCGATGGTCTTGAGCACGGCGAGCCCGGCGGCGCAGCAGATCGGGTTGCCGCCGAAGGTGGTCCCGTGGTGCCCCGGCTTCACCAGGTCTCCCGCCTCGCCGACGCCGATGACCGCGCCGAGGGGCAGCCCGCCGCCGAGTCCCTTCGCCAAGGTGACGAGGTCCGGGACGATGCCGGCGTGCTGGAAGGCGAACCACGCGCCGGTGCGGCCGATGCCGGTCTGCACCTCGTCGAGGACCAGCAGGGTCCCGGTCGCCTTGGTGATCTCCCGCGCGGCTTGGAGGTAGCCGTCCGGCGCCGGGACGACGCCCGCCTCACCGAGGATCGGTTCGAGGAACACCGCCGCCGTTTCGTCGTCCACCGCGGCGCGAAGAGCGTCGACATCGCCGTAGGGAACGTGGGTGACGCCCGGGACCAGCGGCGCGAACGGGTCCCGCTTCGAGGGCTGCCCGGTCAGCGTCAGCGCGCCCATCGTGCGGCCGTGGAAGGCACCCTCGCAGGCCACGATCTTGGTCCGCCCGGTGAGCCTGCTGATCTTCAGCGCGGCTTCGTTGGCCTCCGCACCGGAGTTGACGAACAGCACCTTGGCGTTGCCGGACAGACCGGCGACGTCCAGGAGCGTTTCGGCGAGTTCGACGACGACCGGGTTCACGTAGAGGTTCGAGGTGTGCCCGAGTTTCGCGACCTGTTCGGTGACCGCGGCGACCACGGCGGGATGGGCGTGGCCGAGCGCGTTGACCGCGATGCCGCCCAGCAGGTCGATGTACGGCTTGCCGTCGGCGTCCCAGACCGTCGCGCCCTCGCCTCGGACCAGGGTCAGCGCCGGGGTGCCGTAGTTGTCCATGAGGGAGGACTTCCAGTGCTCCTGGCCGTCTACATTGGACTTCAGGATGGTCACGGGAGCTCCGTTTCGGGGAAGACCATGGTACCGATGCCGCGGGAGGTGAAAACCTCCAGAAGCACCGAATGGGCGATGCGGCCGTCGATCACGTGCGCGCGGCTGACCCCGCCGCGGATGGCACGCACGCAGGCCTCCATCTTCGGGATCATGCCGCTGGCGAGGCCGGGCAACAGGGTTTCGAGCCTGTCGACGCGGATGCGGTCGACCAGCGAACCGCGATCTGGCCAGTTGGCGTAAAGGCCCTCGACGTCGGTGAGCACGACGAGTTTCTCCGCGCCCAGCGCCGCGGCCAGCGCGCCGGCCGCGGTGTCGGCGTTGATGTTGTGCACGACGCCGTCCACGTCCGGGGCCACGGTGGACACCACCGGGATCCGGCCCGCGTTGACGATGTCGAGCACCGCGTCCGGGTTCACCTCGGAGACCTCGCCGACGAGCCCGATGTCGACCGGCACACCGTCCACAGTGGCCTGTTTGCGCTCGGCGGTGAACAGCCGCGCGTCCTCGCCGGAGATCCCGACCGCGTACGGGCCGTGCGCGTTGATCAGCCCGACCAGTTCACGGCTGACCTGGCCGGTCAGCACCATGCGGACGATGTCCATGGTCTCGGGCGTGGTGACCCGCAGGCCGCCCTTGAACTCGCCTTCGACGCCGAGCCGGGTGAGCATCGCGGTGATCTGCGGGCCGCCGCCGTGCACCACCACCGGACGCAGCCCGGCCATGCGCAGGAAGACCATGTCCTCGGCGAAGGCCTGCTTGAGGCTCTCGTCGATCATGGCGTTGCCGCCGTACTTGACCACGACGGTGGCGCCGTGGAAGCGCTGTAACCAGGGCAGCGCCTCGATGAGGATCGAGGCCTTCTCGGCGGCCGTCGCGAGCCGTTCGTCCGCGGGGACCGTGGATTCGGAAGGGCTCATGACGAGTACGCGCTGTTCTCTTCGACGTACGCGTGCGAGAGGTCGGTCGTGTAGATCGTCGACTCCCCTTCGCCGAGACCGAGGTCGACGACGATCTTGATGTCCCGGCCCGAGAGGTCCGCCTCGGAGCGGTCGGCCGCCGGGGTCCCCTTGGCGAACAGGGTGACGCCGTTGATCGCGATGGCGACCTTCTCCGGGTCGATCTCCGCGGGCACCCGGCCCAGCGCCATGGCGATGCGGCCCCAGTTCGGGTCCGAACCGAACAACGCGGTCTTGACCAGGTTGTCCTCGGCGATCGTCCGGCCGACGGCGATGGCGTCCGCCTCGTTCGCCGCGCCGGTGACCGTGACGTCGACGTACTTGGTCGCGCCTTCGGAGTCCGCGCGCAGTTGCAGGACGAGGTCGAGGCTGACGGCGGTGAGCAGCTCGGTCAGTTCGGCCTCGGTCGGTTCGACGCCGCTGGCGCCGGAGGCGAGGACGAGCACGGTGTCGTTGGTGGAGGTGCCGCCGTCGACGTCGAGCCTGTCGAAGGTGACCCCGGTGGCGGCACGCAGCGCCCTGTCGAGGACTTCGGGCGTGACGACGGCGTCGGTGGTGAGGACGGACAGCATCGTCGCGAGGTTCGGGGCGAGCATGCCCGCGCCCTTGGCGAACCCGCCGACGCTCCAGCCGCTGTCGTGCGACGCGGCCGCTTGCTTCGGCTTGCTGTCGGTGGTCATGACCGCGGTGGCGGCGTTGAGGTCGGCCTCGGCACCCGTGCCGAGCTGCGTGAAGGCGCTGTCGACGCCGGAAAGCAGCGCGTCCATCGGCAGCCGCTCACCGATCAGGCCGGTCGAGCAGACGGCGACCTCGATCGCGCCCGCCTCGAAGAGCCCGGCGACCTTCTCGGCGGTCTGGTGGGTGTCCTGGAAACCGCCGGGGCCGGTGGCGGCGTTCGCGCCGCCGGAGTTGAGGACGACGGCCTTCAGGCGTTGCTGCTTGAGCACTTCCTGCGACCAGAGGACGGGCGCGGCCTTGATCACGTTGCGGGTGAACACGCCGGCCGCGACCTGCGACGGCCCGTCGTTGACGACGAGCGCGAGGTCGAGCTTGCCCTCGGCCTTGATCCCGGCGGCGACGCCCGCCGCGCGGAATCCCTTCGGCTGGGTGACGGTCACGGAGCCACTCCTACGGTCGGAAGTCCGGTGGTTTCGGGGAGGCCGAGTGCGATGTTCATCGACTGGACGGCGCCTCCCGCGGTGCCCTTGGTCAGGTTGTCGATGGCCGCGACCACGATCAGGCGCCGGGTGTCGGCGTCGACGGTGACCTGCAGCTGGACGTTGTTCGAGCCGACCACCGAAGCCGACGACGGCCACCGGCCCGGAGGCAGCAGCTGGACGAACGGCTCGGTGGCGTACGCCTTTTCGTAGAGCTCGTGGGCGCCGTCGGCGTCCAGGTCGGACTTGAGGGCGGCGCTCGCGGTGGTGAGGATCCCTCGCGGCATCGGGGCCAGCACGGGGGTGAACGAGACCTTGACCCGTTCTCCCGCGACCGCCGAGAGGTTCTGCGCGAACTCGGGAGTGTGCCGGTGCGCACCGCCGACACCGTACGCGGTGGCCGAACCCATCACCTCCGAACCGAGCAGGTTCGGCTTGAGGCTCTTGCCCGCACCCGAGGTCCCGGTCACGGCGACGACGTTGATCTCCGGCTCGACCAGGCCCGCGGCCAGCGCCGGAGCGAGGGCGATCGAACCGCCGGTCGGGAAGCAGCCGGGGACCGCGATGCGCTTGGTCCCGGCGAGGCGCTCGCGGGCGCCCGGGAGTTCGGGAAGCCCGTACGGCCATTGCCCGGCGTGGTCGCCGCCGTACCAGCGCTGCCAGTCGGCCGCGTCGGAGAGGCGGTGGTCCGCGCCGAGGTCGACCACCAGGACGTCCGGGCCCAGCTGGGCCGCGATGGCGCCGGAGTGACCGTGCGGCAGCGCGAGGAAGACGACGTCGTGCCCGGCCAGGGTCTCCGGGGTCGTCTCCAGGAGGACGCGGTCCGCCAGCGGCGCGAGGTGCGGCTGGTGCTGGACGAGCGGCGTCCCCGCGGAGCTGGCCGCGGTGAGCGCACCGATCTGGACTTCGGGGTGGGTCAGCAGCAGGCGCAGGAGTTCGCCACCCGCGTACCCGCTGGCTCCGGCCACCGCGATCTTCACCGTCATACGCATGATTATGCACCGCCGTGCAAGTTCAATCAAACGAAGGTCGCGTGGCTCACCCGAAATAGGCCATCCAGTGTCCCTTGTCCGGGGCATCCTTGCGGTATGACGGACACGCCCGCCCGGCTGCTCAGCCTGCTGTCGCTCCTGCAGACCCCTCGCGAGTGGCCTGGCAGCGAGCTCGCCGAACGGCTGGAGGTCAGCCCTCGGACCATCCGCCGCGACATCGACAGGCTGCGCGAACTCGGTTACCCGGTCGAGGCGTCGCGAGGCTCCGAAGGCGGCTACCGGCTGGGCGCGGGCGCGGCGATGCCACCGCTGCTGCTCGACGACGAGGAGGCCGTCGCGATCGCGGTCGGTCTCCGGAGCGCCGCCGGGCAGGCGATCTCGGGTATCGAGGAGTCCTCGGTGCGGGCACTCGCGAAACTCGAGCAGGTCCTGCCCTCGCGACTGCGTTATCGCGTCGGCGCGCTGGGCGCCGCGACCGTGCCGCTCCCCGGCACCGGCCCCGCGGTGGACCCGGAACACCTCACCGTCTTCGCGGGCGCGATCGCCAACACCGAGCGGACGCGGTTCGCCTACCGGGCCGGCCACGGGACCGAATCCCGGCGGCACGTCGAACCGCACCGGCTCGTCTCGGCCAGGCACCGCTGGTACCTGCTCGGCTACGACCTCGACCGGGACGACTGGCGGATCTTCCGCGCGGACCGGATCTCCGAACCGCGAGCCACCGGCGGCCGGGCGGCACCCAGACAGCCACCCGCCGAAGACGTGGCGGCCTATGTCACCGACAAGATGTACAGCCTCCTTCCCACTTATCGCGCACGCGTGACCCTGCACGCGCCGATGAGCCAGGTCGTCCCCGCGATCGGGGACAACGTCGGCGAACTCGAACCGGTCGACGACGAGACCTGTGTCCTGAACGCGGGCACGGACACCCTGGACTGGCTCGCGTTCCGGATCCTCGGCCTCGGCTGCGAATTCACCGTGCACGAACCGCCGGAACTGATCGGCCACCTCCGGGAGATGGCCGCGCGGGCCGACCGCGGCACGAGGTCCACAGTGGACTGACGGCGGCTGCGAAGACCGGTCGGCCCTCGCAGCCGCCTGGATTCAGCCGAGTTCACCTCCCTCTCGCCTGCTCGGCGGGATCGGGAGGTACGCGCCGCGGCGCTCCGGGTCGCAGCCGACCCTGGGCAGCCGGGCCCGGATCCCGCCCGGCGTCCGCTCGAACCGCCGCGCGATCTCCTCGACGCTTTCCCCGGACAGCCAACGGCTTTCCAGTTCCGCGTCCAGCTCGTCGGACCACGGCAGGCCCTGATGCGCGGGTCGGTCGGCCGATCTTCGGCGGCCGTTGCGACCGGTTCCCCGGCCGGCGAACGCCATCAGGGTGTCGGAAAGGACGGTCGCCAGGGCCGGTACGGCCTCGGCGTCGATGTCGAGCCTGCCTTCGGCGACAGGCTCCTCCTGCGGTCCGGCTCCGCCGACCATGACGGTCACCCAGCGGTCTTCCCCGGCCGCGCCGCCACCCTCACGGGCGGCGACCTCGATGCGATAAACGGTGTCCTGCACGCGGATCTCGGTCCGGTGCTCTTCGACGATGGTCATGCCGGGGACGCTAACGGGCGGCCCCGACAATTCCCCGGCACTGCGATGGGGATTCGGCCCGGGGCGGTGGATGACCGGTACTTTCCTGGCTTTTCGGGACGAGAGGGTGCCGGTCATGGCCGGTGGGCCATCGCATTCAGAGGACTATTGACGGGTGAGGCAAACATGGTGTGTTCAGTCGCCCGCCCGCACACCGACCTCGGGTGTTGCGAAAGCCACTTCCGCAACGTTGAAGGTTGCGAAAGTGGCTTTCGCAACGCTTCCCCTTCACCGGGCTGATCGCCACCGAACACCGGCCCGTGAAGGCCTCCTTGAGGGACCCAGAGTCCCTCAAGGAGGCCTTCACGGACTTGGCACCGACAGGACACCTTTGCCCTTCTGCTCATTAAATGCGCGAGCTGGGATCCCGGCCGGACTTCTGACTTGCGGAACATGGCGTGAAGGTCGAGTTTCCTCGGCTGAGCCGAAGGAAAGGGACCTTCACCTGAAACCGTTGTGACTGCCGGTGCTGCTGAGGTGACTGCTGGCCCCGCCCTGTCCCTCGCGCGACTGCCCGCGATCGATGTCCCCAATGTGGCATTGGAGGCGCTCAACGTCCCCAATGCCACATTGGGGACACGGCTCCCTCAGCAGCTGGCCTGGCCCTGAGGAAAAGGAAATGCCCCGGTCCGGGAAACCGGACCGGGGCATCGAAGCGTCCCGAAAGCGACGGACTCAGAAAGGCAGCGCCTGAGCCAGCGCCTCCTTTTTCACTTCAGCCACGGAAGACGGCACGTCCGACTTCTTCGTGCCGGCAGCGGCACCGGCCGGAACCGGCGGCGGGACCGGGGTGCACTGCACGTCCGAACCGTTGCCCGGCTTGCGCACGGGCAGCTTCCCGGTCAGCAGGTAGTCCGCGATCTTGTCGTCCACACAGGACACACCGGACAGCGAACCCGAGTGCGTCGTGCCACCGGGGGCGCTGATCAGGCTGGAGTTCGGGTAGCGCTTGCGGACCTCGAGGCTGCCGGGGTACGGCGTCGCGGCGTCGTTCTCCTCGTTGACCAGCAGGATGCCCGGGACCTTGCTCCCGTCGATCTCCACCGGCTTGCCCGGCTTCGCGGGCCAGTCGATGCACGGCGCGTTGAACCAGGCGTTGCCCCAGGTTTCGAACGGAGCACGGAAGTGGGTGACCCAGTTGTCGAACTTCCAGCGGTTCCAGCTCTGCGGCCACGCCACGTCGGTGCACTGCACGGCCGCGTACACCGCGTACCCGTTGTCCTCACCCGGCGGGTTGGAGTTGTCGTACAGGCCCTTCAGGGTCTGCCAGTCACCCTTGTGGACCCAGCCCGAGAACGCGTTCGCCATGTCCTCCCAGCCGAACACGTAGTAGCCGGCCTGCAAGAAGATGTCCGTCCACTCGGAACCGCCGATGACGCCGCCCGCGGGCTTGTCGTACAGCTTCTTCTGCTCGCCGTACCACAGCTTCTCGACCGCGGACGCGGTCTTGCCGAGGTGGTAGACGTCGTCGTACTTCGCGAGCCAGCCGAAGTAGGTCTTGATGTTCTTGTCGAAGGCGATGTCCTGGTTCAGGTTCGCCTTGTACCAGACGTCGCGCGGGTCGACCGTGCCGTCGAACACCATCCGCCGCACATTCTGCGGGAACAGCGTGCTGTAGACCTGGCCGAGGTAGGTGCCGTAGGAGAAGCCGTAGTAGTTGATCTGCTTCTCGCCCAGCGCCTTGCGCAGGCTGTCGACGTCCTTCGCCACATCGATGGTCTTGATGTGGTCGAGGATCGCGCCGTTCTTGGCGCACGCCTTCGCGTAGCCCTTCGCCTTCTCACGCCACGCCGCCTCGATGGCGCGGGTGGTCGGCACGTACTGCGGGCGGTTGTAGGAGGCGTAGTTCCCGTCGCAGGTCAGCGACGGCTTGCTCTCCCCCACACCGCGCGGGTCGAAGCCGATCCAGTCGTACTCCTCACCCGCCTTCTTGGGGACGGCCCGGCCGAGGGTCGACAGGCCGAGACCGGAGCCACCGGGACCACCCGGGTTGACGATCATGACGCCCTGCGACTGCGCGGACTTGTGCTTGACCCGCGAGACGGCGATCGAGATCTTCTCCCCGCCCGGCTTCGCGTAGTCCAGCGGGACTTCGAGGAAGCCGCATTCCGCGCCGGCCTTGACCAGGCTCGGGCGGGTGCAGGCTCCCCAGGAGATGGGCTTCGGATCGAAGTCCGACGCCGAGGCGGCCGTGGCGGAGGGAGCGAGCGCCATGGTGCCGACGCCGATCCCCGCGACCGCCAGGGCGGCAACGAATTTCTTCACTGTGTTCCTTTTCGTCCGCGTTCGACCCGGTCGGGCCGAAGCTACCGAGAACCGGCTTCAATCTCGCTGACCGACACGTTGACCGCCATCCCTCTTTAGTCGGTATCCGAACCTCGATCCGGGCATATCAGTCTTGTCGGTCCCCTGTCGTACGCTCGCGGCGCCCACTGGGGAAAGGAGAACGCGTGGACGAGGTGAAAAGCCTGGTTTCGGCGGTTCGCAACGGTTTGGCCGCGCTGGCCGATCCGGAGAAGGCGCCTTCGATGCAGGCGTACATGAAGTCAAAAATGCCGTTCCGCGGTGTCGCGTCACCGGCTCGGGCCGCCTTGCTGCAAAAGGTCTACGCCGAGCATTCGCTACCTGATCGAGTGAGTTTCTCGACCGCCGTGCTCACCTTGTGGCGTGAGGCGAGCTTCCGTGAAGAGCGCTACGCGGCGATCGCCCTTTCCGGACACCGCGCCTACGACCGCTGGCAGGACGGCGATCTGCTCGGCCTGTACGAGGAGATGATCGTGACCGGCGCGTGGTGGGACTATGTGGACGAAGTCGCCATCCGCCGGGTCGGGCCGATCCTGCGCGCGGAACCGGAAACGCTGACCCCGCTGATGCTGACCTGGGCCTACGACGAGGACAGGTGGCGTCGCCGCACCTCGGTCATCTGCCAGGTCGGCGCCAAGGGCGGCACCGACACCGATCTGCTCACCCGTGCCGTCGAGGCGAACCTCGACGACAAGGACTTCTTCCTGCGCAAGGGAATCGGCTGGGCACTGCGCGAATACGCGAAGACCGAGCCTGACTGGGTGCGCGCCTTCGTGGCCGCGCACCCGGCACTGTCCACTCTGTCCAGGAAGGAGGCGCTCAAGCACCTGGGAGGTTGAGCACCGGCTCCGGGACGAGGGCTACCAGTTCGTCGATCGACGCCTGGTACTCGGGAAACAGTTCGCGGATCTCCTTGAGATCCTGGAGCAGGTCCAGCCGAGGTTCCCTGGGCGGGCTGTCCGCGAGGACGTCGGCAAGACGGCGTTTCGCCTCCTGCCCGCGCCCGAGGACCAGCAGGTAGAGAACGGGGCCGAGCCGGGCTTCCCAATCGTGGGGCCGCGCCGCCGCTTTGGTGACCGCCTCACCGAGAGCCTGGTCGAAGTAGGCCATGGCGGACTCGTTCTGCCCGACCTTCAGCTCTGCCAGGGCCAAGACGTTCCGCACCCAGTCGGCCCCCGCGATAGAGCGTCGGAGGACGGACACCGCCTCGGCGAACTGTCCGGCGAACAACAGCGCTTCGCCGAGACAGCCGCCGTAGTACGCGCTGTCCGGTTCTTGCCTGACCACTTCGCGCAGCTCTTGGACCGCCTTGTCGTATTCGTTCGCCTGGCGGTGGATCTCCGCGCGATGGGCGAGGCAGTCGACATCGCCGAAGCCCAGAGCTCGGGCGGCGTCCACATCGGCCAGCGCGCCCGCGTACTCACCGAACAAGAGGCGGTGACGAGACCGCTTGTAGTAGGCGTACCCCTCGTCGAGTTCCGACCGCACGGCCACGTCCAGCTCGGCGCGGGCTTCCTCGTGACGATCCAGCTCGGCCAAGTAGGCGCCCCGTAGCGAGTGAAAGAAGGCGATGTCCGGCTCGTGTTCGAGCGCGACGTCGATATCGGCGAGCGCCGCCGTCCAGTCGCCGGAGCTACCGTGTGTCCTGGCTCGATGGGCATGGGCCCACGCGTCGCCGGGCTCGAGTTCGATCGCGCGGTCCAAGGCCACTCTTGCCTCGTCGTGCCTCTTCAGCGACCTCAGGACGGTCGCCCGCTTCAGCTGGTTCTCCGCGTCCTGGGGCGCCAGTTCGATCGCCCGGTCGAAGTCGGCGAGAGCCGCTTCATGGTCGTCCGCCGACAGGTGGACGCTTCCTCGCATGTAGACGGCCCACTCGTAGTCCGGGTCGAGCCTGATCGCCGCGGTGAAACCGTCGATCGCGAGCCGGTATCGCTCGGCGCGATAGTGGAACGCGGCCCGGGCCGCGAGCGCCCAGGAGTCGTCGGGTTCGGCCGCGACGGCCGCGTCGAACATCTGGCCCGCCTCGTCCTGGTTCCCGGCTTTCTCCAGGAATCTGGCCAGCTCGCCCAGGTAGTACGCGTCCTTCGGTCGCAGGGCGGCCGCGGCCCGGAATCCGGCCAGCGCTTCTTCAGGCTGCGCCAGCTGATCCAGCAGTACGGCCCGGCGGTGGACGGCCCACGGGTAGTCGGAGTCGAGCCTGACAGCGGTGTCGAGCTCGGCGATCGCCTTCCGAAGGTCTCCGCGTTTCTCGTGCACCTTCGCGCGTGCGGTGTAGGCCCAGGCGTTGCCCGGCTGGAGCCGGACCGCCTCGTCGAGGTCCGTCATCGCGCCGTCGAGGTCACCCAGCTCGGCGCGGGCCGATCCGCGCCCGCGCCACGAATAGGCGTAACCGGGGTCGAGTTCGATAGCCCGGTTCAAGTCTTCGAGCGCTCGTTCCCACTCCCCCGCGTTGTGGCACAGGTTGCCCCGATCGCTCCACGCGAAGGGGTCGGCGGGATTCAGGGCGACGGCCCGGTCGTAGTCCCGTTCGGCCGCGTCGGCCTCGCCTCGATCGTCATACGCCCAGGCACGTCTCCTGACCACGGTGGACAGCCGAACGGCGTCGAGCTCGGCCGCCCCGGCCAGCAGATCAAGGACCTCCACGTCACGGGGACCGTCACCGGAGGACAGGCACTCTTCGAGTTTCTTGGCCCACCGGAGCACGGCCGGGGCGTCGGCGTCGGTTCCCGCCTGTTCCATCATCCGCGCCCAGGCACGGGCGGCGGCGACGCCGGTGGTCATCGTGTTGGCCGCGTTCAGCAGGGCCTCCGGCAGCGCTTCCGCCGGATCGGCGCAGAGCAGGTGGTACCCCTGCTCCAGTTTCAGCCGTTCCCAGTGTTCGTCACCCCAGGCTTCGCTCCGGATCTCGGTCCCCTTGGCACCGAGTCCGGCGGCCCGGTCTCCGTAGTACTCGGCCAATTTCCGGTGCCTGCCGGAGAATTCGCTGGACGAACGGCCGCGTTCGCGCCGCACCATCGGTCCCCGGACCACCGGGTGATACCGGACGGGCAGCTCACGGCGGCCGGTGAACGGGAGTTCCCGCAGCCATCGGAAGATCTCCGCCGCCTGCTCCGGCCCGGTCAGGATCCCGACGACGTCCTCGTCGAGCATCCTCGGCAGCGCGGCCATCGAGGCGATGTCCTTCAACCGCTCCTCCGGAACCCAGTGGAGGAACCTGTCGACGGCGTCACCACTGCGGTCGCCGACGCTCCCGGCCTCGGCGGGATTGCCCCTGGCCAGCATCGCGACCAGCACGGGCAGGCCGTCGGACAGCCGCAGCACGACCTCGATCACCTGCTCGTCGGTGATCCCGCGCTCCGCGAGCAGGTGCCGCGCCTCCTGTTCGGTGAACGGGCGCAGCTCGATCTCGTGCAGCAGCGCGGCGTAGCGGCTCCACCTCGCCTCGTCGAGCGGGAACTGCCCGGCCGTCGTCAGGACGAGGTTTTGCGGCAGATCGCCGTACCGCCCGCCGAACAGATCGAGCAGCCAGGTCTCCAGCACCGGCGACGTCCGCTCGAAGGTGTCGAAGAACAAGGCGATCTGGCGGGACTCCGGGATTCGCCAGAGGTCCTCGACGAACGGCTTCGTCAGCTCCTCGGCGGGATCGAGCAGCAGCCGGATGTCGGCCTGCCGCTTGAACTTCGCCGCCAGATAGCTCTGCAGCTGTTCCAGTTGCTTCGCCGCCGCGGCCGGATCGATCACCTCGGCGGCGAGACCACCGCCCGGCAGGGACTTCGCCAGCTCGAACCCGGCCTTGACCACGGTCTTCGTCAGCAGTTCGCGGCCGGCGGCGGGGGCCTGCGGGTCGCTGTGGAGCCGCTCCCGCGCCTTGAGGTAGAACTCGTACCGCTTCTCGAACCGGCTCATCCGGTTGCCGCCGCGCGCGAGGTCCTTCGCCAGCTTCACCAGCGTCGAGGGAAGGTCCTGCTGGCTGTCGTCCGCGAATCCGACGGCGGCGCGGGTCTCCTCGGCGATCCCGCGAAGCTGGTCGAGGAGGAAGGACTTGCCGACCCCGGCCAGACCGTGGACCGAGAACAGGTACCGGCGGCGCCGGTCGTCCCCGGACAGCCCCAGATTGACCCGGAAATCCTCACGTTCCCCGACTCTGCCGACGAAACCGTCGCCCAGCCGGGCGCGCGTGACGTCTTGGATGCTGGACCGACCGTCTGGACGTGACACAAGGCATCACTTTGCCACACCGGAAGCGCGTGAAGGCCCCCTTTCCTCGGGTGAGCCGAGGGAAGGGGGCCTTCACGGGACTTCTCCGAACGTGGGTCAGGCCCGCAGGCTCGCACCGAAGCGTTCACCGGCGACCGCGACGGCGGCGTCGCGGGCCTTGGTGGCCTCGTCGACGGTCAGCGTGCGGTCCGCGGCGCGGAACCTCAGCTTGTACGCCATCGACCGCTTGCCCTCGCCCAGCTGCTCGCCCTGGTAGGAGTCGAACAGCGTGATGTCTTCGAGCAGCTCCCCCGCGCCTTCGCGCAGCGCCTCGGCCAGGTCCGCCGACGGCACGCCCGTCTCGGCGACGAGGGCGACGTCGAGCAGCACCGGCGGGTACGCCGAGATCCGCGGCGCCGGACGGCTGTCCGGGATCGGGATCGCGTCCAGGTCGAGCTCCATCGCGACGGTGCGCGGCGGCAGCCCGAGCGCCTCGACGACCTTCGGGTGCAGCTCGCCGGCGTAACCGACGGGCCACTGGCCCACCCGCAGCTGCGCGCAGCGGCCGGGGTGCCACGGCGGCTGGTCCGCCGCGGCCGTGGTCAGCTCGACACCGGCGGCCTGCGCCACCAGCCGCGCGGCCTGCACCGCGTCGGCCCAGTTCGCCTGCTCGCCCTCGCCCCACCAGCCCGCGCGGCCACGCTGGCCCGCGAGCACGACGGCGACGTGCAGCGGCTGCGGCGGGACGGCCGCCTCCAGGACCGCGAGCTCCTCGTCGGTCGGACGCCGGTCCACCCCGAGCGAAGGCATCGGGATCGGGTTCGGCCCGGGCAGCACGACCTGTCCGAGGTGGAACAGCGAAACATCCTTGAAGCCACGGGAAATGTTGCGCTGCAGGATCTCCAGCAGCCCCGGCAGCAAGGTGCTCGCCATCCGGTCCTTGTCCGCCTCCAGCGGGTTGCGGATCCGGATCGTGCTGCGGCGGACGTCGTCCTCGGGCAGCCCGAACGAATCCCAGACCGAGTCCGAGATGAACGGGAAGGGCAGCACCTCGACGTAGCCGTTCTCCGCCAGCGCACGCGCGACCGAACGACGGCGGCGCTGCGTGTCGGTGAGACCACGACCGGCCGGAGCGTCGGGCAGCACCGACGGGATGCTGTCGTAGCCCTCCAGCCGGAGCACCTCCTCGACCAGGTCGGCGGGCTGCACCAGGTCACCGCGCCAGCTCGGCGGGACCGCGGTCACCAGCGCGGTGCCGTCCTCGGACGTGCCCACGTTGACCTTGCAGCCGATCTGCGAGAGCCGCTTGACCGTGACACCGCGCTCGTAGCGCACCCCGGCCACCTGGTCGGGAAGGCTGATCGGCATGGTGACCGGCTTGTTCGGCTCGACGCCGCCCTCGTCGGTACGGCCCGGCAGGATCGAGCCTTCGCCGTACTGGCGCAGCAGGCGCGCGGCGAGTTCGACGGCCGCCGCGCACAGCTGCGGGTCGGTGTAGCGCTCGAACCGCTTGGCCGCCTCGGAGAACAGCTTGTGACGGCGGGCCGTCCGGCTGATCGACGACGGATCCCAGTGCGCCGCCTCGAGCAGCACGTCGGTGCTGTCGGGGGTGATCTCGGTCGACGCGCCACCCATCGTGCCCGCCAGCGAGATGACCCCGCTGTCGTCGGCGATGATCACGTCGTCCGTGTCGAGCGTGCGCTCGACATCGTCCAAAGTGGTCAGTTTCTCGCCCGGCTTCGCCTTGCGCACCACCAGATCGCCCCTGATCGAACCGGTCGCGAACGCGTGCAGCGGGTGCCCGAGCTCGATCATGACGTAGTTGGTCACGTCGACCGCGAGCGAGATCGAGCGGATCCCCGCCAGCATCAGGCGACGGCGCATCCACCACGGCGTCGGCGCCGTCGCGTCGAGGTTCTTCACCCGGCGCAGGACGAACCGCTTGCAGCCTTCGGTGTCTTCGAGGCGCACCGGCCAGGCGTCGCTCTCGGCCTCGGGGACCTCGATGGACGCCGGGTCGCCGAACGGGACGTCGAGCGCGTTGGACAGCTCGCGGGCCAGGCCGCGGACCGACAGGGTGTACCCGCGGTCCGGGGTCGGCGTCACCTCGAGGACGGTGTCGTCGAGGCCGAGCAGCTTGTTCGCGTCCTCGCCCGGGCTGGCGGTGCTCGGGGGCAGCACGAGGATGCCGGAGTGGTCGTCACCGATGCCGAGTTCGCGCGCGGAGCAGATCATGCCGTCGCTGAGCCGGCCGTAGGTCTTGCGCGAGCCGATCTCGAAACCGCCGGGCAGCACCGTGCCGGGCAGCGCGACGACGACCAGGTCGCCCTCGGCGAAGTTCGTGGCACCGCAGATGATCCCGCGGGTCCTGATCCCGGTGGGGCCGTCGTCCTCGAAGGGACCTTCGTCGTCGTCCTCGTCGTCGTCGAGGTTCTCGTCCGGCTTGTCGGCCTCGGCGTCGTCGGACTCACCGACGTCCACCCGGCAGAAGCGGACCGGCTTCTTGAACTCGGTGAGCTCCTCGATCTCGGCGACCCGGCCGACCACGAGCGGGCCGGCGACCGGCTCGAGCTTCCGGACGTCGTCGACCTCGATGCCGATGCGCACGAAGGCGTCGGCCAGATCCTGGGCGGTGACCTCCTCGTCGACTTCGAGGTGTTCGATCAGCCAGCTGGCTGGGACCTTCACTCAGGCCTCCGTTCCGAAGGGCAGGGTGAACCGGATGTCGCCCTCCACCATGTCGCGCATGTCCGGGATTCCGTTGCGGAACTGCAGGGTGCGCTCGATACCCATGCCGAAGGCGAAGCCCGAGTAGACCTCGGGGTCGACACCGCAGGCACGCAGGACGTTGGGGTTGACCATGCCGCAGCCGCCCCATTCGACCCAGCCCGGTCCGCCCTTCTTCTCCTCGAACCAGACGTCGACCTCGGCCGACGGCTCGGTGAACGGGAAGAAGTGCGGGCGCAGCCGGGTCTTCGAGGTTCCGCCGAACATCGCGCGGGCGAAGGCGTCGAGAGTGCCCTTGAGGTGGGCCATCGTCAGGCCCTTGTCCACCGCGAGCCCTTCGACCTGCGAGAACACCGGGGTGTGCGTGGAGTCGAGCTCGTCGGTCCGGTAGGTGCGGCCGGGGCAGACGACGTACACGGGCAGGTCGCGGTGCAGCAGCGTGCGGGCCTGCACCGGCGAGGTGTGCGTGCGCAGCACCAGCCCGGAGTCCTCCTCGCCGAGGTAGAACGTGTCCTGCAGCTGGCGCGCGGGGTGGTCCTTGCCGAAGTTCAGCGCGTCGAAGTTGAACCACTCGGCCTCGAGCTCTGGACCGTCGGCGACCTCATAGCCCATGGCGACGAACGCGTCGGCGATCCGCTCGGACAGGGTCGCGATCGGGTGCCGGGCGCCGCGGGGCACCCGATCCCACGGAAGCGTGACGTCGACGGCCTCGTCGCGGAGCACGCGCTCGTCACGCTCCGCTTGCAGCACCGCACGACGCGCGTCGAAGGCGGACTGGATGCCCTGCCGGGCTTCGTTGACCCGCTTGCCTGCCTCGGCCTTCTCCTGCTTCGGCAGCGCGCCGATCTCGCGGCGGGCGAGCAGCAGCGGAGACTGGTCCCCGAGGTGAGCGGGCTTGACCGCGGCCAGCGCGTCGAGATCCGCCGCGGCCGCGAACTCCGTCTCGGCCTGCTTGACGGCGGCCGTCAACGTTTCCGGCGCGAGGGCTCCCACCTGGGGTTCCTGCTTGTCGTTGGCTTCGGACATAACTCCTCGGCGTCCGCTGGGACTGGTCCGGTGCACGCGAGCGCGCACATGGGTTTAGCAGCTGCTGAATTCTATGGGACAGCGAACGGCGGCCCCCGATCACCCTCGGGCTGGGCACACCGTCACTCAGGAAGGCGAAAAACGCGCTCTACGCCGTAAACAAGGTGCTGGAACGAACACTGCGTTCCATGAGAGCTCCCTTGGTGTCGTGGTGCGACGGCGTGCTGCCCGCGACTCTACGTGGCCGCGGGCACCGAATCCATCCGTTTCCGGCTCATCGCCCGGCGAAGGCGCCTTCGAAGTCCACCTTGCCGAACTCCTCCGGGACGACGCCGTCGGCGGCGTAGCGGTACAGCGCGGTCTGGTAGATCCCGGCCAGCGTCGTGCAGAGGATCGAGACCAAGAACCCCCACACGAGTGAAATCCCGATGGCGACGAAGATCGTGATGGTTCCGCCGAGCAGGAAACCGGCGCCCAGGAAGACCGCGAACCCGGCCAGCGTCAGCAGGAAACCGACCAGCCCGATGCCGAACCTTCCGGCGGCCTGCTCGCCCCAGGTCCGCTTGAGCAGCTCCGCCGACCGCTTGGCCCCGTGCCGGACTCCGGCGTCCTCGATCATCATCACCGGCAGGACGAGATACGTGATCAGGTTCCAGGCGGCTCCGGCCAGCCTGCCGACGAGGAGGCCGATGAACCCGAATCGCTGCTCGATCTCCCGGAGGATCAGGGAAACCGTCGCGGTCACCACCGACCAGCCCAGCAGCGGCAGCCATCGGCGGCCTGCTTCGGCCAGCCCGGTGGCCACGCGGGGGTCGTCACCGCGCAGCGCGACGTCGGCCTGCGAGATGAGGGCGGCGTTGAAGAACACCGTGACGAAAGCGGCCGCGAGGTAGAACAGCCCGATCAGCACGTACGAACCGGGCGTCAGCCGGGAGTGGTCGGCGATCTCGGTGTGGGAGATCCAGTAGCCGCTTCCGAGGAAGACCGCGGCGACCAGCAGCCCGGCGACGGCGGCGAGTACCGGGAAGATCGCGAGTTCCTTGCGGGACCGCAGAACTCGCCAAGAAGCACCGAACAAGGCAAAGGAACGGGCGATACGCCCCATGATTCCCCCAGTGAATCAACGGAAATTGGTGAAGCGGCAGCTTAACGAGCCGCGCGCGAGGACATCGCGTTGGTGTACACGCAGATCGCGGCGGCCGTCGCGAGGTTCAGGCTCTCCGCCCGGCCGTACATCGGGATCTTGACCGCGAGGTCGACTGTTTCCAGGACATCGCGGGGCAATCCGTGCGCCTCGTTGCCGAACACCCACGCGGTGGGCTCGTCGAAGGTCACTTGATCGAGTTCGGTGTCGGCGTAGCCGTGCGCGCCGAACGTGCGGAGTCCGGCGGCGGAGCAGGCCTTCAAGGCCGCGTCGACGTCCCGGATCCGGGTGATGGCGGGGTGGAACAGGCTGCCGGCGGCCGCGCGGACGCATTTGCCGTTGTGCGGGTCGACGCTGTCCCCGGCGAGGACGACCGCGTCGGCACCGGCGGCGTCCGCGACCCGGATCACGGTGCCCGCGTTGCCGGGGTCCGCGACGTCGACGAGGACGACGACGAGCTTCGCGCCGGGCTTGAGGACAGTCTCCTGTGGACGATCGACGAGCGCGCAGACCGCGACGATGCCCTGCGGTGTCACGGTTTCGGACAGTCCGTCGGCGGCGCGGTCGGTGATCGGCGAGACCGGGACGCCCGCCTCGCGCGCGATGCCGAGCAGCCGCTCGTGCTGCGCGGCGGCGCGTTCGGTCACGAACAGCTCGTACACCTTGCCGCCGTCTACGAGGGCGGCCTCGACGGCGTTCGCGCCCTCGGCGAGGAACCGGCCGGTCTTCTCACGCTCGGCCCGGCGGGTGAGCTTGCGCGCAGCAACGACCCGGGGCGTCCGTTCGGTGAACGGAGCCGCCCCGGGTCGTGGAAGAGCGCTGTCGCCGGTCAGGCCGACTTCTTCTCTTCGGTGTTCACGTTCGCCTTGGCCAGCTCGGCCAGCGCGGTGAAAGCGGCGGCGTCGTTGACGGCGAGGTCCGCGAGGATCTTGCGGTCGACCTCGACACCCGCGGCCTTGAGGCCCTGGATGAACCGGTTGTAGGTCACGCCGTTGGCGCGGGCCGCCGCGTTGATACGGGTGATCCACAGCTGGCGGAAGTCACCCTTGCGGGCACGACGGTCCCGGTAGGCGTAGTTCAGCGAGTGAAGCGTCTGCTCCTTCGCCTTGCGGTACAGCCGCGAGCGCTGGCCGCGGTAGCCGCTGGCGAGCTCGAGAGTCGCGCGACGCTTCTTCTGGGCGTTGACAGCCCTCTTGACGCGTGCCACTGGTCCATCCTGTCGATCTGGGGGCGCGGCGGGCGCGCCCGGGGTTTACAAGTGCGGGGGTGTCAGCGGCCGAGGAGGCGCTTGACGCGGCCGACGTCGTTCTTGGCGATCTCGGTCGTGCCTTCGAGGCGACGGGTGAGCCTGTTGGACTTCTTCTCCATCAGGTGGCGACGGCCGGCCTTCTGACGGCGCAGCTTGCCGGTACCCGTGACGCGGACACGCTTGGACGTCCCGCTGTGCGTCTTCATCTTCGGCATTACGTTGTCCTCTTTCGTGCGGCGGCACACCGGGGTGCTCCGGTGTGCCGCTGACATGTGCTGGTCGGCGCTACGCGTCGGCGGGCGGCTCGGACGAATCGTCCTTGGCTGCCTTCGCGGCCTTCTGCGGCTTCACGTTCTTGTGCGGGGCCAACACCATGATCATGTTGCGACCGTCCTGCTTCGGCGACGACTCGACGAAACCGAGCTCGGTCACCTCGTCGGCGAGCTTCTGCAGCAGCCGGAAACCGAGTTCCGGCCGGGACTGCTCGCGACCGCGGAACATGATCGTGACCTTGACCTTGTTGCCTGCCGCCAGGAAGCGCGACACGTGACCCTTCTTGGTCTCGTAGTCGTGCTGATCGATCTTCGGCCGCAGCTTCTGTTCTTTGATGACGGTGAGCTGCTGGTTGCGGCGGGACTCGCGGGCCTTCTGCGCGCTCTCGTACTTGAACTTGCCGAAGTCCATGAGCTTGCATACGGGCGGGCGTGCCTGCGGAGCGACCTCGACGAGATCGAGATCGTTCTCCTGTGCCAGCCGCAGCGCATCTTCGATCCGGACGATGCCGACCTGTTCACCGGCCGGTCCGACGAGGCGGACCTCCGGAACCCGGATTCGGTCGTTGATGCGTGTCTCGGAGCTGATGGGGCCTCCCTGGTTCGAGGTAAATTCTTCTACCGTTTCGACCTGGTGCCCACATGCCGAAGGCCCCGGTACCGTGAGGTACGCGAGGCCCACTCATTCCGATCGCGTTCGGTCTCCAGAACCGAACACACCGCCTTGACGCCCGAAATCGTCTTGGCGAACCGGACCCGGACACCTGGTGAAGCGGCGGTGACGCGGGTGGGAGCGGGGCTCCACTTGCCGCCCCCGATCGCTCGGGGGCTGGTCGCTCGTGGAAGGGTACCAGACGTGTCAGATGAACCCGTTCAGCAACCCCCGTATTCCCCCGACGTCCGCGACCTGGAGGACATCCCGAGCGTCGAGGTGATCAGCAGGGCGGCCGTCATGCTGCTCTCCGCCGGCGCCGAACGGCTCGGCCTCGCGGACGAGGACCCGGCCAGCTCACCGCACCGCGACCTCGACGAAGCCCGACGCCTGATCACCGCCCTCGCCGGGCTGGTGACCGCTTCGGCAGAGTACCTCGGCCTGCACGCGGGCCCGTTGCGCGACGGCCTCCAGTCGTTGCAGAAGGCGTTCCGCGAAGCCTCGGCCGTGCCGGACGCCCCCGGACAGGGGCCGGGCGAGAAGTACACGGGCCCGGTCTACTAAGCCGCTCAGTACATGAAGGCCCCCTTCCTTGCGCCCAGGTACAGGAAGGGGGCCTTCATGTACTTCTCCTTCGTCGTCAACTAACATTTCAGATGTGAGTGGGTTAGTGAAGGTGCCGAGGTCCCTCCTCAGGGACGAGGCCTACGAGAACATCCGCCGGGCGATCATCGACGGGACGCTGCCGCCGGGGACGAACCTGCGTGACGGCGACCTCGCCGATCAGCTGGGACTTTCCCGGGCGCCGGTGCGCCAAGCGTTGCTGAGGCTCATCGAGGACGGCCTCGTCGAGTCGAAACCGCAGAGCTACACGCGCGTGGCCGCGTTCGTGCCCGACGACGTCCGCGACGCGCTCCAGCTCGTGCGCGCGCTGCACGAGTTCGCCGTCCGCGCGGGCGCGCCGCGGATGGGTCCCGCCGAGGTCGCGGCGATGCGCGCGGCCAACACCCGGTTCGCCGACGCCATCTCCGCCGGGGACATCGCGGCCGCGATCGCCGCCGACGACGAACTCCACGACGTCCCGGTGGCCGCCGCGCGCAACCGGGCGATCGCCGCGACGCTGGCCCGCTACACCCCGCTGCTGCGACGTCTCGAATACGCCCGCTTCGGCTCCCTGCCCGCCCACCGGTCGGTCCAGCGTCACGCGGAGCTGGCCGACGCCCTCGAAGCGGGCGACGTCGACGCGGCCTGCGCGATCACCGCCACGATCTGGACCGAACTCGAAGCCCTCCTGGAGACGCCATGACCCTCGCCGACTTCCCGCGCTATCCGCTGCTGTTCGGCCCCTCCCCCGTCCACCCGCTCGAACGGCTCACCGCCCACCTCGGCGGGGCGAAGGTCTGGGCGAAACGCGAGGACGTCAACTCCGGGATCGCGTTCGGCGGCAACAAGACCCGGAAGCTCGAATACCTGGTCGCCGACGCGCTCGCCGCCGGGGCGGACACGCTGATCTCGATCGGCGGCGTGCAGTCGAACCACACCCGTCAGGTCGCCGCGGCCGCCGCGCGCGCCGGGCTCAAGGCCGTGCTGGTGCAGGAAAGCTGGGTCGACTGGAACGACCCGATGTACGACAAGGTCGGCAACATCCAGCTCTCGCGCATCCTCGGCGCGGACATCCGGATGGTCGAGGCCGGGTTCGGCGTCGGGTTCAAGGAGAGCTGGGAGAACGCGGTCAAGGAGATCGAAGCCGGCGGCGGGAAGCCGTACGCGATCCCGGCGGGTGGGTCGGACCACCGTCTCGGCGGGCTCGGTTTCGCGAACTGGATCGTCGAGCTCGAAGCGCAGGAGGCCGAGCTCGGCGTCTTCTTCGACACCGTGGTCGTCTGCTCGGTCACCGGCAGCACGCAGGCCGGGATGGTCGCCGGGGCCGCGCTGTCGGGCAAGCCGCGGCGGATCCTCGGTATCGACGGGTCGGCGAAACCGGCCGAGACCCGGGACCAGGTCACCCGGATCGCGCGGGCGACCGCGGAGCTGATCGGCGCGGGTGAGATCGCCGAGGCCGAGCTGGACGAGCGGTACCACGCCGGGATCTACGGCATCCCGGACGAATCCACTTTGGACGCGATCCGGACGGTGGCCCGGCTGGAGGGTGTTCTCACGGATCCGGTCTACGAAGGCAAGTCGATGGCGGGGCTAATCGACCTGGTCGCGCGCGGTGAGATCGCGCGGGACTCGAACGTGCTCTTCGCGCACCTGGGCGGGCAGCCCGCGCTGAACGGGTACACGAGCGTGCTCTAGCGGGGGCTGAAGGACGCCATACCCGCATCCGACGCGGTGAAGGGCGCTTTCCCCGCATGCGATGCGGGGAAAGCGTCCTTCAGCCAAGTCAGTCCGTCACGGCCAGGACGTCGATCTCCACCAGCAGTCCGGCGGGCAGGCCGACGTACACGGTGGTGCGGGCCGGGTGCGGGGCCTCGCCGATCAGCTTGTTGTAGACCTCGTTGAACACGCCGAAGTGGTCGACGTCGGTCAGGTACACGCGCACCATCACCGCGTCGGCCAGGCTCGAACCGGCGGCCTCGAGCACCGCTTCGATGTTCTTGAAGGTCTGCTCGGTCTGCTCGCCGACGGTCTCGCCGACGATGGCGCCGGTGGCCGGGTCGAAGGCGACCTGGCCGGCCACCTGCAGGATGTTGCCCTTGCGGACCGCCTGCGAGAACGCGGCCACCGGCTTCGGCGCGTTCTCCGTGCTGATCGCGGTCTTGCTCATTCCAACTTCCCCTTTCGGTTCCCCGTCCATCCACTGTGGACGGAAGCTTCTTCGGTGGCGGCGACGAGTTCGGGCACGAGCCCCATCAGGCCGTCGTAGTCCAGCAGGACCTTCGGCACCGAGATCGACGCGGCCGCCAGCACGACGCCGCCCGGGCCGCGGACCGGCGCGGCGACGCAGTGGATGAAGTCCTCGTGTTCGGCGTTGTCCACCGCGTAGCCGCGGTCGGCGACGAGCGCGAGTTCCTTCTCGTACGCCTCGGGCGTGGTGATCGTGTTCGGCGTGCGGACGAAGAAGTCGATCCTCGACACGACGTCCGCCTGCTTCTCCGGTGTCATCGCCGCGACGAGCACCTTGCCGACGGCGGTGCAGTGCAGCGGTGCGCGTTTCCCGATGCGGGAGTACATCCGCACCGAATGCCTGCCCTCGAACTTGTCGATGTAGACGACCTCGCCGTCCTCATAGGACGCGAGGTGGATGGTGTGCCCGGTGCGCGCGTTGAGCCCGGCGAGCGCCGATTGCGCGGTGCGGCGGACGTCGCGGTCCTCCAGCGCCTGCTGCGCGAGGTCGAACAGCGCGCTGCCCAGCCGGTAGTACCGCTGCCCTTCCCGGCGCACGAAATGGTGCGTCTCCAGGGTGCGCAGCAGGCGCAGCACGGTCGACTTGTGCACGCCGATCTCCTCGGCGAGCTGATCGAGGGTCTTCGGCTCGCGGGCCAGTCCGCTCAGCAGTGTGAGCGCCCTGTCCAGGCTTTGACTCATCCGCCCACCACTCCCTTGTCCGACAGCTTCGCCGCCGCCCATGCTGCCTCATCCGCCCCGATGAGCGCTTCGACCACGGACTCCGGCAGCGGCGTCCCCACGTCGTCGTGGGTCAGCAGGGTGGCGGCGGCCTGGAGGTGACCTCGCCGCAGCCGCGTCGCCGGGGCGTCGCCGCGCAGGGTGGCGGCGAGGAAACCGGCCGCGAACGCGTCACCGGCGCCGACCGGCTCCACGACGTCGACCTGGAGCGCGGGCGAGAACAGGGGCGCGGCGTCGCTGTCGATCAGGGTCACCCCGCGTTCGCCGTGCTTGAGGACCAGCGTCTTCGGTCCGGGCAGCGCGGCGCGCAGCCGCTCCGGGTCACCGGTCCCCCACACCCGCTCGGCTTCGTCCTCACCGGCGAGCACGATGTCGGCACGGGCGGCCAATTCGGCCAGAACCGAAGGATCGCGACCGGTCCACAGCGCCGGCCGGAAGTTCACGTCGAACGACACCAGCGTGTCGCCGCGCGGACGTTCCATCAGGGCGCGCACCAGGTCGAGGCAGCCGTCCGACAGCGCGGGCGTGATCCCCGACAGGTGGATGACGCGTACGCCGTCGAGATCGAGTTTCCCGAGCAGCCCGGCGTCCATTCCGGACGCGGCCGAGCCCTTGCGGTAGTACCGCACGGGACTGCCCTGAGCTCCGCTTTCCTTGATGTAGAGCCCGGTCGGCCGCGTCGGGTCGACCAGGACCGCGCTCACGTCCACCCCCGCGGCGGCGATCTCGCGCACCAGCGCGCGGCCGAACGGGTCGTCCCCGACGGCACTCACCCAGGCACTGGCGAAACCCAGCGCCGGGAGATGGCAGGCGACGTTCGACTCGGCCCCGCCGATGGTCCGTACCCACTTCCGTACCTCGTCGGGCGGCCCGGATTCGGCCGGTACGAACAAGGCCATCGACTCCCCGATGCACAAAACGTCGGTGCTCTTCATCGCGCCGACCGCCATCCCGCTGCCAGGGCGCACGTCAAGGAACCATCTCGCCTCACGAACGGGGAGCGCCCTGCCATCGCGATGACGGGGCCTCCGGCCAAAAGGGCGCGACCCCAAAAGATCAAAAAATTCCCGGGCGGCCGAGGCTCACCTGTCACCTTCGCGTCTCCTAGTCGTCACGCCGTTGACCTCTAGCGGACCGGATGCTACACCTATCCCACGCAATATGCGCAACGTCCGTTGCAACATACGCAACCGAGGTGAACCTCATGTTCGAAGCCGGCACCATCGATTCCGCCGCGGTCGCGGCCGTCCGCGAGGAGCGCGTCGACTGGCGCTTCCGCTCGGTCGCGCCTTCGCTGTCGGGTCTCACGATCGGCGAAGCCGCCGCCCGCGGCGCGAAGCTGTTCGAAGACGGCTTCCTCGGCCCGTTCGTCGTCCTCGACGAGGAGGCCGTCGAGCACAACCTGCGCACGATGGCGGACTGGTGCGCCACGCGTGGCGTCGCGCTGGCCCCGCACGGCAAGACGACGATGGCGCCGCAGCTGTTCGAGCGACAGCTCCAACACGGCTCGTGGGGTATCACCTGCGCGAACGCCGGGCATCTGCGGATCTACCGGGCGTTCGGGGTCTCCCGGATCCTGCTGGCGAACCAGCTGCTCGACCCGTCGGGCCTGAAGTGGCTCGCCGCGGAGCTGGACGCCGACGACGACTTCGAGTTCGTCTGCTGGGTCGACTCGGTCCGCGGCGTCGAGCTGATGACCGAAGCCCTGAGCGGCGCCCGCCGGAAGGTCGACGTCCTCGTCGAACTCGGCGCCGAGGGCGGCCGCACCGGTGTCCGCGACACCGAAACCGCGCTCGCCGTCGCCGAAGCCGCGCACGCGAGCCCGGCCCTGCGGCTGCGCGGTTCCGGCGGCTACGAGGGCGCGCTCTCCCACCACACCGACGAGAAGTCGCTCCAGCTGATCAGTTCCTATGTGGACGGTCTGCGCGAACTCGTCTTCGCCTTCCACGGCAAGGGCCTGCTCGACGACGCCGGTCAGATCATCGTCACCGGCGGCGGCAGCGCGTACTTCGACCGAGTCGCCGACGAGCTCACCAAGGACTGGGGCGGCCTGGACGTCCTGCCGATCCTGCGCAGCGGCGCCTACGTGACCCATGACGACGGCTTCTACCGCGTGATCTCGCCGCTGGGTGAGCACCCGCGCATCGGCGGCGTCGCTTCGTTCCGTCCCGCGCTGCGTGCCTGGGCACAGGTGACGTCCAAGCCGACCGGCGAACTCGCGCTGCTCACCATCGGCAAACGGGACGCCTCCTTCGACGAAGGCATGCCCGAACCGCGCCTGATCCGCAAGGGCGACGGACAGGCGTCCGCGCTCGAAGGTCATTCCATCCAGAAGATGAACGACCAGCACGCCTTCCTCACCCTGCCCGCGTCGTCACCGGTCGAGGTCGGGGACTGGATCGCCCTCGGGCTGTCGCATCCCTGCACCGTGTTCGACAAGTGGCCCCTCATCCCGGTCGTCGGCCCCGACGGCGAGACCGTGCTCGATTTCGTCCGCACGCATTTCTGAGTTTCCTGGTGAACCCGCGCGTGGAGCGACACAGCGGGTTCACGTTCGGTCACCTGTACAGGTCGATCTTCAGCTCCGCCAACACCCCCTGATCCGTCCTCCACCGCCGCAGAGGAAGAATCATCATGGACATCGTTGTCCGCTCCGCTCTGGTCGCCGACGGCACTGGGGATCCGCTCACCAGGCACGACGTGGGCATCTCCGGTGGCCGGATCGCCAGTGTCGCCGAACCCGGCTCGCTCGCGGGCCGCCGCACCATCGACGCCGAAGGACTCGTGCTCGCGCCCGGGTTCATCGACATGCATTCGCATTCCGACCTCCAGCTGCTCGCCAACCCGGATCACCTCGCGAAGCTCTCCCAGGGCGTCACGACCGAGGTCCTCGGGCAGGACGGGCTCTCGTACGCGCCCGTGAACGACGACGTCCTCGCGTCACTGCGCCAACAGCTCGCGGGCTGGAACGACGACCCCGCGGGTTTCGACTGGAACTGGCGCTCGGTCGGCGAATACCTCGACCGTCTCGACGCGGGGGTCGCGGTCAACGCGGCCTACCTGGTGCCGCAGGGCACCGTCCGCATGCTCACCGTCGGCTGGGAAGACCGGCCCGCCACCGAAGCCGAGATGAACGCGATGAAGGAACTCATCGCGACCGGGCTGGCCGAGGGCGCGATGGGCATGTCGTCCGGGCTCACCTACACGCCGGGCATGTACGCGACGACCGAGGAACTCGTCGAACTGTGCCGGGTCGTCGGGGAGAGCGGCGGCTTCTACAGCCCGCACCACCGCAGCTACGGCAAGGGCGCGCTGGAAGCGTTCGGCGAGATGGTCGACGTCTCCCGCCGTTCGGGCTGCCCGCTGCACCTCGCGCACGCCACCATGAACTTCTCGGTGAACAAGGGCAAGGCCGGAAATCTGCTGGAGCTGCTCGACGAGGCGCTCGACGACGGCTGCGACATCACGCTCGACACCTATCCCTATCTCCCCGGCGCCACCTACCTGTCCGCGCTGCTGCCGAGCTGGTCCACCGAGGGCGGGCTCGACGCCACGCTGGCCAGGCTGTCCGATGTGGACACCCGCGAACGGATCCGCGCCGAGATCGAGGAGACCGGCTCCGACGGCGCGCACGGCGTGCCGATCGACTGGGAGGCCATCGAGATCAACGGCGTCCGCCGGGACGAGAACTCCCACCTCGTAGGGCATTCCGTCGCCGCGTCGGCGCAGCGGGCCGGGAAACCGGCCGCGGAGCTGTACTTCGACGTCCTGCTCTCGGAAAAGCTCGGCACGTCCTGCCTGATGCACGTCGGGCACGAGGAGAACGTCCAGGCGATCATGCGGCACCGCACGCACACCGGGGGCAGTGACGGCCTCCTCGTCGGCGCGCGGCCGCATCCGCGTGCCTGGGGCACGTTCCCGCGCTACCTCGCGCGCTACGTCCGCGAGCTCGGTGTCCTGGACCTCGCCGAATGCGTCTCCCACCTCACCGGCCGCGCGGCGCACCGCCTGCGACTGACCGACCGGGGTCTCGTCCGCGCCGGATACGCGGCCGACCTGGTGCTGTTCGACCCGGAAACCGTCGCCGACACCGCCACGTTCGACGAGCCGCGGCAGCAGGCCGCCGGTATCCCCTATGTCTTCGTCAACGGTGTCGCCGCCATCGACGATGGTCAACCGACCGGCGCCCTCGCCGGCCGTTCACTGCGGAACCCCGGGAGTGCCCGATGATCGACTGGCTCCAACATTCGACGGGAGGTCTCCTGACCCTCGCCGCCGTCTCGATCGCGGTGTTGTTGTTCCTCATCATCAAGGTCAAACTGGAACCCTTCATCGCGCTGATCGTGGTCGGCCTGCTGACCGCGCTGGCCGCCGGCCTGCCGGTCGTCCAGATCGTCGGCTCCGCGCAGAAGGCGTCGGATTCCTTGCTGGAAAAGGGTTTTGGCGGGATCCTCGGGCATATCGCCGCGATCATCGGGCTCGGCACCATCCTCGGGTCCATTTTGGAGCGTTCCGGCGGGGCGAAGGTGCTCACCAGCGCGCTGCTGCGGGCCATCGGCGAGAAGCGGGCCCCGCTGGCGATGGGTCTCGCGGGCTTCGTGTTCGGTATCCCGGTCTTCTTCGACATCGGCATCTTCGTGCTGGCGCCACTGGTCTACGTCGCCGCCAAGCAGGGTGGCCGTTCGCTGGTGCTGTACGCCTTGCCGTTGCTCGCCGGTCTTTCGATCACGCACGCGTTCCTCCCGCCGCACCCCGGTCCGGTGGCCGCGGCGGGCCTGCTGCACGTGGAACTCGGCTGGATCATCCTGATGGGCCTGGTCTGCGGCATTCCGGCGTTCCTCGTCGGCGGTGTGCTGTACTCGACCTGGATCGGTAAGCGCGTCGACGTGCCGGTTCCCGCGGAATTCCTCATCGCCGAGGAGGAAGGCGAGAAGGAAGAGAACCCGCCGTCGCTCAAGCTGGTGGTGGCGATCATCGCGGTCCCGCTGGTGCTGATCCTGGCGGGGACCTTCGGCAGCATCTGGCTTCCCAAGGAATCCGCGCTCGCCGGCGTCGCCGCGTTCATCGGCACCCCGGCCGTCGCGCTGACGATCTCGGTGCTGCTCGCCTCCTGGCTGCTGGGCCTGCGCCGAGGCTTGACGGGCAAGGACTTGAGCGAGCTTTCGGCGAAGTCCCTCCGTCCCGTGGCGATGATCCTGCTGGTGGTCGGCGCCGGTGCGTTCTTCGGTGCCGTGCTGTCCGCCACGGGGATCGGCAAGGCCGTCGCCGGTTCGCTGGACAACGCCGGTCTTCCGGTCATCTTGGCGGCGTACGTGATCAGTTGCGGTATGCGCATCGCGCAGGGTTCGGCGACGGTCGCGATCGTCACCACGAGCGGCATCGTCGCGCCGACCGTGGCGACGCTGGGCTACTCGCAGATGCAGCTCGCGCTGCTGGTCGTCGCGATCTCCGCCGGGTCGATCATCGCCTCCCACGTCAACGACGGCGGTTTCTGGATCATCTCGCGCTACTTCAACATGACGGTGCCCCAGACGCTGAAAACCTGGACCGTATTGGAAACCGTCCTTTCCGTTTCCGGTTTCGGCGTGGCAGCATTGCTCATGGCAGTGGTTTAAACCACCTGAAAGCTGGGAGAGATCACGATGACCGGACTCGATCGACGCACCTTCCTCGGCGCCGTCGGAGCGGCTGGACTCACCACCGTTCTGGGTTCCCACCTCGCGAACGCCTCCGAACAGACCTGCGGACCGAAGGGAACCGGGGCCATCTACGTCAGCAGCTACACCAGTTCCGGGCACGGGCTCGATGTCGCTCACCGGGACGCGACCACGAACGCGGTGGTCGTCGACCGGACGATCCCGGGAGTCAGCAACGCTTCCTGGTTCGACATCAGCGCCGACCGCAAGACGCTCTACGTGACCAACGAGGACGAGAACGGTCAGATCTCCGCGCTCAGCCTGGCCGATCCGGTGAAACCCAAGCTGCTCAACAAGAAGTCGGCGAAGGGCAAGCACCCGACGCATCTGTGCGTCCACTCGAGCCAGAAGTACGTGCTGGCCGCGAACTACAGCAGCGGCAGCGTCGTCGTCCTCCCGATCCTCGCGGGCGGGAAGCTCGGCGACGTCGTCGATCTGGCCCAGCACAAGGGCGCCGAGCGGGACGCGCACGCGCACCAGGTGGTCAACGATCCCACCGGCAAGTGGGTGCTCTCGGTCGACCTCGGCGCGGATTCGGTCTATGTCTACAAACTCGACGTCGCCACCGGGAAACTGAAGCTGAACCAGCAGCTGAAGCTCCCGTCGGGTGCCGGGCCGCGCCACCTCGCCTTCCACCCGAACGGCAAGTACGCGTACATCCTCGGCGAGCTGCGGGCCGAGGTGACCGTCGCGGCGTGGGACCCGGCCACCGGGAAACTGACCGCCGGACAGGTCGTCGCGGCCGTTCCGGCGGGTACGCCCGGCGCGCAGTACCCGGGCGAGATCACCACGTCCAAGGACGGGAAGTTCGTCTACGCGTCCGTGCGCGGGTCGGACACGATCGCGTCGTTCGGTGTCGGCGAGGACGGGAAGTCCTTGAAGCTGCTGAACAACGCGCCCGTCGGCGGCGTGTACCCGCGTCACCTCACCCTGGATCCGACCGAACGCTGGTTCTACGTCTCCAGCGACAAGTCCGGCACGCTCAGCTGGCTGCCGCGTGATCCCGCCACCGGCCTCCCGGGGGCCGTCGCCGGAAAACTGGCGCTCCCCCAGGTCAATTCCGTCTTTTTCGCATAAGGAGAAATTTCATGAGAACTCGCGTGCTCATCGCGGGCCTCGCCGCGGTCGGCCTCGTCGCGGGCTGCGCGCCCGCCCAGAACGCCCCCGCCGCGGGCGGCGGTGACGAGAAGACCGGCACCGTCCGGGTCTGGCTGTTCGACGAAGCCAACCGCGCGCCCAAGGAGGCCGCGGTCAAGGAGGCGATCGCCGAATTCAAGGCGGCGCATTCGGGTGTCGAGGTCGACGTCCAGTGGATCCCGGTGGAGGGCCGTGCGGACAAGTTCTCCGGCGCCTTCAACGACCCCGCGAGCGCACCGGACGTCGCCGAGTTCGGCAACACCGACGTCTCCAGCTACGCCGCCACCGGAGCGCTGGCCGACCTGACCGGCGACCTCTCGTCGTGGAAGGAAGGGGCGGACATCCTCCCGGCGGTGCTGGAGACGGCGAAGTCCGGCGGCAAGACCTACGGGCTGCCCTGGTTCACCGGCATCCGCGCGTTGTACTACCGCACGGATCTCTTCGCCGAACTCGGCCTCAAGCCGCCGACGACGCTGGCGGAGCTGACCGAGACCGCGAAGACCATCCGCGCCAAGAAGCCCGAGCTGTACGGTATCTCCGTCGGTGGCAAGTACACCTACGCGATGCTTCCGTTCCTGTGGGCGCACGGTGGTGAGATCGCCAAGCAGGAAGGCGACAAGTGGAAGTCCACTGTGGACTCCGAGCAGGCCAAGGCGGGGGTGACGGCGTACTCGAACCTGCTGAAGGCGGACATCTGCCCGCCGGAGCAGTGCGCCAACCTCACCGGGACGCAGAGCATCACGGCGTTCGCGGGTGGCAAGGCGGGCATGTCGATCGGCGGTGACTTCAACCGCAAGGCCGTCGAAGCCGGCCAGGTGAAGGGCAAGTACGCGATCATCCCGATCCCGGGCACCGAGGCGGGCAAGATCGCCCCGGCGTTCGCGGGCGGCAACCTGCTCGGCGTGTTCAACGCGACGAAGCGCAAGAGCCTCGCGGTCGAGTTCACCGAACTGCTCGGTGGCGCGAAGTACCAGGAGAAGATGTACGTCGCCATGGGCAACCTGCCCACGCTCGGCAGCGTCCAGCAGAAGCTCGCCGCGAGCGACCCGTCGGTCAAGCCGTTCGTCGACACGCTCACCGCGGGCACGAAGTTCGTCCCCGCCACCGCGGCCTGGTCGAAGATCGACGCGCAGAACGTGCTGCCGACCGCGATCCAGCAGATCGCGACCGGCGGCAAGGACCCCGCGGCCGCGCTCGCGACCGCGTCCGCCGAGATGAACAAGGCGTTCGGCTAAGTGGTCACGAAAGAAATCCCCCGCACCACGGCTCCGGCCGTCCCGGCACGGCGGTCCCCCCGCCGTCGCCGGGACGGGCGGGCCGCCCTGCTCTACCTGGCGCCCGGCGGCATCCTGCTGCTCGCGATGCTGGTGTACCCGATCTACCAGCTCGTCCTGATCTCGTTCTACGACTACGGGCAACCGCAGGCGGTCGGCAACGCGCCGCTGGTGTTCCTCGGCTTCCAGAACTACACCGACCTGCTGCAGAACATCCAGTTCTGGGAGGTTCTGGCCAAGACACTCGGCTTCACCGCGGTCTGCGTCGTCGGCAGTCTCGCGCTCGGGACGGGGCTCGCCGTGCTGGCGACCCGGGTCCGCGCGTGGGCGCGGGTCCCGCTGTTCCTGGCGGCACTGGCCGCGTGGGCGACACCGGCGATGGCGGGGTCCTACGTCTGGCTGTTCCTGTTCGACGCGGACTTCGGCCTGGTGAACGAGGTGCTTTCGGGCCTCGGGTTCACCGGGATGGCGAACCACTCCTGGACGTTCGACACCTACAGCACGTTCGGCCTGGTGGCCGCCGAGGTCATCTGGTGCTCGTTCCCCTTCGTCATGGTGACGATGTACGCGGGGCTCAAGGGCGTGCCGGAGGAGGTCATCGAGGCCGCGTACCTCGACGGCGCGTCGACCTGGCGCACCACGTGGTCGATCACGCTGCCGATGGTGCGGCCGCTGCTGACCATCGCCACGATCCAGTCGATCATCTGGGACTTCAAGATCTTCACCCAGATCTACGTGATGACCAACGGCGGAGGCGTGGCCGGGCGCAACCTCGTGCTCAACGTCTTCGCCTATCAACAGGCCTTCGCCGGACAGGAATACGGTCTCGGCGCGGCGCTCGGAGTCGTGATGACCTTGCTGCTGCTGTCCATCACCGGGCTGTACGTCCGGTCGCAACGCCGGAGCGCGGGATGGGTGTGACGACAGCGCCGAAGACCCGTCGGGTCAAGAAGCCGGGCAGGCTCATCGCGGAGATCATCTGCGTGGTGATCGCGGGCATGGTCGCGTTCCCGGTGTACTGGATGGTGCTTTCGGCGTTCAAGCCCACCGGGCAGATCCAGGCGGAGAATCCCCGCCCCTGGACGCTCACGCCGACCTTGGAGCACTTCGAACGTGTGCTCAGCGGCGAGGGCTTCGCGATGTTCTTCCTGAACAGCGTGATCGTGGCCGTCGTGGTGGTGGCGTTGTCGCTGCTGCTGTCGTTCCTTTCGGCGGTCGCCCTGACCCGGTTCAACTTCAAGGGCCGGACAGTGCTGCTGGTGATGGTGCTGGTGGCGCAGATGGTTCCGGTCGAGGCGCTGACCATCCCGCTGTTCTTCCTGATGCGGTCGGTCGGCGACGTCGCGCCCGCGTTCGGCACCAACCACCTCGGTTCGCTGATCCTGGTGCACCTGGCGTTCAGCCTGCCGTTCGCGATCTGGATGCTGCGCGGTTTCGTCGCCGCGGTGCCGCAGGAACTGGAGGAGGCGTCGAAGATCGACGGGGCGAGCCGCATGCGGTTCACCTGGCAGATCCTCTTCCCGCTGGTGGCGCCCGGGCTGGTGGCGATCAGCGTGCTGGCGTTCATCCACGCGTGGAACGACTTCCTGTTCGCCAAGACGTTCATCATCTCCAACACCGAGAACCAGACGCTCCCGCTGGCGATCCTGGTGTTCTTCAAACCGGAGGACACCGACTGGGGCGCGGTGATGGCGGGTTCGACCCTGATGACCATCCCGGTGCTGGTGTTCTTCATTCTCGTGCAACGACGACTCGTGTCCGTCATGGGCGGCGCGGTGAAGGGCTGACATGCCTGGTTTCGAAACCCTGCTCCCCCGTCCCGTCTCGGTGGAACCGCTGCCGGGAGAGTGTCCGGCACCGTCCGAAGTGGACGTCCGCACCGACGCCGGGCTGCCCGCCGAGGGCTACCGGCTGGAGATCGACCCGTCCGGCGTGACGCTGTACGCGGCCGACGCCGCGGGCGAGTTCTACGGCCGCCAGACGCTCCGGCAGCTCATCGGGCCGGACGCGTTCCGGGCCACGCCGATCCACAGTGGACAGCAGACCATCCCGTGCGGTGTGGTCACCGACCACCCGCGGTTCGGCTGGCGAGGCTGTCTCCTCGACGTGGCGAGGAATTTCCGGACCAAGGCCGAGGTGCTGCGGTTCATCGACCTGATCGCCGCGCACAAGCTCAACGTGCTCAACCTGCACCTGACCGACGACCAGGGCTGGCGGATCGAGATCGCCGAGTTCCCCAAGCTGACCGAGGTCGGCGGCTGGCGGAAGTCGTCCATGGTCGGACGGCACGACGGGCCCGAGCGCGACGGGCGGCCGCACGGCGGGTTCTACACGGTCGATGATCTCCGCGAGATCGTCGCGTACGCCGCCGCTCGTTCGGTGACCGTCGTCCCGGAGGTCGACATCCCCGGGCACGCGCGGGCCGCGATCGCCGCCTACCCCGAACTCGGCCCGGAGACCGACGAACCGTGGGAGGTGTGGACGAGCTGGGGTATCAGCACGTCACTGCTGAACACGGAAAAGTCCACTGTGGACTTCTTCAAGCGGATCTTCGACCACGTACTGGACATCTTCCCGTCCGAGGTCATCGCCCTCGGCGGTGACGAGGTGCCCGGCGCGACCGAGGAACACGGCTGGTTCGTCCGCGAGATCGCACAGCATCTGGTCGAACGAGGACGTCGTCCGCTCGGCTGGGACGAGGTGCTCGAAGCGGGCGATCTGCCGCCGATGGTCATCGGTTCCTGGCAGAGCGAGGCCGCGGGGGCGCGCGCCGCTGCCGCCGGGCACGACGTCGTCATGTGCCCGGAGGATCACGTCTACCTGGACCACCGGCAGTCCGATCACCCCGACGAGCCGATCCCCGTCGGCTATCTGAGCACGTTGGAGAGCTTCTACGGCTACGAGCCGGTGCCCGCCGATTTCCCCGAGGGGAAGACGATTCTCGGCGCGCAGGCGCAGGTGTGGGCGGAGCACCTCGACAACGTGCGGCGAGTGGACTACGTCGCCTTCCCGCGTCTGTGCGCTTTCGCCGAGGTGGCGTGGAGCGACCCCGCGGGACGGGATTACGCGGAGTTCCTGCCGCGCCTGCGGGATCACCACCTGCCCAGGCTGGACGCGCTGGGCGTCGAGTACCGGCCGCTCGACGGGCCGCACCCCTGGCAGACCCGGCCCGGTGTTCCGGGACGGCCTCGCTACAAGTAAGTCCCTGATGGCCCCCTTCCTTGAACCTGGTTCAAGGAAGGGGGCCATCATGTCCTCATGAGTGATCAGTCCGAGCGGTGGGTCGACGCCACCCAGCTTCCTGAAGAACTCGTAGCGCTCATCGACACCCTCCGCCCCGGCGAGAACGTGCTGATCACGCGAAACGGCGAAACCATCGGGACGATTTCCGGCGCTGCCCGCGAAACCCCGGTCCCCTCGGCGGACTCCGAGGACATCACGGTCGTGGCCACCGCCATGAAGCTGTCCGCGTCCGCGCGGGACTCGTTGTCCGACCGGCTCGGCCCCGGCTATCTCGTCCTGGACCTGCATTCGGCGCCCCCGACCGTCGACGTCCTGCTCGTCCCGCCTGCCAGCCCGCAGCTGATCGGGAACTTCCGGGCGCTGTACCCGAAGGCCCGGATCGTGATCACGGAGATCGAGGACGCCGAACTCGGCGTCAAGTACGAGGGCCCGGTCCGCCGTCTTCTCGACGCCGGAGCCGAGGCCTACCTGCCTTCGAGCACGATCCCGCGGCTGGCGGAGCAACTGGACCGCACCATGACCCAGCTGAACCAGCTCACCGACGGCACGTCGGCTCCCCTGACCATCGAATCGCCGCGGGAAGACCGCGTTCTCGAATGATCGGCGGCCAGTACCCATGGTCGCGAGCGGCAAGGGCCGTTCTAGTGAACGGTAAGGCAAACGTGTCGTGACGCGAAGGAATCTTTCCCCGCGTGGAATGCGGCGAAAGTCCCCTTCACCCAGATCGACAAGCCACCCAGCCCTAACCATTGAATACGAAATACCTTCAACTCCCTTTCGGGAAACAATTTCATATTCGCACACTTGTTCGATTATTGGTATTCTTGCGGGGTGTCCAGCCAACGGATCCTCGAACCGCCGCAGGAGTTGTGGCGTGCCGGTGCGCGGGAGCTCGCGCACGGCGTGGTCGAGCGTTTGTCGCTGGCACGGCAGGCGTTGGCGGAGGTCGGGCAGTTCCTGGTCGAGATCGAGTCGCGGGGCCCGATGGAACTGTATGGGCACGGTTCCACGGCGGGCTGGTTCGCCGAGACCGCCCGGATCAGCCCCAAGGAAGCCCGCGACACTGTGACGCGGGCCTTGGCGGTGAACGAGGGCCGGAATCTGGACGGCACCCCCGCGCCCGCTTTCGCGCCGATCGCGGGGG
>NZ_MUXN01000035.1 GCF_001995215.1 Amycolatopsis azurea DSM 43854
GAAAGCCACGTTCGCAACGTTGAAGGTTGCGAACGTGGCTTTCGCAACGCGCCGGCCTCCCCCGAACGCGCCCGCCTCCCCCCGAACGCGCGGGCAGCCGAACCGCAGGCTCCCGAAAGCCGACACCCGCAGTTCACGCGGGCAGGGTTACCTGGAGCAGTGAACTGGACCGCGTACCTCGACGGTTACTGCGAACGCCTCGCCCCCGGACTCTGGGGCGAGCCGCTCAACAGCCTGAGCAACCTCGCGTTCCTGATCGCGGCGATCGCCGTCTGGCGGCAACCGAAGGGCCGCGTGTTCGCGGTTCTCATCGGCCTGGTTTTCCTCGGCAGCACGGCCTTCCACCTGCTCGCCACCCGCTGGTCCGCGGCCGCCGACACCGGCTTCATCCTCGTGTTCGTCCTGTACTACGCCGCCGTGTTCCCGCATCTGTTCTTCGGCGTCAGCCGAAGGCTGTCCTGGCTGGCCATCCCCGTGTTCCTCGCCTTCACCGCCGTCGTCGCGTCGCTGGGCGGCGGGATGTACCTCTCGGCGTTGATCGGGCTGGTGGTCTTCGCGGTCGTCCTCAAGGGCGAGCACCGCCGCAGGTTCGCCATCGCGGCGGGCGTCTTCGGCGTGTCCCTTTCGTTCCGCACGGCCGACCACACCGTCTGCGGGAACTTCCCCGCCGGAACCCATTTCGTCTGGCACCTGCTGAACGGCCTCGTCCTGTACCTGACCGCGACGGCCGCGACGAAAAAGGCCGCGTCCGAACCGGACGCGGCCCTTCCCGCCAAAAGCGACTAGTGGACGCCGATCTCGCGGAGATCCTTGTCGTGCTCGTCGGCGTGGTAGTCCTCGGGCGCGGTGTCGTCCGTGCCGTTGAAGACCTTCATCCGCCGCGCGATCACCGTGAAGATCACGGCGATCAGCAGGTTCGCCACCAACGCCACGAACCCGACGTAGATCTGCACCTGCGAACCGCTGAACGGGTGCCAGCCGAAGACCGACAGCTTGTCCAGCGCCAGCGCGGAACCACCGAAGTGCGCCTTGCCGGTCGCCGCGTTCGGGATGTTGTAGAGCATGATCAGACCCCAGCCGATCCCGACGATCCAACCGGCGATCAGGCCCCACCGGTGGAACCACCGCGTGTAGAGCGAGATCGCGACCGCGGGCAGGGTCTGCAGGATCAGCACACCGCCGATGAGCTGCAGGTCGATCGAGAACTGCGGGTCGATGAACAGGATGAACGCCACCGCGCCGAACTTCACGATCAGCGAAGCGAGCTTGGCCTGCTTCGCCTCCTGACCCGGCGTCGCGTTCTTCTTGATGTACTCCTTGTAGATGTTCCGGGTCCACAGGTTGGCCGCCGCGATCGACATGATCGCCGCGGGCACCAGGGCGCCGATGCCGATCGCGGCGAACGCGATCCCGGCGAACCACGACGAGAACTGCGTGTCGAACAGCACCGGGACGACGGTGTTCGTGTCGGGCTTGCCGGTGGCGTTGTTGGTGATCGGCTTGACCGCGGCGCTGATCGCCACGTAGCCGAGCAGCGCCAGCAGGCCCAGCACCAGCGAGTACGCGGGGAGCGCGACCATGTTCCGCTTGATCACGCTGCGGCCGCGTGAGGCGAGCACGCTGGTGAGCGAGTGCGGGTACAGGAACAGCGCGAGCGCCGAACCGAGTGCCAGCGTGGCGTACTGCAGCTGGTTGTTGGCGTTGAGCAGGATGCCGTCCGCCTTCGACGGCGTCTGGTCGAACTTCGCCTGCGCCGAGTCGAAGATCGCCGACCAGCCGCCGAGCTTCGAGGGCAGGTAGATGATCGCCACGAGGATCACGATGTAGATCAGGATGTCCTTGACGAACGCGATCAACGCGGGCGCGCGCAGGCCGGACTGGTAGGTGTAGACCGCCAGGATGACGAAGGCGACCAGCAGCGGCAGGTGGCCGACGATGCCGGAGCCGTTGATGCCCATGGTCCGCAGCACCGCTTCGAGGCCGACGAGCTGCAGCGCGATGTACGGCATCGTCGCGATGATCCCGGTGATGGCGATCAGCAGCGCCAGCGTCGGCGAACCGAACCGGCCGCGCACGAAGTCGGCGGGCGTGACGTAACCGCGGACCCGCGAGACCGACCACATGCGCAGCGCCGGCATCAACACGATCGGGTAGACGATGATCGTGTACGGCAGCGCGAAGAGGCCCATCGCGCCGGCGCTGAACATCAGCGCGGGGACGGCGACGAACGTGTACGCCGTGTAGAGGTCACCGCCGAGCAGGAACCAGGTGATCCACGAGCCGAACTTGCGGCCGCCGAGACCCCATTCGTCCAGGTGGTCGAGGTTGTTGCCGGCCTTCCAGCGTGACGCGACGAAGCCGAGCACGGTGACCACCGCGAAGAGGATCGCGAAGATGATCAGCTCCGGCCATTGGATGTTGGTCACTTGACGTCCCTCTCGTCGAGCTTGTCCACGGACAGCTTGTCGGGACCTTCACCGGTCGGCTTGTCCTTGGTCATCACGTAGACGATCCAGGTGCACAGGACGCCGACGGCCACGAACACGAATTGGAACCAGTAGAAGAACGGCATCCCGAACAGCCGAGGGCCGTCCGCATTGAACAGCGACGTGATCAGCACCAGCAACGGGATGATCAGCAGGAGGTTCCAGGGGCTGAACTGAAAGCCCCTCACCTTCCCGTCTGCCTTACCTGACGCCATCGGACCTCACCTAACATTCCCGTAACCCCGGATGGACCCGATGACCCTAGAACCTCTCGCCCACCTGGGTCACGCCTACCGGATATCGATTTGATCAGCGACGCCCCATCCGACGAAGGGCGGTTGCCGTCGGCCTCCCCGCCGGATATCAATAGCCGCAGTCGCGAACAGGAACTTCGCACGCAAGATCAAAGGGGCATCGGATGAAGAAACTCCGCTATGCGGTGGTGATCCCGGCTGTCGCCGGCACCATGCTGGCCGGGTTCACTCCTGCGTTCGCAGGACCGGAGGCTGCCAAACAGCAGCCTCTGAACTCCACCAACATTCCGGCGCAGTACGCGAACCAGAAGCTCGACTGGCACAAGTGCACGGCGAACGAGCTGCCGACCGCGCCGCCTCCCGGGGCCGAGAACATCGAATGCGCGACCTACCGCTCGCCGCGCAACTGGTACAAGACGAACGAGGGCATCGACCTGACGATCGCCGTCAGCCGCCTCGCCGCCACCAGCGGCACCGCGACGGCCAGCGTCATCACGAACCCGGGTGGCCCTGGCGCTCCGGGCCGCAACTTCCCGGCCCGTCTGCGTAACCAGACGAAGCTGCGCGCGAACCAGGAGATCATCGGTCTCGACCCGCGCGGCACCGGCAAGAGCACCAACATCACCTGCGGCAACGCGGTCGGCACCGGCTCCGACCTGGACCCGCGTGACCGCAGCCGGGCGAACCTCAACCTGATCCTGGACGCCACCAAGTACGCGGCGGACTCGTGCCAGGTGAAGTCCGGCGAGCTGGGCCCGCTCATCAACACCGCCCAGACCATCCGGGACATCGACCTGCTGCGCGTCCTCCTGGGCCGCGACAAGATCAACTGGGTCGGCTACTCGGCGGGCACCTGGATGGGCGCGCACTACGCGCAGCAGTTCCCCACCCGGACCGGCCGCTTCCTGCTGGACTCGTCGACCGAGTTCACCACGACCTGGCAGAACTCGTTCGACGGGCAGCCGCTCGGCTTCGAGCGCCGCTGGCGTCAGGACTTCCTGCCGTGGATGGGCAAGTACGACAAGGTCTACGGCTTCGGCAAGAACGGTGAGGCCGCGCGCCAGAGCTACGAGAAGGTCCGCTTCGCGCTGACGCAGAACCCGGTCGAGGTCGACGGCGTCCCGGTGTCGGCCAACGCGCTCGACTCGACCATCGCGTCGTACCTCTACTCGAAGCGCAACTTCCCGGCGCTGGCCGACTACCTGGTCAACCTGAAGACGCTGACCGAGGGCTCCGGCTCGCAGCAGCAGAAGGCCACGGCCGCGCAGAAGGTCAAGGCGGAGACGGTGGAGGCCGACGGCGTCATCGGCCCGCAGCCGCTGGTCGTCCCGAGCGACGGCGACGCCTACAACGCCAGCTTCTGGTCCATCCCCTGCAACGAGGGCCCGTGGACCGGCAACCGGCAGAGCGTCATCCGCCAGTCGCAGAAGCTGATCGACCGCGATCTGCCGCTGCTCGGCGCCGGCTGGCTGATCCAGCCGTGCATCTTCTGGAAGAACAAGCCGGTCGACCTGCCGAAGCTCGACGGCCGCGGCGTCCCGCCGGTGCTGATCGTCCAGTCGGTGCACGACCCGGCGACCCCGATCGAGGGCGCGACCCGTGCGCACCGCGCGTTCGCCAACTCGCGGATGATCACCGTGACCGGTGAGGGTGACCACGGCATCTACGCCGGCGGCAACACGGGTGTGGACAAGGTCGTGGAGGACTACCTCGTCGACGGCAAGGTGCCGAACGACCAGAGCCTCCCCGGACTCCCACTTCCGGTGCCCGCGGGCGGCTGAAGCCCCTAGGGATTGTGGCCCCGTCGAGTTTCGGCTCGGCGGGGCCCTTCTTTTGCACGGTCCACAGACCTGTGCACAGAGTTGTCCACAGGCTGGGGGTAACTCGGGTGGGGTCTGGTTCTGGGCCGCCGGATCGCCCTGCGGGTGGGCGGCCGGTATTAGTATTGGGCTCATGGTGCGAGTGCCGTTGACGGACGAAGAACGCGAACGCGGTGAGCGGCTGGGACTGGCGCTCCGGGACGCGCGCGCGTCGGCGTCGCGGAGCATGGTCGAGGTCGCGGCGGAGGCCGGGATCTCGGTGGAGACGCTCCGGAAGATCGAGACCGGCCGGATCCCGACGCCCGCCTTCTTCACTGTGATGGCACTCGCGGACGCCGTCGGCCTGCCGCTGGACGTGCTGCGGGCCGCTGCCGAGGGTGGCGCTCCGGACATCGCCGACGTCGCCGAAGCGAGTTAGGCCGATCTCGCGTGATCAGAACGCGCACTCGCGTGATCGAGCACGGGACTCGCGTGCTCGGGGGCGGATCACGCGAGTCAGGGACGCAGGGTGGCCAGGGCGTGGGCCCGGTCGTTCAGGTAGAGGAAGCCGTCGATCGGTAGGTCGAAGCTGTTCAGCAGGCTTTCCAGGGTCGCGTATTCGTCCACGGAGAGCCGCAGGTTCTCGGCCATCGCGTGCGCGACGAGCACGTCCGCCAGCTCCTCCCACTCGCCTGACCAGTGCAGGGTGCGGTAGAACGCCAGGACGTCCGGCGCGACGCGGTCGGCGAGCTGGTCGAGAAGGCTGTCGCCGAAGAAGCTGATGCGGCCGGCGGCGAGGTCGGCGACGGTCGGGTTCGCCGGATCCGCCGCGGTGTCGGGATTGCGGACCACGCCGGGGCCCGCCACCGGATAGCCCGTCTTGACGTGGCCGTTGTCCTCGACCAGCACGATCAGGTGCACGCCGTACCGTTCGCCCGCGCAGCGCCAGCGGCCGTTGTGCTGTCTGCGGCGCGGTTCGCTCGGATCGTTCGCGACGTCCTTGATCACCGCGATGATCTGCTCGTCGGTCCAGCCCACGGGGAACTCGCTGGTCGCCCGCCGTCCGTTACCCGGTGCGTGCCCGCCGCCCACCTCGTGCTCCTTTCGTCGCATCGAGGGTAACCCGCGTTCGGAGTATCCGAATGATCCGAACGCGGGAATGGGTGACCTCAGCCGGTCACGCTGAGCAGCAGCGAGCCGACCAGCAGGACGTCGACGCCCCGCATCGCCTGGAGAGCCGCACCCCCGCCGCTGACGTCGTAGTTCATCGGCGGCCGCGTCGCGGTCCGCAGCGCGGCGAACACGGCGAGCGGGACCGCGAGCCACACCGGCCACGCCGGAGTCACCCTGAGCGTCAATGTCACCAGGCCGAGCAGCACGCCCCAGCCGAGGCCGAGCACCGCCACCACCAGACCGTTGACCAGCCGCAACTCCCAGTCGGACGCGCCGAGCCAGCGCCTGCGGCCCGGATTGCGCCACAGTTCGCCGAGCCCGCCGACGAACGGCACGAGCGCCGCGTACGCGCCGACCGCGAACAACGGCGCCGCCGGGACGGCCGGGAAGGCCAGGTGCCCGACACCGACCAGGCAAGCGACCACCACGCTGACCGACGCGTAACGCCGTCGGCCGAGCACTCCTGCCCACGCCAGCCGCAACGTCGTCGGACGCCGCAATGAAAGCCAGGGCACCGGCCTCGATTCCGGGATCAGCAGCATCGGATCCATGAACACCGCGGCCATCGCCCGCAGCAGCCGCGCGTTCCAGCCGTCGACGAGTTCCAGACGCCCGACCCCGGACATCGGCTCGCCGCCGAAGGCCACCGCCACCGCCACCACGAACAGCGCGCCGGCCAGCACCTCGACCGCGATCGGACCCAGTCCGGCGGCGGCCACCGCCAGCCCGGCCAGCGCGAGCACGATCGGTCCCGCGGTCTCCCCGCGGATCGCCGTCCGCCGCGCGGTGACCGCGGCCAGGACCGCCCCGGACGCGGTCAACGCCGACATCGCGATCCACACGTCCTTCGACCCGCCACCGATCGCGGTGACCAGCGCCCCGGTGTAGCCGACCACCAGGACCAGCCCGAGCCAGAGCGTCCACATCCGCTTCACGACGACGCGGCGCCTGTCGACACTCGCGAAGTCCATCCAGGTCAGCGCCGCCGGTTCGGCCCAGACGAAGCCGCGGCGCAGCAGGCTGCGCCAGAACATCGCGCACAGCACGACCAGCAGACCGAACACCGCCGGAAAGTCCACAACGGACAGTCCGAAAAGGATCGAACGCAGCTTCGGGAGATTCTCGAACGCGGTGAACAACGCGCCGAAACCGAACAGCGCCAAGAAGGTCTGGTAGTCCCCGTTGAGTAGTCCGCCGAATCGCTGTCGTCCCGGAACGTGCGTGGGGGCTTTCGTGCTCACCACAACTCGAGGGTGGAGTCGGCCGCTTCGAGCAGCGGGGGATGGTGCGTGGCCACGACGACCGCCGCCCCGGCCCCGGTCGACCGCGCGATCAGCGACGTCAGCCATTCCTTCCCGGCGACGTCGAGCGCCCGTTCGGGCTCGTCGAGCAGCAGGACGTCGTGCGGCCGCACCGTCGCGCCGAGGAGCAGCAGCCGGCGGCGCTGCCCCGCCGAGAACTTGCCCGCGGTGACCTTCGCGCGTTCGGACAGACCCGCGTCCGCCAGCAAGGCCTCGTGATCACCGAGATCGGTCCCGAAGGAGCCTTCCAGCAGTTCGAGATGCTGGATCGGGGTCAGTTCGGCGAAGAAGTCGGAATCGTCGAACAGCACGGAAACCTTGCGGCGAAAGGAAACATCGCGTTCGTCGGGTTTTCCGCCCGCGACGACGACCCGCCCCCGCTGCGGGGCTTGCGTTCCGTACAGGCACCGCAGCAGCGTCGATTTCCCGACCCCGTTCGGGCCGACGATGACCGCGCATTCGCCCGCCTCGACTTCGAAGTCGAGGCCGTCGAACAACCAGTGCTCCCCGGCCTGGACGCCGAGCCCGCGTACGTCGATCATCGGCCGCGCAACAACTCGATCACCGGCGCGAGCGCGTCCATGTTGTGCTCCAGCACGGTGAAATAGCCGAAGCCGAACCGTTCGCGATGCGCCAGGATCTGTTCGGCGATCTGCTCGTGCGTCCCGACGAGCGCGGTCGGCAATGCGGCGAGCTGGTCCACGGTCAGCGCGTCGTCGAGCAGTTCCCGCAGGCTTTCCAGACCTTCTCGCCGGTTTTCGACCACGGCGACGAAATGCGAGAGAATGTTGAATTCGGCTTCACGGCCGTCCAGTTTCCCACGGACGAAGTTCACCCGCTCCTCGATTCCGTCCGCGTCGTCGACGGCGAGCGCGCCGCCGTCGGGAACGGCGGCCGTGCCGGTGAAACCGATGATGTCGGCGTGTTCGGCGGCGAGCGTGAGCAGCCTGTCGCCGCGTCCGGCGATCATCAACGGCGGCCCCGGCTTCTGCACCGTGGGCGGTTTGTGGTTTTCGTCGGCGTAGAGCCGTTTGAGTTCTTTGATGGTGTTTTCGAGGTGGTCGACGCGCTTTCCGGCCCGGGGGAACTCCAGTCCCGCCGCTTCGAATTCGGCCTTCACGTATCCGGCCCCCAGGCCGAGTTCGAGCCTGCCTTCGGTGAATTGGTCGGTGCCGGTGACGTCACGGGCGAGCAGCACCGGGTTGTAGAAGGCGGTGTTGATGACGAAGGTGTTGAGCCGGGGACGGCTCGTCACCTCGGCGGCGAGCACCAGCGCCGGGAACGGCGGGGCCATGCCGAGATGGTCGGCGGCGCCGATGACGTCGAACCCCAGATCCTCGGCCTTCCGGCATTTCCCGACCCACGCGGCCCGGTTGTCCGGGACGACCATGTTGACGCCGAACTTGAGCATGCGGCCACGGTACCCAAGCCGGAAAGAAGAAGGCCTCATCCTCAGGAATGACCCTGAGGATGAGGCCTTCGACCCGTTCAGGCGATCAGCCGAGGCGCTGCTTCAGCGCGTCCAGCTCGTCACGCAGCGACGACGGGACCTTGTCGCCGATCTTCTCGAACCACTCTTCGATCAGCGGCAGTTCCTTGCGCCACTCGTCGGCCGAGACGTCCAGCGCGGCCTGGATGTCGGCCAGCGGCTCCGCGAGGCCGTCGGTGTCGAGGTCCTCGGCGCCCGGCACGAAGCCGACCGGGGTCTCGTTCGCGTTGCCCTTGCCCTCGACGCGGTCGATGACCCACTTCAGGATCCGCGAGTTCTCGCCGAATCCCGGCCACAGGAAGCGGCCGTCGTCGCCACGGCGGAACCAGTTGACGTAGAAGATCTTCGGCAGCTTGTTCGCGTCGGCGTTCTTGCCGAGGTCCAGCCAGTGCTTGAAGTAGTCACCGGCGTGGTAGCCGAGGAACGGCAGCATGGCCATCGGGTCGCGGCGCACGTTGCCGACCGCGCCGGCGGCGGCCGCGGTGGTCTCCGACGACATGGTGGCGCCCATGAACACGCCGTGCTGCCAGTCGCGGGCCTCGTTCACCAGCGGGACGGTGGTCTTGCGGCGGCCGCCGAACAGGATCGCCGAGATCGGCACGCCCTGCGGGTCGTCCCACTCGGGCGCGAGGATCGGGCACTGCGACATCGGCGTGCAGTAGCGCGAGTTCGGGTGCGCGGCCTTCTCTTCCGACTCAGGCGTCCAGTCCTGCTTCTTCCAGGAGGTGGCGTGCGCGGGCTTCTCGCCCATGCCCTCCCACCAGACGTCGCCGTCGTCGGTGAGCGCGACGTTCGTGTAGACCGTGTTGCCCTTTTCGATGGTGCGCATCGCGTTGGGGTTGGTGTGCCAGTCGGTGCCCGGCGCGACGCCGAAGAAGCCGAACTCGGGGTTCACCGCGTACAGGCGGCCGTCCTCGCCGAACCGCATCCACGCGATGTCGTCGCCGAGGGTCTCGGCGCGCCAGCCGGGGATGGTCGGCTGGAGCATGGCGAGGTTGGTCTTGCCGCAGGCGCTCGGGAACGCCGCCGCGACGTAGTGGACCTTGTCCTCCGGCGAGATCAGCTTGAGGATCAGCATGTGCTCGGCCAGCCAGCCCTCGTCACGGGCGATGACCGAGCCGATGCGCAGCGAGTAGCACTTCTTGCCCAGCAGCGAGTTGCCGCCGTAGCCGGAGCCGTAGCTCCAGATCTCGCGGGTCTCGGGGAAGTGCGAGATGTACTTGGTGGTGTTGCACGGCCAGGAGACGTCCTTCTGACCCGGCTCCAGCGGCGCGCCGACGGAGTGCAGGGCGGGGACGAACGAGCGCTCGGTGCCGTCCTCGGTGACGAACTTGTCCAGCGCGGCCTTGCCGGCGCGGGTCATCACGCGCATGGAGGCGACGACGTAGGCGAAGTCGGTGATCTCGATGCCGAGCTTGGGGTCTTCCGCACCGAGGGGGCCCATGCAGAAGGGGATCACGTACATCGTGCGACCGCGCATGCACCCGCGGTACAGCTCGGTCATCGTGGCCTTCATCTCGGCCGGGTCCATCCAGTTGTTGGTGGGACCGGCGTCGGATTCATCGTTCGAACAGATGAAGGTGCGCTCTTCGACGCGGGCGACGTCGTTGGGGTCGGAGGCGGCCCAGTACGAGTTGGGCTTGGCGTCGAGCTGCACGAACGTGCCGGCGGAGACCAGTTCGGCGTTGATGCGCGCGGCCTCTTCGTCGGACCCGTCGACCCACACCACGCGGTCCGGAGTGGTCAGTTCGGCGACCTCCCGGACCCAGGACAGGACGCCACTGTGCGTCGTCGGCGCTTTTTCCAGTCCAGGGATGGCGACTGCGGTCATCTCTACTCCTGACTTCCGACGGCAGAAGCCCACATCGGGAACGACGCTGTTCCGATGCGGGCTTCGATGCCGGCGACCGAATGGCTTCGCACACCGGCGGGAAGACCGGTGTGCAGGTTTTGGGATTCCCCGAGAGTAGCCGGATGACCGGCAGGTAACCGAGAGCTGACCTGTCGGTTCTCTCACAAGAACGATAAGGGAATCGATTCAGTATCACCGGAATGGGCCATACGCAGAAATTCTTCCGGTGATCGACAGCACAACGGCGAGGCGGGCGAAGGCCGAATCGGACACGAGAAAGCCCGGTACGAGGTCTCGTACCGGGCTGTTCTGTGACCAGGATTACACGAATTGACCCTGCAAAATGGACTAAACCATTCTTCTATTGGTTTAGTCCATTTCAGGATTTAGTTCTGGCTGATCCACTGGCCGGTGCCGGAATCGATCTTCGCCACTCCTTCGAGTGTTTCGGTGCCCGCGCCGCCCCAGGCCGCGTCGCCCGCGGGGTCGCCCTCGGCGGCCGCCGGAGTGCTCGCGAAGGCCGAGCCGATGTCCTCATTGACCACGCCGCTGCCGGTCTCGGTCCACTGGCCGGGTCCGGTGTGCTCGTAGGTCTTGGAGTTGCCGGAGGCGTCGGTCTCCACCGCGATGTCGGCCTTGCCGTCGCCGTCCTTGTCGGTGAAGGCGATCGTGCGGCCGTCCTCGGTCTGGATGACGGCGGTGTCCGGGGTCCCGTCACCGTCGGTGTCGATGGTCGGCGGACCGACCTCGACGTCGCCGCTCGGCATGTCGGCGTGCATGGTGCCGCTGGTGCCCGCGTCGGAGCCGTCGTCGTGGCCGCCACCGCCCGCCTCGACCCAGGCGCCGGAGGCCTCGTCGTAGACGGCCTCCTGGACCACCTTGCCGTTCTCGTCGAGCACCGCGTACTGGTCGGCGTCGCCGTCGCCGTCGGTGTCGACGAACGCCTGGCCGGTGCCGTCGTCGTGCTGGATGACCGCGGCGTCGTTGACGCCGTCCTTGTCGAGGTCGTAGTTGAGCTCGGCCTGGTACTCCTCGCCGTCAACGTGGACCGTGACCGCATCGGTGGAGCCCGCTTCGGTGTCCGTGCCGCCGCTCTCGTCGACCCACATGGGATAACCCCCTCGTTGACCTGCTGGTGTGTCGAAGCTTATGACTCACCGTAGGCCGGTTCGGTTCCGGTCCACAACAGGAGGGCTACTTCGTCAGCACGACGCCGATCAGGAAGACCAGCCCGACGACGAGCAGGAACACCGCGACGACGGCGAGGACCACCCACAGGATCAGCTTCTTGCGGCGTTTCGGATCACGGACCGCCTCGCTCAGCCGTTGCAGCTTCGCCGGCAACCCCTTCTGGGGCGGCAGTGGCGGGAACGGGCTTTGCCCAGGTCCCGGCTGCGGGAACTGCTGCCCGAAAGGAGACTGCTGCTGAGGCGGCTGCTGTCCGAAAGGCTGCTGCGGTCGCTGGGGAAAGGTCACGCTTGATTGTCGCGCAGTGACCGTATGCGACCGAGGAGGGCCTCGGCGCGGTCACGGCCGTCGGAGACGTCCTTCAAGCGCTTCGCGACGATCGAGATCTTCTTCGCCCGTTCCTGCGCGCCCATCTTGATCGTCTTGTCGACTTCCTTCAGCTCCGCCTCGATCGCGTCGATACGGCGGCCGAGGGCTTCGTCGAGCGCCATCGACAGCTGCTGTTCGGCTTCGATCAGCTGCTCCGCGACGAGCTGGTCCAACGTGGACCGCGCGTCGGCGATCGCCTCGACCAGCCACTGCTTCATGTGCTGCTTGTCCGAGGCGTGCTTGCGGGTCCGCGCCATCCACCAGCCGGCGCCGAGGCCGATGATGATCGTCGCGGGCAGGATCACCGGGTTCAGGATCGCGACGCCCGCCAGCGGCAGCGCGGCGACCTTCCCGGCGCCGAGACCGCCGGAAACCCCCATGAAGATGAGCAGCTTGTCCTCGGCCGTCGGCGGTTTCTTGTCCGGCGGGCGCAGGACGACCGGCGGGCCGCCCGCCCTGGCGAACTGGCCGCGGATGATGTCGAGCTCTTCGGCCGAGAACAGCTCGGCGAGCGCGACGTTGGTGACCTGGTTGAGCCGCTGGGACAGCAGCATCGAGATCCGCTGCGACGTCGTCTGCAGCGCGATGTCGACCTGCTGGGGGAGCGCGGCGAGGTCGTCGCGTTTCGAGCCGTCGATCCGCTGCCGGAAGTGCGTCGACGCGTCGCGCATCTGCCTGCTGGTCTCGTGCCCGACCTCGACGCGGGTCCGCTGGATCTCCGCGCGCAGTTTCAGCTGCCAGCCCCGGGTCGAAGACCGGCGTTCGGTGCTCAGGTCGTCGCGACGCTGGCGCAACTGCTCGGCTTCGGCCTCACCGGCGGACAGCGCGCGGCTTTCCGCCTGCGCCTTCGCCTTGAGCTCGGCGAGCGCGCTCGACAGCGCGCGCAGGGTGTTGGCTTCGCCCAGCATCGCCGAGCGGCCGACCAGCATCTCTTGCAGCGCGCCCTGCAGCGCGGCGATCCCGGCCTTCTCGCGCAGCATCATCGCCATCTGCTCGTTCGGGGCCTTGGCCGCCGTCTCGAACATGCGCGCGGACACCGGATGGAACACCGCGTCGGCGAACCGGGGCGCGTGCTCGGCGAGCAGCCGCCGGTCGGCTTCGAGGACCTCGCGCCAGCCGCGGAACTGGTCGGTCTTGGTGAGCGCGAACAGCACGGTCTCGACGCGCTCGCCCATGTCGTGCAGGAATTGCAGTTCCGGCGCGGTGAACGGCGAAGAGGCATCGACGACGAACAGCAGCGCGGTGGCGCCCGCGGCCGCCTCCTTCGCCAGTACCCCGTGCATCGAGTCGAGCCCGCCGACCCCCGGCGTGTCCACAATGGACACCCGTTCGAGCAGCGGGACCGGGCCGGAGACCTCGACGTACCGCGGCGGGATCTGGCCTTCGGGCAGCTCGTGCGCGGCCGAGACCCAGTGGATCAGGTCGTTGAGGTTGATCGGCACCGGCGCCAGCTGACCTGGATAGCACGCCTGAGCGGACCACTGCTCGGCGTGCTCGAAGACGAGATACGTCGCCGTGGCGACGTCGGCGTCCACAGGGGACAGTCCCGGCATGGAGAGAAGCGCGTTCACGAGCGAACTCTTGCCGCGGTTGGTCTCGCCGACCACCACGACCGACGGCTTCTTCGGCCGCGCCTTCCGGATGTCCTCGACCCATTTCGCGGCCTGCGGGTCGGCCTCGCGGACGACGGTGAGCAGCTGCTCGCGCGTGCTCTTCACGAGGGCCGGCAGGTTGGCCGCCGCGCTCGGAGCGGTCACTGGGCCTTCTTCGCGTAGACGATGACGATCGGCGCGCGCAGGACCCGGTCGTGATCGGCGAACCCGACGACCTCGGTCTCCGCGACGAGTCCTTCGAGGGCCGGGTCCTCGGTGGCGACCGCGCCGCCCGCCTCGTGCACGGCCGGGTCGAACCGCTCGCCGTCCGGGCGCAGGGCACGGACGCCGATGCCGGCGAGACCGTGTTCGAGCCGCTCGACGACGCCGCCGCTGCGGGCGCGATCGAGGGCGTACAGGCAGAGCTGGATCAGCGCCTGCCTGTCGGCGAGAGCCTGTTCGAGGTCGGCCGGACCCGTGGTCGTGGACTCCACATCCGTTTTCGACGCGGCTTCGACGATCTCGGTTCCCTCGGACGGCGAAGTCTCCCCGTCCGCCTCGGCGATGATCGCCGCGATGTTCACCGCGGAGATCTGGTTGGTCGGCACGTCGTCAGGGTTCACGTCTTCGATCGGCACAGTTTCGACCGTCTTCTTACGCAGCCAAGCCGCCACCCGAATCGACCCCCGTAACTGGTGTCCCGGGCCTACCGATCAGCCCGGGGAGATTTCACCAGTGTCAGGCACCGGACCGCCCGCCGGGGCCGAAATCGGCAGAACGGGACGAAGGAATCTGGAGATCAGCATCTTCATCACCGCCAGTTCCGCGGCCGGATCGAGATCCGGCTCCAGAATCACGCGGGAGAGCGGCGCGTCGATCATCGCGACGAGCCAGCTGGCCGCCGTCTTCGGGTCGAGACCGGGATCGATCCGGCCCGCTTCCACCGCCCGTTTCACGAGGCCGATCAGGGCGTCACGCAGGGCGCGGTCGTTGCCCTGGACGAGTTCCGCCAGTTCGGCGTCGCGGGCGCACTGCGCGGCGACCTCGAGGACGAGCCTGGCCGCCATCGGGTTCAAGAGCTGTTCGGAGACGCTGAAGAGGACGTGGAGGATCGCCTCCCAGGGATCTTCGATCTCGTCGGCGGCCGCGATCAGGGCCGCGGTTTCGTCGCCGTCCTGCTCGAAGATGCCGACGAACACCGCGCGCTTGTTCGGGAAGTAGTGGAACAGGCTGCCGGTGCTGATCCCCGCGGCGCGGCAGATCTCGGCGGTCGTGGTCTTCTCGAAGCCCTTCTCCGAGAAACACCACGCGGCGGCGTCGAGGATGGCGCGGCGTTTCGCCTCGTGCTTGGCCGGGTCGACCGTCCTCATTTCACCGCCGGCGGTTCGGCGTGCCACGGGTAGCCGTGCTCGGTGAAGGCCTTGGCGACGGCTTCGCGGTCGACGTCACTCTTCTGCCGCACCAGTTCCCGGCCGTCGGAGGCGAGCAGGACGAGCTCTTTGGCGTCGAAGAAGACGGCCTGGAGCTTGGCTTCGTAGGCGCGGCTGCGGCCCTTGGTGGTGAGCGTGATGCGCGTCGGCGTCACCTTGACGATCAGCCGCTCGTGCGCCCAGACCGCGGCGAACGCGAGGCCGAGGACCAGGCCCAAGCCGACCCCGGTGACGACACCCCAGGGGCTGGGCATGTCCGAGACGAGCTGGAACGGGCCCTTGAACGGGACCCAGCTCAGGGAGGCCACCCAGCCGGAGATCGACTGGAGGAACCAGCCGAGCCCTGCGCCCACCAGCGGGCAGCCGACCCAGGAGGCCGTGCGCAGCCACTGGGGCTCGTCGACGATCGTTTCCATGCGCCCATTATTAGACCGAGCGCTCGGTTTATCAATCCGGGGTCTGGAGATGGGCGAGGGGCGTCAGGCCTGAGGGTCGCGGATCTGCTGCCAGATGAGGAAGTACGCCCGGTGCACGACGTGCGCGACGCGGCTCTGGGCGGGCGTAGCCCCGAAGGACGCGAAGGAGCGCCACCAGCCTGCGCGTTCCAGCGCGTGGGCGGCGAGTTCGGCCCGGGGCGCGCCCGGTTTGCCGAGCTGCGCGCCGATGTCGGCGTTGCTGCCGACCCGCAGGACCTCCTCGGACAGGTCCTCGGGCATGTCGACGGCGCCGGACGCGACCAGCGTGAGCGCTTCGAGCAGCCGGAGCTGGTGCGCCTCGGGCTTGGCGAGCAGGACCTCGATCGCGTCGTGGACGCGCTGCCGTTCGGCCGGGTCGCCTGACGCGTGGGCCAGCGCGGTGACCGACGCGAGCGCGGCGGCGGCCTTGATGCCGTCGGCGCGGGCGGCGAAGACGATGCTCAGCCGCTGGCGGACGGCTTCGAGCCCGGAGGCGTCGAGCAGCTTCCGCCGCAGCGAGCCCGCGGTGATCTCCGGTTCCTTGCGGATCGTCTCGACGGCGTACCGGACGCCGAACAAGTCCAGTTTCTCCAGCAGCCGCAGCCGCGTGCCCGCCGCGACGTCGCATTCCCAGCTGGTGAAGATGTCCGCCGAGATCAGCATGGTCTCGAGGATGTCGTCGTCCATCTCGGCCAGCTGGCGCAGCGCCTCGGCGTCGGGAGAGGAGAACCCGCCGGACTCGGCCGACTCCGCGATCAGCCCGATCACCGGCAGCACGTCCGCGATCCGCGGCTTCAGCGTCGCGGCCTGCTTCTCCGACAACAGCGTCGCGGCCTTCCACACGTCGCCGCCCGAGCCTTCGACCGACTCGGGCGCGATGGTGTCCGCCTTGTTGAGGACCGCGATCGCGTTGACCGGGCCGGCCTCGCGGCTCGCTGTCGCGGCGGTGAACGCGGCCAGCGCTTGCTGATCGTCGGCGCGTACGCCCTGCGTGACGACGTAGAGCACGGCCTCGGCGCCCGCGACGGCGTTGCGCGAGGTGTCGTCCAGCTCGTCCGAACCCTCTTCGTCCTCTTCTTCGTCATCGGGCTTGCGGTGCTTCGCCGCACCCAGCAGCTGCTCGGTCCGCGACACCGAAGCGGCGTCGAGCGACCCGAGACCCGGGGTGTCGATGACGGTCATGCCCTGGAGGACCGCGTTGGTGAGGTAGGCCTCGATATGCGAGACCTGGTCGATGTCGATGCCCAGCTCGGCCGGGATCATCCCGTCGGCGGAGAAGGGCAGCACCTGCTTGCGGCCGTCGTTGAAGACGATCTCGACGCGGTCGACCGTGCCGTACTGGAACCGGGTCACCAGCCGGGTGCACTCGCCGACGTCGGTCGGCGCGACCCGGCGCCCGATCAGCGCGTTGACCAGTGTGGACTTACCCGATTTGATCCGGCCGGCGACGGCGACCTGGAGCGGTCCGCCCAGCCTGCGCAGCACTTCGGCGAAGCCCGCGGCGGTGCGCGCGGACACCTGCGGCTGCAAGCGGTGGCAGAGGTTCGCCACGGACATCGACAGCGGACCGGCGAGACGGCCCTGTTCCGTCACCGAGGTCACGGCGCCCACCCCCTCCCAGTCGTCGGGCCAGCCGACCCGAATCGTCCCATGCCGCTCATCCTCGGGTCGCACCGAAGGTGGTACCGGCGACCGACGCGCGAACGTCCGGGGCCGACATAGTGTTACCAGGTGCGACGGTTGAGCCTCTGGATGCGTGCCCACCCCATGGCGGGGGACAGTCTCATCGCCGTCGTCCTGTTGCTGACCGACCTGCTGTTCTACGTGGCGGCGGTCGAGACGCCGGAAGTCCCGATGCCGCCCTGGTACGTGGTCGTTCCGCTGGACATCGCGATGGTCGCCCCGCTGGTCTTCCGGCGGAAGGCACCGCTGTGGTCGGCGTACCTGCTGCTGCTGATCGGCATCCCGCACGGGGCGCTGGAGCTGGGCGCGGCCAGCGCGTTCGCGTTGGTCATCAGCATCTACTCGGTGCTGGTCTACGTGGGACGCAAACAGGGGCTGCTGTACCTGCTGGCGACCTTCGTGGTCTCCGGGGTCCAGATGTGGGTCGACCCGCCGGAGGACATGTGGGTACTGGTGATCATCGGTGTCTTCTCCGCCGCGCTGTGCTGGGCGCTCGGCGAGTTCGCGGGCGCGAGGCGCGCCTATCACGAGGAGGTGGAAGCCAGGTTGCATCTACTTGAGACGGAACGGGACCAGGCGACCAGGATCGCCGTCGGCGAGGAACGCGGACGGATCGCCCGTGAGCTGCACGACGTCGTGGCGCACGCGGTGAGCGTGATGGTCGTGCAGGCCGACGGCGCGTCCTACGCGGTCGACGGGAATCCCGAGATGGCGAAACGGGCCTTGCAGACGATTTCGGAGACCGGCCGCGGCGCGCTCGCCGAACTGCGGCGGCTGCTGGACGTGCTCCGCAGCGACGGTGACGACGAGCCGCGCGTGCCGCAGCCGGACGCCAGCGCGCTGACCGACCTCGCGGACCGGATCCGCCAGGCGGGTGTCCCGGTGACCTTGGCGATCGGGTCCGACGCGCTGGAAGGGCTGCCCGCGGGTGTCTCGCTCGGGGTGTACCGGATCGTGCAGGAGTCGCTGACGAACACGCTGAAGCACGCCGGGCAGGGCGCGCAGGCGGAGGTGCTGGTGCGCCGGGAGAAGGACGTGATCGACGTCCGGGTCACCGACGACGGCGCCGGCCGCGCGAAACAGCTGGTGCCCGCCGCCGCGAAGACGGCGTCGCAGACGGCACCGCCGAGGAAGCTCGCCGTCCCCGGCGGGAACGGATTGATCGGAATGAGGGAACGGGCGAACGTCTTCGGCGGCACGCTGGAGGTCGGGCCCGCTCCCGGTGGAGGGTGGCAGGTGCACGCGAGGCTCCCGGTTAGGTTGGCGACGTGATCAGGGTGGTGGTCGTCGACGACCAGGAATTGATGCGCGTCGGGTTCCGGATGGTCCTGGGCGCGCAGGCGGACATCGATGTCGTCGGCGAGGCGGGTGACGGTGCGCAGGCCATCCGCCTGGCGGAAGAGCTGCGGCCCGACGTCGTGCTGATGGACGTCCGGATGCCGGTGCTGGACGGGGTCGAGGCGACGAAGCGGATCGTCGAAGCCGGGACGGCGCGGGTGCTCGTGATGACGACGTTCGACCTGGACGAGTACGTCTACTCGGCGTTGCAGGGCGGGGCGAGCGGGTTCCTGCTGAAGGACACGCAGCCGGATCACCTGGTGTCGGCGCTGCGGGCGGTCGCTTCGGGCGACGCCGTGGTCTCGCCTTCGGTGACCAGGCGGCTGCTCGACCGGTTCGTCGGCGGCGGCGGGAAGCCGATGCGGGACGCGGCCGAGCTCGACGTCCTCACCGAGCGGGAGCGCGAGGTGCTCGTGCTGATCGCGAAGGGCCTCTCGAACCTGGAGATCGCCGAGACGCTGTTCCTGTCCGAGGCGACGGTGAAGACGCACGTCGGGCGGATCCTGTCCAAGCTGGACCTGCGCGATCGGGTGCAGGCCGTGGTGCTCGCCTACGAGACCGGGCTGGCGCGTCCCGGGGTCACCTGAAACCCGCCCGGAAAAGTGGTCATTCGGTGAGCACTTTGCGGTGGATCCTTCTTCTCAGAGCCACTACTTGAGGAGAAGGAAATGCTGCGAGGTCTCACCACCACCACGTTCTACGCCGACGACCTGGGTGCCGCGATCGCGTGGTACTCGGACCTGTTCGGGATCGAGCCGTACTTCGTACGCGACGGTCATGACGGGGAGCCGGCGTACGCGGAGTTCCGGATCGGCGACTACCAGCACGAGTTCGGCCTGGTCCGCAGTGACTACCGGCCGGCACTGGCGCAGCCCGGACCCGGTGGCGCCATCGCGAACTGGGCCGTCGACAACATCGAGGACGCCTTCGCGAAGCTGCTCGACAAGGGCGCGAAGGAGTACGAGCCGATCATCGAACGCGGTCCCGGCTTCGTGACGGCGGCCGTCGTCGACCCGTTCGGCAACGTCCTCGGCGTGATGTTCAACCAGCATTACCTGGACGTGCTGGCCGGGAAGAAGTGACAAGTGGGGCAAGCGTGCCTGGCGCTTCGAGGCCGGCTCACGGCCGTGTCGCGAAAGCCACTTTCGGGACGTCAGGTGTCCCGAAAGTGGCTTTCGCGACATGCCTGACCGGGGCGTTCCATGGGCCGTGGGGAGGCATCGCGAAGCGGTTCCACACTGCCGGGCGCTCGCCGCTTGTCGCCGCTGATGACGTTGCGAAAGCCACTTTCGCAACACTGAAGGTTGTGAAAGTGGCTTTCGCGACACGCCACCTTTGCCCTACCCCTCAGTAGCTCCCCGGCCAGCCCGGCCTCAGCGGTAGAGCGAGTGGTCGGCCGTCGCCGTGTCCTGGCCCGTCTCCCGGACTTCGGCCATCCACTTGCCGAAGTCGGGGCGCGAGCCGTCGACGTCGGTCAGGCCGTACTCGTTCATCAGGGTCCACGACGCCAGCGTCTTGCCCGCGAACCGCGAGACCTCCGGGTCGGTCGCCAGCTTCGCGACACCGCGCCCGAGCAGCGCCGGGGTCTCCGAGATGGCGAAGTCGACCGGGGCGGCCTTGCCCACCGCGTCGCGCCAGGTCTCCTCGGTGACGCCGAAGTAGTCCAGCATCGCCTCGGACCGCAGGAATCCCGGCGTGACGGTCATGCCGACGCATTCGTACTTCTTCAGTTCGGCGCCGAGTGCCCGGCCGATCGCCCGGATGCCGCATTTCGCGAGGAAGTACGGGATCCCCGCGCCGACGTACTCGTCGTGGTCACCGTCGGTGACTTCGATGACGAGACCACCCTCCCGCCGGACGACCAGCGGGAGCAGCCGGTGCAACGCGATCAGATGCGTGTCGAGCGCGTTGTGCACCAGCGTGAGCGCGTCGTCGAGGCTGGAGTTCCAGTACGCCCCGTCGAAGTCGGCGAACTGGTCTCCGCCCCAGACGTCGTCGACCAGGAGGTCGATCCGGCCGTCCACTTCGGACTCGATCCGCGCCTTCAGCGCGTCCACATCGGACACTTCGGTGAAGTCGGTGCGGACGGGGATTCCCCAGCCGCCCGCCGCGTCGACGAGCTCCGCGGTGTCCTCGATCGTCTCCGACCGCTTCATCGGCGACTGCCGGTCCCTCGTCGTGCGGCCGGTGACGAACACCGTCCAGCCGAGCCTGCCCAGCTCCACCGCGATCGCCCGGCCGCATCCTCGCGTCGCCCCCGTGACGACGGCCACTTTCCGGTCCATTCAGGACACTCCTTTCCACGCGGTCAGCACCGCGTCCACGTCTTGCCCCAATCGATCGGCGATCCGGCCCTTCGGCCGGATCGACCAATCCAGCGCGGCCCCGTTCGCCACCCCCAGCAGCACTCGCGCCGCACGGACGACCCCCGGTGCGCCCGGCAGGTCGCGCGCCGCGACCCGCGTCAGCCGCCGGAGTTCCGCTTCCACGGCGGTGAAATGCGCACCGAGCAGGGCACGGAGTTCCGGATCGCCGATGTCCACCCCCAGCTGCCCGAGGTGATTCGCCGCCGTCTCCGCGGTGCCCAGCCCCTCGTAGACCACTACGACCGCCGCCCGCAGGGCCTCCACGGGATCGGCCAGCTCGCCGCATTCCCGCATCAGTCCCACGACGGATCGCGTGTTCAACCGGCTCAACGCCTGCAGGAGGCCGGTTTTCGAGCCGAACCGCTGGGCGACCGTGCCGACCGCGACGCCGGCCTCCGCCGCCACCTGAGCCAGCGTGAAACCGGGGCCGACCTTGCCGATCACGGTCCCCGCCGCTTCCAGCAGCCGTTCGTCGGTGATGGTGCGGGGTCTCGCCATCCGATTATTGAACCACGGTTCATTAACCCCGGCGATTCAGGGTCACTCTCAGGGGTGTCACCGATCGCGTACGCCGTCCGGAGACGGCAAGCTACTTCTCAGGTCGGGTACCAGGTTGGCACCTCAGGATGACGCGCCCGGCCACCCACATGGACGACGATTGTTCTCGCAGTCGCCGAGGGGAGCAGACATGATCGAGGCAGCGGGCCTCACCAAGCGGTACGGCAAGACACTGGCGGTGAACAACCTGTCCTTCTCCGTCGCGAGCGGGAAGGTCACCGGTTTCCTCGGCCCCAACGGGGCGGGAAAGTCGACGACCATGCGGATGATCCTCGGCCTGGACAATCCGACCTCGGGTCAGGTCCGCATCGGCGGCAAGCAGTACCGCGAGCTGAAGGACCCGTTGCGGACCGTCGGCGCGCTGCTGGACGCCAAGTGGGTGCACCCCAACCGGTCGGCGCGGGCCCATCTGCGGTGGATGGCGAAGTCCAACAAGATCGCGGAGAGCCGGGTCGACGAGGTGCTCGAGACCGTGGGGCTCACCAGCGTCGCCGGGAAGCGCGCCGGCGGGTTCTCCCTCGGCATGTCGCAGCGGCTGGGGATCGCGGCCGCGCTGCTGGGCGACCCCGAGGTCCTCCTGTTCGACGAGCCGGTCAACGGCCTCGACCCCGAGGGCATCCTCTGGATCCGCAAGTTCATGCACCGGCTGGCCGACGACGGCCGCACGGTGTTCGTTTCCTCGCACCTCCTCTCGGAGATGGCGCTGACCGCGAGCCAGCTGATCGTGATCGGCAAGGGACAGCTGATCTCCCAGTCCTCCACCGAGGACTTCGTGTCGCGGGCCGCCGAGAACACGGTCAAGGTCCGCTCGCCGCAACTGGCCGAGCTGCGCTCCGCGCTGACTCAGGCGAGCGCCCAGGTCACCGACGAGGACCGCGCGATCGTCGTGTCCGGTTTGGACAGTGCCAAGATCGGCGAGATCGCCGCGGCCAACAAGATCGTGCTGCACGAGCTCAGCCCGCAGACCGGCTCCCTGGAGCAGGCCTTCATGCAGATCACCGGCGATTCGGTCGAGTACCACACCGGTCTCGAAGCCGAAGCCGCCGAAGTGGTCTCCGCCGCCCAGTAGCCGTTCACCTTCTGAGGAAAGAAAAGCCATGACTCTGCTCGCTGTGGAACGCATCAAGCTGTTCACCACACGCTCACCGTGGTGGTGCGCGCTGATCACCCTCGCGGTCGTGATCGGCTTCGCCGCCATCTTCGCCGGGGCCGCCCCGTCGGGTGAATTCACCGACGTCTCGAACTCCCAGTTCGGCTACGTCTTCGGCATGACCGTGATCATGGTGCTGGCCGCGCTTTCGGTGACCACCGAATACCGCTTCGGCACCATCCGCACCACCTTCCAGGCCGTGCCGAACCGCAAGGCGGCGCTGCTGGCGAAGACCGGCGTCGTCGCGCTGCTCTCGCTCGTGATCGGCGAGATCGCCGCGTTCGCCGCCTGGGGCCTCGCCTCGGTCATGCGGCCGGAAGACCTCATGCTGAACACCACCGCGGAGTGGATCAGCGTCGCCGGGGTCGGCGTCGTGTTCGCGCTCGCCTCGGTGATCGCGGTCGCCGTCGGCATCCTGATCCGGCAGAGCGCCGGCGCCATCTCGCTCCTGCTGATCTACGTCCTCGCGGTGGAGAACCTGATCCAGCTGATCCCGAAGATCGGCAAGGACATCTACGACTGGATGCCGTTCCACGTCGCGGACAGGTTCCTCAACGGTTCGGGTCCCGCCGCCGCGGACGCGCCCTTGAGCCAGGGCGGGTCGCTGGCCTACTTCGCCGGTTTCGCGCTGGTGATGCTGGTCGTCTCGCTGGTCGTCGCCGACAAGCGCGACGCGTAAGAACTTCCACAGGGGAGAAGCCGGACGTCCCGCTCGGGGGAGCTGGGCGTCCGGCCGGGGAGAAAAAGGGGAACAAGGACCGGGCCGCCTGTCGGGGGGCGGCCCGGTCCTTTCCCCGTTGGTAATGTCGGAATCCACCTGGCGGGAGGGTCGATGATCGAGGCCACTGGACTCACGAAGCGTTACGGCGACAAACTCGCCGTGGACGGTCTTTCCTTCACCGCCGAGGCGGGCCGGGTGACCGGGTTTCTCGGCCCCAACGGGGCGGGCAAGTCCACCACCATGCGGATGATGCTCGGGCTCGACAGCCCGACGTCGGGCTCGGTGACCATCGACGGCAAGGCCTATCGCGAGCTGCGTGATCCACTTCGGATGGTCGGCGGCATGATCGACGCCACCTGGCGGCACCCGGGCCGCACCGCCCGCGAGCACCTCCGCTGGATGGCCGCGACCAACGGCCTGCCGGACAAGCGGGTCGACGAGGTGCTCCGCCTGGTCGGGCTGGAGCCGGTCGCCCGCAAACGGGCCGGGCAGTTCTCGCTCGGGATGTCGCAGCGGCTCGGGATCGCCACGGCCTTGCTGGGCGACCCGCGGGTGCTGCTGTTCGACGAGCCGGTCAACGGTCTCGACCCCGAAGGCATCGTGTGGATCCGGCGGCTGATGCACGCGCTCGCCGCCGAGGGCCGCACCGTGTTCGTGTCCAGCCACCTGCTGCCGGAGATGGCGCAGACCGCGCAGGACCTCGTCGTGATCGGCCGGGGGAAGCTGATCTATCAGGGCACGATGGAGGACTTCGTCGGCCGCGCGAAGGGCCTCGGCGTCCGGGTCCGCAGCCCGCACCTTGCCGAACTGCGGACGGCACTGACCGAGAAAGGCGCCGAATTCCGCGAGGAGGACGGCGCGCTCATCGTGTCCGAAATGGACAGTGACGACATCGGCGAGCTCGCGTTCGCCGCGGGCGCGACACTGCACGAACTGCACCCGCTCACCGGCTCGCTCGAACAGGCGTACATGCAACTCACCGCCGAGGCCGTCGAATACGGCGCCGGCGTCCCGGAGGTGGCCCGATGAGCACGGCGAACCTGCTCCGCGCGGAGCGGATCAAGCTGCTGAGCACCCGCGCGCCCTGGTGGTGCGCCGGGATCGCGGTGGTCCTCGCGATCGGCTACACCGCGCTGTTCTTCGGTCTGGTGCCGCTGGAGGGCCAGGCGACCGTCTCCGCCACGCAGACGGCCAGTGCCATGGGCCGGACCGTGGTGCTCGTCCTCGCCATCCTCGCGGCGGCGACCGAGTTCAACTGGGGCACGCTGAAGCTCACCTTCCAGGCGGTGCCGTCGCGGGTGCCCGCGCTGCTGGCGAAGGGGGCGGTCGTCGGGGTCTTCTCGGGGCTGATCGGCCTGCTCGTGGGCTTCTGCTCGTGGGGGATCGCGTACCTGATCAAACCGGCGGCGGATCTCGGCCTGCATTCGGGCGCCGACTGGCGCGCGGTGGCGGGGCAGGGGCTGACCTTCCTGCTGACCGGCTTCCTCGGTGTCGGTCTCGGCCTGCTGTTCCGCAGCCCCGCGTTCGCCCTCGTGTTCGCGCTGGCCTGGACACAGTTGATCGAGGGGCTCGTCATCCTGATTCCGCGCGTGGGCGACGACATCTACCAGTGGATGCCGTTCGTCGCCGCGAATCAGTTCGCCGGGCCGGATCTGACGGTTTCGATGTTGAAACTCGAGCCGCCGCTGGGGCCGTGGGGTTATTCGGCTTATTTCGGAGCCATCTGCCTGATTGTTTATGCGGCCGGACTGATGATCACCCATCGACGGGACGCGTGAGCTTTTACCGCCTCCAAAGGAGTTAAGTCCACGTTAAGAGCCTGTGGCTTCTCTCACAGGATGCGGACATACTGTTCCTGACCGGGCGATGCTCGGGATGAGCCGCATTTCGGCTCTCGGCCCCGGAGGTGATCCTTGACGGTGGATTCCGGTCAGGGAGTGGAACGCACGATCCCGAAAGCCCGCACGGAAAGCACACGGCCACGACTCGAGCCCATGCTCGACCTCGAATGGTCCCAAGCGATCGAACTACCCCGAACGGTGGCGTCGGCGACCCGGCCGTCCGATATCCGCCGTGCCTGGGTGCATCGCGCACCCGAAGATCTCGTTGTCGCGCTGTACCGCGCGTCCAGTGGAATGCACGGCGAAATCCCCGCGCCGTGGTGGCTTCGCGCCGTCGTGGAAGGCAGGCTCGAATCGCGGGAACTCGGTTTCCGCATCGAAGACCGAATCTCCGGTCTGCTCGGCAGGCGTCCCGGTTGGGAATTCGTCCCGTGGGCCGCGGACGGTGAATCCGGCTACTGGGAGTTCATGCCGTCCGAACGCGGGGCTTCCGGGCATTCGATCCCGACCACCGTGCTGAACACCAGCCGCCACGACGGCTGGATCGACGTTCTCCCCGCCCATTCCAGTACGACGCCGCCGCCGATCGCGGTCGCCGGATTCGCCGGCCTGCGCTCGCGGCTGGGGGAGTTCGAAGCGGTGAGGTAACCCCCGCGTTTAATGGGCGGGTGGAAAACGAGGACCAGCCACGGATGCGCAGCGTGGTCAGCTATGTCAAACGCGGCGGCCGGATGACCGTCGGGCAGCAGCGAGCCTGGAACGATCTCTGGCCGTCGCTCGGCCGCACGGTCGGCGAACTGCCCGAAGGCACGGTGGATTTCGACGACTGGTTCGGCAGGCAGGCCCCGGTCATGGTGGAGATCGGCTCGGGCATGGGCGAGACCACGTCCCAGCTCGCGGCCGAGGCGCCGGAACTCAACTACGTCGCGGTCGAGGTGTACGACCCGGGTCTCGGCCAGCTGATGCTGCGTGCGGAGAAGCTCGGGGTGGAGAACCTGCGGCTGATGCACGGTGACGCCGTCGTCCTGCTGACCTCGCACGTCGAGCCGGGTTCGCTGGCCGGGGTCCGGCTGTTCTTCCCGGACCCGTGGCCGAAGAAGCGGCACCACAAGCGGCGGATCGTGCAGCCCGAGTTCGTCTCGCTGGTGGCGTCACGGCTCGCGCCGGGCGGGACCTTCCACATGGCGACCGACTGGGAGAACTACGCGGAGCAGATGATGGAGGTCTGCTCGGCCGAGCCGCTCCTGCGCAACCGGTACGCCGATGAGCCCGGCGGCTGGGCGCCGCGTCCGGAGTGGCGCCCGGTCACGAAGTTCGAGAACCGCGCCGACGTCGAGGGCCGGATCTCGCACGACCTGATCTTCGAGCGGGTATAGCTCTTCAGAACGCCTGAAAGGGCCGGTCAGGGACGTCCCCACGTCCTTGACCGGCCCTTTCTTGACACCCCCGTGCCTTGGGACGCCCCCTGCGCGTCCCCGGTGCCCGTTCATCCATCCCCCGACAGAGGGATGACCGGGCACCCGGCTCGTGGATGGTTACCTCCGACTCCACCCACGAGACCTGCTCGCCCCGGCGCCATGACGCCATTCGGGCGAACCTTTTACTCGTCGGCCAGGGGCTCCGACTGCACCCGCTTGAGCGCCGGGGTCGAGACGGATGCCCCGAGCAACGCCACCCCGATTCCCAGCACCACGGGCGCCAGCAGCCACGGGCTCAGCACGACGCCGTCCTTCTCGACCATGCTGTAGAGCCCGATGCCGACCCCGACTCCGACCGCACCCGCGCCGATGGTGGCCACCATCGCGGGCAGGGCCGCTTCCATCCGCAGCGCCCTCGCCAGCACCCGGACCGGTGTCCCGGCCGCGATGAGCGCCCCGAAGGTGCGGCGGCGGTCCATCACCGAACCGGCGGTCGCCACGGCGGCGCTGCATCCGGCGAGCACGCCGGCGGCGATCAGGCCGATCACGGTCACGCGGCGGAGGTCGCCGAGTTCCTGCTGCTGGCCGATCAGGTGCAGGCCGCGGCTGGTGACCTCTTGGCCGGGGGCCGCCCCGACCAGCGCGGTCCGCACGACCTCGCCGTTCTGCGGTGTCGTCGGCACGACCACGTCGTACCTTTCCGGCGTGACCCCCGCGGGGACCAGGGCAGGGTCGATGACGATCGTGCCGTAGGTGTCCTCGTCACTGGACGGGAAGAGGTGCACCGGGGCCTTCGCGTCGAGCGGCGTGCCGGCCTTGTCGTAGTCGTTCGTCACGCTGTAGACCGCCGGGTCGAGGCTGGTCCGGCTGTAGATCGCGGGACCGGGCTGGCAGGAGCCGCCGATGTTCACCCGGAGCAGTTTCGTGGCGTCTTCGCAGGTCATCACGAAGGCGCGGCTCTGCGACTGGTAACGGGTCCCCGCCTGGCCGGTGGTCAGGTAGACCTGGCCGACCGCGACGGCCTTTTCGGTGACCCCGTTACGGGAGAGGGACGCGTTGGTCTTGTCGGCGATCTGCTGCGCCTGGGTCGCGTCGGACTCGGCGTAGAGGACGTTGTCCTTGAAGGTCCGGCCACCGCCGGCCATCGACTCGAACGTCGGCAGCAGCGTGAGCGCCATCGAGCCGGTGAACACCGCGAGCACGACACCCGCCGTGGCCCGATACGCGCTCTTCGGGTCGTCGCGGAGCCTGCGCCCGGCCAGCAGCGACGCGGGTTTGCGCCAGATCCGGACGAACGTGCCACCGACCGCCGAGGTGACCCACGGTCCGATGATCGCGGCCGACGCGACCAGCAGGAAGAGCCCGAGCATCACCATCCCCAGGCTGCCGTTGTCCTGGGTGACCGCGAACAGGAAGAAGGCGCCGGCCACGGGGACCGCGAGCAGTCGCCACCAGTGCAGCGGTTTGCGGGCGTGTGCCGAGGCCGCGAACAGCGGCGTCTTCAGGACCCGGCGGATGCCGAGGACACCCGCGAAGACGACCAGCAGCGGGATCACGACGGCGACCGCGACGGTCGAACCGATCGGGAGGCTGAAGTCCGACGCGAGCCAGGTCCCGCCTGCCCAGGGAACGAACGTCGAGAGGCCTTGGAGCGCCGGTGCCGCCAGGATGCCCAGCAGGGCGCCGACCACCGCGGACAACGCCGTCTCGGCGGCGACGATCTTCATCACCTGCCCCGGGGTCGCCCCGGCCAGCCGCAGCGCCGCCATCCGCACCTCGCGCCGGGCGGCGGTGAGCCGGGCCGAGGACGCGACGAGCACCAGGCTCGGCACGAGCAGGACGATCACGCCGACCCAGGCGAGCAGTTCGAGCATCGGGTCGGGTTTCGCCTGCTTGTCGGGGAAGCCGTCGGCGGCCATCGCCGTCTTCGGCATCGACTCCGGGGTGTGGCCGACGACGGCGACCAGCTGCTCCGGGTACATCAGGGAGTCGGGTCCGAGGGCGTCGACGAGTTTGCCGAACCGGTCCCCGAGCTGGGCCTGCGGCGCCGCCTGGATCAGTTTCCCGAGTTCGGGCGAAACGATCGCCTCGCCGGGGCCGGGCAGCTTCGGGATGCCCGGCGGCAGGCTGAGGATCGGCGAGGTGCCGGTCTGGGCGATGTCGACGCGGATGATCTCGCGGTCGCCCGAGTAGTCCTTGTTGGCCGCCATCAGCAGCGGCGCCGGACGCTGGCTCTCCCCGGACTGGGAGTAGTAGCTGCCGATGTCCTGCCAGATCGCGCGCTGCGAGCGGGCCTGCGTGGCGCCCGGGAGGGAGGCCAGCAGGAGCACCAGACTGGTCGCGACGGCGACCCCGACCGCGGTGAGGATGGCCGACGTGCGGGTCCGGCGGTCGACCCGGAGCACCCGCATGGCCAGCTGGAAACTGTTCATTACGCGGCCAGCCTCGTCGCGATCAGTCCGTCGCGGATGGAGACCGTGCGCGGCATGGCTTCGGCGAGTTCGCGGTCGTGGGTCACGACGATCACCGCGGCGCCGCTGTCCGCGGCCGCCGCGAGCAGCGCGTCCATGGTGGCGCGGCCGGTGCGGGTGTCGAGCGCGCCGGTCGGCTCGTCGGCGAAGATCACCTTCGGCCGGTGCGTCAGCGCCCGTGCGATCGCGACGCGCTGCGCCTCACCGCCGGAAAGCTCACCGGGGCGGCGCTTCTCCTTGCCCGCGAGGCCGAGCTTCGCCAGCCATTCGCGGCCCGCTTCGATGGATTCCTTGCGGCCCTTGCCACCCAGCAGCGACGGCAGCGCGACGTTCTCCTCGGCGCTCAGTTCGGCGACGAGCATCCCGGACTGGAACACGAAACCGAACTCGGTGCGGCGCAGTTCGCTGCGCTTGCGCTCGTTGAGCTGGTCGACCCGCTGCCCGGCGAGGAAGATCTGCCCGGAGTCGGCGCGGAGGATCCCGGCGAGCACGTGCAGCAGGGAGGTCTTGCCCGAGCCCGAGGGCCCGACGATGGCGACCGCGTCACCCGCCTGGATGTCGATGTCGATCCCGGCCAGCGCGTGCTGCGTGCCGTACCGCTTCACCAGTCCGCGTCCGGCGAGCACCGGCTGGCCTGTCCACTGTGGATCTACCACCGTGATTCTCCCTAGTCAGTCACTTGTGTTCCGCTTCGGTGAAGAGCTTCGCTGTGAATCACCTGTGTCCACTTCGGGCAGACGGCCAGTGCTGATCACGCGCGCATCGGCCGATCGGCCGAGGTGGGTCGGGCCGGTCGGCCAAGGTGCGGACGGCGGCGGATCCTCTACCGTCACGGTGTGACAGCAGGTCCATCCCAGAACAAGTTCTCCGTACGGGCGAGCGCGCTCGCGCGCCGTATCGGCATGCCCGCGGTCGTCCTGCTGGCCGCGTTCGCGTTCGACCTGGCGTTCATCACCGACGCCGCGTTCGACGACGCCGGCCCCCGGTTCGTCGACCTGCTGCTGTTCCCCGGCATCTTCGGGATGGTGTTCTGCGCGCTCTGGGCGCAGAAACGCGCCGCCGTCGCCGCCGTCGCGGCTTCGGTCGTGCTGGTGTCCTACACGCTGGTCGTCCGGTACTTCAACATCCCGACCTACTCGAGCGTGCTCGCGAACCTGTCCATCACCGAGGTGGTGGCGGGGGTGGAGATCCTGTTCTACGCCGCGCGCCGGACGCGGCCGGGGGTCGCGTTCGCGGTGATCTCCGGTCTGGTGCTGGCGACGCTGACCGCGGTGTCCGGCCGGTACATGGAAGGCCTGTCAGGCGGCACCATGGCGCAGGCGATGCTGTTCGGCGGCATCCTGCTGGGCGGCACGCTGGTCTTCGCGATTCCAGGGCGCGACCGCATGACGAATCCGAAGCGCTACGAGACGCTGCAGAAGCTCAACAAGCTGGTGATGGGCCAATGGCCGCTCATCGGCATGTTGAGCATCGCGCTGATCCTGGAATTCAGCTTCACCTACGCCAGCGGGGCGCACGGCCTGCCCGTACTGGTCTGCTCGATCATCGCCGCGGTCATCGCTGTCGCGGCGCCGCGGCGACCGGCCGACGCGATGGTCGCGCTCACCGCGGTCATGGTGCTTTCGGCGCTGGTGACGCCGTTCCTCCGGCTTCGCTACGACTACCCGACACCAGGCGGGGTGCCGGGGACGCAGATCGTCGCCGGGATGGGGCTGGTCATCACCCTGGTCCGCGCGGTCGGTCTGAGCAAGGCCACGACCCGGATCGCCGCACTGTCCGCGGTGGTGGCGGGCGCCTGCATCCTCAACACCAACCGGCCGACGCCCCGGCTCATGACCGATCCGGACGACATCGCCGGGTTCGCGGTCGCCGGGGTACTGCTGCTCGGTATCTCGGTGGCTGTCGGCCTGGCGCTGCGTTCGCGGGATTCGGAGCGGACGCAGGTCATCCAGTCGGCGATCAGCGACGCGCAGACGTCGGAGCGGATGGCGCTGGCACGGGAACTGCACGACGTTGTCGCCCACCACGTCACCGGGATCGTCGTGCAGGCGCAGGCTGCGAAGATGATGGGCGAGAAGAACCCGCAGGTCGCGGTCGAGGCGATGGGCCGGATCGAGGACGCCGGGGTGGAGGCGCTCGCGGCGATGCGGCGGCTCGTGCGGAGCATGCGCGGTGACGCGCCCGCCGGAAGCAGCGAGTTCAGCGAGCAGGCCACCACCGATCTCGCCGCCGATCTGCGGTCGCTGATCGAACGGTCGAACCACGGCGTGAAGACGTCGATGAAGCTCGAACTGCCGTCGGACGTGCCGCACGAGGTCGGGCGGTCGGCGTTGCGGCTGGTGCAGGAGTCGCTGACGAACATCGGCAAGCACGCGTCGGGCGCGAAGGAGGCGCTGGTCATCGCCGAGGTGGCCGGGAGCGAACTGCACCTCCAGGTGACCGACGACGGACGCGAGCCGGATCGCCGTCCGGCCGGCGGGTCGGGCGGTTACGGTCTGATCGGCATGCGCGAACGGGTCGCCCTGCTGCACGGCCGGCTCTCCGCCGGGCGGGCGCCGGGCGGCGGATGGCGCGTCGAAGCGTGGCTACCACTTGAAGGAGAAGAGTGATCCGGGTACTGATCGCCGACGACCAGGACATGGTGCGGATCGGCTTCCGGATGATCCTGGACGCGCAGGACGACATCGAGGTGGTCGCCGACGTCCCGGACGGTGTCTCGGCGGTCGCGAAGGCGCGTGAACTGCGGCCGGACGTCTGCCTGCTGGACATCCGCATGCCGGGGATCGACGGGCTCGAGGTCACCAAGCAGCTGGCGGGCCCGGACGTCGCCGATCCGCTGAAGGTGGTGGTGGTCACGACGTTCGACCTGGACGAGTACGTGCACACCGCGCTGCGGAACGGCGCGAGCGGGTTCCTGCTGAAGGACGCGGGCCCGGCGCTGCTGATCGAGGCGGTGCGCGCGGCCGCGCGCGGGGACGCGCTGGTGTCGCCGCAGATCACCGTCCGGCTGCTGAAGCATTTCGACGGTGGCGCGGTGAAACGCGAGATCATCCCGCCCTCGGAGCCGCTGACCGCGCGGGAGCTGGACGTGGTCAAGGCGGCTGCGAAGGGGCTGACGAACACCGAGATCGGGGCCGAGCTGTTCCTCTCGCTGTCCACGGTGAAGACGCATCTGGCGTCTGTGCAGGGCAAGGTGGGTGCGCGGAACCGGGTGGAGATCGCGGCGTGGGCGTGGCGTAGCGGGGTCGTCGACTGAAAGTAGGCTCTCGGTCATGCAACGCCGTTTCCACGCTCCTGTCGTTCTCCCCGCCGACCCCGCTTGCTCGTTGCTGCGTGACGCCGTGGTCGACGTGGACGAGGCCGGGCGTGTCACCCATGTCGGCCCCGCTGCCGAAGCTCCCGAAACGTCCGCTCCCGTGACCCGGTTGAGCGGTCTTCTCCTGCCCGGTCTGGTCAACACGCACGCGCACAGCCCGATGACGCTGCTGCGCGGGATGGGCGGCGACCTGCCGCTGCTGCGGTGGCTGACCGAGATCATCTGGCCCGCCGAAGCGAAGCTGAAGCCCGCCGACATCCGCACCGGCATGGTGCTGGGCTCGGTCGAGATGCTGCGGCACGGTGTCACGACCAGCGCGGAGATGTACTTCGAAGGCGAACAGCTCGCCGACGCGGTGCTCACCACCGGTGGCCGCGTGATCCTGGGCCCGCCGATCATGGAACTGCCCGGGATGGACTGGCGCGCGATGCTGAAGGGCATCGAACGCTGGATCGACACCGACGGTCTCCGGTTCGGCCCCGGCGAGCGGATCGAGGTCGGCTACGGGCCGCACTCGGCGTACATGCTGAACGAAGAGGCACTGCGGGCGACCGCGGAATCGGCGGCCGAACGCGGCGCGCTGGTGCAGATCCACGTGGCCGAGGCGGCGCTCGAAGACGTCAAGCAGCGTGAAGCGCACGGCTCGGTGCCCGCGCTGCTGGAGAAGGTCGGGATGCTGCGGGGCCGGACCCTGGCCGCGCACGCCATCCACCTGTCCGACGAGGACATCGCGCTGTTCGCGGCGCGCGGCGTCGGCATGGCGCACTGCCCCGGCTCGAACGCGAAGCTCGCTTCGGGCATCGCGCGGGTCACTGAGCTGCGCAAGGCGGGCGTCGCCATCGGGCTCGGCACGGACGGCCCGGCGTCGAACGACGACATCGACCTGTGGGAGGAACTCCAGCTCTCGGCGATGTTCGCGCGGCTCGCGACCGGCGACTCGACCGTGCTGACCGCGGCCGACGCCTTCCTGCTCGGCACCCGCGGCGGCGCCGACGCGCTGGGCCGCACCGACATCGGCGCGCTCGAACCCGGCCGGTGGGCCGACCTGGTGCACGTCGACCTCGACGACCCCGCCTTCGCCGCGGGCCTCGACGTCCCGGACGAGCAACTGCTCTCCAACCTGGTGTGGGCCGCCGGCTCACGCCGCGTGCGCGACGTGTGGGTGGCAGGCGAACAGGTCGTCGGCGACGGTGAATCCCTGCGGGTCGACCGCACGCAAGTCCAGGCCGAAGTCGCCGACACCTCCGCACGTCTGCGCTCTTAACTCACCTACCCAGCCCCCCGCCCATCCCAGGGGGCGGCCCCGAGGCCAGTCTATCGGGGGTTGGGGGCGGGAACTGCGGGAAAGCGCTGGCGGGGGCGAGGTTGTCCACAACGGTGAGGGGCTGTGGACAACCTCGGCCGGGCGGGTGCGGATGTCGCGAAAGTGGCTTTGGGGACACCTGAGGTCCTGAAAGTGGCTTTCGCGACACGACCGCGGCCGGGCGGGTGCAGCAAGGTTCCCAATGTCGCATTAGGGACGCTGAGCGTCTCCAATGCGACATTGGGGGCACAAGCCGGAAAGCGCGGGAGCGGAGTCAGACCAGGCCCCGTGGGCGCAGGGTCACCTCGGTCGGGTGCGCGTCGCCGGTGGCGCTGACCGCGGCAAGAACAGCGGCCGCGACGGATTCGGGGCGCAGGAAGCGTTCCGGCTCGTAAGCACGACCCTCGTCGGCGATGATCGCCTGCTGCATTTCGGTGTCCGTGCGGCCGGGGTAGATCGACGTCACCCGCAGCGTGGACTCCTCCTCCCGCAGCGCGTCGGCGAAGGCGCGGACGGCGAACTTGCTCGCCGCGTACGCACCCCAGCCCGGACGCGCGTTCTGCCCGGCACCCGAGTTGATCACCACGACATGCCCCTTCGCGGTACGAAGCGCGGGCAGCAGTTGCCTGGTCAGCGTGACGACGGCGAGCACGTTGACCTCGAAGTTCGCCCGCCAATCGGCGTCGGTGGTCTCCTCGATCGTGCCGAGCCGCGCGACGCCGGCCGAGTGCACCAGCACGTCCAGTTCGCCGAACTCGGCGGTCGCCGCTTCCAGCGCCTCGGCATCGGTCAGCTCGACCGGCCACGCCCGGGCGCCGGGCAGCGTGCCCGCCAGTTCGCCGAGCGCGTCGGCGTCGCGGCCGCCGAGCAGCAGCCGGTGCGTGGGGGCGAGCGCGCGGGCGACCGCGGCGCCGATACCGCGGGTGGCGCCGGTGACGAGGGCGAGGGGGAGATCAGCCATGGCCGCCACGCTAGTACGGCGATCTCGCGTGCTCGAAAGCGTATCTCGCGTGATCAGAGACGGAACTCGCGTGATTGGAGGGCGATCTCGCGTGATTGGAGGGACGACACACCGCGGGCGGGTCAGGTACCGCAGGTGACTGGAGGCGTCACCACCCGCGAGAACCGCACGGAGCCGCGGGTGAACGACCCGATGAGGTTGTCCGCGAACCGTCCGGCCGTCAGCGGATCCCGCACCGACGCGTCGATCGCCGCGATCTCCGGACAGCTGAGCGCCACCCGCGCGGCCGCGACGTCGGCGGCGCGGGCCGGGCCGCCCTCGGCGATCGGGAGGCGCGCCGAATTCGCCAGTTCCCACACCGGGGGCAGCCATTTCTGGTGTCCAGGCCTGCCGTTGGGGAGCGCCGTCGAATGCGCGGCGAACGGGTTGGCGAGGCCGTAACCGTCGCGAAGCCGCATGTCGAGCGGGATCAGCACGCCGAGGGCGCCCATGCTGTCCGCGGCGACGGTCACGTACGGCCGGTCCGTCGGGTACGCGTACCAGCGTCTGGTCGCGTAGTCCTGGACCAGCACCGCAGGGCCGTTCACACCGTGGATGGCGTCCAGCGTCGACGGCATCAGCGGGTGGCCGGCGTAGTCCTCGGCCAGGATCGGGTACTCGTGCCCTGTCGTCTTCGACCAGTACGCCCGCTCGTCGGTGACGCCGACAGCACTCGGAGCAGCGGAGTACGGCGGGCGAAGCGACCCGGCGGCGAACGCCCAGATCCCGACGCTCACCAGGAACACCGTGGTCAGCCTCGTCACCGGCAGGGCCAGCACGGGCAGCAGCAGGCAGAACAGCGCCGGCAGCAGCATGCGCCCGTGCATGAAGTCCCCGCCGACCCTGACCACGTACGCCGAAAGGAGCACCGCGCCGACGACCGGGACCGCGGTGAGCACCGCGAAGGTTTTGTCCACAGTGGACGCGACGGTGACGACGACGGCCGCGAGCAACAGCAGCGGGAGCCAGAGCCAGTACGGCTGGACAAGGTCGACGAAGTACGCCCAGCCGCGCGCCCAGTTCGCCTCAGACGCCTCCTTGACCAACGCGGTGTTCGGCGTCAGCAGACCGTAGTAGCCCATCCGGAACACCTGATACGCCAACGGAAGCGCGGCCGCCACGGCCAGCAACCCCACCACTCGACGGCGTCCCGGCCACGAAAGCACGAGCAGCGCCGACAAGGCGACGACGCTGAAGAGCGCGAGATCCGGCCGCACCAGCGGCCCGAGCCCGGCGACCAGCGCGACCGGCCAGGTCCGCAAATCGTCTATTGTGGACAGACGGAGGACGAGCAGCCACCAGGTGCCGCCCAGCCACAACGTGATCAGGCCGGTCTCCAGTCCGGACGTCGCGAAGTCGCGGAACGGCGGCAGCGCGCAGACGACCAGTGCCCCGGCGGGCGCGAGCCCGTGGAACGCCAACGGCTGGTAGAGCCGCCGGGCGCCGTCCAGGCCGAAGAACAGCCCGGCGACCGAGAAGACCAGCCCGGTCACCACGGAGATCCACTCCAGCGGCACCCCCGGGATCATCCCGAGGACACTCAGCACCGCCGTCCACAAAGGACTGGTGTTGGTCTCGACGCGCTCGCCGATGTTGAACACCGGCCCGTTACCCGCGAGGATCTGGCGGACCGTCCGCAGCACGATCAGCCCGTCGTCGCTCATCCAGCGGCGGCTCCAGGCCAGGTCGGCGTAGACCATCAGCACCAGGCCGAACCCGAACCACGTCCAGGTCGACGGCCGCCGGAACCAGGCGCGCGAAGGCCAGTCGGGCGTGTTCTCGCCCGTGGTCGTGTTCGTCTGCGTCATGGCTCCGCCCGGCTCGGTTGCGTGCGAAGGAGATCAGGCCCGCGACCGGCGAGTCAAACCGCGCGGGCGGACAGACACGACTGAGGCCGCTTCCTCCCTTCCATGGTCAGCCGCGCGGCGACCTCGAAGCCCGCCTGACCCAGCAGGTCGGCGATCCTGCCGGGTTCCAGCAGGTAGGCGTCGTAGGTGACCGGGTGGCCGTACGCCGTTTCCGGGCTCAGCCGCTCGTCGCCGACGTGGAATCCGATCAGCAGACGGCCGCCGGGCGCGAGCGTGCGGCGGAACTCCGCGAACACCTTCGGGAGTTCCTCGGGCGGCAGATGGAAGATCGACCACCAGGCGACGAGACCGCCCAGCTCACCGTCGGGGAGGTCGAGGGCGGTCATCGAGCCGACGGAGAACCGCAGGTCAGGGTACCGACGACGGGCGATCTCGACCATTTTCGGCGACAAGTCGACACCGGCGACGTCGAGGCCGAGCGACGCCAGGTGGGCGGTGACATGACCCGGGCCGCAGCCGACGTCGACGACCGCGCCGCGCACCTGCTCGGCGAACGCGGCCAGCATCGCGCGGCCGATCGGCTCCTGGTCGAAGAGCTGTCCGACCCGGATCGCGTAGTCCTCGGCGACGGTGTCGTAGGACTCGCGGGTGGAATCGAGGTGGGAGGTCACGGTGGGCGACGCTAGCGGCACCCACCGACAATTACGGCTCGATCAGCCCGGCGTCCCTGGTCAGATCCTCCGGCGCCCCCGGCTTGGCCACCGGCGTGCATCCGGTCGCGGGGTCCGCCGCCGAATCGGTGCCGTTGTACTGCGCGGCGCCAGCCCGGGTGAGCTGCCGCGCCCCGGCGTCGAAACACACCTGGTACGAGCCCGGAAGCACGCTTCCGAAGGAGTACCGGCCGTCCGGCCCCGTCACGGTCGAACCGACCTCCTTCGCGGAAGCGTCCTTCAAAGTCACCTTCACGTCCGGGACGCCGAGCTCGTCGCGGCCCTGCAGGCCGTCCTTGTCCTTGTCCAGCCAGACGAAGTCGCCCAGCTTGCTCATCGGCGCGTTGAGCCCCGCCGCGAGCGTCAGGTCCTGCCGTTTCCGCGGTCCGACCGTGGTGGTCGCCGTGCAGCCCGACGTCGGATCGGCGTCGGAGTCCTTCGCGTCGTCGCCCACGTCCTTCGCCGTGTACGTGTAGCCCGCGAACTCGGGCGGAAGCGCGCCGATGTCGAAGCAGACCTGGTAGATGCCGTCCTTCAGCTTGGTGAAGCGGTACTTGCCGCCGGCGTCCGTGGTGAGCGTGCCGAGCGCAGTGCCCGACGCGTCCTTCAATGTCACCTTCACACCCGGGACACCGGGCTCACCGTCGTTCTGGAGGCCGTTGCGGTCGACGTCGTTCCAGACGAACTCGCCGATCTCGTCGATCGCGGGCGGCGGGGTGACCTTGATGGTCGTGGTCGAGGTCTTCTTCGGCAGCGCGCCGCTGGAGACGGTCACGGTGCTGACGTGGCCGTTGTCCGCTTCGGTGACGTTCTTGTGGTCGCAGGTGACGGTCGCGGACTTGCCGGCGTCGAGGGTCGCGATCGGCGTCGGCTGTGCGTCGCAGTACGGGTCGTCGACCTTGACCGCCGCCAGCGTCGTGGTGCCGTCGTTGGTCACCGTGAAGCGGTAGTTCGCGGTGGTGCCCGCCTCGATGGTGGCCGTGGCACCCCAGGCGCCGCTCGCCGGATCCCGTACCTCGGCCTTCACCGAGAACGAGTCGATCCGCAGGTGGACGCAGTCCCACATGACCCAGTTGTGGTCGGTGGCGGCGAAGAACTTCACCGAGCTCGCCGTCGGCGGGGCGACCGACGCCGGGAAGTCCTGCCTCGCCAGTTTGCCGTCGGTCTCGACGGCGTGCGCGACCTTGAGCTTGTTCTCCAGGACGACCTTGTCCGACGCGTTGTAGAACCGCAGTCCCGTCTCCCGCACGGCGTCCGCGCGCCGGAGGTTGACGTCGTTAGTGCCGGTCCAGCCGGTCAGCGTGTAGACGGCGCCGGGCACGAACCTCATCGCCGCGTAGGCGGTGCTGACCATCTTGTCCGGCGTCGAGATCAGGGCGTACTTGCCGCCGTCCTGCTGGTAACCGCCCGCCGTCGACAGCCGGGGGTGCTTGCTCCTCGACGTGCCGGCGGGCACCGGGGCGGCCGGGTTGAACGTGTACCCGGTGGGCGGGCTGCCCTGCTCCACGCTCGGGTTCGGCGCGGCACCGCCGGTGCAGCCGGACGGGATGTCCGGGGCCTGCGCCCGTGCGGGAAAAGCGCCCGTGGCCAGCAGGAGTGTTCCGGCCGTCATCAACACCAGTGCCCGTTTCACAGGGCTGAAGCTAGTTATCCGTCCCCGGTTCCGTAATCGCTGAACCGTGTCGACGAGGGCCCCGATCAGGCAGAACCGAGAGTGACCGGGCGCCGCTGCCGTCTTCCCACGGCAGCGGCGTCCCGGTCACGGGCTTACTTGACGCCGATGCGGCCGACCTGGCCCCAGCGGCCCTTCTTCCACACCGAAACGATCGACGGCCGCGGCTGCGTGGTGCCGCCGTCCGGCCAGTGCGACGTCGGGTTCGCCGAGCTGGCGGCGTTCTCGCCCGGGTGCTGCACGGCGACGAGCACCAGGTGGTCGGTCACCACCGGGCCGCAGGTCTCCGCGCCGACCGGCACCGAGAGGAACTGCTTGACGTGACCGCGTTCCGGGCCGTCGACCGGCACCGAGAACAGGCCGTCGTTGGAGCCGAGCGCGTTGCCGTCGGTGGAGATCCACAGGTTCCCGTGCCGGTCGAACGCGACGTTGTCCGGGCACGAGATCGGGCTGACCTGGTCCTTCGGGAAGCCGCCGAAGTAGGTGTCCGCCGTCTTCGGGTCACCGCAGACCAGCAGCAGCCGCCAGGAGAACTTGGTGGCCGCCGAGTCGCCGCGGTCCTCTTCCCATTCGAGGACGTGCCCGTTGCGGTTGTTGATCCGCGGGTTCGGCTCGTCGACGCCCGCCTTGCCCGCCGCGCCGCGGTCGCTGTTGTTCGTCAGCGCGGCGTAGATCCGGCCGTTGACGGGGTTCGGCTCGATGTCCTCGGGGCGGTCCATCTTGGTCGGCTGGACCTTGTCCGCGGCCTGCCGCGTGAACACGTAGACCTCTTCGGCGGTGAAACCGTCCACAAAGGACTTGTCGCCGGAGACCAGCGGGATCCACTCGCCGACGCCGTCGAATTCGCCGTCCTTGGGGAGCTTCCCGGTGCCGTCGATCTCGCCCGGGCTGTCGCCGGTGAAGCGGGCGACGTACAGGGTGCCGTCGTCGAGCAGCGCCGAGTTGTGGCGGCGCGCGTGCGCGCTCTTGCCCGGCTTGTACTTGCCCTTGGAGACGAACTTGTAGATGTACTCGAAGCGCTCGTCGTCACCGGAGTAGACGGCGACCCGGCCGTCCTTGGTGATCTTGATGTTCGCGGCCTCGTGCTTGAACCGGCCGAGCGCGGTGTGCTTGACCGGCGTCGAGTTCGGGTCGTTCGGGTCGATTTCGACGACCCAGCCGAACCGGTTGGCCTCGTTGGGTTCCTGCGCGAGGTCCCAGCGCTTGTCGAACCGCTCCCACTTGCGGGTGGTCCCGGCGCCGGAGAAGCCGTAGCGCTTGAGGCGCGCGGCCGCGACCGGGTCGGTGACGCTCGCCGCGTTGGCGAAGTACTGGTTGACGTTCTCCTCACCGGAAAGCACGGTGCCCCAAGGGGTCACGCCGCCGGCGCAGTTGTTCTGCGTGCCGAAGACCTTGCGGCCGGTCGGGTCCGCGGAGGTCTTGAGGAACTTCGAACCGGCCGCCGGTCCGCGCACCTCGAAGGCGGTGTTCAGCGTGATGCGGCGGTTGAACGGGCTCGGCACGGCGCGCAGCGCGCCGCCGATCGGGTCGCGGAAGGTCTGCACGACCGAAAGACCGTGGGCGGCCCAGGCGATCTTGACCTGTTCCTCGGTCGGGTTGGCCGGGTCGTACTGGTCGGCCGGGAACATGTGGACCTCGGTGGTGTACTCGTGGTTCACCACCAGCAGGTTGCCGATGCCCAGCGGGTCCTGCGGGATCAGGCCGACGAAGTCGTTGTTGTAGCCGAACTGCTTGGCCTGCGCGGCCGCGGTCTGCTTGTGGAAGTCGAACTTCGGCGCGCCCCACTCGACGGCGTCGCCCCAGCGGATGACGACACGCTGGTCGTAGCCCTCGGGGATGGTGACCGCGTCGACCTTGTTCGGCGGCACCGCTTCGAAGTCGGTGCCGGGCACCGGACGGCCGGGGCGGCCCGGCCTGCCGTGCCCCGCGGCCGCGACGTCGGTGGGCTCGGCAGCGGCGGCGGTGCCGGACAGCGCGGCGAAACCACCGGCGGCCGCCGCCATCACGGCACCGGCCTTGAACGCGCCACGACGGGACAGCATGTTCTTGACGACGTCGCCGAAGTACTCGTTGTCCGACGTGTTCGGCTCGGGGTGGGCGCACGCGTTGCCGCAGCGGTACTCGCAGGTGACCGCGGAGCGGCCGCCGGGATGTGAGGTGATCAACGGCAGGAGCCGCTGAGGCTCGAAGGACACAGGGCCTCCATGTTCGCGGTGGGTTCACGTAGTCCAGTCGGGGGAACGCCGTGACGTTAAGCGACGAACAAGAGCCGGTCCTGGCCAGAAGATGAACAGCGCGCGAACGAGCGATGGCGCGCTGCCGGACCGGCGGCGCGCCATCGACCAAAAGTACTGCTAGATCGTTGGTTATCGACTAAGAACCGATGTCCGCCAGGCCATGCCTGCCGGGTTTCCAGACCGCCACCACCGACGGACGGGGCTGATTTCCGCCTCCGTCGGGCCAATGGGAGGCCGGTTTGTCGGCATTCGCCCCGTCGATTTCACCCGGATGCTGGACACAGACCGTGACGATCTTCTCCTCGACGATCGGCCCGCAGGTCTCCGCGCCGCGGGGCACGGTGAGGAACAGCTTCAGCTCCCCGCGGTTGCGGCCCTCCAGCGGCACCGAGTACAGGCCGTCGTTGATGCCGAGCGCGCCCGCCGAATCGGTGGAGATCCACAGGTTGCCGTGTTTGTCGAAGGCCACGTTGTCCGGGCTGGAGATCGGCGAGACCTGGTCCTTGGGGAACCCGGCGAAGTAGGTGTCCGGCGACGACGGATCGCCGCACACCAGGAACAGCCGCCAGCTGAACGTCAGCGCGAGCGCGTCGCCACGGCGTTCCTCGAACTCCAGCACCTGACCGTGCTTGTTGTTCAGCCGCGGGTTGGGCTCGGTGGCGCCTTCCTTGCCGGGGTTGCCGCGTTCGACGTTGTTGCTGAGCGCGCAGTAGATCCGGCCGGTGCGGGGATGCGCCTGGATGTCCTCGGGGCGGTCCATCTTGGTCGCGCCGACGCGGTCGGCGGCCTCGCGCGTGAAGACGTACACCTCGTCGGCGGTCATTCCGTCCACAAAGGACTTCTTGCCGGACGCGAGCGGGATCCACTCGCCGCTGCCGTCGAATTCGCCGTCACTGGGCAGTTTCCCGGTGCCGTCGATCTCGGCGACGGGGCTGTCGCCGGTGAACCGGCCGACGTAGAGCGTGCCGTCGTCGAGCAGGGTCATGTTGTGCCGCCGGGCATGCGCGCTGTCGCCCGGCTTCATCCGCCCTTTGGAGATGAACTTGTAGATGTACTCGAAACGCTCGTCGTCACCGGAGTAGGCGACGACGCGGCCGTCCTTGGCGACGCGGATGTTCGCCGTCTCGTGCTTGAACCGGCCCAGATGCGTGTGCTTGACCGGGGTGCTGTCCGGATCGTTCGGGTCCAGCTCGATCACCCAGCCGAACCGGTGCGCCTCGTTCGCTTCCCTGGCGATGTCCCAGCGCGCGTCGAACCGCTCCCATTTGCGGGTGGTCGCGGTTCCCTTGATGCCGTAACGCGCGAATCGCTTGCGCGCCACGGGATCGGTCACCGTCTCCGCGTTCCCGAAGTACTGGTTGATGTTCTCCTCGCCGGAGAGGATCGTGCCCCACGGCGTGACCCCACCGGCACAGTTGTTCATCGTGCCCAGCACCACCGTGCCGGTCGGGTCGGCGGCGGTCTTGAGCAGGTCGCTGCCCGCCGCCGGACCGGTCACCTTGAACGGGGTGTGCAGCGTGATCCGCCGGTTGTAGCGGGACATCTTCGGCCGCAGGTGCCCGGTGTCGCGTCCGCGCGACACCTGGACGACGGTGAGGCCGTGTGCGGCCCAGGCGATCTTGACCTGTTCCTCGGTCGGGTTCTCGCGGTCGTAACCGCGGAACATGAACTCTTCCGAGGTGTACTCGTGGTTCGTGACCAGGAGCGAGCAAAGTCCCCAGCGGTCGAGCGGCAGCAGCGCGGCGAAGTCGCAGTTGTAGCCGAACTGCTTCGCCTGCGCCTCGGCGGTCTGGTGGTCGAAGTCGAACTCCGGCGCGCCAGGCAGGACCGCGTCACCCCAGCGGATCACGATGCCCTGCTCATAGCCCTCGGGCACCACGACGGCGTCGAGCGTGTTCGGCTGGACGCGCCGGTAGTCGGTGCCCGGCGGCGGTTTCGGGCGGCCGGTCGGCGCGGCCCCGGGCTCGGCGGACGCGGGCGCGGCGAGCGCGATCGGGGTTCCGGCGGCCAGCGCGACGACGGCGGTCGCCTTCAGCGCGCCGCGGCGGCTCACCGCGCCGAGCACCTCGGCGAAGGTGGGGTTGTCCGAGGTGTTCGGGGCGTCGTGGAAGCACGCGTCGCCACAGCGATAGGTACAGGTCACTGAAGCCCGGCTTGGTGAGTGGCCGGCCAGTAACGGAAGGAACTTCACGCGGACCTCCGGTCAGGCAGTTCGGGAGGTCGACGCTAGGGCAATGGACCAACGGGAGGAAACCCCCCGTTGGTCCATTGTTCACTTTCCGTACAGATCAGAACTCTTCGCCGACGAGCGCGGCCTCCTCGGGCACCCGGTACACGTCCGGCTTGGTGCGGCGCGCGGCGAGCAGTCCACCGGCGAGGACGCAGAGCACGGCGGCGACCAGGAACGGCGCGTGCGGCGAGCCGAACCACTCGGCCACGTGGCCGACCAGGGTCGCGGCGACCGCGCCGCCCATCCAGCGGAGGAAGTTGTAGCCCGCGCTGGCCACCGGACGGGGAGCGTCGCTGATGGACATCGCCATCCCGGTGAACAGCGTGTTGAGCAGGCCGGACACCAGACCCGAGGCGATGATCGCGGCCACCAGCACCGGCTTGCTCGGCACCAGCATCACCGCGAGCAGGACGGCGTAGGCGAGCACGGCCAGCACGGTCGCGTGCCGTTCGCCGAACTTCGCCGCGAGCCGCGGGGCGAGGACCACGCCCGCCACCGCCACGCACAGACCCCAGCCGCAGAACACCAGGCCGACCGCGACCGCGCTCCACTCCAGCACGAACGGCGACCAGGCGAGGACGGCGAAGAACGCCGCGGTGTAGAGGGCGGAACCGATCGAAGTGCGCAGCAGGCCGGTGTGCTTGAGGGCGCGGATCGGGTCGAGCAGGCGGATACGTGGCCGGTCCTCGTGGGCGTCCTTGCGGAGGAAGACCGCGCAGAGCACCAGCGCGCCGGCCATCAGCAGGGCCGTGCCGAAGAACGGGCCGCGCCAGGAGATGCTGCCGAGCAGGGCGCCCAGCAGCGGGCCGACCGCGAGACCGACACCGAGCGCGGCCTCGTAGAGCAGGATCGCGCCGGACTGGCCACCGGCGGCGGCACCGACGATCACCGACAGCGCGGTCGCGATGAAGAAGGCGTTGCCGAGACCCCAGACCGCGCGCAGCCCGACGAGCTGCTCGATCGAGCCGGCGGCGGCGCACAGCGCGGTGGCCAGCACGATCAGCGACAGGCCGGTGATCACCGTGCGCTTGGCGCCGAAGCGGGCGCTCATGGCACCGGTGAAGAGCATGGCCACCACCTGGACGCCCAGGTAGGAGGAGAACAGCAGGGTCACTTCGGACGGCGTCGCGTGCAGGCCTTCGGCGATCGACAACAGGATCGGGTCGACCAGCCCGATGCCCATGAACGCGATGACCGCGGCGAACGCGGTGATCCATACCTGTTTGGGCTGTCCTTTCAGGGCGTCCAACAGGCTCGAGTGGGACTCAGCGCTCATCGCGGATCAGTTCCTCCTTCTTGTCTTCCTGAGTTTCGTGCCGCAGCAACCTGGTGAGGGCGGGGAGCGCGGCTTCGATCGCGGCGCGGTCGTACTCGTCCAGTTCGAGGAGCCGCTCGCGGAGGAATTCCTCCCTGGCGACGATCAACCGGCGATGGAAGCGCTGCCCCACCTCGGTGACCTCGACGAGCACGGCCCGGCCGTCGGCGGGATCCGGACGACGGCTGACCAGGCCGAGCCGTTCGAGACGGCGGACGACGTCGGTCATCGTCGGCATCCGGACCCGTTCGAGGTCGGCGAGCGTGCTCATCCGGCGCGGTCCGCCGTTCAACAGTTCCGACAGCACCGATCCCTGGGTGAGGGTGAGCTGTACCTGCGGGGTCTCCCGGCGGACGAGGTAGTACAGCCGGAACACCAGCGGGCGGAGCCGGTGCGCGAGGTCGGCGACTTTCGTGGTCACTTAGCCATGCTAACTAAAATTACTGAGCATGGCTAAGTAATCTGCCGCACAGGGTGCCAACGCCTAGGGTTGAAGGCGTGGAAGCGGTGATCTTCGATCTCGACGGTGTCCTGGTGGATTCGGAAACGACATGGGACGAGGTCCGCCGGGCCGTCGTCCACGAGTTCCACGGCACCTGGCGCGACGAGTCGACCAGGGCGATGCAGGGGATGAGCACCCCGGAATGGGCCGCCTACCTGGCACACGACCTGGGCGTCCAGCTCCGTCCGGCGGACGTCGCGCAGGTGGTGATCGAACGGATGGCGCGGCGGTACGCGGAGAAGCCGCCGATCATCCCGGGCGCCCCGGACGTCGTGCGCGAGGTCGCGAAGCACTGGCCGGTGGCGATCGCGAGCTCGTCGCCGCCGCTGCTGATCAAGGCGTTCCTGGACATCACGCGGCTACCGGTGCCGACGGCGGTGTCCTCGGAGCAGGTCGGCGCGGGAAAACCGGCGCCCGACGTCTACCTGAAGGCGGCCGAACTGCTGGGCGCGGAGCCGAAGAACTGCGCGGCCGTCGAGGACACGACGAACGGGTTGCGCGCGGCGCTGGCCGCAGGGATGACGGTGTACGCGGTGCCGAATCCGCACTTCCCGCCGGATCCGGCGGTGCTGGCGCAGACGACGGTGATCGGGTCGATCACGGATCTACCCGCCGCACTGGCGTCACTGCCCGACGCCTAGCTGGTCGGCTCCGGTGTGCCATTGCGCCAGACGCAGGGCGACGAGCCGTTCAGATACAGCTCGCCGGACTCGTTGGAATCCAACGCCAGACGGAATCCGTCGTCACGCCTTTCCAGCCAGAGGTACTGCGGGTTCTGCTTCTCTTGCAGGACTTGGTAGTTGTTGTTCTGCGCCCACGAGCGCAGAGCACTGAAGTACTCCGAAATACCCGCAGCAGCCAGGCCGGTCACCTGGTAACCGCGATCGGCCACGACCCGCCCCTTCGGCCCGTTGTCACTCGGATCATCACAAGGCGCTTCCTTGCTCTGCCCGCGCAGCACCAACACGGCTGACGCCGGAAGAGCCGTCTTTGCCTGCTGGATATAGCCTTCAAGCCGCTGGTTCGCCTCTTGAATCGTTATCGTGCCACCCACTTCGCCCTCCTGAGGACTGTCACAACTCGCGACACAGAGAAGCAGCATCGCCGACGCCGCACTTGAGAAGGTCACTTTCCTGTTCTGCATCAATTACCTGGCTGCTTTCCCGCGATTATTCGGCCCATGTCGCGCAGAGCGGGGTTGTCTCGCGTCCAGTATTCGCTGTGAGCGGCCTCGCTGTTGCCGAGAATCGGGCCACTTGGGCCTGGATCCGAGGTGAACGTCCTGCCGCCGAATTCCGGGTCGGTGGGGTCGGGACCGAGGGGGTCGAGGGGATCGCCCTGCCCCTCGATACGAGGGAAGTTGGTGATGTTGATCGCGTCGTTCGCGGCCGTCGTGGAGTACACGTGCTCGGGAGGCATGTTGAGCTGGCTCGCGTGATCGACACCGACGCCCGGACTGGCGACGAGCACGATGTCGTCTACGGCGAGGTGCTCGTCTCTCGCAGCGTGTCCGACGAGGGTCGTGCCGTAGCTGTGCCCGAGGACTGTGTTGTGAGAGGGAGCTCCTTGATGGCTTTCCCTCAGTCCGTCCTGGAAGCTGTCGAGAGCATGTTTCCCGTTGTCGGCGAAACTCTCGTTCGCAGCGTCCATGAGGCCCGGCGGTGCGTCGTAGCCGATCCAAGTGATCACCGACGGTGTTTTCGCTCCGGCCTGCTGCGCGGCGCTGACCATGCTGTCCGCTCGTCCGAGGTCACCGTTGACCTTGGAAAGCTCCGACCCGGTACCGGGCACGTAGGTCGCGACGTTTTGCGCCGTATCAGGATTGCCCATCGCGACGACAGCCCGGCCTGCGCCCGCGTCATCGATGCGCAGCACGTAGGGCCGTTGCTTGGTGGGGTCGTAGTTCGGACTGGCGGGATCGCTCATCGAAAGCCGGTGGTCGATGTCGTCGAGACCGCGAAGTTTCCCGTCGAGTTCGTCGAGATCCGCCTTGAGCGCGTCGAACTCCAGCCGGTCGTTGAGCTTGATCTGACCGGCTCCGGTTCGAGGGAACTCGGTGATCTTTCGCTGTAGTTCGTCGCGTTCATGCCGCAACCTGGACTGCTGCCGGTCCAACAGTTCACGGTTGGCGATGTCGCGCTGCTTTGCCGAGAAACCGTCCCGTGGTCCGACGAGTTCCGGCCGGTCCATGGCCAGCCGGGTCCGCTGCGCTTCACTCAAGGTCGCCCAGTAGGCGGCGTTCTGAGCCGCCGTCGCGCCCTCTGGCGGTGGCGCGGGGATGCTGAGCGATCCCATGGCAGCGCCGGAATTGCCTGCCGCGGCGAGCGAGGTGTTCTCGTTGTCGTTGCCGGTCGCGTCGATGGTCTGTCCGGACATGATCCGGTCGAGCACGAGGCAGAAGTCGTCATCGATGTCGGTCGCGCTCCTGAGCACCTCGGAAACGCGATCGCGCAGTTCCGCCGCGATCGTCGCCCGTTCGCGGGCGACGGCTTCCCTCTGATCCTCCGGGGTGTCCGGGGGCGGCCCGTTGTCGACGATCGCCCCGTCGCCACCGACGGTGAAGTGGTGGGCGCGGGCGAGCCCCTCGACTTCCTTGACGCCGTTCATGACGCCGCTGATCGCGTCTCCGACGTCCCCCGCGCTTCGGCGCAACGAGGCGACCTCGGCGGCGTACTCCTCAAGGCCGTCGATGACCTGATCGACCTCGTCCGCAGCGGCTCCGGCCGCGGTGCCGTGCCAGCCGTCGGCCGTAGTGATGCCGCGCAGGTCTTCCGAGCATGCGACGACCTTGTTGTACGCGGTGTTGACCTCACCGACCGCGCCTTGCAGAGGTGCGGAATCCCATCGAGTCACATCAGCCCAGGTGACCATCAGACCGGCTTCCTCCCACCCGTCGACTGCGCCGGGACAGAGAGATCCGCCGTGGCAGCGTCTTCACGACTGCTATAGAGGTCGGCGGCTTTCGCCATACTCGCCGCATGCGTGTCGAGACGCCGCTCGTAGCCCTGCTCACGATCCCGCAAGGCCTGCTTGACCGCGGCGAGCTTGCCCACACAGCGCGCTCCCGGCATGCCGGCGTCGCCCGACGGCACCGCCGCCGAGCACGTCGCCCCGCGCAGCCCTTCCGCGACCCGCGTCGCCGCTCGCCCCGTACCTCTGATCTTCTCGATCACCACGTCATAACCAGCCATGAGCCCTCCCCTGCTCCGGTAGTCAATCGATCACACTACGGAGCAGAACAGGCCGATTCAATGACCCAGGCATCCCGAAACCGGGGGAAACAGCAGGTAGCGGCGTTGTACTCACGCCTGACCAAGTAGTCCTACCTACTCCTGAAGCAGCGAAGGCTCCCGTCACCGCGTCGTATGCGGTGACGGGAGCCTTCAGCTCACGTCAGAAGAAGCTCACGCCTCGCCGGCGATGAACTTCTCGACCTCGTCGCGCGCGGTCGCGTCGTCGTACTGCTCCGGCGGCGACTTCATGAAGTACGAGGAAGCCGACAGGATCGGGCCACCGATGCCGCGGTCCTTCGCGATCTTCGCGGCACGCACGGCGTCGATGATGATGCCCGCCGAGTTCGGCGAGTCCCACACCTCGAGCTTGTACTCCAGGTTCAGCGGCACGTCACCGAAGGCGCGGCCTTCGAGCCGGACGTAGGCCCACTTGCGGTCGTCGAGCCACTGCACGTAGTCGGACGGCCCGATGTGGACGTTGCCCTTGCCGAGCTCGCGGTCGACCTGCGAGGTGACCGACTGGGTCTTCGAGATCTTCTTCGACTCGAGCCGCTCCAGCTCCTTCATGTTCAGGAAGTCCATGTTCCCGCCCACGTTGAGCTGCATCGTCCGGTCGAGCTGGACGCCGCGGTCCTCGAACAGCTTCGCCAGCACGCGGTGCGTGATGGTGGCGCCGACCTGGGACTTGATGTCGTCGCCGACGATCGGCACGCCTGCCGCGCGGAACTTCTCCGCCCACTCGGGGTCGGAGGCGATGAACACCGGCAGCGCGTTGACGAACGCCACACCGGCGTCGATGCACGCCTGCGCGTAGAACTTGTCGGCCTCTTCGGAACCCACCGGCAGGTAGGAGACGAGCACGTCGACCTCGGCCTCGCGCAGCGCCGCGACGACGTCGACCGGGGCCTCGTCGGACTCCTCGATGGTCTCGCGGTAGAACCGGCCGAGCCCGTCGTAGGTGTGACCGCGCTGCACGGTGACGCCCAGCGGCGGCACGTCGGCGATCTTGATGGTGTTGTTCTCGCTGGCGAAGATCGCCTCGGACAGGTCGCGGCTGACCTTCTTGGCGTCCACGTCGAACGCGGCGACGAACTCGATGTCGCGGACGTGGTACTCGCCGAACACGACGTGCATCAAACCGGGCACGCGGGTGCTGGGATCTGCGTCGCGGTAGTACTGAACGCCCTGGACCAGCGAGGCCGCACAGTTGCCGACGCCCACGATGGCCACCCGAACGCGGCGGTTCTCGCCCATGCCGGTTTCTCCTTCATTAGTCCAACAGTTGTAGGTAATCCGCAGCGGGCACGGAGAGCGCCTCAGGTCTCCGGTCCGCGCTGCTCGGCCTGTTCGTGCGCGATGAGCTCGTTGAGCCAGCGCACCTCCCGCTCGCTGGACTCCAGCCCGAGCCGGTGCAGCTCACGGGTGTAGCGGTCGATCTTCTCCTCGGCCCGCGCCATTGCCGTCCGAAGTCCTTCTCGGCGTTCCTCGACCCGACGACGACGGCCTTCCAGGATTCGCATCCTGACGTCGGCCGGTGTCCTCGAAAAGAACGCCAGGTGGACGCCGAAGCCTTCGTCGTCCCATGTCTGCGGGCCGGCGTCGCCGAGTAGTTCGGCGAACCGTTCCTTGCCCTCGGCGGTGAGCTTGTACACGCGTTTGCCCCGGCGTGCCCATGCCCGGTCTTCCACCTCTTCGAGCTCCTCGACGAGGTAACCGGCACGGAGCAGCCGACGCAACGTCGGGTACAGCGAGCCGTACGAGAACGTCCGGAACATCCCGAGCGTCTCGTGCAAACGTTTGCGCAGCACGTAACCGTGCATGGGGGTCTCGTGCAGCAGCCCCAAGATCGCGAGCTCGAGCACACCGCACCCCCTTCCGGGAACAAACCGCGACCGGTCGCGTTGGCCACCGAGACCGGCTCGGTCAACCTACCGGCCCACTATATCGCGCCGATACATCGGAGTGGTGTAGCTAACCCCGATCGAGCGCTTCGGAACCGGACTAAATTCACCGGAGAGTTATCGAATCTTCGGCGTGTCCGACCGCGCACGCACCGTCCCGCCGAGAACGGGGCGTGGACCACACAGCAAGAGCCCGTACTCTGTTGGCGTGCGAAACCAGCGGCAGGTCGTGGACTACGCCTTACAGCGGCGCGCGCTGCTCAAGGGCGTCCACTCCGGACGGGTCGGCACATACGACGTCTGCGACGCGGGTCCGTACCTCCTGCGGGCCGCGAAATTCCACGGACGACCAGGTGAGCAGGACTGCCCGGTCTGTCATCGGGAGGAACTGACCCTGGTGTCCTGGGTGTACGGCGAGGAGCTCAAGCACGTCGCCGGGTCCGCCAAGACACCGGAAGAACTGATGCGGATGGACGGGCACTTCGCCGAGTTCACCGTCTACGAGGTCGAGGTCTGCCGGAGCTGTCACTGGAACCACCTGGTGCGGTCCTACGTCCTCGGAACAGGAGATCCGGGAAGCACCCGGCCACGGACCCGGTCGCAGAGGACAGCGGGTCAGTGACAGGTATCGAAAACGCAGTTGAGCACAGAGCGGCGACCCCCGAAGCGCCGGTCTGGGAGGCCCATTCGTGAACGACGACCGCAATCGCTCCTGGCCTGGCCAGGAGCCTGATGCACCTCGCCGTGCCCAATGGCCGGGCGAAGCCGACGAACCCGGCTGGCCGGGTGAGGAACCCCCGCGCCGCCCCCAGCGCCGGAACCCGCCGGGCGGCGGCCGCCGCCCGG
>NZ_MUXN01000036.1 GCF_001995215.1 Amycolatopsis azurea DSM 43854
GGCCGGGGCCTCGGTCTTCGCCGCGGGCGCGGGCTGAGCGGGCTTCGCGGCCGGAGCCGGGGCAGCGGGCTTCGCCGGCGGGCGCGGGCCGGGAGTCGGGACGGGCTTCTTGCTCTGGCCGTCCTTGGACGAATAAGCGTCACGAAGACGTCGGGCCACGGGCGCCTCGACGGTCGACGACGCGGACTTCACGAACTCGCCCTGATCCTTCAACTTGGCGAGAACTTCCTTGCTGGTGATGCCGAGCTCTTTCGCGAGCTCATGTACTCGGGCCTTGCCTGGCACAGCTCTCCTCATCTGGGGAGGCCGGCGGCAGACCCGCAGACCTCGTCCTATTGTCGCGCGTTCATTGATTCAGCTTCACGGCTGACTCATGACGGGTCGACCTGCTTCCTGATTCCATCCGGCACCGGGGATGTCCCGGCGCCCTTCACTCCTCGGCGAGCCGCTCCAGGCGTTCGTGGACACCCTGGGCGTCGAGCGACCCCGGAACACGAAGTGCTCGGGGAAACGCCCTGCGCCGCTCGGCCTTGGCCAGACAGTCCGGCTCGGGGTGCAACCAGGCACCCCGGCCCGGCAACCGCCGACGTTCGTCGACGATCAGCCGACCGTCCGCCGCGACCACTCGCAGCAACTCGCCGATCAAGGCCCGCCGACGGCAACCCACACAGGTGCGGACCGGGGCTACCCGGTCGTGCTGGGGGTCGGTTCCCGGCGGCGGACTCTGAACCACTCGTAAGTCTAGCGCTTCGACCTTCACTCAGCCGAACCGGTTGCCGCGGCGGGCCGCGCCTCACCGGCGTGTGCTTCATCACCCTGCTCAGGAGCGGCATCGCTGCGGATGTCGATCCGCCAGCCGGTGAGCCGGGCGGCGAGGCGGGCGTTCTGCCCTTCCTTGCCGATCGCGAGCGAAAGCTGGAAGTCGGGGACGACGACGCGAGCGGTCTTGGCCCGCTCGTCGACGACCCGGACCGATACAACCTTCGCGGGCGACAGCGCATTCCCGACGAACTTCGCCGGGTCCTCCGAGAAGTCGATGATGTCGATCTTCTCGCCGGCCAGCTCGCTCATCACGTTGCGCACGCGCGCGCCGACCGGGCCGATGCACGCGCCCTTGGCGTTGACGCCGGGCACCGTCGAACGGACCGCGATCTTGGTCCGGTGTCCCGGTTCCCGTGCGACGGCGGCGATCTCGACCGTGCCGTCGGCGATCTCGGGGACTTCCAGGGCGAACAGCTTGTTCACCAGCTTCGGGTGCGAACGCGACAGCGTGATCTGCGGGCCGCGGTTGCCGCGCGAGACGGTGACGACGTAGGCCTTGATCCGGTCGCCGTGCTCGTAGGTCTCACCGGGCACCTGCTCGATCGCGGGCAGCACGCCTTCGATGTCGCCGACCTGGATGACGACCATGCCGCGGGCGTTGGCGCGGGCGTCGCGCTGCACCACGCCGGCGACGAGCTCGTTCTCCTTGGCGGAGAACTCGCCGAAGGTCTTCTCGTGCTCGGCGTCGCGCAGGCGCTGCAGGATGACCTGCCGCGCGGTGGTCGCGGCGATCCGCCCGAAGCCCTCGGGGGTGTCGTCCCATTCCTCGTCGGTCTGGCCGTCCGGGGTCAGGGTGTGCGCGAGGACGCGCACCAGCCCGCTCTTGTGATCGATGTCGATCCTGGCGTGCGGCTGGTGGCCCTCGGTGTGCTTGTACGCGGTGAGCAACGCGGTTTCGATCGCTTCGATCACCGTCTCGAAGGGGATGTCCTTGTCCCGCTCGATCGCGCGCAGCGCTGCGATGTCGACGTTCACTTCGGCTCCTCCTTCGGCTCCGTGGTGGCGGCGTTCAGGGCCGACGCATCGGTTTCCAACAGTTTCAGGTCCTCGGCAGGTGGTTGCTTGAACTCGATCTCGATGACCGCTTTGGCCACCGAGGCGTAACCGACGTCCCGGATCTCGCCATCGACGAGCACGCGCGCGGACTTCTCCCCCGCGTGCCCGACCCGGCCGATGAACGCGGCCCCTTCGGCCGGGGTGACCTTCACGAGGCGGAACTTCGCGCGGCGCCAATGCCGTCGCACGGTCAGCGGCCGGTCGAGACCCGGCGAAGTGACTTCGAGCGTGTACGCGCTGGCGAGCACGTGCTCGTTCTCGTCGAGCGCGGCGGAGACCGCCCGGCTGACGTTCGCCACCTCGTCCAGCCCGACTCCGTCGTCCCCGTCGACGACGACCTTGACCAGCTGACGGCGGCCTGCCTGCTGGACCTCGAAGGAATCGAGGTCGAAACCCGCGGCCTTGACGGCTTCGGCCACGATGGGCTCCAGCCTGCTGGCGAGGTCGTTGGGCACGGTGGAGCGCTCCTGTTCGGCTGTGGGCGACCCGGCGGCGTGGATCCGGGTTCGGTAGTGGACCAGCTTATCTGGTGACCCCCGCGTGACGCGCGAGCGGCGGCCCCGCACGGGGTACTGGCAGGATGGGGCGGCGTGACCGGAAGATCGACAGAGCCCACCTTGCCGAGCCGTCGCACTTTCCTGCGGTTGGGAGCGCTGGCCGCGGTGGCCGTGCCGCTGGCGGCCGCCTGCTCCCCCGGGTTCGACGAAAGCCCCGACCCGCTGGGTCCCCTGCTGCGCGCGGCGGAGTCCGACACGGCGGGTGCTAAGGCGGTGAAGGGCGCCGAGGGTGAGGCCGTCGCGACAGCCCGGGCCGCGCACGCGGCGGCGCTCAAGACCGAGGTGGACCGGCTCAACCGGCCCAAGCCGGAGCAGTCCGGCCCGGCGGAGACGCCACCGTCGTCGGTGGACGGGCTCAAGGAACGGCTCGCCGCGGCACGCAAGCAGGCCGAAGGTCTCGTGCCTTCGCTGCCCCGCTACCGCGCCGGGATGGTCGCGTCGATCGCGGCGGGCTGCGCGGCCTTGCAGCAGAGTTCGGAAAAACTCGGCCGCGGCGACGACGCCGGCGCGGTCGAGGTGCCCGCCGGTGTCCAGCTCGCCGGGGAGACGGCGGACGCCGTCCAGCAGGCGCTGGGCGCCGAGCACGCGGCGATCTGGGTCTACGGCCTGGTCAGTGCCTACCTGCCCGCGGCGTTCACGGGCGCGGTGTCGCGGGGTACGGCCGAGCACGTCAAACGCCGGAACGTCTGCGAACGGATGCTTTCCGCGGCGGGACAGACCCCGGCCGGGCCGGAAGCCGCGTACGTGCCGCCGAAGCCGGTGACCGACGCGAACACGGCGATGGAGCTGGTGGCGACGGCCGAGTCGGACACGGCGGCGGCCTGGCTCGGCGTGATCGACCGGACCGACGACGCGGCGCTGCGGACCACTGCGCTGAACGCGCTGGTCGGGTCGGCGCGGCGGGGTACGGCGTGGCGGGCGGAGTTCGGCGCGAAGCCGGTGGCGATCGCGATGCCGGGCCAGTCGGTCTGAGCTACATGAAGGCCCCCTTGCTTGCGCCTGGCGCAAGCAAGGGGGCCTTCATGTACTGAAAGCTCAGCGGCGCAGGTCGCCCGAAAGCCGCAAGGCGTCGGTCGCGATCCGCTCCAGCAGCGGCTTGTCCTTCTGCTTGTCGTAGAAACCGGCCAGCACGATGGCCACCTCGGGCCCGGTGACGTGGGAGTCGTAGGCCGCGTCCTGCCCGGAGATCTTCGGGACGCCCTGCCCCTTGAAGGTGCCGTCGCGCACCAGGTCGGACACGTTGCCCGTGCCGTCCTTGTCGGTGAGCGCCTTGAGCTGGGTCGCGGTGACCTCGCCCGGCATGGTGACCAGGACGACCGACACCAGCGCCTTCTTCCCGCCGGACTCGGTCGTGTACAAGGCCCGCGACAGCCGCGTGCACGGCGTCTGGGTGAAGAAATCCTTGGTCTGGCCGTAGGCCTTGCTCACGCAGTCGGTGGTGACCTGCGGCCCCTCGGCCATCGTGTACTGGAACTGCCCGGTCTTCGACGGCGTGTCCGCGACCGGGGTCACCTCCGGCTCGTGCCGGATCAGCCACCAGAGCAGCGAAGAGACGACCGCGATGGCGACCAGACCGGCGCCTTTCAGCGCCAGGGCCTTGGTGTCCCTCGACGGCGCGGGCGCAGGCGGCGGCCCTGCCGGCCCTGCCGGTCGCACCGGCTGAAGCCGGGCAGTTTCCGTCGGTCCCGGGGAATATTGCGCACCAACCACGGGAACATACGGTAGTTCACGCCGGGCGGGCGGTTCACCTGAACGTGCTTATCACCCGTTCGACGTCGTCAGCGGTGTTGTAGAGGTGGAACCCGAAACGCTGCCTTCCGGCCCGGGTACCGGCCACGATGCCCGCTTCCCGCACCCTGGCGGCGTCGGCGTCGAGGGAAACGATCGCACTCCCCTGAACGGGTGAGCCGAGCGCTTCGAGGAGCGAGTCGGCGAGACCTACGCAGTGCGCGCGGACGGCGTGGAGGTCCAAGGAGCCGAGGTAGTCCAGCGAGGCGGCGGCGCCGACGTAGGCGAGCCAGGCCGGGGACAGGTCGAGCGACCGGGTGCCCTCCGCGAGCCGCAGCGGAAGGCCGTAGACGGTCTGCCAGCGGTCTTCCCCCGCGTACCAGTTCGCCGCGACCGGCACCGCCCGCTCCAGGACTCGCGGATGGACGGCCAGCCAGGCCGCCCCGCGCGGCGCGAGCAGCCATTTGTACCCGGCGGCGACCACCCAGTCGGCCCAGCCGAGGTCGAGCGGCTGCCAGCCGGCGGCCTGGGTGGCGTCGAGCAGGACCGCCGCGCCCGCCGCCTCGGCCGCGGCCCGGAGCCTGCCGAGGTCGATCTGGGCGCCGTCGGCCGACTGCACGACGCTGACCGCGACGAGGTCATGCCCGTCGACACGTTCGGTCAGTTCGGCGAGCGGGACCTCGGTGACCTTCACGCCGCGGTGCGCCTGAGCCGCGAACGGGAAGGTGACGCTGGTGAAGTCGTTCCCGGCGACCAGCACGCTCGCGCCGTCGGGCAGGCCCGCCGCCACGTTCGCGATCAGCTGCGAGACGGACGCGCCGATCGCGACCCGCTCCGCCGGGACCCCGATCAGCGCGCCGAACCCCGCCCGCGTCCGCGCGACGGGCTCGTCGAAGTCCGTCGGACGGGCCTCACCGCGCCGCCACCGCTCGACCGCCTCCGCCACCGCGTCGGCCACGTGTCCCGGCGGGATGCCGATGCTCGGCGTGTTCAGATATCCGGGCGGCACGGTGAAATCGGCTCCGAAGGTCTGCATGCTCCCGAGGTTAATGAGATTCCGGGAGCAGGGTCGCGACATCGGCGTAGGACGGCGGGGTCAGCGGGAGTTCGCCGCCGTCCCGGACGGCCTCGACGGTGCGCAGGGTGGCGGCCAGCGCCATCCGGTACGGCAGCGAACCGAGGCTGACGCGGGCGACACCGAGCCCGGCGAGCGCGGCGACGGTCACCTTTCCGGGCAGGAACAGCAGGTTCACCGGCGCCCCGACGGCGTTCACCAGCCGCTCGACGTCCGCGGGCTCGGCGAGCCCCGGCACGAACACGCCATCGGCCCCGGCGTCCACATAGGACAGAGAGCGCTCGATCGCGGCGTCGATGTCAGGCGTCCCCAGCCAATGCGTGTCCGTGCGCGCGTTGACGAAGAGACCGGGAGCGCGGTCCTTCGCCGCCGCGATCTTGGCCGCGTGCCACACCGGGTCGCCGAGGGCGTCTTCGAGGTTGATGCCCGCGACACCGGCCTCGGCGAGCTCCGCCGCCAGCGCGCCGACCTCGCCCGGGTCCTCACTGAACCCGTCGGCGAGGTCGACGCTGATCAGCGCGTCCAACCCGGTGAGCCGCCGGGCCAGCCGGACGGTGGCGTCCTTCGAGGACGGGGCACCGTCGGGCTCGCCCTCGACGGCCGAGACGCCGAGACTGGTCGTGCCGAGCGCCGGGAAGCCTTGCGCGGCAAGGAAGGCGGCCGCGCCGAACTCCCAGACGTTCGGCAGGAGCAGCGGGGAGCCGGGGACGTGCAGAGCGGCGAATGCGGTCATGGCACGACGGTAGCCAGCGGACGTTTCGGCCGCGGCCGAAGTATGGGGCACTCACGACCATAGGGACCTACCCGCTGCCGGCATTCACCCTCCTGAGGTCCGGCGACCTCGGGTGTTGCGAAAGCCACTTTCGCAACGTTAAAGGTTGCGAAAGTGGCTTTCGTAACGCTTCGGGAACTCCGTCCAACCCCGGTCCGTGAAGGCCTCCTTGAGGGACCCAGAGTCCCTCAAGGAGGCCTTCACGGACTTCCGTCGCCCTTCCCGGAGCACGAGGGATCAGGCTCGTTCCAGGAAAGGCGTCAGCAGCTCCGGCACGGACTCCTCCGCGAACAGCAGGCCCTGCTCCTCCCCCGCGTCGTACACCGAGTACGCCCCGGTCCCGGCCGCCGTGGTCGCCACGACGGTCAGCAAACCCTTGCGCCGCTGGAAGATCGACTGCTTGACCGTCCAGCCGATCACGCCTTCGCGCTCCAGCGCGAAGGTGCTCCGCCGCACGGTCCCGTGCCGTCCGACGAGGTACCGGCCGGTGATCCCGTGCCCGAGGTTGCGGTAGGCGTCCAACGCCAGCAGGACCGACACCGGCAGCAGCACCACACCGAGCGCGGCGCCGATCACCAGGAGGACGTCGGTCAGCAGGAAGCCGAGGATCGCGAAGATCGCCAGCAGGACCACCACCGAACCGACCCACCAGCGCAGCAGCCGTCCCCGCGCGGCGCGCGGATGCCCGGCGAGCCGGACGGCTTCGGTCGGCGAGACCGGCTCGCGCAGGACCTCCGCGGCGATCCGGGTGGCCGTCGCGACCGGCGCGGCGGGAAGGAGCGTGTGATAGTCGGTCTTGTCCTGGTCGTCGGCCTGCCGCATGCCGGTGGCGATCGCGTCGACGCGGGCCGCGCCGGAGATCCGGTTCCCGAGCGGTTCGACCAGTTCGATGCCGCGCATCCGGCGTTCCTCGATCGAGATCGAGCGTGTGGTGAACAACCCGCGACGCACTCGCAGCGTGCCGCCCGCCTCGCGGTCGAGCCGGTAGTTCCACCACATCTCGATCCACAGGCCCAGCGCGCCGACCACGCCGACGACCATCGCGATCGCCAGCAGGATCAGGATCGACACCACCAGCGGGATGCCGCGGAACAGGTCCAGCACCCAGTCGATCAGGCCTTTTTGCAGCCCCACCCACTCGGAGATCTGCATGAGCCCGCCTCCGGCCGCGAGGCCGAGCGCCGGGCTGAGGAACGACATCGGCGCGTACCGGATCCAGCTCCGGTCCAGCTCGGCGAGCGGGGCGTCGTCGTCGGTCTCCGCGATTTCCGCGCGGCGCAACAGATCCGCGCGCAGCCGCTCGGCCTCGGCGCGCGAGACCGGGTTGAGCTTGATCCGGCCCTGCCCGCCCGACTCGTGCGATCCGGTGCCGATGGTCACCACGGCGACGCCGAACAGCCGGTGCAGCGGGTTCGCGGTCAGGTCGACGTTGCGGATCCGGTCGCGCTGCAAGGATTTCCGCGAGCGGAAGACCAGGGTGAACGCCGTCTCCAGCCGGTCCGGCGTGACGCGGTACCGCACGCCCTTCCAGTAGAACAGCTCCGCCAGCACGCCGCCGCCGACGAGGACCACCCCGCCGGCCACGACCCAGGCGAGCGCGACCCAGAACCGTCCTCCGCCGCCCACGATCGCGGCCGTGGTGGGGATCCCGGCGCCGATCGCCACACCCGCCATCGTCAACGCGGTGACCGGGAGCGTCCGCTTGTCGAGCGTGCTCCAGCCTTCGAACTCCCCCGAGGTCATGTCGCGTCCCCGGGCGTCGCCTGCGTCGTCTCCGTGAGCTGCTCCGCCAGGCTCGCGGCCAGTTCGTGGTCGAGCCCGCGGATCTTGACCGCGCCACGCGCCGACGCCGTGGTGACCGTGACGGTGGCGAGCTTGAACACCTGCTGCAACGGCCCGCGCAGGGTGTCCACGGTCTGGATCCGCGACATCGGCGCGACCCGCCACTCCTGCCAGAAGAACCCGGAGCGCGCGTACACCGCGGTCTCCGTGACCTCCCAGCGGTGCACCTTGAACCACCACAACGGCATCGCGATCACCCAGAGCGCGCCCAGCACCGCGAACACCGCCGCCGGCATCAGCAGCCAGAACCGCGCGGGCGGGATGAGCAGCCCGAGCAGCACAAGCACCAGCACCGGCGACACCCAGAAGAGCGTTCCCTGCAGCCGCCACCAGCCCACGACCCGCTGGTCCAGCGCGTTCCTTGGCGGCCTCAGCCGCGCCTTCCCCCGATCGGCTTCCACCGAGTCCTCCCCCGACGAATCGTTTACAATGCGATCGCATCGTAATAGCGTGGGACGGTAGTGGCAATGCGATCGCATTGCAAACGGCGGAACGGATGGTGAAGGTGCCGAAGCAGGTGGATCACGCCGCGCGCCGCGCGGAGATCGCCGAGGCACTGACGCGGCTGACGGCCACGCGAGGTCTCGAAGGAGTCAGCCTGCGGCACGTCGCCGCCGAGGCGGGCATGTCGATGGGCTTGGTGCAGCACTACTTCAAGACCAAGGACGAGATGCTGCTCTTCGCGATCGAGCGCCGCTCGCAACTCTACGAAGAGGGCATCAAGGCCCGGCTGGAGTCCGGCGAGGTGCCTTCGACACCCAAGGCCATTCTGCGCGCGATCGTCGCCGAGATCCTGCCGCTCGACGAACGCCGCCGCGGCGACTGGCTGATGGGCGTGGCGTTCTTCATCCGGTCGATTTCCGACCCCTCCTTCGGGGCCGCGCTCACCGAAGGCGTGCCTCAGCTGTTCGAACTGTTCGCCGTCCTGATCCGCCAGGGCCAGGACGCGGGCGATGTCGACAAATCGGCCGACGCGATGCACGAATCGACGGTCCTCTGGGCACTCGCGGATTCGCAGGGCACCAACATCGTGATGAAGCACCGGACGCCGGACGAGGCGATGTCCACTGTGGACTACTACCTCGACCGGCTGTTCGGCTCAGCTCCCCCCGGATGACGACACGGCCGACGCCCGCACCGCCCGCAGTTCCCGGAACAGCTTGCGCAGCGCCGGAACCGCGTCCCCGCCCCGTTCGGCCAACTCCTCGATCCGGTCCTTGTACTGACGCCTGTCCTTGCCCGAGACGACTCCGCGGAGTTCCACGGCGGCCACCAGGGCGGTGAGCGCGGCGTCCTCGTCGGACACCGGCGAGGGTCCGCGCAGCGCCTGATCGACCGACGCCCGCAGCCGTTCGACGGTGGCCGTGTCCCGCACGATCGGGTTGCGCGACGGGAACAGGCCGAGCAGCCGGCCGGTCTTCATGTCGATCACGCCCGCGGTGTCCAGCTGGGACTCCAGCGCCTCCAAGGTGCCGCGCGCGTCCTTGCGCACCCACCATTTCCACTTGCGGGGGCTCTCTCCCGCGATCTCGGCGAGCATCTCGTCGAGGACCAGGTCACCGGTCGGCCCGGCGCCCGACACCGCGACCTTGCCGTCGTCGTCGGCGACACGGCCGCGCAGCACGAGATCGGTCAGGGCGGCACCGCGGATCATCAGGCCCGCCCGCTGCCGGTCGCGCAGTTTGTTCTTTCCTACGTCGCAGGCGAGCAGATACGCCTTGGCGGGCAACGAAAGTTCGGTCATCGTCAGTGCCTTTCCAGCTTGGGCCAGATCTCGTCCCAGGAACCCTGCCTGCCGTCATACCGCCACAGCAGCCCCTCCACCACCGGGGTCACCGAGGTGAAGTACGGCTTGAGCAGTCCCGGATCGAAGCCGAGGAACAGCACGCTGTCCGCGGACTCCGGTGGCCGGTCGAAGTACCAGTAGCCGCGGTGGCCACTGTAAACGCGATCGATGCCGTACCGCTGACCGTAGAACTCGGTCGCGGCGGCGAACGGGTAGATCTCGGCGTAGACGGCGGTGCGTGCCCGCTGCTCCGGCGGCAGTGCCGCGTACGTCTCACCGATCGCCTTGACCAGTTCCTGCTGCGGCAGTTCGCCACCGGCGAAGGAGCTGCCGAGCGTGATCGGGCCGAAGCTCGTCCGGGTCATGGTCGCCGGGTAGATCGGCAGGCCGGCGAGGGTGATCACGGCCGAAAGCACCATCGCCGGCCAGGCCACCAGCCGCCACTTGGGCACGTGCCGGGCGAAACCCGTCGCGGCGGCGGCGAACGGCAGTGCGAAGACGCTCATCAGGTAGTAGGAACGGCCGTGCAACAGCAGGAACGCCACGATGAGCGCAAATATCGCTACCCCCAGGAAGCGATATCCGCGAAGTTCACGCGAAAAGATCAGCCGGACGAGGCCGTAGACGAACGCGAGCACCCCCGCGCCGACACCCGCCGTCAGGAATCCGTCGCGCAGGAAGGGCCACGTGCCGGGGAACTCCGCCGAGACGACGTCGTTCATGATCAGGTACGGCCAGCCGTTCGAGGCCTGCCAGAGCAGCGTCGGGATCGTCGCGACGACGGCGATTCCCGCGCCCAGCCACAGTTTCGGCCGTCGCAGCAGCTCTCTCGGCCCGAGCACGAGCGCGGCGAGCAGAGCCAGCGCCCAGAAGGCGGGGATGAGGAACTTCGTCTCCAGGGAGATCGCGGTGACGACACCGGCCCAGACCAGCAGCCCGTCACGGCGGACCCGCACCCAGCGGACGACCAGCCAGACGATCACCGTCCAGAGGAACGGATCGAAGACGTAGGTGCCGATCCAGTGGCTGACGATGATCACCCCGGACGACGCGTAGAGCCCGGCGGCGAGCACCTGCGCGCCGCGTCCGCCGCCCAGTTCCCTGGCGATCAGCGCGGTGACGACCACCCCGGCGGCCGCGGCCAGCGTCATCGGCAGGCGCAGCATCACCAGCGAGCCGGGGAACAGCGTGTCCATCGCCCCGGCCAGCGCCGGGATCAGCGGCGGCTGGTCGAAGTACCCCCACGCCAGGTGTTCCCGGCCCGCCATCAGGAAGTACAGCTCGTCGAAGCCGTGCGCGTACCGGCCGCTCGTGGCCAGCAGCGCGGCGGCGGCCAGCGCGGCGACGACGAACACCGGCAGCCGGGCGAAGACCTGCTCCTGTCCTGTTCGGACTGTCTGGGTCGCGATGCTCATGGGCTTCAGTCCACCGGAAACGGTCGCGGCCGGAAACCGGGTAAGGAGGGTGAACGGATAGACGAAAGTTGCGGATCTCCCCGCCTTCGGGCGGCCGCTGGTTACCGTGACCGGGTGGAGAGAAGCAGGCCGTTCCGGCCGGGACCGGTCGACACCTTGTGGCTCACGCTGGCCTCGCTCGCGTTCGTCGGCCTGGACCTCGCGCTGTACATCTTCGGCGAACCGACGACGGGCTGGGCGGGCCCCGCCGCGGGCGTCACCCTGCAGGTGGCGCTCGATCTCTCGCTGATCCTGCTGTTCCGGTATCCGCGGCTGGTCGCGGGCCTGGTCGTGGCGGGCGGGCTGCTGATGCTCGCCTCCGATCTCCTCTCCCCCGGGCTGCTGGTGCCGGAGCGGCAGCTGACACTGATGACCGTCCCGACCATCACCCCCGTGGTGCTGAGCCAGCTGGCCCGCTTGATCGACCGGCGGACCCTGCTCTGGCTGACCGCGATCCTGGTTCTCTGCGCGTCGCGGCCGTGGGACGCGCAGTGGAACACCACCCCGTTCGGCCTGCTGGGCACGGCGTTGCCCGCCACGCTTTCGCTGTACTTCGAGGCGCGGCGCCAGTTGCTGCGCTCACTGCGAGACCGTGCCGAACGCGCCGAACGCGAACAGCACCTGCTCGCCGAACGCGCCCGCGCCGAGGAACGGCGGAAACTGGCCGAGGAGATGCACGACGTCGTCACGCACCGGCTGAGCCTGATGGTGCTGCACGCCGGCGCGCTCGGCGTCGTCTCGGCGGACGAGGCGGTGCGGACCTCCGCCGAGGACATCCGGCGCGAAGGCGCGCTGGCACTGGACGAACTGCGGGATCTCGTCGGGGTGCTGCGCAACGGCGCGAACGCCGGGCCGCGCACGCTCACCGACGGCGCGGCGGGCGATCCGGCGACGCTGGTCGCGGAATCGGCGTCGGTCGGCATCCCGACCGAACTGGCGGTGCACGGCGATCCCGGGCGGATCTCCCCGACCGTGGCGCGCACGGCGTACCGCGTCGTGCAGGAGGCGCTGACGAACGTCCGCAAACACGCTCCGGGGTCGACAGCGACCGTCGATCTCCGCTATCACGCGGGCGGGCTGGACATCGCGGTGGAGAACACGCGAGCGGGTGCCGCGCCGGATCCGGCGCTGGCGGGGAGCGGTTCCGGCGCGGGACTCGCCGGGCTGCGGCAGCGCGTCGAACTGATCGGCGGCCGGTTCGACGCCGGACCGCGAACGGGCGGCGGGTACCGCGTCGATGCGATACTTCCGGCCTACGTCCCGACGACGGAAGGAGACCGGTGATCCGGGTGGTCGTCGTCGACGACGAACCGATGGTCTGCGCGCATCTGCGGACGATCCTCGGTTCCGCGGCCGACATCGAGGTCGTGGCGCAGGCCCAGGACGGCGCCGAGGCCGTCGAAGCCGTGGTCCGGCACCGGCCGCGCGTGGTGCTGATGGACCTGCGGATGCCCGGTGTCGACGGGCTGACCGCCATCGAGCGGATCGCGAAACTCCCCGAGCCGCCCGCGGTCGTCGCGCTGACGACGTTCGACGCGGACACCTACGTCATCCGCGCGCTGCGGGCGGGAGCGGCCGGGTTCCTGGTGAAGTCCACGCCGCCGGAGGATCTGATCGGCCTGGTCCGGGTCGCCGCGGACGGGCACACCGTGCTCTCCCCCGAAGCGGCGCAACGGCTCGTGGCGATGTCGGCCGACGGGCGGCGTCGCGGGGACGACGCGCGGCGGAAGACCGACGGGTTGACCGAACGCGAGACGGACGTCCTGGCCTGTCTCGGCGAAGGACTGTCCAATGCGGACATCGCGGCGAGACTGCATCTGGCCGAGGCGACGGTGAAGAGCTACGTGTCGCGGATGCTGGTCAAACTGGACTGCGCGAACCGGACCCAGGCGGGTCTGCTGGCGCACGAGGCCGGTCTGGTCAAGCGGTGAGCTGGCCGTCGTAACTCTTGCGGGCGTCGAGGACCTCGCCCATGTGGACGCGAGCCCATTTGTCGAGCATGTCGAGCGGTTCGGCGAGGTTGCGGCCGAGCTCGGTCAGCTCGTACTCGACGTGCGGCGGGATCTCCGGGTACGCGGTGCGCGTCAGGATGCCGTCGCGGACGAGGCTGCGGAGCGTCTGGGTGAGGACCTTCTGCGAGATGCCGCGCACGCGTTTGCCGATCTCGGTGAACCGGAGCGGGCCGTCGCCGAGCACGCCGACGATCAGCACGGTCCACTGGTCGCCGATGCGGTCGAGCAGCGCGCGGGTGGGGCAGTCGGGGTCGTACGGGTTTCCGAGCACGTGACCTCCTCACTCTCTCCGGGAGAGTAACATGCCTAGTGGGAGCGAGCGGGCTGCATCAGCGTCTCGAACAACAGGATCAGGTGACGGCGGCCGCGCTCCCAGCGCGCCTCCAGCTCGGTCTGGTCGCGGGTCGCCCAGCTGGCGATGAGGATGCCGCGGACGACGTCCATCGCCGTGTACACCGCGTGCAGGAACTCCGGATGCGCCGAATGGTCCGGCAGCAGCGCCTTGCCGAAATCGACCAGGCTGCTCGTCGCGATCGGCTCGACCACCGCCATCTGGGCACGCAGTTCCGCGTCGGTCCGCGAGGCCACCCACAGCTCCACGGTCGCCGAGAAGACCGGGCCCTGGTGCATCTCCCACAGCAGCTGCAACGCGTCCCCGACCGGGTCGGCCGACGCCTTGAGCCTGTCGATCTCGGCCATCGCGACCTCGGTGCGCTTGGCCGCGAGATGCCGGATCGCGGAGGTGACGAGGTCGGTCTTGGTCGGGAAATGGTGCACCTGCGCGCCGCGGGTCACCCCGGCGCGATCCGCGACACGGGTGGTCGTGGTGCCCGCGTAGCCGTACTCGACGAGACAGTCGATCGTGGCGTCGAGCAGCCTGACGCGCATCGCGGCGCTGCGTTCCTCCTGCGTGCGTCGTGGGGCTGCCATGCGCCTACTTTATGGGGCGCCTCGCGAGGCCCGCGCCACGAGGCCGTCGACCATGCGCCCGAAGAAGCGGCCGAGGAACCGGCGGTAGAGCCCTCCGGTGCCGGGGATCTTGGGGACGAACGACGCGTGCCAGTGGATGTCGGTGCCGCCGAGCGCGGGCGTGAGGTCGACGTACGCGCGGTAGTCGCGCAGCGGCATCCCCTTGCGCAGCGTGTAGCCGAAGCGTTTGCCGGGTTCGAGCGCGATGACCTCTTCGCAGGCGTTGACGCCGTTCGTGCTGAAGACGCCGATGGCGCCGAGGCCGTTCCGGTCACCCGTCTCCAGGACGCGGAACTTGCCCAGCGGGGACCAGTCGGGCCAGTGCTCGCGGTCTTCGAGGAGGGCGTAGACGGCCTCGGGGCTCGCGCTCGTGTGGCCGTTCGCGGAAATGCGCTGGATCTTCGCCATGCGGTCTCCTTCTCTGCTCGTCGTGAGTGGCGAACTCGGGCTCTTGAGCCGAAGGTCAAAGGTGTCTTGCGGGCTGCTGGGCGACGCCTGCCCTCCGGGCTGGTGGCCTCGTCAGGAAGCGTTGTGAAAGCCACTTTCACAACGCTGATTGTTGCGAAAGTGGCTTTCACAACACCCGGTGCCGCCCGGTCAGCGTCGGTACGGCGGGTCGTGCGCGACGATTCAGGTTGTTGAGGGTAAGGCAAATATGGCGCGATCGAGCCTCTTGTTGAGCAGGCTCTCTCCGTTGACTTCAGGGCAGGGTCTTCGAGGTGCGGCCTGAACTGGTCCACAGGAGCCGATCGCGACCTCGGCTGTCCACAAGGGACTTTCCTTCCCGCAGGAGCGCCCGTTTTGGGTACTTTGTGTGGCTTTGCGCAGGGGTCGTGAGTGATAAGGAGCGTTCTAACCCTCTTTATCACTCACGACCCCGCACAAAACCGTTCATACCGACATCAATCGGACACCCAGTAGCCGCCAAGCGTCCTATGTGGACACTCGGGGCGCAGTCGGCCTCACTGGTCAGTCCAGAACCATGCCTTGATGCGGCGAAGAAGGTCAGTTTGACAGGGATCGATCACGCCATATTTGACTTACCTCTCAAGAGAACACGAATCGCCACTCACGACCCCCTCGAATCGTCACCCGGGTTCGTGCCACGGGAAGCCGTCCGGCGCGGCGGCGGCCCTGGCCAGCAACTCCTCGTCCTGATGGCCGTGGACGTCGTGGAGGAAGGGAAAGTCCTCCGGCCGGACAGTGAGCTTGGCGACCGGCCGGACCGGCACCGGGCTGGCGGCCTGGGTCGGCCGGATCTCACCGTCCGCCGGCTCGAGTTCGAACGTCGCGGACGGCAGCAGGTACACCGTGCCGGTCCGCCACGGCCGCCGAGCCAAGGCAGGCGCGCTGATGGAGAAGTGATAGCGGGCCTCGCCACCGGCCCGCACGCACGCGTTGCACATCGACACCGGCAGGCTGTCGCGGTCCAGGATCGCGTAGAACATCGGCCAGATCCCGTCGGCCGCGGCGAACACCGCGTGCCTGCTGCCGAAGTCCGTGATGTCCGGCGGCTGTCGTGGCACGAATTCGGTGATGCCGGAGTCGCCCGAGCCGTGCAGGACGAAGTCCGCCCGGTCGGCGGCGTGGCACAGAAACTGCCATTTCGGAGCGTCGAGACGGTAGTCGAAGGGTCGGTCGGGACCGGCCGCGAGCGCTTCGTCCAGCGTCGCGTCGAACCGCTCCCGCAGCGCGGCCGACGCCGGCATGGCCGGTCGGCGCAGCCAGAAGTCGGGCAGGCTCATGATTCCGACGATAGCCAGAATCACCCACGCGAGGAGGCGACCGGGACCGAGAGCGAAGTCCCGCCCAGTTCGAAGGTCACCCGGGCACCGGGCGCGGGCAGCGCCGGGTCGAACATGTCCGCGTCGGTGCCGCCCAGCACGAGCGCCAGCCGGTGCCCGGCCGGGACGACGTGGTCGAGGCTGCTCAACCGGAACGTCATCGTGTACGCCTTGCCGGGCTCCAGCGGCTCGCCCCGCCACAACGACCTGTGGTGGCCGAGGTCCGCCCAGCCGGTCGCCACGATCCGCTTGTCCACGGTGGTCAGATCGGCGACGGTGTCGAGGAAACACCCGGTGTCCGCGGCCGTTCCCGCGCCCCAGCAGGACCGGCTCGTCAGGTCCTTGGTGCCCAGCGCGGGGAATTTCGTGTTCCGCGCGGTCGCGGGACCGTAGTCGACCAGCACCGCCCCGAGCCGCGCGCTCGGCTTGTCGGAACGGGCGGTCACCGTCACCGTGGCGGTCCCGGCGATCCGGGTGTCCGCGCGCACCGGCTCACCCGCGAAGACGACGCGGTCCGGGCTGGCCTGCGACGGGTTCTCCACCCACTGGGACGCCCCACGCGCCGGGTCTTCGGTCACCGAAGCCGCGCCTGACGACGGCCGGCTCCCGAGCCCTCCCGACGTCGAAGGCCACAAAGTGCGCGATCTCGCACCGGCAGGCGGCCAGCGGCGTTCGTCGGCCCACCGGTCCGGGGTGTGCTCGATCCGGATCGCGGGTTCGGTCTCGACACCGTTGCGGACGCCGAGCAGCCACCGGTCGAACCAGCGGTGCAGGGTCCGCACGAACAGCGAGCGGTCGAGGTCGAACGGGTCGACGTGCGCCGCCTGGTGCAGCCACGCCTTGCGCGGCACGCCGTACGCGTTCAGCGCCTCCCACCAGGGCCCGAACTGGATCGGGTTGACGTTGAGATCGTGGAAGCCCATCGACGCGAAAACGCTTGCGCGCACCTTCCCGGTCTTCGCGACGTAGTCGAGCCCGCGCCAGTATTCGTTGAAGTTCCCGTCTGTGCCCGCGCGCCGCGCGTTGTCCTCCTCGAACGGACGGCACAGCTTCTCGGCCCGCTCGTTGTACAGCCCCGGACCGCCCGCCCAGCCGAAGTACGCGCCGTCCGCGTTGTGCACCTCGTAGTACGAACTGACCCCGGCGATCGGCACGATGGTCTTCAGGCCCTCGATCCCGGACGCCGCCATCCCGATCGCCGTCGCGCCGTCCTGCGACTTCCCGATCGCGCCGACCGACCCGTTCGCCCAGCCCGCGCGGACCCGCTCCGGCCCGAACGGCGTCCGGAACGCGTTCGCGCGCCCGTTGAGCCAGTTCACGACCCCGTTGCCGGACGCGACGTCGTCGAAGCACCCGGACGAGCGATTCGTGCCCCCGACGTCGACCAGCACGACCGCGTATCCGCGCGGCACGAAGTAGTTGTCGTAGAAAAGCGGGAACTGCGACGGCGTGCCGTCGGAGAGGTAGGTCTTCGGCTGACGCTCGTTGCCGCGCCCGATCTTCTCGAAGTACGGGCTGACGTCCATGATCACCGGGACGCGGTGCCCGCGCGCCGCCGGTTCGGCCGGGCGGATGATGTCGGCGGCGACCCTGTCGACCTGGCCGTCGCGGTCGAGGTCCTGGCCGGTCTCCACCCAGGCGGTCTCGCGGATGGCCTTCTCGTAGGAGAACACCGGTTCGCTGACGCCGTCCCGCAGGACGAACGCGGGTGGTGACGCGATGGCGGGTGCGGCGGTGAGCAACAACATCGCCACGACGGTGGCGGTCACGGTCTTCAGCCCCATCGTCCGAGTATCGCTTACGAAACCCGAACATTTCCCCCACATTCCTCGTATCCGCCCGCGCGACGCTCTTCGCATGCTGAAACACACCATCGCCGTCTGCCTGACCGCGGCGGGCCTCGTCGCTCTCGCCCCGGCCGCCTCCGCCCAAACAGCCCCGATCACCCTCAGCCCCGAGGAGTCGCAGCAACTGTGTGCCGAATGGCTGCCCAAGCTCACCGAGCGCACCACGAAACTCACCGACCGCGTCAATGGCGGCCCCGAGGTCCGCGGTTCGGTGGCGAACCTCAAGGCCAGGGCCGAGGACCAGCGCAAGAAGGGCCACAACGACACCGCGGACAGGCTCCAGAAGCGCGCCGACAAACGCGGCGGACGGCTTCCCGAGCTCACCGCGGCGAAGCAGAAGCTGGACGCCTTCGCGAACGCGCACTGCAAGGCGGGCAAGTGAAACGCCTCCTGGCCGCGACCCTCGCCGCGCTCACCCTGTTCACCTTGTCCGCGTGCACCGACGAGAAGCCGACATCGAGCCCGGCACCGGGCGCGCCGGGCGAGCTGAGCGACGTCCAGCGCACCCTCGACTCGATCGAGCAGGACATGGCCGGCGACCCGGCCCCGTGACAGGATCTGCCGGTGACGACACAACCGGGACGCGGGCTGGTGCTGGTCGTCGAGGACGACCCCGCGATCGCCGAACTCGCCACGCTGTACCTGCGGCGGGACGGGTTCGGCGTCCAGGTCGAAGCGGACGGCGGGGCGGCGCTGGGCACGATCCGGCGGCTGCGCCCGGTCGCGATCGTCCTCGACATCGGACTGTCCGGAATGGACGGTATCGAGATCTGCCGGACGCTGCGCGCGAACGGCGACTGGACGCCGGTGCTGTTCGTGACCGCCCGCGACGACGAACTGGACCGCTTGCTGGGCCTGGAGATCGGCGCGGACGACTACCTGACGAAACCGTTCAGCCCGCGTGAGCTCTCGGCCAGGGTCCGGACCGTCCTGCGCCGTGCCGCCGGAGCGGCGCCGCCCGCCGAGACCTACACGGCGGGCGGTGTCCGTGTCGACGTCACCCAGCGCCGCGTCTGGGCGGCCGACACCGAGGTCGCGCTGACGTCGACCGAGTTCGACCTGCTCACCCATCTGGTGAAACGGCCCGGCCAGGTGTTCAGCCGCGAGCAGCTGCTCAGTTCCGTCTGGGGCTACGCGGCTTCGGCGGGAACGCGGACCGTCGACGTCCACATCGCCCAGCTGCGGGGGAAACTGGGCGGCCACAGTCCGATCAGGACGGTCCGCGGGATCGGCTACGCGGCGGACGCCGGATGAGACGGACGTCGCTCGCGCTGCGGATCACCGTGGTGTGCCTGGCGATCGCCGCGGTCGCGGTGGTGGTCGCCGGGCTGGTCGCGGCCCGCCTCATCCGCACGACCGGGATCGACGTGCTCCGGCAATCGCTCTCGGCGCAGGCCGACGTGGTCGCGAGCCAGCTCGACGAGACCGGGATCGGCAACCGGCTCGGCATCGGCAAGGCCGCGGAAGTCGTTCGGGGACAAGGAATCGACGTCGTCGTCCGCCGTCCGAACGGGTCACTCGACGGTGCCGGGACGGTCGCGTCGATCGCCGCGACGAAGGCGGGGTTCACCCGCTCGGACACGGTGGTCGTCGAGGGTCAGCAGTACCTGGTCGAAGGCCGCGCCGTCGGAGCGAAGGGCGCCGCGTTCGCGCTCGTCCAATCGACCAAGCTCGGCGAAGCGCGTGGACGGATGCTGGTGCGCAACACCGTCTTCGCGCTCGGCGCCGGTCTGGCGGTCGCCGCGATCGCGGGGCTGGTGCTGAGCCGGATGCTCTCGCGACCGTTGCGCCGGGCCGCGTCGGTGGCGAACGGGATGCGATCGGGACGCCGTGACCTGCGCGTTCCGGTCGAGGGGCCGTCCGAGGTCGCGGACGTGGCGAAGTCGGTCAACGAACTGGCCGACGCGCTCCAGTACAGCGAGGCGCGGCAACGCGAGTTCCTGCTGTCGGTGTCGCACGAACTACGGACGCCGCTGACCGCCGTCACCGGCTTCGCCGAGGCGATCGGCGACGGCGTGGCCGAAGGCGAGGACGCGCGCCGGGCCGGGCAGACCATCCACCGTGAGGCGGCCCGGCTGGAACGCCTGGTCAGCGACCTGCTGGAACTGGCGAGGCTGGGCGCCGACGAGTTCCGGCTCGACCCGGCACGGCTCGATCTCGCCGCGCTGGTCGGCGAATGCGCCGACGTCTGGCGGCTGCGATGCGCGCAACAGAACGTCACGCTGCTGGTGGAACGGCCGGACGGCGAGGTCCCGGTCATCGCCGATCCGCGGCGGCTCCGCCAGGTCGTCGACGGGCTCGCCGAGAACGCGCTGCGCGTGACCCCGGCGGGCGCGCCGATCGTGTTCTCCCTGGTGGCCGCCGAAGGACAGGCACGGCTGGCGGTACGGGACGGCGGACCCGGCCTGGCGCCGGAGGATTACCCGGTCGCGTTCGAACGCGGCGTGCTGAACAAGCGCTACCGCGACAGCCGTCCGGTCGGTTCGGGGATCGGGCTCGCGCTGGCCCACGGCCTGGTCACCCGTATGGGCGGCACCCTTACGGCAGGCCCCGCGCCGGAAGGCGGAGCCGCGTTCACCGTCGCGTTCCGGCTAGGGTGATCACGTGGAGATGTTGCACCTGCGGTACTTCGTGGCCGTCGCCGAGGAACTGAACTTCTCCCAGGCGGCCCGGAAGCTCCACATGGCCGCCTCCCCGCTGAGCCAGCGGATCAAGGATCTCGAACACGAACTCGGCCACAGGCTGTTCGACCGCAGCACGCACCACGTGACGCTCACGGCCGCGGGTTCCGCGCTGTTGCCGATCGCGCGGGACGTCCTCGACCAGGTCAACGCGATTCCCTGGCGATTGCAGGAAGCGGTGAAACCGCAGCGGAGCACAGTGTTCGTCGGGATGCCCGCCGGTGTGCACCCGGCGCTGCGGGAACGCGTCAAACGGCTCGAAGAACGCTGTCACGACCGGTTCGAACTCAAACGCTGGCCGGGGACGACGCCGGATCTGGTCGCCGCGGTCCACGAGGGCAAGCTCGCGCTGTCGCTGGTCCGGATGCCCGTCACCGATCCCGCCTTGGAGTTCGTCCCGGTACAGGTGGAGCGGCTCGGCGCCGTCGTCCCGGCCGAGCGGTTCACCGGACGGGAAACGGTGGACATCGCCGAATTGAGTGACCTGTCCTACATCCCGTCCGCCTCGGAAAGCATTCCCGCCTATTCGGACGACATGGACCGGAAATTGTCGAACGCGGGAATCAAGAAAAGGCTCAAAGTCGGCGGAACCGAGTATTCGGGCATTTCCGAACTGGTGGCGAACGGGTCGTCGTTCTCGATCACCATGCTCGATCCGGCCAGCCCGATGCATCTGTTCCTGGTCGACGGCGCCACCATCCTGCCGTTCGCCGATTTCCGGCCCCAGCTGGAGACCGCTTTGGTCTGGCGACGTGACCGCGCGGAGGACGGCGACCTGGCCGAACTCGTCGCCGGGGTCCGCGAGATCTTCGCCGAGCCGCTCTCGACGTAGCGAGGGGCCGCTCACCACTCGTCTCGGTCGGGGTGGTCGTGAGTGGTAAGTGTCGTTCTATTGAGGGGTAAGGCAAAGGCGTAGCTCGTGTGTTCAGGAGCGGATCTCGCGTGATCGCCGCCTGATCACGCGAGATCGCCTGTTCGCTTACCGGCATGGCTGCTTGGGATATTGCGAAAGTGGCTTTCGCAACACCGCCGGGCCGCCTGCTCCCGGTCCTTGTTCCTAATGTCGCATCTGAGACGCTCAGCGACTCAAATGCGACATTGGGAACATCCGCCACCGAGACCACGAAATCGCCATCTTTGCCTTATCCCTCAATAACAGCACTTACCACTCACGACCACCCCGACCCAGTGCACCCCAGCGCGACCAACGGGAAGCGGCGTTGTGAAAGCCACTTTCGCAACGTTTGAAGGTTGCGAAAGTGGCTTTCACAACACTTTCCGGCGAGACCAGGCCCGGCGAGCGCAAGCGGCAGCGCGTCTTGCCCGACCAGCGTCCTTCCGTGTCACAAAAGCTACTTTCAGAACATCCTTCCGTGTCCCGAAAGTGGCTTTCGCGACACTTGAGACAGGCCCCCGCCCCCAATAACAACAATGACCGCACACGCCGACCAAACGCGACCAATTCGGACAATAAATGGTATGACCACCGTGGTCATACCATTCTTCGTTTCTTGATCATTCCCTTTATCGCTATTCGCGCCTAACTTCGGTTGTAGAGCGAACAACGGCGAAGGGAAGCAAAATGACTCAGACCGCCACCGGACCCCTGGACGGCGTTCGCGTGATCGACCTCTCGACGGTCGTCATGGGCCCGTACGCCGCGCAGATCCTCGGCGACCTCGGCGCCGACGTGATCAAGATCGAGTCCCCCGCCGACACCGTGCGGGTGGGCAAGTTCCGCACGACGCCGGGGATGACGCCGCTCAACCTGAACGTGAACCGCAACAAGCGCAGCGTCGCCCTCAACCTCAAGGACGAGGAGCAGCGCGAGCAGGCGCTCAAGCTGATCGACACCGCCGACGTGCTGATCACGAACATGCGCCCGGGCGCGCTGAGCAGGCTCGGCATGAACTACGCCGACGTCGCCGCCCGCAACCCCGGCCTGGTCTACGCCCACGCGCAGGGCTTCCGCGGCGACTCCGACCGCGCGGGCCACGCCGCCTACGACGAGACCGTGCAGGCGTCGTCCGGCCTGGTCGACGTCGCGAACCGAGCGCTGGGCAGGCCGGTCTACCTGCCGACGATCATCGGCGACAAGGTCTCCTCCCTGACCATCGCCTACACCGTGCTCGCCGCGCTGGTGCACCGCGACCGGACCGGCGAGGGCCAGCGGGTCGAGATCCCGATGACCGACACGCTGATCGCGTTCAACCTGGTCGAGCACCTCGCCGGGCACGTGTTCGAGCCCGCGGAGAGCCCGACCGGCTTCGGCCCGTCGATGAACCCCGGGCACCAGGCCGTGCACACGAAGGACGGCATGGCCTGCGTGATCCCCTACAACCCGCAGAACTTCCGCGACTTCTTCCACGCCGCCGGGCGGCCGGAACTGGCCGAGGACCCGCGGGTCAACGGCGACGCGATCGACGGCGCCGACCACGAGGCCCTGGCCGCGATGATCGCCGAATGCGCCCCGGCGCTGACCACGGAGGAGTGGAACGAGGTCTGCGCGAAGAACAGCATCCCGATGGCCCCGGTCCTCGAACTGGACAAGGCGCAGGACGACGAGTACGTCCGCGACGGTCACTTGCTCGACGTCGTAGAGCACCCGAGCGAGGGCTCGATCCGCACCATCGGCATCCCGGTGAAGTTCTCCGCGACCCCCGGTTCGGTCCGGCGCCTGGCTCCCCTGCCGGGCCAGGACACCGAAGACGTCCTGCGCGAACTCGCTTCTGTGAACTGAGGAAGAACCATGAGCACCAACGAAGTAAGGACAGAACGGGTCGGCACCACGCTGCTGATCACGATCGACCGGCCGCGGGCCCGCAACGCGGTGAACGCCGCCGTCGCGACCGGTCTCGCGGAAGCGCTCGACCTCCTGGAAACCGATCCGGGCCTGCGGGCCGGGGTCCTGACCGGCGCGGACGGCTCGTTCAGCGCCGGGATGGACCTCAAGGCGGCGCTGAAGGGCGAGTCGCCGGAGATCCCCGGCCGCGGGTTCGGCGGGCTGACCGAGGCCGAGCCGTCGAAGCCGCTGATCGCGGCCGTCGAAGGCTGGGCCATGGGCGGCGGGTTCGAACTGGCGCTGGGCTGCGACCTGATCGTCGCCGCCGAGGACGCGAAGTTCGGCCTGCCCGAGGTGAAGCGCGGGCTGATCGCCGCCGGCGGTGGCGTGATCCGGCTGCCCAAGCGGATCCCGCACCACCTGGCGATGGAGTTCCTGCTCACCGGCGAGCCGATCGGCGCCGAGCGCGCCGGCAGCCTCGGCCTCGTGAACCGCGTCGTCCCTTCCGGCGAGGCCGCCGCCGTCGCCCTGCAACTGGCCGACCAGGTCGCCGCGAACGCTCCCCTGGCGCTCGCCCTGGTCAAGAAGATCGTCCGCGCGGCGGACGGCGTCCCCGACGCGCAAGCGTTTGCCACCCAGCGTTCGGAGCTGCCGGCGCTGATGAGGTCGGCCGACGTCCGCGAGGGCATGCAGGCCTTCGCCGAACGCCGCGCTCCTATGTGGACCGGTGAGTGAAATGAAGCAGCAAGAAGTCCTGCGGCACGTGACCACCCCGCTCACGAACCCGGCGTACGCGCCGGTCGTGCCCCGGTTCACGAACCGCGAGTACCTGAACATCGTCTACCGCACCGACGCCGAGGCCCTGCGCGCCGTCGTCCCGGAGCCCCTGGAGATCGACGAGCCGCTGGTGCGGTTCGAGGTGATGAAGATGGGCGACGTCAGCGGTTACGGGCCCTACACCGAATCCGGGCAGGCGATCCCGGTGAGTTTCGAGGGTGAGCGCGGTGAGTACCTGCACGCGATGTACCTCGACAACTTCCCGGCCACCGCGTCCGGCCGCGAAATCAGCGCCTACCCGAAGACCATCGGCTCGCCGAAGCTGTTCCCCGAGAACGGCGCGCTCGTCGGGACACTCGACTACGGCAGCCAGCGGGTCGCGACCGCGACCATGGGGTACAAGCACCATCGGCTGGACGTCCGTGAGGCCGAAGCGCAGATCACCGTGCCGACGTTCATGCTCAAGACCATCCCGGACTACGACGGTTCGCCCCGGGTCTTCGAACTGGTCCGCACCGAGATCACCGATGTGGTGGTCAAGGAAGCGTGGACCGGACCGGCTCGGCTGCAACTGTTCCAGCACGTCCTGGCGCCGCTCGCCGATCTCCCGGTGCTGGAGGTCGTGTCCGCGAGCCACATTCTCACCGACCTGACGCTCGCCCCGGTCAAGCCGGTCTTCGACTACCTGAAGGGAGCTCGGTCATGACTTTTCGCACCGCCGCGGTGATCGGCGCGGGAACGATCGGCCTGTCGTGGACGGCGTTGTTCGCCGCGCACGAGATGGAGGTCTGGGTCTCGGACCCGCGGCCGGACCTCGCCGACGCCGTCGCCGGCGCACTGGAGGCGTTCGCCCCGCATCTCGGCCGGGACGCCGCGGACCTTGCCCCTCGCGTCCACCTCGCCACTGACGTCGCCGAAGCCGTCCGGAACGCGGATGTCGTGCAGGAGAACGGACCCGAGAGCGTCGAGTTCAAGAAGGACCTGTTCGCGACCCTGGTCCGCGAGGCGCCGTCGCACGCGCTGCTGCTCAGCTCGTCGTCGGCGATCCCGTCGACGGCCTTCGCGACGGACCTCGACGACGCGTCGCGAGTCCTCATCGGACATCCGTTCAACCCGCCGCACCTGATCCCGCTGGTCGAGGTCGTGCCCGGCGAGCGCACCAGCACCGAGGCGGTGGACCGCGCCGTCGAGTTCTACCGGTTCGTCGGCCGCACGCCGGTGGTGGAACGCAAGGAGATCCCCGGCTTCGTCGGCAACCGGCTGCAGAACGCGCTGAGCCGCGAGGCGATCTACCTGGTGGAACAGGGTGTCGTGTCACCGTCCGAACTGGACGCGGTGATGACGAACTCGCTCGGCATCCGCTGGTCCACGGTCGGGCCGTTCCTCGGCTCGCATCTGGGCGGCGGCCCCGGCGGCTACCGACACATGGCCGAGCACATCGGCAAGTCGATGAAGAAGATGTGGGCCGGCCTCGGGCAGCCCTCGCAGAACCCCGAAGAACAGGAACGGCTCATCGAAGCCGTGGAATCCGCTTACGGCTCCTCCACGTACTCGGAACTCGCCGAGACGCGCGACCGCAAGCAGCTCGCGGTGCTGTCCGCTTTGGACAGTGCCCGTACGGAGGAGAACTGACATGAGCAGGGAAGACCAGCTGATCGCCGACTTCTACGACTACGAAGCACTGCTGCCGGACGAGGAGCGCAAGCTGCTGCTCAAGGCACGCGACTTCATGCGCACCGAGGTCAAGCCGCTCGTGAACGAGAACTGGGCCAAGGGCGAGTTCCCGCACGAACTCGTCGGCAAGTTCCGCGAACAGGGCCTCGCCGGCCTGCCCTACGAGGGCTACGGAGAGCACCTCCCGGCCACGAGCCACCTGCTCAGCGGCATGATGGCGATGGAGATGACCCGCACGGACCCGTCCGTGGCGACGTTCTTCGGTGTCCACAACGGACTCGCGATGTACAGCATCTACTCGGGCGGCGACCAGGAGCAGCGTGACCGCTGGCTCCCGTCGATGGCGGCGATGGACAAGATCGGCGCGTTCGCGATGACCGAACCGCTCGGCGGTTCCGACGTCGCGGGCGGCATGCGCACCACAGCTCGGCGCGAGGGCGACACCTGGATCCTCAACGGGGCCAAGAAATGGATCGGCAACGCTACCTTCGCCGACCTGGTCATCGTGTGGGCTCGCGACGAGGACGACAACAACGTCAAGGGTTTCGTCGTTGAGAAGGACTCCCCCGGATTCGTCCCGGTGAAGATCGAGAACAAGTTCGCGTTCCGGATCGTGGAGAACGCGGAGATCACGCTGACCGACGTCCAGGTGCCGGAAGCGAACAGGCTGCAGGGCATCGACTCGTTCCGCGACGTCGCCGAGATCCTGCGCGCGACCCGTGGCGGCGTCGCCTGGCAGGCGCTGGGCGTGATGATCGGCGCGTACGAACTCGCGCTGGACTACGCCAAGGAGCGCAAGCAGTTCGGCCGTCCGATCGCGCGGTTCCAGCTGGTGCAGGACCTTCTGGTGAAGAGCCTCGGCAACATCACCGCGTCGTGGGGCATGCTGGTGCAGCTCGCCCGGCTGCAGGACGCCGGGATCTTCAAGGACGAGCACTCGTCGCTGGCCAAGGCTTTCGTGACCTCACGGATGCGGGAGGTCGTCGCCTGGGGCCGGGAGATCTTCGGTGGCAACGGGATCGTGCTGGACAACGACATCATGCGGTTCTTCACCGACGCCGAGGCGATCTACTCGTTCGAGGGCACCCGGGAGATGAACACGCTGATCGTCGGGAAGGCCATCACCGGCCAGAGCGCCTTCGTATAAGCCTCGCTTTGCGCGTGAAGGCCCCCTTCCCTCGGCTGAGCCGAGGGAAGGGGGCCTTCACGCGCGTTCAGCGGTACTTCTTGCCGCAGGTGCCCTGGTCGCCGGAGGAGAAGCCGTCACGGAAGGCGGCGACCCTGGCGAAACCGGCCGGGAGCGTCCGGCCTCGCACGTCCGCCGCGATCAGGCTCTTCCGCGTCAGCATCTCGGCGATGGCCTCGTCGAGGTCGCCCGGCGACAACGTGAGCGACCCGCGTTTCCCGTCCACGATCGTCGAAGCCCAGTAGCCGGTGAGGCACGCCGTGCGCTGCGCGGCCACCGGGCCGTCGAGCCGGAACCCGCCCTCCTGCTGGACCGCGAGGGTGTAGCGCGACGCGACCTCGGCGAACGCGGCGAAGTCACCGATGCCGCCCTGCCGTCCCCTCCGCGGCGGGGTCCCGATGCTGACGAGGCCGTCGAGGTCGAGATCGATCTGGTTGGACTCCGAGCAGTACGACGCGAGCACGTCCTCCGTCGTCACGCCGCAGGCCGCTCCGGTGGTGAGCGTCGGCGGGGTGGCCGCGAGCCGGAAAGCCTGCCGGAGGCTGGTGGTGAGGTCGGCGAGGGCCTGCCGGTCGTCGAGGCGGACGTTCGCCGCCGCCGCCCGTTCGTTCGCCGCGGCCGAGCCGAAACCGCCTTGCGTGCTGCGGCCCTCGATCTCCCGTTCGTCGATCATCGCGCACCGGGCGGGCCCGTCGGTGAAGCCGAACTGGAACGCGGAGACCCGGTCGAACGCGTTGCCGTGCGCGCCGTCGTCGGAGAAGGCGACCCCGGCGGAGTCGCGGATCTGGAACAACGCGGTGAGCACCTCGTTGAGCCCGCGACCGGTGGAAACCTGGAACATCGGTGACTTGCCCTCGGCGACCCAGCGGAAGTACGCCCCGGTGTAGCAGTCGGCCTGCTGTTCCTTGACGATCGACGGCGTCGCGGCCGGGACGCCCAGCCGGAACTGGACGGCGTGGCCGATCTCGTGCGCGAGCACGGCCATCACCGCCGCCGAACCGATGGAGTCGTTGAGCATCGGGAGCAGTTCCCCGCGATCCCACGCGACGACGTCCTCTCCCGCGCAGTAGAAGGCGTTCACCAGCCCTGCCGTCGAGGCCCCGCAGATCACCTGGCCGCGGCCCGCCGAATCGTACGAGGCGAGGTCGGTCCAGCGGCCGGAAATCGCGGTTGAAGACCGCCGGCAGGTGCTCCTGCCAATACCGCTGGACGTCGGCGACGGCGTTGGCCGCGAGCTTGTCGATCTCCCCGCCGTCCCCGCCGTCGACCGGGAGAGCGGCGTCGCGCACGCCGGGCTTGAGGCCGCTGGGCCCGTCGGTGACCTCGAGCCCGGCGACGCGGGTGGGGTCCACCGGTTGTGCCGCTCCCCCTACAGTCGCGGCACAACCGGTGAGGAACAGAGACAGGCTCGCCACGATCGCCCAGCCGGATCGACGTTTCATCACACCATTCCCGTCTCTGTCGTCCGTCAACCGAAGAAGACCGAGCTGACCGTGTCGTCGAACCCGAGCTTCGCGAGATCCTTGACGTCACCGTCGATGACGAGGGACTTGCCCTCGCAGTCCTTTTCGGACCACAGCTTGAGCGAACCGGAGGCGGAGACCGACGACGTCACGTCCGGGCGGGCGACGTTCTGGCAGCCCTTGCCCGCGAGCCCCTGTGACGGCTCGTCGTCGCTGAAGTTCTTGCCGTCGAACAGGATCGCGCTGGACGCGGGCTTCTGCGGAGACGTGCTCTCTTCCGGCTGCCCGCCCTGCGCCTTCTGACCGTTCGGGGCGAGGCCGAACCACGTTCCGCCGACACCCTGACCGAGCGTGTCACCGGGCTTGGTGTCCTTCGCGAACCGGTAGGCGGGCCAGCCGCCGACGGTCAGCTGCAAGGTCCCGTCGTCGCGCTTGACCGTGCCGACGGCGGATTTCTTGATCCCTGCCAGGAAGACCTTGCTGCCCGGGGTGACGAGCACCGGCGGCCAGGTCTTGGCGCAGTCGCCGTTGCAGGTCGACTTCGACGGCTTGGCGGTGTCCTTGTCGAAGCGGTACAACGTCAGGCCCGCGCCGTTGACGACCACCGGGTCGAGGTCTCCCGCCTTGGAAGCCTTGAGCTGCACCCATTTGCGGGCGACGTTCTGGTCCGCGGTGTTGGGCGTCCCGTCGGAACCCGTTGCCCAGTCACCGGTCTTGGGCTGTGCGTTGTTGGCCTTCGCGGTCCCGGTGAGGAACGACAGCTCGGTGGCGGCCTGCTCGACCGGCGCCGATTCCTGCCGCGGCGCGGCTTCCTGCGTGCCACAGGCGGCGAGCGACAACGCCCCGGCGGTGACGAGCACCGCGATCGAAACGACCCTCTTGCCGAGCTTTGGCTTGCTGAACACGATTCCTTCTCCCCTGCACCCTGGGTTCCAGGCTGTCTGGAACTCCCCTACGCCACCGACACGGACGGCGGCGCGATGCGGTTCAAAAGAATCTTGGGAAAGTTTCGGGACGCCCCGAAAGCGCATTCAGAGGACTAATTGCGGCTGTGTGGGCTAGTCGAGCAGGGCGGCGCGGTGGGCGAGCAGCGCGATCTGGACGCGACTAGTGCACCCGAGTTTGGCGAGGATCCGGCTGACGTGGGTCTTCACCGTGGCCTCGCTGAGATGGAACTCGGCGGCGATACCGGTGTTGGACAGGCCGCGAGCGACCGCGACGAGCACCTCGCGTTCCTTGCCGGTCAGGACCTCGAGCCGTCGTTCGGCTTCGGCGCGCGGTCCGGTGGCGGGATCCTCTTCGGTGAACCGGGCGAGCAGACGACGGGTGACCCTAGGAGAGAGCATCGCGTCGCCGCGGGCGGCGGCCCGGACCGCGGTGAGCATGTCGTTCGCGGTGGCATCCTTCAGCAAGAACCCGACGGCCCCCGCGCGCAAGGTGGTGTCGACGTACTCGTCGAGGTCGAAGGTGGTCAAGACCACGACCTCCGGTGGCTCCGGCAGCCCTCGAAGCCGGCGCGCGGCGTCCAGACCGTCGCCACGGGGCATCCGGACGTCCAACAGGACCACGTCGGGCCTGGTGGATCGAGCCAGGCTCACCGCTTCGGCGCCGTCGGCCGCTTCGCCCGTGACGGTGATGTCGCCGGCGGACTCCATGATCGTGCGCAGCATGGACCGCACCATCCACTCGTCGTCGGCGATCAGGACGCGGATCATCGGCCGGACCGCTCGTCAACGGGGACGACGGCTTCGACGAGGAAGCCGCCGTCGGCAGTGGGCTCGGCGGTCAGTTCGCCCCCGACGAGCCGGATCCGTTCGGCGATACCGAGCAGGCCGTGCCCGCCGCCGGGCAGTCCGCGTTCCCGGCCGGTCGCGGTACCGACGCGGTTGAGCACGACGAGCCGGAGCAGGTCCGTTTCGCGACGCACGCGGACCTCGGTCGCGGCGTCGCCGGCATGTTTCCGGACGTTGGTGAGCGCCTCCTGGACCACCCGGTAGACGGCGTGCTGGACCAGCGCGGGAGTGGGCGCGCCGCTCTCCACGTCGAGGAGGACCGGGACGCCGAGCGCGCGGGTCTGGTCCACGAGATCGGCGAGGTCGGCCAGGCCCGGTTGGGGCGCCAGCGGAACCGCGCCGTCGGCGCGCAGCACGGACACCACGGAACGCAGTTCGTCGAGCGCCGCGCGGCCGATCGTGCCGATCCGCCCGGCGACCGCGGTGGCGTCGCGGCCGCGGGTGGCCTCCAGCGCGGTCGCATGCAGCACCATCAGCGAAACGCGGTGAGTGACGACGTCGTGCATGTCGCGAGCGATCTGGGCTCGTTCGTCGCTGCGGGCCTGCCGGACCCGAAGGTCCCGTTCCTGCTCGGCCCGTTCGACCCGCTCACGCATCTCGGAGATCAGTTGGCGCCGAGTGCCGACATAGAGACCGAGCAACGCGGGGGCCACGCAGACGGCGACGCATTGCGGGAGCCCCGCGTCGAGCCCACCCAGCCGCCAGATCGGCAGGCCGACCACGATCAGGGTGCCGACGGTGCTGACCGCGGTGAGCCGCCAGGAGCGAGTGCGTTCGGCCACGGTGTACTGGGCGAGCACGACCGCGAAGATCCCGGACAGCGCCACCCAGCCCGCCAGCGCGGTCACGGCGAACCACCACGGACGGCCCCGCCGGAACCAGGCCGCGACACCCACCAGCACCGCTGCCGGTAGCCAGAACCACAGCGGGGGCTGCCAGCGGAAGTAGCCGTAGATGAGCCCCGAAGCCGCGAACGGGGTGGTCGCCACCGCGCAGCCGGTCGCCAGCACGCCGTCGACCACCCGTGTCCGCACGGGGGCCGAAGACGTGTACGCGGAGGGCATACCGATCAACGTAATCCGATCGCCGCCGCCGGGCATCAGTGAAAAGTTGTAGATGGAGACCGCGGAAATCCCTCCATCGGCGCGCGGTCCGCGTCGTCGTGCCGATGCGATCGGCCCGGCGCGGCCAAGACGCTTGAGCACATGACGAAAACCCACTGGCACAAGATGACGCCCCGGGCTCACCCGCGACGATGGCAACTCGGCTTCGCGGCGTTCGCCGTCGTCGCGATCGTGATCCTGTTTCCGGGCGAGGACGCTGTTCTGCCGACGATCCGCACGATGGGCGTGATCGGCTACGCGGTGGCGGCCGCCGTGTCGCTCGGATGCGCCGCAGCCTTGCCGAAACAGGGCGCGCGCAGGCTGCTCATCGGCTTCCACCTCGCGTTCGTGCCGATGCAATTCCTCTTCGCCTTCCCGAACCCCGTGCCGAACCTCGGAATGGCGCTGTCGGTGGGGATAGTGGTCGGGCTGCGGCCACGGTTCCCGCGGCTTTCCCAGCGGGCCAGGAAGATCTGGCTCGTCCTGCACATCGGTATCAGCGTTGGATGGCTGGGCCTTTCGCTGGGAATGCTGACGCTCGCACTCACCGGATCGCTCGCGAGGACCCACGCCGTGCGGCACGGCGCCTACGAGATCTTCCACGTCTTCGACCTCGTGATCGTGATCCCCAGCGTGGTGCTGACGATCGTGACCGGTCTCGTTCTGTCGCTCGGCACGCCATGGGGGCTGGTCAAGCACCGGTGGGTCCTGACGAAATTCCTGATCTCCCTGGCTATCCCGGGCGCGGCGGCGGTGGAAAGCAGGTGGGTCACCGAACTGGTCGCACGCACCGAAGACCCGGCGACCGAGCCGGGGGCACTAGGTGTCGCACTCGCCGTCACCGTCGGATGCTTCGCGATTTCGCTGTGGACCGCCACCATCCTGTCGGTCCTGAAACCGTGGGGCAGGACCAGATGGGGCCGCGACGCCGGTTCGCCGTCCACCATCACGGTCACGGTCACCGACCGCGGGCAGGTCGCCGAAGACACCGTCGCGTTGACACTGGAGCCGGTGGGCGATCGCGACCTGCCGCCTTGGGAACCCGGTGCGCACGTCGACCTGATCCTGCCGTCGGGCCTGATCCGGCAGTATTCGCTCTGCGGCGACCCCGCCGAGACACGGCGCTACCGGCTCGCCGTGCTGCGCGAGCCCGGCGGCCGCGGCGGTTCCTTGGAAGCACACACCCTGCACCCCGGAACCCGGCTGGAGATCCGGGGGCCTCGCAACAACTTCCCGATCGCGGAAGCCCCGGCACATTTGCTGATCGCCGGTGGCATCGGGATCACGCCATTCCTGCCGATGCTCCCCCGGCTCACCGCGGCCGGTGTCCCGTGGCGGCTGGTCTATCGAGGACGGTCCCTCGACCGGATGGCCTACGCGGGTCAGCTCGAAGCTGCCTATCCCGGCCGGGTGTCGCTCCACCCGGCCGACACCCATCCTCGGCCGGATCTCGCCGAACTGGTGCGGCGGTTGCCCGCCGGGGCCGCGGTCTACTGTTGTGGCCCGACAGGGCTGATCGAGGCAGTGGCGCAAGAGTGTCCACACGGGACTCTCCACGTCGAGAGATTCGCCTCAACTTCAAGGGAAGGATCCCGCCATCCGTTCGACGCGGAACTCCGTCGCAGTGGGCGGACCGTGCGGGTGCCCGCTGACGGCACCCTGTTGGCCGCCCTTCACGAGGTCGACCCCGGGCTACCCGCTTCGTGCACCAACGGGGTGTGCGGCAGCTGCCGTACACCGGTGCTCGACGGCGTCCCCGACCATCGCGACGACGTCTTGCAGCCCCACGAACGAGACCGCACCGACGTGGTCTACCCCTGCGTCTCACGGGCCCGCGGCGACAAGCTCGTGCTCGACGTCTGAGGCTTCGTGCCGGTCGGTCGTGAGTGGCGATTCGTGTTCTCTTGCGAGGTGGGGCAAAGGTGTCCGGTCGGGTGCCAAGTCCCCTTCGCCGCGGGTCTCGCGTCCTCGTGTGCGGCGGAGGCTCCGAGGTGTCGCGAAAGCCACTTTCGGGACACCTGATGTCCCGAAAGTGGCTTTCGCGACACCCGTAGGACGGCACGTGTGATCAGAGGGACGACACACGTGACTGCGGGGACGACACGCGCACTCGGCCTATCCGCCGCGAGTCGTCCACCTGATCACGCGTGTCGTCCCTCTGATCACGCGTGTCGTCCCCGCAGTCACGGCCTGGCGAGAAGCTGGTGTCGCGAAAGCCACTTTCGCAACACTGAAGGTTGCGAAAGTGGCTTTCGCAACGCTGTCCGGGCGAGGCCACTCACGGCCACACCGGCCGGCACCTCAGTTGACGCAGCCGTCCATCGCGGGCGGCGCGGAAGACGAGGAAGACGAGGAGGACGACGAAGGCGGAGCGGCGACGGACGACGTCGCCGCCACCGGCTTGACCCCGATCCCGCCGGTGGGCTCGCCCACCGCGGCGACGGTCGTCGACGACAGCGCGGACTTCACGAACGCCTTCACCTGGGCCGGATCCACCTTCACCGCGTCACCGTCGGACGGCGTCGGCAGGGAAAGGCTCTGGACCGGGATCGTCTGGAACTTCAGCGCCCCCGAACTCATCCCCCGCAACTGCTGCGCGAAGCTCAGCACGTCCCAGCCGCGGTCGAGCACGACCGAACCCTGGATCGCGCCGACCAGGGCGCTCAGCCTGGAGGGATCGGTGAACGTCCCGGCGCCGAGGACGGTCTTGGCCATGCTCGAAAGGAACGCCTGCTGCCGCGCGATGCGGTCGAGGTCGCTGGGCAGCCCGTGCCGCTGCCGCACGAAGGCGAGCGCCTGCGGGCCGGAGAGCAACTGTTTGCCCGCGGGGAACGAAGCCCCGGAGAACTTGTCCTGCACCGGTTCCTTGAGGCAGACCTCCACGCCGCCGACGGCCTCGCTCAGCGCGGAGAACCCGGCGAGGTTGACCGCCGCGTAGTGGTTGATCGACAGCCCGGTGAACTGCTCGATCGTCTGGATCGTGAGTTTGGCGCCCGCCTCGTTGGCCTTGACCTCGAGTTGCGCGCCGGTCAGACCCTGCGCGCGCAGGGAGTTCATCGCGGCGTTCTTGCCGCGGCTGTACGCCGAGTTGATCTTGTGCTTGCCGAGGCCGCCCGCGATGTCCACATAGGAATCGCGCGGGATGGAGATGGCCGTCGCCGCGGCGCCGCCCGCCGGGATGTGGACCACGATCATGGTGTCGGTGGTGTCGCCGCCATCGTCGCCGTCCCCGGCGTGCAAGGCGTCGAGGACGTTCTGTGGCAACGGGTTCCCGTCGGGGCCGGTGCGCGAGTCGATTCCGACGAGCAGGATGTTCTGCGCCACCCGCAGCGGTTCACCCGCCGGCCCGTCGGGCAGTTGAGCGGACGGCGCGATCACGTCGGCCGTGACGATCCCCGCGTCCAACCGGCTCAGCTGGGTCCACGCGTAGCCCGTGACCCCCAGGACGGCCATCGACACCAGGCCCAGTGCGACGCGGCCGCCGATCCGCCGTCCTCGCGACGTGAGCAGCACGACCTTCTCCCCGCTTCAGTGAATGATCCCCCGCATTCGAGGATCACCGCGTTAGCTGGGAATTAGCTGAGAAACATGTCATGAACGGGTCTTAAAGCCCGATCGGCCCAGCAAGAGTGACCAAGGAGACAGCCGGCCGCGACACCGCGTGCCGGAATGATCGCGCAGCGCTTCCTAGCGCGGCATCCGGCGCCAGATCGCCCGCGGCACCACGCGCATCACCGCGAACACGAGCCTCAGGAGTCCCGGCACCCACACCGTTTCCCGGCGTTTCCGGAGCGCCGCGACCGTCGCGTCGGCGACCTGATCGGGCGTGCTCGAGAACGGCGCGGGCGACATGCCCTCGGTCATCCGCCCGATCACGAAGCCGGGCCGGACGAGCAGGAGGTGTACTCCGGTGCCGTGCAGGGCGTCGGCCATGCCGCTCGCGAAGCCGTCGAGACCCGCCTTCGCCGATCCGTAGACGTAGTTCGCCCGCCGGACCCGCACCCCGGCGACCGACGAGAACACCACGAGGCTGCCGCTTCCTTGCTCACGAAGCACAGTGGCCACATGCGTCAGCACACTCACATGAGCCACGTAGTCGGTGTGCACGATCGCGACGGCGTGCCCGGCGTCCGCTTCGGCCCGCGCCTGATCGCCGAGGATCCCGAAAGCGGTGACGACGACGTCCAGCGGACCGTGTTCCGCGACGACCTTCTCCAGGAACGGACCGTGCCCGGCCAGATCGTCGGCGTCGAACTCGACGACGTCGACCTTCTCCGCTCCGGCGGCGCGCAGCCGCTCGGACTCCGCACCGAGGTCCGCGCTGCGCCGCGCGGCCAGCACGATCTCGCGCGCCCCGCCCATGGCGAGCCGTTCCGCGACCGCGAGGCCGATCTCGCTGCGTCCGCCCAGTACCAGCACCGTTCCGCTCACCCGCCGCAGTCTGCCAGGCGGGAACCCGCCGCTCGCGAGTGGCACGGTTCACAAACTGCAATTTTGCAGTATCTGCATCTTTAGGCGTATCGTCGTGCTCATGCCCGAACCCGCCAAAGGTCTCCGCGAGCGCAAGCGGCTCGAAACCCACCGCGCGCTGGCGACCACCGCCGTCCGGCTCGTCGCCGAACGCGGTCTGGACCAGGTGACGGTCGAGGACATCAGCGCGGCGGCGGGGGTTTCGCCGCGGACGTTCTTCAACTACTTCCCGTCCAAAGAGGACGCTGTCGTCATCGCGCACGCCGACAACGCCGAGCGGTCACAGCGCATCATCGAGAAATTCCTTGCCACGCCGGAGGAAGTCAGCGCGCCGCGCGCCTTCGTCGACGCACTGAAGGAAGACTTCGCCCACGTCGACGAGAACCGCGAAGAGTGGCTCGGCCGGATGAAGGCGATCCATGACAACCCCACCCTGCATTCGCGCGCGGTGGCGATGAACCACGACACGGTAGCGCCGACGATCGAGGCGATCGCGCGTCGCACCGGGCTCGACCCGAAGGCCGACCTGTACCCGACGCTGCTGCTGTCCACGCTCGGCGGCGCGGTCAACGCGGCACTCAGGCACTGGTACCAGCACGACGGCCGGGTGTCCGCGCTCGAACTGCTGGACGACGCCGTCGAACTGCTTCTCGCCGGGCTCCCCGAGCCCGGCGGCCGCGCGCGCTGACGCGCCCGGCTCCACAGGAACACGAAGGGGGACACCCATGTCCGTATCCATGACCGAGCCACGAGAACCGGAGGCCCCGGCGGGCTCGATGGGCCGCAAACAGGTCCTCGAAGCGATGTCGGGGCTGATGATGGGCATGTTCGTCGCCATCCTCGCCTCGACGGTGGTCGCGAACGCGTTGCCGCGCATCGTCTCCGAACTGGGCGGCTCGCAGGCCTCCTACACCTGGGTGGTCACCACCGAACTGCTCGCGATGACCGCGACGGTTCCGCTCTGGGGCAAGCTTTCCGATCTGTACAACAAGAAGCTGCTGATCCAGCTCTCGCTCGGACTGTTCGTCGTCGGCTCGCTGGTCGCCGGTTTCGCGGGCAACATCGAACTCCTGATCGCCAGCCGGGTCGCGCAGGGCATCGGCGCGGGCGGGCTCACCGCGCTCGCGCAGGTGATCATGGCCGCCATCGTCTCGCCGCGGGAGCTCGGGAAGTACTCGGGGATCTTCGGTGCCGTGTTCGCCGTCGGGACCATCGCGGGCCCGCTGATCGGCGGCGTCATGGTGGACACCTCCTGGCTCGGCTGGCGCTGGTGCTTCTTCCTGGGCGTGCCGTTCGCGGTCGCGGCGATCCTGCTGCTGCAACGCACCCTGAACCTGCCGACGATCCGGCGGGACGTGAAGGTCGACTACCTGGGCGCTTTCCTGATCATGGCGGGCGTTTCGACGCTGCTGGTCTGGTCTTCGCTGGCCGGGCACCAGTTCGCGTGGGGCTCGTGGTGGACCGTCGGCCTGGTGACCGCGGGCGTGGTCGTCCTCGCCCTCGCCGTCTACGTCGAATCGAAGGTGGCCGAGCCGATCCTTCCGCTGGGCCTGTTCCGCAACCGCACGGTCAGCCTGACCACCCTCGCGAGCTTCCTGGTCGGTGTCGCGATGTTCGGCGGGACGGTGTTCCTGTCGCAGTACTTCCAGTTGTCGCTCGGGAAGTCGCCGACGGTGGCCGGACTGCTGAGCCTGCCGATGATCTTCGGCATCCTCGTGTCCTCCACGGTCTCGGGCCAGCTCATCAGCCGGACCGGCAAGTGGAAGAGCCACCTGCTGCTCGGCGCGACCCTGATGACCGTCGGCCTTGCCCTGCTGGGCACGCTCGACTCGAAGACGAACCTCGTCGTGCTCGGCGCGTACATGGTCGTCCTGGGCGTCGGCGTCGGCATGCTGATGCAGAACCTGGTCCTGGTGTCGCAGAACGACGTCGACGCGCACGACCTCGGCACGGCGACCTCGACGCTGTCGTTCTTCCGCAGTCTCGGCGGCTCGATCGGGGTGAGCGCGCTGGGCGCGGTGCTGGCGAACCGGGTCACCGCGCAGATCACCGAGAAGCTCGGCCCGCTGCCCGGTGGCGGTGAAGGCGGCGCGGTGCCGAACGTCGCCGCGCTGCCCGAACCGGTCGCGAGCGTCGTCCGCGACGCCTACGGGGAAGCGACCAGCGAGCTGTTCCTGATCAGCGCACCGATCGCACTGCTGGTCATCGTCGCCGTCGCCTTCCTCAAGCACAAGCCGCTCAAGACCCAGTCGGGCAACGAGCGTCTGGCCGAGGAGACGGCCGCCGACGCCGTCGCCTGATCCACCACGAGAGAGGGCCCGGTTCCACTGAACCGGGCCCTCTTTCGCGCGCACGAAAGACACCCAGGGAATTCCAGTCGTGCGATCGAGTCGTTTCAGGCGGCGCTGCCGACCCGAATCAGGCGGCGCCGTTCGGTACCGGTCAGCCCGCCGAAAACGCCGTGGGCCAGTCCGTTGTCCACGGCATAGGCCAAGCAGGCCGAAATGACCGGGCACCGGGCACAGACGGCCTTCGCCCTGGCAGCCTGCCGGGCGCCGGGACCGGTTTCGGTGACCGGAAAGAACAGTTCGGGATCCTCACCGCGGCAAGCGGCCTCACCCAGGTCACCCACCATCCTCGTTTCCATTTCCTATCACCTCCTTTTTTCCGATTTTCCCTTCCGCGTCAAACGACTTCCGCTCGCAGCCGGGTAGCCGCCCCGGTACGGGCCGCAAACATCACCTTGACCGAATCGTTACACTCAGCGGCCCGCTCGCTGCACCTGTTCTGGTGAGGGCATTCGCGTCAGGCGGCTGAGAGCGGTGAGTGCGGGTGATGGGCCACGACGGGTTCGACGAGTTCTTCCACGCCGAATTTCCGCTGCTCACCGGCTTCCTGTGCAAGGCGGGGTTCGCGCTCGACCCGGCGCGTGACGCGGCCGCGGAGGCGATGCTCAACGCCTACGAGGACTGGCGGTCCATCATCCAGCCGAAAGCGTGGGTCCGCCGCGTCGGGCACCGGCGGGCGAAGGAGCAGACCGCGGTCCGGGCCGACTGGGCCTTCGCAGACGCCGGCCGGGAAGACAAACTCACCGTTCTCGCCGACGAGGCGTCGTCCGTCCTGACCATGCTGGGGCGGCTGCCGAAACGCCAGCAGCTCGGCATGGCGTGGGTGCTGGACGGCTTCACACCGCGCGAGATCGCCGCGGTGCTCGGGATCGCGGACGAGGCCGTCGGCGCGACCTTGCGTCACGCGCGAAGCCGCTTGGAGGAGCACGACCCCGAATCCGCCGACCGCCTGGACAGCGCCAACGATGCCTTCATCGACGCGCTGCGCGTCGGCCTCGACAGCGAAGACACCCTGACCAGGATCAAGAACCGCGCGATGATCCGGGAACTCTCGCTGGTGGAGCCGGGCGCCCCGGCGGAGGCCGAGCCCGAACAGGCGGCGCCGTCCCACTGGTACAGCCTCGACGAATCCGTCGCGGCCGCCGGACGAGGCGACCAGCGGGCGCTGAACCACCTGCTGACCACCATCCGCCCGCTCGTGATCCGCTACTGCCGCGCGCGGATCGGCAGACAGGAGCGGACGTACGTCTCCGCGGACGACGTCGCGCAGGAGGTCTGCGTCGCGATCCTCCGCGCACTGCCCACCTATCGCGAACGAGGACGGCCCTTTCTCGCCTTCGTCTACGGCATCGCCCAGCACAAGGTCGCCGACGCCCGCCGGGCCGCCGCCCGCAACCGCTCCGATCCCGTCGCCGAAGTCCCCGACGGCGTCTCGGAATCCGCCGGCCCGGAACAACGAGCGCTGCACAACGAATTGAGCGACCGGATGGGCGAACTACTGCGGATCCTGCCGGACAAGCAGCGGGAAATCGTCGTGTTGCGGATCGTCGTGGGCCTGTCGGCGGAAGAGACCGCGGGGGTGGTCGGGTCGACGGCGGGCGCCGTTCGCGTTGCGCAGCACCGGGCTTTGGGGCGGCTGCGCAAGATCCTGGAGGAGGAGCCGTGAGTGGTGAGGCCGATTCCAGATCTCGTCCTCACGACTCACGAGGCATTAGGGGCGGCAGCGTTCGGCGGTCGCGGCGGCCTTGGTCAGTTCCGGCGAGTCCAGCACGGCCTTGACCGGGTCGAGCGCGCCGTGCGCGTCCTTCTGGGCCGCCATCAGACCGTCGACAGCGCGGGCCTGCGCGGCCGTGTCACTCCTCTTCGCAGCGTCCAGATCGGCCTTCGCCTTCACGACCTTGTCGCGCGCCGCGGTGTATTTCCCGAGGAAGTCCTTCTTGGCCGCGTCCGCGGCGGGGACCGGCGCGGAAGGCAGCGCGTTGAGCTCCTCGACCGTCTTCCCCAGGATGCTCGCGTAGTGCCCGAGCTGGTCGCTGGTGCTCTTCGTGATCGCCTCGACGGTGTCACCACCGGCAGCGGGCATCTTGTTGTTACCGTCGATGAAATCCTTGACGGCGCCGCAGAACCCGTTCATCCAGGCCACCGTGGCGGACTGGTCGGCGGCGGACGACGAGGGCGCCACGGGCGCCTTCTCCATCGCCTGCGGAGCCGGAGTGCAGCCGGTCAGGGCCAACGCGATTCCGATCGCGGCCACGACGGCGGCCGGTGCTTTCTTGGCGGCAAGCATGTCTCTTTCCCCTCTCTTTCCGGCTCGTGTTCCGGCCGGCGCGAGGACTTTGACACGGTGGAACGGGCGCGGTCTGCGTCATCTGACTCAGAACCCGGCACCTCCACGCTCGAATTCGTAACGTTCGAGGCACGGCGGCCGGAAGGCGTAACAGGGTGCGGACGGACGGCGAGTACGCATTACCCCTGTTCACTTCGAGGACACCCAGCCGAAGAGGTAGCACCATGGCCATCAAGATCATCGCAGCGCGGCTCGAAGGCGGGAAGTTCCACGAAAGCGTCACGAAACTGCGCTGGGTCAACCCCGGCAGCGGCGAAACCGGCGAGAGTTTCGTCTCGGCGATCGTGGCGTGGATCGAAGACGACGACGGGAAAGCCTATGTGGACGAGGGAATCCACCGGGTGGGGGTGGAGGTCGTCAAACCGACCTTCGGCCCGAAGTTCCTCCGCACCCGGGCGGACGGGATCTGGAAGAACAACCTCGTCGAGCTTCCCCGATTCTGAGGCGACTCGTCCACAATGGACAGCAGGGTCCGACTGCAGGCCGGGTCGGGCCCTGTTTCATCCGGCCTGGTCGGGTTGATCGGGTGCGCAGCTGATCAGCAGCCGGGTGGTGTGCGCGATGTGGTCACGCAGCAGGTTCTGCGCGTGGTCGGCGTCGCGCGCGAGAGCGGCGTCGAGTAGTGCTCGATGCTCGGCGGCGACGTCGCGGCCGGGTTCGTTGCCGAGGGATACCGACCACTGCCGGTACAGCTCGGCCTCCTGCCGCAACGACCGTGCCGTGTCGAGCAGCCGCTGATTGCGGCAGCCGGCCAGCAGCGCGTGATGGAAAACCGCGTGTGCCTGCGACCACTCGTCGGTCAGGTGGTCCGGATCGGCCGGGTCGCGATAAGGCGCGCGTTCCAGAAGGTGGTGCGCGGCAACGGCATCGGCCTCCCAGCGTGTGTCACCTTCCCGCACTGACAGCCCCAGTACCAGGGATTCGATCTCCGCCCGCGCCTGAGTCAGCTCGGCCAGGTCCTGGTGAGACAGCGGCCGGACCAGGTAACCCTGACGCGGCCTGGCCACCACCAACCCTTCGGCGACCAGTCTCGTCAGCGCCTCGCGGGTGGCACCGACGCTCACTTGGTAGCGGTCGGCCAGGTCCGGGAACTTGAGCCGGTCACCCGGGACCAGGCGACCGGCGAGGATGTCGGCGCGCAACGCCTGGTGGATGCCGTCGGTGCGGGTCGCTCCGCCGCTCTTGGTCATGTCGTCCAGCCTAGCACTTTACGAATCCAGGTTGAACTTTCGAAAGTTTGGGGTTAGTTTCGAATTATTCGGTTCGAGCCTGCCAGCGACATGAGGAGTCACCGATGCCCACGAACGACCTCCGCCCGACCGTTTTCCGTGCCGGGACGGTCCTCACCATGGATTCCGGCCGTACCGTCCTCGATGGCCACGACGTGCTCGTGGTGGACGGCCGGATCGCGGCCATCGGCGTCGATCTGGTCGTTCCCGACGGCACCGACGAGATCGACGCCCGCGGCGGCGTCGTCATGCCCGGGATGATCGACACCCACCGGCACATGTGGCAGACCACGACCCGCGGTTACGGTGCCGACTGGACTCTCACGCAGTACTTCGTGTGGTACTACCTGAACTGGGGCAAGAAGTTCCGGCCGGAGGACATCCACGCCGGGAATCTCCTCGGCGCGCTGGAGGCGCTCGACGCCGGCGTCACCACCTGCGTGGACTGGTCGCACGGCCTGCAGACGATCGACCATGCCGACGCCGCGGCTACGGCGAGGCCAGGACGGTGTACGTGCACGCCTCGACGCTCTCGGCGGACTCCTACGCCCGCATAGCGGCGACCGGCGGGTCGGTGTCGGTGTCCACGGAAAGCGAGCAGAGCGCCGGGCAAGGCTATCCCGCGATGACCGCCTTGCGTGCCCACGGCATCCCGGTGTCGCTGTCACTGGACAGCTGCGTGCTCTGCAGCGGCGACCTGTTCTCCGCCATGCGCACGACGCTGGGTGCCGCTCGTGCCCACGAACACCAGGAGGCGCACGCTCGCGGTGAAACCGTCACCCACGCTTCCCTGCATGCCGAGCAGGTCGTCGAGTGGGCCACGAGGGGCGGCGCACGAGCGCTCGGGCTGGAAGACGAGATCGGCAGTGTGGAGGTCGGCAAGAAGGCGGACCTCGTGCTCGTCCGCAACGACGACTCACCGGCGATGACACCGCTGCTGAACCCGCACGGACACGTCGTCCTGCACGCACAGCGCGCCGACGTCGACACCGTCCTTGTCGACGGCCGGATCGTGAAGCGCGATCACCGCCTGGTCGGTGCCGACCTGGCCGGTGCGCGTCGTGCGGTCGAGGCCACGGTCGACCACCTGCGCGCCGAACTCGGTGAGCAGGCCTGGCGCGAGGGCATGAACCCGGAGATCCCCGACACCAAGGTCCTCGACAACCCCTACACCTACACCGACTACCGGTCGGCGGCCACGCACAGCGACACGGTGGCGAAGCGATGAACTCGCAGTGGCGCGTATCCCTGTCAACGGGAAAGGAACGAACATGAAACTGGCCAATGTGGACGGACGCGCGGTCCTGATGACCGCCGACGACACCGGAATCGACATCGAAACGGCGTCGGGCGGCAGGTTCGGCCCCGGTCTCGTGTCCGTTTACGAGAACTGGGACGGGTTCCGGGCCTGGGCGAGACAGCCGCCCACCGAACCCGGCGTCGTCTTCACCCGCGCGCAGCTGGGTTCTCCCTCGCCCACCCCGCGGCAGATCGTCGCGATCGGCCTGAACTACGACACCCACGCCGCCGAGTCCGGTTTCGAGACACCGGAAGGACTTCCCCCGACGTTCACCAAGTTCGTCTCCGCGCTGACCGGTCCTGACGCGGAGGTCGTGCTGCCCTCAGGCGGCAAGGTGGACTGGGAGGTGGAACTGGTCGCCGTCATCGGCCGGACCGCCATCCGCGTCGCGGAATCGGAGGCGTGGGACCACGTCGCCGGGGTGACGATCGGGCAGGACCTCTCCGAGCGCGTTTCGCAACTGGCCGGTCCCGCCCCGCAGTTCAGCCTGGGCAAGTCGTTCCCGAACTTCGCGCCGGTCGGCCCGTGGCTGGTCACGCCGGACGAGCTGGCGGACCGGGACGACCTGGCGCTCGGCTGCGCGGTCGACGGCGAGACCGTGCAGGACGGCCGCACCCGCGATCTGATCTACCCGGTCGCCCGTCTGGTATCCGCGCTGTCGCGGACCATCACCCTGTATCCGGGCGATCTCGTTTTCACCGGAACCCCGGCGGGCGTGGGCATGGGCCGTACGCCGCAGCGGTTCCTGCGGGCAGGCGAACGCCTCGTCAGCTGGATCGAAGGCATCGGCGAGATGCGCCAGACATTCGTTACCGCGCAGGAGGATTGACATGGGTCTGCACCGCCTCACCCGGGTCACCATGGGAGTCCCGAACGTCGCGGAAACCATCGCTTACTACGCCGATTTCGGCCTCACTCACCTCGGCGACGGGGCCTTCAGCACTCGCGACGGGGGCGAGCAGCTGCGGGTCCGGCACGCCGTGTCCCGGCGGGTGCTCGAACTCGGGGTGGGAGTCGACGACCTCGACGACGTCGCGCGGACCGCGTCGCGGCTGACCCGCCTCGGCGTGGCGGGCCGCGCAGAGGGGACCGCGGTCACCGCGATCGAGCCGGTTTCCGGGTTCACCGTCCGCGTCGAGATCGCGCCGAGAATCGCGCAGCGGCCCGTCCCGGCCACCCCCTACAACGGGCCCGGCCGCATCGAGCGGTTCGGCCGCGCGCCCGGAGTGCTGCGTGAGGACCCGATCCGGCCCAGGAAACTCGGCCACTGCGTGGTGGGCACGACCGATCTCGAAGCCACCATGCGGTTCTTCACCGAAGGACTCGGTTTCAAGGTCAGCGACTACATCGGGGACAAAGGCGCCTTCATGCGCTGCTCGGTCGATCACCACAACGTGCTGGCGCTCGCGGCACCGGTGAACTTCCTGCACCACACGTCCTGGCAGGTCGACGACATCGACGACGTCGGACGGGGCGCGGCGGCGATGCTGGCAGGCGACCCCGAGCGGCACGTCTGGGGACTCGGCAGGCACCACGCGGGATCCAACTTCTTCTGGTATCTCAAGGATCCGGCGGGGAACTTCAGCGAGTACTACGCCGACATGGACTGCATCCCCGAAGACGAGATCTGGACCCCGGCGGTTTTCGAAGGCGCTCAAGGCCTGTTCAGCTGGGGCCCGCCCCCGCCGCCGTCGTTCCTGGAACCGGACGACCTCGCCGCGCTCATGACCGGACAACACGCACCCTCCCGGTGACCGCGGCCGGATCGGCGAGATGACCCGTCACCGGAAATCGGAACAAGACTCCAGGCGCCGGAAGAATCCACGCCTGATCGGAAAAGGAGAAGTCGTGTCGGTGGAATTCTACGTCCCCCAGATCCCGGACAACCTGAACATCCGGTTCGTCGAAAACCGTATCGTCATCAATCGACCGGCCCAGGCCGTGTACGACTGGGTGACCACCTGGTCGAATCTGCCGAAATGGCTGCCGATGGCCCTGGGTACCGAGGTGCGACGCGGCACCGAAGGCGTCCCCGCCGAGATGGGCGACGTACTGCTCGAGACCATCCAGCCGGAGCTGAACGAGAAGCCGAAGCTCTACACCGTGGTGGCGCGGGTCCCCGGCAAGCTGTGGACGGTGGTCGGCCGGGACGTGCTCGACGACGGCTCCCTGGCTCCGGCGATGCACGCGATCGCCACCTTCACCACGTTCGACCTCGGCGACGGAACGACCCTGTTCTGCCGACTGTTCGAACGACTGGTCCCGGACACGGAACCGCCCGGCCCGCACCCGGTCGAAGACCCGGTTCGCATCCAGCCCGGCCTGGAACTGATCAAGGCACACCTCGAGGGCACGGCCGGATAACCGCGAGGTGCGGAGGTAGCCGCCGGAGATCCGCCGTGTTGGCCTGCCGACTTCGTTCGGCAGGCCAACACGTGCGTCACCCGGCGGCCCAGTCAGCGCGGGTGTGCCGCAAGTGGGTGTGCATCAGGTTCTCCAGGGCGTCCCAGTCCTGCGCCGCGATCGCGGCGAGGATCTCCCGATGTTCGCCGGCCGCTCCGGTGAGCCGGCCGCTTTCCGCCAGCTTTTCCAGGCCGTACAGCCGGGTCTGGTCGCGCAGGTTGGCGATACTCTCCAGCAGTCGGCGGTTGCCCGCGAGCGAGAGAAGGGCCAGGTGGAACCGCCTGTCCGCGTCAAGGAAGCTGGCGACATCCCCCGCGCGGGCGGCACGCTCGATCTCTCCAGCCAGATCGCCGAGGCGCTCAAGGTCCGCCGGCCCCGCTTTCGCAGCCGCGGACAACGTGCCCGGCACCTCCAGGAGCTGACGCATCTCGTAGATCTCGTCGAGGTCTTGCTCCTCCATCGCGACGACCCGGTAGCCCCGGTTCCGCACAGGTTCCATCAGCCCCTGGTTGACCAGCGTCAATAACGCTTCCCGCACCGGACTGCTGGACACGCCCAGTCGCGTCGCCAGCGCAGCCGCGGAGTAGATGTCACCCGGCCGGATTTCACCGGACACCATCGCCTGCCGAACCACCTCGAGAACCTGGTCCCGCAGGCTCGTGTGCCGCAGGCGAACCGCTCCGTTCTCCGTCAAGACCCACCCCCTTCGTTCCACAGAGCTTGACTTCTGCATCCTCCGGGCGCATCTTACTCGTTACCGGTGAACGGTAACCGGTAGCCGGTTACTTAGGAGTAACTTATGACGAAGGCGTCTGAGGTGCGGGGTTACTGCACGTTGTGCCGCTCGCGGTGCGGAGCGGTCTACACGGTCGACAACGGTTTGCTCGTCAGTGCCCGGCCGGATCCCACGCACCCCACCGGGGCCGCCCTTTGCCCGAAAGGCAGGGCGGCTCCCGAACTCGTGCACTCCACCGAACGCTTGCGCAGTCCTCTGCGGCGGACCACCCCCAAATCCGATCCCGACCCGCGCTGGCGAGAGATCGGTTGGGAGGAAGCCATGACCGAGGTAGCCGAAAGGCTGGGCACGATCCGGGCACGCGATGGAGCAGAGGCGGTCGCCTTCTCCGTGACCTCCCCCAGCGGAACACCGATGTCGGATTCGATCGACTGGGTGGAACGGTTCATCCGGCGCTTCGGCAGTCCGAACACGCTGTACTCGACTGAGATCTGCAACTGGCACAAGGACTTCGCGCACGCCTTCACGTTCGGCAGCGGACTGCCGGTCCCGGACTACGCGAGTACCGATCTCGCTGTCCTGTGGGGTCACAACCCGGCGAAGTCCTGGTTGGCTCAGTCCGCGGCGCTGGCCGAAGCACGCGCCCGAGGGGCGAAACTCGTCGTGATCGACCCTCGACGGTCCACGAGCGCGCTCCAAGCCGACCATTGGCTGCGAGTTCGACCCGGGACCGACGGCGCCCTCGCCCTCGGAGTCGCCGAGCAGTTGCTCTCCACGCGAGGTCACGACGAGGCGTTCGTGCGGGCGTGGACCAACGGACCGCTGCTGGTCCGGATCGACACCGGCAGGTTCCTTCAGGCGAAGGACGTCGATCCCGAGCTCTCCGGCTATGTGGTGTGGGACGAACCGGCGGGACGCCCCGAACCGTTCGACACCACGCAGGCGGCCTCCCGACCGGAACGTTTCGCTCTGACGGGACGTCGACGAGTGGCCACCCGGACCGGGCCGGTGGACTGCGTGCCGGCGTTCGACCACTACGCCCAGGCGTGCGGTGCCTGGCCGCTGGACCGGACCGCGGCCGTGACCACGGTCGACCCTGCCGCCATCGAAGCCTTCGCCGCGGAACTGGCCACTGCTCAGTCGGTTTCCTACGCCGCGTGGTCCGGCGTCGGCCAGCACACGAACGCCACGCAAACCGAGCGGGCGATCGCCACCCTCTACGCGCTCACCGGCAGCTTCGATGCCCCGGGCGGTAACGTGATCCTGCCCAAGCTTCCCGTCAACCCGGTCACCTCGCCCGATCAGCTCGGCGAGCCGCAACGAGCCAAGGCTCTGGGACTGGACCGGTTCCCGCTGGGCCCGCCGGCACAGGGCTGGATCAACGCACGCGACTTCTGCCACGCGGTCCTCGAAGGCGAGCCCTACCCGGTACGCGCACTGGTTTCGTTCGGCGGAAACCTCCTGCTGTCGCAACCTGATCCACGGCGGACCGCGGAAGCGTTGCGCAGCCTGGACTTCGGCGTTCACCTCGACCTGTTCGAGAACCCCACCTCGCGGGTCGCGGACCTTCTTCTTCCCGTGCAGACGCCTTGGGAACACGAGGCGATCAAGGTGGGTTTCGAGATCACTCGCGCCGCCCAGGAACGAGTCCAGCTGCGACCACGAATGACCGCCCCTGTCGGCGAATCGCGTTCGGACACAGAGGTCGTCTTCGACCTGGCGGTCCGGCTTGGATTCGAGGACGATTTCTTCGGCGGCCACGTCGAGGACGGCTGGGACCACCAGCTCGGCCCGCTCGGCGTCACCGTCGAAGAACTCCGTCACCGGCCCGGCGGAATCGACCTGCCGCTGAGGACCCGCCACCGCAAATACGCCGAGGAGTCGGGGAATGGGTCCGTGGCAGGGTTCGCCACGCCCACGCGTCGGGTCGAGCTGTACTCCGAGCGGCTCGCCGAGTACGGGCGATCACCCGTTCCGGACGCGCACCCACCAGCACCCGATCCCCGGTATCCGCTCGTGCTCACCTGCGCCAAGAACGGCTACTTCTGCCATAGCCAGCACCACGGGATTTCTTCGCTACGGAAGCGTTTCCCCGAACCGACCGTCGAGCTGAGCACCGAGCTCGCCCACGACCGCGGGATCGTGGACGGGCAATGGATCAGCATCACGACCTCGCGAGCCACCATCCGGATGCGGGCGCGGATCGACCCGGCGCTGCACCGCGACGTCGTCGTCGCCGAATACGGCTGGTGGCAACCCGCGCCCGACCTGGCATTGCCGGGCTCGGACCCACTCGACGACGGCGGCACCAACTACAACCTGCTGATCGGCGACGAGGCACGCGACCCGATCAGTGGCTCCATAGGCTTGCGCTCGACGTTCTGCGACATCCAGGCGGACGAGCTCGCACCCTGGACGGCCCAGCGGGAATTCGTGGTCGAGAACACCGCCTTCGAAACGGACGAGATCATGTCCGTCGAACTGCGTCCCGCCGATGACGGCCCGCTGCCGGCGTTCCGCGCAGGGCAGCACATAACGGTGGCCTGGCGCGATGATCCCGGCCTTACCCGTAGTTATTCCCTCATCGGGGCCGGGACGGAAGCACAAACCACGTACGCGCTCGCGGTACGACGGGTCGACGGCGGCCGCTTCTCCCCGACTGTCCACGAGCGACTACGTCCCGACGAAAGGGTGCTGGTGACGCCACCATCCGGTGGTTTCGCCATCCCGCTCGTCCATTCGCGACCGATCGTGCTCTTGGCCGCCGGTATCGGCATCACTCCGTTCCTGAGCTATCTCGAAACCCTCGCCGAGTTGCCCACGACCGCACCCGAGGTCGTCCTGCACTACGGCAACCGGGACAGCGCGAACCACGCGTTCCGTGAACGGCTGGCCGCGCTCACCGCGGTACTTCCCACAGTCCGCGTCGTCGATCACTACAGCCGGCCCGCCCCGGAAGACCGCTATGACGCGCGCGGGCGGATATCGGCCGAAAGTGTCGATGCCGCACTGATCCGCAAACGTGCGCGCTTTTACCTGTGCGGACCCGAGACCATGCTCGAAGAGGCGACCGCCGGCCTCGTCGCACGGGGAGTCCCGCGGTTCGACATCTTCAGCGAGAAGTTCCACGCGAGACCCGCGCCGATACGGATTCCCGATGACGCCACCGCAATCGTGAGGTTCGCCCGTACCGGACGTGAGATCACCTGGGCCAAGTCCAACGGCACGCTGCTGCAGCTGGCCGAGAAGAACGGGATCTCCATGCCGAGCGGCTGTCGCGTCGGCCAGTGCGAGAGCTGTTCGGTCCCCGTGCTCGACGGGACGGTCTCGCATCTCGTCACGCCATCCGAGGATCTCCCTGACGACCACTGCCTCACCTGTCAATCCGTGCCGACATCAGACCTTGTGCTCGACGCGTGAAAGAGAAAGGACCGCCGTGTACACCGTCTCCGCCGAGGAAACCGCCGCCGCATTGCCCTTCGGCGCGCTGATTCCCGCCCTTCGCGAAGGTCTTGCTCGCGGGGCCACCACTCCCCCACGCCACCACCACCAGATCGACAAGACGGCGGGCTCCACGTTGCTGCTGATGCCTTCCTGGCGCCCAGGTGGCCTGCTCGGAGTCAAGCTGGTGAACGTCTTCCCCGAAAACAGTGCGAGTGGCCGCCCCGCGCTGTCCTCGGCCTACGTTCTCGCCAGTGCGGACACCGGGGAACACCTCGGGGTCATCGACGGGAACGAACTGACCCGTCGGCGCACGGTCGCCACCGCGGCACTCGCCTCCTCTTACCTCGCTCGTCCGGACAGCCGCGTCCACCTCGTGGTCGGCGCCGGCCATATCGGATCGCTCGCCGCCGAGGCCCACGCGGCCGTACTCGGCATCCGCACCGTCCTCGTGCACGACCAGCGTCGCGAAGCCGCCGCCGCCCTGGTCACCAGGCTCCAGGAGTCCGGTGTGGACGCCCATGTCGCCGACGACCTCGACACGGCGATCCCCCGGGCCGACGTGATCTCGTGCGCCACACTCGCCACCAGCCCGATCATCCGAGGTGAGCTGTTGACCCCTGGCACGCATCTCGACCTCGTCGGCAGCTTCCGCCGGGACATGCGCGAAGCCGACGACACCTGCCTGACCCGCGGATCGCTGTACATCGACAGCGAGATCGCACTCGACGAGTCCGGCGACCTCACCCAGCCCCTCCTCGACGGCATCATCACCCGCGATGCCGTAGCGGCCACCCTCCCGCAGCTCTGCCGACGGGAAGCACTCGGCCGCGGGGATGACCGCCAGATCACCGTGTTCAAGGCAGTGGGAACAGCGCTGGCCGACTTGGCGGCCGCAGCCCTCGTCCATCGCAGCCGTGTCCAGCCGGCCGGTTGACCCCTGGGAGCTCCGCATGACTTCGTCCGATTCACCCTTCATCACCGAGCCGCCCCGCGGCCGTCTGGCCCGCATCGCCACCCGCAGTGCGGCCTGGTCCGAAAAATGGTTCCCCAACACACTCGTCTTCGCGCTGCTCACCGTCGCGGTCGTCGCTGTCGCCGCGATGGGGATCGGTTCGTCACCCGCCAAGGTCGCCACCGTGTTCGGGGACGGGTTCTGGGATCTGATCCCCTTCACCATGCAGATGGCCATGGTCGCCATCGGCGGTTACGTCGTCGCCACCGCCGGGCCGGTCCGCAAAGCCATCACCCGGCTGGCCCGCGTCCCCGGCAACCCGCGCGCGGCCATCGCCATGGTCGCCGCGGTCAGCCTGCTGTCAGCGCTCCTGAACTGGGGGTTCAGCCTCATCTTCAGCGCGCTTCTGGTACGACGGCTAGCCGAACGGCACGACCTGCGCATGGACTATCGGGCCGCGTCCGCCGCCGCCTATCTCGGCCTCGGCGGGAGCTGGGCGCTCGGTCTCAGCTCCTCCGCCGCGCAACTCCAGGCCAACCCCGCCAGTATCCCCAAATCGCTGCTCCCGGTCACCGGCGTCATCCCCTTCCGAGAGACCATCTTCAGCTGGCAATCCCTCCTGCTCGCCGCGGTCATCGTGGTCGTGTGCGTGATCGTCGCGTTCCTGACGGCTCCCCGGGCATCGGCCGCTCGCACCGCGGCTGACCTGGGCATCGACCCACGTGATCCCGTCGAGGACGACACTCCTCGGTCACGCCCCGGCGAATGGCTCGAGTACAGCCCGCTGCTGACGATCGTCGTCGTCGCCCTGGTCGGAGGCTGGGCTGTTCAGGAGTTCGCCGGCAACGACCCCATCGTCGCGATCTCCGGCCTCAACACCTACAACCTGCTGTTCCTCACGCTCGGCCTGCTGCTGCACTGGCGCCCCCGCCGATTCCTCTCCGCGGTCACCAAAGCGGTCCCCGCCACCGGCGGTGTCCTGATCCAATTCCCGTTCTACGCCGGTATCGCGGCGATCATGACCAAGGCGACCGACGGTGCCGGCACGTCGATCTCCCATCACCTCGCCGCGCTCTTCACCTCCGCGGGCAACGACACCACGTTTCCGCTGTTGATCGGCGTCTACTCGGTGGTGCTCGGCTTCGTGATCCCCTCAGGCGGCGGTAAATGGATCATCGAGGCGCCGTATGTCATGCAGGCCGCGAACGACGCGCACGTGAACCTCGGCTGGACGGTGCAGATCTACAACGCCAGCGAGGCCCTGCCCAATCTGATCAATCCCTTCTGGATGTTGCCGTTGCTCGGGGTTCTCTCCCTCAAGGCACGCGACATCGTCGGCTACACGTTCGTCTACCTCATCGCGTTGTTCCCGATCGTGCTCGGGTTGCTGACGTTGCTGTCAGCGACCTTGCCCTACCACCCGCCCATCCTGCCCTGACGTGGAGGGACAGTCATGACCCTAGACAGCGTTTCGAGCACGTTGTACGAGGCGTTCGTCCGGAAGAACCCGGCCGAAACCGAATTCCACCAGGCCGTTTACGAAGTCCTCCACGCCATCCAGCCCGTGCTGCGCCGCAGCCCCGAACTGCGCGACGCGGCGATTCTCGAACGGCTGTGCGAGCCGGAGCGGCAACTGATGTTCCGCGTCGTCTGGACCGACGACTCCAGGCGTGTCCAGGTCAACCGCGGCTTCCGGGTCGGCTTCAACTCGGCCCTGGGGCCTTACAAGGGCGGACTGCGGTTCCACCGCGACGTCACCCTCGGCACGATCAAGTTCCTGGCCTTCGAACAAATCTTCAAAAACGCCCTCACCGGCCTCGGCATCGGTGCGGGTAAAGGCGGATCCGATTTCGACCCGACCGGCCGCAGCGATACCGAGATCATGAGCTTCTGCCAGGCATTCATGACCGAACTCCATCGGCACATCGGTCCCGCCACCGACGTACCCGCCGGTGACATCGGCGTCGGCTCACGCGAGATCGGCTACCTGTTCGGTCAGTACAAGCGCCTGACCAATCGCTACGACTCCGGCACGCTGACGGGCAAGGACCCCTTACTCGGAGGGATCCCCGCGCGCCCGGAAGCAACCGGGTACGGCACCGTGTACTTCCTTCAGGCGATGCTGGCAGCCAGAGGAGAGTCCCTCGACGGCTACACGGCCGTGGTGTCCGGATCCGGAAACGTCGCCTTTCACGCGATCGCCAAACTCCGCGAACTCGGTGCGGTACCCGTCGTGTGCTCGGACTCGGGTGGCTATGTCCACGACCCGGCCGGGATCGATCTCGAGGTGCTCCGAGACCTCAAGGTCACCCGCCGCGAACGGCTGTCCGCCTATCCGGAACACGTACCGTCCGCGCGATTCTTCCCCGGCGAGTTCCCTTGGGACGTGCCTTGCGACGTCGCTCTTCCCTGCGCCACCCAGAACGAACTCGACGAACAGGACGCGCTCAGACTGGTCAAGAACGACGTGCGAGCGGTCGCCGAGGGCGCCAACATGCCCTGCACTCCTGCCGCCGTGCAGATCTTCCGCGAAGCGGGCGTCGCGTTGGCGCCGGGCAAGGCGGCCAACGCAGGCGGCGTGGCCACCTCCGCCCTGGAGATGAGACAGAACGCCGCACGCGACCGCTGGACCTTCGACCACACGGACCGGACTCTCCGGAAGGTCATGGAAGACATCCATACCGAATGCCTCAGCACCGCCGAGGAACACGGGCTGTCCGGCGACTACGTCATCGGCGCCAACATCGCCGGATTCCGCACCGTCGTCGCCGCGATGGAGGCGAACGGTTACATCTGAGACCGCGAGGTGGTGGCTCCCCGCCGCCAGAGCCACCACCTCGCCCCTTTTTGCCCGCCAAAAACAGATTCGCGGCCGAATCCAGCCGTTGATGACAACGAAACGCGCGCTTCCACTCAGACGCCGGATCTGGAGGCCCGATGAACGACCATGACAGCGCGCTGCCCTGGAATGTCTTCGCGGACCTGGTTCGTCAGGAGCATTTCCAGGTGGCGGGCAGCCAGGTCTGACCGTCCGCCGAAGCGCGCTGCCCGGCGAGCTCGTCGGTCTCCGTTACCACTCGAACCCTCCGTTCGGCGGTGATGTTTCCGAGGAACGTGGCCCCTCGCCACACACCCAGCTCCCGTTCGGTGCCGCCGACCGGGGTGTACGAAGCGACCATCAGCCCATGGGAGTTGACGCTCCTCGGAGTGGGGCGGTCCTGTGCCTCGTACCGGTGCACCAGACTCCCCGTGGTGTCCCACTTGTGCAGGCCGGTGTAGTCCCCGAACGCCTGGCCGAGCGCGTAACCGCCCTGGAAGACCTGGACCTGGAGGTTGGGCGAACCGGCGAGCCCGCGGGTGGTGCCGTCCGGGGACCACACCGAACCCTTCTCCGTCACCACGCTGCCCGCGTTGTCGATGCCGATCGCCACATCGTCGGCGATGATCCGGTAGGCGCCCGGCTGGCTCCGCTTCCACACGACGCTGCGATAGGGATCCGGGAACTTGTAGGCACTGCCGACGACGTCACCCGAGTCGTTGATCGCCGTGGCGGACGTGACGGTTCCCGCAGGGGCGGGAAGCGTCTGGAACGAGCCGTCGCGGTACACGAAAGCCGAACTCGAACGCCCGTCGTACCCGACGATCTCGCCGCTGCCGTTGACCCCGGCAACGCTGATGGACGTGCTGACCGGCGCGTTCACGGCGACGGGCTGGCCGTTGTGCCAGAGCAGCACCCTTCCGTCGGGCGCCTGGCCTGCCAAGTAGCCGTTCGAGCCCGCGGCGCTCACCGACCCGCTCGTCACACCCGCCGGCAACGGAAGATACGACGGCGTCCAGGCGCATTGATCCTGAGTTCGCTCCTGGGCCAGGGCCGGCGACGACGCCATGATCCCTCCCCCGACGAGGATCACGCCGACGACCGCCGCTCTTACCAGCCGCGCTCGAAACTTCAACCCCATTGGTCCCTCCAGTAAAAAGTTCGATCTTCATACGGAGCACGTCGCGAACCACACGAGGTTGCCCCGTCCTCGCGGTCGTGACCTATCCGTGATGAGCACGCCACCTGCTTCCACCGGAGGACGGGTGATTGGCCATGCTGGCCGGATGCGCCTCCTCCCCTCTTCCCCGCGTGGTCGCAAGGGCGTGGTGATCGGCCTGATCGTCGCGGTCGTGCTGGCAGCGTCGGCCTACGGCCTCGACTTGCTGGTCAACGCACGGACCTTCCAGTTCTACGGCGGCCTCACCCACCGGGTCGACGTGCCGGACAAGGTCGTGGCACTCACCTTCGACGACGGGCCGGATCCCGCGGGCGCTGTCGGGCTTCTCGACAGCCTGGCTGCCGCAGGGGTTCCCGCCACCTTCTATCTGACCGGCCGGGAACTCGAACGAAACCCGGACCTCGGCGCGAGGATCGCCACAGCAGGCCACGAGGTCGGCAACCACTCCTACTCCCACGGGCGAATGGTCTTCGTGTCCGCCGAGACGGTGGCCACCGAGATCGAGCGCACCGACGCCCTGATCCGCCGGACCGGCTACCGCGGCGAGATCACCTTCCGGCCGCCCCACGGCAAGAAGCTGCTGGCCCTGCCGCGCTACCTCGCCGATCACCGGCGTCGCACGATCATGTGGGACGTCGAACCGGACTCCTACCCCGAGGTGGCCGCCAGTGCCTCCGGCATCGTCGAGCACACCGTCGAGCACGTCCGGCCAGGCTCGATCGTCCTGTTGCACGGGATGTATCAGAGCCGGGCCACGACCAGACAGGCAGTGGTCCCCCTCGTCGAGCGGCTGCGCGGACTCGGCTACCGCTTCGTCACGGTGTCGGAACTGCTGGCCCGACGGCCCTGATGACCATCCCCTTTCCAGAAGTGGACGCGGTCATGGTTCCAGGCCTTTCCCAACCTCACTCTGAACAGGTTGGGAGGAGTGCTCATGGCGTTCCGGGACAATGCTCTGAGCGGAGCAGACCGTAGACGAGCACATCGACATACTCGCCGTGCAGGAAGGACCTGCCGCGCATGACCCCTTCCCGGCGGAACCCCAGGCGTTCGAGGGCTTTCTGCTCGCCGAGGTTACCGCCATTGGTGAGGGCTTCGATTCTGTTCGCGGTCGTGCGGCCGAACAGGTAGTCCACGAGCAGCCTCTGCGCCACCGTGCCCACCCCCTGTCCACGATGCTCGGGTAGCACCCCCACGCCGATCTCGTAGGTGACACCCGAGGGGAAGCCGCGGGGCTTCCAGGTGGTGATGCCGATGACCGTGTCGTCGGCCCGCGCGATCGCGACCGCCGCGGACTCGGCGGAGATGTACCCGTCGATCTCCCATCGCTTGCGACGTGCCCTCGGATCACCGAACCCGGGCCAGTCGAACTCGCCGAGCGCATCAGGATCCGCGCAGAGGCGGTCGAGAAAGGAGAGGTCTGCCTCGGTGAACGCCCTCAAGTGGACTTTGTCCGGGCGGTTCGCTGGAGTCATGGAGGCCACAGTATCGCGCCCGGAACATCACCCGTCAGGAAGTGAACGCCTTGTGATTGCTTTACCAGGGCGTGTTCTCCACCGAGCTCGACGGCGCGACGAGGCCGTGCCCGCGGCGACCTCGGGGCGCGCACCGAACCGAAGGGCGCCGACGAACTGGCCGAACTCACCATGACCGTCAACGACATGGCCGAGTCCGTGCAGACGTCGATGACCACGATGGAGCGGATGCGCAATGACGCCAAGAGGTTCGCCGCGGACGTCTCCCACGAATTGCGTACCCCGCTGAGCACCCTCACCGCGGTGGTGGAAGTGCTCGCGACCACCACGGACGGGATGGAGCCCGATGCCAGGGAATCCGCGCAACTGGCCATCACCGAAACCCACCGGCTCGTGAACCTCGTCGAAGACCTGATGGGGATCTCCCAGTTCGACGCCGGAACGGCTCAGCTACGGCTGGAGGAATTCGACGTCGCCGACGCCGTGCACCGCTGCCTGCGTGCTCGTCGGCAATGCCCTGCGCCACGGTGCGCAACCCGTCCGCGTGCGCGTCTCCACGTCCGCCGCCAAGGTGTACGTCGAGGTGACCGACCACAGCCGCGGGCTCTCCGAAGAGGTCTTGCCGCACGTATTCGATCGCTTCTACAAGGCCGACACCGGGCGCGCCCGTACCCCTGGCAACGGGCTCGGCTTGGCGATCGCCAAGGAGAACCCCCGCGCGCACGACGGCGACCTCGACGCGTACGACATCACGGGCGCCGGCGCCCGCTTTGTCCTCGAGCTGCCCCCGGAATCCGGAGGCCAGGTGAAACTTCTTCGAGCATTGGCCGCTTGCTCGCTGCTCGCGGGCTGCGGCGTGAGCCCGGACGGGCCGACACCCGGCGGTGACGCCCCGACCGGAGTCGCGCCCGGCGTGACGCTGTACTTCGTCGACGCGCAGCAGCGCTTGCAGCCCGATGAGCGCAGGAGCGGCAGACTGGGTTCGATCGCCGACGCGCTCGCGCTACTGTTCAGCGGAGCCGCTCCCGGCCAGGGCCTGCACACCGAAATCGCGCTGTCCGCGCTCCCCCCGGGTCACGGTGACGACCGAACTCGAACTCATCCAGCTCAACCTTCCCCTGACGCGCAGAGAGGTGTCGCCGTTGGGGATCGATCAGATCGTCTGCACCGCGCTCGGCGTCCATGTGCAGGGCGGCGGTGCGCGCACAGCGAAAGTGCGGCTCGGATTCACCATCGGGACCACCGAAGCGGACGCGTCGCGGACGTGCCTCTTGATCAAGTAAACCGACCGAGTGGGCAGGAGATCGCCACCGACACTTTCGGATCGCGTCGCTCTTGTACAAGCATCGTCCGCACAACCTGACGAGGTAGCGTTCCAAGGCTGGCGGGCCAAGCGACAGAACCCGGCATTCGCGAGCCCGAGAGGCGTTCGAGAGGTCTGAAACAGTCTTTGTTCGGCATCACTCGACACCGTCCGACACGCCGAGGTGCCGACTCTTGATCAGCCGGTTGCCGACTGCCGATTCGCAGGCTGAGGGACTGTCCCTACTCGAATATCATCGTCTTGTCGTTCAGCCACCCTGAGCTCTCACACCAATTTTCCTGGAGCAGATCTGGAGCACAGCGCCGGTCACAACTGCACCCAACGACGCCGAACCGCATCGAACAGCCAACAACTACGCCAGCCGACCAGCGGGTTCTCGATAACCGCAGGTCAGCGCTCCGCGCGTACCTCACTGGCAGCGAGGTCACTGCACTGTGAGCTGCCAGTCGAGGACGATGGCGATCTCATGGAATGCCGGGATGACTGTGAAGTCCAGCAGGCTCGCTGCCGCCCCGATGTGCAGGAACACGCCGTCGCTACCAGGAAACCAGATCATCTCGGTCGAGTCCCCTGCATCGAATTCGATGGCCACGTCGCCGACCCACCACGAATCGCCATCGACCGCTCCCAAGAACGACGCCAGCCCGTCAGCTTCGGTGTCCGATTCAAGCTTCCCCAGGGGCCTGGCCACCCGTGACCGGCCTTCGCCGGTCGCGGTGGCCACGAACCTCAGAAATCTTTGCTTCTCCTCGACGCCAGCGGCTTCCGGCCACTGCACCGCCAGCGACTCGAAGGTCGGAGGCACGTCAGCCTGGGCGACGAAATCTGGTGCCATCTCGGCGAACTCGCCGGGCTCATCGCGGAAGACGATCACCTCGACCGGGTCACTCATATTTTCCTCCAGACCCGGAAGACCCGCCTGGCCGTCCGCTTCTTACCCGTGTGGATGTGCCATCGCCCCACATGCCGCGGTGTGCACCACCCCCATCCCTCACGACGACGAACGCCATCGACGCAGTCTCGCCTCGGCCTGTCGGGGACCGGGCGTGATCGAGAGGTTTGACCCGCCCGACCGAGCCGTTTGATCGTCACGACCACACGTGGTCGTTACATCACCGTCTGAGGTGAACCTCACTCTTGCCAAGCGCCGCCAGGTCCCGTAAAGACACTGCTCATAGTCATTCCGGAGCCAAATTGAGCAAACCGCTCAACCTTCCGGACGGCGCACCTCACCCCACCCCGGCAGGAGATCCGTGAATCAGTACGCCCCAGCTCGCCCCGCGGACCCGGATGAGCTTTCGCGCCCCACGCACCGTCAGTGGCGAAGACCCGGTCTGGTCGCGTTGTGGCTGTTCGCGGTCGTCCCGTTCGGGCTGGCTCTGTTCACCGCCGTGCGAGCACCGAAAATGCACGTATTGCTCGATTACTGGCATGTACTGGCGAAAATCACCGACGACAACGGCGATCTGCTGCTCGGTCAGGTGTTCACCTACCACCTCGATCAGCCCTTCGTCCTGCCATCACTGCTGTTCTGGGCCGACGCGGCGTGGTTCGGCGGGGACAACCGGATCCTGACCATCCTCACGGTGCTGCTCATGGCCGGAATCGTCGCCTGCCTGTACTCGATGCTCCCGGAATCCCTGTCCGCCACTACGAAATCCGTCGTCCTGGCAGGCTTCTCGTGGTTACTGTTCAGCTCCCACGCGGCCGAACTGTGGTTGCAGGGCACCAACGGGATCAGCTGGATCCCGGCGGTCTTCTTCTGTGTGCTCGCGATCGCCTGCGCGCACCGCGGCAAGAGCTGGATAGCGGGGGCCGCCGCGGCGCTGGGCTGCCTCAGTTTCGGCGCCGCACTACCGATCTGGTTCGTCCTGGCCCTGATCGCCTGGCTGCGCAAGGACTCCCGCCTACGCGTCCTGATCCCCAGCGGGATCGGCATTGTCGTTGTCGCGGCGTGGTTCCTGACCAAACCCTCCGATCAACACTCGCTGGCCACATCGGCATTCGACCCCGACGGCAGGCTGTCCGTCCTCGCCGCCGCACTCGGTGGGCTGTGGTCGGCCGACATCGCCGTCGTCGCGATCATCGCCGGCGGGCTCACCATCGCCGCACTGATTCATGTTGCCCGCAAAGCGAATCCACAGGTCGCCGGCTGGATCGCAGTCGCCACCTACGCCATCCTGCTCGCAGGCATGCTCGCGATGGGCCGCACGACCGACCAGGTCCCCGGCGGCAACGTCGGACTGATCAGCCGGTACGTCATCATCGGCGCACTCGCGACCAGCGCCCTGCTGGCCTTGACGGCGATCAACCGTCCACAATGGCCACTACGGCAGCTGATCGTCGCCACCGTGACCGTCGCACTCGTCACCCACGCCATCGGCGGCGCCAAAGCCGATCGCGTCCGAAACGACTACGGCCCCCTCAACCTCGCCGCCACCGCCCTGCGCGTCGACGCACCCACCGTCCTCGACACCTTGCACATCCAGCGCGCCGCCGCACCCGCCGCCCGATCGCTCGGCGCCTACCCCTTCAACGACACCTTCACCCTCGGCTGCGGCGGCCCCGAACTCGGCAGCCACCTGCCCACAGCGGCGCCACTCCCCGGCGGCACGGAACCCGGGGACACGCGCGGAGAAATCGGCACCCCGCTGACCGGGGACACACTCCTCAGCGGCTGGGCCACCATCGGCGGAACGAGAGCTGACTGCGTCCTCGTCGTCGACCAGAACGACATCGTCATCGGCGGCGGCCTCATCGGCCTGCCGAGTTCGGTCGCCAAGACGAAGACCGCAGCACCGGAAGGAATGGCCTGGCAAGCAGTCGCCCCCGCCGGAGCCACCATCGGAGCAGTAATCGCCTTCAAGACAGGTACGTCCTACCGACTGCAAACGCAGGAACGATGACAGGTCAACGAACCCGCAAACGCTCGACCTCGGCTGCCAGGCGCACCGCCTGAACTGACCGCGTCGATTCCACAATGCCCAGTGTGAGAGTGAAACACGGATCACCCCCAGCCGACCTGCCGCCACACTCAGCTTGTCCAGCTATGGAAGCAAAGAACTCCGGACCTACTGAAGTCCCCACAGCAGCGGTTGTTACAAAGTGCAGAAAGGCTGCTACGCCACCAACCGGCCCCGCAGAAACTTCTCCTACTATCGGCACACCGGAGCAAACGGAGCTCAGCCACGATTGACGCCAAGGCGAAATTGCCGCCGAAAGGGTCAATATCCCCGCAGGTCGGCAACGATATTGACGTGGTGGGCCGGGTCGGGCTCGAACCGACGGCCAAGGGATTATGAGACCGCAGCTCCGGCATGTCATCCAGTGTCATTGGATGTCAAATACGGAAGACCCCCCGTCGCAGGCCCGTTCACCTCCACGAGCCCGCGCCGGTGCCGAACTCAGAAAGTTCCCCGAGCTTCCGGGAACGGAGCTCCTCTCCGGTCGTGCGGGGGCGTTTCCCTGTGCGGATCCGCGTCCGGTACCGGCCCCGGCCAGGGTCGTGCAGAGGTAACCGGTGACGCGGACGAGAAGACCACGCAAATGCGGAAGCGCGATCACGAAGGCATGAGCTGGCCGGTAGCCGACGGTGAGGTCGCCGTGTTCGCATGGGCCGGTGATGAAGACGAACTCCTCGTCCGGGTCCGGCCACGGCACCGACCACAACTCCGTACCGTCGTCACCGCAGACGTCAGAGTTCTGGCAGACCTGCTGTTTCCTGACCTCGGCAAGGGCAGCGTGAAAAGACTCCAGAGCGGCGGCCGGAATCGCGAGACCACGCCCCGGCCACACCCTCGGCAGGTGGTAAGCGGTGTTCGGGGCCGCGTCGTCGGCCGCATAGCCGAACGTGACCGCCCCGACCGACACACTCGCGTGCCAGCGATCCATCTCCCAGGTGGTGATCGTGACCATGGCAGGCAGCAACCTCGATCCGAGACACTGGATTTTCATGGGTTCGCGGCGCATCGTCGCGCCCGCGGCCGCCGGAGAAGGCACAGCATGTTCGACGAAACCCAGCGTGCCGTAAACCTCGCGCCGACATGAAGTACTTGCAGGACCTAATTGCTGTCGTTTCGCGGGTGTTCGTGGTGATCCTTTGATCTCCACCGGCCTGCGTGCAGGCACGGCTCGTCCGGCCGTAGCCGGGCGCCGGCGACACGGCAGCGACGACACGGCGCAGATCACGGTCCACGGGCGCAGATCCCGATAATCTGCCGTTAACCTGAGGTTCAGCTTCGCTTCATCGAATGCGGTCACCACATAAGGCGGGTACGCGTGCACGACGAACATTCAGCACAGTTCGACCCCTGGTCGGTGGCCGACCTCGCCGCCGACCCAGCCTGGAAGGTCACCCACGCGGGCACCACCGGTCAGTGGCTTACCGCCGAGCGGATCATCGAGCGAGACGAGGGCCGGTGGCTCATCGGACTCACCCCGGTCCTTCCCGACGCCGTCGCCCTCATCCTGTGGTCCGACGGAGAGGTCGTCGAACACCTTCGGGGCACCGAAGCCGAGACCTGCGCGACAGCGCACCGATTGGTCAGGCAGATCCTCGCCGGATCCGGCTGAGCGCGGCCGAACGGGCGGCACCGCCGAGGAACCCGGAGTACCGGGGTACTCGGGCACTGCGTCCACGCTCAGAGCCTTGGCGGAGGAAACCTCTGAGTGGAGAACCTGCGCGCATCGACACGGAACACTCCTACCCGTTCCCGCAGCTTCCCGGGGTGCCACCGCTGGCACCGGTCTGGGCTTGGGTGCGTGTCCGGCTGGCGCACCTGCGGAAGACCACCGCCCGGGACGCCGAGCTGCTGGCGACCAAGCTGTCACCAACGCTTACCTGCACGCCACCGGCCCACGAGCCCTCCGCCTTCACCTACCCGCCGGCAGGCCGATGATCCGCCTCGCAGTCCACGACGCCTCTCCGCACCTTCTACCCCACTTTCACGATCCCCACGACGATGCCACCTCGAAGCCAGGACGCCGAGGTCTGCTGCTGGTCACGACGGTGGCCACCGCCTGGGGTGTGAGCAGTTCGCCGCTGCGCAAACGATGTGGGCGGAGATCTCGCTGGTCTGACCGCCACCGATGACGGCTCGTGATCCTGAGCAGTTCAGGCGTGGCCGGGGAAGGTGAATCCCTTGACGAACAGCCAGATCGGCAGGACCACCTCGAAGACGCCGCCAGGAATCAGCGCCACGAGCCCGACGCCTTGGGTGACGTCCACGACGCCGAACAGGTCGAGGACGCAGCCGGCCAGCAGTGTCGGGTAGCTGACGATGCCGAGGACCGCGATCCAGCGCGGTATGAGCCTCGATCGGTAGAACAGGACGGCCATACACAGGCCCGCCGCGGTGGTGACCAGATAGATCAGCAAGGTGGCCACACCGTGCTGCGCTTTCAGTGACACGCCGAGACTCGCCGACGTGGAGGCGTCGATCGTGCCGTCACGCAAACCGGCTCCGAGCTCGATCACCATCAGCGGGATGGCCAGGTAGAACAGGCTCGCGGCGAGTTCGGCGACCCTGAACCCGACATGTGCCAGCGCCAGGGCTTCCCCATGGCGTTTCACCAGGGGGAAAAGGAGAACCGCGATACCCACCACCCCGAACTGCCCGCCCAGCAGAACAGCGCCGATGGCCAGCGCGCCGGTGTGCGTGGACGCGCCGGTCAGGAAGTCCGAGCTGTTCAGGACCCCGGAGGTGAGCGAATCGGCGAAGATGAACGCGACAGTGGCGATGAGAAACAGGAGTCCGATGAGGACCGCGGTCTTGCGGGTAGACGCTGTCGTCGGTCCGCTCGGCCGGGCAACCGGACCGGTTGCCGGAGGGGTGACCGATCTTTCGGGTGCGGCCATGGGAATTCTCGCTCTCTATTCAGTTGGAGGAAGCGGTCGACGTGACCCGGCGGCCCCGGATCACGAGCCACAACGCCAGGAGGAACTCACCGGGGAACGTGTAGGTGGAGACGTCGGTCCAAGCACCCGGGTAAAGCATCACGCCGAGACTGTCGATCACATAGCCGAGCCCCGCGATGACCAGCAGGACACCCAGGAACCTCGGCACATAACCCGATCGGTACGCCAGGTAGCCCAGGACGAGCAGGTGAACACCGAACAGACCGAGGGAGACCATCCACAGATCGCTGAACGCGGTGATGTCCAGCAGTGCTTGGGCATTCAGCTGATCCGCGCTGAACACGCCCAGGTAGGCGTCGTCCGCGAGCAGGCGGAGTGGCCCGAGAAGCTGTCCGATCGCGACGAGGAAAACACCCGAGTACACGAGCCTGAACGCCGCCGCGACCATCGAGAGACTCCGGTTCACCGGACTGAACACCCGGTACAGGCCCCACGCCACGACGACGTCGAGCGCGATCACCATGACAAGACTGACGATCCCGAGGCGGAAGAGCCCGGCGGACTCGGTGATGTCCCGTGCCGTCTGTGCCGCGTCTCCCCGTGTCACCAGCCCGTCGACCGCGACGAACTTGCCGAAGCCCGCCAGCACGGACATGAGCAACAGCCCACCACCGGCTGTGAGGCTCGCGGTGCGGATCGGCCGCTCGGTCTTCCTGTCGAGCGAGGCGGATGACATATCCGCGGCCTCCTTGGGCATCGGCGGAACACTGCCAGTGCCGCCGAGGTCCGGAGCGGATGTCCGGTGCGCCCATCGAGCCGTCAGACCGGGCGATCGCTGCCGGCAAGCCGTCGTGGCCGAAGAAAGACGCGTCATCAGGCTAGACCTCGATGATGGGGGCTGAACAGGGCCGGATGAGGCCGAGGAGCGCGGGATGGCGGAAGCCGGGCCCCTTGGTCCGACCGGCGAGGCAGGAATGTTGACGCATGGACATTCTTTGCTCGGCAGGGCAGGCTGAGCATCCGCGTGCGACGTCCCAGCCCCCGAGGCCGCGCTTCAGGGATGGCACAAATCGACCTACACCCACTGGGAAGAGAACGCCTGCGTGGAAATCGGGGCCCATGCCGGGATGGTCGGCATCCGAGACACCAAGCAACGCGAACTACCCGACGCGGCAAGGCCCCTCCTCGTCGTCCCGGACGCCAGTTTCACCGCACTACTCCAAAAGCTCGGCCGACAGGGCTGACCGAGGCGTCGCGGCGACGAGGTCGTCGGCGTACCTGTGACACGGCAGCCGGGGGCACACCCGGTTAGGGCCTGCCCCCGGCTGCGAAACACCGCGCTCAGCCGAGTCGGTTCGGCCTCAGCACGGCTGTACGGTGGCGACGAAACTGAAGGTGGTCAAGGCCGCGCCCGTTCTGGTGCCCGCTTCCGAACCGTCGGTGTCCCCGACGAAGGACCAGCCACTGACGAAGCTGTCCGTGACCTGACCTCCGAACGCGTCGACCGCGTGGTCGGTGTCGCGGTAGCGGATTTCCTCATAGCCGCCCCGGCTGACGCTCCGGACGCACTGGCCCGGTGGCGCCACGTAGATCAGGAAATCGGGCGATGTCCCGCGCGCGTGGGTGAAGTCCGACTTCGTTTCGATCGCGTCCATGAAGATCCGGACCCGCAACCGATTCGTCCCGACCCCCACCAGCGTCGCGCTGGCGAAGACGTCCGGACCGTTCCCGTCGAATTCGGCGTCGCCCCCGACCCGCGGTGGGATGTAGCGGTTGTCCACCGGGATCCGTTTGGCCGGGATGACCACCGACGCGAGCGTGCCGACTCCCCCTTGCCCCGCCGATCCAGGTGCCGCGACAGCGGGCGGCACGACGGCCAACCCGACAACGGCCGCCACCGCACCGATACTGATCACTGACTTTCGCATGGCATTCTCCCCTTATCCCTGTTTCCTTGCCGGTCTAGGGCCAGTTTCCGTCGATCCGGTTCGAGACATAGGTCGCGCGGGTGCTGTTGGTATCGGTGTCGATCAAGGCGACCGTCGCGCGTACCTCGTCTCGGCCTCCCTTGTCTTCGTCGAGCCGGACGCCGGGCACGACCGCGTCGAAATCCCCGCTGAGCCCGAATCCGGCACTCGCCCCCAATTTGGTGAGCGGGACGGTGAAGAGGAACTCGACGAGCTTTCCATCGTCGTCACCGCGGATCCAGACAACGAACGGGTCACCGAAGTCGTCGATGTACTCCTGGGCTTCTTCCAGGCCGATGTGCACATCGATGCCGACGTGAACGGCGAAATTCCCGTTGCTGATCCGGTCGATCGAGAAGCACACGGTGCTGTTCCCAGGAAAGTTGCACTTCTGTTCCGCGGACGCCGGCGCCGCCGCCAAGCCGGTGGCACCGACGAGCCCGGTCACCGCGACCAGCATCGGCACGAGCCGACGTCTGACGCGCCCCCGGGGCCTGATTTCCACAGTTCGCCGATCGAGAACGGTCTTCCCGTTCCCCATCCCATGTTTCATGATCCGCTCCTTCGCTGGAGGTTCCAGGCTGACCGGCGTTCACCGTGGCAGGGTCGGTCGACAAGCCGTCGACATCTGGTCGACAGTCCTTCACCTGAGCGCCGGAGCGGGCCGAACGGATGAATCGAATAAATGACTGGTTCGCACCTTGCCGCGGCGAGGATGATGCGCGGCATTGCGCCGAGGAAGGAAGTCTGATGACCGTCGCCGCGTCCAGACCGGAAGTCCGCTTGCCAGCTGGAAAACTACGTGGTGGCTGGGAGACTGGCACCGCGGTCTTCCGTGGCATCCCGTTCGCCGAGCCGCCGGTCGCCGCGCTGCGTTTCGCCGCACCGCGGCCGACACGAGGCTGGGACGGGGTGCGGGAGGCCGTGTCGTTCGGCCCGCCGCCCCCGCAGGCCGGTGCGTTCGGCATGGACGCGCTGTCGCGGGGCACCCCGGGCGACGACTGGCTGACGATCAACGTCTGGACGCCCGACCCCGGCCGGGACGGGGGACTTCCGGTCATGGTGTGGATCCAGGGCGGCGCCTACGCGATCGGCACATCCGGCCTCCCCGAATACGACGGCGGACGGCTCGCCCGAGACGGTGGCGTCGTCGTGGTGACCTTCAACTACCGTGTGGGGATCGAGGGTTTCGCCCAGATCGAGGGGGCGCCCGCCAATCGGGGCCTGCTCGACCAAGTAGCCGCGTTGGAGTGGGTGCGCGACAACATCCTGGCCTTCGGCGGCGACCCTCACCTGGTCACGGTCTTCGGCCAGTCCGCGGGCGGCGGCTCGGTCGCCGCACTGCTGGCGATGCCGCCCGCGGCCGGGCTCTTCCACCGGGCCATCGCGCAGAGCGTGCCGGGAACGTTCTTCACGACGGCACTCGCCGCCGACATCGCCGCCGCCTGCGCCACCGAACTCGGGCTGCGTCCCACCGTGGCCGATCTGTCCACAGTGGATCCGGCCCTGCTGGCCGCCGCCGGCGACACTGTCACCGCCGAGATCGGCGAATGGGCACATGCCTGGGGCCGGGCCGCGTACCGGACGATCCCGTTCGCGCCCGTCGTCGACGGGCACGTCCTGCCCGTTACCCCGTGGCAAGCCTTGGCCGACGGAGCGGGCCGCGACATCGAACTCCTCGCAGGCCACACCCGTGACGAGCAACGGCTGTTCACCGCACTCGACGGCACGCTCGGCCAAGTGACACCCGAGCAGGCGACGACCGCGTTGGAAGTCTTCGCCCCAGGCCCGGACGGCGCGCGCCGCTACCGCGACCGCTTTCCGGACGCCGGCCCGGATGACCTGTACGAACTGGTCAACTCCGACTGGCTGTTCCGGATGCCGACGCTCCACCTCACCCAGGCCCAAACCACGGCAGGCGGCCGCGCCCACCTCTACGAGCTGACCTGGCCCGCACCCGGCATGGGCGGTGTGTTCGGCGCCTGTCACGGTCTCGACGTGCCACTGGTGTTCGGCAACCTCGACAGCGGCCAGCCCGCCATACTGCTCGGTGAGAACCCCTCAGCCGAGGCAGAAGCACTGTCCGCCCGAATGCGCACAGCCTGGACGGCGTTCGCCACCCACGGCGACCCCGGCTGGCCCGCCTACGACACTGGACAACGGCTCACACAACTCTTCGACACCCGACCGGCCGTCACCACTTACCCGGAAGAACCCTCCCGGCAGATCTGGCACGACCACACCTTCTCCGCGCTGCCACTGATCGACCGACGGTGACGTCGGAGGCCGCCCGACGCTCTCTTCGGCGAGCGCACCCGACAAGTCCTCAGCGGGTACCTGTGAGCCCTTAGCGTTGCAGAGCCGTTGCCTCCGCATAGCGCTCTTGGCAGACGGCGACCGCGGGCCAGTGCGCCAAGGCGAGGTTGTGCTGGATCGCGGTGCGCAGATGACGCGCGGCCCGTTCCGGGGCGCCCATGGCCATCGCCGCGACGCCCAGTGGGTAGTGAGCCGATCCGAAACATGCGACGGCGAGGCTGGCCATCACCGGCAAGTCGGCGAACGGTCTGAGCAATTCATACGCTCTCGCCGCCGTGTCGGCGTCACCCAGCCGGTAGGCGGCTTCCGCGACGCCGTTCATCGTGACCATCCAGGTGCTCGATCGGGGCAGTTCCGCCAGATCGGAGCCGACCAGCCTGGCGAGTGAGCTCGCCGCCTTCCGCTGATCGCCCACCACCGCGGCGGCCGCGGCCCGCGCCGCGAAGTACGAATTGTCGACGGTGGACAGCGTCGACGAGTGCACGAGCTGGTCGAGCAGTGGCAGCACCTCCTCGAGCCTGCCCTGGTACCACCGGATCGCGACCAGATGCGCGCCGTACCAGCCCATGGCGTCGGCGTCACCCACGGTCTCCCCGAGTTCCGCGCAGGCCTGCGCCTGTTTCTCCGCCTCGTCGAACCGGCCCGCCCGGATCGTCAGCATCACCTCGAGAGCGTTCGCCACGAAATGAGCCGCGAGGAAATCGTCCTCGGCGAGAGCTTGCCGCAGTTCACCCAGCCGCCGTTCGGCGTGCGGATGGCCGGCGAGGAACAGGTCGACGGTGTGCCACACCAGGCCCATCAAGTGGTCGCCGCGACGGCCGGTGCGGGCGCTCTCGCCGATCAGCTCCCGTGCCAGCGTCTGTCTCAGCTGTCCGTGGTCCGGGCCGAGCAGACAGTGGTGTGCGACGCTCAGCGCCTCCGCGTGTGCCACCGGATCATTCGCAAGCCGGGTTTCCTCCAGCACGGCAAGGATTTCCGAGTGGCGAGACTCCCGGTAGTCGACCTCTCCCGCGAGCCGCACCCGCAGCCGTAACGCCAGCGGGGACTCCGAACCGACCGCGGAAAGCGCGTTTCTCAACCGGGCCTGCATCTGGTGGATGCCGGTCGCCGTGCGATGTTCGTGCACCCACAGACCGGACAGCCCCAGCATCGCGCGCGCCAGGCTCTCTCCGTCGCCCGCCTGCTTCGCCAGGTCGTAGGCGGCTTCGAAATGCTGTCTGCTGGTCCGCAGATCGCCTTTGCCGAGAAGAGCGTCTTCGCCGGCGGCGAACGGCCCGGTCTCGCCGGTTTCCGGAGCCAGCAGTTCCTTGTCCTGCGCGAGGATTCGCCGGTGAATCACGGTCAACGCGAGCGAAGGCTCGACTCCGGACTCCTCGAGCAGGAGCAGCCGCGCCCGCTGGAACGTCCGCAGGGCGTCGGCCTGCCTGCCCGCGCGGTACAGGGCCAGCATCAGCTGTTCCCACAGCCGTTCGTACCCGGGATGAGCAGTGGTCAGCGCCTCCAGTTCCGCGACCAGTTCCCGCCCTCCCCCGGTGGCCAGGTTCGCGGCGATCCGGTCCTCCACAGCGTTCTGGCGTAGTTGCGCCAATCGGATCGACTCGGCGTCGAGGGAGGCGATGTCGGAGAATTCGTCGTAGGCGGGACCACGCCACAGATTCAGCGCCGCGACTAGCCGTTCGGCGGCGACGGCAGGCTGACCGGCGTCGAGCGCTTGGCGCCCAGCGGCCGCCAAACCCTCGAACCGCACCGCGTCGATCACTTCGGGTTCCAGCCGCAGGAGGTAGCCGGGAGCCCGGGTCACGATCAGATCGCCGCCAAGTGCCTCCTCCGCGGGCCGGAGGTACTTGCGCAGCCGGGAAACATAGGTGCGCACGGTCCGGTCGGCGTCGTGCGGGGCGTGCGGGCCCCACAGTTGTCCGACCAACGCGGCGACACTCACCGCACGGCCACCCCCGATCCCGAGCAAGACGAGCAACGCCCGCAATTGTGGGCCTCCGAGGTCGAGCACCTTGCCGCCGACCGCGACCTCGAACGGACCGAGCACCCGGAAGTCGACGCCGTGCGACATGTCGCTCACACAGCCCCCTTGACCAGAACGAACCCTTCATCCTGTCCGACAGGAGCAACGCGCCAGAGCTCAGATACCAGATGCCTCCACTCTGACCACCGAGCCGAAGCCGATGTCGCCTTTCACGGCACACCCACCAGGACATAGCGTCGTTCACCCGATCCCACGACGATCTGCTCGGCCTGTGCCGGGCGCCGTCCGCGCGAACAACAGGCGGTCGCTGAACCGTGAACATTTCCCGCATCAGCTGGAACACAATTCACGAGTCAGCCCTGAGCCTGCCGGTGAACGAGAAAAGGATCCGCCGTCCCGCCACGGAAACTATCTGTCCGCAGCCGGACACGAGGTTTCGTGAATCGCTTACTCTTTCGAGTGGCCGAACTCGGCGGATTCAACCCCAGCTACACCACCTACGGCTACACCCCCAGCATCATCTGCGTCTCCTGACCCGCACAACACCCACAGACCCACCCGACTGTGACCGGACACCCCCGGACCACGGGCGTCCTCTCACAGCGTGACCGGATACGGCAGCCGGCGGCGCCCCGCGCTTCCGTCTTGCGGGAGCGCAGGTCACCGGATCGGGTAATCGACCGTGCTCGCGGCCTGCACCAAGATCAGGATCTCGACCCGCCTGCATGGTGAAAGGATTTTCGTGCACATACTCAAAAAGGTGTCCGTCGCCGTCCTCGTCGCAGGAGCCGCGTTCGCGACCGCACCCGCGGCGCGGGCCGCCACGTCCCACGACGACCACACCCCTGTCGATGCGGCGGCCGAAGGCCTACCGCTCGTCGGAGACGTGATTGCCAGAGGCGTCGACCTCAACGAGATCGTGTTCGGCCTCGGGCTCCAGGGGACTTTCGCCACGCCACCGAAGTAGGCCATCCCACCGGTCAGCCTTTGCCCCGCCGGGACTGGCGTGGCCACCCCTCACCACGGCCGGAAGCGTGCATCCGGATAAGAATGGCCGCCCCGGGCTGAACCGGTCTTTCGCGGTCCTGGTCGACGGGACTGCTCGCGTTCGCCGTGGGCCTGCTGGTCTTCTATTGAGGGGGAGGGCAAAGGTGCCCTGTTCGCTTACCGGCGTGTCTGCTTGGAGTGTTACGAAAGCCTCTTTCGCAACCTTCAACGTTGCGAAAGAGGCTTTCGCAACACCGCTGACCCACCAGGCCGTGCCGAGCCAAGGTGCGCTCGCCACCTTTGCCTTACCCCTCAATACATCACCCAGGCGCGCCGTCGGTTCTGGCCCACATTTCGTGATCGCGGCCCCGAGTCCATCTCATGATCGGTGTTTCCGGCGGTTCGGTTAGTAGGTTTCGGCTCCCGGACAGCGCTCACCGAATGTGATGGCGAAGGCTTTGATCACGGGCTTCCAGCGCATCGTCCATCGGGCGCGGCCTGTTCCGGTCGGGTCCAGGCTGCGGGTCACAAGGTACAGGCACTTCAGCCCGCGACCTTGGGGCGACACCGTCGGCGGTACGGCCGGCCGGGCGACCCGGTAGAAGAACCGTTTGCCGATCTCGATGAGGACGAGGTAGCCGGCGACCATGATCGCCAGCGCGCCGTAGAGGGCCAGGGGCAACGGTTCGAACCCCGGGGTGCCCGCTGGTGGAGTGGCGGGAAGTAAGGCGCCGATGGTGACCACACCGAGGGCGGCGAGGCTCAAGGGAAGGATTACCCGCCCTGAACGACGGTGGCGGCTGGAGAGGTCACGTGCGGCAGATCCTGACCAGCGGGGCCGGCAACGAGGACGGGAAACGCCCGATCGGATGACGCCTGCGCCAGAGGAGACGTCAGCATCCAAGGAACTATCACGCAGTGCTGAGCACAACCCCGTCTTCCGGCGGGTTATTTACGGAGCCACTCCCGCCTAGGTGACGGTTCGTCACCGCAATAGCTTCTACACGCCCCGTGCTGTGAATCGGCACTTTGACGTGGGCCTATCGAGCCCAGTTGACTTTGCCTTCGTTCCGGGAACCTGTCCGGACTGCCCGGGGAGGATGGGTATGCCGGATCTGGTCAGAGAATCCGCGCTGGACGGCCGGTTGGTGCTGTGGGAGGAGTCGGCCCGCGATGGCGCCCAGGGCAAAACCCTGATGAGCGCGGACTTCCGCGTGCGGCTGGCTCGGGAGCAGGGCCTGATGTTCGGTGCCGACGGGCCGAGGCACGTGGTGTTCGCGGCCGGATTCCCCGCGGTGTGCGCGGACGAGTTCGCCGCCACCCGCCGAGTCGCACTGGAAACGGCCGGATCCGTGAGCCCCGCCGCGGTCTGCCGCGCCACTCTCTACGATGTCCGGCAGGCCTGCGAAGCGGTACGGGGTGCGCCGAACGCGCGGGTGATGATCGTGGTGCCCGCGTCCGACGAGATGGCCGACGCGATGGTCCACCGCCCCGCGACCGAAGCTCTCACCGACGCCGCCATGCTGGTGCGCGCCGTGCGTGACGGCGGCAGCGGCGTCATCCCGGACGTGTGTTTCGCCGACGCACCCCGCGCCGACCTCGACGTGATGGCCGGCGCGGCCGGCACCTTGACCGCGGCGGGCGCCGGAGTGATCGTCGTCGCCGACACCACCGGCGATCTGCTCACCGAGCGCTGCGCCGAACTGTTCCAGGGCCTGCTCGACCGGGTGGGCGAGGACGTCGTCCTGGCGTCACACCTGCACAACGACCTCGGACTCGGCCTGGCGAACACCCTCGCGGCGGTCCAGGCCGGAGTCCGGGTCGTGTCGAGCTCGTGGCTCGGCGTCGCCGAGCGCAGCGGCATGGTCGCCACCGAACAGATCCTGTTCCTGCTCGCCCACCGCACCGCCGAACTGCTGGGCGAGGCCGCCCTCTGGCACACCGCACCTGACTTGACCAGGATTCCCGCGATCGCCCGCTCGGTGTCGGCCGAGATCGGGTTGCCGCTGACCGTGACCACGCCAATCGTCGGCACCGGGGTCGGCACGATCTCCACCGGTACACCGTTTGTGCGGCCGAAGACGTTCCAGCCCTACGACCCCGCGCTTCTGGGCATCGAGCCGGTCGTGGTGCTGACCCACCTCGCCAGCGCCCGGGTCGTGCGCGCCGTCGGCGAACTGGCTGGTCTGGTACTCGACCCCGCGGAGACGGCGGCCGCCCTGGAATGGGTGAAGTCGGAAGCGTTCCGCCGCAACGAAGCCGTCATCCCGGTGGAGAACCTGGTCGGGTTCGTCGACGGGTTACGCGCGGCCGCGCCCGTGGCGTCGGCGTGACACCGCCGGATCCGGCACTCATGGACGTTCGTGCGGCCGCTGACGCGCTGCGAGCGGGCTCGGCCGTCGTGTTCCCCAATCCGTACCCGTTGACCTCCGTGGTCGCTGCGACGTCGCCCGAGGTCGTCAACACCGCCAAAGGCCGCCCTGCCGGCCAAGCCGTCGCGCTGTGGCTGGTCGACGACGAGCGCTGGTCCGAGTTCGCCGGCGCACTCGATCTCGACGACGCCACCTGTGGACTCGCCCGTGACCTCCTGGTGCACGAACGGCTGACGCTGTTGCTGCCGCTGACGGCCGACAGGGTGCCGGACTGGGCGTTGCCTGCCGACCGCGACGGCCATGCCCTCGTCTTCGGCGCCTGCTGGGATCCGCTGCGCCCGATCCTCACCGGCATCGGACCCCTGCACGTAAGCAGCGCCAACCGGACCGGGCATCCGCCGGCCGCGTCTCCCGCCGAGGCACGCGCGATGTTCCCACCGGAAGTCCACGTCCTCGACGCCATCGACGGCTCGCCCGTCATCGGGCGCGCGGCGACCACCACTCTGCGCGTAAGCCGCAACCACGGGCTGAAGCACATCCGTCCTGGTGCTCAGGACCGCCCTCACCGCGAGCCCGACGCCTACCTCGCGCGCCTCCACACCATCTACGGTGCGACAGGAGCACCGACCAACGCGCCGCGGCTCAAGTGAGGGGTCAGTGGCACTCCAGGTTTCCTAGCACCTACCCAAGACTTCCGCAGGTGTCCGACGCGTGATGGAGATTGGTCCATACGCGCGCCGACCACGGTCTTGCCGAACAGCGATGCGTAGTCGAAGTGCGCCACAGTCCGGTTGTAGGTATCGCCGTCGGCCTGGCTGTTGCCGCCCTGGTCGATGTCGTCCAAGCACGCTCCGGGCGGACCGCGCCGCGTCCAACCGGCACACTTGTCGGACGCGGCGCGCCACACGGTGCTGAGCCTTGCGGGCTGAGGGATGGTCAGGCGTGCGAGCGGCTCTTGCGGCCGGTCACCTTGTTGTAGATGACCAGCACGATGATCGCGCCGATGACCGACCCGATCCAGCCGGCGGGTTGGAAGCCACGGAAGCCGACGGTGAGCAGGCCGAACAGGAAACCGCCCACGACTGAGCCGACGACCCCCAGGACGATGGTCCGCAGCAGGCCGATGTCGTCCTTGCCCGGCACCAGCGCTCGCGCGATGAAACCGGCGATCAGGCCGAACAGGATCCAGCCCAGAATGGTCCAAAGCATCTCTTCACCTCGTGATCGATCGTGGACAGGTGCTCGCGCCCTACAGTGCGCGAGCGCCCGCCTTGGTGGAAAAACGGAACTCGACGGTTGTTGGCAGCGTGTCGAGGTCGAGTGCTTGACACAGCCGAGGAAGACCGTCGGTGTCGATCCGATGGCGGATCTCGGTGAGATCGCCGCCCTGCTCGGCGCTGATCACCAGCGCCACAGCCGGTGTGTCGCGGGTCCCCGCGAGCGTGGCGTGCGCGGCGTGGACGCCGGGGTAGGTCGTCACCTCGCTGACGAACGGCTCGATCGCGGTGCTCGCTGCCAGCTCGGTACGACCGGCGTCGGGATCGTCCTCAATGAGCTTCCCCCGGTTGTCC
>NZ_MUXN01000037.1 GCF_001995215.1 Amycolatopsis azurea DSM 43854
TCAAGGAGGCCTTCACGGACTCCGGCGACCGCTCCAGCCACCGCCACGAACGGGTGATGCGTAGGCGGGAGAGGCGCGAGTACGTAATTCACCCGATGTGCCCCGCTACCGAGGAGTAGCAGACTCGGCGCCCCGACGTTCCCGCTGCTCCGGAGGTCGACGATGACCGTGTCGCACGCCCCAGCCCGTCCCGCCCCGGCGCCCTCGGCGGCCTCGGCCCCGGGTCGCTCCGCCGCCCTCGTGATCGCCCGGGTGGTAGTCGACGGCATCCGGCACTCGTTGCCCGAGCACGCGCCGTTGTTCGACGCACGGGCCACCGAGTTCGTCGCGCTGGTGCTGGAGCACGAGGGGATGAACTCCGCGCCGGGGATCGCCGTCGGCGCGGACGCCTTCCGGCAGGTCGGCGTCGCCGAGTACGCCGCGGGCAAGGAACTGGCCAGGCTTTCCCGGGCCTACCACTCGGCCGGCCGCGGTGCCCTGCCCGCGCTGGCCTCGCTGTCCCGGCAGACCGGGGCCGGATCGGCCCTGATGGACACCGGGGTGGAGGCCCTGCTCCGCTGCGCCGACGTGCTGATCCGGCTGTCCACCGCCGCCTACCGTGCCGCGCACACGCCGTCGACGGCCGAGGTGCGCCGGGATCTGCTGCGGGAGATCTTGAGCGGCCGTCCGCCCGCGAAGTGGATGAAGCTGGCGGGCCAGGCGGGCTGGGTGCCGCCCGCGCGGGTGGTCGCCGTCGCCGCCGAGCCCGGCGCGGTGCGCGCCTCGTTCGGCCCGGAGGTGCTGGCGGACCTCGGCGGCGAGTACCCGCACCTCCTCGTGCCCGACGACGTCGAGATCAGCGGCGTCCTGGCGGGCGCACGGGCGGCGGTCGGGCCGGCGGTGGCGCCCGCCGACGCCGCGGAGTCGCTGCGGTGGGCCCGCCGGACGCTGGAACTGGTCCGGCGCGAGGTGATCGAGGACGGCCCCCTCGTGCACTGGTCGGACCACCTGACCACGCACTGGCTGTTCGCCGACGAGGTGCTCACCACCGCGCTCGTCACCCGCAGCCTGGCGCCGATCGCGGATCTGCCGTCGAACGAGCGCACCAAACTCGCCGAGACCCTCGACGCGATGCTCTCCGCTCGCGGCGGGGCACCCGAGATCGCGAACAACCTGGGCGTCCACCCGCAGACGGTCCGCAACCGCCTGCGCCGTCTCCGGGTTCTGTTCGGGTCGCGGCTCGACGATCCGCAGGCGCGGCTGGACCTGCGGATCGCTCTGCGCGCGGACCTGCTCGCTCCCGAGCAGGCGCGGCCCGCCACCCCGATCAGGGCGGCGTGAGCCTCAGGCGGGATCCGCGGATCGGGTGACCCAGGTGGCGACCTGGACGCGATTCGAATACCCGAGTTTGGTCAGGATGTGGTCGATGTGGGTGTCCACCGTGCGGCGGGCGATGCCGAGCCGGTCGGCGATCTCCTGGTTCGTCAGGCCCTCGGCGACCACGTGCGCGATCTCGGTCTCGCGTTTGGTGAGCACCTGCGCGACCTGTTTCCGCGGTCCGGGGGAGCGCTCCTCCAGGGCGTACGCGATGGCGGCGCCGACGGGCATCGCGGCGCCGTCGGTGAACTCCTTGATCGCGACCTCCCAGCCCAGCGCGGCGGTCACCGTGTCGGTGTCGGTCTGGAGCGGTTCGGTGAACGCCTCGTACCGCGTCGGCCAGGCACCCACCGTGCGCCAGACGTTCATCGCGGCGCCCTGCAGGATCGCGGCCCGGTTGGGCCGTCCGGTGCGGGCCGCGCAGCCCGCCAGGACGGTGAGCGTGAACCCGACGACCACGCGGTCGTCGACCCGCTCGTGCAGGCGCAAGACCTGCTCGCAGCACCGGCTCGCCACGGCGAGATCACCTTGCAGGTACTCGGCGGCGGCGCGCGACCACAGCGCCCAGCCCCGCCAGAAGACCTCTCCTCGACGCTCACAGCGTTCGACGGCTTCGGCGAGCACCGCCCGGCCGCGGTCGATGTCGCCGTCCAGCCAGACGGCCAGCCCGTGGTTGTAGCTCGCCCAGAGGTCCGCGCCCTCGTCGCCGTGCGCGCGGAACAGGTCGATGGCCGTGCCGAACAGGCGCGACGCCTCGGGCATGTCGTCGCCGATCAGCGCGGCGTAGGCGCGGACGTGCAGCACGTAAGCGGCGGCGAGTTCGTCGCCGCTCGCCTCGGCTTCGGCGGCCGCTTTGTCGAGCATGCACCGATAGGCGGGCATGTCTCCCTGCACCAGCGCCAGGAAACCGGACAGCCACAACCCGTGTGCCCGCTCCGGGACGCCGGGTGCCGCGGCCTCGTCGAGCCGCCGGACCCATATCCGGCCTTCGGTGTTCAGCCCGCGGACGATCCAGAACTCCTTGACGTCGCGCAGCATCCGCAGCCCGATGACCGCGTCCTCGGGAGTACCGGTGCAGTGGTCGAGGGCGACGCGCAGGTTCGCGTGCTCCCGCCGCAACCGGCCGATCCAGCCGAGCTGATCGGTCTCCAGCCATTCGCCGGCGTACCGGCCGGCGAGTTCGGCGAACCAGTCCCGATGCCGTTTCCGCAGGTCCGCGGTCCCGCCCAGCTCGCGGAGCCGGTCGACGCCGTACTCGCGCACCGACTCCAGCATCCGGTACCGGACGCCGCCCGGATACTCCTCGCGCAGCAGGATGGACTTGTCGAGCAGCCCGTCGACGACTTCGAGGACCCGTTCGCGGGGCAGCTCGCCGCCGGAACAGACCTGTTCGGCGGCGTCGAGGTCGAAGCTGCCGGAGAACACCGACGCGCGCGCCCACAACAGGCGTTCGGGCCCGGTGCACAGGTCGTGGCTCCAGTCGATCAGCGCCCGCATGGTCTCGTGCCGCTCTGGCCGTCCGCGCCGGTCCTTCGTGAGCACGGAGAACTGCTTGTCGAGCCGGTCGGCCAGCTGGCGCAGGGACAACGCCCGCGCGCGGACGGCGGCCAGCTCGATGGCCAGCGGCAGCCCGTCGAGCCTGCGGCACAGCCGGATCAGCGGCTCGGTGTCCTCCTCGGTGAGCCGGAACGACGGCGCGACCGCGGTCGCGCGGTCCACGAACAGCCGCACGGATTCGTCGTTCACCGCACGTTCGAAGGAGTCGCCCTGCTCCGGGATCGCCAGCGGCGGCACCGGCAGGACCCGTTCGCCCGCCACGCCGAGGGACTGCCTGCTCGTGGCCAGCACGGTCACCTGAGGACAGGCCCTGACCACGGTGTCGGCGAACCAGGCACAGCTGTCGACCAGATGCTCACAGTTGTCCAGCACCAGCAGCAACCGGCTCGCCTGGAGCGCTTCGACGACGACCTCGATGGCCGGTTTCGCCGAGCGGTCGCCGAACCCGAGGACGTTGGCGACGGTCGGCACCAGCAGCGCGGGTTCCCGCAGTTCGGCCAGCGACACGAACACGACCTCGTCGGCGGTGGCCTCCCGATGGGCCGCCGCGACCCGCCACGCCAGCCTTGTCTTGCCCACGCCACCCGGTCCGGTGAGCGTGACCAGCGAAGACGCCGCCAACAGGCGCCGCGCCTCGCCGGTCTCGGCGTCGCGGCCCACGTAGCTGGTCACTTCGGTGGGATCCGCCGACCACCCCGAAAGCGAGCCAACTCCGTCCGCCATGCACTCTCCCCGCGATCGCCCGGATCCGCGATCTCCGTCCGATGTAGACGGAGATCGCCCGGCTGGGGATCCTAGCGGACCGGTGGACTCCTAGCGGGACACTCGCTTCCCGCGGTCGTGCGCCCAGCCCGCCAGCACGACTCCCACCGCGGCGAGCAGCAGGAACACGATCAGCCTGCCGCTCCACGCACCGGGTACCCAGTCGAAAGCCCCCCATAACTGGGTCGCGGAATGGTCGAAGAGACTGCGGATGGCCGCCTGTCCGAAGATGGCGACGGCCACCATCCCGAAGATCTGGACCCCCAGATAGCCGCCCTTGCCCATGCTTCTACCTCCTGTTTCCCCTGTGAGGGGTCCAGGATCTTCCGCGCGCGCCGCGGGCACATCGGCATCGCGTCGCGCGCCGTGTTCGACCAAAGTCGAGCCCGGCCGCGACCGAGGTCGGGGCCGGGATCGTCCTGTGCCCGGCTGCGCCGCTCACCGCGGGGCGACCATGATGGGCCCGTGATCACCGACGCCGGCGCCCAGCCGCCCCTCCGTCCGTGGGGCGAGGCCTGGCGCCTGCTCGCCGCGGCCGCGCTGGGCGTGGTGCTCTGGATCGTCACGGCGTCGCAGCTGCCGGTGGGCGCGTCGGGACCGAGGGTCGAATGGATGATCACCGGTGACCCGGCGCTGGCGCTCCTCTGTCTGATCGGCCTGCTGTGGCGCCGTCGCTTCCCGGTCACGGTCACGCTCGCGATCATCCTCACCTCGACGGCTTCGGTCCTGTCCGGTGGCGCGTCCTTGCTGGCGCTCTGTTCGCTGGCCGCCCGGCGACGACCGGTCGAAACGGCGGTCGCGGCGGTGTTGTCCGTGGTCACGGCGGTGCTGGGCAACGACCTCTACCCGCATCGCGAGACGCCGGGACCGCTCTGGCTGGTGATCAGCCTCCCCACCCTGCTGATGGGCATCACGGTGGCCATCGGCGCGGCGATCGGCGCGCGCCGCGAGGAGGTGCGTTCCCTGCGGCAGCAGGTCGAAAGCGCGGAGCGGGAGCAGGCCGCCCGCGCGGCCGAGGCGCGGATCGTGGAGCGGCACCGGATCGCCCGCGAGATGCACGACGTCCTCGCGCACCGGGTCTCGCTGGTCGCCATGCAGGCCGGGGTGCTGGGGCATCGCCCGGACCTTCCCGCCGACCAGGTCGCGGAGCTGGCCCGCGGGATCGCCGACGGCTCCCATCAGGCGCTGGAGGAGCTTCGCGACGTCCTCGGGGTGTTGCGCGCGAGCCCGGACGAACTGGAACCACCGCAACCCTCGCTCGCCGACCTGCCGGCGCTCGTCGCGGACGCGCGGGCACTCGGGCTCGACGTCACCCTGACGACCACGACGGAGGGCGATCCGCCCGTCGCGATCGCGAGGACGGTCTACCGGATCGTGCAGGAAGGGCTGACCAACGCGGGCAAACACGCGCCGGGAGCCCAGGTGGCGGTCACCGTCGAGGGGAAGGCGGGAGACGGCTTGCGGGCGACGATCCGGGACACCGGCGCGGCGCGGAAGAGCGCGGGACCGCCCGCGTCGGGATTCGGGCTGCTCGGGCTGTCGGAGCGAGTGGAACTGGCGGGCGGCGAACTGGACCACCGTCCGGAACCCGGCGGCGGATTCGTCCTCGCCGCGCGGTTGCCGTGGCAGGTCCGCGAAGGGAGCGAGTGAGTGGACAACGAGCGGGTACGGGTCGTGCTCGTCGACGACGAGCATCTGGTGCGGATGGCGTTGCGGCTCATCGTCGACGGCGAACCGGACCTCGTCGTGGTCGGTGAGGCCGCCGACGGCGACGCCGCGGTCACCGTGGTGGGGGAGCAGCGGCCCGACGTCGTCCTGATGGACGTCCGGATGCCCGGTCGCGACGGCCTGAGCGCGACCGAGGAGATCCTCCGGCTGCCGGAAGCGCCGCGGGTCCTGGTGCTCACCACGTTCGACTCGGACGAGATGGTGCTGGGGGCGCTGCGCGTCGGCGCGCTCGGGTTCCTCCTCAAGGACACCCCGCCGCCGCGGATCCTGGCGGCGATCCGGACCGTCTCGACCGGCGAACCCGCGCTGTCGCCCGCCGCCACGGCCAGGCTGATCGCCGCGGCGACCGGTCCGCGTTCCTCCGACGCGCGCCGGGCGTCGAGGGACACGGCGGTCGAACTGCTGGCCACGCTGACCGATCGCGAACGCGAGACCGCGGGCGCCATCGCCGAGGGACTGTCGAACACCGACGTCGCGCGGAGGCTGGACATCACCGTCGCGACGGTGAAGGCCCACACCAGCAGCATGCTGTCGAAACTCGGCGTCGAGAACCGCGTCCAGATCGCCCTGCTGGTGCGCGACGCGGAAAGCTGAAACTTTCTCCGGCGCGGTGTCGAATCCATCGGTTCCCGCTCGACGCAGTGTCGAAAGCAGTTCGGAACCACCAAGGAGAAACCAGATGCGCACCCTGATCGCCACCGCGTTCGTCTCGCTCGACGGCGTCGTCGAAGGGCCCGGCGGAGAGCCGGGCTACCGCAACTCGGGCTGGACCTTCAACGGCATCGAGTTCGACGAAGCCGCCTACGAGCTCAAGAGCCGCGAGCAGGGCGAGGCCACGGCGATGATGCTGGGCCGGGTCAGCTACCAGGCGTTTTCGCCGGTGTGGCCCGACATGACCGTCGAATTCGCCGGGTACAACGCGATGCCGAAGTACGTCGTTTCGACCACGCTGCGGGACGAGGACCTCGTCGACAACTGGGGCGAGACCACGATCCTGCGGTCGCTGGACGACGTCGCGAAGCTCAAGGAGACCGAAGGCGGGCCGATCATCGTGCACGGCAGCGCGGAACTGAACCGGAACCTCGCCGACGCCGGCCTGATCGACCGCTACCACCTGCTGGTCTTCCCGGTCCTGCTCGGCGCGGGCAAGAAGCTGTTCAGCGACACCGACAAGGACAAGCAGAGCCTGAAGCTCGTGGAGAGCGAGGCCTACGGCAACGGTGTCCAGAAGCTGGTCTACGACATCATCCGATGATCGGACCCCGGGCCTGGACAGTTCGCGCGTCCTGCGATCATGAACCGCATGAACAAGCCTGTCTTCGTCCAGCCGAACCTCGACGGACCGGCGGTGGAGCTGTCCGGGGTCGAGGTGCACGTCGGCCGGGTGCCGCTGGTGTCGGACGTGGACTGGCGGGTGGACTACGGCCAGCGCTGGGTCGTCCTCGGCCGCAACGGCGCCGGGAAGTCGACGATCCTCTCGGTGGCCTCGACCCAGCGGTTCCCCAGCGCGGGCACGGCCGTCGTGCTCGGTCACCGCATGGGCGCCGTCGACCTGCGCGACGTCCGGACGCACATCGGTTTCGTCGGGGCCAACCAGCGGCTGCCCGACGCGGAGAACCACGACGCGCACACCGTCGTGCTGACCGGGTACAGCGGCAGCGTCCTCCCGCTGTGGGACCGCTACGACGACGCGATCCGGGACAGGGCGTCGAAACTGCTCGAACTGGTCGGCTGCACCGAACTGCGCGACCGGCCGGTGCGCGTGTGCTCGCAGGGCGAACGCGCCCGGGTCCGGCTCGCCAGGGCGCTCATGGCCGACCCGCTGCTGCTCCTGCTGGACGAGCCGTTCGCCGGTCTCGACCTGCCCGGCCGCGAGGACCTCCTGATGGCGCTGGAGAACCTGACGCTGGCCCAGCCGGAACTGGCCACGGTCACCGTGACGCATCATCTGGAGGAGATCCCGGCGACGGCCACGCACGCCCTGATGGTGCGCCGCGGCAAGGTCACCGGCGCGGGACCGATCGACGACGTCCTCACCGACGAGGGGCTTTCCGCCTGTTACGAACGGGACGTCGAGGTCCATCGCATCAACGGCCGCTGGGCCGCGCACGCGGTGCGACGTTTCTAAAGACGTCCGTCACTCCACGGGGTTGCTTTCGGGGGATCAACATCATCTTCACGCATCTTCCCGGCAGGGGTGGGCATCTTTCCCAGTGAGTTCGATCAACGTGAATCGATCACCGAGTGGGAGGAGATGTCATGAACGTCCAGGTGAAGCGAGCGGCCGCGGCGATCACCGTCGGGGGACTGGTGACCGGTGGGCTGCTGGTCGCGGGCGGTGTCGCCGGAGCGATGCCGAGCGACAAACTCTGCGGCGCCTCCGACGTCGAGGTGACCGTGACGCCGGATCCGTCGCACTCGACGGACCATGAGGCGTACGTCCTCACCTACACCGCGGCGTCGCCGACCACGAACTGCAAGCTCCAGGGCGCGCCGACCGCTTTGTCGTTCGTCGACGACGGACAGCTGATCGACGACGTCGCCGTCGTTCCTGACGCCACCGCGGCGAACGCGGCGCCGGTGAACCTGCGCGAGGGGCACCCGGCCGTGTCGCGCATCGTGCAGGCCTCCGCCGAGGCGCCGAACCCGCACACACCGACGACGATCACCTTCGACCTGCCGACCGGGCCGGGCGGTGTTCCCGTCGTCGCGAACTGGCCCGCCGGTGAGCCGCTGAAGGGCGCCACCGTCCAGGTCACCGCGGTCTCCGCCGCCACCGCCTGAATCCCGCCGAGCGAAGGAGGAAACCATGTCCGGCAAGCAGATCAAGCGTGTTTCCCTGGGTGTCGCGGTGCTGACCGGCGCGCTCGCGCTCACGGCGGCAAGCACGGCCGAAGCCGCCACGACGCGGTGCGGTACGGGGGATCTCGCGGTCTCCTTGGGTGAGCCGAAGCAGCTCGAAGAGGCGACGGGTCAGTACGACGTTCCGTTGACCTTCAAGAACATCTCGTCGAAGACCTGCGGTCTGCACGGAGTGCCCGGCGTCGACCTGGCCGGGCCGGACGACCCGAACGGGCCCGTCTACCACCTGCCGCGCGTGGACAACGGCGTGCGCGTCAACGAGGTCCCGCCGGGTTCGACGGCGACCGCGACCGTCACCGTGCTCTCCTCGACGGAGGGCTCGGTCGGCAGCGGAGGCTCCACGTCCTGGACGCCGTCGAAGCTGGTGACCATCCCGCCGGGCGAGACCGAGGCGTTGAGCGTGGACTGGCCGTCCGGCCTGCCGGTGCTCCGTCAGGACGCCGCCACGCGTCCCGGTAGCTGGGTCAACGGAATCCTCGCCGACCCGACGGCGAGCTGAGCGCGGGTCAGGCCGGAGGGCAGGGCCAGGCGAGCCGGACGATGGTGCCGGTGGGCGTGCTCGTCACCGAGGCTTCCGGCGCGAAAGCGCGGATGATCGGCAGACCACGCCCACCGTCCGGCCGTCGGCCATCGCGCCAGCGTCCTTCGTCGGCGACGGTGATCTTGATGTGGCCGTCCTCGCGGGTGGCGGTGATGGTCATGACGTTGTCGTCGGTGCCGTCGGGGTACGCGTGCTTGACGACGTTCGTCATCGCTTCGTAGGCGGTGAGCTTGAGATCCTCGGCCAGTTCCCGGGGGAGACCGTGCTCGAGTGCCCAGTTCGCCAGGAGATCCCGCAACCTGGCCGCCTGGGCGGGGACGGCGGCGACCTCGAGGACCAGCCCGCCGGTGCTTTCACCGCTGTCACGCACCGGCTCGTCGATCGGCATCACGGGGCTCTCCTCGTCGTCCGCCGCGGTCCACGACCGCCGGATCCGTCGTCCAGGCTAAGGCACCGCCGGAATCGGGACGCGTGTGCCGCGCGGTCGGGCGCCGCCATCCGATATCTTCGAGAGTCTTCGGGGTACCGAATCGTGAGGGGTGGATGACGGTGACGAGCGGAGATGGCGACACCCGGGAAGTTCCGTTCTCGGTGACCGTCGCCAGGCCCGATGGCGCCGAGGTGGTCATCGCGGTGGCGGGCGAAATCGACCTGACGACGTCCGAAGAACTCAAGGAGACCTTCGAGGAAGTGCTGGAACCCGTGCCCGGCAAGGTCGTGGTCGACCTCGAAGGCGTGGAGTTCTGCGACTCCACAGGATTGGCGACCCTGGTCAGGATCAACGACCGGTGCGCCACCCAGGGAGTCGATCTGAGCTTCCTGCCGTCGCCGACGATCCGGCGATTGGCGCTGAAGACGGGCCTTTCCACGCTTCTGCCGCTCGCCGGATCCTGAGCTCCGGATCAGGGATTCGGCGCCGGCAGGGCCTTTGGGACTTCGCGGATCGCGCTGTCGAGGTAGCGGTACACGGGGATGCGGGACTCGACGCCGAACAGGTGCAACAGCCGCAGGACCGGACGGGTGTCGGCGACGACGCCGGTCGTGCGGCGTTCGACGTGGGCGCGGGCGGCGGCGGATTCGATGACCCGCAATCCGGCGACGCCGAGGAAGCTGACCTCGGTGAGGTCGAGCACCGTGGCGGCGGGAAGGTCGCGCAGGAGGGCGTGCTCGAGCCGGCCCGCGGTGGCGAGGTCGATCTCGCCGGTCGCGGAGACGACGAGCAGATCTTCACTCCATCGGGTCTTCTGGACCCGCAGCAGGTTTTCCGCCGTCGGACGCTGCCACGGAACGGTGGGATGGATGACGGTGCGGAGGGCGGGGCCGTCGCGGCTGCCCCGCGGGAACGGAATGCGGTCGGTCATGATGCTGGTCTCCCGGATAGCCGGGGACGAGACGGACAACGGGTAAGCCTGCACAACGGCTGCGCAAGTCAACTCGCCGCCGCGTCGCCCTGGTAAGTCGCCCTGTGAAAGCGGCGGGGCCGCGGACATGCGGGTCGTTCGCGCGGGCTGGTGGACTCAACCTCACGTACTGCTCACCGTACGCTGCTCACCTGACCTGGCAATACCGCGTAGGAGGATTCATCCACGCGCATGGTCACTCGCGCAGGGCCTTTTCCCAGGCGAGACCCCAGTTTTCCAGCGGGTGCAACGCGTCGAGGAGCTGTCGGCCCAGCGGTGTCAGACGGTATCCCTCCTCGCCGGTTTCCACGATGCGGGCTTCGGTGAGCTCGCCGAGCCGGGTCGAGAGCACGCTCGACGACATGCGCTCGCAGCGCCGCCTGAGTTCCCGGAAGCCGACCTCGTCCTGGCGTAGTTCCCAGATCACCCGCAGCGTCCACCGGCGCCCGAGCAGATCGAGCGCGGCCATGAGCGGACGGCCGGTTTCGGAGCCGCGGACCGGCCGTCCGGGACGCGGGATCGGATCGTCGGGCATCTCATCCCCTTGCGCTTCGATTTCAGAAGCAGCATAGTGGTTCGAAAATCGAATCACTTGAGGTGGTCATGGCCCGTGTCGCGCCGCTCACTCCGCCCTACGAGGCGGATGTCGAAGAAGCACTCCGCAAATGGATGCCACCGGGTGTGGCGCAGGACCCACTGGCGCTCTTCCGGTTGCTGCAACGCCACCCGGGGCTGGCGTCGCGGATGCGCGTCCTCGGCGCGGGTCTGCTCGCGCACGGGGAATTACCCGCGCTGGACCGCGAAATCGTCATCGCGCGGGTGACCGCACGATGCGGATGCCGGTACGAATGGGGTGTCCACGCCGCGGTTTTCGCATCGGCCGTCGGGCTGACCCCGGAGCAGGTCGAGGCGACCGTGACCGGCGGCTCCGGGCACCCTGCGTGGTCCCGACGACACCGTGCCCTGATCGCCGCCGTCGACGAACTCCACGACACGGCAACGGTTTCCGCCGACGCGTGGGCGGCGCTGGCCGAGCACTATCCGGTTTCGCAGCTGCTGGAGTTCCTCGTGCTCGCGGGCTGGTACCGGACGATCGCCTACGTCGCCAACGGCGTCGGTCTCGACGAGGAGCCTTGGGGCGCCCCGTATCCCGCTGGTTAGGGCTGGTGCGGGTCCGCCTTCCTGGTGTCGTCCCGTTCTCGTTTCGAGGCCTTCCACGCGGCGAGGACGCACAAAAGTGCCGCCAGGAAGCCGATCGCGGTGAGCGTCCCGGCCCAGACGGCGCCGGTACTGGCGAGAAGGTAGAGCTGGATCACGGCGGTGGTCGTGTAGACGACCGCCAGTCCCAGCCACAGCCGTTGCGTCATCATCTCCCGTCTCCGTTCGCCCGGTACGGGAGGTCAATCGCCGCTGGGCGGGATCGGGTTACAGGCTGTTCGAAACCGGTGGTTTCCTGGCGGTGGTCCTGGTTCGACCGCGGTGGTCGTGAGTTTGCCCATCGGGCGGGTCGGTCTCGCCGGGCAACGTTGTGAAAGCCACGTTCACAACGTTGAAGGTTGCGAAAGTGGCTTTCGCAACACCAACTGCGCCAGCTCCCACCAGACCACCCCGACTCGGTGCTTCGGCCCGCCGAGCATCGCGGGGTCCGTGAAGGCCTCCTTGAGGGACTCTGGGTCCCTCAAGGAGGCCTTCACGGACCTCTGACCGGCTCCGCACCGACCGGCGGCAGCTCACGAACCGGCCACCCGGAAGAAGTCCACCAGCCCGTCCCCGGACCGCGAACTCCGCCGCCGCTCCCACCAGGTCCGGAACGGGGTCGACGCCATCGCGTGCCGTGTGTACGACGTCATCATCGCGCGGTACACGTTCTCCGCCTGATCCCACGTCAGCCGTTCCTTGCGCCACGCCAGCACCAGCCGCATCCGCATGGGGTCGTCCTTGAGCGGCCGGACGACCATGCCCGGCAGTTCGGGCGCGGTGGGCTCCACGAGCTGGACCGCCTGCCCGGCGGCGATCAGGGTCCGCCCGCCGCCGTTGGGGCATTCGAAGCGGATCCGCGGGGTGAACCCGGCGCGATGCGTCGCCGCGCGCAGCGACGTCAGCGAGCCGTCTTCGGGGCCAGGCGGTCCTATCCACGCTTCGTCCGCGAGATCGGCGAGGTCGACCTCGAAGGCGTCGGCGAGCCGGTGCCTGGCCGGAAGACCGATGAAGACGGGCACCCAAGAGAACAGCACCCGGTGCCCCAAATGCTTCGCCAGCGGCACTTCCTGGTCGTCGGACATGGCGATGACGGCGATGTCGAGGGTCGCGCGGGCCAGCGCCTGCGCCAGCACCGCGCTCGACGGTTCCAGGTGGACGGTCACGTCCAGCCCCGGCAGCGCGTCGTCCAGCTGCTCGACGAAGGTGGGCAGACAGTCCATTTGAGACGATCCGAGCCGGACCGGGCCGTCGCCCAGCGCGCCGAGGAGATCGCTTTCGAACCGGTCGAACTCCACGAGCAGGGTCAGCGCGCGGCGCAGCGTCTGCTCGCCGAACGGGGTCGGCGTCACTCCGGTGTGGCTTCGCACGAACAACGGCGCGCCGATCTGCCGTTCGAGCCGCTGGAGCAGAGAGGTCAGCGACGGCTGCGACATGCCCAGCGCGGCGGCCGCCTGCGACAGGCTGCCCGCCTCGGCGATGGCGCAGATCGCCCGCAGGTGCCGGATCTCCAGGGCCATAGGCGGAGTCTATCGCCGCCGGTCATTACGTCCCGGCCGTTCGCGGTGTGAAGGTGCGACCACGACCGTGTCTACCTGAAGGGGGAGCCGATGACCGGCGACCGAACCCGGCCGGATCTGCGCGCGCTGCTGGCCGCCAAGGGGTTCCGGAACTGGATCAGCGACGGCTGGGAGCCCGCCGACACCACCGTCGACGTACCGGCGGGTTCCGCCGAGGCCGCCGCCGCTCATCGCGGCAGGCTGTCGGCGGAACTGCCCGGTCAGCGGATCGCGCTCGCGGCGGGCCGGGCCGTCGTGCGGTCCAACGACACCTACCACGGCTTCCGCGCCGACAGCGACTTCGTCTGGCTCACCGGCTGCCAGCGCGAAGGCGCGATCCTGGTGCTGACCCCGGCGGGGGACAGCCATCACGCCACGCTGTACGTCCCGCGCCCGGCCGAGCCGGACGAGCCCGACTTCGTGGGCGACGCCGACACCAGCCCGCTGTGGGTCGGCACCGCCGCCGGGCCCGCCGCGTACGGGGACGCGCTCGGCATCGAATGCCGCCCGCTGGAGGACCTCCCGCACGGCTTGCGCGGGCGGAACCCGAGCTTCCTGGTCGGCGCCGGTGTCGATCCCGCGCTCGACGCGTACGGCTTCGGCCACAGCGACCGGCTCCGGACGGTGCTGGCGGACCTGCGCCGGATCAAGGACGACTGGGAGATCGGCCAGTTGCGCGATGCCGTCGACGCCACCGCGCTCGGGTTCGCCGACGTGCTGGCCGCGTTGCCGGAGGCGGTCCGCGGCGGCGGGGAACGGTGGTTGCAGGGCACGTTCGACCGGCGTGCCCGCACCGAGGGCACCGGCCCCGGTTACGCCTCCATCGTCGCGGCCGGGCCGCACGCGCCGATCCTGCACTGGACGCGCTGCGACGGGCAGGTGACCGAGGACAGCCTCCTGCTGCTCGACGCGGGCGTCGAGCTGGATTCCTTGTACACGGCGGACATCACCCGTACCTTCCCGGTCGGCGGGGAGTTCACGACGGCCCAGCGCGACGTCTACGACCTGGTGTACAAGGCGCATCTCGCGGCTCTGGCGGAGGTTCGCCCGGGTCGGGACTTCGCCGCCTTCCAGACGACGGCGCTGGGCGTGCTCGCGGCGGGGTTGCACGATTGGGGTCTTCTCCCGGTGTCGGTGGACGAGGCGCTGTCGCCGGACGGGCAGCAGCACCGGCGGTACATCGTCTGCGGGACCGGCCATTTCCTCGGGCTGGACGTCCACGACTGCGCCTCCGCGAGTCCCGGGGCCTACCGCGAGGGCACGCTCGCCGAGGGCATGGCGCTGGCGGTGGAGCCCGGTCTGTACTTCCACGCCGGTGATCGCACGGTGCCGCCGGAACTGCGCGGCCTCGGCGTCCGCATCGAGGACAACGTCGTGGTCACGGGATCCGGGCACGAGCTGCTTTCCGGCGGTTTCCCCTCGACCGCCGACGAGATCACCGCCTGGGTCCGGGCGGCCAGGGGGTGAAGCACCGGAGGGCCGGCCCGAGTCCGGCCCTCCGGTGGCCCCGTCAGTACGAAATGGTGTGCCCGGTGAGGATCCGCTGGGCCGCCCCGGTGGTGGACAGCCCGGCGGCGGGCCGGTCTTCGGTGAAGTACTCGCGGAAGTCCTGGCTGAAGTCGCGGGTCATCAGCGCGATCGTGCGGTTCCAGTTCCCGCCGTCCGGCCCGTCCGCCGCCCACAGGTCCAGCAGGGACGAGCCGACCCGGCCCTGCACGGTGTCCCCGGCGTCCCAACCGGGGGTCGACGCGTCGTTCCGGAAGCTGTAGGAACTACCGTTGTCGTAGACGTAGCGGTAGTCGCCGAGGGCATAGGCGGCGACGGCGTCGGCGAATCCTTCGGTCCACGCGCACGATTCCGAGCTGTGCTTCTCGATGTAGTGCGGGTTGCAGTCGTCGACCACGGGGAAATCGCGCCCGTACAGTTGCCATTGCAGCCAGTGCCCGGCTTCGTGGAGCACGAGATGCTTCGAGTCCGGCATCGTCGCGCCGAGGAAGACGTAGTTCGTGTTCGGGTAGTCCCAATAGCCGCCGTCGGCGACCTTCGGATCCCAGACGAACGTGATCTGATCGCAGCGGCCGTCGGACTGACGGGCGGTCCAGCAGGACGAAGCGGGGTTGGCGCGCTTCCAGTAGAGGACGTTGAGCGTGTCCACCACTTTCCAGGCCCGCTGGAGTGTGGACGGCACCTTCACCGTGCCGAGGTCCTGGGTGCCGGACACGTTCGTGCGGCGGGCCGAGTCGAAGGCGTAGTCGGTGGTGTTGTTCGCGGCCTTGACGACCCGCCACATCGAGGTGCTGCTCGACCGGAACCGGACATAGGCCTCGGCCAGGGAAGCGGTGTGGCAGGCGGTGAACCGGCCGTCGGACGCGCCGGTGATCCCCGCGGCGAGCCTGCTCGCCGCACCGGAACCGGTGCGCCCCCACAGTTCCCAGTTCGCGTTCCGGGCCACCTGCGTGCGTACCGGTTTGGCGGTCCCGGCCTCCGCGTCGAGGTGGTCGAAGGCGAGTGTGCCGGTGAGACAGGCGTTCGCGGCCGCCGTGGCCGGTGTGCCGGCCGCGAACGCGGTCAGCCCGAGAGTGGTGACGAGCACCGCGCCGAACGCTCGAAGCCGTCGGCCCGCGGATCTGCGGATCAGCTGCACGGGAATCTCCTCGCTGGAGGGAACGACGGTGCGCCCGTGACCCTGTGTCGACGGTGACACACCGGTTGGTGAACGAGTTTCATCGCGGCCGGAGCCGCCCACCATCGCGTCGGCCCATCGGCCGCGGCTATGCCCTCCCCGCGAGGACGCGTGTCATGATGACCGCGAACTCGATCGGCAAAGCGAACGTTCGCCCGTCCGGTCGTACGGTTTGACGAACGACAGGAGCAGCGGTGGAGGACGAGACGCCCTCGATCCGGGACATGCTGGCGGTCAATCTGCGCGCGGCCAGGGCGGCGCGGGGGATCTCGCTCTCCGAGCTGTCCCGGCGGTCCGGCATCGGCAAGGCGACGCTGTCGCAGCTGGAGTCCGGTGGTGGCAATCCGACCATCGAGACCGTGTTCAGCCTGTCCAGGGTGCTGGAGGTGGCGATCTCCGATCTGCTCGACCACCGGGCGGGCGGTGCGCTCACCGTGGTCCGCGGCGCCGACGTCGAGGTGCTCAGCGGCGAAGGCGTCGACCTCAGGCCGCTGCGGCGGATCGAGACCGGTGACGGCGTGTTCGAGGTGTACGACCAGGTGGTGCGCGGTGACGCGCCGCAGCGTTCGCAGGGGCACGTCGGGATCGAGCACACCGTCGTGCAGTCCGGCTCGCTGAAGGTCGAGGTGGCGGGCAAGACCGTCGAGGTCGGCCCGGGGGATTACGTCGCCTTCGACGCTCGCGAGCCGCATTGCTACACCGCTTCGGACGGGCCGGTGCACTCCGTCCTGCTCCTGCAGTACCGCGCCGACGAACGGCTCGACGGCAAGCCGCATCCGGTCCTGAAGGGCTGAGCGCGCTCGAGGTATTGACACCTCTCCGGAGGGGAACCTACTCTCCGATCGTTCGCTTTACCGAACGCGGGAGGGTTGATGAACCGAACGCGCGTGGTCGTCCTCGGCGCCGGCATCGTCGGCGCCGCGTGTGCCCGTGAGCTGAGCCGGGCGGGCTTCGACGTCGTGGTCGTGGATCGTGGCCGTCCCGCCGGGGGAACCACTTCGCACGGCGAGGGCAACATCCTCGTCTCCGACAAGGGACCTGGCGCCGAACTCGAACTCGCGAAGCTGTCGATCGGGCTGTGGCCGCGGATCGTCGCCGAGATCGCCGACGAGGACGCGCGCGCCGCTTCGGCGATCGAGTACGACCCCAAGGGCGGCATCGTCGTCGCCACCACGGACGATGGTGCTCGCGCCCTCACCGCGTTCGCCGCTTCGCAACGCGGAGTTCGCGCGGAACCGTTGTCACTCAAGGAACTCGCCGAAGCGGAACCCGCGCTGACCCGCGAGGTGACCGCCGCGTTCCACTACCCCGAGGACGCCCAGGTCCAGCCCGCGGGCGCGGCGCTGGCCCTGCTGGGTTCCGCGTTGCGCCACGGTGCCCGGCTGCGATCGGACACCGAGGTCGTCGGCGCGTCCGTCCACAAGGGACGGATCATCGGTGTCCGCGTGCCCGGCGAGGTCATCGAAGCGGACGTCGTCGTGAACGCCGCGGGCCCGTGGGCCGGTCGGGTGTCGGCGCTGCTCGGTGCCCCGATCGCCGTCCGCCCCCGCCGGGGTGAGGTGCTGGTGACCACGCCGATGCCCGGCGTCGTCCGGCACAAGGTCTACGACGCCGATTACGTCGGCGCGGTCGGCGCCGATTCGGGTGAGCTCCAGACCTCCGCGGTCGTCGAGTCGACCTGGGGCGGCACTGTGCTGATCGGCTCGTCACGCCGCCGGGTGGACTTCGACGACGCGATCCGCCCGGAGGTGCTGAGCGCCATCGCGGTCAAGGCGCTGCGGCTGTTCCCGGCGCTCGCCGACGTCGCGGTGATGCGGGCGTACGGCGGATTCCGGCCGTACGTCGACGATCACCTCCCGGTACTCGGCGCGGATCCACGGCTGGAAAACCTCTGGCACGCCACCGGGCACGAAGGCGCCGGTATCGGACTGAGCGTCGGCACCGCGCTGTTGCTGCGCGAGTTGCTCACCGGCACGGAGCCCGCGATGCCGGTCGAAGAGTTCACCGTCGACCGCCCGGCGGTGGTGGCCGCATGAGTGACCAGCGGATCCGGATCACCGTCGACGGCGAAGCGCTGACCGGGATCGCGGGCCAGAGCGTCGCGGGAGTGCTGCTCGCGGCGGGCCGGATCTCCTGGCGTACCACGCGTTCCGGTGCGCCACGAGGCGTGTTCTGCGGAATCGGCGCGTGTTTCGACTGCCTGCTCACGGTCAACGACGTGCCCGACGTCCGCGCGTGCCGGCGTCCGGCCACCGACGGCGACGAGATCCGCACCCAGACCCGGGAGGAGCACACGTGAGCCGCCATGTGGTGGTCGTCGGCGCCGGGCCCGCCGGGCTCGCGGCCGTCGAACACGCGTTGCGGGCCGGTGCCCGGGTCACGGTGCTGGACCAGGCGGAAACGCCCGGCGGCCAGTACCACCGCAGGTCGCTGGCGGCCGACTCGGCGCGACAACCGGAGTTCGACCGGCACCGCCGCCTCCTCGCGCATCCCCGGTGCCGGTGGTGGCCCGGATCCACCGTCTGGGCGTTCGACCGGGTGGAGAACCGCCTGCATGTGCTGCGAGGCCAGGCCGACGGCAGTGGACGGCGACGGCTGACCCTGGTTCCGGACGCGCTGGTCCTGGCGACCGGCGCGCACGACCGCACCCTGCCGTTCCCCGGCTGGGAACTGCCCGGCGTGTACACCGCGGGCGCGGCGCAGGCGCTGGCGAAGGGCGAGCGGGTCGCGATCGGCCAACGGGTCCTCGTCGCCGGGGCCGGGCCGTTCCTGTTGCCGGTCGCGGAATCGTTGCTGGCTGTCGGGGCCGAAGTGGTCGCGGTCCTGGAAGCGAACCCGGCCGCGACCGTCCGAAAAGGATGGTCGGCCCGCCCGTGGCGTCTGGCCGCCCACGCCGGCAAGGCGGGCGAACTCGCGCGGTACGCGGCGACGCTGGCCCGCCATCGCGTTCCGTACCGGCTGGGCCGGACCGTGATCGAAGCACGCGGCACGGACCGCGTGCGGGAGGTCGTGACCGCGAAGGTCCGCGCGGACTGGTCGGTCGTCCCCGGCACCGAGCGGACGTACGAGGTCGACGCGGTGTGCGTCGGACACGGGTTCGTCCCGCAGCCGGAACTCGCCGTCGCCGCGGGCTGTGTCCTGGACGGTGGCTTCGTACGGGTCGACGGCACGCAACGGACCACAGTGGACGGTGTCTTCGCTGCGGGCGAGATCACGGGTATCGGCGGCGCGATCACCGCCGCGGCCGAGGGCGCGGTGGCGGGATGCGCCGCCGCCGGGGGAGAGCCAGCACCCGCGTTGATCCGTGCCCGCGACCGCGCTCGCACCTTCGCGGAACGCCTCGCCACGGCTCACCCGATCGGATCGGCCTGGCGAGGCTGGTTGCGCGAAGACACGATCGTCTGCCGTTGCGAGGAAACCACGTACGGCGAGCTGACCCGGGCCGCCGGGGACGCCGTCCGTCCCGGCTCGCACGCCCTGAAACTCGGCACCCGGGCCGGGCTCGGCCCGTGCCAGGGCCGGATGTGCGGTCCGACCGTGTCCGAACTCTGCGGTGGCGCCGAACGGCACCACCGCCCCGTCGTCCAGCCGATCCGGCTCGGCGAACTCGCCGCCCGAACCGAAGGAGAACCTGAATGAGCACCCGCGATCTCGGTGGCGTGGTCGTCGCGACCGCCCTCCCGTACCGGGCGGACGACGCGGCGCCCGCCGGGCTGGCCGTGGACTACGACGCCTACGCGGCGCACTGCCGCTGGCTGATCGACAACGGTTGCCGGGGCGTCGGCCCGAACGGTTCCCTCGGCGAGTACTCCTCGCTGACCGACGAGGAACGCCGCCGCGTCGCCCGCACCGCGATCGAGACCGTCGGCGAGGACGGGATCGTCGTCGTCGGGGTGCACGGCCCCGGATCGCATCAGGCCAGGCACTGGGCCGAGGTCGCGGCCGAGGACGGCGCGGACGGCGTGCTCTGCCTGCCGCCCACGATGTACCGCGCGAACCATGGCGAGGTGCTCGCGCATTTCGAGGCGGTGGCGTCGGTCGGCCTGCCGGTGATGGTCTACAACAACCCCATCGACACCAAGGTCGATCTCACCCCGGCCCTGCTGGCCGAAATCGGGCGGATCGACAACGTGGTCGCGGTCAAGGAGTTCTCCGGTGACGTCCGGCGGGTGCTGGAGATCCGCGAACAGGCACCGGGTCTCGACGTGATCAGCGGCGCCGACGATGTCGTGCTGGAAAGCCTGTTGATGGGCGCGACGGGCTGGTTCGCCGGGTTCCCCAACGTGTTCCCGGCCGAGTCGGTGCGCCTGTTCGACCTGGCGAGGGCCGGGAAACTCGACGAAGCCAGGGCGCTCTACGAACCGCTGGTGGCCGCGTTCCGCTGGGACTCGCGCACCGAGTTCGTCCAGGCGATCAAGCTCGGGATGGACCTCGTCGGCCGCTACGGCGGGCCGTGCCGCCCGCCCCGGGGGCCGCTGACCGGCGAACACCACGAGCAGGTCACCGCCGACATGGGCCGCGCGCTCGCCTCGCTGGGGGTGGCGTAGGTGCGGTCGATCCGGTCGATCACCGCCGTCGACTCGCACACCGAGGGCATGCCGACCCGGGTGGTGACCGGTGGCGTCGGCGTCATCCCGGGCGACACGATGGCCGAACGCCGCCGGTACTTCATGGAGAACCTGGACCACCTGCGGCGGTTCCTGATGAACGAGCCGCGCGGCCATTCCGCGATGAGCGGCGCGATCCTCCAGCCGCCGACGCGGCCGGACGCCGACTGGGGCGTGGTGTACATCGAGGTGTCCGGCTGTCTGCCGATGTGCGGCCACGGCACGATCGGCGTCGCGACCGTGCTGGTGGAGACCGGCATGGTCGAGGTGACCGAACCGAAGACCGTGGTGCGCCTGGACACCCCGGCCGGGCTCGTGCACGCCGAGGTCGACGTCCGGGACGGCCGTGCGGAACGCGTCAAGCTCCGCAACGTCGCGTCGTTCCTCGCCGAGCGCGACGCCGTCGTCGAGGTGCCGGGTCTCGGCGAGGTGCGGTACGACCTGGCCTATGGCGGGAATTTCTACGCCATCCTCGAACTGTCCCAAGTGGACATCCCGTTCGAGCGGGCGGAGAAAGACCGGATCCTCGCCGCGGGGCTGGACATCATGGCGGCGATCAACGACCAGCGCCCGCCGGAACATCCGGCCGACCCGCTGATCGGCGGCTGCAAGCACGTCCAGTTCCTCGCGCCGGGTTCGGACGCCCGCGCGTCGCGGAACGCGATGGCGATCCACCCGGGCTGGTTCGACCGGTCACCGTGCGGCACCGGCACCTCGGCCCGGATGGCTCAGCTGCACGCCCGGGGCGAGCTGCCGTTGCGCACGCCGTTCGAGAACAGCTCGTTCATCGGCACCACGTTCACCGGCGAACTGGTCGCCGAGACCACCGTCGGCGGTGTCCCCGCCGTGGTCCCGGAGTTCTCCGGGCGCGCGTGGATCACCGGCAACGCCACCTACCTGCTGGACCCGGACGACCCCTTCCCCGCGGGGTTCGTCCTGTAGGGGCTGAAGGGCGCTTTCCCCGCATAAGACGTGGGGAAAGCGCCCTTCACCGCGTGACATGCGGGGAAAGTCCCCTTCAGCCCCCTGTCAGGCGGAGACCACCGTCCCGGACTGGATGACGTGCCGGAACTTCTCGGGCTCGGCCAGGACGCCGATGTCCTCCAGCGGATCCCGGTCCACGACGAGCAGGTCCGCGTGCGCGCCGGGGGCCAAGGTGCCGATCTCGCCGGTCAGGTTCAGCAGGTCCGCCGCCGTCGACGTCGCGGAGCGGATCACCTCCAGCGGGGACTGGACCTCGGCGCGCAGCCGGAACTCGTGGTTCTGATGCCGGTGCATCCCGCCGAGCAGGTCGGTGCCGTAGACCAGCTTCACCCCGCCCTTGGCGGCCCTTTCCAGGGCGGCCAGACCGGCTCCGAGGACGTCGTCGACCTTGCGCCAGCTGGATTCCGGCAGCCCGTGCTCGCGTCCTTCCTCCTTCAGTGCCCAGTACGTGACGAGGGTGGGCACGAGGTACGCGTCGTGCCGGAGGAACAGTTCGACACTGAGGTCGTCGATCAGGTTGCCGTGCTCGATCGACCGCACGCCCAGCTCCAGCGCCCGGTTCACCGCGCGGGCGGTGTAGGCGTGCGCGGCGACGTAGCGGTTGGCAGACTCCGCCTCCTCGACGATCGCGCGCAGTTCGTCGGCGGAGTACTGCGTCGAGTCGATCCGGTCGGTGGGGGAGGCGACACCGCCCGAGGCCATCACCTTGATGTGGTGCGCGCCCTTGCGCAGTTCGTCGCGCGCCGCCGCGCGGACCGCGTCGACACCGTCGGCGACCCGGCTGAGACCCGCGCAGCACGGGTGGTCCTCGCTGACGTTGGCACCGCGGGTCCGGCTGTCGCCGTGCCCGCCGGTCTGGCTCAGCGCGCGCCCGCAGAACAGCAGGCGCGGGCCCCGGAACAGGCCCTCGGCCTGGGCGTCGGCGAGCCCGAAATCGGCGCCGGAGGCGTCCCGGACCGTGGTGAAGCCCCGGTCCAGCATCCGGCTCATGGTGCGGGCGCTGTGCGCCGCCACGTAGGAGGGCGACGACGCGGGAAGCGAGCCCAGATCCGCTGTCGACGCGGTCACGTGCACGTGAGCGTCGACGAGACCGGGCAGTACGAACGCGCCGCGCAGGTCTTCGGTCCGCACATCACCGGCGCTGAGACCGGAACCGATCTCGACGATCCGGCCGTCTGCGCACCGGAGGTCTCCTTCGGTGTACTCGCCCGTGACCGGGTCGAGCAGACGGGCGTTGCGCAGCAACAGTGATCCGGTCATCGGGTTTCCTCCAGGAGTTCGCGCAGGGCCGGGACCGCCAACGGTGCCAGAGATCGGGCCGCTGTGACGGAATCGTCGTCGTAGCTGCCTTCGGCGTCGAGGATGTTGAGCACGCCGAGTGTGCGGCCGTCGTCCACCACCGGCACGTTGATCACCGCGCCGCAGCCGAGCCTGTCGATGAGCTCGTGGTCGGCGAAGATCGCCCGTACGGCCGCGCTGTCCGGGCCGAAGTAGGGCTCCTGCCCGGTGATGCATCGCTCCAGCCAGCCCGCCGCCACCTCGACGGTCTTCTCGCCACCGACCGGGTAGTCCGCCGGGTGGCTGCTGTGCACCCGGCGCAGCGCTCGCCGTTCGGGCACCCAGGCCAGCACGGTGAACAGCCGTACGCCGATGGTGGCCCGGGTCTTGTCCTCCACAGCGGACAGTGACACGGTCACTTCGTCATCTCCTTCGCGGTCTCCACGGGCTTGCCGTGTTCGGTCAGTTCTTCCAGGGAACGGCCGGCGGTGGAGAGGCCGAACACGACCACGCACACCACCCCGGCCGCCAGGACGGCGGTGGTCAGGCCGAAGACGCCGGCGAAACCGAGGCTCGCCGCCGAAAGGCCGATGATCGTCGGCGCCAGGATGCTGCCGACGCGGCCGAACGCGCTGGACAGCCCGGTCCCGCTGGCGCGGATCCAGGTCGGGAACACCTCGGGGGTGTAGGAGTACACACCGGCGTAGGTGCCGTTGAGGAAGAACGACAGCACCGCCCCGGCGAGAGTGATCGACCACGGCGCGTCCATCTGGCTCAACCAGAACGCGCTCACCGCCGAACCCGCGAGGTACAGCGCGATGGTGTGCTTGCGGTCGAGCCGTTCCGAAAGCCACGCCGCGGAGAAGTACCCGGGGATCTGCGCCAGGTAGATGATGATCGAGAACTCGAAGCTCTTGGTCACCGTGATCCCGCGTTCGACGAGCAGCGTCGGGATCCAGGAGAAGAAACCGTAGTAGGAGAACGTGATCACGAACCACACGGTCCAGATCACCGCGGTACGCCGCGCCATCGCCGGGCTCCACAGGAACTTCAGCGCGCTGAAGAGGTTGACCTTGGGGGTTTCCGTGGCGGGCTGGGCGTCGGCTTGAGCGACGGCCGGGAGTTCCTGTCCTGTCGCCTTTTCGACGTCCCGCTCCAGTTTCGCGACGATCTTCTCGGCCTCGGCGTGACGCCCGTTCGCGACCAGGAACCGGGGTGATTCGGGCAGCGAGCGGCGCCACCACAGCAGCATGACGATCGGCAGCGCGGTGATCAGCTGCGCGACCCGCCAGCCTTCCGGCACCGTCGGGACGATGAACCGGCCGATCAGCGCGGCCATGACGAACCCGAACGAGAAGAACCCGGCGAGCGCGCCGACGAACCAGCCGCGCCGTTTGGCGGGGACGAACTCCGACAGGAACGGGGCGATGATCGCGCTTTCGGCGCCCGCGCCCGCACCGGCCAGCACCCGGGCGCCCAGGAAGATCTCGTAGTTGGGGGAGAAGGCGGCGAGGACCGAGAACACCGCGTAGAAGGCCAGCGCGTACATCATGACCTTTTTGCGGCCGATGCGGTCGCCCAGCAGACCGGCGGCGATCGCGCCGAAGAGGAAGCCGAACGGCGTCGCCGAACCGATCAGCCCGAGCTGCCCGTTGTCGAGGCCCCAGGCGGCTTTCGCGCTCGGCAGGAGGAAGGCGACCACGGCGGAGTCCATGCCGTCGAAGGTGTAACCGAGCCCGCCGATGAGCAGGAGTTTGTAATGGGGACGGCTCAGCGGGAGCCGGTCCAGTCGTGCCAGAAGCGTCATGGGGAACGCCTTCCGTGGTTCGGGCGACGAGGAGTGCGGACAACGTATACTGCGTTTCGTCGAAACTGCAATGGTTGTTGCAAGTGGTCCGATGGGCACGATGCGTTACCGTGACGCGGTCGAGGGAGGGCGTGCGTGACAGAGACGGGAATCGACGACGGATTCGAGGCGTGGCTCCGGGATCGGACGCCGGAACGCGGCCTGCGGCCGAAGTCGGCCGCCGTGCTCGAAGTGCTGGTCTCGCAACCGCGCCGGGCGTCGTTCGGCTCGACGGCCGAACTCGCCCAGCTCGCCGGGGTCAACGTCGCCACGGTCACCCGCACCGCGCAGGCGCTGGGTTTCGCCGGATGGCCTGCCCTGCAACAGGAGTTGCGGGCGCGGTACATGTCGTCGCTGAGTGCGCCGCAGGTGGCCGAGGAACACCGGGACGTCGACTCGCCCGGATCGGCGTCGCTGCGCCGCGACCTCGACAGCCTGGCTCTGCTCAACCGTCGGGTCGCCGAGGAGGAGATCCGCAACGTCGCGGAGGCCGTCGCCGCCGCGCGCCGCACGCTCGTCATCGCCGACGGCAGTTACGCCGCCGTCGGGATCGCCTTCGCGCACAACGCCCGGCTCGCCGGTTACGACGTCCACGCGATCACCGCCGGAGACGCCGAACTCGCCAACGCCACGGCGAAACTCACCTCCGAAGACGTGCTCATCGCGATCAGTTTCTGGCGGCTGTACGAAAGCACCGTGCTCGCGGCGAACGAAGCCAAAGCCAGGGGAGCCCGCGCGTTCGCGATCACCGACGCCGCGAGTCCCGCGCTGGCGGGTGCGGTCGAACAGGTGCTGATGGTGCCTGCCGAAGGCGTCACCTTCTTCCCGTCGCTGACCGCGGGCATGAGCCTGGTGCAGGCCATCGTCGCGCAGCTCGCCGCCGTCGACCCTGTCCGCACCGGTGAGTCCATCGAAGCGGCCGAGGCCATGTGGTCGCGGTTCGATCTGCTGCATCGCCGTCCCGGGTCGGCCGAACGGCCGGTGCCGAAAAGGCCGACCGGTCGAGGCGTCTCCGCCGGTTGACCGATCCGCCGGCCCCGGCCGGCGGGCGATCCTGGTTCCAGGCCGCCGGAACAGGCGGCACGGGGATCGAGGAGACGGACATGACGATCATCGAGACTTTGGGCGCTTACGCCGGGCTCGCGCTGCTGGCGCTGATGGCGGTGACCCCGCTGCTGGTCGAACTCGATCAGCGCTTCCCGGTCACCCGCCGGGCCAAGGCGGCCAAAGCGGCCGAACGGGCACGCCGGATGCCCGCCGGACTTGCTTCGGCGTGACGCAGAGCACAGAGAAACCCGCAGAGCTACCTCACGTGAGTGATTCCGAACCCGCCAAGTCGTAACTTTGTGTCGCGTTATGAAACGCTGAGTGACGTGACCGTGGATTGCTGCATCAAGGCCCAACCCGCCGACGCCTTCGCGGAGTTCCGGAGGAATGTCGACGACCTGACCCAGGCGTACATCGACGCCTGCTGTCAGGGCCGCACGCCGGGCGACGCCACACTCGATCTTCTGCAACGGGTTCACCGCGAGGACCGCAACTGGGTCGTCGTCCATCTGACCTTCGCCATCGCGGCGCTCGCGCATCAGCGGGCCCTCGCTTCCGCCGACGTCACCCGGCCAGGTGGCGTAACGGGTGCTCCGGAGCGAGCGTTGTTAGCTTCCGCGAGTGACTGATCCGACCATCTCCGCGGTCATCGCGGTGTTCGCGGGTTTCGTGCTCGCGGGCCTCCTGGCCGTCCCGTACGTCGCCGCGAGCTACCGGCGTCGCGGCGAACTCGGGTTCTGGCGGGTTCTGCTGGTCTTCGGTTTCCTGATCTACGCCATGTCCTTGTGGACGTACACGTTGCTCCCCATCCCGGAGACGACGGCGTCGTGGTGCGCCGAGCACGCGTCCAGTCACCTGCAACTCCGGCCGTTCCAGTTCGTCGCCGACATCCACCGCGAACAGACCGGCGCCGGCCTCCGGGCGTTCCTGCGCAATCCGGCCGTCCAGCAGGCGGTGTTCAACGTCGCCCTCTTCGTGCCGCTGGGCATGTTCGTGCGGCACCTCTTCCGGCGGGGGTTCCTCACCACCGTCGCCATCGGGTTCGCGGTCTCGCTGTTCATCGAGTGCACTCAGCTGACCGGGGTCTGGTTCCTGTTCGAATGCCCGTACCGGCTGGCCGACGTCGACGACCTGCTGATGAACACGCTCGGCGCCGCCGTCGGCTTCGGGCTCGCTCCCTTGCTTCGGCTGCTGCCGGGGAACGAGCCGTCCGCGCCGCCGGGAACGCCGCGGCCGGTCACCGCGCGCCGCCGTCTGCTCGGGATGGCCGTGGACGTCGTCTCGGTCGTCCTGCTCGGCACGACCGTCGGGATCGTGACGACTTTGCTGGCGGGCGAACCGAACACCGTGGTCACCGCGCTGATCGCCACGCTGCTGCCCGCGGTGCTGTTGCTGTTCGTCATCCCGCTCGCGGGTAACGGTGCCAGCTTCGGCCAGCGGGTCGTACTGCTGCGTCCCGCCGGACCGGACGGCGGGAAACCCGCGCTGTGGCGGATGATCGTGCGATTCCTGGCGGGTTCCGGCGGCTACTTCACCCTGCTCACCCTGGCTTCCGCGGTGAACGGCGGGTTCGAGCCGCTGGCGAACCTGTTGTTCTTCGTCAGCGGCATCCTCGCTATCCGGCCTCTGGGCCATCAAGGACTTTCCGGGCTCCTCGCCGGAGTGCGGGTGGTCGACGCGCGGGCAATCGGTGACTCGGACGAACCCGCCGTCACCGTCGATGTGCAGGGTGGTGCCGGTCCGTGAAGGACCCCTTGCCTCGGCTCAGCCGAGGAATCTCGACCTTCACACCTTCCCGAGTACATGATGGCCCCCTTCCTTGTGCCAGGCGCAAGGAAGGGAGCCATCATGTACCTCCGGCGACCAAAGGCTGCGGTGCCGCTGCGACTGCTGGTGCATCTGGGACGAGTGCGGCGATCTTGAGGGTAGTGAAGGCCTCCTTCGCTACCTTGAGGGTAGGCAGGGAGGCCTTCACGGACTTGGCCCGCGACCGGATCCCGTCGGGGTCGTGGCGCTGACCGGACACCTCGACGCGCTGCTCGCCGGTGACACGTCCGTGCGGACGTTCGCACTGCGCCGCTTCTGACACGGCCACCCGATCGGGTCGATCCTGCCGATCGCGCGAGTCATTACGCCTGGCAGCGGGCTTGGACCGGAACACTCCGCGCGGTGAACGTGGAGTCGATGGACGACGTGGCCGACTGCCTGCTCTCGGTGGCCTGGAACATCTTCCCGTTGATGGGGAAACCTCCCGCGAGCCCGGGCAATCGGACGGAAGAGATCCGGACGCTCCTCGTCGACGCGTGTCACGACGCCGGGATGCGGGCCCGCGAATGGGCGGCGGAGCACGGGGCGGGGACCGAGGACGACCGCGTGCCCTACCTGCGGCTCGCGGAGGTCGGAACGGACGCGAACTTGTTCCTGGGGATGGTTTCCGGCACGCTGCTCGCCGATCAGGAGCGGGTGCGCCGCCGGTGGGCGGAGATCGAGGCGCTGGTCAACGAGGCGGGCGAACTCGCCGGGCGGATCAGGGGGCGGCCGAGGGATCGGCCGCCCCTCCCGGCGGGGTGATCAGTCCTTTTCCAGCGTCAGGTCGTAGCGGTTGAGCACCTCCTTGACGGGCTGGAAGAAGGTCGTGCCGCCCGAGCGGCAGTCACCGGAACCACCCGAGGTCATGCCTTGCGCCTGCACCAGTTTCGTGCCGGAACCCGACGAAGGACGGCTGACGAACGAGCCGCCGGAGTCGCCCGGTTCGGCGCACGCGTCGGTCTGGGTCAGTCCCCGGACGACGTTCCCGTTGCCGTAGTTCACCGTCTGGTCCAGCGCTTCGACCCGCCCGCACTGCCAATGGGTGGTGATCCCGGACCGGCAGATCCGCCCGCCGACACCGACGACGTCCGCGCCTTCGATCCGCACGTCGGTGCCGTCCTCGTAGCGGTCGACCCGGGGCGGCGTCGAGACGTCGGAGTGGGTCACCTTGACCGTGCCGTAGTCGTTGCCGGGGAAGGACGACCGCTCGACCCTGCCGATCGTGCCGTCGACACCCCGCACGGTGCCGCCGAGTTCGGTGCAGTGGCCCGCGGTGATCACGTAATGGTCATCGTCGTCGAAGGCGTTGAACCCGACCGAACAGGCGCCGCCGCTGAAGTAGAGGCCCTGCCCGCCGATCACGCTCCACAACGGACGGGGAGCGCTCTTCACCTGCTCGACCCGGACCGGGACACCGGCGGCTTCCGCCCACGCCCGGCCCGCGGCGTCACCGCCCACCACGCTGACGACGACGTCGTTGGCCGCGACGTCGACGTACCAGCCGGCGACGGAGCCGGGCAGGCCCGCGGTTCTGTTGTCCAATGTGGACTGGATCGCCTTCAGTTCGGCCGTACTGTGCCGCAGCACCTTCGGGACGGCGCCCGCCGCGCGGATCCTGGCCGCATGGCTCGCGTCCGTGGTGCCGACGACGAGCCTGCCGGTCGTGTCCAGCCAGGACCCGGCGAACGCGGCGCCGAGGGAAGTGCCGAGTTCTTGCTGCACGGCGGCCAAAGTGGCCGGACCTGCCGCTTCACTCAGTACCGAGGTCCCCGCCGAAGCCGGGGCCGCGAAAGCGGTGACGGCTGCCGCGGCTCCGATCAGGACGGTGAGGGTGCGCAGAGGACGTCGTGACACGAAAACCTCCAGGTATCGCGAAATTCGTTGCGGGGTGTGGATCGGGAATCGACGTTACGACAGCGCGGCCCCGCTCGAATGCCGCCATTTGAGTAGCGCTCGCGATTCCCCTTTCCGGCGCAAGGGGCGGGGCTTTATCGGGTGGTGATCACTCTTGTGAGTGGAGAATGCCCGATTTACCGTCCCCGATGTGTTGTCGGATCCACGACAATCCGCGACGGCGGTGTGGCATTCGGGAAAGGCGCGTTTCGCGTTCATCACCTGATTGTGTGCGGCTGAACCCGTTTGTCCGCATCGATGACGAACAGGTCTCACCAGCAGGAAACGAGTCCGGTCGCGAAAAGCAGCCCGACGGTGAAAGCGGGCGGCGCCAGTAGCGCGACGGTTCCGCCCGCGACGGCCTTCGCCCAGGCCGGGAAGCGGGACGGCCCGGCGGTGTGCGAGGCCAGCACGCGCAGCCGGATCTCGGTGTCGCCGCCGGCCATGCCGAGCGCGCGGCGGGGCCCGTCCGCCGAATGGATGGAGAGCAGGGCCGAGCGCACGGTCTCGGGTCCGTGCCGGGTGGCGGCGGCGCGGTCCGCGGCCAGTTCGACGAGCAGCCGGATCGCGCTGGGAAGTTCGCGCATGAGCGGAACGAACCGCAGTGTGCGGCCCAGAACGTCGGCCGAGGCGGTCAGAAGGTGATGCCTGCCGCGCAGATGAGCCTGTTCGTGGGCGAGCACGGCGTTCAGTTCGCGGCGCGAGAGCCGCGCGGCCAGCCCTTCGCTGGCGACGATCAGGCCGTCCCGCCCGCCGAGGCTGTAGGCGATCGGACGGTCGTCGGGCAGCCACAGCGTCGGCTCCGACCGGGCGCCGGACAGCCGGAGCACGTCGAGATGACGCCGGTGCAGCCGGGTGCTGCGCTTCCGGCGCCGTGCCGACGCCACGGCCAGCCGAGCCGCCGCGATCAGGAGGGCGGCGGCCGCGAACGTGCCGGCGACCGGGTCGAGGGCGGGAATGTCACTGTGGCCGACCGCGGCCCAGCAGTCGTGGAGGACCCGCGTGATGGCCGTGGCGGGACCGTGGTCCGGCAGCACGAGGAGCAGAACGGCGCCCAAGATGCCGCCGAGGACGCCGAGCGCGGTCAGGAACCACCAGGCGAGCGCCGTGCCGGGGCTGATCCCGCCCGCGGTGAGCCTGCCGAGCAGCCGGGGCGAGAACCAGCCGATCACCACGACCCCGAACAGGAGCACCGCCGCCAGGATCATCGCTTGCCGGGCTTCCGCCGCAGCGCCTTCCGCAGGATGTCCGATTCCTCTTCGGTGACCGAGCGCGCGAAATGCAGCAGTACCGATTCCCGGTCGTCGGAGGCGTCGAGGAGTTCGCGCAGGCTTTGCGCGGTGGCCTCTTCGCGGGTCGTCGCGGCGCGATAGCGGTACGCGCGATTCTCCATCTCGCGGACGACCCATTCCTTGCGGTGCAGATTGTCCAGCACCGTCATCACCGTGGTGTAGGCGAGATCGCGGTGCTGGTTGATCGCCTCGAGAACCTGGCGCACCCGCAAGGGTTCCGCCGAATTCCAGAGCACGTCCATCACCGACGCTTCGAGCTCGCCCAGCCGTTGCATGACACCTCCGCTCGGAAGGATACTGCTCAGCCGACGATGCGCCGGGCACCCATCAGATGTCCGTCGCCCTTGACCGACCGGACGTCGACCAGCTGACCCTCGGTCGGCGCGTCGACCATCTTGCCCGGCCCCACGTACATGCCGACGTGGTGGATCGCGCCGGGATTCCCGGTGCCGTCGTCGTAGAAGACGAGATCGCCGGGGACGAGCTGGTCGAGCGGGACGGGCTTGCCGACGGTGTACTGCTGGCGGCTGGTCCGGGGGAGCGAGACGCCCGCCTGCTTGTACGCCCACGACGTCAGGCCGGAGCAGTCGAATTCGCTCGGCCCGGTGGCACCCCATTCGTACTGCGAGCCCCGCTTGGACAACGCCGCCTGTAGCGCGTCGTTCGCGGCACCGGGCGGGCCGAGGTAGGAGCCCCTGTCCTGGACCTTGCCGAGTTTCGCCTTGTCCGACGAGGGAAGGTCGCCGAGTGCTTCGCGGACCTTGGCGATCTGGGTGTCGAGGTCCTTCTTGCGGGTGCGGACCTGGTCCAGTGCCAAGGTGGCGTCGTTGGCGGCGAGTTGGGCCGTCTCTCGCGCGTTCGCGGCGGTGGCACGGGCGGTCTGCGCCTTCCCGAGCGCGTCACGCAGGCCGTTCAGCGACTTGGCCTTCTCCCCGGCCAGTATCTCCAGCGCCGACGAACGGTCGAGGAACTCCTGCCTGCTTCCGCTGTCGAGCAGGAGGACGGCGTTGCCGAGCCGCTCGCCGCTCATCGCGGACCGCGCGATCGCCTCGACCTGCGGCCGGAAGCGATCGATGGCCGACCGCGCCTGCGTGAGGTCGCCGTCGGCGCGGCCGAGGGCGGCCGTGGCCTGGTCGCGTTCGGTCTCGCGGGTCTTCAGCCGGTCTTGCGATTCCTGCAGGTCTTCGTCGGCCTTCGCCGCCTGGGCGCCGAGTTCCTGGTAGCGCCGCATCGGATCCTGGCCGTCCGGTGGGGCCGGTTGCGCGCTCGCGGGGAGCGTGCCGAGGCCGAGGACCATGAGGGCGGCGGTGGCGGCGAGGGGGTGCCGCAGCGAGCGCCGGTGTGGGGTCACGGGTGCCGAATCTCCTGTCGCACAAGTTCAACTATCGCGCTTAGTAGTACGGGGGCGGCTGTGAGCGCGCGGTGAAGGCCTACTAAGTCACTTAGTACTAGGTCTCATGGGAGATCGAGTCGATCTTTGCTACGGTGGGAACCGTGAGTGTCTCTCCGGCTACTCTTCGTCGACTCCTGCTGGCTTTGCTGCTGGTGGTCGTGGCGGGAACGCAGGCCTACGACTGCCTCGACGATCATGGCGAGTCAGCCGCCGTCACGGCGGCTTCCCCTGACTCGTCGTGCCCGCCGAACGAGGGGCACCTGCATTCCCGGCCGCTCTCCGCGGTCGCGGCGCGGAGCGACCACTCGCCGTCCACTCCGGACTCCTTGCCGCCGCTCATGCCAGGCCGGGTCTTCTCGGCCGTCACCGAAGAAAGCCCGCGTTCGCCCGCCTTCGAGCGAAGTGGTCCGCGGATACTCGCCGAGCTGTGCGTCTCGCGGACGTGACCGACCCTGCGTCCTCCCGGTCATGTCCGCACAGCACAGAAAGACGAATCCTCGATGAAGGCTGTCCTGCGTCATGAACAACTCGCCCCGTCCCGCCTCCTCAGCACCGCCGCGCGCTGCGTGAACCCGGCGCTGGCCGTCGGCAACACGCCCGTGCTGTGGATCGACGAGCGCCTCACCGGTTCCGGCAAGGGGTTCTGGGCCAAGCTGGAGGGCTTCAACCCCGGCGGCATGAAGGACCGTCCCGCGTTGCACATGGTGGGTGAGGCCAAGGCTCGCGGCGATCTCGCCGACGGCGCGACGATCGTCGAGTCGACCAGCGGGACCCTCGGGCTCGGGCTGGCGCTGGCCGGGATCGTGCACGGCCATCCGGTCACCCTGGTCACCGATCCGGGCATGGAACCGATCGTGCGGCGGATGCTCACCGCGCACGGCACCCGGGTCGACCTCGTCACCGAGCCGCATCCGGCGGGTGGCTGGCAGCAGGCACGCCGCGACCGGGTCCGGCGGGTGCTCGAAGAGAAGCCCGGCGCCTGGTGTCCCGACCAGTACCACAACCCGGACAACGTGGCGGCGTACGCGGGCCTGGCCGACGAACTGGCCGCGCAACTGGGCCGGATCGACGTCCTGGTGTGCTCGGTCGGCACCGGCGGGCATTCGGCCGGGACCTTCCGCGCGCTACGGCGCTATTTCCCACATCTGCGCCTGATCGGGGTGGACACCGTCGGGTCGACGATCTTCGGGCAGCCCGCCACCTCGCGGCTGATGCGCGGGCTCGGTTCGAGCATCCATCCCCGCAACGTCGACTACGACGCCTTCGAGGAGGTCCACTGGGTCGCCCCGGCCGAGGCCGTGTGGACCTGCCGCCGTCTCGCCGCCGCCCAATACGCGACCGGCGGCTGGAGTGTCGGCGCGGTCGCCCTCGTCGCCGCCTGGCTGGCCCGCACGCACGATCCGGACGTGCGGATCGCCGCGATCTTCCCGGACGGCCCGCAGCGCTACTTCGACACCGTCTACAACGACGAATACTGCGCGGGACACGGCTTGCTCGACGTCGTCCCGCCGCGGGAACCGGACGTCATCGGGCATCCCGGCGAACGTGTGGTGGAACGCTGGACCCGCTGCCGCACCGTCGTGGATCCCGCGCTGTGACGGGGTTCTTCGAGCGGTTCCGGTCCTTCGACCGGCCGAGCAAAGTGCTGATGGTCAACCAGTTCACCATCAACGTCGGCTTCTACATGCTGATGCCGTACCTGGCGGGCTACCTCTCGGGCCCGCTGGGACTGGCGGGCTGGGCCGTCGGCCTGGTGCTGGGCATCCGCAACTTCTCGCAGCAGGGCATGTTCCTCCTCGGCGGCACGCTCGCCGACCGGTTCGGCTACAAGCCGCTCATCGTCGCGGGATGCGTGCTGCGGACGGCGGGCTTCGCGTTGTTGAGCGTGACGTCCTCACTGCCGTCGCTGATCGCCGCCTCCGCCGCGACCGGATTCGCCGGGGCCCTGTTCAACCCGGCCGTCCGCGCCTATCTGGCGGCGGACGCGGGGGAGCGGCGGCTGGAGGCGTTCTCGGTGTTCAACGTGTTCTACCAGGGCGGGATCCTCGCCGGACCGGTGGTCGGGCTGGCGCTGACGGCCGTCGACTTCCGGCTGACCTGCCTGGTGGCGGCCGCGGTCTTCGGTGTCCTGACCGTGGTCCAGGTGCGCGCGCTGCCCGCGCACGAAAGCGGAAAGGAACGCTCGTCGATCCGGTCGGACTGGCGGGTCGTGACGGCCAACCGTCCCTTCCTGCTCTTCGCGCTGGTCATGATCGGCTCGTACGTGCTGTCCTTCCAGACCTACCTCGCCCTGCCGATGGAGGCCCGCCGGATCACCGGCTCGGAGGCTTCGGCCACCGTGCTCATCGCCGGGCTCTTCGTGATCTCGGGCGGCCTCGCGATCGCCGGGCAGCTCAAGATCACCGCCTGGTTCAAGGACCGGTGGTCGTCCGGTACCTGCCTGGCGGTGGGGATGGTGTTCATGGCGGCGGCGTTCGTCGCGCCGCTGACGGTCGCCCGGGCCGGACCGGTCGTGGCCGGCGCCGGGCTGCTCGTCTCGGCCGCGTTGCTGGCCGTCGGCACGGTGGCCGTCTTCCCGTTCGAAATGGACACCGTCGTCCGGCTGTCGGGCGACCGCCTGGTCGCCACGCATTACGGCTTCTACAACACGATTGTCGGGGTGGGCATCCTCCTCGGGAATCTGTTCACCGGCACCGTGTTCGACCTCGCGCGCCGGGCGGGCTGGCCGGAGGTCCCTTGGCTCGCCCTGACGGTGATCGGCCTCGTGTGCGCGGCCGGGTTGCGTGGTCTCGACCGGAGCCGCCTTCAGACGAGTGTCTTCCAGTAGCTCCAGAAGGCTTGCAGGACCGCGGCGGCGATGACGGCGTACCAGAGCACGAGCACCACGCTGTGGTAGCGGAGCACCGTCCGTCCTTTGTGGAGGTTGTGCAGGGTCGTGTACCAGAAGACGGCGATGGTGACCGCCCAGACGACCATGCAGTACGGGCAGAGCGCGCCGATGACGTACAGGCTCTGGATTCGGCGGGGAACGCGGTCCGTCCGCGCCGTCGCGCCCGGCCGCGCCGGCGCCCTTAACCACGAAGGTGCCGACCGGCGAGAACCAGGCCGCGCTGTACCGCCTGCTGGGCGATCGTCACCACATGCACGTCGACCCGGCGGCCGCGCGGGCGGCCGGTCAGCCCCGGCCGTTCCTGCACGGACTCTGCACCTTGGCCGCTGTGCTGTTCCCGATCGCGGACGAGGCGGGCGCCCATCCCTCTGACCTGCGGACTCTTTCAAGCCGGTTCGCGGGGCCGGTGTTCCCGGGTGACGTGGTGGAGGTCGGGGTCCGTCCCGGCGAGACGGCGGTGGGATTCGAAGCATCGGTCGGCGACCGGCCGGTCCTGACGGGAGGAGAGGTGAGGTTCCGGTGAGCGAACTCGACGCGATCGGTACCGCCGAGGCGATCCGAAGCGGCACTGCCAGTGCCCGGGAGGTCATCGAAGCCGCGATCGACCGGATCGAAAAGCTCGACCCGGCGGTGAACGCCGTCGTGAGCACGCGATTCGAGCAGGCGCTCGCCGAGGTCGACCGCGGCCTGCCCGCCGGACCGCTGCACGGGGTGCCCGTCCTGATCAAGGATCTGGGTGCCACGGTCGCCGGACTGCCCTCGACCGGTGGCAGCAGGCTGTTCGCCGAACGGATCGCCGGTGGCGACAGCGAATTGGTCGCCCGCTACCGCCGTGCGGGGATGGTCGTCCTCGGCATGACCAACAGCGCCGAACTGGGCAAGAACGCGAGCACCGAACCCGCGCTGTTCGGCCCCACCCGTAATCCTTGGCGCGCCACACATTCGGCCGGGGGATCGAGCGGCGGATCGGCGGCCGCCGTGGCCGCCGGACTGGTCCCGGTGGCGCACGGCAGCGACGGCGGCGGGTCGATCCGGATCCCGGCCGCGATGTGCGGGCTCTTCGGCCTCAAACCCAGCCGCGGCCGCGTTTCGCCGGCACCGGCTCCCGCGTCGTTCGCCAACCTGGTTTCGGTCCATCACGCGCTGACCACCACGGTGCGCGACAGCGCTCTGCTGCTCGACATCGCCGCGGGCCCGCTCGCCGGGGACGCGTTTTCCGCCCCCGCACCGGAATCGAGCTTCCTCGACGAGGTGAAATCTCGCCGACGGCTCAGGATCGGGCTCGTCACCGGGCTCGCCGCGGACTCCTCGTGCGTCGCCGCGACCGAACGCGCCGCCGCGCTGTGCGAGTCGCTCGGTCACACGGTCGTTCCCGTCGCGGCGGGCTACGACCCCGCCGAGGTCGCCCGCGTGGCAGGCGACGTGATGGGAGCCGACCTCGTCGTCACCGTCGAAGACCGCCTGGCGGAGCTGGCCCGGGACCTGCGCGACGACGATCTCGAACCGCTCACCCAGGTGCTCTACCAGCACTATCGGGGTCTCTCCGCCGCCGACCTGAATCGCACGCTGCGGCGCGCGCAGGGGATCGGCTGGGAGGTCGGGCGGACGTTCGGCGAGGTCGACCTGCTGCTGACCCCGACGCTGGCGCGGCCGACACCGCGGCTCGGTGAACTCGACACCTCCCGGCCCGAAACGATCTACCGGCACGCGGCGGTCTACGCGACCTACACCTCGGTCTTCAACCTCACCGGGATGCCCGCGATGTCCGTGCCGTTCGGGTCCACTTCGGACGGACTGCCGCTGGGGGTGCAGTTCGCCGGCGACCTCGGTGCGGAGCCGCTGCTGCTCGGGCTGGCCGCTCAGATCGAGGAAGCCGCGCCGTGGCAGAGGACGGTGCAGTCCGTCTCGCCGTGAGGAGCGGTATCGGCCCGATCGTGCGGAGATGGGGGTTGTCAACGATCCCCATCCCCACACCTCTCACCCTCCGGCGCCCCTAGATCTCCTTGCAATGCCGTTTGTAATGTCCCAACGGCACGCTGTTGTCGGCATTCTTCTTCGCGTTCGTAACCGCGCTATTGCGGGTGGTTCCACTACCACTCCCGTACACCCAGCCCACGGTGCCGTACGGGTCGATCCGGACGAGCTGGCATTTCACGGTGACGTGGTAGACCTTGGTGATCGTCGGTTCACTGGCGATCGCCGGCTGGGCGATCGGTGCGAATCCGATTCCCGCGGCGGCCACCGCGGCCGCGATGGCCGCGCGCAGGACGTTTCGGCGGGTGGCCATCAGGAAGCTCCCTGAACCCCGCTATTGGGGCCGAGGCCGAGCGGGCAGGGACCGGCCTGAAGCCGCTGGGTCGGGTTGCCCGCCTTCGGGTAGATCCAGTTGGAGTATTTGTCCGGGCCGTTGCAGTCGGCGATCAACCGCACTTTGCCCCTGTACACGCGACACCACGTGTAGGCGTACTGACCGGTCGTGTGAATCCGCGGGCAGTCGTACTCGGCGGGACTGGCGATCCCCGCGCTCGACGCCCCGAGCCCGACGGCGGTGGGGGCCGACGGGGCACTCGCCGCCGATGCCGGCGTCGCCAGTGCCAGTGCCGCCGCGACCCCGGCAGCGGCCATCCCGAACTCCTTGGACAACAAACGCATTGTTTCCCCTCTCGCAAATGTTCTGTCACAGAAGCGCCCTCTTCGAGATTCCGGGCGGTGTGACCCGACAGCCGAAGCTTTTCGCCGAGCTGCCTCCCGTGCAAGACGAATCCGCTGTCCCGGACAGCCTTTGCCCGGTAATTCCTGGTCATCGGCGCCGACCGGCATGCTTGTCCGAGAGCCCGGACAGCGCGCTTGCTTCATCTGATTCCGGGGAGTGATTCCGGCCGAGTGGAAAAAGAGCACAGCCTTCCCGCAAAGGCGGGTGCTGAAAGCTCGTTCAGGGGTCACGCTGCGGCAGAGCCAGCGTCTCCTCTAGGCCCGCGCGGCCTCGCTCTCCTCCGAGGGCGGATCGGTAATCGTGGAGAGGACGCGGGTGACCCGAGCCGTCAGCTGTTCGGGATCGGCCTCACGCAGTGCGGGAGTGCCGATGATCCGGCGCATCAGCCAGGTGCCCGCCAGTAGCGCCAACCCCAGCTCTGCGCGCTCCTCGGCGTGAGCGCCGGGCAGAGCGTCGGTGAACCGCGCGCCGACGTGCTTGCGGATGCCTTCCCGCATGATCTCCGCCGCCCTCGGGTTGGCCGCCGATTTGAGCAGCAGTTCGAACGGGCCGAGATGGTCGGCTTCCGGGGCGGTGCGCTCGACAAGGGCGCGGGCGGTCCGGACAGCGAGGTCGTCCGGTTCCGCCGGGACCATCGTGGGCTGCGCGAAGGAGATGTCGACGACCTCGGTGAACAAGGCTTCCTTGGAGCCGAAGTATCGGTTGATCAGGATCGCCGTCACGCCCGCGGCGGCCGCGATCTCGCGGAGCCCGACACCGTCGTATCCGTGGCGGGTGAAGGCCGTGATCGCCGCTTCGAGGATGGCCTGCCGGGTCGCGGCGGCGTTGCGGGCGCGGGGTGTGGTGCGGCTCATGCGAGCAAGTCTACAGGTGGATACATAACTGAGCGTAGTATACAACTGTAGACATAGCGCTGACCCGAAAGGAAATCTCATGGATCTGCAGCTCACGGGACGTCGAGCGCTCATCACCGGCTCGACCTCCGGGCTGGGTGAAGCGACCGCCCGGCTGCTGGCCGCCGAAGGTGCCGAGGTCGTGATCCACGGTCGCAGCGCCCAGCGCGCACAGGCGATCGCCGACTCGATCATCGAAAACGGCGGAAAGGTGTTCGTCGCGGTGGGTGATCTCGGCACCGACGCCGGAGCGGACGCGGTCGCCGAGCGCGCGCTCGACGGTGGCGCCCTCGACATCCTGGTCAACAACGCCGGTGCCTACGAGCATCTGGACTGGGCCGAGGCCACCTCGGACATCTGGCTGCACACCTACAACGTCAACGTCGTCTCCGGTGTGCGGATGATCCAACGGCTCGTCCCCGCCATGCGCGAGCGCGACTACGGACGGGTCGTCACCATCGGAGGCGGCCTGGGCACGCAGCCGTTCGACAGTCATCCGCACTACAACGCGTCACTGGCCGCCAGGCACAATCTCGCGGTCTCACTCGCCCGCGACCTGGCGGGCACGCGCGTGACCTCCAACGTCGTCGCGCCCGGAGCGATCCTCGTCCCCGCGGTCCAGGACTTCCTGACCGCGCTGGCCCCGGAACGTGGCTGGGGTGGGAGCTGGGAGGAGATCGAGCACAACTCGGTGCGCGAGATCGTGCCCAACGACCGGACCCGCTACGGCAGGCCCGACGAGATCGCCGGCGCGGTCGCGTACCTGTGCGGCCCGCACGCCGAATACATCAGCGGCGCGACGATCCGCGTCGACGGCGGCACCGTTCGCAGCGCGTTCTGACGGCTCGGCGGCGCACGGGCGTTATCGTCGTCGGATGTCGCGCGCGGTGATCTTCGGTGGGACCGGGCTGATCGGCCGGGCCGCCGCCCGCCGGTTACTGGCCATCGGCTGGGAGGTGACCACCGTCGGCCGGGACCGGTCGCGGATGCCCGAGGACGTCGCGGCCGCGGGTGGCCGGTTCGTCGCCGCGGACCGCGCCGATCCCGATCGACTCGTGGCGGCGCTGGGGGCCGGCGCCGACCTGGTGGTCGACTGCCTGTGCTTCACCGCCGCGCACGCCCGTGACCTGCTGCCGCTGCTGAGCGACGTGGGGTCCGCGGTGATGATCTCCAGCAAAGCGGTGTACGTCGATGGGGCGGGCAACCACGTGAACTCGGCCGTCGCACCCGACTTCGGCGGTCCGGTCCGCGAATCCCAGCCGACCATGGCCCCACGCGAGGACATCGACTACCGGACGCGCGACGGCTACGGCGCCAACAAGGTCGCCGCGGAACATGTCCTGCTGGACAGCGGACACCCGGTCACCGTCCTGCGACCGTCCAAGGTCCACGGGGACGGGGCGGCCAAGCCCTGCGAATGGGTGTTCGTCAAACGCGTGCTCGACCGGCGTGAAGTCGTCTTCCTGTCCCGCGGCGGCAGCGGCGTCGACCATCCGAGTGCCGCCGCCAACGTCGCCGCCCTGATCGAGACCGCCGCGAACAACCCGGGCAGGCGAGTCCTCAACAGCGCGGATCCTGACGCGCCCAGCGCTCTGGACATCTCGCGGATCGTGGCGCGGCACCTCGGGCATCGGTGGGAGGAAGTGCTCCTCGACGACCGAGCCCCCACCGGGCTCGGCCTGCATCCGTGGGACCGCCTGCCGGGGATCAGGCTGGACATGACCGCGGCCGGGCGACTGGGGTACCGGCCGGCCGGTGACTACCGCGGCACCGTGACCACCGCACTGGACTGGCTGGTCGCCGCCGACCAGCCGCCCGAGTTCGACCATGACTACTTCGCCCCGATGCTGAACTATGCCGCCGAGGACGAGTATCTGACCGCCGGGTGATCGCTGCCGTCACCGCGGGCTGAGCACCACGACCGGGATCTCCCTTTCGGTCCACGCCTGGTACTTCGCGAAATCGGCGTACAGGTCGACCAGCAGCGGCCAGAGATCGCGGCGCTCCTCCGCTGTGGCCACTCGTGCCGTGACGGGAACGTCGCGCCGCCCCTTGAGATGGACGCGAGTTTCGGGATGCGCGATCAGATTGAAGTACCACTGCGGGTTCCGGGGCAGCCCGCCCTGGGAGGCCACGATGACGAGATCTTCGTGATGGCGCAAGAACAACAGGGGAGTGGTGAACAGGCGGCCGGACTTCCGTCCCCGGTGTTCCAGCAGCAAGGTCGGGGCCGGTTTGCGAAAGGCCGCCCCGACACGCCATTTGGCGCCGACGCGGCCGTTGGTCAGTTCGAAGATCTTCACCTGCGCCTTGGCCATGTACTTCATGGCCGCGGCGGTCACGGGCGAGTCCAGGCCTTTGGGGGTCTTCTCGGGCAGACTGAAACGTCCCATCGTGAACTCCTGGGGCTGGGTGGGATCTCTTGAGGGCAAAGCAAACGTGTCGTGCTCGCTTCTCGTACGTCTACCGGCTTCGCGAGTCGCGAAAGCCACTTTCGCGACGTCCGGCGCTGCGGGAACGCACCGGGTCGAGGTGGTCGTGAGTGGTAAGTCGCGTTAGAACACGAATCGCCACTCACGACCCCCTGCGGTCTGGTGTGGTCTGGCGGGAAACTGGTGTTGCGAAAGCCACTTCCGCAACCTTCAAGGTTGCGAAAGTGGCTTTCGCAACGCTTTCCGGCGAAGCCACTCACTGACGCTCTCCGGATGGTCCGGCGAGCACGGACGTCACGACCTCGACGAGGTCGGCGACGACGTCGTCGAGCGGCCAGGCGCGGGGCGTGGAATCCGGGCCGAGAAGCCGACGCACCCGCTCGACGTCGCCCAGCACGTTCAGTGTCACGTGCATGGCCTGGGTCAACCGGAAGTCGAGTGTTCTTCTCGGGACGCCAGGGAACTTGCGCTCCAGCAGTTCGACGAACCTCGCGTTCCGCTGGAGGAACGAGCCGGAAAGAACGCCGAGCCCGTTCTCGTCGGTGGCGAGCAGATGCCCGACCAGGCGAATCCAGTGCTCGCCGCCGGAGCCGAGCACCGTGACCACGGGCCGCACGAACGCGACGGCCAGTTCGCGCGCGGTGACTTCGTCCCCGGAGAGTTCCGCCAGCGCCGCGTTCCGCTCGCCGGTCACCTGGTCGAGGCGGCTGCGCAGGACCGCGTCGAGCAATCCTTCCTTGGACCCGAAGTGATAGTGGATCGCCGCCACATTCGTCTCCGCCGCCTGCATCACGGTGCGTAGGGAAACCGCCCCGACGCCCTGTTCGGCGAAAAGGCGTTCGGCGGCCGCGACGAGCCGTTGCTCGGTGCTGGTCACCGCGGCAGGCTATCACTTGATTCAATCAGTTGATAGAGCGTTCGTCGTAGGCCTCGCGGGCGGCATCGATCCGCGGCAGGTGCGTGATGCTCCATTCGAGCAGCGGCGCGGTGGCCTCACGCAGGGTCCGGCCCATCGTGGTGAGTTCGTAGCTGACGTGCGGCGGCATGGCGTTGAGGACAGTGCGCGTCAGGATCCCGTCGCGTTCGAGGTCCCGCAGCGTCACGGTCAGCATGCGCTGGCTGATGCCGTCGACGGCTCGTTTGAGCTCGGTGAACCGCCGCGGCCCGTCCTTGAGCATGCGCACGATCAGCAGGGCCCATTTGTCCCCGACGATCCCGAGAACCTCACGCGCCTGGCACGGATCCTGCACGGTTACCTCCTGAGAACCGGGGCACCTGAAAGTGCCGTATTGCCCGGGTGGCCACCGCGCGGACACGATGATCACGGTTACCGAAGAGTACCGAGGCACGAGGAGGAACTGCCGGACATGGCCACATTTCTGCTGGTACACGGCGCCTGGCACAACGGGCGGAGCTGGGATCGCGTGGTCCCGGAACTGGAGTCGGCGGGGCATCGGGTGTTCGCGCCTTCGCTGACCGGCCACGGCGACAAGGCGCACCTGCTGAGCCCCGAGATCGGCCTCGGCACCCATGTCGACGACATCGTCGCCCTGATCGAAGCCGAGCGTCTCGACGACGTCGTCCTCGTCGGGCACAGCTATGCCGGCATGGTCATTTCGGGAGTCTCGAACCGCGTCCCCGGGCGGATCGCGCATCTGGTGTTCCTCGACGCGATGGTCCCGGAAGACGGCGAAAGCGCTGTCGACGTCCTGCCGGTCACTAAGCAGCTCATCGACCTCGTCGTGGACGGCTGGCGGGTTCCGCCGATGCCGGAGCAGCCGCCGCCATTCGGTCTGTTCGGAGTCACCGACCCGGACGACGTCGCCTGGTTGCGCTCGATGCTGTCGGACCAGCCCGTGGGGTGCCTCCAGGAACCGGTCCGGCTGGACGACCCGGCCGCGCGCATGATCCCGCGCACGCACATCCACTGTGTCGTGGGGAAACCGGAGGGCATCACGCGGCGCCCCGTTCCGGCGGGTGAGCGGACGCGGGAGTTGCCGACCGGTCACGACTGCATGATCACGATGCCCGCCGAACTCGCCGCGCTGCTCGCCGAAACGGCTACCGGATGACCGGCTGAGCCTCCGCGCTCCCGGTGGCTGGCCAGCGCACCGCGTGCAGCTGGCCGCCGCCGTTCTCGGACGAGCCCACGATGTCGCCGCGGGCGTTGGTGCCGTTGGCCTTGGTCCGGCGTCCGCCGGGCAGCGCGGGGAGCACGGTCAGGGTGCCGTCCGGGTCCCAGCGCAGCGCCTGCCCCACGACGCCGGATTCGGACCAGCCGGACACGACCCCGGTCGCGCTGATCCCGCTCGCCTCGCCGTGGTGGGCGCCCTCGGGGAGGGACAGCGCGGTGACCCGGCCGTCGGGGCTCCATCGGACGGGGTGGAGCCCGGAGTAGCCGACGACCTCGCCACGCTCGTTGAGAGCGACCGCGGTGGTGTTCTTCTCGCCGGGCAGCCCTGGCAGCTCGGTCACTTTCCCGTCCAGGTCCCAGCGGACCGCGTGCTGGCTGATGTCGTTGCGGGGGCCGGAACTTCCGACGATCACCCCGTGGCTGTCGATCGCCGCCGCGGAGCCGCCGGCGTCGCCGGGCAGGAGGGGTAAGAGACCCGGTGTGCCGTCCGGGTCCCAACGCGTCGGCTGTGTGCTGCCCCGCAGGGCGCTCGCGCTGCCGACGATGACCCCGCTGTCGTTGATCCCCGCGGCCCGGGAGTGATGGTTGTGGTGCTCGGGTTCCTTGAGCATCGTGATGGTCCCGTCCGGTTCCCAGCGGATCGCGCGATGCTTCGCGGTGTCGGTACCCACGATGACGCCGCGAGCGTTGATGGCGTTGGCGTACCGGGTGTTGCTGTCCGGGGAGAGGTCGGTGATCGTGCCGGAGCGTGTCCAGGTGACGGGATGCAGTGTGGCATCGGGCATGAGCGATTCGCCGATGACCTGTCCGCGCGCGTTGATCGCTGAGGCCTCGGCGTACTCGTGCCCGGGGAACGAGCGGCTCAGATCGGTGGCCTTGTTCGGTGCCGTCCACCGCGCGGCGTGCCGCCCGTGTACGGAGGTCTGTTCGGAGTAACCCGCCACGACGCCGCGAGAGTTGATCGCCGTACCCGTGCTCTGGTCGTGTCGCGGCAGTGCGCCGAGGTCGGTGACCACGTCCCGGGCGTCCCACGCCACCGCGGAGTGATGGCCGCCTCCGATGCCGGAGCTGCCGGTGATGACACCGGAGTCGTTGATCGCCTTGGCACCGCCCACCGGGTCCTCGGGGCGAAGAGGGGGCAGGGCGGTGGCGGTACCGTCCGCGTCCCAGCGCACCGGATGGGCACCGGAACCACCCACGACGATTCCGGCGTTGTTGACGCCTTCGGCCGCGCTGCGGTTGCCGCCGGGAAGCGGGGCCAGCCGGACGACCGTGCCGTCGGGCTCCCAGCGCACGGCCTGGTCCCCGGAGGTCCCGACGATCACGCCCGCGTCGTTGATCGCCGTGGCGGCCGATCGGGAATCGCCCGGTGCCAAGGGAAGCAACGTCAGCACGCCGCTCGCGTCCCACCGCGCCGCGCGCAGGATCGCGGGGGAGCCGCTCGTGACCGTGCCCGCCACGACGCCGCCGGAGTTGATCGCGGTGGCTTCCGAGTACCCGTAGCGCTCGGGTGAACTCAGTTCGGTGAACGAGCCGTCTTTACGCCACAGCACGGGCCGCCGGACGGAGATGTCGTCGTAGGCCGAACCGGCGATGAAACCCTTGGCGTTGATCGCCAAGGCCTCGGTCATGTGGTGCCCGGGCGCCGTGAGCGGGGCCACCGTGCCGTCGGCGTTCCAGCGTACGGCGATCGACCCGTCGACCGGGGTGTAGTAGGCGCCGACCATGACACCGTCGGCGTTGATCCCGGTGACACGGCTGTCACTGTCGCCGTGCATCGCGCCGAGGTCGACGACCTGCGCCGCCGCTCCCGCCGCCTCCTGCGCGCCGCCCACGGCGATGGTGCCGCCGAGCAGCAAGACCGAGAAGAGCTTGCACAGCAAGAACTTTTCCCGCGCCACGCGAATCCCTCCCGATGCGCCCGAGTGCGGTGTCCACCGGAGTATGGCGAAGCCCGGGCGTCGGCGGGAACCGCTGATCGGACGCGGGCGGGCTCGTCCGCTCGCGCTTCGCGCAGGCGATCGACGTCCATTGTGGACATCGAGCCATTTCTTTTCACAAGGGATTTAAGGGAGAAATCAGTCGCCCCTCGGTGAGAGCGAGGGTGCGATCCGCGGCGAAGACGTCGTCGTGGCTGATCATCAGCAGCGCGGTGCCATGCCGGTTCATCGCGGCGGTGAGGATGTCCAGCAGCCGCGCGCGGTTGACCGCGTCGAGCGCCGACGTCACCTCGTCGCAGATCAGCACCCGGGGATGGGCCAGAAGAGCGCGGGCGACGGCGCAGCGTTGCAGTTGCCCGCCGGACAGCCGGTCCGGGCGATGGTCGGCCGGATCGACACCGAGAGAACGCAGGACTTCCGACGCTTCGAGCCGGGCGGCCTGACGACTGGAACCGCGAAGGAGACAGGCGCTGTCGGCGACCTGGTCGAGCACTCCGCGGAACTCGTCGAAGGACGCGCGGCTGTCTTGGTGGACGTACTGGATCGCCCGCAACTGCGCGCGCCCGCGACGGCGGGCCGGCCGGGAAAGGCGGACTCCGTCGACTTCGATCGTGCCGGCGCTCGGCGGGGTCAGCCCGGCGAGCGCGCGGGCGAGCGTCGTCTTGCCCGCACCCGAGACGCCGATGAGCGCGGTACGGCTGCCCGCCGCCAGCTCCAGATCGATGTCCTCGATGAGCGTCGTCCGCCCGGCGCGCACGGTGAGTCCCCGAACGACGAGTACCGGAGAAGACGGCGAAGACGCAGGCGATTCCACAAAGGACTCTCGCCTGGGCGCGATTTCACCCGGAACCAGGCGGCGGTCGCGGAGTTCGGCGACGTCACCGGGCATGGCGCGGGCGAGAGCGAGGTCGTGGGTCAGGATCAGCAACGCCGTTCCGGAAAGGGAAAGCTCGACGAGGCGGGCAGTGAGCACCGCCCTGCTCTCCGGGTCCAGACCACTCGTGGGTTCGTCGAGGACGAGCACCTCCGGCCGGGTCACCAGCGTGGTGGCGAGCGCCATGCGCTGCTGCTGCCCACCCGAGAGCTGATGCGGGAACCGGCGCCACAAGTCCGGCTCGAGTCCCGCTTCCGTCAGCGCGGTGCGAGCCGCCGTCAGCCTTGCCGCCCGGCCGCGATGGCGGATCGCGGCGAGTTCGGCCAGCACCGGTCCGCAGCGGCGGACCGGGTCCAGCACCGCCGACGGCTGCTGCGGCAGGTGACCGACGACCCCGGCCCGGATCCGCCTGAGGTCGGCGCCGGTGCGGCCCAGCAGCGCGGATCCCGCCAGCCGGATCGAGCCGGACAGTGCGATACCGGGCCGGGCGCGCCCGGTCGCGGCCAGGCCCAGCGTGGTCTTCCCCGTCCCGGACGCGCCGAGCACGACGAGCACCCGGCCGGGTTCGAGGGCCAGCGAGACGTCGTCGAGCAGGACGGTGTCCCCGGCGCGGGCGGAGAGGCCGCTGATCTCCAGGACCGTCACAGGCTCACCCACCGGGCGGCGAGCAGCCGGTCGGTCACCAGATTGGTGCCGACGCACAACGCCATCAGCAGCGCCGCGGGCACCAGCACCACCGCGGGCGCGGTGTAGAGGGCCTCGCTGTTGCGTTCGATGACCACGGCCCAGTCCGGAGAGTCCGCGGGCAGGCCGAGACCGAGGAAGTTCGCCGACGCCAGCAGGTAGAGCACCACACCGAGCCGGGTTCCGGCGTCGGTGGCGACCGGGCCGGTGACGTACCGGGCCACGTACCCGAGCTGAATGCGCCACCACGGTCGTCCTTGCAGGGTGAGGGCTTCCACGGCGGTGCGGCAGCCGGGCGCCAGCGCCGCGGCCCGGACGACGCGGGTGATCGCCGTCAGCTGGAGGGCGGCGACGGCGGGGACGAGCACGCCGGGCCCGCGGTGCCCGGTCGCGGCGAGCACCATGAGCACCAGCAGCGACGGGAACGCCAGCACGAGGTCGAGCGATCGCATGACGGCTTCATCGGCCCACCGTCCGCGCCCGGCCGCGAAGAGACCCAGCGGTACGCCGACCAGGTACGCGAGCCCGAGCGCGGCGCCCGTCATGCCGATCATGGGAAGGCCGCCGGTGAGGATCACCGTGAGCGCGTCACGGCCGAGGACGTCGGTACCGAGCGGATGGGCGGCGTCCGGTGGCTGCCACGGCACCCCCACGGACACCGCGGGACCCGCGATCAGCGGTCCGGCCACCGCGAGCAGCACCGGGACGGCGAGCAGGAACCACCCGAACGTCCGGCTCACCACGTGACCAGCTCCCGGCGCGGCGTCAGCCGGTGCGCGACCAGATCGGCGGCCAGGTTCCCGAGCACGACGACACCGGCGAACACGAGTACGTATCCCTGCACCTGCGGGATGTCCCGGTTCTGCACGGCCTCGACTAAACCCGTGCCCATACCGGTGATCGCGAAGAGGGACTCGACGATCACCGTGCCGGTCAGCAGTCCCTCGACCACGCGGGCGAGCTGCTGCACGGCGGGGGCCGCGGCGGCGGGCAGGAGATGTGTCAGCACGACGGTGCGTTCGGGCAGGCCGAGCAGGCGCAGATGGTCCGCCACCTGTCCCCGGGTCTGTTCCGCGACGCCGACCCGGATCTGCCGGGCCACGTCGCACAGCTGCCGGGCGACGAGCACGATCACGGGCAGCACCAGGACTTCCGGCCGTACGGCCAGGTCCGTTCCGGCCGCGGTGGCGGGCAACAGTCCGGTGTAGACGGCGAATCCCGCGACCAGCAGCAGACCGAGGACGAACTCGGGGATCGAATGCAGGAACACCGTGACGGCCGTGAGCACCCGGTCGGTCCGGGAACCCTCGCGGACACCGCAGACCACTCCGACGCCCAGCGCGAGCGGGACGAGTACGAGCAAGGTCACCCCGGCGAGGACCGCGGTGGCGGCGAAGCGGCGCGTGATCTCGTCCGTCACCGGAGCGCCCGTGACGAGCGAGCGGCCGAGGTCGCCGCCGGCCAGACCTGAAAGCCAGCGCCCGAACCGGTCGAGGAGCGGCTGGTCGAGGGCGAGCTGGTGGCGCACCGTCGCCACCTGCTCGTCGGTGGCCTGCTCGCCGAGCACCACCGAGGCCGCGTCGCCGGGGAGCAGCGAGGTCACGGCGAACGTGGCGACCAGGACGAACATCGCCTGCACCGCGGCGAATCCCAGCCGGCGCAGGGCGTATCCCCGCACGTCAGGACAGGCGGGCGCGGTCGAACCTCGCCCAGTCGAAGGTGTTCGGCGGCGCGGTGACCAGCCCGGCCACCCGTTTCGACGCCGCGATCGTCCAGGTGCTGAACCCCCAGGCGAGCAGGCCGCCGGACTCGTGCACGATCCGCTGGGCGTCCCCGAACAGCGCCAGCCGGGCACCCTCGTCCGAACTGGCCGCGGCACGGTCCATGAGGGCGTCGAACTCCGGCGAGGCGAAGCCGTTGACGTTGTTCGAACCGCCGGTGCGGAAGCGCTGGTTGAGGAACGTCGGCACCGGCAGGGTCGCCGTGCGGGTGAGCGCGGCGACACCCTTGGTCTTCGTTTCGCCGAAGTAGGTGCTCGACGCGCGCGTGTTCGGCGTGACCTTCAACCCGATCTCGTTCAACTGCTGGGAAATCAGCGTCGCCGCCGTGGGGAATCCAGGATCGACGTCACTGGTCTCGACGGCGAAGTTCAGGCCCTCGGCGCCCGCTTCACGGACGAGAGAACGGGCCAGGTCCACGTCGCGTGGGCGTTGGGGAATGCCGGTGGCGTAACCGCGAAGCCCCTTGCCGAACAGGTCGTTGCCGATCTCACCGCGGCCGGCCAGCGCGACGCGGTTCAAGGCTTCGCGGTCCACTCCGGACAGTACGGCGCGCACCAGCCGCGGATCGGCGAACGGCGGCTGGGTCAGGCGAAGGATCAACCCCTGCATCGTCGTTCCCCGGGCTTCGAGCAGTGAGACCCGTCCGTCGCCCGTCAGCCGTGCCGCGGTGCCGGCCGCGAGGTCGTGGGCGTAGTCGACCTGACCGGACAGCAGCGCGTTGACCCGGGCCGTTTCGTCGTTGACCGGGACGAATTCGAGCTCGTCGATGGTCGGCGCACCGTCCCAATAGGACTCGTTCTTGCGGAACACCGCGGCGCCGCCGGGCGTGAACGAGACGAAACGGAAGGGACCAGAGCCGACCGGCGCGCCGAAAGCCGTCGTCCCGGCGGGCACGATCTCCGCGCCCGGTGCGCCCCAGCCCGACGGGAATTCGAAGTCGGGCGCGCCCAGCACCAGTTCGAGTTCGCCAGGTGACACCGCTTTGCTGCGGGTGAAGTCCACTTTCGCGAAGTACTGCCGGGACGAGGAGGCCAGGGCGGGGTCGGCGACCCGCCGGAAGCTGTACAGGACATCGTCCGCGGTGACCGGGCGACCGTCGTGGAAGGCCGCCTGCCGCAGCCGGATACGCCAGCGCGTACCGGAGTCGTCGCTATCCCAGGATTCGGCCAGCCGCGGCCGCAACGAGGTGTCGGCGTCGTAGGCGACCAGCGTGTCGAAGAGCGCCTTCGCCCGCGCTTGGTCGACGAAGAGCGACACCTGAGAGGGATCCAGTGTCTCCTTCGAACCGCCCGCGGCGAACGCGACTCGCAACCGGCCCGTGTCCGCGGGAGCGCCCCCGCAGGCCGCCAAAGGCGCGAGGGCGGCCAAGGCGAGCACTCGCCGACGGCCGATCGGATGACGCGTCACAGTAACCTCCGGGACATCGAGCACTGTCCCGGGCGCGCGGACGCGCTGAAACGGGACCCCGCTCCGCACTCCACGACAGTTGGGGCTGGCAGTACCCGGCGGGCAGTCCGGCTCACGGCGCGAAGACGTTCGGTCAGGCCGTTCACGGTTGCGGGTCAGCGCCGGATTCACACCGGCTTCCCCCGACGGGCACCTTCTTACGTTGTGGCGCACACGGTAACCCATGGGCGCCTTGTGCTACACAGGATCAAGATCACGAAAGGGGAGTGCGGTGGACGAAAAGCTCGCGGCGGGCTGGGTGCGACGATGGGATGTCCAGCAGGAACGCTACATAGCCGACCGTGAAGAACGGTTCGACGTCCTGATCGACGTCGTCGAGCACGTCTGCCGCGATATCGCCGAGCCGCTGGTGCTCGACCTCGGCTGCGGCCCGGGCTCACTGTCCACCAGGCTCGCCCGGCGCCTGCCGCACGCGCGGGTCGTCGGCGTCGACACCGACCCGTTCCTGCTCGCGCTCGCCAGGGCGAGCCGTCCGGACGACGCGAACATCGAGTACGTCCAGGCAGATCTCGCCGGAGACGGCTGGCTGACGTGGCGGACGATCGACGCCGCCGTCTCGACGACCGCCTTGCACTGGCTGAAGCCGGATCGGCTCGCCGACGTCTACCGTCGCCTCGCGGACGTGCTGCGCGAGGGTGGGGCGCTCGTCAACGGCGACCACTTCTACGACGAGCAGCCGGGCATCCGCGACCTGGCCGAGGCCGTCAAGGGCCGCCGTGCCGCCCGGGCCGGAGTCGAGGCGAACGAAGACTGGAAGGGCTGGTGGGCCGCGGTCGCGGCCGATCCCGCGCTGCGGGCGGAGTTCACGGCCGACGAGCTGAGCGGCGTCTCGACCGGTTACGGCAACAGGCTCAGCCCGCAGGAACACACCCGATTGCTCCGGGAGGCGGGCTTCGCGGAGGTGGCCCCGGTGTGGCAGTTCGGCGACGACTTCGTCCTGACGGCATTGCGCTGACCCGGTCGTGTCCCGGGATCGTCCGTGAAGGCCTCCTTTTCATCAAGTTGTCGGACGTCGCGGACCCGGAGGGCAACAAGATCAACTTCGTGTGGGAGAACCCGAACTACCAGCCCCCGTCGGAGTAGGGCTGACGTTCGGCGGGCAGGCTTGACCCAGGCGGGCGGCCGGGTGGAATTCGTTCCCCGGTCGCCCGCTTTGTTCGTCGCCGAAGTCCGGGGATCTGGAGGCGGCGGCGATACATAAAGGGCTGTACCGAGGTGTTCATTTTTCGGATTTCGTATCCGGTGGCGCTTCGATGGGAAGTCGTCGCAGATGTTCGCGATGTTGGCACGGTGTCAAAAGTGATCCGCTTCCGCAATGAACATGCAATTTCTTCGTGTTCGCGCCGAGGTGTGAGCGGTCGCCGACTCCGGGGTGTGAAATCGAATGACGGTACGCGGCCAAGGTCGCGCTGGGCGACGGTGGCGGTCCCGCGGAGTCGTGGGGTGGTGTGGTCGCGTTGGTGTTCACCGCGCGACGGCAGTGGTCCGCCGAGTACGACAACGCCGAACGGCTCACCGACCTTTGTGTCAAAGCCGTCGAGCAACCCGCCGTTCGCCACGGAGGGGCTCTATTCACTCGAACGCGTCGCCCTGGACGATCTCGACGTCGCCGGTGTCATGTCGTTCGACGAGGCGACGTTCGCCGTAGTGCCTCATGCGGCCAGGGTGCGAGGGTCGACGGCCTCGTCTGTCCACTTCGGACCATCGCCGCGGTTAACGGCGTTAGCCAAGGTGTCCCGGGCCGGTTAACCTGACGGAAACGCAGGTTTTCCACAGTGGACCATTTCTACGCTCCACCGAACGTGATGGTGCGCTGACTTTGAGTCAGAAAAGGAAAACGATCACCGTGGAAGGTCCATTGTGGACGGACAAGTCGGCCACTGCCGATGTGGGTAATTTTGCCGCACCGCGGTACGAATTCCTGATCGGCTGACCGATATTACGCCCGAAAGGGAAGTTGTGACGGTCGGACCACTGCGTCGTTGGGCCGATCCAGTACCGCCGTTCGGGCCAATATGTCTTCCCTGTGGTCTAGATCACTCCCAGATGTGAACATGCCTCTTGCTCGCTTGGTGGTGCCCAGGTAATCATTGCTTCGATAGTTCGAGGAACCTAAGACTATCGAAGCCTCGTTTGGGGCGAGACTTCCATTTGGGGATGGGGGAAAATTGTCATTGGATGAAGCTGTGCCGCGCCTGCTGGACCGCGTGCCGCCGACCGGTGAAATTCAGGAATGGTCGGCGAAGGTCGACAAGATCGCACCCATTATCGAGCAGTACAGAAATGACAACGAAGATCGCCGGGTGACCTCGGCCGACACGCTCGACGCCGTTCGCGAAGTAGGTCTGCACAGGATGTGGGTCTCCCGTGAATTCGGTGGCGGGCAGGTGAGCATCGCCACCGGCTCGGCCGTCATCCAGGCGCTGGCGCGTCTCGACGCGTCGGTGGCCTGGCAGGTCGGCGTTCAGGGCGCGATCGGCAGGCTCTCCGACTACCTTCCCGAGGAGACCTCTCGCAAGCTCTTCGCCGAGAGCGACAAGCTGGTCGTCGGAGGGGTCAACCCCTCCGGGACCGCCGAAGCCGTCGAAGGCGGTTTCCGGCTCAACGGGAAATGGTCTTTCGCCAGCGGTTCGGCGCACGCCGACTGGCTGGTGTGCGCGGCCCGCGTCACCGACGACGGGGAGCCGCGGCGTGGCGAAGCCGGTCCGGTCATCCGGATGCTGTTCCTGCCGCGCTCCAGTGTCACGTTCGTCGACGACTGGCACACGCTCGGCCTGCGGGGCACCGGAAGTGTCAGTTACCTGGTCGACAACGTCTTCGTCGGCGAGGACCACACGGTGGACGGAGCCGCGATGCACGCGCCGCCGCTTCCGCGTGGTTCCCGCGCCTACGGGATCAGCTACTACGACTTCGGGCCGTTCACGTCCTCGTCCACCGCGTTGGGAATCGCCCAGGACGCGTTGCACACGTTCAAGGACATCGCGCTCCGCAAGACGCCGACGGGCGGATCGGGCACCCTGGCGGGCAGTCACGTGGTCCAGGACAAGCTGGCCAGGATGGAAATGGCCGTGCACAGCAGTCGCCTCGTCCTGGCGCACGCGGCCCAGCAGGCGACCGAACACGGCGCGGACGGCGGTGACGAGCTGACCTCGCTGATCCGGCTGACGGTGGCGACGGTCGCCGAGAACGCGTGCCAGGTCGTCGACACCGCCCATCAGTACGCGGGCACGAGCTCGCTGTACACGACGAGCAGGCTCGAGCGGAATCTCCGGGACGTGCGTTCCGCGGTCAAACACATCACGCTGTCGCATTCGCATTTCGAGATGGTGGGCCAGTACCTGCTGACCGGGAAATTGCTCATGCGCCGCTGAGGTGCCTTTTTCCGCGCTCGCTCGTTTTTTCTTTTACTTTTCTGAGGGGATTGATGATGACTACCTCCGTGTCCACGACCACGGGCCGTCCGGGCATTCCGCTTCCGGCCACCATGAAGGCATTCCACCTGACCGCGCCGAGGAAGACGGAATTGGCGACGGTGCCCGTTCCGGCGACTCCCGAGGACGGCCTGCTGCTCAAGACGCGCTGCGTCTCGATCTGCTCGACGGACATTTCGGTGTTCGAGGGACACCTGTTCCCGCCGCAGTACCCCGTCGTCCTCGGCCACGAGTACCTCGGCGAGGTCGTCGAGATCGGCTCGGACTTCGACAACGACAGCGCCGGCCTGGAGGTCGGCGACCGGGTCGTCTACTGGGGACAGACGGACTTCGAGGGGCTGGCCGAGTACCGGTCGGTCCGGCCGATCTTCTCCGGGCAGGTCAAACGCGACGTCTTCTGGACCGACCGGAACTTCCTCGACGACCGCCGTGCGGCAGCGGTGAAGATCCCGGCCGAGATGAGCGATCTGGAGTGCTCTTTCATCGAGCCGACCACGGGTGCGCTGCGGTCCATCCTGAGCAACCCGCCCCACATCGGGGACAAGGTGCTGATCCTCGGCACCGGGCCGATCGGGGTCATCGCCGGCCGGATCATCAAGCGGCTCTTCGCCCCCAATTCGGTGGTGTCGGTGGACCTCAACCCGAACCGGAACGAGTACGCCGCGCAGAACTTCTCCGACCACGCGTACCTGCCGGACGAGCTGAACGCGGCGGTCAACGAGGGCACTTTCGACTACGTCTTCGACACGCTGCCCACCATCAAGAACGTCGACGAAGAGCGTGACCCGCGCCGGATGGCGATGCGCAAGCTCAAGCCGCGCGGTCGCTACGTGCTCTACGGCGCGTCGCAGGAGATGCAGAAGTTCGACACGTGGCTGATGCTCGCCAAGGGCATCAACATCATGTCGGCGCCGTTCGACGTGTCCAGTTTCCCCATGCACCACAGCGCCAACGTCATCTACTCCGCGATGCAGATCCTGATGAGCGGTGTCGTCGACGGTTCGAGCCTGCTGTCGTCGGTCTGCATGTTCGACGACTACGACCGGCTGGTGTCCATTTTCGAGAACTACCGCAGCACCACCGACCTGAAGACCATCGTGGACTTCAGGGGGTGATCTCCCCGGGTGGGGGACAGCGGCGTCCCCCTCCCGGCGGTTCTGCTTCCTTGGTCGCTCTCACCTGGAGAGGTTCATGACCGATCGTTCGGAATTCGTGGTCGTCGCCAACCGTTTGCCGGCGAGCGTGCACCGCACCGGGACCGGGGCCGAGGTCTGGCGCCGCAGCCCCAGAGGTCTGGTCAACGCGCTGGAGCCGTTGCTGCGCAAGCGGAGTGGCACCTGGGTCGGCTGGCCGGGGACCTCGGGCACGGTGACCCCGCCCGAATCCCTCGGCAGGATCCGGTTCTCGCCCGTCTCACTCGACGAACACGCTGTCGCCTCGTTCTACGAAGGATTCTCCAATTCCACGTTGTGGCCGCTGTACCACGACGTCGTGATGCCGCCCGCTTATCGGCGAAGCTGGTGGGACAGCTACGTAGAGGTCAACCGGCGCTTCGCCGAAGCCGCCGCGGAGGTCAGCGCGCCCGGTGCCACCGTGTGGATCCACGACTACCAGCTGCAGCTGGCCCCGGCGATGGTGCGCGAACTGCGCCCCGACGTCCGCATCGGCTTCTTCCTGCACATCCCGTTTCCGCCGGTCGAGTTGTTCATGCGTCTGCCCTGGCGGACCGAGATCGTGCGCGGGCTGCTGGGGGCCGACCTGATCGGTTTCCAGCGTCCGGGCGGGGCCCAGAACTTCCTCTGGCTCAGCCGCACGCTGACCGGGGCGGCGCAGGTGCCGAAACAGGTCGGCGCGGGACCGTTGGGCGGCGCGATCGACCTCGGCCACCGGTCGGTGTCGGTCGGCTCGTTCCCGATCTCCGTCGACGCGGGCACCTGGGACACCCTGTCCAGGGATCCGCGAGTGCGAGACCGTGCGGAGCAGATCCGCGCCACGCTCGGGAATCCGCGGCGGGTGCTGCTGGGAGTGGATCGCCTCGACTACACCAAGGGCATCGACGTCCGTCTCCACGCGCTGGGGGAGTTGCTCCGGGAAGGGCGGCTCAACGCCCGGGACACCGTGATGGTGCAGATCGCCATTCCCAGCCGCGAGCGGGTCGAGCACTACCGCCTGATGCGCCGCGCGGTGGAGCGCGAGGTGGGCAGGCTCAACGGCGAATTCGGCGCGGTGGGCCATCCGGCCGTGCACTACCTGCATTCCTCGATCGACCAGCGCGAGCTGGCGGCGTTCTACCGCGCCGCCGACGTGGCCGTGGTGACTCCGCTCCGGGACGGCATGAACCTGGTGTGCAAGGAGTACGTCGCCAGCCGCCACGACCTGACCGGCGCGCTGGTGCTGAGCGAATTCGCCGGCGCCGCCGGGGAACTCACGGATTCGTTCCTGGTCAATCCGTACCACGTCGAAGAGGTCAAACAGGCGATCATGCAGGCCGTGACCCTGCCCGAGGCCGACACGCGGAGCCGGATGCGACGGCTGCGGGACCACGTGCTCGACCACGACATCGACCATTGGGCCACGTCGTTCCTCGACGAACTCGCGACCGAGCACGTCAAGGTCGCGACCTAGGCCGAACAACAACTGGGGGAAAGATGCCTGTTCTCGCGGAAGACTTCACCCGCGCCATGACCCGCGTTCCCGGCCCGGTCACCGTGGTCACCACGGCCGACGAGTCGGGGCGGCGCTGGGGCTTCACCGGAACCTCGTTCAGTTCCCTGTCGCTGGACCCGCCGCTCGTCCTGGTGTGCCTTGGCAAGAAGGCCAGCACCCATCACGCGTTCACGACGGCGTCCAGGTTCCTGATCAATGTGCTCGGCCGGTCCCAGGAAGGTGTGGCTTCGCGCTTCGCGACCTCGGGCGTCGATCGCTTCGGCGCCGGCGACGCGGTCCCCGTCGAGCACGGGCTGCCCGGATTGCCGCAGGCGGTGGCCCGGTTGTCGTGCTCCACTCATTCCATTCAGGACGGTGGGGATCACAGCATCCTCATCGGCCTCGTGGAGGCCGTGCACGTGGGCGACGGTGATCCCCTGGTGTACGTCGACCGGTCGTTCACCCGGCCGGAGCCTCGGTGACGCCGGTGCGGGTCGCGATCCTCGGGACCGCGCACCCGCACCTGGCGGACCACCGGGAGGCGATCCGGCGCGATCCCCGCGCAGTCGCGGCCCCGGGGCTCGACCACGCCGACGCCGTCATCATCGACTCGGTGACCGCGGATCATCCGCGGCTGCTGCGGGCGGCGATCGAAGCGGGAAAACCCACGTTGGTGGAAAAGCCTCTCGCCGCGACGGTCCCGGAAACCGCCGAACTCACAGCCCTGATCGACGCGGCCGCGGTCCCGGTGACCACGGCCATGTTCCTCCGGTGCGCACCCGCCTTACGCGGGCTGCGCACCTTTTTGTCGGAAGAACCCGGCGGTCCGGTGACATCGGTGCGGGCCCGCTTCTCGCATCCGGGTCTGCTCGACGGCTGGTTCCGCGGACCGACCGCGTGGATGCTGGACCCCCGCCAGGGCGGCATCGGCGGCTTCGCCGACCTCGGGATCCATTTGCTCGACCTGTTGCTGTGGCTACGCCCGGGCGCGAGCCTTCGTGCCGTCTCGGCCGTGAAGGAACACGCTCCGGGAATCGCCATGGACGTCGGCGGAACGGCGCGTCTGGAATGGGACGGTGTGCCGGTGACGCTCCACTGTGGATGGAGGTCGCGTCCCGGCGGCTTCGACGTCCGCGTCGACTGCGCCCGAGGATCGTGCACGGTGAGCGGTGGGCGGCTCATGATCGTCACCGGTACCGGGCACCGGGCGGAGAACCATCCGCCACCGGACGCGGCCGCCGTCGTCCCCGCCTGGCTGGACCGGCTCCACGGCGTCGCGAGCTGGGAACCGCCCACCAGCGGCGACATCGCCCGGTGCGCGCGGCTGCTCCAGGAGATCGACGACGCGGCGGGCTGAAGGGGGGTTGGGGTCGCGGCGGGCCGACCGCTCCGATCCGGCCCGCCGCGACCCCCGAGCGGCTACGGGACTCGCGCGGTCGCGGGCTCGCTCTCGCCGGCCTTCTGGTCGTCCCCGGGGACGGGCGACTCGGAAGTCCTGGGGTGGACGAGAGTGATCAGCAATCCCAGCAGCATTCCCGCGGCCGCGAGCAGAACGGCGAGGAATCCGCCGTCGGCCGAGGCGATCCGCGCTTCTTCACCGGTGAGTCCGGTGGTTCCGGCGTTGGCGACGGCGATCAGGATGGCGAGGCCGATCGCGTAACCCAGGTTCAGCGTCGTGGTGGCCATACCGTTGGCGACGCCCTGTTCCTCCGGCGCCACGCCGGACGACGCGGCGATGAACATGGCCGTCCACACGAGACCCTGACCCACGCCGGAGATGATCAGGCCGGGCACCGCGACCAGATAGGAACTGTTCGCGTCGAAGCCGATGGCCAGCGCCGCGGTGCCGACGATGCCGATACCGAAGCCGATCCACAACGTCGGGCGGACCCCCAGCCGGGTCGCGATCTTGCCGCCGAGCTGGGTGCCGGTCGCGATGGCCAGCGACGGGACCAGGAACGCGAGCCCGGTTTCCAGCGCGGAGAACCGGTGGACGCCCTGGAACAGGGTCGTCAGGAAGTACGGCAACGCGCCGAAGGTCCCCATGTAGATGAAGGTGACCGTGATACCCACGAGGAGACTGCGGTTGCTGAACAGCCGCAACGGCATCAGCGGGTCCGAACTGCGCGCCTCGATGACGGCGAAGGCGATCAGCAGGAGGACCGCCAGAGCGGCCGCGACGAGGATGCCGACGGAGTTCCAGCCGTCCTCGGGGCCCTGGACCAGGACGTACACCAGCAGTGTCGCGCCGATGGTGACCGTCAGCGCACCCGGGAAGTCGAACTTGCGGGAGTCGGTCCGGCGCTCGTCACGCGGGATGAAGTACAGCGCGGCGAGGGCCACGATCCCCGCGAGCGGGACGTTGACGTAGAAGACCGCGGGCCAGCCGAATCCCTGGGTGAGGAGCCCGCCCAGCAGCGCTCCCACCGTGAGACCGCTCGCTCCCGCGCCGCCCCAGACGGCGAGTGCCTTGTTCCGCCGGGGGCCTTCTTCGAACAGGGTGTTGATCAGGGACAGCGTGGACGGCAGCAGCAGCGCGCCGCCGATCCCCTGGACGGCGCGGGCGACGATGATCATCGTCGGGCTGGTGGCGAGGCCGCCGGCGAGCGACGACAGCGCGTAGAGCGTCAACGCGATCACGAAGACCCGGCGGCGCCCGAAAAGGTCCGCCGCCCGGCCGCCGAACAGCAGGAAGCCACCGGCGAAGACCGCATAGGCGCCGACGACCCACTGCAAGGTCTGATCGGAGAAGCCCAGGTCCGCGCCGATCTCGGGCAGCGCGACGAAGACGATGTTCAGGTCGAGGGAGAAGATCAGCTGTGCCAGCGCGAGCAGCGCCAGGGTCCAGCCGAGCGAGCGGTGGCCCGCCGCTGTAGAGGGTGACGACATGGCACGCGACTCCAAGTTCAGGTCAGCAGAAGTACGACTGTACGAAATTTAACGTACTATCGAGCGGAGCGGAACCCGAGTCCCGAGATCGGTTCGAGAGTTGACGTACTGTAATCGTAGGACGACCGTACGATAGTGCGCGTTCGGCCGCACAATCGTCTACACTCGCGGCATGATTGCCCAGCACCCCGAACGTGACCAGATCCGACTGGAGAACGTGCTCGCGGCCTTGGGCAACCCCATCCGGCTCAACATCGTCCGGATCCTCGCCCAGCGCGGTGAGCAGGCCTGCGGGACAGTCGGCGCCGACCTCGACGCCACGATGTCGAAGTCGACCCTGACCCACCACTGGCGGGTACTGAGGGACTCCGGCGTGATCTGGCAGCGCCCCGCGGGACGCGAGAACCTGCTCTCGTTGCGCACCGAAGACCTCGCCGAGCGCTACCCGGGCCTGCTGGCGTCGATCCTCGGCTGCGAACAGGAGTCCGAGAAGACTTCGCTGGCCGCTTCGGCGGGCTGAGCAAAGGGCACTCGCTGCCTTGGCGCGGGTTGCGCGATCTGGTTGAGGGATGGGACGATCACGAAGTCAGCCTGTGACGAGAGGAGGTGCGGTCGAGATGTTCACTCATGAGAAGCCCGCGCCTCATCGTCGGCACCGCTGACCTGCTGTGGCTTTGGGGCGCATTCATCCACTTTGGAGAGTGCGATGGTCGCGAACATTCACAACATCACCTTCGATACGACCGGTGATCCGTACGAGCTGGCGCGATTCTGGTCGGTTGCGGTCGGCCGCCCGATGCGCGTCGAGGACGAACCTGGCGACCCCGAGGTGTCGCTGACCGCCGAGGGACAGCCGACGATGCTGTTCATCCGAGTACCTGAGGGCAAGGCGGCGAAGAACCGCGTACACCTCGATCTGCAACCTCAGGATCGCACCCGGGACGAAGAGGTCGACCGACTGATCGGTGTCGGCGCGAAGATCTTCGAGGATCACCGCCGGCCGGACGGCACCGGCTGGGTCACGCTCACGGACCCGGCAGGCAACGAGTTCTGCGTGGAACGCAGCGCCGCCGAACGAGCCGCCACGTAACACCGGCTGGGGGCGGTCCGCGCCGGTGCGGCAGGTGTTTGCGTGATGTGACAATCCGACCTTGATTTCGAGGGCCCGGTTTGTGGTGGATTCACGTAGTCGGGTACAGCGACGTCCTGACACGCTTGCCGCACCAGCAGGAAATCTCCCAGAAGGAATTCTCATGTCCCAAGAACCTATTAGGTCAGCGCGCTTCGCCCGGTCCGGTGTGGCGGCGCTAGTGACACTGCTCGCCATTTTCGGGTTGGTGGTCGGCGCGGGTCCGGCGCAAGCCGGTTCGCCCGCCTCCGTGGGCAAGACCAAGTCCATCACCGTGCCGATGGACCTGCAGGACAAAGGCGACGTGACCACCAACACCACCGTGACCGGCACCTGTGGCTCGATCAGCCTCGACATCTCACTCGTCGGCAACGGCGAGCTGGATCTCAAATTCGGTTACCGGAGCACACAGGGGCCGGTGCGTTCGCACAACATGGTCGGCGTGTACGCGAATGCCCCCACATTCGTGATCGGCTCTTTCGGCGATGTGGGTTTCCCGAACCTCGCGGAATTCGAAACCACGGATACGGTCGACATCGGAAGCCCCGCGGTTCCGACGGCGGTCTTGACCGTGCGGGTCCTCACCCCGAACGGCCCGTGCTTCGGCGTCGTCGGCGATTTGCTCGGAAATTAGCCACCTGATCCGGCGGGCAACCTGGAGACAGCCGGGTTGCCCGCCCATGACGCCAAGAGGGCCAGACCATCCGCAGCCGCGGTGCCGGCGGGCGCGGTGTAGACGGTCAGGAGCAGGCCGGGATCGGCCGGCAACTCCATCGATTCGACGTCCAGGTCGAGCCGGCCCACGACCGGATGGTGCAGGCGCTTGCGCCCGGACCGGTGGAGGCGAACGTCCTGAGATGCCCATCGCTGCCGAAAGAGTTCACTGCGTGTCGATAATTCACCGACCAGAGTGATCAGCTCCTCGTCGTGCGGATTGCGCCCGGCTTCCATGCGTAGCTTCGCGGCCACATCGCAGGCGATGCGGTCATAGTCGACGAAGAACGTTTCTGCCGCTTCGGGATCCAGGTACACGAACCGCGCGGTGTTCGCCGGTCGTCGTGCGTCGGTCAGGACCGGTGAATACAGCGCGCGGGCAAGGTGATTCGTGGCCAGCACGTCATAACGGCCGTTGCAGATCCACGCCGGCACATCAGTGATGGCATCGAGCACCTGCTGAAGCGGCGGACGCACCGTCGCGGTGGGTCGCCGTCGGCGTGGACCGCCGGGCGCCCTGGACTGCCGCGCGAGGTGGAAGAGGTGATCGCGCTCGGCCTCGTCAAGCTGCAAGGCAGAGGCCACCGCGTCGAGCACCCCGTCAGAGGTGCCGGCGAGGCTGCCGCGCTCCATCCGCACGTAGTAGTCGACCGATACCCCTGCCAGGAGAGCCACCTCTTCGCGACGCAGACCTTTGACCCGGCGGTTGCCACCGTAGGCGGGCAGTCCGGCCCGCTCGGGCGTGATCCGCGCGCGACGCGAGCGGAGGAACTCCTTGATCTCGGTGCGCGGATCGATCTTGGTCACCCCTTCACCCTAGGCTCTGTCCGCAGGCGGAGGGAGGTTCTGCTGGTACCCCTAAGTGCCTGTCGCGGTCGTGGCGATGCCGCCGTCGACCGGGATGATGGTGCCCGTGAGGTAGGACCCGGCCCGGCTGGCGAGGAACACGGCGATGCCTGCCATGTCGTCGTCGCGGCCGAGCCTGCGCAGAGGGGCCTTCGCCGCGATCGTGTCGCCGACGGCCTCGAGCGTGGCCGCCATCATCTGCGACGGGAACGGTCCTGGGGCCACCGCGTTCACCGTGACGTGCTGGGGGCCCAGTTCCCTGGCCAGCACCCTGGTGAGTTGGTGGAGCCCCGCTTTGCTGCTGGCGTAGGAGTAGTTGGGCGACTCGGCGACGTGGACGGCGGCGATACTGCCGATGTTGATGATCCGCGCGGGATCATCGGCGGTGCCCGCCCTGCGAAGCGCGGGGAGCAGCGCCTGCACCAGCCAGAACGGCGACTTGAGGTTGAGGTCGATCACTGAGTCCCAGGCCTCGTCCGGAAACGTCTCCAGCGGCTCGCGCCACATCGCTCCCGCGTTGTTGACGAGGATGTCCAGGCGTTTCGAGTCGGCCTCGACCAGATCGGCGAGGCGCTGACACTCCTCGTGCCTGGACAGGTCGGCGGGGATTGCTTGAACATCGCCGAATTCGGACAGCAGATGCTGCGCCTCCGCGCACGCGTCGGCCTTGCGTGAGCTGACAACGACGCGAGCGCCCGCCTGGAGAAGGCCGCGCGCAATCATCAGCCCAATTCCCCTGGTGCCGCCAGTGACAAGTGCGTACTTCCCAGTCAGATCGAAAAGGTCTGTGTGAGGGATGGACTGGCTTTCCGCCATGGGTATTCGTTCCTTCCATCGTGGAAGCAATGTGGTGGGGTAAAGCTGCCGGTTTAGTCGGAGTGTTGTCGGCGCTTTCGTTCCGCTCAAACAGGTTGACAGGTGTCCTGGACGTCCGGGAGACCCTGGTGATACAGGTACTGTGAGAGCCACCTTCGCCTGATGTGCTGACAACCCCGGTAGGGGCGTGCACGGATCTCGGCGGCCGACGGCTTTTGATCACTCGTCAGGTTGACTCCGGTTGTGCCGGTGGCCGTGCGGCACTGGACTGGTCGTACATATCCAGTCTCTTCAGGACGGAAGGACATGACCATGTTCGGCTGCTCTCGCCGCAAGCTGGCCGGGGTGCTGATTTCCTCGGCTGTGGCCATTTTGCTGGCCTGCCCGGTCGTTTCCGCGGCACCGTCTGCGGTCGGTGCGGCGCGGCAGTCGACACTGAAGGGCGGTGATGCGATGTACACCGTCTCGCCGGGACCCGGCCGTGAACCGTATTACTGCTCAGCGGGGTTCGCGATCCTCGTCAAGGACGTCCGGTACATCCTCACGGCCGGCCACTGCACCGAACACGGGCTGGATTGGGAAGGCATCGGCCCCAATGTGGACACCCACTTCCCGGTGACCGATTACGGCCGCATCCGGGACCTCTCCGGCTCCGGGCCCAGCCAAGTCGATCTGTACGACGGCCGCACCCAGCGGATCCTTCGCGCGGGTATCCCGCAGGTGGGGCAAACGGTGTGCAAGAGCGGCATGACCACGAAGAAGACGTGCGGAAAGGTCCTCGGCCTCAACCAGACCGTGAACTACGGCAAGGACAAACAGGTCATCGGGACGATCGCCACCGACATCCCCATCGGAAGCGGCGACAGCGGTGGCCCGTTGTTCTACGGCGGTGTCGGCTACGGAGTGCTGTCCGGCGGGAACAGCCAAGTCAGCTTCTACCAGCCACTACGGACCGTGCTCACCGCCTACGGCGCCACCCTCGCCTGAAAGGAAGACACCCAAGTCGCCGTGCGCGACCCCTCCCATTCGGCGTGCCCAAACACTACAAAGCACGCAGGTGGATATCCGGGGGATTCCCGGATATCCACCTGCCGTCCGACCATCCCGAGGGACTCGTCGCGCACGCCCGGAGGCCTTCGGCAGCAAGGCTTTCGCTTCTTCTGTCGCCGCTCTGGCGGCTGATGACCAGTGCCCATTCGAAGCACTTCCGTGCGTCTTCTTGCCGTGGGAGGTGCTCGTCCGCCCGCACGCCGTCGGGCACGCGGTCACGGACGGGAGGCCCGAGGTGTCCCGTTCGCTGGGCATCAACCGGGCAGGGAACCCGGCGGGCGGGCTGTGGTCCTCGGCCCGCGATCAACTCCGCTGGGCGCGGTTCTTCCTCTCGGGTGACACGAGCGGATCGCGGCCCATCAGCGACGCGGGACGGGGCGCGCTGATCCGGCCGCAGCGACCGGCCGCCCTGGGGTTCGAAGAAGTCGGGCTGTCGTGGCTGCGCACCCGGCACGGCGACACCGACCTGGTCCGCCACGGCGGTAACGTCAGTTTCCTTCAAGTGTCGGAATTCGCGATGATCCCGGAGCGGGGATTCGCCGTCACGGTGCTGACGAACAGCGGAGGCGGCGGGGCCTTGGGCGCCGCGGTCCTGCACTGGGCGACCGAGCACATCGCGCACGTGGCTCCTCCGGCACCACGGCGAGTCGTCGGCTCTCCGGCGGGCCGCCTCGCCGACTACATCGGACGGTTCGAAACCGGCGATCTCGCCATCGACGTCACCCTGTCCGGCGGCGCGCTGCGAGCGCAGATGGTGCTTCCCGACGACGCGGGAGTGACCGGGCCCCCGCCCTTCGAGATCGCGTTCGTGGACGACGACGTCTTCGCCCGTGCGGTGGACACCCGCCACCGCAGCTGATGGTCGCGGGTCCTGCCCGGTCATCCTCGCCACCTACGAGATCGTCTGCTCGAAGTACGCCGACCCCGAGGTCACCGAGGTCGCCAAGGCCATCGCCTGACCCTGAACGCCGGGTCGCTCGTCGTGATGAGTGTAAGGAGGGCTCGGAGGGGGTATCAGGACTCGTTTCGTCAGCTCGTTGCCCAGTGAACCGGAGGTCCCACGATGCCCCCGAGATCCGATTCCCCGCCGTCGTCGGACGTCGTCGCCCAGGCACTGAAGGTGCTCGTCTCCCAAGGCTTGGCCGGGCAAGCGGCGCACGCGACCTTGAGAACGATGGCGCGGGAACGGGGACTTTCGGTGACGTGCTGTGCCGCGCTCATCGTGTCCGCGCTCGACGGGCGGGTGAACTGATGGATCTCGCCGAAAGGCCGCCTCGTGTGAGAGAGGCCGAGCAGTCGGAGACGGCGGTGGTGGGTGGAGGCGTCCTGGTCGCCGTCGGTCCGGTCGTCGTGTTCTTCACCTGGTGGTCATGGTGGACGGTGGTCGGCATCGTGCTCACCGCGGCCGGTGCTCTGTGGCTCGGCCGGGCCGATGAGCAGTACGGGTGAGCACAGGGAAAGATGTGTGAAGCGGTGTCGCCGTCGGTGGCCACGACGGCGATGAGGTGGCCCGGACGGGGCTGGAACTGCCGGGGATAGTGCCGGCCCCGGTGTGAGGGTTGGACAGGAAAGAGCGTCGAATGCCTTCAGCGGAGGCCGGAAGAGGCCGGATCGATGTGTTCGCCGCGGACGGCGAGGTCGGCCGTGACCTGGCCGAGGTGGACTGGACGGCCACTCCGCTCGGCCGGCCGGACGGGTGGCCACTGAGCCTGCGGACGGCCGTGGGCATCCTCCTGTCTTCACGGTTCTCCATGTGGATGGCGTGGGGCCCGGAGCTCACCTTCTTCTGCAACTCCGCCTACCGGCACAACACCTTGGGACGGAAGTACCCGTGGGCTCTCGGCCGCCCGGCGAACGAGGTGTGGTCGGAGATCTGGGACGACATCGGCCCGCGCATCGAAACCGTGTTGTCCACCGGCAAGGCGACGTGGGACGAGGGACTGCTGCTGTTTCTTGAGCGCTCGGGATACCTGGAGGAGAGCTACCACACGTTCTCCTACAGCCCGCTGTGTGACGACAGCGGCCGGGTCGTCGGCATGTTGTGCGTGGTGAGCGAGGAGACCGACCGGATCATCGGCGAGCGCCGGATGGCGACCCTGCGCGATCTCGGCTCGGATCCCAGCGTGATCACCACCGAGGACGAGGTGCTCGCGTTCGCGGTCCGCCAGCTCAACCGGAACACCCGCGACCTGCCCTTCACCCTGATCTATCTGTTCGAGGACGGCGGCCCGGCGCGACTGGCGGCTTCGACCGGGCTCGCGGATGACCTCGCGGTGCCTCTGCTGGAGTTGCCGGTGGAGCAGCTGGCCGAGGGCGGAGCCGTGCTGATCGGTCTTGACGAGGCCAGGACGACCGAACTGCCCGCAGGGGCGTGGCCCGAGCCGCCCAACCAGGCTCTGGTCATTCCGCTGCGGCAGCAGGGCGGTGTGCCCCACGGGTTTCTGGTGGCGGGGTTGAACCGGTATCGCGACCTCGACGACGGCTACCGCGGCTTCGTGGAACTGGTGGCGGCGCATATCGCCGCGGGGATCGTCAGCGCCCGCAGTCACCAGGCGCAGCAGCGTCGGGCGGAGGAGCTCGCGGAGCTGGACCGGGCGAAGACGGCCTTCTTCTCGAACATCAGCCACGAGTTCCGCACGCCGCTCACCTTGATCATGGGGCCGGTGCAGGAACTGCTCTCGAACGCGCCCGGCCTGGACGACGCGGCCCGCGCGGATCTGGAAGTCGTCCGCCGCAACGGTTCCCGGCTGAGCAAGCTGGTCAACACGCTGCTGGACTTCTCCCGGATCGAGGCCGGGCGGATGCAAGCCTGCTTCGAACCGGTGGATCTCGCGGCCGTCACCGCGGAACTGGCGAGTGTTTTCCAGTCGGCGGTCGAGCGGGCGGGCCTGCGCTTCACCGTCGAATGCCCGCCGCTGGGTGAGCCGGTGTACGTGGACCTCGCCTTGTGGGAGAAGGTCGTCTTCAATCTCTTGAGCAACGCGGTGAAGTTCACTTTCGAAGGTGCCATAACGGTCACCGTGGCCAAGGACGCGAGGGCGGCGACCGTCGCCGTCTCCGACACCGGCGTCGGGGTGCCCGCCAAGGAGGTACCTCGCCTGTTCGAGCGGTTCCACCGGATCGAGAACACCCGCGCCCGCTCCCACGAGGGCAGCGGGATAGGTCTCGCGCTGGTGCGGGAACTCGTGGAACTGCACGGCGGCACGATCACCGGTGACAGCGTCGAAGGCGTGGGGACGACGTTCACCGTCCGGCTGCCCTTCGGGTCGGCTCACCTTCCCGCCGACTCGCTGACCGCATCGAGTGGTCGTGCCGGCACCGCCGCCACGGCCGAACCGTATGCGCTGGAGGCCCGGAGATGGTCCTCCGGCGACCCGGCCCCCGAAATCGCCGAGGCCGACCGTGCCTCGACGCAGCGGCAGTCCACCCCCGCAAGGGTCGTGATCGCCGACGACAACGCCGACATGCGCGAGTACCTGACCCGTCTCGTCACCGGCGCGGGCTACGTGGTCGAAGCCGTCGCCGACGGTGACGAAGCGATGGGCGCCGTGCGTGCGGAGCCGCCGGACCTCGTCATCAGCGATGTGATGATGCCCGGTCTCGACGGGCTGGGTCTGGTCGAAAGGCTGCGCGGTGAACCGCGCACCGCCGCGGTACCCGTCCTGCTGCTCTCGGCACGGGCCGGGCAGGAAGCCTCCATCGAAGGACTGCAGGCCGGCGCCGACGACTACCTCGTCAAGCCGTTCGCCTCCGCCGAGTTGCTGGCCCGTGTCCGGGCGAACGTCGAACTGGCCCGGCTGCGCACACGGTCCGCCCGGTGGCGTGCGGCTCTGATCGACTCGCTGCAGGAAGCGTTCTTCGTCTGTGACGAAGGCGGAGCGGTCGTCGAGATCAACAGCGCGTTCGCCGACATCCTCGGCTACGGCCCGAGAGGCCTGCCGTACCGGCCTGCCCACCCGTGGTGGCCGGACGCGAGCACCGATCCCGACCTGTACCGCCTCGTCTCCGACGCCTTCGAAACGGTGTTGCGCGATCGGCGCGGCAGCTGCACCATTCCTGTCGCGCACCGTGACGGGCATCGGCTGTGGGTCACGGCCAGCTTCAGCCGGGTCGAAGATCCCGAAACCGGCAGACACGTCACGGTCGGCACGTTCCGTGACGTGACCGCTGAGCATTACGCGATACAGCGCCAAAGCGTGCTGTCCGCCTTGAACCAGCAGCTCGCCCAGGCGGATTCCGTCGGCGAGGCACTGGTCACCTCGCTGGCCGAACTCCGCCGGGTCTGGAAGGCGCGCCGGGTTCTGGCGGTTCTCTTTCCCTCCCACACCGCCGAGCCGGTGATCGTCGGTGAGCAGGGCGGCTGGGAGGACCTGCCTCCTGGCGTCCGGCACAGCGTCACGGCTCTGCGCGACTCCGAAACGCTGAGTGCCGTGGCAGGGAAGCCCGGTACGGCGGGGATCTCGCTCCAGCACCCTGACGGTGTCCTCGTCGTGTGGCTCGAACTGGCCGAATCACGGCCGATCACCCCCGAAGACGAAACGCTGCTGACGGTGCTGGCCGGACGGCTCGGTCAAGGCCTGGCCCGGGTACATCAGATCGACCAGCAGCGGGAGACCGCGCTCGCGCTCCAGCACGCGATCCTCGGCCCGCAACGGCTCCCCGAGGGATTCGTGGCCCGCTATCAGCCTGCCAACAGCCCGCTGAAGGTCGGCGGTGACTGGTACGACGTGGTCGAACTGGAAGACGGGCGCATCGCGCTGGTCGTCGGTGACTGCGTAGGGCACGGCCTGGCCGCGGCCACCGTCATGGGGCAGTTGCGCAGCGCCTGCCGCGCCCTGCTGCTGGAGAACCCGAGCCCTGCGGCGGCACTGACCGGGCTGGACCGCTTCGCCGCCCGCCTGCCCGGCGCCGTCTGCACCACCGCGTTCTGCGCGGTTCTCTCGCGCGATACAGGCGAGATGAGCTACGCCGCCGCGGGCCACCCGCCGCCGATCCTGTTCGGCGCGGACCGCTCCATCCAGCTGCTGGAAGGCGGGCGATCGATTCCGCTGGGTGTCCGGCCCGGCAGGCCGAGATCCGAAGCGCGCACCGTGATCCCCGCCCGCGCCACCCTGCTGTTGTACACCGACGGTCTTGTCGAACGACGTCGCTGCTCACTCGGTGACGGCATCGACCGCGTCGCCGCACTGGTCGCCGAAAACGGCGACACCATCCTCGAAGGCCTGGCCGGGCTGTTGATGTCCGAACTGGCCCCGGCAGAAGGTTATGAGGACGACGTGGCGTTGCTGACCTATCGCAGTCCCGGCCCCCTGGACTTGAGCTTTCCCGCCGACGTCGGCGAACTGGCGGTCGTGCGCAAGGCCTTGCGCGACTGGCTACAGCGCTGCGAGCTCGATGCCGACCAGCTTCAGAACATCCTCGTCGCGGTGGGGGAGGCCACCGCCAACGCCGTCGAGCACGGTCATCGCGACGACCCCGGTGGCCTCGTCCGGCTTCGAGCCGCCGTCTTGACCGACGGCTTACGCCTGATCGTCAGCGACACCGGGTCGTGGAAACCGCCTCGCCCGGACCCCGATTCCGATCGCGGCCGAGGACTGATCCTGATGAGGGCCTTCATGGACGAGGTCACCGTCGAACAAGGAGATGCCGGAACCACCGTGTACCTGAAGGCGAGGATTTCCCGATGAGTGCTCGGCTCACCCTCACCACGGACAGCCGTGAAGACGGCAGCGTCCTGCTGATCGCCTCCGGCGAGATCGATCTGAGCAATGTCGACGCCTTCGACAGCGCGCTCGCCGGCGCCACGAAGAACGGCACGGTCACTGTCGACCTGCGTGAGGTGGACTACCTCGACAGCGGCGGCATCAACGCGCTGTTCGGCTATGCCGACCGGATCCGCATCCGCACCAACCCGCTGCTGATGCCCGTCCTCACTGTCAGCGGGCTCACCGAACTCGTCGACGTCGAGCAGTGATCACGGCCATCCCGAGCCGGGGCGCTCCCCATGTGATTCGTCAGATAAGTCACTAACCTAGTTAGTGACTTATCAGGTAGACTATCTGGCATGACTTCTTCGGCTCGCGGTCCTCGTCACGCCGGCCCGCCCACCGCCGGGCGGCAGGTCGAGGTCCCGGGCGTGGGCAACGCCGTGATGGAGCGCCTGCAGGAAGTGGGAGTGTTGACGCGAGTGGTCGAGCAGCGTCTGAGCGGGGCTCTGGGGATCAACGCCACGGACCTGGCGGCGATGGAGCACCTCACCACCGACGGCCCGCTGACCGCCAAGGAACTCGCGGATAGGCTGCGGGTCTCGACCGCGGCGAGTACACACATCGTGGACCGGCTCGAGAAGGCCGGTCACATCGTCCGCCGCCCGCACGCGACCGATCGTCGCAAGGTGCTGGTCGAGCCGGTCGCCGAGTCGATGAACCAGATCTTCGGGCACCTGCACCCGTTGTTGCGCGGTGTGGAGGACCTCGTCGAGGCGCTGAGCCCCCGAGACCGAGACGTCGTCAAGGCGTTCCTGACCGATGTCGTGCGGATCTACACGGACACGGCGGATTCCTTCCCCCAGGGCTGACTTCCCGCCGCGGCGCGCGAGCCGCCACACCCGACCCGACCACCGGGGCGCATTCGTTCCGCGGATGCCTGCCCGGCGTACGAACGCGCCCTGAAAACGAGCGCTGGCACCAGAATCCGGAGAGAATCATGTCCGTACCCGAGAAGAAGACATCGCCGCGGGCGGTGTGGTGGCTGCTGGCCACCGTGCTCGTCGTCGAGTTGATGGATCTGCTCGACTCGACCATCGTCAACGTGGCGGGGCCTTCGCTGGAGCGGTCCCTGGGCACGAGCCCGGTCGGGTTGCAGTGGGTCATCGGCGGCTACGCCCTGACCCTCGGCGCGGGCCTGGTGCTCGGCGGACGCCTCGGCGACCGTTACGGCCGGCGGCCGATGTTCCTGTGCGGGCTTGTGGCCTTCACCGTCGCGTCGCTGCTGTGCGCGGTCGCTCCGAGTGTCGGCCTGCTGATCACCTTCCGGCTGTTCCAGGGCGTGGCCGGGGCGATGATGCTGCCCCAAGGACTGGGCATCCTGCGCGACAACCTCGCTCCCCGGGAGCTCACGAAAGCCCTTGCCGTCTTCGGCCCGGTTCTCGGCTTGGGCGGCGTCCTCGGCCCGGTGCTGGGCGGCGCCCTGGTCGACTGGGACCTGTTCGGTCTCGGCTGGCGGCTGGTGTTCCTGATCAACGTCCCGGTCGGCCTTGCCGCGTTGGCCCTGGCCTGGCGGCTGGTGCCCCGCGACAGCGGAATCAGGACGCTGCGCGTGGACGTCGTCGGAGCGGTACTCGTCGCGGTCGCCTCGGCGTTGCTGGTTCTTCCGCTCAACGAGGGGCAGGCATCGGGGTGGCCGCTGTGGACGTGGCTGTCGCTGTCCGCCGCGGCGATCGGCTACGCGGGATTCGCGCTGTGGCAGCGCCGCGCCGTGCGCCGGAACCGAGCGCCGCTGGTCACCCCGAGCCTGTTCGGCAAGTCCGCGTTCACCGTCGGACTGATCGCGGTCGCGCTGTTCTTCGGCGGTCTCATCGGCACCCAGCTGGTTCTGACGTTCTTCTTGCAACTCGGCCAGGGGTTCACCGCCGGACAGGCCGGGCTGGGCAACCTCCCGGTCGCGCTGGGCACCGCCGTCGGCGGCACCATCAGCGGCGGGCTGCTCGCCGCCAAACTCGGCCGCAGGGTGTTGCAGGCCGGAGCGATCCTCCAGTTCGCCGGGGTCGCCTGGCTGTGGTTCGCCCTGGCCGACACCACCGGCTTCACGATCTGGCAGATCGTGCCCGGCGGCACCGTGGCCGGCATCGGCGCGGGCATCGTGATCGCCGCGGTGTTCAACACCGTGCTCGGCGCCGTCGACGACGACGAGGTCGGCTCCGCCTCCGGCGTGCTGTCCGCGGTCCAGGCGATCGGCGGCTCGGTCGGTGTCGCGGTGTTCAGCACCGTGTTCTTCGCCGGTGCCCTCGTCGGCCGGGTCACCGAGGGATTCCGCGAAGCCCTCGTGGTCCAAGCGATCGTCATCGCGTTGTTCCTGCTGATCTCACCGCTGTTCCCTCGTCGTGCCCGCCCCGACGAACCGGTTCCCGCTGATCCTCACCACCCGGCGCCCCAGCAACCCAGCATCGCTTCCTGAAGGAGATCCCTTGTCCCGCACCATCTTGATCTCCGGCGCCAGCATCGCCGGGCCTGCCTTGGCCTACTGGCTGCACCAGCACGGCATGACGGCGACCGTGATCGAACGCGCGCCGGAACTCCGCCTCGGCGGGCAGACGGTCGACCTGCGCGGCGCCGGGCGCACCGTCATCGAACGGATGGGCCTGGAGAAGGCCGCCCGCGAGCGCGTCACGCATGAGGAAGGGCTGCGTTTCGTCGACGACAGCAACCGGGTCCGGGCTTCGTTCGGCGCCGACGCCCTGGACGGCGACGGGTTCGTCACCGAGCTGGAACTCCTGCGCGGCGACCTCGCCGATCTGCTCTACCAGCACACCCGCGACGACATCGCCTACGTCTTCGGCGACGAGATCACCGGGCTGACCGATACCGGTGCCGGTGTGGACGTCACTTTCCGAAACGGCGCCGACCGCCGATTCGACCTCGTCGTCCTCGCCGACGGCCTGCGGTCCCGCACCCGGGATCTCGTCTTCGCCGACATCGCCCGCACTCGCTCTTTCGGCCTGTACACCGCCTACTTCACCATTCCGCGCACCGAGTCGGACGACAGGTGGGCACGATGGTTCAACGCCCCCGGTCGCCGAGTGGTCCTCCTGCGTCCCGACAACCAGGGGACCACTCGCGCGACACTGTCCTTCCTGGGCCCGTACTCCGGGCTTGACCGGCTGAAAGTCCCGGCACAGCAAGACTTTCTGCGCCGTCACTACGCCGATGCCCGCTGGGAAACACCACGCGTGCTCGCCGCGATGGGCGACTCTCCGGACTTCTACTTCGAATCCGTCGGGCAGATGCGCCTCGAGCATTGGTCGCGCGGCCGGATCGCCACTGTCGGCGACGCCGCCTACTGCGCCTCCCCGCTCAGCGGCATGGGCACCAGCCTCGCCCTCGTCGGCGCCTACGTCCTCGCCGGCGAACTCAGCCGCCACTCTGACCACCACGACGCCTTCCAGGCCTACGAAACCATCATGCGGCCCTACGTCACCCAAGCCCAGAACGTCTCCTGGTTCGCGCCGCGGCTGGCCTCCCCGAAAACCCGCACCGGCATCCGGCTCCTCCACACCGTCGCCGGTCTCGCCGCCGGCCCGAGGCTCAGCCGTCTCGCCGGCCGGTTCGCCACTCCGCCCGCGGACGCCATCGACCTTCCCGCCTACCGGCACAGCGAACAGGCCGGACACTGACGCGCCACGGCGACGGAGAGGCCGAACGTGGACGTGTGGCCCTGGTTCTTGGACGGGAGAGACCGCTCACCGGCCGCCGGTTCGTCCTGATCCGGCGTTCCGGGGTGCGGGAGGCTATCGTTGAAGACAGCACTTCGTTGCCTTCACACGTGGGACGGCCTCCGCCCGACGAGCTGAAGGATCGCTCCGGACCCCGGCGGCGCACGTTCGGTGTCGTCACCGACGACCGAATGGGCCGGCGAGCCGTCCGCAGCGCACGAGAGGCCTACCGTGGCCGATCTCCCGCAAGATCCGAAAGTTCCCGACGATGTCCGGCCGGTGGTGCCGCGCATGCTGCGGGTGACCGCGGAGCTGGGGTGGCGGTTGCTCGTCGTCGGCGCGACCCTGTACGTGCTCGGGCTGGTCGTCGGCTATCTGGCCGCGGTGGTCGTGCCGGTGGCGATCGCGCTGCTGCTGGCCGCGATGCTCGCTCCCGCGGTGACCTTCCTCGTCCGTAACCGGATGCCGCGAGGCATCGCCGTCGCGGCGGTCCTGGTGGGCGGGCTCGCGGTGCTGGGCGGCCTGCTGACCTTCGTGGTGCTCACGTTCGTCAACGGCATACCCGCCTTGCGGGTCCAGCTCACGAAGAGCGTCGACGCCGTCGCCAACTGGCTCACCACCGGTCCGCTCCATCTCAGTGCCGCGCAACTCCGGGATTCGGGCGACGACCTGGTGGCGACCCTGACCAATTCCCGGACCGGATTGACCACCGGCGCGCTGAGCACGGCGGCGACCGTCGGTGGAGTGCTGGCGCAGGCACTGCTCGTGCTGTTCGTCTTGATCTTCCTGCTCGCGGACGGGCCGGGGATCTGGGCGTTCCTGCTGCGCTCGGTACCCGCCCGTGCGCGGATCCGGGCGGACGTCGCCGGGCGGAGAAGCCTGGCCGCGCTCGTCAGTTACGTGCGCGCGACGATCGCGGTGGCCACCGTGGACGCGGTCGGCATCGGTATCGGCATGGCCGTATTGGGAGTCCCCCTGACCGTGCCCTTGTCCGCGCTGGTGTTTCTCGGCGCGTTCGTGCCCATCATCGGCTCGGTCGTGGTGGGCACCGTCGCCGTCCTGATCGCGCTGGTCGCCAACGGGCTAGTCCCGGCGCTGATCCTGCTCGGCGTCGTCCTCGTCGTCCAGCAACTGGAAAGCCATCTGCTGCAACCGTTCCTGCTCGGCCGGGCGGTGAAGCTCCATCCGCTCGCGGTGGTACTGGCCATCGCGACAGGGCTTCTCGTCGGCGGTATCGCCGGTGCCTTGCTGGCGGTTCCGCTGCTGGCGGTGCTCAACTCCGCCATCCGGTCTTTGCGCAGCGAGGCTGACGAACACGTCGACCCCGCCGACGTCCACGCGAGCAGCCCCGCGGAATCCGGCCCTCCCGAACCCGGTCTCGACCGGGAACCCGAACTTCGGCAAGGAGACGCTTCATGACCACGACCACCCGGGAACTCGACCAGAGCCAGGTAGAGCTCATCGGCAAGGAACTCGACGCGCTGCGACAGCGAGTGGTGGCGGATCTCGGGTCGGAGGACGCCGATTACATCCGCAGGGTCGTCGCTGTGCAACGGCTCAGTGAGCTGTCGGGCCGGGTGCTGCTGTTCGCGGGCTGGTTCCCGCCGGCGTGGATCGCCGGTGTCGGCGCGCTCTCGCTGTCGAAGATCTTGGACAACATGGAGATCGGCCACAACGTCCTGCACGGTCAGTACGACTGGATGAAGGACCCGACGCTGAACTCGCGGACCTTCGAATGGGACATGGTCTGCCCGAGCGAACAGTGGCGCCGCTCGCACAACTTCATGCACCACACCTACACCAACATCCTCGACAAGGATCGCGACGTCGGTTACGGCATCATCCGGATCACCGAAGACCAGAAGTGGAATCCCTACTACCTCGGCAATCCGCTCTACGCGGCGGCGCAGGCGGTGTTCTTCGAGTACGGGATCATGCTGCACGACCTCGAAGCGGACCGGATCGTGCAGGGCCGTCGCTCGTGGGCGGACGTCCGCCCGTTGCTCGGCCCGATGCTGCGCAAGGTATTTCGGCAGGCGGGCAAGGACTACGTGGTGTTCCCCGCGCTGACCGGTCCGCTGTTCCCGGTGACGCTGGCGGCGAACCTCAGCGCGAACCTGATCCGCAACCTCTGGGCCTTCTCGATCATCTTCTGCGGCCACTTTCCCGACGGTGCCGAGGTTTTCACCGAAGAGGAGAGCGAAAACGAGAGCAGGGGTCAGTGGTACCTGCGCCAGATGCTCGGCTCCGCGAACATCGTCGGAAGTCCGCTGTTCCACCTGCTTTCCGGGAATCTCAGTCATCAGATCGAGCATCACCTGTTCCCGGACATCCCGTCCCGTCGCTATCCGCGTATCGCGGCCGAAGTGCGGGAGCTCTGCGGGAAACACGGCCTGCCCTACAACACCGGTTCCCTGTCGAAGCAACTCGGCTCGGTCATCCGCAAGATCATCCGGCTCGCTTTGCCATGACGAAGAGCTTCTCGCGTTACTCGGACGTTAGCCCGTGATTTTCTCTGTACAGTGAAAGTGCCGAGAGTTTTTCGCGCGTCGGAGAGCGACCGATGTCACCTTCGGTTCTTCATCAACGCCGGCCCTCGTGGCCGGAGACCGGAGCCCGAACATGCGTGCCGACTCTTCCTCCCCGGACACCGAACGATTGAGTATCAAGCCCCGCAACTCGGAGAGCGGTCATGTCGACGGTGCCTGGTGGCCCCGATCCCGTGACCTGACGGCAGAAGTGCCCGAACTCGCCACAGCGCTCGACGGCCGGATCGGCCCGGTATGGCGGGTGGCTTACCCGCCGTCGGGCTGGGCGGTCACGGTCCGCGAGATGATCTACCAGGGGCGGCTGATCAAACTGGAGGGAATCGGCTCGCAGAACGTTCACATCGTGCACGTGACCGGCGGGAGCATGCACCGGGTCACTCTCCTGGTCATCCCACCGGGGACCGATGAGCTCGCCGCCGAAGGGGTGCTGGCAGCCGCCTCCGGGCAGAACAACGTGACCTGCCCGGAAATGCTCCTCGACGAGTTCGGCGCGCGACCCACCCCGGAAAACGCCCTCGCCCGTTGGGAATCTGAAGGTGGGCGTGGCGAAATCGCCGGAGCGGGCGGGTGAATTCCGGAGATCCCAGTCGGCGGTCTCTCTTCCGTGAGACTCGTATCACCGGTCGACTCGTGGCGTTGTGGTCCGTTCGACCGACAGTGCTTGGACGCGCCTTCCAGTAACTTGTTGCCGACCCCGACCCGACACCGGAGGAGCCACCTTGACGACTGCCCAACGCGTTCTCGCCGTTCTTGCCGCCACAGGGCTGGCCGTCTCGGCCTTGGGCGCGGGCTCCGCTTCCGCCGCGACCAAGGGCAAGATCTACATCTCCAACAACTGCGGCGGCGCGGTCTCCACCACCATCCACCGCACCGACGGCTCGATGATCGCGGGCACCGGGGCCGCCCCGGCGGGCAGTTACTTCGGCTACCCGGTCAACCCCGGCACCTATGAGGTCCGCGTGCCCGCCGGTAACCGGAACGTGAAGATCCTCGACCTCGGCGGCAAGGCGCACTCGGTCATCGTCAAGGCCTGCTGACACCCGTCGAGTGTGAGTGATGATTCGACGTCTCGTGACCATGTCCGCGACGACGGCCGCGATGGCGATGCTGCTGACCGGATGCGGCCTGTTCCTTCCCGGTGACAAGGGTAAGGACTCCGCCCCAGCTACCCAGAAGACCGAGATGGCTTCTGCCGGGACCGTGGTTGACGCGGTGAAGGCCGCGCTTCCCGAGCTCCTCCAGGTCGAGGTAGGCACGAACCAGGACGGACTGACCACAGGAGTCATGGTCGACGCCGAGGTTCCGCTCGGATATGTGGTCACGGGTGAGAAGCTCAAGGCCCTGCTGGTCTCGGTATGGAATTCCTCCGACCCGAAGCCCGCCTTCGTGAAGTTCAATCCCTGGTCGACCTATGCGGGCCAGCGGGGCGCGATCAAGGCGCAGCGTGCCGCCAAAGAGCTCGGCGTCGACTGGAGCCCGAGTTTCGAGGTGGGCGTGAACGTGCCCGACTACGAGATCAAGAAACTCGCCGGCGACTGATTCGGCACGTCCAGCGGATCCACCCCCGTGGCGTGACGGCCCGGCCAGTCGATGCCTACGTCGACGGGCCGCAGGTCAGCTCGCGGGGCCGATGTCCTTCCGGGACGCGAGTGGGCGGCGGGCAGTGAGATCCGGTGGGCGCGGCAAGGGTGGTGTGTGCCTGGCGTCGGGGTCGCCGTTCTCGCGCAAGGCGTTGACGAAACGCGCCACCTGGGCGGCGGGCGGTGCGATGGTGTTCCCGCCGAGGTATCGGACGATGATGAGGTCTTCACCGGAATGGGTTTCGACCGCGGCTGCCCAGCCGTGGAGCTCGTTCCACAGCAACGCCGTGTCCCGTCCGGGATGCGCGGGGAATTCTCCGTCGAGGGCGACGTAGGCGGACACGGGGCTGTCGTGGTCGACGGTGCACGACTCCAGCCCGACGCCCAGCGCGCTCGTGACTTCCGCGAGGTACTCCCACACGGCGTCGAGCGGAGGGTGAGGACGAGGGCTCGGCATGGTGAGTGTGGCTGTCAAAGAGGATCCTCGTTTCGCGTGGTCGTTCCCGTGGCGGGACCGATGGTCATTCCGGTCCCGCCACGGGAACGACGTCAGGCCTGGATCTTCTTGCGGTCGGACTCTGAGCCGCTGATCGTGATGCGCCGCGGTTTGGCTTTCTCGGCGACCGGGATGCGCAGAGTCAGCACGCCTGCTTCGTAACCGGCCGCGATGCGGTCGGTGTCGAGTGCTTCGCCGAGGAAAAGCTGGCGGGAGAAGACGCCGAGCGGGCGTTCGGAGACCTGCATCTGAACGTCACCGCCGATGTTCGGCCGCCGTTCCGCCTTGACCGTCAGGACGTTGCGTTCGATGTCCAGCTCGATCGCGTCGGCGTCGACGCCGGGAAGATCGAAGCAGACGACGAATTCGTCGCCGTCGCGGTAGGCGTCCATCGGCATCGTGGCCGGTTTGGACCAGGTTCCGGAGTTCGTGGCGCCGAACACCTGCTGGGTGAAGCGGTCCAGCTCACGGAACGGGTCGGTGCGCATCAACATCGGGTTCCACCTCCTGGGTTCGTTGTCTGGTGTCAACACGCCCCACTGTTCTAGCATGTCATCGAAAAGATGACAACCACTGAGTCGTCGAGAGGATGACGTTGATGGAGACCGATCTCGCGCATCGGGTGCGCGCGGTGCACGATGTGGTGGCGGCCGCCCGTTCCGGCACCGCGGACCCGGAGGTGGTGCTGGTCGCGCTGGCGACGTTGCGCGCGGCTCGCGAGGAAATGTCCGCCTGGGAGCCCGAACTGATCGCGGCCGCCCGCTCCGGAGGCGCCAGCTGGACCGCGCTCGCCCCTGCTCTGGGTGTGGCGAGCCGTCAAGCGGCGGAACGGAGGTTCCTGCGATTGCGGCCCTCGGTGACCGGTGAGGACACGGGGGAGGCGCGCGTCGAAGCCGAACGCGACCGGCGCGCCGGCGATCGGGCGGTCGCGGACTGGGCGCGGCGGAACTCGGCGATCCTGCGTCAGCTCGCTGGGCAGGCCGGGGGATTGAACGGCCTGACCGCCGAGGGCAGGGAAAGTGCCGACAAGCTCGGCACGGCGCTCGGCGAGAACGACGCGACCACGCTTCTCGCTCCTTTGGCCGACTTCCGTACGCACTTGACCGGGAAGCACGCCGACTTCGCGGAGCGACTCGGTGAAGTCGGCGACCACGCGGGGCAGGTGAGGCGGGAGGCGATGGACAGCCGGCGGCGACGCGACACCCAACGATGAGCACGAGCAGAGCGGTGACCTGGGAAGGTTTCTTCAACGCCAGGGATCTCGGCGGACTGCCCACCAAGTCCGGCGGCACGACTGCTTACGGAGCCTTCTTCAGGGCGGCGGACCTTCGTTTCGTCACCGAGACAGGGTGGGCCGAAGCGCACGTGTCCGGCGTCCGCACGGTCATCGACCTCCGCAACGCGGACGAGATCCGGCCTGCCGAATACTCGTTGACGACCCTGGCGGGTTCGGCACAATTCGCTGCCAGCCCAGAAGGTCCCACCACGCCGGCTTCTTTCGACCGGCTCGAAGTCCCGCTCGACGACATCGACGACATCGACGACATCGACGACATCGAGTTCTGGCAGCACGTCAACCGTCAGCGGCTCAACGGCACCCCGCTTTACTATCCCGTCTTCCTCCAGCGGAAGGCCCAGCGTTGCTCTGCCGTCGTCAAGGCGATCGCCCACGCCGATCCCGGGGGAGTCCTGTTCCACTGCGGCGGCGGCCGGGACCGGACCGGGCTGATCGCGCTTCTGCTGCTCGCGCTGGCCGACGTCGAGCCGTGCGCGATCGCCGCGGACTACGCCCTGTCCGCCGAAGCCCTCAAGGCTCTGTATGCCGCGATGAGAACCACCGACCAACAACCGTTCATCCAGGCGGTCCTCGCGGATCGGGGCACCACCACCGAGGAGGCCGTCATGGCGACCCTCGACGGCTTCGATGTCGAGCAGTACTTGCTCGACGCCGGGGTCACCGGCAGCGAGCTCCGCAGCGTTCGCGGCAGGCTCTTGGGCCTCCATCCTCATTGAGCTCGCGGACGAACGCCTTGTGAACCGACAACCTTCCATGAACGGATCGGCGACCCGGCTGGTCAGGAGAAGTTGTCCTTCTGCGCATCATCGACGGACGCGGCGCCGAAATGGGTCGGAGCTCCCGTCCACCGAGAGATGGGTTCGTTGCACCCGGGTCAGCGGTGGGATCATGCCAGCCGGCGATGGCGGGCGAAAGTAGTTCGAGCCTCGTCACTAACAGGGTCTCCGAGGCGCGTGACGGCGGAATCGCCATGCTGCGGCTACCCGATCTTGTCGAATGTCCGGCGACCATGCGGTGCGGGCGGAGCTGGTGATCGTTGCCGAATGTTGCTGATGCCGGGTATGTCGTCGCGGTCGGACACGGGCGCCGGCAGGAGTGTAAACGAGCGTGCTGGGCGAGGTTCATGATCGCCCCGCGTCTTCGAGGACCGCATGACCACTGTTCGACGCTGGCGGAGACACCGATTGGGCGCAGAAGTGCCCGGGTAGTCAGGTACGGCGACTGAAGCGCACTCGACCTGGAGGAGCGGAGCGATATGGCGTCGACGAAGTGGCGGTTCGGTGAGACAAGGCTCCCGCCGAAGGCAGCGATCGGGCTCGCGCTGCTCTGGGTCGTCATCGCGATCTTCTGGATCGTCCTGGGCGTCACCGATGACGGGCCGATGCGCTGGAACAACTGGTTCAACGTCGGACTCGGGGTATGGCTGCTCTTGAGCAGCAGCCATTACTGGATATCGGTTATACGTGAGCGTCGCACGCGACAGTGAGAGCATGGACGTGGTGTTCTCGCGGTGCGTCGACAGGAACATGATGGCACTAGAGTGGCCGCCCGAGAATCTTCGGGTGCGGGGTGCGGACCGCGTGGCACGCACCGAAATCATTCATGTCGCAACGAAAAAACCGCTTGACCCGGACTTTCGTCCAAATCAAGCGGCTTTCTTCCGGTCGGGCTGACAGGATTCGAACCTGCGACCCCTTGACCCCCAGTATTGGGAGTCTGAACGCTGTGCTCATCAGCGTCGTTCCTGTTCGTAAGGAAGCATAGCATGACGAGTTTTCGGGTCGATTGAGGTTCTGGTGCTTGGGAGCATAGACCCCGTTTAGCTAAGTTAAAGATCGATGGCGGGGCCAGGAACGGCCTTGGCTGGTCTAGTCGGCAGTCTGCGACGCCTGGCGCGCTCATATGCGGCATGGGCGACGCAGCAGGCAGCGCATCGACAGGAGTGCTTGGCGTACCGAGAGTTATGGCCATGAGGCGGGAGAATGCGTAGGTGGTTTCCTCCTGTAAGAAGATCGCGTTCGTCCGGCTGTAACCCCTCCCCAGATTCCCCACGGATCGCGCAGTAGAACCGCGGTGAATAGACAGGGAGCACGAGTTGGGCAGGTTCGACAAATCGCCAGACACGTTTGGACCATGTCAGGCTCATTGGAATGCCAGTCAAGGCCGGGTTTGCTGCGGCACGCCGCACGCCTGCGCCACTTAGAGCGTGTCTTACGTGGTGAGTTTTCGGAGTTTCTTGTGGCAGGTGAGGGGGGCTCCGAGGGTGAGGAATGCG
>NZ_MUXN01000038.1:0-746 GCF_001995215.1 Amycolatopsis azurea DSM 43854
CACACACGGTGTGGAGGCCTTCCCGCTTGACCAGGCCCTTGAGCTCGGTGAACTCGGGGCCCATCCGCGCGCGGGTCTTGATCCACGGCGGCTTCTTCTCGATCGGGGTCTGCGCGTTGCGGACCTCGAGCCGGAGAAGTTTGCGCCCCTCGGGGAGCGCGCTCATCGGTTGAGGTCCGCGTACAGCGGGTGCTTCTTGGCCAGCAGTTCGACCCGGCCGGACAGCGACTGGCGCAGGGCCTCGTCGAAGTCCGGGCGCAGCGCCTCGGCGATGATGTCGGCGACCTCGGCGAAGTCCTCGGCGCCGAAGCCGCGGGTCGCCAGCGCCGGGGTGCCGATGCGCAGGCCGGAGGTGACCATCGGCGGCCGCGGGTCGAACGGGACGGCGTTGCGGTTGACCGTGATGCCGACCGAGTGCAGCCGGTCCTCGGCCTGCTGACCGTCCAAAGTGGAGTTGACCAGGTCGACGAGCACCAGGTGCACGTCGGTGCCGCCGGTCAGCACGCGGACGCCCGCCTCGGCGCAGTCCGTGCGCGAAAGGCGGTCGGCCAGGATCTTCGCGCCTTCGAGCACGCGCTGCTGGCGCTCGCGGAACTCCTCGCTCGCGGCGATCTTGAGCGCGACGGCCTTGGCGGCGATGACGTGCTCCAGCGGTCCGCCCTGCTGGCCGGGGAACACCGCCGAGTTGATCTTCTTGGCGAGTTCCTGGCGGGACAGGATGATGCCGCCGCGCGGGCCGCCGAGGG
>NZ_MUXN01000038.1:818-3336 GCF_001995215.1 Amycolatopsis azurea DSM 43854
GAAGTGCGCCATGTCGACCATGACCTTCGCGCCGACCTCGTCGGCGATGCGGCGGAACTCGGCGAAGTCGAGCTGACGCGGGTACGCCGACCAGCCGGCGATGATCAGCTTCGGCTTGTGCTCCTTGGCGAGGCGCTCGATCTCCTCGATGTCGACGATCCCGGTCTCTTTGTCGACGTGGTAGGCGACGACGTTGTAGAGCTTGCCGGAGAAGTTGATCTTCATCCCATGGGTCAGGTGACCGCCGTGGGCGAGGTCGAGACCGAGGATGGTGTCACCGGGGTTGAGCACGGCGACCATGGCGGCGGCGTTGGCCTGCGCGCCCGAATGCGGCTGGACGTTGGCGTGCTCGGCGCCGAACAGGGCCTTCGCGCGGTCGATCGCCAGCTGCTCGATGACGTCGACGTGCTCGCAACCGCCGTAGTAGCGGCGGCCGGGGTAGCCCTCGGCGTACTTGTTGGTCAGCACCGAACCCTGCGCCTCGAGCACGCCCACCGGGGCGAAGTTCTCCGAGGCGATCATCTCCAGGGTCGACTGCTGCCGGTCGAGCTCGGCCGCGACGGCGGTGGCGACCTCGGGGTCCACTTCGGACAAGGCAGCGTTGAACATGTCAGTTCTCCTGGGTCAAGACGGCGTACGCCTGGGCGTCGAGCAGGGCGGGCACGTCGCCGGACAGACGCACCTTCAGGAGCCATCCTTCGGCGTACGGGTCCGAGTTGATGAGCTCGGGGGTGTCCGTTGTGGCCTCGTTCACCTCGACGACCTCGCCGTCCACGGGCGCGTACAGCTCGCTGACCGACTTGGTCGACTCGACCTCGCCGAACACCTCGCCCGCGGTGACGGTGTCGCCGACCGAGGGGAGCTGGACGAACACGATGTCACCGAGCGACTCGGCGGCGAAGGCGGTGATGCCCACGGTGGCGACGCCGTCGACGACGTTCAGCCACTCGTGTTCCTTCGTGTACTTCAGGTCCTGGGGGATGCTCATGGTCGTTCAAGGGCCTTTCAGGCGCGGGAGTAGAAGGGCAGGGCGACGACCTCGACGGGCTCGATACGGCCCCGGATGTCGACGGAAAGCTCGGTGCCGGGCTCGGCGTGCTCCCGGTCCACGTAGGCCATGGCGATCGGGTAGCCCAGGGTCGGCGACAGGGCACCGCTGGTGACCTCGCCGATCTCGGTCTCGCCGGACAGGACGGTGTAGCCGTGGCGCGGGGCGCGGCGGCCGGAGCCCTTGAGCCCGACGCGGACCCGGGGAACGTCCTTCTTGGACAGCTCTTCGAGCGCGGCCTTGCCGACGAAGTCGTTCGGCTTCTCGAACTTGACCACGCGGCCGAGACCGGCCTCGAACGGGCTCAGCTGGAGGCTGAGTTCGTTGCCGTACAACGGCATTCCGGCTTCGAGACGCAGCGTGTCGCGGCAGGCGAGACCGGCCGGGAGCAGGCCGTGCGGCTCGCCGGCCTCGGTGAGGATGCGCCAGACGGCGGGAGCCTCACCGGCCGGGACGTACAGCTCGAAGCCGTCCTCGCCGGTGTACCCGGTGCGGGCGAGCAGGACGTCGTGACCCTTCACGACGGCCGGGACGCTCGCGTAGTACTTGAGCGCGCCCAGGTCGGCGTCGGTGACGGCACCGAGGATCTCGACGGCCTTCGGGCCCTGGACGGCGATCAGCGCGACGTCCTCGGACTTGTTCTCGACGACCGCGTCGAAGCCCGAGACCCGCTCGGCCAGCGCCTCGGCGACCACGGCGGCGTTGCCCGCGTTGGCCACGACCAGGAACTTCTCGTCGGCGAGGCGGTAGACGACCAGGTCGTCCAGCACGCCGCCGTTCTCGTCGCAGATCATCGTGTAGCGCGCCCGGCCCGGTTTGACCCCGGACAGGTTGCCGACCAGCGCGAAGTCGAGGGTGTCGGCGGCCTGAGGGCCGGTCACCTCGATCTCGGCCATGTGGGACAGGTCGAACAGGCCCGCGGTCTCGCGGACCGCCTTGTGCTCCGCCAGCTCGCTGCTGTAGCGGATCGGCATCGACCAGCCCGCGAAGTCGGTGAACAGCGCACCCAGTCCTTTGTGGACTCCGTGCAGGGACGTCTCTTTCGACATCAAGTGCCTCAGTTCTCGTAGGCGTTGAGCGGCGGGCAGGAGCAGACGAGGTTACGGTCCCCGCGGGCGCCGTCGATGCGACGCACCGGGGGCCAGTACTTGGCCTTGCGGTTCACCCCGGCGGGGTACACGGCCAGTTCGCGGTCGTAGGGCAGGTCCCAGTCGCCGACCAGGGTTTCGGCGGTGTGCGGGGCGTTGCGCAGCGGGCTGTTGTCCGCGGTCCACTTGCCCTGCGCGACGGCGTCGATCTCGGCGCGGATGGCGATCATCGCCGCGATGAAGCGGTCGATCTCGCCGAGGTCCTCGGACTCGGTCGGCTCGACCATCAGCGTGCCCGCGACCGGGAACGACATGGTCGGGGCGTGGAAGCCGTAGTCGATCAGGCGCTTCGCGACGTCGTCGACGCTGACGCCGGTCTCCT
>NZ_MUXN01000038.1:3362-3619 GCF_001995215.1 Amycolatopsis azurea DSM 43854
GGTCGAGGATGCATTCGTGCGCGACGAGGTCGTCCTGGCCGGTGTAGAGCACCGGGTAGTGCTGGTTGAGGCGCTTGGCGACGTAGTTCGCGGCGAGCACCGCGACCTGGGTCGCGGCGGTGAGCCCGCCGGCGCCCATCATCCGGACGTACGCCCAGGAGATCGGCAGGATCGACGCCGAGCCGTACGGGGCGGCGCTGATCGGGCCGACACCCGTTTCGGGACCGGCCTTCTCCAGCAGCGGGTGGTTCGGCAGG
>NZ_MUXN01000038.1:3723-6714 GCF_001995215.1 Amycolatopsis azurea DSM 43854
GTCGCCGCCGAACTCGCCCGGCTTGGCCAGGCCCAGCAGCGCGTTGAGGTTCGCGCCGTCGACGTAGACCTGGCCGCCCGCGTCGTGGACGATCTTGGCCAGCTCGTCGATGCCGTTCTCGTACACGCCGTGCGTGGACGGGTAGGTCACCATGATCGCGGACAGCGTGTCGCGGTTGGCGTCGACCTTGGCGCGCAGGTCCTCGAGGTCGACGTTGCCCTCGGCGGTGCACTTGACCACGACGACGCGCATCCCGGCCATCACCGCGGAGGCGGCGTTCGTGCCGTGCGCGGACGACGGGATCAGGCAGACCTCGCGCTCCTTCTGCCCGTTCGCGTGGTGGTACGCGCGGATCGCGAGCAGACCGGCGAGCTCGCCCTGGCTGCCCGCGTTCGGCTGCAGCGACACCTTGTCGTAGCCGGTGACCTCGGCGAGCCAGCTCGACAGCTGCTCGACCAGCACGTGGTAGCCCTCGGCCTGGTCGGCGGGGGCGAACGGGTGGATACCCGCGAACTCGCGCCAGCTGATCGGCTCCATCTCGGTGGTGGCGTTGAGCTTCATCGTGCAGGAGCCGAGCGGGATCATGCCGCGGTCGAGCGCGTAGTCCAGGTCGGAGAGGCTCCGCAGGTAGCGCAGCATCGCGGTCTCGGAGCGGTGCGAGTGGAAGACCTCGTGGGTGAGGTACTCGCTCTCGCGGTTCAGGCCGGTGGGCAGCGCGGCGGCCTGTCCGGCTTCGGCGTCGATCCCGAAGGCACGCAGCACCTTGGCGATGATCGCGGGCGTGGTCACCTCGTCGACCGCGATGCGGACGTGGTCGGCGTCGACCGGGCCGAGGTTGATCCCGTTCTCGCGCGCGACCGCGACGACCGCTTCGGCCTGGCCGGGCATGCGGGCGAGGACGGTGTCGAAGAAGCCCTCGTGCACGACCTCGACGCCGCCAGCGCGCAGCGCCCCGGCCAGTCCGGCGGCGAGCTCGTGGACGCGGGTCGCGATGCGCTCGAGGCCGTCCGGACCGTGATAGACCGCGTACATCGCGGCGAGCACGGCGGGCAGGACCTGCGCGGTGCAGATGTTGGAGGTCGCCTTCTCGCGACGGATGTGCTGCTCGCGGGTCTGGAGGGCGAGGCGGTACGCGGGGTTGCCGTCGGCGTCGACGGAGACTCCGACGAGGCGGCCCGGCAGCGAGCGCTCGAGCCCGGCGCGGACGGCCATGAACCCGGCGTGCGGTCCGCCGTAACCGAGCGGGACGCCGAAGCGCTGGGTCGACCCGGCGGCGATGTCGGCGCCGAACTCACCCGGCGCGGTGATCAGCGTGAGGGCGAGCAGGTCGGCGGCGACGGTGTACAGCGCGCCGGCGGCCTTCGCGGTCTCGGAGATGGCGGAGTAGAAGCCCGCGCCGCGCAGCACGCCGGAAGCGCCCGGGTACTGGACGACGACGCCGAAGAACTCCTCCGGCAGGCCGGTGAGCAGGTCGCGGACCTCGACCTCGACGCCCATGGCCTCGGCGCGGGTGCGGACGACGGCGATGGTCTGCGGCAGGCACTCGGCGTCGAGGACGACCTTGTTCGACTTCGCCTTCGACGCGCGGCGCATCAGCATGACGGCCTCGGCGACCGCGGTCGACTCGTCGAGCAGGGAGGCGTTCGCGGTGGCGAGACCGGCCAGCTCGGAGACCATGGTCTGGAAGTTGAGGAGGGCTTCGAGACGGCCCTGCGAGATCTCCGGCTGATACGGCGTGTACGCCGTGTACCAGGCCGGGTTCTCCAGCACGTTGCGGCGGATGACCGCCGGGGTGACCGTGTCGTGGAAGCCGAGGCCGATCATCTGCGTCATCGGCTTGTTGAGCGCGGCGAGCGCGCGGAGTTCCGCGATGGCGTCCTCTTCGGACGCGGCGGGCGGGAGTTCGAGGTCACGGGTGACGCGGATCGCGGACGGCACCGCGGCCTGCACCAGGGCGTCGAGACTGCCGTAGCCGACCTCGGCGAGCATCTTGGCCTGCTCGGACTCCGAGGGGCCGATGTGCCGGTCGTCGAAGGACGTACTGGTCAAGGGAGCTCCTTGGGTCAGGCGCCGGATAGACCGGTGCGCCGGGAACTCCCCCTCTGTCATGGCACCTGAGAGTTTCACCACCGGTCGAAGGGTGGCTTTCACCTTGGGTGAGGCGCACTTGCGCGCCTGCTTTCCAGAGTGGCCTCGCGGAAGCGGTAGTGGGTACCTGAGAGATTCCGGGGAGTTTGCTCCTTCGGTGCCCCACCACGTTCGTGGGGGCTCTCCCGCTCCAGCTCGACGGCCCGATCTGCAGTTGTGCGCACACCGTACCTGGCGTGTTCAGCGCCCGTCCACTCATGGCAGGGCACGTCACTTGACCCGTTCGCCCGGACACGCGTGGTCGCCGCCGGAACCCGCGTGATCAGAGGCGGGACTCGCGTGACGGGAGCCGGAACTCGTGAGTCACGGCTCCCATCACGCGAGTCACGGGCCTGATCACGCGAGTTACGCGTTCTCCATCATCATCTCGGCGGTGATGGTGCCGCAGAGCTCGGCGCAGCGCATCATCATGTCGGCGGCCTCGGCCAGTTCGGGGTCGCCGGTCCTGGCGCACTCCTGGGCGCACATGCGCATCATCTGGGAGGCCAGGCCGCACGTCTTCGCGCACATGCGCATCATCTCGAGGTCGGCGATCATGGCCGAGCAGCGCATCATCATGTCGGCGCTCATGCGGGACATGTCGCCGCAGGTCACCATCATCATCCCGAGTTTGGCGCCGCCGACCTCCATGCAGCGCGTCATCATCTCCTCGCACCTGACGTGGCACTCGTTGCACAGGTCGATGCAGTCGCGCATGGCGGTGCTCATCTGCCGGGTCATTCTCGGGGCCTCCTCGGTGGTCCTGGATGCTTCGCGCTCTCAGGACTACAGCGCAGGTCAGCGGGCCGCCATCCCGGCCACCGGGACGAGTGACGGCGACGAAAGTACATGAAGGCCCCCTTC
>NZ_MUXN01000038.1:6886-9390 GCF_001995215.1 Amycolatopsis azurea DSM 43854
TCCTTCCCTACCTTGAGAGTAGTGAAGGAGGCCTTCACCGACAGAGCGCTCGCCCCAACTACCTCAACGTCACCAAGCGCCACAGCGTTGCCGAGGGAAAGAGGCCTTCACGGACTTCGCGACCAGGCAAAACGCATTCAGAGGACGAAATGCGACGGGGGTCAGAGGGGGGTGACGTAGGCGCCCGAGATGCCGCCGTCCACCAGGAACTGCGAAGCGGTGATGAACGAGGCGTCGTCGCTCGCCAGGAAGGCGACCGCGCCCGCGATCTCCTCCGGCTCCGCGAACCGTCCGACCGGCACGTGCACCAGCCGCCGCGCGGCCCGCTCGGGGTCCTTCGCGAACAGTTCCTTCAGCAGCGGCGTGTTCACCGGACCCGGGCACAGCGCGTTGACCCGGATGTTCTCCCGCGCGAACTGCACGCCCAGCTCCCGGCTCATCGCCAGCACCCCGCCCTTGGACGCGGTGTAGGAGATCTGCGACGTCGCCGCGCCCATCACCGCGACGAACGACGCCGTGTTGATGATCGACCCCTTCCCCTGCCGCTGCATATGGGGCAGCACCGCCTTGCAGCACAGGTACACCGAGGTCAGGTTGACCTTCTGCACCTTCTCCCAGGCGTCGATGCCGGTGGTGAGGATCGAGTCGTCCTCGGGCGGGGAGATGCCGGCGTTGTTGAACGCGACGTCGACCGAGCCGAAGGTGTCCACGGTGGTCTGGAACAGGGCCTCGACCTGGTCGGCGTCGGTGACGTCGGCCTGCACGAACAGGCCGCCGACCTCGTCGGCCGCGGCTTTGCCCGGCTCGGCGGAGATGTCGCCGATGACGACCTTCGCGCCCTCGCTCGCCAGCCGCCGCGCGGTGGCGAGGCCGATGCCGCTGCTGCCGCCGGTGATGACCGCGACGCGGCCCTCGAAACGCTGAACCATTCCTATTCCTCCGTGCTGATGAAGACGTTCTTGGTCTCGGTGAAAGCGTCGACGGCGTCCGGCCCGAGCTCTCGGCCCAGCCCGGACTGTTTGAACCCGCCGAACGGCGTCCAGTACCGGACGGACGAGTGCGAGTTGACCGAGAGGTTCCCGGCTTCGACGCCGCGCGCGACGCGGAAGGCGCGGCCGACGTCGCGGGTCCAGATCGAGCCGGACAGGCCGTACTCCGTCTGATTGGCCATGGTGACCGCGTCCGCCTCGCCGTCGAACGGGACGACCGCGACGACCGGGCCGAAGATCTCGTCCGAGGCCAGCGGATGCCGCAGGTCGGGCGGGGTGACGACGGTCGGCGCGAACCAGTAGCCCGGTCCAACCGGTGCGCTGCCCCGGAAGGCGACCGGCGCGGAGTCGTCCACATAGGACGACACCTTCGCGTGGTGGCCCGCCGAGATCAGCGGCCCCATCTCGGTGACCTCCAGCCGGGGATCCCCGACGACGATGCCGTTCACCGCTGGTTCCAGCAGCTCCATGAACTTCTCGTGGACGCTCGACTGGACCAGGATCAGCGACCGTGCGCAGCAGTCCTGCCCGGCGTTGTCGAACACGCCGTACGGCGCGGTGGCCGCGGCCTTCTCCAGGTCGGCGTCGGCGAAGACGATGTTCGCGTTCTTGCCGCCGAGTTCCAGCGTCACCCGCTTCACCTGCGCGGCGCAGCCCGCCATGATCCGCTTGCCGACCTCGGTGGAGCCGGTGAAGACCACCTTCCGCACCGCCGGATGGTCCACGAAACGCTGTCCCACCACGGAGCCCTTGCCCGGAAGCACCTGGAAGACGTCTTCGGGGATCCCGGCCTCGCGGGCGAGCTCGCCGAGGCGGATCGCGGTGAGCGGCGTGAGTTCGGCGGGTTTGAGCACGACGGTGTTCCCGGCGGCGAGCGCGGGCGCGAACCCCCAGCCCGCGATGGGCATCGGGAAGTTCCACGGCACGATCACGCCGACCACGCCGAGTGGCTCGTGGAACGTCATGTTCACGCCACCGGGGACCGGGATCTGCTTGCCCGCGAGCCGTTCGGGTGACGCCGAGTAGTACGTCAGCACGTCGCGGACGTTGCCCGCCTCCCAGCGCGCGTTGCCGATCGTGTGGCCGGCGTTGGCGACCTCCAGTTGGGCGAGGTTCTCGATGTCGGCGTCGACGGCGTCGGCGAACCGGCGCAGCAGCCGCGCCCGGTCGCCGGGGGCCACCGCGCGCCAGGCGGGGAACGCCGCGTGCGCGCGGGCGATCGCCGCGTCGGTCTCCTCGGCCGAGGTCAGTTCGACCGACCTCACCACCTCTTCGGTGGCGGGGTTGATCACCTCGAACGTGGTCATTCGCGCTCCTTCGCAGCTGTCACCAGCGCTTCGAAAAGCCTGATGTCGTCGGGATTCTGTTCGGGATGCCATTGGACGCCGAGCACGAAGGCGTCGCCGGGCAGTTCGGCCGCCTCGATGGTCCCGTCGGCGGCCCAGCCCGTCGCGACCAGCCCGTCGCCGAGCCTGTCGATCGCCTGATGGTGGTAACACGGCACCTTGGTCTCGG
>NZ_MUXN01000038.1:9401-12123 GCF_001995215.1 Amycolatopsis azurea DSM 43854
GCCGAGGATCGACGCGACCCGGCTGCCCTCGGCGAGGGTCACCGTAGTGGTGCCGAAGGTCGCGGGCGCGGGCTGGTGCTCCTTGGTGTCCAGGGTCTCCGGCAAGTGCTGGGCGAGTGTCCCGCCGAACGCGACACTGAGCACCTGAAGTCCCCGGCACACACCGAGCACCGGCTTACGGGCGTCCAAAGCGGACCGCAGCAGCCCGAACTCGAACGCGTCCCGGTTCGGCCTCGTGTACGTCGTCGCGTGCTGCTCTTGGCCGTAGCGCGCCGGGTCGACGTCGGCGCCGCCGACCAGCACGAGACCGTCCAAAGCGGACACCAGCCGATCGTGGGCGTCGCTCACCGGCGGCAGCAGCACCGGCACGCCGCCCGCCGCGACGATCCCGTCGACGTAGACGCGGTGGAGCAGCGCCGCTTCGGTCTCCCACACCAGGAACTTCGCGGGCTCCAGGTAGGACGTCAGCCCGATCAGGGGCTCAGAGACGTTCGAAGCCACGGATCCTCTCCCAGTCGGTGACAGCGGCGTCGTACGCGGTGAGTTCGACCTTGGCCGCGTTCAGGTAGTGGTCGACGACCTCGTCCCCGAACGCGGTACGGGCGAGTTCGCTCCGGTCCAGCAGAGCCGCGGACTCCCGCAGGGTCGTCGGCACGGTCGGCTTGTCGGAACCGTAGGCGTTGCCGTGGAACTCCGGCTCCAGCTTCAGCTCGTTCTCGATGCCGTGCAACCCGGCGGCGATCAGCGCGGACACCGCCAGATACGGGTTCACGTCGCCGCCGGGGACCCGGTTCTCGGTGCGGAGCGAGTCCCCGTGCCCGACGACGCGCAGCGCGCACGTGCGGTTGTCGGTGCCCCACGCGACGGCCGTCGGCGCGAAGCTGCCGGGGACGAAACGCTTGTAGGAGTTGATGTTCGGCGCGAAGAAGTAGGTCAGCTCGCGCAGCCCGGCGAGCTGACCGGCGAGGAAGTGCTCCATCAGCGAGGAGAACCCGCCCGGACCGTCACCGGCCAGGACCGGCTCCCCCGCGGCCGAGCGCAGGCTGATGTGGATGTGACAGGAGTTGCCCTCGCGTTCGTTGTACTTCGCCATGAACGTGAGGCTCTTGCCCTCCTGCGCGGCGATCTCCTTGGACCCGGTCTTGTAGATACTGTGGTTGTCGCAGGTGGTCAGCGCGTCGGCGTAGCGGAACGCGATCTCGTGCTGGCCGGGGTTGCATTCGCCCTTGGCCGACTCGACGTACAGTCCCGCGCCGCCCATGTCGTTGCGGATCCGGCGCAGCAGCGGCTCGATCCGCGAGGTACCGAGCATCGAGTAGTCGACGTTGTACTGGTTGGCCGGGCGCAGGTCCTGGTACCGCTTGTCCCAGGCCGACTCGAAGGTGTCGTCGAAGACGATGAACTCCAGCTCGGTGCCGACGTAGGCGGCGAGATCGTGCGCGGCCAGCCGGTCGAGCTGCCCGCGCAGGATCTGGCGGGGTGACGGGGCGACGGCGCCGCCTTGCACCCGTTCGAGGTCGGCGAGGACGAGCGCGGTGCCCTCCTGCCACGGGAGCAGGCGAAGCGTGCCGAAGTCCGGGCGCATGACGAAGTCGCCGTAGCCGGTCTCCCAGGACGACATCGCGTAGCCGTCCACGGTGTTCATGTCGACATCGACGGCGAGGAGGTAGTTGCACGCCTCGGTGGCGTGCTCGACGACCTCGTTGAGGAAGTATTCGGCGGCGCAGCGTTTGCCCTGCAACCTGCCCTGCATGTCGGTGATCGCCACCAGCACCGTGTCGACGGTGCCGTCCTCGACCAGTTCCCGGAGCCGATCCAGCGTGAGCATCCCGCGCCTGTTCGCCATCAGCCTCACCTAAAGGTTCGAAGCGGTACCTTTGCGGGTTCTTCCTACCGGGTCGGACCGACCCGGTCAACTCGGTCAATGGTCTGGTTCGTCACCCATTCCAGACCGTGGCCGGTCCCTGGGCGGATTGTCTGTGATGCCCGGCTGAGAAGATGCTGTGAATCCCGCCGCATCGGGAGGAGATCCGCGCATCCGGGACGTTGTACGGATCAAGAGAGGTGAGAAGGAATGACACAGGCATTCACGCAGCAGACCACGTTCACCGAGCCCCAGGGGCGGGCTCAGCTCCCGACGCTGCCCAGCGGGTGGCCGATCGGCTCCTACGAGTCGTACTCCGAGGCGCAGCGTGCCGTCGACCACCTCGCGGGAACGGACTTCCCGATCACCGACGTCACCATCGTCGGTGTCGAACCGATCCTCGTCGAGCGGATCGCCGGACGCATGGGCTGGAGCAAGGTGCTCACCAGCTCGGCGCTGTCGGGCGCGATGTTCGGTGTGTTCCTCGGCCTCGTGCTGAGCCTGCTGAACCCGGGCGCCGGACTGGTGCCGATCCTCGTCGGCCTCGTCGGCGGTATCGGGTTCAACCTGCTGTTCGGCGCGCTGGGGTACGCGTCGTCGAAGAACAAGCGAGGGTTCATCTCGCAGAGCCAGCTGGTCGCCAGGCGCTACGACGTCCTGGCCCAGCCGCGCAACGCCGAGAAGGGCCGCGCCCTGCTGGCCGACCTGGCCGCCAGGAGCGCGTTCACCCACTGATCCTCACCCCGCGCGAGCCGGCCCCTCTTCGGGAGGTGCCGGCTCGCGGCTTTCACGGGGTCAGTCGAATGTGGCATGTGCAGGCTCGCCCTCATGCCGGTTTCGGGTGTCGCGAAAGCCACT
>NZ_MUXN01000038.1:12150-81681 GCF_001995215.1 Amycolatopsis azurea DSM 43854
AAGTGGCTTTCGCGACACCCGCGAGCCTCCGCGTTGCCAGGGAGGCTACGTTCTCCGCCGCCGTTCCCGCATCCGGAATTCGGCACGCGCCAGGCCCCGTCGTCCGGCGATGCCGAGTTTCGTGTAGATCCGCCGGAGGTGGTTCTCGACCGTCTTCGGGGTGACGAACAGTTCCTGGGCGATCTCGCGGTTCGCGCGGCCGGACGCCGCCAGGTCCGCGACCCGCCGTTCGCTCGCGGTCAGCGAGGACGGATCGGCGACGATCGTCCGCCGGGGCCGGTCCCCCAAGGCCTCCAAGGCCTTGACGGCGCGGGTGCGCAAGACCGCCGAGCCGCATTCGGCGGCCAGTTCGATCCCGCGGTTGAGCAGGCTCCGCGCGTCCGTTGACCGCCGGGCGGCCCACATCGCCTCGCCGAGGTCGATCAGCGAACGGGCGAGATGCAGCCGGGCCGGGGACCGTTCCAGCACGCCGACCGACTCGGCCAGCAGGTCCAGCCGCCGGTCGTCGTCGGCGTGCGCGAGCAACCGCAGCGCGGCGCCGATCTCGGTCGCGGTCCCCCACTTCCGCGCGATGATCACCTGTTCCTCGGCCAGTTCCAGGGCGTGGTCCGACTCACCGAGCAACAGTGCGGCGCTCACGGCCGGGACCCGCCACGGAATGGTCGGCGGGTCGACGCCCACCGCTCGCATCTCGTCGCGCTGCAGCAACGCCTGCGTCCTGGCGAGCACGGGATTCCCGATGGCGAGCGCGATCAGCGCGCGAGGTTCGTGCAGCCACGTCGTCGGCATCATGCGCGGACCGTCGCCGTGGGCACCGTCGAACCGCGCCAGCACGTCGGCGGCGGTTTCGAGGTCACCCCGTTCCAAGGCGGCGTAGGCGAGAAAGTGCGTAGCCGTCGCCCGCAGCGCGATCACCTGCGGCGACGGCTCCTCGGCGCCGATGGCGGCGAGCGCGCCCTCGGCTTCGGCCTCCATGGCGGTCAAATTGCCGAGCCGCCAGTCGAGGAACAGCCCGGCGTTGGCGACCATCGCGAACTCGACGGGTGAACCGTGCTCCCGCACTCGCTGTCGCGCGCGCTCGATCTCCCGGCCCGCCTCGTCGATCCCGTCGGCGGAGATCAGCGCGAGCATCGCGACCACCCAGCCGACCATCACGTCGATTCTCCCGGTGGCGTCTGCGAAGTAGGCGCCGTTGGCCAGCGCGCGGCAGGCGGTCGCGGCGACCTCGTCCGCGGGCCGGACCTCGTAGCGCCCCATCTGCGCGAGCAGGCCGAGCAGCGTTCGTTCGTCGGGGGTCCCGCCGCTCAAGCTCGCGTACGCGCTCAGGTGATCGGACGCCGTCCGCCGATGGTGCGGCAGGAACGAGCGGATCACCGCGAGCCGCGCTTCCAGATGGATCCGGCCGGGATCGCGCGGGCCGCCAGGACGGGCGGCGATCGCCTCGCGGAGTTCCGCGACGGCGGCTTCGGGTCCGTCGACGACCGTCGTGGCCGAAGCGGCGGCCGCGACGAGTTCGGCGTCGGGGACACCGTCCGCCGCCACCAGGAGGTGCCGCCGTGCCTCGACGGCCTCGCCCGTTCGAAGCAGCGCGCGGCCCAGTTCGGCCCGCAGCGTGGCGTCGTCCGGGCTCTCCTCGACGGCCCGGCGCAGATGCGCGGCGGCCGTCCTCGGGTCCCCCGCCGAGAGCAACGAGGCCGCGGCCTCGCGCAGAATCCCGGCCGAGCCCCGCAAGGTGCCTCTCGGCGCCCGCACGAGATGAGCGGCGACCCGATCCGCCGGAGCCTTCGCCTCGCACAACGCCTTCGCGGCGTCAGCGTGCAGTGCCGCACGGGCGATCGGGCCCAGTTCGGCGAGGACGGCCTCGCGGACGACCGGATGGACGAAGACGAGATGGTCACCGTCCGCGGTGAACACGTTGGCCGCGATCAGTGCCTCGACGGCGGCCGAAAGCCTTGCGGCGTCAAGCTTCGCGAGCACTCCGGCCTGCCACGGATCACCGCCGGTGCCGAGGATCGCGACCGCTCCGGCGAGCGCGACGGCATCGCCGGGAAGCCTGCCCAGTACCGCGCGGAAAACAGTGCTGGGGCCCAGCTTTCCGACGTCGAGGGCGGTCGTACCGACGTCGAGCGGCAGTCCGAGCGCGTCGATCTCGTCGACGAGAACCCTGGCCAGAAAAGGATTTCCGCCGCTGGCCTCGTGCAGCGAGGTGACCACGTCCCAGGCGGGACGCACCCCTCGGGCCGTGACGAGTTCGGCGAGCGCTTCGGGCGAAAGCGCCTTCGGCAGTACGCGTTCCACTTGCCGCGAGACGCTCAGAAGGGCCAGCTGACCGGCGTTCTCCGCAGGTGGCCGGGTCGCCACGACGAGCACGATCGGCAGATCGGCGATCCGGCGCGAAAGGTAGACGAGGAAGCGCAGCGACGAAGGGTCCGCCCAGTGCGCGTCGTCGACCGTGATGAGCAACGGCCGCACCGACGAGAGATCGACCGCGACCCACCACAACGCGTGCAACGTCCTGGATAGTTCGGCTTCGCTCGGATCTGCGGCCGCGGCGTCGAGGATCTTCCCGCCCTGACGGGAAAGCGAGTGCTCCACCAGCTGACGGACGACACCCCAGGCCATCGCGGCTTCGAGCGCGTCGCCGAAAGCCCGCACCAGGCCGAAACCACGGCCTTTCGCCAGTGCGTGGGTCTCCTGGAGCAGCCGGGTCTTGCCGATCCCCGCCCGGCCCTCGACGACAAGAACCCGGCCCTCGCCCGCCGTGGCGGAGTCGAGCGCCGCTTCGATTCTCCCGAGTTCGCGCTCGCGTTCGAGAGTCGGCTCGTCGCGGTGACGCATCCGAGAAGAGTAGCGGCCGCGACGGGGTTCGAAGGCGTTTCACCAGGTCACATTCCGGAACGAAATGGGTGGGGCGGCCCCCGACGTCCGCCCCCACCCGGGCCACCTAGCGCGTCGGCTGGGTGGAGTTCGACGGCGGCGCCGGAGTCGAGGACGGCGGCGCCTGGGCGGACGAGGAAGGCGGCACCGGGGCACCCTTCGGGATCGCCGCGCTGAACGGGACGTCGGCCCTTTCCTCGCAGTAGCCGCGGGAACCGTTGTAACCGTTGCGGCTCCCCTGACTGTCCTCCACGCCCCGATCGAGATGCGGGCGCGGATAGCGGTTGTCGTCGCCGACCCTCCGCTTCTCGCCCGTGCTCTTCTCGCAGGCGTACCGGGTCGTGCTGAGCGGACGGCCGTTCTCGTCGTAGAGATAGATCTCCGTCAGCGGCTTGCCCTCGGCGTCGAACGCGTAGATGTTCTCCACGTCCTGGCTGCCGTACATCAGCTGCGGGTTGCCGTAGCTGTCGTTGTAGTTCGGCGAGTAGCCGTTGGCGTAGGGACCGTCGGAGTAGGACCGTTTCGCGATCAGGTCGACGGCCGCGCCCGCCCCGCCGAGCATGCTGCCGACGACGAACGCCGAGATCGGTACGGCCAGCCACAGCAGCCGCCGGTCGGTCTTCAGCTTCGGTCCCGCCCAGACCACCGCGACGGCCGCCAGCAACATCAACGGCAGCAACAGAACCGCCTCGGCGTCGCGGAGCACGAGCAGCAGGCCGAACACGACGAGCACCGCCGCGCACAGCACCCACCACGCGGGCTTGAGCGTGCGGAAGTAGGTCAGTCCCTTGCCGTTCCGGTTGCTCTGGAACGACTTCACGATCTCGCGGAGCTTGATCACCTCGGACAGTTCCGCGATCGGCGCGACACCCCGCCGCACCACGTAGGCGACACTGATCGCGAGCACGGGGGCGATGAAAAGCAGGCCCAGCAACGGTTCCACCCGGACCCACACCGCGGCCGCGAAGCCGAACAGCGCGAACCCGCCCATGGAGAACACCAGCCCCCAGAACGCGAACCGCGCTCCGCCGATCCCGGTCTTCACCTTCAGGATGGTGGTGCCGTCGCCCGACTCGGGCGGACGCGGCGGATAGCCACCGGACGCACGCAGCTCGGCGGCGTAACTCTCGGGGCTGCCCAGCCGCTCGATCAGGGCGTCGACCTTGGGGTTGTCCCCCAGTTCGGCCTCCATTTCGGCGAGATGGGGCCGGACGTCTTCGAGGATTTCCTCGACTTCGCTCTCGGGCAGGTCGGCGAGCGCGCTCCTGACCCTCGCCAGATACACCCGCACGGCGGTCGGATTCTGCGTGCTCATGCTGCCTCTCCCAACAGGCTGTTCATTGTCGTGGCGAAAGTCCGCCAGGTCTGCCCCGACTCTTCGAGGCGCTGACGACCCGGCTCGTTGAGGCTGTAGTACTTGCGGTGCGGGCCTTCTTCACTCGGCACCACGTACGACGTCAGCAGGCCTGCCTTGTACAACCGCCGAAGCGTCCCGTACACCGAAGCGTCGCCCACTTCCTGCAACCCCGCGACCCGGAGTCTTCGGAGCACGTCGTAGCCGTAGCCGTCCTCTCCGCGAAGCACCGCGAGAACGGCGAGGTCCAGCACGCCTTTAAGTAGCTGACTGATCTCCACAGTCGCGTCCCTCCCAGTCTTACGCAACAGAAGGTACCACGCATTGCACAGTAGTGCGCAAGGCGGAAGCCACTTGCGCCCGACGGGTAGTTCATGGGTTACTTACTCCAGTAATGAACCACTGCACCAACGAGGTGCACGAAGACTGGGGACGGAGGTGTCGTGCTCGACGAAGGAACACCCCTGTTCGTGCAGATCGCCGAACAGATCGCCGACGACATCGCCGAGGGAAGCCTGGCCGAGGGGGAACGCGTGCCGTCAACCAACGAACTCGCCGCCTTCTACCGGATCAATCCGGCGACGGCGGCCAAGGGGATCAACGTGCTCGCCGACGACGGCCTGCTCGAGAAACGGCGCGGTATCGGCATGTTCGTCGCCGGTGGCGCGCGGCAGAAGCTGCTCACCGACCGGCGGCAGCGGTTCGCCGAGCAGTACCTCGACCCGATGCTCATCGAAGCGAGGCGCCTCGGCATCGACGACGAAACCCTGATCTCGCTCATCCGCGGGAACGGACACCGGAACGGAGGACCCGCCGCATGACGCCGACCATCTCGACCACCGGCCTGACCCGGCGCTACGGCGACCACCTCGCGCTCGGCGAAGTCTCGGTCGACATCGAAGAAGGCAAGATCACCGGCCTGCTGGGCCGCAACGGCGCGGGCAAGAGCACCTTCCTGCGCATCGTCACCGCACTGGAGTTCGCCAGCACGGGCTCGGTCCGCGTGTTCGGGGAGAACCCGGTGGAGAACGAGCGGGTGCTGCGGCGCATGGTGCTCGTCCGCGAGGACCAGCAGTTCCCGGACTTCAAGGTCCGGCACGCCCTCGCGGCGGCGTCGTGGTTCTACCCGAACTGGGACGCCGAACTGGCCGACACGCTGCTGGCCGACTTCGATCTGCCGCTGAAGCGCCCGATCAAGAAGCTCTCGCGAGGGATGCGCTCGGCGCTGTCGATCACGATCGGACTCGCGGCTCGCGCGGAGCTCACGCTGCTCGACGAGCCGTACGCGGGTCTCGACGCCGTCGCCCGGCAGCTGTTCTACGACCGGCTGCTCGACGACTATTCGAATCACCCGCGCACGGTCCTGCTTTCCACGCACCTGATCGACGAAGTGGCCGATCTGCTGGAGCACGTCGTGATGATCGACAAGGGCCGTGTCGTCCTCGACGCGCCCGCCGACGACCTGCGCGGTTCGGCCGCCACGGTCAGCGGTCCCGCCCTCGCGGTGGACGACTTCGTCGCCGGCCGCCGGGTGTTGCACCGCCGCAAGATCGGGTCGCGGGCCTCGGTCACCGTCGCCGACTCGCTCGACGCGGCGGCGAAGGCGCGGGCACAGGCCCTGCACCTGAAGCTCGAGCCGCTTTCCTTGCAGCAGCTGATGGTGCACACCTCCAACGGACAGGCGACGACCGCAGAGGAGGCGTCCGCGTGAACACCCTGGTCAACATCGCGCGTTATCACCTGGTGGACCGGCTCCAGTACCTGGTCCTCCCGGTCGGCGTCACGCTTTTCGCCTTCGGGGTGAACGTGGTCATCTTCTCGGTGATCCCCGAAACACCCGAGCAGAACTACTCCGGCGGGTTGTTCACGCTGTTCGTGTTCATGCTCGTCTGCGGCGCCATGAGCATGACGAAGTCGCTGCCGTTCGGGCTGGCGCTCGGCGTGTCGAGGCGGTCGTACTACCTGGGCACGGTCCTGCTGGTCACCGGGCTCTCGGCGCTGTACGCGGTGGGGATCACCGTGCTCCAGGCGATCGAGAAGGGAACCGGCGGCTGGGGGCTCGGGCTCAACTACTTCCGGGTGCCGTGGCTGCTCGACGGTCCCTGGTACCTGACCCTGCTCACGTCGTTCGTGTTCCTGGTGCTGATGTTCCTCTACGGCATGTGGTACGGCCTGATCTACCGGCGGGCTTCGGTGCTGGGCGTGATCGTGTTCGGCGCCGCGCAGGTCCTGGTGCTGCTGAGCGTGGTGCTGGTGCTCAGCTGGACCGATTCGTGGTCGAAGCTCGGCACGTTCTTCAGCACGCTGACCGTGGGCGGCCTGACCGGCGTGCTCGCGCTGCTGGTCTGCGTCGCGGGTGCCGGCGGGTTCGCCACGATGCGCCGCGTCCGGGTCTGAAGTCCTTCCGCACCAAGGAGTTCGTGACGGCTGTCCCCAATGTGGCATTGGGGACGCTGAGTGTCCCCAATGCCACATTGGGGACACCGCATGCTCCGTTAAGCCACAAGCGATTCCCGTGCCCGGTCCCGGATGCGACCGACCACTGTGGACCGTCGCCAGGCGCGGGTGACCTCGACCAGCCACGCCGCTTCGGCGGCGATGTCCGGCTCGTCGAGGTAGGTCGCCGGAACGTCGTCGGGGGCGTACCGGCGGCCCGCGCCGGAAGCGACGATCGCGGCGGCCAAGGCGGCTGCCTCGATCGTCGCGGGGACGCGGGTTTCGGGGATCTTCGCCTTGCGGGCCTCGGTTTCCGCGACCGCGGGGACCTCCGGATCGAAGTACGGGCGCAGCGCGAGATGGCCGTCCCTGATCTCGATGACCCTGCGGTACAAGGCGAATTCGACGCCGCCCGGCATACCGGGCCCCGGGTCCAGCGCGATTCCCGGGACGGCTTCGCGCAGCGCGGTCCACAGCGGCTCGATCCGGCGGTACGTCCGGTACAGGCCGATCAGGCGGAACGGGGTGGCCAGCGCCGGTCCCCACACGCTGAGCGTCGCGCCCGCCCCGGCGAGCCCGACGCTCAGCGCCGCCAAGATCGCCGAGAGCGTGTCCTCACCGGCGTCGACCGCGCCGGTGGTGGCGAGGACGTAGATGTCGTCGACGTCCCAGAAAGTCCAGGCCAGCGCGGAAACCCCGCCGCCGACGAGCAGCCACAGCCCGGTGCGAAGCGGTCCGGGATCGGCGTGACGCGCGAAGCGGGCGAAGAGGATCGAGAAGGTCAGCAGGCTGATCAAGCCGTAGACGAGGAACAGGACGTTGTACGCGACGAACCAGCCGAGCCCGCCCGGTCCGGCGGCGGTGTGCTCGCCGACTCGATAGCTGTCGGAGAGGAAGAAGAGCACGATCTCGGCGGCCACGACGATCCAGGACAACATCGCGTGCCAGCCGATCCGCTTGCCCTCCCCCAGTTTCAGCGAATGCGCGAACGCGACCGCGAAGGCCATCGCGCCGATCTTGAGCACGTCCGCGGCGAGGTTCAGGAGGCTGCCGATGGGTTCTTCGACGCCGACGGCGTTCTCCATGGCCGGGGTGAGCAGCATGATGCCGCCCGCGATGCACATCCCGAACGCGCTGAGGAACCACATCCGCCGTAACGGCTGGGTGTGCCGGGCCTGGATCAGCTTGTACCCGAAGCCCGCGCAAGCCACCACGCAACAGAAGTACGCGATGGTCTCGGTCACGGCAGTCGTCGTTTCCGGCTGCCGAAAAGATTGTCGACCCTGGCCTTCTCTCCGGCCAGGTCGCTCGCGCTCTCGTCGAGGTGCGCCGCGCCGCGGCCCGCCGTCCGGGCGACGCGCTGCGCCAGCAGGCTGGCGAGCAGTTCGGCTTCCTGCTCCTCGACGGCGCTGTATCCGGTGCGGCCGAGGACCCGGCGGACGAGTTCGGGCGACAGGTTCGGCATGAGGGTCTTGCTGGCGGCCGCGTCGAGCGCGATCCCGTCGGCTCCCGCGTCCGCACCGACATGGCCGCACAGCAGGTGGCCGACCTCGTGCAGGAGGATGTGCCGCCGGTGCAGGGCGGTGGTGTTGGTCGGACAGAGGATGTAGTCCGTGCTCTCGGTGCTCATCAAGAGCCCGCACGGGCCACTGGCGGGGATGCTGACCTGCATCACTTCGATCGGGCGGCCGCGTTCGGCGGCCAGTCCGGCGATGAAGGCGTCGGCGTCGAAGGGTTCGGGCAGGGTGACACCGTCGGCGAGACTCCGGCAGCGGCGCCACAACTCCTTGCGACGGCGGTCCACTCACGCCTCCTTCTTCGAGCCGCCCCGTCCGGATTCCCTGCGGGCGATCGCGTCGATCATGTCGCTGATGGTGTCGAGTCCGTCGGGGGAAAGCGTTACGGCCCGGAGCGCGACGTCGCGGACGCCCGCGTCACGGAGCGCGCCGAGCAGAGCGAGCTCTTCGGCGATCTTGGCGCTCTGCTCATCGTCGAAGAAGTACGCCGGCGAGACACCGAAGAACTGGGCGAGCGCTTCGAGGTGGCGTTTCGTGGGATTGTCGCGGCGGCCGGTGCGCAGCTGCCACAGGTACGTCGTCGAGAAGCTCTCGCCGGTCGCCTCCCGGCAGGCCTTGGCGACCTCCTCGTGGCTGTACGGCTCACGATCGGGTCTCAGCACGATCTGGAAGAGCTTGTCGATCTTGTCGGCGAGCGTCGTCTTGCCGGGCTCGGTCGCGGCCACCATCCCACTCCCTACATGTCGTGCCCGTTCATGCTAGTTGACTACCCGCCCCCATTCATACACGTCAGTTTTCACCTCACACGCGGTTTCGGCTGACAACGCGGGCAGGAGAACGACGAGCGGTTCATGAACGGGTCCCGCCGGATGGCCGTCCCGCACCGGCCGCACGGCAGTCCTTCCTGGCCGTAGGCGTCGAGCGACCGGTCGAAGTATCCGGACTGGCCGTTGATGTTGACGTAAAGCGCGTCGAACGACGTCCCGCCCGCGACGAGCGCGGCGGCCATCACCTCGCCGGCGGCGGTGAGCACGGTGCGGCCGTGGGCCGCGGTCAGCTTGTCGGTCGGGCGGGCCCAGTGGAGCTTGGACCGCCAGAGGGCCTCGTCGGCGTAGATGTTGCCGATACCGGAGACGAGGGTCTGGTCGAGCAGGGCGCGTTTGATCTCGGTCCGCCTCGACCGCAGCGCGCGAACGGCCTGGTCGAGGTCGAAACGCGGGTCCATCGGGTCGCGGGCGATATGCGCGATGGTGCCCGGCAACGCCGTCCCGTCGACCTCGGTGAGCTCCGCGAGCGCGAGACCGCCGAAGGTCCGCTGGTCGACGAAGCGCAGCTCCGGCCCGTTGTCGGCGAAGCGGAACCGCACGCGAAGGTGCTTCTCGTCGGGCGCGTCGTCGGGCTGGACGAGCATCTGGCCGCTCATGCCGAGGTGCGCGAGCATGGCCTGACCGTCGGAGAGTTCCAGCCACAGGTACTTGCCGCGGCGCCGGGCGGCGGTGATCTTGGTGCCGGAGAGCCGTCCGCTGAAGTCCTCGGCGCCCAGTTCGTGACGGCGGATCGCGCGGGCGTGCAGGACTTCGACGTCGGTGATCGTCCGGCCGGCGACATGCGCCTCCAGCCCGGCACGGACCACTTCGACCTCGGGAAGTTCGGGCATGCCGACGATTCTCCCACTGGGCGCCGGACGCGGGCTGAAGGGGACTTTCCCCGCATGCCATGCGACGAAAGCGTCCTTCACCGCGTCGGATGCGGTGAAGGACGCTTTCAGCCCGCCAGGGTCAGGGCGCGAGCGGCCCGACGTCCGCCTTCGTCAACGCCTTCCGTGTCCCGCCGGCCAGCAGTTCGTCGGCCCCGACGTCGAACTTCCCGGACCGCGCCTGGAGATCGATGTCGGTCCCCGCGAAGGGATAGGACCCGACACCGGCGTCGATCGCAGGGCTTCCCGCGGACAGCCGGAAGTCCTGCGCCAGCTGGGGATCGACGGCCTTGTACCCGCTCGAAGGCATCCCGGCGGGCCCGCCCCAGGCGATGTTCCCCTCGTACTTCACGTCCGAACCACCGGGCATGCTCACGAGCGTCCCCGTCCCCCGCAGGATGTTGTTCGCCAGCACGCAGTCCTTGGGCTTGAAGTCGCCACCGTCGCCATGGATGCCGTCGGTGGTGCCGACCACGGTGTTGTACGCGACCACGACGCGGTCGGGCCGGTCGTGGAGCTTGCTGTCCGGTCCGCTGTCGGCCTCGTCGCCCGAGCCGAAGACGATCCCGCGGTTCGCCGTGGAGTTCACGTAGTTGCCGACGATCTTGTGATCGTTGCCGTGGAAGCGGATCCCGGACTTCCCCAGCAGGATGTTCCCCTCCATCACGCTGCGGTCCCCGTGGCGCAGCACGATGAACCCGCGGCTGTCGCGGATCGTGTTGTACCGGACGACGTTGTCCGACGACTTCACGGAGATCGCTTCGGAGTCCCCGTCGGCCTTCTCGAACAGGTTGTACTCGACGATCCCGTCCGCCTTGTACTTCTGATGGTTGCTCAGCCCGAACCGGATCGACTCGCCACCGTTCGAACCGGTGAACTGGTGGTTGTAGAAGTAGTTGTGATGCACGCGGACCCGTTTGGCCATGTCGTCCGACGGCCCGAGCACCTGGAGGAAGACGCCTTGGCTGGTGCGGTTCTGCAGCACGTTGTGGTCGAACTCGGTGTCGTTCCCGTTGAGCGTGACCCAGTTACCACCGCCGGCGAGCTGGACGTCGAGCCGGGTCAGCCGGTTGTGCGTGCTGCCCGCGGGCACGCTCAGCGAACCACCGTGCCGGAGCTTGAAGCCGCGCAGGACGACGTTCGACGCGTTCGAGGAGAACGTGAAGCCCGCGGATCCCTTGATCTCGGCCTTGCCGACGTGTTCCGCGGTGATCGTGATCGGCGCGCTCGCCGACCCGGACCGCTTGATCGAGATCGCCGAGCCCGCCGAGTAGCTTCCGTCGGCCAGCCGGATTTCATCGCCGGGGCCTGCCTTGTCGATCGCGGACTGCAGCGCGCCGAGCGAAGTCACCCGGACGACTTGAGCGGCCGACGCCGTGGCAGGAGCGGCGACCAAGGCCAAGGCCGTTGCTGTGACAAGGCAGAAATGACGCATCCGCCGACCTCTCGACAAGGCGACCCGAAAGGTCGCGTCAGTGGCGGCGGACTGCGTCGACGTTACTGATTCACCGACTCGGACGTCAACGAACCGTCCCGCTGAAGAGGACTCAGGTCGTCTTCGGCGGCTGTTCGATGTCGAGCTCGGCCGAAAGCTGACGCCAGGCCGTCTCGGCCGACTTCTGTTCGGCTTCCTTCTTGGTCGTCCCCGAGCCGTAGCCGAGTTCACGCCCGCCGACGAGGACGGTGGCGCTGAACTCCTTGCGGTGATCGGGACCGGTGTCCTCGACCTTGTACTCGGGTACGCCGAGCCCGGCCGACGCCGTCAGCTCCTGGAGACTGGTCTTCCAGTCCAGGCCGGCACCGCGCAGCGGCGCTTCGGCGAGCAGACCGTCGAACAGGTGGTGCACGAGCTTGCGCGCGATGTCGATACCGTGCTGCTGGTACGCGGCGCCGATGACGGCTTCGAGCCCGTCGGCGAGGATGCTCGCCTTGTCCCGGCCGCCGGTGAGCTCTTCGCCCTTGCCCAGCAGCAGGTGCTTGCCCAGCCCGCCTTCGCCGAGGCCGCGCGCGACCCTGGCCAGCGCGTGCATGTTGACCACGCTGGCGCGGAGCTTCGCGAGCTGACCTTCGGCCAGGTCGGGATGCGTGTTGTAGAGGTGGTCGGTGACGACCAGACCCAGCACCGCGTCCCCGAGGAACTCCAGGCGCTCGTTCGGCGGCAACCCACCGTTCTCATAGGCATAAGAACGGTGGGTCAGCGACAGCGTCAGCAGCCCGGGTTCGATGGTGATCCCGAGCGCTTCGAGCAGTGGTGCGGGGTCGGCGGGTGGTCCACCGGCCGACTTGCCCCCCATGTCGTCGGCTGCCGATCAGGCGGGCTCGACGACCTGGCGACCGTTGTGCTGGCCGCAGGCCGGGCACGCGATGTGCTGGAGCTTCGGCTGCTTGCAGGCGCGGTTGGAGCAGGGCACCAGCTGAACCGGAGCCGCCTTCCACTGGCTGCGGCGCGCGCGGGTGTTGGATCGCGACATCTTCCGCTTCGGGACGGCCACGAGTAGATCTCCTTCAGACGGTCTGCCCGCGGTCGCGAGCGAACTTGCTTCTCCGGATCGAGCTGGTGCTCGTCAGGCTTGCTTTCCGGGGCCGTCAGCCTGGTCATCGCCCGTTTCGTCGCCGAAACGATCGACCAGCGCGGCCCACCGAGGGTCTATCTTCTCATGCCCGTGTCTGGGCGGGAGATCGGCCCACTTGACACCGCATTCGATGCACAGACCCTGGCAGTCCTCGGTGCACAGCGGGGCCAGCGGGAGCGCCAGCACCACCGCGTCGCGGACCGTCGGCTCGAGGTCGATCCGGTCGTCCACCAGACGGGGGATCTCGTCCTCGTCGGTGGTCTCCTCGGTCGCGGAGCCCGGGTACGCGAACAGCTCGGTCAGATCGACCTCGACGTCCTCGGTGATCGGGTCGAGGCACCGCGAGCAGTGCCCCGTCGCGACGGCGGACGCCGTACCGCTGACGTACACGCCCTCGACGACGGACTCGAGCGTCAGGTCGAGCTCGAGGTCGGAGCCGGCGTCGATGGTGATGACGTCGGGCACCCCGAGCGCGGTCTCGACGGGCACGGTGCGTTGGACGGCCTTGCTCAGGCCGGCGTGACGGCCGAGTTCGCGGGTGTCGAGCACCCACGGGCTCCGGTCGTCCAGTTGCGCAGGCCTGGCCTGCGGCGACTTGTTCTCAGACATCGGTCACCAGGGTACGCAGCCCCCGCCACTCACTTTCGGGCACGGTCGGCCCATCGGTCCGTGAAGGCCTCCTTGAGGGACTCTGGGTCCCTCAAGGAGGCCTTCACGGACTTGTCAGGCCTGGTAGTCGTACAGCGAGGTCCGGCTGTTCCCCGGCAGGTTGATCGGGGACCGCAAGTGGTTGCGCCCGGAATCGACCGTCCGCAGCGTGGTCGCCAGCAGTTCGGAGAACTCGGCGAGCTTGCCGTCGACGTAGGCGTCGCAGTCACCGCGCTGCTTGTCGGCCTCGACGTGCGCCTCGTCGACGATGCGCGCCGCCTCGCCGTGCGCGGCCTGGACGACCTCGGTCTGCGCGACGAGCCGGGCCTGTTCGGCGCGGCCGTCCTCGATGGCGCGCTCGTAGGCGTCGCGACCGGCCTGGATCATCCGCTCCGACTCCGCCCGCGAGCGGTCGGTGAGGTTCTGGAACTCCGCCTGCCCGGCGGCGACCATGCGCTCGGCCTCGTCGTGCGCGTCGCCCATCATCTGCTCGGCGCGGGCACGGGCGTCGGCGAGGATGCGCTCGGCCTCGGCCTGCGCGTCGGCGACGGTGCGGTCCGCCTCGGTGTTCGCCGTGGTGACCGTCTCCGCGGCTTCGGTGCGGGCGGTCTGGATCAGCTGATCACGTTTGTCGAGGACGTCCTGCGCGTCGTCCACTTCACCCGGAAGGGCGTCGCGGATGTCGTCGAGCAGTTCGAGCGCCTCCCCGCGCGGGACGACGCAACTGGAGGTCATCGGCACGCCGCGGGCTTCCTCCACGATGGTGACGAGCTCGTCGAGCGCCTCGAAAACCCGGTACACGGCCACTCCCTACCTACAGCGATCCCCACATTCCCTGAACTCAGTTTGCCCTCATCGCCGCCGTAAGGGGTGAAAGCGCGCGGTACCGGGCGTGTCCCGCCCGATACCGCGCGCCATGATCACCGCGGCACGAACGCCGGATCCAGGATCAGCGCCAGCAGCTGCTGGTCGGTCAAGGACGGGCTTTCGCGGGGGGCGTCGTCCAGCGTGCCGAGGTCGAAGATGTTGACCGAGCCGCCACCGGGCCGGAAGGCGATCGCGTTGCGGGTGACGGGCTTCCCGGTCGAGAAACCCTGGCCGACGATGACGTCGCCGTCCATGTCCACCGACTTCGACGCGGTCTCGGAGATCACGACGAAGTTCCCGTCCGGCCGGGGAAGCTCCACGCACCGCATCGGCTTCCGGTCCGGCCCGATCCCGTCGGCCACCTTCTCCGGGTTGCACCGGTCTTCACGCGGATAGCCTTCCTTCGTGCTCGCCGGACCGGCGATCGTGAGGTTGACGCCCCGCGGCCGCCCCGCGGCGTCGGTGTACTTGATCTCCGCGGTCTTCAGGTCCCCGTGTCCCCCCACGAAGTCCTTCACTTCGATGTTCTTCGCGCCGGTGATCACCTGCGGCACCACGTCCTTCAAGTGCTGAAGGTCGTCCTTCGGCTTGGGCTGCTGCGACGACGACGCCGCCGCCGGTGCGAGCGACGCCCCGTTCTCCCCCGGCGCCACGAAGACCACCGCCGCCGCGATCACCGCCAGCGTCGCCACCCCCGTCGAGACGACCGCCCGCCGGTTCCGCACCTTCTTCGCCGCCGTCCCGGCGACCTCGTCCGGGTCGAAGCCCAGCGGGGGCTCGGCCAGCTTGATCCCGCGCAGCCTGTTCTCGAGTTCGTCCATCACGCGCTCCTCCCGAAGACAGCCTCGTCGTGCTGTCTCTGCAGGGCCGCGCGGAGGACGTCGAGTCCTCGCGCGGCCTGGCTCCTGACCGTCCCTTCCGAACAGCGCAGCGCGACGGCGACCTCCGTGACCGGGAGATCGGCGCAGTAGCGCAGCACGACGGCGGCGCGCTGTTTCGGTGGAACTTCGGCGAGGGCGCAAAGCAGCGAATCCGAGATGCCGGCATCAGCCGGGGCCATCGGCTCTTCGGGGACGACGCCGTCGCGGTTCTCTCTGCTCCGCCACGGTCGCCGCCGCTCATCGAGCCAGCAGCGCATCAGGATCTGCCTCGTGTAGTTGTCGACGGGCCCTTTCCGGCGGACCTTCGGCCAGACCCGGTAGAGCTTGATCAGCGCGGTTTGGACCAGATCCTCCGCGAGATGCCAGTCGCCGCAGAGCAGGTACGCCGTCCGCCGCAGCGGTAGCGCTTTGTCCCTGGCGAACTCCCTGAAGCTCGCGTCGTCCCCAGACCGCATCGTGCCTCCTCATCCGTGTTCCGGTGTAACTCACGGACGAGGAGGCACGAAACGTTGCACGGGCGGCTCAGCCGTTGAGATTCACCAGTTTGAAGGTCGCGTAGTGGTCGGGCGTGTAGACGATCTCGCCGCCCTTGCCGGAGATCACGCGGTCGTTCGTCCCCACCGGGAACAGCTGGTAGTAACCGGAGGCGCACGACGGCAGCACACCCTCGCGGTTCTCGTAGACCGTCCCGGTCGCGCCACCACGGGCCTTGTCCACCACGGACTTCGCCGCGGAGGACAGCGTCGAGTAGCCGATCTTCGCCAGCTTCGAGGTGTCACCGCAGGTCGGCGCCGGGGTGCCCTTGACGTCGATCACGGAGAAGGTCTTGTAGTGGTCGCCGGTGTAGAAGTACTCCCCGCCGGTCCCTGTGACGATGCGGCGCGTGCCGCGGTTCGACGAGCCCGGGGTCGGGACGGTGTACTCGTGGTAGTACCCGGAAGCGCACTTCGGGAGGATGTTCTCCCGGTTCGAGAAGACGGTTCCGTCGTTGTCCGGGTACGGGTACGGCCCACCCTTCTGGATGAGGTCGTACGTCGTCGTCGCCTCGGCGGGCAGCGACGAGAGCGACGTGTGCTTGAACCCGGTGAGATCCCCACAAGGGTTCTGCTGGATGGAGACGGGCGTCGCGGCCTGTGCCGCACCGACCCCACCGAAGAACGTGACAAGCAGAACGAGCAGCGCGGCGGCGGCCCGCGATCGTTTGTTGGTCATTTTCGGACCGTAACCCGATCGTGTGTTCGCCAGAAGGCGTCGAGGTGAACTCTCCACCGCCGCTCACCGCTGACCGACCAACGGCTTCGGCCGTTCGGGTCAACCTCGTTCGGCGTACTTCTCCGAGAGGCGTTTGAACACTATCGGCGGCACCAGGTGCTCGATGTCGCCGCCGAGCGCGGAGATCTCCTTGACCAGCGAGCTCGACACGAAACCGTAGGCCGGGTTGTTCGCCATCAGCAGCGTTTCGAGCCCGGTCAGCTCGCGGTTCATCTGGGCCATCTGGAGCTCGTAGTCGAAGTCGCTGACCGACCGCAGGCCCTTCGCGACCGCGATGATGTCGTTCTCGCGGCAGTAGTCGACCAGGAGTCCCTGCCAGGAGTCGACGCGCACGTTCGGCAGCTTCGCGGTGATCTCGCGCAGGATGTCCATCCGCTCTTCGGTGGTGAACAGGCCCTTCTTGCTCTTGTTCACCCCCACCGCGACGACGACCTCGTCGAACAGCTTGGCCGCCCGCTCGATGATGTCGAGATGTCCATTGGTGGCCGGGTCGTAGGACCCGGGACAGACCGCACGCCGCATGGCGCGGACGCTACCAAGGCCGACGGACTCCTGCGCGTTTCTCAGTGCGGCGTCACACCTGATATTCGGCCCAGTAGAGCGCGGTGTCGCCGTAGCGCTTCGTCCGCATCGGCTCGAAGCCCGGCGGCCAGTCCGGCTCGCCGTCCCGCGCGGCCCGTTCGATCACCAGCAGCGCCCCGTCCGTGACCCAGCGGCCCTCGGCGAGCGCGGCCATGACCTCCCCCAGGCGGGTGGAATCCACCGCGTAGGGAGGATCGGCGAGGACGATGTCGAACGTCTCCGGCGCCGGAGACGCGACGACGGACTCGACGGCCCCGGCCCGGACCGTGCCGCCGAGCCCGAGCGCGGCGACGTTCCCCTTGAGCACTTCGACCGCGCGCCGGTCCGACTCGACGAACAGCGCGCCCGACGCGCCGCGCGACAACGCCTCCAGCCCGAGCGCGCCCGAACCCGCGTAAAGGTCGAGGACCTGGCTCCCCTGCAGCTCGCCGGCGACCTCCAGCGCGTTGAACAGCGCTTCCCGCACGCGTTCCGACGTCGGCCGCGTGCCCTTCGGCGGGACCTTCAGCCGCCTGCCGCCCGCGGTCCCCGCCACGATCCTGGTCATTGCAGCATCGTGCCTCAACGGCTTCCACCGTGACGTTGCCCGGGACTTGGTGAAGCCGCCGCCCAGCTCGCGTAGAGTCGTCCTTCGCCCTCGGAGGCGATAGAAGCGTTTAGGAGCGTTGCGTGTCCGAACCTCGGGTCAGACGGGCCGAGATCGCCATCGAGCAAGCCCATGTGGACACGGTCTACACCCGGCTCGCCGAACTGCGAGCCCAGGCAGAGGCCATGCGTACCAAGGGCTATGAGATCGGCCATGGCGCCGGGCGGGAAGCGATCTTCGAGCAGGCGTCGATGCTGTTCGAACGGGACATGATGGTGTACCACGCCAATCAGACCCTTCAGACCCTCGACGCGGAGTACGAGGGCCTGGTCTTCGGCAGGCTCGACCACCTCGACGAAGAGCACATCTACGTGGGCCGCCTCGGGATCCGCGACGCCGAGTTCGACAACCTCGTCACCGACTGGCGCGCGCCCGCGGCCGCGGCGTTCTACCAGGCGACGGCCGAGGAGCCGATGGACGTCGTCCGGCGCCGGGTGATCCGGTGCTCCGGGCAGAATGTGCTCGACGTCGACGACGACGTGCTGATCGCCGACGCGGTCCCGGAGACCATGCAGATCGTCGGCGAGGGCGCGCTCATGGCCGCGCTCGGGCGGTCGCGTGGCGAGAAGATGCGGGACATCGTCGCGACCATCCAGAAGGAGCAGGACGAGGTCATCCGGGCGCCGTGGCGCGGTGTCACGGAGATCACCGGCGGCCCCGGCACCGGCAAGACCGCGGTCGCGCTGCACCGCGCGGCGTACCTGCTCTACCGCCACCGCCGCCAGCTCGGCGGCGCGGGCGTGCTGGTGATCGGCCCGTCCGGGGTGTTCACCAGCTACATCTCGCGGGTGCTGCCGTCGATGGGCGAGACGAACGTCGAACTGCGCGCGCTCGGCGAGGTCCTCGACGGCCTCGAAGCGACCCGGCAGGACGCGGCCCCGCTGGCGGCGATCAAGGGCTCGCTGCGGATGCGCAAGATCCTGCTGCGCGCGCTGCGGGACACGCCCGAGGACGCGCCCGAGGACATGAAGATCGTCTACCGCGGCGAAGTGCTGCGGCTGAACGCGCGCGAACTCGACAAGGTGCGCCGCAAGGTCCACACCGCGGGCGGGCCGCCGAACCGGTCCCGGATCCGCGCCGCGGAACTGCTGCTCGACGCGCTCGCCGCGAAGGCCGAGCAGCACGCGAAGGACGACGGCCGTCAGATCGACAAGGCCGAGCTGATCACCGAACTCGGCGAGCGGATCGAGTTCCACCAGTTCCTGGTCGTCTGGTGGCCGATCCTGTACCCGGCGCAGATCCTGCGGTGGCTGGGCACCGAGAAGCGGCTCGCCTCGGCGGCGAAGGGCCTGCTCAACCGCGCCGAGATCAGCATGCTGGCCGCCGACTTCGCCGACCGCTCGCGCGGCTGGACCATCGCGGACGTCGCGCTCCTCGACGAGCTGCGCGTCCTGATCGGCCCGCCGCCGAAACGGCGCAAGGGCAGGCAGAGCATCGAGGTCAACCCCGAACGCGGCGGCGCCCCGACCCGGCCCGAGCACTACGACGAGTACTCGCACGTGGTCGTCGACGAGTCGCAGGACCTCTCGCCGATGCAGTGGCGGATGGTCGGGCGGCGCGGCAAGTACGCGAGCTGGACCGTGGTCGGCGACCCGGTGCAGAGTTCCTGGCCGGATCCGGCCGAGGCCGCGATGGCGCGGGACCAGGCCTTCGGGCTCAAGACGACGCGGCGCCGGTTCACCCTGCGCACCAACTACCGGAACTCGGCGGAGATCTTCGACCTGGCCGCGAAGGTCGTCGCCGGGCACGCCGAGGCCGACGAACTCCCGCGCGCGGTGCGGCAGACCGGCATCACGCCGGAGGTCCGGCCGGTCGAGGCCTCCGGGCTGGAAGCGGCGACGCAGGCCGCGGTGAAGGAGCTGATGGGCGTCGTCGAAGGCACCGTCGGCGTGATCACCGCCATGGACCGGGTGCCCGAGGTCGAGGGCTGGCTCGACGGGCTTTCGGACGAGCGGCTCAAGGTCGTCGGCAGCCTCGACTCCAAGGGCCTCGAGTACGACGCCGTCGTCCTGGTGGAGCCCAACGACCTCATCACGGAGTCGACCACCGGACGACGGGTGCTGTACGTGGCGCTGACCCGCGCGACCCAGCAGCTGACCGTCCTGGCCTCCAACCCGGACTGGATCCCGGCCGCCTGATCCCGGCGCGTTTCGTCCTCTGGATGCGGTAGTTGCGCACGCAAGTACCGCATCCAGAGGACGAAACGCGTTCTGGGGCGGGGGCGAAATACGCTGAAGGGCTCCTTCAGGGCACTGGTGAATGTCCTGAAGGAGCCCTTCAGACCCCCGGTGAGTGAACGATGTGGGGACGCATCGCACGTCCAGGGGTATTTCTAGCGCCTAATCGTTGTTCGGTGTCACGGCGCTTTCACCGAACAACAACGCCGAACAACGAATCGGCGGTGGTCACGGGCACGGAGGCCGGTAATCGAGCCCCGGCAGGCGTTGTTCCCACTCCGCCGCCGTGATCCGCGGGGACACGGTCGCGCAGACCCGCTCGGCGGCGCGTTCGGCGCTCGTCTCCCACAGACGCACGCTTCCGTCCGCGACGGAGGCCGCGAGCGTGTGCCCGTCGGGGGCGAACGCCACCGCGTTCACCCTGTCGACATCCTCGGCGAGACTCGCCGACTCGCGGACCGTCCCGGGATCGGAGACATCCCATAGTCGCACGGTCCGGTCGTAGCTGCCGGTCGCGAAGGTCTTCCCGTCACCGCTGAACGCCACCGAGATGACGATGTCGGTGTGTCCGGTGACCAACGCGGACTCCCGCGGGGCCGCCGGATCCGACACGTCCCAGAGCCGCGCGGTGCGGTCGGCGCCGCCGGTGGCGGCGAGCTTGCCGTCCGGGCTGAAGGCCACGGAGAACACGGTGTCGGTGTGCCCCTTCAGCACCGAAAGCTGCTTCGGCGCCTTCACCATGGAGACGTCCCACAGTCGCGCGGTGTGGTCCCAGCCCCCGGTCAGCAGAGTGCGGCCGTCCGGGCCGAACGCGATCGAATGGACGTCGTCCTCGTGCCCGGTCAGGGTCGCGAGTTCGACGGGTTTCCGCGGGTCCGCCACGTCCCAGAGCCGCACCGTGTGAGCGGTGCCCGCGGTCGCGAGAGTCCGGCCGTCCGGGCTGAACGCGACCGCGTCGATGTCCTCCGGAGGTCTGTCGAAGACGCCGAGGTCGACCGGCTTCCGCGGATCGGTGACGTCGATCAGCCGCATCGTGTGGTCCCAGGAGCCGGCGGCGAGCGTCCGGCCGTCCGGGCTGAACGCGAGACCGCAGACACCGTTGCCGAAGCCCGGGATCCTGCCCAGCTCACGCGGGCTCCGCGGATCGGCGACGTCGTTCAGGCGGACCACGCCGTCCTGGCTCCCGGTGGCCATCAGCTTCCCGTCGGCGCTGAACACCGCCCGGCAGGCCGACTTCGCCGCACCGCTGATCGCGGGCCCCGGCAGCTCCCACAGCCGCACCGTCTGGTCGTCGCTCGCGGTCACCAGCGTGCGGCCGTCGCGGGAGAACACCGCCCAGACCACCGCCGCGGTGTGCCCCGTGAGCGGCGGTTTCTCTCGCGGCTTCCGCGGATCGGTGACGTCCCACAGCCGCGCGTTGCGGTCGAAACCGGTCGTGGCCAGCGTCGTCCCGTCGGGGCTGAACGCCACGGACCGCACGATGGTCTTGTGCGCGGTCATCGTCGCCAGCGGCGCGGGCGCCATCGGGTCGGCGAGGTCCCACAGCCGCGCGCTCTGGTCGATGCTCGCGGTGGCGAGCGTCCGGCCGTCCGGGCTGAACGCGGCGGCGTGGACGCCTGCGGTGTGCCCGTTCGCCACGCCGAGCGGCCTGGCCTTGGGCGGCTCGGCGACGTCCCAAAGCCGTACGGTCTTGTCCGCGCCCGCCGAGGCGAGCGACCGGCCGTCGGGGGCGTAGGCGAGACCGTTGACGTTGCCGGTGTGCCCGGTCAGGGTGGCCACGAGCACCGGCTTCGCGAGATCGCGGACGTCGAACAGGCGGATCGTGCCGTCGCCGTCCGAGGTGGCGAGCACCGGCGCCTTCGGGCTGAACGCGACCGCGTTGACCCGGCTCGGATGCTCCCCGACCACCACGCCCGGCCCGGGTTTCGCGGGATCGGCGACGTTCCACAGCCGCGCGGTCTTGTCCCAGCCCGCCGTCGCGACCGCGCCGCCGTCGGCGCTGAACGCCACCGAGTTGACGTTGCCGGTGTGCCCGGACAGCGTGGCCAGCTCGCTCGGGCGATAGGGATCCTTGACGTCCCACAGCTTCGCCGTCTGGTCCCAGCTGCCGGTCACCAGCACCTGGCCGTCGCCGCGCAGGGCGGCCGAGTTGACCCGGTTGGCGTGCCCGGGAACCCGGGTCGAATACGGCGAGGCGACCATCCCGAGCACGCTGCCGCGGGTTTCCACCCCCGGGTCGACGCGGTACGCCGCCAGCGCGAGCTGCGCGGCCAGCGCCGGGTTCGTCGATCGCATCTCGAGGGCCTGCCCGGCGACCTTCTGCGCGAGCGCGTTGTTGCGCTGGCTGGTCGCCGTGTGCTCGGCGCGGACGGCGTACACCATCGCGGCCGTCGCCAGCACCAGCAGCACGGCCAGGAGCGCGACCAGCTGGCGCAACCGCCGGGTGCGGCGGCGCGCGACGGCCTGTTCGTGGTTCTCGATGGCCACGCTGGCGTCGAGGAAGCGGCGTTCGCGCTGGGAGAGCGCGCTGTCGTGCTCGCCTGCCCACTCCATGGCGATGGACAGCCGGGCGCCGCGGTAGAGCCAGCCGTCGTCGCAGCCGACCGACTCCCACGCGTCGGTCGCCTCGGTGAGCTGCCGGTGCACGCGCAGGCCCTCGCGGTCCTCGGCGAGCCACTCGCGCAGGCGTGGCCAGCCGCGGATCAGCGCCTCGTGCGCGATCTCGATGCCGTTGTCGTCGAGGGTGACCAGCCGCGAGGAGGCCAGCCTGTCCAGCACGACGGCGACGTCCGGGTCGTCGGCGTCCACCTCGTCGCGGGTGATGCGGCGTTTGGTGTCCTCGGTGCCCTCGCCGAGCGCGGTCATCCGCAGGAAGATCTGGTTCGCCAGCCGCTGCTGGTGTTCGCTCAGCGCGGTGAAGGTGTGCTCGGAGGTCTGCGCGACCGACCGTTCGATCCCGCCGGTGGACTCGTAGCCGGTGAGGGTGAGGGTGTTGCCGTGGCGGCGGCGCCAGGTCTCCAGCAGCGCGTGCGAGAGCAGCGGCAGCACGCCGGGCTGCCCGGTCGCGTCGGCGACCAGCCGCGAGACCAGCGCGTTCTCGACGCGGTACCCGGCGTCGATCGCCGGCCGCGAGATGGCCTGCCGCAGCTCCTCGGTGCTCATCGGGCCGACGAGGATCTGCGCGTCCTGCATGGCCTCGACCAGCTCGGGGTGCCGCGCGCAGTGCGTGTAGAAGTCGGTGCGGATGCCGAGGACGACCCTGGTCCGGCTCTCCGGCTCGGTGGTCGCGGTGACCAGCGCGGACAGAAAGGCCGCTCGCTCGTCGGCGTCCTGGCAGAGCGTGAAGACCTCTTCGAACTGGTCGACGACCAGCACGACGTCGCCCTCACGGTCGGTGACCAGTTGGCGGGCGGCGAGACCGAGGTTGCGCGGATGCTCGGCGAACTCGGCGAGCAGGCCACCGGGAGCGAGGCCGAGCGCGGCGCCGAACTGGACGGCGCACTCCTGCAGCGGCCGCGAGCCGGGGGTCATCAGCACCGTGACGGAGTTCTCTTCGACGACGGGCAGCAGACCCGCCCGCAGCAACGACGACTTACCGGAACCGGAAGCTCCCAGAACCGCCAGAAATCTTTGCCCCGAAAGCCGGGTAACCAGTTTCTCGACAAGTCGTTCGCGACCGAAGAATCGCCCCGCGTCACCCGGCCCGAATGCGGTCAAGCCGATATAAGGGGCAGATTCCCCATTCGGTGGGGCAACCGGTGAATCGCTGACTCCCGAGCGCGTTCGCTCGGTCACGTCGTGCCATCGAGCCTCCCACTCCGCCTCGGGCCCGTCACACGCCCGGACATAGGCCAACGTGACCGCCAAGCTGGGCATCTTCTTTCCGCCGGCGGCTTCGGAGAGGGTGCCGGCCGAGTAGTGGGCGCGCCTGCCCAGCTCGCGGTACGTCGGGTTTCCGGCTTTCTCCCGCAATCGCCGGAGATCGGCGGCGAACTCGAGCAACGGATCGTCACCGGGGCCCAAAGGTCTCTCCGGACGCGGCACTCTCAATCCTTTCTTTTCAGTGGTTTTCCCACGGTCGCATTCGGGGGCAACCGTACCGTGAAAACGGCGGAAGTCCGACGAGCACCGAGTACATCGGGTCGGTTAATTTCGATCGATTGACAGGTGCCCGATGTCACGGGAAGGGATCGGGGGCCGGGCGCGTTGTACCGAGGCGTGACCTCCTTGCCTGACATCCCGCTGTCCGTGCTCGACCTCTCGCCCGTCGTGGCCGGGGGCGGTGTGGGCGATTCGCTGCGCAACACCCTCGATCTCGCCCGCCGGACCGAAGCGCTCGGCTACCACCGGTACTGGCTCGCCGAGCACCACAACATGCCCGGGATCGCGAGCTCCGCGACCGCCGTGATGATCGGCCAGGTCGCCGCCGCCACCGAACGCATCCGGGTCGGCTCCGGCGGGGTCATGCTGCCGAACCACGCGCCGCTGGTGGTCGCCGAACAGTTCGGCACCCTGGAGGCGTTCCACCCCGGCCGGATCGACCTCGGCATCGGCCGCGCCCCGGGTACCGACCAGCGGACCGCGCTCGCGCTGCGCGGCCCCGGCGGGCTGACCGCGGAGAACTTCCCGCAGCAGTTCGCGGAACTGCTCGCCTACTTCGAGCACTCCGACCAGCGCGCGGTCAACGCCGTGACCGCCGAGGGCAACAAGCCGCCGGTGTGGCTGCTCGGGTCGAGCGGCTTCAGCGCGCGGATGGCGGGCGAACTGGGCCTGCCGTTCTCCTTCGCGCACCACTTCAGCGCCGAGAACACGCTTCCCGCCGTGGCGCTCTACCGCGACTCGTTCAAGCCGTCGGACGTCCTCGACGAGCCGTACGTGATGCTCGGCGTCTCCGTGGTGGCCGCCGAGACCGACGAGCGGGCCCAGTACCTCGCCGCGCCCAGCGGCTTGACGTTCCTCAGCCTGCGCAAGGGCCGCCCCATCCCGCTGCCGACGCCGGAAGAGGCCGCGGCGTACCCGTACACCGACATCGAGCGCGTGTTCATCGAGGACCGGGCTTCGAGCAGCGTCATCGGTTCGCCCGAGACGGTCCACAAGGGACTCGAGACGCTGCTGGCCGACACGGGCGCGAACGAGCTGATGATCACGACCATGGTGCACGACCAGGCGGACCGGGTCCGCTCCTATGAACTGGTGTCCGAACTGGCGCGCTGACCTGGCTCGGCTCCGCTCACCTGAAGTACATGAAGGCCCCCTTCCTTGCACTAGGCGCAAGGAAGGGGGCCTTCATGTACTGGGCAAGGTGTGAAGGTCGAGTTTCCTCGGCTGAGCTGAGGGAAGGAGGCCTTCACGGAATCGGCCTGCGACCGACCAATCGGGCGCTTTCGTGTGATTGCGTGGACGACACGTGTGATCAGATGGACGACACGCGCGCGGCCGGGGTCCTCCCGCGAGTCGTCCGTCCAGTCACGTGTGTCGTCCGTCTGATCACGTGTGTCGTCCACGCGATCACGCGAACCCGCTCGGCTGTAGATACCTGAGGTACGAGAAGGCGCCGCCACTCGAGGACTGATCGAGACTCCAAGCGGGTGACCGTCCCGCCTCTCACCCACCCCGAAGCACGGAACGGCCCACCGCGCCGGAGATCACGAAAGAACGGACAAGATCCACGTCCGCCTTTGTCACGAAGGGACAAGAATTCACCGGTTACCAGGACGTGACGTCTTGATCGGACCGAAGTTCTTGTCACCAAGCAGGCGCGTCATTAGCGTACCGACCAGTAGCAAACAGCACGGTAACACCCCGTTGATCCTATTCAACGATTCCGCTCCGCCATTCGGAGCAAAGGAATTGCGCAACCTGGGGTGTATTCGCCGTGCCCGGAAAACTGGAGGGTCGGCGTGGGCGTCCGGACTGGCGCACCCTCATTCCCCGGCGCGGGTGCGCTCCGGGAGACGGGCAGGCTGTACTCGCTCGGCCTCGACGTCGTCCGCCTGACCTTCCGGCGGCCGTTCCAGGCCCGTGAGCTGATCCAGCAGTTCTGGTTCATCGCGAGTGTGTCGATCCTGCCGACGGCGCTGGTCGCGATCCCGTTCGGCGCGGTGATCGCGCTGCACATCGGTTCGCTGACCGCGCAGATCGGCGCGCAGTCCTTCACCGGCGCGGCCAGTGTGCTGGCGATCATCCAGCAGGCGAGCCCGATCGTGACGGCGCTGCTGATCGCGGGCGCCGGCGGTTCGGCGATGTGCGCGGACCTCGGGTCCCGCACGATCCGCGAGGAGATCGACGCGATGGAGGTGCTCGGGGTCTCCCCGATCCAGCGCCTGATCGTGCCGCGCGTGCTCGCCGCGATGGGCGTCGCCGCATTCCTGAACGGAATGGTCAGCGTGGTCGGCGTCCTCGGCGGCTATTTCTTCAACGTCATCATGCAGAACGGGACACCGGGTGCCTATCTGGCCAGTTTCTCCGCGCTCGCGCAGCTGCCGGACCTCTGGATCAGCGAGATCAAAGCGGTCATCTTCGGTTTCGTCGCGGCGATCGTCGCCTCTTATCGCGGGCTCAATCCGAAAGGCGGCCCGAAAGGCGTCGGTGACGCGGTGAACCAATCCGTGGTGATCACGTTCCTGCTCCTGTTCCTGTTGAACCTCGTGCTGACGACGCTTTACCTCCAGCTCGTCCCGGCGAAGGGCAGCTGATGACCACGACCGCACCCACCCGAGCGACCCGGGTCCGCGAAGCCGTGGACCGCCGGTTCGGTTTCCTGGACACCCTCGGCGACCAGATCCTCTTCTTCCTCAAGGCGCTGGCCTGGGTGCCGCGCGCGGTGCGCCGCTACCTCCGCGAGATCACCCGCCTGCTCGCCGAAGTCAGCTTCGGCAGCGGCGCGCTCGCGGTCATCGGCGGCACGATCGGCGTGATGATCGGGATGACCGTGTTCACCGGCACGGTCGTCGGGCTCCAGGGTTACTCGGCGCTCAACCAGGTCGGCACGTCGGCGTTCGCCGGGTTCGTCTCGGCGTACTTCAACACCCGCGAGATCGCACCGCTCGTCGCCGGGCTGGCGCTTTCGGCCACCGTCGGCTGCGGCTTCACCGCGCAGCTGGGCGCGATGCGGATCTCCGAGGAGATCGACGCCCTCGAAGTGATGGGCATCCCCAGCGTCCCGTACCTGGTGACCACCCGGATCATCGCGGGCTTCCTCGCGGTCATCCCGTTGTACGCGATCGGCCTGCTGACCTCGTATCTCGCGTCGCGCCAGATCACCGTCTGGTTCTACGGCCAGTCCGCGGGCACCTACGACCACTACTTCCTGCTGTTCCTGCCGCCCGGCGACGTGCTCTGGTCGTTCGGCAAGGTGCTGGTGTTCAGCGTCGTGATCGTGCTCGCCCACTGTTACTACGGGTTCCGCGCGAGCGGCGGTCCGGCGGGCGTCGGGGTGGCCGTCGGCCGCGGCGTGCGGACCGCGATCGTGGCGGTCAGCGTGCTCGACTTCTTCCTCAGCCTCGCGATCTGGGGCGCGACCACGACGGTGCAGGTGGCCGGATGAGCCGGCGCGGGCTGCGCAAAGCCGGGGTCAGGACGGCCGGGGTGCTGTTCCTCGTGGTGATGTCCGCCCTCGTGCTGCTGTCGGTCAAGATCTACCGGAAGGACTTCGTCACGTCGGTCCCGGTGACCTTGCAGGCGGACCGGGTCGGCAACCAGCTGCGCGCGGGCGGGCAGGTCAAGGCGCGCGGCGTGGTGGTCGGCGAGATCCGCGGCGTCCGCGCCACGCCGTCGGGCGCGGAGATCGACCTGGCCATGGAGCCCGGCAAGGTCTCCCAGCTGCCGGAGAACGTGTCCGCGCTGCTCGTGCCGAAGACCCTGTTCGGTGAGCGGTACGTGCAACTGTCCATTCCGGACGGATCGACCGCGCGGCCGCTGGCGTCGGGCGACGTGATCAGCCAGGACCGCTCGGCCAACGCGATCGAACTGGAGCGGGTCTTCGACAACCTGTTGCCGCTGCTCAAGGCGGTGCAGCCGCAGAAGCTCGCCACCACGCTGACCACGGTCGCCACCGCGCTGGAAGGTCGCGGCGAGCAGATCGGCGACACCTTCGCCACCGCCGCCGACTACCTCCAGAAGTTCAACCCGAACCTCCCGGCGCTGAACGACAACATCCGCGACCTCGCGACGGTTTCCAAGCTGTACGGCGACATCGCGCCGGATCTGCTCGACGCGCTGAGCGCCTCGGCGGTCACCCTCGACACGGTCAAGGAGAAACGCGCCGAGCTGGCGACGGTGTACCAGCAGGTGACGTCGTCCTCCCAGCAGGTCACGACGTTCCTCGCCAACAACCGCGCCAACATCATCGCGCTCACCACCGACAGCCGGGCCTCGCTCGAACTCGGCGCGAAGTACTCGCCGAGTTTCGCCTGCACCCTGACCGCGCTGGCCGAACTGAAGCCGCAGATGGACAAGGTCCTGGGCAAGGGCACCGACGAACCCGGCCTGCACGCGGAGATCACCATCACCCAGCCCCGCGGCAAATACGTCCCCGGCAAGGACGACCCGGTCTACAACGCCACCGGGGAACCTCGCTGCTATCCGTCGAACGGCATGATGAGCCAGGGCATCGAGGCGACCGGTGAGAAGACCGCCGCGCTCCCGGGCGTCCAGGGCGACCTCGGCCTGGCGAACTCGCCGCAGGAACGGGAACTGATCTCGACGCTGGTCGCGCCGTCGGCGGGCGTCCCGGCGAGCCAGGTGCCCGCCTGGGGCAGTGTGCTCGTCGGCCCGCTCTACCGGGGCACGGAGGTGACCCTGCGATGAGGAACTTCGTGAGCCCGCTGATCAAGGGGCTGATCTTCGTCGTCATCACGACACTGGCCACGGTGCTGCTGGCGGTGTCCATCACCAACACCGGCCTCGGCGACACCAAGACCTACAGCGCCAAATTCCTCGACGCGACGTCGCTGAACGTCGGCGACGACGTCCGGATCTCCGGGGTGCGGGTCGGCCAGATCGAGGAGCTGGAGATCGCCGACCACAGCCTGGCGCGCGTCAGGTTCTCCCTCGACTCCCAGCGCAGGCTGCCCGCGGACGTGAACGCGGTGATCAAGTACCGCAACATGGTCGGCCAGCGCTACATCGCCCTCGAACGCGGCAAGGGCACCAAGGACCTCCTGGAGCCGGGCGCGGAGATCCCGCTGGAGCGCACGACTCCCGCGCTGGACCTGACGGAACTGTTCAACGGCTTCAAACCGCTGTTCCAGGCGCTGTCGCCGAAGGACGTCAACCAGCTCTCCGGCGAGATCGTCCAGGTGCTGCAAGGCGAGGGCGGCACGGTGGAAAGCCTGCTGGCGCACACCGGTTCGCTGACCACCACGCTCGCCGGCCGCGACAAGGTGATCGGCGACGTGATCACGAACCTGGACACGGTGCTGAAGACCATCAACGGCAAGGGCGACGCGCTGTCCACTTTGGTCTCCACGCTGAAGGAGCTGGTGTCCGGCCTCGCCGGTGACCGCGCCGAGATCGGGGAGGCCGTCTCCGGGCTCGCGGACCTCACCACCGCCACGGCCGGTCTGCTCGACCAGGGCAGGAAGCCGCTCAAGGACAGCATCGAAGGCCTCGGCCTGCTTTCCGGCGCGCTCACGGCGAAAGACGGCAAGGCCGAGGTCGAGAAGTTCCTCACCGTGCTGCCGGGAAAGCTGGACGACCTGGGGCGGATCAGCTCGTACGGATCGTGGATGAACTTCTACCTGTGCTCGGCCGTGCTCCGAAGCGACCCGCCCCGCGGGGTCCCGGCGACGGCGGAGAGGTGCACGTCGTGAAACCCTTCAAGGAACGGAATCCGATCGTCATCGGGGTCGTCGGCAGCGTCGTCGCCGCCGGGCTGCTGACCGCGACGCTCAACTACGAGAACCTCCCGATCATCGGCTCCGGAACCACCTACCAGGCCGAATTCTCCGAAGCGGCCGGGCTGCAGGCCGACGACGAGGTGCGGATCGCCGGGATCAAGGTCGGCGAGGTGAGCGAGGTCCAGCTCGCCGAGGACCACGTGGTGGTGAGCTTCCGGGTCAAGGACGCCTGGGTCGGCGACAAGACCGCCGCCGAGATCAAGATCAAGACGCTGCTGGGCCGGAAGTTCCTCGCGCTGCGCCCGACCGGCGAGACGGTGCAGAACCCGAAGCAGGTCATCCCGCGCACCCGGACCGTCACCCCCTACGACGTCACCGAGGCGTTCAACGGGCTGGCCGACACCGCGGGCGCGATCGACACCGACCAGCTCGCGGAGAGCTTCACCACGCTGTCCGACACGTTCAAGAACTCGCCGGAGCACATCCGGAAGGCCCTCGACGGGCTGACGTCGCTGTCGAAGACCGTGTCCTCCAGGGACAACGAACTCGCCAGCCTGCTGTCGAACGCGCACGGCCTGACCACGACGCTCGCGAACTCGAACGAGGACTTCGCCAAGCTCCTCTCGGACGGCAACCTGCTGCTGACCGAACTGGACAACCGGCGGCAGGCGATCCACGACCTGCTGACCGGCTCGCAGGACCTCGCCGCCCAGCTTTCGGGACTGGTGCAGGACAACAAGGACCAGCTCGGCGGAGCGCTCAGCCAGCTCGGAGAGGTGACCGACATCCTGCAGCGGCAGAACGACAATCTCGCCAAGAGCCTCGACCTCGCCGCGCCGTACTTCCGCGTGGTGAACAACTCCCTCGGCAACGGACGCTGGGTGGACAGCTACCTGTGCGGGCTCATCCCGGAGAACCGGGATCCGTGCACCCCGGTGATCCCCCGTGGAGGTGGCCGGTGATCAGCAGGTTCGTCACCCTGGCACTCGTGCTCGCGCTGGCCGTCGTCGGCGGGCTCTGGTGGATCTTCTCCGGCAGCGGGCTCGACCGCGTCACCGTGTACTTCTCGCGCGCCGTCGGTGTCTACAGTGGATCGGACGTCCGGGTGCTCGGCGTCCGGGTCGGCCAGGTCGAATCGGTGGCCCCGGAAGGCGAACAGGTCAAGGTCGTGCTGACCGTCGACGGCTCGACGCCGATCGCCGCCGACACGAACGTCCTGGTCGTGGCGCCGAGCGTGGTCGCCGACCGGTACGTCCAGTTCACCAAGCTCACGCGCGCCGGGAACCGGCTGGACGACGGCGCGGTGATCCCGGTGGAGCGCACCGGCACGCCGGTGGAACTCGACCAGCTCTACTCCAGCCTCGACACCCTCGCCAAGGCGCTCGGCCCCAAGGGCGCGAACGCCGACGGCGCGCTTTCGGATCTGCTGCGCACCGGCGCGAAGAACCTGCAGGGCAACGGAAAGCCGTTCAACGAGTCGGTGCGCAACTTCGCCGACCTCGCCAGGACGCTGTCCGGGAACTCGCAGAACCTGTTCGCCACCGTCGACGAGCTCCAGCGGTTCACCTCGATGCTGGCGACCAACGACCGGAACGTCGGCGAGATCAACAGGCAGCTCGCCTCCGTGACCGGGACCTTGGCGCAGAACAAGGACGAACTCGCCCGCGCGCTCAACGGCCTCGGCGGCGCGCTCGCGCAGATCCAGCAGTTCATCCGGGACAACCGCGCGCTGATCAAGTCCAATGTGGACAAACTCGCGGTGACCACCGGGACACTGGTCGACAAGCGCGCCGCGCTGGCCGAGACCCTGGACACGATCCCGCTGGCGGTGACGAACGCGCTCGAAGCCGTCGACCCGAAGACCGGGAAGCTGCAGGGCCGCGGGTTCCTCGGCGACTACGCCCCGCTCCCGCTGCCGGTCTCCGGCGACACCTACAGCGGGGGGCGCCGATGACCACGAAACGCACGATCGCGGTGCTCGCCGCGTGCTGTGTCGCGCTCACCGCCTGTTCCTCGGATTTCAAGGGCGTCTACGACCTGCCGCTGCCCGGCGGCGCGGACATCGGCGACCATCCGTACCGGCTGACCGTACAGTTCGCCGACGTGCTCGACCTGGTGCCCCAGGCCGCGGTGAAGGTCGGCGACGTCCCGGTCGGCCGGGTCGAGACGATCAAACTCGGCGAGGACGGCTGGACGGCCGAAACCGTCCTGGCGGTCAACGGCGACGTCCACCTGCCCGCCAACGCCATCGCGCGGCTGCGGCAGTCCAGCCTGCTCGGCGAGAAGTTCATCGAACTCGCCCCGAGCGCGGCGAAGGCCGAAGGCAGGCTGGGCGACGGCGCGGTGATCCCCGTCGCGAGCACGAACCGCAACCCGGAGTTCGAGGAGATCTTCGGCGCGCTGTCCCTGCTGCTCAACGGCGGCGGGATCGGTCAGCTGCAGACCATCAACCGCGAGCTGTCGAAGGTGATGGACGGCAACGAGGAGGAGATCCGCTCCTTCCTGTCCACTGTGGAACAGCTGGTGTCCAACCTGGACTCGCATCGCTCCGACATCACCTCGGCGCTCGACGGGCTCAACCGGCTCTCGACGACGCTGGCGAACCGGAAGACGCAGGTGGAAGGCGCGCTCACCGACCTCACGCCCGGACTGAAGAGCCTTTCCGAACAGCGCACTCAGCTCGTTTCGATGTTGCAGTCGCTGGACCGGCTCTCCGGGGTCGGCGTCGACGTGATCAAGAAGACCCGCGCCGACCTCGTCGCGGATCTCACCGCGCTCGCGCCGATCCTCAAGCGGCTGGCCGACGCCGGCGAGAACCTGCCCAAGTCGCTGGAGATCCTGCCGACGTTCCCGTTCACCGACGCCGTCCGCGACGGGATCAAGGGCGACTACCTGAACGTCTACGCCTCGATGATCCCCGGGCCGGGCGTGGTCCTGCCCCCGCCGGGCGAGGGTGTCCCGGAGGGCCTCCCGACCCTTCCGCTGCCGTCTTCCGGAGGTAGCTGATGCTCACCACCCGTATCCGGATCCAGGTGATCGCGTTCGTCGTCATCGCGCTGGCGACGACGGCGTTCGTGGGAGCCAACTACGCGGGCCTCGGCAGGCTTTTCGGGGCGGGCGGGTACACCGTGAAGCTCGCGCTGGCCGACGGCGGAGGTCTGTTCACCAACGGCGAGGTGACCTACCGCGGCGTCGCCGTCGGCCGGGTCGGCGAACTCCGGCTCACCGCCGGGGGCATGGAAGCGGATCTGCTGATCGACGACGACGCGCCGCCGATCCCCGCGAACTCGCGGGCGGTCGTGGCGAACCGGTCCGCCGTCGGCGAGCAGTTCGTCGACCTGCAGCCGAGGACCGGTGACGGGCCGTTCCTCGCCGAAGGTTCGGTCATCCCGCGCGAGGCGACGAGCGTTCCGCTGCCGGTGCAGCATCTGCTCACCGACCTGGACTCGCTCACCGCGTCCGTGCCGACCGAGGATCTGCGGATCGTGGTCGACGAGCTCGACAACGCCCTGCGCGGCTCCGGCGCGAACCTCCAGGTCCTGCTGGACTCCACCACCGACTTCACCAAGCAGGCCGCGAACCACCTGCCGCAGACGGAGAAACTGCTCACCGACGGCTCGACCGTGCTCAGGACCCAAGTCGACTCGTCGCAGGCGTGGCGGCAGTTCAGCGACAACGCGAAGCAGTTCGCCGAACAGCTGTCCCGGTCGGACGGTGACCTCCGGCAGCTGATCGCGACCGCGCCCGAAGCCGCGACCCAGCTCTCCGGGCTGCTGCGGGACAACGAGCCCGGTCTGCCGATCCTGCTGGCGAACCTGCTCACCACGTCCCACGTGTTCTCCGCGCGCACCGACGGACTGCGGCAACTGCTGATCAACACCCCCAAGGCGGTCTCCGCGGTCGACGCGGCCATCGACGAGAAGTCCGGGAAGATCGGCCTGGTCCTGAACTTCTTCGATCCGATGCCGTGCACCAAGGGCTACGAGCGCACGACGATCCGCAGCAGCGCGGATCTCTCGCCGCTGCCGTTCAACACCGGGGCCGCGTGCACGCTCGAACGGGGCAACCCGAGTTCGGTCCGCGGCTCGCAAAACGCGCCGAAGGGCGGTGTCCCGCCCGCCGCGATCCCCGGCGGGTTCGGCGCCGACGGCCAGCCGACGTCCACCAGCCTCGAGGAGATGTTGTGGCTGCGCAACTGAAGATCGCGATCGCCGTGTTCGTCGCGGCCTGCGCGTTCGCCGGCTGGGCCGGGTACACCTGGTTCACCGCGACGGGCTCCGAGGCCGTGTCCTACGGGAACTCGCGCGACGAAGCGCTGAAGTCCGGGAGGGAGCTGGTCGCCCGGCTGACCAGTCTCGACCACCACCGCGTCGAGGAGGGCATCGCCGACTGGCTCGCCGCGTCGACCGGTCCCCTGCGCGATCAGCTGGGCAAGACCGACGACGCGACGAAGCAGACGCTCACCAAGGACGCGACGGTCTCGACGGGCAAGGTGCTCGACGCGGCGATCAGCGAACTCGACGAACACGCGGGCACGGCCAAGATGCTGGCCTCGGTGGAGATCACGATGGCGAAGGAAGGCACGGCGCCGACGACGAAGCGCAACCGGTTCGCCGCCGGGCTGACCAGGACCGGCGAAGGCTGGAAGCTCAGCGCGCTCGACCAGCTCCCGGTGGGTGCGCGATGACCGCCGCGGCAGAGACCGAGCCCGAAACCGATGCCGAGACCGAGCCCGAAGCCACGTCCGAGGCCGAAACCGTCACCGAAGAGACCGCCGAACAGCCGTCCCGCAGGCCGAAGCTGTTTCTGATCCTGCTGGCCGCGGCCGCCGTGCTGGTGGCGGCGGGGGCGTGGTTCACGCTGGAGGCGAGGTCGATCTCGGCCACGCCGTCGGCGGCGAACACCGCGCTCACCGACGTCGGCGCGACGGCCGAGGTGAACTCGGCGGTCACGGTGGCGCTCAACAAGATCTTCTCCTATTCCTACGACCGGACCGACGTCACCGAAAAGGCGGCCGCTTCGGCGCTGAGAGGCAAGGCGCTGGAGTCGTACAACCGGTTGTTCGCCCAGGTCAGGGAAAAGGCTCCGGCACAGAAACTCGTCCTCACGACCCGCGTTTCCTCGTCCGCCGTCCAGGAACTCGGCGGCGGTAAAGCACGGCTGCTCGTATTCCTCGATCAGGCGGCGACGCGGGCCGACAACAATTCGTCGTCGACGGCCGCCGCCCAGCTTTCGATCACCGCGGAACGCGAAGGCGACAATTGGGTCATCATCGATCTCGTCCCGCGGTGACAAACCGGCATTTCCCCATTTCGTCCGCTTTGTAAAACAGGAGAGAAAACGAGGAGATTCCCATGTTCGGTCGAACGCGCCCGAAAACCGCCCGTCGCCGCCTCGGCACGGTCGTCGCGCTCACGTCCGCGATCGCCGTGGCGGGCAGCCTCACCGCGTCCCCCGCGCTCGCGGACGACCCGGTGGAGATCCCGGTGTCCTACACCGTCACCGGGAAGACCACGGTGAAGAAGACCGGCGGCACGCTCGACCTGGGCCCCGGCCAGCTCAACGGAGCCTTGGTCATCGACGGGGACAACGTCGGGATCCGGGGCGACCTGTCCCTGCCGCCCGCGACGGCGAACATCTCGCTGGTCTCCGGCGTCTTCAAGATCAAGGCCCGCGTGCGGATCCAGCCGACCGGCCCGGTCACCGGCACCCTGGCCAACGGCGACCTGACCACCCACTCGCAGGCGAACATGCTGATCGACAACATCGTCGTCGGCCTGTTCTACCCGGTCATCCCGCTCCCGACGGTGCCGAACGCCTGCAAGACGGTCAAGCCGCTCGACCTGACCCTGGTGTCGAAGAACGTCGACCTGTTCGCGGAGGTCATCCCGTCTTCGGGCGTCTTCACGATCCCGGAGTTCAAGGACTGCTTCATCAACGATCTCGCGCTGGGCGCGCTGATCTCCGGTCCTGGCAACACGATCAACCTGAACCTCAAGTCGAACGTGTAAGGACGCCCAAGTCCGTGAAGGCCTCCTTGAGGGACTCTGGGTCCCTCAAGGAGGCCTTCACGGAACGTCAGCAGAACTGCGGAGCGCTCGGGTCGACCAGGGCGACGCCGGTGCCGTCACCTGCGGAAACGGCGTAGACCGGAGCACAGACGCCCGAGAACTTCCACATGTCCATCGGCGGTTCCGAGCTGGTGTCCCGGCTCTCCTGCTTCAGGTTGCTCCCCCAGGCGAAGACGCTTCCGTCCGCCTTGAGCACCACGTTGTGGTTGTAGCCGGCGTCGATGGCGACGACGTCCGATTGCGCCTCGGGCGGCACGGAGGACTGGCCGTAGGTGTTGTCGCCCCAGGCGAGGACGCCGCCGTTCTTCAGCGCGAGGCTGTGGCGGAACCCGCCCGAGATCGCCGTCACCCCGGAGGTCGCCGCCGCCGGCACGGTGATCTGACCCTTCGCGTTGTTTCCCCACCCGAGCACGCCGCCGTTCTTCAGCGCGAGGCCGTGGTCGACACCCGCCGAGATCGCGGTGACCCCCGAAGTGACCGTCGCGGGAACGGTGGTCCGCGAGCCCCAGCTCAGCACGCCGCCGTTCTTGAGCGCCAGGTTGAAGTACGCGCTGGTGGAGATCGCGCTGACCCCCGAGGTCGCGGCGGCGGGGACGACGTTCTGGCCGTAGAACCCGTTGCCCCAGGCGATCACCCCGCCGTTCTTGAGCGCCAGCCCGTGCGCCCAGCCCGCGGCGATCGCCGAAACCCCCGACGTCGCCGCGGCGGGCACGGTGGCCTGGCCGTAGTTGTTGTTGCCCCAGGCGACGACGCCGCCGTCCTTGAGCGCCAGATGGGTGAGACCGCCCGCGGAGACCGCGCTCGCGCCGAACGCGGAGGGCGGAACGGTGCCCTGCCCCTGCTGGTAGTCGTTGCTCCCCCACGGCCGCGGTTCGCCGGTCGGCGCGGCGTGGGCGATACCGGAAAGGGAAACCGTGGCGATCATTACGGCTATCGCGGTGGTCGTCACGCGCCGTGTCGTGGATCGTCGATTGACTGAAGCCATGCGGGAAATGTTAACCCGGTTCCGCCGATCGGCCTCGTCTTTGTCATCGGCGGACAAACTTCATAATCGCATTCAGCACGCACTGACAAGAAAGAACGGGCCCCTCACCCACTCCGAAACATGTCGACATGAATCCTTGTTACGTACATAACTCGCGGGTAACCTCGGTTTACCCCACCACCGAGAAAGCCGCTCGAGTCGAGCATATTTGATCAGAAAAATCCGCCGAAAGGCGCATGGGGAAAGCCGCCCGAGACGTAAACTGGATCAAAGGAGATGACAGGTATGTCCCGCAGACTTGGCAAGTTGTCAGCAGGCGTCGCCACCACCGGCATCGTGATGGGCGCGGTCGCCGTGCTCACCGCCGGCACGGCGCTGGCCGCCACCACCTACGCCACCGGCACCGTCGCGTACATGTGCAACTTCCCCGCGATCGGCCAGCAGCAGCTGGACGTGAAGGCGCAGTTCGACGGACCGGCTTCGGTCGCTTCGGGCGGCACCTTCACGCCGTCGAACATCTCGGGCACCGCCACGATCAGCGCCACCATCAACGCGCTGCTCAACAGTGCCAACTACGACGGCGTCCGCGGCAAGGTGAACATGCCGGTGACCGTCACCAACGCCACCCCCGCTTCGGCGACGGTGACGAACCTCGACGTCCCGACCCAGATCAACCCGTACGTGCCGGGAACGCGGACGTTCAACATCGTCCAGGCCACGGGGACCGGCGTCCCCACGTTCACCGCCGGTACGCCCGGCTCGGCGACGGCGTCCCTCGGCACCTCGATCAGCGCGCCGCTGGAGTTCCACAAGAAGGACGGTTCCTGGACCGCCTGGAGCTTCAACTGCACGGTGAAGAACACCAACCCGGCGCAGAACCGCGCGTTCAGCCCGGCGGTCCCCATCACCTGATGAACCATCCGTGCGGGGCGGGGACGCCCGCCCCGCACGGTCCCCACCCCCCGGTCTCGAGAGGAATCCATATGGGACAGCAGGTTCGCCGAGCGAGCACGGTCTCCGTCATCGTGTTCGGCGTGTGCTGCCTGCTCACCACCGGGCAGGCCTCGGCCGCCGTCTCCCACGAGACGGGAACAGTCGTGTACATGTGCGGCTTCCCCATGATCGGCCAGCAACCCCTCGACATCACGGCGAAGTTCGACAGCCCGGGTACGGCGACCGCGGGCGGCACGATCACCCCGGCCGCGATCAGCGGCACCGCGACCTTCAACGCCATCCACAACGCGACGATCTTCAGCGCGGCCAACTACGACGGCCTCCGCGGCAAGGTGAGCGCGCCGGTGACCGCGACGAACGCCACCCCCGCTTCGGCGACCGTCACCGGACTGGACCTGCCCGCGCAGATCACCCCGTACGTGCCGGGACCCCGCACGTTCGTCTTCACCCAGACCGCGGCGACCGCAGTCCCCGCTTTCACCGCGGGTGCCCCCGGTGAGACGACGGTCGCGCTCGGCACGACTTTCAAGCTGGAAGTCGATTTCCACAAGAGGGACGGCACCTGGACCCCGTGGACGCTCAACTGTACGGTCAAAATCACCAACCCGGCACAGAACCGCGCGTTCGCTCCGGCGATCCCCGTCGTTTGACGCGAGAGGAAACCCAGATGACGCAGCAGGTTCGCCGGACACTCGGGAGGCTTCCCGTACTAGCGGGCGTGATCCTGCTCGCGGGCGTGAACGGCGCGCTGGCCTCGTCGGCGGCGACCGACCCGACGGCCCCGCCGAAGCCGCTGCTGCAGGGCGCCGCCCCCGCGCACCAGACCCTGGCGAACAAGTGCGTCTTCCCGGATCCTGTCGGCGAACGTCCGGTCACCATGGACGTCGAGGCCACGCTTCCCAAGGTCGTGCCGTCCGGAAAACCGGTACAGGTCAAGGACTTCTCCCTCACCTTCACCCTCGGCGAGGGAACGCTGGGCACGCTCACCGAAGTGACGGGCGCGGCGACGATCGAACTCACGGCCACGCGCGAGGACAAGACGTCCGCGATTCCGGTGACCCTCGAGATCCCGGCGACCAAGGTGCCCGCCACCGGCGAGCTGAAGCTGGTCGCGACGGGCAAGGTTCCCGACATCGTGTCGACCCGTCCCGGCGAACTCCGGCTCACCACGGGCGCGCCGTCCCTCGCGCTGACCGCGGAGAAGACGGAGACGCCGCCGAAGCCGATCAGCTGCACGCAGGTCCCGGATCAGGACACCGCACTCGGCAGCGTCACGCTGGCGGAGCTGCGCGCCGCGGAACCGAAGACCGACAAACCCGGGCAAAAGCCCGGCGAACGCGCGCAGGCCGCGAACGACGATCCGCCGCCGGATGCCGTGTTCCCGTTGCAGCCCTTCGAATCGCAAGGCACGTCGTCGGTGAAGAAACTGGGCGCGTTCGTCCGGTTGACCCCGTCGTTCATCTTCAACGCCTTCTACTACCTCTATCCGACGCCTCCGCATCGCAGCACCGGTTCCACGATCCTGCCGCCGAGCAAGATGACGTTCCTCGGCTTCGGTTTCGTCCCGGTCAACGGCACGATGGAGCTCCTGCCGACCGACTACAAGACCGGCAACACCGTCGTCGACGTCGAGACCATGCTGCACGGGGACACCACGACGACGGCCATCGCCCGGATCGAACTGTTCGGGAAGCTGAAGGACATCACCATCAACGGCACCCCGCTCGACGTCGGCCCCGACTGCATGACCGCCGAACCGATCGTGCTGAACCTGCGCGGTCCGAACTGGAACGCGTTCACCGGTGGCGTGCTGCGGACGGACCCGAAGGACCCGGAACCCGCCTTCCAGGGATTCACCCTGCCCAAGTTCTCCGGCTGCGGCGTCACGGAGAACCTCGACTCCTTGCTGAGCGGGATGGGATCGGGGCCCGGGAACCAGGCGTGTATCGGGGTCAACCAGGTGGGCCTGGAGTGGGAAGCGGAACGCAAGTGCCCCAACACGGATCCACCGGTGGGGCGCCGCTGAGCCCGGGCGGCTACCGCTCGCTCGGCGTCCACTGTGGACTCTTGCGCGGCGCCGGAAGGACCTCCGGCAGCGCGTAGCCCTCGGGCACCGACGCGGGCGTGACGCCGGCCCGCAGCGCGAGTTCCATTTCGAACCGGGCGCCCGGGTCACGCAGGTGCTCGCCGAAGGTCGCCTGCAACTGGCGCATGCGGTACCGGACGGTCTGCGGGTGGACCTGGAGCCGCTCGGCGATGTCGACGACGTTGCCCTGGCTGTCGAGCCAGGCGCGCAGGGTTTCGAGCAGTCGCTCCCGCTGCTTCCCGGTCATCTCGGCGAGCGGGGCGAACAGGCGGTCGCGCAGCTGGCAGGTGAGCACCGCGTCGGCGTTCACGAGCAGGGTGGCGAGGTGTTCTTCGGCCCGGATCACCCGGCGGGCGGCGATGATCCCGCGTTCGGAGAGGTGCAGGGCGTCCCGTGCCCAGCGCAGCGAATCGGCGACGGAGTCCAGCGGGCGGCACGGGCCGATCGACAGCCGGTAGTCCGGGAGCGCGGCCTGCAGGGTGGCCAGGCGGGCGCCGGAGATCTCGCCGGGGACGAGCAGACGCGGCTCAGCGCAGTCGAGTTCGGCCAGGACGTCCGAATCGACCGCGTTGTGCCGCCGGGGTCTGACGCCCTCGCCGATCGGGTGCAGCACGACCGGTGTCGCGCGCTCGGGGACCGGCCAGCCGGTCAGCTGCGCGAGTTCCGCGATCGCCTTCGACGGCGCGGGCGGGGTTTCCAGCACCAGGTGCAGCAGTTTGCGGCGCCAGGTGTCCAGCGCCCCCGCGGTGCGTGCCTTCGCTTCGAGGTAGCCGTCCAGCGCGACGGACGCGAGTTCGTCCATGAACGCGAGCATCGCGTCGGCCAGTTGCGACATCACGGCGGACGAGAGCCCGCTGCGGCGGCCGACGCGCATGATGCGCCGCCACGACACGCGCGCGCCGACCCGGTACGCCGACTGGAGCGTGTCGAGGCTGCGTCCTTCGCGCATCTCGTTCTGCCCCAGCCGATGGTGGACCTCGTGCGACTGTTCCTTGGAGACGGTGGGATCCGCGATCTGGGCGACGAACAGCGTGATCGCGTACTCGACGCCGGCGCGGATCGATTTGCCGTAGGGCCCGTCGAGCGGGCGCGCGTACGCGGGGATGGTCGCGCGGATCTCGTCGACGATCTCGTTGGCGAGGCTGCCGAGTTCCGGTCGCAAAATGTCGGCGAGCTTGCGAGGCAGTGCCGCAGGGGGCTGCGCAGCGTGTTCGATCCCGCGCTCCACCGACATCGCAGCTCCTTTGCTCCGCCCAGCGTCCGGACATCCCACGATCGTCGTGGGGTGACAACGAACACATCGCAAAGTCGCTCGTGAATGTGTCACCTTTCGCAGAAGAAACCGATTTCTTGTCACCGTCGTGACAAAATCACGGCTCAGTGCTGAATTTTGATGACAAGTGCCCGGCAAACGCCACGTGCCATACGTACGAACGGCCGAAGTGACCAGTGTCGTGACGGAGCGTCACTGCTTTTCGGTGAGCAATTCACCGAGTACTTCGAGCACGGGCTCCAGCACGCGCACGTCGGTGCCGGCGCATTCGGTGATCCCGGCGCCGACGACGTCGAAGCCGCTCAGTCCGCGAAGCATCGCCACCAGGCGCTCGATCGTCAAGCCACCGGGCTCGGGATAGTTCAGCCCGTCGAACTCCCCCGGATCGAGCACGTCGAGGTCGATGTGGACGTACACCTTGTCCGAACCGGACAGCCCGGCGGCGACGTCGTCGGCTTCGACGACCAGCCCGCGCTCGATCGCGGCGCGCTCGGCGTCGTCGAACACCCTGGTCCCGGCCAGGACGACGCGACCGGGTTCGAGCCGCGGGTTCGCGGCGAAATCCGGGTCGCCCTCGCCGAGCAGCGACCGCAGCACCATGCCGTGGAACGCGCCCGACGGCGACGTCTCCGCGGTGTTGAGGTCCGCGTGCGCGTCGAACCAGGCGACGCCGAGACCCGGCCCGAAGCGGTAGCGCGCCACCCCGATCGGGATCAGCTCGACCCCGCAGTCCCCGCCGATGGTCAGCACCGGCCCGCCCGGCGCCTCCAGCGCGGCGAGCTGCGCGGCCCGGTTGGCTCCGGTGAGCACCTCGCGGTTGGCGATGCCGTCGACCGCGGGCGAGGTCTCGCGGGTCTGCCGGATGTGGTGCACCGGTACGCCCAGCACGTGGCCGGCCAGCTCGGCGAGCGCGACGCAGCCTTCGGGCATCTCCGGCGCGCGCTTCGTCAGCGCGCCCTGGAACTGGGGTACGGCGTTGATCAGCATTCGGTCCAGGTTAGCGGCGGCCGCAAGTACATGAAGGCCTCCTTGAGGGACGTTGCCGGATCGAGGTGGCACGTGGCGAAAGTCGCCCGCCAGCTCGAGGTGCCGACGTTGCGAAAGCCACTTTCGCAACGTTGAAGGTTGTGAAAGTGGCTTTCGCAACGTCGGCGAAGGCGGGGAGCGAACGGTCACCCCCAAGGCCCGGCGCCCAGGTCGCGAAAGCCACTTTCGCGACGTCTGGTGTCCCGAATGCCACCTTCGCGACACCACCGGCGCCCCGCGGCTCAGCCGCGTGAAGGCCCCCTTCCCTCGGCTGAGCCGAGGGAAGGGGGCCTTCACGCGCTAGGGAGCTCTACTCCAGGACCAGGAGCAGGTCCCCGCCTTCCACCTGCTGGACGGCGTTGATCGCGCGCCGCGACACCTTGCCACCCGAGGAGGCGGTGATCGACGCCTCCATCTTCATCGCCTCGATGGTCGCGACCGTCGCCCCGGCCTCGACGACGTCGCCCTCGGACACCTGCAGCGTGACCACGCCCGCGAACGGCGCGGCGATCTGCTTCGGGTCGCCCTTGTCGGCCTTCTCCGTCGCCGGGATGTCCGACGCGATCGAGGTGTCACGGACCTGGATCGGGCGCAGCTGGCCGTTGAGCGTGGACATCACCGTGCGCAGCCCGCGCTCGTCGGCCTCGCCGATGGCCTCCAGCTCGATCAGCAGCCGGACACCCTGTTCGAGGTCGACCGAGTACTCCTCGCCCGGGCGCAGCCCGTAGAAGAAGTCCTTGGACGGCAGGACCGAGGTGTCGCCGTACTGCTCGCGGTGCGCCTCGAAGTCCTTCGTGGGCCCGGGGAACAGCAGCCGGTTCAGCGTCTGGCGCCGGTTCTCCGCCAGTCCCTTGTGGTCCTCTTCGGACAGTTCCTGCACCGGCTTCGGCTGCGCGCGGCCTTCGAGGGCCTTGGTGCGGAACGGCTCCGGCCAGCCACCGGGCGGGTCGCCCAGTTCGCCGCGCAGGAAGCCGATCACCGAGTCGGGGATGTCGAACTTGTTCGGCTCCGCCTCGAAGTCCGCCGGTGAGACGCCCGCGCCGACGAGGTGCAGCGCGAGGTCACCGACCACTTTGGACGAAGGCGTGACCTTCACCAGGTGGCCGAGGATCCGGTCCGCGGCCGCGTACATCGCCTCGATGTCCTCGAACCGCTCGCCGAGGCCGAGCGCGATCGCCTGCGTGCGCAGGTTCGACAGCTGGCCGCCGGGGATCTCGTGGTGGTACACACGCCCGGTCGGCGACGCGAGACCGGCCTCGAACGGCGCGTAGATCTTGCGCACGCTCTCCCAGTACGGCTCCAGGTCGCCGATCGCCTGCAGGTCCAGCCCGGTCGGCCGGTCCGAGTGGTCGGTGGCCGCGACGAGCGCCGAGAGCGACGGCTGCGAGGTCGTGCCCGCCATGGACGCGACGGCGCCGTCGACGGCGTCCGCCCCGGCCTGGATCGCGGCGAGGTACGTCGCCAGCTGGCCACCCGCGGTGTCGTGCGTGTGGATGTGCACCGGGAGGTCGAACTCCTTGCGCAGCGCGGAAACCAGCCGCACCGCCGCCGGTGCCCGCAGCAGGCCCGCCATGTCCTTGATGGCCAGGACGTGCGCCCCCGCGCCGACGATCTGCTCCGCCAGCTTGAGGTAGTAGTCCAGCGTGTACAGCTTCTCCGACGGGTCCGACAGGTCCGAGGTGTAGCAGAGCGCCACCTCGGCCACCGCGGAGCCGGTCTCGCGGACGGCCTCGATCGCCGGCCGCATCTGCTCGACGTCGTTGAGGGCGTCGAAGATCCGGAAGATGTCGATGCCGGTCGCCGTCGCCTCCTCGACGAAGGCGTGGGTCACCTCGGTGGGGTACGGCGTGTAGCCCACGGTGTTGCGGCCGCGCAGCAACATCTGGAGACAGATGTTCGGCACCGCTTCCCGCAGCTTCGCCAGCCGCTCCCACGGATCCTCCGCGAGGAACCGCAGGGCGACGTCGTAGGTCGCGCCGCCCCAGCACTCCAGCGAGAGCAGCTGCGGCGTGGTGCGCGCGACGACCGGCGCGACGGCCAGCAGGTCCTTCGTCCGCACGCGGGTGGCGAGCAGCGACTGGTGCGCGTCGCGGAAGGTGGTGTCGGTGACGCCGATGGTCGGCGACTCCCGCAGCCAGCGCGCGAAGCCCGCCGGGCCGAGTTCGGTGAGCTTCTGCTTCGAACCGGGCGCCGGTTCGAGATCCTTCGGCAGCTTCGGCAGCTTCACCTGCGGGTCGAGGGTGCGCGGACGCTCGCCGTGCGGCTTGTTGACCGTCTTGTCCGCGAGGTAGGTCAGCAGCCTGGTCCCGCGGTCGGCCGAGTGGCGCGCGGTCAGCAGATGCGGGCGCTCCTCGATGAACGACGTCGTGACGCGGCCTTCGCGGAAGTCCGGGTCGTCGAGGACGGCCTGCAGGAACGGGATGTTCGTGGCCACCCCGCGGATCCGGAACTCGGCGACGGCGCGACGGGCGCGGCCGACGGCGGTCTTGAAGTCGCGGCCGCGGCAGCTGAGCTTCACCAGCAGCGAGTCGAAGTGCGCGCTGATCTCGGTGCCGGCGAACGCCGTCCCGCCGTCGAGGCGGATACCGGACCCGCCGGGCGAGCGGTACGCGCTGATCATCCCGGTGTCCGGGCGGAAGCCGTTGGCGGGATCCTCGGTGGTGATGCGGCACTGCAGCGCGGCCCCGCGCAGGTACACCTTGTCCTGCGAGAGCCCGAGGTCTTCGAGCGTCTCGCCGGAGGCGATGCGCAGCTGCGACTGGACGAGGTCGACGTCGGTGACCTCCTCGGTCACCGTGTGCTCGACCTGGATCCGCGGGTTCATCTCGATGAAGACGTGGTTGCCGTCCCGGTCGAGCAGGAACTCGACGGTGCCGGCGTTGCGGTAGCCGATCTGGCGGGCGAACTTCACCGCGTCGGCGCAGATCTGGTCGCGCAGTTCGGACGGCAGGTTCGGCGCCGGGGCCAGCTCGACGACCTTCTGGTGCCGTCGCTGGACCGAGCAGTCGCGCTCGAAGAGGTGGATCACGTTGCCCTCGCCGTCGGCGAGGATCTGGACCTCGATGTGGCGGGGCTCGACGACGGCCTTCTCGATGAACACCGTCGGGTCGCCGAAGGCCGACTCGGCCTCGCGCGCGGCGGCCTCGATGGACTCGCGCAGCTGCGCGGGCTCCAGGACGCGGCGCATACCGCGACCGCCGCCACCGGCGACGGCCTTGACGAAGACGGGGAAGCCGATCTCCTCGGCGGCGGCGATCAGCGCGTCGACGTCGGAGGACGGTTCGGAGGAGCCCAGCACCGGCACCCCGGCGTCGCGCGCGGCCTTGACCGCGCGGGCCTTGTTCCCGGTCAGCTCGAGGATGTCCGCGCTCGGCCCGACGAAGGTGATGCCTTCGTCCTCGCACGCGCGCGCGAGGTCCGGGTTCTCGGAGAGGAAGCCGTAGCCGGGGTAAACGGCGTCGGCACCCGCCTTCTTGGCGGCCGCCACGATTTCCTCGACCGACAGATAGGCCCGGACCGGATGACCGGGTTCGCCGATCTCGTAGGCCTCGTCGGCCTTCAGCCGGTGGAGCGAATTGCGGTCTTCGTGCGGGAACACAGCCACCGTGCCCGCGCCGAGCTCGAATCCGGCGCGGAACGCGCGGATGGCGATCTCACCCCGGTTGGCGACCAGTACCTTGCGGAACATGCCGGTCCTTCCCATCATCGGATCGGTAGGTGAGGCACGTTACCTGCTCGCTCCCGCAGGGCGGGAGTTGTTGCCCAGGTGATGGACGTCATCCCCGCCTGAGTTGCGTACCCGGGGTCTGGAGCAACCGGTTCGCGGTGCCCTGGTGGACGCCGGTCAGCACGTCGACCGCGGCGAGGTCCACGAGCGCCTTCGTGACGTCCGGCGCCGCCACGTCCGGGTGCAGGGCCCGGTACAGCGCGGCCACACCGGCGACGTGCGCGGCGGCCGACGAGGTCCCGCTGAGCACCCGGCCCCCGCTGCCCCCGGCGTTGGGTCCCGGCACGTCGACGCCGGGGGCGAACATGTCGACGACCTCGCCGTAGTTGGACGTGGACCCGACCTGGTCGCTCGCGTCGGTCGAGCCGACGGTGAGCGCCTCGGTGACCCGGCCGGGTGAGAACCGGCCCGCGTCGGTGGCCTCGCCACCGGCCGGGAGGGCGACCGGGACGACCGCCGCGAGCGCGCGGACCGCGGCGTCGAGCTGGTCGTTGGCGGTGCCGCCGATGCCGAGGACGGCGACGGCGGGCTGGTGTGCGTTCTGCGTCACCCAGTCGATACCGGCGATGATCTTGTCCGTGGCGCCGCCACCCTGCGCGTCGATCACCCGGATCGGGACGATCTGCGCGCCCTTCGCGACGCCATAGCTCTTCGACGCGGCGACACCGGCCAGGTACGTGCCGTGACCGTTGGTGTCGGAGGTGTCCGTGCCGCCGTTGAGGAAGTCCTTGCCGGGCTTCACCCGGCCGCCGAAGTCCGGATGCGCGGCGTCGACGCCGCTGTCGATCACGTACACCGTGACGTCCTTGGCGTCGGTGTCGTAGTGATACAGCTGGTCGAGGCCTGTTCGCTGGTCGATCCGGTCCAGTCCCCAGTTGGGCGGGTTCTGCTGGACTTCCGTCGCGGAGGCGGGCTGCGCCGCGAACACCAGGAGGGCGAGCGCGGCCATGACCCGTACCAGTCGAGTGATCATGCCTCGGGCCTACGCCTGTCACCCGCGAGGGGCAACTTCAACCACTCGATCGGCTGGGGCCGGTCGGAGGTGTCCGCTGACCGTCGACTTCGGGAAGCAGACCAGCGCGTCGAAGGCGTCGACGACGTCGACGGCGTTGAACAGGTGCGCGTGCCGGATGCTCCGAGGTCCCTCGGTCCCCTGTCGTGCACGGAGGTCCACCAGCCCGGGACCTTCGGCTTCGATGCTGCCGTCGGCGGGCGCGTCCAGCTCCTGGCGGTACACGGTGAACCCGAGCCGCGCGGCCGGATCCGGCTTGAGGCCGGTGGTCTCGCCCTCGACCGCGGTGAGCCCCAGCGCGAAGTAGTCTTCGCCGAACTCGGCGGCCAGATGCGTCCCGGCCGACGGCGAGGTGAGGCCGGGGAACGGCGAGAACGGCACGCGCTGGAGGTGTCCGTTGTGGAGCATCACGACGATCTTCGTGTCGTCGCCGTGGATCCGCCGGATCAACCGGACGGTCTCGGCCATGTACGCGTCGCGCGAACCGCTCTGCAGGGCGGGCGCGGAGCCGGACATCATCGCGGCCACCTCGGCGAGGTAGGCGTCGAGGCGCAGCGCTCCCTCGGCGTGATGCTCGGCGACGGCCGTGTCGCCGTAGACGGGACGCAGCGAGGTGAGGTGCGTCTTGAGCCGGGTGAGCGCCGCGGTCGCCTTGTCCCTGGCTGCGGCGTCGAGGGCGGCGTACTTGGCGGGTGCTTCCGCGCTGCTGACCGACGCGTAGCCCTCGGTCGCCGCGATCGCCTCGTCGGCGAGGCCCGTGGCGGCTTCATCCACAGTGGACAGATAACCGCGCACCGCGTTCAGCGCGGGCACGGGCGAGCCGGCGGAACTCGGCACGTCGAGGCCGTAGTACCGGACGTCGCCCCGCTCACGGAGCCAGGTCAGCATCTCGTGCGCCTCGGGCGACTCGCCGAGGGAGAAGGTGAAGCCGTCGCGACCGACGTCGGCGACGTCTCCGGGGGCGCCGTTCAGCCAGTCTTGGACGAGCTCGCCCTCGGCGAAGCCGGACTCGAAACCGACCACCCGGAAGCCGTGGTTCTCGACGAGCTCGCGAAGCAAACGATTGCGCAGGTCCCCGAACTCGTGGACGTGGTGGTTGTTCTCACCGATGGCGACGATTTTCGCGTCCCCGATGAGCTCGGCGATCTTCACTGCGTCTGACATACTGAGCACACTAACGCAACAGGAGTAGCAATTGGCAACCTCGGGTACCCAGCGGCCCGGCGGCCGGACCGAACGCACCCGCCAGGCCGTCCTGCACGCCACCCTCGACCTGCTGGCCGAACGCGGGTTCGGCGACCTGACCGTGGACGCGGTCGCCGAGCGGTCCGGGGTGCACAAGACCACGGTGTACCGGCGCTGGTCCTCACCGGACGGTCTCGTCGCCGCCGCGTTGCAGATGGGCGCGGAGGACGACTGGACGGCGCCCGACACCGGGTCGCTCGAGGACGATCTGTACGAAGTGGCGGCGGAGGTCGTCCGGTACTTCACCGCGCCCGCGTTGAAGGAGCTTCCGATGGCGTCGGTCGCGGCGGCCTTCCAGTCGTCGCAGGCGGCCGAGGCGCTGCACGACTTCTACGCGGACCGGCATGTCCGCATGGCGCCGATCACGGAACGGGCCGTCGCCCGCGGCGAGGTCCCGCCCGGCACGGACGGCGACGAGCTGGTGCGGGCGGTGTGCGGGCCGATGTTCTACCGGCTGCTCCTCTCCCGGGAGAGTGTCACGGTGGCGGACGCCCGGGTCACGGCGCGGGCGGTGGCCGCCGCTGCCGCCGCCGGTTCCTTCGTCCTCAAGCCGCATTCAGAGGACTAAACGCGGTAGTTCGCGATGCCAACCACCGCGTTCAGTCCTCTGGTTGGTCACCCGCTGAGGACAGTTTTACCGTCAGCACCAACGAGTTCCGGGTCCACACTGGCCTCTTCGTACTGAACGAGGGGGAGACCGTCATGACCGAGGACGTCCGGAACAAGGCGGCGGAGATGCCGCGTCAGCTCAAGACGGTCCGCGTCTTCCTCTGGATACAGGCGGTCCTCAACCTCCTCGCCAGCGCGCTCGTGACCGCCCTCGCGATCAACGCACTCGACCACGGCGACGAAGAAGCGGGACTCGCCCTGGCGCTGGCACTCCTCGGCTTCGTGGTCTCTCTCGTGCTGGCCGCGTGCGCGATCCGGATCTCCCGCGGTTCGGCCTGGGTGCGGCCGACGGTGATCGGGGTGGAAGCGCTCGCCGTGGTCCTGGGGCTGATCAGCCTGATCAGCGGCGGGGCGATCACCCAGCTGATCGGGATGGGCATCGCCATCGGCATCATCGTCGTCCTCACCAAACCCGAGGAACGCGCGTGGTTCACGCGCTGACGAGGTCGATCCGGTAGCGCACCTCGCACAGCGGGACGTCCTCACCGGGCATGGTGTCGGTCTTCTCCGCACCGTCCGGCGCCCATCCCGCGGCCGCGTAGAAGCGCCGGGCGCGTTCGTTGGAGTCGAGCACCCAGAGCGTCGCCTCGCGGTGCCCGGAATCCCGCAGCGCGGCGACGGCGGTGTCGAGCAGCAGCCTGCCCAATCCCGTTCCCCAGCGCGCCGGTTCGAGGTAGATCGCGCGCAGTTCCCCGCGTTCCCTGTCGACGGCGGTGAAACCGAGCAGCGAACCGTCCTCGACGAGGACCAGGACGTCGCCCCGGTTGGCGGGATCGGCGAGGATCCGCTGCCAGCGCGCGGCCCGGCCCTCGACCGAAAGATCGCGCAGGTACAGCTCGGGCAGCAGTCCCTGGTACGCCGACTGCCACGACCGGACGTTCACCTCGGCGATGGGCCAGGCGTCCTCGACGACCGCGGTGCGGATCGCAGGCATCGTCAGCCTTTCGCTTTGCGGGCGGCGAAACCGGTCACGACGGCGAGACAGAGCACCATCGACAGCGCGATCGCCCAGCCCGCGCCGGTCACCCGCGAACTGCTCGGCATCGCGAAGAACAGCATGCACACCATGACGATGCCTCCGCCCGCCACTCCGCCGTGGAAGGCGATCCCGAACGCGGCGGGCCGCAGGAGCGCGCCGAGCACGGTCCCGATCAGGAGCGTCACCGCGAGCACGAGGTAGATCGCGCCCTCGTCGGCCCGGCTCGACGAGTAGGCGAAGAGCTCGCCCGCCTCGATGACGAGACCAGCCGCGCCGGCACACCCGGCCACGAGAGCAGCGACGGTCAGTGCGCCCTGAGGTTTCCCCAGTCCGATTCGGAAACTCCGGTCGCGCCGCACCGAAACCAGCGCCCAGGCGGCCGCGACGAGCAGACAGCCGCGGGCGAGCACGAGGACGACCGGGCCGTACGGGACCACCGAAAGCAGCGCCAGCCCGCACAACAGCCCCGGACCCGCCATCCGCCGCGTCTTCGGCTGGAACATCGCGCTCCCCGCCCCGATCGCGAACGCGATGAGCGGCAGGACGGTCCAGCCGCCGTCCTCGAAGAAGTCCTCCACACTGCTGCCGAGCTGGAACGCGATCACCACCAGGTACACCGCGGCCGCGAACGCGAACAGCCCGGCGGCGACGGCGAACGGGTCGGGTTTCGGTCGTGGGGCAGGCACTTCCACAGGCGGCGCGAGCGGGGGCTCGGGCGTCACCGGAGCGGGCGCGCGAACAGGCTCGGGCGGCGGGCTCGGCACGGGCCGCGGTTCTGGCGCGGGCGGCGGTTCCTGTTCCTGGACGACCTGGCCCTCGACCCGCACGACCACCTCGCCGGTCGGTCCGGTCACCGTGACCCGACCGTCGAACGCCCCGATTTCGGCCTGGTCCAGGGAGATCTCGGCCCCACCGTCGACTTCGGTCACCTGGAGCCAGGAATGCGACGACGTGAACCGGCAGGCCCGCGCGATCGGCGGCCCTTCCAGCCGGATCCGCGCCACCGGCCGCGAGCCCCGGCCGACCTCGCCGAATCGCACCACCTCCGGTTCGGTCCGCACCCGCGCCTCCTGCCGCGCCAGGTCGGCGGCCTCGGCGATGTGCTGGATGTCGGTCTGCGCCATCGTGGTGAGGACTTCGTGGGCGCCGATCGCGACGGAGAGGTTCTCGCTCGTCAGCCGTCGCTGGAGTTCCGTCACCGCGCCGAGGCGGGTGAACATGTTCGGATCCTCGCTCGCCGCGCGCAGATCGGCCGGGACCGGCGACGGTTTGATCCGGCGGCGCCTGCTCCGCGCCAGGTAGAGCTCGCCCTGCATCTCGATGTCCCGGCTGGGCGTCTGATTCGGGTTCCGCTCGCGGACGCTGTCGAACAGGTAGTCGTAAAGCTCGCTGAGCGCGATCCAGCCGTCCTCGTCGCGGTCCGCGTCCCCCGACCGGAGGCCTTCGACCAGCGCCGAGGTGAACACCGACGGCCGCGCGTGGTCGTCGGCGAGGTGGTCGCCCTCGAAGGCGTACTCGATGGAGTTCGACGCGGTGATCACCGCGCGGCCGCGGCCGCCGAGCCCACCGCCGGGGAACGCGTCGAGCACGTTGGCCTCGCCGGTGGCGCGCACCGCGACCCCTCGGCCGAAAGCGCCGCCGTAGCAGCAATCCAGCAGGAGGACGATGCTCCGCGACCGGCTCATCCGCATGCACCGTTGGACGAAATCAGCGGGAACGGCGCTCGACGCGAGCCGCTCCGGCCGGGTGTTGCGGGCGGCGAAGAACAGTTCGCCAGACTCGCTTTTCAGGCCGTGGCAAGAGAAATGCACCAGCACGACGTCGTCCGGCGCGCTGTCGGCGAACAGATCCTCGACCCGGCTCGCGATGACGTGGGCGGTCTCGTCGCGCACCACCTGGACGTCGAACTCGCTGATGGCGCGGTCGGCCAGGACCGAGGCGAGCGCCTCCGCGTCGGCCGCCGGGGACCGCAGCGCGCTCAGCCCGGGGTTGTCGTACTCCCCGTTGGCGATGATCAAGGCTCGCCGCTCGCCGGTCATGGCGACGAATGCCTGCTCACGAAAAGGTCGACGAGCTTGTCCTGATCGGCGAGGGTCGCTTCGGACAGCTCAAGCACGTCACCGTCGATCTCCAGCCGCACCGTGCGCTTCACCCGTCCGCCGCGGGAAAGCCACTCCCGCACGGCCGTCACCACCGAACGCAGGCCATCGGCGGACTTCCCCAGCGTGACCAGCAGCCCGCCCGCCGTCGCCGCGTCGAAGCCGCGCGAGCCGGGCGGCGCCTCACCGGCGGGCAGCGCCTTGACGTCGGCGAGCCCGCGTTCGATCAGTTCCCCTCGGAGGTACCCGGCGAGCTGGTCGGCCCGCTCGGCGTCGGCCCCGTCCTCACCCAGCTGGACCCGCACCGCTGACGTCATCCCCGGCCTCCCTCGCCCGTACGGATCGAGGAAACCTCCCGGCCCGTCCCGCGACAAGGTCCGATCGGGCAGAGATGTTCACGTCAGCTTTTTTCCAGGTACTCCACCCGATCTTCGTCGACGACGTCGGCGATCATGTGCGCCAGCCCCAGGTAGTTCCCCAGTGCCGGATCCTTCTCGACGATCTCCGACGCGCGGGCCCTCGCCTCGGCGATGACCTCCTCGTCCTGCAGCAGCGAAAGCAGCTTCAGCGTCGACTTCTTCCCCGACTGCGCGGCACCGAGGATGTCGCCCTCGCGGCGCAGTTCCAAGTCCATTCTGGACAGTTCGAAACCGTCCGTTGTGGACTCGACGGCGGCGAGCCGCTCCCGGGTCGTCGTCCCGTCCAGGGTTTCGGTGACCAGCAGGCACAGCCCCGGCACACTGCCCCGGCCGACGCGGCCGCGCAGCTGGTGCAGCTGGCTGATGCCGAACCGGTCGGCGTCCATGATCACCATCGCGGTCGCGTTCGGCACGTTCACGCCGACCTCGATCACGGTGGTCGCGACGAGCACGTCCAGCTCGCCCCTGGAGAACGCCTGCATCACGGCGTCCTTGTCGTCGGCGGCCATCCGGCCGTGCAGGGCGCCGATCTTCAAGCCCTTCAACGGTCCTTCGGCCAGCTCGGGTGCCACATCGAGGACGGCGAGCGCCGGGCGTTTGTCACCCTTGTCCGACGCCGGTTCGTCACCGATGCGCGGGCAGACGATGTACGCCTGGTGTCCCTTGCCGCATTCCTCGCGGACCCGCTGCCACGCCCTGTCCAGCCACGCGGGCCGCTCCGCGACCGGCACCACCGACGTCTTGATCGGCGACCGGCCGGCCGGCATCACGCGCAGCGCGGAGGTCTCCAGATCGCCGTACACGGTCATCGCGACCGTGCGCGGGATGGGTGTCGCCGTCATGACGAGCACGTGCGGGCTGGTCTCGTCGGAACCGCGGGAACGCAGCGCGTCCCGCTGCTCGACGCCGAACCGGTGCTGCTCGTCGACCACGACCAGGCCGAGATCCGCGAAGGACACCGTGTCCTGGATGAGCGCGTGCGTGCCGACGACGATCCCGGCCTCGCCGCTGACGGTCTCCAGCAACGCCTTCTTGCGTTCCTTGGCGCCCATCGAACCGGTCAGCAGGGTCACCCGGGTCGCGTTCTCCGCACCGCCGAGCTGACCCGCCTGACCGAGGTCACCGAGCATTTCACTCAACGAGCGCGCGTGCTGCGCGGCGAGGACCTCCGTCGGCGCGAGCATCGCCGCCTGCCGCCCGGAATCGACGATCTGCAGCATGGCGCGCAGCGCGACCACGGTCTTGCCGGAACCGACCTCACCTTGCAGCAGCCGGTTCATCGGGTGCTCGGTGGACAGGTCGCGGGCGATCTCGTCGCCGATCTCCTGCTGGCCCGAGGTCAGCGCGAACGGGAGCCGCTTGTCGAAGGCGTCGAGGATGCCGCCCTCGGTGTGCGGACAGGCCTTCGCGGGCCGGGAGACGAGGGAATGCCTGCGCTGGGCGAAAATCAGCTGCACCGCCATGGCCTCGTCCCATTTGAGACGGCGGCGCGCGGAGTTCAGCGCGTCCCAGCCCGACGGGCGGTGGATGCCGCGCAGCGCGCTTTCCAGGCTGGGCAGGCCGTACTGGGCGAGCAACTCCAGCGGCATCGGGTCCTCGTCGACCTCCAGCACGTCCAGCACCTGGCGCACGCTCTTGGCGATCACCCAGGTCGGGATCCCCTGCGCCGCCGGGTACACCGGGATGATCTCGGCGAGGAAGTCGTCCATGGCCTCGGGTGCGCGTTCCGCGTCGAACAGCTCGTACTCGGGGTTCGCCAGCTGAAGAACGTCGCGGAAGGCGGTGACCTTTCCCGCGAAAAGCCCGTTCTTGCCGGGCACGAGTTCCTTTTCGCGCCAGGCCTGGTTGAAGAAGGTGCATTGCAGACGGCGTTTGCCGTCGGTGATCACCATTTCGAGCAGGGTGCCGTTGCGCGCCTTCATCCGGCGCTTGTTGACGCGTTCGATCCGCGCCATCACGGTGGCGTGCTCACCGAGTTCGAGTCCGGCGATGTCGGTGAGCTGCCCGCGCTCGGCGTAGCGGCGGGGGTAGTGGCGCAGGAGGTCGCTGACCGTCTCGATCTTGAGGCCCTTGGCGAGTGCCTTCGCCGTCGCCGCGCCCACGACCAGCTTCAGGTCCGCGCGCAGGTTGGTCATGCGGTCACTCCACCCCCATCAGCAGCACGGCGTCGGACTGGCCGCCGGCGTAACTCGTCACTTCGACCTCAGGATGTTCCACGCGGAGCTGGTCCGCCAGCTCGCCGGGAAGCCGGACCGGGACGTCGGCACCGGTCAGCACGGTGACCAGTTCGCCGCCGAGGGCCAGCATCCGGTTCAGCACGCCGACCGCCGCCGCGACCAGGCTCGTCTCCGAGGCGGGCGCGGGCTCGATCAGCACGACCTCGCCGTCGACCAGGCCGACGACATCACCGGCCTGCGCCCGGCCCACCCAGGTTAGCGACTCCTCCTGCGCGATCCGCAGTTCGCCACGCCTGGTGGCGGCGGCCGCTTCGGCCATCGCGACCACGTCGTCGTTGGTGCGGCGGTCCTTGTCGTGGACGGCCAGCGCGGCGAGCACCTGGACGGGTGACACGCACGGGATGACGACGACGTCGTGGTCCGCGGCCATCGCGTGCCCGGCCGCCGCGTCGGCCGCCGCGGTCAGCCGATGACCGCCGGGAAGGACGGTGACGTGATGCCCGGCGGCCTCGTTGATCAGGCCGAGCATCTCCTCGACCGTCGGCTCGCTCCCGTACGGGACCGAAAGCACCGCGACCCCCTCCGCACGGAGGAGTTCGGCCAGCGGCCCGCCGTGGACCACCGCGACCACCGAGCGGTCGATCCCGCCGCCGACCTCGACCGGTGTCGGCGTGATCAGCGGCTCGACCCGGACCTTGCGGGGACGGCCGAGCTCGAGCCCGGCCTCCAGCGCCGCGCCGATGTCCGCGCAGTGCACATGGACGGCGTACGCGCCGGCGCCGTCCCCGGCCACCGTGACACTGTCACCGAGGCCGCTGAGGGTCTTGCGCAACGCGGACAGGCCGCCTTCGTCGACGCCGTCGAGCAGGTACATGACCTCCCACGCCGTCGGCGCGTCGATCGTGTGGTGGTGATGCGCTTCGAGCGGATGCTCCGGTTCGGTGACGCCGCCGGAGATCACGCCGGACAGCGCGTCGAGGACCGCGACCAGGCCGCGGGCGCCCGCGTCGACCACTCCGGCCACGGCCAGGACGGGCAGCTGCTTAGGGGTCTCTTCGAGCGCTTCGGCGGCGACGCTCGCGGCCGTGGCGGCCACCTCTTCGAGCGACCCCGTCGCGTCGCGGACGGCCGCGGCGACGGTGTGGAGCACGGTCAGGATGGTCCCGGCGACCGGACGGCTCACCGCGCCCGTGGCCGCTCTGTCCGCGCAGCCGAGCGCCTCCGCGAGACCGGGCCCGTCGAGGTCCCTGGCGGCCGCCGATTCGGCGATCCCGCGCACGACCTGCGACATGATCACGCCCGAGTTGCCCTTGGCCGCCGCGACCGCGCCCTTGGCGAACACCGCCAGCGCGTCGGCGGTCGTGGCGGGCTCGGCCTCCGCCAGCGCGTCGCGGGCCGCGGTCATGGTGAACAGCAGGTTGGAGCCGGTGTCGGAATCGGCGACCGGGTAGACGTTGATGCCGTCGATCGCCGGCCGCAGCACCGCCAGGCTGTGCACACAGGCCGCCGACCAAGCCGACACCGCCGCCACGTCGAGCACCCGCACCCCGTAACCTCCTACCTGTTCCAGCGAGGGTATCGACCCGGTGCCGGAGGGCTCAGAGCCACTGGTTACTATGGTCGAGTTGCCCAGCATGCTGGGCGCATCATTCTTTGTCCCAGATCCAGAGGAGTTCGACGTGGCTGCCGTGTGCGACGTCTGTGGCAAGGGACCGGGCTTTGGCAAGTCGGTCTCGCACTCCCACCGGCGTACCAACCGCCGGTGGAACCCGAACATCCAGACCGTTCACGCCAAGATCGGTCTGTCCCAGCGCAAGCGCCTGAACGCCTGCACCTCGTGCATCAAGGCGGGCAAGGTCGTTCGCGGCTGAGCCGGGTTTTTGGGGAATGGCGGGTGCTCTCCGGAGCACCCGCCATTTTTTATGGGCACGTGCCGCGTGGAGGTGGCGTGGGTCGGGGGTCGGGTGCCGAGCCGGGGCTTTCGTGTGACTGAGCGGACGGCACGTGTGATCAGATGGACGACACGCGTGACTGGCTGGACGACACTCTCGCCGCCGGGGTCTCACCCCGTGTCGTCCGCCCCGTCACACATGTCGTCCGTCTGATCACACGTGTCGTCCATCTGATCACGCGAGACCGCGCGACCACCTGGACCGAAGCCTCAGCCGCACTGTCCGTGAAGGCCTCCTTCCCTACTCTCAAGGTAGGGAAGGAGGCCTTCACGGACTTTCGCCTCGCCCCAGGAGTCACACCGGTCACTGCTGTCACACAAGCTCCTCCACCAAGTACATGAAGGCCCCCTTCCTTGCGCCTGGCGCAAGGAAGGGGGCCTTCATGTACTCGAAGCGAGGGTCAGGGGAGCTGCCAGTCCACGGGGCCGGCGCCCTGGTCGGCGAGCAACTGGTTCGCCCGGCTGAAGGGCCGCGAGCCGAAGAAGCCGGAATGCGCCGAAAGCGGGCTCGGGTGCGCCGACTCGATGCACGGCACCTTCCCCAGCATCGGCTTCAGGTTCCGTGCGTTGCGGCCCCACAGGATCGCCACCATCGGCTCGTCCCGCGCGGCGAGGGCCTTGATGGCCTGCTCGGTGACGTCTTCCCAGCCCTTGCCCTGATGCGAGTTCGACTTGCCCGGCTGCACCGTCAGCGCCCTGTTGAGCAGCAGCACCCCCTGGTCGGCCCACGGCGTCAGGTCGCCGTTCGACGGCAACGGGTGCCCGAGGTCCTCGCAGTACTCCTTGTAGATGTTGATCAGGCTCTTCGGGATCGGCCGGACGTCAGGCGCCACCGAGAAACTCAGCCCGACCGCGTGGCCGGGCGTCGGATACGGATCCTGGCCGACGATCAGCACCCGCACGTCGTGGAACGGTTGCTGGAAGGCCCGCAGCACGTGCTCCCCGGCCGGGAGATAGGTCCGGCCCGCGGCGATCTCCGCGCGGAGGAATTCCCCCATCGCGGCGACCTGCGGCGCCACCGGTTCGAGGGCTTGCGCCCAGCCTTCTTCGACGATGTCCTGCAGCGGTCGTGCGGTCACGGCGAGCGAGCTTACTCAGGCCGGTCGAAGGTCGTTTTTCCGGTGGGTTGAGACGGCGGTCACAAGGGCGGGCGACTTGCCGTATCCTGACTTCAGCGGAGAACGACGTCGCACGGGAAAGAGGGCCCGGGGCGTCGCGGTACTCCCGCCGGCCGCCTGCCCGGTCTAGCAGGTCTATGAGATTGAGTCTTCCCGCCGGGCGCGCGAGAGACTCACAGGCGTTCCGCCTGATCCGTTCTTGAGGAGTGGGCGGGTCACCCGGGGACGGAACGTCCAGGCAGCACCCGTCGGCCACGGTCGGCACGCACCACACGCACACCAACCCTGACCGGCTGGTGGGGACGCCCTGGGACTCGTCGGCAGGTGAGGGCTGGGCTGTGCCTATCGAGAGCTTTTTCGTCCGTCTGCTCGGGATGTCCGTTCCCGCGCTGCTGGCGACGGGCGGCATCCTCCTGCTGATCTTCCTCGCGGGCTGGCTGACCCAGCGTCAGCAGTTGCACAACGGCAAAGGCGCGCCGTTCAAGATCAGGCTGCCCTTCTACCACGTCGAATCGGGACAGCCCGAGGACGCGGAACCGCCGGACGAGCAGAAGAAGACCTAGTCCAGGCGCCGGAGTTCGACCCGGAACCGCGCGGCACGCTCGACATAACCATCGACGACGCGCTTGATCATATCGGGCCCGAAAGAGGTATTGGGCCGCGTCTTCGCCGGGACGCCGAGCGCGATGTGCCCACTGTCCACATGGGACCCATAGGAGAGAACAGCGCCCGCGCCGACCATCCCGCCGTCCTCGACGACGGTTCCGTTCAGCACCACCGATCCCGACGCGATCAGGCAGCCCTCGCCGATCCGCGCGCCCTCGATGTGCACGGAATGCCCGACGGCGGAGGAGTTCCCGAGCACCGTCGGCTCCTTGCGGGTGCAGTGCAGCACGCAGCCGTCCTGGACGTTGGACCGCTCGCCGATCTCGATGTACCCGTGGTCGCCGCGCAGTACCGTCTGCGGCCACACCGAAGCGAACGCCGCGATGCGGACGTCGCCGATCACCGTCGCGTCGGGGTGGACGTAGGCGTCGGGGTGGATCGACGGTTCGAGGTCGCCCAGGGCATAGATCGGCATGCGTTCTCCTAAACCAGCGGCTTGCCGTAGCAGACGCTTTCCGGTTCGTCCTTGTAGTACCCGAATCCCGGCATCTCCCGGTATCCGGCCGACTCGTACAGCGCGATGGCCTCCGGCTGCTTGTCGCCGGTCTCCAGCACCATACGCAGCCGTCCGGCCTCGGCGGCCGTCCGTTCCAGGTCGGCGAGGATCGCCCGCGCGACACCTCGTCCGCGCGCCGAAGCCATCACGAACATGCGCTTGATCTCGGCGTCGCCGGGCAGCAGCGGGTCGGGCCCGTCGTGCGCCCGCCACGCGCCGCACGCGACCGGGACGTCGTCGAGATAGGCGGCCAGGAACAGTCCCCTCGGCGAGGCGAACTGCGCCCCGTCCATCGGCGTCTCGTCTTCACTGCCGTACCGGGCGGCCAGTTCGAGCTGGGCTTCGGCCAGGAGCTTCACCGCGTCGGGGTGGTCGTAGGGCAGCACACGAAGGTCCATGAGCGCGAGATTAGCGAGCGGCCGTGTCGCGGGGAAAGCAGAATTGGCCCAAGCGGATGTGACGTGATCGGCACTGTCTCCGGGGCTTCCCGCACCTTAGGTTTCCGATCATGTCGATCGAAGCCGGGGCGCCCCTGCGCCAGGCCCGCAACTCCGCCGCGTTCTGGGCCGCGACCGGCCGGTCCCGCGGCCACGAGGTCATCCGCCGCCGCGGCTTTCTCGCCGTCGCCGGTGACGAGCGCGCGGGACTGCGCGTCCTGATCCAGGAACCCGATCTCACCGACGGCGAACTGGCCGAGATCACCGAGCTGGCCGCGCGGGCGAAGGGGCCGGTGGACGCCGAGGATCCCTTCAGTGTCACCGATCTGAACCATCTCGGGGACATGCGCAGCTGGCGGATGCCGGTCATGCTGCGCCCGCCCTCCCCCGTCGCCGAGCCCGCGATGGAGGTGGCCAGGGTGCACGCGGAAACGGACCTGCGGGCGGCCGAACGCGCGGTGATCGCGGGCTTCGAACTCACCCGGTTCGAGCCCTACCGCGCGGGCGAACTGTTCCCCATGGCCCTGCTCGGACAGCCGGGCGTCGACGTGTTCGTCGCGCGGCTGGACGGCGAGGTCGCCGGGGCGTGCGTGACGGCCGTGGAGGACGGCATCGGCAGCCACTACTGGGTCGGCACGCCGCCGGCTTTCCGCTCCCGCGGTGTGGGCCGGGCCGTGATGCTCGGCTCCCTCGCCCCCTTGGCCGGGTTGCCGGTCACCCTCACCGCCTCCAAGGCGGGCAGGCCGCTCTACGAATCCCTCGGTTTCGAAGCCGCCGCCGAGTCGACCTGGTGGGCCTCACGCTGACGGCTAGCGCCAGTGCTGCCAGCCGCTGTCGTGTCCGTACTTCTTCCCGTCCACCGTCACCCCCGAATCCGGCATGGTGACGACGCCGATCTCGGTCCAGCCCTCCGGCAGGTCGGCGAACGCGGGGAAGGTGGCCGCGAAAGCGTGGTCCTCGCCGCCGGTGAGCACCCATTTCAGCGGGTCGGCGCCGAGTGCGGTGCCGACTTCGGTCAGCCTGCTCGACACGTCGAGATCCGCCGTCCGGATGTCGATGCCGACGTCGGAAGCCGTGGCGATGTGGCCGAGGTCGGACAGGAGCCCGTCGGACACGTCGATCATCGACGTCGCGCCGCCGTCGGCCGCGCGGATACCCGCCTCGTAGTCCGGTTCGGGGCAGCGCTGCGCGTTGACGACGCTGACCGGTGAGCGGAAACCCCGGCCGAGCACGGCGAGCCCGGCGGCCGCCCAGCCGAGCCGCCCGCAGACCGCGACGACGTCGCCGGGGCGGGCGCCGGACCGCGTCACCGGCTCCCGGCCGCCGAGGTCGCCCAGCGCGGTGACACTGATCACGATCTGGTCGGCGCGGACCATGTCGCCGCCGACGATCCCGATCCCCGCGCGTTCGGCTTCGATCCACATGCCCTGGGTGAGTTCGGTGACGACCGACGTCTCGGTGTCCGACGGGCACGCGAATCCCACGAGGACGGACGTCGGGCGGGCGCCCATGGCGGCGATGTCGGTGAGGTTCACCGCGACCGCCTTGCGCCCCACCTGCTCGGCGCTGGACCAGTCGAGCCGGAAATGGACGCCCTGCACGAGGACGTCGGTGGTGGCCACCGTCCGGCCGTCCGGGGTGGCCACGACGGCCGCGTCGTCCCCCGGTCCGAGCAGTGTCGTCTCCGGCTGTTTCCGGCCGGCCGTCACCGCTTCGATCAACCGGAATTCACCGGTCCCGGCGACCGTGCCGTCGTTCGGTGACACCCGTCACCTCCACTTTCCCTTGTCCGGACAAATGTCGATCACCGATAGTCGGAAGCCCTAGGTTTTTCCCGGGGCTGGCGATACGTTGCTACAACGTTCCTACCTTGAGCCGACTTTTACGAAGGGGCGCGCCGTGGTCCACGCATACATCCTCATCCAGACCGAGGTCGGCAAAGCCGCCGCGGTCGCCGCGGAGATCTCCACCATCTCCGGTGTCACCAGTTCGGAGGATGTCACCGGACCGTACGACGTCATCGTCAAGGCCGCGGCCGACACCGTCGATCAGCTCGGCCAGCTCGTGGTCGCGAAGGTGCAGAACGTGGAGGGCATCACTCGTACGCTGACCTGCCCGGTCGTGCATCTGTAAGAGGTGGTGTAGTGGTCCGGTGGCTGACACGGACACCGGCGCTCCTCCGAAACCCCTGCTGATCGCGGCCGCCTGCCTCGCGGTGCTGCTCGTCGCGGGCGTGGCCGTCTTCGGGCTGACCCGCGGCGCGGAATCCGAGGCACCGGCCGCCGACGGCCCGCTCCCGCTCGTCCCGGTCCCGGCGCCGCAGTCGGGATCACCCGATTGTGCGAAGCTCGTCGGCGCGCTCCCGCACGAGCTCACGTCGTCCGGGAACACGCTGGTCCGGCGGAAGCTGGCCGACCCCGCCCCCGAGGCGACGGTCGGCTGGGGCACCGGCGACCCGGTGGTCCTGCGCTGCGGGCTCGGCAAACCGCCGGAGCTCACCCGGACCTCGCAGCTGCGGACGATCAACAACGTCCAGTGGCTGCAGGTCGAGGGTGAGGGTTCCGCGACGTGGTTCGTGGTGGACCGGCCCGTCTACACGGCACTCACCGTGCCGGACACCGCGGGGACCGGGCCGCTCCAGACCATTTCGGACGTCATCGGCGCGAACCTCCCCGCGGTGCCGCTGCGTTTCTGACCGCCTGCGTTTCTGATTCAGGGCACCAGCAGGGTCTTCCCGGTGTAGCGCCGCGCCTCGATGTCGGCGTGCGCGGTGGCCGCCTCGGACAGGGGATACGTCGCGCCGATGACCGGCGTCAGCGTTCCTTCGGCCGCCTGTCGCAGCACTTCCCGCACCCGGCGGGGATTGTCGGGCCAGAAGCCGACCAGCTGCGCCATGTCCACAACGGACAACCGGGCATGGTCGGCGTCGCCGATCACCGTTTCCGCGCCGCTGGACATGCCGTAGCCCGAGAACCGGCCGCCGTTCTTCAGCAACGCCAGAGAGGCGGCGCCCAGTTCGCCGCCGACGCCGTCGAAGACCACGTCCAGCCGGTGGCCTCCGGTGCGGGCGAGGACCTCGCCGGTCCAGTCCGCGGTGGAGTAATCGACCGGCTCGGCGCCCAGTTTCCTGGCGATCGCGGCCTTTTCGCCGCCGCGGACCGCCGCGATGACGGTCGCGCCCGCCGCGCGGGCGAGCTGCACCAGCAGGCTGCCGAGACCGCCGACGCCCGGCGACACCAGAACCCGCTCCCCGGCCGCGACCGGGGTCTTCTCCAGCAGCGCAAGCGCGGTACTGCCGTCGTTCAGCAGGGCCAAGGCGTGCTGAGGATCGAGGCCGGCCGGAACCGGGAAGGTCTCGTCCGGCAGCGCGATGACCGTGTCCGCGTATCCCCCGCCGTACCCGCCGACCGCGCTGGAGACGACCACCTTGCCCAGCCAGGTCTCGTCGACCCCGGCGCCGACCGCGTCGACGGTGCCCGCCACCGCGCCGCCGGGCACGTACGGCGGCTCGACAGCGAACACTTCGGGACCGTCACCCCGCCGGATGAGGGTGTCCAGCCAGCCGACTCCGGCCGCCGTCACCGCGACGCGGAGTTCACCCTCTCCGGGTTCCGGAGTGGGCAGTTCGACCTGTTCGAGAACACTGGGATCGCCGAATCGGGACACTGTGATCGTTCGCATGATCGCAAGGTAGGACCTCCAGTTCGCTGGAGGTCAAACGAGAACGGGGATCAGCGGCTTGAGCGCGGAGTGCAGCGCTTCCCGCGAACAACCCGCGTAACCGATGAGGTTTCCGAACACCGTCGGCGTCCCGGCGAAGTGCCGGGCCAGCCCGTCGAGCCGGATCCCCGCGCGTTCCGCCGCCGTCATCCGCGCCGCCTCGTCGGCCGCCGATCCACAAGGGACGACCAGATGCGCGCCCGCGTCGTCGCCGAGCACCGGGATCCCGGCCGACGTCAGGGCGGCCGAAACCAGGGACCGGCGCTCCGAAAGTTCCCGCCGGAGCTTCCGCAGGTGCCGCCCGAGATCGCCGTGCCGCGCCAGTTCGGCGAGCACCCGCTGCCCCGCGGGTGACGGGCGCGTCCCGGTCGCCTCGCGGTATTCCAGCACCGCGGCCGCGACCGGTGACGGCGCGACCATCCAGCCCGCGCCCAGCGCCGGGGTGAGGATCTTGCTCGTGGTCCCGAGATGCGCGACGACGTCGGGCGCGAGCGCGGCCAGCAGCGGCAGCGGCGCGACGTCGAACCGCAGCTCGCCGTCGTAGTCGTCCTCGATCACCAGCATGCCTTCGGCGCGGGCGAGTTCGACGAGTTCGACGCGGCGGGACGCGCTCATCCGGCTGCCGAGCGGGTACTGGTGCGCGGGCGAGCAGTACACGGCGCGGACGTCGGCCGGGACGGCGTCCGGGCGCAGGCCCTCTTCGTCGACCGGGACGGGCACGACCTCCATCCCCGCCCGCCGGAACGCCTGCACCGCGCGCTGGTAACCCGGCTCCTCGATCGCGACCCGGTCGCCGCGTGAGAGCAAGGAGCCCGCGAGTTCGATCACCGCCGCCGTCGTCCCGCCGGTGGCCAGCACCGTCCCGGCGGCGAGCCCGCGGTGGCGGAGCAGGTGTTCGGACACCGCGTCCCGGTACGCGGGCAGACCGGCCCTGTCCTCGCGATAGGTCGGGCGCGGGTCGGCGGCGGCCCGCCACGCGCGGCGCCACGCGGCCCTTTCGACGCCGTCGGCCCAGGGGACGCCCGGGGTGAGGTCGACCAGCGTGGGCGGGGTGGTGGGAGTCCCGGGCGCTGGGCCTTTCGACGGCCTGTCCGCGGGCGGGGTCGTGGTGACGTAGGTGCCGGAGCCGTGGCGGCCGGCGATCCAGCCCTCCGCGTGAAGCTGCTCGTACGCCGCCGACGTCACGGTGCGGCTGACGCCGAGCCGGTTCGCGAGCGCCCTGGTCGAGGGCAGCCTGTCGCCGCCGCGCAGATGCCCGTCACCCGCGGCCGCGCGCAACGCGTCGGCCAGCTGGACCGCGAGCGGGACGAGCGAATCGCGGTCGAGACTGACCGGCAGAGCGGTGTCGGACATGCTGTACTCCGCGGTTCCGGGAAGTGGCCTTCTCAAGTATAGGAGAATTGGCCGTTATTACAGGCCACTCGCGTGGGTGAGACTGCTCGCATGCCCACACCGCTGTCTCCCACCGACCGGACCACGCTCAACCGCAAGAAGAACCGCGCGCTCACCGACCGCTCGGCGCTGTACGCGGTTCTCGACGAAGGCCTGATCTGCCATCTCGGCGTCGTGCGCGACGGCGTCCCGCTGGTGATCCCGACCGGGTACGGCCGCGACGGGAACACGCTCTACCTGCACGGATCCACCGGCGCGAGGAGCATGCGCGACTCGGACGGCGTCGAGGTCTGCGTCACGGTGACTCTGCTCGACGGCGTCGTCTACGCGCGTTCGGTCAACAACCACTCGATGAACTACCGCAGCGCGGTGATCCTGGGCAAGGCGGCCGCGGTCACCGATCCCGACCGGAAGATGCACGGCCTGCGGGTGCTGACCGATCACCTCGCGCCCGGCTCGTGGGAGCACGCGCGCGATGTCAACGCGAAGGAATTCGCGTCGGTTTCGGTGCTGGAGCTGGACCTCACCGAAGCTTCGGTGAAGATGCGCGGCGAAGGTCCCGACGATCCCGAGGACGAGGTCGCGGCCGATCTCTCGTGGGCGGGGGTGCTGCCGGTGCGGACGGTGTTCGGGGAGCCGGAGCCGTCGAAGGACCTGGTGCGCGCTTGGGAGGTCCCCGCGCACGTCCGCGACCGGGAGCTGAAGGGGACTTTGCCCGCGTAAGACGCGCTGAAGGACGCTTTCCCTGCATGAGACGCAGGGAAAGCGTCCTTCAGCTCACCGCCGTCGCGGCAGCCGCACGGTGAACGTCGTCGCTCCCGGCACGCTCTCGACCTCGATGGTCCCGCCGTGCGCGGAGACCAGCGAGCGCACCACCGAAAGCCCGAGCCCGGTCCCGCCGTTGCCGCGCGTGCGGGCGGTGTCGACGCGGAAGAACCGGTCGAAGATCCGCTCCCGCGCTTCCGGCGGGATCCCGGGCCCGGCGTCGCTCACCCGCAGGACGACCTCCGGGCCCGAGACCGCGCCCGACAGCGTGACCGGGGTGCCGGGCGGCGTGTGCACCGCGGCGTTGGCGAGCAGATTGTCCAGCACCTGCCGCAGGCGCACCGGATCCGCTTGCAGGACAACGCCTTCCGGGAGCGGGCCGACGGTCAGCGGATGCTCCGGGCGGCCGGCGGCGAACGCCTCCCCCGCGTCGATGAGCAGCTCGGCGAGGTCGACGTCGACCAGTCGCAGCGGCGCCTCGGTTTCCGGCGCGTCGAGACGCGCGAGGAGCAGGAGGTCGTCGACGAGCACGCTCATCCGCTGGGTCTCCTCACGGATTTTCGCGAGGTGCGCCTCGCGTTCCGCGGGTTCGTTCGCCGCGGCGTAGCGGAAAAGCTCGGCGTAGCCCCGGATCGACGTCAGCGGCGTGCGCAGTTCGTGGGAGGCGTCGGCGATGAACCGCCGCAGCCGTTCGTTCGCCTCGCGGCGCGCGACCAGCGAGGAATCGAGGTGCGCCAGCATCAGGTTGAACGCCGTCCGCAGTTCCTCGACCTCGGCGCCGCCGCCGTTCGCCCGCGCGCGCACCGGGAGATCCGCGTTCGTGGTCAGATCGTGCGACGCGATGTCGTGCGCCGTCCCGGCCATGTCGCTCAGCGGCCGCAGCCCGCGCCGCAGCACCAGCCGTCCCGCGATCACCAGTACCGCCAGCGCCAGCAGGAACGCGACGACCTCGACCATGATCAGCTGGCTGACCGTCCGGTCCAGATCCGCCTGCGGCGCGGCGCTGACCAGCACGATGTTCCGGCTCGGCTCGATCGGGCAGGCCCGGACCCGGTAGGTGCCCTTGTCCTCGATGTAGACGGTGCGCAGCACCTCGGTCCGCGTCGCGTCCTCGGCGACCTTTTCGAGCGCTTTCGAGTCCGGTGGCAGGGAACCGCCGTCCTGCGGGAGCGCGTCACCGTCCTGTACCGAGAAAACGGCGGAGAACCAGCCGTAGGACTGCTGCGGTTTCCCGCCGTGCGTCGTGCGCAACGACGGCACCTGGCTAATCTGGGTCTTCGCGAGCTGTTCGTCGAGCCGGTCGTTCAGATAGCCCTTCATGATGCCGACCATCACGGTGCCGACGACGGCGAACACGACCAGCGCCAGCGCGCCGAGCCCGAGCGCGAGCCGGGTCCCGAGCCGTGAGCGGCGCCAGGCGTCGTACCACCGGCGCAGCGTTTTCATCTCGCGGCCTGCCGGACGACGTAGCCCACCCCGCGCACGGTGTGGATCAGCGGTTCGTGGCCCGCGTCGAGTTTGCGCCGCAGGTGCGAGATGACGAGTTCGACCACATTGGACCGGCCGCCGAAATCGTATTCCCAGACGTGGTCGAGGATCTGCGCCTTGGTCATCACCGACGGCGAACGCCGCATGAGATACCGCAGCAGTTCGTACTCGGTCGGCGTCAGTTCGGCGGGTTTGCCGTCACGCGCGACCTCGCGGGTGTCCTCGTTCATGGTCAGATCGCCGACGCGCAGCAGCGCGGCCGCCCTGGCCTGGCTGCTGTGGCTTCGCCGCAGGACCGCGCGCAGCCGCGCCATCAGTTCCTCGACGGAGAACGGCTTGACGAGGTAGTCGTCGCCGCCGCGGGTGAGCCCGGCGACCCGGTCCGCCGTCGCGTCCTTCGCGGTGAGGAAGACGACAGGCACCGCCGTCCCGGACTCGCGGAGCCTGTCCAGCACGGTGAACCCGTCGATCCCGGGCAGCATCAGGTCGAGCACGACGATGTCGGGCACGAATTCGGCCGCCCTGGCGAGCGCGGCCTCACCCGTCCCGGCGGTGACGGCCTGCCAGCCCTCGTAACGGGCGACGGTGGCCACCAGGTCGGCGATATGCGGCTCGTCGTCCACCACCAGCAGGCGCACGGGGTTCTCGGTGTTCACGAAACCCATCCTCCGTTAACGCGCGCGCGAGAGCGAGGCGGGAGCGCAGACGACAGCAAGCCGACAGGTTCCGCCAAGAAAGGTCACAGGTTGACACAGCAGGCTCGGGACCTGAACCGGACCGGAAGGAACCACGTGTGACAACCATGACGCAGACCGCCGCGAGACCGCGCCCGGCGATCCGTCCCAGGATCGCCGCACGCGCCGGGCTCTTCACCTTCATCGGGGCCAACGTGGCCGCCGTGACCGCGCTCTTCTTCGCCGCCGGGCCGTCGGACAACGTCCTCATCAGCGTCGGCAGGCTCGCCGGGCTGTACGGCGCGCTGGCGATGGCGTTCCAGCTGCTGCTGGTCGCCCGGCTGCCGTGGCTCGACCGCCGCCTCGGCATGGACCGGCTCACCGTCTGGCACCGCTGGACCGGATTCAGCCTCCTGTGGACGTTGCTGACCCACTTCGTCTTCATCGTCTTCGGCTACGCGCAGGTCGAGGACAACGGCGTGGTGGACGAGTTCGTCACGATGGTGACCAAGCTCGAGGGGATCCTGCGCGCGGTCGTCGCGCTCGCGCTGATCCTGCTCGTCGGCGGCGTTTCCGCGCGCTTCGCCCGGCGTCGGCTGGCGTACGAGACCTGGCATTTCCTGCACCTCTACACCTACGCGGCGGTCGTGCTGGCGTTCAGTCACCAGATCGCGCTGGGCGGATCGTTCGCGTCGTCGCCGGGGGCTCAGGCCTATTGGTGGGCGGTGTGGGGTGTCGCGCTCGGCTCGGTCTTCGCCGGCCGCGTTGTCCTGCCGCTGGCGCGGAATCTGCGGCACCAGCTGAAGGTCGTCGCCGTGGTGCCCGAATCCGACGACGTCGTCTCGGTGTACATGACCGGGAAGCGCCTCGACCGGATGCCCGCGAGGGCGGGCCAGTTCTTCCTCTGGCGCTTCATGACCCGGGATCGCTGGTGGCAGGCCAATCCGTTCTCGTTGTCGGCCGCGCCGGACGGCCACACCCTGCGGCTGACCGCGAAAGCCGCCGGAGACGGCAGCGCGTCGTTGCGGTCGTTGAAGGTCGGCACACGGGTGTTCGCCGAAGGCCCGTACGGCGCGTTCACCACGATGCACCAACGGAAACCGGACGCGCTGCTGATCGCGGGCGGCGTCGGGATCACGCCGATCCGCGCGCTGCTGGAGGAGATCTCCGGCCATGTCGTGGTGCTCTACCGTGTCCGCACCCAGCTCGACGCCGTCCTCCTGCCGGAGCTCCGGGGACTGGCGCAGGCGCGCGGTGCCGTCGTCCACGTCCTCAGTGGACCGTCCGATCAGGCCGGTCCGGACGGACCGGTGCTCGGCGCGCACAGCCTGCGGCGGATGGTGCCGGACGTCGAGAACCGGGACGTCTTCGTCTGCGGCCCGCCCGGGATGACCTCGGCGACCCTGCGCAGCCTGCGGGAGCTGCGGGTGCCGAACCAGCAGGTCCACGCCGAACGCTTCAGCCTCGCCGCCTGAGTCAGGGAGTCCCGATCATGAAGAAGACCATCGTCGCCGCCACGGTCGCCTTTTCGGCCGCCGGGTTCCTCGGGGTCTGGCTGTACGAACCTTCTCCGCTGGGTTCGGAGACCGTGGCCGTCGCCGCGCCCGCCCCGTCCACCGTGTCCTCTTCGGACGGTGGCGCTTCCGAAGGCGCCGAACGCACCATCGACGGCTCGGTGGAGAGCAACCGCTACGGCACCGTGCAGGTGCGGCTGGTGATTTCGGCCGAGGACAAGATCTCCGAGGTCCGCCTGCTGCAACGGCCGACCAGCGGACGCGGGGTCGACGCGATCCCGATCCTCCAGGAGGAGACGCTGACCGCCCAGAGCGCCGACATCGACACCGTCTCCGGGGCGACGTCGACGAGCGAGTCGTACATCGACTCGTTGCAGGCGGCGCTGGACGCCAGATGAACCGGGTCGAGCAGGTGATGGGGCTGCCGGTCTCGGTCGACGTCCGGGCGGACGGCGAACTCGTCGGCCACGCGATCGACGGCGTCTTCGGCTGGCTGCGCGAGGTCGACGCCCGCTTCAGCCCGTTCAAGGACGGCAGCGAGGTCTGCCGGTACGACCGCGGGGAACTCGCGCCTTCGGAACTGAGCGACGACCTGCTCGAAGTGCTTTCGCTGTGCGATCACTACGAACGGCTGTCCGGCGGCGCGTTCACCGCCCGGCTCCCCGGACGGCGGCTCGACCCGAACGCGGTGGTCAAGGGCTGGGCGGTGCAGCGGGCGGCGTCCCTGCTGCTGGCCGAGGGGCTGGACGTGTTCTGTGTCAACGCCGGTGGCGACGTGGTCACCTCCGGCGAACCGGAACCCGGCAGACCGTGGCGGGTCGGCATCCGGCATCCCGAACGGCCCGGCTCGGTCTGCGCCGTGGTGGAGTCGTCCGGCGGCGCCGTCGCGACCTCGGCGGAATACGAACGCGGCGCGCACATCCTGGACGGGCGGACGGGGCGCCCGCCCGTCGGGCTGCTGAGCGTCACGGTCACCGCCGACGACCTCGTCACGGCGGATTCCCTGGCCACGGCCGCTTTCGCGATGGGGACCGAGGGGATCGCCTGGGTCGCGGCGCAGCCGGGCTGCCAGGTGCTGATCGTCGACGCGAACCGGCAGGTGCACCGGTCGCCGGGGCTGCGGCTGGCCTGAGTCGTGTGTGTGAGTGGCGTTTCGGGTTATTGAGCAGACAGGCAAAGGTGTCCTGTCAGGTGCCACGTCCGGTGGCGATCAGCGTGGTGAA
>NZ_MUXN01000039.1 GCF_001995215.1 Amycolatopsis azurea DSM 43854
CGGCGAACGGGGGGAAGCTCAGGGGCGAAATTGTCGGTGGTGGGGGGTAGAACTGTGGTGACCGCTCGGGAGGGCAGATGACCAGGCAAGATGGTGCGGGTAGCCCGGTAGGGACTACTCCGAACGGGTGTAGATGGTGTGGTGCTCTTGAGCGGGGGCACTATCGCCGGTGGAAGCCCTCGGTCGGTTGGCATCAGTGGACACCGCCGACCGATGAGCAGCGCAAGGCGCGCATGCTCGCCCGGCGGAGTCCGACAGATCCCGGCCGCGGTGGTCTGTCGTCAGCGGCTCGCCGCGCCGCGTAGTTCGCCGAAGAGCTCGCGTAGCCGAATTGGGACGTCGTCGGGAGTCTCGAGGGACAGGGCCAAATCCACCATCATGTCGGCCTTGCCAGCAGGCCCGGTAAAGCTGCCTGCCTTCACCATTTCCTTTACCCCTTCACTGAACTTCGTCCCCCGGTGCGTTTCGAACTCGGCGGCGGTCCAGGGCGAACCTTCCCTGTACCACTTGCGGTTCGCCGTCTTGGCCCACTGATCGTCGGAGAAGAGCTCTTCGAACTCGTTCACCCCTTCGTGTTCGCCCAGGTAGCTGACGTAGTCGGTGACGACGGGACCGAAGAACTGCTGAAGGTTGCTTTCCTTGAAAATCGACAGTCGCTGGCTGTCGGCGTCGATAACGAGCCTCACCTGCCGGTCGTGTCGCACCAGATATTCCGCCAGGCGGAGTGCGCCGATGTGGCTGCCGCATCCCCATAACGCGATACCGGCGGCCTGGAGAGTGATGCCCTCGGAGAGCTTGAACAGCAGGGGGAACGCGGCCATCTCCGTGTCGCCTTCGACAGCGACGAAGCAGCGCTCGTGGAGAAGAACGGAGTTGCGGAGACCGACACTGGCGGAAATTTTGCCGAGAAATCTGTCTACCTCTGCGTGGGTGTCTGCGCCGAGCCGCTCGACCACAGTGGCGTCGTCGACCAGTTTGAGGTGGACGACATCGGCGATGTCCACCCCGTCGATGAGGTTCATTGAGTGGGTCGCGACGATCACGTGGACGTTGTCGATCGCGCACTGATCGCGGATGAGGTCCATGACTCGCCGCTGGTTCGCGTAGTCCAGATGGGTGTCGGGCTCGTCGTAGACGATGATCGTCTGCACCGGGGACGGCGCACTTTCACCATGCTCCTCAGGCAGGGCCTCGGTGGCGTTCTGCTCCTCGAGCTGCAGGGTCGTCCACTCCCATACCGCCAATGACACGCGCCGTCCACTGCCGAGGCCGGAGCGATTCAGATCGACCTGGCCACCACTCCCGCGTGAGAAGCGCAGTTCGGTGCGCCGCAGGCCGTGGTGAAGTTGAATCTCGGGTTCCACTTTGATGTCGGTGAGGTCGGGGCACCGCTGTGCGATGTGGTCACAGAGGGTTTTCGCGTCTGTGCGCAGACGGTCGGAGATTTCGTCCACCACCTCGGTCAGCTTTCCCCGCAGCCCAGGATCCTCCGAGTGTGTTTGAAACCGGGCGTTGAGCACCGACTTCACAGTTTCGTTTGGGGAGTCGACGTTCCCGTCGAACAGGACGAGCCGGGGCAGACGCCCGGCCAATTGCTTGCTGGCTGGGAGCCAATCCTCACCCACGGTGTTCCGCAGCGCGTGTTCACGAAGAACCGCCAGGCTGTCGGCCTTGCGAGTCGACGTGGCCTTGAGTCCGAGCTCTTTGACGAGCGCCTGAAGGTCGGTCGCGCGCACCGAATCCAGGTCTCGCAGGCGCTCATCGGCGGGCAGCGGGAGGAGGCACTCGAGCCGGCTTCCCTCACTGTTGGCGACCCGGCGGATCCGAGCTTCGGCGGGAAGGTGAAGCGTCTCTTGCTCCCATTCATCGAGCGAGAACGTTCCCTCGATGATGGTCTCTTGACACCGTGTGGAGCGATCTTCCGGGAGGTAGGACCGATCCTGATCTTCGACCGTGCCTTCTCCTAGCAAGAAAGCGAGTGAGTCGAGAAGTGCGGTCTTCCCGCCGTCGTTGTGTCCGGCGATGATCGTCGGGGTGCTCACGGGGATGTCCTGGACGGCAGTCAGTGAACGGAAACCGCTCACCGAGAAGTGGATGAGGTGCACTAAGCCGTTGCTCCGATCGCCTCTTACGCGCCCGCTGCCCCGCTTCTCAAGGGGGCATGTGGCGGAAACGCTGCTGCGAAAGACGGTACGCCTGATAGCTGACAGCGATATGTCACGACACGCGTGGTGTTAACGGTGACATCGATGTTGCAGGAAGTAGTCGAGGCTCTTGTCGAATATTAACCAACAGCGATAGATTTCCTAAATGTATTGCCGGACAGGCATTATCCATAATGCTTATCGGAGCGATCCGAACACGCTCTGGGCCTCGATGTCGCATGATCGTGACTCTGTTCCGTCAGCGATGGCCCTGACGGTCATGACGTTGTTCGTTGCGTCTAGGCATTTGCCGGATCAACCGGAGGCCATGGAAGTGACCTGTAGTGAGGCGAGTGCATCGCCGCATAGGTCTGCCAGTCTTTGATCATGGATTCCTCGTCTTGGAGGGCACATCGTTAGTGAGTCAATGTTCTCTATGGACGGAGGAGCCATGTCGCGGCGATCCGGTGGACGGGTGTTTAAGCGGTGCGGGTGTGTTAACCAAGCTGATGGACGGCGGTGGGGATTGCGTTGTCCGAGGCTGAGCGAGCGTGGTCATGGACGGTGGTATTTCACAGTCGAGTTGGCGGCAGGTCGAGACGGTCTGCGGCGCCGGTTGCAGCGCAGCGGCTTTGCGTCGCGAGCCGCGGCGGAACGTGCGCGGGGGTTCTGGCTGGGTGATGACGTGGACCCTGGTAGAGCGTTGGTGACAGTGGGTCAGTGGCTGGACGTGTGGCTCGCAACCAGAAGCGCTTTACGGCCGTCGACACGGCGGCTTTATGGACAGTTGATCCGGGACTATCTGCAGCCGCGGCTGGGTGGGCTTGCATTGTCGGAATTGAGCGTTGGAAAGGTGCAAGGTGCGTTCACCGCGTTGTTGCGGGCCAATGCGTTGCGGTCGCGACCGTTGTCACCGACCACGTTGCAACGGGTTCGTGAGGTGTTGCGAGCTGCGCTCAACGGCGCGATCCGGCGTGGATTGATCACGAGCAACCCGGCGCGATGGGTGGAGTTGCCCTCGGCCCGTCGCCCACGGGCGGTGGTATGGACCGAGGCCCGGGTCGAGCTGTGGCACCGGACCGGGGAACGTCCTGCTGTCGCGGTATGGACGGCCGAGCAGACCGCGATGTTCCTCGATCAGGTCCGCGATCATCAGCTGTACCCGCTCTATCACGTGGCAGCCTTACTAGGATTGCGCCGCGGGGAGGCGGTCGGTCTGCGGTGGTGTGACGTCGATCTGGCGAACCGGACGCTGTCGGTAGTGCGGCAGCTCGTCGAACGTGATGGCCGCGGTGTCTGCCTGCCGAAGACCGATGCCAGCTGCCGGACCGTCGCGTTGGATCGGGGAACGACCGCCTTGCTGCGCCGGCTCGCCCGGCAGGACCCGAGTGGGGATTGGGTCTTCTCTCATGGCGGGGGCCGGTCGTGGAGCCCGAGCTACGTCTCACGCACCTTCCGGGTCCTGGCTAGTGAGGCCGACCTGCCGCCGATCAGGTTCCACGACCTGCGGCACGGCGCGGCGACCCTGTCGCTCGCGGCCGGCAACGAACTGCGGGTGGTGCAGGCACTGCTAGGGCATTCCAGCATCGTGCTTACCGCCGACACCTACACCAGCGTCTTGCCCTGCCTGGCGCAGCAGGCGGCGGATGCGACGGCGGCCCTCGTCCGGCGCGCGGGGTATCAGCGTGGCGCCAAGATCAACAAGGTGGTGGTGCCGCGGCAGCGCAGCGGGTCATCGCGGGCACAGCTGGTGGCGGTCGGTAACTGAATCGGGGTGACACGTCGGCTGCACCCGGGCTGCACATACGATCAAAGCCCACCGACGACACCCCTGAAATTGCAGGAAAGTCGTTGGTGGGCTTTGATTTCTTACTGTGCGCCATCAGGGACTCGAACCCCGAACCCGCTGGTTAAGAGTCGGCACCTTGGCGTGTCGGATGGTGTCGAGTGATGTCGAACAAGACCTTTTCGGCTGGTCACCGGCCATAACTTGTGTCGGACAATGCCGCCTTCTGTCGTCGTGTGCGAGACCTCTCGGGCACTTCTCGGGCACGTGAGTGCCGGATTCTGCCGGGCTGTTCGTGCAGGTCGGTCGTGGTTCGTGGTGTGGGCGGCCGGGGCAGGGTGGTTGCTGTGTTGAGTCCGAGCGGGGGCCGTGATCCGGTGCTGTCGGCGGTGACGCTGATTGTGGGGATCAGCGTGGGGCTGACCTTTCTGTTCGGTTTCGGGAATGTGCTCACGTTGGCGCTTCGGTTGGGGCTGCCGGTCTGGGTGGTGCCGTCGGCGGTGGATCTATCGGTGGTTTGGGGTGTTGCTCGCGATTCGGCTCCTGCCGGTGCGGGGCGTTCCTGTTGAGGTGATCCAGCCGGCTCGGCTGCTGTTGGCCTCGAGTGAGGTGACGTTGGCATTCAATGTCGTAGAGCCGTTGATCGCCGGCGAGGGGGAAAGTCATTGTTCGATGCTGTCGGTCTGCTGTTGCTGATTGGCTGGTCGGACGTGGGACCGGTCCTGACGCGGATCCGTTCTCTGACGCAGATCCCCGTTCTCGGACCGGGTGTTGGCGCTCTGCAGCTGGTCGGCGAGTTTAGTCGCGCCGAAACCGCGCACCATCGCGATAAAGCGGTCGACGATCTCATAGCTCTGACCTGGTGTTAGCCGGCCAAAGAAGTCGATAATCGCCTGAGTGATGAGTACAGGCCTGGCCTGCTCATGCCACTGCGCCACCTCAGCCACAAGATCGCCTCGGTCGAGCACGCCGGCTAGCTCACCCAGCCGCGAGGACTTCTCTAGGAGTGTGTAGATGCGCGCGGTTGCGGGGTCGGCGAGGCATTCGTCGCGGATGAACTGGGCTCGAGCGCGCGCTTGCTGTCTGGCGAGTTCGTCGAGTTCGAGGTCGTGGCGCATCCTCTGCGCGTCGCGGGCTTGCTCGGCGGCATCGTCGTCGAGGGTGACCCGGGCGTAGACGTCGCTGATTCGGACACGTTTGGTCGACAGGGAGGTCAGCTCGGCCAGTTCGCTGGCGATCGTGTGCTGCAGGTAGTTACAGCGCAGCGCGCTGACGCCCGCAGCCGCTGGCCGGATGATCCGGTCGGCGGCCGGGACGACGAGGTCGAGCGGGTCAGGGGGCAGCTGGCCGCGCCGTGTTGAGACACGCGCCCGGACGGTCAACGCCACCTTGAATCCGATGCCCTTGTCGGCGCTCGGGTAGTAGTCGCGCCCCACGTAGTCCCGCAGGCTGTCCCAGCGCGCCGCGCTCCAGTTCATGCCACGTGATCCGTTCCGCCGGCACTGTCGTCGCCGGTGAGCCGGCGGGAGAAGTCGCCGTCGAAGAGCTTGCTTAGACGGAGGTAGATGTTGTTGCGTTCGGTGATATCGGTGCCGTCGGAGGCTTCGAGCCACGTGAACAGGTAGTGGCGCAGGCGTTCGCGCGGTGAGATGACGCCGGGTTCTTCAGGATGGTTTACCGCGTTGCGAAGGAGACCGAGCACGTCATCTTGCAGTTGGTGTTGCCGAAGTGCGACGTCGAGCCATTGGTGCACGGTCGCGAGGACGAGTTGTTCGGCTTCTTTGCTGCCTTGCGGTGATAGCAGCACTGTCCAGCCTGTTGCCAGGTCCGCGGCGGAGGGAATGAAGCCGGCTTGGTCGCCTCGGGCGAGGAGCGTGGGTGTGATCTGGTCGTGGTCGGTCTTCGCGGCGAGCGCGCTGAACGCTCGGTAGGCGACCGAGGTGGTGGCTGGGTTTTCACACCAGCCGATGACTGTGTCGAAGAGTGTCTCGCGCACGGATGTGTCGTCCCACAAGGTGATCACGCTGCGTTGGACAGCCTGTTCGATCTCCGGGTCGGCGATAGCGGCGACATGCTTGAGCCTGCGCAGCGCCTTGCCGGTGTGGCGGCGGCCGAATTCAAGGCCGCAGACTTCCGCGACTGCTCGCCACAACGCGAGGTCTTTTCTCCTGGTCACCCAGTTCAGGAGCATAGAGTGGATGTAGCGGTGGGTGCTCGACTGCGTTGCTGCTTCGTCGAGCGCGGCGACGAAGACCTGCCATAGGAGTGTCGAGTCATACCAGGTGCTGGCGAGTTTAGCGAGCGGTTCTGGGCGTTGCTGCCGTGCTGCCCAGTGGACGGCGAACCGGGCGATGCGAGCGGCCAGCTCTTGCTGCTGCCCGCCAGTGAGGGATTCGAACGTGCTGCGGTGTGTGTCGGTGGGCGCTTCGGCGAGCCAGGTGAGGAAGGTCTGGCGGGAGAATGGCCGGTCGGTCCAGAAGTAGTGCAGTGCGGCGTCATCCCAACCGTCGTGCCGGAACACGACGGTGTCGTCGTCGGCGAGGTCAGCTTCGATGGCGTCTACGAGTTCTATGATGCCGGGCGCGCTGAGGGCGGCGAGGTCGGATTGCTGCTTGCCGCTGAGCTTGCCTTCCAGTTTGTTGGCCAAAGCGTAGACGTATGCTCCAGGCGCGGAGGGCAGCGCGGCTGCGGCAAGCAGGAAGCTGCGTTGGAGGCTTGTCCGTTCTCGATGCCGGTGCCAGGACAGCAATTGCTTGCGCCAGTTCCTCCTAGCCTCAACTACGGTCTGTACCCGGCGAGCGAACCACCGGTCGCCGCCGTCGGCGAGTTCGGCGTGATCTGCTTCTTCCTCAGTCTCCTGAAGAGCGACCAACTGGCCTGGGGCCGCGTGTGCTGCTGAGCGGATCAACTCGACGATGTCGAGCACTTCAGCTGGGGGCTGATCAGCGAGCAGGGCCTTGATTTCATTCGCAGCCAGCCAACGTTCGACGTCCAGCGCGGGATCTTGAACGGCGAGAGCTTTGCGTACGATCTTCGCCGGCACCGCGTTGCCGATCTCGGCTGTCAGGCTGGAAATGGTCTCGTCGACGCAAGCAGTCCACTGCTCGGGACTCATCAAAAAGATCAGCCAACACTCGCGGCGTTTGAGCTCGGCCTCGAGCTGGGTGAGCGTCATGCGGAACAATCGCGAGCGAAGCGTGAAGCCTTCTTCGTCGGGTGGAACCTCGACGACGTAGGCCCAGTTGCGGTGAGCTGGGGGCAGACGGTCTATCGGGAAGGTTTCGCCGCCGCCGAAGTGCAGTGCGCCGACGTTGACCTGCCGTTGGCTTTCTTCGCGGATTGTGGCGAGCAGCGCATGGGCGATCATGGTGCGCCCGGTACCCGGCTGGCGCGCGAGCACAAGCAACCGACGCCCGTCGCGCCAGCGGGCGTAGGTGTTGTCGAACTCGTCAGGCGGGGCGAACAGCCGGAGGGTGAGGTTGAGGTAGGCGTCGTCGGCGTTGAGGTGCTCGAGTGCCGCTTGCACCTTGTTGACGACTTTGACGCCGTTCATTTCGCCGAAGTTGAGGTTGCCGGTGAAGGTGGGGTGCACCCCGGGGGCACCTGGGGTCCCCGGCACGGGTGTCTCGTCTATGTCGGGTGCGGCGGGTGCGGAAGCCGCTGGTTGCCATGCCGAGAAGCCCTCGTGCGCTGGATGCTGCGGCGTCGGTTGGGTCGTCTCGAACTCCGGGCCAGGGTGCGGCGCTGGTGGTGGCAGCTCGTCACCAGTTGCGTCGTCGCCGTAGTGGTAGGGGTGGCTCATCCGATCGGCCCGTCAATCTCGATGGCGGTGTATTCACCGCCTGCGCGGACCACGTTGTCGTTGAACCTGATGCTGACGTTGGCCTTGTCGGTGATCGCGGTGGCTTTGATGGCGGTGACAGTTCCGTCGATGTCGTCGTTGGTGAACTCAAGGTGAACCCCGCGCTGTTTGAGCGCTGCGGCCACGTCAAGCGGCTGCCCGGTCAGTGATTCGATGCGCCGCCAGGCGGAGCCCAATGCGTTGAGCAACTCTTGGTCGGTGGTGTGTGGCTGAGCTCCGTCAACGGTGTATTTGCGCAAGACGCGCGCGGACTGCTCGAGCTCGGCGAGCGCGCTCGACTGCTGGTCGCCGGTCGTCGGGGCAGTTTCGGCTTTGGCCGGGGATCGATGCTTGTCCATGACTTTCCCAGCTTGCTCGAACACGAACTTCACCAGCTGGGGAAGTACGGTGGCGCTGACGGTGGCTAGCGTGAAGGGGTCAGACACGGGCGCTCCCAGGACACAGACGCTGATATGCGGGACGCGACAAGGTGGGTCGCGGGTTGGCCGACGATCACCGTCGGCTCGCACACGCTTGCACAGCAACACCCGCCAGGGCGAGCAGCCGCCTGTGTTTCCACCCAGACGGACCGATCTGCCCTAAATCTGGATCAATTGCGTATCTGCAGGACGGCGAAGCGCACCCGCAGTAGACCACCGCCCATCGCCGGCCTTGGCTGCAGAGCTCGCCGCCGTGTGCGGTGTTCGTACCGTGATAAGCCGCTGGCCTGGATGTCAATAGATTGGCCTTTATGTGTCAAGGGATTGTCACGTCGAGTGTTAGGGTGGGCGGCCGGCTGGGCTGTTCGTGGCTGTGGTGTTCAGCGGCCATGCCTGTGGGGTTTCCAGATGTCAGTTCTTGGCCTCATTCTGATCTCGTACGCACGCTTAGGGACCGGACAGCAATGCCAGCGTCCCGAACTTATGCAAATCCAAGCGGTACAGGCCGCGTACCGCGATGAACTGGCTCGGGTCCGGACAGCCGACCTAGCGTGGCGTAACGGGCTCGGCGGCCTGCTGGCTGGGCTCGTCGGGTCCAGCTCATCAATGGGCGGTCCGACGTGAGCCAGCTCGCCGCCCCCTGGGACGTAGTAGTCGATGGCATCCTGATCCTCGCGCTCATGGTCGGCGCCTGTGCTGCGTTGACGTTGCTGTCAACCGCGCACGGCTGGCCCTGGTTGGTAGACCAGACAACACTGCGATCCGCGGGAGTCGCACGGGTAACCTGTCGCCACGACGGCGGTTAAGTTGACCGAGAATCGTACCCAGCGGCGATCGGCCTCCCGGTGACAGCCGTGGCTGAGCCGTCGCCATTCAGACCGAACCGGTAGAGATGGCGTGCGTATTCGATCTCTGTATGGCTGCCTTGGAGTAGGGCGGTGACCCAGGCTTCTGGGGCGCCTGCGGTGCCAGCGTTGACCTCTCGGCACAGGTTGTCAGTCCGTTGATTCCGGGTCACAACTTCGATGAGGGCGAGCGCTGCGGGCCCGTCGCCGTCGAGGAACTCGTTGTCGTAGGTAAAGCGCCGGAGGAGAGCGGCAGCGTCGTCCACCCGGCCCGGCCGGATGAGGACGTCACCGAGCTGGCTTGCGGCCAGGGTGTCGCCGTTGTCCACGCGTGGACCTAGAAACCCGATGGCGTCGGCGCCTACGCCGAGAGTCGTCGTGAGCTAGCACGGCGATGTTGGTCGGAGCGAGGGCATCGTTGTTGCGTCCTTCTCCTCCGGCACCATGCTTGTGGTACTTATGAGGCTGCAGCGGTGCGGAGGAGAGCGTGGCGTGGCGAAGGACAGCGTGCATAACCACGTCAGTGGGGCGGTTGCGGGCAATGTGGTGCAGGCCCACCACATCGGTGTGGTCAACGTGGGCGGCCGAGATGTCGCCACCTTCAACGTCGACGACTATCTTCACGCGGTTCGGCGTGCGGCGGAGGACCATCCTGTGGTATCCCGTGCAGGACTGTCGGCGGAGACCGTCCCGCTCAGCGCGGTGTATGTCGACCAGGATTTGATCAATCGGCTTAGCGGAAGGCCTGTCACTTGGCAGGGCGCACTCGCTGCGAATGATCACATGATCATCGTCGGCAGCCCGGGCGGCGGAAAGTCGAGTTTGCTCCGACGGGTCGCCGCGACATTGGCGAAGCGCCAATACGGCGAGGCTTCGCCTGACTGTGTGCCGGTTCCCATTCACGCGCGGATGTTCCGTTCTGGGATCCCGCTCGCGGAGGCGATCAGAGACGGTGTGGTTGCTGCATTAGGTTCGTTTTTGTTGACGAACCCCCCGTCCGATACCTTTGCCAAGGCCGCGCCGGGCGGCAGGCCTTGGCTAATTCTGGTGGATGGGTTAGACGAGGTCGCTGGAGTCGACGAGTCACGTGCGGCCCTTGAGGCGATCACTGAGGGAGCGCGGCACCCGTTTCTCAGGTTCGTCGTGGCGACCAGGCCGATGCAGGAGGCTGATCTCCGTGCAGTGAGGAACACGTTTCCGATCTATGAGCTCAGGCCTTTTGATATTCCTACGCTCGGACGGTTCGCTCGCGGCTGGCTCGAACGTCGCGGCATAGCGAACGCGCTCGAGGTGAGCGCCCACGTGGCCGCGCATGTTCGCCGCAACAACTTCCTGGATTGGCTGGTTCAGCCCTTGGCTGCGACCATGCTCTGCGACTTGTTGATCCGTGATCCAGACCAACGGCTGCCTGAGCGGTTGTCCGACTTCTACGAGCAATATGTGCGTAAGCTCTTCGCCGGTCGCGCGTACACGAATGCCGAAAGAAAGACTAATCGTGACATCATTCAGCTACTCGAAAGGGTTGCGAGTGAGCGGCAATTCCGAAACCCGGAGCAGTCGGTACTTCAAGTGGCGATAGGCTTCGTCCGAAATACGAGGCTTGAGTCTACGGCGGTTGATCCCGATGTGCGTGCTCGCGAATTGCATGATGTCTTGTGTCGGACCGGTCTGGTCGTCTCGGCTGATGGAGACGTGAAGTTTGCGCACGCCACCTTCGAAGAGTATCTCGCGGCTCGGTACGTCGCTGGCCGGCTGACAGGTCAGTCTGCCAAGGATCAGTGGCATACGGTGGACCGCGTCTTCGATTCGCTTGCTGTCAGCTACGGAATCAACTATTATGAGAGTGGCATCTCGCAGGTCTTCCGCTATTCGCAGATTCCCGTTTTCTTGGTCGATATTTGGTCGACGAGAGGCAAGGACGCTGACGCCCTTCTTGAGCATATGGTGAGGTATTCGCCTGAGTGTAGTTGCTGGCTGGTGGACCGCCTGCGGGCAGCGGGGGTGTCTGTCGGGACAAAGGCTACGGCCGCACTGGCCGCGGTCGCCGAACACGCGGAGATGGACCAGGATAATCGGTGGGGTGCTGCGATCACGCTGCGGAATCTCGGGCACTCAGAGGGGATCGCTCGTCTGCTGGCGATGAGCTTTGACGTCGATCTGCCGGACTCAATGCGTATCAGGGCGATCGTGAGTTGCAGAGGCTCAGGTTCCGCCGCGTCCGCGGCGATCTCTTTTCTCATCAGTCGCAGCGACTTTCCTGAGTGGGAGTACCCCTGCAGTGCGATTGATGCTGCGGAAGCGCTATCTGTTGTTGAAGACGAGGAGATGCCTGCTGGCCTGGCGCTCGTGCTTGGCAACAGACACCTACCGGACGAGGTGCGGCTGCACGCGGGATGCGTTGCGGTCGTGCTTGAGGGAGTTGGCGCCTACCGCAGGCTCGTACAGCAGCGGTTTCGAGATGGGCTGTGCGCCTTGCTGGGAGATGAAGCCGCCCGTGGCGTTTCGGAGGCGTGGTCCGTGCTGTGGCGGATGGTTGATGACCCGGACTTGGCTGGCGGACGTCGCTGGGATGCTGCCGATGAGCTGGCGGTACTCGATGACGACGACGGAGCCGCAGCCTTCCGCGCCCTGGCTAGTGATCCAGAGCTCGACGATGACTATCGAAATCGAGCTGCGCAAATGGTGGCTGATTTGCTGAGGTGAATCGGCCTCCAGGAGGACCACCAGGAGTCATTGTGTCCGACCCACTGCCGGGGTGCTTTCCATGGCGAGGCTATTTCGTAGGGGCGACGTCCGGTTGCTGGGCGGAACACCTACGCTGCCGCAGTGATCGAGCGAGGGGCAGGACGCTAATGGGCAGTCTTCGGGTATGAGTCTTCCGGCAGAGAGTAACAGTTACTGCTGACCTGGTCATTTTGACCGTTCGGGACAGTGAGCTGTGTGTTCTGCTCGTGGAGCGGAGGAATGAGCCGTTCCAAGGCCGCATGGCGTTACTGTGTGGTGACGAGTCGCTGGAGCGGACTGCAGCACATGATTTGGTCGAGGAGACGGGTCTCGATGCCGAGGCGTTGAAGCCGCAGCAGGTAGGTGTGTACTCCGCGCCGGATCTGGAGCAGCGGCGTCCACGGGTGGTTACTTGCGTTTATCGTGCGATCGCCCCGAACCTGCCGATGCCGGTCGCAGGGTCAGACGCACGAGCCGCCTCCGTGAGAGGATTCAGGCACGGCGGGAGGAGGGCTCGTGTCGGAGGAAGTACGCCCAGTGGCAGCGGCCAACCTGATTTCCGGGGACATCGCGGGAACCGCGGTCCAAGCCGGCAGCATTACGGGCGGCTTGCACTTCCACATCACCGCTGCACCCGAGTCGGCCACGGATCGTACCGTCGACCCGCCCACCGAGTGGGCGGACCTGCCCGAGCTTCCGCCGAAGATCCAATCCCTGCTGCGGGCGCAGATCCAGGCCGCTGAGGAGATGCCGTATCGGCTCCCCGGCGCGCGCCGCCCCTCGCTCTCGACCGTTTATGTCCGCCAAGACGTGACCAGCGGGACCGAGGCCCAGCCAGCCGAGCAAGGGCGCCTGCTGCCCGTACTCGACAGCCGCGGCCAGCTGATTGACCTGCCTCATCCACCGGTCACCCGGCTCGTGGTGCGCCCGCCGTCTCGCAGCATGCGCGAGGCCCTCGACGGGGACGACCATCTGCTGGTCACCGGTGGTCCCGGTCAGGGCAAGTCCACCCTCTCGCTGCGGCTGACCGCCGACGTGGCCCGCTGCTGGCAGGCCATCGGCGACAGCCCGCCGCCGCTTCAGGAGATCGTGGTTCCGTTGCGGCTGACTGCCCGGGAACTCGCCGCCCGGCTGGACCTGCCCTTCTTCGAGGCGCTCGCCGAAACCGTCCGAGGCGAGTACGGCGCGTTGCTCGCTGCCACGATCCAGCCGGACGACCTGGGCGAGCGGGTCGGGGGGTGCCGGTGGCTGCTGCTCGTCGACGGTCTCGACGAGGTCGCCGACACGGTCCAGCGGGATCGCCTGGTCTCCGTGCTCTCCACTTGGGCGTCGGATTCGCCGGACTACCGCGTGGTCCTCACGACCCGGCCGATCGAAGGGGCGACGCTCGCGCCGTTCCAGCGTATTGGGTCCGCGCGCTATGAGCTGCTGCCCTTCGACGAGCACGCGCTGCGCCGATTCGCCGAACACTGGTTCTCCGATAGTCCGGGCGCGGCAGCGAAATTCCTCCGCCAGCTCAGGAAGGCGCATCTCGACGAGTTGGTCCGGGTCCCGCTGTTGGCCACGATCGCGGCGATCATCTTCGAGCAGTTCGACGACCGGCCGTTGCCCGACAACCAATACGAGCTCTACGAGACCTACCTCGGTTACCTGCGCTCCGCCCACCCGGTCCCGGAAGGCCTGCCCGATGAGCACTGCGGCCGCCTCCTGGAGCACCTTGGCCACGTCCGGCTCGAAGAAGACACGTCCCTGACCGCCGCCGCCTGCCACTGGACGGCCGAGCGTCTCCCCGAGCTGTGCCGGACGACCGGCTGGCGGGAAAAGCTGGTCACCTACCTTGCGGCCGTCGGCCCGTTCATCTGGCGCGCCGGCGACCTCTGGTTCCTCCATCACAGCTTCGCCGAACATCTCGCCGCGACTGCGAAGGCCCGCCTGCTTCCGCCCGGATTCGATCCGGGGCACGCGGACTTCGTCGAGCTGCTGCACGCGGCGCGGCCCGAGGACCGCGGCCGGTACGCCCGGCGCGTCCTGCTGCACCACACCCGCCTCCATCCGGCCGAAGCCGACGCCCTGCTGAGCCACCTTCACGCGGGCGCGCCCGACCAGCACCTGCTCGCAGCTCGTCTGCTGGCTTGGCACATCCCGGCCGGCGCCGAGGCCTTCTTCGCCACAGCTCACGCCTGGGCCATGACCACCCAGTACCCCGGCCGCGAAATCCTTTCCCAGGTCAGCCGGGCCACGCACCATCCTGGGCTGCTCGGCTGGCTGCTGGACCTCATGCGCGACGACGAGGCCCCTTGGCCGTCCCGGGTCGAGGCCGCGATTGCCCTGGCCACGCGGCTCAACACCGACGCCCGCCCGGAGGCACTCGAGGTGCTGCGGGCGGTCGTCCACGACGCGGAGATCACCGTGCGGCCCAGGCTCGACGCCGCCGAAGCGCTGTCCGAATGCGGTGCCGACGAGCGGGGAACCGCCATCCACGGGTTACGGTCGATCCTCACCACGCCGAGCGCGACCGCCACCCAGTACAGCAACGCCGCCGTCGTGCTCGCGGGCCTCGGCCCTGAAGCACGCGCCGAAGCCGTCGACGCCTTGACCCGGCTTTTGGAAGACCAGGACGCCCCCGACTGGGACCTCGTGGAGGCCGCGGTCGGACTGGTGGAGATCGGTTCCGAGTTCCATGAGCGCTGCGCCGCCGTGTTCCGCATGGTTCTGGACCGGCGGTCGTGGTCGGTCGACGGCGTCGAGGAGGCCGCGTTGGGCCTGGCGTCACTGGGGCCAGACCAGCTCGCGGAGACGGCGGCCGCGCTCGAACGTCGGATCACCGATCATCGCTTGGACCTCAGTGATCGGCTCCAGGCCGCCCGTGTCCTCGTCCGGCTGGGACCGCAACACCGGGTCCGGGCGGGCGAATTGGTGCTCGGGCTGGCAACCAACCCGGTGTACGGCGGGTTCGAAAGAGCCAGTATCGCGAACGCGCTCATCGGCTGCGGACCTGAGTTCCAGGACCCCGCGATGGCGCTGCTGCGATCCGTACTCGAAATGCCGATTACCGACATCGGCGGCCTGCAAATGGCTGCGCGGACGCTCGCCGAGCTCGGCCCCGGACACCGGGCTGAGGCCGCGAACGCGTTCCTTCACCTGACCGGACATCCGCTCGCGAACACTCTTTCCCGCATCAACGCCCTCGGCGGCCTGACCCCCCTCGGAGAGTCATACCGGGCACCCGCGCTCAGTGAACTCCAGGCGACGATGATCGATCGAGGAGCGGATCCCGAAGCGCGCGTCACTGCCGCTTCCGAGATTTCCAGGCTTGGTCCCGAGTTCCACGGCCCTGCGATTGAGCAGCTCGAAGAACTCACATCACCATCACTCAACCCCGGAGTCCGCAGTCAGGCTTGGCGGCTCCTCAGCAACCTCAGCCCACGGCTCGCGCAGCGGGCTTACTCCGCATTGTCCGAGCTGCTCGCGGAGGATGGATGGGAGGCACATCGCACGGACATCACGTTCTACCGGGCCGATACCGTTCAGCCGGACGACACCGCCGAAACTCTTCTGCGAATAATCCGCGATGCCACGCGAAGCGGCCAGCACCGCTGTGACGCCGCGCATGTGATGCGGTACCTCGGGCGACGCTACCAATCACGCGCGGCTCAAGGCATCATGGAAATGCTGCGCGACGATGTCATTCCCAAGGTCAAAATAAGCACTGTGGTCGCGGGGTTCAGCGGCTCAAGCGCGCGCCTTCGCCGCGATCTCACCAGTATCCTCCGATCGACCGTGTTATGCCCGCGCAACCACGCCAGTCTTGTTTGCGAAGCGGCGACGGCGATTGCGAGACTGGACGCTCTAAACGATACCGAGATACTCGACATGCTCGCGGGGATCTCCGCTGACACCTCGGTGGACGCCGACACCCGATGCACCGCCGCCCTTCTTCGGGCCCAGCACGAGCCGGAGCGACTGCCTGATGCCGCCGCGCTCGTGCTCAAGCTGTATCCCACGATGGCCACTGACCGGTGGGTCCGGGAGCTCGTCGAGTACGGTGCCGACGTCACGGTCCACGTGCGTGCGCTCGTGGCGGATCCGCTTGTGTCCGTGCACATTCGTCAGCGGTCGGCCGCCCTCCTCGCGGAGCTGCGCCCCGACCTGTACGTCGAGGCGGCCAGCGAACTCATGGCGCAGGCCACCGATGAGTTCCTGGCCTTCAGCTACCGCAGCGATGCGATGATACGACTTGTCAAAACGGATCCGGGAACGCTTCCTCAAGCGATCGACTTCCATCGAGCGGTCATGAGCGACGGGCACGAGTATGTCCAGCATCGGTGCGAAGCCGCCTACGAGTTGGCCCGGCTCGACCCCACCGCCGCCGCGGAAGTACGCGACACGTTGCTGGAGCTGGGCGCGACCGTCAAATTAACGCCGGGTGAACGAGGTGTGGCTTTGAGCTGGCTCGGCTACGTCAGTCCTGCGGACACGACGACGACACGATTGCGACTGGCTCTGGCGTACGACCCGGCCGCTTCCGGCAGTACGCGGACACGGGTGGCTCGTGACCTGCCTGGCAAACAGCGGCGTGAGGTCGAACACGCCATCGTGGCGGATCGCTTGGTCCCTGCCGACGACTGGCCGGGCACCGTGACGGAATGGGACGACATATCGCTGGCGGGCATTGCAGCGCGCGAGTTCCGGGATCTGCTCGCCGGGCCCGAACTGACGGTTCCGCAACGCATCGAGGCGGCCGTGGCGCTGAGCGGGATCTCGCCACGGTTTGTACCGGAGGCGGTCGCCATTCTGAGTGAGCTGAGCCGAGGCCGCACCGCTACGGACAAGGCCCGGCAAGAGCTGATGTGGCTAAACCGGACGTGGTACGAACGCGTGCTGGCCGACGCCCGCGCCGTTCTTGCCGACGGCACCCGGCCTGGACGGGAACGGGCCAGGGCCGGGCTGGCCGCTGCCACTATGACTTCCGAACCCTTTGCCGAGGTCCATGCCCAGTTGGCGGCGCTACTGGAGGACGACCGGATCGCTAAGCGACTACGGCTCGGCATCCTGTTCGAGCTAGATCGCCTCGATGACCTCCGGGCGATCCGGGACGATTTGCGTGAAACGCTGATCATCCGGCGCCAGGCGGCTCACTTGCTGCGCGGCTACAGTACTGAAGACCGCGCCGCTGCGGCACGGGTTTTCCAAGCCATCGCGGACGACCCCTTCTGCCATCCGACGTTGCGGTGGTGGGCCGCCGATGACCTCGCAGAATGCGGCAGCCGTGGCCAGGCGCTCGGTACGGAGGCCTTGCGGGCGCTGATGACGGACAACTCGTTGCCCGTCATCGCGCGCCGGGACGCTGCCCGCGCTTTAGGCCACAAGCGCCCGGACTTACGCGGCGAGGTGCTGGCCGTATTGCGGAGCCTCAGGAACGCCGGGAACCCGTTCGCCCGCATTCAGATCCTTCAGGCAATAGGCGCCTTCGAACCCACGGAAGGTGCGCTCGGGCTGGGAGAACTGGCTCAGGACCGAGAAATCACCGCGCTGGCGAGGCTCCGTGCCGCGTGGGCCGCCGCGGAATCCCATCGTGACCACCGCGAGACGGCCGCCATCGTGGTCCGGGAGATCGCACACGACGGGCGCGTGCCGCGCCACATCCGCGTCGAGGCTGCGCGACTGCTCACCGCCTTGAGCGAAATCTGTCGTTCCGAGGCCCGGCAACTGTTGGAAGCGATATGCCGCTAGCCCATTCGGTGCATGCGGTGGCGAGTGCGTTCGTTCAGCGTGCCGAAGGACGCGTCCAGTGCACTCGGTCCGCGACAGTGGTCCTTCCGCCACCGCTTGTGCCGTCCATCACAGCGACCACCGGGCGCTCCGCGTCTGGTCGGAGCGCGTCCAGTGCAGTAAGTTGCTCATCGGCCAATGAATCGCGCAGACCTGCGGGCAACTGCCGCGGCGCCGGAAGGGCTCGTGCCTCGGCGGTGACTGAACAACGTGCTGGATGCTGCCTACTTGGACCAAGAAGCCAGTCACGCTGCCGCTGATCGCGTTTCTCACGCTCTGACTGATGGTCCCGTCACGCCGTTCCCGCGATCACCGGCAGCACGACCCAATACACCTACCTAGCCCCGATGGTGCTCTGTGAACCAGGCCGCACCCGGCCACGTCGTGGCCAGCCGCTGAGCGACCGGCCACGAGGGCTCCCACAGTCTGCCAGCCGGTGTCAGAACTTAATTCCCCCTTGGATGTCCCGGGCTTGCACCACGTTGCCACTGACCTGCCCTGAGACCTGATTGGTTACACCGTCGGCCTCGGCGTGCTGATCGACCGTGGCCCGTTCCCATTCCTGCCGCAATTGCTCACCAAATACTGGGTCGGCAGCCTGCGTCTTCTCCAGTGTGGCGGCGAGTTCGCGCACTTCCACGGAATCCTCCGCGGCGCCTTCCGCAGCGTCGAGTACCGCAGACGCATCGGGGTCGTCGGCGAACTTGGCTTTGAGCAGCTGGTACAGCCCGGCTACAGTGCGGCCTGCGACGGCAGCGGCGATGGATACAAGTACAGGCTCAGGCATAGAAGTCCCTCCATGGTGTGCTGGCAGCGCCTCGGTTCTGTGGTGAGCATAAAGGCAAAGTCCTGGCGCACAGACTACCCACGCAATGTCGGCAGTACTGTTGCCAAGGCTCCCTGGTGACGACGGAGTGCTGGGCTGGCGGAGCCGAACTGAACTAAGGTACCCCTGAGATCGCACTGGCCTGCTCGATCCGATCTCAGCGGGGCCCTGTTTGGTCTGCAACCGACACAAAGCTAGCGGCGTTGGAGGGTGAGGCCGACGCATCAAACCCGCGCGCAGGTGGTTAGCTGATCACCGTCCGGATACCTCGCACGAACGCGATCACCCATCGTTGGTGAAGACACTCGGACGCGGGACTGCTGGCCGCCCCATCACTTCGTTGAGCTGTCCTTCGTGAATGTGTCACGAAGTTCCTGAGCCTTTTTCTCGACGCTCTCGAAGTTCCGATAGGACGCGGCGATCTCGTCAAGGTCAGCTTGAGCGCGTGCTGGATTCCCGTCGTCGAATGCCCACTGGGCCCGGAGCAGGAGTGCCTGCATCTTCTGCTCGACGGCGATGTCCGCGGTACCAAGGATTCTGTTGACGTCGTCGTGTGCTTCGTTGCTGATGCCCTGTTTCCGCCGCGCGAGGGCGCGACGGAACAAAGCGATGTAGCGTCTATCGTAGCTCGTTCCAGGAAGTTCCAGCACTGACGACCGGTCGGCGATCGCACCGTCGAGATCTCCGCGTGTGTCGAGGATGTCCGCCCGGTTGTTCAGCGCGCAGGCACGAACTTCGGCCGGCGCGGACGGGGATCCGATGATCGTGCTGAAATCCGTAGTGGCGAGATCTTCACATTGCAGGGTGCAGAGCGTGATGCCCCTGTTGTTCAGGAGCGAGTAGTATTCAGGCCACTCCGGGTCGCAATCGGCGAGTGCCTCGGAGTAGAGATCACGAGCACGTAGTGCATCGTCTTCCAACCGGACCAGATTGGCGACCTTGAAGCGCGCAGTCGTGATCAAGCGGCACCGCCCCTCGACGAGACCTTCCTCGATGGCAGCATCCAGCCGATCGAAGATCCACCGGATGACCGGGTGATCGCTGCGTCCCAGCAGCTGTATGACGGACACGGCCAGCTCGGCATCCGACAATGCTGACTCCCCGTCTCCGCTTGCCTCCAGCAAGTCGAGCAGCCGTTCATGGTCGGCATGATCGGCAACGAGCCGTTCCACGAAGCCGCGGTAGGAATCGGGCCATTTCCTTGCGGCATACCCGACCATGCGAGCCGATGCGAGCGCGACGGTGGGCTCCGCACCGAACCGGTCGAGCACGAAGAGTTCGCCGATGATATCCGGCCGGACCCCGTCGACGAGATCGTCTACCGCCACGGAGGAACCGAGACGTTGGAAGACGCCGGGAAGCAGGTCCGTAAGCGTGTCGGGTAAGGGGTGTAAGGACTCATAGTCGGTAATCGTCATCCCGCCCAGCGTCGTCGCGAGAAAACGCAGGTTGTGCGCGAGCATGGCAGACTGAGGTGTCGCGACTTGTGACTCGAGCCATGCGGTGCTCCGGGCGACGATACGCCGTAGTGAGTAGTCCCGGTTGGGGCGTTCCTCGCCCGGACTGAGCCGGTCGATCGTGGATACTTGCACAAACAGTGGCCGCAGGGCGGGATCCATGGCTTCGGCGCGGTCTACGACCTGCTCGACCTGACCTGTGGTGAGCGGTGCTGCGGCCAACCGCGCGATCATGTTCTTGACCAGTGCGCGCGCGTTCGGTCGGTCCAGGCCTGACATCGGGCGGGGTTCCGCGTACATCGCCGCAGTGACCCCGCAGGACTCCTCCAGCCGATTTACCCGCCGGGTGACTGACCACCACTCGCCTGAGGTATCTCGCTCGAGGATCAGCACCCGCACCGGGAACACTTGGTGCTGTCGGCTCAGCAAGACTAGAGCGTCGGACAGCCACCTGCTTCGCTGCGCCGCGTAGTCGATCACCAAGAGGGTTGGACGCTGAGCCTGGAAGTGGCCGAACTCGTCCTGGTCAGTTTCTCTGAGAAACCCGGCGTGCCACTCTCTCGTCGACGCGTACCGGCAAAGTTCGACGGCAAGTCGACTCTTGCCAATACCGGCGGGACCAGTCCACACCCACCACGAGAATGACCATTCGGCAGTTATGAAGCGTTTCAGCTCCGCCAGTTCAGCTGTCCGCCCTACGCAGTCGACGGCGGTGTTCGCGAAAGAAAGCAAAGACTCTGGAGTGTCCAGCGCCGGAATCGCTAGGTCGAGACTCCCGTCTCCCGTTCCTCCCACGAACAGGTTCCCGATGGAGCCAGCCTGGACCACGTTATGTGCGACGCCAGATACGACGTTGTTCGTCGACGTTCGTGGAGAGAGCCGAGCTCCTCGCCACCGCCGCAGTCTGTCAAACACCATGAGATTCTGCCTCAGTCGCGGTCCTTGCGCGGGTCCGGGAGGTTGGTTTGAACTGGCCAGGGCGGCAGCGAAAGTTTCCTCTTGACGCGGAATCGAAGATTGCCAGGAGGCGGCAGCAGTTGCCTGCATTGATCGGCATACCGGACGACGATTGTTCCTGGCCGTTCATCGTGGGACGTCGCGATGACGACTCCTGCTGAGCACCTGTCGGACTCCGGACGGCGGGCCGAAGGTGCTCCGCGAACCTGCGGGGTTCGTCGTGCCTGGCTGTTGATCTCGTTCAGCGGCGGAAGGGGCGTCGTGGGTCGCGTGGTTCCATGTTGAGGAACCGTTCGAACCAGGCTTGAGCTCGGTATTCACCGATGCCGAGTTCTCGGTTTTGGTCGGTGTCGGGGTCTTCGATGCCGTCGAGTTGTTTGCTGAACAGGGCGAGTATGTCGGTGTCTTGGAACAGTGTGTCGGTGAGCGTGTCCCAATCGTGGTCATCGTCGTGTTCTGGCAGATCTGCGTAGCGCTCGGTGAGGCCGGCCCAGTCGTCGTCGACGGCGGCTTCAGCCGAGCGCAGGATGAGGTGCAAAGCCATCTCTTCGGCTGGGCAGTGTGGTTCGGGCCAGTTTCCGGCAGCCAGGTCGCCGCTGAGGTCGTCGAAGGACCGTGCGGCCTGTCGACGCCAGACGGCGTTCTGTCGCCAGGTGATCCTCGGGAACTCGTCAAACACTGACCACGTACCAGTGTCGTCGACCGGCTCATCGCCATGTTCCAGGACATCGTCGTAGGCCTGATCGGCTAGCACCCCGGCAGCGGTCCACAAGGCTGCCGCTGTTCGGGGTGTCACCTGGAACCCGCTGCAGTGATCGCAGTTATCCCTGCCGCAGGTGCAGAGGGGGAAGAGTTCGGCGAAGTGCGGCCAGACGGAGAGTGGTACGCCGTCTTCGTCGATCTCGACTACGGATTCTGTGGCTTCGACGAACTCAATCCCGGATCGATCATCGATCACGGCTCCCGCGTCGACGAACCATTGCGCCGCGGCAACGGCGTTGCCGCGGATGTAGTCCTGTTCTTCTTGCCGGACCTGCTCGACGCTGAGGCTGCTGCCGGGGAGGACGGAGAACTGTGCTGCTTCGATGTCGGCGATCGCAGCTTCTTCGAGTGCGTTCTCGTCGATGATCTCGACGATCGCTTCGACCGTCACCTTGATTCTGCGGCTGCGTCCCTGGTCGCGGGTCATTCGTCCAGGCTATCCCCGCGGACAGGTTGTGGTGGTTGAGGACGAGCAGGCGGACGCTTGAGGGTGATCTAGAAGGAGGTCGTGATGAGGCGAGCAGCGGTATACAAGAGGTGCGGTTGCAAGACACGAGAGGAAGTCGGCGGCGGACGGTGTCCTCGGTTGGCTGAGCGGCGTCACGGGAGTTGGTATTTCTCGCTGGAGTTGCCGTGTGGCCGGGACGGCCGTCGGCATCGGGTGCGTCGTGGTGGCTTCCGTTCCCGTGCGGCCGCGGTTCAAGCACGGGCGTATCTGCTGGGGGCCGATGTGCTTCCGGGGCGGAGCGCGGTGACGGTGGGGCAGTGGTTGGACATTTGGCTGGAGATACGGCAGACCCTGAGTTTCAACACTCGTCGGCTCTACACCCAGCAGGTGAACGACTATCTGAAGCCGTACCTCGGGAGCGTGCCCTTGCGGTCGTTGACGGTGGCGCGAGTCCAAGCGATGTTCGTCGCGTTCGCCCGGGCGAACGCGAAACGACAACGGCCGCTGTCGCCGGCGACATTCGTGAGGATCAGGGGCACGCTTCATGCGGCGTTGAACGGCGCGATCCGGGTGGGATTGATCGAGCGGAATCCGGCGCACCTGGTGGAGCTGCCGTCGGGGCGGCGCCCGCGGGCCGTGGTGTGGACTGATGCACGAGTCGCGCACTGGCGAGCTACCGGCGAGCGTCCGCCGGTAGCGGTGTGGACAGCCCGGCAGACGGCCGAGTTTCTGGCGCACGCGCGTGAGCATCCGATGTACGCGTTGTACCTGGCGGTCGCGCTTCTCGGACTGCGGCGCGGCGAGGCGACCGGGCTGCGCTGGTGCGATCTCGACTTGGACGGCGAGGTCGTGCAGATCTCCCACCAGGTCCAGGACCGTAACGGCCACACCGTCGTGTGTCCGCCGAAGACCGAGTCGAGCGTGCGCACACTGGCGTTGGATCACGTGCTGATCGCCGCGCTGCGGACACTTCAAGCAGAGCGGCGAGACAACGTAACCGAACCGATCGGGTTCCTGTTCACCAATCGGCACGGCGGGCCGCTCAGTCCTGGCTATGTGACCCACACCTTCACCCGGCTGGTCGCCGAGGCGGGATTGCCGCCGATCCGGTTGCACGACCTGCGGCACGGCGCGGCCAGCCTGTCGCTGGCCGCGGGCAACGACCTCAAGGTCGTGCAGGCGATGCTCGGGCACTCCAGCATCGTGCTCACCGCAGACACCTACACCAGCGTCCTGCCCTGTCTGGCGCATAGCGCCGCGGAAGCAACAGCGGAACTGGTACTGGAAGCGGCCCGTAATGCCGCGACCTCATTGCGAGGCCAAGCAGGCAAGAAACACGCCCGGCGACGGAAAGGTAGCCGCAGCCGAGGCAAGAAGGCCAAGAAATAGAGGCGTGGCCGGTACGGCCTCATTCGGCCCCACGCCGGTCCCACCCAAGATCAAAGCCCACCGGCAAGATCCTCTTTGTGGAGAAATCCTGCAGGTGGGCTTCGTATCGGAACTGTGCGCCATCAGGGACTCGAACCCCGAACCCGCTGGTTAAGAGCCAGCTGCTCTGCCAATTGAGCTAATGGCGCCTGATTGTCCGCCGCTTTGGTGTTCCCCTTGGCGACGTGGAAAACATTAACACAGGGTTGCTGGGGCCAGTTTCAGGGGGGTCCCCTAACGATCGGCCGCCACGGATTCGGCCATCCGGCCGCAGGCGTTGCGGCCGGTCAGGCAGACTGTAGCCAGACGTTGGGGTTGGTACCACGCGAAACGGGCGGTGTGCATGAGGGTCTGGGGAGCGACGGGGCGGTCGCGGGTGGCTTTGGTGGCCTTGGTGGCCGGGTTCACACTGGCCGCGTGCACCAGTACACCGTCGGGTGAAACACCGTCTCCGGGTGGCACGCCCGGTGGCTCGCAGCAGAGCGGAGCGCCCGCTCCCGCGCCGAAGCCCGCCGCCATGACACTGACCCCGGCGCAGGGTGCGGCGGACGTGGCGCCCGGTGAGCCGGTCACGGTCGCCGTCGCTGACGGCAAGGTGGGCGAGGTCAAGCTGACCGGTGCCGACGGCAAGGTCGTCGCGGGCAAGCCGAAGGAGGACGGTTCGGGCTGGGAGTCGGCCGAGCCGCTCGGCTACGGCAAGTCCTACACCGTCACCGCGGCCGCGACCGGGACCGACGGCAAGCCGGTCACCGCGACCTCGACGTTCTCCACGGCCAAGGCGGGCAAGCAGATCGGTGTCTCGATCAACCTGGTCGAAGGGGAGACGGTCGGGGTCGGGCTGCCGTTGATCTTCACCTTCACCGCCAACGTGCCGGACAAGGCAGCGACCGAGAAGGCGCTGAAGATCGTCACCGAGCCGCAGGCCGAAGGCGCGTTCCACTGGTTCGGCGAGAAGACCGTGATGTGGCGGCCCAAGGAGTACTTCAAGCCGGGCACGAAGATCTCGGTCAACGCGGCGATCTACGGCAAGAACCTCGGCAACAACACCTTCGGCCGTGAGGACAAGCCGGCCAAGGTGGTCGTCGGCGACAAGCTGGTCGCGACCGCGGACGGCGGCACGCACCAAATGAAGGTCGTGGTGAACGACCAAGAGGTCAAGCAGATGCCGATCTCGATGGGCAAGCCGTCGAGCAGCACCCCGGCCGGGACCTACACGGTGATGAGCGAGCACACCGGGTACACGATGGACTCGAGCACCTACGGCGTCCCGACGGACAGCAAGGCCGGTTACCGGACGTTCGTGAAGTACGCGGTGCGGATGTCGAACAGCGGCATCTTCTACCACTCGGCGCCGTGGTCGGTGGGTTCGCAGGGCAAGCGGAACGTGAGCCACGGCTGCATCAATCTGTCGACCGAGAACGCGAAGTGGCTGATGGACACTTCCAAGAAGGGCGACATCATCACGGTCGCGAACTCGGGCCCGCAGGTGCTGGAGCCGACCGACGGCTGGTCGGTGTGGCAGATGTCCTGGGACGACTGGAAGACCGGCGGCGACCGGAACTGACCCGATCCCCATGAGGGGTCCCCTTAGGACTATCGAGTCCTAAGGGGACCCCTCATGGCGTTCCGGGCCTGGGTGTCCTGTTGAAGTACTCCCGCTGTGTCTCGCCGCTGGTCTTGTAGCGGCATTTCTGTGTGTCGGTGTCCCAGATCTTCTCCGGATCAAGTCGGCACTTCTGGGACTGGGCCTTCGTGCAGTTCGGATACCCGGGCTCGCATCGCCAAGGTGACTTGCGCGCCGAGGTCGTGGTCTTCACCGGTTCGGGAGGGCTCACCGTCACGGTCATCGCTCATATACGGCACCTGCACCTGGTCACCTACGGCACCGAATGGATGGGGGTCCGGGGGCGCAGCCCTCCGGCGGGGGCTTGGGGGCTCGGCCCCCAAAAAAGGCGAAACCCCAGCCTGTTGGGCTGGGCTCGTCAAGAGCCCCGAACAGACTGGGGTGATGGGGTGAGCGACGGGTTTCGAACCCGCGACCTCCTGGACCACAACCAGGTGCTCTACCAGCTGAGCTACGCCCACCATCGCCGGGCTCGGGAAGCTTCCCATCACCTCGGCCGCACTATATTAGCGTGCCCGTTTCGGGGGCTCGCAACGGGTTACCGTTCGTGGCGTTCCTGCACTTCAGCGGCGGCGGCCTTGGCCTGTTCGGTGGTCGGGCCGGGCTGGGGGACGAAGGCGACGCGGCGGTAGTAGTCGAGCTCGCCGATGGATTCCTTGATGTCGGCGAGGGCGCGGTGCGCGAGGCCTTTCTCGGGCTTGGCGTAGTAGATCCGCGGGTACCAGCGCCGGACGAGTTCCTTAACCGACGAGACGTCGACCATGCGGTAGTGCAGGTGCCCGTCGAGGGCGGGCATGTCGCGGGTGATGAAGCCGCGGTCGGTGGCGATGGAGTTGCCGGCGAGCGGGGCGACGTTGGCCTCGGGCACGTGCGCGCGGATGTACTCGAGGACGCGCTGCTCGGCTTCTTCCATGGTGACCGTGGAGCGCCGGACCTCTTCGGTGAGGCCGGAGCGGGCGTGCATTTCGCGGACGACCTCCGGCATGCCGTCGAGGGTTTCGTCGTCGGCGTGGATGACGATGTCGACCCCTTCGCCGAGGACGTTGAGTTCGGCGTCGGTCACCAGCGCGGCTATTTCGATCAACGCGTCCTTGGCGAGGTCGAGCCCCGTCATCTCGCAGTCGATCCAGACTAGGCGGTCGTTCACCCCGGAACCCTAACCCGACCCGGGGATTCGCGACGCGCGACGTGCGGGTTCGGCGCGTTGCTGGCAGCGTGTGCATCCTCAGGTGAGCCATATCACAGACCAGGGAGCGACAGTGGCCGAACAGGGTCCAGCCCAGGAGATCGCGCAGGGTTACGTGAGCGAGGGGGCGGCGGTGGAGCTCGGTGCCGTCGTGATCGACGGCAAGGCCGATGCCGGGGCGGCGGTCCGCCTTCCGCTGGCGACGCTGAACCGGCACGGGCTGGTCGCGGGCGCGACCGGTACCGGTAAGACGAAGACCTTGCAGCTGATCGCCGAACAGCTGTCGGCCGCGGGGGTGCCGGTGATGCTGGCGGACGTGAAGGGCGACCTGTCGGGGCTGGCCGCGCAGGGGGAGAGCAACGACAAGGTCGCCAAACGCGCGGAAGAACTGGGTGACTCCTGGGAGCCCGCCGCGTTCCCCGTGCAGTTCCTGTCGCTGGGCACGGGCGGCAAGGGGGCGCCGATCCGGGCGACGATCACCAGTTTCGGCCCGATCCTGCTGTCGAAGGTGCTGGGGCTCAACGAAACCCAGGAGTCGACGCTCGGCCTGATCTTCCACTGGGCCGATCAGCGCGGCCTCGCGTTGCTGGACACGAAGGACCTCCGGTCGGTCATCACACACCTGACCAGTGACGAGGGCAAAGAGGACCTCAAGGGCATCGGCGGTGTCTCGGCCGCGACGGCCGGGGTGATCCTCCGGTCGCTGTCCAATCTGGAGGCTCAGGGCGGTGAGGACTTCTTCGGCGAGCCCGAGCTGGACGTCCACGACCTGATGCGCGAGGTCGACGGCAAGGCGATGGTGACCCTGCTGGAGCTGGACAACCTCCAGTCGAAGCCCGCGCTGTTCTCGACGTTCCTCATGTGGCTGCTGGCCGAGTTGTTCGAGGAGCTACCCGAGGAGGGCGACCTCGACAAGCCGAAGCTGGTGTTCTTCTTCGACGAGGCGCACCTGTTGTTCAACGGCGCGTCGAAGGCGTTCCTGGAACGCATCGAGCAGACCGTGAAGCTGATCCGGTCGAAGGGCGTCGGCGTGTTCTTCTGCACGCAGCTTCCGACGGACATCCCGAACAACGTCCTGTCCCAGCTGGGCGCGCGGGTGCAGCACGCGTTGCGCGCCTTCACGCCCGAGGACCAGGCGGCGCTGACGAAGACGGTGAAGACGTACCCGAAGACGAAGCACTACGAACTGGACTCGGCGCTGACGTCGCTCGGTATCGGCGAAGCGATCGTCACCGTGCTTTCCGAACGGGGCGCCCCGACGCCGGTCGCGTGGACCCGCCTGCGCGCTCCGCGGTCGAAGATGGGGTCCATCGGCGCCGAGGCCATCTCGGCTGCGACGGCGTCTTCGGATCTGCACGCGAAGTACGCCGAGACGATCGACCGTGAGTCGGCCTACGAGAAGCTCGCCGCGAAGGTGGCAGCGCCGCCTGCCGGTGAGGCGCCGCCGGAAGCGCCCCCGGCTCCGAAACAGGAGAAGGAAGCGCCGGGGATGGTCGAGCAGGCGATGAGCAACCCGGCGGTGAAGTCCTTCCTTCGCTCGGCGGCGAGCGCGCTCGGGCGGGAAATCACGCGCGGGCTGTTCGGGAACCGGAGGCGGTGAGGAATACCTGACGCGTTCTGTCAGGTTTACCCGGCAGGCTCGGCGCCATGACCAACATCGCGACAGCGTCGTTCACTGTGGACGGCTGGGACCCGCAGGCCACCGAGAAGCCCGAAAGCACCGAGTTCTCGCGTGTGCTGCTGACCAAGACGTTCACCGGAGCCGTCGAGGGGACCAGCGCCGTCGAGATGCTCACCGCGGTGAACGAGACGTCGTCGGCGTACGTCGCCTTCGAGCGGCTGGCCGTGTCCGTCGACGGGCGCAAGGGCGGCTTCGTCCTGCATCACTCGGCGGGGGAGAACGGGCATCACCTGATCGTCTTGCCGGGCTCAGGTCACGGCGAACTGGCCGGCATCACCGGAGCGGCGGAGATCGTCCAGGACGACGAGGGCAACCACACCTTCACCCTCACGTACGAACTCTAAATCCGTGAAGGCCTCCTTGCCCGCCCCGAACGTGGGCAAGGAGGCCTTCACGGACATCGCCTGCTGGGCCGCCCCCTGACAGCGGTCCAGTCGGCCGGGTCAGCCGACGATCTGATCGACGATCTTCTTCGCGTCGTTGATGGGGATCGCGAAACCGATGCCGATGCTGCCGGTCGAAGTCGGGTTGTACAGCGCCGAGTTGATGCCGATGACGTTCCCCTGCGCGTCCACCAGCGCCCCGCCCGAGTTGCCCTGGTTGATCGGGGCGTCGGTTTGGATCGCGGTGTAGCTCGGCCCGGCTTCGTTCGCGGTCCGGCTGTATGGCGAACGCCGCTCCTGGCCGCTGCTGAGCTCGTCGAGCTTGCGGTTCAGCGCGCTCACGATGCCGGTGGTCACGGTGTTCTGGAGGCCGCCGGGCGAGCCGATCGCGACGACCTGCTGGCCGACGGCGAGCTTGCCGGAGTCGCCGAGCGAAGCCGGGGTCAGCCCGCTCGCGCCCTTCGCCTGGATCACGGCGATGTCGGCCTTCGTGTCGGCGCCGACCACGCTCGCCTTGTACTGCTTGCCGTCCGACAGCGTGACGGTGACGTCGCCCTGGGCATCGGCGACCACGTGGGCGTTGGTGAGGATGCGCCCGTCCGCCGTCAGGATGACGCCGGAGCCGACGGCCTCGCCCTGCGCGGTGGTCACGTTGACCTGGACGACGCTCGGCGTCACCTTCGCGGCGACCCCGCTGACGTCACCCGAAGTGGTGTTCCCGACCGGTTGCCCGGTGGCTACCGTGCCCGAACCCGTGCCGGAGGCCGACGACGCGGAGTCGAAGCCGACGAGCGCCGCGCCGCCGACCCCGCCGACGAGGGCGGCGGCGAGCGCCGTCGCGCTGACGAGGACGGCGACCCGGCCGCCCTTCTTACGGGGCGGCGGGACGGGCGTCTGCGCCTGGGCCTGCTGCGGCGTGAAGAGCGGATTCGGCGCGGCCTGCCAAGGGGTGTAACCGGGGTACTGCTGCTGATGCGGCGGCTGGTGCCCACCGGTGGAGGCGGGGCCGGGCCGACTCTCGTTCTCGGTCATGGAACAAGATTCGCGCCCGTAGTTGTGAACGGCCTGTGGAAAACCCCAGTGCTTTCCTGAGAAGAATCTCCTGAGAAATCTCAGCGTTTCCTCAGTCGAAGAACGTGGGTACGTCCAGCGCCCCGCCCGACGCTTCGAATTCCTCGTGCACCGCCGCGCGAAGTTTCGCGTCCGCAAGGTAATCGACGGCGGTCAGCGCCAGCCCCAGGGCGCCGTCGACGACCGCGCGGTCGCCGTCCGGGGAACCGGCCGCGGCCGCGAACTCCTTGGTGTGCAAGGCGGTCGTCGGTCCGGAGATGGCGATCATCGGGTGGATCGCGGGCATCCGGTAGGAGAGGTTGCCGAGATCCGTCGAGCCGGTGAGGAATTCGGGAACGATTCCCGGCGGCAGCGGTTTGCGGCCGGCGTCGACCTGATGCACCGACCAGCGCCCGGCGAGCGTGGTGTTGAACCGGATCGGCAGATACGCGGGCTGGGCGTCCCACCGCAGTTCGACGCCGCAGCCGGTCATCTCCGCCGCGCCTCGCGCGATCGCCGAAACCCGCTCGGCGAGGTCTCGCAACGTGTCCGGTTGCGCGGACCGCAGATAGAACAGCAGCGCCGCGCGTTCGGGAACGACGTTCGGCCGCGCGCCACCGTCGGTGAAGACGCCGTGGGCGCGGTCGCTGGACGGCAGATGCTGCCGAAGCGCCGCGACACCCTGGTACGCGGCGACGGCGGCGTCGAGCGCGTTGCGGCCCATGAACGGCTGCGCCGAAGCGTGCGCGCCGACGCCGTGGAACACCATTTCCAGCTGCCGCCTGCCGAGGAACGGGTGCATCGCGATGTCGTGGCTGAACGGGTGCAGCATGAGCACGGCGTCGACGTCGTCGAAGACACCCGCGCGGGCCATCGTCTCCTTGCCGCCACCGCCCTCCTCTGCCGGCGTGCCGATCAGGGAGACCCGGCCGCCCAGCCGTTCGGCGACCGCCGCCGCGCCGAGGAAACCGCCCGCTCCGGCGGTGCAGATGACGTTGTGCCCGCAGCCGTGGCCGAGCCCGGGAAGGGCGTCGTACTCGGAGAGGACCGCGATGTGCGGGCCGGTCCCGGGAGTGGTCGCGACCAAGGCGGTCTCCAGCCCGCCCGCGCCGATCGTCACCTCGTGGCCGTGCCGTTCGAGCAGATCCCCGAGCGCGCGGACCGAGCGGTGCTCGGCGAAACCCTCTTCGGGATGAGCGTGCAGGTCCTGGCTCAGCGCCACCAGATCCGCCGTCAGCGCGCGGATCCCGGCGCCGACCGCGTCGCGGGTGGCCGGGTCCGCGCCCTCGTGCGGCGAGCCGAGGGGTTCGGCCGCGGCGACGGCGTCCGCGGTCGCGTCGACCAGGGAACGGAGGTAGCTGTCGTCGGGGGGAGTCGGCGAAGCGTGCTCAGAGCGGATCATTTCCGGATGTTAACCGGTAACTCCCCGCTGACGATCTGCGTGACACCGGAGTACCGCTCGCCGACGCGGTCGAATCCGCGCCGGAACAGCTTCAGCGCGATCTCGCCGCGGTCGAACATCCGCTGCCCGCTCAGCCTGCCGAGGAAGGTGTCCGCCAGCCGCATCGGCTGATCGCTGTGCCGGGCGCTGGTCAGCAGCACCAGCGAGCCGCCGGGTTTCAGCACGCGGGCGAACGAGTCCAGTGCGGCGTCGGGGTCGGCGAACATGTGCAGCGCGGCGAAACAGCAGACGGCGTCCACAGTGGAATCGTCGAGCGGCAGGTCGACGGCGTCGGCGCGCAGATAGGTCACCGAAGCCGGATTCGGCGCGGCGAGTGCCTTCTCCAGCATGGTGACCGAACCGTCGAGACCGATGGACAGCCCGTCCGGGCCGACCGCTTCGCCGAACGCGCGGGTGAACCGGCCGGTGCCGCAGGCGACGTCCAGCGCGACCTTGCCGGGGCCCAGCCCGAGCGCTTCGATCGCGATCCGGACCTCGTCCGCCATGCTCGGGCCGGTCAGTCCTTTCGCGACCCTGCCCAGCGTCGGGCGCCAGTACCGCTCGTAGATCATCGGTACGGCGGAGGTGCGCATCAGCCGCTGCGCGAGTCCGGTCGGCGGCCCGGCCTGCGGGATTTCCCCCAGCAGATCGAGGAAACCCTTGTCCTGCCCGGAGGTCGTGGTGCCCGGTCGAAGCAGGCTCGAGAGACGTTCGCGATGGTCCGGCATTGCTGCTCCCTTCACGTGGTCACCCGAGAATCTGCCATGACCGGTCCGTTCGCGACATTCCCGCCGCCGCGACCCGAAACTGTCGGTGCCCGTCTCTAACGTCGGAGGGAGTCGCCGTCCCAGCCGAAGAGGAGCCCGAAATGACCGGCTCGATCCTGCAGCACACCGCCTCGACCACGCTTCGCATCCCGGTGCGCGGCCTGTTCGACCTCGACAAGTCCATCCGGTTCCTGACCGACTTCCCGCCAGCGTGCCGCGGCGACGCCGCCGCCGAGCCCGGCACCCTGCGCTTCGCGTTCCCCGCCGAAGCGGGCTGGGAGCACGTCGGCGCGGCCGTCAGACAGAGATCACCAGGCTCGATCGAGGTGGAGGTCTTCGCCGAAGAAGGGCTCGCCGTCGAGGTCGGCGCCCAGGTGCGGCGGATCCTCTCGGTGGACGTCGACAGCGTCGGCTTCGCCAAGATCGGCGCCGCGGATCCCGTGGTACGCCGCCTCCAGCAGGCGTTCCCCGGGCTGCGGCCGGTGCTGTTCCACTCGCCGTACGAGGCGGCCTGCTGGGCGATCCTGAGTCACCGGACGCGGATGTCGCAGGCCGCCACGGTGAAACGACGGCTCGCCGAGGAGTTCGGCAGGCCGGTCGACGTCGGCGGGAAGATCCTCACGTCGTTCCCGGAGCCGGACGTCCTGGCCGGGCCGGAAGCCGGGCGCGGACTGCCGGAGGTGAAGGCCGAGCGGCTGCGCGCGGTGGCCAACGCGGCCAAGGACGGTCTGCTCGACGCCGCGTATCTGCGTGCGATGCCGGTCCAGGACGCGTTGAGCTGGTTGCAGCGCTTGCCGGGGATCGGCCCGTTCTCGGCGCAACTGATCCTGATCCGGGGTGCCGGGCATCCGGACGTCTTCCCCGCGGACGAGCCTCGGGTGCAGGAGGCCATGCGAGTCGCGTACGACCTGCCGGAGGCGCCGCCCGAGGAACTGGAGGAACTGTCCGCGGTGTGGCGCCCGTTCCGTAGTTGGGTGGCCTTCGCCCTGCGGAACGACCCGAGTCTCGCACGCGTGCGGACGGGGGTTCGATGACCGCCTGACACTGGGCATATCCGGCTTGTGGTGAGCTTGTGCGGTGAGCTCGTCTCCCGCCGAAACGGTTTCCGACATCGCCCAGTCCACCCCGCCCGGCACGATCACCCTGGTCACCGGTGGTCTCGCACTGCTCGTGGTGCTGTCGGGCAGGCCTTGGCGGATCGCCCGCAACCTGATCACGCTCGTCCACGAAGCGGGCCACGCGCTCGCGGCGGTGCTGGTCGGCCGTCGGCTGCAAGGCATCAAGCTGCACTCGGACACCTCCGGCGTCACCGTCTCCCGCGGCAAACCGGAGGGACCGGGGATGGCGTTCACCGCGCTGGCCGGGTACCCGGCGGCCGCGGTGCTCGGCCTGGTGTTCGCGGGGCTGCTCTCGTCGGACCTGATCACCGTCGTGCTGATCGTGATGGCGCTGATGCTGCTGGGCGTGCTGGTGATGGTGCGCAACACCTACGGCGTGTTCGCCGTGGTCACCAGCTCGGTGGTGCTCGGGCTGGTCGCGCTAGTGGCACCGTCGTGGTTCCAGGCGATCTTCGTCTACCTGCTGACCTGGTTCCTGCTGTTCGGCGGCGTCCGGCCGGTGGTCGAACTCCAGATCAAGCGGCGCCGGGGAGCGGCGAGGGATTCCGACGCCGATCAGCTCGGCAGGCTCACCGCGGTGCCCGCCGTGCTGTGGGTGCTGGTGATGGCCGTGCTGACGGTGAGCTGTCTCTTCGCGGGCGGGTTGTGGCTGCTGGAGCCGACCGTCGCCTGACCGGGGCGGTACGGCACACTGATGGCTCGTTCCGCGCGGAAGGAGTCGGAGATGGACGAGGTCGCCAAGGCCGTCGAGGAATGCGCTCGATCGGCGAAACGGGCCGCGCCGTCGCTGGCCGCCGCCTCCGCGGAGGCGATCGACGCCGCGCTGAACGCCATGGCGGACAAGCTTGTCGAGCACGCCGATGTCGTACTGGAAGCGAACCAGGCCGACATCGCCAAGGCGCGCGAGGACGGGATGAGCGCGGGCCTGCTCGACAGGCTCACCATCACCCCTGAGCGCCTGACCGGCATGGCCGAGCAGCTCCGTCTCCTGGCCGGTGCGCCGCACCAGGAGCGCTCCGTCGACGTGTCCACTTTGGACGGTGGGCTGCGGCTGGTGGAGCGCCGACGTCCGGTCGGCGTGATCGGCGCGAACTACGAGGCGCGCCCGAACGTCACGGTCGACGTCGCCTCGCAGCTGGTGAAGTCGCGCAACGGCGGCGTCCTCCGCACGGGCTCCGCCGCGCTCGGCTCGGCCCAGCGCCTGCGCGAGGCCGTGATCGCCCCCGCGCTCACCGAGGCGGGCATCGACCCGGACGTCGTCCAGCTGGTGCCGCGCGCCGAGCGCGAGGCCGCTTCCGCGCTGGTCCGGTTCCCCGACCTCGTGCCGCTGGTCATCCTGCGCGGCAGCGGTGACAGCACCCGGGCGCTGGCCACCGAGGCGGCCGTCCACGGCGTCCGCACGCTGGCCCACGCCGACGGCGGCGGTGTCCTGTACGTCGACGAAGCGGCTGACACCGACAAGGTGCGCGACCTGGTCTTCAACAGCCTCGACAGGCTCGGCGTCTGCAACCGGCTGAACCTGCTGCTGATCCACGAGGCCGCCCACGACCGCGTCTGGCCCGGCATCTCCGGCGCGCTGGCCGAACGCGGCGTCACGCCGTCGCTCGCCCCGCACGAGCACGCCATCGGCTACGAATGGGCGCTCGATTCCGACCGCGAAGCGACCGTCACCGTCGCGAAGGTCGCGAGCCTGCCCGAAGCGGCCGAGATCGCCAACGAGCGGACCTCGGGCCTGGCCGCCGGCATCGCCACCGAAAGCAACGAAGCCGCCGACGCGTTCTTCGACGCCTACACCGGCACCGGCGTCTTCTGGAACGCGCCCACCCGGCTGCTCGACGGCTTCAAGCTCCTCGCCGTCCCCGAGACCGGCATCAACCTGGACAAGGTCCCCGGCCCGCGCGGCCCGGTCACCTACACCGACCTCTATGTGCGGCAGTACGCCGTGCTCCCCGCCTGACCTCGCGTTGGTCGTGAGTGGCGATTCGGGTTAGAACACGAATCGCCACTCACGACTACTCGGTCCGGGAGTTTCAGGTGACTAACCGGACGACACGCGTGATCCGACGGACGACACGTGTGACTGGATGGACGACACACGCACGCGGCCGGGCCCGCCGCGAACCGTCCGCCTGGACGGCGTGTCGTCCGTCGGATCACCTGTGTCGTCCAGCTGATCACGAGTGTCGTCCGCCCAGTCACGCGAAACCACTCGATGGCAGGCACCTGCGACACGGTTGTCTGACCTGAAACGCCACTCACGACCCCGGCGGCGATAGCAAAGGTCCCTTGCTCTCCCGGCGGAGGGGTCAGCGGCGTCGGCGTCGCTTCGGCCGGGGCGGCAAGGAGTCCGCGGTGGCGTCCTCGACCTCGTCCGGAGCGGGTTCCGGGGCGGGAGCGGTTTCGGCCAGCCCCAGCATCTCCGCGGCGAGCTGCTGCGAAGACGCGAACATGCCCGAAGGCCGTTCCCGTGCCCGACGCAGCGAAGAGGGCCGCAGCCGGTTGTACCCCCGCACGGACACCGGCCGCCGCGTGCGCACCTCGTACTGCGGGAACGGCAGCAGTTCGGTGGCGAGTTCCTTGTCCACCAGGATGGTGCCCGGCCGCGCGGTCGAGGTGAGGCGTGCGGCGAGGTTCACGACCGAGCCGTAGACGTCGCCGAACCGGCTGAGGATCCGGCCCGACGCCAGACCGGCGCGCACGGCGGGCAGGGTCTCGTCGGCGTCGGAGCGTTCGGACAGCGCGAGGGCGATCTCGGCGCCGTCGACGGCTGAATCGGCGACGAACAGGACCTCGTCGCCGATCATCTTCACGATCCGACCGCGGTGGTCGGCGACCACTTCGGTGGCGACGGATTCGAACCGGTCCAGGATGTCGGTCAGTTCGTCCTCGCCGACCTGCCTGGTCAGCCGGGTGTAGCCGACCATGTCGACGAACCCGACCACTTCGGTCCTCGCTTCGAGGTCCTCCTCCGGCATGGCCAGCGCGCGGCCGGCGTAGGCGGCGAGGTGGCGGCGCCAGACGAAGTCCTGCACCTTCTGCAGCTCGGGCAGCAGCCTGTCCACGAGCCGCCCGATCTGGCGTTCGCTGCTGCCGATCTCCTTGTTCTCGGTGATCATCGTCCACAGCATGTGGACCTGCCATTCCGCGAGCCGCGAAAGGTGCTGGCCCAGGGCGCGCGTCACCGCCAGCTCGATGCTCGGGTCGATCAGTCCCGAGTTCATCAGCTGGTCCGCCGTGCGGATCGCCTCCACGTCGGCGTCGGTGAAGACGACCTCGTCGTCCTCGACGGTCGCGAAGCCCAGCGCACGCCAAAGCCGCCGAGAGCGTTCTTCGGGAACGCCTGCCTTCTCGGCGACTTCGAGCCGGGTGTATTTGCGCTTCCCGCCGAGCAGGATCCGTTCGAGGCGCTGCTGCAGCGCGTCGTGCGAGATCTCGCCGGGTTCGGGCATCAGGTGGTGTGGACGATGAGCACGTCCACCCCGGACTTCCGCGCGACCTCGGACGGCACGGAGCCCAGGATGCGGCCCGCGAGCGTGTTCAGCCCGCGGTTGCCGACCACCAGCAGGTCCGCGGAACGGTCGGCGACGACCTTGCGCAGCGAGTCGACCGGGTCGCCGACGACCGCGGCGGTGTCGATGTTCTTGGCGCCGGCCTTCGCCGCCCTGTCACGGGCGGACAGGAGGGTGTCCTCGGCCGGTGCCGAGCCCACGACCTGGTACGCCTCGTCGCCGAGGACGTCCTGCGCCTTCTCCACGTCGCCCTTGTTGGCGGGGTAGTAGGCGCACACGATGACCAGGGTCGCTCCGGAGTCCCCGGCGACACCCGCCGCCCGGTCGACCGCGGCGAACGAGGAATCCGATCCGTCCGTGCCCACGACCACGGTCCGATATGCAGCCATCCGCAACCTCCACCGATCTGACAGCCCGCACCTGCGCGCGAGCAGCGACGATAACCGCTCGCCGACGGGCCCGCAGGCCGTCGTGAGCCCGGTCGGGTGAGAAGGTTACTCGCCAGTCGGTTTCTGCGCTGCCGCAGGTCGCGGTGAAGCCTTCGCGCCGGATGTGGCCTTGGGCACATCGGCCGTCCGGAGCTGCACGGTGGCTTCCGGATCGGACGACGGCTTCGCCTTCAGGTCCGCCGGGACGTGCGGTTCGTCGCCGAGCACGTGCGTCGCCTCGGCGAGCGCGGTCCGCGCGGTGCGGACCTGCTCGGCCAGGCTGGAGCGCACCTTGCGCAGCGCTTCCACCCGTTCGGTGGCCTGCGTGATCCGCCGGTTGGACTCCTCGGTGGCCTGCCGGACGCGGCGGCGTGCCTCGTCGGCCGCCTCGGCGAGCCGGGCGTTGGCCTCGGTGATCGAGTCCTGCTTGCGCTTGTTGGCGTCGGCGACCGACTCCCGCTGACGGCGCTCGATGTCGGCCTTGGCGGCCGTCTCCTCTTCGAGCACCTTCGCGCGGATGGTCGCGGCGTCCTCGGTGGCCTCGCGGACGCGGCGGGCGGCCTCGGCCTTGCTGGAGGCCTCCTGCTCGGCCAGCGCGTGCATGGCTTCGGTGCGCCGCGACGCCATCGCGATCTCGAAGTCCTCTTCGACCTGCGTGCGGCGCTGCTGCGACTCGGCGTCGAGCTTGTCGCGCTCGGCCTTCGCCTTGTCGGTGATGTCCTTCGCGTCGGCGCGGGCCTTCTCCAGCACCCCGCGGTGCTCGGCCTCCATCTCCTTGCGGCGGAGGTCGAGCTCGTTGAGCAGCTGCTCGTAGCGGGCCCGCATGGCGCTCGCGTCGGTCTCCGCCTTGGCGCGGATGTGCCCGGCTTCGGCTTCCGCGCGTGCCTTGGTGTCGGCGGCTTCGTCCTGTGCGAGCCGCAGCATGCGCTGCAGCCGCTCGGACAGGCCTTCGACGCTCGTGGGCGGCTGGGCGAGCCTGTCGACCTGCCCGCGCAGGTCCGCGATCTCGCCGCGCGCGATCTCCAGCTGCCGTGCCAGGTCGCCCGCCTGTCCGATGGCGGCATCGCGATCGGCGGTGAGCATCTTCAGATCGGCGTCAAGCCGTTCGAGATGCTCGTCGACCTGCGCACGGCTGTAACCGCGCTTCGCCACGTCGAAGCCGGCTCCCAGCGGCACTAGCTCCCGTTCCTCGCCAAGGCTCATCCTTCTACCGTAGTCGAGCAGCGGTCACGGAAGGGTGAGCACCCACGCAACGCGCGGCGAAAGCGCGTTCTGGCGCGCTAAACGTTCCGGAACGCGTTGATCCCGTCGATGTGCTTTTCGCGCAGCTCGTGGTTCCGGACGCCCAGACCTTCTTCCGGCGCGAGGGCGAGCACGCCGACCTTGCCCTGGTGGGCGTTGCGGTGCACGTCCAGCGCGGCCTGACCGGTGTCTTCGAGCGCGTAGGTCTTCGACAGCGTCGGATGGATCAGACCTTTCGAGATCAGCCGGTTCGCCTCCCACGATTCGCGGTAGTTCGCGAAGTGGCTGCCGATGATCCGCTTCAGGTTCATCCACAGATAGCGGTTGTCGTACTGGTGCATGAACCCGGACGTCGACGCGCACGTGACGATCGTCCCGCCCTTGCGCGCGGCGTAGACCGAAGCGCCGAAGGTCTCGCGGCCCGGGTGCTCGAACACGATGTCCGGGTCCTCGCCGCCGGTCAGCTCGCGGATCTTCTTGCCGAACCGCTGCCACTCCTTCGGGTCCTGGTTGTCGTCGTCCTTCCAGAACTTGTAGCCCTCGGCGTTGCGGTCGATGATCAGCTCCGCGCCCAGCTTCCGGCAGATCTCCGCCTTTTCGGGGCTGGAGACCACGCACACCGGGATCGCGCCGCCGTTGAGCGCGTACTGCGTCGCGTAGGAGCCGAGGCCTCCCGAAGCGCCCCAGATCAGCACGACGTCGCCCTGCTTCATGTCCGCGCCGTTGCGCGAGACGAGCTGGCGGTAGGCCGTGGAGTTCACCAGGCCGGGGGACGCGGCCTCTTCCCAGGTGAGGTGGTCCGGCTTCGGCATCAGCTGGTTCGCCTTGACCAGCGCGATCTCGGCGAGACCACCGAAATTCGTTTCGAAACCCCAGATCCGCTGCTCGGTGTCGAGCATCGTGTCGTTGTGCCCGTCCGGGCCCTCGAGTTCGACGTTGAGGCAGTGCGCGACGACCTCGTCGCCCGGCTTCCAGTTGTGCACGCCGACGCCGGTCCGCAGCACGACACCGGAAAGATCCGAGCCGACGACGTGGTACGGCAGGTCGTGGCGCTTCGAAAGCGGCGAAAGCCGCCCGTAGCGCTCCAGGAACTTGAACGTCGAGACCGGCTCGAAGATCGAGGTCCAGACGGTGTTGTAGTTGATCGCGCTCGCCATGACCGCGACCAGCGCCTCGCCGGGGCCCAGTTCCGGGGTCGGGACGTCGTCCACGTGCAGCGACTTGCGCGGGTCCTTGTCCCGGCTTTCGAGGCCCTGGAACATGTCGGCCTCGTCCTTGTGCACGGTGACGCCGCGGTAGGACTCCGGCACGTCGAGCGACGCCACGGCGCCGAGGTCATCGTTGAGAATGGCCTGCTGGATCTCGCCGAGCTGCGACATCGGAACCTCCGCGATTGGGGGGACGGCGTAGGCGCAACAAATTACTCACCGGTAACCAAGACCACAACCGGACGAGACGTGGAGCACGTACCCGTCCCGAAGTGTTATCGACCGGTCTTGACCGGCCGGCCAACCAAGCGGAGCATGGGGAGCGGAGATCTCTCCGACCTGCAGGTTCAGCCGAATTTCGGAGGTGAGCACGCATGAACGAACCCACGACGCGCCCCTGGACCCGCCCTCATGACTGGGCGGAGGTGGTCATCGGTGTCGTCGTCGCGCTTTCACCCCTCTGGATGACCACGGACAACATCGCCATGTGGTCGCTGATCGTCCTCGGCGCCCTGATCGCTCTCGACGGCCTCGCGTCGCTCGCGATGCCTGGCATGGTCTACGGCGAAGGCATTCAGATCGTCCTGGGCGCGCTGCTGTTCGTTTCACCTTGGGTGATGGGATTCGCCACCTTCATGGGCGCGTCCTGGACCGCCTGGGTCGGCGGCGTCCTGACCGTGGTGGCCGGGGCGGCCGCGATGCCGATCGCCCAGGCGACGCACAAGACGGCGGGACAGCACTGACGCAAAAGGAGACGGCGTGAAAGAGGATTCGGCGAAGCAGCGCATCCTGCGGGCCGCGGAGGCGCTGTTCGCCGAATCCGGTTTCGACGCCACGCCCACGTCACGGATCGCCGAACGGGCGGGCGTGCCCAAGGGCCTGGTGCACTACTACTTCCGGCGCAAGTCGGATCTGCTGGCCGCGCTGGTCGCCGAACTGCCCGACGCCCGCATCGAACCGGCCGTCGTGGTGGTGCCCGGCGACCTGGCGGGCAGCCTGCGCGGCCTCGTCATGGAACTGGACAGGCGGTTCAACCGGTCCTTGGCGCTGTCACATCTGTTGTGGCGCGAGGCCGACACGCACCGCGCGGTCCGCGACGCGCTGGCCGAACGGTTCCAGCAACTCGTCCGCCAGGTGAAGGCGGTGATCGTCGCCGCGACCGGCGGCAAACTCGCGATCGCGGACGTCGATTCGGCGTCGGGACTGCTGGCGCGGGCGGTCAGTCATCGCCACGCGACCGCGCGGCACAACGAGGACGGGGACCCCGCCGAGATCGATCGCGAGGTCCTCTTCATCGCCGCCGCGCTGACGCGAGGTCAGTGACCGTCTTTGGCGGGCTCGACCAGTTCCACCAGCACACCGCCGGCGTCCTTGGGGTGGACGAAGTTCACCCGGCTGTCGGACGTGCCGCGCTTCGCCTCGTCGTAGAGCAGCCGGAGTCCCTGCGCGCGCAGTGCCGCGGCGGCGGCGTCCACATCGGACACTCGGTACGCCAGCTGCTGCAACCCGGGGCCGCTCTTGGCGAGGAACTTGCCGATCGCGGAATCGTCGCGCAGCGGCGCGAGGAGCTGGATCGCGGTCTCGGTCCCGGCGGTGCCCGGCGCGCGCAGCATCGCCTCGCGGACGCCCTGCTCCTCGTTGACCTCCTCGTGCGCGACCTCCAGGCCGAAATGCTCGGCGTGGAAGGCGATCGCGGCGTCGAGGTCGGGTACCGCGATGCCGACGTGGTCGATGGCGGTCACGAACGGTTTCAGCGCCTGGTTCATGCAGAGCAGGATAGGTGCGCGGACGGGCGGACCGGCGTGCGCCGCCTCACACTGGCTCCATCAAGACGCCCGTGACCCGGGTATGGTCGCGAAGACCCCCTTTGCCCTTGCGCCGATGCTTGGAGGACGCCGTGTCCGGTTCCGTGATCCTGGGTGCCGCCCGTACACCGATCGGGCGATTGCTCGGTTCCCTGAAGGACTTCTCGGGCGCGCAACTCGGCGGATTCGCCATCAAGGCGGCGCTGGAGCAGGCCGGTGTCTCGCCGGACGCGGTCCAGTACACGATCATGGGCCAGGTGCTCACCGCCGGCGCGGGCCAGATCCCGGCCCGCCAGGCCGCGGTCGCCGCCGGTATCCCGATGAGCGTCCCGGCGCTGACCATCAACAAGGTCTGCCTCTCCGGTCTCGACGCCATCGCGCTCGCCGACCAGCTCATCCGCGCGGGCGAGTTCGACCTGATCGTGGCGGGCGGCCAGGAGTCGATGACCCAGTCGCCGCACCTGCTGCCGAAGTCCCGCGCGGGCTTCAAGTACGGCGACACCACGCTCGTCGACCACATGGCCTACGACGGTCTGTTCTGCGCCTTCGACCAGGTCGCGATGGGCTCCTCGACGGAGAAGTACAACAGCCGCTACGGCATCACCCGCGAGCAGCAGGACGAGTTCTCCGCGCGTTCGCACCAGCGCGCCGCCGCGGCCATCGAGGCGGGCCGGTTCGACGCCGAGATCGCGCCGGTGTCGATCCCGCAGCGCAAGGGCGACCCGGTCGTCTTCTCCAAGGACGAAGGCGTCCGCGCCGACACGACCGCCGAAGGTCTCGCGAAGCTGCGTCCCGCCTTCGCCTCCGACGGCACCATCACCGCCGGTTCGGCCTCGCAGATCTCCGACGGCGCGGCCGCGGTCATCGTCGCGAGCAAGGCCAAGGCCGAGGAACTGGGCCTGACCCTGCTCGCCGAGATCGGCGCGCACGGTGTGGTCGCCGGCCCGGACGCCAGCCTGCACGAACAGCCGTCGAACGCGATCCTGGCCGCGCTGGCCAAGGAGAAGCTGACCGCGGACGCGCTCGACCTCGTCGAGATCAACGAGGCGTTCGCCGCCGTCGGCCTGGTTTCGGCCGACAAGCTCGGCCTCGACCCGGAGAAGGTCAACGTCGACGGCGGCGCCATCGCCCTCGGTCACCCGATCGGCGCGTCCGGCGCGCGGCTCGCCGTGCACCTGATCCACGAACTCCGCCGTCGCGGCGGTGGCCTCGGCGCGGCCGCCCTCTGCGGTGGCGGCGGCCAGGGCGACGCGCTGCTGCTCCGCGTCCCGTAAAGCCCTTGCCGGTACAGCTGGACATCGACGAACTGGTCGGTCGCGCGCGGGACGGCGTCCCCCGCGCGATCGCCCGGTTGCTGTCGCTGGTCGAGGACGCCCATCCGCGGTTGCCCGAGGTCGCGGCGAAGCTGACACCGCACACCGGCACCGCACGGGTCGTCGGGCTGACCGGTCCGCCCGGTGTCGGCAAGTCGACATCGACGTCCGCGCTGCTCACGGCCTTGCGGGCGCAGGGGCTGCGGGTCGGGGTGCTGGCGATCGACCCGTCGTCGCCGTTCTCCGGCGGAGCGCTGCTCGGCGACCGGATCCGGATGACCGAACACGCCACCGATCCCGGCGTGTTCATCCGTTCCATGGCCACCCGCGGGCATCTCGGCGGGCTTTCCTGGGCGACGCCGCAGGCGGTCCGCGTGCTCGACGCGGCCGGGTTCGACGTCGTGCTGATCGAGACCGTCGGCGTCGGACAGTCCGAAGTGGACGTCGTGAAACTGGCCGACACCACCGTGGTCCTGCTCGCGCCCGGGATGGGCGACGGGATCCAGGCGGCGAAGGCGGGCGTGCTGGAGATCGCGGACGTGTTCGTCGTCAACAAGGCGGACCGCGAGGGCGCGGACGCGACCGTCCACGACCTCAAGCAGATGATCTCCTTGGTACGCCGGGAAATCCGCGGTCCGAGCTGGCGTCAGCCGATCGTGCGAACGGTGGCTTCGCGCGGCGAGGGTGTCGACGACGTCGTCCGCGCGCTCGGCGAACACCACGACTGGCTGGTCCAGCGCGACGAACTGCCCCGGCGCCGCGCGGCACGGGCCCGGGACGAGGTCGAGGCGATCGCCGTCCAGCGGCTGCGCGCGGAGATCGTCGACCTGCGCTCCGGCGACCGGCTCGCCGAATTGGCCGAACGGGTGGTGGCGCGAAAGCTCGACCCGTTCGCGGCGGCCGCGGAACTCATCGCGGACCTTCGGGACTCGTGAGTGGTAAGTGTCGTCCCAGCGCGGGTTGCGAAAGCCGCTTTCGCAACGTTGAGGGTTGCGAAAGTGGCTTTCGCATCACGACCACCCAGCCCCAGCGGTTCCGGCGGCATCGAGTGTCGCGAAAGCCACTTTCGGGACACCAGACGTCCTGAAAGTGGCTTTCGCGACATGGCGCAGTGAGTCCTCTGAGTGCCCCGGCTGCCGGACGGGAGCGATCCCGACACACTCGTCAGGTCGGCAGCGGGTAGGCAAATGCGGGTCCAGTCCGAGGTTCGTTCAGAGGATTTCGATGACGCGGACCTTCGGCGGACGATTCGGGAAACTGATATCGGTCCATCTATTGATTCTGACGTCCGAGCCATTGCTGTCGTAGTAGATCAGGTCGTTGTTGCCGGTGTAGATCCGGTCGATCCACCAGCCCCCGAAACTGATCCTTCCCTTGTTGGCGTAGCAGTCGACACTGCTGCTCCCGCCGAGGTGGGACCAGATCTTCAGGAAGTTCTCGCCGTCCCGGCAAGGGATGTGGTCGATGGCGAACGAGGTCCCGGTCGGTACGAGCAGGCTGAACGCGGCGGCAGCGGCGGCCGCCGCGGCCAGGACACGCCGCGCCTTCTTCTTGGTCGAGATCATGGTTTCTCCTTCGAGGTCAGAGGATCTCGATGTAGTTGACCCGCGGCGGGCGGTTCGGGTACGTGATGATCGTCCACCGGTTGACTCTCACCGAATCGCCGTTGGCGTCGCTGTAGATCAGGTCGTTGTTGCCCGTCTCGATCTTGTCCACCCACCAGCCGCCGAACCCGATCCTGCCGCGGTTGGCGTAGCAGTCCACGCTGTCCCGGCCGTCGAGATGCGACCAGATCTTCAGGAAGTTCTCCCCGGCGCGGCAGGGGATGTGGTCGATGGCGAACGACGTCCCGGTCGGGACGACCATCGAGAACATGGCGGCAGCGGCGGCCGCCATGGCCGCGATCCGGCCCGCGCTCTTCTTGCTCGAGATCACAGAATTCTCCTTTAGTGAAGGGAAAAAGGAGTGTGCATCGTGCACTGTCGAGCATCTCGATCAGGGACCGGCGGTGTCAATTTCCCGCCCGCTTCACGGGTGCTTTGGGACAGGCAAGTCTGGCCGTCCGTGCAGCGGTCAGAATTCGACGTACATCTTGATGTCGCCGAAGTCGCTGTCCAGGTTGTCCAAATGGCTGATCGCGTCCTCTTTCCAGACCTCGAGCTGGTTGGTCTCGCCGTACGTCAGCTCTTCGCCCGCGGCGACCTTGTCGGCGTACTTCGTGATCGTGACGGTCTGCCCCCGGCAGAACTCGACACGTTCCAGGAACCTGTCGGCCATGTCGGGATCGAAGACGCGGCCCATCCGGACGTAGCCGTTGTTGACGTGCTCCTCGCAGTAGAAGTGCGCCGCGGCGGAGGCGACCCACTCGGTCAGCGACGGTTCGCGAGGCGGCCACTTCTCGCGGACGTGCGACTTGATCTCCCTGGCGAGCCGGACGACCCGGCGCCGTTCGAGGTCGCTCAGCCCGTCCTCCTTGCGGAAGTCGAGGATCATGTCGTCGACGACCTTGGCGAGCCGGAGCATGCGCGGTTTGTCGAGTTCGGCCGGCTTCTCCGGTGACAGCCCCGCCATGACCCTCTCGTGCACCAGGACGTACTGCGTGTACGCGTAGAGGAAGGTCAACGCGTTCAGCTGCCATTGGTGTCGTTCGGCGATCTCCACGGTTCCGACCCTAACCGCGCACCTACTTCCGGACCTGTGTGAGCGGAGGGGATTCACCCTATGCTCTCCTCTTCGTCCACGGCTGGGAGGCAGGAACCGTGCAGAGGATCGCGAAAGTCTTCGTCGCAGTGCTGGGTGCCGGGCTGATGCTCGCGGCCGGTACCGGAACGGCGTCCGCGGAGGGTACGCCGCCGAAGGTCACGAAGGGGCCTTGTCAGTACACGGAGACACCGGACGACCCGGCCGTGCGCCCGGTCCCGCTGCCGCCGGACCCGCGTCGCACGCCGAACCGGGGCAAGGTGCCGGTGCAGCTGAAGACGAACCAGGGCAAGATCGACCTGACCCTCGATCGGGCGAAGGCGCCCTGCACGGTGCAGAGCTTCCTGCACCTGGCGACGCACCGGTTCTACGACCGCACGACGTGCCACCGGCTGACCTCGTACCCAACCTTGAAGGTGCTGCAGTGCGGTGACCCGAGCGGGACCGGCGAAGGCGGCCCCGGCTACAAGTACAAGGACGAACTGCCCGTCGGCCTGCCGCCCGCGCCGACCGACCCGACCGGCGAACGCAAGGTCTACGCGCGGGGCGTCCTCGCGATGGCCAACGCGGGCCCGGCGACGAACGGCAGCCAGTTCTTCGTCGTGTACGGCGACTCCGCGCTGCGCCCGAACTACACGATCTTCGGCACCGTCGGCCACGAAGGCCTCGAAACCCTCGACGACGTCGCCGCCGGTGGGATCAAGCCGACCCCGGAGAACCCCGCCCCGGTCGACGGCGCCCCCGTCCTGAAGACCGACATCCTCCGGGCGCGCCCCTGGTTCTGCTAGGTGACCTCGAAGATGGCCTCGCGCAAGGCCTGGGTGGCGCCGCCGAAAGCGTGCTTCGCGGCGGCGCCGTACCCGATGATGAGCCCTTCACGCTGCGGCTCGCCCATCCAGTAGCCGCTGAGCCCTTCGAGCCCGATAGCGCGCCGGCGGCAGGCGGCGATCACCTCCATTTCCCTGGGCAGCTCACCGGGGAACTGGAGGACCAGGTGCAGCCCGGCGGAGATCCCCTGTGGCAGCACGGAATCCGGCAACGCCGCCAGCAGCCGGTCCCGCCGCGAGCGGTACTCGATCCGGCAGCGGCGGATGTGCTGGTCGTAGGCGCCCGACTCGATCAGTTCGGCCAGCGCCAGCTGGTCCAGCAGCGCGGGCCGGGCGCCGCTCGCGGCCAGCTCCGCGCGCACCGGCTCGACCAGGAACCGCGGCAGCACCATCCAGCCCAGCCGCAGCGACGGCGCGAGCGTCTTGCTCGTCGTCCCCACGTACACGACCCGTTCGGGTGCCAGCGCCTGGAGCGCGCCGACCTGCTGGTGGTCGAACCGGAACTCGCCGTCGTAGTCGTCCTCGATGACGACGGCGCCGGTCTCTTCCGCCCACCGGGTGAGTTCCGCCCGTCGCCGAGGAGCGAGCGTGACACCCAGCGGGTACTGGTGCGCCGGGGTGACCACCACCGCCGGACTGTCCAAAGCGGACACTTCGACCCCGTGGTCGTCGACCGGGACCCCGACCACCCGCGCCCCGTTGGCGGCGGCGATGTTCCGGTAGATGTGCAGGGACGGGTTCTCGAACGCGATCTCCTCCGCACCGCGCGCGTGCAGGACCCGCGCCAGGATCGCGATCGCGTGCGAGAACCCGGAGCACACCAGGATGCGCTCGGGATCGGCGATCACGCCGCGGCTCCTCGCCAGATACGCGGCGAGCGTTTCCCGCAGTTCCTTCGCGCCGGACTCGCCCGTGTAGTCGAACGCCGACATCGGCGCCTGGTGCAGGGCCCGGCGGGTCGCCGAGAGCCAGGCCGACCGGGGGAACGCGGACAGGTTCGGCCTGCCGGGACGCAGATCCCAGCGCGGCGCCGGGTCGCGGGGGACCGGCCTCGGCGGTGACGCCGGCAGCGCGCCCGCCGTCGCGACGCGGGTCGGGGCGCCCTGCGCGGTCCGCAGGTACCCCTCGGCCGCGAGATCGGCGTAGACCCGGGTGATCGTGCCCCTGGCCACCCCGAGATCCTGCGCCAGCGCCCTGGTCGAGGGCACCGCGGCGCCCGCCTGCCAGCGTCCTTCCCGGATGGCCGCGCGGATCGCCGCGGCGAGCCCGGTCCGGCCGCTCTCGGGTCGCCAGTCCAGGTGGACGTCCATTCCCGAACTGGACCATGATTCTGCCATGTGACTGGACCATACTCGTGGGCCAGTCGCCGCTAGATTCACCGGTATGACCGAGCGAATCCACCTGGGCAAGCGAGTGCCCGAGATCTACCAGGCCATGTCGAAGCTGCAGGCCGAAGTCGAGAAGGCCGCCGCCAACGCCGGTGTCGATCAGAAGATCCTCGAACTGGTGAAGATGCGCGCGTCGCAGATCAACCACTGCGCGTTCTGCCTCGACATGCACTCCCACGACGCAGTGCAGCAGGGCGAGTCGCCGCGGCGGCTGTACGTGCTGCAGGGCTGGCGCGAGACCGAACTCTTCACCGAGCAGGAGCGTGCCGCGCTGGCGCTGACCGAGGCGATGACCAACGTCGCCACCCTCCACGACGTCCCGGACGACGTCTACGAAGAGGCGACACGGGTCTTCGACGAGGCGCAGTACCGCGCGGTCGCGTGGGAGATCATCGCGATCAACAGCTGGAACCGGATGTGCGTGACCAGCCACGCGCCGCTGCCCGAGCGCGCCGAATGACCGCGGCGCGGCTTCGGGAGCTGCACGTCTCCGGCGAGCCGCTCCTCCTGCCGAACGCGTGGGACGCCGACAGCGCGCATCTCGTGGAAGCCGCCGGGTTCCCCGTCGTGGCGACGAGTTCCCACGCCGTCGCCAAAGCCCTCGGGTACGACGACGGGGAGAACGCGCCCATCGACGAGATGTTCGCGGCGGCGGCGAGGATCGCGCGGGCGGTCTCGGTTCCGGTGACCGTCGACGCGGAAGGCGGCTACGGGCTCGAAGCGGGAGAACTCGCGACGAGACTGGCCGAGGCGGGTGCCGTCGGCTGCAACTACGAGGACACCGATCACCCGAACGGTGGACTTCGCCCGCTGGAGACGCAGGCGGACCTGATCGCGGAACTGCGCAAGGCCGCCGGGGACGCGCTGGTGATCAACGCCCGCGTCGACGTCTTCTTCGGCGCGTCCGACGAACAGGCCGTTCTGGAAGAGGGGATCGCGCGGGCCGAGGCGTACTTCGAGGCCGGGGCGGACTGCGTCTATCCGATCCTGGTGAAATCGCCGGACGTACTCGGCGAGTTCGTGAAAGCGATCGGTCCGCGGGCGGTCAACGCCGCGCCGATTCCGGGTGGCCCAGACCTCTCCGCGCTCGCCGCACTGGGGGTAGCGCGGATCTCGCTGGGCACCGGGCTGTGGCAGTCGGTCCGCGCCGATCTCCGGGCGAAACTGACCGGGCTCGCGGCCGGAAAGCTGCCCTACTAAAGGGAAATGGGAACCGGGACGGTGCGGCCGGGGGCGTTGGATGCCGGCCGCACCGTCCCGGCGATCAGTGGGCGACCGCCTTTTCGGCGCCCGCGCCGGTCAGGGACCGGACCTCCATCTCGGCGT
>NZ_MUXN01000004.1:0-161 GCF_001995215.1 Amycolatopsis azurea DSM 43854
GGGGCGGGCTGGGGTGGGAGAGGTGAGCGAGCAGAGGGGGCGGGGGCGTGGGGGAGGTCAGTCGCCTTCGATGACGTCGGGTTCGACGCCGAGGTAGCCCGCCACCTGTTCCACGAGGACGTCGTGGACGAGTTCCGCGAGTTCGCCGGGGTCCTTCGCGC
>NZ_MUXN01000004.1:192-208174 GCF_001995215.1 Amycolatopsis azurea DSM 43854
GTAGAGGACGATGCGGGCGCGAGTCGGGAGGCCGGCGCGGTCGACGCCGGCGGGCACGAGCCGCGAGAGCGGGACGGCCCCGTCGTGCAGGACGCCGTCCACTCCGGCCGGTGCGCCATCCGAGCGAACTTCGGGAACGTCGTCGACGGCGACGTCGAGCTTCGTCAGCTCGTGCCGCCACCGCGCTTCGATCGGTTCGAGCGCGTCCAAAACCAGCGCGTCGAACCTTTCCGCCCTGCTAGCGGCGGCGGGAAGGGTCGACGGATACAGCGCTCCACGCAGGCCCCGGCCGTGCCGGTCCCGGCGCATCCGCCGTCGCTGTCGGGAATCACGAGCCGTCGCCACGCACCGAAGGGTACGCGCTCGGCGATTCAAAGCGCGTGTCGCCGGTACGCCGGGCCCGCGACGCGCTATCGTTCTCGATCGTGCGGAGCGTACGAAAGTGTTCGCGAACGGGTTGTCTCGAACCCGCTGTCGCCACGCTCACGTATGCCTACAGCGATTCGACGGCCGTAGTGGGCCCTTTGGCCACCGCGAGCGAGCCGCACTCCTATGACCTCTGCGAAGCCCATGCCCTGCGGCTCACCGTGCCCAAGGGCTGGGAAGTCGTCCGGCACGAGGGCGCCTTCGCCGCCCCCGATCCCTCCGCCGACGAGCTGACCGCGCTGGCCGAGGCCGTGCGCGAAGCGGGCCGTTCGGACAAGCCCGCGCCGGAGCCCGAACCCGAGGGTCCCTCCGGCAGGCGCGGCCATCTGCGCGTGCTGCCCGGCCGAGCCTGACGCGAGGGCTCGCCGGTAGGCTTTCGAGCGCGCCAGAGGGCGTTGAACGAGACTATCGGCGGGGAGCAGGCGTGCCAGACCTTTCGGGCATCGTGAAGGCCTACGACATTCGCGGCGTTGTCGGTGAGCAGCTGGACGCGGCCCTCGTACGCGACCTCGGCTCGGCGTTCGCCCTGCTGATCAAGCCGGAGTCGGACTCCGTCGTGATCGGCCACGACATGCGCGACTCCTCACCCGAGCTGGCCACCGCGTTCGCCGACGGCGTGACCTCGCAGGGGCTCGACGTCGTGACGATCGGCCTCGCCAGCACCGACCAGCTGTACTTCGCGTCCGGCTCGCTGAACCTGCCGGGCGCCATGTTCACCGCCAGCCACAACCCGGCGAAGTACAACGGCATCAAGCTGTGCCGTTCGGGCGCGGCCCCGGTCGGCCAGGACTCCGGTCTCGCGGAGATCCGCGACACCGTCGAGCAGGGCGTGCCCACCTTCGCGGGCCAGCGCGGTTCGGTGACCGAGAAGGACGTCCTCGCGGACTACGCGACGTACCTGCGCAAGCTCGTCGACCTGTCGGGCAGCCGTCCGCTGAAGGTCGTCGTCGACGCCGGCAACGGCATGGGCGGCTACACCGTCCCCACCGTCTTCGCGGGCCTGCCCATCGAGGTCGTGCCGATGTACTTCGAGCTCGACGGCAACTTCCCGAACCACGAGGCCAACCCGCTCGACCCGAAGAACATCGTCGACCTCCAGGCGAAGGTGCGCGAGGAAGGCGCCGACGCGGGCCTGGCCTTCGACGGTGACGCGGACCGCTGCTTCGTCGTCGACGAGCGCGGCGAACCGGTGTCGCCGAGCGCCATCACCGCGCTGGTCGCGATCCGGGAGCTGGAGAAGGAGCCGGGCGGCACCATCATCCACAACCTGATCACCTCGAAGGGGGTCCCGGAGATCGTCGCCGAGCACGGCGGCAAGCCGGTGCGCACCCGGGTCGGGCACTCGTTCATCAAGGCCGAGATGGCCAAGACGGGCGCGATCTTCGGCGGCGAGCACTCCGCGCACTACTACTTCCGCGACTTCTGGCGTGCCGACACCGGCATGCTGGCCGCGCTGCACGTCCTCGCCGCCCTCGGCGAGCAGACTGGCCCGCTGTCCGAGCTGACCGCGGAGTACTCGCGCTACGCGGCCTCCGGCGAGATCAACTCGACCGTGGACGACCAGGTCGCGCGCATGCTCGCGGTCAAGGACACGTTCTCCGCGCGTGACGGCGTCGAGATCGACGAGCTGGACGGCCTCACCGTGCAGCTCCCCGGCGGCGGCTGGTTCAACCTGCGCCCGTCCAACACCGAGCCGCTGCTCCGCCTGAACGTCGAGGCCGCCGACGCCGAAGCCGTCCGGGCCCTGACCGAAGACGTATTGGCGATAGTCCGTGGGTAACGAATGTGGCGTGAAAACACACATAGAGATGTCCCACAGGTAGGGAGTTACCATGGCCGTCACGCTTGACGCACAGTTGCTGGAGATCCTGGCCTGCCCGTCCCCCGACCACGCACCGCTGCGGACGGGGACGACGGCGGATCCGGAGGCCGACGCGCTGACCTGCACGGAATGCGGTCGGGTGTATCCGGTCCGTGATGGAATCCCGGTACTGTTGCTGGACGAAGCCACCGAGCCGACGACCCCGGATGGCGCCCATGCCGACGGTCCCTGACGATTCCCTGCTCGACGATCCCGCGCGGTTGGCCGAAGCCGACACCGCGGGGCTTCTCCGCGCCGCCGCGATGGCGGGCGCCCAGGTCCGGGCGACCGCCGAGGCCGCGGCCGAACTCGAGCTGAGCGATCGCCTGGACGTCGGGCGCCCGCGCTCGCTCGTGCTGATCGACCGGCCCGGTGTCAGCCGGACGCTGACCCGGCTGGTCGCCGCGCTCCTGACGCCGTCGTGCCCGGTGCCGGTGGTCGTCGCCGAGGTCGTGCCGAGCTGGATCGGCGCGCTCGACGTCGTCTTCGCGCACACCGACGACGCCGGTGACCGTGAGCTGGCCGCCTCGCTGGAGCGCGCCGCCCGGTTCGGCGCGAGGGTCGTGCTGTCCGCGCCCGGCGACGGCCCGGTCGCGGCGTCCGTCGCGGGCAAGGGGCTGCTGCTCGCGCCGAGGATCCCGGTCCCGCCGGAGATGGCCTTCCCGCGTGGGCTCGCCGCGGCCCTGCTCACCGCGAACGCGCTCGGCCTGCTGGTGGCGGACCTGGAGCAGCTCGCCGACCAGCTCGACGCGGAAGCCGAGAAGGATTACCTGGCCAGGGACTCGTTCGCGAACCCGGCCAAGGCGCTGGCGCTGAAGCTGGCCGAGCGGCAGCCGCTGCTGTGGGGGCTGGACCCGGTCGCGGTCGCCGTCGGCGAGCACGCGGCCCACGCGTTCGCAGCCCACGCGGCCGTCGTCTGTGACGTGGAGGACTACCGCCAGGCGCTGGCCAGGCCCGCCTTGCGACGGGCGGCGTTGTCCGGGGGCGTGGAACGCGATATCTTCGCGGACCCGGAGGAGGGGGCCGGCGCGACGCCGAGGGTGTTGCTCCTCTCGGTTCGGACGGGACCGGCCACGGAGGCGGCCCGCTATCAGGCGGAAGACCTGCTGCCCGGTGCGGATGTGATCGCCCCGGCCGAAGAGATCGAAACGGACGAGATCGTGCGTGCGGCCGTTCTCTCGCTGCGTTTCGAGCTGGCCGCGGTCTATCTCGGACTGGCCGTCGGCAGCATCGGCGGCGCCGGGAGGTACACGCCTGCAACGGCGTGAGCCCCGCGCGCGACGTAAGAAATGAGGGCCGGCACAAACAACCCGTGCCCGGCGAGGAGTTGAGGTGACAGTGGAGCTGCTGCGCAATGCCGTGCGGCCCTACGCGTGGGGGTCCAGAACGACGATCCCCGAGCTGCTGGGGCGTCCGGTGCCGGCGCCGCATCCGGAGGCGGAACTGTGGATGGGCGCCCACCCGGGCGACCCGTCCCACGTCATCGGCCCGGACGGCACCGAGCGGAGCCTGCTGGAGCTCGTCGAAGCCGATCCGGTCGGCCAGCTCGGCACGAGCTGCGCGGGCCGCTGGGGCGGCAGGCTGCCGTTCCTGCTGAAGATCCTCGCGGCCGAAGAGCCGCTTTCGATGCAGGCGCACCCGTCGGCCGCGCAGGCGGCGGAGGGGTACGCGCGTGAGGAGTCGGCGGGGATCCCGCGCGACGCGTCGAACCGCAACTACCCGGATCCGACGGCGAAGCCGGAACTCGTCTGCGCGCTGACGGAATTCCACGCGCTGGCGGGCTTCCGCGACCCGGAACGCACGATCTCGCTGCTGAAGGCGATCGAGACGCCGGGGCTGGCGAAGTACGCGGTGCTGCTGGAGGCCCAGCCGGATCCGGCCGGGCTGCGCGCGCTGTTCACCACCTGGATCACCCTGCCGCAGGCCGCGCTCGACGAACTGCTGCCCGAGGTCCTCGATTCGTGTGTGAAGCACGTCCAGGAGCGCGGCGAGTTCGACGTCGAATGCCGGACCATCCTGGAACTCGGCGAGTCGCATCCGCGGGACGCGGGCGTGCTCGCGGCGCTGCTGCTCAACCGGCTCACGCTCAGCGCGGGCGAGGCGATCTACCTGCCCGCCGGCAACCTGCACCTGTACCTGCACGGCACCGCCGTCGAGATCCTGGCGAACTCGGACAACATCCTGCGCTGCGGGCTCACGCCCAAGCACGTCGACGTGCCGGAGCTGCTGCGCGTCGTCGACTTCGCGTGCGGCGAGATGCCGGTCCAGAGCGGGGAACGCGAGGAGCGCCTGTCGGTGTACCGCACCGACGCGCCCGAGTTCGAGCTGTCGCGGATCGAGTGGGCGGCCGGGGACGACGGCGAGATCGCCGTCCACGACGTCGGCCCGCAGATCCTGCTCTGCACGGCCGGTGGCCTGCTGGTGACGGCCGACGACGGCGAGCAGGTCGAACTCCGCCGCGGCCAGTCGGTGTGGCTCCCGGCCGCCGATCCCGCCGTCTTCGTGCGGCCGCTCTCCGGCGAACGCACCCAGGTCTTCCGGGCGACCGCCGGCACCTGCTGACGTCTCACGCGTTCAGTCCTCTGGACGCGGTACTTGCGCGCGCAAGGATCGCATCCAGAGGACTGAACGCTTGCCCTTGGCGAAGTGTGTGCGTTCCGTGTGGCGGGTTCCGCGACCATCATCCTTACGGGTGACCCGGCGATTGTCGTCGGCTGCTCCCGGATGACGATGGCCGAGGAGAGCAGCAGTGACTTCCCATCCCGACGCGGTGAGCGGACGCGCCTACCGGGTGCCGGTTCCCGTGCGCCCCGCCACCCTGCTCGCCGCGCTCGGAATCGCCGTCGTGACCGCGCTCGTCCCGGTCGTCGACCTGGTGCTCCCGCTGCCGGACGGCCAGGACCTGGCAGGTTCGGCGCCGGCACTGGCGGGGCTCGCGGGTGACGCGATCGAGTCCGTCAAAGCCGCGGGTGCCGGCCTGCAGGACCTCGCCGTCGACGCGGAAGGCAGGTTGAACCTCCCGCTGGTCGTGCTGATCACCCTCGGCGCGCAGGTGCTGCTCACCGCCGCGCTGGTCGTGAGCGGCTCCCAGCCCGTGCGCGTGATGCTGACCGTCGCCGGGCTGATCAACGTGTTCGCGGTCGCGCGGCTCGAACCGGCGTCGCCACCGGTGTGGGACGCCGCCGCCAACGGCGTGCTGGTGATCGCGCTGGCCTGGTTTTCCGCCCAGCGGCGCGAACCGCTGCTCGGAGCACGGTGACTTCCGGGTGGTGCTCGTCTGAGGGGTCGGGCACCACCCGGTCAGGCCGAGGCGGGTTCGGTGAGCGACAACAGCAACCGGACGAGGGTCGAAGCGTTGGCGTCGTGGGGGACTTCCAATCGTTTCGCCTCTTCACCCGCCGCCTCGGCCGCCTCTGTTTCCCCGACGGCCTCGTACGCCCTGCGCAGCACGTGCAGGGTGAGGCCCGTCGCGGGTTTCCCGCCCATGGCGCGGAATTCGTCGAGACACCTGTGCAGCACGGGAATCGCGCGGCCGGCCTGGCCGTCGCCGATCCAGCTCGCCGCGATCGCGCGCGTGCACGAAAGCTCCCGCGGCCGTTCTTCGAGCGCGTCCGCCAGCCGCCGCGCGTTCTCGTAGGCCTTCACCGCGTCGGCACGCCGCCCGGCCCCGGCGAGGATCGCGCCCTGCGTGCGCAACGATTTCGCCAGTGCCGATTTCGCCGTCGTCCGGCGCAGCACCCGGACCGATTCCTCGATCGTCTCCCGTGCCTCCTCCTCACGGCCGTCGAGCATCAGCGACCACGAAAGTCCTTGCAGGGCAACGCCGAGCTGGCGTTCGTCGCCGCTCTCCCGCGCGTGCGCGAGGCTCCGGCGATCGATCTCCAGCGCCTCGGCGACCTTGCCGAGCCGGTGCAGCGCGGCGGACTCCGCGTGCAGCGCGTACGGCCCCGGCCCGGTTTCCTCCACAATGGACAGTTCACGGGCCTGGGTCGCGGCGTGCAGGGATTCCCCGGCCCTGCCGAGACCGACGAGGCAGCGCGCCAGATTCGTCTCGACCCACGCCTGCGCGGAAACGTCACCCAGCTCCGCCAGCTCCTTCGAGCATTCGCGGTACCCCTCGACGGCGCGTTCGTACTCGCCGCGGACGTGCAGCAACACCGTCAGGTTCGCCTCGGCGACGACCGCGATGTGCCTGTCACCGGCTTCGAGAGCCGCGTCGCGCAGGATCTCGTACGCCGTCCGCATGTCGGTGTAATGACTGTGCAGGTACAGGTACGCGCTCAGTCTTTCCAGTATCCGCAACGCTTTTCGCAGCCAGCCGACCGCGCACATCGACGAGACGGCGGAGACCAGGTTCGCCCGCTCCACGGAGAACCAGGTGCCGGGATCGCGCAGCAGCCGCTCGACCAGCTCGCCGGACAGGGGCTGCGCGGGCAGGTCCTGATCCGACAACGGCATCGGCACCGTCCTCGGCAGGCGGCGGGCCGCCGTGTCGGCGAGGCACAGCGCGGCGTCCGACAACTTCGCGACGGTGGCGACCCGCTCGGCGCGGGTTTCGAGTCCCCGGCCGAGTTCCGTGGCGTACACGCGCACGAGGTCGTGCATACGGAACCGTTGCTCACCTGTCGGATCGAGACCGGTGGCTTCGAGCAGGCTGGCCTCGACGAGTTCGTCGATGGCCTCGTCCGCTTCTTCGTCGGCGCTGTCGTTGACGAGGGCCGACACCGCCCAAGCGGGAAGGTCGAGCGTGCGGCAGCGGCCGATCAACCGGAACGCGCGCCGCGCGGACGGGCTCAGCGCTTCGTAGCTCGACGCGATGCTGCCGCGCACCTGGAGATCGCTGACCTGGAGTTCGTCGAGGCGCGAGACCTCGTCCTCCAGTTTCCCGGCGAGTTTCCCGAGCGGCAGGCCCGGCCGCATGGCGAGCCTGCTACCCGCGATCCGCAGTGCCAGCGGGAGATTGCCGCAGGCCTTGGCGATCCGTTCCGCGTCCGCGCGTTCGGCGCCCACCCGGTCCGGCCCGGCCAGCCGCTCCAGCAGGGTCATCGCCTCGGCGCCGGACAGCGGCGCCAGATGGAGGCGATCCGCCCCGGCGAGCCCGGACAGCCGCCGCCTGCTGGTGGCCAGGACGGCGCTGCCGGGCGTTCCCGGCAGCAACGCGCGGACCTGCTCGGGGCCGGCGGCGTCGTCGAGCACCACCAGCACCCGCCGATCGGCGAGACGGCCGCGGTACGCCGCCGCCCTGGCCGCGACGTCGTCCGGGATGGCGGGACCGGTGACGCCCAGCGCGCGCAACAGGTCGCCGAGGACGTCGGCGAGGTCGCGAGGGGTCGAGGAGGCGCCCGCCAGCGGGACGAACAGCTGCCCGTCCGGGAAGGAGCCGCGGAGCCTGTGCGCGGTGCTGACCGCGAGGGTGGACTTGCCCGCGCCGGGCTCGCCGGTGATCACCGCGACCGGGACACCCGCGCCGTCGCCGAGCAGTCCGGAGAGCTTCGCGATCTCGCCCTCGCGGCCCGCGAGATCCGCGATGTCCGGCGGCAGCTGGCAGATCGGGAAGACCTGCGGCGGCCTGGCCGACGGCACCGGATCCTCGCCGCGCAGCACGGCGGCGTGCACACGGCGTACCTCGGCGCCGGGCTCCACGCCTAGTTCCTCGACGAGCGTGGTGCGCAGATCGCGGTGGACGGCCAGTGAATCGGCCTGCCGTCCGGCGCGGTGCAGCGCGATCATCAGCTGTGCGGCCAGCCGCTCGCGCAGCGGATGTTCGGTGATCATCGCCTGGAGTTCGCCGGTGAGCTCGCCGTGCCTGCCGTCGGACAGTTCGGCGTCGACACAGTCTTCGAACGCGGCGAGGCGTTCCGATTCGAGCCGGGCGATGTCCGCGTCGAGCCGGGGGACGTGCAGTCCGGACAGGACCGGCCCGCGCCATTCCGCCAGCGCCCGGCGATAGTGCCCGGCCGCCGCCGCCGGATCGCCCGCCCTCGCCGCCGCCTGCCCCGCCGCGACGGCCGCGCGAAAGGACAGCAGATCGAGGTCGGCGGGGTCGACCACCAGCCGGTAGCCCCGCGGGTCCCGCTCGATCTCCAGCCCCTCGAACCGCGCCCGCAGACGGGAGACGTACGTGTGCAGATTCGAGGAGTACGACTTCGGCGGCGTCTCCGGCCAAAGCGTCTCGACCAGGGCATCGACCGGGACGGACGAGTTCGCGTTCAGCAGCAGGACGGCCAGCAGGGCGCGTTGATGATCGCCGCGCGGCGCCGTGCGCCGCCCGGGCGGGCTCTCGATCGTCAACGGTCCGAGCACGCCGAATCGCGGCACGGGCACCTCCCAGGTCCTGAGAGGGGCGACACTAGCGAGGGGCTCCGACAATTCTGTGACCTGTCCCGCCCCGCGCGTCCGGGCTCATCTGCACTGCTAGCCTTCGAACCCGGCATATCGGGACACCATTCGGGAGTTGAACGTGTCTGCAGGTGGCGGAACCAAGGCGATCATCGCCGCGCTCGTGGCGAACGCCGGAATCGCGGCCGCGAAGTTCACCGGCTTCCTCATCACGGGGTCGTCTTCGATGCTCGCCGAGTCCGTGCACTCGCTCGCGGACACCTCGAACCAGGGCCTCCTGCTGCTGGGGCAGAAGACCTCGCAGCGCAAGGCGACCCGCGCGCACCCGTTCGGCTTCGGACGGGACCGGTACTTCTACTCGTTCATCGTCGCGCTGATGCTCTTCAGCCTCGGCTCGGTGTTCGCGCTGTACGAGGGCATCCACAAGATCGGCGAGCCGGAGCCGCTGACCTCGCCGCTGGTGGCGGTCGGCATCCTCGTGGTCGCGATCGGGCTGGAGTCGTACTCCTTCTACACCGCGATCCAGGAGTCGAAGAAGATCAAGGGCGACGCGGGCTGGTGGGCGTTCATCCGCCAGGCCAAGACCCCCGAACTGCCGGTGGTCCTGCTGGAGGACGCGGGCGCGTTGCTCGGCCTGGTGTTCGCGCTCGCTGGTGTCGGGCTCTCGGTCGTCACCGGCGACCCGGTGTGGGACGGCATCGGCACCGTGATGATCGGCGTGCTGCTCGGCATCATCGCGATCATCCTGATCATCGAGATGAAGAGCCTGCTGATCGGTGAGGGCGCCACTCCGGCCGACCTCGACACGATCGTCGACGAACTCGCCGCGGGCAAGGTCGAGCGGGTCATCCACATCCGGACGCTCTACATCGGCCCGGACGAGATGCTGGTCGCCGCGAAGCTCGCGCTGGTACCGGGGCTGGAGACCGGCGAGGTCGCGCAGGCCATCGACGACGCCGAAGCGCGTGTGCGGGCGAAGGTGCCGACGGCGAAGCTGATCTACCTGGAGCCGGACCTGGACCGCTCGCTGGCGCGCTGAGCCCGGCGCCGCCCGCTCCCCAGGTCCGGAAGCCATTCACGGCCCCCGCGACCGCCGATCGGCGCAACTGTCCGTACTCCGCCGATTACCGTCGCGACCTCCGGGTACTTCGTTGCTCTCCCACCGCGCTGCCGTCACGACCGGGCGATAAGGTCCGATGAACCGCAGTCAGGTGTAGGAGGTCAAGGGTGCCCGGAAACGGTCTGTGGCGTACGAAGTCCATCGAGCAGTCCATCGCGGACACCGACGAACCGGGGACCAAGCTCAGGCGGAACCTGAGCGCGTGGGACCTGACCGTCTTCGGCGTCGCCGTCGTCATCGGCGCCGGTATCTTCACGCTCACCGCGCGCACGGCAGGCGACTACGCGGGGCCGTCGGTGTCGCTCTCGTTCGTCTTCGCGGCCATCGCCTGCGCGCTGGCGGCGCTCTGTTACGCGGAATTCGCGTCGACCGTCCCGGTGGCCGGGAGCGCGTACACGTTCTCCTATGCCACGTTCGGCGAGTTCATGGCGTGGATCATCGGCTGGGACCTGATCCTGGAACTCGCGGTCGGCGCGGCCGCGGTGTCGAAGGGCTGGTCGGCCTATCTCGAAACCGTGCTCTCCTACATCTTCGGCAAGGGCACGAAGACGACGTTCGAGATCGGCGGTGTCCCGGTCGACTGGGGCGCCCTGATCGTGGTGCTGGTGCTGGCGACGCTGCTCGCCGTCGGCACGAAGCTGTCTTCGCGGTTCTCGATGGTGATCACCGGGATCAAGGTCGCGGTGGTGCTGTTCGTGATCGTGCTCGGCGTCTTCTACATCAAGGGCTCCAACTACACCCCGTTCATCCCGGACGCCCAGTCCGGCGCCGAATCGGGGGCCACCGGGGTGGACCAGTCGCTGTTCTCGGTGTTCGCGGGCAGCAGCAGTAGTTCGTTCGGCGTGTTCGGCCTGCTGGCCGCGGCGTCGCTGGTGTTCTTCGCGTTCATCGGTTTCGACATCGTCGCGACCACCGCGGAAGAGACCCGCAACCCGCAGAAGGCCGTGCCCCGCGGCATCTTCGGCTCGCTCGCCATCGTCACGGTGCTCTACGTCGCCGTGTCGCTCGTGGTCGTCGGCATGGTGAACTACAAGGATCTCGCCACTTCGGCGGGTGACGGCAGCAAGAAGACGCTCGCGTCCGCGTTCGCGGTCAACGGCGTCGACTGGGCGGCCAACATCATCTCCGTCGGCGCGCTCGCCGGTCTGACGACCGTCGTCATGGTGCTGATGCTCGGCCAGATCCGGATCATCTTCGCGATGTCGCGTGACGGTCTCATGCCGCGCGGCCTGGCGAAGACCGGCGCGAACGGGACGCCGAAGCGGGCGACCATCGTCGTCGGCGGACTGGTCGCCGTCGCCGCGACCTTCTTCCCGGCGGACAAACTGGAGGAAATGGTCAACGTCGGCACGCTGTTCGCCTTCATCCTCGTTTCCGCGGGTGTGATGGTGCTGCGCAAGACGCGACCGGATCTGCCGCGTGCGTTCCGGGTGCCGTGGGTGCCGCTGATCCCGATCCTGGCGATCCTCGCCTGCCTGTGGCTCATGCTGAACCTGACCGTGCTGACCTGGTTGCGGTTCATCGCGTGGATGGTGCTCGGCGTCGTCGTCTACTTCGTCTACAGCCGCCGTCATTCGCTGCTCGGCAAGAAGAACGCGGGTGAGAAGGCGGAGTCCGTATCGGACTGATCATTCTCGTTTCGGCGGCCCACCATTCCCTTGTGGATGGTGGGCCGCTTTGTCGGGGGCCCCGGTTTCGGTGTGAAATCGGTGTGCGATAGCGTCCGGGCTCTTGCCTCACCCTGACGGGTGAACGGGACTCGTGGAGAACACCGCGAGTCGACCTTCATCCCGCGAAAGAGGTAACCGCGCTTTGCTCGTTTGTCCCCCGATCGGTACAGGAGAGCTCTGAATGCAGATCATGTCCGGACGGCGTGTCCGTTCCGCTGTCACCGTCGTCGCGCTGGCGACGGCCGCCCTGCTCGGCGTCACGGGCACCGCGCTGGCGTGCCACTCCGACGACGACCGCGCCAAGCCGATCCCCGGCAAGGTCAGCAAGTGCGAGCAGGTCAAGGCCGGCGGCTCGGCCCTGTCCGATTCGGACTTCAAGTTCACCGGCGGCGTCGGTGAGCGGCAGCTCGACATCACCGGCGTCGCCGAGGGTGTCAAGGTGACCGCGATCGTCGTCCTCGGCGGCAACGACGGCTACAACGTCTACGAGCCGGGCAAGCGCAAGCTCGCCGAAACCCCGCCGTGGACCGAGCTGCGCGCGCCGTTCAACCGCGACAACACCAAGGCGAACATCGACAAGTGGTACGCGTGCGGCGAGAAGACCAAGCCGACCGAGCAGCCGAAGCCGAGCGAGCCGACGAAGACCACGACGGCCAAGCCGCCGACGACCGCTCCGACCACCACGGACAAGCCGTCGCAGACCTCCGCTCCGTCGAGCACCGCGGTTCCCGCCCCGAACGTCGGCGGTAACGGCGGCAACGGCGGTGGCCTCGCGGACACCGGTTTCGACAACGCCTGGCTGCTGTGGGCCGGTGGCCTGCTGGTCCTGGCCGGTGCCGGCGTCCTGGTCCTGCTGCGCGTGCGCCGCGGCAAGACCGACTGAAGCCTGCCCTAGTACATGAAGGCCCCCTTCCTTGCGCCAGGTGCAAGGAAGGGGGCCTTCATGTACTTCAGCGCATCTGCGGGAAGTCTCCGAACAGAGATCCCTGCTCGCCCCAAGGATTCTTCGCGCGGGGACGGCCGAGACCGGCGGCCATCGCGACGGCGTTGTCCCATTCGGCGTCGACGACGTAGTCCGTGTGCTTGAGGACGCCGGGCGACCAGCGGTGCCGTCCGGTCGGCCCGCGCATCGGGTCGGGTAGCCAGTGATCGCCGCCGAGCACCAGGACGCCCTGCTCGTCGGGTTCGGCGGCCAGCGGCCCGGTCCCGCCGCCGGGCAGGAAGCCGTCGCCCAGCAGTTTCCCGGACACCACGCGATGCCGCCATGTCGTGACGCCGCCGCCGAAGACGTCCGTACCGCGGCACAGCGCCCGCCAGCGGCCGCCGAGATCCTCGTAAAGCCCGGCCAGCTGCGCCTGCGGCAGCATCGCGGGGAACGCGCGCTGGTAGCCCCATTGCAGCGGTGAGCCCGCGGTCAGCAGGCCGACGCGTTCACGGTCCTCCGGCGGGAGATCCGCGATCACGCGCGCCGCGGCGAGCACGGTCAGCAGGCTGCCGAGGTTGTAGCCGGACAGCACGACCCGCGTGCCCGGATCGGCCAGGTGTTCCTTGACCCGGTCCGCGAGTTCCGGGACGACCTTGAGCGCGTAGCTCGGCGGCACGGTCGGATGGGCGGCACGCGGCCAGAAGCACACGAGGTCCGCCAGCGCGCCGAGGTGACGGCTGCGCGTGGGTTTCGTCGCGGCGGCGAACACGACGCGCAGCAATCCCGCCGCCAGCGCGCCCAGCGCGAACACGCCGATCGCCGAGATCGGCGTGAACCAGCTCGCGAGCGGGCCGAAACCGAAGCGCAGCACGAGGAGCGCGCCACCGCCCGCCGCCATCGCCAAGGCCACCGCGAGCGCGAGATGGTGCAGATGCTTGCGTTCCCACGAGGCGCGGGCCCAGACCCGGGCGGCTTCCTCTTCCTGCGCCTTGCTGATCTCCATCAGCGCGACGACCTCCGGGACGCCGCGCCGCAGCCGTCGCAGCGGGACGGCCACCGCGAAGCCCAGCAGACCGAGCACGAGCGCGAGCGCCAGCCCGGCACCCCACAGGACGGTCACCAGCACGTAGGTGTCGGGCAGCCGGAGATCGGTCGCGCCGACGAGTTGCCGCAGCGCGACCGCGAGTCCCGCGCCGAAACCACCGCCGAGAAGACCGGCGAGCGCGACGACGGGCGCCGCGGCCCAGCCGCCGAGCCAGGGCCGCAACCGTCGCGGCATGTGCTTCCAGGTCGAGCGGCCGGACAAGGCGGCCGGGATGAGGATCAGCGCGAACAGCAAGGTCACCAGGACCATCGACGCGCCCAGCGCCTCGACCGTCCCGTCCGCTCCGCCGAGCCCGCCGCCCGAAAGCCCCTCGGGTAGCGGTGTCCGGCGTACGACGGCGATCCCGACCAGCGCGACGGCGAACGCGATCAGCCCGCCCCGGATCACCGGTCCGGCCGAGAAACCGACCGTCGAGGCCAGCAGCGAGGCGACGGCGAGCGCCAGCGCGCAGATCCAGACGATCACGTCGAACGTCGTCGACGGCAGCCGGAACGGCCCGCCGAGCAACGGAAGCGCGACACAGGTCAAGGCGGCGACGGTGTGCAGCGTGCGCAGCCCCGGCGTCCGCGGCAGGTCCTGCGGTTGCAGCGGACTCGAACTGTGGGCGCGGTGCAGCCGGTTCCGCGACCGCCAGTCCGACGACGGGATCCGGTCGAGCACGAAGATCAGCACCAGCAGCGGGAGCACCCCGATCGCCGTCCGCAACGGCGCGAAGTCCCGCACGAACGACGGGATGCCGGACAGGCAGTCCGAACCGGGCGCGAGGCATTGCGCGGCGAACAGGTCGAGCGAGACCACCGCGAGCTGGCTGATCAGCAGCATCGTCAGCAGCAGCGAGGCCACCCGAAGCAGCCCCCGGCAGATCGCGCCGAGCGCCGCCGCGAACCGCTTGCCCTCCGGGACCGGCGGCAGCATCCAGTGCGCGACGTTCGCCAGCGAGAACGGGAAAAGCAGCGCCCAAGTCGCCTTCGCCGCGCCCCCCGAGGTCATCCCGCTCCACAGGTAGCCTTCGAGGATGCGCGGGATCGAACGGCCGAGCGCGGGCAGCACCGGACCGGGAGCGGGACGGCGCAGCCGGTCCGACGGCCGGATCAGCCTGCCGATCCCGTCGCCCGCGACGTCGACCACCGACGTCGAATCCAGCAGGCTTTCACCGCTCGTGCCCACTAGCCCGGGTACGCGTATTTCGACGACGCGGGTATCGGGACCCGGCATGACCACGGTGAAGGCCTCCAATCCGTTTCGGTGGGCTTTGAGCCGATAACGGTACTGTTCCGATGTCATCCAACCTTGGAGGAAGCGCGCATATGACCCCCGAAAGCGTTGCCAAGCGGCACGACACCCGCAACGGCATCGAGTTCGCCGTCGCCGATCTCGAGGCCGCCGAGTTCGGCCGCAAGGAGATCCGCCTCGCCGAGCACGAGATGCCGGGCCTGATGGCGCTGCGCCGCGAGTACGCCGAGGTGTATCCCCTGCGGGGAGCCCGGGTTTCGGGCTCGCTCCACATGACGGTACAGACCGCGGTCCTGATCGAAACCCTCGTCGCGCTGGGCGCGGAGGTTCGCTGGGCCTCGTGCAACATCTTCTCCACGCAGGATCACGCCGCCGCGGCGATCGTCGTCGGCCCGCACGGCACGCCCGAGGAGCCCAAGGGGGTGCCGGTGTTCGCCTGGAAGGGCGAGTCGCTGGAGGAGTACTGGTGGTGCACCGAGCGGATGCTCACCTGGGACGGCGAGGGCCCGAACATGATCCTCGACGACGGCGGCGACGCCACCATGCTGGTGCACAAGGGAACCGAGTTCGAGAAGGCCGGTGTCGTCCCTTCCCCTGACGAGGACACTTCGGACGAGTTCCGCGTCTTCCTCCAGCTGCTGAGCGCTTCCGTCGCGGCCGACACCGGCAAATGGACCAAGATCGGCGAAGGCGTCCGCGGTGTCACCGAGGAGACCACGACCGGCGTGCTGCGGCTCTACCAGCTCGCCGCGGCGGGTGAGCTGCTGTTCCCGGCGATCAACGTGAACGACGCCGTGACGAAGTCGAAGTTCGACAACCGCTACGGCATCCGGCATTCGCTGATCGACGGCATCAACCGCGGCACCGACGTCCTCATCGGCGGCAAGGTCGCGGTCGTCTGCGGCTACGGCGACGTCGGCAAGGGCGCCGCGGAATCGCTGCGCGGCCAGGGCGCGCGGGTGATCGTCACCGAGATCGACCCGATCTGCGCGCTCCAGGCGGCGATGGACGGCTACCAGGTCAAGAAGCTGGAGAACGTCCTTCCCGAGGCCGACATCATCATCACGACCACCGGCAACAAGGACGTCGTGCTCGTCGAGCACATGGCGCGGATGAAGCACCAGGCGATCCTCGGCAACATCGGCCACTTCGACAACGAGCTCGACATGGCGGGTCTCCAGCGCTACCCGGGCATCCGGCGCATCAATATCAAGCCGCAGGTCGACGAGTGGGTTTTCCCCGACGGCAAGAGCATCATCGTGCTGTCCGAGGGCCGCCTGCTGAACCTGGGCAACGCGACCGGGCACCCGTCGTTCGTGATGTCGAACAGCTTCTCCAACCAGGTGATCGCGCAGATCGAGCTGTTCACCAAGCACGAGGAGTACGACAAGGAGGTTTTCCGCCTCCCGAAGAAGCTCGACGAGAAGGTCGCGAAGATCCACCTCGACGCGCTCGGCGGTGAGCTCACGAAGCTGACCAAGGAGCAGGCCGAGTACATCGACGTGGACGTCGAAGGTCCGTTCAAGACGGACCACTACCGGTACTGAGAGTGCTGGGGTGGTCGTGAGTGGCGATTCGGGTTCTAACCCGAATCGCCACTCACGACCCACGTGAGCGCTACTCCCACTCGACCTCGATGCCGGCCAGCCCCGGCCCGGCGTCGCTGAAGAAACCGCTGGTCACGCCGCCCATGTCGCAGGGCAGCTCCTCGGACTCGACGGGCACGGCGTCGTCGCGCGTCCGGAACTGCCGCGTGCAGCGGGCGGGCAGCGAGCCGAGCGCGAACTGCAGCTGCACCAGGTAGCTCGAACACTGGTCCCGCAGCATCCGGAAGTACCCGGGGGACGCGGCGCCGGAGTCGTCGCGGACCTCGAAGCAGAACACGTGGATCTCGCCCTCGGCGAGCTTCCGGTCGAAGAGCAGTTCGGTGGCCATCGTCTCGGCCTCGGCGTTGCGCCGGATCCGGCCGACGCGGCAGCCCTCGGCGGTGTTGAGCTCGACGTCGCCGATGTCGCAGCCGGGGTCGCCGTTGTAGACGGTGACGTACCGGTCCGGGCCGTGCCGCCGCGCCCGGCACACCAGCCGGGTGTGCAGGGCGACCTGCCGGTGCGCCGCGTCGAAGGTGATCGTGTCGTGCACCGACAGCATTTCGAGGTCGGCGTTGTAGCGGTTGGCCGACGGATACGCGCCCAGTTCGGCCAGCAGCTGGTCGACGATCGAGCCCATGTCGCCGGACCGGATGTCGTGGAACGACGCGGCCATCTGGTGCCCGCGCGTCCGCGTCGTCCGCGGCCCGATCAGCACGACGAGCGCGTCCGCCGGCAGTTGCAGCACCGATTCCAGCGCGCGGACCGCGGGGAGTGCCTTGGGTACCTCCGGCTGGCGCAATCCACGCTGCCAGTAGCTCAACGTCGACTGTCCGATTTGGACACCGCGGAGCCCGAGGTGGGCGCGGAGCCGGGCCAGGGAGAGGCCGCGGTACGCGATCGCCTGCCGGAGCGCGTGGTGGAACTCGCCGCTGCGAAGAGCCTCGACGAGCTCCTTGGGCAGGGATTCGAGCGGTTGACGGCGCGTGCCATCGATGATCGTCGGGGTGTCAACGTTCGAGGCAAGCTTTCCCGCCGAGAACGCATCGGCACCGTCTCGTGTCACCGCTCGTCCCTTCACCAGACCAGTGTGTGCGCTGAGCGTGAACACCGCGGAACGTTCACGTTAGCAGCGCACTGTGAACACTACGTCCCCCGTTCGGGGTGGTTGACCCCGGAAGAGTGACCGTTCCGGGGTGTGGAAACGCCCCGGAACGGTCCGTTCCGCCGAGTGCCCATCTTGCTCTGTGTGAGCCTGCTGTTCACCGTTGTGACCACATTGGTTCGCCATGGTGACCAGGAGGCCCGTCGTGCCTGTGTTCTCGAGGAGGGTTTGCGCCGCCGGCGCCGCGAGTCTCGTGGCGTGGCTGGCGATCCAGACCCCGGCGAGCGCGCTGCCCCAGCCGCCTGCCCGCCAGGACACCATCGCGATGCAGGTGCAGGAGAAGTCCCAGTGGTGCTGGGTGGCTTCCGGCAACACCATCGCGGCACACCACGGTGTGACCGTCACTCAGAACGAATTCTGCCGGATCGCCCACAACGAGCGACGCCGGGAGTGCGCCGACGAGCCGGGAACGCTGGGTGACGTCCGGCGCGCCTTCGGCAAGCTGGGCTTCTCGGCCCCGGGGAACTACCTCAAGGGACGCATTTCCTTCGCCGACGTCCAGGCGCAGACCGGGGCCGGGCGCCCGGTGCAGACCAGGGTCGGCTGGGCCGCGGGCGGTGGCCACATGCACGTCCTCTACGGCCACGACGCCGGCCGGAAGTGGGTCTCGTGGGGGGATCCACTGCCCGCCGGGAACCGCTACAACTGGTCGACCTACGACTTCTACGCCGGGAACAAGTCCTTCACCTGGACCCACACGCTCACCGGGATCCGGCGATGAGCGCGCGGCGGTTCCTCGGGCTCGCCGGGCTGGTCGCGGTCTCGTTGCTGATCTCGGCGCCCGGAGCCCGCGCGGACAGCCTCTCGAGTGAAGATCTCGCGGCCGCGAAGGCCGCTGCCGACGACCCCACGCTGCGTGCCGAAATCGGTCGCTTCCTCACACAGACGGGTGGTTCGGGCCGGACGCCGTCGGTCAGCGTCGTCGACGAATCCTTCCCGGTTTACGAGCTTTCGAGGGACTTCGTCGCCGGTGGCGGCGCGGTCGCCGGGCAGCTCGCCTACGTCGCCGTCCCGGTGACGGCTTCCGACGGGCAGACCGCGACCGTCTGGACCGTCCGCGGCGACGACGGCGCCTGGCGCGTCGGCAACATCGCGTCGGGTGACCGGGAAAGCGCGCTGGCCCGGCGGCTGCCCGCCGGTGCGACCCTGCTCCACGAACCCCAGGTCGACGCCTGGTACGCGCTGCGCGACGGCCGGGTGACGCTGCTCGACTCGGGCGCGAGCGGTTACGCGGCCGGTGCCACGACCTCCCTCGCGGAGTACCAGAAGACGGTCTCCGGCCGGTACGGCGCCATGCTCGCGAACTCGCCGTACGCCCAGGAGGGCAAGGCCGGTGGCTACAACGCCCAAGTGATGCCTCGCGGCGACGGCGGCCCCGCGCCGGACGCGCAGGACACCGGGTTCGTCCCGCTGCTGATCTTCGGCGGCCTGCTGCTGATCTGCGTCGCCGGCTTCTTCCTGCACTCGAAGAGGCGCGTCCCCTAGCGGACCGGTGGGCTGGACGTGAGCTGACCCGTCCGGCCCGCCGGTCGACCATCGCGCCTTATCCTTTGCCGCGTGGGTCGACTCGTGGTTATCGAAGGTCTGGACGGTGCGGGCAAGCGCACCCTCGCCGACGCGCTGACCGGCGCGCTGAACGCCGCCGGGGCGAGCGTCGCGTCCATCGCGTTTCCGCGCTACGGCGAAAGCGTGCACGCCGACCTGGTGAAGGAAGCGCTGCACCGAGGGCACGGCGACCTCATCGACTCCGTGTACGGCATGGCGTTGCTGTACGCGCTCGACCGGCGGGGAGCGGCAGGCGAGATCCGCGCCCGTCTCGGCGATCACGACGTCGTGCTGCTCGACAGGTACGTCGCGTCGAACGCGGCGTACGGCGCCGCCCGGCTCCACCAGGGCGCGGACGGCGAGTTCGTGCGCTGGCTCCGGGAACAGGAGATCGACCGGTTCGGCTTGCCGGTGCCCGCCGCGCATCTGCTGCTCCGGGTCACCGCCGACGTCGCCGCCGACCGCGCGCAGCGCCGCGCGGCGAGCGACGCCGACCGCGCGCGGGACTCCTTCGAGACCGACGACGCGCTCCAGAAGCGGTGCTCGGTGGTCTACGACGAACTCGCCGCGACGGGCTGGCTCGCGCCCTGGCACGTTCTCGACGGTGTCGCCGGTGTCGACACCACGGCGCTCGCGACCTCCCTCCTCCTCTAAACGCGGTCTTCCAGATGAGTGCGCAGCCAGGCGTGGAACTCGCCGATGTGGTGCTCGGACGGCATCAGCACCCCTCCGGCGCGGTAGGCCCGGGACGCCATCGCGGGCTGGCAGCGTTCGCAGGCGTCGAAGTCCTGCTCGTTGACGCGGTGGAACAACTCCACCGAACGTGACACGTCCCGCCCTGTCGCCACGACGTCGGCCGAATAGAGCCAGTCGCATTCGACGACCGTCCGGTCCGGTGCGAGCGGGTACATCCGGTGGAAGATCACGTGGTCCGGCACCAGGTTCACGAACACCTGCGGCCGGATGGTGATCGCGTAGTACCGCCTGTCCTGTTCGTTCGCGACGCCGTCGAGCCGCTCGAAACCCGAACCGCCGTCGATGGTGAACCCCTCGACGTCCTCGCCGAATTCGGCGCCGTGCCCGACGTAGTACTGCGCCGCGTACCCGTCCGCGAACTCCGGCAGCACCTCGGTCAGCTCGGGATGGATGGTCGCGCAGTGGTAGCACTCCATGAAGTTCTCGACGATCAGTTTCCAGTTCGCCTTGACGTCGTAGGTGATCCGGCGCCCGACCGAGAGCTCGTCGAGGCCGTAGTGCCCGATCGACTCCAGATCGCCCAGCCGTTCCCGCACCGCGCCTTCGACGTCGTCCTCGAACGACGGCGGGTCCGCGGCGAGGCAGACCCACGCGTAACCCAGCCATTCCCGCAGGTGCACGGTGTGCAGGCCGTACTCGGCGCGGTCGATGCCGGGGAGGTTCGCCAGGTTCGGCGCCGCGATCAGTTTCCCGTCGAGCCCGTAGGTCCACGCGTGGTACGGACACTGGAACGCGCGCTTCACCGTACCCGTCTCTTCCGTGCACAGCCGGGCGCCGCGATGACGGCAGACGTTGAGGAACGCCCGCAGCCCGCCGTCCCTGCCCCGGCCGACGAGCACGCTCTCGCGTCCGATTTGGACGGTCCGGTAGTCGCCGGCCGACGGCAGGTCCGCCGAGCGCACGGCGCAGAACCACTGTCGTTCGAAGATCTTTTCCTGCTCCGCCGCGAAGATCGCGGGATCGGTGTAGTAGCCGCCGCCCAGGGTCGGGATCAGGCTGGAGGACTGTCCGGTCAGAGTCATCTCTTCGCTCCCGTCAGCCGGGCGGGGTCGAACAGGGCGATCGGATGCTCGGTGGTGCCGTCCACCACCAGATCGGCGAGCACTTCGCCGACCACCGGGACGAACTTGAAGCCGTGCCCGGAGAAGCCGCAGGCGACCACCACGCGTTCGTGCGCGGGATGCCGGGAGAGGACGAAATGCTCGTCGGGGGTGTTGGTGTACATGCAGGTCGCCCCGCGCAGGAACGCGCCGGGCAGCGACGGCATCTTCCGCCCGACGAACTCCGAGATCTCGCCGACCTCCTCCGCGTGCACCGTCCGGTCGATGGTCTCCGGCGTGCAGGTCTCGCCGCCGCGGAAGAACGCGACCTTCACGCTCCCGGCGTCGTCGTGGGAGGGGAAGCCGTAGAACTGACGGCCGGTTTCGCCTTCCCAGACGTAGATCGGATGCCGCTCGGCGCGGAACTCCTCCGCCCCGTCCGAAGGTGCGAACCAGTACTGGACCTGACGTTCGATCGTGAACTCGACGCCGAGTTCGGCGAGCAGCCCCGGTGCCCAGGCGCCGGGGCAGATCACCAGCTGTTCCGCGGTGTAGAAGCTCTCGGACGTCCCGACCCGGACCCCGGTGGACGTCTGCCGCCACGACAGGACCTTCTCCTCGTGGTGCAGATCCGCCCCGGCCCGCGCGGCGAGCTGGAGATGCGCCGCCACGCTGCCTTCCGGCACCACGAAGCCGGCGTTCTCCTCGTACAGCGCGATCTCGTGGTCCGCCGGGTTCATCGTCGGGAACCGGCGCCGGATCTCCGCGGCGTCCAGGAGTTCGTGCGGCAGCTCCCATTCCCGCGCGCTGGCCAGGCTGCCCGACACCGTCCGCGAATCGGGGCCGCCGAGCATGATCCCGCCGCAGCGGGTGAAGATCCTCCGGCCCGAGTCCCGTTCGACGCCGCCCCACAGTTCGTGTGCCCGCAGCAGGAGCGGGACGTACGCGGGATCCTCGAAGTACGCCTGCCGGGTGATCCGCGAGCCGCCGTGGCTGGACCCGAGGTTGTGCACCGGCGCGAACTGGTCGATGCCCAGCACGCGCTGTCCCCGCCGGGCGAGCCGGTACGCGGCCGCGCTGCCCATCCCGCCGAGGCCGACGACGATGACGTCGTAGTGGGTCATGCGGCGCTCCTGATCCGGGTCATCCCGGGGTCGAACAGCGGTTCACTCGCCACGACGGCGGGGATCCGCTCGCCGAAGTACTCTATCTCCAGCGGCCTGCCCGGCTGGGTGAACTCCACCGGAAGCCAGGCGTACGCGATGTTCTTGCCGACGGTGTAGCCGTACGCGGCGCTGGTGACGTATCCGGCGGGACGGCCGTCGGCGTACACGGGTTCCTTGCCCAGCACCACCGCGTACGGATCGTCGACGGTCAGGCAGGTCAGCTTCCGGGTGACGGTCTCCGCCGACCGGCCCGCCAGCGCGTCCCGCCCGATGAAGTAGCCCTTGTCCATCCGCACGGCGAATCCGAGACCGGCCTCGTACGGGTCGTGTTCGGCGGTGACGTCCGTGCCCCACAGCCGGTACCCCTTTTCCAAGCGCATGCTGGAGAAGGCGTCCCGCCCGGCGGCGATGATCCCGTGTCGCTGCCCGGCTTCCCAGAGCGTGTCCCACAGTTCGCGGCCGAGATCGGCGCTCGTGTACAGCTCCCAGCCGAGTTCGCCCACATAGGACAGTCGCATGGCGGTGACCGGTACCAGGCCGACGTATACCGGTTTCGTCTTGAAGTACCCCATCGCCTTGTGCGAGAAGTCCGTTGTGGACAGTGGTTGCAACACCGCCCTGGCGAGCGGCCCCCAGAGTCCGACGCAGCAGGTGCCCGGTGTGGTTTCGTGGATCTGCGCGGCGCCGTCACCGGGGAGGTGCCGTCGCAGCCAGTCGATGTCGATGGCGCTGTTGACGCCCACCTGGAACCGTTCGGCGCCGAGCCGGGCGACGGTCAGATCGCTGCGCACGCCGCCGTCTTCGTCGAGCAGCAGCGTGTAGGTGACCGAGCCGGGTTTCTTGTCGAGCTGGTTCGTGGTCATCGTCTGGAGGAACGGCAACGCACCCGGACCGGTGACCTCCACGCGTTTCAGCGCCGTCATGTCGAACATCGCGACCCGCTGCCGCGCGACCAGTGCTTCGGCGCCGCCGATCGGGGACCAGTATCGCGCGGCCCAGTCGTTGCGCTCCGGGACGAGGCCGGCTTCCGGGAGGTTCGCGTTCGCCTCGTACCAGTGCGGCCGTTCCCAGCCGCTCGCTTCGAGGAAGTACGCGCCGAGCGCCGCCTGCCGTTCGTGGAAGGGACTCGTCCGCAGCGGCCGCGGTTCTTCCATGGGCTGCAAGGGATGGACGACGTCGTAGACCTCGGCGAAGCTCTGGCAGCTGCGCGCCATGACGTAGTCCGGGGCCAGCTGCACGCGTTCGAACCGGGCGAGGTCGCAGCCGTGCAGATCGGCGCCGGGCTGCCCGTCGACCAGCCAGCGCGCCATCGCCCGCGCGACCCCGGCCGAATGCGTGATCCAGACGGCTTCGGCGACCCAGAACCCGTCGAGATCCGGGTGCTCGCCCAGGAGCGGCATCCCGTCCGGGGTGAAGGAGAACAGGCCGTTGATGCCCTCTTCGACCTTGGTCTCGCCCAGCGAGGGGAGCAGGTCGACGGCGGCGGCCCAGGACTCCTCGAAGTCCGCGGGCGTGAACGCGAGTTCCGACGGCATGCCCTCGCCGGCGCCGATCTCCCGGGGAGGCAACGGCATCGGCCGGTGCCCGTACGCGCCGATGCCGATCCGGTCGGTGTGCTCGCGGAAGTAGAGATCGGCGTCCTGATGCCGCAGGATCGGCCGGGTGGCCTCTTCGGTCACCCCGGCGAGTGACGGCAGGGGACTGGTGCGCGCGTACTGGTGCGCCATCGGGACCAGCGGGATCGCGAGGTCCACCAGTTCGCCGAGCAGCGGTCCCCACATCCCGGCACACGAGACCACGACGTCCGCGCGGAAACTCCCGGTCTCGGTGGTGACGCCGGTGACCCGGCCGCCCGCCCGTTCGACCCCGACGACCTTCTGGCGCGGCAGGAACCTGGCGCCGCGCCCGATCGCGCGGCGGGCCTGCGCCTCGGCGGCCCGCAAGGGTTTGGCCAGGCCGTCGGAGGGGATGTGGAACCCGCCGAGCACCTTGGCCGGGTCGAGCATCGGATGCAGTGCCGCGCATTCGCCCGGCTCGATCAGCCTGCTTTCGATCCCGGACGCGGTCGCCCAGCCGTGCCGCCGCTTGAGATCGGCCAGCCGTTCGGGAGTCGTGGCCACCTCCAGCCCGCCGACCTGCCGGAAACACGGGCTCCCGTCGAGGTCGAGCGCGCCGTATTTGGCGACGGTGTACCGGGCGAATCCGGTCATCGTCCGGCAGGTGTTGGTCTGGAAGACCAGGCCGGGCGCGTGCGAGCTGGAGCCGCCGGTGGCGAACAGGTCGCCCTGGTCCAGCACGGTGAGGTCGGTCCAGCCACGTTCGGTGAGCTCGTCGGCGAGCGCGCAGCCGACGATTCCGGCGCCGATCACGACGACGCGGGGTCCAGGGGGCATGGTGCGGGGAACCTCCTGCCTGCCCGTGAAGTCCACAAAGGACACGGGCATCGGGGTGACAGGCGCTGTTGCGGATGAGGCACGTTGTTCCGTCTTCAGCAACAAAGTGCGGCACGTGCGGGCGCGCTGTCAAGAGCCCGAAAAGGTCCCCTGGTTCAAGGGGCGCTACTCCGCGAAGTACCCCAGCTGCGCCGAAAGATCGGCGGAGGCCTCGGCGAGCGGCCGCACGATCTGCCGCACCCGCTGCTTCGAAAGCCGGTACGACGGACCGGAGGCGCTCATCGCCGCGACGACGTCGCCGCCGGGGCCGAGCACCGGCACCGCGACCGCGTGCATCCCCAGCTCCAGCTCCTCGAAGCAGGCCGCGTACCCGTCCTCCGCGACCCGCCGCAGTTCCGCGCTCAGCTCGTCCGGATCGACCGTGGTCCGCGGTGTGAACTGTTCGAGTTTCCGCCGGAGCAAGCGTTTGCGCTCGCCGTCGCCCATATGCGCGAGCAGCACCTTCCCGCTGGACGTCGCGTGCAGGGGCGTGCGCTGGCCGGTCCAGTTCTGCGTGGTGATCGCGGCCGAACCGCGGGCCTGGCTGACGTTGATCGCCACCCCGTCGTCGGCGATCGCGATGTTGACCGTCTCGCCGAGCGTCTCCGCCAGGCCCTGGCAGGTCTGCCTGCCGAGTTTCGCCAGGTCCATCCGGCCGGTGGCGGCACCCGCCAGCCGGACGATCCCGAAGCCGATCGCGTACTTGCCGCGTTCCCCGAGCTGCACGACGAGGCCACGGTTCTCCAGGACACTCAGCAGCCGGGAAGCCGTCGACTTGTGCACGCCGAGTTCGCCCGCGATCTCGGTGATCCCCGTTTCCCCGTTGCGTGCCAGCAGCTCCAGCACGCTGATCGCGCGATCGACGGACTGCACCTGACTGGGCGTTGCGTTCCCCGCGTCCTGGTTCCGCATGACGCAACAGTAGCCGTTTCGCCGCGATTCGTTCGGCTGAGTGGGCGAATCCCTTGACGCACCGGTCCCTCGGGCGCGATTGTTGCGCAGAGCACGTTCCGTCTCGTAATACGCAACATCAACAACCGTCGGTCCTTTCCCCGGAGGCCCCGATGATCCGTGCCTGCTCAGTCTCCGAACTTCCCGAGGGTGAGGCTCTCCGCCTCGAAGGTCCCGTACCCGTCTCGGTCTTCCATTCCGAGGGCGGGTATTACGCCCTCGACGACACATGCAGCCATCAGGACGCGTCGCTCGCCGACGGCTGGATCGAGGGCTGCTTCGTCGAATGCCCGTTGCACGCCGCCCGATTCGATCTGCGGACCGGCGTCCCGGACTGCCTGCCCGCGAAGAGCGCCGTGCGCACGTACCCGGTCGTGGTCGCCGACGGGGTGATCTACGTGGACACCGGGGCTCAGCGGGACGTCGCTTGAGAACCGTCGCCGTCGTCGGCACCTCCCTGGCGGGACTCCGTTCGGCGCAGGAGTTGCGCGCGCGGGGATTCGGCGGACGGCTGGTGATGATCGGCGCCGAAGCACCGTACGACCGGCCGCCGTTGTCGAAGGATTTCTTGCTGGGCAAGGTTTCCGCCGATGATCTCGCGCTCGCCGGGCAGGACGGCCTCGATGCGTTGGACGCCGAATGGCATCTCGGGGTCCGCGCCGGAAAGCTCGGCCGCGAAGGTGTGACGCTCACCGACGGCACCACGATCGCCGCCGACGGCTACGTCATCGCGACCGGAGCGGTGGCCAGAACCCTTGGCGCGGCGAGGAATCTGAAAGGCGTTCACACCCTGCGGACACTCGGCGACGCCGTCTCGGTGAAACAGGAGCTGGCCGCGGGCCCCGCTTCGGTGGTCGTCGTCGGCGCGGGATTCATCGGCGCGGAGGTCGCGTCCGCCTGCCGTCTGCTCGGCAACGACGTCACCGTGATCGAGGCGATGCCCGTCCCGCTCGCCCCGGTCCTCGGCGCGCGGATGGGCGCGGTGTGCGGGGAACTGCACGCCGAAAACGATGTCCGGCTGATCGCGGGCGTCGCCGTCGCCGGGTTCGCCGGGACCGATCGCGTCACCGGTGTGCGGCTCGCCGACGGCCGGGAGATCCGCGCCGATCTCGTCGTCGCCGGGGTCGGGTCGCGGCCCGCCACCGAATGGCTGACCGGCTCCGGGCTCGCCGTCGACGACGGGGTGCTGGTCGATTCCGGCTGTGTCACAGCGAATCCCCGAGTGATCGCGGTGGGTGACGTCGCGCGGTACCGCTGCCGTCTGCGCGGCAGGCGTGTCCGGGCGGAACACTGGACGGCGGCGAACGAGCAAGCGGGGGTCGCGGTCGAGAACCTGCTCGCCGGCGCGACCGTCACGCATTTCGCACGACACGGTTACTTTTGGTCCGATCAGTACGGACGGCGGCTCCAATTCGCCGGAGTGGCCACGGAAGACGTGCGGATCGTCGAAGGCGACGTGGCTTCGAAGCGGTTCGTCGCGGCCTATCACCGCGGTGACGTCCTGACCGGTGTCTTCGCGATCGACTCCCCGAGGCCGTTCACCAAGCTCCGACGCGCCCTCTAGGGGCCGAAGACCCTACTCGGATGGAGCAATTTGCCCGATTCGATGATCTTTCTGGTGGTCACATCGCCGGGTCGCGCGCCCGTGCGGGGAAACTAGTGCGAACATAGGTTTATGAAGGCACGTGTTCTGGTCGTCGACGACGACCCTGCTCTCGCGGAGATGCTCACCATCGTGCTGCGTGGGGAGGGGTTCGACACAGCCGTCGTGGCCGACGGCTCACGAGCGCTGCCCGCGCTTCGTGAGCTGAAACCGGACCTGGTCCTCCTCGACCTCATGCTGCCCGGGATGAACGGCATCGACGTCTGCAAGGCGATCCGGGCCGAGTCCGGCGTGCCGATCGTGATGCTCACCGCCAAGAGCGACACCGTCGACATCGTCCTCGGGCTCGAATCGGGGGCCGACGACTACGTGGTCAAGCCCTTCAAGCCGAAGGAACTCGTGGCCCGCGTCCGCGCCCGGATGCGCCGCACCGAGGCCGAGCCCGCCGAGTCGCTGACGATCGGCGATCTCGCGATCGACGTCCCCGGGCACGAGGTGACCCGGGAGGGCAAGGCCATCCCGCTGACCCCGCTGGAGTTCGACCTCCTGGTCGCGCTCGCCCGCAAACCGCGTCAGGTGTTCACCCGCGAGGTCCTCCTCGAACAGGTGTGGGGCTATCGCCACGCCGCCGACACCCGGCTGGTGAACGTGCACGTCCAGCGTCTGCGCTCGAAGGTGGAGAAGGACCCGGAACACCCCGAGGTGGTGTTGACGGTCCGCGGCGTCGGGTACAAGGCCGGCCCGCCGTGATCACCCCATGAGCGGACGCTTGCCACGGCTGGCCCAGACCACGATGCGCCATATCCGGCGCATCGTGGTTTTCGTGCGCCGCAAGATCGTCTCGTTCAACGAGCTGTGGCGGTATTCGCTGCAGTTCCGCGTCACGGTGTCGACGCTGGCGTTGTCGTCGGCCGTGGTGTTCGTGCTGGGCATGGTGCTGCAGAACCAGATCACCGAGCGGCTCATGGAGACCAAGCAGAACGCGGCGATCACGCAGACCAGGGCGGTCGTCGAGACCGCGGCCAGTGAGCTGGTCGGCGTCGGCACCGAAGGCCCGGAAGCGCTGACGGCGCGGATGAACAACGCGCTCAAGAAGATCACCAGCACGACGACGTCGCAGGACGGTGCGGGATCGACCGCGGGCACCTTCGAACCGGTGCTGGCCGCGGGCGGCCGCGACCAGTCGAGCAAGCCGGTGACCGCCGGTCCCTACGACAAGGTGCCGGTCCGGCTGCGCCAGTTCGTGGAAACCGAGCAGCTCAGCTGGCTGATCCACACGGCCACCGACGCCGACGGCGGCAAGACGACGTACCTGATCGTCGGCGCGCCGGTGAGCACGATGATCAACCCGCTCCAGCTCTACCTGCTGTACCCGCTCACCAGCGAGCAGAACACCGTCTCGACCGTGCAGAACACGTTGCTCGTCGGTGGTCTGGTCCTGCTGCTCCTGCTGGCCGGGATCACGAACCTGGTCACCAGGCAGGTGGTCCGGCCGGTCCGGCAGGCCGCCGCGGCGGCGGAACAGTTCGCGGGCGGGGAACTCGACCAGCGTCTCGCCGTGCTCGGCGAGGACGATCTGGCCAAACTCGCCGTCTCCTACAACGAGATGGCCGCGAGCATCCAGCGGCAGATCCGCCAGCTGGAGGATTTCGGCGGCTTGCAGCGCCGGTTCACTTCCGACGTCTCGCACGAACTGCGCACCCCGCTGACCACCGTCCGGATGGCCGCCGACGTGCTGCACGCGTCGCGCGAGCAGTTCCCGGCCGGGCTCGCCCGCTCCACCGAACTGCTGGTCGACGAACTCGACCGGTTCGAGGCACTGCTCGGCGACCTGCTGGAGATCAGCAGGCTCGACGCGGGTGTCGAGGAACTTTCGGCCGAGCTGATCGACGTCCGGCCGATCGCGACCAGGGCCGTCGAACAGGTCCGGGTGATCGCGGGCAACGCGGGCAGTTCGGTCGAGCTGATCCTGCCGGACGAGGAGGCGCCCGCCGAGGTCGACGCGCGCCGCGTCGAGCGGATCCTGCGCAACCTGCTGGCCAACGCGGTGGACCACAGCGAGGGCAACCCGGTGGTGCTGACCCTGGCGGTCAACGAGACCGCCGTCGCCATCACCGTGCGGGACCGGGGAGTCGGGCTCCGCCCCGGCGAGGCGGAACTGGTGTTCAACCGGTTCTGGCGGGCCGACCCGTCCCGCAACCGCCGGACCGGCGGCACCGGTCTCGGCCTCGCGATCAGCCAGGAGGACGCCCGGTTGCACGGCGGCGTCCTCGACGCCTGGGGCGAGACCGGCCACGGCGCCTGCTTCCGGCTCGTCCTGCCGCGGCGGCAGGACACTCCGATGGGGGAGAGCCCGCTGGTCCTGCCCCCGCCCGATCACAAGGCGACCGATACGCACGGCGCGTCGTCAGGACTGCTCGAAGTCCGGCCCGCGCCCGACGCGATCCTCGCCGAGCCCGAGGAGGTGGGCCGGTGAGGCGGCTGCTGACCCTGCTCGGGGTGTTCCTGCTGGTCGCCGGCTGCGCGAACATCCCGCTCGAATCCCAGCCCGTCGCCGTCCCCGGGGACAAACCCGGGCAGACGCCGGTGGACGTCCCCGAACCGGCGGACGGGCTCGACTCGCTGACCGTCATCCGCCAGTTCATCCGCAACTCCGCGACCCCGGGCACGGCGAACGCCGACGCGCGGGTGTACCTCGACGACGACGCCCGGCGCAACTGGAAGCCGTCGCCGGGGCTGACGATCATCGACGACACCTTCGGCACCGTTTACGACACCGGGTCGCCGACCGGGAACCCGGACGAGCAGCTGGTGAACGTCCGGGGGTTCAAACTCGGCAACCTGAGCCCCGACAGCGCGTTCATCCCGGTGAAGGCCGAGTACTCGCAGCAGTTCAAGCTGCGGAAGCAGCAGAACGGCCAGTGGCGGATCGTGGACCCGCCGCAGGAACTCGCCGTCACCGACGCGGACTTCGCGAGGAACTACTTCCGGGTGCCGATCAGCTTCTACTCGCCCGACTCCGGCGCCTTCGTCCCCGACCTCCGCTACGTGGCGGCGAAACCGCAGGCCGGGCTGCCCGGCCGGGTGATGGACCTGGTGCTGCAAGGGCCGTCGGAAGGGCTGAAGGGCGCTGTCAAGGACCTGCTGAACGACCAGGTCACCACCGAGACCAACGTGCGCAGCACCGACGACGGGACACTGGACGTCGCCCTGACCGGGATCGGCGGGGCCAGCCAAGTGGACCGGGCCCTGATCGCGGCGCAGATCATCCTCTCGCTGCAGACGGTGACGCTGAGCCGGATCCGGCTGCTGGCCGACGGCACCGCGCTGGTGCCGGAACACGAGTACTGGCGTGCCAGCGAACTGCCGAACTACAACGTGGACATCGCGCCCGACTCGGAGAAGGGCCTGATGACCGTGAACGGGCGGGTCCGGTCGCTCGCCGACGGTCAGCCGGTCGGCGGGCCCGCGGGCAACGGCGGCTACAAGGTCATCAGCGCCGCTCAGTCCGTCGACGGCAAACGGCTCGCGGTGGTCGAAGAACGCGACGGCAGGCAGTGGCTCCGGGTCGGCGACCTCGGCCGCGAACTCGCCTCGGTGGACCTGTTCGGCGGCAGCCTGAGCCGCCCCACTTGGCGGCCGGTCGCCCGGGGCGGCGGGGTTTCGGGCGAGGTCTGGACGGTCGTCGACCACAACACCGTCGCCAGGGTCACCCTCGCGGCGGACGGCCGCTGGGTGAAGGCCGGCGTCGACGCGACCCTGCTCACCGGGCTCGGCCAGATCACCGAACTGCGCCTTTCGCGGGACGGGTCCCGGCTGGCCGCGGTGGTCAACGGGCAGCTGGTGGTCGCCTCGATCGTGCGGACGGCGGACTCGGTGGCGCTGCGGGCGCCGCGCAAGCTGCAGGAACGCGACCTCAAGGACGTCGTCGATGTCGACTGGGCGACCCAGGACCACCTGATCGCAGCGACCTCGTCGAGCACGCTGCCGGTGGTCAAGGTGCCGCTGGACGGGCAGCGCATGGACGCCTTCAACAGCTCGAACCTGACCCCGCCGGTGCACGGCGTCACCGCGGCGCCGAGCAAACAGAACCTGGTCGCGGACGCGGGCGGGCTCTGGGTCGCCTCCGAACTGGGCGAGGTCTGGCGGCCGCAGGCGCACACCGTCACCGACGCGGACCCATTTTACCCGGGCTGACCGGCTTTGAGGTACATGATGGCCCCCTTCCTTGCGTCTAGCGCAAGGAAGGGGGCCATCACTACCTTCAGGATCGCCACGTCCGTCCCGGACGCACCAGTAGTCACGGCGGCTGCGCGTGAAGGCCCCCTTCCCTCGGCTGAGCCGAGGAAACTCGCCCTTCACGCCCCCGGCCAAGCTCGCTCGGCGGGAGCAAGGGACCTTTAGTATCGGCAGACTTCCTAGCGTCGCTAGCGGGTGTTGGGGTCCGTGAAGGCCCCCTTGAGGGACCCAGAGTCCCTCAAGGAGGCCTTCACGGACTTTTCAAGTACTGGGGCGGCGGTGGTAGGCGGTGGGCTGGGTGGGGTCGTGAGTGGCGCTCGGGACGCACTGCCCTGGCGGGCGGTACAGCACAATCGCCACTCATGACCCCACGGAGCGAACAGCCACTGGCGATCCTGTCTGCTTGCTGTACATGAAGGCCCCCTTCCTTGCGCCTAGCGCAAGGAAGGGGGCCTTCATGTACAGGGGAAGGTGTGAAGGTCGAGTTTCCTCGGCTGAGCCGCGTGAAGGGGGCCTTCACGCGCAGCCGCTGTGGCTGCTGGTGCGCCTGGGGTGAAGGTGGTGATCACCAGGTAGTGAAGGCCTTCTTCGCTACCTTCAGGGTAGGCAAGGAGGCCTTCACGGACTTTCGCGGTATGAGGCCGGACCTGCGAAGCGTCGCGAAGGCGCCCAGTGCGCCGAAGCGCACTTCTCCTTAGTAGTCATCCGCCTTCTTCTCGAATGGCCTCCCAGGCGCGCCACCGAACCCCGGCGCCTTCTCCTCGACTGCGGTCCTGAGCGGTCACCTCACGACGTGAAGTGTCCTAAGCGGACCTCTCACGACACGGCAGGGCCAGGAGATCCCCGGAACTGTCGGACCCCGGCGCGACCGTGACAGGCATGGCCAAACTCCTGGATCTCCTCATCCCCGCCCGCTGCGCCTCCTGTGGCGCACCCGGCGCGCCTTGCTGCGCAACCTGTCAGACCGCTTGGGGTTCGCTCAGCGAGATCACCCGTGCGCCGACGGCCGGTCTCGTCCCCGTCTACGCCCTTGCCCACTATGCCGACGACGCCCGGCGCCTCATCCTCGCCTACAAGGAACGCGGCCGCCGCGACCTCGCGCCGTTCCTCGGGCGGGCGGTCGCCGAAGCCCTGGTCCACCTGCCCGAGCCGGGCGCGGAGCCCTGTCTCGTCCCGGTCCCTTCGAGACGGCACGCCTCGCGTGTCCGAGGTGGACCGCACGTCCGGCGGGTCGCCGAGGAGTGCGTGAAAGCGTTGGCGAGCAATGGAAAACCGGCGACCGTGGCGCCGATCCTCGCGCTGAAGCCCGGGGTCCGCGACGCCGCGGGACTCACCAGGGCCGAGCGCGCGGTGAACCTCGACGGCCGCGTCCGCCTGCTCCCGGGAGCCCGCCCCGGGAGGGTCGTTCTTCTTGACGACGTGATCACAACCGGAGCGACCGCCGCCGCTTGTGCGCGCCTTTTGGACATAAGCGGAATTCACGTTTCCGCGGTGATCGCACTGGCCGCCGCCGGGTGATCGGAGGGTCACCTACAAGAGTGATGAATGATCGGGAACGGGAATGGGTACAAGGTCGTTGACGGGATATGAGGCAGCTTCCGGGGAACACGCGAGCAGCCCGCCACTCCACCGGGGTGGCGGCGGATTCCCTCGGTGGCGTCACCCTCGGTCTTTTCCTGCCCGAAGGCTTGCGCCGTCCGCGTGAAAACAAATCACGGGGACGACGCCCGACAAGCCGGATTGTCCCGCTGGACAGGCGGTCGTCGTCGCGTGCGGTGACGAGGTCTCACGTCCTGATATCCCCCGGCTCGGGGGCTGTTGCTCGGGGCGTGATGCAGCTAACGTGCAGCGCTATCAGCAATCCCGGCAGGCAGGGAGGTGACCAGCCCATGTCCCTGGCGCCGGAGCCGCGCTGAGTCCGCGCTCGGACATCCGCCACGAGACGTCGTGACCTGATGCCGAGTTCCCTCATCGCCCGCGATCCGGGCTTCGTCCCCGCTTTACCGGCGCCCTAGTGAACACATCTACAGCTCGCAGTCATTTCAGCGAGGGAGGTCGTGTATGGACATCGTCGTTAAGGGCCGCAACGTGGAGGTGCCTGACCACTATCGGGCACTTGTCAGCGAAAAGCTGGCCCGGCTAGAGCGCTACGACAAGAAGGTCATCCGTTACGACGTGGAGCTCTTCCACGAGCCCAATCGCCGTCAGTCGAAGAACTGTCAGCGCGTCGAAATCACCGGTAAGGGCAGGGGCCCCGCCGTACGCGCCGAAGCGTGTGCGGGCGACTTCTACGCAGCGCTGGATTCCGCACTGAACAAGCTCGAGAACAGGTTGCGGAAGACACACGACCGCCGGCGCGTGCACTACGGCCGCAGCCGCCCGGAATCCGTCGCCGAGGCGACTTCGATGGCGGCCGCCGGTGGCATGACCACCGACACCCGACATCTGGCGGGTACCGCTGTGCTCGAGGCGCCGGAAGCCGAACCCCTGGCCAACGGTTTCGCCGTCGAGAGCGGTGAAGAGTTCGAGATGCCCCAGCAGCGCTGGGATGACGGGGTGACCGAACACCAGCCCGGTCGCGTCGTCCGCGAGAAGAAGCACGACGCGGAGCCCATGACGGTCGACCAGGCTCTCTACGAGATGGAACTGGTCGGTCACGACTTCTACCTTTTCAACGACTCCGACGCCGGATGCCCGAGCGTCGTCTACCGGAGGCGAGGCTTCGACTACGGCGTCATCCGGCTGAGCTAGCCGGCCCCTCCGACAACCCACAACGCCTATGAGGTGGCCCGTACGCGTGCGCGTACGGGCCACCTCCCTGTCCGGATCAGGCGGGATACGCACCTGCCCGGTCAGGTACCGACAGACGGTGCGTGCGCGAACACCGAGGTGTTCCCTACGATGGGGTCGGATGGTGGTGCGTTACCAGCGCACCTCCGCATACGAGATTGCCCGGGACCGGCTCGGGTGCGATCACAATCAGCTAGTGAGGTCGACCGGATGGTGCTGAACCGCCTGCTCCGCGCGGGCGAGGGCAAGATGGTGAAGCGGCTGCGCAACATCGCCGATCACATCAACACCCTCGAAGACGACGTCAAGGAACTTTCGGACACCGCGCTGCGGGCCAAGACCGAGGAGTTCCGTAAGCGGCACGCGGACGGCGAGTCACTCGACGACCTCCTGCCGGAGGCGTTCGCGGTGGCGAGGGAAGCCGCCTGGCGCGTGCTCGGCCAGCGCCCCTACGACGTCCAGCTGATGGGCGGCGCCGCGCTGCACCTCGGCCAGGTCTCCGAGATGAAGACCGGTGAGGGCAAGACCCTGACCCAGGTCCTCCCCGCGTACCTGAACGCCGTGTCCGGCAAGGGCGTGCACGTCATCACGGTGAACGACTACCTCGCCAAACGTGACGCCGAGTGGATGGGCCGCATCCACCGCTTCCTCGGCCTCGAGGTCGGGGTCATCCTGGCCGACCAGACCCCCGAGGTCCGCCGCCAGCAGTACGCCGCCGACATCACGCACGGCACGAACAACGAGTTCGGCTTCGACTACCTCCGCGACAACATGGCGTGGAGCCTCGAAGACTGCGTGCAGCGCGGCCACAACTTCGCGATCGTCGACGAGGTGGACTCCATCCTCATCGACGAGGCCCGGACGCCGCTGATCATCTCCGGCCCGGCCGACCAGTCCTCGCGCTGGTACGTCGAGTTCGCGCGGATGACGCCGCTGATGAAGGTGGACATCCACTACGAGGTGGACATCCGCAAGCGCACCGTCGGTGTCACCGAGAAGGGCGTCGCCTTCGTCGAGGACCAGCTCGGCATCGAAAACCTCTACGAAGCCGCGAACACGCCGCTGGTCGGCTACCTGAACAACGCGCTGAAGGTCAAGGAGCTCTACAAGCGCGACAAGGACTACATCGTCCGTGACGGCGAAGTCCTCATCGTCGACGAGTTCACCGGCCGTATCCTGCACGGCCGCCGCTACAACGAGGGCATGCACCAGGCGATCGAGGCCAAGGAAGGCGTCGAGATCAAGGCCGAGAACCAGACGCTCGCCACGATCACGCTGCAGAACTACTTCCGGCTCTACGGCAAGCTGTCGGGCATGACCGGTACCGCCGAGACCGAGGCGGCCGAGTTCCACCAGACCTACAAGCTGGGTGTGGTGCCGATCCCGACCAACAAGCCGATGGTCCGCGCCGACCAGGCCGACCTCATCTACAAGACCGAGCAGGCCAAGTTCGAGGCCGTCGCCGAGGACATCGCCGAGCGGCACGAGAAGGGCCAGCCGGTGCTGGTCGGCACCACGAGTGTCGAGAAGTCCGAGCACCTGTCGAAGCTGCTGCTCAAGCTGGGGGTCCCGCACGAGGTCCTCAACGCCAAGCACCACGACCGGGAGGCGCTGATCGTCGCCCGCGCCGGGCGCAAGGGCGCGGTCACGGTCGCCACCAACATGGCGGGCCGTGGTACCGACATCGTGCTCGGCGGCAACCCGGACATCATCGCCGACGAGGTGCTGCGCGACCGCGGTCTCGACCCGGTGGAGCACTCCGAGGAGTACGAGGCCGCCTGGCCGAAGGTGCTCGAAGAGGCCCAGGCCGACACGAAGGCCGAGGCCGAGGAGGTCCGCGAGGCGGGCGGGCTGTACGTGCTCGGCACCGAGCGGCACGAGTCGCGCCGGATCGACAACCAGCTCCGCGGTCGTTCCGGCCGTCAGGGCGACCCGGGCGAGTCCCGGTTCTACCTGTCGCTCGGTGACGAGCTCATGCGCCGCTTCAACGCGACGATGGTCGAGCGGGTCATGACCACCATGCGGCTGCCGGACGACGTGCCGATCGAGCACAAGATGGTCTCCAAGGCGATCAAGAGCGCGCAGACGCAGGTCGAGCAGCAGAACATGGAGATCCGCAAGAACGTCCTCAAGTACGACGAGGTCATGAACGAGCAGCGCAAGGTGATCTACGCCGAGCGCCTGCGCGTCCTCGAGGGCGAGGATCTCCGCGAGCAGATCGAGCACATGCTCGTCGACGTCATCAACGCGTACGTCAACGAGGAGACCTCTTCGGGCTACGCCGAGGACTGGGACCACGAGAAGCTGTGGACGGCGCTGAAGACGCTGTACCCGGTGAAGGTCACCTGGGACTCGCTGACCGAGGACGACGACCTCGACGCCGAAGGGCTGCGCGAGGCGCTGCTCGAAGACGCTCACCGCGCGTACGACGAGCGCGAGGTCGAGATCGACGGCAAGGTCGGCGAAGGCGCGATGCGCAGCCTGGAGCGCCAGGTGATGCTCACCGTGCTCGACCGCAAGTGGCGTGAGCACCTCTACGAGATGGACTATCTCAAGGAGGGCATCGGCATGCGGGCCCTGGCGCAGCGTGACCCGGTCATCGAGTACCAGCGCGAGGGCTACGACATGTTCCGCGCGATGCTGGAGTCGCTGAAGGAGGAGGCCGTCGGCTTCCTGTTCAACCTCCAGGTCGAGCAGGCCGAGCCCGCTGCCCCGGCGCCCGAGTCCGCGTCGGCGCTGCCCGCCGGTGTCGGCTCCGGGAACGGCCAGGTCGCCAACGGCGATGGACGGCACGCCCGCCCGACGCCTCCGCAGGGTCCGGCGACCGACACCGAATCCGTGCCGTCCGCCTTGCGGGGCAAGGGACTCGGCGGCGGTTCGCAGTCCGGGCTGACCATGTCGGGCCCGTCCGAGGACGGCGGCGTCGAGTCGCATTCGGACAGTGCCGGCAGCGACGGCGGTGACCAGAGCGGGACCCGGCGGGAGCGTCGTGCCGCGCAGCGCTCGGCCCAGAAGAAGGGCAAGAAGGGCCCGCGCCGCTAGGAGCGTTCGAAGGGGGCCTTCACCGCGCACGACGCGGTGAAGGCCCCTTTGTCATGCCGCCGTCATGCCGCGACCCGGAGCGAGGAAACCCGTCGCGGCGGCTTCAGCAGGTTGAAACGCGTGCACACCCAGCCCGACGGGGTCCGCTCGAAGCGGGCGGCCAGAGCGAGGCAGCGATCGTTCTGTTCGACCGTCGCGCAGGCCTCGACGACACCGTCCGCCGGATGGCTCAGGTGGACCGACCTCGGCCGGTAGCCGCCCGGCGGACGACGACGGCCGCTGTCGAGCAGCGCGCTGTGGAGCGCCGGGTCGAGGATCGGCCGCACCTGGCTCGCCGGGCGGCGCCCGTCACAGGCTTCGAGGATGGTGGTCAGCAGCCTGCCGACCTGGCGCCGGTCCGGCGTGTCGGGCCGTGGCCGGGGTTCCACCACGATCTCTTCCCCGAACAGCGGCAGGTCCAGCACGAGCTGGTTGTCCGGCGGTGCCACCCGGTGCACCAGCCTGTCCGCGACCCGGTAAGGCGGTTCACACGGTTTCAGCCGTCTCAGTACGTACGAACGCATCAGGCAGTCCCCCTCCGCGGCCCCTCGGCCGCGCCCAGCAACTAAGGGGCGTGAGACCGGCGGCGCCGCGACACGAACCGCCCGAGAGGATGAACCGGGCGGTGATCGCTTGTGTACGGTGGGCCGGTGCTGAAAGGGCTGGTCATCGACTACGTCGGGGTGCTGACGGACGACGGCGCGGACGAGCTGTACGCGTTCCTCCAAGCCGCCAGGGCACGCGGCATCAAAACGGCCTTGCTCTCGAACGCTCCCGGGGCGTCGAAGGAGGCCAAGAGGGCGCTGAACCCGTTCTTCGACGCGCTCGTCTTCTCCGGCGAGGTCGGCGTGGCCAAACCCGAGCGTGAGGTCTACCTGCTCACCGCGGGCCTGCTGGACCTGCCCGCCGGGCGGTGCGTGTTCGTCGACGACGCCGCGCACAACGTCCGCGCCGCGGTGGCGGCCGGGATGGCGGGCGTGCACCACACCTCGGTCGAGGAGACGCTGACCGAGCTCAGCGCGCTCTTCCCGCAGCGCCGTTAGCCCGGCGGACCAGCTCGAACGAGAGCACGGCGGCGGCCGCGGACACGTTGAGCGACTCGACCTCGCCCGGCATCGGGATCGACACCCACTCCGTCACCAGCTCGCCGACCTCGGCGCCGACGCCGTTCGTCTCCCCGCCCAGCACGAAGGCCGCGCGCTGCGGCAGTTCGACGTCGAACACCGTCGCGCCGGCCGAAGCGCCCAGCGCGTAGATGCCGTATCCGGCTTCGGTGAGCATTTCGGCGGCCTCACGCGCGCTGCCGCAGCGCAGCACCGGCGCGCGGAACGCGACCCCGGCCGAGGCCTTGACCACCATCGGGTCGAGGGCGGCGACCCCGCGTCGCGGCACCACGACACCTTCGAGCCCGGCGGCGGTCGCCGTGCGCAGGATCATCCCGACGTTCGCCGGGGTGGTGATGCCGTCGAGCAGCAACACTCGTGACGGAGGTCTCCCGTCGGACAGGGCGGCCTGAAGCGACCGCATGCGCGGGGCGACGACGTCGGCCAGCACCCCCTGGTCCTGCTTGCCGTTGCCGGCCAGCACCTTGACACGATGCGCGCTCGCCCGCTGCACCGGCACCCCGGCGGCCTTGGCGGCGCGCTGGATCTCGGCGGCGTTCGGCCCCCGCACGGTGTCGGCGAGAATCACCTTGTCCACCTCGAGCGCCGCGTCGTCCAATGCCTCGAGCACCGGTTTCCGGCCGTACACCGTCAGGAACCGGTCCTTCGGCGAGATCACCGACTCATCACCCACACCGGCGAGTGTCCCACTATGTAAGGATCGGCCCATGCCCGACCGCCTCTCGGCGCTGGACGCCTCGTTCCTGTACGTGGAAGACCACTCGACCCCGATGCACGTCGGCGGGGTGGCGATCTTCGAACGGCCGCGCGACGGCTTCACCCACGAACAGCTGCTGGACCTGATCGGGCAGCGACTGGCGTTCCTGCCGCGCTACCGGCAGCGCGTGCTGGAGGTGCCGGGACATCTCGCCAGGCCGGTGTGGGTCGACGACGTCGATTTCGACCTCAACTACCACGTCCGCCGGTCCGCGCTGCCGCAGCCGGGCTCGGACGGCCAGCTGTTCGATCTCGTGGCCCGGCTGATGTCGAGGCGGCTCGACCCGGGACGGCCGCTCTGGGAGGCGTACTTCGTCGAAGGGCTCGCGGGGGACCGGGTCGCGCTGGTCACCAAGACGCATCAGTCCGTTGTGGACGGGGTCGGCACCATCGAACTCGGGCAGCTGATCCTCGAGACCGCCCCGCAGGAACCGGAACCGTTCGACGACAACTGGCACCCGCGCCGGGAGCCGAGCCGCACCCAGCTGATGCTCGACGCCGTCGCCGAGACCGTGCAGCGCCCGACGGAGCTGGTCGAGAACGTCCGGTCCATCGCCCACGACGCCACCGCGATGGCGGGCAAGGTCACCGAAACGGTCGGCGACGTCGCGTCGGCGCTGAAGACCATGGTGAAGCCCGCGCCGTCCGGGCCGCTCAACGTCCGCACCTCCGGCGGCCGCATGTTCGCCGTGGTCCGCACGCGGCTGGAGGACTTCCGCAAGGTCCGCGCCGAGCACGGTGGCACGGTCAACGACGTCGTGCTGGCGGCGATCACCGGCGCGCTGCGGGAATGGCTGCTCTCCCGGGGCTCGGCCCTGACCGCGACCACCACCGTGCGCGCGCTGGTGCCGATGGCCGTCCGCGACGCCGAGACGGCCGAGTTCTCGACGCCGGCGCTGGTCGGGAACCAGGTCGACGCCTACCTGGTCGATCTGCCGGTCGGGGAGCCGAACGCGGTGCTGCGGCTGCAGCACATCGGCCACGCGATGGCGGACCACCTCGACTCCGGCCGTTCGGTCGCCGCGCGCGGGCTGCTGACTGTCGGCGGCTTCGCGCCGGCGACCCTGCATTCGCTGGGCGCGCGGGCGGCCGGGTCGATGTCGGGGCGCATCTTCAACGTGCTGATCACGAACTCGCCGGGCCCGCAGGTGCCGCTCTACGCGGGACAGGCGAAGATGGTGGAGATGTTCCCGGTCATGCCGCTGGTGCGCAATCAGGCGCTGGCGATCGGGGTCACCTCGTATCACGGCGGTGTCTACTTCGGACTGAACGGCGACCGCAAGGCCGTGTCCGATGTGGACCTGCTCGCCGGGATGATCGAGGAATCGTTGGAAGAACTGAAGGGTGCGCACTGGTGAGGGTTTATCTGCCCGCGACGATCGCGATGCTCCGTGATCTCGAAACCGCCGGGGAGTTCCGGGCACGCAGCGGCACGGGGTTCGCGCTGACCCCGGCGCTGCGGGAGTCCTACGCCAGCGGATCCGACGAGGAACTCGAGTACGCCGCGCTGCTCGACGCCGCCAGGGCGTCGCTCCGGCTGATCGCGGCCGAGGAGAAGCCCGAACCGCGGCGGGTGGTGATCTCGGCCGACATCGACGAGGTCACGCTGCGCCCGGATCTCGACGCCGCCGTCGTCCGGCTGTCCGGGCCGGTGAAGGCCGCCGACGTCGCCGCGATCCACGTCGACGCCGCCGAGGCCGCCGAGTCGGTCCAGGCCGCCGCCGCGGTGATCGACCAGGCCGACCTCGGCGACCCGGACGCGGAATTCACCCTCGGCGACGCCGAAGACCACGAACTCGCCTGGTACGCGCCCCAGGAGCTCCCTTTCCTGCTGGAACTCCTGTAACCCCGCGCATTTATTGAGCAGCAAGGCAAAGGTGTCCTGTCGGGTGGCAAGTCCGTGAAGGCCTCCTTGAGGGACTCTGGGTCCCTCAAGGAGGCCTTCACGGACCGGTGTTCGGTGGCGATCAGCGTGGTGAAGGGGACTTTCCTCTCATCGCACGAGCGGAAAGTCCCCTTCACCCCGGGTCATCCGTCCTCGTGGGGCGACGGGTCCCCGAAGCGTTGCGAAAGCCACTTTCGCAACCTTCAACGTTGCGGAAGTGGCTTTCGCAACACCCGAGGTCGGCAGGCGGGCGAGCGAACGAACACGCCGCATTTGCCTTACCCCTCAATAGTCCTCTGAATGCGGTCCTTGCGCGTGCAACTACCGCATCCAGAGGACGAAACGCTAGAACCACGAGGGGCCGGGGGCGGGGCGTTCGGGTCGCCAGCCGGTCGCCTCGGTGAGCCGGGTCGAAACGACGCGCTGCGAACGCGCCAGCACCGACATCAACCCCACCCGGCTCGCCAGCCATTTCGGCAGCGCCCGCGGCCGCCGGACACCGGCCGCGGCCGCCATCGCCTCGCCGAGTTCTTGTTTCCGCACCGGATCCGCGGCCAGGTTGTAGACGCCGCTCGGTGCCCGCAATGCCGCGATCGCGCCGGCCGCCGCGTCGTCCGGGTGGATCGCCGCGGTCCAGTCGGTCCGGCGGCCGATGATCAGCGGCGAACCGCGCCGGGCGGCCGCCAGCATCATCGTGGTCATCGGGTCGTCGGAGACCAGCAGCCCGATGCGCAGCCGGATCGCCGTGCGTCCCTCGTCCGCCAGTTCCGCGATGTTGGCGTGCGCCACCGTCGAAGACGCGATGTGACCGCTCGCCGCGAGAGGCGCGTCCTCGTCCAGTTCCGCGTCGCCGCCGTCGGCGTAGACGAACGAAATCCCTTCCTGCACCACGATTCCCAGCTCGCCGACCCGGCGCGCGGCGGCCGCGAGCGTCCGGCTGCCGTCGATCCGCAGGCGGTCGTTCTCCGCCCAGCCGGACGCCTTCATCGCGTGGCGCGCGTCCGGGATCCGGGTCGCGACGTTCACCACCGCGTCGTGCCCGTTCAGCGCCCCGGCCAGGGAATCGACGTCGAACAGCGAACCCGTCACCGGTTTCGCGCCGGCCGCGCGCACGGCCGCGACGCGGTCCTCGCCGCGGGCGAGCCCGCTCACCTCGTGGCCCTCGGCCAGCAGCCGCCGTACCAGCGGTCGCCCCAGCACCCCGGTCGCCCCGATCACCATCACGCGCATGTCCGCTCCTCCTGTCCGCCTTCACGACCTGGACGAGGCGGGCGCGGAGAACGTGACAGGGTCAGCCCGCCGGGATCTCCCCGATCTCTTCCGGCGGCGGAGCCTGGATGTCTGCCTGCGTGCCCCAGTCGCTGTAGCGCGTGACGATCCGCGCCATCGCGCTGTCCGGAACACCCGACGCGGCGAGGACGGGGGCGAGGTCGAGCACGATCTGCACCGGCTGGTGCGCGTCGTCGAGCCAGACCTCCATCGGGATCTTCCCGAGCTTGCCGTGCAGCTCCCCGACGGCCTCCGCCGACAACCCGGCGGGCAGGTCGCCGCCCAGCGCGGCCATGTCGACGTCCAGCCGGTAGCGCTCGGTGGAGACGCCGTCGAGTTCGGCGCGCCCGGACTCGGTGAGCGTGCCGGCCCGCCGGACCTGGTCGAGCGCCCGCCCGGGGTCGTTCTGCTTCGCCAGCTGGTCGATGCTGCCGCCGGCGACCTGCGAGAACGGGTCCGCGCCATCGGGAGAGACCTTGACCCACGGTTTTCCGCCGGGGACGTCCTCGCGGGCGCTTTCGGGGACCTTGACGAAGACGATCTTGTCGACCAGCCGGAGTTCGAGCGGCTCGCCGAGGAAGTCCGTGGTCATGGCCAGCGCGGTGCCCGTCCGCGCGACCCGGGCCTGCCCCTGGCTCTTCGAACGCATCGTGCCCGCCGTGACGTCGGTGGCGAACTTCGCGGCCTTGCCGTCCGTGGCGGACGCGGCCCCGTCGGCGAGCGCGCGGGCGTCGGCGAACGAGACGGTCGTTTCGCCGTCACACGCGCCGAGCATCGCCCCGAGCACGAGCACGACGGCGGACAGGGCCGTTCTCCGCATGAGCACCTGCTTTCCAAGGCGGCACTCAAGCGAAACACAGCCGGGGACCTCGCCCCGATCGGGGGAACGGCTCAGCGGCTGTCGCCGATGGCCTCGGGCGGCGGCGCGATGATCACCACGTCCGAGGCCCAGCTGTCGTACTTGACCGTGACCTTGTCCATGCTGACCTGCACCGGACGCTGGTCGCCGTCCAGCCACACCTCGGCCGGGGCGCCGCCGAGATCGAGGACGTAGTGCGTGGTGGCCGTCCCGTTCAGATCGGTCCGCTCGGACTTGGTGACCTTGCCGGACTTCGAGATCCGCTCGATCGTGCGCGTCGGGTCCAGCTTCTCGACGACGTCCGTCATGAGCGCGCCGTTGGCCGCGGAGAGCGCGTCCTTGCCGTCCGCGGTGATCTTGACCCATTCCTTGTCGGTCTTGAGCTCCCGCACCTGCGCGTCGGACAGGTGGTAGTAGAGGACGCCGTCGGCGTAGATCAGATCCCGTTTCTCGCCCGCGATCTCGGCGACCATGGAGAACTTGCTGTTCGCGCCCTCGTAGAGCCCGGAGCTGGTCACCACGACCTTGCGGCCGTCCTCGGCGGTGGTCTCCAGCGCGATCTTGGACGACCGGGCCTTCTGCGTGCCCGCGCCGGCGGCCGAGGCCAGCTGCGCCGCGTCGGCGGCCGCCGGTTTCTCCTCGCCGGAACAGCCTCCCAGCAGCAGGAGAGCGGTACAGACGACGGCGAATCCGGTGGCACGCATAGGACTCCTCGGGTGAATGGTCTGTACCACTACCGTAGCGCCTATCGCGTGAATTTCCACCGTCCGATGGTCCGGAAGCGCGTGAAGGCCCCCTTCCCTCGGCTGGTCATTCGAAACCGTGGCAGAGGGAAGGGGGCCTTCACGCGCGAAAGGAGCTTAGATCCCCTGCTTCGTCAATTCGGCGTAGTCGGCCACCTCGGCGGCGGGGGGCGCGGTGACGTTCACCGGCGTGCCCCAGTCGCTGTAGGTGTACGTCGCCCTGGCCTCGCCGGTCTGGCGTCCTCCCGCCGATTTCATGAACGAGGTCATGTCCATGGTCATCTTGAGCGGAAGCTGCTCGGCGTTGAACCACAGTTCGGCCGGGATCAGCAGGTTCTTGCCTTCGAGCCGCTTCTCGATCTTCGCGCGCTCTTCGGCGGGAGCCTGGTCGCCGAGGAACAGGTCGAACTGCTTCTTGGCGTCGAATTCGACGAAATAGTGGTTCACCGGGACGCCGTCCAGCTGGGTCTGCTCCGACCGGATGATCCGACCGGTCTTTTCGACCAGCTCCAGCTGCTTCATCGGGTCGCCCATCTCGAACGACTTCTGCATCGCCTTCCCCACGGCCTTCGCCTGGGGGTCCTCGCTGTTCAGGTCGATCTTCCCCCAGTTCTTGTCGGTCTTGAGCTCGGTCTTCTGATCCGGGGGGAGCTTGATGAACAGGGTCTGGTCGACCAGGCGCAGGGTGACCGCTTCGCCCGCCGTGGTCATGTTCACGTCGATCTTCGAGGCAGGGCCGTCGTAGAGCGCCATCACGGTGCCGGTGACCTTCTCGGCGCCGAGCATGCTGTCGATGGTCGTCTTGGAGGACTTGCTCTTCCGCGTCCCCTGCTTCGCGGCCTCGACGAGGCCGAGCGCGTCGGTGAACGGGGTCGCCAGCGCGAGCTCGCCACCCTTGTTCTCGACCGGGTCGGCCGGGCGGGTGCCGCAGCCCGTGACCACGAGGGTCAGGGCCGCGGCCACCGCGGTGAGCTTGAAGGCCGTGCGCACTTACCGGCCGCCGGCCTGGTTCTTGATCATCTCCGCCATGTCGCCGACCTGGTCGGCGGGCGGGGCGGTGATGGTCACCGGGGCACCCCAGTCGGTGTACTTGACCGTGGTCTTGGCGACACCGTCACCGGGGGCGCCCATGGCCTTCACGAACGCGGTCGTGTCCGAGACGACCTGCACCGGCAGCTGGTCGGCGTTGAGCCACAGCTCGGTGGTGATCATGACGTTCTTGCCCGCGAGCTTCGCCTTGAGCTGATTGACGCTCTCGGCGGGCAGCGGGATGCCGATGTCGCCCATGATGAGCGCGATGGCCTTCTCGGCTTCGACCTCGATGACGTAGTGGTTGGTCTGCGCGCCGTTCAGCTCGACCTGGTCCGACTTCGTGATCTTCCCGGCCTGCGAGACCTGCTCGAGGATGCGCGACGGGTCGCTGTCCTTGATGGCCTTCGACATCAGCTTGCCGAGCAGCTGCGAGAACGGATCCTGGCCGTCGGCCGAGATCTTCACGTACGTCTTGTCGGTCTTCAGCTCGGCCTTGTCGGCCTCGTCGAGCTTGACGAACAGCGCGCTGTCGACGAAGAGCATGTCGATCTTCTTGCCGTCGCTGTCCATGGACATCGAGAACTTGGTGTTCTGGCCGTCGTACTGGCCCTGGCCGGACGCCGTGTTCTTCTCGGTGCCCGCGACGGTCTCCATCGTGACCTTCGACGACTTGGCCTTCTTGGTGCTCTCGCGGCTCAGGGCCGCGAGCTGGATCGCGTCGCCGAGCGGCGACGAAAGCGAGCTCTTCGCTTCGGAAGGAGCGGGAGCAGCCGCGCCGGACTGCTTCTCGCCGCCGCAAGCGGACAGCGCCAGGACGGCGGCCGTGGTGACGGCGGCGAGCATGGTTACGCGCTTCAAGGGGACCCCTCAGAAAAGTTGATCTAATCCGAACGGGTTATCGCGCGAAGCCGGATTTAGTTACCGATCGTCCTCATGTCCAGCTCGGGACCCCAAAAGGCGACGCAAGGACTCCAGTCGTTCCGGACTCGCGTCACCCTCGGTGACGACGTCGTCGAGCGCGCAGTCCGGGTCCGAAGGCGGCCCGAGGTGCCCGCAGGCGGAAGGGCATTCTTCGGCCGCCGCGGCGAACTCCTCGAACGCGAGCACGATGTCGTCGGCGGTCACGTGCGCCAGCCCGAACGAGCGGACGCCGGGCGTGTCGACCACCCAGCCGCCACCCGGCAGGGGGAGGGCGACCGCCGCGACCGACGTGTGCCTGCCCTTGCCGACCGCGCTGACCACGCCGGTCGCCAGATCGGCGTCCGGCACCAGCCGGTTGACCAAAGTGGACTTCCCGACCCCGGAATGCCCGACCAGCGCGGTGACCCGGCCCTGGAGCCGCCCGGTCAGCTCCTCCGGATGCTCGTCGTGCCGGGTGACCACGGCCGGGATGTCGAGGCCCGCGTAGCCCGAGAGGAGTTCGTCCGGGCTTGCGAGGTCGGCCTTCGTCAGGCACAGGACCGGTTCGAGGCCGCCCGCGTAGCAGGCGACGAGGCAGCGGTCGATGAATCCGGTCCGCGGCGGGGGATCGGCCAGCGCGGTCACGATCAGCAACTGCTCGGCGTTGGCGACGACCACCCGTTCGAAGGGATCGGTGTCGTCCGCCGTCCGGCGGAGCACGCTGGAGCGCTCGTCGACCCGGATGATCCGGGCGAGGGTGTCCGGCTTGCCGCTCACGTCGCCGACGATGCCGACGGTGTCGCCGACGACGACCGAGACCCGGCCCATCTCGCGGGCCCGCATCGCGGTGACGATCCGGTCCGGATCCGAGTCGATCGCGCAGGTCCAGCGGCCGCGGTCCTTCCCGATGACCATCGCCGTGGAGGCGTCGGCGTGTTCGGGGCGGCGTTTGCTGCGCGGCCTGGTGCCCTTGCCGGGACGGATCCGCACGTCGGATTCGTCCAGCCTGCGCCAGTCCTTGCCAGCCAATCCGCCTCCTGCTCTCCGAACACCGCGGGACAATGATCCCATGCTGCTCGCCATCGTCCGGCCGGCGTGTAACGATGACTGTCGATTAGGGAGGTTTTCGCATGTGCGGGCGCTATGCCGCCACCAAGGACCCCGCGGCGCTGATCGACGAATTCGCCGCGATCGACCTGACCGAGGGCCGGATCCGGACCGACCACAACGTGGCGCCGACCAAGTACGTCCCCACCGTGGTGCAGCGCCACCCGCGTGACGCCGACGGCGCGGTGCTCGAAGACGAGCCCACCGTCCGGTCGCTGCGGATGATGCGCTGGGGCCTGGTCCCGTTCTGGGCGAAGGACCCCGGCGTGGGCTCGAAGATGATCAACACGCGCGCCGAGACCGCCAAGGAGAAGCCGTCCTTCAAGAAGGCGGTCTCTTCGCGGCGTTGCCTGGTCCCCGCCGACGGCTGGTACGAGTGGCGGCGCGACGGCAAGGAGAAGCAGCCCTTCTACATGACCGGACCGGGTGACGGGTCGCTCGCCTTCGCCGGTATCTGGGAGACCTGGCGGCCGAAGGACGACAAGGACGCGGACCCGCTGATCACCTTTTCGGTGATCACCACGGACTCGATCGGCAGGCTCACCGACGTCCACCACCGCATGCCGCTGCTGATGCCGCGCGAGAAGTGGGACACCTGGCTCGACCCCGACCGGCCCGACGTCACGGACCTGCTCGTCCCGCCGCCGGTGGACCTGGTCGACACGATCGAGCTGCGGCCGGTGTCCAGCCTGGTCAACAGCGTCCGCAACAACGGCGCCGAGCTGCTGGACCGGGTCGAGCCCGCCGTCGAAAGCGCGCTCTTCGACGCGCCGAACTCATGACGACCCTGGAGATCGACACCGCCTACGGTCCCGCGCGGGCCGAGTTGCACTGCGCCGAGGAGGGCTCCGCGGTGCTGATGCTCGGCCACGGCGCGGGCGGCGGGATCGGTGCGAAGGACCTGGTCGCGGTCACGCGGGCGGCGCAGGCGGCGGGCGTGCACGTGGCGCTCGTCGAACAGCCGTACCGGGTGGCGGGCCGCCGGGCTCCCGCGCCCGCCACGCAGCTCGACACCGCCTGGCTGACCGTGGCCGACGAGATCTCCGAGCGGTTCGACGATCTCCCGATCGTGTTCGGCGGCCGGTCCTCCGGGGCCCGTGTCGCCTGCCGGACCGCCGCGGCGGGACAGGCGGTGGCGGTGCTCTGTCTGGCCTTCCCCGAGCATCCGCCGGGGAAGCCGGAGAAGACCCGGCAGGGTGAACTGGACGCCGTCGAGGTCCCGACGCTGGTCGTCCAGGGCGAACGTGACCCGTTCGGCCTGCCCAAGGCGGGGCCGCATCACGAGATCGTGGTGCTCAAGGGCGACCACAACCTCAGCGCCGACCTCGACGGCGTTTCACGCGCGGCCGCCGAGTGGCTGGAGCGCGTGCTGCGCCCGCTCGCCTGAAAGCCGCCGCCGGGCGTAGTGCACGGTGACCGCGGCCAGCAGCGGACCCCAGAGCACGAGCGGCGCGTAACAGGCGGCCATGACGACGCCGTAGACCGGCGAGGGCTCCCAGCTGCTCGGCGACATCGACGAACCGGCCTCCGCCCAGCCGAACAACCCCTGGATCCCCAGCGCGGTCAGGGCGATCGCGCCGGCGGCCGCCGGGACGATCGCGGCGAGCGGCGGGATCCTCTTGCCGCGCAGCCCCGGGATCCAGCGCGGCCACACCTCGCCCCACGGCCGCACCAGTCCGAGGGTGAGGAAGGCGAGAGCCTCGGCGAGAACGCTCAGGCCGAAGACGTAGGCCGTGCCCCAGCCGGGGATGCCGAACTCCGTCAGGCCTTGCGCGGTGAACCCGACCGGGAGGCCGAGCCCCATCGCGATCCGCCAGAGTCCGGAGGGCAGGGTCGTCAGCAGCGTCGCGTGGGCGGCGAGATTCGCCCACTTCGGCACGTCGGGCACGGTCTTGCTCATGGCGTCGCTCCCCAGGAGTCGTCGTTCGCTTGACGACGACGATCCCGGAGCGCGGCCGCGTGATCTTCCCGCCGCGGACCGACCCTGCTCCCTCTCTGAGGTGAACCCGCCTTCGCGTTTCGTCCTCTGAATGCGGTACTTGCGCGTGCAACTACCGCATTCAGAGGACGAAACGCGGGGGAGTCAGCCCGCGATGGGGGCGAACACGGCACCGGTGAGCCGCACCAGATCGCCGGGCGCGAGTTCGACTTCGAGACCGCGCCGTCCCGCCGAGCAGTGCACGGTCTCGAACTTCTCCGCCGAGGCGTCGATCACTACCGGGAGCCGGCTCCGGTGCCCGAGCGGCGAGATCCCGCCGAGCACGTACCCGGTTGCACGCTGCGCGGCCGCGGGGTCGGCCATCTTCGCCTTCTTCCCGCCCACGGCGGCCGCGAGCGCTTTCAGGTCCAGCTGCCCGGTGACCGGGACCACACCGACGGTCAGTTTCCCGTCGACCTCGGCGACCAGTGTCTTGAACACGCGCGCGGGGTCGAGCCCCAGCGCTTCGACGGCTTCGAGGCCGTACGACTCGGCCCGCGGGTCGTGGTCGTAGGCGTGCAGAACGTGCGCCACTTTCTGCTTCGCCAGCAGCGCCGTCGCCGGGGTTCCCTTGCCTGCCATGGGCGGAGTCTACGAGCGCGCCGGGAATGCCCGGCCGGGCCGCACTGTTGGAAGGCACGTGTCCACCACACTCGAAGCTCCCCGAATCCTGATCCCGCGCACGCCGGGCGGCCAGGTGATCCGTCCGCGCGTAAACTCGACGACGTCTCATGCGCACAAGCGCATCGACGCCGATCGGGAAGGGAACGGTTTGCCGAGCACGCAGAATCCCGCGCCGGACACGGGCACGGACGCCGAAGAGGCGGCCGCGCGGGCCGAGCGCTTCGAGCGGGACGCGATGCCCCTGCTCGACCAGTTGTACTCGGCCGCCATGCGGATGACCCGGAATCCCGCCGACGCGGAGGACCTCGTCCAGGAGACGTACTTGAAGGCGTACGCGGCCTTCGCCTCCTTCAAGGCGGGTACGAACCTCAAGGCGTGGATGTACCGCATCCTCACGAACACCTACATCAACGGCTACCGGAAGCGTCAGCGCCAGCCGGTGCAGCAGCCGACCGAGGAGATCACCGACTGGCAGATCGCCAAGGCGGAGAGTCACACCTCCAGCGGGCTGCGCTCGGCCGAGGTCGAGGCGATGGACAACCTGCCCGACGCCGACGTCAAGGAAGCGCTGCAGAAGCTGCCCGAGGAGTTCCGTCTCGCGGTCTACCTCGCCGATGTCGAAGGTTTCGCGTACAAGGAGATCGCCGAGATCATGGACACGCCCATCGGCACCGTGATGTCCCGGCTGCACCGCGGCCGCGCCCAGCTCCGTGACCTGCTCGCCGACGTCGCCCGCGAACGCGGCTTCATCCGCGCGGGCAAACAGCAGGAGGTGGCGGGGCGATGACCGAGGACTACTGCTCCGGCGCGGACGACAAGGTCAAATGCGAGGAAGCCCTCGCCGACATCTACCTGCTCCTCGACAAGGAGTGCAGCGCCGAGCGTGACGCCGCCCTGCGCAAGCACATCGAGGACTGCCCGCCGTGCCTCGAGGAATACGGCATCGACGAGCACATCAAGCAGCTGCTCGCCCGGAAGTGCGGTGGCGACCACGCGCCGGACGACCTCAAGTCCCGGCTGCGGGCCTCGATCCGCCAGACCGTGCAGACCAAGGGCGCGATCACGATCGAGCGCACCGAGGTCAAGATCGAGCAGACCTTCGAGTAACCCGCTCAGCACACACGAAGGCCCCCGTACCGGATCGGTGCGGGGGCCTTCGCTGTCTGATCGATGATCAGGAGTTGGGCTTCTTGCCGTGGTTCGCGCCGTTCTTCTTACGGTCGCGACGCTTGCGGGCGCGCTTCGACATGTTTCACTCCTCGTCCGAGTGGCCCTCGCGGGGTGATACGACACCGCTGGGCCAGGGTCAACCTCTCCAGTGTGTCATGCGGCCCTCACCCTGCTTGGATGGGGACGTGTCCACCCTTTCCGATCTGCTCGCGGAGAACACCGGCCTGTCCGGCGAAGCCGCGGACCATCTCCAGACCGTGGTCGCCGAATGGCAGCTGCTGGCCGACCTGTCCTTCGCCGACTTCCTGCTCTGGGTCGCCGTCTCGCAGGAGCTGCAACCCGACGGCGGCGATTACGTCTGCGTCGCGCACGCACGCCCGACGACGGCGCCCACGGCCCATCCTGAGGACGTCGTCGGTACCCGGTTCACCGAGGACGAGCACCCGCAGCTGGCCAAGGCGATCCGCGAGGTGCGGATCTGCCGCGAAGAAGACCCGCATTGGTACCGCGACCTGCCGATGCGCCGCGAGGCCATCCCAGTGATGTTCGGCGGCACGGTGATCGCCGTCCTCAGCCGCGAGACGAATCTCGCGGCCTCCCGGGTGCCGAGCCCGCTCGAAATCGCCTACCTCGGCAGCGCGGGCGACCTGTGCCAGATGATCGTCGACGGCACCTTCCCAAGTCCGGGGAATCAGACGGACACGCACACCAGTCCGCGGGTCGGCGACGGCCTGATCCGCCTCGACCCGACCGGGACGGTGGTCTTCGCCAGCCCGAACGGGTTGTCGGCCTATCACCGGATGGGGCACGAATCCGACCTCGTCGGGCAGCGTCTCGCGCCGCTGACCAGGTCGCTCATCCGTGACCCGTTCGACGCGACCGAGGTTTCGCACCGGATCATCGAGGCGCTCGACGGCAAGCCCAGCAGCCGTACGGAGGCGGATTCCCGCCGCGGCGCCGTCGTGCTGTTCCGTGCGCTGCCGCTGCGCCCCGCCGGGCAGGCCGCCGGCGCGCTGGTGCTGGTGCGCGACGTCACCGAGGTGAAGCGCCGTGACCGCGCCCTCCTGTCGAAGGACGCGACCATCCGTGAGATCCACCACCGGGTGAAGAACAACCTCCAGACCGTCGCCGCGCTCCTGCGGCTCCAGTCGCGCCGGACCTCCAGCGAGGAGGCGCGGCTGGCGCTCGGCGAGTCCGTGCGCCGGGTCTCGTCGATCGCGATGGTCCACGAGGCGCTGTCCATCTCGGTGGACGAGCGGGTCGATCTCGACAAGCTGCTCGACAACGTCCTCCCGATGGTCGGTGAAGTCGCCACGGCCGAGTCCCAGGTGGGGCTTTCCCGCACCGGCTCGTTCGGCGTCGTCGTCGCCGAGATCGCGACGCCGTTGGTGATGGTGCTCGCCGAACTGGTCCAGAACGCCATCGAGCACGCGTTCCCCGACGGACGGCCGGGCAAGGTCGAGCTCGTCGTGGAGCGATCCGCCCGCTGGCTCGACATCGTCATCCGCGACAACGGGCGCGGACTGCCTTCGGGTTTCTCGCTGGAGCGCAGCGATGGTCTCGGCTTGCAGATCGTGCGGACCCTGGTCGAGTCGGAACTGCGCGGCTCGCTGTCGATCCGCGGACTGCGCGGGGACGCCGAGGAGCCCGGCGGCCGCCGGGCGGGAACCGAAGCCGCGCTGAGGATCCCGTTGTCACGACGACTGTGAAGTCCGTGTCACGGGTCTGGAGTGGACTGTCGCTTGTGATCGTCCTCAAAGGACAGTCTCACCCGGACACGTTTTAGGGCCGGCGCCAGAAGAGAAGATGGCGCCGGCCCTTTGACGATGCCGCGGGAGGACTTGGAAAAAGTCCCGGAAAGCCATACCCCCGTGAGGGTGTGTCGGCCTCGCTTGTTAAGCTCAAGTCGGGTAGGTGTCACCTCGCAACGCAGGGCCATACAGCCACTGCGCCGCGGGATTACCCGAAGCTTGGGGTCTTGCTGAGTTTTAGGTGATGCGATGAAGCGTGCTGAGTCTTGAAAAACTCAGGCGGAGGTACGCGTGCCGATGTGCGTACGACGGCGCTTCAGGGCCCGTCGCTCGTCCTCGCTCATCCCGCCCCAAACGCCTGCGTCCTGCCCGCTGGCCAAAGCCCAGGCCAGGCAGTCGGAAGCGACGGTGCAGCGGTGGCACACGGATTTCGCCTGAGTTACCTGCGACAGAGCAGGACCGCTGGTTCCCACCGGGAAGAACAGCTCGGGGTCCTCGTCTCGGCAGGCCGCGTCATGGCGCCAGTCCATGTTTCTGAGCTCCTTCATAACGGCGCGGTACTCCGCGCCATAGTCGTCATGGCGGTCGTTTTTTTGGGTGCTTGTGAATGCTTTCACGAAGCACCCGTTTCGACAAGGGTTTTCTGAAGATCGGTGAGTCAGCTCACCCGGCCGAGCGACGCTTCTGACCTGCGGTTTCGTTCCGAAACGGCCCTCCGAAGGGAAGGCCGATGCGGTGAGCGGAGGTTCTGCGTCGATGAGCGGCAGGTCGTACTTTGCCGCAGGCGATCAGCTGCCCGGTCGTCAGACGATTACCGTCAGTGCTTCCGGGACGCTGAAGAACTCCACCCGCTTCCGCTGGCCGACGAGGTCGCCGTCCACCTGGAAGTTTACCGGTTCAGCAGCGTCAATGCGGATCATCGGAAGGTCATCGTGACGAAGGAGACGTCGTCCGCGTTGGTTGCTCTTCGTGAGCAATGCCTGCCGTACATGCTTGAACACGGTGGGCAATCCCAGACCGCTCAACGCGAAAAGGCCCAGTCCGGTGTCGAACGAGCTCCCCGGGTTCAGGTGGACCGGACGGTCCCCCAGGTAGCTCCACGGATCGGTGTTCGACACGAAAGCGGTCAGCACTTCGGTGGGCTCTTCACCCGGGATCCTGACGGTGAGGGGCGGGCGGCCGAGCGGAGGCCGTAGATGCGACGCCACCGCGGCCCTCAGGTAGAGCCCCGCGGTGGTCTGTTTGCCCCGTCGCTTGGCCACGCGGCCGACGACGTCGGCGTCCCAGCCCAGGCCGGCGTTGAAGGTGAACCAGTGGCCGTCGGCGATCCCGAGGCCGACTTTGCGGCTCCGGTCGTTCTCGATGGCGTTGAGGAGTTGGTGGGTCGCTTCCACCGGATCGTGCGCGATGCCCAGAGCGCGGGCGAAGACGTTCGCCGAGCCGCCCGGCACGACACCGAGCATGGGGACCTCGCCGACCTTCGCCGGATCGCCGTCGGCGTCCGCGAGCAGGCCGTTGACCACCTCGTTGACCGTGCCGTCGCCGCCGTGGGCGACCACCAGGTCGATCCCGTCACGGGCGGCGGACCGCGACACGGCCATCGCGTGGCCGCGGTAGTCGGTCTCCACCACGTCGAGTTTGACCTGGCTGGCCAGTGCGTGCGCCAGCACGTCACGGCCACCGGCGGTGGTCGAGGTGGCCTGGGGATTCACGACGAGGATGGCACGCACATACCGCAGGGTAAGTGACTTCGGCCCGAAGGTGGGAGCTTCACGTGACGCGAAGCTCAGCCGCGCGACGTCCTCGAGGCAGCACCTGGTGACCCCTGTGGCGGGCGTCCCTCCTTCACTGCCGGTGAATGACAGCTCCGTCGTGACAAGTGCACCCGGGCCGACCGCCCGCTCATCGACGACACTGCCAATTCTTCCCATACGACGGTCAGGGGAAACCGGCCGACCGGGTGGCATACGATCGAAAGTGCTCACGTACGGTGACCCGCCCTGGTGGAGCGCCGTGTCCGGAAGCCTGGAAGGCTGTTTCGCCGTGTCCATCGCCGACAAGCTCTCGCCCGCGCCCCGTGAAGTCCGCATCGCCGGGGCGATCACCGCGCTGCCGGGGCTCGCCCTGATCGTGTTCGCGGTCCTGCTCCTGGTCAACGGCCAGGCGGGACCGGAGAACCTGCTGGCCGAGGTCGCCTACTACCTCGTCCTCGCCGCCGGAACGGTGGCCTGCGCGGCCGGGCTGGTGATGGGGAAGACCTGGGCGAGGTCGCCCGGCGTGGTCGTCGCGCTGATCCTCGTCGGCGTCGGCTGGTACGGCGCGGGCCCGTCCGGGCAGCCGCTGTGGGGTGTGCCGCTCGGCCTGATCGGCGTCGCCGTCCTCGTGCTGCTGTTCCGCCGCCCGTCGCGCGCTTGGGCGCTCGGGATGCAGGAAGGCGAGACCGAGGAAGAGGCCGCCGAACGCGACGGCGCCGCGGGCCGCGCGGCGCGTCGCGAACGCGAAGAGCGCGACTCCTAAATCTGGGCCGCGAGCGCCTTCAGAGGTTCGTCGGTCAGCCGGTCGACGGTCCACTCGTCCATCGGCACCGCGCCGAGGGACTTGTAGAAGCCCTGCGCCGGGTTCCAGTTCAGTACCGACCATTCGAGACGGGCGTAGCCGCGCTCGACGCAGACCGCCGCGAGGGTGGCCAGGAGCGCTTTGCCGAGGCCTGAGCCGCGCTGCTCGGGACGGACGTAGAGGTCTTCCAGGTAGACGCCGTGCACGCCGCGCCAAGTGGAGAAGTTGAGGAACCAGAGCGCGTAGCCCACGATCTCGCCGCCGACCTCGGCGACGTGGCCGAACAGCGCCGGCGCCTCACCGAACAGGGCGACGCGCAGCTGTTCGGGGGTGAGGTGGCATTCGTCCGGGGCGCGTTCGAACTCGGCGAGGTCGTAGACGAGCCGGACGACGGCGTCGACGTCCTCTTCGCGGATACGCCGGATGCGGTCGTCGGCCATTTCAGTCCTCTGTGGTGGGGAGCAGGTTGAGGTGTTCGATCTGGGGCTCGCCGCGTTCGTCGCCGAGTACCGCGACGCCCGCCGGGTCGAGTCCGAAGTGGACGCCCGCCGTCGACGGCAGGCCGACCCAGCGCGCGACCAGGACGCGGCTGAAGTGCCCGTGGCCGACGAGGATCACGTCACCCTTGCCGAGCGGTTCGCGGACGCGGTCGATCAGCTTGTCCGCGCGGGCGCTGACGTCGTCCGCGCTTTCGCCGCCGGGGATCGGGTGCGACCAGACCGTCCAGCCGGGAACAGTCTCGCGGATCACCGGGGTGGTGACGCCCTCGTAGTCGCCGTAGTCCCATTCGGCCAGCTCTTCGGTGACCTCGTCGACGCGCAGACCGGCCAGCTCGGCCGTCCGCAGCGCGCGGGTGCGGGGGCTGGAAAGGACGAGCGCCGGGTTGCCGCCGAGCACCGCGCGCAGGGTGCCGCCCGCCGCGCGGGCCTGCCCTTCGCCCGCCGTCGTGAGCGGGATGTCGGTGCGTCCGGTGTGTCGTCCGTTGACGGACCACTCGGTCTGACCGTGCCGGAGGAGGAAGAGCCGATGAGCCACGTTGCGAATATAGCCTGCGGTCCGGTTATGCTACTGGTGAGTAACATGATGAGGAGACCGTGATGGCGCAGAATCCGACCTACGCGATGTGGAACCGGCTGGCCGGGAAGCCGGTCGGCAAACAGCTGTTCTCGGCCGCGATGTGCCTGCGTGTGCCGTACTTCCGGACGGTGCTCCCGTCGGTGCGCGAACTGGGTCCCGGCCGGTGCGAGGTGACCTCCCCCAAGTGGTGGGGTGTTTACAACCACATCAAGACTTTTCACGCGATCGCGGCATGCAACCTCGCCGAGATCGCCATGGGGATGCTCGCCGAGGCGACCGTCCCGGCGACGCATCGCTGGCTGCCCAAGGGGATGACGGTCGAGTACGTGGCCAAGGCCGAGACGAGCCTGCGCGCGGTCGCGGAACTGCCGGAGTTGCCGGAATTCGGCGACGAGGGTTTCGAGCTCCCCGTGCCGGTGACGATCACGGACACGAACGGGAAGCCCGTCGTGACCGCGACCATCACCATCTGGGTCACCAAGAAGAAATAGGTCTCCCAGGGCGACCCGTCCGTCTGGGTCGGGGTGGTCGTGAGTGGCAAAGAGGGTTAGAACGACACTTATCACTCACGACCCCCTCGGCCGACCGCGTTTCGTCCTCTGAATGCGGTCCTTGCGTGTGCAACTACCGCGTTCAGAGGACGAAATGCGGGGTCAGAGGGGCTTGAACCGGACGTAGGTCGCCAGCTTGAAGGTGTTCGCCCCGCTCGCCGACGGCAGTCCGAGCAAGTGGTCGGCCACTGGCGACAGTGGTCCGCAGCCGGTGGCGCGCGGCAGGGCGAGCCGGGTGTCGACGACGCCGAACTTCACCGTCTTCGGGTTCTGCGAGATGACCTCCATGGGCACCGCGGGATCGTCCTTGACCACCGAGTGGAGCGGCGCGTCGAGGGTGCCGATCGAGCATTCCTTGGGCAGCAAGGGATGCCGCAGCACCGCGTAGAGGTCCAGTTCCCCGCGGCGCTCGTCGTTCGACAGGAAGTCCGAGTAGTTCCCGTACTTCAGCTGCAGGCTCGCGCCGAAACCGTTCGGGATCCTGGCGGGCGCGTGTCGCAGTTCGCCGAAGACCTGCGCGAACTTTCCGTCCACTTTGCCTTCGGAGAACGTCAGCCGCAGCTCCCCGAGTGGGATCGTGCGGTCGCCGAGGGTCAGGACCCCTTGCGAGACAAAGGCTTCGCAACGCCAGGTGCCGGGGTCGGCGTCGGCGGGCGGGGCTGGGCACGCGGAGAAGTCGAACTCGGGCGCAGGGGAGGACGCCGCGGAGGCGGAGCCGGGAAGGGTGACGAGGGCGGCGGCGGAGAGCGCGGCCGCGGCCGCTGCGAGAAGACGTCTCATGACTCGAAAGAGTGGTCTGTGGCGGCCTGGGACACATCGGGGAAGGTCCCCAAGGGGACCCCTGGGATCACCCCGTTCGGGTGAAACTAAACGGCGTTTACCCAGCTGACGCGAATCCATTTCGGATTCGGTCTTGAAGGTGGCTCGAACGGCGGGCGATCATCGGCCCATGTCCCCACTGTCGCGCCGCAAGTTCCTCGGGTTCACCGCGCTCAACTCCGCCGCCGCTCTCGGGCTCACCACGATTTCCACCGCGCAGGCCGGAGAAGCGGCTCCGGGCTTCTCGACGGCGGTGGTCGTCGGCACCGGTTACGGCGCCGCCGTCACCGCGCTCCGCCTCGGCGAAGCCGGGATTCCCACGGTCATGCTCGAAATGGGCAGGCTGTGGACCGACCCCGGCCCCGACGGCAAGGTCTTCTGCGACATGCTCAAGCCGGACCGGCGGGCCGCGTGGTTCAAGAACCGCACCCAGGCCCCGCTCGCGTCGTTCCTCTGGCTGGACGTGGCCAACCGCGACGTCCAGCGGTACCCCGGCGTCCTCGACAGGGTGGATCACGGCGACATGTCCGTCTATGTCGGCCGGGGCGTCGGCGGCGGGTCGCTGGTCAACGGCGCGATGGCGGTGACGCCGAAGCGGTCGTACTTCGAGGAGATCCTGCCCGGCGTCGACGCCGACGAGATGTACGGGACTTATTTCCCGAGGGCGAACCAGGCGCTCGGCGTGAACAGCATCGACCCGGACTGGTTCGAGACCTGCCGGTCCTATCGCTACGCGCGGGTTTCCCGGAAGGCGGCGACGCGGGCAGGGCTCAAGACCGTGTTCGTGCCCAGCGTCTACGACTTCGAGTACATGAAGCGGGAAGAAGCGGGTACGGCGCCGCGCTCGGCGCTCGCGTCGGAGGTCATCTACGGCAACAACCACGGCAAGCGTTCCCTCGACCGGACCTACCTCGCGGCCGCGCTGGGCACCGGGAACGTGACCATCAAGACGCTGCACCAGGTCCGCGGCATCACCCGCCAGACCGATGGCACCTATGTCCTCACCGTGCACGAAACCGCCGAGGACGGCTCCGTCGTGGCGAGGAAACAGCTCGGCGCGAAGTACCTGTTCCTCGGCGCCGGCAGCCTCGGTTCGACGGAACTGCTCGTGCGGGCCCGGGAAACCGGGACGCTGCCCGAACTCGACGACGAGGTCGGCCGCGGCTGGGGCACCAACGGCAACGTGATGCTGGGCCGCGCCAACCACGTGTGGGATCTCTGCGGATCACTGCAATCGGGGATGCCCGCGCTCGGCATCGACGCGTGGGACGACCCGGTGAACCCGGTCTTCGCCGAGGTCGCGCCGGTGCCCGCCGGGATCGAGACGTGGCTGAGCCTCTACCTGGCGATCACGAAGAACCCCGAACGCGGCCACTTCACCTACGACGCCGCCAGCGACTCCGCGCGGCTCCAGTGGCGCGCTTCGCAGGGCAAGCCGTCGATCGACGCGGCGAAGTCGTTGTTCGACAAGGTCAACCGGGCCAATCGCACGATCTACCGGAGCGACCTGTTCGGGGACACGCGGTCGTTCGAGAACCGGTTCACCTATCACCCGCTGGGCGGGCTGGTGCTGGGCAAGGCCACCGACCTGTACGGCCGGGTGAAGGGGTACCGGAATCTCTACGTGACCGACGGTTCGCTGATCCCGGGCAGTACCGGGGTGAACCCCTTCGTGACGATCACCGCGCTGGCGGAGCGGAACGTGGAACGGGTGCTGCGAGAAGATCTGGCTCAGCCTTCGGCCCGCAACTTCTCGTAGTACTTGACACATTCGTCGTATCGCGGCAGCAATCCCTGCTCCAGGGCCTCTTTCAGATAAGGCGCCTCAGTGTCCTTTTCGGACACCGCGGGTTCGAGGTCCTGCGGCCACGGCAGCGCGAGATCGGGATCCAACGGGTTGACGCCGTGTTCCGCGGCCGGGTTGTACGGCTCGGAGCAGAGATAGGCCATGACCGTGTTGTCTTCGAGCGCCATGAAAGCGTGGCCGAGGCCTTCGGCGATGTAGACCGCTTTGTATTCGGCGCTGTCGAGCAGCACGGACGTCCATTCGCCGAAGGTCGGCGAGCCGACCCGGAGATCGACGATCACGTCCAGCAGCGAACCGCTCGGGCAGTACACGTATTTCGCCTGCCCGGGCGGGGTGTCCGCGAAATGCAGGCCGCGGACGGCGCCGCGCCGGGAAACGCTGGTGTTGGTCTGCGCCAGGCGAAGCCGGTGCCCGACCGCTTCGACGAAGGCCTCTTCCTGAAACGGCGCCACGAACAGGCCTCGGTGGTCGGGGAAAACACGCGGGGTGAATTCGAAACAGTCGGGGATGCTGAGGCGCCTGGCTTGCATGCCTCTCATGCTAGCCACGGCTGACAGCGCGTTCCCAAGCCGGACGGACGTCTTGCGAAACCTTTCCTGAGCTGCGCATATCCGGGCCCGGTTGTGACATGAACCGCACCAGAGGGGCACACTGGTCCGCATGCCTGTCACAATGATCTGACCGCTGCGTCCGCGGCCGTCGCCACACCCACGGCACCGATGGCCGATTGGACGCTTCGCCGACAGCCGGCGCTACCGCGCTGGGCTGCCGTGTCGGAGGACGAGTTATCCCAGGTGGCCGGGCCATGCCCACTTTGGCCTGCTCACCGGCCAGTTCCCCCGCTCGCAGTCCCAGGAGAATCCCATGACCTTCGCTCGAATCGAGACTTCGCCGTCCTTAGACACGGCGGAAGCAATGACGGGAACCACGATGACCACGCCAGTGACCGACACCGAGATCTTCGAAGGGCACGAGGGCGGCAAGCTCTCCGTGGCCGCGACGCGCCCGATCTCCTCGCCCCGTGACCTTTCGGTCGCGTACACCCCCGGGGTGGCGAAGGTGAGCCGGGCGATCGCCGAGGACGCGGCCAAGGCGAAGCGGTACACGTGGGCGGACAGGCTGGTCGTGGTGGTCAGCGACGGTACGGCGGTGCTCGGCCTCGGTGACATCGGCGCGAGCGCTTCGCTGCCGGTCATGGAGGGCAAGTCGGTCCTGTTCAAGACCTTCGGCGGGCTCGACTCCATCCCGCTGGTGCTCGACACCACCGACGTCGACGAGATCATCGAGACGCTGGTCCGGCTGCGCCCGTCGTTCGGCGCGGTGAACCTGGAGGACATCTCGGCGCCGCGCTGCTTCGAACTGGAGGACCGCCTCAAGGAGGTCCTCGACTGCCCGGTCATGCACGACGACCAGCACGGCACGGCGATCGTCACGCTGGCGGCGCTGCGCGGGGCGAACCAGGTCCTCGGCAAGGACATCTCCGGCCAGCGCGTGGTCGTCTCGGGAGCGGGCGCGGCGGGTGTGGCCTGCGCCAGGATCCTGCAGAACGCCGGTGTCGCGGACGTCACCGTGCTCGACTCGCGCGGCATCATCCACGCCGGGCGCGACGGCCTGAACCCGATCAAGCAGAAGCTGGCCGAGACCACGAACGCGGCCGGCCTGCGCGGCGGCCTCGGTGAGGCGCTCAAGGGCGCCGACGTCTTCCTCGGCCTGTCCGGGGCGACCATCGACGAGTCCCTGCTGGCCGGGATGTCCGACGACGCGATCGTGTTCGCGCTGTCCAACCCGGACCCGGAGGTCCACCCGGCCGCGGCGTCGCGGTACGCCAAGATCGTGGCGACCGGGCGCAGCGACTTCCCGAACCAGATCAACAACGTGCTGGCGTTCCCCGGCGTCTTCCGCGGCGCGCTGGACTCCGGCGCGCGGGCGATCACGGAGAACATGAAGCTGGCCGCGGCCGAAGCGATCTTCGCGGTCGCGCAGGACGACCTGGGCCCGGACCGCATCGTCCCGAGCCCGCTGGACCCGCGGGTCGCGCCCGAGGTGGCCGCCGCGGTCGCGAAGGCCGCCGAGGCCGACGGCGTGGTCTGACAGTCCTTTCAAGGCTCGAAGCGGTGCCGGAAGGCGTTGCGAAAGCCACTTTCGCAACCTTCAACGTCGCGAAAGTGGCTTTCGCGACACCGCCTTCCCGCCTCGTCAGGTGCCAAGTCCGTGAAGGCCTCCTTCGCTACCTTCAGGGTAGGGAAGGAGGCCTTCACGGCTAGGCGACGGCTGGCGCGGGTGGTCGTCGCCCATCAGGCAACCGGCCTCGCCGGGAGGTGTTGCGAAAGCCACTTTCGCAACCTTCAACGTCGCGAAAGTGGCTTTCGCGACACTGCGGAGGCGGCGCGCGAACACGCCCTTCAGCCCAGGAGTTCCGCCAGCCGATGCCGCGGCAGGTCGATCAGCCGCGCGTCCGTCAGGTCGGCGGGGACGTCCAACGAGACGTTCGCCAGCCGCGCGTGCGCCCGGGTCAGCAGCTCTTCCTGGTGTTCGACGGCGTCCGCGACGACGACGGCGTGCCGGTTGTCCGGGGTGCTCCGCAGCAGCCGCAGTTTGTACTTCGCCCCGATCAGCCGGTTGAGCGCGGCCTGCGCCTCGGCGTTCGCCAGGTCGGGGTGCGCGTTCGGGACCAGCAGCGCCAGCCGCCGCGCGTTGGTGCCCAGCAGGGTCCGCAGCAGCCAGGGGCCGGGGTCGGCCGAAAGGTCCATCGCGACCGCGTCGCCTTCCGGTCCGGAAACGGACCAGTCGACCGGCCGCGACTCCAGCGCCAGCCCGCCCTCGGTGGCGATCTCGTGCAGCTTGTCCAGCAGTGAGGGCTTGGCCCCGCCCGCGGACTCCACCGACTGCGGGCCGTGCGTGTAGATCGCGGCCTTGCCTTTGCCGCCGCGGTTCTTCTTCGACTTCGCGGTCGGCTGGCAGACGTAGAGGTCCGCCGCGCTTCCGATCGCCTGCGCGCCGAAGTACCGGTTGAAGTCCGGCAGGATCGCTTCGAAGGTCAGCCCGAGCGTCGCGAGCGCCCGCTGCACCTGCGCACCGAGGGCGGGATGCCGGGGGCTGTAGCCGTAGGCGAGCAGCAGTCGTCCGTCCGAGGGTTCGGCGAGCGCCTGGACCCCGCGCGCGGCGAACAGGCCCATTCCTTCGGGGGTGTAAGGCGGATCACTGAACACGAGGTCCATCCGCCCGGCCACCGACGGTGGCAGGCCGACGCGCAGATCCGTGTGCAGGGTGCGGACGGACCGCTCGCTGAGTTCGTCGATGTAGGCCAGCACACGATCGTCGAGATCGACGACGGTGAGGTCCGCGTCGGGCCGCAACGCGCGCACGGCCAGCGACGTGAGGTCGTGGTCGCCCAGGAACAGCAGTTTCGCCGTGTCGAGGTCGTACCGCTCGTCCAGCCACAGCGCGCGGTCGAGCACGGTCTCCGGGGTCGCCTGCACGTGGTCGAGCGCGGCCAGCGGCGCGGGCACGTTCTCGACGTAGCTGGTGATGGTCTTCAGCAGGTCCGGGTCGGTTTTCCGGTCCGGGGTCTCGAAGCGCGCGTACTTCTCACGGGCCGCGGGGGCCAGCCGCAAGCGCGACTCGTTGCGCTCGAGGTCGTCGCCGAGCGCGTTCAGGACGTCTTCGACACTCCGGCGCGGCGCGGTGCTGATCCGGACCAGTTCGCCGAGGTCCCGCCAATCCGCCCGGAGCAGGGAAATCACCCGATGGAGCGGTCGCACGTGGACACCGTGCGCCGCGAGGACGTCATCGACGGAGGAACTCACAGCCCGCAGCCTAGTGACTCGTTCCCTGGGACACCGTGCCAACAGGGCCGATGTGGGCTACGGTTTTTCGACCAGACATGGGGAGAGACACGTGACTATCGAGTTCCGTGGCGTGACCAAGCGGTATCCGGACGGGACGGTCGCGGTCGACGACCTGAACCTCACCGTGGAGGACGGCACCATCACCGTCTTCGTCGGGCCGTCCGGCTGCGGCAAGACCACGTCGCTGCGGATGATCAACCGCATGGTCGAGCCGACTTCGGGCGCCGTGCTGCTCGATGGCAAGGACGTCAGCGACGGCGACCCGGCGCTGCTGCGCCGCGGCATCGGCTACGTCATCCAGCACGCCGGCCTCTTTCCACACAGGACAGTCCTGGACAACGTCGCCACCGTGCCGCTGCTGTCCGGCTGGGACAAGGGCGAGGCGCGCAAGCGCGCGGCCGAACTGCTCGAAACCGTCGGCCTGCCCGCGGAACTCGGCAAGCGGTACCCCGCGCAGCTTTCCGGTGGACAGCAGCAGCGCGTCGGCGTCGCCAGGGCGCTCGCGGCGGATTCGCCGGTGCTGCTGATGGACGAGCCGTTCTCCGCCGTCGACCCGATCGTCCGCGAGGAGCTGCAGGACGAGCTGCTGCGTTTGCAGTCACAGCTGGGGAAGACGATCGTCTTCGTCACCCACGACATCGACGAGGCCGTGCGGCTCGGTGACAAGATCGCCGTGCTCCGCGTCGGTGGTGTGCTCGCGCAGTACGGCACGCCGTCGGAGGTGCTGCGTCATCCCGTCGACGACTTCGTCGCTTCGTTCGTGGGCAAGGACCGCGGCTACCGCGGCCTCTCCTTCCTTTCGGCGGAAGGGATCGTCGTCGAAGAGGTCAAGCGGGTCGAGGTCGGCAAGCCGGTACCCGGACCGTCCGACGACTGGCGGGTCGCGGTCAACGCCGAAGGACAGCCGCGCGGCTGGCTGCGTCCCGAGTCCACTGTGGATGGTGAGCTCGCGGAGACCGATCTCGTCGCGGGCGGATCGCTGTACGTCCAGGGATCGCCGATCCGCGGCGCGCTCGACGCGGCTCTGTCGTCGCCCGCGAGCCTCGGGGTCGTGGTCGACGCCGACCAGAAGGTCCTCGGGGTGGTCAGAGCCCAGCAGGTCCTCGAAGTGATCGAAACGCCGTCGTTGAGTTCCTGATGGGGGACTTCTTCGCGGAGCTCGGACGTTATCTGGGCAGCGCCAACAACCGCTCGCAGTTCTTCGGCGACCTGCTGGACCACATCTATCTCTCACTGGTCCCGCTGGTGCTGGGCCTGGTGATCGCGGTACTGGCGGGCTGGCTCGGCCACCGGTTCGCCGCGGCGAAGTCCGTGTTGCTGGTGGTGTCGAACCTGCTGTACACGATCCCGTCGCTCGCCCTGTTCGTGGTGATCCCGGGCATCATCGGCTCGAAGATACTCGACAGCGTCAACGTCATCGTCGCGCTCACCGTCTACACCGCCGCCCTGCTGGTGCGCCCGGTGCTGGACGCGCTCGACGCCGTCCCGCCGCACGTCGTCGCCGCGGCCACGGCGGTCGGCTATAAACCCGCGCGCCGCTTCCTCACCGTGGAGCTGCCGCTTTCGGTACCGGTGCTCGCGGCGGGCGTCCGGGTGGCCTCGGTCAGCAACATCAGCCTGGTCAGCGTCGGCGCGCTGATCGGCACCGGCGGGCTCGGCGTGCTGTTCACCGACGGTTTCCAGCGCGAGTACTTCTCGCCGATCGTCGTCGGCATCGTCGCGACCCTGCTGCTCGCGCTGATCGTCGACCTGGTGCTGGTCCAGCTTCGCAATCTCCTCACACCCTGGGACCGGGTGGCGACCACGGCGGGGGCGAAATGATCGGCGACGTCCTGAACTGGTTCGGCGACCCGGCGCACTGGCAGGGCACGGACGGCATCCCGGCCCGGCTGCTGCAGCATCTCGGCTACACGGCGCTGGCGTTGCTCTTCGCGCTGATCATCGCGATCCCGCTCGGGCTCTACGTCGGGCACACCGGCCGCGGCGCGGTGCTGCTGGTGAGCGGGGGCAACGCGATCCGCGCGCTGCCGACACTGGGCCTGGTGACCTTCCTGTTCCTGCTCTTCACCGAGAGCGAGATCTCGACGATCATCGGGCTCGTGGTGCTCGCCATCCCGCCGATCCTCGCCGGGACGTACGCGGGTTTGCAGGCGACCGATCACGGTGTGGTCGACGCGGCGCAGGGCATCGGGATGACCGGCTGGCAACGGTTGTGGAAGGTCGAGGTGCCCATCTCGCTGCCGCTGGTGCTCGGCGGCGTCCGGAACTCGGTGCTGCAACTGGTGGCGACAGCCGCGGTGGCCGCCTACGTCGGGCTCGGCGGACTCGGCCGGTTCCTGCTCGACGGACTGGCCATTTTGGACTATCCCCAGGTGGTCGCGGGCGCGCTGCTGACGACGTTGCTCGCCGTCGTGCTGGATCTGGCACTGGCGGGCGTCCAGCGGCTGCTGGTGCCCAAGGGGGTTCGGCTGGCGCAGGCCGCGAGCGGGAAGAAGGCGAAGGTATGAGGCGGACGGTGGCGGCGCTGTTCGCCGGGATCGCGTTGCTCGCGGCGGCCTGTGGCAATCCGCTCGCCGGTGGTGCCGAAGGCGGGACGGCAGGCGACATCATCATCGGCGCGTCCGATGTCGGGGAAAGCCTTCTGCTGGCCCAGATCTACGCGGGCGCGCTGCGCAACGCGGGCGCGGAGAACGTGACCGTGCGCCCGCCGGTCGGCAGCCGCGAGGTCGTCGTCAAGGCGTTGCAGGACAAATCGCTTTCGGTGGTGCCGGACTACAGCGGGAACCTGTTGCGCTACTTCGACAAGGACACCGAGGCCACCACGCCGCAGGACGTCTACGCGCAGCTGAAGCAGAAGTTGCCGTCCGGCTTCGAGGTGCTCGAACAGGCGCCCGCGGAGGACAAGGATCTTCTGGTGGTGCGCAAGGAACTCGCCGATTCCGGGATCAGGACCTTCTCCGATCTCGGCAAGCGCTGCAAGGAATTCGTGTTCGGCGGCCCCGGCCAGTGGAGCAGCCGCTGGAAGGACAAGATCAAGACGCTCTACGGCTGCGAGTTCGCCGAGATCCGCACGACCGACACCGGTGGCCCGGTCACGGTCGCCGCGCTGAAGTCCGGCGACGTCCAGGTCGCCGACCTGTTCAGCACGTCGTCCTCGATCGCCGCGAACGGGTTCGTGCCGCTGGTGGACGACAAGAACATGTTCCCCGCGCAGAACATCGTCCCGCTCATCGCGAAGGGGACGTTGTCGCCGAAGGAGACCGACGCGCTGAACCGCGCGTCGGCGGCGCTCACGACCGAGCAGCTGACCGAGTTGAACGTCCAGTTCAGCGAAGAGAAGCGCAATCCGCTCGACGTCGCCGAGGAGTTCCTGCGCCGGAACAACCTCCTCGCGCCCGCCTGAGGGGCTAGAGGCGGTCGAAGGCGGGCGAGTAGCGGAATTCGCCCTGGAGGGACGGGTTGTGGGCGCCGAGAGTGCGGACCTGGAAATGCGGCGCCCATTCCGCGACCGGCGGCGTGATCCCGTGCCGCTCGGCGAGTACGAAGCCGAAACGGGAGTAGTAGCCCGGGTCGCCGAGCAGGACCACCGCCCCGTGACCGAGTGCGTCGGCGGCACCGAGTACGGCGTGCATGAGCGCGGAGCCGACGCCGGCGGCGTGGAACTCGGGCAGCACCCCCAACGGCCCGAGGCCGACGGCGGACTTCGTGTCCTCGCCGATCCGTCCGGGACTGCAGCACACGTGCCCGACGACCACACCGTCGCGTTCGGCCACGATGGACAGTGCGCCGATCAGATCGCCGTCCGCGCGGAGTTCGTCGACGAGTTTCGCCTCGACCACCGGGACACTGTGTTTCGCGAACGCGGCCAGATGCACGGCGTGGATCGCCTCGCGGTCGGCCGGGTTTTCCTGTCGGAGCAGCATGCGCCCGAGTGTGCTCCCTCCGAAGGTAGGATGGAAATCGATTTCCGCTCGATCCGGTCGCGACTTTAGTAGGCGGCCATCCGTGTGTACTTTCACGCGGCTGAAACGATCGGTGGTCCGGAATACGACCACCAGATGTGCGGATTCCCAATTCTTCGTGGGCCGTACGGGCGCAAAACGCGACCAAAGTCGGGGGCTGAACGGTTCCCGAGCTGCATCGATGCGGCACCCTTTACTACCCGGATGTCCGTAATGCAAGGTCTTCCTTGGGGTGAAAACGCGATTTAGTCTCAGCCTGCGCTCCTCAGTGAACGCGCTTCACCTCAGATTCACCCCAACGATCCGGCGGGCGATTCATGTCCGCGGGTCGACCCTGCCTGGGAGGAATATCTTGAACAATTCCCTGGGATCCTTGAAGAGACGACTGCCGGTGTTCGGTGTCACGGCGGCCGTCGCCGTGCTGACCGCGCTCGGCGGCACCACTGTCGCGTCGGCGGCGGAGGGCTCGATCGTCAACGCGGGCAGCGCGAAGGCGATCAAGGACAGCTACATCGTCGTGCTGAAGGACGGTTCTTCGGTCGAAGCCACCGCGAAGAGCGTGACGAACCGCCACGGTGGCACGGTCGAGAAGACCTTCGCGTCGTCGGTTCGCGGCTTCTCCGGCGCGCTGACCGAGAAGCAGGCGAAGCGAGTCGCCGCGGACCCGGCCGTCGCCTACGTCGAGCAGAACCAGATCGTCTCGGCCACGACGGATCAGCCGAACCCGCCGTCCTGGGGCCAGGACCGGGTCGACCAGCAGAGCCTTCCGCTGGACCAGAAGTACAGCTACAGCACCACGGCGTCGAACGTCACCGCGTACGTCGTCGACACCGGCATCCTCACCACGCACCCCGACTTCGGCGGGCGCGCGACCCACGGCCGGGACACCGTCGACAACGACAACGACGCCACGGACTGCAACGGTCACGGCACCCACGTCGCCGGCACCATCGGCGGTACCGCGCACGGTCTGGCCAAGGGCGTCAAGCTCGTCGCCGTCCGCGTGCTGAACTGCTCCGGTTCCGGGACGACCGCCGGTGTCATCGCCGGTATCGACTGGGTGACCGCGAACGCCGTCAAGCCCGCCGTCGCGAACATGAGCCTCGGTGGCGGTGCCTCGGCGACCCTCGACCAGGCCGTCCAGCGGTCGATCGCGTCGGGCGTCACCTACGGCGTCGCGGCCGGTAACGACTACGGCGCCAACGCGTGCAACACCTCCCCGGCCCGCACGCCCGAGGCGATCACCGTCGGCTCGACCACCAACACCGACGCCAAGTCCGACTTCTCCAACATCGGCACCTGCCTCGACATCTTCGCGCCGGGCAGCGGCATCACGTCGACGTGGCTGAACAACGGCACCAACACCATCAGCGGCACCTCGATGGCGACCCCGCACGTCGTCGGCGCGGCGGCTCTGTACGCCTCCGCCAACCCGTCGGCCACGCCCGCTCAGGTCCGCGACGCGCTGGTCAGCGCCGGCACCAAGGACAAGGTGACCAGCCCGGGCACCGGTTCGCCGAACGTGCTGCTCTACACCGGTACCGGCGGTGGCCCCGGCCCCGAGCCGACGCCCTGCGGCACGCAGACCAACAGCGGCGTCGTCGCCATCCCCGACGCCGGTGCCGCGGTGACGAGCACGATCACCGTCGCGAACTGCGCCCGCAACGCTTCGGGCACCACCAAGGTCGCCGTGAACATCACGCACACCTACGTCGGTGACCTGGTCATCGACCTGGTCGCGCCGGACGGCACCTCGTACCGCTTGAAGGGTTCGAGCAACGACTCGTCCGACAACATCAACACCACGTACACCGTCAACGCCGCGGCCGAGGCCGCGAACGGCGCCTGGAAGCTCAAGGTGCAGGACGTGTACCGGGTCGACACCGGCTCGCTCAACAGCTGGTCGCTGACCGTCTGATCCACCCCTGGAGTACGTGAAGACCCCCTTCCTCCTGCTGGGAAGGGGGCCTTCACGTCTCCGTAGGGTGATCCGGCGCCCAGTTGCCGCATTCGTCCACTAAGGACCGACGTGAGGCTTTAGCCTCTCCGCATGCAGCCCGGACCGCCCTACCAGCAGGGCCCTCAGCAGCCGTACCCACCGCAGGGATATCCAGGGTATCCCCCGCCCGGATACGGTCCGCCGCCCAAGAAGTCCAACACCGGGCTCATCATCGGGATCGTCATCGGCGCCGTCGTCCTGCTCGGCGGTGGCGGGGCCGCGGCTTTCCTGCTGCTGTCCGACGACTCCGGTTCGTCTTCGTCCGCGGCGCCGACGTCGTCGAAGAAGACCGGCCCGCCGGACAAGTACACCGTGCTGCCGACCTGCGACAAGATCGGGGAAGGCGTGCGGAACCTGCCGCCGCTCGAGAACCCGACCGGGCAGCGGCGCGCGAGTACCTCGGATTCGAGCGTCGAGCTCTACGCGTCGGATTGCAGCTGGCGTGAATACAAAGCGCCTTCCGCCCTGGTGACCATGTACCTCGCGAAGTCGGTGGAGCCGGGTTCGGGCAATGGAGAGGGCACGGCCAAGGCCGGCTACGAGAACGCCTTCGACGACGGCGGTGAACTGATCCCGAACATGGAGAAGGCGACCAAGGCCGCCTACATCACCATGAGCTCCCAAAGCCAGTGCATGATCCGGTTCTACCAGGGCAACGTCGACGGGCAGGTCATCGTGACCGGCCCGGACCCGTCCGGGGTCGTCGACCAGAAGGTCTGCAAGGAGAACGCGCTGAAGGTCGCGAAGGCGACTTCCCGCGCGATCGGCTAGGCGACTTCAGACGCAGCGAAAGGGCCCTTCACCGCATCGGATGCGGTGAAGGGCCCTTTCGGCTCAGGCCAGGCGATCAGTCGAAGGCCCGCGCGATCAGCGCCTTCTGCTCGACCTCGTGCACCTTGGACGAACCGGCCGACGGTGCCGCCATCGGACGACGCGAAACGACGTCCAGGCTGGAGAACACCTCCGGCAGCTTCCGCGGCAGGTTCAGGCCGAAGAACGGCCACGCGCCCTGGTTCTCCGGCTCCTCCTGGACCCAGACCGCGGGAGCGCCGTTGTAGCGCTCGAGCGCCGCCAGCAGCTTCTTCTTCGGCAACGGGTAGTACTGCTCGACCCGCACGATCGCGACGTCGTTCGCCTCGCGCTTGGTCCGCTCGGCCACCAGCTCCCAGTAGAGCTTGCCGGAGGTCAGCAGGACCTTGCGCACCTTCGCCGGGTCGACGACGGCGTCGTCGATGACCGACATGAACTTCGTCTGGCCGGTGAAGTCCTCGACCTGCGAGGTCGCGGCCTTGTTGCGCAGCATCGACTTGGGGGTGAAGACCACCAGCGGGCGGTTGACTCCGTCGAGCGCGTGGCGGCGGAGCAGGTGGAAGTAGTTCGCCGGGGTCGACGGCACCGAGACGGTCATCGAGCCCTCCGCGCACAGCGAGAGGAAGCGCTCGATGCGGCCGGAGGTGTGGTCCGGGCCCTGGCCTTCGTGGCCGTGCGGCAGCAGCAGCACGACGTCGGAGAGCTGGCCCCACTTGGCCTCGCCGGAGGAGATGTACTCGTCGATGACGGTCTGCGCGCCGTTGACGAAGTCACCGAACTGGGCTTCCCACATGACCAGCGCTTCGGAGTTGGCCACGGAGTAGCCGTATTCGAAGCCGACCGCCGCGTACTCGGACAGCGCCGAGTCGTAGATCATGACGCGGCCCTGGTTTTCGGCCAGGCTGGCCAGCGGCGAGTACTCCTGGCCGGTCTTGCGGTCGATCAGGACCGAGTGGCGCTGGGTGAAGGTGCCGCGGCGGGAGTCCTGGCCGGACAACCGCACGAGGCGGCCTTCCATGGCCAGCGAACCGAAGGCGAGCAGCTCACCGAAGGCCCAGTCGATGCCGCCTTCGCGGGACATCTTGTGGCGGCGCTCCATGACCGGCTTGACCCGCGGGTGCGGGGTGAAGCCCTCGGGCACGTTGAGGAACGCGTCGCCGATGTGCTCGATCGTCTCGGAGGTGGTCGCGGTGGGCACCTTGGCGGGGACCTGCTGCTCCTCTTCGACCGAGGGGCTGGCCTTCGCCGGGTGCTTCTCCAGCTCGCGGACCTCGTTGAACACGTGCTCCAGCTGGCTGGAGAAGTCGCGCAACGCGGCCTCGGCCTCTTCGACGGAGATGTCGCCGCGGCCGATCAGCGATTCGGTGTAGGTCTTCCGGACCGACCGCTTCGTGTCGATGATGTCGTACATCGCCGGCTGCGTCATCGAGGGGTCGTCGCCCTCGTTGTGGCCGCGGCGGCGGTAGCAGATCAGGTCGATCACGACGTCCTTGTGGAACGCCTGGCGGTAGTCGACGGCCAGCTTGGCCACCCAGTGCGCGGCCTCGGGGTCGTCGCCGTTCACGTGGAAGATCGGCGAGCCGATCATCTTCGCGACGTCGGTGGCGTACTGGCTCGACCGCGAGTGCTCGGGCGCGGTGGTGAAGCCGACCTGGTTGTTGACGATGACGTGCACGGTGCCGCCGGTGCGGTAGCCGCGCAGCAGCGCGAGGTTCAGGGTCTCGGCCACGACACCCTGGCCCGCGAAGGCCGCGTCGCCGTGCATGAGGACCGGGAGGACGGTGAAGCCCTCGCCACCCTTGTCGAGGATGTCCTGCTTCGCGCGGACGATGCCCTCGAGGACCGGGTCGACGGTCTCCAGGTGCGACGGGTTCGCGGTCAGCGACACCTTGGTCTCGCCGTCGCCGAACATGCGGAAGTACTTGCCCTCGGCGCCGAGGTGGTACTTCACGTCACCGGAACCGTGCGCCTGGCCCGGGTCGAGGTTGCCCTCGAACTCCTGGAAGATCTGCGCGATCGGCTTGCCGACGATGTTCGCGAGCACGTTCAGGCGGCCGCGGTGCGGCATGCCGATGACGACCTCGTCGAGCTCGTGCTCGGCGGCCTTGTCCAGCAGCGTGTCCAGCAGCGGGATCGCGGTCTCGCCGCCTTCGAGGGAGAACCGCTTCTGGCCGACGTACTTGGTCTGCAGGAAGGTCTCGAACGCCTCGGCGGCGTTGAGCTTCGAGAGCACGTACTTCTGGACGGCGGGGTCCGGCTTCTCGTGCGGGATCTCGACGCGGTCCTGGATCCAGCGGCGCTCCTCGGGGTCGAGGATGTGCGTGTACTCGATGCCGACGGTGCGGCAGTAGGAGTTGCGCAGCACGCCGAGGATGTCACGCAGCTTCATCCGCTCCTGGCCGGCGAAGCCGCCGACCGGGAACTCGCGGTCCAGGTCCCACAGGGTCAGGCCGTGGGAGAGGACGTCGAGGTCGGCGTGGCTGCGCTGCCGGTAGTTCAGCGGGTCGGTGTCGGCCATCAGGTGACCGCGCATGCGGAAGGCGTCGATCAGCTCGATCACGCGCGCGGTCTTGTCGACCGGGCCGTCCGGGATGTCGGCGACCCAGCGGATCGGCTCGTAGGGCAGGCGCAGGCTGGTGAAGACGTCGTCGTAGAAGCCGTCCTCGCCCAGCAGCAGCTCGTGGATGCGCTTGAGGAACTCGCCCGACTCCGCGCCCTGGATGATGCGGTGGTCGTACGTCGAAGTCAGCGTCATGATCTTCGACACGCCGAGGTCGACCAGGGCCTTCTCGCTGGTGCCCTCGAAGTGCGCCGGGTACTGCATGGCGCCGACGCCGATGATCGCGCCCTGGCCTGCCTGCAGGCGCGGCACCGAGTGGTTGGTGCCGATGCCGCCGGGGTTGGTCAGCGAGATCGTGGTGCCGGAGAAGTCGTCGGCCGTCAGCTTGCCGTTGCGGGCCTTCTTGACGATCTCCTCGTAGGCCTGCCAGAACTGCATGAAGGTCATGTTCTCGGTGGCCTTGATGGAGGCCACGACGAGCGTGCGGGCGCCTTCCTTGCCCTTCATGTCGATCGCGAGACCGAAGTTCACGTGCTCCGGCGTGATCGCGAACGGCTTCCCGTCGATCAGCTGGTAGTGCCGGTTCATGTTCGGGAAGTTCTTCAGCGCCCGGACCATCGCGTAGCCGATGAGGTGCGTGAAGGAGATCTTGCCGCCGCGCGTGCGCTTGAGGTGGTTGTTGATGACGATGCGGTTGTCGGCCATCAGCTTCGCCGGGACGGCGCGCACACTCGTGGCCGTCGGCACGGACAGCGAGGCGTCCATGTTCTTCGCGATCGCGGCCGCGGCGCCGCGGAGCTGCTTCGACTCCGGCTCGGCGGCCTTCTCGGCGGGCTTGGCGGGGGCCTTCTCGGCCGCCTGGGGAGCCGCTGCCTTCGGAGCGGGCTTGGCCGCTGTCTTCGGGGCGGTCTTCGCCGGGGCGGTCTGCTTCGCGGTGGACTCGGCGTTGCGGACCGTCTGCGGCGACGGCTTGGCGGCCTGGCCGTTCGCGCCCGCGCCCTCCTTGGCGGTCTCCGAGGAGGTCTGACGTGCGTCGTCAGCCTTCGTCTTCGCGTCCTGCGTTGGCTTGAAGTCCGCGAAGAAGTCGTGCCAGGCGGCATCGACTGAGGTGGGGTCGGCGAGGAACTGGTCGTACATTTCCTCGACAAGCCACTCGTTGGGGCCGAATTGTGACGCAGGGCTGCTGCTGGACACGGCTTGGACTCGCCTCTATCCGTCTCGAGATCTTGAACACCGCTGATGCGCCTACCAGGCTAACCCCCTCGGTGGCGGCCGTGTGATGGAACTGGCCTGTGTGAGGCGTGGCGCACTAGGTGATGGGTCACTGTCTCGATCAAGAGATCGAAACCAAAGCACCCCGCCGACCACGCTTCGGCCGTTCGGGGGAGCAGGGGACCTTTGCTGTCGTTTCGCCGTCTGTGCAGGTCAGGTCACTGATTGGTCGGTAAAGGTTGGCTGGGTGGTCGTGCCCGGACAGCCTGGAGTTCACGTCGGCGGGTTTTGCTGGGTGGAGGATGCGGCCGGTGTCGTGCCGGCCGCCGATCGCCGCGAGGTGGTGGCAGCCGATGTGGCTGGACGAGTGTCCGTCGTTCTGGGACGAGGGGCGCGTGCGCCCGTTGGTCACCGAGTCCGGCAAGGTCGTCCTGATGTGCGACTCGTGCTCGGCGGTCTGGCCGACGCTCGACGACTTCAAGGAGATGGAGCACGTCGAGCCCTACGAGCCGGACTGGGCGGTGACGGCCGGGGTGCACGTCCGGCCCGGGACCTTCCGGTGGGCCTCGGAGCGGGATCTCGAGGTCGCCGGGATGAGCGGCCTCAAGTGGCGGCCTTAGCCCGGGTACGGGCGCTCCGCGGGTAGCAGCGCTTCGGCGTCTTCGATGCGGTTCGCCGCGACCAGGGCGCCGATCTCGCGCATGACCGGGGTGACGTCGGTGACCGCCGTGATCCATTTGTCGACATAGCGATCGACGGCCTCGCCGCTCAGGCCCATCTGGAGCGAACGGTGCTTCAGCGCGCCGAGCCGGATGCCGCGTTCCGGATCCCACTGGATGCGAACCGGACTGGTCTTGACCTCCAGCCGCCACGCCTTCTGGTCGGCGTGGACGCCCCTGTCGTAGTGGCTGAGCGCCGCGTGCTCGAGCGCCCAGGCGAAACCTTCGCGAGTGATGTCGAGGGCGAGCACGCGCTCTTGACCGGGTTTCGCGGCCCAGCCGCAGCGGTACGCCATCCAGAGGAAGGACGGCTTGATCCAGGTCATGCGTTCGCGTTTGAACGGCGGTACGAACGTGCCCGCCTTCAGTGCGGCGTCGGCGATGGACGGCGAATACGCCTGATAGACGCGGATCGTGGTTTCGGTGTGGACGGCGCGGATCTGCCGCGCCGGGATCTCTTCTTTCATTTCCCGTACAGCGTGACAGGTCCGGGTGTTCGCGCGCGACCGTAATTCCCTTGCCCGCCAGGGCATGTGCTCGGCGGCGGAGGCTCGGACGGCGTTGCGAAAGCCACTTTCGCAACGTTGAAGGTTGCGAAAGTGGCTTTCGCAACGCTTTCGGGAGCTGCGTGCTGGTGAGCGTCGGTGCGGGTGGTCGTGAGTGGAAAGTGTCGTTAGAACGACCCAAAACACTCACGACCCGCTCAGCCCAGGGACCACAGGCGCGCGTAGTGGCCATCGGCGGCGACCAGTTCCGCGTGGGTGCCCTGTTCGATGATCCGGCCGTGGTCCAGCACCACGATCCGGTCCGCCTTGGCGGCGGTGGCGAGCCGGTGCGCGACCACGAAGGTCGTGCGGCGCCGCGCGAGTTGTTCCGTCGCGCGCAGGACGGCGGCTTCGGTGGACGGGTCCAGCGCCGCCGTCGCCTCGTCGAGCAGGAGGACGTCCGGATCCACGAGTTCGGCGCGGGCGAGGGCGACGAGTTGCCGCTGCCCGGCCGAAAGCGACCGTCCGCGTTCACCGACGGGCTGGTGGAAACCGGCGGGAAGCGCGGCGACACCGTCGAGCGCGCCGACCGATCGGACCGCCTCTTCGACCTCCGCGTCCGTCGCGGAAGGCTTGCCGTAGCGCACATTGTCCGCGACGGTCCCCGAGAACAGATGCGCTTCCTGGGGTACCACGCCCATCCGGGTGCGCAGGGCGGCCAGGTCGTATTCGCGGATGTCGGTGCCGTCGATCCGGACCATGCCGCCCGTCGCGTCGTAAAAGCGCGCGACGAGCTTCACCGCCGTCGATTTCCCGGCGCCCGTCGCCCCGACCAACGCGACGGTCTCCCCGGGTGCGACGTCGAGTGAAAGCTGCGACAAAGCGGGCTCGTCCGTTGCGATGTAAGCGAAATCGACGTCCTTGAAGGAGACCTCGCCCCGCAGCCGCTCCGGGACCGCGACCGGTTTCTCCGCCTGTGGAACGGAAGTCGGTGTGCGCAGGAGATCACCGATGCGCGTCAGGCCGACCCGTGCCTGCTGGTAGCCGTCGAACACCGAGGACAACTGCTGGATCGGCGAGAAGAACTGACCCAGGTACAACAGGAACGCCACCAGCACACCGGCCGACAGCGTGCCCGCCGCGACCCGGTTCGCGCCGACGATCAGCACTACGACCTCGGCGAGTCCGGAAAGCATTGCTGCGAAAGGGAAGTACGTCGCGACGAGACGTTGGGCGCGAAGCCTCGACCGCCGGTATTCGTCGCTTCGGGACGCGAACTTCTCCGCCGTGCGCTCCTCGCGCGTGTACGCCTGCGCGACCCGCAGCCCGTTCACGTTCTCCTGCATGTCCGCGTTCACGACGCTGACCCGTTCCCGGGCTTCGGTGTACGCCTTGGACGAAGCCCGGCGGAAGATCACCGTCGCGACGACGAGGATCGGCAGCACCGCGAGCGCGTACGCCGCCAGCCCGATGTCGGTGATCATCAACGCGGCCGCGATCCCGACCAGGGTCAGCGCGCTCACGACGGCTTGGGCGACGCCGGTCTGCAGGAACGTCGAGAGCGCGTCGACGTCGGTCGTCATCCGGGTCATGATCTTCCCGGACAGTTCGCGTTCGTAGAAGTCGAGCCCGAGCCGTTGCAGATGGGCGTAACTGCGGACGCGCAGCGAATACAGCACCGTCTCGCCGACCCGCGCCGTCATCCTGGTCTGGAGGTAGACCACCAGCCAGTCCGCGAGGATCACCAGCGCGCCGATCGCGGCGGCCAGCCAGATCACCGCCTCCGCTCCGGCGCGCACGCCGTTGTCGATGCCGTGCTGGTACAGCGCGGGCATCGCGATGGTGGCCAGCGCGTCCGCCGCGACCAGGCCGATCACCACGGCGAGCGGGCCGCGTACCGGTTTCAGCAGGCGGCCGAGGCGGAACTTCGGTTCGGGTGCGGTGACATCGGTGCCAGGCAGGTGCGGGACGTCCGTCGCGGGCGGCAGTTTCCGGACGCCTTCGATGAGTTCCTCGCTCGGCGGCAGGTTGACGTCCCACTCGCCGCCGGTGCCCTTCCGCTCGCCCGCCAGTTCGTCGGCCTTGTCCTGCTCCGGCCACAGGGCCGGGGTGATCCCGGCGGGACCGCAGTCGAGACCTTCACAGCGATGCGGTTCCTCGACGTCGTCACCCGGTCCCGCGACGAGTTCGCGGAACAGCGCGCAGCGCGCCAGCAGCTCTTCCTCGGTGCCGACGTCGACGACGCGTCCCTTGTCCAGCACGGCGATCCGGTCGGCGAGGGCGAGGGTGGAGCGGCGGTGCGCGATCAGCAGGGTCGTCCGGCTCGCGGTGACCGAGCGCAGCGTGTCGTGGATCGCCGCCTCGGTGACCGTGTCGATGGCTGACGTCGCGTCGTCGAGGACCAGCACGCGCGGATCGGTCATCAGCGCCCTGGCCAGGCCGAGCCGCTGCCGCTGGCCGCCCGACAACGTGAGGCCGCGCTCGCCGACGAGCGTGTCGTAGCCCTCGGGGAGCCGCTGGATGAACTCGTCCGCCTCCGCCGCCCGCGCGGCCGCGCGGATCTCCTCGTCGCTCGCGTCGGGCCTGCCGTACGCGATGTTGTCGCGCACCGACGAGGAGAAGAGGAAGGCCTCTTCGAAGACCACGCCGATCGCGCTGCGCAGGTCGTGCTGCCGGACGTCGCGGACGTCGAGGTCGCCGACCTGGACCGAACCGCTGTGCACGTCGTAGAACCGGGGCAGCAGCAAGGAGATCGTCGACTTGCCCGAACCGGCCGTGCCGACCAGCGCGAGGGTTTCACCCGGCCGGGCCTCCAGGGTGAGCCCGTCCAGCACGGGATCCGACCGCGTGTAGCCGAAGGAGACATCCTCCAGCCGGACGCCGAGCGGGCCTTCGGGCAGCGGACGCGCGTCCGGGCTGTCGACGACGTCCGGCTGCGCGTCGATCAGTTCGTTGACCCGTTCCGCGCCCGCCCTGGTCAGCTGGGCCTGGACGACGAGGCTGGAGATCATCCTCGCCGGGCCGATCAGGATGGAGAGGTAAGTCGCGAAGGCCAGGAAGGTGCCGAGGCTGACTTCGCCGTTCAGCGCCAGGACGCCGCCGACGGCCAGCACCGCGACCTGACCCGCCGCGGGCAGCGCCGCCGTCGTGGCCGTGGGCAAGGCGGACAGCCGCGCCGCGCGCATACGTTCGGCGAAGAGCTTCTTCGCCGTCTTCTCCAGCTTCGCGACTTCGCGCGCTTCCTGGCCGAAGCCCTTCACGACACGTACGCCGGTGACGGTCTCTTCGACCTGCTGCGCGACGTCGGCCGCGCGCTGCTGGGCCGCCCAGGTCGCGGGGAAGAGCCGCTTCCGGCTCACCGCCATGATGATCGCGATCGCCGGGGCGACCACCATCGCGATCAGGGTCAGTGTCGGCGACATCCACAGCATCGCGCCGAGCGACAGCAGTGCGAAGATCACCGAACCCGCCGAGAGCGGCACCTGCATCAAGACCGACGTGACCAGCTGGAGGTCCGAGATCGCGCGGGAGGCGACCTGCCCGGTGCGCAGCGCGTCCTGCTTGCCGCCGTCGAGCCGGGAGACCGCGTTGAACACCTGGCGGCGCAGATCGTGCTGGACGTCGAGCGCCAGCCGACCGCCGACGTACCGGCGGGCGAACGCGTTGCCGAAGGTCAGCACCTGCAGCACCGCCATCACGGCGGCGAGCAGGCCGAGGTTCGAGGTGTCGCCGGCGACCGCGCTGTCGAGCGCTTCCCGGATCAGCAGCGGCCCGGCGGCCTGCAGCCCGACGCCGATGATCGCCGCGCCCAGGGACAGCACGACCAGCCACGGATGTTTCCAGCACGAAGCGGCCAGGCGGCGGATCCAGCCTCCGGTGGGGACGGGGGCCGTCTCACGAGCCGGACTGGCTTGACGCGGACGAGGTGGAGCAGTAGTCACCCCGCCAGCCTAAGCCGCCCCACCGACATGATCGGCCGGTTCGCGGAGGGCCGAATGCGCTGAAAGGCCCCTTCACCGCAAAACCTGTGGTGAAGGGGCCTTTCAGCGCACGTGTGTGTGGAGGCTTACGTGATGTCTTTCTTTTGGTTCACGGCCCAGCCGGCGAGGAAGAAGATCATCGTCCAGCCGAAGAAGATGAGCGCCGAGGCCCACCACGAGAACGCGCCGGGCGCACCCGCCGCGTACTGCAGCGCCCACGCCGTCTCGTCCTGGAGACCGGGCACCTTCACGCCGGCGGCGCCGAACGCCTCCGCGCCGATGGCGCCCACGATGCCGTTGACCGTGCCGTTCGGCAGGACCCCGCCCAGCCACGTGATGTCCGCGGCGCCGAACATGACGAACACCAGGACGTTCTCGACGACGAGCATCCAGATGGTCAGCGTGATGATGCTGCCGACCACGCTGCGCCAGACCGCGCCGACACCGATGCCGAACAGGGTCGCCAGGATCGTCGCGAGAACACCCGCGCCCAGCACGCCCAGCCACTGGCCCGCCGTCGGCAGCCGCTGGCTGTCGACCGTGATCACGGTGCCGAGGCTCGCCGCGCCCACGATGATGACGCCGTAGATGGCGCCCCACGCGATGTAGGTGATCATCTTCGCGCTCAGCGCCGAAACCCGGTTCGGGGCCGTGAGGAACGTCGTGGTGATCGTCTTCTTCGTGTACTCGCCGGCGAGGGCGAAGACACCGAAGATGATCGGGATCATCGTGCCGATGTTGATGCCGTGCCCCAGCGCGAGCAGGCCGACGGGCAGTTCACCGGTCGAGATGCCGAGCGCCTCGGTCAGCTCACGGGTGTCCGAGCGGCCGAGGAAGTCACTGAAGTCGTTCGTGACCATGCCCCAGAACAGGGCGAACGCGAACGCGAAGACCACCGCGGGGATCATCAGTGCCCACCATGCTTTGAGGGTGAGCGTCTTGCGGAACTCCGCCTTGATCAGGTTGCCCATCAGCCCTGGCCTCCCCAGCCCTCGTTCTGGCCCTGCTGCTGCGGCGCCTGCTGCTGAGGCGGCGCCTGCTGGTACTGCTGCTGTTGCTGCGGGGGCTGACCCTGCTGCTGGTACTGCTGCTGCGGCGCGAAACCGGGAGCCGGGGTGTTCGGCGGCGCGAATCCGGGCGGCGGCGTCTGCGGCGCGTACCCGGGCGGCGCCTGATACCCGGGCGGCGGACCCTGATAACCCGGAGGCGGCCCCTGGTAGCCCGGCGGCGGCCCCTGCTGGAACCCGGGCTGCGGCGCGGCGTACTGGCCCTGCGTCAGCTGGAAGAACATCCGCTCCAGATCCGCGGTCTCCTCCTGCATGCCGTAGACCGCGATGTTCGCCTTCGCCGAGATGTCACCGATCTGCTGCACCGTCGCACCGGATACCGCGACCCGGCCGTCCGGCATCGGCGAGACCTGCGTGATGCCTGCCTCCTGCAACGCGGCCACGAGACCGTTCGCGTCCGCGGACTGCACCAGCACCCGCGACTGGTTGCTCTTGCGCAACTGATCCAGCGAGCCGTTGTACCGCGTCATGCCCTGGCTGATGATCACGACCTGGTCGATCGTCTGCTCCACCTCGTTCAGGAGGTGGCTCGAGACCAGCACCGTGCGCCCCTCACGCGCGTACGCGCGCAGGAAGTTCCGAAGCCACAGGATGCCTTCGGGGTCGAGCCCGTTCGTCGGCTCGTCCAGCACCAGCACCTGCGGATTCCCCAGCAACGCCGTCGCCAGCGCCAGCCGCTGCCGCATACCGAGCGAGAACCCGCCCGCCTTGCGGTCCGCCGCCGACGAAAGGCCGACCAGGCCCAGCACCTCGTCCACCCGCTGATCCGGCATCCCGATCGCCGCCGAGTACACGCGCAGGTGATTCCGCGCCGTGCGCCCCGGGTGGAAGCCCTCGTTCTCCAGCACCGAACCGACGACCCGCGCCGGATTCCCCAGCTGGTCGTGCGGGCGCCCGTTGATGGTCGCCGTGCCGTTCGTGGGCGTCACCAGACCGAGCAGCATCCGGAGAGTCGTCGTCTTCCCGGCACCGTTGGGCCCCAGGAAGCCGGTCACCGAACCGGGCTCCACCGTGAAGCTCAGATTCTGGACCGCGTTGACCGCACCGAACTGCTTGCTCAGGTTCTGCACCGCGATGCGGCCACTGCCGTCGTGCATACCGTCCCCTTTTGTTGACGAAGGCCGATCACGCGACATCCTGCCTCACCGGGTGAGTCCGCACCCGCGGAAGGGGGCAATCCGCCGAAAGCGACCTTCGTCACGTTCGATGTGGTGACGATGCCGCCCCGCAGCGCACCCGGAACTGGTCCGAATGGCCGCTGACTACCGGATATACGACCTAGAGCGCGGAAAATCACCGACTGTGGCGAAGGTCTGTGAAGAAGTAATTCGGAAGACATGGCAACCCCATGCAGCGCGGCGGCGACTTATTACCTACGATGTAGGAGGCGGCCCGCTCCCAATGACCCCCAGGTTGGTTGAGCGGGCCGCCCTCAGCCCTCTTCCCTCACCTTGGTCGGCGCTTCGCGCCTTCCCTCGGTGAGGGCTTCGTCGTATCACCCGGGGGGCCGAGCCCCCCGGACCCCCGCGGTGCGTGAAGCTGCGGTTCGCGAGTGGGTCGGCCGACGGCGCGGGGCGCCGTGGCCTGGTGAGGGTCCGGCGTGGAGGCTCCTAAGTACGTGAAGGCCCCCTTCCCTCGGCTCAGTCGAGGGAAGGGGGCCTTCATGTACTTAGGAGCGAGGGACCTTTGCTCACTGGGGCGGCAAAGGTCCCTCGCGTGGGAGAAGTGGCTCAGGGTGGAGCGGGCGAAGCCGGAGTGGAGCGGGTGGGTCAGGCGAGGACGGCGGCCAGGTCCGTGGAGGGCAGGCCGTGCGCGGCGGCGACGGGGGCGTTGGTCAGGGCACCCGCGTGGGTGTTGAGGCCCTTCGCCAGCGAAGCGTCCGCCTGCAGCGCCTTCTTCCAGCCGTGGTCCGCCAGTTGGACGGCGTACGGCAGCGTCACGTTCGTCAGCCCGTAGGTCGACGTCCGCGGCACCGCGCCCGGCATGTTCGCGACGCAGTAGAACACCGAGTCGTGGACCTGGTAGGTCGGCTCGTCGTGCGTGGTCGGCCGCGAGTCGGCGAAGCAGCCGCCCTGGTCGATCGCGATGTCCACCAGCACACTGCCCGGACGCATCCGCGAAACGAGGTCGTTCGAGACCAGCTTCGGCGCCTTCGCGCCGGGCACCAGCACGGCGCCGATGACCATGTCGGCCTCCAGCACGGACTGCTCGACCGACAGCGCGTTCGAGGTCACCGTGCGGATGCGGCCGCCGAAGTCGTTGTCGATCTGACGGAGCCGGTCGACGTTCGTGTCGAGGATCTCGACGTCCGAGCCGAGACCCAACGCGACCCGCGCCGCGTTCAGGCCGGCCACACCGCCACCGATCACGACGACGCGCGCCGGGTGGACACCGGGGATGCCACCGGGCAGCACACCGCGGCCACCGCTCGGCTTCATCAGGGAGTACGCGCCCACCTGCGGCGCCAGCCGCCCGGCGACCTCGGACATCGGCGCCAGCAGCGGCAGCGCGCGGTTCGGGGTCTGCACCGTCTCGTAGGCGATCGCGGTGGTGCCCGCGGCCAGCAGCGCGTCGGTCAGCGGACGGTCCGCGGCGATGTGCAGGTAGGTGAACAGCACCTGGTCGGCGCGCAGCCGCGGGTACTCCTCGGCGATCGGCTCCTTGACCTTGAGCACGAGCTCGCCCTCGGACCAGGTCTCCTCGGCGGTGGCGAGGATCTTCGCGCCCGCGGCGACGTACTCGTCGTCGGAGATGGACGAGCCGACGCCGGCACCGGTCTCGACGAAGACGTCGTGGCCGCGACCGGTCAGTTCGTGCACGCCCGCCGGGGTGAGCGCCACACGGTACTCATGCCTCTTGATCTCACGGGGGACGGCGATACGCACGGAATGCCTCCTGGCGGCGGGGTCTACGACAAGTGCTGCCACTCACGGTGATGTACCCGGACGGCGGTGTCATCGTGTGCCCGCGACAAGATTGAGAGCCGATCATGGTTTCGGCGGCACAATCGCTTGACCTCCAGTGGACTCGAGCTTGCACCTTGGGTCACATGAGAGCGGTGTGGTTGAAAGAGTTCGGCGGACCCGAAGTGCTCGTCGCCGGCGAGGCGCCCAATCCGGTCCCGGCGGCGGGCCAGGTCCTGGTCGAGGTGGCGTTCGCCAACATCACGTTCGTCGAGACGCAGTTCCGCGCCGGCGGGGGCGGGCCGTTCCGTGCCGAACCGCCGCTGATCCCCGGCAACGGCGTCGGCGGGGTGATCAGCGCGGTCGGCGAGGGGACCGATCTCGGCCTGGTCGGGAAGCGTGTCGTGACCTCGACCGGTGGCTCAGGGGCGTACGCGGAACGGGTCGCTGTCGCCGCCGAGTCCGTCTTCGAGGTGCCGGACGGCCTGGCCCTCGACGCGGCGGTGGCGATCCTCGCCGACGGCCGCACGGCGACGGCGCTGGTGACGGCGGCGGGCATCCGGCCCGGGGAACGCGTACTGGTCGAGGCTGCGGCGGGTGGTGTCGGCGGGCTGATCGTCCAGCTCGCCAAGGCCGCGGGCGCCGAGGTCGTCGGCGTGGCGGGTGGCCCGGCGAAGGTCGAGCACGTCCGGGAGCACGGGGCCGATCTGGCGGTCGACTACCGCGAACCGGACTGGGCGGCGAAGGCGGGCGAGGTCGACGTCGTGTTCGACGGGGTCGGCGGCGAGATCGGGACGACGTCGTTCGGTCTCCTCCGGCCGGGTGGCCGGATGCTGATCTTCGGGCTGTCGAGTGGTTCGTGGACGGAGGTGTCCGAAGAGGACGCCGCCGCGCGCGGGGTCACGGTGATCCGGGACCTCGGCGGACCGGCCGAGATGCGCGCGTTCACCGAGTCCGCGCTCGCCGAAGCCGCCGCCGGACGGCTGGAACCCGTGATCGGCCAGCGGTTCCCGCTCGACCGGGCGGCGGACGCGCACGCGGTCATGCAGTCGCGCGGCGCGATCGGCAAGACGGTGCTCGAGATCTGATGTTCGACGTCGACGAATTCCTCGCCGGTCCGCTGACCGCCCGGGTCGCCACAACCGGGCCGACCGTGCGCCCGACCTGGTACCTCTGGGAGGACAGGGCCTTCTGGATCCTCACCGGACCGTGGGCGAAGCTGGCCGGTCTCGTCCGCGAGTCGCCGTCGATCGCGGTGACGGTCGACGTCTGTGACGTCGGCACCGGGACGGTGCGCCAGGTGCTCGCGCGCGGCGACGCGGAGGTGCTGCCGTTCGACGTCCCACGTGGACGGCGGCTGCTGAGCAGGTATCTCGGGTCCGGCGAGGACAAATGGGATGCGCGTTTTCTTTCTTACCTGCACGATGATCCGGAGAGCAAAGGGACGGTCTGGGTCCGGATGGTCCCGAAGCGATTCGTCGCCGACGACCTCGGTTATCGGGTATGACGCACGGCCGCGTTCGCCGGGGGTGGACGCGGCCGTGCAACCTGCGGATCGGGAAATGCAGCACGATCGAGTCAAGATGTTGATCTTACTGGCCGGTAAGCTGCCATTCTGTTCCGCATGACAAATCAGGATTGGCGGCGGGAGCGGCGTGTCCGCACCGTCGACACCGAAGGCAATCCGGCCGATGTCGTCGTCGGCCTGGTCGAAACCCCTGGACACGGCTACGAAGCCGCACTTCGGGTCGACGGTGGCCCCGGTGTTCTTTTGCCGCTTTACCCCGGTGCGGATCTGCTCGCCGCGGTACGGCAGACCATTGAGGACGGATATCGCGCCAGCGCACACTAATCTGTCACATGTCAGGAAAGGGTCTTTCGCGCCGGTTACTGGTCCCGAAAGACCCTTTCCTGACGTCTGCGCACAGTTCTGTCGCGCTACAAAGTGTTCATCAAGGAACAGTTTCTCGTGGAATGCCGTCAGCTCCAGCGCAGGGAAACGAGTTGCGTGATCAGTGCCAGCCGGACGTCGGGATCGTCGAGATCCAGCGGGACGAGATCGAGCAGCCGTCGCATGCGATATCTCAAGGTGTTGGGATGGATCCGAAGCTCTTTCGCGGCCGCGCGCGGGTCGCCGGGATGCCTCAGCCATTGGTAGAGCGTGTCGACGTAGCCGCTCTCGTGGGCTTCGTCGTGCGCGCGCAGCAAGCCGAGCGGTCCCAGTTCGGCCACCTTCGCGGTACTCGCCGCCGTCGCTCCGCGGTGCAGCGAAAGCGCCGTCCACGCCTCGTCGAAGACCACGACGCGGCCAGGCACGAGCTTCGCGCGAAGGAGGCCCAGTGCCTCGTCGGCCTGAGCCCGCGACGTCGCGAGCTCACCGATTTCGCAGGCCGAACCCGCCGCCGCCCGCGGCGTCCCGCCCTTCCTCGACGAGGGCAGGGCTTCGAGCGCGGCCCGGAGTTCGTGCCAGCCGTCGCCGTCCGGCACGACGGCGTAGAGCACGCCGCCGAGTTCGGTGGCCACCGGCCGCCTGCCGACACCCTGTGAGATCCGTTCGAGAAGGGCGAGCCGCAGCCCCTCGTCGTCGCGGCCGTCGCCGCCGGAGACCTCGATGACGACGACGCGGTGCGGCTCCTCGGACAGGTCCAGTTCCGCGATCGCCTTGCGCGGGCTGGCTTTTCCTTCGAGCACGGCGCGCAGGAGCTCGGCCGAGACCCGGCGCTGGGAATCGGTGTGCGCGCGGCGGCGCAGCAGATGCAGCGCGACGACGGGCGCCGCGTCGGCGAACGCGGCGGCGCGTTCGTCGGAGACCGGGCCCGCGACGACCGCCCACATCGATCCCAGCAACTCGCCGCCCATCCGGATCGGCACGATGAGCCGGGGCAGCGTGCCGTCGCGCTGCGCGGGCACGAAGATCGTCTGCCGTCCACGGGAAAGCTCGCGGAACACGCCTCGTGACCGGAACCGCGCGAGCACGTCGTCGGGGATGCGGCGGCCCATGATCGTGGACACGCGTGCCGAGTCGGTCAGGTCCTGCCGGGCCGAGTAGGCGAGCACCCGCGAGTTGGTGTCCTCGATCGTCACCGGCGCGTCGACCACCGAAGCGACGGCGTCCGCGAGCCGGAACAGGTCGCCGGAACCGGGGCCGCCACCGTCCTCCAGCGCGTCCGACTCGTCGGCCAGCGCGTCGAGGACCGTCCTGAGCAGCCAGACGAGCTGGGCCCACGACGTCGCCGAGCGCACTTCGATCAACGCGATGTCCGCCGACTTCGCCGCCCGCTTCACCGAAGGTTTCGCCGCGAGCGGCGGCTTCAGCAGCACCGCGGCGGCGCCTTTGGCCGCGCTCTGCTTCACGAGCTCCGCGGCTTCGGGCGTTTCGGTGATCGCGACGCCGAGGACGAGGTCACCCGCGGCGAGGGTGTTGCCGGGTTCGGCGATGACGACGTCGCCGACGGCGGGGGACTCCTCGGGGATCTGAAGGGCGTGCAGCAGTGTCGGGCCGACCCTGTCGACGACACTGCGTACCGAAACCATGCCCTATTTTGCGCCCGCTGACGAAAACACGCCGAAGGGGCCGTAGCGAAGATCGCTCACTCAGGGCGTCGAGGTGCCCCTTCATCGCGTTTTCGTGGGCCTCCGGCCCAAAAGAGGCGGGCGCGGTGAAGTCTCCTCATCGCGCTGACGCGCTGCCCGAGGAGACGTCCGCCGGTCACGTGGGCACACGTCAGACCTCGGGCGGTGTCCTCGCGTCGATGTCTTCGGGCGTGAACCGCTCCCGTTTCGTCGTCAGTGCCCAGCGATGCCCGTCGGGATCGACGATCCGGCCGTAACGCTCACCGAAGAACATCTCCTCGACCGGCGCCTCCACCCGCGCTCCCGCGAACACCGCGCGCCGCACGAGGTCGTCCGGGTCCTCGGTCTCCAAGGTCAGCAGCATCGGTGTACCGCCGAGGGTCGACGGCGCGAGCGCGTCGAGCTGCGGGATCTCCTGGCTCACCAGCAGCCGCGCGTCGCCGACGGCGAGCTCGACGAACAGCACGACCCCGTTCGGCAACACGTTGCGGAACAGCTCCACGGCGCCGAACGCCTTGCCGTAGAAGAGAAGCGACGCGTCCACGTCCTTGACGAACAGATGCGGCGTCAGGCCGAGCGCCCGGTTCACGCCGACTCCGCCCGCTTCAGCAGCCCGGCCTGCCCGGCCACCGCGACGAGCCTGCTCAGGAACTCCGCCTCGCGGGCGGCCACTTCCCGGCCGGCCGGGGTCAGCCGGTAGTAGCGGCGGCGCGAGTCGTGCGGCTGGTCTTCGCTCTCGTCCTGGGCCTCTTCGACCAGGCCGTCGGCGACGAGCCGCGCGAGTGTCCGGTACAGCGTGCCGGGACCGAGCTGGGCGGCTCCACCGCTCACCGTGTCGACGAAACCCATGATCGCGTACCCGTGCGCGCGGCCGCCTCTGCCGTTCGCGAGCGCCAGCAGGGTCTGGAACGCCGCGGGGGTGAGCTGTGGGTTGCCGCCGGCCATGCGAGGAGCATACACTCCGATCTCGTTATATCCATTTTGGATACAAAGGAGCCGGAAGTGGCGATTAGAGGCGTGCACAAGATCGTCGTCGAGGTGAGCGATCAGGAGCGGGCGAAGAAGTTCTGGACCGAGGTCGTCGGATTCGAGGTCACCACCGACGCGCCGTACGGTGACGACGGGGGCCGATGGGTCGAGGTCACTTCAGCCGATGGGATGACGGCACTCGTCTTGAGCACCATGTCGGAGGACGCCAAGAACCCCGAGGTGCGCGACGAACTCCCGACGGCCAATTTCTTCTTCTACGCCGACGACATCGAGAAAACGTACGAAGAGCTCTCGTCGAAGGGGGTCGAGTTCCCGGCCCGCCCGGAGAAGCAGCCGTGGGGCTGGTGGGCGATGTTCACCGATTCGGAGGGCAACCGGTTCGCCCTTTCGGAGCGGAATCCCACCTCCTGAGAGCGGTTGGGTGCTCCGTTCGGCGGAGCTAGCTTCGGTGGCAACAGCCGAAACCCCTTGAACCGCTAGGAGAATCGCGATGAGCGCGGACGGATGGTCGTTCGAGACCAAGCAGATCCACGCGGGTGCGGCCCCCGACACCGCCACCGGCGCGCGGGCGACCCCGATCTACCAGACCACCTCGTACGTCTTCCGCGACACCCAGCACGGCGCCGACCTGTTCAGCCTCGCCGAGCCGGGCAACATCTACACCCGGATCAACAACCCCACACAGGACGTGCTGGAGCAGCGGCTCGCCGCGCTCGAGGGCGGTGTCGCGGCGCTGGCGTTCGCCTCCGGGACCGCGGCGACGACGGCGGCCATCCTCAACATCGCGAACTCGGGTGACCACTTCGTCTCCAGCCCGTCGCTCTACGGCGGCACCTACAACCTCTTCCACTACACGCTGCCGAAGCTCGGCATCGAGGTCTCGTTCGTCGAGGACCAGGACGACATCGAGCAGTGGAAGGCCGCGGTCCGGCCCAACACCAAGCTGTTCTTCGCCGAGACGCTGGCCAACCCGGGCAGCAACGTCCTCGACATCCGCAAGGTCGCCGACGCCGCGCACGAGGCCGGTGTCCCGCTGATCGTGGACAACACCGTGCCGACCCCGTACCTCGTCCGTCCGATCGAGCACGGCGCCGACGTCGTGGTCCACTCGGCGACCAAGTACCTCGGCGGGCACGGCACCACGGTCGCCGGTGTGCTGGTCGACGGCGGCACGTTCGACTTCGGCAAGGACCCGGCGCGGTTCCCGGGCTTCAACGAGGCCGACCCGAGCTACCACGGTCTCAAGTACTGGGAGGCCCTCGGGCCGGGCGCGTACGCGGCCAAGGCCCGCGTCCAGATCCTGCGCGACACCGGCGCCGCGATCGCGCCGTTGAACAGTTTCCTGATCCTGCAAGGGATCGAGACGCTGTCGCTGCGCCTGGAGCGGCACGTGTCCAACGCGCAGGCGCTGGCCGAATGGCTGGAGCAGCGTGACGAGGTCGAGAAGGTGTACTACGCCGGACTGCCGTCGAGCCCGTACCACGAGGCCGCGAAGAAGTACCTGCCGAAGGGTGCCGGCGCGGTGCTGTCGTTCGACCTGCGGGGCGGCGTCGAAGCCGGACGGGCCTTTGTGGACGGTACGGAACTGCACAGCCAGCTGGTCAACATCGGCGACGTGCGCAGCCTGATCGTGCACCCCGCCTCGACGACGCACAGCCAGCTGACGCCGGAGGAGCAACTCGCCAGCGGTGTCACGCCGGGTCTCGTGCGGCTCGCCGTCGGCCTGGAAGGGATCGAGGACCTCAAGGCCGACCTCGAGGCCGGATTCCGGGCGGCCAAGGCGGCTCTGTGACCCAGGCACTGGATCCCCCTCCCGCCACCGGTGCGTGGCGGGAGGGGGATCCGCCCGGCAGGCGCCGGTTCGTCACCGGCTTCCAGCCGCTCGAAACCGGGCGCGAACTCCCGTTCACGCTCGCCTACGAGACTTGGGGGACGCTGAATTCCGGCGCCACCAACGCGATCCTCGTCGAGCACGCCCTCACGGGGGACAGTCACGCCGTCGGACCGGCGGAGGAGGGCCACGTCAGCCCCGGCTGGTGGGACGGTCTGATCGGGCCGGGCAAGGCGATCGACACGGACGCTTTCTTCGTGGTGGTCCCGAACGTGCTCGGAGGCTGCCAGGGTTCGACCGGTCCGTCCTCGGCACATCCGGACGGAAGTCTTTGGGGCAGCAGGTTTCCCGCCGTGACGGTCCGGGATCAGGTCGGTGCCGAGGTCGTCCTCGCGGACGCGCTGGGCATCGGCCGGTGGGCGGCGGTGCTCGGCGGTTCGATGGGCGGGATGCGCGCGCTGGAATGGGCGGTGAGCGAGCCCGAGCGGGTCGCGGCGCTGCTCGTGCTGGCGTCGACGGCGCAGGCGTCGGCGGACCAGATCGCCTGGGCCGCGCCGCAACTGCACGCCATCCGGTCCGATCCGGGCTGGCACGGCGGCGACTACCACGACGTCCCCGGCGGCGGTCCACACGCCGGTCTCGGCATCGCCCGCCGCATCGCGCACGCGACCTATCGCAGCGAAGCCGAGCTGGCGCAACGCTTCGGCCGGCGTCACCAAGACGGCGAAGACCCGCTGCGCGGCGGCCGGTTCGCCGTCGAGTCCTATTTGGACCACCACGCCGGGAAGCTGTCCCGCCGGTTCGACGCCGGGAGCTACGTGGTGCTCACCGAGTCGATGAACACCCACGACGTCGGCCGCGGCCGGGGCGGCGTCGCGAACGCGCTCGGCCGGATCACCGCGCGTACGGTCGCCGCCGGGGTGGACAGTGACCGGCTCTACCCGCTGTACCAGTCGCGGGCGATCGCGGACGGGGTCGCCGGGGCCGAGTTCGCCGTCATCGGCTCGCCGTACGGGCACGACTCGTTCCTGATCGAGACCGAGCAGATCGCGAAGCTGGTCAGGTCGCTGCTGGGTTAGCCCCGCCGACCGCGCGGTGCGACATGCCGTTGTGAAAGCCGCTTTCGCAACGTTGAAGGTTGCGAAAGTAGCTTTCACAACGCGTTCCCGCCGGATCGCTTGCCCAGTCGCCGTCGCTCAGTGTCCCCAATGTCGCATTGGGGACACTGAGCGTCCCTGATGCGACATTGGGAACCCGACCGGCTCCCGATTCGCTGACACCCGGCGCCCGCAGGACAGCGCCTAGTCCGCGACGGCGTCCGAGATCCAGGGCGCCACAGGCAGGTCCCGGTCCAGGCATTCCGCCGACAGCCGGATCGTCCACCTCAGCGCCTGCAGCACCAGGCTGTCCACCTCGTCCGGAGCGGCGTTGGCGAGCGCGATCTCGACCTGCTCCTGCGCGGCCTCGCTGTTGCCGTGCACCTCGGCCAGCAGCGTGCGCACGGCGGTCCGCACCGGAGGGTCCGCCTGGTCGATCGAGACCTCTTCACCGTCCTCGTCGAACACCTGCACCTTGACCGGGGCACTGCCGCCGTCACCGAGGGTCGACACCATGGCACTGCATTCGCCGAAGAGCATCATCACGAGCTCTTTGGTCTCTTCGGAGCGGGCCCGGGGCTCGACGGCGGTCGGCGTGAGCTCGTCGAGCGCCTCGGCGTCCTCCCCGAGGCTGATCGCCACGAGCGCACGCTGCGCCTTTTCGACGAGCCTCCGCTCGTACTCGCTCCTGTCCGGCTCCACGTGCCTATCAAACACCAGAGGACGGAAAAGTGGGGATAGGCCGAAACCCGGACGTGGTCACTTGGCGGCGTGCAGTGCACCCAGCGCGAGGCGACAGAGCATTTCGGTCAGTTCGCTGTCACCGAGATGGCGGTTGTACGGCGTCGAGTTGATCAACCCGAAGACCGCGTGCGCCGCCGAACGCGCCTGCCGCTCGCCGATCCCGGGGACGGCGTCGCTGATCGCGCGCACCCAGACCTCGACGTACTGGCGCTGCATGGCGCGGACCTGTTTGCGGTCACTGTCGGTGAGATTGGCGAGGTTGCGCTCTTGAACGGTGATCAGCGCGGGATGCGCGAGCGCGAAGTCCACGTGAAAATTCACCAGTGCTTCGAGAACCTCACCCGGCTCGTCCCGCTGGCTCGCCCTGGCTGTCCCGCCGTCGAGGAGATAGCGGCTGATCGAGTTGAGCATCTCGCCGAGGATGGCGTCCTTGCTGCGGAAATGCCGGTACAGCGCCGGGCCGGAGATCCCGACGGCAGCGCCGATGTCGTCGATGCCGACGCCGTGGAATCCGTGGTGGGCGAAGAGCTCGGCGGCGGCGGCCATGATCTGTTCGCGCCTGTTCGCCTTCTCGCCGTTCACGAGTGGGGTGGGGTTCGCCGGCATCTGGCCATATTAAGGCCGCGTGTTAGCGAGCGCTAACACGTGGCCGTACTTCCAGCCTGAGCCAAGCGGGTTACCTGGGGAAATGACCCTGTTGTGTTGGCCTACCACCTGGTAATGCTGTCTCTCGTTAACTTGTCACAAAGGAGTGACCATGTCCGTCCCTGCTCGGATCAAAGCACTTTCCTTCACTCGTTTAGGTGCGGCACTGGGGGTCGCCGTCCTGGCCACCCTCGGTCTCGCGGGCACCGCCCAGGCGGCGACCAACTACGTGGCGCTCGGTGACTCGTACTCGTCCGGCGTCGGTGCCGGCAGCTACGGGAACTCGGGCGATTGCATGCGCAGTACCAACTCCTACCCCCAGCTGTGGGCCAACGCCCACGCCGGGACCACGTTCAAGTTCGTCGCGTGCTCGGGGGCGCGCACCGGCGACGTCTTGAACCAGATCGCGAACGTCACCTCCAGCGCCACGCTGGTGACGGTCTCGGTCGGCGGCAACGACGCCGGTTTCGCCGACGTCATGACCACCTGCACCACCGGCAGCGACCAGACCTGCATCAACCGGGTCAACACCGCGAAGACCTACGTGAACAACACGCTTCCCGGGCTGCTGAACAACGTTTACGCCAAGATCAAGGCGAAGGCGCCCAGCGCGAAGCTGGTCGTCCTCGGCTACCCGCGCTTCTACACGGTGCCGGGTTCGTGCTCGGTCGGGCTGAGCGACACCAAGCGCTCGGCGATCAACTCGGGTTCCGACGCGCTGGCGTCGGTGCTCTCGGCCCGCGCGTCCGCGAACGGCGCGAAGTTCGTCGACGTGCGGAGTGCCTTCACCGGGCACAACATCTGCTCGTCGGCCGACGACTACCTGCACAGCCTCACCTGGCCGATCGTGAACTCGTACCACCCGACCGCCGCCGGTCAGCGCGGCGGCTACTACAACACGCTGGTCTCCGCGATCGGCTGAGCTTCACCGCGAGGGCTGAAGGGGCCCTTCACTGCATATCGCGCGGTGAAGGGCCCCTTTGTCGCGTCACATGCGGGTATGGCGTCCTTCAGCCTCCGGGCCAGGTGGACAAGCGAGGTTAGTGGACGTTAACCTGACGGCACGAGTTAACGACGGCTAACTTGGCGACGAGGAGCCATGGACACACCCGTACTGAGCACTTCCGCCGACCCAGGCGGCGACGAGTACGCCCGCAGCGTCACCTCCCACGCGGAGCTGGTCGAGGACCTGCGCAAACGTCTCGCCGCCGCCCGGCTCGGCGGCCCGGAGAAGTCCCGCACCCGGCACGTCGAACGGGGGAAACTCCTGCCACGCGACCGGGTCGACACCCTCCTCGACCCGGGTTCGCCGTTCCTGGAGCTGTCCCCGCTGGCCGCCACCGGACTGTACGACGACGAGGCGCCGTCGGCCGGGATCATCACCGGGATCGGGCGGGTCTCCGGCCGCGAATGCGTGATCGTCGCCAACGACGCGACGGTCAAGGGCGGCACCTACTACCCGATGACGGTCAAGAAGCACCTGCGCGCCCAAGAGGTCGCGCTGCACAACAACCTGCCGTGCGTCTACCTGGTGGACTCCGGCGGCGCGTTCCTGCCGAGGCAGGACGAGGTCTTCCCGGATCGTGAACACTTCGGCCGGATCTTCTACAACCAGGCCACGATGTCCGCGCGCGGCATCCCGCAGATCGCCGCGGTGCTCGGATCCTGCACGGCGGGCGGCGCGTACGTCCCGGCGATGAGCGACGAAGCGGTCATCGTGCGCAATCAGGGCACGATCTTCCTCGGCGGCCCGCCGCTGGTGAAGGCCGCGACCGGCGAGGTCGTCACGGCCGAAGAACTCGGCGGCGGCGACGTCCACTCGCGCCAGTCCGGCGTCACCGACCATCTGGCCGAAGACGACGCGGACGCCCTGCGCATCGTTCGCTCGATCGTGTCCACTTTGGGGCCGCGCACGCCGCGCCCGTGGGACGTCCTCCCGACCGAGGCACCCGTCGCCGACCCGAACGAGCTGTACGGCGTCGTCCCGACCGATCCGCGCGTGCCCTACGACGTCCGCGAGGTCATCGCCCGGATCGTCGACGGCAGCCGGTTCGGCGAGTTCAAGAAGGAGTACGGCTCGACGCTGGTCACCGGGTTCGCCCGGATCCACGGCCACCCCGTCGGCATCATCGCGAACAACGGCGTCCTGTTCGCCGAGTCCGCGATGAAGGGCGCGCACTTCATCGAGCTGTGCGACAAACGCTCGATCCCGCTGCTGTTCCTGCAGAACATCACCGGCTTCATGGTCGGCCGCGCCTACGAGGCCGGCGGCATCGCCAAGCACGGCGCGAAGATGGTCACCGCGGTGGCCTGCGCCCGCGTGCCGAAGCTGACCGTCGTCATCGGCGGCTCGTTCGGCGCGGGCAACTACTCGATGTGCGGCCGCGCGTACTCGCCGCGCTTCCTGTGGATGTGGCCGAACGCGCGGATCTCGGTGATGGGCGGCGAGCAGGCCGCTTCGGTGCTGTCGACCGTGCGGCGTGACGCCATCGAGTCCCGCGGCGGCGAATGGTCCGCGGAGGACGAAGAGACCTTCAAGGAGCCGATCCGCGATCAGTACGAGGCGCAGGGCAGCCCGTACTACTCGACGGCGCGGCTCTGGGACGACGGCGTGATCGACCCGGCGGACACCCGCACGGTGCTCGGCCTCGCGCTGTCCGCGGCGGCCAACGCGCCGTTGTCCGATGTCAACTACGGCGTCTTCAGGATGTGAGCATGTTCGACACGGTTCTGGTCGCCAACCGCGGCGAGATCGCCGTCCGGGTGATCCGTTCGCTGCAAGGGCTCGGCATCCGATCGGTCGCGGTGTACAGCGACGCGGACGCCGACGCGCGGCACGTCCGCGAGGCGCATACGGCTGTCCGCATCGGCCCCGCCGAGGCGGCGAAAAGCTATCTGTCCATTCCCGCGATCGTGCAGGCCGCGCTCGACACGGGCGCGCAGGCGGTCCACCCCGGCTACGGATTCCTCGCGGAGAACGCGGAATTCGCCCGCGCCTGCGCCGAGGCCGGGCTGGTCTTCATCGGCCCGCCGGTCGACGCGATCGACGCCATGGGCGACAAGATCCGCGCCAAGGCGACGGTGTCGTCGGCCGGGGTCCCCGTCGTGCCGGGAGCGTCCGATGTGGACATTCCTGAAGGCGGGTTCGCCGACGCCGCGGTGAAGGTCGGGTTCCCGCTGCTGCTCAAGCCGTCCGCCGGTGGCGGCGGGAAGGGTATGCGGCTGGTCAACGAACTGTCCGAATTGGACGCCGCCGTCGAGTCCGCCCGTCGCGAGGCCAAGGGTTCCTTCGGTGACGACACGCTGCTCATGGAGCGGTTCGTCACGACGCCGCGGCACATCGAGATCCAGGTGCTCGCCGACACCCACGGCAACGTGATCCACCTCGGCGAACGCGAATGCAGCCTGCAGCGGCGGCACCAGAAGATCATCGAAGAGGCGCCGTCCGTTCTCCTCGACGAAGCCACGCGCGCCAAGATGGGCGCGTCCGCCGTCGAGGCCGCGCGCTCGGTGGGTTATGTCGGCGCGGGGACGGTCGAGTTCATCGTGTCGGCCAAGGCGCCGGACGAGTTCTTCTTCATGGAGATGAACACGCGTCTCCAGGTCGAGCATCCGGTGACCGAACTGGTGACCGGGCTCGATCTCGTCGAGTGGCAGGTCAAGATCGCCGCGGGGGACGTGCTCACCGTGTCGCAGGACGACGTCCGGCTGGACGGCCACGCCGTCGAAGCCCGCGTCTACGCCGAAGACCCCGCTCGCGGATTCATCCCGACGGGCGGGACCGTGCTCGCGGTCCACGAACCGGCGGGCGAAGGTGTCCGCGTCGACTCGTGGATGAGCGAGGGCGCGGTCATCGGCTCGAACTACGACCCGATGCTGGCCAAGGTCATCGCCTGGGGGCCGGACCGCGCGGCCGCGCTGCACCGGCTCGATCTGGCGCTCGCGGACACCGCGTTGCTCGGCCTCGGCACGAACGTCGCCTTCCTGCGCGGGCTGCTCGCCGACGACGACGTCCGCGACGGCAAGCTCGAAACCGGCCTCGTCGACCGGCGACTGTCCACTTTGGTCTCCGACGTGGTGCCGCCGGAGTTCTTCGTGGCCGCCGCGCTCGACAGGCTGCTTTCCCTGCAACCGCAGGGATCCGTCGTCGATCCATGGGACGTTCCCGACGGCTGGCGGCTCGGCGCGTCCGGCGGCATCGACTTCGCCCTGAAGTCGGGGACTTCCGAAGCCGTGGTGCGGGTGCAGGGCACCCCGGCGAACGCGCTCGTAAGCGTCGACGGCACCGAAGCCGTCCGGGTTTCCGCGCGGCGCGAGGGCGATCTGCTGGAAGTCCGGCATCCCACCGGTTTCCACCGCTACCGGCACGCGGCCGGGAGCGGGAGGACCGTCTGGCTCGCGCGTGACGGGCACAGTTTCGCGATCGGTGAGCGCGAAAGGCTGCGGTCGGCCGCCGGTGCCGCGGGCGGCGCCGGGCCGGTGACCAGTCCGATGCCCGGGACGGTGCTCGTGGTCAAGGTCGCCGCGGGCGACGTCGTGAGCGCCGGGACGCCGCTCGTGGTCGTCGAGGCGATGAAGATGGAGCACACGATCACCGCGCCGATCGACGGCGTGGTCAGCGAACTCCCCGTCCGGGCGGGCCAACAGGTCGCGCTGGACGAGACGGTAGCCGTGGTGACACCCCAAAAGGATGACTCATGATCGACTTTCGGCTGGATGACGAGTACGAGGCGCTGCGCAAGACGGTCGAGGAGTTCGCGCGCTCCGAGGTCGCCCCGGTCATCGGCGACCTGTACGAGCGGGAGGAGTTCCCGTACGAGATCGTCGCGAAGATGGCCGACATGGGCCTGTTCGGCCTGCCCTTCCCCGAGGAGTACGGCGGCATGGGCGGCGACTACTTCGCGCTGTGCCTGACGCTGGAGGAACTGGCGCGCGTCGACTCCTCGGTCGCGATCACCGTCGAAGCCGGGGTTTCCCTCGGTGCCATGCCGATCTACCGGTTCGGCACCGAGGAACAGAAGGAGAAGTGGCTTCCCGAGTTGTGCGCCGGCACCGCGCTCGGCGCGTTCGGGCTCACCGAACCCGGCGGCGGTTCGGACGCGGGCGCCACCCGCACGCGCGCGAAACTGGACGGCGACACCTGGGTGATCAACGGCAGCAAGTCGTTCATCACCAACTCCGGCACCGACATCACGAAACTGGTCACGGTCACCGCCGTCACCGACGTGAAGGAGAACGGGCGCAAGGAGATCTCGGCGATCATCGTCCCGTCCGGCACGCCGGGCTTCGCCGTGGCGCCGAAGTACTCCAAGGTCGGCTGGAACTGCTCGGACACGCACGAGCTCTCGTTCGACGACGTCCGCGTCCCCGCCGAGAACCTGGTCGGCGAACGCGGCCGCGGCTACGCCCAGTTCCTGTCCATTTTGGACGAAGGCCGGGTCGCGATCGCCGCGCTGAGCGTCGGGCTCGCGCAGGGCTGTGTCGACGAATGCCTGAAGTACGTGAAGGAACGCGAGGCGTTCGGGCACAAGATCGGCGAGTACCAGGCGATCCAGTTCAAGATCGCCGACATGGAGGTGCGCACGCACACCGCGCGGCTGGCGTACTACGCGGCGGCGTCGAAGATGCTGCGCGGCGAGCCGTTCAAGAAGGAGGCGTCGATCGCGAAGCTCGTCGCGTCGAACGCCGCCATGGACAACTCGCGGGACGCGACACAGATCTTCGGCGGGTACGGCTTCATGAACGAGTTCCCCGTGAGCCGCTTCTACCGGGACGCGAAGATCCTGGAGATCGGGGAGGGGACCTCGGAAGTCCAGCGGATGCTGATCTCACGGCACCTCGGCGTCGCCTGACAGCCGCGGACGTGACGGGGCGCCGGTGCCGCTTCGGTACAGGTGGTCGTGAGTGGTAAGTGTCGTTCTAACGCGACTTACTACTCACGACCCACCCGACCCACCTGGCGAGGGAGGTGTCGGGTCGCGCTGGTCCGGCGGCCGGGGTACTTCAGAGGGCTCACTGCGGCGTGTCGCGAAAGCCACTTTCAGGACGTCTGGTGTCTCGAAAGTGGCTTTCGCGACGCTCGATGCCGCCGGGACCGCTGGGTTGGGGTGCTCGTGATGCGAAAGCCACTTTCGCAACCTTCAACGTTGCGAAAGTGGCTTTCGCAACCTGCGCCGGGCTTGGTCAAAGGCCGCGTCGTCCACGTCCAGTGTTAGACGACGCGACGGACCCAGCAGGTAGGCAAATAAAGGTCCGCTAGAACGACACTTACCACTCACGACCACGCTGACCCACTACGCCACCGCAGCGCATCCTCGCCATGTTGTAGAACGGAAGCATGAGCGATTTCATCATCCGCCAGGGTGGTTCTGGGGACTTTCAAACGCTGCTGGACATGTTCGACGAGGTCGTCGCGTGGCTGGCCGGCCGCGGCAGTGCGGGCCAGTGGGGGACCGAGCCGTGGTCCACGATCCCGAAGCGGGTCGAGCGGGTCCGTGGGATGGCCGACGGGCCGGGCCTGTACATCGCCGAGATCGGCGGCGAGGCGGCCGGGGCGATCGTCCTCGGTGACCGCTTCCCGCACGTCTCGCCGGTCGACGAGCCCGAGATCTACCTTGGTCTGCTGCTGACCTCGCGCCGGTTCACCGGGCACCGGGTCGGCTCGCGGCTCATCGAGTTCGCGCTGGCCGAGGCGCGGGAACGCGGTATCGGGCTGGTGCGGGTCGACTGCTGGGCCGGCGGCGACGGCGACCTGCAGCGTTACTACGAAAGCCAGGGTTTCAAGCCGACGGAGCGGTTCGACGTCAAGGGCTGGATCGGGCAGGTGTTCGAGCAGCGGCCGTAGGGCTGGCGTCCTCGCGGCTTCGGGTGCACCATAGTTGACACATCGCCAACAGTGCCCCGGACAGCGAAGTCACAGAGGAGCCCCATGGCCAAGCGTGAACGTTCCCTGGCAGGCAAGGTCGTCGTGATCACCGGAGCGGCGCAGGGCATCGGCGCCAGTACCGCGACGGCGCTGTCCCGGCTCGGCGCGAAGGTGGTCATCGGCGACCTCGACCAGGTCCTCGCGGAGAAGACCGCGGCCGAGCTGGGCGCGGAGGCGCTGCCGCTCGACGTCACCGACACGAAGGGCTTCACCGAGTTCCTCGACGAGGTCGAGCGGCGTGTCGGTCCGATCGACGTGCTGATCAACAACGCGGGCATCATGCCGCTCGCGCCGCTCGACGAAGAGGACGACGCGGCGACCCGCAGGCTGCTGGAGATCAACCTGCACGCGGTCATCCACGGCACCAGGGAAGCCGTGAAGCGGATGCGCCCGCGTGGCACCGGCCACATCGTCAACATCGCCTCGATGGCGGGAAAGGCAGGCTTCCCCGGCGCCGCCACCTACTGCGCCACGAAGCACGCCGTCGTCGGTTTGTCGGAATCGGTGCATCTGGAATTGCACGGGACCGGCGTGCTGGTGTCCTGCGTGATGCCCGCCGTGGTGCGCACGGAACTGGCCAGCGGGCTCGGCGAGGCGAAATTCTTCAAGTCGGTGCAGCCCGAAGATGTGGCGCAGGCCATTGTCGATGCGTTGCGCCGTCCCAAGTTCGACGTCTTCGTTCCCGCATCGCTGGACGCCATGGGCAGGATCACACGACTGCTTCCGCGTCGTCTCGGAGAAGGGCTGATCCGTGCGCTCGGCGGCGACAAGATTCTGTCCTCCGCAACGCATTCCAGTGCTCGCGCGGAGTACGAATCGCGGGCCGCGCGCAGTGCCCCGGCCGCGGAAAAGGACGCCGGTTCTTAACTCGTACGGCCTAGCCACTGTCCGAAATGGACGACCCAGGACCGTGGCGGTGTTGAGTCGTGCGCCCCCAACCGGCAAGATTACGTCTTACCGCGTTGATTCCCCAGGAGGCACACCATGGCCACACCCCCGGCACGGCTCGCCGCCGCCGCGTCGAACGTCGTCGGGAAGGTGCTGCACGGTGGTGTCGCCGATCTCCGCCCGGTTCCGCGCGTCCTGATCGACCAGGGCCCCAACCGGTCGGTCTACCGGCTTCGCACCAACGGGAAGCCGGTGGACGGGCCGCCGGTGCTGCTGGTGCCGCCGCTGGCCGCGCCCGCGCTGTGCTTCGACCTGCGCCGCGGCTGCAGCCTCGCCGAGCACCTGGTCGACGGCGGCCGCAACACCTACCTGGTCGACTACGGGAACGTCGCCTTCTCCGACCGGCGCCTCGGCATCGAGCACTGGATCGAAGAGGTGCTCCCGCGCGCGATCCGCAAGGTCAGCGAGGACTCCGGCGGCCAGGGCGTGCACATCATCGCCTGGTGCCTCGGCGGGATCTTCTCCCTGCTGACCACCGCCGACCAGCCCGATCTGCCGATCGAGTCGGTCGCGACCATCGCGTCGCCCTTCGACTTCACCGCGATCCCGCTGATCGCCCCGTTCCGCCCGCTGGTGGACCTCACCGGCGGCCACCTGCTGACCCCGATCTACCGCGTGCTCGGCGGCGCACCGTCCTATTTGGTCAGCCGCGTCTTCCGCGCGACCGGGATCAGCAAGGAGATCACCAAACCCCTCGCGATCCTGAAGAATCTCGATGACCGGGACTATCTGGCGCAGATCGAGGCCGTCGACCACTTCATGGACAACATGATCGCCTACCCCGGGCGCACGTTCGGCCAGATCTACCACCGGTTCTTCCGCGCCAACGACCTCGCCGAGGGCACGGTCGACCTCAACGGGCGCAACATCGCGCTGTCCGGCGTCAAGGTGCCCACCCTGGTCATCGCCGGGCAGAACGACACGATCGCCCCGCGCGCGGCCGTCGAACGGCTCACCGGCCTGCTGGACAACGCACCGTCGGTGACCTTCGAGACCGCGCCCGGCGGTCACCTGGGCGTCCTCACCGGCCGGAAGGCGCGCGAGACCACGTGGCGTCACCTCGACCGCTTCCTCGACGCACAGGCCGCCTGAGCCTCAGCCGGCGAGTTCGTCGTCTTCGCGCTGAGTCATGGCGCTGCGGAGTGACTGGCGTGGCGCGATCATGTCCACCATTTCGGTGATCTGGCGCCAGGCGTCGGTGATTTCGGCGGTCGCGCGGTCGCGCTGCAGGACGATCGTCGACAACGCCAGCGCCGTCATCCCGACGGTGGCGTCGAAGGCCTGGACGTGCAGCATCCGGGTGGCCAGCTCGTAGGAACCGTAGGGGCCGATCCCGTGCACGGCGGCGAAGATCGTGAACGCGCAGACGCACAACGAGCACAGCATGGCCCCGGCCTGGCGGAAGCGCAAAGCCGCCCAGACGAGCACAGGGAAGACCAGGAACAGCTTGGACGTGGTGGTGGACGCGAGGACCGCGGTGCCGAGGCCGCAGACCGTCAGCGCCACCGCCTCGGCCCAACGGGCGAGGGGAACGCGGGTCGGCAGGCGGAACCTCGGCGCCAGGAGCAGCAGGGGCGTGATCGTCAGGACGCCCATCGCGTCGCCGGTCCACCACACGAGCGCCGTGGCCCAGAAGTCGCCCGTGCCCAACGCGCCGTCGAGGACCAGCGCGCCGGTGCCCAGCACGGCACTGACGGCCGTGCCCCCGGCCGCCCCGGCCGCCACCAGGAAGACGGCGTCGGGAAGCCGGTCGAGCTGGTTGCGGAAGCCCGCCCGCCGCATCACCGCGTAGGCCAGCATCGGGCCGATCGTGTTCCCCGCGGAGATCACCAGGACCGTGACCAGCGAAGGCCCGAGGGCGATGTTCGTCAAGAGGGCACCGAGGAAGATGCCCGGCCAGAACCTCGGCCCCAGCAGCATCGGCACCGCCAGTGCGACGCCCGCCGCGGGCCACAGCGGCGAGATCTGGTCGCGCACGATCGCCCATTGGATGCCGATCTGGGCCGCCGCGAAGTAGCAGACCGTGACGCCGAGGACGACGAGGCACCAGTATGCGACAGGGGAGAGCTGTCGAGCGGCGAGTCTCATCGCGACTCCGGCCTTCGCGGGCTGGGAAGGCTAGAGAGTACCTCTGTTCGGCCGCCGCGGCGGTTCACTTGATGGTGTTGTCATTCTGTTGGGAATAAACAAAAAAGGGGCCCGTGCAGCTGCACGGGCCCCTTCGCGGCACTTCGGCGCTACTTGAGCTCGGCCGACGTCTTGCCCAGGATCCGGCGCGCCACGATGAGCTGCTGGATCTGTTGCGTGCCCTCGAAGATGTCCAGGATCTTCGCGTCCCGGCTCCACTTCTCCAGCAGCGATTCCTCGGTGTAGCCCAAGGTTCCGGCCAGCTCGACGCATTTCAGCGTGATCTCGACGACCGACCGGCCCGCCTTCGCCTTGGCCATCGACGCCTGGAGCGAGTTCGGCTTGCGGTTGTCGGCCATCCACGCCGATTCCATGGTCAGCAGGTACGCCGATTCGTAGTCGGCTTCCAGCTGGAGGAAGGTGGCGGCCGCCGCGTGCTGGCTGTGGACCGGCTTGTCGTAGTCGATGGTCACCCCGGCGCCGGTCAGGATCTTCCGGGTCTCCTCCAGCGCCGCGCGGGCGACGCCGATGGCCATCGCGGCGACCAGCGGACGGGTGTTGTCGAAGGTCTGCATGACCCCGGCGAAACCCTTGGCGGTGTCGATCTCCGGCGTGCCGAGGAGGTTCTCCTTGGGCACGCGGACGTTCTCGAAGCGCAGCACGGCGGTGTCGGAGGCGCGGATGCCGAGTTTGTGCTCGACGCGCACCACCTCGAAGCCCGGCGTGCCCTTCTCGACGACGAAGGACTTGATCGCCGCGCGGCCCTTCGTCTTGTCCAGGGTGGCCCAGACGACGACGGCGTCGGCGCGTTCGCCCGCGGTCACGAAGATCTTCTCGCCGTTGATCACGTACTCGTCGCCGTCCAGGCGCGCGGTGGCGGTGATCGCGGCCGAGTCCGAGCCGCAGTCCGGTTCGGTGATCGCCATCGCGGCCCACAGCCCGGAGAACTTCTTGAGCTGTTCGTCGGTGGCGACCGAGCCGATGGCGGCGTTGCCGAGCCCTTGCCGCGGCATGGACAGCAGCAGTCCGACGTCGCCCCAGCACATCTCGATCGTGCCGAGCACGATGTTGAGGTTGGAGCCGTTGCGGTTGCCCGGTTTCTCGTTCTTCTCGGACCGGCGGACGCCCGCCGCGCCCGCGCCGCCCTCGCCGGAGGAGTTCAGCCCGTCCAGCAGCGCGGCGAACATGTCGAGTTCGGCCGGGTAGGTGTGCTCGGCGCGGTCGTACTTGCGCGAGATCGGCCGGAACACCTCGGCCGCGGCCTGGTACGCCTGGTTGATCAGGGTGCCGGCCTTCTTCGGAACCTCAAGGTTGATCATGATTGCCTTTCGAAAGTCCTAGAGAAGGACGGCGCCTTCCATGACGCCGATCGCACGGAGGTCGCGGTACCAGCGCTCGACCGGGTGCTCCTTGACGAACCCGTGTCCGCCGAGCAGCTGCACCCCGGCGCTGCCGATCTGCATTCCCTTGTCGGCGGCCAGTTTCCGGGCCAGCGCGACCTCGCGGGCGTACGGCTTGCCCTGTTCGGCGCGGGCGGCGGCGCGCAGCGCGACCAGCCGCAGTCCTTCCAGTTCGATGGCGATGTCGGCCACCGAGAACGCGACGGCCTGCCGGTGGCTCACCGGTTCGCCGAACGCCTTGCGCTCGTTGACGTAGGGCACCACGTAGTCGAGGACGGCCTTCGCGGTACCGGCGGCCAGGGCGGCCCAGCCGAGCCGCGAGAGCCGGACGACCTCGGTGAAGACCTCGGCCTTGCCGCCGCCGAGCAGCGCCCCGGCGGGCAGGGCGACCTTCTCCAGGTGCAGTTTCCCGGTCGCCGCGCCGCGCAGGCCCATCGCCGGTTCGGTCTCGATGGTGACGCCGGAGTTCGACGACTCCACGAGGAACAGCGCCGGGCCGCGGCCCTCCAGGTCGGCCGACACGATGAACAGTTCGGCGTCCGCGGCACGCGGGACCAGCGACTTCACACCGTCGAGCTGGTAGCCCTTCGGCGTGCGGCGGGCCTTGGTGGCGGGCTTGAACGGATCGAACAACGCCGTGCGCTCCTGGAGCGCGAGCGCCGCGGCCGGGACGTTCTCGCCGACGAACGCGGGCAGGTAGTCCGCCTGCTGCTGCTCGTCGCCGTAGGCCACCAGCGCGGTGCTGACCGCGGACGGCGCGAGCACCGCGACGGCCAGCCCGAGGTCGCCGTGCGCGAGGGCCTCGGCGACCAGCGCGTTCGTGACGACCGACCGTTCGGTGCCGACCCCGCCCAGCTCCTCGGGGATGCCGACGAGCGTGATGCCGAGTTCGGCGGCGCGGCTCAACAGGCCTTCGGGGGCCTGGAGCTTGGCGTCGGCGTCGGCCGCGGCGGGCCGCAGCTGCTCGGCCGCGAACTCCGTCACGGTCTCGACGATGAGCTGCTGGTCCTCACTCGGGGTGAGGTCGAACAGCCCGGTGTCCTCGGTCGGCGCGAGCCGCGCGGGCTTGCCCAGCTTCTGGGCGGATTTGAACGTCCGTCCCGCCGCGCCCGCGACCCGGAAGCCGTTGCGCGTCCCGGCACTGACCAGGTTCTGCACGGGCTTCCGAAGTCCGGCCCGTTCAATGACCTTGCTCCCGGCCAGCCGGGTGAGCGCGGACAGGCCAAGGCCCATCGCGTCTCGTTTCCTAGGCGCACCCACGGTGAGTCTCCCTGCCTCGCTTACCTACTCACGAGTAGGTTAACTCCCCTCGGGCGGATCCGCCACCATGGGGGAGGCGAACGTCACGCCGGTGAGTGATTCGGGCGGTCGGGCAGGACCGGATTACTCACGCCGGATCAGCTTTCGGGCCAGAGAGCGACGAGGCCGCGGTGGGTGGTGGGGCGCGGTGGTCGTGAGTGGTAAGTGGGGTTAGAACGACACTTACCACTCACGACCACCTGCACCGTTCGGTCACTGGACGGGCGCCGCCGGCTGCTTCGCCAGTCGCGTCCTCTCGAACAGCACCAGGCCCACCGCCGCCGTCGCCACGACGCCGACCAGCACGATCGCCGGCACCAGCTCCAGCAACGGCGTCGCGGCCAGCAGGAGCACCGCGAGCACCAGCCGCTGGACGTTCCATGCGCCCAGGTTCCGCCGCCGCAGCCCGCTCAACGCGATCAGGTAGAGCGCGAGCCCGCCGGTCAGCGCCCAGATCGGCGTCCCGTGCAGGCCGTCGGAGAGGCTGTGGTGTTCGGTGTCGGAAACGTAGAGCAGCGACTTCTTCAGACCGAGCGCCACGAGCACGATCCCGGCGATGAGCGGGAGGTGAAGGAACGTGTACGTGTCCGTCCCGATCTGCACCCGCTCCACGCCCTCCGCGCGCTTCAGGTTGTGCTCGGAGACATGCGCGACGACGGCGAAGTACATCCACCACATCGCCGACGCCAGCACCAGCCCGAAGACGGCGGCCAGCGTGATCGGCCACGACATCGGGTACGAGCTGATCCCGATGCCGATCGCCACGATCGACTCGCCGAGCGCGATGATCACGATCAGCCCGAACCGCTCGGCGAAGTGTCCGGGCTGGTGCAGCCGCCAGTCCGAGGACCGGGTCCGGAAGACGTTGACGTAGTCGGCCAGCATCGCGACCGCCCAGATGCCGAGCTGGACCCAGCCGGAGAAGAAGGCCGCGGCGGTCAGCAGCGCGACGCTCGGCAGCAGCCCGACGAACATCTTCAGGACGACCTTGCGCAGCTCCGGATCCGTCCGGGCGGCGCCGAAATACGCGGTCAGGTGCAGCAGCCGCACGACGAAGTAGCAGCCGACGAACATCAGCGGCGCGTACAGGCCGCCGGGCAGGTCGGTGAACGCCTCCGGGATCGTCAGCGAGACCAGGAACATCGTCCCCATCGCGGCGAACATCGCCAGCTGGGCGATGCCGCGGTCGACGTGCAGGGTGTTGGCCAGCCAGGCGTAGGCACACCAGCACCACCACAGCACGGCGATCATGGCCACCCCCTGCCCGATGCCGAGCGGGGTGAGGTGATCGGCCATCAGCTGAGTGGTCTGGGTGATGGCGTAGACGAAGACCAGGTCGAAGAAGAGCTCCAGCGTGGTGACCTTGTGGTCTTCTTCCCGGGTCACCAGATGCAGGCCGCGTTTCGTGGGCACGCGCACATCGTGCACCGCTCGTCTTTGCGGGACACGCGAGTTTGCTAGAAGCTGACTTTCAGGACCGCGTGCATCAGCGCCGTCAGCTCGGCCTCGATGTTCGGGCGGCCGTTGACCCGCCGGGTGCGCGCGAGGTCGTTCGCGATGGTCAGCGCCGCGTGCACGGTGATCTTCACTTCGCGCAGGCTCAGTTCCGGGCGGACCTCGGAGGCCAGCGCGATCCAGCGCGCGACGTAGTCCCGCTGGACCCGGATGAGGTCCGCCTTGTCACGTTCCGGCAGTTCCATGGGGCTGCCGGAGAAGGACACCAGCAGCTCGGGCGTGTGGAGCAGCGTGTGCACGTAGGACGCCGCCAGCCTGCGCAGCGCGTCGCGTTCGTCGTCGGCGCGCAACGCGCGTTCCGCGGCGAGTGCCAGCCTGTCGGCCGCGCGGTGCCCGATCGCCACCATCAGCGCGGCCTTGCTGGGGAAGTGCCGGTACACACTCGGCCCGGCGATCCCGGCCGCCGCGCCGATCTCCTCCATGCTCACCGCGCGGAAGCCGCGTTGCCCGAACAGCTCGGTCGCGGCCGCGAGGATCTGCTCGCGGCGGGACGGCTCGCCGAGCGCGATCGACGGCGCCTCTTCGGCGGGCTCCGTGGGCTTGGGCAGTGTGACATGCAGCACCGACTCCGCCAGCTGCACGAGGATCTGTGCGAAGCGCTTCTTCGCCACGGATGTGTGATGGACGGACACGCTGCCGAAGACGCTCAGCCCCGCCCAGCACAGCAGCTCGGCATCGTCGGGGGTGAGTTCGGGACGCAGCGCGAGCAGCGCTTTGGACCACGCTTCGAGCACCGCGCCGGACCGGCGGCGGATCTCCCGGCGGCCTTCCCGGGGCAGATGCCTGCCCTCCCAGCGCCACAGCGCGGCGACCTCGCGCCGCTCCACGGCCTGCGCGGCGAGGGTGCCCAACAGGGCCTTGACCTGGGCGGGAACCGGAAGGTCGACGTCGGCGAGCGCCTCGGTGGTGGCGGTCTCCATGTCGTCGATGCCGGACAGCACGACGTAGGACAGCACCGCCTGCTTGTCCGCGAAATGCCGGTAGAGCGCGGGCCCGGTGATCCCGGCGGCGGCGGCGATGTCGTTGATGCCGACGCCGTGGAACCCGCGGGCGCGAAACAGCTCCGCGGCGAGGCCGGCCAGCTGGGCCTTGCGGTCGCGCGGTCGCGGGGAACGCTCGGTCGGGTGATCCATAGGTGAACACACGATAGCGCCGGTTGCGTGCATCGCAACCCATTGACACCATGGGGTTATCGCGGTTTATGTTAATGGCCATTAGCATGGCTACTGGCCGGTACGATCCGGCTGTGTGCATCTCTGAGACAGCGCCGTACTGCGGAGGAGTTTTTCTGTGAGTAGCGAGGCCTACATCTACGAGGCGATCCGTACGCCTCGCGGCAAGAACAAGGGCGGTGCCCTCCACGGCACCAAGCCGGTCGATCTCGTGGTCGGCCTCATCGAGGAACTGAAGGTCCGGCACCCGAACCTCGACCCCGCCGTGATCGACGACATCGTCCTCGGCGTCGTGTCCCCGGTCGGCGAGCAGGGCGCCGTGATCGCGCGCACCGCGGCCTTGAACGCGGGCCTTCCCGAATCCGTCGCCGGCGTACAGCTGAACCGCTTCTGCGCCTCCGGCCTCGAAGCCACCAACACCGCCGCGCAGAAGGTGCGCTCCGGCTGGGACCAGCTGATCATCGCCGGCGGCGTCGAGTCGATGTCGCGCGTGCCGATGGGCTCCGACGGCGGCGCGCTGTTCATGGACCCCGCCACCGCGTACGACAACTACATCGTCCCGCAGGGCACCGGCGCCGACCTGATCGCGACCATCGAGGGCTTCTCCCGCGAGGACGTCGACGCGTGGGCCGTGCGCTCGCAGGAGAAGGCCGAAGCGGCCTGGTCCGGCGGCTACTTCGCGAAGTCCGTCGTCCCGGTGAAGGACATCAACGGCGTCACGATCCTCGACCACGACGAGCACCGTCGCCCGGGCAGCACCGTCGAGGGCCTCGGCAAGCTCAAGCCCGCCTTCGCCGGTATCGGTGAGCTGGGCGGCTTCGACGCCGTCGCGCTCCAGAAGTACCACTCGGTCGAGAAGATCAACCACGTCCACACCGGCGGCAACTCGTCCGGCATCGTCGACGGCGCCGCCGTCGTCCTGGTCGGCAACGAGCAGATCGGCAAGGACTTCGGCCTGACCCCGCGCGCCCGCATCGTGGCCACCGCGACCGTCGGCTCCGAGCCCACGATCATGCTCACCGGCCCGACCCCGGCCACCGAGAAGGTCCTCAAGATCGCCGGCCTCACCCCGGACGACATCGACCTGTGGGAGCTGAACGAGGCCTTCGCCTCGGTCGTCCTCAAGTGGATCAAGGACCTGCGCCTCGACGAGGAGAAGGTCAACGTCAACGGCGGCGCCATCGCGATGGGGCACCCGCTGGGCGCCACCGGCGCGATGCTGGTCGGCACCGTCGTCGACGAGCTGGAGCGTCGTCAGGCGCGCCGCGCCCTGGTCACCCTGTGCATCGGCGGCGGCATGGGCGTCGCGACCATCATCGAGCGGGTCTGAGGAAGAGACAATGACTGAAGCGAAGACCATCCGCTGGGAGCAGGACGCCGACGGCATCGTCGTGCTCACCCTGGACGACCCGAAGCAGTCCGCCAACACGATGAACGCCGACTTCCGCGAGTCGCTCGGCGTGGTCGTGGATCGCCTGGAGGCGGAGAAGGACAACATCACCGGTGTCGTCCTGACCTCCGCCAAGAAGACCTTCTTCGCCGGCGGCGACCTCAACGACCTGATCCAGGCCAAGCCGGAGAACGCGGCCGAGATCACCGAGAGCAGCGGCCTGATGAAGGGCCAGATGCGACGGCTGGAGCAGCTGGGCAAGCCGGTCGTGGCCGCCATCAACGGCGCCGCGCTCGGCGGCGGCCTCGAACTCGCGCTCGCGACGCACCACCGCATCGCGGCCGACGTCAAGGGCAGCCAGATCGGTCTCCCCGAGGTCACCCTCGGCCTGCTCCCCGGCGGCGGTGGCGTGGTCCGCACCGTGCGCCTGCTGGGCATCCAGAGCGCGCTGCTGAACGTGCTCCTCCAGGGACAGCGGCACCGCCCGGCCAAGGCCAAGGAACTCGGCCTCGTGCACGAGCTCGTCGGCACCGTCGAGGAACTGGTCCCGGCCGCGAAGGCGTGGATCAAGGCCAACCCCGAGGGCGGCGTGCAGCCGTGGGACGTCAAGGGCTACAAGATCCCGGGCGGCACCCCGTCGAACCCGAGCTTCGCGGCGAACCTGCCCGCGTTCCCGGCGAACCTGCGCAAGCAGATCAAGGGCGCGAACATGCCCGCCCCGCGGGCGATCCTGGCCGCGGCCATCGAGGGTTCGACGGTCGACTTCGACACCGCGATCACCGTCGAGACCCGCTACTTCGTGCACCTCGCCACCGGCCAGGTCTCGAAGAACATGACGAAGGCGTTCTTCTTCGACCTGCAGAGCATCAACTCCGGCGGTTCGCGGCCGGAGGGCTTCGAGAAGTACACAGCCAAGAAGGTCGGCGTGATCGGCGCGGGCATGATGGGCGCCGCGATCGCGTACGTCTCGGCGAAGGCCGGCATCGACGTCGTGCTCAAGGACGTCACCCTCGAAGGCGCCGAAAAGGGCAAGGGCTACGCGGTCAAGCTGGAGGAGAAGGCGCTCTCCCGCGGCAAGACCACGCAGGAGAAGTCCGACGCGCTGCTCGCGAAGATCAAGCCGACCGACAAGGCGGAGGACTTCGCCGGTGTCGACTTCGTGATCGAGGCCGTCTTCGAGAGCGTCGAGCTGAAGCACAAGGTGTTCCAGGAGATCGAAGGCTTCGTCAACCCCGACGCGGTGCTCGGTTCCAACACCTCCACGCTGCCGATCACCTCGCTCGCCGAGGGCGTGCAGCGGACCGAGGACTTCATCGGGATCCACTTCTTCTCGCCGGTGGACAAGATGCCGCTGGTCGAGATCATCTGCGGTGAGAAGACCTCGCCCGCCACGCTGGCGAAGGTCTTCGACTACACGCTGCAGATCAAGAAGACTCCGATCGTCGTCAACGACAGCCGCGGCTTCTTCACCTCGCGCGTCATCGGCACGTTCATCAACGAGGCCGTCGCCGCGCTGGGCGAGGGTGTCGAGCCCGCGTCGATCGAGCAGGCCGGTTCGCAGGCCGGGTACCCGGCCCCGCCGCTGCAGCTGATGGACGAGCTGACCCTGACGCTGCCGCGCAAGATCCGCAAGGAGACCCGCGAGGCGATCGAGGCGGCCGGTGGCACCTGGAACGCGCACGCGTCCGAGGGCGTCATCGATCGCATGGTCGAGGAGTTCGACCGCAAGGGCCGCTCCACCGGCTCGGGCTTCTACGACTACGACGAGGCGGGCAAGCGGACCGGTCTGTGGCCGGGCCTGCGCGACGCGTTCAAGTCGGGCAGCGCCGAGGTCCCGTTCGAGGACCTCAAGGAGCGCATGCTGTTCGCCGAGGCGCTCGAGACCGTGAAGTGCTTCGACGAGGGTGTGCTCACCACCGTCGCCGACGCCAACATCGGCTCGATCTTCGGCATCGGCTTCCCCGCGTGGACCGGTGGTGTCATCCAGTACATCAACCAGTACGAGGGTGGCCTGCAGGGCTTCGTCGACCGCGCTCGTCAGCTGGCCGAGCGCTACGGCGACCACTTCACCCCGCCCGCTTCGCTGGTCGAGAAGGCCGCGAAGGGCGAGATCTACGAGTAGGCGTTTTGTAAAGGGTTTCAACCCTCGCTGAAAGGGGTCGCTCCGGACCGGGTCCGGGGCGACCCCTTTCTGTACGGCAAAGGGGTGGCGCGTCCGCAGCCTGTTGCCTTGCCGTATCTCTCCGGCTATCGTGACCGAATCGGTGGGGGCCGGCCAACTGGGGGTTGGAGTAATGATTTCTTCGGGCTAGCGCCTGTCTTCGCGAACTCCTTTGTTCGCCTATTTCTCCGCTGATGCACGTCAAAATCACTGGAACTGGGGAAGGTGGTCTTTGTCATGCTTGAATTGGTTCAGAAACTCGGTGATCGGCTGCTGGGCAGAATGGTGCCCGAAGTGCCGGCGGCGGCGCACGAATACTGCGGGTGCTGGCCGGACGAGGCCGGTCGCCGTTGGCAGTTCTACAAGGACTGCGTGAGCTGCCTTTGCTACCAGGTCAGCACCCGCTGCTGACAAGTGTGCCGGAAGGCGGCGGCTCACGCCGCCGTCTTCCCTTTCCCGGTATGGGGGGAACGCATGTACTTGTCGACCGCTTGCGCCGCCGCGCTGACTCTCGTATTCGTTGTCTCCGTCACCGGTAAATTCGGTGGCGAAAGATTTCGCTCCTTTGTGGCGTCCACTGGAGTACTGGGGGTGATTTCGCGCGCGCGACGCGTCATTGTCGCGAGAATGGTCGTCGCGGCCGAATTCGTCATCGTGGCGGCGCTGATCGCCGGTGCGGTGGGCCGGTGGTGGAGTGTCCTCTTCCCGGCTTTCGCCGGTGCGGCGTCGCTTCTCGTGGCGTTCACCGCGGCGATCGTGCTGTCGTTGTCGCGCGGAGAACGCGCGCCGTGTCACTGCTTCGGTCCGAGCGCGTCGCCGCTCGGCGTGGCCCAGGTGGTGCGCAACATCCTGTTGCTGGGCATCGCGCTGAGCGGCTCGGTGGCTTCGTCGGTCGAATCACCGCACGGACATCTGCCGGGAACGGCTGTCGCGCTGTGCGCCGGTCTCGCCGTCGGTCTCGTCGCCGTGCGCTTCGACGACATCGTGGAACTTTTCCGGGACGTCCCGGAACTCGTCAAGGAGTAGGTATGGGGATCCTGATCGCCGTTCTCGTCCTGGTCGGCGCTCTGCTCGTGCTCGATCTGGTGTTGACGTTCGGGGTGATCAAGCGGCTGCGCACCCACTCCGAGCTGATCGGCAAAGCGCTCGAGAACCGCGTTCCCGCGGGGCCGGTGATGGTGTCCGAAGGGAACTCGGTCGCGGATTTCACCGCGCGGACCGTCGACGGTGCCGAAGTCTCGCGGTCCGGCTTCACCGGACAGACGCTCGTGGGATTCTTCGCCGTCGAGTGCGACACGTGTGTCGAAAAGCTTCCCGACTTCGTCGAGCACGCGAAAGACCATCCGCGGGAACACGTTCTCGCCGTGGTCCAGGGAGACCCCGATGGCGCGGCCGGATTCGTCGCCCGGCTGGCGCCGGTGGCGCGCGTCGTCGTCGAGCCGGTCGGAGGCGTGGTCAGCAAGGCCTTCGAGGTGCGCGGAACGCCTGTGGTGGCGATGCTCGGCCCCGGTGGCCGGGTCGTGGCCGCCGGTTTCCAGCCGGAAGTGCTGACGCGCCTGGCGGTCAGGTGAGCGCTCCGGGCCCGCGGTCGGCCGCCGTCGCGCTGGGCGTCGCCTGGACGGCCGCGCCGCTGATCCTGCTGGGCGGTCTCGCGGTCAGCGTGGCGACGGGTGTCCTGCCGGTGATCGTCGCGTGGTTGACCAAGCTGGTGCTCGATCGGGTGGTCGCCGTCGAGGTCAGCCTGGACGAGCTGACCATGCTCGCCGCCGGTCTCGCGGTGGCGGGAGTGTCGGTCGCCTTGCTCGGTGAGGCGGGGCGGTACCTGTCGGCCGAGCTCGCCCGCCGGGTCACTCTGCTCACCAAGGACCGGCTGTATCTCGCGACTGGGCGGCTGGCCGGCCTGACCCGCCTCGAACAACCCGCCTACCGCGACCGGTTGCACCTGGCCCAGCAGCACAGCTACTCCGGGCCCGGCGTGATCCTGGATTCGGTCGTCGGCGGCGTCCAGGCCGCGCTGACCACCGTCGGGTTCCTCGTGTCGCTGGCCGCGGTCAGCCTCCCGGTCACCGCGGTGGTGCTGGTCGCCGCGGTCCCGACGCTCATCACGGAACTGAAACTGAGCAAGCGGCGCGCGCAGGTGCTGACCGGTCTCAGCCCCACGGAGCGGCGCGAATTCTTCTACATGCAGTTGATGACCGGCCTCGACGCCGCCAAGGAGATCCGGTTGCTCGGGCTGAGCAGACTGTTCCGGGGCCGGATGCTGGCCGAACTCCGCGAGGCCAACACGCGACGACGCCGTGCCGATCTTCGTGAGTTGGGAGTCCAGGGGCTGCTGAGCGCGCTCAGCGCCGTCGTCGCCGGTGCCGGGCTGATCTGGGCGGTGCTGGCCGCCGGGCGAGGTCAGCTGACGGTCGGCGACATCGCGGTCTTCACCGCGGCCGTCGCGGGAGTGCAAGGTTCCCTCGCCGGACTGGTCGGCCGGATCGGCGCGGCGCACAACGCCCTGCTGTTGTTCGAGCACTACCGCGCCGTGACGGCGGAAGGCTCCGATCTCCCCGTTCCGCCGGAACCGGGAACGCTTTCGCCGCTCCGGCGGGGAATCGAGTTCCGCGATGTCTGGTTCCGCTACGGGCCAGGGCATCCGTGGGTGCTGCGCGGGGTGAACCTGTTCATCCCTTGTGGACGGTCGATGGCGCTGGTCGGGCACAACGGGGCAGGGAAGAGCACGATGGTGAAGCTGTTGTGCCGGTTCTACGACCCCACCCGTGGAGCCGTCCTCTGGGACGGCGTCGACCTGCGCGACCTGCCGGTCGACGAAGTGCGGCGCAGGCTCGGCGCGGTGTTCCAGGACTTCATGACCTACGAGATGAGCGCGGCGGAGAACATCGCGCTCGGCGACGTCGACGGCGCGGACGAACTGGGGCCCGCCGACGAACGGCTCACGGCCGCGGCCGGGCGAGCGGGAATCCACGACACGCTCGCGAATCTGCCTCGCGGCTACCGGACCCTTCTTTCCCGGAGTTTCGTCAGCGAAGAGGACAAGGACGATCCGGAAACCGGTGTCCTGCTCTCGGGCGGGCAATGGCAGCGAGTCGCGCTCGCGCGGGCGTTCCTGCGGGACCGGCGGGATCTGCTCATCCTGGACGAGCCCACGTCGGGGCTCGACGCCGAAGCCGAACACGAAATCCACACGTCGCTCGCCGAGCATCGAGCCGGCCGCACGAGTGTGCTCATCTCGCATCGGCTCGGGTCCGTCCGGGGAGCCGACCGGATCGCCGTGCTCGTCGACGGCCAGGTCGCGGAGCTGGGCAGCCACGACGAACTGGTGTCGCTGGGCGGTACCTACTCGCGGCTTTTCCGGTTGCAGGCCGACGGATACGTTCAGGAGGTCTCGTGAAGGTCCTGGTATGGCTGGCCCCGGGGGCCTTCGGGTTGATGGCGCTGCGCTGGGTGAGGCGCCGTTGGGCGGTGATCGCCGTGACGGGTTCCAGCATGACGCCGACTTTCCACGAGGGCGACCGGGTACTGGCGCGGCAACGCCCCAAAGCCTTCGCGGTGGGGGACGTCGTCGTGCTCGAGACTCCCGGATCGGGTTCGCCGCCGGTGCGACGGACCGTCAAACGGGTGGTCGCGGTCGGCGGGGACACGGTCCCCGAGGAAGCTGCGGGCCTCGTCGCGGCCGGTGCGGTCGTGCCGCCGCGGCATCTGGTGGTGCTGGGCGACAACCGGACGCTCAGCGCGGATTCGCGGCATCAGGGGTACTTTCCGGTGGACCGGGTCTTCGGCTTGGTGCTTCGCCGTCTCGGCTGAGGATTACCCAAGGACCCTTCATCGCGAAAATCGCGATGAAGGGTCCTTTGCTGTCGTCCGGGGTCAGCGGGACGACGGTTCCAAGGCCACGTGCGGCAGCCGCCGGTCCAGCCATCGCGGCAGCCACCAGGCGCGTTCCCCGAGCAGCCGCATCACCGCGGGCACCACAAGACAACGGATCACGAACGCGTCCACCAGCACCGCGACGGCCAGCCCGAGACCGAACTGCGCCAGCATCCGGTCGGGGTTGAGCAGGAACGCCCCGAACACCACGATCATGATCGCCGCCGCGGCCGTGATCACCCCGCCGGTGGAGGCGAGCCCTTCGCGGACCGCGTGGCGCGCGTCGCCGGTGCGCCGCCATTCCTCGTGCATCCGGGACACCAGGAACACCTCGTAGTCCATGGAAAGCCCGAACACGATCGCGAAGATCAGCACCGGTACGTACGCTTCGATCGGTCCCGGTTGCGCGCCGAACAGGCCGTCGCCGAACACCGCGGTCATCACGCCGAGCGCGGCGCCGATGCTCAGCAGGTTCAGCACGGCCGCTTTGAGCGGGATCAAGATCGAGCGGAACACGACCATCAGCAGCAACGCCGACAACCCGACGACCACCAGTACGAACAGCGGCAGCCTGCCGCCGACGGCATCCGCGAAGTCCACCGCGGCCGCGACGCTCCCGCCGACCAGGTACTTGCCGGGCAGCGTCGGCAGCACGTCGGTCCGCAGCCGTTCCACCAGGTCGGCGGTCGCCTCGTCCTGCGGCGACGACGTGGGGAAGGCGAGGACCGTCGTGACGCCTTGGCCCATCGGCGGCGTCACGTCGGCGATTCCCGGTGTGGCTTCGAGTTTCCTTTGCAGTGCGACGCCGTCGCCGTTCTCGGTGACCACGATCAGCGGTTCGCTGAAGCCGGGACCGAAGCCCTCGGACATCAGGTCGTACGCCTGCCGCGTGGTCGACGTTTCCGGATCCGTGCCCGCGTCGGCGAACCCGAGACGCATACCGAGCGCGGGCAGCGAGAGTCCGATGAGGACGAGCAACCCGAGCGCGAGCGGCACCATCGGCCGCCGCTGGACCGCGTCCCCGAGCTTGCCCCAGGTCCTGCCGTGTTCCCGCTTGGTGGCGTGCTTGCGGATGCTCTTTTCCAGGCGGCGGCCGAAAAGGGAGAGCAACGCGGGCAGCAGGGTGACCGACGCGAGCATCGTCACGAGCACGGTCAGCGCCACCGAGAGCGCGACACCGCGCAGAGAACCGAGGCCGAGCGCGAGCAGGCCGAGCAGCGCGATGATCACCGTGCCGCCGGCGAACAGCACCGACCGGCCCGCGGTGTCGAGCGCCCGTCGTGCCGCCCGCTCGCGGTCGAGGCCACCCAGGATTTCGCCGCGGTACCGGGAAAAGATGAGCAACGCGTAGTCGACGCCGACACCGAAGCCGACCAGCATCATCAGCGGCGCCGTGTAACTCGCGATGTCGACGAACCGGCTGACGAGCACGATCACACCGAGTGTGCTGCCGACGGCGAAGATCGCCGTGATCACCGGGAGCCCGGCGGCGAGGATCGAGCGGAACAGGAAGACGAGGATCACCAGCGCGGCCAGCATCCCGACGCCCTCCGACGGGCCGCCGCTCTCATTGGTCCGCTGGATCGGCTCACCGCCGAGTTCGACCTGGAGCCCGGCGGATTCGGCCTTCTTCGCGGTGTCGACGACGCGCACGATGTCGTCGTACGGCAGATCGTTCGACTCGAGGTCGAAAGCGATGGCCGCGTAACCGATCGTGCCCTCGCGGGAGATCGCGGAAGGGTTGTCGAAGGGGCTCGTCACCGCTTTGACGTGCGGCTTGCCCCGGACTTCGGCGAGCATCGAGTCGATCGGCCCGCGTGCGGTCACGAGCCCGTTGTCGGTCTTGAAGACGATCTCGGCGGTCGCGCCGGTCCGCGCGGGAGCCTGTGCCTTGAACAGGTCCATGATCTGCTGGGATTCGGTGCCCGGCAGGGAATTGTCGTCGTGGTAGGCGCTGCCCGCCAGCTGTGAACCCAGCGTGACACCGATGAGGGTGAGCAGCCAGAGCGAAACGGCGAGCCAGCGGTGGCGCTGCGACCAGCCCGCCAGCTTCGACAGGCCGCCCCCAGGCTGTCTGTCCGGCTGTGTCTCTGAATGAGTGGTGATGGTGTCCATGGCGGAAAGCATCGGCTTTCGCCGACGGCGAATCGTCGGGCTCCGGCGGACACTCCGGCCACAACTTCTGGGTACCCCTAAGGCACTTCCCGTACTACCGGGGTTGTGGTCACGGGGTCAACCAGCGAGGGGTGACCATGCCCGATTCGTAGGCAAGGACGACGAGTTGCGCGCGGTCACGGACATCCACCTTGGTCATGATGCGGCTGACGTGCGTCTTCGCCGTCGCCGGGCTGAGCACGAGTTCCTTCGCGATTTCGTCGTTGGACAGACCGGCCGCGACGAGGCTCATCACCTCGCGTTCCCGTTCGGTGAGCCGGTTCAGCACCGGCGAAGGGGCGGGGCGGGCCACCCGGCCGGCGAACTCGGAGATCAGGCGGCGGGTGATCGACGGCGCGAGCAGCGCGTCGCCCCGGGCGACCACCCGGACACCGTGGATCAGTTCCTCCGGCTCGGTGTCCTTGACCAGGAACCCGCTGGCGCCCGCGCGCAACGCGCCGTAGACGTCCTCGTCGAGGTCGAAGGTGGTGAGGATGACGACCTTGATCCCGGTCAGCGCCGGGTCTCCGAGCAGATGCCGGGTCGCGGTGAGCCCGTCCATCACGGGCATCCGGATGTCCATCAGGACCACGTCGGGTTTGTGTTCGTGCGCGGCTTCGAGGGACGCATGCCCGTCCGCCGCTTCGGCGACGACGGTGATGTCGTCCTCGCCGTCCAAAATGGACTTGAAGCCGGCGCGGACCAGCCGCTGGTCGTCGACGAGCAGGACCCGGATCACTTCTTCACCCGGAGCGGAAGCCGTGCGCGGACGCGGAAGCCGCCGTCCTCGCGGGCGGACGCGGTCAGCTCGCCACCGAGTGCCTCGGCCCGTTCGGTCATCCCGCGGATCCCGTTGCCGGGTTTCGCCGCGCCTCCCCGGCCGTCGTCGTCGATCTGCACGGACACATCATGGTGTGTGTAGCCGATCCGCACCACGACGGTGTTCGCGGCGGCGTGGCGCGCGACGTTGGTCAGCGCCTCCTGGACCACGCGGAAGGCGGCGTGTTCGACGTCGGGCGGCAGATCCCGCGCCGTGCCGTCGATCTCGGTCCGGACGGTCAGGCCGTGCGCGCCCGCCGACTCGGCCAGTTCGGCGACCCTGGCCAGGCTCGGCGTGTCCGCCTGTCGCAGCATTCCCAGCGTGGCGCGGAGTTCGCGCAACGCGTCCTTGCTGGTCTGTTTGATCGTGGCCAGGGCCTCCTCCGATTTCGCCGGATCCTTGCCGTGCAGTGCCGCACCCGCCTGGACGTTGATGAGCGCCAGGTTGTGGCCGAGGGCGTCGTGCAGCTCGCGCGCGATCCGGAGCCGTTCGTCCGCGGCCCGGCGCTGTGCCTCGGCCTCCTTGGTGCGCTCGGCTTCACGGCGGTAGAACGTCACGGCGCCGACCGCGATCAGCGCGATGAACCAGCCCGCCATCAGCAGGAACGCGAAGTTGTCGACCTGCCGTGCGGCGCCGGCCTGTGCCTCGCCGATCGCGACTCCGCCCATCGAGGCCGCCGCGACGACCGCCGCGCTGCGGATCCGCCCGGTCGAGGCGTTGTTGTACAGCGCGAAGGCGAACGCGAGCAGGACGAACCCGTCCGGATCGGTCCGCGGGTAGTAGACCGCGCAGCAGACCGCGGTGAAGATCGCGACCGGGAGCGGGTACCGGCGGCGCAGGAACAACGCGGCGCACGCGAGCACCGCGCAGATCCAGCCGAGGACCGCGTTGCGCGGCGGTTCCGCGCTCGCGCCGAGCGAGACCGCGACGGAACTCGCGAGCACCGCCACGGTGACCGCGATGTCCGCCGCGTACCGACGCAGGATCGCCACACGACGAGAGTAGCGCGATCGAGCCCGATTGACAAAATGGATTTTTACGTTCAAACTTATTTTTGTGATCGAGGATGTGGCGCCGTGAAGGACGTGCTGTGAAAGACGACGTGCAGTGAAAGACGTGGAGTACCTGGAGCGGATCGAGCAGGCGGAGGCGCTGCTGAAGCCCCAGCGGGTGGACGTCCTGCGGCAGCTGGCGGAGCCACGGTCCTGCACCGAGGTGGCGGCGGTGCTGGACCAGACGCCGCAGCGGGTCTATTACCACGTGAAACGCCTGGTGGAAGCCGGGCTCGTGAAGCAGGTGACGGAGCGGAAGGTGCGCGCCGTCAGTGAGGGCGTGTACCAGGCGACCGCGCGTTCGTACTGGCTGTCGCCCGGATTGGTCGGCCGGATCGGTCCGCGGGCGGCGCGGGACGAGCTGAGTCTCGGCTATCTGGTGGACCTCATGGAGGAGGTCCAGTCGGACGTCGCCGCACTCGACAGGACCGCGCCGGAGCTGCCGTCGATCGGTGTCTCGGGCGAGATCCGGGTGGAGCCGGAGCGGCGCCAGGAGTTCCTCGACGAACTGAAGACGACTTTGCAGGATCTGTTCACTCGCTACGGCGGAGCGGAAGGCGACGCCTTCAAACTCGCCGTGGCCTGTTACCCGAAAGGAGAAGCCCGTGACTGAACCGGCGAGCTTCCAGGTGCGCGTGCGCGCGCCGATCGACGAGGTCTGGCACGCACTGATCGACCCCGGTGCGCTGCGCACGTGGTTTTCCGAACACGCGGAAGTCGACTTGCCGTCCCGCTACGAGTTCTGGGGTCGCTACACGCCGGACGGCGAGGTCCCGCGTCAGCGGCTGTTACTGGCCGAGGACAACGTCCTGCGGTTCGCCTGGACCGTCGACGGTACGGAGACCGTCGTCGAACTCGAACTGGCGGAAGACGGAGCCGGAACCTCTTTGTCGTACAGCCAGACCGGCCTGCCGGACTTCGCCGCGCTGATGGCGGACTCGGACTCGCCGCTCGGCATGATGCACACGTTCTGGGCGCTGGCGGTCGCGAACCTGGTCGATCACGTCGAAGGGCGCCCGATCACCGCCCGCTGCGATCTCACCTCACCGGTGATGCGGGAAGAAGTGCGCATCGGCGCGGCGCGACCGGAGGTCTACCGCTCGATCACCGATCCCGCCGAGTTCACGCGCTGGTTCGGCGCGCGGATCGAAGCCGAGATGCGCGTCGGCGGACGCTGGGCGATGGGCTCACTGGAGCAGGACCCGGACCCGGCGAAGATCGTCGATCTGGTGCCCGGCGAGAGGATGACGCTCGCGTACGAGGAAGGCATCGTGACGTCCTGGGAACTCGAGGACTCCGGTGGTGGTACCAAGCTGACGTTCGTCCAAAGTGGATTCTCCGGCGAGAAGCCGCCGTATGGCTCCTGGATGGGCTGGCTCAGTGGCTTGGCGGAGCTGCGCCGGTTCCACGAGGTCGACATGTGGCTCCCGATCTGGGTCGACGTCCACCTCGACGGAATGCCCGAAGGGCTTATCGCACTGGATGGGAAGTAGGGAGGATCCGATGTTGCTCGAAGGCAGGAACGCGATCATCTACGGTGCGGCGGGTGGGATCGGGAGCGCGGTGGCTCGCGGATTCGCCAGGGAGGGCGCGACGGTCCATCTCGTCGGCCGCACGCTCAAGAAGCTCGACGCGCTGGCCGGCGAAATCCGTGCGGCGGGCGGGAAAGCGGAAACGGCGGAGTTCGACGCCCTCGACGAAGCGGCCATCGACGAGCACGCCGCTTCAGTGGCTTCTTCGGCGGGCAGTGTCGACATCTCGATGAACGTCATCACGCACAACGACGTCCAGGGCACCCCGCTGGTCGAAATGTCGTTGGCGGACCTCGAAAGCCCGGTACGCACGGCGGTCCGGACCAACTTCCTGACCGCGCGGGCGGCCGCCCGGCACATGATCGGGCAGGGATCCGGGGTGATCCTGATGTTCGGTGGCGACGGCGATCCGCTGCCGGGATACCACCTCGGCGGATTGCAGGTCGCGTTCAGCGCGATGGAAGCGTTGCGGCGAGGGCTGGCGTGCGAGCTCGGACCGCAGGGCGTCCGTGTCGTGACCCTGCGTACCGGCGGGATTCCGGAGACGATTCCGGCGGGTGCCGGGCTCGACGACGCGATCCGCGACATGGTCGACGCGACGATGCTCAAGCGAACGGCATCACTCGAAGACGTCGCCCGTGTCGCCGCTTTCGCCGCGTCGGATCATGCACGCAGCATGACGGCGACGGCGCTGAACATCAGTTGCGGCACGATGGTCGACTGACCTCCCGCCGGAAGTAACACCGGCGAACGATCTCCCGACTACGCGGCACTACCACGTGCCGGGGAGGCCGTTATGCCGAAGAGAACGACGAAGCTGGGTATGGCCCTGGCGATCGGGCTTCTGGTCGCCGGGGGGTGCGGTGTCGAGACCGGACCCGCCGGGCGGGTCACGACGCAGAGCAGTTCGACGACACAGAGCACTTCGACAACGCAGAGCAGTTCGACACCGGCAAGCAGCAGCTGGGCGGCGCCGACGACCACGGACACACCTACTTCGGCACCTCAGCAGTTCGTTCCGCCGAGCACGACCGCCGTCGCGGTGCCGAAGCAGGTCGATCCGGCGCCGTCGAAGACCCGCCCGAAGACGACGCCCACGGCGAAGGCGCCGAATCTGGCGGAGTGCGGCAGCGACTACTACCGCAACACCGACGGTGTCTGCGTCCACCGGCCGGCGACCGGACCCGGTGCGGCCAACGGCGCGACCGCCCTCTGCAAGGACGGTTCCTATAGCTACAGCCAGAATCGTCGCGGTACCTGTTCCGGACACGGTGGGGTTCGCACCTGGTTGTGATCCCGTCGGTCAATCATTCACTCAGGAGGGTGGTGCTGTGTAAGGTCGGATCATGGGATGCGCAAGGTGAAACCGGTCGGACGGGCACCTTCGCCCAGGATCTTCGTCGTCGTGCTCGCCACCTGCGGTTTGGTGGCCTCGTTCATGCAGACGCTCGTCGTCCCGCTCATTCCGGCGTTTCCGCGGCTGCTCAACACGACCCCGTCGGACGCGTCGTGGGTGGTGACGGCGACCCTGATCGCCGGAGCCGTGGTGATGCCGGTGAGCGGCAGGCTCGGCGACCTCTACGGTAAACGCCGGTTGCTGCTGATCAGCCTGGGTTTCCTGGTCGCGGGCTCGGTGGTGTCCGCGTTGACCAGTTCGCTCGCGCTGATGGTCGTCGGCCGGGGACTGCAAGGCTGCGCGATGGGCGCGATCCCGCTGGGGATCAGCATCATGCGTGACGAACTCGCGCCGGACCGGGTCGGCGCCGCGATCTCGGTGATGAGTTCGACGCTCGGCGTCGGCGGCGCCATCGGGCTCCCGGTGTCGGCGCTGGTCGCGCAGAACGCCGATTGGCACGTCCTCTTCTGGGCGTCGGCGGGGCTCGGGCTCGTCTGTGGCCTGCTGATCCTGTTCGTGGTGCCGGAGTCGCCGGTGAAGACACCGGCGCCGTTCGACTACCTCGGCGCCGTGGGGCTGACGGTCGGGCTCGTCTGCCTACTGTTGCCGATCGTCAAGGGCGGCGAATGGGGCTGGGGCAGCGGTCGCACCCTCGGTTTCGCCGGGACCGCGGTGGTGCTCCTGCTGGTCTGGGGCGCCTATCAGCTGAGGCGCCGCGATCCACTCGTGGACCTGCGGGTGTCCGCCCGGCGGCCGGTGCTGTTCACCAACCTCGCGTCGATCATGATCGGGTTCGCGCTGTACTCGATGGCGTTGTCGTTCCCGCAGTTGCTGCAGGCGCCCGGGTCGACCGGTTACGGCCTCGGCCTGACGATGGTGCAGGCCGGACTCTGTCTGGCGCCGAACGGGCTGGTCATGTTCCTGCTGTCGCCGGTTTCGGCCAGGCTCATCGAGCGCTACGGACCGCGTACGACGCTGATGGCCGGTGCCACCACCATCGCGACCGGGTACGTCTTCGCGACCGTGTTGATGGACAACGCCTTCGAGCTGATCACGGCGTCGATCATCATCGGTGGTGGCGTCGGCATCGCCTACGCGGCCATGCCCGCGCTGATCATGGGCTCGGTCCCGGTCACCGAAACGGCGTCCGCTAACGGGTTCAACTCGCTGATGCGCTCCGTCGGCACGTCGACGTCCAGCGCGGTGATGGCGACCATGCTCGCGTCGCTGGCGATCACCGTGGGCGGGGTCTCCGTTCCGTCCGCGACAGGGTTCCGGCTGAGCTTCGTGGTCGCCGCCGGTGCGGCACTGCTGGGACTCGTCCTGACCGCCTTCGTCCCGAAGCAACGCCAGCCCGAACCGCTGGTCGCGTCGGTTCGGTAACGCCCCCGCGTGCGATCTCAGCGCACGCGGGGGCGCTCCGCTCAGAACAGCGTCGGAACGATCGCGTCGATCAGGTGCGGTCCCGGCTCGGCGAGCGCGCGCTGGAACTGTTCGGCCAGCTCCTCCGCGGTCGTCGCCCGGGTCGCCGGGACGCCCATGCCCTCGGCGATCTTGACGAAGTCCATGTCCGGCCGGGAAAGGTCGAGCAGTTCGTTCGCCTTGGGGCCGCTGGCGTCCGCGCCGACGCGCTGCAACTCCAGCCGCAGGATCGCGTACGCGCGGTTGTTCAGCAGGACCGTGGTGACGTCGAGGTTCTCCCGCGCCTGCGTCCACAGCGCCGAAATCGTGTACAGCGCGCTGCCGTCGGACTGCAGGTTGATCACCGGCCGGTCCGGTGCGGCGACGGCCGCCCCGGTCGCGACGGGCATGCCGTAACCGATCGCGCCGCCGGTCAGGGTCAGCACGTCGTGCCGCGGCGCACCCGCGGTCGCGGCGGGCAGCAGCAGACCGGAGGTGTTCGCCTCGTCGGCGATGATCGCGCGCTCCGGCAGCAGCGCGCCGATCACCTCGACCCAGTTCTGCGGCGTCAGTGGCCCGGAGGGCAGCGCCGGCCGCGAGGCCTCTTGCAGTACCGGTTCCGTCTCGGTGGCGACCAGGTCCGCGACGTCGTTCAGGGCGCGCGGGACGTCCTGCCCCACTTCGGCCAGCACATGGACCTGCGCGCCTTCGGGGACCAGATCGCTCGCCTTGCCGGGGTAGGCGAAGAACGACACGGGCGCCTTCGTCCCGGCGACGATCACGTGCTTGATCCCGTCGAGCTGGTACGCGACCTGCTCGGCGAGGTAGCCCAGCCGCTCGATCGTCGGCAGGCCTTCGCCGCGCTCGAGCCGGGCGGGGAACGTCTCGACGAACGCCTTCACCCCGGTCGCGGCGGCGATCCGGCTGGTCGCGCGCAGGCCGGCCTCGCGGCAGCCACCGCCGCCGACGAGCAGTGCCACCGGCTCACCACTGGCCAGCACTTCGGCGATGGTCTTCACCTTCGTCGCGTCGACGACCTGCGGGATCCGCGGTGGGATGGGCGCGCAGGTCTCGCCGCCGTCGCCCCAGGACGCGTCGGCGGGGAGGATCAGCGTCGCGATCTGCCCGGGGGAATCCTGAGAGGCCGCGACCGCCGCGGCGGCGTCGGCACCGACGTCCTTCGTGTGTTCGGAGCGGCGGACCCAGCCCTGGAGCGAACCGGCGACGGCTTCGATGTCCGATTCGAGCGGGGCGTCGTACTGCTTGTGGTAGGTCGCGTGATCGCCGATCACGTTGACGATCGGGGTGTGCGCGCGGCGCGCGTTGTGCAGGTTCGCCAGCCCGTTCCCCAGTCCCGGGCCGAGGTGCAGCAGCGTGGCCGCCGGTTTGTCGGCGATCCGCGCGTAACCGTCCGCGGCGCCGGTGACGACGCCTTCGAACAGGCCGAGCACACCGCGCATCTCGGGCACGGTGTCGAGCGCGGCCACGAAGTGCATCTCCGAGGTGCCGGGATTCGAGAAACACACATCGACGCCACTGTCGACGAGCGTGCGGATCAGGGACTGGGCGCCGTTCATCTCACTCACTTTCAAGCCCTCTCAGCGAAAAGGACGCCGGGGTTGAGGATCCCGGCCGGGTCGAAGGTCTCCTTGATCCGGCGCATCAGCGCGATCTTCGCCGGGTCCTCCAGGTCGAGGAAGTAGCCGGCCTTGGCCTTCCCGAGGCCGTGCTCGCCGGAGATCGCGCCGCCGAGTTCCATGCCGAGCGCGAAGATGTCGGTCAGCAGTCGCTTCCGCTTCTCCGTGTCCTTGCAGAAGATGGCAAGGTGGACGTTCCCGTCGCCGGCGTGTCCGCAACCGAGCGCGCCCGCCTCGCGCGAGAGCGCCATTTCCCTGCTCCGGCGCATGAACTCCGGCATCGCGGACCTCGGGACCACCACGTCGATGACGTCGTCGGCACCGGCGGCCTTGGCCGTCCAGAACGCCTTCTCGCGGGCCTCGATGAGCTTGCGCGCCGAAGTGCCTTCGAGCACGTACACGTCCATCGCGCCGAGGTCGCCCAGCATGCCGCCGAGTTCCTCGATGTCGGCGTGCAACCGGTCGTTGTCCCGGTTTTCCAGTGCCACCACCAGATATGCCTGGGCGGTGTCGCGGATGGAGTCCGGGACACCGAGGCTGAGCTTCTCGTTGTAGCTGATCGCGGCGAGCGTCAGGTTGTCGATGTACTCCAGGATGTGCGGCGAGAGCCCGCTGGAGATGATCTTCGGGACGACGGTCATCACCTCGTCGAAGGTCTCGAACGGGGCGAACACCGTGGCGCCGTGCGGCAGGCGCGGGTGCAGCTTCACGATGACCTCGGTCGCGATCGCGAGCGTGCCCTCGGAGCCGATGATCAGCTGCGTCAGGTCGTATCCGGTCGACACCTTCGAGGTCTTGCCGCCGGTCCGGATGATCTCGCCGGTCGGCAGCACCGCCTGCAGGCCCACGACGTTGTGCCGCGTGACGCCGTACTTCACCGCGCGCATCCCGCCCGCGTTCGTCCCGACGTTGCCGCCGACGCTCGCGCTCAGCTCGCCGGGGTGGACGGTGTAGCCGAGTCCCGCCGCCGTGGTCTTTTCGTCCAATTCGGACAGTGTGACGCCCGGCTGAACGACCGCGACGTGGTTCTCGGTGTCGATCTCCAGCACGGCGTTCATGCGCTCGAAAGAGATCACCAGACCGTCTTCGCGGGGCTGCGCACCACCCGAAAGCCCGGTTCCCGACCCTCTCGCGGTCACCGGCACGCCGTGTTCGCTCGCGGCCTTGAGCAGCTCCGCGACCTCCTCCGCGCTTCCCGGTTTCGCCAGGTGGGCGGGCCGCTGTGGGCTGACGGTCAAAGCCTCGTCGTGTGCGTAGTCCTCGGGGATCGCTTCGCCTGAAAGCAGATTCGTGTCCCCGACGATCTCGGCGAACCGTGCCGCAACATCGCCCATCGACTGCCCTTTCCTCACGCGTCTTTGCCTGGTTACCGAAGCGTAGTACGTCATGGGCGGCGATGGCCATGAATCATTTTCATGTTTGCTTCGAGCGGTCACAACCTCATGACAACCTCACTCGGTTACCCATGTCGCAGCGGGCCACGGCGGCCCGCCGGAAGGGGTGGGACGCTCGATGGGATCAACGATGAGACGGATCGCGGCGCTGGGGGCGGCGGTCGCGGTCACGTTCGGACTCGCGGTACCGGTGGCCGAAGGCGGGGAAGCGGGCTGCACGGCGCCCGTGGTGAACGTCAGCGGCGTCAGCCAGGCCGAAGGGACGAGCGCCGGGTACACCACTCTTCTCTTCACCGTTTCCGTCGACGACGGTGGCTGCGCGCCGCAGGGCTCGGTCGAGTACCGGACGATCGAGGGCAACGGGTCGCCGGTCGATCCGGCGTTCACCGCGAAGGAAGGGGTCGACTACCTGCCGAGCGCGGGCACGCTGACCTGGTCCGGGACCGCGAACACGCAGACCGTCGCGGTCAAGGTCCGTGCCGACTCCCTCGTGGAGAACGACGAGATGTTCTCCCTGCGCCTGTACGGCGAGAAGGGATTGCGGATCGGGCACAGCGTCGGAGTCGCCTGGGTGGCCGACGACGACTCGACGAAGACCACACCGCAGATCACCACCCAGGACGGTGAGATCTGCTGGTCGATCCCGCCCAACTTCGCGCAGCCCACCTGCAAGGTGCCGCTCGTGCTCTCCCGACCGTGGCTCGCGGGACCGCTCACGGTCCGCTACCGCACCGAAGGCACCGGCCACGTGCCGGTGAAGGACGGTGTCGTCACCTTCCAGCGCGGTGAGACCAGGGGATACGCCGAGTTCACGGTCCTGCCCGGCCAGCAGGGCAGGGCGCGGGTCGAGTTCTTCGAGCCGTCACAGGGCAAGCTCGTCTACGCGACCTCGACCGTGGTGATCAGCCCCGCCCGGTGACGAGATCGGCGTCGGCCGTCGCGTTCGCCCGCCGGTACAGCTCGATCGCTCGAGCCCAGTGGGCGGCCGCGGCGGCCGTGACGCCGCATCGCGCCTCGAGGTCACCCAGGTCGCGGTGCAGGTGGGCCTCCTCGTACGGGTCCGGGACGCTTTCCCGGACCGCGAGGCCTCGCTCGAGGTTCTCCCGCGCCGCGGCCAGGTCGCCGAGTCCGAGATGGGCCCGGCCGAGCCGGTCGAGCGCGGCCGCCTCGCTGTGCCGGTTCCCGACGTCGCGGCTGATCAGCAGCGCCTGGTCGAAATCGTCCCGTGCGGCCCGGAAGTCGCGGCGGGCGAGGTGGACCTGGCCGGCGTGCAGCAGCGATTCCCACTCCTGCCACCGGTCGCCGATCGCCCGGGACGCGGCCAGCGCCTTGCCGAGATGCTCCAGCGCGACGTCGTGATCGCCGAGTTCCTCGTACGCCTCGCCGAGGGTGTCCAGAGTGGCGGCTTCCAGCCTGGCGTTGCCGAGTTCACGGAACGTCGCCAGCGCGGCCGCCAGCGGGCTGAGACCGTCCATCGGCTGGCCGCGCCGGACGTAGGCGTGGCCGAGGTTGCGCTGGGACAGCGCGCGTCCGAGCCGGTTGCCCGCCGAAGTGCACCGCTCCACCGCAAGCCGGTACGCGGTGATCGCCTCGTCGAACCGGCGCAGCGCGGCGTAGGCGTTCGCGGTGTTGTTGTAGATATGCCCTTCGCCTTCGAGATCCCCCGCGGCGCGGGCGGCCTTCAGCGCGCGGGCGTTGGTTTCGAGCGCGTCCGTCAGACGACGGGTCATGAAGTAGGCCGCGCCCAGCGCACGCAGCATTTCCGCCTCGGCCAAGGGATCGTCGAGTTCGGCGGCCGCCGCCGCTCCTTCGCGGCAGAGCCCGATCCGCTCGTTCCAGCCGCCCATGGTGTCGTAGAAACTGGTCAGCAAATAGGTGAGCTGCCAGGCGGCGGTGTTGCGGCCGTGCTCGCGCGCGAACCGCACCACCGGCAGCAGGTTCGCGCGCTCGGCGCCCAGGAACGCCAGCGCCGCACGCCGTTCCGCGGGGAACGGGCGCTCGGGCTGAGGGTGACGCAGCGCCGGGGTGACCAGATCGCGGTTCGGGTCGATGATCCGGTTCGCCTCGGCGGCGACGTGCAGGTACCAGTCGATCAGCCGGTCCGCCGCCTCGGCGCGGCTCGACGCCGTCTCGTCGGCGCGGGCGCACGCGACGGCGAACTCACGGATCAGATCGTGCAGGCGGTGGCGATCCTGACCCGCCGGGGTGATCAGGTGAGCGGCGGACAACGCGGCGACCGCGGTCCGGCCGGCTTCGGCGGGCACCCCGCACAACGCGCTGCCCAGGGCCGAGCTGAACGACGTCCCCGGGATCAACCCGGACAGCCGGAACAGGTGCGCCGGGTCGTGCTCCAGCGGCAGATAGGCGCTGGCGAGGACGGTTTTGACGGTCCGGGAATCTCCTTGCACGGCAAGGGTTTCGAGTCGGCCGACGCCGGTCAGCTCATGGGTGAGCTCCGCGATCGGGCGGCTCGGCTCACCACTCAGGCGCGCGGCGGCGATCCGCAGCGCCAGCGGCATCCCGTCGCACAGCCTGGCCAGCCGCGCGGCCTGCGCGGGTTCACGGGCGACCCGGTCCGGGCCCAGCACCCGGGTGAGCAGGGTCATCGATTCCGTGTCGGCCAGCGCGTCGAGAGCGAACACACGGACGGCGTGCCTGCTGCCGAGCGCGGCCAGGGTCTGCCTGCTGGTCACGATCAGCAGCGCCTTCGCCGTCCCGGGGACCAGCGGAAGGATCTGATCCACGCTGCCCGCGTTGTCGGCGACGATCACGCACCGCCTTCCGTGCAGCAGCGAGCGGTAGAGCGCCGCGCGTTCGGCCGTCGCGTCGGGCAGCCGGTCGTCGGGGAGGCCGAGCCCGCGCGACAGATGCGCGAGCGCGTCGCCCGGTGTGATCGCTTCGTGCGGGTCGTGCCCGGCGAGGTCGAGGAAGAGTTGGCCGTCGGGGAAGTGGTCCGCGATGCGGTGCGCCCATTGCACGGCGAGCGCGGATTTGCCCATCCCCGCCGCGCCGGAGATGACCACGACCGGCGGCTCGGGTTCGTCGAGAAGCCTGTCGAGCGAAGCGAGTTCCTGCTGCCGTCCGGTGAAGTGCCCGACCCGGGCGGGGAGTTGTGCGGGCGCCGTGCCCCGCACCGGCGCGTCGAGTTCGGGCGCGCGGCGCAGGATCGCCGTATGCAGTTCGACCAGGTCCGGGCCGGGATCGACGCCGAACTCGTCGGCAAGTCCCCGGCGCACCGCCTGGAACGTCTCCAGCGCCTCGGCGTGTCTTCCGCAGCGATGCAGGGCGAGCATGTGCAGCGCGGCGAGCCGTTCGCGATACGGCTGCTCGGCACGGAGCCGCGGAAGTTCCCGGAGGACCTCCTCGTGGTCGCCGAGCCTGAGTTCGGCGTCCCAGAGTTCTTCCCAGGCGGACAGCCGCAGTTCCTGGAGCCGTTCGACTTCGCGGAGCCCCCAGCCGTCGAGTTCGGCGTCCGCGAAGGCTTCGCCACGCCAAAGCCGCAACGCGTCGCGCAACGCCGTCACCGCTTGGCCGGGATTGCTCCGCTTGGCGGCACGGAGTTCTTCCTCGAAACGGAGAGCGTCGACTGAGGACGGTGCGACCGTGAGGACGTACCCGGGTTTGCGCGTCAGCAGAACCGGAGGGAACCCGCAGTCCTCCAGCGCCTGACGGATCCTGGCGACGTGGCTGTGCAGGGTCTTCACCGCGGTACGGGGCGGATCCTCACCCCACAGCACGTCGACCAGCCGGGGGATCGGGACGACGGAACCCGCGTGCAGGGCGAGGACGCCGAGCACGGCTCGCTGGCGGGCGCCGTGCAGCTCCGCCCGCCCGGTGGGGCCGATCGCTTCGACCGGGCCCAGCACCCGTAATTCCCCTGGCCCGGGCACCCTGCTCCCTCCGGCATGTGACCACGGTGAGCGTATCCGGGCGAAGACCCACCGAAATCGGCCAATTAGGGCACACGATCTCCACAACCCCGCCACAACCCGGCTGACCGACGGTCAACAGGTCGAATGTTTCGCCCAAGGAGGGAAACATGATCAGCAGGAATCCGCGGCGTCGTCGAACGCTGCTCGCCTCGGCCGCTTTGGCCGTCGCGACGTTGTTCGCGGGTGTCGCACCGGCGGTGCAGGCCGCACCGGAGGCTCGGAGCGACGTCTTCATCCGGGACAACGGATCCGATTACGGCTACGAGGCCTCGTCCGGTTCGCTCTACTCCAGCCCCGACATCCGGGTGTGTTTCTCGGCGACGGTGCTGTGCGCCACCGACGATCCGATCGTCCAGGGGAGCACCGCCTACATCCATGTCACGCTGAATCGTCCCGGCCCGTACGGGGATGGGTACGAGAAGGGGAACCTGCAGGTCTGGTACACCAAACAGGGCACCGTGGCCCAGTGGCCGAACCAGTGGAACTACATCGGCTCGAAGCTCGACGTGGATGTGCCCTACGGCACCAAGACGGTCGTCATCCCGTGGAAGGTCCCGATCGGCTCGCACTTCTGCCTGCTGGCCCGGTGGCTTTCGCCGACCGACCTGCCGACGGAGGGCGTCAGCACGTCCCTCAACACGCGGAACAACAACAACATCGCCTGGCACAACGTGAACGCCGTCCCGTTCAAGATCAAGGTCCCGGTGATCCGGCCCATCGTGTTCGGCTGGCACGGTCCTGACCCGACAGCGGTCGGCGACATCGTCTTCACCCAGCCGGGCAAGCCGTTCACCGGCCCGGGACGGATCACCATCGACCTCGGTCCTGATCTCGCCGCGCGCTGGCGGGCAGGCGGAGCGAAGGGTGAGGGCATCGAACGAGTCGGCGAGACCGAGCTGGCCATCGTGAACCCGCAGCGGGCCCGGATCAGCGGGCTGGCGTTCAAGGCGGGCGAACAGATCGACGCCAAGCTGAGCTTCACCGCCGGAGCCGAGGCGGCCGGTGGTCAGTACACCGTCCACGTGACCCAGGTCGACCAGCGGGGCGAAGAGGTCGGTGGCGTCGAATATCGGCTCGCGGCCGAACGGCAGTAAGCCAGGGAGGGGTGCCGGCCCGTGGGCGGTGAGGGAGGGGAACCCTCGCCGCCCACGGGCTTTTCACGCGCGTGAGAACGAAAGCGTCTCGCCCTCGACACCTCGCAGCCAGAGGTCCTGTGCGGCTTCCGCCATCTCGGCCAGTCCTTCCTCGATCGTCGCGAACACGTTGCCGGGCACCCAGCCCGCGTCGCCGTTGATCAGCAGGTTGTTGCGGCCGTAGAAGATCGCGAGATCCGTGGCTCCCTGGTCGCTGTGCGCCTCACTGTCCTCGTCGTAGCCGTACGCCGGGTTGCCGATCTCCCACGCCTCGAACCCGAAGTACACGACGTCGCCCGGAATCGGCGTCACCGTGGGGTTTTCGCGGCCCGGCTTCGGTTCGGCGAAGGGCGGCACGAGGGTGTAGACCTCGTTCCGCGCGTACTTCGCGTGGTAGGCCGAACCGCTTTGCGGCAACGCGTCCCAGACCGCGCGGCAGGTCCGCGGCGCCTCGGCGTCGAGCAGCCTGGCCCGGCAGGAGACCCCGCGCTTGTCGAGCGTGATCGTGATGTAGCGGGCCATCACTCGACCCCCGCCACGACGTCACCCCAGATCCGCAGCGCTTCGTCGACCTGTTCGGTGTCGACGATCAGCGGCGGCACCATCCGGACGACGTTCATGTACGCGCCGCACGTCAGCAGCAGCAATCCGTTGGAGGACGCGGCCTTCTGCGCCGCCTGGGCCTTCGCGGTGTCCGGCTCGCCGTCCGGCGTGGTGAATTCGGAGCCGACCAGCAGCCCCAGCCCGCGGACGTCGCCGATCGACGGCGACTTGTCCGCGATCACCCGGACACCTTCGAGCAACTGGCGTCCGCGTTCGGCGGCGTTCTCGACGAGACCCTCCTGCTGGATCACCTCGAGCGTGGCTATCGCCGCCGCGCAGGCCACCGCGTTGCCGCCGTATGTCCCGCCCTGGGAACCGGGGAGCGCTTTCGCCATCAGCTCCTCCGATGCGGCGATGCCGGAGATCGGGAAACCGCTCGCGAGTCCCTTCGCGATGAGCACGATGTCCGGGCGCACCCCGAAGTGCTCGTGCCCCCAGAACCTGCCCGTCCGGCCGAAGCCGGTCTGGATCTCGTCCATCACCAGCAGGATCCCGTGCTTGTCGGCACGCTCCCGCAAGCCGGCCAGGAACGCGGGGTTCGCCGGGACGTACCCGCCCTCGCCGAGCACCGGCTCGATGAAGAACGCGGCCGTCTCGTTCGGCGCGCAGACCGTCGCGAACAGGTAGTCGAGCTCGCGCAGGGCGAACTTCGTCGCGGTCTCCTCGTCCCAGCCGTAGTGGAAGGCGTACGGGAAGGGCGCGACGTGCACACCGGACATGAGCGGCGAGATCCCGGCGCTGAACCGGGTGCCCGACGTCGTCATCGTCGCGGCCGCGACGGTCCGGCCGTGGAACCCGCCCTGGAAGACGATGACGTTGGGCCGCTTGGTCGCCTGCCGCGACAGCCGGAGCGCCGCCTCGACCGCCTCGCTGCCCGAGTTCGAGTAGAAGAGGGAGTCGAGGCCTTCCGGCAGGACCCCGCCCAGCTTCTCGGTCAGCTCCAGCATCGGCTTGTGCATGACCGTCGTGTACTGCCCGTGGATGAGCTTGCCGACCTGTTCCCGCGCGGCGCTCACCACGTGCGGGTGACAGTGGCCGGTGCTGGTCACGCCGATCCCGGCGGTGAAATCCAGGTGACGTTTGCCATCGGTGTCGTAGAGGTATACCCCTTCACCGTGGTCGACCACGACCGGCGTTGCCTGCTTGAGCAGCGGTGATAGCTGGGCCATGGGCTGCGCTCCTAGGTCGGCTGAGCTGTTGTCGATTGTTGACAATATCCATAGCATGGCGTTCGGGACAACATGGAGGAGCGTTGGGATGAGCTCGATCAGTGAGGCCGGCGTAGTCGCGGCGGTCGACAAGGAACTGTTCATCGGCGGCAAGTGGGTGCCCGCCGCGGGTGGGAAGACCTTCCCCGTTCTCGACCCCTCGACGGGCGAAGCCTTGTGCGAGGTGGCCGACGCGTCACCGGCGGACGGTGTCGGCGCGCTCGACGCCGCCGTCGCCGCACAGGCCGACTGGGCGAACGTCGCCCCGCGCGAACGCGGCGAGATCCTGCGTCGCGCCTACGAACTGCTCATCAAGCGCGCCGATGAACTCGCGCTGCTGATGACCCTCGAGATGGGCAAGCCGCTCGCGGAGTCGAAGGGCGAGGTCACTTACGCGGCCGAGTTCTTCCGCTGGTTCGCGGAGGAAGCCGTCCGGATCGACGGTGGTTACGCCGTCGCGCCCAACGGGACGGGCCGGTTCCTGGTGACCAAGCAGCCCGTCGGGCCGTGCCTGCTGATCACACCGTGGAACTTCCCCATGGCGATGGGCACCCGCAAGATCGGCCCCGCGGTCGCGGCAGGCTGCACGATGGTCATCAAGCCCGCCGCTCAGACCCCCCTTTCGATGTTGGCTCTCGCGGCGATCCTCGCCGAAGCGGGATTGCCGGAAGGCGTGCTGAACGTGCTCACGACGTCGGACTCCGGCGGCGTGATGGAGCCGCTCATCCGGGACGGCCGTGCCCGGAAGCTGTCCTTCACCGGCTCGACCGGCGTCGGCCGGAAGCTGCTCGAACAGTGCGCGGACAAGGTGCTCCGCACTTCGATGGAACTCGGCGGCAACGCTCCTTTCCTTGTTTTCGAGGACGCCGACCTCGACGCGGCGATCGAAGGCGCGATGACCGCGAAGATGCGCAACATCGGTGAGGCCTGCACGGCCGCGAACCGCTTCTATGTCCAGCGAGGCATCGTCGACGAGTTCTCCCGGCGCCTCACCGAGCGCATGGAAGCCCTGCCGATGGGGCGCGGCACCGAGGAAGGTGTCGTCGTCGGCCCCCTCATCGACGAAGCCGCCGTCGAGAAGGTCAGTAGCCTGGTCTCGGACGCCGCCGGGCGAGGAGCGCGCGTCCTCACCGGCGGGTCCACAGTGGACGGTCCAGGCAACTTCTATCAGGCCACGGTGCTCACCGACGTGCCCAAGGACGCCAGGCTCGCTTCGGAGGAGATCTTCGGGCCGGTCGCCCCGATCACTCCGTTCGACAGCGAGGACGAGGCCGTCGCGGCGGCGAACGACACCGAATTCGGTCTCGTGTCCTATGTGTACACCTCCGATCTCAAGCGGGCGCTGCGGGTTTCGGAACGGCTGGAGGCCGGCATGATCGGCCTCAACCAAGGACTGGTCTCGAACCCGGCGGCACCTTTCGGTGGGATCAAGCAGTCCGGACTCGGCCGCGAAGGTGGCACCGTCGGCATCGACGAGTTCCTCGAGACCAAGTACATCGCGGTGGCTCTGTGAATTCTCAAGCAGGGACTTCTCAAGCGGCGACTTCTCAAGCAGGGAAGTCGTATCGGATCGCCAGCATTCCCGGCGACGGGATCGGTGTCGACGTGACGGTCGAGGCCCGCAAGGTCCTCGACCGCGCGGCGGCGTCTCATGGTTTCTCGTTGTCCTGGCAGGAGTTCGACTGGAGCTGTGAGCGGTACACCAAGACCGGCTCGATGATGCCGGACGACGGTATCGAGCAGCTTTCCCGGTTCGACGGGATCTTTCTCGGCGCGGTCGGGTTTCCCGGTGTCCCGGATCATGTGTCGTTGTGGGGCCTCCTCATTCCGGTGCGGCGCGCGTTCACGCAATACGTCAATCTCCGGCCGGTCCGGTTGCTGCCGGGCACCACATCGGCACTCGCGGGCCGCAGTGCCGAAGAACTGGAGATGGTGATCGTCCGGGAGAACTCCGAAGGCGAGTACTCGGAGATCGGCGGCAGGCACAATCGGGGACAGGCGAACGAGGTCGTCTTACAGGAATCCGTGTTCACGCGGGTCGGGGTGGAGCGGATCATCCGCTATGCCTTCGAGCTGGCGAAGACGCGGACGGGGCGGGTCTGCTCGGCGACCAAGTCCAACGGGCTCATTCACTCGATGCCGTTCTGGGACGAGATCTTCGCGGAAATCTCCGCGGAATATCCGGACGTGCATGCCGAGCAGTGCCATGTCGACGCGCTCGCCGCGCGAATGGTCCAGGCGCCGGACCGGCTCGATGTCGTGGTCGCTTCCAATCTTTTCGGCGACATCCTGAGCGACCTGGCGGCGGCCGTGACGGGAGGGCTCGGGATGGCGCCTTCGGGCAATATCAATCCGATGGGTGAGTTCCCTTCCATGTTCGAGGCCGTGCACGGCAGCGCTCCCGACATCGCCGGACAGGGCATCGCGAATCCGGTGGCGCAGATCCTGGCGGGTGCGATGATGCTCGACCATCTCGGTGAAACCGTTGCGGCACAAGATGTTCACGCTGCGGTGGAGAAGGTTCTCGAGGAGGGTGCCGTGCAGACCCCTGACCTCGGCGGGAAGTCCACCACCGCCGAACTCGGGTCCGCGGTGGTCGCCGCTCTATCTTGAACCATCCGCATAGTGGCGTGTCAAGTCCGGGAAGTCATGAACGGTCCATTCATGATTTCGGATGGCAGTAGTACATGAAGGCCCCCTTCCTTGCGCCAGGCGCAAGGAAGGGGGCCTTCATGTACTTGGATCGTGAGTGACAAGTGGGTTCATCGGGCCGAAGGCGAAGTTTCCCCTCGGGCGGCCAGGCGAACGTGCCTGGCGGAAACCGATGTCCCCGATGTGGCATTCGGGACACCACGACGCGAACACGTTTCGATCCCGGGTGTGAGTTTTTGTCGGTGCCTCGGTGCACAGTGTCGATCGTCGGATTCGACGACTGGAGGAGTGCCGATGTGCTGGCATTGCGACAACCCCCGGAAGACCCACGACGACTACCTCAAGGAGGAGGTCCGTCCGCTTGTCCGGGAGTACGGCTGGATGGTGCAGGCGGTCGAGAGCGGGACGGCTCAACCCGCCCTCGCCTACACGGTCGGGCTCACCGACGCCGGGCTGCCCGAGCTGGTCGTCACCGGCCTGAGAGAACGAAGATCCTGCCAGCTGCTGAACTATTTCGCCCAGCAGTCGGTCCGGTCGGGGCCGCCGGAGCCGGGTGAGGTGGTGCCCGCCGCGGTGGGATGGCCCGCGTTCGAGGTCGTTCCGCTCAGCGCGCCGTCGGCGCACCTGCTCACCGCCGTCCTGATGTACGGCGAAGAATTCAGTGCCCTGCAACTGGTCTACGAGGACGAGCACGGCATCTGGCCGTGGGACAGGGAGTTCCGCGGCGGGACGGGCGGGCAGCCGGTGCTGGGGGCGCGGGGCCGTGGCTGAATCCTCAAGGCACCGCGGGAGCTTCGCCCTCTCGCAGGCTGGTCCCCGGGGCCAGCCGCTGGACGGCGTCCTCCATATGGGCTTCCAGCAACGACAGCGCGGTCTCTTCGTCGCCGGCCCGCAGGGCCTCGATGATCCTGGTGTGCTCGGTGACCCGTTCTTCGACCTGCTGGTAGGTCCCCTGCAACGCGGTCAGGCACATCCGGGTCTCGATCAGCAGGGTCCTGGCCATGCGCACGAGCCGTTTACTGCCGGAGGCGGCGATCAGCGCCTCGTGGAAGCGGAGGTCCGCCCAGGAGAGCGCGGTCGGATCGTCGTCGTCCGCGGCGGCGGCCATGGCGGCCACGGCCTGTTCGAGTTCGGTGGCGACCCGCTCCCGGTCGCCGCGCAGTGCCCGCAGCATCGCGGCGCGCTCGATGGCCGAACGCGCCGAGTAGATGTCGTAGACGTCGCCGGGTTCGAGGTCGATCACGAACAGGCCGCGGTGGCGCTCACTGCGCAGCAGTCCCTCGGAAACGAGATGCTGCATCGCCTCTCGCAACGGTCCCCGCGAAACCTCGAACCGGGAGGCCAGGTCCGTTTCGCCGAGCTGGGTGCCGGGAGGGAGAGCGCCGGTCATGATCGCGTCCCGCAGCTGGCGCGCGATGATCCCGGCGGTCGATTCCCGGCTGACCGGCTCGATTTCCGGCAAGGACATGGTTCAGCTGCCCCTCTGCCCGAACAAGGCGCCCAGTGTGCGGACCAGCGGGGCCTTCCCGGTGAGCCGCAGGCCCTCCCAGACGGTGACCTGGTTGGCGGTCAGCACCGGCTTGCCGAGCCGGGTCTCGAGAGTGTTGATCTCGCCGAGCGTCCGCATGGCGGTGTCGGGGACGAGCAGCGCGTCGGCGGCCGGGTGATCGCCGCTCGCCGCGAGTTCGACGACGGCTTCCGGGCTGAGTTCGCCGACCTCGGCGGCGGTGTCGATGTCCGCGCTGCCCATCGAGACGACTTCGATCCCGCCCGCGCCGAGGAACTCGACGAACAGCCGGGCGACGTCGTCCGGGTAGCTGGCGGCGACCGCGACCCGCCGGACATGAAGGGAGTGAGCGGCGTGGACGAAGGCGAAGGAGGTGCTCGACGCCGGGACGCCGGCGACGGCGGCCAGCCGGTCTGCCTGGTCGCGGGCGCCTTCCCAGCCGTAGACGAAGCTGCCGCTGGTGCACGCCCAGACCACCGCGTCCGGTTCGTGTTTCGCCAGCAGCGCGGCGCCGTCGGCGAGACGGCTTTCGCTGCCGAGGTCCAGCAGCTCGGGCACGGCGTGCAGATCGGTCCCGTAGATGTGCTCGACGGGCAGCTTGATCCCGGCCATGTCGCCGCCGAGGAGCTGCTCCGCGAGCGGGTAGTCGTCTTCGGCCGCGTGATCGGGGTAGATGAATCCGATCGTGGTCGTCTCGGACGGCGGCTCGGGTGGGCTGAACGGGGTGATGGGCACGGGACCTCCGGAGGACAGATTGTCGACAATCGTAGGCGAAGAGGTCAGTCGACCTCCCGGAGCCACTTGCCGGGCCCGACGATCGGCAGGTTCATCCGCCGCAGGCAGGCCCACATCGTGAGCTGGTTCGCGGTGAGGACGGGCTTGCCGACCGCGCTTTCGAGCGGCTCGATCAGATCGTAGGTGGGGAGGTTGGTGCAACTGACGAAGATGGCGTCGGCGTCGGCGTGGTCGGCGGCGAGGATGCGTTCGGCGATGGTCCGGTAGCTGACCTTCCAGATGCCTCCGCCGAGGCCGAGGTGATCGCTCGAGACGGTCCGCACGCCGAGTTCGCCCAGGAAGTCGTGCAGCTTCCCGGTCAGGTCGCCGTCGTACGGGGTCAGCACCGAGACCCGGTGGAGGTCGAGCTGGTGCAGGACCTCGGCCAGGGCGCCGGAGGTGGTGACGGCGTCCGGCGCGCCCGCGTCGCAGATCGCCTTGGTCAGAGAGCGTTCGTAGTCCACACCGTTGACGAAACTGCCGGAGGTGCAGAGATAGGCGACGACTTCGGGCTCCACGTGGAGCACGTCTCTCGTGGCGGCGGCGAGATGCCTGCTGTCGCTGACGAGCTGGGCCATCTCCATGCTGACGGGCACGGGCTCGTACGGCGTCCGAGCCAGATGGAGGGAGACCTCCATGGGCACCCAGCGCCACAGCTCGCGTTCAAGGGCAAGGTCGAAGGGAGCGATCACGCCGATACCGCGCTGCGCCAACGGGCCTTCGAACTCCAGTAAGTCGAAATCCAAGTCTCAGCCTCCGGAAAACTACTGCCGCCACAGGTCCGGTGCTCCGGGGTCGTTCCTCGGATTGTTGACAATCATACGAGCCACTTTTACGGTGTCAACGTGATCGCCTCGGAGACCCCTGTGCTGGCGGTGCTCTGCGGAGACGCACGCCCACCGGACATGCGCGCTATCGAAGCCGAAGCGGTGGTTCGTTACACCGACGCGGCAGGGTTGGCCGACGCGTTATCCGGAGCCGACGCGCTCTTCGTCTACGACTTCCTGTCGACCGCCGTCCCCGGTTCCTGGCACGCGGCCGACCGGCTGCGCTGGCTGCACATCGCCAGCGCCGGCGTCGACCCCGTGCTCTTCCCGGGGCTGCAGGAGAGCGACGTCGTGCTCACCAACTCGCGGGGCGTGTTCGACGGGGCGATAGCCGAATACGTCCTAGGGGTCGTCCTCGCCTTCGCCAAGGATTTCGTCCGTTCGTGGGACCTGCAGCGGGAGAAGCGGTGGAAGCACCGGGAGAGTGAACGGATCTCCGGCCGCCGGGTCCTCGTGGTCGGCACCGGTCCGATCGGCCGGTCGATCGCGCGGATGCTGCGGGCGGCCGGGATGTCGGTGGCGGGTGTCGGGCGACGTCCCCGGGAGGACGATCCGGACTTCGGAGACGTCCATTCCTCTTCGGACCTGGCTCGTCATCTTCCCGAGGCCGACTACGTCGTCGCGGTCGCGCCGCTGACCGAGCAGACGAAGGGCATGTTCGACGCCGAGGCCTTCGCCGCGATGAAACCCGGCGCGCGGTTCATCAACGTCGGCCGCGGTGAACTGGTCGTCACCTCGGACCTGGTCGGCGCGCTGCGGGACGGTCCGCTCGGCGGGGCCGCGCTCGACGTCTTCGACACCGAGCCCCTGCCGCCCGAAAGTCCTTTGTGGACTATGGAGAACGTGCTGATCTCGCCGCATATGTCGGGCGACTTCGTCGGCTGGCGTAATACTCTGGTAGAGGTGTTCGCGGACAACTTCCGTCGCTGGCGCGCGGGGGAGCCGCTGCGCAACGTCGTGGACAAGCAGCTCGGATACGTGCCGTCGGAGACGCTTCGCCAAGGTTAGGGGCCGGATGAACGACACCAAGTTGACCGCGAGCGAGCTCGTCGCCGCGTATGCCACCGGAGAGCTGTCGCCGGTCGAGGCCACTCAGAACGCGTTGCGGGTCATCGAAGAACGCGACGGTGAGACCAACGCCTACTGCCTCGTCGACGCCGACGGCGCGATCGAACAGGCGAAGGCGTCCGAGATCCGCTGGCGGGACGGCAATCCGATCGGCTGGCTCGACGGTGTCCCGGCCTCGATCAAGGACATGTTCCTGACGCAGGGCTGGCCGACGCTGCGCGGTTCACGGTGCATCGACCCCGGCCAGCCGTGGGACGTCGACAGTCCCGTCACCGCGAGGCTGCGCGAGAACGGCTTGGTACTGCTGGGAAAGACCACGACGCCGGAACTCGCGTGGAAGGGCGTCACCGACAACACGCTGACCGGGATCACCCGCAACCCGCACGACCTGTCGACGACGGCGGGCGGGTCCAGCGGTGGGAGCGCCGCGGCCGTCGCGGCGGGGATGGGTGAACTCTCCGTCGGCACCGACGGTGGCGGCTCGATCCGGATCCCGGCTTCGTTCTGCGGAATCGTCGGCCTCAAACCGACACACGGCCGGATCCCGCTGTTCCCGGCGAGCCCGTTCGGACCGCTCTCGCACGCCGGTCCGATGGCGCGTTCGGTGGACGACACGGCGCTGCTCCTCGACGTCCTCGCGATGCCCGACTACCGCGACCCGGCGGCACTCGCCCCGCCCGTCTCGACCTTCCGCGAAGCCGTCCGCCGGGACGTGCGCGGACTGAACGCCGCCTACTCGCCGACACTCGGCTACGTCGACGTCGACCCGGAGGTCGCGGCGATCGTCAAGTCGGCCGTCCAGGCGCTGGGTGACGCGGGCCTGCACATCGAAGAGACCGATCCCGGCTTCACCGACCCCAAGGCCGCCTTCGACATCCTGTGGTCGACGGGGGCGGCGAAGTGGCTGGACACGTTCCCCGCCGGTTCGGAGACCAAGGTAGATCCCGGGCTGCGGAAGGTGTGGGAGCTCGGCAAGACCTTCTCGGCGAGCGACTACCTCGGCGCCAACGCCGAACGGGCCGCGCTGGGCATCCTGATGGGTGAGTTCCACACGCGCCACGACGTGCTGATCACGCCGACCCTCCCGATCGCCGCCTTCGAAGCCGGGCACGAGGTGCCGCCGGGCAGCGGGCTGAGCGGCTGGCCGGACTGGACGCCGTTCACCTACCCGTTCAACATGACCCAGCAGCCCGCCATCAGCGTCCCGGCCGGTCGCACCTCCGGCGGGCTTCCCGTCGGTCTCCAGATCGTCGGGCCGCGGCACTCCGACGACCTGGTGCTCGCGGTCGCGAAACTCCTCGAAGAGGTCCGTCCCTGGCCGTGACCTGCGGAAAGGGAGCAAGGGACCTTTGCTATCGCTCCCGGGTCAGGGCTGGGTGGCGTGGGTCTTCCGGACCAGGCCGCGCACCTGGCCGCTGCACAGCGCGAGACAGGTGGCGATCACGACCAGCGCGGCGCACGCGAGCAGGGTCGTGCCGACCCCGAAGTGCTGTGCGGCGGGTCCGGCCGCCATCTGGCCAAGCGGCAGGGCGATGAAGGAACCGAGCATGTCGTAGGAGTAGACGCGCGCGAGTTTGTCCTCGGGCACGTTCTCCTGCAGCGAGACGTCCCATGCCACCACGAACTGCTCGATCGCCAGGCCGGAGACGAACATGGCCGCCAGCAGGAGCGGCAGCAACGGTGCCTGGCCGAGGAGGATCAACGGCGGCGCTTCGAAAAGGATCACCGCGACCCCGACGAAGAGCGCGCGCCGCGGCTGCCAGCGGGCCACGAGGATCCCGCCGGCGAGTGAGCCGATCGTCTGCGCGGCGAGGGCGAATCCCCAGCCGGTGCGCCCGAAACTGCCGTCGGCGACGAGGGGGCCGAGTACCCCGATCCCACCGGCGATGACGGCGTTCACCACCATGAACTGCACGACCACGACCCACACCCAGGTCCGTGACCGGAACTCGCGCCAGCCTTCGGCGAGTTCCGCCAGCGGGCGGCTGCCGGGGACCCGTTCCCGGCGGTTGAGGCGGATGCGCCGGTACGACAACGCCGAGCCGAGGAACAGCAGCGCGTTCCCGGCCAGCGCCCAGCCGGGGCCGACCGCGGTGACCAGGATGCCGCCGAGTCCGGCGCCGGCGATCCGGCCGGAGTTCGAGAGCAGCCTGGCCAGGGCGTTCGCCTGTGCCAGCTGGGCGGCGGGCACCGTCAACGGGGTGAGCGACGCCGAGGCTGGTGCGGAGATCGCGGCCACCGCGCCGTTGACCACGCTCAGGCCGACCAGCAGCGGGATCGACGCGAATCCACAAAGGACACTCGCCGCGATGAGGGCCTGGGTCAGTGTCGCGGCGACTTCCGTGCCCTGCAGGATCACCGACCGCGGCAGCCGGTCCGCCAGCACTCCGCCGAACAGCAGCAGGACCACGCTCGCCACCGACCGCGCGCCGACGACGATGCCGATGTCGACGGCCGAACCGGTCAGGTCGATCACCGCGAACGCCAGTGCCAGCGGGGCGACGGCGTTGCCGAACTCCCCGAACGTGCGGCCGCCGATCAGCCACCGGAAGTTGTGGTGGCGCAGTGGTTCACGCAGGGACGTCACGGTCGCCTCATCTCGAACATCGCGACCGTCGCGCTGACCGGGATCGTGCCCCGGGTCCGGGGCGGTTTCGCGGCCGTGTGCAGAAGTTCGCTGAGCTCGTGAGCGTGCGCGAGCGCCTTCTCCCAGGTCTCGCGGTCGACCCACATCTCCGCGTCGGCCGTCAGTCCACGCTTGCCTTGAACGCGGAATTCGCTGCGGCGCTTGAGTTCCTCCGCCATCGTCGCGATGAGAAGCTGTCCTTCCCGCGGATCCGTCGACATGAACCGCGATCCCGACTCCGGATCGTGCCGGTAGCGTTTCGCCAGCCCGCCCCGGATCCGGACCTCCTCGACGACGTCGAGCAGCCCGGCCTCGTGCAGCCGTCGCAGGTGATAACTGACATTCGCTTGTGTCTCACCGAGTTCGCGCGCTGCCTCGGCCGCACTCATCGCGGCACCGGTCAAAAGCGACAGAATACGCAGGCGGACGGGATGGGCGAGGACGCGCAGGTCGTCGAGGCCGGGGGACTCAGGCATGCCGCCGAGTATCGACTGCCGGGACATCAACCGTCAAACAGTTATTTGGGGGTTTCGTTGGCCGGGAGATCCGGTGCAATGGTCCGATGTCTGTGCTCTGCTGGGAGGTATGCGTACGACGACATTGGGCAGGAGTGGTCTCGAGGTGTCGAGGATCGCCTTCGGCACCTGGCAGCTCGGCGGGGGCTGGGGTTCGTTCGACGAGGACGCGGCGATCGCCGCGATCCACCACGCCCGCGAACTCGGGGTCACCTTCTTCGACACCGCCCAGGCCTACGGTTTCGGGAAATCCGAAGCGCTGCTCGGGAAGGCGTTGCGCGAGGAACTCAAGCGCGACCGCGACAACCTCGTCATAGCGACGAAAGGCGGCACCAGGCCGCGTTCCGAGCGGCCGCGTGACTCTCGCCGCGAGTGGCTGACGCAGGGGATCGAGGACAGCCTCCGCTTCCTCGACGTCGACCACATCGACCTCTACCAGATCCACTGGCCCGATCCCGACACGCCCGCCGAGGAGACCGCGAGCGTTCTCCAGGAGTTCGTCGACGCCGGGAAGATCCGGCACATCGGTGTCTCGAACTACGACGCCGCGGCGCTGGCCGACTTCGACGAGACCCGTCCGGTGGAAACCCTTCAGCCGCCGTATCACCTGTTCCGCCGCGACATCGAAATCGACCCGCTGCCTTATGCGCGGGAGAACGACATCGGCGTGCTCGTGTACAGCCCGCTGGGCAGCGGCCTGTTGACCGGATCCCTCACGCCGGAGACGACGTTCGAGAAAGCCGACTGGCGTTCGCAGTCGTCGGCGTTCACCGGGGAGACCTTCCGGCGCAACCTCGCCATCGTCGACAGGCTCAAGGAATTCGCCGCGGACAAGGGGATCTCGGTCGGTCAGCTCGCGATCGCCTGGACGCTCGCCCGGCCGGGGGTGCACGTCGCGATCGTGGGCGCGCGCAAGGCGGCCAACATCGAAGCCAGTCTCGCCGCGGCCGACGTCGACCTGTCCGCGGACGAACTCGCGGAGATCGACCGGCTCACCGCCGGCGCCGTCCCCGTCGCGGGCGCGAGCCCCGAAGGCATCGCCTAAAGCTTGAATTCGGTACCGTCCAAGGGAAGCGAGGCGCCGCCGTCCAGTACGGCGGCGTGCTCCGGCGAGGCCGGGTCGACCGCCGGGTTCGTGTTGTTCAGATGCGTGTACGCCCAGCGCGGGCCAGGGCGGAGTTTCGCGAGACTGCCGGTGATCGGCAGATGTCCCATCGCCAGCTGGGCGCCGTCGCCGACCTTGGCCGCGGTGGCGCCCGACATCTCGTCCGGCGCGTAGAAGGTCCCGTCCAGCAACACCAGGCCGGCGTCGCGAGTGAAGTCGTCGAATCCGTCCGGCCAGCTCTTCAGGCAAGGCGCGTAAACGAAGACACCGCCGGTCTCGACGTCTTCGATCCGGTACGCGACCACCCACGGACCGTCCTCAGTGGACGAACGTGCGTACTTCGGCCGTTTGTCGCTCACCGGAAGCGCGCTCACCCGGAGCCCGTCGATGGAGACCTCCGACGACGGCAGCCAGTCCCAGCCGCCGTAGCCGTCGATGATCGACCGTGCGGGGAACTGCCCGGACAGCGCGCCCAGGACGGCGTCCGGAGCCCAGACCGGAAGCCCGCCCGCCTCCCGCAACAGGAGCAGGCCGAGTGAATGATCGAGTTCGGCGTCGGTGAGCAGCACCCCGCGCAGCGGGATTTCCCTCGGCCCAGGCCCGGCCCGCAGCTGCGGTGTGGCGAGGATCTGCGCGCGGATGTCCGGTGACGCGTTGAGCAGGTACCAGCCCTTGCCGTCCGCGCTGACCGCGACACAGTCCTGCGTCCGCGGCGGCGCGTCGGAAACGCACAGCGCGCAGGCGCAGTTCCACTGCGGGAATCCGCCACCCGCCGCGGTGCCGAGCAGGATCACCCTCATCGCGGCCCCCGCATCACGAGCTCGTCAGTTTTCGGGGGTGTGGCCAGGATGAGGTCGACGATGCCGCGATCCGGCGAACGTGAGCACACCGGATCCGTCGCCGAGGCGTCACCGGTGAGCTGGAACGCCTGACACCGGCAGCCGCCGAAGTCGATCGATCGCCGATCGCAGGTGCCGCAGGTGTCCGGCATCCAGTCCTCGCCGCGGAAGGCGTTGAAGGAACTGGATTCGTACCAGATCCGCGCCAGCGGCTTGTCCCGGACGTTGTCGAACTCCAGCGTCTCGATCGCCGTCGACGCGGGACACGGCAGCACGTTCCCGTCCGGTGCCACGGTCAGTTGCCGCGCGCCCCAGCCGTACATGCACGGTTTCGGGTACTGCTCGTAATAGTCGGCGACGACGTAGATGATCTCCATGCGGTCGCGTAGCCGTTCGGTGGCCGCGCGCACGATCGGCTCGGCCTCGTCGAGCTGCCGCCGGGTCGGCATCAGGGCGTCGCGGTTCCGCAGCGCCCAGCCGTAGTACTGCGTGTTGGCCAGTTCGAGCCGGTCCGCGCCCATCTTCTCGGCCAGGTCGATGATCCCGGCGAGCTGGTCGTGGTTCTGCCGGTGCAGCACGACGTTCACCGAAAGCGGCAGCCCGGCCTTCTTGATCAGTCCGGCGACGACCAGTTTCCGGGCATGGGCCCGCGCGCCGGCGAGCCGGTCCGCGCGTTCGGCCGTCGCGCCCTGCACGGACAGCTGGATGTGCGCGATACCGCGTTCGAGAAGATCGTCCAATCTGGACTCGGTCAGCCCGAGCCCGGAGGTCACGAGGTTGACGTAGCAGCCCAGTTTCGTGGCGTGCTCGACCAGGATGGGCAGGTCCGGCCGGGCGAGCGGTTCACCGCCGGACATGTGCACCTGGAGCACGCCGAGTTCCCGTGCCTGGGTGAGCACGGAAAGCCATTCCTCTGTGGACAGTTCGCCGTCGCGGGCGACCAGCTCGACCGGATTCGAGCAGTACGGGCAATGCAGCGGGCAACGGTGGGTCAGCTCGGCCAGCATGCCCAGCGGCGGCGCCGCGGTGGAGGTGTTCAGGTCCATTCGACGATCCGCCGATCTCCCAGCCGGGACAGGACGTCCAGGATCTCTTCCTCGCGGACACCGGCGTAGCGCTCACGCAACGCCGACGCGATCGCCGCGACGTCTTCGACACCGTCGCAGAGCGAGAGCACGGCCGCGGCGGTCGGATTCGGGACGAGCACGCCCTCGGGGAACAGGAGGACGTGCGTTTCCCTGGTCTGGTCATAGCTCAGCCGGACGCCGCGCCGCAGCCGCGGCACCGAGCCCATCTCGAGGGTGGTCATCGCTACTCCTTGGCGGCGGCGCGCTCGATGGCGTCGAGCAGGGACCAGAGCACGTCGGTCTTGAACGCCAGCGCGGCGATCGCCTTCTCCTGCTGTTCGCGGGTGACGGCGTGCCGCACGACGATGTCGAGGGTCCCCTTGCCCTCGCCGGAGACCTTGTCGATGCGATTGGTGAAATAGGCGAGGTCTTCCGGCGCGATCCACGAGTAGTTCGCCAGCATGTCGGCGACGCGCCGCTGCATGAGATGACCGGCGAACATTTCGGTCAGTCCCGAAGCGACCGCTTCGAGCCAGGGTTTCGTGCGGGCGAAATTCACATAGGCGTCGACGGCGAACCGTACGCCGGGGGCGACGTGCCGTTGATCGAGAACCTCTTCACGATCGAGCCCGACAGCGGTGCATAACCGGAGCCACCGCTCGATTCCGCCGTCGCCCTCTTCCGTCCCGTCGTGATAGACGATGCGGTCGAGCCATTCCCGGCGTATTTCCGGTACCGGGCAGTTGCTGATGATCGCGGCGTCCTTCTGCGGGAGCACGCATTGGTAGTACCAGCGGTTGGCGGCCCAGATCTTCAGTTCGTACTCGGACAGTTCGCCGCCGTGCATCCGTCGATGGAAGGGATGAGTACCCCAATAGCGGTGAGAAAGACCACGCAAGGCCGCGACGAATTCCGGCGGCGACATCGCGGCGGAAAGGGAAAGAGACACGGTGCTGCCTCCAACGGCTCGCTGATCGGGACGGCGGCGCGGTGGTGGGGGACGACCCCCACCACCGAGTGGGAAATCAGTCCTCCATACGGGCCGCGTACGCGGTGACCTCCATGGGAGTTTCGTATTCGACGAAGTCCGGCGTGGTCCATACCTCGATGGTTTCGATCATTTCCTACTCCTCGGATCGCTGACGTCAATCCCCGGAACGTCCACATGGGAACGAACCGGGCCGAGCCCCGTCACCCTAGAAGCGGGCCGCCGATTCTGGCCAGATGCGCGGTCAAGTTCCGATGGCATTTTGTAAAGTTTCCTACCTATGGCCGATCGAGCTGCCCCGATCGTCACGCTCGGCGCATACAGCGATAGGAGGTAAGCGCTTTCCTTACCCCGTCCAGTGGTGTCCGTTCCGTCCTACGGTGTGTTTGTATCCAACGCGACGGGTGCACCCCGACCACCCGTCTTCCGCCGCCATCCGAGCTCCAGGGGTGTAGCTGAAGGAGGCGTCCCATGTCCTTACGTCATACTCTCACCTGCGCGTTCGCCGCCGCGACGGCCGCGTCTGTCGTGGCCGTTCCGGCCGCGGCCGGCGAAGCGCCGTCGGTCCAGGCGATCAAACAGATCGCGAGCGGCCTCAACCAGGCCTGGTCGATCGATTTCCTGCCCGACGGCACCGGTCTCTTCACGCAGAAAGACGCCAAGACGATCAGCAAGATCGACAAGGCGGGCAAGGTCACCACGGTCCAGACCATTCCCGGGGTGAGCGTCACCCCGGAAGCCGGTCTGCTCGGCATCGCCGTCTCGCCGAAATACGCCACCGACCAGACGGTCTTCATCTACTACACGACCAGCTCCGACAACCGGATCGCCAAGCTGAAGCTGGGCCAGGCGCCGACGCCGATCGTCACCGGTATCCCGCGTGGCGCGAACTTCCACCACGGCGGGCGGATCAGGTTCGGGCCGGACGGCTACCTCTACGCGGGGACCGGCGACGGCCAGAACGGCGCCAACGCGCAGAACAAGAACTCCCTCGGCGGCAAGGTCCTGCGCGTCACCACCGACGGCGCGCCCGCGCCGGGCAACCCGTTCAACAGCCGCGTGTACTCCTACGGCCACCGCAATGTCCAGGGGCTGACCTGGGCGAACGGGCAGCTGTACGTCTCCGACATCGGTGCGAACAAGCTCGACGAGCTGAACAAGGTCGAACCGGGCAAGAACTACGGCTGGCCGACCTGCGAAGGCCCGTGCAACACGGCGGGGATGACCAACCCGGTCAAGGCGTGGCCGACGTCTTCGGCGACGCCGAGCGGGCTGGCGGCGTACAAGGGCTCGCTGTACATGGCCTCGCTCAAGGGCGGGACGTTCAAGCTCGACCTGAACGGCAACGGCGGCAAGCTCTGGACCGACCTCGGCCGCACGCGTGACGCGACCGCCGGCCCGGACGGCCGGCTGTACACGATCACCCCGGGCGCCATCTACGTCTCCGACGGCAGCTGACGTCAGGCGTTTCGTCCTCTGGATGCGGTAGTTGCCTGCGCAAGTACCGCATTCAGAGGACGAAACGCGGGGTCAGCTGCGCCCAACAGACACCGCGTGTTCCAGTTCGGCGAGCGCGGTGTCCAGGTGGGTCAGGATGCGCTGGAGGTGCGGGACGCTCCGGCGGCAGCCGGTGACGCCGAAGTCCAGGTTGTCCCCGTTGCTGGTCAGCGTGATGTTCAGCGCCTGCCCGTCGAGCAGCACGGACGCCGGGTAGATGCCGTCGAGCGACGCGCCGTTCCAGTACATCTGCTTGCGCGGCCCCGGCACGTTGGAGATCACCAGGTTGAACGGCGGTTTCGTGTTGTTCACGAAGCCCGGGATCGGTGACACGCCGAGCTGGGCGACGTTGATCCCGGACAGCAGCAGCGTCTGCAACGGGGTCAGCTCGGAGAAGAGCTTCTTGCCGTTGCGCATGGACGCGTTGATCGTCGCGAGCCGCGCGGCCGGATCGGTCAGGTGGGTGGCGAGGTTGCACAGCAGCGCGCCGATGTTGTTCCCCGCCGCGTCCCCGCTGTCCTTGCGCCGCAGGGAAACCGGCACCATCGCGGTCAGCGGCGCGTCGGGGAGCGAGTTCTGTTCGATCAGGTAGTCGCGCAGCGCGCCCGAGCACATCGCGAGGACGACGTCGTTGCGCGACACCCCGGCGGCGGTCGCCACCTTGCGCACCCGGTCCAGCGACCACGACTGCGCGGCGAACCGGCGTGCCCCGCCGATCGGCACGTTCAGCATCGTCTTCGGCGCCTGCGCCGGCAGCGTGAGGGTGTGTTCCTGGAACGCCTCCCGCGCCACCTTCATCGCGGCGGGCGCGATGCCGGCGAGCTGGTTGACCGTCTTGCCGAAGGTGCTGAGCACCGAGGGGGACGCCTTGCCGTTGCGGCCGCCGTCCGGCTTGGGCCGTCGGCCCCACGGCGGCGGGCAGTCGAGGTCGGTGGGGTCGTCCGACAGCGTGCCCTGCAGGTGACGCAGCGCCGAGACGCCGTCCATCAGCGCGTGGTGGATCTTGCTGTAGATCGCGAACCGGCCGTCCTGCAGGCCCTCGACCAGGTGGATCTCCCACAGCGGGCGGTGCCTGTCGAGCAGGGTGCTGTGCCAGCGTCCGGTCAGTTCCAGCAGCTCCCGGATCCGGCCCGGCTGGGGCAGCGCCGAATGGCGGAAGTGGTAGTCGAGTTCGAGGTCGTTGTCCGTCGCCCAGGCGACGTGGCCCGCGGTGTTGACCGGCCGGGCGGGCCGTCGGCGGAACACGTCGCGCATGTTGTCGGAATCGAGCAGTTTCCGGCGGAGGTCCCGCAGGTAGTCCGGTCCGGCGTCCTCGGGTTTCTTGAACAGTTGCAGACCGCCGACGTGCATCGGATGCTCGCGCGTTTCCACGAGGAGGAACATCGAGTCGGTGACGGGCATGAACGGCATCGTGGGGACCACCTTCCGCGCGGCGGCGTGCGAGCACGCCGGGTGCCAGAGTCTACGCACACCGCAACCACCTTCTCACGCTTTAGGGTGGCTCACATGACGATCCCGACCGATCCGCAGACGGGTGAGTTCCGTCGGTCCGCCAACCATTTCGACGCGCGTATCACCGCGGACGGCCGCGACGGCTGGCCGGTGGCGGCGGGAAGGTACCGGCTGGTGGTCAGCCGGGCCTGTCCCTGGGCGAGCCGCGGGCTGATCGTCCGGCGGTTGCTCGGTCTCGAGTCCGCGCTGAGCGTCGCCGTGGCCGACCCGATCCAGGACGACAAGAGCTGGCGCTTCACCCTCGATCCCGATGACCGGGACCCGGTACTGGGCATCAAGTACCTGGCCGAGGCCTATCACGCGGCCGATCCGCACTACATGGGCGGGATCAGCGTTCCGGCCATTGTGGACATTCCGAGCAAGTGGCTGGTGAGCAACGACTATCCGCAGATCACCCTGGATTTTTCCACCGAATGGACCAGCCTCCACCGGCCCGGCGCGCCCGACCTCTACCCCGAGCGGCTGCGCGGCGAGATCGACGACGTCAACGCGGGCGTCTTCGCCGACGTTAACGCCGCCGTCTACCAGGCCGGGTTCGCGAGCAAACAGGAAGCGTACGAAGACGCGTACCACCGGCTCTTCGCCATGCTGGACGCGCTTTCCGACCGGCTCGAAACGCAGCGCTACCTCGTCGGCGACACGATCACCGAAGCGGACATCCGATTGTTCACCACGCTCGTCCGCTTCGACTCCGTCTACCACGGACACTTCAAGTGCAACCGGAACAAACTGACCGAACAGCCGGTGCTGTGGGCCTATGCCCGTGACCTCTTCCAAACGCCGGGATTCGGTGACACCGTCGATTTCGACCACATCAAGCGGCACTACCACGTGGTGCACGAGCAGGTGAACCCGACGCGGATCGTCCCTTTGGGACCGGACCTGTCCGGCTGGACGACGCCGCATCACCGGGAGCAGCTGGGCGGGCGCCCGTTCGGCGACGGCACGCCGCCGGGACCGCCGCCCGAGGACGAACGGATCGGGGACACGGATGGAGCCACTTCCTGAACGCACCGACGTCGTCGTGATCGGCGGCGGCATCATCGGGGTCAGCTGCGCGTACCGGCTCGCCGCCGCCGGGGTCTCGGTGCTGCTGCTCGAACGCGACATCCTGGGCGCGGGCTCGACGGCGAAGGCGGCGGGCGGGATCCGGTCGTCGTTCACCACCCGGGTCAACATCGAGATCGGGCTGCGCGGGCTGGCCGAGTACGCCTCCTTCGCCGAGACCTACGGAACCGAGATCGACTTCCGCCGCGACGGCTACCTGTACCTGGTCACCGACCCCGCGGACCTGCCCGAATTCGAGCGCTGTGCCGACCTGCAGAACTCCTACGGCGTCCGCAGCCGGCTCGTCGAGCCCGCCGAAGCGCGGCGGTTCTCCCCGCTGATCGACACCGGAGGCGTCGTCGCGGCGCTGTGGTCACCGGACGACGCCAAAGCCACCCCGGACTCGGCGGTGCAGGGTTACGCGCGGGCCGCCCGCGGGCACGGCGCGGTGCTGAAGACCGGCGTCGAGGTCGTCGGGATCGAACGCGACGGCGACGAGATCACCGGCGTCCGGACCGGCGCCGGTTTCGTGCGGACGAACGCCGTGGTCTGCGCGGCGGGCGCGTGGTCGGGCAAGGTCGGCGAGTTCGCCGGCGTCGACCTCCCGGTGCGGCCGTTCCGGCGGCAGGTCGTGTTCACCGGCCCGGTCGCGGACCTGCCCGCGTCGGTGCCGCTGACCATCGAGATGCCGTCGGCCTTCTACTTCCACCGTGAGGGCCTCGGCCTGGCGATGTCCTTCTGCGACGGTGACGGCGACCCGGGTTTCGACACCCGGTACCAGCCGGGCGACTGGCTGCCGAAGCTCGCCGAGATCGCCGCGCGGCGGGTGCCCGCCGTGCTCGACGCGGGGATCCGCGGCGGGTGGGCCGGGCTGTACGAGGTCACGCCCGACCGCAACCAGATCGTGGGGGAAAGCGTCCACCTGTCACGGTTCTTCTACGCGACCGGGTTTTCGGGACACGGGTTCCAGATGGGCCCGGCCGTGGGGGAACTCGTGCGGGACCTCTACCTGGGGCGGGTCCCGGCCATCGACATCACCGGGCTCGACGTCCGCCGGTTCGCCGGAGACCGGGCCGTGACGAGGGAGCACAACATTGTCTGACGATTTCGCCGAGGTCACCACCGTCGCCGAGCTGCGCGAGATCCTGCCGCCGCCGCTGGAGCGCACGGCGAACAAGGCGCGCCCGAGGCTGCACGAGATGGACCGTCAGTGGCTCGCGGAGTCACCGTTCGTGCTGATCGCGACGTCGGCGGCCGACGGCACCTGCGACGTCTCGCCGAAGGGCGACCCGGCCGGGTTCACGCTGGTCCTGAGCGACACGCGGATCGCCATCCCGGAACGTCCGGGCAACCGGCGCGCCGACGGCTTCCACAACGTCCTGTCGAATCCGCACGTCGGGCTGATCTACCTGATCCCGGGCCGCGGCGACACGCTGCGCGTCAACGGCCGCGCGCGGCTCGTGCGAGAGGCGCCGTTCTTCGACGACATGATCGTGAACGGCAGCAGGCCGAAGCTCGCGCTGGTGGTCGACATCGACGAGGTCTTCCACCACTGCCAGAAGGCGTTCATGCGGTCGAAGCTCTGGTCGCCGGAGAGCTGGACGCCCGACGCGATGCCGTCCCGCGCGGCGATCGCGAAGACCTTCGAGCGGCCGGAGGAGAGTATGGCCGACCTCGAGGCGTACTACGAGCCTGGCCGGTACGCGGCGGGCCTGTACTGACCTCGTGAGTGGAAAGCCCCCTTCACGGACTCGGCACCCGACAGGACACCCTGCCCTGCCCCCAATAACCGTCCTCACCACTCATGACGACCTCGGCCGATGGTTGCTGGATCGTTCAACGATCTGGCACTATCGGCGGGGTGCCTGCACCCACCGGAGCCCAGCATCTGGCCGACGCGCTGACCGCTCTGGGGACCGAAGTCGTCTTCGGTCTCCCTGGGGTGCACAACCTGCCGTTATGGGAGGCGCTGGCCGATACGGACATCCGGCTCGTCGGGGTCCGGCACGAGCAGACGGCCGGATACGCGGCCGACGGGTACGCCCGCGCGACCGGGAAGCTCGGCGTCGCCCTGGTGACCACGGGACCCGGCGCGGCGAACACGCTCGCCGCCGTCGGCGAGGCCATGGCTTCGGCCGCGCCCGTGCTGATCATCGCGACCGACATCCCGTCCACGCTGCGGCAGCCCGGCGTGGTCCGCGGCGTGCTGCACGAGACGTCGGACCAGCAGGCGATGTTCGCGCCGGTCACCAAGGCCGGGTTCACCGTCCCGAGCGCCGACCAGGTCGCCGCCACGCTCCACCGCGCGGCCCGGCTCGCGCTCCAGCCGCAGAGCGGGCCCGTCTACCTCGGCATCCCCACCGACTTCCTGTCGGAGCGGACGCCCGCCCGCCGTCCGCCGAGGTCGCACGCGCGGCCGTCCGAGATCCCGGACCTCACCGAGGCCGAGGCGATGCTGGCGGCCGCGGACAAGCCGCTGATCTGGGCGGGCGGCGGCGCGCTGCGCGCCGAGGCGGGCGAGGCGATCGGGAAACTCGCCGAACGGCTGGCCGCGCCGGTGCTCACCACGTTCGGTGCCCGCGGGCTCCTGTCGGTCGACCATCCCTGTCTCGCCCCGAACCCGGTACACGCGCCCGAGGTCGGCGCGCTGTGGGACGAGGCCGATGTCGTCCTCGCCATCGGCACCGACTTCGACGGGCTGATGACACAGAACTGGCTGATGCCGCAGCCGAAGAAGCTCATCGCGATCAACGTCGACCCGGACGACGCGGCCAAGAACTATCAGCCGGACATCACGCTGGTCGGCGACGCCAAGGTGCTCACCGAGGCGCTGAAAGTCGAGGAACGGTCGGGGATCGCGGCGCTCGTGGGCAGGCTCGCCAAGGTCTCCGCCCGGGTCCGGCGGCGGATCAGGGAAGAGGAGCCGCAGGCCGCCGATCTGCTGTCCACTTTGGACGAAGTGCTGCCGCCCGACGCGGTCGTGGTCGCGGACATGTGCGTGGCCGGGTACTGGATCGGCGGGTTCCACCGCGTCCGCGCCCCGCGCAAGCTCGCCTATCCGATGGGCTGGGGCACACTCGGGTACGGCTTCCCCGCCGCGCTCGGCGCCGCTGCCGCGGGCGCGGGCCGGGCGATCTGTGTCACGGGCGACGGTGGCTTCCTCTTCGGGTGCGGCGACCTCCACACGCTGGCGCAGGAACAGCTGCCGGTCACGACGATCGTCGTCGACGACGGCGGCTATGGGATGCTGCGCTACGACCAGGACCGCGCCGGGCTGCCGCGCCGGGGAGTCGATTGGGACAGCCCTGATTTCGTCGGCCTGGCCAGGTCCTTCGGGGTGCACGCGGACCGGGTCTCCGGGTTCGGGCGCGCGTTCCGGCGGCTGCTCGGCGAGTTCATCGAGTCCGACGAGCCGAACGTGCTGGTCGTCCGCGCGAAGATGGCGCCGCCGCTCAACACCTCGCCGCGCTGGTATCGCAAGGGTTCTTCGTGACCGGGCTCCGCGTCGGCGTGGACATCGGCGGCACGTTCACCGATCTCTGCGTGCTCGACGAGACCGGGGTCGTCGCCGTCGGCAAAGTCCTGACGACGCACGACGAACCCGCTCGCGCGGTCGAGGAAGGTCTGAAAAGGACACTCGCCGACGCCGGGCTGGACGCGGGAGACGTCGAGCAGTTCGTGCACGGGACCACACTGGTCACGAACGCGCTCATCGAACGCAAGGGAGCGCGCACCGCGCTGCTGGCGACCGCCGGTTTCCGTGACGTGCTGGAGATGCGGCGCGAACATCGCTACGAACTGTACGACCTGCTCATCGAATTGCCGACGCCGCTGGTCCCACGTCACCTGCGCTTCGACGTCCGCGAGCGGATCCTCGCCGACGGGACAGTCCACAGGGGACTGGACGAGGAGTACGTCGCGCGGCTGGGCCGCGAGCTCGACGCCCGTGGGATCGACGCGGTGGCGATCTGTTTCCTGCACGCCTTCACCAATCCCGCGCACGAACGACGGGCCGCCGAGGTGCTGGCGGACGTGGCGCCTCGGTTGAGGGTCGCGCTGTCCAGCGAGGTCGTCCCCGAGATCCGCGAATTCGAACGCGCGTCCACCACGGTCGCGAACGTCTACGTCCAGGACCTCACCGAACGCTATCTGCGTGATCTGGAACGGCGCCTGCACGAGGCCGGGGTGCGGCCGTCGCCGCACATCATGCTGTCCAACGGCGGGATCGCGACCGTCGACACGGCCGCGCGGTACCCGATCCGCATCCTCGAATCCGGTCCGGCGGGCGGGGCACTGGCCGCGTCCGCGATCGGGTCCGCGGCCGGTGTCGAAGACCTGCTGGCCTTTGATATGGGCGGCACCACGGCGAAACTGTGCATGATCTCCGGCGGCGCGCCGCTGGTGACGCACGAGTTCGAGGTGGACCGGAAGTACCGGCTGCTGCCGGGATCCGGGCTGCCGGTCAAGGTCCCGGTCACCGACATGATCGAGATCGGCGTCGGCGGCGGTTCGATCGCCCGCATCGACGCGCTCGGCCTGCTCACCGTCGGCCCGGATTCGGCGGGATCCGAGCCCGGCCCGGTCTGCTACGGACGAGGCGGCGCCGAACCCACCGTGACCGACGCCGACCTCGTGCTCGGCTACCTGGACCCCGGGTACTTCCTCGGCGGCGGAATGACTTTGGACGCCGAGGGCGCGCGCGAGGCGATCCGCGCGAAGATCGCCGGACCGCTCGGCGTCAGCGTCGAAGAGGCCGCTTGGGGCATTCACACCAGCGTCAACGAGGACATGGCCAACGCCGCCCGCGTCCACGCCGTCGAACGCGGCAAGGATCCGGCGAAGCTGCCGATGTTCACTTTCGGCGGTGCCGGGCCGGTGCACGGCGTCGGCGTGGCACGCGCACTCGGCGCCCCCGAGGTGGTCGCCCCGCCGGCGGCCGGGGTGCTGAGCGCGGCGGGATTCCTCACCGCGCCGCTGGCCTTCGATTTCGTGCGTTCGGCGCGTTCCGCGGTCCTCGATCTCTCGTGGGAGCAGGTCGACGCGCTGTTCGCCGAGATGGAGGCCGAGGGCGCGGAACTGCTGGAGAAGTCCGGTGTGGACGGTGCTCGGGTGACGCACCGCAGGATCGCCGAAATGCGCTATTCCGGTCAGGGGTACGAGATCCGCGTGCCGGTCGAGCCGGGGAAGTGGCCTGAGTCGCTGGTCAACGCGTTCACCGGGACCTATCGGACGCTGTACCGGCGGACCGGGCCGGACGTCGGGATCGAGGTGCTCAACTGGCGGGTCGTCTCCAGCGGTCCGGCACCCGAGGTCACGCTGAAACTCGCGGGGGCCGAGGCCGAGGGCGACGCGCGCAAGGGGACGCGTCCGGCGTACTTTCCCGCCGAGGGTGGCTTTGTCGACACGGCGGTGTTCGACCGGTACCGGCTCAAACCGGGTGATCGCGTCGAAGGCCCGGCCATCGTGGAGGAACGGGAGTCCACTGTGGTCGTTCCCCCGGGTTCTCACTGCGTGGTCGGCGAAGACGCCAGTCTGGTGGTGACGGTGTGAGCGTCGACCCGATCCTGGTGGGGGTGCTGGGAAACCGGCTGCACTCGATCCTGGCCGAACAGCAGAACGCGCTCGTCAACACGGCGTTCTCTTCCGTGGTGCGGGAATCGCTCGATCTGGCCTGCGCGGTGTTCGATTCGCGTGGCGAGATGATCGGCCAGTCCGTCGGCGGGACCCCAGGCCACATCAACGCGATGGCGACCGGGATGCACCACTTCGTCGCCGCGTACCCGCCGGAGACCCTGGAACCGGGCGACGTCCTGCTCACCAACGATCCGTGGCAGACGGCCGGGCAGATCAACGACATCACCGTCGCCACACCGGTGTTCCTGCGAGGACGGCTGGTCGCGTGGTTCGCGTCCTGTTGCCACGCCCCGGACATCGGCGGAAGGCTGGTCTCGGCGGAAGCGACCGAGGTCTTCGAAGAAGGCTTGCGCCTGCCGATCATGAAGTTCCTCCGCGCGGGCGAGGTCAACGCGGATCTCGAACTGCTGATCCGCGCGAACGTCCGCACCCCGGAGGAGACCATCGGCGATCTGTACGCCCAGGTCACCGGGAACGAGGTCGGCGCCGCCAGCCTGGTGCGGCTGCTGGAGGAATTCGACCTCGACACCCTCGACGACATCGCCGCGGAGATCATGAACCGGTCCGAGCGTGCCCTGCGTGACGCGCTGGCGAAACTGCCGGACGGCACGTACGCCAGTGAACTGGTGACCGACGGGTTCGACGACGAAGAGGTCGTCCTCAAGGTCACCGTGACCGTCGACGGCGACGAGATCCATCTCGACTTCGCCGGTTCGTCGCCGCAAAGCCGTCGCGGGATCAACGTCGTCCTGAACTACACCAGGGCGTACGCCTCGTTCGCGGTCAAGGCGGCCATCTCCCCGGAGGTGCCGCACAACGCGGGTTCGTTCCGGCCAGTGCACGTCACCGCGCCGGAGGGGTCGGTGCTGAACTGCACTCCGCCCGCGCCGGTCGCCTCTCGGCACCTGATCGGGCATTTCCTGCCTTCGCTGCTGATCACCGCCTTGCGCGAAGCGTTGCCCGGCAACGCGATGGCGCACAGCGCGGACGCGTTGTGGATGACGATCTGGCGCGGTACCGACGCCGAGGGCCGCGAGTTCATGCTCAACGTCTTCCAGACCGGCGGGATCGGCGCAAGGTCCACAAAGGATGGTCTGAATACGACCGGATTCCCGAGCGGGCTGCGGTCCACACCGACAGAGGTCATCGAGACGATGGCGCCGCTGATCCAGCATGAACGCGTGCTGCGCACGGACTCCGGCGGCGCCGGAAAGTGGCGTGGCGGTCTCGGCCAGTGCACCACGATGGGCGCCCGCGGTGAGATCTCCTGGAGTGTCAACGGGAACGTCGACCGGTTGCTCCGGGCGGCGTCCGGTGTGGACTCGGGGCGCGACGGGTCGGTGGGCCGGTTCGCACTGACCCGCGGTGCCTTGCCGTCGAAGAGCCGGGTGAACCTGAGCCCGTGCGACGTGGTGAACGTGTTCCTCCCGGGTGGCGGGGGTTACGGCGACCCGTTCGAACGGGACCCGGAAGCCGTGCTCGCCGACGTCGTCGACCGCTACATCTCGCCGCGAGCGGCGCGCGAGCTGTACGGCATCGAGGTCACCTATCACGGGGATCCTGAGGCGCTGGTGCGCCTTCCGGAGGACTACACAGCGGTTTCGTTGAGAGGGAGGAAATGAGCATGGGTCGGCTGGCAGACAAGGTCGCGGTGGTCTTCGGCGGCGCGAGGGGAATCGGGCTCGCCACCGTGAAGGAGTTCGTCGCCGAGGGCGCGACCGTGTTCTCCAGCGACATCCGCGAGCCCGCGGAGTCCGTTGAAGGCGCGGCACACTCCCTTGTGGACGCCACCGACGAGGGGCAGGTCGACGAGTTCGTGCGCGGGGTGCTCGCCGAAACCGGTCGGATCGACGTGCTGTTCAACAACGTCGGAATCCACCTCGGCAAGCCGCTGGCCGACACCACCTTGGCGGAATTCGACAACATCTTCGCGCTGAACGTGCGCGCGGCCTTCCTCGGCACGCGCGCGGTGCTGCCGCACATGATCGCGAACAAGGCGGGCAGCATCATCACGACGTCGTCCAACGGCGGGGTGATGGGCCGCCCGGCCGACCCGGTGTACAACGCCACCAAGCACGCGCTGGTCGGCCTGACGAAGTCGATCGCCGTCGCGCACGCGCACCAGGGGATCCGCGCGAACACGATCAACCCGGGCGCCATCGACACTGACATGCTGCGCGGCACCCTCGCGTCGCCCGAGGATTTCGAGGCCAAGCAACATCACTTGACCGCGAGCACGCCCGCGGGACGGGTCGGTGAGGCCTGGGAGGTCGCGAAGGCCGTCGTCTTCCTGGCCAGCGACGAATCGCGGTTCATCAACGGAGTCGCGCTCCCGATCGACGGCGCCAAGGCGGCGGGCGCGATGCCGGGCAACCGGTACAGCCTCGACTTCGAACTCGGCGTCAGGTAACGCCATGTCCACTCCTGCCGCCGAGGAGACACTGGCCCGGGACAGACCTCTGCTGGAACGAAGCGGGACAGCGGAACGGGTCGCGGAGATCCTGCGACAGCGCATCACGGAAGGTGTTTTCCCACCGGGGTCGAGGCTTTCCGAACCGTCGATCAGTGCCGCGCTGGGTGTTTCGCGCAATACCCTGCGCGAGTCCTTCCAACTGCTGGCACACGAACGGCTCGCGGTGCACGAACTCAACCGCGGCGTGTTCGTGCGGGAGCTGACCGCGCAGGACATCTCGGATCTCTACGTGATGCGGCGGGTCACCGAATGCGGTGCGCTGCGGTGCGCGTCCGAACTGTCCACTGTGGATCTTTCCGCCCTCGCCGCCGCGGTGACGAAGGGCCGGGCGGCGGCGGACGAAGGTGACTGGCAGGCCGTCGGGACCGCGAGTATCGCTTTCCATCAGGCGGTGGGCGATCTGGCGGACAGTGAGCGGGTCAGCACGACGATGCGCCAGGTGCTGGCGGAGACGCGGCTGTTCTTCGTGCTGGCGGACAACACGCGCGCGTTCTTCGAGCCGTTCCTGGTGCGGCACGAGCGGATCCTGCGGGACCTGGAGCGAGGGCGGTTCGGGCCCGCGGAGACGGCGCTGGAGAAGTATCTGCGGGACGCGGAAAGGCAGCTTCTGGCCGCTTACGAGCGCCGCGAGTCGTGAGTGGTGTCCAGGCAAAGGTGTCCTGTCGGGTGGCAGGTCCGTGAAGGCCTCCTTGAGGGACTCTGGGTCCCTCAAGGAGGCCTTCACGGACTTCTGCTCAGTGGTGACGAGCGGGGTGAAGGGGACTTCCCTCCATCGCACGAGCGGAAAGTCGTGTTGCGAAAGCCACTTTCGCAACCTTCAACGTTGCGAAAGTGGCTTTCGCAACACCTGAGGTCGGCGTACGACGAGGGACTGAGCACGCAACCAGACCCCGGCCCCGCCACTCACGAGCCCCTAGCAGCTCAGAGTCGCACCGGCCCAGTCCGCGTGATCGGAATCGACGCCGTCACCGCCGTCCGTGACGACCAGATCCACCACCTGGACCCCGCCCAGCGGAACGGAAAGCTTCTCCGCGGCCTGGCCGCGTTTGAGCACGCCGGTGTTCGCCAGTCGCTTCCCGTCGCCGAGGACCTCGAAGGCCACGCTGCCCGCGGCCTTCTCGTCGTCGACCCCGACCGACGACGTGAACGACGTGCAGCCGCCGCCGAGGTAGATCCGGACCTTCGACGGCGCGTGGACGCCCAGCCCGTCGTCGTAGGTCACGCCGCCGATGCTCATCTTGCGACCATCGCCGGCGCCCGATTCACCGTTGCTGGTCCCGCGTTCCACCGGGCCGTAGCCGTTGTCCGCCGTCATGAACGCCGCCTTCGACAGCGCGCTCGTCCCGGCGGCGGGCGCTTTCACGAGGGGAGCGCTTCCTCTCGTGGTCAACGATCGCGCGCCCCAGGCCGTCCGGTAGTCGATCCGGCCGGAGACCTCGACGTGGTCGCCGGAGGGTGACGACGGGCGCACGGTCCAGCTCCGTTCCCACGACTTCCCGGGCGCGACAACGGGAATCCCGACTTCGGTACCGCCGTCCGGCTTCCAGCCCGCGCCGACCGTCAGCTTCACCGTGCCCGACCGCACCGGCGTCCGGCCGTCGTTGAACACCCGCAGCGTCGTGGTGAACGGCTTGTCGGTCGCGACGTATTCGGGAGCCTGTAACGAAAGCGTCGTATGCGGCGCGGCCTGCGGCTTGCTGGACGGCCAGACCCGGAACGTCGCCGAGCCGTGGCTCGGCAGCCCGGCCCGCAGGGTTCCGGCGGATTCGGTCTCGGTGCCGGACCACAGATCCCGGACCCGGTAGCCGGACGACGCCGGGGCACCGATCTCCTTGGCTGTGGCAGACACTGTCGCCGACGCGCCGCCGCGGTTGAACAGCACGACGACGTTCGAGCCGTCGGACATCGGCTTGGCCCAGACCTCGGTGTCACCGTCGTCGCGGACCTTGTGGCCCTGTTTGCCGCCCCAGTCCTGGTTGACCGCGAGAAGATCCTTGTTCAGCAGGATCTTCTTGGTCGCCTCGGACATCGAGCGCAGGTCGTTGCCCGCCAGCAGCGGGGCGTTGAGCAACGACCAGAGCGCGAAATGGGAGCGGTATTCCGTGTCGGTCATGCCGCCGTTGCCGACCTCGAGCATGTCCGGGTCGTTCCAGCCGCCAGGTCCGGAGTAGGCCTCCAAGCCGACCTGCTGGTCGAGAAGGTTCATCACGCTCGCCCAGGTGTCGGTGATGTCGCCGGTGGTGCGCCACAGTTGCGCGCCCGCGTTCCTGCCCCATTCCCAGGGCTTGTTCTGGCCCCATTCGCAGAGGGCGTAGACGATCGGGCGGCTGGTCTTCTTCAGCGCCTCGCCCATTTTCGTGTACCGCTCCAGTGCGGGGCGGCCCTGGTTGTTGCAGTTGTCGTATTTGAGGTAGTCGACACCCCACTCCGCGAACGTCCGCGCGTCGACCTCTTCGTGGTCGAGCGAACCGGGCATGGTCCGCGCGCAGGTTTCCGTGCCGGCGCTGGTGTAGATGCCGAGCTTCAGCCCTTTGCCGTGCACGTAGTCGGCCAACGCCTTGATCCCGCTGGGGAATCGTGTGCGGTGTGGTTCGTACTTCCCGTCGGGGGTGCGGTTCTTTTCGGCCCAGCAGTCGTCGATGTTGACGTACTGATAGCCCGCGGCCTTCATCCCGGACGACACCATGGCGTCGGCGGTTTCCCTGATCAGCTGTTCGTTGATATCGCAGCCGAACTTGTTCCAGCTGTTCCAGCCCATCGGCGGCGTGGCGACCGGTGGGGACTCGCTCTCGGCGGCTGTCGCCGGAAGGGCGTAGAGGGCGGTGAGCGTGCAGGCGGCGACGAGCGCCCCGGCGAAAAGTCGCATTGAGGTCCTCCAGAATGCTCAACTTTGAACAAACCTGCTCATCAAACAACAGGATCGACCGATGCGGGTCAAGGGCCGTTGGGATGACGTGGGAAATTCACTGACGGTAGTCCTGACAGACCGGACAGGTCCGGGTGGCGAACTGTGCACGATGGAGTGTTCGCGTCACGACGGGATCCGGGTGAGGATGGGGGCACGAGCACGAGGAGGAAGAACATGGTTTCGTCGGCGTCCGCGCGCAATCCGCTGTGGCACCCCTTCGCGGACATGGGAGCGGTCGACGGTGACCGGCTCGTCATCACCCGCGGCGAGGGTTCCTACGTCTGGGACGACGAGGGGAAGCGGTATTTCGACGCGACCGCGTCGCTCTGGTACGCGAACTTCGGGCACGGACGCGAGGAGATCGCGACGGCGGTCGCGGACCAGTTGCGGACGCTCGATTCGTACAACCTGTTCGGCTACAACGCCAACGAGCCCGCGCTGAAGCTCGCCGAACGCGTCTCCGCGCTGACGCCGGAACCGGGCTCGAAGGTGTTCTTCGGTTCGGGCGGCGGCGACGTCATCGACACCGCCGTCAAGATCGCCCGCTCGTACTTCGCGCACACCGGGAGCCCGGAGAAGGTGCACGTCATCGGGCGGGTGCAGGGCTACCACGGCACGCACGGGTTCGGCACGGCCGTCGGCGGCATCGCGGCCAACGCCGCGGGTTTCGGGCCGCTGCCGGGCGACATCTCGCACGTGCCGTACGACAGCGCCGAAGCGCTCGAAGCGGAGATCCTGCGGGTCGGACCGGAGCGGGTCGCGGCGTTCTTCTGCGAACCGGTGATCGGCGCGGGCGGGGTCCTGCTGCCGCCGGACGGGTACATCGAGGCGGTCGCCGAGATCTGCCGCAAGCACGACGTGCTGTTCGTCGCGGACTGCGTGATCGCCGCGTTCGGACGGCTGGGCACCTGGTTCGGGATCGACCGGTGGGCCGTGAAGCCGGACATGATCACGACCGCGAAGGGCATCACCGGCGGGACGATCCCGCTGGGCGCGCTGATCGTCGCGCCGAGGGTGGCCGAGCCGTTCTTCACCGGCGCGCCGGGCGCGCCGGTGCTGCGGCACGGCGCGACCTACGCGGGGCATCCGGTCGCCTGCGCCGCGGGCAACGCGACGCTGGACATCTACGAACGCGACGGGCTCATCCCGCGCGGGCGTGAGCTGGAGAAGCCGCTGGCCGACGCGCTTTCGGGGCTGGTCTCGCATCCGCTGGTCGCCGAGGTCCGGGCCGGGCTGGGCTTCCTGGCCGCGGTCGAACTGAAGGCCGACGTCGTCGCGGCGAACCCCGGCGCGGCGAACCGGCTTCAGCGGCTGGCGCGGGACGAAGGTGTCCTGGTGCGGAACCTGGCCAAGGGCATCGCGGTCTCGCCGCCGTTGATCGCCGGGGAAGCCGAACTGGACCAGCTCGCGACGGCCTTGCCGCGCGCCCTGGACAAGCTCGTCTAGCCGGCTTCGGCCGCGGAACCGCCTTCGTCCTCGCCGAGGAAACCGGCGACCTGTTCGAGGGCGTCCGCGGCCTCGGGCAGGAACGACCAGAACAGGTGGAAGACGTGCGTGCTGACCGGGTACAGGTCGAAGCGCACGTCGAGCCCCTGCGCGCGGGCATGGTCGACGAAACGACGCGTCTCGGGCAGCGTCGCGTCTTCGGTACCCGACTGGACGAGCAGCGGCGGCAGCCCGGACAGGTCGGCCTCGAAGACGTTCAGCAGGGGATCCGTCGGCGGGTGGTCGCGGACGTAGAGGGAGAACCACCGCGCGACCGGGGTACCGCCGTCCGGCGGGTCCACGACGTCCACCGCCGGGCACAGCAGGACCACTTTGCCGGGCTGCGGCAGACCCTCCTGTTTGAGCTTGACCAGCAGGGAGACAGCCAGCCCGCCGCCCGCCGAGTCGCCGCTGACGGTCAGCCGCTCCGGGTCCGTGCCCTGGCCGAGCAGCCAGCGATATGCCCGGAGCGCGTCTTCCAGCGCGGCGGGGAACGGATGCTCCGGGGCGAGCCGGTAGTCCGGCACGAGCACGGCGGTGCCGGTCGCCGCCGCCAGCGCGCCGGCCAGCGGGCGGTAACCGAAGGCCGAGCCCGCGATGTACCCGCCGCCGTGCAGGTGCAGCACGGTCGGCCGGTGCCCCGGTCCGGGGGAGACGACCAGTGAGGACACGCCGTCCGCCTGGACCGGCCGCACCACCGTGCCGTCCGGGACGGGGAGTTGCGCGTTGAGTGCTTCGAAAGCCTCGCGCATCGCCGTGAGACCGCTTCCGCCGTCCTCGGCGACCGAGTTCCACAGCTGCGTGACCCGCGTGTTCACCTCGCCACCGACCGATCGGGTGAGGGCGATCGCGTCGTCCATGTCGGACAGCAACGGGAGTGTGGCGCCGAGCAGCGCCTCACCGGCGAGGGTCAGTTCGACACGGTGGGTCGAGCGGCGCAGCAGCTGACAGCCGATCAGCTGCTCCAGCGCCTTGATCTGGCGGCTGAGCGCCGGCTGGGAGACGAACAGCCGGTTCGCGGCTCGGCTGAAGTTGAGTTCGTCGGCGACCGCGACGAACGCCCGCAGATGCTTGAGCTCGATCGCGTCGGCGGCCGAAGGCATGCCCAGCAGCCGCGGCCCGGCGGGACGTTCGGACATGGCGTCGAGTATCCCCGCCCGCGCCGGACGTGGTGATGCGTTCCGCGCAAGAACGTCATGCGGGATCGGTCTTTCCCTTCCCCGCCTCGCCCGTGACAGGGTTGGTCATGGCCGAAACAGCAGGTCAGCGCGTCGCCGAGCTGCGGATGCGGGGCGGTGTCGCGCGGGTGCACTGGCCTTCCGGGGAGCCTGCCACAGCCCCCTTGGTGCTGTGGTTCGCCCCGGACGGGGCAGGCGCCGAACGGGTCGCGGGACGCGGGGCGGTCGTGATCGCCGCCGGATTGCCCGCGTTCCCGGCGTGGCGGGCGCTCCTGGAGTGGGCGGCGGCGCACGCCCGGAGCTTGGGTGCCGATCCGGGGCCGGTGCTGGTCGCGGGGGAAGGACCGGGAGCCGAACTGGCCGCACGCGTCGCGAAGTACGCGAAGGAACAGGGCTGGCCGCCGGTCCGCGAGGTGGACGGCGGTGCTGGGGGTATCGCCGCCCACCTCGGACAAACGAAACGAATCGTGGAGGAATGACATGAGCAAGGTCTTCACCGGCCTCGCCGTCTCGGTGGACGGCTTCATCAGCGGAAAGGTGCCCGAAGGTGCCGACGAGTTCGGAAGCGGGCTCGGCGACGCGCCGACGCTGTTCGACTGGTACTTCGACGGCGACACCCCGAGCGAGGTGTTCGACGGCTTCAAGCTGAGCGAACCGAGCGCGCGGTTCTTCGACACCATCGCGAGCCGGATCGGCGCGATCGTCGTCGGGCGCACCACCTACGAACACTCCGGCCGGTTCGGCGGCGGGAGCCCGCACCCGACGGCGCCGATGGTCCTCGTCACCCACGGTCCCGTGCCCGAAGCGAGCGACCGGCAGACCGTGGTCACCACCGGCGTCGAGGACGCCATCGCCGCGGCGCGCGAGATCGCCGGGCCCAAGGACGTCGGTCTGATGGGCGGCGGGCTGATCACCTCCGCGCTGGCCGCGGGGCTGGTCGACGAGGTGATCCTGCACCAGGTGCCCATCCTGCTCGGCCGGGGCAGGAGGTTCTTCAACGAACTCCCGGAACACGTGGAACTCCGTCTGCTGCAAGCGATTCCTGCTCCGGGCGTGACCCACCTGCATTACGGGGTGGGCCGATGATCCTCGTCACCGGCGGGCTGGGCATGATCGGCGCCCACACCGCCCGCGCGCTCACCGACCTCGGCCACGACGTCGTGGTCACGGCTCATCACCGCACCGAGGTCCCGTCGTTCCTCGAAGGCAAGGTGACCGTCGAACCTCTCGACGTCACCGATCGGGACGCCTTCCTGGCGCTCGCCGACCGGCACGACATCGAGGACATCGTCCATCTCGCCGGAACCGTCCCCGGCGAGGATCCGGTCGCCTTCTTTCGCACGGACACCACCGCCCTGCTCAACGCCCTGGACGCCGCGCGCACGTGGGGTGTCCGCCGATTCGCCGTCGCCAGCAGCCTCGGTGTCTACATCGGACAGACGGATTCCCCATGGCACGAGGAACTCGCCCTGCCCTCCGTGGAGCTGCCCCATCTGATCATCGCCTTCAAGAAGGCCGTCGAGGCGCTGACCGCGCACGCTCTCGCGGGCAGCGGGGTCCAGCCGGTCGTGCTGCGGATCGGGAGCGTCTGGGGTCCGCTGATGGATCCGGAATCGCCGTTCAACCCCATCCCGCCGTACATCAGCGCCGTCCTCCGCGGCGAGCGGCCGTCACCGCTGCTCGCCGACGACGGTGGCGACAGCTGCTACGCGCCCGACGCGGGGCGCGCGATCGCCGCGCTCATGACCGCGGACACCTTGCGGCACAACACCTACAACGTGTCCCGCGGGCGGCCGTCGCTCAACCGCGAACTCACCGGCGCGCTGGAGGCGATCACTCCGGGGCTCCGGCTCGATCTCCGGCCGGGAGGACAGTGCGGACCGCATCTCGACATCGCCCGGCTCGCCGAGGACACCGGCTTCGAACCGGCTTTCGACGTCGAGTCGGCCGTCGCCGACTACGTGGCTTGGCGGGGGAACAACCCGCGGTGAGGCGTCCGTCCGGGCGGCGGGGACGGCGTGGCTCGCGTGATCAGACGGCGCTCTCGCGTGATTGAACGCGTAACTCGCGTGATTGAAGGCGGAACTCGGTGTGCGGTGTCTGATCACGCGAGTTGCGTCTCTGATCACGCGAGATCGCCGAAGTACATGAAGGCCCCCTTCCTTGCGATAGGCGCAAAGAAGGGGGCCTTCAGGTCACACCCCGCGACTCGATGCCGAATCGCGGGGCCTGACGCGCACGAGGGCCGCGCGCTCGGTCATGAAGGGCACAGCCGACGGGACCAGGTCCCTTCATGACACCCCCAGTGGCGGGCCCTCGTGGGCCCGCCTCAGGAGAGGCAGAGTTCGTTGCCCTCCGGGTCCGCGATCGTGATCCACTCGGCGGGCCCCTGCTTGCCGCGGTGCAGGAACGTCGCACCGCAGGCGGTCAGCCGTTCGAGCTCGGCCTCGATCTTGTCCGCCCCCATCCGGATGTCGAGATGCAGGCGGTTCTTCACCGTCTTCCCCTCGGGTACCAGCTGGAAGAGGAACCGCTGCATGGTCTCGGGATGGACGATCGCCGCGCCGTCCTTCCACACCAGGACACCCTTGTGCGTGGTCGTCGCCTCTTCCGGGGCGTACCCCTTCGCGATCATCTCGCGGATGAACTCCTCGTTGCTCCCCTCGACCCGCCAGCCGAGCATCTCGGCCCACCAGTCGGCGAGGTCGTGGGGACGAGAGGAGTCCACGGTCACCTGGAAGTCATACGCCATACCGGCACGTTAACGACCCCCACCGACAATTCCGGGCGCTCGGGCCCGCTGACCACGGTGAACCGCCATTTGTCGACCCCGCCGCCCATGATCTCGGCGTAGCGCCGGGCGCCGTCCGCGTTGGCGAAGCGCACCTGCTGACCGTTGGTGAGATGGGTGATCTTGACCGCCATCCGTGCCTCCCTGAAGTCCGGTGCCGGCCCGCGGAGCTTCCCCCTCCGGGGCCGGCGCGGACAGTAGAACACACGTTCGACTGCGACGGCCAATCCGACCCCCCGCACGGGTCATCTCCGCATGATCTGGGCCCGGCCGGGCCGGTCCGTGAAGGCCTCCTTGAGGGACCCAGAGTCCCTCAAGGAGGCCTTCACGGAATCGCCGATCGCCACGTTTGCTCCGGCGTCACAGCTTCTACGCTTTCCGTGCTGGCCGGGAAATGAGCCGCATGGTCACCCGCGGCCACGCGTCCAGCCCGCGGGCGATCTCGTGGGCCCGGACGGCCCGCAGTCCTTCGGTGAGCGTCTCCTCGTCGAGGATCTCGAAGCCGAGCCGGGCGTAGTACGGCGCGTTCCACGGCACGTCGGCGTACGTCGTCAGCGTCAGCCCCGCGAGTCCTTCGCGCGCGGCCCACTCCGCGGCGTGCTCGATCAGCCGCCGTCCGAGACCGCGCCGCGCGTACTCCGGATGGACGGACACCTGCTCGATGTGGCCGTGGCCGTCGACGACCTCGGCGAGCAGGTACGCCACCGGGCCGTCGCCCGGGTCGTACACCCAGGCGCGGCCCGCGTCGCGGAAGTTCGTGAGGTCCTCGATCGACGGCGGGTCGTCGTCGGCGATCGCGGCCATGCCCAGCGCGTGGAACGGTTCGCCCGCGGCGCGCTCGATGTCTTGGAGCGCGGGCAGATCTTCGGGTACGGCGAGTCGGATCACGGGACGAGTTCTACCGCGTCGCGGGGGCCGGGCGCGCGCGAATTTGCCTCACGTCAAAGGGAGAACGACGAAACGGCACGGTGGATCCGGCTCGCGTACGACTGGAGCGTGACGATGGCGGCCCGTTTCGCGTCGTCGCCGATCCGGGTCGCCGGGGCGGCCAGGGTCAGCACCGCGGGCCGGTGCCCGGTGCTCGGTATCGGCACCGAGCACGACCAGACACCTTCGTCCAGTTCGCCCCAGCTGACCGAATACCGGTTCGCCCCGGCGCGTTTGACCTCTTCCCGCACGCTCGGGCCGCGACGCTGGACGATCGACGAAAGCCGTCGTTCGCGTTCGCCCTCCGGCAGCATGGCGAGCAGCATCTTGCCCGACGCGCCGGAGCCGAGCGGGACGGAATGGCCCGGCTGGAAGGTGAACCGCATCGCGCGTTCGCATTCGACCCGATCCGCGCAGACCGCGGAATCGCCGAAATGCTGGAACAGCAACACCGTTTCGCCGAGGTCGCGCGCCGCCTCCTCCATCGCCGGGCGGGCCAGCCGGGCGAGGTCGTTGGCCAGTTGCGCGGCCCTGGCGAGCGGCATCACCTGGCTTGTCACGTGATAGCGCCCTGTTTTTCCCTCCTCTAGTAGTTGAAGCTCCTTCAGCAGCGCGACATAGCGATATGTCGTGGCCACGGGGGTGCCGATCCTCGCTGCGAGTTCGGCGACACTCGCGTCCCAACGGCGCTCGGAAAAGGAAAGCAGCAGCTGGAGTACCTTGCGTGAGCTGCTGGCGCCGGGGGTGCGTTTCGGGGGAGCGGTGTCCAGGGATCGTGCGGCAGGTGTCATCTCGACCTCTCGCCGGGGCAATCACAAAGAGTCAAGAACGTAGCACATTGTGTGAATAGTGGACCAGGGACTTTGGTCCACGAACGTGCTGACTTCTTGCTAGGTTCGGATGATGGAAAAGCCATTGGCGGGCAAGATCGCGTTGGTCGCCGGGGCGACCCGCGGGGCAGGACGGGGAATAGCGGTCCAGCTGGGTGCCGCCGGCGCGACCGTTTACGTGACCGGCCGCAGTACCGGTTCCCGCAGGTCGGAAATGAATCGCCCGGAGACCATCGAGGAGACGGCTGCGCTCGTCGACGAAGCGGGCGGGCACGGGATCGCGATCGCCGTCGACCATTTGGTGGCCGACGAGGTCCGCGAACTGGTGGAACGGATCGACGCCGAACAGGGCGTGCTGGACGTGCTGGTCAACGATATCTACGGTGCCCCCATCGAATGGAACAAAACCGTCTGGGAATCCACTTTGGACACCGGGCTGCGCACGCTGCGGCTCGCCGTCGACACCCATGCCGTCACCAGCCATTTCGCGCTCCCGCTCATGATCAGGAAGCCGGGCGCGCTGGTCGTCGAGGTCAACGACGGGACCACCGACTACAACTCGGAGAACTACCGCGTTTCCTTCTTCTACGACCTTGCCAAGACCGCGGTGAACCGGATGGCGTTCGCGCTCGGCCACGAATTGGCGTCGTACGGCGGTACCGCGGTCGCGGTCACGCCGGGCTGGTTGCGTTCCGAGGCGATGCTCGACGCTTATCAGGTCACCGAAGAGAATTGGCGCGAAGCGACGAAGGTGCAGCCCCATTTCGCCATTTCTGAAAGCCCGGCGTTTGTCGGGAGGGCGGTCGCGGCGCTGGCCGGTGACGCGGAAGTCGCGCGCTGGAACGGGAAATCGGTTTCCAGTGGTGAATTGGCGAAGGAATACGGATTCACCGACCTCGACGGCAGCCGTCCCGACAGCTGGCGCTATCTCGTCGAGGTCCAGGATCCCGGCAAGCCGGCGGACGTCACCGGTTACCGCTGAGCCTCCCGTCGCAGGAAGGGCGTGAGCAGCCCGGGCGCGGTCTGTTCCGCCACCGCCAGCCCGGCCGATTCGCCGACGTCGACCACCCGGTACCCGCCGATGCCCGCCGCGATCGGGGCGGTCACGGTGATCAGCCCGGCGCGGCGCTGGAAGAACGAGCGGCTGACGACGATCCCGGTGACCCCTTCACGCCGGATCGCCACCGTCGAGCGCGCCAGCGAACCGGAGCGGCTGACCAGGTAGCGCCCGACGATCGCGTGACCGAGATTGCGGTACCGGTCCCAGCCCACGAGCGCGGCGAACGGCACCAGGCCGAGCGCGACCTGCCACATCCACGCCGGCAGGAAGTCGATCCAGGACAGGCCGAACAGCGCCGCCGCCAGGATCAGCACGCCGCCGACCGCCCGGGTGAGCCGCCGGGTCAGCGCCCGTCGCGGATGCCGGTTCAGCGGCACGGTGGCCGGGTCGAAGTTCTCCCGCAGCACCTCGGCCGCGACCTCGTGGACCCGGCCGACCGGCGCGGGCGGAAGCAGGAGCCCGCCGCCCTTGTCCCCGCCCTTGCCCTCGCGCAGCCCGCCCGCGATCGCGGTGAGCCGCGCGCCGCCCGCGATCCGCAGCGGCAGCGTTTCCTTCACCTCGACGCCGCGAAGCCGTTCCTCTTCGATGGACACCGAACGCGTGGTGATCAGCCCGCGCCGGACGTGCAGCGTGCCCTCGGTCTCACGGGTGAGCTTGAAGTTCCAGAACGAGAGCAGGTAGCCGCCGACGGACAGCAGCGAGACGACCACCAGCAGGGCGACCGCCGCGACGACCACGATCAGCCACACCGCCGTGTTCGCCAGATCGTCCATGAGGTCCCGCAGCGGCCCGACGTTCTCCGGGTCGATGTTCAGCTGGTGCGCGAAATGCCAGACGGCGGCGAAGATCGCGCCCACCACGGCGAGCCCGGACAGCGTGAACGGCGCGTACCGCACCCACTTCCGGTCGACCTCGGCCACGACCTGCTCGGGCGGCGGCGCTGCCTCGGCTTCCGAGCCGGCCGGGACCTCCTTGCGGTGCAGGAGAACCGTGCGCAGCCGGTGCGCCTCGGTCTCGCTGATCGCGTCGAGCACCAGTTGGTCGCTGCCCGAGCCCTGGCCGAGTGAATGCCGTCCGGTGCCGATGCGCACGGCGCTGAGGGAGAACAGGCGGTGCTTCGGTTCCGAGGTGACGTCGACCGTGCGGATCCGGTCCAGCGGGATCGCGCGGTGCTTGCGCAGCAACAGGCCCGTGGACCATTCCACCTGGCCGTCGGCGATGCGGTACCGCGACGTGAGCACGTGTGAGACACCGACGCACACGGTCAGCGCGGTGACGCCCAGCCCGATCCATTCCCAGCCGTTGCCCTTGCCGAGGAGCACCGTCCCGATCAGCACCGGCAGCGATTTGACGATGTCGAGCACCGGCCGGATCAGCAGCATCCGGCGGTCGAGGCGGTGCCACTGGCCGAGGGCCGCGTCCGGAAGCGTTTCGGTGCTCATGTCGCGTCACCAGGGGTGGCCTGCGTGGTCTTCGTGAGTTCCGCGGCCAGCGCCAGCGCGTCGGCGTGGTCGAGGCCGGAGATCTTCACCGGACCGGCGGCCGAAGCCGTCGTCACGGTGAGTTTCGCGAGCCGGAACAGCTGCTCGACCGGGTCGCGCTCGATGTCGACTGTCTGGATCCTCGAGATCGGCGCGATCCGCCAGTCCTGCTTGAGCCAGCCCTCCTGGGTGTACACGGCGTCGCCGGTGACCTCCCAGCGGTGGATCCGGTACCGCCACTGCGGCATGACCAGCAGATGCAGCGGCGCGAGCACACAGGAGATCGTCAAGGTCACCACGAGCCACGTCGGCGCGTCGTCGCTGGTGAACACGAACACCGCCTGGACGCCGACGAGGATCACCCAGCCGACCGCGGCCCACACCGCCCAGTAGCCCATGGCCCGGCGGCTGACCCGGTTGGCGGGCGGGCGCAGGGTGAGCCGTTCCGTCGTCGCTGTCTCTTCAGTCACCCCTTCAGCCTGCACCACCTCGGAGCGGACCGCCCACGACACCTGTCACGGACCGATAGGATTCCTGCCACGGTCGGCGGAATGGATACCCCCTATCGGGGCGTTGCCACCCGTAGACGGTTGTAAGCACGAAACCTGGAGGATCTGGTGGCGCTGGACCCGGAAGACCTGTACGAGGTGGACTCGGACGTCCCTGACCTCGGCGGGGCCGTGCTCCTGCACTACTTCGACGGGTTCATGGACGCGGGATCGGCGGGCAAGCTCGTCGCCGAGCACCTCCTGAACTCCTCCGAGCACCGCGTGGTCGCGCGCTTCGACGTCGACCGCCTCATCGACTACCGCTCGCGCCGCCCGACGATGACCTACTCCATCGACCGCTGGGAGGCCTACGACGCCCCCGAGCTGGTCGTCCACCTGCTGCACGACGCCGACGGCGTGCCGTTCCTGCTGCTCACCGGTCCGGAACCGGACCATGACTGGGAGCGGTTCTGCGCGGCCGTGCGCGGGCTGGTCGAACGCTGGGACGTCCGGCTCACCACCGGTTTCCACGGCATCCCGATGGGCGCGCCGCACACCCGGCCGCTCGGCGTGACCGCGCACGCGACGCGGGACGAGCTGGTCGGCGAGCACCGGCCGCTGCCCAACCGGATGCAGGTGCCGGGCAGCGTCGCCGGGCTGCTGGAGTTCCGCTTCGGCGAATGGGGACACGACGCGTCCGGGTTCGCCGCGCACGTGCCGCACTACCTGGCCGACTCGACGTACCCGAGCGCCGCGCTGCACCTGCTCGAAGCCGTCGCCGAGGCGACCGGGCTGAACCTGCCGGACGGCGATCTGCGGGAGGCCTCACAGGAGGCCGAAGCCGAGATCGCGCGCCAGGTCGCCGGATCGGAGAAGGTCGCCGACGTCGTGCGCGCGCTGGAGCAGCAGTACGACACGTTCATGGAGGCGTCGAGCAAGGAAAGCCTGCTCGCGGAGTCGGTCGAGCACATGCCGACCGCCGAGGAGCTGGGCAACCAGTTCGAGCGGTTCCTGGCTGAGCAGAACGGCGGGGACGGCCCGGAGCGCTGAGGTGTGACCCAAGTCCGTGAAGGCCTCCTTGAGGGACCCTGGGTCCCTCAAGGAGGCCTTCACGGAACATGAGACCGCTCCTCGTGGGGCGTCAGCGGAGGCCGTGAGAGGCGATCACGCCCCAGGTGCTCTGGAGCCCGCCCGAGCTGCCGAGTCCGGCGGCCAGCACGCCCGGCGTCCCGGGAACGGCGGCGAACCCGAGGATCGAACTGCCCTCGGCCGTCTTGGCCACCTCCGGCGGAAGCTCGTCCTTCCGCCATTCCGTCCCGGTCCACGCGGCCATCAGGATGTGCCCGCCACCGGGCACCCAGCCCGCGGTCCACAGCTTCCCGGAGCCGTCGAGCGCGGCGGCGTTGATCTCGTCGAACGGGCTCGCCGCCAGCGGCGCCCACTTCTGCCCGTCCCAGCGCGTGACGAACGCCGGGATGCCGGTCGGGTTCCACTCGTTCACCCGGCCGACGACGTAGACCGAGCCGCGGCCGTCGGGGACGACGTGGTTGACAAGCCAGCCGGTGCGATGCTCCGACGGCACGGGGACCTCGACCTGCCGCCAGCTCCTGCCGTCCCAGTGCAGCAGGAACGGGGTCTCCTTGCCGTCCGTCGTCGCGGCCGCGGAGACCCAAAGATCGTCGTCCCCGGTGCCGCTGACCCGGGTCGGCTGGAGCGGGCGGGCGCCGACCTGTGGGATCTCGACCGGCTCCCACGCCTTCCCGGTCCAGTGTTCGAGGTGGTAGGTCGAATCACCCGTCTTCGGATCGAAATCGGAGGCGACCAGCCAGGCCGAACGCGGTGAGAACGCGGCGATGTCGATCGGGAAACCGTCCATACCCGCCGGCGGTTTCGGGTGTTCGACGCCGGTCCACGCCTTGCCGTCCCACCGCTGGATCACGATGGACCTCGACGCGGCCGCCCGCGGGCCCGCTGCCCGGGGCTGGAGCGCGGGCCGCCGGGTGCCCGCTTCGGTGGTGTGGTCACCGGTGGCCCAGACGTTGTCCGGTGCCGAAGCGGAGACATCGGCGAGCCGGGTGCCGGTGACCGGGGCGGTGATGGTGTCGGCCCATTTCGTGCCGTCCCACCGGAGGGCGACCGGGACCTCCGCGCTGCCGGTCCAGGCACTGCCGACGGTCCAGGCGTCGTTCGCGCCGGTGGCCGTGACGCCGAAATAGATCCGGTTCACCGTGCTGTCCAGCGGTTGTTCCAGCCGCCAGCCCTCGCTCGCCGCGGCCGTGCTCGTGAGCAGGCCGGACAGGCCGAGGACCAGACCGGACACGGTCAGCGCGGATCGTCTTGCTACGCCTCGCATCTGGGACCCTTCCAGTTGTCGCGTGGGTTACGTGAACTCCTTACGAACAAGCTTGCCGGAAGGTTGTCCCGGTCAGTGGCCGATGGTGTTCCGGGCGTTCTGAGGGCGTTCACCCGAACGGTGCTGGTGTATCGTCCCGGAATGCGTCACCTGGTACCCCATTCAGCCCTGAAAACCCTCGGCCGATCGGCCCGAGGCACCTTCGGCCGGGGCCTGCACCGGCTCGCGCGGCGATTTCATGATCCTTATACGGAGGAACTGGAACGGGTCGCCGCGGAACTGCGCGCGGAGATCGTCCGGCAGGGGGATCGCTGTTTCGACCGCGTCATCGAGTTCGAAATCCGCAGCCGCCGCGACATGATCTTTGCCGGTGATCAGGACGCGGCGCGGGACAGCAACCGTTTCGCCCGTGAGCACCTGACCGGGACCAAGCACTTCGCGCGTCCACAAGAGACACTCGCGTACGCTCTTTCCCTTGCCCCGTCAGGTGGGATGGCGCTCGAATTCGGTGTCGCCACCGGGAACACGCTGCGCGTGATCGCCAAGGCGCGCGGGGGTGTCGAGACCTACGGGTTCGACTGGTTCCAGGGCTTGCCGGAGAACTGGCTCAACGGGATGCCCGCCGGTTCGTTCGCGCGCGACGATTTGCCGGACGTCCCCGGCGCGGAACTCGTCGTCGGCCTCTTCGCCGACACCCTTCCCGGCTTTCTCGAGAAGCACGACGGTGCCGTCGATTTCCTGCACGTGGACGGCGATCTCTACAGCTCGGCGAAAACGGTGCTGGATCATGCCGGACCCCGTCTGCGGCCGGGCAGCATCGTGCACTTCGACGAGTTCTTCAATTACCCCGGCTGGCAGAAGCACGAGCACAAGGCTTGGCTGGAATACGTCGAACGCACCGGCGTCGAATTCGAATACGTGGCCTACACCTACGCCGACAACCAGGTCACCGTGCGGATCACCTAGTCGGTCAGTCCATCCTCGTAAGCCCGCAACGTGTCGATGAACAGGCGGCGCTCGGCCGGGGTCAGCGGCGCGAGCGCCTTCTGCCAGGCGCGGGCGCCCTGGGCGAGCCAGCCGTCGATCGCGGGCCGCATCCGTTCGGTGATCGCGACGATCCGCCGCCGCCGGTCCGCCTCGTCCTCGTGCCGGTCGAGCACGTCCTTCTTGGTCAGGTCCCCGACCATCAGGCTCACCGTGGTCGGGGCGACCTCGAGCCGTTCGGCCAGTTCGTTCACCGTCATCGGCCCGTCGAAGAGCAGGTACGACAGCAGTGACAAGTGACGCGGTGCCAGCGACAACGACTGGAGCTCGTCGGGGATCTTGATCCGCTTCGCGCGGCCGACCATGCGCGGCATGAGCAGCAGCAAGGCGCGCACGGCGTCGTCGACTTCCATGTCCTCGGTTGACACCGGGCGCCCTCCTAGATACCTTTGCAAGCAAAGAGGCTTTGCTTGCAAAGCAAAATGGCTTTCAGGATGATGCTACCTGGGGAGTACTGGTGCTGATCACCACCGCGGACGCCGGAACCGGCCGTCCTCGCCTTACTCACGTCGATTGCCGCCGTTCCGGGAGCGGATACCTGGCGTACGCGCCGGACGCCGATTCCCCTTGGTATGAGGACCTTCTCGTCAGTCCACAAGCGACACTCGACATCGACGGGGTGCCGCACGCCGCGCATGCGGTGCCGCTCGAAGGCGGGGAGCGGGGCTTCTCGCTGCGTCTGCTGGAACTCGACGCCGCTCGCGGCCGGGCGATCGCCGGTCAACTGCTCGTCCATCACGCCGAACTCCGCGAGGCGCTGGCGGCCGCGCGGTCCGAACTCGACGGTGTGCCGGTCGCGGGCCGGTCCGGGTTGCGGCGCGAACTGCTCGGCCATTGCGTCACCTTCTGCAACGGCCTGCGCATGCACCACCTCCGCGAGGACGGCGCGTTCACCGCGATCGAGAAGGCGCATCCCGGACTCGTGCCGGCGCTGAACCGTTTGCGCGAGGAGCACGAGACCGTGTCTCGCGCGCTACTCGACCTCGACGCGTTGTTGCAGGGCGAAGGGGAGGTCGAAAGCACCGCCTTGCGCGAGGAGTTCGAGCGGATCGCCGGCGGGCTGGAAGCGCATTTCGCCTACGAGGAAGCGAATCTGCTCCCGGCGCTCCGCGGTGAAGGTGCGGCGGTGTCTTTGTCACAGCTTGGGAACGAGCCGTGATCGAACTGCTGACCGAAGACCCCCGCTGCGCTCTCGGAACGCGCGAGCGGTTACTCCGAGCGGGTGAGAGCGTCGGGCCACCTGGCGGGAGACACTGGTAACGAATGTCCGTGCCGGGGCGACTGATCGTTGTCCGCGCCGATCGGCGAAACGTCCCCGACCGGAATAGTGAGAACCGATGAAGCTTCGAAGAGTCTCGCTCCTGTCTCTGGTGGCCGCCGTGGCCACGATCATGCTCGTCGCGCCGGCCTCCGCCGTCGCGGCCCCGCCGACCAGTGCGGTGGAGGTATCTCCGACCACTGTCCAACGTGGACAGACGTTCACCGTTTCGCAGACCGTCTACAACGCCGACGCGACGTCCACCATCGAAGGTGGCAAGGCGACGCTCTACGGCAAGGAATCCTCGCTGCCGGCGATCGTCGACCTGGTGTCCTGTCCGGGCGCGTTCGCCTGTGACATGCTCGGCGGCAGCATCCGCGGCGGCGTCGGCTCCGTGACGCCCGGCCAGAGCAAGACCGTGGTGTTCACCTTCCGGGTGAAGGACGACGCCCCGCTGGGCAGCGTCACCTTGCAGCACCAGTTCGTCGGCGACAACTACAGCTTCGAGATCCTCGACGGCCCGGTGCTGACCGTCACCGGGACACCGAGCGCCGCCGACCTCGGCGTCACGCTGACCGCGTCCCCGCGCGGGATCCTGACGTCGTCGATCGACTACACGGTCAAGGTCACCAATGCCGGTCCCGCCGCTGCGTCCGGAATCCGGGTGGCGTCGACCCTCGGCAACGGGCTGAACTTCACCGGCTCCTCCGCGTGCTCGCACCCGAGCGGCTCGAAGATCGTCAACTGCGACTTCGCTTCGCTCGCGTCCGGAGCCAGTGTCACGGCCAAGTTCTCGGTGGCCGCCGGACTGCTGACCCTCGGGCCGGTCAAAACGACCGCGAAGATCACGCAGAGCTCCGTCGCCGACCCGAACGCGGTCAACAACACGTCGACGTCGACCTGCACGGCGATCACCGGCCTGTTGCTCAGCTGCTAGACCCCCGCACGGTGGTCGTGAGTGGCGATTCGGGTTATTGAGCAGACAGGCGAAGGTGTCCTGTCGGGTGGCAAGTCCGTGAAGGCCTCCTTGAGGGACTCTGGGTCCCTCAAGGAGGCCTTCACGGACCGGTGTTCGGTGGCGATCGGCGTGGTGAAGGGGACTTTCCTCTCATTGCACGAGCGGAAAGTCCCCTTCACCCTGGGTCATCCGTCCTTGTGGGCGGCGGAGTCCCCGAAGTGTTGCGAAAGCCACTTTCGCAACACCCGAAGTCGGCGTACGGGCGAGCGACTGAACACGCCACCTTTGCCTTACCCCTCAATAGAACACGAATCGCCACTCACGACCCCCTCGACCCGGTGCGTTCCGGACTTTGGTACCTGACAGGACAGCTCACGAGCGCAGGCGAGCGGCGCGCGAGTGCAGATAGCGTTGGTGCGGAAGACTCGTCGCGCGCCGGGCGGCCTCCACATAGGACTCGACGGCCTCGGCGTTCTCGCCGGCCATTTCGAGCAGATGCGCGCGGGCGGCGGGGAACCGGTGGTCGCCGGAGCGCTGGTCGCCGAGCTTTTCCAAGGCCACCAAGCCTTCCCGCGGTCCGCGTGCCATCCCGACGGCCACCGCGTGGTTCAGCGCCACCACGGGATTGTCCGAGAGCCGCAGCAGAAGTTCGTACAGTGCCTCGATCTGCGGCCAATCGGTCTCTTCGGCGCTCGGCGCCTCGTCGTGCAGCGCGGCGATCGCCGCCTGGATCTGGAACTGCCCGGTCGGCCCGTGCGGCAGCGCTTCGGACAGCAGCCCGATGCCCTCGGCGATGTATTCGCCGTTCCAGCGATTCCGGTCCTGTTCGGACATCGGGATCGGCCCGCCGTCCGGCCCCGTCCTCGCCGGACGGCGGGCGTCGGTGAGCAGCATCAACGCGAGCAGTCCGGTGACCTCGCTGTCGCCCGGCAGCAGGCGGTGGACGATCCTGGCCAGCCGGATGGCCTCGGCGGAAAGCTCGGTCCGCACCAGATCGGGGCCGGACGTGCTGGCGTAACCCTCGTTGAAGATCAGGTACAGCACGTGGAGCACCGCGTCGAGCCGCGCCACACGGTCGGCTTCCGGCGGCATGCCGAACGGGACGCCGCTGGTCTTGATGCCGGTCTTCGCGCGGCTGATCCGCCGGGTCATCGTCGCCTCGGGGACCAGGAACGCCCGGGCGATCTCCGCCGTGGTGAGGCCGCCGACCGCCCGCAGCGTCAGCGCGATCTGCGACGCGGCTGAAAGGGACGGGTGGCAGCACAGGAAGAGCAGGATGAGTGTGTCGTCCGAATCAGCGGACGCCCGGTCCGCCGCGGGCGCGAGATGTTCCTCCGGCAGCGTCCACTGGACGACGTCGTCCTCGCGACGCCGCCGCGCCTGCTCGGCGCGGAGCAGATCGGTCAGCCGCCGCGAGGCGACCGTGATCAGCCACGCGCGCGGATTGTCCGGGCGCCCCTCGACAGGCCACTGCGCCGAGGCCGCGAGAAGCGCCTCCTGCGTCGCGTCCTCCGCCAGGTCGAAGTGACCGTACCGGCGGACGACGGCGCCGAGGACCTGCGGCGACAGCTCGCGCAGCAGGTCCTCGGCGCCGCTGTCCGGCACCTAGAGCTCCAGCTCTTCGAAGCTGTCCGCGCACGGCCGGATGTCGACGTACCAGTCGCGGCCGAGGTCGAAGCCCTCCGGGAACGGGGTGTCCGCCAGTTTTGCCGCGATCTCGGTCGCGCGGTCGTAGCTCGCGCAGTCGACGGTCGTGTAGCCGACCAGGACCTCTTGCGTCTCGGCGTACGGTCCGTCCGTCACCACAGGAGCCCCGTCGCGCAGGGAGATACGGCGCGCGTGCGCCGGCTGGGAGAGGCCCTGCGCGTCGACGAACTCACCGGTCTCGACCAGGTCGTTGTTCCACTTGCCCATGAACTCGTGCAGGGCCGCGGCGTCTTCGGCGCTCCAGCTGCCGCCCATGGTTTCGAGATCCTTCTGCGAACCCATCATCATGATCATGTACTTCACGGTTGTCTCCTCTCGGCGGGCACCGCCCCGGGTGCCTTCTGCCGGAGACGTCGGAGCCGCCGGACAGGACCGGACATCGGTTCGCCGGGGATTCTCCCTCAGTTCCGGTCGGCGGCCGTGTTCATCGCGTCGGCGGGTTCGAGGGTCCGCCCGCCGGTGATCTTCGCGTAGAGGTGTTCGCCGCCGAGGACCGGCGGATACTTCGGCGGGTTTTCGGGAGATTGGCAGGTCGGGAGGCATTCGAACCGGGCGTCGTGGTCGCCGTCGAAGAAGAACGCCACGCTCCGCCGCCGTGCCGGTCCCGGCCCGGACGGCGGCACGACCCGGTGCAGCGTGGAGCGCCAGCGGTCGTTGGTCCATTGCGCCGTGAGGTCGCCGAGGTTCACCACGAGCGCGCCTTCGTCGGGGACGACGTCGTGCCAGGCGCCGTCCGGACCGTGGATCTGCAAACCGGGGACCGGATCGGCGTAGAGGACGGTGACGATGCCGTAGTCGGTGTGCGCGCCGAGCCGCATCTGGCCCGGCAGCGGTTCGGGCGCTCCGGCGCGGCGCTCGAAGTGGTTGACCCGCAGGGTGCGCGTCGGATGCTTTGTGTAAGCGCCGAGGTAGCCGCCGGGGAGCCCGAGCGCCTGCTCGAAGATCTCCAGCAACACCCGTGCGACGCGATGCGCTTCGGCCTCGTACTCGGTGAGCGCGGGACGAAGGCTCTCCGGCAGGCCTGGCCAGATGTTGGGGGCGAAGAAACCGTACGGATCCTCGCCGTCGATGTGCTCCGCGCCGATGACGAACGACTCCGACAGGTCGGGCGGCGTCGTCTCGCCAAGGCTGTACGCCAGCCCTTCGGTGCCTTCGGCCGCGTAGCCGCGATCCGAGGCACGGTCGGCCGGTGCGGACCGGAGCTTCTCCTGGACAGGGAGCGCGAAGAAGGAGGCGGTCGCTTCGCGCATGTCGTCGATCGTCGCCTGCGGGATTCCGTGCCCGATGACCTGCAGGAATCCGACACGCGTCAAGGCCTCGTCGACGGCGTGCGCGAGCTTCGCCCGGTCGCCGTCCGCCCAGGTGCTCAGGTCGACCGTCGGTACGAGAGTCATCCTTCGACGGTAGCCAGGCCGCGGCCGGTGATCACCGGGTCGCGGTCATCCGATCGGGCGATCTGTCCTGCCCGATCGGCCGCCGTCGGCCTGCTCGCATGCCCGCCGAGCACAGCAGGCCGAGCAGCAGCACACCGACCGGAAGCAGGAAGGCCGTCTTGATCGCGTCCGTGAGCGCCGACGGCTCGTTCGCCTGCACCAGGACTCCGACGGCCGCGCTGCCGAGCACCCCGCCGACCTGGCGCGCGGTGTTGAAGATGCCCGATGCGCTGCCGACCAGCGAGCGCTCGACAGCGTTGAGAGTCACGTTGCTCATCGGGGAGAAGGTGAACCCGACACCGAGACCGCACAGCAGCAGGCCGGGGATGAGGGCCTGAGGCGAACTCGCGGGAATGATCACCAGCGAAACCACGCCGAGGCCGCCGCCCAGCGAGAGCAGCCCGAACATCAGCAGGTACTTGGGACTCACCCGGTCCGACAACCGGCCGGCGAACGGCGCGACGGAACCGGACACCACCGCGAGCGGCGCGATGAGCAGACCGGCGTCGGCCGGGGACAGGCCGAGCACCGACTGGACGTAGACGGCGAGCAGCAGGAGCGTGCTGGTCATCGCGAACCCGACCGCCACCGCGGACGCGGCGCCGAGGGAGAAGTCGCGGTGCCGGAAGATCCGCAACGGCAGCAACGGTTCGCGGCGGTCGGCCCGCTGCCACAGGACGAAGACCCCCAGCAGCAGGAGACCCGTCCCGATGATGTGCGGGATCCCGATCCCCGCGCCGACCGTTCCCCAGTCGTAAGTCTGTCCATTTTGGACGCCGAAGACGACGCAGACCAGACCCGCGCCGAAGAGCAGGATGCCGGGGACGTCGAAACGGTGCGAGTTCCCCGGCCGCCAGTCGGGGACGAGGAAGACGGTGAGCGTCAACGCGAGCAGGCCGACGGGAACGTTCGCGAAGAAGATCCATTCCCAGCCGAGCTGGTCGACCAGCACGCCGCCCAGCACCGGTCCGGTGATCATGGCGAGGCCGGCGACGCTGCCCCAGGCGCCCATCGCCGGGCCGCGTTGGTCCGGCGGGAACAGGTGCGTGATGAAGGCCGTGGTCTGCGGGGTCAGCAACGCGGCGCCGAAACCCTGCACCGCGCGGGCGGCGATCAGCGTTTCCACACTGCCGGAAAGCCCGCACCACAGCGAGGCCGCGGTGAACACCAGGAGCCCGGCGACGAAGACGCGCTTCGGCCCGAACCGGTCACCCATCCTGCCGGCGGGCAGGATCGGGACGGCGTAGGCGAGCAGGTACACGCTGGTCACCCAGATCACCGTGGTCAGGTCGGTGCCGAGTTCGCGCACCATCGACGGCACCGCGATGTTCACGATGCCGACGTCCAGCATGACCATGAAGAAACCCAGGCACAGCGCGAAAAGCGCGGACCAGGACCTGGTTCGTGCCGTCATCCGTCCTCCTGTTCCCGACGCCGGAAGGGGAGCGGACGACGAGCGGGGCTCGGCAGGGCCACCCGTCGTCCACCCCGGGTCAACCCGCTTGCCCGGCCATGGCCGCGGCGCGCGACAGCGGTGCACCGGCACTGTCCGGACGGCCGATGCCCTGGTACGTGAGGCCGGTCCTGGCCACGGTCGGCGGGTCGAGGAGGTTGCGGGTGTCGATGACGGACCGGCCGTCGAGCCGGTCGGCGATCCGCGCCCAGTCGAGGGCGCGGAACTCCGGCCATTCGGTCAGCACCACGATCGCCGCCGCGCCGTTCGCCGCGTGGTAGGCGGTCCCGGTGATCCGGACGTCGTCGGTCACGCCCGCGACCGGCGCGTGGACACTGGGGTCGTAGGCGGACAGTTCCGCGCCCTCGGCCGCCAGCCGTCGCGCGACCGCCAGCGCCGGGGAGTCCCGCAGATCGTCCGTCCCGGCCTTGAACGTCAAGCCCAGCAAGCCGATCCGGACACCCGCCAGATCGCCGCCGACGGCCTTGCGCACCTTGCCGACCACCAGATCCTGCTGCTTGAGGTTGGTCTCGATCGCCGCCCGCAGCAGGGCGAAATCACTCCCCGCCGATTCCGCCGTGCGCAGCAGCGCGAAAGTGTCCTTCGGCAGGCAGGAGCCACCCCAGCCCGGTCCCGGCCGCAGGAACGCGGTGCCGATCCGCCCGTCGTAGCCCATTCCCGCCGTGACGTCGTCGATACTCGCGTCGAGGTACTCGCACAGTTCGGCGACGGTGTTCACAAAGGACAGACGCGTCGCCAGATAGCAGTTGGACGCGTACTTGATCATCTCCGCGCTCGCGGAATCGGTCACCAGGACGGCGGTGTCGAGTTTCTCGTACAGCCCGGCGACCCGCCGCGCGGGAACCGGGTCGCGATCGGACGAGCCGACCACGATCCGGTCGGGGTTCAGGAAGTCGTGCACCGCGAACCCCTCGCGCAGGAACTCCGGATTGGACACGACCGCCACGTCGGCACGGTCGATCAGGTCCGCGACGCGAGCCGCCGTGCCGACGGGGACCGTCGACTTGTTCACCACGACGCAGCCGGACGGCAGCAGCTCCCGCAGCTCGGTCACGACGGACTCCAGCGTCCGCAGATCCGCCGCGCCGGTCGCGCCCATCGGCGTCGGTACACAAAGGATCACGATGTCCGCACCCGCCGCAGCCGCGCTCGCGCCGAGGACGAACTCCAGCCGTCCGGACGCCAGCCCGTCCACCACCAGTTCGCAGATCCCCGGCTCCCGGATGGTCGCCTCGCCACGCCGCAGCGCGTCGACCTTTTCCTGGTCGACGTCCGCGCAGACGACCCGGTGTCCCAAGGACGAGAGGCACGCGGCCGTGGTCAGTCCGACATAGCCCGCGCCTATCACGGCGACCTTGGCCCCCAACGATGCACCCATTTCCCTTACCCTCCCTTTTCCGATGCCCTCGGGCAGGACGGAGCCGCCCTGCCCGAGGGCATCGCGCGATGTGGATTTCGTGTTCAGCCTTGTGTCACTTGGCGTGCGGGATCGCCCGGATCCCCTGGTACGGGGTCTCCTTGCCGAGGTAGTCCACCGTTTCGAACAGGCCGATCGCGTCCATCGGGTACCGGGCGCCCGCCTCCGCCGCGAAAATGCACGGCAGGATCTGCTTCCGTTCCGAAGCGGCGGCCTGACCGCCCTTGCGGATGTGTTTGTGCGTGTGGATCAGGATGGGCATGTAGCCACCGCCGAGGAACGAACCCGCCTGCAGGACCGCGCCGCCGACGCAGTCGATCACGCAGCCCTTGCCGAGAATCGCGTCGCGACCCTGGTAGTAGTAGGACGGCGTGGCGAGCGTGCCGTGCTCCACATGGAACACCCCGGCCGCGAGGCCGATGATCGAGCGGCCGCCGGTCCGCAGCACGGAGCGGTAGAAGTCGACCAGGATCGGGCGGACGGTGGTGTCCGGCAGCGCGAATTCCCCGCACATCAGCGTGATGCGCATCAGTTCCGCGAGCGTGAGCGCGGTGCCGTTCTCGCCGGGGAATTCCTGGTCCCACGGCACCAGATAGTCCGACGGTGCCACCATGGTCGTCCCGACGTCTTCGAGGATCAGCCGTTCCGCGTCGCCGACCGGTTCCACCGGCACGACGCCGTTCGCGAGGACCCGCACGGCGAGCATGTGCCTGCTCTCCAGCGTTTTCGCCCGGCTGGCCGCGATCAGGAGGTTGAGCCTGCCGGTCACCGTTTCCGGGATGTCGAAGAGGTGGTCGATGCCGTCGGTGGGGACGGCGATCTTCGCCTGGAGGCCGCGGGTGGGCAGCGGTTCGTACGATTCGACGACCTTTTCGAGAGCCTCGGTGAATTCGCCCGTTCCGATCTGTACGAGCCTTTCGGCGGCCAGGGCCCGGTAGTCGTAGGGGATGGACGTCGACGTCGACAGCACGACGTCGGCGAGCAGGGCGCGGTACCGGTCGTCGTCCAGCGACGCGGCGGCCAGTTCCAGTGACAGGTAAGGGGAATCGTCGCCGGGGCCGTGGACCCAGCTCGCCGTGAACGGCGTTTCGAACCGGCACACCTTCGCGAACAAGGCGCGGGCGGCGTCGTCGTTCTTGATCTGGCTCGTGACCTCGGCCACCGCCGTCGCGCGGTCCGAGACCTCGGGCAGCATGTCCTTGGCCGGTCGCAACAGCGTGGAAAGATCCTCGATGCTTCGCGTCATGTCTCGCTCCCAATTCGTGCGAACTTCTCGTTTTCCGTTGTCTGCGGGAAGGTTCCGGTGAACATGGCCGAACCCAGCGCGGCGAGGAACCGGTGCTCGGCCGGGCGGACCACCGAGGTGCCCTCGCCGAGGTGCCGCAAAAGGTTCAGCTGGGTCAGAAGCGCCTCCTTGAAATGGTTGACGGCGATGAGGAAATGGCGTGCGGGTGCCGAGTCCCGGATGTGGACGGCGTGGATGTTCTTGTGGTCGGGTTCCGTGCCGTAGAACGGTTCGAAGACCAAGGTGACGTGCTGCCCGGACTGGAGTTCCACGTCCGCGAAGCGGTACCGGAACTCGGAGCCGTAGGGGATCACCGCCGGGGTGATGAAGTCTCTCGAAACGGCTTCGGGGAAAGCGAATCCGGCCAGTTCGGGAAAGGCGATGGCGCCGTTCGACGACGTGTAGAGTTCGACTTCCGGCAGTCCGGCCACCGAGGTTCGCACACGCATCTCCGCCGTCACCGCCGACGGGATCGTCCGGAGATACCTCCGGTACTGATCGGCCGGGAGGATCGAACGCAGAATGCTCAGCATGTGGAAGCCCTCGTAGCCGGCTTCGCCGTACTGGGTGTCGACGAACCTGCCGTTCGCGACGTCGAGCTCCCGGTTCTTGGTGAATTCGACGGTGATCTTCCTGATCGGGTCGAACTCGCCGAGTTTCCGCACGGACGTGGCGAAGCGCCGAACGGCTTCGCTGTGGGAATACACGTCGTTGACGATGATCCGGGCCCGGGGAAAGCGCCGGACCGTCCGGCCGAGGCCGGCGAGTTCGTCCGGATAGCAGGCCGGTTTCTCCAGCAGGATCCGGGCATCGGGCTGCTGCCGCAGGATCTCCTCGACCACGGAGAGATGGGTGGCCGTCGGGGTGGCGACCACCCAGGCGTCGATTCCCGAGGGATTCGGCACCCGGGCCACCCGGTCCCAGTCGGCGCCGTTCCCGATGTCCACGGTGACGATCCGGTGCCCCGCCTGCCCGTAGCACCCGGCGTACAGCGACCCGATCTTGCCGAGCCCGACGATCACGATCGTCTTCTCATTCGGCGACGCTGCCGGCATGGGCCTTCCCTCCTCGCGACCGGAGGGCGTGGGCCGCGGCGGAGGTGCCCGCCGCCCTGCCCAGCACGGCACCGGCCATCAGCCCGGTGCCGCCCGGATATCCCTGGTCGTAAAGGCCGCCGACGATCACGCCCGCCGCGTAGAGGCCGCTGATCGGTTCCCCGCCGCCGCGCACTTCGGCGCCGGGGGTCACGGACAGCCCGCCGTAGGTGAAGGTCAGGCCGCAGACCACCGGGACGAACAGGAACGGAGGCGTGTCGATCCGCTTCTCCGCCTGGCCGTCGTGCAAGCGCTGGATTTCGGCGGCCAGGTTCGTGGCGTCGATCCCGAGCCGCCGGGCGCCTTCCGCGATCGAGGACACGGTCACCGAGGCCGGGTCGCCCAGATAGCCGTCCGGGAGCGCGCCCGCCGAGACGACCTTGTCGTCGAAGATCTGGAACGCGATCCTTCCCGGCTGCTCCTGGATCTTCTGCCCCAGCGAGACGTAGGTGAGGTTGCTGTAGCCGCCGGATTCGTCGAAGAAGCGGTGCCCGTCCCGGTTGACCACGACGCCCAGCGGGAAGGCGTACCGGGCCAGGCCGTGGGACTTGTGCATCTGCCCCGGCAACATGTGGTCGGGCAGCCCGAGGCCCTGTGGCGTGGTGTGGCACTTCTCCCAGTTACCCGCGGTGTCGGCACCGAGCCCGACGGCCGCGGTCAGCGGGGCGCCTTCGTTGAACGGAACGCCTCGCAGCTTCACGTCCTGCCACGCCTCGCCGAGATGACGCGCCCGCAACCGGGTGTCCGCCTCGAAACCGGCCGACGCCAGCACCAGAGCGCCGGCGATCACCGGGAACGCGGGCCCGGAGCCGTGGAGCAGGTACCGGCCGTCGGCGGTCCGTTCGAAGCCGGTGACCGGGCTGTCGTAGCGGACCGTTCCGCCGAGCCGTTCGAACCGGTCGAAGTTCCGGTCCTGCAGGCTCTGGCCGCCGCCGTCGAGGACGATCGGCACATCGCCGGGCAGGGGTGTCGGCCTCGGTGCCCAGCGCTGCCCGAAGTCGCGCATCCAGCCGATCGTGTCCGTCGAACGGCGGACGATCGATTCGATGAGGGCGACGTCCACCTGATCGCCGGACACCCGCAACCAGTCGTCGAGGTACTGCTCGTCGGAGTATCCCGTCCGGCCGGCCAGAATTTCGCCGACCCGGTTTTTGTCCGCCTCCCGTAACAGCTCGGCGATGAATGGGCTTCCCCGCCAGGAGAATCGCATGGTCCTGGTCAGGGAACTGTTTCCACCGCGCAGTTCCTTCGGCGCGGCTTCGAGCACGGTGACGGAGTCCGCGCCCGCCTGTAGCGCGGCTATACCCGCGCAGAGGCCGGCATTACCCGCCCCGACAACGACGACCTGCCTTTCGGTCACCTCGTTTTGCCCGCTGTCCATCAGCAACGCTCCAGATAATCCGATGTTCGCCATGGGTGGTCGACCGAGTTCGAACGGGACCTCACCGGTCCGCGAACTGCCGGTCCGCCGCGAAAAGCGCAGCGTTTTTCCTTGTGGGCACACGTGTTCGCGGCCTGCGAAGGCTTTTCTCCGGAATCGGTGAATCGGCCGCCGTCAGGTGACGGCAAGCGTCACGGATTCTTCTCGCCTGCTCACTTTTCGGAGCCCGGCATTTTCCGGGCCTCCCCCGGTGTGGTCGGTGTGGGGCCGACTGGGATCAGCCTGACTTCCTGACCAGCGCCTGGGCAACCTTCGGGTAGTTCGGCCTTGTTCGAAATCGTTCGAGTAGCCCGAACAGCAGATTCCGGCGCCGCTGAACGGCGGTATCGCGGCTCAGATCGGCTCAGTCAATCTAGAGCGATGATTGTGGATGAGGGGGGCGACGACGGGGAGTCGCCGACAGCGGTTCGACCACCTGACTCAGTTTCTTCACCGGCTGAGTTCACAGCGGCACTGCGCGTATTGAGAACGTGGTCCGGATTGACTTATCGTCAGTTGGCGGCCCGGTCGAATGAACTCGGGGGAACACTTCCGGCGAGTACGGTGGCGACCACTCTCGGTCGCACCACATTGCCGAAGGAATCGTTCGTCGAGACGTTCACGCGCTCGTGCGGACTCGATGACGAACAAGTACGGAGATGGGTGGAAGCCCGGACCCGGATCGCGATGGGAACGCCACCGCGGCTCGTCGAGGACCTGAGGACGAACATCGTCTCGCCGCCGGAACCCGGACCGGAGCCGGATTCGCGGCGACGACGGCGCTGGCGCGTGCCGGTCGTCGTGGTCGCGGTAGTGACCGTCGTTTTCGCCTCCGTGCTGGGATATCTGGCCCGCTCCTTCGGTGCCTCGACGAAGAACAAGACCGCCGGGGCCGTGGTGCCGGGGCTGGACGTGCGAGAGGTGGGCAGCTGGGCGCAGATCCGCCCCGCGCGCTCTCCCGAGTTCTGCCTCGCCGAAGGGAGGGACCGGACCGAGCTCTACCCCGGCACCATCGTCGCCCAGCAGCTCTGCGGCGGCGCCGACTCGCCACGCGTGTTCCTCGACCCCGTCGGGGAGGAGAACGCCGTGCAGATCCAGTGGCACCATCCGGAGACCGGGGTCGGCTGTCTCACGGTCGTGAACGAGGGGCTGGGGCACGACCTCGTCGAGCCTCGCGACGACTGCGACGACGATGGTCTGGACCAGCAGTTCACCATCGGCCCGGCGGGCACGGCGGAGGCGGGACGGTACGTGATCCGTCCGGTGGGTACGAGCGAATGCCTCGGCCTGCGTGATCTGGACACCGTCGCGGGTACCGAAGTCGTCCGGGAACGCTGCTCCGGCGCTCCCGATCAAGCCTTCTTCATCGACCTGATCCCGCCTCCGTAGCCCGGTCGGAATCCGTACCCGCGTGATCACTCCACGAGAAAGGCGGGAAAGCCGGGAACCGAAGACGATCCTCCGACGACTTGTGGGGCTGAATCGTGCGGCCCGGCGAGCGGAGTGAGATGCACTGGTACGAGGACGACGACCTTTGGGTCGGCTTCGCGGAAGTGATGTTCCCGCCCAGCCGGGCCGAAGAGGCCGAACAGCTGGCGGCCACGTCACCGCTGCTCGAGGTCGCCGACGGCGCGAAAGTGCTGGATCTGGCTTGTGGTCCGGCGATCCACATCGTGCCGTTGGCGAAGAAGGGCGCCGACGTGACCGGCGTCGACCTCAGCCCGGCCATGCTCGAACGCGCGCGCGAGACCTGCGAAAGCGCGGGAGTGGCCGTGAAACTGATCCAGGCCGACATGCTCGAATACGTCGAGCCCGGCGCGTACGACCTGATCATCAACATGTACACGTCGTTCGGCTACTTCACCGAGCCCGGCGACAACCTCACCGTGCTGCGAAACGCCTACGCGAGCCTCGCGCCCGGAGGCAGGCTGCTGATCGACGTCCTCGGCAAGGAGGTGCTCGCCGGCTGGGTCGGCCGCCCGAAGGCGACCGACGTCGACGGCGGGACGGTGTTCATGCGCGACACCATCCTCGACGACTGGACCCGGCTCAAGACCGACTGGACCCTGGTGCGTGACGGTGTCGCGAAGCAGGCGTCGATTCTGTCCTACCTGTACAGCGCCGCGGAACTGAAGGCGCTGTTCGCGTCGGCGGGCTTCACCGGCGTCGAATGCTTCGGCGATTTCGACGGCTCGCCTTACGACAACCACGCGCGCCGCCTGATCGTGCGTGGTGAACGTGCGGTCTGAACCTCTCCGCCTGTTCGCGGAACCGGACGAAGACATCGCCCGCCCGCTGCGGCTCACCGGGCCGGTGTTCCTGCTGTCGGTGGCGCTCGTGGTCTCGCTGATCGCGGGCATCGCGCTCGGCCCGACGGTCGTCACCATCCCGGATGTCCTGCGTTACCTGGGAAAGGCGATCACCGGCGGCACCATCACCGGCGACGAGGTCACCGGGTACTCGATCGTCTGGCAGGTCCGCACTCCGCGGGTGCTGCTGGCGGCCGTGGTCGGCGCGGGGCTCGCGGTGGTCGGGGTCGCCGTGCAGGCCCTGGTGCGCAACGCCTTGGCCGATCCGTTCGTGCTCGGGATCTCTTCGGGCGCTTCGGTCGGCGCCGCCGCCGTCGTGGTGTTCGGCCTGTTCGCCGGGCTCGGTGTGCTGGCGCTGTCGACGGCCGCCTTCCTCGGCGCGCTGGGCGCGACGGCGGTGGTCTACCTTGCCGCGCGCAGCAGATTCGGCCTGACGCCGCTGCGTCTGGTGCTCACCGGGGTCGCGCTCACCTACGCCTTCCAGGCCGTGATGAGCGTGATCGTCTACCTCTCGCCGAACGGCCAGGCCGCGCAGACCGTGCTCTTCTGGCTGCTCGGCAGTCTCGGTGGGGCGAGCTGGGCGTCCTTGCCCCTGGCCGCGGCCGGGGTGGTCGTCGCGATCGCGATCCTGCTGCGCCACGGCACCGCGCTCGACGTCCTGTCCATGGGCGACGAGACCGCGATGAGCCTCGGCACCGACGCGGCCGCGTTGCGCCGCGGGCTGTTCCTGCTCACCGCGGTCGTCACCGGGCTGCTGGTCGCGGTCAGCGGTTCGATCGGATTCGTCGGACTGGTCCTCCCACATGTGGTGCGGATGGTCGCCGGATCGGGACATCGCCGGGTGCTGGCGCTCGCGCCGCTGGTGGGCGCGGTCTTCCTGGTGTGGGTCGATCTGCTCGCCCGGACCCTCGTCGCACCCGAGGAACTGCCGCTCGGGGTGATCACCGCGCTGATCGGCGTCCCGGTGTTCCTCGTCGTGATACGGCGCCGCGGCTACGCGTTCGGAGGCCGCTGATGCTTTCCCTGAACGAAATTTCCGTCGATGTGGCCGGATCGACGCTGGTCCGCGAGCTGCGGCTGGACGTCGGCGCGGGCGAGGTCGTCGGCCTCCTCGGTCCCAACGGCAGCGGCAAGTCGACCGCGCTGCGCTGCGTCTACCGGGCGTTGACCCCGTCCCGCGGCGCCGTCCTGCTCGACGGCACCGACCTCGCCGAGCAGAGCCTGCGCGACACCGCCCGCCGGATCGCCGCACTCACCCAGGACAGCCGGGCGGATCTCGACTTCACCGTCGAAGAGGTCGTCGCGCTCGGCCGGTCACCGCATCAGCGCGGCAACCTCCGGCTCACCGCCCGCGAACGCGCGTTGTGCCGGGAAGCGTTGCGGCGCATGGACATCACCCACCTCGCCCAGCGAAGCGTGCTGACGCTTTCGGGCGGCGAGCGGCAGCGGGTCCTGGTGGCGCGGGCACTGGTCCAGGAACCCGAGGTGCTGGTCCTCGACGAGCCGACCAACCACCTCGACGTCCGGCACCAGGTGGAACTGCTGAAGTTCCTGCGCGACTGCGGGCTCACCGTGCTCGTCGCGCTGCACGACCTCAACCTCGCCGCCGCCGTCTGCCACCGGATCGCGTTGCTGCGCGGCGGATCGCTCGCCGCCTCCGGCACCCCGGCCGAAGTGCTCACGCCGGAGACGGTCCGCGCCGTGTTCGGCGTCGACGTCACCCCGGTCACCCATCCCGTGACCGGTGCGCTCCAGCTGCTCTACGACCTTCCCGCCGACGAAACCGAGGGGATCTCACGATGAAGCCGTCCAGGGTGGCCGCGCTCTTCGCCGTGGCACTGCTCCTGAGCGCCTGCGGTGCCCAGGTCGAGGCCGGACCCGCCGCGCCGGCACAGGCCACGGTGACCAACTGCGGCGCGCAGGTCACCTTCCCGGCGCCGCAGCGTCCGGTGGCCTACGACGTTTCCGGTGCCGAGAAGCTGTTCGCGCTCGGGCTCGCCGGCCGGACGCGCGGCTACGTGATGAATTCGATCGCCGATCCGTCGATCGCCGGTTCACCGTGGAAGGACGACTACGCCAAGGTCGAACGGCTCGGCACCACGCGGATCACCCGCGAAGTCCTGGTCGACGCCAAGGCGGACTGGGTGATCGCGGGCTGGAACTCCGGGTTCAGCGAAGAACGCGGGATCACCCCGAAACTGCTGGAGCAGGTCGGCATCCACAGCTATCTGCACACCGAGACCTGCTGGGAGTACCCCGCCGCGAGGTCGGACGTGACGCCACTGGAGGCGCTCTACATCGACCTGCTCAACCTCGGCGACATCTTCGGCGTGCGCCAGCGGGCCGACGAACTCGTCGCGGAACTCAAGGGACGCTTCGAGAAGGTTCGCGCGGGAGCACCGAAGACCCCGCCCGTCAAGGTGTTCGTCTACGACTCCGAGACCGCTCAGCCCTTCACCTCCGGGAAACACGCCGCCCCCAACGACATCATCGCCGCCGCGGGCGGGGTGAACATCTTCCGGGACCTGGAGGACGGCTGGGGCAACGTCGGCTGGGAAGGGGTGGTGAAGGCCGAACCCGAGGTGATCATCGTGGTGGACTACGCCGATCAGCCCGCGCAGGACAAGATCGCCTTTCTCAAGTCCGCGCCGCAGTTGAAGGACACACCCGCCGTGCGCGACAACCGGTTCCACATCGTCTCCTACGGGGACCTCGTGAGCGGCCCGCGCAACGCCGCGGGCGCCGAATCACTGGCCGCGTACCTGCGCTCGATCGGCCGGTGACCGCCATGTCCGTACCGGTCCACGACCACGTCACCGACGCGATCAAGACCCCGGCGCTGATCCGGTTGACACCGAACGTCGTGCTGCTCCGCTTCGAGACCTTGAAGGTGTACGCGGCGCTCGGCGCGGTCCGGTCGCTGCTCGCGGACGGGACTGTCCGAAAGGGACAGACGCTGGTCGACAGCTCCAGCGGGATCTACGCGCTCGCGCTGGCGATGGCCTGTCACCGCCACGGTCTGCGCTGCCACATCGTCGCTTCCACCACCGTCGATCTCACCCTGCGTTCGCAGCTGGAGATCCTGGGCGCGACGGTGGACCAGATGCCGCCGTCCGACGACCTCCGCCTCGATCAGCGGCGCCGGGTCGCGCGGGTGCACGAACTCCTGGAACGGCATCCGGACATGCACTGGATGCGCCAGTACCACGATCCCGTGCACTACCTGGGATACGGCGAGGTGGCCGGCCTCGTCGCCCGCGCGCTGCCGGCCGGGCCGCTGACCGTCGTCGGCAGTGTGGGCACCGGCGCGTCGACCGGCGGGATCGCGCGGTCGCTGCGCGAACGCGATCCGGACGTCCGGCTGACCGGGGTTCAGCCGTTCGGGAGCGTCACCTTCGGCAGCGAGAGGTTCACCGATCCGGACGCGATCATCGCGGGGATCGGGTCCGCCATCCCGTTCGGTAACGTCGACCACGAGCTTTACGACCGGATCCACTGGCTGGACTTCGTGCACGCCATGGCCGCGACCATCGGGCTGATGCGCGACCACGCCGTCTTCGCCGGGCTTTCCACCGGGGCCGCGTACCTCGTCGCGGGCTGGGAAGCGGCGCGGAATCCGGACCGGACGCACGTCGTGATCGGCGCTGACACCGGACATCGTTACACGGCAAGGGTTTTCGCCCGGCATCGGGAGGCCGTCGACCCGGCGGGGCTCACGCCGCGTGAGATCACCTCACTGGACGACCTCGCCTTGCCGTGGGCGGCGATGGACTGGCGCCGCCGCCGGTTCGGGATACCCGTACAGCCGCTGTACGGGAAGGAGCGCGCGTCGTGACCGTCGTCCTGTTGGAAGCACTCACCTTCGGTCTCGGCAGGCTGGCCGACGCCGCCGCGGAAGCCGGGCGGAAACTGGTGCTGTTCACCGGAAACCGCGACATCTACCGCTACGAACTCGGCGTCCTCGCGCCGGACAGGGTCGAGGTCGTCGACATCGACACCACGGACATCGCGGCCTGCGAAGCCGCGTTGCGTGCGATCCCGGATCTCGCCGGGATCATCAACTCGACCGACACCTGGGCGCTGCCGGGCGCGGAACTCACCGACCGGCTCGGCCTGCCGGGTCCGGACGCGGCGGCCGTCCGCGTCCTGCGGGACAAGGGCGCGGTGCGCGACCTGCTGTACGAAAACGGGCTCACCCGCGGCAGGACGGTGCCCGTCATGGTCGCCGAAGAACTCGGTTTTCCTTTGGTGGTCAAGGACTCTTCGGGAACGTCGTCACGCGGCGTATGGCTCGTCCGTGACGAGGCCGAACTCGAACGGGCCAGGCTGGAGGCGAAGAGTACGCCGCTCAAGGGACACCTGATCGCCGAACCGTATTTCACCGGGCCGCTCTACAGCGCGGAAACCGTCACCTGGCAAGGAAGGACCCGGCTGCTCGGGATCCTCTCCCGCCAGTTGTCGCCCGAACCCGTGCGGCGCGAGGAGGCCGCCGCGTTCCCGGTGGCCTTCCCCGAGGCCGAACTCGCCGGGCTGGACGACTGGATCGGCCGGGTGCTCAAGGCCGCCGGGCACGAACAGGGCTTCTCGCACACCGAATTCGTGCTCACCGCCGACGGCCCAGAGGTCGTCGAGATCAACATCCGGATCGGCGGGGCGATGCTCGGCGAGGCGCTGTGCCGGTCGCTGGGCACCAACGTCTATTCCGCGATGATCTCCATGGCGCTGGGCGAGGAGCCCGCCTTGCTCACCCAGGAGATCGGCGGGGGACCGGGCATCGGGTTCGTCCTGGCTTATCCGGCCACGGAAGGCGTGCTCCAAGGCTGGTCCGGGCTCGACAGGCTGCCCGGTCTGCCCGGCGCGCCCGAGTGGTATCCGACGGCGAGCCCCGGTGACGAGGTCCGGCACCTCACGGATCAGCGGTCCTGCACCGGGATCGTGTTGGCCGAGGGGCCGACGGCGGAACTCGCGCTGCATCGCGCGCTCGCGGCGGCGGGTGGGATCAAGCCGGAGATCGGTTCTTGAGAATCCTCTCAGATGGATAGCACTACTTTCTGTTTTGGAAAGTGAAGCTATCTATCTGGAGGGATCTGTGGGCGAAGCAGTGGGCAGGCGTGCGGTGCTCGGCGGAGCGGCGGCGGCCGGAGTCGCGATGCTGGCGGCGAACACGGCCACGGCGCGGGAGCAGGGGCGGTTCGCGGGCAAGGTCGTGCTCGTCACCGGGGCGACGTCGGGGATCGGCCGGGCGACGGCCATCGCGTTCGCCGCGGCCGGTGCCAAGGTCGGTTTCTGCGGCAGGCGGGAGGAACTCGGCCGCGAGGTCGAACGCGAGATCCGCCGCGCGGGTGGGGAAGCGGCCTACTTCCGCGCGGACGTCCGGATCCCTGAGCAGGTTCAGGCCTTTGTGGACGGTGTCGCCGGCCGGTACGGCAGGCTCGACATCGCGTTCAACAACGCGGGGATCCACCTCGGCAAGCCGCTGCACGAGATCTCCCTCGACGAATGGGAGAACGTGCAGCGCACCAACGCGCGCGGCGTGTTCCTCTCCATCAAGCACGAGGTGCCACATCTGCTGAAGTCGGGCGGCGGGGTGATCATCTGCACCGCGTCCGCGCAGGCCGACCAGACCAGGCCCGGGCACGCCGCCTACACGTCGAGCAAACGCGCCGTTCAAGGGCTGGTGCGCGCGGCGGCGCTGGACTACGGCGCGAAGGGGATCCGGGTGCTGTCGATCGACCCGGGAACGATCGACACCCAGCTGGTGCGGCCGCCGGGTATCCCGGACGACCAGTGGGCGCAGTTCAAAAAGGCGTGGGGACCGCTGAACGTCTACGGCCTGCCGAGGATGGGTGAGGCGACGGACATCGCTTCGGCCGTGCTCGCGCTGGCGTCACCGGATTTCGGCTATCTGACCGGCACTTCCGTGCTCGTCGACGGCGGTTTGAACACCGGGCGGCCGATGACCATGCCACCCGGGTTCACTCCGCCCGGCTGAGCAGGTGCCCTGGGGTCGTGAGTGGCAAGTGTCGTTCTAACGCGACTTGCCACTCACGACCCCCTGGACCGGCTCGGTACCGGCGCGTGCCCGGCTTAGGCGCTGCACACCCGAGTTCGCCGTCCGATCACGTGAGTCTCGTCTTCAATCACGCGAGTTCCGGCTTCGATCACGCGAGTTCGGAGCCTGATCACGCGAGCCACGCCTTCGGCCCGGCCGATGACCATGCCGCCCGGGTTCGCTCCGCCCGGCTGAGCAGGTGCCCTGGGGTCGTGAGTGGCAAGTGTCGTTCTAACGCGACTTGCCACTCACGACCACGTGGACTGGCTCGGTACCGGCGTGTGCCCGCTTAGGCGCCGGGCACGCACTTCTTCGCGGCGGCCACGGCGGCCTTGATCTCCGGGGTGTCCATTTTGACCGACGCGAACGGGTCGGTGGTCTCCGTGAGCGGCTTCTGCGCCGCGTCCAGGGCCTTGAGACCGGCGTCCAGTGCGGACTGGCTCTTGGAGGCGTCCAGCTTCCGCTTCCCTTCCGCCGCCGCGTCCCTCGCGGTCGTGTAACTGTCCACAAGGGACTTCTTCGCCGCGTCTCCGCCGGGGATCGGGGACGCGGGCAGCGCGTTCAGCTCGTCGACGACCTTGCCCGTCAGGTCGGCGCGGACCCCGAGGTTCTCGCTCAACCAGGTGCGCGTCACCTCGACACCGGAACTTTGCTTGCTCGCGTGTTCGTTGTTGGCCTTCACGTATCCGAAGATCGCGCCGCACATCCCATCGAGCCAGGCCACCGTCTTGGCGTCCGGGCCGACAGACGGCGGCGGTGTCGGGGTGACGGTGACCGTCGCGGGCGGCGCCGGGGGAGGCGTCTCACCCGAACAAGCCGTCGTCACGAACAGGGCTCCCACCAGCGCAACGAACAGAACCTTAGTCTTCATAGGACCTTCCCTCCGGGGTGAACACGCTCCGGAGGGGTCCTGGGTTGCCTGCCGGTTTCAGTCGCAGCCGCCCATGATCCCGGCCAGCTCGCCGGGAAGCAGTGGCGGTTCCGGCAGCGGGTTCGCGGCGGGCGCGCGCATCCCGTCGAACAACAGGGCTAGATGGCGGCGCCAGACCTCGGGCCGCACGGTCGCGGTCGCCTCGACCGTGCGCGCGATTCCCCAGGTCACGAAGGCCATGTCCTCCAGGGTGAAGTCCTCGCGCAGGGCGCCGCTCTCCTTGGCGCGTTCGACGACCCGGGTCATGAGTTCGTACCCGCGTTCGAGGTCCTCGGCCTGTGGCGGCCGCGTCGAGGCCAGTTCGTTGTAGCCGCGATCGGCGGCCTGGAGTTCGCAGACCCGTTCGACGAACGACGTCAGCCCGGCCCAGGCGTCGTCGAGGGACAGCGCGTGTTCGGCCAGCTTCGCGACGGTCTCGGTCCGGTCGGCGAACACGGCGCTCACCAGATCCGCGCGCTGGGGGAAGTGGTTGTACAGCGTGCCGATGCTGACGCCGGCGGTCTTGGCGATCTCTTCGAGCGCGACGTCGAGGCCGCGTACGGCGTAGAGCTCCCTGGCGGCCTCGACCAGCAGGTCGCGGTTGCGCTGGGCGTCCTTCCGCAGGGGTTTGGTCATGACCGCATCGTAGTCAAGTTGAAGGTGGCCTCAAGTTGTGTGTACCTTCGAAGAAGTTGAGGACATCCTCAACTTAATCATCCTGGGAGGACACATGACCAGAACGCTCGCGATCTTCGGCGCCGGACCGGTGCTCGGGCTGTCGCTCGCCCGCCGCTTCGGCCGCGAAGGCTTTCGGATCGCCCTCGTCGCGCGCACCACCGAGAACCTCGACGCGCTCGTCGCCGAACTGGACGCCGACGGCATCGAAGCGAGCGGGTTCGTCGCCGACGTCTACGAACCGGCGCAGGTCGAGGCCGCCGTCACCGCCATCGGCCGGATCGACGCGGTCGCGTTCAACCCCGGCGGCGGGACCATGGGCGAGGGGATCGTGCCGGTGCTCGACGTCGATCCGGAGAACCTGCGGCTCGTCCTCGACCAGTTCCTCGTGTCCGCGGTCGCGCTGGTCCGGGCCGTCCTGCCGGACATGACCGAGCGCGGCGACGGCGCGATCCTGTTCACCGCGGGCCAATCCGGCCTGTACCCGGCGCCGTTCCTCGGCAACGTGGGCATGGCGCAGGCCGCGCTGCGGAACTACTTCCACAACCTCAACGCTGTACTCGCGGAGAAGGGCGTCTACGCCGGAGCCGTCAACGTCGGCGCGCTGATCGAGGGCAGCGTGCCGCATCAGGTGCTCACCTCGAGCCCGCTGGACTTCGAACCCGAGGTGATCCACCCGGATGTCTTCGCGGACGCCTTCTGGAAGCTCTACGCGACGCGCGAGTCTCCCGAAGCGCTGGTCGGGTCTTTCGGGAGGTAGAGGGGGAAGGCGCCGGCGGGTGGGGGGTCAAGGGGGTCGTGAGTGGTAAGTGTCGTTAGAACGACACTTACCACTCACGACCAACCCGACCCACTCGGTCCCGGCGCCTTTGCTCGTCCGTCCAGGCGCTCTCGCTACTTCTCGATGGCGTAGGCCTCGATCTCGACCTTCATCTTCGGGTCGAGCAACGCCGTGACCTCGACCATGGTGGCCGCGGGCAGCACGTCGCCGAAGGCCTCGCGATGCGCCCGCGCCACCAGTTCGGCGTCCTTGATGTCGGTGACGTAGGTGACCGTGCGCACCACCGCGGCCAGGCTCGAACCGGCCTCTCGCAGCGCGGTCTCGATGATCGAAAGCACGGCCGACGCCTGTTCGTACGCGTCCCCCGAACGGAACGGCTCACGCGCGGTCGTCCCGGACACATGGATGTGCTCGCCGACGCGTACCGCCCGGCTGTAGCCGAAGATCTGTTCGAAGTCCCCACCGGAGGAGATGTTCACCCGCTCAGTCATGACCCGAACGAAAGCACAGCGGCGGCCCGAGCGGAACCGGTTTCGACTCACCCATGATCGAACACGTTCAGGTGGCGACCCGGCTTTCGAGTTGAGGCTCGCGGTACGGCTTGTAGCGTCGGGCTGAGTTCGCTCGCCACCGGGAGGCTTTCCGTGGTCGTCGCTCAGCGCCGACGTCGTGCACCAAAACCGTTGTCACGCCGGGTTTTGTCGTTCGGCACAGTGCTGGCGGTCCTGTTCGGGACCCTGGTCACGACGGGAACGGCGCAGGCGGCGACGTGGCCGGTGCAGGGCGAGAACGATCCATCGACGTTCGACTGCGATCACCTGTACTACAGCAACTTCCGCTCCGGCATGCAGTTCCGCGCGGGCGCCGAGGGCGCCGCGGAAATCCAGAACACGGTGATCAGCAAGCGCGCGGGCGGAGGCCCGCCGGACTACTGGTCGACGAACATGGCGATGGGCAAGGACCCGGACACCGGCCGGGTCGCCGCGTTCTACTCCAGCTACACCACCGGGAATCTCACGCTCTACAAGCACGTGTCGGGGACGAACACCGTCACCGACGAGATCGCCGCGGGCGAGTCCCGCAAGCTCCCCGCCGGGGTCAACTGGGGTGGGCTCGGCGCCGATCCCGCGTCCGGGATGCTCTACGGCGCGCAGAACGGCGGGGCGCCGGTGCTGTTCGCGATGAATCTCGCCAGTGGCGCGACGAAGACCTACTCCCGCGGATCCACGCTGAAGCCCGTCCCGGCGAACGATCCCGTGTTCACCGGGGGATCGCTCGTCCCCGACCTGTTCGTCGATTCCTCCGGCGGCGTGTACTACGGGATCGTCTACGGCGGCCAGAGCTATATCTACCGCTTCGATCCGGACACCGGCGAGACCACCCAGGCGGTCAAGGTCACCGGTCCCGGATCGTCCAACGGCTTCAACAACTACGGCATGGCCTTCCTGAAGGGGTCGATCTACCTCGGTTACTACGGCGGCGCGCTGTACAAGGTCGATCCGCGCACCGGCGTTTCCCAGCAGGTGCCCGGCGGCAACGCGCACACCAACCAGGTCGGCCGGATCACCTCCGAATCCGGCGGGACCTGGCCCATCACCGACCTGGCCAGCTGCTCGATCGCCCCGGACCTGACGAAACGGCTCGTGGTCGCCAAGAAGGCGGACAGGACCGACGCGAAACCGGGCGACAAGGTCACCTACACCGTCACCGTGGCCAACGAGGGAACGGCGACGGCGCCCGGGACGGTCGTCACCGACGATCTGACCGGAGTGGTGGACGACGCCGCCTACAACGACGACGCGAAGGCCCTGTCCGGCGGCACCGAGCTGGCGAAACCCCGCTACGACGCCGCGGGGAAGCGGCTGACCTGGACCGGGGACGTCGGTCCCGGCGCGACCGTCACGATCACCTATTCGGTGACGATCGGTTCGCCACCGGGCGGCGACAAGAAGCTCGACAACGTCGTGACCGTCCCGGACAGCAACTGCGCCGAAGGCGGGAAAGACCCGGATTGCGCCGCGCAGGTCACCGTGGCGACGTTGAAGATCGTCAAGACCAGCGCGCCGGCGAAGCCCATGCCGGGGCAGAAGATCACCTACACGGTCAAGCTCACCAACGACGGCACGGCCGACTGGGCGGACGCCACCGCCGTCGACGATCTGTCCGATGTGGTCGACGACGCGGCGTACAACGGCGACGCCACCGCGACCGCCGGTCTCGTGACCTACTCCGCGACCGACAAGACCCTGCGCTGGACCGGCGCCGTCGGGAAGGGCGGCACGGTCACGATCACCTATTCGGTGACCGTCGCGAACCCGCCGGGCGGGAACAAGCGGCTGACCAACGCCGTCGTCGGGCCGGACGGCTCCACTTGCCCCGAGGGTTCCACTGATCCGGACTGCGGCACCGACGAGCCGATCAACGCGGTCGTGATCACGAAATCGGCCGCCCCGGACACGGCAAAACCCGGCGACGTCGTGACCTACACCCTGACCGCGCGCACCCTCGACGGATCGGCGGCGACCGGGGTGAAGCTCACCGACGACCTGTCCGGCGTCGTCGACGACGCCACCTACAACGGTGACGCCGTCGCCAAGGCCGACGGGACGCCCACCCCGGCACAACCCGGCTACGACAGCGCGACGACGACGTTGACCTGGACCGGGGACATCCCGGCCGGGAAGACCGTCACGATCACCTATTCGGTGAAGGTCGGCACGCCGCCGGCCGGGGACAAGGTGCTGCGCAACGCGGTCACCGGTCCGGGCGGTTCGACGTGCCCGCCAGGAAGCACCGACCCGGCTTGCGGCACGGTGACCCCGATCGGCGCCCTGGAGATCAAGAAGACCGCGAGCCCGGCCTCGGCCATGCCCGGCGACAAGGTCACCTACACCGTGAGCGTGCGCAACGTCGGCCCGGCGCCCTACCCGGGCGCCTCGTTCACCGACGACCTGACCGGCGTCCTCGACGACGCCACCTGGAACGGCGACGCCTCCGCCACCTCGGGCGGCACCACTTTCGACGAGCCTGGCCGGAAACTCACCTGGACCGGTGACGTCGCCGCGGCGAGCACGGTGACGGTCACCTACTCGGTCACCGTCGGCAAACCGCCCGCCGGGGACCGGCGGCTGACCAACGTCGTCGTCGGACCGGACGGTTCCACCTGCCCGCCCGGCGGGAGTGACCCCGACTGCGCGACCGAAACCCCGCTCGGGTCGCTCGTGCTGGCCAAGACCGCGGCACCGGCCAGTGCGAAGCCGGGCCAGGTCGTCACCTACACCGTGACCGCGAGCAATCCGGGCACCGGCGTCTACCGCGACGCGCGGTTCACCGACGACCTGAGCGGCGCCCTGGACGATGCGACCTACAACAGGGACGCGCGGGCCTCCGCGGGCACCGTCGCGTACGCGGAACCGAAACTGACCTGGACGGCGGACCTTCCGGCGGGCGCCACGGTGACCATCACCTATTCGGTGACCGTGAACAAACCGCCCGCCGGGGACCGGACGCTGCGCAACGCCGTGACCGGCCCCGACGACTCGACCTGCCCGCCCGGCTCGGCGGATCCGGACTGCTCCGCCGTCACCCCGGTCGCCGCCCTGAAGATCGCCAAGACGGCCGAGCCGTCCGCGCCCAGGCCGGGCGAGCGGCTCACTTACACGGTGCGCGTCGAGAACACCGGAACCGCGGCCTATCCGGGAGCACGGCTCAGCGACGACCTGACCGGCGTGCTCGACGACGCGACCTACAACGACGACGCCACGGCGACCGGCGGCACCACCGGCTACGAGGCCCCGGTGGTGACCTGGACCGGCGACGTCGCCGCCGGTGCGACCGTCACCATCACCTATTCCGTCACCGTGAACCGGCCGCCCGGCGGCGACAAGAAGCTCACCAACGCCGTCGTCGGCACCCCGGACGGCAACTGCCCGCCGGATTCTGCCGACCCGGACTGCGGGACGGTCACGCCCGTGCCGTCGCTGAAGATCCGCAAGACGGCCACCCCCGAAGAGGTCAAGACAGGTGACACGGTCACGTACACCGTCACCGTCGAAAACGTCGGCGCGGCAATGGATCCCGCCGCGTCGTTCACCGACGACCTTTCCGGCGTGCTCGACGACGCCACCTACAACGGCGACGCGAAGGCGGACACCGGCACGGTGACCGTCGCCGTCGTGAAGCCGTCCTTGACCTGGACCGGTTCGCTCGCGCCCGGTGACAAGGCCACGATCACCTATTCCGTCGTCGTGACCAACAAGGGCGACAAACGGCTGGTCAACGTGGTCACCGGCACGGGCTCCAACTGCGAAGAGGGTTCCGAAGACCCCGACTGCCGCAACGAACTGCCGACACCGGCGTTGCGCATCACGAAGTCGACCGCTCCGGCCGCGGCCGCGCCGGGTGGCAAGGTCACGTACACGGTGGTCGTGCGCAACACCGGTCAGGCGCCGTATCCCGGTGCTTCGTTCACGGACGATCTGACCAAGGTGCTCGACGACGCGACCTACAACCAGGACGCGAAGGCCACCGCGGGCACCGTCGCCTACACGGAACCGAAACTGACCTGGACGGGCACCGTGGCGGCAGGAGCCTCGGTGACCGTCACCTACTCGGTCACCGTGGCGAAACCCGTGCGCGGGGACCACTTCCTGGACAACGCCGTCACGAGCGACGAGGGCACCAACTGCCCGCCGTCAGGGCAGGCGGATCCCGCCTGTTCGACCCGTACCCCGGTGCTCTCGATGGTCATCGCCAAGTCGGCGTCGCCGTCGGGCAGTGTCGCTCCGGGCGGCAAGGTCACCTACACGCTTTCCATCACCAATACCGGCACCGGTGCCTACGACGACGCCGTCGTGACCGACGACCTGGGCAATGTCCTCAGTGGAGCGACGTACAACGGCGATGCGAAAGCGACGAGCGGATCGGTCGCGCTGACCGGAAAACTGCTGCGCTGGCACGGCAAACTCGCCGTCGGGCAGAAGGTCGTCGTGACGTATTCGGTCACCGCCGGTTCCGGGGAAGGAAAGCTGCGTAACGCGGTCACTTCCACCACGCCCGGCGCCAACTGCCGCGCCCCGGACGAACCCGGCTGCTCGACCGAAACGCCGGTCACCCCAGGCGAACCGCCTGTCGATCCGCCTGGCGATCCGACGCCGCCGGTGGACCCGACGCACCCGGTCCACCCGCCTGGTCCCGGATCGCTGGCCTCGACCGGTTCGCACACCGGTGATCTGCTGGCGCTGGCTTTCGCCGCTTTGCTGGCAGGGGCCTGGATGCTGCGGTACGCACGCCGCCGGGCGCGCTGAGCGTGACGATACGAAAAGCCCGGTGTGAGTGTCCTGTGTGGACACCCGCACCGGGCTTCGGATCCTATCCGGTCACTCGTCGCCCTCCGGCGGCTTCTCGTTCGCGGCAGGTGGGATGCCCTTCGTCAGCTCGACGATGGTCTTCCCGGCCAGGCCCGACGCGCCGTAGGTCGGGTCGCTGAGGACCTTCACCGTCTTCTCGAGCGCGTCCGCGACCTTGGGGAACCTCTTGTGCAGGTCGCCGATCGGGAAGGCGTTCCAGTAGTCGAATTTCGCCATGAGGGCGTCGCGATCCGATTTGGACAGTTTGTCCAGCGGGAGCTTGTCCAGCTCCTTCGTCAGCTTCTCGCGCACGATCCTGAGTGGCATGTCGCCGAGCTTCTCCGGCTTGCCGTCCGGCTTCGGGGGCTTGGCGTCCGGCGTGCTGTCGGCGGGCGGTTTGCCGGGCGGGCCTTCGATCGGCTTCTTGCCGGGGGGCATCGGGTGACCCCCCTTGGGCGGGGGCTTGGGCAGCTTGATCTTACCGCCACCGAGCGTCAGCTTGACGACGTCGTCGGCCGCGCCGCGCGTCTTGACCAGGATCTTGATCATCTCGCCGAGCCGCTTGGCGCAGTCGGCGATCTGCTTGGCGATCTTGGCGATCGCCACGCCGACCGTGGTCATGATGGAGGTGATCGCCGCGATGATCGAACCGCCGAAGGTGACGGGCGCGAGCGCCACCGCCACGATCGCGGCCTTGAGGATGCCCGCCAGGGTCATGGCGATGATGTCGCGGACGATGCCGCGGACGGCGCCGATGATGGCACCGGCGATCCCCATCTGCTTGCCGGCGAGGTTGAGGTAGTCCGACAGCGCGTCGATCTGGGCGCTGACGCCCTCCATGTCGGAGAGGAAGTTGTCGGCCGACTCGCCCTTCCACTTCTCCGCGAGCTTCTTGGTGGCGGTCGCGTGGTCTTCCGACCACTGCTTGACTTCCTTGCCCTCGGCGTAGATCGCCTCTTTGGCCGCCTCGATGCCCTTCGGGTCACCCAGCAGGAAGTCCAGCGGCCAGCGGAAGATGACGATGTGCTCGATCAGCCAGCCGATCCCGGCGGTGAGCAGCGACCCGATCGGGTCGACGACCATGCCGAGGATCTCGATGGCCATGCCCGCCGAGGCCAGGCCGATGCTGAGCTGGTCGCCGGAGTCGACGGCCTTCTTCAGCGCGAAGGCCGAGTCGAAGAAACCCGCGCCCGCGGTGTCGCCACTGCCGGCGAGGAAGTTGTTCTTCTCGTCCTTGAAGTCGTCGGCCTTGGTGCCGCTGCCGTTCCCGAAATCGTTGCGGTGGTACTCGTCGCTCACTTGACCTTCACCTCCTCGATGCCGTCGCCCGCGGCGGTGATCAGCTTCTCGGTTTCCGCCTCGTTGGCGTCGTACTTCTTCGCGGCTTCGCGCACCCTGTCGGAGAACTCCTTGACGTTCTCCGAGTACTTGTTCAGGTGGTCCCGGGCCTTCCCGCAGTGCATGCTCGCGCCGGCGCCGTAGATCTGGCCGCCGAAGATGCCGAAGATGCCGGGGTCCGCCACACAACTGCCCACCATGTCGGCGCTCTTCTTCAGCGCGTCCTCGAGCTTGTCGAGGTGCGTGGCGAACGTCGTCATGTCCTCTGTCTTGACTTCGAATCCGCTCACCAGGGGCTCATTTCATCGTCGTCGGGGCTGGCCGGTCGCCGGGGTCGGGGCGACGCGGGGGGCGGCTGCTGCGCGGGGCGGCCCGGCTGTTGCGGCGGCGGGTAGCCCGGCTGCTGCGGGGGCCGGTAACCCGCCGTTGGGGGCGGTTGCCGGTAGCCCGCGGGCGGCGGCGGCCGGTGTCCGGCCTGCTGACGCGGGTCCTCGTTGTGCGCCTCCGGCGCCCACTTGTCCTGTGCGGACTCGTCCTGGGCGCCTTCCTCTTCCTCCACCTTCGGCAGGAAGGTCCGGACCAGCTGGGCGGCCTCGTCCTCGCCGTTGATCTCGGTGTAGGACTCCGTGACCTTCTCGACCGTCTGGCGCTGCGCCTTCCGCACGGTCTGCATGACGATGGAGGAGAGCTTGGCGGGGCTCATCGAGGTCGCCCGGTTGCCGAACTCGATGGCGCTCAGCGAGCCGTTGGCCTCGACCGTCACCTTCACCGTGCCGTCGGGGGATTCCACCGTGGACGCCGAGGCCGTGAACGCCTCGGACAGGGCTTTGGCCTTCTCTTCGAGTTTCTTGGCCTCTCGCTCCAGAAGAAGGGCGAAGTCCTCACCTGCATCGAAATTGGGTTGCATGCGTCGCCTTGGCTCGGTTCGGATCGGGCACGAATGATGGGGTTCGCGAGAGGTCGGTACTGGCCTCCGAAGACGCCGCGGGAAACACCCCAGCCTTCTCCTCGGGAGGGTAGACCAGTCGTTTCCGGTCCGCAGTGAAGCCCTGCGGACCTTTCGCGATCGGCCGCGAGCTGGTTCGCTCGTATCGGTACCACCGCGCGCGTAGCCGGACAAGCCTCGATGACCAGGGTTTGCCCGAAAGGTCCGTGCGCGTGTCAGATCAGGACGACGTGCGAAGGAAAGGCGGCGTGATGGGAACCGGACCGGTGGTGCGGAACGCCGAACGGGACGACGTCATGCCCATCTGCCGCTTCGGGGAGGAGCACGTCCGCGCCCATTACGCGCCGCTGATCGGCGAGGAGGCCGCTGCCGAGCAGGTCCGGATGTGGTGGCACGAGACGAACATCGCCGGTGCCGTGGCCCGCGGCGCGGTGGTGGTCGCCGACGACGGCGGGCACCTGGCCGGTGTCGGACAACGCGGTCTCGACGGCGAAAGCCACGTGATCTACAAGCTCTACGTGCACCCCCGTCATCGTGGTGGCGGGCTGGGTGTCCGGCTGATGGACGCCCTCATCGGACAGTTACCCGAAGGCGCCGAGCGGGTGTACATCGAGCATTTCGCGGCCAACGAACGGGCCGGTGCGTTCTACGAGCGCGAAGGGTTCACTGTGGACAGGATCGAGCCGAGTTCCAGCGGGGACGTGGTGTGGCGCGTCCGGGAGCTTCGCTAGCGGAGGTTCCGGGCGAGGGGCCCGTCGAGCCAGCGGTCGACCTGACGCTGCCCGCGCAGGCGGACGATGACGAGGTCCGGGTAGCGGTTCTCCGCGATGACCTTGTGTACGCGGGCCCGGATCATCGGGTGGTAGCGCCAGGCGAGCCTGATGATGTGGTCGCGATCGGTGAAGAACGTGTGCAGCGGGCCCTCGACGTTTCCGCCGGCGATCTTCGAGCCGCGCCCGACACGGCGCTTCAGCGTCCGGACGACGGCTCGGGTCATGGTCATGACCCGCGGGTGATCGAGCCAGACCAGCACGTCCAGCCGTGCGGTCAGCCGCTCCCGGACCTCTTCGCCCTGCCACTCGATGGCCCACTCTTCGCCGTCGAGGAACTCCAGGACGTCGGTCTGCCAGGTCTCCCGCACCGTCCACCCCGGACCGTGGAAAAAGGACTCGAACTCGACGAACGGGAGCCCCATGCGCTCGCACAGGGTTCGCGCCAGCGTCGACTTCCCGGATCCGGCGGGACCCGCCACCGCGACCCGCCGGATCCGCCGCCCGGGAAGGGCGTCGTCCGGCCCGATGATCTCCATACCCGGGAGCATAGGGAGTGGCAGGGGGTGGCCCCTACCGGTTTTCAGCGGCCTTCTTGAGGTCCTTCAACCAGATTTCGAGGCCCTGGCCCAGCATTTCGGTGGAGCCCGGCACGTCCTTGTCGACCTGCGGGCCGGTGTGGCTCTCTTCGGTGCGGACGAGGACACCACCCGGGACCTTGACGAAGTTCCAGACGTGGACGCCGTCGATGTGCATGCCGCCGGGGCCGTCGAGAGGTCCGGTCCAGCGGAGGCACTTGCCGGGCTGGAGCTGCCGGACGGTGGACACGATGGTCACGTCGCCGGGCGGGTAGGGCATGCCGGGCGGGACGGGGATGGTCCATCGGAACTGGGAATGCTTGCGCAGCGGGCCGGGGTCCAGGCGTTTCATTTCGACCGGGATGACGGGGTTCTGCCAGGTCGGCCAGGCCTCGACGTCGGTCTGCAGGTCCCAGATGGTGCGCAGCGGCGCCTTGATGAAGGTCTCGGTGCGGTAGTGCACCTTGGCCGTCCGGTCGATGCCTTTGCCTTGGCAGGTAAGCGAAGCAGGCTTCGTGCCGTGCGCGGGAGCGGCGGCCTGGGCGGGCGCGGTGGCGCCGAGGACGCCCGCGAGGGCCAGCGGGACCGTGAGCAAGGCGGCGCGTGCACCGAACCGGCGGCGTGAGGTCTTCGAGTTCATGGCCTTCTCCTTCTGTCGTGTTACTGCATCTCGCTATGGTTAGAACCTATAGCTAAGCTGCGGTGAGCGTCAAGAGGAAACGTGAGAAGGTCTAACCGGAGTGAGGGCGGCGGTGAGGCGTCGGTCCAGGTGGTCGTGAGTGGCGATTCGGGTTAGGGCAAAGCGTGCTCAGGTACCTGCGGTCGCGCGGTCTCGCGTGATCAGATGGACGACACAGGTGATCCAGTGGACGACACATGTGACTGAGTGGACGACACGGGGTGGGACCCAGGCGGCGAGCGTGTCGTCCACTCAGTCACGCGTGTCGTCCGTCTGATCACACGTGCCGTCCACTCAGTCACACGAAAGCCCGGCTCGGTCCGGGTGGTCGTGAGT
>NZ_MUXN01000004.1:208227-278114 GCF_001995215.1 Amycolatopsis azurea DSM 43854
GAGTGCTGTGAGACGACGGCCGGCCGCGCGGCCGCCGCGGTTCCCGCCTTCGGCACCGGCAGCGGATGCGGCGCGATGTCGAGGTCACCGTTCGGCAGCAGGCCATCGACGAGGTAGTCCTTGCCGATCCGCTGCGCCTCCCGGTTGAGCATCGCCGGGTGGGCGCCGAACACGCAGTGGGTGCCCGCCCCGCGCTCGGTCACCAGCACCGAACTGGGGAGCTGCTCGTGCATCGCGACCGTGTTCACGTACGGCGTCGCGGAATCCCCCTCGACGCCGAACATCAGCATCGGCGGCAGGTTCTTCCCCGACGGCACGATCCGCTGATCGTGCACCGGCCAGTTGGCGCAGGCGGACGGGATCGACACGTTGTACCAAGCGAAATCGCTGGTCTTGGCCAGCTCACCGAAGTCGCGCTCGATCTTCGTCCGGTCCGTCGGCGCGTCGGAATCGACGCAGGCGATCGAGATCATCCCCGCGATGAAGCTCTCGCCCGCCGCTCCACCCGACGGAGTCGCCCAGTCCAGCACGGCACGATCGTCACCGCGCAGCACGTAGTCGGCCATCGCCTTCGCGAGCGGTTCCCAGTAGAGCTCGTGGGAGAGGTTGGCGATGTAGACGTCCAGCAGTTCCACCGCGCCGACGTTCTTCATCGGCCCGCGCGGCGCCTTCCGGAAGTCGCCGAGCAGCTTCTGCCAGGCCGTGTTCACCTCCTCGTAGCTCTTGCCGAGGTGGAAAACGTTGTCGTACTGGGCGATCCAGCTCAGGTAGGCCTTCTCGCGGGCGACTCCGGCGGTGACCTGACCGGTCGAGTTCCCGTACCACATCTGCGGTTCCACCGGATTCATCGAACTGTCGAGGACCATCCGGTCGACCCGGTCCGGATACCGCTCGGCGTACGCGCTGCCGAGGTAGGTGCCGTAGGAATAGCCGAGGTAGCTGATCTTTTCCTCGCCGAGCAGCGTGCGCACGCGGTCCATGTCCTGGATGACGTTGCGGCTGCCCGTGTACTTCAGCTTTTCGCCGTTCTTTTCCGCGCAGGATCGGGCAAAGGCCTTCCAGCGCTCCCAGCTCTTGTCCCGTTCCTCGGGGCGGTCCGGGTCGGGCTGAAGCTGGCGCCAATAGTCCTCGCCGACGCAGCTGAGCGGCTGGCTGTGGCCGGTGCCGCGGGAATCGAGGCCGACGATGTCGTAGGCCTCCAGCACTTCCTTGGGCAGCCGGGTGTACCCGGTCGCGTCCGGAAGGGACAGCTTGCCTGCCTGCATCACCGCGGAACCCGCCGGACCGCCGGGATTGACGAACAGCGTGCCGCGTCGTTTCGCCGGGTCGGTGCTGGTGTGTTTCGAGACGAGCACGTCCATCCGCGCGCCGAACGGCCGCGAATAGTCGAGCGGGACGTTGACCGTCGCGCATTTCAATGCCGGGTACGCCTGAGCGACATCCGCCGGGCAGGCCCCGAAGTCGAGCTGTGAAGCGGCGTGCGCGGGTGTACTGACGGCCGCCGCGGTGCCCAAGGTGAGCAGCGCGGACAGGCCGATGGTGAGGAATTTCCTCATTCGAACCCCCAGTTCGATCGGACGTCGGGACTGTAGCGACAAGACCGACGTCCCGTCCGGGCATTCACGAAGATCGCGGAGACGACATCCGTTCCGGGCATTTGGCTCTAGGCCAGTTCGTTGACCGTCTTGCCGTCCCCGTCCAGGATCTTGATGGTCGGCCGGTCGTTTTCGTCGACCTGGAGCACGATTCGCGGACGCCCTTGGGAATCGCACAACGCCAGTTGCGCGCCGAAGGCGGTGTGGCAGCCGAAGAGCGCGCGCGGGGTGGCACGGACGCCGGGCCCGGCGTCGGGATCCGGAATGCCGTTGATGGTCAGGCCCGCGCCGCCCACGCCGTCCTTCGCGGACAGGCTGAGGTTGATCCCGTCCACCGCGTGCGGATAGTCGAAGGCGATGTGGCCGCCGGTGGGGTGGACGAGCAGCCCGCCCTTCTCGTCGCCGGTCTCGTCGTTGAAGATCAGATAGGAGCCGTTCTCCGGCCCGGAGCGCCGCTCGGGCGGGTAGGTCTGGCCGTCGACGATCAGCGGCGGCTTACGGCTGTCGAGCAGGAATCGCTGCCGCCCTCGCTTGTCCACCACGGTGAACGACGGGCTCACCTGGTGCTTGTCGTTCGCCGCGGAGCCGGCCGCGGACTCCGCCGCGCCCGCGGTGCCACCGGCCAGCAACGCGCCGCCGGCGGTCGCCGCCATCCCGAAAGCCGCCCGTCGCCCGAGATCCCCTGTCATCGCCCAGCCCCCTCAAGTCGGTCCCCGGACGCTAGCAAAGATCATCGCCAGATGTGACAGATCGACGACATGTGTCACTCGCTTGGAGTAGGGCGGTTCGTCTTTCCGAATGTGCGGACAATTCTTCCGGCTCGCTGGAATGGGTATGCTAATTCGAGCAATGCCGGACTTCATTTCGCAATTGGGGGAGGGTTTGGCTGTGGGTGACTTCAGTCCTGCTCATCTGGCTGTCGAGATGTGTGATCTGCCGCTGCTTCGTGAACTCCTCGATGGCGGCGGCGACATCAATGAAGAGCATGGCGGGCTCACGTTGTTGCACCATGCGATCGATGTGGAGATCGACAGTCATACGCAGACCGGCGAGCCGCTGCACGTGGATGTCACGGCCTACTTGCTCGCGCGAGGGGCGGACCCGAAGCGACCTTCGAATGGCGGCTGCGGTGTCACCGCTGAACACATGGCCTTCGTGGATGGTCATTGGCTGGCGACGGCCCTCTTCGAAAGATGGGATATCCGCCGAGAGAACTCGTGACCGTCCGGCCCAGACTGGCGCGAACAGGATTCGATTCGATCGGAAAGTGTGCCCTCGGCAGGATTCGAACCTGCGACACCTGCCTCCGGAGGGCAGTGCTCTATCCCCTGAGCTACGAGGGCGTTGCCGCCTGAGCGACTCGTGAAGCTTAGCGCACCCCGCGCGGCCTCCTCGCGCGAGGTGGTCGTTAACCCTGATGGTGCTCGACGACGCGGGCCAGGAGCCGCGTCAGCTGCTCTCGTTCGGCGGGTTCCAGTGCCGAGAGGAAGACGTCCTGCGTGTCGCTGACCAGGTCTTCCAGGTGCTCCAAACGCCGCTTGCCCAGGCTGGTGAGGGTGATCAGGTTGCGCCGCCCGTCCGCCGGGTCGGGAGCGCGCTCGACGTAGCCCGTGTCGGCGAGTTCGTTGATGACGGCGACGACGTCGCTGCGGTCGATGCCGGTGCAGCGGCTCAGGGTGGCTTGGCTCGACGGGCCGTTCTCGTCGATCGCGGCGAGGATCCCGTAGTGGTAGCGGCGGGCGCCGCTGCGGGCGAACTCGTCCAGGGCGAGCCGGTGGGCCACGGTGGCGGCCTGGTTGACCAGCCAGCTGGCCTTGGTCCGGAGCCGGGCGGGGGCGGTGCTCATCGGGGCAGCGTACCGAACCGTTGGCGTGACCAATGAATCCTGCTAGCGTTGGTGAGACCAACGAACTGGGAGTATGCCGTGATCGAACCGTTCGAAGTCCGGATTCCCGAAACCGCCATCGTCGATCTGCGGGCCCGGCTGCGCGCCACGCGCTGGCCCGAGCCCGCCACGGCGGACGGCTGGGAGCAGGGTGTCCCGCTGGAGTTCGCGCGCGAGTTGTGCCGGTACTGGGCGGAGGACTACGACTTCGGCCTTGCCGATCGCGTCAACGCCTTCCCGGGTTTCAAGACCACTGTGGACGGTCTCGGGATCCACTTCCTGCACGTCCGTTCGCCGGAGCCGGACGCGACGCCGCTCGTGCTCACGCACGGCTGGCCGGGGTCGGTGGTCGAATTCCTCGACGTGCTCGGCCCGTTGACCGATCCCGCCGCGCACGGTGGCGATCCGGCGGACGCGTTCCACGTCGTGGCGCCTTCGCTGCCGGGCTTCGGCTGGAGCGACAAGCCGTCGTCGACGGGCTGGAACGTCGAGCGCATCGCCCGGGCCTGGGACGAGCTGATGGGGCGGCTCGGCTACGAGCGCTACGCCGCACAGGGTGGCGACTGGGGCGCCGGGGTGACGAACATGCTCGCCAAGGTCGCGCGGGAGCGGATGATCGCCGTCCACGTGAACATGGCGGGCGTCCCGTACGACGTGGCCGAGCTGGGGGATCCGACGCCGGAGGAACGGGCCGCGATCGGTGACCTCGCGCGGTTCCGCGATGTCGGGTCCGCGTACTCGCAGCAGCAGGCCACGCGCCCGCAGACGGTCGGCTACGGGCTCACCGACTCGCCGGTGGCGCAGGCGGCTTGGATCGCCGAGAAGTTCTGGGAGTGGACCGACAACGACGGCTCGCCGGAGACCGCGCTTTCGTGGCGGCAGATGCTCGACGCGATCTCCGTCTACTGGTTCACCGGAACGGCCGCTTCGTCGGCTCGGATCTACTGGGAGAACAAGGAGCGGGACGTCTCCGCGGTTGAAGTTCCTTCGGGTATCTCGATCTTCCCGCGCGAGATCGTCCGCCCTTCGCGGCGCTGGGCGGAGCTGCGCTACACCGATCTTCGCTGGTACGACGTGTTGGCCAAGGGTGGTCACTTCGCCGCGTTCGAGCAGCCCGAGGCCTTCGTCGGTCAGCTGCGGGGGTTCTTCCGGTCACTCCGGTAGCGGTGCGTGGCGGTTTCAGGTTTCGGGAAGGCCCTCCTGGGGGATGGCTTCCGTGTGTGGCTTAGGACAAAGTGAACTTAGGCTCACCTGTATTGCACATATGCGCATGTGACAATATATTCGGCCTGTCGACTTCACGAGAGGCGGAGCAATGGGTCACGGGCACGGGCATGGGCATGGGACAGCCTCGCCGTCGAGCGCGTCAGGTCGCTACCTCAAGAGCCTGACGATCGCCCTGGTCATCGGTGCCGGCTTCATGGTCATGGAGTTCATCGTCGGGTTCGCCACGGGCTCGCTCGCGCTGATCTCCGACGCCGCGCACATGTTCACCGACGTCCTCGGCGTCGGAATGGCGCTGGCGGCCATCCTGCTCGCCCGGCGCAGCGGCCCGACGCTCACCCGCACGTTCGGTTTCTACCGGGCCGAGGTGCTCGCGGCGCTGGGCAACGCCATCCTGCTGTTCGGCGTCGCGGGGTACGTCCTGGTCGAGGCCGTCGGCCGGATCAGCGACCCGCCCGCCGTGCCCGGCCTGCCCGTGCTGCTGGCCGCCGCCGCGGGCCTCGTCGCGAACATCGTCTCCTTCCTGATCCTGCGCAAGGGCGCGGAGGAGAGCATCAACGTCCGGGGCGCGTACCTCGAGGTCCTCGCCGACCTGATCGGCTCCGTCGGTGTGCTGCTGAGCGGCGCGATCACGCTGCTGACCGGCTGGCGCTACGCCGACCCGATCATCGGTGTCGCGATCGGCCTGTTCGTCCTGCCCCGCACGTACGCGCTCGCCCGGCGTGCGCTGCGGATCCTGTTCCAGCACGCGCCGAAGGGGGTCGACGTCGCCGGGATCCAGGCCGAACTCGGCGGGCTGAAGGGCGTCGAAGACGTCCACGACCTGCACGTCTGGACGCTGACGTCGGGGATGGAGGTCGCTTCGGCGCACCTCACCATCGCGCCGACCGTCGAGCAGGCGGAGGTGCTGACCGAGGCGCAGAACCTCCTGGCGGACCGCTACTCGATCGAGCACGCGACCTTGCAGATAGAAGTGCCCCAATGTGCTCAGCGCTGCCGGGAACTCTCCTGGTAGCGGGTCAGGCAGGCAAGGGGGAGGCGCCGCGTTCCTGGAGCAGGGACTTCATCAGGTCCATCTCCGCACCCTGCGAGACGAGCATGCTCCGCGTCAGCGACTTCACGTCCGCGATGGACGTGTGGTCGTTGCCGTACTGAGCCATCTCCGTCCCGCCCATGTGATGCCGCAGCATCAGCTGGAGGAAGAAGACGTCCATCTCCTTGCCGGTCAGCGAGCGCAGCTTGGCCAGTTCGGCCGACGTCGCCATCCCCGGCATCGGCGCGCCGTTCGACGGCTTCATGTCGGCGCCACCGTGTCCGCCGTGGCCTGAAGGTTCGGTCATCCAGGTCATGTAGGCGCCGGTCGCCTGCTCGGGCTGGCCCCACAGGCCCAGCCAGCCCTTCATCCGGCCGACCTGGCCGGTCTGCGTGCGCTCGATGTCGAACGCGAGGGTCTTGATCGCCGGATCGGTCGTGTGGTCCCGCGCCCAGCCCGCCATGGTGACGGCCTGGAGGTGGTGCACCGACATGTCCTGCGCGAAGCCGACCTCGACCGAACCCGCTCCCGGGGTCGTCTGCTCCGGCTCGGAGTCGATCAGCCTGGTCGTCAGGGCGCCCAGGCCGAAGCCCAGGATCAGCATGACGACCAGGGCGGCCCCGATCACCAGCCACCGGCTCTTGGCCGCGCGTGGCACCGCGTCGCCGGGTTCGTCGACGTACTGGAGATCGGGGTCCATCTGGCTCACTTACTTGCTCGCGGGCGCCGAGGGCTGGGTGGCCGGGGGCTGCGACGGCTGGCCGGCGCCGGGCTGGTCCTGCTGGGTGCCCGCGGTGCCCTTGTAGTCCATCGGCTTCGCGTCCGGCCCCGGCGGGGTCGGGTCGAAGTCGCCCGGCTCGATCTGCGCGTCGCAGGTGGCGTCACGCTCGGGGTACGCGCCGAACGGGTTGGTGCGCAGCGCGGCGATGAACTGGTCGATCCGCTCGTCGGAGGCGCTGTCCAGCTTCAGCTGGTGGCCCCAGGACTGCAGCGAGATCGGCTTGTCGAGGTTCGGGTACGGCGACATCGTCGTGTACGGCTTGCCCTCGACGCGGACCCGCAGCAGCTCCAGCGCGTCGCCGGAGATCTGCGCCGGGTTGTAGGCGATCCAGATCGCGCCGTGCTCGAGACCGTGGACCATGTTCTCGTTGCGGACGGCCTTCTCGTAGACGACGCCGTTGCACGCGGCCCAGGACTGGTCGTGCGGGCCGCCGTAGGGCGGGGTCTTGTCGTAGGCGACGCGCTCGGCCGCCGTGACGTGCACGGACCCCTCGTAGGTGGTCGTGGTCACGCCGTTGATCCGCTTGGAGGGATCCGGGTCCTGCTGCGAAGGCGCGAAGGCGGCAGCGGCCTCTTCACGGGTCTTCTGCTCGCGCTTCGGCGCCGAGGCGACCATGTAATAGGTGACCACCGAGGCCGCCAGGGCGACGATCGCGACGACCGCGATGATCGTGCCCCAGGGCGTGCCCTTCTTGGACACGACGGAACTACGGGCGGCCTTCATGGCGTTCTTCGACGACGCGCCCTTTTTTCTGGTTGTCCCGTTAGCCATGGCTCCTGCGTTCTCCAAAGGGGGTGGTCCCTGCGCGGGCCAGTGTAGAGACCGCGCGTCTGATCACCGTGAACAGCCAGAAGATCAACCGCTTGGCTCACACCTTCCGGCGGTCGCTGCGAAGCCCGGACCTGGTCACACCTAGAATTCCGCGAGTGACTCCCGCAGCTCTCGCCGACCTGGTCCGTAACTCAGCCGTGCAGGTTCTCACCGCGCGCGGCCTCGACGATTCCGTGCTGCCGGAGAAGGTGACGATCGAACGTCCCCGCAACCCGGAGCACGGCGATTACGCGACCAACCTGGCGCTGCAGGTGGCCAAGAAGGCGGGCATGAAGCCCGGCGACTTCGCCGACGCGCTGGCCGAGGCCCTCGCCGCCGCCGACGGCATCGAGTCGGCCGAGGTCGCCGGGCCGGGCTTCCTCAACCTGCGGCTCGCCGCCGACGCGCAGGGCCAGATCGTCCAGCAGGTGCTCGACGCCGGCGAGAAGTACGGCCTCGGTGACGCGCTGGCCGGGGTCAAGATCAACCTCGAGTTCGTCTCGGCGAACCCGACCGGCCCGATCCACCTCGGCGGCACCCGCTGGGCCGCGGTCGGTGACGCGCTGGGCCGCGTGCTCTCCGCGCAGGGCGGCCAGGTCACCCGCGAGTACTACTTCAACGACCACGGCGCGCAGATCGACCGCTTCGTCCGGTCCCTGATCGCCGCCGCCAAGGGCGAGCCCGCCCCCGAGGACGGCTACGCGGGCGGCTACATCAACGACATCGCCGCCGAGGTCATCCGGCAGGAGCCGAGCGCGCTTTCGCTGCCCGAGGACGAGCGGGCCGAGACCTTCCGCCGGGTCGGCATCGAGCTGATGTTCACCGAGATCAAGCAGAGCCTGCACGACTTCGGCACCGACTTCGACGTCTACTTCCACGAGAACTCGCTGCACGAGTCCGGCGCGGTCGCGTCGTCGGTCCAGCGGCTGAAGGACTCCGGGAACCTGTACTTCGAGGACGGCGCCTGGTGGCTCAAGTCCAAGGAGCACGGCGACGACAAGGACCGCGTCGTCATCAAGAAGGACGGAAACCCGGCCTACATCGCCGGTGACCTCGCCTACTTCCAGGACAAGCGCAAGCGCGGCTTCGACCTCTGTATCTACATGCTCGGCGCGGACCACCACGGCTACATCGCCCGGCTCAAGGCCGCCGCGGCCGCGTTCGGCGACGATCCGGCCGTGGTCGAGGTGCTGATCGGCCAGATGGTCAACCTCGTCTCCGACGGCAAGCCCGTCCGGATGAGCAAGCGCGCGGGCACCGTGATCACCATGGAGGACCTGGTCGGCACCGTCGGCGTCGACGCGGCCCGCTACGAGCTGATCCGCTACTCCGTCGATTCCACTTTGGACATCGACCTCGACCTGCTTCGCAAGCACTCCAACGACAACCCGGTCTACTACGTCCAGTACGCCCACGCGCGGCTGGCCTCGTTGCAGCGCAACGCATCCGACCTCGGTCTCACCTTCGATGGCGACGCCGACCTCGGACTGCTCACGCTGCCGGCCGAGGGCGACCTGATCCGCACACTCGGCGAATTCCCGACCGTCCTCCGCCGGGCCGCACAGCTGCGCGAACCGCACCGTGTCGCCCGGTACCTCGAAGAACTCGCCGGCGCCTACCACAAGTGGAACGCCGTCGGCCGGGTCCTTCCGAAGGGCGACGAGGAGACCACCCCCCTCACGTTCTCCCGCCTCGCGCTCAGTGAAGCGACTCGTCAGGTGCTGGCCAACGGCCTCACCGTGCTCGGTGTCTCTGCTCCGGAACGGATGTAAGCAAGATGGCTCACCCCGCCGGCCCCCGCCACGCCGACGTCTACCCCCACGCCGACGCCTCCGGTTTCCCGCCGTCGAGTCCCGAAGAACTCGACAGGCTGTATCCGAAAGTCTGGCCGCGCAACACTTTCCGCGGCGGAGACGGCGTCGTGCGCATCGCGGGCGTCGACGTCCGCGAACTCGCCGAGAAGTACGGCACGCCGCTGTTCGTCGTCGACGAGGCCGACTTCAAGTCCCGGTGCGCCGACTACGCCGAGGCGTTCGACGACCCGGCGCTCGTGCACTACGCGTCCAAGGCGTTCCTGTCCATCGAGATCGCCCGCTGGGTGGCCGAGCAGGGGCTGAGCCTGGACGTCTGCAGCGGCGGCGAACTCGCCGTCGCGCAGCGCGCGGAGTTCCCCGCCGAACGGATCACCTTCCACGGCAACAACAAGTCGCTGTCCGAGCTGGACGCCGCTGTCGAAGCCGGCGTCGGCACGGTCGTGGTCGACTCCTACTTCGAGATCGCGCGGCTGGCCGATGTCGCGGCCCGGCACGACGTCGTGCAGAACGTGCTGATCCGGGTCACCGTCGGCGTCGAGGCGCACACCCACGAGTTCATCGCGACCGCGCACGAGGACCAGAAGTTCGGTTTCTCGCTGGCTTCCGGTGACGCGGCCGAGGCCGTGCGCCGCGTGCTCAACGCGCCGTCGCTCAAGCTGATCGGCCTGCACAGCCACATCGGTTCGCAGATCTTCGACGCCGACGGCTTCGAGGTCGCCGCCCGCCGCGTGGTCGGCCTGCTGGCCGAACTCGCCAAGGAGCACGGCGCCGATCTGCTCGACCAGCTGTCCATCGTCGACCTCGGCGGCGGTTTCGGTATCGCCTACACCGACAAGGACAACCCGCCGCCGCCCGCGCAGATGATCACGCAGATCCGCGAGATCGTCCGCAAGGAATGCGAGTACGCGGGCCTCCCGGTGCCGAAGATCGCCGGTGAGCCGGGCCGCGCCATCGCCGGTCCCGGCACGATCACGCTGTACGAGGTCGGCACCATCAAGGACGTCTCGCTCGGCGACAAGGCCGCCCGGCGCTACGTCAGCGTCGACGGCGGGATGAGCGACAACATCCGCACCGCGCTCTACGACGCGGTGTACGACTGCCGTCTCGTCTCCCGGACCTCCGACGACGACGGGGACGGCCAGGTCGCCGCCGCGCTGTCCCGGGTCGTGGGAAAACACTGTGAGTCCGGCGACATCGTCGTCCGCGACTGCTGGCTGCCCGACACCCTTGCTCCCGGCGACCTGCTCGCCGTGGCGGCCACCGGGGCGTACTGCTACTCGATGGCCAGCGGGTACAACCGGCAGCCGCGGCCGGCGGTGGTGGCCGTGCGCAACGGCAGCTCCCGCGTGCTGCTGCGGCGGGAGACGACGGACGACATGCTGCGCCTGGAGGTCTAGCAAGTGTCTACTGTGGACGGACGCGTGATCAGGGTCGCCCTCCTGGGCTGCGGGACGGTCGGCGGCGAGGTCGTCCGGCTGCTCACCGAGCAGGCCGAAGAGCTCGCCGCCAGGGCGGGCGCCAGGATGGAGCTGGCGGGCATCGCGGTGCGGCGCCCCGACAAGCACCCCGAGCTGCCGCCGGAACTGGTGACCTCCGACGTGACGAAGCTCGTCACCTCCCCGGACGTCGACGTCGTCGTCGAACTGGTCGGTGGCATCGAGCCGGTGCGGGAGTGGCTGCTCGACGCGCTCAAGGCGGGTAAATCCGTTGTCACGGCGAACAAAGCGCTGATGGCCGAGCACTCCGCGGAGCTGTTCGAGGCCGCCGACGCGGCAGGCGTGGACCTGTACTTCGAGGCGGCCGTGGCCGGGGCGATCCCGTTGCTGCGCCCGCTGCGCGAATCGCTGGCGGGCGACCGCATCACCCGCGTGATGGGCATCGTCAACGGCACCACCAACTACATCCTGTCCGCGATGGACTCCACCGGCGCCGGTTACGCGGAAACGCTGGAAGAGGCCAGCAGGCTCGGATACGCCGAGGCGGACCCGACGGCCGACGTCGACGGCTACGACGCGGCGTCCAAGGCCGCGATCCTCGCCTCGCTCGCGTTCCACACCCGGGTGACCGCGTCCGAAGTGCACCGTGAAGGCATCGCCGACGTGACCGCGTCGGACCTCGCCGCGGCGAACGTGCTGGGCCGCACGGTGAAACTGCTCGCCATCTGCGAGCGCGTCACCTCCGACGACGGCACCGAATCCGTTTCGGCGCGCGTGCATCCGGTGATGATCCCGCGTGGCCACCAGCTCGCCGGGGTCGGCGGCGCGTACAACGCCGTCTACGTCGAGGCCGACGCCGCCGGTGAGCTGATGTTCTACGGTCAGGGCGCCGGTGGCGCGCCGACCGCGAGTGCCGTGCTCGGCGACCTCGTCGCGGTGGCTCGAAACCGGGTCGTCGGCGGCCGTGGCCCGCGCGAATCCGCGCACGCCGCGCTCCCGGTCAGGCCGATGGGCCAGACGCCGACGCGGTACCACGTCAGTCTCGACGTGGCCGATCGAGCGGGCGTGCTCGCCCAGGTGGCCCAGGCGTTCGCCGGGCACGGCGTCAGCATCGCCGCCGTGCGGCAGCGCGACGCCAACGACACGGCCAGCCTGGTCGTGGTCACCCACCTGGCGCCGGACGCGGCACTGCGGTCCACTGTGGACGACATTGCCAAGCTCGATGTGGTGAACCAGGTCGTCAGTGTGATGCGTGTGGAAGGCGAAGACCAGTGATTTCCCAACCGTGGCCCGGGATCATCCAGGCTTATCCCGACCGGATCCCGGTACCGGCAGGCGCGAAGGTGATCACCCTCGGCGAGGGCAACACCCCGTTGCTGCCCGCTCCGCACCTCTCGGAACTGACCGGCTGCGAAGTCCACCTCAAGGTCGAAGGCGCGAACCCGACCGGGTCGTTCAAGGACCGCGGGATGACCGTGGCGATCACGCACGCGCTCGCCAGCGGTCTCAAGGCGGTCATCTGCGCCTCCACCGGCAACACCTCCGCGTCGGCCGCGGCGTACGCGGCCCGCGCCGGGCTCACCTGCGCCGTCCTCGTCCCGCAGGGCAAGATCGCGATGGGCAAACTCGCCCAGGCCGTCCTGCACGGCGCGCGGATCCTGCAGGTGGACGGCAACTTCGACGACTGTCTCGAACTGGCGCAGAAGACCGCCATCGACTACCCGGTGACCTTGGTCAACTCGGTCAACCCGGTGCGCATCGCCGGGCAGAAGTCGGCCGCTTTCGAGATCTGCGACGTGCTCGGCAAGGCGCCGGACATCCACTGCCTGCCGGTCGGCAACGCGGGCAACATCACCGCCTACTGGGCCGGGTATTCGGAGTACGCCGGGGACGGTGTGGTGAAGAACACCCCGCGGATGTTCGGTTTCCAGGCGGCGGGCGCCGCGCCGCTCGTGCACGGCGAGCCGGTGGCCGATCCGGACACGATCGCGACCGCGATCCGCATCGGCAGCCCCGCGTCCTGGGACGGCGCGATGAAGGCGAAGAACGCGTCCGCCGGGCTGTTCGAAGCGATCACCGACGAAAAGATCCTTGAGGCGTACCGGCTGCTGGCCCGCAAGGAGGGCGTGTTCGTCGAGCCCGCTTCGGCGACCAGCGTCGCGGGCCTGCTCGCCACGGCCGCCGACGGACGACTGCCGAAGGGCTCGACCGTTGTGTGCACCGTCACCGGGCACGGCCTGAAGGACCCGGCCACGGCGCTGGAGGGCAACGTCGAGGTCGAGCCGCTCGCCGTCGACCCGACCGCCGTCGCCGCCGCGCTGGACCTGCGATGACACTGCTCAAGATCAAGGTCCCGGCGTCCTCGGCGAACCTCGGGCCCGGGTTCGACACGCTGGGCCTGGCGCTGGCGCTCTACGACCGGGTCGAACTCCTGGTCACCGACGCCGGGCTCAAGATCGAGGTGATCGACGCCGGCGCCGGTGACGTGGACGACGTCCCGACCGACGAATCGCACCTGGTCGTCCGGGCTTTCCGGCGTGGTTGCGAACACCTCGGCCTCCGGCCGCCCGGCGTGCACCTGCGCTGCTTCAACGCCATCCCGCACGCCCGCGGCCTCGGCTCGTCCGCGGCCGCCGTCGTGACCGGTGTCGCGGCGGCGTACGCGCTGGCGGAGAAGGCCCTGGACGACGACGCGCTGCAGCTGGCCGCCGGGTTCGAAGGGCACGCCGACAACGCGGCGGCGAGCCTGCTGGGCGGCTTCGTGGTGGCCTGGAACGAGGGCGAGCGGTTCCGCGCCGAACGGCTCCAGCCGCATCACGACATCCGGCCCGTGGTCGCCGTCCCGGCGTTGCGCTCGTCGACCGACGCGACGCGCGGACTGCTTCCCGCCCAGGTCCCGCACGCCGACGCGGCTTTCACGGCCGGTCGCGCGGCGCTCGCGGTGCACGCGCTCACCGCGCGCCCCGACCTGTTGCTCTCCGCGACCGAAGATCGGCTCCATCAGCATTACCGGGCGCCCGCGTACCCGGCGAGCAGCGAACTGGTGCGCGCGTTGCGGGCCGAAGGGGTGGCCGCGGCCATCTCCGGAGCCGGTCCGACCGTGCTCGCGCTGACCACCGGCGGAATACTCCCGACGGGTGTCGACGTTACATCTTTCGACGTCACCGAGCTGCCGATCGATCCGGGCGGCGTACAGGTTGCGGCTCAGTAAAGCCTCGGTCACATGCCGGAGCCCCATCCCGCCACGCGGGGGGTGGTTGTTGCACCCGGCCGTGGCGCGGTCTACCCTCGGGGGCGTTCGATCACCGTGCGTTTCCGCACCCGGTGCCGGTCCAGGTGACCAGTGTCATCCTTGGCCCGCATCCTTCGTTGATCCGCCAGTTCCGCAGGACGTCCGGCGACTAGCACAGCCTGGCAAGCGGGGGCTGGCAGATTGACACAGGCGGGTTCCCGGTTCCGGCGGTGCCGAATTCCGCTTCCTCCATATGGAGGACGCAAATCCCTGTGCTGGAGGCCTTCTAGCTGTGTTCAACACGGCCGAGGAGTTGCTAGCCCGTATCGGGGGCCAATTACGCCGTTTCGCAATCGGACGCGAGCGGCGGTCCGCTGATCCACCTGGAGGCGTGGATCGGTCAGGAAGGACATTTGTGAGCAACACCGATCTTTTGAGCGACGTCGAAGGTGGCGCCGCCGAGTCGAACGGCGTCGTCGCTCCCAAGCGCACGGTCGGCGGATTGACCGGCAAGACCGTCGCCGAGCTGCGCTCGATCGCTGGGGAACTCGGCATCGGCGAGACCACCGGTATGCGCAAGGGCGACCTGATCGCGGCCATCCGCGAGCGCCAGGGCAAGACCAAGCGCAAGTCCCCCGCCGCGGCGAGCGAAACGCTTCCGCTCGAGGGGATCGATGCACCGCGCAAGGCCCCGAAGGCCGACGCGCCCAAGACCGAGGCCCCGAAGCAGGAGGCCCCGAAGGCCGAAGCGCCGAAGGCGGAAACCGCCCCGGCCGAGGCTCCTCGCGCCGAGAAGACCGAGAAGACCGAGAAGTCTTCGGAAAACGGCGCCGCGCCCGCCGCGGAGCGGCCCGCGCAGCAGGACAACGGGCAGCAGGACGGCCAGTCGCAGCAGGAAGAGGGCGGCCGCGGCCGTCGTCGTCGCGGCTCCAACCGTGCCGCGGGTTCGCCCGAGCAGGGCGGCCAGCAGCGTGAGCGCGGTGACCGGGGCGACCGCGGTGAGCAGGGCGGCAACCGTCAGGGCAACCGTGACGGTGGTCGTGACGGCAACCGCGATGGCGGCCGTGACGGCAACCGCGACAACCGCGGCCAGGACAACCGCCAGCGCAACCAGCAGGGCGGCGGCCAGGACAACAGCCAGCGTCAGGGCCAGGGCCAGCAGGGGGACGACGACGAGGAAGGCGGCCGTCGCGGCCGTCGCTTCCGCGACCGTCGCCGCCGGGGTTCCGGCGGTGGCCGTGAGCAGGGCGGTTCGCCCGACACCGAGATCCGCGAGGACGACGTCCTGCTGCCCGTCGCGGGCATCCTGGACGTGCTCGACAACTACGCGTTCGTGCGTACCTCGGGCTACCTCGCCGGGCCGAACGACGTGTACGTCTCGCTGTCGCTGGTCCGCAAGTACGGCCTGCGTCGCGGTGACGCCATCACCGGTGTCGTGCGCCAGCCGCGTGACGGCGAGCAGCAGCGGCAGAAGTTCAACCCGCTGGTGCGCGTCGACTCGATCAACGGCCTGGAGCCGGACGAGTCCAAGCGCCGTCCCGAGTTCACCAAGCTGACCCCGCTGTACCCGAACGAGCGGCTGCGCCTCGAGACCGAGCCGCACAAGCTCACCACCCGCGTCATCGACCTGGTGATGCCGGTCGGCAAGGGACAGCGCGCGCTGATCGTGTCGCCGCCGAAGGCCGGCAAGACGACGATCATGCAGGACATCGCGAACGCGATCTCGACGAACAACCCCGAGTGCCACCTGATGGTCGTGCTCGTGGACGAGCGTCCGGAAGAGGTCACCGACATGCAGCGGTCGGTGAAGGGTGAGGTCATCGCCTCGACCTTCGACCGCCCGCCGTCCGACCACACCTCGGTCGCGGAGCTGGCCATCGAGCGGGCGAAGCGCCTGGTCGAGATGGGCCACGACGTCGTCGTGCTGCTCGACTCGATCACCCGTCTGGGCCGCGCCTACAACCTGGCGGCCCCGGCGTCCGGCCGGATCCTCTCCGGTGGTGTCGACTCGACCGCGCTGTTCCCGCCGAAGCGTTTCCTCGGCGCGGCGCGCAACATCGAGAACGGCGGTTCGCTGACGATCTTCGCCACGACGATGGTCGAGACCGGGTCCACCGGTGACACGGTCATCTTCGAAGAGTTCAAGGGCACCGCGAACGCGGACCTCAAGCTCGACCGGAAGATCGCCGAGCGGCGCGTGTTCCCCGCGGTGGACATCAACCCGTCCGGTACCCGCAAGGAAGACCTGCTGCTTTCGCCGGACGAGCTCGCGGTCACCCATAAGCTGCACCGGGTGCTGCACGCGCTGGACTCGCAGCAGGCCATCGACCTGCTGATCTCGCGTCTGCGCAAGACGAAGACCAACATCGAGTTCCTCATGCAGGTCTCGAAGACGGCCCTCGGCTCGAACGACGACGACTGAGTTTCGTTCTGTAAGTACATGAAGGCCCCCTTCCTCGCGCCAGGCGCAAGGAAGGGGGCCTTCATGTACTTGGGCACTGGCGGGGCGAAGCGACGTTGTGAAAGCCACTTTCGCAACGTTCAGCGTTGCGAAAGTGGCTTTCACAACGTCGGGTGCGGCAGGTGCTGTCACCTCCGCCCACACCCCTGAAGCGCGTGAAGGCCCCCTTCCCTCGGCTCAGCCGAGGGAAGGGGGCCTTCACGCGCTTCCGCGCGCTGACTACGAGACCCGAGGGCTCAGCGGTGCGGAACGGCCGCGGGGGTCCAGCCGCGGTAGTTGTTGAAGTAGTTCACGCTCGAAGCGTGGCCGATCTTGCCGCCGATGCTGGAGGCGTAGATCCCGCCGGAGCCGTCGGCGATGCCGACGTGGCCCCACTGGCTGATGTTCCAGTACACGAAGGAGCCCTTCGGCGGGGTCCCGGTCGTGTGCTTCGGGCTCGCGCCGTTCCAGTGCGCGTTGGCCGAGGCCCAGACGCCGGTGGTCCCGTACGCGTTCTCGGCGGCCTTCTCGCAGAGGCCCTGGTACGCGGTGGAGCCGGCGTGGTTCTTGTACCACTGGACGGCGCCGGCGGGAGTGCCGTCACCGGCGCCCTGGATGGACAGGTCGCCTTCGGGCACGGTGGTGAAGGTTCCCGCGGCCGGGTTGATGTCGGCGGCGGTGATGGTGGCGCCCGCTTCGGGGGCGGCCGGGGCGGCCCCGGCGACCGGAGCCACGGCGAGGGCCGCGATGGCCAGCGCGGCGACGGACGCCGGCTTCGCCACCTTGGCGAGGATGGTGCGCATGATCAGTACCTCCTGTTGAGGAATTACCAACAGAGAAGACGGTCTCGTGATCAAGTACAAATTTCGTACAACTCGGCGTCGATAGTTGATAACTCAACGTGCTGGAATATACCGGGGGAGGGGTGCGTTGACGCCACTGCCAGCACATCTGGCAAAATCATCCGCTGAAGTCCGGCACCGGTTCACCCCGAACGGGGACCCGGGGCCAACGAGAGAGGACACCATGAAGAGCGGTATTCACCCCGAGTACGTCGTCACGCACGTCAACTGTGACTGTGGCAACGAATTCACCACGCGCAGCACCAAGACCTCCGGCAGCCTCCACGTCGAGATCTGCTCGAACTGCCACCCGTTCTACACCGGCAAGCAGAAGCTCATGGACACCGGCGGCCGCGTCGCGCGCTTCGAGGCTCGCTACGGCAAGCGCAAGAAGGCCGAAGACGCCAAGTAGCTTGATCGACGGCGCCTACCCGCATGTCCGGGTAGGCGCCGTTTTTTTGGTGTTTCAGCCATGGTTTTGCCCGGGCCGTCGAGAGGTGGAGTGGTGGATTCGAGTTCGCTCAAGGGTCTGCTCGAAGAGCACGCCCAGCTGGAAGAGCAGCTGGCCGACCCGTCCGTGCACGCCGACCAGGCGCGCGCACGCAAGCTCGGTCGTCGCTACGCGGAGCTGAGCCCGGTCGTCAAGACGGTCCGCGAGCTCGACACGGCCCGCGAAGACCTCGAGACGGCGAAGGAACTGGCGGCGGAAGACGCGGCCTTCGCGGCCGAAGCCGAGGAGATCGCCGCCAAGATCCCCGTGCTCGAGGCCAAGCTCACCGAACTGCTCCTTCCGCGCGACCCGTACGACGGTTCCGACGTGGTCATGGAGATCAAATCGGGTGAAGGCGGCGAGGAGTCGGCCCTGTTCGCCGGCGACCTGCTGCGCATGTACCTGCGCTACGCCGAGCGTCACGGCTGGAAGGCCGAGGTGCTCGACTCGGTCGACTCGGACCTCGGCGGTTTCAAGGACGTCACCGTGTCCATCAAGAGCCGTTCGGCCGACGTCGACGGCGTCTGGGCGCGGCTGAAGTTCGAGGGCGGGGTGCACCGCGTGCAGCGCGTGCCCGCCACCGAGTCGCAGGGCCGCATCCACACCTCCGCGTCCGGCGTGCTCATCTACCCCGAACCCGAGGACGTCGAGGTCGAGATCGACCCGAACGACCTGCGGATCGACGTCTACCGCTCGTCCGGGCCCGGTGGCCAGAGCGTGAACACGACCGACTCGGCCGTGCGCATCACGCACCTGCCGACCGGGGTGGTCGTCTCGTGCCAGAACGAGAAGTCGCAGATCCAGAACCGCGCCCGTGCCTTGCAGGTGCTCCAGGCCCGTCTTCAGGCGATCGCCGAGGAGGAGGCCGCCGCGAAGGCGTCGGACGCGCGCCGCTCGCAGGTCCGCACCGTCGACCGCTCCGAGCGGGTCCGCACCTACAACTTCGCCGAGAACCGCATCGCCGACCACCGGGTGAACTACAAGGCCTACAACCTGGATCAGGTCCTCGACGGCGACCTCGACGGGGTGCTGAACGCGCTCATCACCGCGGACCGCGAAGAGCGGCTCGCCGCCCACGCCGGCTGACAGCCGTTCCGCGCCGGGCCCGCTAGCCGGGTTCGGTGTAGAACGGGTCGTCGTCCAGTCCGGTGTGGATGGCCCGCACCGACATGCTCACCCGGGAAAGCCTCTCGGTGATCTCGTTCGTGACCCGGCTCTGCGCCTCTTCGCCGCTTTCCCCGTCGAGAGCCGGAAACGCCGACAGCAGGACCGCTTCGCAGGGGCCCGCGTCCGTGCTGATCCGGACCAGCGACGCCGAAAGGTCGGTCGCGGGACGGCCGCACAGGCCCACGGCCAGCCGCAGATCCCCGGTGGGGACGTAAAGATGCACTCGCGAAATGACATCCGTTTCCGCGCGCGGGGTGAAATCGTGCCTGGTGACGTACGCGGGCTCACGGGGGTCGGTGCCGCCGACGGCGGCCATCAGTGAATAGAGCGTGAATCCTTCGGTCGGGGTGTCGCAGGCGTCGTAACTTCCGTACTGGCCGGTCTCCGGCGTGCCGTGGATCTCGAAGAATTCCGCATTCAGTCCGAAGTGGAAAAGCGCGGGCAAGGCGGCCCGGTGCAGTGTTTCGGCGGGATCTTCGTCCTCGGCGGGAGGCGTGCGATAGCCGACGGAGACCAGGTAGCCCTTCCAGCCGCCTTCGGGGTCGGCCCGGCAGATCTCGAATTCGGTGGCCTCGAAGTCGCCGATGAAACGTTCTCCCAGCTCGGCGGCCGCGGTGAAATCCTCGGTGTCGATATTCGCGGATATCCGCGTGACGACATCTGTTTCCCGGAGATCCATGGCTGCTTCGAGTGGCCCCTTCGTGGCTGACAGGTGTGCACAGCGTACGTGCGGTGCCGGTGGGCCTACAGTCGGCCTGTCCTTGATTCCCTGTTTCCGCTACGGTTTTGGAGAGTGAGGGAAATTCGCAGGGGGAAACACAATTCGTGGCGCACGCAGACGACCTGAACATCAGGGAACGACCGATTCCGGCGATCCGGAAACGTGCTCCGCGAGCCTTCTTGCTCGGAGCGGGAACACTCCTGCTCAGCGCGGTCGTCGTCGCCAGGATCGGCCGGTTCGGCTTCAATCCGACCGACCAGGGATTCGTGCTCGCGCAGGTGTGGCGCGTCCTGCACGGCGAGATCCCGCACGTCGATTTCCTCGGGCCGAGACCGTTCGGTTCGGCTTACCTGCACCTGATCGACCATCTCGTCCCCGCGCCGCTGATGATCGGCTCGAGTTTCGTGATGATGGTGCAGCTGATCGTCGCCACGTTCGCCCTCGTCGCGTTCCTGACCGGGACTTCGCCGCTGGACTGGGGTCCGCTGCGGCTCGGCCTGGTTTTCGCCGCCGCGCTGGTCTGCCTGAACACGTATCCGCTGATGGCCTGGCATACCGTCGACGGGGTCTTCCTGGTCGCGGTCGGCTGGTGGGCGCTCGACAGCGGGTTGCGTTCCGGCTCGCGGTGGCGACGCCTGCTCGGGCTGTTCTGCCTCGGGTTCGCGATCATCGTCAAGCAGAGCTTCGTGTTCGCCGCGCCGATCTGTCTGCTGATCCTCCTGTTCCATCCCGCCGCGCCGCCGAAGAAGTGGCCGCGCCTGCTGGGTGACGTCCTCGTACTCGGCGCGGCACCGTTGCTGTACTTCGGCATGGTCACCGTCGCCGGGGGACTCCCGTCGGCGATCGCGCAGCTCACCGGTGGCACCCAGACGTGGGGCGAGAGTCTTTTCCGGTTCTGGGCGGCGGACTTCGAGGGCCGGGCCGATCCGAGGACGTACCTCCTCCCGGTGCTGCTCGCGGTGGCGGTGATCGCCGTGGCGTGGTCCGTCCGCGAACGACTCGGCGAGCCAGGACGTCGGCTCCGGCTCGTGATGGGTTTGTGCGTCGGGGCCGTGGTGGTGTTCGTCGTCGCCGACGGCGGGTTCGAGCACGTGGGCAGCTGGCCGGTCACGCTGCTGTGGCTCTTCCTGCTCGCCGCGGTGCTCGACGCCGTCGTCCGAAAACGGTTGCCCTGGCAGCACCTGGCGATCGCCGCACTCGGCTGGATGGCCGGCCTGTCCTGGGGCTATCCACTTCCGGGACTGCTCACCGGGATCCTCGCGCTGGGGGTACTGGAAGCCGTGGTGCCGCCGGATCGGCCGCGGGTGCCCAGGCTCGCGGGTGGTGTGCTCGGCGCGACCGCGTTCGTGCTCGCCGGCCTCCTGCTGATGTCCGCGCACGACAAGGCGCCGTATGCGGACAGGCCGCAGGGTGAACTGACGAAGGATCTGGGCGACGTCGCGCCCTCGATGCGCGGCGTCCGCACGAATCCCGGTGTCCACACCTATGTCGCCCAGATCCGCGGCTGTCTGGACCACTACCCGGCGTCGAGGGTGGCGGTGCTGCCGCACAATTCTTTCGTCGCCCCGATTTTCGGTGTCCGGAATCCCTTTCCGATGGACTGGCCGATCCCGATCGAAATGACCGGCGACAGTCCGGAAAGGATGGTCGAGGCGGCGGAACGTCTCGACCGGGAAGGGGACTACCTGGTCCTCTTCCAGACGGTCGATCCCGTTTCGCTGAGCGCGGGTGAACCGGTGCCCGGCGCCGTCACCTCGGACGCGCCGACGATCGGGCTGAGCAGTGTGGAGGGCCGGATCAAGGACGTGCTCGGCGGGGCCAGGGTCGCTTGCGGCAGCTTCGCGGGATTCTGGGCACCGGCGCGCTGACGATCAGCCGGTGACGGACGCCGTCTCCGGCTCGCGTTCCACGGCGGCCGGCGGCTCTTCCTCGCGCCGCGGCAGGAACGAGAGCGCCGCGAGGGCGGCGGCGAGCAGGGTCGGGAAGATCGTCAGCTGCTGATGCTTGATGTTCTCGATGCCTTCGGCGAGACCGGACACCAGGAACTGGCCCATCGCGAAGAGCAGGAACATGAGCACCACGATGCCGACGTCGCGGCGGCCGACGCGGTTCCGGAACGCGCGGAGCCCGGCCCAGCCGATGAGCAGCCAGATCGGCAGCAGGGCGAACAGTCCCAGCGGGGCGATCCAGCCGGTGATCCCGGACAGGACGGGGACCCGGTACTCCTTGGCGAGCGGCGGCTGCCCGGCGCGCTCGCCGAAGCTGCCGAGGTTCGGCACGCGCGCGGTCAGCGTCTCCTGCGCGGACCGGTGCAGTATCTCGACCACGCGCCCCGGATGACCGAGGTAGTACCGGGCGACGTTCCGGCGGCTGATCTGGTCGCGGTACCGGGCGTACTCGGGGTCGCGCCAGGCCGGGTTCTCGCTCCACCAGCCGGTGCCGACGTACTGGGCGTACCTCGGCGGGAGGCCCAGTGCGGCGAGGTCGCCGGCGGTATCGTGTTTCCCGTCCACGATCCCGTTGAACACGACGTGGTACATGTTGGCCTCGCGGTACTCCGCGTTGGCCGAGTCGCCCGTCGCCTGCGTCAGCACGGTCCCCGTGGAGACGACGGCGAGCACGGCCAGCGGCAGACCCCAGCGCGCCATGCCGCGGCCGCTCGCCGGGCGGACGCACAGCAGCGCGAGCGCGAAGATCGGCATCAGCAGGAGCGTCTGCGACTTCGCGTTGATCCCGATCATCGCGCCGAACATGGTGATCGCGGCCCCGGTGTAGCGCCACGTCCCGGTGCGGTGCATCAGCAGGAGCCCGCCGGCGAGCAACAGCATTCCGACGAAGGCGGCGCCCTCGCTCAGCACCGAGGCGAAATACCCGAAGAACGCGGAGTCCGCCGCGACCAGCAGCAGCGCGATCGTGGCGATGACGCTGTTCCGGACCGAAAGACGCAGGGCCACCACGATCGCGGCGATCCCGCCCGCGACCAGCAGGCAGCCCAGCACTCCCAGGACCAGCAGGTTCAGGATCCCCGGCAGGTCGAGCAGCTGCCCGGCCCCGCCGGCGATCTTGTCGATCCAGCTCTGACTGGAGATGTACTCGCTGGTGCAGGCCGGGGCCGGACCGTAGGAGAAGCGGACGAAGTGCTCCGAAGGCCGGTCGATCTCGCGGGCGCCGAGACGGCAGAGGATGCGCCAGCCGTCACCGTTGTCGGCCATGCCGATCGGCCGAGGAACGAGGAAACGGACGAGGAGCACCCCGAGCGCGGCGAAAAACACACCCGATGCCAGTCGGATCTCCCGGAACTTCACCCGCGCCACCCTAGAAGACGCCGAAGTGTGATCAGCCCGCACCCTCCGAAATGCCTGCGGAGAGGAGCCGATCGATCACTCCGGGCCACTGACGGGCCGGTGATCCGGGAGTGTCAGCCCGCCTGGGAACCGGGCTGGACCGCGGCGGCGGGTTCAGGCTGCCCCTGCCGGAAGACCACCTTCTTGTACATCACGTAGTTCCACACCATGCCCACGGCGATCGCGCCGAGCTTCGGGACGAGGAGATGGACCCCGGGGAAGAGCTTGGTGACCGCGAAGATCACCGCGGCCTGCACGACCCACAGGCCGAACGCGGTGATGGCGAAGAAGAGGATGGCCTGACGGCGGATGTCGCCGTCCTTCGCCCGGAAGGTGAAGTTCCGGTTGAGCGTGAAGCTCAGGAGCATGCCCGCCGTCGTCGAGATGAAGTTCGCGACGAACATCGGGACGCCGAACGTCGCCAGCAGGGCGTAGCCGACGGCGTCGACCGCGGTGTTGAGCACCCCGACGACGGCGAAGCGCACCTGAGTGGCGTTGATCGGCTTCACCGGGCGACGCTTCGCTCTCCGGCGGCGGTCTCGGCCCCGGTGCGGACCGACGCGACGCCGTAGAGCGGGCGGTTCTGCACCTGCGAGTACGTCCGGCCGATGTAGCTGCCGAGCACCCCGAGCATGATGATCTGGATACCGCCCAGGAAGAACATGGCGGCGGTGATGAACGCCCAGCCCGGTACGGCGGTGGACGGCGCGAGCAGTTTGACGCCGACCACGTAAAGGATGCCCAGGAAGCTGAGCAGCGAGATCAGGTAGCCGAGCCGGGTGATCATCCGCAGCGGCGCGACGGAGAACCCGAGGATCCCGTCCGCGGCGAAACGGAGCATCTTGCGCAGGGGGTAGCCGGTCACCCCAGCGTGCCGCTTGTCGCGGTCGAACAGGACGGCGGTCTGCTTGAAACCGATGTAGCTGACCAGCCCGCGCAGGAACCGGTCCTGTTCGCGGTATTTCCGCAGCTCGTCGACGACCTTGCGGTCGATCAGCCGGAAGTCGCCGGTGTTCCGGGGGATGTCGACCGACGCCATCTTCCGGAGGAACCAGTAGAAGACGCCGGCGGTGAACCGCTTGAACGCCGAGTCCTGGCGAGAGGGGCGCTGCGCGTAGACGACGTCGAAGCCCTCTTCCCACTTCTCGATCAGTTCCAGCGCCACCCGAGGCGGGTCCTGCATGTCGCTGTCCATGATGATCGCGGCGTCCGCTTCCACCAGGTCGAGCCCGGCGGTGACCGCCATCTGATGGCCGAAGTTGCGGGAGAGCTCGATCACGGTGACCCGGTCGTCGCGCCTGCTCAGCGCGGTGAGGATGTCCATCGAGTGATCACGGCTGCCGTCGTCGATGTAGACGAAGCTGAAGTCGTACTTGCCGGCGAGCGGCGTGATCACCTCGTCCACCGTGCGGTGGAGGAGCTCGATGTTCTCTTCCTCGTTGAAGATCGGGAAAATGAACGCGATTCGGCGTCTGTCGTGATCCCCGGGCACCGGATTACCCCCGTCGAGATTTCTGGAACAGGTGGTGAATGGATTCACCGCCTGGGCGAGCTGATTCTAGAAGACCGGCTGAATGTCCCTCTTTCGGGTGGTCAGCCCGCCCAGTGGCCGGCGACGAAGCGAAGGAAGATCGCGCCGCAGATCAGCGAGTTGAGGTACAGCGTCGCGTACGCCACGACGCGCAGGTTCGGGCGCCGTTCGGCCAGCAGCACCAGCGCGAGGTACATGACCAGGCACGGGAGCAGGTACCGGTGCACCGAGACGACGTTGCTGTTGATCGTGAGCATCACGAAGGAGGCGATCCCGAACAACGCCAGCGGCAGGCCGTCCGCCTTCAGCGCGACGAAGATGTAGACCGAAGCCACCACGAGCAGGATCAGGCCGAGCGTGGGCAGGACGTGACTCATCAGCGTCCACGCGTCCATCGGCCTGTCGCCGACCAGTGCGCTGAAGGTGACCTTGAGCTCGGTGAGCGTCGTTTCCACGATGTTCGGGTTGAACTGGTGGTACGACCAGGTGCTCACGCCCTTGAGTGCGGTGAAGCTCGCCATCGCGCTGCCGGTCTCGAGCTTCATGTAGAGCATGTGCGCGCCGAGGCCGAGGTACGCGGCCGGGAACCAGAGGATGTTCCACGACAGCAGGCCGCGCGGCTTCCACCCCGCGGATCGCCAGAATTCGAGGAAGCACAGGCCGACGAACACCGCGGCGGTGATCCGTGACGCGGTGAGCGGGATCAGGCAAAGCCCCATCCACAGCCATTGCCGCTTCAGGGCGAACAGGTACGCCCAGAAGCCCAGCGCGCAGAACACCGCCTCGCTGTAGAACGAGTGCAGGAAGAACGCGGCGGGCGCGGTGAGGAACGCGCCGACGACCAGCCACTGCGAGCGGGGCGTGCGGAGGAAGAACCGGGCGATCTTGAGCAGGGCCACGCCCGCCAGCCAGGTGGCGATCAGGTTGACGAGGAAGCCGGCGGTGAGCAGGCCCAGCGTCCCGAAACTGACGGTTTTGACCAGCCACACGAAGATCGGGAAAATCGGATAGAACGCGCGTAACGGCACGTAACTACCCGTGTACGCGTGTTCGGCGATCTCGCCGTAGTTGCCCGCGTCCCAGCGGTAGGTGTGGGAGAGCAAGCTCAGCGTCGAGCCGATGCCGGTCTTGGGGATGCCTTCGCTCGCCGGAGTGGACGGGCCGAACAGCCACGCCACCGCGATCAGCGCGACGTTCCAGGCCAGGACGACCAGGAGGACCTTGCCGAAGTCGCCGGTCAGCCATCGACGCACGCGTTCGCGGCCGGCGTCGACGGCATGCTCCTCGGTGGCACTCTCCGTGATCGTTTCGGTCATGAGCGGCTTTTCCTCGCAGGGCTCGGCCCAGTTCGAGCGGATGCCCGAAAACAAGGGGAATTGAAGGCCGAATCGGGCGGTCCCCGTACCGCCTTACCCGGACGGGTGAATTCTAGAACACCGTTCGCACGCGTCGGACGACCGCCTCGGAACACTCCGGCGGCGGCACGGGACACTGGCCGGGTAACTCGCCGTCGACGTCTAGGAGAACTGTGGAAGCCCTCGCCGGATTCGGGTTCGAACTGGGTGTGCTCAAGCGGATCCGGCGGGCCGGATGGTGGCAGGCCGGGGTCCGCGATCCCGAATCGGTCGCCGAGCACACCGCGCGGGTCGCGCAACTGGCCGGACTGCTGGCGGCCGAGGGCGGTGCGGACCCGGCGCGGGCGGCGTATCTCGCGCTCTGGCACGACACGCAGGAGACGCGGACCGGCGACCTCCCGCACACGATCAAGGGATTCGTCGAGAAGCCGGACCCCCGGGCGATCACCGCCGCGCAGACGTCGGCGCTGCCCGAGGCCGCGCGGGACTCGGTGCGCGACGCCGTCGACGAGTACGAAACCGCGGAGAGCCCGGAGGCGCTGTACGCGCGTGACGCGGACAAGCTCGAGATGCTGCTTCAGGCCGTCGAGTACCGCGACATCGGCGTCCGGAACGTGGACGAGTGGATCGCCTCCGCGACGAAGAGCCTTCGGACGGACCTCGCGCGGCGGGTGGCCGAAGCGGCGCTGACACTGTCGTCGCTCTCGTGGCGGGTGCGCTGAAAGCAATCGATACCCTGAGCCCGCGTGTATCGACCCCGGCACGCGTGCCTCGTGTGTCAGGCTTGACTCTGTGAAGGAACACCAGTGAACCGGCAGCCGTTGCGCCTCGCCATCATGGAAGCGACCCGCATCCTCACCGAGGCCGGTGTGGCGTCACCGCGCTCGGACGCGGAACTGATCGCCTCCCATGTCCTCGGCGTCGATCGCGGCCGCCTGCCGATGGTGCCACTGGTGGACCCGCCGGTCATCGACGCGATCGGCCAGCTCGTGAACCAGCGGGCCAAACGGATCCCGCTGCAGTACCTCACCGGCTGGGCCGCGCTCGGCGACATCACGGTCAACGTCGGCGCCGGGGTGTTCGTCCCGCGGCCGGAGACTGAGCTGCTCCTGGAATGGGGCCTCAAACTGCTGCACGGACGCGAGTACCCGGTGGTGGTCGACCTGTGCACCGGCTCCGCCGCGCTGGCGCTGGCCGTGCAGCACGCGCGGCCGGACGCCGTCGTCTACGCCGTCGACATCGACGCGCAGGCGCTCGCCTGGGCCCGGCACAACGCCGACGTCCACACCGACGCGGGCGACACCCCGATCCGGCTGTACTCCGGCGACGTCGCCGACAGCACGATGTTCGCCGAGCTCGACGGCCTCGTCGACCTGGTCTTGTGCAACCCGCCGTACGTGCCGGAAGGCACCCCGGTGCCGTCGGAGGTCGCCGAGCACGACCCGCCGCGGGCGGTGTTCGCGGAGGAGAGCGGGCTCGCGGTGATCCGGCACGCGATCGCCGCGGCCGCGCGGCTGCTGCGGCCCACCGGCGGGATGGCGATCGAGCACGACGACACGCACGGCTCCGCCGTCCCGGCCCTGGTGCGGGCGAGGCGGGTGCTGACCGACGTCCAGGGGCACCTCGACCTGGCGGGCCGTCCGCGGTTCGTCACCGCCTTGCGCGTCTCCTGACCGCGTTTCGTCCTCTGAACGCGGTAGTTCGTGGTGTGAACTACCGCATTCAGAGGACGGGGCGCGAGGCGTTCGGCGGATAGTTAGCGGGACTCACGACTTCCGGCGGGTGCCCAGGGCAAAGCCCGCCTCCTAACGTCGATCACGGCCGCCTCATCGGCGGTCCGACTGGGAGGTGTACCCCGATGCGATCGTCTCTCCGACGAGCCCCACTCAGAACACTCGCCGTCCTCGCCGCCGTCGCGCTGCTGCCGGGTCTGGTCGCCCAGCCCGCGTCCGCCGCGGCTCCCGCCAAGGGCTGGCCCGCCCCGATCGACGGGTCGACCTGGGAGAACCAGGACCACATGACGTGGGACGACTACCGCAAGCCGCCCGGCACGAACTGGGCCGATCCCACGCTGAAGCCGACCAAGCGGATGTTCCGGGGCGCTGTGGTGCTCGCGGACTACCCGGACCAGGAATTCGCCGTCACGCAGGCCACGCATTCGACGGTGTTCGGCAACCCCGGCCCCGCCGCTAGCAACATCCCCCGCAAGGACGTCGCGAAGTTCTACCAGGACTTCCTCAACAAGCCGCAGGCGATCAACAAGGGCCACACGATCAACGAGTACTGGATGGAGGACTCCGGCGGCAGGCTGGGCGTCGAACTGACCGCGTTCGGGCCGTACCGCCTGCCCGGCAAGTCCTTCGAGTACGGCATGGAGTTCCAGCCCGACGCCTGTCCGCCGGGGGCGAACTGCAAGCGCGACCTGCGCGCCGACGCGGGCGCGGCCTGGCGGGCCGACGTCGGTGACGTCTCCAAGCAGTTCGACTTCATCTTCTACCTGTCGGCAGGTCAGGACGAGAGTGCGACCTGGCAGGAATTCGGCGTCATGAAGTTCGGCGAGAAGGAGAACGTGCCCGACGAATTCGGGCCCGGCGTCGCCGGAATGCCGAACGCCGCGTCGACCCGCTATGTCCCGTGGACGTCGTGGAAATCCGCGGCGAGCATCTGGCCGAACGCGGTCACCGGTTCCTCGACCCAGGCGGAAAGCTCGGGCCAGGCGGTTTACGCGCACGAATTCAGCCACATTCTCGGCATCGGCGACAACTACAACAACCCGTTCGGCAACCCACCGTCCCGTACCTACACCGGACCGTGGGAGATGATGTCGCGCGGCAGCTTCAACGGACCCGGCGGACCGCACACACGCTGGCAGATCCCGGCGACACAGGGCGGCTCGATGGGCTCGCACCACATGCTGCGCACCAAGATGAAGCTCGACATCATCGACTCCGAAGACGTGCTGAAGCTCGACCGGAAGCAGCTCGCCAAGACCGGCCCGGTCTCCACGCGGATCACCGCGCGTTCGGTCCTTCCGGGACAGGGCGCTTACAGCGGTATCAACATCGCGCTCACCGGCGGGGACCTTTCGCCGAAATGCGATCGGTCCAAGGATCCGTTCTGCGACGGTGGTGGCTACGACAATTACACCGTCGAGGTCGTCGACCGGATGGGCAGCGATTCCTTCGCCCCCGATTCCGGCGTCATCATCGCGAAGACGAAGAACCAGGACAACGCGCCGTTCGAATGGATCGTCGACGCGAACCCGGCCGACATCGGCATGACCGACTACAAGAAGCCGGACGGCACCCCGGTCCCGATCCCGATCGGCGACTACCGCCAGCTCAACGACGCCGCGTTCAAGGCGGGCACCGGTTCGGCGAGCAAGTACGAGTACACCGACGAGGCCAACCGGCTGAAGTTCCTGGTCTCGGACATCGAACGCGACCGCAAGGGCGTGCTGTCCTACGTCGTCACGGTGGCCTCTCTCGACGGCGGGGGCTCGCAGGCTCGCGGCGTCTCGCTGTGGCCGTCGGTGCCCGCGTTCGGCAAGAACGGGCTCGCGACCTGCTCGTTCCCGGTGTTCAACACCGGCAAGGCGAACGGGGCGGTGGCGCCGTACGACACCGACACCTACCGCCTGAGCGCGTCCACCACCGCGAAGGGCTGGGAGGTCCGGCTGCCGAACGAGCTGTCGACCGTCCCGTTCGGCGGGCGGTCTTCGGCGACGGCGCACGCCAAACGGACCGCGGGCGGTGACCACGCCGCGCAGATCAAGCTGACCGCGACGTCGATCGCCGACCCGGGCAAGACGGCGACGTCGTTCTGCACCGCTTTCGCCTTCTGACGGTGACCGAAGGGCCCTTCGTCGCATGCCACGCGGCGAAGGGCCCCTTCGGTGCATCGCATGCGGTGGGAGCGTTGTGAAAGCCACTTTCGCAACCTTCAACGTTGCGAAAGTGGCTTTCACAACCTCAGCCTCCGCTGGTCCGCGCTAGGCGCGGGGCGATCGGGCAGCGCCCGGGTGTCGCGAAAGCCACTTTCGGGACACCAGACGTCTCGAAAGTGGCTTTCGCGACATCCCCAAGTCGGCAGGCGGGGCGCGGGTCGCTTCGCGAAAGGTGCCCTGAAGGCCCCTTCGGCCGCAGGACTACGCTCACCTGCCATGAGCGCGGTGTACGACTGCAGCAAGCATGAATCCCGGGCCGACGGGCTCGCCGCGGCGGCGAGCGCGGTGCGCTCCAGTCGCCTGGTGGTGCTCCCGACCGACACGGTCTACGGCATCGGCGCGGACGCCTTCGACGGCGGCGCCGTCCAGTCGCTCCTGCGGGCCAAGAACCGCGGCCCGGACATGCCGGTCGGCGTCCTGGTCGGCTCCTGGTCCACTGTGGACGGACTCGTGCTCGGCACGCCGCCGCAGGCCCGCGCGCTCATCGAGGCCTTCTGGCCCGGCGACCTCTCGATCATCCTGCCGCACGCCCCGAGCCTGCAGTGGGATCTGGGCCAGTCACGCGGAACGGTGATGCTGCGCATGCCGCTGCACCCGGTCGCGCTGGAACTGCTGCGCGACGTCGGCCCGATGGCGGTCTCCAGCGCCAACGTGTCCGGCCGCCCGCCGGCCACCACCGCGCAGGAAGCGGTCGACCAGCTCGGCGACAGCGTCGCGGTGTACCTCGACGGCGGCTCGTCCGGCGAGCCCGTTCCGTCCACGATGGTCGATCTCACCGGCGACGACCCGGTCGTCCTGCGGGAGGGCGCGGTCAGCCGTGCCGCCGTCGCGGAAGTACTGGGAGTGCCCGCGGAGTCACTGGCCTAGTCCACGAGTATCAGTACCGTTGGCCGCCGTATCCCCCTAGCGCGGTAGCGTGTTCGAGTGACTTGGACCTCGGCGGCGTAACGCACCATGCCTCCCACGCAAGGCCTCCCGATCCGGGAGTACATCCTCGTCGCCCTCACCGCGGCGGCCGTTACCTTCCTGCTCACCGGAGTGGTGCGCCGGGTCGCCATCCGGGTCGGCGCGATCGCCAACCCGCGGGCCCGCGACGTCCACGTCACCCCGATCCCGCGGATGGGCGGCATCGGCATCTTCCTCGGCGTGGCCGCCGCGATGGGGCTCGCGCACCAGCTGCCCGCGCTGAGCCGGGGCTTCGACTTCTCCTTCGACTCGCTGGGCGTGCTGCTCGCCGCGGGCGTGATCTCCCTGATCGGCGCGCTCGACGACCGGTTCGAGCTGGACGCCTGGACGAAACTGGCGGGCCAGGTCATGTGCGCCGGGATCCTGGTGATCTTCGGTGTGCAGTGGGTGTCGTTCTGGGTGCCGTGGGGAGGCGTCGGCGACTCCTTCGGCCAGGTGCTGGTGCTGGACAAGAACCAGGGCGCGCTGCTGACCGTCGTGCTGGTGGTCGTCATGGTCAACGCGATGAACTTCGTCGACGGCCTGGACGGGCTCGCCGGCGGCCTCGGTTTCATCGCCGCCGCGGCGACGTGCTCGTTCTCGCTCGGTCTGCTCGACTCGTCGGGCGGCGACGTCGGCGCGTACCCGCCCGCCCTGATCGCCGCCACGCTCGCCGGGGCGTGTCTGGGCTTCCTGCCGTACAACTTCCAGCCCGCGAAGATCTTCATGGGCGACTCGGGCTCGATGATGATCGGCCTGATGCTGGCCGGGGCGACGACGTCCGCGTCGGGTCGCGTGCCGTACCCGCAGTTCAGCGGCAAGGACGCGCTCGCGCTGCTGTCGCCGCTCGTCGTCGTCGCCGCGGTCCTGTTCGTTCCGCTGCTCGACCTGATCATGGCGGTCATCCGCCGCACCCGTCGTGGCGAGAGCCCGTTCGCCGCCGACAAGATGCACCTGCACCACCGCTTGCTGGAGATCGGGCACTCCCAGCGCCGCGCGGTGCTGCTCATCTACTTGTGGGCGGGTCTGCTCGCGTTCGGCGCCGTGTCGGTGACGCTGTTCGACGACGCCGCGGTTTTCTGGATCGTCGGATTCGGTTTCCTGCTGGCGACCCTGGTGTCGATCATCCCGCGGCTGCGGTCGCGGAACCGGACCGCGTGAACGGACTCGATCCGTACGCGCCTACACTGGCTGGTTGAGACGACCAGGGAGCTTTCTGTGAGCGAGACCGAAAAGACCGTCGAGGCGGAGGAGAACCCCCACGCCAAGGTGGTCCTGCAAGCGGCCAACGCGATGATGAAGGCTTCGCTGAAGCTGGTCCCGCCGGCGGTGCTGATCTGCATCGTGGTCTTCACCATCCTCAAAGGACAGCCGGGCCTGCTCGGCTCGCTCATCGGTGGCGTACTCGCCCTCGTGTCCGCCGTCGCGACGCTGGGCCTCATGCGCTTCAGCGCGGGCATGGACCCGATGTTCGTGATGGTGATCGCTCTCGGTGGTTACGTGCTCAAGCTCATCCTCCTTTTCGCCGCGCTGAGCGTGCTTCGAGGAGTGGACTCGATCCACCCGGTCGCCTTGGGCGTCACCATGATCGTCGCGATCCTCGTGGCCGCCGCGGTGGAGTTCGCGGCCTTCCGCAAGACCAAGATCCCGACGATCATCCCCGCTTCCCGCTGATTTCGGGACTCAGGTCCTGACCTGGGACAGGACCTAGGTCCTCGGCCGATCAGGGGCAATGTAGTACGCCTGTACGGCGCGTCGGAACCTGCTGATATGGTCCGCGTATGGGCGGCGGCCTCGGCTGCCGGCTCCTGATGACGAACCCCGAACAGCAGTGTGGCGACGGTGTTGAATCGTCCCTCATTACCCGCTGGTAGGCGTCTGTCTCCCGGGAGCACTGCATCGAGAATCCTCGTGTGCGGAACGTGAACCCGTGTTCAGCACATCGTGGGGTGGCCGCCTCCGACGGCCCGATACGTGTCGGGTACGTTAAGTCCAGATCGTGACGATTCCCCCGGCGGAGTGAACGCCGGCCGGGAGAACCGGAAGGAGCCCAGTGGGCGCGCTGGTACTAGCCGAGGGTGCGGAGTTCGCGCCGCCTGGTGTCAAAGACTTCAACCTGCCGCCGTTGTTCGGTTCCGGCTGGTTTGCTTTCACCAAGCCGATGCTGCTGGTGGTCATCTCCCTGATCATCATCATCACCTACTTCATGGTGACGTCTCGCCGGTTGAAGGTCGTCCCGGGCAAGGGACAGTTCATCGCCGAAAGCATCTACAACTTCGGCCGCAACAACATCGCGCGTGAGCAGATCGGTTCGGCCGACTTCAAGCCGTTCATTCCGCTGATCCTGGGTCTGTTCAGCTTCGTGCTGGTGAACAACCTGTTCGGGATCATCCCGTTCTTCCAGTTCCCCACGATGGCGCGAATCGGTTTCCCGGTCGCCCTCGCGTTCCTTGTCGTTTACCCGGTGTACCACTACGTCGGGTTCAAGCGCCACGGTTTCAAGGGTTACCTGAAGAAGGAACTGGCGCCGGCCGGTATTCCCGGGTTCGTTCTGCCGCTGTACTCCACCATCGAGTTCGCGCAGAAGTTCTTCATCGCGCCGGCCACGCTGGCGATCCGGGTGTTCGCCGCGATGTTCGCCGGTCACCTCATCATCATGGTCTTCACGCTCGGTGGCAGCTTCCTGCTGACCGAGGGCGAAGGTCTCGTGAAGGTCGCTTCGCCGGTGGCGTTCCTGTTCGCCATCGCGATGACTTTCCTGGAGGCATTCATCCAGGTCCTGCAGGCATTCATTTTCGCACTGCTGTCCGCAGGCTACATCGGCGCCGCGCTGGCGTCGGAGCACTGAGAGAACACCAAAAGCCCCCGATCCGCGTGAGTCGCGCGGACCGAGTTTGAAGGGAAACGCACGTGAGCAACATCGTTCTTGCGCAGCAGGCTGCCGAGGCCGTCAGCATCAACAAGGGTCTCGCCGCCATCGGTTACGGCCTCGGCGCGATCGGCCCCGGTATCGGTGTGGGTCTCATCTTCGCCGCCGTCATCAACGGCACCGCCCGTCAGCCGGAGGCGCAGGGCAAGCTGCAGAGCATCGCCTTCTCGACCTTCGTTCTGACCGAGGTTCTGGCGCTGATCGGTATCGTCATTTACTTCCTCGCCTCCGCCTAGGGCTGAGTTCCGCTCATCGCTTAAGGAGACGTTGTGCTGAAGACCGAATTGGTGTTGGCGTCCGAAGAGGTGCCCAACCCGATCGTGCCGCACATTCCCGAGCTCATCCTCGGTTTCATCGCCTTCCTTCTGCTGCTGTTCGTTCTGAAGAAGTACGTCGTCCCGCGTTTCGAGGCGACCTACGAAGAGCGGACCAAGCTGATCGAGGGCGGCATCGAGCGGGCCGAGAAGGCGCAGGCCGAAGCCGAAGAGAACCTTGCGCAGTACAAGGCGCAGCTGGCGGAAGCCCGTTCCGAGGCCGCGAAGATCCGCGACGACGCCCGGCTCGAAGCCGAGCAGATCAAGGCGGAGCTGCGGGCCGAGGCGGAGTCCGAGTCCCAGCGCATCGTCGCCCAGGGCCAGGCTCAGCTGCAGGCCCAGAAGGCGCAGATCATCGCCGAGCTGCGCGCCGAACTCGGCCGTAACTCCATCGAGCTGGCCAGCCGCATCGTCGGCGAGTCGCTCGCGGACGACGCGCGCCGTCACGGCACCGTGGACCGGTTCCTTGCCGAGCTGGAGACCGCGGGTGCCTCCAACGGAGCGGGAAAGTAGACCAGAATGACGCTGCATGCTGCGAGCCGTGAAGCGCTCGACCTCGCCGAGAATCGTCTCGGCGAGGTTCTGGCCGCCGCGGGTACGGACCCGGCGACGGTCGGCGACGAGTTGCTTTCGGTCGTCGCCCTGCTGGACCGGGAGATCGGCCTGCGCCGGGCCGTCGCCGACGGTTCGTCCTCGCCCGAAGCCCGGATCGGCCTCGCCCGCGGGATCCTCGCGGGCAAGGTTTCCGAACCGGCCCTGCAGGTGCTCGACTCCGTGGCGGGCAGCCGCTGGTCGAGCCCGCGCGAACTGACCGACGGGCTCGAGGCCCTCGGCCGCTCGGCGCTGCTCACCAGTGCGGAGAAGTCCGGGAACATCGACGCTGTCGAAGACCAGCTGTTCCGGGTCACTCGTATCGTTGCGGGGGCCCCGGAGCTCGAACGGGCACTGTCGGACCTGGCCGCCCCCGCCGAGGCGAAGCGGACGCTGGTCCGCAACCTGTTCGCCGACAAGGTGGACGTGGTCACCGAGACCCTCGTCGAGCAGGTCGTCCTGCGCGCCAAGGGCCGCGGGGTCGCCAACGCCCTCGAGCGGCTGGTCCAGCTGGCCGCGGAACGCCGTGAACGCTCGGTCGCCCAGGTGACCAGCGCGAGCGCGCTGTCCGACGAGCAGCAGGCTCGGCTGAGCGAGAAGCTCAACGCCCTTTACGGGCGGCAGCTCGCGCTGCACGTCGAAGTGGACCCCAAGCTCGGCGGCGGACTCGTGGTCCGCGTCGGCGACGAGGTCATCGACGGCAGCACCGCGGGGCGCATCGACGCCCTGCGTCGCCGGCTGGCTAGCTGACCCACAACAACGACTTTGCACACTGGCACGAACGAAGCGAGAGCGGGATTGAAATGGCGGAGCTGACGATCTCCTCGGATGAGATCCGTAGCGCGATCGAGAACTACGTCTCGAGTTACGCCCCGGACGTGAGCCGGGAAGAGGTTGGCGTCGTCATCGACGCCGGTGACGGTATCGCTCACGTCGAGGGCCTTCCCTCGGCGATGGCCAACGAGCTGCTCGAGTTCCCCGGCGGGGTCCTCGGCGTCGCACTGAACCTGGACGCGCGCTCCATCGGTGCCGCGATCCTCGGTGACTTCGAGACCGTCGTCGAAGGCCAGCAGGTCAAGCGGACCGGTCAGGTCCTCTCGGTTCCGGTCGGCGAGGGCTACCTCGGCCGCGTCGTGAACCCGCTGGGCGCCCCGATCGACGGCCTCGGCGAGATCGAGACCACCGAGCGTCGCCCGCTGGAGGTCAAGGCCGCTTCGGTGGTCGAGCGCCAGCCGGTGGCCGAGCCGCTGCAGACCGGTATCACCGCGATCGACGCGATGACCCCGATCGGCCGTGGCCAGCGCCAGCTGATCATCGGTGACCGCAAGACCGGCAAGACCGCGGTCGCGGTGGACACGATCATCAACCAGAAGGCCAACTGGGAGACCGGCGACCCGAAGAAGCAGGTTCGCTGCATCTACGTCGCGGTCGGCCAGAAGGGCTCCACGATCGCCGCGGTGAAGAAGTCCCTCGAGGACGCCGGCGCGATGGAGTACACCACCATCGTCGCGGCCCCCGCGTCGGACTCCGCCGGCTTCAAGTGGATCGCGCCGTACACCGGCTCGGCCATCGGCCAGCACTGGATGTACGAGGGCAAGCACGTCCTCATCGTGTTCGACGACCTGACCAAGCAGGCCGACGCCTACCGCGCGATCTCGCTGCTGCTGCGTCGCCCGCCGGGCCGTGAAGCCTTCCCCGGCGACGTCTTCTACTTGCACTCCCGTCTCCTCGAGCGTTGCGCGAAGCTCTCGGACGAGCTGGGCGCGGGCTCGCTGACCGGTCTCCCGATCATCGAGACCAAGGCGAACGACGTGTCGGCGTACATCCCGACCAACGTCATCTCGATCACCGACGGTCAGTGCTTCTTCCAGTCGGACCTGTTCAACGCCGGTCAGCGCCCGGCCATCGACGTGGGTATCTCGGTTTCCCGCGTGGGTGGTGCCGCGCAGGTCAAGGCGATGAAGGACGTTTCGGGTTCGCTCCGTATCGACCTGTCGCAGTACCGCGAGCTGGAGGCCTTCGCGGCCTTCGCCTCGGACCTCGACGACGCGTCGAAGGCGCAGCTCGAGCGTGGTGCCCGCCTGTACGAGGTGCTCAAGCAGCCGCAGTACTCCCCGCTCCCGGTCGAGGAGCAGGTCGTCACGGTGTACCTCGGCACGAACGGTCACTTCGACACGGTTCCGACCGAGGACGTGCGCCGCTTCCGCGACGAGTTCGTCGACTCCGCGCGTCGCAAGCACGGAGAGCTCCTCAAGGACATCCGCGAGTCGGGCAAGTTCTCCAAGGAGACCGCTTCCGGGCTGGTCGACGCGGTGAACGAGTTCAAGAAGGAGTTCACCACCTCCGAGGGCAAGAGCCTGGTCGAGGTCTCCGACGCGATGGACGCCGAGAAGGTCGGGCAGGAGACCGTCAAGGTCAACAAGCCCGCGCCGAAGAAGTGAGCTGGTAGTCCATGGCCGCACAACTCCGAGAACTCCGGTCGCGTATCAAGGCGACCAAGTCCATCGGCAAGATCACCAAGGCGATGGAGCTCATCGCGACCGCGCGCATCACCAAGGCGCGGGCGAAGGTCGCGGCGTCCCGGCCCTACTCCGACGAGATCACGAACGTGCTCTCGGCTCTGGCCGGTGCCTCGGCCAACCTCGACCACCCGCTGCTGGTCGAGCGCGCCAACCCGAAGCGCGCGGCGGTCCTCGTGATCACCAGCGACAAGGGCCAGTGCGGTGGGTACAACTCCAACGTGCTGAAGGCGACCGAGGAGCTCCTCACGCTGCTGCGTGAGCAGGGCAAGGAGCCGGTGCTGTACGTGACCGGCAACAAGGGCCTGAGCTACTACCGGTTCCGCGGCCGCGACGTGAGCGAAGGCTGGACGGGCTTCTCCGACCAGCCCGGTTACGTCAACGCCTCGGCTGCCGGTGAACTCCTCGTCGAGTCGTTCCTGAACGGCGCCGACGACGAGGCGGGCAACGCCGACGGCATCCTGGGTGTCGACGAGATCCACGTCGTCTACACCGAGTTCGTCTCGATGCTGACCCAGCGTCCGACCGCCAAGCGTGTCGCGCCGCTCGAGGTCGAGTACACCGAGGACGGCGAGGAGAAGCCCGAAAGCCTGCTCCCGAGCTACGAGTTCGAGCCCAGTGCCGAAAAGCTGCTCTCCGCGCTGCTGCCGAAGTACATCAACACGCGGATCTTCGCGGCGATGCTCGAGTCGGCCGCGTCCGAACTCGCTGCCCGCCGTACCGCGATGAAGGCGGCGTCGGACAATGCGAACGATCTGGTGAACACGCTGACGCGGGAGGCGAACCAGGCCCGCCAGGCGCAGATCACCCAGGAGATCTCCGAAATCGTCGGTGGGGCGAACGCTCTCACCGCAGCAGGAAGTGATGACTGATGACCAGTACTGAAGCCCGTGCCAAGGGGCGCATCGTCTCGGTGACCGGCCCGGTCGTCGACGTCGAATTCCCGCGCGGTTCCGTTCCCGACCAGTTCAACGCGCTCAAGGTCGAAATCGAGTTCGAGCAGCTGCGCAAGACGGTGACCCTCGAGGTCGCCAGCCACCTCGGTGACAACCTCGTCCGCACCATCTCGCTCCAGCCGCAGGACGGCCTGGTGCGTGGTGCCGAGGTCACCGACACCGGCGGCCCCATCACGGTGCCGGTCGGCGACAAGGTCAAGGGCCACGTCTACAACGCGCTCGGCGAGTGCCTCGACGAGCCCGGCTACGGCGACGACCTCGAGCGTTGGGGCATCCACCGCAACCCGCCTTCCTTCGACCAGCTCGAAGGCAAGACGAAGATGCTGGAGACCGGCCTCAAGGTCGTCGACCTGCTGACCCCGTACGTCGAGGGTGGCAAGATCGGCCTCTTCGGTGGTGCCGGCGTGGGCAAGACGGTGCTCATCAAGGAGATGATCACCCGTGTCGCCCGGAACTTCGGCGGTACCTCGGTGTTCGCCGGTGTCGGCGAGCGCACCCGTGAGGGCAACGACCTCTTCCTGGAGATGTCCGAGGACGGCGTCATCAACGACACCGCCCTCGTCTTCGGTCAGATGGACGAGCCGCCGGGCACCCGTATGCGGGTCGCGCTGTCCGCGCTGACCATGGCGGAGTACTTCCGCGATGTGCAGAACCAGGACGTGCTGCTCTTCATCGACAACATCTTCCGGTTCACCCAGGCCGGTTCCGAGGTGTCGACCCTGCTGGGCCGCATGCCTTCGGCCGTGGGTTACCAGCCGACGCTGGCCGACGAGATGGGTCAGCTCCAGGAGCGGATCACCTCGACCCGTGGTCGTTCGATCACCTCGATGCAGGCGATCTACGTGCCCGCGGACGACTACACCGACCCGGCCCCGGCGACGACGTTCGCCCACCTGGACGCCACCACGGAGCTTTCGCGTGGCGTGTTCCAGAAGGGCATCTTCCCGGCGGTGGACCCGCTGGCGTCGACGTCGACCATTCTCGACCCGGCCATCGTCGGTGAGGACCACTACCGCGTGGCCTCCGAGGTCATCCGGATCCTGCAGAAGTACAAGGAACTGCAGGACATCATCGCGATCCTCGGTATGGACGAGCTGTCGGAAGAGGACAAGCTGACCGTTCAGCGCGCGCGCCGCATCGAGCGGTTCCTGTCGCAGAACATGCTGGTCGCCGAGGCGTTCACGCAGATCCCGGGCTCGACCGTGCCGCTGTCGGAGACCATCGAGTCCTTCGACCGCATCACCAAGGGCGACTTCGACCACTACCCGGAGCAGGCGTTCCTGGGTATCGGTGGCCTCGAAGACCTCGAGAAGAAGTACAAGGAAATCACCAAGAAGTGATGTTCCGATGAGCGGCGGGATCAGTGTCTACTGTGGACGCTGGTCCCGTCGTTCGCATACAGGAACCGTTGACTATTACACTCGGTGCCAGCACCTGAGGTGAAGGGAAGCTACGTGGCTGAGATTTCTGTCGAGCTGGTAGCCGTCGAGCGCCGTCTCTGGTCCGGTACCGCCACGTTCGTGGTGGCTCAGACCACCGAGGGCGAGATCGGCATCATGGCCGGTCACGAGCCGGTTCTCGGCCAGCTCGTCGAGGGTGGCGTCGTGAAGGTGACGACCACGGACGGCGAGATCGTGACCGCCGCGGTGCACGGCGGTTTCCTGTCGGTCACCGCGACCGGCGTGAGCATCCTCGCCGAGAGCGCCGAGCTTTCGGACGAGATCGACGTCGACGCGGCCAAGAAGGCGCTCGGCGGCGAAGACGAGCAAGAGCGGGCTAGGGCGTCAGCCCAGCTTCGCGCGGCCGGTCAGTCGGTCTGACCGGGCGACGGGCAGGGGCCGGGCCGTGGAAATCGCAGTGGGAGTTCTCGGGGCCCTGACCATCCTGGCCGTCGTCGTGGCCTGGTATTCGTTGCGGTGGGTCCGGATGCGCCGCGGTGGTGGCGTGAGCGTCGCACTGCGGTGGCGTCCGGACGAGGCGCGGTCCAGCTGGCATCTGGGGCTGGGCCGCTACGAGGGCGACGAGTTCGTCTGGTTCCGCGTGTGGAGCCTGCGGACCGGCCCGGACCGGGTCTTCCAGCGGGCGAGCATGGAGATCGCGGACCGGCGCGATCCGTCCGGCACGGAGGCGTACGCCGTCCCCGAAGGTTCGATCGTCCTGCGATGTGAGTCCGCCACGCAGGAGGCGATCGAGATCGCGATGGGCCCCGGCGCCCTCACCGGCTTTCTTTCCTGGCTCGAATCCGCTCCTCCGGGGCGTCGTCTCCCACGCGCTTCCTGAATCGGTTCCGCGGGCACGTCGTATGCTCACGCCGTGACCATCGTCGACATCCCCGGTTCGAAGTCGATCACCGCCCGAGGCCTGTTCCTCGCGGCCGCCGCCCACGGCACGACCGTGCTGAGCAGGCCGCTGCGTTCGGACGACTCCGAGGGCTTCGCCGAGGGCCTGCTCAGGCTCGGCTATCAGGTTTCCCGTTCCGAGTCGGAGTGGACCATTTCCGGCAGGCCCGAGGGCCCCGCCGTCGGCAGTGCCGACGTCTTCTGCCGCGACGGCGCCACCACCGCCCGCTTCCTGCCCGCACTGGCCGCCGCCGGGCACGGGACCTTCCGCTTCGACGCGTCCGAGCAGATGCGCGCCCGGCCGCTGGGGCCGCTGACCGACGCGCTGCTCGAACTGGGCGTCGACCTCACCTTCGAAGGTGCACCGGGGCATCATCCGCTGGTGGTGCGGGCCGCCGGGATCAAGGGCGGGGAACTGACCCTGGACGCGGGGCTGTCCTCGCAGTTCCTGACCGCGTTGCTGCTGGTCGGGCCGCTGACCGCGGAGGGATTGCGGATCACCGTCACCGACCTCGTTTCGGTGCCCTACGTCGAGATCACCATCGCGATGATGCGGCGCTTCGGCGTCGAGGTCGTCCGGGACGGCGACACGTTCGTCGTGCCGCCCACGCCGTACCGGGCCTGCCGGTACGAGATCGAGCCCGACGCGTCGACGTCGAGCTACTTCTTCGCGGCCGCGGCTCTGACCGGGCAGTCGGTGACCGTGCCGGGGCTGGGCGAAGGCGCTTTGCAAGGGGACCTGGCCTTCGTCGAGGTCCTGCGGCAGATGGGCGCGGACGTCGAGGTGGGCCCGGACGCGGTGACCGTGACGGGGACGGGCGGGCTGCGCGGCGTCACCGTGAACATGCGCGACATCTCCGACACCGTGCCGACGCTCGCGGCCATCGCGCCGTTCGCGGACGGGCCGGTGCGGATCGAGGACGTCTACAACACCCGGATCAAGGAATGCGACCGGCTGGCCGCGTGCGAGGAGAACCTGCGCGCGATGGGCGTCCCGGTCGAGACCGGGCGGGACTGGATCGAGATCCGGCCCGGGGCGCCCACGGGGGCTTTGGTGAAGTGCCGGCGCGATCACCGGATCGCGATGGCGTTCAGCGTCACGGGGCTGCGCACACCGGGAATCACGCTGGACGACCCGGGTTGCGTGAAGAAGACGTTCCCGGGGTTCCACGACGCCCTGGCGTCCCTGAGGGCTTCCTGGGGCCTCTGACTCGCATACCGAAGCGAACATGAGATCTTCACCGACCGGCATTTCTACCCGGCTTCGGACGTGATCCGCGTCTATTCTCGCTCCATGACTCAGAGCGAGGACACGAACCGCTGGAGCCACCTTCCCGAGTCCGTGTCCCTGGAGGACACGATCACGATGAAGGCGATCGACCCGGGCAAGGACGGCACGCCCGACGTCGACCTCGAGCGCTATTGGGCGGCACAGGAACAGGGCTGAACGCGAGCTGAAGGACGCTTTCCCCGCATCCGATGCGGGGAAAGCGTCCTTCACTGCGTCTTACGCGGGGAAAGTCCCCTTCAGCTCGCGCCGCCGGGCTGCCACAGGATGTCGCCGTTCGGGTTCGCCAGCCGCGACAGGATGAACAGCAGGTCCGAAAGCCGGTTCAGGTACTTGATCGCCAGCTGGTTGGTCGTGGCCTGCTCGGCCTCGAACAGCGCCCAGCCGGAGCGCTCCGCCCGCCGCGCGACCGTGCGGGCCTGATGCAGGAACGCCGCCCCCGGGGTGCCGCCCGGCAGGATGAACGACGTCAGCTTCGGGACGCGCTCGTTGAACTCGTCGCACCAGCCTTCCAGCCGCTCGATGTACCGCTCGGTGATCCGCAGCGGTTCGTACGGCGGGTTCTCCACGATCGGCGCGCACAGATCCGCGCCGACGTCGAAGAGATCGTTCTGCACGCCACGCAGCACCTGCGCGATTTCCTCGGACAGACCGCCCATCGCGAGCGCGAGCCCGATGACGGAGTTGGCTTCGTCGACGTCGGCGTACGCGGCCAGCCGCGGCGACGTCTTCGGCACGCGGGAGCCGTCGCCGAGCGCCGTGGTGCCGTTGTCGCCGACCTTCGTGTACACGCGGTTGATGCGAACGACCATGAAGCCGACTCTACCGGCCCGGCGTAAGGCAAATCCGGGCGAGAGGGCATGATTGGCGCCCATGAGCGAGCACTTCGACGTGCACGGCGGAGCACGGCTGGTCGGCGAGGTCGACGTGGTCGGGGCGAAGAACAGCGTCCTGAAACTGATGGCCGCGGCACTGCTGGCCGAGGGCACGACGACCATCACGAACTGCCCCCAGATCCTGGACGTCCCGCTGATGGCCGACGTCCTGCGCAGCGTCGGCTGCGACGTCGTCATCGACGGCGACACCGCCAAGATCACCACTCCGGCAGAGTTGTCGCATCGGGCCGATTCGGCCGCGATGGGCAAGCTGCGCGCGTCGGTCTGCGTGCTGGGCCCGCTGGTCGGACGGCTCAAGCAGGCCGTCGTGGCGCTGCCGGGCGGCGACGCCATCGGCTCGCGACCGCTGGACATGCACCAGAACGGCCTGCGCAAACTGGGCGCCACCAGCACCATCGAGCACGGTTGCGTCGTGGCGAAGGCCGACGGCCTGCACGGCGCGCAGATCTGGCTGGACTTCCCGAGTGTCGGCGCCACCGAGAACATCCTGATGGCCGCCGTGCTCGCCGAGGGCACCACGGTCATCGACAACGCCGCGCGCGAGCCCGAGATCGTCGACATCTGCACGATGCTGACCGAGATGGGCGCGAAGGTCGAAGGCGCGGGGACCTCGACCCTGACCGTCGAGGGCGTCGAAAAGCTGCACCCGACCGAGCACCGCGTGATCGGCGACCGGATCGTCGGCGCCACCTGGGCGTTCGCCGCCGCGATGACCCGGGGCGACCTGACCGTCCGCGGCGTCAACCCGCACTACCTCGACCTCGTCCTCGACAAGCTCCGCCTGGCGGGTGCCGAGGTCGAGACGTTCGACGACAAGGGTTTCCGCATCGTCCAGAACGAGCGCCCGAAGGCGGTCGACTGGGTGACGCTGCCGTACCCCGGCTTCGCGACCGACCTCCAGCCGTTCGCGGTCGCGCTGTCGGCGGTGTCCGAGGGCACGTCGATGATCACGGAGAACATCTACGAGGCCCGGTTCCGGTTCATCGAAGAGATGATGCGGCTTTCCGGCGACGCTCGGACCGACGGGCACCACGCCGTCGTCCGCGGTGTCGAGAAGCTGTCGAGCGCTCCGGTGTGGGCCGCGGACATCCGCGCCGGCGCCGGGCTGGTGCTGGCCGGGCTGTGCGCCGACGGCGTCACCGAGGTCTGGGACGTCTTCCACATCGACCGCGGCTACCCGCATTTCGTGGAGAACCTGAACCGCCTCGGCGCGCGGATCGAGCGCGTCGCGGGCGAACCCGAGCGCGCCTGACGGCGTTCGGTCCTTGTTCCCAATGTCGCATTTGAGTCGCTGAGCGTCTCAGATGCGACATTGGGAACATCCGCCTCCGGACGTCACGGCAGTACGTAGCGAGCGCCACGCTCGAGACGGTGAGTGTCCCCAGCGTGGCGCTCGGGACATGCACATCGACCCGACACGGAGAATGCCGTTCACCCGGCACGACCCACTCGCGCGTGCCTAGCTTTCCAGTACCAGGGCCGCGCCGAAGCCGACCAGCGCGGCACCGGTGACGCCGTCGAGCGCCCGCCGGACCTTGCGGCGCTCCAGCCAAGACCGCACGCGGTGCACGAAGAACAGCAGCGTCAGCAGCCAGACCGCGCCCAGCACCGCGACGGTGTAGGCGAGCAGCAGCGCGTCCCACGCGGAGGTCGTCACCGGGTCGAGGAACTGCGGCAGCACCGACAGGTACAGCACGAGGACCTTCGGGTTGGTGATGTTGGAGAGGAAGCCTTCACGGAAACGGCGGAACCCGCTCGTCCGTTGCTGCTTCGCCGCCGCGACCCCGGTGTAGTCGCCGCGCCACGCACCGCGCAGCGCCTGGAAACCGAGGAAGACCAGATAGGCGGCGCCGACCCACTTGAGCGTCACGAACACCGGCTGCGACTGCGCGATGACGACGCCGAGGCCGAGCGCGGCGGCGGTGCCCTGGACCGAGTTGGCCACGAAGATCCCGGCCGTGGTCAGGAATCCGCCGCGGGTGCCGCCGGACAGCGAGTTCTTGAGCATCACCATCGTGTCCGGCCCCGGTGCGAGGACGATCAGGATGACGATGACCAGATAGCTGCTGTAAGAACTCCATGTCACGGTCACCCACGCTAGACGCAGGGAACGGGGGAGTCTCGCGGATTTCCGTCACAGTGCCGGGGCAAGCGGACCCGTCGCGCGACCGACGATCGGACGCTGCCCCCGCTCGGGAACGGCGGGTAATGTGCGATGCCATGCATGAGGGGCAGATCGACCTCCTCCCAGGCGAACGCGTCATCTGGGCCGGACAGCCGGTGCGCAGGCCCCTCTTCAATCCCGGCGACTACTTCAACGTCCCCGTCGGCCTCCTCCTGCTCGGCGGCGTCACGCTGTTCTTCTCCGCCAACCACGAGACGGCGTTCCACCAGGCCGCGTGGGTCGTGCTCACCGTCGCGGGCGTGTTCCATCTCGTCGGCAGGCCGCTGATCCGCTACCTCAGGCTGGCCTCGACCACCTACGCCGTGACGGACGGCCGGGTCATCGCGACCAGTTCGCTGGTCCGCCGCAAGGAGGACTCCGTGGAGCTGGCCGGGCTCGCGGATCCCGTCGTCACCCCGGGACCCGGCAAGACCGGGACGATCACGTTCGGCAGGCTCGGCGTGCTGGCGTGGGCGTCGGCGAACTTCGGCGCGGGCTCCGGGAAGGACCGCGAGCCGCCGGTCATCCTCGTGGGGGTCAGCGAGGTGGCGAAGGTGCGGGAAAAGCTCGCGAAAGCCGTTGACGAGGCACGACAGCGCCAGCAGCCCCCGGAGGTCCAGGCCGTCGGAGAATGACCCGACTGTGTCTGATTCAACTGCGCGAGCGATGTTACCGGCCGGTACACTCAGGCGGTCGTCCAGCGCCGGAGGTGTACCGTGCCCTATCCCACGGACCGTGAACGGGACCGCCCCTGGGTGATGCGGACCTATGCGGGCCACTCGTCCGCGGCCGCGTCCAACGAGCTGTACCGGCGCAACCTCGCCAAGGGGCAGACCGGGCTCTCGGTCGCCTTCGACCTGCCCACGCAGACCGGCTACGACCCGGACCACCAGCTGTCCAAGGGCGAGGTCGGCAAGGTCGGCGTCCCGGTCTCGCACATCGGCGACATGCGGCGGCTTTTCGACGGGATCCCGCTCGCCGAGGCCAACACGTCGATGACGATCAACGCGCCCGCCATGTGGCTGCTGGCGCTCTACGTCTCCGTGGCGCGAGAGCAGGCCGAAGCCGAAGGGCGCGACGTCGACGAGGTGCTGGCCAAGCTCACCGGCACCACGCAGAACGACATCATCAAGGAATACCTCTCCCGCGGCACCTACATCTTCCCGCCGGGCCCGAGTCTCCGCCTGATCACCGACATGATCGCGTGGACCGTGCACCACGTGCCCAAGTGGAACCCGATCAACATCTGCAGCTACCACTTGCAGGAGGCCGGCGCGACGCCGACGCAAGAGGTCGCGTACGCGTTGTGCACCGCCATCGCCGTCCTCGACGCCGTCCGGGATTCCGGGCAGGTCGAGCAGGCCGACATGGCCAAGGTGGTCGCGCGGATCTCCTTCTTCGTCAACGCCGGTGTCCGGTTCGTCGAAGAGATGTCGAAGATGCGCGCGTTCACCGCGCTCTGGGACGAGATCACCCGGGATCGTTACGGCGTAACGGATCCCAAGGCACGGCGACTGCGGTACGGCGTTCAGGTCAACTCGCTGGGCCTGACCGAGGCGCAGCCGGAGAACAACGTCCAGCGCATCGTGCTGGAAATGCTCGCGGTCTCCCTTTCCCGCGGCGCCAGGGCGCGCGCGATCCAGCTGCCCGCTTGGAACGAGGCGCTCGGCCTGCCCCGGCCGTGGGATCAGCAGTGGGCGCTGCGGATGCAGCAGGTGCTGGCGTTCGAGACCGATCTGCTGGAGTACGAGGACATCTTCGACGGCTCGCACGTCATCCAGGCCAAGGTCGACGAGATCATGGCGGGCGCGCGTGAGGAGATCGCCCGGGTGCAGGATCTCGGCGGCGCGGTCACGGCCGTCGAGAGCGGCTACATGAAGTCGCAGCTCGTCGCGTCGCTCGCGGAACTCCGGCGCGGGATGGAGAACGGCGAGCGGATCCTGGTCGGGGTCAACAAGTTCGAGACCACCGAACCCTCACCTCTGCAAGCCGAAGGCGCCAAGGCGATCGAGACGATCGACCCGGCCGTCGAGAAGCAGGCCGTCACCGCGATCGAGGAATGGCGGACGCGTCGCGACAACGCGGCCGCCGAGGCTTCGCTGGAGAAGCTGAAGGCCATCGCGAAGACGTCGGAGAACCTGTTCGAGGCCACGATCGACTGTGCTCGCGCCGGGGTCACCACCGGCGAATGGTCGGGTGCGCTGCGGGAGGTCTTCGGCGAATACCGGGCTCCCACCGGGGTTTCCGCCTCGGCGGCCGCGGGCGAGGGCAACGAGGAGATCCGCCGGGTCCGCGACAGGGTCAAGACGACGAGCACCGAAATCGGCGAACGGCTGCGGATCCTGGTCGGCAAACCCGGTCTGGACGGCCATTCCAACGGCGCCGAGCAGGTGGCCGTGCGGGCGCGCGACGTCGGTTTCGAAGTGGTGTACCAGGGCATCCGGCTCACCCCGGAGCAGATCGTCGCGGCCGCCGTCCAGGAGGGCGTGCACGTGGTCGGGCTTTCGGTGCTCTCGGGTTCGCACCTCGAAGTCGTGCCGCAGGTCGTGGACGGGCTGCGGCACGCGGGCGCGGGCGACATCCCGGTCATCGTCGGCGGCATCATCCCGCCCGACGACGAGAAGCTCCTGCTGGAGCGGGGAATCGCGAAGGTGTTCACGCCGAAGGACTACGAACTCACCGACATCATGGACGGAATTGTCGGATTGGTGCGGGAGCGCCATGGCCTGAGCACGTAAAGTCACCGTAAATCTCGGTACCGTAACGGCAGGTGGTTCGTCACCCGCTCACACTGCCCGCGCAAAGGTACCCACCTACGTTTCGATTAAACCGATTAATCGAAAAGAGGTGCCGCTATGGTGCACGGCGAGTGGTCGAGGCGGGAGTTCTTCCGGCGGTCCGCGGTCCTGGGGGCGGTGACGATCGGCGGTCCGGTTCTGTTGTCCGCCTGCACATCGACGTCTTCGGGCGACGCGCTCCAGGCTGCCAAGGACGCGAAGAAGATCAAGATCGGTATCGCGAACGAAGCGCCATACGGATTCACGGACCAGAGCGGCAAGGTGACCGGTGAAGCGCCGGAAGTCGCCCGCGCCGTCTTCAAGGCCATGGGCATCGACAACGTGGAAGCCGAAGCGGTCTCGTTCGACCAGCTGATCCCCGCGCTCAACGCCAGGAAGTACGACCTCGTCGCGGCCGGGATGAACATCAAGAAGGAGCGGTGCGACGCCGCGGCCTTCTCGATCCCCGACTACTCGGCGCTGACGGCTTTGCTGGTACCCAAGGGGAATCCGCAGCAGGTGCTGAAGTTCGAGGACATCGCGGCCAAGAAGGTCAAGGTCGCGGTGCTCTCGGCGGCGGTGGAAAAGGGGTACGCCACCGATTCCGGGGTCGCCGAGGACCAGATCGTCACCCTCGATTCACAGGACAACATGCTCCGCGCGGTCACCGACGGCCGGGTCTACTGCGCCGCGCTCACCGACATCTCCCTCAAGGATGTCCTGGCGAAGAGCCCGGGCGCCGCGGCGGAAGTGACCCCGGGCTTCGATCCGGTCAAGGACGGGAAGCCGGTCGTCTCCGCCGGCGCGTTCGTCTTCCGCAAGGACGACAACCCGCTGCGCGAGGCGTTCAACGCCGAACTCAAGAAACTGCACGACAGCGGCGAATGGACCAAGATCGTGACGCCGTTCGGGTTCTCGGCGGACAACCTGCCGAAGGCCGACGTGACCACCGAGAAACTCTGCGCGGTGTGACGGGGCGGACGTCATGTCGTCGTCGGTATCGCACATCGTCACAACCGTCCTCAGTGGACTGACCGCGACCGTCACCGCCGCGCTCGGCGGGATCGCGCTCACCATGGTGCTCTCCCTGGTCGCCGGTCTCGCGCTGAGATCGCCCTCCCGGGTGGTGCGCGGGATCTCCCGCGTCTACGTCGAGATCTTCCGCGGCACCTCGGAAGTCGTCCAATTGTTCTGGCTCTACTTCGTGCTCCCGGTGCTGGTCGGCCTCCAGCTGGTGCCGATGTTCGCCGGAATCCTGGTGCTGGGCCTCAACCACGGCGCCTATGGCGCGGAGATCGTCCGCGGCGCGGTGAATTCCGTACCGCGGGCGCAGTTCGAGGGCGCCGTCGCGCTCAACCTGACCCCCGCGCAGCGGATGCGGCGGGTGATCCTGCCGCAGGCGTTCGCGGAAATGCTGCCACCGTTCAACAATCTCTTCATCCAGTTGCTGAAGAGCACCGCCCTGCTGTCGTTCATCGCCGTCCCGGAGATGGCGCGCCAAGGCGAACTGCTGCGGCCGGTGTTCAGTGCCGAGATCGGCTGGATCTACGGCACCGAACTCGTGCTCTATCTCCTGCTCGCGCTGCTGATCACCGGCGGGATGCGGCTGCTGGAACGGTTCGCGGCACGACGTCTCGGCCGGGCCCCGGCCAAGATGACCGCCGCCGCGGGAGGTGTGTGATGGACTGGAGCTGGGAAGCGGCCGCGAATTCGGTTCCGCTGCTGTTGGAAGGGCTTCTCGTCACCATCGAGATCACCCTGCTCGGCTCGGTGGTCGCGTACGTGCTCGGCCTGGTGTTCGCGCTGCTCCGCCGCACGGGGATTCCCGTGCTGTCCCAGGCGGTCGTGCTGTTCATCGAGTTCGTCCGCAGCACGCCGTTGCTGATCCAGGTGTTCGTCCTCTACTACGTGATCCAGCCGGTGGGCGGGATGACGCTGTCCCCGTTCGTCACCGGTGTCATCGCGCTCGGCGTGCATTACGCGACCTACTCGGCCGAGGTCTACCGGGCCGGGATCGAGGCCGTCCCGAAAGGACAGTGGGAGGCCGCGACCGCGCTGAACCTGCCGAGGTCGCGGGTGTGGACCGCGGTGGTGCTGCCGCAGGCGGTGCCGAGGGTGCTGCCCGCGCTCGGCAACTACACGATCTCGATGTTCAAGGAAACCCCGCTGCTGCTGGCGATCGGCGTCGTCGACGTGCTGGCGAGGGCGAAGGAGGTCGGTGCCGAAACGTTCCGCGTCACCGAGCCCTACACCCTGGCCGGGGTGCTGTTCCTGCTGGTGAGCCTGCCGGCTTCGATTCTGGTGAGAAGGTTGGAGCGACGTGCCGCCCACAGTTGATTCCCCGATGATCCGGTTTTCCCAGGTGGTCAAGTCCTATGGCGACCACGTCGTGCTGCGGGACCTCGATTTCACCGTCGCGCCAGGGGAATTCGTCTCGCTGATCGGGCCGAGCGGGTCCGGCAAGACGACGATCCTGCGGCTGCTGATGACCCTGGAGAAGGTCGACGGCGGCACCATCGAGGTCTGCGGCGATTACCTGAGCCATATGAAACGCGGCGAGAAACTGGTGCCCGCGGACGAGAAGTACCTGCGGGACGTGCGCAAGCGGATCGGCATGGTGTTCCAGCAGTTCAACCTGTTCCCCAACATGAACGTGCTGCGCAACATCACCGAGGCGCCGATCCACTCGCTCGGCGTCCCCCGGGACGAGGCCGAGGCGCGGGCCGTCGAACTGCTGGAGATGGTGGGGCTCGAGGACAAGAAGGACGCGCACCCCACCCGGCTCTCCGGCGGCCAGCAGCAGCGCGTCGCGATCGCCCGCGCGCTCGCGATGCGACCGGACGTGCTGCTGCTGGACGAGGTGACCTCGGCGCTCGACCCGGAACTGGTCGCCGACGTGCTGCGCGTGCTGCGCGAGATCGCGACGTCCACCGACATCACGATCCTTTGTGTCACGCACGAAATGCAGTTCGCGCGGGACGTCTCGGACCGGGTGATGATGTTCGACGGGGGACAGGTGCTTGAGGACGCCGCGCCGGAGAAGCTGTTCAACGATCCGGAACACGACCGGACGCGCCGGTTCCTCAAAGCCGTGATCGACCGGGCCTGAGGGCGGCCGCAGGAGGAGACGGCTGCGGGAGGGCGTCGGTCCAGGTGGTCGTGAGTGGCGATTCGGGTTAGGGCCAAATGGGTCTCGCGTACCCTGCTGGGATCTGACCGCGGTCGGTCGGGAATCGGCGATCGCCACGGTCGCTTCATGTGCACCAGCAGCCACAAAGGTCGGGCGCGAAGGTCTCCTTCACACGGCTCAGCCGGGAAAACTCGACCTTCACGCTGTGCGGCAGATGGGCAGGCCGTCGGGACCGAGCCGGCCGGGGTGATTTCGTGTGATGGGAGGGACGACACGCGTGACTGGATGGACGACACACGTGTCCAGGCGGACGACTCGCGTCGGGGCCCCGGCCACGATCGTGTCGTCCCTTCAATCACCCGTGTCGTCCGTCGGATCACCGGTGTCGTCCGATCGGTCACGCGGCGGAGAGCGTCGGTCCAGGTGGTCGTGAGTGGTAAGTGCCGTTCTAACGACACTTACCACTCACGACCCACTTGACCCCGTTCGGCCGCGAGACCTCAAAGGCTCCCGAGGATCTCCTTGGTCGAGGTGACCGTGGCGAAGCCGCCGCCGTGCAGGTTCGTCGCGGTCGCCCGGTACAGCTCGTCTGCGGTGAGGACGCTCCCGTCCGGCCCGGCGAGGTCGAAGGTGAACGTGGCGTCGAGCGCGAAGGTCACGTCGTAGCCGAGGTTCCCGCCGACGCGCGCGGTGGTCTCGCAGCAGAAGTTCGTCTGGATGCCGGCGAGCACGAACGACGTGATGCCGCGGGTCTTGAGCCAGCCGTCGAGGTCGATGTCGCCGTGGAAGGCCGAGTTGACCTTCTTGCCGAACACCAGATCCGCGCGCACGCCGTCGAGTTCGGGCTTGAAGTGGTTGCCCTCCTGGCCGGGGTTCAGCGACGAGCCGGGCTTCACGGAGTCGTGGTGCACCAGCACGATCGGCAGCCCGCGCTCCTGCCAGGCGTCGACGAGCGCCTTGATGTTGGCCTCCGCGCCGGGGTTGTTGCGCGGGCCCCAGACGGGCTTGTCGAAGCCGCGCTGGACGTCGATCACGAGCAGGGCCTTGGTTTCAGTGGTCATGGCTTCGAGTTTCGTTCCCGCGGGCGCCGTCGGGGGAGTGGCAGAAGACGCGCGATGCGGTACTTTTCTGCCATGCGAACCGTGGGTGTGCTCCTCCTGCCGGGCAGCCGGTCCTTCGACCTCGGCGTGATCGGCGAGGTCTGGGGCGTGGACCGGACCGACAGCGGCATCGGCCCCTTCGAGGTCCGGCTCTGCGCGCCCGGCCGCGCCACGGTCACCATCCACCCGTTCGGCCAGGTCGGGGCGACGCACGGGCTGACCGGACTGGACGGCTGCGACCTCGTCCTCGTGCCGGGCCGGGTCGATCCGCACGCCGAGGTGCCCGAGGCCGCCGTCGCCGCGTTGCGCAAGGCGCACCGGGCCGGGATCACCGCGGCGTCGCTGTGCTCCGGCGCCTTCACCCTCGCCGCGGCCGGGCTGCTCGACGGCCGGTCCGTCACCACGCACTGGCGGCTGCTGGACGACCTCGAAACCGCCGCTCGCGACGCCGTCGTCCAACGGGACGTCCTGTTCACCGACGAGGGTGACGTGCTGACGTCCGCCGGTGTCGTCGGCGGGCTGGATCTCTGCCTGCACCTGGTGCGGCGCGATCACGGCGCCGAGGTCGCGGCCGCTCTCGCCCGGCGGCTCGTGATGCCGCCCGCGCGGGAGGGCGGGCAGCGTCAGTATGTCGACAACCCGTTGCCGCCCAAGCCGTCGCGACCGAGCGTTTCGTCCACAATGGACTGGGCGCTGGAGCGGATCGCCGACGACATCGGCGTCGAGGACCTCGTCGCCCACGCGGGGCTGAGCGAGCGGACCTTCCATCGCGAGTTCGCGGCGGCCACCGGGGTGACGCCGGGACGCTGGCTGCGCGCGCAGCGGGTGCGGCTCGCGCGGCGGTTGCTGGAGACGACCGAGCTCCCGGTCGAGCGGATCGCGCGGCGTTCCGGGCTCGGCACCGCCGCCAACCTGCGGCGAAGGCTCCGGGCGGACGTCGGCGTCGGGCCCGATTCGTATCGCCGGACGTTCCGGTCGGTTACCGTCGAAGCATGGCCGAGTACGAGCACATCCTCGTGAAGCGGGACGGCGACACCGTCACCGTCACCATGAACCGCGCCGCGCGGCGGAACTCGCTGTCGGCGGACCACCTCGCCGAGCTGCTCGCGGCGTTCCGTGAGGCCGGGGACACCGACGCCACCGGGATCGTCCTCGCGGGCGCCGGACCGGTGTTCTCGGCGGGCCACGACTTCGGTGACGTCGCCGCGCGTGACCTGATGGCCGTGCGTGAGCTGCTGCGGCTGTGCACGGACCTGATGGGCACGATGCAGTCGGTGCCGCAGGTCGTCGTCGCGCGGGTGCACGGGCTCGCGACCGCGGCGGGCTGCCAGCTGGTGGCCTCGTGCGATCTCGCCGTCGCCGCGGAGTCCGCCGGATTCGCGCTGCCCGGTGGCAAGGGCGGCTGGTTCTGTCACACGCCCGCGGTGCCGGTGGCCCGCTCGATCGGGCGGAAACGGCTGATGGAACTGGCGCTCACCGGCGACGTCGTCGACGCCGCGACCGCGCTGGACTGGGGCCTGGTGAACCGCGTCGTCCCGGACGCCGGGCTGGACGACGCCGTCGCCGACCTGCTGGCGCGCGCGACGCGGGGCAGCCGGGCGAGCAAGGCGATGGGCAAGCAGACCCTCTACGCGCAGCTGGACCGGCCCGAAGCCGACGCCTACGCGCTGGCGCTGGAGGTGATGGCCTCGGCGTCGCAGCTGCCGGGAGCGCGTGAGTGGATGGCTGCTTTCCAGGAGAAGCGTTCCCCGGTCTGGCCGGACTGAGGCTTCAGCCGCGTTCGCGCATGAGCAGCAGCATGTAGGCGGCCAGCGTCTGCGCGTCGGTGATGTCGCCGGAAGCGATCATCTTTTCGAACTCGCCGCGCTCGATCCACGCCGTCCGCATGTCCTGCTCCTCGACCTCGCGCTGGGTCTCACCCTGCGTGAGATCGGTGGCCAGGAACACGCGGCCGCGCTGACTCGACATGCCGGCGGCCACGTCGGTCACACCGAGGTCGGTCATCGAGCCCGCGATCAGCCCGGTCTCCTCGCGCAGTTCGCGGGCGGCGAGTTCCGGCGGCGGGACGTCGGCCAGCTCGGGGGCGGTGCCCATGGGGAACTCCCAGCGCCGCAGCCCGAGCGGGTAGCGGAACTGCTCGACCAGGTGAAACCAGGCGCCGTCGAACGGGATGATCACCGCGCAAGTGGGTTTGTCGACGACCGCGTAGATCCCTTCGGAACCATCGAGCCGCCGGACGGCGTCTTCGCGAACGGTCATCCAGTTGTTCCGGTACACCTCGCGGGAGCTGACACGCTGAACGGGGTCCATGCGCACAGTATCGCCGTGCTTGTCCTACCCTCGCGGGGTGCGCCTAGTGATCGCTCGCTGCCAGGTCGACTACGCCGGCCGTCTGACCGCCCATCTGCCGATGGCCACCCGGCTGTTGCTCGTGAAGGCCGACGGCTCGGTGTCCGTGCACTCGGACGACCGCGCCTACAAGCCGCTGAACTGGATGAGCCCGCCGTGCTGGCTGATCGAGGACGGCAAGCTGTGGATCGTCGAGAACAAGCAAGGGGAGAAGCTCGTCATCACGATCGACGAGATCTTCCACGACCACGCCCAGGAACTCGGCGCGGAACCGGGCTTGCAGAAGGACGGCGTCGAGGCGCACCTCCAGGAACTGCTCGCCGAGCACATCAAGACCCTCGGCGACGGCTACACCCTGGTGCGGCGGGAGTTCCCGACCGCGATCGGGCCGGTCGACATCATGGCCCGCGACGCCGACGGGGCCAGCGTCGCCGTCGAGATCAAGCGGCGCGGCGAGATCGACGGCGTCGAGCAGCTGACGCGGTACCTCGAACTGCTCAACCGCGACCCGCTGCTGGCGCCGGTGCAGGGCGTCTTCGCGGCGCAGATCATCAAGCCGCAGGCGCGGGTGCTGGCCGAGGACCGGGGCATCCGGTGCCTCACGCTGGACTACGACGCGCTTCGCGGCATCGAGTCGGACGAGTTCCGCCTCTTCTGAGCGTTTCCGCTGGTCAAACCCTGTCCGGACGGTAGCTGGGGCACACCTGGGGCACGCGGCGAATCTCCGACTGCGGTGATGGTGAACGAACCGTCGGCGTTCTGGGGCGCCCACATCGCGTCGATGGCGCTCTTCGTGCGGTTCTCGGACTCCGGCATGAGGTGCGCGTAGTACTTCAGCGTAACCGCAGGGTTGTGGTGCCCCAGGTAAGCGGCGACGGCGACGATGGACTCGCGTGCATCAAGCAGGGTGCTCGCGAAGAAGTGCCGCAAGGCGTGCATTCCGTTCACGCGCTCCGAGGGGATGCCCACCTTGTCGAGAGCGCGCTTCCACACGTTCGCGTTGAAGTGGTTCCTGTTGCAGGCCCCGCGTTCCCGGGTGGTGACGAACAGCTTCACCGTGACCGGCTTGCCTTCGCCGTGCTCCCACGGCAGCGTCACCTCCACCGCGGGGAACTCGGTCATGTAGGCCGCGAGCTCGTCCCGGACAGTCGGGGATAGAGGGACCTCCCGCTCCTTGCGCCCCTTGGGGAGGGCGAAGCACAGCCGGTTGCCGACAAGCTTCACCTGTCGCCGGATGGTGGCCTTCCCCCGTAGCCAGTCGACGTCGTCAGGGGAGAAGCCGAAGATCTCGCCCTGCCGCAACCCGAGGCCCACGCCTTGGGGGATGAAGATCCTGTACCGGGGTGGCAGCGCGTTCCGGACCCCCATGACCCACTCGCGCGCCCATGGCACGATCTTCGCGTGATCCGGCCGCGGGGCTTTGACCACCCGTGAGCGGCAAGGGTTCTTCGCGATCACCTCGTTCTCGGCGGCGTCGGTCAGCATCGCGGAAACGTGGCTGAAGACGACGCTCTGGGTGGACTTCGCGAGCGGGTCACCTTTCGAGGTGGTGACCTTCCCCAGGCTGCGCAGCCAGTTCTGGATGGGCGAGGGCTTTGCGACCGCCTTCAGTTGCGATCGCCACAGCGGGAACGGTTCGACGTAGCGCCGAAACCGGTCTTCGATGTTCTGGATGGTCAGCGGGTCGAGGTCGACTTCAAGACGCTGGATCCACTGCTTGGCGTAGGCGCTGAACAGGATCTCGCCGGCGCGAATGTCGATGTACGTGCCGCGGAGCTTGTCAGCCTCCACTAGCACGATGTGCGCCTCGGCCTCGGTCTTCTTCACGAACGACTTCTTACGCTCGCGCTTGTCGGGCTCACGCCACCGCGCAAGCCACCGCATTCCCTTCCCGTAGCGCTCAGTCTTCTCCAAGACCGGCTTGTCGTCGTCGTCGAACAGCGGCTTGCCGTCGACCTTGACCTGTCTCCACCATCTGTCCTCAACGGTTGCCATCGTGCGCCTCCGGCATGTCGTCGACCTCGGCCAGGAGGCGCTTCAAGGCGCCCTTGAGCCGTTCCGGTAGCGGCCTGGGATCTGGCTGCCGTCCGTAGTTGTTGCGCCGCAGGTCTTCAGTCGAGTCTTGCCGCGCCTCGCCTTCAGCTTGGCGCCGCTTCTCGACAATCGTGTTGATCAGATAGAGGACGTCTTCCGCAGCTCGAACAGCAGTATCTTGGTCACGCTGCCGGTCGCCGTCCGGGCGCCCACGACGCACGAAGCTCTCGTACAGATCGTCGTATGCCGCCTCGGGACCCTCCAAGGCTGCCGCCGCACGCAGAAGCGGTTCTTCGCCGTAGGCCCACCGCCATGCGAACTCCTGATCCTCTTCGACTGTGGTCGTGAGTGGGACGCTCGAACCATCTACCGGCAGCAGCAGGCGGTTCGGGGGCACGTTGAGGGCGAGGGCAAGAGCGATCAGGTCATCGGCGTCGACTCGGCGCGCATTGTTCTCGATGCGCGAGAGCCCAAGTACGGGGATCGGTCGCCCTAGTCGGTCGAGTCGATCGGACAACTCCTTGTAGGTCATCACCCCCCGAAGCGCCCGGAGGTTATGCGCGACGCGCTCCCCGGTGGGGCCGATGTTCTGCACGGGACCTTGTGCTTTCGCCATGCGCTCACCATGGCATCAAAACGATAGATACGCAATAGCTCACGATGCTTGCGCGTGTCTTCTTGACAGTTTCCCGCCTTGCGGCCATCGTTACTGCATCACAAGACATCGTGCCGATAGGCTAATCTATCAAAACGATGTGACACCGGGAGGTGTAACACCGATGCAAGACCAGAGACCGCTCGCGACCAGGGAAGAAGTCGCGGATTTCCTGCGGCTCCCCGCTCGAACCCTCGAACAGTGGGCCTACCGCGGCACCGGACCCAAGTACACCCTCGTCGGCAGGCACGCGAGGTATGACTGGAACGACGTTCACGCGTACTTGCAAAGGTGCAGAGGCGGGGGCGCCGCAGCATGAGCCCCGAACATGACGAACGGGACCCCGCTGGAGCCCCGCCCGACAGACAATGCGGCCACCACGCCACAACCAACTCGACCAGGGTAAGCGATAGCGCACAGATTCCCGAACAGTTGCGGCGCAGGCGAGACGCTTCGCTGCGGATGGTACCACTGAGCGGACGACGTGACCTGTGGAAGTCCACGACACCGCACCCGTGTCGAGCGACGACGAATGCGAATGTCGTCGCGTTCGACCACTTCGCTGCTCTGGGCCTTCTGGCGAACAGATTGTCGACGTCCTGATGGACGGTGACGAATGCTCGAACTAATGCGCCCGCCGGAGTACGGGTCCGAGGAGTGGTTCGCGCTGCCAGGCGATGACCCGAGGCGCCTCGCTTCAGTCGTTCACGCGGCCGCCTGCTGGCGACTTCTCACGCTCTCACCTCATATCGCGGACTTAGTCGCCGAATGGGTCGAGTGGACGCACCGCGCGGACTTGCGTGACACGTCGGCCGCGGTCGCAAGCCTGTCGAAAGGGCTCGCGGGGAAGTGTAGTTACGGTGAGCTTCAGCGGCGCAGGGCCGTGTTCACGGCCGAACCTCTTACACCGCAACAGATCCGCGCGCGTGCCGCAGCCTCCTGGGCACAGGTGGAAGCCCGAGAAAAAGGGGTCGCCGCGTGAGCATCGATACCACCTACCTCCCTGCCGACGACGCTGAAGCCGCCGTCCTGCCATTCCGGAAAGAAGTCCACACGGGACAACTCCGCATCGCAGAACGGTTCGCCAACGCGTACTCCGGACAGCTCCTGTACATCCACGGGATGGGTTGGCATTACTGGTCCGGTACCCACTGGGTAGAGGACCGGGACGGCAAGGCCCGCCGCCGGCTGATCTCACTGCTGAAGGACATCAGGCACGAGTCCGTCGACATGGCACAGAAGGACCGCGAAGCCCTGCTCTCGGACGTGAAGAAGTGCGAGAGCAGCGGCGGCTTCGTCGGCGTGCTCGAACTGGCGAGACATATGAAGCCCATGACGGTTTCCGCCGAGCACACCAACAGTCACCCGCACCTGTTCAACGTCCTCAACGGCACGCTGAACCTTGAAACGGGGGCCTTGCAGCCACACAACCCCCGCAACATGATCACGAAGTGCGCTGGGACCAGCGTCCGGCCAGATGCCCACTCGGAGCTCTTCAGCGTTTTTCTGCAAGAAGTGCTACCTGACGAACAAGTCCGGCGGTACCTGCAACGGGTGCTCGGTCTCGCGATGCTCGGAACCGTCCGGGAGCACATGCTGCCGATCCTGACCGGCACGGGAGGCAACGGAAAGTCGGTCCTCGTCGACGCCGTCCTCGCGGCCTTTGGGGACTACGGGATCACCGTGGACCCCAAACTGATCATGAAGACCAAACATGAACGCCACGCCACGTTCCTCGCGGACCTGCACGGCGCACGGCTGGTGGTGACGTCCGAGACCGACGAAGGCGATGTGATCGCCGCCGGAACCGTGAAAAGACTGACGGGCGGCGACACCATCCGCGCGAACAGAATGCGGGAGAATCCGTTCGAGTTCGCCCCCTCGCACTCTCTGCTCTACGTCACGAACCACCCGCCGCGCGTTTCGGCAGATGACCGTGCCATGTGGCGGCGGCTGAGCGTGGTGCCCTTCGACGTCACTGTCGAGGAACCCGACGTGAAGCTGCCCGAAAAGCTGAAGGCGCAACTCCCCGCGGTCCTCGCATGGGTCTTCGAGGGGTGGCAGGACTATCAGGCCGAGGGGTTGAACCCGCCTCCCGCGGTTCAGGAGCGCACGGAGGCCTACCGCAGCGAGAGCGACCCCCTAGCGCAGTTCCTGAGCGACGAATGCGTCACCGGCCCGATGGTGAAGGTGAAAGCGAAGGCGCTCTTCGAGACATGGGCTACGTGGGGAATGCAACACGGGCACCCCGCCATGACGCAGACCGAGTTCGGGCGCCGAATGGCCGACCGCTTCGAGAAGAAGCGGGGGGCGGGCGGTGCGTACGTTTACGTCGGAATCGGCCTCGCGGCGACCGAAGCAGAGACGGAGGGAATGTGGTCCTGACCTGCGGAAGTGAACAGTTGCGAAGGGTTTTCCGTATGAAGCCCTTATGTGTGTGCGCGCGGGGGATACGGGAAACAGTTCAAAACTGTTCACTCGTGACCCGCTCAGCAAGCGGGGTGCCGAGATGACGAGGTCCGTCGAAACACTCCACGACACAGTGGCAGTGATGAGTGCGGAGTCCCGGCACTCACTCCGCGATGGTGCCGCAGAGCTCGCCGAGAATCTGCTCGGCCAGTCCGAATACGCGCTCGCGGGGTTCTTCCTCGTCGTGGCTGATCTGGCCGCAGGAACAGGGTTCTCCGCGCCCGATGCCTGCGTGACCATCGCCCGCGAAATCGACCCGTTGGCGAGGTTCCAGCTGCACAAGATCCTGGCCCAGAACGCAGACCGCAGCAACCGCCCACTGTGGCGCGTACTCGCCGACCTCGTGGAGGCAGAACTGTGACGACCACGGAGCAAAACGCCCACGATCACGCCATCGTTGCCGCTATCACGGTACTTAGCCCCGACCTGCACCAGATGTTCCGCGGAGCCCTCGTGGACACAGCGGTCGGTTTCAGAGACAGCAATCGCGCCATCACGGCCGCGTTTGCTGCGTTCGCCGAAGTCGGGCACACCGACAACGCAGTGACCAAAGCCCTCCGTGACTGCACCACCGCCGAACTCGAACACGTCCACGCTGTTCTCCTTGGCGCAGAACTCGGTAGCCGCCACATCCCGAAACTTCGGGCAGCGTGGGCGGCCTGCCGTGCCGCAGTGCGAGATGCCTGCCGGGACTCTGCCCGCGCTGAACGCGGCCAGCACGGACAACGTGCTGATCGCGAAAGCGATCAGCAACGGGATCGGCAACGAGAACCTCGTGACCAACCCACGGAACTCAACCTCTCCGGGCTCAGCCGCACCGAAGCAGTGCTCGAGCTTCTCCGACGTCAGCCGGGACTCCCCACACGAGACGTCACCACACGCCTGGGCGGATCAGCAGCACGAACGACTCTCCACCGCCTTCGTCAAGCCGGCCGGGTCGAGCTCCGCGCAGACGGCCTCAACTACCTGAAGGAGTTCACCCCCGTGAGCGACGACGTCAGCCCCAAGACCATCGAAGCGATCAAGAGCACCACCGAACTCGGGACCTGGATCCTCGAACCCGACGAGTCCACAGGGGACCTCAACGCCGTCGGCAAGCTCATCATCGACGACATCGCCAGCCGCGACCCCTACGACACCGCAGCGGGATTCGCCGCAGTCTTTGGCGAACTCCTCCACAGGCTCTCCAAAGCCACCGGCCAGACACGCCACGAACTGTGGTCAGACATCGCGATTCAGTTGGGAGAACGCTGTGCGTGACGAAGAATTCCAGGCCCTGTGTGAGCGGATCAGCCGCCCAGACCACGCCTACACAAGGCGCGTCGCCGAAGACCACCTCGCCGGCGTCACGGGCCCGCTCCCGCAGCCTCCACCAAGCCGCGTACAGCGTCGGGAACTCCAGCAGCCCGACACCCAAGACGACGGGTTCATCTTCTCCCGGCGCGAGGAACGACAGCGCGAACTCGACGCCGACCACCGACTCCGCCGACGCCGCGCCGACGCCGAAGTCAACGCACGTGAGAACGTCCACTCCCGACTCCGCGACTGGTACGGGCCAGAAGCAGCCGACAGGTGGATGCCATGACCGACCGCATACGAGCCTGCGCGGAACACGAAGCCGGACACGCCGTCGTCGCCCGCGCCCTCGGCTACCACGTGCACACCATCCACGTCGGACAGGACGGATCCGGCTACACCGCCTGGGACTACAGCAGAGCACCCCACGACCACCGCGCTGCCATCACCGCTGCCGGTGACGTGGCAGCGCGCACTCTCGGCACCACCCCATACCTCGATCTCGCATGCGACGACCTCGCCCGCTTCGAGGCAGACCATGGCCTCGAAGCCCTCTGGTCCGCCAACCGGCTAGCCGAACGGCTCCTCACCCTGCACAAGACAGCAGTGTTCAGGCTCGCTAGCCGCCTTACCGAACACCGCACTCTCACCTTCCCCTGACCCAAGAGGGAGCACCAGCACATGGCCACCGCCGACCACATCAGCGACCACGCCGTACGCCAACACTTCCCGCCAAGGCCCCACAATCGATCACGAGTTGATCAGAAGCCGATCACTGGAGATCCACACGGGGGGCACCCCAATCCGCGAGAAAGATCAGCTCCGGGGACCCGACTCCCCCCTCCTTACATTTTTCCCCCCGTGACGAATTTCGGTATCGCGTCACGCGTGACGGTGCCTCTGACCTGCGTAAATATGCCTGGGTGCTACCTGCATGCGTCACGCTCAACGTAACGGCAGGTGGGGTCGATGGCTGACCTGAGTTTCAACATCGTCGCTCTGGATCAGGCGTCGACCACGTTCATGAAGGCCGCTGCCGCGGCGGAGCACTTCGCGGACAAGCTGAACAGGATCGACGGGCAGACCGTCACCGCGGACGTGAATGTCCGAACGGACGACTCTGTGCGGGCTCTCGACTCTTTCACGACGCGCTTCCAGCTCATGTCGGCGGGCATCGTCGCCGCTTCACCCTTGGCCGGTGCGGCGATCACGGCTGGTATCGGCGCGAGCTTCGTCACGGTCGCTGCTCTCGCGCAGAAGTCGAATGAGCAGGTCAAGCAGACCTACTCGACGTTGTGGCAGAACGTCGTGGGCGAGACTCGCGCGGCCACGAACCAGCTGGTTCCGCAGATCGTGGGTGCAGGCAGGCAGATCGGGGCGACGTTCGAGCGCCTGGGTCCGCAGTTGCAGACGGGGTTCAGTGCGGCCGGGCCTGCGATCGTCGCTCTGACGCGCGGCGTGACGGAGTTCGCGACGAACGCCATGCCTGGTGTCACGTTGGCGATGCAGAACAGCCTGCCGGTGTTCTCAGGGGCCGCGAACGCGGCGGGAGCTCTCGGTACCGCGGTCGGGTCAGCGGTCGCCTCTGTGGGGCAGCACTCCCAGGCGTACGGCGCCTATGTCCAGTCTCTGGGGAACGTCACGTCCTCGGTGCTCGGCACTGTCGTCACGATTATCAACGACGTCGCCACCGCGTGGGCTGACAACGCCACGAAAATCGATTCCGCGATCGGCGGCATGGGGGAGACCATCACCGGCCTCGCCTCGGGTGTCCTGCCTGTGTTCTCCAGCGCGCTCAACGCCGCGGCGACAGTGATCACGACCATCACGGACGTCCTCGGTCCCATTGCGCCCATCCTGGGGACTGTGGGGGCTGCAGCTCTCGCGACGTGGGGAGCCTTCAAGCTTGCGGGCCTCGCGACTGCCGGCGTGAATGCGTTGGCGGCCGGTTCGGTCAACCTCGGTGTCGCGATGGAGACGGCTTCGGCGAGGTCCGCGACGATGGTGGCGTCCATGCAGGGCACGTCGGTGGCAGCGTCGGGTGCCGCGACAGCCATCCGGGCAGCGGGAGCGAGCGCCGCTACCGCCGCGGTCGGGTTCGGCGCGGCCGCGCAGTCCATCGCAGGCCCGCTGGGGATCGCGCTTGTCGCGGGAACGTTGTTGTTGAGCAGTTTCGGGAACAGCGAGGCTGACACGACGCAGAAGACGGCCGAGTTGAAGGCGCATTCCGATCAGCTGACGGACGCGCTGATCAAGAACCACGGTGTGATGGATCAGCACATCGCGGACCTTGTGAAGAGCGGGCCGACGTTCCAGGATGCCGCGGGCAAGCTGAAGCAGTTCGGTGTGTCCCAAGAGGAACTGATCGCCATCGTTACCAAGGGCGGATCGGCCTACGATTCGCTGAGGGCCAAGCTCGCGGCCATTGCGGCGCCGGCGGCGGAGTTCGGTAGTAACACGAAGGACAACCGCGAGGAGTTGTGGCAGAACGCGGACGCCGCAACGAAAGCGAAGATGGCGCTTGAGGCGTTGGCCGGGGAGTGGGGCAAGAACGCGGGAGCGGCGGCGGACAGCACGCGTGCGGCGGAGGAGAACGCCAACAAGATCGTGAGTTCGTCTGCCGGGCACATGGCGGCCAGTGAAACGGCCCGCACGCTTGGCCTGTCGTACGGGGAAGTCAAGGCAGCTTTCCTTGCTGTGGCATCGAGTGCGGGCATGGCGGGTGCGTCGATCGACTCCTTGCGGCAAAAGACGGCGGTGAACGCTCTCGCCAGTGCCAAGGCTGGCCAGACCATCGTGGACACCTTCACCGCCGCGGACCGGCAGGTCGTTTCGGCCCAGCAGAGCGTTGCGGACGCCGCTCACTCGTATAGCCAATCCATTCGAGCGATTGCTGATGCTCGCCACTCGGCGGCTCAGGCGGCTCGTGCTGTCCAGCAGGCCGAGGAAGGCGTCGCGGACGCCCAGCGTGGTGTTGTGACTGCCCAGCGTGCGGTGAAAGACGCCGTTGAAGGTGTTGCCTCCGCGCAGCAGGCGTACGCACGCTCGCAGGAGCAAGCGAGGGACGCGGAGCGGTCGCTGCACGACGCCCGGCAGCAGTCGATCCAGGACCTCAAGGAACTCCGTCTCCAGATGGAGGACCAGACCGTGTCGGAGCAGTCGGCTCGGGTCCGCCTGTTCGAGGCGCAGCAGAAAGCCGCCGGTCTCGGGGTCACCACCGAGAACGTGGCGAGTATCGCCGCGACCCCGGTGACGGCAGAGAACATCGACCAAGTGAAGACCGCCCTGGACCTACGGTCCGCGCAGAACACCTTAAACAACACCATGAACTCGGGGGTGAAGCTGCGGCAGCAGGTGGCGGAGGCTGACCGCCTCGGCGTCGAGGGATCCCGCGGGGTTGTGGCGGCACAGCGGCAAGTCCGGGACGCACACGAACAGGTCGCCAACGCGGCGAAGGGCGTGCAGAAGGCCCAGCAGCAAGTCTCAGACGCCAACTACGGTTTGCAGCAAGCGAACAGGAACCTCACGCGTTCCCACCAGGCTGTGGCGGATGCGGCGTATGGGGAGCAGCGTGCCCACCAGGCTGTTACGGACGCCCAGTACGCGTCGGAGCGTTCAGCCGGGCAGTTGACGCGCGCGAAGGAAGCTCTACGCGATGCCGAGGACAACGCGTCCCGTTCGTTCGACTTGAACACCGCTGCAGGACAACGGAACTTGACCCAGCTCTACGCTCTGGCCGGTGCGATCAAGACGGAACTAGGCCCCACCGCCGAGGGCTACAACCGGCTGATTCAGGAGACAGCGAACAAATTCGGCATCACCACAGGAGAAGCCCAGGGGCTCCTTCAGAAGCTGGGAGAGATTCCGAAGGACTTCCGGTTCGGCATGACTGCGGTCGCGGATATCGATGCTCAGCACCTGTGGGACAAGATCCCGCTTGAGAAGGGCGCCCCTAATCCTCAGCTGGTGGGGCGTCCTCGGATGTTCGCCGACGGTGGCCAGATCTCCGGTCCGGGCGGTCCGCGCGACGACATGATCCCGTTGTGGGCATCGAACCGTGAATACATCCACCCGGTGGACGCAGTGGATCACTACGGCATCGGGTTCATGGAGGCTGTGCGGACCAAGCAGTTCCCGAAGGGCTGGGACGGCGCGACGATTCCACGATTCGCTGCTGGCGGCATGGTCGGGCTCGCTGCGGCGAATGGTGCACTGGGACACATGGGGGCCACGTATCAGGCGATGACTCACGCCCAGATCGTGATGGGTCTCGATCACGGCCCTCTGCTACCGAAGTACGTCCCGCCACCAGTGACTTTCACGAATAGCAACTACACCCCTGGTGGTGGGGTGGCACGATGGACGGATCTCGTCCTGCAGGTGTTGACGATGCTGAACCTGCCCGCCGAGATTCTTCCCAAGGTTCTGCGGCGAATGAACCAGGAGTCCGGCGGCAATCCGAACGCGTACAACGGCTGGGACGTCAACGCCAAAAACGGCATCCCGTCTCAAGGTCTCATGCAGACGGTTCCGCCGACGTTCGCGGCATATGCGGGTCCGTTCCGTGATCGTGGCATCATGGATCCGCTTGCGAGCATCTATGCGGGCATCAACTACGCGGGAAACAAGTACGGACGCAGCCACGGCGGGTTCCTTGGTGGCGTGATCTATGGCATGGACAAGCCCGGTGGCTACGACAACGGAGGCCCGCTCCCTCCGGGTTTGTCGACGGTGTGGAATGGCACCGGTCGCCCGGAGAACGTCCGCACCGGGGCGCAGGAGGACAGTCTGTTGGACGCGGTCCGCGGCGTGGGGCAGTCGATCGACAAGCTGAAGTCGGAGCTGAAACTGGCCGTGTACGAGTCGCGGCGGGCGCCGATCGAGGGGACTCTCCGGCTGGCGAACGGTGCTTTGGTGGGGCAGATTGATGCGGCGTTCAAGGAGATGGAGAAGACGCTTCCAACGCTCTGACGAGGGGGTCGCGAACCGCGACACCCTCCCGCTTACCGACGTCGGTAAGCGGGCTGACCTGCAATTTCCTGCGATCCCAGGAGAAGGGTACGGCTAGTGTCCGTACCCTCTGCTGAGGGTTTCGCTTCCGGCGAGACCCTTCTTCCCTGCGCAGGGAAGAAGGGTCCGTAGACTCGACGCCCCCCAGGCCCACGATCGGCAGAGTGTGCCAGTCATGGAAGTCGAGATTTCGACTCTCACGCAGCGTGGTTGAGGTGGAGATTTCCACTTCAACCGATCGGTTGCAACGGTTCGTTGAAGTAGGTATTTGTACTTGAACGCGATGCCCTCACTGGTGCCGAGGGCATCGGCGAATGGGTACCCACGATCTGGGTACCCTTTTTCGTGCTGTCACGAAGAAGTTCCGTGAATGGTTCCTACGCAGATTGTGGGTACGAACCAGAGAGTAGTCACTCTGGCCGCACGGGGAGCTCTGCGTCTTCCTCGTCGGTGTACCAGGCCGCGAAGTCGTTCAGCACCTTGGAGCGATCAGAGCCGGCGCGCTCAGCAGCCTTGCCGAGGTTCTTCCACCGCTCATCGGGCATCTTGATGCTCCGGGCCGGTGTCTGGCCTGTCGCGGGCCGTCCGGGCTTCCGCTTGTCGCTCATGCACGAGACCATACCGTAATTAACGTATGCACGGAAACCCTTGTCTTACGTGGACGCGTCTTGCTAGTTTCCGTATGTACGAAAACTAAGTAGGGGACGGCTCCCGGCGGTGCAGCGAACACCAACCGGGAGCCTTGATCGGAACCGAGGTCCGACCCATGAGCAAGCGTACGAAACCCAGCAAGCGACCCTTCTGGCAGTCCACTCCCTGCCCAAAGTGGTGCTGCGGCCTTCACCACGAAGACGCTGAAGTGGAGGCGCGGACTCACCTGTCCAACTGGGAGGCGGGTGTGACGATGAGCCTGTACTCCGCCGAGCCGTACATGGGTGAGGACCTGAGTCGGGATGCCTACCCGCTGGAAATCCTGGTCAACCTGGAGCAGGGGTATCGGGAAGCGGCTCCTACGATCTCGCTCGAACCCGAGGGAGGCCTCAAGGAGGAGCGGCCCAGTTCACTGAACATGACCGTGGACGAAGCGGAGCGCATCGCCCGCGCGCTGCTCAAGGCCGTGAAGCTCGCGAGAGGATGACCAGATGGAAGATGAACGCATTGATGTGGTGCTGTCGGTTCGACAGGACGTCGTCGCGAAGGCTCAAGCTCAGGCTGATCTGTGGGGGGTGCCCTTGGTGTCCTACCTGCAACTGGTCCTGAGCCATGAGGTGGAGAAGGTGCATGCAGAGCACGAGGCATTGCGTGCTGCTGTAGACGACGCGCCATGAGTCCAGTTCGCGAGTAGGTACTGAGGTCCCAGGAGGACCCCAGTGAGGTTACCCCTTCGCGTCTGCGGGAAAGGGCCCGCGGCGCGAAGAGGGCCGCCCCGTCAGGTTGATCCCCTGAAGGCGCCGCCACGTCTCATTAACCTGGTGCTGAGCCTGCTCCACAAGCTCCGGCATCGACAGCCCCGTCCGCTCCCGCGCCTCCCTGAGGCTGGTGACGGCGAACGGGATCTGTTCGTTGGTCGGTAGCTGCGCCCAGGCCGCGGCCCAAGACACGAAGTCGGTATCGAACGCGACGACGTCACGCATCAACAGGCTCCACATCGAGGGGACGGCGAGACCCTGATCGGGGTTGAAGAGGATCTCGCCGTCCCACTCCGCCACCCGTAGGCAACGGCCCTGTGGTCCCGCCCGCCGCTCGGGGGTGCCGTTCACCGAGGGGCAGTGAACGGCGTGACGGACGGGGGACTGGAAGGTAGAGGAGGTCGTCGTCAGGACCACTGTTCCGGAACATCACAGGCCCTCGTGCCAGTGCTCGCAGATCCACGCGGCGCCGCTGCCCGGCTTGTACGCCGTATTGCAGTGCATGCAGCTGTAGACCTTGAGCTGTTCCTTGGTCCATCCGGCCTGCTCTTCGTCGCTGGCCTGACGGTGGGCAAGGTGCGGAGGAATGGAGGTTCGCACCACCCGTGGTTTCCGTTCCTGCGCGACGACGGCCATGGTTCGAGCATCGGCCTGCCACGATCAGACGTGAAGACGTTGCGCTGTGCGCATAGGTTTGCGCACAGGTCGGCTCAACTGGCGGCTTTGGCCTGGTCAAGCCCGTTGCGGTACTCGTTGGTCCACTCGGCGCCCCGCTGATCCTCCGGTAGGTTGCCGAGCCCGGTTTGCAGGTGGTCGACAGCGACGTCGTTGTCGCCAAGCGCCAGGTGTGCCAAGCCCGAGTTCAGCCGGTGAAACGTCGGTGTCAGCCAGTAAGCCGTACCCGGCGGCTCGTCGCGCCCGGCATCGTCGATCATTCCGTCGGCCGTATCGAGCAGGCGCAATGCCTCGTCCCGCTCCACGATCTTCGCGTAGCCCTGCGCGGCCTGAATCGCATCACCGATCCGCTGCGACACGTGCGCGCCCGGCGTGTGGTACGCGCATAGGAACCCGCGGATCATCGCCCGCGGGCGGCCCTGCTGCCTGGCGAGATAGCCCTTGAAGTTCAAGGCTTGTGCCGCGAGCGCGCCATCTGCCGCCTCGTCCGCGAGCTCTTCCGCCTCACAGAGCAACCGCATTGCCTCGCTATCGTGGCGCGCCTCGGCGTGCAACCATCCGGCGAACTGGACGTGTTCGGACGCCACGCTCGCGAGCTGCAGCCGGAGCGGCCCGTTGACCTCCTTCAGGAGGCCGGTCACCATTTCCGACTGCGCGATCGACGCGGGCAGAAGCGGGAGCGGGCCGAGCACGTCGTCAAGCCGGCGCTGTGCAGCGAGGCTGTCCGCCAGGGCTGAAATCGCCGCTTCATCGATCCGTCCGGGGAACCGGCGGCTGTACTCGATGCGGTCGCGCTGGTCGGCATCCAGTGGGCCCACATCGAGTGGAGACCAGCGCGCGAGAAGGGCGCCGCCGGCGCCAAGCAGTTCGTCAAGGCGGGCGGCGATGCTCTCCTCGGGATGCTGCTGGCCGGACTCGTACCGCGACACGTTCGACGTGTGCACAGGGACACGCTGCGCGAGCTTGCTTTGCGACAGGCCGCGCGCCACTCGGAGACGGCGCAGCGCGTCGCCGAAGGTTTCGGCCATCGCTACCTCATTCGCGGAGTAGACCTCCACGCGTTGCCCCCGGTGATCAGCCGGGGGCGTACCTCCGCGTAGAGGTGCACCATCAAGCCTACCTGTGCCGTAACGCGCCGACTGATCAACGCGACACAGCAGCCAACCCACCAAAGGGTCTGCAAAGTGTGCAGCCCCTTGGCTCGACGGAGAGGCAGCGCGATGCGGACACGGCTCTACCTCTTCGTTGCCGCGGTTATCGTCGGCTTCGGCCTCCTTCTTGCCGACGTGTCCGCCACCGCCGCCTCGGGGCTCCCCCTCGGGTGCGGTACCGCGCTCAGCCCCCGCACGGCAGGCTCCGACACGGACCGGAAGCCTGATCGCACCACCTCCGGTCTCGAGCACGCAGACGAACGCGTGATGCCGGTGACCGACGCTGAGCGGTGCGGCGACGCGGTGAGCGCCCGGCAGGTGTGGTCGTGGCTCATTTTGGGTGTGGGAGTACTCGGTGTGGCTGTCACGGTGGCTCAGTCCTCACGTCGAGAAGACCCAGCCGAAAGCGCCTAGCGGGCGACGGTGTCGTGGCGTCACGAAAGTGCTGGCGATCTTCCTGTACCGCCCTCCTCAAAACCTGCCGCGAAGGCTCCGATTCCGATGATGCTTCGTTGATCGATCAGTGGCACCGAACACGCTCACATCTGGCGGATCACTGTCCCGCACCACGACGTCCGAGACGAACCTCGTGACCTCTGCCGTTGGCACGAGGTAGTGCTTGCCAGCGCGAATGTGTGCGAGCTTGCCACTGTGGATGAGGCTGTAGACCTGCCTGGTGGTTGTACCGAGAGATGCTGCGACCTCCTGAACAGTCCAGGTCAGACGTTCAGATCCTCCGCTCGTTGTCGATGGCAACGCGCTGCGCACGATCGCCGTAGCGAGGTTGAGGTAGGCGAGGGCTAGTTGCTGCCCGGCCGCTGCTACACGGTCGTGAGATTCGTCGGTGGTCATGCCAGCGAGCATGTCCCAGGGGGCGGGGGCGACCGCGAGAAAGATCAACCTCGGTGACCCCACACCACCCCTCCTAAAGTCGTCTCTCTCCGGCCTACCCCGTACCCCCTCTGCCCTGAGGGGGGAGGGGGCCTTTCGTTGACGTCACGAAACTGTCCGATCGGACTGAAAACCCCTCGGTCCTCGCCTCCAGGGGTACCCGGTTCGTGGGTACCCCTGGGGCACATGGGGGGCACACGAGACCGAAAGTGGGTGTGTGCTGGTGTGAGTTGCTGTGAGGGTTCCGCCGCAGGTCAGGGTGGGTTTCGGGCTCGGGGCGCAGGTAGGCGAATCATGGGAATCAGTTCCGCCTCTTCTGAGCAAGTCCTGTCGCAAGTAGTCCTCTGGATGCGG
>NZ_MUXN01000004.1:278136-289293 GCF_001995215.1 Amycolatopsis azurea DSM 43854
CCACCGCATCCAGAGGACTACTCGCGCCGTGCGCTGGACCGGTGAACAGCCGATATCGAATCGAGTCCTCGGTTTTGTATCTGCATTCTTTCTCGCACCACGGAATGCCCTAAAGGGCGGCGAGAAATTAACGAACTCGACCCATCCTGCAAAAGAACCAGCTGTTTCCGGGCCATTCGGGTGAACGGCGGATTAGCCTGTCTCGCGTTGTGCCACACTCGATTTCCGCGAGGGGTACCGCCGACATACGGCGGTTCGCGGGTCCAGGGGTGATGTGCCATGGCTGATTCTCCGAAGCGCGTCGATCTGGTGCTGGAAGGCGGCGGCGTCAAAGGCATCGGGTTGCTGGGAGCGGTACTGGAGTTGCACGACGCCGGTTATTCGTTCCCCCGGATCGCCGGGACGAGCGCGGGCGCGATCGTCGCGACGCTGGTCGCCGCTTATCAGAAAGCGGGGAAGGACCTCGGTGGCCTGGAAGCGGTGATGAACGACATGGACTGCCGCCGGTTCCAGGATCGGTCCCTGTTCGACCGGATCACCGGCCCGATCGGTGACGGCGTCGACCTGCTCCTGCACGACGGAATGCACACCGGTGACTATCTCGCCGAATGGCTCACACCACTGTTGGACGAGGTCGGCGTACGCACTTTCGCCGACCTCGCCCTCGATGATCCCGAAGGTACTTTGGCTCCGTACCAACGGTATTCCCTCGTGGTCCACGTCAGCGACCTGACCCGCCGCGTCCTCGTCCGGCTGCCTTGGGATTATTCCCAGTACGGCCGCGATCCCGGTGCGGAGAAGATCGTCGACGCCGTCCGCGCGTCTATGTCGATCCCGTTCTATTTCCGGCCGGTGCAGTTCGCCGTCCGCCCCGAAGGCACGGTCACCTGGGTCGACGGCGGACTGCTGTCGAACTTCCCGATCACCGTCTTCGACCGGACCGACGAGAAGCAGCCGCGCTGGCCGACCTGGGGCGTGAAGCTTTCCGGCGAACCCGTGGGCGGCAGGGACAAACCGGTGAAGAGCGCGTTGCGGATCGCCATCGGTTCGCTCGAAACCCTGCTTTCGGACTGGAATCGTTACCGGTTGCACGAGGAAGGTGTGAACCGGCGGACGGTGTACGTCGACACGACCGGGGTTTCCGCCGTCGACTTCGGGCTCGGTGAAGAGGAGAAGAAGCGACTCTTCGAAAACGGGCGGGAGGCCGCGCGGCGGTTCCTGGAAAAGATTGTGCCGCAGTGAAACTCGCCGGCGGTATTCCGGTGGGACGAGGGATAGGAGGATCCCATGCGTTATCGCCCGATCGGCAGTGACCCCGCGGACGGCCGCCTCGGCCGGTTCGTCCCGGACGACTGGCGCCACATCGAGCGCTACCCGCTGACCGCGCTGGCCACCGAAGACCGGCCGACCCGGTCTCCGGTCGTCATCGGCGTCAACTGGTACAAGGAATTCGACGTACCGGAAAAGGATGAGAAGTCCGGCGAGTTCTTCGTCGCGAAGGGCGGCGCGAAAACGCTCACCAGGATCCGCGGCGGGCACTGCGTCTGCCTCGAACCCGGTGAATCGACCGACGGCGACAAGCAGTACGCCTTCTACGACCAGGGCAGGGAAGGCGCTTGCGTCGGCTTCGGCTGGTCGCGCTGCATGACGTTGTTCAACGGCGACCTGTACGCCGCGCGGTGGCTGTGGGACCAGTCGAAGCTGCGCGACGAATGGGACGAGACCAATCCCGGTGACAACAACGGCACGTCCGTCCGCGCGGCGGCCGAGGTGCTGCTCGAACTGGGCCACGTCCCGTGGGCGGAGGCCTACGCCGATGACGACCACGTCAAGCGGGCCGCCTACACGCCTGACGTGAAGAACGGTATCCAGGCCTATCGCTGGGCGAAGACGGTCGACGAGGTGCACGAGGTCCTCGGCAACCCGCGTGCCGACGAACTCGGCGCCGTGCCGTTCCTCAACTCGTGGGGACCGGGCTACCCGCACCGCACGTTCATGCCGGACGACGTCCTCGCCCGGTTGATCAAGGAGGACGGCGAAGTAGGCCTGCCCACGGACCGGTAAACCCCCACCGGTCGAAGGAAAGGGCCGTTCCCGGCGGAAACGCCGGGGGCGGCCCTTTTCTCGTGCCCGCCACCTGGGCCGCAACAGTTCCACAACATCCCCACTGACGACGGCGTGCACCATCGGATTCCGGTGGAGGGCCCGGGTTCCGGACTCGGTTCCGGGACGACCGGCCCGCCACGCGTTTTCAGAAAGGGAATGGAAAATGGCCACACCCTGTTTCGCTCGCCGCCGGGCCGGTTCCCGGCGGAGAGCGGCCGTCTCGGTCATCACGGTCGGGGCCACGATGCTGGCGACCGCCCTCGCCGGGCTGTCCATCGCCCCGGCGTTCGCCTCCAGCCACCGGGAAGCCCCGCTGATCTCGGGCGACCCGGCCGTGGACAACACCGACGTGTACGCGTTCGTCAGCCCGGACAAGCCGGACACCGTGACCTTGATCGCCAACTGGTATCCGTTCGAAGAGCCCAACGGCGGGCCGAACTTCTACCCGTGGGCCACGGACGCCAACCACGACATCAACATCGACAACGACGGCGACGCGAAGGCGGATCTGACCTACCGCTGGACCTTCCGCACCGAAGACCGGCGGGGGAACAACACCTACCAGTACAACGACGATCCGGTCACCTCGCTGGACGACGAGGACCTGCTGTACCGCCAGTTCTACACGCTGTCGGTGATCGACTGGCGAGGCGGGCGGACCACGAACCTGGTCACCAACGGGAGGGTCGCGCCGTCGAACGTCGGCCCGGCTTCGATGCCGAACTACGGCGTACTCCGGAACCAGGCGATCACCGCGGTCCCCGGTGGCGGGCAGACGTACGCCGGGCAGGCGGACGACCCGTTCTTCCTGGACCTGCGGATCTTCGACCTGCTCTACGGCAAGAACCTGTCCGAGGTCGGACAGGACACGCTGGCCGGCTTCAACGTGAACACGGTGGTGCTGCAGCTGCCCAAGAGCGCGCTGACGCTCGCGGGCAACCCGGTCCGGAACCCGGTGATCGGGGTCTGGAGCGACACCGAACGCAAGTCGATCACGCTGCGCTCTCCCGGTGTGGAGCGGGCTCTCGGCGCCGACGTCCAGGTTTCGCGCCTGGGTAACCCGCTGGTGAACGAGGTCGTCGTGCCCGCCGGGCTGAAGGACCGGTTCAACTCGCTCCTGCCGGAGCAGGACCGGACGGTGCCCGCGCTGGTGAACAAGGTGACCAACCCGGAGGTGCCGGACCTCATCCAGCGGATCTACGGCCTCCCCGCGCCCACCAAGCCCCGCAACGATCTGACGGAGATCTTCCTGACCGGGATCACCAAGAAGTCCGGTGACCAGATCAACCTGCAACTCAACTCGCAGCTCGACAACGCCGACGTCGACCCGGCGAAGTTCGCGCCGTCGGAGCAGCTGCGGCTGAACACGTCGATCCCCGTCACCGCCAAGCCCAACCGGCTCGGTGTCCTCGGCGGCGACCTCCAAGGGTTCCCGAACGGCAGGCGGCTGGCCGACGACGCGCTCGACATCAGCGTCCAGGCGCTGGAAGGCGCGGCGGTCACCGGCATCGTCAAGGCGCTCGCCGCGGTGGACAGCGTCGACCGGAACGACGTCCCGTTCGGCACCACGTTCCCGTACGTCGCCTTGCCGAACAACAAAGCGGTCAACACCTCCGTCCGTTGATTCCCCTCCCCTCGGTGGCCGCCGTCGCGACGGCGGCGGCCACCGCCCTCACCTTCCGGAAGGCGGATCCGATGTCCCGCGACCTCACCGAAAGCACGACACCCGAGCGCCCCCGGTTCGGGCCGCGCTCCCGCCGGACCGCGCTCCTGGTCGTTCTCGGCGCGAGCCTGCTCACCGTCGGCGTCGCCACGCTTCTGCCGCCGGAGCCGCCCGCCGACGTCGTCATCGAAGGAACCCAGGGTGGCGTGAGCACTCTCGACAGGGCGATCCGGACAGCGGAGGCCAAGCTCGCGAAACACGAGCAGGATCCGCAGACCTGGGCCGAACTCGGTGCCGCCTACGTCGAGGTGGCCAGGGTCAAAGCCGACCCGGCTTACTTCCCGAAAGCCGAAGAGGCGTTGCGAAAGTCCTTGGCGCAGCAGCCCGACGGCAACGGGGTCGCGCTGGCCGGGATGGGGGCGCTCGCCAACGCGCGGCACGACTTCGCCGGCGCCCGCGACTGGGGCGAGAAGGCCAAGGCCGCGCTTCCGGACAACGCCGAGGTCCACGGCGTGCTCAACGACGCGTACACCCAGCTCGGCGACACCACCCGGGCCACCGCGGCGCTGCAGCGGATGCTCGACCTCAAACCGGGCGTCTCCTCGTTCACCCGCGCCGCCTACGAGTTCGAGATCCACGGCCAAGTCGACGACGCCCGGCACGCGCTCGATCGCGCGCTGGCGGACGCCGTCGATCCCGGCGACGTCGCGTTCTGCCGCAACCTCCTCGGCGAACTCGCCTTCGACAACGGGGATCTCGACACCGCGCAGCGGCATTTCGAGGCGGGCCAGCGCGCGGTGCCGACGGAAACCTCGCTACAGCAAGGAAAGGCCAAGGTCGCGGCGGCGCGCGGGCAGACCGCCAAGGCGCTCGCGGGCTACCAGGATCTCGTGGATCGTCAGCCGAACGTGGGGAACCTGCGCGAGTACGCCCTGCTGCTGTCGTCGGCCGGGGCGCCGGAATCCGCCGCACGTCAGTACCGGCTCTTCGAGGAGCAGCGGCGGCTCGAAGTCGAATCCGGGGCGAACGTCGACCTCGAGGCGTCCTTGGTCGCCGCGGACCGCGGCGACGCCGCTCAAGCGCTCCGGTTCGCGCAGGCGGAGTGGGAGCGCAGGCAACCCGTGTTCGTCGCGGACGCCATGGCCTGGGCGCTGCACCTCAACGGCCGCAACGCCGAAGCGCTGACCTTCGCCGACCGCGCGGCGAGCACCGGCTGGCGCAGCGCCGCGTTCAACTACCACCGGGGCATGATCCTCGCCGGGCTCGGCCGGTCCGCCGACGCCGTCAAGGCGCTCTCCGAAGCCCTGCGCATCAACCCCAACTTCTCCTTGACCGACGCGCGGACGGCACGGACCACGCTGGCGAACCTCGGCGGCGCCGGATGAATCCGCGACAGCGAGAACACGACCGGAGAGACGGCTGACCCATGCGTAATCTGCCCACCGAACGGGTTCCGCGCCGATACCGCGGAGCCGCCCTGAGCACGCTGCTCTTCCTCGCCGTCGTCGTGGCGTGCTCAGGGACCGCTCCCGGCACCGGACCCCGGTTCGACGACGAAACCACCGACGGCGTCGCGGCCGAATTGACCTGTATGAAGCACCAGCCGCAGGCACCCGGTCCCCGCTACACCGACGAGACGCTCCGGCGCACCGACGAGACCCTCGCCCTGCTTCGGTACTACACCGCGAACGGCGCCAAACCGTACTGCGACGGCAACGACGTCACCGACATCGATCGCCGGTGGATCGACCTCTATATCGCGCTGGGCGCCGACGCGGAAAAGGTGAAACGACCCTGAGACAGGACAGGAATTGTCAAGAACCACCCGGAAACAGACACATCCGGGCAGTCGTCACCCACCCGCACTGCCGTTCCTGAATCCATGCAGTATGGTCCGCGATTGACGCGATACCGGCGTTTCTCGTGGACATTTTCACTATGGAGGTGGGTCGGTTGCACGTACTGGCCGATGCGAACCTGCGACTCGACGCAAGTCCGATCGACTACGTCCTGCTCGCCTTCTATTTCGCGCTCGTGCTCGGCATCGGGTACATGGCGCGGAAGTCGGTCTCGAGCAGTCTCGACTTCTTCCTCTCCGGCCGCTCGCTGCCCGCCTGGGTCACCGGTCTCGCGTTCATCTCGGCGAACCTCGGCGCGGTCGAGATCATGGGCATGTCGGCCAACGGCGTGCTCTACGGCCTGCCGACCGTCCACTACTTCTGGATCGGCGCGATCCCGGCGATGCTTTTCCTCGGCATCGTGATGATGCCGTTCTACTACGGCTCGAAGGTCCGCAGTGTCCCGGAGTTCATGCTCCGCCGGTTCGGCAAACCCGCCCACCTGGTCAACGGCATCAGCTTCGCGAGCGCGCAGATCCTCATCGCCGGCGCGAACCTGTTCCTGCTCGCCAGCGTGGTGAACCTGCTGCTCGGCTGGCCGCTGTGGGTGTCGATCATCGTCGCGGCCGTGGTCGTGCTCTCCTACACCGCGCTCGGCGGCCTGTCCGCCGCGATCTACAACGAGGTCCTGCAGTTCTTCGTGATCGTCGCGGCGCTGCTGCCGCTGACCATCGTCGGCCTGGTCAAGGTCGGCGGCTGGCAGGGCCTGGTCGACAAGCTCAGCGCGGACCCCGGCGGCGAGGCGCAGCTGTCCTCTTGGCCGGGTGACAACCTCACCGGATTCGGCAACAGCTTCCTGTCCATCCTCGGCCTCGTCTTCGGTCTCGGTTTCGTGCTCTCGTTCGGTTACTGGACGACGAACTTCGTCGAGGTCCAGCGCGCGATGGCGTCGAAGAGCATGTCGGCCGCGCGGAGGACGCCGATCATCGGTGCCTTCCCGAAGATGCTGATCCCGTTCATCGTGATCATCCCCGGCATGATCGCCGCGGTCACCGTGTCCGAGTACGTCCAGGACAAGCAGATCCTGCTCGACGGCGGCGACGCGCCCAGCGGCGTCACCGCGAACAACGCGATCCTGCTGTTGATGCGCGACCTGCTGCCCAACGGCATGCTCGGCGTCGCGATCGCCGGTCTCCTCGCGTCGTTCATGGCCGGGATGGCGGCGAACCTGAGTTCGTTCAACACCGTCTTCACCTACGACATCTGGCAGTCGTACGTGAAGAAGAACGAGTCGGACGGCTACTACCTCCGCCTCGGCCGCGTGGTCACCGCGGCCGGCACCGTGCTGGCGGTCGGTACCGCGTTCATCGCGTCGAACTCCGGGAACATCCTGACCTACCTGCAGGACCTGTTCTCCTTCTTCAACGCGCCGCTGTTCGCCACCTTCATCCTCGGTATGTTCTGGAAGCGGATGACGCCGACGGCGGGCTGGGTCGGCCTTGTCGCCGGTACCGCGTCCGCGATCACCGTGTGGCTGCTGTCGCAGGCCGGGGTGCTCGGGCTCACCGGGCAGGGCATCAGCTTCGTGGCCGCCGGTACGGCGTTCGTCGTCGACATCGCGGTCAGCGTCGGGGTCTCGCTGGCCACCGCGCCGAAGCCGGAGTCGCAACTGGTCGGGCTCGTCTACTCCCTCACTCCGAAGGAGTCGTTGAAGCACGACGAGACCGGCGAGGACGCGGGCTGGTACCGCAAGCCGGGCCTGCTCGCGGGCATCGTGCTGATCCTGACCATCGCGCTCAACATCATCTTCTAGGAGGCCGGAGATGGCTGCGTCCCAAGCTCCCAAGAAGGCCGGCGTCTTCGACATCCGGCTGATCATCGCGCTGCTCATCGGCGGCTACGGGCTGGTGCTCACGATCATGGGCATCGCGTTCACCACCGAGGAGGAGCTGGCCAAGGCGGCCGGCGTCCGGATCAACCTGTGGGCGGGCATCGGCATGCTGGTGTTCGCGGCGCTCTTCGTGCTGTGGGCGAAGCTGCGGCCGATCGTCGTGCCGCCCTCGGCCGAGACCGGCGGAGACGGCGAATAGCCGGGTTGTCCGGACAGCGCCGGGGCGGTCCGGCTACCGTGCACTTCGTGCTGCTCAACGCTCGACGTCGCCGGATCGCGTCCGCGCTGGCCCTGGTCGCCGCGCTCGGCGCGGTGTCGGCCTGCGGTCAGAACCTCGGCAAGTCCAACTTCGCCCGCACCACCGTCGCCGCCGAAGCCGGTTCCGGTGGTGAGGTGCCGAGCGGGGACATCAACGACCCGGCCGTCACCCCCGCGGTGATGCGCACGATCGACCCGTGCCCGCTGGTGGGCAAGGAGGCGCTGAGCGCCCTCGGCACCCCGGAGGAACCGCGGCCGTCGCTCACCTCGTTCGGCTCCTGCCGGGCGAAGGTCACCGACGCCGGTGGCAAGCAGCTCACGGTCGGCGTCGACATCGGCGCGTCGACCTACCTGAACGACAGCGGCGGCGCGGTCGTTTCGGTGGTCGAAGGCCTTCCGCAGGTCGAGCGGAAGGGCAAGGACGGCAAGACCTGCGACGTCGGCGTCATGACGCTGCGCAAGCCCGAGCGCGGGATGAGCTTCTCCGTCACCTACGACGGCGGAGACCCGTGCGCGACCGGCCGCGCGGTGGCGGCGAAGGCCGTGAAGACCCTGCACTCGTCGCCGCCGAAGTACCCCGCCGCAGCGGGCACGCTGACCGCCGTCGACCCGTGCACCGTCGCGGACACGGCCGTCCTCTCCGAGGTCGTGCCGCACGGCGCGACCTCGCTGACCACCTTCCACTCCTGCGACTGGACCCCGAGTTCCAACCCGCGGATCACGATCGGTTTCCGCTACGGCCTGCCGCTGCAGGAGCGCGACGGGACCAAGAAGGTCGACGTCGGGGGCGTCACCGTCTACCAGAAGGCGGGCGTCGGCAGCTCCGCCGAGTGCAAGATGGAGTGGCAGCACCGGCCGTGGGTGGACGACACGGTCGAGATCGTCAGCTTGGTCTACTCGAACTACGACGAGAAGAAGGACGAAGCCGCGTCCTGTGAGAAGGCGGGGAAGATCGCCAAATCGGTGATCTCCAAGCTGCCGAAGGCCTGACGCTGGCGGCATCCGGCCGGGAGAGGTAGGAAGGGGACACCCCACCCGCCGACGGCCGGAGGCCACCTTGAAGAAGATCATCAACGACCCGAAAACGGTGGTCGCGGAATCCTTGCGCGGACTCGCCGTGGCGCACGCGGACGTCCTGCGTGTGGAGGACGACCCGGCGATCGTGGTGCGCGTGGACGCGCCCGTGGCGGGCAAGGTCGCGGTGATCTCCGGCGGCGGTTCCGGGCACGAACCGCTGCACGGCGGCTTCGTCGGGCAGGGCATGCTGGCGGCCGCCGTCCCGGGCGCGGTGTTCACCTCGCCGACGCCGGACGCCGTCGAAGCGGCGGTCAAGGCCACCACCGGGGACGCGGGCGCGCTGCTGATCGTGAAGAACTACACCGGTGACGTGCTCAACTTCGAGACAGCCGGGGAACTCGCGGCCGCGGAGGGCCTCGACGTCCGCAGCGTGGTCATCGACGACGACGTCGCGGTCAAGGACTCCACGTACACCGCCGGACGCCGCGGCGTCGGCGGCACGGTGCTGCTGGAGAAGATCACCGGTGCCGCCGCCGAACGAGGCGACGCGCTCGACGCGGTGGAAGCCTTGGCACGCAAGGTGATCGGCCAGGTCCGCTCGATCGGCGTCGCGCTCACCGCGCCGACCGTGCCGCACGCGGGCGAGCCGAGTTTCGACCTCGCCGACGACGAGATCGAGTTCGGCATCGGCATCCACGGCGAACCCGGCATCGAACGGACGGCCGTGGTGCCCGCCGACGAACTCGTCGCCCGCATGGTCGAAGCGATCGTCTCGGACCTGCCGTTCGGCGAGGGCGACAAGGTCCTGCTGTTCACGAACTCGATGGGCGGCACCCCGCTGGTGGAGCTGTACCTCGCCCACGGGATCGCCGAGCGGCTGCTGGCCGAGCGTGGCATCGTGGTCGAACGGCGCCTGGTGGGGCCGTACATCACCAGCCTCGAGATGCAGGGGATGAGCCTGACGTTGCTGAAACTGGACGACGAGCTGACCGAGTTGTGGGACGCGCCGGTGAACACCCCGGCCCTGAGGTGGGGAGTCTGATGGCCTGCACCGCCGACACGCTCGCCGCCGCCTTGCGGGCGGCGGCCGCGGTGATCGCCGAGCATCGCGCCGAACTGGTCGACCTCGACCGCGCGATCGGCGACGCCGACCACGGCGAGAACATGGACCGCGGGTTCACCGCCATCGTGTCCGCTTTGGACACCGCGACACCCGAGACCCCGGCCGCGGTCGCGAAACTCGCCGCCACGACGTTGATCTCGAAGGTCGGCGGCGCGGCGGGCCCGCTGTACGGCACGGCTTTCCTGCGGGCGTCGGTCAAACTGGGCGACGCGGCCGAAGTGGACGGTCCACTGCTCGTCGAGGCCCTGCGTGCCGCTCTCGAAGGTGTGCAGGCGCGCGGCAAGGCCGTCGGGGGAGACGCGACCATGGTCGACGCGCTCATCCCCGCCCTCTCCGCCGCCGAAGAAGCATCCGGGTCGGACGTCGCGGCGATCCTGGCCGCGGCCGCGGACGCCGCCGACAAGGGTGCCGAGTCCACTGTGGACCTGGTGCCGCGCAAGGGCCGGGCGTCGTACCTCGGCGAGCGTGCGAAGGGGCACATGGATCCCGGTGCCCGCTCGACGGCGCTGCTGCTGCGCGCCTTCGCGGAGGCCGCCAAGTGAGCGTCGGAATCGTGCTCGTCTCCCACAGCGCCAAACTCGCCGAAGGGCTCGCGGAACTCGCCGCGCAGATGGCGCCGGACGTCACCATCGTGGCGGCCGGCGGCCTGGCCGAAGGCGGGATCGGAACGGACTACGACGAGGTCGTCGCCGCGACGCAGCGCGCCGATTCGGGCGCGGGCGTAGTCCTGCTGTACGACCTCGGCAGCGCGCAGATGACCGCGGAACTGGCCGTCGAATCGCTCGCCGACCCGTCGGCCGCCGTCGTCGTGGACGCGCCGCTCGTCGAGGGCGCGATCGCCGCCGCCGTCGCGGCGCAGGGCGGGGCGGATCGCCAAGCCGTCTCCGAAGCCGCCGCGTCGGCGGGCGCCCCGCCGGACCTGACGGTGGACGAAGGGGTGCAGGCCGGCGAAAGCAGTGTCGAACTCACGCTGCGCAACGACGTCGGACTGCACGCGCGGCCCGCCGCCGTCCTGGTCCGGAGCATCGCCGGGCTGGACGCGGAGGTCACCGTGCGGCTCGGCGACGAGACCGCGGACGCGAACAGCGTGCTCGCGCTGATGGCGCTCGGCGCGCGTCAGGGTGACCGGATCGAGGTCCGGGCCAAGGGCGCGCAGGCCGAAGAAGCACTCACCAAGGTCAAGGACCTCGTTGACCAGAACTTCGGGGAGTGAGCTGAAGGGGACTTTCCCCTCGTCTTACGCGGTGAAGGGCGGGCGGTC
>NZ_MUXN01000040.1:0-2896 GCF_001995215.1 Amycolatopsis azurea DSM 43854
GTTAGTCCGGCGGTGTCCTACTCTCCCACAACCCTTCGGTTGCAGTACCATCGGCGCTGTCAGGCTTAGCTTCCGGGTTCGGAATGGGACCGGGCGTTTCCCTGACGCTATAACCACCGAAACACTATGAAACACTCCCCACCACCATCGGTGATGGTTGTGTGGTGTTTCAGAGCTGTAGAGTGGATGCGTAACATCTTTGTGGGCAAGTCCTCGGCCTATTAGTACCAGTCAACTCGACAACACATTACTGTGCTTCCATTTCTGGCCTATCAACCCAATGGTCTGTTGGGGGCCTTAACCCACAAGGGGTGGGATACCTCATCTTGGAACAGGCTTCCCGCTTAGATGCCTTCAGCGGTTATCCCTTCCGAACGTGGCCAACCAGCCATGCCACTGGCGTGACAACTGGCATACCAGAGGTTCGTCCGTCCCGGTCCTCTCGTACTAGGGACAGCCTTCCTCAAGTATCCTACGCGCGCGGCGGATAGGGACCGAACTGTCTCACGACGTTCTAAACCCAGCTCGCGTGCCGCTTTAATGGGCGAACAGCCCAACCCTTGGGACCTACTCCGGCCCCAGGATGCGACGAGCCGACATCGAGGTGCCAAACCATGCCGTCGATATGGACTCTTGGGCAAGATCAGCCTGTTATCCCCGGGGTACCTTTTATCCGTTGAGCGACACCCCTTCCACCAGGTGGTGCCGGATCACTAGTCCCGACTTTCGTCCCTGCTCGACATGTCTGTCTCACAGTCAAGCTCCCTTGTGCACTTGCACTCAACACCTGATTGCCAACCAGGCTGAGGGAACCTTTGGGCGCCTCCGTTACTCTTTAGGAGGCAACCGCCCCAGTTAAACTACCCATCAGGCACTGTCCCTGAACCAGATCATGGTCCGAGGTTCAGATTCCCAATCCGACCAGAGTGGTATTTCAACAACGACTCCACCAACACTAGCGTGCCAGCTTCACAGTCTCCCACCTATCCTACACAAGCCGAACCGAAAACCAATACCAAACTATAGTAAAGGTCCCGGGGTCTTTCCGTCCTGCCGCGCGTAACGAGCATCTTTACTCGTAGTGCAATTTCGCCGGGCCTGTGGTTGAGACAGCCGGAAAGTCGTTACGCCATTCGTGCAGGTCGGAACTTACCCGACAAGGAATTTCGCTACCTTAGGATGGTTATAGTTACCACCGCCGTTTACTGGCGCTTAAATTCTCAGCTTCACCCCCAAAGGGGTTAACCGGTCCTCTTAACGTTCCAGCACCGGGCAGGCGTCAGTCCATATACATCGTCTTGCGACTTCGCATGGACCTGTGTTTTTAGTAAACAGTCGCTTTCCGCTGGTCTCTGCGGCCACCCACCCCTAGTCCGCAAGGGACTTCAGAGTGTTTGGCCCCCCTTCTCCCGAAGTTACGGGGGCATTTTGCCGAGTTCCTTAACCACAGTTCACCCGATCGCCTTAGTATTCTCTACCTGACCACCTGTGTTGGTTTGGGGTACGGGCCGTGCACGCACTCGCTAGAGGCTTTTCTCGGCAGCATAGGATCACTCTACTTCACCTCAATCGGCTACGCATCACGTCTCAGCCTATATGAAACACGGATTTACCTATGTTTCGGCCTACACGCTTACACCAGTACTACCACTCACTGGCGGAGCTACCTTCCTGCGTCACCCCATCACTCGACTACTACGGAATCAGATCCCACGCTCCACAACCAACATCCACCCCGAAGGGCTTCAACTGGCGCTTTGGGTGGTTAGTATCAACCGCCTCATCCTGGGCGCACGTGCTCGGGTACGGGAATATCAACCCGTTATCCATCGACTACGCCTGTCGGCCTCGCCTTAGGTCCCGACTTACCCTGGGCGGATTAGCCTGGCCCAGGAACCCTTGGTCATCCGGCGGCAGAGTTTCTCACTCTGCATTCGCTACTCATGCCTGCATTCTCACTCCCACACCCTCCACGACTGGCTTCCGCCGCCGCTTCCCTGGATGCAGGACGCTCCCCTACCCATCCACACGACTAGACGTTTCCACGAAGAAAACGCCGATCTATATGTGTGAATGACACAGCTTCGGCGGTGTGCTTAAGCCCCGCTACATTGTCGGCGCAGGACCACTTGACCAGTGAGCTATTACGCACTCTTTCAAGGGTGGCTGCTTCTAAGCCAACCTCCTGGTTGTCTGGGCAATCCCACATCCTTTCCCACTGAGCACACACTTAGGGGCCTTAGCTGGTGTTCTGGGCTGTTTCCCTCTCGACGACGAAGCTTATCCCCCGCCGTCTCACTGCCACACTCTCACACCACGGTATTCGGAGTTTGGTTGATTTCGGTAACCCGGTAAGGCCCCTAGACCATCCAGTAGCTCTACCCCCGTGGTGAAACATGTGACGCTGCACCTAAATGCATTTCGGGGAGAACCAGCTATCACGGAGTTTGATTGGCCTTTCACCCCTACCCACAGCTCATCCCCTCAGTTTTCAACCTAAGTGGGTTCGGCCCTCCACGTCGTCTTACCGACGCTTCAGCCTGGCCATGGGTAGATCACTCCGCTTCGGGTCTAGACCACGCGACTCAATCGCCCTATTCAGACTCGCTTTCGCTACGGCTACCCCACACGGGTTAACCTCGCCACGCAGCACTAACTCGCAGGCTCATTCTTCAAAAGGCACGCCATCACCTCAACATCACAAGGATGTGCTCGGGCTCTGACGGCTTGTAGGCACACGGTTTCAGGTACTCTTTCACTCCCCTCCCGGGGTACTTTTCATCTTTCCCTCACGGTACTAGTCCGCTATCGGTCTTCAGGAAGTATTTAGGCTTACCGGGTGGTCCCGGCAGATTCACAGCAAATTCCACGAGCTCGCTGCTACTCGGGAACACCA
>NZ_MUXN01000040.1:3056-3401 GCF_001995215.1 Amycolatopsis azurea DSM 43854
GGTTTAGCCTCTTCCGCTTTCGCTCGCCACTACTCACGGAATCACGGTTGTTTTCTCTTCCTACGGGTACTGAGATGTTTCACTTCCCCGCGTTCCCTCCACACACCCTATATATTCAGATGCGGGTAACACCACATAACTGGTGCTGGGTTTCCCCATTCGGAAATCCTCGGATCACAGCTCGGTTGACAGCTCCCCGAGGCATATCGCAGCCTCCCACGTCCTTCATCGGCTCCTGAAGCCAAGACATCCACCATGTGCCCTTAACAACTTGACCACAAAGATGCTCGCATCCACTCTACAGTTCTCAAACACCACACCAGAAACAAACGTCCCGGGGCGTAA
>NZ_MUXN01000041.1 GCF_001995215.1 Amycolatopsis azurea DSM 43854
GCTTTCGCGCCGATCGCGGGGGCTGCCGCGGCTGAGGGCGACCTCGGCCACCAGCAACTCGACCCTCTCCTCGCGGTGCTGAAGAAAATCCCCGCCGACGTGCCCGCGGAAGACCGGTCCGGCGCGGAACAGATCCTGGTCAACCTCGCTCGCCACGCCGGCCCGCAGCAGATCGCCAACGGCGGCGCTGAGCTCCTGGCCCACCTCGATCCCGACGGGAACGAGCCGAAGGACGAAGACCTCAAGCCACCGTCCCGCGAGGTGCATCTGCGGAAACGTGATGACGGCTGGTGGCGGCTCAACGGTTTGCTGGATCCGGAGTTCGGTGCGAGAGCGAACGCGTTGTTCGAGACGTGGGGACAACGAAGACCCGTCGACGAGGACGGTAACCGCGACCCCCGCACCCCCGGCGAGCGCCACGGGGACGCACTCTTCGACGCGATCCACTACGCCATGACCAACGACAAAGCCCCCACCTTGTCCGGAGACCGCACCACCATTGTGGTCACCATCCCGCTGGACACCCTGACGTCAGGACTGGGGATGGCGTGTGTGGACGAGGTCACTCAGATCACCGCACGCCATGCCCGCCTGCTGGCCTGCGACGCCAAGATCATTCCCGCGGCACTGGGGTCGGAGAGTGAGCCGCTTGATATCGGCCGCGCCGCCCGCACCGTCACCCCCGCCCAACGACGAGCCCTCAACCTCCGCGACCACGGCTGCGCCTTCCCCGGCTGCCATAGGCGGCCCAAGCACTGCGAAGCCCACCACATTCTTCCGTGGGGTCACCTCGGCGACACCGACCTGAACAACCTGTGCCTCGTATGCCGCTACCACCACATGGTCATCCACGGACAATCCGGCTGGACAGTCCGCATGGGCTCAGACGGGCGGCCGGAGTTCATTCCGCCGCAATACCTGGACCCGTTACAGAAGCCACGTCGCAACCATCGCTGAACCCCGAGAAGCCCGCCACCACCACCGGCGACGGGCCCCTCGACATACCCAC
>NZ_MUXN01000042.1 GCF_001995215.1 Amycolatopsis azurea DSM 43854
GCCCGGCCTTATTCGAAGCAGTTATTTCTTGGCTTTTGTTCGGAGCACACCCTAACACCTGCTCGAAACTGCCGTTTCAGCGGGGGTAGAGTTACCTCTCCGGTTCGGGACCACCCACTCTACCACCATCTGGTGGGAGCTTGGTTCGTGTTCCCGGCGGCCGCTCGGTTTCCCTGGCGACGAAGAGAACATTACACGGCCCGAAACCGGCGTTTACAGGGGGGTCCCTTTTTTCGCGCCGACGCTCTGACCTGCGTCGATCTACCCCTCGGGCGCCGCCTCCCCCGGAACCGGCTCTCCGTGCGTGGCGACCACCGTCAGGACGACGAGCGCGGCGGCGAGCCCGGCGGTGATGTGGACGGGCGCCGGCGTGAACGACGCGGCGAGCACGAGCACCGCGGTCACCGGGAAGCCGATCGCGATCGGCCGGCATTCGTTGGTGGGCCCGATGTGCATCAGCCAGACGCTCAGCAGGTAGATCGCGACGGGCACGGTCGTGGCCATGGCGGCGGGCAGCGAGGCGACGTGCCCGGCGTGGGTGTCGTAGTCGACGGCGACTTCGAGACCGGCGCCGAGCGCGGCCGCCGACGCGAAGATCAGGTAGTGCCCGTAGCCCCAGCTCGCGACGGTGAACAGGCTCTTCGCCTTCTCGAGCCGGACGTGGCCCGGCTGGTCGAAGTACAACCACCACAGGGAGAAGACCAATACGAGTCCCGCGGCGGCGAGTGAGATCAGGCTGCCGGTGTGCTCGCCCTTGTCCAGCCCTTCCTTGACCGCGGTGGTCGCGCCGAGGATGGATTCACCCAGCACGATGATCGTGAACAGGCCGTAGCGCTCGGCGATGTGGTGCGGATGCCAGCCGGTCCAGCGCTTGCGTTCAGCGATCACCGGGACCGCGAGTTCGGCCACCAGGAGCACGAAGAACGACGGCAGCGCCAGGGACTCCGACAGGCCGAGCCGGACGACCCACAGGATCTGGACGATCGTGATTCCGATGGCGTACCGCACCGCTGCGGGGCGGCACTGCGGATCGGTCCGCGCCGCGCGCAGCCATTGCACGACCATCGCCAGCCGCATGAGGACGTAGCCGGCGACCATGATCCTGAAATCGCCGTCGAAGGCCGACGAGACACCGGCGGCGACGGTCAGCCCACCGGCGATCTGCACCAGCGTCACCACCCGGTACAGCACGTCGTCGGTGTCGAACGACGACGCGAACCAGCTGAAGTTCAGCCAGCCCCACCAGATCGCGAAGAACACCATGCCGAAGCTGAGTACCCCGTGCCCGATGTGGTTCTCGGCGATCGCGTGGTGCAGACCGGCCGCGGCCTGCGCGACGGCGACCACGAAACACAGGTCGAACAACAGCTCCAACGGAGTCGCGACCCGGTGCCCCTCACCGGAATCGCGCATCGTCATCGGCCGGTACCAGACCCGCAGCCGATTCCGCCGATCGGAAGTCTCCGCCATCTCCGCTCCTCGCTGTCTCGGACTCGCGAAGATCTTCGCAGCCGGAAGCGGTTCACACACTCGGAGAGACGCGCAGCGGGTGGGTCCGAGCCGGGTGCACCTCCCCAGGCGACCCCGCGCGGACCCACCCGCGCGAATGCCTCACCGGGTACTCGGCTCGCCAGTGGTGTGAGCCGGCTGCCGCCGAACGGTCCCCCGCGGACGCCGACGGCTGTCCACCGGCCCGTGACCGTGGGTGTCCATTCCTGAGAACTCCGGACTCACCACGATCGCTTCGCCGATCGATCCATCCCCGATCGATCGACAGAAATACCACTGTCGGTAGCCATGACACAGCAGTGAAGGCTCCGTAAGGTCTACCCGGTTGCTCTGAGTAGCACCAGAGGATGACAGCCTCAGTCACTCGGATGGAGCATCGGGTCTTGCCGAACGTAGTCGTCGGTACGCACGGACGACTCAGCCGCGTTGACTGTCGGCGGAAGCCCGGGCGACTTCCTCCCCCTCAGTGAGCGAACGCCGCTTCCGACGCGCACGCAGCTCGATCACGGCCAGTAAAAGCGCCGAACACGTCAGCCCGGCGGCGCACAGCATCGCCGCGGTCAGCGCCGACGAGTACCCGCCGTTCGCGCCCAGTACCGCGTGGAAGACCGAGGCCAGCACGACCGTGCCGATCGCGGTGCCGATCCGCTGACCGGTCTGCAGCGCTCCCCCCGCCACCCCCGCCATCGACGTCGGGACGCATTCCAGGGTCAGCGTGGTGTTGGGCGAGATGACCATGCCGCCACCGACACCGGCGACGAGCAACGGCACCGCGAACCACCAGCCCGCCGCGGCGCCGGGGGCCTGACCGGCAAGGACGGCGACCGCGACCATCCCGGTGATCACCATGGCCAGCCCGGTGACGGTGAGCTTGCGGCCCCACTTCGGCACCAGCCGTCCCGCGATCGCCGCCGACACGGCCGAGCCGAGCGCGAACGAGGTGACGGCGAGCCCCGATTGCAGCGGCGTGTAGCCGAGGCCCTGCTGGAAGAAGATCGCGAAGACCAGCCACATCCCGGTGAATCCGGTGAAGTACAGCGCACCGACGGCGGAGCCCGCCGCGTAGCCGGGGGTGCCGGTGAACAGGCGCGTGTCCAGCAGCGGCGGACGGCCGCGCCGCACCATCGAACGCTCCCAGCGCACGAACGCGATTCCGAAGACCACCGCGACGGCGAACAGCCACCACAGCTCGCTCAGCCCGCCCTGTTCGGATTCGATCAACGGCAGGAGGACGCCGAGCACGGCGACCCCCAGCAGCAGGATGCCGACGACGTCGATCTCGCCCCGCAGGCTTCTCGTGGATCTCTGGTCTTTCGGGAGCCATCTCCAGGCCAAGGCGAACGCCAGGATCCCGATGGGCACGTTCACGAAGAAGACCCAGCGCCAGCCTTCCGGGTCACCGAAGACGGCGAGGATCACGCCCCCGAGCACCGGCCCGACGGCGGTCGAGATGCCGACGGTGGCGCCGAACATGCCGAACGCGCGGCCTCGTTCCGCGCCGCGGAACAGGTCCTGGATCATCCCGCTGTTCTGCGGCGTCAGCATTCCCGACGCCACACCTTGCATGAGCCGCGCGATGATCAGCGTCGTCTCGTCCGGCGCGGCACCGGCGAACGCGCTGGTCAGCACGAACGCGGCGAGCGCGAACAGGAACATGCGGCGGCGGCCGAGCGCGTCGCCGAGCCTGCCTCCTGACACCAGTACCAGCCCGAAGGCCAGCGCGTAGCCCGAAACGATCCACTGGATCGCGCCGCTCGACGCGCCGAGGTCCTTCTGGATCGAGGGCAGCGCCGTGTTGACGATGCTGACGTCGAGCAGGCCCATGAACCCGGCGGCGAGGGAGACGGCGAGCGCCTTCCAGCGCCGGGGGTCGGGTTCGTACGTGCTCATCAGGTGCTGGCGGCGATCCCGGGGATGCCCTTGAGCTCACCGATCAGCATCGACGTCACCTTGACCGGATAGTCGTAGAGCGCGAAGACCGTCTGGTTCTTGCCGACCAGCTTGAGGTGCACCGGGGTCTCGCCCTTGTGCGCCAGCAAGGTCTGCTTCAGCTCGCTGACCACCGACTGGTCGATCTTCTCCGCGGCGGCCAGCAGGACCAGCGGCAGGTCGTCGTCACCGTTGCCGACTTCGGACAGGTCGAGCGGCACGAGCCCGCCGCCGAAGATGGACATCTTGTCCTCGCGCCAGTTCACCCGGCCCTTGACCAGGACGGCGTTGTCCTCGATGAGGTCCGCGGAGAACATCGCGTAGGACTTCGGGAAGTACAGGACCTCCAGCGAGGCGTCCATGTCCTCGACGGTGCAGATCGCCCAGGGCTCGCCCTTCTTGTTGACCCGGCGCTCCAGCGAGGTGATCAGCCCGGAGATGATCAGCTCGCCTTCCTTGGGCGGGTCGGCGATGATCGCGGCGATCGGCCTCGGCGCGTGTTTGCGCAGGATGCGTTCGGCGCCGTCCAACGGGTGCGCCGAGACGTAGAGGCCGAGCATCTCCCGCTCGTAGGCGAGGAGCTGCTTGCGCGGGTACTCCTCTTCGCCGAACTTCAGGTGCGCGAGGGGTGACGAGGACGCCGCGGCTTCCGCGTCGTCCTCCCCGCCGAAACCGAAGAGGTCGAACTGGCCCATCGCCTCCTGGCGCTTGAGCGGGACGACGGCCTCGACCGCGTCCTCGTGCACCTGGATCATCGAAAGGCGGGAGTTTCCGAGCGAGTCGAACCCGCCCGCCTTGATCAGCGATTCGATGACCCGCTTGTTGCAGGCCACCAGTTCGGACTTGTCGAGGAAGTCGGTGAAGGAGGAGTACTTCCCCTTCTCCGCACGGGTCTTGATGATCGACTCGACGACGTTCGCGCCCACGTTGCGGACGGCGCCCATGCCGAAGCGGATGTCCTCCCCGACGGCCGCGAACCTCAGCGCCGACTCGTTGACGTCCGGCGGGAGCACCTTGATCCCGAGGCGGCGGCATTCCGAGAGGTAGACCGCCGACTTGTCCTTGTTGTCACCGACCGACGTGAGCAGCGCGGCCATGTACTCCGGCGTGAAGTTCGCCTTGAGGTACGCGGTCCAGTAGGAGATCAGGCCGTACGCGGCCGCGTGGCTCTTGTTGAACGCGTAGCCGGCGAACGGGAGGATCGTGTCCCAGAGCGCCTTCACCGCTTCCGGCGAGAACCCGCCTTCGATCAGCGGGCTGGCCTTCATCCCGGCCTCGAAGCCCTCGTACTCGAGATCGAGGACTTCCTTCTTCTTCTTACCCATGGCCCGGCGGAGCACGTCCGCGCGGCCCATCGTGTACCCGGCCACCTTCTGGCCGATGTGCATGATCTGCTCCTGATAGACGATCAGGCCGTAGGTGTCGGCCAGGATCTCCTTCAGGGGCTCCTCGAGCTGCGGGTGGATCGGCTTGACCTTCTGCCGATTGTTCTTCCGGTCGGCGTAGTCGTTGTGCGCGTTCATGCCCATCGGGCCGGGGCGGTACAGCGCGCCCACCGCCACGATGTCGTCGAACACCGTCGGCTGCATCCGGCGCAGCAGGTCACGCATCGGCCCGCCGTCCAGCTGGAACACGCCGAGCGTGTCTCCCCTGGCGAGCAGCTTGTACGTCTCCGGGTCTTCGACGCCGAGGGTGTCGAGGTCGATGTCGACCCCGCGGTTGGTCTTGATGTTGTCGATCGCGTCACCGATGACGGTGAGGTTCCGCAGGCCCAGGAAGTCCATCTTCAGCAGGCCGATGTTCTCGCACGACGGGTAGTCCCAGCCGGTGATGATCGAGCCGTCGTCACGCTGCCACAGCGGGATCGCGTCGGTCAGCGGGTCGCAGGACATGATGACCGCGCAGGCGTGGACGCCGGCGTTGCGGATCAGGCCTTCGAGGCCGCGGGCGGTCTCGAAGATCGTCTTGCACTCTTCGTCGGTCTCGACGAGCGCCCGGACCTCGGCGGCCTCGCCGTACCGCTCGTGCTTCGAGTCGACGATGCCCGAGAGCGGGATGTCCTTCGCCATGATCGGCGGCGGGAGCGCCTTCGAGATCCGGTCCGCGATCGCGTAGCCGGGCTGGCCGAAGTGGACCCGGGCGGAGTCCTTGATGGCCGCCTTGGTCTTAATGGTGCCGAAGGTGATGACCTGCGCGACCTTGTCGACGCCGTACTTGTCGGTGGCGTACCGGATCATCTCGCCGCGACGGCGGTCGTCGAAGTCGATGTCGATATCGGGCATCGAGACGCGCTCGGGGTTCAGGAACCGCTCGAACAGCAGCTTCTGCGGGATCGGGTCCAGGTTGGTGATACCGAGCACGTACGCGACCAGCGAACCGGCGGCGGAACCACGGCCGGGGCCGACGCGGATGCCGACCTTGCGGGCGTAGTTGATGAGGTCGGCGACGATGAGGAAGTAGGCGGGGAAGCCCTTCCCGATGATGACGTCGAGTTCGATCTCGATGCGCTCGTTGTAGTACTCGTCCGGGACGCCCTCCGGGTACCGCCACTTGAGGCCGCGCGCGACCTCTTCCCGCAGCCAGGTGCCCTGGTCGTAGCCGTCCGGGACCTCGAAGAACGGCAGCCGGTCCTTGTGCGTGTAGACGTCCTTGTAGGACTCGACGCGCTCGGCGATCAGCAGTGTCGAGTCGGCGGCGCCGGGGACCTCCTTGTCCCAGTACTCGCGCATGTCGGCGGCCGACTTCAGGTAGTAGCCGTCACCGTCGAACTTGAACCGGTTCGGGTCGTTCAGCGTCTTGCCCGCCTGCACGCACAGCAGCGCGGAGTGGGTGTCGGCCTGGTCCTTGGTGACGTAGTGCGAGTCGTTGGTGGCCAGCGGCCTGAGGTCGAGCAGCTTGCCGATCTCGAGCAGGCCCTCCCGGACCGACCGCTCGATCGGCAGGCCGTGGTCCATCAGTTCGAGGAAGAAGTTGTCGGCGCCGAAGATGTCCTTGTAGTCCGACGCGGCCTGGATCGCTTCGGTGCGCTGCCCCAGCCGCAGCCGGGTCTGGACCTCGCCGGACGGGCAGCCGGTGGTCGCGATGATGCCCTGGTGGTTCTCCGCGATCAGCTCGCGGTCCATCCGGGGCTTGCGGTAGTACCCCTGCATGCTCGCGAGCGAGGAGAGCTTGAACAGGTTGCGCAGGCCGGTGGAGTTCTCGGCGAGCATCGTCATGTGGGTGTACGAACCGCTACCGGAGACGTCACCGCCCTCACCGAACTCGTCCGAGCCACGCTGGTTGGCCTGTCCCCAGAAGACCGGCTTCTTGTGGAAGCGGCTCTCCGGCGCGATGTAGGCCTCGATGCCGATGATCGGCTTGAGGTCGTGCTTGACCGCCTGCTGGTAGAACTCGTCCGCGCCGTACATGTTCCCGTGGTCGGTCATGCCGACCGCGGGCATGCCCAGGCGCGCCGCCTCCTTGAACAAGGGGGCGATCTTCGCCGCACCGTCGAGCATCGAGTACTCGGTGTGCACATGCAGGTGGACGAAGGAATCGTTCGACACCAGCGAAAACCTCCCCTAGGCAGACGGATCCCTGGCTGCTTGACGCGGGCCGGTCCTCCCACCTTATGCGCCGAAGGATCTCGGCGCCCGGGCGGGCCAGCACCCCGGCGAGGGCCAGTCTCTACCTCCGACCGGCCATCGCCAAGCACCCACGCGGCACGGATTCGCGACGACTTCGGTTACCCCCGAACGGGGCGCCGGGTCAGCTCAGCCGGGCCAGCCGCTCGTCGACCACCTCCTTGTCGAACCACTCCGGATCGAACCCGCGGCCGCCGAACTCTTCGATCAGTTCCTCGTTCTCTTCGTCGTCCGGATCGCGCAGGGCTTCCAGCAACGTCTCGTAGCCGCTCATGTCCTCGCATTCCGGCGGCGGGGCGGCGCGCTCCCCGTCGAGGCAACGCGCCGTGCGAGGCGGGCCGACCAGCTTCTCCACACGGATCCAGTGCCACCAGCCCTCCGTCTCGTAGACGAGCCGGTGGCCGGGCGAGGTGACGACCTGGCCCAGTGTCACTTCGTCGTCCAGGCGGTCGCCCTCACCGCTCTGGGCATCGACGCTGAAGCCGCCGTACGCGGTCTCGAACCGGTGATGCCACCGCTCGTCGCGGTCGAACGCGGCCGCGAGGATCCGGTGCAGTCCGGCGAGGGTGACGTCGGAGCGGACTTCGAGCCGTCGCCAGATCGCGTCGTCCGGCTCGGACAGGGCGACCGCCAGCCGGAGTCCGGTGACCGTCGAGGATCGGGGCAGGACGAGCGGCAGCGGATCGGCCGACGGCAAGCGGGGCAGCGGTTCGTAGGCGGGCAGACCGAGCCATCGGCGCAGCTGGATCGCGCGCTCGGGCAGATCGGGCTCCGGCCTGTCCCCCAGCTCCAGGAGCCTGGGGACTCTCTCCCGAAGCCAGGCGTCTTTGTCCGCCTTGGCGACGAGCGCGGCTTCGACCTGGCTCCGGAACTCCTCGGGCGTCAGCGGTGCCTCGGCCACCTCGAAGCCGCGACGAAGAAGCGCCAGGGCGTCCTCGGGCTCGGGGTGGAGCTCGATCACGTCGACCTCGCGATCGTTGACCACCACCTCGACGCCGACCGAGCGTTTGCCGGCGGTCAGCGTGGCGGCCAGGACCACCAGGTCCTGATCGACCTCTCCTTGGACCACGCAGCCGGACAGCTCGATCGGCCCGTGGAGCAGCTTCGGCCAGCGCTCCACCCTGGTCACGTCCAAGGGCGGACGCGTCCGCTGGGAGCGCTGGTGCTTCGGTCTTTTGGCGGGCTTGCGGCCGCGGCTGACGGGGGACACGGGAGCAGTATCGCCAGCGGCACCGACAGTTTCGGCGCCGTGAGCAGCCATGATCGAAAAATGCTTGCCGACCTGGGCGCGGATGGGCAGACTGACCAGCCGCCAAGATCACCGAACCGCCCGGAGAGTTGATGATCGACCTGCAGGCCATGAACGAACGCGTGATCGCGGAGTTCCGCGCGAACGGCCGCCACGGCGACGGTCTCCCGACGTTGCTGCTCACCACCACCGGCGCCCGCACCGGACGGCGGCACGTGACGCCGATGCTGTTCCTGGCCGACGACGACCGTTATGTCGTGTTCGCCGCGAACGGCGGTGCTCCCGGGCATCCGGACTGGTACCGCAATCTGGTCGCGGAGCCGTCTGTCGACGTCGAAGCGGACGGAGAGGCCTTCACCGCCCACGCGGTCGAGGTCACCGGAGCAGCGAGGGACCGTCTGTTCGCGAAGCAGGCGAAGGCGTTCCCCCGGCTGGCCGAGCACCAGTCGAAGACCAGCAGGCCGTTCCCGGTGGTCGCGCTCCAGCGCGTATGACGCGGGCGTCGTGAGTGGCGATTCGGGTTCTTTGGGGGTACGGCAAATGTGGCGTGTTCAGTCGCTCGCCCGCACCCCGACCTCGGGTGTTGCGAAAGCCACTTCCGCAACGTTGAAGGTTGCGAAAGTGGCTTTCGCAACGCTTCCGGGACTTCGCCGCCCACGAGGACCGCAAGACCCGCGGTGAAGGGGACTTTCCTCTCGTGCAATGCGGGGAAAGCCCCCTCACCTCGCTGATCACTGCCGAACGCCGGTCCGTGAAGGCCTCCTTGAGGGACCCAGAGTCCCTCAAGGAGGCCTTCACGGACTTGGCATCCGACAGGACACCGAACCGGGAGGTTCGCGTGACGAGTCGGACGACCCTCACGACGACGTTGTGACACTGGCCACCTCCGCGCGGGAATCCGGTGTCAGCGCGGAACTCCGCGGCTACGAAGACGCCCAGCACGGGTTCGAATTCTCGGGCGAATACCTCGTCGACGCGAACCTCGCAGCGTGGATCGGGCCCCTCGACTGATCGCTTGACAAAGCGTTGGACCGACCGCACGATCTCGTCTCATGAACCTGTCTGACAGCCAGACAGCCGGACATGGTGGTCCACGGCGCGTCAGCGCGATGGAGGCCGTTCTGGCCCATCTCCGCGGCGCCATCGAGCGTGGCGACTATCCCGTCGGGCAGAAGCTGCCGTCGGAATCCGCGCTCGGCAAGGAGTTCGAGGTCAGCCGGTCGGTCGTCCGCGAAGCGTTGCGCGGCCTGCAAGCGCTCGGGCTCACCGTGTCCAAAACGGGCAAAGGGACCTTCGTGACCGCCACCGGGCCGGTCGAGAACCCCACCTTCGGCACTTATTCGGCCCGTGACCTGTTCGAGGTCCGGCGCCACGTCGAGATCCCCGTCGCCGGGTACGCGGCCGTGCGCCGCAGCACCGACGACCTCGACCTGCTCGGTCACCTCGTCGAGCGCATGGACCTCGAAACCGACAACACCGCGTGGGTGGCGCTGGACTCGCTGTTCCACATCACCATCGCCCAGGCTTCGGGCAACCCGGTGTTCGGCAAGGTCATCGAAGAGATCCGGGACGCGCTCGCCCGGCAGTCCTCCTTTCTCAACCAATTGGGGGACCGTCGGACCCGCTCGAACACCGAGCACCGTGAGATCGTCACCGCCATCGCCGCCGGATCCGAGGCGGACGCCGTCGCGGCGATGACCTCCCATCTCGAGCACGTCGAGAACGCGCTTACCACCATCGTGCGGCCAGGCCGCCCGACGCAGCAGAACAAGGACGACTGACACCGTGACCGAACAGACCCTCAGCGCGGACGGCAAAACCGCGCCGGTGCCGGCCGACGCCGGTGACGCCGGCTACGACAAAGCGCTGAAGCCCCGCCACGTCAACATGATCGCGATCGGCGGCGCCATCGGCACCGGCCTGTTCCTCGGCGCGGGCGGTCGGCTCGCGCAGGCGGGCCCGGCTCTCGCGATCGTTTACGCGGTCTGCGGCCTTTTCGCGTTCTTCGTGGTGCGCTCGCTCGGCGAACTCATCCTGTACCGCCCCTCCTCCGGCGCCTTCGTTTCCTACGCCCGGGAATTCATGGGCGAGAAGGGCGCGTTCGTCGCGGGCTGGATGCACTTCCTGAACTGGTCGACGACCGGTATCGCGGACATCACCGCGATCGCGCTGTACGCGCATTTCTGGTCGTTCTTCACCCCCATCCCGCAGTGGGTGCTGGCGCTCATCGCGCTCGCGGTGGTGCTGGCGCTGAACATGGTGTCGGTCAAGCTGTTCGGCGAGATGGAGTTCTGGTTCGCCATCATCAAGGTCGCCGCGCTGGTGACCTTCATGGGGATCGGGATCTTCCTGCTGGTCACCCAGCAGCCGATCGACGGCCAGGTCCCGGGCTTCTCGCTGCTGTCGGACCACGGCGGGATCTTCCCGGCAGGGGTGCTGCCGATGGTCCTGATCGTCCAGGGCGTCGTGTTCGCCTACGCCTCGGTGGAGCTGGTCGGTGTCGCCGCCGGCGAGACCGAGAACCCGCGCAAGATCATGCCGAAGGCGATCAACTCGATCATGTGGCGGATCGGGATCTTCTACGTCGGTTCGGTGGTCCTGCTGGCGATGCTCATGCCGTGGAGCTCCTACTCGAAGAGCGAGAGCCCGTTCGTCACCGTGCTCTCGCACGTCGGGGTGCCGCAGGCGGGCAACGTGATGAACCTGGTGGTGCTGACGGCGGCGCTGTCCAGCCTGAACTCGGGGCTCTACTCGACCGGGCGCATCCTGCGGTCGATGTCGCTGGCCGGGTCCGCGCCGAAGTTCACCGGCGTGATGAACAAGAACCACGTGCCCTACGGCGGGATCCTGCTCACCTCCGCGGTCTGCGTGGTCGGTGTCGGCCTGAACGCCGTCGTGCCCAGCCAGGCCTTCGAGATCGTGCTGAACTTCGCCGCCATCGGCATCCTCGGCACCTGGGCGATCATCGTGCTCTCGCATCTGTTGTTCGTGCGCAAGGCCAAACTCGGCGAGGTGGAACGCCCGTCGTACCGCCTGCCGTTCTCGCCCTACACCGAGATCGCGACGCTGGTCTTCCTCGCCGCGGTGGTCGTGCTGATGGGCTTCGACGAGACCGGCCGGATCACCTTGTACTGCCTGCCCGTCATCGGGCTCGCGCTGGTCGCCGGCTGGTTCGGGGTCCGCAAGCGGATCAACATGGACGTCTTCGAGAAGACGAAGCTGTGATCCCCGAGATCCGCGTACCCGCCCACGAACCGCTGGTGCATCTCCTCCGCGACGGAATGGTCGAGGGGGTGCACCACGGTTCGGCCGTGGTGCTCGCGCCGGACGGCCGGGTGCTGTTCTCCGCCGGTGACATCGAGGCGGCGTTCTACCCGCGCTCGGCGGCGAAACCCTTGCAGGCCACGGCGATGGCGCGGCTCGGCGTCGAGCTGAGCCCGGCCGGGTTCGCCGTCGGCGCGGCCAGTCACTCCGGCGAGGAGATCCACCTGGCCGAGGCGCTCAACACCCTCGTCGGCGCCGGGCGCACCGCGGAAGACCTGCGGACGCCGGAAGACCTGCCGTTCGACCCCGTCGAACGCGACGCCTGGATCGCGTCGGGGCGCGCCGCTTCGAGGCTGGCGCACAACTGTTCCGGCAAGCACGCGGCGATGCTCGCGACCTGCCGCCTGCACGGCTGGTCCACAAAGGACTATCTGGATCCGGGACACCCGTTGCAGCGCGCGATCGCGGGCTGCGTCGAGGACCTGACCGGGCAGCGGATCCCGAAGGTCGCCGTCGACGGCTGTGGCGCTCCCCTGTTCGCGGTCTCGCTGCGCGGCCTCGCCAGTGCGATCGGCAAGATCGCCGCCGCTTCCGCCGGGAACCCGGAAAGCCTTGTCGCCGAAGGGATCCGGAAGCATCCGGAACTGGTCGCCGGTACGCGTCGCGACGTCACCGCGCTGATGCGCGCGGTGCCCGGCCTGATCGCCAAGGACGGTTTCGAGGCCGTCCAGGTCGCGGCCCTGCCGGACGGGACGGCGATCGCGATCAAGATCGCCGACGGCGGCGACCGCGCACGGCGACCGGTACTCGCCGCCGCGCTCGCGCTGTGCGGTGTCGAGCAGGACGTACTGGAGCCGGCCCCCGGTTTGCGCGTGACGGGCGCGCTCGCCGAACACCATCTCGCCGCCTGAGGAGCTTTCGATGCACCGCGTGGAACACGATCTGCTGGGAGACAAGGAAGTTCCGGCCGACGCCTACTGGGGTGTGCACACCGCCCGCGCCAGGGAGAACTTCCCCATCACCGGCACCGCGATCTCCGCGTACCCGCATCTGATCGAGGCGCTCGCGTCGGTCAAGGAGGCGGCCGCCCGCGCCAACGCCGACCTCGGCCTGCTGGAGCCGGACGTCGCCGACGCGATCCGGCGGGCGTGCGGCGAGATCCGGGAAGGCGCGCTGCACGATCAGTTCGTCGTCGACGTCATCCAGGGCGGCGCGGGCACCTCGACGAACATGAACGCCAACGAGGTGATCGCGAACCGCGCGCTCGAACTGCTCGGGCACCAGAAAGGCGACTACGCCCGCGTGCACCCGAACGAGCACGTGAACCTCGGGCAGTCGACCAACGACGCGTACCCGACCGCGGTCAACGTCGCCACGATCATCGCCGTCCGGGAGCTGGCCGAGGCGATGGTCGTGCTGGAGCAGGCGTTCGCCGCCAAGGCCGTCGAGTTCCACGACCTGCTGAAGATGGGACGTACGCAGCTGCAGGACGCCGTCCCGATGACGCTGGGACAGGAGTTCGGCACCTACGCCGTCATGCTCGGGGAGGACCGGCTGCGGCTCACCGAAGCGGTGGCGCTGCTGCACGAGATCAACCTCGGCGCGACCGCCATCGGCACCGGCCTCAACGCCGCGCCCGGGTACGCCGAAGCCGCCGTCGCCCATCTGCGCGAGATCACCGGGCTGCCCGTCGTGACCGCGGCCGACCTCGTCGAGGCGACGCAGGACTGCGGCGCCTTCGTGCACCTTTCCGGTGTGCTCAAGCGGATCGCGGTGAAACTCTCGAAGAGCTGCAACGATCTGCGGCTGCTCTCGTCCGGGCCGAGGGCGGGGCTCAACGAGATCAACCTGCCGCCGGTGCAGGCGGGGTCGTCGATCATGCCCGGCAAGATCAACCCGGTGATCCCCGAGGTGGTGAACCAGGTCGCGTTCGAGGTCATCGGCAACGACGTCGCCGTCACGATGGCGGCCGAAGCGGGCCAGCTGCAGCTCAACGCGTTCGAACCGCTGATCCTGCACTCGCTTTCGGAGAGCATCACGCATCTGCGGTCGGCCTGCCTGGTGCTGGCGGAGCGATGCGTCTCCGGGATCACCGCGAACGCCGACGTGATGCGGGGCTACGTCGAGAACTCGATCGGGCTGGTGACCGCGCTGAACCCGAGCATCGGGTACGCGGCGGCGACCGAGATCGCCAAGGAGGCGCTCGAGACCGGGCGTGGCGTGGCGGAACTCGTCGTCGAGAAAGGCCTTCTTCCCGCCGAAGAACTGGCGAAGCTGCTGAAGCCGGAGACGCTCGCGCGGCTTTCCTGAGACCAGCGGGGCAGTACCGGGCGGTCTGCCCCGCGCCACGAAAGCGTCCTTCATTGCGGAATTCGCAATGAAGGACGCTTTCATTTCGGGCGGGTGCGGGGCGACGCGAGTACGGTCGTAAGCGGAAGGTGATCATCCGCACGAAAGGTGGCCCAGGCGTGCTCGACCGACTTCTCGACCGATACCTCGGCCTTCCCCCGGCCGAAGGCCCCGCTCCCTCGGTGACCAAGGCGATCCCCGTCCCGATGCCCGACGGCGTCCGGCTGCTGGCGGATCGCTACGCCGTCCCGGGCGGCGAGCCGCGGCCGGTGGTGCTGATCCGCACGCCGTACGGCCGCAAAGGCGTGATGGGCAAGATCTTCGGCGAGACGTTCGCCCGGCACGGATTGCAGGTCTTCCTCCAGAGCACTCGCGGGACCTTCGGCTCCGGCGGCGAGTTCCGGCCGTTCCATCTGGAGAAGGAGGACGGTATCGCCACCGTCGCCTGGTTGCGCGAACAGCCGTGGTGCGACGGCCGGGTCGCGATGGCGGGCGCGAGCTACCTCGGCCACACGCAATGGGCCGTCGCGCCGTACCTCGACGAGCCGCTCGAAGCGATCTGCCTCGGCGTCACCGCGTCGGAGTTCGTCTCCACCTTCTACCCCGGCGGGATCCTCGCGGTCGACAACATGGTGTCGTGGTCGTCGCTGATCGGCCGTCAGGAGGGCCGGTTCGCCGGTCTGCCGAACCCCTGGCAGACGAAGAAGACCCGCCAGGCCATGTCCCATCTGCCGGTTTCCGGCGCCGACGTCGCGGCCATCGGCAAACAGGTGCGCTTCCTGCAGGACGTCTCCGGACACGCCGAACCGGGCGACGACTTCTGGGCGCCGTCGGACCACAGCGCCGAGGTCGCCGGGCTGAGCACGCCGGTGAGCATGGTGACCGGCTGGTACGACCTGTTCATCACCGCCCAGCTGCGCGACTTCAAGGAACTCGCCGCCGCCGGCCGCGAGCCGCGGATCACCATCGGCCCGTGGGCCCACGGCGAACCCGCCAGCCTGAAGACGCTGATCACCGACCAGATCGGCTTTCTTTCCGCGCACCTCCTCGGCGATCGCGCGCCGCTGAGGCAGGCACCCGTACGCCTCTACCTCCAAGGTTCGGGGCGCTGGCTGGACTTCGAAAGCTGGCCGCCGAAGTCCGACGCCACCCCGTACTTCCTGCGTCCCGGCGGGCTTTCCGCCGACGAACCCATCGAGTCGAAGCCGGGTGCCTTCACCTTCGACCCGGCGGATCCGACGCCGACCGTCGGCGGCCCTCTGCTGTCGGGTGTGCAGAAACAACAGGACAACAAGGACGTCGAAGCGCGCTCGGACGTCCTGCTCTTCACCGGTGACGTGCTGAAACGCGACCTCGACGTCATCGGCGAGATCTCCGCGCTGGTGCACGTCCGGACCGACCTCGGGCACGGCGACGTCTTCGTCCGGCTGTGCGACGTCGACGGGCGCGGAGTCTCCCGCAACGTCACCGACGGCGTCCTCCGCCTGCGCCCCGGTGTCCCCGCGTCCGATGTGGACGGTGTGGTCGCGGCCGAGGTCCGGCTCGACCCGACCGCCTACCGGTTCCGTCGCGGACACCGCCTGCGGCTGCAGGTCGCGGGCGGCGCGTTCCCGCGCTTCGCCCGCAACCACGGCACCGGCGAACCGGTGCACAGCGCGGTGGACGGGAAACCCGCGCGGTTCGAGATCTTCCACGACCCCGCGCACCCGTCCCGGATCACGCTGCCGGTGTTCTCGGCTTAGTTCGGCACCACCCGCTGGTGGGTGGTCAGCCTGCCGTCGTCGTGCAGCACGTGGAACAGCAGCGACGGCGGCAGGTCGTAGTCGATCGGCCCGCCTTCTCCCCACGGCCGGAGACCGTTCTCCTCCCACGGGAGCAGGATGCTCGACCCGACCGAGGGCGCCGACCGCAGCGGCACACCGGCGAACGTCGTCGACGCCGCGGCGTGCACGTGCCCGCAGAGCAGGGCCACCACTCGCGGATGCCGGGCGAGCACCTCGGCCAGTTTGTCCTCCCCGTACTGGCGCATCGCGTCCACCAACGGCAGGCCGAGCGGGACCGGCGGGTGGTGGAAGGCGATGAAGGCGGGGCCTTCGCCGTCGGCGAGAACACCGTCCAGCCACGCCAGGGTTTCGTCGTCGAACCGCCCGTCCGGTTTGCCGGGGATGCTGGAGTCGGCCATGACGAACGTGACGTCGCCGACCGTGTGAGCCGCGTTGACCGGTGCGTCGTCCGGAACCTGGCCGAGCAGCCCTTCCCGGAACGGGCCGCGTTTGTCGTGGTTGCCGGGGCAGGTGAAGAGCGGCGTGTCGGTCTTGAACAGTTCGGCCGCGCGCCGGTACTCCTCGAGTGTGCCGTGGTCGGCGATGTCGCCGGTCACCAGGATCGCGTCGACCGGCGTCACCAGGCCCTCCAGGTACCGCATGACCCGTTCGGTGCGTTCGTCGGCGCGGTCGCCGCCGTCGAGATGGTTGTCGCTCAGATGTGCCGTCACGAACATCGTTTCACCCCATGTCGTCCAGATATGCCAACGTTTTCACCCAGTTCCGCACGAGCAGCTCCGCTGCCGTCGCGAGGTCGGGGACACGGATCGCCTCGGCGATCCGGAGGTGTTCATCGATACTCTCGCGAGAGCGTTCGATGCCACCGAAATACCGGGCGTCGTAGCGCTTCAGCAGCGGTTTCGTCTGCTCGATCAGGCGCAGCAGATGCGGATTCGTGCAGCGCGAGACCAGCAGCGCGTGCCAGCGGTCATCCAAAGTGGACAGATCGCCCTGCCGGTCGAGTTCCGCGGCCATCTCGGCGGCGATCCGGTCGAGGCCGCCGGTGAGGCCGACGAGATCCTGCGGCGAACTCCAGCGCAACGCGAGCGATTCCAGCTCCGCGACGAGCGGATACAGCCGCCGGGCCTCTTCGGGGTCGAACGGCGGCACGAGGAAACCCCGGTTCGGCGCCGAGACGAGCAGGCCGCGATCGGCCAGCCCGATCAGCGCCTCGCGCAACGGTGTCCGGCTGACGCCCAGTTCGCGGGCGAGGTGCACCTCGTTGATCCGGCTGTCCGCGGCGATGCGGCCGTCGAGCACGCGGGCGGTGATCTCCTCCGCGAGGTCACGCCGGAGCAGGTTCCTCGTCATGCGGACAGTATTGCATGCACTTCGGCCGTACTGTATTCAGTTAGGCATGACGGACTTCGATGTAAACCGCGCTCGCGTCGAGACGCCGGGCTGCGCGGAAGTGGTCCACCTCAACAACGCCGGATCATCGCTGCCACCCTCGCGAGTGACCGACACCGTCGTGGACTACCTCCGCGAGGAAGCCCTGATCGGCGGATACGAGCAGGCCGCGGCGACCGCGGAGCGGATGAACGGCGTCTACGCCTCGGCCGCGCGACTCGTCGGCGCCGAGCCCGACGACATCGCGCTGACCGACAACGCGACCAGGTCCTGGCAGGCGGTCTTCTACGCGCTTCCGTTCGCCGCCGGTGACCGGATCCTGACGGCGAAGTCCGAGTACGCGAGCAACGTCATCTCCTTCCTCCAGATCGCGAAGCGCACCGGCGCCATCGTCGAGGTGGTCGACAACGACGAGTCCGGGCAGCTGGACGTCGAAGACCTCAAGCGCCGCGTCGACGGCGACGTCAAGCTGATCGCCGTCTCCCACGTGCCGACCCAGGGCGGACTGGTGAACCCCGCCGAGGAGATCGGCGCCGTCGCACGGGAGGCCGGGATCCCGTTCCTGCTGGACGCGTGCCAGAGCGCCGGCCAGATCGACCTCGACGTCGCGCGCCTGAACTGCGACGCGCTCAGCGTCACCGGCCGCAAGTACCTGCGCGGGCCGCGCGGCACCGGCTTCCTTTACGCGCACCCGCGCCTGCGTGAGCGCGTCGAGCCCGCGATGCTCGACCTCCACTCGGCGGTGTGGACCGCGCCCGAGACCTACGAAGTCGATTCGACGGCGAAGATGTTCGAGGTCTGGGAACGCGATCACGCCGCCGTGCACGGCCTCGGCGCGGCGATCGACTACGCCCTCGAATGGGGCATGCCCGCCATCGAGGCCCGTGTCGCCGCGCTCGCGGCGAAACTGCGCGACGCGCTCCGCGAGATCCCCGGCGTCCAGGTGCACGACCAGGGCACGCGGCAGTGCGGGATCGTCACGTTCAGCGTGGCGAAAACGCCCTCACCGGAAGTGAAGCAGTACCTGGCGTCGGCGAAGATCAACGTCAGCGTCACGGAAGCGACGTCCGCCCAGTTCGACTTCGCCGAGCGTGGACTGCCCCCGATGGTCCGCTCCTCGGTGCACTACTTCAACACCGAAGACGACATCGCGCTCCTCGTCGGCGAGGTCGGGAAACTGGCTTAACGACGGGAAAGCAGCGACTCGGACGGCGGGGCGAACGGCAGCCCCGTCGTCTTCGCGCGTTTGCCGATCACCAGGGCCTCCCCCAGCAGGCTGATCCCGATCGACAACGTCACCGGCCGCGCGTCGGGATGCGCCCCGGCCGAGGTGGCCAGGAACCCGATCCCGAAGTTCACCAGCAGGGACAGCACCCAGACACCGAACGTCCAGCCGGTGTAGCGCAGCCAGAGCACGCCGTCGCGCTCGAACAGCTTGGTCGTGGTGGCGCGCACCGCGCCGAGGCCGCAGCCGACCACGGAGCCCACGACGAGCCAGAGACCGTCCGCGAAAGTGAAGATCTCCAGCTTGACCAGGCCGTAGACCCCGATCGCGAGCAGGATCACCGGTGCCCCGAACACCTCGCGGGCGACCAGCGGTTCCCCGCGCAGCCTGCGCACGACGATCGCGATCACCGCGGCGACCACCAGGGCTATCACCAACCAGGTCTTCATGAACTCCCCCTTTGTAGCATGACTGTGCCAAATAAAATAGCAAGGTCGTGCTATAAAGACAACATGCCCAAGATCGTCGACCCCGAGGCCCGGCGGCTGGAGATAGCCGAGGCCGTCTTCCGCGTGATCCAGCGAGACGGTCTGACGCAGGCGTCGCTCAGGAGCGTGGCCGAAGAGGCCGGTCTCGCGATCGGGTCGGTACGGCACTACTTCCGCGGCCACGACGAGCTGATCGTGTTCGCCATGCGCGCGCTCGGCGACCGGCTCGAAGCGAGATTGCTCGGACACCTCCCCGACCTGCTCGATCCCGCGACCCCGCGCTCGCGACGGCAGGAAATCACCGAAGCGCTGCTCAGCGAACTGCTTCCGCTCACCGAGCAGACCAGGGCCGAAACCGACGTCTGGCTGGCGTTCTCGGCCGCCGCGAAGAACCGCCCGGACCTCGCCGAGGAGGCCGCCCGCATGTACGAGGGGGTCCGGGCGCTCGTCCGGCGGGTGCTCGACAGCGCGAACGAAGCGGGCGGCCTGCTCGACGACCTCGACCTGGCCGTCGAGACCGAACGGCTGTCCGCGCTGCTGGACGGGCTCGCGCTGTCGACGGGACGGACCTCGCCGGAGCTGATGCGAACGGTCCTCCGGCGGCATCTGGAAACCCTGCGACGCCCCGAATCGGTGAGGAAATGAGTACGTTCTACGAAGTCGCGGCCCAGGACCCCGGCCGGGTCGCGGTGATCGACGTCGACGGGCGGGAGACCACTTTCGGCGAACTGTCGGCGCGCGCGAACCAGCTGACCCACGCCCTGCGAGCGCTCGGCCTCGGCGAAGGTGACGGCGTCGTCGCGATCATCCACAATGGACTCACCTATTACGAGCTGTTGCTGGCGACCCTGCAGGCGGGGATGTACTTCACTCCGGTCAACCACCGATCCTCGCCTGCCGAGATCGCCTACATCGCGGCCAACAGCGGCGCCGAGGTGGCCGTCGCGGACGCGGACATCGCGGCCACGTGCACGGTGGAGCTGAAAAGCCTGCACCGGTTTTCGCGCGGCGGGACGCCGGGCTGGGGCGACTACGCGTCCTGGGGCGCGGACTTGCCCACCACCACGCCGGAGCACCGGACCGCGGGTCAGACGATGCTCTACACCTCCGGGACCACAGGACGCCCCAAAGGCGTCCGGCGCGCGCTGTCCGGGCGTCCACCCGCGCTGCACCCTATCCACGCGAACGTCCTCGAACGCCTGGACGTCGTGGCGGGGCGGGGCGTGCACCTCGTCGCCTGCCCGCTCTACCACGCGGCGCCCGGCATGTTCTCGACCGCGATCCTGCATCTCGGGCACACACTCGTGCTGATGGACCGGTTCGACGCCGGGGAAACGTTGCGGCTCACGGAAAAGCACCGCGTGACGAGCACGCATCTGGTGCCGACGATGTTCCACCGCATGCTGCGGCTGTCCGAGGACGTCCGCGCGCGCCACGATCTGTCGAGCCTGGTCTCGGTGATCCACGGCGCCGCGCCGTGCCCCCGGGAGGTCAAGGAGCGGATGCTCGCCTGGCTCGGGCCGGTGGTCCACGAGTACTACGGCGCGTCCGAAGGCCTGATCACGGCGGTGCACGCGCGCGACTGGCTCGCCGAGCCGGGCACCGTCGGCGAGCCGTTGGACGGCGTGCGGGTCAAGGTCCTCGACGACGACGGCCGCGAACTTCGGGCAGGCGAGACCGGGACGCTCTACTTCAGTTCCGCGCACACGAAATTCGACTACCACGACGACCCGGCCAAGACGGCGGCCGCGCGCTCCGGGGAGTTCGTCACCGTGGGGGACGTGGGCTACCTCGACGCCGACGGCCGGGTGTTCCTGTGCGACCGGCGGACGGATCTCATCCTTTCCGGCGGGGTGAACATCTACCCGGCCGAGATCGAGGCGCGGCTGCTGAGCCACCGCGACGTCGCCGACGTCGCGGTGATCGGGGAGCCGGATCCCGAATGGGGACAACGGGTCGTCGCCGTCGTGCAACCGGTCGAGGGCGTCGCCGGGGACTCCGAACTGGCGAAACGCCTCGAAGAGCATTGCCGGGCGGAGCTCGCCGGGTTCAAGACCCCGCGGCGCTTCGACTTCCGTGAGCGGCTGCCGCGGACGGAGAGCGGGAAGATGCTGCGGCGGACGCTTCGGGCGCCGTGATCTTGCCGATCGCGGTACCGTTTTCCTCATGCGCCTGCGGTCTGTGACCACGCTGCTCGCCACGCTCGTTCTCGCGCTCGCCGTCCCCGCGACGGCCGAGGCGACTCCCGGATCCGGGGTGACCGGGACGATCTTCAAGCAGAAGACCGTCGGGGACACCGACTACGTGCTGCGCGAGGTCGTCATCCAGCCCGGCGGCTACACCGGCTGGCACTACCACGACGGGAAGCTGTACGCGTACGTCAAGAACGGCACGCTGACGCACAACTCGGCCGACTGCGGGCTCGACGGCCTGTACCGGAAGGGCGCCGTCTTCACCGAGCCGAGCGACACCGTCCACATCGGACGGAACCTCGGGGCGACACCGGTGGTGCTGGAGGTGCTCTACGTGCTGCCGCACGGAAAGCCGCTCTCGCAGGACGCGCCGAACCCGGGTTGTCCGTTCTAGGCACCGAACCAGCCGGCGACGTCGAGCCGGAAACCGTCCGCGGGCGCCATCGTGCGGAGGTCCGTTTCGAGCGCGCGGACCCGGTCCGCGCCCAGCGCGCCGACCCAGTCCTCGCGCAGTTCCTCGAAGATCGCCGCGGACCGGCGGAGTGAGTCGATCCCACGGCCCGTGAGCCGGACGACCTTGCGCCGCGCGTCGGCCGGGTCGTCGGCGCGCTCGACGTAACCGAGCTGCGCCAGCTTGTCGACGGTCTTGCCCGCCGCCTGCTTGCTGACCCCGAGCCGCCGCCCGATCTCGCTCGCCGTCGCGCCGCCGAGGCCGATCGCCTGCAGGGCGAACCCGTACGCCGGACGGACGTCGGGGTGCCCTTGCTCGGCCAGCTCGGCGTGCAGCCGGTCGATGATCGAGCGGAAGCCCGCGAACAGCAGCAGCGGCAGCTCGAACCCGGGCGGGTCGGAATCACGCTTGCCAGAATCGACAACCTGGTTTACCTTTTCGTCAACCACGTTGACCATCTTAAGGGGCTGCCTTGTTCACCGATCACACCCTCGAGACCGCGCCCGAAGCCTCCCGTCGCTTGATGGAGGCGACCATCCGGAAGTTCGGGCATCTCCCCACCGCTGTCGCCCGGCAGGCGTCGTCACCGGAACTGCTCGACGGGTTCCTGAGGCTCAGCGCGAGCTTCGAAAAGACCACGCTCGACCCGCTCGCGCGGGAGACGGTCGTGATGACCGTCGCGACCCGAAACGGCTGCGAGGTGTGCGTCGAGATCCACACCGGCAGACTGAAGGGCCACCACGCGGACGACGACGTCATCGCGGCGCTTCGGACGCAGGAGCCCGTTCCCGACGAGCGGCTGGAAGCCGTCCGGCAGTTCACGCTGGCGGTGCTCGAAACCGCCGGCGGCGTGGACGACGAGACGCTGCGGACCTTCTTCGGGCACGGATTCACCGAGCGGAACGCCCTCGAAGTCGTCATGGGCATCGGCGCCTACACGATGTCGACCTTGGCGAACCGGCTCATCCGCGCCTAGGCCGTGTCCTGTAAGTCTGTTCGATGGGCTTCGTGATCCAGGTGGTTCCTGGCGGTGCGGGCGGGTCTGCCTCGTACCGGGTTGTACTCGGCTGAGCCGCCCGTGCCGTCAGGGACCGCCTGGGCGCGAAGACCGCGAACATGACTTGCAGGACACGGCCTAGTCGCCTTATCCCGGTCGCTTTACGTGATCGTCCCCTCGCGGCCCGGTATCACTCCAATGGCCGCCGATCTTGATGTATCTGGGCAGTCCCTGCCGCCTCTTCTCTTGTGCAGCCGAAAGTTCGCCACCCGCGGCGCGGCGCACCGGCGGTCTGGCCTGCCGAGGGGGCAGACCAGACCGCCAAAACCCAGACGTTCCACCGGAGTGGGGGTACGTGAAGGCCCCCTTCACTGCGTCTAGCGCAGTGAAGGGGGCCTTCACGTGTCTTAGGGCGCATTTGGCCGACCACTTGCGTTTGGCGTCAGGTCCAATCATGTCTCAGGCACCTACGATCGGGCGGTTTCGCGTGACCGGAGGGACGACACGTGTGATCAGGCGGACGACACTCGCGGCGGAACCCGGCTCCGTGCCCGTGTCGTCCACCCAGTCACGCGTGTCGTCCGTCTGATCACACGTGCCGTCCGGACCCACTCACGCGAACCCGACCGACGCGGTAACGGCGCATTCAGTCGACTAGCTGCAGATCCGCGTACGGATCGATCAGCTCCTGGAGGGTGTCTTCCGCCGTGTAGTTCTCGCCGATCCCGTCGACGGTCTCCATGGCGTTGAGGAGATCCGCGGACGTCTGGGCGTCTTCGCGGGTGAGCGGCCGCCAGGTCAGGTCGTGCATGCGGCCGAAGGTAGCCCCGCGCGGGCGGGTTGTCGCCGGGTTTTCGGTGGGCGCAGTAGGGATCGAACCTACGACCGCTCGGGTGTAAACCGAGTGCTCTCCCGCTGAGCTATGCGCCCGGGAGGTGGCACCCGCGCACGGGTGCCACCGGTGAAGACTCAGGCCAGGGAGGCCACGGCCTTCTTCCACGCCTGCTGGTCGCGAGCCTCGCCGGGCTGGTTGATCTCGGCGAACCGCACGACGCCGTCCTTGTCGATCAGGAAGGTGCCGCGCGTGGCCAGGCCGGCCGTCTCGTTGAAGACACCGTAGGCCTTCGCGACCTCACCGTGCGGCCAGAAGTCCGAAAGCAGCGGGAACTGGTAGCCCTCCTGCTCGGCCCACGCCTTGAGCGAGAACGGGGTGTCCACCGACACACCGATGACCTGGACGCCGTTGCCGTCGTAGTCCGCGAACTCGTCCCGGAGCTGGCACAGCTCGCCGGTGCAGATGCCGCTGAACGCGAACGGGTAGAACACCAGCAAGACCGGCTTCTCGCCCTGGAAGGACGACAGCTTCACGGCCTGCTTGTTGTAGTCGTTGAGCGTGAAGTCCGGGGCTTGCGTTCCGACCTCGACGGCCATACCGGCGGTTTCCTCTCAAGAGCGAACAGGGGCCTGCGAGGACAACCCTATCGTGTCGATCGCGCGGCTCCCCGGGTCACCGCTTGGTCTTCGACTTCGGCGACACCAGCCTCGTGCCCGCCCACTTGGGACCGGCGCTGATGTTCGCCGTCTGGGCGAGCCCGACCTGCGGCACCGCTTCGGCGATCTCGCTCGGCTCGACGTGCCCTGGCTGCCCCGTCTTCGGGGTCAGCACCCAGATCACGCCGTTCTCGTTCAAGGGGGTCCGGACCTCGATCAGCGTGTCCCCGAGATCACCGTCGTCCTCGCGCCACCACAGCAGCACCACGTCGATGACCTCGTCGGCGTCCTCGTCGAGGATGTCGCCGCCGATCTGTTCCTCGATCGCCGCACGAAGGTCGTCGTCGACGTCCTCGTCCCAGCCGATCTCCTGGACCACCATGTCCGGCTTGATCCCGAGCCTTTCGGCGACGCTGCTCTGATCAGCGTCTCCCGCGGCGACCACTGCTGTCACTCCTCCAACTACGACGGAGCGTGGTGTCGCTCGGCCGGATTCGACCGGGCGGGCACCACACTCGGGTACACGATGCCCGTTAGCGAACACTGGTGAAGCGATCCGCGCAACCGTCCACACCGGATCTTGAACAACTCGTGTCGCGGCGTACGGACATTCAGCCCACTCTCGAGGGGTCAATTCGGGCGCGCTTGGGCACCCCCGAACGCCCTGCTTTAGGGTGAGAGAGAAAACGCGCGCGCGAGTACAGGCGCGTGCGAGGTGTGTCGCAATCGGGTCCGTGGACGTTACCGATCAGTAGCGGTGACGCGAACGGAACCGGAGGACGACGATGGACGGCGAACACGCCCGAGTACGAGCACAACCAGCTACCACCTTTCGCAAGGAGACCCCTTGGCCCCGCAGAACGACGGCGCCTCCGGCAAGGAGACCCCGGCACGCGTCCGCGTCATCCGTGACGGACTGGCGGCGCACCTGCCCGACATCGACCCGGAGGAAACCGCCGAATGGCTGGACTCCTTCGACGAGGCGCTGGCCAGGGGTGGTCAGCAGCGCGCCAGGTACCTGATGCTGCGCATCCTCGAGCGGGCCAGGGAACGCCACGTCGGCGTCCCGGCGCTGACGTCGACGGACTACGTGAACACCATCCCCACCGAGAACGAACCCTGGTTCCCCGGTGACGAGGAGATCGAGCGCCGCTATCGCGCCTACATCCGGTGGAACGCCGCGATCATGGTGCACCGCGCGCAGCGTCCCGGCGTCGGCGTCGGCGGGCACATCTCGACCTACGGCTCGTCCGCGGCGCTGTACGAAGTGGGCTTCAACCACTTCTTCCGCGGCAAGGACCACTCCGGCGGCGGCGACCAGATCTTCATCCAGGGTCACGCCTCCCCCGGCATCTACGCCCGCGCCTTCCTCGAAGGCAGGCTGACCGAGAACCAGCTGGACGGGTTCCGCCAGGAGTTCTCGCACGCGGGCGAGGGCGGCGGCCTGCCGTCGTACCCGCACCCGCGGCTGATGCCGGAGTTCTGGGAGAACCCGACCGTGTCCATGGGCCTGGGCCCGATGAACGCGATCTACCAGGCCCGGTTCAACCGCTACCTGCGCGACCGCGGCATCAAGGACACCAGCGACCAGCACGTCTGGGCGTTCCTCGGCGACGGCGAGATGGACGAGCCGGAATCGCGCGGCCTCATCCACGTGGCCGCGGGCGAGGGCCTCGACAACCTGACCTTCGTGATCAACTGCAACCTGCAGCGGCTCGACGGCCCGGTGCGCGGCAACGGCAAGATCATCCAGGAGCTGGAGTCGTACTTCCGCGGCGCGGGCTGGAACGTCATCAAGGTCATCTGGGGCCGCGAGTGGGACTCGCTGCTGCACGCCGACCGTGACGGCGCCCTGGTCAACCTGATGAACACCACGCCGGACGGCGACTTCCAGACGTACAAGGCCAACGACGGCGCCTTCGTCCGCGAGCACTTCTTCGGCCGCGACCCGCGGACCAAGGAACTGGTCAAGGACCTCACCGACGCCGACGTCTGGAACCTCAAGCGCGGCGGGCACGACTACCGCAAGGTCTACGCGGCCTACAAGTCGTCGCTGGAGCACCACGGCCAGCCGACGGTGATCCTGGCCCACACCATCAAGGGCTACGGCCTCGGGCCGTCCTTCGAGGGCCGCAACGCCACGCACCAGATGAAGAAGCTCACCCTCGACGACCTGAAGCTGTTCCGGGACGCCCAGCGCATCCCGATCAGCGACGAGGAACTCGAGCGCGACCCGAAGCTGCCGCCGTACTACCACCCGGGCAAGGACTCGGCGGAGATCGAGTACATGCTCGGTCGCCGCAAGGCGCTGGGCGGTTTCTTGCCGGAGCGCCGCCCGAAGGCCTCGAAGGCGCTCGTGCTGCCGGGCGACAAGGTCTACGAAGGCATCCGCAAGGGCTCGGGCAAGCAGGAGGTCGCCACCACGATGGCGTTCGTCCGGCTCGTCCGCGAGCTGGCGAAGGACTCCGAGATCGGCAAGCGGATCGTCCCGATCATCCCGGACGAGGCGCGCACCTTCGGCCTCGACTCGATGTTCCCGACGGCCAAGATCTACAACCCGCACGGCCAGACGTACACGTCGGTCGACGCGAGCCTGATGCTGGCCTACAAGGAGTCCGAAAAGGGCGTCATCCTGCACGAGGGCATCAACGAGGCGGGGTCGACCGCGTCGTTCACCGCCGTCGGCACCTCGTACGCCACCCACGGCGAGCCGATGATCCCGATCTACATCTTCTACTCGATGTTCGGGTTCCAGCGGACCGGTGACGGCCTCTACGCCGCCGCGGACCAGATGGCCCGCGGGTTCGTGCTCGGCGCCACCGCCGGCCGCACCACGCTGACCGGTGAGGGCCTCCAGCACGCGGACGGGCACTCGCTGCTGCTGGCGGCGACCAACCCGGCCGTCGTGGCCTACGACGCGGCGTGGTCGTTCGAGATCGCCCACATCGTGCGGGACGGTCTTCGCCGGATGTACGGCGAGACCGGGCCGGACGGCAACGGCGAAAACATCTTCTACTACATGACGATCTACAACGAGCCCTACCAGCAGCCCGCCGAGCCGGAGAACCTCGACGTCGACGGCCTGCTCAAGGGTCTCTACAAGTACGCCGACGCCCCGTCGGGCGACGGTCCGGAGGCCCAGATCCTGGTGTCCGGCGTCACCATGCCGGACGCGCTGCGGGCGCAGAAGATGCTCGCCGAGGAATGGGGCGTACGCGCGGCCGTGTGGTCGGCGACGTCGTGGACCGAGCTGCGGCGCGAGGCCGTCGAGGCCGACCACGACAACCTGCTCCACCCGGGCGACTCCCCGCGTGTGCCGTACATCACGCAGAAGCTGTCCGGCACGAACGGGCCGGTCGTCGCGGTTTCGGACTGGATGCGGGCCGTGCCGGACCTTATCCGCCCGTGGGTGCCGAACGACATGCTGACGCTGGGCACCGACGGGTTCGGGTTCTCCGACACCCGCCCCGCCGCCCGGCGGAAGTTCCTGGTCGACGCGCAGTCGATCGTGGTCGGCACGCTGAGCGCGCTGGCCAAGCGCGGCGAGGTCGACAGGGCGAAGGCGGCGGAGGCGGCGCGGAAGTACCGCCTCGACGACGTCGCCGCCGCGGGTCCGCAGTTGTCGGACTCCGGCAGCGCCTAGCAAGGCCGTGAACGGTCCGTTCCTCGTGGATTCCGCGAGGAACGGACCGTTCGTCACATCCGGAGCAGGACGAGCTAGGGTGATACATCGGATGTTTCCGGATGAGCGGGAAGGGTGAGCGAGTGTGACCAAGCGTCGACTGCCGAAGCCGAGTGAGCTGAAGCAGATCCTGCGGCCGAAGCCGATCGTGCTCAACCCGACCGAGCGGCGGCTGGCGACCGCGCACACGATCGCCGACCTGCGGATGCTCGCCCGCAAGCGGACGCCGCGGGCGGCGTTCGACTACACCGACGGCGCCGCAGAACTGGAGGACAGCCTCCGCCGCGCCCGGCAGGCCTTCCGCAGCGTGGAATTCCACCCGAATGTCCTGCGCGGTGTGTCCGATGTGGACACGAGCAAGGAGATCCTCGGCAAGCGTTCGGCGCTGCCGTTCGCGTTCGCGCCGACCGGGTTCACCCGCATGATGAACCACGAGGGCGAGTCCGCGGTGGCCCGCGTCGCGCAGCGCAACGGCATCCCGATGGGGCTGTCGACGATGGCGACGACGTCGATCGAAGATCTCGCGGAGGCCGCGCCCGAGGCCCGCAAGTGGTTCCAGCTCTACGTCTGGCGCGACCACAAAGCGGGCGAAGATCTGATGAATCGCGCGTGGGCCGCCGGCTTCGACACGCTCATGCTGACGGTGGACACCCCGGTCGCGGGCGCGCGGCTGCGCGACGTCCGCAACGGGCTGACCATCCCGCCCGCGCTCACCCTCAAGACCTTCGTCGACGGCGCGATGCACCCGTCGTGGTGGTTCAACCTGCTGACCACCGAACCGCTGACCTTCGCGTCGCTGAGCCAGTTCGACGGCACCGTCGCCGAACTGCTCAACCAGCTCTTCGACCCGACCCTGAACTTCGACGACCTCGACTGGGTCCGCCAGACCTGGCCGGGCAAGCTCGTGGTCAAGGGGATCCAGAACGTCGACGACGCGCGTGACGTGGTCAAGCACGGCGCCGACGCGGTCCTGCTGTCCAACCACGGCGGACGCCAGCTCGACCGCGCGCCGACGCCGATCGAACTGCTGCCCGCGGTGCTCGACGAGATCCAGGGCGACGCGGAGGTGTGGGTCGACACCGGCATCCTCTCCGGCGGCGACATCATCGCCGCGATCGCGCGCGGAGCCGACGCGGTGCTCATCGGGCGCGCGTTCCTCTACGGCCTGATGGCCGGGGGCGAGCGGGGCGTTCAGCGGTGCGTGGACATCCTGCGCGCCGAGATGACCCGGACCATGCAGCTGCTGGGCGTCCGCACCCTCGCCGACCTCAAGCCGTCGCACGCCACCATGCGCTAGGCCGCGGCGGAAACCTCGGACGGAGCGGTCCGCACCTGCTTCGCGGTGCGGTTCCAGCTCCACCAGCCGTGGACGACCAGCCCGGCGAACACGATGTAGACCGCCGCGGAGAAGTACAGGCCCGAGGAGAGCTGCAGCGGGACGCCGATCGCGTCGACGACCAGCCACACCAGCCAGAACTCGACGAGGCCGGCGCCCTGCGCGGCGAAGGCGACCAACGTGCCGACGAAGATCGCGGCGTCCGGCCAGGGCGCCCACGAGGCGTCCAGCGCGTCGAGGACCAGCGCCATCGCGGTGGTGCCGATCGCGAACGCGCCGAGCATCGCCAGCCGCTCGCCGAGACGACCCTTGCGGACGACGACGCCGTACACCGGGTCGCTGCGGCGGGACCACGCCCACCAGCCGTAGATCGAGATGGCGAGGATCGCGACCTGCCTGGTCGCGAGCCCGCCGAGGTGTGCGGAGATGTAGACGGAGAACAACAGCACGGTGGCGCCGACCTGGACCGGCCAGGTCCACAGCGTGCGGCGTTGCGCCAGGAAGACCACGGCGAGCGCGAAGATCTGCCCCGCCAGCTCGGCGAAGGAGATCCACTGTCCGAGCACCGTGACACCGTTGTGCAGCAGGAAGTCCACGTCCGCACCCCTCTCCGTCTACCGCTCCAACATGCTCCGTTCCGACGTCATTCCCTAGAGAGTGTGAGGTGTGGAACAACCAGACGGCTCAAGAGTCGCTAAGGACTCTCACGGGACGAGAAAAGGGCCCTCCACCGCGTGCTCCGCGGCGATGGGCCCTTCGACTCCACGCGGGCCCGGTGCCTTCCTCGATCACCGGGCCCGCGGGATGCTCAGGAATCTACGCGACTGATGCCCACGGGCGAAGTCGGCGGCTCCGAACGGACCTCCTGCTTGCTGCTTCCGGACTCCAACTGGCCCTGCAGGTTGGCCAGCCAGCCCTGCCAGCGGTCCTGTGCCGGCTTGATCAGGCCGCCGCCGAAGCCGACGACGATCACGCCGCCGATGGTGGCGAGCACGGTGATCAGGACCGGCCCCGTCACCGCCGTCGCGATGTTCACCTGACCGAGCGCGGCGATGATGCCGAACGCCATGATCAGCCAGTAGGCGATGGTGCCGAGCAGCCGTCCGGCGGGCCGGGTGGAAAGCGCTCCGGTCACCAGGTCGCGGACGACCTTCGCGACGGCGGCCGCGACGATCACCAGTACCAGCGCCACCAGGATCCGCGGCAGGAACGCGATGATGTCGTTGAGCAGGGCGCTGACCGGATTGCTCTCACCGAATACGCCGAACGCGAGTTGGAGCGCGATCAGGAGAATGAAGTAGTACACGAGTTTGACGAGGATCCCGCCCGCGTCGACATTCGCTTGTTTGAGCGTTCCGGTGAGTCCGGTCTTCTCGATGAGCTTGCCGAAACCGATCTTCGACAGAACCAGTCCCAATGCCTTTGACACGGCCTTCGCGATCAACCACCCGATGAGCAGGATGATCAGGAATCCGACCAGTTTCGGCACGAAGGTGGCGACAAGGTTCCATGCTTGCCCCAGACCGTCTTTCAGCTGCTCGCCCACGGCGAACTCCCTCCTCTGCGCATCCGCGACCTACCCGGTGCGGCTTGCGAGGGATCGTTGATCACGGGCACCGCACCGGCAACTCGGCGACCCACGATCGAGTGAGTGAGCTAGCGGGAAAAGATCCACAAGTCGCATACTTGTCCTACCGGTGGGGACCGGGGAGACGAGGCCGTCCGGCGCAGCGAAAAACGCGAGCGCCGGGCGGCCTCGAGTTTTATGCAAATACCTTTCACAATTCACCGGCTTGACTGTCCACTTCGGACTCAAGCCGCACAGGGCCGCAGGACGACGGCACCCTGGCCCGCCGGACTAGGATCGGCTGACCATGGCTGATGCGACCTCCGGACGGCGTGTGCCCAAGCACCACGGGCTGTCCGCCAAGACCCTCAGGCGGCTCGAGCACGCCTCCGGCCGGCTCGCGAGCGCGAGCGTCGCGGTGATGGAAGAGCGGCTGAGCTGGTTCGCCCGCCTTCCCGCCGACCAGCGCGCGAGCGTCCTGTTGATCACCCAGGCGGGTGCCGCCGGTTTCGTCGACTGGCTCCGCGACGCGAAGGAGGCGCTCTCCCTCACCACCGAGGCGTTCCGCGAGGCACCCGCCGAACTTTCCCGCTGGGTGAGCCTGCGGCAGGCGGTCGGCATGGTGCGGCTGGCGATCGAGGTGTTCGAGGAGCAGCTGCCCGAGTTCGCCGCGAACGAGGCGGAACGCGCCGCGCTGATCGAGGGGATCCTGCGCTACGGCAGGGAGATCGCGTTCGCCGCCGCCAACTCCTACGCGGCCGCCGCCGAGGCGCGCGGCGCCTGGGACGCGCGACTGGAGGCACTCGTCGTCGACGGCATCGTCCGTGGCGACGCCGAGGAAGCGGTGCTCTCCCGTGCCGCCGCGCTCGGCTGGGATCCGGCCGCGCCCGCCACCGCGCTGGTCGGCACACCCACGTCCGACGACCCGCCCGCCGTCGTGTTCGAGGTGCGCAGCCGCGCCGCCCGCGTCGGACGCCCCGTGCTGCTCTCGGTGCAGGGATCGCGGCTGGTCGTGGTCGTCGCCGGACCCACGGACGGCAGCGTCAAGGACCGCGAGATCCTCACCAAGCTGTCCGTCGCCTTCGCCGAGGGCCCGGTCGTCGCCGGGCCGACGGTGCCGACCCTCGCCGAGGCGCACCACAGCGCGACCGAAGCGCTCTCCGGCCTGCGCGCCGTCGTCGGCTGGCCCGGCGCGCCGCGGCCCGCGAGATCGATCGACCTGCTGCCGGAACGCGCGCTGTCCGGCGACCCCGAGGCCGAACGGCTGCTCGTCGAGCAGATCGCCCGGCCGCTGGAGGAGGCGGGCCCGGCGCTGCTGCGGACCGTGGAGACCTATCTCGACAGCGGCGGTGTCCTGGAAACCTGCGCGCGGACGCTGTTCGTGCATCCGAACACCGTCCGGTACCGGCTGCGGAAGGCCGCCGAACTCACCGGCCGCCACGCCGCGGAATCGCGCGACGCTTGGGTGCTGAAGGTGGCGCTGACGGTCGGGCGGCTGGCCCGGGCGCGCGGCCTCTGGTGACGGCCTCGTGAGTGGTAAGTGTCGT
>NZ_MUXN01000043.1 GCF_001995215.1 Amycolatopsis azurea DSM 43854
TGAGCTTCCCCCCGTTCGCCGGACACGGCGGGTGTGGGGTCAAGTGGTCGCGTCGGGTGGCGTGTGGAGGGCCTCAAACGTGACCGGGGCGTGCATTCCGATGCTGGAATGACGTCGTTTGGGGTTGTACCAGCACTCTATCCATTCGAATATCGCGTTGGCAAGCTGGTCGCGTGTTGTCCATTGCTTGGTGTCGAGTATTTCGAGTTGGAGCGTTCCCCAGAAGGACTCCATCATGGCGTTGTCGTAACAATCTCCGATCGTTCCCATCGACGCGAGCAGGCCGGCGGCGCGGAGTCGCTGCCCAAACGCCCATGAGGTGTATTGGGAACCGTGATCGGAATGCAGAATGGTGGTGTTGTCCTCTGGGTTGCGGCGCAGGATGGCCATGCCGAGCGCGTCGGTGACCAGTTCGGTGCGCATATGGTGGGCGATGGACCAGCCGATGATGAGTCGGGAATAGGCGTCCATGACCGCCGCGCAGTAGAGTTTTCCTTCCTCGGTGGGGTGCTCGGTAATGTCGGTGATCCACAGCCGGTCCGGGGAATCGACGGCGAACTGACGGTTGACCAGGTCCGGGCTGGGGTCTGCGTGCGGGTCCCGGACTGTGGTCCACGAGCGGCGGCGCCGGTAGAGGCCCTGGATGCCAGCCTCGCGCATGAGTCGTTCGACCCGTTTCCGGTTGACCGGCAGCCCGATTCCCAGCGTTAATTCCGCATGCACTCGCGGAGAGCCATAAGTGCCCCGTGAATCGGCATGGATTTGCTCGATATATTTCAACAGCAACGCGTTGTCCTCGTCTCGTGCCGAGACCGGCCGACCTCGCCATTCGTAATAGCCGGAACGGGACACGTTCAAGACCCGGCAGGCCACCGCGACATCGATACCGTCCGCGGCGAGTTCATGGACCAGCGGGAACCTTACTTTGGGAGGATGTTCTCCCGCGCGAAGTACGCCGCCGCGCGTTTCAGGATCTCGTTCTCCAGCTCAAGCTGCCGGGTCTTCCGCCGCAGCTCGGCGAGTTCTTTCTTCTCTCCGCTGGTCAGTCTCGTTGCCGAGCCGTTCTCGTCGGTGTCGGCCTGGGCCATCCAGTTCCGCAGGCAGGACTCGCTGATCCCGAGCTCCTTCGCCAGCACGGCGACCGGTTTGTCGCCCAGACGGGCCAACTCGACGGCACGCTGCCGAAACTCAGGCGGGTGTGGTGCGGGCACTAGAACATCCTCCCTGGTGACCAACGGTCACCTCAGGCGAGGTGTCCGGACAACCGGGGGAAGCTCA
>NZ_MUXN01000044.1 GCF_001995215.1 Amycolatopsis azurea DSM 43854
CCCTGGTGATGGCGATCCCCGCGGTCAGGTCCCACCGCGGCCCGCGACGCCGCAAGCCCGCCAAGCTACACGCAGACAAGGCCTACGACCAGATCGCTCTCCGACGATGGGTCCACGACCGCGGCATCACAGTCCGCATCGCCCGCAAAGGCATCGAATCCGCGGACAAGCTCGGCAAGCACCGCTGGGTGATCGAGCGAACCATGGCCTGGCTCACCGGATACCGCCGCCTCACCCTGCGCTACGAACGCAAAGCCGAACACTTCCTCGCATTCCTCACCCTCGGAGCCGCCCTCAGCTGCCACAAGAAACTCCGAAAACTCACCACGTAAGACACGCTCTAAAGGAAGACCCGCGCGACACTGAGAGGCGGCAAGGTTGGCCTGAGCATTGGATGCGCAAACCCTTCGTGCCAAAACGTCGCCGATCTCGCTACCCCGACCTCGTGACCATCATCGTCGACGCCTGGGCGGGTCATTGAGGTGCGGTCGCGGCGCGGGGTCTCACATCGGATGCGCTGGAGCCGCCAGAACTCTGAAGTAGCGAACGCTGTCTTCGGCATCGTCGATCTGGGCGTCGAAACCGGCCACCAGTAAGGTGGCGTGAATTGCCTGGAGGGCAATCCCGTTTGCTTTGGTCACGTAGCTAAATAATCCGCTTGTGTCCTGGACGAGAGCCTTCTGCCGGTAGGCCGGACTGTTGGTCACCGGTGCCACCCAGTCCAACGTCACCCCAAAGGGGTGGATGCTGTGCACCCAGACATGTGCTCCTGGGGGTAGGTCGAAAGGGTCGCCGTTCGGTACGACCGACGCGGCGAAACCCATCCGTGTTAGCTCGGCCCGTACCTGTTCGGCCAAGTCCTTCCAGGATTCGATCGCATCGTCCGGCGCGCGATAAACAGGGTCATCGTCGATCTCTGCCTGTTTGATAAAAGGAAACGGACTGCTCACTTTTCACCTTGTCGCGAGACGGTTTACGGTTGACGGCGTCATCGTAACACTAGCACTGTATTGAACCGGTTAAAGAAGTGAAGTCGATCGCTTTCTGTCGTGCGGACCCTGGCGGCGGTAAACGTGACCGGACGCTCGGCGACCAGGGTCCGCACGAAAGGCGGTAGCTAGGTCAGAGTATGAGCATTATCTGCCGCCATTTGCCCTCTCCCTTAACAGAGCTAAAAGATTTTGGGTTTCATTTTCTGTCTCTTTGAGATAATACACACCGTATTTGACGAGCGTCTCAGGACTTAATTGTCCTTCGAGAAACTTCGCACATGCCTCACAAGGAGAGCGCTCAGTGAAGAGTTCAGTGATGTTCTTGATATCCAGCGCAGTGTTGTTAGGGTCAAGTTTACGCGCCTCTGCGATCTGCTTGTCGATCTCAGCGATAATCCGCCTCTCGGAGTGCAAACCGCTACCACTGAAGGCGCGAATGTATTCGTCGCCAAATCTGGGATCCAGCCAGCCTGGCAACTTGGCAACCGCAACATTGATTCCAGGGTTCATGCTGCCGACAGTCCGGCGGTACAGGTAGGCAAGGTCGCCGAGTTCATCACCCCATCGTCCGTACTGAATTTCTTTGAGACACAGGCCATTGCCCGCAACGGTGGCGTTCTCGCGTGCCTTGGCGAGTCCGGTGATGCACTTACCGGCCTTTTGCCCGATGAATCTCAGATCCAGTTGTGCCAGACTCGACCGTACCGCGATGCCGCTGAGGAAAGCTGCGTCGCTCAGTGCGGCGACCCTGGAGGCGAGTAGTGCTTCGGCGGCGAAGCCGGTGGCGAGGTCTGCGCCGATGGTGATGAGGAGCCCTGCGCCGGCGGCTTCGGCGAGGAAGCCTGCTTCCAGGCCGGCTAGCCCGGCGATCATTGGTGCGGTGCAGACCTCTGCGCAGTACAGCCCGACGGCGACGAGGGCGACGGTGGCGACGATGACTCCGGCGGTGATCCAGAATTGCTCGGTGTCCGCCTCGTCTTGTGCATCGGCGATCGCCTTGTTGATCAGATAGGTGAGCGCCGGGTTGTAGGTACCCTTCAAGCAGTTGTTGAATGCTACTTCGCTGTGACCTTTGAATTGGTTGCAGATCGCGACATTGCGTTCGGATTCGCCTTTGGGGTCGGCGATCATCCGGTTGATCCGGTTGGCCCGGTTTATGCAGTCGTCGTGGTCCGGGCCTGCTGGTACGGCTTCACATGCTTTTTTGGCGTCGGCTTCGAACTTTGCCCGGGCGTCGGCGATCTCCGTGTTCGCTCTGTCGATCGCCTTCTTGCGGGCATCGTGGGCGGCGGCGACGGCCGCGTTGGCATCGGCGCCCGCGTCCTTTGCCGCCTGGTACGCCGCGCGCGCGGCACTCTCGGCGCTGCGCGCATGGCGGAACGCGATGTTGGCCGAGCCCCTGGCGGAGATCGCTGATCGGGTCGCGCTGACCGAGGATTGTGAGGCACGGGTTGCGGCTTGTTGCGCCACGGCTGCCGATTGAGCGGCCTGGCGAGCGGATTCCTCCGCTTGATTGGCCGATTCTCGGGCACGTTGCGCATGGCCGCGCGCAGCGTCGGCGAAGTCTTCGGCGCGGTTCGCGTGGTCGGTGGCTTCTGCTGCGGCGTTACGTGCCGTAGCCGCGACCGCCTGAGCCGTCTCGGCGTTCTGTGAAGCTGTGGCCGCGACCGCGGTGATCTCTGCCACCATCCCGGCGGCGGCGGCCTGGTGTGCGGCCGCCTCTCGGTCGTGTCGGGCGGCGATATACTGACCGCTTTCCCGATAGACACGGACGAGATTGGGGGAGCCGTCCAGCGCGGCTTGAGACAGCATCCGCACTTCTGGGCCGGTCGCCGGATTGGCGATGAGCTAATTGAGCGTGATCCGATCGTCGTTCTCGCGGGCGATGTTCTGCCCGGTGTCGAGAAACTGCCGGTACGCAGCGATGTCCTGGCTGTCCAGTGCCTTCTGTGCGGCTGCGGCGACCGTGGCATCGCCACGCTGACGAGCGGCGGCCAGGGCCTGGTTGACCAGGATCCGGTACTCGGCATCCTGACCAGCGTAGGTCGGTGACGCCAGGAACCGTTTGACGTCCTCGTCGGTACCTGCCAGAGCCCGCTCGCCCGCTTCTTTCTTGGCAGGAGAGCCGTCCGCGATCAGCTCACGGATCGTGTCCCGGTCATCCAACGCCGCAGCCCGCGCGAGACCTGCCTTGATGTATTCCCGGACTTCCGGCTCGGTGCCGGCGAGCGCGCCTTCCGCGGCGGCCTTCGTCCAGGAACCCCCAACGGTCACCAGGCGCAGTGCAACCTTGCGCCCGTTGGCCACCACCAGGGCGGGGTCGGCATCCGGCGCGCTGGCCGCCTGCAAGAGTTGCCTAGTCTCGGCGTCACGCTGCTCTTCTTGAGCTGCGTTCCACTTTCGGGTCAGTCCCAGGCGGTCATGCGTTGCGGCCGCTTTTCGGGCGGACTCTGTGGCCTGCTCCGCGAGAAGGGCGATCCGTTCGTCGTCGGCCTTACGGGCGGCGTCGTAGAGCCGTTTGGCCTGGGCGGCGGCATCGATGGTTGTCTGGGCTGCCGCGCTGGCCGCGTTCGCGTGCTCGGTGGCGAGCCGGGCTGCATTCTCGGCTTCACCGGCATGGGCGGCTGCTTCTTCTGCGGCCGCTGCGGCGAGACCCGCGTCGAAAGCCGCCCGGAAGGCCAGGTCTCGCGCGATCAGGGCTGCCACGGTCGCTTCGACCGTGTATGCTCGCGCGGAAGCGGCCGCACGGTTGGCACGATCCGCCTGCCGCCGGGATTCCGCTGCTGCAGCTTCGGCCTTTGACGCGTCGGCACCTGCGCCACGCGTGCGGACTCCTTCGCTGCGTCGGCCGACTTTGTCGCGTTCTGCCCTGCCGACCCGGCTGCGTCTACGGCCTCCTTGGCCTTCCCCAGGGCTGTCTGGGCGAGGTCGAGTGCCTGGACGGCCTGTTGTGCGTTTCGTGAGGCGTCGGCCGCATCGATCGAAGCCTTGCTGGCATCCCCGGCACGTCCACGATCGGTTCTGGCGGCGGCCGCGAAGTGCCACGCGGTCGACGAGGATCTTCCCGCCTTGACAGCAGCCGCCGCCGCCCGTGTGGCCGCGTTGGCCGCGATACGCGCCGCCGCCGACGCCGCGTTGGCCGCCCCGATCGCGCTGACCGCCGCACTCGCGGCGCGGTTGGCCGCGTCAGCGGCTTGCTCGGCCGCTACCGCGGCACCTGCGGCGTTGTCCTTCGCCGCTTCGGCCGCTCGCTGAGCGAGTTCGGTCGCCTGCCGCGCCAGATCCGCTTCAGCCAGAGCCTTCTCAGCGGAATCTTTGGCCGCCTGCGTTTCTTCTGCGGCCTGCCGCCCCGCAACCGTGGCCGCGGCGACCAACTCGGCAATACTCGCTGTTTCTTGATCGCGAGCTTCGGCTACTTCCCACTCGCGCGTGATGAACAGCCGGAGCGCGTCGACGTTGTCGCGATCCAACGCGGTCTGCGCCGCAGCTTTGACCGACGGCCCGCCAGCCGAGAGAAGTTCACGACCGGACCCAATCCCGCGACCGGCACGGCCCGCACCGAAGAGCAGGTCTACGACGCGTCCGGCCGGGTGGTGGCGAAGGCCACCTCGGGCGACTGGATCTGCACGACGTACGACAGCCGCGACCGTGCCATCACTGAAAAGATCCCCGCCAACGCCGCGGAAGGGGAACGGACGGTCACGACCAACTATGCGGTCGGCGGCGACCCGCTCACCACCTCGGTGGCCGACGTCCATGGCACCATCACCACCCGGACAGACCTGCTCGGTCGCACGGTCTCCTACACCGATGTACACGGGACCCGGACCGAATCGGCCTATGACCTCGCGGGGCGTGGTGTCGAGGAGAAGGTCACCCCACCGGATTCAGCCGACCAGCCGCAGTTGACAGCAACCACCTACGACGACGCCGACCGGATCCTCACCACCAAACTCGGCACTACGGCCCTGGCGACTTCGACCTACGACGCGGCGGGTGAACCGGCGACCGTGACCTACGCCAACGGTGCGACCCTTACCGGTGTCGAGAAGAACAACGCGGGCCAGGCCACCGGGCTGACCTGGAAGACCAGCGACAACAAGACCGTGGTCTCACGGGTGGCCCGTACCCGGGCTGGGACGATCATCGACGAGTCACTCGACGGCGTCGACGCCCGCCCGGATGGCCCCAACTATCTCTACGACAGCGTCGGCCGCATGACCGAGGCCTACGTCAGAGGACACCACTACACCTACGACTTCACCTCGACCGCGGGCGCGAACTGCCCGACCGGAACGCAAGCCAACGCCGGACTCAACACCAACCGCGTCCGCCTGCTCGACCAAACGGAGGCGGGCACCGCGGAAACCGGATACTGCTACGACGCCGCCGACCGCCTTCTGGCCACCACAGGCGCCACGGGCATCACCGGATTCGGATACGACACCCATGGCAACACCACTCAGTTCACCAACGGTGCTTCCACCACTTACCTGGGCTGGGACTCCACCGACCGCAACCTGACGGCACGCGTTACCGGTCCCGACGCCGCGGACCTGTCCTACGTCCGCGACGCCACAGACCGGATCACCACCCGGTCGGCCACCCAAGGTGACACCGCCGCCCAGATTCTCTACTCCTATACGGCGCCGGGCGACGGGTCCGACCTCACCCTCGGACCCGATAAACGTGTCCTCACCCGCACCATCAGCCTGCCCGGCGGAGTCCTGTACAGCCTCCCCGCGAACACCGGCGTCGCGCCGACCTGGGATATCCCCAATGTTCGCGGCGACATCGTCCTGACCACCGACAACACCGGGAAACAGGTCGGGGACCTACGGGCCTACACGCCCTACGGCGAGCCACTGAACCCCGCCGGGGCCGTCGACAACGACAACGTCCCGGACAACGAGCCCGGCCAGATGGACAACGGCTGGCTCGGACAACACCAGCGGCTTTTCGAACATGCCGGCGCGCTCGCTCTGGTCCAGATGGGCGCCCGCCCCTAAAGCCCGATACTCGGCCGATTCCTGTCGGTCGACCCCGTCGAAGGCGGCTCCGCCTACGACTACGACTACGTCATCGCCGACCCCATGAACAAAACGGACCTCAACGGCCAGTGGTGGTCCTGGCTCGAGAAAGCGGCGGACTTCGGCCGCAAGGCACTCGACAACCCATGGGTCCGGGGTATCGCGGTCGGCGTCGTCGTCGGTGCCGTCTGCGTGGGCACGGCCGGTGTAGGTTGCGCGGTCGGCGTCGGGGCACTGGCCGGAGCCGGGTTCGGTGCCGCCAACTGGGCAGCGAACCACCGCAGCGAAAGCCCGGTCCGGCATATTCTCGGTGGCGCCGCACGCGGAGCGATGGGATTCGGGATCTCCCGGTTCGCACAAGTCAAATTCCCTGTCAGTGCGAGCCATCGAGCCCGTGGTGGCTTCGTATCCAGGTATGGCAACGCCAAGAGGAGCTCCAGCCCGTCCCGCTTCTGGGCGGTAGGCAGGTACTTCCGGCACCGGAAACAGGTCAGATTCAAGAACCGCTACCGGTAAGCGGAGACCTGAGTATCGCCTTCAGGTAGGTCTTCGTCGCAAGACTCGGCAGGTAACATGACGAACCGGTGCTCGGGGTGCTCGATGCGGTCGAACACCCCGAGCACCGACGTAAGGATGATCACGTCGGTAGGGTGCGAATTGAACCTTGGTATGGACATCAACGGTCAGATCAGGAGAAGCCGGCTCATCAACTGGCTGGCTGCCGCTATCGTCGCCATCTTGGCCTCGTACGTTCCCTATGATCACGCTCTCGAGGGACTTGCGGTTCCGCCTCTCTTAATATCGCTCACGTTGGCCGTGGTGCTGCTGGAACTCATCCGACGAGGCGGCCTGCGCGCACGCCTGACATGGAACTCTCACGGCGTCGACCTGGTCTATGCCTTTCGTAATCGACATATCAACTGGCATGACATCAACGACATCCAGGTAGCAAGCAGCCGAATCAACCTCATCACGAGCGCGGAAACCGTGTCCTGGGAGTTCGATCAACCATGGCTGCTATCGAAACTGTCCCCTCGTTACGCCCGCCGGGCCGACCACCACCAGCAGGTGCTGCAGGAAGCCATGGCGGCCGCACACACCGTCGATCTTCCTACGCAAGCCCCTATGGAAGTACCTGCCGATCGCTCGTTCTGGGTGTATACGTTGCTGATCCTTGTTGTCGGATTGACACCCTGGTTCGGTTCGATCATTCCCTGAAGTCATCTCACTGGCGGTTCCGGAGGTGTTCACAGTTGCCGTTGCATGCCCATCAGTGTTGCACTCAGCGTCGCCTGCACGGCTATGAAGTCGGTCAGGACCTGATTGCCCCTGGCGAACAGGGTGGAGACCTGGTCGACGCCGGCCAGGTTGTTGTATCCGGCGACTGATGCCGCGAAGAACCTAGCGCGCAACCGCGATTTCTACAGGTCGGTGTCACCGAGCGGGAAGTGCACTTTGTCCCAGAGTCGGCGGAGCGTGAGCAGGGCCGCTCGATTGGTCACCGTGATCTCAGGTTTCTGCTCGTGCGTTGTCCGGACGATGAGGCCTTGTTGCTCGAGGTAGGTGAGTGATTTGCGGAGCCGGTTGTTGGTGTAGCGGCCGTTGTGTTTCGTTGCCGCTGCTTCTGCGGCGGGTGATGAGCTTCCCCCGGTTGTCC
>NZ_MUXN01000045.1 GCF_001995215.1 Amycolatopsis azurea DSM 43854
CAACAGCAGCGGCGACCGGCTCGTCCGAGGCATGGGGGACGGAGATCGGCCGGCTCGCCGGGACCACCTCACGGATCCGCGCGCGGCTCTTGACCTGTTCCAGCGTCTTGTCGAGATCCAATTCGCGGCCGAGAGAGTCGTTGAAGGCATCGTTGGCTTGGGACAGCCAGGCCGGCAGGTCGCGGGTGTCAGTCACTGTCGCCGCCTCCTTCGGTCAGGCCGTGCGCCGGTCTTTGCTTCCGATAAAGATGTTCGAGCCGTTTGCGCGCGTGGCGCAGGTTGGACCGGACCGTCGTGCCCGGCAGTCCGAGGTGGTCCGCGATCTGCGCGGGAGAGAACCCGTCGAGCGCCCAAACGATGACGTCACGTTGTCGCTCGGGTAGCTGGTTCACCAGATCCGCGACCCATGCCGTCTCATCGAGAAGGGAGATCAATCGCTCGGTTTCCCGGTCGAGAGACTGGGACCAGTCGCCTTTGACCGCGCGCCGGACACCCTCTTCCGTTCGCTGAACCTGTGCTCGGGCGATCCGGTGCGCGGCCTTGCGCACCCAGGCTCGCGGGTGGTCGATAGTGCTCCAGCGTTCCAAGGCGTGGACCATCGAATCCGCGGCGGCGTCCTTCGCGGTTTCGAGATCGAAGCCTGCTTTGCACAGGAACCCCACCAATGGTGCGAAGTCGTGCTTGAAGAACTCGTCGAAGTCCGAGTACTCGTTCACCGAACATCACCACTCCCTCCCCTACGTCGTATTTCACCAGTAGGTGCGGCGAGCGTGCTGCTTCGTGCAAGGTCAGCCGACGCGTTGCCGGGGGACTCCGGAGAAGAACATGGCCACGAGGAACAACCCACAAGCGACGGCCGCCGACACCTGCAAGCCCGTCGTGCAGGCGGCTCGGGCGGCGTCGAGCAATTCGCCGGCTACTTGCGACGGGAGTCCCGAGGCCGCCGTCTCCGCTTGAGCCGGGCCGGAGAGAGCGAGCTGCCGAGCCGTCTCGGGCACCCCGGCCGGGATGGCCAGATGCCCGGCGTACACCACCGCCGCCAGGGAACCGAACACCGTCGTCCCGAAACCGGCGCCCAGCTCGTAGCCCGTCTTCTCCACCGCGGCGGCGCCGCCCGCCTGGTCGGCTGAGGTCGCCGAAAGCAGGGTGTCGGTACTCGACGTGAGGGCGAGCGCCATCCCGAGGCCCAGCCCTGTCAGGCCGGCGCCCAGCAGTACCGGCGACGTCAGCGCGGCCGATCCGGCGGCCGGGACCAGCAAGGACACCGCCGCCACCGCGAATCCGGCCCGGCGGATCCGCGCGTTGCCGAACCGTCCCAGCAGTGAAGGGGTCACCACGCTGCCGACGGCCGACGCGCCCAGCACCAGCAGGAGCCGGGCCGCCGCCTCCGTCGGGGAAAGGCCGAGCACCACCTGGAGGTACTGGGCGAACAACAGCCCGAGCCCGACCAGCGTGCTCATCACCAGCAGGACGCCGCCCACCGCGGCCCGCACTCCGGGCAGCCGGAACAGGGCGAGATCCAGCAGCGGCGGATCGGTCCGGCGCTGACGGCGCACGAACAGTCCGATGAGGACACAGCCGAGCAGGCCCGAAACGACGGCGGGCGGCCAGGATCCGGGGTGCCCGATGGCGAACGCGATCCCGAGGACACCGCCTGCGGAGAGGACGGCGCTGAGCGCGTCCCACGACCGTCGTCCCGGTGGAGTCCGGGGCAGCCATCGCAGCGCCAGCACCACCGCCGCCACGATCACCGGCGGGTTCAGCAGGAACGTCGCCCGCCAGCCCCACGTCTCGACGAGCACCCCGCCGAGGATCGGCCCGAACACCGACCCGGTCCCGGCGATCCCGCTGCACACCGCGATCGCCGTGCGGCGCTGCCGCTGCTCCGGGAAGAGCTCCCGGAGCAGCGACATCGTGACCGGCATGATCATCGCGCCACCGCAGCCGAGTACCGCGCGGGAACCCAGCAGCACCGGCACGTTCGGCGCGAACGCGCAGCCCAGCGACGCGATCCCGAACACCACGTACCCGGTGACCAGCACACGTCGCCGTCCGTACCGGTCGCCGAGGGTGCCGAACGGCAGCAGCAGCGGCGCGGCGGTCAGCGGGTAGATCGCCACGATCCACACCTGTGCCACCGCGTCCGGCCGCAACTGTCGGACGAGGTCGGGCAGCGCGACGTGCAGCACGGTCGCGTCGACCGCGACGAGGAAGAGCCCGGCGCCGAGTACCGCCAAGAGCGGCCAGGCGCGGTCGACCGCTCGCTCGGCCCGGGCCGTGGTCACAGGAGTGCCGCCAGATGCCGCGCCACGACATCGACGTGCGGCGGGTCGACCACCGACAGGTGGTGTGCCTCGACCGGCACGATCTCCAGCTCCGGGCACAACTCCGCCCAGCCCGCCGCGAGATCCGTGCGTGAGTACCTCGGCTCCATCGCCAGTCCGGCCGCGTACTGCTCGACGGCCCGGTAGAGCACGACCCGGCCGTCGTAACGGCGGGGCGTGGCACGTTCGGCCGCCAGGGTGTCCAAAAAGGACTGACGCTGGTGCCGGAGCACACCGGGGCTGAGCAAACCGGCTTCGGCGACCCGTCGCATGGTCAGCTCGATCTGTTCCTCCTCGGGCAGCGGAGCCAGTTCCTCGTGGCCGAGCCGCACCTCGCGGCCGTAGGTCCCTTCGACGTAGCCGGTGAACCGTAGGAACCGCCGAGCGGAGGAGGCGCGCGGGTCGAGGTCGGGCTCCGGGAGCGGGAGCATGGTGTCGATCAGCGCGACGAACTCGACCTCCTCGCCTTCGTCGGCGAGCCTCGCGGCGACGCCGTAGGCCAGCGCACCGCCGAACGACCAGCCCGCCAGCCGGTACGGCCGGTCGCGGCGCTGTGCCCGCACCAACGGCAGGAGCTGCTCGACCCGTTCTTCGATGCTGACGCCGGGAACGCGTTCGAACCCGACGCACGGGACCGCGGTGGGCAGCCGGTCCAGCAGCGGCCGGTACACGGTGCAGGTGCTGCCGCCGGGATGGAACAGCAGCAGCGGCGCGACCCCCTCCGAGCCGGGCGCGAGGACGTGGACCGGCCCTCGTTCCTCCCGCGTGTCGAGGACGGCGCGGGCGACGTCGGCGATGGCCGCGAGGGAGTCGTGCCGCCGGAGCTCGGCGGCGTCGACGGGCGTGTCGAGTTCGGTGCTGAGTCCTTCGGCGAGCAGCTCGGCCAACCGATCGGGGGTGTCGCTCTCGCTCAGCCGGACATGAGTGCCGCCCGCGTCCGTTCCGGTGTGCTCCTGCCACAGCCGCAGCACCAGACGGTCGGCCGCGTCCCAGGCGCGACCGCGGGCGGGACGCGGATCCTCGTCGTCGCGTGGCGCGAGATCGCGGCTCAGGTCGGCGAGGGTGGCGCCCCGGAGCACGCTGACGGCGTCGGGTTCGGTGCCGAACTCCCGGCGGACGGCCTCCCGGATCCGGTTCGCCATCAGGGAATCCAGCCCGAGTTCGACGAGCGGGACGTCGGCGTCGATGCGGTCGGGACGCAGCCCCATGACGGCGGCGACGATCTCGGTCAGCCGATCGCCGCCGCCACTGCCGCCATCACCACCGCGCACGGGCTCTGGTTCCGTGGTCCGCGCCGCGAACGACGGCGGCTCCTCGGCGGCGGTGTACCAGTGGCGTTCGTGCCGCCACGGCATCGGCGGGACGTCGACCAGCCGGGCGCCGTCGTCCGGGTCGGCGGTGGTGATCCGGGTCCCCGCGCAGTACAGCTCGGCCGCGGCGGCGCCCAGTGCGCGGACCTCGTCCTGACCACGGCGCAGCGTCCCGGTGACGACGGCGTCGTCGATCCCCTCGGCCGCCAGGGTTCGCGCCACCGAACCCCGCAGGATCGGATGCGGTGACACCTCGAGGAACACCCGGTGCCCGTCCGCGGCGGCGGCCACCACGGCCTGCCGGAACCGGACAGGACGGCGCAGATGCGCGGCCCAATACCCGGCGTCGAAGTCCGGCAGCTCCCGCGGATCGGTCAGCACCGTGTCGTACCAGGGCACCGTCGGACGGCGGCCGCCCAATTCGACGAGCGCCTCCCGGAGCGCGGGCAGGACCGGGTCGACGCGGGCGGAGTGCCCGGCGACCTCGACGGGCAGGCGCCGCGCGGTCAGCCCGGCGGCCTCCAGCTCCGCGACGAGCAGGTCGAGGACGGTCGCGTCCCCGGCCACGGTCAGCTGGCCCGGCGCGGATTCGACGGCGAGTTCGATGTCCGGGTACAGCTCCAGTTCCTCCGGCGCCAGTTCCACCGCCGCCATCGCGCCGCCCGGCCCGATGGTGCCCAGGAGCCGGGCCCGGGTCGCGACCAGGTGGACGGCCTCGTCGGGAGTGAGCACGCCGCTCACGACGGCGGCCGCGGCGGAGCCGAGGGAGTGCCCGACGACGGCCGCGGGCCGGACGCCGAGCGCCTCCCACTGGGCGGCCAGCGCGACCTGCGTCCCGAAGATCGCCGTCTGGGTTTCGGGCAGGGACAAGGGATCCTCGGTGAGCAGCAAGGCGCGCAGCGATCGGCCGGTGTGCTCGGTGAACAGGTCGTGGAGCTTGTCGACCTGGGCGGCGAAGGCCGGTTCGGCGGCCAGCAGCCCGCGACCCATCCCCGGCCACTGGGAACCGTGCCCGGAGAACACGAACACCGGACCGTCGCTGCTCAGCGCGGTGCCGGTGACCGCGCCCGCGGGCAGCGGATCGGCCTCGGCGCCGACGGCACGCAGTAGTACGGCCAGTTCGGCGGTGTCCCCGGCGACGACGGCGGCGCGACGCGGCCCGCCGTTGTCGCGCCGGGAGAGCGTGTGGGTGACGTCGGCGAGGGAAAGTGGCGGCGTGGATTCCAGCCAGTCCGCCAGCTGCGCCGCGCGTTCGGCGAGCCTGTCGCGAGTGCGGGCCGACAGCAGCCCGATCCGGACGCCCGCGCGATCCGCGCCCGGTTCCGGTGCCGGCGCCTGTTCGAGGACGACGTGCGCGTTGGTCCCGCCGAAACCGAACGCGGACACCCCGGCCGTGGCGCGGCCGGACCGGCGTGGCCACGGCGTCGGTTCCGTCACCACCTTCAGGCGCAGGTCGTCGAACGGGATGTGCGGATTGGGCGCGGAGAAGTGCAGCTGGGGCGGCAGTTCGTCACGGGACATCGCGAGCACGACCTTGATCAGCCCGGCGATCCCCGCGGCCGCCTCCGCGTGCGCGATGTTCGTCTTCACCGAACCGATCAGCAGCGGGGCGTCGGCCGGGCGGTCCTTGCCGAGGACCGCGCCGAGTGAGCGAGCCTCGATCGGGTCGCCGAGCAGCGTGCCGGTCCCGTGCGCCTCGACGTAGTCCACAGTGGACGGATCGAGTCGCGCGCCGTGGTACGCCGTGCGAAGCATGTCCTGCTGCGCGACGGGATTCGGCGCCGCCATGCCCTGTGACCGGCCGTCGGAGTTGACCGCGGTGGAGCGGATCACCGCCAGTACCCGGTCACCGTCGTACTCGGCGTCCGCCAGCCGTTTGAGCACGACGACACCGCAGCCCTCGGCACGCGCGATGCCGTCGGCGCCCGCGGCGAACGTCTTGCACCGGCCGTCCCCGGCGAGCAGGCCCGCCGCGGCGAACGCGGCGGTCGGACCGGGCAGCAGCATGAGGTTCACGCCGCCGGCCAGCGCGAGATCCGCCTCGCCGTCACGCAGCGCGCGGACCGCGTGGTGCACCGCGACCAGCGACGACGAGCACGCGGTGTCCACCGCCATACTCGGTCCGCGCAGGTCGTAGACGTAGGACAGCCGATTGGCCGAGATGCTCCCGGCCGCGCCGGTGGCCGTCCAGAGATCGACGCCACCACCGGACATCGTGAGGTGCCCGTAGTCGTGCGTGGAGATCCCGGTGAACACACCGGTCCGGCTGCCGCGCAGGGAAGCCGGGGCGATCCCGGCGTGTTCCAGCGCCGCCCAGGTGATCTCCAGCAGCATCCGCTGTTGCGGGTCCATTGTGGACGCTTCACGCGGGGTGATGCCGAAGTGGTCGGCGTCGAAACCGGCCACGTCGTCGAGGAAGCCGCCGACGATCGGTGCCGCGTCGGCGTCCCATCGGCCCGGCGGCGCGGTCCGGACGGCGTCCCGTCCGCTGCGCAGCAGGTCCCAGAACTCGTCGAGGCCGTTCGCCCCCGGCCAGCGGCAGCCGAGGCCGACGACGGCGATCGGGTCGGTCCGGCGCCGGTCCGTGCCCGTCGGCTCGGGTTCGGGTTCGGTGCCGCCGGTGAGGGAGCGGGCGAGGTGGTCGATGGTCGGGCTTTCCCACAGCAGGGTGGCCGGGAGCGGGGTGCCGAGCAGGTCTTCGAGATCGGCGGCGATACCGACGGCCTGACGGGAGGACAGGCCGTAGTCGCTGAGGGGTCGGTCGGCTTCGAGCCGGGCCGCCTCCACGCCGGTGTGCTCGGCGACCGTGTCGAGCAGCCAGCTGCGGAGGGCAGGGGTGTCGAACGTCGGGTTTCTCATCGCACCAAGGCCTTTCCGTAATCGCCGGCGAGGTAACGGTCGCGGCAGGCGCCGCGCGCGATCTTGCCGCTGGAGGTCCGGGGGACCAGACCCGCCGGGACGAGCACGACGTCGCGCAGCGCGAGGCCGTGCGCGTCGGAGACCAGCCGCCGGATCGACACGGCGAGGGCTCGTTCGTCTTCCGTGGTCAGGGCGGTGTGACCACGGTGTTCGGCGACGATGACCGCCGCTTCGGTGTCCGCGCCCTCGACGGCGAACGCGGCGACACTGCCCGGACGGATGTCGCGGTCGGCCGCGGCCGCCGTCGCTTCGACGTCCTGCGGGTAGTGGTTGCGGCCGTCGACGATGAGCAGATCCTTGATCCGGCCCGCGATGTAGACCTCGCCGTCGTACCGGACGCCGAGGTCCCCGGTCCGCAGCCAGGGCCCATCCGGGAGCCCGTCGTGGGCGCCGGTCAGCCGGGCGCCGAAGGTCTCGGTGCTCTCCAAAGGTTTCTGCCAGTAGCCGGTGCCGACGTTCGGCCCGTGGACCCAGATCTCGCCGACCGAGCCGTCTTCCAGCGCGACACCGGTTTCCGGGTCGACCAGCGCGACGTGCTGCCCGACCGGGACACCGCAGGCGACCAGCCGGAGCCCGTCGTCCGCCTGTCGTGCGGTGCCGGTTCCCAGCGCGGCGCGGTCGAACGTGGTGACGCGCGGCGGAACACCGGGGCCGGTGGTGACGAAGACGGTCGCCTCGGCGAGCCCGTACGCGGGGCGCGTCTTCTCCGGCAGGTAGCCGGAATCGGCGAAGGCGGTGTGGAACCGGTCGAGGACGCCCGCGTTGATCGGTTCCGCGCCGTTGACGATCGCGGCGACGCGGTCGAGGCGGAGCTTGGCGCGGTCCTCCTCACGCACCCGGCTCGCGGCGTAGTGGAACGCGAAGTTCGGGGCGGCGCTCCAGCTTCCGTTGAAGTCGCCGAGCAGCTCCAGCCAGCGCAGCGGACGTTCGATGAACGCCAGCGGATCCATCAGCACCGACCGCATGCCCGTCGCCAGCGGCGTGATCAGGCCGAGCACGAGACCCATGTCGTGGAACAGCGGCAGCCACGACACCGTGGTTCCCTTGGCGGGGTCCATGCCGAGGCCCTGAACCGCCTGGCGGACGTTGGCCAGCACGTTCGCGTGGGTCAGCACCACGCCGGCCGGGCTGCGGGTCGAACCGGAGGTGTACTGGAGGTAGGCCACGTCGTCCGGCACCGGATCCGGCGCGGGCCACGCGCGGGCCGGGCCTTCGGACGGCCTGTCGGCCGCGATGACGGCGACACGCTCGCCGCCGGGCAGCCCGGCGAGGAATTCGCGGACCGCGTCCTCGGCCGCGGAGGTGGTGATCACCGCGCTGGGGGAGCAGTCGGTCAGCACCGCGGCGAGCCGTCCGGCGTGCCCCGGCAGCCCGGGATCGAACAGTGGCACGGCGATCGCGCCGGCGGTGATCGCACCGAGGAAGGCGACCACGTAGTCGGCGCTCTGCGGGCACAGCACGGCCACCCGGTCGCCGGGCCGGACGGGCAGCGCCCCCGCGACGGCGTCGACGCGCTCCCGGAGCTGCTTCCAGGTCAGGGTCCGCCGCCGTCCGGCGCGGTCGGTCGCGAAGTCGGCGAAGGTCAGCGCGGGCCGGTCGCCGTCGGTGTCGGCCCAATGCCGGAGGCAGGCGGGGAGGGTAGGGCCGGCCGTGGCGGGCAGGTTTTCGGGGGCCAGGGACATGACGTCTCCTCGGGGTCGGCGGGGGTGGTGCGGGTTCAGCGGCCGAGCGGTCCGGCGGCGTGGTGCCAGGCGGCGACGGCGAGAGCGTCGAGGTCGAGGCCGGTCGTCCCGGCGTCACGAAGCACGACCAAGACGTCGTCGGCGGCGATGGCGACGGTGCGCAGGCGCAGTCCCGGCAGCTCGGGGGGCTGTCCGGGAAGCGTCAGGAGTTGTTGGTAGGAAAGGGTTTTCGCGCCCGGGACGACGGGTGTGGGGTGGACGGTGACGGTCGACAACGCGGTACCGGCCGCGTCGTCGACCGTCACCTTCGAGCACCGCCCGGCCTGCGCGGCCCAGGCCGCCAGATCGGGCGGGTTCGTCAGGCGGGCGACCAGCTCGGACACCTGGCCGCCGGGTACGGCGGACTGGAAACCCTGACCGGCGGCGTCGTCGCCGACCAGCCTGCCGTGGACGACGTCCTCGCAGCCGCCGACGTCGACCCGGCTTTCCGCCCGGTCCCGGCCGGACCGCGCCGACAGTGCCGAGGTCAGGTCGAAACCGTCGCGCGCGGACGCGTGCGGGACGGTCTCGGGAGGGAGTAACGCGGCGGGTGGAACGGCGGGAGCAGGCGGCGCTGCGGCCGCCTGGATCGATTCTCCTGGCACGCCGGAAATGGTGGCCAACGCGGCGATGGAGATGACGAGAGCACGAATTCGGGCAGTCATGAATAGCCCTTTCGGAAGGGTCCTGAGGGGGTCACGGTCCCTTCGGTGGGACGCAGGCACCGGGGTCGCTTCAGGGGATGCCGAACCCGGGCGGCACGACGAAGGCTACGACGGGAAATCGAATACCGGAAGGCATCAAGAGAACGTAAATGTCCTTCGTGTACTAGGCGTGACCTGCTGCTTCCGGACTTTTCGCAGGTGCGTGCGGCAGTCTGGTACAGCCGTGCCAGTGTCGTTCACGCTCCGTGAGTGACGGGTCACCCTGATGGGGGAGGTCGATGGTTTTCTTGTTTCCCTGGCATTCATATTGTCCTCCCGGATTGTGGACAGGACAATTGCCTGGAGGGGCTTCTTCCGCCTAACGTGTCGGCACCTTCGGATTCCTTTTGCGGGTAATCGCCGTCACATTTTCGAATTCTGTCGAACGACCGGGACAAAGGATTACGTATGCGCATTACTTCAAGGCGGCCGCGGGCCGTCGCGGTGCTGGCCGCCGTGGCGTGCTTGCTGCCGAGCGTCGCCGTCGCACCGGCGCGGGCCGAGAGCGGTGTCCCGGACGCCCGCGCCGACGACGGTTCGCACGTCGTCGCCCAGACCACTGTGGACGGTGACCCGCGGACGCTGGACCTCACCGTGCGCTCGGTCGGCGTCGGGAGCTACGCGATGGTGCGGCTGATCCTGCCGTCACGGTGGAGCGCCGAACCGGACCGGAAGTGGCCGGCCGTGTACCTGCTCGCCGGAGAAACCCGGCTCCAGGACTATCGCGGCTGGACCGCCAACACCGACATCCGGAAACTGGCCGACGACGCCGGCGTCCTGGTGGTGATGCCGGGTTCCGGTTCGGCGGGGTTCTTTTCCGACTGGTGGAATTACGGCAAGAACGTCGTCCTGAACCAATGGGAGACCTTCACCGCGGTCGAAATCCCGCAACTGATCGATCGCGGCTATCGCGGTGACGGACGGCGGGTGGCGGCCGGGCTCTCGCTCGGCGGGTACGGCGCGGTGGAACTGGCCGCCCGAAGGCCCGGGGTGTTCCGGTTCGCCGGATCGTTCAGCGGCAACCTCAACCCCACCGGCCCGTACGGCGAGCTGCTGACCAGTGCGATCGTGGCGTCGGCCCGGCAGGATCCCGAGGCGCTGTGGGGTGACCGGCGACGCGAGGCCTCCCGCTGGGACGCGCACGACCCGCTGGTGAACGCCGACCGCCTGCGTGGCACCGAGCTGTACCTGTCGACGGGCAACGGCCTGCCGGGGCCGTTCGACGGGAAGCTCCCGATCGACGTGCTGCCCGGGGCGATGCTGCTCGAATTCCTGTGCTCCGGCCAGACCACCGCGATGGCGGATCGGCTGAACCGGCTCGGCGTCCCTGTCATGACCGACTTCTACGGACCCGGCACGCACCACTGGGCGTACTGGCAGGACCAGCTGCACAAGACCTGGCCGCGGATGCTGCGCGCCCTCTCGGCGCCGGTGAAGACGGGGGAGGCGTCGTGACCCGTCCGTCCTTTGTGGTCACCGGCGCGTCGAGCGGGATCGGCCGGGCCTGCGTGACCGAACTCGTCCGGCGGGGCGCGCACGTCTGGGCCAGTGTGCGCACCGACGCGGACGAAACGGAACTCGCCCGCGTCCACGGCGAAGCGGTCACCGTCCTGCGGATGGATCTCCGGGACGCGGCGTCGATCGCGGCGTGCGGTGAGAAGGTCGCGGCGGCGGGGCCGGTGCGGGGTCTGGTGAACAACGCCGGGATGGCCCGGCCCGGACCACTGGAACACGTCCCGCTCGAGGATTTCCGGCAGCAGCTGGAGGTCAATGTCACCGGTCAGCTCGCCGTCACGCAGGCGATGCTGCCCGCGTTGCGAGCCGAGCCCGCCGCCAGGGTGGTGACGGTCGGGTCGATGGGCGGGCGCATCGCCGGGCCGATGGTCGGGCCGTATCACACGTCGAAGTTCGCCCTGGTCGGCTTGACCGACAGCCTGCGCGCCGAACTGGCGCCGTCCGGGATCGACGTCGTCCTCGTCGAGCCGGGCGCGGTCGCCACCTCGATCTGGCCGCGCGCCCGCGCCGCCGCCGAAGAGGTGCGTGCCGCCTTGCCGGAAGCCGCTCGGGAAAGGTATGCGGCGCAATTGGACGAGGCCGAACGCAGCGCGGAGCGGTCCGCGCGGAACGGCGTACCACCCGAGCGGGCGGCCCGGGTCGTCGTCCACGCGCTGACGGCCCGCCGTGTCGCGCCGCGCTACCTGGTCGGCCGGGACGCGCGGATCGCGGCGGTGCTGGCGAACCTGCCGTTCCGCCTCCGCTACCGGTTGACGGCGGCGAAGCGGTGACCCGGCTCGTCGTGATCGTCGCTCCGGGCTCGCGGGGCGACGTCCAGCCGTGCATCGCTCTCGGGCGTGGCCTCGACGGTGACCGGGTCCGGGTGCTGGCGGCCGAGCGATTCCGGACCCTGGTGACCGGGCACGGTCTGGAGTTCGCGCCGCTGTCGGCGGATCCCGGCGAGATCCTCGGCTCGGACGGCGGCCGTGAATGGACCGAGGGCGGACGCAATCCCGCGACGTTCCTGCGCGGGCTGCGAGGTGCGCTGACCCCGGTGCTGGAGCGGCTGCTGGCCGATGTCCACAAAGGAGCGTCGGGGGCGGACCTCGTGCTCGCGCCGACGCTGGGTTTCCTCGGCGCGCACCTGGGCGCGTCGCTCGGCGTGCCCGACGTCGAGCTGCACTATCAGCCCAGCGTGCCGACAAGGAGGTTCGCGCATCCGCTGCTGCCGTGGGCGGCCAAGGCAGGGCCATGCGGACGACGGCTGAGCTTTCACGCCGTCGACGCCGTCGCGTGGCAGGTGCTGCGGCCCGAGGTGAACCGGTGGCGGGGTGCGGAACTCGGTCTCCCGGCCGCCGGATGGCGCGGACCCTGCCGAACGGAAACCCCGGTGCTGTGCGGGTTCTCCGACGCCGTGGTGCCCCGGCCGGAGGATTGGCCGGACAGGATCCACGTCACCGGGTACTGGTTCCTCGACGCGCCCGCCGCGTGGCGGCCGGATCCGCGCCTGCGGGACTTCCTCGCCTCGGGACCGCCTCCGGTGTACGTCGGTTTCGGCAGCATGCGGCCGTCGGAGGCGGAGCGGACGTTCGCCGCGGTCCGCACTGCGTTGCGCCGGGTGGGGCTGCGCGGCCTGCTCGCCACCGATACCGGCTCCGACGACGATGATCTGCTGACGATTCGAGACGTCCCGCACGAGTGGCTCTTTCCGCGTACGGCGGCGGTGGTGCATCACGGCGGCGCGGGCACGACCGCGGCCGCGTTGCGCGCGGGCGTCCCGGCACTGGTCTGCCCGGTCTTCTCCGACCAGCCGTACTGGGGCGAGCGGGTGTTCCGTCTCGGTGCCGGACCGCGTCCGCTGCCGTTGCGGGAGCTGACCGCGGACGCCTTGACCGCACGGCTGCTGGAGCTGTCCGGCAACCTCCTGTTCCGTCGCGGGGCGCAGTACGTCGGCGCGCGGTTGCGCGAGGAGGACGGCGTGGCGCGGGCGTGCGAAGTCCTTCGGCAGGTGGGCTAGCGCTGTTCTCGCGTGAGATAGGTGGTGAGACGGCCGAAGCAGGACTGCCAGCCCTCGACGTGGCCGTCGCGGTCCGCCACGGTCTCGAAGATGGCCTGGTGGAACGACATCTCGGTTTTGCCGTCGTGGTCGGAGAGAAGGACCGTGACGAGCGTGTCGTGCCCTCGCGCGCCTTCCGGTTCCTCCCAGGCGAAGCTGAAGACGAGCCGTTCCGGCGGGACGATCTCGTGGTAGACGCCCGAGGCCCACAGGTCGGTCTCGCCGTCGCTGATGCAGATGCGCCAGCGGCCGCCTTCGGTGAGGTTGACCGTGCAGGACCTGGAGCTGAACCCGGCCGGACCCCACCAGCGGGCGAGATGGTCCGGATCCGTCCAGACCCGGAAGGCGAGCTCGCGGGGCGCGGCGAGGAGACGCGTGATCGTCAGGTCGGTCATCGGGTTCTCTTCCGCAGTGTATTCAACCGTCTGGTTGAACTCTAGTCCCCGTGTCAAACCGCAAGCAGGTGACTGGTTGCGGCTGGCGTCGGCTCGCGACTCGCCGCGCGATCGCCGCTTCACGGACGGTGGGCTACGGACGGTCGGCGTCGGTCCAGGGGGCGTAAGTGGCGATTCGGGTTACTGAGGGTAAGGCAAAGCTGACGTGCCACTGACTGTGTGGATTTGGTGCGTTGGACGCGCAGAAATCCACACCCTTCACTGTGAGTGACACCGCACGCTCGCCCGCGAAACGGCCACAACTGTCGGTGCGGCGTCGTACGGTCTCGGGCATGAATCTGCGCTCGGCACTCTGGCTGCCGATCTTCGACGAGTTGTCCGACCCGGTGATCATCGCGCGTCTGGCCGCGGAGGCCGAAGAGGCGGGCTGGCACGGCCTGTTCGTCTGGGACCACGTCCGCTGGGACGAGCCGGTGCGCGCCATCGCCGACCCGTGGATCACGCTCGCCGCCGTCGCCTCGGCCACGGAGAAGCTCGTCTTCGGCCCGATGGTCACGCCGCTGGCGCGACGGCGTCCGGTCAAGCTCGCCCGCGAGACGGCCACTTTGGACCGGTTGAGCGGCGGGAGGCTGATTCTCGGCGCCGGGCTCGGCAGTGACCGCTTCGGCGGGGAGTTCTCGAAGACCGGCGACGAACAGGACGACCGCAAACGCGGCGAGATGCTGGACGAGTCGCTGGAGATCCTCACCGCCGCCTGGTCCGGCGAGCCCGTGCGGCACCACGGCGAGCACTACACGGTCGACGACATCACCTTCCTGCCTCGTCCCGCGCATCCGGTTCCCGTATGGCTCGCGGGCTTCCCCGGGAAGGTGAAGCCGATGCGCCGGGCGGCGCGGTACGACGGCTTCTTTCCGGTGAACCTGCCTCACGCGGACGAGTTCGCGAAGACGGTCGAGACGATCACCGCGCTGCGCGAGGACGCCGAGAAGCCGTACGACTTCGCCATCGGCGTCCCCGCGGGCACGGATCTCGACCCGTACGCGAAGGCGGGGGCGACCTGGTGGATGGCCGAATTTCCGTGGGACGACCTGTCGGTCGACGCGGTCCGCGGCGTGCTCAGGGAGGGGCCCGCTTGACCCACTCTTTAATAACTCTTTACCGAGTGCGATACTGGTCCGACGAGGGGAGTACTTCCCAAGGGTCTGCCCGGTCAGTACGGACACTCCGCAAGTGTCCCCGGGAGGCCGCCCCGCAGGGGTGAAGGAGACCTCGAACTTCGAGTTCGAGGAGGCTCCATGTCCGGATCCGTGGGATCGCCGGGTTTGTGGGCGATCAGTATCGCCGTCCTGCTGGCCCTGCTGGTCGCAGATTTCGCCGTCACCCGCAAACCGCACGAGGTGTCGATGCGGGAGGCCGCCGGCTGGTCGGTCTTCTACCTCGCGCTCCCGGTGGTGTTCGGGCTCTGGTTGTGGCTCGAATTCGGCGGTGGCCAGGCCGTCGAGTTCATGACGGGGTTCGTCGTCGAGAAGTCCCTGTCGGTGGACAACCTGTTCGTCTTCATGCTGCTGCTCGCCGCCTTCGCGGTCCCGGCGGCCGTGCAGCAACGCGTGCTGCTGTACGGCATCGTGGGCGCGCTGGTGCTGCGCGGCGTCTTCATCGCGGCCGGGGCCGCGATGCTGTCGGCGGGCACCTGGGCGTTCCTCGTCTTCGGCCTGATCCTGTTCGCGTCGGCGGTCAAGATCCTGCGTGAGGCCCTGTCGAAGGACGACACCGAAAAGGACCTCTCCCAGTTGCGATCGGTCCGGTTCCTGCGACGGCTGATGCCGGTCACCGACGACTACCGCGGTACCCGGCTGACCGTGCGCGAACACGGGCGCCGCGCGCTCACCCCGCTGGCCGTCGTGGTCGTCGCGGTCTTCGCCACCGACGTGGTGTTCGCGGTCGATTCGGTGCCCGCCGTCTACGGCATCACCGAAGACCCGTACCTCGTGTTCGCCACCAACGCCTTCGCCTTGCTCGGCCTGCGCGCCCTGTACTTCGTGCTCCACTCCGCGCTGGCGAAGCTGATCCACCTGAACCACGGTCTCGCGATCATCCTCGCGTTCATCGGGGTGAAGCTGGTCCTGCACTGGGCACACGGGATCTGGCCCGCCGTGCCGCAGGTCCCGACGCCGATCTCGCTGGGCGTGATCATCGCCGTCCTCGTCGCGGTCTCGTTCACCAGCCTGTACGCGCGCCGTCGCGAAGCCGCCAGGACCGCACAGGAGTGAGCGATGATCACCGGACTCGTCGTCGGCTTCCTGATCGACCTCGCCGTGACCGCGCTCTTCCTCGGCGCGCTGCTCCTGGTCTTCGCGGCGATGCGGCCGCCCCGGCCGCCGCCGTGACCCGGACGGTGGCGTGTCGGGGTGTCCGAACCGGCGGCGTGTCCGGTACGACCGGTACTCTCCCGGTGGTTGAGAAGACAGCCGTCTTCTGTTCGCGCGCCGGTGAACCGGTGAGGAAAGGTGGCTGTCCGTGTCCAACGCCGTGCGTCACGGCGAGCAGTCCCCACCTCGTAGACCCTCACCTCAGCTGGATCGCCTGCACGTCCTGCTGATCGAGGACGACGACGGCGACGCGCTCCTGGTCGAGGAAATGCTCGCGGACGCGGCCGAGAGCCTCGAACGGGTCGTGCTCGACAGGGCGACGACACTCGAACAGGTCCTCGCGCGGCCGATCACGGCCGACTGCGTGCTCCTCGACCTCCAGCTGCCGGACGCGACCGGTCTGACGGGGCTGACCCGGCTGCGGCAGCACGCGCCGTCGACGGCGGTGATCGTCCTGACCGGCCGCGAGGACGAGGCGCTCGGGGTCTCCGCGCTCGGTGCCGGCGCGCAGGACTACCTGGTCAAACACCACGTCGACGGCCAGCTGCTGGCGCGGACCCTGCGCTATTCCTGGGAACGCAGCCGCGCCGAACGCGTCGAGCAGCAGCTGCTCCAGCATCAGTTGCTGGCCAGGGAGAACGCGCGCCTCGAACGCGGCCTGCTGCCGACACCGCTGGTCACCGATCCCCGGCTCGGGCTCGCGGTGCGGTACCGGCCCGGCCGGAACGGGGCGCTGCTGGGCGGCGACTTCTACGACGCCGTCGAACTCCCCGACGGCACCCTCCAGCTGGTCATCGGGGACGTCTGCGGGCACGGCCCGGACGAGGCGGCGCTCGGTGTCGCGCTGCGGATCGCGTGGCGTTCGGTGGTGCTCGCCGGACTGCCGATGGCGGAAACGCTGGCGATGGTGGAAAAGATGCTCCAGCACGAGGCGCTGGGCCCGCTGTTCGCCACCGTCTGCATGATCACCGTCGCCCCGGACCGCCGGTCGCTGCGGATGAGCCTGGCCGGTCATCCGCAGCCGCTGCTGGTCGACGACTCGGGTGGCAGGCTGCTGTCCAGGGAGAACCTCGGTCCGCCGCTGGGCGTCGCACCGGGCACCGGATGGCGGGAATTGACGGTGCCGATGGGGCCGCGATGGTCGCTGCTGCTGTACACCGACGGCCTGTTCGAAGGGCGCGTCGAGGGCAGCGGGGAACGGGTCGGGCTCGAACGGATGGCCGACGCCGCGCTGAGCAGCCTGACCACCGAGGGCGGTTCCGCCGCCGCGCTCGACCAGCTCATCAGCGAGATGGACGTCCTGCACGGCGGGCCGCTGGACGACGACGTCGCGCTGGCCCTGCTCACGTTCGATTCCGGGGAGCCGCCTCGATGAAGCCCGTCTGGTCGATCAGCCGCTGGGCCGCGTTGTCCGGGGTGATCGCCACCCTGCTGCTCGGCGGCGCGATCGTGGCCGGGTCGCTGGCCCTGACGAACCTCACCGATTCGCGCGCCAGGCTGCTGGACGTCACCGGGCCGCAGGTGCTGCAGTCCACCTCGCTCTCGACGGCGATGCTGAACCAGGAGACCGGCGTCCGCGGCTACATCCTGGCGGGGCGGCGCGAGTTCCTGGAGCCCTACCAGGACGGGTTGCAGGCGCAGGACGCCGCGGTCGCCCAATTGCGACGGCTCGGCGCCACCCCGGGTACCGCCATCGGCGACGACCTGGACCGCGTGCTCGGCGCCGCGGCGATCTGGCGCCGGACGGTCATCGAACCCGTGCTCGCCGGCGCTCCCGCCACCGGCGCGCAGGTGGACGCGAGCAAACCGCTCTTCGACGAGGTCCGCGGTTCGCTGAGCGTGCTGCAGAACCGCCTGGAGACGGAACGGCTGGACGCGCGGGAAGACCTGTCGTCCTCCGCCGACGTCCTGCGCGCGATGCTCATCGTGATCGCGGTCCTGCTCTGCGGCGCGCTGGCGCTGGTCTTCCTCGTCCTGCACCGGAAACTGATCAAGCCGATCCGGCGGCTGGCCACCGAGGTCCGCGACGTCGCCACGACCGACATCCACCGCGAGGTCCGCGGCTCGGGTCCCCAGGAGATGCGCGAACTGGCGTCCGATGTGGAATCGCTGCGGTCGCGGATCATCGCCGAGGTCACGGATCTGGAGCGGGCGCAGGAGACGATCGCCGTCCGGACCCGCGAGCTGGAGCGGTCGAACTCGGATCTGGAGCAGTTCGCCTACGTCGCCTCGCACGACCTGCAGGAGCCGCTGCGCAAGGTGGCCAGCTTCTGCCAGCTGCTCCAGAAGCGGTACCAGGGGAAACTGGACGAGCGCGGGGACCAGTACATCGGGTTCGCCGTCGACGGCGCGAAACGGATGCAGGCGCTGATCAACGATCTGCTCGCCTTCTCCCGCGTCGGACGCCGTCCGGGGGAGAACGTCCTGCTGGAGACCGGGGACCTGCTCGACACCGCGCTCGGCAATCTCGAAGACGCGGTCACCGAGTCCGGTGCCCGGGTCACGCACGGGGAACTTCCCGCGGTGCTGGGGGAGAAGTCCCTCCTGACGGCCGTCTTCCAGAACCTGGTCGGCAACGCGATCAAGTTCCGCGGGGAGGAGCCGCCGGAGATCGAGGTCTCCGCCGAACGCGACGGCGCGGACTGGCGATTCTCCGTCACCGACAACGGGATCGGCATCAGCGACGAGTACGCCGAGCGGATCTTCGTGATCTTCCAACGCCTGCACGGCCGCGGCGACTACCCGGGTACCGGGATCGGGCTGGCGCTGTGCCGCAAGATCGTCGAGCACCACGGCGGGAAGATCTGGCTGGACACCGGTGTCACGACCGGGACCCGGTTCCGCTTCACCCTGCCCGTAGCCCAGAACTCCAGCGAAGGAAACGAACGAGCATGAACGACTCCCTGGAACCGATCCACATCCTGCTGGTCGAGGACGACCCCGGCGACGTCCTCATGACGCAGGAGGCGTTCGAGCACCACAAGATCCGCAACACCCTTTCGGTCGTCTCCGACGGCGAGCAGGCTTTGCAGTTCCTGCGCCGCGAAGCGCCGTACGAGGACGCGGAACGGCCGGGGCTGATCCTGCTCGACCTGAACCTGCCCCGCAAGGACGGCCGCGAGGTGCTCAGCGAGGTCAAGGCGTCGCCGGAGCTGCGCAGCATCCCCGTCGTCGTGCTCACCACGTCCGAAGCCGAAGAGGACATCCTCCGCAGCTACGACCTCCACGCCAACGCCTACGTCACCAAACCGGTCGACTTCGACCGCTTCATCGACGTGGTGCGGCAGATCGACAACTTCTTCGTCACCGTGGTGAAGCTCCCCCGCTGACCCCGCCGGCCTCAGGGGAAGCGGATCGCGGTGATCCCGGCCAGCACGAAGAACACCAGCACCACGAGGGTTCCGCTGTGCCCGCCGGACGAGCTGGTCACGACCTGGTCGACGGTGCCGGTCAGCCGCACGCCGCAGTCCGCGACGACGGTGTGCCTGCCGGCCTCGATCCGCGTGAACTCGACGGCCGTGGTGAAGGCCCCGGTGCCGTCGGCGTAGGCGTGGCCGACTTTGTCACCGTTCGAAGTCAGGTTGACGGGCTCGCCGGGCATGCAGCCCTTGCCGGTCGCGGACAGTCTCTCGCCGGGATGCACGCTCGACCTGTCGAGGAGCAGATCGTTCGCCTTCGGCGGGGTGCTGCTCGTCGACGGGACGTCCGTCGACGGCGGGGGAGTGTCCGTTGTGGACGGTGGTGTCGTCGTGGACGGGGGCGTCGTGGTGACCGAGGTGGTCGGCGTGGTGGTCGTCCCCGGTCTGGTCGGGGTGGTCGGAGTGGTCACCGGGACGGTCGGCTTCGTCGTCGGAGGCACCTTCGTCGTCGGGGGCGCCGTGGTCACCGTCCCGGTCACGCTGTACACCGCGCTCCCGGTCAGCGGCAGGCCGGTCCGCGCGTTCGTGCAGGTGCCCGACACGGTGTGGCCACCGGGTGTCGCATTGCCCGGGACCGTCGCCCCCACCTGTCCACTCGGGGCGCTGACCGACGTGATGGCCGCGCCTTCCCAGGTGAAAGAAATCGGCCCTTTGCACGGGGAGAAATTCCAGGAAATGGTGAAGGAACTCCCGGCGGGCCCGCTCGAAGGTTTCAAACCAACCGTCGACTGATACGGGGACTGTTGCGCGTTTCCCGCTCCAGGAAGGGAAAGCAGGAACAACAAGCCGGTCACGGCGCCGAATATCAGGCGAACCACGATACGCATTGGGACGTCCCTCTCCGGTAAGTACTCGCTGTAGCATTCCGGACCAGTCGGCTGAGGAAAACAGGGGATGCGCAAAATGGGACGTGTCATCGCGGCAGGGGTTGCGTTGGGTCTGTGCGCTGTCCTCTTGGGCTCGCCACCGGCCACTGCGGACAGTGGCGGACTGGATCTCTCGGTCACCCTCGACGACCAGCCCATCACCAACGCCACGGTGATGATCGATCCGGCGAAGCAGATCGAACTGACCGTCACGGCGACCAACAGTGGCGGGACGTCGGTCAGGGTTCGCAGCGTGCGGGTGTCCGGCGTCGCGCTCGCCCTCACGTTCTTCGCCTACGACACCACGGCGCCGTTCGAGGTGCCCGCGCACAGCCGGGTCACCAGGACCTTCGTGCTGGACATGGCCGACCTCTCCGGCCAGGCGATCGGGCTGCTGCCGTCCACGGTGGAACTGCTGGACGCGCAGCGCGGCACGCTCGGCGAGGCGACCACGGTCGCCGACATCCGCGGGTCCTTCTGGTCCGTCTACGGCGGCTTCGGGCTCGCGATGCTCGTGCTCACGGTGCTGGCGTGGCTGACCGCGCTGCTCGCGCTCGCCCGCCATCGCCTGCCCGCCAACCGCTGGCGCCGCGGCCTGCGTTTCCTGCCCGCCGGATTCGGCACCGGGCTCGTCGCCGTCGTCTCGTTGTCGGTGCTGCGGCTCGTCCCGCCGGAACCGGCGATCGAGATCCCGGTGGTGCTCGGCGCCGCCGTCATCGCGTTCCTGCTCGGCTACCTGACACCGCATCCGGCGCCCGGGCCCGCCAGCGACGAGACGGTCCGCTTTTCCGACACCACCAGGGAATTCAACCGATGAGCGCACCCGCCGAGGTCGTCGCGGCGCTGCCGCAGTACGAGATCGGGGCCGCGATCGGCCAGGGCGGGATGGGGGTCGTCTTCGCGGGCGTCCACCGCTCGCTGCGTCGTGACGTCGCCATCAAACAGCTGCCGTGGGACGTGCTGAACCACGCCGTCAGCAGCGAACTGTTCGACCGCGAAGCGCGGGTGCTGGCCAGCCTCGACCACCCGCACATCGTGCCGGTGTACGACTACGTGCGCACCGGCCGCGAGCACCTGCTGGTGATGGAACGCCTCGACGGCGGCACCGTGCACAGCCGCTTCCAGAGCGGGGGAGTCAGCGCCGAGCAGGCCTGCGCGATCGGGCTGGCGATGCTCGCCGGGCTCCACGCGGCGCACGAAGCCGGCGTGCTGCACCTGGACGTCAAACCGAAGAACCTGCTTCTCACCACGCAAGGCGTGATGAAGGTGGCCGACTTCGGCATCGCGAAGGTGATCAGCGAGGGCGCCACTCTCGTCACGCACGGCGGCGAAGTCCTCGGCACACCCGCCTACATCGCGCCGGAGCAGGCGATGGGCAACGCGCTGAGCCCGGCGGCCGACGTCTACTCGGCGGGGACGGTGCTCTACGAACTGCTGTCCGGGAAGCTGCCGTTCGACAACACGCGGGGCGCGATCAGCATGATGCGCCAGCACATGTTCACCGATCCGCGTCCGATCGACGGCGTGCCCGCGCCGATCGCCGTGGTGATCATGCGCGGCCTCGCGCGCGAGCTCGACGCCCGGTACCGGGACGCGGAGACCTTCGCGGCCGATCTCGCCTCGGCCGCCACCGCCGTCTACGGGCAAGGCTGGCTGGAACGCTCCCGCGTCCCGGTCCGGCATCTCACCCCGCGGGTGATTTCCGCGCTCAGCACCCCGGCCGCCGTACCCGGTCCGACCGCGCCCGTCCCGGCCGGGGACGGTCCGACCCGACCGGTACGCCGCCCTGCCCCGGATCCGACGCTGTCGGCGACCCGCGCGGCGTTCGAACCCGAGCCCCGGGCCGATGGCGGTTCCGGGGCGGTGCTCTGGTTCCGGCTCGCCGCGGCGCTCGCCGCGATCGCGCTCGTGGTGCTGGTGCTGATCACCCCGGACAGGCTGTCGCACGAGGCCACGGCGCTGACGATCGACGGTGCCGCCGCCTCGTCGGCGACCGTGGACCTCAGCAAGACGTTCGCGGTGACCGGTCCGGGAAACCCGGGGCGGCTGACCTTCGACCTCGCGGCGGCGGGCATCCCGCTCGGTTCGGCCTCGGCGGTACCGAAGGCCGACGGCGACGGCTTCCGCGCCGACGTCCGGTTCCCCGGGCTCACCCGGTGGATCGTCGGGGGAGCCGTCACCGCGACGGTGACGACGGACGGCGTTCCCCAGTCCTTCACCGTCGTCACGCGGCAGCATCCGCTCGCCAGCGCGCTCGGCGCGGGCAGCCTGATCCTGGCGCTGTTCGCCTTGGCGTACCTGGAATCGGGGCTGCGGACGCTCCGCAACGGTCACCGCTGGCGGGGCGCGCTCGTCGGCGGGCCGGTGCTCGGCCTGCTGTTCGGCGCGACGGTGTGGCTGTGCGTCTCGGCGCTGCGAGTGCACGAGCCCGCTGTGCTGTTCGGCGTCGGCTGCTCGGTCGCGGGCGCGGTGGCCACGGGCTTCGTGGTCGCGGCCGCGCGCGTGCGTACGCGCTGAACCCGGGGGCGGCCCGTCACGCGAGCCGCCCCCGCTCCGGGGTCAGGACTTGCGGTGCTTGCCCTCGTCGTCCGTGACCTCGAATTGCTCCTTGCGGACCTTGCCGGAGACCGTCTGGTCCTCGGTGACGGTCTCGGTCTTGAGCCTCGCCCGTTCGACCGCGACGGTTTCCTTGCTCACCACAGGTTTCTCTGCGTGGAGCACGACTTCCTGCTCGTCCTCGGCGATCTCGGCCTTCCCGCCGGAGGCACCGGTGATCGGTTCCCGTTCGATGCGCACCTCCTCGTGGCTGACCGGCACGGTGACCTGCTGCTCCTCGGTGACGACGTACTTGCGCAGCCGAACGTGACCGGTCTCGACCTGCTCGGTGCCGACGTTCAGCCGTTCCTCGGAGCGCGTCATGGTGTGCTCGGTGTCCTGGCCGGACTTTCCGGTGCCCGCGTCCATCCCGGCCTTGCCGCGGCCGGTGTCGCCTCGGCCGGTGCCCTTGCCCTGGGTGCCTCGACCCTGCGCCCGGTCGTCCATCCGGCCGTCCGGCGACGTCCGCGGCATCGGCAGCCCGTAATGCCGGTACAGCCGTGCGCTTTCCTCTTGGGACAGGTGGCCGTCGGCCTCGATGCGGGGCGCTTCGGACACGGCGTCCTTGTCGACGCGGACGTGCACGCCGTCCTGGTCCGCGTGCGCGCCCGAGAGCGGGACGAAACTCTCCTTGGAACCGAACAGGCCCGTCTTGACCGTGATCCACTCCGGCTGATGCGTCGCGTCGGCGAGGTAGACGGTGCCGACCTTGCCGAGCTTCGTGCCGGTCGGGTCGACCACGGCACTGTCGATGAGTTCCTGCGGCTGCATGGTCTTCGCCATCGGTCCTGGCTCCTTTCGAACGATGCTGCTGAGAAGGCCACCGTCGGCCGGGCCGGTGATCATGGCAACCGTCGTGGTGCACCTGTGGGTGACCCCGGAAAGTGCGGGTTTGAGGACGTGCCCGCGGGTTAGGAGTGGCGTGTCTTCGCAGGTGGGAGTGGGTGCCCGTGGGGTGATCGGACCGCATGGGGGATGAAGCGAAGGTGTGGATCTTCCGCGCGCCGAAAATCAGCTGCGCGGAGGTCCGGCGTGTCCTAACCTCGTGATCGTGATGCAGCAACTGCTGTTCCTCTGAGGAACGACGCCTCCACCGGTACCGCGAGCCGCGGTACCGGAGTTCGTTCTTCCTGCTCATCACTTTCATCGGAGGCAGTTCCTTCATGTCATCCCCTCTTTCGCCCGCGCCTGTCCGCGCGGCGCACGTCCGCCTGTCCGGCGTCCACCTCTCCTTCGGGGGACGGCCCGTGCTTTCCGGGGTCGACCTCGTCGCCGCCGCTGGTGAACGCGTCGCCCTCGTCGGGGAGAACGGCCGCGGCAAGACCACCCTTCTCCGTGTGCTCGCCGGTGAGCTGGCCGCCGACCGGGGTGAGGTCCACCGCTCGGGTTCGGTCGGTGTCGCCGACCAGCAGATCCCGCTCGGTGCCACCGACACCGTCGGCGCGCTGATCGACCTCGAGCTGGCCGCCGTCCGCGCAGCACTGGCTCGATTGGAGGCCGCCACCGAGGCGCTGGGCGCCGGTCGTCCTGGCGCGGACGACTTCTTCGCCGCCGCGCTGGAGGAGGCCGAGGTCCTCGACGCGTGGGACGCCGACAGGCGGGTCGAGGTGTCACTGGCCGCCTTGAACGCCGTCGACGATCGTGACCGTCCACTCGGGACGCTGTCGGTCGGGCAACGCCACCGGGTGCGGCTGGCCTGTCTGCTCGGCGCCGGACATCCGGTCCTGCTGCTCGACGAGCCGACCAACCACCTCGACGCCGCCGGGCTCGAACACCTCACGGAGCGGCTGCGTGCCCATCCGGGAGTGGTCGTCCTGGTCAGCCACGACCGGGCGTTGCTCGCGGACGTGGCCACCACGGTGGTCGACCTCGATCCGTCGAGCGACGACCGGCCGCGCGTCTACGGCGGCGGTTACGCGGCCTACGTCGAGGGCCGGCGGGCCGAACGCGCTCGCTGGGAGGCGTCGCACGCCGAGCAGATCGCCGAGCGGCAACGGCTGGCCGACGACTTGAGCGCGGCGCGGAACCGGTTGCGCGACAACTGGCGGCCTCCCAAGGGCACCGGCAGGCATACCCGTGCCACCCGCGCGCCCGGGCTGGTCCGCGCGGTCCACCGGCGGCAGGAGGAACTGGCCGAGCACGTGGTCGCCGTCCCGCCGCCGCCCGCCCGGTTCGCCATGCCGGAACTGCCCGAACGTCGCGGCGCGACACTGCTCCGCGCCGCCGGGGTGACGGTGGCCGGACGGCTCACCCGACCGGCCGATCTGACGCTGGAAAGCGGTGACCGGCTGGTGATCACGGGACCCAACGGCGCGGGGAAGTCGACGCTGCTGACCGTGCTGGCCGGGGAAAGGGAGCCCGACACGGGTACGGTCACCCGCTCCCGGTCGGCGCGGATCGGGCGGCTGGCGCAGGAATCCGACCTGCCAGCCAGGCGGACGGCGATGGAGCTGTACGACGAGCAGCTCGCCAGGGCCGGGATTTCCGGGCCGGGGCTGGGCGAACTGGGTCTGCTCGCCGGCTACGACCGGCACCGGCCGGTGGCCGAACTCTCGGTCGGCGCCCGGCGCAGGCTGGATCTGGCGCTGGTGCTGGCTCGCCGTCCGCATGTGGTGCTGCTGGACGAGCCGACCAACCACCTGTCCGCCACCCTCGTCGACGAACTGACCGCCGCGCTCGGGGCGACACCTGCCGCGGTGGTGATCGCCACGCACGACCGGCAGTTGTCTCGGGACACGGAATCCTGGCCGCGGCTCGCGCTGTGAGTCAGGCTCGGTGGGCGAGGGTGTAGCGCACGGTCTGCGCCAGCACCACGCTCCCGTCGGGTTCGCGCAGCGGTTCCAGTTCCGCGAGCACGGCCTGGCGCACGGCGTCGAGGCGGTCTTCGGGGACCAGCTCCCAGAACATCCGCTGGCCCTGCGACCAGGACCAATCGATCCAGTGCCCGGGGTCGGCGAACTTCACCGGACAGACCCGTTCCTCGGACGTGACACCGGTGAAGCCCGCCGACTCCACGGCCTGGCCGAACCCCTCGACAGAGGAGAACAATCCGGCTCTGATCGCCAATGTCCAAGCCAATTCCGGCGGTACGAACGGTTTGAACACCTCGCGCACGGCCGCCCACCGCGGATCGTCGGCGCCGAACGTCGTCACCCCCAGCCGGCCGCCGGGCCTGAGGACGCGGTGCCACGACCGCAGGGCGGCGACCGGATCCGGCAGGAAGAAGACCACGAAGGACGCGAGGAGCACGTCGAAGGAGGCGTCGGGCAGTGTGGGTTCTTGGGCGTCCATAAGGGAAACCGAGGCGTTGGCTCCGCGGTCCTCGATGTCCTTCGCGGTGCGCTCGATCATCTCGGCGGACAGATCGATGCCCAGCACCGACCCGTCCGCGCCGACCAGTTCGGCCGCCGGGAACAGCACCGCGCCGCGTCCGCAGCCGACGTCCAGCACCCGCTCACCGGGGACGAGACCGGCCCGGTCGAGCAGTTCCCTGGCGAACACGCTGAAGAAGTCGACGCCGAGGGCGTCGTAGGTCTTCGCCGTCCGGTCGAACAGCAGCGCCATCGCCTGCCGGGTGTCGGTGGTCATGCGCAGGACGATGGCCCGGTGAAAACGGTGTTGTCAACGGGCTTCCGGGATTTGTCACGGCGCTCTGGGTGGTGGCAGCGGGAATTCGTGCCAGGGTGTCAAAGATGGCTGAAGGGGACTTTCCCCTCATCTCACGCGGTGAAGGGCGCTTTCGTCGCATCGCATGCGGGGAAAGTCCCCTTCAGCCTCACGAGAAGGCGCGGGAGACCTGGGAAAGCACGATGAGCCCGCAGATGACCAGGTTCTTGATCTTGTGGTCCACCAGGATCGCCACGAATTCGCGGATGGTGGCGCTCGGCCAGAAGTACCAGGCCGTCGGCGACCCGATCACCTGGCCGTTCACCTTGGCGCGGCGGGCGATGAGGGCGGCGCGGAGCACGTGGAAGTTGTTCGTGACCACCGTGCACCGGTAGTCCGCCTTCCGCTCCTTCATGATCTCGGCGCTGAAGGTCAGATTCTCGAACGTCGTCCGCGAACGGTCCTCCAGCAGGATCCGCTCCCTCGGCACGCCGTTCTCGACGAGGTAGCCGGCCATGGCGTGGGACTCCGGCAGGTCCTCGTCGGGCCCCTGCCCGCCCGAGGTGACCACCATCGGCTCCCGGCCGCGACGGGCCTCCGCGTCCACGACGCGTTTGGCCCGCTTCAGGCGGCCGGCCAGCAGCGGCGGCACCTTGTGGCCCTCCAGCAGTCCCGAGCCCAGCACCACGACGAAGTCCACGCCCTTCTCGGTGCGGATGCGGCCGTAGACGATCGAGTACAGCAGGAAGCAGACGAAGAGGAACGAGACGTAGACGAGGATTCCGTTGAGGCTGCCCCGGACGATGTCGAGCGGCTCCCAGGCCAGTTGCGTCACCGTCGCGTTGAACACGATCAGCGCGCAGATGCCGAGTCCCGTCAGCAGCGAAAGCACGTTGGCCAGACGGCGTCCTTCGCGGCGGAGCATGGTGATCCCGTTGCAGATCAGGAAGACCGTCAGCGCGAGGACCGTCGGGATGATCAGCAGGATCACGCCGACCGCGACGAAGCCCGCCGCCTTGGGCGACACCGAGGCGAGCAGCGCGATGAAGGTGATGCCGAGGAACAGGAGCGCGAAGAACAGGTAGAAACCGACCCGCAGCCGACGCCGGTCGCGAAGGAAACTCACCAGGAACGCCGCGCAGCACAAGGCGGCGATGGCGAAGGGGATTACGGCGGCCCTCACGGGATCTCCAGCTTCGAACGGGTTCGGCGTGGTCGCCGGTGGACGGGCACGCGTGCGTGCGGCATTGAAACACACTGCCGAGCCATCGCGGGCTCCCACGGTCGGCGTGTCGCTTTTCCTTACCCGGCAGTGGTTGCCCAGGGTCTGGCTAGTGACATTTCCGCTGGTCAGCGGACTGTGTGAAGCCATCCGAATTCGCCGGGGTCGGGGATATCGCCGCGCTTTTCGACATCTTCACGGATTCGCTCAAGCCACTCGCCGGGCGTGCCCTGCCACGCCTCGAAACCGGGATCATGCGCCGTGAGGTCGCCGATGCACACGTTCCGAGCGAACAGGTCCTTGAACATTCCTTCGGCAACGTCAGTGATCTGCCGCAAACTCGCCCCGGCGCCCAAAAGATTGCTTGCCGAAACAAATATGTAGTTAATGGGAACCCAGTCGCCTTGAGTGTACTCGGTAAAGTAGTCGAGTTCTTCCTGGTACTTCTCGTCTGTGTTCATTGGTGGCTCACTTTATGTGGAAACGTTTCATGTCAACGCCTGACACGCCGTTAATGTCAATGGTGGCACCCCCTGAGCCGCTGTATGTTCGGTAGACGACCTGCTGCTTGGGGTCAGTGCTGATCTCCCAGAATTCCACAGTTCCTTTCGGTGTTTCATAGACCTTGGTCGGTGCGCCGAGGTTGTCGTGGAAGTGTTGCCGGACTTGGTTGAGCTGCGCCTCGTCGATGAGGCGTACGCCTTTGCTGTCCTCCACCCCGAGCAGATTGCCACGGTTGTCCGTGATGCCCTGCTGAACCCTCTCAACCCGGGCTTCGGGTGTGCCGGCGGGGGTGCCGGGACGGTGTTCGGCCGGTGTGTCCGTGTCGTGGTGTTTCCGCCCGACCAAGTCTTTGAGGAGTTTTCCCGACCCGAGGCCCAGGAACAGGCCGCCGGTGATCTTGCCGAGGGCGCGGTCGCCGTGGCCGTTGGCCCAGTCGTCCCAGGCGGTGATGGCTTTGAAGGTCTCGACGGGGTGCATGACGTTGTGCGCCATCGCCGCCACCGTTCCGCCTGGGTCGGAGATCGCACCCCAGAGGGCTTCACCGGCGCCGGAGATCGAGTCCCAGATACCGCCGTAGAAGTTGGCGTCCGCTTGCTTGCGGGAGTCCTGCGGGGCCAGTGTCGCCTCGATCCGCAAGGCTGCCGTGCAGCGGTCGCCTGCTTCGGCCAACTGCTGGCGTGCCCGGTTCAGGATGTCGCGGGCCGCCTGCCGTTGTGCCTCGCCGGGGTCGGTGAACGCCGGTGGTTGGACGACGGTGGGATCTCCGCGCTCGGCGTTGGCCCGCGTTCGGGTCTGCGCGTCGGCTACCGCGCGGTCGTATACCTGTTTGGCCTGCTCGGTTGCGGTGTCCCCGTGCTGCCATTGGGTGATCGCTTCGCCGGCTTGGCCCTGTGCCCACGCCAAGGTGTCGGCGTAGGCGGTTAGGGCTTGAGCGGCGTTGTCGAGTGAGTCGTCTGCTTGCAGCCAGCGCGGGACTTCTGTCTGGTGGTCCTCGTGAAATCGGTCCGAGGCCGGGCCATGCCATCCGCCGGTATCGATCCGCTTCAACGCATCGCCGACCGCGCCCGCCGAGTTCGCCCGTGCGCCGAGGACTCGGGCGTTCTCGTAGATCGACGGCGGGTCACCGGGGATCAGCGCTTTCGGGTCGGTTGTCTGGCCCAGCTCCGCCATCAGCGGCCACCGATCCGGGGTGCTATGTCCGGTGTGATCGCGTCGATACCCGGATCGGTCTTCAACGCACCGGTGTTGTCGTGTTCGACCGCGCGGTATGCCTGGGCGGCCTTGCCGAGCAGGGTTCCGAGGTCGTTCGCACGGTCGGACAGCGCGTCGATCCCGACGCTCCAGCTGCCGCAGAATTCGGCCAGAGCCGCATGTACGCCGTCGTGGCCGTAGAGCGGTGGCTCGCCACACAGGCCACGCAGCTCGAAGCTCTCCTGATCGTGCACGATCTGGCTCATGTTCTTCGAGGCGCCTTCCAGTACCTCGATCTCGACGTGAAAGCCTGGACCATCCATCTTGGAGCCCCCTCCATTTCCAGCCTCCGCGTCGCTATCCGGTGATACCGGGACGCGGCGGCCGTTTCCCTGCTTGCGCCCATGTCCTCGCCACGACGTCCGGGGGCGCCATGCGCGACAAGATGGGGAATCGGTGGTCGTCATGGGGATCAACCATCAGACCGATTCCCGGCGGTACGAGTTCCAGCAGATCGGCTCCGGTCGTGGACAGGTAGTCACACTCTCCGGCGTGGCGGGCCAGGCGTTCCAACGTGGAGAACACCACCATCCATCGGCCGCGCTCGCCTAGATCTGTCACCCACAGTCCAGGCTGCTCGGGACGCTGCGCATACACGACGACACCGGCAAAGACGTCCGTCAGTTCACCCGGCCCCCGGGTGCCGTCCCGCACCTCCCGCGCGACGACTGCCAGCCTCGCCTCCGGAGTCACGGCAACCAGTGTACATATGAAAACGGAGCGTAACCGTGCGTCTGGCCACCTCGCCAGGTCAGCGCTGCCGCTGCACCGGCCGCTCGTCCCACACTGGTTCCGGGGTCTCCCGCACGTGGCCATCGGTGCCGAACACGAGGTACCGGTCGAACGAGCGCGCGAACCACCGGTCGTGCGTCACCGCGATCGTGGTGCCTTCGTATGCTTCCAAGGCCTGCTGGAGAGCTTCCGCCGAAGCGAGGTCGAGGTTGTCGGTCGGCTCGTCCAGCAGCAGGATGGTGGCGCCGCCGATCTCCAGCAGCAGGATCTGGAACCGCGCCTGCTGGCCGCCGGACAGCTTCTCGAACCGCTGGTCGCCTTGGCCGTCGAGTTCGTAGCGGCGCAGGATGTTCATCGCGGGCCCGCGGCCGCGCGCGTGCTCGGTCCACAGGATGTCGACGAGCGTGCGCCCGAGCAGTTCGGGATGGGCGTGTGTCTGCGCGAAGTGCCCCGGGACGACCCGGGCGCCGAGCTTCCACAGTCCGTCGTGCGCGACGTCCTCGCCGGCCAGCAGCCGCAGGAAATGCGATTTGCCGGAGCCGTTCGAGCCGAGCACCGCGACTCGTTCGCCGTAGAAGATCTCCAGGTCGAAGGGCTTCATCAGGCCGCGGAGTTCGAGCCCTTCGCAGGTGACGGCGCGGACGCCGGTCCGGCCGCCGCGCAGGCGCATGGTGATCTTCTGTTCGCGCGGGGGAGCGGCGGGCGCGCCCGCCTCCTCGAACTTGCGCAAGCGGGTCTGCGCGGCGTGATAGCGCGAAGCCATCTCGTCGCTGCGCGCGGCGTACTGACGCATGTCGGCGACGAGTTTCTTGAGCTGGGCGTGCTTTTCGTCCCAACGCCGGCGAAGCTCCTCGAAGCGTTCGAACCGCTCCGTGCGCGCCTCGTGGTAGGTGTCGAAGCCGCCGCCGTGCACCCAGACGTCGCCGCCGGCGGGCCCGGGTTCGACGCTGATGATCTTCTTCGCCGCCCGCGCGAGCAGTTCCCGGTCGTGCGAAACGAACAGCACGGTCTTCTGGGTCTCACGCAGCCGCTCTTCCAGCCACAGCTTGCCGGGGACGTCGAGATAGTTGTCCGGCTCGTCGAGCAGGAGGACACCCGAACCGCCGAGGAGCAGCGCCTCCAGGACCAGCCGCTTCTGCTCGCCGCCGGACAGGGTGCGCACTTCGCGCCAGCGCGCCTTCTCGTACGGCAGGTTGAGCGCCGCCGTCGTGCACTTGTCCCACATGACCTCGGCTTCGTAGCCGCGAGCGTCGCCCCAGTCGCCGAGCGCCTGGGCGTAGGCCATCTGGGCCGCTTCGTCGTCGCGCTCCATCATCGCGAGTTCGGTCTCGTCGACGGCGCGGGCCGCGGCGCGGAGCGCTTCCGGTGACACCGACACGAGCAGGTCCCGAACGGTCCGCTCATCGCGCACCGAGCCGACGAACTGGGGCATCACCCCGAGCCCGCCGCTGATGGTCACCGAGCCGCCGTCGGGGGCGAGTTCGCCCGAGATCAGCCGCAGCAAGGTCGTCTTGCCCGCCCCGTTGGCGCCGACGAGCGCGCAGACGTTGCCCTCGCCGACGCGGAACGAGACGTCGCCGAGCAGCAACCGCCCGTCGGGCAGGTAGTACTCGACGTGCGCGACTTCCACGTGACCCATTTCGCCAGACTGCCCGCGACCACGGAAATCACGCAACGCAATATTTCCGGTAGTCTCAGTGACGTGGAGCGAACCTACTTCGGCGTGCGGCTCAAGCTGATGCTTGCGCTGTTCCTGCCCGAGTTGTTCGTCGTGCTCCCGGTCGTCGGCGGGGTCAACCCGCTGAGCCTGGTCACCGCGCTGACGGCGTCGGTCGCGGTCGCCAACCCGCTCGGCCTGGCCGCCGCCCTGACGGCGTCCCTCGCCGTCGTCCTGCTCGCGCTCGCGGCGCATTTCGGCCCGGAACCGGCAGCCGCCGCGATGAAGGTGCGGGTCATCAAGCTGCGCGAACGCGCGCAGCTGTTCTTGAGCCTCCGCGACCCCGACGCGCGCGGTCGCGTCCGGCCACGGGCTCCGTCACTGGGCATCGCGGCTGCCTGACCTCTCTTCGTCCGAAGGTGAGGCAGTCACTCCTGCCCACGCACCTTCAACCGACGGAGTGACCCGTTCATGTTCGATGTCTTCCTGTACCCCGTTTCCGCCATTCTCTGGTTCTGGCACAAGGTTTTCGGTGTCGTCGCGAGTCCCGACTCGGGCGTTGCCTGGGTGCTGTCCATCGTGTTCCTCGTCTTCACCCTGCGCCTTCTGCTGGTCAAACCCGCTCTGGGCGCACTGCGCGCGGGCCGTCGCATGCAGGCGCTCGCCCCGCAGATGCGCAAGATCCAGGAGAAGTACGGCAAGGACCGTCGCCGGATGGCGGAGGAGATCCAGAAGCTGCACGCCGAAAGCGGCTCCAGTCCGCTGGGCGGCTGCCTCCCGGCGCTGATCCAGCTGCCGGTGTTCCTTTCGCTGTACTGGGTCTTGCGTGATTTCACGCCGGGAGCCCAGTCGAACCGCGTCTTCGACCACGCCGGGGTGGAGTCGTTCCTGAACGCCGACCTGTTCGGCGCGAAGCTCGGCAACTGGCTTTCGCAGCCGTCGGCGGAGCTGGCCGCGTTCGGCACGGACCATGTCCACATGATCGCGGTCGGGGTGCCGCTGATGCTGATCGCCGGCCTGGCCACGTTCTTCTCGATCCGCTCGGGCCTCAACCGGCAGACCTCGGCCGCCCCGCAGGCCGCGGGCATCACCAAACTGATGATGTACCTGGCGCCGCTCGGCATGCTGGTCTCGGGTTCGTTCTTCCCGGTGCCGATCGGCGTGCTGCTGTACTTCCTGGCCACCAACGTGTGGACGCTGGGGCAGCAGCATTTCCTCACCAAGGTCGTCGACAGGGAAGAGGAGACACGCCGGGGACCGGTCCCGCCGGATGGCTCTACCCTCGCCGCATGATCAACCGGACAGCGGCGCGCCTCGGGGTGACCGCGGCCGTCGCCGGACTCGTCCTCGCGGGGTGCGGTTCGACCCCATCGGAGCCCGCGCCGTCCTCGGCGCCACCGCCACCGTCCCCGACCGGCCCGGATCCGGCGCTGGTCTCCTGGGCGGGAGGGTATTGCGGCGCCGTCAAGGACATGCGGTTGATCGTCTACAGTCTGGCCAGGAGCTTCGACATCACCACCGAGGCGGACCTGCCGAAGGCGTCGGCGTCGCTGGAGAAGCTGGACACCGCGCTCGTCGCGGCGATCGGCGGGCTCGAGAAACTGCCGCAGGTCGCGCCGCCCGCGCAGGAGGCCAACACGCTCGCGTCCGGTGAGCTGGCCTTCTACCGGAAGCTGCACGGGAAGGTGACCGAGTACCGTGCTCTGCTGCCCAGGGGCGGCGTCGAGTACGCGAAGGCCGCTCTCAACCTGAGCGGGGCCGACCTGGTCACGCACACGCCGTCGGTCGAGACCGGCAAGGTGCCCGGGCTCGACCAGGCCATGAAGGCGGACAAGGCGTGCGAGCTGGTGGGCTAGATCACCGATATCCGACCGAGGAACTGTTCGGTACCGGCGTGTCGGACAAAGCCTGATCGGGAATCATCGCGCTCGCCCGGGAACTGTTCCCGGGCGGGTGGGTGTTCCCGGCGCCGTCCGGCGCCGGGAACGCGTAGTCAGCGATTTCGCAGGTAACGGCCCGTGAGTGACGCGGGTTCCTCCGCCAGCGCGGACGGCGTGCCCTCGAACACGACCGTCCCGCCGTCGAAACCCGCGCCCGGCCCGATGTCGATGACGTGGTCGGCGTGCGCGATCACCTGCTGGTCGTGCTCGATCAGGACGAGGGTCGCGCCGTCGTCGACGAGTTCGTCGCAGAGGGTGAGCAACCGGTCGACGTCGCTGCCGTGCAGTCCAGCGGTCGGTTCGTCGAGGACCAGGCGCAGTTCGTCGGCCGGGCCCGCGTCGGCGAGGTGACGGGCGAGGAGGAGCCGTTGCCGTTCGCCGCCGGACAGGGTGTCGAGGCTCTGCCCGATCGTCAGATAGCCGAGTCCGACCCGGTCCAGCCAGCGCAAGCGTTGCCCGATGGGGGACCGCTCGCCGAACAGGGCGGCGGCGTCCGCGGGGTTCAGCGCCAGGACGTCGGCGATGCTGCGGTCGTTCAGGCGCGCGGCGAGCGCCTCCGGATTGAACCGGGTACCGCCACAGGCGTCGCAGCCGGTCTGGACGTCGTCGAGGAACGCCAGATCGGTGATGATGACGCCCTTTCCCTTGCAGACCGGGCAGGCTCCCCGTCCGTTGGCGCTGAACCACGAAGGGTGTTTCCCGGTGGCCTTGCCGAAGGCGTCGCGGACGGATTCGGCGACACCGAGCACGGTGGCGGGGGTGGAGCGGATGCCGCCGCGCAGCGGGGCCTGGTCGACGACGACGAAATCGGGATGCCGCCGGGGGAGTTCGCCGGTGATCAGGCTGCTCTTGCCGGAACCGGCGACCCCGGAGACGACGGTCAGGACGCCGAGCGGCACGTCGACGGTGACGTCACGCAGGTTGTGGCTGCGGGCGCCGGAGATCGTCACGGTTCCTCGGGCGGCGCGAGGTTCCTCCCGGAAATGGAGCGGTGTACGGAGGCTCCGCCCGGTTTCGGTACGGCTCGCGGCGAGTTCGCCGGGACTGCCTTCGAACTGGACGCGGCCACCACCTTCACCGCCGGCCGGTCCGAGGTCGATGACGTGGTCGGCGGCCGCGATGACCGCGGGATGGTGTTCGACCACGAGGATCGTGTTGTGCGCGTCGCGGAGCTTGGCCAGCAGTTCGAGGAGCCGGTGCACGTCGTGCGGGTGAAGGCCGGTGCTGGGCTCGTCGAACACGTAGCAGACGTCGCTGAGCGCGCTGCCGAGATGGCGGACGATCTTGACGCGCTGGGCCTCGCCGCCGGACAGCGTCCTCGATTCCCTGGACAGGCTGAGGTAACCGAGGCCGACGGACGCCAGCGCGTCGAGACGTTCCCGGATCGCTCGCACCAGCGGCGCCACCGACGGATCGCGCACGGCCGCGACGACGTCGCTCAGGTCATCGAGCGGCAGGGCCGACCAGTCCGCGATGGACCGCCCGTCGATCCGGCTTTCGCGCGCCGCCTCGGCGAGGCGGGTCCCCTCGCAGTCCGGGCAGACGCCACGGGTGACGACTCCGTCGAGCCCTTCCCGTTCCTCGGCCGTCAGGCGCGACGGCGTCTTGCGCAGATAGGAGTCCCGCAGTCGTGGGACGACGCCGTCGAAGAGACCGTGTTTGGGGTAGTCGGAGCCGGGGTTGTCGAGGGGAAGTCCCTCGGCGTGCAGCAATATGTCCACTTTGGTCGCCGGTAGCCGTCGCAAGGGGACATCCGGGTCGACGAGTCCTGAGTGGACGAGCCGTTTCCAGCGGTAGGTCCCCGGCGCGAACGTCGGGAAGCGCACGGCGCCGTCGCGCAGGCTTCGCGAGCGGTCGAGCAGCCGGTCGAGATCGATGTCGTCGACCACGCCGAGCCCTTCGCAGCGTGGGCACATCCCGCTGGGATCGTTGAACGAGTAGGCGGGCGAGAACCCGGCGCCTGGCTTTCCGAGGCGGGAGAACAACAGGCGCAGCAACGGCGCGATGTCGCTCGCCGTGCCCACGGTGGACCGCGCGTTGCCGGTGAACCGGCGCTGATCCACGATCGTGGTGAAGATCAGGCCGTCGATCCGGTCGACGTCGGCGGGCGGATGCTGCGGGAGCCGGTTGCGGACGAAGGCGGGATAGGTCCCGGTGACCAGGCGCTCGGCTTCGGCCGCGATCGTGTCGAACGCCAGCGACGACTTCCCCGAGCCGGATACGCCGGTGAACACCGTCAGCCGGTGTTTCGGTACCCGCACCGACACCTCGCGGAGGTTGTTCGTCCGGGCACCCTCGACGGTGATCCACCGGCCGCGATCGTCTCGCACTTTCGCCATGACACCACGCTACGATGAGATGTGGCCGGTTTACGGCCACAATTACCGGGAGGCGTCGTGACCGCACCACGGGAACGGATGTTGCGGCTGCTGTCGCTCCTGCAGACCGGCCGGGCGTGGCCCGCCGCCGAACTCGCGACGGCCATGGAGGTCCCGCCCCGCACCCTGCGCCGGGACATCGACCACCTCCGCGGCCTGGGCTATCCCGTGGAGAGCAGCCGGGGCCCGGGAGGCAACTACCGGCTGGTCGCGGGCGCCGCGCTGCCGCCGCTCATGCTGGAACACGACGAGGCGATCGCCACCGTGCTCGGGCTGCGTCTCGCCGCCGCGGGTGGGACCGGCATCGACCTGACCGCCGAATCAGCGGACCGCGCCGCCGCGAAACTCCGGCGAGTCCTCCCGCCGGCGTTGCGACGGCGGACCGACGCGATGCTGGCGGCCGTCGAGTTCGGGAGCGGTGAACAGCCGCGGGTCACCACCGGCGTCCTGGACGTCCTCGCCGCGGCGATCGCGGCTCGCCGGTGCCTCGAATTCGCGTACACGGCGAAGGACGGCCCGTCTTCCCGAACGGTCGAGCCGATGCGTCTCGTCCAGCTCGGCAGGCGGTGGTACCTCTACGCCTGGGACCTCGACCGGCAAGACTGGCGGAGCTTCCGCCTCGACCGGATCGCCTCGCCGAAGACGACCGAGGTGGCGTTCGAGCCCCGTGAGCTGCCCATCGACGACGTCGCGGGTCATCTCCAGGAACGCTTCCAGAGCCCCAAATCGCTCCGGATCACGCTGACGCTCGACGTCGGTGCGGGGGAGGCCGCGGCGCGGCTGCACCGGGTCGACGGGAGTTTCGAAGCACTCGGCGAGGACAGGTGCCGGTACGTCGCGTACGTCGATTCGTTCGAGTGGCTGGCTGTGGTCCTGACGCTCACCGAGATCGGGTTCACCGTGGAGGACCCACCCGAATTCGCTGATCACCTCGCGCGGATCGGGAGCCGGTTCCTCGGGCTCAAGCGTCGGGATGGGGCCACTGCTGGCCCCGCGTCCACGAGTCCAGCACCATCAGGGTCTTCGTGCCCGTCACCTGGTGGTGCCGCCTGATCTCGTCGATGGTGCGCTGCAGGTGGGCCATGTCCCGGACTCGCAGCCAGACGAGCGCGTCGGGGTCGCCCGCGATGGTGAACACCGCCTGGGCCTCCGGCATCCGGGTGGTCGTGCGGACGATCTCGCCGACCTTGGTGGTCCCGGTGAACCGCAGTTCGGTGAACGCCTCGATGCCCCAGCCGAGTTTGGTGTGGTCGATCTGGACGGTGTAGCCGGTGATGACGCCGTTCTCCTGCATGCGGTCGATGCGGCGTTTGACCGCCGCGGTCGACAGCGTGACGCGGGCGCCGATGTCCCCCAGGGTGCGCCGGGCGTCTTCCCGGAGCAGTTCGAGGATCTCGCGATCGGTCTCGTCGATGAGCAGGTCCGCCATGAGCCGAGATGGTACGCAGACGCAACGGATATCGGCCAGCGGAGAAGATGGGCCGGATTCTTTGCGCGATCGGGAGCAATAGACTGCCGCTTGTTGCGGCGGCCCGGCGAGTTCGGGTCTCCTGTCGTGACGTCACGCGGGGGTGCCGAAGGAGGCAGGTCTGGTGGAGCAGTTCACGTTGGAGGACCGCTATCTGCGGGAGGACGGCACCGTCTATCTCAGCGGGGTCCAGGCCCTGGTCCGGATGCTGTTCGACCGGGTGCGGCACGACCGCGCGGCCGGGGCGTCGCCCGCCGTGTTCGTCTCCGGGTACGAGGGTTCCCCGCTGGCCGGGTACGACCTCGAACTCGGCCGCCGTTCCGTCCTGCTCGACAAGCACGACGTCGTGCACCGGCCGGGCCTGAACGAGGAACTCGCCGCGACGGCGGTCATGGGCAGCCAGCTCACCGCGTCGGTCGGGTCTTCACCCGGTGGGGTCACCGGCTTCTGGTACGGCAAGGCGCCCGGCCTGGACCGCGCGACGGACGCCTTACGGCACGCGAACCTCGCCGGCACCGATCCGGCGGGCGGCGCGGTGGCGCTGGTCGGCGACGACCCGAACGCCAAGTCCTCGTCGGTGCCCTGTGCCTCCGAACTCGCGCTCGCCGATCTCGCCATGCCGGTGTTCTTCCCCTCCGATTCCCAGGACGTGCTGGACTTCGGGCTGCACGCCGTCGAGTTGTCCAGGGCCAGCGGGCTGTGGTCGTCGATGAAGCTCGTGGCGAACGTGGCCGACGCCGCGGGCACCGCCCACGTCCGGCCGAGGTGGACGGCGCCGGAGCTGGCGCTGCCCGCGTACCGGCACAAGCCCAGCTCCCGGCTGCTCGGGACCACGCTGATGGCGCTCGAACGCAGCCTCTACACCGAACGCGTGCCGCTCGCCGTCGAGTACGTGCGGGCGAGCGGGGTCAACCGGATCGTCCAGGAAGGACCCTCGGACCGGATCGGCATCGTCACCGCCGGAAAGTCCTATTTGGACCTGATGCAGGCGCTGCGGCTGCTCGGCCTGGACGCGGAAGCGTTGTCCCGGCACGGGATCCGGATCCTCAAACTCGGCGTCATCCACCCGCTCGAACCGTCGATCGTCCGCCGGTTCGCCGACGGCCTGAGCGAGATCGTCGTGGTGGAGGAGAAGCGCTCCTTCGTCGAGTCGGCGATCAAGGAGGTGCTCTACGGCACCGCGGGCGCGCCCGCCGTGTACGGCAAGACCGGCCCGGACGGCCGCACTCTGTGCACCGAACTCGGCGAACTCGACCCGGACGCCGTCGCCAGGGTGCTGGCCGGACGGCTGGGCGAGCACCACGAGATCCCGTCCGTGACCGCGTGGCGGCAGCGCCGACGCCGCGAGCGCATCTCGGTCCCGTTGCTGACCAGGACGCCGTACTTCTGCTCCGGCTGCCCGCACAACTCCTCGACCAAGGTGCCCGAGGGGACCGTGGTGGGCGGCGGCATCGGCTGTCACGCCATGGCGCTGTTCATGGAGCCGGAACAGGTCGGCGACGTGGTCGGCCTGACCCAGATGGGCGGCGAGGGCGCGCAGTGGCTCGGGATGGAGCCGTTCGTCGACGCCCGGCATTTCGTGCAGAACATCGGCGACGGAACGTTCACCCACTCCGGCAGCCTCGCGGTGCGGGCCGCGGTGGCCGCCGGGGTGAACATCACCTACAAGATCCTCTACAACGCGACCGTCGCGATGACCGGCGGCCAGGACGCCGTCGGCGGGCTCCCGGTGGAACGGCTGGCGGCGCTGCTCCTGGTCGAAGGCGTCGCCAAGGTGGTCATCACCAGCGACGAGCCGAAACGGTTCCGCGGGGTCGGCCTCCCGGACGGCGTCGAGGTCCGGCATCGTGACGAACTGCTGACCACACAAGAGGAACTGGCCGGCGTCTCCGGCGTCACGGTGCTCATCCACGACCAGGAATGCGCCGCGGAGAAGCGCCGCAAACGACGTCGCGGGAAGCTGGAGACCCCGGCCGCCAAGGTCGTGATCAACGAGCGCGTGTGCGAGGGATGCGGCGACTGCGGCGAGAAGTCGAACTGCCTGTCGGTGCAGCCGGTCAGCACCGAATTCGGCCGCAAGACCACGATCCACCAGTCGTCGTGCAACGTCGACTATTCCTGCCTGGCGGGGGATTGCCCCTCGTTCATGACGGTCGTGCCCACCGGGCGGAAGCACCGGCGCCACGCCGGCGAGATCACCGCGGCCGAACTGCCCCGGCCCGAGACCGCCGGCACCGACTTCACCGTGCGGATCACCGGGGTCGGCGGGACCGGCGTGGTCACCGTCGCGCAGATCCTCGCCACGGCCGCCGTGATCGAGGGCAAGCAGGTACGCACCCTGGACCAGACCGGGCTCGCGCAGAAGGGCGGCGCCGTCGTCTCGGATCTGAAGATCACCGCCGAGCCGACGCCGCAGGCCCCGAAACTCGCCGCCGGCGAATGCGATCTCTACCTGGCCTGTGACGTCCTCGTCGGCGCCGACCCGGCGCATCTGTCGGTGACCGATCCAGGCAGGACCACCGCCGTGGTCTCCACGACCGAGGTGCCGACCGGCCGGATGGTCGTCGACACCACCGTGTCCTTCCCCGACGCGGCGGCCGTCCGCGGCGCGATCTCGGACAACGCGGCGCGGACCGTGGCGCTCGACGCACGGGCACTGGCCGAAACCCTGTTCGACGACGACCAGTTCGCCAACATCCTCCAGCTCGGCGCGGCGCACCAGACCGGCGCCATCCCGCTGGACGCGGCCAGCCTGGAACGCGCGATCGAACTCAACGGGGTCGCCGTCGCGGGCAACCTCCAGGCGTTCCGGCGCGGCAGGCAGCTCGTCGCCGATCCCGACGGGCTGCACGCGGCGGTCGCCCCGCCCGCTGTCGCCGCGACCCCCGCCCCGTCTGCGGCCACCTTCCGCGCCCGCGCGCTCGTGCACGCCGAGCCGGGTTCGGAACTCGCGCGCCTGCTGGACATCCGCGTCCCCGAACTCGTTCAGTACCAAAACGTTCGCTATGCGCGGGAGTACGCCGAGTTCGTCGAACGGGTCCGGGTTCTCGAAGGGGATTCGAGCGCCGTCACCGAGGCGGTGGCGCGCAACCTGCACAAACTGATGGCCTACAAGGACGAGTACGAGGTCGCGCGGCTTTCGCTCGATCCCGCCGTGATCGCGGGGATCGAGGCGGAGTTCGGCGTCGGCAGCCGCTACGCCTATCGCCTGCACCCACCCGTGCTCCGCGCGCTGGGGATGAAACGGAAAATCGCGCTGGGCCCGAAGTTCCGCCCGGTGTTCGTCGCGCTGCGCGCCGCGCGGAAACTGCGGGGTACGCGCTGGGACCTGTTCGGCAAGGCGCACGTCCGGAAGGTGGAGCGGGAACTCGTCACGCAATACCGGGAAACGATCCTCACCGCTTTCGCCACCGTGGACGCCGATCGAGGCAGGCTGCTCGCCTTGGCCGAACTGCCCGACCTCGTTCGCGGTTACGAGGACGTCAAACTGAGGAATGTCGAGGCCTATCGCCGGGAACAGTCCGCTCTCCTCGCCGATCTCGCACCCGGAAAGACCCGGGTCAAATCCTGACCGGTGAATTCCGTCGTTTCCGTGGTCTTCGTTTCCGTATTCCTGAACAGGTGAATCCGGACCCCGGCGAAGACCATCTTGCCCGGGAATATGACCATTCCCGGGCGGCCGAACGGAGGTTGTGCCCTCCCCGGCGGTGGCAAGACTGGAGATCGTCACCGCCGCGGAGGAGGACGGATGAGATTCGACCGAAAGGTGGTCGCCGCCGTAGCGGCCACCGTGCTGATCGCGACGCCGTTGACCGGTTCGGTGTCCATGGCCGGTGAGCAGAACAAAGGCGACCCGCCCGCGCCGGTCTGCTCGACGGGCACCACGGTGAAGACCGACGACGGTCCGGTGTGCGGTGTCACGGCCGCCGGAGTGACGTCGTGGCAGGGAATCCGTTACGGCGCACCGCCGACCGGAGAACTACGCTGGAAAGCACCGCGACGCCCGGCCCCGTGGACCGAGACCTTCGCCGCGACCACCGAGGGCAACCAGTGCCCGCAACCGGCGAGCGTGGGTCCGGGCACGGACAACGAAGACTGCCTCAACCTGACCGTCCGCGCGCCCGCCAAACTGGGGCCAGGGCCGCTCGCGGTGATGGTGCAGATCCACGGAGGCGGCTTCCTGCTGTTGAAGCCACAGGACGCCAGCCGTCTGGTGACCGGCGGCAACGTCATCAGCGTGGAAGTCAACTACCGGCTCGGGATCTTCGGTTTCCTGGCCCACGAAGGATTCGGCGAGCACGCGGGGAACTACGGATTGCTGGACCAGCAGGCCGCGTTGCGCTGGGTGCAGCGCAACATTTCGCGGTTCGGCGGTGACCCGCGCAACGTCACGATCTACGGTGCTTCCGCGGGTGGCTCGAGCGTCTGCGCCCACACGGCGGCGCCGAGTTCGGCGGGGTTGTTCCAGCGCGGTATCGCCCAAAGCGGGGAGTACAACTCGCTGCTCGGCGTGGACACCGTCTGGCAGGCGCAGGATTGCAAGGCGAAACTGCCCACCGAAGAGCAGGCGCAGCGCACCGGAGCGAAGTTCGCCGCCGCTCTCGGCTGCGGCGTCGCCGCCGAAGCGGCGGCGTGTCTGCGCAAGGCTCCGGCGGCCGCAGTCCTCAAACAGGCGGATCACGGACGCGAGCCCGCCAACGGTACGGTGGCGCCGATCGTGGACGGGAAGTTCCTGCCGATGTCACCGGGGGAGGCCTTCGCCACCGGGCACGTCAACGACGTCGCGCTGATCCACGGCGTGGACCGCGACGAGACCCAGTTGCCCTTCGCGACGACTCCTGCCGACTACGAAAACCTGGTGCGCCAGCAGTACGGCGAGCACGCGCCCGCGGTCCGCAGGACTTATCCGCTGAAGCGGTTCCCGGCGCCCGCGCCGTTCCTCGCCTACCGGACCATCGTGGCCGATTCCAATTCGGTCTGCCCCTCGATGCTCAACACCGAGCGGCTGGCGAAGCACATTCCGGTGTTCGCCTACCAGTTCGACGACACCGACGTTCCGCCGCAGTTCTTCCTCGATCCCACCAAACCGAACGGCGCCTACCACATCGCCGAAATGCTCCTGCTGCTTCCGGGCGGCAACAAGCTCACCCCCAATCAACAGGTCCTGTCCGACCAACTGCTCACGCAGTGGACCGGCTTCGCCCGCACCGGCAATCCCACGGTGGACGGCGCTCCCCGTTGGGACCCCTACAGCGAGGACGATCCCGTCGTCATGTCGCTCAACGCCGCCGGTGACAGTCAGCTCACCACCGAGATCCCGCGGCAGCACCACTGCGAAAAGCTCTGGGACCCGCTGACGCCGTTCAACGAGCGCCGATAGTCTGGGTCGTGAGTGGCGTTTCGGGTTATTGAGCAGATAGGCAAAGGTGTCCTGTCAGGTGCCACGTCCGTGAAGGACTCCTTGAGGGACCCTGGGTCCCTCAAGGAGTCCTTCACGGACCGGTGTTCGGTGGCGATCAGCGTGGTGAAAGCCACGTTCGCAACCTTCAACGTTGCGAAAGTGGCTTTCGCAACACCTGAGGTCGGCGTACGGGC
>NZ_MUXN01000046.1 GCF_001995215.1 Amycolatopsis azurea DSM 43854
CCCAGTACCTGCGGCCTTCGCCGAGGCACCACCCGGTGGACCGCTGGGTCAAGCCCGAAGAGTTCGTCGAGCACTCGAACGCGGCCGAGGCAATGGGCTTCGCCGGCGTCATGGCCGGGCCGCTGGTCCGGTCGTCCTACCGCGCAGGACGGCTCTTCGCGCAGACGAAGGCTCGCCGCGGCGAACCGCTGTCGGAGAACCTGGCGCACCTCGCCGCCGAAGGGACCGCGGCCCAGGAGGCCAGCTCGCTGCTGGCCCGGTGACTCCGGTCACCCTGTCCGCGACATCGCCACCCACCAGGTCACGAATCAGTAAAGTGACCTGGTGGCGTTGGTAACGGATCTTCTCAATTGGCTTCAGGGACTCCCGGAACCGGGACTGGTCGCGGCGACCGGCGGACTGGTGTTCGCCGAATGCACCATCGGGCTCGGCTTCATCGCGCCCGGCGAATCGGGGCTGCTGATCGCGGCCACGACGGCGACGTCGGTCTCCCGCTTCCTGACCCTGTGGGCTGTCGTGACGGTCTGCGCCGCATTGGGCGACTCGCTCGGCTACGCGATCGGCAAACGCTTCGGACCGCGCCTGCGGGAAACGAAACTGATCCGCAAATACGGCCTCGACGCCTGGGACAAGGCGACGGGCGTGCTCGAACGGCGAGGCGCGTGGGCCGTGTTCTTCGCGCGATTCCTCCCGGTGATCCGCACGCTGACCCCGGCCGCGTCCGGGACCTCGGGCCTGCCGTTCCGCAAATTCCTGCCCGCCGCCGCGGCGGGCGCGGCCTGCTGGTCGGCCATCCACATCGGCATCGGCGCCGCCCTCGGTGAGGCGGCGAAGAAGGTCGAAGGCGTGCTGAACACCGGCGGTCTGGTCATCGTCGGCGTACTCGTCGGTGTCGCCGTGTTCTTCCTGCTGCGCTACAAGAAGAAGAAAGCGCTCGCCGTCACAGCCGAAGAAGCCACCCCGGCGAAGATCGGCGCGGACGACTAGATTCCGGGCATGGCCGCCCTGAACCTGCCCCAGCCGATCGGTTTCGTCCTCGGTGGTGGCGGCAGTCTCGGCGCCATGCAGGTCGGGATGCTGCGGGCGCTCTCGGAGGCCGGCCTCGCTCCCGACCTCGTCGTCGGCACCTCGGTGGGTTCGCTGAACGCCGCCGTCCTCGCCCTCGGGGGTGAATCGGGTGACCGGCTGGACCGGATCTGGTCACGGATGACGCGGCACGAGGCGTTCCCCGGCGGCGTGCTCAGCCAGGTGCGGACCCTGCGCCACAGCAAGACCAACCTGTTCCCCAACACGGGGCTAGCCGCGATCGTCGACGAGCACATCGGCGAGGGCGTCCGGTTCGAGGATCTCGCGCTGCCACTGGGTGTCGTCGCCACGGACGTCGACACCGCCGAGCCGATGCTGATCCGCTCTGGGCCCGTTCTGGCGCCTCTGCTGGCCAGCTGCGCGATTCCGGGGATCTACCCGCCGGTGCCGTTCGGGGAACGGATGCTCTACGACGGCGGCCTGGTCGCCAACGTGCCGATGCGCCAGGCACTCGCGATGGGCGCGAAGTCGCTCGTCGTCCTCGACTGCGCGTTCCCCGGCAAGATGCCCGGCACTCCGCAGACCTTCGCCGAGGTGATGATGTTCACCGCGATGATCAGCATGCGGAACCAGGCCGTACTGGAGGCGCCGATCGCCGCGGCGGAAGTACCCGTGGTCTACGTGCCGGGCCCGAAGCCCGTGCGGGTCAGCCCTCTGGACTTCAGCCACACCACGGCGTTGACCGCCGAAGCCTACGATGCCGCGAAGACCTATTTGGGTGAATTGAGCATCAATGGCCCAGGTCTTTACGGCGCACCGGGTCTTGTCGTGGCGTGACGAGCAACCATCCGGCATCGATCACGTCTTCTTCGTCGCGTAGTTTTGAAAGAGAACTTTCCGCTGATCGAGCGACGTAAAAAGAGACTCATATGTTCCCCAAGAAGACATTACTTTCGACGGCCGGAATGCTCGCCGCGATACTGCTGATCTCGGCGTGCTCGTCCTCGGGTGACACCGGTACTTCGAATTCCTCCGGCCCGAGCGCCGGATCGGACGAAACCCCGGTTTCGGTGACCATTGATCCGGCGGGCGGGACGAACGTCAATCCGGCGACCCCGGTGGTGGTCAAGGCCGAGCACGGCAAGCTGACCGACGTCACGGTCAGCAACGCCGACAAGGGCAACCAGGTGAAGGGCGAGCTGGCCGCCGACGGCCTCAGCTGGAAGACCGTCGAGCCGCTCGGCTACGGCAGCACCTACAAGATCGTGGCGCATGCCCAGGGCGCCAACGGAAAGCCCGTCGAGCAGCAGAGCAGGGTCTCCACCCTGAGCCCGAAACAGCAGGCGAACCCGAACCTGATCCCGGCGCCCTCGGCGGTCGCGGCCGGCGGTGTCGGCGTCGGGCAGCCGATCGTGTTCGCCTTCGGCCAGCCGGTGAAGAACAAGGCCGAGGTCGAGAAGAAGCTGTCGGTGGAGTCCACGCCGAAGCAGGAAGGCTCCTGGTACTGGATCGACGACAAGAACGTCCATTACCGCCCCAAGACGTACTGGCAGGCGGGGACGACACTCAAGGTGTCGGCGATGATCTACGGCGTCGATTTCGGCAATGGCGTCTACGGCGCGACCGACCGCACCGAAACGTACAAGGTGCACGATTCCTGGGTCGCGAAAGCCGACGGCAACACCGAGCAGATGCAGATCTTCCACAACGGCCAGATGGTGAAATCGATGCCCATTTCCATGGGCAAGGACGCCACGCCGACACATTTGGGCGCGCACGTCATTTCGGACAAACACGAGAATTACACGATGGACTCGTGCACCTACGGTGTCTGCGCGGGCCAGCCGGGGTACTACAAATCGAACGAGAAGTGGTCGCTCCGGATCTCCAACGACGGCGAGTTCGTCCACGAGAACCCGAACAGCGTCGGCTCGCAGGGCAGCGCGAACGTGTCGCACGGCTGCATCAACCTCAACGCCGCCAACGCGCAGTGGTTCTACCAGAACCTGGGCCTCGGCGACGTCGTCGAGGTGACCAACTCCGGTGGCCCGCAGCTGCCGGTCTGGGACCTCTACGGCGACTGGTCGAAGTCGTGGGCGGACTGGCAGGCGGGCAGCGCGGTCAAGTAGCGGTCATCATGGGACGGTGACCACCGATCCTGATCTCGGACTGAGCGAGGCCCGTTCGCTCGTCACCGGCGCCGGCCGGATCGTCGCACTGACCGGCGCCGGGATCTCCACCGATTCGGGGATCCCCGACTTCCGCGGCCCACAGGGCCTGTGGACCCGCGATCCGGCCGCGGAGCAGATGTCGAACCTCCAGGCGTATCGAGGCAGTCGTGAGGTCCGGGAACGGACTTGGCAGGCACGGCTGGTGCATCCCGGCTGGGACGCGGTGCCCAATGCCGCTCATTACGCGCTCGAACGCCTGTCGCCGACGCACATCGTCACCCAGAACATCGACCGCCTGCATCAAAAGGCGGGTTCTCCGCCGGAGCGGGTGCTGGAACTGCACGGGACGATGTTCGAGTCCGTCTGCCTGTCCTGTGACGATCACCGGGACATGCGCGCGACTCTGGAGCGCGTCCGGGCGGGCGAGACCGATCCACCCTGTCAGGTGTGCGGCGGCATCCTGAAGTCCGCCACCGTGTCTTTCGGCCAGCACCTGGACCAGAACCTGCTCCGGGCTGCTCGTGCCGCGGTGTCCGAAAGCGATCTCCTGCTGGTGGCCGGATCCTCGCTGAGCGTCCAGCCCGCGGCCTCGCTGGTGAGCGTGGCCTCGCGAGCCGGGGCCGCCGTGGTGATCTGCAATGGCTCCGAAACGCCCTATGACGCCATGGCCACCGTCGTGGTCCGCGGTCCCCTCGGCGACACCCTGCCAGCCCTCATTTCACCCCTCGCCAACCCCCGCAATTAGTCACCTACTTGCGCCCCGCCTCCCCCTCGCCCCTCGCCCGCCCTCGCGTGCTCAAACCCGTAACTCACGTGCTTGGAGCCGTCATTCGCGTGATCAGAGGCGGATCTCGCGTGTGCAG
>NZ_MUXN01000047.1 GCF_001995215.1 Amycolatopsis azurea DSM 43854
CGGCGAACGGGGGGAAGCTCACCGGTCCGTGAAGGCCTCCTTGAGGGACCCAGAGTCCCTCAAGGAGGCCTTCACGGACTTGACACCCGACAAGACACCTTCGCCCTACCCCTCAACAGACCCGAATCGCCCCTCACGACCACCTCGGCGTAGTGTGCTCCGGTATCGCCTGCTTGGAGGCGCTGTGCCGAAAGTCAGGGCAGCAGTACGTCGCGGGCGCGACGTTCGAGACGGTGAGTGTCCCGGGCGTGGCGCTCAGGACACGTTCACCGATCCGACGCGGGGAATGGTGCTCACCCTCCCCGGCACGACACGTTTGCCTTACCTCTCGATAACGACACTTAATCACTCACGACCACTCGCGCAGAGCCGCTCGCCTCCACCGAGGGTGACGAGTGTGTGGAAATAGGGACGTTCAACGTCCCTATTTCCACACACCCCCTTCTTTTGGCCGTCATGACCGGGCCGGTCACGCGGGACTGTGTGGATTTCTGAGCATCTAACGCACCAAGATCCACACAGTCGGTGCCAACAGGTCCGGCGTCGCGCAGTCGATCGCACGCCTCACGGACTTGCGGAACCGTCAGGATTCGCCGAGGTAGGCGGAGTGCAGGGTGCCGGGCGAGTCCAGGAGTTCCTGCGCGGAACCCGCGTAGGTGACGCGCCCCGAAGAGACCACCAGAGCGTCACTCGCCACCCCGAGCGCGAGGTGCGTGAACTGCTCGACCAGCAGGATCGCCGCCCCCTCCTCGGCGAACCGGGTCACCATCGGCAGCAGTCGCGTGAACACCACCGGCGCCAGTCCCAGCGACATCTCGTCTATCAGCAGGAACGACGGCCGCGCGGCGAAGGCGCGGGCCAGCACCACCATCTGCTGCTCGCCCCCGCTGAGCAGCGCGGCCGGCGAGTCACGCCGTTTCTCCAGCTCGGGGAACAGTTCGAACAGTTCGTCGGCCCGCGCGCGGGTGCGCGCGGTCAGCATCAGGTTCTCCAGTACCGTCAGCCCGCCGAACACCGCGCGCCCCTGCTCGATATGCGCCAGACCCCGCCGGGCACGGGAGACCCGCGACTGCTTCGTGATCTCGTCTGGTCCGATGTGGACGGTCCCCGACGCGGCGGGCACCACGCCAGAGACGGCTTCGAGCAGGCTGGTCTTCCCGGCGCCGTTGGGGCCGACGAGCGCGGTGATCCGGCCCGGTTCCAGGGTGAGGTCGACGTCCCGGATCACCGGCCCGGCACCGCGGGTGACCGTCAGCCCCGCTATCCGCAACGCGTTCACAGCATCTCCGTTTCGCCCATGTACGCCTTGAGCACGGCCGGGTCGGCGAGCACTTCGGCCTGCGGACCGGAGGCCAGCACACGGCCGAAGTCGAGGACGGTGATCGTGTCGCAGACCGAACGCACCAGGTCGAGGTCGTGCTCGATGAGCAGCACCGACACCCCGAACCGCGCGGGAACCTGCCGCAGCCGTTCCCCGAACGCGACGTGCTCTTCGTGCGGGAGCCCGGCGGCGGGCTCGTCGAGGAGCAGAACCCGCGGCCGCGCCAGCAGATGTCCGACGACCTCGACCAGCCTGCGCGCGCCGACGTCCACTTGCGACAGCGGGGTGCGGGCGTCCGGACAGCCGAAGAAGTCCAGGGCATCGCCGATCTCGTCGGCGGTGAGCCGCCGCCGGGCGAGGAACTTCAGGTAGGCCCCGACCGTCAGCCCCGGCGGGACGCGGTCCTGCTGGAACGTCCGGCGCAGCCCGGCGCAGGCCCGGTTCGACGGCGAACCTGTCAGCGACTTGCCGCCCAATTCCACGGAACCCTCGGCGTTCGGCAGGAAGCCGCTGATCGCGTCGACCAGCGTCGACTTGCCCGCGCCGTTGGGCCCGATGACGCCGAGCACGCCGTGTTCCGGCACCGCGATGTCCACTGAGGACAGTGCGGCCACGTGCCCGAAGTTCACGCTCAGCCCGCGCACGGTGAGTACCGGCGGTCCGGGCGCCTTGGACTCGATGTCCGCGGTCCCGGCGGCGAGGTCGAGTTTCGCGGGTTCCTTCTTCGACCGCCGGTACCACACCTGCCGCACCGTGGTGCCCAGGTTCCCGCCGCTCGCCAGCGCCTGGACACCGAGCACGCCGAACACCACGAACCCCCAGTCCTGCGGGATTCCCCAGCGCTTCAGCAGTTCCGGCACGCCGACCCACAGCACCGCGCCGAACACGGCCATGTCGATCAGATGCGCGCCGGACATGATCGCCAGCACGTACAGCGCCAGCGACTGGATCGCGGTGAAACTGGCCGGGAACGCGAGCCCGACCTGCCCGGTGAGCAGGCCACCGCTGATCCCGCCGAGGGTGGCGCTCACCGCGAACGCGGTCAGCTTCGACGTCCGCACGCTCGTGCCCGCGGCCGCCGTCCCGCGTTCGGAGAACGCCACCGCCTGCCACGCGCTGCCCCAGCGGCCGCGGCGCAGGAAGTACACGGCCAGGCAGCACAGCACCAGCACCACGATCGCGAGCTGGAAGTAGCTCCGGTCGTCGGAGAAGGCGTCCGGCCGTTCGACCGAGATCCCGCCGGCGACACCGGGGAACTGGAGCTGGACCAGCGCGAGGTCGGCCGCGGCGGCGAGTCCCAGCGTGACGACGGCGAGGTTGATCCCGCGCAGCCGCAACGCCGGGAGCCCGACGAGCACGCCGACCACCCCGGCGGCGAGACCGCCGAGGACCAGCCAGGTGAGGAATCCGCCCGGGGCTTGCGCCTCGTTCAGCGCGGACACCACCCAGGCGCCGACGGCGCCGAAGGTCAGCTGGCACAGGGAGATCATCCCCGCGCTGCCGGTCACCACGCCCAGTCCGAGCAGCGAGATCCCGGCGACGACGGCGCTCATGCCCAGGTAGACGAAGTACCCGTCGAGCCCGACGCTCAGGCCGTAGCCCACCGCGATCGCCGCGAGGGCGACCACGAACGGGAGCCCGGTGCGTATCCCGCGTTCAGCGAGCCGCATCCCACACCTCCTTGCGCTGCGACCAGAGCAGCAGCGCGACGATCACGACGAACGGCAGGAAGTACCGCACCACCGAAAGGCCGTCGACCTGAGCGGCCGCGCCCTGGATCAGGCCGAGGCCCAGCCCGCCCGCGACCGCGAGGTCCAGCCGGCGGAACCCGCCGAGCAGGGCCGCCGCGGCAGCGGGGACGACCAGCATCGCCAGCGACGTCGCGTCGTTGGACTGCGACGGCGCGACGATCGAGATGACCAGCGTGCTGACCACCCCGGTGACCGCCCAGACCGCCACGCTGAGCCGTTTCGCCGGGATGCCCAGCAGCTCCGCCGTCGTCGGACGTTCGGACAGCGCCCTGAGCTGGACGCCCGCCGGGGTCCGGCTCAGCACCAGCCTGCTGGCCAGCGCCACCAGCACCGCCAGCGCGACGGTGACCACGGTGACCTGGCTGATCACCACGCTGCCGACGGTGACCGCCGGGCCGTCGAGGATCGGGTGGAACGGTTGCGGTTTGTTGCCGAACAGGATGAACGACAACGAGATCAGCAGGAGCAGCACCGCGACGGTGACCGCCGAGCGGGTGCCGGTGTCCGCCTCGGCGAGCCAGGTGGACACGATCCAGCCGAGCAGCGCGCTGAGCAGCCCGCCGAGCAGGATCCCCGCGACGGTGGCGAGCCACATCGGCAGGCCCAGGTCGACGGCGAGGAACACCGCCACGTAACAGCCGAACATCCCGGTGGCCGACTGGGCGAAGTTCACCACCCGCACCAACCGCGACATCAGCGTCAGGCACACCGCCAATACCGCGTACAGTCCGCCGGCGGCCAGGCCTGCCAGCGCTCCCTGCAGCATCGAATCCTCCTAGGTGAGGGGGAGAGGGCGTTTTCGTGCGGGGTGGTCGTGAGTGGCGATTCGGGTTAGAACCCGAATCGCCACTCACGACCCCCGCGACACCCTCGTCTCCGGTTACTTCTTGGGAATCCGCAGCCAGTCGTCGGCGACGAGCTCCCATTTGTTGGTGCCGGAGGCGAGCTTGATCGGCCAGCCCGCGGTGTTGTCGTGGTGGGTCTGGCCCGGTCCGAAGACGTACGGCGTACCGACCATCGGATCGGTGATCGGCTGCATCTCGCGCAGCGCCTTGGTCACCGACTCGCGGGTGATGTCACCCTTGATCCCCTTGGCGACGGCGAGGAAGTATTTCGCCGCCAGATAGCCGCCCTGGCTGAACGAGGTCAGCGGGATGTTGTTCTTGGTCATCAGGTCGTGCCAGTCCTTGTTCTGCGGGCTGGCCGTGTCGGTGAACGGGTAGAACTCGGCGGGCACGTACACCCCGGCACCGGCGTTGGTGATGGCCTTGGCGTAGTTCTCGCTGTACACGCTGGTGAGCAGCAACCACGTGACGTCGTTCCAACCCTGCGCGGCGGCGGCCTTGAGCTGGCCGATGGAATCGGGCTCGACCGGGTTCACCGTGATCGCCTTGCACCCGGCGTTGCGGGCCTTGACGATGTAGGAGGTGTAGTCGGAACCGCCGTAGGGCACGGTCGCGTCGAGGTACTTGAGCTTCTTGCCGGTGATGGCCGACCACTCGTCGATGGCCGCCTGGTACGACGGCAGCGTGTTGCCGGCGATCTCCAGCAGCGCGCAGATGTCGTTCAGCTTCAGCGTTTCCGAGCCGTAGAGGAGGGTCAGCGTCATGTCGTGGTACGGACCGACGTTGGCCGGGGCGATGTTGGGGCTGGTGAAGCACGCCGGGTCCACGCCGATGCCCTGGATGGACAGGATCTTCTGCTGCTCGTAGTACTTGTTGTTGATCTCGCACTCGATGAGGCTGGACGAGCCGACCAGTGCCACCGCCTCGTCACGCCCGACGACTTCGCGGGCGGCGGCCGCCGCGGCCGCCGGGTCGCCCTTGTCGTCGAGGGCCTTGTACTGGATCTGTCTTCCGTTCACGCCACCGCTCGCGTTGGCCGCGTCGAAGACCGCCTTGGCCGCCTGGGAGGCCTCGGGGAACGTGGCGGCGCCACTGAGCGCGTTGACCGACCCGACCACGATCGGTCCGCTCGTGCCACTGTCGGCACCGGCACAGCCCGCCGTAGCGAGCAGCACGGCGGCGGAGAGGGCGACCAGGCGCCGCGCGGGCTTCACCGGTCCTCCGCCGCGTTCACGACGGGCACGGAGTCGACGATCTGCTCGAACGACACGAGCTTGCCGCCGTCGAACTTCCACACGTGCGCGACGCGGGCGGTGAAGGAGCGGCCGGTCTCGCGGTGCTTGCCCTGGTACGTGCCGAGGCCGATCACCGTGTCACCCGCGTCGGCGAGCTCGCCGAGATTGAAACCGTAGCCGTCCCAGTCACGGGCGATCGCGCCGAAGACGTTGTCCCGCACCTCTTCCGGACCGGTGTAGGTACCGGCGTAAGGGAAACCGGCCGCCTCCGTCCAGGTCGTCTCGGGACCGAGCGGGGCCAGCATGCCCGCCAGATCGCCCCGGTCGCTCGCGGCGTAATGCGCGGCGATGATGTCTGAATTGGACACTTGAGCTCCTTAGACCGGTTGAGCGTCGGGGTAGGCGACCGAGCCGAGCGGGTAGATGTGCCCGCCCGCGCGGGAATGTTCCGACCGGCCGTCGCCGGTCAGGCCGAGGAAGACCCCGGTGGTCTTCAGCGCGTAGCCGAGGTCGTGCAGCCACACGCTGGCCACGGCGATGCGGAATTCGCGGAAGCAGAACAGGTAGAGCCCGTCCTGGAACTTCCACACCGTCGACAGGTCCATGTCCCCGTGGCCGCGCTGCACGCCTTCGAGGCATTGCCAGGCATAGCGCTGCGAGGACACGTACACGTGCTCGTAAAGGTGTTCCGGGCTGTAGCGGTAGACGTTGCGCTTGCCGATCAGGTCACGCGACGGCCCCGGTACCTCACCGGTCGGCGTGCCCGCGTCGGTGGTGCCGGACCAGAACGTCTGGGAGACACGGGGAACACCCTCGACGTCCTCGGCGCCGATCACCGAACGCGCGGCGAGCGCACGATGCGTCGTCGTGGAGAAGACGACGGTGAGCGCTTCACCTTCCACGCTGGTAAGGGGGAGATTGACGAAGAAAACGTCTTCCCGGACGGCGACCGCGTCGTACGGATCCTTGATGCCGTTGCAGGTGACGGTTTCCGCGTCCTCGAACCGCAGCGCGAGCGTCGTCCCGTCGTCGAGGGTGACGGTGAGCTCGCGTCCCGTCAGGTCCGCGTTCGGCAGGCGGTAGGTGGCAATTCCGGCGGCGAACTCGTCATAAGTTCGCCACTGTTCCTCGGGTGCATCGGACATGCGGTCATCGTTCAGGCGACCGCCCGGGAAGGGCCAGCTGTCACGCGCTGGGCGGCAACAACCGATCGCTCACGGTCAAGCCGCGACGCAGTTCGCTCGGCGAGCAACCGAATTCCGTCTTGAACACCCGGCTGAAATGCGGCGCGTCGACGAAACCCCACTTCGCCGCGATGGCCGCGACGGGCCGTGAAGCGTGCACAGGGTCGAGTAATTCGCGGCGGCAGTGTTCCAGGCGACGGGTGCGGATCCAGCCCGAGACGGTCGTGCCCTGTTCGTGGAAGAGGCCGTGCAGATGCCGGGTGGAGATGTAGTGCTCGGCGGCGATCTGCGCCGGGCCGAGGTCGGTCGAGGAGAGGTTCGTGTCGATGAAGGCGAGGACACGGCGCATCAGCTCGTGATGCGGCCCCGCTGTCGCGCGCGCGAGGTCGAGCTCGCTGGCGAACAGCGTGGCGAGCAGATCGACCGCCGTATGCGCGAGCCGGACGCCCGCCGGCCCGCCGAGCTGGTCGAGGTTGCTGCCGAGTTGCGCGAGGAAGGGCACCACCACGTTGCCCATGCCCCGCTTGCCCGACATCGGGACCGCGGTCAGCTGGCCGACCAGGTCACGGGGGAGATCGATGAGCCGCTGCGGGAACATCACCACGAGCGTGCGGAAATCCTCTTCGAACGCCAGGGAATACGGACGGTGCGTGTCGTACAACGCCACGTCACCGGGGCGCAGCATCGCCTCGCGGTTGTCCTGGATCAGCAGCCCGGTCCCGGACAGGATCAGGCTCAGCTTGTAGTAGTGCCTGTCCGCCCTGGCGATGAGCTCGGGCGTCCGTTCGACCACGTGCGCGGACGCGGTCACTTCGGTCAGCTGGACGTCGTCGGCGCCGCACGAGCGGATGCGGCCGCGGAAGTGGTCCCGGTGTTCGCTAGTCACGTGCAGCGGCACGAAGGAGTGCGACACCACCGTGCGGAAATCCGTGAAATCTCGCGCGACCGTGGTGGTGGTCGGGTCGGCGGTGGCGGTGGTCACGAGGTCACCTCGCAGCATCGGGGGGTGAATTTCATATACGATAAGCGATACGATGCTGTCGGGCAATGATCGCCGCCAGGTCGTGTCCTGTCAGTCGGCGAGGCGGAAGAGGAGGGTCCGAGGGTCGACGTCGACGGGTACCACCGTGCCCGTTTCGTAGCGGCCGACGTCCTCGCTGAGCACCCGCGCGCTGAACGGCGTCACTCCCGGACCGGTGACGACGAGGTCCACGTCGTCTGCGGGCGTGCTCACCTCGTCGACCCAGATCCGCGTGCTGGAAACGACTTCCGCCTTCGCGCGGACGCCAGTCCGGTCGAGCGCGCGGTGCGTCTCGCGGGCCCGGGCGTTCTGCCAGAGGTGCGAGCCGACGGTACCGACGCCGCCGATCGTGAACACCACGCCCATGGCGACGACGACCAGGCCGTCGTCGTCGCCGGGCGCGAAGCGGGTGCTGACCCAGAGCAGGGCCGGGCCGATCAGGACCAGTACGGTCATGAAGAAGCCCATCAGGCACCCGATCATGGTGAAGGCGGGCAGCTCCGGAGCTTCCTTGCCCTGGCGCTCCGGAGTCGTCACCAGCGCGAGGTTACTGACCGGTTTCCGTAGCCGGTTCGGTAAAAATGCCCGCTTGTCCGCGGTTGTGCCGGGCGAGCGCGACGAACGACCGCTTGGGTTCGAACCGGTACGGTGACTCCTCGTCGTGGTGCCGTTCGCGCAGTGTCTTCACCAGGCCGTAGGACGCCATGTCGTAGTCGTACTCCGGCCGGGTCGGATGATGAGGGAGGCCCGGCGCGATGAAGGTGTACACGTGCGCCCCGTGGATCCCCGCCGTGCCGAACACGCCCAGCAGGCGCGCGATGTGGCCTGCCTGTTCGCGCTCGTTCCGCACATGGCCCGGCTTGATCCGGGGCGGCTCGTGGTCGTTGTCGACGATGTCCCAGCCCATTCCGCCCGCCTGCGCGGCGCCCGTGAACGTGCACGAGCCGAATTCCAGCACCACAACGGGTTTGTCCCACTTTCGGTACTGGGCGAGGTCCTTTGTGTACTCCGCGTCGGTGGCGAAGTACGGGTAATAGTCGATTCCGACGATGTCGAAAAGAGTCCAGTCGACCGGCTCCGCTCCGCCGATCGAGGCGTAGGTGATCCGGCCCCGGAAGTTCCGGCGCGCGACGTCGGCCGCGCGCCCGAGGAAATCCGCGAGCCGGTCCATGATCTTCGGCCATTCCTCGGGCGGGATCTTGTCCATGTTCGCGATCCGCTCCTGGAACGTCGCTCCCGGCACGATGCCGGGGGTGAAGAGAAGGTGCTCGCAGCCGGTGACGAACTTGACGTCGTCACCGTCGCGCTGCCGTTCGGCCTGGCGGGCGGATTCGGCCAGGTGCTCCAGGACCTCGTCCTGCGGATGGTCGTAGAGCCTGGGCTGGACGTACACCTCCATTCCGCGCCTCAGCGCCGCGGCCGTCGTTTCGGTGAGCCTGCCGATGTCGGTGCCGAACGCGGTGATGGAGGGGCAGCGAAGGTCGTCGGCGACCACGCGGATCTCGTGCTCCAGCTGCCGCCGGCTCCAGCGCACCCGGCTCAGCGGGTCGCCCGCCGCGTGCAGGACCCCGGTGTCGTAGGCGACCCCTCCCCGTAGCCGTGGCCTGCCCGCCGCCTCGGCCATACCCCCGCCGAGGCCCGCGACCGCCACCGCTCCCGCGACGGATCTCAAGAACGTCTTGCGAGTGATCATGACTTCCCCCGTGCTAGTTGCTCAACTAGGATACTGGTCATGCAACCAGAAAATGAGTCGAGCGACCAGGGGAGGCGCTCGTTCATCGAGGACGCCCGGCGCGGGCAGATCGTCTCGGCGGCCATCGAGACCATCGCCGAGATCGGCTACGCGAAGGCGTCCTTCGTGCAGATAGCGCGGCGGGCGGGGGTCAGCCCGGGGCTGATCACGTATCACTTCGTCAAACGCGAAGAGCTGATGAAGCAGGTCATGCAGACCGTGCACGCGTCGATGGACAAGGCGCTGAGCGCCCGGGCCGAAGGTGCCGAGAGTCATGCCGTCGCTGTGCGCGCCCTGATCGAGGGCTTCGTGTTCTACTTCGCGGAGCGGCCGAAGGAGATCATCGCCATCGGTCAGATCGCTTCGGCGTCAAGGGACGCCGAGGCCGCGCGAAGCTGGTTCGAGCAGCAGAGCGCGAAGACGCTGGCCGAGATGGAGGACATGTTCCGTGAGGGGCAGCGGCTGGGGGAGTTGCGCAAGTTCTCGCCGCGGGTGATGGCCGTGTCGGTCATCGCCGCGATGGAGGCGGCCCCGGCCGAATTGCTGGCGAGGCCCGAGACCGACGTCGCGGCCTACGCGCGAGAGCTGGCCGACCTGTTCGTGCACGCGATGAGCCCGCCAGCGAGGGAAGCGAGGAGTTCGTAGGAGCGACGGCGGTCGGCGTGGTGGAAGAGCGGCGTGGTCACCATGATTTCGGCGGCGCCGGTCTCGTCGAGGATCGTCTGCAGTTTCGGCTTGAGCGTGTCCGGGCTTCCGGTGAGGACGGCGTCGGACCGTTTCGCGTTTTCCGCGCGATCGTCGGCGGTGTAAGGAAAGTTTGCCGCTTCCTCGGGACTGGGCAACTGTATGCGGTTCCCGCGGATGCGGCTGAGCACCTTCAGCCGGGTCGAGCCCGCGAGCCACTCGGCGCGCTCGTCGTCCTCGGCGGCGATGACGGACACGGAGACCAGGTCGGCCTTGAGAGGCGCGGCAGGCGCCAGGTGATGCGCGAAGGCGTACAGGATGCCCCGCTCGGCCGCGAGCGCCGCGCTTTCGGGGGAGCGGCCCAATAGCCAGAGTTCCGGGACGTTGCCGCCGAGGACGGGGACCGCCTTCACGTCGGCGTCTTCCCGTGGGTTCAGGTAGTCCCGGAGTTCGTCGAGCTGGGTGCTGAAGGCTTTCGTCCTTTGTGGACTCAAGGCGGCGGAGGCGGCCTTCGAACCGCCCGGTGCGCGTCCGATGCCGAGGTCGATCCGGCCCGGATGGAGGGCGGCCAAGGTCCCGAACTGTTCCGCGACCACGAGCGGCGCGTGGTTCGGCAGCAGGACCCCGCCCGCGCCGATCCGCAGGTGTCGCGTGGCGTTCGCGAGGTGGGCGATGAGCACGGCCGGCGCGGAACTGGCGACGCCGCGCATGCCGTGATGCTCGGGGACCCAGTAGCGGTGGTAGCCGAGGTCTTCCGCGAGGCGTGCGAGGTCGACGGTGTTGAGCAGGGCTTGGCGCGGAGTCGAGCCCTGGACGATGGGGGAGGTGTCCAGGACCGAAAGGGCGGGAAGTGCGGCTGCGGTGGCCATTCGCTGCTTTCTCGTGAGTGGTAAGTGTCGCTCTAACGACACTTACCACTCACGACCCAGGTGAGTCAGGCGAGTGCGGCGGGAAGGGTTTCGAAACCGCGCAGGATCCGGGTCTGCCGCCGCCGCGCGCCGTCGAGTGGCCGCAGGCCGGGGAACCGCTCGAAGATCGACCGCAGCCCGATCTCCCCTTCCATCCTCGCCAGCGAAGCGCCGAGACAGTAGTGCCGCCCGGCGCCGAACGACACATGGTCCCGTGCGTTCGCCCGCTCGACGTCGAAAGCCGAAGGGGCGTCGAAGATCTCCGGGTCCCGATTGGCGCCCGCGAGTACCGTGCTGACGATCGAGCCCCGCTGGATCGGGACCCCGCCGATCTCGGTGTCCCGCGCGCACAGCCTGCCGGTGAGCAGGACTGGCGGGTCGTAGCGGAGGATCTCGTCGGTCGCGTTGCTCCACAACTCCGGATTCCCGCGCAGTTTCGCGAGCTGGCCGGGATGCCGGGTGAGCAGGGCGATGCCGTTGCCGAGCAGGTTGACGGTCGTTTCGAAGCCGGCCGCCAGCACCAGTCCCGCGGTGGCCTTGAGTTCCCGCTCGGTCAGGCCGACGCCGTCCTCGCGGGCGGCGATCAGCTTGCTGAGCAGGTTGTCACCGGGGTTCGCCCGCAGTTTCTCCAGATGCAGGGTGAGCCAGTCGTCGAACTCGGCCAGCGTGGCTTCGACCGTGCGGAAGGTCCGCCACGGCAGCCCGAGATCGAGACTCGGGGCCGCGGCACCGCCCAGCGCGAGCACCTTGTCGCGTTCCTCGGGCGGCACGCCGAGGATCTGGCTGATCACGGTGACCGGCAGGAGCCCGCAGTACTGCTCGATGAGATCGACGGGGTTCGCCGGGTCGAGGCCGTCGAGCAGTTCGTCGGCGATCGCCTGCGTGCGCTGCCGCAGTTGCTCGACCGCGCGGGCGGTGAAGACGCGCGTGACCAGCTTCCGGTAGCGCGTGTGGTCGGGCGGTTCGCTGGCCAGCAGCGACGGCGGTTGGATCGGGTGGATCAGCCCGGACTCGGACCAGGCGACGAGCCGGTTGAGCACCGCGTTCTCCGGGACGAACCGCACGGTTTTGAACGTGTCGCTGGTGAGGATGTCCTTGCACGCCGAATGCCGCGTGGTCACGTGCCCGACCCGGGTGGTGGCGACGGCGCCGTGCGCGCGGATCTCGTCGAACAGCCCGGTCAGGTCCGCGCCGCCGCTCGCCTCGACGGAGAGCCTGCCCTGGAGGTCGCCCCGGCGCGCGGCGGCCCGCAGGGCGACCCGGGGGATCGCGTGGCCGAGGCTCCAGCGGGTGACCGGTTTGGCGATCTCCTCCGCCCGGCGCAGGAAGGTCCGTGCGGGAGCGGGCTTGAGTGCGAACATCAGGACTCCGTCCGTGCGGCTTCCTCCGAAGGTATCGGAACTACCCGTCAGTAGCCAACGTTCGCGACATCTGCGGCTTCGCGTTCCCCTCGGTACTGTTCTGGCTTCGGGCAAGCCGGGGAGTGCTGGTGGGCGGCTACGGGTTCGACATCGCGCTGGTCGCGGTGCTGGTGGTGCTCAACGCGGTGTTCGCGGGCAGCGAGATGGCGCTGATCTCGTTGCGTGAAGGGCAGCTGCGGGCTTTGGAACGGGACGGCCGGGCATCCGCCCGGACGCTGGTGCGGCTGGCGCGCGACCCGAACCGCTTCCTGGCGACGATCCAGATCGGGATCACGCTCGCCGGGTTCCTCGCCTCGGCGACGGCGGCGGTGTCCCTCGCGCAGCCGTTGGTGCCGCTGCTGGGTTTCCTCGGCAACGCCGCCGGAGCGGTGGCGGTCGCGCTGGTGACCATGGTCCTCACGTTCCTGACCCTGGTGCTCGGGGAGCTGGCGCCGAAACGGCTGGCGATGCAGAACGCGTTGCGGTGGGCGTTGCTGGTGGCGCGTCCACTGAACCTGTTGTCGGCGATCTCCAGGCCGGTGGTGTGGGCGCTGAGCGCGTCGACGAACTTCGTCGTGCGGGCACTGGGCGGCCGGGCGGAGGCCGATCCGGACCAGATGTCGCCCGAGGAACTGCGGGAACTGGTCTCGGCGCAGCGCGGCCTGAACACCGAACAGCGCATGATCATCAACGGCGCCTTGGAGATCCACGAACGACGGCTGCGCGAAGTGCTCGTCCCGCGCCGGGCGGTGCTGACCCTCGCGGTCGAGCAGGACCTCGGGTCGGCTCGACGGCAGCTGGCCGAGTCCGGCTTCTCCCGGGCGCCGGTCGCCCGCGGCGGGCATCTGGACGACGTCGTCGGCGTCGTGCACCTGCGTGATCTGCTCGGCGACCACGAAGACCTCGCCGAGGTCGTCCGGCCGGCGGTGGTGTACCCCGATTCGCTGCGGGTCTCGGACGCGCTGCGGAGTTTCAAGGCCGAGCGGGAGCAGATGGCGCTGGTGGTCGACGAGCACGGCGCCGTCGCGGGCATGGTCACGCTGGAGGATCTGCTGGAGGAGATCGTCGGCGAGATCTACGACGAGACCGACCGCGACGTGCTGGCCGTCCGCGACGGCAAGGACGGCTCCCTGGTGCTGCCCGGCACCTTCCCGGTGCACGACCTCGTCGACGTCGGGGTCGAGCTGCGGGACGCGCCGCCGGGGGAGTACGCGACCATTGCGGGACTGATCCTCGTGGTCCTAGGCCGGATCCCGGAGAAGCCCGGCGACCGGGTGGTGGTCTCGGGCTGGACGGCCGAAGTCCTCGGCGTCGAGCACCACGCGATCACCCGCGTGGCGTTGCACCGTGGGGCGAACACGGAGCGGTGAGTTGCGCCGGGCGCGCCGGGTTGGCAGCGTGCCCGGTGTCCCACCACGAAGGAAGGTGTTCCGATGCCGCAGGACCAGCCGGATTTGAAACCTCGTTCACGCGACGTGACCGACGGCCTGGAGCGCGCGGCGGCCCGCGGGATGCTCCGCGCGGTCGGGATGGGCGACGACGACTTCGCCAAACCGCAGATCGGGGTGGCGTCCTCGTGGAACGAGATCACCCCGTGCAACCTGTCGCTCGACCGGCTGGCCAAGGCGGTCAAGAACGGGGTGCACGCGGGCGGCGGCTATCCGCTCGAATTCGGCACGATCTCGGTGTCCGACGGTATTTCCATGGGACACGAGGGCATGCACTTCTCGCTGGTCTCGCGTGAGGTGATCGCCGACTCGGTCGAGACGGTGATGATGGCCGAACGGCTGGACGGCTCCGTGCTGCTGGCGGGCTGTGACAAGTCGCTGCCCGGCATGCTGATGGCCGCGGCCCGGCTCGATCTCGCCTCCGTCTTCCTTTACGCGGGCTCGATCATGCCCGGTCAGGTCGACGGCCAGGACGTCACGATCATCGACGCCTTCGAGGCGGTCGGCGCCTGCCTGGCGGGCAAGATCACTCGCGCCGAGGTGGACAGGATCGAGCGCGCGATCTGCCCCGGCGAAGGTGCCTGCGGCGGGATGTACACCGCCAACACGATGGCGTCAGTGGCCGAGGCGCTGGGCATGTCGCTGCCCGGCTCGGCCGCCCCACCCGCCGTCGACCGGCGCCGTGACGGTTTCGCCCACCGATCGGGGGAAGCCGTCGTCGGCATGCTCCGCCAGGGCATCACCGCGCGGCAGATCATGACCATGGAGGCGTTCGAGAACGCGATCGCCGTCGTGATGGCGCTGGGCGGTTCGACCAACGCCGTCCTCCACCTGCTCGCGATCGCGCGCGAGGCGGAGGTCGACCTGCGCATCGACGACTTCAACCGCATCGGCGACAAGGTCCCGCACCTCGGCGACCTCAAGCCGTTCGGGAAGTACGTGATGAACGACGTCGACAAGGTCGGCGGCATCCCCGTGGTGATGAAGGCGCTGCTCGACGCCGGGCTCATGCACGGCGACGTGCTCACCGTGACCGGGAAGACCATGGCCGAGAACCTCGAAGGCATCGCGCCCGCCGGGGTCGACGGCGAGATCATCCGGCCGCTCGACCGCCCGATCCACAAGACCGGCGGGCTGACCATCCTCAAGGGATCGCTGGCGCCGGAAGGCGCGGTCGTGAAGTCGGCGGGCTTCGACGAATCGACGTTCACCGGCACCGCGCGGGTGTTCGACGGCGAACGGGCCGCCCTCGACGCGCTCGCCGAGGGCCGGATCGTCGCCGGGGACGTCGTCGTCATCCGCTACGAAGGGCCGAAGGGCGGGCCGGGCATGCGCGAGATGCTCGCCATCACCGGCGCGATCAAGGGAGCCGGACTCGGGAAGGACGTCCTGCTCATCACCGACGGCCGGTTCAGCGGCGGCACGACCGGCCTCTGCGTCGGCCACATCGCGCCGGAAGCCGTCGACGCCGGGCCGATCGCGTTCGTGCGCGACGGGGACCCGATCACGCTCGACGTCGCGAACCGGACGCTCGAAGTCGAGATCGACGACATCGAGGCCCGCCGGGAGGGCTGGGCCCCGAAGCCTCCGGCGTACACGCGCGGTGTCCTCGGCAAATACGCCAAGGTGGTCCGCAGCGCCGCGCACGGGGCCGTCTGCGAGTAAGCCGACCAACGAGGGTTCCGTGTTGAATCAAGTCGTGAATAAATAACCACATGCGACGGTTCAGCACGGTCCTCTTCGGCACGCTCACCGCCCTGCTACTCGTGACAGGAACGGCCTCGGCGGCCCCGCCGCAGGCCTTGGACTGGTCGGCGCCCTGGCCAGACCGCACCTACGAACCCGCCTTCGACTACGACGGCGACGGTTGTTACCCGACCCCGGCCATCGGCCGTGACGGCACTCTCGCGCCCGGGCTCGCGCTGGGTGGCGACGTCAACGGCCAGTGCCGCGATCTGTCCGATCTGGACAACACCAACGCGTACTCGCGGGTGAAGTGCAACAACGGCTGGTGCGCCTACCTGTACGCGCTCTACTTCGAGAAGGACCAGGCGGCGCTGGGCCCCGGGAGCGCCGGTCACCGGCACGACTGGGAGCACGTCGTCGTCTGGGTTCAGGGCGAGTGGGGCCAGTACGTGTCGACGTCGGCGCACGGCAAGTACACGACCCGCCAGCGCGACCAGGTCCCGTGGGACGAGACCGGCAAGCACCCCAAGGTGATCTACCACAAGGACGGGATCAGCACGCACTGCTTCCGGCACGCGAACTTCGGCGAGGAGCCGGAGAACCACAAGAAGCAGTGGCAGTACCCGCCGCTGGTGGGCTGGGACGGCTACCCGCCGGGCCCGCGGGACAAGCTGACCGGGCACGACTTCGGCAGCGCCCAGCTGGGGATCCGGGATTCGTCGTTCAACGGCGAACTCGCCAAGGCGAAACCGGCCGGGATCCCGTTCGATCCGAACGCCTGAGGCGGCTGTCCGTGAAGGCCTCCTTGAGGGACCCAGAGTCCCTCAAGGGGGACTGGTAG
>NZ_MUXN01000048.1 GCF_001995215.1 Amycolatopsis azurea DSM 43854
GAGCCGGTCGCCGCTGCTGTTGAGGGTGATCCTCAAGCGGTCGAGCGGTTGCTGGCGGCCATCCGTCCTTTGGTAGTGCGGTATTGCCGCGCTCGGGTTGGCAGGCAGGAGCGTTCGTTCGCTTCCGCAGACGATGTTGCTCAGGAGGTGTGTCTCGCGGTGCTCACGGCATTGCCTTCGTACCGTGATCAGGGCCGCCCGTTCCTGGCCTTCGTCTACGGGATCGCCCAGCACAAGGTGGCCGACGCGCATCGTGCGGCGGCCCGTAACCGCGCCGAACCGGTCGCCGAGGTCCCCGACGAGGTCGAGGGCGGCGTCGGTCCCGAGCAGCGTGCCCTGCAGGGTGAGCTGAACGAGCGCATGTCCCAGTTGCTGCGGGTCCTTCCCGACAAGCAGCGTGAGATCGTGGTCCTGCGCGTGGTCGTGGGATTGTCCGCCGAAGAGACGGCCGAGGCCGTGGGGTCCACCCCCGGCGCCGTCCGGGTGGCCCAGCATCGCGCCCTGGCGCGCCTACGTAAGGTTCTGGCCGC
>NZ_MUXN01000049.1 GCF_001995215.1 Amycolatopsis azurea DSM 43854
CGGCGAACGGGGGGAAGCTCACAAGGCGCCAGGTGTGGGTTTTGGGTTTGCGGGTCAGCTGCGCGACGAGCCATCGCAGCACGAGCAGACCCAGTACGACGGAGGCAGCGGCCGCGGCGTAGAGCGTCCAGGTAGGCGGCTGCACCGTTTCGGCCACCAATGCGGATTCGGGTCGCAGGACGGTGAGCGTGCCGAAATGGGTCAGCAGGGCGAAGGCGCCGGCCGCGATCAGAACGAGTCCGAAGAAGGCGAGCACCGTGCGGTTGAGTCCCGCGGGGCGATTGAGACCGGTCATGACGTGCTCCTGGTCGCGCGGATCTTGACCTTGACGGTCGGGCGGACGACAGGACCGATCTGGTCGAGCCGGTGCTCGACGGCGTGACGAACGGCGTCGGCGAGCCCATCGGTGGTCGTCCGCCCGGTGCTCACTTTCGCGAAGACCGTGCGGGGTTTGAGTTTCACCGTCGCGCCGGACACACCGTCCACTGTGGAGGCCGCGGTGCGCAGGGTGGAGCGGTAGCTCCGGCGCGAGGCACCGGAATCCGGGTCACCCCGCAGCGGCAGGACGGTGGGCTTGCCCGGCAGGAGCGCCGCCAGGGTCATGGCCAGCCCCAGCACTACCGCGACCGCGCCGGCGACGGCCGTCACGACGTCGCTCCAGCGCGTGTCGTGCAAGGCACCGGTGACGGTGTCGTACCGGATCCAGGGAGTTTCACCGAGAAGCATCTGGATCGCGACGACCGCGACGAGGACGCAGGCGGCGAGCAGCACGACAGCGGTGAGAGTCGCCGGGGCGCTCCGACGTGGACGGCGTTTCACTGGACCCTCCGCGTCTCGGCGGTGGCGGGGTGCAGCGCGGTGACGGTGATGTCCACCTGCGACACCGTGAGCCCGGTGAACTCTTCGACTCGGCGCATCAAGTGCCGGCGGGCGCTCTCGGTGGTGCGGGAAACCGACATCGGATAGCTGATGGAGATCCTGACGTCGAGCGTGGCGGTCGCACCGTCGACCTTCGCGGTGACCTTGGCGCTGTTGTCGAGGTCTTCCCCACCGACGGCGACACCGAGCACGCGGCTCGCGGCGCCACCGACGCCTTCGACCTCGGTCACCGCGTGAGCCGCGATCCGTTCCACGGTGCTGTCGGAAATGGTGAGGGCGCCCCGGTCACCGGAAGCGGCAGGAGCCGTCCTGGGCGCCGAGCCCGGCAAGGTGGCGGTCATGGAGATCAACCCCTGTCACGGCCGGTGAGCTGCGACAAGTCGAGCTTGCCGTCGACGACACGGCCGACCAGCAACCCGAGTGCACCGAGGGCCAGGACGACGACGAAGGCGCCGAACCCGCCGAAAGCGGCCGCGAGGCCGAGCGCGAGACCGGTGAGCAGGCCGAGATGCGTGGAATTCACTGGTTCTCCTTGGCAAGGGCGATCGTGTCCGGATCTTCGACCGTGGCACTGGCAGGAGAGGCGATATCGCCGATCCGCACATGGACCGGGCGATCGACCGGACCCACGGCGGTGCGGACGTCGTCGCCGATCTCGACGGCGGTCGCCGGGTAGCGTCCGATGACACCGATGGTGATCTCGTCGTCGTGGACGCGGATGCCCGGGATCCGGCGCCCGCGCAGGAGGGTGGCGATCTCGCCGAACCGGCCGCTGTGCAGGCCCGCGACAGCGGACAGGGCCCGCACAGCGGTGGCGACACGGTCGGCGTCGATCTCGACGCCGGGGCTCACTGGACGCGGCCGGTGTCGTTCTTGCCGTCCTCGTCCTCGTCGTCACCCGGGATGTGTACGTCGGAGACGTTGATATTGACCTCGACCACCTCGAGGCCGGTGATCTGCTCGACCGCGCCGATCACGTTCCTGCGCACCGCACGCGACAGATCCGCGATGGACACGCCGTACTCGACGAGAATCTGCAGATCGACCGCGGCCTGCTTCTCACCGACCTCGACCGACACACCCTGGGCCGCCGACGCGGTGGCACCGGGGATGCGCTCACGGATCGCGCTGAACGCCCGGGCCGCACCACCACCCAGGTCATAGACCCCGGAAATCTCACGGGTGGCCAAGCCAGCCACCTTCGCCACCACCGTGTCGGCGATCGTGGTGGCGCCCTTGCTCGACTCCAGCGCGCCCGTGCCGGTCTTCTCCACCGCGGTCGACTGACCTGAAGCCTTGGTAGCGGTCGAATTCGTCATGACGTCTCCTCGGATCGGTTCCTGGGGTATCGCCGGAAGCTCTCGGTGTTCCATCGTCGCTCCCACACCACTAAGACCCGCCCCCGAAAAGATCGTCACGACCCCATCGTGTGACCCCCGTCCCACCAGTTCAGGTAGTGCGATCCCATCCGCGGTCTCGATCGGGCGAGAGGTGGATCACGCGACCGCGGGGAGCTGCACGGGCCAAGGTCGACAGCACCGCGACCTTGTCAAGCACCCCTGGGCTCCAGTCCGTCGGCGGGGTCCAGCCCAAGCATGGCGAGCAGCAACGCACAGTCCTCAACGTCCTTCGCCGCCGACGCAACCAGACGTGCGCCGCGGCAACGCTGATCGTGGCTCATGTCGTAGGACTCTGGTCTGACACCATCGAGACTTCTCACAGGCCGCGTCGTCACGGCGGACCCTGTCTTTCTTCCCCTGGCCCTCATCACGGCTTAACGCCACCTCCCGAGTCGGCTGTTCCGCGGGTAAGCAGCCAAGGACTGGGGCGGCACCGGCGAGGTCGACAAGGTGAACGTGTCCGCACCACCATCACCGGCCTTTCCAGCGTAGCCCGCGACCGCCTCACAAACCGCAGGCGAACGGGTGGAGTCCGTCTGATCTGGATCATTCGCGGGTAAGACCTGGACCACCTACGTGGATGAGAACGTCAGCAGAGCACCATCCACCGACCTACGCGCCGTGGTGACGGCCACTGAGGAAGAACCTCTTCATGAAATCCGTGGAAACCTCTTCACGGAGGCATTACAGCCTCTCCGGGTGAAGGCGAGAACGGAATCGGCTCGCCTCGGAAAACCACTTCGGAGGACGTGCCTCACGCCCCATGTACTGGCCAAGTCGTCCTTCAGGTCCGCATCCGGTGGTCGAACCGACGCTCACCTGGCGACCAGGTCGCGGCCCGCTCCCCGGCCACCCTTGCGACCAGCCGATTTCGAAGTATCCACTGCGGGAACATCCGCTTTCCGCGGCGCGCCGCGAATTCTCTTACCCGCGATATTCGCCGTGAAACCTTCCGAATTCCCATTGTCGAAAGTCGACGCGCGACACCAAGACCGCCTCCCTGTTTATTTCCGGCCATCGGGTGTAAGGTCAGAGGTGGTTGTACATTGACCGCCGGTGACCGCTCTCCAGCGGGACGTTTGAGCTTCTTGCTCCTCCACCATCGGTCTCGGATTCAGGAAAGTCAAAATGCGACACAATCGCACATTATCCACTTTTGCCTGCACCATTGCCCTGGTGACCGGATCGGCTGTCCTCCTGCCCGCGTCGGCGCAGGCCCGTGCCGAATCGGTCCCCTGTGCCGAGGCGGCGCTGGTCTCCGCGGTCGACGCGGCCAACGCGGCAGGAGGCGGCACCGTGACCTTGACCCCGGGCTGCACCTACACCCTCGGCAGCGGCCACGGTGACGACGGCGTGCACGGTCCGGCCGGCCTTCCCATCATCACCTCGCCCATCATCTTCGAGGGCAACGCCAACACCATCACCCGCGCACCGGCAGCGGCCTCCTTCCGCATCGGCCAGGTGGCTCCCACCGGCGGCATCACGCTCAAAGCGGTCACCATCAGCAATGGTCACGCGGCCGCCGCGGGCAACGACGACGGAGGCGGCATCCTCAGCTTCGGCGCGGTCACCCTCACCGGCAGCGCGTTGTCCGGCAACACCGCCAACGGCCGAGGCGGCGCCTTGTACAGCACCGGAACCCCGGCCGCGGCGACGTTCACCAACAGCACGGTCAACGGCAACACCGCAGGCCAAGGCGCCGGAATCGCCAGTCTGAACGGGACACTCACGCTCACCGGCAGCGTGGTCGACACCAACGCGGCGACGGTGAATCCCGGCGGGATCTACTACGTGGCGGGTTCGGCGACGCTGAACACCTCCACGGTGACCGCCAACACCGCGACCAACTGCACCGGCAGCCCCTCCCCTGTCCCCGGATGCATCGGATAGTTCCCTTTCTTCATGGCCACACTCCTTGATCTGGTTCCAGGAAAGAAGAAGAAATGCGAAGAATCCGCAGTATTCCGCGGGCCGTCATCGGCGCGGCCGTTCTCACCGGGGGCATGATCGCGCTGGCCCCGATGGCACAGGCGACCACCATTCCCGTGGCGTGCGGCGAGAACGCCCTCGTCGCCGCCATCAACCTCGCCAACTCCACAGTCGACAGTGACACCCTGACACTGGCCGGCGGCTGCACCTACGCACTGACCTCCCCGCACGGCGGGCTCGCCAACGGACTGCCGGTCATCACCACACCGATCGAACTACTCGGCCCGGCGACCATCACGCGCACCGCGCTGCTGCCGTTCCGGATCGCCGAAGTCGGCCCGACCGGCAACCTCACCCTGACCACCTCGGTCGCCTTCACCAACGGCAGCGTGGTCGGCAACGGGGGCGCCATCCTCAATCGCGGCGCCGTGACGCTCACTACCAGCAGCCTGAGCGGCAACTACGCCACCCTCGCCGGCGGAGGCCTCGCCAATGCCGACACCCCGTCCGGCACAGCACCCGCCGCGTCGTTCACCAGAAGCAACGTTCTCGGAAACACCGCCCTGATCCAAGGCGGCGGGATCTACAACGGCCTCCGCGGCACACTGACCACCACTGGCGTCTCCGGCACGCCGATGCTTGTCAGCGGCAACAGCGGCGCCCAAGGTGGCGGTATCGCAGCGGTCGATTCGACCGCGACGACCATCACCCAGACCGCCGTGACCGTGAACCACGCGCTGCTCACCGCGGGCGGCGTCTACCGGAGCAACGGCACCATGACCACCAACAACGCGCCCATCACCGCCAACACACCCGGCAACTGCGCCGGAAGCGCCCCGGCGGTCCCCAACTGCACCGGCTGACCCCGACGGCCGTTGTGCGACGGAGGCCCCAGCGGGCGATCCCGCTGGGGTCTCTGTCGCACGGTGACCGATCAATCCACCGCCGGGAATCGTCGTGGCGGATCACGCCTCGGCGTGGTCACCACGCGGTACCCCGGTCCGCCGAACCACGAGAGCCTCCGCCCGTGGACGACGACCTGCTTGGCTTACGGCTACTGGATGCAGGTCAGGATCATGGGTGCTGATGCGCCCACCGGGCACGCCGTCCGGATAGCTGATGGGGCTCGTGTCGATCCCGGCCGACCACAACCGGCAGCACAGTCGCAGGAGATCACCGGTGCTCAGTTCCGGGACGACGGCGCCCGGGCGGCCGCCGGGATCACCATGTTCGAGAACGAACACGGTTCCGGCGTTGCGCAGTCGCACCCAGCCATCCCCCGACTGGCGGGCTTCGCACCCCAGGGCGAGATAGAAACTCAGCGAGGGCACCAGATGCGCGACACGGACATGCTGGAGTTCCACGGAAACCGATGACTTCACCGGGGCGATGCCGACCACGCTGGGCTCCTGACGAGACGGGCGAACGGACGATCCGCCACGGTCTGGAGCGGTGACGCCACCGGCCGGCGCGGGAACGACGCCGGTAGCCGTCGGCATCGACCATCGCAGCCATCGAAACCGGATGCAACCAGCGAGCGTGGACGCACCGGTGCTCTCGATCGCCGTGAGACTGCTTTCTTTCCTTGTGAGGCAAGATCCTGACGCAGCCGCGAGGCGTTCTCCGTACTACGGAGATCGGTTCAAGACGACCCGATCGTGGCGGCATCTCGCCCGCGGCACGTTCAGCGAGGCAACGTACTTCGTTCTCCTTTGCCCATCGTGTTCGAGGTCGCACGGTCCTCGTCCATCGTTCTCGAGGGCGCGGCGATGGCCGCCGGGAGTGAGGCGTGAATGATCAGCTGTTCGTGCAGGCGAGTGACCTGCAGCGGGCGCCAGACGGCGCGCGTGGTGGCGACGAGACGCAGGTCGGTGTCCCGCCCCGCTCGCCGGTGCGCGGCAAGCAGCACCTCCAGCCCCGAGGAATTGAGGAACCGGACGAGGGTCAGATCGACGACCAGCCGTCGTGGTCGGGTGCCCAAGACCGATTCGATCGCGCGTTGCACCACAGGCGCGGTGTGAAGGTCGACATCGCCGTCGACGGCGAGTACCACTGTCCGGCCGAGATGCTTGACCGTCACCGTCAAAGGTGGAGGCAGGTGCACCGGGGGCCCACCACGCCCGGCCGGGAACTCCATGACCGTACGGGCCTCGTCGAGCGGTTCGGGCGACGGCCGCGGACGGCGCGAACGACGAAGGTCGAGCGTTATGAGTTTCACGATCGGGGCTCCAGACTTTCCCGACCGCTTGATGAACCTCAGCGCGCCGAAGGACGGGCGCACGGCCAAGGGGCAGAGGCGGCCAGGTCGACGGTCGATCGTCGTGAGGGCGGTGTCTGGGCACTCCGGCGTGGTCGTCACGCATCATACCGTGCCGACACGGCAAGAATCGTCCTTCCGGACCGGCTTCTTGATTTCGGGTCACCGGCACGACAACGGCGTACAGTCGGCAGTATCCCACCGTCAGGCGGGAGAGAGCGAGCCTCCGATGTTCACGATCACCGAGTCCGCCGCCGAAGCCATCAACCATCTCACCACCGCTCAGGATGTCCGGGCGCGGGGCGGTCTACGTATGACGCTGAACGACCTCCCCGAAGACGGCTCCGCGCTCTCCGTTGAAGTCACCGCGCATCCGGCGCCCGGCGACGACGTCATCGACGCCGCGGGAACCCAGGTTTTCCTCGCACGCGAGACCCGCGTCCGCCTCACCGACAAGTTCCTCGATGTCCGCAAGGACATCGACGGGCACTTCACCTTCCTCGTGGCGACCTCACGCTGAAGTCCGACATAGTCCGACAAGGACTGTCCACATGCGACTACCGCCCAGGAAGGGCCACGCGATGAACACCACGCGGAACGACACAAGCGTGATCGTCGAACGGTTACGTCTCAGCACAGGCTTCGCCGCCTCGGAACGCGACTGGGTCGCCGAGCGCCTGGCCGCACTCGGTTCCAGGCTGCGTTCCTTCCGAGACGATCAGGTCGAGCTGGAGATCGGCCTCAAGGATCGACACGGCACCGGCCAGCAGGTCACGCTCGCATGCCGGCTCCATCGCCTGCCTCACCTGCACCTGGTGGCCACTTCCTCGGCACAGGACCTGTCGATCGCGCTCAACGAGGTTCGCAACGACATGATCCGGCAGGTGGACCATGCGAAGACTCGCGTCGAACCGCAGAACAACCGCGCGTTACGGAACACCCCGATCCTGCCCGAAATCGGCCGGCCCGACTGACGATCACGTCACCTCGCGCAACGCTGGATGCCTCACTTCCGCAGGGCGGACTTGCCGCCGCGTCCGCCTTCGGATTCCCAGCGGGATATGTCGTTGCCGGGGACGCCGTCACCGTCTGGCCGCCCAGCGCGCCGGGCTCATCGAGGAGCGTCGCCGGGCTGGTCACGTTGTTTCTGCCTGGCGGCCGCCGCCGACGCCCGCTCGGCGGCCGCGTGCGACGGGATCGCCAGGAGTGTCACTCGGCGCATGTTCCCACCGGTCACGTGCACGAGATGGATGTTCTGTGAGCTGATTCCCTCCAGCCGGATCAATCGGCCTTGGTAAATCAGCTCGCGGACCGTGACCGCCCAGCCGCCGGGTCGAACGCCACGCGCCATACCGGGCCGGTCCAAGCGGCGAGCACTGTGGCGAGTACTGGGTCCGGCCGCCCTGGCCCTGCTTTCGACAGACCTGTTCGCTCCTGCAGTTTCCCGGCTGACGGGCAAGAAGGTCCCACGCGGGCTCGCCACCGCGTCGACGTCGCCGGGCGCGGCGGATTCACCGCCGACATCGTCGGCACCCTGCTCGCTGTCCCCCTCGTCGCCGTCTTCAGTTCAGGAGTGCGGCGTCTCACCATTCGGCCTCCGACGGCGGCCGACCACTCCGCCGACACGCCGCTTCAGGGCGAATAGTCGCGGTGTCCGGACCTGCCCGGCCGTCTCGGTTCGCCCACATTGCCGAGCCGGTCGTGCATGGAAGGCGTAGTGTCTACCAGCTCGGGTCGTCAGGTGGTCAAGACGCTTCAGGAAGCCATCACGAAAGGGGCGGCTGTTGACCGAGGATCAGCGGCAACGGCTGCGGTCGTTGCTGGCGGCGAACGGCGACGACGGCTCCTCGGCCGTCGCCGAGATCTGCGCACTGGCCGTGGCGGAACTGGCCGTCTCCGGGGTCTGGGTGACTCTGATCTCTCATGCAGGCACCCCGGCCACGCAGCAGCGCCTGGTTCGTGCCACCGATGCGACCGCCACCCGTCTGGAGGAGTTGCAATTCACCGTGGGAGAAGGCCCAGGCCTGGAGGCGGTCATCTCCGGCACCGCGATACTGGCGCCCGACCTGATCGTGACGGCGTCACGGTGGCCCGCTTTCACCTCCGGCGCCCAGTCCGCCGGGGCGGCGGCGGTATTCGCGTTCCCCCTCTCGCTGGGCGCCATCCGGCTGGGATCGTTGGATTGCTACCGCACCACGGCTGGGCCACTGACTCCACGACAGATCGCCGCCGCGCTCGTTCTGGCCGAAATGACCTTCGAAGCGGTCCTTTCCGAGACCGCCGGGCACGCCCACAACGATCTGGGCTGGATCACCGACATTCACGCCGAGGTCCACCAGGCGTCCGGGATAGTGAAGTACGACCTCGGCATCACGATGGAGGCAGCGCTCTTGCGCATCCGCGGCTACGCGTACGCCAACGACATGCCGATCGCGGTGGTGGCCCAGCGCATCGTGGATCGCGAACTGTTCCTGGAAGAAGAATGACTTACAAGCGTCTGGCAACGGTGAGGAAGTGAACGGCGATGAACGACCGGCACGAACGGCGGCTGGCGCGGGTGTTCGTGGAACTGGCGGACACACTCGTCGATGAATTCGACATCTTGGAGTTCCTGAACAGTCTTGTCGAGCGGTGTGTGGAACTGTTGGACATCGCCGCGGCTGGGGTCGTGCTCTCGGACCAGAAGGGCAAACTGGCCATGGCGGCCGCCTCCTCCGAACAGGCCCGACTGCTCGAACTGTTCGCGGTACAGGCCGATGACGGTCCATGCCTGGACTGCGTACGCACCGGCCTGCCGGTCTCGAGTGCGAATCTGGCCGACGAGGATGGCAGGTGGCCACGGTTCGGGCCCGCTGCCCGTGCGGCCGGCTTCCAGGCGGCCTACGCGGTGCCCATGCGGTTACGCCACATCGTGATCGGTTCGCTGAACCTGCTCAACACCCACAGCGACGGGATTGACGACACCAGTGTGCTGCTCGGCCAGGCCCTTGCCGACGTGGCCACCATCGGCCTGCTGCAGCAGCGGGCGATCCACGACAGCGCGATCCTCTCCGAACAACTGCAGACCGCGCTGAACAGCCGCGTCATCATCGAACAGGCCAAGGGGGTGCTCTCGGCACACGCGGGATTGACCATGCAGGACGCCTTCACCGCGCTGCGCGACCACGCCCGCTCGCACAACCTGCGCTTGTCAGACGTCGCGAAAACCGTGGCGGACGGGACAGCCGACCTCAACGCCATCCGGCTCCGTGCACCCCGCCCGAAACCACGACCGGGACCCCCCAAACGTCACTGAAAGTTTCACCAAGAGACATTTCGCAATCCGCTGTCCGCACGTCGCCGCCCAAACGTTCATGCGTGTATCCGCGTACTTCCCCATGTCCCTCGCGTGCCGGACACACGATCGCCACCAGGAAGCGCAGGACTCGCGCGGCCTCCGTGCCGTTGACGCAGTTCAGCGCAGGTACATCGCTGACCGTCTCACCCACTACCCGCCAGTGAAGCGGCCGTGGCAGCCCGTGCCGCGATCGCTTCCTCGGCCGCTGGGGACGCGGCGGTTGCCGACGTCCATCCGCACCAGCGAGAATCCTCCCGCCGGCTCAATCCCCGGACCCCCGGTCCGCGGTCCGATAGGCGAGTGAACTCCCTGTCCGCGGGTTCGCGAACGCCGCTCCCGCGGCCGGTGCCACGCCGATCGGATCGTGGCGGTGGACCAGCCGCGCGGACAACACGTCCGCTCGGTCCCACGGATCGCACTCGTCCGGTCCGACCTCGACGAGGTAGACGTCGAACGCCCGCACCGACCGATCCGACGGCCCGGTGACAGAGCTCCGCACTTCGTCGAACTTCGGCCACGGCCGATGGTTCATCCAGTCCAAAGCAGCACGGGAGAAGTCCTTCTTGACGCGGTCCGGCGCCTCGAGGAGATACACCTTTTCCAGCACCGGCACCACGCGGAAGAACTCGACCGGCAGCATTCACCACGGATCGGTGGGCCCGGCGGTCCGGCCGCCGGAATCGTAGAAGACGACGCGCAACTGCTCGCATCGGTCGGGAACGTGATAGTTGAACATGTTGTAGGCGCAGAACGGCCACCGGTTACGGTCTCGCAGGGTATGCGCCAGCTGAACGCAGAAATAGGAAGCGGCGGCCGCCAGGGTGACGGCCGTACCCGGCGCCAGTCGGCGCGCTTTCACCATGTTCGCCTCCGAAATCGGTGCACCATCCGCGATTCGGAAAAGCAATCCCCGCCGCGCTCTCGAATTACCGTCCAGGCATTGACGGACTTCGACTCCGATAGTCGCCGATCCCGACGGGCACAGGCAAGACCCTGTCCCGCCGGCGGGACAGGGGCCCGCACGGCCGCGGCAAAGCTTGACAGTAGCGCTTTTCACTAAATAGCCTTTCGGAAAATCAATTGGTTCGCATTGGCAAGAGGGGTTCACCCCTGCCCGTTTTCACAATTTAGGGAGAATTCCGTGCAGCCGACCGCAGATGAGATCACTCGCCGTCCCTACGTGGAACTGCTGGCCATGCTCGAAGAATCGAACCTCCGCCCGGAGGGCTGGCGACCGTGCGTGACTTCGCCCAGCACTTGGGCCTGCTCGGCCTACACGCCGGATGCAACGCAGGGTTCCTGAGCCGCGAACTGGCCCGGCGGACCGGCGCCAAGGTCGTCGGGGTGGATATTTCACCGTCGATGGCCGAAGCCGCGAACCTGCGGGCCAAGCAGGAAGGACTCGCCGACCTCGCCGGTTACGAATGTCAGGACACCCGCGCACTGACTTTCCCGGACGAACATTTCGACGTCGCCTTTTCCGGCGGCGCTCAAAAACATTGAAGCCCACACGGATCACACAGCCACACTACGCCGCGACCAAATCAAGCTCGCCGATAAACAACGCACCGCCGGACTCATGACCGCGGTCGAGCACGTCAGCCAATATCGCGAGCTCACCGCCTGGCGCGAACGCGCCAGGCACTTCAACACCGTCCTGCACCAACACCTCGCCCTAGCCGCCGACCGCGTCCGCCATCTACACCGCGACACCGTCATAGAATCCCTGCGGCACTCACTGCTCACGCCGGCGATCGCCGTCGACGAGCTCCGCCAAGCCCGCAGCGGCGAAGAATCACTCGCCGACACCGCACTCTGGGCCCGACTACAACTCCTCCACTGGCCCACGCCGGACAACGCCGACTACCGGCTCACCGACGCGGTCACCTCCGAACGCGGCCGCCGCAGCGCCGCCCGCCACGTCAAAAACGGACTCATCGAGTTCCAAGACACACACGTCACCGGCGAAACCGTGGACGTCGCCGACCTCATCCTCGAAATCACCGACCACACCCGACCAACCTGCGACCGCACCCGACTCGTCGAACTCTGCCACCAACGAACCCCAGACCTACAAGCATCATGAGCTTCCCCCCGTTCGCCGG
>NZ_MUXN01000005.1 GCF_001995215.1 Amycolatopsis azurea DSM 43854
GCCGCCGGACGACGGCGGCGCGCCGGCTGCGCGGGCGGGGTCTGGAACGCGCCGCTGGCCATCGGGCCGGGCTGGTCCTGGACGTCGTCCGGCTCGGCGTCGAGGCCGTCGAGCCTCGCCGACAGTCCCGCGGACGGCGGTCCGGCGGGCGGTTCGGGGCGACGGCGGACAGGCGGTACCGCGCCGCGGGTCTCTTCCGGGCCCGCGGGCCGCGGACGGCCACGAGGTGGCAAGCCCTCGGAATCCGGCGGGCGCTGCTGATAGCCGGACTGCTCCTGTGGCGGCGTCGGCCGCACGAACTGACCGGACTGCTGAGGCGGCTGCGGCGGACGCTGCTGGTAACCGCTCTGCTCCTGCGGCGGAGCAGGCCGGGCGAACTGACCGGACTGTTGAGGCGGCTGCGGCGGACGCTGCTGATAGCCGCTCTGCTCCTGCGGCGGGGCGGGCGGGCGCACCGGCGGCGTCTGCCGGGTCGGGGTCGCGGCGTTCGGCGGCACCGGCATGGGCGCGGAGTCCTGCGGCGGCGGGACCGGGCGAGCGCCGGTGTCCTGCGGCGGAAGCGGACGCGCGCCGGAGTCCTGGGGGCGCGAACGGCGCGGAGGACGGTTGGGCGGCGGCGGGGTGTCGCCGGACACCCGGTCGATGATCGCCTGCGGCGCGGTGTCGCTCACCGACGGCGCGCGACGGCCACGGGTGGGCTCGGGAGCCTCGTCCTCGTCGTCGGCTGCGCGGCGTCGCCTGCGGCGCCCGCCTTCGGGCTGGGCTCCGTGCTGCGCGAGCAGCTCCGCCACGGTCTTCTGTGGCTGGCCGCTCTCTGTCTCGTCCGTCATACCGTGCTGTCCAATGCGCGCTCCAGCCGTTGCGAACCGGCACGCGACGGGGCATCGGCGGCGTCGCGCGCGCTATCCACCGTCATCCGCATTTCCGTCACCTCTTCACCGTGCCCGTTCTCTGTCGACTAAGTCCAGTCGGGCGCTGCCGCCCACAGTCTCGTCCGCACCGTTCGAATGGTCCAGCCGTCGAAGGATGACACCTTCTCGCAGCGCCCACGGACAGATCTCCAGTTCTTCCAGGGAAAGCGCCCGCATGGTGGCTTGTGCGACGAGCGCGCCGGCCACCAGCTGATGCGACCTGCTCGCGCTGACCCCCTCGAGTTGTGCCAGGTCCTGGGCGGTCATCCGGGAGATGAACGCGATGAGCTGGCGCAACGCGGTGTCGGTCAGGGTACGGCGCACATGCGGCCCGCTGGCCGACGGCGCCGCTCCGGTCAACCGGGCGAGTGACCGGAAGGTCTTCGACGTCGCCACGACACGATCGGGTTCACCCATATTGGCGACCTTCTTCGCGAGCGGGGCGAGTTGCTCTTCGAGCCACGCCGAAGTGGCGATGAGCTCAGAGCGGGTCGGCGGGTCGTGGTGGAACCGCGTCCGGGTGGTCCGGCCCGCCCCGAGGGGGAGAGACTCGGCCAGATCCGGCTCCTCGTCGCGGCCCATCGCGACCTCCAGCGAGCCGCCACCGATGTCGAGCACGAGCAGTTTTCCCGCCGACCAGCCGAACCAGCGGCGGACGGCGAGGAAGGTGAGCCGGGACTCGTCGATCCCGGAAAGCACCTTCAGTTCGACGCCGGTCTGCTCGTGGACCTTCGCCAGCACCTTCGGGGCGTTCTTGGCTTCGCGGACCGCGGAGGTGGCGAACGCCATGACCTCTTCGCAGCCGAGCCTGGCCGCCGCCGCTTTGGCCGATTCGACCGCGCGCACGAGGCTGTCCGCGCCCGCGCGGCTCAGGTCACCGGTGCGGGTGATCTGCTCCGCTAGCCGGAGGACGGCCTTTTCGGAATGCATCGGGGTCGGGTGGGCGCCACGGTGGGCGTCGACCACGAGCAGGTGGACGGTGTTGGAACCGACGTCGAGTACCCCTAGGCGCACGAGCGTCTACGGTACCCGCCCCTGCGTCAGGTCACGAAACCGTAACCGTGATCTGTATCGCAGGGGCGGGTACCGGACCTGTCACGTCTCGAACTTGTAGCCCAGCCCACGCACGGTGACCAGGTGCCGCGGCGATCCCGGATCCGGTTCGATCTTCGACCGCAGGCGCTTCACGTGGACGTCCAGCGTCTTGGTGTCGCCGACGTAGTCCGCGCCCCACACCCGGTCGATGAGCTGCCCGCGGGTGAGCACGCGGCCCACGTTGCGCAGCAGGTACTCGAGCAGGTCGAACTCCTTCAGCGGCAAGGAGACCTCCTGGCCGTCGACGGTCACCACGTGCCGCTCGACGTCCATCCGCACCGGCCCGGCGGTCAGCACCAGGGGCGCCAGATCGCCTTCGGAGCCCGGCTCGCCGCCGCGGCGCAGCACCGCCCGCACGCGCGCGATGAGCTCGCGGGCGGAGTACGGCTTGGTGACGTAGTCGTCGGCGCCGAGTTCCAGTCCGACGACCTTGTCGATCTCGCTGTCGCGCGCGGTCACCATGATCACCGGCACCGCGGAACGCTGCCGGAGCTGCTTGCAGACGTCGGTGCCGCTCATGCCGGGGAGCATGAGGTCGAGCAGGACGATGTCGGCGCCGTTGCGGTCGAACTCCTCGAGCGCCTGCTGCCCCGTCACGGCGACGGCGGCGGTGAAGCCCTCTTTGCGGAGCAAGAACGCGAGCGGGTCGGCGAACGACTCTTCGTCCTCGACGATGAGAACCCTCGTCACAGGTTTCCTCCATGGTCGGGGCTTTCTTGCCCTGTTGCCACGAGACGGGGTGTCCGCTCGGGGGTCTTCTCCGGCCGGGATACCGGCGGAGCCTGTTTCACGGTCGCGGCCGGCTCGGCACCGATGTGCGCGGGGATCCGCAGCGTGAACGTCGATCCGGTGCCCGGACGGCTCCAGAGGCCGACCGAACCACCGTGGTTGGCGGCCACGTGCTTGACGATCGCCAGCCCCAGGCCGGTGCCGCCGGTCGCCCGCGACCGCGCCTTGTCCGAGCGGAAGAACCGCTCGAAGACGCGCTGCTGCTCGTCCTCGGCGATGCCGATGCCGCGGTCGGTCACCGCGATCTCGACCTTGCCGTCCACCAGCCGCCTGCTGATCGACACCGGGCTGCCCGCCGGCGAGTACGCGACGGCGTTCTCCAGCAGGTTCGACAGCGCGGTGACCATCAGCGTCCGGTCGCCCTCGATGAGCAGCCCGCTGGCCGCGTCGGTGGTGATGGTGATCTCGGCGGATTCCGCCGACAGCGTCGTCCGGCCGAGCGCCTCGCGGACGACGGCGTCGACCTCGACGACGTTCAGGTCCGGCAGCCGCTCGGCGCCCTGCAGCCGCGACAGCGCGATCAGCTCGGTGACGAGCTGGCCGAGCCGGGTCGATTCGCGGAGGATCTTGCCGCCGAACCGGCGGACCTCCTCGACGTCCTCCGCGGCGTCGAGGACGGCCTCGGTGAGCAGCGCGATCGCGCCCACCGGCGTCTTCAGTTCGTGGCTGACGTTCGCGACGAAGTCCCGCCGGACGGCTTCGAGGCGGATCGCCTCGGAGTGGTCGACGGCCTCGACCACGGTGAACCCGTCGCCGAGCGGCCGCACCTCGCCGAGGACGGCTTCGGGCTGACGGCCTCGCGCCTCCAGCGGGGAGAGGTCGATCTCCATCGGTTCGTCGGTCTCGACCACCTGCTCGGCGGCCTTGCGGGCTCGCGGATCGGCCTGGTTGACCTTCACCAGCCCCAGCTCGTAGGCGCGGGGGTTGTGCAGGACCATGTCACCGAACTTGTTGAGGACGACGACCCCGTTGTTGCTGGATCGCACGAGACGTTCGAGCAGTTCGGCGACGGTCGGGCCGGTCGGGCGCCGCTCCTCGCGGCGGGCGCGGCCCCTCGCGATCAGGAAGCCGACGACCACACCGACGATCAGTCCGCCGATGGCCAGGGCGAGTGCAACAGGCGTGGTCACAGGGGAATCGTAAGCGCGTGGGTAGCCTTTTGGCCTAGTCCCGGCCGCGTACTCGTGATGCCTATGACACCTGGGAGCGGGCTGTTCGCCTACCGGCCAGGCGCCGTTCACACGACCGATCCCTGGCCGAGATCTCCTGGGTGAGGCGGGTCACCCGGAATGGGGACCTCCGGCGACGGCTCGTGCCCGGATCGCGACTTTCGTCGTGACTATCCGGGCAGTGATCGTCCCACTCACGGGCGAATAGCGACGTTCCCGTCACGGCTTCCGGGGAATGTTGGAAGACTGTCGCCGTGGAACTCGCCAGTGACATCTCCCTGATTCGCGGAGAAGCAGAGCTGTTCGACCGGACGGCTCATCTGTTCGTCGCGGCGACCGACATCGCGTGCGCGGCCGACGACCTCTACACCTGGGCGCTTTCCCGGCCGTCGCTGACGCGGCAGGGCGAACGGCTGATCGACGACAAGCGGATCCGCAAGCTCTACCGCCCCGGCGTCCTGCTCGACGAGCGGACCGCGCAGCATCTGCACCGCCTTTCCGGCCTCGGCGCGCAGATCCGGATCGGCACCGAGGAGATCAACGAGACGATCCTGCTCGACGAGCGGGTCGCGATCATGGCGGGTGACGAGGGCAAGGAGGTGCGCTCGTACAGCGTCATCTCGCGCCCGGAGCTGGTGCAGGGCATCCTGTCGCTGTTCGAAACCGCCTGGCTGGCGGCCACCACCCTGGAGACGTTCGACGCGCGCTTCGCCGACATCCGGCAGGAGACACCGCAGATGCTCGAGTTCCTCACCACCGGCTGCAAGGACGACAAGGCCGCGAAGAGCCTCGGCATGGGTGTGCGCACCTATCAGCGGCGGGTCTCGGAACTGCTGGTCGCGCTCGGTGTGACGTCGCGGCTCCAGGTCGACGCGCGGGCCAGGGAGCTCGGCCTCCTGTGAAGCGCTGGGCGGGATTCGTGGTGCTGCTCGCGCTCGCGGGCTGCACCGCCACGGTCTCCGGCACCGCCCGGCCCGAACCGGAAACCCCGCCCTCGAACCTCGCACTGGTGAATCCCGCGCGGACCGCGTCGGTCCTGACCGCGGTGAAGACGGCCACCGAAGCGGTGTTCTCCTACGACAGCACCGCCGCGCCCGCCTACGACAAGGCACTCGCCGACAACGTGTCACCAGCGGCGCGCGAGGAACTGACGAAGCTGTTCGCCGAGATCCGGAACTCGCCGGAACCGATCAAATTGGTCACCCGGGTGATCGTGTCGGCCGCCGTCGAGCAGACGGCGGACAAGGCACAGGTGCTGACCGTGCTCGACCAGAGCAGCACCAGGGCGGGCGCCACCACCAAGGGCATGGCGTCGGTGCTGCTCACGACGGCGCGCGAGGGCGAACGCTGGCGGATCGGCGAGATCAAGGTGAACCCGGCCGGAGCCGGGGTCCCGGCGGAGAAACCGGGCGCGGGAGACCGGGTGATCGCGCGGGTGCGGGACTCCGCCCGAGACGGTGCTCTACGCGCCGCTGAGGCCCTGCTGAACGTGAACCCGGCCGACCCCGAAGGTACTTACGCCCGCTACGAGTCCGTGTCGACCGGACAACTGCTGACCCAGTTCCAGCAGGACAAGGCGGCGCGGCTGGACCGGATCCGGACCGGGGGCGCGAAATCGGCGCTGGCGCCGAACCCCGCCGCCGCGGTGATGGAGATCGTGGACGACAAGGCGAGTGTGCTGCTGTACGCGGCGACGGACGTCACGGACGCGGCCGGGCAGGCGTCGAAGAAGTATCTGCCGCTCGTCCTGCGTCTCCAGCGCCTGCCCGAGGGCTGGAAGGCGGCCGGCATCGAGTCGGTCCAGCCCCTGCCGTAATTCTGTCGCGCGCTGACGCAATTCGTCCTCTGAACGCGGTGGTTCGAGGGCGAACTACCGCATCCAGAGGACGAAACGCGTGAGGTCTAGCGGCCCTGGTTGGCGACGGCGGCCGCGGCTTCCTTGGCGGCCTCCGGGTCCAGGTAGGTCCCGCCGGCGGTGACCGGCTTGAGGTCTTCGGTGAGGTCGTAGCGCAGCGGGATGCCGGTCGGGATGTTGAGCCCGGCGATGGCGTCGTCGGAGATGCCGTCGAGGTGCTTCACCAGCGCCCGCAGCGAGTTGCCGTGCGCGGCGACCAGCACGGTCTTGCCCGCGCGCAGGTCCGGCACGATCTCGGTCTCCCAGTACGGCAGCAGCCGTGCGACGACGTCCTTGAGGCATTCGGTCAGCGGGGCGGCGTCGCCGAGGTCGGCGTAGCGCGCGTCGCCGGACTGGCTGAACTCGTCGGCCGGGTCGATCGGGGGCGGAGGGGTGTCGTAGGAGCGGCGCCAGAGCATGAACTGCTCCTCGCCGAACTCGTCCAGGGTCTGCTTCTTGTTCTTGCCCTGGAGCGCGCCGTAGTGCCGCTCGTTGAGGCGCCAGTCGCGCTTCACCGGGATCCAGTGCCGGTCGGCGGCGTCGAGCGCCAGGTTGGCGGTCGAGATCGCGCGACGCATCAGCGACGTGTGGACGACGTCCGGCAGCAGACCGGACTCCGCGAGCAACTGCCCGCCCTTGCGCGCCTCCTGCTCGCCCTGGTCGGACAGCGGCACGTCCACCCAGCCGGTGAACAGGTTTTCGGCGTTCCAGGTGCTCTGCCCGTGACGCAGCAGCACCAGAGTCCCAAGCTCAGCCATGTGCTTCAGCCTGCCAGAGTGGACGGAAGCGCCGGTCAGAGGGCCGAGATTGCCCCGTCTTCTACGGAGAGTGCGTTACCCATGGGTAACACCTTCACCCGTCCAGAAGACAGGGTGTCAACAACTGCGAATCCCCGGAAAACAGGCTGCACTCCGTTATCCCGGTTTTCAAAGTTCACTCGAACAGAGTAACCGGTAGTCTTGTGATTACAGGTGGAGATCTGACAGGTTGGCTTAGTCCCGCGCGGCCGGATTCCACGCACTCCCCGGCTCGACGCGGGTGACGACCGCGACTCGTCTCCCCCCTGCCGAGTCGCGGCGCCCGCCGGCCCCGTTGGCATCCCCCTCGTCACCGGGTCCACCTTGGCGGGAACTTCAGCGGGGCGGCTCGAGATCGCGACTCCCCCCTCCCTCGAGCCGTCCCGCCTGTTCATCTTCAGTCCAGCGGAGGCGCGGACGGCAGTTCAGAGGCGGTCGCCATCGCCGGTTCCGCCGGACGGCGCCGCTTGCGCAGCCACCAGATCACCGCGGCCGCGGGAACGCCGAAGACCAGCAGGAAGGGCGCCATCGCGCCGATCACGGTCAGCAGGCCGCCACCGAAGGTCAGGAACGCGTCCCAGCCATTGGCCAGGCCACCGAAGAACCCGTTGCGGGATTCCTCCTCCGCCACGACCGTCTCCGCCTTCACCTGCAAGGAGATCGTCGACATGGCGACACTTCCGGCCAGGCTTTCCCGCCGCTTCTGCAGCGACTCGAGTTCGGCCTCTCGGCTCGTCAGCTCGCTCTCCACGGAGGCGATCTCCGAAACCGACGTCGCCCTCGCGAGCAGGGCGCGGATGCGCTCGACGCTCGCCCGCTGGGTGGCCAGTCGCGAGTCGATGTCGACCATCTGCTCGGTCACGTCCGTCGCGGTGACCTCGCGCCGGACCTGCTTCCCGAGCTTCCCCAGCTGGTCCAGCACGCCGTCGAGGCGTTCGGAGGGCACGACGACGTTGACCGACGCCCGCTTCTCCTGGGTGCTCTCCTGCCCGGTGTAGCCCGCGGCGCCCTGTGTGATGACGCGGACCTGCGAGATCACGTCGGCGACGTTCGGCGCGGTGAGTTCCAGGCTCGCCGTGCGGACCAGCTTGCGGTCGGTGATCCCCGGCTGCCCGGCAGGCGCCGGCGCCTTGTCCGAGCCCGTCCGGCCCGCGCTGTCGCCGCTCTCCGCGCTTCCCTTGTTCGGCGCGCCCTGATTCGGCGCGGCCTGTTTTCCATCGGCCGTCATCGGCATCGCGGCCGATTCGCCGCCGGACTCGCTCGCCGAGCAGCCCGCCAGTGCCAGCGCGACACCGACGACGGCCACCCATCTCAATCGCTTGAACATCGAAACCTTCTCCCTCCAGTGCTGCGGAGAGAGACGGAGGCGCGCTCAGCGCGGTTGCACCATCCGGGTCACGAGTCGGTCAAGGCTCCGGGTTCGTGCCCGTTCGAAGGCTCGACGAGATGTTTGAACGCCGCCAGGTTCGCCAGCGACTCTCCACGCGAGACCCGCCAGTCCCATTCGCGTTTGATCGACTCGGCGAACCCGAGTTCCAGGAGCGTGTTGAAATCGCCGTCGGCGGCTTCCAGCACCTGCCCGAGGATCTTGTCCAATTCGGCTTCGGTCACCGTGTCCAGGCCGAATTTTCCGACCAGGTAGATGTCGCCCATCGCGTCCACCGTGTAGTGCACGCCGTACAGCTTCGCGTTACGGCGCAACAGAAATCGGTAAACGTCCTCATGGGACTCATCGGGACGGCGGCAGACGAACGCTTCGACGGCGAAGGCGTGATCCCCGGCGACCAGCCAGCAATTGGTCTGGAGTTTCTTGGTACCGGGCAACGTGACGAAGTACTTTCCCTCGCCGCGCCTGTCATACTCCAGACCTGCACTGTCCAAAGAGGACCGCAGGGTCTCGTCGAGCGTCAAACCGCCACCTCCGCGCGCTGTTCGAGGGCGCGCCGGAACGCGCCGGTCGCCTGAGCGTACGTGTCCAGCAAGCGATCCGTCGTCCGGCGCCAAGAGAAGCGTCGCGCGTGGACGACGGCGTTGGCCGAGAGCTCGGCGCGCCAACCGGGCCGCAACGAGACGTTCGCGAGCGCGCCCGCCCAGTCCTTCGGATCGTGCGAAGGCACCAGCAGCCCGGAAACACCGTGCGGGACGGCGACCGGCAGCCCGCCGACCTCGGCTGCGATCACCGGCGTCCCGCAGGCCTGCGCTTCGAGCGCCACCAGCCCGAACGACTCGTTGTAACTCGGCACGGCGACGACGTCGGCGGCGCGGTAGACGTTGACCAGCGAACGGCCCGGCTGGGGCGGCATGAACCGGGTCTGCTCCTCGATCCCGAGGGAGACGGCCAGCTCGCGCAGGGCCTGCGGCTGCTCCAGCCCGGTCCCGGACGGGCCGCCGACGATCAGCACGACCAGCCGCGACGCCAGTTCCGGCCGCTCGCGCAGCATCTCGGCCGCGGCCAGCAGGAGGACGTCCGGCGCCTTCAACGGCTGGATCCGGCCCGCGAAGGCCAGCACGATCGCGTCCCGCGGCAGGCCCAGCGCCCTGCGCGCGTCCGAGCGCGAGCCCGGAGTGAAGCGGTCGAGGTCGACCCCGGGCGGGATGGCGTGCACGGCGTGCGGATCGGCGTCGTACAGCTCGATCAGCTCACGGGCCTCGACGCGGGTGTTCGCGACCAGGCAGTCCGCCTCGTCGACGACCTGCTGCTCGCCGATCACGCGGGTGCGCGGCTCGGGGGTGTCACCCTCGGCCAGCGCGGCGTTCTTGACCTTGGCCAGGGTGTGCGCGGTGTGCACCAGCGGCACGCCCCAGCGGTCGCGGGCGAGCCAGCCCGCCTGCCCGGAGAGCCAGTAGTGCGAATGGATGAGGTCGTAGTAGCCCGGCTCGTGGAACGCCTCGGCCCGCAGCACCCCGGCGGTGAACGCGCACAGCTGCGCCGGCAGCTCGTCGCGTCCCAGCGGCTCGAACGGCCCGGCCGGGATGTGCCGGACGAGCACTCCGGGCGCCAGTTCGGCGACCGGGGGCTGGTCCGAGGACGTCGCCCGCGTGAACACCTCGACCTCGACGCCCCGGCGGGCCATCTCGGTGGCCGTTTGGCTCACGTAGACGTTCATCCCGCCGGCGTCGCCGGTACCCGGCTGTTCCAGCGGAGAGGTGTGCAAGGACAGCACTGCGACGCGCCTGGGCGCGGCATCGAACCCGTGCAGAGGGATCGTCACCTGGTCAACACTCCCGAAGTCCTACTGATCGGCGAATCCGCGCAGCAGATCACCGAACTCATCCGCTGCTTCGGCGAACGGCAGATGCCCCACCTCAGGTAGCCAACGCAGAACGGCACCCGGAATCTTCCCGGCCGCGTATTCCGCCGACGTCGGATCGATCACAGCGTCCGCGAGACCATGGACGATCAGCGCCGGTTTGTCCAGATCGCGAAGAACGTCCTCGCTCCCGACGTCGCGGCGGAACAACGCGGAGCGCACCGCGGGCGGGGTCGACAGGCAGGCGCCGAGCAGCGACTGGGCGAGTGTCCCGGACACCGGGGCGGCGGTCATCCGCTCGCTGAACCGCACCAACGCCGGAATCGCGACCGCGGGATCGTCCGAAAGCACCGCCGGGATGGCCTCGCGCATGGCGGGGCCGACCTTGCCGCCGGGCCGGTTCTTGCCTATTTCCGTGATCGCGCCCACCAGCACGACCCCACCGAGCCGTGCGGAACCGTGCACGCGGAGGTAATCCGCGATGACCATGCCGCCGTAGGACCAGCCGACGACGATCGCGTCGTCACCGGCGAAGTCGAGGACCGAGGCGAGATCTTCGGCCCAGACGCGCGGGTCGTCGTACCCGGCCGAGGGCACCTCGGAGTCACCGTGTCCGCGCAGGTCCATCGCGACCAGGCGGAACCGCTCGCTCAGCGAGGGGTCCGCCAGCTGCGGCGCCCACGCCCGGGCCGACTGGGCCCAGCCGTGCACGAACACGATCGGACGGGTGTTCTCGGCGCCCTCGACCCGCAAACCGATGCGGGTCCCGCCGTAGCCGACGACCTCGGTCTTCATGCCTGCACTTTATGGGCTGTCGCGTGGTGACCCCTACCCGCCGGAAGTCCGCTATCGCCGCACTCGCCTCGCGTGCACCGAGCAGTCACAGCGGTGCGCTTGAAGGGGGAGGTCCGATGGGGACGTTGTGAAAGCCACTTTCGCAACGCTGAAGGTTGCGAAAGTGGCTTTCACAACACCTCCAGCGAGGCCAGGTACCCGCCCGCAGCGGCCGTCGACTCGCAGAGGTTCACCTGCCGTGAAGGCCTCCTTCCCTACCCTGAAGGTAGGCAAGGAGGCCTTCACGGACAGGGACGGCTACTTGATCGCCGACAGGGCCTTCCAGGACTTCCAGTCGTAGAACCAGTTCTTGACGTCCGATTTGGTCGGACTGCCCAGTTTGGACCCGGTGATCTCGACCGGGTCGCCGATCAGCGCCGAGTCGAAGTACTTCTTGGCGTCCGCTTCAAGCAGGTTCACGCAGCCGTGCGAGGTGTTGGACCGGCCGATGTTCGACGCGTTGTCCTGGTTCTCGTGGATGTACTCGCCGTTGTTCGAGATCCGGCAGGCCCACTTCTTGTTGACGTTGGTGTAGCCGTAGCGCGCGTTGTCGAACCGCGCCGTCGGCTCCTTCGTCATCACGATGAACGTGCCGTTGGGGGTGTTCCGCTGGACGTCGCCGTCGAGCCCGTTCGAGCACGGGTAGCTCGCCGACTCGGCACCGCCGCGGTAGACCTTCATCGTGTGGTCCGGGGTGTTGACCTTGACCACCTGGTTGCGGCCGATCTTGAACTTGGTGGTGACGTCGGCCTTGCCGTACGCGCCGCCGCCGAGCGCGACGCCGTAGAGCTTCGCCTCGACGTTGACCGTGATGTTGGCGGGCCAGTATTCCTTGGGCCGCCAGTCGACCTGGGTGTCCGACAGCCAGCCCCAGGAGCCTTCGACGTCCTTGTCGGTCTTGACCTTGAGCGCCTTCTCGGCGGCTGCCTTGTCCTTGACCGGGGACGCGAACTTCACGCTGATCGGCATCGCGACGCCGACCTCGGCGTCGTCGGCCGGGTTCAGCGTGGCGCGGACCTCCTTGGCGGGCTTGAGCGTGGTGAAGGAGCCCTTGAACTCGGCGGGCTTGTTGTCGCTGCCGGTGGCCTTCGCGGCGTACGTGTACGTCTTGCCGTAGCCGAGGACCTCGGAGCTGGTCCAGGTGAGGCCGTCCGCGGACAGCTCGCCCTTGACGTCCTTGCCGCCGTCGCCGGTGACCTTGACCTCGGTGAGCTTGCCGTCGGCGACCTTCACCACGATCGGGGTCACCACGGGGGCGTCCTTGGCGTCGGCGGCGGGTTCGGCGGTGATCTTGGCTACCGGCGCGGCTTCCTGCTCCCCGCCACCGCTGCTGCCCTCCGGCTTGGCGTTGCCGCCTTCTTCGCTGGAGCAGGCGGCGGCCAGCATGGCCGCACCCGCGGCGAGCGCGGCCTTGAACACCGTGCGCCGTTCGATCACCGTGTACCTCCCATGAAGATCCCCGCCCCCGCGCGAGTCATTACCCGCTCAGCGCTGGGGACCTCTCCGACGTTACCCGCGGCGACGGATCTCACCCTCGCCCCTCGGAGTGATAGACGCACGGGACCTGCCCAGGGTTGTTCACGACTTTCCGGCGGATCGCGTTTAGCCCGCTAAACGCGATCGCGTTTAGCGGGCTAAACGCGATCCGGCCCTAGAGCGAGCAGTTGATGAGCAGGGGCTCCGGGTGCAGTGAAACTCCGAAGCGGGCCTCGACGCCGTCGCGCACTTCGCGCGCCAGAGCGAGCAAGTCCTCCGTCGACGCCTTACCCCGGTTGGTGAGCGCGAGCGTGTGCTTCGTCGACAGCGAGACCCGGCCGCCGGGCCCTTCGTGGCCCTTGCCGAACCCCGCCCGCTCGATCAGCCACGCGGCGGACAGCTTCGTGCCGCCGGGCGCCGGGTACTGCGGCACGCGCACGTCCTCGCCGACGACGTCGACGATCCCGGCCAGCACCTTCGCCAGCCGAGCCTCCCCGATGATCGGATTGGTGAAGAACGAACCCGCGCTCCACGTGTCGTGGTCGTCCGCGTCCAGGACCATGCCTTTGCCGCGACGCAGCCCGAGGACCGCTTCGCGTGCTTCGGCCGCCGGGACCCGGTCGCCGATCTCGACGCCGAGCGTGCGGGCGAGTTCGGCGTAGCGGATCGGGGCCGAGAGGCCGTCTTCGGTGACCTTGAAGCGCACTGTGAGCACCACTCCCGCATCGGTCCCCTTCAGGATCGACGTGCGGTAGCCGAAGCCGAGTTCTTCGGCGGTCAGCGTGCGGGTCTCGCGGGCGGCGCGGTCGTAGAGGTCGACCGAGACCAGGGACTCGGCCACCTCGCAGCCGTACGCGCCGACGTTCTGGATCGGCGTCGCGCCGACGGAACCGGGGATCCCGGAGAGGCATTCGAGCCCGCCGACGCCGTCGGCGACCAGCTCCGCGACGAACTCGTCCCAGTTCTGTCCCGCGGCGACCTCGACGAGATCTCCGTCACGGGTCCAGCCGGTGTTGCCGACCTTCAGCACCGCGCCCTCGAAGCCGCCGTCGGAGACGACCAGGTTCGAGCCGCCGCCGAGCAGCAGGATCGGCTCGGCCGCGTCGTCGGCTTCGCGGACCGCGTCGACCAGGGCCTGCACGGTCTTCGCCTCGGCATAACGCCGCGCCGGGCCGCCGAGGCGCAGCGTGGTGTGGTCGGCGAGGGCGGCGTGCTGGGTGGGAGTTTCGGCAGTGCTCACGCCCGTGAACGGTACTGTCTGGCGCCATGGCCTCCCGTATCGAGCACCGCTCAGCGTTCTCCGCAGACCTCGCGACCACGTTCGACGCGGTCGCCGGCGAGCCGGCGCTGCGGGCGAGGCTGGAGCAGATCGGCGGCGACGACGCGGAGCTGCTGGAGTACGTCCCGGACGGGGACGGCGTGCGCTACAAGCTGCGTCAGGGCATCAGCTCGGACAAGCTCCCGTCGGCCGTGCGGACCCTGCACCGGGGCGACCTGATCGTCGAGCGCGAGCAGACCTGGAAGGCCACCGGAGCGGGATACACCGGCACGGCGACCGCGTCGGTGTCGGGCGTGCCCGGCGAAATCACCGCGAAGACGTCGCTGACCGACGAAGGCGAGCGGACGACGCTGGTGAACAGCGGCACGGTCAAGGTGCGGATCCCGTTCGTCGGCGGGAAGCTGGAGACCGTGATCGCCGAACAGGTCACCAAACTGCTGGAGCGCGAGGCGGAATTCGTCGCGAAGTGGCTGGCCGAGCGCTGAAGCCGGTCGGGGCACCGACACGCGGGACGACCAACCCGAACCGGCTGCGCCGCGTCGACCGGTGGCTCGCGAGCGACGCGGGCGTGACGCGGCTGCTGCGCCGCGCGGACGAACCGCTGGTGGTCGACCTCGGTTACGGCGCCTCACCGGTGACCACCGTGGAGATGGCGCGATGGCTGCGGTCCGTCCGCCGCGACGTCCGGGTGCTGGGCCTGGAAATCGACGCCGAACGCGTCGCCGTCGCGCAAGCGTGCGTCGACAAGCCGTGGCTGGACTTCCGCCGCGGCGGCTTCGAGCTCGCCGGGACCCGGCCGACGCTGGTGCGCGCGTTCAACGTGCTTCGGCAGTACGACGAGGCCGAGGTCCCGGGCGCCTGGTCGCTGATGCTGGACGCGATGGCGCCGGGCGGGCTCCTGGTCGAAGGGACCTGCGACGAGATCGGACGGCTGAGCACCTGGGTCGCGGTCGGGCACGACGGACCGCGCACGCTCACCCTGTCGGTCCATCTGGCCAGCCTGGAACGTCCGTCCACAGTGGCCGAACGCCTGCCCAAGGCCCTCATTCACCGCAACGTCCCCGGCGAACGGGTCCACGAACTACTGTCCGCTCTGGACGTCTGCTGGGCGACGGCGGCGCCGCACCAGAACTTCGGCGTCCGCGCCCGCTGGACGCACACCGTGCACCTGCTCACCGGACGGGGCTGGCCGGTGCTGAACCGGCCGTCGCGCTGGCGGCTCGGCGAGCTGACCGTGCCCTGGTCCGCCGTCGCGCCGAGTGACCGCGGACTGGTCCCTTAGCGGGAATTCACCGGTAGCACCCCACTCCGTCACCCCGAAGCGACCTGCGGTGATCACCATGGAGCCGTGGAACTGCTGGAGTACGTCACCGAACTGCTTCGGGGCACCCTGGGATCACCCTGGCTGTGGGTGATCGTGTTCCTCGTGTCCGGGTTGGACGCGCTCCTGCCGTTCATGCCGAGCGAGACGACGGTCATCACCGTCGCCGTCCTGATCGGCCCGGACTTCCCGCAGCTGGCGCTGCTCGCGCTGGTCTCCGCGCTCGGGGCCTGGCTTGGCGACTGCCTCGGCTACACCGTCGGCGCCGCGGCGGGCCCGCGGGCGCTCGCCCGCCTGCAACGCGGTCCGGACGGGGTCCGGCGCTACGAATGGGCGAAGATCCAGGTGCGGCGCAACGCCGTCCTGCTGATCCTCGCCGCCCGCTACCTGCCCGGCGGCCGGGTCGCGAGCGGCCTCGCCAACGGCAGTCTCGGCTACCCGCCGCGCAAGTTCGTCCTGCTCGACGCCCTCGGCGCCGGCATCTGGGCGGTGTACAGCGTCCTGATCGGGCTCATCGGCGGAGCGACCTTCGCGGACGAACCGGAGAAGGGCCTTCTGCTGTCCTTCGCGATCGGCCTGCTGCTGGTCGCGGCGATCGAGATCGGGCGTCGGGTCCGTGTCCGCATCCTGACCCGACGCCGCGCGGCGGCCGAGACCAGCGACAATGGTCTCTGTGTCGAACCCTGAACGTCGCTATGTGATCTCCTTCGGCTGCCCCGACCGCACCGGCATCATCGCCCGGATCTCGGGTTTCCTCGCCGAACACGGCGGCTGGATCGTCGAAGCGGCGTATCACACGGACCCCGACACCGGCTGGTTCTTCACCCGCCAGGTCGTCCGCGCCGACTCGCTCCCGTTCGACGCCACCGAACTCCGCACGCGCTTCGCCGAGGTCGCGAAGTCGCTTTCGGCCGAGTCGAGCTGGCAGGTCAGCGACACGGGTGAGCGACGTCGCGCCGTGATCCTCGTCTCCAAGGCCGGGCACTGCCTCTACGACCTCCTCGGCCGGGTCGCGTCCGGGGAACTGGACGTCGACGTCGCCGCCGTCATCGGCAACCACGCTTCGCTGGGCGACATCACCCGCGCCCACGGCATCCCGTTCCACCACGTCCCGTTCCCCGCCGGCGACGCCGCCGCCAAGGCGTCCGCCTTCGCCGAGGTGCGGAAACTGGTCGACGAGCACGACCCGCACGCCGTCGTCCTGGCCCGGTTCATGCAGGTCCTGCCCGCGGAACTGTGCGAAGCCTGGGCCGGGCGGGCGCTCAACATCCACCACAGCTTCCTGCCGTCGTTCGTCGGCGCGCGGCCGTACCACCAGGCCCACGCGCGCGGGGTGAAGCTCATCGGCGCGACCTGCCACTACGTCACCGCCGACCTCGACGCGGGCCCGATCGTCGACCAGGACGTCATCCGCGTCGACCACGGCGACTCGGTCGACGACATGGTCCGCAAGGGCCGCGACATCGAGAAGGTGACGCTGGCGCGCGGGCTGCGGTGGCACCTGGAGGGCCGCGTGCTGGTGCACGGTAACCGAACTGTCGTCTTCTGATGATTCACTGAGGTCATGGGGACTTCAGAGATCAAAACGATCGAGACGCTCGATGCGCTGCGTGAGCACCTGGGCCACCCGGCCGAGCGGACGCGGGGGAAGATCATCCCCTTCATCGACCAGCACGCGCGCACGCTGATCGAACACTCGCCGTTCTACCTGCTGGCGACGGCGTCGTCCGACGGCACCTGCGACGTCTCCCCGCGCGGCGACCCGGCGGGTTCGGTGAAGGTGCTCGACGACAACACCCTGGTGCTGGCGGACCGGCCGGGCAACAAGCTGCTCGACAGCCAGACCAACATCATCGAGAACCCGCACGCCGGACTGCTGTTCATCGTGCCGGGCATGAACGAGACGCTGCGGATCAACGGCCGCGCGAAACTGGTCGCCGACGCGCCGTTCTTCGACGACCTCGTGGTCAAGGGCAAGCGGCCCGCGCTGGCGATCCTGGTCGAGGTCGAAGAGCTGTACATGCACTGCGCCAAGGCTTTCCTGCGGTCCTCGCTGTGGAAGCCGGACACCTGGCCGGAGCGCTCCAGCCTGCCGACCGCGGGCCAGATCTTCCGGGACCAGATGAAGCTGGACGTCACGGCGGAGGCGCTCGACGCCGCCCTGACCGAAGGCGCCCTCACGACCCAGTACTGAGGCTGAAGGACGCTTTCTCCGCATCGGACGCGGCGAAGGGCGCTTTCCTCGCAGGGGATGCGGGGAAAGCGCCCTTCGGCCCGGGGTCAGACGCGGACGAGCATCTTGCCGGTGTTCGCCCCGTCCATCAGGTCCAGGAAAGCCTGCGGCGCGTTGCGGATACCGTCCACAATGGTCTCGGAGTACTTGAGCTCGCCGGAGGACACCAGCGGCGCGACCTCCTTGACGAACTGCGGCTGCAGCGCGAAGTGGTCGCCCACGAGCATGCCGCGCATGGTGAACCGCTTCGCGATGATCGACGCGAGGTTGCGCGGCGCCGCGGCCGGTTCGGTGTTGTTGTAGACCGAGATCATCCCGCAGATCGCCATCCGGCCGTGCAGGTTGATCGAGTCGATGGCCGCTTCGAGGTGCTCGCCGCCGACGTTGTCGAAGTACACGTCGATGCCTTCGGGCGCCGCCGCGCGCAGCTGCTCGATGACCGGGGCGTCCTTGTAGTTGAACGCCGCGTCGAAGCCCAGTTCGTCGGTCAGCCACTTGACCTTGTCGTCCGTGCCCGCGCTGCCGATGACCCGCTTCGCGCCCTTCAGCTTCGCGAGCTGCCCGACGACGGACCCGACGGCGCCCGCCGCACCGGACACGAAGACGGTGTCGCCCTCCTTGAACTCCGCGACGTCGAGCAGCCCGGCGTACGCGGTGAGCCCGGTCATGCCGAGGACGCCGAGGTATGCCGTGACCGGCGCGGCCTCGGGGTCGACCTTCACCGCGTGCTTGGCGTCGACGACGGCGTGCGAACGCCAGCCGAGGCCGTGCAGCACGATGTCGCCCGGCCGGAAACCGTCCACGGTGGACTCGAGCACTTCACCGACGGCACCGCCGTGCATGACCTTGCCGACCTCGTACGGCTCGGCGTAGGACTTCGCGCTGCTCATCCGGCCACGCATGTACGGATCCACGCTCAGCACCTGGTTGCGGACCAGGATCTGCCCGTCGCCCGGCACCGGGATCTCGACGTCGGCGATCTCGAAATTCTCCAGCGTCGGGACACCGTGCGGACGGGAGGCGAGCCGGATCTCGATTGCGTTCACGAGGTAACTCCAAAGTCTGTGGCCGAAGCGGGGCGATCGCCCCGTATCCATGCCCGGTACAACGGGCTAACCGGGGCGACCATTCCGATTGTGGTGAGCGCTACACGACCTCGGCGAGCTTGCCGAGCACTCCCTCGTAGATCCGCTTGAGCCCGCCGGGCGCGAAGGTCTTCTCGAAGAAGCCGCCGATGCCGCCCGCGCCGTCCCAGGACGTCTCGATGCGGACGAGGCTGCCCTCCGGCACCTCGTGGACGGTCCACGTGGTGACCATGCTGGAGTTCGCGTCGGTCTCGACGTAGGTGCCTTCGGACGGCTCGGTCACCGTCGCGGCGACGTCCCGCACGCGCTTCGACGTCGCTTGCAGCTTCCAGCTCGCCTTCGTGCCCGCGCCGACGCCGCCTTCGGTGACCTCGTAGTCGCGGTAGTGCTCGGTCAGCAGCTTCGGTCGGGTTTCGGCGTAGTCCGCGACGAGCGCCCTGACCTTGTCCGCCGGCGCTTCGATGGTGCGCTCCGCGATGGCCGTGACCTTTCCCATCCCACTCCCTTTCACCCGTGTTGCAAGACAGCGTCCACGATTCCACCGCCGTGCGCAGGAGGAGTGAGCGCCCCCTCGGGCGGCACCGCCTGGTGGGAAGGCGACGTTGCGAAAGCCACTTTCGCAACGTTGAAGGTTGCGAAAGTGGCTTTCGCAACACACTCCAGGCCAGGACCGAGGGAATCCCCGAGTGTCGCGACCGGCCCCAGGTACGGGCTAGATGAGGGACTTCTCCTTCAGCCAGTCCTTCGCGACGTCGCCCGGCTTCTCGCCGTCCGAGTCGACGCGCTTGTTCAGCTCACGCAGCTGCGCGGTGTCGAGGGCCTTGCTCACGGCGTTGACGGCGGCCGCGAAGTCGGCGCCGCGCTCGTCGAGGACCTTCTTGTTCACCGCGGGCACGACGTTCTCGGTCGGCACGATGGCGAGGTCGTCCTCCAGCGCCACGAACTGCGGGTCGCCGACGAGCGGGCTCACCGAGTCGACCGGGATGACGGTGACCTTGCCGGACCGCAGCTGCTCGACGCGCGGGCCCGCCTCCTGCACGGTCTGGAAAGTCGCCTTCAGCTTGTAGACGTCGGTGAAGCCCTTGAAGCAAGGAAGCCGCTCCGCGCACTCGGGCGCGCCCGCGACGACGACGTTGTCGACCTTGGACAGGTCGCTGATCTTCGCCAGCCCCTTCTCCTTGGCGAGGTCGGCCTTCACGATGTAGGTGTTCTTGTTCTCCGCCGGCGACTGCTCCAGCAGGCCGATGCCGTCGGGCTCGAACAGCTTCTTGAGCTGTTCGTGTTCGCCCGCCGCGTCCTTCGCGGCTTCCTTGCCGAATCCGGTGCTGATGGCGGCACCCTGGTACTCCGGGACGAACTGGAGCTCACCGGACTTGAGCGCCGGGTAGATCAGCTCGCGCGAACCGAGGTTCAGCTTCCGGGTGATCGGGTAGCCCTTGGCCTCCAGCGCGTTCGCGTACAGCTCGGCGAGGATCACGCTGTCGGTGAAGTTGAAGGAGGCGACCACGATCGGCGCGCCGCCCTTGCCCTGCGCGGCCGGGGCCGCCGCGTCGTCGCCACCCCCACAGGCGGTCATACCGAGGACGGCGGCGGCCAGCACCGCGCCCACTCGAACATTCCGTGTCCAGCGCACGTGCACACTCCTATGACTCGTTCAGAGGAATGAACCGTATCCCTGGGTCACGACAGAATCCACATATTGAGAGTTGCGCCCCGTGCGCTCCCAGAGAACGGAATCGGGCCGTCCGAACGGGGTAAGGTCGGCCGGTGCGAGCATCCTCCGTGTTCCCCGTATCCGCCCAGGGCGGACGGCCGCTCTTCGAGTGGCGGTGGGTGGACCGCCATCTCGACGAGATCTTCGAGCGGCTCGGCGAGCACATCACGCTCACCGCGGCGGCGCTCGCCATCGGACTCGTGGTGTCGATCGGTGTTTCCGTGGTTTCGCTGCGTCGCCGGTGGTTCTACGCCCTCGCGCTGGGCGCGGCGGGTTCGCTGTACGTCATCCCGAGCCTCGGCGCCTTCGCCGTACTGGTGCCCTTCACCGGCCTGACGTCCTTCACCACCGCGGTCATCCCGTTGGCGACGTACACGTTGCTGATCCTCATCCGCAACATCGTCACGGGTGTCGAACAGGTGCCCAAGGAAGTCCGCGAAGCCGCGATAGGCATGGGTTTCACGCGGGCGCGGTTGCTGTGGCAGGTCGAACTGCCGCTCGCGCTGCCGGTGGTGGTCGCGGGGCTGCGTGTCGCGGCGGTGACCACGATCGGCCTCGTGACGGTGACTTCCATGCTCGGCAAGGGCGGGCTCGGATACTTCATCCGCAACGGGATCCAGACCGCGACGCCGAACCCGACGTCGATCATCGTCGGCGTCGGACTTTCCGTGGTGCTCGCCGTGGCGGTGGATCTGTTGCTGTGGCTCGGTGGGCGCGCGCTCGCGCCGTGGTCGCGGAAGGCGGCGTCGCGATGAGCATCATCGACCAGACCATCGAGTGGTTCGGCGAGCCGAACCGCTGGAGCTGGACCGAACCGGCGGGCGTGCCGTACCGGACCGTCGAGCACCTGCAGTTCTCCTTGGTGGCGTTGGCGATTTCCGCCGTGCTGACGATCCCGCCCGCGCTGTGGCTCGCGCACTACCGCCGCGCCCAGTTCCTCGCGACGAGCGCGGTGAACATCGGCCGCGCGATCCCCAGCTTCGGACTGGTGATCCTGTTCTGGTTCCTGGCTTCCCGGCTCGAAGTCGACACGACGTTCTGGCCGCTGATGCTCGCGCTGGTGGCACTGGCGCTGCCGCCGTTGTTCACCAACACCTACGCGGGCGTCATCCAACTGGAGCAGGAAACCGTCGACGCCGCGCGCGGAACCGGTTACCGCGAGTGGCAGATCATGCTGCGCCTGGAGTTGCCGCTCGCGTCGCCGGTCATCCTCGCGGGTGCACGCGTCGCGTTCCTGCAACTGGTGGCCACCGTCGCGATCGGCGCGATCGTCAACGACGGCGGCGGACTCGGACGGTACATTGTGGACGGTTTCGCGCTCGGGGAACCGGGCCACGGCGAGATCCTGGCGGGCGGCATCGCCGTCGTCGTCCTGGCTTTGGTGTGCGAGGGCGTTTTCGCGCTCATCACGCGTTGGGCGACTCCGCGCGGGCTGGCGATCCAGTCCCGCGCGGAGGCCCAGGCCTGACCCCTGGTTCTAGTCGAGAATCCAGATCCAGTACTGATCACCGTCGAGGATGTGGTGCCGGCTGATGAAGTCGTTCACGGTCTGCTCCATCGCCAGGAAGACACTCTCGGCGACCGGTTTCACGGCGAAGGCCCCGCCTGCCGAGTGCCCCGGATAACGGCCCGCCCCGTCTCTCGTGCTGTTGAACGGATACGCGGCGCACTTGAGAACCGTCCCGTCCGGACCGGTACGCCAGTCCGGGCCCCACCGCGCCGCGCAATATCGCTCGGAGACCGTCTTGTTGGCTTCTTGAGCCGGCTGGTGGTTGGTTCGCGTGAGCGGATGGGTACGCAACGCCAGGATGTCGCCAAGCCACCCCGGAATGTAATGACCTACCGCGCTGCCGGGATAGGCTTCCTTGATATTGCGGCGGATCGCGTCGGCCACCAGCCGCCCGTAGTCCGCGGCAGCCGGTTCCTGAAGATCCACGAAGAACAGGGCCGGCCGTTGGAAGACGCACTTGCTTCCTCGGACGTAGTCGGCGTCGTCGCACCGCGCTTCGGCCGAGAGGACCGGCGCGTTCTCCACCACGCCGTTCTCGCCCTCGACGAACAGGGTCCGGCCCAGCTTGTACCAGGTGCGCTTCTCAGCCTGGATCTCCGGCGACTCCTTGGGATCCGGGACGTCCTGGCCGCGCATGGTGAACACCGTGTTCTCGACGGGCTGGGCCTTCCACTCCGCGATGCTCTTCGAGATCTTGGCTTCGGGCACGTCGCAGTCCGCGGTCCCGGTGGTGTACTTCGCGGCGCACGTCATGGTGGCGCCGAACCGCGTGGTGTCGGGCAGGCCGCGGAGGGAGGAGAACTGCATCCGGTGGCCGATGACGACGCGGCGTTGCCCAGGTTCCATGTTCCGGGTGACGACCACGAACACGACCGCCTCGCCGACGAGCGGACAGGCCTGCTCGGGGCACGCGTACCGCTTGTAATGCAATTGCGTGATCTGACAGGTGGAAAAACGATTCTTGAAGTACCCGTCCGCCGGATTAGGGCGACTGAGATAACATCCGTCGAAAGTGACGGGCTCGGGTATGTTCCGGTCGGTGTGCGGAAGGGGATACCCAGGCGGTGGCGACTCTTGCGGTATCGCCAAAGGTGTTGCGAGAGCAGCGGTTTGTGTCGCGCTCGCCATCGAGCCGATGAGCAGGACCAGCGTGGAGATCATGAGCGCGACGCGCCCAGGTCTTCGGTGATTCATGGGTGTCCCCATTCTCGAAAACACTGTGGACCACCAAGATTAAGGAGCGCCGACACCGGGATCGCCGTCAGAACGGCCCAAATCCCCCGGCGGTAAACGCGGCGACGAGAGCAGTCACTTCCGGCCCCAATGACCGATCCCCGGCCACCGGCGGCACCAGTTCCCGCAGCCGCTCGTAAGCGGGCCGGAGTCCCGGCGCTCCTTCCCCGGAAGCCAGCCACCGCGCCTGCGAACCCGTGATCAGCTCGCAGGCCGTGATGGCGGACATCCGCGCGCAGGCGTCGCGGAGCTGATTCCCCGCCGCCCACGCGAACGCCTGCACGTCCTCCTGTCCGGCGGAAGTGTCGACGGAGCCCAGCGTCGCGGGCGTGACCAGCCGCCGCAGCGCGTGCAGCTCCCCCACCGCGCGTTTGTGCAACGGCGTCAACCCCGCCTGCGATCCCGGATCCGCCGCCAACTGCGCGGGCAGACCGCTGAATCGCTCGTCCAGCATCCGGTGCGCCCGCTGGACGCTCACTTCGCCGAGATGCGCCAGCGCCGCCGTCGCCGCGTCCATCCGCAGCCCGAGTTCGACGGCGTGGAAACCCGTCGTGGACACGAATTCGCCGTCCAGGAACGCCGGCGAGTCGGTCGGCATCGAGCGGCGCAGGACCTCGTCCAGCTCGTCGGCGACCCGCGTCACATGGGCGATCGCGCGCGGCGCGACCCGGACGGAAACGGGCGCCTGCACGACCTGCGGCCGTTCGGCGGAACCTCGGATCAGTTCGCTCACCGCGGCCAGGACCGCCCGGAGAACCTCGTCGTCCCCCGCCAGCGAAGGACGGTAGATCGCTTGCGGCGCACCGAGAACGTCGATCGCGATCGCCGCGGCCAGCGTCTGGATTTCCACGAGCCGCCGGACCTCGGTGAGCGCGAACGCGGCGAGCGTCTCGGCCAGCGGCGAGCCCTGGATGAGGGTCGCGCCCTCCTTGAGGCCGGGTTCGTACGGCTTCGCGAGTACCTCCGACGCGGGCGTCTCGACGCCGTCCACCAGCACGGTCCCGACGCCGAGAAAGGTCTGGAAGGCGTGCGCCAGCGGGATGATCTCCCCGGCACTGCCCAGCCCCGTCCTCGGCACGGCGGGCGTGAACCCGTCGTTGAGCCGGCCGACGAGGAACGTCACCAGCTCCGGGCTCGCGCCCGCCTCCGGCGCGAGCAGATCCCGCAGGCGCACCAGCAGGAGCCAGCGCACCTCGCCGGGCGAGAGCCAGGGCGGGCCGCCGACGGCCCGGCCGATCAGCAGGTTCCGCTGGTGCGCGGCCGACGCGTCCACCGCGATCCCGGCGAGCCGCCCCATGCCGGTGTTCACGCCGTAGACGGGGCGGTCGGTCAGCGCGCCGAGGACGCGGGCGCGGTTTTCACCGAGCCCCGCCAGCAACGCGGGGTCGATCTCCAGGAAGGCCGCTTCGAACGCCGAAGCCAGCGAGAAGTCCTTTGTGGACAGCCTCACTCGACGGGACGGGCGAGGTCGTCGATCACCTCGGCACCGGGGAGCGAGGCGAGCGCCGAACCCGAGATCAGCAGCTTGCTGCCGCGGATCCCGCTCCCGATGATCAGCTCGGGCTCGTCGGCGACGCGCCGGTCGATCAGGATCGGCCACGACTCGGGCAGGCCGACGGGGGTGATGCCGCCGTACTCCATGCCGGTGATCGAGACGGCCTCGTCCATCGGGGCGAAGGACGCCTTGCGGACGTCGAGACGGCGTTTGATCACGCCGTTCACGTCGGCGCGGGTGGTGGCGAGGATCAGGGCGGCGGCGAAGCGGACCTCACCGGCGCGTTTGCCGGCGACGACGACGCAGTTCGCGGACGCGGAAAGCGGGGAGCCGTACGCCTCGCAGAAGGCGGCGGTGTCGGCCAGCTCGGCGTCGATCTCGGCGACGCCGAGGGCGTCGGGATCGGGCAGGGCGGCGAGGGCCTTGGCGACGGGCTCGGCGAGCAGGTCCGTACGCGACGGGGCGGGGACGACGGTGAGGCTTCCGGCGATGGTCCAGTCAGTCACAGGACCCACCCTAATCACCAGTTGCGGCCGCCGCGTTGCACCTCGATCAGCTTGGGGCGGACGTCGACGAGGTAGACCAGGACCGCGACCAGGGCGGGCAGCCAAAGGATCATGCCGCCGCCGTAGAACTCGAACAGGACCATCACGACGGTGGCCCCGCCGGTGATGAGCATCCAGATGGGTTTGGTCTTGCGATCGGCGGCCGAGTACGCGTCCGAGCGCTGACGCAGCGCGTGCACGAACGCGAACAGCCCCGTCAGTGCGCCGGCCCAATGGATGGCGATGAGGATCCAGGTGGCAACGAGCACGAAGCCAGCTTACGTCAAACCGGGCGAATGACCCGGGCCCCCGGCACCGAAGCGGTGCCGGGGGCCCTGGGAGTTCGCGCGGACCTACTTGTCGGTCGTCTTCGGCGCGGTGGCCGGCTTCTTGGCGGCCGCGGTGGTGCTGGTGCGGCGCGCGGCCGGGGAGGTGGTCTTCGGCGCGGTCTTGTTGGCGACCTTGCGCGAAGCCGAGCGGGTCTCGTGCGCGAGGTCGTCGCCGATCTCCTCGACCTCGTCGGCGATCTCGCCGGCGACCTCGGTCACCTTGCGGGCGGTCTTCTCGCCCACCGAGCGGGTGCCCTTGGTGACCTTGCCGAGCACGGTGTCGATGCGCTCACGGGCGTCGGTGGTCACGTCCTCGACGCGGTCCTGCGCGGTGCTCAGCGCCTCTTCGAGCTGCTCGATGGTCTTCTTGACCTGCGGCTGCGCGGCGAACTTGTCCCACGCCTGCTCACCGGACTCGGCCAGCTTGTTGTACAGCTTCAGCGCGGCCTCGGTGTACTCGTCGATGACCTTGCGCAGCTCGGCCGGGTCCAGCTTCTCGCGGAGGCCCTCGACGTCGTGCGGGAGCTCCTCGATGTTCTTGCGGGCGGCCTCGCCGCTCTCGACGACACGCTCCTTGGCCTTCGAGACGGCGTCGACGACGGCCTGGCCCGCCAGGTTGCCGGCGCCGAGCGCGGCCAGCAGCGGGGTGCGGACCTGGTCGAGGGCGGTGTGCTTGCGTTCGGTCTTGGTGGTCGTGGCCGTGGTCATGCTGTCTCCTTGGATTCGGCTGCGGGGTCTTCGGGTTTCGCGTCCGCCGCCTGCGTCGGCTTCGCGGCGGCGTTCTCGCGACGGAACGATTCGTAGACGTCGAGCAGGACCTGCTTCTGCCGTTCGGTCAGCTCGGTGTCGGCGCGGATCGCGTCGCCGACCGGGCCGCCCGTGGGCAGATCGAGGATTCCCGCTTGCACGTAGAGCGCCTCGGCCGAGATACGCAGGCCCTTGGCGATCTGCTGCAGGATCTCCGCGCTGGGTTTGCGGACCCCGCGCTCGATCTGGCTCAGGTACGGATTGGACACTCCGGCGAGTTTCGACAGCTGCCGCAAGGAGATCTTCGCGTTGCTGCGCTGCTGCCTGATGTACTCGCCGATGTCGGAAGCGATGTCCGCGACCTTCTCCATCGGTCCGCCCGATGCGGGCTGATCCCGGTTGGTGTCTGACATCGGTCACCTCCTCGCGACGTCTTCAACGCTACGCGCGAGTGCTAGCTATTGCAAGCACTCTGCTTGCAACCATCGGGTGTGTCGGTGCTCACCCGGCTACCGTGGAGGGATGTCGAACGCGACGCGGCTGCGGCGGCGCCTGGTCGGGCATCTGCTCGGCGAGGGGGTGCTGCACGACGCGCGCTGGATCACCGCGTTCCGCACCGTGCCGAGACACGTCTTCCTGCCGCGGTTCTTCGTCCCGGCGGCGAACGGCTGGGCCGCGATGGAGACCGGCGACGACAAGTGGCTCGCCCGCGTCTACTCCCCCGACGTGCTGGTCGTCCAGCTCGACGACGATTCCGGGCTCTGGGAACGGGCCCGTTATCTCGGCGCGCAGCCGGGGACGCCGACGAGTTCGTCCAGCCAGCCGACGATCATGGCGATCATGCTCGAAGAGCTCCGGGTCGCCGACGGGAACCGCGTCCTGGAGATCGGCACGGGCACCGGCTACAACGCCGCCCTGCTGTGCCAGCGGCTCGGCTCCGGGCTGGTGTACACAGTGGACATCGACCCGGATCTGGTCGACGCCGCGCGCAAGCGGCTCGCGGAAGCCGGATACGCGCCGTCGTGCGCCGCGGGCGACGGCGCCGAGGGCTTCCCGGCGGGCGTGCTCTACGACCGGGTCATCTGTACGTGCTCGGTGTCGTCGATCCCGCCCGCGTGGCTGGAACAGACGGTGCCGGGCGGGCTCATCGTCACCACGCTCAACCGGCCGATCGGCGGCGGGCTCGTCCGGATCGTCGCGGGCGAAGGGGCGACCGGCCACGGACGGGTACTGGCGCGCGACGGTCGCTTCATGCCACTGCGCGCGCACCGCTTCAAGCCGTCGAAGGTGCCGGAAGGCGACGTCGTCTGGCGGCCGACGCGGCTGCCGATAGGAGTGATCACGGAGGTCCGCAGCCGCTTCGAGTTCTTCGCCGGGCTTCAGCTCCCGGGTGTGGCTGCCCTGCGCGAAGGCGGGATCACCGCGTTGGTCCATCCGGACGGCTCATGGATACGGCACCGGCAGGCAGGCGGCGGGTTCGAAGTGGCCGAAGGCGGCCCGCGGCGACTGTGGGAAGGCGTCGAAAGCGCGTACGAGGAGTGGCTCGATCTCGGCCAGCCGTGGCGAGACCGGTTCGGGCTCAGCCTCGACGGCGAGGAGCAGGTGATCTGGCTGGATTCACCCGACGGCCGCACTTGGCCCTTGTGTCCCTGAAAGCAGGCTTCGCACCCAGGTCTCGACGTGGTCGACGGCGGCGTCCACCGGGAGGTGGGTGGTGTCGAACACCTCGACCGGCGGAGCCATCGAGGGCGCTTCCCGTTGCAGCCACTCGTTGAACTCCAGCATCTCCTCGACCCGCTCCTCGTCCCACTCGCGCCACGCGGGCCGCGCCAGCAAACGCTTGCGGAGGGCTTCGGGCTCGCTGACGAGCGCCAGGTAGTGGATGTCGGAGAAGAAGACGCGCTCGGGCAGCCGCTCGAACTCGGGCGGCGCGACGGTGCCGCAGAGCACGACCGGACGGCCGTTCTGGTGCAGCATCGCCGCCATCCGCAGCCAGGTCGAGCGGAACGCGGGATGACCGGGGACGTCGTCGCGCAACGCCCCGGTCCACAGCACGTCCTGCTCGACCACGAGCGCGAGGTCGCCGAGACGGCGCGCCAGCAGCGGCCCGACCGTCGACTTGCCCGCCCCGCTCGGCCCGGTCAGCGCGAACAACGGGAGCCGCCGGAACGGCCACCGGTGCGCGCATTCCGCGCACACCAGCAGCCCGCTCTCGACGTGTGGCCGTTCGGCGCGATCACCGCAGGCCGGGCAGATCTTGAGATCGAGGACCACGGTCAGTCGAAGAGGCCTTCGAGGAAGCCGCCCTTGCGACGCTTGCCGTGGTGGCCGTACCCGTGCGGGGAGTCCGCGTAGCCGCCGCGGTATCCCTTGGGCGAGTCGGCGTAACCGCCCCGGTAGCCCTTCGGGGAGTCGGCGTACCCGCCGCGATGCGGCCGCGGGGAGTCCGGACGGCCGTAGTGCGGCGCCGGCGCGTGCCCACCTCCCTGGTACGGCGGAGGCTGGTGCCCGCCGTAGTACGAGTTCTCGGCACCGGCGATGGCCTCCAGTTCGCCCCTGTCCAGGAAGATGCCGCGGCATCCCTGACACTGGTCGATGTGGATGCCGTTCTTGTCGACGGTCTTCATGGCGTTCTGGCACTTCGGACAAATCACGTATCAGAGATTACGCATTTTTCTCGTCCGAGGTCAGCAGGCGCACAGGCAAAACGGGTGTCCGGCCGGATCCGCGTACACCCGGAACGTCTCCGGGGAGTCGTCCAGCAGCTTCGCGCCGATGGCCAGCGCGCGCTCGTGGGCGGCCTCCATGTCGGTGACGTCGAGGTCGATGTGCGCCTGCTGCGGGTTCTCGGCGGACGGCCAAGCGGGCGGGCGGTAGTCCGGCACGCGCTGGAACGAGAACCGCGCACCGCCCTGGGGATTCCGCAGCGTCACCCAATGGCCGTCTTCGGCGACTTCGGCCGCCTTCCAGTCGAGCAGCTCGCGGTAGAACTCCGCCAGCGCGACCGGGTCCGGGCAGTCGAGGGCCACCGCGCCGAAGGTCGGTACCGCACCCATGGTCCATCCTCCAAGACGATCGAGTAACCAGTGAACCGAGTATGCGGGTTATCGGAGCCGATGACAACAGGTCTCGCCCGTACACTGTGCGAGGTGAACACCGACGCGTCCCTGGTGGTCGAGTTTCTGAACACGGTGAACGTCGAGCACGGCACCGACCTCTTGGACGATCTGGAGCCCTGGCAACGCTGGGCGCGCGATCACCGGCTGCGGGCGGACACCCCCGCGGCCGCGCGCGAAACCCGGGACGCGCTGCGGGCGGCCATCGGCGACCCGCGACTGCCCCGGCTCGGCCTGCGCGCGCCGGCGGAGATCGTCCTCGGCCCGGAAGGCCCGCTCCTCGTCGCGGAAACGGTCAGCGAAGCGGTGATGGCGGCGTCCACCCGGCTGACCGTGCTCGGCGAGTGGATCCGGCTCAAGATCTGCCCGGCGGACGACTGCCTGTGGGCGTTCTACGACGAATCGCGCAACCGGTCGAGGACGTGGTGCTCGATGCGGGCCTGCGGGAACCGGGAGAAGGCGCGGACCTGGCGGGCGCGGACGGCGGACATCTCGACCTGAGGCGGGACGCCCCGGCGGACGACTCACGTGATTGGAGGGACGACACGCGTGATCAGGTGGACGACACTTGTGATCTGGCGGGCGTCCGCACCTATCCGGACCCGAATGACCACAACTTCTGGGGTCACCCACCCCCGAGTTACCCCCAGGGGTTGTGCACAGCGTTAGGCCAAAGACGTGAAATGCTGTGGATAACCCTGGGGATGACTCCACTTCCTGTGGACAACTCCGGGTGAGGCCTCCGGAGTGTGGTATATGCGCCGAGGCTCAGAAGAGCAGCTGCGCGACCGCGTAGATGACCAGACCGGCGAGCGCGCCGACCACCGTGCCGTTGATCCGGATGAACTGGAGATCCCGGCCCACCTGGAGCTCGATCTTGCGCGAGGTCTCCTCGGCGTCCCAGCGCTCCACGGTGTCGGTGATGATCGTGGTGATCTCCTTGGAGTAGTGCGTGACCACGTAGGCCGCCGCGCCCTCCACCCAGGTGTCCACTTTGGACCGGATCTGGTCGTCGGAGACCAGCCGACCGCCCAGGGTCTCGAGTCCGGTGCGCACGCGGCGCCGCAGCTCGCTCGACGGGTCCTCGGCGGCGTTGAGCAGCATCTCCTTCGCCGTCGCCCACGCCGAGCCGATCAGCTTCTGCACCTCGTCGTGCCCCAGCATCTGGGCTTTGACCTGCTCGGCGCGCGCCATCACCTCGGGGTCGGTCTGGAGGTCCTGGGCGAACTCGCCGAGGAACTTGTCCAGCGCCAGCCGCATGGGGTGGTTGACGTCGGTCTTCACCGCCCACACGAAGGACAGGACCTCGCCGTAGACCTTGTCCGCGAGCATCTCGTCGACGAATTTCGGCGACCAGCTCGGCGCCCGGTCCGAGACCACGCGCAGCATCGTCGTGTGGTTGTCCCGCACCCATTCGTAGGCGCGGTCGCACATCAGGTCGACCAGCTTGTGGTGCGCCCCGTCGGCGAACACGCCCTCCAGGATCTTGCCGAGCGGCGGGCCCCACGGCTTGTCCACGATCCGCTTGACCACGGCCTGTTCCATGATCGCCTGGACGTCTTCGTCGCGGAGCACCTTGACCGCGGCGCGCACGACGGTCGCCAGCTCGGACGTCACGCGTTCGGCGTTCTTCGGCTGCGAAAGCCAGCCACCGAGCCGCTTCGACACCTCGACCCGGCTCAGCTTCTCGCGGATCACGGACTCGGACAGGAAGTTCGAGCCGACGAAGTCACCGAGACTGCTGCCCAGCGCGTCCTTCTTGTTCGGGATGATCGCCGTGTGCGGGATCTTGATCCGCAGCGGATGCCGGAACAGCGCGGTCACCGCGAACCAGTCGGCGAGCGCGCCGACCATCCCGGCTTCGGCGGCGGCACGGACGTAGCCGACCCAGCCCGGCCAGCCCGCGGCCTCGGCCCAGCTGGTGAGCAGGAAGATCACCGTCGCCCCGAGCAGGAACGACAGCGCGACCATCTTCATCTTGCGCAGGCCGCGGCGCTTCTCCTCCTCGGCGGCTGTTCCACCTGGCGGATCGGCTGGGGTCACCTTGGCGGGCGTCAGTTGCTCCACACCACCATTGTCCGTGAGGATGGCTGATCGTGCGCGAACCTGTCCTAGTACCCCGCCTCCAGCCCTTCACGTCGACCATCTTCACGGAGATGACGGCACTGGCCGTCCGCCACGAAGCCGTCAACCTCGGCCAGGGTTTCCCCGACACCGACGGACCCGCCGGGATGCTCGACGCCGCCAAGAACGCGCTGTTCGGAGGCGCGAACCAGTACCCACCGGGTCCGGGACGGCCGGAGTTGCGCGCGGCGATCGCGCGGCATCGCCGCCGCTACGGCATCGAGTACGACGCCGACACGGAGATCCTGGTCACCGCCGGTGCCACCGAGGCCATCACCGCGTCGCTCATCGCGCTGACGCAGGCGGGCGACGAGGTCATCGTCATCGAGCCCTACTACGACTCGTACGCGGCCGCGGTCGCCATGGCGGGGGCGGAGCGGCGGGTCGTCGGCCTGGTGGAACGCGACGGCCGGTTCGCGCTGGACATCGAGGGCCTGCGCGCCGCGGTGACCGGCCGGACCAGGGCGATCCTGATCAACTCGCCGCACAACCCGACCGGCACGGTGTTCACGCGCGCCGAACTGGAGGTCGTCGCCGCGCTCTGCGTCGAGCACGACCTGATCGCGATCACCGACGAGGTGTACGAGCACCTGGTCTTCGACGACGCCGAGCACCTGCCGCTCGCGACGTTCCCCGGCATGCGCGACCGCACGGTCTCGATCTCCAGCGCGGGCAAGACGTTCAACTGCACCGGCTGGAAGATCGGCTGGGTCTGCGCGAGCCCGGATCTGGTCGCGGCGGTGAAGGCGGCGAAGCAGTTCATCACCTTCGTCTCGGGCGGCCCGCTCCAGCCGGCCGTCGCCCACGCGCTGGACCACGAGGTGCCCTGGGCCGAGGAACTGCGCACGAGCCTGCAGGCCAAACGGGACCGGCTCGCGGCCGGTCTCGCGGAGGCCGGGTTCGCCGTCCGGCCGACCGCGGGGACGTACTTCATCTGCGCCGACGTGCGTCCGCTCGGCTTCGAGGACGCCGGGGAACTGGCCTGGCAGCTCCCCGAACGGGTGGGGGTGGCGGCCGTGCCCGTAAAGGTGTTCACCGATCACCCGGAAGAGTGGAAACATCTGCTGCGGTTCGCGTTCTGCAAGCGCAACGAGGTCATCGACGAAGCGGTCACCCGATTGCGCAAACTCCAGTGACTCGTCCGATGTCCTTCACGCCCAGCCGCCCTTTTCGAGCGCGCGTCTGAGCCGGTCGAGGCACCTTCTTCGCAGCCTGCCCACACTGGCCGGACTGATCCCCAGCTCCCCCGCGAGCTGCGCGTAGGACAGTTCCGGCCGGTGTGCGAGCAGCCACATCAGCCGCCGGTGGACGTCCGGCAGGAGATCGACCGCCGCCCAGAGCGCGCGGCCGAGTTCGGCGCGGACGACCTCGGCCTCCGGGGTCGAACCGGCGGCCGGGTTCGGCTCGGCGGCCGGGACCGGGCGCGGATTTTCACGCCTGTTCCTGGTGATCATCCGGACCGCCCGGCGCCGCGCGGTGGTCGTCAGCCAAGCCCTGAGTTTCGCTTCGTCGCGTAGCGCTCCCGGCGCGCGGAGCAGTTCCAGCCAAGCGTCCTGACAGACGTCCCTGGCGTCGGATTCGGTCAGGCGATAGGTCTTCAGCGCGCCGAGCACCGCCGCCGAAACCGCTTTCACGTCCCACATCCCGGACTCTCCTCTCCAGACGGCCCGCGACCGCCACGTCGATCACCGAACGCGACTTGGACGGCACACACCGCAGCAGGGATCCGGAAAAGGTCAGGTCATCGCGGATTTGAGTAGTTCCACCCGGACTCGGATGGCCGCCGGGCACACACCGAGAGTGATCAACTTCGGTACTCCATGCACCGGAGCCGGTTGCGTCGTTCCGCCTAACGGGCTGGATCAGCGGCGGCTGAGATGAAACACTCCCCTCCGGTGCTAAAACTGGTGCAGCCCCGGGGGAACTGCGACCTGACCGGAAGAGACCCCAAGAAAGATCGAACTCACGCGGAGAACGTGGGTTTCAGGCGCGGACGGTGGTGATTGCTGTGAGTGGTGCGGCAGTCGTGTCCCGTCACGGCCTCACCTTCCCGAAGACCGGCGCGCGAATTCTTTTCGCGGGCGGGCTCGCGCTCACGGGATGGCTTCTCGGCGCCGTCCTGTCCACTCCGGCTTCGGCCGACGAGCAGACCCCCGTGACGCCGGAGACCTCCGTGGTCCAGCCCGCGAATGAAGCGGGATCCGGGAAAACGGCTACACCGGAGGAGTCCACTTCGGACTCCAGCGCGACCGGGACCACGAAAGCCGCCGATACCACCGAAACCCCGAAGACCGAATCCCCGAAGGAAGAGCCCGCTCCCGTTTCGGCCAAGGAGCCGGCCACGGAGCCCGAGGCCGCGTCTTCCGAGAGCACCGTCGAGGAAAAGGCCGTATCGAACGCGAGTTCCGTCGAGAAGTCTTCTTCTCCGGAACCGGAAAAGAAGACTTCGAAGCCTCAGGCGTCCGGCGGTTTGCTGGGCGGCCTCCTCGGCGGCGTGCTGAACCTCGTCACGAACACGGTCGGCGGGGTCGTCGAAACCGTCGGCGGGGTCCTCGGCGGAATCAGCGAGCACGTCGTCGAACCGATCGTCAAACCGGGTCCGTGCTGCGGATCGAGCAATCCGGGGCTCCTGCCGGGCGCCGGCGACGTGCTCGACCCCGTCTTCGGCGGCGGCTCGGGCCAGTCGGCGGGCGGCTCGGTCACCATCGCCGTCCCGGCCAAGACCGCCACGACGCCCGCGTCCGAGCCGATCACGCCGGACCCGCGTCCGTTCGTCCCCGCCACGCCGCCCACCCCGGCGCCCGCGGTCCAGAACCACCGCCTCGCCGCGCTGCCCGTGCAGCTCAAGACCGACCCCAAGCCTGCTCAGGCCGGGCCCGCCGCTTCCGACACGCACGCGTCCCCGGACGGCGGCGGCTCGGGCGGCGGCGGTGGCCTGCCGAACACCCCGGCGACCCCGGTCGCGCCCACGACGAGCGCGCAGCCAGGGCACGACCACTCCGGCGGCGGCCGCGGGCCGCTCGCCGTGCTCGACTCCGGAATGCCCGCCACGCAGCTGAAGCTCATCGGAGCCGGTTGCGACCACGAAGGCGAGCGCACCGGCCGGGAAGCCGCGCTTCCGGCCACCTCCCCCGACTGACCTGACCGGGTCGCCGGGGAGAACCACGTCCAAACCAAGATCAACTTCGGGTTTCGACGTCCTCTGAAGTCCTCGGCCTGAGTCCGCTTTCGCCTGCCCTCGTTCAGGTATCCCCCTGTCTTCCCGAACGGCCGACCGCGCCCGGCCGGTTCGGATCCCGGTCCCGGCGCCGCGCTGCCCCGGCGGCGCCGGGACCAGCACCGGGTGGACTCCGGGGGCTTCTGCTCACCGCGCCGAGCAGGAGCCGGCCAAGCTCGAAGTCCACCTGAACCGCGGGCGGTTCCCGGCACGTCGAGGGGCTGTGCCGGGTAACCGCCGCGGTGCCCGTCCCGAGATTTCGGTCTCGGGGCGGGCCGGATAGCCGGTGCGCTGGTCGTGCGGCGCCGATGCCCTCCCTGGAGCATCGGCCGCCCCGCCGGCGCACCGGCTATTTCCGTTTCCGGGTCAGGTGACCTGGACGGTGACCGGGGCGGCCGTGGCGGGGGTCGCGGCGACCGAAGCGGCGGCCGCGCCCAGCCGTCGCACGGCCTCGAACAGCCTGTCGGCCGGGAGCGAGTACGGCAGGCGCAGCCAGCGCTCCAGTCCACCGTGGACACCGAACCGCGAACCCGGCGCCACCTGCACTCCGTGTCCCGCCGCCGCGACGGCCAGGCGTGTGCTCATCGGCTCCGGCAGGCGGCACCACAGCGAAAGCCCGCCGGGCGGCACGGTGAACGTCCACTCCGGGCAGTACCAGTTCAGCGCCCCGGTCAGCGCGTCGCGCAGGGCCAGCGTCTCCTCTCGACGGTGCGCCAGCGCGGCCCCGCCGTCGTCCAGCAGTTCGGCGAGGACGAGTTGCTCGAAGACCGGCGATCCCAGGTCGACGGCGAACCGGGCCGCGATCAGCCTGCCGACGACGTCCTCGGAAGCGCGGATCCAGCCGAGCCGCAGTCCGGCCCAATGCGACTTCGACGCCGAACCGATCGTGATGCCGAGGTCGCCCGCGAACGCGCCCAGCGGCGGCGGCCCGTCGGCCGGATCGCCCTCGAGGTCCAGTTCGACCAGGGTCTCGTCGATGATCGCGGGCGTCCGCGCGCGGCTCAGCGCGGCCGCGAGCCGCTCCCGGTCGGCCGCGTCCATGCGCAGGCCCGTCGGGTTCTGGAAGTCCGCGACGAAGTACGCGAGCCTCGGCGCGGACTGCCGCAGCGCGGCCTCGATTCCGACGACGTCCCAGCCGGTGGCCGGGTCGAGCGGCACCGGCACCGGAATGGCGTGTGCGGCGCCGATGGCTTCGAGCGCGTTCGGATACGTCGGCTGCTCGACCAGCACGCGGTCGCCGGGGCCGGCCAGCATGCGCAGGACCTGTACGAACGCGTGGTGGGCGCCGTTGGTGATCATCACCTGGTCGGCGTTGGTCGGCAGGCCGCGTTCGGTGTAGCGGCGAGCGATCCGCTCACGCAGGATCCGCAGGCCGCGCACGTGATAGCCGTTCTCGCCGAGGTGGTCCACCAGCGCCTTGCGCGCGGCGTCCACGGCCGGGACCAGACCGGGGATCGCGGGCGGGCAGGCCTGGGCGAGGTCGATGAGGTCCTCCCCGGACGGCAGGATCGTCTCCCGGCCCCTGCCCCCGGGAGACGCGATCCAGGACCCGGCCCCGCGACGGCTGGCGACCAGCCCGTCGGCCCGCAGTTTGTCCAGCGCGGCGCCGATCAGCGTGCGGCTGACTTCGAGGGCGTCGGCCAGCTCGCGTTCGGCGGGGAGTTTCGTGCCGAGCGGGAGCCTTCCGTCGAGGACGAGCAGCTCGACCGCCGCCGCGAGATCCGCGGCACCGTGTCGAGAACCACTCTGCCGCCAACTCCCCAGCAAAATGGCCAATTTCGAGCCTGAAACGCGTCCAGTCAGCGGGATCAGCGGTTCCATAAGACCAATTGTTCCAGATTGGTCATGGTCAAGGTAGCCACTTACCCCTGATGGTGCATCCGTGGCACTCAAACTCGACCTCAAACCCGTCGGCATCTCCCACGACACCACCCGCCGTTCGATCCAGCTCGTCGGCGGGCTCGCCCTCTACGGCGGCAGCATGGCCATGCTGACCAGGTCGGGGCTCGGCCTCGACCCGTGGGACGTGCTGCACGAGGGCCTGATGAAGCTCACCGGCCTGTCGTTCGGCACGGTCACCGCGATCGCTTCGGTCCTGGTGCTCCTGCTGTGGATCCCCCTGCGGCAGCGGCCCGGGATCGGCACGCTCGCCAACATCGTGGTCATCTCGCTGACCGTCGACCTGGTCCGGCTGTTCCTGCCCGAGCAGGACGTCCTCGGCTGGCAGATCCTCAACCTGGTCGCCGGTGTCGTGCTCAACGGCCTCGCCGCCGCGATCTACGTCGGGGCGCGGCTCGGCCCGGGCCCCCGCGACGGGCTGATGACCGGTTTCGCGGCCCGGACGGGCAAGTCGATCCGCCTCGTCCGGACCCTCATCGAGATCACCGTCCTGACCGCCGGCTGGCTGCTGGGCGGCACCGTCGGTGTCGGCACGGTCCTCTACGCGCTGGCCATCGGACCGCTGACGCAGGCCTTCCTGCCGTACGTCGTGTGGCGTGAGCGGGCCTGACGGGTCGCCGCCGGGATGGTCGGGCATGTCGCGAAAGCTGTGTGTGGAGGATTTGGGACGGTGAACGTCCTGGATCCTCCACGCTCGGTCTCGTTGATGAGGGATTCGCGACGCTGAACGCCCTAAATCCTTCATCAACGGGGGAGGATTCCGGCCGTTGAACGTCCGGAATCCTCCCCCGTGACGTCGTCTGCCACCGGTCGTGACCGGCGCGATCTTGATCAACGGAGGATCGGGGACGTGGAGTGTCCCGGATCCTCCGTTGATCAAGCTCCGAAGCTGGGCGACACCGAGCGACGATGCGGGAGTGACGAACCCCCACCATCCCGCGGTCCGACGGTCAGCTGGCCTCGCGTTGCTCCACCAGGCGCCGTACGGCCAGGTAGTCGATCCCCCGCTGCGCGAGGACGTCGGCGGCCACCCCGGGAAGCGCCGTCAGCGCGAGCAGGAGGTGCTCGCCTTCGATGCGCTTGCTGCCGACTTCGATGGCTTCGCGAAGGCTCTTCTCCAGTACCTTCTTCGCGTCCTGCGTGAAGGGCCGGTGCCCGCGCCCGCCGCGCTGTCCCCCGGTCAGCGCGCCGGGCCCGTGCGTCTGCTCGACCCGCTCGACGATGTGCTCGACGTCGATGCCGAATCCGCTCAGGGCTTCGACGTCGGCGTCGCTCATCCCGCCCCGGCGGCGGACGCGGCGGAGGTCGTCGGCCAGTTCGTCCGCCGGGCAGCCCAGGGTGGTGAGCACGCCGGCGTGCCGGGCGAGGGACGTCAGCAGGTGCAGCGGGTCGACGTTCGCGGACCCCTCGTCCGAAGCGACCCGCTGCGCCCCCATGACGACCTCGCGGAGTTCGGTGGTGAACCGTTCGAACATCAGTGCCTCCCGTACTTCTTGTGCACCGCTTGCCTGCTGACCCCCAGCTCGGCCGCGATCTCCTGCCAGGACCAGCCGTGCACCCGCGCGCTGCGGACCTGCACGGCCTCGAGTTGTTCCAACAGCCGGCGCAAGGCGGCGACGGCGCGCAATCCCACCCGGGGATCGCGGTCGCCGGCTCGCGCGGCCAGATCTGTCGCTTCGGTCATGACGTCAACCTACGTTGACATCTCGCCCGCGTCAACCTCAGTTGACAGTTAGGGTCTGGCCATGGTCGAAATCGCAGTGGCGGAAAGGGACGGAGTAGGCGCGGACGGAGCATCGCGCCCGACCGAAGACCACGTCGCCGTACTCGGCAACGCCGTGGTGGTGCTCGACGGGGCGACCGCGCCGCGACCGGATCTGCCGTCCGGCGGCTGGTACGCGAGCCTGCTCGTGCGCAGCCTGTCGCGGGCGCTGACCGCGGAACCCGAGGCGGATCTCGCGGTCCTGCTGGCCGGGTCGATCGCCGACGTCGCGGGTCGTGAAGGTCTCGAACCGGGACGATCACCGTCGAGCACGGTCGCGATCGCGCGCTGGACAGACGACACCGTCGACGCGCTGGTGCTCGCCGACAGTCCCATCATCGCCTTCGGCCCCTCCGGCGCGGACCCGCTTACGGACGACAGGCTGGTTTCGCTCCGTGACAGCGGGCAGCTTCGCACAGGGGCCGACGTCCGCGCGAAACGCAACGCGCCGGACGGCTTCTGGGTCGCCGAAGCGGAACCGAAGGCGGCCGACGAGGCCGTCCGCCGCAGCTGGCCGCGTTCGGAGGTCGAAGCCCTGCTGCTGGCGACGGACGGGGTCGCGATCGGGGTCGACGAGTACGGCCTGTTCGGCTGGCCGGAGGTGCTCGCCCTCAGCCGCGAGCGTGGTCCGGACGCGGTCCTCGACGCGGTGCGCACGGCGGAGAAACAGGACCCGGACGGCGCCCGCTGGCCCCGCGCGAAAAGGCACGATGACCAGCTACTGGTACTGGTCGAGCTAGGGGTAGCCCCAGGGTAGAACCGGGGGCTTCCCGGATCGGAAATCCACGCCCGCGCGAGCAGGCTGGACGCATGACGTTTCCCGGGGAGAGATCGCGGGCCAAGCCTTGGCTCATCGCGTCGGTCGCGGCGATCGGCTGGGCGCTGGTCACCATGGTGGTGCTGCACCTGATCAGCTCACGCGATCCGGTGTTCGACACGTTGTCCAGCTACGCCTACGTCGACCGCGGCACGGGCATGCTCGGGGCCAGCGTGCTTTCCCTGTCGATCGGCTCGCTGACCGCGCTCGGCGCGCTGGCCGCGGCGGGCATCCCGCTCAGCCGCACCACGAAACTGCTGTTCGTGCTGTGGTCACTCGGACTGGCGGCGGCCGCGATCTTCCCGGCGAGCTACCCCGAATACCCGGACCCGGTCAGCGGCGAGATCCACCTGTACGCGTGCCTCATCGCGTTCCTCAGCCTGCCCGCCGCCGGGTTCACCCTGCGCGACAACCTGCGCGGCACCCCCGCGGCCCGGCAGATCGGCCGCCTGGCTTGGGGCAGCGCGGCCAGCCTGATCGTCTTCGGGCTCAGTTTCATCTTCGTGCGCCTGGCCGACATCCCGTTCTTCAAGACGCTGACCGACATCATGCCCGTCGGTGTCACGCAACGGCTTTCACTGGTGGTGCACGTGATCCTGATCGCCGGGATGCTGAAAGTCGCGTCAGCGGCTCACCGCGTCGGTGAACTCAGGGGCGTAACCGTAGAGACCGGGCAGTCCTCCCGTGTGCAGGAAGACAACGTGCTCGTCGGCCGCGAACTGGCCTTCGGCGGCCCACTCGACCAGCGCGGCACCCACCTTGCCGGTGTACACGGGATCGAGCGCGATCCCTTCCGTGCGGCCGAAAAGCCGTATCGCGTCCCACGTCGCGGCGGTCGGGATCCCGTAGCCGGGGCCGATCGCGCGGTCGTCGATGTGCAGACCGTCGAGTGACGGCGGCTCGGTTCCCAGCAGCACGGAGGCCGCGATGGTGAGATCGGCCAGGTTGTCCAGGGCTTCGTCGACCGGATGACTGACGCAGGCGATGTCCAGTGTCAGCCAGTCGAGGTCCGCCGTCCCGACGACGAGCCCGGCGGACGTCCCGCCGCTGGCGTGCGGCGCGACCAGCCTCGCTTTCGTGACTCCCCGCTCGGCGAGTTGCCCGGCGATCTCGCGCGCGGCCACCACGTAGCCGAGCGCGCCGACGCCGTCGGACCCGCCGACCGGGAACGTGGCCACCTTGCGGCCCTCGGCCGCGGCCTCGGTGATCAGCCGGTCGTAGGTCCTGCCGGTCTCCTCGCCGTCACGGCAGACGTGCACGTTCGCGCCGAAGAGATGGTCGAGGGAGACGTTGCCGGACCGTTCGTACGCGTCGCCGTCGCGAGGGACCTTCGCCGTGAGCACCAGTTCGCAGCGCAACCCGAGCTTCGCGCAGGCGGCGGCGGTCTGGCGGCCGTGGTTGGTCTGCAGCGCGCCGAAGGTGATCACCGTGTCGGCGCCGTTCTCGATCGCCGCGCCGAGCAGGAATTCGAGTTTGCGCAGCTTGCTGCCGCCCACGCCGAGCGGATGCACGTCGTCGCGTTTGAGCAGCAGGTTCGGCAGACCGAGGGCCTCGCCCAGCCGGGGCGCCGGATGCAGGGGCGTCGGATGGCCACCGAGGTCGACGCGGGGGAAGCGATCCAGGTTCATGCAGGTCACGTAACCACACCGAAGACGCGCGATCGAGGTTACCCGGTGGTATCGTTCGTTTGAACGAACGAGAGAGGCAGGGGGAGCCATGACCACGTCGAAACCGGAGCTCGCCTTCACGGGCCTGGCCGAACAGGCCGCGATGCTCGCCACCGGAGCCACGACGTCGGTCGAGCTCACGCGCTTGGCGCTCGAGAAGGCCGAGGCCAGCCAGCCGACTCTCAACGCCTTCAAAAGCCTTCGCGCCGAAGAGGCCCTTCGCGAGGCCGAGGAGGCCGACCGGCGGCTGGCCGCCGGAGAGACCGCTCCCCTGCTCGGCGTCCCCACCGCGATCAAGGACGACCTCGACGTCACCGGGATGCCGACGGCGTTCGGCTGCGAAGGCGACTTCTCGGTCGCGACAACGGATTCCCCGCCCGTCACCGCTCTCCGCGAGGCGGGCGCGGTGCTCATCGGCAAGACCAACACCCCGGAACTCGGCCAATGGCCGTTCACCGAAGGCCCCGCGTTCGGCGCGACCCGCAATCCGTGGGACACCGAGCGCACCCCGGGCGGTTCCTCGGGCGGCGCGGCGGCGGCCATCGCGTCGGGGGTGATCGCCGCCGCGCTGGGATCCGACGGGGCGGGGTCGATCCGGATCCCGGCCGCGTGGACCGATCTGGTCGGGATCAAACCGCAGCGCGGCCGCGTCCCGACCGAACGCGAACTCTTCCACGGCCTGACCGTGGTCGGCCCGCTCGCGCGCACCGTCGCCGACGCGGCCCTGCTGCTCGACGTCGCGGCGGGCACCGGGACCGCGTTCCAGTCGGCCGCGCGCCGCGAACCGGGCCGGATGCGGATCGGCCTGTCCACCAGGATCCCTTTCACCGCCACGAAAACCCGGCTCGACCCGCATGCGCACGCGGCCGTCGTCCGGCTCGCGGAGCGGTTCGCCGAACTCGGCCACGAGATCGTCGAGATCGAACCCGACTACCGGCTGATCGGCCTCACCTTCCTGCCGCGTTCGCTCGTCGGCGTGCGTGACTGGTCCCGTCGCGTCCCGGACCAGGCCCGGCTCGACCCGCGCACGCGGGCCAACGCGCGGCAGGGCTCGGCGCTGGCCGGACCGGCGCTGCGGCTGGCCAGGGCCACGGAACCGTTGCTGCAACGGCAGATCGGCTCCGTGTTCGGCCGCGTGGACGTCGTGCTGACGCCGACCACCGCGACCCCGCCGCCGCGGATCGGCACCTTCGACAAGCTCTCCGGCTGGCAGACCGACCAGGCCATGATCGCCGCTTGCCCCTACGCTTGGCCGTGGAACGTGCTGGGCTGGCCGGGGGTCAACGTCCCCGCCGGGCTGAGCCCGGAAGGCCTGCCGCTCGGCGGCCAGCTGCTCGGCCCCTCGCATGCGGAGGAACGGCTGATCTCGCTGGCCGCGCAACTGGAAGAGGTCGAACGGTGGCAGGACCGCAAGCCCGAGACCGGTTGGTGAACACCCGCGAGACGATCCTCCACGCCGCGCTCAAGGTGGTCGGGGAACAGGGCGTCGGAGGGCTGACCAACCGCCGGATCGCGACCGCGGCCGGCGTCTCGCTCGGCACGCTGACCTATCACTTCCCCAGCCAGACCGCGTTGCTGCGCGAGGCGATGCTGCTGTTCGTCGAGGAGGAGACCACGAAGCTGACCGGCTTCGTGGACGCCTACCGCGAGCAGGGGTTGAGTGTCGAGCAGGCCGCGTCGGTGGTCGAGCAGGTCATCTCGCAGCTACCGTTCGGCACCGACGAACTCGGCGCGCACGAGCTGTACCTCCAGGCCGCGCGCGACCCCGGCCTGCAGGACGCGGCCGCGCGGTGTTTCGCCGCCTACGACGAGCTCGCGCTGGTGATCCTGAAGACGCTCGGCGTGCCGTCGCCGGAACGGCTGACCGGTCCGGTCGTGGCGATCATCGCCGGACTGCAGTTGCGCAGGCTGGCCACCGGCGACGATGGCGTCGGGGTGGCGCAGTCGTTGATGATGCTCGTCCGCGGCGCGTCATGAGCGGTCCGCTGATCGTCAAGGGGACGGCGGCGTGGCGGTACTTCGGCGACTTCCGGGCCGGGCTGCTGGCGGGTCAGGTGCTGGTCTTGCAGGTCGCGCATCCGGTCGTCGCGGCCGGGGTGCGGGATCATTCGGACTACGTCGAGGATCCGTGGACGCGGCTGATGCGCACGGCCGCGTCGCTGTCCATCTACATCTACGGTGGCCCCGAAGGCGCGCGCTACGAGGCGAACCGGTTGCGCGCGCTGCATCGCGGGTTCACCGGGGTCGACGCCGAAGGCCGCCGGTACAGCGCGCTGAACCCGCGCGCGTACGCCTGGGTGCACGCCACGCTCGTCATGGTTCCCGTTGACACGCAACGGTTCTACGGCAAGCCGATGACCGCGTCCGAACTGGACGAGTACTACGCGCAGATGTGCGACGTCGGCCGTCTTCTCGGGCTCCGCGAACAGGACATGCCGCCGACGTGGCCGGAATTCGAGCGGTACTACGCGGAAACGATCGACGGCTTCGGTCCGAACGGGACGATCTCGACGCTGTTCGAGACGATCCGGACGGTGAAGAAACCCTGGCGATGGCTGCCCGACGAACAGTGGGTGCGGCTCCAGCGGTGGCAGCATCGGGGGCAGATGTTCGTCATCCGCGGCACTCTTCCGCCCGCGCTGCGTGAACGCCTCGGTCTACAGTGGACAGAACAGGACCAGCGCCGGTTCGACCGCTTCCGGGCCGTGGTGCGGCTGGCCGGCGGGCTGGTGCCGACGACGTTGCGCTCGTCTCTCGTGCGCCGGATCGGCAGGCTGAACGTCTGGTTCCGGGCGCATCCGCGCGCTTACCGCTTCCTGGGCGGCTGAAGGACGCTTTCCCAGCATAAGACGAGGCGAAGGGCGCTTTCACCGCATCCCTTGCGGGGAAAGTCCCCTTCAGCCCCCGACCGGAGTAAGGGAGACGGTCCCCTGTACGGGGGACCCAGGTTCACCCGGCGCCGTGACGCTTTCCCCGGCCTCCGTCGTTAACTTCAGGCAGGATGGGGAAATCACCGAGGGGGCGGCGCGCGGCGCCGTTGGTCATCGCCCGCGTACTCGTGCTCTGTGCGCTGGCTTCCTTGCTGTGGGGCGGCACGGCCCGGGCGGACGGCGTGTCGAGCGGGGCGGACGTCCAGGTCGCGCAGACGCTCGGCACCCGGGACCTCACGATCGTGCTGCGACGGATGGACATCGCGCCCGGGCCGCTGCACGTCGACGTCGTCACGCACGCCGGAAGCGCACCGGGCACACTGAAACTGCGCGCGTCGACAGCCGGGAACACGTTTTCCGAAGCCACGGTCCAGCTGGACGGGAAACCCGGCGCCCATCCGGCGCTGCTGAAGGTCGACCAGCCCGGGCCGTGGGAGCTCGGCCTCGACGACGGGACGGACACCGCGTCGATCCCGTTCCTCGTCCCGGCCAGGGTCATCCCTCCTTGGGAGAAGGCCACCTTCGGCGGTTTCGTCGCCGCGGGCGTGTTCCTGGTGATCGGTCTCGTGGTCGCGCTGCGCGTCCGGAGACCACAGCTCGCGCTGATCCCGGCAGGCGGGATGGTCGCCGCGCTCGCGGTCGCGGTCACCGGCGCGATGCTCTCGGCGTCGACACCGGCACCACCCGCGCCGGGCGCGGCACTGGACCCGACGATCGACAACGTCCAGGACCCGTACGCGAACGCGCAGATGTCCACTGTGGACTTCTCGCGGCCGCCGGTGAACCTGGCGGTGAAGGCGCCGAACGCGCGATCGGGCGGCCTCGCCGAGGTCCGGCTCGCCTTCTCCGACGGCGCGACCGGACGCCCTGTCGACGATCTTCTGGTGCACGACAACGCCTTGGTGCATCTCGTCGTCATCTCGCCGACGGGCAGGCTCTGGCATCTGCATCCGGTGCGCGTCGCCCCCGGCGACTACCGCGTGAAGTTCACGCCGCCCGAGGCGGGGACCTACGCCGTCGCCGCCGAGGTCGCCCGGCGAGGTGGTGGGGTGCAGTTGGTCCGCGCCACGATGGATGTCGCGACAGGCAACGACTCCCCCGCCGAGCCCGTGCCGACGGGCGCCGGCCGGAAGGTCGTGAACGGGAACCCGGTCGACGTCGAGGTCAAGCCGGGGACACCGACCACGATCACCGCGCGGTTCGGCAAAGCCGATCTCCAACCCTGGCTGGGCATGCTCGGCCACCTGATCGTCGTCGGCCCGATAACCGGCGACAGCCGGGTCGGCGCGGATGCCGCTGCCGCGCCGACCTGGGCCCATGTGCACTCGATGATCCCGCAATCGCCCGGTATGCCGGGAAAGCCCGATGAGACCGTCGCCGCGTACGGCCCCGACGTCCCGTTCACCTACACCTTCGCCGCCCCCGGCAAGTACCGGATCTGGTTGCAGGCCGAACGCGACTACACGGTGCTGACCGTGCCCATGCAGCTCGAAGTCCCGCCGGAAGGGGCGCCGCAATGACCACCAAGACGTCCATAGTGGACAGACGTAAGCCCGTCCTGCTCATTTCCGTCGTCGCCGTGCTCGTGGCGGCGATCGTGGCCTGGCTGGTGTGGCCGAGCGGCGGCGGGGAACAGGTGCAGAGCTCGACCCAGGGCCCGTACACCGTGCGGCTTTCGGTCGAGGATCCGCACCAGGGCGGCAATGTCTTCGCCCTGACCGTCAGCGGCGCCACGCCGGACGTCGTCACCGTCGAACCGGTGATGCCGCAGATGGGGCACGCGCTCGCCCCGTCGCCCGCGATCGCCCAGGCGCCGGGCCGGTTCCGCACCGGCGACGTCCTGTTGCCGATGTCGGGGCAGTGGGAGATCACCGTTTCACTGCGCGGGCCGTCCGGCTCCACGCAGCACGTTTTTCCTTTGCTGGTCAAGTAGGAGAGGGAGGTCAGGGGGTATGGATCTCACCGCGGGAGGGGCGAGGGTCGCCTCGGTGGCACGAAGCGAACGCGCCGGGCTCGTACCGGCGGGCACGGTACTGGCCGGATCGGTGATCTCACTGATCGGGCTGACCTGGGACATCCAGTGGCACGGCGACGTCGGACCGGACACGTTCTTCACGCTGCCGCATCTGTTCCTGTATTCGGGCAGCGCGATCTCCGGGCTCGCGAGTCTCGTGGTCGTGCTGATGACCACGGCCGCGCGGCGGGCGGGCCGCCAGGTCGACGCGAGCGTCGGCGGCCGGGCGATCAACGTCTTCGGCAAGCTTTTCGCCGCACCGGCCGGCTATCTGGTGACCGGGACCGGCGCGGCGATGTTCCTGTTGTACGGCCTGTGGGACCAGTGGTGGCACGGGCTGTACGGCTTCGACGCGGTGATCGACTCGCCGCCGCACATCGGGCTGCTGCTGTCGATCACGCTGAGCATCATCGGCACGGTCATGGTGTTCGCGGCCGCGCGGGAGCACCGCTGGGGCACCCTCGGCGTGGTCGGCAGCCTCGGCGTGCTGATCGCGTTCAGCACGGTCACCGTGCTGGGGCTCCAGCAGATCGACGTCGACCTGGTCGACGTGATCTCCGTGGGCATCGCGCTGCTTTCGGTGCTGCTGGTCTCGGCGGGCGCCGGGTTCTGGGGACGGCCGGGCGGCGCGGTCCGGGTCGCCGCGTCGCTGGCGGTCATCCAGGCGATCACCTGGTGGTTCTCGCCGTGGGCGGCGGAGGCGTACGCGAGCGCCGTCGGGTTGCCGATGCGGGACTACATCGACGGCGTGCCCGCGATGCCCGCGATGATGCCGATGGCGTTGCTGCCGATCGCGGCCGTGCTCGAAGCGGTCTACCTGCTTTCGCGGCGTGGCCTCTCCGCCGGCCGGGTTTCGGTGCTGGCCGGCGGGATCGGCGGGTTCCTGGTCGGCGCGAGCATGCCGATCCAGAACGTGATCGTGTACGGGGCCTCGCACGTCGAGTGGGCGCTCGTGTTCGGGACCGCCGCCGCCGGCGCGGTGTTCGGGCTGCTCGGCGGGTTCGCCGGGTGGCGGTTCGGCGGGATGCTGAGGCTGCTGGCCCCGGCGAAGGGGGACGACGCGCATGCGTAAGACACTGCTGGCCTTGGCGGCGGCGATCGGGTTGCTGTTCGCGACCACGCCCGCGGCGAACGCCTACGAACCGGTGAACATCGTCCACACCGAGCGGGTGCAGGTCGGCCCGTACGGGATGACGGTCGGCTTCAGCACGTGGCCGTTGCGCGCCATGCAATCGCTGGACTTCACGTTCATCCCGGACGACGGGATCGCCGGGAAGTCGGGGACGCTCGCGTTCGTCAATCCGGAGACCGGGCGGCTGGGCCGCGCGCAGCCGCTGGCGAAGCATCCGCGGAAGCTGGAGGTGTGGGGACTGGACATCCGGGCCTTGCAGACGCAGGGCGCGTGGACGTTCCGGTTCGAGATCGACGGTCCCGCGGGCAAGGGCACGGGGGAACTCCGCGATCTGACGGTGCTCGAACAGCCGGGACCGCCGATGGCGGTGAGCTGGTCGATCAGCCTGATCCCGCTGATCGTCCTGGCCGTCCTGATCACCATCGCCTGGAGGCGCACCAAATCCAGGCTCCGCGGGAACGGGCTCCCGGCGACGGTGTGACTCGAAGTGACCGAAGATCGGATGGCTCGCGTGTCCCGGCAGGGCACGCGAGCCTTTCGTCAGGGGCTCAAATCGAACTGTCCGGCCTTGACCGCCTGGAGGAAGGCGTTCCACTCACCGGAATCGAAGACGAAGACGGGACTCTTCGCCAGTTTGGTGTCACGGACCCCGACCAGGCCTTCGTGGGCGAGGTTGACCTCGACACAGTTACCTCCGTTGGGCTCGCTCGCGAAGGACTTCTCCCACGCGGAGTCGTCGAACAGCGACACGGCCGTGGTCGGATCGTAATCCGCCGCCGATGGATAATCGGCCATTGGTCGTACCTCCGAACGTCGGTCGGGGGTGCGAGACGCGACCTGCGCGAACCGTCACGGCCCCAGCTTCTCCTTGCCTCAACGGGACTATCCCGCACGGCCAAGTGGGTGATCAACTCCGCCCACTCTCGACATGAAGATTATTCCAGGAGTAGGATTAATCGCAGCGGCCGGGGCTCGGTTGTTGGTGATTCGCCCGCAGTATGCGAGAACCTCGGCGACAGCCGTCACCGGGGCGCTCACCAGGGAGTTCGCCCGTTCCAGCTGGTCACCGACGGCAGGTGACCGGCCGGGACACGATCCCCGGGGCGCACGACCACCCACCGCCGACCTCGTGGGGGAGGATCAGCGTGATCATTCAGGACACGATGCCTGCGACGGTACTCGCCGTCGGCAGGCTCATGGCCGGGACGGCGGGCGAAAGCCGCCGCTCCGCGCACCTTTTCGACCTGCACTCCGGGGGCTCGCACCCCGAGTTCCTGCACGCCCGTTGCGGCGCGGCGATGCCTTACGACCACCTGGAATGGATCCCCGTCGGTTCGGGGATGCCGTGTGAGCGTTGTCTCGGTCTCGCCGGTTCGGTCGACCAGACGCGGTTGCCGCGCCCGAGCCGGGGAGTGTGACCGTCATGGCCGTCCGCCTCACCACGCTGCTGTTCCGCCGTGAGGACGAACGCCTGGCATCGACGAAGCGCCGCAACATCGGGCTCGAACTGCGTCAGCGGTTCGGGTTCAGCCTCATCCAGGCCCCGCTGCGCAAGCAGCCACCATGGAACTCCGAAGTCGATTTCCCGCTCCCGCGCGGCACGCACCGGGACCTGATCAGAACCGGCCGGCCGCTCGAAGGTCACTTCGAGCTGACGCCCTTGATCGGGCATCTGACCGGCCGGGCCTGAGGGTTCAGGGCTTGCGGCCCAGGCCGCCGAGCCCGCCGGTGAAGGTCGGGTCGTCCGCGAACCGGTCGCTCGCGCGGGAAGCCGCCTCGTCCAGATGCCAGGTGGCCATCCAGTCGATCCCCGGCTCCACCAGCTCCAGGCCGTCGAAGAACGCGGTGAACTCCGCTCGGGACCGGAGGTGGAACGGCGCGGAGGTCTTCTTGTAGAGCTCCTGGACGTTCTCCCGGTTGTCGCCTTCCTTGCGGGTGACGCCGTCCTCGGTCAGATGCGAGGACAGGAAGTACGAGCCCGGCGGCAAGAAGTCGAGATAGCGCTGGACGATCTCGTGGACGGGCACGTCCGGGCCGAGGAAGTACAGCAGGCCGACGAGGACCAGCCCGATCGGCTGGCGGGGGTCGAGCACCCCGGTTTCGAGGGCGCGCTTCCAGATGTCGGCGGGATCCCGCACGTCACCCTGCAGGACCGCGTGCCGCCCGAGCAGGCCTTCCCGTTCCAGCAGCAGCTGCGAATGCGCGACGGCGACCGGCTCGATGTCGACGTAGACGACGCGGCTGTCCGGGTTGACCGCGCTCGCGATCTGGTGGACGTTGCCGACGGTGGGCACGCCGGAGCCGATGTCGAGGAACTGCGTGATCCCCTGGCGGGCCAGGTATCCCACGCCGCGGCCGAGGAAGTCGCGCCCGACCCGGGCGAAGGTCTTGACCTCCGGGAACTGCTTGAGCACCTGCGAGCCGAACTCGCGGTCGATGGCCCAGTTGGCGGAACCGCCGAGAAACCAGTCGTACACCCTGGCCACGTTGGGTCGTTCGAGGTCGACACCTTCGGGAGCTTCGGGGTCTCGGGGGTCCTGCTGCGTCGTCATGCCGTCACACCTCGTCGGAAACCGGTTTGCGGGCGACCCCGCCGATGGCGCAGTTAAGCGCAGGAGAGCGGGGGTCGTCCAGCCGCCATGCGCCGACCGGGACCAGACCGGGCGCCGCGAGGTCGAAATCGCCGAAGAAGCCGCGGATCTCTTCCTTGTCGCGAAAGGACGCGGGTGTGCTGGACTGCTCGTACTGCTTCACGACGCGCTTGATCTGTTCGAGTTCGTCGCCTTCCACATCGGACATCGTGACGTGGGAAAGAACGTAGAAGGAGCCCTCGGGCAGGAGTCTCCGGTACCTCGCGATGACGGCGGCGAGCTCGGGGCCCGGTACGAAGTGCAGGACCGCGACGGTGAGCAAGGCCACCGGCCGGGCCGGGTCGAGCACGCCGGTGTCGAAGGCGCGTTCCCAGACGTCGTCGGCGTCGCGCAGGTCGCCGCCGATCACCGCGTGCCTGGCGGGATCCCCGCCTCTTTCCAGCAGGATCCTGCCGTGTGCGACGGCGACCGGTTCGTTGTCGACGTATACGCAGCGGCTGTCTTCGTCGACCTCTCCGGCGATCTCGTGGACGTTGCCGACAGTGGGCACGCCGGAGCCGAGATCGAGGAACTGGTTCACGCCGTGCTCGGCGCAATACCGCACCGCACGGCCGAGGAAGGCCCGGTTGGCCCTGGCGAGGGAGCGGATGAGCGGGAAGGCCTTGACCAGTTGCTCGCCGAATTCCCTGTCCACCGCCCAGTTCGCGGTTCCCCCGAGTGCCCAGTCGTAGATCCGGGCGGCGTTGGGCCGCTCGAGATCGACACCCTCGGGCAGGAACTGCGGATCCACGTCCATGACCCTACCGAAGGGACGTCGTCGATCTTCAGGATTGCATCTGATTGCGGTACAGCTCGGCGAGTTCCTTGAGGAACTGCCGGGTTTCCTGGCGTTCCAGCGCGGCGCCGCGCAGCCTGTCCCAGGAGTCGACGAAGATGTTGAAGTCCTTGACGTCGTCGAGGTACAACCCGCCCGCGGAATGCTCGATGTAGACGAAATCCCTGGTGCGATCGGGAAAACGCATGATGGTGAAGTCGTTGGGCACCGCGGCGAGGCGGGCGCCGAACGGCAGGACGTGCACATACACGCGCGGATGCTTGTCCAGCGCCAGCAGATGCTCGACCTGGTCGAGCATCACCGCCGGGGCGGAACCGCCGGGAGCGCGGCGCAGGGCGCCTTCGCTGATGATGAACCGGTAGTAGGGCGGCTGCTGTTGTTCGAAGACGGCCTTGCGGTCCAGCCGGTTGCGGACCAACGAGGTGACGTCGGTGGCGCCGGCTTCGGTGAACTGCTTGAGCATGTAGTGCTCGGACTGCAACGGGCCGGGGATGCGCTCGCCGTGCCAGGTGAGGATCTCCGCGGCCGCGGGTTCGAGGTCGGTGAAGGTGCGGAACCAGTGCGGTACCACGGATCGATAGCCGGACCAGTGGCCGCGCTGCCCGGCCGCGGCGCGGGCCAGGTTCATCAGCGTGTCGGCCTCGTCGCCGTTGATCCCGAACGCGTTCAGCATCGATCGCACATCCCCGAGTTTGACCCCGACGGCACCGGACTCGATCTTGTTGACCTTGCCCTGGGTGCAGCCGAGAACCTCGGCGACCTGCTGCTGTGTCATCCGCGCGGCGTTGCGGGCATGCCGGAGCTCGTTCCCGAGCTGCTTCCGGCGCGAGGTGACGGTGCTGGCCATCAGCCTTGCTCTCCCGGACCACATAGCCAGGACCGCGGCTTCCCGCCGTCCTGCGCGCGAATACTCGAACCCACCCAGGGTACTTCACCTTGCGGGGTTCGATGATGACATTCCGCAGCGTTCCAGGAAACGGCCGAAAACACCAGTCACCTGGTACGTCACCCTGGTGGCGGAACGATCTCGTCACATTCCGGGCATGTCCACCGGGCATAGTGACCAGGTGGACCAATCCCCCTTCGCCCGGCAAGTCTCCGACGATGTCTTCGGGTACGTGCAACCCGACGGTTCCTGGTGGATCAACAACTGCGGCTTCGTCGCCGCGGGCGACCACACCGTGGTCATCGACACCTGTTCCACCGAACGGCGCACGCGCGCCCTGCTGGAGACCGCGTCGTCGACCGGCGGGGCGCCGGTGACGACCGTGGTCAACACGCATCACCACGGCGACCACACGAACGGCAACTACCTGGCGGCGGGCGCGACGATCGTCGGGCACCGGAAGACGCGCGAGGTGATGGTCGCGACCGGGATCAACACCTACGAGAACTCGTTCACGGGAAGCGACTGGGGGCATCTGGAGCTGCGGCCGCCCGAGGTGGTGTTCGACGACCGGCTGACCGTGCACGCCGGCGACGTCCGGCTGGAGCTGATCCACCCCGGGCACGCCGCGCACACCACCAACGACGTGCTGGTCTGGCTGCCGGAGCGGCGGGTGCTGTTCGTCGGCGACCTGATCTTCAACGGGGGCAGCCCGTTCGCGCTGATGGGCTCCCCCGCGGGCTGGCGGAAGGCCCTGGACCTGGTCCGCGAGCTGGAGCCGGAGACGATCGTGCCGGGCCACGGCCCGGTGTGCGGGCCCGAGGCGATCGACGTCGTCGACGGGTACCTGGGCTTCCTGCAGAAACTCGCGTCGCACGGCAAGGCCGCGGGCCTGACGCCTCTTCAGGCCGCGCGCGAAGCGGACCTCGGGCCTTACGACGCACTGTCCGAACAGGAACGACTGCCCGCGAACCTGCACCGGGCCTATGCCGAACTGGACGGCCTGGAGTGGGGCGCGCCGATCGATCTGGGGGCCGCGATAGCGGACATGGTCACCTTCAACGGCGCCCCGATCCGCTGCTTCTCCTGACGCGCTCCACTCAGGACATTCGGGATGCTCAGACAGTCAGGACGAGCTTGCCCCGGAGATGGCCGCCGTCGAGCAGCCGATGCGCGTCGGCGACGCGCTCGAACGGGAACGTCTCCTGTACGTGGACGCGGAGCTTGCCCTGGTCGACGAGGTCGGCGAGACCTCGCAGGGCGACCGGGTCGGGGTCGACCGCGATGCCGCTGAAGCGCTTGCCTGCCGTCTCGTACCTGGCGATGAGCTCCGCATCCTCCTCGGCGACCGCCGTCACCAGGTGGCCTCCCGGGCGGAGCACTTCGAGCGAGCGCTCGACGGTGTCGCCGCCGATCGTGTCGAGTACGACGTCGATGTCGCGGACCGCCTCGGTGAAGTCGACCGCTGTGTAGTCGATCACTTCGTCGGCGCCGAACCCCTCGACGAACTCCCGTTTGCTCTCACTGGCGGTCGCGATCACGTGCGCGCCGAACGCTTTCGCGAGCTGGATGGCGACGTGACCGACCCCGCCACCGCCGCCGTGGATCAGGACGCGGTCGCCTTCGGTCACGCCGCCGAGGTCGACGAGGCCTTGCCACGCCGTCAGCCCGACGATCGGCAGCGCCGCCGCCTCGACGTGCGAGAGCGACGCCGGCTTGCGCACCAGGTGCAACGCGGGCGCCGACACGACCTCGGCGTAGGCGTTCGCCGCCCGCGGGAACAGCGGCATCCCGAACACCTCGTCGCCGGGCCTGAACCGCCAGGTCCGCGCCGCTTCGACCACGCCGCTGACGTCCCAGCCGAGGACGAACGGCGGCTGTCCGATCAGCGGGAACTCTCCGGCGCGCAGGCGCGCTTCCAGCGGGTTGAGGCCGATCGCCTTGACGCGGACGAGGACTTCGGTGGGCAGGGGCCTGGGCTCGGGCGCGTCCACGACGATGAGCACTTCGGGACCGCCGAGCGCCTGCTGGGTGATGATTCGCATGGCTTCAAGCTAGGTTTCCGAAAGGAACCGGCAGGTACCTTGGGTGCCGTGAGCGGTTCCGGTGATCTCTTCCTCGCCGACTGTCCGGCGCGGCTGGCGGTCGAGCTGATCGCCGACAAGTGGACGGTGGTCGTGCTCGCCGGGCTCAGCGAGGGCCCGGTGCGCCACGGCGAACTGGTCGCGCTGATCGGCGGCATCTCCCGCAAGGTGCTCACCCAGACGCTCCGGCGGCTCGAAGCGCACGGACTCGTCCGCCGCCACGCCTACGCCGAGGCGCCACCCCGCGTCGAATACGAACTCACTCCGCTCGGAGCGACGCTGATCGACCCGATCCAGGCGCTGACCGAGTGGGCGAAAGCGAACGGCGACGCCGTCCTCGACGCCCTCGACACCGCCCCCGAAAAGCCCGCCGACCGCGGCTGAACACCCCACCCGCCGCGCTCGAAACCCCTCGCCCGCGCGCCTGAACCCCCCGCCCATCCCTGGGGGACGGCCCCGCACCCAGCGTACCGGCGCCCCCTGTCGGCCAGGGGTGGCCGAGCCGAGTTGTCCACAGGCCGGCCAGGTTGTGGACAACTCGGCGTTGATCCCTTCTCGCCCCGGCGCCGTATCCCTCAACGGGGATAGGCTCGGCACGGGAATCGAAGCGGAAGGGTGCGGATGAGCAAGAAGGCGAGCATCGGGGTCACCGGCCTGGCGGTCATGGGCCGCAACCTGGCCAGGAACCTGGCGAGGCACGGGCACACGGTGGCCCTGCACAACCGCTCCGAGCAGCGGACGAAGGAACTGGTCGAGCAGTTCGGCGACGAAGGCGACTTCATCCCGGCGTATTCGGCGCAGGAGTTCATCGACGCGCTGGAGCGGCCGCGCCAGGTCGTGATCATGGTCAAGGCCGGTGCGCCGACGGACGCCGTGATCGACGAGTTCGTCCCGCTGCTGGAGAAGGGCGACGTGATCGTCGACGCGGGCAACGCGCACTTCGCGGACACCCGGCGCCGCGAGGCCGCGCTGCGCGAGAAGGGCATCCACTTCGTCGGCACCGGGGTGTCCGGCGGCGAGGAGGGCGCGCTGCACGGGCCGAGCATCATGCCGGGCGGCTCCAAGGAGTCGTACGAGTCGCTCGGGCCCCTGTTCGAGGACATCTCGGCGAAGGTCGACGGCGAACCGTGCTGCACGCACGTGGGCGCGGACGGCGCCGGGCATTTCGTGAAGATGGTGCACAACGGCATCGAGTACGCCGACATGCAGTTGATCGCCGAATCGTTCGACCTGCTGCGCGGCGCGGGCGGCTACTCCCCCGCCGAGATCGCCGGCATCTTCCAGAACTGGAACTCCGGACGGCTGGACTCGTACCTGATCGAGATCACCTCGCAGGTGCTGGCCCACACCGACGCCGCTTCCGGCAAGCCGTTCGTCGACATCGTGGCGGACCAGGCGGAGCAGAAGGGCACCGGCCGCTGGACCGTCCAAATCGGACTGGACCTGGGGGTGCCGATCAGCGGGATCGCCGAAGCCGTCTTCGCGCGTTCGCTGTCCGGTTCGTCGAACCTGCGTGAGGCCTCACGCGGTCTCGGTGGTCCTTCGCGCGCTCCGCTCACCGGGTCCGCTTTGGACACCTTCGCGGACGACGTGGAGCAGGCGCTGTACGCGTCGAAGGTGGTGGCGTACGCCCAGGGCTTCAACCAGATCCAGGCGGGCGGCGCCGAATACGGCTGGGACATCGACCTCGGCAAGGTCGCGTCCATCTGGCGCGGCGGCTGCATCATCCGCGCGAAGTTCCTGAACGACATCACGGCCGCGTACGCCGACGAGCCCGCCCTGCCGACGCTCCTGACTTCCGGCGGCTTCCGCAAGGCCGTCGAAGACGCCCAGGACTCCTGGCGTTCGGTGATCTCCACCGCGGTGCGGCTCGGCATCCCGACCCCGGGCTTCTCGACCGCGCTGGCCTACTACGACGGCCTGCGCGCCGAGCGGCTCCCCGCCGCGCTGGTGCAGGGGCAGCGTGACTACTTCGGTGCCCACACGTACCGCCGGGTCGACCGGGAAGGTTCGTTTCACACCGCTTGGGCGGCCGACGGCCGTCCCGAGTCCTCCGCCTGAGAGCTGAAGGGGACTTTCCCCGCATAAGACGCAACGAAGGGGCCCTTCACCGCATGGCATGCGGTGAAGGGCCCCTTCGTCAACTTGCGATCCGAACGTTCGGCCGGGTCCGAGCCGCGGCCGCGGCATGTGCGGCCCGCAGCTCTTCGACCACCTTGTCCGGCTCTGTCCGCAGCCTCGACGGCAAGGTCTGGAGCACCAAGACGCCGGCCGCCGCGTATCGCCCGTTCCTTGCCAAGGTCCGGTCGAATCCGTTCACGACCTGGAGATGGAACGACAGTGAGTCGACCTCCCACGCCAGCCCGACATCGTCGAACCAGGCGTCCGGTTTCGCCACGAACCGTCCCTCCTCGTCGTACAGCTTCTTGTTCCACATCGGTTCCGGGAGTCCGGAACGCGCCCAAACCCGCCGGGCATCGATCTCCGCGATCGACTCTTGCCCGGAAGCCAGCTCCGTGAGCACCAGCCGGGGCACCGCGCTACCGCGCTGACTGCCATGGGCCAGTTCGCGGGACAACCGCTCGAACGAGCTGTACCTGCGCTGAACCGCTTCGCTCATAAGAGCCCGCACAGGCCTGACCTCGGTCTGTCTGCGACAGACGTCGAGAGTCGCACGAGTGACCTCCGCCAGCGGCCGTCCATCTCGGCGCACCGTTCGGGGCATCCGTTGTGTCCGCTCGACGACCACGAAGCCGTAGTTGTGGAGCTTCCGTTCGTGCGGCACGAGCAGATGGATCTCTTCGCCGGTGTCGGGCGCATTACGCAGGCCGTGGATCCGGCAAGCCTCACCGCCGGTGAGCAGCGCGGTCTCGCCGCCGTACAACATCGCCGCGGCGATCTGTTGCTCGCGGGTGGGCGGTCCGTTGAAGAGGAGGACGATGCCCGGCAAGAGTCTCGTCCATGGGCCGCTGGGTCCGCATCTTCGATAGGTCGTGGTCGAAGAGACGCCCATTTCTTGAAGGCGCATCGCGCGGATGACGCCGTGGTCGCTGGTCTCCATCAGGAGTTCGGGGTCGTCGCCCCATGATCCTTTTTTCATTCTTCGATCGTGGGGCCCGCCACGACGTCTGCCCAGACCCGATTCCCCGACCTGTGGACAACCGGGGTGTTGTGGATAACCGCTGAAGGGGACTTTCCCCACATCCCATGAGACGAAAGCGTCCTTCACCGCGTCGCATGCGGTGAAGGGCCCCTTCAGCCCTCCCTGGTCGCTACGATCTCCTCTAGAGCCCCCAAGATCGCCGCCTCGGTCTTCTCTTTCGTAAGACCGAGCTCGATGAGCAAACCACTCTCGAGTTCGAACAGGGCCAGCAGGATGTGCTCGGTGCCGATGTAGTTGTGCCCGAGCCGCAGCGACTCCCGCATCGTCAGCTCGAGCGCCTTCTTGGCCTGCGCCCCGAAGGCCATCTTCGCCGCTTCCGCCGGTTCGTCGGCGGGTTCCGGTAGTGCCGCCGTCGCGGCCTCGCGGACGGCTTCGAGGGTCACCTTCTGCGCCACGATCGCCCCGGCGGCGAGCGCCGCGGGTTCGGCGAGCAGGCCGAGGACCAGGTGCACGGGCTCGATCTGCGGACTCTTCGCCGTCACGGCCGCGTCCCGCGCAGCGACGACGACGTGCCGCGCGCGATCGGTGTAGCGGCTGAACACCTTCACCAGGTCTTCGAGCGAAGAGCCGCTGGATTCGACGAAGCGTTTCTGGGCGGCCTGCTTGGACACACCCATGTTCTTGCCGATTTCGGTCCAGGAGGCGCCGGAACGCCGCGCCTGGTCGACGAAGTGGCCGATCAGATGGTCGGCCACTTCGCCGAGGTGCTCGCCGAGGAAGACCGCGTCGGACAGCTGGCCGAGCACGTCGCCGTCGGGATGCTGTTGCTTGATGTGGGAGATGAGGTCGTCGAGCCGGACTGGATTCGCCATACCGTCAACTTTAGGTTGACGATCTTCAATCGTCAACCACGGGTTGACGCAAAGGTCGCCTTCAGATCGAAGCCGTTGGCCTCCAGCAGCTCGAACCGCGGCGCCGGATCCGCGGCGAACAGCCGCCGCGCGGCGATGTGGTCCGGCGGCCGGTTCACCGACTCGACCCCGGCCAGCACGCCGTCCCGGAAAGACAGCACCGAGAACTTCCCGCCCTCCCGATCCCCGGTCACGACGGTCTCGCCCGCCCCGGTCAGGATCCCGGCGATCTGCAGTTTCGCGCCGAGCTGGTCGGTCCAGAACCACGGCAGGCTGTCATAGGGCGCCGGTTCGCCGGTGATGACGGCGGCCGCCGCCCGCGCCTGGTCGACGGCGTTCTGCACCGACTCCAGCCGCGTCGCGGTCCCCGCCTGGACACACGGGAAGTTCGCGCAGTCCCCGACCGCCGAGATCTTCGGGTCGCTCGTACGCAGGTGCTCGTCGACGACGACACCGTTGGCCACCGCGAGCCCGGCCTCTTCGGCGAGCCGGGTCCGCGGCTCCACCCCGACCCCGACCAGCACCAGGTCGGCGGGCAGCAGGCTGCCGTCGCTCAGTTCCACCTCGGTCACCCGGCCCTCACCGCGCAGCGCGGCGACACCCTTGCCGAGCAGGATCGTGTGCCCGGCCCCCTCGTGCAGAGCGGCGAAGTACGCGGAGACCTCCGGAGTCGCGACGCGGGCCATCAGCCTGTCCTGCGCTTCGACGATCGTCACGGGCCGCCCGGCGTGCGCGGCGAACTCCAGCCCGATGAACCCGCCCCCGACCACGACCACGTTCTCCGCGCTTTCCAGTGCGGCGCGCAGGACATCGGCTTCGTCCTTGGTGCGTAAGGTGAACACACCGTCCAAAGTGGACCCGGGCACCGGCAGCACCCGGTTCACCGAGCCCGTCGCCAGGACGAGGTGGTCGTACTCGTGAGCGCTCCCGTCCTCGAGCACCACCTTGGCGCCGTCGCGATCCACCGACGCGACGCGGCCCGGGATCAGTTCGATGCTCTTCTCCGCGAAGAAGTCCTCGGGGCGCAAACGCAACTGAGCGTCACCCGCGGTCCCGGCGAGATAGCCCTTCGACAACGGAGGACGTTGATACGGCAGCCCGGGTTCGTCGCCGATGAGCACCACCCGCCCGTCGAACCCCTTGTCCCGCAGCGAGGTCGCCACTCCGAACCCGCTCTGCCCGGCCCCTACGACGAGGACGGTCTCCATCGGCGCTCCTTCCGTTGTACCCGGTGTCCATTCAACACAGCTCCGGGGATTTCGACACGTGATCCTCACGCGGCCGACGCGCTACGGTCATGCCCGACGAGTCCACTGGTGTTCCCGCACGTGAGGAGGGGTGCATGAGCCGGCCCGAGATCCACCCGGTCGACGCCCGCCCGCCGCTGCCGAAGCTGACCCTGCTCGGCCTCCAGCACATGGCGATCATGTACGCGGGCTCGGTGGCCGTCCCGCTCGTCGTGGGCAGCGCGCTGAAACTCGACGCGGCGACGATCGCGTTGCTGGTCAACGCGGATCTGCTGGTCGCGGGAATCGCGACGCTCATTCAGGCGATCGGGATCGGCAAGATCTTCGGTATCCGGCTGCCGGTGGTGGCGGGCGCGACGTTCACCGTGGTCAACCCGATGATCATGATCGCGTCCCAGTACGGCATGCAGGCCGTCTACGGCGCGATGATCGCGTCAGGTGTGTTCGGCCTGCTCATCGCGAAGCCGTTCGCGAAGATGATCCGGTTCTTCCCGCCACTGGTCTCGGGCACGCTGCTCGTCGTCATCGGCATCTCGCTCATCGGCCCCGGCGTCGGCCTGATCGCCGGCCACGACACCACGTCACCGGACTACGCGAAGCCCGCCAACATCGCCCTCGCGTTCGGCGTGATCGCGGTGATCATCCTGTTCACGCGGGTCCTGCGCGGCTTCGCGAACCAGATCGGCCCGCTGCTGGCACTGCTGATCGGCTTGGCCGCGGCCGTCCCGATGGGCCTGGTGAAGTTCGACGGCATCGCCGGAGCCGCCTGGTTCGGCCTCGCGTCGCCGTTCCACTTCGGCCCGCCGACCTTCCCGATCGCGGCCGTCCTCTCGATGTGCGTCGTGATGCTGGTGACCTACACCGAATCCACCGCGGACCTGGTCGCGGTCGGCGAGATCACCGGACGGCCCGCGACCGACTCCGACCTCGCGCGCGGACTCGCCACCGACGGTCTCTCGGCCATCCTCGGCGGCGCGATGAACTCGTTCCCGGACACGGCTTTCGCGCAGAACGTCGGCCTCGTGCAGATGACCGGGGTGCGCAGCCGCTGGGTGGTCGCGATGGCGGGCGGCCTGCTCGTGCTGATGGGCCTGGTGCCGAAGGTCGGCGCGTTCGTCGCGGCCGTGCCGGAACCGGTGATCGGCGCGGTCGCGGTGGTCATGTTCGCGATGGTCGCCGCGGTCGGCGTGCAGAACCTGAAGAAGGTGGAGTTCTCCGGAAACCACAACACGTTCATCGTCGCGGTGTCGTTCGGGGTCGGCCTGCTGCCCGCGTTCTCGACGAACCGGTTCGGGAACTCGATCTTCTTCCAGCACTTCCCGGCGTGGTTGCAGACCATCTGCGGCAGCCCGATCACGGTCGCCGCGATCGTCGCCTTCACCCTCAACCTGCTGTTCAACCACCTCGGCAAAGACCGGGAGCCGGACTTATCGCGGGCGCCCTAGCACCAGAGCCATTTCGGCCACAGGTTGCATTCTTCGGTCGGCGTCGTGGAGGGCGGCGGCGGGGTCGGGTTGGGCGGCTGCGGGGCGCCTGTCGATCCCGTCGGCTTCGGCGGATCGGCGGGCTCATGCGAAGTCGGTGTCGCCGTCGGTTCGTCCGGGGTGTCGGACGTCGACGCGGCCGAACTCGACGTGCGACGGCTCGACGACGTCGATTTGCTGGGCTGCGAGGAAGTCCCGCCTTCGCCGGTTTCGACCGTCTCAGTGGACGGGACAGCCGACGTCGCGCCGGCTCCCCTGTTCTCCGAAGGCCGCTTCGGCATCTCGATGACACTCATGTTGTTCGGCTGCGCATTCTGCTCGGGATCGGAATCGAACCCGACGAGAACGCCGGCCGCGCCGCAGGCGACGACCACGGCGATCACCACCGCGATAACTCTCCAGCGTGACTTTGCCCGTGACTCCTCGTGGTCGTCCCAGCCCTCGCGAATGAGCAGGTCGGCGACCGAAACGTCGTCGTCATCCACCAGCTGAGACCTTTCGCACCCGGGAACGAGCGAACCGTAGTTTTACCGCAACTCACCGCCGAATGGGTGAAGTTAACCAAAAATTATTCACTCGATGGAACACGTTAGCGTATGTCCGTCACACAGTGTGTATTCATATGCTTTCGCGCATATCAGCGGTGGCCCACCTTCGGTTCGCGTATACAGCGCCCTTCGCGGGTGGTGTAATCGACGGTGCCAGCACCGGTAGAGGGGGTACGGACGGATCATGGAGGCTGACGCCCTCGCCGTGCCGGGGGCCGGAAATTCCGGTCATCCGACAGGCAAACCGCTCGGAAACGAGCCGGTCGGCGATCTCGGCCTCGCGGGCGACCACGCCGCCATCTGGTCGTACGACTTCGAGAGCGAGCGGCTGTCCTGGCTGCCCGGCCTGGAGAACCTGCTGGGCGGGGCCGCCCTCACCGAAGCCGACGTCGAGTCCCGGCTGGCCGATCTGGTCGCCCCGCTGACCTCGGGCACCCGCACTTCCCCGCCCTGGCGCGAGTTCGAACTCGAGCAGTCGTTCCGGAACCCCGCGGGCGAGATCCGCTGGGTCCGCCTGCGCGCCCGCACCATCGGTGACGACAACGGCTCGTCGGGACTGCTCGGGATCGCCACCGACGTGACCGACGTCCGCGAGAACCGGCAAGCCCTCGAAGATCTCACTGACCGTTACCGGCTTTTGGTTGAGCTGAGTCCCGACGCGGTCTGCGTCCACGAAGCAGGAATCGTCACGTACGTGAACCGGGCCGCCGTCGCCGCGCTCGGGGCGTCCTCGAGCGCCGAACTGATCGGCCGGCCGATCATGGACTTCGTCGCCGACGAATCACTCCCGGCCCTGCTGGACAGGATCGCGTCGCTGCACCGCCAGGGCGCGTCGACCGATCCCGCCGACACCGTCATGCTCCGCCTCGACGGCACGAAGTACCTGGTCCAGAGCATCTCGGTGCGAACGACCTGGGAAGACCGGCCCGCGTTCCAGGTCATCATGCGCGACATCAGCGCGCAGAAGGCCGCCGAAGCGACGCTGCGCTACCAAGCCGCGCTGATCAGCCACGTCAGCGACGCGATCATCGCGACCAACGGCACGGGCATGGTGACCAGCTGGAACCCAGCCGCGGAGAACGTCTACGGCTGGACGGCGGGCGAGGCGATCGGCGGCACGGTGAGCGACCTCGTCGGCGCCGCGCTCGACCCGGAAACCGTGCTGCGCAAGGGCGGCGTCCTGCGGACGACCCACCGTCACCGCAACGGCTCGACCCTGGCCATCCGCATCTCGGCCGCGGAGATGAACGACGGCTTCGTCCTGGTCTGCGCCGACGAAACGGCCCGGCGGCGCGCCGAACAGCACTACAGCACCGTGGTCGCGTCGCTCGACGAAGGCGTGGTCGTCGTCGGCCCCGGCGGCCTCATCGAATCGGCGAACCCGGCGGCCTGCCGGATCATCGGCATCGAACACGACGACCTCATCGGCGTCCCGTGCGTGACGCTGGAGCTGTACGACGAGCAGGGCCGCATCCCGCCCGCCCGGATCCCGTCCGTGGTGACCAGGCGCACCCGGGTCACGCAGACCGGGCTCGTGCTGCGGCTGCGCAGGCCCGCCGGCGACGACGTCTGGATCTCGCTGACCTCACGGCTGCTCACGCCGGAAGACCCGTCGGCGATGGCGGTGGTCACCTCGTTCACCGACATCACCGAACGCCGCGCCATCGGCGAGCGGCTCGCCCACGAGGCGACGCACGACCCGCTCACCGAACTCGCGAACCGGACGCTGGTCCTGGACAGCCTGGCCGAGGCCCTGTCCGGCGCCGGCCGCGCCGAGCTGACCACGCTGCTGTTCATCGATCTCGACAAGTTCAAGGTGATCAACGATTCCCTCGGGCATTCCGTCGGCGACAAGGTGCTCCGCATCGCGGCGGAACGGCTGCGCCGGTGCATCGGAGAGAGCGATCTCGTCGGCAGGCTCGGCGGCGACGAATTCGTCGTCGTCACCGCGGAGATCACCGAACCGGACGAGATCAAGGCGCTGGCCGAGCATCTGCGCGAGGCGCTGACCGAACCGATCACGGTCAACGGCAGGCAACTGCACATAGACGCCAGCATCGGCATCGTCACCGCGGCCAACGACGACACCCGGACCGCCGAGGATCTGCTGCGGGACGCGGATGTCGCGATGTACCAGGCGAAAACGCTCGGCCGCGCGCGGTACGAGTTCTTCGACGTCGAACTGCGGGAGCGGATGCAGCGGCGGCTCCGCATGGAGCAGGACCTGCGCGACGCCTTGCAGAACGAGGAACTCTGGACCGCCTACCAGCCGGTCGTGGACATCGAATCCGGCGAGATGGTCGCCGTGGAGGCGTTGCTGCGCTGGAAACATCCGGCGCACGGCACGATCTCGCCCGCCGAGTTCATCCCGCTGGCCGAGGAAAGCGACCTGATCAACCTGATCGGCAAGTACGTCCTGCGCACGACCACGCGCGAGATCGCCCGGCGGCGCCGGCAACTCGGCATCGACCTGAATCTCAAGGTCAACCTGTCCGCCCGGCAGCTGGACGACCCGCATCTGGTGGCGGGTGTGCAGGACGCGTTGAAGACGACCGGGCTCCCGCCGCACGCGCTGACCCTGGAGGTCACCGAGAGCGCGCTGATGCGGGACCAGGCCGCGGCCGCCGAAGTCCTGACGTCGTTGCGCGATCTCGGTGTCACGCTGGCGATCGACGACTTCGGCACCGGTTATTCGTCGCTCGCGCAGCTGCAACGGCTCCCGCTGGACACGCTCAAGATCGACCGCACCTTCGTCACCGGCATCGCGGAATCGCGCGACGCGGCCGCGATCGTCAAGAGCATCATCGCGATGGCGCACGCCGTCGACCTGATCGTCGTCGCCGAAGGCGTCGAAGACGAAGAGCAGCTCGCGGTCCTGCGTGAGCTGCGCTGTGACCAGGCGCAGGGCTTCCACCTGGGTCGCCCCGCGCCTCCGGACGAACTTTTCGGAGCCGTTGAATGAGTGTCGAGATCAAAGCCGGGGAAGACCGCTACGACATCGTCGTGGACGGGAAGACCGCGGGGTTCCTGGATACCCGCACCCGCCCGGACGCGGTCCTGTTCCTGCACACCGAGATCTCGGACGACTTCGCGGGCCAGGGCTTGGCGGGCAAGCTCGTGAAAGCCGCGCTCGACGACGTCCGGTCGCAGGGCAAGTCCGTCCTGCCCTACTGCCCGTACGTGCGCTCGTACATCGCGAAGCACCGCGAGTACGAGGATCTCGTCCCCGAGGACAAGCGCGCGGAGTTCGAACTCTGAGCGCTCAGCCCGGGTAGATCTTCAGCAACTTCGCGAGTTCGTCCTCGGTGAGGACGACGTCCAGCTCGCGCAGTGTCGCGTCGAGCCGTTCGGGTGGGACCGGCGTGGTCTCCTTGGTCCCGTCCGGGCGTTCGACGGTGAGCTCGGTGCCGACCAGCTTGCGGCTGAGCCCTTCTTCCAGGCGCATGATCACCAGCTGCCCGGTGAACGGCGAACGCGGATGTGTCGACGTGTAGTGGTGGTAGACCTCGTAGTCGATCCGGTGCATCGGCGTGAGCGTGAAGGCGTGCAAGTCGGTCCAGTCGTCGCCTTCCTGTTTCTGCAAACGCCACCAGTCGCCGTCGGCGACGAGCCGGTGCGGCCAGCCCGCCTGCTCCACCACGGCGCCGTCGACCAGCGGCATCGGTACCAGCATCCCAGCGCCGAAACCGACGTCGACCAGGTGCTGGACGCCGTCGGCCTCGACGGCGAGCGTCATATGCGTGTACGGGCCGTTCCGCTGCGGTTGCACCCGCGCGACCAGGCGGCGCACGGGGTAGCCGAGCTGCTCGGCGGCCGCGGCGAACAGGCTTCCGTGCTCGTAGCAGTAGCCGCCGCGATGACGGTGGACGAGTTTGCCGATCACGTCTTCGAGCGCGATTCCCTTGTGCTGTCCCAAAACCACATCGACGTTCTCGAACGGAACGGCCAGGATGTGCGCCCTCGCCAGCTCACGCAACGCGGCGGCGGAAGGCTTGGCGCGGTCCTGGCCGATGCGGCGGAGGTAAGCGTCGAGATCGAGGGTGTCGACGGTCCATTCGTCGACCTGCTCAGGTGCGAGTGTCATGGCATCAGCCTGACACCTCCACCTAGATCGAGGTCAAGATCAACGACCGGCCTCCTGGGTGATGGACCGCGCGGCCACCGTCCCGTCTTCACCCGCCTGTCCCTGGACGACGACGGTCGAGCCCGGCTTCAGGTCGGAGAGCTTGCCCGCCTGTGTCACGCCGATGGTCGTATCGTCCGTCGTGGACACCGTGACCTCGCCGCCCTGCGCGTTCTTGACGTAGACCTTGGTGCCGTCGACGCGGTCGATCGTGCCCGTGGTGCCGCGTCCCGCCGCGCCGCGGGCCTGTCCTTGGCCCTGGCCGTTCGGCTGTCCTTGGCCGTTCGGCGCCGCGGCCTGACGGGCGGGTGCCGGCGTCGAGGCCGAGCCGAACGCGGCGTGGGTCCAGGCGCCGAGGGCGAACACGGCCGCCAGCGCGACCAGGCCGGCCAGCACCCGCGTGGTCCGGGAGAACGGCCGGGCGGCGCGGCGCATCTCGGTGTGGAGGTCACCGGTCACCGCCGGACCGGCGACGATCTCCTCCGCGGTCGGTTCCGTGGACGGCATCGAGACTCCTATTCGTGACGCAAGGCGTCGATCGGCCGCAGTTTCGCGGCCCGGTTCGCTGGGAAGACCCCGAAGAACAGCCCGATCAGGGCGGAAACCGCGAAGGCGAGGAAGATCGAGGACGGCACCACGACCGGCTGGATCCCGGAGATCGTGAACCGGCTGCCGATCACCCCGATCGCGACGCCGAGCAGCCCACCGAACAGGCTGAGCATGGTCGCTTCGGCGAGGAACTGGCCGAGGATGGCCGAACGCGGTGCCCCGACGGCCTTGCGGATGCCGATCTCGCGGATCCGTTCGGTCACCGTCACCAGCATGATGTTCGTGACGCCGATCCCGCCGACCAGCAGCGAGATGGCCGCGACGGCGGCGAGCAGCACGGTGAACGTCTCGGTGGCCGAAGTGCGGGTCGCGAGCAGTTGTTCGGAGTTCTGGATCTGGTAGTCCGCGGTGCCGCCGGCGCGGATCCCGTGCCGCGCGTTCAGGATCGCGGTGATTTCGGCCTGGGCGAGGGAAACCGAGTCCGCGCCCGTGGCCTGCACGGCGATCTGGCTCAGGCTTCCGTAGCCCGCCAAGGAGTTCTGGACCGCCGAGATCGGCGCGATCGCGACGTCGTCGGCGTTCTGCGGCCCGGTGCTCCCTTGGGCTTTCAGCACCCCGGCGACGGTGAACTGGATGCCGTTGAGCAGCACGTTCCCGCCCACCGGCTCGGCCGTGCCGAAGATCGACTGGGCCGTCGTCGCACCGAGGACGACGACCTTCCGCGCGGCCGTGACGTCCTCGGCGGTGAAGAGCGCACCGTCGGCGATCTCCTTGTTGGTCGTGGTGAAGTACGCGGGTTCGGTGCCCACGACGCTCGGGATGTCGTACGACGTCTGGCCGCGCGTGGCGGTGGCCGTCGTCGTGACCACCGGCGACGCCGCCTTGACGTCCGGCGCGCCGACCGGGTCGACGAGCGCGTGCGCGTCCTGCACCGTCAGCGGACGCGCCGTCGCGCTCTGGCCGCCGCCGCGCACCGGGGAGACGTTGACGACGTTGGTGCCGAGCCCCTGGATGCTCGCCGCGATGGCGGCGGAAGCGCCGTTGCCCACCGCCACGAGCAGGATGACCGCCGCGACACCGATGGTGATGCCGAGCGTCGTGAGCGCCGACCGCAGTTTGTTCGCGGTGAGACCGCGGATCGCGAACCGCAGGATCTCCAGGAAGTTCACGACGCCACCCCCACGGCGCGGGACGGCTCGTCGGAGACGATCAGCCCGTCTTCGACGCGGACCACCCGGCGGGCGTGCGCGGCGACCTCGTCCTCGTGCGTGATCACCACGATGGTGCGGCCGAGCCGGTTCAGCCGGTCGAAGACGCCGAGGACGTCCGCGGTGCTGCGGCTGTCGAGGTTGCCCGTGGGCTCGTCGGCCAGCAGCATGGCGGGCCCGGTGACGAGTGCCCGCGCCACGGCCACGCGCTGGATCTGCCCACCGGACAGCTCGCTCGGCAGATGCCTGGCCCGGTCGGACAGGCCGACCATCTCCAGTGCGGCGAGCGCGCGTTCACGCCGCACCGACCGGCGGAGTCCACTGTAGACAAGCGGAAGTTCCACATTGGACACAGCAGAGGTGCGGGGAACCAGGTTGAAGGACTGGAAGACGAAACCGATCTTGCGGTTGCGCAGCAACGCCAACTGGCGTTCGTTGAGCTCACCGACGCCGAATCCGTCGAGCAGGTACTCGCCCGAGGTCGGCACGTCCAGGCAGCCCAGCATGTTCAGCAGCGTCGACTTGCCCGAACCGGACGCGCCCATGATCGCGACGTACTCGCCGGGCAGGACGGTGAGGTCGACGCCGCGCAACGCGTGCACGGCGGTTTCCCCTTCCCCGTAGGTCTTGCGCAGCCCGGAGACCGCGATCACCGGGTTCATCCCCGACCGCCGAATCCGCCTCCGGTACCGGTGCCGCGCTGGCCGCCGCCCGGGATGCCGCCGGTCCCGCCGCCGGGGAAGCCTCCCGTTCCGCCGGTGCCGCCCGTCCGCCCGGTGCCGGTGGCGGCCGTCGCGGTCAGCACGACGTTCTCCCCTTCGGTGAGCCCCGAAGTGATCTGCACGGTCGACTCGCCGCGGATCCCGACCTGGACCTGGCGCTGGGTTTCCTGGCCGTTCTCCTGCACGGTGACGACATTCGTGGTGCCCGTGGTCCGCACCGCGGCGGCGGGGACGCTCAGCGCGTTCTTCGCCTCGGCGACGGTGACCACGACGCTCGCCGACTGGCCGGGCCGCAGGCCTTCCGGCGGGCCGGTCAACGCCAGCTTCGCCTTGTAGGAGACGACGCTACCGCTGGTCGTCGGCGTCAGGTCGACGCTGGAGACGGTCGCCTGGACCGGCTTGTCCGGCGACGAGTTCAGCGTCACCGTCGCCTTCTGGCCCGCTTTGACCTTGCTGACGTCGATCTCGGCGATCGAGGTGTCGACGACCAGGTCGGTCATGTTCGTGATGGTGATGAACCCGCTGCCGCTACTGGACGAAGACGACGTCGCGGCATTGGAATTCCCCTGGTTCCCGCTCGACGGCTGGGAGCTCGCGGAAGAGCCGCTGGAGGACTGCTGTCCGACGGTGCCGTTGATCGCGGTGACCGTTCCCGCTCCGGGAGCGCTGAGCGTGGTGTTGTCGAGCGCGGTCTGCGCGGTCTGGACGTCGAGCTCGGCCTGGTCCAGCTTGGCCTGCGCCGAAGCGACGGTGTTCTGCGAGTTCTGCGCCGTGTTCTGGCCGGTGGCGGGCGTGTCCGCCGCCGTCTCGGCGGTGTCGAGGTTGTCCCGCGCGACCACGAGGTTCGCCTTCGCGACCTTAAGCTCCTTCGCGGCCTGCGCGCTGTCTATCGTCGCAAGCTTCTGGCCCACCGACACGACGTCGCCGACCTTCACGTCGATCGAGGCGACCTTGCCGCCCGTGGCGAAGTTCGCGGTGCCGGTGTACCCGCTGGCGAGCGTCCCGGCGGCGGAGACGGTCTCGGTGACCGTGGCCCGGCGGACCGGCGTACTACGGGTCTGGGCCTGCGCGGTGTTCTGTTCGGGACTGAATGCCTGATATATCCCGAAACCTGCTCCGGCCAGCAGCACGATCAGGACACCGTTGAGCACCCAGGCCTTGGAGGGGCGAGCTCGCGTCATGCGGTGACACTGCTGCCGCTGTTTGGCAATGACCTGTTGATTGCCTGTGAGCCCGCTGTGTATCCGCGGGCGGACTACGCGAAAAGGTGATTCGAGCTCATCTCGTGCCCCTGTCTCGTGCCTGAACTCGTTCGACTCGAACGATTTCCTCACGGAGGGGAAACGCCATGACAGACGAACCCGCTCGGCTCGCGTACCGCGACCGGAGAGGATCCGCGCCGCTGTGGCACTGCTGCCGGCGGTGCTCGCCATGGCCTGGCCGCTCCTCGGCTCGCCACAGGCTCAGGCCGCGACTGGGCTGCCGGAACGCACCGGGTCGGGTTGGAGCTGGTGTTGTGAAAGCCACTTTCGCAACGTTGAAGGTTGTGAAAGTGGCTTTCACAACGCTGTCCGGCGAGGCCACGTGCCTGACGGGCGGTAGCGGTCACCCTGACAGGGCGTTGTCCTGGCCGTCCGACAGAACAACTTGCCTTTATCTCGCCGTCGGCCGCATACGTCGCCGGCAGGCGGGGCACATCACGCCTGGCGCTCTGGTTCCACAATGCTGGCAAGCGACCACGGGGCCGGTGCGCCTGCTGCCGCTCTTCTTACCTTTTCCCTTGACGGCGCGAACAATCTGATTTTCGAGGACTCCCTTGCCATAACCGACCGGGTTCATCTCGGCACGTACGGCGCGCGGGGTAGCCGCCCGAGTCACGGTACGTACCGGGTGAGCGACTCGGGTCACTTTGCGCCGTACCTTCTTTAAGCCCTTCGGCATGAAGAGCTTGTAGAGCAGCCCCATAGTCGTCTCCCATCCGTCTTCGGTACGGGATGAGGTCGTGGAGCACCCGCCACTCGTTACGTGAGGCACTGTCAGGTCTAGGTCTGCCGCGGTCAGTGACGACCAGACCCCATACGTCGTTTTTGCGGCGCATAGCCGCTATGACGACAAGGACGCCGCAGGCAAGAAACAAGCGGCGGCCCAGAGGGCCAACTGTGGACAGACTCAAGACATGAAAAAACCGCCTCGACGTATCGAGGCGGTTCGTTGAGCGGTGGCCAGGGCCGGGGTCGAACCGGCGACCTTCCGCTTTTCAGGCGGACGCTCGTACCAACTGAGCTACCTGGCCGGGAACGCCGGCAAGGAGCCGAACGATCTTGCGACCCTGACGGGACTCGAACCCGCGACCTTCGCCGTGACAGGGCGACGCGCTAACCAACTGCGCCACAGGGCCTTGCATACTGCTTCACTACTGTACTGCGTACTCCCAACGGGATTCGAACCCGCGTTGCCGCCTTGAAAGGGCGGAGTCCTAGGCCGCTGGACGATGGGAGCCCGGTTCGGTTTCGGCGAACCGACCGACCCGCGCTCTCCGGTGTCCCCGGGAGCGAACATAACTATAGGACACCCCTGTTTTCACTCCCACACAGGGGGTCCCCTAGTTGTTCGCAGGGCTGGGACCTGCGAGAACGCGGAGAGTTCAGGATATCAGGGCCGACGCGTCCCGCAGGGCGCCGAGACGCCGCCGGAGCTCATCCCGCTCGTCGTCCGTAAGAGTGACGGCGAGGAGTTCGGCCACTCGCCGGTCGGTCAGGTCCTCGGCGTGCCGCCACCGCTCGCGCAGATCGCCCTTCGCCTCCGCCGCGGCGATCAGGTCGTCGGCGGCCTCCTCGGACCACGCGGTACGCAGGAGGCGGCCGCGACCGCCTTCCGGGTCCGCGACGACGGCCTCGGGCACCGTCAGGCCGACCGCGCGAAGGGCCGCGAAGTGAACACCACCGCGGAACTCGCGGAAGACCATGAGCGCGAACGCCAGGCGTTCGATGTCGTCTTCCGGGCGTTCGGCGAGTTGCCATCCGGCGAACAACGCGAGACCACCGGCGTCCGCGGCGTCGATGAGACGGAAGAGCAGATCGGCCGAACGGCCGGGATCGTCGGCCCCCGAAAGGCTGACGTGGGCCCACTTCGCCGATGACCGCGAGTAGGCACGGACCGCGGAGGCCGCGTCGAGAGCAGCCATCGCGGGCGGCAGGGCGAACTCGAAGAGCCACGACGGGAAGATCCCGAACAGCTTCGCGACCACCTTCGGCGACGGGTCGCCCAGCACCGCCGAACGCCCTCGCAGGTACAGCGTCCGGGGCGGCAGGCCCGCCTCGGCCTCGACCTCGGCGAGCTCCGGGGAGGTCATGAACTTCCCGCCCAGCACCTGCACTGTCCCCCGGATCTCCCGCGCCGCCGCGATCGCCGCTTCGTCACCCATGTCGACCGCCACCTTCCCGCCAGTTGAATAAAAACAGTGTTACATAACTGGAAGGCCTCTCGTCAAGGACGAAAGAAAGCCCGGCCGAGCGGTGAACACCGCACGACCGGGCTTCGCGAAACGAACTCAGCGCTGAACGGGCGCCTGCCCGTCCTCGTCCAGCGTCAACCCCAGCATGTCCAGCAACTGGACACAGTCATCGACACCCAGCGCCCCGTTGGCCACCGCCAGCCGCGCACGACGCACCTGGTCGTCGGACACCCGCTGGGCATCCCCCTGACCCGTGCGCTGCGCCGGCAGACCACCGGCCAACGTCGTTGAATTTCCCCCATCGGCACCTTCGTACCGAAGGAGGAACTGTCGAACTTCCACAGACCCACCCATGGTTCCTCCAGACGGCCAACGAACAGCTTGGCCGCGAGGCTAGCCAGAGCCGGCCGCGACACACAGCCCCCCGGAGAGTGAACCTGTCGACACGCTCCGCACAACGCAGAGCAATCACGCGCACACCGTCACCACATGAACCACAGGCGAACCACGGGTGGCCGCCCGACCGGAATTCTGCCCGCGCCCACTCGCCCTTCTCAGGAAACCGTGCAACAATCGATTTGCTGACACACCCCCGGTCAGCGCCTGTGGAGATCCCCTCCGACCCCCGCGTTCCTCCCCCTGGCGCGGGGGTCGCTCCGTTATCTGGGGGGCCACCCCCAGGCCCCCAGGGTCCGTGACGTGGCGGTTGGCAGCCCGAACTCGGTCCGGATTCGGACCGACGCATCAGGCTCTGGTGAATCGTTCTCATTGATGGTTTTGGTTGCGGTTCGTGATCACGGGAAATGGTTTTCCTGTCGGGGCTGGGCCGAATGGGACAGAAAATTCGGTGTGTCGTGGCTCACTGTGGTTGGTTTGCCGAGACCGAACCGTTATCGTGGCCCGGTGCCCCTTCCTTCCCTGAGCCGTCGCAGCGGCAGCCGCACGAACCTGAAGCCGGTCAACCCGGGTCGTCACCGCAACTCCCCCACCAAGGAGGCCGAAGCGGTCGTCGAAGACACGGAGCTCACCAGCTACCTTCGTGCCCTCGCCCCGGACAACGACCCGGAGAGCACCGGCACCGGCAAGCGGTTCGGCGAAGCGCAGGTGTTCCAGCTGCGGATGAACCTCATCGCCTGCGAACAACTCAAGGACGCCGCCGCCGAGCGCAACCTGTCGCCGCAGGCGCTGGCGCAGGAATGGATCCTCGAGCGCCTCTCGTGGGAATCGCAGGCCAACTCGGCCCAGCAGCGCCGCCACGAGGAAGCCCACACCGACGAGTTCCACTTCGGCGCCGACGCGTGGGAGCAGCAGCCCGTCCCCCGCTGACCGTCGCCCCGGAACGGAACAGCACGAACGAAGAAGTCTTCAAGGCATAGAAAAAGCCCCCGGCGAGATCGCCGGGGGCTTTTCTGATCAGTCTGAGCAACGCCGAAGGGCGGACTCAGATCGCGCGGACCTTCTGGGCCTGCGGGCCCTTCTGGCCCTGACCGACCTCGAACTCCACTCGCTGGTTCTCCTCGAGGGTGCGGAAACCGCGGCCCTCGATCTCCGAGTAGTGAACGAAGACGTCGCCCTCGCCGCCATCCTGCGCGATGAAGCCGAAGCCCTTCTCCGCGTTGAACCACTTCACAGTGCCTTGCGCCACCGCTTTACTCCTCGTTGCACATCCGCTTCGAGTGCCGCCGAAGCGACACCCAGACCGTCCCGGGCGGTTCCAACGAGTCGAGCGAAGAGCGCGTCACCGGCTCATGGCTCGCGTCAGAAGTTCCGCGAGTGTGAAGCCACGAACACGCAAAACGACGGCCTGATGGCAGCGTACCGGGATCTGGCCATATTTGAAGCCCGTGATCGGACTCTAGGCACCCCCAAGTACCAAGGTCACCGGAACGTCGTATACCGATCCGTCTTCTGTCGGACCCTCTCGCTACCCTGTCGCCGCACGCCGACCTCCGGTCTTCGTCGGACACGGACCGAAGTCGGTCATGCCCCGATCGTGAACTATGATCCACCCGATTGTGACTCGCATCACTCTCGTCGGGATCAACTTACGGGGTGGTCCGGACGTCATGGTCGGTGTACAGGGGAGCAAAGGGGAAGCTTTGAGGTTCACTGAAACCGCGCGCCGCCGGGCGGCGCTCGCGGCACTGGGGCTGGTCGCCGTTCTGACGCTGGGGGCGTGCAGCAGCGAGCCGACCGTGTCGGCCAGCGGGCCGGACAGCGGCGGCCAGATCAGCGGCGAGACCGGCGGCAAGGCGGCCGCGCCCGCCAAACTCACGTACGAGCCCGCCGCGGGTGCGCAGGACGTCGCGCCGGGCCAGCCGATCAAGGTCAGCGTCGCCGACGGCACGCTCGACCAGGTCGTGCTGACCAATCCGGACGGCAAGCAGGTCGCGGGCCAGCCGTCCGAAGACAAGAAGAGCTGGTCCACCACCGAGCAACTCGGCTACGGCAAGGGCTACACGTGGTCCGGCAAGGCCACCGGCACCGACGGCAAGCCCGTCCAGATCGGCGGGGCCTTCACCACGGTCAAGCCGCGCAAGCAGGTGGGCGCGAACATCAACGTCTTCGACGGGCAGACGTACGGCATCGCCATGCCGATCACGCTGACGTTCCCGAGCAAGGTCACGGACAAGGCCTCGGTCGAGAAGGCGCTGTCGGTCGAGACCACGCCGAAGACCGAGGGGTCCTGGGCCTGGGTGCACGACGACACCTCGGTGCACTGGCGGCCGAAGGCCTACTGGCAGCCCGGCACCACGGTGAAGTTCAACGCCAAGATCTACGGCGTCAAGATCGGCGATGGCGTGTACGGCAAGGAAGACCGCTCCGCGAGCTTCACGATCGGCCGCTCGCAGGTCGTCAAGGGCAACACCCAGACGCACCGGCTGCTGGTCATCCGTGACGGTCAGCAGATCGCGGACTACCCGGCCAGCTACGGCCTCGACGCCGACCCGGGCCGGGTCACGCCGAGCGGCACGCACGTCGTGATGTCGAAGCACGACACGTACTCGATGACCAACGAGCGCTACAACTACGAGAACATCGTCGTGCCGTCCGCGGTGCGGTTCTCCACCAACGGCGAGTTCATCCACGGTTATGGGCCGTCGATCTGGGCGCAGGGCAAGAAGAACATCTCGCACGGCTGCGTGAACCTCGCGCCGGCCAACGCCAAGGCGTACATGGACGGCGCCTTGGTCGGTGACCCCGTCGAGATCGAGGGCAGCACCCAGAAGATCAACCGGGCGCGCGACTACAGCGACTGGACCTACGACTGGGCCGAGTGGCAGGGCTTGTCCGCCCTGCGCTGACCGAAGTACCTCCATGGAACCGGGCGGCCGGAGACCCCTGCGGTCTCCGGCCGTTCGTGCCTTGACCGAGAACGCGTCTTCCGGGAGCGCGCCAGCGCGACGGGAAGACTTCACCCCGCGCGCCGCTTTTGGCCGGAGGCCACGGAAAAATTTTGCCGGGCGCCATAGTCGTGAACCGCCGCTGACCTGCGGTGGAGCGCCTGGCGAAATTTTCCGTCAGCGCGCGGAAAAGTCACTGCAACCGAGAGTCGGGTGAGGCGCATGTCTAACGACGTAAGGCGCCGCGGCCAATGAGCGGCGCCCGGATCGAGGAGACACTCTTGCGTACTCGTATCGCTCTCACCCTCGGCGCGCTGCTGCTGGCGGGCGGCGCCGCCTTCGCGACCACGTCGCTGGCGTCGGCCGACCAGAGCGCCCCGTCGTCGACGGTCACCCCGGCGCCCCAGCCGCCGACCAAGGCTCCCACCACTGACAAGCCGGCGCCGGCCCCGACCAGGGTCACCACCGCGCCGCCGCGTGAGGTCCCGAGGACCCCGGCGGTCACCGCTCCGGGCGAGCACCGCGTGCCGAAGGCCGTCCCGGCCGGGCCGACCGGGGACCTGCACCTCCCCGCCATCGTCGAAGGAGCCGGTAACTAGGTGTCGTTGAGCCGCTCGTCGAAGACCGGGACGGGCTCGCCGTGGGACGGCGAGTTCGCCCGGTACTTCGACGAGCGCGCGCACAGCCTGCGTGCCACCGCGTACCTCCTGTGCGGGGACTGGCACCAGGCCGAGGACATCACCCAGGCCGCGCTGCTGAAGCTGTACCTGGCTTGGCCGAGGCTCTCCCGGCACGACGCGCTCGACGGCTACGCGCGCAAGATCGTGCTGCGGACGTTCCTCTCCGAGCATCGGCGCGTCTGGCGCAAACGGGAGAAGCTCACCGACGCCCTTCCCGATGTACCGAGCGAAACGAGCGGCACGGAACAGGAGATGCTGGTCAGGCACGCCCTGTCCGGCATCGCCCCGAAGCAGCGGGCCGTACTGGTGCTGCGCTACTTCGAAGATCTCAGCGTCGAGGAGACGGCCGCGGCGCTGGGGTGCAGTACCGGGAACGTGAAGAGTCAGGGCGCGCGCGGTCTGGCGACCCTGCGCAAGCGGCTCGGGCCGCATTTCAGTGAACTCGCCTTGAGCGGAGCGCACGACGATGGGAGGTGAGGAGATGGACGAGGACATCAGAGGCGTGCTTTCGCACGGTGCGAGCGGTCCCCCGCTGGGCATCCGGGCGGCGGACATCATCGAGCGCGGTGGCCGGATCCGGCGACGGCGCAAACGGCTGGCCGTGGCGGGGAGTTCGCTGGCGACGGTTGCGGTGATCGTGCTCGGCGCGATCGCCGTCGGCGGTCACGGCGGGGAGGGATCCGCGCCGGTGCCGCCCGCCGGACCGGGGCTGTCCACCGTTTCTCCCTCGCCGGTGACGCCTGCTCCCTCCGAGGCGCCCTCGAGTCCGGAGGTCGCCCCGAACGAGCCGCCTCCGGTCACTCCCGAGACTTCCTCGAAGCCGGGTCAGACACGCACGACGCCCAAGACGCCGCCGCCCGGACGCACGACGGTCGTGCCTCCCCGGGCGCCGAGCCCGACGAAGACGTCGAGCGAGACGCCGCCGACAGCGGCCACGACGCGGTGATCTCGCGCCCGGAACGTCCGAATCCCGCGTTGTCACCCAAAGTAATCAGAAATTCCCTGACACTGGGTTCACCTGGTGGTTCATCACCGTTTTGGGGGAACGGCGCTCGCGCTATCGATCCAAAGCGCTGAGCCCGGACGTTTGAACGCCTACGGTCGAGGGAACAAACCCTCGACGATGGGTAGGTAAACGGGTGGGTCGGGAGGTCAAACCCATGGCCGAAGAGGCGCTGAGCGCGTCGCATCAGGAAAAAGGGGAACCCGCGGAGGCCCCGCCTGAACAGATCAGAAAGGCCGTCGCCGGAGCGGCGATGGGTAACTGCATCGAGTGGTACGACTTCGGTGTCTTCGGCTTCATGCCTGCCATCCTGGGGCAGGTCTTCTTCAATGCTTCCAGCACTTCCGAAGGCGCGCTGGCGACCTTCGCGGTCCTGGCGATCACCTTTATCGTGCGGCCGTTCGGCAGCTTCGTGTTCGGTCCGCTGGGGGACAAGATCGGGCGCCAGAAGGTTCTCGCGCTGACGATCATCCTGATGTCCGGGTCGACGTTCATCATCGGCCTGCTGCCGTCCTACGCGACGATCGGCCCGGCCGCGGCGGTCCTGCTGATCCTTTTGCGGACCATCCAAGGCTTCTCGGCGGGCGGTGAGTACGGCGGCGCGGCGACGTTCATCGCCGAGTACGCGCCCGCCCGGCGCCGGGGTTTCTGGGGCAGCTGGCTGGAGTTCGGCACGCTCGTCGGGTTCGCGATGGGCGCCGGCTTCGTCACGATCTTCACCGTCGTCCTCGGCGACGACGCCATGCGCGAATGGGGCTGGCGCCTGCCGTTCCTGATCGCGGGTCCGCTCGGCATCGTCGGTCTCTACCTGCGGAACAAGCTGGAGGACACTCCGCTGTTCCAGGAGATCGAGAAGAAAGACCAGATCGAGAAGTCGCCGCTGAAGGCGCTGCTCAAGAAGCACTGGACGTCGATCCTGCACCTGATCGGCATCGTCGTGATGCTGAACGTGGCCGACTACATCGTGATCACGTACCTGGAGACCTATCTCAAGGACGTGGTCGGCTTCAGCGGGCACGTGCCGTTGCTGATCATCCTGGCGACCATCGCGTTGATGCTGATCTTGATCGTGCCGGTCGGCATCCTGTCCGACAAGATCGGGCGAAAACCCATCCTGATCGCGAGTTGCGCGAGTTTCCTGGTGTTCCCGATCCCGGCGTTCTCGCTGATGGGCGCGGCCGCGGACGACCAGAACGCCGGACAGCTCATGCTAGGCCTGGTGATGATCGCGGTGCCGCTGGTGCTGATCCTCGCCGTGCTCGCGGCGACGCTGCCGGCGATGTTCCCGACGCAGGAGCGCTACGGCGGTTTCTCCATCGGGTACAGCGTTTCCACCGCGCTCTTCGGCGGGACGGCGTCGTACATCATCGGCAGCCTGGTGAAGTCCACCGGCGACGACCTGTGGCCCGCGTACTACCTGATGGGTGCCGCGGCGATCGCGGCCATCCCGATCCTGCTGCTGCCGGAGACGGCCGGGGTTTCGCTGCGCGGCATCGTGAACTCCCGGATCGCACGGCGCCGGAAGCCGGAAACGACCAGTCCCGGCGGCGCCTCGGAGCTAACCGCGAGTTAACGTCTTTCCATGAGCCGTATCTCGCAGCCGTGGCCGCCGGTCGAAGTCGAACCGGCGACCGTCCACCCGGAAGCCCCTGAGCCGGGCAGCCCTCTGGGCATCCACTTCGGTGAATGCTTCGGGTGCGGCGACGAGATCGAGGCCGGGCTCCACCTGCATTCGACGGTGGGCGAAGGGACGACGGTGTACTCCAAGTTCACCGTCACCTCCGCCCACCAGGGTGCGCCTGGCCTCGCCCATGGCGGTCTGCTTGCTTGCGCTTTCGACGAGGCGCTCGGCGCGACCGTCGGCAACCTGCTGCGTCGCCCCGCCGTCACCGGGAAGCTGGAGACGGATTTCCTCCGGCCCGTTCCGGTCGGCTCGACGCTGTACATCGCCGCGAAGCTGGACGGCGTCGCCGGCCGGAAGATCTACGTCAGCGCCGACGGACGGCTGGACGCCGAGGACGGCCCTGTCGCGGTGCGGGCGCGGGCGTTGTTCGTGCGGGTCGAGTTCGAGCACTTCAGCACCCACGGGGACCCCGAGGCGCTGCAGAAGCTCGCCGCCGCGCATGAAAAGGCCCAACGCGCACGCGAGTGGGACATCAACCCCTGAGCTAGGTCAGGGTCCTTGGCCGGATCGCGTTCGCCTTGTCGACGAGTTCGACGCGCTGATCGACCGATCCGGCCAGCCGGGCCAGCGTCCGGTAGCAGCGCTCGAGCCCGAACCGCAGATCCCGTTCCTCCAGATCGCAGCCCAGCACCTTCGCGCCCGGCGTCGGCCGGTTCTGCGCGTTGAGCCAGCCGTGCGCGGCTTCGAGCACCTCCGCCGACAAACGCGTGCGGCGTTCGGCGTCGAGCTGAAGGCGCTCAAGCCGCGTCGAGGCGTCGACGAGATCCCGCTCGGACACCATCACCGGGTCCTTGCCGCCGCCGTTGATCCTGGTCTTGATCTTGATCGCGGCCACCTGCGCGGCGACGTAGTGCGAAGACGACGCCGGGACTGCCTCCAGTACCTCGATCGCGCTGGCCCTGGCGCCCTGCGCGAGGTACACGCGAGCGAGCCCGAAGGCGGCGCTGACGTAGGACCGGTCCGTTCGCCACACGAGCTCGTAGTAGCGCGCGGCGCCGAAGTAGTCCCCGACGCCCTCCGCGCTGACGGCCAAAGCCAGCTTCGGTGCGATCTCGCCGGGCAGGTCGTCGTACACCGCTTCGAACGCGACGTGCGCGACGCGGGACCGGCCGCCCGCGAGTTCGATCAGGCCGCGGTACCAGTCGATCCGCCAGTCGTGCGGGAATCCGGCCTTGATCGCGAGGTACTGCGCGGCCTGGAGCTGCCGCTGCGCCTCGACCAGCTCACCGAGCTCGATCCGGGCGCGGACGATGCGCAACCGGACCTCGATCGACTCGCGCGGCGCCCCGGCCAGCGAGTCGATCGCTCCCTTGGGGTCGAGCGCGACCGTCGACGCGAGCACGCCCGCCGCCGGGTCGTCCGTGTCGACCTGCGGGATCGGCAGGCCCGAGACCACCTCGCCCGGATCCGGCAGCGGAACGCTCCCGCCGTGCTCCGGGACGACCAGGTCGACGCCGAACGTGCGGGTCTCCGGGCCGAAGACGGTCGAAGCGCCCGGACGCGGTTTTCCGGTGCCCAGCGCCATGATCTCGCGCAGCACGCCGGTCAGCTGGTCGCCCATCTCCTCGGCCGCGATGAACCGGCGGTCCGGGTCGGTGTGCGTCGCGCGCTTCAAGAAGCGGTAGTACGAACCGAAAAGCGCGAACAGCGGGACGACGTCCGGACCGGGCAGGGTCGTCTTGTACTTGCTGGTGTAGCCCGAGAATTCGAAACTCAGGACGGCGAGCGTGCGGCCGACCGTGTACAGGTCCGACGCCACCGAAGCGCCGTGGGTCGCCAGCTCGGGCGCGCTGTAGCCGGTGGTGAAGAACAGCGGGCTCTCGTAGTCGTCCGTGCGGCGGACCGCGCCGAGGTCGATCAGCTTGAGCTGTTCGTGCGTCTGGATGACGTTGTCGGGCTTGAGGTCGCAGTACAGCAGGTTCTGGCTGTGCAGGTAGCCCATGGCGGGCAGGATCTCGAGCCCGTAGGCGATCACCTGGCCGATCGGCAGCGGCTCCGGGCGCTTTGTCTCGCGGTGGTGCGCGAGCGCGAGCTGGCGCAGCGACTGGCCGCCGACGTACTCCATGACGATGTAGCCGACGGAGTTGCCGGTGTCGCCGTCCGGATGCTGCACGAAGTTGTGGATCTTGACGATGTTGGGGTGCTCGACCTCGGCGAGGAACCGCTGCTCGTTGGCGGCGGCCGCCATCGCGGTGGCGTCACCGGTGTCGATCAGGCCCTTGAGCACCACCCAGCGGTCGCTGACGTTGTGGTCCTGGGCGAGGTAGATCCAGCCGAGCCCGCCGTACGCGAGGGCTCCGAGCACCTCGTACTGGCCGCCGACGATCTCGTTCGGCCGCAGCTTCGGGACGAAGGAGAACGGGTTCCCGCACTTCTCGCAGTTGCCTTCCGGCGAGCCGGGTTTGCCGTCCTTGCCGCGGCCGACCTTGGCGCTGCAACTGCCGCAGAAGCGTTTCTCCTCCGACACCATCGGGTTGTCGAGGACGGCGGACGCCGGGTCGCGGTACGGCACCTGCGGGACGTCTACGAGCCCGGCGCCGAGACGGCCGCGACGAGAGGTGCGCGACGACGTCCGGCGTGCGGTGCCGGGGAAGGAACCCGTTCCGGTTCCGGTGCCGGTGCCTCGGCTTCCCGATCCGGTACCGGTGCCGGTGCCCCGGCTCTCACTGGACCGTTCGGGGAGGACGCTTTCCGTGCCCGGGTCCGGCAGCGGGCCGGGTCCGTGGTCGACGCGCGGCGTCGGCGGCATGATGCTCTGCGTCTCCGGCGTCGGCGAGGAGAGCACGCTGGTCGGCTGCGGGACGTCCGCGGGTGCCTGCCAGGCGGGGCGGACGATCTGGGTCTGCGGGCTCACGGGGGCCATGTCGCCCGGGGGACGCGTCGGGTCCTCGGCGCCGGGGATCGGCCGCTGCTGCCCGCGCGGCGGAGTCTGCGGACGCTGGACCGGCGCGTGAATGATCGTGCGCTCGGCGTCCTTCTCCGGCGGGGGCGCAGGCCTGGACTCCTGACGGGGCTCTTGCTGGGGTTCTTGCCGGGACCGCGGCGGTTCGGAGAAGTCGAGCCTGCCGGAAATGGACGGTTCGGGCGTTTCCCAGCGGACCGGCGCCGGCGGCGTCCAGGAGGCGGGCTCCGCCTCGCGCTCCGGCGTGGCGTCATCCGGCGCTGCGTGCCGAGGACGGCGCGGCTCTTCCGACACTGGTACCTCCCGAATCCCCGCGACGGCGTCGCCCCTGATCCTAGACGTGAGCAGGCAGGTCCTGCCCGCGCCGGGTCGAACCCGCTACGGTTCGGGAGCGAACCGATTCAGCAGGTGATGAGGGGGAGGGACCGGTGCCTGCGTCATTTTCGATGTCGATGGCCCAGCTCGACGTCGTACTGGAGGAACTCGGGATCGGCAGATTCGTGCTGCCCTTCGAGATCCCGACCGTCGGAACCACCGTCACGGAACGCGAGCGGCACTGCGAGGAGGTCTGGACGGGCCTGGCCGACCGAGGCTTCGCACGCGGCCGCGAACTCCTGCGCGACTACGAAAAGACGCTCCGGCTCTGGGCGACGGGCGACTTCGTCGTCACCCTTGAGGCGCACGAGGTCGAACAGGACTCCGAGTACCTCTATCGGGGTGCGTGGGACCAGCGTCTGGGCGTCGTGAGCCAGCAACGCGGATTCGACATCCTCTTCGAGCCGGTTTACCCCGAACAGGTGGTCGCGACCCTGCTCGGCTATCTGCCGTCACTGCCGCCTTTCCCCGGGCGGGTGATGACGTCCAGCACCCTTCCCCCGGCCAAACGACCGGACGACCCGTTCAACGAGGACCCCGGCAACCTCCGCCTGGGCGCGGCCGGCCGCTTCTTCGAATTCCCGCTCGCGCGACTCGGCACGCTCGGCATCACCCTGCGCGACGATCGGGGCAAACCGCAGCAGAAGAGCGTCCAGTGGTTCGACAGCGTTCAGGGCCGCTTCATGCTCGCCACCGACCGCTTCCCCGACGGCGAAATCCGCCGCACGTTCACCCCGACGAGCGGCTCTCACCTGGCACGATGGATCCACGACCTGGTCGAAGCCGCCCGCGTCGGCAGCGCGTGATCCTCGCCGGAAGGCGGCCTTCGCGACCGTCGAGCGCGAGAACGGGTCGGCCATCAAGACCTTCGACGGGACAGATTCCAGATTATGAAAGCGTCAACACGCCCGGCACTTGCCGCTGCGGCAGTCATGACCGTCGCTGCGCTGGCCGTCTCATGCTCTTCCGAAAAACAGAGCACATCCAGCCCAGCGCCGGTCTCCTCCGTTCCCTTCAGCTCCGAAAAAAATCAAGAGGTCTTCGCAGGAATGGATTCGTGTGAAGTCCTCCGCTCGACCACCTCGGAGTCGACGTTCGAAAGCTACAATCCCGAGACGCTTGAAAGTGACAACGGCTGCCGAGCAGAGAAAGCGCGGTACGGGAACGTCGCTCTCTACTTCGTGGGCAACGAGGGCATCGACGGCCTACAGTCCAACAAGGGGGCAAAGATCAGCACGAAGGTCGCCGGTCGAGAGGCCGTCCGATTAGCCGGAGCCGCCGGTCAAGGTAACTGTTTCATAGGAATTTCCGTGACGTCCAGGTCACGCGCGACAGTGAACCTGACCTTGTCGAACGGGTCGGACGACCAAGCTTGTACAGATGCCGAAGTGATCGCGGAAAAGCTTGCGCCGAAACTTCCCCAGGGCAACTGACCGCGCAGACCGACGAGGGAGCCATGACGAATGATTCGAACAGCCTGCCCACAAGGCTTCGTTTGGGCGCGGCCAAGATCTTGATGTCAGGGCGGCTCTCGGCGATCGCCATGGCCGTCGTCTCTGTCTCAGCTCTCGCGGCGTGCACCGTAGCTGGCAAGGACTCCCCGGTCCGTGCACCGACATCGTCGTTGAACGTGCAAGAGTCAAGAGAATCGGCGAAGGACATTTTCGCCGATTTGAAGGCATGCGACCTTCTTGAGCCGATGACTTCGGCCCAGGGTTTCGACCCTGTCCAAGTCGAAACCTATGAAAGCGAGAACGGTTGCGGCGCGCTCAAACCCCGATACGGAACTGTCGCCGCCTACCTGATACCGAACGCGGGCATCTCCGTGATGAAGCCGGACGGTGGCCAACTCGTACCGACGAAGATCGATGCGCGAGCCGCCATTGAGATTCCCGGGAGCGGCGGCAAAGGCGATGCCCGTGCCATCGCCGAGCAGATCGCGCCCAAGCTGCCAAGAGGGAACTGAACGGATCACGAAGGGTCCCGCGGCGACCGACTCACCGAGAAGGTGATCGAGGACGTGTACTGGGCTCTTCAAGCACCCAGACGAGTGAACCGACCGCCGGAGACGGCGCCCAGCCTCTCGCCCGACCACATCCCCCGGCCCACGGCCGTAGCCACCACCGCGAAGAACTGCTGCCGAAGATCCCCAGCCCAGCGCTACCTCCGGCCGACGTCGTCGAGATCCCAGATTTTGGAAGAAGCACCAGCGTAATGCTTACTGGGGAGACGAACCAGCAAGCCTGTCGCCCAGGTGCGGCCGATCGCCGCACTGCTGCCCAGGAACCAGACAGCGAACGCACCATGGTTACGAGAAATCTAGAACCGGTCACTCACCAAGGTCGATTCCAAGCAACCCACCCTCACCGGGACGCCACAAGCTCCACCCCTGACGACCAGCTCTCACCTGGCACGATGGATCCACGACCTCGTCGAAGCCGCCCTGCATGGGCAGAGCGTGATCCTCACCAGAGGAGGGCCTTCGAGGCCGATTCCGCTGATATCGTGATCTGACGAGCGCTACGAGTAACCAGGACTTGGTACAGGGGAGAGACCATGACTGTCGGAACCGGCGGACCACCGGGCGACTTCTCGAAGATGCTGGGCGACTTCTCGGTGCAGGCTGACGCGATGGTGACGGCTGCGAAGGAGGGGAAATTCAAGGTCAGCGAAGAGGCAGGGGAAGCGTTGAAGACCGCTATCGACGACTACATCGATGACTGGACTTTCAACCAACCGGAGTTTCAGCGGCTCGCCGAAAAGCCGAAGTTGGGGAACGGCCCCTACGCACAGCAGGTCGGCGATCATGCCGTACTCGTCGCAGACGGTGACGAGCTATCCGCCAAAACGCAGCTGGACGCCCTGCGCGACGTTCTCAACCGCGCCAAAGAAGCCATTGAGACCGCGAAAAAGAAATACCGGGAGCAGGACACCGGGGGCGCCGATCAGCTCAAGCAACTTCACGAGGACTGACGAGACATTTGATGGTCATCAAGAAAAGTTTCATCGCCTTGGCTGCCACGCTGCTTATCGCGGCAGCCGGTTGCTCGCCTGAACGCTCGGGTGTGGCGACGCCGGCGCCGAGCCCGCCCGTGAACCCGACCTCGTCGCCCTCTGGTTCTACCTCGGGGAATGTGTTCGGCGATCTCAAAGCTTGCGACCTCCTTGAACCGACGACCTCGGCGAAGGGCTTCGACCCTCCAGCAGCGGAGCAAGCCGAAAGCAACAATGGTTGCGCGACGCGTAAGAAGCGCTACGGCTCCGCACGGCTCTACCTCGTCGCAGAGGCGGGAATCGATCAGCTGTCCGCAGGTCAGGGGACCAAGAACCCGACGAAAATCGGCAATCGGGATGCTGTCGAAATCCCTGGTGATGCCGGTACTCAATCCTGCACCGTGGCTGTCGCAGTTACCTCGGGCTCTCGTCTGACAGCTTCTACCGGCCTGAACGAGGGTACGAACGAAGAAGCTTGCGCGCTCTCCCGGGAGATCGCAGAAGCCGCTGAGCCGAAACTGCCTAGAGGCAACTGACTGCGGAACGGGGAGGGACCATGGTCAATATCGGGCAAGACGACTTCGACAGCAAGTTCTCTGCGCTGGGCAAGACCGGCCGCACCTACGAAGGAAAGCGCTACTCCGAAACCTACGACGAGGTCAACGCCGGTCCCGGTGGCAACTCCCTCACCGCGAGACTGACTGCCGAACAGCAGGCGGGCCAGTACTCCGCAGAGCAAGCCGCGTCACTCTCGCAGGGACAGCAGTTCCGAACCGGCCTTTCGCCGTCTGAGCAACGTTATGAAGCTGTCGCACATGGTGATCTCAGGCGGATGGTGACGGACAATCTCGAAGCCGAAGACGTCGACCGTAAAGGTGAGCTCTGGAACAACCAGGGCAATTCCCTGAACACCTTCAGCAACGCCGTCAAAGCCGCGATCGGCAAGGAAGGCGAACACTGGGAGGGAGACGGCGCCAAAGCCGTCACGGACTTCTTCTCCAACGTCAGCAAGTGGGCCGACACCGCGGGCGACGGCGCCTACCTCGCGTCCAACCGCTTCTCCCAGTCGGCGGCCGCGGCCACCGCGGCGAAGAACTCCATGCCCGAAGAGGTCCCCTTCGATCGCAACGCCGAGTACAAGAACGCGCTGCAGCAGCTCGGGAGCGGGAACTTCGCGGGCGCGGTGGAGACGGTCGGCAACATCTCGGCCAAGCAGGAGCAGTCGTTCCAGGCGCACCAGCAGGCCGCGCAGGTGATGCACACCTACGACCAGTCGCTCTTCGACGTCAATTCCAAGCAGCCCACCTTCGCCCCGCCGCCGGAAATGGGCGATTCGACCACGGCGTCCGGGTTTTCCGGGGGTACCGAGGCGAAGGGCTTCAGTGGCGGACCAGGACCGGGCCAGACGGGCGGGCCGGGTTACACAGGCGGGCCGGGCTACACAGGCGGGCCTGGGCCGACGTCGGGGCCTGGGCCCGGGATCACCACGGGCGGCGGGCACACCGGGGTGCCGAATCCGGGGCAGCCGCTCAGCGGGCCGCCGGGGTCGTTCCGGCCCGGGCCGACGCCGGGGCTGGCGGCCATGAACGGTCCCGGTCCTTCCGGTCTCGGACGGCTGGGCAGCGAGCAGTACCGCGGCAAGCCCGGCCGGACGCCGAGCGGGCCGGGCGGTAGTGCGGCGAGCCGTCTGACGAGCGGTGGAGGCGGCGGGTTCGGGCGCAACGGCGGATCGGGCAACGTCGCCGAGCGGCTCGCGGGCGGCAAGGTTTCGGCCGGTGAGGCCGAGAAGCTGGCGGGCAAGGGCGGCGGGTCCGGGTCGGGCAAGCTGCCCGAGGAGCGGATCACCCGGGGCGGCGCGGCGGCCGCGGGCAAGAGCGGTGGCCAGGGCCCGATGGGGGCCGGCGGTCCGGGTGGCAAGGGGCAGAAGGAAGAGGACAAGGAAAAGAAGGCCCCGAACTACCTGCAGGAGGAAGACGCCGACGTCTTGTTCGGCGGCTACGACGGCGAAATGAAGCCGGTGCCGCCGGTGATCGGCGAGAAGTCCTGAAAGACGGGCCGTTCGGGAGCGAATCCCGAACGGCCCGTTCTCACTTGTACTGAGGCGAAGGCGGCGTCCCGCCTTCGAGCTTGTTCCCGATCCATTTCGCGTAGCTCGTCTGCCACGCGCCACCGCGCACGTTCTCCAGCACGGCGTTCACGTACCGCACCATGTCCTCGTTCCCCTTCGGGACACCGATGCCGTAGTTCTCCTCGCTGAACCGGTCCCCCACGATCTTCAGCGTCGGGTCCTGCGCGAGCATCCCGGCGAGGATGACGTCGTCCGTCGACACGGCCTCGACCTGCTTCTGCTGCAACATCACCAGGCAGTCCGACCAGTTGTCCACCGAGACCGGCACCGGCTTCGAGGGATCCGCCGCGATCTTCGTCAGCGAAGTCGACGTCTTGGTCGCGCACACCCGCCGGCCGCCGAGATCCGAGAGCTGGGTGACCTTCGATCCGGATTCGACCAGGATCCGTTGCCCCGCCTGGTAATACGCCGTCGAGAAAGCGACCTTCTTCAGCCGGCTGCACGTGATGCTGTAGGTCCGGACCACGATGTCGACCTGCTTCTTCTCCAGCACGTCTTCCCGCAGTTTCGACGGGATGGCCCGGAACTGCACGCGGCCTTCCGCGCTGCCGAAGATCGCCTTCGCGATCTCGTTGACCATGTCGATGTCGAAACCTTCGAGCTGGCCCGACGTCGGATTCCGGAAACCGAACAGGAACGTCGTCTGGTCGACGCCCGCGACGAGTTTGCCGTTCTCCTTGATCTTCGCCATCGTCGAGCCACTGGTGATCGACGTGCCGTTGGTCGGCCGCAGGCTGGCCAACGGGTTGCAGCTCGTGTCCGCCGTCCCGCCACCGCCCGCGTTGTCGGCACCGCCGACGTTGGCGGGCTGCGGCGGCGCGACGTCGCCGGCGGGAGCCGGGTCGACCGGCGCTCCCGCGCTGCCGCAAGCCGTCGCCAGCACCAAGACCGCGCCGAGCACGGCCGTTCGCAGACCGTTCCGCATCACCGGTACTCCCTCAGCCGTTCACGGATTCCCAAGGCGGCCCCCGCCGCCGCGATCAGCGCCAGCACCGCGATCCCCGGCGCGAGCAGGGTCAGCGCGCGTTCGCCGCCGCGGGTGTCGTCGAGGAATTCCTGTCGTCCCACGTTGATCGCGGCCACCAGGTTCTCGTCGAGCCGCAGGAACGCCCCGGCCGCGCCGTCCTTCTTGTCGTCGCGGATGGCCGTGTCGACGGCGTCCTGGTAGAAGCCGTCGTCGTCGAGGCGCCGCACTTCGCGGTGCGCCTTGAACCACGCCGACGCCGCCTGGATCGACGCGTCCACCTTGTCCGCGGCCGCACCACCCGCCGCGAGGCCGCGGACCTCGCCCAGCAGGCCACCCTGACCGTCCGTACCGCCGAGTTGCGCGGCGAGATCGCCGAAGTCCTTTTCGTACGCCGCGCCGTCGCCGCGGGCGACGAGGGTCAGCGTTTCGTCGGCTCGTGCCTGGAGCGCCGCGATCCGGGCGCGGACGAGGACGTCGACCTGGTGCGAACCGTCTTCCTCGCCACTGCCGACGAGACTGCTCTGCACGACCAGCGCCACCGCGCCCCACAGCAGGGCGACCACCACCGACACCGTCGCGACGACGAGCCCGACGTTCAGCAGCCGGTTGGTCTTCCGGGTCAGGTGCACCTGCGTGACGATCAGCGCGGCGAGCAGGGCGAGCAGCAAAGCCGTTGCCAGCCAAGGGAATCCGGTCGCATCGTCCTGTTCGGCGGCGAGCCGGTCGGTGTCGATGCGGTACAGATCCTGTGCGGCGGGAAGGATTTTCGCCCGCATCAGTTCGGACGCTTCACGCAGATACGAGGCACCGACGGGAAAACCCTGCCGGTTGTAGGTGCGCGCCGTCTCGATCAGTCCTGTGTAGACAGGGATCTCACGACCGAGGGTGTTGATCTGCTCGGCCGCTTCGTCGACGCCGGAAGAGTCCGACGCCGCCTTGGCCAGCGCTGCACCGGCCTCCGCGACGTCGCGTTCGTACCGCTGGCGCATCGGGAGCGGCTCGGTGCCGATCGAGAGGAACGAACTGGCCGCTGTCGCGTCCGCGTCCGAAAGCGCGCGATAGACCTGCTGCGCGGCGGCCGCGAGGGGTTCGCGGTGGTCGATCAGGCCGTTGATCGTGTCCTTCTTGTCCTGCGCCGCCAGCGCGCCGAACAGGCCCGCGACCAGCGACAGCAGGACGAGCCCGATCGCGATGACCGACAGTCTGCCCGGCGTGGTCGCCGCGGACCGGATGATCGCGCGGATCCCGTTCCCCGGCAGTTCGAGCAGCCCTGCGATCCCGCTGCGGCCTTCCGGCGCAGGGGGCGGCGCGGGGTTGCCCGGTGGCCCCGGCCGGGTCACAGTGCTCGTCATCGCCGATCCTCCCCATTGGCTCTACCCGCACAGAAGGTATCCGAGTCGGGATCGGCGCAGCCAGTGACACCGGCGTGTGTCATCGGCACGTGATCTCCGGGCAGGGTCAAAGGCCTTTTTCCAGGCCGTACCGCACGGCCTCCGCACGATTGCGCACACCGATCTTGGCGAAAGTGTGGTTGATGTGGCTTTTCACGGTGGCCTCGCCGATGAACAGCTCGGCGGCGATTTCCGGATTGGACAGGCCGCGCGCGATGAGGCCGAGCACTTCCGCTTCGCGCGCGGTGAGGCCGTCCGGGAACTCGGCCTTCGCCCGGGTGACCGTTCTCGATTCGAGCGCGGCGACGAGCCTGTCGGACACTTCGGCGGCGAAGATCGCTTGCCCGTTGGCGGCGGAGCGGACGGCGGCGCCGATCTCGGCGCGGCCGGCGTCCTTGGTCAGGTAGCCGCGGGCTCCGGCTCGCAACGCGTCGGCGATCGAAGCGTCGTCCGCGTAAGTCGTGAGGACGACGACCGCGACCTCCGGGTGATCGCGTTTGAGCAGCCTGGTCGCGGCCACCCCGTCCAGGACGGGCATGCGCAGGTCCATCAGCACGACGTCGGCCGCGGTGTGCCGGAGCAGGTCGAGCGCCTGCCGCCCGTCGCCCGCAGAGCCGGCGACCTCGACCCCGTCGATCAGCCCGAGCAACGCGACGAGCCCTTCGCGCATGACCTGCTGGTCATCGACCACGACCACCCTGATCACGCCCGCACCACCGCCTCCACCGTCCAGCTCCCGTCGTCCGGGCCCGCGGTCAGCGTGCCACCGGCGAGCGCGAGCCGCTCCCTCATCCCGGTGAGCCCGAACCCGCCGGACTCCTCCATTCGGACGGTGTCGCCGAGTTCGTTCCACACCCGCAAGCGGACCTCCGACGGCGTGAAGAGCAGCCGGAGCGACACCGCTCGCCCGGAGGCGTGCTTGGCCGCGTTGGTCAACGCCTCCCGCGCGACCCCCACGAGCGAGACCACCTGGGCGGACGGCAGCGGCCGCTGCTCCCCCGAGACCTCGTAGGACACCTCGTCGTGGTGCGCCTCCGCCAGCAGGCGCAAGGCTTCGGCCAGCGACGGGACGTCACTGCGCAGGGCCGCGACGGCGTCCCGCGCCTCGGCGAGCCCGTCCGCCGCCAACCGGCGGGACAGCCGGATCCTGCCGAGCGCACCGTCCACATCGGACTTCTCGGCCAGCAGCGCCTCGGCGACCTCCAGGTGGATCCCCAGCGCCCCCAGCGAATGCGCGAGGACGTCGTGGATCTCCCTGGCGATGCGGGTGCGCTCGTCGAGCGCGGCGGCCCGCGCGTGTTCGCTCTGCGCCAGCTTGGTCTGCTCCAGCAGCGCGGCCGCCTGTGACGCCTGCACCTCGTACTGCCGCCGGTTCAGCCCCAGCAGCATCAGCACGAGCAGGACGCCGACGTTGCCGAACACCAGCGGTTCGGACGCGCCCGCGACCAGGCCGGTGACCGCCGCGAGGCTCGCGTCGAGCCCCACCACCCCCAGAATGGCGGCCACCGACGGCTCGGTCAGGGTGGCGAACCGGCTGACCGTGACCACCGCCAGCACGATGGCGGAGGAGTCCTCCGCCCAGCCGAGCGCGATCGACGGCGCGACGCTCGCCACCGCGAGCAGGACGGTCGCCACCCGGGGGAAACGCGGAGAGGCCGCCACGAAGCCCAGCCAGCAGGCCCCGCAGACGCCGTACGCCGCCCAGATCCAGGCACTGGACTCGCGTGCGGTCAGCAGCACCACCACGACCGCGGCCGTGCCGAGCAGTTGGACGACCAGCCAGCTCGGCGCGATCGTGTCCGGCAGCAGCGGCCTTTCCCGCTTCCCCATGTGCCCCCTCAGTGATCGCTCAGCCGCGTGATCATCTCGACCAGGATCAGGCGGTACGCCAGGAACCCCAGCAGGACGACGACACCTACCACTACCAGCCCCAACAGGCCTTTCGCGTTCATTTTTCCCATGGCTCGAACGTTAGGCACGCCGAGGGGTGGACCGGGACCGTCGCCGGGTTGAGCCGGGGGGTGGAGGTTTCAGGCGCGGACGGCGGGCGCGACGGAGTACGGGAGGACCTCGCCCCCGTCGGCGGGCCGTTCGACGACGACCTCGACGCCGTCGTCGAACCGGTACGGCCTGGCCAGCAGGATCCCGCCGAAATGCCGCCTCATCCTGGACATCTCCGCGCGGACGGTGACGGTGCGGCCGGCGTCGCCGAAGAGGTCGAGCGACAGTTCCGACGCCGACCTTCCTTCCCTGTGGAGAGCGAGGACGTACAGCATCTCCGCGTGCCGCGGGCTGAGCCGATGCGCCCAGGTGCCCGCCGCGCCGGAGACGCGCAGCGTGCTTTCCCGCGACGACTTGAGGTCGAGGACGACGCGGGTCGGCGGCGCGTCCTCCTCGTCCGCGACCCGGACGAGCCAGCCGCCGGGCAACGGCTCCAGCAGGCAGTTCCCGTACGTCGGCAGCCAGGTCCGGCCCGGGGTCGCGTCGTTCGGCAGCGCGATCCGGCCGACCGGGACGAAGCCCGCCGAGGCCGCGACCCAGCCGTGCGGGTCGGCGATGACCGCCCGGCCCTTCAGCTTGGTGAGCAGCGGCGAAGCCAGGCCGCGCAGCCGTTCGAGTTCCGAGAGATGAGTGGTGCGCAGATGCGCTTCGGCGAGCTTCGCGACCGCGTCGACCAGGGCCAGCGTCGTCGGATGCACGGTGGAGGCCGGGCCGGAGAGGTCGACGGCGCCGAGCAGCCTGCCGTCCCTCGGATCGTGGAGCGGAGCGGCGGCGCAGGTCCAGTCGTGCTGGTTACGGACGTAGTGCTCGGCGGAGTAGACCTGGACGGGATGTCTGGCGACCAGCGCCGTCCCGATGGCGTTGGTGCCGGCGGAGTTCTCGTGCCAGTCGACGCCCTCGACGAACCCGAGCGCGTCGGCGCGGCGGCGGACCGCGGTGCTGCCGTCGCGCCAGAGGACGCGGCCGTCGGCGTCGACGACGGCCATGATGTGCGCGGCCTGCTCGGCGAGGCTGATCAGGCCGCCGCGCAGGGCGGGCAGGACGGCGGCGAGGCCGCTCTGGCGACGGCGGGCCTCCAGCTGTTCCGGGGCGAGCGCGGGCACGGGGGCACCGCGTTCCGGGTCCAGGCCGAGACGGCGCATGCGCCGCCAGGACGCGCCGATGACCGCGCGCGGGTGACCCGGGAGAGTGGTCCCGGCGAGCGCGGCCGCGTGCACCTTGGCGAGGGCGAGCGCGTGCCGCCGCGGATCCGCGCCGACCGGCAACGCCGCCTCCAGCTGCACCTGGCCTACTCCTCTGGTCCGTTTCGGCCAGTGTGCCCGGCGATCCCGGCGTTCGGAAGGCCTCTGTGACCTGGGCGCGGTTTACCCGGTGAAGGGCGCGTCCGCCAGGTGGGACGCGGGAAAGGCGCCCTTCGGCCGTCGTCCCAGCAGCAGACCGGTCCGGGTGGCCTCGGCCATCACGGCGCGGACGTCCACGCACCACGGACCGTCGGGCTTCAGCTCGACGAAAGCGCTCTCTCCTTGCTTGAGCACGAAGTGCGGCTGTCCGTCCAGCGCGATGGAGCCGCCGACGGCGGCGAGGTCGACGCGGACCCCGGGATGCAGCACGCTCCAGCCCCGGACGCCGACCGACCGGACCTCGCCGGGCGCGATCGGCGCCTGCACGACGTACGGCGTCTCGTCGACCGGTCCGAGCGAGACCGCGACACCGTCCACAGTGGACTTCGGACTCGGGCACAGGCGACCGGGGATGCTCGACAGCCCGACCCCGTCCGGGACGGCGAACGTGCAGTACAGCTCGGTCAGCGACGCGGGATCCCACCGGCTCTCCGAACACACGCTGACGTCGGTCAGCGCGATCTCACGGCGGGCCTTCGTGACGACTTCGAGGATGGTCGCACGGTTCGTGACCAGGTCGGCGTCCACTTGGTGGGTGGCCAGCAGGCCGGCGGCGAGCCCGGCGACAGTGGACTCGTCGGTGGTCCCGACGGGCAGCATGAGCAGCGGGACGTCGCCGCAGGCGGCCGCGGCGGCCCGCATCAGGCCGTCGTCGCCCAGGCAGACGATCACGCTCGCCCCCGCGTCCACCATCCGGCGGACGGTGCCGATGATCTTCCCCGCCTCGGTCCAGACCATCACCCGGCCGACCCCGGCCACGCGGAGTGCCGAGCGCAGGCTCTGGATGTCACGCTCCGAAGCGGGGTTCGCCACGATCCCCGCAACCGCTTCGCCCACATGTCCTCCGCTGCCGCACCAAGTCCCTACAAGGAAACGACGTCCGGGCCGCGAAAGAAAGAGTTGCACGGGGTTGCATCGCGACTCGCTGTGCGAACGCGGCCATTTTGGTCAGTTCGGCGGGCGACGGACCCGGGAAAAGCAGCAGGGCCGCCTCCCCGAGGGGATGGCGGCCCTGCTTGGAAAACCTGGATCAGATCACGGTGACCGAGGTGGCCTGCGGACCCTTCGCGCCCTGCCCGATCTCGAACTCCACGCGGGCGTTCTCCTCGAGGGTACGGAAGCCGTTGCCCTTGATCTCGCTGTAGTGCACGAAGACGTCGCCGCCGCCGTTGTCGGGAGTGATGAAGCCGAACCCCTTCTCGGAGTTGAACCACTTCACAGTGCCCTGAGTCATAAAATCTCCATATGCAACACAAACAAACAGGAAGCCACGTCGGCAGCCCGGGTCATGACCAGACGGTTTGCTTCCCCGGAAACACGAGGAGACACTACGCCCGCTGAGTTCTGCGAGCGTGAACCAACACGAACACAAAAATCGAGACCTGGAGCAGTAAAGCACACCGCACGCAGGCCGACAAGCGCCTTCACCCTGGTGTGCGCGGCCGCACTGTACCCTCTTCCGCCCGACCCTCTTCCGCCCGGCTATTCGCCGCTGGCCGCCCGGAGCGGTACCTCGGCGCCGAACGGCGAACGGCGCAACGCCTCCCGGTTCGTGGCCACGACGGCGATGTCGTGGGTCTCCGCGTCCGCGCTGAACAGCACCGGCACCACGCCGGAAACGGACTTGTCCTGTGGCTTCGTCTCGTCAGCCATGTTTTCTCCCAGTGTCAACACAATGCTCGTAGTAGGACGTGACGCCCTGCGTGCCAACAACCCCACCGGTGATCGTCCGGTCCATATCGGACTCTCGGTGTTGCGGGCGATTGTGCCACGGCCGACCGACAAAATCCGGTCTCCGCGACCGAAAGTCGGCCGAGTCGTCATCGCTTTCCCACCCTTTGGAGCAGGTGACGGCGGCGTCACAAGGGTTTCTGTGTATCCCCTGAGAAAACCGTGTCCCTACTGCTGGCCCTGCTGGGGCCTGGCGGCGCCCAGCAGGCTCGTCAGCCGGATGTCCGGGGTCACCACGTCCGGATCCGTCCTGATGTCGATCACGCAGGGCCGTTGCCGGACCAGCGCGCTCGCGATGATCGGCTCCAGTTCCTCGCGGTCGTCCACGGTGTATCCGGCGGCGCCGAGCCCGCGCGCCCACGACGCGAAGTCGGTGACGGGGACGGTGACGCCCGACAGCCGTCCGTGCTTGCGCGCCTGGCGCACGGCGAGCGGACCGTGGAGCCCGTTCTGGAACACCAGGACGGTCACCGGCACGCGGTAGCGGACGGCGGTCTCGATCTCCTGCCCGGTCATCAGCGCGCCACCGTCGCCGACCATCGCGATCACCGTCCGGCGCGGCTCGGCGAGTTTCGCCGCGACCGCCGCGGGAACCGCGTAGCCCACGGCCGCGTTGCTCGGGCCGAGCTGGCTGCGCGGCGCGGTGAAACACCAGTAGCGGTGCATGAACTGGGCGAAGTTGCCCGCGTCGCTGGTCACGATCGCGTCTTCGGGCGCGAGCTTGCGCACCGCGCGGATGACGTCGGCCGGGTGGACGCGGGTGGCGCCGCTGGTGTCGGGCGGCGTCATGAAGGTGTGCACGGCGGCGTTCGCGGCCGACGCGCGGCGGGTCCGCGGCGAGGCGACGTCCCGCAGCTCCCGCAGGAACGGCTCGACCTCGGAGTCGACCCGGAAGGTCAGGCCGCCGCGCCGGGCGGGCTCGATCCCGGTGCCGACCAGCACCAGCGTCTGCGACGGCGTCGGGTAGCGGAAGGACTGCGTAGTGACCTCGTCGAGCTGCGTGCCCAGCGCGAGTACGAGGTCGGCGCGCTCCAGCGCGTCCAGCTGCCGCGCGGGGATGCCGATGCCGAGGTGGCCGGCGTAGCGCGCGTGGTTCTCGGGGAACGCGTCCTGACGGCGGAACGCGTTGTACACCGGGAGCGCGAGTTCGTCGGCGACGGCGATCAGCTCGTCGCGCGCCGCGCGGGCCCGGCCGCCGACGATCACCACCGGGTAGCGGGCCTCGTCGACGAGTTGCGCGACCGCCTCGGCGGTGCGGCCGAGCGCGCCGGTGACGGGCACCTTGACGGCGGCGACCGGTTTGGCCGAATCGAACGGGACACCCCAGAAGTCGGCGGGGACGGCGACGACGGTGGGCCCCGGCCGCCCTTCGCGGCAGCGGGTCAAGGCTTCGACCAGCAGGCCGGGGACCTCGTCCGGGGATTCCGCGCGGCCGGTCCACTTGGCGATCGGCTCGAACATCGCGGTCAGGTCCGCGGTGGGCAGTTCGCTGGTCGGGCCCGGGCTGGACGGCGGGTTCTCCAGCAGCACGACCATCGGGCTCTCGTCCTGGTACGCCGTGGACACGCCGATCGCGAGGTTCGCCGCGTTCGGACCGCGGCCCGCCAGCAGCACCGCCGGATGCTCGGTGAGTTTGCCTTCGGCCTCGGCCATGAAGGCCGCGCCGGAGTCGTGCCTCGCCGAAACGAAGGTGATCGACCGCTCGCGTTGCAGCGCGTCGAGCAGATCCAGGAAGGATTCACCCACCACCGCGTACACGCGGTGGATCTGCGCCTCGGTCAGGATCCGCACGGCCGTCTGGGCGACGGACGCTCCCGGTTGGTATCTAATGGGATTAGCTTAGGCGGGCGATGATCGGTGCCGTCAAGCGATCTTCCGATTCCGGCAATCCCGGAGCGGTGGAATGTCCGAAATCGGAACGTGTTCGAGCAAGGGAGCACGAAAACGTGACCTCAACCACCGCCGGACGTGAAACAGTTTTCACTTACGGTGCCCCGGCCCTGAAATACGGCACCGGATCGAGTGACGAGATCGGCTACGACCTCACGCAGTACGGCGCCCGCCGGGTACTCGTCCTGACCGACGCGGACGTCGCCGCGACGGGCTGGCCACAGCGGATCGCCGAAGGCATCGAGGGCTACGGCATCGAAGCGGTCGTCTTCGACGGCGTGCACGTCGAGCCGACCGACGTCAGCATGCGCAAAGCCGTCGACTTCGCCCGCGGACAGGGCGAGTGGGACGCCTTCGTCGCCGTCGGTGGCGGATCGGCCATCGACACCGCCAAGGCGGTGAACCTGCTGACCAGCAACGACGGCGATCTGCTGGATTACGTCAACGCGCCGGTCGGCGGCGGCCGCGCCCCGAGCGCGCCGCTGAAACCGCTGGTCGCGGTCCCGACCACCACCGGTACCGGCTCGGAGAGCACCACGGTCTGCGTGCTGGACGTGTTGTCACTGCGGGTGAAGAGCGGCATCAGCCATCTCCGGCTGCGGCCGAGCCTCGCCGTGGTCGACCCGAGGCTGACCGTCTCGCAGCCGCCGGAGGTCACCGCCGCGAGCGGGATGGACATCCTTTGCCACGCCGCGGAAAGCTACACGGCCAAGCCGTACACCGAGTTCGACCGGAAGCGACCGGAGGACCGGGTTCCTTACTGTGGCTCGAATCCGCTTGCGGACATGTTCGCCGAGCAGTCGCTGCGGCTGCTGTCGTGGGCGCTGCCCGCGGCCGTGCGGGACGGCTCGGACCTGAAGGCGCGGGAGGCGATGGCGCTCGCGGCGACGTTCGCCGGGCTCGGCTTCGGCAACGCCGGCGTGCACATCCCGCACGCCAACGCGTACCCGATCGCCGGGCAAGTGCGGGAGTTCCACCCCGCCGGGTATCCGGGCGAGGAGGCGATGGTGCCGCACGGGATGGCCGTCTCGCTGACCGCGCCCGCGGCGTTCCGGTTCACCTTCGACGCCGCTCCGGACAGGCACGAGCGGGTGGCCCGGCTGCTCGCGCCGGACTTCGAATGGCCCGGCGATCTGCGGGACCACCTGCCCGCGGTGCTGCGGCAGATCATGCGAGAGATCGGGATCCCCAACGGGATCGGCGCCGTCGGCTACTCCGAGTCCGATGTGGACTCCTTGGTTTCCGGCACGGTGAAACAACAACGACTGCTGGCGACGGCGCCGCGTGAAGCGTCCGAAGAGGACCTCGCCTCGATCCTCCGGGAATCGGTGACGCTGTGGTGAACGCCGAATACCCGCACTGGCAGACCGTTCCGTTGCGGTGGAAGGACAACGACGTCTACGGGCACGTCAACAACGTCGTCCACTACTCGGTGATGGACACCGTGATCAACACGTGGCTGATCGAACGCGGCGGGCTCGACATCGAGACCGGCGGCGTCATCGGGCTGTGCGTGGAATCGCAGTGCAAGTACCACGCTTCGGTGTCGTTCCCGGGAGAACTCGAGGTCGGCCTGCGGGTGGGACACCTCGGCCGGTCCAGCGTCCGCTACGAGGTCGGGATGTACTCGAAGGAGACGGTGATCGCCGAGGGGCACTTCGTGCACGTCTTCGTGGATCGCGAATCCCGGCGCCCGGTCCCCGTCGAGGGTCTACTCAGGAGCGCGCTCGAAGAACTGCGCGCTGGGCTGGGGTAACCGCGGCGACCACGCGTGCATGAGCTCGGCGTAGCGCGTGGACCGGTCCATGAGTTCGAGATGGGTGCCCAGGGCGGTCTCCTTGCCGTCCATCACCAGGACCCGGTCCGCGCGCAACGCCGACGTCAGCCGGTGCGCGATCACCACCAGTACCCCGCCCCGCTCGGCGAACGCCCGTTCCGCGCGGGCTTCGGCGGGCGGGTCGAGATGCGACGTCGCCTCGTCGAGGACGACGACGCCCGCGTCGCTCGCGTACACCCGCGCGAGCGCGATCAGCTGCGCTTCACCGGCGGACAGCGTGCCGTGCCCGATCTCGCCGTCGAGTCCGCCCAGCCGCGTCACCAGCGGTTCCGCGCCGACGGCCGTCACCGCGGCCAGCAGCTCACCGTCCATCGCGGTCTGCGCGAACAGCCCGACGTTGTCCCGCACGGACCCCGCGAAGACGTAGGCCTCCTGCGGGATCAGCGCGACCATGCGGTGGCGCAGCGCGGCCGGGACCTCGCGGACCGGGACCCCGCCGAGCAGCACCCGGCCCGCCTGCGGTTCGAGCATCCCGGTCAGGAGCCCGGCCAAAGTCGACTTGCCGATCCCGCTCGGCCCCACCACCGCGAGCCGCTCGCCGGGCCGCAGGTGCAGGTCGAGACCGCGGACCACCGGTTGCGCCGCCGCCCCCCAGCTGAAAGTCAGGTCGCGCACGTAGATCGCGGTCCCGTCGGGTTCGGCCGTGCCGTCGGGCTCCGGTTCGGCCTCCGCGGTCTCCGCCAGCCGCCGCAACGCGACGATCAGCCGCAGCACGACGGTGCTCGCCGTCGAAGCCAGGCCCCGCAACGCCGGCTGCATCGTCGTCGCCAGATAGACGAGCGCGCCGAGCGCGGCGCCCGCGGTGAGCACGCCGTCCTTGACCATGCCCGGCGCCACCAGCAACGCCAGGAGCAGCGGCACGAACCCGCCCGTCGCGATCACCACCGCCCGCGCCGCCCCGGACCGCGCCACCCGCACGGCCGCCTTGGCCTGGGTGTCGACCGCGTCGTAGAGATCAAGGGCGGCAAGGGGTTCCGCGCCGCAGGCGACGATGTCGCGCATCCCGGACAGCGACGCGCCCGCGACCTCGGCGGTCCGTTCGTCGGCCAGCGCGAGCGCCCGCTGACGACGGGCCAGCGACGGGAGCAGGCAGGCGAACGCGACGACCGCGACCACCACCGGGATCGCGACGATCAGCGCCAGCGAACCGGCGACGGTGAACAACCCGGCCAGCGCGGCCACCGTCGTCACGACCATCGCGCGCGCTTGCACCAGGAGCCCTGCGGTGGCGTCGCGGACCACCTCGACGTGCTGGGTGATGCGGGCGACGCCGCTGGCGTCCGGCTGGTTCCGCGGCGGTGACGGATCGTGCAGGACCCCGCGCACGACGGCGGTCACCAGCGCGTCGCGCAACGGCTCGACGACCTTGCCGAGCTGATGCCACACCAGCCGGGACCCGAACGCCCCGATCACGGCGACCAGGCCGAAGACCGCGAGCCAACGCAGTCCGGTGCCTGGCCGATCCGCGGCAAACCCCTCGTCAACCGCGAGCTCGACCAGGCGACCGGACAAGAACGCGGGCGCGCTCTCCAGCACGGAGCAGGCCAGCAGGACCAGCCCGCCTCTCCACTGCCCGGCCAGCGCCGAGCGGTAGAGCCCCCAGACGCTCACTGCTCACCCTCGGTGAAAACAGCTTGATACGCCGGTTTTCGCCATAGTTCCGGGTGTGGGCCGACCGCGCGGACCTTGCCGTCTTCCATCCACACCACCGTGTCCGCCCGCGCCGCGGTGGCCGCGCGATGCGTCACCACGACCCGGGTCCGGCCGGGCAGCGTGCGTTCGATCGCCTCCTCGACGGCGGCTTCGGTGACCGTGTCGAGGCTGGCGGTGGCGTCGTCGAGGATGAGCACCCGCGGCGCGTGCGCGATCGCGCGCGCCAGCCCGATCCGCTGCGCCTCCCCGCCGGAGAGCGGCGTCTCCGAAAGCGGCGTCCGGTAGCCGTCCGGCAGCCGGACGATCAGGTCGTCGACCTGCGCGGACCGGCACGCGCCGCGCACGGCGGCCTCCCCCGCCCACGAACCGTAGCCGACGGCGTCGCCGATGGTCGCGCCGAGCAGCGCGGGCCGTTCGAACGCGAACCCGACGACGGCGCGGAGTTCGTACGGCCGCAGTTTCTCCAGTGGACGGCCGTCGAGCGTCGCCGTCCCCTCGTCCGGGGTGAGCAGTCCACCGAGGACGTTGACCAGCGCGGACTTCCCCGAGCCGGACCGCCCGACGACCGCGGTGAACCTGCCGCCGCGCACGAGCAGGTCGACGTCCCGTAGCGCCCCATCGACGGTGACGCCGCGCAGTTCGAGCGTGCCCCGCCCCGGGACGACGCCGAGATCGCCCGGCTCGGGGACCGGCGAGTCCAGTACCTCGTTGATCCGCCGCGCGCACGACCGCGCGCGGGAAAGTGTGGTGAGCAAAGGAATCTGGGTGACCAGGCCCATGCCGAGGGCGACATAGCCGAGCGCCGCGAGGACCTGTCCGACGGTCAGCCTGCCCTCCATCACGCCGAAACCCGCGGCCGCGAGCACCGCGAGTTCCACCGCGGGCAGCAGCAGACCGGACCGCCACACCATCCGCGCCTGCGTCCGCCACATCCCCCGGCCGGCGAGACTCAGTTTCGGCAGCGGCCGCAGCACGCGTTCGGCCTCGCGGTCGGCGGTGCCCGACGCGGCGATCGTGCGGAGCCCGGCGACGGCGTCGACCATCCTCGCCGCCAGTTCGCCGGACACCTCCTGATAGGTCAGGACGTCGTCGGCGGTGTTCTTCAGATGGGTGCGCGCGAGCATCAGGCCGAACGGGATGCTGACGAGGAAGACGAGCGCGAGGCGCCAGTCCATCGAGGCGAGCAGGACGATGGATCCGACGGAGATCACGGTGGTCGACCCGAGCTGGACGACGACCGAGGCGACCAGTCCGGCGCCGGTGCAGTCACCGGTGAGCCTGCTGATCGCGTCGCCGTCGGCGAACTTCGAACGGGTGCCGAGCGCGAGGTACCGGTCCGCCAGCCGACGGCGCAGCCAGGCCGTCGCGGAACTCGTCATCCGCGCGGTCACGATCCCGCCGATCAGGGTGACGGCGATCTGGGTGACGCCGAGGACGATCAACCAGGAGACCTCGGGGAAGCTGGGACGTCCGGCCACGACGGCGTCGACGGCGGCCGCGAGCGCGCCGGGCAGGAGCAGCCCGGACGCCGTCCCGGCGAGCGCGCTCAGGACCAGCGCGATCAAGCGGGGACGATCGAGCGCGATCACCGTGCGCAACAGCCGATCGGCTGAACCCGCCATCCCACTCCTTAATCCGTGATCCCATCGAGACGAAGGAAAAGGCAAAATGAGAGTGCGGGAGCGGCGCACTTGGCCTGTGCCGCTCCCGCACTCTTCATCGATCAGACCTGGATCAGTGGCAGGTCAGCAGGCTGATGGTGCTGTCCGCGCAGGACGCGAGCAGGCTCAGGTTGCTGGTGCCGCCGTGGCTGCCGCCGTGGCCACCGTCGAGAACCTCGGGGGTGTCCAGGGCCTGCAGGTCGAGAACCAGTTCCATGGTGTTCCCTTTCACTAGTTACTTCTTTCGTCCGCCGTCCTCACTGGACGGCAGTTCGGGAGGACAGGAAAGGCAGCGCGGCCTTCCCGTCCAGGGTCGCGGCGAGGGCGAGCAGGACGCCCGCGCCGCCGGTGACGACGTCCATCGACAGCCGCAGCAGCTGGTTGCCGGGGAACGCCAGGCCGCCCTTGTACGGCACCGCGTACCAGGCCAGCCGGGAAAGATGCAGGTCGATGGCGTCACGGACCTTCCGGTCCGGTTCGGCGCCCATCGCCAGCGCGGTCATCAGCCCGCACCGGCCGAACAGCAGGCCGGGGTGGATGACGAACTCGCCGCGGCACGCTTCGCGCAGGCCAGGAAGGCTCTTCAACGCCTTCGCGTCCGGACGGTGCTTCGCCAGTTCCTCGGCGACCATGAGGATCCCGGCGCTGCCGACACCCACGTAGGGCAACGTCCGGGTCTCGCCGTCGCGCACCTGCAGTGAGCCGTCGTTGGAGTCGGCGCACTCTTCGATGTCGCGCTCCAGCGCCTGGTCGGCGAAGGAGAGCCAGCCCTCTTCGCGGGTGCGCTCGAAAAGCCGGACGAACAGCAGCGCCGCGCCGGACCAGCCGTTGAGCAGCCCGGCCCTGGCGAAGTCGCCGGGCGGATCGGCGGTCTCGAGGGCTTCGGCGAGCCGGACGGCGGTGGCGAGTGCCTGCCTGCCGAACTCGTTGTCCTTACGGGTCACCGCGAAATGCAGCTGGGTGAGCCCGATGCCGGACAGACCGCCCTCCAGACCGTGGTCGGTGGTCTGCTCGACCAGCGTCGCCGACGCCGCGAGCAGCTTCGTGGCCTCGTCCCGGTAGCCGAGTTCTTCGAGGACGTACGCGATCCCGTACGAGCCGTCGTAGAACCCCGGCCGTCCCGGCGGGTCACGACGGATCGAGTCCAGCAGCCAGCGTTCGTGTTCGGGGTGGCGCTCGCCACCGACGACGTGCAAGGCATGGAGAACGCCGGCCGCGCCGTAGCCGAAGCACGCTCCGCCGACGCGGAACTGCTCGATGTCGCCGGGGAAGAGCCGATCGGTGCGCTCGGGGGTCGCGCTGGCGAGGATCGCCTCGACGATCTGCTTGCGGACCAGCGCCCAGTCCGGTTCGTCCTGATCCAGCTCGGTCGCGCCGGTCAGCGGCGGGATGTTCCGGGGTGCGAGCTCCGCGACGATCGAGTCGGCGTACCCCTCCGGAACGTCGAAGCGCTTCTGGACGAAGTCCGCGAGCCCGCGCAGCTTCGCCGGGGCGAGCTCCAGGAGCGTGGTGAGCGGCAGGAAGATCCACAACTTCAGGACGGCGAGCGCGTATCGGTCGACCTCGAAACCCTTCCGGTCCCGAGGGGCGCGGAAGCCGGGCGCGCCCAGCGCCGGCCGTTTGCCGCTTTCGACGTCGGACGCCATCTCGAAGTCGATCAGCGAGACCGCGTCCTCCTCCCCGTCGACCAGGATGTTCAGAGAGTGCAGGTCGCCGAAGACGATCCCGCGGTCGTGCACGGCGCCGACCGTCTTCTCCACCCGCCGGACCAGCGCGAGCGCCCGTTCGGTGTACTCGGCGATGTCGGCCTCGGTGGCCTCCCGCCGGGTGAGCGGGTAGTTGCGGGCGAGCCAGTTGCCGAGCGAAATGCCCGGCATGTACTCCATCGCCAGGAAGTGGTGCTCCCAGACGGTGAACCGGTCGTAGGCGACGGGGACGCCTACGACGCCCTTCAGCCGCTCCAGCACCTCGTGCTCACGGCGGAGGCGTTCGACGGCGTCGATCTCGTCGCGGTCCAGGCCGGCGAACGGCCTGGCCTCCTTGAGGACCACCCGCTCGTCGTCGGTGTTCCGGTCGGCGAGGTACACGCCGCCGCCGTTGGAGAAGTGCAGTGAACTTTTCACACGATAGGGGAACTGATCCGCGCCGCCGCCCTTGCGAGCTGCGAGATGAGGCGCGAGGAACTCCGGAATCGTCACCCAGTCGGGTACGGAGAAGGTCGGCTCGCGCTTGTCCGGGACCAGCGTTCCGTCCGGTTTACGCACCGCCAGGACACGTTTTCCGTCGAGTTCGACCCATTGCTCTGCGAATCCGCCATAGCGGACGTAGAGCGGCCCGGCACCATACCGTAGATCACTGAGAATGTACGCCCCGGGCTCCCCGTCCAGCTTCACGGACAACTCAGCGAGAACGCGTTCGAGCTCGTTGTTGTCAGCCGGATAAAGAGTCAGCAACTTTCCGCTTCCGTCACGCGGAGCGTATTTAGAATTTCTCGCCAGCAGTGTGCCCCGCGAACGCAGGTGCTTGTAGGAGACGTCGTGCTCGACACAATGCTCGTGCACCTTCACGAGCACTCGCTCAGCGTTGCCCAACCCGGCCGAAACGTGGATTTTCCAGCCCTGCAAGGGAAGGTTGCGATCAACAGGGTGCATCATCCGCCACACTCCGCGCACCCCGGAGCGCCAACCCGACTCGGGAGCGGGCAGCAGGGAGGCGAAATCATCGGCGGCGTCCCCGGTTTCCCGCTGTTCGTCGAAGAACAGAGGATCGGCGAAGCAATACGCTTCGTACCGGACGTCCATCGAGTGGCCCCCTCCTTCGGCACCAATCGGATGGGCCATGTGCACCATCGCGATGGTGAATATTCCACCCTTCGGATACCGAACGGCCAATCCGCCATACCGGGGGTTCGGATGGGCTGTTCAGGGACGTGAATTCGAAACCTACCGAATGGTAGGGGTACCCAGCGTGAGATCAACTCGAATTTCAACCACCCGGTCGGTGTGTAACAGGAACGAACCTGCGACGTAATCCCAGGTGGCGCCACCGATCGCAATTGGGCGCCCTGGAATTGACGGAGCGCCAATCCGATGCGCTTCGTGATCTATTCACGCGAGGTCTGGACCACTGCCCGCTCCGTGGCCCCCGCCACGCACCCCACCGGTCGCCCGTCGGCGGTGATCGGCCCGGAGGTACGTTGTCGCCGGTGGAGCAGGTAAGGAGGCGGGCGTGATCACTGGCTTCGCGGTGACCGTCGCGATCTGCGCGACGCTGGTCGCGATGTGGAGTTTCGTGCAGTCCGTGCGCAAAAAACTCCCGGACAACGCGCTGCTCGCCGGCCTCGCCGTCGTCGAACTCCTCCTGGTCGCCCAGCTCGTGATCGGCGTCGTCCTGCTGATCGGCGGTGGCCGCCCGGGCAGCATGGCCACCTATCTCGCCTACCTGATCGGCAGCCTGGTCGTGCTCCCGCTCGGGACCTTCTGGGCGCTGGCCGAGCGCACCCGGTCGAGCACCGCGATCCTCGGGATCGCCTGCCTCGCCATCCCGGTGATGGTGCTCCGGCTGCACGAGGTCTGGGCGGGCGCCAGTGCCTGAAGAAACCGAGGAGAAGACGGTGGACACCCACCCGGACAAGACCTCCGGCCCGGGACGGATCCTGGTCGCCGTGTACGCGATCTTCGCGCTGGCGGCGACCTCACGCGCCGCCGTGCAGATCAGCACCAAGTTCGCCGAGGCCCCGCTGGCCTACGTCCTCTCCGCGTTCGCGGCCGTCGTCTATCTCCTGGCCACCGTGGCCCTCGCGCGCCGCGGCGCGGGCTGGTGGCGGATCGCGCTGGTCGCCTGCGGGATCGAACTGCTCGGTGTGCTGACCGTCGGCACGTTCAGCCTCTTCGACCGCGAGGCCTTCCCGCACGCCACCGTGTGGTCGGTGTACGGGCAGGGCTACCTCTTCATCCCGCTGGTGCTGCCGGTGATCGGGCTGTTCTGGCTGCGGCGGACGAAGCCCTGACGGATCTGCGCCGGTCGCGGCCGCTCAGTGTCCCCAATGCCACATTGGAGACGTTCAGCGTCTCCAATGTGGCATTGGGGACATCGTGAAGGCTGGCCGACACCACTCCGGTCACTTCTCGAAGCAACCCTTGTCGTTGAGCGGCCCGAACGTGGGCAGGATCAGTCCGCACAGGTAGCCGTCGATCCAGCGTCCGTTGCCCGCGACGTTGGTGAGCACACGGATCGCCGGAGCGAACGCGGCGATCCCCTTGGCCAGCGAATCCTGGTTGCGCTGGAGCATCGACGTCAGCCGGTCGAGTTGTTCGAGCACCGGCGTGAGCTGCGCGTCGTTGTCGGCGATGATGCCGTCGAGGGCGGTCGCGAGCCGTTTCGAGCCGTCGAGCAGGTCCTTGATCGCCTGCTGCCGCGTGGAGATCGCGTGCAGGAGCGCGTTGCCGTCCTGGATCAGCCGCTGGGCCTCGGTGTCGCGGTCGACGAGGGTCTGCGAGACCTGCCGCGTGTTCGCCACCAGCGTCCGGAGTTGCCGGTCGCGGGAGGCGATGGTGCCGGAGAGCTTCGAGATCCCGTCGAGAGCGGCGCGGACGTCGGCGGGCGTGTCGGCGAAAGTGGTCGAGATCGCGTCGAAGCTCTTCGCGAGCTGGTCGACATCGATGGCGTCGACGGTCTGCGACAGATCCCGAAACGCTTCAAGGACGTCGTATGGCGCGGTGGTCCGCCGCAGCGGGATCGCGTCACCGGGATCGAGGATCGCTTCACCGCGCGGATCGAGCGCCAGATACTTCTGTCCCAGGACGTTCTTGATCTGGATGGACGCGCTCGTGGCGTCGCCGACCCAGGCGTCCTTGACCCGGAACGAGATGAGCACGCGATCGCCTTCGAGGTCGACCTCGGACACCTTGCCGACCTTCACCCCGGCGATCCGCACGTCGTTGTCCACGCGCAGCCCGCCCGCGTCGGAGAATTCGGCCGAATAGGTCGTGCCGCCGCCGATCACCGGCAGGGCGTCGGCGTTGAGCGCGGCCGCCATCCCGAGAGCCATCGTGGTGAGCCCGGCGAGCGCCAGCTTGACCGGATCCACCGCGCCGAAGGATCTCATCGCCTCACCTCGCAGGTCACGAGCGGCAAACTTTAGGGGCCACTCGTGACTGTCGCCAGGCGAAACGTTGCACCGATCGGGTACTGTCGTCTGTCCACTATGGACTGACGTCGAGCCGGACTTCGTAATGGAGCGTCTTGTACTTCTTCAGCCGGTGGAAGAGCGGAACGAGGAATCCGTGCAGGAGCCGGTGTTTCCTGGCCAGGAGATCGGCCGCGTGCCGCGCCTCGTCACCGTCGAGCAGTCGGATACGCCCGGTCACGGGTTCCCCGGTCGGGACGCCGCGGAACGTCGACGGGGCGATTTCGACCCGGGGATCGTTCCGCATCCGCTTGGCCTTCCACGCCGCGTCATACGTGCGGATGTACGCGTGATCGCCTTCGACGGCGATGTTGATCGGCGTCCCGATGGGCGTCCCGTCCCGTTTGAAGGTCTTCAGCAGGATCGTCTTCTGGGTGGTGAACCTGGTGAGCTGTGTCGTCATGTCCCTGGGACGAGACCGCCGCGTGAAACGTGACGACTACCGCCAGAGCGCGTCCGCCGTCCCCCGCGCGACATGCTCCTCGTAGACCTCGACCTTCCTGCTGATCACTTCCAGGCAGTCGGCCAGCTCGGCGATCCGGTCGCGGACGGTGTCCTGATGCGCCCGCAACAGCTCCAGGCGTTTCTCCTCGTTCCCCGGCCCCTGCCGGACGAGTTCGGCGAACTCGCGGATCGTGGCGAGCGGCATCCCGGACGCCCGGAACTTCGTGCAGTTCACCAGCCATTCGACGTCGTGCTCGGTGTACACGCGACGGCCGTTCGCGTCCCGTTTCACGGGCGCGGCGAGCAGTCCTTCCTTCTCGTAGAAGCGAAGCGCGTGCACGCTGAGGCCCGTCCGGTCGGTGACCTGACCGATCGCGAGTTCCGTCACGCGGACGACCCTAGCTGTTGACCTAGAGGGCCCTCTAGCTCCTAGCGTTCGCCGCATGATCACCGCACAGCACAAGATCGGGTCCGGCTTCGACGCGCGCAGTACCGCCGCGGAAGTCCTGGCCGGGATCGACCTTTCGGGCAAGCTCGCCGTCGTCACCGGCGGATATTCGGGGCTGGGCCTGGAAACCACCCGAGCTCTGGCCGACGCGGGCGCGCACGTCGTCGTCCCCGCCCGCCGTCCGGCCGACGCGGAGGCCGCCCTCGCCGGGATCTCCGGCACCGAGGTCGGCGAACTCGACCTCGCCGACCTGACGAGCGTCGAGACCTTCACCCGCCGGTTCCTCGCCACGGGACGCCCGGTCGATCTGCTGATCGCCGGCGCCGGGATCATGGCCGCGCCCGAACGGCGGGTCGGCCGCGGCTGGGAGTCGCATTTCGCGATCTGCCACCTCGGCCACCACGCCCTGGTCGGCCGTCTCTGGCCCGCGCTGACGGCGTCCGGCGGCGCCCGCGTCGTCACGGTGGCCTCCTCCGGTCACCATTCCTCACCGATGCGCTGGGACGACGTCCACTTCGAGCGCGGCTACGACCGGTGGCTCGCCTACGGCCAGGCCAAAACGGCGAACGTGCTGTTCGCGGTGCACCTCGACCGGCTCGGCGCCGAGCACGGGGTCCGCGCGTTCAGCCTGCATCCGGGCGCCATCCTCACTCCCCTGCAACGGCATCTGCGGCAGGAGGAGATGGTCGAGCGCGGCTGGATCGACGAGCACGGGAACCAGGCCGACCCGGCTTTCAAGTCGCCGGAGCAGGGCGCGGCCACCCAGGTCTGGACGGCGACGTCACCGTCACTCGACGGCATGGGCGGGCTCTACTGCGAGGACTGCGACGTCGCCGAGATCGCCCACGAAGAGGGCGAATGGGTCGGCGTGCGCCCCTACGCGATCGACGCCGGTGAGGCCGCGCGGCTCTGGCAGTTGTCCGCCGACCTCACCGGTGTCTCCCCGCGCTAGTTCCAGAACTTGATCTCGGGGTTGGCCGCCACCGGCCCGTCGAGCAGCGGCTGACGTCCACCACGCAGGTGCTTGTCGAAGAAAGCCGAGACATAAGCCCTGGTCAGCTGCATGCCGCGCTCGCCGTCGAGCGCGCCGGGCTCCCTCAGGCCGAGCTGCTCGCCGAGGACGCCGACGTCGGTGAACGACGGATGCACGGCCGCCGCGACGCTGATCCAGCGCTTCCAGCCGGTGAGGCTCGGCCAGTTGGCCGCCCACGTCGTGTCCGGGCCGGCCGGGGTGTACTCGCTTTCGCGGCCGAGCAGCAGGAACGGCCGGTCGATCCCGGACGCGGGGATCGGCGACCACAGCCTGCCGTCCAGGTCGGCGCCCGCCCGGATCCGCTGGTCCGCGACCATCGCCGCCGGCGTGCTGTACCCGCCGATGGAATGCCCGGTCATCCCGATCCGGGTCCGGTCGATCAGCCGGGACCACGGCGAAGAAGCCCTGGTCAGCGTGTCGAGGACGAACGAGACGTCCGCGGCGCGCACCGGCGGGAGCAGCTTCGAGTCCGAACCGCACGCGACGCAGTCGGTGACGTGCCCGTCGGGGAAGCCGGTGCCGAATGCCTCGTAGTTGTGGCCGATCACCGCGACGACGAAACCCTTGCTGGCCAGGTCTTCCGCCAGCCCGGTGAGCGTGGTGCGCGGCTTGTTGAACCCCGGTGACAGGACGACCAGCGCGCGTTTCCCCGGCAAGGGCGGGGTGTCGACGCGAGCGCTGGTCCGGGTCCCGGCGACCCGCGCGGGGTCGATGTCGGGAAGGCCCGATCCGGCCAGGAACATCTTGGCCTCGGCCAGGGTGAGGTAGGGCCGTTTCGGGCCGACCGGCAGCAGCGCCGGGTAGAACATCGACACCATCAGCTCTCGCGGCCCGGTCGGCACCCAGGGGTCCTTGCGCGCCTGGTCGACCAGGTGCAGGTCGGTGGAGCCGACGGGATACGAGCCGGTCGGCGGCGGCAACGTCAGCCGCGGGACCGCCGAAGCCGGGCTCGCGAGGGACACCATGCCGACGAGGGCGGCCACTGCGACGACAAGCCTTCTCATGGGGATTCCGTTCTGTCGAGGATCTTCCGCTCCCCAGCCTGGGACCGTGCGGTGTATTCGCGCGTCTGCCGCAGGTCGTATCCCGATGTCTGCCGCGAGGCGGATCCGCTGCGTCCGTCGCGGGATTACGCTCGGCTGGTGCTGGCCAACCTCAGAAGTCACCCCAGGACCGTCGACCTCGGGCTGGTCGTACTCATCGGACTGTCCACTGTGGTCTCGGCCGATGATCCCGAGGGCGTCGAATGGTGGCTGACCTCCTTGGCGGCCTTGGCTTCCTTGCTGGTCCGGCATCGCAATCCCACGATCACGTTCGCGACCGGTTCGGCGGTCTCACTCCTCCATCTGGCCATGGGCAACGATCTGCGCCCGGTCGACGTCGTGGCGTTGATCGGTCTCTTCTCCGTCGCGGCCTGGGGATCGCGACGGCTTTCCCTGGCGCTGCTGGCGGCGGGACTGCTGGTCGCCGGAGCGTGGTCGTTCCACGCCTCCCAGGCGAATTCGCGAGAACCGGCCCCGCGGCCGCCGCGGATCATCATCATCGACCCGTTGGCGCCCTTCGACGTCGACACCGACCACAGGCAAGTACAGGATTGGGGCGGTTTCCCGGGCATCGGGCTGTCGCTCACGGTGGCGTGGCTGGCGGGACTGAACACACGGCAGCGCCGGATCCGCCTGGCGGTGCTGGAACAACGGGCCGCCGATCTCGAACGCGAGCGGGACACCCAGGCCGCGCTGGCCGTGGTCGCCGAACGCGGCCGGATCAGCCGCGAACTGCACGACGTCGTCGCGCACGCGCTTTCCGTGATGGTGTTGCAGGCCCAAGGCGCCCAAGCGGAACTGGAGAAGCGGCCCGAGCGGTCACGGGAGGCGATGGACGCCGTCGTCGGCACCGGGCGGACCGCGTTGAGCGAGATCCGGCGGCTCCTCGGCGCGCTCGGAGGAGACGAGCCGGACTGGGAGCCTCAGCCCGGCGCGGAACGCCTGCCGCGGCTGGTCGCCGACGTCCGGTCCGCGGGCACGCCGGTCGACTTCCGGGTCGAAGGCGAGCCTCGGCCGCTTCCGTCCACAGTGGACTTGGCGGCCTACCGGATCGTGCAGGAGGCGCTGACGAACGTGCTGAAACACGCCGGATCGGGCGCGTCGGTGACTATCGTGATGCGGTACGACCCGGGAACGCTGGTGATCGAGGTGTCCGACGACGGCGTCTCGGCGGAAGCACCGTCCGGCACCGGGCACGGCCTCGAAGGGATGCGGGAACGGGTGAACGTACTGGGCGGCACCTTCACGGCGGGATCGCGGCCGGAAAGCGGCTTCACCGTCCGCGCGACCCTGCCGTCATGACGATCCGGGTGGTCATCGCCGACGACCAGGCGCTCGTGCGCACCGGCCTGCGGATGATCCTGGACAACGCGGAAGACATCGACGTCGTCGGCGAGGCCGGTGACGGCGCGGAGGCCATCGGGCTGGTCGCGGACCTCGATCCCGACGTCGTGCTCATGGACATCCGGATGCCCGAGATGGACGGCGTCGAAGCCACCGCCGCGATCGCCGCGGCCCACCGCGCCCGCGTCCTGGTGCTGACCACCTTCGACCTGGACGAATACGTCTACGCCGCGCTCCAGGCGGGGGCCAGCGGCTTCCTGCTCAAGGACGCGCTGGCACCGGACCTGCTCTCCGGCGTCCGCGTGGTCGCCGCCGGTGAGGCGACGCTCGCGCCCACCGTCACCCGGCGGCTGCTCGACCGTGTCGTCACCGGCCTGCCCGCGCCCGCTCCGGACGAGAGGCTCGCCCTGCTCACCGGGCGTGAGAACGAGGTGCTGCACCAGCTGGCCCGCGGCCTGTCCAACGCCGAGATCGCCGAGAAGCTGTTCCTGTCGCCGGGAACGGTGAAGACCCACGTCGGCCGCATCCTCACGAAACTCGGCCTCCGCGACCGTGTTCAGGCCGTCGTCTTCGCCTACGAGTCCGGGCTGATCAGCCGGTGACCGCGGCGGGCGCGCGCCAGTGCTTGCCGCGCCGGGGCCGCCGGTGCTGCCCGCGGCGCCCGAAGTCGCCGAGGCCGTCCGAAGGGCGTGCGGCGAACTCCTCCGCCGTGATGCCCATCCGCACCAGGTACTTGATCTCGCCGCGCACCACTTCGGTGTCGCGCAGCCTGCCTTCCTCGCGGAAGCCGAGGCCGGCGTGCAGGGAAAGCGACGCCAGGTTGCCGCCGTAGACGGTGACCTCGCATTTGCGGAAGCCGCGCTGCTCGAACATGTGCGCCAGGAGGACGGTGATCGCGTCCGTGGCGTAGCCGCAGCGCTGGTGCCGCGGGGCGATCCCGATGCCGTAACCGAAGTGACCGGTCACCGGGTCGGCGCCGATGGTGCAGACCGAACCGACCAGCATCCGGCCGCGGACCGTCTCGATGCCGAAGTGGATGTCGTCGCCCGCGGAACCCGAACGGTGCGAGGCCCAATGCCGGTGCCCGCCGCCGATCAGCGTCGACGCCTCGCGGGCCATATCGCGGTCGAAGCCCATCAGGACCCGCCGGTCCCGGAGACCGACCTCGCGCAACCGCACCTTCCGCCCGACCTGCTCGGGCTCCGGGGCGGAGCGGCTCACCGCGTCCGGCCGCACGGCTGCTCACGAACGATCACAAGCATGCATCGACGATATCGGTAGTGGTGGGGCGCGTCGCCGTGGGCCCGAAATGAGCCCGGCCGACCTCCTCACGGGTGCCTTCCGGCTCTACCCCACGAGCGCGAGACCCACGAAGAGTCCCAGCATGAATCCCGCGAACATCAGCTTGGCGACGTACGAGAGCGTGAACCAGACGCGCATGATCTTCCTCCGGCCACCGGTATTGAATCATTTTGAATCAAATTGAATCATCCGTGCTACAGTGTGTCAACGAGCACCAAGATCGCTGCGCCGACTGAGGCATACACGTACCCACGAGTAGTCCAATGGTGGTTGATCTTGGCCTCATGTCGAAGCTTGACACCGCCTGACGGGACTGCTGGAATGACTCGTAACGAATCATTCCGAGTCGCCCCGTCGCCTTACCGACGGGAGATTTCAGAGCGTCATGGACTTCTCTGACGAGTTGGGCCCGGCGCCGACAGGACGAGAGCAGCTGGCGGCCGAGCTGCGGCGATTGCGGGATCTCGCCGGTGTTTCCGGCCGGGATCTGGCACAACGGGTTGGCATCAGCCAGTCCAAGGTGTCACGCATCGAGGCGGGCGCCGTCGTCCCGTCGCTTCCGGAGGTCACGACGTGGGGAAAGGAGTTAGGCGTGCCTGTCGAGACCCAGAAGCGACTGACGGCCTTGACCGAGGCGGCCTACAACGAGGTGCACCCTTGGCATTCAGCACTCGAGCAGCCCGGCGTCCTCCAGGAAGGAGCCGAAGAACACGAGTCCGTGGCGACCCGGCTCCAGATCTTCCAGCCTTCCGTCGTGCCCGGACTGCTGCAGACCGCGGAGTACGCGCGCCGGGTGATCACCTTGTTCCACAGGCAATACGCCGACAACGATCTCCGTGCGGAGGTCGCGAAGCGGGTGCACCGGCAGCTCGCACTCTACGACGAGGGCCGTCACTTCGAGTTCCTCATCACCGAGTCGGCCCTGCGCTGGCGGCCGGGTTCGACCACCTTGCTGCTGGCCCAGCTCGACCGCATCGCGTCACTCAGCACCTTGGGCAACGTGAGGATCGGGCTGATCCCCCTCCACACGACGGCCACCACGCTCACGACCCACGGCTTCGACATCTACGAAGGCGACGGCGGTGAACGTGACTCCTCTGTCCTCGTCGAGATGATCCACGGCGAGATGAGAACGGGCGCGGCGAAACACGTGCAGATCTACCGCGCTCGCTGGAACCTTCTCCAGCAGATGGCGATTTTCGACGACGAGGCGCGGAAATTCCTGGATTCCGTCGCCTCGAACCTTAGAACCGAAACTAATCACTAGAATTCCAACCCGTTCTTTTCGAAAAACGAAACAGGCCTCACCGGGGAGGGAGAGGGAAAAGTGGCCGGGATGGCCCGGATCGGGCCATCCCGCCATCTCTTCCTGCGCTAGAGAATCTGGTCGAAGTCGCCGGCGAGCATTCCGTCGGCGAAGGCGACCCACTCGGCGCGGGTGAAGAACACCAGCGGCCCTTCAGGATCGTTGGAGTTGCGGACACCGATGATCTCGGTCTTGGCCACCTCCACGCAGTTCCCTTCATTGGAACGGCTACTCTTCCGGAAAGTGGCGTTCGCGCGGATCCAATTCTCGATGTGGGCGTTCATGACATCCTCCTGATTTCTCCGGCGACCCGTTGCCGCCGTACGAAGTCAGATTGGCCCGTGGAACTGCACGAACAGCTGCATCACCTACTGCACATCCGGCTGCACGGACGGCTGGATATCCGACCCGATTCGATCCGCTCCCGCGATCGTTCGTGTCGACGGAAGCCGAAGGCGAGAGATGACGAAAGAGCTCGAGATCCGGCAGGGAAACACCGTCATGTTCCACCTCTACGGGCACGTGGAGGCGACCATCGACGGGGAGAGCTTTTCCCTGGGCGGGGAGCGGGAACGTGCCCTGGCGGCCAGACTGCTGCTGGCGAAAGGAAAGCCGGTGCCGCGAGACGTCCTGCTGGACTACTTGTGGGAGGAACTGCCGAAGTCCGGGGTGAACCTCTTCCACCGCGCGATGACGCTTCTTCGCCAGCAACTCACCCAGCTCGACATGGGCGAGGCCCTGGTCAATCGCGACGGTGTCTGCCAACTGAAGGTCCCGGCCGAAGCCGTGGACTCGCGGCAGCTCGAAAAACTGCTCAACGAAGCAAAACACATGGATCCGCGGACCGTCACCGGCCTGCTTCGCGAGCACCTCGTCCGCTGCGGCGGCGACCCCCTGTCCGGTCTGGGAAAGCACCGGCTGGACCCCCATCGACAGTCTCTGATGGAACTGCGCAGGAGGGCGGAACTGATGCTCTTTCGTATCGACACCCAGCTGGGCCGGGCCGAACACCACATCCCGGATCTCATCCGGCTCTTCCAAGAGCAACCGGACGACATCCGGATCGCGAGTCTCACGATGTACGCCCTTCACACGATGGGACGGCAGCAGGACGCGCTGGACACCTTCGACCAGTACCGGAAGAACCTGCAGGAGTCCGGTTTGGACGTACCTCAGCAGATGTGGGACCTGCACGCCAGAATTTTGCGTGACGACAGGGATTTCGTGCCCGAGCCCAAGGAATTCCCTTTCACCGAAGGCGATCCCGAGGTCGACGAGAAGCCTGAGGCGACAGAGCGTCCTGAAGAGACCGAGCAGGCCCGGACCACCCCGGCGCCGCAGGTGGTCAACAACGTCAGCGGATCGATCACAGGCGAGTACGTCCTCTTCGGCGTCGACAACCGGAGGTCCCAGTGACCGACGACCCGGACCCGAAACCCCCTGACCCTGAAGAGGGGCCCGCGGCGACGAGTTTCGACGCCGAGACGGTCAACCACGTCCAGACCTACCTATCGCCGTCGACGATGAAGATCGAGACCGCCCTCTTCGGGGTGGACAACGGGACGTCCTCGAGCCGTGCCCGGGCGACCGGCCGGGTCACCGACCAGGACATCACGGAGGCCATTACGACCTACGTGCCACCAGACTGCTACCCGCTCGCCTCGAAGGCGCTGGAGAACGAGAACGCGGTCGTGCTCCACGGGCCCGCGGACGTCGGGAAACGCGCCAGCGCCATCGTGCTGCTGAGGGAGCGGACCGACGGGCCGCTCATCCTTCTTTCGCCGCAACTGGACCTCACCGAGCTCGGGGAGCGCGACTACGACAAAGGGTCCGGCTACGCCCTCGTCGACCACATCGTCGTGCCCACGACCGCCGAGCAAGAGTTCGAATGGCGGATGGTGCGCGAACGGCTGGTGAAGGCGGGCGCGTACCTGGTGGTCACGACGACCACCCCGCCGTCCCTTCCAATGGTCGCTGTCCAGCACGTCGGCTGGGAACCACCGCGACCGGACGACGTGCTCGTCAGACGGACTTCGGTACCGCTGTCCGAGGACGACCTGGACACGCTCACAAAGTCGCTCGCCGGTTCGATCCGCATGCGGGACGTCGTCCAGCTCGCGAAACGGCTGACCGACGGCGAGTCCATGGCGAACGCCGTCGGACATCTCGACCAGACCGCGCGGAGCAAGGTGTGCGCGTGGTTCGACAAGGAGCCGAGCCGGCGGCAGATCGCCGAAGTGACTGCGTTGTCCTTCGCGCTCGGTTAAGACGACCGGCACTTCGAGTCGGTGCTCGCCTCGCTCGAACAGCAGTTGCTCGTCCACATGCCCGAGCCGGAGAGCACGGAGGACGTGCCGCAGGAGACCAGCCTCCCGCAGCGACGGCATCAGCTCACCGGACCGGACAGCCTCATCGTGCGCCGGACGGTCACCTCGGAACTCGGGCCGCGCACCGAGCTGGCCTTCGCGTCGAACTCACTGCACCGGCACGTGCTCGCCGTGTTGTGGGAGCGGATGGAGGTCGCGTTCTGGGACGCGTTCCGCGAATGGCTCAACCGCATGGCCGTCCTCGACGTCAAGGTCGGGTTCGGGCTCGCGCACCTGGCCGAGGTCGCCTTCGCCGAGGTCCGCACACTCCTTGAACCGTGGTCTCGTGGCGACCGCGGCCTACGAGGCCAGTGGGTAGCCATCCTGGTCCTGTCCACCATGGCCGTCAGCAACGAGCTCGCTCCCGCCGCGCTACAAACCTCGACGCGATGGATCAACAGCGGCAACGCCGCGCAACGCTGGACCGCGGCGGTGGCCTTCAGTGGTGACCTCGGCAGGCGATTCCCGCATGAGGCGATGAATCGGCTGTGGCAGCTCTGCACCCAGCCGCACACGTCCTCCGGTGACCCCTCGTTCGCGCTCGCGAGACTGTTCAGCTCGCTGGCCAGCAACACCCCGGACGCCGGCATCGTGCTGAGCACGCTGGAGGGCAAGCTCAGGCGCTTCCGCAGCCCTGGCGGGAACGTCGTCATGCAGGCGGTCGCGATGAAGGCGACACTCGCCGTGCTGTCGATCAAGGACGACACCGGCGGACGTCGTGCGTTCCTGCGCCACCTCGAGAGATCCCCCGAGCGCATCGGCGTGGTCGCGAAGCTGTGGGTCGCCATCCTGGGCAATTCGCCGACGCGCCGTGACGCGATCCGCTCGCTGCGCGACGCGGTCGAGGACATCTCGGACCATCACGAAGAACCGGCGAAGGAGGCGGCGCGGCTCGGCGGCGCGCTCGCCGCCGAGATGACCGCGGACGACCGGGTCCGCCTCGAAGCGGAGATGCGCCTGCTCACGAAACGGGAGCGCGCCGAGAACAACGAGGTCGTGGCCGTCCTGTTCACCACCCTGCTCGAAGCACTCATCCCTGAAGACACGGTCAGGAAGGAAACCCGATGAACGTCCCCTACCCGGTTGTCGAGCAGCGGACCTTGACGCCGGTGGCACCTCGGCGGCTGTTCGGTCCGAAACGGACCCGGACACTCGAAGAGATCCCGACGGGAAGCGCGAACCATCGCCTGGTCTATCGCATCAGCGGGGAGTACGTGCTGGACAACGCCGCGCTGCCGCTCGACTCACCCGACGTCATCGCCGCTTCGCATGTGAGCCTCGTCGACGTCGCCCAGAACGTCGAAGTGGTGGTGGAACTGGAAATCCCGTCGAAGGACGCGGGGATGTTCACGCTTCGCGTCACCTTCGTCTGTTCCGTCAACGACGCCGCCGCGGTGGTCAGGGAAGGCTCGCCGGACCTCCGATCTGCCCTGCGCGGCTATCTCAAAGGCCATCACCGGCTGTTCGAACTCGGCCTCGACTTCTCCCTTGCCGAGATCAATCAGGCCCGGCTGAAGCTCAACGCCCAGGTGAAGGCGTTCACCACGATCTACCCGCCCGTCTTCGTGGGAGTCGGCGCGAACCTCGCCAGTGTCGAACTGCTGACCCCGGAAGAGGTCTCGGCGCTGCACAAGTCCCTGCGCGAGCAGGAGAACCAGCACACGTTGCAGAACGACGAAACGAAGTACAAGCACTTCGACGAGGTCCGTTCCCAGCGGCACACGCTCGGCCTGGACGCGAACCAGCGCGACTTCGAGCGGTACCAGTACGAGAAGGAACGGGAAACCCTGGAAACCGGGCCCGAAAGCGCGTTGATCTTCGCCTTGTCCCGGGGCGACATCAGCGCGAAGGACTTCGCCGACGAAGTCCTCCGCCGTGACCAGGAGCAGCTCGAAGCGAGCCGGGCCGAGTCCCGGGAAAAGCGGGAATGGGACCGGGAGGACTCCCGTGAGCGCCGGGCATGGGAACAGGAGGCGACCCGGAACAAGTGGGAAGTGGAGCGCGAGGACCAGCGGGAATCCCGGCGTCTTCACACGCAGCGGATGGAACTCAAGCGTGAGGACGAGCGGCGGCTCGAAGAGTGGGCTCGCGAGGACAAGAACCGCCAACTCGAAGCGGAAGTCACCCTTATCAAGGACCTCGTCCAGCGAGGAGCCCTCGACACGGCAAACCTCAAACTCGAGGGGGTCGTCAACAAATACCTCCGCGACAACGGGGCCGACCGCTCGGTGGGCGAGTTGCCGTCGAAGCCCGAGCAGCCGACCGACGAGGACCGCGTCGACGACGTCGAGGTGAGGGAAGAAGATGCCGACTGACCTCGCCGACCCGCCGGTCACGAACGGTGATCCGGCGGCGCGGTCCTCCCTGCCGAACGACTCCGCCGTCGGTCTCTACCGGCCGGTCCGCCCGGATCTCGGCGTCGCCAGGCGGCTGCGGAAGCTCGCCGGGATCCGCGAGGACATCCTCGACTGGGTGCCGGAAGAACGGTCCCGGTACACCAGGCTCGGCGCGATCGTGCTGAACACGGGCCTGCTCGCCGGATTGTCCCTGGTGGTCGCGCTGCACAGCGTCGCGGGTGGCGCTTGGTGGATGCTGCTGCCGTTCGGTGCGCTGTGGGCCTACCTCATCATGACCTTCGACGGCTGGCTGATCTCCAGCACGCACGGCGTGCAGCACGTCTCGAAGCTCCGGCTGTTCCTGCCGCGCATCATCATCTCGCTGCTGCTCGGCGCCGCCATCGCCGAACCCCTCGTGCTGTGGGTCTTCCAGCCGTCGATCCACAACAACATCGACGACCACCGGAAGAAGGTGGTGGAGGACTACGAGGGCGTGCTGCGGCGGTGCAATCCGCCGACCGGCGAACCCACCGGGACTCCGGATTGCGCCGGTTACCTGGTGAACATCCCGAACAGCCCGGCTGCGATCCAGGCCGAACTCGGCGACACGACCCGGCTGAGCAAAGACACACAGGAGACCCTCGGCAAGCTGGACGGCAAGCACGCTGAGCTCGAGCAACTCGCCAGGGACGAATGCGCCGGCAAGTCCGGGCCGGGGTTGACCGGGGACCGCGGCGAAGGCGGGGAATGCCTTCGAAACCGGCAGAAGGCCGATCAGTTCCGGACGGACAACCAGCTCGACAAGCAGCACGCCGATCTGGTCGCGTTGAACGCCAAAGTGACCGCCCTGAACGGACAGCTGTCCACCGCGAGGGCGAGCAGCGAAACCGAGATCAGCCGCGCGATCACCGCGAAGGTAGACGCGAAGAGGGCGAATCTCGACGATCGTGGTCTGCTCGACGAGATCGACGCGCTCGACCGGCTCTCGGCTGAAAGCACGGCCGTGTCCGTCGCCGGCTGGGTGCTACGGCTCCTGCTGATCGCGATCGACTGCATGCCGGTCTTCAGCAAGCTCATGGGCGGCACCACCTGCTACGACATCCTCGTGTCACGGCAATTGGAGTCCGCGAAGCGCCTGCACACGAAGCACGTCTCGCTCTACGAGCGCCGGGACAGCGTCGATCTCGACATCCTGGCGCAGCGTACGGAACAGAAGCTCCGCACCAAGACCGGCGACATGGACAACGAGGAGCGCATGGGCCGGGCCAAGCGCAAGCAGGAACTCACCGCGCAGATCGATCACCTGGCCGAACAGCTGGAAAGGCGGTGACGGGGGCGGGGCATGGGCGGCTGGGACGCCCATGCCCCGCCCTCGTCGTCTAGAACTGGCCGCAGTTCCCCGTCGCCGGCTTCCCCGCGAACCGTTCGGCCAGCCAGTTCGCCGCGTTGCCCTGGGCACCGGTGATGCCGAGGACGTGGGAGAAGACCGGGCTGAACGACGGGATGTCCTGGAAGCGCACGTTCGCGCCCTTGGCGCACCAGTCCTTGCCGAGCTGCTTGCCGATGCTCGACGGGATGACGTCGTCGTTGGGCGTGTGCTCGACCAGCACCGGCGCCGCGGGCTTGAGCGTCCCGATGCGGTTGGCCGCGACGATCCCCCGGAAGGGCTCCTGTTCCAGGTAGGCCGAGACCGGCCGCCCGTCCTTGGTCAGCTGGCTGGAGTTCTTGTACATGTACTTGAAGACGGCGTCCAGCGTGCAGGTGGTGCGCGCCTCGTCGAAAAGCTGCTTACCGGCGTCGTTGGCCAGGTCCAGGATCCCGGCTTCCGGATAGGCCGCGTTCAGGCCGATCAGCGAGTATCCCAGGAATCCGACGTACATCCCGCCGTCGAGGCTTTTCGCGAGCACCGCCTTGTCCGCGGGAGCAGCTCCGACGTAGGCGCCTTTCAGGTCGAGTTCGGGAGCGTACGCGGGCGCCAGTTCGACGGCCGAAGCCGACGCACCGCCGCCTTCCGAATAGCCCGCGACACCCACGGGCGACGCGGCCGAAAGCCCGGTGCCGGGCAGTCGCTGCGCCGCACGCAGGACGTCGAGCACGGCGTGCGCTTCGGCCTCCCGCACCACGTACGTGTGCTCACCCGGCGTCCCGAGTCCCTGGTAGTCGGTCTGGGCGACCGCGAAACCCTTGTCCAGCAAAGAAGTCACGAAGGAACTCTGGAACGACGACACGAAATCGCCGCCCTCGCCCGCCAGCGCCTTCGACGGCGCGCACTGGTCACCCATACCCGCGGTGAACGGCGCGTACGCCACGATCGGCCGTTGCCCGGGCCCGCTCCACGCCTTGTCCGGCACCAGGACCGTGCCCGTGACCGGGATCGCGCGGTTCGCGGTGTCCCGGCTCAGGTACATGACCCTGGTCGACTTGGCGCCGGTGAACGTCGACGGCAGCGTCTTGACCACGTCGCCGTCGGCGCCCTGCGGCAGCGGTGACGGCGGCTCGTAGAAACCCGGATCGGCGCCGGCGGGAGGGGCACCGAAGGACACCAAGGCGGCCGCGAGACCGACGGACACCAGGGCGCGCAGACGGGACGGACGAACGGAAAAAGGCATGCTGAACTCCACTGATGAGTTCGGTTTCCTCTCGCGGAACCGGCGAGAGGAAACCCACAGTGGAGGCAGTCGGGAAGGGCGTCAACCAGCGCTTTCGCGCGTTGTCAGCTCACTGAGCACACGATTTCGCGTTTTTGTGATCCACGGCCGAGTGACCGTGACCCGTCCCGAAAACGCCCGAAGGCCCCCACCCGGAACGGATGGAGGCCTTCGAGGTGGAGAAAAGTCAGATGGCGACGACGCGCTGGGCCTGCGGGCCCTTCTGACCTTGGCCGATCTCGAACTCGACGCGCTGCCCCTCGTCCAGGGACTTGAAGCCGCTGCCCTGGATCTCCGAGTAGTGCACGAAAACGTCCGGTCCGCCGTCGTCCTGAGCGATGAAGCCGAAGCCCTTTTCGCCGTTGAACCACTTAACGCTGCCCTGAGCCATACTTTTATACCTGCTCTTCATAGCGAGTCTGAGCCCATTCGATGCCCCGATCTCGCCGTCCATTGTCGCAGGTCTTGCCCCGTCGCACACCTCCCCGGGCCGAATTCGCACAGATTCCCAGGTCAAGGTCACCCTTGGCGAGTCGGCCGGATGGTCAGATCGCCGATCTCGACGTCGTCGGGCTGGTCGATCGCGAAGGCGATCGCCCTGGCGACCGCCGCGGGGTCGATCCCGAAGCCGGTGTCGCCGATGAGCTCGGTGCGGACATAGCCGGGTGAGATCGACGTCGTCCGCAGCGTCCCGTCGGTGTTCTCCTGCCGCAGGCCCTCCAACAGGGTGCGGACCGCGTTCTTCGTCCCGGCGTACACCGCCTGGGTGGGGACGATCCGCAGGCCGGCGGTCGAGACGACGGTCACGAAGTGGCCGCTGCCCTGCTCACGGAACACGGGGAGGGCGGCCGCGACGCCGTGCAGGATCCCCTTGAGGTTCACGTCGATCATCGCCGCCCAGCTCTCGACGTCCAGCTCGGCGACCGGGCCGAGCTTGGCGATGCCCGCGTTGCCCACGAAGACGTCCAAGCGGCCGAAGCGCTCGAGGGCGACGTCGACCAGGGCCTTGAGGTCGCCGGGGTCGGTGACGTCCACGCGGGTGGCGGCCGCCTGGCCGCCGTCGGCCTGGATCTCGGCGACCAAGCTGTCCAGCCGGTCGGCGCGGCGGGCGCCGAGGACGACGGACGCGCCGTGCGAGGCGAGGTGACGGGCGGTCGCTTCGCCGATCCCGCTGCTGGCGCCGGTGATGCCGACGACCTTGCCGTGAAGGGTCATGAACTTCCTCCGCCTAGAGTGGACACATGTCCGGTTACCCCGACCACCATAGCGGACACGTGTCCGCTTCTGTCGAAAGTGGCGGTTCACGACGTGCCGACGCCCAGCGCAACCGCGAGCGGATCCTTCAAGCTGCCCGCGAGCTCGTGCACGAACCGGGCGAGCTGAAGCTCAACGCGGTCGCGAAGGCCTGCGGTATCGGGCAGGGCACGCTCTACCGGCACTTCCCGACCCGGGAAGACCTCCTCGCCGAGGTGTACCGCCGCGACGTCGAGGACCTGGTCGCCGCGGCTCCGCGACTGTTGGAGCAGCATCGGCCGCCTGCCGCGCTGGCGGCGTGGTTCGACCGGGTGGCCGCCTACGCCAGGGTCAAACGCGACGTGTTCGCGGCCGTCGAGGCGGCGATGTGGCGCGACCTCGCCGCCCACAGCCTCGGCCCGATCGGCGAGGCGGTGGAGCTGCTGCTGGCCGCCGGCCGCTCGGACGGCAGCCTCCGCGCGGACGCGGAAGCACGCGACGTCATCGTGCTGATCAGCTGGCTGACCAGGCTGGACGACGCCGAACTCGACGCGCGTGGCCCGCGGCTGTTCTCGATCCTCGTCGACGGTCTCCGCGCGAGGGCTTGACCTTGACGCTGCGTCAGGGTCGGAGCCTTGCCGCATGACGAACACACCACCCGTCGGAGGGGTCCAGGAGATCGACGGCCGCCGCCTTTTCGCGCACCGGTCGGGCGACGGCGGGCCCTCCGTCGTGTTCCTGCCGGACGCGAGCGCGGGCGGCCTGGACTACTTCGGCGTCCAGCAGGAGGTTTCGCGGTTCACCACCGCCGTGGTGTACGACCGCGGCGGCACGGGCTACAGCGACCCCCTGCCGCTGCCGCGCACCGCCACCGCGGGCGTGACCGTGCGCACCGTCCGCCACTACCACCACGTCGGCCTGCTGGCCGAACCCGGACGCGATGCCTCCGGATACCGCCGGTACAGCGCGCAGGCGGCGGTGGATCTCATCCGGATCAGGACCCTCGCCGACGCCGGGGTCCCGTTGGCCCGCGTCGACACGCTGTTGCACGCGCGACCCGCCGAATTCGCCGCCGCCATCGCCGGATCGACGCCGAGTTGCGACGCAAGATCGACAAGCTCGCCGAAAACCGGCTCCGGATCGCCGAACTGACCGGCGGTGAACGGCTCGTCCTGCCGCCCGACGTGGTCGACCTCCTGGAGCGGATGCGCGGCCTGGGGGTCAGCGAGCAGCGGGTGCTGCTGGAGCGTGAAGCTTGGATCCTGCGGTGGGCGGCCGGGATACCGCGACCTGGTCGCCTCCCGGATCTCCGAGGCGTCACCGGCGTGGCAACGCGTCGTCGACGAACTCACCCACCGCGCCCTGCGGCGTCAGTGCGCTTCCGGGCCGGAGCCGAGCCGGTACTGAACGGGACGGCCGTCCGCGTCCTGGACCGGGACCGGCTTGCCCTCGGCGTCCACGATCTTGCCGTCGACGACCTTGTCCCCGTTTTCGAGCTGGGACAAGGCTTTGAGGTCGGAGTAGTCGATCACCCGGGTCGCCGTCGCGAACACCGAAGGATCGCTGCCCGCCTTGCCCGGCTTCAGATGGTTGAACACCAGGTTCAGCACGACGGCGAGGAGTGCGGCGGAGCTGATCCCCGAATGGAAGATCGTGCCGACCCAGCCCGGGAAATGGTGGTAGAAGTCCGGAATCGCGATCGGGACCATGCCGAGGCCGATCGAAGCGGCGACGATGACCAGGTTCAGATTCCCGTCGTAGTCCACTTTGGACAGTGTCTTGATGCCGGACGCCGCGACCGTGCCGAACAGCACGAGACCGGCGCCACCCAGTACGGGATAAGGGATCGCGGCGACCACCCGGCCGAGGATCGGGAGCATTCCGAGCACCAGCAGGACCACGCCGCCCGCGGTCACCACGAACCGGCTCCTGACCCCGGTGATCGCGACCAGGCCGACGTTCTGGGCGAACGCGCTCTGGGTGAAGCCGTTGAAGACCGGCGCGATCGCCGAGGACGCCATGTCGGCGCGCAGGCCGTCGCCGATCCGGCGCCTGCCGACCCGCGTCCCGACGATCTCCCCCACCGCGAGGAGGTCGGCCGTGGTCTCGGTGAGGGTCACCAGCACGACGATGGACATCGACACGATCGCGGCGATGTCGAAGGTCGGCGCGCCGAAAGCGAACGGTGTCGGCAGCGCGAAGACCGGGCCGTCCGCGACCTTGGAGAAGTCGGCCTTGCCCAGCAAGGCGGCCAGCACGGTGCCGATCACGATCGACAGCAGGATCGAAAGCCGTGAGATCGCCGGGACGGCGACCTTGCTGAGCACCAGGACGATCGTCAGGGTCAGCGCGGCCAGCCCGATGTTGGAGACCGAGCCGAAGTCCGGCGCCTTGTCGTTGTTGCCCATCGCCCACTTGGCCGCGACCGGCATCAGGCTGAGCCCGATCACCGTGATCACCGTCCCGGTGACGACCGGCGGGAAGTACTTCACCAGCCGCGAGAACACCGGCGTGATGAGCAGGCCGAGCACCGAGGAGGCGATCACCGAGCCGAAGACCGCGGGGAGCCCGCCGTCGGCCACGATCGCGGTCATCGTCGCCACGCCGGCGAAGGAAGTGCCCTGGACCAGCGGCAACCGGGAGCCGAAGAAAGGTATGCCGTACGACTGCAGGATCGTCGCCAGGCCACCGATGAACAGGCACGACGCGACGAGCAACCCGATCTCGGCCGGCGAGACGCCCGCGGCGCCGCCGATGATCAACGGTGGCGCGATGATCCCGCCGTACATCGTCAGGACGTGCTGGATGCCGTAAGTGAAACTCTTGCCGATCCCGAGCCGTTCGTCCTCGGGCCCACCCCTCGCGGCCGCTGCGGTCTGCGTCCTCTTCACCATGGATCCGCCTCTCGGTAGAAGCGAGCGATGCCGGGCAATTTCGATCTGCGGAGGTTAACTTCCACATAGCAGAACGGCAAGACCCGATCTCAGCAGGTGATTGCCACCAGGGACCGACTTTGGTATACCAAATAGGGTTCGTCGAGAGAGGTGTGCTCAGTGTTGATCCGGGACGTCCGCCCCTGGGGTGGACAGCGCAGTGACGTCGAAGTGGCCGATGGCCGGATCGCCGCGGTGCGCCCGCACGATCCCGCCGCCGCTCCGGCACCCGACTCCGTCGAAGGACGCGGGCGGCTGCTGTTCCCGTCGTTCAGCGACGTGCACGTCCACCTGGACTCGACCCGGATCGGCCTGCCGTTCCGGCCGCACACCGGCGCGCCGGGCGTGTGGGCGATGATGCTGAACGACCGCGAAAACTGGCGCGACGCTGAGGTCCCACTGCCCGAGCGTGTCGCCGGGACGCTGGAGCGGATGATCGCCAACGGCACCACGCGGGTGCGCACCTACGCGCAGGTGGACGTCGACTGCAAGCTGGAGAAGCTCGACGCCGTAGTCGCCGCGAAGGAGCGCTTCGCCGGGCACGCGGACGTCGAAATCATGGCTTTCCCGCAGGCCGGGATCCTGCGCGAACCCGGCACCGTGGACGTGCTGGAGGCCTCGCTGCGCTCGGGCGCCACGGTCGTCGGCGGGATCGATCCGTGCTCACTGGACAAGGACCCCAAGGGACACCTCGACGTCGTGTTCGGCCTCGCCGAGAAGTACGGCGTGGAAGTGGACATCCACCTGCATGAACCCGGTCACCTGGGCGTTTTCTCGACCGACCTGGTGATCGAACGGGTCCGCGCGCTGGACATGCGCGGCAAGGTGACCCTGTCGCACGCGTACGAACTGGGGTCGATCTCGGAATCGGTGAGCCGCCGCCTGATCGACGCGTTCGCGGAACTGGACATCGCGATGGCGACCGTCGCGCCGTCCGTCGACGGCCAGCTGTCCCTGGCGGACCTCACGACCGCGGGCGTGCGCGTCGGCCTCGGCGAGGACGGCCAGCGGGACTACTGGAGCCCCTACGGCAACTGCGATCTGCTCGACCGCACCTGGCAACTGGCCTTCACCAACGGCTTCCGCCGCGACGACCTGATCGAAATGGCCCTGGCCGTCGCGACGATGGGCGGCGCCTCGATCATGAGCCACGACGTCCCGCGGCTGACGAGCATCGCCGACCGGCCCGGCGTGGCCGTCGGCGACCGCGCCGATCTGCTGCTGGTGGACGGCGAAACCCCGACGAGCGCGGTGATGGACCGCGGCAAGGACCGCACGGTGCTGCACGACGGCGTCGTCGTGGCGGACGGCCTCGCCGTGGTGGAGTTCTGACGGTCAGAGCTCGCCGGCTCGTTCGTACAACTTCCGCACCGGCTCCGTCAAAGCGGCGCCGCTCAGATCCGTGGTCACGCCGTCCTCGGTCATCGTCCCCCGGCTCGTGACACTGAAGATGGTGCCCTTGCCGGTGGCGGGATCGAAGTTCCGCAGCCACGGACCGCCGCTGGAGCCGCCCGCGAGGTCGCAATCGGTGTTCCACGTCTTGTTGACGGAGTTCTCCTTGAACGTGGCGGGCTGCTCGCAAGAGAACAACGCCTCACCCCCGGCCGCCTTCGACACGGGGTAGCCGAGCATGGTCGTGTCCACAGTGGACGGAAGCTTGTCAAACGAGATGTCCTGCGTGCCCGCGACGTCCGCGACATGACGGCCGTCGACCGGATCCAGGGCGAGCACCGCGTCGTCGTCCGCTCCGCTCATCGGGCCCGAATACGTGCTGGACCAAGCGAAGGCGCGAGCGGCGAACACCCCGTGCGGCGCTTCGCCGTGGTCGTAACCCGGGACGAACACGACGTTGACGATCTTGATCGGGTTGTCGAACCGGTCCAGCCCGCCGTTCACGCAGTGCCCGGCGGTGAGGGCCACATCCTTGCTGGAACTGGGAACCACCGTCGCCGTGCAGGATCCGTCCACCCCGGGCTGGGCGGTGAAGAACAGCCGCCCGACCCCCGACGGCACCGACCCCTCCCACTCGCGGCCGATCTTCTCCGCGGGCGGCAAGTCCTCTTCACCCACCCATTGACGCATCCGCTCCGGCGTCCAGTGAGCCAGCGCCGCTGCCCGGTCGGCCTCGCTCACCGTCGTCACCACCTGGTCGTCGGCCGCGGACGCCGGCGTGGCGACCACCACCGTCGCGGCTCCCAGAGCGGCCGACAGGGCAACGACACGGCGAACTGCGCGCTTCAGGTCCATGATCAAGAGACGTCCCGGGCGCCGGGAAGTTGTTCACTGGAGCCCAGCGATGCCTCAGTTCGCCCGTGCCCGCCGGAAGAGGGCAGCGACCTCGTCGGTCATCCAGTAGCGCGCGTTCTCGCCCTCCGGGTATTCCCAAGCCCACGGCCAGGTGCGCCCGACCGCCTGGCAATGCCTGCCGGGCCAGCCGAGCACGCCTGCCACACCGTGCTTGCCGTTGGGCAGCCCGAGCAGCCTGCCCAGTTCGTCACCGCTGAACCTGGCTCCCGGCTTGTCCATCAGCGTCGAGAACAAGGCCTTGGCCTTGTCGCTGAATTTCCCCCACACCACCTTGGCGAGGTCTCCGTCCGAGCGACTCCACTCGACCAGATCGACCTCGGTCTCCTCCGTCGGCAGGACTTCGAACGCAGCGGGGTCGGCCAGCCAGCGCCCGAACATCGAGTAGAACTCGGGGATGCGGTCCTCCGGGACCTTGACAGTGACGTCGATCATGAGGGCTCCTCGCCGTGCGGAAGTTCTTCGACACCGCAAAGTTAGCCCCTCCAGAGATATCTAACAAGACCTCAGAGATATCTAAAGGGCTACGGAGGGTCTAAGGCGCCCTCGGTCAGGCGCCGTCGGCGAAACCGTTCAGCCGATCGGCTTCCAGCTTCTCGATCGTCCCTCGCAGCCAGGTGATCTCGGCGCTCGCCATGGCCCGCTGGTAATCCGCGTCGACGAGGTGGATCGGGTCCACCTCGTCGAATTCGGCCACCCTGGCGTCGATCTCGGTCTCGAATCCGGCGAGGCTCCGCTCGCAGGTCTCGAGCCGTTCACGCAACACGGCCACCGCGTCGGATCTCGAGATCGAGGCGATGAACGCCAGCGCCGCGGGAAACTCCGGGTACTCCACGGCGGGGACACGCAGCATGTCGCGTACCCATTCCTTGGACACCTGGACACCGCGCTCGGTGGTACGGAAGACGGTGCGCTCCGGACGTTTCTCGTGCTTGGCCGTCTCGTGCACGGCGATCAGCCCGTCTCGCTCCAGCCTGCGCATCGTCTGATAGATCGCGTTTCGCTGACTGACGTTGATGACGCGGTCCTTGTCCCATTCGACGATCCGCTGGCGCAGCCCGTACGGATGCTTGGGTTCGACGGCGAGCAGCAGCAGGACGGCCATGGCCAGCGGAGACCGGCGGACGGTCGCCGTGCCCGTCTCCTCGTCGTTCGGGTGTCCGGTCACGAAGTAATCATTTCAGCCTCTCCGCAGGATCGCGCGAAACGCCTCGGCCAGCGCCTCCGACGGCCGTGCGGTCGCCGGACTCAGCCAGGCCACGTAGCCGTCGGGACGGATCAACGCGGCACCACCCGCGCCGACCGGATAGCGCTCGCCCCAGGAGTTCTCCGGATCGGCGAGGTCGGCGGCCGTTCCGATCCGGAACGCCTGGAGCGGAACGGAAAGCCGATCCGAGACCTCGCCCGCGGCCTCAACCCACGCGGTGCCGTCCTCGCCGGCGAACAGGACGAAGCCACGGCCGAACAGGTCGTGCGTCGACAGCCGCGAACCGTCGCGCTCCACCCACAGGTGCGGCGCGCGCATCCCCGGCTCCGCCACCTTGTCCAGCTTGTCGCCGAACACGGTGTCGTGCCCGGCGCCGATGACCGCCGACGACCAGTAGCGCTGCCCCAGCGTCCACAACTGGTCGTCCGTGGTGTCGTCCTCGATCTCGGTGCTGTTGCGCTTCATCTGCCTGTGCACCACGAGGTCCGACAGTTCGACGGCGACGGTGTGCCGCTCGTCGTGGTAGGTGTCGAGCAGCCCCTCGCCCGCCCAGCCGTGCACCACGCCGGCGATCTTCCACGCGAGGTTGTAGCCGTCCTGCACCCCGGTGTTGGCGCCCATCGCACCCGCGGGCGGCCACACGTGCGCGGCGTCGCCCGCGAGGAAGACACGGCCGTCGCGGTACCGGTCGGCGATGCCGATGGCCTGTTCCCAAGGGGCCACGTCTTCGATCTCCACCGCCAGGTCGTCCCGGCCGACCGCGGCCCGGATGTCCGCGACACAGCGCTCGGTGGTGAAGTCGGCGATCGACTCGCCCGCCGCAGGGTCGTAACCGACGCTCATTCCCCAGCGGTTCTTTTCGGCCGTGGTCACCAGGCCGCCGCCGACCTTCTCGTTCACGATGATCCAGAACAGCGCCGGCTTCGGCACGAACTCCGACAGCTCGGCGCGGAAGACGATGCTCACCGAATGCTGGATCACGCCGGGACCGGTGCGGTGGATGCCGAGCCGCTCCCGGATCGGGCTGCGGTGCCCGTCCGCCGCGACGACGTAGTCGGCCCGCACCGTTTGCTCGACGCCGGTCTTCCGGTCGCGGACGACCGCGGTCACGCCGTCGTCTTCGGTGACGAGAGAGACCACTTCGGTGTCGAAGCGATGCCTGGCACCCAGCTCACGAGCGGCGGCGATCAGGATCGGCTCGACCGCGTTCTGGTCGGCCTGGCAGAACTCGCCGGGGCTGAGATCGGGCCAACTCCGCGGCGCGGCGTCACCGAACAGCCAATGCCATTCGCCCGCCAGCGTCTCGCAGCGGGCGACGCCCCAGTCGTCCTCGAAGGGCTTACCGGCCTCCCGGATGGCCTCTTCCAGACCCAGCGCGCGGTAGATCTCCATGGTCCGCTGGTTGATCCCGCGCGCCCGGCCCTGGATCGAAACACCCGGATGCCGGTCGACCAGCAAGGCGCGAACACCCTGTTCGGCCAGGAACAAGGTGATCGCCAATCCGACCAGGCCGCCGCCCACCACCAGAACCGGAACCCGTTCGTCGTCCGCCATACGTCTCCCCCTTCGAAGGATCTTGCGTTGTCGTCGGCCGGAAATCCCGGCAGGCGGACACAGTTCTCCCTGGCCGTATCGACAAGACGACCGGAACGCGTCCGATGGTCATGAAGATACTAGTCACATTATGACTATGTCAACGCGAAGAGTTCCGGGAGAATGGGCGCATGATCGGTGACCGATGGGGCGTACGCGATGACGAGGTCGCGCACCCTTACCTGTGCGACGACTTCGTCACCTCCCCCACGCTTCGGGCGTGGCGGGGCGTGAGTATCGAGGCGCCCGTCGAAGCGGTGTGGCCGTGGGTCACGCAAGTGCGACTCGCGCCTTACTCGTACGACTGGATCGACAACCTCGGCCGCCGCTCGCCTCGCGAGCCGGTTGACCTTCCCGAGCCCCGGGTCGGCGACAAGTTCACCGCAGTCGGTGGGCGTCAACTCGGCCGGATCGTCTCGGTCACCCCGGGAGAACAGCTGACGGGGGTCATCATGGGCGCGTTCATGTCCTAAGCGCTCGCGCCTCAGGATTGCGGCACTTCGCGATTGCTGCTGAAGGTCGTCATGCGCACCAACCGCTTGGTGGCCGCCGGGGTTTCCGTCGGCGACCTGGTCATGGCTCGGCGGCAGTTGCTCAACTTCAAGCGGCTCGCCGAACGACACCATCACCGAACGCGGCGCGAGATGTGAAAAGAGTGGGCCGCCTGGGGCTCGAACCCAGAACCTACGGATTAAAAGTCCGCAGCTCTACCAATTGAGCTAACGGCCCGTGCGGGCGAGTCTAGTAGACCGCCGCCGACCACCAGGATGGCGGGGCCGCCGCCGGAGCGCCACGGAATTGTCGGGGGTCTCTGCCAGGGTCGGGGGCATGGACACGATCCCCGACGAGAACTACTCGGCCGGCTGGGAGGGTGACCGCCCGGAGTCTTCGCGCGTGGCTAGCGAGCGCGAGATCCTGACGTCCACGCTGGACTGGCATCGCCGCACCTTCGAGCTGAAGTGCGAGGGCCTGACGCCGGAGCAGATGGCCATGCGGTCGGTGGAGCCGTCGAGCATGTCGCTGCACGGGCTGCTCAGGCACCTCACCGGCACCGAGCGCTGGTGGTTCCGCGTGCAGTTCCTCGGCGAGGACGTCCCGCTGCTCTACTACTCCGACGATCGGCCCGAGCAGGACTTCGACGACACGGACGGCGACGTCGAGGCCGCGTGGGCGGCGTGGCGCGAGGAGTGCGCGCGGTCCAGGGAGATCGTCGCGGCCGCGTCGCTCGATGACACGGGCACGAGCCGCCGCGACGGCGAGCCGTTCTCCCTGCGGTGGCTGCTGACCCATCACATCGCCGAGTACGCGCGCCACGACGGCCACGCCGACCTGCTGCGCGAGCGCATAGACGGGAGGACAGGCCACTGAAACCTTGTAGTGCGATGCTGGGCCGATGAACGCCGATCCCGATTCCGGCCTCCTCTCCCCGGTCCGCGCCGGCACGCCCGCCGAGGCGGCGACGGGTGATCTCGCCTGGCTGCGGGCCCTGCTCGACACGGAGGCGGCGCTCGCCAGGGCGCAGGCCCGCACCGGGTTGATCCCGCGGGAAGCCGCGGAGGCGATCACTGACGCGGCCGCGAGGGTCGAGATCGACGTGGTCGCGCTGGCGAGGGCTGCCCGTGAGACGGCGAACCCGGTGGTGGGGCTGATCAAGGAGCTGACCGAGGCGGCCGGGACGGAGTACGTCCATCGCGGCTCGACCAGCCAGGACATCTTCGACACCGCGATGATGCTGGTCGCCGCGCGGACAAGGGCGCTCGTCGCGGCCGATCTCGAGACGACGGCGAGCGCGCTGGCGGACCTGGCCCGCGCGTATCGCGACACGACCATGGCCGGGCGCACCCTCACCGCCCACGCGGTCCCGACCACGTTCGGGCTCAAGGCGGCGGGCTGGCGTCAGCTGACGCTCGACGCGCTCGACAGGCTGAACCGCGTGGTCCTGCCGGTCTCGTTGGGTGGCGCGGCGGGCACGCGAGCCGCGTACGCCGAGTACGCGCGCCTCGCCGGGCTGCCCGACGGCTATCCGCAGCGGCTCCAGACGGCCTTCGCCGAGGAGACCGGTCTCGCCGAGACCACGCTCCCCTGGCACACGCTCCGCACCCCGACGGCCGACCTCGCGGCGGCCCTGTCGTTCACCGCCGCCGCGCTCGGGAAGATCGCGGTCGACGTCCAGTTCCTGACCCGCACGGAGGTCGGCGAGGTCGCCGAACCCGCGGGCGAGGGCCGGGGCGGTTCTTCGGCGATGCCGCACAAGCGCAATCCGGTGCTGGCCACGCTGATCCGCTCGGCCGCGCTCCAGGTCCCGGTGATGGCCACTGGCGTCACCCAGGCCCTGATGTCCGAGGACGAACGGTCCGCTGGAGCGTGGCACGCCGAATGGCAGCTGCTGCGCGAGTGTCTGCGGCTGACCGGCGGCGCCGCGCACACGGCGGCCGAGCTCGCCCGCGGTCTGGCCGTCGACGACGGACGCATGCGCGAGAACCTCGGCCTCACGCACGGCCAGATCGTGTCCGAGCGGCTCTCGACCGTGCTCGCCCCGCTGCTCGGCAAGACGCGGGCCAAGGAGGTCCTCGGGCACGCGTCCAAGCTCGCCTTGGAGCAGGACAAGCCCCTTGGCGAAGTGCTTTCCGGCCTGCCCGAGATAACCGGAGTCCTCCCCGCGGATTCCCTGGCCGACCTGCTGGATCCCGCGAGCTACACCGGCTCGGCCGGGGCGCTCACGGACGCCGCGCTGGAGAGCCGCGAAGAAAAACCGAAAACTCCTTGAACCGGTCCCGCACCGGGCCCGTGTAGGGGGTACAAGCTCACCGCGCCGAGCCGCGGAACCCCTACGAACAAGGAGAAATCCCATGCTTCGCAAGCGTTTCGTCGTCGCAGCGGCGTCCGCGGCCGCGGGCCTGGTGGCGCTGTCGGCCTGCTCCGGCGGCACCGAGACGGCGGCACCGGCCGTCGCTCCGGCCGCCGCGGTGGCCGGGGCCGGCGGGAACGCCCCGGCGGCCAAGGGTGAGACCAAGGTGGCCGTGGCCGAAGCCGGGAATCTCGGCCAGATCCTCGTCGACAAGGACGGTTTCACCTTGTACCGCTTCGACAAGGACAGCGCGAAGCCGCCGAAGTCCAATTGCGACGGTGACTGCGCGAAGGCCTGGCCGCCGGTGGTCGCCGAGGGCGAGGTCCGGATCGAGGGTGTGGACCAGTCCCTGGTCGGTGAAGTGACCCGCGCCGACGGCCGCAAGCAGGTCACCGTCGGCGGCTGGGCGCTTTACCGCTACGCCAAGGACGCCAAGGCGGGCGAGACGAAGGGTCAGGGCGTCGGCAGCACCTGGTACGCCGCGAACACCAAGGGCGGCAAGGCGGGCCAGGCGGCCAACCAGGCTCCGGCCGAACAAAAGGACGGCGCCACGAAGCTGGTCGCGAGCAACGTCGACGGCATCGGACCGGCCATTGTGGACAAGGAGGGCTTCACCCTCTACATGTTCACCAAGGACAAGAAGAACAAGCAGCCGACCTGCAACGGTGACTGCGCGAAGGCCTGGCCGCCGGTGCTCGCCGAGGGCGACGTCCAGCTCGAAGGCATCGAGCAGAAGCTGCTCGGCTCGGTGAAGCGCGCGGACGGCACCATACAGGTCACCGTCGGCGGCTGGCCCGTCTACCGCTACGCCAAGGACGCGAACGCCGGTGAGGCGAACGGGCACGGCGTCGGCGGCACCTGGTTCGTCATCGAGCCGGCCGGCTGCAAGAGCAGTGCGCCGGTGAAGAACAAGGCGGCCCAGAGCGGGAACGCCGCCCCCGAGAAGAAGGACGACGCTCCCGCGCAGACCGGCGGTTCGGAATACGGGTACTGAGCCCGGACAGACCTAGTGGGCGAGGCCCGGCGGTCGCTCTTCCCGAGCGATGGCCGGGCTTTTCTCATGCTTCGGCCGTCGCGAGGCGTCCGGAACGGGTTCGACGACAGTGGCGCTGTCGGCGCGGTCCGCCACCACGGTTTCCTCTTCGTCCTCCGGCAGCATCACCTTGTGCCGCGCGGGCAGGAAGGCGATCACCAGCCCGAGTGCGGCGAGGCCGAGGTGCAGCCAGTTGTCCGGCCCGTTGAGGTTGAACGGATTTCCCGCCTGTGAGACCGGGTTCGTCGAAACGGTCCCGGCGATCATGAGCCCCCAGACGAACAGCGCCCCGAAGGCGACGAACGTCAGGAACCCGAAGACCCGGGACCGGCCCGAGCCGAAGGTCAGCAGCAGACCGATCGCGCCCAGCAGGACGAACCCGAGGTTGTAGAGGGGATTCACCGAGATCCCGAGAACGGTCACGTCGCTGCGGCCGATGAAATCGGCGAACCCGGTCCTGGTGAAGCCCACGATCCCGAACACGAGGTAAGCCAGGCTCGCCAGCCCAGCGAGGACCTGGGCGGGCTGAAGTCCCGCCGTTCGGATGCGAGCGCGTTGTGCACGTGCCATTGCTCCGCCTTCCAGAGGTGGCCACCTAAATTCACGCTGGGGGTCACATACCCCGCGGACCTCCCGGACAAACCGGAAAGCGACGCCGCGCGTTCGAGCGGTCACGGATCCCGCTTTCAAACGAGACCTGCGTCACACGAACGGCCTAGTCGCGAACACGAACGGGTGGTTCGGACAACAAGTCGTGTGGGCAAGGTGAGCGGAGTCGTCCTCCTGGTGGGGCTGTGCCTGGGAGCCATCCTCGCGATGCTGCTGGTTCCGTCGTCGCGGTCCGAGCCGTCGGGTGTCGCGGTCGCGGCGTCGAACGCCGAGGCGATGACGATCGAAGCCGACCCGGTCGAATCCTCGACGCCTTCTTCTTCTGCCGCACCGGGTTCGCCGGTGCCCTCGAAGTCCGCCGATCCCGGCAAGCCACCGGCGACCGTCGACGCGGCGGCCCTCGCGGACCTCGTCCCCGGCGGTCAGGTCAGCGTCGTCGTCTACGACCGCACAGCGAAGAAGAGCACGGTTTCCCTTAAATCAGAACGTTCCTACACTTCGGCGTCGCTCGTGAAGCTCCTCATCGCGCTGGAAGCGCTTCAAGCGGGTACGCCGTCGGCCACCGTGCAGCGGATGCTCTCGGTCAGCGACGACGACATCGCCAGCAGGCTGTGGACCGCGCTCGGCGGGCCCACCATCGTCACGAAGTGGGCGACCAGGATCGGTCTCGGCGGCACGCGTCCGCCCGAGGATCCCGGCCGCTGGGGCGACACCCGGATCACCGCCGCGGACATCGCGAAGATCTACCGCTACCTGCTGGAACAGGTGGGCGCGGGCACCCGGGCGACGATCATGCGGGCGCTGAGCGGCGCGACGGAGAACGGCTCCGACGGGATCCGGCAGTACTTCGGCATCCCGGACGGCGTGGGCGATCTTCCCTGGTCGATCAAGCAGGGCTGGGCGTGCTGCCGCGGCTCCCGGATCCTGCACAGTTCCGGTGTGGTCGGGAAAGACGACCGCTACATCGTCGTCGTCCTGACCTCCCAGCCGACGTCGACCACCTATCCCGGCGCCGGACGGCGGGTGACCGAGTTGGTGAAAGCGCTGGTCCCCGCCTTGGATCCGGCTTGACCCACTATTGACGACCTGTAAACAAGGTGGGACAGTGGCCTCACGCCGCTCTTCCGGGAGGTCGTCATGAGCACCGAAGCCCGTCTGCCCGCCGTGACCCCGCTCGGGCCGGATTCCGTTGCCTGGCAAGTGGTCGGCGACCGGAGACTGCTGCTCGGCGCGGGTACCGCGTTGCTGCTGCAGGTCGCGCATCCGGTGATCGGCGCGGGCGTCCACGACCATTCGAACTACACCGAAGACCCGTGGGGCCGTCTCGACCGGACCATCGATTCCTTGCTGTCACAGGTTTTCGGCGGCCCGGAGGCGATCGCGGAGGCCGAGCGGCTCCGCGAGATGCACAAGGCGATCAAGGGCGTCGACCATCACGGCGAGCGCTATCACGCGCTGAATCCCGAAGCCTATTGGTGGGTGCACGGCTCGACGTTCTGGGCGACCGTCCGCATGCACGACGTCTTCGTACATCCCTTGTCCCGCGAGGAAAAGCGCCGCTTCTACGCGGAATGGCGACGCCTCGGCCTGATCCTCGGCCTCCGCGAGCACCACATGCCGGAAGACCTCGAAGGATTCGAGGCGTACTTCGACGACGTCGTCGCGAACCGGCTCGAAGACAACCACACGGTGCGGGAGCTGCTCGACTCGATCACCATGCGCGACACCCCGCCGCCACCGTGGTGGTTCCTGCCGGAAGCCTGGTGGCGCCCCGTCCGGCCGGCGGGCGGGAACGTGCTGACCCTGTGCGCGACCGGCTTGCTGCCGACAGCCCTCCGCGACCGTTTGAGTCTCAAGTGGACGGACGCCGACGAGCGTCGTCTCCGGCGGCTGGGCACGGTCACGAGGGCGGCCGGGAACCGGGTTCCCGACCGGCTTCGCTTGTACCCCAAGGCGTACCGCGCCAAGCGCGGCCAGGAAAGGACCTAGCTACTCGACGACGTCGACCAGCGCGCCCTTGGCTCCGGTGTTGGGCAGGGGCCACGGGGTGACCCCGCCGTTGGAGACGATCTTCTTGTCCTGCGGCGCGCACGGCGCCACCGTCCGCGCGCCGATCCACGCCAGCACGTCGGGGACCTGCGCCTTGAAGGTGTTCATGTTGTGCCCGGCGTCCGGGATCCGCCACGACGAGAACGTCGCGGGCGCGCGGACGGCCGACTGGATCTGGTCGATCGAGAAGCTTTCGAAGCTCTCCTTCTCCCCGGCGATCGCGAGGATGTCGACCGGCGAGGGGTGCTTCTGCAGGTTCAGCGAGACCGTGTTCGCGTCGACGATGTCCTGCCTGCCCTTGAACAGGTTCTCCGTCTCCGCGTCCACCGAAGCCTTGTAGTAGCCGCTGACACTGGCCGCCTGGCCGTACCACTGCGGGTGCCGGGTCACCAGGTTCATCGCGCAATATCCGCCCGAAGACCAGCCCGCCATCGTCCACGCCTTCCGCTGCGGGTTGGCGCCGAGTTTCTCGATCGCCCAGTCGCGGATGTCGGCGGTCAGGTAGGTGTCGTTGGCGGTCCCGTTGACCTCGTCGATGCACTCGGTGTCGTGCCCGATCTTCGGCTTGCCCGTCGGGTCCGGGATGATCACCAGGGTCGGCGGGAGCACGTGCTTCGCGATGGCCGCGTCGAGTTTGGCGGGCAGCTCGTAGGGGCCGGTGACCACTTCGGGGCCGGACGGGTAGTTCGGGATCCATTCGATGACCGGGAACTTGAGCGACCGGTACGCCGGGTCGTAGTACTGGGGCGGGAAGTACACCGTGACGTCGCGGGTGAGGCCGGTGCGCTTGCCCGACACCGTCATGTGCACGACGGAGCCCTTGCCCTCCTTGGCCCGCATCGCCCCGGCGTCACGCAGCTTGTCGAGGTCCGAACCGTTCTCCCCTGCGACGGCGTTGACGTTCTCCCCGGAGTAGACCCCGGTGCCGAACAGGGCGCCGACCGTCGGGAAGAACCCGCCGATCATGTTCCCGCCCATCCCGGTGCTGACCACGATCAGCACCACCGCGACGAGGATCGTGCTGCTGCGGCCCAGCAGCTTGCGGCGCCAGCGCTCCCAGAAGAACGGCACGGCGACGATCGCGAGCAGCGCCAGCACCACGACGATGACGAGGTTCAGCGTGGAATCGAGCCGGATGGCACTCAGTCCCAGTCCCATGGCGATCGTTGTCCTCCCCGGCCGCGGCACGCCCCCGCACCGCACTTCCCACATCTGGATCAAGAGACGTGCGACCACCGGGAAGTGTTGTCCGGGGTGATGCGTGTCACCCTGGACAAACCGTGTTCCCGGCTACTCAGCCCGCGAGGGCGGCGCGCAGCACCCCGACCGCCTGCTTTATCGCCGCGTCCGCGGCGTGCGTTTCGCGCAGCGTGTTGAGCATGACGAAGTCGTGGACGACGCCCTGGTACCGCACGGCCGTCACCGGGACCCCGGCCTGACGCAGCTTCGCGGCGTACGCCTCGCCCTCGTCGCGCAGGACGTCGGCTTCGGCGGTGATCACCAGCGCGGGCGGCAGGCCCGCGAGCTCGTCGAGGCTCGCCCGCAGCGGCGACGCGGTGATCTCCGCGCGCTGCGCCGGGTCGGTCGTGTACTGGTCCCAGAACCACTTCATGCCGTCGAGGGCGAGGAAGTAGCCCTCGACGAACCGCCGGTAGGACTCGGTGTCGAAGTTCGCGTCGGTGACCGGGTAGAAGAGCACCTGCTGGCGGAAGGTGACGTCGCCGCGCTGCTTCGCGAGCAGGGTGAGCGCGGCGGTCATGTTCCCGCCGACGGAGTCACCGGCGATGGCGATCCGCGTGCTGTCGAGCCCGTTCTCGGCGCCGTGCTCGGCGACCCACTTCGCGACCGCGTAGTTCTGCTCGATGGCGACCGGGTAGCGCGCCTCCGGGGAGCGGTCGTACTCGGGGAAGACGACGGCCGCGCCCGCGCCGACGGCGAGCTCGCGGACCAGGCGCTCGTGGGTGTGGAAGTTCCCGAAGACCCAGCCGGCGCCGTGGATGTAGACGATCACGGGCAGCGGACCGGCCACCCCCTGCGGCCGGACGATGCGGACCTCGACGCCGTCGACGTGCGTGGTCTCGACGTCCGCGGCGGGCAGTTCGACGTCGCCGCCCTGGACCTCGTCGACGGCCTTGCGGCCCTCGTCCGGCGGCAACTGGAAGAGGAACGGCGGGGTGGCGGTGGCCTCGACGAAGGCCTGGGCGGCCGGTTCGAGGGCCAAGTCGTGCGGGTTGGCGGTCATTTCTGCCTCCTGGGTGCCGAAGTCGATGAACTGAAGATAGCTCGCAACTCAGTTGTGCACAACTAAAATGCACACGAGGAGATTTACCCCACTCAAGTGGCGCCGTGGGGCATCATCGACAGTGGAGAGCGCGTTGGGCGAGCGAAGGAGGGCTTATGCCATCGAACGAAACCGCGTCGCTGTGCCTGGACGATCAGCTGTGCTTCGGGCTCTACGCGGCATCGCGGGCCGTGACCGCGCTTTACCGGGTGGTACTCGACGATCTGGGCCTGACCTATCCGCAGTACCTGGTGATGCTCGCGCTCTGGGAGGAGGACGAGCGGCTGGTCAAGGAGCTCGGCACCGTGCTGAACCTCGATTCCGGCACGCTGTCGCCCCTGCTCAAACGCTTGGAGAAGGCCGGACTGATCCGGCGCGACCGGCAGGCCGACGACGAGCGTTCCGTGCGCGTCAGCCTGACCGAGGACGGCGCCCGGCTCCGGGACCGCGCGAGCGGGATCCCGAAGATCATCGGTGACGCGATGGGCCTCGACGCGGCCGGGCTCGCCCGCACCCGCGTGGAGCTCGATCGCCTGACCGAATCCGTGAACGCCTACCGCCAGGCCTACGTACCGGCCGGTTAGCATGGGATTTCCGGCGCGGACAAAGGGATGACGATGATCGATCACGACGCGGCGCTCAAGGCCGTCGAGAACAGCTTGGACCGGCCGTCCGCGGCCCGGGTCTACGACTACTTCATCGGCGGCGACACCCACTACGCCATCGACCGCCTCTTCGCCGAGAAGGTACGCCAGCGCCTGCCGCTCATGGGCGACTACTGCAAGACCAGCAGGCAGTTCCTCGGCCGCGCCGTGCGGCACTGCGCGGAACTGGGCATCCGGCAGTTCGTCGACATCGGCTCCGGCCTGCCGACGGCGGGCAACGTGCACGAGGTCGCCGACGCGGCGCGGCCGCAGGAGGACACGCACGTCCTCTACATCGACAACGAGCCGATCGCGCTCGCGCATTCGACGCTGCTGCTCGCCGACACCGCCGACCCGGACCGGCACCACGCGATCGCCGCGGACCTGTTCGACCCCGAGGACCTCTGGGAACGGGTGATCGACTCCGGCATCATCGACGTCGAAGAGCCCATCGCGCTGGTCGTCAACGCGGTCATGCACTTCATCAAGGACGAGCAGGACCCGGACGCGCTGCTGGCCTTCTACCGCGACCGGCTCGCGCCGGGGTCGCTGCTGGTGCTCTCGCAGATGACCAACGAGAACCCGGCCAGCGAAGAGGAGAAGCAGGCGCTGCTCGACATCCTCGAGTACTACGAGACCACGACGAACCCCGGTTTCCTGCGCACGATGGACGAGTTCCGCCGGTTCTTCGGCGGCTGGCCGCTGCTGGAGCCGGGCCTGGTCTACGCGCCGGCGTGGCACCCAGACGAGAGGACGGTCTTCGCCGCCGCGCCCTCGGAGTCCCGCGTCATCGGCGGTATCGCCAGGAAGCCGTAATAGCCCCAGAAGTACATGAAGGCCCCCTTCCTTGCGCCTAGGTACAGGAAGGGGGCCTTCATGTACTTGTGACGCGCGTCGCCTTGCAGTGCAACTGGGTGCATATGAAACTAGGTGCATGGCATTGGAGCACGCGATCCTGGTCTCCCTGTCCGAGCGGTCCGGCTCGGGCTACGAGCTGACGCGCCGCTTCGAGAAGTCCATCGGGCTGTGGTGGAACGCCACCCACCAGCAGATCTACCGCGTCCTCAAGCGGATGGAGGACGCGGGCTGGGTCGCCGTCGACCACGTCGCGCAGTCCGGGAAACCCGACAAGAAGGTCTACACCGTCGGCGACACGGGCCGGGCCGAACTCGCCCGCTGGCTCGCCGAACCCGATCCCGCGGCCACGGCCCGGGAACTCGCCGTCAAGATCCGCGGCGCGACACTCGGCGAACCCGGTGTCGTCGCCGCCGAGATCACCCGGCATCGCGACGCGCACGCGGCCCGCCTCGACGCCTACCTGCTGATCGAGAAGCGCGACTTCCCCGACCCCAGCGTCCTCAGTGGACAGTCGCTGCATCAGTTCCTCGTGCTGCGCGGAGGAATCCGAACAGAACAGGGCCACGTCGAGTGGCTCGAGGAAGTCCTCCAGGCATTCCACCACGATGCGTAAGGACCCTGCGATGAGCCAGTACCCGAACCTGCTTTCCCCACTCGACCTCGGCTTCACCACCCTGCGCAACCGGGTGATCATGGGCTCGATGCACACCGGTCTCGAAGACAAGGAAGCGCATTTCCCGCAACTGGCCGAGTATTACGCCGAACGCGCCCGCGGTGGCGTCGGGCTGATCGTCACCGGCGGGTTCGCGCCGAACCGGACCGGCTGGCTCCTGCCGCTGGCGTCGAAGCTCTCGACGCGCGCGGAAGCCGAGGCGCACAAGCGGCTCACCGCTCCGGTGCACGAGGCCGGCGGCAAGATCGCGCTGCAGATCCTGCACGCGGGCCGGTATTCCTACCATCCGCTGAGCGTTTCGGCGTCGGGGATCAAGGCGCCGATCAACCCCTTCAAACCGCGGGCGCTGTCCGGGTACGGCGTGCTGCGACAGATCCGCGCGTTCGCCGATTGCGCCTTCCTGGCCAAGGAAGCGGGCTACGACGGCGTCGAGATCATGGGCTCCGAGGGCTACTTCATCAACCAGTTCCTCGCCGAGCGGACCAACAAACGCACCGACAAATGGGGCGGCAGTGCGGAGAACCGGCGCCGGATCGCCGTCGAGATCGTGCGCCGCACCCGGGAAGCGGTCGGCGAGGACTTCATCATCATCTATCGACTGTCCATGTTGGACCTCGTCGAAGGCGGCCAGCGCTGGGAGGACGTCGTCGCGCTGGCCAAGGAGGTCGAAGAGGCGGGCGCGACGATCATCAACACCGGTATCGGCTGGCACGAGGCCAGGGTGCCGACGATCGTGACGTCGGTGCCGCGCGCGGCCTTCACCTGGGTGACCGGGAAGCTCAAACCGCACGTCGGGATCCCGGTGGTCACGTCGAACCGGATCAACATGCCCGAGGTCGCCGAGCAGGCGCTGGCCGGCGGCGACGCGGATCTGGTGTCGATGGCGCGGCCGTTCCTCGCCGACCCGGAGTGGATCCGCAAGGCCGAGACCGGGCGCGAGGACGAGATCAACACCTGCATCGCCTGCAACCAGGCCTGCCTCGACCACGCGTTCAAGCGGAAACTGGTGTCCTGCATGGTGAATCCGCGTGCGGGCCACGAGACCACCTTGACCCTGTCGCCCACGCGGAAGACCAAACGCGTCGCCGTCGTCGGTGCGGGTCCCGCCGGGCTCGCGGCCGCGACCGGCCTCGCGGAGCGCGGGCACACCGTCGAGTTGTTCGAGGCGGACGACGAGATCGGCGGCCAGTTCGGGATCGCGCGGAAGATCCCGGGCAAGGAGGAGTTCGCGGAGACCATCCGGTACTACGCGCGACGGCTGGAGGCCACCGGGGTCAAGGTCCACCTCGGCACCCGCGCGACCGCCGAAAGCCTCGCCGACGCGGGGTTCGACGAGGTCGTGCTGGCCACCGGCGTGGCGCCGCGGGTGCCGTCGCTCCCGGGCATCGACCATCCCAAGGTGCTGTCCTATGTGGACGTCGTCCGGCACGGGAAACCGGTGGGCGGCAAGGTCGCCGTGATCGGCGCGGGCGGGATCGGCGTGGACGTCAGCGAGTTCCTGACGCATACCACCTCCCCCGCGCTCGACCTGGACGCGTGGATGGCCGAATGGGGCGTCACCGATCCCGAGCGGGCGGCGGGCGGGCTGACCGAGCGGAAGGTCGAGCCGTCACCCCGGCAGGTCTTCCTGCTGCAGCGCAAGAAGTCCGGTATCGGCGCGGGGCTGGGCAAGACCAGTGGCTGGGTGCACCGGGCCGCGCTGAAGGCCAAGCGCGTCGAGCAGCTCACCGGGGTCACCTACGACCGGATCGACGACGACGGCCTGCACATCACCGTCGGTGACAAGCCGCGTGTGCTCGATGTGGACACCGTCGTCGTCTGCGCGGGTCAGGAGCCGGTGCGCGACCTCGCCGACGGCCTGCGGGCGGCCGGGGTGGCGGTGCATCTGATCGGCGGCGCCGACGTCGCGGCCGAACTGGACGCCAAACGGGCCATCGATCAGGGAACCCGCCTCGCCGCCGTTCTCTGACGAGTGGCGCCCGAGATGGCAGGATGAACCCTTGTGCGGGACGTATGCGTGATCGGGCTCGGGTTGATCGGCGGTTCGCTGCTGCGCGCGGCGCATTCGATCGGCCGCACCACGTTCGGGGCGACGACCTCCGAAGCGGACGCGGACGCCGCCAGCAGAGCGGGTTTCGACGTGACGACGCAGGTCGAAGCGGCGCTGAGCAAGGCGGCGGAGCGGGACGCGATGATCGTGCTCGCGGTGCCGCTGCCCGCGGTCGAAGAGGTGCTCCGCACCGTTTCGCGGGTGGCCGGGCACTGCGTGCTCACCGACGTCACCAGCGTGAAGGGCCCGGTGCTCGACACCGTCCGGCGGCGTGCGCCGTACGCGAAGTTCGTCGGCGGGCATCCGATGGCCGGGACCGCGGAGTCCGGCTGGAAGGCGAGCAACCCGGCGCTGTTCGGCGGCGCCGCGTGGGTGCTGGGCGTCGAGCACGACACGGATCTGACGGCGTGGGCCGAGGTCGCTCAGCTGGTGCTGGACGTCGGCGCACACGTCGTCCCGCTGCCCGCGGACTCGCACGACGAGACGGTCGCGCGGATCTCGCATCTGCCGCACATCTTCGCGGCCATCCTGGCCACGATCGGCGCGCAGGGCGGGCCGCTGGCGATGTCGCTGGCCGCCGGGTCCTACACGGACGGCACGCGGGTGGCCGGGTCGAGCCCGGCGCTGGTGCGGGCGATGACCGAGGGCAACCGGGAAGCGCTGCTGCCGATCGTCGACGAGGCGCTCGGACGGCTGGGTGCCGCGCGGGGTTCGCTGGCTTCGACGGGCGGGCTGGCGGTGACGGTCAACGCCGGTCACGAGGGCGCGCAAGCGTTTGCGGCCAGTAAGGACGCGGAACGCGCGGGGGTTCGGGTCAGTCTCGTGGCCCCGGACGCGCGGGACGGCCTGATCGCGCTCGGCGAGCGCGGTGGCCGGATCACGGCGATCGACGGCGACACCGCGATCGGCGAGGTCTCCTAGCGCGTTTCGTCCTCTCGTTGCGGTAGTTGCACGCGCAACTACCGCATTCAGAGGACGAAACGCGGGGGGGGTTACTGGCCCTGGGGCGGCTGCTGCTGGTTCTGCTGCGGGGTGTCGGGGGTGTCGTCGAACTTGTTGAGGAAGTCCTTCGCCTTGTCGACCCCGGAGTCGATCTGGGAGTCGTGTCCGGAGAACTTCGACTTGGCGAAGTCCGCCGCCTTGTCCAGGCCGCCTTCGATCTTGTCGTTGTGCTCGCGGAGAGCGTCGGTGGCCTTGTTCTTCAATTCATCGAAGTTGATGCCCATGCCCCAATCGTCACACAGGTCCCGGTGAACCCGCCTCGACGATCACCCGTCATGGGGACGCCTCAGAACGGCCGGTCGCCGACGATGGCGACACGCTCGGCCACCCGCGCGTACGGGTGGTAGTCGTTGACCGCGTAGTGCTGCGTGGCGCGGTTGTCCCAGAAGGCCACCGAACCGGGCCGCCAGGCGAAGCGCACCTGGAACTCCGGGACATGCGCCCGGCTGAACAGGTACCTCAGGAGCCTGTCGCTCTCGTCGCGGTCGATGCCGGCGATGTGGGTCGTGAAGGCCTGGTTCACGAAGAGGGTGCGCCGCCCGGTCTCCGGATGCGTGCGGACGACCGGGTGCTCGACCGGCGGGAAGGCGTCCTGGTGGCGCAGCAGCAGTTCCGGGTCGGAGAAGCGGGCGAAGCCGGGGATGAAGTCGTGCACCGCGGTCAGTCCGTCGATGCGTGCACGGACGTCTTCCGGCAGGTTGTCGTAGGCGGCGGCCATGTCGGCCCACATCGTGTCGCCGCCGATCGGCGGGACCTCGATCAGCCGCAGGACCGAGCCGAGCGCCGGCGCGGGCCGGAACGTGACGTCCACGTGCCAGATGTTCTCGAACCCGGGCATGGTCGCCGACCTGGTGAACCGGGTGGTGTCCTCGGTCTCTCCCCGGGGGATGAAGGGGTTCGTCTCCAGCTCGCCCCAGTTGGCGGCGAAGGCGCGCTGGTGCGCCGAAGTGATGTCCTGGTCGCGGAAGAACAGCACCTTCCACTCCAGCAACGCGCGGTTCAGCTCCGCGTGCAGGGCGGGCGTCAGGGGCCGGGCGAGGTCGACGCCGTCGATCTCGGCTCCGATCACCCGTCCCAGCGGGCGCAGCGTGAAAAGCTCGTAAGGACGTTCTTCGACGCCCTCCGGCAGGCGCCGCAGCACGCGAGGTCCTTCGAGGATCCCACCGTCGGGGACGGTCGCGGGGCGGAGGCGGACACGGTCGGGCAGTTCGATGGACATACGTGCTCCCTGGGTTTCACCGTCGGATGGCTTGGCGAGGCGGGGAGCTACGCGGGCGGCGAGCCCAGACGTCCACGGCGCAGGAGCAGTGCGGCGACACCTTCGCTCGCCGAGCGGGTCGGCGAGGACTTCAGGATGGCGGACACCTCTTCATGGTGGCGCCGGGACGAGAACGGGGGCAACCTCGTCCACGGGACGGGATATTCACCGCCGCCGCTCGTAGGGATAGCTTCCCGACCAGGTGTTCCGCTCCTCGCGTGGCCGCAACGCCTCGGCGAGCACCCACTGCGAATGCGTCGTGCCGCCCTGGCCGACCGGGCCGAGCTGGAAGGTCACCCAGCCGACCCAGTGCGCCGTCGTCGTCGCCCGCCACATCCCCAGCAGCCCGGGGACGGTGCCGGTCAGGTCCAGGCCGTCGGGGAGACGGGTCTTCGAGGCGCTGACGGGGTAGACCAGCTTGAGGTCGACCCAGACGGGTTGATGGGGCCGGACCATGTGCAGGTGACGCGGCCCCGGCGGCAGCGTGTCACCAGTGTCGAGCATGCGTCGATTATGCGTGATAACTCGAACATGAGTTCGAGACCATGCTCACCCTCCCCCATCCGGGTGGGTGGTCAATTGTGACGAGAGACGATAGCCGGCATCTCCCAGCGATAGTTGACATGACAACGGCGGGCTGACCCCGCGCCGGAGCGGATAGCTTCGCGACCACCCGCTCCGGTACGGGTCACGAGCAGCAGCCCGCCGACTGGGTGGCCTTGTCGGCCTGCGCGGCGCCGTCGGTGCCGAAGGTCTGGGAGTCGGCCTTGACGGTGTAGACCTCCCAGGGTTCCTGGCCGGGGCCGTGGACCCAGACCTTGTCCTGGACGGCGTAGCAGCAGGTGGTGTCGTCCTCGGTCAGGGTCTCGAGCCCTTCGCCGGTGAGACGCTTGCTGGCCTCGGAAACCTGGTCGGTGGACTCGACTTCGACGCCTAGGTGGTCCATGACCGTGGCCTGGCCAGGCTCGCCTTCCAGGAGCACGAGCTTGAGCGCGGGTTCGGCGATGGCGAAGTTGGCGTAGCCGGGGCGGAGTTTGGCCGGTTCGGCGCCGAAGAGCTTCGAGTAGAAGTCGATCGAGCCTTCGAGGTCTCCGACCCGCAGTGCGAGCTGTACCCGTGACATCCCATCCTCCTTGGATAGACGTTCATCGAAACAGTGGATGCGACCTAGATTGGCTTCTACTTAGAAGTCTGTCAAGATAGATGGATGCCGAAACAGCTGCCGATCGTCGCGATGGACGCCTGCTGCTCACCGCTGGCCCGCGAACCGCTGACCGGGGCCCAGGCCGTCGAGCTGGCCACGCTGTTCAAGGCGATGGCCGACCCCGTCCGGCTGCGGCTGCTGTCGCTGATCGCCTCCCACGACGGCGGCGAGGCGTGCGTGTGCGACCTGACCGACGCGTTCGACCTGACCGGCCCGACCATCTCCCACCACCTCAAGGTGCTGCGTGAGTCGGGGCTGATCACCGGGCAGCGGCGCGGGACCTGGGTCTACTACCGCGTCCACCCCGAGGTGCTGGCCCGCCTGTCGGCTGTGCTCGTCCCGGGCGACGCCACGGTCCCGGCATGATCGACCGGCAGACCGGGGTGGCCGGGAAGCTGTCCACCCTGGACCGGTTCCTGCCCGTGTGGATCGCGGCCGCGATGGTCGCCGGACTCCTCGCGGGCCGCTGGATCCCCGGCCTGAACACCCTGCTGTCCGCGGTGGCCGTGGACGGGATCTCGCTGCCGATCGCGCTCGGGCTGCTGGTGATGATGTACCCGGTCCTGGCGAAGGTCCGCTACGACCGGCTCGGCACGGTCACCGGCGACCGGCGGCTGCTGTGGCCGTCGCTGGTGCTGAACTGGCTGATCGGCCCGGCGCTGATGTTCGCGCTGGCGTGGCTGCTGCTGCCCGACCTCCCAGAGTACCGGACCGGGCTGATCATCGTCGGCCTCGCCCGCTGCATCGCCATGGTCATCATCTGGAACGACCTCGCCTGCGGCGACCGCGAAGCCGCCGCCGTGCTGGTCGCGCTGAACTCGGTGTTCCAGGTGATCGCGTTCGGCCTGCTCGGCTGGTTCTACCTGGCCGTCCTGCCCGGCTGGCTCGGCCTCCCGCAAGCCGACCTCGCGGTGTCCGGCTGGCAGATCGCGAAAAGCGTGCTGATCTTCCTCGGCATCCCGCTCCTCGCGGGCTACCTGACCCGCCGGTTCGGCGAACGCGCGAAAGGCCGCACCTGGTACGAAACCCGGTTCCTGCCGAAAATCGGCCCGGCCGCGCTCTACGGGCTGCTGTTCACCATCGTGGTTCTCTTCGCCCTGCAAGGAGAACAGATCACCGCCCGCCCGCTGGACGTCGTCCGGATCGCGGTACCGCTGCTGATCTACTTCGGACTGATGTGGGCCGGCTCCTACGCCTTCGGCCGCGCCGTCGGCCTCTCCTACGAACGCACCACGACCCTGGCGTTCACCGCCGCGGGCAACAACTTCGAACTCGCCATCGCCGTCGCCATCGCCACGTTCGGCGCGACCAGCGGGCAAGCGCTCGCCGGTGTCGTCGGGCCGCTGATCGAAGTCCCCGTCCTCGTCGCGCTCGTCTACGTCTCCCTGGCGCTGCGCCCCCGCTTCTCCCCCGCCCGTGTGGAGGCCACCTCGTGAACACCCCCGAAGTCCTGTTCGTCTGCGTCCACAACGCCGGACGCTCCCAGATGGCCGCCGCGCTGCTGCACCATCACGCCGCCGGGCGCGTCGCCGTCCGATCCGCAGGATCCGCCCCCGCGAACGAGGTCAACCCCGCCGTCGTCGCGGTCATGTCCGAACTCGGCATCGACGTCTCCCGCGAATTCCCGAAAAGCCTCACCACCGACGCGGTCGAGGCCGCCGACGTCGTCATCACCATGGGCTGCGGCGACGCCTGCCCGATCTTCCCCGGCAAGCGCTACCTCGACTGGAAAGTCGACGACCCCGCAGGCCGACCCGCTGAGCAGATCCGCCCCATCCGCGACGAGATCGACCGCCGCGTCCGCGCCCTGCTCGCCGAACTGATCGCCTGATGACGCCGAACGCAGACGTCGTCCGTCCCTCGGTTCGTCTTGCGCCGATGACCACGGACCACGCCGACCAAGTTCTGGCGATCCACCAGGCCGGACTCGACACCGGGGACGCCGCCTTCGAGACCACCGCACCCGACTGGCCGACCTGGGACACCATCCACCTCCCAGCGCACCGCCTGGTCGCACTCGACCCGGCAGGGACCGTGCTCGGCTGGACCGGTGTCAGTGCCGTGTCCGACCGCTGCGTCGACGCCGGAGTGGTCGAGCACGGCGTCTACGTCCACCCCGACACCCACGGCCACGGTATCGGCCGAGCATTGCTGACCGCGCTCGTCACCTCGACCGAAAACGCCGGGATCTGGACCATCCAAAGCGGGCTCTTCCCCGAAAACACCGCAAGCCGAGCCTTGCACCGCCGCGCCGGATTCCGGGAAATCGGGATCCGCGAGCGCGTCGGCCGCCACCACAACCGCTGGCGCGACGTCGTGATGATCGAACGCCGCAGCACGATCACCGGGACAGGCTAAGCGCACCACGCTGAAGCAATCCGGCACAACGCAACGCCAAGTTCCGCGCCAACCAGCGGCTGTCGTCATATCAAGGCTCCGGCGAGGGCCGAAGCCAGGCGGGCGACGGCGTGATCGTCGTCTTCGGCCAGGTTCCGCAGGGCGCCCCGCGCGAGGGCGGGCGGCATCTCGGCGAGGGCCTGGGTGAGACGGATCCGCGCCGCGGGTTCCGCGGTGGCGAGCTCGCCGGTCAGCTCGTTCATGATCCGGTCCGCGCATCCGGCGTCCCGGGCCAGGGCGCCGAGGACTTCGGCGGCCTCGACGTCGGTGGTGCCCTCGACCACCATGCGGACGAGGGCGGGCACGGCCACGGTCCGGCCGCGCGAACCGACGGCCAGCGCGGCGCGGGCGCGGACCGCCGGGTCCGGGTCGCCGAGTGCCTCCGTCAGTGCCGCGGTCGCCTCGTCACCGGGTATCCCGGCGAGCGCGTGGACGGCGCGCCGCCGGACGTCGACGTCCTCCGACCGCGCGCCGGACGCGAGGCTCGCCACTCCCTCGCCGCCCGCTCGCGCGAGGGCCCACCGCAGGGCTCCGGCGACGTTCGGATCGGTTTCGGCGAGGACCGCCCCGGCCAGCAGTTCGGTGGGCATCGGCACGTCCTCGGCCGGGGCGAGGACGGCCTGCTGCCGTCGCGCGGCGTGGGGCGAGTTGAGGCCGCGCAGGAGCTCGACGATGCGCAGGACCCCTTCCCAGCCGAAGGGCGCCGAGGCGTCGACAGCGCGAAGCCTGTCGAGCAGTTCCTGTTCCCGTTTCAGGCGTTCCTCGGTCCGCCGGATGAGGTCGCCGACCAGATCGGACGGTTCGAAGGCGGGATCCGCCATGGCGCGTCCGATCTGGCGCAGCGACAACCCGAGGGAGCGCAGGCTCTCCACGTGGAAGATCCGGCGGATGTCCTCGTCGGAGTACTCGCGGTAGCCGCCGACGGTGCGGCCCGTCGGCCGCACCAGCCCGAGGGCGTCGTAGTGCCGGAGCATCCGGCTGCTCACCCCCGAGCGGCGCGCCACCTCACCGATCAGCATCGTGTTCCCTCGTTCGTTCCGGGCCGAGCGCGGCGACCCGTTTCGCCTCGTCGACGGCCGGGTCGAAGTCGGCGTCCGGGTCGCGCAGGAGCCGCTCCGTGGCGCGGGCGTGCACGCGCACCTTCGGGTCGGTGCTCGCCATGCCCTCGCGCAGGGCGGGCTCGATCTCGTCGCCGAGCGCGACGAGCGCCCTGCTGAGACTCAGCCGCACCTTCCGGTCACCGCGCCCGAGTTGCGCGGCCAGGTCTCCGGCCAGCTCTTTCCGCTCCCCGTCGGGGACGAGGACGACGGCGGCACGCCACGCGCTCCGGGCGACCTCGTCGTCGGCGTCGTGCAGCAGCGACCGGGTGATCGCGGGCCACGTGGTGGCGTCCCCGATCTTGGACAGCGTGTGCAGCGCCTGGCTCCGGGCCTGGGCGATCTCCGAACCGAGCTCCACGAGAAGCGCCGGCACCGTGCTCTCCGACGGCAGGCGGGTCAACGCCCAGGTCAGCATGTCCCGGACGAAGAAGTCCGGCTCGATCGCGCACCGTGCCACGAGCGTGCCCGCGAATCCGGCGTCCGGGTGCGTCCCGGCCGCCAGCGCCGCCTGGAGCCGCGTCGACGAGCTTTCGGAGCTCAACGCGTCCAGCAGGCGCGTGTCCGTCCTTGGTGTCGTGTTGATGGGGATCACCTCCTGCCATCAGTGAAGACCTTGTCACGATGTCAAGGTCAAGCCCTGCGGTGATACGGCAGGAATCGCCGGACCAGCCGCAGCGGCGCGCGCTCGACGAGGTCGGGGCCGCGGACAGCGTCGAAGGCGGCGCCGATCTGGTCGACGACACCGGACAGTTGCTCGCTGTCGGGCATCGGCATCTCCGCCGGGTCGCGTTCCTCGCGGACGGCGGCCGCGAGTTCGCCGAGCGCGGCCGTGAGCAGGGCGATGTCGTCTTCGTCCGGTGCGGGGGCGCCGCGGCCGAGGGTGACGCCGACCTCGGTGACGGCGTCGGCGACGCGTTCGAGTCCGGCGATCACCGGCCACCAGGCGACGGCCTGCCGTCCGGCGGCGGAGGGTTCGACGACGACCTGCTGGAACGCGGTGCGCAGGTCGGCCAGTGCGCGGTAGGCGCGGCGACGGGCGCGTGAGCGTTCCAGCCGGGCTTCGCCGGACGGCGCGAGAACGAGGCCCTTGTCGACGTATTTCACCAGGCTGTCGAGGCTGTCGGCGAGCCGTCCGCCGACCTGCGGCCGTCGGCTGCCCGGCCAGAGCAGGTAGCCGAAGAGCAGGACGATCGCGCAGCCGAGCACGGTGTCGACGAGCCGGGCGAGCACGACGTTCCAGCTTCCGGTGCTGGCGAGGTCCATCTGCAGGATGATCAACGGCGTCACGAAGGCGCTGAGGATGCCGTAGTTGCGGACCTTGCCGACCGCGACGCCGCCCGCGAACACGGCGATCAGCAGGACCAGCAGCCAGCCTTCGCCGCCCGCGGCGAGCACGGCCGCGCCGATGCCCACGCCGATCACCGTGCCGATGCCGCGCAGGACGGCGCGGCCGAAGACCGAGCCGAAGTCCGGTTTGAGGACGATGCCGACGGTGAGGGTGATCCAGTAGGAGCGTTCGAACGGGACGAGCAGCGCGACGATTTCGGCGATCGCGACGCACAGCGTGAGGCGGAGCGCGGCGAACCAGGTGAGCGGGCCGGAGACGAGCGAGCCCACCCAGCCGCGGAGGCGTTTGTGCCATGGCTGGACCTCGCGCCGTTTCCGGTTGTCGCCCTTGGCTATGCGGGCGAGTCCGGCGTAGAGCGCGGCGAGGACCGGATCCGCGTCTTCGGGCGCTTCGGGAGGGTCCGGTGGTTCCTGGTTCGCGAGGACGGCGGCCGAGGTCGCGATGAAGTGGCCGATCACGTCGTCCGGGGCGCGGCGGCCGGCGTTGACCATCGCGACGGACGCCTCGACGGCGGGGGTGCTGGCCGACAGGAGGTTGAGCAGCTGGCGGTAGGTGGCGTCGCGGCCCGAAAGCCAGGAGCGCGCGGTGAGCAGCCGGTCGTACGCGGTGTTCATCGCGGTCGTGAGCTGGTGCCGCGCGACGCGGGAGGTGGCTTCGTCGGTCGCGGACAGCATCGCGGCGAGTTCGACGTAGACGTGGGCGACGGCGCCGCGTTCGGGGCTGGTGGCGCGGAAGGTCCAGGTGGCGAGCGCGATGAGCAGGCTCCAGGCGGCACCCACGCAGAAGTAGCCGAGGAGGATTTCGACGCGCAGGCCGGTGACGTGCTGGCCGGTGCCGAGCACACAGAAGACGAACATCTGGAGCCCGGCGACGGAGGCGTTGCTGCCCGCCGCGCTGATCAGCGCGGAGATCGCCGCGACCGCGACGACGACCGGGATGGAGGCGGCGGGGATGCCGCCGGTGATCAGCCCGGCGAAGTAGCCGACGGCGGCGGCCGCGGTGGCGCCGCCGAGCCGACGGGCGCGGTAGCGGTACGGGCCGGCGGACTCGGAGAGGACGGTGGGCAGGGCGCCGGTGGAGATGAGCGCGCCGACGCCGATGTCGCCGAGCGCGTAACCGACGGCCAGCGGCACGGCGAGCGCGAGGACGGCGCGGGCGACCATGTTCCACGGGATGGGAACCGGTGTGCTGCGCAGCAGCTGCACCAGCCAATGTGGTGCGGCGATCTCGCGGCGCGTCGTGCTCACGCCTCTATCTTGACTTATCCGTCGCGGCGGGAGCGGTTATCGTCGCCACATGGGCAAGACGTACTCCTTCGAGATCAACCGGACGAGCACCGCCTCGCCGGCTTCCCTGTTCGCGTTGGAGGCCGACGGTTCCCGGTGGTCGGAATGGGCGAAGCCGGTGGTGTTCCACTCGCGCTGGGCGCGGAAGCCGGGCGAGGACGAGGTGGGCGCCGTCCGGGCCGTCGGTCTGTGGCCGGTGTACATCCACGAAGAGACGCTTGAGTACGAAAAGGACCGAAGGCACGTCTACGGCTTCGCGGGTCTCGCGCCGCTGAAGGACTATCGCGCCGAAGTCTCGTTCACGCCGAACGCTTCCGGCGGTACGGATCTGCGCTGGACCGGCCGGTTCACCGAATCGGTGCCCGGCACCGGCGCCGCCGCCTGCGCGGCCCTGCGCACCGTGGTCTCACTCCTGGCCACTCGCCTGGTGAAACACGCCGAACGCCCCTGACCCCACCCCCCACCCGTCCCAGGGGGGCGACCCCGAATCCAGTCTATCGGCAGTGGGCGACGGGGGCGGGCGATCGGCGGGGTTGTCCACAGGTGGCGACGGTTGTGGACAACTCCTGTGGGTAGGTGAAGGACGCCTTAGCCGCGTAGGACGCGGTGAAGGGAGCTTTCGCTGCGTGCCAACCGAACACCGGGACCTCCCCGCGACTATTCGTTCCGGTCCTTGTTCCCAATGTCGCATTCGAGACGCTCAGCGTCTCGAATGCGACATTGGGAACCTCCCTCGCCGACCGGCACCACAACCCAGTGCGCTCCGGTACCGCCTGTCTGGAGGTGCCGTACCGAACATCAGGGCAGTATGTCCCGAGCGCCACGTTCGAGACGGTGAGTGTCCCCAGCGTGGCGCTCGGGACACGCTCGCCCGCCCCACGTGGCGAAAGTCCCCTTCAGCCCGCACCCAGGCACAGGAAGGGGCGCCGCAGCGGATCGGCGGCGGTCGCCTCGGCGAGCGCCAGGGCGGGCGCGGTCCCCGAAGCCAGCCGCCGGTGCAGGTCGGCCATCGCGTCGGCGGCGGCCTTGTCCCCGACCCGCGCGATCGCGCCGATGACCGTCCGCGAGCCGCTGGCGAGCAGCGTCCCGGCGAACCCGAGCGCCTCCTCACCCGGCCGGATGTGACTCATCGCGAGTTCGCACGCGGCCAGCACCACCCGTTCCGGCGGCTTCGCGAGCCGGGCGGTTTCGTGCGCGTACAGCGGGCCGTCGACGAGTTGCAGCCGCGAGAACAGCGCGTTCGCCGGTTCGTGCGCGCCGTGCGCGACCAGGTGCGCCATCCCGGAACCGTCCAAAGCGGACAGTACGGCGTCGCTGGTCGCGTCCTTCCCGTCGACGAGCCTGGCCTGCGGGTACACGGTTCGCAGGTTCCGCACCTCACCGACCGAACCCGGCACACCGGGACCGCCGGCGAGCAGGACCGGGCCGGAGCTCCGCCGCTCGGACGCGGTCACCCAGGCGGTCGCCGACGGCGCGATCGACACCGGATGCCCGTGCAGCGAGGGCAACGCGCCCCACGGCAACGCGTACAGCGAACCGATCGGCACGATGATCAGCTCGCGGTTCTCCAGCGTCTTCGCCAGCGACGCGGAGATCAGCTTGTCCAGCTTGTCCGCCCGGCGCCGTGCGGAACCGGTGACGACCTCGACCAGCGGCGCGGGCAGGTTGTCCGGCGCCAGCGCGTCGAGGTCCGCGTGCAGCTGCCGCGCGGTCTCGACGATCTCCGAGAGCGGCCCCAGTTTCACGAGCCGGAACCGGCCACGGTCGACGACCACCGCGTACAGGATGTCGCGATACCCCATCAGGCTGACCAGCACGCGATCCCCGAGCCGCTCGACGACCTCTTCGGGTGCCGAGACGGGCCGCGGACGACCCCATTGGCTGGTGTACCACCCGAGCCGGGTCGCCTCCTGCTGAAGCCGGTCGTAGCGTTCCTCGAGTTTCCCGACCGGTTCGCCGGACAGCCGCCGCGCCTGGATCGTCCCCTGCACGTGCCGCATTTCGTTGATGTGCCGGGCGAGCGCGGGATCTTCGATGACCGGGAGCGGCTCGTAGCGGTACACCTGCGCGCGCGTGCGTTCCAGCCACGCGAACAGGCTCTTCGCCCCGGCGCCGCTTCGCCGCGCCTTCTTGTGCACCAGCCTCAGCGCGAGTTTGCCCAGCTCCTCGCCATGTGCCGCCGTCCCGCAGACGAGGTCGAGCCCGCCCATGCGGTCGCGGATCTGCCCGAGTTCCGCCAGCCCGGCCCGCGCCTGGGCGAGCGCCGAACGCGGCCGGTGGGACGCCACCGCGAGTTCGGCCCGGCACAACCGCAGCAGCATCCGGTGGTCGATCGGCGTGGTCTGCCGCGGTTTCGGTACCAGGGCGAGGAGTTCCTGCGCGGCGACCGTCTCATCGCGACGGAGCAGCAGCCGCACCGCGAACATCCTGGCCGCGCCCGCCTCGTCGCGCAGGCCGAGTTCGGCCAGCCGGATGGCGAGGTCGGCCAGTTGGTCCGGCAGTTTCACGGACGGCTTCTTCTCCCGGTCCGCCAAGACCTTCACCGCGTCGGCGCGCAGCCTCGTCAACGCGGCGACCTCCGCCCAGCGTCCCTTGCCGCGCCGCAGGAAACTCCGCCGCGCGGACGCCGCGAGCTTCTTCGCCAGCGCGTAGTCGCGCTCCAGGATGGCGGCGCCGGCCCTGGCGACCTGCGCCTCCGCCTCGTGCTGCACCGAACCGTTGTGCCGCAGTTCCGGCAGGGCGTCGTCGAGGTGACGGGCCGCCTCTTCGGCGAGTCCCGCGGTGAGCAGTGCTTTCGCCTGGTCGAGCCGGACCGTCGGCAGCGAGCCCGGCCCATCGGTGACGAAGATCTTCGCCGCTTGCTCGTAGTGCCGCAGCGCCTCGGGGATGTCGCCGAGCAACTGGGCGTGATCCCCGAGGTTGTGCCGGATCTTTCCTTCCAGCAGGCGATGCCCGTGCTCGACGGCGAGGTCGAGCGCGTCGATCAGGTCCTTGTAGGCGGCGTCCGGATTGCTCATCTCCAGGTGCAGCCAGGCCCGGTTGACCAAAGACCTGGTCAACACGAGGCTGTACTTGCCCGCTTCGGCCGCCAGTCCCGGCAGAGCCGCGCTGTTGAGCGCGAGCGACTCCGCCAGCCGTCCCGCGCGCATCAGCACGACGGCGCGCTGCAACACGACCGTGTAGCTCAGCTCGCGGCGGATATCGCCTTCCGGCAGGAGGAGGCGGACACGTTCCGCCTCGTCCAGCGTGGCGAATCCGTCCTCTTCGGACGTGATCTCGGCTTCCGCGGCGGCCAGGCTGATCAGGATCCGGACCCGGATCTCCAACCGCCCCGGCCGACCGGCCTCGAGTGGCCCCAAGAGCGATAAGCCCCGCTGCAACAACCGGATCGCCGCACCGGGACCGTGATCGGAGGCCGAAGCCCTCGCCCGGCGGTGCAGGTCGACTGCCGCGTCGGCGACGGAATCGACGACAGGAGGAGGCGGCGCGGGCACACGCACTATGGGAGCATACCCACGCCTCATAACGGAACAGCCGTCCGGTTAGAGCACCACTGTCGGGGTCACGACGGTACGACGACAGGTCACGTCACCGAGGTGGATCACGATCTGGGTGGTGCCCTGGGGGACGTTGTCCAGCACGAACCGGCCTCCCTCGTCGGCGGTGGTGGAAGTCGTGCCGTGTTCGGCGACGCGGACCTCCACCCCGTACTCGCCGGCGGGCACGAGCCAGCCGTCGATCCGGTGCTTCTTGCCGATCTTGGTGAGGTTGATCATCACGGTCAGATCGCTGACGGTGAAGGTGATCGTGCCGGTGTCGCTGCCGCGGACGCCGGCCGTGGCGTCCATCCGTTCCCAGCGCGCGACTTCGACGTCGAGGTTTTCGAGCGCGAGCGCGAACTGAACCCGCTGCACCAGATCTCCCGGTGGCGGGTCCAATTCGTCCATGAAGCGCCCGATATCGGCGAGCAAGGCCTCATCGCCCGGGGAGGTCATCTCCCCCGGCGTCCCGAGGTCGTTCATCGGCTTCCCCCTTCGTGGGCCAGTAGGTCGCGCATCGATTCGAGGCAACGGCCCCTGGTCGGGCCGACACTGCCGCGCGGCATGCGGAGTGCTTCGGCGACCAGCTGGTATTCGGCCCGCCCGGCGAGCACGGTCAGCCGAAGGAGCTGCTGACAACGGTGCGGCAGGCGCAGGAAGGCGCGCCAGACCCGGCGGTCCCGGTCGGCGCGGACGGCTTCCTCTTCGGGGGCCGGATGGGTGCTCTCCATGCTTTCGGCCAGCTCGTCGGTCAGCGGGACGGGCTGGGCGCGGCGGCCGAAAGGATGTTGGGCTTCACGTCTGGTGGTCGTGATCAACCAGGCGGCGAGCGCCTTGGGATCACGGAGTTTCTCCAGCTGGCTGAACAGGGCGAGCCATACCGTCTGGACCACGTCCTCGGCGGTCAGGCGATCGAGCCCGTTCGCGCGCGCGACATGCCACACGAGCGGGGTCAGCTCGTGCACAAGTCTGTCCATCGCCTGGCGGTCACCGGCCCGCGCCGCGCGCATGCAGGCGGCATGCAGGTCGGCACCGGTCAGTCCTTCCCATGGCGGGTCTACCTCGGTCGTTTGCACGTCGGTCACCGTATCTGCCCCACTTCGGACGTGTCTTCGTGTCGGCGCTGGCAGTATCGCGGGCCCTTCGGGGAGAAGGAGCGTGCAAGAGGCTCTGGGATACATCAAGTCACTAACTTTTTCGTCGAGTTTCGGTAATCCCTCACGGTGTGGGAAGAGGACAAAGGCACCGGCCGGCGCGAGTAGGTGTGGACTGCGCACCGGCCGGTCCTTTTTCCCTCCCCCCGGGCCCGCTCCCCAACGGGCCCGCGTCCAGGTGTCCCCCTCCCCCGAAGGAGCACCCGGAGGTGATGCCCGGAGGCCCCCTCGGCCTCCGGACATCACCTGTCCGTGTCGGTTCAGTTCACGTTCGGATTGGTGCCGTGCGGGTCGTAGTTCCCGTCGGCGCCGGTACCCGGGCCGCCGGGACGGCCCGTGACGGGAACCGTCAGCGGGATCTGCTTCTTGGTCTCGGCGGTCGTCTCTTCGAGGTCTGTGGTGGCCTTGGCCTCGTTGTCGTCCTCGACGGGTGCGGTGTTGGTCTCGGTCGTCATCGGGTTCCCTCATTTCCTCGACTGCTCCATAGGACGCAACGAGGCTGCCACCAGATACACGCAGAGCCAGGTTTTTCGCGGAAATTTCTTAATCTGTGGCGGACGAGTGACCTGATCAGCGCTTTTGCCACCGATTGGTGTCGCTGAGTAGTTGACGGCTCACGTCCGCGAGTTGTTCGGCCCAGCGCCGATAGCCCTCGGGACCGGGGTGGAAACGGTCTTCGGCGAAGGTCGCGGGGTCCAGCATCGCGGCGGGCATCGGTACGTGGACGACTCCGGGCAGTGACGACAGCCGGGCGGCCGAGGCGTCGAGGGCGGCCGATCGCGCGCCGAGGACGTCCCTGAGCGGGCGCGGCAGCGCGGGGAAACGGCCCATCGGCGGTACGCCCGCCAGCACCACCGGGATCCGCCCGATGCGGCGTCGCAGGGAGACGATCAGATCAAGCAGGTCACGCCGGTAGCGCGTGGCCGAATGCAACTCGATCGTGTCGTTGACGCCCAGCGCGATCACCACGAGGTCGGCCGGTTCGAGCAGCGGGAGCAGCTCTTCGCGCACGACCCTGGCGTTGGCGCCGGTCTTGCCGAGGGCCTGCCAGGCGACCGCGCCGCCGTCCCGCGCGAGTTCGTCCGCGAGCCGTCCGGTCAGCGCCTCGGCGTGCGTCGCCGCGCCGACGCCGTCCACAGTGGACTCCCCGAGCACCGCGAGCCGCACCGGGCGGCCTTCGCCCGCGACGAGACCGCTGACCGGCCCTGCCGCGGCGGGCAGCCTGGGCGTCGTACGACGCACTCGGACGGCCTGCGCGAGCAGGATCGGGGCGAGCATCACCGCACGGCTGATCACCCCGCGACTCTACTTCCGCGTTTCGTCCTCTGAACGCGATCGTTGCGCACGCAACAACCTCAACCAGAGGACTGAACGCGGGAAGTCAGCCGCGGGCGATCGAGACGGTTTGGTGGATGAGCGAGTCGTCCGCCGCCGCGCGAAGCAGGTAATCGGCGACATCGGCGCGGTTGATGCTGTAGCTCCCGCGGACGTTGCCGTCGGTGCGGGCGGTGATGACGCCGGTGTGCGACCCGTTCAGCAGGCGGGGCGGGCGCACGATCGTCCAGTCGAGGTCGCTCGCGCGCACGATCCGCTCGGCGGCGATCATGTCCGCGAAGCCGTGCCGGAGGACCCTGCCCAGGATCGGCTTGACGACGTTCCTGGTGAAGAAGGCGTCGCCGTCGACGAACGGGCCGCTGGCGCTCACCAGGAGCAACCGCCCGACACCCGCCGAACCGAGGGCGGCGACGGCGGCGTGCGCACCGTCGGTGACGACTGTCGTCGGATTCCGGTCACGGGTGCCGAGGGCCGAGATCACCACGTCGCGCCCCGAAACGGCTTCGGTCAGGGCGCCGTGTTCGGACAGACCGGCGACGACGACGTCCAGCCGGTCGCCCTCGGCGGTCAGCCGGGACGGGTCGCGGACGACCGCCGTGACGTGGTGTCCCGCGGCCAGCGCCTGCTTGACGACCTCGGAACCGACCCCGCCCGTGGCACCGAAAACGGTGAGTTTCATGGTCACGCCTTTCTGGGTTAGTGAACACTCACCCACTATGGTGAGTGTTCACCCACCACTTGTCGAGCGAACGCTGAGAAGCCCTCAGGAGCGAACATGGGAAGCCGCGAGGAGATCGTCGCCGCGGCGGCGAAGGTGATGCGCGAGCAGGGCTACGCGCACGCCACGACGAAGGCCATCGCGCGGGCGGCGGGCTATTCCGAGGCGTTGCTGTACAAGCACTTCAAGGACAAGACCGAGATCTTCACGAGCGTGCTGACCGAACGGCTGCCCGCGCTCGGGACCACCCTGGACGACCTGATGGCGACGGCGGCGGACACGCCGCTCGCCGCGAACCTCGCCCGGCTGGCGCGGATCACGCTGTCGTTCTACCTGGAGAGCTTCCCGATCGCGGTGTCGCTGTTCTCGTCGCGGGAGCTGCTCGCGACCCATCGGGAGCAGGTCATGAGCAGGCGGCGCGGGCCGGACGTCCCGCTCACGCGCGTCACCGAGTACCTGGGCGAGGAGCTCCGGCTGGGCCGGATTCGCGAGGACGCGGATCTGGAGGCGTCGGCGTCCCTGCTGCTCGGGGCCTGTTTCCAGTACGCGTTCCTGGCTTCGTTCGAGGATCGGGAGCCGTCGGAAGCGGAACTTGACGAGTGGGCGGAGCGGCTCGCGGCAACGCTTGTGCTCGGGTTGGTCGTGAGTGGTAAGTGACGTTAGAACGTCACTTACCACTCACGACCAACCCGCCCCATACGAAACCCGCCCTCTGACTACTTGCCCTTCGCGTCCCGCATCTCGTGCCACTTCGCGTACATGTCGTTGAGTTCGTCGATCATGAAGCTCAGGAAGTCCCGCATCTCGGCGACCCGCTCACCCGCCGGCGTGTCCGCGCCGAGGGCCGAAACGCCCTCGTCGGCGGCGTCGCGCCACAAGGAGATCATGCGGTCGCGTTTCATGAAGGTGGCGTACCAGAGGTCGTCGAAGAGGCGGTAGTGGTCGCGGCGCGAGCCCGGCTCGCGCTCCTTGGCGACCAGTCCGATCTGCTCCAGCCAGCGCACGGCCCCCGAGATCGCGGCGGGACTCACCGAGAGCTGGTCGGCCAGTTCGGCCGCGGTGAGCCGACCGGCGTCGGTGGTCATCAGCGCGGCGAACACCCTGGCCGGCATCCGCTGCATCCCGATCTGGGAGAGCGTGATGCCCAGGTGCTCCACGTAACGGCGGACGGCGTCCTCGTCTCTCTCGGTGCTCGAAGCACTCTCAGGCGTCGTCGTCATGAGCTCATCCTCTCTTACCTCCCCCAGAGTGATCACACCATCCATACGTTTTCTTAACTTCACAACTTCGTGAAATCACTGTACATTCAGTTTCATGGAAAACGCCATCTCCATCTCCGGCCTCCACAAATCCTTCGGCCGGACCAAGGCTTTGGACGGCCTTGACCTGCAGGTACCCGCTGGGGAGGTGCACGGCTTCCTCGGCCCGAACGGCGCGGGGAAGTCGACCACCGTCCGGGTCCTGCTCGGCCTGCTCCACGCAGACTCGGGCGACGTTCGCCTGCTCGGCGGCGACCCCTGGAAGGACGCGGCGAGCCTGCACCGGCGCCTCGCCTACGTCCCCGGCGACGTGAACCTCTGGCCCAACCTCTCCGGCGGCGAGGTGATCGACCTGCTGGGACGGCTGAGGGGCGGCCTCGACCAGCGCCGCCGCAAGGACCTCATCGAACGTTTCGACCTCGACCCCAAGAAGAAGGGGCGCACCTACTCCAAGGGCAACCGGCAGAAGGTCGCGATCGTGGCCGCGCTGGCCTCGCACGTGGACCTGCTGATCCTCGACGAGCCGACCTCCGGGCTCGACCCGCTGATGGAGGCCACCTTCCAGTACGCGATCCAGGAGGAGCGCGAGCAGGGCCGCACGGTGCTGCTGTCGAGCCACATCCTGGCCGAGGTCGAGGCGCTCTGCGACAAGGTCAGCATCATCCGCAACGGGTGCACCGTCGAGACCGGCACACTGGCCGAACTCCGGCACCTGACCAGGACGTCGATCTCCGCCGAACTCGCCGGACCGCCGAACGGGCTGACCGGACTGGCGAACATCCACGACCTGAAGGTCGAGGGCAACCGGGTCCGGTTCGACGTCGAGACCCGCTCGCTCGACGAGGCGCTGCGTCAGCTCACCGAGGTCGGCGTCCGCAGCCTGACCAGCCAGCCGCCGACGCTCGAGGAACTGTTCCTCCGCCACTACACCACCGAGGCGAGCGCGAAATGACCGCGACACTGGACCGCCCGGCGGCCGTCGCCGGTCCGGGACACGGACTGGTCGGCACCTGGCAGCTGACCAGGCTGGCGCTGCGGCGCGACCGGATCGTCCTGCCGATCTGGATCGTGCTGCTCGGGATCATGCCGTCGACGTCCTCGGGGACGTTCGAAACCCTGTACCCGACGGCCGCCGAACGGGCCGGGCTCACCGCGAGCATGGGCGCGAACCCGTCGCTTTCGCTGATCTACGGCCCGGCCTTCGACCTCTCGACCGCGGGCGGGTTCACCGCGTGGCGGCTCGGCGGGTTCCTCGCCCTGATCATCGGGCTGATGGCGGTCTTCACCGTCACCCGGCACACCCGCGCCGAGGAGGACACCGGCCGCGCGGAACTGCTGGCCTCCGCGGTGGTCGGCCGGTACGCCCTGCTGACCTCGGGCGTGCTGGTGTCCGCCGGGGCGAGTGTCCTCATCGGACTCGTCGAGACCGGGTTGATGATCGGCGCGAAGCTGCCCGCCGACGGCGCCTGGGCGCTCGGCGCCGCCACCGCGGCGACCGGGCTGGTCTTCACCGCGGTCACGGCGGTCGCCGTGCAGGTGGCCGAGTACGCGAGGACGGCCAACGGGATCGGCGCCACCGCCGTCGGTGTCGCGTTCCTGCTGCGCGCGGTCGGCGACTCGACCTCGGACGCGACCTGGGTTTCGTGGCTGTCCCCGATCGGCTGGGCGCAGCAGATCCGGTCGTTCGCCGAAGAGCGCTGGTGGGTGTTACTGCTGCCGCTGGCCGCGACCGTGGTCGTCGGCGCCGCCGGTTACGCGCTGCTCCCGCGACGCGACGTCGGCACCGGCATCATCCCGCCGCGTCCCGGGCCCGCCGAAGCGGCGACGTCGCTGCGCAGCCCGTTCGCGCTGGCGTGGCGGCTGCACCGGGGTCCGTTGATCGGCTGGGTGATCGGCACGGCGGTCTGCGCCGCGGTGTTCGGCTCGGTCGCGAGCGGGATCGGCGACGTCGTCGGGCAGAGCGAGCAGGCGAAGGAGATCTTCCAGCGCCTCGGCGGCACGGACGGGCTGATCGACGCCTTCATGGCGGCGATGACCGGGCTGTTCGCCATGGTCATCGCGCTCTACGGGGTGCAGGCCGCGCTGCGGATCCGCGCCGAGGAGACCGCGATCCGCGTCGAGCCGCTGCTCGCGACGGGCGTCGGCAGGCTGCGGTTGCTGGGGAGCCACCTCGTGTTCGCGTTCGGCGGCACGGCCCTGATGATGGTCGTCAGCGGTGTCCTCTTAGGACTGTCGAACGGGATGCGGTCGGGCACCGTCGGCGACGCGACCGGGGACATGGTGCTCGCTTCGCTGGCCCAGCTTCCGGCGATCTGGGTGATCACCGGCCTCGCCGTGACGGTCTTCGGCCTGGCGCCGAAGTTCTCGACGGCGGCGTGGGCGATCGCCGGGCTGGCGTTGCTGCTCAGCCTGTTCGGCGCGGTGCTGAACCTGCCGCAGGTGCTGCTGGACGCCTCGCCGTTCTCGCACGTTCCGAAACTGCCCGCCGCGGAGTTCACCGCGACACCGCTGGTCTGGTTGACCGGGGTCGCCGTGGTCGCGCTCGTGGCCGGGCTCATGGGCTGGCGGCGTCGGGACGTCGGCTAGCCACAGGGGAAACCGTGAAGGCCGCGCACCGGGGGTGGCGGCCTTCACGGTTCCTGCCGTATTTCGCCGCCGGGCGTGACGACCAGTTTCGCGACCGGCACACCGCCACCGCAGGCCTCACCGGCCGGGTAGGCGATCGCCGGTGTCACGACGAGGGAGTGGGACTTCCGGTCGCCGAGGGTCACCGTGGTCTTGACCGGCGTGGTCGGCAGACCCCGGATCGGGATGAAGACGTGCTCGCCGGCGGGCTCGGCCTTGGTCACGCAGTCACCGGCCCAGCACAACTCGATCGACACGCGGCCCAGGCCGGCGGCCACTTCCGGCGCGACGTCGAAGGAGATCCCTTCTTCCAGGGCGATGGCCGGACAGGCCTTGTCGCCGGACTGCCCGCAGGCGGTCAGGGTCGCGAGCAGGAGCACGAAAACGGGGAGCCGCCGCATACCGGGCAGACGCCGCGAGGGGCCGTTCCGGTTGCCTCAGTCGTTCCGGAATCCCGAGGTCGCGGTGGGCGGGAGTTCCGTCGACGTGGTGGACGGCGTCACGGTCCGGGTCACCGTGCGCGGCGCGGGCGTGCTGGTGCGCGTGACGACGAGGGGTTCCGGGACGCTTCCCGGCACGGTCACCGTGACCGGCCCGACCGATCGGGAGGTCGTCGTCGGGGACGGGGTCGTGCCGACTTCGTGGACGCGGGGTGGTGGCTCGCGACCGGCCACCAGGAGGGCGGCGACGAGCAGTCCGGTCGCGAGACCGGCGATGGCCGCGACCGTGACGGAACCGGTGGTGGGACCCTGACCGAACATCCGGCACCCCCTCGCCATGCGAAGCGCAGGTACGAGGACTTCTCGCGTTGATCTTACGTTTTGTTACGCAACGTGCGCAAACCGTCGACAATGATCCGCGTGAGATGACGTTCTTCGAGCGAATACCGCTCGGCGGCGAGGCACCCGGCGATCAGGGCGCGCAGATCGTCGCCGTCGATGTCCTCGCGTACCGCGCCCGCGGCCTGCGCCCTGGTCAGCAGCGCCTGCGTCGCCGCCCGGAAGTCGTTGCCGGCGCTCGCTTTGAAGCCGAGTCCGGTCGTCTCGGCGAGCGCGTCGCACAGCGCCCGGTTGCGGGAGGCCTGCTGGACGACGCGTCTGAAGAAGTCGAAGAACGTCTCACCGGGGTCTTCGGCGGTCAGCAGGTCCCGTGCCTCCTGGGCGAACTGCTCGACGCGGTCCAGGACGACGGCCTGGAACAGCGCCTCCTTACTGGGGAAATGCCGGTAGACCGTGCCCGCGCCGACACCGGCGATACGGGCGATCTCGTCGAGGGGGACGGCGAGGCCGTTGACGGCGAAGGCCTCTTCGGCCGCCGCGAGCACCTTCGCTCGGTTGCGTCGCGCGTCGGCGCGCAGCACGGGCTTGTCCACTGTTCCCCTCCTCAACCGGGTCCGGCGTTCCGATTCAACGCCTCTCCCGGTGAGGACATTCCTCATTGGACGGCGGTCTGCGCGCCTTCCGGCGTGAACAGGCTCTGGACCGTAGTGAACAGGTACTCCCAGACGCCCGGGATCAGCAGCACCGCGGCGACCGCGAACACCGGGAAGATCAGCCGGTTCTCCACCTTCTTGCCGGTGCGGAACCGCAGCGGCTTCGGCGGCCGGATCTCGTACCAGGTCTCGCCCGCGATCGGGATCGGGAACAGGAACGGGCAGCCGGACTCGGTCAGCGCGTCCCCGAGGCAGTGCACGAAACACCCGGCCGCGACGGCGATGCCGAGCCAGCCGGAGATCTCCGCGAGCTGCGCCGCCTTGTCCGGCGGGGCCGTCCACACCCACCACCCGACCGCCGCGCCGCTGACCGGCAGGAGCCAGTCGCCGAGCGCTCCTTCCGCGAGCAGCAGCCCGAGGACGACGACGCCGAACACCGCCCAGGGGCCGCCCTCGGTGGTGCCCCAGGAGGTCAGGAAGCCGAGGCCGACGGCGAACAGCACGGTGTGCGAGAGGTGCCGGTGCTTACCGGTGACCTTCTCGTCGCGAGGCCCCTTGGTCAGCGCGTAGAGGGCCGCCGAAACCCGGCGAAGCAGCCAGGAGATCGCGCCGGTGAACCATCCGAGCAGCCTCGACGCGCGGGCGCCCGGATGGTCGAGGTCGGGCAGGAGGGCGAAGCCGGCCGTGGTCGCGGCGAACACGACCGCCTGGTGCACCGTGCCCGCTCCGACGGCGGGCGCGAGCGCGAGACCCGCGCACCAGCCGGTCAGGGCATGCGTCCGCCCCATCATCGTGCTGCTTCCCCCAGGTGTCGCGGATCACGAGCCCACGACCGTAGCGGGGGATCAGGCGGGGGGCTCTTCCGACACGCTGAGGTGCTCGGCGACGCCGGTGAGCTCGATCACTCGGCTCACCTGCGGGCTGGGCACCAGTTCGAGCTCGACCGCCTTTTCGGCGGCCTGGCGCTGCGCCTGGAGCACGACGTTCAGCGCCGAGGAGTCGAAGAAGGTCACGCCGGTCAGGTCGGCGACGACCCGGCCGGACGGCTTGTCCGTGATCAGGGCCCCGAGGGTCTCCTGGAGCTGCGGGCTCGTCAGCAGGTCGAGCTCACCGGTGACCACCACGCGCGGTACAGACGCGTCGGCGTCCAGCGTGATGCTGAAACCGGGCGGCGTGGTGTTCTGGTCCGCTGCGGGCATGCACATTCTCCTCATCAGGTGAGAACCGACGCTCAGCGCCGGAACGCGCCTGTGGTCTCAAGCGACGGCCGCGCCCAGTCCGGACACGGACGCACGCTCTTCTTCGGCGGGTTGGCTTGGCTGTCCCCGCAACGACAGTCTCAACCCTAACCCAGTCCGGGCGGGGCGCCACGATCGCCGTCACGCGCGTCGCCGACCGGTGGCCGGGGCGCGCTCAATGCGCCGTCAGCGCCTTGCGCCCGGCGCGGCGTTCCCGGAGGAACAGCTCACGGCGCTCGATCTCGCCGAGCCCGCCCCAGATGCCGTACGGCTCCTGGACCGCCAGGGCGTGCTTGCGGCACTGCGCCAGCACGGGGCAGGTCTGGCAGATCGCCTTGGCACGCGTCTCGCGCCGCTCGCGGGCCGAACCGCGCTCGTTGTCCGTGTGGAAGAACAAGCTGCTGTCGGCGCCTCGGCACGACCCACGGAGCTGCCAATCCCACTCTTCCGCCACCACGTTGGGCAGCCGGCTCACGTCAGCCACGTCGGTCCCCGCCTTTCCAGGAGATCGTTTGTCCCCGGTTACATGCCCGCCGCCTGCGAGACTCAAACCTGGGTTTGGTTTGCTCACACTCCGGGCAATCGACGACTCGGCAGCGCAGCTCGAGAGAGGAACACACGTGGTGGACAACACCCCGCCCAGCGGGGAGGGCGCTCAACTCATCGAGGTACGCACGGCCGCGGTACCGCACGTGGTACCGACTCTCCGGACGATCGTCGCGGACATCGCGATGCGCCAGGACTTCGACCTGGACGCGGTCGAGGATCTCCGGATGGCGGTGGACGAGGCCTGCTCCATGCTGCTCCCCTCGGCCGCCGACGGCCACCTGACCTGCGTTTTCTCGTGGAAGGACGGACGGATCGAGGTGACCGTCTCGGTGCTTTCGGACTCTCCGGAACCCGACGACGAGACCGGCCTGTCCTGGCAGCTGCTCACCGCGCTGGCGACGTCGGCGCGGCGGAGTGTCACCCCGGCCGACGGCGGCTACCTGTCCAGGGTGGAGCTCATCCGGGAGAGCGAGGCGGCCCGGCCGTGACGGAACCCGTCGAGCAAGACGGCGCGGATGTTCCGGCCCTGTTCCAGCGCATGCACGCGTTGCCCCCGAACGCCCCGGAACGGGAGCGGCTGAGGGACGAGCTGGTGCGCGCGCATCTGGAACTCGCGCGCAACCTGGCGCGGAAGTTCCGTAACCGGGACGAGTCGATGGAGGACCTGGTCCAGATCGCGACGATCGGGCTGATCCACGCCGTCGACCGGTTCGACCCCGGCCAGGGCAGCGACTTCCTGGCGTTCGCGGTCCCGACCATCTCCGGCGAGCTGCGGCACCACTTCCGCGACAACAGCTGGTCGGTCCGCGTCCCGCGGCGGCTCAAGGAGCTGAACGCGAACATCTCGGCCGTGCGCGAGGAGCTGACGGTCCGCCTCTCGCGCGCGCCGAAGCCCAGTGAGATCGCCGTCCATCTCGGCATCCCGATCGACGAGGTCTACGAGGGCCTCCGCGCGGGCCAGGGCCGGTACGGGGCTTCGCTGGACAACCTCCTGGAGAACTCGGCGCACACCCGCTTCGGCGAGGCGGACGCCAACCTGAGCCAGGCGGAGCTGCGCGAGGCGCTGCGGCCGATGCTGGAACGACTGCCCGACCGCGAACGCAAGATCGTCGCGCTGCGGTTCGGGTCCGGGATGAGCCAGTCGGACATCGCGCGCCGTGTCGGTGTTTCGCAGATGCAGGTGTCGCGGTTGCTGGCCTCCACGCTCAAGAAACTGCGGGAAGGATGGACCGAGACCGAACTCACCGACGGACCCTGATTCGACCTTGACCCTTGTGGGTATCTGGGAGACGGACAGCGGATCTGAGAGTCTCTCGCGTGAGGGGAGGTGCGGAACCATGACGATGTCCAAGACGCGATCGGAGGGCACGTTACCGGTGGTCTCCCTGCCCCTGCCGGTGGATGTGACGGCTCCCGCGGTCGCGCGGCAAGCGGTTCGGGCGACCCTGGCGAGCCTCGGCCTCGACGGCCCCGACGTCGACGACGTCCTGCTCGCCACCTCGGAACTGGTCACGAACGCTTTCGAACACGGTGAGAAGCCGGACAGGCTCGACGTCGAGTACGCCGATGGCAGGCTCACCTTGCGGGTCTACGACTCCGGCTCGAACCGGCCGAAGCTGAAGGAGCCGTCGCCGATGGCGGCGCGCAGCCGCGGCCTGCAGCTCGTGCACGCTCTGTCCGACGACTGGGGACACGAGCTGTGCGAAGGCGGTAAGTACGTCTGGGCTGTGTTCAGCCTTCGGCGGGCCGACGCGTCAGCCTGAGCGCGGCGTCCGTTTCGGCGATCCGGTCCCGGAGCGATTTGCGCTCCAACGCCTCGACGGCGGCGACCAGTACCTCCCTGAGCGGGTACGGCAGTTCGGCTTCCAGCTGTTCGGCCGCGGCGCTGGTCGCCGCCCACTCGGCTTCGAGCGTCGGCATCAGGCCGAGCGTCTTCTCGGTCAGTGACACGATCCTTTGCCGCGCGTCGCGTCCCGGCCTGAGCGAGACGAGGTCCTGACGCGCCATCTGCGCGATAGTCTGGCTGGCCGCGGAATGCGTCACGCCGACTTCGGCGGCGAGCTCGCGGATGGCCAGCGGCCCGTGCGCGACGATCGCGCGGACGAACGGGGTGAACCGCGGCCGGTAGTCCCCCAGCCCGATGTCCTCGAAGAACGCGGAGACGTCCGCTTCGGTCGTTTCGAGGACATGTCGCAGCAGAGTGCCCATCCCTCGTTCGCGCGGCGGCCTCCCCACCAGCGGATCATAACGACATAATCCTCGGATGACGCCCGAAGAGCTGCTGACGACCACCCGAACCGTCCGCAAACGCCTGGACCTGACCCGGCCGGTACCTCTCGAACTGGTGAAACACGCCCTGCAGGTCGCGCTGCAGGCGCCGAGCGGGTCCAACACGCAGCGCTGGCACTGGCTCGTGATCACCGACCCCGGCCAGCGGGCCGAACTCGGGAAGCTCTACCAGCGGGCGTGCCGCGAGTACCTGGATTCCCCACGGGCGGCGGGGAAACTGTTCGCGGACGACCCACAGCGCTCGAAGGTGCAGAAGCGCGTCGGCTCCAGTGTCGAGTACCTGGCCGACAAGATGGGCGAGGTCCCGGTGCACGTCGTCCCGTGCCTGGAGACGACGGAGGCCGAGCTGCCCGCCGGCAACCAGGCCGGGCTGTGGGGGAACCTGCTGCCCGCCGTGTGGAGCTACATGCTGGCGGCGCGGGCTGTCACGCTCGGCACGGCGTGGACGACGCTGCACCTCGCGTACGAGAAGGAGGCCGCCGAGATCCTCGGCCTGCCGGACAACGTGCACCAGGCCGCGCTCATCCCGACGGCGTTCTACACCGGCGACACCTTCAAGCCCGCCGCGCGTCAGCCGCTCGAAGAGGTCATGCGGCTGGACCGCTGGTGAGGTAGGACTCGAGCCGGTCCGCGAGAAGTTTGGGGTGGCTCAAGGGAACGGAGTGCGAACCGTCGATCTCGTCGGGCGCGATTCCGAGCCTGTCCTGGACGACCCGGCGCTGGAACTCGGGCGGGAAGAACTGGTCTTGCCGCGCGATGAGCACCTTCGTCGGGACGTCCGGCCACTTGTCCAGCGGCCACGGCTGGCCCCATTCGGCGCTGACCTGGTTCCGCGCGTGCGAACCGGCCTCCGCGACGATTTCCGCGGGGACGCCGTTGTAGAACTGCTCTTCCTCGCTGAGGCTCTCGTCGGACTTGAAGCCCGTGTTGCCCCACCAGTCCCCCGGTGACTCGCCCGGTTTCGGGATCATCGCGGTCAGCATCACGAGCAGCCGCGCCGAGAGCTTCCCGGCGACGATCGGCGCGGTGAAGCCGCCGTAGGAATGGCCCAGCACCACCAGGTCGTCGCGGTCGCCGATCGCGTTCACGACGGCGTCGACGTGTTCGGGGAAGCCCGCGTTCTCGTCTTCGATCGGCAGGTTCACCGCGACGACGTCGTGGCCGCGTCCGGTCAGTTCCGCCTCGAGGAGGTGGAAGTCCCAGGCGCTGCCGCCACCGCCATGGATCAGTACGAAGGTCGCCATCGCCCCACCTAAGCCGAAGCTCGGGAGATCAGCAACGACCGAGCATGTCGCTGAGCGCGGTTTTCTCGGCGGTGGTGATCGTGAGGCCGTAGTAGTGCTTCACGGTGATCCAGTCGGTGGCGTAGGTGCACCAGAACGAGACGAGCGGCGGCTTCCACTGGTCCGGCGCCTTGTCGCTCTTCTCCTGGTTGACGTTGTCGGTGACGGCGAACAGCTGTGGCCGGGTCAGGTCGTTCGCGAACTGGCGCCGCTTCTCGTCGGTCCATGATTTCGCGCCGGAGACCCAGCTTTGGGCGAGCGGGACCATGTGGTCGATGTCGACGTCGGTCGGCTTGGTCCAGGTCTCGCCGTCGTAGATGCTCGTCCAGCTGCCCGAGGTCGGGGCGCAGTCGGAACCGGCCTTGACGTCCTTGCCGTCCCGCTTGAGCACGAACTCGCGGGTGTTGCAGTTGTTCCCCTGGTTGTCCCAGTGCGGGTACTTCTTGCGGTCGTAGCCGTCCATCGAACCGCGTGGCGCGACGGTGAGTTCGTCGAGCTGCTTGCGCGCGTCCGCGGCGCTGGCGGTGTTCGCCGGCTTCGGTTGCAGCGCGTCGCCCTTGCCGCTGACGAACCAGAACACCGCGAGCACGACGGCGCCGAGGGTGATCAGCAGGAGCAGTCGCTGGGCCGTGGTCATCTGCCGGGTACGCGTGGCCACCGCGCGGTTCCTCTCGACGGGGATTGGGGAGTGTCCCAGTATCGCCGGGCCGCGCGGGGAAACCGGGAGCGACACGACGATGACGCCAGGTAGTTGTTGTCACATCGGGGTCCTGAGCAGCGACTACCCCTTGGACGCTGCCGGAAGGAGCGGGCTCGTGGGCGCCGAAAAACGTAAGTGGAACACCCGGATCGACGACTATCTGAACCGGAAGGCCGCGGAACGCGGACATGTGATCGCCATGGCACGGATGGGATCCACCGCGCTGGAGCGCGGGGATCTCGACGAGGCGGAGGCGTGGTTCCGGAAGGCCGCCGCGGGCGGGGACAGGGTCGCGATGGGCAACCTGGCGCACCTCCTGCGCGAACGCGGCGTACCCGAACAGGCCGAACGCTGGTACCGCGAAGCGGCGACGGCCGGTGATTCGCATGCCATGGCGCAGCTGGGAAATCTCTGTGCGCGACGCGGCGACACGGACGCCGCCGAGGACTGGTGGCGGCGGGCCGCCACCGAGGGCCGGGTCGAGGCGATGGCGGAACTCGGGCGGTCGCTGCACCGGCACGGCGAGGTCGAGGAGGCCGAACGCTGGGCGGGCGAGGCCGCGGAGGCGGGCAACCTCGAAGGGATGATCACGCTCGGCGCGCTGCTGTGCGACACCGGCCGGACGGACGAGGCGGAACCCTGGTGGCGCGAGGCCGCCGCCGAGGCCGACGCGCCGTCGCTGGTCAAACTCGGTCTGGAGGCGGAACGGCGGGAAGACCTGACGCGCGCGGAAAGCTGCTACCACGCGGCCGCGGCCGCCGGTGCCCCCGAAGCCGCCGTCCGGCTGGGGTTGGTGCTGCACCGGCGCGGCGAGCTCGACGCGGCCGAACGCTGGTATCTCAAGGCGGCCAAACGGGGCGACGCCGCGGCGATGACGAACCTGGGTGTGCTGGCCAACGACCGGAACGACCCCGGCGAGGCCACCGCCTGGTACCGGAAGGCCGCGGAACTCGGCAGCGTCCCCGCGTACACCAACCTCGGCAGGCTCGCCGCCGACCACGGCAACTTCCAGGAGGCCGAGCACTGGTTCCGCGCGGCCGCCGACACCGGGGACCAGGCGGGGCGACGGGATCTGGAGGAGCTGTACCGCAATTCGGGCGTCCGGCACCGGCGAGGGTATTAGCCCTGCCAGTTCCGCATCGCCGCGAATCCCTCGCGCAGCCGCTGGAGTTTGCGGCTGCGGTACGGGTCCTCGCCGTCGTCGAGCCGCCACCGTTCCTCGACGCCGGCGCGGAACACCGCGAGCCCCTCGAAACCGAGCCCGGCGGTGAAGTCCGCGATGCTCACGTCGACGCGCCCGGACCCGTCGAGATCCAGGCGTAGCAACCATTCCGCGAGTTCCTTGGGCTCCGGCGGCGTTTCGGCGCAGGCCTCGGCGTACAACGCGAGCGCCGCGCGGACTTCCGTTCCGAGCGCGCCGAACGAGTCCTCGACGAAGTCCAGCGCCTCGACGACGAGTTCGACGACGCGGCACAGCAGCGGCGCGTCCATGAGTTCCTTGGCGGTGGCGAGCACCTCGCGGACCTTCTCGGTGTACGCGAGCGTGCCCTGGAACCCGACGAAACCGCGCAACCGCAACGTTCCCTCGACGTGCCGTCGCAACGCGTCGAGGTCCTCGCGGCCCGCCTTGAGCGAGAGTTTGCGGAACAGGACCGGGTCCTCGTTCGCGTGCCCGACGAGCAGCTCGACCAGCTCGTCGCGGGTGAGCGTTTCGACGTACCCGCGGATGTCGGCCGCGCCGCCGTCCGCGACGCCTTCGAGGACCAACAGCCCGACGGCCACGCAGTGTTTGCAGAAGAAGCCGTCCGCCGCGTGCGGGCAGGAGCACTCGCCGACGAGTTCGCCGCCGACGTTGCGCAACCGGACCGTGTACCGGTCGGTGCCGCTGACCACCGCCGCGACCCCGCCCGCGACGTCGTCCAGCGCCTCGACCGACTCCAGGTACCTGGCCCCGCGCGCGAACGAGACGTCACCGGCCTGCCTGCGGAGTTCGTCCTCGCTGAACCACGTCACCGCCCTATTGAACCCCTTGCGCCGGAGGACCGAGGAACAACCCGCCGCTCGCCTCGATGACCTGCCCCGTCACCCAGCGGGCGTCGTCGGAGGCGAGGAACGCGACGACGTCCGCGATGTCGTCTTGGTCGCCCAGCCTTTGCTGCGCCGTGAAGGTCGTGATCGCGGTTGTTAATTCGGGCGTGAAGACGTCTTTGTTCGCTTCGGTCTTCGTGGCGCCGGGCGCGACGACGTTGACCGTGATCCCGCGGGGTCCGAGCTGGTGGGCGAGGGTGCGGCTCATCGTCTCGAGCGCGCCCTTGGTCATCGCGAAGGACGTCTGCGCCGGGTTGGCCATGCGCGTGGCGACCGAGGAGACGTTGATGATGCGGCCGCCGTCGTTGATCGGTGCCCGCTGGATGAGGAAGTACGGCGCTCTGACGTTGACCGCGAAGAGGTGGTCGAAGCTTTCGGGCGTGTCCGTCTCGATGGGCCCTGCCGGCTGGGCGGCCGCGTTGTTGACCAGGATGTCGAGGCTGTCTATGCCTTCGAGGGCTTTGTCGATGCCTTCCATCTGTGCCAGATCCGCTTGGCTGCTTGATCGTCTGATCGTTCGTATGCCGCCCCTCTCGAGCCTCCGCGCGATCGCCGCCCCGATCCCTTTGGACGCCCCGGTCACCAATGCCGTCTTCATACTGTTAGTTACTACCACTTTGATAGTGTCTACCACGTGAACCTCCGAGACCGCCAGCGCGCCGAGACCCGGCTTCAGGTGCAGACGCACGCCGTCCGCCTCTTCACCGACGTCGGCTACGACGCGACCACCGTCGCCGACGTCGCCGCGGCCGCCGGCGTCTCGGCGATGACGGTCTACCGGCACTTCCCCACGAAGGAGGACCTGGTCCTCTACGACGAATACGACCCGGTGACCGCTTCGGCCGTGCTTGAGGCGCCCGCTTCTCTTTCGCTGGCTGCGCGGATCAGGCGCGGTTTGGAGTCGACCGCGGCTCTGGGCACTTCCGAGGAGAAGGCGTTCCTGCTGGCGCGGCTACGGCTGATGATCTCGGTTCCGGCGCTGCGGGCGCGGCATCTGGACAGTCAGTACGCGACCGCTGATGCTCTCGTTGCCGCTCTCGGTTGCTCTTCGCCCGAGGAGGAGTTTCGGGTGCGGGCTACGACCATGGCCTGCCTTGGCGCCGCGCACGTTGCGCTGATCCGGTGGGCTGAGACGGACGGGGAGTCGGACCTGCCGACTTTGATCCGACAGGCCCTGACAGCCGTGTTCGAGAGCTGATCGGCCCGCTGCTACCGCTCGATCGAGCCTTCGCCCCCGCGCTTGCGCGTGTGGCAAAGTGGGCGGATGGCGAGAGTGACCGAGTTCTTCCAGGTGCGCGGCGACGCGAAGCCGCATCCCACCGAGGTCGAGTGTGGCTATAGGACCGTTAACACTCCCTCTGGGCCGTTGCTTCAGTTGAGCACGTACGGCTCCGACGACAGGCAGTCGGAGAAGAAGGTGAGCCAGACGTTGCAACTTGACCGCGAGGGTGCTCGGCGTCTCCTTGCGATTATCCGGGACACATTTCCCGAGCTGTGAGCACACGCCTACAGAACAGCGAACAGAAACAGCGCCCTACGGCGCGTCCGCCACTGTAGTCTCCAACCTCCGCGGTATGCTTCCGCAGTGTCTGAACTTGAAGAGTCTCACCGAACTTCCGTCGAGCTGTTCGCGGGCGGCGGTGGCCTCGCGATGGGCGTCGAGCGGGCCGGCTTCCGCCCCTTGTTGTTCAACGAGTTCGCGAAGTACGCGTGCGAGACACTCGACATGAATGTTTCGAAACGACACAAGGCAGACCGGATCCGCATCCCGGACGAGGACGCCGTAGCCGCAGATCCGTATGAGGTACCCCCTCCGGGGGCGGTTGTACCGATCGTCGAGGGCGACGTGCAGCGCATTGACATGGGCAGCCTGAATGGCCAGGTTGATGTCCTGGCAGGCGGTCCGCCGTGCCAGCCGTTCAGCCTTGGGGGCGTCGCTAAGGGCGACGAGGATAAGCGGAACATGTTCCCACAGATGTTCAGGGCGGTCCGGCAGATTCAGCCGAAGGCCGTGATCTGCGAAAACGTTCGCGGGCTTCTGAGACCGTCTTTTAAGCCATACTTTGACTACATCCTGCGCGAGCTTGAGTTCCCGTTCGTCGAGCGGAGGACGAACGCGACATGGCAGGAACACGACGATGTCTTGAGGGCGATGGAGAAGCGTCGCGTCGTCCGGCCCGACGAGCGCTATGACGTGGTCATGACACCCGTCAATGCCGCCGACTACGGTGTCCCTCAGATCCGAAATCGAATAATAATCGTCGCCTTTCGCTCCGATTTACACGTTGACTTGGACACTTTTCGTAAGCTCATAACACCACAGTACTCGGAAGGCGCCCTCTTCCGTTCGATACTGAACGGTGAGTACTGGAAGCGCCACAACAAGGTTCCAAAGCACGTTCAAAACCGCGTTATCGCGGGCGTGCCTAAGAACCTCCCTCTTGATGACGGCTCCAAACCTTGGCGTACGTTACGCGACGCTATCGAGGGTATTGAAGAAGGAGAGGACGGCAAGCTTCCCTCTCTGCCTCGAATCTCATGGGAAAAGCTTGATCGAGTGGATTATGAAATCAAGGGATTCAAATACCACGTCGGTTGGCCGGGAGCGCGCATCTACGACGGACATACACCCAACGAGTACGACCGCCCCGCGAAAACCGTAAAGGCCGGCGTCCATGGCGTCCCCGGCGGGGAATCAGTCATGCTCACAGATGACCGAGAGCCGGATTCCGGATCTCCGGGCGGCTTCCGGTACAAGCACCGCTACATGACCGTTCGGGAAACCGCGCGCGTGATGACGTTCCCAGACGAGTGGGAACTCGCGGGCCCCCGTGGAGAGCAGATGCGGCAGCTTGGGAACGCGGTTCCCGTGCTACTGGGGGAGGTCTTCGCGAAGGCGGTCGCGGCGACGCTCGACGAGGCCGAGTCTCGCGCATGACTTCGCCCAGCCGCGCACAACGCTCCTGGAAGGAGAAAGCTCCTCCGGACAGAGCGTGGAAAGGGCGCGCGGGACGAAGCCGGGATGCTCTGGCGGCGGAACAGGATCGCGCGGCCAAGGGCCGTCAACGCCGGTTTGTCGATCTGGGCGACGGGCGCTACGCTCGCGCCTCAGTCGAGCTTAAGGTCCTTCCTAACACCCGCCGTATTCGTGCTTACCTTCGCTGGTCAGATAAGGGAAAGTCTCCGACCAAGTACCTTGGACAAGTCGATCACGATACTCGATCGGAGAACTTGGTCGAAGCCTGGAAGATCGCCTGGCGGAAAGGGTTCGCATGCGAACAGGCCCTTCCCGACGACTCATGGGCCACGTCGCCAGCTGTTCGAGCCACGATGCGAGGGAACCGCAGCAAAGACACGAAGCCAGAGGTGCGCCTACGCAAATTGCTACACGCGCAAGGGCTTCGCTACCGAGTTTCCACCAGCCCGGTCCCAGGAGTAAGAAGAACAGCCGATGTGGTCTTTCCTAGAGCGCTAGTCGCCGTATTCGTCGACGGCTGCTACTGGCATGGTTGCCCGGCCCACTATCGGCCATCCACTGCAAATTCAGAATTCTGGGCGAATAAGATTCGTCGTAATCGTGAACGAGATGCTGAAACCACGAAGCTCCTAGAAGAAGCCGGCTGGCGAGTCATACGCGCCTGGGAACACGAGGACCCCGGGAAGGTGGCCAACAAGGTGATCGAATTGGTCAGAGGCTGACGTGTCGATCTGAACCCTCGCCCACGCCTTGTTCGAGACCACTATTCGTCGCCATCGTCAAGTTCTTCTTCGACCTCACCAGCGTCATCAAGTAGTCCTTGACCCTGCACTTCAATTACATTATTATCCTGCTTCCGCCAGATTATTTTAGCACTTTCATACGACATTTCTTCACGGTAAATGATGACATAACCCGGCAACGCTGTCGCCTGCCAACCCTCCGGAAGTGCGTCGATCACACCATGGACCACGTCGCGCAACCTAACGTCGCCGACAGGAAAATCGATTTTGACTTGCGCGAGCTGTTTCGCGTTTGCATTTTTCGTCTCGAAGCGCAGGTTGAAAGGCAGAGCTCGCTTCACTCTACCCAGCAAGCTGCTCACAGAACCGGCACCATGTGACGCCAGATCGATTTCAAAGTCAAGGTTTACCGGGAAGACAGCGTCGAAGTGATTCCTCTTGACCAGCGAGTCGTCACGCTTTCGACCTGGATCATTATTTCCAAATCCGTTCTTATTCCAGGGCGCGCCGCCTTCGCCATACTTTTTTATTAGCATTTTTTCGGGACCTGCGGCGTCCAGATCCTCTTCGACATACAGGCAGACGAACTTAACTTCACTCATGTCGATTCCCGATCGACCAGATAACTTTCGAAGATGCTTTCCTAATCTCTTTGGAAGACTGCTGCTCGCCTTGCCGACGTAGACTCGCTGTCCTTGGTACGACAGCTCGTACACTCCTGGCTCATTCTTGAGTTTCGCGAGAGCGGCCGCAGTGAGCGGGGCCGGATTCAGATCCTTAAGTGCCTCTGCCAGCTGATCAGCTAGCGCGCGTGTGATGCTTAGTTTGAACTCCGCGCTCGGCGCCTCGACCGCGGTGCTTTTCCGCTGGAATAGTTCGTTCTGCACAGGTGGAACATATCGCAATCTGGGCGCTGGTCAACCCATGATCGACATACCGTGTCTATCCGACAAGGACGAGGAAGGGGTCGTTCCGACGACGTGCCAGCTTGGAAGTTTCTAACCACTACCTACCGACCCGCAGAACAACGTTTTTCTTAGCTCACCCATCTTCATGCTGATGGATTCGTAGCGAACAGACGAGTCGGCGCGCTGCCCGACTAGAGGCAGCCCCGACTTGGGCAAGATGAAAGCTGCGCGCCAGAGTGCGGTCCTTGAACTGGGGGACTCAGCAGAATCACGGGTCGCGGCCTCGGAGGCGGGCCGTGCCGACACCGACCTGAAACTCTTCAGTTAACTCAATATCACTTCGAGCCAGACGTGTGCAGGAAAACATGTTGTGCTGCGACGCCCTCTGGGCCATAGTTAACGTACTCAACCAGCCACAGGAGCAGCCATGATGAACATGCACGAGCGAAAGACGCAGTGTCGGCATTCGGCCGTCGCGTCCATCGCCGCATGTCCGTCGCCCTGTTCCTGGCGACGCTCATACCGGCCTGACCAGCGGGTTCTGGCCGACGAGGGCTCCCCATCATGACGCCATAGCGCGCGTGATGCCAGGGAGCCGCCCATCGGGAAACCGATCCGGGCGGCTTCTCTTTTTGGCGTGCCCGAAAAGCAATTCTTTATCGGCGAGCTTGGGAAGCGGAACGGCCTCCAAAACCGTGTCCCGGGGGTTCGACTCCCTCCGCCGGTGCTCGACGTTGCCCATTTCAGCGTGAACCTTGATAACAGAAGGCTTTTCTCAAAAGCTCGCTCCCGTTGCCGAAGAGGCGGCCAGGGCGAGCGCCGGTGGAGGCGTGCACTCGTCTCCACCTCGCCCTTGTAGCTCAGGTGGACAGAGCGCCGCATTACGGATGCGGAGGTCCCAGGTTCGAGTCCTGGCAGGGGCACTGGTCGGCGTGTCCGAGGGGGATGCGCCGGCGACGGATGTGAGGGGCACTGGCGACCCCGCCTGATTTGGGATCAGGAGTCACCGCGTTCGACTCGCGGACGTCCGACTGAGCAGCGCGACAAGGAGGATTGGCCGAGCCCGGTAAGGCAACCGTCCCGAAAACGGTGGTCGGCGCGAGAGCGCCGCGCAGGTTCGAATCCTGCATCCTCCGCAAGCCCCTGTGGTCCAACGGATACGACGCCGGCGTCCGAAGCCGGGAACGCAGGTTCGACTCCTGCCGGGGGCACGGTGATCCACATCAAGCCTCGGCCCACTTCACGACGGTCGTGCGGCGGCCTGCAAAGCCGTTGGACTCCGGGTTCGACTCCCGGGTGGGTCTCCAAAGTCCATACAGGACAGACAAAAAGGCCCTCCCGCGAACGGGAGGGCCTTAGTGCTGTCTCAACCAGACGTGCGCCCGAAGGGATTCGAACCCCTGACCTTCTGATCCGTAGTCAGATGCTCTATCCAGCTGAGCTACGGGCGCTTGTTCAGTTGTTAATCTAGCACCTGCCGGAACAGGCACCAGCGGAGGCTCCGGGATTTGAACCCGGGAGGGGGGGTTACCCCCAACCGCATTAGCAGTGCGGCGCCATAGACCAGACTAGGCGAAGCCTCCTGGGCCCAACGACCACTGCTCAAATAGGTTACACACCCCGGGAACCCCCGCGAAAGGGACCCCCCTTAGATCCGCTGCAGCGCTCTGAGCAGGCCGGATGGGCGGCCGCCGAGACCTTCGGCCTCGAAGACGGCGATGCCGACGCGGGGTAGGTCTCGGGCCGCGGGGTAGGCCAGGTAGCGCGGGACCCAGCGGGGCTGGAACTTGGCGTTGAAGCGGTAGAGGGTCTCGATCTGGATCCAACGTGAGAAGAATCGCAGTGTCCGCGCGGACAGGCGGGCGACGGGGCCGGCGCCGATGCGTTGGCCTTGCTCAAGGACGGCGCGGAAGGCGGCGAAGTTCAGGGAGACGTGCCGCGCGGGGGTGGTGAGGAGGAGTTCGGAGATCATCAGCTCGTTGATGCCGTTGTCGGCGGTCCGGTCGCGGCGCATGACGTCCATGGACAGGTCCTTCTCGCCCCAGGGGACGAACTGGAGGACGCCGCGCACGCGACCCTCGTGTTCGGCGGTGACGAGGACCGAGCCCGGGTCGCCCATGCGGCCGAGGGCCATCGAGAAGCCGCGTTCGGTGTCGGTGCCGCGCCAGGTGGCGGCGAGGGCGCGGAGTTCGTCCAGCTCCCCCGAAGACAAGTCCTCGGCCTTGCGGACGCGCACGGAGTAGCCGGCGCGCTTCGTGCGTGAGACGGCTTGGCGGACTCCGCGCATGACGCGGCCTTCGAGGGTGAAGGTTTCGGTGTCGACGACGGCCTCGTCACCGATCTCGAGCACCTCCAGCCCGTAGCGGGCCCAGACGGTCGCGCCCAGTTCCGAACAGCCCATGGTCGCCGGGGTCCAGGCGTACCGGCGGCAGACGTCCAGGTACTCCTCGATCGCGCCCGGCCACGCTTCCGGGTCGCCGAGCGGGTCCGCCGAGCACAGCGCGACACCGGCGATCACGCGATAGGTCACCGCGGCCTTCCCCGACTTCGAGAAGACCACGAACTTGTCCCGGCGCAGGGCGAAGTACCCCAGCGAGTCCCGCTCGTCCAGCAGCGCCCGGAGCCGTTCGACCTCGTCGTCGGTCAGTCTCGGGGCGGGTTCGGCGGAACGGAGCAGGAAGTACGCCGCCGGCAGGACCGCGGCGATGCCGAACAACACCCCGACGGCCGCCGACAGGTCCTCCAGCCACAGCGCGCGGAACACGGCGGGGCCACTGACGCCGACCAGGGCCAGCACCGACTGCGCCAGCCGATCGCCGACGTCCAGGGGTTCCACCGCCCGCGCGACCGACAGCAGTACGAAGTTGATCGCGACCCCGGCCAGCGTCAGCTGCAGGAAGACCCGCACCGCGCGCCACCGGCCGGTCACCGGGTCGGGGAGCGCGATGAAGTACCGCCGTGTCGCGATCAGGGCGATCAGCAGCGCGAGCGACACGAGGCCCGCACCCAGCGCGTGCCGCAGCCCGAGGTGCGACACGGTCAGCAGCGCCGTGGCGGCGACCGCCAGTTGCCAGGCCCGGCGCTTGCGCCGTTTGAGGCCGGCGGCGAGCAGCACCAGCAGCACACCGGTCACCAGCGCGACCGTCGCCGCGCCGACCGTGGCCTCGTGCGGCAGTTCCAGCCATTCGGCGACGCGTCCGCGTATGGTGCGCCGCCCGGCCGGGACCAGCACCGAGACCAGGGCCAGCAGTCCGGCCAGCCGCGTCACCCAGGTGATCGCCACGACCGAGGTGGCACCGGCCACCCGCCAAACGCCCGCCAAGTTCCGCCCCCGTTAACTCCTTGCCAGCTCTACGAACGGTACAAGGGCGTCGGGGTTCAGCAGCGCATCCCGGCTGACGGCGCGGTCAGGTGAAACACCCGAAAGGATCTTCTTGACCGGGACCTCGCATTTCTTCCCGTTGAGCGTCCGGGGGACCTCGCTCACCTGGACGAACCGGTCGGGCACGTGCCGTGGCGAAAGGGCCCCTCGCAGCTCCTTGCGCAGGGCTGGCTCGACCTCGTCGAGCGACGCGCCGTCGGTCAGCACGAGGAAACACAGCAGCTGCCCGTCCTCGTTCCCCGCCGCCGACGTGTCGATCACGAGCGAGTCCGCGACCTGGTCGAACGCTTCGACGACCCGGTAGAACTCGGCCGTGCCCATCCGGACGCCGCCACGGTTGAGCGTCGAATCGCTGCGCCCGTAGATGACCGCGGAGCCGCGGCCGGTGATCCGGATCCAGTCGCCGTGCCGCCAGATCCCGGGGTACATCTCGAAGTACGCCTCGTGCAGCCGCGAGCCGTCCGGATCGTTCCAGAAGAACACCGGCATCGACGGCATCGGCTCGGTGATGACCAGTTCGCCGACCGTCTCCACCACCGGTTTCCCGTCCTCGTCGAACGCGGCGACGGCGGCGCCGAGCGCGCGCACCGAGAGCTCGCCCAGCCAGACCGGGACGTCCGGGGCCGCCGCGACGAACGCCGCGCACAGGTCCGTGCCGCCGGACACCGAGCAGATCTGGACGCGTTTGCCGACCTCGTCCACGATCCACCGGAACCCTTCGACGCTCAGCGGCGCGCCGGTGGATCCCAAGGCGCGCAACGCGGTGAGGTCGAACCGTTCCGCCGGTTTGATCCCGGCCTTCAGGCAGCTCTGGATGTACGGCGCGGACGTGCCGAAGAAGGTGACGCGGTGCTGTTCGGCCAAGTGCCACAACACGTTCAGGTCAGGGCTGCCGGGGCTGCCGTCGAACAGGACGATCGTGGTTCCGGTCAGCAGGCCGGAGATGAGGAAGTTCCACATCATCCAGCCGGTGGTGGTGAACCAGAAGAACCGGTCGCCGGGACCGAGATCGCTTTGCAGCGCGAGGGCTTTGAGGTGTTCGAGGGTGATCCCGCCGTGGCCGTGGACGATGCCCTTCGGCAGGCCGGTGGTCCCCGACGAGTACAGGACCCACAGCGGGTGGCCGAATTCGACGGGTTCGAAGGCCAGTTCCGCGCCCTCGTTGTCGGCGAGCAGCTTGTCCCAGTCGAGCGTGCCGTCGAGACGGCCGCCGGCGTAGTCGACGAGCACGGTCGCTTCGAGCGTGGAGATCTCGTCCCGCAACGAGTTCACCGTCGACCGACTGTCGAACCACCGTCCATTGTAGACGTATCCGTTGACCGCGATCAGGACCTTCGGCTCGATCTGCGCGAAGCGGTCGGTGATCGCGCGGACGCCGAAGTCCGGCGAGCACGACGACCAGATCGCGCCGAGGCTCGCGGTGGCGAGGAAGGCGATCAGCGTCTGCGGGCAGTTCGGCGCCAGCGCGACTACCCTGTCCCCTTTGGACACTCCCAGCTTCCGCAGTCCTTCCCGCGCCGAAGCGACAGCGGACCGCAGGGCGCCGTAGGTCAGCTGGGACGAGAGACCGTCTTCGCGATGGAAGATCACGGCGACCTCGTCGTCGGCCTTCGCGGCGCCCGCGACGCCGGGCATGAGCGAGTGCTCGGCGTAGTTCAGCGTGCCGCCCTCGAACCACCGAGCGTTCGGCATCTCGCCGGAGAGCACCTCACCGGGCTGGTCGTGCCAGCGCAGGCCGAGGAATTCGCCGACGGCGGACCAGAACTCCGGCCCGTGTTGCACGGAGAACTCCCACAACGCGTTGTAGTCGTCGACTTCCACGCCGCGTTCGGTGCGCAGCCACTGGCGGAACGCGTCGATCTTGGTGTCGGACAGGCGGCTCGGCTCGGGGCGCCAGAGCACTTCTGGGGCGTCGGCGGTGTGCGTCACCCCGCGATGTTAACCCTCGTTAACCGAACTGGCGAGCCCCCGTGAACAGCTCGTACGCCATCGTCTTGAGCCGCCCGGCGTCGAGCGGGGTGACCGTGAGCCAGCCCCGATCGCGACGAAGCCCGTAGCGGCCGTCGTGGGTGTCCACCCAGCTCAACGTACCCTCTCCGCGCACCCAGCGGCCCTCCCACGACTTCCTCGTCGCGCCGAGCCGCCCGCTGCCGATCCGCTGGGTCGCGATCCGCACCATCACGATGATCTCGGGTTCCCGCAGCCCGGCGTCGCGCAGGACGTCGGAGAACGCAGGCTGTCCGCCGCGCTCCCCCGCCTCGCACGCGGCCGTGTAGTCGTCGACGCGCAGGTTGACCGACAGGCCCCGCCCCTGCTCGCACGGCGGCAACGCCTGGAGCAGGGTCGCGGCGACGAGCGGTTCCCGCAGGGCCGACAGCTCGACATCGGTGCCGGAGACGCCGATCGCGACGGCGCCGCGATCGGACACGCAGCCGACGGCCCGGTACGCCGGATCGCCGTCGAGCCGCAGGTCCAGCGTCAGTTCACTGTTCGCGAGGGTGTGCAGCAGCGCCACCAGTTCGGGCGCGGGCGTCTCCACGGTGCCGAGGCCGCGTTCCGACAGCGTGCGGCCGGCCGTGGCCACCAGTTCCGCCCGGAATTCCGGCGTCCGCCCGACGTGCGGGACCTCCAGCACCGCGGGCAGTTCGTCGCGGCCGTGCGCCGACCAGAGCAGGAACAGCTCGCCGATGTGCAACCGGATCCAGTCCATCAGCGACCGCTCCTCGGGTCCTCGCCGATGACGGGCGGGGTCACCTGCCCGCTGAGCCCCCAGACGTCGGAGTCCTCGACGAGGTAGTCCGGCGCCTTGTGCCGGTCTTCTTCACCTTGCCGCCCTTGCGCACCCGCCATTCCCATCGGCATCCCGCCGAAGCCGCCCATGCCGGCGGCCGCGGCCCGGGTCCCGGCGACCTGGCCGGCCTGTCCCGAGGGCCCGAAGCCGCCGACGCCGGAGCGGTTGCCTTGTCCGAGCTGTTCCTGGGTTCCGCCCGCGGTGCCGAGCGGCGGCGGGACGTAAGTGCCGCTGCTCGCGCCCGGCGAGCGCGGTGCCTCGATCGGCTCCCGCACCTGGATCGGGGCGACGTCGTCGGTGCCGCTGCTGCGGGTCGAGTCGTCCGGCGGCGGGACCGGCACCGGTTCCGGCTCGGGTTTCGGTTCCGGCTTCGGTTCTTCGGGTGTCTTGAGGAGCTTCGGCTGCTTGCCGTACGAGGTGAACCGAGGGACGTTCTCGTAGACCTCGCCGGAGTTCCGCTGCATCCGCGTCATCACGTCGGCGGCCTGACGGTGCAGGTCCTGCGAGCTTTCGTCGGTGGGTTCGGCGACGATCCGCCCGGCTTCGGCGAAGCCGGATTTCGACGGCGACGCGGCCGACATGGCCTGCGTCGAATCGGAAACCGGGATCGGACGGCGTGGCGGCCGCTCCGGCGCCTTGGGCCGCGGGGTGGCTCCGGGCGGCTCGGGCATCGTGCGCCGAGCGGTGTCGGCGATGTCCGCCTGACGGCGCACGCAGTTCGCGACGTTTTCCGCGCGCCAGCTCGTCTCGCCCGCCCAGTCGACGAGTTTGATCGCGGCGTCACGCGCCCTGTCGGCGCCCTCGCCCGTCCAGCCGTCGGCGGTGGCGACGATGGCCGCCCTCAGTTCGGTACCCGCCCTGTCCAGGAACGCGCTGATCTTCGTCCACTGCGCGGCGACGGCTTCCGCACTCGCCAGGTCCAGCTCGTTGTGGACCATCTCGTAGAGCTCGCGGTGCGAGTAGCTCATCCAGTCGATGTCGGCGGTGAGGTGCTCGGGACCGGGCTGGGGCTCGGGTTCCGGCGGCGGCCACGGCGTGGGGAGGATCCGCATCAGTGCTCGTCCTTCCGCTCGTGCTCGACGATGTCCTGCATGTCGAACCGGCGGGCGACCCGTTCGAGCTCCTCCTGGCCTTCCTCGTCCGCGGCGACGTACATCTTCCGCGCCGCCATGACGGTCAGCTGGAGGTCCTTGAGCACCACGGCGAAGTCCTTGAGGACGGGCACGGCGGCTTCGGCTCCCACGGTCGCGGCGCCCTGGAACCGTTCGCTCATCGTGTGCCCGACGAAGTTGTCGCCCAATTTCAAGGGCGCCGTGAACTCCGTCGAGTCCTTGATCAGCGCGTTCAGCTCGTGACGCGCTTTGAGCAACGCGTCGACGAGCTTCTTGGCGGCGTCCTCGGTGACCTTGACGGTCCCCTTCTTGGCATCGGTCTTGGTGTCCCGGATCTGGCCCGCCACGGGAGCCAGGGCCGGGGCCGAAGCACCGAACGCGGCTTGTGGCGTCACGGGTACCTTGGGTGACTGTGCCATTCGACCCTCCCCTGTCACATTCAAGGGAGATGTTAGCGCGGATGGGTCAGCGTAGGTGGGCGTCGAACCAATTCAGCGTGCGCTGCCAGGCCTCCGCGGCCGCGTCCGGGTCGGCGTCGAAGCGGTGGTTGGCGCCCGGGTAGTGCACGACGTTCGTCGCGACCTTCGCCCTCGCCGCCGCGTCACGCAACTGTTCGACCTCGGCGCCTCCGGCCTCGTCGCCCGCGTCGCCGTACATGCCGAGCCACGGGCTGGTGAGCCGTCCCGCGATCTCGACGAGGACCGGCAGCCCGGTCACGCCCTGCCCGCCGACGCTGACCGCCGCGCCCAGCCTGCGGTTCGACGCCACGACCAGCGCGGCCGTCCCGCCGAGGTCGAAACCGACGACACCGACGAGATCCGCCTGGACGCCGCGCTCGGCGAGCCAGGACAGCGTCGCGTCGGTCGCTTCGAGCAGGTCCTGCTGCGTGAGGTTGTCCCGATCGAGGTGCGGGGTGACGGTGAGCCAGCCTTCACCGGCGAGACCGGCCAAGAGCAACCCCAGACCCTCTTCGACCTCTTCAGCTTCTTCGTGCAGCACCACGAGCCCGCCGCGGACGACGCCGTCCGGTTCGGCGAAGGTCAGGCTCAGCGTGTGGCCGTCGGCGTGCTGGTGTTCCACCGTGGTCGTCAGGGTCATTCCTCCATCAGACCACTCTTAGGTAAATATTCGGAGCTTGCGTCCGCGCGGGAAGATACGGTGTCGGAGCCGTCCCCCAGACGTAGGAGCGCCGAAGATGTCACCTGTTTCGCCGCGTGCGGATCTCGAATCGTTGCCCAAGTACGTCCCTGGCCGGACAATCCAGGGTGCGATCAAGCTGGCGAGCAACGAGGTCCCCGGTGGACCGCTGCCGAGTGTGGCGCAGGCCATAGCCGAGACCGCGCAGGGCATCAACCGATACCCGGACATCACGGCGTCCGCGCTCGTCGAGCGGCTGTCCCGTGAACTCGGCGAGCCGGTCGAGCGGATCGCCGTCGGCTGCGGTTCGGTTTCCCTTTGCCAGCAAATGATCCAGGCGCTGTGCGGCCCGGGCGACGAGGTCGTCTTCCCGTGGCGTTCGTTCGAGGCGTACCCGATCGTCACGCAGGTGGCGAACGCCGTCAGCGTGAAGGTGCCGCTCACCGCCGGGCACGCGTTGGACCTGGACGCGATGCTCGCCGCGATCACCCCGAAGACGCGGCTGGTGTTCGTGTGCAACCCCAACAACCCGACCGGGACCGTCCTGCGGCGCGCGGAACTGGAGCGCTTCCTCGACGCCGTCCCGTCGGACGTGCTCGTCGTGCTCGACGAGGCGTACAAGGAGTTCGTGACCGACGCCGAGGTGCCGGACGGCGTCGAACTGGCCCGCGGCAGGGACAACGTCGCGGTGCTGCGGACGTTCTCGAAGGCGTACGGCCTCGCCGGTCTCCGCGTGGGTTACGCGGTGGCGCCGGAAGCGATCACCGTCGCGCTGAAGCAGGTCTACGTCGCGTTCTCGGTGAACATGATCGCCCAGGCGGCGGCCATCGCCTCCCTCGACGCGGCCGGCGAACTGCTGGAGCGCTGCAAGGAGATCGTCTCGGAGCGGACCCGCGTGCGGGATGCCCTGGTGGCCCAGGGTTACGAGGTTCCGGAGACGCAGGCCAACTTCGTCTGGCTGCCCCTGGGCGAGCGGACGACGGAGTTCGCGGAGCACGCGCTGGAGCGGAAGCTGATCGTGCGCCCGTTCGCGGGCGAAGGCGCGCGAGTGACCATCGGGACGCCCGAGGAGAACGACCTCTTCCTCGAAGCGGCCGGGGATTTCCCGCGCTGACAGGCTCTTCCGGACGGCCCGCGCTTCGCAACGGAGTGCGGGCCGTTCCTATTTGAGGAGCAGCTGCACCATCGCGGCGAGGCCGACCACGACGATCACGCCGCGCAGCACCTTCGGCGGGAGCTTGCGGCCGATCTTCGCGCCGATCTGGCCGCCGATCGTCGACCCGACCGCGAGCAGCGCGACCACGGGCCAGCTGACCGGCGCGATGAAGGCATAGATCGCGCCCGCGACGATGTTCACGACGGCGGAGAGCGCGTTCTTGACGCCGTTGAGCCGTTGCAGCGACTCCGACATCAGCATCCCCATCACGGCCACCATCATCACGCCCTGCGCGGCCGTGAAGTATCCGCCGTAGATGCCGATCAGGAAGATCAGGAACAGCAGGAGCGGCCCGATCTTGTGGACCTTCCCGTTCTCCTCGCGGCGCTTCGCGACCCAGGCGGCCACTCGCGGCTGGACGATCACGAGCACCACCGCGAGCCCGACCAGCGCGGGCACGATGGTCTCGAAGGCGTCCTTCGGCAACGAAAGCAGCAGGATCGTCCCGCAGATCGCGCCGAAGAACGACGCCACCGCGAGCTTCGAGACCTCGGGCCAGTAGCCCTTGAGCTCTTCGCGGTAACCGATCGCCCCGCTGACCGTGCCGGGCGCGAGGCCGATCGCGTTGGACGTCGTCGCCGTCAGCGGCGAGTACCCGAGGGCGACCAGGACCGGGAAGGTCACCAGCGTGCCCGAGCCGACGACCGTGTTGATGGTGCCCGCCCAGAGCCCCGCGATGAAGATCACTACCGCGTGCCACCACGTCATAAAGCGCTCACTTGCGCACCCTAAGCACCGTTACCTCCTTTCGCGCTCTGGATGTGTCTAGTCGAACAATCAGCGGGCCCGTTATGTCTTGTTCGGCCGGCGGCGATCATTCGTGCCGCACCGGACGACACGGCGAGGCCGGTCAGTTCCCCTCCGGCAGATGGGCCGCCGTGATCTCCGCGGCCACCGTCCAGCCGAGCGTCAGGTACAGCGCCCGTCCCTCCTCCGTCGCGACCAGGACCGCGCGCTCCGCGCCTGCCGCGACCGCCACCTCGTCGAGCCTGCGCATGACGAACCGGCCGAGCCCGCGCCGCTGGTGCTCGGGCTCCGTCACGACCTGGTCGATCACCGCCGTGCCGCCGGCGATCGCGACCCGGCCGGTGGCCGCACGCGAGCCGTCGGGCGCGCGCACCACCACGTCGGTGACCACGCCGTCGCCGACCAGTTCCGCCCGGTACGGCTCGGGCGCGGCCATGACGGGCCGCATCGCGAGCGGGGCGCTCATCAGGTACTCCGGCGGTCCGACCTCCCAGGTCGACGGCACCGTCTTTTCCACCTCTTCACGTGAAGCGCTCACTTTCAGCCAAGTGCCGGGCTCCGTCAGCGCGCGGGCCCGGCTCTCGACCGCCCCGGCGTCGGACAGCACGTATCTCACGCGATGCCCCGGGCGCCCGACGTCGAGCCGGTATCCGTCCGGTTCGGCCACCGGAATTCCCACCCCACGGGAAAGCGCCCAGCCGTGCACCCAAGCCTTGATCAGCCCTGCCACCCCAGTCATCGTCAGATGATGACACCCCTCACCGACATTTCCGGGCGTTCCGCCGAACCTGCGAGGATGAGGCCGTGGCCGACGACGAGCGCGAGCAGGTGTGGAGTGCGACCGTCGATCATCTGCGCGCGATGATCGATTCGGGCAGGCTCCCCGCCGGGTCGAGACTGCCCGCCGAACGGGCGCTCTGCGAACAGCTCGGGATCAGCCGCGGTTCACTGCGGCAGGCGTTGCGGGTGCTGGACTCCATCGGCTACGTGCAGGTGCGGCCGGGTTCGGGCACGTACGTCCGCGAGACCGTCGACGAGCAGCCGCTCCGGAGCTGGTTCTCCGAGCACGAACAACTCGTCGAGAAGCTGTTCGATCTGCGGACCACCGTCGAGCCGACACTGGCCGAGCGACTCGCGCTCCAGCACACTCCACGCGTGCTGGAGCGGCTGGAGGGCACCGTCGAGGAGATGGACCGGGCCGCGGCCGACGGCGACATGCTGCGCGTGATCGCGGCCGACGCGGAGTTCCACCGGGTGATCGCGGGCAACGCGGGCAACGACGACGTCACCGATCTGCTGCGTTCGGTGCTCTCGCTGGTCGGCGAGGAGCGGCGGGCGGCGCTGCGGCTCCCGGGGCAGATCCGCAAGGCCGTCGACGAGCACCGCGCGATCCTCGAAGCGATCCGCCGTTCGGACGCGGCGGCCGCGCGGGACATCACCCGGCGGCATCTGCTCGACGCCAAGACCTACGTCCACGACTACACGACGCGGGATTAACGCTTCCTTGATGGCCAGGCCACCCCTGCCCGAGTATTGTTTTCAGAAGTTTGTGAAACTTCTGACGGGGGTGTGCGGTGGAGAAGGTCCGGTTCACCGAAGAGAAGGCGACCATGCTGGCCACGCTGTACGGCCGGGCGCTCGACGCCCGCAGCGCCCGGCCGGTCCTCGGCGACACGGCGGCCGACGAGGCCGTCAAGCAGATCGACTACGACTTCGATTCGCTCGGCGTCGACGGCCAGCTCGGGCTCACCGTCGCGCTGCGGGCCAAGCCGATGGACGACTGGGCGGCGGAGTTCCTGCGCGAGCACCCGGACGCGACCGTCGTCCAGCTCGGCTGCGGGATGGACAGCCGCGTGTACCGCCTCGACCCGCCGCCCACGGTGCGGTGGTTCGACGTCGACTACCCCGAGGTCGTCGACCTGCGCGCCCGGATCTACCCCGGACGGGACGGCTACCGGACCATCGGCTCGTCCGTGACGGACTTCGGCTGGATCGACGAGATCCCGTCGGACAAACCCGGTCTGGTGATCGCGGAGGGCCTGACGATGTACTTGCGGCCCTCGGAGGGCGAAGAGTTGCTTCGGCGGTTGATCGCGCATTTCCCGCAGGGCGGCGAAATGGTCTTCGACACTTTCAGCAAACTGGGGATCAAGCTGCAGAAGCTGAATCCCGTGGTCCGCAAGGCCAACGCGACGCTGTATTGGGGCATCGACGAGATTTCCGAACTGGAACGGCTCGGCTTGACGCTCGTGTCGAAACTCGACTCGACGGATTACGCGACGCCCGAGGTGAAGGACCGGCTTTCGACGTCACTGCGGGCGCAGTTGTGGGTCGCGGGGCTGTTCCCGGCGTTCAAGAAGATGGGGCGGATCCTGCGGTTCCGGTTCTGAGTTTGGGGGCGCCGGTGAGCAGTGGGTCGGGTGCTTGCTCACCTGCTGTACGTGAGGTGTGAAGGTCAAGTTTCCTCGGCTGAGCCGAGGGAAGGGGACCTTCACGCGCTACGGGTGGACGGTGTCGTGAGTGGTAAGTGACGTTCTAACGTCACTTACCACTCACGACCACCCCGACCGAGCGCTCCCCGCAGGCGTCAGCGTGACTCGAGGACCCGCTCCACGAACCGGTGCAGCTTGTCCTCCAGCCGGAACACGCGTTCCTCCAGCGACAGCGTTTCCGCCGGCTGCGGCACGTCCGGCTTCAGCTCGCCGCGGATGTACTGGCTGCACGCGAGGTTCGAGCACGCGTAGATGCCCAGCGTGTTCCCCTCCCGCCCGAGTTTCCCCGCGCGGCGCCCGGAGAACAGCGCGATGTCGGACAGCGGATGTGTCGTCGTGCACAGGCCGCACATGTTGCTCAGCAGGACACGGCCCTTCGGCCGGGGCGCGGCGCGGAGGGAAAGCCCGATGGTCTCGCCGCGGTACGGCAGCACGAGATACGCCCTGGCGGTCGCTTTCGGATCGCGCCAGCCGAGGAATTCCCTTTTCTCCCAAGGGATCTCGCTCGGCGGGGCGGGCAGCGTGACTCCCTTGGCCTCGCCACGCGTGCAGTTCACGAAGGACGCCCTGATCTCGTCCTGGCCCAGCGGTTCCATACCCGCACGGTAACCACCGCGGCCGAGAACTGGCGAACCGTTTTCCGGCGGAGGTCATACGATCACCGGGTGCGCGGGAAGACGATGTCGAGCCGGTTCCGGCTGGTGCTCAGGACCAGCCTGGGGTTCGCCGCGCTCGGCCTCGGGTCCAGTGTGTGCGGCGCCGGGGTGGTGGCGTTGCTGCTGCTCCTGCAGGGCCTGCCGAGCGAGGTCGGCGACGACGGCTGGATCCTCGGGGTCACCGCGGCCGGGATCGTGGCGCTGTCGCTGGTGGTCGGCACCGTGTGGACGGCGTGGCTGCAGCGGCGCACGGCGGTCTGGTTCGTCTTCGGCCGCCCGCCGACGAAGGCCGAGGCCGCGCGGGCGCTCCGGATCCCGGTCGACATGGGGATCGTCAGCGGGACGCTCTGGCTGATCGGCACCGTCGTGCTCGGCGCGCTGGCCCGGGTGCTCGGGTCCTGGATGGACGCGCTCGGGATGGCGCTGGTGATCGGGCTCGGCGGGCTGACCACGGTCGGTCTCACCTACCTCGCCGCGGAATGGGTCGCCCGCCCGGTGATGACGATCGCGCTCAAGGTGACGCCGCCGAAGGGGACGCTCAAGGTCACCGTGCGGACCAGGGTGATCATCACCTGGTCGCTGGCGAGCGGCGTCCCGTTCCTCGGCGTGCTGCTGGTGGCCACGCCGCCGGACCTCGGCCAGGGCGACCACGTCGCCAGCCTGATCATGCTTTCGGTGATCGGGCTGGGCGTCGGCGCGATCGGGACGGGCCTGCTCGCGAAGGCCGTCGCGACGCCGTTGCACCGGCTGCGGGTCGCGCTCGACGAGATCGCGCGCGGCAACAAGGAGATCGTGGTCGACGTCGACGACTCCAGTGAGATCGGCCTGCTGCAGACCTCGGTCAACGACCTCGCCGCCGGGCTCCGCGAGCAGGAGCGGATGCGGGACCTGTTCGGCAGGCACGTCGGGGACGAGGTCGCCCGGCACGCGCTCGAGTACGGCGCCTCCCTTTCGGGTGACGTGCGCGAGGTGACGGCCCTGTTCGTCGACGTCGTCGATTCGACGGCGCTGGCGAGCCGCACCCCGCCGGAAGACCTGGTGAAGATGCTCAACCGGTTCTTCACCAGCGTGGTGCTCGCGGTCGGGGCGCGCGGCGGGCTGGTCAACAAGTTCCAGGGTGACGCCGCGCTCTGCGTCTTCGGCGCCCCGACCCGGCTCTCGGACGCGCCGACGGCGGCGCTGGCGGCCGCGCGAGCGATCCGGGACGCGGTCCAGGAGACCGGCGAGCTGGACCTCGGCATCGGGGTCGCGAGCGGCCGGGTCTTCGCCGGTCAGCTCGGGACGAGCAGCCGCTTCGAGTACACCGTCATCGGCGACGCGGTGAACGAGGCCGCGCGCCTGACCGAGCACGCGAAGTCCGCCGACGGCCGGATCCTGGCGAGCGAGGCCGTGCTCAAGGCCGCGTTGGAGAGCGAGCGCTCACACTGGGAGCCGTACGTGGAACTGGAGCTTCGCGGGCGTCAGGAACCGACGCACGCCTGGGAGGCGAGCGCGCTCAGCCCGGAATGACGTCCGGCCAGCGCAGCAGCGTGGAACCCCAGGTCAGCCCGGCCCCGAAGGCGCCCATCACGACACGGTGCCCCGGCTGGAGCGTCCCGTCCTTGACCGCGTCGGCCAGCGCGATCGGGATCGACGCGGCACTGGTGTTGCCCACCTTCTCGATGTTCGAGTACATCACGTCCGCCGCGAGCCCGAGCTGCTTCGCGCAGGTCTGCAGGATGCGGATGTTGGCCTGGTGCCCGATGAACCGGTCGATGTCGCCGACCATCCAGCCCGCGGAATTCAGCACCGCGCGCGCCGATTCGGCCATCCGGGCACAGGCGTGCCGGAAGACGGTCTGACCCTGCATCACCAGGTAGTGGTCACGCGGGTCGTCCGAGCGGCGGTTCTTCGCGCCGCCGGCCTCGACCCAGAGCAGTTCGGCGAGCTCGCCCTCGCTGTGCAGGTCGAACGCGCCGATCGCGCCCAGCTCGCCGGCGTCACCCGCGCGCAGCAGGACCGCGCCCGCGCCGTCGCCGAAGATCGGCACCGTGCCGCGGTCCTCGGGGTCGACGAGCGAGGTGAAGGCGTCCGCCCCGATCACCAGCACGCGGCGGGCGATCCCGGCGGCGATCAGCCCGGCGCCGGTGGCCAGCCCGTAGATGAACCCGCTGCACACGGCGTTGACGTCGAACGCGGCGACACCGTTCAGCCCGAGCTTGGTCGCGACCTGCGGCGCGCTGGCCGGGCACAGCTGGTCGGCCGTCGACGTCGCGAGCACGACGGCGTCCGCCTCGGTCTCCCCCGCCGACGCCAGCGCCCGGCGGCCCGCCTCGACCGCGAGGTCCACAGTGGACGTCCCGGGGTCGACGACCCGGCGTTCGGCGATGCCGGTCCGCGTGCGGATCCACTCATCGGAGGTGTCCAGCCGCTGGGCGATCTCCTCGTTGCCCACCACGCGCGGAGGCAGCCAAGAGCCGAGACCGGCGAGAACGGCCGCCTGAGATGAGGGCACCAAGAAATCCTTTCGCGGGGGAAATGCGTGGTCTGCCATTCACTTGTAAGCGCTACCATTCAGTAGACCCGTCAGTTGTGTTCCGGGTCACAATTCAAAGAATTCTCACCTTCCCCGATGGCGTGATCCACGCCGCTCGATGGCGCGATCGAAGATCAGGCGCCCGGCGGAGTCGTCCGGTTAGCCTGGCCTGGTGCACACACCCGACCTCGACCGCCTGGACGTCGCCATCCTCGCCTGCCTGCAGTCGGACGCCCGCATGATCGCCGAGAACATCGGCGCCAAGGTGGGCCTGTCCGCGGCCGCCGTCCAGCGGCGGATCAAGCGGCTGCGCGAGACCGGGGTGATCGAACGCGAGGTCGCGGTGCTGTCGCCGCGGGCGCTCGGGCTGTCGATGACGTTCGTGGTGATGGTCGAGATGGAGCGGGAGAACCTCGCGGTCCTCGACGGGTTCCGGCGGCAGGTGCTCGCGGACGACAACGTCCAGCAGTGTTACTACGTCACCGGCAACGCGGACTTCGTGCTCGTCGTGACCTGCCGGGACATGGCGGACTTCGAGGCGTTCACGCGACGGATGTTCTTCGACAACCCGAACGTGCGGCACTTCACGACGTCGGTGGCGATGGACCGGGTCAAGACGGGGCTGACCCTGCCGCTCGACCCCTGAGCGCTCCCGAGCGGTCCAAAAAGGACTCCCCGGCCTCGTGACCACGGGTATCGGCCCGAACGCAAGGGGTCTGTGCCCGGCGTTACACCACTATGGACATGTGCAGCCGATAGCGTGAACGTGGCGACATTCGCGTCATCCGCCGCGTGCCCGGCCATCTCCTCCCCGAGACCGAAAAGTTCGCGCCGCGCGAACCACGAGAGCACCGAGGAGTGGCCGTGCACACCGACGCAATTCACCAGAGCCAGTTCGTTCTGCTGAACAACAGCAGCACGCCCGTTCTCTCCCGCCTGTCCTTCCACGCCGGTGAGCCGTTCGCGGTCACCGTGTCGTTCCGGACCGAGCGCGGCCGGTGGGTCGAGTGGACCTTCGCGCGTGAGCTGCTCGCCACCGGTCTCACCGACCCGTCCGGGCTCGGCGACGTCCGCGTCCGCCCCGACCTCTCCGAGGACGAGGACATGCTGACGCTGGAGATCGAGTCACCCGACGGTTACGCGTCGTTCGAGCTCGAGCGCGAGGACGTCGAGACGTTCCTCGAGTCCACCTACGAACTGGTCCCGCTCGGCTCCGAAAGCGAGCACTTCGACGTCGAGGCGCTGATCGAAGAGATCAGCAACGTCTGACCCCAAAGCCACCGCTCCCGCGGTACGAAAAGGCGAAGGGCGGCCCGAGTGCGCTGGAGGCACTCGGCCCGCCCTTCGTCTTTTTCAGGTGGTTCTCGGTGACCGGGGACGGTGTCAGCCGAGGACCAGGGAGGTCCCGGTCGCGGACAACGCCGGCCGGACCGGGAAGAAGTACGTCACCGAGCTGTTGCCGCCGGACAACATGCCCTGCGCCTGGTTGCCCGCGATGAACGAGCCGCCGGAGTCGCCCGCCTGCGAGCGCACGTTGGTGGCGGTCATGCCGTAGACCGTGCCCTCGGAGTAGCGGACGGTCTGGTTCTTGGCGCCGACGGTGCCGCAGGTCCAGCCGGTGGTCGAGCCCGACTTGCAGACCGAGGCGCCGGTGGCCGCCTCGTTCGAGCCGCTGACGCGGGTGCCGTTGTTGATGACGCCGCGCGGCGTCCAGTTGCTGTTGACCCGGACGCTGGCGTAGTCGTTGTTCGGGAAACTGACGCGGGAGAACGAGCCCATCGCGACCCGGTTGGAGCCGGTCACGGTGCCGGGGCCGCAGTGTCCGGCGGTGAGGAAGCCGCCGTTGACCGAGAAGCCGATCGAGCAGCGCGAAGAGTTGTTGATGTAGTAGGCGTCACCACCGCGGACGTCGTACTTCAGGGTCGGCGCCGAAGAGGTCTCGACCACCGAGACGGCGGTCTTGTCCACTCCGGTCTTCTCCAGGTACGAGTCGACGACGCCGCTCTTGCCCGGCAGGACGTTCAGCGTCACGCGGTTGGTCTTGGTGTCGACACCCCAGCCGGTGATCGCGCCGTCCGCCGCGCGCTCACCCGCGTTCAGTTTGTCCACAGTGGAATCGAGCTGGGCGGCCGAGAACCGCACGAGTTCCGCTTCCGCGCCGCTCGCGAGGACCTGCCCCAGTTTCGCGGCGTCCGTGACGCCGACGCGGAGTTTGCCGGTCGCCTCGTTGTAGCTCGCGCCGCCGAAGCTTCCGGCGAGCGCGGAGGCGAGTGACTGTTCGAGTGTGCCCGCGGCGGTCTCGCTCTGGATCCGGGCGAGCGCCTGGTCCGCGGTCAGGCCGAGGTCCCGTTGCAGGGCGGGGACCATCTCGGTGTTGAGCAAGCCGATCGAAGACACAGAGGACGCCGCCGCGGGGGTTCCCGTGACGAGCGCGCCGGTGGCCAGTGCTGCCGTGGCGGCCACACCGAGGAGCTTCGTGATCTTCATGCTTCTCCCTCGTCATCACGCACGGCTCCGGTTCGCCATGCGATAGCCCTCCCCTGACGGGTGAGGGTTCTGGACTCCGGGGAAGCCCGCAATCCGGGTCGGCGCGGGATAGGTATACCCATTCTTCGGGAACCGAATCCGCTGCTCCGGTGACGATCACTGAGCGCTGGCACCCGTACGGTCACGTCCTTAAGTAGGGTTTCGAAGCGAATACCTTGCGTAGTCGTAGCCACCCCCTGAACGTGGGATGAATCGCTAGATCGGGTTCTTCGCCGACGTTTCGGGTGCCTGGTGATTTTCCAACCGACGATCCGTGGTCCAACCGGTGACGGTGCGTTGGCGGACGGCCTAGCGAGATGCCCGCGGTGTCCGTGTTGGGTGGTTTACGACCCGGTAGGCAGTGCTTAGGCTCCGCAGGACAACGCACAAGATCGTGTCGGGCTCACCGGGAACTCCCTACCGAGGAGCGCATGATGTGGCTTGCCACCCCTCGCCCGACCTCGGTCTCGGTCCGCGCCGGATCGACGGCACTCGTGGGCCGCGACGTCGAGGTCTCGGCGATCGTGAAGATCCTGCTGCGCCGTCCCGCCGCCGTGCTGATCGAAGGCGAACCCGGGATGGGCCGCAGCAGGCTGCTCGAAGAGCTGGCCGGACGCCGCGAGTTCGCGGCCACCCGGGTGCTCTCGGGTGCCTGCCAGCCGATGCGCGAACCGTTCCCGTTCGGACCGGTGCTCGAAGCGCTGCGTTCGGCGGGCGACCGGCCGCTCGGCCCGCTCAGCCCGGTCGCCGGGGTACTGAGACCCTTGCTGCCCGAACTCGCGGAAAGCCTTCCACCCCAACCGGAACCACTCGCCGATCGGTGCGCCGAACGACACCGTCAGTTCCGCGCCGTCCGGGAACTCCTGATCGCCTGCGGGCCCGCGCTCGTCCTGATCGACGACCTCCAGTGGGCCGACGAGGGCACCCGTGACCTGATGCGTTTCCTCGCCTCGGCCATGCCCGCCGAACTGGCCGTCGTCGCGGCCTACCGGACCGGTTCGCCCTCCGGGCCCGGCGCCGGGATCCCGTTCCGCACCCCGCCGAACGTCCAGACCGCCCGCGTGACGCTGGGCCCGCTCGATGTCGAGGCCGTCGGGAAGCTCGCGGAGGAACTGCTGGACCTGCCGCGGGTTTCCGCGGCGTTCACCGCGAAACTGCACGAAAGCACCGCCGGGATCCCGTTCGTGGTCGAGGAGACCCTGCGGGCGCTGCGGGACGCCGCCGGACGGCTGCCGATCGGCGAAGTGCTCTCGGATCGGGTCCTGGAGAGCCTCGAAGTCCCGATCTCCCTGCGTGAGGCCATCACCGAACGGCTCGAAGGGCTGCCCGAACCCGCGGTCCGGCTGGCCCGCGCGGCGGCGGTGCTCGCCGTCCCGTCCGAACCGTCGGTGATCGGCGAACTCGCCTGCCTCACCGGCGACGCGCTCCGGTCGGCACTTCTGTCCACTTTGGATGGCGGGGTACTCGGCGAACTCGGCGGCGACCGCTACGGCTTCCGGCATCCCTTGGCGCGCAAGGCCGTCTACGACACCGTCAGCGGTCCGGAAAGGACCTTGCTGCATTCGCGCGCCATCCAGGTGCTCGCCGCCCAGCAGGTGCCGCCGCTGACCCTGCTGGCGAACCACTCGCGCGCGGCGGGGCGGGCCGAACAGTGGCGCCACTACGCCGAAGCGGCCGCCGACGAGGCGATCGCCCAGGGCGACACGTCACGCGCGATCGACCTGCTCCAGTCCGTGCTGGCCGAGGCGGGACTCGGCGAGGACGACGTCGCCCGGCTGGCCACGAAACTCAGCCAGGTCGCGCTGCGCGGCTTCCGCCCGGACGTCATCGAAACACTGGAGCGGATCCTCGAAGACCTCACCGACCTGCGCCCGAGCGTGCGCGGGACGATCCGGCTCAGCCTCGGGATGCTGCTGGTCCGCACGATCGGGCGGCTCGGCCGGGGCCGGGTCGAGGTGGAGAAGGCGATCGCCGAACTGGTCGACGAGCCGGAGCTGGCCGCCCGCGGGATCAACCTGCTCGCCCAGCCGATCGACGGGCTGACCCCGTTGTCCTGGCACGAGGTCTGGATGGACCGGGCCCGCGACGTGTTCGACCGGCTCGAAGACCCGGAACTGCGGATCGCGCTCCTCGGCGACCGGATCGCCACCCGGGCGCACATCGGCGACGGCTCGGCCTGGACCGAGTTCACCGAACTGCCGGACCAGGGCAACGCCGTCGCCGAACGCGTCCAGCTCGCGCGGCTGTGGTGCAACCTCGCCGACGCGCAATCCTGGGCCGGGCACCTGGCCAGGGCGGAAAAGCTGGTCACGGAAGGGATCCGCCGCGCGACCGACGCCGGAGCGCTCTACGCCGCCGGGCTCGCGCAGGGCACCCAGGTCCGGCTGGACTGGGTGCGCGGCGACTGGTCCGGGCTCGCGGAGACCACCGAACAGCTCCGCGACGGCTATCCCGACCTCGGTCCCATCGTCATGGAGTGCTCGCTCGTCCTCGGTGGGCTGGCCGCCGTCCGCGGGGAATTCGCCGCCGCGCAACGACACCTGACCGCGGCGAGCGTGCACTCGCCGGAGCACGGGCCCATGCCGGTCGTCCTTTCGGCGGCGGGGATCCTGATCCGGGTCCTCCTCGCGACGGACGACGTCGACGGCGCTTGCGCGGCGGCCGACAACGCCGTCGCGGCGGCCCGGCGCAAGGGCGTCTGGGTGTGGGCGGCGGGGCTGGTCCCCGCCGCGGCCGAGGCCTACACGCGCGCCGGACGCTGGTCGGAGGCGGACGCGGTGGTCGAGGAGTTCGCCCGCGGCGTCGAGGGCAAGGACTCGCCGGTCTCCCGGGTCGCGCTGCTGGCGGGCCAGGCGATCCTGCTCGACGCGCGCGGCAAACATCCCGCCGCCGCAACGGTTTTCGACGAGGCGGCGGCGGGCTACGAGGCGCTGCCGATGCCGTATCAGGCCATCGGCGCCCGGGAGCGGGCCGCGCTGTGCCGTCTCACCGCGGGCCGCCTCGACGCGGGACGGCTCACCGCGGGCGACCGCAAGGCGATCGAGGAACTCGCGGCGGCCGCGGAGGCTTACGAGCGGCTCGGCGCGACCAGGGACGCGGGCCGGTGCCGCCACCAGCTCCGGGAGCACGGCGCGTGGGCGCCCTCGCAACGCGGGCGGCGCGGCTACGGTCAGGAACTCTCGCCCCGGGAGCTCGAAGTCGCGCGCATGCTTTCCGACGGGCGGACGAACCGGGAGATAGCGGACGGACTGTTCCTTTCCCCGCGCACCGTGGAACAACACGTCGCGAAGGTCCTGCGGAAACTCGGGGCCCGGTCACGGACCGACGTGGCCCGCCGGATGACGAATTACGCCCCCGCGGCGAGCACCCGGTAGCATCGCCGTGAACGACCGTTATTCCTTTAGGGGCAAGAAAAGTGCCCGATCGGGCATTGTGATCCATTCCATCGGGTTCAGCGCCGTCGGTGTGGTTCCGTACGGTCATGCGCTGTGCTAGTTTGTTTTGGCCATTAACAAAGTCGGCCCCCTCTCCGCAGGTCAGCCGATCGTGACGGGGTACGGCCCCCGTGAGGGAGTAGCGCAGAAGCATGGCTGAGCGAGCCGATTTCGCGCTGGGGACGATCGAGGCGACGGTGGTCGGGCGGGCGCTTGGCGTCGATGCCCGGTTGTTTCCCTTGCGTGTCCAGAACACCTCGATCGTCCCGGAGCGGTACACCGCGATCGTCCGGAAGGTCTACACCGATCTCGAGCAGCGCCGCCTGTCGATCAACGGCGAGCTGAGCCCGGCGGTCCGCACCGCGTTCGCGCTGCTGGGCAACCACCGGATCACCGTCTCGATCAACGGCATCGACGGTCTCGGCCAGGACATCGCCGTCCTCGCCCTCACCGACGGCAGGCAGGCGCTCGGCATCACGCAGGCCCACGGTGAAGACGACCTGCAGTTCGCGTTGTTCTCCGACGACGAGCTGGTCGAGGTCCTCTCCGGGGTGCTGCCGCGGATGCGCCCCGCGTCGACCGGCCGCCGCACCATCGTGCAGCAGGAGGAGCGCGCCGTCTCCGCGATGACCGCGCGCCGTCAGGCCGAAGCCGAGTTCGACGAGGAGGAGACCGACGCGTTCGGCAACCTCCAGTTCACCGGCGTCGTCCGCGCCCGGCCGGAGGCCCCGGCCCCGCGCAACGACGAGAGCGACCTCGAAGTCCTGGAGCAGGTGCTGGCCGGGCCCCGTCTCGGCGGCGGGTACATCATCGTGAGCGGGATCGGCCGCCGCGGCGAGCGGCTCCGGTCGACGCCGTTGAGCTGGCTCGACACCGAAGACGGCCGGTACCTAGTCTGGACCGAGACCGACGAAGCCTCGGGCGCCGTGATCGGTCACTACGACCCGGCCAGTCAGTCGGGCGTGGCGAACGCGATCCGGGACGCCATCGCTGACATCTACTGACCTTCCTGAACCCGGCGAGAGGACCCTCCGTTGACCGAGGAAGCACAAGAACTACAGCCGACAGCGAAGTTCGAGGCGGTGCAGGACCTGCGGCCCACGGCCGCGTTCAAGCCGGCCCTCCAAGGCATGGCGCTGAAGCGTATGGCGATGCAGGGCGGCTTCGCCGTCGACGAGACCACCGGCCAAGAGATGATCCGTTCACTCCAAGGTGTGATCGACAGCCTCGAAGAGCGCTGGAGCGCGCTGACCAAGCTGCAGAAGTCGCCGCCGATGAGCTCCACCGCGACCGCGCAGTGGGTGTCGCAGCACATGCACGGCACCGCGACGGACGCGCAAGGCCTGCTCACCCAGCTCCAGGCCGCTCGCGCCGAGTTCCCGACCTACGTCGAGGCGATCGAACTCGCCAAGCGGAACTACCGCGAACGCGACCACGAGAACCAGCGCAACCTGAAGCAGATCGACACCGAGATCTGAGGAGAGACCCGTGACCGAATCCGAGGAGAAGACGGCGAAGGTCTCCGACCCGAACTCGCCCGACTACGACAAGCTCGACTCGTTCTACGACCCGACGGCCGACTCGTCGTCCGACTACTACGTCGGGCCGCTGGCGGACAAGGCCGCCTCGGGCGACGAGATCCGGGCCGGGGCCTCGGCCGGAACGGACCTCCTCTTCAACCTGTTCGGCTGGGGGAAGACGCCGCTCGCCGGCATGAAGGACCAGTTCACTCAGAAGATGTACGAGGGGCAGCTGGAGAAGGCGCGCGAGGGTCTCGACAAGGACCTGGACATGCGCAAGCCCGGCGACCCGCCGTCCACGGTCTGGGCCAACGCCACCCACGAGCAGATGCAGTCCGCGATCGCGGAGAACGCGGACCCGGCCGCGGTCGGCGAGACCTCCGAAGAATGGGTCCGGGCGGGCAACGACCTGGCCGGTCACCAGCGCAATCTGGCGAAGGCGATCAGCGCGAGCACGGCCAACTGGGAGGGCGAGGGCGGCGACGCGGCCCGCGAACACCTCGCCGGTGTCGGCAAGTGGCTCGGCGCGACGGCGAACGGCGCGACGCTGACCGGGCGGCAGCAGCAGATCCACTCGCAGACCCTCAACGAGACCCAGAAGCTCATGAACGCGAACCCGCCGGTGGCGTTCAGTGTGCAGGAGGCCAACGCCAACCTGCAGACGATCAAAGACCCGCAGCTGTACATGGCGCAGCTCGGGAAGGACCTCGGCACCTTCAAGAAGCAGCAGGACGCGCGCGACCAGGCCGCGAAGGTGATGACCGACTTCGACAGCACGGTCGGCTCGGCGATCGCCACCCCGGCGTTCCCGGCTCCGCCGAAGTTGAAGACGGCCCAGGCGACCCAGCAGTTGCGGGGCACCCCCATGTCCGGCGGCGGCGCGGGCGGTGGCGCGGACCAACCCGCGACGCTTCGCGACCAGATGGCGCCCAACGGCATTGACGGCACGCAGAACCCCAGCCCGTTCAACGTCGGCTCGGACGGTACGCGTCCGGAGGGCATCGCCGCTTCGCTCGACGGGAACCCGCAGGGCGGACCCGGCGGCACGGGCGGTGGCCCCGGCGGCATGAGCCCCTTCTCCTCGCCGAACGGCGGCCCGGCCGGGGGCAATCCCGGCGGCAACCCGGGTGGCGGCTTCCCCGGCGGCGGTTTCCCGGGTGGAGGCGGCCCTGGTGGCGGTCCCGGCGGCGGCCCCGTCACGAACCCGGTCATGCCCAACATCCCGAACGGGCCGAGCGGCGAGAACTACCGCCCGCCGTCGTCGCCGAACATCAGCATGCCCAAGATCGACGACGGGACGCACACCACGGGCTACACCCCGCCGTCCGTCTCACCGCCGTCGTTCACCCCGCCGAACATCCCCTTCCCCGAAAGCGGTGGCCCGCGTCCGGGCGGCGGTCTCCCGTACAACCCGCCGAACATCCCGCTGCCGAACATCCCGGGACCCACCAGCGGCGGACCGAACTCGGTCCCGCCGAGGATCCCGCCGATCAGCCCCCCGAAGATCCCCAACTTCCCGGAGCCCGGCTCCTCCTACAAGCCCACGCCGTACACCCCGCCCAAGATGCCGAACATCCCCGGTATCCCCGGTGGGGGCACCGGCGGCAGCGGCTTCGGCGGCGGCAGTGGCGGCCTCGGTGGCAGCGGCATCGGCGGTAGCGGTGCCGGTGGCTCGGGCGCCAGCGGTCTCGGTGGTGCCGGAAGGTCGACGGGTTCGCTCGGCATGGGCGGCGCCGCGGGCGCGATGGACGCCGAAGCGGCGGCGGCCCGTGCGGCCGGCGCCGGCGGTACCGGCGGCAAGCCCGGCTCCACCGGCATGGGCCCGATGGGCGGCATGGCACCCGGTGGCGCCAAGGGACAGGGCCAGGACGACAAGGAACACAAGGCCGCCGGATACCTCGAATCCGACGACCCGTCGTTCTTCGCGGCCGACGAGGTCGTGGCGCCCCCGGTGATCGGTGACTGGAAGAACAAGGACTGGAAGTGACAGCAGCTTCGTTCGAGGTCGACCCGGACGACCTGACCGCGCACGCGAGCCATCTCGACGGGCTCGTGGACCGGCTGAACACCGCGCACGGCGCGACCGGTTCGGCGATGTCGGCGGACGCGTACGGCCTGCTGTGCGCGTTCCTGCCGCCGATCGTCAACCCGACGGGCGAACGCGCGGCGGAGGCGATCAAGGCGGCGGGCGAAGGGGTCCAGGCGACGGCGGACAACGTCCGCACCGCCGCCAAGTCCTATGTGGATGGTGACAAGACCAACGCGGAACCGTTCAAGGCAGACTTCAAGGCCTTGGACATCGGAGGAAAGAAGTGACGAGGGGTAACGAGCTCGGCGAGCTCATGCTGGATCCCGACGAGGCCCAGCGCAAAATGGACCAGTGGGCCGCGGGCCTGGAGGAGAAGGCCCAGCGCTACGCGGCCGCCCAGGAGCGGACCGAGCAGCTGCGGCTGACCGCCACCAGCTCCGACGGCGCCGTCAAGGTGACCGTCGGAGCGGACGGCGGTGTGACGGCCATCGACTTCGGGAACAAGGCCAGGACGTACCCGATGGAGGAACTGTCGCGGCAGATCCTCGCGACCATGCACCAGGCGCAGGCCGGGATCGCGAACCAGGTCGCCGAGGTCATGCAGGAGTCGCTCGGCGACGAGGACCAGGAGACCAGGGAGCTGATGATCGGCACCCTGCGCAGCCGCTTCCCCGAGATCGAAGAGGAAGAGCCGCCGGGGTCCGAGCCCGCGCCGCCTCCGCCTCCGCCGCCTTCGGACTCCACTCCGCCGGCGCAGGCTCCTCGCGATAGGCGCCACGAAGCTCCGGAGGACGAGGGCAACTCGCCCTGGTAAGACCTTTTCAGTACATGAAGGCCCCCTTCCTTGCGCCTGGCGCAAGGAAGGGGGCCTTCATGTACTTGTGGGCCGGGCGAGCGGGTCAGGCGGCCGCCAGCGAGACGACGCGGTTCCGCCCGCTCCGCTTCGCCTGGTAGAGCGCGGAGTCGGCGACGTGCAGCAGCCGTTCCAGCACGGTCCCGCCGGACGGGTAGACCGCGACGCCGATCGACACCGAAAGCCCTCGCACGGTCCGCGGTCCCGACGCCGTCCCGACCTCGACCTCGATCGCCATCACCGCCTGCCGGACCCGCTCGGCCACCGGGATCACCTCGGTCTCCGTCGCACCGGGCAGCAGCACGACGAACTCTTCGCCGCCGAAGCGCCCGACGGAGTCGTAGTCGCGGACGTGCTGGGAGATCGTCGTCGCGACGACCTTAAGCACGGCGTCGCCCGCGAGGTGCCCGTAGACGTCGTTGACCTGCTTGAAGTGGTCGAGGTCGAGCATCAGCACCCCGAGTTTGCTCTTCGCCCTGGCCGCCGACGAAAGCTCCCGCTCGCTCAGCACGTGCCACGCGTGCGCGTTCAGCACGCCGGTCTTGCCGTCGATGTTCGCCGCGATCTCCAGCTGCCGCACCAGCACACTGCGGTGCAGCACCAGCACGGGCAGCAGGACGAACGGGACCAGCGCGGGCGCGTGCACGATGCCCAGCGCGGTCGAGGTCCCGAGCACCAGGGTGGTGACCTCCAGCAGGTTGTCGTCGCCGGAGCCGAACAGCGAACGCGGCGACCGGGCCCCGGTGTGCAGGTAGACCGAGAACGCCACGATGAACGCGTTGGCCACGGTGAACACCGCCGCCGCCTCGACCATCCGCAGCGAGCCGGAGAACCCGACCGGCAGGCCGTTCCAGCCGGCCACGACCGCTCCCGAGGCCAGGCACGAGAGCACGATGGCCGCCGCGCAGTACACGACGCGGTACGCCGGGCGGTGGCTCATCCCCCGCCACACCCGGAGCCAAAGATGCAGGTAGATGAGCAATCCGAGGGCCAGCGCGAGGCCGGCGGGCAGGACGAGCACCCCCGCGAACGTCCACACCGAAGTCATGTTGATGTGCGGCCGGTCACACAGCGTCCGCCGCAACCGTTCCACCGAACGGGAAAGCTCGGCTTGCAGGAAAGCAAGGCCGAGCAGTGATCCAAATCGGACGAATTCCGTAATCTCGTAGTTCGATCGGAGCAAGGCTATTACGGCGACTGTAGCCGCAAGTCCTTCCACCACAAGAAAAATCGCAGGTACACCACGTGGTCCGGACCATAACTCCCAGTGTCGGACCCAGGCTCTCAGACGTGTACCGGCCCCTTCTCCGGCGAGTTCCACATCCCCCATAATCATCGTCACCGGTCCCCCTTCCGTACATAATTCAATGTATCCGAGGTAGTACTGAGGGTGGCTCGAGTCATTTCCGGAACACACAGATGGAGCAGTGGGAGGGAGGACCATCATGAACGGTCGCGAGGACTGATCCCACCAATTCAGCCGGTTCGGCTCCCGGCCGGGAGCCAGACATCGGGCCCGGTGGCGATGGCGCGTTTCCACGCCATCACCATCGGGCCCGCCGCGGCGACGGCGACCGCGGCGGCCACCCCGACGGCCACGAACGGACCGGTCAACTGGGCGAGACCGCCCGCGAGCATGATCCCGATTCCCTGCACCGTCACCAAACTCGTCGAGGTCAGGCCCATCACCTGTGCCCGGACGCCGTCCGGCACCGCGCGGGCCATCAGCGCGACGGCCTGCAAGTGGTACGGCGCCGCGAAGGCGCCACTGAGCCCGATCAGCGCGAGACAGACCGGTAGTGGAGGGCGAAAGAAGACAAAAAGCAAAGGAACGACGGATGCGATGGCGAGAATGCCGACCATTCGCGTTTTCCGTCGCGCCGGAACCCATTTCGTGAAGATCCACGATCCTATTACCGAACCCACCGGATCCGCCGCGAGAATGAGCCCGACCGCGAAACTCCCCGCCCCGAGCCCGTTGGCGAGCGGTGCGGCGAGCCCTTCCGGCGCGATGGCGAAACCGGCGAGCATCTTCAACCCGAACAGCACACGGATTCCCTTGCCCCGCCACAGTTCTCTGGCGCCTTCGCCGCTGAAAGCCCGTGCCACACGACTTTTCACCGATGATTCCGTGACGGCGGGACCCCGGCGACGCACCCCTGTGGACACGAGCAGCGCGGAGACCACAAAGGTCACCGCGTCGATCACCAGTCCCCAGTAGGGCGTCACGAGCCCGATCACCAGTCCGCCGCCGCCGAATCCGGCCAGCTGTGCCGTTTGGATGGTGATCGTGCGGATCGCGAGCCCGGCGACGTACCGCTCTCCTTCGAGGACGTCCGGGAGCAACGCCAGTTGCGCCGCCCGGAACGGTCCGCCCGCCGTCGTCAGGACCACCAGAAGTACCGCCAGTACCGGCAAAGGCGTCCCCGGCACGGCCATCAGCACCGCGAGCGCCGCGCGCACCAGGTCGCAGACGATCATCACCGTCCGCCGTGGATAGCGGTCCGCCAAACCGGCGAACAAGGTGCCGCCGATCAGCGTCGGCAGATACGTCAGTCCATAGGTGAGCCCGGTCAGCCCTGCCGACGACGTTCTTTCCCAGACCAGCACGGACAACGCGACCCTGGCCAGCTGGTCACCGGCCTGTGAAAGCGCTTCGGCCGCCCACAACGCGCGGAACTCGCCGACCGCGAACGCGGCCTTGAACCCGGTGTCCCGCGCGGAATCCTCCTTCTCCATGAGCCCCTCCCCTTGGCTCACGGTAATGGATCACCTCCGCACTGTCAGCGGCCATCCGGCCGACGACCTGCGGTACTGTCCACTGTGGAGAGATGATTCCCGATGGTCAGCGGCCCTCGCCGTACCCCATCATGCCCTCCGCCATTTCCATCGCCAGCGAACTCGCCACGACGGGATCCATCATGCTCCGAAGGTCCCGGGTGGCCCTGTTCTGCGCCGTGATGTCGGAACGCGGTTCCTCCGTCGGCCGGGTCTCGGCGGGCGGCAGCGCGACCGCCTCCTCCTTGGCGGGCTTCTTCTTCGTCGTCGCGGGCACTCGCTGCTTCACGGTGACCGGGACATAGACGGTCACCGGGGCGGCCTGCGGGGCGGGCTGCGTGGGCTGGACCGCCGGCGGCGCGACCTGCTGGGTCGAGACGGTGGGCAGCGGCCGCTCGGGCAAGGCGGTGTCGTCGACCGGCGCGAGGGTGAACGTGCCGGCGAACCAGCCGATCGCGAGCAGCGCCGCCCCGGCTCCACCGACCAACCAGGACCTGGCCCGGCGATGGATGACGACCGCTTTGGGCCGCAGGTCCTTGTCGACGACCGGCTCGCAGACCGGGGCCCGGACCGGCGCCGGCTCGGGCTCGATCTCGTTCTCCGGGCTGCGCCGTCGTTTCGGCAGGCTCGCCGCGATGATCCCCGTCCGGTCCAGCAACTCGGCTGTCTCGATGGGCACGCTCGCACCGAGCACGGCATCGGTCGGCGTACGGCGCTGGGCGGCGCGCGGCATGGGGACCTCCGGAAGCGGAATCACGAACTTGAGCATTGTGGTGCATTTCCGACGCCGCCGTAAGTAACGCACCCCGATCGAGTTATCCCGAGCCGTCCGGACCACGGAGGGTTACTCCGTTCAGTGGCTTTCCCTTCTGTCAGAGGCGCTTCATTCCCAGGCGCCCCAGCAGCGCGAGCGGCCGCTGGTAAAAGGAGCCGAGCACCCGGGGAATCGCGTCGATGGCATACGCGTCCGGTCCGATGAGGATGCGCGCCGTCCCCCGTTCGATACCCCGCACGATGGTCTGCGCGGCCTTCTCCGGCGTCGTCCTCGCGATCTTTTCGAATCCCTCGGCGGCTTTGTCGATGTCCCGCTCGACGCCGCCCCGCGCGTCGCGGGCGATATTCGTCTTGATGCCACCGGGATGCACGCAGCTGACCTTGACCGGATGCCGGGCGATCAGCATTTCCTGCCGCAGCGCCTCGGTGAACCCCCGCACCGCGAATTTCGCCGCGTTGTAGGCGCTCTGCGTGGGCACGCCGATGAAGCCGAACACGCTCGAAAGGTTGACGATGTGCCCGTCACCGGAGGCGATCACCTGCGGCAGAAAGGCTTTCGTGCCGTTGACCACCCCGCCGAGATTGATCCCCATCAGCCAGTCGTAGTCGTCCCAGGTCATTTCCTCGACCGTCGCGCCGAGCGCGACCCCGGCGTTGTTCACCACGAGGTTGGCGCCCCCGAAATCGACGGCGACCTCCTCGGCGTGCGCGAGAACGGCCTCACGATCGGCGACGTCCAGTTCGTACGCCTTCGCGGTCGCGCCCGCTTTCTCGCACAACGCGACGGTGCCCGCCGCCCGGACGGCGTCGACGTCGGAAAGGGCCAGCCTCGCCCCGCGTCCCGCCAGTTCGATCGCGAGCGCCTTGCCGATTCCCGAGCCCGCGCCCGTGATCACCGCGACCTTGTCCGTGAACGACTTCATACCCGCTCCCAAGTTCGACTGTTACCGGAGGTAACACATACTACGGCTGTGAGCTTGCTGTGCGTTGATCGATTCGGGCTGTGTTCGTGGACCGCTTATGGTGATCTGTAACCAAGAGCCGTGGACGACCGGAAGGAAGGCGATGCGTCGCGCCCTGTTGCTCGTGCTCTGTGTCGTTCTGACCGGTTGTTCCGCCGCGTCCGAGCCCGCCCCGGCCGATCCCGCGGCCCCGACCGCGACGGTGGCGGTCACCCCGGCCGGGCCGCCGATCAACCCGTCGATCGGCGCGCTCTTCCTCGAAGGCACGCATTTCTGCACGGCCAGCGTCATCCACAGCGGTCCGGGAGACCTCCTGCTCACGGCGGCGCACTGCCTCCACGACGGCGAAGGCGGCGAGTACGCGACGGGGATCTCGTTCGCGCCCGGCTACCACGACGGTGTCGCGCCCTACGGCTACTGGGACGTCTCCGATCCGCAGGTTCCCGACGGCTGGGCCAGTTCGTCCGATCCGGACCTGGATGTCGGCTTCGCGACGGCCCGCCAGGCGGGCAGCACGAAAACCCTCGAAAGCGTCACCGGCGCCAACACCCTGCTGACCGGCGGCGGGTTCGCCCACCCGATCACCCTGACCGGCTATCCGGACGAGCGGGAGGCGCCGGTCGTCTGCCACGGCACCAGCAGCCAGGCCGACACCTATCAGATGCGCGTCGGCTGTCCCGGCTTCACGACCGGCACCAGCGGCGGGCCGTGGGTGGTCGACCCCGACCCGGAGACCGAACTCGGCACCGTCGTCGGCGTGATCGGCGGCTATCTGTACGGCGGGGACGATCCGGACACGTCCTACAGCAGCTACTTCGACACCGACGTCGCCACCTTGTACCGGAAGATGGACGCGCGGGGATGATCTCCCCATGAGCATCCACGACGTCCCGATCACCGGTGAGCCGATCCGCCTCGGCCAGTTCCTCAAACTGGCCAACCTGGCCGAAGACGGTTCGCACGCCAAAGACCTCCTCGACGCCGAAGAGGTCACGGTCAACGGCGAGGTGGAGGTCCGGCGCGGACGTCAGCTGACGAACGGCGACGTCGTGGAGGTCGGCGGCGAAGGCGGCCGCGTGGTACTGGCCTAGCGCCCCTGCAACGGGGCCAGGCGCAGCGCCTTCGCGAGGTCTTCGAGTTCGCGGTGCACCGGCTCGTTCAGCGGGACACCCAGCGCCTGGCACTGTTCGAGGTACTGCGCCTCGCGCCAGCCGGGATAACGGACCGGGTTCCCGCCCTCCCAGCCGAGCAGGCTGCCGAACAACGCGCTCGCGGCCTTGTAGAACCCGTCGGCGCTGCGCAGCGTCGTCGGCGCGATGGCCATCACCATCAGCCCGGTGTCGTGATCGTGGTCGCCGACGCCCGAAAGCACCCCGGCGAAGATCTCGACCAGCAGCGCGAAACCGGCGACGGCGGAACTGTCGACGTCCGCCAGGGTGTCCATGTCGAGCACGAACTCCGGGTACGCGCCGGCGGGAGCGGCCATGCCGAGCGGGTTCGCGGCGGTCCCGCGTTCCCCGCCCGCGGCCATGACCAGCCCGATCATGGTGTGCGGCAGCGCCCTCGCGGCGTGGTGCCCGGCGCGGCCAAACGGCCCGACACCGCGGACCGACATGAGCCCGACGCCGTAGCGGCCCGCCCGGGACACCGCCCGGTCCATCGCGTCGCCGACGGCCCACAGGCCCGGCGCGCGGCGGTAGTCGATCAGGGCGGCGGCACCGCGGTCGGCGATCATCAGCGGTTCGGCCCTCGGCCGCACCAGGCCGTTGACCAGCATCGGCAGATGCAGCCGGGTCAGTTCGGCGACCCCCGATTCCGGGGTTCCGGTGAGATCGCCGTGGCACAGCGCCTCGGCGGCCATCCGGGCACGGGACCACGGCAGGTCGTGCGCGGTGAAGACTTCGGTGACGAGGTCGATCAGGGCGTCGATCGGGACGCGCTGCCACACCTGTTCCGGGATCGGGGAAGGCTCGGCCGGTTCGGGGATCGGCTCGACGGGCGCACGGCGAAGAGAGCGGGGTCTGAGGGGCACTCCGCCGAGGGTGCCTTCGCACGTTTTTCGGCGTCAACGAACCAGGGCAGCTTCTAACCGACAGTGTGATCGAAGCGCCCGGAAGCGTCGGTGGGCGGACGTACCATCGGGGCATGTGCCGGAACATCACCACCCTTCGAGGCCTGGAGCCGGCGGCGACGCCGGACGAGATCGAGGCCGCCGCCCGCCAGTACGTCCGCAAGGTGTCCGGGGTGCAGAGCCTGTCCGACGCCACCCGCGAGCCGTTCGAGGCCGCCGTCGCCGAGATCACCGAGATCACCAGGCGGCTGCTGTCCGAACTCCCCGCCCGCCGTCAGCCGCCGACGACGGTGCCGCCGTTGCGCCGTCCTGAGGTTCAGGCGCGAATCGCCGCGAAGGCCGCGAAGAGTCAGGCGTCCTGAACGAAGTGCCGGCGGTTACGGTGAGCCGGTGACATACCCGCAAGACCCCTACGGTCAGCAGCAGCCCTACGGCCAGCAACCCCCGTACGGGCAGCCGTACCAGCAGCCGGGTTACGGATACGGTTACGGCTACGGCGCGCCGCAGCAGCCGCAGGAGCAGGGCCTGGCGATCGCGGCGCTCGTCGTGTCGATCGCCAGCCTGGTCGTCTGCACCGGGCTGCTGTCGCTCATCGGCGTGATCATGGGGCACATCGCGCACTCGAAGGCCAAACGCGGCGAGGCCGGCGGCCAGGGCATGGCGCTCGCGGCGATCATCATCGGCTACATCGGCGTCGCGATCATTCTCGGTCTCGCGCTGTTGTTGGTGATCATCGGCATCTCGACAGACTGGGACTTCGACTAGCGGACTTCGACCACATCCGAAGCGTTCCGGCAAAGCCCCGTCGGATACCCTCGACAGCGGTAGCGTGTCCGAGCGGCCGAAGGAACATGTCTTGAAAACATGCGAGGGCTCTGTCCTCCGTGGGTTCGAATCCCACCGCTACCGCCAGTCTTGACGAACGAAAGCGCCCCAGGTCCGCGGACCTGGGGCGTTTTCGTTCGTGGATCACGGCTTTCGGATCAAGCGGGCACGAGGGCCCAGACGGTCTCGTCGCTACGGCCGCCCGAGAAGGGCCGCTGTTCCAGGATCGAGGCCGTGCCATTGTTGACCTGCCGGACCGCCAGCGAGCTGGCCCGGTTCACCAGTCCGTAGCGCATGTCGGCGCTGCGGAGCAGCTTCCACTGCTGATTCGTGGCCGAGCCGCAGTGCGTCTGTTCGAGCTGCGCGCCGTCCGCGGTGCTGCCGGACACCGGCCGCAGACACTGACCGCTCCGCTCGTTGCTGATCTTCCAGTACCCACCGCCCGCGTCGGTGAGCCTCCACTTCTGGCCGTTGTCGTCCTGCCTGGCCACGTGGGTGATCTTCGCGCCCGCGGACGACGAGCCGTCGACCACGGCCGCGCTGTTGCCGTTGGTGGCGACGGAGAGGTAGTACTTCTTGCCCGCCTGCGGGCCGGGGTCGGCGATGGCGTTCAGCGTCCACTGCTGGTTGGCCGCCCCGGTGTAGGGCTGCTGGACGAGCGGCGCCGGGTACGCGCCACCGTCGGTGACCGCGAAGCCCGTCAGATAGTTGAAGATCGCCACCTTGCCGTTGCCCAGCGGCTGGAACACCCACCGCATGCCGTTCTGGCCGTTGCAGTTGTACTGGAGGATCTGCGTGCCGGGCGCCGTCCCGCTCTGGGCGCTGTCGGCGCACAGCTGGCTGTTGGCGTTGACGAGCTGCAGGCCGGTGTTGTAGCCGAGGATCCACTTCTGGCTCATGGAGTCGGTCCGGGCCCGCTTGCTGAGGTTGACGAGGCCGCCGGTCGCCGAACCGATGACGTCGATGGCGTCACCGTTCGCACCGGTGATGACGTAGGTCTTCCCGCCCCGTGCGTGGCCGTCGTCGTTGTCGGGCGTGTCCTTCTTGATCAGGAAGGCGCTGTTGGCGACGTTCCAGTGCGTGGCGAGCCAGCTGCCGGGGACCGGGTTCGTGCTGAAGTAGTCGTCGTTGCCGCAGTCCAGCAGCCGGTCGGAATCGCGCTGCGGGCAGTCGAAGGACTGGGTGTCGCCGTAACACATCAGATCCCATTCCTGGGAGCAGTGCCCGCCGCCCTGATAGTGCGGAGCCCCCGGCAGGACCGCGCCGAGCATGTGGCCGAGCTCGTGGCCCGCGGCGTTGGCGCCCCAGCAGGGCACGGCGATCTCCGTGTAGTGCCTGCCGTTGTTGAACGCGTTGGCGGGGCCGGGCTGGTCGTCGCTGTCACCCCAGGTGCCGGCGCAGGTGAGCGGGTTGTCGGAGAACAGGATGTAGTCGCGGTCGGCGTTGTAATGCCCCGCCTGGATGGCGCGATCGCGGATCGCGCCGGTCTGGTAGGTGCCGTCCGGCACCACGAGGTTCGCGACGGCGACCTGGCAGCCCGTGCCCGCGGTCGTCACGTACCGGATGTGCCTGCTGGCGCCCGTCACGGCGGCGCTGTCGTTGAACGAGTCGTCCATCCCGGACGCGTAGGCGCGCAGGGACGGCACGACGGTCGCGTACCGGTCAGGCTGGCTCGCCTCACGGACGTAGACCAGCTCGATGCGCTTGCCGGAGACACCGTCGCCTTCGCAGATCACCGGGTTGGCGGCGATCTGCGCTTGGGCGACGGCGGGAGCGAGCGGGGCCACCGGGGTCGCGCCGGGCGGCAACGACTCGGCGGTGAAGTTGACGGAATCGTCGGAGGCCGCCGCTCCCGCGGTCTCACCCGCGAGCAAGCCGCAGATGAGACCGGCGGTCACCAGCACCCCGGCGTAGCGCCGTCTTGTTCTGGACAAGTGCTCTTCCTTTCGCGATGAAGAAACGCACACTTCTCAAACTGTCGCGAGGAAAAGGCTAGAGATCGGATGTATAGACCACCAGGAAGAAAGACCGGCAGACTGCCACTACTCTTCCGGCATGCCCAAGTATCTGCTGCTCAAGCACTACCGCGGCGCTCCGGCGGCGGTGAACGACATCCCGATGGACCAGTGGGCTCCGGAGGAGGTCACGGCGCACATGAACTACATGAAGGACTTCGCGGCCCGGCTCGTCGAGACCGGCGAGTTCGTCGACGAGCGCGCGCTCGCCCCCGAAGGCACCTTCGTCCGGTACGACGGCGAGGGCAAGCCACCGGTCACCGACGGTCCCTTCGCCGAGACCAAGGACCTCATCGCCGGCTGGATGATGATCGACGTCGACAGCTACGAGCGGGCGCTCGAACTGGCGGGCGAGCTGTCGGCCGCTCCGGGAGCGGGCGGGAAACCGATCCACGAGTGGCTCGAACTGCGTCCACTGTTCGCCGCACAGCTCACCGTCACGGAGTGACCGCCGAACTGGACGAGGCACTGCTGCGGAGCCTCACCCCGAACGTCCTCGGGATCCTCTGCCGCCGCGGAGCCGATTTCGCGGCGGCGGAGGACGCCGTGCAGGAAGCGCTGATCGAGGCCGTCCGCGTCTGGCCCGGTGACCGGCCGAAGGACCCGAAGGGCTGGCTCGTCACCGTCGCCTGGCGCAAGTTCCTCGACATGGCCCGGTCGGACGCCGCCCGGCGCCGTCGTGAGGACCTCGTCGACGACGAGCCGGAGCCCGGACCCGCTCCCGCGGTGGACGACACGCTGCAGCTCTACTTCCTGTGCGCGCACCCGTCGCTGACGCCGTCTTCGGCGGTCGCGCTCACCCTGCGCGCCGTCGGCGGGCTGACCACCCGTCAGATCGCCGAGGCGTATCTGGTGCCCGAGGCGACCATGGCGCAGCGCATCAGCCGGGCCAAGCGCACCGTGTCCGGGGTGCGCTTCGACCAGGCGGGCGACGTCGCCACCGTGCTCCGCGTGCTCTACCTGGTCTTCAACGAGGGCTACTCCGGCGATGTCGACCTCGCCGCCGAAGCCATCCGGCTCACCCGGGGGCTCGCGGCCGCGATCGACCATCCCGAGGTCGCGGGCCTGCTCGCGCTCATGCTGCTCCACCACGCCCGGCGCGCGGCCCGGACGGCGCCCGACGGCGACCTCGTGCCGCTGGCCGAGCAGGACCGCGGCGAGTGGGACACGCGCCTGATCGCCGAGGGCGTCGACATCCTGCAAGCGGCGCTGGCCCGCGACAGCCTGGGCGAGTTCCAGGCCCAGGCCGCCATCGCGGCGCTCCACGCCGACGCGCCCACCGCCGAGGAGACCGACTGGAAGCAGATCGTCGAGTGGTACGACGAACTCGCGCGGCTGACCGGCAGCCCGATCGTGCGGCTGAACCGCGCGGTGGCCGTCGGCGAGGCGGACGGACCGCGCGCGGGACTGGCCGCGCTCGCGGAACTGGACGGCTCGCTGCCCCGGCACGCGGCGGTGGCGGCGTACCTCCACGAGCGCGACGGCGATCTGGCGACGGCGGCGCGGCTCTACGTCGAGGCCGCCGGGAAGGCGGCCAACGTCGCCGAGCGCACCCACCTGACGCGGCAGGCCGCGCGGATCAACGCCCTCAGGAAGTGACCGGCGGCAGGCGCGGGAGCCCGTCGATCTCCGACAGGTGGTCGAGCACCCGCCCGAAAGCCTGGCCCAGCACCTGCTGCTCCTCGGGTTTCAGCAGGTCGATCAGATGTTCCCGGACGCCTTCGACGTGCGTCGGCGCCGCGCCCGCCAGCAGTTCCGCGCCGCGTCCGGTCAGCTCGGCGACGACACCGCGTTTGTCCGCCGGGTCGCGGGTACGGCGGATGAAGCCCTCGGCCTCCAGCCGGACCATCTGGTGCGAAAGCCTGCTCTTGGTCGAACCGAGCATGCTCGCCAGCTCCGTCATCCGCATCCGGTCGTCGGGCTGGCTCGACAGGCAGACCAGGACCTCGTAGTCGGCGAGGGTGACGTCGTGCCGCTCGGAGAGCTCACGGTGCAGCCGTTGTCGCAGCCGCATGGTGGCGACGATGTACGAACGCCAGGCGGTCATCTCGGACTCGGACAGCCAGCGTGTTTCCTTCTGCTCCACCGCCATCCACGCAGGGTAGAACGTTGATCGCACAAGGCGCATACCCACCGGTCACTTTTCGGTCCTGAAAAAACCTGGGGAACATTCGCCCGAAGGAGGGTTACGAAAAGGTTGAGACTCGGCGCGAAAAGGCGCATTCTGCTTGTCAGCGGATGGTCGGGCAAGTATCGGGCGCACCGTAGGAAGGTCGCCGGACCTGCTCCCAGCCGGGAAGGGTCAGGTGGTGGTATGGCGGGTGATTCTCGCGGTTGACCGCCTGCTGTGTCCCCGCGACCGGAACGGAAAGGACCGGGTCGGTCGCGACTGCGAACAGCGACGAGCGCGGGTATCTCAGATGCGCTCGACCATTCTCGCGCATTCGGCGTCACTCCGGCCTGTTTCGGGTTCGCGGCCTCAACGACCGCCTCGGCAGTGCCCGGCGCCGGCCCGGTGATCGCGGCCAACCGGCGATCAGAACAAGACAACCTCGGTAGACCTGGGTGCGGCCGCTCTGCGTGGCCGCACCCAGGCATATCCGGGTCCGTCCGGCTACGCTTCCCCCGTGCGATTCGACGAAGGCGCGGGCCTGGACACCTCCGAAGTCGAGGACCTGCGAGGCGGCGGTGGCGGTATCGGCGGCCGGGTGGCACTCGGCGGCGGCGGGCTCGGCGTGGTCGGACTCGTCATCTATTTCCTCATCTCCCAGTTCGGCGGCGTGAGCCTGGGCCCGTCCGCGGGCGGGATCGGCAGCCTCGGCGGCGTGGGCTCCGGGCAGCAGGTGGACAACACGTCGCTGCAACAGGAGTGCAAGACCGGCGCGGACGCGAACCGGAAGCACGACTGCGCGATCGTCGGGATCATCAACTCGATCCAGGACTACTGGGGCCAGGAATTCCAGCGGTCCGGATCGACCTACCGCAAGGCCGTCACCAAGTTCTTCAACGGCGGCGTGAACACGGGCTGCGGCAGCGCCACTTCGGACGTCGGGCCGTTCTACTGCCCCGGCGACTCCAACGTGTACATCGATCTCGGGTTCTTCAATGAACTCCGCACGAAGTTCGGCGCGGAGGGCGGACCGTTCGCGGAGGCTTACGTGCTGGCCCACGAATACGGGCACCACGTGCAGAACCTCACCGGAGTGTCCAAAAAGGGCACCGGGAGCGGGCCGACGTCGGGTTCGGTGCGGCTCGAACTGCAGGCCGACTGCTACGCCGGGGTCTGGGCGAACCACGCGACGACCACGCCGATCGAGACCGGGCGGCCGCTGCTCACCGAGGTCAGCCAGCAGGACATCAATTCCGCGCTGGACACCGCTTCGCGGATCGGTGACGACTACATCCAGTCCAAGCTCGGCGGGGGCCGGGTCGACGAGTCGAAGTTCAGCCACGGCACCTCGGCGCAGCGGAAGAAGTGGTTCACCACCGGCTTCCAGACCGGGCAGCCCGCACGGTGCGACACCTTCGCGACCAACAACCTGGGCTGAAGGGGACTTTCCCCGCATAAGACGCAGTGAAGGGGCCTTTCCTCGCATCGCATGCGAGGAAAGGCCCCTTCAGCTTTTCGTGGATCAGGCGGCGACGGCGCCGTGGTGATCGTCGGCGTGGATGGACGCCTTCATGCTCTTCTGCTTGGACCGCTCGGCCGCGCGAAGCGACTTCGCCTTCGCGGCCTTGCCACCCGGGACACCGTTGATGTTCTCGGTGCTGGTCGCGTACACGCCCAGCGCCCACGCGACGGCGTCGGAGTTGCGGTCGAGCGCGACGCGGTCGATGTTGCCGAGGTTGTCGCACTTCTGGTGGTAGCACTTGTCGTAAGGAACGTTGGCACTACCGCCCCACTTGGCGGCCTGCGCCGCGGTCTTCACGCCTTCGGCGCCGGTGAACAGGCCACCGGCCGGGATGCCGACCGCGATGAACTGGCCGTAGTCGGAACGACCGGTGAAGTCCGTGCCCTCGACCGGGACACCCTTGCCGTTCTGGAGGTAGTCCACCAGGGTCTTCTCGAGTTCGCCGGAACCGTACGGGCCGGCGCCCGCGCCGACACCGTCGGAGTTGTCACCGTCGTAGGCGAAGTACCCCGTGTTCGGCGAGGCGATCATGTCGTAGTTGTAGTACAGCGCGATGTCGAGCTGCTGCTCGAAGGTCAGCGAGTTGACGTAGTACGTCGAGCCGACGAGCCCGAACTCCTCGGCGCTCCACCAGCCGAAGCGGACGGCGTTGTTGGCCTTGGGCTTGCTGCCCAGCTGCAGCGCGGTCTCCAGCAGCGCGGCCGAACCGGAGCCGTTGTCGTTGATACCGGGGCCTTCGGTGACGCTGTCGAGGTGCGAGCCGAGCATCACGACGTTGTCCTTGCGACCGGTCTTGGTCTCGGCGATGACGTTGTAGCTGGTCCGCGCCTCCTGGAAGGCGCGCAGGTCGAGGGTGACCGACGCGCCCGGCTTGGCGGCGAGCGCCTGGCCGTCGGCCTGGGTGATGCCACCGGTCGGGATCTTGCCCGCGGCCGGGTCGCCCAGGGTGCCGTTGACCGGGCCGGGGACGTTGTTGTAGACGATCGCGCCGACGGCGCCCGCCGCGGCGGCGGTCGCCTGCTTCTGCGCGAAGGAACAGCCACCGCGCTGGATCAGCGCGATCTTGCCGGTGACCCCGCCGGCGTAGTCGGCGGCCTCGCAGCCGCTGGTGTCGTCGACCGGGACCACGGCGAGCGGGGCGGTGATTCCCCCGGTGGGCGTGGACGGGCTGTAGGACATGATGATGATCGGGACGTCGGCGCCCGCGACCGTCAGCTTCTCCGCGAGGGTTTCCGCGTAGGTGAACGGGAACTCCTGGCGCGTGACCGTGAAGCCCGCCTGCTCCAGCTTCGTGGCGACGTACTCGGCGGACTTCTTGTGTCCCTCGGTGCTGGCGGCGCGGCGGCCGCCGTTCGCGTCCGAGATCCGCTGCAGGGCGATCAGGTGCCGGTTCACTCCTGCGCCGTCGACCTTGTTGACGAGCTGCTTGGCAAGCGCGGGTCCGTCGATCGCCGGCGCGGCTGTCGCAGCGGGAGCCATTCCGACCGTGAGCGCGGCGGTGGCCATCACCACGATCGAGGGAACAATGCTTCTTCGCGAATATGACATGGGCGTCACCTTTGTGTGGTTTGCGTCATAGGTCAACCGACGTTCGGCGGACTTACCTTCACCGTTATAGGGTCGCCTGTATGTACGCGATCACCATCCGTGAGCCCGGCGATCCCGATGTTCTCGAATGGGCCGAGGTCCCCGATCCGGTGGCGGGTGAAGGCGAAGTCGTCATCGAGGTCGCCGCGAGCGCCGTCAACCGGGCTGACCTGCTGCAACGTCAGGGCAACTATCCGCCTCCGCCGGGCGCGAGCGACATTCTCGGACTCGAATGTTCGGGCACGATCGCCGAAATCGGCGAAGGCGTCGAGGGGTGGCGAATCGGCGACGAGGTTTGTGCTTTGCTCGCCGGTGGTGGCTATGGGGAAAAGGTCGCCGTCCCGGCCGGACAACTGCTTCCGCTGCCCGCCGAAGTCGAATTGCTCGCGGCCGCCGGACTGCCCGAAGTCGCGTGCACGGTTTGGGCGAATGTCGTCATGCACGCCGGCTTGTCCGAGGGCGAGGTCCTGCTCGTCCACGGCGGTGCCGGTGGGATCGGCACGCACGCGATCCAGGTCGCCAAGGCGCTCGGCGCGACGGTCGCGGTGACCGCGGGTTCGGCCGCGCGGCTGGAGAGCTGCCGCCAGCTCGGCGCCGACATCACGATCAACTACAAGGAGCAGGATTTCGTCGAGGTCCTGCGCGCCGAGACCGGCGGCGCGGACGTCATCCTCGACAACATGGGCGCCAAGTACCTCGACCGCAACATCGACGCGCTGAAGGCCGACGGCAGGCTCGTGGTCATCGGCATGCAGGGCGGGGTCAAGGGCGAGCTCAACATCGGCAAGCTGCTGGGCAAACGCGTGAGCGTGTACGCCGCGGGCCTGCGTTCGCGGCCGCTGGCCCAGAAGGCGGCGATCGTCGCCGACGTCCGCGAGCGGCTGTGGCCGTTGGTCGAGCAGGGTTCGGTGAAGCCGATCGTCGGCCAGGTCGTCCCGATGGCCGAGGCATCCTCCGCGCACCGCGCGCTCGAAGAAGGCACCGTTTTCGGCAAGGTCCTCCTCGCCGCGAAGTCCTAGCGGATTTCTTCCAGCACCCGGACGAGCTGATTGACCTCGAAGACGTTCGAGTAATGCGCGAGTCCGATGCGGACGGCGCCGCCGACTTCGGCGGCGCCCAGTGAACCGAAGACCCCGCTCGTGCCGTCGTCGGCGAAGGCGCAGAGCCCCTGGGACGCGAGATACTCCGCGACCTCGGGCGACTTCTTGCCCGCGACGGCGAAGGCCAGCGCGGGGATCCGGCGCATGGCGTCGCCGATGACCATCACGTGCCGCAGCGAACGCAGCTCTGTGGACAGTTGCGCCAGCAGTCCCGCGTGATACGACTTCGCCGAACCCAGCGACGTCACCAGCTTCTCGCGCCGCGAACCGATCGCCGCGTCGTCCAAACCGGCCAGATAGTCGATCGACGCGATCAGGCCGGCGAGCAGCGGGTACGCGTGCGGGCCCAGTTCCATCCGGGCCGGGCCGCGCGCGGCCGGGTCGAGCGAGACCGACGGCAGGCGTTCGAGCAGTTCGGGATCGCGGAAGACCAGCGCCCCCACCGACGGCCCGCCCCAGGCCTGCGCCGAAACCACCATCACGTCGGCGCCGAGCGCGTTGAGGTCCAGCGGCACGAACGGCGCCGCGTACGTCGCGTCGACGACCACCAGCGCGCCGACGCGTTTGGCGAACTCGATCACCGTCGGGACGTCGGGCCGGGTGCCGACCGAACCGGACGCGAGCGTGACCGCGACGGCCTTGGTGCGCGCGGAGACGAGGTTCTCGTACTGCCAGGCGGGCAGCTCGCAGGTCTCGATGTCGATCTCGCCCCAGCGCACGACCGCGCCGACGCGTTTCGCGGCGCGGCGCCACGGCGCGAGGTTGGCCTCTTCGTCCAACCGGGACACGACGACCTCGTCGCCGATCGTCCAGCGGTCGGCCATCGCGTCGACGAGACGGCGGATGAGGTCGGGCGCGTTGGGTCCGAGCACGACTCCGGCCGGGTCGGCGCCGACCAGGTCGGCGACCGCCCGGCGAGCGGCCGTGACAATGCTTTCCGCACGCTGGGAGGCCGGAAACGCTCCACCCGGCCCGGACACCGGAGCGCGCATGGCCGTGGATACGGCCGAAGCGACCTGTTCAGGTACGAGCATTCCGGCGGCGCCGTCGAAGTGAATCCAGCCGTCACCCAGCGCGGGAAACAACCCACGGATACGAGCGACGTCGAACGCCATGGGGACACCGTACGGACGTGCGGTTTGGCGCTTTACCCGGGGTTGGCCAGCCGACCACGGGGCGCGACGATTCCCGCTACGCTCGGAGACGGCGTCGAAAACCACACTGCGCTTCGCGCCCGACGTAGGCCAGGATGGAGCACATGACCGACCCAGTTTCCCGCGAATCGAACACCCCCGGTGACGGCGGCGGAGACTCCTCGCCCCACGTGGTGGTCGTCGGGCCCGACGGCGTTCCGGTCGGCACCGCGCGGCTCGGCTCGTCCGGTGACCACGGCGAGGGCGAGCAGCAGGAGGAATCGCTCGGCGACCTCGTCGAAGAGCCCGCCAAGGTGATGCGGATCGGCACGATGATCAAGCAGCTGCTGGAAGAGGTCCGCGCCGCGCCGCTGGACGACGCCAGCCGCACGCGCGTGCGCGAGATCCACCAGACCTCGATCCGGGAGCTGGAGCAGGCGCTCGCGCCGGAACTGCAGGACGAGCTGGAGCGGCTGGTGCGGCCGTTCACCGAGAACTCGACGCCGTCCGATGCCGAGCTGCGGATCGCGCAGGCCCAGCTGGTCGGCTGGCTGGAAGGGCTGTTCAGCGGCATCCAGACCGCGCTGTTCGCGCAGCAGATGGCCGCGCGGGTGCAGCTGGAGCAGATGCGGCGGGGGCTCCCGGCGGGTCCGTCCGCGGGCGGTGCCCTGGGCGGACACGCGGCGGGCGGCGACTCGCACGGGCCCGGCCAGTACCTCTGAGCAGGGTCAGCGCAGCGGGCGGAAGAACGTCCGCAGGTCGTCGATGAGCAGATCCGGCACCTCCAGCCCCGGGAAGTGACCCCCGCGGTCCGGAGTGGACCAGTGCACGATGTGGTCGGTGCGCTCGGCGAGGTGCCGGAGCGGCCGGCCGGTGTCCTTCGGGAACACGGCCACCCCGGTGGGCACAGTGGACTTCGGCGGCTCCTCGCCCCAGGCCCCGCCCTGCGCGGCGTAGATCCGCGAAGACGAGTTCGCCGTGCCGGTGAGCCAGTAGAGCATCACGGTGGTGAGCAGATCGTCGCGGTCGATCGCGTCCTCGGGAACGTCGCGCGAGTCCGAAAAGGACTTGAACTTCTCCGCCAGCCACCCGAGCTGCCCTGCCGGTGAGTCGGTGAGCCCGTAGGCAAGCGTTTGCGGCTTGGTCGCCTGGATCATCGCGTAGCCCAGCTCGCCGTCCTCGAACTCACGCTCGGGCACCGCGTGCGGCAGCATCGTCAGATGCGCGCCGAGCACCCGCTCCGGGCACCGGACGCCCACCTGCCGCGAAACGATCGCGCCCCAGTCGCCGCCGTGCAGCCCGAACCGTTCGTACCCGAGCCGCGACATCAGCACCGGCCACGCGCCGGCGATCCGGCCGGGACCCCAGTCCGCCTCGGTCGTCGGCCCGGAGAACCCGAACCCCGGCAGCGACGGCACCACGACGTGGAACGCGTCCTCGGGGTCGCCACCGTACGCACGCGGGTCGGACAGGGGCCCGACGACGTCGAGGAATTCCACAATGGACCCCGGCCAGCCGTGCGTGAGCACCAGCGGGATCGCGTCCGGCTCCGGTGACCGCGCGTGCAGGAAGTGGACGTTCGCGCCGTCGATGTTCGTGAGGAAGCCGGGGAAGCCGTTGAGGCGCTCCTCGTGGGTGCGCCAGTCATAGCGGAGACGCCAGTACTCGGCGAGGTCCTGGAGATACCCGAGCGGTGTCCCGAGCCCCCAGCCGACACCGTCGATCTCGTCGGGCCAGCGCGTGTTCGCCAGCCGGGCGGCGAGGTCGTCGAGGTCGCGCTGCGGGACGGCGATCGTGAACGGCGTGATTTCGTCGGTCATGAGCACGACGGTAGGAAGGATCGAGGACAGGAACGGCCCTCGAAACCTCGCTGTCGGCTATCGATCAGATGCGGATGATGCGAGCCCACCGCCTGCGCAGTGGGGTCACCTGGGCATCCGGAGGCTCGTCAGCCTCCGGGACTGGGCGATCCACGGGCGCGTAGACGGCCTTCGCCAGATCGTGTTTCGCCTTCTTGAACCCGGCCAGCACTTCGGGTGCGTATCCGCCCGCCTCCGGCCGATCGGGCACCTGGCCCAGATCCTCCAGCAGCGTCCAGTGGGACCCGAGCGCCGCCAGGGAACGATGTTTCGTCGCGTAGTAGTCGGGGTGGATCGAAACCGCCACTCCCGAAGCACCCGCCGCCGCGGCCAGCATGTGCAGATGGAACCTGGTGGAGATCCAGGTCTGCCCAGGCGAGACCGGGAGCCCGTGCGTCCAGATGTGGGAGAACGGGTAGAACCGGGCGCCCGGCAGCTCGCGCTCGAGCAGGGCGAACACCTCGCGGTCGACCCGGGGCACGCCTTCGACGACACCGATCTTCTCGGTCGGGATCTTCCACGAGCGCACCATCGAAAGCACCGCGCCCGCCAGCTTGCCGACTCCGACCTCCACCAGGTCGGACTGGAGGCAGAGCATGACCTCGGGCAGGTCTTCGGCCTCGTCGTAGAGGTGCGGTCCGATCCCGATGAACGCGTCGTCGAGACCCACCGGCACGTCCAGCAACTCCGCCGAGGCGTCGTCGCGGACCTCCACGATCTCGAACCGGTCGGCCAGCGCGCGCAACAACGGCCCGACGTCGTCGCAAGCGGGCAACAGCCCCTGTCCCGTCATCGCCGCCCGGCCACCGGACCGCTCGGCGGCGGCCGCCGCCCCGGCGAGAAGCCCGATCTGCTTGGGCCAAAGCCTGTTGATGTAGCCGCCACCGACGACGTGCACCACGTCGGCCGTCGCGAGCAGCTCGATCCCGTGATGCAACCTGGGCATCATGCCGGGGTTGTGCACGGCTTCCCTGACCCACGCGGCCGTCTGCCACGGGTCCTCGGAAGGGGCCTCCCAGCAAAGCCGCCACAGCGTGTCCGTGAACTTCGCCCGCGGATGCAGCCCGTCGAGGAGCACGGCCGCCGGACCGGGCGAATGGGTGTCCACCCACACGTCCGCGTCGGGTGCCACTTCGGCCAGATGCCGGAGCCAGCTCGCGGCGATGAGCTCATCACCGTAGTTGGGGTGACCGACCGGCGCGACCAGGTAATACAGCGCGCGCTGGACAGGCTTCGACACCGAAACCGTACTGTCGGGGACCGGCATCCGTGCATCGTATGCTCCGCACACACCGTCACCGGAGCGGGAGCGTCGGACCACCTCCGGGCGGGGCGGCCCAGGCACCATCGGCCCCATCGGTACCCTCGTTCCCGTGCATGCCACCAGCACGGTTCACGCCGCCGACAGTGCTGCGCCGACCTCGGTTCCGCCGATTTCGGACAGCAAGACCTTTTCGCGCGCGTTCGCCGACATCAAGACCGGTTTCGCCGCCAAAGAGCTGTGGGGACACCTCGGCTGGCAGGACATCAAGCAGCGCTATCGCCGCTCGGTGATCGGCCCGTTCTGGATCACCATCAGCCAGGGCATCATCGCGCTGGGCCTGGGACTTCTGTATTCACAGCTGTTCAGCATGCCGACGGCGACGTTCCTGCCCTACATCAGCACCGGGTTCATCGTCTGGGGCTTCATCAGCGGCTGTCTCTCCGAGGGCATGGAGACCTTCATCTCCAACGAAGGGCTGATCAAACAGCTCCCGGCGCCGCTGTCGGTCTACGTGCTGCGCACGGTGTGGCGCCAGACCCTGATGCTGATGCACAACCTGATCGTCTACGTGATCGTGGTCGCGATCTTCTTCACCTCGCTCAACCACCAGTACTCGCTGAACACCGGCAACTGCAACGAGGGCTTCACCGGCATCTGCCACCCCGGCCTCGGCTGGTACTCGCTGAGCGCGATCCCCGGCATCCTGATGCTCGCGCTGAACGCCGGCTGGGTCACCCTGCTGCTGGGCATCATCTCGACCCGCTACCGCGACATCCCGCAGGTGATCAACTCGCTCATCCAGCTGCTCTTCTATATGACGCCGATCGTGTGGCCGATCGACCAGCTCATGGCAGGCGGCGCCCGGACGGGCATTTCGGGAGCCTTGCCGTTCGTCTACGCGAACCCGCTCTTCCACTTCATCCAGATCGTGCGGGCACCACTGATCGGGCAGGCCGTCAGCCCCTACAGCTGGGTGGTCGTCGGCGGCATCACCATCATCGGCTGGGGCCTCGCCCTGGTTGCGATGCGCAATTACCGTTCCCGCGTCTCTTATTGGGTGTGACAGATGGTCAGCATTGATGTGCACAACGCCTACGTCGACTTCCCCATCTTCGACGCGAAGACCCGCTCCATGAAGAAGAAGGTGCTGGGCAAGGTCGGCGGCAAGATCGGCACCGAGACCAAGGTGCCGATCATCGAAGCCCTGCACGACGTGACGCTCTCGCTGAAGCAAGGCGACCGTGTCGGCCTGGTCGGCCACAACGGTGCCGGGAAGTCGACCCTGCTGCGGCTGCTGTCCGGCATCTACGAGCCCACTCGTGGCTCGGCGAAGATCTCGGGCAAGATCGCACCGGTCTTCGACCTCGGGATCGGCATGGACCCGGAGATCTCCGGGCTGGAGAACATCATCGTCCGCGGCCTGTTCCTCGGGATGACCGCGAAGCAGATGGAAGCCCGCGTCGACGACATCGCGGAGTTCACCGAGCTCGGTGACTACCTGCAGATGCCGCTGCGGACGTACTCCACCGGTATGCGCGTGCGCCTGGCGCTGGGCGTGGTCACCTCGATCGACCCGGAGATCCTGATCCTCGACGAGGGCATCGGCGCGGTCGACGCGGCCTTCCTCAACAAGGCCAAGGACCGGCTGAAGGACCTCGTCAAGCGGTCCGGCATCCTGGTTTTCGCCAGCCACTCGGACGAGTTCCTCTTCGAGCTCTGCGATTCCGCCATCTGGATGGACGAGGGACACGTCAAGATGCGCGGTTCGCTGCGCGACGTGCTCACCGGCTACAAGGGGCGCGACCCGTTCGAGAACATGAGCCAGGAGACGCTGGAGCGCTTCGGTATCGAGCCGCAGCCGGTGGCGACGACGAACGGTGGCCAAGGATGACCAGCGAGACCCGGCAGTTGCCCGAAGGTGCCGTCGTCGGCGTCGTCGTCACGCGCCATCGGCGGGAACTGCTCGCGGACTCGCTCAAGGTGATCGCCGCGCAGACGCGGCCGGTCGACCACCTCGTCGTGGTCGACAACGGGCCGGACAAGTCGGCGCGGGACATCGTCGAGAACTACCCGCTTCCCTTCACGTACCTGCCTTCGCACCGCAACCTCGGCGGCGCGGGCGGGTTCGCGCTCGGCATGCTGCACGCGCTCTCGCTGGGCGCGGACTGGATCTGGCTGGCCGACGACGACGGCCGTCCCGCCGACGAGAACGTCCTCGCGATCCTGCTGGACGAGGCCGAAAAGCGGGACCTGGCCGAGATCTCCCCGGTGGTGTCCAACATCGACGCGCCGGACAAGCTCGCGTTTCCCTTGCGGCGCGGGCTGACCTGGAAGCGGTCGTCGTCGGAACTGGGCGTCGACTTCCTGCCCGGTATCGCCTCGCTGATGAACGGCGCGTTGTTCCGCGCGTCCACTTTGGACGTCGTCGGTGTGCCGGACCTGCGGCTGTTCTTCCGCGGCGACGAGGTCGAGCTGCACCGCCGCCTGGTGCGTTCGGGGCTGCCGTTCGGCACCTCGCTCAAGACCGCGTACCTGCACCCGGACGGCTCGGACGAGTTCAAGCCGATGCTGGGCGGCCGGTTCCACGCGCAGGACCCGGAGAACGAGGTCAAGCGCTACTACACCTACCGCAACCGCGGGTACCTGCTGTCGCAGCCGGGCATGCGCAAGATCGGCGCGCTCGAAGTGGTGCGGTTCGGGCTGTACTTCGTCGGCGTGAAGCGGGATCCGAAGGCGTTCTTGCAGTGGCTGAAGCTGGTTCGCCAGGGCCGCAAGGAAAAGTTCTACCGCTACTGAGACACACGAAAGGGCCCCTCGCTCGTGCGAGGGGCCCTTTTCGTGTGTCTATTCGCCGATGACCGGCGGCGCGGTGCGCATGTCGGTCCCGAAGACCTCGTCCGGGTCGCCTTCGACGAGGTACGTCGGACGCTGGTGCTCGGTGTCCTCGTCCCCCTCCGACTGCTGGCCGCGGCCACCCATGCCGCCGCCCATCCCCGGGCCGCCACGGCCGGCGGCGCCACCGCCGAGACCGCCCATACCGCGGCCTGCCGCGGCTTCGGCGGCGCCGACACCGCCGGGGCGGGCCGCGCCGGACGCGGAACCCGAACCGGGCGTGGAGCCCGAACCGCCACCGGGTCCGAAGCCGCTGCCGCCGCCACCGCGGCCGCTCCGGCTGTTGTACTCCGAGTCGCCCATGCCGCCGCCCATCATGGGCGACATCGGCATCGGGCTCATCGGCATGGCGTTCGAGTTGTTGTTCGGGCCGGGGGTGCTGATCGGCGGCTGGTTGCCCAGGAAACCCGACGGTGTCGTGCTCGACGGGATGCTGCCCGTACCCGTGGTGCTGCCGGGACCGGGGATGTGGCCGCCGCCACCGCCGCCTCCTCCACCGTTGCCACTGCCACTGCCGCCACTGCCGCCACCGTTGCCCGGCGGGATGTAGGTGTTGCCGGGGTTGCTGCCGTGGCCGGGCTGGCCGTCACCGGGGTTCCTCGAGCCTGGCGGAACCTCGTACGGCTGCGGCTTGTCGATACCGCCCCCGCCGTCCACGCCGAACTTGGGCGGTTCGGCGAACGCCGGCTGCTTCGACGCGGCGTCGTACAGCGCCTTGTCGTAGTTGTGCATGGCGGTGGCCGCCTCGGTGTGCGCCTCTTGGCTGTCCTTCTGCTTCTGGATGGACTTGTCGATGTTGTCGCCCATGTTGAACGGGTTCGACGTCAGCCAGCCACCGACCTCCTCCTTCCAGCTGAAGGGGATCGGCTTGGGCATGGTGTTCTTCACGGTGGAAGCCGCGTTGCCCTGGTCGTAGATCGTTTCGGAGGCGAGCTTCGCGTTCTGGGAGTTCGTCTCGGACCACTTGCTGAGGCTCTTGAAGTAGCCCTGCGCGTTGCCCGCCGCGTCACCCTCCCAGGTGCCCTGCGACGCCGTGACGGCCTTGTCCATGGTCGTCGAGAAGGTGTTGAACGCCTGGTGCAGGTGGTGGTACGCCGTGGAGACGTCGGTGACCTGGTTGACGTTCAGGTCGCTGTTGACGAACTGTTCGAGCTTCTCGTGGTCGTAACCCTGGTAGTCCGCGTTCGACGGCTCCAGTCCCTCGACGTATTGAACGTCCTTGTTCTTGGTCAGCTCGTCGACGTTCTTGTCGCCGACCTCCTGGGACTGCTGGTGCGCCTTCCCGGAGGCGATGAACCGGTTGACCGCGCCGAACAGCCAGCCGTCGCTGGGATCGACGCCCTCGTCGGCCTTCTGCTGGAAGTACGCGTCGCGGGCCGCGGGCGAAAGGTCGGAGACCTGCTTCTCGCTCAGGTTCGGTGTCTTCGTGGTCATCCTGATTCCCCCTTAGCCTTTCGGAAGCTTCGGTTCGACGATGTCGGCGACCTTCTCGGCGATCCCGCAGGCCTTCTCGGTGTCGTCTCCGGCGATCAGGACGTCGACCCGTGCCGACGCGGTGAGTTCGAGCGCCATCAGGCACCCTCCCGGAGGCCTGGGGGCGAGTACCGCCTTGCGCCCGTTGACGTTGCCGCTGGTCTTGCCGTTGCCGGCGTCGCTCACCGAGTCGAGACCCTGCGTGTCACGAACCCCGACACCGATCGAAAGAGCTTCCGCGGCTGTCGCCGCCTCCTTGCTCAGCGTGCAGAGCCGGGCCCCGCCCGCGTTGTCGGTGGTCGGTGGTTTGAACGTCCCGTAGGACGCCAGGTCCGTCGCGCTGACGAGTGAACACGGGTCGATCGACGCGGTGTCCCCACCGGAGGTGGGCGCGGCGCTGGACGCGCTCGACTGCGCGGGAGGAGCTGACGGCGCGGGACTGGCACTTCCCGGCTTCTCGCTGGAGCACGCGGCCAGTACCAGAGCGGCCGCGGCGAGCGGCACCACGTAAAGCTTCTTCATCGTCCCTCAGGCCTGGATCTTCTTGGTGGCGTCGATCGCGCTGTCTTCGACACCCTTGTACAGTCCGGCCGCCCTGGCCAGTGCCTCGTCGGCGTCCTTGACCACCTGCTCGAACTGCCCGATGATCGCGTTCGCGGAGTTGGCCGACTGGGCGGCGCCCTTGTGGTCGTGGGCTGCCACGGCCTTGCCGTAGGGGTGGCCACCGAGCTGCGGCGCGTCGTTCAGCGCCATGGTCTTGACCTTCAGCTCGCGGAGCTCTTCCGTCATGTTCGCCAGGGCCTCACGAAGCGGCTTGACGCCCTCTTCGGAGATCTTGAAGCCGCCGCTCTTGGCGGCCGAGACCAGCTTCTGGGTCTCGGCGCTCACCTTGGCGATCGCAGCCTGGTTCAGGCCGCCCGCCGCCACGTAGTTGGCCGCCGCGCCCATGGCGGAGCCGATCGAGAAGTCCGGTGCCGCCTGTCCGCCGTCCGCTTCGAAAGCCATCGTCCGCCCCACTGCATCGTCTGCTCGCCCGTGCGTACCGCCCGGCAGTCTACTAGCCGAGCACTCAGCGCAACGAGGATCGCGGCTATTCGCCGATCATCGCAGTACGCGCCTGAACTGTGACGAAACGGGCTTCACCCCGGTTCCCGACGGTTCAGAACTGGCCTTCGAGCTGGGTGTACAGCTGCTGCGCGATCCTCGCGTTGTCGGCGGGAGCGTAGGTCAGCCAGCTTTGCCCGTCGGCCGCCTGGCGCGAGGTCATCATGAACCGGCCGGCTTCGGTGTCGAACCACGCCAGCGGCGGGAAGACCTGGCCACCGCGGATGAACACGCTGAACTGGCCGACCCGCGTCTTCGGCTTCTCGAAGATCCGCTCCACCTGCCGCTGTTGCGGGTTCGACCCGTGGGAGCGGGGTCCGGCGACCTTGGCGAACGGGTCGTACGCGTCGTCGTTGCGGGGACGCTTCGGCGCGCTCGCCGGCTTCGCGATGGTGACGGACTGGCCGGGACCCGCCGGGGTCAGCGGCAGCAGGTCGACGATCGACGCGACGATCGCGGTCGGCCTGGTCTCCTCGAATACGAGCAGGTTCTCTTCCTGGCGCACGACGACCGCGAACTGGCCGTTCGTCGCCGACCTCGCGAACAACTGCTTGTCCTTGTCCATCTGCGCGACCGCCCACACGGCGAGCTGCGGGGCGACGAACGTGGCGAGCGCGAGTTCGACGTCGGCGTCGAGCCTGCCGCCGCGCATCATGCCGCGGCCTTCGAGGTCGCGGAAGACCGCCTCGCGCACCATCGCGCGCTGGTCGGTCGTGGTGCCGATGTGCGGGACCTCGAACGGGGCAGGCGCCGGGCCGAGCCGCCCGTGTTCGAGCAGGATGTCCACCGCAGCCAGTGACAACGAGAACGAATGCGGCATCGCCATTTCCCCCCGCGGGTGTCTTGTTCGTCGGGATGAACGTAGTCCACGCACCCGGTACGCCCGCAGCGAACCCGCTTGCCGGGCCGTGATCAGTGCTGGTGCCATGGGTTCATGGCAGACCAGAAACCCGCGCTCGTACTCCATCTCGCCGCCGGCGGCGAACCGCTCCTCTTCGCGCTCACGACGGAGGAAGCCGAACGGCTGACCAAGGATCTCTCGCATTTCGTCCGGACCGGCTCGGTCCAGTCGATCCAGACCAAGGACGAGTCGGAGGTGGCGGTCAACTTCTCCCACGTCGCCGCCGCCTACATCGACGACCTGAACCGCAAGACCCGGGTGTTCGGCCTCCACTAGTCCCGGGAGAACAGCTCCAGGAGTCCCGACTTGAAGAAGGACCCTGGGTCCTTCAAGGAGGTCTTCACGGACCGGTGTTCTGCGGTGATCAGCGTGGTGAAGGGGAGCGTTGCGAAAGCCACTTTCGCAACCTTCAACGTTGCGAAAGTGGCTTTCACAACACCCGAGATCGGCGGGCGGGCGGGCGACTGAACACGCCACCTTTGCCCTTCACTTCACGACCTCCACTGATCCGACAGGGACAGCGCCTAGTCGCGGGCGAACAGCTCCAGGAGTCCCGACTTGATCTCCGGGCGGCTGGCGGCGACGAGCAGGAAGGTGGCTTCCCGGACGAGCCGCTGGGGGTGTCGTCCGGCGAGGACCGACGTGCTGCCGTTGGCCGCGACCAGCGCGCCGGCGGCCCGGAACGCGAGTTCCGCGCCCGCCGCCCGGGCCGGGGGCAGGGACGGCGGGTCGGCGAGGCCCGCGTCGAGCCGCGTGCGGACGACGTCGATCTCGGCCCGGATCCCGGCGGCGTCGTCGGCCTTCCCGAGGGCATCGAGGAGCCGGGCGGCGCGGTCGGCCAGGCCGAGCGGGGCGCAGCCGTTGAGCCGGGAGGCGAACGTGTTCCCCGCGACGAACTCCGCGTGCGGGATCTTCCCGTAGACACGGTCGTCGGCGACGAAGTAGCGGGTGAAGCCGAGGTGCACGGTGGACGTGCCCTGCGCGGCGACGAGGTCGAGCGGCTGGACCTCCACTCCCTCCGCGGGAACCGCGTCGACGGCCGCGCAGACGACGGTGTCGCCGTCCCGGGCGCACAGTTGGAGCAGGTCGATGACGCCCCAGCCGCTGACGAACGGCGCCTCGCCGTCGAGCAGGTAGCCGCCCTCGACGCGTTCCGCGCGCAGCCTGGGCGGGGTCGGGATCACCGCGGCGAACGCGGCGCCCGCCTTGAGTTCTCCCTTGATCAGCGCCGGGAGGTAGCGCTCGCGCAGGTCCACGCGATCGGTGACGGACAGCGCGGCGACCAGGCCGTGGTGCTGGATCCAGGTGAACATCGTGCTGAGACAGCCGCCGGCCAGCGCCTCCAGGATCTGGACGATCGTCGAGAGGTCGGCACCCGGACCGCCTGCTTCCTTGGGCGCGGCGAGGCCGTAGAAGCCTTCGGCGGCGAGGGCGTCGAAGTGGCTCGAAGGGACTTCGCCCTTGAGGTCGACTTCGGTGGCTGCCGGGAAGAGAACGTCATCGGCGAGGGCTTGGGCGCGGGCGACCGGATCCGTCATACCACTAAGGCTCCCTTACTTGACCGAAGGACGCTTTCGTCGCGTCCGCCGCAGCGAAAGGGCCCTTCACCGCGTCTTATGCGGTGAAGGGCCCTTTCAGCTCATGCCTGCTGCTTACAGCTTGTAGAGCCGCTTCCAGTTCTCCCGCGACGTCAGCTCGGGCATGGAGCGCTTGTACTGCTCCTGCACCGCCGCGCCTTCCTTGCGGAGCCGCTGGAGGACCTTGGCACCCTTCCGGGCCAGCTCGAACATCTTCACGCGGTCGTACGAGCGGACCCGCACACCCTCCTGCGAAGCGTCGGTGACGACGGCGGTTTCGAAGGTCGCGATGTGCCACCAGTGGGCTTCGTCGATCGGGACCGCGCCGAGCGAGTGACGGCTGCGGCCGAGCACCCGGTCGAGGACCCGCTTGATCAGCACCAGACGCTGCATGCTGGGCCGCGGCGCGCTGTTGATGATGCCGATGTCGTTCGACGCGATACCCGGGACGTCGGTGGCCTTGTGCCGCTTGGTCTCGGGGTACTCGTCGCGGATCCGGCGGATCTCCTTCATCGCGGCGACGCCGCCGTCACGCAGGATCTCCGGCCCTTCGAGGAAGTCCTCGACGGCCTTGATCAGCGTGGCGGACAGGCCGTACTGCATGCCGAGCAGGTACCGGACCAGCTGCGCGAGGAGCGCGCGAGAGAGCAGGTTCAGGTTGAACGGCGAGTGCAGCGCGGCGGTGATGATCGAGTTCCGCAGGTTGAAGTAGCGGTGCCACTCGTCCCAGTCCTTCCAGTGGAAGTCGGCGTGCCAGACGCCGGCGCCCGGAAGGGTGACCGTGGGGAAGCCCGCACCCCGCGCGCGGTAGCTGTACTCCGCGTCGTCCCACTGGAAGAAGAACGGCAGCGGGTAGCCCGTGGCCTTGACGACCTCGTACGGGATCAGGCACGACCACCAGCCGTTGTACCCGGCGTCGAGGCGGCGTTCCTGGCGGTTCGGCTTGAGGGTCTCCTCGTCGACGCCGAGCAGGTCGGCGGTCGAGAGCGAGTGCTGGACCGGCTGACCGGGCTCCAGCGTGTTCAGCCGGGCGTACTCGGCGCCGACGTGCAGCTGGTTCGGGTGCAGCAGGTTCAGCATCTGCCCGCCGACGATGACCGGGTTGACCGTGCGGTTGGAGAACGCGGTCATCCGGATCACCAGATCCGGCTCCAGCAGCACGTCGTCGTCCATGAACAGGACGTTCGCGTGCTCGGTCTCGGTGTGCCCGGCGACCTCGTAGAGGCCGCGGGTGAAGCCGCCGGCGCCGCCGAGGTTCGGCTGCTTGATGTAGTGCAGCTTGTCGCCGAGGTCCTTCGAGACCTGCTCGAAGCCGTCACGCGACTCGACGAGGTCGGTGCCCTGGTCGGCGACGTAGATCGCGTCGAGCGTCTCCAGCGAGGAGACGTCGGCGGCGAGCGCCTGCAGGTTCGACAGGCAGTCGTCGGCGCGGTTCATCGTGCAGATGGTCACCGCGGTCGGGCGGATCTTCTCCGGCGCCTCGACCGTCCAGCGGACGTTCTCGACGCGCAGCGACTGGCCACCCTCGGTCTCGAGGTCGAGCCAGAGCGCGCCGCCGTCGTAGAACTTGTCGAGCTTCGCGCTGAGCGTCACCTTCTGCTGCTTCGCGCCCGCGACGATCTCGGCGGCGACCACGCGCGGGTCACCCTCGATGTCGGAAGCGCCGACGGACAGCTGACCGTCACCGGTGACGACGGCCTCGACCTGGACCTCGGTCACATCGGTCCAGCGCTGCCAGTAGCTCGCGGGGAAGCGCCCGAAATAGGTGTTGCCGGACACCTTCGACGCCGGCTCGATGGAGATGCCCGCGCGCTCGCGCACGGCACTGCCCCATTCGAGTTCGGCGTAGAGGTCCTTGCTGACGATGGGGGCCGGGCCGGCGTAAAGCCCGCGCTGCGCGGTGAGACGGCCCTGCGGGGTGCGTTCCGCGAAGCGGGTGTCGTCGATAGTGCTCACCATGGCGCTCGGGGCCTCTCCGGTGACGGCGGCTTTACCGGGCATGAATCCTCAGTTCTCCTCTGTGCTGGTGACGATGTCGCGGGGCTCGCGGAAGACGACCCACTTGAGCATGACGAAATTGATCACGGTCGCGGTTGCCTGCGAAACGACCCAGCCGATGGTGGCCTTCCAGGCCGAGTCCGGCAGGACGTGCAGCATCGTGCGGTTGACGCCGACGGCGACGAGGAACGTCACGGCGTACAGGAGTACGAAGCTACCGATCTGACGTGCGCCCTCCTGGCGTCCACCGGCGAAGGTGAACTTGCGGTTCAGGAAGAACGCGGTCGTGGTACCCACGATGAAACTGAGCGCGCGGGCGACGTCCTCCCACGGCGTCGCGTCCATGCCGAGGGCGCGAAGTCCCTGGTAGACGCCGAAGTCGACCAAGGCGCAGAAGCCGCCGATGAGGCCGAAGCGGATGAGCTGCCCGAGCAGCCCAGGGGAGGACGGCGCTGCTGCCGTCGCACCGGCTTTCGGGTCGGTCGCCACCACTGCTCTACCTCATAAACTGCTGGGGCTGATGCGCAAAGTGTAGAAGCGAGCACTTCAGGGTCACGTTCCGGGCAGTGTTCGGCGTGGTTACCCTGGTCGGCGTGACCCAAGCACCCAAGACACAGCGGCAGTCGCTCATGGGCTGGGCAAGGACGTCGCCGACCATCGCGGACGTCCTGAGCACCCCCGACGTGGAGGCCATCGCCAAGGCGGTGACCCGGGCCGGGGAGCGCGGGGTCATCGCGCGCGGACTCGGCCGGTCCTACGGCGACCCGGCGCAGAACGCGGGCGGCCTGGTCGTCGACATGACCGCGCTGGACCGCATCCACTCGATCGAACCGGACTCCGGCATTGTCGACCTCGACGCCGGGGTCAGCCTCGACAAGCTGATGCGCGAGGGCCTGCCGTACGGCCTGTGGGTCCCGGTGCTGCCGGGTACGCGCCAGGTGACCATCGGCGGCGCGATCGCCAACGACATCCACGGCAAGAACCACCACTCGGCGGGCAGCTTCGGCAACCACGTGGTGTCGATGGACCTGGTCACCGCCGACGGGCAGGTGCGCACGATCACGCCGGACGGCCCCGACGCGGAGCTGTTCTGGGCGACCGTGGCGGGCATCGGCCTGACCGGCATCATCGTCCGGGCCAAGATCCGGATGACCAAGACGGAGACGGCCTACTTCAAGGCCGACATCCAGCGCACGGCGAACCTCGACGAGACCCTGGCGCTGGTCACCGACGGTTCCGAGGACAACTACACGTACTCGTCCGGCTGGTTCGACTCGATCTCCAAGGGTGCGAAGCTCGGCCGCGCGGCCTTCCAGCGCGGTTCACTCGCCAAGCTGGACGAACTGCCGCCCAAGCTGCGGGCCGACCCGCTCAAGTTCAACCCGGGGACCCTGGCCACCCTGCCGGACATCTTCCCGAACGGGCTGGCGAACAAGCTGTCGTTCTCCATGGTCGGCGAGCTGTACTACCGCAAGACCGCGAAGAACGCGCGCGACCAGATCCAGAGCCTGACGGCCTTCTATCACCCGCTCGACCTGTTCGGCGAGTGGAACCGCGCGTACGGCACCAACGGCTTCCTGCAGTACCAGTTCAGCACGCCGCTGAACGCGCACGAGCCGCTGCGCCGGATCATCCAGAAGGTCGCGGACTCCGGGCACGTGTCGTTCCTCAACGTGTTCAAGCAGATGGGCGAGGGCAACGCGGCGCCGCTGTCGTTCCCGCACCCCGGCTGGATGGTCTGCCTCGACTTCCCGATCAAGGACGGGCTGAGCCGGTTCTGCCAGGAACTCGACGAGGACGTGCTCGCGATCGGCGGCCGTCTGTACACGGCGAAGGACTCGCGCACCTCCGCGGAGAACTTCGCGAAGATGTACCCGCGTCTCGAGGAATGGCGCAAGGTCCGCGCTTCCGTTGACCCCGAAGGCGTTTTCGCCTCTGACATGTCCCGAAGGTTGGAACTGTGATCGACGCTGTTGGCAACCCCCAGTCCCTGCTGCTGCTCGGCGGCACCTCCGACATCGCGCTCGCGATCGCGGAGAAGTACCTGGCCGAGCGCCCCCTCCGGGTGGTGCTGGCCGGCCGTCAGTCGTCCCGGCTCGACGCGGCCGCGCAGCGCCTGAAGGACAAGGGCGCCGAAGTGGTATGCGTGGACTTCGACGCCAAGGCCCTGGACACGCACCCCGCCGTGCTGGACAAGGCGTTCGAGGGCGGCGACATCGACGTCGCCGTCGTCGCGTTCGGTCTGCTCGGCGACCAGGAAGAGCTGTGGCAGGACCACGCGAAGGCCGTCGAGGCGGCGACCGTGAACTACACGGCCGCGGTTTCGGTGGGTGTCGCGCTGTCCGAAAAGCTCAAGAAGCAGGGCCACGGCAAGGTCATCGCGCTGTCGTCGGTCGCCGGTGAGCGCGTCCGCCGGTCGAACTTCGTCTACGGCTCCTCCAAGGCCGGTTTCGATGGCTTCTACCTGGGCCTCGGCGAGGCGCTGGCCGAGTTCGGCGTGCAGATCACGGTCGTCCGCTCGGGCCAGGTCCGGACCAAGATGACCGAGGGCATGAAGGACGCCCCGCTGACGGTCGACGTCGAGCAGGTCGCCGAGACCTCGATCGCCGCCTCGCGCGCGGGCAAGGAACTGGTGTGGTCGCCCGCGCCGTTCCGCCTGGTCATGTCGGCCCTGCGGCACATCCCGCGGCCGATCTTCCGCAAACTCCCGATCTAGGGAACGGCCCCGCCGCCACTGTCGTCTCACCCCGTGCACGGACCGGGAGGGGTCCCCCTTCCGTCACGGGTTGAGAGGAATCGATGGCTGACCAGGAAGCCAAGCTCGACGCGGCCATCCGGTCGTTTCAGGAGCAGGCCGCCAAAGCCGCGGAACTGAAGGACAAGATCGCCGGGCTGCGCGGATCCGCGCGCAACGCCGACGGCTCGGTGACGGTGACCGTCGCCCCGTCCGGCGCGCTGCTGGGACTCCAGCTGTCCCCCAAGGCGATGAACCGCACGCACACCGCGTTGCAACAGGACATCCTGAACGCGATCAGAGAAGCCACGCAGCAGGCGGCGGCCGCGATGCAGCAGACCGTCCAGCCGATCCTCGGCGATCGCGCGGAGCAGTTCAAAGAGGCGTTCAACGCCCACGTCGAACCGCTCGGGCCGAGCGCTCCCCCGCCCGCGGAATCCCTCGCCGGACCGGCCGCGCCGGTTCAGCAACAGCCTGTCCGCACCCAGCGTCCGTCGCGCCCCGCTCCCGCCGAGGACGACGACTTCGGCGGCCCGATCCTGCGGAGGGACTCATGACCGGCTTCGGCGTCCAGACGGAGGCGCTCACCGCGCACTCCACGGGGTCCAAAGAGGCCTCGGGCAACTTCGGCAGCCTCGCGAGCCTGCTGGAGCAGGCCAGGGTCTCCGACGACTGCTTCGGCCCGCTCGGCGAGCTGATGGCGTTCAAGTACTTCGAGGGCCTCCAGGAATGCCAGGACCTCGCCGAGCAGGCGAAGTCCTTCATGGACCAGATCGCCGACAAGACCACCACCGCGGCGAAGACCTACACCGAGCACAACCAGGGCACCGCCGAGGTCATCACCGGCCTCGGCGCCGGGCTGGACGACGGCGGCAGCGGCCCCGGCAGCCTGAGCGACCTCAACAGCGCGGGCGACTCGGGTCGCAAGGGGTTCTGGGAGCAGAACGGCGGCTACGGCAGCTCGTGGGTCAGCACGTCCTCGGACGTCGCCAGGGCGAGCAGCCCGCCGGACGTCGCGATCGCGGCCGTGCACGCGCGGATGGAACAGCTCCAGCTCGTGATGAGCCCCGGTCAGTCCTTTTTGGACAACGGGCTCGGCTTCCTGATCGGGATCGTGATCAGCCCGCTGGTCGAACTGGTGCTGGAACCCGCGATCGGCGACCCCGAGCAGATGCGCAGCACCGCCAAGGGCTGGGAGCAGACGGCCAAGTGGCTCGACGGCGTCGCCGAGCACGAGCAGAAGCGGGCAGACGGCACCAAGGAAGCCTGGAAGGGCGACGCGGGCGACGCCTTCCGCGGCCAGATGACCGAGTTCTCGGGCGGCGCCAAGGCGTTCGCGAACGACGTCCGCGGGCTGCAGCAGATCCTGGAGATCGCCGCCGACCTGTTCGACGCGTTCGTCGAGATCGTCATCGACATCATCCAGGAACTGGTGATGGGCCTGATCATCGAGTGGCTGGCCGCGCTGGCCGCCTCGTGGATCACGGCGGGCGCCTCGGTCGGCGCGGCGGGCGCGGCCACGGCCGGTCAGGTCGCGGTGACCGGCGGACGGCTCGGGATGAAGGTCAAGCAGCTGCTCGGCAAGCTCAAGCCGTTGATCGAGAAGCTCGAAGACATCCTGAAGATGCTCCGCAACGGGCCGCTGAAGAAGGTCGTCGAGCGCACCGAGGGCCTGCGTGACGGCAACTGGCTGCAGAAGCGGCTGGCCGACCAGATCGACAAGAACCCCCTCGCCAAGATCGTCACGAAGGCCAACCCGGCGACTGGGGCCTCCAAGACCGCCAACAAGTTCGCGAACCGGTACGGCGTCGGCGGCGAGGGCTCGGACGCGCTCACCACGAACCTCACCGAGGCCGGGCTGCGGGCGATGGGCATGAGCGGGACGACCAGCTTCGGCAAGGCCGCTTTCCGCGGCAGTGCCGGTAATCTGACGGAGCTGGGCGTCGAGCAAGGCGTCAAGGCCGGGTACAACGAGTCGCAGGACTCGTCGTCCGAGGAAGAGCGCCGCGCGGCGACCGACAGAGGGTTCACGATCGAAGAATGAATCTCGGCTACCCGCTCGGGGCCGCGTCGCAGGCCCTGCCTTCGCTGAACCCGGGCGAACGGCTGCTGTGGGCCGCGTACGGCCGCACCTTGAACTACGACGTACGCGGCCTCGACCCTTGGGGTGTCCCGAAGAAGAGCGTGCTGGGCAAGATCGGCTCGGGCGCGGCGAACTTCGCCGGTGACTTCGTCAGCGCCGCGCTGGGCGGCGAGGACGACGGCGGCGCTTCGAATCCGCCGTCACCGCAGGTCATCGTGCTCGGCGAACAGGGCGGTATCGCGCACGCGGCGGTGCGGGAGCTGTCCACCAGCGGTTCGCTTTCGCGGCTGTGGGCGCTGACCAGCGCGCGGCTGCTGGTGCTGGAGAAGTTCATCCCGCCGCCGGAGCCGGAAAAGCCCGCCGAGAAGTCGTTCATGTCGAAGGCGATCGGGTTCGGCAAGGGCGTGGTCAAGACCGGCAAGGACATCGCCGCGATCATGACCACGAAGACCTACGGCGAGAACGCCGAGGGCGTCCCGATCGCGCGGCACGAGATGGTGCCGCGCGCCGGGATCCCGCGCGATCGGATCGCCGGTTTCGCGGTGGCCGAACACGGCAAGAAGCGCCGACCGTGCCTGCGGGCGTCCTTTGTGGACGGTTCAGGGATGGATTTCCTGTTCGACTGCGACGATCCGCGCCAGTTCGCCTGGCTGTACTCGGTGACGGTGAGCTGATGGAGAACACGCCGCTGACCGCGAAGACCGTCGACGAGATCGTCGAACGGGAACTGCACCAGTTCTGGCTCGCGCCCGGCGAACGCCTGATCGTCGGCTGCCCGCCCGCGCACGGGTACGTCGGCTTGCTGCTGGACGGCAAGCTCACACTGCCTTATGAGCCGTCGCGGGAAACCCCTGTGGTGACCGGGAAAACGCGGTGGCCGCTGCCCGCGCCGGACGTCCTCGAAGGCGACTGGACCGACGATCCGACGATCGCCTACTGGGTCGTCGCGCGGACCGCCGACCAGACCGCCGCGCGGCTCGCGGACCACCTCGCCGGCGGCAAGGGTGAGGCGCGGCTGACGCTGTCCGACCGTCGGCTGGCCGTCGTGTACCCGGCGAAGCTGCTGGAGGGCGAGGATCCCGCGCAGCCGTTCCGCACCTTCGACGAGATGCCCTCGGGCGTCGTGCGTTCGGTGACCGCGCTGTACCTGGGGCGGAGTTTCCCGGCGCGGCCGGTGCTCCAGTTCGTCTTCGCCGACGGGTCCGTGGTCTACCAGCGGGACCTGCTGGCGGTCACGCGAGCCGACCGCGCCCACTCCCGCCGCTGACCCCCTCGCGTTTCGTCCTCTACTTGCGCCGAGCCGCGCCGCGCCGCACCGAGCCGCGCCGCCGTGTCCCCAATGCGGCATTGGGGACGTTGGGTGTCCCCAATGCCGCATTGGGGACACCAGAACTCACGACCACCCTGCGGCCCAATGCGGTCTCGTGGGAGCTGGTGTTGCGAAAGCCACCTTCGCAACACTGAAGGTTGCGAAAGTGGCTTTCGCAACCCTTCCGGCGAGGCCACCCGGCGGGCAGAAGCAGACACCCCACCAGGCGTTGACCCCGCTCACCGGCAGGGCGACTTCGCCCCCCTCAATAACCCTTTTGCCACTCACGACCGCAGTGACGCCACGCGAGCCGACCCCGCCCGCTCCCGCCGCTGCCCCTCACGCGTTTCGTCCTCTGAATGCGGTAGTTGGCGTCGCGAACTACCGCATTCAGAGGACGAAACGCGCGGGAGCGGGGGTCAGCGGGCGGGAGGTCAGCGGGCCGGGAGCAGGTAGAGGCTTTGGGTGCCCATCCACGGCGAGTGGATGGTCCAGGTCGCCAGCGCGTTCGACGGCGGTTTCTTCCCGGTGGCCAGCACCAGATCCGGGGTCGCGGGCGGGACGCTGTGGTCGAAGAACCGGAAGTTCGCCGCCAGCAGCGCCTTGCCGAGTTCGCTGCTGCGGTTCTTCGTCTCGATGATCGCCGGGTCGACCGCGCCGCGGTCGGAGAACTGGTCGACGATGTCGCAGTCGCAGGCGTAGGCGAGCGCGCCGACCTCGCCCGCGCTTTCCACCTTGCGCCCCTTGGTCAGTTCGGCCAGTTGCGAGCCGATCCGCCGGTATTCGTCGGACGCGGCGTGGTTGCTGGTGATGGGCGCGAACCGGCGCGGCAGTTCGGGGGTCGCGTAGGCGAAAGCGCTCGCGAGCAGGAACGCGCCGGCGAGGATTCCCGCGCCGAGCCGGGCCCGGCCGGGGACCGCGCAGGCGGCCGCGGCGAGGAAGACCGTCGCGCCGACGATGCTCGGCGCGTAGTACCAGTGGTACGGCGGGACGTTCAGCCAGCAGTAGGCCAGATAGTGCGTCGCACCGGCGATCGCGAGGGTCGCGAACGGCGCCAGGCGCTTCGCCCGCTCCGAACCGCGCCGGTAGTGGAACGTCCACAGTAGACCGGCGAGTCCGCCGATCACGAGCGGCAGAAAGGAAAGTGTCGCCGCGAGCGGGAAGTTGCGCCAGTACAGCAGCGGGCCGTTGGTGAAGCTGAACGGTCCCCACGACCGCTGCATGATCTTGATGACCAGGGTGTCCGGCACCGCCGAACCCAGGGTCAGCCAGCTGAACCCGAACCACGGCAGCATCACCGCGAGCGCGGCGAACGTCAGGCGCCAGATGCCCTCCCAGAACTCACGGCGCGCGAGGAACAGCACGAACGCGATCAGCAGCAGGTCGATCCGGATCAGCGCGATCAGGCCGATCACCGCGCCCGCGGCGGCGGGACGGCGTTCGTGCAGCAGCACCATCAGCCAGACGACGGCCGCCGCGCCGAGCGCGACTTCGAGGCCGACCGACGACAGCAGCAGCGGGTTCACCAGCAGCAGGCCCAGCGCCAGCGGCGCGAATCCGGCGGGGAGGCCGGTCGCGGCGCCGATCCGGCGCAGGCCGAGGACGAGCGCCACCTGGCTCGCGACGAAGACGATCCCGGCGGCGAAGACGGCGTCCCGGACGATGAACGTGACCAGCCCCAGCACGAGGACGTTCAGCGGCGACGTCGCGGTGTTGGCGGTGCCGTCCTCGATCAGGCCCCAATGGCCGTGGAAGGCGAGGTTCTTCGCGTACGACAGCGTGATATACGTGTCGTCGATCAAATGCCCGCTGACCAGCACGAACACCAGGGCCGAGGCCACCGCCGCCCCGGCTGGCAGAACCCAGGGGCGGGTGAGGACGGCGGCTACCGGCAGCGCACCGGAAGCCTGGGGAAGTTCAGCGGAGGCGCTTCGCATCACGAACACCGTACACGGTGCCGTGATGATTCCGTTATCTACCCGCCATGGGACTGGTCACGCCAGCCCCGGTCACCGGGACCTTCACGGAAGTCCCGGTGCATACCGGGACCGCCTGGACCACGGTGTTCGCGGGAAATCCCCGGCCGGTCGTCGTGCCTGGCGACGGCGAGACCGACGGCGGTGCCGATGATCCCTCCGCCGAGGAGGAAGCCGAGCAGGCCGACCGCGACCAGCTGCGTCGCGCGATGCCCGGCGAAACGGCGGAAGCCGCCCTTCTCCGGCGGAGCCTGCTGTGGCGGCACCCAGCCCGGCGGTGGCCCGGCGGGAGGTTCGGCCGGGGCGGCGGCGGGCGTTTCGGACGGCGTCTCGTCGGGCTTCTTCGCGGTCTCGTCACCGACGGCGGGTTGCTCGACCGTCTTGTCGTCGTCGCCGGACGGCCGCTGAGGGTCGCTCATCTTTCGCTCCTAGGTCGATGGGAGCGGGTGTCCTACCCGCTCCCACCACCGAGGATGCGTGCGCAACCTGTGGATGCGCTGTGTCCGAGCTGTCGAATCAGAGATAGAACGACAGGAACAGCGTGACCACCCAGCTCGCGCCGAGCACCTGGAGCACGCGGTCCTTGAGCGCGATCTCCTCCGGCTCGCCCGCGTTGCCGCCGTCGACGTCGACGGCGTAGCGCAGGACGGCGACCACGAACGGGACCATCGAGACGACCGCCCAGACCGAGTCGTGCTCGACCTGGCGGATCTCGAACGCCCACAGGCAGTACGACATGATCAGGATCGCCGCGGACGTCGCCCAGACGAACCGCAGGTAGCTCGCCGAGTACTTCTTGAGCGAAGACCGGATCTTCGCCCCGGTGCGCTCGAAGAGCATGATCTCGGCGTAGCGCTTGCCCGCCACCATGAACAGCGAGCCGAACGCGGTGACCAGCAGGAACCACTGCGACATCGCGATACCGCCCGCCACACCACCGGCGATCGACCGCATCAGGAAGCCCGAGCCGACGATGGCCAGGTCGACCACCGGCTGGTGCTTGAGCCCGAAGCAGTAGCCGAGCTGGACGGCCTCGTAGACCGCGAGCACGACCGCGAGCTGCCAGCTGGCGAAGAACGAGATGCCGAGACCGAGGGCGAAGAACACCACCGCCGAGACGTAGGCCACCGGGACCGGCACGATCCCGGCCGCGATCGGCCGGTTCCGCTTGGTCGGGTGCGCCTTGTCCGCCTCGACGTCGACAGCGTCGTTGATGAGATAGACCGAGGAGGCCACCAGCGAGAACGCCGCGAAGGCGATCAGCGCGGCGATCAGCAGGCCGGTCCGGTCCGTCGACTTCGAAAAGGCGAAGAACGGCGCGGCGAACACCAGCACGTTCTTCACCCACTGACGCGGGCGTGCCGTCTTGATGATGCCGCCGACGAGACCGCCGGCGACCTTCTTCGGTTCGGCGGCCTCGGCCACGGGTTCTACATCGTCAGGCTTGGAATCGGCCTTCTCGGTCGTTTCACTCATCGTCGCTTCAGCTTCCTACGTATCAAGCCGCCGACTACGCCCCCAAGGGCCGCTCCGGCCAGAACGTCGGTCGGGTAGTGGACGCCGAGCACGAGCCGGGAGGCCAGCATCGGCGGTACCAGGGCCGGGACCAGGTTACGCCCGGTCAATCCGGAGTAGAGCACCGCCGCCGCCGTAGTCGAAGTCGCGTGCGAAGACGGAAAGCTCAGCTTGCTCGGCGTGGAGACCAGGACCTCGACGCTCGGGTGGTCCGGCCGGGGCCGCCTGACCACGCGCTTCACCGCGATCGACGCGGCGTGCGCGCCGACGACGCCCGCCGCCGCGACCAGCCAGTCCTTGCGCCGCTTCTTGTCCACCGCGGCCCCGACGAGCCCCAGCGCGAACCATCCCGCGCTGTGCTCGCCGAAGTGCGAAAGACCCCGTGCCGCCTTGACCGTGATGTCGCTCTTCAGAACGCCCTGAGCCTTGGCCAGGACCGCGACCTCACCCGTGGGTGCGCCCTTCTCAAGCATCGAGGGACCCGTCCAGAGGCGCGCCATCGGTCAGGTGCGGCGCGATCTTGTTGTCGAACGCGGACAGCGCCGAGCCGATGGCCATGTGCATGTCGAGGTACTTGTAGGTACCGAGACGGCCGCCGAACAGCACGTTCTTGTCCTTGGCCTCGGCCTTCGCCAGCTCGCGGTAGGCCTCGAGCTTCTCGCGGTTCTCCGGGGTGTTGATCGGGTAGTACGGCTCGTCGGCCTCGCCGGCGAAGCGCGAGTACTCGCGGAACACGACCGTCTTGTCGTTCGGGTAGTGCTTGCGCTCCGGGTGGAAGTGCCGGAACTCGATGATCCGGGTGTAGGGCACTTCTTCGTCGTTGTAGTTGACCACCGAGGTGCCCTGGAAGTCGCCCGTCTCGACGACCTCGGACTCGAAGTCCACCGTGCGCCAGCTGAAGCGGCCCTCGGAGTAGCCGAAGTAGCGGTCCAGCGGCCCGGTGTAGACGGTCGGGGTGCCGGCGGGGATGTGCTCGCGGACGTCGAAGTAGTCGACGTTCAGCCGCACCTCGATGTTCTCGTGCTCGGCCATCTTCTCGAGCCACGCGGTGTAGCCGTCGACCGGCAGACCCTCGTAGGTGTCGTTGAAGTACCGGTTGTCGAAGGTGTAGCGGACCGGGAGCCGGGTGATGATGTCGGCGCCGAGGTTCTTCGGGTCGTTCTCCCACTGCTTGGCCGTGTAGCCGCGGATGAACGCCTCGTACAGCGGGCGGCCGACCAGCGAGATCGCCTTCTCTTCGAGGTTCTGCGCGTTCGCGGTCTCGAACTCCGACGACTGCTTGGCGATCAGCTCACGGGCCTCGTCCGGCGTGTGCGACTTGCCGAAGAACTCGTTGATCAGGCCGAGGTTCATCGGGAACGAGTAGACCTGGTCCTTGACCTTGGCGAAGACCCTGTGCTGGTAGCCGGTGAAGGAGGTGAAGCGGTTGACGTACTCCCACACGCGCTTGTTAGAGGTGTGGAACAGGTGCGCACCGTAACGGTGCACCTCGATCCCGGTCTCCGGCTCGGCTTCGGAGTAGGCGTTGCCACCGATGTGATGGCGCCGCTCCAGCACGAGGACCTTCTTGCCGAGCTCGGCCGCGGCCCGTTCGGCCACGGTCAGCCCGAAGAATCCGGACCCGACCACGATGAGGTCGTAGCCGGCGAAATCGGCTTCAGTAATCTTGTCGGGGTTCGTGTGCGCGCTCACGGGCGTCGAGGGTACGCAGGTCAACTCCGTGCCCTGCACCGAGCACCGGTTTTCACCTTCGACAGACACATTTAGGAAGCAGTGCCTACTCCGGACACCTTCTGGTCGTACTTCGGTGCGACCATCACGTACCTGGCCGTGCTGGCGGTCCCCGGCGGACTCGTCGGCCGTGCCGCCGGCCTGCGCGGCTGGGCACTGGCGGGGCTGGCCCCGCTGTTGTCCTACACGGTAACCGGGCTGGCCGGTCCGTGGCTGGCACTCGCTGGCGTGTCGTACAACCCCCTCACCGTGGCGGCCGTCACGGCCGTGCTCGCCGGGATCGGCTTCGGCCTGCGCAGGCTGGGTCAGGCGCGCGGCTGGATCAAGCCGGGCGCCGAAGAGCCGCCGACCAAGTGGCACCCCCGCGCGCACTACGCCGTCGCGGCCTGCGTCGCGCTGGCCATCGGCATCTCGATCCTCGTGGTGCTCTCCGCCCGCGGCGGGACGACGGCGGTGTTCCAGCGCTGGGACACCGTGTTCCACGCGAACGGCATCCGCTACATCGCCGAGACCGGCGACGGCTCGCTGACCGGCATGGGCACCATCAACTGGTACCCGGACGGCTCGTTCTACCCGAACGCGTATCACCTGGTCGGCTCGCTCGTGTACTCGATCTCGGGCACGACGATCCCGGTCACGCTGAACGCCATCACGATGCCGGTCGCCGGGATCTTCGCGCTGTCGATGGTCGCCCTGATCCGCCAGCTCGGCGGGCGCGCGGTGTTCGCGGGCTGCACGGCCCTGGTGGCCGCCGCGGCCACCACCGGCGCGTACGAGTCGGTGTCCAGCGGGCTGCTGCCGTTCGCGCTGGGGATCGTGCTGACGCCGCTGGCCGTGGTCGCGCTGGCCAGGTTCCTCGCGCGGCCGGGTCTCGACACCGGCTACGTGCTCGCGCTGACCGCCGTCGGGCTGCTGGCGGCGCACTCGTCGGCGCTGTTCGGCGCGCTGCTGTTCGCGTTCCCGCTGGTGGTGCAGCGCTGGTACCGCGCGCTGCGGCACAAGCCGCTCGACGGCGTGCCGGAGGGCCGCGGCGGCTGGCGGGTCATCGGCGGCGACGTCGTCAAGATGGTGCCGGTGATGGTGGGCAGCGCGGTGCTCGCGGCGCCGCACATCCTGGGCGCCCTGAAATTCACTTCGGGTTCCTACCCTTATTACGCGTGGGGCTCGCAGCTGCCGGTGCTGAAGTCGCTGGGGCTGCTGGTGACCTTCCGGCAGGTGCTGAGCGCGCCGCAGGTGTGGCTGACGGTGCTGCTGGCCATCGGCGTCCTGAGCCTGTTCCGGCTCGGCCGGATGCGCTGGGTGGGGCTTTCGGCGATCGGCTTCTCGGCGTTGTTCGTGCTGGTCGCGTCGTTCGGCGCGGAGCCGTGGGTGATCTCGCTGTCGCGGCCGTGGTGGAACGACCGGTACCGCCTGATGGCGCTCGCCGCGATCCCGCTGTGCCTGCTGGCCGGGCACGGGATGGCGGAGCTGCAGCGCTGGTTCGCGAAGTGGGCGAGCGGGCGGTCCTGGGTGAAGAGCCGTCCCGCGCTGCCCGCCCGGCTCGGGCTGGCGACCGCCGTGTTCGTCGTGGCCGCGTCGGCCGTGCTGACCAAGGGCTTCTACACCGAGTCGAACGCGCACGCGGTGTCGTTCCTGTACTACAACGGGCCCGAGGGCGAGGTCACGCCGCCGGTCAGCGCCGACGAGCTGGCGGCGATGGACCAGCTGACCAAGATGAACATCGGACCGGACGAGAAGGTGCTCAACGAGCGCTTCGACGGGACGGCCTGGCTGTACGCGATCACCGGCATCCACCCGGTCGCCGGGCACTACGACCCGGGCGTGCCGCCGCCGGACGCGAAGTACCTGGCGTTGCACTTCCGGGACTACGACACCGACCCCGAGGTGCAGGCCGCGGTGAAGCGGCTGAACATCAAGCACGTGCTGATCGGGAGCACGCCGATCAAGATCGGTGAGCCGCCGGCGCCGGGGCTGCGGGATCTGGACGGGCTGAACTTCCTGCGGAAGGACTTCGGCAACGCGGGCGCCTCGATCTACACCCTGACCCGCTGACCCCCCTGACGGGGACCGAAGGACGCTTTCACCACATCTGACGCGAGGAAAGCCCCCTTCACCACGTCAGATGCGGTGAAAGCCCCCTTCACCACATGTGACGCGGGGAAGTCCCCTTCACCGAACGGTCTCCCCAAGGGCGCCCCGCGCCCGACGGAGACTTCACCGTCGCGCGCCCTCTTTCGGCCGAAGGCCACGGAAACATTTTGCCGGGCGCCTACCCCGAAAACGCGAGCTCCACGTGGTCGGCGCCCGGCGAAATGTTTCCGTCAGCGCGCGACAAATAAACACAGCTCGCGTGGTCGCGGACTGCCCCCGCCGCGACCACGCGAGCCTCAGTCCCCCATTCACCCCCGGGGTGACCCATGAGGGGCAGCCGAAGAAGGCCGCACCCACTCGCTGTACTCATCCCTCAGACGACCGCTAGGCGGAACCGGTTGAGTCGGCCCACCGATGTCACCCGATCGGCCTAGGAGTTTCTTCCTTGGAGTACCGGGAGTACGTCGCTGACGACCTCTTCGAGCGTCGATTCGCGCCCGACGTAGTAGTCCCCGGACCGGGGCCAGTGGGTGACGATGTCGGTGAACCCGAGTTCACCGGCCCGCCCGGCGGCGTCGGTGAACGCGCCGACGCTGGAGAGGGAGAAGACCGGCGCCGAGTCGAGGCTCAGGAACCGCTGGACGCCCGCCTTGTCCCGGCCGACGGCGTCGAGTCGCTCGTCGAAGGTCTTCACGAGTTCCGCGATGCCCTTCCACCATTCGTCCTGGGTCTCCGCCTTGACGCCGGTGGTGACCCAGCCCGCGCCGAACCGCGCGGCGAGCGTCATGGTGCGCGGGCCGTTCGCGGCCACCAGGAACGGCAGCCGGGGCCGCTGCACGCAACCGGGCAGGTTCCGGGCGCCCTTGGCCCGGTAGTGGTCGCCCTCGAAGTCGAAACCGTCGGTCATCAGCAGTCCGTCGAGCGCTTCGACGAACTCGGTGAAGCGGTCCGTGCGCTCCTTGACCGACAGTTCCGGGCCGTCGAGGACGGCGGCGTCGTAATGGGTGTGCGGGACGCCGGCGCCCACGCCGAGGATGAACCGGCCGTCGGAGATGTCGTCGAGGGTGGTCAGCTCGCGGGTGAACGGCACGGGGTGCCGCGCGACCGGCGACGCGACGAAGGTGCCCAGTCTGATCTTCGACGTCACCATGGCGGCCGCCGTCAACGTTGGCATCGCACTGAACCACGGGCCGTCGACGAGGTTCCGCCAGCCGAGGTGGTCGTACGTCCAAGCGTGGTCGAAGCCGTACTCCTCGGCGGCCCGCCATTTCGGCTCGGCCGCCCACCAACGATCTTCCGGAAGGATCACGATGCCTACGCGCACACGGGGGAAGGTACTGGTCCAGACCGACGCTTCGCCCGATGGGCGGATCTTCGGCGACAATGTGCCGGTGGACAAACCCCTCTTGATCGCCTCCGACGTCGATGGCACCCTGCTCGGCCCGATGGAGGTCCTGACCGAACGCACGATCGGCGCCGTCCGGCGCGTCACCGAGGACGGGGTCCCGTTCGTGCTGGTCAGCGGCCGTCCGCCGCGCTGGATCGCCCCGATCGCGAACCCGCTGGACCTGACCGGGTACGCGGTCTGCGCGAACGGCGCGGTGCTGTACGAGATCGGGACGGACCGGATCGTGGCGGTCCACGGCCTGCTGGAACCGACGCTGCTGCACGACGCCGTGAGTGCTCTTGATCACGCTCTTCCCGGCTGCCGGTACGCCACCGAGCGGATCGGCGAGTCCGCGGCCGATGAGGAAATGCGCAATTTCGTGATCGAACCGGACTACCACAACCCGTGGGGCGACAACGAGGGCACGCAGGCGCCGCGGGCCGAGGTGCTCGGGCATCCGGCGATCAAGCTGATGATCAGCAGGCGCGGGATGACCTCCGACGAGATGGCGCGGGCCGCGCGCGAGGTGCTCGAAGGCGCGGTCGACATCACCTACTCGACGAACTCCGGCCTGATCGAGGTCTCCGCGCACGGCGTCACCAAGGCGACCGGGCTGGCCGAGGTCGCCGAGCGGCTGGGCGTGCCGGCCGAGCGGGTGATCGCGTTCGGTGACATGCCCAACGACATCGAGATGCTCGGCTGGGCCGGGCACGGGGTGGCGATGGCGAACGCGCACCGCGACGTGCTGGACGTCGCCGACGAGGTGACCGCGCCGAACTCCGAGGACGGCGTCGCACAGGTCCTCGAACGCTGGTTCTGACCGGCCTTCAGCGGCCTTCGCGGTCGAGCTTCGCGGCCTCTTCCGGCGTCGGCGCGGTGCCGCCGAGGTGCGCGGGCAGCCACCAGCGCTCGTCGTCGGAGCCCGGCTTCTCCGGGTAATCGGCCTGGACGCGTTCCACGAGCGCGGACATCCGCACCCGAAGGTCCTTCGAAAGGACTTCGGCGTCCTCGTCGGCCTTCGGGTGCATCGGCTCGCCGGCGAGGATCGAGATCGGGACGTGGCGTTTGGTGAGGTCCTTCGGACGGCCCTTGGTCCACAGCCGCTGCGTGCCCCACAGCGCCATCGGCACGACCGGGACGCCCGCTTCGGCGGCCATCCGGACGGCGCCGGACTTGATGTCCTTCACGGTGAAGGACCGGCTGATCGTGGCTTCGGGGAACACCCCGACGACCTCTCCGGCCTTCAGCCGCTCGACGGCTTCGCGGTACGAAGCGAGACCCGCGCCGCGATCGACGGAGATGTGGTGCATACCGCGCATGAGCGGCCCGGCGATCCGGTTGCTGAAGATCTCCTTCTTCGCCATGAACCTGACCAGGCGTTTCGCCGGCCGCGCGCCGAGCCCGCAGAAGATGAAGTCGAGGTAGCTCACGTGGTTGCAGGCGATGACCGCCCCGCCCGTCGACGGGATGTGCTCGGTCCCCTCCACCCGGATGCGGTTGTCCAGCACCCGGAACATCAGCTTCGCCGCCATGATGACGGGCGGGTAAACGAGTTCGGCCATTCGTTCAGGTTACGCTACCGTAGGGTAACCTACCTACGGTCGCGTAGGTCACAGGTGACCTTTCGTCCGATCACCGCAGGTCACTGCCCTAACATGTGATCGTGACGCACGAAACCACCGAAATCACGCTCCTGCCGCGAGGGGGGCCTGGCGCTCAGCGCCTCTGGGCCTATCTCGCGCTCGGCACGGTTTCGCTGATCAACCTGATCTCCTTCATGCCGAAGTTCCCCAAACCGCACGAAGCGGCCTGGGGTGACGCGCTGAACTACTACCGCATGTCGGAGCAGACCGGTGCGGCCGTCGAGAACCCTTTCGCGTTGCGGATGCTGAGCCCGTGGATCATCCACCGGGGCAATCTGCTGACCGGGCTCTCCCTCGACGTCCTGTGGGTGGCCTTCACCTTCGTGGTCACGCTCGCCACGGTAATCGTCTTCTTCGAATTCCTGCGCTCGTACCTGAAACTGCAGCTGTTCACTTCGGTGCTCGCCGCCGTCGCGCTGGCCTGCACGTTCTGGTACGCGCCGTACGCCTTCAGCAACCCGTGGCTGGTCGACCCGCTCAACAACCTGCTCTATCTGCTCGCGATCTGGTTCATCCTCAAGCGCAAGCTGATCCCGTTCGCGATCGTCATCGTGCTCGGCGCGATCAACAAGGAGACGACGCTCCTGCTGGCTCCGCTGTACCCGCTGATCGCGTGGACGCGCGGCCGGTCGTTCCGTGATCGCGATGTCCTGGGCGGCATCGGCGTCTTCGTGGTCGCCGTGGGCATCTACCTCGGCTACCGGATCTGGGCGCAGAACCTCATCGGCGGCGACTACGGGTTCGGCGCGGGCCAGTCCAACAGCGGACTGCTCGACAACATCCGCTTCGCGCTCAACGCGAACAAGGGCGCCGGCCAGGTCGAGCTGTTCACCACGTTCCACTTCTTCTGGCTGATCTTCGGCTACGGCCTGTACCAGCAGTACCGCCGGCACGGCCTGCGCGCGGAACTCCTGATCTCCAGCATCTGGCTGTTCGCCTGCTGCCTGGCCGGACGGCTCGTCGCGACCGACACCCCGCGGGTGTTCGTGATGATGGCGCCGCTGCTCGTCGCGCTCGTCGCGATCGTGCTCGATCAGCAGCGGGGCGAAGGACGGCGGCTCTGGGTCGGCGCGCTGTTCTTCCTCTACATCGCGGTGAACCTGCATTTCGTCGGCGGTGCGGCGGTGTTCTGGGTCGACGCCGTCGCGCTACTGATCTTCGCCGCGCTCGTGTCGTTCCCGACGGCACCGGGCCGGGCGGGTTTCAAGGCGTTCAACGGCTTCCGGCCGCATCAAGGGACGTTGGACGTCGCGGACGACCTCAAGCGGTCCTGACGCGCGAACGTCACCAGCGCCAGGACGACGCCGAGCAGCGTGCAGTACAAGGCGATCACCTGGTGCTTGACGTTCTCCAGGCCGTCGCCCAGCGCGGCCAGCGCGAACTGGCCGACGGCGACGGCGAGCAGGAAGCCCAGTGCGACGCCCACCGCGTCGCGCCGGGCCCTCCAGCCGCGCCAAGCGAGCAGGAACCAGATCGGCAGCAAGGCGAAGAAACCCAGTGGTGCCAAGAGTTTCGTGATGGCCGACGCCACCGGGACGCGGTGTTCCTGTGCCTCCGGGGCGAATCCGGCCGACTGGTCGAAGCTGCCGAGGTAGGGCGGCCGCGCGGTGAGCAGATCGCCCGCCGCGCGGTCCAGGATTCCGACGGTGCGCCAGGGATGCGTCGCGAAGTACTCGACGACGTTGCGCCTGCTGATCTTTTCGCGGTATTTCGGGTACTCGGGATCCCTCGTCGCGGGCTTCGGATGCCACCAGCCGTTGCCCGCGTACTGGCCGAACGAAGCGGGCAGCCCCAGTGCGGCGAGGTCGGCCCCGGTGTCGTGCCGACCGTCCACAATGGTCAGGAAGATCGTGTTGAACATGTTGATCTCGCGCGAATCGTCGCCGGGACGCGCGGCGAGAGAGCCGTCGGGCAGCTTCGCCGGTTCGACGGTCTGCTGCGCGTACGCCGTGCCTCCGGCGAGCGCTCCGACGACGAACACCACGGGAAGCCAGCGCTTCAGGCCGCTGACGCCCGCCGGGCGGACGAGCAGCGCGGCGAGCGCGAGCAGCGGCAGGATCATCAGCGTCTGGACCTTGGCGTTGACCGCCACGATGCCGCCGAACAGCAGCACGGCCAGGCCCGCGTAGCGCCACCATCCAGGCCGCGCGGAGACCAGCAGGCCGCCGACGGCGAGCAGCAGGCCGAGGAACGCGGCGCCTTCGCCGAGCACGGAAGCGAAGTAACCGAAGAACGCGGAGTCCGCGACGACCAGCAGCAGCCCCGCGGCCGCGAAGCCGCGGACGCGCCGCGAATACGGCAGTCCGACGACGATCAGCGCGACCGCGGCGGCGGCGAGGACGCTGGAGAGCACGCCGAGCACGACCAGGCTGAGCGTCGATTCGAGGCCGAGCAGCCCGCCGATCCACCGCGCGATCCGCGCGAACCAGCTCTGGGTCAGGAGATAGGTGGCGTCGCATTCGCCCACCGGCGCGGTGTAGGCGAGGTGCACGAACGGCTCCGGTTTGCCCTTCCACGGGATGCCCGCGCCGCACAGCACGCGGAAGCCGTCGCCGTTGTCGGCCATCCCGACCGGCCTCGGCACCAGGAAGCGGACGAGCAGCACGGTGAGCGCGGCGGCGAACACGCCGAGGCCGGACAGCCACGAGCTCGATTCGAGCACCGCCGGCCGGCTGGGGGAAACGCGTTCGTCGACACTCACGAAGGGCACGGTACGTGGCGGAAATCGGGTGAGCGGTCGAGGGCCGCCCTCACCGAACGCTCGACGTCCGCCCGCAGGAACACGGCGAGCCAGGACGACGTCCCTTCACGCACGAAGGTCGCGACGCGATACCTCGCCGAGTACGCCGGATCGATCACGCAGGACTGTGCGGGCGAGTAGCCGTTGTCGGTGACGACGGCGATCGTCGGGTGTCTCCGGGAGACGACGGCTTCGCCTGCTTCCTCGGCATCGGTCTGACCTCGGACGCCGACGATCTGGAGCTGCGTCCCGGCGTGGTACGACAGCACGCCGGGCGCGGACGTGCTCACGACCGAACCGGGCGGCAGGTAGGCGTCGAGCCAGCGGCCGATCTCCTCCAGTTGCGCTCCGTGGTCGTGCCAGGCGCGCACGCGGGCCAGCATCTCCGGGCTGAACACCGAGACCAGCACCGCGAGCCCGGACAGCGCCAGCGCGGCGGCCGGCATCAGCCGCTGGAGCGGCGGACGCGGTCGCGGGCTCGGTTTCGCGGTCGCGGTGAGCACGCCGTAGACGGACACGGCCGCGACGGACAGCAGCGGCGGGATCGGCGCGAGCAGTCGCCAGGCAGGCCTCGCGTCGCCGCCGAAGTAGACGACGAACCCGGCGATCGCGACGGCCGTGACGAGCATCAGCCAGGCCAGCGACCTGGCCTCGGCCTCGTGCGGGGTCCGGCCGGTGCAGCGCAGGAGCAGCGCCCCCGCCGCGACCAGGCCGAGCAGCAGGAATCCCTGGTGGACCACCGAAAACCCCGACAGGTACTGCCACCCTCGGTCGATCCGGTCCGGGACGTCGAGGTCGAAGGGGATGACGACCGACGTGGGCAGCACGTGGTCGTAGTAGGTCATCCGCCACGCCGTCCACGGCGCGGCGAAGACGAGCCCGCCGAGCAGCCAGGCCGCCGGGGCCCACCAGGTGTAGCGGCCGCGCAGGGCGGCGACGACCAGCCAGCCGCCGATGAGGATCGCGAGCAGGACCCCTGCCGGACGCGTCATCATCGCGAAGGCGACGAGTACGCCCGCGACGACCGGGCGCCGGGCCGCGAGCGCGGCGAAGACACCGAACACGAGCAGCACGAACAACGGCGTCTCGGTGCCGGATCCGCCGTACGCGGCGAGGCCGCCGGCGCCCGCGACGAGTACCGCGGCGGCCACCCCGGCGGCCGGGCGCGACTCCCCCGCCGCCCGCTCGACCACCCGGTTCACCGTCACGTGCGCGAGCAGCACGGCGCCGAGGGTGGCGAGGACGCCGAGCACTATCGCGGCGGTTTCGATATCGGTACCGAAAGCGGCCTTCGGCAACGCGATCACGATCATCCACAGGAAATTCGCGTAGCCCTCGATCCGCTCGCCGGTGTTGAACACCGGACCATTGCCGTCGGCGATGTTCTGGGCGTAGCGGAAAGTGATGTACGCGTCTTCCGCGATGGTCGAAAACACCAGCTGGTGCGCCAGGGAGAAACCGAGGGTGAGCAGCAGCGCGACGGTGCGCCAGTTCCTGTCGGCGCCGATCTTGGGCCAGGCCACCAGCACGAAGATCGCGAGCACGCACCAGGCGACGGCAAGCGCGATCACCACCTGATCCCCACCCCTCCCGGGCTGAGCCACTCCCCTGACAAAAAGACTACGGTCAAGTATCGAACGCGGCGCCAGCGTGTTTCTTTCGGCGCAGTCAATTGACACGAACGGGTGAGTCCGGTGTGCGCGGAGTAGAGGTCACTACTCCGAATTCCCTCCTGGACGTGACTCCTTCGGGTACCACCCCTCGGCCGTTAATCTGGTTTCCCATTCCGTTCCGCACCTCGGGGGTTCCGTGCGGATTCCCCACCCCGAGGAAGCGCTGTGCCCACTCAGACCTCCCTGCTGACCGACATCCTCACGGTCTGTGTCGCTCTGCTCGTCATCGGCCTGCCCGGTCTGCTCACCGGTCTCGCCGCCGGACTGCGCGGCTGGGTGCTCGCGGGGACGACCCCGTTGCTGAGCTACGCCATCGGCGGTCTCGCCGGGCCGTGGACGGCCGCGCTCGGGCTCCCGTTCACCCCGGTGACCTACGCGGTGGCGACGGTCCTGTTCGCCGGTGCCGCCTTCGGCCTGCGACGGCTCACGCTGCGCCGATGGCCGCCCGCGCCCGAGGAACCGCTGTGGGGGCGGTCCGGGCACCTCGCCGTCGGGGCGTGCCTGCTGCTGGCGGCGGCCGTCGGGATGTACGCGGTGGTCCGCGGGATGGGGAGGCTGGACGCCATCCCGCAGGGGTTCGACGCCGTGTACCACGCGAACGGCGTCCGGCAGATCGCCGAGACCGGTGACGGCAGCCTGTTCGGCACCGGCGAGGTCAACTGGTACGGCGACGCGGCGCCGGTGTTCTACCCCAACGCGTACCACCTGCTGGCGTCCGTGGTGTACGCGCTCAGTCCGGCGAGCATCCCGCTGACGCTGGACGTGAACACCGCCCTGCTGCCCGCGTTGCTGGCGTTGTCGCTGGTCACGATGGTGCGCGTGTTCCGGGGGCGCGCGGTGTTCGCGGGCGCGGTCGCGGTCGTCTCCATCGCGCCGGTGATGAGCCTGTACGAATCGATGAGCAGGGGACCTTTGCTCCCGTTCCTGCTCGGTCTCGCGCTGACCCCGCTGGCCGCCGTCGCGGTGAAGCGCTACCTCGACCGCCCGGCGCCCGACACCGGCTTCGTGCTGCTGATCAGCGCCGTCGGGCTGCTGTGCGTGCACTCGTCGGCGTTGTTCGGCGCGATCCTGTTCGCCGGTCCGCTGCTGCTGCAACGCTGGGTCGCGCCCGGTGAACGGTGGCGGCGGGTCGGACGTGACCTGCGGGCGCTGGCGATCGTCGGGGTCCTCGCGGTCGTCGTGGCGGGGCTGCAGCTGTTCGGCGCGATCGGCCTCGCGAACGGCGAGGTGCCCTACCGCAGCTGGCCGGTCGAATGGCGGGCGACGACGGCGCTCGGCGCGCTGCTGGGCTTCCAGCATCACGAGCCCTATCCGCAGATCTGGCTTTCGGCGGCGTTGCTGCTGGGCTTCATCTTCTTCTCGCGGGCGGGCGCGCTGCGGTGGATCGGCGTGACGGCGCTGATCACCGGGCTCGCCTACATCGCGGTGACGTCGTCGGAGCAGCCCGTCGTGCTGGCGCTGTCCCGGCCGTGGTGGAACGACCCGTACCGGTTCATGTCGATGGCGGCGGTCCCGCTGTCGATCATCGCGGCGCACGGCCTCGCCGAGACGCAGGCGTGGCTGCGGGACACCGTGGCGCTCCGGAAGGTGCCCGCGTTCGTCGTCGCGCTGGCGGTGTTCGGCGGGTTCGCCTTCCTGAGCAACGGTTTCTACGCGCGGTCCAACGCGGAGAAGGTCGCGTCCGGCTACGCGAACACGCCCGGGATCGACCCGCACAAGCTGCCGGTGAGCCCGGACGAGGTCGTCGCGATGGAGAAGCTCGCCACGTTCACGAAGCCCGGCGAGCGCGCGCTCAACGACCGGCTGGACGGGACGGTGTGGACCTACGCGATCTCCGGCGTCCGCACGACTTCCGGGCATTTCGACGAGACGCTGTCACCGTCGGACGCGCGGCTGCTGGAGTGGCATTTCCGCGAGTACCCGTCGAACCCCGACGTCCGGGCGGCGGTGGCGCGGCTGAACGTGCGGTGGGTGATCCTCGGGCAGTACGGCTACCCGACGGGCGCCCCGCGGCAGGCCGGGCTTCGGGATCTGGAGGGACTGAACTTCGTGACCGAGGTGTACCGCAACGCCGACGCGGTGATCTACCGGCTGAACCCCTGAGGCCCCGCCCCGCAATTAGTCGACTAGATGCGCGGGGTCACGAGGCGGGCCGAGAGGGCGGCGGCGCCGGCGGTGATCAGGTCGGCGACGGTGAACATGACGCGCGAGGCGATGGCGAACGCCGTCGCCTGGCCGACGGTGAGGCCCGACGCGGTCAGCACGGCGACCTGCGCGACCTCGCGGACACCGACCCCGCTGGGCAGGATGAACGCGAACGTGCCGACGGTCATCGCGACCGCCATGGCGCCGACGCACAGCACGAAACCGCTGAAGCCCGGCGTGCCGACGGAGTTCGCCAGCAGCCACAGGTGCACGCCCTGCAGCGCCCACGCGGCCGTCGACGAGCCGAAGACCTTCCCGACGACCGACCAGCTCAGCCGGTGATCCAGCGGCGGGCGGCGCAGGATCCGCAGCACGAGCGACGTGCCCCAGGTGAGCACGCGCGGGTGCAGCATCGCCAGCCCGACCGGGATGAGCACGAACAGCCACATCGCCCGCGGGCTGTTGCTGAACACCGCGGGGGCAGCGAGCAGCGAGACGACCAGCGCGGACACCACGCCGACGCCGAGCTGGATCAGCGAGCCGGTGAAGATCCGGGCCCTGGCGAGCCCGGCCTTGCGGCCCAGCTCCATCTGCAGCAGGTACGCCCACACCGAACCCGGCACGTACTTGCCGAGCGAGCCGACGAGGCAGATCTGCGCGCCCCTCGCGTAGCCGATCGGCTTGCCGAGGTCGTCTACCATGACCTGCCAGCCGTAGGTCGACACCATGATCGCGGCGATGAGCGCGAGCAGGCTCAACGTGGAGGATTCCCACGCGACCTCGGACAAGGTCCGCCAGAATTCACCCCAATTGGTGACGAGCGTCTTCGCCGCGAAACCGACGACCAGCAGGATGGCGACCCAGCGGACGACGTCGAGGATCTTCGCCTTCGTGGATTTCGGCTGTTTTACAGTTACCGAAGTGTCCTCTTCGGGCGTTTCGACTGTCGTCACTGAACCTCCTCCGCTGTATCTCTGACGCCTGTACCTCTGTCGCCGCAGGTCAGGCCTGTACGGTCACCAAGCGGCTGAACTCGGTCAGCAGATCGTAGCCGTCCCAAATCGCGGAGAACGTCAGGGCCGATCCGAAGGGAACGACACGGTCGACGCCGCGCCCCGCCAATTCCGTCACGAATTGCGTCAATTCTTCTTTGGTGAAGCCGAATTGACCGACCGTTTGATCTTTGCGGAGGACGATCGGGACGAGGTCGGAAAGCGTGTCGACCCGCGCGTTGGCGAAAGTGCCCGCGCCGAGCCATTCGCGCGGCAGGATCGCCGGGTCGGCCAGCTCCAGTGTCGCGATGCCGTTGCCCTGGAACTCGATGCCGCTGACGAGCCCATCGACGGCCGCGCCGTACGCCGAAACCCGCTTCTGGACGGCCATCGCGGGCTCGGTGACGTGCTGTTTCGTCGCCAGTACCTCGGCGAGCAGCTTCCGGAACTCCTGGCCGGCTTCGCGGGCGCCGTCTTCGTCGCCGACCCAGAACACCGCGCGCGGCGACGAGCAGGCGGCCTGGTCGAACCAGTACGAGTCGTTGTAGAAACCCTCGGCGGCACCGCGGCGCTCGGCCTCGGAGGAGTTCCGCCAGCCGCGCACCGACGCGACCGCGAACGACGACCGGTCCGGGAAGGTCAGGTCGCGCGCGTGCGGCGCGAGCGGGTACTTGCGCAGCGCCGCGACCGACGCGTCGCCGCCCCAGATGACCCGGAGGTCGGCGGCGACCGACAGCGCGCCGCTGATCGCGTCGCTGCGGTCGTAGGTGATCATGCGCTGGGTCGCGGTGATCGCGGCGGCCGTGTCGTCGTCCACTTCGGACAGTGCGGCGTTCAGCGCCTCCAGCACCGTTTCGGCGGCACCGGCCGAACGGGAGGACACACGGACGACGTTGTGGTTGCCGGCCAGCGCCGAAAGCGCCCACGAGTACACGAAAATCGTGTCGACGTTGGCGGGCGGGACGTGGAAGACCAGGCCGCGCGGGAACCGCAGCGCGTCACCTGAAGTCTCCAAAGTGGACAGTGCCTTGGCGATCTCTCCCTTGCGCAGGAAGAAACCGAGCGACGCCAGTTCCGGGAAACGTCGAGCCGTCGCGGGCGCGAGCAGCTTGCGCGCGAACTTCGTCAGGAACTCGACGACGCGCGGGTCACCGACGCGCAGCCGTCCGCCGACGGGCTCGGCCCGCAGCTCTTCGACGAGCGCGTCGACCTCGATCGCGTCGCCGAGCGGAAAACGCTGGTTGAGAGTCATGCCGCCGCCCCCTGGAAGGTGTCCGAGCAACCGCGGGCCTCGGCCTTGGGCAGCCTGCCCAGGACCGAGAAGTGCTTGCCCGGCCAGTCGCCGTCGTCGATCCCGTTGCAGACACCGAGGTCCTCGGTGAGCAGCACGTGGCCCGGGTAGGAACGCGGCAGCGTGCTGACGACCTCGATCACGCCCGGCTCGCCGACCGGCTGCTCTTCCCAGGTCTCCGGGTTCCGGATCACCACGTCGGCGAAATCGGGGCAGTACAACGAGTTCCCGGACGGTCCTTCGAGGAACACGGTGCCGATCTGCTCGATCATCCCGTAGTAGTTGTGGATCCGGGTGAGCCCGGTGTCCTCCTTGAAGCGACGGCGGAACTCGGTGTTGTCCACCGCGCGGTCGATCAGCTTCTTCCAGCCGCCGGAGTGGATCAGGATCCCGTTCGACAGGTCCAGCTCGTGCTCGCGCGCGACCTCGTAGAGGTACTGCCACACCATGAAGGTGAAGCCGAAGATCAGGAACGGCTTGTCGCCGTACGTCGCCAGGAACGTCTTGACCGCCTCGACGTCCGGATGGTCGTTCTCGTCGAGCACGTAGGTGTGCTTGCGGCCGAAGTTCGCCATGCCCAGCACGCCCGCGCCGCGCGCGGAGAACGAACGGCGGTTCTTGATGATGCCGATGGTGTCGACCATCAGCATCGGCAGCCGTTCGTTGCCGAGGACCTCCTGCAGCGTGGCGCCGAGCTGCTTGGTCTGCGCGCCGGCGGCGTCCTTGTCCAGGTAGATCCGCGACGCACCCGCGCCGGTGGTGCCCGACGACGTCAGCGTCTTGAAGATCTCGGACTCCGGAATGGACCGCAGGTCGTGCGTCTTGAACATCCGCACCGGCAGCCACGGCAGATCCGCGATGGACGCGAACTCCGCGTCCCGCGCGATGCCCAGCGACGAGAGGATGCGCTCGTAGCCTTCGGAGTTCTCGCGGTGGTGCGCGGTGAGCTCGGCGAGCTGCGGAAGCAGATGCTTCTCGCGCTCGGCCTGCGAAAGCGTGAACACACTCATACTTGGGCCTCCAGCGACCGGTAGTCGATCTTGCCGCTGGCCAGCAGCGGCACGGTGTCGATGGGGCGGACGTCGAACCCGCTCGTGTGCAGGTGCAGCCGCTCGGACAACGCCTTCGCGGCGTCCTTGCAGATGTCCTTGTCGGCGCCTTCGGCGAACAGGACGACCTTGTCCCCGGCCGGGACGGCGGCCACGACGTCGATCCCCACCGAGGCAGAACGTACGGCGTGCTCGAGATCATCCAGGCTGACCCGGTTGCCGAAGACCTTGCCGATCCGCTTGAGGCGGCCGGTGATGTAGAGGAACCCGTCTTCGTCGAGGTAGCCGAGGTCGCCGGTGGCCAGGACGCCGCCGTATTCGTCGCCCGCGGCCAGCCCGGCCTCGTCGTCGGCATAGCCCATCATCACGTTGGGCCCGCGGTAGACGACCTCGCCGACGATCTTCGGGTGCTTGGTCTCCGAGCCGTCCTCACGCCGGACGGCGAACGAGCCACCGGGCAGCGCGGGCCCGGCCGAGCCGAGCTTCTCCGCGAGCCGTTCCGCCGGGACGGTGGTCATCCGCGGGGCGGCCTCGGTCTGCCCGTACATCACGAACATCCGCCCGCCGACCTCGCGGATCTTGTCGTTGAACTGGGCGACGAGGTCGTCACGCAGCTTGCCGCCCGCCTGGGTCAGCGTGCGCAACGACGGGTACTTCGCCGGGTCGAACTTGAGGCGCCGCAGCATCTCGTAGTGGTACGGCACCCCGGCGAGCGAGGTGACCTTGTGCTCGTTGACCGCGTCCCAGAACCCGCGTCCGAGCACACCGGACGGTTCGATGACGACGGTCGCGCCGCGGACGAGGTGGGAGTTCAGCACGGACAGGCCGTAGCTGTAGTGCAGCGGCAGGCTGGTCGGCGCGATCTCGTCGCGGTCGATGCCGAGCACCTGCGCGATCGCGTCGGCGTTGGAGAAGACCGCGCCGCGCGAAAGCCGGACCAGCTTCGGGTTGCCGGTGGAACCACTGGTCGGCAGCAGGATCGCGAGATGCGGATGCGGCTCGACGCCCTCGGCGGATTCCCGGACCCAGTGGCCATCGGAGACGCCGTACCCCTCGGGTGCGGGCGCGTCCGGCGCGGACAGCACGGCGGCCGGGCGGAAACGCTCGATGAGCCCCGCCAGGACGTCGGCGTCCAGCGCCGGGTCGATCAGCGCGATCGCGCGGCCCGCCTCGAAAGCGCCGAGGTAGTTCAGCACGCTCGCGAGGTCCACCGACATCCGCGCGAACAACGCGCCCGGAGGCAGGAGTCCCAACGCGGCCCCGACGCGGGTGACCTCGGCGTCGAGTTCCTCGCCCGCGAGCGTCTTGCCGCTGGTGACGTCGATCAGTCGTGCGCCCACACCCAGAAGGGTCATTACAGAACCAAGCCTCCGTCGATGCCCAGCACCTGGCCGGTGATGAACGCAGCGTCATCGCTGACGAGGAACCGGATCGCGTTCGCCACGTCCTCGGGCGTCCCGAGCCGTCCGAGGGGCGTCTTGCCGATGTTCTCGGCCTTCGCGTCCTCTGTGAGGCCCGAGGTCAGGTCGGTGTCGATGACGCCGGGCGCCACCGCGTTGACCCGGATCCCGGAGCGGCCGAGTTCCTTCGCGGCCGAACGGGCGATGTTCGCCACCGCCGCCTTCGAGGCCGCGTACACCGTCTGACCCGCGCTTCCGTGTTCGCCGACGATCGAAGCCAGCACGACGATGGCACCGGTCTTCTTGCGCATCATCGCCCGGGCCGCGGCCTGGACGGTGTGCAGCGTGCCGGCGACGTTCGTGCTCAGCGTGGTGTCGACGAGCTCCTCGCGGATCATGCCGAGGAGCGCGTCCTCCATGATCCCGGCGTTGGCGACCACGATGTCGAGCTTGCCGTGCTCCTTGGCCACGCCGCGGACCAGCGTCGACACGGCCTTGGCGTCGGTGACGTCCAGGGCGAGCCCGCTCGCGGCCCCCGCCGCGGCCGCCGCTTCCTTGGCCTTGGCCTCGTCGCGGCCGGTCAGCACCACGGTGGCGCCCGCCTCGGCGAGCGCCCGCGCGGTCGCGAGCCCGATCCCTCGGGTCCCGCCGGTGACCAGGGCGACCTTGCCGTCGAGCATCACTTGGACTGGAGGTCGGTCACCATGTCGACGGCGACCTTGAAGCTGGACATGTCGATCACCTGGTCGGTGTCGAACTCCACATCGAACTCGTCCTCGATGGCCGCGACCAGCGCCATGTGACCGACCGAGTCCCAGGCCTCGATGTCGCGGTACTTCAGGTTTTCGACGTCGACCTCGCCATCGAGGTCCAGCGCCTCGACGAAGACCTCACGCAGCTTGCCGGCGACTTCCGCCATCTTCTGACTCCTACCTCTCCAAGAACGCGCGACCTCTGCGAGTTCCCGCTCACCTACTCACTCGCGCGGACGGGCGTCCCACGCCTTCACCAAGGTAGAGAGGTCGCCGGGCAGCCGGTCGGCCAGCCCGTCCTCAGGGAGACCGGCCTTACCCTTCAGCCACGGTCCCAGTGCCTCGACGGTGGCCTCGTCCAGCCCGCGGCGGGACAGCCCGACGGTATTGACGCCTGTCACCCGCGCGGGGTTGCCGACGGCGATGGTGAACGCGCCCACCTCCTTGCGGACCGCGGAGCTCATCCCGACCATCGCGCCCGGGCCGATGACGACCCGCTGGTGCAGGATCGCGCCCATGCCCAGGTTCGCCCCGGACCAGATGTGGCAGTGGCCGCCGGTGATGACGTTCGAAGCGACCGTGACGGCGTCCTCGACCAGGCAGTCGTGGGCGATGTGGGAGCCGCGGAGGAAGTAGCCGCCGTCGCCGACGGTCGTCGTGCGCCAGGTGCCCTGGTGGACGCTGACGTATTCGCGGATCCGGTTGCGGCTGCCGATGACGACGCCGTGGCCGTCGTGATCGGGATCACCGTTCGGCGCGGTCTCCCAGGCGGCGGGGTGCTCGCGGCCGCGGTCCTCAGCCGGGGTGCCGATGGTCACGTGCGGGCCGATCCAGTTGCCGTCGCCGACGCGGGTGGGACCCACGATGACCGTGAACGGTCCGATGACGTTGTCTTCGCCGAGCTCGACACCCTCGCCGATGATCGCCGTCGGGTGGATGCGGTTCACCACGTGAGATCCGTTCGTTGTGGCTGGGAGGCAGCCTGGGGTAATGGGCGCTTCGGCGGTCCCGGTAACGTGTGGCCCGCGCCAGAGAGGGCGGCCGGGCGCAGAACCGGCGGCTCACTGTACCGGACGCACCAGAACGCCCAGTCGAGAGAGACTTGCAGATGATCCCCATTACCGTGGTCGACGTCCGTGACGCGGAGGACCTCGTCGTCGAGGTGCTGCGATCCGGCGCCATCGCACAGGGACCGATGGTCAAGCGCTTCGAGGACGCGTTCGCGAGCGTTTCCGGCACGAAGCACGCGATCGCCGTCAACAACGGCACCACCGCGCTGGTCGCCGCCATCCAGGCGCTCGACCTGCAGCCGGGGGACGAGGTCGTCACCTCGCCGTTCACCTTCGTGGCCACGCTGAACGCGATCCTGGAAGCCGGCGCGACCGTCCGCTTCGCCGACATCCGGCGCGACGACTTCGCGATCGACCCGGACGCCGTCGCCGCCGCGATCACCGACCGCACCAAGGTCCTCATGCCGGTCCACCTCTACGGGCAGACCGCGGACATGGGCAAGCTCGCGCCGCTGGCCGCCGAGCACGGTCTCAAGGTGATCGAGGACTCCGCGCAGGCCGTCGGCGCGTCGTTCCAGGGCAAGCGGGCCGGGTCCTTCGGCATCGGCTGCTTCTCCTTGTACGCCACCAAGAACGTGACCACCGCCGAGGGCGGCGTGATCACCACCGACGACGACAAGCTGGCCGACAGCCTGCGTGTGCTGCGCAACCAGGGCATGCGCGCCCGGTACCAGTACGAGGTCGCCGGGCACAACTACCGGATGACCGACCTGCACGCCGCCGTCGGCATCCCGCAACTGGAGAAGCTGGACCAGCTCACCGCCGCCCGCCAGGCCAACGCGAAGCGCCTTTCCGAGGGCCTCGCCGGCACGCCGGGGCTGGACATCCCGCAGGTCCTGCCGGGCCGCGAGCACGTGTGGCACCAGTACACCGTGCTGGTCGGCCCGCACGCCTTCCTCTCGCGTGACGAACTCGCCGCCGCCCTCACCGAAAAGGGCATCGGCAACGGGATCTACTACCCGAAGATCGTCTTCGACTACGACTGCTACCGGAACCACCCGCTGATCCCCGACGCGAAGGTCGAGGATTTCCCTGTGGCCGCTTCCGTCGCCGCGCAGGCGCTTTCGCTGCCGGTGCACCCGCACCTTTCCGAGTCCGATCTGGACACCATCATCGAAACGGTTCGCGAGGTGCTCGGCGCATGACCACGCACAAGATCGCCCTCATCGGCACCGGGAACATGGGCTCGCTGCACGCCCGTGTGCTCGCCGCGAACGAGCGCGTGGACCTCGTCCGCGTGATCGACCCGCGTGAAGAGGCAGGCCGCAAGGTCGCCGAGCGCTACGAAACCCAGTGGACGCCCGAAATCGGCTCACTGTCCGATGTGGACGCTGTCGTGCTCGCTTCGGCCACCGAGGCGCATTACGAGCTGGCGCAGGAGATCCTGGGCCAGGGCAAGCCGATGCTGGTCGAGAAGCCGGTGTGCAACAGCCTCGAGTTCTCCCAGGAGATCGTCGGGCTTTCGGCGAAGAAGGACGTCCCGCTGATGTGCGGGCTCCTGGAGCGCTACAACCCGGCCGTGATGACCGCGCGGGCGCTGGTCAACGAGCCGATCCACTTGATGGCCCGCCGCCACGGCCCCTACGCGCCGCGGATCAAGACCGGTGTCGCGTGGGACCTGCTGGTGCACGACGTCGACCTGGCGATCCAGTTCTTCGGCGGCGCGACTCCGCAGCGGGTCGCCTCCGGCGCCGGCTACTTCCACCCGAGTTCGGTCGAGGGCGCCGAGGACACCATCGAGACGGTGCTGTCGTTCGAGTCCGGCCTCGCCACGGTTTCCGCGTCCCGCCTGGGGCAGCGCAAGGTTCGTTCGCTCTGGGTGTCCGAACTGGACCGCATGATCGAGATCGATCTGCTCCGCCGCGACGTCACCATCTACCGGCACGTCTCGCACGACTCGGTCACCCCGGACGGCCTCGGCTACCGGCAGCAGACCGTCATCGAGATCCCGGAACTGGTCACCGCGCGCGAGCCCCTCGCGACCCAGCTGGACCGATTCCTGGAACTGCTCGAAGGCAAGATCGACGCCGACACCGAGCGCGACCTGATCCTGCCTTCGCACGCCGTCGTCGACCAGGTGCTGACGCAGGCCGCGGCCTGACCTCGCGTCGGGACCTGTCCCGGGTGGGCACGGCTAACGTCGGCGGGTGCCCAAGACCCTCAAGCGCGCGACGACCGTTCTGGCCCTGGCGGCGTTGACGTGGATGATCACCTCGGGACTGCTCTCGTTCCTCGCCGCCGCGCAAGCCGAGATCCCGGAGGGCGTTTCCCGTTTCCGTCAGGAGGATTCGGGTCCGCCGGTCATCATCTGGTTCCTCGTGCTCGGCGTCGTCCAGATGGCGCTGTGCGTGGTGACCCGGGCGGGCCGGAACTGGGCACGGGTGGCCCTCACCGTTTCGGCGATCTTCGTGAGCCTCATCCTGCTGACCACCGTGATCGCCGCGGTCGCCGGCTATCTGGACGCGACCGAGCGTGCAGCCGTCTTGGGCGGCGAAGTGCGGATGTCGGGCCTGGGGATCACCCTCATCGCGATCGACGTGCTCGTCCTCCTGGGGACCGTGATCGGCATCGTCGGGTTGTACCGGCGCCCGGTCAACGCCTATTTCGCCGAAATCCGGCGAGCGCGCCTCGGCTCCGGCGGAGATCAGCCGCTCACTTCGTGAGGCGCTGGCCCCGCGAGTCGTAGGCGATGAGGGGGGTCAGCACTCCCGCCGACTCCACCTGGGAGCTGTCGAACCAGAAGAAGGAGACCGTCGGGTCTTCGCTCCAGGGAACCACCTTCGCCTCGACCGGCTTCCCCCGGACCGTGCTGGTGATCCGTGCCGCCGGGCCCGCGAAGTAGCCGAACACGGGGACGAACGCGCCCCGGACCACGTCTCCGCCGTCCACCGCGTGGAAGCCGAACGACCGGTCGGATTTCTTGTACTCGTTGCTCATCATCAGGTCTTCGAGCGAACCGTTGTCGTTCCGGTAGGCGATCCGCAGGCCGAACTCGACTTCCGGCAGGTCGGGTTCGTCGAGCGCGATGGCGTAGAGCACCAGCTCCCGGCCGCCCTCGCCGTTGGCCCCGAGAGGGACGACGTTGCCCAGCGGTACCGAGGTCGACGGAGCCTTGGTGATCGTCGGCTGCGGTGCGGGCGGCAGCGCCGACGAAGACGGGGCGCTCGCGGCGGGAGGGAGCGGCTGCTGGGCGGGTGGTGCCTTCCGCAACGCGACCGCGCCGACGATGACCAGCACCGTCACCACGGTGGCGGCGACCCCGCCCGCGCCGGTCGCGAGCAGGCGGCGCCGGCGGATGCGCCTGCCCTTGGTCATGATCGCGCCGAGGTCGGGCTCGGCGAACTCCTCGGCAGGCGGTTCCCGCAAAGCCGAGCGCAGCGTCTCGAGGTCGGTCATCGTCCCAGCCCGCCGATCAGTTCCGTTCCGTCCTCCGCGGTGATCCGCAGTTTGGTCAGGGCGCGGGAGTTGGTGCTCTTCACGGTGCCCACGGAGACACCCAGCTCACCGGCCACATCGGATTCCTTCAAGTCGAAGAAGTGCCGGAGCACGACTACGGCTCTCTCCCGGTCTGTGAGCGTACGCAACGCGTCAAGGAGCCATTTCCGCTGGACAACGGCACCGGCGACGTCGAAACCGCTCGGCCGCTCGGGGATCTCCTCGGTGGCGTTCTCGCGGATCGGGCGCCGCCAGCCGTCGATCACGTGGTTGACGAGGACCTGCCGCGCGTACGCGTAGGCGTCCTTACGACGTACCCGCGACCAGGCCGCGTACGTCTTGGCGAGCGCTGTCTGGGCGGCGTCCTCGGCCTGATGGCGGTCGCTGGTCAGCAGGTAGGCCGCATGCTGAAGACGGGTCGACGAGTTCCGCACGAACTCGACGAACTCGTCGTCTCCGCGAGCCACCCTGGTCCTCATCTCCGTTCGACGGTTGACCACCTGAAAGGTTGCCTCAACCGCTGTCGTTGCGTGAAGGCTCAGTCCTTCCGACGAGTGAACCGAAGCGCGACGACGATACCGGCCGCGACCACGGCCACCGCGAGGACGATCCACACCCAGGTCGGCAGCAGGCCCTCGGGGGTGGTCTCGCCGGTCTGCGGGGCCGGGGTGGCGCTGGGCTGGGCTTGGCTGCTCGCGGGAGGCGGGCTGCTCGCTTGTGCCGGGCTGGACGACGGCGGCGCGACAGGGTTGCTGAGGTTGAACTTCACCGAGCCGCTCGCGACGTGCGAGTCCTCGAAGGTCACCTTGTAGCGGAGGGTGTACTCGCCCGCGGGCCCGACGGCCTGGACGGGCGCCGTGACGACGGTGTCGGCGACCTCCGCGCGGCCGACCGTCCACGACGCGTTCTCGGGTCCGGTGATCTGGATCGGGTTCTCGGCGAGCGTGACCGGGCCGGTGAAGGTCAGCTTGATCTGCGTGGGCGGCGTCGCCAGCGACGCGCCCCTCGCCGGGTCGCTGCTCTTCAGCTCCGAATGGGCCAGCGCCGGGGTCGCGGCGCCCAGCAGGGCCAACCCGGTGACCAGCAACGACGCGCCGAACCGCTTGAACCTCATCTGACCACCCTCCGGCCGGGGAACTCGCACGCTGAGCCTAGTAGTCGGCCCAGGTGGGGTGGTGGTTCCCGGGGCTGGAGTGTGACTCGCGTGATCAGAGGCGTGACTCGGGTCAGGGGCGCTGGGCGTGGCGGGTGGTCAGCGCGTCGAGGTCGAGAGTGAGCGGAGTGCCGTCGAAGTCGAGGCTCACCTTGCCGGTGTGCTCACCGAAGTTCTCGTACTCGCCGTCGACCAGGACGTCCGGGACGCGAATGGTCAACGGCTCCTCTGCGAGCAAAAGTTCGACTCCGGCGAAAGCGGCCAGCTCCGTCAAACGCTCGTCCAGCCAATATGCGAGCCGGGTCACCGCCATTTGGTGCCGCGTGTCCAGAAGTGGCGACGCGACCAGAACACCGCCTGCCACTTCGGCCCGGTTCTGGGGCATGGCCGCCCAGACGTCGAGGGTCACTTGTCGTGCGTGATCCGGGTCGTCAGAACGACTCAAATCACTCACGACTCCGTGAAGTCGCCTGCCGGAGCGCCCCAGGACGATGAAGCGTCCCCCCGCTCCTCCGCCAGCGCGCGCCGCCGCGCGTTCTCGCCGCGCACCCGGTCCACTTCGGACTGGATGTACTCGTCGTCGTACTTCTGGAAGACCCGGGCCGGGTTGCCCGCGACGAGACTGCGCGGCGGGACGTCCTTGGCGACCACGGAGTTCGGCTGCACGGTGGCGAAATCGCCGATCGTCACGCCCGCCATGATCACGACCAGGCCGCCGATGAAGCAGCCCTTCCCGATCTTCACCGGCTTGCGTTCGATGAGGTCGCTGCCGGAGTGGTTCTGCAGCGTCATGTTCGCGAGCCAGCTGGAATGGGTGAAGATCAGCGTGTTCAGGCCGATGCTGGTGTGCTCGCCGATCTCCAGCCCGCCGCTCGCGTCGAGCGCGGCGCCCTCGCCGATCCAGCAGTGTTCGCCGATCGTGAGGTTCTCCGGGCTGATGATCTTGACTCGTTCGCGGACCCTCGTCGACTCCGGCAGTCCGTAGAACTTGGCGCGCTCGGCGTCGTTCATGTACTGCGAAACGAGTTCGGTCAGGATCTGCGGGCGCAGCCGGTTGCTGCGCTCGTCATCGAAGAACATCGGCCTCGGTCACCAGTTTCTCGAAGGTGCGCAGGTGTTCCTCCGCGACGACGTCGAGGCCGAAGTTGGCCCGCACCATCGCGCTTTCCCGCTGTGCCACCGAAGCCCGCTTGTCCGGGTCGTCGAGCAGCTCGATGACGGTGTTCGCCACCGCCTCGCTGTCGTCCGGCCGCACCAGCAGGATGTTCTCGCCGTTGCGGAGTTCGATGCCCGGGTAGTTGTCTTCGGTGACCGAAGCGATGGTCGCGGTGCCCGAGAGCATCGCCTCCAGCGACGCGGTGCCGCAGCCTCCGTTGAGGTCGTGCGTGACGATGTCGGCCGCCGCGAAGTACGCGGGCACGTCGGCCTTCGGCACGGCGCCGGTGACGATGATGGCGTCCGCGACCCCGAGTTCTTCCGCCCGCTTGAGGAAGACGTCGTGGTACACGCGGCCGACGACGACCACCTTCACGTCGGGGTGCTTGTCCAAAATGGACGGCAGCGCCTCGACCAGCGGCAGCCGGTTCCGCAGCGGGATCACGTGCCCGAGCGAGACGATCACCGGACCGTCGCCGAGCTTGTGCTCTTCCCGCACGTCCTTCGTCAAAGGCTTTTCGAAGTTCCCGGTGTCGACGGCGATCGGGAAGTAGTCCGAGTTCTCGTCGCTGGTGCCGTAGCGCTCGACGCAGTAGTCGACCCCGAGTTTGTCGAGGATGACGTAACGCGGCTTGAGGTACCGCAGGATCGGGTTCACCAGCACGGTGTCCAGGAACCGGAAAACGCCGCCGTACAGCTTGTTGTCGCTGATCAGCAGCGTGTGGATGGTCAGCAGCATCGGCAGCTTGTGCCGCCGCGCGTACCGCCCGGCCAGCCACGACAGGTCGAAGAACTGCCCGTGCAGGTGGATCGCGTCGGGCTTGAACTCGTCCAGCAGCTTCCGCAGCCGCCGCCAGTTCCCCGGCCGCAGCGAGGCGAAACTCATGTCGAAGTCGATCGACAGGCCCAGCTGCGGCATCTTCACCGCGGGCAGGCGGACGACGCGGTAGCCGTCCTTCGTCTCGTCGGCCGGGGCGTCGGCGTACGCCGCGGTGATCGCGAGCACCTCGTGCCCGCGCGCCGCGTACTGCTCGGCCAGGGAAGCCGCCATGTGCGCGCTTCCGCCCACCCTCGGCGGGAAGAAGTTGTTGACGACAGCGATGCGCATGGGGCGGCTCTCCCCCGGCCCGGCGGTCATCCCTCCGAAGCCTTAACCAGTTCGTACATGCCCTCTTCGACGGAGATCTTCGGCTCCCAGCCGAGGACCTCGCGGGCACGGGTGATGTCGGCGGCACGGCGCGAAACCAGCACGTCGCGCTCGTTGAACAGCGGCTCGACGTTGACGCCGACGGCGTCGATGAGGATCTTCGCCAGTGTCGCGATCGAAGTGTCGATCCCGGTGCCGATGTTGATCGGCAGGTTCGCCTGCTCCGATTCGAGCGCCGCGACGACGGCGCGGGCCAGGTCCGTGACGTGCACGAAGTCCATCGACTGGTCGCCGCGGCCGTCGATGATCGGCGGCTGGCCGGCGCGCAGGCGCTGGATGAAGTGGTTGATCACCGACGTGTAGTAGGCCTCGATCTTCTGGCCGGGGCCGTACACGTTGAAGAACCGCAGCGCGTTCCAGGACAGGCCCTTGGTGCGCTCGTAGAAGCCGAGCATGTCCTCGCCCGCGCGCTTCGAGATGCAGTACGGCGTGAGCGGCTTGAGCTCGTCGTCCTCGTGCATCGGCAGCCGCTTCGGGTCGCCGTAGACGGACGCGGTCGAGGCGAACACGACCCGCTCGACACCCTCGTCCGCCGCGGCGGCGAAGACGTTGTGGTTGCCGACCATGTTGATGTCGATCGACTCGTGCGGGTCCGCGACCGACTTGTTGATCGACACGGTCGCGAAGTGGATGACGTGCGTGCAGCCGCGCATGGCCTCGCGCACGGCGCCGCCGTAGCGGACGTCCTTCTCGACCAGTTCGACCTTGCCGGTGGCGACGAACTCGTTGATCCGGGCGCGGTCGCCGCGGGTCATGTTGTCGAAGACGCGGACGGTGTAGCCGCCCTCGATCAGCATCGGGATGACGTGCGCGGCGATGAAACCGCCGCCCCCGGTGAAGAAGACCTTCTTGTCGGGCATTTCTCTCCTAGCTCGGCAGTGCGGCGCTGACGGTCCCGATGACCCGGTCGACCTGGTCATCGGTGAGGTTGGCGTGCATCGGGATGGCGAGGTGACGGGCGAAGAGGTCCGCCGAAACCGGCAAGGTCTGCTTCTTGCCGTAGATGGGCTGGAGGTGCGAGGCGTAGGTGCCGAAGTTGCACTGCACGCCCTGCTCGCGGATCCGCAGCGCGAGCGCGTCGCGGTCGATCTCCGGGGCCACGGTGAGGATGTAGGCCTGCCACGGGTGTTCGCGGTCCGGCAGTTCCACCGGGACGTCGAGACCGGGCAGGTTCTCGAACGCCTCGTGGTAGCGCTTGGCCACCGAACGGCGGGCCGAGAGCAGGTCCGGGAGGCGGTCGAGCTGGACGTTCATGATCGCGGCCTGCACGTCCGAGAGCCGGAAGTTGTAGCCGAGCTCGTGGAACTCCGGGATCGGCAGCGCGCCGGAACCCTCGCGGGTGATGGCGGGCTCGATGCCGTAGGTGTGCAGCTTGCGCGCGTGCGCGATGAGGTCTTCGCGGTCCGAGACCAGCGCGCCGCCTTCGCCCGCGGTGATGCCCTTGCGGCCGTGGAAGGAGAACGCGGCCAGGTCGGCGAGGCTGCCCGCCGGGCGGGTCTTGTAGGTCGCGCCCGCGGCGCAGGCGGCGTCTTCGAAAAGCCACAGGCCGTGCTTGTCGGCGATGGCGCGGTACTCGTCGAAGTCACCCGGCTGCCCGGCGACGTCGACGGCGAGGATGCCGACCGTGCGCGGCGTGATCAGGGCTTCGATCGACGCGGGGTCCGCGCTCCAGACGTCCGGGCGGATGTCCGCGAACACCGGCGTCGCGCCCGCCTGGAGCACGGCGTGGCCGGTGGCGGGGAAGGTGTAGTCGCCGACGATGACCTCGTCACCGGGCTTCACGCCGAGCACACGCAGCCCGAGGAAGAGTGCCGACCCACAGTTGCTGGTGGTCAGGGCGTGCGCGGTGCCGACGGTCTTCGCGAAGCGTTCCTCGAAACGGCGGCACGCGGGGCCGGCACCGGCCAGCCAGCCGGACCGGAACACCTCCGCCACGGCCGCGAGTTCTTCGTCGCCGACGGTCGGCTGACCGAGGACCACCTGTTCCTGCTCAGACATACCTCTCCCATTGCGTGGGGACCCGGCGAAGTGTATAGACGCCATTCGGCGGATCTCGGGCGGGCTGGATCCGCCCAGGTCAACGACGCTCTAGGGTTTGTTCCATGCGATTCGGCGTTCTGGGGGCGACGGAGGTGCGCCGCGACGACGGCACCGCCGTCGGAATCGGCGGGCCCAGGGTCCGGACGCTGTTCGCGTTGCTCGCGCTGGAGGCGGGCCGGGTCGTCCCGGCGGAGCGGCTCATCGACGGTCTTTACGGCGAGCAGCCGCCCGAAGGCGTGGCGAACGCGCTGCAATCACAGGTCTCTCGGCTGCGCGGCGCGCTGAAAGACCTCGCGCCCGTCGAGTTCAGCCCGGCGGGTTACCGGCTGGCCGTGGATCCCGGCGAAGTCGACGTGCACCGCTTCGAACGGCTCGCCGCCGAAGGCCGACGCACTCTCGCGGCGGGAGACGCCGCGAAGGCGTCTGAACTGCTTCGCGACGCTCTCGGTCTCTGGCGTGGCCCGGCGTTCGCGGACATCACCGACGCGCCGTTCCGCGATCCGCAGGTCACCAGGCTGAACGAGCTGAAGACGTCGGCGATCGAAGACCGTGCCGAAGCCGAACTCAAGCTGGGAAGACACGAAGACGTCCTCGCCGGGCTTCGCGAGGTCATCGACGACCAGCCGCTGCGGGAACGGCCCCGCGCGCTGCTGATCCGCGCGTTGCACGCCGCCGGGCGTCAGGCCGACGCGCTCACCGCGTTCGAGGACGCCCGCCGCGCCCTCGCGGACGAACTCGGCGCCGACCCCGGGCCGGAACTCGCCGCCGCGCACCTGGCCGTCCTCCGCGGCGAGACGCCGCCCGTCAAAGCCGCCACGGCGCCGCTTCCCGCGCAGCTCACCAGCTTCATCGGCCGCGAAGGCGACCTCCGGCACGTGCTCGGCCAGCTGGACCGCTCACGGCTGGTGACGCTGACCGGTCCCGGCGGGGCGGGCAAGACCCGGCTGGCCGTCGAGACAGCCGCCGCGGCGGACCTTCCGGCGGTCTTCGTCGAACTCGCGCCCTACAGCGAAGACGCCGACGTCGCCCATGCCGTCCTGACCGCGCTCGGCCTGCGGACGGTCCCGCTCGGCGCGGTCACCACCCCGGTCGAGACCGCGCCGCTGGACCGGCTGATCGGCGCGCTGGCCGACCGGGCGGTGCTGCTGGTGCTCGACAACTGCGAGCATCTGGTCGAGGCCGCCGCGAAACTGGTCGCCCGGCTGCTCGGCGCGGCCGCCGCGCTGCGGGTGCTCGCCACCAGCCGCGAACCGCTGGGCATCACCGGCGAAGTCGTCTCCCCCGTGCCACGGCTCGCCGTACCGCCGCCGGGCACGCCACCCGTGCGGTCGCTGGAGTTCGCCGCCGTCCGGCTGTTCGCCGACCGCGCGCGGGCCAACGACCCGGGTTTCGCCGTCGACGACACCACGGCGGGCGACGTCCAGCGTGTCTGCGCCGCGCTCGACGGGCTCCCGCTGGCCATCGAACTCGCCGCCGCGCGGGTGCGGACGCTGCCGGTCGGCGAGATCGCGTCGAGGTTGGACGACCGGTTCCGCCTGCTCTCCAAGGGCAGCCGGGGCGCCGAAAGCAGGCATCGCACGCTGCGCGGCGTCGTCGAATGGAGCTGGGATCTCCTGGCGGACGACGAACGCCTGCTCGGCAGGCGGCTGACCGTCTTCGCGGGCGGCACGACCCTCGCCGACGCCGAAGCGGTCTGCGCCGTCCCGGACACCGCGGACCTGCTTCCGTCCCTTGTGGACAGATCGCTGGTCGAGCGCACCGGGGACCGGTACCGGATGCTCGAAACCATCCGGGCTTTCTTCGCCGAAAAGCTCGCCGAAGCCGGTGAAACGGAACGACTTCGGCGTGCGCACGCCGAACACTTCCTTGCCCTCTCCGAGGAAGCGGACCCGCTCCTGCGCACCGGCGACCAGCTGGCCTGGCTCGACCGTCTCGACGCCGCGTACGACGACCTCCTGGCCGCGTTGCGCTGGGCCGCCGATGCCGACGTGCGGATCGCGCTCCGGCTTTCGGCCTCGCTGGTGACGTACTGGTGGATGCGCGGTCGCCGGTTCGAAGGCTCGACGCTGTGCCTGGAGGTGGTCAAGAACCTCGGCCCGAAGCCGCCGGAGGGCCTCGAAGAGGAGTACCAGCTCTGCGTGCTCAGCGCCGCCGCCGGACTCCGCGGCGGCGTTGAACATGAAGCCCTCGGCCGTCACTTTCCCGAAGTGGACAGCCTCGTGCGGAACATGGTCAGTGCGCCCAAGAACCCGGCGCTCCTGATGCTGATGGGGGTGGTGACCGGGCCACCCGGTGACGACGACGAGCTGCTCAAGCGCGGTCAGGCCCTCTTGGCGCACAGTGACGCGTGGAGCCTCGCGCTGGTGCCGACCGGCTACGGGCTGCGCATGCTGATGCAGGGCAAGCTCGAAACGGCGGAAGGCCTGCTGCGCGAAGGGGAGGCCGCGTTCCGCGCGATCGGGGAACGCTGGGGCCTTTCGATGACGCTCGACCACCTGTCGCAGATCCTGATCTGGACGAACCGGCAGTCCGAAGCCCTCGAAATGATGGACGAGGCGCTCCGGCTGATGCGGGAACTCGGCGCGTCCGACGACAACGCGGACCTGCTGTGCCGCCGGGGCACCAGCAAGCTGCTCCACGGCGACGCGGCGGGAGCGCGGGCGGACTTCGAACTCGCCGTCGAGATCGCGCGCCGCGCCGGGATGCCCGAAAGCCGGGCGTTCGGGTACGTCGGCCTCGCCACCCTCTCGCGACACGGAGGTGATCTGGCCACGGCTCGCGCGTTGAGCGAACTCGCGCTTTCGGAGTGCTCCGGTGGCTCATTCACGTCCGAAGGGGGCCGCTCCGGGGCGCGGATCTCGCTCGGCTGGGTCGCCGCCGCCGAGGGCGACCTCGACCAGGCCGAAGAACTGCACCGGCAAGCGCTCGAGTCGGCGGACCAGTGGAACGACAGCACCACCTTGGCCTGCGCCGTCGAAGGCCTCGCCGGGGTCGCGCTGCTCCGGGGCGACCCCGAGCGGGCGGCGGTCCTGATCGGCGCCGCGGTGACCATCCGGGGCACCCCGTTCGCGGTCGACCTGGACGCCGCCCTGCTCCGGACGTCCGCGCGGAAGCGGCTCGGCGACGACTTCGACCGGGCCTACCGCCGGGGCCTCGGCGTACGCGGCGCCGCTCAACTGGCCGGGTTCCCCAGCGAGTCCTGAGCACGGGTCAGCCGGATCCCCTGCGGCGCGAACCGACCGATGGCCTCGGTCAGCAGGCGTTGGTCGAGTTCGCTGTCCTGGACCGCGACGTACAGCGGTTCCGCGTTGACCGGGGCGGCGCCGAGCCGGGTCATCCCGGGGCCGACCGGGTCGATGGTGAGCCGGGTGACGTCACGCCAGGGCACGATCGTCCGCTCGACCCGGACGCCCACCGCGTCCAGTTCGAAGAGCATCCACCGCTGGTCGTGCAGCGACCGCACGTAGGCGATGGTGCCGACGCCGCCGGCGATCAGGACGATCCGCAGCGGACCGGGCGCCCCGATCGAACCGAGCAGCGCGGCGAGCCCGAAGAAGGCCACCAGGAGCCCGGTCAGCTTCGCGGCGCCGACGAGGCCCGCGTTCGGCTTGTGCACCCGGAACCGGACGTTGCGCATCAGCTGCTTCGTGAGCACCCCACCGCCGACGGCGACGGCCGCCGCGATCAGCGTCACCACCAGCGCGCCCGGGGTGAAGTCGACCAGCGCGTTGTATCCGGCGATCAGCGCGACGAAGCCGCCGATGACGGTCAGCGCCAGCGCGCCCTTGCCCTTGCGCACCTCCCGCTCACGGCGTTCGAGCGCGGCCTGGTCCGGTGCGGCGAGGAAACCGCCGTCGATGTTCCTCATCGGGCGTCACGCCGCGCCGCGTCGTGGGCTGCCGCGGCCGCCCGGCGCTCGCGCTGACGGCGGTCGAGGACGTACAGCAGCGCACCGGCGCCGGCGCTCAGCGCGGCGTAGAACAGGTCCTGCACGCCGTCGTCGGGGTAGCCGGTGGAGAACTCGGTCATCGCGAGCGCGATGAAGAGGACGCACAGCACGCCCCCGGCGATCATGTACACCTTGTTGCTCAGCATGGCTTCCCTCACTGGTCGTTTGCCGTGGTGAGAGCACTTTCGCGCGGGGCACATGACATTCGGATGACAAGCCGTCAGCGCGTGGTGCGCGGACGGTCAGCGGCGGCGGACACGCTCCGGAGCATGACCTACCTCGCGGGATCTCCCGAAGACTTCCTCGCCGTACGGCACCTGACGCTGCGCGGCACGCAGGCCGAGATCGGCCACGCCCTCGGCGCCGAGACCAAAGAGCGTTCGGACTGGTCGCCGCCGCCGGTCGAGCCGATCGTCGCCAAGGCGCGGCGCACCTGGTTCGCCCGGAACTGGCCGCAGTACGCCGAACGCACGGCCGGGTTCGCCGAGGCGTACGGGCTCGCGGCCGACGCGGCGGTCTCCTTCGACAACGCTTCGGCCCTGCCCGCCGGATCGGGCTGTTCGGCGCTGTGGACCGGCAGCGCGCTCGGCCGGAACTACGACTTCTTCACCTTGAGCTGGACCCAGCTGGGCGCGGTGATGGCGGGCTCGGACCCGGTCGACGACGGGACCGTGCCGATGGCGTCACGGCCCTACGTCCTGACCACGATCCCCGACGACGGCCTCGCCTCGACGTCGCTTTCGATGTCCACAGTGGACGGTGCGATGGAAGGCGTCAACGAGGCGGGACTCGTCGTCGCGCTGCTGATGGCCGACCTCGAGGCGGCCACTCCGCTGGACCACGATCCCGGGCCGCAGGCGGGTCTCTCGGTGCCCCAGGTCTGCCGGTACCTGCTGGACACCTGCGAAACCGTCGACGAGGCCAAGGAAGCGCTGATGCTCGCCAAGCAGTACACGCACGGCGCGCCCTGCCACTACATCGTCGCCGACGCCTCGGGCCGCGGCTTCGTCTACGAGCGCGGCGCGCACGACATCGAGTACTTCGTCGAGGTCGGCGACGGGCCGCTGTGCGTCACGAACCACCTGCTGCACCGCCACCCGGACCTCGAAGCGCTGCCCGAGGACACCCCGGAGACCATGCTGACCTACCAGCGGCTTCGCACGCTGACCAAGGAAGCGGGAGCCGGGCCGCGCGACGCGCTCGACGCGGTGTCCGTCGCGATCGAGCCCGGCGCGCCGTGGCGGACGTTGTGGCGCAGCGTCCTCGATCCGGCGGCCCGCACCATGAGCACCCGGTTTTACCTGGGTGACGGCGAGAACGGCACCGCGCGGCACTCGCCGGAGCTCACGTTCGGGATTTCGCGGTGACCATCGGCAAGGGCCGCAAGATCGGCACCGTCGCGGTCTGCGTGCTGGCGCAGCTGCTGATCGCGATCGACCTGACCGTGCTGCACCTGGTGCTGCCGTCGCTTTCGGAGCAGCTGCACCCGTCGACGACGGAACTGCTGTGGATCGCCGACGCGTACGGCTTCGCGCTCGCCGGGCTGCTGATCACGATGGGGAACGTCGGCGACCGCGTCGGCCGGAAGAAACTGCTGCTGATCGGGGCGTCGCTGTTCGGCGCCGCTTCGGTGATCACGGCGTACGCGCCGTCGTCGGAACTCCTGATCGCCGCCCGGGCGCTGCTCGGGGTCGCCGCCGCGACGCTCATGCCGTCGACGCTGTCGATCCTGCGGAACGTGTTCACCGGCAAGGAACGCGCGGCCGTGATCGGGGTTTCGAGCGGGCTGACGATCCTCGGTTTCGGCATGGGACCGCTCGTCGGCGGGTTCCTGCTCGACCATTTCTGGTGGGGTTCGGTGTTCCTGGTCAACGTGCCGGTCGTGGTGGTCATGGTGATCGCGGGCGCGCTGATCCTGCCCGAGTCGAAGAACCCGGCGCCGAGCCGGATCGACGTGCCGAGCGTGCTGCTGTCCGTCGCCGGCATGGTCGGGATCGTCTACACGATCAAGGAAATCGCGTACAAAGGCTGGGAGAACTGGGACATCGTTGTCGCCGCGGTGCTCGGGCTCGGCTGCCTGCTCGCGTTCGTCCTGCGGCAGCCGCGGCTGGCCGAACCGCTGATGGACCTGAAGCTGTTCGCGCAGCGGGCGTTCTCGGCGACCGTCGGTACCACGATCCTGGCGATGTTCGCGCAGCTGGCGGTCTCGCTGATGTTCGCGCAGTACCTCCAGCTGGTGGCAGGCTGGTCGCCGCTGAAGTCCGGGCTCGCCGGACTGCCCGGGATGGGCGGCGCGATCCTCGGCGGCGTACTCGCGCCGCTGGCGATCAAGGCGTTCGGCCGGGCCGTCACCATCGCGCTGGGCTGTGCGTTCTCGGCGGTCGGCTTCGCGTTGTACTCGGGTATCGGCGTGACGATCGTCTACACCGACCTGCTGTTCGCGATGATCGTGTTCGGGGTCGGGCTGGCGCTGATCCTGTCCGTCGCGACGGACACGGTGCTCGGCGTCGTGCCGAAGGACCGGGCGGGCGCGGCGTCGGCGATCTCCGAAACGGCGACCGAACTCGGTGGGGCGCTGGGGATCGCGATCCTCGGCAGTGTGCTCGGCGCGCTGTACCGCAGGGAGCTCGTCGTCCCGGACGGCGTGCCGCCCGAGGCCGCCGGGGCGATCTCGGACACCCTCGGCGGCGCCGTCCAGGTCGCGGCGCAGCTCCCGCCCGAGCAAGGAGCGGTGATCCTCACCAGCGCGAAAGCGGCGTTCGTCGACGGGTTGCAGGTGACGATGCTGTGCTCGGCCGGGTTGATGGCGCTGCTGGCGGTGAGCGCGCTGTTCACGCTGCGCGGGGTGCCGAAGGAGCTCGAAGACCCCGAAGACGAGCCCGCGCCGGTTCCGGTCCCGGTGGGCTGAAGGGGCCCTTCACCGCATGGGACGCGGTGAAGGACGCTTTCCCCGCATCTCATGCGGGGAAAGCGTCCTTCAGCCCCTCGGTCCGGCCAGCGGCACGGCGCGGCGGTCACCGGAGCGCACCATGGCGAGCAGAGGTTTCGTGGCCACCGAGAGCAGCCGGGCCGCGAACGTGCGCCCGTTGCGGCGCGCGATGTCCGGGCCGAAGGCGTCCATCAGCGCGACGAGGCCGGGCAGCGGCCGCACGAACAGCGTCACCTCGGTGATGAGCCCGTCCTCGCCGAGTTTCAGCACCGCCGCCTCTTCGATCTCCTCCTCGCCGATGCGCGCGGTGTAGACGACCACCCGCGTCGACGCGTCGCCGGTGTCGGTGTGGAACCGCACGTCGCGCAGATGCGAGTAGGCGACTTCCAGCAGCGGCTCGAGTTCCGCGTGCCCGGTGAACCGGACCCGGCTCGTCAGCGGCGAGTGCACGACCGCGTCCGGCGCGAAGGCGCTCAGCGCGAGTTCGACGTCCCTGGTCTCGAGGGCCCGGCGGTACCGCTCGGTGGTGTCGATGCTCATGTGTCCTCCTGGATCAGGTTCCCCAGACCGCGCCACAGCAGATCCGCCGTGAGCGCGACGACTTGCTCCCGCGGGATGTCGCGGTTGCTCCACCACCAGGTGGCGATGGCGTTCAGTGCGCTCTTCGCCGCTTCGGCGAGCGCTTCGTTCGCGCGGTCGCGCGGCAGGTCCGCGGTCAGCGCCAGGCCCGGGACCCTGGCGAACACCTCGGTCAGCTGCCCGGTGGCCCTGGCCTGCCCACGCCGGTGCACCTCGGCGACGCCCTCGTCGGACGGCGTCTCGGCGAAGATCATCCGCCAGCCGCGTTCGTTCGTCTCCATCCAGGCGAAGATCGCCGCGACCCGGCCGCGCAGCAGTTCCTCGGCGGTGTCCGACGGCGGCAGCTCCGCCCAGCCCGCCAGCAGACTGTCCACTTCGGACTCCAGCAGACCGGCGTACAGCGCGGCCTTGGACGGGAAATGGTCGTAGAGCACGGGCGTGCTGATCCCGGCGGCCGTCGCGACCTCGCGCATCCCGGCCGCGTCGTACCCCGACGCGGCGAACACCCGGGCCGCCGCGGCCAGGATCCGCTCCCGGCGTTCGTCCTTGCTCAACCGTTTACCTGACATCGGTCAGGTACGCTACCAGTTAACCTGACACCTGTCAGGTAGCGCTCCGGGTAACCTGGTCGATCGTGCGCACAGTCGTAGTCATCGGGGGCGGGATCGTCGGTCTCGCCACAGCCTGGGAACTGACCAAACGAGGCCTGGACGTCACGGTGCTCGAAAAGGAGGACCGCTGGGCGGCCCACCAGACCGGGCACAACTCGAACGTCGTGCACGCGGGGCTCTACTACAAACCGGGATCCTTCAAGGCGAGGATGTCCACCGCGGGCAACCGGTCCATTGTGGACTTCGCGCGGCAGTACGGGGTGCCGGTCGAGGTGTGCGGCAAACTGGTCGTCGCCACCTCCGAAGCTGAGCTCCCGGCGCTGAAGGTGCTCGCCGGACGGGCCGAAGCGAACGGCGTCCCGGCCAAGCTGATCACGCCGAGCGAGGCACGCGAGTACGAGCCCGAGGTCTCGTGCGTCGCCGCGCTGCGTGTGGAGTCCACCGGCATCATCGACTTCCCCGCCGTCTGCTCCGCGCTGGTGCGGCTGCTCGACGAATCCGACGCCGACCTGCGGCTCGGCACGTCCGCGCTGGGCATCCGCCCCGGCCGCACCGGCGGCGTCGAGGTGGCGACCGGCGACGAGGTGATCCACGCGGACGCGCTCGTCAACTGCGCGGGTCTGCACGCGGACCGCGTCGCGCGGCTCGCCGGGCTCACCCCGAGCGCGCGGATCGTGCCCTTCCGCGGCGAGTACTACGAGCTCAAGCCCGAACGCCGTCACCTGGTGCGCGGCCTGATCTACCCGGTGCCGGACGCGTCGCTGCCGTTCCTCGGCGTGCACCTGACCCGCATGCTCGACGGCAGCGTGCACGCCGGCCCCAACGCCGTCCTCGCGCTGCGCCGCGAGGGCTACACCTGGCGCGACTTCTCCGCGAAGGACCTCGCCGAGGTCGCGCGCTTCCCCGGCGTCTGGCGGCTCGCGCGCAAGTACGCGTACCCGACGGGGCTCGACGAGGTCCGCCGGTCGTTCTCCCGCCGCCGCTTCGCCGAAAGCCTCGCGCGGCTCGTCCCCGCCGTCACCGAGGACGACATCGTGCGGCACGGCTCCGGTGTCCGGGCGCAGGCGCTGCGCCCGGACGGCGCGCTCGTCGACGACTTCCTGATCGAGACCGCGCGGAACCAGGTGCACGTCCTCAACGCGCCCTCACCGGCGGCGACGAGCGCGCTGGAGATCGCGAAGCACATCGCCGACGAGGTGTCCGCCTAGGCGGCGGGCGCGTTCGCGGTCACCAGCGGCATGACGGCCTGCGGGATCTCGCAGGCCTTGGCGTTGTCACTGAGGTCACCGGTGTCGAGCTTGATCGACGAGGTCTCCGTGATCGGGAAGAGCGCGACGCAGATCGGGCTGTCCGAGGCGGAGTAGACGATCCACTTCCGGCCGTTCACCATCTGCTCGGCGGGCGTGCCCTCCAGCCCGGGGACGTCCGCCGTCTTGGTCGCCGTGTAGACCCAGAGGTCGAGAGCCTTCTTGCCCTTGTCGCCGTCCGTGTCGTCCCACTGGCAGCCGTTCTTGGGATCCCTCGACGAGCCGTTCATCGGCCGCGCGGCCACGAGGTTGAACGAGGCCGCCTGCTCCGGCTTGAGCAGGGAGCACGGGTCGACGTTCACCAGCGGACCGGTCGGCTCGATCGGCTTCTGCCCCGGCGGCGCGGTGATCTCCCCGCTCGGCTGCCCGCCGGGCAGATGCGAGGCGATCGCGGGAAGGGCGGCCTTCGCCAGGTCACAGGCCTTGCTGTTGTCGCCGCCGGGGGCGTCGCTGGAGACCTCGATGAACGTCTTCGCGTCCAGTTCGGTGGTCAGCGAGCAGTAGCTCGGCCCGAGGATGGTCGCGTACCTGGTCCAGGTGAAGCCGCCGACGCCGAACTTCTCCCCGGGCTGGGCGCCCGCATAGTAGTCGACCGCCGAGAGGTCCTTGCTCTGCGAAACCTCCAGCGCGACGCCTTCCGGCGCGTCCTCGAGTTCGGGGAAGCGGCAGACCCCGGGGATCTTGCGCTCGGGTTTCGCCGGACGTTCCTTGCCGGGGAACGTGACGCCGAGGGCGTCCGCCTGCTCGGCCGTCAGCAGCGCGCACGGCTCGGCCTTCGTGATCACCGGCCCCTGTCCGGGCACCGGCGAGGCCGTACCGCCGATCGTCGACGTGCAGCCGCCGAGCGCCAGCACCGCCAGTCCGATCGCGAGCGAATTCCGAAACCGCATGCGTCCCCTCCTCTTCGGCTCGCACCCTACTTCGATGCGGGCGTGAGCACCTCGGTTCCGCCGAGGAAGGGGCGAAGCGCTTCCGGCACCCGGACCGAACCGTCTTCGAGCTGGTGGTTCTCCAGGATCGCGACGATCCACCTGGTGGTGGCGAGCGTGCCGTTCAGCGTGGCGACGGTCTGCGGGCGGCCGTCGTCGTCGCGGTAGCGGATGCCGAGGCGGCGGGCCTGGAACGTCGTGCAGTTCGACGTCGAGGTCAGCTCGCGGTAGGTCTCCTGCGACGGCACCCACGCCTCGCAGTCGAACTTCCGGTACGCCGACGTGCCGAGGTCGCCGGTGGCGGTGTCGATCACCCGGTACGGGACCTCGATCTTGGCGAGCATCTGCTCTTCCCAGTCCAGCAGGCGCGCGTGCTCGGCCTCGGCGTCCTCGGGACGCGTGTAGACGAACATCTCGACCTTGTCGAACTGGTGGACGCGGATGATGCCGCGGGTGTCCTTGCCGTACGAACCGGCCTCGCGGCGGTAGCAGGACGACCAGCCCGCGTAGCGCTTCGGCCCCTTGCCGAGGTCGAGGATCTCGTCGGCGTGGTAGCCGGCGAGCGGGACCTCGGAGGTGCCGACGAGGTACAGGTCGTCGTCGCGCAGCCGGTAGACCTCCGACGAGTGCGCGCCGAGGAAGCCGGTGCCCGCCATGATCTCCGGCCGGACCAGGGTCGGCGTGATCATCGGGGTGAAGCCGTTCGCCGTCGCCTGGGCGATGGCCATGTTCAGCAGGCCGAGCTGGAGCTGGGCGCCGATGCCGGTGAGGAAGTAGAACCGCGAGCCCGAGACCTTCGCGCCGCGCTCCATGTCGAGCGCGCCGAGGCCCTCGCAGAGTTCGAGGTGGTCCTTCGGCGTGAAGTCGAACTTCTTCGGCTCGCCGACGTGCTTGAGCACGACGTAGTCGTCCTCGCCGCCTTCGGGCGCGTCGGGGTGGACGAGGTTCGGCACCACGCGGTGCAGCTGCTCGAACTCCTCCGACGCCTCGGTCTGCTCGACCTCGGCGGCCTTGACCTGGGCGGCGAGGTCCTTCGCCTTGGCGAGCAGCGCGGCCCGCTCGTCACCCTGTGCCTTCGGGACGAGCTTGCCCAGCGACTTCTGCTCGGCGCGCAGCGTGTTGGCGGCGGCGATCGAGGACCGGCGACGGGAGTCGAGGGAGAGCAGCTTGTCGACCACTCCTTCGTCCTCGCCACGGGCGCGCTGCGAAGCGCGCACGACGTCCGGGTCATCGCGCAGAGTCCTGGGGTCAATCACGAGTGCAGAGGTTAGTCCTAGGACTATCCGCGCTTCGAGGCAGTTTCCCTGAACACACTGTGCGGGCCGCCGCGGAGAACCCGACAGTCTGATCGTTGTCGCCCGTTTCGGGCCGTCCCCATACTGAGCCCGGCCCCGGATTCCCTGCTGCGGACGGAGAAACGCGATGACCGATGCGGACCTGCTGGCGCGGCACAAGGCGGTACTCCCGTCGTGGCTGGCGCTCTACTACGACGAGCCGATCGAGATCGTGCACGCGCAGGACCGCCGGGTCATCGACTCGACCGGGCGCGGCTATCTCGACTTCTTCGCGGGCATCCTGACGAACTCGATGGGCTACGACGTCTCGGCGATCAGCGACGCCGTGCGCAAGCAGCTCGACACCGGGATCCTGCACACCTCGACGCTGTACCTGATCCGCTCGCAGGTCGAACTGGCCGAGCGGATCGCGAAGCTGTCCGGCATCCCGGACGCGAAGGTGTTCTTCACCAACTCCGGCACCGAAGCCAACGACACCGCGCTGATGCTCGCCACCCAGTACCGGCGCAGCAACCAGGTGCTGGCGATGCGGAACTCGTACCACGGGCGGTCGTTCGCGACGGTCGGCATCACGGGCAACCGCGGCTGGTCGGCGTCGTCGCTCAGCCCGGTGAAGGTGAGCTACGTGCACGGCGGCTACCGGTACCGCAGCCCGTTCCGGGCGCTTTCGGACACGGAGTACATCGACGCCTGCGTCGCGGACCTGGTCGACGTGCTGGAGACGGGCACTTCGGGCGACGTCGCCTGCATGATCGCCGAGCCGATCCAGGGCGTCGGCGGCTTCAGCTCACCGCCGGACGGCCTGTTCAAGGCGATGAAGGAGGTCCTCGACCAGTACGGGATCCTGTTCATCTCCGACGAGGTCCAGACCGGCTGGGGACGGACCGGGGAGCACTACTGGGGGATCCAGGCGCACGACGTCGTCCCCGACGCGATGACCTTCGCGAAGGGCCTCGGCAACGGCCTCGCGATCGGCGGTCTCGTCGCCAGGGGCGACCTCGTCGACTGCCTGACCGCGAACTCGATCTCGACCTTCGGCGGCAACCCGGTCGCGATGGCGGGCGCGGCCGCGGTGCTCGACCACATCGCCGACCACGACCTCCAGGCCAACGCGCTCGCGCGCGGCAACGAACTGCTCGGCGGCCTGCGCGCGGCGGGGAACCCGCTGATCGGGGACGTCCGGGGGAAGGGCCTGATGATCGGCGTCGAGCTGGTCGAACCGGGCGGCATGACGCCGAATCCGGGGGCCGCGGCGCGGATGATGGAGGAGACCAAGGCGCGCGGGCTGCTGATCGGCAAGGGCGGGCTGCACGGCAACGTGCTGCGGATCGCGCCGCCGATGACCCTGACCGCCGACGAGGCCGCGGAAGGCCTCGGGATCATCGTGGACGCGCTGTCCGCGGTGTCCTGAGCTGAAGGGGACTTTCCCCGCGTCTCACGCGACGAAGGGCGCTTTCCCTGCATCCGATGCGGGGAAAGCGCCCTTCAGCCGTGTCTCAGGAGGTCGCGAAGCGGGTGATGACCTCGCCCAGCCGCACACCGGCGTCTTCCTGGAGGAAGTGACCGGCGCCGGTGATCGTCGGATGCTCGAGTTCCCGCGCGCCGCGCATCGAGGCCCGCAGTTCGAGGCCCCACGGCGCGGTGATCGGGTCGCCGTCGGAGAACGAGACCAGGAACGGCTTGTCCAGCTCCGAAAGCACCTTCAGCGCGGCCCGGTTGGCGGCCGACGCGGGGTCGTCCGGGGTGATCGGGACGAGCGACGGCATCGCGCGGGGCGCCGCCTTGTACATCTCGTTCGGGAAGGGCGCGTCGTAGGCGGCGCGCACCTCCTCGGACAGCTTGGTCTGACAGCCCGACTGGACGAACCGCCCGACGTCGATGACCTGGGCGTTCTCCATGGTGTCCCGGAACTTGTGCCAGATCTCCGGCATGTCGGTGTCGCCGGTGGGGAGGCCGGTGTTGGCCGCGACGACCCTGGCGAACCGATCGGGGTTCTCGGCGACCAGCCGGAGGCCGATCAGGCCGCCCCAGTCCTGGCCGACCAGGGTGACGTCACGCAGGTCGAGCACGTCGAAGGCGAACGAGCGCATCCACTCGACGTGCCGCTGGTAGGTGTGGTCGACCATGTCGCCGGGTTTGTCGGATCGGCCGAAGCCGACCAGGTCGGGCGCGATGGCGCGCAGTCCGGCGTCGGCGAGCACCGGGATGACCTTGCGGTAGAGGTAGGACCAGGTGGGCTCGCCGTGCAGCAGGAGGACGGGCGGGCCGTCCGCCGGCCCGGCCTCCACGTAACCCACTCTGATCACGCCGCCATGGAGGTCGACGAGTTCCGCGTAGCGCGGTTCGAAGTCGAAATCGGGCAGGTCCGAGAACCGGTCTTCCGGAGTCCTCAAAAGGCGCACGGCTTCCACGTTAGTGGGAGCCGTGCGCCTCCGCCGTTTCAGCTGATCACAGATTCACGAGATCGCGACGGCCACGATCAGGCCGAGGGCGAGGTGCGCGGAGGCCACCACGACGCTGGCCGGGGCGAACTTCTCGCTCTCGATGGTCGAGCGGATGTCGATGCGGGTCGCCCACTCCAGCAGCCGGACCGCGAGCACCTGCACGATGATGCCGAGCAGGCCGTAGACCAGCGAGGTGATGAGGCCCTCGGTCAGGTCGCTGGCGGAGTTCGCGATCGCCACGACGATGATGAAGGCCATCGACAGCAGGCCCGACGCGGTGACGATGACCGCGTTCGGCAGGCCGCGGGTGACCAGCTGGGACAGCTTGCCAGGCGTGGTCCAGTCGATCGCCCAGAACCCGGCGAACATCATCAGCAGGCCGACGACGCCGTACAGCAGGATCGCGCCGATCCCCCGCACGAGGTCGGAGCCGAACGTGTCGGACAGCGCAAGGGTGGTGGTCACAGCGTTCTCCCGGAGAGCTACAGGCCGAAAATGTCAGGTTTGTGCGGTTGCTTCTATCACGACTCGACGATGCGGTGCGGGACGAACGCCGCACCGTCGTCCGTGACGAGGCCCGCGGTCTCGCGGATCCCGAGGCCGGCGGCCTGGTCCCCGACGATCCACGCGCCCAGCGCGGGGCGGTAGCCCTGGAACTCCGGGAGCGGGTCGAACGCCTGGTAGACGTAGCCTTCCGCGCCGTAGACGCCATCGGTCTGCGTCTCGTACCCGGTGGCGACGATCTGCACGTTCGCGCCCTCGCGGCCGAGTTTCGGCTTGCGGACGTACTCGGTCAGCAAACCGGGGTCGTCGGCGAAGGCGGGCAGCAGGTTCGGGTGTCCCGGGTAGTTCTCCCACAGGATCGCGAGCAGCGTCTTGTTGGAGAGGATCATCTTCCACAGCGGCTCGACCCACAGTGTGCGCGGCATGGTCTCGACGGCGAAGCGGCCGAACTCCTCGTCGACCACCCATTCCCACGGGTAGAGCTTCACCACGGTCGCCATCTGCGCCTCTTCGAGGTCGACGAACCGCTTGAGCACCGGGTCCCAGCCGATCTCCTCGATCGACAGGCCGACGGTGTCGAGCCCGGCCTCGGCGGCGGTCTCCTGCAGGTACGCCGTCGTCACGTGGTCCTCACCGGACGGATCGGCCGAGGACCAGGTGAAGTGCAGTTCGTTGGAGGGCAGCTTGTCGGCGAGCTCGCCCCAGCGCTCGACCAGCTTCTCGTGGATCGAGTTCCACTGGTCGTCGTCGGGGAAGACCGCGGTCTTCCAGTGCCACTGCAGCACCGCGGCCTCGAGCAGCGAGGTCGGGGTGTCGGCGTTGTATTCGAGCAGCTTCGCGGGGCTCTTGCCGTCGTAGCGCAGGTCGAACCGGCCGTAGACGTGCGGATCCTGCCGCTTCCACGACTCCGCGATATGCGGCCAGACCCACTCGGGGATGCCGAAGCGGTGGTACTGCTCGGTCGTGATCACGTTGTCCACGGCTTCGAGGCACATCGAGTGCAGCAGTTCGACGTCCGCCTCGACGGACAGGATCTCGTCCATGTCGAAGACGTAGTGGACCGACTCGTCCCAGTACGGCCTGGACTTGCCGGCGCCGTCACGGGCGGGGGTGCCGAAGACCAGGCCCTGTTCCTCGACGATGTTCTGCCAGTCCCGCCGGGGCGGCTTGGAATCCCGATACAACTACGAGCCCCCGCTCTTGCCGGTACCGCCGGAGGTACCGCTCTTGCCGCTGATGCCGAACCCGCCGCGCTGGACGGACTTGCCCGATTTGGTGCTGACGTTCGCCCGCGACGACGGCGGGTCGTACGAGCCGCCGGACACGCGCTGTCCGATCGCGCCGGTGCCGCCGTAGTTGTAGCGGTAGCTGTTGTACGCGCCGCCACCGATCGGGATGAAGAAGAAACCGCCGCTGGAGTAACCGCCGTGCGACCGCACGTAGTTCTCGTCGCAGTTGTCGTCGTTGTCGACGATGCCGTCACGCGTGCAGGTCGCCGTGACCTCAGTCGGCTTCGCGACGGTGTAGAAGGTCGCGACCAGACCGACCAGACCGACGGTCACCCCGGTCCCGATCAGGAGTTTCTTCTTGGTCGAAGACTTCTTCTCGGCGGCGCGGGCCTGTTCGGCCTGGAGCGCCTCTTGTCGTTCCTGCTCCGCCACCGCCTGCTGCCGCGCCCGCTGCTCGGCCAGCGACGGCTGCCGCGCCTGCGTGCTGCCGTCCTGAAAGCGCATGGTGCCGCGCTTGGGCGGCTCTTGAGGCGGCTGTGCCCCCTGGTTGTCATCCTGCGTCATCGAAGCTCCGTAATCGCCCGCCGGCCCGAACCCGTGTCCAACACTAACCACCCGGTACGCGCACCTTACGTGCGGCGCGGGCATCATGGAGTGGATGTCTCAACAGGCCGAGCGGTTCCGTGATCCGCGAAACGCGCTGAGCACCCTGCGCACCCGGCTCGTCATGGCCGGTGTGTTCGTGGGCGCGATCATCGCGCTTTCGCTGAGTGTGGCTTTCTCGTGGAACGTGGGCCCGGAGGGCGGTGCGGGCGGCGGCGCCCCCAAACTGTCGCCCGCCGCGGTCGAAGCGTTCCAGTCTCCCCCGGGGACCTGTCTGACCTGGAGCAACCCGGACGCCAACGACGCGAAGCGCGTGTCGTGCGCGGAGCCCCACCTGTTCGAGGTCACCAGCATCGTCGACATCGGCGCGCAGTACCCGGCGGGCGTGCCGAGCCCGAGCCTGGAGCAGTGGCAGGAGATCTCCCGGTCGCGCTGCACGGTCGACGTCAAGCCGTACCTCGGCCGCACGCTGGACCCGTACGGCAAGTTGAGCATGAACCTGCTCCGGCCGACGCCCGCGCAGTGGGAAGACGGCGACAGGCAGCTTCGGTGCGGTCTGCAATGGGCGGGCCAGGGCGGCAAGCTCCAGCCGACCAAGGGGGCGGCGAAGGAGCAGGACCAGTCCGCGGTGTGGGAGCCGGGCACCTGCCTCGCGCTGCTCAACAACAGCTTCGGCGACCCGATCGACTGCGCGCAGCCGCATTCGTACGAGATGATCGCGACGATCGACCTCAAGACGAAGTTCAAGGACGGCTACCCGTCGCAGGAGCAGCAGAACACCTGGCTGGACACCGAATGCTCGACGGCCGCGCAGGAGTACACCGGCAACGCGGACCTGGCGGCGAAGAAGCTCATCCTCAGCTGGGACGTCCGCGAGCAGGAGAGCTGGGACGCCGGGTCGACGCTGGTGAACTGCAAGGTGGCGGCGGTCCTGCCGGAAAACAAGGGGCTCGCCCCGGTCACCGGGAGCGTCAAGGTCGGCAACGGCGGCGGCAACGGGGACGCCCCGCCCTCGGACGGCGGCGGCCCGCCGGCGTCCTCCTCGGCGCCGAAGACCGGCGGGTGATCCGGTGCCCGTCGAGATGACCCGGCAGCGCTTCGAAGAGCTGGTGTCGGAGGCGCTGGACGAGCTCCCGCCCGAATTCGCGGACGCCATGGACAACGTCGTGGTCCTCGTCGAGGAGTTCAACGAGGAGTCGCCCACGATCCTCGGGCTCTATCACGGTGTCGCGCTGACGGAACGGACCCACGAGTACGGCGGGGTGCTGCCGGACCGGATCTCGATCTACCGGCGCCCGCTGCTACAGATGTGCGACTTCGAGGAGGACGTCGTCGAGGAGGTGCTGATCACGGTGGTCCACGAGATCGGGCACCATTTCGGCATCGACGACGCGCGGCTGCACGAACTCGGCTGGGGCTGAGCCGCCGGACGGGCGATAGCAAAGGTCCCTTGCTCCCCGCCGACGGATTCCGCGCCGGAGGGGGCATGGTGGGTGATTTTTGTGCGTCGGGCACCAAGGGTTCTCCGGATTCTTAACTGGACGTAACAACGCCGCCACTTTGAGCGACAGCCCCGCTAAACTTTCGACCACGTTGTCGTCGGCCGGCGCCGGCGAATGCCTGGGGAGGCGGAATGGCCGAGTCGACGGTGCGCGGGCGCGGGGACCGGCGGTTGCGCTGGCTGCTCGCGTCCAGCGCGGCGTCGAATCTCGGCGACGGGATCGGCAAGGTCGCGTTCCCGTTGCTCGCGGTCACCCTGACCCGGGATCCGCTGCTCATCGCCGGTCTCTCGGCGACCCAGTTCCTGCCGTGGCTGCTGTTCGCGCTCCCGGCGGGCGCGCTGCTGGACCGGATCGACCGGCGGCGCGCGATGATCCTCGCCAACAGCGCCCGCGCGGTCGTCGTCGGCGGGACGGCCGTCCTGGTCGCGGCCGGCGGGGTGACGATCTGGGCGGTCTACGCCGCCGCCCTGCTCATCGGCGTCGCGGAGGTGGTCGCCGACAGCGCCGCGAACGTGCTCATCCCGGCGGTCGTCGGCGAGGGTTCGCTCGACGGCGCGAACAGCAAGCTCCAGGCCTGCGAGATCGTCGGCCAGACCTTCCTCGGCGGGCCGGTCGGCAGCGCCACCTTCGCGCTCTTCGCGACGTTCCCGTTCCTGCTCAACTCGGTGGGCTTCGCGATCGCCGCGGTCGTGCTGCTCGGCCTGACCGGGAGCTACCGGGCCCGTCCTTCGACCACGGCCTCCAAGAGCTCGCGCACCGCGCTTCGCACCGAGCTGGCGGAGGGTTTCCGCTGGCTGAAGCACAGCGGGCTGGTGTTGCGCCTGGTCGTCGTCGCCGGATTGATCAGCCTGGTCAGCGAACTCGCGCAGGCGCAGCTGGTGCTGTACGCGATCGACTACCTGCGTCTCAGCGAAGCGGCCTTCGGGGTCTTCGCGTTCGTCGGCGGCATCGGCGGCCTGCTGGGCGCGGGGGTGGCTCCGCGGCTGGTGAAGGTGTCCAGCCGCCGCGCGGTGCTCCTCGGGGGCACCGCTTTGTGCGGTGTGGCGTTCACCGGCATGGGCCTGACCGGCTCACCGGTGGCGGGGGCGGCGCTGTTCGGCCTGTTCGCGGCGGCCGTCGTCGCGGTGAACATCGTGCTGGGGACGGCGCGGCACAAACTCGTCCCCGGCGAACTGCTCGGCCGGATCCTCGGCGTGTGGCGCACCGTCGTCTGGGGAGCGATCCCCCTCGGCGCGCTGCTCGGCGGGCTCCTGACCCACGCCCTCGGTTCCCCGGCCCGGACGTTCCTGACGTCCGGGCTGCTGCTGTTCGGAGTAGCCGCTTTCGCGTTCGTCTCGTTACGGCGAGGCGCCTTCGATGACGAAACGGCCACGGAGGTCCGGGTTCTCCACCAAGACCGGTGAAAACCCAGGCCTTTGGTGCTGAAATATCCCATCACCGCCAGCTGGTGACGGGAGGTCCGCGATGCAGCAGACACTGGTGCCGGAGGCCGGCGTGGGGACGACAGAACCTTCCAGACGCCCGCAAGTGCTCACCGCCGTCGCCGGCTTCGTGATCGGCGGTGGCGTGATCGGGATGCTGTGGGCGCTCTCGGGCGTCAACGCGGGAGCGCTCGAAGACGCGCAGGACGCGTGCCAGGCCCTGGCCAGGGTCGGCACGATCCCGGACACCACCGACTCCCCCGGCGACCGGACCGTGGCCGTGCTGGCCCCCGAGATCCTGCACCGGATGACGGCCGCGCGCGAACTCTCCGCCGCGGCGGCCGCCGCCAACGACACCTACCGGCCGCTGGCCGAACACATCGACGGCGTCAGCCGGATGGTGTTCAGCCTGCACTTCAACGAGATCTCCGGCCAGCGCCACCTGGCGCAGGCCGAACAGCTCTGCACCCAGCTCTGATTTCGTCAGCCCTTGTGGACGGTCTTGACGGTCAACTGGTTGCCCGGGATCTTCCCCGCGCAGCCCAGTCCCTGCACCGCCACGAAGTTCGAGGCCGTCTCCTGCGGCAGGTACACCCGCAGTCCCCGGGTCTCGGTCGGCTTGCAGGCCGCCTCGTCGTAGTTGCGGACGTTCACGAAGCCGATGTCGGCGGCCGCGCTCTCGCCGCTGTTCAGCTGGACGGGCCCGCCCTTGTCACCGTCGCGGTACGCGGCCTCGCCGACCTGATGGCCGTCCGCGCCGGTCACGTAGGAGACGCCGGGGAAGCCCTGGATGGTGCACGGGTGCCCGCTCGTGTTGGTGATCACGAGTTGCCGGTACACCGTGCCCGCGGCCGCGTCGCCGCCCCCGACGGACAGCTTGACGTCGCCCGCCTTGCAGAGCCCGTCGTTCTTCGGTGCCGGGGCGGGTGCCTGAGGGGGCTGCGAGGCCGGTGCCGGGCTAGACGAGCTCGCGCTGGGCGCGGCCGAGGTTTCCGGCGCCGAACTGGACGGCGGCACGGACGAGTTCTGCGCGACAGGCGTGCTTTCCGAACCGCAGGCGCTGAGCAGCAGGAGCCCGGCGGTACCCGCGACGAGACCGCCGATGGAGATCATCTTCGAACGAACCATGGTCATTCGCCTCCCTGTAGTCGACCGCTGCCGGGTGACCCACCGTTCAGTAGACGTGTTGTCCGCCGAAGGGGTTGCGCTCAGCCCGGTTAATTCCCCACAAGGTGTTAATCGATCTTGTGGGTGTATTCCCCGGCGGGAGCGGAGGCAAACGTCCCTGGTCAGCGTTCGACGGAGATGTCAGCCCAGCTGAGACAGGTCCAGCCGGCGGCGGTCGCGACGAGTTCGACGACGCCGGTGTTGGGGATGAGGCCCTGATTGGCGATCTCGGCGGTCACGTTCCCGGCGAGCCATTCGCCACCCAGGCGGATGGCGCCGCCGTGGCTGACCAGGACCACCGTGCCGTCGGGATCGGCCTGTTCGTGCTTGGCGCGCAGCCGGGCGACCGCGTCGAGCATCCGGGTGCGGACCTGCGTGCCGGTCTCGCCGCCGGGGATCGGCGGGTCGAGCTCGCCGAGCGTCCACCGGCGCACGACGCTCATGTACGTCGTGATCGAGTCCTTGTCGGTCTTGCCTTCGAGGTCACCGGCGGCGACCTCGTGCACGCCGTCGACGACCTGGACGTCGAAGCCGAGCTTGGCGGCCAGCGGCCCGGCCGTCTGCTGGGCGCGGACGGCCTGCGAGGCGTAGACCGCGACGATCGGCTCGCCGTCGAGCCGCGTCGCGAGGTCCCGGGCCTGTTCGCGGCCCAGGTCGGTGAGCGGCGGTCCGGGCAGCGCCGTGTCGAGCGCGCCCCGCACGTTGCCGTCGGTCTGGCCGTGGCGGACGAGGAGAAGTTTCACGCCTGTGCTCCCTTCCGTACCGACTCGACCCAGGCGATCGCGTCGGTGAAGTCCTCGTTGGCGGCGCCCGGCTCGATCTCGGTCGTGCCGTTGTCCGCGCGCGGGTGGGAGCCGAGGAACCGGACGTTGCGGCACCGGCGGCGCAACGCGGCCAGCACGTCGCCGATCCGGGGCTCGGCCACGTGGCCCTCGAAGTCGATGAAGAAGCGGTACTCGCCGAAGTTGTTCCTGGTCGGGCGGGCGTCCAGCTTGGTCAGGTTGATCCCGCGGACCGCCAGCTCGGTGAGCAGTTCCGCCAGCGCGCCGGTCCGGTTCGTCGCGGCGGCGACGATCGACGTGCGGTCGGCCCCGGTCGGCGCCGGCAGCTCGCCGGGCGCGCGGACCAGCAGGAACCGGGTCTTGGCGTCGCGGACGTCGGCGACCTCGGTGGCCAGCACCTCCAGCGGGTAGTGCTCGACGGCGACCGGCGCGGTGACGGCGGCGTCGAACTCGCCCGCGTCGACCGCGACCGCCGCAGCCGCGGTGGACGACGTCGCGACCGGATGCGCGCCGGGCAGGTTCGCCTCGACCCAGTGCCGGACCTGGGCGAGCGCGTGCGGGTGACTCGCCACGGTGCGGATCTCGGTCGTGCCGGGCCTGGTCAGCACGCTGAAGTGGACCGGCAGCAGCGCCTCCGCCACCGCGACGAGCGGCTCGGCCTCGCTCAGGCTGTCGAGGGTGGCGGTGACCGCGCCCTCAACGGAGTTCTCGATCGGCACGCAGGCCGCGTCCGCCGCGCCCGAGCGCACCGCGGCCAGTGCCGCCGGGATCGTCTCGGCGGGGATCAGCTCCTCGCCGGGAGCCAGCCGGCGCGCGGCCTGTTCGGTGAAGGTTCCCTGGGGGCCGAAGTAGGCGATCCTTGACACCCCGCCAGATTACGCACGCCGCGGGTGGCGACTTTCACTCGGACAGCCGGTACGCGCACCGGTTACGCCGGGTGGCTTTTTTTGCCATGCTTAGGGCGTGACCGCCGAACCGGGCACGCACACCGGCCGAGAGGATGCCGGCTCCTCCTTCGCTCCCCTGCCGGACCGTCCCACGCCAGAGCTGGTGCTGTGCGCCGTCGATGACCTGCTCGCCCAAGCCTGGGCCACCGTCGCGGACACTGTGGACGGCAGGGTCTTCGTGCACCGCGGGTCCGTGCTCGACGTCGTCGCCCAGGCCGTCGTCAGCCCCGCGAACTCCTACGGCTGGATGCGCGGCGGCATAGACGCCGTCTACGCCCGCGCCTACCCGGACGTCGAGCAGAACGTGCGCAGCGCCGTCCTCGCCTACCACGGCGGGGAGCTGCCGATCGGCGAAGCGGTGATCGTGCCCACCGGCGAGGCGGAGCCCGCCTGGCTCATCAGCGCGCCGACGATGCGGGAACCCGGCGAAAGCCTTCCCCGCGACACGGTGCACCCGTACCTGGCCGCCAGGGCGGTGTTCCAGCAGTGGCGTTACGGCAGCCTCGACCAGGGCCGGGTCCGGGACCTGGTGCACACGATCGCGATGCCCGGACTCGGTACCGGCGTCGGCGGGGTCGCGCCCGCCTCGTGCGCCCGGCAGGTCGCCGCGGCGTGGGACGAGGTCTTCGCCCCCGGCCGTCCCCGTAACGGACGGTAACGCCCCGAAGCGGGGTACATCACATCGAAGCGCGTTCACGAGCCGTAAGCCCTACCGTTAAAGCGGCTTCATCCGGTTCGCGGCACGTTCACCCGCCGAGAACTCGTCAACACGGTTTTGTACGGCGCCAGCGCAGGCGACGGGCGAGGAGTGTGCGATGCCGCGGGTCCGTGAGCTCAGTCCCTACGTCGAGCTGCACCGTGAGCAGTGGCGCGAGTTGCGCAGGTCGACTCCCCTGCCGCTCACGGCAGCGGAACTGCTCCGGCTGCGCGGTCTCGGCGAACAGGTCGACCTCGCCGAGGTCGCCGAGGTCTACCTGCCGCTCTCCCGGCTGATCAATCTCCAGGTCGCCGCCCGGCAACGGCTGTACGAAGCCACCACCACCTTTCTCGGTGAAGACAGTCGGGGCACCAAGGTGCCGTACATCATCGGGATCGCCGGCAGCGTGGCCGTCGGCAAGTCGACCACCGCGCGCATCCTGCGCACCCTGCTCGCCCGCTGGCCGGATCACCCCAGGGTCGACCTGGTCACCACCGACGGGTTCCTCCACCCGCGCGCCGAACTGGTCCGGCGCGGGATCATGCACCGCAAGGGCTTCCCGGAGAGCTACGACCGGCGGGCGCTGCTGCGGTTCGTCACGGAGGTGAAGTCCGGGGCCGAACGGGTCAGCGCACCGGTGTACTCGCACCTCGCCTACGACATCCTTCCCGACGAGGAACAGGTAGTTCAGCAACCCGACATCCTGATCCTCGAAGGGTTGAACGTCCTCCAGCCCGGCCCCCGGCTCAGCGTCTCCGATCTGTTCGACTTCTCGATCTACGTGGACGCGGCGACGACCGACATCGAACGCTGGTACGTCGAGCGCTTCCTCAAGTTGCGGCACACCGCGTTCGCGGACCCCGCGTCACACTTCCACCACTTCGCCGGCCTTCCGGACGACGAGGCCCGGGCCGAGGCGCGCCACCTGTGGCGCACGATCAACGAGCCGAACCTGATGGAGAACATCAAGCCGACGCGGCCGCGGGCGACCCTCGTCCTCCGCAAGGACGCCGACCACGCGATCAACCGGGTCCGGCTGCGCAAGCTCTGAACGGCGAACTCGCGTGCTCGGACGGCCAACACACGTGATCAGACGGCCAACTCGCGTGCTTGGACGGCGAACTCACGTGATCGAAGGCGCGACTCGCGTGATTGAAGGCGCAACTCGCGTGATGGGACGCGGGACTCGGGACACTGAAACTTGGGACGCTGAGTAGCCGGACAGGCACGGAATCTCTACTCACGGCGAGCGTTCACGGGGACTTCCAAGATCATTTAGCCGGAGCTCGATCACCCGGGCGAATTCCGGGCGTTCCCTCACAAGGACCAGCGGTCGCACCACCGGCGAGACCTGGTCACCGGCCTGTCGCGCACCGCGACCGGCGAGCGGCTCTCCTCGGCCGATCGGCCGATCCACGCTCAGTACGTGTAACCGGTTGGCCGATACCGGCTACAGCCCCCCGAGGCGACCCTTGTGTCAGGGGTTCAAGAGGTCTCGAAAAAGGACCTTGAGCAGGGAGGAGGCTCACGATGTTCTCGATCATCCTGACCTGGGTCGGCTCGATTCTCGGACTCGCGCTCCTGGTGGCCATGGCCGCGGGCACCTTCTTCGTCGACTTCGACGACGCCCGCGGGGACCGTCGGCGGAAGAAGCCGCAAGTCACGGAGAGCAAGGGCACTCCCGCGGCACCACTGGGCTGATAGCGCCCGCTCACCAGCGCGAACTCAGCGAACTCAGTCGAACGGGTTGTGCACCTGCGCCCCAAGTCCCGCCATGTCGGCGAGGTTCCGGGTGACCAGGGTCAGCTCGTGGACCCGGGCGGTCGCGGCGATCAGCCCGTCGATCGACGGCACTTTCCTCGGCGCGTACTGCCTGCCCCATTCGGCCGCGATCTCGGCGGTCACCGGAAGGATCCGTTCCGAGAACTGCGCGGTGAGCCCGGCCAGCCACTCGGCCAGCGCGTCCGCACGCTCCCTGTCCCGCTCACCTCGATGCCTGAGCTTGCTTATCCCCCTCTCGATCTCTCCGACGGTCAACGCGCTCAAATAGAGCCTGCTCGACGAAACCCCGCCCCACCACCGGGCGAAACCCGGGTTCTGGCTGCGGCGCCGGGCCTCGGACACGATGTTCGTGTCCAGCAGGAAGCTCACCCGCTCACCTCCACGACATCCCTCGGCAGGTCCTCCGCGCGTTCGGCGGCGATCTCCTCCAGCACGTCGGCCAGCGCCTCCCCGTATTCGGGATGGTGCTGCTCACCGGAGAGCACGAGCTTGAAATCGACGGCTTCACCGCCTCCGGCCAGCCTGCGGTAGTCCGCGATGTCCAGCACCACGGCCACCTCCTCCCCATGTTTGGTGACGAACTGCGGCCCTTCGGCCGCGGCCCGGCGCAGCAGCTCGCTCAGCCGCTGCTTGGCGTCCTGCACTTGCCAGGTTGCTGCTTCCATCTAGACAGACTAGACGGAATGGGAAGGGTTGGCAAGATCGAGAGAGGTGGAGCGGGGGCTTGCGGGGGCTTCAGGACAGCTCGTCGAGCGCCTTCCGGTAGTCGTCGACGTCGTAGTCCATCTCGTGCTCGCCCGCCTCGACAAGCTGAGCGGCCAGGGTGTCGACGAGGCGGTCGAAGATCTCGTCGCGCTCTTGCCCGGCCTCCGTCAGCCGCCGCACGGCCTGCCAGACCTCGGCGGGCTCGTCGGCCCAGAGCTGGTCGACGATCGTGGTCTTGAGCGCGAGCCGCATCCTCGGCTCGCCGTCGAAGGTCTCCTCGGCCAGCGCCTCGTGGTACTCGGGGTGCTCGCCGATCACCAGCAGACGGCGTTGTTCGGGGTCGGCGGGCTCGAGCTCCAGCTCCTCGTCGCCGATCTCCGTGTAGACCGTCGGGACGGCGAACATCCGGCGTTCGAGCGCCTCGGCGAGTTCCGCCGGGTCTTCGATCCCCTCGGAGCCGTCGAAGTAGACGTCGAGCGCGGAGTCCTCGTCCTGCGCGAACTCCTCCAGGAACTCGGTCGTGCTCTCCAGCAGCGCCACGCGCGCGGCCTCGGGGAGGCCGGCGCGGCCGGCGGCCCAGGTGACCCAGCCGAGCAGCGCGGGCTCCAGCGCGGACTCGTACGCCTCGTCGACCTCGAACTCGCCGTCCAGCAGCGATTCGAGGAAGCGGGCGAGCTTCTCGGGACCGACGCGCAGCGGGCTGCCCGGTTCGGTCTCGCAGCCGTGGTCGACGAGCAAGCGCGCGTAGAACCGCGTCGCCTCCGTGTCCTCCACGAGCCCGGACCCGACGAAGTCGGCGACGACCTCTTCGCGGACCTGCTCGGGCCATTCGGTGACTTCGGGCGAGGGTTCGGGAGCGGGCAGCGTCCGGATCCAGGCCAGCGCGAGCGCGTGGAACCGCGCGTAGTCCTCGCTGACGTCGGGCTCCTCGACGACGTCCGTCGCGGCCAGCCCGTCCGCGAGCAGCTGGTGGGCGCGTTCGGGCAGCACCCGCTCCAGCGTCACCAGATCCGGGTCGTCGGCGGCCTGCTGCCGCATCTCGGCGAGGACGTCCTGCGGCTTGTCGACCACGACGACGTCGCGGATCCGGCCGCCCTCGGTGAAGTCGACCAGCGCGAGCAGACCGTGCTCCACACCGCCGCGGGAGAACACGCAGAGCAGGGAAGACTCGTCACCGAAGACGTCACCGGTCCGCCAGCAGTCCCCGACGGTCACCGCGGCCAGGTCGGCGACCCACTCCGGCTCCGGGATCCCTCGGCCCAGCACGGTGTTCAGCGCGGCGGCAGCCGCCTCGCGCTCCTCGTCGGTCTCGGCGAAGACCCGCAGCCCGGCGAGCAGCGCGGCCGCGGCCGGGGTGATCTTCCGCTCGGCGAACGCGATGAGCTCCATGCCCAGCGGCGTCTCGTCCTCTTCGACCTCGATCTCCCACCACTGACCGAGCACCTCGGAGGTCAGCAGCTCGACGTCGAGCACCTCGGGTTCGGCACCGAGGGTCGAGAAGTCCCGGAGGACGTCCTTGAAAAGGCCCGTCACACTCGGGGTGGAGGGCTGAGCTGCCTTCTTGCGGGCACGACTGACCGGACTCATGGCGACATGTTTGCACGCGGACCCGATCGGGCTCGTCGCGGTGGTCCCGGGCGCGTAACACGGGGTCCAGGTCGCGGGGAGGACGCGGGCGGACACCGGTTCCGGACCACCGCGACTTCGCTGGCCCGCCCGTATGGCTCGACCTCTTCAGCCGGGTTTTCCTCGGTTCACTTCGAATAACGAGCGGCGCCGGAAGCGGTTACGCCTTGATTGGTTTCGGAATCGCGATTCTCGCCGCCTTGACCTCGGCGATCAGCCGTGTCTTGCGTTTGTGTATTTCCACCAGGGCGCCCAGGTAGGAGCTGAATTCTTCAGCCGTACCGGCCTTTTTGTGGGCCGTGCGCAGTTTGCGCAGCTGCCGGGCCGCTTCGCGATAGGAGTTCGGGTCTTTGTGCGTGATCAATTCTTCGACATGGTCCCGATAGACGGGAATGGTTTCGGCCGGATGGGCGACGGAACGCGAATCCGCGAGTTCGACGCGCACCGGCAAAGAGGCCTCGAAACGCACCGCCGCGCGCCATGCCTCGTCCAGCCGATCCTCGCCGAGCAGCGCGCGAACGAGCTCGTCGGCAGCCTCCGTGCTTTCGGCGGCGAGCTCCCGCAAGCGCGCCAGCGCGGTCTTCCGCTGCGCTACCCACCGACCCGTTTCCAGCGACTCCTCGCGCAGGGCGAGATAGGTAGCCACGCCGGGACTCTCGTCGAAGTCCTTGCGCGACAAGGGAACCGGTTCCTCTTCGGGCGGCGGCACCTCTTCCTTCTTGTCGTGCGTGAGCGCCCGCGCCGCGTGCGCGATGGCCTCGCTGTGCCGTCCCGCCGCGCGCAGCACGCGCACGATCTTGAGGCTGACGTCGACCCGCGGCGGCTTGGCGGCGAGGATCGCGACGAGCGCGTCGACGTCGCCGGACACCTCCGCCAGTTCCTCGCGCAGCCGCTCGGCAGTCTCGTGTTTCGCGCCGGTCCGATGCCCCGCGAGCACACTGTCCACAGTGGATTTTATGCGCTCGATCCCCTTGTCCCCCAACGCGGAGGCGAAGTCCGCCAGCTCGATGGCAGGCCAGCCGGGTCCGTCGAACTCCACTTCGAGGATCCAGTCGGCCAGGCTCTCCGGATCCGGCGGGCGCGCGACACAGGCCCGCGCGTACAGCTCGACCGCCCGGTCCAGCCTGTCCGCGACCTCGCCCGAGGTGTCGTCGATCTGCTCCAGCATCTCGCTGATGTCGTCCACGGTCCGACGGGCGAGCGGGGCGAGATCGGCCCGGCTGCCCGCGTCGAGGAGCCGCTGAAGCGTGTCGAGGACGGAGCCGACCTTCGCGGCGTACTCGACGTTGCCCGCCAGCACGGCGGTGTCGAGGAGACGGTGCGCCTCGGCGAGGTCACTCCCCTGGGTGGCGAAACGGTTCTCCAGGGTCTGCCGTAACACAGGGTCACGCTCGGCCTGGGCGTGCAGCAGGTCCGCCAGCGTCTCCGCGTCCAAGGTACGCAGGTAGGGGCGCAGATCCGTCGTGGAACTCACCTGGACAAGTCTGCCCGACCGGTTCGCCGACTCGTGTGGGCCAACAGCGTGCTCTTTTCGGCGTAATCGCTCACCAGGTGTGACCAGTCCGGCGGCGCCACTTCGACCCGCGAAGGGCAGCGGATGATCGGGACCGGGAGCCGTCGGGCGAGCTGCATGACGATCGCCATCACCACCCCCGCGAGCAGCGCGATCGCCGTCGCGGCGGCCAGGGCACCGCTCAGCACCCGGCGTCCGCCGTCGACCGCGAGCTGCGCCGAATACTCGATCTGGCGGGCGGCGAGGCCGCCGAGGGATCGGCCGACGACGCCGGCCGCGGCACGCCAGGCGTCCTGGCCGACGGGCGGCGGCGTGGCCGCGCTCAACGCGGTTTCGACTGCGCCGAACCGGCTCCAGTCCACACTCGTGACCAGATTCCGGTAAGCCCGGCGATTACTTTCCGTCAGTTTTCCGGCGACGGCGTCGAGCCTCGACCGGTAGGCGCCGACGGCGGCGGCGTAGTCGCGCCGTCCCTCGTCGTCGATCCCGGCGACGGCCAGGGAGTCACTGCGGTCCATCCCTTCGACAACGGTGAGCAGTTCGACGGCGATCGTCTGCTGGTAACCGGCCTCGGCGTCGGGGGCCGCCCTCGCGATCTCGCGCAGGGACGAAAGCGAGGTGTCGATGCGATCGGCGTACGCGAAGTAGGAGGCGGAACGGCTGCCCGGTGCCTTCAACGCGACGGCCCGTTCCCGTTGCAGCGCCGCGATCTTCCGGCTCGCCTCGGCCATGGTGACCGCGCCGTTTTCGGCGTCGTCCCGATCCTGGATGGCCTGCTGCACGAGGAATCCGCCGATGAACAACGCGACGAGCACCAGGGCCGCGCAGGGGACGAACGCGATGGAGAGCATGCGAGAGCGAAGGCTTCGCTGGTACGTCAAGACTTTCCTTCCGGATCGGTTTCCCGACGGCCAGCGACGTTAGGCAAGTTGCAAATTGCGCGTCAACGCTCGTCCGCCATACGGCCGTTAGCGCACCGTGACGATCTGGTAGGCACGGCACGTGACTCTCGACAACCTCAACCAGCGCCTCCGCGACTTCGCCGCCGCACGGGACTGGGAGCCTTTCCACACGCCGAAGAACCTGGTCATGGCACTGTCCGGCGAAGTCGGCGAGCTGATTTCGCTGTTCCAGTGGCTCACCCCGGAGGAGTCCGCGAAGTGGCGGTCCGATCCTGAGCTGGCGCACAACGTCGTCGACGAGATCGCCGACGTCACGCTGTATCTCCTCCAGCTGGCGAACAGCCTCGGGGTGGACCTGATCGAAGCGGCCAACGCCAAGATCGACCGGAACGAGCACCGCTTCCCGGCGCCCGATTAGGCACCTTTCGGATCTTGTGGGGCGTTCGTTCGGCGGAAACACTGGGCCGACGTCCCTGGAGGTGGCCCTTGTCGCGTTCGGCTCGCACCGTGGTCCTGGCTTTGATGCTCTCCCTGAGCGCGGTCGCCGCGCCGGCGTACGCGGCGCCACCGCCCACGACACCACACCGGGATCCCGGTAACGGGCCGGAGCGCAACGACGTCGCCGCGACCGACCCGCCCGTGAGCGCCGCGCGGGCCGCGAGCGGCGAGAACGTCGCGGGCGATCATTCCGGCTATCCGCGCAAGACCAAGCTGCGCGTGTATCCGGAGAATCCGGCCGACAAGTCGATCAAGCTCGGGCTCGCGCCGTATCACGCGCTCGCGCCGAAGCTGAACGCGTTGCAGGCGCGCAGCGACCGGATCTCGGTCGAAGTCGCCGGACAGTCCGGCCTCGGCCGTGACCTCTACCTGGTTACGGTCACCGCGCCCGAAAGCCCGTTCGAGACGCGACGGCAGGACGCGTGGCGGTCGCTGATCGAGAACGATCCGGCCCGTGCCGCGCGCGATCCGTTCCTGCGCCACGGTTACAAGGCACCGGTGTGGATCAACAACAACATCCACGGCAACGAGTGGGAGGGCACCGACGGCGCGCTCCGCGTCATCGAAAGGCTGGTGACGTCGAACGATCCGAGGACCGCGGACCTGCTGAAACGGAACCGTTTCTACTTCAACGTCACGGCCAATCCGGACGGCCGGGTCGCCGGTACGCGGCAGACGTCGCAGGGTTTCGACCCCAACCGCGACTTCGTCACCGCGTCGCAGCCGGAAGTGCGGGCCATGCGCGGGATCGCCATCGGCAAGCAGCCGCTGATGATGCTGGACGAACACGGTTACGTCGAGAACACGCTGATCGAGCCGACCACGCCGCCCCACGGCCAGAACTACGATTTCGACCTCTACATCAAGCACGGATACGCCAACGGCCTCGGCATGGAACAGGCCGTCAAGGCGCTGGGCCGACCGGAGACGGCGAAGCCGGAGATCCCGTTCCGCGACTACGAACCCGGCAGCTGGGACGGCTGGGCGCCGATCTACACCGCCCAGTACGCGATGTACCACGGCGCGGTGTCGTTCACGATCGAGATCCCGATGCGGGTCAACAACGCGGAGTACGAAACGCAGCCGGTGGCGGAGCTCCAGCGGCGTTCGGTGATCAACACCGAGGTCGTCGAAGCCACCATCGGCAGCACGCTGGACTACGTCGACCGCAACCGCGGTGAGCTGATCGCGAACCAGATCGAGATGTTCCGCCGCGGCACCGCCGGTGAGGCGCAACGTGAGATCCCCGACGGGTTCGTACCCGGCTTCGGGCCGGAAGACCGCTACCGCACGGAGTTCCCGCGCGCGTACGTCATCCCCGCCGGCGCGGACCAGCGTTCGGCCGTCGCCGCTTCGCGTCTCGTCGATCACCTGGTGGCCAACGACGTCCGGGTACGGCAGGCCGATCGCCCGTTCTCCCTGTCCGGGCGCCGCTATCCCGCCGGTTCGTACCTGGTCGACATGCACCAGCCGAAGCGCGGCCTGGCGAACGTGATGCTGGAACGAGGCAGCGACATCTCGGCGAAGGTGCCGGTCATGTACGACATCTCCGGCTGGAGCCACCGGCTGCTGTGGGGCGCTTCGGTCGACATCGTGACCCACGGCAGGCTCGACGTCCGTACGCACGACGTCGTCGCGGCCTCACCCACCGGCGGTGTCGACGCCGCGCCCGGCCGGGACCTGGCGCTGAAGCTCGTCGACGGCAAGGACGTCAGCGCCGTCAACGACCTGCTGAACCGGGGTCTCGCCCTGGGGCGCGCGGACGACGGCACGATCATCGTCCCCGCGTCGGCGCGTCCGGCCGCCGCCGAGGTCGCGGACCGCTACGGCGTCCGGTTCACCGAGGCACGCGGGACGGCGGCGCCGTTGAGCCGCAAGACGATCGCGGGCGCCGTCGGGCCGGACGAGCTGAAGGCGTTGCGGGACATGGGCTTCGAGGTCCGGCCGGTGTCGGCGGCGGTGCTGAACGCGGGCTTCGACTGGTCGCGGATCGACCTGCTGTTCGTCTCTTCGGGACTGCGGTACACCGATCTCACCCCCGCCGCGAAGGACGCTTTGCGTGCCTTCCTCGCTCGCGGCGGTGTCATCACCCGAGGTGCCACGGGCGCGCGTTTCAACACCGACGCGGGCCTTCTCGAAGCGCGTCCGGTGGCGGGCTGGGAGGACGGCAACGGCGTGGTCTCGGTGACCGGCGGGACCGGTCCGGTGGGCGGCGGCGCGCTGCCGGACTCGTTCGTCTACGGACCGTTCTGGTTCACCGATCTCGGCCCCTCGGTCCAGGTCGAGCAGCGCTACGCGAGCGGGAATCCGCTGGTCGCGGGGCATTGGCGGACCCGAGACGACGGGACGGGCGGGCCACTGGAGGCGGCGGGCCAGGCGGCCGTCGTCTCCGGGACGTCGGCGCTGGGCGGACGGGCGGTGCTGTTCGGCACCGAACCGTTGTTCCGCGATCACCCGAAGGGCTTGTACTCGCAAGTGGCCAAGGCGATCTTCTGGGCCACCTCGAAGTAACGTGGGGGAATGCCCGTATCCCGTGGCCGAAAGCCGAAGAAGAACAAGAAGCAGGCAAAGGCGCAGAAGACGTCGGCCTTGGAACCGGCCGCCCTGCCCGCTTGGATGCCGGAATCCATCGAGAACGTCCTGGACGGGGCGAGTGTTCTCCTGAAGTCGGAAAGCCCTCGCGAACTCGACCAGGCGACCGCCTCTCTGCTCGGTGGCGAGCTCCATCGCGCGCTGCTGGGCGAGAACGACGGCCTCGACTTCGACCTGTTCTTCGAAGCCGTCGTCCTGGCTGCGACGAACGCGGACCCGCGCCAGGAACTTTGGCTTCTGTTGCAGGGGATGAGCGCGATCTCCCCGCCGGGGTTCGAGTCGTTCGTGCGCGCCGGCGTGAGCACACTGCGGAAGGCGTTGCGGTCGGAAATCCTGCCCGACTGGCCTCAGCTGACCTCGAAGAACAAGGCCACCGGCGACGTCTGGGAAATCCAGGACGTATACGGAACACGTCTCGGCGTGCTCGCGGCCTTCGCTTACCCCGGTGGCGTGGCCCCGACGGTCTACCTGTTCGAAATCGATACGTCGTGGATCCCCCGCCTGGATGGAGGTGGCGTCTACGACTCGCTCGATCAAGCCGTCGAAGCATGGCGACAACGTTTCGGCGAGCAGGCCGCCCCTGTGGCGGTGACCGACCCACGACGGCTGGAAGGTCTCGTCAGCCGCTCACTGGACCTCCTCGGCGACGAGTCCCGCACGACCCTCGACAACTGGTACCGCGCCGAGCGTCGGTACTTGGACCTCGACACCGCGATGAAGAACCGCGGTCTGCGGTTGCCGCCTGGCAGCTACTACGTCGACGTCGACCCGGCGGTGATGACCGGTCCGTTCAACGCCTGGCATCTCGAGACCTTCGGCAACGAACCCGACGACCTGGTCGTCGAAGACCTGGCCGCCGAATGGATGGAGGGCATCGTCCCGGCCACCTGGTTCGCGGTGTCACCGGACCGGCTCGATCACCTCGGCGCGCTGATCGGCGACTGGCCGGACGACACCGTCCGCCCCGCCGCGCAGGCACTGCTGCCGAAGTGGGTGAGGTGGCTGGGCGACCGAGCCGACCTGCCGTCTCCGCTGGTGGAAGCGATGGTCGCCAAGGCGACGAAGTAACGTGGGGGTATGCCGATCCAGGTGCTGCTCATCGACGACCACGAGGTGGTGAGGCGCGGTCTGCGCGACCTCCTCACCGACGAGCCCGACATCGAGGTCGTCGCCGAGGCGAGCGGGGTCGACGAGGCCCTCGCCGTGGCGATGCACGTGGAACCGGACGTCGCGGTGGTCGACGTGCGGCTCGGTGACGGCGACGGCATCGCGCTCTGCCGCGAGCTGCGGTCGAAGGCGAACCCGCCGCAGTGCCTGATGCTGACCGCGTTCGACGACGAGGAGGCCATGGTCGGCGCGATCATGGCGGGCGCGGCCGGGTACCTGCTGAAACAGGTCCGCGGCCAGGACGTCGTCAACGCGGTCCGGGAGGTCGCGGCGGGCCGGTCGCTGCTCGACCCGGTGTCGACCGCGCGGGTGCTGGACAAGCTGCGGCATCCGCCCGAGGACGAACTCGGCTCGCTCACCGAACGCGAGCGCGAGGTGCTGGAGCTGATCGGGCAGGGGATGTCCAACCGCGAGATCGCGGAACGCCTGTTCCTCGCCGAGAAGACGGTGAAGAACTACGTGACGTCCGTCCTCGCGAAGCTGGGGATGCAGCGGCGCACGCAGGCCGCGGCGTGGATCGCACGCCGCGACCGCTAGCGCGTCAGGGGTGCACGGTGTCCCGCTGGTCCGGGATGACCGTGCCGTCGTCGCGCAGCACCGGACCGTGCGTGCCGTCGGCGTTCTCGTACGCCGTCGTCGAGCACGGGTAGGTGCGGTTCAACGCCGGGAAGGGCTCGATGAACATCGGGTTCACCGCCCACTTGCCGTCCGCGTTGTCGTAGGCGCGGCACATCAGCTCGTCCTTGTTGCGGTTGAGCGTGACGCGGACCCCGGTGGCGTCGCGCAGCATCGTGACGTCGGTGGTCGCGTCGCCGCCGGCGAGCGCCTGCCGTTTGTCCGCCGGGGCCGCTTCCATCGCCTTCGCGCCGCGGATCCCGAGGATCCGTTCGTTGATGTAGCAGCGTTTGCCGTCGATGTAGGTCATGATCTCGTCGGCGCCGTCGGCGTGCCCGCCGCAGCCTTCGAGGTGCCCGTTGATCCGGCCGTTCGTGGTCTGCGAGTAGATCCCGAGCGTGCGGCTCGGCGGGATGCCGACCGCGGCACCCCAGACGTCCGCGAACTCCTTGGGCGAGGCGGAAACGACCCAGGTGGAGAAGCCCGCCTTGTTCAGCGTCGCGATCAGGTCCTTGATCTCGGGGTAGTAGCGGATCCACGCGACCTGGGTGCTCGAACCGACCTTCTGGGTCGCCCCGATCGGGGCGAGCAGCGCCGTGGCCCTGGCCTGCCGGGCGATCGCGCGGACCTCGTCGGGACGGTATCCGGCGTTGATCTGCGCGACCCAGGCGTAAGCCGCCTCCATGTACCGCCGGTCGTTCCCCGCGAAGACCTCTTCGCCGGTGGTCGTCTTCGCGTTCTTCCGCACCGAGAGAAGTTCATCGGCGCACGCGATGTTCTTGCTGGTCGGAAGCGGCTTTCCGGCCGGGGTCGTGGTACCGCACGCCTTGCTCAGCGCGTTCGCGCCGTCGTCGGTCATGAACCGGCTGGTCGTCCGCCAGTCCTGGTTTCGCGGCTGGAGGACCTTGTCGTGCCGGATCATCCAGAAGACGGTCTGGTCGGAGATGTCGTTCTTGATGACCGTGTTGTCCCAGTCGAACACCGCGACCGGACGCTCGCCGTGTTTCGCGCCGCAGCGGCCGCGTTCGTCGATGACCCGCTGGATCTTCGCCGCGTTGCCGCCGTACCAGTGGTCGGCCAGCCGCAGCTGCGGACAGCGTGACGTCGTCGACACAGTCGAAGCGGCGGCGGACGTGCCGGGCATGGCCACCGGTACGACCGCCACGGCGGCGGCAAGGGCCACGGCTCGCAGGAACCTCGGCATGTCATCTCCCCACATCATCGTCGGCTGTCCGGGGAGATCCTGTCATTTCCCGGCGAGGGTGACGACCTGCCGGTTGTGAAAGTAATCGTCTTCACGGAGCACGGTGACGCTGCCGGGTGAACCGCGGAAGTCGACGTACCCGGCCGCTTCGAGCGGCATCCGGATCCAGGCCGCGATGACGAAGGTGAGCGCGCCGCCGTGCGTCACGACGATCTGGTGCTCGCAGCGGCTTTCGAGGATCGACTCCATCGCCGCGTACACCCTCGCGGCCATCGCGCCCTTGGTTTCGGCGCCGGGGATGCCTTCGTCGTGCCCCAGCCGCTCGCCTACGGCGGGCGGCGGGACGAACCGGCTGTCCAGCCATTCCTGCGGCTTGCCCCCGGCTTCCCCATACGACTTCTCGCGCAGCCGCCGGTCCAGGACCGGTGTCACGCCGAGCCGTTCGCCGATCACCTCCGCCGTTCGCGCGGTGCGGCGCAGGTCCGAGGCGTAGAGCTCGACGTCGTCCGGCACTTTCGCGCGCAGCGACTCGGCGACGGCGGCGGCCACGCGCTCGCCGCCGGGGGTGAGCCCGGAATCGAACCACCCGCCCACAACGCGGTCGACGTGGTGGGTGGCCTCAGGATGCGTGACGACGTAGACGGTGCGCATCCTCCGAATCTAAGCGCGGGTCAGTCTCGCGAAGGCGACGACGTTGTCGAGGTAGTTCCCGGTCGAGGAGTCGAAATCCCCGCCGCAGGTGATCAGGCGCAGTTCCGGCTCGGTCGTGTCGCCGTAGACCCGCTCGGTGGGGAAGGACGTCTTCGGATGCCGCTCGACGGCGTACACGGTGAACACCGCGGTGACCCCGTCCTCACGGTGGACCAGGGCTTCGTCGCCGGTCCTGAGTTCCTTGAGCCTGCCGAAGACGCCGGGGATCTTCTTGTAGTCGACGTGCCCGGCGAGGACGGCGGGCCCGATCTCGCCGGGTGCCGGACCGCCGGCGAACCAGCCGGTGGTGATCGCGTCGCGCGGTACCTGCAGGCTACCGTCACCGGCCAGGCCGAGGTCGACGATCTCGCCGGTGCGGACACCGATCGAGGGGATTTCGAGCGTCGCCGGTTTCGCGGGCGCGAGCGGCGGGGTGGCGGTGGGCGTGGGTGCCACCGCGGTCACCGTCGATGGTGCCGTAGGTGCCGCCGGTGACGTGATCCTGCCCGTCGTCGGGGCGGTGCACGCGGTCAGCGCGGCCGCGAGGCCCACCCCGATGAACGTGCCGATGACCAGGGGAAACGGCCATCGGCACCAGGAAGCCCGGGTCATCGCTCGGCACGCCGCCGGAGCAGCAGGGACGCGCCCGTGGCCGACGCGGTCAACAGGACCGTGCCGGTCAGCGCGACCGCACCGATCTCCAGGAGACCGCCGTTGGGTTCGGCGGGTTCCCCGCCGCCGGTCGCGACGCCGCCGACGGGCTTGACCTTCACCTGGTCGGCTCTCGCGGGGCCGCCGAAGCGGGATTCGCAGGCATATCCGTCGTGGTCACCATCGAGCTTGTACGGATCACGCGGGTTCTTCTTGAGTTCGGCCTGCGCGGCCGCCTGCGAGGGGAAATCGGCGCAGTCCTTGTCGGGGAATTGCGCCGGACCTGTTTCGCAAGCGATTCCGTCGAACCGGAAGCCCTCGCAGCTCTGGTCGGCGACGGCGGGCAGTTCCAGCGCGAATGCGACGGAAACCGTTCCGAACAACGAGAATCCGGCGAGTATCACGGCCGTGCCGATGGCTCGACGAACCGAGGACATGCGGAGTCCTTTCGCTGGGAATTTCTCTTGAAATCGCGCCTCGGACCCCACTGTTACGGATTAATCCAAAATCCCGAATTGTCACTCGAACGAACGAAAAAGACCGTGAATTTCACACGATCTGATCGAGGGGAACGTCGAAGGCGACCAGAGTTCCCAGGCTCGGCGACGAATTGATCGAAAAACGCCCGCCGGACGTCGTCGCGCGTTCGGCGAGATGCCGGAGACCGCGTTTGGCGACCCCTTGCGGGACACCGGATCCGTTGTCCCGCACGCGGAGTTTGACGCCTTCCGCGTCGCGGCTGAGCGTCACGCGGGTCTCGCTCGCCCCGGAGTGTCTGACCACATTGGACAGTGCTTCGCGCAGCGCGGCGCGGATGTGATCCGCCTGGTCGGCGGGGATGTCGGCGAGTTCTCCCGACAGTTCGAGGGTCGGCGGGTAGCCGAGTAGCTCGCCCGCGATGCGCACCTCGCCCCGCGCGGATTCGGCGAGGTCGGTCGCGGTGACGGTCTCGTTCGCCGGTTCCGGGCTGCGCAGGGCGCGCACGGTGCCGCGGATCTCCTCGATGGTCTGGTCGAGCTGGTCGATCGCCTCGGACAGCCGCGCGCCGTCGGCCTGCGCGAACCGCTTCCGCATGTTCTTGCGGACGCGGTCGAGCTGCATCCCGGCGCCGTAGAGCCGCTGCACGATGACGTCGTGCAGCTCACGCGCGATGCGTTCGCGCTCCTGGTACAGGGTCACGCGGTGCCGGGCGTTGGCGCCTTCCGCCAGCGCGAGGACCACGCCCGCCTGCGCCGCGAAGGCGGTGAGCACCTCGACGGTGCTGGCGGAGAACGGATCCCCGCCGTGGCGGCGGTACACGGTGAGCGCGCCGAGGACGCGTCCGCCCGCGCCGAACGCCGACGCCGCGAAAGGCCCGAAGCCCTGGAGCTCCGGCGGGACGAACGGCGCCGTGCGGGGATCGACGGTGAAGTCCTCGCTGACGACCGGTTCGCCGCCGCGGGCGACCTGCCCGGCGGCGGAATCCGCGGAAAAGGCCAGTCCTCGAAGTCCCCGGGTGTCGGCCCCGTGCGCGGCCTCGGCGACCACCTGGCCGTCGTCCGCGCGCACCATGACGAGACCGAGGTCGGCCTCGGCCAGTTCGACGGCGCGGGCGACCACGGTCTCCAGCACGTCGCCCGGGTCGTCGCCGGACAGGGCGGTGCCGGTGATCTCGGTGGCGGCGGACAGTGCGCGCGCGGCAAGTGTGGGGTCCATGAGCGCTATCGACATTAGTCGGCTCCGGCCATCACTCGCGTTGTGACGCGACCCTCACGTACTTCCAGGATCACGTCGGCGTCGCCCGCTTCGGCGGCGTTGTGCGTGACGTGGACGACGGTTTTCCCGGCGAGCGCCGCACCGAGCCGTTCGCGGACGGTCCTCGCAGTGGGCTCGTCGAGATGCGCTGTCGGCTCGTCGAGCAGGACGAGGTCGGCTCGCGCCGCGCCGAGCACGGCACGGGCCAGCGCGACCCGCTGCGCCTGCCCGCCGGACAGCCCGGCACCCGCGCTGTCCAGCATCGTGGTGAGCTCGACGTCTTCGAGAACGGCCTGGTACAAGGCTTTCCGCAGGTCGGCCTCGGACGCCGTCGGCTGGGCGAGGCGCAGGTTCTCGGCGACGGTGGTCGAGACGAGCATCGGTTCTTGCGGCGCCCAGGCGACATTCTCGGGAACGACGACGTCACCCTTGCTCGGCTTGAGGAAGCCGAGCAGGGCCGCGACGAGCGTCGACTTCCCGGCGCCGCTCGGGCCGACGACGGCGACGTGCGTGCCGGGCGCGATGTCGAGGTCGACACCGGTGAGGACCGGGTGCACCGCGTCGGGCCAGCCGAGGTCCGCGTTCCGGATCCGCACCCCGCCGGTGCCGGGAAGGGAGCTTCGTTCTTCGTCCTGAACGCCCCTTTCCCGACACTCGGCGAGGCGCAGACGGGCCTGGCGCAGGGTGTCCCAGTGCTGCGCGGCCGGCGGAAGAAGGGAGAAGACCTCCGCCAGCGCGAGCGGCACCAAGGCGACCACCGGCGCGAGAACCGGGTCCAGCGCGCCGGCGGCGACGGCGCGCGCGGCGAACCCGGTGCTCACGACGGTGGCGGCCCCCGTCGCCAGGATGATCAGGGCGTCGGCCGCTCCGGCGCCGAATGCCTGTCGCCGGGCTTCCGCGGTCAGCGCGGCGTCGGTCGTGGCGATCCGTCGGCGTCGCTCTTTGTCGACCCCGTACGCGATCAGTTCGGCGGCGGCTTCGAACAGGCTCAGCACCTGCGCCGACACCGAACGCCGTCCGGCGGCCAGCGCGCTGGTCGCGCGGCGTTCGGCCCGGAGCGCGAGCAGCGGCGCGAACGCGCACACCAGCACGGCCGCGGCCAGCACGAGTCCGGCTTCGGGCAGTACGGCGGCCTGGACCGCGACGGCACCGGCGGCCACCAGCGCGACCACGATCAGCGGCGTGATCACCCGGGGCAGCAGGTCTCGCACGGTGTCGGTGTCGCCGACCAGCCGCCGCTGTTCCTCACCGGCCCGGAGCGCCCGCGCCGGTCCGATCCGCACCAGCGATTCCCACAGCCGGACGCGCAGGCTCCCGGCGATCCGGAACGCGGCGTCGTGGGTGACCAGCCGTTCGAGGTAACGCAGCCCCGCGCGGCCGAGGCCGAACGTCCGCACGCCGACGATCAGCACCGTCAGGGTCAGGATCGGCGGCTGCTGCGACGCCTTGGCGATCAGCCAGCCCGAAAGCGCGGTCAGCGCGACCCCGGCGAGCAGGGCGGCGGCGCCGAGCAGCGCACCGCCGAAGAATCTGGGCCGGAGCAGGTGGCGCCACGGCACCGGCCTGGTCGTCGTCCGCTCGTCCGTCGTGGCGGCTTCTTTCACGAAGTCGGTCGATATGTCGACACCGGAGGTGCGTTCGTGTGCGGCGATGATCGCGGCGGCACCGTTGTCGACCGCCCTGCGGACAGCGGCCATGACCAGCCCGGCGTTGACCTCGTCGAGGTGCGCGGTGGGCTCGTCCAGCAGGAGGAGCCACGCGCCCGACCGGACGCGCACCAAGGCCCGCGCCACCGCGACGCGCTGACGTTGTCCCTGCGACAGCTTCGCAACCGGCCGTCCGGCCAGCCCGGTCAGCCCGAGTTCGCCGAGGATGTCGTCGTCGCCGACCTCGTCGCGGACCGTGCCCCCGCCGAACACCGGCGACTGCGGTACCCAGGCGACGTTCTCGCGCCAGCGGTCGAGGTCGGCGTCGGCGAGGTCGGTACCGCCGACGGTGATCGATCCGTCGTGGGCCTGCACGAAGCCGAGCAGGACGGCCAGCGTCGTCGACTTGCCGCCACCGCTGGGCGCGCGCAGCCAGGTCAGTTCGCCGGGCCGGACGGAGAACGTCTCGCCGTCGGGCGCGAACCCGCCGCGCCTCGAGACGCGGAGCACGCCGACGTTGACCTCTCCCTTGACTGGCGTCTCGGAACCGTTGGGCGGTAAGGGTTCCGCGAGTACGTCCGCGACCCGGCGCACGGCCTCGACGCCGTCTTCACTGGCGTGGAACGCGGCGCCGACCGCGCGCAGCGGCTGGTAGCACTCCGGCACCAGGATCAGGACGCCGAGCCCGATGGCCAGCGGCAGGTCGCCGGAGACCAGCCGGACGCCGATGACGACCGCGACCAGCGCGACCGAGAGCGTCGCGATCAGCTCCAGCGCGAACGCCGAGGCGAACGCGACCTTCAGGGTTTTGAGCGTCGTGCGGCGATGGCGTTCGGAGATCTTCCGCACCGTCTCGGCCTGCGCTTCCGCGCGGCGGAACGCGCTGAGGATCGGCAGCGCGCGGACGAGTTCCAGCAGATGTCCCGAAAGCCTCTGCTCGGCGTCGGCGGCTTCGGCGACCCGCTCGGCGGTGTGTTTGCCGATCAGGATCGCGAACAGCGGCACCAACGGCACGGTGATCACGACGAGCGCGGCCGACGGCCAGTCGGCGAACAGGATCGCGGCACCGGCCGCGAGGGGCACGATCGCCGCGGTCACCAGCGCCGGGAGGTACTGGGTGAAGTAGGCGTCGAGCGCGTCGAGTCCCTTGGTGGTCAACGAGGTCAGCTCGCCGTGCCCGCGGCGCGCGATCCATTCCGGGCCGAGTTTCAAGGCGTGGTCGAGGGCCTTGGCGCGCAGTTCCTCCTTCGCTCGGGCCGCCGCGCGGACGGAGACGATCCGCACCGCCCAGCCGGTCGACGCGCGCCCTGCGACGAGCGCGAGCAGCACGGCCAGCTGGGCGGTGCGGTCCCCCATGGTTCCGCGGACGACCGCGGAGAGGACGTCGGCCAGCAGGAACGCCTGGCCCACCAGCAGTACGGCATTGCAGAAGGACAGGATCGCGCTGAGGATCAACGCCCGGCGCGCCGCACTCGAAAGTGGAGCCAGCGCGCCGAGCGGACCCTTCCCCGGTCGCGCTGGGTCCATTGTGGACTCCGTGGCGGAAAGGGTGTCGCGGCCGGGAAGTTCGGTCATGGTGCGTGCACCGGTGGGATGTGCCGGGTGCCGATGCGCTTGCGGAACACCCAGTACGTCCAGCCCTGGTAGATCAGGACGGCGGGAGCGCCGAAGAGCGCGACCCAGGTCATCACGGTCAGCGTGTACGGGCTCGACGCCTCGCCCGCGATGGTGAGCGTGTTCGCCGGGTCCAAAGTGGACGGAAGGACGTTCGGGTACAGGGCCACGAAGATCGCGACCGCGGCGGCTCCGATGACCCCGCCGAGCGCGGCGAACGCCTGCCCTTCCCGGCCCGCGCGGATCCGGAACCAGGCGAGCACCGCGGCGACGACGGCGATGCCGATGAGCAGCAGCGTCCACAGGTCGCCCGAGCGCAGCTGCACGACGATGAGGAACGCGAGCAGCGGCAGGAGCGCGACCGGGAGCAGGCGCGTGGCCAGGTTCCGCGCGCGGTGCCGGAGGTCGCCCTCGGTCTTGAGGGCGAGGAACGCGGCGCCGTGGACCAGCGAGAACCCGACGACCGCGATCGCGCCGAGCAGCGCTTCGAGGCTCAGTGCGGCGAACGGGCCGCCGACGCGGTTGCCGTCGGCGTCGAGCGGGAGGCCGAGGGTGGTGGTCGCGAGGAGGAGGCCGACGCCGAACGGCGGGATCCACGAGCCGATGCCGATGACGCGGTCCCAGTTGCGGCGCCAGCGGTCGGAGTCGACCTTGCCGCGGTACTCGAACGCGACGCCGCGGCCGATGAGGGCCAGCAGGACGACCAGGAGCGGGAGGTACGCGGCCGAGAACAGCGACGCGTACCAGCCGGGGAACGCGGCGAACATCGCGCCGCCGGCGACGATCAGCCAGACCTCGTTGCCGTCCCAGACCGGGCCGATCGTGTTGACCATGACGCGGCGCTCGGTGTTGTCCTTCGCGAGGACCGGCATGAGCATGCCGACGCCGAAGTCGAAGCCTTCGAGGAAGAGGTAGCCGAGCCAGAACAGGGCGATGACGCAGAACCAGATCGTTTCGAGGGTCATCGGGTGCTCACTTTCCTGGCTTCCCGGGGCTTCCTGGGCTGAAGGGGACTTTCGCCGCATGCGATGCGGCGAAGGGAGCCTTCGGTGCGTGCGATGCGGTGAAGGACCCCTTCAGCCCGCTCGGCCCCCTCAGCCCGCTCGGCCCGCTCGGTCCCGCGCCCGGTCACCTGTCCGTTCCGGACGTTGCGAAAGCCACTTTCGCAACGTTCAAGGTTGCGAAAGTGGCTTTCGCAACCCGCCGCTACCACGCCTGCCCGCCCGATCCGGCTCTCCGCCCCCTGCTCGCCCTGAGTTATCCACAACCACCCGAGTTGTCCACAGATTGGCTGTGGGTAACCCACCTGAGCGACACCCCCGATACGCTGGGTGCGGGGCCGTCCCCCGGGAAGGGCGGGGGGCTGGGCTGGTGACGTCAAGAGGCGATCAGTAGGCGAAGGCCAGCGCGTCGTCATCGCCGTCACCGCCTTCGGAATCGCTGTTCTTGCTGGTCGAGGTCGGTTTTTTGGGTGGCATGACGGCGTCGACGCCGCCGCGGACGTACTTGCGCATCAGGAAGACCTCGACGACGCCGAGCGCCGCGTAAACGGTCGTCAGAGCGATCAGCGACGTCCAGACCTCGCCTGTGGACAACTTCGAGACGGCCTGCGCGGTGAACATCCACACCCCGTCGACACCGGTCGGGTTGGGCACCACCACGAACGGCTGGCGGCCCATCTCGGTGAAGATCCAGCCGGCGCTGTTCCCGATGAACGGCGTCGCGATCCCGCCGAGCACGAGCCACGGGAACCAGCGTTGCCCGGGGATCCGCCCGCGCCGGGTCAGCCACAGCGCGAGCAACCCGATCCCGGACGAGATCGCGCCGAAGCCGATCATCGCGCGGAAACCCCAGTAGGTCACCGGCAGATTGGGCACGTAGTCGATCGGCTTCCCCGCGAGCGAACCGAGCTGCGGGTCGTCCGGGTAGTTCGTGCCGTACTTCGCCTGATACTCGGTCACCAGGTTCTCGACACCCTTGACCTCGGTCGTGAAGTCGTTGTGCGCCAAGAAGGAGAGCAGCGCCGGCACGTTGAACGTCTTGACGTCCTCACAGTTCGAGCCGCTGACGTCGCCGATCGCGATGATCGAGAAGCTCGCCGGTTTCTCCGTATGACACAACGCTTCCGCCGAGGCCATCTTCATCGGCTGCTGCTCGAACATCAGCTTGCCCTGCATGTCGCCGGTGATCGCCAGCACCGCGAAGGCCACCACGCCGGTCCAGCCGCCGAGACGCAACGACGAACGCCACACCGCGCGGTGCTCGTCGTCCTCCGAACGCTTGCGCCACAACCGCCAGCCCGCGACACCGACCAGGAACGCCGCCGCCACCGAGAAGGCGCCCGCGAGCGTGTGCGGGATCGCGGCCAGCGCGGTGTTGTTCGTCAGCACCGCCCAGATCGAGTTCATCGTCGGCTTCCCGTCGACGAACTCGACGCCGACCGGATGCTGCATCCACGAGTTCGCCGCCAGGATGAAGTACGCGGACGCCACGGTCGCCAGCGAATACGCCCACGCGCACGCCAGGTGGACCTTCTTCGGCAGCTTGTCCCAGCCGAAGATCCACAGCCCCAGGAAGGTCGACTCGACGAAGAACGCGACGAGCCCTTCCATCGCCAGCGGCGCGCCGAACACGTCACCGACGAACCGCGAGTACGCGCTCCAGTTCATCCCGAACTGGAACTCCTGCACGATCCCGGTGACCACGCCCATCGCGAAGTTGACCAGCAGGAGTTTCCCCCAGAACTTGGTCATCTTCAGATAGCGCACATCACCCGTGCGGACCCAGGCCGTCTGCATCCCGGCGACCAGGACCGAAAGCCCGATGGTCAGCGGGACCATCAGGAAGTGATAGACGGTGGTTATGCCGAACTGCCACCTAGCGAGATCGAGAACCTCCACGCCTCAAGCCTGCTGAACCCGGCGAGGCCCCGCCAGTTCAAGTGGTCCCGTCCTCGACAGGACGTAGGTCCCGCACCCTGGTTCAGCCGAGATCGGCGAGTGTGAGCCTGGCCTCGTCGGCGACCTGCCGCCGCACCCCGGAATCCCCCAGTGTCAGCACGTGTTCCAGCGCCAACGCGTACGCGGTGCCGAACGCCGCTTCGGCGTCGACAGGGATGTCGGGCCGGACGCCGACGCCTTCCCAGTTGGTCCCCGTGATCGGGTTCACGGCCCTTCCACCCGGGACGGTGACATCCAAATGGGTGTCCACTTTGTACTGTCGCCGCGGGTTCGCCCCGCCACCGGTGACCGCGCCGACCGTCTTCGCCCGGCCCAGCTGCTGCAGCGAGTAGCTCAGGTCCTCGGCACCGGAGAACGTCGTCGCGCTCGTCAGCACCCACACCGGCTTGTCCGCGCCGAACTTGCGGCCCGGTACGTACGGCAGCGTCCAGAACTGGTTCGTCACGTCACCGTCGCGCAGATAGATGCTGTTGAAGTGCACCGGCTCGTCGACCAGGTAGCTGATCAGCAGCGCGACCGTCGTCGGATCCCCGCCCCGGTTCTCCCGGACGTCGACGAGCAGCGCGTCGGTGGTCGCGAGCAGCGTCATCGCCGCGGAGAGGGCCTCGCCGGCGATGTCCGGCCCGTAGAACAGCTTGGTCTCCAGGTAGCCGACGTTCCCCGCCAGCCGCCGCGCCGACGCGATGCCGTGTCCGTTCAGTTCCGCCTCGATCCGGTACACCTCCGGGTCGTAGGACTCCCCGTTCACCTCGGGCAGCGGGTCGACGTGATGACGCAACCGCAGATGCTTGTCCCCGTTGACCGACTGGAGGTCCTGGGTCACCTCGGCGGCGAAAGCCTGGTCGTCGAGCCCCGCGTACGCGCCGTCCGCCAGCCTCGCCCGCAGGTACACCGTCAGCTTCTCGGCGACATCAGGGAACACGTAGTGGTCCTTCAGCCGCTCGCACACGTCCTCGATCCGCGCTCTCTCGTCCACGATCGCCGACGCTACCAGCGCAGCCTGAAAAAAGAATTCGGTTCACCGAAATCTCCTTTCCGCTCCACCGAGGAATACAATTCGACCGCACATGCCGTCCGATTCGGAAATGCGATCAGCTTGCCTTTCCCTGAATCGCCCCTTTATCGTTGCAGTGAAAGGGGTGGGATTCATCATGTCTGGTTCGATGTTGGCGCTGATCAGCGCTTTTGGCCTGGTATTGGCCGTGGAGCTGCCCGACAAGACCCTCGTCGCCACCCTGGTTCTCACCACCCGTTTCCGGGCATGGCCGGTATTCGCCGGAGTCACCGCGGCCTTCGCCGTGCAATGTGCGATCGCCGCCACTTTCGGCAGTGTGCTCACCTTGCTTCCGGAGACACTGGTGACCGCGATCGTCGCCGCGATGTTCGGTATCGGCGCGTACATGCTCCTTCGCGAAGGGTTCAGTCCCGGCCAGGACGGCGGCGAAGACGCGTCGCGCTCCGGAGCCGGTCCCGTGTCCTTCCTCCGCTCCGCGCTGACGTCGTTCGGCGTGCTGTTCGCCGCGGAGTGGGGTGACGCCTCCCAGCTCGCGACGGCCAGTCTCACGGCCCGCTTCGGCAACCCGTTCGCGGTCGCGCTCGGCTCCTTCGTCGCGCTGGTCGCCGTCGCCGGGCTCGCCGTCTTCATCGGCGCGAAGGTCCGCAGCCGCATCCGCCCGAAGCTCATCCAGCGCGTGGCGGGCTTCGTCTTCGCCGGGTTCTCGCTGTTCGCGCTGGCCCAGCTCGCCTTCTGAGGCCCACGGCTTTTTCACAGGATCGCCGGGTAACCTTTCGGGAACGAAAAGGTGAACACCCGCCCCGACGTGCCTGGAGAAACCGGTCGTGACCTCGCCGAAGACACTCGCCGTTTCCCCCGTGCACGGCAGGCTCGCGGTCCTGGGCATGGCGGTCGCCGTCGCGATCTCGATCGACCTGCACCTGCGGCTGTCCAGCCAGGTCAGCCCGATCTGGCAGACGCTGTCGGAGTACGTCTACGGCTATCTTTCGCCCGGTTCGACGGCGGCCCCGCTGTTCGGCGCGATGTGCCTGGCGCTGGGGTTCGGTTCGCTCGCCCTGCTCGGCGGGATCGCAAAAGCGCACCGCAGGGGGTACGAGTCCGTACTCGTCCTGCTCGGCGTGTGGTGCGCCGGGCTGTTCGTCCTCGCGCTGGTCCCCGTCGATCCCGAGGGCCAGGCGCGTTCGCTGGCCGGGCAGATCCACAACTACGCGGCGCTGACGGCCTTCCTCGCGCTGCCCGCGGCCGCCTGGGTGCTGACCCGCCCCGGCCGGGCGCGCTGCCCGTGGGAGCCGCGCCGCACGACGATCCGGCGGCTCGCGGTGGCGAGCTTCGCCGCCGTGGTGATCGTGCTCGGCGGCTTCGTCTGGACGATGCTCACCGGTCCGTCGCATCAGGAGGTCACGCTCGGCCTGTTCGAGCGGCTCCTGTTCGCCGTCGACCTCACCCTGCTGGCGACCATGGTGCGCCCGCTGCTCAGCACCCGCTGACGCGCTACTCGGGCTGCTTCAGCACCTCGGCCAGCCGGACGGCGGCGCTCACGACCGCGGGCCCCACCACGGAGGCGTCCAGTGGCTCCAGCGAGACGACGCCGAGGCTGGCCTTCAGACCCGGCACCCCGCGCACGGGCGCGGCGACCCCGGACGCTCCAGCTTCGAGTTCACCGGACGAGGTCACCCAGCCTTCGCCGCCGCCGGGGCGCAGACTCATCGCCTTGCCCGCCGCGCCGGCGGACAGCGGATGGCGCGTGCCGACGCGGTAGGCGACGTGGAAGCTCGTCCAGGACGGTTCGACGACCGCGACTGCCTGCGCCTGGTCCCCCTGCGCGACCGACAGGTGCGCCGTCGCGCCGACCTTCTCCGCCAGCTCCCGCAGGACCGGCCTGGCCGCCTCGCGCAGCTGCGGGAGGACCTGCCCGGCGAGCCGGAGCAGGCCGACGCCCAGCCGCACCTTGTTCCCGTCGCGCCACACCAGGCCGCGTTCGGACAGCGGGACGAGCAGCCGGTAGACGGCGGCCCGGCTCGCGCCGATGGTGACGGCGAGTTCGGAGATCGTCGCCGCCTCGCCACCGGCGTCCGCCACGGCCTGCAGCAGCGCGAGCCCTCTGTCGAGGGTCAATGACCCTTCGCGGGTCACAGCAACCCCAGTTCTCCCAAGTCGGCGACGGGCTCGTCGAACGACGCCGCCGCGTACGAGGCGAAGAGCCCGCGAACGGCCTTCGCGGCCGGCTCCGACATCCCCTTGGCCTCGGCCGCGAGCGCGGCGCCGTCGGTCGATTCGAGGGCGGCGCGCACGTCGCCGCCCGAAAGGCACCGCGCGGACGCCACGATCAGGTTCAGGAACCCGTGGTGGGTGAACCCGCTCGACTCCTCGGTGTGCCGGACGGCGCGGTGCAGGCTGTTCGTCGCCTTGAACGACGCCCCGGTCGAGCCGCTGACCACCGCGAGGAAGTCGGCCACCTCGTCGACGCTGGGGAAGTTCTCGCCCGCCTTGCCCCCGCAGCGGATCTTCGGCCAGCTGCCGTGCTCGATCACCTTCCGCACGCCGTCCAGCCAGCCGACGCCGCGCCGCGGCTCGACCACGCGGATGACGTCCTCGGGCACGAACTCGGAGACGCGCTCCAGCCACACCTCGTCGACGTCCGACGGGGCGGGCATCTCCACCATGCGCAGCGCGAGGATCTCGCTGCGCGATTCGACGATCGAGATCGCCTTCGGGACCCCTCCGAGGCCGGTGTCGATGATCAGCGACAGCGGCAGCGGTTCCTTCGGTTTGATCTTGATGAGCTCGGTGATGAGCTCGGGCAGCCGCGACGCCTGGCACAGGAACACACCGAGGACGCCGGAGTGTTCACCGGCCCTCGACGCGAAGTGCGCACGCAGCGCTTCGGGCATGGACGCCTCACCGGGCGGGAACAACGCCGAGTCGTCGACGAGCCGCGCGAACAGGGGAGGGATTCCTCGGGGGCCGGGTGGCGTGAGTTCCACAGCGCTTGACACGACTGACACGCTAGTAGCGTACGACATCAGGACAAAATCGTTCGCACAACGGACACGTTCCGGGGAGATTCCGATGCCTTACTACCGGCAGGTAGGCGAGATCCCGCACAAGCGCCACACGGCGTTCCGCAAGCCCGACGGGGGCCTGTACGCCGAGGAACTGATGGGTGTCGAGGGCTTCTCGGCGGACTCGGCACTGCTCTACCACCGCGGCCTGCCCACCGCGATCGTCGACGCCGTCGCGATCGAGGACGAGCGTGGCCCGATCACCCCGAACCACCCGCTGAAGCCCCGCGCGTTCAAGACCCACGATCTCAAGTTCGGCGACGCCGACGCGGTCACCGACCGGCGGCGGCTGTTCGGCAACGCCGACGTCACCATCGGCTTCGTGCACGCGAACCGGCCTTCGCCGCTGTACCGCAACGCGGCGGGCGACGAGCTGTTCTACGTCCAGGGCGGCAGCGCGACGGTCGAGACGATCTACGGCTCGCTCGAGATCGGCGACGGCGACTACCTCGTCATCCCGACGTCGTGCACCTATCGCGTGCTCCCGCACGACGACGGCGGGGTCAAGCTGCTGACCATCGAGGCGCGCGGGCACATCGGCCCGCCGAAGCGGTACCTGTCGGCCAAGGGCCAGTTCCTGGAGCACTCGCCGTACTGCGAGCGCGACATCCGGGGCCCGTCCGAACCGCTGGTCGTCGACGGCACCGACGTCGAGGTCCTCGTGCGGCACCGCGTCGGGCTGACGCGCTACACCTACGCGACCCACCCGTTCGACGTCGTCGGCTGGGACGGCTGCCTGTACCCGTGGGTGTTCAACATCGACGACTTCGAGCCGATCACCGGCCGCGTGCACCAGCCGCCGCCCGTGCACCAGACGTTCGAGGGGCCGAACTTCGTGGTCTGCTCGTTCTGCCCGCGCAAGGTCGACTACCACCCCGAGTCGATCCCGGTGCCGTACAACCACGCGAACGTCGACTCCGACGAGCTGATGTTCTACGTCCGCGGCAACTACGAGGCGCGCAAGGGTTCCGGGATCGAGGTCGGCTCGCTTTCGCTGCATCCGTCCGGGTTCACGCACGGGCCGCAGCCCGGCGCGGCGGAGGCGTCGATCGGGGCCCAGTTCTTCGACGAGACCGCCGTCATGGTGGACACCTTCGCGCCGCTGGATCTCGGCGAAGCGGCCGACGCGTCGGAGGACCACGGCTACGCGTGGACCTGGTCCGGCCGGGGTCCGGGCGCCTGACGACCCCCTCGCGGCCGTGGCGGGATAAGTACCGCCACGGCCGCAACGGTTCGGCAACGTCAAGGCAGGCAAGGCGAAACCTCCGGATAATCGGTCTTCCCACCGGCGGAGGTTCTCCATGGTCGTGAATCCTCAGCAGTCCCGCGGCGGCCGCAAGGTCCTGGCGTTCGCGGCCGCGGCGGTGGTCGCGGTCGGCCTGATCATCGGGCTGCGCGCGATCACGAGCGACTCCGGCGAGGAGGCCGCGGAAGCGAAGTGCACGACGGGCGACGCGGTCAAGCTGCAGGTGTCGTCGTCGCCGGAGAAGGCGGGCGTGGTCGCCGAGATCGCCAAGGGCTACAGCGGCCGCACGGTGGCCGGACGCTGCGTCGATGTGCTCGTGCAGTCGAAATCCTCCGGCACCGCGATGCAGGCGCTGTCGCGCGGCTGGAACGAGGCGGTCGACGGCCCGCGGCCGGACGTCTGGACGCCGGCGGCGTCCGGCTGGGTGAACCTGCTGCGCCAGAACCTCGCCGGCACCGATCACCCCGCCCTGGTGCCCGAGGGCGACCCGGAATCGGTCGCGAACGCGCCGCTGGTGGTCGCCATGCCGAAACCGATGGCCGAGGCGCTCGGCTGGCCGGGCAAGGGCATCGGCTGGAAGGACCTCGCGGCGCTCGCCACGGATCCCCAGGGCTGGGCGAAGTACGGGCATCCGGAGTGGGGGAAGTTCCGGCTGGGCAAGACGAACCCGAACATCTCGACGTCCGGCCTCAACGCCACCATCGGCGCCTACTACGCGGCGACGGGCACGTCTTCGGACCTCACCGCGAACGCGCTCGCGAAACCGGAGGCGCGGACGTTCGTGCAGAACGTCGAGCAGGCGATCGTCCACTACGGCGACAACACGCTGACGTTCCTGACGAATCTGCAGAAGGCCGACGACCGCGGCGCCGCGCTGTCCTACATCTCGGCGGTGACGGTCGAGGAGAACTCGCTCGTCGGCTACAACCAGGGAAACCCCACCAACGACCCGGCGAAACGCGGCCAGCACGCGCCGCCGAAGGTTCCGCTCGTCGGCATCTATCCGAGCGACGGCACGCTCAACTCCGATCACCCGTTCACCGTGCTGAACTGGGCGGACGACCTCCACAAGCAGGTCGCGGCGGACTTCCTCGGGCATCTGCGCGGCGCCGAGGCACAGCAGAAGTTCAGCGACATCGGCTTCCGCACCTTCGACGGGAAACCCGGCTCGCAGACCACGTCGGAGAACGGCGCCCAGCCCGACGGGAAGCTCAACCTGATCCGCCCGCCGAGCCCGCCGGTGCTGACCGAGGTGCTGAAGTCGTGGAAGGACCTGCGGAAGAAGGCGAACGTGCTGCTGGTCGTCGACGTCTCCGGGTCGATGGGCGACAGCGTCGGCGGGACCGGGAAGAACAAGATGGATCTCGCGAAGCAGGCGGCCGTGGCGTCGTTGCCGCAGTTCAGCGACGCGGACAAGGTCGGGCTGTGGATGTTCGCCACGAAACTGGACGGCGGCAAGGACTACTTCGAACTCCGGCCGGTGTCGCCGATCGGCGGTGAGCCGGGCAGGCAGGAGCTGGCGTCGCGGCTGAACGGGCTGACGCCGCAGAGCGGGACCGGGCTCTACGACTCGTCGCTCGCGGCCTACGAGTTCATGAAGCAGCGGCTGGACCCGAACGCGATCAACGCCGTCGTCGTGCTCACCGACGGCCGGAACGAGGATCCGGGCGGGATCGATCTGCCGAACCTCGTCGGGCAGCTGCGGACCGAGGGCAGTGGCGAGGCGGTGCGGATGTTCACCATCGCCTACGGCTCCGACGCGGACCTGGACGTGCTCAAGGAGATCGCCGAGACCACCCAGGGCGTGGGGTACGACTCGTCCAAACCGGACTCGATCGACCAGGTCTTCACCGCCGTGATCTCGAATTTCTGAGATCCTCGGATATGCGCTTCGTCCGTGAGCTAGCCGAACCGTGGGGACTGCTCCTCGCGGCGACGTCGGCGGGTGCGGCCTGGGCGGTGCAACTGCCGGTGGTCGCCGCGCTCGGCGTCGGCGTCACCGTGCTCGCCGCCCGTGCCGGGGTCGCCGCCGCCACGCGGCCGAAACCCGCGCCGGAACTCGAAGAGCGGGCACTCCCCGACGTCGAACCGGGATCGCCCGAGGCGGACTGGCTGCGGCGCGCGGAGGCGGCCGCCGACGGGTTCCGGTCGATTTCCGGCTCGCTCGACGCCGGCCCGCTCGCCGACCGGGTGGCCGACATGGAACCGGTGGTGCGGGAGACCGTCGACACCCTGCGGCGGCTGGCGGGCCGCGCGACGGCCACCGGCAAGGCGTTGAAGCGGGTGGACGTCGGCGCGGTGTCCGCCGAGAAAGCGCGGCTGCGCAAGGAATTGAAGACCGCCGACGACGACATCCGCGGCGACCTGACCCAGTCGCTCGAAGCCGTGCAGGCACAGGAAGACGTGCACGCGCGGCTTTCGAACGCGCAACGGAAACTGTTGGCACAGCTGCGATCCGGCGCGCTCGGCCTCGACGGGCTGGTCGCCAGGGCGGCGGAGTTGTCGGCCGCCACCGGCGATTCGCTGCTCGACACCACGACGATCGGCGAGCTGGGCGAGCAGCTGGAAGGGATCCGGCGCGGCGTCGTGGAGACGGAGGAAGCGACGCGGCGCTCGCTCGGCTGAGCTCAGCGGCCGAACTTGACCGGCCCGAAAACGGCGTGACCGGGCACTCCGGCCTTCGCCGTCCTCCCGGCCATCGGCACCCCGAGCACCCAGAGCCGTCCGGTCGCGGCGATGTTCGCGGCCAGGGACAGATCCGAACCGCCGGCCCGGACGACGACCTCGCGACCGTCGGGAAGGACCGTCCGCCCCTTCATGGTGACCATGCCGAAGAGGTTGACCGAAGCCGGTCCGGAGATGACGGCGAGTTCGGTCCACCGCGGCTCAGGGGACGGCCGGGTCATCACGACGGCCGTGATGACGAGGCCGATCGTCGCGAGGAGGCAGAGCGCGGCCAGTAACCGCGCGTCCAGCACCAGGGCACTGCGACGGTCCGGGAAATCGATGACGATCCAGAGCGAGAAGGCGGCCGCCACCAGCGCGATGCCGGCGGCGAGCAGGTAGTACGAGGCCAGGAGCCGCCGCTGCAAGGTGAGCATCCGGCCCGACGAGACCGGCTGGGGCGTCAGCGGCGTCGAGCCCTTCACGGGAGCGTCCCGGAACACGCCGCGCCGGGGAACGATGACGCCGGGAAGCAGGAAGAACGGGCCGAGTACCCATATCCGCCGTTGAGCCGCGAGTTGCGCGCGGAGCGGTGCCGGCAGCCGGACGACGAGCCATCGGTCGTCGAACGGGACGCTCACCCGCGCACCGGCGACGACGGCGCCGTCCAGCCCGCTCACCAGGCGGAACGGCTTGCCGGTGAGCTTCCGCATCGGCGAGCATCCGGCGAGCAGGACGTACCCGAAGTAGAGCGAGACCGGTGTCATGAAGCAGACCAGGAACGCGGGCACGGCGACCCCGTACCGCCCCGAAAACGCCAGGAAGACGCCCAGCGCGACGATCATCCCGGCCGTGAAGACCAACGTTCCGTAGGTCACGGTGAGCCGGTCGAGCAGGGCCACCAGGACCGGCGTGTTCGCCGCCGGAACCCCTTCGGGTGGTTCGAGGCCCCGGATTCTGTGCTCTTCCACCTGGTCAACCTATACGCGCTCGTCGAGAAGTGACCGAGACTACTTCCGTTCGCCACGCAGATCAGGTTAGGCTCACCTAACTTAGGAGGTGAGCCGTGACCACACCGACGTCCATTCGCCGCCCGCCGGCGCCGAACCCCGCGGAACGCGCGAAGACGATCGCCACGCGCAACGGACCGGCGACGCTCATGCCGACCGCCGAACAGCGCGACCAGCCAGGACAGTACGGCCGCGTCATCCCCGAACTGCACCACGTGCACACGAGTGGCAGCGTCAGCGTGCTGCTGCCGGACGAGCATCACCTGGTGAAACGCGCGCACGAAGCGCAACGCGGCGAACTCGCGGTGATGGTCGAACTGACCGATCAGGCGCCGGTCGACCTGCGCGAGCCCATCCGCGGACTGCTGTGGATCACCGGCTGGCTCCGCCCGCTCTCCGAGGTCTCGGCCCGCGCCCGCGCGGTCTCCATCGCCGAAACCCGGCCGGACGAGCGGCTGCTGGACGTCGGTCATGGCCTGACGCTGCTGAGGCTGACCCCGGCGTCGCTGGTGCTCGCCGACGCCGAGGGCACGCACTCGCTCCGGCCTCACATGTTCAGCGCCGCGCCGCCGGACCCGTTCCACGACTACGAGGCCGCGTGGCTGCGGCATCTGGAGACCGACCACGCCGACGTCGTCGCGCAGCTCGCCAAGCACGTGCCCGCCGAACTGCGCGACGGCTGGATCCGGCCGCTCGGGCTGGACCGCTACGGCCTGCGACTGCGGGTCGAGGCCGACTCCGGCGACCACGACGTCCGGCTCGCGTTCTCCCGTCCGGTCGAAGGGCCGCAGCAGCTGAGCGGCGAGATCCGCCGCCTGGTCGGCTGCCCGTATTCGTTCGGCTAGGCCCCAGGAGCTGCCAATAGGCGAAGCGAAGGGCCACCAAGCACCCAATGTTCCAAAACCCCTGCTCAGAGCAGCCTAGCTGGTTTCACCCTCAGCGAGAAGCTGACAACTTAGCGTTACATCAATTTCGCTGCCAATAACTCGGACATTCAGGCATTGCCCCGGGGGGTCATCGAAAGCATTTGGTGCACTAGAACACTAAATATGAATGATATTCCGAAAAATTTCATGTTTCGCCAACGGTGAGATCCAGATCCACTGACCCATCGACATTGAGACCCACCCCACGGATCCACCCAAAAGTACCACTTGAGCTGCGGTTTCACCACAAAAAGACACCGGTCAACAAGCTTTGTGAGCCTCAGATTTGAGATACCGCTTTTGGAATCACGCTCGATGTGTTTAGAGTGACGCGTCACTTGAGTAGAAAATACTCGCAAGCTTGTAACGCTAGTACCCCCGCTTGCGACAGCCAGGCTGGCGGACTATGGGGACTGGCCCCAGATGTGCAAGATCTGAGGCCAGTCGAGCTCAGGAAAAGATCCTGAGCACCCCGTCCACCGCCTGAGCGATGGCGAGGACTACCTGTGCGCCGGTGACAACGCGCCGGGCCTTCTGGGCCCGGCGCTCATCATCGTCCCGAGGTTCCGGTCGCTCCGAAGCGGGGTCTTCGCCCTCCGGACCGACTTCGTCACCTTCAGGATGCTGCTTCGCCATGTCGGCGCTCCTCCTATCTTGTTGATGTTCGACCCCCCGTACGGGACTTGGTCGAGCACGCCACAAGACGGAACACGGACAGGTTCTACAACCACCTGAAGGCCTGGAACCTCAGACTGCCGACACTTCCACAGAAGACGTCGGCTGGCGAGTAGCGACGGTACGTAATCGAAGCCGCGATCGGAAATTATTCGAGTGTGACCTGCATCACGGTAACCCAGGGACATAGTGTTGCGATAGGTGCAAAACCACTGATCAGAGCCTTGTTACCGCAAAGTATGTTCACGCAAAGACAACACCCAACGTGAGGCATGCGTCACGTGATTAGGCGTCAAATAGTCCGATTGAGCGTCATTCAAATTTTGTAAGCGCATGCTCATAATGTAGTTAGCATGAAAAAATACCTGGCGATCCGAGAAGAACTTGTCGAACGTCTCGCTGCCCGTATTCGTTCGGCTAGGCCAGCTCCGCAGGGAAGCCGCCCTTGGCGATCGGGCCCCACGATTCGATGGTGACGCGGATGATGCTCTTGCCCTGCTTCACCATCGCTTCGCGGTACTCGTCCCAGTCGGGATGCTCGCCCGAGATCGCGCGGAAATAGTCCACCAGCGGCTCGACCGAGTCGGGCAGGTCGAGCACCTCGGCGGTGCCGTTCAGCTGGACCCACTGGTCGTTCCACTCGTCGGACAGGACGCAGGCGGACACCTTCGGCTCGCGCCGGATGTTGACCGCCTTCGCGCGCTTCGGGTACGTGGAAATGACCAGACGGCCTTCGGCGTCGACCCCGCAGGTCACCGGGGAGAGCTGCGGGCCGCCGTCGGCCTTGGTGGTCATCAGGATGGCGCGATGACGGGTGGACAGGAAGTCGACGAGCGCGGCCCGGTCGACGGTTTCGTTGGTCGCGATACTCCTGGGCATGACCCGACGGTAACGTGCGGCCGATGAGCTGGCTGCGTCCCGAACGCCCGGCGCTGCCGGAGTTCGTGGAGGACCCGGCGCGCCGTCGCGCGATCGTCATCGAACTCGTCGTGGTCTTCGGGATCACCCTCGGCCTGTCCGGGGTGCGCAGCCTGCTGTCCCTTGTGGACTCACTGCTGCAACCGGTCCCGCTGGCGCAGCAACAGGCCCAGCTCAACGTTCCGCAGGCGACGCTCAGCCTGGTCGACCTGCTCAAGCAGCTCCTGAGCGCGGGCCAGCTGGTCGGCTGGGGCGCGCTCGGGCTGTACCTGTTGTGGCGTGGTGGGATGAAGCTCGCGGAGATCGGGCTCGACAGGAAGCGTCCCGGCCGCGACATCGTCCACGGGCTCCTGCTCGCCGCGGTGATCGGGATTCCGGGGCTGGGACTGTACTTCCTCTCCTACGGCCTCGGCTTCAGCCTGTCGGTGCAACCGTCCACTTTGGGCGAAACGTGGTGGCGGCCGATCACGCTGACCTTGTCGGCCTTCGGGAACGCGTTCGCCGAAGAGGTGCTCGTCGTCGCGTACCTGCTGACCCGGCTGCGGCAGCTCGGGCTGCGCGAGAACACGTCACTGGTCGCGTCGTCGGTGCTGCGCGGGTCGTATCACCTGTACCAGGGATTCGGCGGTTTCGTCGGCAACGTCGTGATGGGCCTGGTGTTCGGCAGGCTGTGGCAGAAGACGAACCGGCTGTGGCCGCTGATCGTGGCGCACACCGCGCTGGATTTCGTTTCCTTCGTCGGATACGCGCTGCTCAAGGGGCGAGTTTCCTGGCTTCCCTAGCTAGTGTGAAACGGTGATTGACGAGACGACTCCACCCCGAGTTGACAGCGAAGTCGGCCCCCTGCGAGCGGTGCTGCTGCACAGGCCCGGCAACGAGCTCAAAAGGCTCACGCCTCGCAACAACGACCAGCTCCTGTTCGATTCCATCCCCTGGGTGGACCGCGCGCAGGAGGAACACGACGCGTTCGCCGAGGTGCTGCGCGGCCGCGGTGTCGAGGTGCTGCTGCTGGCCGACGCGCTGCGCACGGCGCTCGGTGACACCCGCGCCCACGCGGCCGGTGTGCACGCGGCCGTCGACGAGCGGCGGCTCGGTCCCGATCTGGCCGATTCGCTCCGCTCCCATCTGTCGAGCGTCTCGCCCGCGGTGCTGGCCGAGGTCCTGATGGCGGGTATGACGTTCGAGGAGCTGCCCGCCGCCGAGGGCGCCTCGCTGGTCCGGCTGATGAACCACCCGAACGACTTCGCCGTCGATCCGCTGCCGAACCTGCTGTTCACCCGGGACTCGTCGGCGTGGATCGGCAACCGGGTCGCGGTCTCCTCGCTCACCATGCCCGCGCGCGTCCGCGAGACCGCGGTGCTGGACCTGATCTACGCCTACCACCCGTGGTTCCGCCACGCGGCCCGCGCGTACGGCGCGCATTCGGCGCCGATCGAAGGCGGCGACGTCATGTTGCTGTCGCCGGGCGTCCTGGCCATCGGCGTCGGCGAGCGGACCACCGCGGCGGGCGCGGAGTCCCTCGCCCGGTCGGTGTTCGCCGACGGGATCGCGCACACCGTGCTCGCCGTCCCGATCCAGCAGACCCGCGCGACCATGCATCTGGACACCGTCTGCACGATGGTCGCGGCCGACGCCGTCGTCATGTATCCGCTTTCCCGCGATTCACTGACCGCCTTCACCATGCGCCCCACCGACGACGGTTCGGTAAAGGTGGAAGGACCCGCCCCGTTCCTCACCGCGGCCGCCGAAGCGATGGGAATCGATCGCCTCCGCGTCATCGACACCGGACTCGATCCGGTCACCGCGGAACGCGAGCAATGGGACGACGGGAACAACACCCTCGCGCTCGCCCCCGGCGTCGTCGTCGGGTACGAACGTAATGTGGAAACCAACGCGCGCCTGGCGGAAGCCGGTATCGAGGTGCTGGCCATCACCGGCTCCGAGCTGGGCTCCGGCCGCGGCGGGCCGCGCTGCATGTCGTGCCCGATCCGGCGCGAAAGCATCTGAGAAACAGATTAAGTAAGCCTTCCCTAATCATTTGTGATCGATTAGGGAAGGCTTACTTAATTGAGGTGGACCTATTGTCGGTAATGGTAACCTAATAGGGGGGAGATCACCAGGAAGAAGTGGAAATCCGATAGGGAAATGGCGTATCTTCGAACACATGGCCCTCACCAAGAAGCAACCGCGCTCCAAGTTCTACGAATTGCTGCAGGCGCAGATCCACAACGAGTTCAACGCCTCCCAGCAGTACATCGCGCTGGCGGTCTGGTTCGACGCCGAGGACCTGCCGCAGCTCGCGAAGCACTTCTACAAGCAGTCCGTCGAGGAGCGGAACCACGGGATGGCGCTCGTCCAGTACATGCTGGACACCGACCACCACGTGGAGATCCCCGGCACCGGCGACGTGCGCAACGACTTCTCCGACGTCCGTGAGCTCATCGAGCTCGCGCTGCAGCAGGAGAAGGACGTCGCGACCGACATCCAGCAGCTGGCCAAGGCCGCGCGCGCCGAAGAGGACTACATCGGCGAGCAGTTCACGCAGTGGTTCCTCAAGGAGCAGGTCGAGGAGATCTCCCAGATGTCCACTCTGCTCAACATCGTCAAGCGGGCCGACGGCAACCTGTTCGAGGTCGAGAACCACCTGCACCGCGAGTCCGTCGGCGACGGCGGCGCGGACTCGAGCATGCCCCCGGTCGCGGGCGGCGCGCTCTGACGCACTGACCAACGCTCCCACCACAGGGAAAACCCGGGCTCTCCCCCTTGGAGCAGCCCGGGTTTTCTCTTTTCACGGACGGCTTCAGCTGAACTGGCAGTCCTGGTTGAGGCTGGTCAGCAGGATGCTGACGGCCGAGCCGTCCTTGGCGACGAAGATCCGGTACGCGCTCACCGCGCTGACCGGCGCGACATACGCGCCGCCGTTCTTGGTGCTGCCCGGATAGGCGGCGAGGATGTCCGCCTCGGTCGAGCCGACGCCGATCCCCTCGGGGGTGTGCACCGTGCCCGCCGGGTTGATGACGGTGATCCCTTCGGCCTCGGTCAGCGACACCGACGCCGGCCCCGGAACGGCGGCTCCCTCCGCGTAGCCGTACGTGCAGGCGCCCCGGGCCTCTTTCGCCCGCAGCGGGCCCGCGGCGGCTTCCGCCTCGGACTCGCTCATCCCGAGCCGGAGCTTGCCGAAACCGGCGGACGTCAGGAGCGCGCCGGTGGTCACCTTGCCCTGCGTGGGCGGCCTCGAGGCGGCCGTGCTCTTCGGCGGCTTGGCGGGCCCGTCGGAGACCGTCGAAGGCGGTGGCGCGGACGTCTGTTCCGGCGGTGGCGCCACCGAAGAGGACATCGGCGGCTCGACGCTCCCCGGCCCCGGCCGCACCAGGCTCGACGAGGCCGCGCCCATGGTGAGCTGGTCACCGGGGAAAGCCGCGTTGCCGTCCTTGCCGTGGATCGTGAAGACCGTGAGCCCGCCGCCCACCATGACGATCGCGGCGGCCATCCCGCTCGTGGTCTGCATCAGCTGACGGCGGCGACGCCGTCGACGGGCGCCCGCGACGATCGTCTCGGGATTCAGCGTGGATCCCGCGCCCAGCCGCTCGTCGGAGAACAGGTCGCGCAGCTTCTGCTGCACGTCCTCTTCGGACATGTTCATCCCGCTTCCCTCCCTTCGTCTCCGGGTTCGAACAGCGCGAGCTTCGTGCGCAGCGACGAGATCGCCTTGCTCGCCTGGCTTTTGACGGTGCCCTGGCTGACGCCGAGCGAATCCGCGATCTCCGCTTCGGAAAGCCCCTCGTAGTAACGCAGGACCATCACCGCGCGTTGCCTCGGCGGCAGCGCGCGTAACGCCTGCCACAACGGCTCGTGCTCGAACGGGTCGGCCGGGCTGTACGGCTGAGTGTCCGGCAGGTCGGCGACCAGGCTCTCCCGTTTGGTCCGGCGCCAGCGGCTGATGTGCGCGTTGGCCATCGAACGGCGGATGTAGGCCATCGGGTCGCCGGTCTTGTGCTGGACGTAGGACCAGCGGGAGCCGATCTTCTCCAGCACGGTCTGCACCAGGTCGGCGGCGTCGTGCGGATTCCCGGTGAGGGCGTGCCCGTACCTCAGCAGACCCGGAAGGCTGGCCTGCACGAAGTCGCCGAAGTCGGTGAGCTCGCCCGGCACGTGCCTCCCTCGGCTTTCGCCGGCCCCCCAGACGTCCGTCCCCGGGATGACCGTCGCGGCAGCGGTCACCGTATCGCCTCCTCCCGGGGTCACGCGGCCAGGTCCGCCTGGCTCACCTCTTCCGAAACGCATGACCGCCCCCACAGGTTGTCTCTCGCCGCGAACACTTTCGGGAGACGCCCGGTCGAAAGAGGAGTTGCCTGCTCAACGTCTCGACACGGACTCGGGAATTCTGAACGAACCGTCCCCCTGAACAGGGAATTCGTGAACGGCCACCACGGCGTTACGGGGTATCGGACCGTACACGTGGGGGAACTGGATCGCGGCCGGATGCGGCGGGTCGCCGTCCTCCCAGACGACGGGCGCGCCGACGAGCGCCGGGTCGATCTCCAGCAGGAGCAGATCGGTGCGGCCGGCGAACACGGCGTTGGCCGGGATGTGCGCCGTCCCCGGGTCCGAGCAGTGGATGAAGCCGTCGGATTCGAGGGACGCGGCGGTGTAGACGCCGCCTTCGGGCACCGCGGCCCAGTCACCCTTGGGGCAGATATGCAGGATCACGGGACCATCCTCGCGCAATTCGTCCTCTGAATGCGGTGGTTGCGTGCGCAACTACCGCATTCAGAGGACGAAACGCGGAAAGGGGGGTCAGCGGATGGTGAGCTGGCGGCCGATCAGGCCGTCGCGCGAGCGGCGCTCGGTGGCGTTGAGCGGCTCGGAGTCGAGGGACTTCAGCGCGGCCTCAAGGCGGACGCCGAGCTGGTCCTTCGCGTCGGCCCACTCGCGGGCGTGGGCCTCGGGGTCGAGGTCCCACACCGGGACGAGCAGCCCGTGCGCGCGGAACGAACCGGCGTAGCGGGAGCCCTCACCGAGGCCCAGCTCACCGGCCGCGGACAGCCGCGCAAGCGCTTGCAGCAGCAGGTTCTCCGGCTCGGGTCGGACCCAGCGCAGGTGCGCCTTCTCCCCGGCGAGCACCCAGTAGGCACCGGCGCCGAGGCGCTCGGTCGGCATGATCGCCGCGTTCGCGCGCTCCAGCGACAGCGCGACGTCACCGCTGGCGTCGGCGTCCTCGGGCAGCCACCAGGCGAAGTCGTTGTAGAGCGTGACGTCGAGTTCGGCGCTCGTGTCGAGCAGGTCCTGCAGACGGGCCTTCTCGTCGGCGGTCGGCGGCGTCGTGGTGTCCGGCACGGACAGGACGTCGCCCTCCTTGGCGTCCAGCACCCACTGGAGCGCGCGGCCGAGGTCGCGGCTGATGTCCGAGGACCGGGTCTGCACCTGCATCCCGACGTAGCGCTCGCCGTCGGACCGGACGAACGCGGCCGCCGCCATCGGCAGCACCGTGCCGAGGGTGACCTTCTCGCCGGAGCCCGCCAGCGTGAGCGCGGCCGTCGCCGAAGGGACGAACTCGCGCAGCGCGATCAGTTCGGTCTCCGCCGCGAGTCCCTCGAAGGGCTGGCCGACGAAGACGTCGCGCACCTTCGGCTTGCGGTCCGAGGTCGTCTTGGGACCCTTCTTGCGCGAACCCTTGCCCACGTCAGCCTCCTCAAGCTCGGTTCGAAACGCTATCGCGGGAAGGACGCGGGCCTCGTAAGACCCCCGGGGTTCATCGGGGCCGGTGACGGAATCATCGCGGACGACACCCCACCGACCACCGGATCGACCGGATCGGCCGGTTTCAGCGGCCGTTCGTGTATCACGCAAACGTGACTGAAAACGGTTGTCATCATCCGGACGAGCGGACCGCGGGTGATCAGCCTGCCGTTTTCCCCTCACCGCACCGAATACTCGATCTCGGCGCCATACCGGCGTCGTCGTGCGGAGAAGGGATCACAGATGAGCACCTCGAAACGCCGGGCCGCGCTGGCCGCGTTTCCCGTGGCACTCGGGCTGATGCTGGCCGGCCCCGCCGTGGGCACGGCCTCGGCCGCGCCACAGTCCGACTCGACAGTCCAGGCCCGCCACTGCCTGCTGCTGTGCGTCGGCCCTCACCACGGGCACCATCACCACGGCATCGGCCTGCACCTGGGACTCTGGCTGCATCTGTAGCTCCCTTGCCGCGCCGGGGCGACCACCCCGGCGCGGCGCCCGGCCGGGTTACAGTCGGCGGGTGTTCGACCTCGCCGACCCGGCCTTCCTCGCGAATCCGTACCCGTCCTTCGCCGAACTCCGCGAGCGCGGCGAAGTCCATCGGCACGACGGCCTCGGCATCGCCGTGGCGGTGTCGCACGCGGCGTCGGCCGCCGTCCTGCGGCATCGCGGGCTCGGCCGGATCTGGCAGGACGCGCTGCCGGTGGAGCGGTTCGCGTCGTTCAACCTGCTGCACCGCAACTCGCTGCTGGAGAACGAGCCGCCCGCCCACACCCGGCTGCGGCGGGTGATCGCGGGCGCGTTCGGGCGCGGCCACGTCCAGCGGCTGCGGCCGATGGTCGCCGAACTCGCGGACGGCATGGTCGACGCGCTCGCCGCCGAGATCGCCGAGACCGGTTCGGCCGATCTGCTGGCGCACCTCGCGCAGCCGCTGCCGGTCGCCGTCATCGCGGAGCTGCTGGGCGTCCCGGTCGAGAACGGGCCGAGCATGGTCACGTGGTCGAACCACATCGTCAAGATGTACGAATACGGGCTCGCCGAGGACAAGCGCGACGCCGCCGAAACCGCGGCCGCGGAGTTCGTCGAGTACCTGCGTGACGTCGCGAAGCAGCGCGCGGACTCCCCCGGCGAAGACATCGTCAGCGATCTTCTGCGCAGCGAACTCACCGAGGACGAACTGGTCGCGACCGCGGTCCTGCTGCTGATGGCCGGGCACGAAGCGACGGTGAACGTCATCGGGAACGGCGTCAACGCGCTGCTGACCCACCGGGACCAGTGGGAGCGGCTGGTGGCCTCCCCGGATCTGCTGGATCCGTGTGTCGAGGAGCTGATCCGCTTCGACTCGCCGCTCCAGCTCTTCGAGCGGACGGCGACCGCCGACGTCGAGATCGCCGGGTTCCGGGTGGCCGAGGGCGAGAAGATCGGCGCGCTCCTCGGTGCCGCCGCACGGGACCCGAAGGTGTTCGACCGGCCCGACACCCTCGACATCGGCCGCACGCCGAACGCGCACCTCGGCTTCGGCATGGGCATCCACTACTGCGTTGGCGCCCCGCTCGCGCGAGTGGAGATCGCGGCCGCGCTGACGTCGCTGGCCACGAAGCTGCCCGGGCTGGAGCTCGCGGAGACGCCGGAACGACGGCCGGAGTTCGTGATCCGGGGCCTGCGCTCGCTACCCGTCACCACGCGATAGCAAAGGTCCCCTGCTCTCTTTCCGCAGGTCGGCGGGCTTAGGGATACAGCGTGAAGTGGGAGACGTGCACCGGCTTGACGTGCTCGAAATGCCGACGGTCCACCGTCGCCACCTCGACCGTTTTCCGTCTTTCCGCGGTGGCCACGACCGCCGCGTCCGCCAGGCCGAGAGGCCAATCCGCGTACTGCCGCATCAGCACGGCCATCCGCCGGAAATCGTCGTCCATGGGGTGGTAGATCGCGAACTGAGGCGACCGTATGAGTCCTTCGATGAACGCCGCCTCGGCTTCACCGCCGAGATATTTCTCGATGTAGTGGCATACCTCGGTCAGCACCAGCGACGGCACCAGCAGATCACGCGTGGCCGCGGTCCCGAGCCAGGCGACCACCGCCTGGTGGTGAGCATCTTTCCGGCTGGCCATGGCTATGAGCGGGCCGGCGTCTACCACGATCGGACGCGCCATCGACTTTCGCTTGTTCTCGCCGTGAACTCAGGCGACATCCTGGCCGCGCACCACGGCCTTCACGCTCTCGGACGCGTCAGCGGGAAGATCGAACATCCCCAAGAACGACGGCAACGAGTACGGCTCTGGCGTCTCGTCCGCGATCGGCTCAGGCCTGCGAATCCCGTGATTGGCAAGTCCCGCTTTGACTCCGGGTACGAATCGCCCCGTGACAGGCTGCCTTGCCTTCTTCGACCTCACGGGGGACGGCTTGTACAGACCGCTCGCAGCAGACCTCACCCGACCGGTCACCCCGGCGGGTAAGTCGTACTTCTGCTGCTCGCTGCTCATGCCTCCATGTTACAGACCGATCCACGTTCGGCAGAGTGCGTGGATCCGCATTCAACAGTTGGTGGAAAAGTTGCGTCAGCGCACGGAGGAAGCGGGGCGATCGCGGCGTTCCGGGTCCGGGGCGCCGTCCACCTTCAGCACGCGAAGCAGGCGAAGGCGCTTCTCGGCCACAGGCGCGAGCAGACCGGACATGCGCTTCACGAGCAGCGCCGTCACCACCGCCAGCCCGGCCGCGGCCAGATCGGTCAGCGCGACCAGTACGACGCCGTCGGCCAGCGCCTGGACGCCGTCACGGAACCGCCACACGATGACGAGCGCGAGCAGCAGCCAGTTGACCGCCCAGACGCCCCACCAGGCCAGCACGAGCCGCGACGGCTTCGGCCGCGTTTCCCGGGTCCGGCGCAGGACGGCGTGTTCGAGTTCGGCGACGATCGGCAGCACCATGATCAGGTTCACCACCGGCACCAGCGTGAACACCAGCACGTGCCACAGCCGCCTCGGCGGCACCTCGCCGCAGGCGTCCGCGGCGGCGTGCCTGGCCACGAGCAGCCACCACACGGTGAGCCCGGAAGGCAGCAGCGAAAGGATCGTCGTGAGCAGGCCCGCGGTGATCACGAAGCTGTCGGACACCGAGACGACGGACGTCGAGAGCGCGGAGTCGCGGCTCTGCACGAGCAGGACGTAGCGCCAGATCTCCGCGGCCGACGCGATGACGGCGAGGGCGGCGAAGGTCCACAGCACCGGCAGGAGACTGCGCGTGATGACCCGCAGCCGCTCCCCGGCGGTGACCTCGCCGGACGCGGTGCCGGGGACCGCGGTCGGGCGGCGCCAGACCAGGTTCGGGAAGCCCCAGCGCGGCGGGACCGGGTAGGACGGCGGACCGGAGTAGCGCTCGGCCACGGGTTTGCGCCGCAGCGGCATGGCGCCCGGAGGCGGCGAAGCGACCCAGCGGACGCGATAACGCGCCGCCTGGGGCCTCGGCTGCTGCATCGGCGCCGGACGCACCGGCGGCACCGGCGTTCTCGGCGGGTAGTGGCCTGGCTGCACGGTTACAGCACTTCGGGGTCGACGCCGGGATGGTCGCCGACCATCGGGCGCCCCTCCTGCTTCCAGGAGCCCATCCCCCCGGCGACGTTCACCGCGTCCCAGCCGCTCGCGTTGAGCCACGCGGCGGCGCGGGCGGACCGGCCGCCGCTGCGGCAGATCACGTAGACCGGCTGGTCGTCGGGCAGGTCGTCGAGTTCGCCGACGCGCGCGGGCAGTTCACCCATCGGGATGTGCTTGGCGCCCGGCGCGTGCCCGGCGGCCCACTCGTCGTCCTCGCGGACGTCGAGCAGCGCGACACCGTCCTTGGGCAGATCACGGACGGCGACGGTCGGGATGTCAGCAGGGCTCACCACCCTTCCATCCTCGCATCCCGACACGTCACGCGCGCGTGAAGAACGACTCAGTGCTGAGTCGCCTTTTCGGCACCGGCGCCGGTGAGCGACCGGACCTCCATCTCGGCGT
>NZ_MUXN01000050.1 GCF_001995215.1 Amycolatopsis azurea DSM 43854
TTGAGACCGCCGCGCTTTCCCCTCATGCCATGCGGGGAAAGTCCCCTTCAGCCGCTTTCGCCTAGGACGAGACGGGCAGGGGCGCTTCGGCGTCCCAGCGGCGGCGCCGGATCTGCACCGGGATCCGCTCGCCGCGGGCCTCGGCCTCGAACAGCGCGGCGCGGGTGCGGCGCCACCACACGAGCATCCGGAAGGTGCCGAACGCGAGCACCGCGATGACCGACAGCAATGCGAGACGGAACTCACCGCCCGTCCACTCCAGCAGCACGCCGACGGCGAGCGCGGAGATCGTCGTGGCCACGAATCCACCGACGTTCACGACACCGGTCGCGGTGCCGACGCGCGAAAGCGGGTTGTAGTCCCGCGCCAGCGCGAAGCCGATCATCGACGCGGGCCCGCCGAGGGAAAGGAACGCGAACGCGGGGACCAGGACCGCGATCGGCGTCGTCCCGCTCCAGCCGAGCAGGATCGCCCACATCACCGCGGCACCGCCGATGTACCCGCCGACGAGCGGCATCCGCAGCGACGGGCGCCGTCCGATCAGGCCGCCGATCACCGGGCCGCCGAGCATCGAGCCGAACACGAAGACGATCAGCAGCGAACTCGCGGTGCCCTTCGGGAAACCCTGTCCCTGCACCAGGAACGGGACACCCCACAGCATGGTCAGCACGTTGGGCGCGAACATCGTGCTGAAGTGGACCCAGAATCCCAGCCGGGTCCCCGGCGTGCGCCACGCGTCGGCGACCTGGCGGCCGAGCAGTTTCGGATGCACCCGTTCGCGCACGGGCTCCGGCTCGCCGGGCGGGTTGTCCTTGACGCGAAGGGCGACGACGGCGGAGTACAGCGCCGTCACCAGGCCGACGGCGAGGAACGTCGGGGTCCAGCCGGGACCGTCGAGCAGCAGGCCGAGCGGGACGGTCGCGGCGAGGTTGCCGACGTAACCGATGGCCCCGGTCAGCGCGGCGAGCAGGGCGTACTGGCGGCCGGGGAAATGCGCGGCGATCAGCCGCATGATGCTCACGAACGTCAGCGCGTCCCCGAAGCCGACGACGCCGCGGGCGAGCAGGCCGAGTGGGTACGAATCGGCGATCGCGAGCAGGATCTGGCCGAGGCCGAGGAAGAACACGGCGGCGGTGAGCACGCGGCGCGGGCCGTAGCGGTCGACGAGGACGCCGGTGGGGATCTGCATCGAGGCGTAGACGCCGACCTGCAGGACGGTGAACGTGCCGAGCGCGGCCGCGCCGACGCCGAAGCGGTCGGCGGCCTGGAGCCCGGCGACGCCGAACGAGGTGCGGTGGAAGACGGCGAGGAGGTAGACGGTGACGGCGGCGAACCAGATGAACCAGGACCGGCGGGTGGCTCGGCCTGTCACAGTGTTTCCTCCTTGAGAACGGTTCGGGCAAAAGAAGCGCCCGCGCTGCCGCCTCATATAGTTGTAGCTCCTAAGCAACGGCGAAACATACCCGTTACCCGGGTGGTTTTCGCCACAGCACCGGCCCTGATCAGTGCACTTAGTCACCTGCTTGCGCCGGTCAAGCCGTGCGGACGGCGCCTTCCACGGCCCACCGGCCCGAGCGCCACCGCACCAGCAGGGTCGCCAGCCGCAGCAGCATGAACAGCGAGAGCCCGGTCCAGATCCCGGCCAGCCCCCAGCCGAACGCGAGCGACAGCCACACCAACGGCAGGAACCCGAGCGCCGCGCTCAGCAGCGTCGCGTTGCGCAGGAACGCGGCGTCGCCCGCGCCGAGCAGGACGCCGTCCAGCGCGAACACCACCCCCGCGATCGGTTGCAACGCGACGAAGAACCACCACGCGTGCGGGATCTCGCCGAGCACGGCCGCGTCCGAGGTGAACACCTTCGGCAGCACCCCGGCCAGCGACGCGAACACGACGCCGAGGAAGCAGCCGAACACCAGCCCGTAGACGGTGATCTGGCTCGACACGCCCCGCGCCCGTTTGCTCGCGCCGGCGCCGAGGGCGGCCCCCACGAGCGACTGCGCGGCGATCGCGAGCGAGTCCAGCACGAGCGCGAGGAACGTCCACAGCTGCAGGACGACCTGATGCGCGCCGACCGCCTCGGTGGACGTCCGCGCGGCGACCGCGGCCGCGGAGACGAAGCACGCCTGGAAGGCGAGACTGCGCAGCACGAGGTCCCGGCCGAGGCCGAGCTGGGCACGCATCACCTTCGGCTCCGGGCGGAGCGGGACCCGCTCCCGCACCAGGGCCACGATGAACAGCGACGCCGAGATCACCTGCGCGACGACGTTCGCGATCGCCGAACCTTCCAGTCCCCAGTCCGCGCCGTACACCAGCACCGGGCACAGGACGGCGGAGATCCCGTTGCCCGCCAAGACATAGCGCAACGGTTTCGCGGAGTCCTGGACACCGCGCATCCAGCCGTTGCCCGCCATCGTGATCAGGATGAACGGCGTCCCGAACAGCGCGATCCGCAGCCAGGAGACGGCGGCGTCGGTGATCGCGGCGTCCCCGGACAGCACCCGCGCGATGGGCGCGGCCAGCAGCTGCCCGGCGACGATCACGACCAGGCCGACGATCACCGCCAGCCAGGTCGCCTGGACGCCTTCGCGGACCGCGTCACCCCGTCGTCCGGCGCCGTGCAGCCGCGCCGTCCGCGACGTGGTGCCGTAGGAGAGGAACGTCAGCTGGCTCGAAACCTGCGACAGCACGACACCGCCGACGGCGAGCCCGGCCAGCGGCAACGCGCCGAGATGCCCGACGACGGCCGTGTCCACCAGGACGTACAGCGGTTCGGCGGCGAGGACGCCGAGCGCGGGCACGGCAAGACCGAGTACGCGTTTCGGCGGAACGCGCTCGTCGAGTTCGGAAGGCACCACCGCAGACTAAACGTCTGGTACGACAGTCCCAGTCGCCGGGAAGATCAGCGCAAGAACGGTTCGTAGCGTCGCTGCTGGCGCAGCGATTCGATCTGCCGCGCGGTGTCGAGCGTGACACCGACCAGGAAGACCAGGACCACCAGCAGGGTCACCCCGGCGAACGGAAGCCTCGGGCTCACGTCCAGCAGGGCCAGTCCGACGGCCGGGATCAGCGCGACCACTCCCGAGCAGACCGCGCCGAAGGCGATGATCCGATGGCGGACGTAGCCGAGGTACTCGGCGGTCCAGTCGCCCGGCCGGATCCCGGGGACGAACCCGCCCACGCGCCCCAGTTCCCGGGCCACTCCGACCATGTCCTGCGTCCCGGCCGCCCGGATGAAGGCGAAGAGGCAGACGAGCACGAAGTAAAGCGCGATCCGCCCGGGGTTTCCCTCGTCGCGCAGCCAGTCCACCCCTGGCCAGAGCACCGGCAACGACAGCAGCACCGCGGCGAGCACGGCCGGGCTGTTCGCCTGCGGGAACCGAAGCGGGACGTAGGACGAGGTCCCGCCGTAGGCGCGCATGCCGATCATCCGCTTGGCGTACTGCACCGGGATCCGGCGCTGCGCCTGAGCGAAGACGATCGTGAGCACCGTGATCGACAGCGTCACGACGCCGAGGACCGCGACGGCGGCCCAACCCTTCGTGTCGTACAGGCGCGGGAACTCCGCCGGCAGCACCGCCAGCACCTGCGCGAGCAGCAGGATCCGGACGCCGTCACCGAATCCCCGTTCGGTGATCACCTCGGTCAGCCACTGGACCAGCGCGGCGCCCGCCGTCAGGCACGCCACCAGCACGACTCCGCCGAAGCCGCCCGGACCGCGGTACACGACCACGGCGAGGGCGCCCAGCAGGCCGAGCACGACGACGAGCCGTCGCCGGTACCGCGTCAGCACCCGGGCACCGGCGTCGCCTTCGGCCCGGAGCGCGGCCAGCCGCGGGATCAGGACGGTCAGCGCCCGCAGGACCGGCGAGGCGGCCAGGCAGGGCAGGACGCCGAACGCGAACACCGGCAAGGTGGACAGGCCACCGCCGGTGAGGAGGTCGAGGATCCAGCGCAGCGGGTGATCGGCTTCCGGCGCGCGGACGGTCACGTGGGGAGCGGGCAGGATCTGGCCCAGCCGGAACACCACGATCACGCCCAGCGTGACCAGGATCCGGCGGCGAAGGGAGGCGCTGTCGTTCATCGAGGATCACGCTAGGAACCGCCGATGAAATTACGATGACACCGCCTGTCACCGGGTCAGAGCAGCGGCGCCCTCGACAGTGCCTCCCGCAGCTTGCCGAGTACTTCGTCCGCCGTGCCCTCCGCGGTGCATCCGGCCGCCTGACGGTGCCCGCCGCCACCCAGTTCCCCGGCCGCGGCCGAGACGTCGACGCCGCCCGCCGAGCGGAGCGAGACCGTCCACCGCCGCCGCGGTCCGGTCGGTTCGGCTTCCTTGAGCACGACGGCGACCCCGGCCTCACGAGTGGACCGGATGACGTCGATGACCGCTTCGACCTCCTCCGCGCGCACGCTCCGCGAGGCGTCGAGGGTCACGACTGCGTGCGCGAGCCCGAAGCCACGCGCCTCGTCCGGTTCGAGCCGGGCTCCCGCGAGGACGTCCGACAGCATCGGCAGCCACGCGAACGGGTGATCGTCGACGATCTCGCGGACGACCTTGTCCGGGTCGACACCGGCTTCGAGCAGCTTCGCGGCCATCAGGTGGGTGGACGGCCGGGCGCGGCGGAATCCGCTCGTGTCGGTGACGAGTCCCGCGTACAGGCAGCGCGCGATCGGCTCGTCGATCTCGGCGCCGAGTTCCTCCAGCAACGCGAAAACGAGGACGGCGGTGGCTTCGGCGGTGTCGTCGACGACGTGCGTGGTGCCGAAGAAGACGTTGGACGCGTGGTGATCGATCACCAGGACGTCGCCCCCGGCCGCGCGGACGGCGTCCACCCGCGGCGCGAGTTTCCCGAGCCTGCCCGGCGTGGGCGTGTCGAGCGCGATCAGCAGCTGTTCGCTCTCCGGCAGTTCGCTCGCGGGGACGTAGAGGCCGCCGACGTCCAGGCCGCGCAGGGTTTCCGGCATCTCTTCGGGCTCGCCGACCGACACGCGGACCTTGACGCCGCGTAGCTGGAGGGCCCGGCCCAGTGCCAGCGCGCTGCCGAGCGCGTCGGCGTCCGGCCGGACATGGCCGAGCAGGGTCACGTCGTTCGCGCGCGCCAGGAGCGCGGCGGCTTCCTTGAGGTTCGGCACTGGAGTCGCTGTCACAATCAGTCAAGCTACGCTCTACCGGATGTCCGAGTACGCGATCCTGGTCTACCCGTCCGCCAACCGGGTCTACACCGACTCCACCCCGGCCCTGCTGCGCGCGGAGCTGGCGGTGTTCGGCCTGTCCGCGCTGGAGACGGAGATCTCCGAGATCGGCGAGACGGAACTCGGCGGCGTCGGCTACCTCACCTTCACCACTCCCGCCCCGTTGAGCGAACGCGACCTCGCGCTCCTTTCGAACCTTTCCGCGCTGTACGCGCTGTTCGAGCTCGGCGACGGCGTCCTGAAGCCGGTGACGATCGGCCCGCTCGCGAACTTCGACTCGGATCTGCTGACCATCCAGAAGTACCCTGGCAAGACGAACGAGCTGTTCACCAAGCTGCTCGTCAACGTCACCCTGCTGGCCACGGCGAACCCCACCGCGATGCTGGACGAGCCGCTGCACCTGCTGGATCCGCTGTGCGGCCGCGGGACCACGCTGAACCAGGCGATGATGTACGGCTTCGACGCGACCGGTCTCGACGTCGACGGCAAGGACTTCGACTCCTACGAGATGTTCATCAAGACCTGGTTGAAGCAGAAGCGGATCAAGCACAGCGCCGAATCCGGTCAGGTGCGCCGCAACAAGGTCCGGCTCGGCAGGCGGCTCGACATCGGCTTCGGGATCACCAAGGAGCGGTACAAGGCGGGCGACGTCCGCAAGCTGAGCTACCTCAACTGCGACACGCTCACCACCGACGAACTGCTGCGGCCGAACTCGGTGGACCTCATCGTCACCGACGCCCCGTACGGCGTGCAGCACGGCAGCCACCGCACCCAGGACGCGTCGCTCGCGCGCAGCCCGCGGGACCTGCTCGCGGCCGCCGTCCCGGTGTGGACGCGGGTGCTGCGGCCCGGCGGCGCGCTCGGCATCTCCTGGAACACCAACGTCGCGCCGCGCGAGGAACTCGCCGCGGTCCTGGACAAGGCGGGGCTGGACGTCCGCGAGGACGGCCCGTACACCGGGTTCGCGCACCGGGTCGATCAGGCGATCGTGCGGGACCTGATCGTCGCCGCCAAACCCGTCTGACGCCGCAAGTAGTCCTCTGGTTGCGGTAGTTCGCTTCGCCGACCACCGCAACCAGTCCTCTACTCGCGCCGGTCGGGCTTCCAGTATCTGGAACCGGCACCGGCCTCGTTGACCGGAACGGGCACACCTTCCTAAAGTCGGCTCGACGAGAAGGAAAGCGGCGATCAATGCCGCGTCGACGACATTTCCTTTTCGATCTTTCCCGCTTTCGGCGATTCATGCTGCCCATTTCCTCGAGACAGGTGTCTTATGACGAGTGATCTAGACGCGCCTCCGGCACCTGCCCGGCCGGAGGAGGGGTTGAAGATCGTGCCCGCCCGGCGTCCGTTGACCTGGCTGGCGGCGGCGGTCGTCGCCGTCCTGGTGGCCATGGCCGGACACGCCCTGGTGACCAACCAGGCCTGGGAATGGTCGGTCGTCGCCGACTACGTGTTCGCGGACGCCGTTCTCTCCTCGGTCGTCCTGACCGTGGAATTGACGGTGTTCGGCGTGGTCGCGGGATTCCTGCTGGGCACGATTCTGGCGCTCATGCGCATTTCCCGGAATCCGCTCCTGCGTTCCGTCAGCTGGACTTATACCTGGATCTTCCGGTCGGTGCCACTTATTCTCCAGCTGCTTTTCTGGTACAACCTCGCCATTCTCTACAACCAGCTTTCCTTCGGTGTCCCGTTCGGCCCGTCGTTCGTCTCGTTCGACACGATGAGCCTGATCCCGCCGTTCCTCGCGGCCGGTCTCGGGCTCGGGCTGCACCAGGCCGCCTATGCCGGGGAGATCGTGCGCGCCGGGTTCCTCGCGGTCGATCAGGGCCAGCGGGAAGCGGCCGCGGCGCTGGGCATCCCGGTGAGCAGGCAGTTCCGCAGAATCGTCCTGCCGCAGGCGATGCGCTCGATCGTGCCGAACGCGGCCAACGAGATCATCGGCATGGTCAAGAACACCTCGCAGGTGTACGTGATGGCGCTGCCGGAACTCTTCTACCAGGTCCAGGTGATCTACAGCCGCAACGGCCGGGTGATCCCGCTGCTGCTGGTGGCCACCGCCTGGTACCTGCTGATCACCACACTCCTTTCGGTGGCGCAGTTCTACGTCGAACGCCACTACGCCAAGGGCGCGCTGCGCACCGTCCCGCCCACTCCCCTGCAGAAGGCCCGTGCCGGCCTCGCCAAACTGAAGGCGGCGACCCGATGAGCGAAGACTTCAAGGTGGACGTCCGCGGTGTGCACAAGGCCTTCGGCACGCTGACCGTGCTCGACGGGGTCGACCTCCAGGTCCGGCCGGGCGAGGTGACCGTGGTGCTGGGGCCGTCCGGTTCCGGCAAGTCCACCCTGCTCCGGCTGATCAACCACCTCGACCGCGCCGACCGCGGATTCATCAGCGTCGGCGGCGAACTGATGGGCTACCGGCGCTCGGGCGACCGGCTGTACGAACTGCGTGAGCGCGAAATCCTCAAGCAGCGCACGAGGATCGGGTTCGTGTTCCAGAACTTCAACCTGTTCGGGCACCTCACGGCGCTGGAAAACGTCGTCGAGGCACCGATTTCGGCACAACGCCGGTCCCGTGCCGAGGCGACGGGCCACGCGCGGGACCTGCTCGCACTGGTCGGGCTCGCGGACAAGACGGACGCCTATCCCCGGCAGCTCTCCGGCGGGCAGCAGCAACGGGTCGCGATCGCCCGCGCGCTCGCGGTGCGCCCCGAAGTCCTGCTGTTCGACGAGCCGACGTCCGCACTCGACCCGGAACTGGTCGGCGAGGTACTCGACGTGATCAAGAAACTCGCCCGTGACGGCACCACCATGATCGTCGTCACCCACGAGATCGGCTTCGCCAGGGAAGTGGCCGACACCGTGGTGTTCCTGGACGCCGGCCGCGTCGTCGAGCAGGGCCAGCCCGCGCGGATCCTCGACAGGCCCGAGCATCCGCGCACCCAGGCGTTCCTCGAAAAGGTCCTTTAAGGAGTATCACCGTGAGAAAGCTCTTGTACCCGATCCTGCTCCTGTCCACGGTCGCGCTGGCCGCGTGCGGGACGACCGAGGCCGCGGCTCCCGCCGCCCCGAAGCCCGGGACCGAAGGGATCAACATCACCGCGCAGCAGAACCGGATCCGCGCGCAGAAGGTCGACGCCGTCGCGAATCTGGTGCCGAAAGCGGTGCGCGACACCGGGAAACTGACCGTCGGCACCACCGGCAACGGCACTCCCCCGCTGTCGTTCCGCGCCGACGACGACAAGACGGTGATCGGCGTCGAGATCGACATCGCGCAGCTCGTCGCGGACGTGCTGGGACTGGAGCTCGACCTCCAGGCGACGTCGTGGGAGAACCTGTTCCTTTCGGTGGACACCGGCCAGTACGCGGCCGGGTTCTCCAACATCACGGTGACCGAGGAGCGCAAGGACAAGTACGACTTCGCCACCTACCGCAAGGACACCATCGCCTTCGAGGTCAAGAAGAACCGCGACGTCACGGTGAAGGAGCCCAAGGACATCGCCGGGCTCAAGGTGGGCGTGGGCTCCGGGACCAACCAGGAGCAGATCCTGGTGCGCTGGGATGAGCAGAACAAGGCGGCGGGCCTGAAACCGGTGGAGTTCCAGTACTTCCAGAACACCACCGACTACTACCTGGCCTTGCAGTCCGGCCGGATCGACGCCTACGCGGGCCCCAACCCGACGGCCTCGTACCACGTCGCCGTGGACGGGCAGACGAAGATCGTCGGATCGGTGTCCGGCGGCGGGCAGATCCCGGCCGACATCGCCGCGATGACCAAGAAGGGCAACGGGCTGGCCGAGCCGCTGCGTCAGGCCATCCAGAGCGTGCTCGGGAACGGCCAGTACGCCGAGGTGCTCAAACGGTGGAACCTGGGGAGCGAGGCCGTGGAGGCTTCGCAGATCAACCCTCCGGGCCTCCCGCGCAAGTAGTCCTCTGGATGCGGTAGTTCGCATTCCCAACTACCGCATCCAGAGGACGAAATGCGGGGTCAGGCCAGGCGTTCCCCGATGAACTTCATCATCTCGGGCATGATGCCCCGCCAGTAGTCGTCGTTGTGGTCGCCGTCGGACATCTTCCCGACGGCGGGCCGCACCGACTTGATGAGCTTGCGATCGGCACCGGCGAATGGATCCGAGTTCCCGCACCACACCCCGGTGGACGACGCCGAGAGATCGCCGGGGTGCAGCAGCGGCTCATGCGATTCCCACTGCTCGCGATCCGCGAAGACCTTGCGGGACTTGGCGTCGGGCCAGCTCACGAACAACGCGGCGCTCGCCACGGCGACGGCTTTGAGGTTCTTGTGCTCGCGGGCGTAGCGCAACGCGCCGAACCCGCCCATCGAGATCCCGAACATCGCCGACGGCGGCTGCAATTGGCGCTGGGCGAGCCAGCCGGGCAGTTCGTCGGCCAGCATCCGCTGCGGGTCGTCGGCCTTGCCGACGTCCACCCAGTAGTTGTCCCCGTCGACGGCGGCGACCGCGAAGGCGGGCAGCCCGTCCGCGACGGCTCGGTTCAGCGCGTTCTGCACGCCGAGGTCCAGGAACGTCCGGGCGTCCGCGCCACGCCCGTGCAAGGCGACGCAGACCGGCATCCCGACCCGCGACACCCCCTCGGGGGCGATGATGACGAGGTTGACATCGCGGTTCCGGGCCGCGGACCGCATCTTCTGCACCGTGACCGCTTCGGTGAGCGGGGTCGGCTTGGTGGGCGGGGCCACCGGCGGCGGCCCCATCAACGGTGCTTTCTCGGCGCCGCAGGCGGAAAGCAGCGCCGAGCCGCCGAGAGCCGCGGCACCCAGCAACAGGCCACGCCGGTTCAGGGCGTGGCCTGTCCCCTCAGCTCCGGGTCTCCTCATCGGCGAACTCATCGTCTTCGGCCTCTTCCCGTGGCGGCTTGTACGGGTCGGCTTCACCGGCGTGCTGTGCGCCGGTCGCCCGGCGGGCGACCTCCGCATCGGCTTCCCTGGCCTTGGCGAGGAGATCCTCGATGCGCTTGGCGTCCTCAGGGATGCTGTCGGCCACGAAGGCCAGCGTCGGAGTGTAGCGGACTCCCGTGCCCTGACCGACCTTCGTACGCAGCACACCGCGGGCGGATTCGAGCGCCGCCGCGGCACCGGCGTGATCGGGCGTGGACTCCAGGTTCTCGCCGAGCACCGTGTAGTAGACCGTGGCGTCGTGCAGATCCGCGGTGATCTTCGTGTCGGTGATGGTCACGTGGTTGAGCCGCGGATCCTTGATGTCGTGCTCGATCGCGTGCGCGACGATCTGTGAGATCCGCTTGGCGAGCTTGCGAGCCCGAGCGGGGTCGGCCATGGGGATTCGTCTCCTCGAAAGATCTACCGTCAGTCATCTGGGCCGAGCAGCCGGCGGCGGGCGGAGAGCAGTTCGAACTCCGGCCTCCCGGCCACGAGGCGCTCACACGAGTCGAGCACGTCACGAACGTGCTCGCCACTCGCCGCGACCACGGCCACGCCGATCAGCGCACGCCGGTGCAGGTCTTGATGACCGGCTTCGGCGACGGAGACGTCGAAACGCCTGCGTACCTCGGCCAGCACCGGCTTGATCACGGATCGCTTCTGCTTGAGCGAATGGACGTCGCCCAGCAGGATGTCGAGCTCAAGAGCTCCTACGTACATGTGGGGTTCTGGGTTGTTTCGAAGGTGAAGCGGCGCTCCCCCGCCCAGATGCGGAGGAGCGCCGCCGTGTCACTTACGCACGCGGCTTTTCGCGCTGCTCGTAGGTCTCGATGATGTCGCCGACCTTGAGGTCGCTGTACGACCCCAGAGTCAGACCACACTCGTACCCGTCGCGAACCTCGACCACGTCGTCCTTGAACCGCCGCAGCGAGCTGATCGGCAGGTTCTCGGCGATGACGGTCGCGTCGCGGAGCAGGCGGGCCCGCGCGTTGCGGCGGATCTCGCCCGAGATGACGAGACAACCGGCGATGGTGCCGATCTTCGACGACTTGAAGACGTCGCGGATCTCCGCCTTGCCGAGCTCGACCTCTTCGTACTCCGGCTTGAGCATGCCCTTCAGAGCCTGCTCGATCTCCTCGATCGCCTGGTAGATGACCGTGTAGTACCGGACGTCGACGCCTTCGCGGGTGGCCCGCTCGGTCGCCTTGCCCTGCGCACGGACGTTGAAGCCCAGGACGATGGCGTCGGACGCGGTCGCCAGGTCGATGTCGGACTCGGTGACGCCACCGACACCGCGGTGGACCACGTTGAGTTCGACGTCGTCGCCGACATCGAGCTGCACCAGCGAGGCTTCGAGCGCCTCGACGGTACCGGAGTTGTCACCCTTGATGATCAGGTTGAGGCTGTTCGTCTCCTTCAAGGCGGAGTCGAGGTCCTCGAGGCTGACCCGCTTGCGGCGCGACGCGTTGAGGGCGTTGCGCGTCCGGGCGGAACGGCGCTCGGCGATCTGCCGGGCGACGCGGTCCTCGTCGACCACCAGGAAGGTGTCGCCCGCACCCGGCACCGAGGTGAACCCGATGACCTGGACGGGACGCGAGGGCAGCGCCTCGGTGACGTCGACGTTGTGCTCGTCGACCATCCGGCGGACGCGACCGTAGGCGTCACCCGCCACGACCGAGTCACCGACACGGAGCGTGCCTCGCTGCACCAGCACCGTGGCGACCGGACCGCGACCGCGGTCCAGGTGCGCCTCGATCGCGACACCCTGTGCCTCCATGGCCGGGTTGGCCCGGAGGTCCAGCGCGGCGTCGGCGGTCAGCAGGATCGCTTCGAGCAGGCCGTCGATGTTGATGTTCTGCCGCGCGGAGATCTCGACGAACATCGTGTCGCCGCCGTACTCCTCGGCGACCAGGCCGTACTCGGTCAGCTGCTGCCGGATCTTGTCCGGGTTGGCGCCTTCCTTGTCGATCTTGTTGATCGCGACCACGATCGGCGCCTTGGCGGCCTGCGCGTGGTTGATCGCCTCGACCGTCTGCGGCATCACACCGTCGTCGGCCGCCACCACGATCACCGCGATGTCGGTCGAGTTCGCACCACGGGCACGCATGGCGGTGAACGCCTCGTGACCGGGGGTGTCGATGAAGGTGATCAGACGCGGGTTGCCTTCGAGCTCGGTCTCGATCTGGTAGGCGCCGATGTGCTGGGTGATGCCACCGGCTTCACCTTCGCGCACCTTCGTCTTGCGGATCGTGTCGAGCAGTCGGGTCTTACCGTGGTCGACGTGACCCATGATGGTCACGACCGGCGGACGGACCTGCAGGTCTTCTTCTTCACCCGCGTCTTCGCCGTAGGTGATGTCGAAGGTCTCCAGGAGCTCCCGGTCCTCTTCCTCGGGACTGACGACCTGAACGTTGTAGTTCATTTCGCCGCCGAGCAGTTCCAGGATGTCGTCGGACACCGACTGCGTCGCCGTGACCATCTCGCCGAGGTGGAAGAGCACCTGCACCAGCGAAGCCGGGTTGGCGTCGATCTTCTCGGCGAAGTCGGTCAACGAGGCACCACGCGGCAGACGGATCGTCTCGCCCTGCCCCTTGGGCAGACGGACGCCGCCGACGCTGGGCGCCTGCATGTTGTCCATGTACTCCTGGCGCTTCTGACGCTTCGACTTGCGTCCCTTGCGCGAGGGGCCACCGGGACGCCCGAAGGCACCCGCGGTACCGCCACGACCACCGGGGCCGCCACGACCGCCGCCGCCACGGAAGCCGCCGCCACCGGCCGGGGCACCGCCGCCGCCACCGGGGCCACCGCCACCGGGACGGAAACCGCCGCCACCGCCGCCGGGACGGAAACCGCCACCGCCGCCGCCACCACCGGGACCGCCGCGGAAACCTCCGCCG
>NZ_MUXN01000051.1 GCF_001995215.1 Amycolatopsis azurea DSM 43854
GCAACAACCGATTGAGACCGCCCGCCCTTCACCGCGTCAGACGCGGGCAAAGTCCCCTTCAGCCCCCGGAGGCTGGGGCAGTGTCAGGGCCGGGTGAGGCGAGTGAAGAACGACTCCAGGTGCTGCTGCTGCAAAGCGACCGTCGAGAATTCGCCGGCGACCAGGCTCATCACGTTCGCCCCGGCGTTGATCAGCACGACCTCGTCGACCAGCTGCTCGTCGGGGGTCTCGGTGACGATGTCGCCGTCCTCCCGCCCCTCGGTGAGGTACCGGTGCAGCAGGCCCCGCCACGACCGGATGTGCTCGAGGTACTTGTCCTGCAGCTTCGGGTTGGTCAGCGACAGCTGCCAGAAGGTGAGCAGGACGCGCCCCGCGGAGATGCGGTCCTCGTCGATCGGCATCGACGAGACGCACAGCTCGCGGAGCGCGGTCAGCCCGCGCAGTTCGTCCAGCTCCACGTACTCGCGCATCATGCCGAGCGCGCGTTCGTAGGTGGCCTGGATGATGTCTTCCTTGCTCGGGAAGTACAGCTTGAGCGCACCGTTGGCGAAGCCGGCGGCCGCCGCGATCTCGCGCATGGTGGCGGCCTCGATCCCGCCCTGGGTGATCAAATCCCAGGTGACGTCGACGATGTGGCTGCGCCGCTCGTCGTGGTCGATGATCTTCGGCATCGGCAGACCTCCCGCACTGGTTCTTCTACCAGTGTAGGAGATCAGTCGCGCAGATACACGCGGTGCCCGGCGAACCACGTTTGCGTCACCTTTGTCTTGACGAGTGCCGACGGATCGGTTTTGAACGGATCGCGGTCCAGGACGACGAAATCCGCAGACTTCCCGGGGACCAGCGAGCCCGTGACGTCGCCCAGTCCCATCGCGCGGGCGGCGGCGAGGGTGAAGACCTCGACGGCCTCGGCCAGGGTGATCGCCTGCTCCGGCCACAGCGCCCCGGGGAACGTGCCGGTCGGGTCCTGCCTGGTGACGAGGCCGTGGATGCCCTCCCACGCGTTCGGGGACTCGCTGACCGGCCAGTCCGAACCGCCCGCGACCAGCGCGCCCTCGTCCAGCAGCGACCGGTTCGGCTGCATCCGCCCGGCCCGCTCGCCGGGCAGGACCTCGGCGATGGCCGCCGGGATGACCCCGGGGACCCACAGGAACGGCGAGATGTCCGCGGCGACGCCCAGCGAGGCGAAGCGCGGCAGGTCGTCGGGGTGGACGAACTGGCCGTGCGCGACCTGGAAGCGCGCGTCGGCGAAGCCTTCGGCGCGGATCTTTTCGACGGCGTCCAGCGTCGCGCGCACCGACGCGTCCCCCGTGCAGTGCACCTTGGCCGAGAGCCCGACCTCGGCCGCGGTGCGCAGCCAGCCCGTGAGCTCGTCGCCCGGCATGGTGGTGGCGCCGTGGTGACAGGCACCGTGCGCGGCGTCCGGCAGGTAAGGCTCCAGGAAGGCGGCGGTGCGCGTCGGCGGGACGCCGTCGAGGAAGATCTTCACGAAGTCGGGCCGGTGGTGCTCGCTGCGGTACTGCCCGGCGACCTCCAGCAACGGCGCGCCGATCGGGTCGAAGCCGAAGATCGGGTCGTTGATCAGCAGCGACGACACCACCCACGCGTGCAGTTCGCCCGCGTCGTCGAGCGCCTTCAACGCGCCCAGGATGTCCGCGGAGACGCCGGCGTCCTGGAACGCGGTGATCCCGTACGAGTGCAGCGTGCCGATTCCGTGCCGGGACGCCGCCACGTGCTGCTCGGCGGTGAGCGTCCGTGTCTCGCTGAGCGCCCGCTCGACCGCGACACCCGCCGCCTCGAGCAGGACACCGACGGGCTCGCCGGTCTCGGGGTCGCGGACGATCTCCCCGCCCGCGGGATCGGGTGTCGAGGCGGTGACCCCCGCGAGTTCCAGGGCCTTGCTGCTCACCCAGCGGTTGTGCCTGCTGTCGTCGGAGAGCATGACCGGCCGTCCGCCCGCGGCCTCGTCGAGGGCGTGCCGCGCCGAGGTCCGCGAAAGGGTACTGACCAGGGTGGACGCCCAGGCGCCGCCGACCACCCATTCGTCCGGTCCGAGTGCCGCCGCCTGCGAGCGGACCGCCGCGAGGATGTCGTCCAGGCCCGCGTCGAGGCCGAAGGTGAGCTCGAACAACGCGGCGCGCCCGGCGAGGGCGTGGTGGTTGTGCACGTCGACCAGTCCGGGCATCACGAACGCGCCGTCGAGGTCGACGACCTCGGTGTTCGGCCCGCGTTCGATGTCCTCCAGGGACAGCACCTTGCCGTCCTTGATCGCCAGCGACGACGCCCAGGGCCGGGCACCGTCCACTGTGTACACCGTGGCGTTGGTGAGGATGAGATCGGCGGTCAAGGCTCAGCTCCCGGCGGGGTCGTAAGCCTCGGGGTGCACGGTGGTGCTCAGGAGCTTGCCGTGCGCGCCGAAGGTGAAGTGGGTCGGGGTGCTCCCGGAAGCGTCCAGTCCGAAAAGGACACCGTGCGAGCGGAGCCGTTTCGCGTCACGGTGATCGGCGACGGTCACCGAGGCGCACGGGATCACCTTCTCCCGCCAGGCGAAGACGTAGATGCCGGGCCGCAGCTCGTAGACCGAGTTCTCGTCGGTGTCGGCGAGCCCTCGCTCCGGTCCGGCCAGGCACTGCCACGTGTACCAGTGCGGGCTGAGGTACACGTGCTCGTAAGCGTGCTCGGTGCTGTACACCCACAGCACCCGGCGCCCGACCAGCGACGTCGTCGGCGCGAGCGACTCCCCGCTGGGCTCGATCCCGCCGATCGTGGCGGCCAGGAAGGTCTGGGTGACGCGGGGCGAGGTGTCACCGATCTTGCTCAGCACGAGCAGGGCGCGGCCGCGGCGCAGGTCGAGCAGGAGGGTGAACGCCTCGTCCTGCCGCGCCTCCGGGTGGAACTGGACGTAGTACAGGTCGTCGTCGACGAGGAACGTCTCGCAGCGGTCGGTGCCGGTGCCGTGGTAGGTCCATTCGATCCGGGTGCCGGAGAAACCGGCGGTGAACGTGGTGCCGTCCTCGCAGGCGAGTTCGAAGGTGCGGCCGTGCAGGTCGCCGACGGTGGGGGCCTTGTTCGCGTCGAAACCGGGGGCGAGGCCGTCGAGCGGCAGCCAGGTGGACGTGTCGGACAGAGTCAGTTCGGGCATCGCAGGAGTCCTAGTGCTCGTGGGCGGAACAGTGATCGTCGGCAGCGCCCGACGGCAGGTCGAGGGCCGGATTTCGGTCCAGGAAGCCATAGGGACGCAAGGAGAAACCGGAGTAGTCGACCGGCATGACCGGCCAGTCCTCCGGGCGCGGGATGTGGGTCGGGCCGAACACGTGCCAGAGCACGAGATCGGTGTCGGTCAGGTCCCGGTCGGCGGCGGTCCAGGCGGGCAGGCCCGCGCCGCCCGGGTGGGCGTTCGGCCGGTCACCCGCCGGGAACCGTTCGTCGGCGCGGTACGGCGTCGCCCACAGGTGCCGGGTGGCGAACGTCGCCCGCTGGTGGACGGTCGATTCGGGCTGCGCCATCAACGTCGCGGACGGCCGGGGGACGAGCTGGTACGCCGTGGGCTGCCCGAGCCGGTTGGTGCGCTCCGAGCTGCGGACCTCCCAGACCCGCGCCTTGGCCGGATCCGCGTGCCGCTGCGCCTCCTGTTCGGTCCGCAGCGGCGTTTCCTTCCAGGTGAAGGCGTTCCCGTACGGGTTCTGCTCGCCCACCGGCACACGTTCGACGTCGACCTCGACGAGCGAGTTGCGTTCGCCGTCGATCGCCACGTCGAGCCGCGCGCAGAACAGGTGCTGGTGCACCGGCGCGAACAGGCCGGGCGCGATCTCGTTGGCGTGCGGGTGCTTCGTGCCCGGATGCGCGGCGCCGGCGAACACGATGCCGGTGGCCTTCGCCTCAAGCTCCACGGTGCCGTCGAGGTAGAGGTACCAGAAGAACCCGTAGTCGTAGTTGCCGATGGTGGAGATCGACGAGATCACCAGCCGCCGCGACCGGCGGACCTCGGCGCGGCCGTCGAGATCCGTGTGCTTCCACAGGATCCCGTAGTCCTCCTCGTGCATGCAGATCGCGCGCGGGATCTCGACCGGGTGGCCGTGGTCGTCGGCGACGTACGCGGGGAAGTAGTGGATGACGCCGAGGCAGTCGCAGCCCAGCCGCAGGTCGTTGGCGTTCTTGCCGAGCAGGTACTCGCCCGCGTCGAAGTAGCTGATCCAGAACCGGCCGGGCGCGGTGTCCCCGTACGGCACCACCATCTCCGGTACCGACGCACGGTGCAGCACCGACCGGTCCTGGAAGCTGATCTGGTGCAGCGTCAGTCCTTCGCGGGCGTTGAAGCCGACGCGGAGGTTCCAGCCTTCCCAGGTGACCTCGTTGCCGTCGACGAGGAAACTCGGCCCCTCGGGCTGGGTGATCTCGATCGGCTTGAGCGTGGTGCGGGCAGGCACGTCGCCGTAGCGGCCGTGTTCCGGCGGGACGGGCACGTCGCCCTCGTCCTCGACCCTGATGACCCGCTGTTCGGTCAGGTCGATGTGCACGATCAGGCCCTCGACCGGATGCGCCCACGGGCTGTCGGACTCGTCGTCGCGCAGGAACGTCAGCGAGCGGATGACGCGGCCGGTCTCGTCGGGCCTGCCGAAGAACCCGGGCGCCAGGGGAGCGCAGAAGGCGTGCTCGATCCGGTCGGAGAGCCCGCGCCGCTCCATCGCGGCCCGCCAGTCCGGAGAGGCTTTGGTGATCGACGCGGCGAGGTCGTACTCCTCGAACATGTACGCGGGCTGGCCGTCACCGCAGTTTTCTTGAGAGAGAATTTCGCGTTTCGTCAGCGAAACGACCACGTCGCGCGCGTGTCCGGTCGCGGTGTCCAGCAGCGTGTACTGGACACGGCGGTCCGGGGCGGCATCGCCCTTCTCCGGCTCCACCGGCAGTACCGCTGGGAACCGCGTGGTCGCGGTCAACCGGCCCTCGTCGGCCAGGATCGCACGGCCTGCGATGAGTTCGTCGGCGGTCAACGGGTCGAGCGGATGCGGCCTGGTCATGCTTCGCAGTCTTGCCGGTCCGCCGTCGGCTGAAAAGACCGCGCGGCCGTCATGCGGCTGCCGACAAGAAGGATGCACTGACGGCCAACCCCCGCGAAAGGTCCGGACCGCAGGATGGCGCCATGGGACTGGAGCTCGCGGGCAAGGCCGTGCTGGTGACCGGCGCGGCATCCGGTATCGGCCTTGCCTGCGTCCAGGCGTTCCTGGCCGAGGGCGCGCGGGTCGGCGCCCTCGACCGGGCACCGGTGCCCACGCTCGCCGACGGCCTGCTGGCGGTCCACGCCGACGTGACCGACGAGCCGTCGATGGTCGCCGCGATCGACGCCGTGGCGAGCCGGTTCGGCGGGCTCGACGTCGTGGTCGGCTGCGCCGGGATCTCCGGTCCGGTCGGGACTCCGGCCACCGAAACCTCGGCGGAGGACTTCGCCGCGCTGATGGCGGTCAACGTCACCGGCCAGTTCCTGCTGGTCAAACACACCGCGCCGTGGCTCACCGCGTCGAACGGCTCGGTCGTGCTGCTGGCCAGCGACTCGGCGTTCACCAGCGCGCCCGGCATGGTGCCCTACTGCGCTTCGAAGGGCGCCGTGGTCGCGATGACCAGGGCGCTCGCGGTCGATCTCCCCGGCGTCCGGGTGAACTGCGTCTGCCCGTCGGTGGTCGACACCCCGATGGCGCGCGGCGATCTGGGCGAGGTGCTCGACGATCCCGCGTTCCCGGTGCAGGCTCCTGAGGAAGTCGCCTGGCAGGTGCTCCATCTCGCGTCCGCGCGTTCGCGGGCGGTCAACGGCCAGGCCGTGCTCGCCGATTTCGGCGTCTCGGCCCGCTCCGGTTTTCCCGCTTAGAAAGGACTCCGCTAGTGAAGAAGGTTGTCGCGATCACGGGTGGCGGTACCGGCATCGGTGCCGCGGTCGCCCGCCGGTACGCCGACGAGGGCGCCCAGGTGGTGGTCCTCGGACGACGGCTCGAACCGCTGGAGAAGGTGGCCGCCGAAACCGGCGCGCACGTCATCGCGTGCGACGCCAGCGATCGCGAAGCCGCCGAGAGCGCGGCGGCCGAGATCGTCGGCAAGTTCGGCCGGATCGACGTCGTGGTGGCCAACGCCGGCGGGCACGGGCTGTCCTCGGTGACCGACACCGGTGACGAGGAATGGGAACTGGCGCTGCGCTCGAACCTGTCCAGCGCCTTCGTGTTCTGCCGGGCGACGCTGCCGTCGCTGGTCGAATCCGGTGGTCAGGTCGTCATCGTGTCGTCGCTGGCGGGGCTGTTCGCCGGGCCGAACGTCGCCGGTTACACCGTCGCCAAGCACGCGCTGATCGGGCTGACCCGCTCGATCGCCCGCGACTACGGGCCCAAAGGCGTCCGCGCGAACGCGGTCTGCCCCGGCTGGGTGCGCACCCCGATGGCGGACGGCGAGATGGACCAGTTCGCCGAGGCCGCGGGCTTCGACGGTGGTCACGACGAGGGCTACCGCCGCGTCACGGCCGAGGTCCCGCTGCGCCGTCCCGCCGAGCCGGAGGAGATCGCGTCGATCGTGCGGTTCCTTGGCTCTTCGGAGTCGTCCTACATCACCGGCGCGGTGATCGTGGCTGACGGCGGCGCGCACGCCGTCGACCTGCCGACCCTGGCCTTCGAACGCGCGGGTATGGGTTCTTAGCGCTTAGAGGTACTCGCTGGCCCTGAGGACCGAGTGCGTCGCGAAAGCCACTTTCGGGACGTCTGATGCCGCGAAAGTGGCTTTCGCGGCACCTCCGAGCCTTCACCTCACCCGTCACCGTCGAACGCCGGTGAGCTTCCCCCGGTTGTCC
>NZ_MUXN01000052.1 GCF_001995215.1 Amycolatopsis azurea DSM 43854
GGCGGTCTCAATCGGTTGTTGCAAGTGGTGGCAGCTGATAGGAGATCTTCATGCCAGGACCCCGGTTGACGTGCGAGGAACGGGAAAAGATCCAGAATGGTCTGGATCACGGACTTACCCAGGACGCGATCGCGAAAGTCCTGGGTAGGTCACCCTCGACGATTTCACGAGAAGTACGCCGCGGTGGTGGACCGCGGTGCTCGCGGCCCGGCACCAGGATCACTGGCCGGCCCCGCCGCTACCGGGCCGACCGAGCCCAGCGCCTGGCCTTCGAACGCGGCCGGCGCCCGAAAGCCCACCTGCTGGCCGGTGAGCTGGCGGCGGTGGTGACCGGTCTGCTGGAAGCGGACTGGTCACCCCAGCTGATCTCCCTGATGTTGCCGATGTTGTTTCCCGACGATCAGGCTATGCGGGTGAGTCACGAGACGATCTACCTGTCACTGTTCATCCAGACCCGTGGCGAACTGCGCAACGAGCTCACCGAACACCTGCGCTCAGGCCGTGACCGGCGCCGGCCGCGCACCAGCACCTCCAGCCGCCGCAAGGGCCGGATAACCGGGATGACCCCGATCAGCGAACGCCCAGCCGAGGCCACCGACCGGGCAGTGCCTGGGCACTGGGAAGGCGATCTGATCCTCGGTGCGGTCAGCCAGGGCGCGGTCATCACCCTGGTCGAACGCCACTCCCGATTCGTGTTGCTGGCGCCCCTGCCCGACACACACAAAGCCGTCGAAGTCCGGGAACTGCTCACCAGCATGATCGCCACCCTGCCCACCGAACTGAAACGATCGCTGACCTGGGACCAGGGCAACGAAATGGCCCAGCACGCCCAGTTCACCCTCGACACCGGCCTGCAGGTCTACTTCTGCAACCCCCACAGCCCCTGGGAACGCGGCAGCAACGAAAACACCAACGGCCTCCTACGCCAGTACTGGCCCAAAAGCTCAGACCTGCGCCACCTCACCCAAACCCACTGCGACGCAGTCGCCCTCCGCCTCAACACCCGACCACGCCCTACACTCGGCCTGCTTACACCCGTACAAGCACTCGACAAAGCACTACTTGCAACAACCAGTTGAGACCGCCCGCCCTTCACCGCGTCAGACGCGGGGAAAGTCCCC
>NZ_MUXN01000053.1 GCF_001995215.1 Amycolatopsis azurea DSM 43854
TCGCGAAGGCGGCGTCGGCGGGGATCGCGCAGTTGGAGGCGGTCCGGTTCCGGGCCATCGCCCAGCTGAACCGGCACCGCGACGGCGCGCGGAGTGTGGTGCAGGAGGTCGCGTTCGAGTTGTCTCTTGTGGACAATCACGTGGGAGCGATGGTCGCCGCCGCCGAGGCGTTGACCACCCGGCTGCCCCGCACCCTGAACCTGATGGACCAAGGCAAGCTGGCCGGTTTCAGCGCGATGAAAGTCGCCGCGGCCACCGCCTGGCTCTCAGACGAGAACGCCCGCGCCGCCGACACCCTCCTGGAAGACCGGTTGGAGGGCAGGAATCCCGATCAGATCCGGAAAGCGGCAAGCCACGCGGCCGACACCATCGACCGCGACGGCGCCGACGCGCGCACCGCACGCCACCGCGAAGGCCGCCGCCTCACCCTCCGCCAGGGCGAGACCGGGGTCGCCTCGATCGAAGTCGAAGACGGACCCGTCGAAAAAGTCACCGCCGCCTACCAGCGAATCGACCGCGAAGCCAGAACACTCAAAACCAGAGACGA
>NZ_MUXN01000054.1 GCF_001995215.1 Amycolatopsis azurea DSM 43854
GCCCCGTCGGCTCCGGCCCAGCAGCCGTCGCGCCCCTCCACCCCGGGCGTCCGCCCGGGTCCGCGCCCCGGCCCCCGGCCGCCGGCGCCGAAGGAAGAGGTCGCTCCGGCGGCGAAGGCCGCTCCGGCCGAGCCGAAGCAGGCAGAGACCAAGGAAACCCCGGCAGCCCCGGCCACCCCGCCGGCGTCCTCGACGCCGTCGCAGGGTTCGGTCGTGCCGCCGAAGCCGCAGGGCCCCAAGCCCGGCGGCCCGAAGCCCGGCCCGCGTACCCCGCGTGTCGGCAACAACCCGTTCGGTGTCGGTTCCGGTTCCCCGGCCCCGCGTCCGTCCGGTCCGCGTCCCGGTGGCGGTCAGCAGGGCGGCGACAACCGTCCTCCGCGTCCCGGTGGTGGCCAGGGCGGCGACCGTCCGGCTCCGCGTCCCGGTGGCGGCGCTCCCGGCGGTAACCGCCCGAGCCCGGGCAACATGCCCCCGCGCCCGAACCCCGGCATGATGCCGGGCCGCCCGGCCCGTCCGGCCGGTGGGCCCGGTGGCGGCCGTGGTGGTCCCGGTGGCGGAGCCCGTGGTGGCCCCGGTGGCGGCGCTCGTGGCGGTCCCGGTGGCGGCGGCGGAGGTTTCCGCGGCGGTCCCGGTGGTGGCGGCGGCGGTGGCGGTTTCCGTCCCGGCGGCGG
>NZ_MUXN01000006.1 GCF_001995215.1 Amycolatopsis azurea DSM 43854
GGACAACCGGGGGAAGCTCATTCCGGGCCAAACCCTCCACGGTCTCCGTCCACACACATCATCATCACTGTGGCTTTCGCAACACGCGGGACGCGATACATGCCGCGTTCAATCACCTACTCGCGCTTACAGGCCCCGCAAGCAGGTGACTACTCGCGGGTCAGAGGGCCGCGCCGATGAGCATGTAGCCCATCCCGGCGCCCATGATGACCCGGCAGACGCGCCGCGACACCTGACCGGATTCGCCGTTTCCTCGCGCCGCGAGGACACCGGCGCGCACGGCGTCCACCGCGAAATACACGGCAACGGCACCGAAGACCAGCGAAAGCCACAGCGCCGAACCGCCACCGGGGCCGGACATCACCAGCCACGGACCGTGAGAAACCTCGCTGTGTGGCATGAACGTCACCATGAACAGCATCGCGACGGCGGACACGGCGTGGTGCCCGCACGCGGAGTGCCCGGACCGCCGCCCCTTCCACCACGAGACGGCGAACCAGCCCGCGGTCAGTGCCAGCACCGCCTGCCAGCCCGCCGCGGGGATCGGGCCGCCCACCGGGGACAGCATCGCGACCATGGCGACGACGAGCAGCAGTTCGGCGAGGTCGCCGTTGCGGACCCGCGCGCCGTGGCGCCCGTAGTCCAACCGGACGAGTCTCAGCACGCAGGGCAGGACCAGCGCGGCGAACACCGCGGTCAGGGTCCACGCGACGACGAGTGGTCCAGACATCTCACCCTCCTGGCCGGTATCCCTCTCACCGTCGCAGGTGGCGCACTAGTACACCATCGGGCATCGGGGTGATCTCAGCCCGCGGTCAGGACCAGTCCGCTCGTAGGTACGCCGGTGCCGGCGGTCACGAGCACTCGCGCGGCCCCGTCGACCTGGTTGACGGCGTCGCCCCGCAACTGCCGGACCCCTTCGGCGATCCCGTTCATCCCGTGGATGTAGGCCTCCCCCAGCTGCCCGCCGTGCGGGTTGAGCGGGAGTTTCCCGTCGAGTTCCAGGGTGCCGCCGCCGATGAAGTCCTTGGCCTCGCCCTTGCCGCAGAACCCGAGTTCTTCCAGCTGCATCAGGACGTAAGGGGTGAAGTGGTCGTAGAGCACGGCGAGGTCCATGTCACCGGGCCCGAGTCCGGACTGCGCCCACAGCTGCCGCCCCACGACGCCCATCTCCGGCAGCGCCGGGAGGTCGTCACGGTAGTAGCTGGTCATCACGTACTGGTCCGGACCACTCCCCTGCGCGGCCGCCGCGATCACGGCGGGCCGGTGCGGCAGGTCGCGCGCCCGTTCGGCGCTGGTGATCACCAGCGCGACACCGCCGTCGCTCTCCTGGCAGCAGTCCAGCAGGTGCAACGGTTCGGCGACCCAGCGGGACGCCTGATGGTCTTCGAGCGTGATCGGTTTGCCGTAGAACCAGGCCTTCGGGTTCGTCGCCGCGCGGGCGCGGTCGATGACCGCCACCCGGCCGAAGTCCTCGCTGGTCGCGCCGTACTCGTGCATGTAGCGCCGGGCGAGCATGGCGACGGTCGCGGCGGGCGTCGCGATCCCCATCGGGTAGTGGAACGCGTTGTCGACGCCCGAAGAGTTCACCTGCCCCGCCGCGGCCGAGGACACCTGCCCGAACCGCATCCCGGACCGTTCGTTGAACGCGCGGTACGCGACGACGACGTCCGCGACGCCGGTCGCGACGGCCATCGCGGCCTGCTGCACGGTGGCCGCCGCCGCGCCGCCGCCGTAGTGGATCCGGCTGAAGAACTTGAGTTCGGGGATGCCGAGTTCCCGCGCCACGGCGATCTCGCTGTTGCCGTCCATGGTGAACGACACCAGGCCGTCCACATCGGACGGCGAGAGCCCGGCGTCCTTCAGCGCGCTCGAAACCGCTTCCGCCGCCAAGCGCAACTCGCTGCGCCCGGAATCCTTGGAGAACTCCGTCGCGCCGATCCCGGCGATCGCCGCCCGTTCGGACAGGGTCATCACTCGACTCCCAGCGTGATCGCCACGGTACCCACCACGTGCTCGCCAAGACTGTCCACTCCGGACACCGCGATCACCACGTCGTCACCGTCCCGTTCCGTGACCCGGCCGGTGAAGGTCAGGGTGTCGTAGGCGTAGCAGGGCACGCCGAGCCGGATCTTGATCGACCGCACGAACGCCTCCGGCCCCGCCCAGTCGGTGACGAACCGTTGCACCAGACCGGTGTCGGTGAGGATGTTGAGGAAGATGTCCTTCGATCCGCGTCGCACGGCGGCGTCCCGGTCGTGGTGGACGTCCTGGAAGTCCCGGGTCGCCACCGCGGTGCTCACCACGAAGGTCGGAGTGGCCTCGATCGTCAGCGGCGGCAGCTCGGTGCCGACCGAACAGTCCTTCATCGCGCGACCCTCCAAGCGGGCAACGTCAGTTCGTCGTCGATCTTCACGAAGGCCGCTTCCACGCCGAGTCCGATGTGGACGGACTCCGGATCGGCGTCGAGCAGTTCGCCCATCACCCGGACACCCTCCTCCAGTTCGACGAGCGCGACCACGAACGGCAGATCCTTGCCGGGGACCTTCGGATGGTGGTGCACCACGTAGCTGTAGACCGTCCCGCGACCGCACGCGACGACGTAGTCCGGCTTGGCGTCGAGGTCGCCGCCGGGCGGCATCGGGCCGGGCGGATGCCGCAGGGTCTCGCCCCACCGCTGGATCCGCAGTTCCCCTTCACGCAGCCCGGCCCAGAAGAACTCGGTGTCCTTGCTGATCACCGGTCGCAGGACCGGGGCCGCCTGCTTCGCGGGCTCGGCGCCCGGCGGACGGAACTTCAGCACCCGGAAGACCATGTCCGCGACGGCCTCGTCGCCGACGTACCAGGTGGTCTTCGTGGTCACGAACCAGCCTTCGCCCAGCGCGGTACGTTTCGGCCCGACGACGCTTTCGAGTTTCGCGGTCGCCTCGACCCGCTCGCCGTGCCGCAGATAGCGGAAGTAGTTCTGCTCGGAGTTGGTCGCGACGACCGAGGTGAACCCGGCTTCGTCGAGCACCTCCATCATCGCGCCGAGCGGATCGTCCGACGTCCTCGTCCAGTGCAGCCCACCCATCGTCCACACCTGCGCCATCGCGGGCGGCGCGACGAGCCCCTTGTGGACGCTCCCGGCGGCGAACTCCTCGTCGACGTAGACCGGGTTGCGGTCACCGAGGGCTTCGACCCAGTTGTTCACCATCGCCTGGTTGACCGCGTCGCGGGCGGCCCTCGGCGCGGATTCCCCTTGCGCGGCGATGCGTTCCGCGGCTTCCTGGATGCTCATCGCGGCACCCTCGGCAAGCCGAGCCCGGCGGTGGCGATCAGCTCGCGCTGGATCTCGCTGACGCCGCCGCCGAAGGTCAGCACCAGATTGCGTTTGGCCACCACGTCCAGCCACCGCGCCAGATCCGCGGTTTCGGCGTCGGCCTGATCGCCGTGTCGTGCCACGATCTCCTCCAGTTTCCTGGTCAGCCGCTGGATGCGCTCGGAACCGACGATCTTGGTGGCCGAGGCGTCGGCCACCGCCACCGGCCCGGTCGCCGACGACGCCGCGACCTGCCAGTTCAGCAGTTCGTTGATCCGGGCGGTCGCCAGGGTTTCCGCGAGTACGGCCCGGACGTCGGGTAACTGGAGCAGCGGCGTGCCGTCCGGGGCCTTCCTCGACGCCGCCCAGTCGCGGACGCGGTCGCACAGGCCGCCGATCCGCCCGGCGGGGCCGAGCATGACGCGTTCGTGGTTGAGCTGGGTGGTGATCAGCCGCCAGCCCTCGTTCTCCTTGCCCACCAGCATGTTCGCGGGCACCCGGACGTCGGAGTAGTAGGTGGCGTTCACGTGGTGCGCGCCATCGCAGGTGATGATCGGTGTCCAGGAGTAGCCCGGATCGCGGGTGTCCATGATGAGGATCGAGATCCCCTTGTGCTTCGGCGCGTCCTGCTCGGTCCGCACGGCCAGCCAGATGTAGTCGGCGTCGTGCCCGCCGGTGGTGAAGATCTTCTGGCCGTTGACGACGTACTCGTCCCCTTCGCGCACCGCCGTCGTGCGCAGCGCCGCGAGGTCCGTTCCCGCGTCGGGTTCGGTGTAGCCGATGGCGAAATGCACCTCGCCCGCGAGGATCTTGGGCAGGAACAAGGACTTCTGTTCCTCGGTGCCGAACGCCTGCAACGTGGGCCCGACGGTCTGCAGCGTCACCGACGGCAGCTGGACGTCGGCCCGGGCGGCCTCGTCGACGAAGATGTGCTGCTCGATCTCGCCGAAACCCCGGCCGCCGTACTGTTCGGGCCAGCCGACGCCGAGCCGGCCGTCGCGGCCCATCCGCCGCACGATCTCGCGGTACACCGGTCCGTGCCGCTCGCGCAGCATCGCGCGCCGCTCGTCGGCGCTCACCAGGCCGGCGAAGTACTCTCGCAGTTCGGTTCGCAGTTGCTGCTGCGCCGCGGTCAGTTCGATCAGCATTCTCACCCCGCCACCAGTTCGCCCACCGCGGCCAGCCGATGCGAGGCGCCGCCGAGCGTTCGTCCCAGATCCTTGACAGCCGACGAGAACCGGTGCAGTGGATAGGTTTCGTCCACGCCGATCCCGCCGTGCAGGTGATGGCAGACGGCCAGCGCCCCGGGCGCCTCCTCCGCCAGCCAGTACGCCGCGATGTCGAGTTCCGCGTCGGCGTCGAGCCCCGCCCCGAGCCGCCAGACCGCCGACCGCGCGGCCAGCTGGACGGTCCTCGACGCGACGTAGACGTCCGCGATCTGTTGCGCCACCGCCTGGAACGCCGCCAGCGGGCGCCCGAACTGCTCGCGTTCGCCGACGTGCTTGGTGGTCAGCGCGAGCGCGCCGGCGAGCAGCCCGTCGCCGAACGCCACCGAGCCCGCGAGCGCGAACCGGTGCAGGGTCGCGATCGACTCGCCGGGGCCGTGCCCGTTCAGGAGATCGGCGTCGGTGACGGTCACCGAGTCCAGCGTCATCGTGTAGTCCGGCGTGCCGCAAGACGTTCTCGTCGGGGTCAGCGTCACGCCGTCGGCCCGTGGATCGACCAGGAAGACGCCGGTGCCGCCGGGCAGCGAGGCGGGCGTCAGGATCCGGGTGGCCTCCGCCGCGAACGGCACGCCGACCTTGACCCCGCTCAGCCGCCAGTCCCCGGCCGATTCCGCGGCGGTCGCGGGCCGGGTGGTGAACGGCGCGGAGGGTTCGTGCAAAGCGGCGGTGAGCACGGAATCGCCCGCGGCGACCGGCGGCAGCAGCGCCGCACGCTGGTCCGGGCCGCCGAGCGCGGTGACCGGCAGGACCCCGAAGGCCAGCGTCGCCAGCGCGGGCGTCGGCGAGGCGACGCGACCGAGTTCGGTCAGCACCAAGGCGACTTCGGCGACACCGAGGCCGTCACCGCCGAGTTCGGCGGGCAACGCCAGGGCGAGCAGACCGGCGTCGGCGAGCGCGCGCCACGTGTCCGCGGGCTCGCGATCCTTGCCGAGCACGCCCGCGGTCAGCGCGGTGACCTCGGTCTGCGTCTCGTCGAACTGGAAGTCCACACTGGCTCCTCACCGGGGCGAACGGGCACAATACTGAAACCTGTTCTAGTCTTATCCGGAAGGAGGCGTGACGGCAACCCCCTCGGGAAACGGGGGCACGGGAGGAGGGAGCTACGGCGTGGCTTCGAGCAGTTCGGCGAGAGCGTCCGGGAAGTGGTCGGCGAGCGGCCACAGCTCCCCGGTCAGTTCGCGCGCGCCGAGCAGGCCGACGTCGACCCGGCCAGCGTTGGACAGCACGGTGACGTTGAGCCCGGCGCCGTGGAACACCGGCCCGAGCGGGTAGAGCCCGGTGATCCGGCAGCCCAGCAGGTACAGCGGCATCGGCGGACCGGGCACATTGGACACCACCAGGTTGTGCACCACCGGATGCCGTTCGGCCAGGCGCAGCGCGGAATACGCGCGCACCGCGAGGCCGAACATGGTCGCCGCCGAGAACTGGGCCCAGTCCTGGAGCATGTCGGCGTGGATGTCGTGGTGGTGGTCCTTGGAGTGCCGGTTCGACTCCGCGAGCATGAACACCCGCGCGGCGGGATCCTCCAGGTGCGTGGGCAGCGAGGCGAAGAACGCCGAGACCTTGTTGCTGCCGTGGTCGCGTTCGGTGCGTTCGTGCACCGACACCGGCACGGTCGCCACCAGCGGGTCCTCCGGCAGTTCGCCGCGATCCCGCAGGAACCGGCGCAGCGCACCGGAAACGACGGCGAGGACGACGTCGTTGACGGTCACCCCGAAGGCGTTCTTGATCCGTTTGACCTCGTCGAGGTCGAGCGAGGTGTAGGCGACGCTGCGGTGTCCCGTGATCGTCCCGTTGAACGACGTCCGCGGCGCGGTGAACGGGACCGGCATTCCCTTGCCCTGCAACGCTTTACCCAGCCATTTCGGGACGAGTCCGAGCAGGTCCGGGAGTAGTTTGACGACCTCGACCGGACGTTTCGCGAACGACGTCAGCCCCTCGCCGAGCAGCGCGCGCCTGCCGGGGACGCCTCCGTTGTGGCGTTCGTCCTTCGCGATCTCCGGCGGCGCGGCGTCCGGTTCGAGACCGGCGAGATAGGTGATCAGGCTGGCGCCGCTGACCCCGTCGACGCTGGCGTGGTGCATCTTCAGCAGGACCGCGATCCCGCCGTCGGCCAGGCCTTCGATGACGTACAACTGCCAGAGTGGCTGCGCGCGGTCCAAGCGTTGTCCCGCGATGTGGGCGCAGAGTCCGGCCAGTTCCCGCCGGTCACCGGGCGCGGGTACGCCGATCCGGTGAACGTGGGCTTCGAGGTCGAAGTCCTCGTCCTCGACCCACACCGGATGCGTCAGGTTCCAGAGTGGATTGTGCAGCTTGCGCCGGAATGCCGGGATCAGCTTGACCCGTTCGGCCAGTTTCTCCTTGAAGCGCTCGAAGTCGTAGCCGCCGGGCATGGTCGAGCCGTCCAAGGTGAGCAGTCCGCACACATGCAGGACCTGGGCCTGCGTCTCCAGGTAGAGGAAACTCGCGTCCAGACCGCTCAGTCTCTGCATAAGAATCACCTTAAGTGAACTTTGCAACCGGTTCTAGACGGTTACCCGGGGGTAGGATCGGTGCCCATGCAGCCGAGTTTCGTCGTCCGACAGGCACTCCAGCTCGCGCTCACCGCGAACGCGCTGAAGCCGCCGAGAGGTGCCCGGACGGCGGTCCCGGCGTTCTTCGCGGGCTGGCTCACCGGGGAACTGGCCCCGCATCTGCTCGCACTCACCGCGGCCGACGCGGCGGCGCACGTCGCACGGCACCGGAGCGGGTCGAGCAAGGCCGGTCTCGCGCTCGCGACGGCGTCGGCGGCCGGGCTCGGCGCGCTGATCGCGCAGTCCCAGCGAGCCCGGGGCGAGATCGAGACCGCGCTCACCGAAGGCATCGGCAACGCCTACGCCGACGAACTCGAGCACCCGCCGAGCCCGACCGACCTCGCGACCCCGTGGGGCCAGCTGGCCATGCCGTTCCGCATGCGCGATCCGGAGGTCCGGCGGACGCGCGACATCGCCTACGCGCCCGGCGGGAAGCGGTTCCTGCTCGACGTCTACGCCCCGCGCGAACCGGTCACCGGCGCGCCGATCCTGCTGCAGGTACACGGCGGCGCGTGGGTGATCGGCAACAAGGACCAGCAGGGCCTGCCGCTGATGCTGCACATGGCCAAACGCGGCTGGATCTGCATCGCGATCAACTACCCGCTCTCCCCCGCCGCCCGCTGGCCGGCGCACATCGTCGCGGCGAAACGCGCGCTGGCCTGGATCCGGGACAACGCCGAGTCCTACGGCGGCGACCCGTCGTTCGTCGCCGTCACCGGGGGTTCGGCTGGCGGGCATCTCGCGGCGCTGCTGGCACTGACCGCGAACGACCCGGCGCTCCAGCCCGGCTTCACCGAGGCGGACACGAGCATCCAGGCGTGCGCCCCGCACTACGGCGTGTACGACTTCGCCGCGACCAGCGGGCGGCGCTCCAGCCAAACCCGGCTGAAGACGCTGATCGCCCGGCACGTCTTCGAATCGGACAGGGATCCGGTGAACTTCCTCGACGACTACATCGCGGCGTCACCGCTGGACCGGATCACCGAGGACGCGCCGCCGTTCTTCGTGATCCACGGCGTCCACGACTCGCTGGTGCCGGTGGGCGAGGCCCGCGAATTCGTGCGGCGCCTGCGGGAGAAGTCCCAGCGTGAGGTCGCCTACGCGGAGATCTCCGGCGCCCAGCACGCTTTCGACGTCTTCCCCTCGATCCGCAGCGCGCACGTGGTCCGCGGGGTGGAACGGTTCCTGGAGTGGGCTTACCGGTCGGAGAAGCGCCGGTCGAGTGGGTCGTGAGTGGTAAGTCGCGTTAGAACGACACTTACCACTCACGACCACCTCAGCCCATGCCCTCCGCCGGCGTCAGGGTGGATAGATCACGTCCGTCGGCCGTGTGGACGCCGGACCGTCGACCCGCCAGCCTTCGCCGTCGCGTACGAAGCGGTACCACCGTTCGTCGCGGCCGTAGCGCAGTTGCAGGTCGCCCTGGGTGATGCGGTTCCGCCAGGTCTTCGGCGTCCCCGGCAGGCCTGACTCGGCGAAGTCCGCCTTGGCCTGCGCGAGCGGCGCCTGCGCCGGCCGCCAGACCTCCCGGACCACCGCCATCCCGCCCCTGCCCGCTTCCCGCCACGCCTGCGCCCACGCGGTCAGATCCCGCACCGGGATCCCCGCCGCTTCGGCGAGTCCGGCGACATCGCCGGGATCGCCTGCGGCCGCCCGGCGCGCGAGGTCTTCCACGAACGACAGCTCCGTTTCCCGCTCCGGCCCCATGACCAGCAGCTCCCACGCCCTCGCGGCGGCATCGGCCGCCAGTTCCGCGAAGATTTCGCTGCTCCAGCCGGTGCGGTGCGGCGGGTCGACGTCGAGGACGGCGGGCGGTCCGACCGTGCCCGGGACGGCCAGCCGAGGCGGCAGCGCGGCGATCCGCCGGGTGTAGGCGCGTTTCGGATCCACACCGGGCGCCGCGGGGGCGCGCACCCGCTTGCCCGGCTGACTCGCGGGAGCCCGTCGCGACCGCAGTTCCGCGAGGACGGCTTCCCTCGGCCTGCCGCGCAGCAGGAACAGCACGAACGGATCGGCGTCGACCTCGTCCGCGACCAGGTAGTACACCGCGGCGACGTGCTTGCACGGATTCGCGCTGTCGGGACAGGAGCACTTCGGGCGGAGATCGCCGGGGCCGGGGAGCAGGTCCGCGCCGGCGGCCCGCGCGTCCTCGGCCAGCTCGCCGGGCAGTTCGCCGTCGAGCAGGGCGGCGACGTGTCCGAGCCGGGAGCCGGCCATGCCGAGCAGGCTCTCCCACTGAGCGTCGGTGAACGCCTGCATGTGGATGGTCACCCGGTACGGCACCGCCCGGCTGCCCTGCACCCAGGCCGTCACCTCGCCCGCGCCGACCGCGAGCTTGCTGACCGTGCCTTTGCGCGCGTACGTCCGGCCGCGCGGCAACCGGTTCGGGTCGAGCTTCGCGCGCTCTTCCAGCGCCTCGACCCACGCCGCACCCCACCACGTGTTGCCGAAGGTGCGCCGTTTCCGGCCGGTCACGCCGGGCATCAGGTCTCCCCGAGCCGGACGAGGTCGGCGAGTTCGTCGTCGGACAGTTCGGTGATCCAGTTCTCGCCCGCGCCGATGACCGCGTCGGCCAGCCCGCGTTTGGTCTCCAGCACCGTGGCGATGCGCTCTTCCAGGGTGCCCTCGGCGATCAGCCGGTGCACCTGGACCGGCCTGTCCTGCCCGATCCGGTACGCGCGGTCGGTGGCCTGGTCCTCGACCGCCGGGTTCCACCAGCGGTCGTAGTGGATCACGTGGGTCGCCTTGGTCAGGTTGAGCCCGACGCCGCCCGCCTTCAGCGACAACAGGAACACCGGCACCTCACCGGCCTGGAACCGGGCGACCATGTCCTCGCGGTCCTTGGGCGTGCTCGACCCGGACAGCAGCATCGTCGGCAGCCCGCGTTCGGCCAGGCGTTTCTCCAGCAGGCGGCACAGCTGGACGTACTGGCTGAACACGAGCACGCTGTCGCCCTCGTCGAGGATGACGTCGAGCAGTTCCTCGAAGGCGGCGAGCTTGCCGGAGCGGCCGTGCAGCACCCCGGGTTCCTTGAGGTACTGCGCCGGATGGTTGCAGATCTGCTTGAGCTCGGTGAGCAGTTTGAGCACCTGCCCGCGCCGGGCCGCGCCGTCCAGCTCGCGGATCATCGCGAGGTTCTCCCGGACCACGGCCTCGTACAGGGTCGTCTGCTCGGCGGTGAGCGGGACGAACCGGTCGGTCTCGGTCTTGCGCGGGAGTTCGGGGGCGATGTCCGGGTCGGTCTTCTTGCGGCGCAACAGGAACGGCCGCACGGTCGCGGCCAGCCGCTCGGTGGCGGCGACGTCCCGGTTGCGTTCGATCGGGCGGGCGACCTTGCGGCGGAACCCGTCGAGGGAGCCGAGCAGGCCCGGCGTCGTCCAGTCCACAATGGACCACAGCTCGGTGAGCCGGTTCTCCATCGGCGTCCCGGTCAGGGCCACTTTCGCGGCGGCCGGGATCTTCCGCAGCTCCTTGGCGGTGACCGAAAGCGGGTTCTTGACGTGCTGCGCCTCGTCGGCGGCGATCATCCCCCAGTCCACTTCGGACAGTGTCTCGCGATCCCGCCGGAGGACGCCGTACGTGGCGAGCACGACCTCGTCCGGCGCGACCTCGTCGAGATGCCGTCCGCCGCCGTGGAACCGGCGCACCGGGATGTCCGGCGCGAACCGGGCGAATTCGCGTTCCCAGTTGCCCAGCAACGACGTCGGGCACAGGACGAGCGTGGGACCCTCCCCGCGCGGGCGGCGGTGCAGATGCAGGGAGATGAGCTGGATCGTCTTGCCCAGCCCCATGTCGTCGGCGAGGCAGGCGCCGAGACCGAGGCCGGTCATCGTCGCCAGCCAGGCGAGGCCCGCCTTCTGATACGGCCGCAGGGTGGCCTTCAGTTCCGCGGGTTGCTCGATCGGTTCCCCGGCGCTTTCCCGGATGCGCTGGAGCAGCCCCGTCATCGCCGACGGGACGGTGAACTCGACCTTCTCGCCGTCCAGTTCCAGCTCGCCGGTGAGCGCCGCGGCCAGCGCTTCGGCTCCGGACAGCTTCTTCATGCGATGAGCGCGCACTTTGGCGATCAAGCGCGCGTCGACCTTGACCCACTTACCGCGCAGCCGCACCAGCGGCCGTTTCGCCTCCGCGAGCGCCGTGACCTCGGCATCGGTGAGTTCCTCGTCCCCGATGCTCAGCCGCCAGCGGAACTGCAACAGGCTCTTGAGCGTGAACTCGGGCCCGGTGACACTGCCCGGGGTCTGCGTCGCGCTCGCCTTGGCCTTGAGCTCGCCCGAGAAGAGGTCCTTCGGCCACTGCACCTCGATGCCGGCGCCGCCGAGCGCCGCGTCACCGTGGGTCAGCAGGTCGACGACCTCGTCGTACTCCAGCGCCAGTTCGGTCGGCGCGGCCGACTGGAGGATGCGCCCGAGCGGCGCCCACGCCCTGGCGCCACGACGCAGCCCGAGCAGCATCTGGGTCTCGACCTGCTCTCCCATCCGCTCCAGGACGGCTTCGGGCGCGTCCCACAGTGTCGCCGCCTCGACGATCAGGCTCGGGTCGGCGGCGCTCCGCACGGCGACGACGGCGGCGAACGTCGGCTCCGCTTCGGGATCCTCGGGCTCGTGCACCTCCATGCGCAGCACGAGATGCGCGCCCTGCGCCTGCCGGGCGCTCAGTTCCGCGAGCCAAGCCGCGCCGTCCGGCCCGACCAGCGTCGGCTCGGCCGCCGCGAACGCCGGACCACCCGCCGCGACACTCGCGGCGGGCGTGCGGACCAGCACGTCGGCCGTCGCGTCCCAGAAGGCGCGGATCAACGATTCCGGCGAGTGCAGCCGGATCCGTTTCAGCCCGGACAGCGGCAGGGCGTGTGCCTCGGGCGGCAGCGCGGCGGCGAGACCGCGCAGCATCTCTTCGTCGGCGACGTCGAGCGGGCCGACCCGCCACGAATCCACCCCGCCGGGTGAGGCGGCGGGCAGCAGCCTGCCCCGGGCGATGAGGTTCACCCCGGCCTCGGCGACGGCCGCCCACGCCGCGATGGCCGGGCTCAGGTCGCCGTCCGCGGTCAGCAGCCGCGGAATCACGCGTGACAACGGGACGAGTGCCGCGTCGACCTTCGTGCGCCGGAAGACCTTCCCGACCGGCAGCACGAGTTCGATCGCGGTGTCACCCGCTACGCCGTCTCCCCAGAGCGCCAGCACACCGTCCCGCGGGGGATCCGAGGGGACGAAGGTGGCTTGGGTTCCTGTGCCGAACTCCACGACCCGCACGCTAGAGCACCGGACCGACAGCCGTCGGGCAGCGGTGTGGTGAACGGTCCGTTCACCACACCACGAGCCGTGAGATGACCGGTCACGGCACCTCGCGGTGCGATGACCGGAACTTTCAGGACCGTGGAAGCCCCAGCAGCCGCTCAGCCGTCAACGACAGCAGCACCTGCGTCGTACCGCCCGCGATACTGAGGCACCGCGTCAGCAGGAACTCGTGCTGCGCGGGATCACCGGCCACGAGAGCGTCCTCACCGAGCGCCTCCAGCGCGAATTCCGCCACCGCCTGCCGATGCCGGACGCCCAGCAGTTTGCGCACGCTCGACTCGGCGCCCGGATCCTGACCGCCGAGCCGCCGCAGCGTCGCCCGCAGGTCCAGGACCGAACACGTGCTCCCGTCGGCGATCAGCGCGCCGAGTTTCTCCAAGTCCGCGTCGTCGCCGAGAGTGGCGAGCAGGTTCTCGACCCCCTCCCCCACCGCGGACCCGCTGCCGAGAGCGACGCGCTCGTTCGCCAGCGTGGTCCGCGCGAGCCGCCAGCCGCCGTCGATCTCTCCGACCACCATGTCGTCCGGGACGAAGACGTCGTCGAGGAACACCTCGTTGAAGACGGCGTCGCCGGTGATCTCGCGCAGCGGCCGCGTGCTGATCCCGGCGGCGGTCATGTCGACGAGGAAGTAAGTGATCCCCTTGTGTTTCGGCGCGTCCGGATCGGTACGCGCCAGGCAGATCGCCCAATCGGCCTCGCGCGCGAGCGAGGTCCACACCTTCTGGCCGTTCAGCAGCCATCCGCCGTCGGTACGCCGGGCCGTCGTGCGGAGCGAGGCGAGATCGGAGCCGGCCTCGGGCTCGCTGAACAGCTGGCACCAGGTGATCTCGCCGCGCAGTGTGGCCGCGGCGAACCGTTCGCGCTGGGCGTCGGAGCCGTGTTCCAGCAGCGTCGGCACCGCCCAGGCGCCGATGACCAGATCCGGACGCCGCAGGCCGGCTTCGGCGAGGGCGGCGTCGATCCGCAGTTGCTCGGCGGCGGTGGCGCCCCGGCCGTACGGCGCGGGCCAGTGCGGGGCCAGCAGCCCCGAATCGGCCAGCGCGACACGCCGTCCCGATTCGGGCAGGCCGGCGATTTCGCCGACCAGGTCACGGAGTCCGGCGTCTTCGCCGACCTCGACGCTCAACGTCCGGCGGTCACCCCGCAACGCGAGTTCGGCGGCGCGGCGGCGCCAGCGGGTGGAACCGCCGAGCCACTGGCGCAGGGCCACGGCGCGGCGCAGGTAGAAGTGCGCGTCGTGCTCCCAGGTGAAGCCGATGCCGCCGAGGACCTGGATGCAGTCCTTCGCGTTGGCCACGGCCGCGTCGAGGGCGTAGGCCGCCGCCGTCGCCGCCGCGAGGGCGTGCTGCGCGGGGTCGTCGGCCGCCCTCGCCGCGTCCCACGCGAGCGCGTCGGTGACTTCGGCCCGGCAGAGCATTTCGGCACACAGATGCTTGATCACCTGGAACGACCCGATGGGACGGCCGAACTGCTCTCGCACCTTCGCGTACTCGACGGCGGTCCGAAGACACCATCGCGCGATCCCCGCGGCTTCGGCGGCGCCGAGCGTGGCCGCGTAGGAATCCACTGGGAGCGCGTCGAAAACCGCCTCTGGCCTTACCTTCGCGCACCGGACGCGGCCCACCGGCCGGGAGACGTCGAACGGTTCGCACTCCTCGATGTCCACTCCGGACGTCCCGGGTGGAATGAGCGCGGAGACGTCACCGTCGGAGACCAGCAACCAGGCCGACGGGTGAACGTCGAGACCCGGTCCCGACTCGCCGTCGACGATCGAGCCGGAGACGCGGAAACCCTGGCCGAGCACCACCGCCAGCCGTTCGGTCCCGTCCGCGAGACCGGGCAGGATCTCTTTGGCGGCTTGGGGAACCGTCGCGAGCAGCGCGCCGCCCAACGCCGTCCCGAGGACAGGACCGGGCACGAGCGCTTCGGCCGCTTCGGCGAGCCCTGCGGCCAGATCGGCGAGTGTGCCGCCCGCGCCGCCGACGTCTTCGGGAATCGCCACGCCGAACAGGCCGAGTTCCGCCAGTCCTGGCGGCGGCTCGGCGATCCGGCCACTCCGGACGGCGTCGACCGGATGGGCGGAGGCCGCCCAGGCCCTGATCGACGCGGCCAGCGCCGCCTGTTCCTCGGTGAGCGCGATCGACACGGGTGGGACCTCCTCGCCAGACCTACCCGCGAGTGTAGAACGTGTTACAGTTTCTTGCCCAGTGGGTCACGTCTTGAACAGTTCGTCCGCTTGGGTACGCTACGGGGAGAAAGTGGAACAAGTTACGAAGATCGTTCGATGAAGGGGGACGTGGCGATGCCAGGGAAGGCCAAGGCACCCACGAGCGCGAAGACGCGAAGCGGCAACGGTCTCTCCGCGCTGGGCGGCGAGGAGCTCGGCTCCGCGGCACAACGCGACCGGCGGCGGCGCATCATCGACGCGACCCTCACCCTCGCCGCGAAGGGCGGGTACGACGCCGTCCAGATGCGGGCGGTCGCCGAGAAGGCGGACGTCGCGCTCGGCACGCTGTACCGCTACTTCCCCTCGAAGATCCACCTGCTGGTTTCCGGACTGGCCAGGGAATTCGAACGCGCGCAGGAGAAGCTCGACCGCGCGACCATCCCCGGCGAGACCCCGAGCGAGCGGCTCATGGTCGTGCTCGGCCGCAACACCCGGATGATGCAGCGGGACCCGCACCTCACCGAGGCGATGGTCCGCGCGTTCATGTTCGCCGACACCACCGCGGCCGCCGAGGTCGAGCAGGTCGGGCGGCTGATGGAGAACATGTTCGCCAAGGCCATGGGCATCGAGGATCCGACCGAGGCCGACCGCGACATCTTCCACGTCATCGCCGACGTCTGGATGGCGAACCTGGTCGCCTGGGTGACGCGGCGCGCCTCGGCGGCCGACGTCGCGAACCGGCTGGAACTGTCGGTGCATCTGCTGCTGGACAAGAACGTCTGACGTTCCTCGTGAGTGGTAAGTGTCGTTAGAACGTCACTTACCACTCACGACCCACACGACAGGGCGGCCGGGTCAGTGGCTCCGTGCGACGCCAGGCTCTTCGGCGTCGACTGTGTGGATTTTGGTGCGTTGGATGACCAGAAATCCACACAGTCCCCGCGTGACCGGCCCGGTCGCGAAGGGGTGTGTGGAATTAGGGACGCTGAACATCCCTAATTCCCACACACCCCTCACTCTGAGCGACACTTCGCGCCTCGTCGGCCACATCAACCCGGCACCTTGCTTCCCTTCAGCCCGGGGAACAGGGGCGGTGAGTGGCCGGTCGAGCGGGGGCCGCGGTCCCGGATCTTGATCAACGGAGGATTCCGGACGTTGAATGTCCCAATTCCTTCATCGTCATTCCTGCATCGTCGTGCGGGTTCCCCCGTCAACCACACTGCCATCCAGCACCGTTACGCCGTCAGCTTCGGCAGTACGTCCCGGCCGAAGGTCTCGATGAACTCGTCCTGGTTCCGGCCCACGTTGTGGACGTAGATCCGGTTGAAGCCGGCGTCGACGTACTTCTGCAGCGCCGCGCGGTGCACGTCCGGGTCGGACGAGACGACCATGCGGCCCTCGAAGTCCTCACGCCGCACCAGTTTCGCCATCTGCGCGAAGTCGAACGGCGAGCGGATGTCGGCCTTCGGGAACTTCATGCCGCCGTTGGGCCACTGGTTCAGCGCATTGGCCCACGCCGTCTCGTCGTCCTCGGCCCACGACAGGTGCACCTGCAGCAGCTTCGGCATCGAGTCCGGGTCCTTGCCCGCCTTGCGCGCGCCGGTGCCGAAGTTGTCGAGGATCCCCGCCAGCTTCTCGATCGACGCGCCCGGCGTGATCAGCCCGTCCGCCAGCTCGCCGGTCTTGCGCGAGGTGTACGGGCCCGCCGACGCGATGTAGATCGGCGGCGGCTCGTCCGGCAGCGTCCACAGCCGCGTGGTGTGCAGCTTGAAGAACTCGCCGCTGTGCTTGACGTCCTTGCCGGTGAACAGCTTCCGGATGACCTCGAGCGCCTCGAACATCCGCCGCACCCGCTCGGGCGCTTCGGGCCAGTAGCCGCCGATGATGTGCTCGTTGAGCGCCTCGCCGGAGCCGATGCCGAGCCAGGTCCGGCCCGGGTAGGTCGCCTCCAGCGTCGCCGCGGCCTGCGCGACCATCGACGGGTGCAGCCGGAACGACGGACAGGTCACGCCGGGCCCGAGATCGCCGGTGGTGTTCTCCGCCAGCGAGGCGAGCACGCTCCACACGAAGGAAGCTTCACCCTGTTGAGGGACCCACGGCTGGAAGTGGTCGGCGGCCATCTGGCCGGAGAACCCGTGTTGTTCGGCCAGCGCGGCCAGCCGGATCGACTCGCGCGGCGAGAACTGCTCCAGCGCCGCGGCCAAGCCGATTTGCACCTCAGTCACGCCTGCTGCCCCTTTCGAAAGCTCTCGGCGACCTTCGCGAACTGGTCGAGTCGTTCCAGTGTCGCCGCTTCGGGCTCGGTCGGCAGGAAGAGCGTGGCCTCGTCGACGCCGCCGTCGACCAGCCTGCCGAGCGCCTCCTCTTCAGGCGTGGCACCGAAAGCCGAGAACTTGATGTCGGCCCGGCCCTGGTCGGCCAGCCACTGACGGACCCGACGAAGTTCCTCCGGCGGGGTGTGGGCGTGCGGAAGCCAGCCGTCGCCGTACTTGGCGATCCGCTCCATCGCCTTCTCCCCCGCGCCGCCGATGTAGATCGGCGGATGCGGCTTCTGCACCGGCTTGGGCCAGGCGAAGATCGGGTCGAAGTCGACGTGCTTGCCGTGGAACTCGGCCTCGTCCTTGGTCCAGATCTCCTTCAACGCGGCGAGCTGCTCGTCGACGAGCGCTCCCCGGGTACGCGGATCCGTGCCGTGATTGCGCATTTCCTCCCGGTTCCACCCGACGCCGACGCCGAAGACGAACCGGCCTCGCGAGACGAGGTCCAGCGAAGCGACCTCTTTCGCCGTGTGGATGACGTCGCGCTGCTGGAGCAACGCGACGCCTGTGCCCAGGATCAGGTTCGACGTGGCCCCGGCCGCCGCGGTCAGCGCGACGAACGGGTCCAGCGTCCGGTAGTACACGCGTGGCAGTTCGCCACCGCCCGGGTACGGCGATTCCCGGCTGACCGGGATGTGCGAATGCTCCGCGATGTGCAGCGAGCTGAACCCGCGCTCTTCGACGGCGGCGGCGAGGACGTCCGGCCTGATGCCTTCATCGGTGATGAAGGTGGCGATTCCGATCTCCATGTTCAGCAACTACCCGAACACGCCCCGCGATATTCCCGATGGCTAGACGTTGCGCCGGTACTGCCCGCCCACCTCGAAGAACGCCTCGGTGATCTGGCCGAGCGAGCACACGCGCGCCGCGTCCATCAGCACGCCGAACAGGTTGCCGCCCCGGGTCGCCGCCTCACGCAGCGTCTTGAGCGCGACCTGCGCCTCGGCGTGGTGCCGGTGCTGGAAGTCCTCCAGCCGGTTCAGCTGCGACACCTTCTCGTCCTCGGTCGCCCGCGCCAGTTCGACCTCGACGTCGTTCTCGCCGCCGTGCGGGTTGCGGAAGGTGTTGACGCCGATGATCGGCAGCGTGCCGTCGTGCTTCTGGCGTTCGTAGAGGATCGACTCGTCCTGGATCTTGCCGCGCTGGTAGCCGGTCTCCATCGCGCCCAGGACGCCGCCGCGTTCGGAGATCCGGTCGAACTCCAGCAGGACGGCCTCTTCGACCAGGTCGGTCAGCTCGTCGATGATGAACGAGCCCTGCAACGGGTTCTCGTTCTTCGACAGGCCCCACTCCTTGTTGATGATCATCTGGATGGCCATCGCCCGGCGCACCGAACTCTCCGACGGCGTCGTGATCGCCTCGTCGAAGGCGTTGGTGTGCAAGGAGTTCGCGTTGTCGTACAGCGCGCACAGCGCCTGCAGCGTGGTGCGGATGTCGTTGAAGCTCATCTCCTGCGCGTGCAGCGACCGGCCGGAGGTCTGCACGTGGTACTTGAGCTTCTGCGAGCGGTCGTTGGCGCCGTAGCGCTCCCGCATCGCGACCGCCCAGATCCGGCGCGCGACCCGGCCCAGCACCGAGTACTCGGCGTCCATCCCGTTGGAGAAGAAGAACGACAGGTTCGGCGCGAAGTCGTCGATGCTCATCCCGCGCGCGAGGTAGCTCTCGACGTAGGTGAAACCGTTCGAGAGGGTGAAGGCCAGCTGCGAGATCGGGTTCGCCCCGGCCTCGGCGATGTGATAGCCGGAGATCGACACCGAGTAGAAGTTCCGGACGCCGTGGTCGATGAACCATTCCTGGATGTCGGCCATCATCCGCAGGCTGAACTCGGTGGAGAAGATGCAGGTGTTCTGCCCCTGGTCCTCCTTGAGGATGTCCGCCTGCACGGTGCCGCGGACGTTGCGCAGCGCCCACTCGCGCAGTTCGGCGGCCTCGGTTTCGGACGGCTCGCGGCCGTGCTCGGCCTTGAACGCCTCGACGCGCTGGTCGATCGCGGTGTTGAGGAAGAACGCGAGGATCGTCGGCGCCGGGCCGTTGATCGTCATCGACACCGACGTGCTCGGCGACGTCAGGTCGAAGCCGTCGTAGAGCACCTCCATGTCCTCCAGCGTCGCGATGGAGACGCCGGAGGTGCCGACCTTGCCGTAGATGTCGGGGCGGGTGTGCGGGTCGTGCCCGTAAAGGGTGACGGAGTCGAAGGCGGTCGAAAGGCGCTTCGCCTCGGAGTCGGCCGAAAGAAGCTTGAACCGCTTGTTGGTGCGGAAGGGGTCGCCCTCGCCGGCGAACATGCGCGCCGGATCCTCACCCTCGCGCTTGAACGGGAAAACGCCCGCGGTGTAAGGGAAGTATCCGGGCAGGTGCTCGCGGCGCAGGAACGACAGCAGCTCGCCGGACTCGGTGTAGCGCGGCAGCGCCACGCGCGGGATCCGGTTGCCGGACAGCGTGTCGCGCCAGAGCTGGGTGCGCAGTTCCTTGTCGCGGATCTTCACGACCAGCTCGTCGGCGCGGTAGGACTCGGCCAGTTCCTGGAAGCGGGCCAGCAGATTTGTCGACTCGCCGTCCACATCGGACTCGGCGGCGGCGAGCAGCCCGTCGAGCGCGTCGGTGCTCGCGTCGACGGCGGCCAGCGCCTCCTTGGCGGCGGTGAGGTGTTCGCGCTTGCGGAGCGCGGCGACCTGCTGCTCGGTCTTGGCGTGGTACCCGCGGACGGTGTCGGAGATCTCCGCGAGATAGCGCGTCCGGTTCGCCGGGATGATCGTGCTGGCGTCGGTCGACACCTTGCCCTCGACCTTCGGCAGCACGCCGGGCGAGACGGTCAGGCCGCGCTCGGCGAGGGTGTCGCGCAGGTGCTGGTAGAGCGAGGTGACGCCGTCGTCGTTGAACTTCGCGGCGCTCGTGCCGTACACCGGCATGTCCTCGGGCGAGGAGCTGAACGCCTCACGGTTGCGGACGAGCTGGCGCGCGACATCACGACGGGCGTCTTCGGCGCCACGGCGCTCGAACTTGTTGATCGCGACCGCGTCGGCGAAGTCGAGCATGTCGATCTTCTCCAGCTGCGACGCCGCGCCGAACTCCGGCGTCATGACGTACAGCGACTGGTCCACGTAGTCGACGATGCCGGCGTCGCCCTGGCCGATACCCGGCGTCTCGACGATCACGAGGTCGAAACCCGCCGCCTTGCAGGCGAGGATCGACTCGGAGAGCCCGGTCGGGATCTCGCCGCTGGTGGTCCGCGTGGCCAGCGAGCGGAAGTAGACCGGGCTGCCGTCGAGACAGTTCATCCGGATGCGGTCACCCAGCAGCGCTCCCCCGCCCTTGCGGCGCGACGGGTCGACGGCGAGCACGGCGATGCGGAGCTTGTCCTCCTGGTCCAGCCGGAACCGGCGGATCAGCTCGTCGGTGAGCGACGACTTTCCCGAACCACCCGTACCGGTGATGCCGAGGACAGGCACCGTCCGCGACTTGGCGGTCTCGGCGATCTTGTCGAGCCAATCCTGCGGCAGCGACTCGCGCTGAAGCTGCGTGATGACGCGCGACAGCGCCGGGATGTCCCCGGAGAGCAGTTTGTCGACCGAATCCGGCGGCTGCGTGGTCAGATCCGTGTCGCAGGCCTTGATCATCATGTTGATCATGCCCGGGAGGCCCATCTCGTAGCCGTCCTCGGGCGAGAAGATCCGCGCGACACCCCGCGAGTGCAGCAGGTCGATCTCCTCGCGGACGATGACGCCGCCACCGCCGCCGAACACCTTGATGTGCCCCGCGCCGCGCTCGTTGAGCAGCTCGACCAGGTAGCTGAAGTATTCGACGTGCCCGCCCTGGTAGGCGCTGATGGCCACGCCCTGGACGTCCTCGGCGATGGCCGCGGTCGCGACCTCGTCGACCGACCTGTTGTGCCCGAGGTGCACCACCTCCGCGCCCTGCGACTGCAGGATGCGCCTCATGATGTTGATGGACGCGTCGTGCCCGTCGAAGAGGCTCGACGCCGTCACGAAGCGAACGGGGTTCACGGGCCGGTACAGGTCGCTGCTCATCCCTCCAAAATACTTGGACTTCCTACTGTTTTAAACCCACCTACTCGCGTGACGGCGCTCTCACTCGTCCTTGACAGATCAACTCGCACCAGTATATTCAACTCAAAGGTTAAACAACCAATCGATTGAGCAGCGATGACCACTGATCAGCTCAGCGCCACCTTCGCCGCTTTGGCGGATCCGACCCGGCGGGCGATCCTCGCTCGTCTCTCCACGGGCGAGGCCAGCGTCAACGAGCTGGCCGAGCCCTTTCCGGTCAGCCTTCAGGCCGTCTCGAAACACCTCAAGGTCCTCGAGCGCGCGGGCTTGATCAGCCGGAGCCGGACGGCGCAATGGCGGCCCTGCCGGCTCGAGGCCGGCCCGCTCGGCGAAGTCTCCGACTGGGTCGAGCGCTACCGGCGGTTCTGGGAAGGCGGTTTCGACCGCATGGAAGAGCACCTCGCCGAACTACAGAAGGGCGAACGGAATGACTGAGACCATGGCACTGCCGGAAATCGTCTCGCGGGACGACTGGCAGATCGCGCGAGACGCGTTGCTGGCCAAGGAGAAGGAACTCACCCGGGCCGCGGACGCGGTCGCCGCCGAACGGCGACGGCTCCCGATGGTCCGCTTCGACGCCACGTACGAGTTCGAAGGTCCCCAGGGCCGGGTCACCCTGCTGGACCTGTTCGAGGGACGACGTCAGCTGATCGTCTACCACTTCATGCTCGCCCCCGGGCAGAAGGCGGGCTGCCCCGGCTGCTCGATGCTCGTGGACAACGTCGGACACCTCGCCCACCTCCACGCCCGCGACACCACGCTGTACCTGGTCTCGCCGGCGACGCCGCCCGAGATCGAGCGGTACAAGGAGCGGATGGGCTGGACCGTCCCGTGGGTCTCGACCCTCGGCGACTTCAACCCGGACTGCGGCGTCGACGGCGGGTTCGGGGTCAGCGTCTTCCTGCGCGACGGCGACGACGTGTTCCGCACCTACTTCACCACGAACCGCGGCGGGGACCAGCTGATCGGGACGCTGCGCTACCTGGACCTGACACCGCTCGGGCGGCAGGAGGCCTGGGAGGAGTCCGGCCGCGGGACCGATGGCCCCGGGCACTGGTGGAAGCGGCACGACGAGTACTGACGCTCCCGCGCAATTAGTCCTCTAAATGCGTGCCTGGGCTGTCTCGGGACGCGGGTGCCGAGTACATGAAGGCCCCCTTGCTTGCGCCTGGCTCCGTGAAGGACCCCTTCATGTACTCGGGCTGCCACGAAGGGCGAGTTTCCTCGGCTGAGCCGCGTGAAGGGGACCTTCACGCGCACCTGTCGTGACGTATTAGGTCACTGGGGTTTCTGTGGCGAGTGAGGCTCCTGAGGCGATCCGGTCGTCCGTGAAGACCTCACGCATTTAGTCCTCTAAATGCGTGAGGGACATGTCGAGAACCTCGCGCCCGCTCCGACCCCTCGGTGTCCGGCGCCCGGAAGGCGGGCGCCACACCGAGAGGGAGCACACCGTGCGCAAGCTCGTCTACTTCGTCCACACCTCGATCGACGGCCACATCGAGGGCCCGAACGGTGAGTTCGACTGGCCCGAGATGGGCCCCGAACTGTCCGGCCACTCCAAGGAACTGGCCGACCGCTCGGACACCTTCGTCTACGGGCGGCGCGTCTGGGAGATGATGTCGTCGTTCTGGCCGGAGGCCGAGAAGAAGTCGACCCACCCGCACGTCCTGGCTTTCGCGCCGATCTGGCGGGAGACGAAGAAGGTCGTCTTCTCGCGGACGCTGGAGAAGGCGGATTGGGACACCGAGGTCATCAACGACGACCTCGCCGAGCGGATGACCGAACTCAAGGCGAGGCCAGGCAAGGATCTGCTGCTCACGGGCGGGACCGAACTCGCGACGGCGTGCGCCCACCACGGCCTGGTCGACGAGTTCCACGTCGTCGTGCACCCGGTCGTGCTCGGCGGTGGAAAGCAGGTGCTCGCGGACGGCGCCCGGGCGAACCTGCGGCTGACCGGAACCCGTACCTTCGACGGCCGCGCGGTCCTGCTGACCTACGAACAGGGGTGAAACCAGGCGGCAGCCCCTACGCTGCCGCCGTCGGGATCACCTCGAGTTGCTCGCGCGCAACGCGATCCACTGCCGCATCGCGTACTCGACCAGCGTGATCAGCGTCTGTTTGGTCGACTCCCGCTCCCGCGCGTCACACCGGACGATCGGGATGTTGGGGTCGATCGACAGCGCTTCACGCACGTCGTTGATGTCGTGTTCGAGGATGCCGTCGAAGGTGTTGACCCCGACGATGTAGGGCAGGCCCCGGTCCTCGAAGAAGTCGATCGGCGCGAACGAATCGGCCAGCCGTCGCGTGTCGGCCAGCACCACGGCGCCGATCGCGCCGCGGACGAGGTCGTCCCACATGAACCAGAACCGCTGCTGCCCGGGCGTGCCGAACAGGTAGAGGATCAGGTCCGCGTCCAGGGAAACCCGGCCGAAGTCCATCGCGACCGTGGTGGTCGACTTGTTGGGCGTCTGATCGAGGTTGTCGATCCCCCGACTGGCGTCGGTCATCATCGCCTCGGTGGTGAGCGGGACGATCTCCGACACCGACCCGACGAAGGTCGTCTTGCCCGCACCGAAGCCACCCGCCACGACGATCTTCGCGGATGTCATGGTCGGGGGCGCGGTGTCCCGCGGTGCCTTAAAGCCGACGGAGTCCACTCAAAACCCTTTCCATCAACACCAGATGTGCCTCGGCGCCGTCATTGCCCGAAATCGTCTTGTGCACGCTGACCAGTCCCGCGTCCGCCGCGTCGCTGATCAGCACGCGTGCCACACCCAGCGGTACGCGCAGGGTCGCCGCGATCTCGGCGACCGAACGCGGGGTGCGGCACTCCTCGATGATCGAAATGCATTCGATCTGGTCCGCGGCCATCGCGGGGAGGCTACCCGCTGCGACGTGGTCCTTGGTGGAGATGAGGGTCTCCAGCTCGAGAGCGTAGTTCGCCTTGGTCCGGCCGCCGGTGAGGGCATAGGGACGGACGATAGCGGTCTCTTCGAGCGGCGACGGCGCCTGCTCGAAAACGGCCGGCATGATGAACTCGCCACTGGGTGGACCCGGGTCGAAAAGACCACCTGGTCTCGGCCCGACGGCGCCTGCGCCGCTGTCGGGTGGAGAGGCAAGTGAGGTCACGCGGTCTCCTTGATCGGTCGGCTGCGGGACTGCCGATTCCCCTGCGGCGTGTGCTCCGCTCACCGGGAAATCCTCGGACTGCTTGTTCTTCTTGCGCTTCCGACGACCACGGCCCGAATCCAGGGTGAAGCCGTTCAAGACGTCGGCGAAGGTGCCGTCGTCCCGTGAACCGGCAGCATGGGCAGCCCCCGCGTACGGAGGCTGGTGTTCACCCGTCCCCGGCGGGTCGCCGAAGGATCCGGATCCGGTGCTCATCGGGACATCATCCCACCGGTTCGCCGATCAGCGACCCACCGGCGCCCTGCAATTGTGCGCGGAGTTCCGGAGTGAGGATCTGACCGACGCGGTCGACGAGCATCGTCATCTCGTACGCGACCTGACCGATGTCGCAGTTCGGGGCGGCGAGGATGGCCAGGCAGGAGCCGTCGCTGATGGACATCAGCACCATGATGCCGAGTTCCATCTCGACGACGGTCTCGTTGACCGCGCCCGCTTCGAAGCAGCGCGCGGCGCCTTGGGTCAGGCTCACCAGTCCGGACGCGACGGCGGCCAGCTGGTCGGCGCGATCCAGCGGGAGCCTGCTGGACGCGGTGAGCAGGAGGCCGTCCGCCGACACGACCACGGCGTGCGCCACTCCGGGTACCCGCTCGGCGAAGTCATTGACCAGCCACCCGAACTGGTTCTGCTGGGGCTGGGCCGGGTTCGGCGAGGTCATTCACCCTCCAGGGTTTCGTGGTTGCCTTCGGTCGCCTGGGCTGTGTGGTGCCGTCCGCGCTGGATGCCCTGCTGGAAGCTGCTCAGGCGACCGCGCACGTCGTGCGCGTCTCGCTGTGGTCGGGGGGTGACCGCCCCGGCGGGGGGTCCCGCGCTGCCCGGGAGCAGTTGCTCCCCGCGACGGCGCCTGGGTAATCCTGCCGAAGTCATCCTCGAGGGCACAGACTGGGACACCGCTTGGGCGGCTTTCCAGCCTTCGTCGGAGCCGAAGTTCCAGGCATCGGTCTCCTCGACAGCGGTGACCGGTTCCGGTTCCGGGGGCGCTGCCTGCGGTTTCTTCTCGGGCTTCCGGCTCGGCAACACGGACGGCGGTGCCGCCGGACGTGCGGCCGTCTCCGACGGCTGCACCACCTTCGCCGGTTCGGGCGCCGGAGCGGGCTCCGGCGTCGTGTCCGGCTGGGTGGCGGGGAGCTGCGTGGTGGCCGGAGCCGCCTTGTCCGCGGCCTCCTTGCGGCCCCGCTTGACACCCTGCTGGAAACTGCTCAGCCGGCCACGCACGTTCGCCGGGTCGCGGACCGGCAGGTCCGCCTTGGCTGCGGGTTCGGCGGCCGGGACCGACGACGCCGCGCTGCCCGGCAGCAGCTGCTCGCCCTTGCGACGGCGCGGCAACCCGGCCTGGGTGAACGTCGACGGGGCGTGCTGGGAGACCTCCTGGACCGTGCGGAAAGCCTTGTCACTGGCGAAGTCCCAGTTGCGGGCTTCCTGCTCGGCGGTGGAGCCGGCTTCGGCGGCGGGCTCGGCCGTCCTCTTCTCTCCGGGCTCCGTCTTGCCCGGCTTCTCCTTCTTGACCGAGGGTTTGGCCGCGGGCTTTTCCAGAGCGGGCGCGGGCGAACGGAACCACGCCGACAGCATCTCGTCGAAGATCGGCGTCGTCTCCGGCGCGGTGGGCGCCGTCGTGACGGCCGGGGTCGGCGTGGCCGCCTGGCTCCACCACTCGCTCAGCGTGGTGCTGTTCTTGGCCTCGAACAGTTCCTTGCCGCTGGGCAGCTCGTCGTCCGGAGTGGCGGGCGCGGGCGCGGCGGGCTCCGCCGTCTCCTCGGCGACCGGCTCGGCTTCGGCGGCGGGCTCCGGTTCGGGCTCGGGCTGACGTGGCTGCGGCGCGGGAGGCGGTGCCGTGTCGTCCTTGGGGATCGGGCTGAACAGCGCCGTTCCCGAAATCTCCACAGTGGACGGCGGCCGCGGGTCCTGAGTCTGGCTGTGCCCGTTCAGCCCGGGTTTGGTGTGACCGGCCAGATCGTTGGCCGACGGCCACCGCTCGCCGCCCTGCGGCGGAACACTCGGCCGCGAGCCGTTCGTCGCGGGACGCTGTCGGCGGGGCAGACCGCCCGGCTGCTGCGGCGGCACCGGCGCGAGGCGCTGGGTGATCGGGCCGGTGGCGGGACCGGGGTCTCCCCCGGGGGGCACCATCACGAGGTCCGCCGGGACCGAGACGGTGGCGCGGACACCGACGATGTCCTTGCCGCCGTGCAGCGAGACGCCGATGCGGTGCCTGCTGGCCAGCCGTCCGACCACGAACAGGCCCATCCGGCGCGAGGTGGTCAGGTCGACGTTGGGGGCCTCGGTGAGCCGGGCGTTGGCCTCGGCGACCTCGGCCTCGTTCATCCCGATGCCCTTGTCGAGGATGTCGATGCCGAACGAACCGTCCTCGACGAGCCGGGTCGCGACCGTCACGTGGGTTTCCGGGGCGGAGAACGCGGTCGCGTTGTCCAGCAGCTCGGCGATCAGGCGCATCAGGTCGTTGGCGGCGTACCCGACCAGCCGCACCGGCGGCGGGTTCTGCACGGTGACCCGCTGGTACTGCTCGATCTCGGACACCGCCGCGCGCACCACGTCGGTGGCGGAGACCGGCTGACCGGACCGCCTGCCCGGCTCGGCGCCGGAGAGGACCATCAGGTTCTCGTTGTTGCGGCGCATCCGGGTGGCGAGGTGGTCGAGCTGGAACAGCGTGGCGAGCTGGTCGGCGTCCTCTTCGTCGCGCTCCAGCCGCTCGATCAGCTGCAGCTGCCGCTGCACGAGACTCTGGCTGCGGCGGGAGAGGTTGACGAACACGTTGCTGTAGCCGGTGCGCATCGAGGCCTGTTCGGTGGCCAGGCGCAGCGCCTGGTGGTGCACCTTGTCGAAGGCCCTGGCGACCTCGCCGATCTCGTCGTCGCTGCCGACCGGGACCGGCTGGACGTCGGTGCCCTGCGAGCGGCCCTCCTGGATGTTGCGGACGGCGTCGGGCAGCTGTTTCTCGGCGACGTCGAGGGCGCTGGCGCGCAGCACCTTCAGCGAGCGCAGCAACTGGCGGGTGATGAGGAAGACGACCGCGACGGCGAGCACCATCGCGCCGAACAGCAGGACCGCGAGCAGGCCCGCGCCGCTGCTGGCGTCGTCGACCAGTTCGGCCGACACCGCGCTCGTCTCGCCGCCGAACTTGTTCGCGACCTCGCCGACCTTGGTGATCACGGCGTTCGAGGCGTCGGTCCAGCCCTGCGCGGACAACGTCCGGAAGGCCTGAGTGGACGGTGTGCCCTGTTCGCCGAGCGCGGTTTTCGCGAGCCTGTCGCGGTTCTCCATCGCGCTGTCGGTGACGGCGGCGCCGAACTCCTGGCGCTGCTGTTCCGAAGCGGCTGCCTTGAAGTCGGTGAAGCGGTCGGCCAGCCGCAGTTCGGCGGTGCGCAGCTGGTCGAGCTCGCTCGGCGCGAGACTCGACCGGGCGATGCCGAAGGAGACCAGCGCCTGGCTCAGCGACAGCTGTTCCTTCATCACGGCGAGGTCGTGCAGCGCCGCCGGGGTGCCACCGAGGACGTTTTCACTGGCACCGGCGGACAACGCGGTGTCGACGGCGAGCAGCGAGGTGGTGATGTCGGTGTACTCGCCGATCGCCTGGACGGGGTCGAGCTGCCCGGCGGAGGCCCGCTGCCGGATGTCGGCCAGCTTGTCCAGCTGGACGGCCGCGGCGTCCCGCGCCTGGCGGAGCGACGGCTCGTTCTCGACGGCTCTGGCCGCGGCGGCCACGTACAACGGGATGGCGGTGTCGACGTCGGCGCGGGCCGAGCCGAGTTCGAGGGTCCCGCCGACGGTGCCGGCGGTCAGCCCGGCGGCGGACTGGGTGCGTTCGCGGCCGAGCCCGTCGGCGAGGGTGCGGATCTGCCCGCTCAGCGCGACGAGCCGGTCCAGCCGCTGGTAGCCGTCGGAACGGCCGACCTGGCCCGCGATGGTGGCGATGCCCAGTGCGAGTGCGATGAGGATCGGCACCAGCGTCACCGCCGACAGCTTCACCGGCAGGCTCCAGTCCCGCCAGCGCACGAGCGCACGCCAGCCGGTGGCCCACCGAGATGGCCGGGGGGTGCGTCCCAGCAGCTCCCCGACCGGCACTTGGCCTTCTCCTGCAACGGTCACGTAGGTGACTCCCTGTCCGGCGTCCTGGCACGGTCTGAGGCGTCCGTTCCCGCGAGGTGTCTTCCTGCGGAGAACTCGGCCCCGGCCTGACCACGTGATCGATCACGACACGAGGGACCCTGTCCGGCGATCCGGGTGTCCCCAGGAACACCGGTCCGCTCCGGTAGGTCTTGCACCTGCACGTGCAGGTCGCAACCTGCGAAGTGCAAGGTCGTCGAGATCAACTTTTCTTTGCCAATCGATCACTGCGGGTCAGCCGGGCCAAAGAATCGTACACCAATCCGGGTGCCGTCAATTCCGTTCGGCATACGGGGGCTGACCTGGGAAAAGTGCGCACCCGAACGATGTACAAGGCCCGAAATCCGTCTTCGCGTCACAAACGAGGGAATTCCGGTTACAAGTTGCGCCGATGCACAGGGTGCCCTCATCACCCGATCAGCCTACGTACGGTAGCCATGTCGCCCGGTCGAACTACTTTCCGTGCCCCCAACGGGTGGGTCAAGCCCAAATATGTGCCCGATGTTGTGGCCTTGACACTCACGTCGGCAAGTTGTCGCCCGACATGGTGATTTCTTTCCAGGCACCCAGCGAACCGGGGGATCCTCCCCGGTCGGGGATGGCGGGCACCGTATCGAAGCCCGCCGGGACCGGGAAGCAAAACTACGATCTGTCACCGAAACGAGGGACAGAGCGTGGCCATCGTCCATCGTTTGCCGCAGTGGGCCGTTCGGGCGACGACCGCGCGTGACAATCCACCTCACTATTACGAGTGAGAAAGCCGGATCATTTCGACCGAAACGAATTCCGGGAACACTATTCCGACGCGTTAGCGAATACCCGCTCCCACTGCCGTGGAAGCGGGGTCGCCTATTCAGAGCGTGTGAAGCCGTAGTTAGTATGTGCGCTCCCGTACCGCGCCACGGACGCAAGCAAGCCCCGGAGGAACCCATGCCCGACGTCGCGCGTCCCTACGCGGCGAGCAACGCCCTGGAGGACACCGGGCAGATGCCCGCGCTGTTCGCCCGCGAGCGCCAGCCCGCTCCCCCGCCACCGCGCAGCACCGGCCCGGACTTCGACCGGATCCAGCACGGCAAGGAGTTCGTCTCGCTGCGCAAGACCTTCCGGCGGTTCGTGTTCCCGATGAGCCTGCTGTTCTTCACCTGGTACATGACGTTCGTGCTGCTGGCGGCCTACGCCCACGACTTCATGAGCCGGAAGGTGTGGGGCGAGGTCAACGTCGGCATCCTGCTCGGCCTCGGCCAGTTCGCGAGCACGATCCTGATCACGATCGCCTACCTGAAGTTCGCCAACAAGCGGCTCGACCCGAAGGTCGAACAGCTGCGAGCCTCGGTCGAGGCTGGTGAGCGATGAGCATCCCCGACAACGACCCGGTCCTGAACATCGCGGTGTTCGCGCTGTTCGTCGCGATCACCCTCTACGTGGTGTATCGCGCCAGTACGCGCAACTCGTCCACTTCGGACTACTACGCGGCGGGAAGCGCCTTTACCGGGCGACAGAACGGAATCGCACTTTCGGGTGACTTCCTCTCGGCGGCGTCGTTCCTCGGTATCGCCGGGGCGATCGCGATCCACGGCTACGACGGCTTCCTGTACTCGATCGGGTTCCTCGTCGCCTGGATGGTCGACCTGCTGCTGATCGCCGAACTGCTGCGCAACACCGGCCGGTTCACCATGGGCGACGTGCTGAGCTTCCGGATGAAGCAGCGCCCGGTCCGCGCCGCGGCCGCGACGTCGACGCTGGTGATCTCCTTCTTCTACATGCTCGCGCAGATGGCGGGCGCCGGCGGCCTGGTGGCCCTGCTGCTGGACATCCACGGCGGCATCGGCCAGGCGCTGGTGATCGGCGTCGTCGGCGTCGTCATGGTGCTGTACGTGCTGGTCGGCGGGATGAAGGGCACCACGTGGGTGCAGATCATCAAGGCGACCATCCTGCTGCTGACCGGCGCGCTGATCACCGTGTTCCTGTTCGGCAAGTTCGGCTTCAGCTTCTCGAACCTGCTCTCGGCCGCCGCCGACAACAGCCCGCTCGGAGACGAACTGCTGGAGCCGGGCGGCTCGTACGGCAAGAGCGAGGTCACGAAACTCGACTTCGTCTCGCTGGCGCTCGCGCTGGTCCTCGGCGCCGCCGCGCTCCCGCACGTGCTGATGCGCTTCTACACGGTGCCGAACTCGCGCGAGGCGCGGCGTTCGGTGGTGTGGGCGACCGCGTGCATGACCGTCTTCTATCTCTGCACCCTGGTCATCGGCTTCGGCGCGGCCGCGCTGGTCGGCCCGGAGGCGATCAAGAACGCGCCCGGCGGGGAGAACTCGGCGGCGCCGCTGCTCGCGTTGAACATCGGCGGCACCCTGCTGCTCGGCATCGTCTCGGCGGTGGCCTTCGCGACCATCCTCGCCGTCGTCGCCGGGCTGACGATCACCGCTTCGGCCTCGTTCGCGCACGACGTCTACGCCAACATCTTCAAACGCGGCAAGGCGGAACCGGCCGCGGAGGTCCGGGTCGCCCGGCTGACCGCGGTCGCCGTCGGGGCGCTCGCGATCGTGGGCGGCATCCTCGCGAACGGGCAGAACATCGCGTTCCTGGTGGCGCTGGCGTTCGCGGTCGCGGCGTCGGCGAACCTCTCGACGCTGCTGTACTCGCTGTTCTGGAAGCGTTTCAACACCACCGGCACCCTGTGGGGGATCTACGGCGGGCTGATCGCGAGCCTGGTGCTCGTGTTCTTCTCGCCGGTGATGTCCGGGGCAGCGGACTCGATCGTCAAGAGCGTCGACTTCCACTGGTTCCCGCTGAAGAACCCGGGCCTGGTGTCGATCCCGTTCTCGTTCCTGTGCGGGTTCGTGGGCACCTTCGTCGGCCGGTCGAAGGCCGATCCGGTCAAGCACGCCGAGATGGAGGTACGGTCCCTGACCGGGATCGGCTCCTGACGGGCGCTCTCGCAGTACATGAAGGCCCCCTTACTTGCGCCTGGCGCAAGTAAGGGGGCCTTCATGTACTGCGGCGAGGTGCGAAGGTCCAGTCCGCACTGAGCCTCATTGCTTCCGGAGGCCGTCCAGCACGATCGTCAGAAGCCGCGTCGTGTCCTCCCCCGTGGCCTTGCTCGCCGCCGAGCCCAGCCCGTGCCCGAGCCGCAGGATGTCGGGGCCGGTGACGTCGGCCCGGATCGTGCCTTCGTCCTGAGCCGCCTTCACGATCGTGTCCGCCGCGGCGTGCAACCGCGCCCGGCACCAGCCGAAGACCTCGGACCCGGCGTCGACGGACGCCTTCAGCGTCATCGCGAGCCCGTGCTTCTCGACCACGTAGACGACGTGCGTGGCCAGCCACGTCTCGAGCGCCTTCCCCGGCGGCAGCTCTTCGAGCAGGTCGTAGGCCTGCTGCGCCAGCCCGTCGATCTCGTCGCGGTAGACGGCCTCGATCAGCTTGTCGCGCGTCGGGAAGTGCCGGTACAGCGTGCCCGCGCCGACCCCGGCGCGTTTGGCGATGTCGTCGGCGGGCACGTCCACGCCGTCGGCGGTGAACGCCTCCTTCGCCACGGCCACGATGCGCTCGTAGTTGCGCCGCGCGTCCGCGCGCATGGGGCGGGCCGGATCGGCCGTGTCCATCTGCACCTCCTCGGGCGACGAAAACGGAGAGGTTCTCCGAATCCACTTGCATAAGCGGAGACACTCTCCATATCATCGCTCACGACCTCAAGTGGAGAGTCTCTCCGCTTCATCTCGTTACGTCTTTGGAGTATTCCTTGACCGAACGAACCCTGCGTGCCGAGCCTAGGCCGGAGACGGCCGGGGCCCCACCTTCTCCACACCGGCTGGTCCTCCCGATCGTCCTGACCTGCCAGCTCATGCTCATCCTCGACGCGACGGTGATGAACGTCGCGCTCCCCCGCATCCAGTCCGATCTCGGCTTCACCGACACCGGCCTGTCCTGGGTGATGACGGCGTACAGCCTCGTCTTCGGCGGCCTGTTGCTGCTCGGCGGCCGGGCGGGCGACCTGTTCGGCAGGCGCCGGACGTTCGTCGTCGGCGCCGCCGTGTTCACCGCCGCTTCCCTGCTCGGCGGCCTGGCGGGCTCGGCGGAGATGCTGATCGCGGCCCGGGTCCTGCAAGGCGTCGGCGCCGCGCTCGCCGGTCCGAGCACCTTGGCCCTGATCACCAGCACGTTCACCGAGGCCAAGGCCAGGGTGCGCGCGCTGGCGCTGTTCTCCGCGATGTCCAGCGGCGGTTTCGCGATCGGCCTGCTGCTCGGCGGGCTGCTGACCGAATGGATCTCCTGGCGCGCGGCGCTGTACATCAACGTCCCGTTCGGACTCGCGATCGTCCTGCTCACCCCGAGGTACGTCGCCGATCCGCCGCGCCGTCGCGCCCGGCTGGACCTGCCCGGCGCGTTCACCGGCACCTTCGGCGTCGGCTCGCTCGTGTTCGCCTTCACCCACGCCGCTTCCGACGGCTGGGGCGACACGATCACCCTCGGCGCCCTCGCCGCCGGACTGGCGCTGCTGGCCGCGTTCGTCACCATCGAGCGCAGGGTGAGCGAGCCGTTGATCCCGTTGCGGCTGTTCGCCGAACGCGACCGTGCCGCGGCCTACGTCAACTTCTTCCTCGGGCCGATGGCGATGATGTCGATGTTCTTCTTTTTGACGCAGTTCCTGCAGGACATCGCGGGTTTCGCGGCCTTGGAGACCGGTTTCGCGTTCCTGCCGATGGCGGTCTGCATGTTCGGCCTCAGCAGGCTGATCCCGAAACTGCTCCCCCGGTTCGGGCCGAAACCGCTCGCGCTGACCGGGACCGCGCTGATGACCGGCGGGGTCGTCTGGCTGACCACGCTCACCACGGACAGCGGGTACTTCTCGCATCTGCTCGGGCCGATGCTGCTGATGGGCATCGGCGCGGGGCTGGCGTTCTCCCCGCTCAGCGTGATCATCATGGCGACGGTGCCCACCGACGACGCGGGGGCCGCCGGCGGCGCGCTGCAGACGTTGCAGCAGGTCGGGGCGACGCTGGGGCTGGCGATCCTGATCACCGTGTTCGGCGCGGTGACGCGGACGCCGTCGGGGAGCCCGGCCGAGACCACGGTCGACGGGATGACCGCGGCGTTCACCACCGCGGCAGTGGTGACGGCGACGTCGTTCCTGGTGGCGCTGAGCTTCCGGCGCCGGACCGCTTAGAGCTTCGCGCCCGCCTGGACCTTGTGCGTGACCTTGCGTTCCATCACGAAGGAGAAGAACGGGATGCAGCCGGCGATCAGCACGAGGAGAGTGCCCTTCATCGACCAGCGGGCCTTGATCGCGAGGTCGACCGCGAGCAGCAGATAGATCAGGTAGAGCCCGCCGTGGACCATGGGGATCATCTTCACGAACTGGGGAAGTTCCACGCGGAAGACGTACTGCAGCAGCATCTCGACGACCAGCCCGAGCAGGGCCACACCGGTGGCGTACGCCGCGACGCGGAACCGGATCAGCGGCCCGCCCAGCGAGACCGGGCGGGCCGGGGCGGCGTCGTCAGTTCGGGTGGTCATAGGGTCTCGAACCTCTCTGGGGACTACTTGTCGCGGGCGTTGAGTTCGCGCAGGTACCGGTTGTAGGCGGCGAGCTCGTCGTCCTCGGGCGGCTGCGGTGCCGGGGCGCGCCGCTGCCGGGGGGCAGGCACCTCGGGGACGGCGGTCTCGGCCACCGTCTCCTGGGCGTCGGCCTCGGCGGCGCGACGGCGGAGTTTGCGGATCCGCCAGAACATGAACGCGGGGAACAGCCCGAACAGCGGCCACTGCAGGACGTAGCCGAGGTTCTGGAAGGTCCCGCTGGCCGAGGAGAACCGCTCCCACTGCCACCAGGCGAGCCCGCAGCACAGCGCCAGGCTCACCAGGCAGACGCCGGCGATGCCGAGACGGCGCAGGGTGACGGACGATGCGGGCACGCATCGACGCTAGCACTGGGCACGCGGCGAAAGTTCGGCGACCGGGCCGGTCGGGACCTTGGTCCCGGGTCCGATCTCCTGAGTGGTGAGGACGGTTCTTTTGAGGGGTAAGGCAAACATGGCGTGTTCAGTCGCCCGCCCGCACACCGACCCCGGGTGTTGCGAAAGCCACTTCCGCAACGTTGAAGGTTGCGAAAGTGGCTTTCACAACGCCTCGGGGACTCCGCCGCCCACGACCGAACACCGGTCCGTGAAGGCCTCCTTGAGGGACCCAGAGTCCCTCAAGGAGGCCTTCACGGACTTGGCACCCGACAGGACACCTTTGCCCTTCTGCTCAATAACCGCCCTTACCACTCACGAGCGGGTGGCCGCGACGGCCTTCGCGTAGTCGTCCGCCAGCCCGAAGACCTTCTGCGCGTACTCGGTCGAGTTGTTGTACGACAGGATCCCCTGCCACCAGCCCGACGCGGCCGACATGTCCCGGTTGTTCACGCACAGGTAGCGCGCCGCCGCGAGCGACGCGTCGTCGATCTGCTGCGGGTCGCCGACTCCGTCGCGGTTGCCGTCGGCGGCGTACCGGCGCCAGGTACTGGGGATGAACTGCATCGGGCCGACCGCGCGGTCGACGGCCGGGTCCCCGTCGAACTGGCCGCCGTCGGTGTCGCCGATGGCCTTCACCCCGGGCGACCCGTCGAGCGGGACGCCGATGATCGGCTTCGACGGGCGTCCGTCCTGGCCGAGGACGGCACCGCCGTACTGACCGTGGTTCGACTCGATCCGGCCGATGCCCGCCAGGGTGGCCCACGAGATCTTGCAGTTCGGCTGCATCTGGCGCATGGCCAGTTCGGCGTTGCCGTAGGCGAGCAGCGCCCTGGCAGGGATGCCGGTGGCCTGCGCCGCCTTGTCGGACCAGGTGGCCAGCGGGTCCTTGCCCGGTTTCGGCTGCGCCTGCTGCGGCGTGGTCTGCTGGGTGCCGCCGCCCGCGAGGGTGGCGTTGACCGGGGCGACCGAGCCGGGTTTGACGTCCGCCGCCTTGACCTGCAGCGCGGGGATCTCCATCGTCGTGGGGCTCGCGACCGGGGCGGACGCCTTGGTCACCAGCCAGATCCCGCCCCCGGCGAGGCCGAGCACGGCCAGCACGATCACCAGCCTGCCGAGTACGGCGGCGCCCACCCCGCGACGTGGCGGAGCGGGCGTGGCCGGGTCGGCGACGAGTTCGTCGTTTTCCGGGGTGGTGCGCACGAAGCGGGTCCTCCAGCGTGGGCGGCGATCACGACCGATGCTCGAACAACGAGCCCGCGCAGGTTAGCGTTACGCGGTCGCCGAGATCGCCCTTGCCACGCCGGTTCACCCGCGCGTGCGAGATGTTCTCATCAGGCGGACTTCTGCTGCCTCGCCAGTCGCGCGACGCACCAGGCCGGGGCGCTGCCGCGGCGAAGGTGCTGCAAAACGGTCATCGGGCCGAGACGGCGGCCCAGGTCGGACGGCGTGAGCCCGGCCGCGCGGTAGTCGAGGGCGCGCTGGTCGAGCGGGCTGATGCCGGCGTCCCACCAGGCCTCGGCCTCGGTGACGCCGCCGACCATCTGCCACCAGCCCGCGGCGGCGACGAGCAGGTCACGCGGGACATCGGGAAGACGGCTGCTCATGGCGTCGAGGTAGCCCGGGTCGGCGGCCTCGACCGGCGCCCAGCGCGCCTGGCCGGACTGCTGACGCTGGCCGGGGATACCGGGAGCCTGTCGCGGCGCGTCGGCGAGCCACGCGGACGCGATCCGGTCCGTCTCCTGCTCCTCGGGGGTTTGCTCACGCTCGGCCGCCCACTGCCGGATCAACGCATCGACTCCGGGATCTCCGGTCATCCCTGCCTCCTCATGATTCCCCGACTGACAAGTCCTGACTTACTTGCCCGGCTGAAAGTTCCACTGCTTTGGGGCTTGCACCTGCGGAAACGCATCCCCAGGAGGCCGGCTCCGGCGCCTGGAGGACCAACCGATCACGCAATGTGAGCACCGTAGGGGCGCGGAGGTCTTTTCCGCCAGAGCTTCCAGGGCACGAATTCGTCGACCAGCGGGTTTTCGGGGGCAATCCACCCGGATGGTCGAGTCGTCCGACCGAAATCCGAGACGGGTGACGCTGAGTGATAACCGCAGGTGGATGCGCACAGTGATCACCGGCGTCACCAGGGACACCGGTGGAGGTGGAGCGACAGGTCAGGAGAAGAGGCTCCGGACGAACGTCACGATGGCTTCGGCCCCGGACCGGAGCCAGCCGAGTGCGGTGTGGACGGCGTCGGCGGACTGGGTCGGCCTGCTGATCAGAAAGAAGAGCACGAGCGCGACGACAGCGATCACAACGAATTTCTTCAAGCCGGGCGACATGGCTCCATCCCATCACACCGTAGTGTCCAGACGATGACTCCGCGCGCACTGCGGACTTTGTCACCACTTTAAGGAAAACCGGGCCTGGTTGCCCACTCTGTTTCCCCGCGGGAGGGACAAATGAGCGAAAGCGTTCTCGTCCACCGGGAAGGGCCGGTGACGACGATCACGCTGAACCGGCCCGAGGCCCGCAACGCGGTGGACGGGCCGACCGCGGCCGCGCTGGCGGACGCGTTCCGCGCCTTCGACGCCGACGAGGAGGCCGCTGTCGCCGTCCTCACCGGTTCGGGTGATGCCTTCTGCGCCGGCGCCGACCTGAAGGCCGTCGGGACCGACCGCTCGAACGCCCTCGCCCCATCGGGTGACGGTCCGATGGGGCCGACGCGGATGACGCTGTCGAAGCCGGTGATCGCCGCTGTCCGCGGGCACGCCGTCGCGGGCGGTCTGGAGCTGGCGCTGTGGTGCGATCTGCGGGTCGCCGACCGCACGGCCGTCTTCGGCGTGTTCTGCCGCCGCTGGGGTGTCCCGCTGATCGACGGCGGCACGGTGCGCCTCCCCCGGCTGATCGGGCACTCGCGGGCGATGGACCTGATCCTCACCGGCCGCCCGGTCGACGCCGACGAGGCGCTCGCGATCGGCCTGGCGAACCGGGTCGTCCCCGACGGCGAGGCACTGGCGGCCGCGCGAACCCTGGCGCGTGAACTGGCCGCGTTCCCGCAAGCCTGCCTGCGCGCGGACCGGGCGTCGGCGTACGGCCAGCACGGGCTCACCGAGGAAGAGGCGATGCGGGCCGAGTTCTCGAACGCGCTGACCGAAGGCGGGCTCGCCGCGGAAGCGGTCGAAGGCGCCAGCCGGTTCAGTGACGGCGCGGGGCGTCACGGCAGCTTCGGCGCCTGACCGTCCTACTCTCTGTCGGATGAACGAAACCGGAGTCGCGCTCAGACCGGTGTCCGAAGAAGACCTGCCGATGCTCGAAGCGCTCACGAACGATCCGCAGGCCGCGGGCAAGTTCGAATGGCATGGCTGGCACGATCCGCATTTCCTGCGCCGACGCTGGGCCGAGACCGGCATGATCGCGGCGGACAACGGGATGCTGATGATCGAACTCGACGGGCGGCGGCTCGGTTTCGTCTCGTGGCACAAGACCAGGACCGGGTCGACGTCGTACTGCTGGAACGCGGGCCTCGTGCTCGTCCCCGAGGCCCGCGGGCACGGCTACGGCACCGAGGCGCAGCGGCTACTGGTCCGCTACCTCTTCGCGCACACGCAGATGAACCGCGTCGAGGCGTCGACGGAGGCGGGCAACACCGCCGAGCAGCGCTCCCTGACGAAGGCGGGCTTCACCAGGGAAGGCACGCTGCGCGGCTACGGGTTCCGGGACGGGGCCTGGCGCGACCACATCCTCTATTCGATGCTGCGGTCCGATCTGGACGTGGGCTGAAAGCGTCCTTCACCGCATGTCACGCGGTGAAGGACGCTTTCGCTGCATCTCATGCGGGGAAAGTCCCCTTCAGCTCACACGATGGCGCCCGCGGCCTTGAGCCGCTCGATCCCGTCGGCGTCCACTCCGAGTTCCTCGAGGACGCCGACGGTGTCGGCGCCCTTGGGCCGCGGCGGTTCCGGCGTCTCCGCCGGTGTGCGGTCGAACCTCGGCGCGGGCGCGGGCTGCATCATGCCGCCGACGTCGACGAACGTCCCGCGCGCGACGTTGTGCGGATGCGACGGTGCCTCCCTGGGCGCGAGCACCGGCGTCAGGCACGCGTCGGTGCCCTCGGCCTTCGCGACCAGTTCGTCGCGAGTGTGCTTCGCGACGGCCTCGGCGACGATCTTGCGCAGCTTCGGCCACTCGTTCATGTCGACGTGGACCGGGATCTCCTCGGGATCGAGGCCGAGCACCTTCACCAGGTCGCCCCAGAACCGCATCTCGATCGCGCCGATGGCGACGTACTTGCCGTCGGCGGTCTCGTAGGTGTCGTAGAACGGCGCGCCGCCGTCGAGCATGTTCTCGCCGCGCCCGCCGGGCCAGAGCCCGGAGTCCAGCATCCCGTGCAGGCTGGTGGTCAGCAGGGCCGCGCCGTCCACCATGGACGCGTCGACCACCTGTCCCTTGCCCGACGACGTGCGTTCGTACAGCGCCGCCAGCACGCCCATCGCGAGCAGGAGGCCACCGCCGCCGAAGTCGCCGACGAGGTTGAGCGGCACCACCGGCCGCTGCCCGGCGTGCCCGATGGGTTCGAGCGCGCCGGAGATGCCGATGTAGTTGATGTCGTGCCCGGCGACGGTCGCCAGCGGACCGTCCTGGCCGTAGCCGGTCATCCGGCCGTAGACCAGCCGCGGGTTGCGGGCGTGGACCTGTTCCGGCCCGATGCCCATCCGCTCGGCGACGCCGGGACGGAAACCCTCGATGAGCACGTCGGCGCTTTCGGCGAGTTTCAGCACCAGTTCGACCCCCTCGGGGGTCTTGGTGTTGATCCCGATCGACCGCCTGCCCCTGGCGAGCGGATCGTTCGGGAAGCCGATGACGTCGTTGCCCGGTGTCGCCCGGTCGATCCGGACGACCTCCGCGCCGAGATCGGCGAGGATCGTGCAGGCGAACGGCGCCGGGGCGAGCCCGGCCAGTTCGACGACCTTGAGCCCGCTCAGCGGCCCAGCCTTCATCGCCACGTCCTTTCCTGATACGGCAACGGTTTCACAGCGTGCGGGAGATGATTTCCTTCATGATCTCGCTGGTGCCGCCGAAGATACGGGAGATCCGGATGTCGGCCCACGCGCGCGCGATCGGGTACTCGGTCATGTAGCCGTAGCCGCCGAAGAGCTGCAGGCAGTCGTCGACGACCTTGTTGACCCGTTCGGTGGTCCACAGCTTCGCCATGGCCGCGCCCTGCACGTCGAGTTCCTTGCGCAGATGCCGTTCGATGCACTGGTCGAGGTACGCGCGGGACACGGCGGCCTCGGTCGCGGCCTCGGCGAGCTTGAACTTCGTGTTCTGGAAGTTGTAGATCGGGCGGCCGAACGCCTGACGGTCCTTGGTGTAGGCGATGGTCTGGTCGATCGCGGCCTCCATCCCGGCGACCGCGGTGACGGCGATGATCAGCCGTTCCTGCGGCAGCTGCTGCATGAGCTGGATGAAGCCGAGGCCTTCCTTGTCGCCGAGGAGGTTGGCGACGGGCACGCGGACGTCGTCGAAGTTCAGCTCCGCGGTGTCCTGGCCCTTGAGCCCGATCTTGTCGAGGACACGGCCGCGGCTGAAGCCCGGGGTGTCGGTCTCGACGGCGATCAGCGAGACACCCTGCGCGCCGGCCTCCGGGTCGGTCTTCACCGCGACGACGACGAGATCGGCGTGGAAACCGTTGGTGATGAACGTCTTCGCGCCGTTGATCACGTAGTGGTCGCCGTCGCGTACCGCGCGGGTCTTGATGTTCTGCAGGTCCGACCCCGTACCGGGCTCGGTCATCGCGACGGCGCCGACCATCTCGCCGGAGGCGAACTTCGGCAGCCACGCCTTCTTCTGTTCCTCGTTGGCGTACTCGAGGATGTAGTGCGCGACGATTCCGTTGTGGACGGTGACGCCCCAGGCGCTGTCGCCGGACCTGGCCTGCTCTTCGTAGAGCACGGCCTCGTGGGCGAACGTGCCGCCGCCCCCGCCGTACTCCTCCGGGATGGACAGTGCCAGCAGGCCGACCTCGCCCGCCTTCGTCCAGAGCTCGCGGTCGACCTTCTTCTCGGCCGCCCAGCGCTCCTGGTTCGGCGCGAGTTCCTTCTGGCAGAACGTCCGGGCGAGGTCCCGGAGGTCTTCGAGCTCCGTCGTGCTCCACGAACTCTTCTGGATCTGCAAGGGCACGGCCTACGCCTCCTGATCGGACCTGGAAAACATGACGCTTAGGATGTAAGTTCCATTCGGAATGTACATCCGTACCGAGCTGCACGTAAAGGGGGCCGGATCCGGTGAGCGTGCTCGGCAGGACCCACCGCACCCAGGCCGAACGGCGTGCGCAGACCCGCACCGCCCTGCTCGACGCGACCATCGACTGCCTGGTCGACCTCGGGTACGCACGCACGTCGGTGCAGGAGATCTGCGCCCGCGCCGGGGTCTCCAAAGGCGCCGTGCAGCACCACTTCTCCGCGAAGGCGGAACTCATGGCGGCCGCCGTCGAGCATCTGACGGAGAAGCTGCGCGGACGGCTCGCGACGTCGATCACCGAACTCCCCGGTGGCTCCTCGGGGGTCGCGGCGGCGATCGACCTGCTGTGGGAGGGCTACTCGGGCACGCTGTCCACGGCCGCCACGGAGCTGTGGGTCGCGGCGCGCACCGATCCCGAACTCCGCGCGGCGATCCGCCCGGTCGACAAGGCACTGGGCCGTTCGACACTGGAGCACATCACCGCCGTCGCCGGGGACCTGCCGAAGGAGCGCGCGGAGATCCTGTTCTGGCTGACCGTGAACCTCACCCGCGGCCTGGCGCTGGACGCCGAACTCGGCGGCGATCCGAAGCGACGACGGCAATTGCTCGACGAATGGAAACGGGTCGCGGTCATGTTGTACGAGGACGCGTCCCCGTAGTCTTCGAGCATGGGGAGATCGACGGCGTTCGCCGTACTGACCGCGGCCATTCTCGTACTGACCGGCTGCACGGCCGCGCCGCCGCCTCCGCCTTCGAGCCCTTTGACGCTGCGCGAAGCGCTCGGCGATCCCACGACCGTGGACTTCTGCGGCCTGCTGGACCTGCCCGATCTCGACAGCGCGCTTCCGCTGGAATCCAGGCCGTCACCGAGCATGGGCTCCTGCTCGTTCCGGACCAAGAACGCGCTGATCAGCTTTGGTTTCCCCGAAGACCGGGCAAAAGAACGCCTAGCGGGCGCCACCCCGGTCGCCTGGCAGGACCTGACCCGTGACCTGCGGGTGGTCCGCACGGACCTCGAGGACCAGCCCCTCCTGCACCTCGTTTTCGCCGACGACTCCTCGATCCGGGTCGGCACGTTCTTCACCTCGCCCGGAAGCGCTTCCGAGTCGCTCACCGCGGCGACGAAGACCCTGGAAGGCGCCGTCCGCTCGCTCGTGGCCGGCAAGCAGGCGGCGCATCTCGGCTACCGCGAAAACTCCCTGGCACGCTTGGACGCCTGCACCGCCTTGTGGTCCGACGCCGAGGTCTCCGCCAGGCTGGGCACCGCGGTCGCCGGGAAGGGCGATCTGTCCCGGCACAGGTGCCTTTGGGGCGAGCAGGGGGCGGACCGGCTCGTCCGGCTCGAGTTCGGTCTCGGCCCGCGCCCGAAGGCCGCGGCGAGCGTTCGAGAAGAGACGCTGGGCGGGCGCAAGTCCTTCGTCCAAGAGATTTCCGGTGGCTGCACGATCCAGACGAGCCACATCGAGGGGCCGGACGCGAACCGGAACCAGGTCGAGCACGCTCTTCTCGCCGTACAGGCACCAAATGCGTGCGACGTCGCCAGGGAATTGGCGAACGTCGCCTGGCCGAAACTCCCCGCGTAGCACGTGCGTAAGCGGTTGACCAGAGCACAGGTGACACTTATCTCGTCGGCCGATCCATGATGGAATTCCTTGCTGGACAACAAAACCGGCGGAGGAGCCGATCATGAGCGCGCCGCAGCAGCAGCCGTACCAAGTGAATGGCCCGTTCGGCGCAATGCAACCCGTCCAAACTCCCGTAGCGGCGCCACGACCGCCGTCCGACGCCCGGCTCCCCCGGTTGTTCGCCGCGATGATGGGGGTTTTCGCCGGACTGCTGGTACTCGTCGCGACCTTTCTTCCGCAGTCCACGTACGAACAGCTCTCCGAGGGCAAGCCGGTGTCGAAGTTCGCCGAGACCGGCTGGACGCGGACCTTCGACATCGAGCCGTCGGCGGAGGAAAAGGAGTTCTACGACAAGACCCACGTCGCCCGCTACGGCATCCCGCTGTCCGCCGCGGCGCTGACCCTGTTCGCCGGGGCCGCGGTGGGCTTCGCCTCGTACCGGCGCAGTTCGACCTCGCCCGCCGCGACGACGTCGAGGACACTGCTGGTCGCCGGTGGGGCGGGGACCGCGATCGGCGTCTGGATGCTCGGCATGGACATCTCGGCGAGCCTGAGCTTCGGGCAGGACACCGGCCGTTTCGTCTCGCGCTATGGGACCGGGAGCGGATTCTGGATCCTGCTCGCGGGCGGGCTCGTGGCCTTGCTCACCATCGGGCTGGCGATCGTGGCCAACCGGCGTGAACCGGCGGCACCCCAGCAGGCTCCTTACCCGGTCGCCTTCACCCCTTACGCGCCCGGAGCCCCCCAGCAGCAGTATCCACCGCAACCGCAGGCCTACGAGCCGCCGTCACCGCCGACGCCGCCCGCGGGCTCCGCGTTGCAGCAGCAGGACATCCTGCGCCCGTCCTCCGACAATCCGCCCCAACCCGGCAATATGTGAAACTTATTCACATCAGCGGTGGACAGTCTCCATACCGGCGGTATGCTGTACTCGTCGGTAACACCTGGGCTCTGCGTGGCGCCTCCCGGCTCCGCGCGGCATGGAACGGAGACGGCATGACGAGCACGACACCGGCGAACGCGAGCCACACCGAAGGACCGTCCACCATCGGCGGCGTCCCCGGCGCCCCGGCCGTGGCGAGGGCGGAACGGCTCGTGCGGCGGGTCGTGGGTGGCGCGGATTCAGCGCCGGTACAGATGCGCGCCCCCTTCACCGGGCAGCCGATCGCGACCCTCCCCCAGGCCACCGACTCCGACGTCCGCGCCGTGTTCGACCAGGCGCGGGAAGCTCAGCGCTCGTGGGCGGATCGGCCGGTCGAAGACCGTCAGCGCATCCTTATCCGTCTGCACGACCTGGTGCTGAAGCGGCAGGAAGAGGCGCTCGACCTCGTGCAGATCGAGGCGGGCAAGGCACGCATGGACGCCTTCGACGAGGTCAGCGCCACCGCGCTCGTGGCCTCCTACTACGGCAAGCACAGCGCGAAGATCCTTTCGCCGCGTCGCGCCGCCGGGCTGATCCCGGTGCTGACGAAGGTCGGCGAGCTCCGGCACCCCAAGGGCGTCGTCGGGATCATCTCGCCGTGGAACTACCCCCTCGCGCTGACCGCGATGGACGTCCTGCCCGCGCTCGCGGCGGGCAACGCCGTCGTGCAGAAACCCGACAACCAGACCGCGCTCTCGGCGCTGTGGCTCCAGGAGCTCGCCGAGGAGGCCGGGCTGCCCGCCGGGGTCTGGCAGATCGTGCTCGGCCGGGGTTCGCGCATCGGCGACGCGCTGGTCGAGGAGTCGGACTACCTGTGCTTCACCGGATCCACGCCCACCGGCAAGGGACTCGCCGCGCGGGTGGCGGAGCGGCTGACGAGCTACTCACTGGAGCTCGGCGGCAAGAACCCGATGATCGTGCTGCCCGACGCCGACATCGCCAAGACCGCCGCAGGCGCGGTGACCGCGTGCTTCTCCTCCGCGGGCCAGCTGTGCGTCTCGGTCGAGCGGATCTACGTCCACGAGTCGATCCGCGAGGAGTTCACGCGGGCCTTCGTCGCGAAGACGGCGGCTCTGCGGCTCGGGGGCGCGCTGGACTACCAGGCGCAGATGGGGTCCCTGACCTCGGAAGACCAGCTGGCGACGGTGTCGGCGCACGTCGAGGACGCCCGGTCCAAGGGCGCGAAGGTGCTCACCGGCGGCAAGGCCCGGCCCGATCTCGGACCGCTGTTCTACGAGCCGACCGTGCTCACCGACGTCACCGAGGACGTCAAGCTGTTCGCCGAGGAGACCTTCGGGCCGGTCGTGTCGATCTACGGCTACACCGAGGTCACCGAGGCGATCGAGCGCGCGAACGACACGAAGTTCGGGCTGAACGCCAGCGTGTGGTCGCGCAACGGCCGGGCGGGCTGGGAGGTCGCGGCGCGGCTGAAGGCGGGGACCGTCAACGTCAACGAGGGCTTCGCGGCGACCTTCGGGACCGTGGGGCTGCCGATGGGCGGGATGAAGGAGTCCGGGGTCGGACGGCGCAACGGTGCCGAAGGACTGCTCAAGTACACCGAAGCCCAGGCGATCGCGGTGCAGCGCGGGATGCCGCTGCGCCCCGGCAAGGGAATCCCGCCGAAGCTGTGGGTGCGGAGCCTGAGCATGAGCCTCAAGGCGCTTCGCCGCCTGCCCCGCCGCTGACCTGCCCTCGCGTTTCGTCCTCTGAATGCGGTACTTGCACAGGCAAGGAACGCGTTCAGAGGACGAAACGCGGCTAGGAGGAAGAGGTGGGGGCGGCCAAGAGGCCCCGGTCGTAGGCGATCGCGACGGCCTCGGCCCGGCGGCTCGCGCCGAGTTTCGCCATCACGCGCGAAAGATGGACGCTCACCGTCTTCTCGCTGATGTACAGCTCTTCGCCGACCTGCCGGTTGGTCCGGCCGAGCGCGACGCGCTCCAGCACGTCCCGTTCGCGGTCGGTGAGCGGGTCGACGACGTCACGACGCGGCGCCGTGGGCTCCCCGGGCAGCTCGACGCGCGCCCGGTGACCGAGTTCCCGGACGGCTTCCCGCAACGGGCACGCGTTCAGCCGGTCGGCCACCGCGTGCGCGGCCAGCAGCTCCGACGCGGCCAGCTCGGTGTCGCCATCGGAAGCCAGCAGGGCCTTCGCGTGCTGCAAGCGGCACATGGCCTGCTCGTACACGGCGCCGTACCCGAACGCCTCGACCGCCTTGGCCCACAACGCCGGATCGCCCGCGCCGCCCAGGCAACTGCCGAGCGCCTCCAGCCGGGCTAGCCACGCCAAGGCCTCCGGGCCCAGTGACACCGAACGCGGCATGCCGTGTTCGGCGCAATAGCGTCCATGGGCCAGCAGCTTCTCCCCCGACGCCACGGCGGCCTCGACGGTCGCCAGGTCCCCGCGCACCCGGGCTGCGGCGGCCTGCGCGACGGCGGCCGCGAGGCCATGCACGCTGATCCGGATCCCGCCGAGAACCGAGGGCTCGATCTCTTCGAGCCAGTCGATCAGCTCGATCGCCTGCCGCACCGCGCCCGCGTGGTCGCCTCGCCACGCCGCGAGCTGGATGGCGGCGTCCCCCGACGCGAGCGCGATCGAGTAGTCGGCCTTCCAGTGCTGCCGCAGGCTGGGCAGGATCTTGTCCGCGTCCGCGAACCGGCCCCAGCCGACGACGAACTGCGCCCAGATTCCCAGGAACCGCCCGGCCACGACGCTCGAGACACCACGGGCCGCCCGGCCCGCGTCGTCGTCTTCCGGCCAGTCCCCGCTGACGTACTGCAGCTGAAGGTGCTTGGTCCGCAGCTCGATCCCGAACGAACTCCAGGTCAGCCCGGTCTCCTTGGCCCGGCTGATGCCCTTGGCGTAGTACTTCAGCGCGGAGTGGATCTCGGCCCTGTCGTCGTAGCTCAGCCCGAGGAAGTGCAGGGCCCGCAGCTCGCCGTTGAGGGCGCCGGAATCCCTGGCCTTCCGCTCCGCCTGGCGCAGGCGTTCCCGTGCCTCCTCGACGTCGCCCGCCGAATCGGCCAGCGTCCCGAGCGACACCAGCGCGGCCGCTTCGGCCCCGCCCGCGCCGCCGGCCCTGGCGTCGGCGACCGCGGCCAGCGCGCACTGCAGCGCCTCTTCGTGCCTGTCGATCAGCCTCAGGATCCCCGCCCGGGTGGCGAGCACCCAGGCCCGTGCGACGCTCGCGTCGGTGTGCTCGACCAGCCCCCAGGCCCGGTCGATCGCCTCGACGACCTCGTCGAGGGTGCCTTCCACCGACAGCAGCGCCTCCGCGTGCCGTCGCCAGACTTTGGCGGCCCGCTCAGGATCGGTCTCCGGGGAGAGCGCCTCGGTCGCGGAGCGCGAATAGGCGACCGCCCGTTCCGGCTCGCCGGACGTGCTCGCGAAATAGGAGGCCTCGTGCAGCAGGTTGAGCTCGTCGATGTCCGCCGGCCGGTCCTGCTCCGGCACGGCGTCCCAAATGGACAGTGCCTGCTCGACGTGCCGCAGCGCGGCACCGGGAGCGCCGAGTTTCTCGGCCTCGACGATCGCGCGCAGCAACGCCGCCAGCGCGGTGACGAAGTCCTTGCTCTCCAGGCTGTGGTGCGCGAGCCGGGCGTCCTGGCCGCGGCCCTGGGTCCGGGTGCGGATCCGCGTCGCGTAGGCGGCGTGCATGCGCACCCGCTCCCCCGGCAGCAGATCCCCGTAGACCGCTTCCTGCAGCAGCGCGTGACGGAAGGTGTAGAAACCGTTCTCGATCACGAGCACGTGATGCTGCACCGCCTCGCGCAGTGCCTCGTCGAGTTCGAGTTCGTCCAGTCCGGAGATCTCGGCGAGGGCGGCGTGCGCCACGGAATCCTTGGCGACCGAGACCACACGCAGGATCCGGCGCGTGATCGGCGAAAGCTGTTCCACCCGGGCGAGGAGCACCTCGGCGAGCCCGGACGGCAGATCGCGGCAGTCCTTCGCGGACGCGAGCAGCTCCTCGACGAAGAACGGATTGCCCTCGGACCGGGCGACGATGTCGGCGATCATGTCCTGGCCGATCGGCTCGTCGGCCAGTGCCTCGACGAACGCGCGCGCGTCCTCGGCGCCGAACGGCCTGACCTCGACGCGTTCGACCGAGCCCAGCCGCACCACCTCGGAAAGCAGCGCGCGCAGCGGATGCCGCCGATGGACGTCCTCCTCGCGATAGCTCGCCACCACCAGCAGCCGCTGGGTGCGCAGCCTCGTCAGCAGGAAGGACAGCAGGTTCCGGGTGGAGCCGTCGGCCCAGTGCAGGTCCTCCAGCAGGATGACCACGGGCCGGCGCTGAGCGATGACGGTCAGCACCCCCAGTACCGCGTCGAACAGCTGGAGCTGGCCGAGGTCCTGTTCGGGGCCGAGCCGTTGCGTCGACACCTGTTCGCTCGCGGTGAGCTGACCGTCTTCGATGGCGGGGTACTCCTCCGCCTGCTGCATCTGCGGGAGCAGCCTGCCCAGCGCCGGCCGGGCCCGGACCGCGGCCGTGACCACGGGATCGGACGTCGTCGCCAGCGGCGCGAGGGCCTCGGCGAACGGAAGATAAGGAAGACCGCCCTCATGGACGTCGATACAGCGCCCTGTCAGCACCAGGGCACCCGCGGCGGCGGTGACCTCGCCGAGCGCGGTCAGGAGGCGGGTCTTGCCGACCCCGGCGTCACCGGAGAGCAGCACCGCGCCGGCCTCGGCCCGTTCTGCACGGGCGAAGGCGGCGCGGAGCTGCCGCATCTCCTGAGTGCGGGCGACGATCGGGATACCGGAGCCAAGACGGGGCACGAGGTGCATTCTTGCCTACCGGACCGACAACTTCGCCTGGGTTTTCGCCGAGAGCTTCATCGCACTCGACCTCTACCGGGTGATCTCGCCGCTGCGGGCGGGCACCTGACCGGCCTCGCGGCGCTGCTGGGCGGGCACCTGGACGGCGGTGCGCTGGGCGCGGATCCGCCTGCCCGCCCGGCGGGCCCTGTCGACCCATACGCTGCGGCCGGCTCGCTGCAGCTCCTCGCGGCGGTACTCGACCTCGGCCAGTACTCCGGTGAGCAGAGCGTCGTTCGTGTTCATCGTTTCCCCTTAGGAACTCACTGCCTTGTTTGGTAGTGATCAGATTCGTCCTGAGGGGTGCCCTGAGGCATCGGGTGATCGCCTACACCCGGACGTGATTCGACCCCTTACGCCGGCCCATCCCCTGCTCGGGGGGCGTAAGGGGTCGAGTTTCAGCGTGTCTGGGCGTGAGCCGGGCCACTCGGGCGCACCGCGCCGAGCAGCCCCCGCCAAGCGTTCGGCGACAGGCGGAAGGCACCTCCCTCGGGATCCTTGGAGTCCCTCAGGGCGGCACCGGAACCGGTGAAGGCGACCTCGACGCAGTCGTTGCCGCCGCCACTGTGGCTGCTCTTGAACCACCGGGCCTGGGAAAGATCATCGTTGGGCGTCATGCTCCCCACTCCTTACTCGTTTCCGGGGACTTTCTTCGGCAGGGCGGCCTCTTCGGCGAACCTGCCGGCGGCCTCGGCGATCACCTCGACCGAGTCGTCCGGTTTCAACGCGGCGGCACGGAGATGGTCGAACATCAACGCGTATCGCCGGACGTCCGGGGGTTCCTCCAGGTAGAGCCCGCTGGAGGTGCTGTCGACGTAGACCACGTCGGTGTCGGCCAGTTCGGGGAAGCCCATGATGAGGAACGGACCCTCCATCCCGGGATGGGCACCCGCGCCGAACGGCACGATCTGGACGGTCACGTTCGGCTGGGCCGCCATCGTGACCATCCGGTACAGCTGTTCCGCCATCACCTCGGCGCCGTCGACCGTGCGGTGCAGGACCGCCTCGTCCATCACGGCCCAGTACTCCGGGGGCGAAGGGTCGGTCAGCAGTTCCTGCCGCGCCATCCGCGCCGCCACCCGGCGCCGGATCTCGGCGTCCTCGGCGTCGGGCCGCATCGCCCTGATCACGGCCTTGGCGTAGCGCTCGGTCTGCAACAGGCCCGGCACCAGCAGTGCTTGGAAGGCCCGCAGCGAACTCGCGTCCGCCTCCAAGCCGACGAAGGTGCCGGTGAACACCTCGTTGTACGCGTGCCACCAGCCGCGTTTGCGGGCTTCCCTGGCCAGCTGGACGAGCGCCTCCTGCTCGTCGCCCGCGATGCCGTACAGCTCGAGCATGTCGCGCGCGTCGCGCGGGGTGACCCCGACGTGCCCGGTCTCGATGCGGCTGACCTTCGACGCCGAGCATTCGAGTTTCTCGCTGACCTCGTCGATCGTGAGGTCGGCCGCCTCGCGCAACCGCCTCAATTCGCTCGCCAGCCGTCGGCGGCGCACGGTGGGTCCCTGACCCCTCGTCATCACGGCACCTCCACAAGCTGTCCGAGCAACACCGATCACGACGCGGCGAGGAGAACAGTGTTCAGTAACCCCGCACGAAGCACATCTAACCAGCCCGAGACACATTCGGTGAGATGGTCACACGACCATTTTCCGACGCGTCCGATTTTCATCCTGCAATTTGCAGATTGCCGCTGTAGGTTGAGCATTGTGCAACGCGGTACGCCCGCCTTCATCGGCGGCGGCGGATCCGCTCGCGGCACGGGCGCGGGGCCGCGAGCTGCACCGATGGGCTTCCGAGAGGATACCCGTCGAGCCGGATTCACCCCCGGTGCAGGGCCGGAGCCGTCCCCCGATCGGTTCCGGCCCTCCCTTTATTCCCGGCCATTCCGCAATACTCTGATCCCAGATGTTATCGCCTTTCGCCATTCCCTCTAAAGGGTGGACAAGGCGCTTCTCGGATGCGGAACGTCACCGTTCACACCACCCGGAGAAGACCTTCCTGGACAACGGTGGCGATATGCGTTCCGTCCGCGGCGAAAAACCGTCCGGTGGCCAGACCGCGGGCACCCGACGCCGTCGGGGACGCGCTGTCGTAGAGGAACCACTCGTCGGCCCGGAACGGACGGTGGAACCAGAGCGCGTGGTCGAGGCTCGCGCCGATCACCTTGTCGAGGTCCCAGTAGACGCCGTGGCGGGCGAGGACCGAGTCCAGGAGCGTCATGTCGGAGGCGTAGGTCAGGACGCAGACATGCAGCAACTGCTGGTCCGGGAGCTTGCCGTCGGCCCGCATCCAGACCTGGTTGCGGGCGGGCAGCTCACCGGACTTCCGGGTCACCCACGGCGGGTCGTTGACGTAGCGCAGGTCGATCGGGCGCGGCCGGTCGTGGTGACCGAGGAAGTAGCCCTCGGCCCGCTCCTGCAACGTCGGGAGCGACTCGGGATCCGGGACGTCCGGCATGCCCTCGGAGTGCTCGATACCGCCCTCGTCCTTCTGGAACGACGCGGAAAGCGAGAAGATCGCCTTGCCGTGCTGGATGCCCACGACGCGGCGGGTGGTGAACGAGCGGCCGTCGCGGATGCGGTCGACCTCGTAGACGATCGGGACGCTGGGGTCGCCGCCGCGGATGAAGTACGCGTGCAGCGAGTGGACCTTCCGCTCCTCGGGCACGGTGCGGCCGGCGGCGACCAGCGCCTGCCCCGCGACCTGCCCGCCGAACACCCGCACCGGCGAATGCGCCGGCGAGACGCCGCGGAAGATGTTCTCCTCGATCTTCTCCAAGTCCAGCAGGGCGACCAGCTTGTCGAGCACCGGCTGACCGCCGACGCCGCCGGTGCTGTCGAAACCGGCCGCGGCTTCCCTGGCCATCTCAGTCATGACCTGAACTTTAGGCCGTAAGGGTGTCCCGGGCCTCCGCGAGGCGGGACGTTTGTCGCGAAGGCCACCTTCGCGACGAAGTACATGAAGGCCCCCTTCCTGTACCTAGGCGCAAGGAAGGGGGCCTTCATGTACTTCAAGACAGCGTCAGGCGTGGTCGTCCTCGCCGAGGCGGTGCACCCGGATGAGGTTGGTCGAGCCGACGGTCCCGGGCGGGGAGCCGGCGACGATGACCACCAGGTCGCCCTTGGCGTACTTGCCCATTTCGAGCATCGCGTGGTCGACCTGCTGGATCATCTGGTCGGTGGAGCCCACCTTCGGCACGATCCGCGTCGTCGTGCCCCAGGTCATCGCGAGCTGGCTGCGGACGCTCTCCTCCGGGGTGAACGCCAGCAGCGGCAGCCGCGTGTGCAGCCGCGCGAGCCGCCGGACGGTGTCACCGGACTGGGTGAAAGCGACCAGGGCCTTGGCGTTCAGCCGCTCGCCGATGTCACGGGCGGCGTAGGAGATGACGCCGCGCTTGGTGCGCGGGACGTGCGACAGGGGCGGCACGACCGGCGAGTCGGTCTCGACGGCCTCGATGATCCGGCCCATGGTCTTGACCACGTCGATGGCGTAGCGGCCGACGCTGGTCTCGCCCGAGAGCATGAGGGCGTCCGCCCCGTCGAGCACCGCGTTGGCGACGTCCGAGGCCTCCGCGCGGGTCGGACGGGAGCTGTTGATCATCGACTCGAGCATCTGCGTCGCGACGATGACCGGCTTCGCGTTCTCGCGGGCGATCTGGATGGTGCGCTTCTGCACCAGCGGGACCTGCTCCAGCGGGAGTTCGACGCCCAGGTCGCCGCGGGCGATCATCACCGCGTCGAAGGCCAGCACGATGGCTTCGAGGTTGTAGACCGCTTCGGGCTTCTCGATCTTCGCGACCACCGGGAGGCGGCCCTTGCCGACGCGGTCCATCACCTGGTGGACCAGGTCGATGTCGGCGGGCGAGCGGACGAACGACAGCGCGATGAAGTCCACGCCGAGTTCGAGCGCGAACTCGAGGTCTTCGATGTCCTTTTCGGACAGCGCCGGCACGGAGACGTCCATGCCCGGCAGGGAGACGCCCTTGTTGTTGCTGACGGGGCCGCCTTCGGTGACCTCGCAGACGACGTCCGGGCCCTCGACCTGCTTGACCACGAGGCCGACCTTGCCGTCGTCCACCAGGAGCCGGTCGCCGGGCTTCGCGTCGTCGGCGAGTCCCTTGTAGGTGGTCGAGACGCGGTCGTGGGTACCCGCGACGTCCTCGACGGTGATGCGCACGATGTCGCCGTTGTGCCACTCGACCGGGCCGCCCGCGAAGGTGCCGAGACGGATCTTCGGGCCCTGGAGGTCGGCGAGGATGCCCACCGCGCGGCCGGATTCGGCGGCGGCGGTGCGGATGAGGTCGTAGACCTGCTTGTGGTCGCTGTGCGTCCCGTGGCTGAAGTTCATCCTCGCGACGTCCATCCCGGCGTCGACGAGTTGCCGCATCTTCTCCGGCGTAGCGGTCGCGGGGCCCAGGGTACAAACGATCTTCGCGCGTCGGCTCACGTTCGCACAGCGTAGTCCCTCATCGGACGTACGTCTTTACCGATACCGAAAGTTCAAGAAAAGTGTCAGTTGACCTGGGCGACGGGCAACTGCCGAACCCGGTTCGATGGTTATCGGCGCGGCTTCTCGCTCGGTCCGACGCGGTCCCGCGCCCACTCGTTGAACGCGCGGACCTGCCGCCACGCCTTCCGCACCCGGTCGAGCGCGCCGCGTTCGTGCAGGACGTCGTCCGGCTCCCAGCCGCGGACGGCGTACACGGAGCGGTACTTGAGGAGGTCGATGCGCGGGTGGTCTTCCGCGAACCCGCGCGGCTTCGACTTGAGCCTGTCCCCCTTGACCTCCCAGCCCGCCTTCTCCAGCTTCGCGAGGATCTTGGCCAGCTCGGCGCCCCGCAGTTCGGTGTCGACGGCCTTGCGGAAGCGGGCGAGCTGATCGGACTCGAAGTGGAAGCAGCCACCGCCGACGCGCAGCCCGGCCGGGCCGACCTCGACGTAGTACGCGCCGCCGCCGCGACCCTGCTCGATCACCGCGCCGCAGTGGGTCTTGTACGGCGTCTTGTCCTTGGCGAACCGGACGTCGCGGTACGGCCGGAACACCTTCCCCTCGCCGAAGCCGTCGCCGAACTCCGGCACCAGCTCCGCGAGCAGCGCCTCCATCGGCGCACGGACGTCGGCCTTGTAGGTGGCGAGGTTCGCGTCCCAGTAGGACTTGGAGTTGTCGGCCTCCAGACCGTCGTAGAAGTCGATGGCGTACTCGCCGAAACCCTCGAAACCCATACGCAGACCGTAATCCTCGCCACCGACAGAAGCGCGTGAAGGCCCCCTTCCCTCGGCTGAGCAGAGGGAAGGGGGCCTTCACGCGCGCCCGGAAGGGCTTTACTTGGCCAGAGCGGTGATCAGCTCACCGTCGGCCGTGTCACCGGAGAGCTCCCAGAAGAAGGCGCCGCCGAGACCCTGGTTCTTGGCGTAAGTGACCTTCCCGCCGATGGTCGCCGGGGTGTCGTAGCTCCACCAGTCGCTGCCGCACTTGGCGTAGGCGGTGCCCGCCACGGTTCCGGTGGCCGGGCAGGTGGTCTTCAGGACCTTGTAGTCCTGGATGCCCGGTTCGGTGCCCGCCGCCGGGCCGGTCGCGGTGCCGCCCGGAGCGTCCTGGGTGACGCCGGTCCAGCCGCGGCCGTAGAAGCCGATGCCCAGTAGCAGCTTGTTCGCCGGGACACCCTTGCTCTTGAGCTTCTGGATCGCCGCGTCGGAGTGGAAGCCGGCGGTCGGGATGCCCGCGTAGTCGTTCAGCGGCGAGTGCGGGGCGGTCGGGCCCTGCGCGGCCCAGGCGCCGAAGTAGTCGTAGGTCATGACGTTGTACCAGTCGAAGTACTGCGCCGCGCCGCCGTAGTCCGCGGCGTCGATCTTGCCGCCGTCGGTGCCGTCCGCGGTGATCGCGGCGGTGACCAGCTTCGAGCCGAACTTCTCCCGCAGGGCCTGCGCGAGGTTCTTGATCGCGGCCGCGCCGCTGGTGTCACAGGAGAGACCGCAGGTGTTCGGGTACTCCCAGTCGATGTCGATGCCGTCGAAGACCCCGGCCCAGCGCGGGTCGTTGACCAGGTTGTAGCAGGACTCGGCGAACTTGGCGGGGTTCTTCGCCGCCTCGCCGAAGCCACCGGACCAGGTCCAGCCGCCGAAGGACCACAGTACCTTGAGGTTCGGGTACTTGGCCTTGAGCTTCTTCAGCTGGTTGAAGTTCCCGCGCAGCGCGCCGTTGTCCCAGCTGTCGGCGACCCCGTCGACACTGCCCGCGGCGTCGTAGAACTTGCTGGTCGCCGCTTCGGCGTCACCGAGGGCGCAGCCGCCTCCGGTCACGTTGCCGAACGAGTAGTTGATATGGGTCAGCTTGCTCGCCGAACCCGACGTGTCGATGTTCTTGACGTGATAGTTCCGCTGGTAGACGCCCCATTCGGCGAAGTACCCGAGGACCTTGCCGACCGAGGCGTCCGTCGCCTCGGGAGCGGCTGTCGCCTGCTGCGCCGGTGCGGCGACGGCCAGCGCGCCCAGCGCGACGGCCGCGGCACCGACGATCGCGGTGAGCCTGCTCGAACGGGACATGCGTTCTCCCTTCACGGTCACCGGCGGTGACGAGAGGACTGCGGCGGGACACGCACAAGCTAAGTGGACTAGACCACTCCGTCAATGGTTCAGACCAAGACTTTCGGATGGACATTTTCGAACATTCCTTGACGGAAATATGCCGCACCAGGCACATTTCCCGGATGATGCAGACTTTCGAGATCCTCGCCGAGCCTCGGCGGAGGACCATCCTCGACCTCCTGCGCGACGGCGAACGGTCGGTCAACGAGCTGGTCGAGGTCCTCGAACTGAGCCAACCGGCCGTATCGAAACACCTGCGTGTCCTACGCGAGGCGGGTCTGGTCACCGTCCGCGTCGCGGCCCAGCGCCGCTGCTACCGGCTCCGTCCGGAACCACTCGCGGAGGTCGACGCCTGGCTCGCGCCGTACCGCCGGTTCTGGGAAGGCCGGATCGACGCGCTCGAACGGCACCTTGACGACGACAGTCAGTGAATAGGTAACGGCTCGAACGTGATGCCGCGGTCGGCCGCGCGCCGCGTCCCCCACGCGTAGAGCGCTTCGAGCACGGGGCGTAACCGGTCGCCGTCCTCGGTGAGCCGGTATTCGACGTGCGGCACCCGGCCCTCCCGGCTCTCGCGAAGCACGAGGCCGTCCGCCTCCAGCTCGCGCAGGTGCTGGATCAGCATCTTCTCGCTGACGTCCGGCATCCGGCGCCGCAGTTCGCCGTACCGGTGCACGCCTTCCTTCAGCTGCGCCAGGATCACCGGCTTCCACTTGCCGCCGATGACGTCGACGGCGAGTTCGACCGCGCAGTGATACCGCTTCATGGCCGCTCCCGTCGGTACGCACCGAAAAGTAAGCGGTTGTCCCACCCGATCCGAGGTGGTTGCCTTGCCGGATCCGGAGAACAGTGCCGCTGGGAGGACATTACGTGACCGAGACGCCGACGTTGTACGCATGGGCGGGCGGACTGGACGCCTTGCGGCGGCTGACCACGGTCTTCTATGGCCACGTGCTGAAGGACCCGTTGCTGGAGCCGGTCTTCCGCGACATGGACCCCGGCCACCCCGAGCATGTCGCGGTCTGGCTCGCCGAGGTGTTCGGCGGCCCGGAGACCTACAGCCGCGAGCACGGCGGGCATCGGCACATGGTCGGACGGCATCTCGGCAGGGCCATCACCGAGGAGCAGCGCCGCCGCTGGGTGAACCTGCTCTTCGACGCCGCCGACGAGGCCGGGCTCCCGGCCGATCCCGAGTTCCGCTCCGCGTTCGCCGCGTACGTCGAATGGGGCAGCCGGCTCGCGGTGATGTTCTCGCAGCCCGGTCGCGAGGTCACCGTGCCCGAGCCGATGCCGAAGTGGGACTGGGGCAACCGGCCGCCCTGGCAGCCGCCCGCCGGCTGAGGCGTCATAGTGGGGCGGTCGTGAAAGGAGGCCGCCGTGATCCGGGTGGACGGCCGGACCCTGCGCTGCGCGGACGTCGTGACCGCCGCGAGCACCGAGGGACCGCTGGGCATTGACGTGTCGATCGCCGCGCTGCGCGGCGCGGAAAGCGCGTGGAAACTCGCCGAGGAGCTGAGCACGCGCCGGATCGTCTACGGCCGCACCACCGGCGTCGGCGCCAACAAGGAGGACCCGGTCGGCGAGGGCGAGTCGCCGGATCACGGGCTGCGGCTGCTGCGCAGTCACGCCGGTGGCAGCGGTGACGTCATGTCCCCCGGCCAGACCAGGGCGATGATGCTGATCCGGCTCAACCAGCTGCTGGCCGGCCGCGCCGGGCTCAGTCCCGAGCTGATCGGGGCGCTGGCCACCGCGGTGCGGACCGGCGCGCTGCCGCTGGTGCACCGGCTCGGCGCGATCGGCACCGGCGACCTCGCGCCGCTCGCCGAGACCGCGCTCACCCTCACCGGCGAACGACCGTGGCTGTCGGGCGCCGTGCCTCCGGTGCCGGTGCGGGCCGGTGACGCGCTCGCGTTCATGAGCAGCAACGCCGCGACGCTGGCCGAAGCGACCCTCGCGGCGATGCGACTCGACACCCTGACGCGAGCGAGTCACGTCGTCGCGGCACTGACGTACATCGCGCTCGACGGGAACCCGGAGGCGTACGCGACTCCGGTGCACGAGGCGCGCCCGCACGCCGGGCAGGTCGCGTGCGCGGCGGAAATGCGGCGGCTGCTCGGGATGGAGGGCACGCCCAAACCGGGCAGGCGCATCCAGGACCCGTTCGGGCTGCGGGCGTTCCCGCAGGTGCAGGGGCCCGCGCTGGACGCGATCCACTACCTGCGCGACGTCCTCGCGGTGGAGATCAACGCCAGCACCGAGAACCCGATGATCTCGACGGTCCACCAGGACGCCTACCACCACGCGCACTTCCACACCGCGTACGTCTCGACCGCGCTCGACCAGGTGCGCGCGACCGTCCACCAGGTCGCCGAGCTGTCCGTGGCGCGGCTGGGCGACCTGGTGGAACCGGAGTTCACCGGGCTGCGACCGTTCCTCGCGGCCGGGCCGTCGGGCAGTTCGGGCGTGATGATCTTGGAGTACGTCGCCCACGACGCGCTCACCGAACTGCGGCAGGCCGCGCTCCCGGCGACGCTCGGCACGGCCGTCGTCTCCCGCGGGATCGAGGACCACGCGAGCTTCTCCACGCAGGCCGCGCGGGCGGCGACCGCGGCAGGGGCGGCGTACCAGCAGGTGCTGGCGTGCGAACTGGTCGCGGCCGTCCGGGCGCTGCGGATGCGGAAGGCCGAACTCGTCGCGCTGCCCGCGCGGGACGCCTACGAGACCGCCGCGGCCGTGCTCGACCCGAGTGTCGAGGACCGGCCGCTCACCGAGGACATCGCGCGGGCCGTGTCACTCCTGGACACCCTCGCGCTCGTCTGACCCTCGTGTTTCGTCATCTGGATACGGAGAGGCGTTGCCGCGGGACCGGTTCCACCAGTGCCCGATTCAGGTAATTGGCACGCTTTCACTGGCCATGAGCAATGTAGGAGGGTTCTATGGAGCGGTGAGGCACAGGTGTCCTGCCAGGTGCCAAGTCCGTGAAGGCCTCCTTGAGGGACTCTGGGTCCCTCAAGGAGGCCTTCACGGACCGGTGTTCCGCGAGTCTCGTGGGCGGCGGAGTCCCGGAAGGTTGCGAAAGCCACTTCCGCAACGTTGAAGGTTGCGAAAGTGGCTTTCGCAACACCCGAGGCCGCCGATCCCTCGCGTTTCGTCATCTGATCGCGGGGAGGATGTCGAGAACGGCGAACCGGCGCCGTCCCCGGGTCGCAAGCACGACAGCGAGGGAGACCACAGCATGAGCATCCAGCGGATGGACCACGTCGGCGTCATCGTCAGCGACCTCACGGCCGCCATCGAGTTCTTCGTCGAGCTCGGCCTCGAACTGGAAGGCCGGATGACGATGGAGAACGAGCTGGCGGACCGCATCACAGCGGTGGACAAGGCCAAATCGGAGGTCGCGATGGTGTGCGTCCCCGGCGGTGGCGGGCGGCTCGAGCTCATCCAGTACCTCACGCCCGAGGCCCACCCCGGCGACTCCCACGCGCCCGCCAACACGCGCGGCCTGCGCCACCTCGCCTTCGAGGTCGACGACGTCCGGGACACCCTCGACCGCGTGCGGCCGCACGGCGCGACGCTCGTGGGCGAGGTCGTGAACTTCGAGGACAGCTACCTGCTCTGCTACCTCCGCGGCCCCGACGGGATCATCGTCGAGCTGGCCGAAAAGCTCGGCTAACAGCAGCATCCCCGGCGAGCCAGGGAGTGGAGCCGGGCGCTCGTGACCGGCCGGTTCGCGGCGGCCTCGACGGCGTCGAGCATCCGGCCCCGCGCCGTCTTGTCGAGGACACGGCCGCGGGTGATCACCAGGTCGATCTTCGCGACGTTGCGGATGTCGGTGGCCGGGTTCGCGTCCAGCAGCACGAGGTCGGCCTCCTTCCCCGCCGCGATCGTGCCCGACGTCGCTTCCCTGCCGAGGAACTTCGCCGCGTCACCCGTGACGGTCTTCAGCGCGTGCACCGGTGAGAGCCCGGCCTCGACCAGGAAGGCGAGTTCCTCGTGCAGCCCGCTGCCGGGGAAGGTGTACGGGTTGAGACAGTCGGTGCCGCCGATGAGCCCGACGCCCACGTCGTGCGCGACGCCGACCAGCCGCAGCGTCTCCTGGTAGTACCGCTCCTGCAGAACGACCTGCTCCGGCGTCTTCGGCGCGAACTGCTCGATGCCCTTGGCCCAGCTCTGCCGGATGTCGTCGGGTACGTACTTCAACCGCGGGTCGTGCTTGTGCGTCTCGGCGGGCTGGGTGACGACCCGGTTGATCGTGAGCGTCGGCGAGTGCCAGGTGCCGTTGCGCCGCAGCCTGCCGAAGTAAGCCCGCGCGACGGCGGGGCTGTACGCGGACACCGAAGCGAACTCCAGTTGCCGCGCCAGGTTGAAGAAGGCCCTCGGGTCCGCCGGGTCGTAAGGCGTCGCTTTCAACCTGGCGAGGATCTCGTCCCGCCGCGACGAGCAGTGGATGGACACCCCGAAGAAATGCTCGAAGCTGTGCTGGCCGAGGTCGCTCATCTCGGCGTGGGACAGCTTGTACGGCCAGTGCCCCGAGAACCGCAGACCCTGGTCGCGGGCCTCGGCCGCGACCGCGCGCACCGCGTCGGGGCCGAGGTAGGAGTAGATCTTGACGAACTCGGCGCCCGCTTCCTTCTCCGCGCGGACGGCCGCGCGCGCCTCGGCCGCGGTCGACACCTGGAGCACCGGCGGCCCCAGGAGCGTGACCGGCCCGTCGACGATCCCGCTCCCCAGCACGACGCGCGGGCCGAGCAGCTCACCGCGTTCGATCTTGTCCCGGGTCGCGCGGTTCTCCGCGTAGCCCCACATCTCGCGGGCGCCCGTGACGCCGTGGGCCAGGTGCAGCGGCGGGACGATCTCTTCGAGGTCCGCGCCGTGGGTGTGCATGTCCCAGAGTCCCGGGATGAGGTACTTGCCGCGGCCGTCGATCACCGGCGCGCCACCGGTTTCCGGGAGCTGGCCGGAGCCGCCGACCCAGGCGATCCGGTCGCCGGAGAGCACGACCGAGACGTCGCGCCGCGGCGCCGAGCCCGTGCCGTCGATCAGCGTGACCCGGGAGATGACGACGATCTCGCCCGTGTCCGCCGCGGCCGTCCCGGGCAGCACTCCGGCGAGCGCCACCCCGGTCCCGCTCGCGGCCAGCCACTTCAGGAACTCGCGCCTGCTGGATCCCGTCCCCGACATGAGAGCCCCGCCTTCCACCCAGGATCCCCCGAGTGGCCGATTCAACTCGCCGCGAGGGCGGGGCCGCAACACAGGGAAGGCCCCTTACCCGAGGTCAGCACAAAGTAAGGGGCCTTCTCCTGGAAAACGGCTCAGCCGAAGAAGACCTCGGCCTCTTCGTACCGCTCGGCCGGGACGGTCTTCAGCTCGGCGGTCGCCTCGGAGAGCTTGACGCGGACGATGTCCGTGCCCCGCAGCGCCACCATCACGCCGAAGTCGCCGTCGGCCACGGCGTCGACCGCGTTGAGGCCGAACCGGGTGGCGAGCACGCGGTCGTACGCCGTCGGCGTGCCGCCGCGCTGGACGTGCCCGAGCACGACCGCACGGGACTCCTTGCCGGTACGGGCGGCGATCTCGTCGGCCAGCCAGGTGCCGATGCCGCCGAGCCGGACGTGCCCGAAGGCGTCCTTCTCACCGGTCAGCAGCTTTTCCTCGCCGCCCTCGGGCAGCGCGCCCTCGGCGACCACGATGATCGGCGCGAACTCCTTCTCGAAGCGGCGCTCGACCCACGAGACGACCTGGTCGACGTTGAAGTGCCGCTCCGGCACCAGGATCACGCTCGCGCCGCCGGCGAGGCCGGAGTGCAGCGCGATCCAGCCCGCGTGCCGTCCCATGACCTCGACGACCAGGGCGCGGTGGTGCGACTCGGCCGTGGTGTGCAGCCGGTCGATGGCCTCGGTGGCGATCGAGACGGCCGTGTCGAAGCCGAAGGTGTAGTCCGTGGCGCCGAGGTCGTTGTCGATCGTCTTGGGCACCCCGACGACGCCGACGCCGTCGTCGGTGAGCCGCTTCGCGACACCCAGCGTGTCCTCGCCGCCGATCGCGATCAGCGCGTCGACCTGCTGTTCGGCGAGCACGGCCTTGATCTTGTCGACGCCGCCGTCGACCTTGTACGGGTTGGTCCGCGAGGAACGCAGGATCGTGCCACCGCGGGTGAGGATGTCCTCGACGTCGTTCAGGCCGAGCGGGCGGCTGTCCCCGGTGAGGGGACCGTTCCAGCCGTTGCGGAACCCGACGATGTCCCAGCCGTGCACCTCGATGCCCTTGCGCACCACGCCGCGGATCACCGCGTTGAGCCCCGGGCAGTCCCCACCGCCGGTCAGCACACCGACACGCATCAGAAGCCTCCGTCTTGTGTTCCGTAGAGATGACAGTCACATGTCCCGACGCCAGCGTAGCGGGAGTTCTCTGGATCGGTGCAGGGCGGACCACCTCGGGAATCGGTACGCGTAACGGATGTGCTAGCTTGGCGTCGTGCAGCGCTATTTCTGGTTTACGAAGCCGGCCCCGGGTGGGCACGGCGGCGTGAACCTGCGCTGACGAACCACCCCGAGCCGGAATCACACCGGCTCGGCGAGTTCCCGCGGGTCGGTATCCCTTTCGAAAGGAACCAGACCCGCGATGTCTCCCTCCGCTGACACCCTGATCGCCCTCGACGGGCACCGCACGGCGGCCATCAACCCGCTGCTTTCACCCGCCATGCTGCGGCACGAACATCCGATGACGGCGGAGACCGCCGATACCGTCCTAGCCGGGCGGGCCTCGACCGTCGACATCCTCGACGGCCGGGACGACCGGCTCCTCGTCGTCGTCGGGCCCTGCTCGGTGCACGACGCGGACGCCGCGCTCGACTACGCCCGCCACCTCGCCGCCAAGGCCGAAGAACACCGTCGCGACCTGCACATCGTCATGCGCGTCTACTTCGAGAAGCCGCGGACCACACTCGGCTGGAAGGGCCTGATCAACGACCCTGGCCTCGACGGCACCTACGAGGTCAACCACGGTCTCCGGATGGCGCGCAAACTGCTGCTCGACATCTCCGCGCTCGGCCTCCCGGTCGGCTGCGAGTTCCTCGACCCGATCACCCCGCAGTTCATCTCCGACACGGTGACCTGGGGTTCCATCGGCGCCCGCACCGCGGCGAGCCAGGTGCACCGGCAGCTGTGCAGCGCGCTGTCGATGCCGGTGGGGATCAAGAACTCGACCGAGGGCGACGTCCAGGTCGCCGTGGACGCGACCCGCGCTGCCGGGGCGAGCCACGTGTTCGCCGGTATCAACCCCGACGGGCTCGCCGCGCTGATCACCACGGCGGGCAACGAGGACTGCCACGTGATCCTGCGCGGCAGCTCGGCCGGCCCGAACTACGACCCCGCGACGGTGGCCGACACGCTGGCGCGGCTGGCGAAGTCGGGACTGCCGGAGCGCGTGATCATCGACGCGAGCCATGGCAACAGCGCGAAGGACCACGTGCGCCAGGCCGCGGTGGTGCGGGAACTGGCCGGGCGGATCAGTGCCGGTGAGCGGGGTATCGCGGGGCTGATGCTGGAGAGTTTCCTGGTGGCGGGGCGACAGGACCTGACGCTCGGCGAGGCGGCTTCGCTGACCTACGGGCAGTCGATCACGGACGCCTGCCTGGGGTGGGACACGACCGCGGAACTGCTGGACACCCTGGCCGAGGCAGTCGACTCACGCCGCTGAGCGCCTGGGCGCGTTGGTCGTGCCCTACACGGTCTCCCCAAGGGCGCCCTGCGCCCGACGGAGACTTCACCGTCGCGCGCCCTCTTTTGGGCCGAAGGCCCCCGGAAACTCGATGAAGGGGCGCCCTCCGCACCCACCGCGAGGTGGAAGCGGGACGGCGCACCTTCGGCGAGTTTCCGGCAGCGCGCGACAGACTAACGCTGCCAGTAGGACTCGATGATCTGCCACCGCTGGTAGTTGTGCCGCGCGTCCGCCAGCGCGTCGTGCTGGTCGTCCGGGGCCGCCGGCAGCTTCGGCTTGCCCGCGTCCTCCCAGCGTTGCCGCAGGTCACGGGTGAAGCGCGGCAGCTGGCGCGGCAGCGCGGGCATCGGCCCCCACAGCTGCGCCAGCGCGACGTGGTCGTAGGCGGCGAACCAGGCCCACAGCTCGATCCCGCCGGGCGGCTTGCCGAAGAACTCGAGCAGATCCGTGCGGATCTTCTCGCGGCTGCGCCACGCCGGGTCGGCGGGCGACGGGAGTTTCGGGAGCACGTTGTCGCGGACCCAGGGGCCGGCCTTGCCGGGATCGAAATCGGTCGAGACCGCGTAGAACTCGCGGCCTCTTTCGTCCACGACACCGATCGACACCAGATCGATGGTCACGCCGTCCTCAATGAATTCGGTGTCGTAGAAAAAGCGCACCGCAGAACCCTAGTGGGCCCTCAGCCGACCTTGGTGTCCGGGATACGGGCGACGTCCTGGGCGGACGGCTGCGCGGGCACCTTCGGGCGGAGCCCCGCCTCGTCGGCGGCGAGCAGTTCCTTCGCCTTGGCGGCGTAGATGTCGACGTATTCCTGACCGGAAAGCTCCATGAGCGCGTACATGATCTCGTCGGTGATGGACCGCTCGATGAAGCGGTCACCGGCGAGGCCCTCGTAGCGCGAGAAGTCGAGCGGCTTGCCGAAGCGGATCTCCAGGCGGCGCGGCCACCACATCTTCGAGCCGATCGGATTGACCTTGTCGGTCCCGACCATGGCGACCGGGACGACGAGGCCGCCGGACTCGAGCGCGATCCGCGCGACGCCGGTCTTGCCCTTGTACAGGCGGCCGTCCGGGGAGCGGGTGCCCTCGGGGTAGATGCCGAGGAGGTGTCCTTCGCGGACCAGCCGGGTCGCCGTGTCGAGCGCGGCCTGCGCCGCGTTGCCGCCGGAGCGGTCGATCGGGATCTGGCCGACGCCGGTGAAGAACCACTTCTTCAGTCGGCCCTTGATGCCCTTCTCGGTGAAATACTCCGATTTGGCCGGGAAGGTCACCTTGCGCCTGACCCGCAGCGGCATGAAGAAGGAGTCCGCCACCGCCAGGTGATTGCCCGCGAGGATCACGCCACCGTCGTCGGGGATGTTCTCCGCGCCGACGACTTTGGTGGGCCACAGCGCCTTGAGCAGTGGCCCGATAAACACGTGTTTCATGAGCCAGTACAGCACTGCGAAAACTCCTCCTAGCAGCTCAACCCCTGTGCCCGATGGTCAAGACTACGAACCGCGCACCCCCGGCACAACGAAGTCCACCCGGTTACCCGCACCCAGCGACGGATCTCACACCCGATCCGGCGCGATTCCGCCGGTGGCCGGGGGCCCACAAGCCGCTCCGGTCGTGCGAACATAGTAGACCTACCCAGCTCTCACGGAAGGCGATCGCATGGCCGTCCTCGCCGGCGCGGAACCGTTCGCTCACACCGGTTCGACCGAAGCAGGGTTCCTGCTGTGCCACGGGTTCACCGGCACCCCCGCGAGTATGCGGCCGTGGGGCGACCACCTGGCCGAGGCCGGTTACACGGTGCGCTGCCCGCTGCTCCCCGGACACGGGACCCGGTGGCAGGACATGAACCGGACAGGCTGGGAGGACTGGTACGGCACGGTCCGCGAGGAGCTGCTGGCGCTCTTCTCGACCTGCGACTCGGTGTTCGTCGCCGGGATGTCGATGGGCGGGACACTGACGCTGCGGCTCGCCGAGGAGTTCGGCGACCGGATCGCCGGGATCGTGCTGGTGAACCCGTCCGTCCTGACGCTGCGCTGGGACGCCAAACTGCTGCCCGTCCTGTCGCGGATCCTGCCGTCGGTGCCGGGCGTGGCCAACGACATCGCGAAGCCGGGCGAGAAGGAGCTGGCCTATTCGCGGACGCCCGTGCGCGCGGCGGCGAGCCTGGCGAAGCTGTGGAAACTCACCCGCGCCGATCTGGCCAAGGTGACCCAGCCCGTGCTCCTGCTGCACTCGGCCGTCGACCACATCGTGGAGCCGGTCAACTCCCAGGTGATCCTCGATGGGATCGGCAGCGACGACGTCACGGAGGTGGTGCTGGAGAACAGTTTCCACGTCGCCACCCAAGACAACGACGCAGGCCTGATCTTCACGCGTACGGTGGACTTCGCCCGGTCCGTGCGCCGGGCGGGACAGGTGGACGCCGGATGAGCAGAGGCAAGGACGGGCCGGAGGACGTCGACGCGACGTTCGCCGAGATCGTGGCCGACCTCCGTGCGGAGGGTGTCGGGCTGTTCCCCGATGAGGACCTGGAGAAGCCCGCCGGGAAATCCGCGGAGAAGGCGGAGAAGGCCGAAACGGCTGAAACCTCATCGGAGAAGGCACCGCGCCCCGAGGCTCCGGAAGCCGAACCCGATCCGGGCTGGCGAGGCGGCGGCACCAGCTGGGACAAGACCCTCTTCGAGGACGACCCGGCGTCGGGCGACGACGAGGGCCACTTCGTGCCGCCCGAACCGCCTCCCCTGCCGCGTCCGCGCAAGGGCGCGTTCATCGTCCTGCTGTTCTTCTTGCTCGGCCTGCTGCTCCTGATCGCGCCCACCCTGATCGGCATGGGCACCCGGCTCGGCACGCCGCTCGGCATCCTCGCCCTCGCGACCGCGATAGCGCTGCTCCTGCTGCGGGTGCGCCAGGGGCCGCCGCCCGGTGCGGATCCGCACAACGGCGCCCAGGTCTGAACTGCCGGACAATTCCGACCATGAAGATCGACTTCACTCCTTCGCGCCGTTCGACGGTCGGCGCGGAATGGGAGCTCGCCCTCGTCGACCGGCGGACCGGTGAACTCTCGTCCGTCGCGGAAAAGGTGCTCGACGCCGTCCGCCCCGACGGCGAGGAGGAGCATCCGAAGATCAAGCAGGAGCTGCTGCTCAACACCATCGAGGTGATCAGCGGGATCTGCGACACGATCGCCGAGGTCAAGGCCGATCTGAACACCTCGCTCGACGTCGTCCACTCGGTGCTCGACCCGCTGGGCGTGGAGCTGTTCTCGGCCGGGTCCCATCCGTTCTCGACGTGGTACCAGCAGAAGGTCACCGACAAGGAGCGGTACGCCAAGCTCATCGACCGGACCCAGTGGTGGGGACGGCAGATGCTGATCTACGGCGTCCACGTGCACGTCGGCCTCGACCACCGGGACAAGGCCCTGCCGATCCTGGACGCCCTGCTCAACTACGCGCCGCACCTGCAAGCGCTTTCGGCGTCCTCGCCGTACTGGGGCGCGGAGGACACCGGATACGCGTCGAACCGGGCGCTGATGTTCCAGCAGCTGCCGACGGCCGGGCTGCCCTTCCAGTTCCGGAAGTGGGAGGAGCTGGAGAGCTACGTCGACGACATGTTCACCACGGGCGTGATCGACCACTTCTCCGAGATCCGCTGGGACGTCCGGCCAGCCCCGCATTTCGGGACGGTCGAGATGCGCGTCTGCGACGGGCTGCCGACGCTGGAGGAGGTCGGCGCGATCTCCGCGCTGACCCAATGCCTGGTCGACGACTTCAGCAGCCGCCTCGACGACGGCGAGATCCTTCCGACGCTGCCGCCGTGGCACGTCCAGGAGAACAAGTGGCGGGCGGCGCGCTACGGCATCGACGCGATCGTCATCCTCGACGCGGCGGGCAACGAGCGGCTCGTCACCGACGACACCTACGACCTGCTGGACCGGCTCGAACCGGTGGCCCGGCGCCTGGACTGCGCCGACGAACTGCGGTCGGTGGAGACGATCCTGCAGTACGGGCCCAGCTACCTGCGTCAGCGGGCGGTGGCGAAGCACTACAACGGCAGCCTGCGCGCCGTCGTCGCTTCGCTCATCTCGGAGATGAGGGAAGGGACGATCCCGCGCGCCTAGCCGAGGTGGCCCAGGAGGGTGCCGGGGCCGAAGGCGGAAGCACCCACGGCCTCGACGCGGGACCGCAGTTCGCGATCGGCCGTCACCACGACGACGTGGTCGTCCGGGCCGGTTTCGCGAGCGGTCAGGGCGACGGCGACGATCTTGTCGTCGCCTTCCCCCTCCGCCTCGACGACCTCGACGCCGGGCACCGGCTCGACTCCCCGCGCCTTGCCCTCGACGACCAGCACGATCTTCGGCCACCACGACCATCCGTCGCCGCCGGGGAGCGCCGGATCGGCGAGCCCGGCCTCGGCCAGCGTCGCGAGCTTGTCCCGCAACCGTTCCGCGGCGCCGCGCCGGTCACGCCACCAGCCGTCCGGCCGCGACCCGACGACGTTCGCGCCGTCGACCACCAGTATCAGCCTGCGATCCAAGTGTTCCCTCAATCCCGGCCACGCCACCGCGAAGTCCCGGTGCAACCGGAGGTCCGCGACCCGTCCCGCGTGGACCCAGCGCAGTTCGGCGCTCTCCGCGTTCTTCACCCTGGCCGCGAGCGGGCCGATCGGCACGGCCAGGATCGTGGTGTAGCGCCAGTTCCCGTGGTCGACGTGCGACGCCGACAGCGGACGGACCCGGGCGGGCGGGATGTCGGCCTCTTCGTGCGCCTCGCGGGTGGCGGCCTCACGCGCGCTCTCCCCCGCCTCGACGGCTCCCCCTGGCAGCGCCCAGGTGCGTCCATGATGGACCCACCAGGCCCGGCGTTGCAGCAGGACACCGCGCGCGGGATCGGACAGCAGCAACCCGGCGGCGCCGTTCAAACCCCAGTGAAGATGCCCGAAGTCGCACTTCACGAAGCCGTTGCCGTCCTCCCGGGTCACGGCTTCAGCCTGTCACACCGACCTCGGCTCCGGGAGCCTTCGCCGCGTCGACGGCGAGCGCCGCGGCACCCACGATGGCCGAATCGTCGCCGTGGTGCGCGGCCCGGATCCGAGCCAGCGGACGGTGTCCTGCGCCGGTGATCTTGTCCGCGTAGCGTTCGCGTGCCTCGTCGAGGAACAGCGGGGCGGATTCGGACACGCCACCGCCGATCACGATGATCTCGGGGTCGAAGACGTCGGCGACCAGCGCCAGCCCCTCGGCCAGCCACTTCGCCAGCTCGGTCATCGCGCGCTGGGCGATCGGGTCGCCGTCGCGGGCGGCGCCCGCCACCCGGCGCCCGGTCACCGAACCCGGGTCTCCCCTGGTCTCCCTGGCCAGCACGGTCGAGCGGCCGGGATGCCGCGCGAGCAGCTCCACCGCCGTCGCGGCCAGTGCCGTCCCGCTGCAGTACCGCTCCCAGCAGCCGTACTTCCCGCACGGGCAGGGCCGCCCGCCGGGTACGACGGTCAGATGCCCGAGTTCCGGTGCGACACCGAAGGCGCCCCGGTAGATCTTGCCGTCGAGCAGCAGGCCCGCGCCGATCCCGGTGCCGAGCGCGATCAGCGCGGCGACATGGGCGCCGCGAGCGGCCCCGAAGCGGTACTCGCCGACCGCGGCGGCGTTCACGTCGTGTTCCAGGGTCACCGGCAGGCCGACCCGCTTCTCGATGCGTTCGGCGACCGGCGCGGCCCGCCAGGACAGATGCGGCGCGAACATCACCGTCCGCCGGTCCTTGGCGACGAAACCGGCGACCGCCAGCCCGACACCGGACACGTCGTGCCGGTTGCGGAGGTCTTCGACGACCCCGGCGATGGCGTCTTCGAGCGCGTCCTCCTCGCCGGGGGTTCCCACCCTGGCGGTGTCCATCAGCGAGCCGTGCTCGTCCACCACGCCGGCGCGCACACTCGTGCCCCCGACGTCCACCCCTATCGTCAGCAACTCAGTTCTCCCGGTCCGGCTGCCAAGCGTCGCGCCTGGTCACCGTGATGTGCTGGACCCGCGAAGCTCCCACCGGCGCATCTTCCCGCGCGGGCTCCTTCCGCGCAGGCTGGAACCCCGGCATGTGCACCCCGCCCTCGGGTTCCCAGCGATCGGCCAGTACCGCCCGCAACAGCGCGACGAGCTGCGCGGCCTGCTCCATGAGCCGGGCCACGAACTCGGGCCGTTCCCCGCGGAAGACCCCGACGATCGCGCAGAGCGGGCACCAGCCGCCTGCCGCGTCGTGTCCGGTGTCGTCATGTCCGGTACAGCCGTGCCCGGCGGAGATCAGGCCCTCCAGCCACGGCGCGGCGTGCTCGACGACCAGTTCGACCAGCAGCCGGATCTCTTCGGCCAGTTTCAGGCCGTCGTCCCGCGTTCGTTCACTGTTCTCGCTCACCCGGGTCCCCGGTTCCCGGCCAGGCTCACGACCAGGCCGTGCGCGTCGGATTCCGCACCGGTGATCCGGCACGGGCGCAACATCTCCGGCAGCGCGATCAGCCGCCGGAAACCGTCCACGGTGACGGCGAGATCATCGTCCACTCTGGCCAGGTCCACTTCGGAATCGCGGTGCAACGGCACCGCGATCCGCAGCTGGTAGCCACCGTCCGATTCGGACACCTGCAAGAGCGGGGTGACACCTTTTTCGTTGCCTGCCAGGGGATCCAGCCCCTGGTAGAGCTCGTACGCGATTTCCTGCAAAGCCTCCAGGCCGACGGGCTCGACGGCGCGGTGCTCGACGGGTTTCACCTGGCCCGGCCCGAAGCCCGCGTCGCCGAGTTCGGCGAGGACGGTGTTCTGCTGCGTGCGCCGGGTCCGCATCCACGAGGCCGCGGCGCCGCGCCAGAACCCGGGCGCGGGCATCAGCCGGTTGACGATCAGGCCGTCGACCAGGATTCCGCGCAGGGCCAAGGAACTGAGCGTGCGCCGGGCTTCCGCGACGACGACGCGTTCCGGCGTCAGGACGAGCCGTACGGTCGTGGTGGCCGGATCGGTCAGCAGGGTGCGCAGGGACTCCAGGTGCGCGCCGAGCCGTCGCACCGCGGACGCCGTCCTGCGGGCGCCCGGTTTGAACATCCGCGACAGGTAGCCCGAGACGGCTTCGGGCAAAGCCAGCAGCCGCAGGGTTTCCGCGGTCGGCCCGCAGTCGACGACGACCGTCTCCCAGGGACCGTGCTCGGCGAGACGCTGGACCTCGGTGAGGGCGAGGAGTTCGTCGACGCCGGGCACCACGGTGAGTTCTTCGGCGTCGAGCGAGTCGAGACCCGCGCCCGCGAGCGCGGCCTGGAGTTCCTGCCGGAGTTCGCGCCAGGTGCTGTCGACCAGGCCGCGGGTGTCGATCTGGACGGCGTGCAGCAGGTCGTCCACTTCGGACGGTTCGGCGCCGAGCGCGCGGCCGAAGGCGTCACCGAGGGAATGCGCCGGGTCGGTCGAGACGACCAGTGTCTTCCTGCCCCGCCCGGCCAGGGCCGCGGCCGTCGCCGCGGCCAGCGTGGTCTTGCCGACACCCCCCTTGCCGGTGAACAGCAGGATCCGCATGCCTACCCTTCGACTCAGGATGCTTCAGCGCGCTTTTTGAGCTCCTTGAGCGCGGTGTCCATGACCATCTTCTCGGCCTTGCGGCGCAGCAGTCCGATCATCGGCAGCGCCAGCTCGACGGACAGCGTATACGTCACCTTGGTGCGGCCGGCGCCCAGCGCTTCGAGGGCGTAACGACCGTTCTGGGCCTTCTGCATCTGGCCCTTGACCAGGTGCCAGCTGACGCCCTTGCCGTCGGTGTCCCAGTCGTACTCGAGGGTGTAGACGTCCTTGATCGGCCCGGCGTCGAGGGTGAGTTTCACCTGCTTGGCGCGGCCGTCGCCGTCCTCGCCGAGCACTTCGGTCTCCCGGACGGCCTTGGCCCATTCCGGGTACGCGGGAAAGTCGGCGATGACGGCCATGACCCGCTCGGGCTCGGCGTCGACCTCGATGGATTGCGTGGACTGCTCGGCCATGAGGTGAAGCCTAGCTGGGACTTGCGGTCACCAGCGCAGCACGTACGGCTGTGCCGTCTCTTTGAAGTGACCGACGTTACGGCATTCGGTCCTGCCGACCCTCGTCCGCGCGGACAGCGGCTGGTGGACGTGCCCGAAGACCGACCAGCGCGGCCGCTGTTCGCGGATGAGGTCCACCAGCGCCGCCGACCCGATCTCGGACCGCCGCGCGACCACGTCGTAGGTCAGTTCCGGGATGGCGGGCGGGATGTGGGTGCACAGGACGTCGATGTTCTCCAGCCCGCCGACGGCGACGTCGTACTCCTCGCGGGTGCGCAGGTACGGCCGCCAGAAGCCGTTGCGGCGCGGGACCACGTTCGGCGGGAGCAGCGCGCCGCCGATGAACCCGAAGCGCAACCCGCCGAACTCGGCCACACCGCCGTCGAGGACGGAGATGCCGTCGCCAGCGAACTCGGGCCACAGCGAGGGGTCGTCGACGTTGCCGGGGGTCGCGAACGTCGGCGCGGTCAGGGCACCGAACAGGACCGAGTACTGGTCCTGGATGGCCTCGCCGACGGCGGCGGCCGGATCGGCCAAAGTGGCCCACAACGATCGCGAGAAGGCAACGGTCTCATCACGAGTGCCCTCACGCCGCAGCCGTGCGAACTCGCCGACCTTCTCGGCGCCGAAGAGCGCGCCCATGATGCCCTTGTCGTGCTCGCGGTAGTCGACGAAGTCCAGCAGGTCGCCCAGCACGATCAGCGCGTCGGCGCCGTCGCCCGCGCGTTTGAGCGCGTCGGCGTTTCCGTGCACGTCCGACACCACGTGAACCCGCATGTTCTCCCCTGTGTTCCCCGTGCCTAGTCGCCGCGCGGCCCTACTCCGGGTTCGCGCCCGTCTTCCAGGACTTCTTTGAGCCCGAGTGCGATCGCCTTGGCGGCACGGGCGCGGCGATCGAACTCCCGCCGCAGGTCCCGGGCCTGGAGCGCACGCGGCTCCCCGTCCGGACCGGCGGGAGTGGCACGCAGGAAGTAATGCAGCAGAGTGCCGTCGAGCACCGGCTCGAGCCAGACCTCCATGGTACCGATCAACGCGCCGCGCACGGTCCAGCGCAATCCCTCGTCGCCGCGGTCGGTGTAGACCTCGAGAACGAGGTCCGGCCAATAACGTGACCAAGATCGCGGATCGGCGAAAGCGGCGGCCACGGTGGAGGGCGGGACCACGAGGAAGGTCTCGTCAACGATGTCGAGAGCTGGCGGCGCCTGGTTCACAAGCGGCAGAATGTCATGCCCTCGGTATGGCCGATTCGTCAGCATGGTCTTAAGGTGCACGGCACGCTAAGTTGACTGGCGGGTAACACCGGTCACACCACTTTGCACGCGAACACGGAGGTTCCTCGTGCGCGAATACAGCGCCCCCGCCGCCAATCCGGTGACCGACGACGAGAACCTCGCGGACGTCGTCTGGGCGAACGCCGAGCGGTTCTCCGATGTCGTGAGTTTCCGCCGCCAGGTCGACGGAACCTGGTTGGACGTCACCGCCAAGGATTTCGCCGCCCAGGTGCTGGCCGTGGCCAAGGGAATGGCCCAGGCGGGCATCGCACCGGGTGACCGGATCGGGCTCATGTCCAAGACCCGCTACGAATGGACCCTGATCGACTTCGCGATCTGGGCCGCCGGCGCGGTCACCGTCCCGATCTACGACACCTCGTCGGCCGAGCAGGTCCACTGGATCCTTTCGGACTCGGCGGCGAAGGGCGTGTTCGTCGAGACCGACGAACACCTCGCGACGCTGGAATCCGTCAAGGGACGCCTCGACTCGCTCGAGCACACCTGGCAGATCGAGGCCGCGGACAAGCCCGCCGTCGACCACCTCACCGCGCAGGGCGCCGAGCTGAGCGACGACGATCTGCACGAGCGCCGCCGCTCGGTGAAGGCCGGCGACCTCGCCACGATCGTGTACACCTCGGGCACGACCGGCCGCCCCAAGGGCGTCGAGCTGACCCACCGGAACCTCCTTTCCGAGATCCGCGCCGACATCGCCGCGTTCCCGCAGCTGATGGAGCAGGGCAACTCGCTGCTGGTGTTCCTGCCGCTCGCGCACGTCCTCGCCCGCGCCATCGCGGTGACCGCGCTCAGCGCGCGGGTGACCCTCGGGCACACCTCGGACGTCAAGAACCTCGTCGCCGACCTCGGCACCTTCCGGCCGACGTTCGTCGTCGCCGTGCCACGCGTGTTCGAGAAGGTCTACAACAGCGCGAAGCAGAAGGCGCACGGCGACGGCAAGGGCAAGATCTTCGACGCCGCCGAAGCCACCGCCGTCGCCTACAGCCAGGCACAGGACACCGGCGGCGCCGGGCTGGGCCTCAAGGTCAAGCACGCGCTGTTCGACAAACTCGTGTTCAGCAAGCTGCGCGCGGCGCTGGGCGGCCGGTGCGTCGCCGCGGTGTCCGGCGGTGCCCCGCTCGGCGTGCGGCTCGCGCACTTCTTCCGCGGCATCGGCGTCCCGGTGTTCGAGGGCTACGGCCTGACCGAGACGTCCGCGGCGGCCTGCGTCGGCACCCAGGACGGCTTCCGCGTCGGCACCGTGGGGCGGCCGGTCGCCGGCACCTCGGTCCGGATCGCCGACGACGGTGAGATCCTGCTCAAGGGCGACGTAGTGTTCGGCGGCTACTTCAACAACGCCGAGGCGACCGCCGAAGCGCTGGAGGACGGCTGGTTCCACACCGGCGACCTCGGCGAGCTGGACAACGACGGGTTCCTCAAGATCACCGGGCGCAAGAAGGAGATCATCGTCACCGCGGGCGGCAAGAACGTCGCGCCGTCCGGGCTCGAAGACACCATCAAGGCCAGCCCGCTGGTCAGCCAGGCGATGGTCGTCGGCGACCAGCGGCCGTTCATCGGCGCGCTGATCACCATCGACGAGGAGTACTTCCCGTCGTGGAAGTCCCAGCACGGCAAACCTTCCGGCGCCTCCGTGTCCGATCTGGCCGACGACGCCGAACTGCGCGCCGAGATCCAGGAAGCGGTCGACCAGGCCAACAGCGCGGTGTCGCAGGCCGAGGCGATCAAGAAGTTCACGATCCTGTCGAAGGACTTCACCGAGGCGGGCGGGGAGATCACGCCGAGCCTGAAGCTGAAGCGCAACATCGTGAACAAGAACTACGCGAACGACATCGAAGCCCTGTACAAGAAGTAGCGCGTCAGTACATGAAGGCCCCCTTCCTTGCGCCTAGGTACAGGAAGGGGGCCTTCACGTACCTAGGCGGAAGTGGCGGCACCGCGAGCAGTTGACTAAGTGCGGGTGATCGTCACGTCCCAGTCGATGTGGTGCCGGTACAGCCAGTTCCGGTCCTTGTCGGACTTCGTTCCCGGCCGCACGGCCGCGCTGCTCTCCACCAGCCTCTCGACCCGCGCCCGCCGCAGCCGTTCGTAGGCCGCGAAAGCCGTTGGCGCGTCAGGAAGATCCCGCAGGCACTGGGCCAGCACCACACCGTCCTCCAGCGCCATCGACGCGCCCTGCCCGGCGGCGGGCGAGGCCGCGTGCGCCGCGTCGCCCACGAGCACCATCGACTCGGTGGACCACACCGGCGTCGAGGGGACGTCGTAGGAGTGACCGCCGAAGACCTCGTCCCCTGTGGACTGGATGATTTCCGCCGCGGGCAACGGTTCCCCGTCGAACACGACGAAAGCCGCCGTGCGCCATTCAGCCGGGGTCAGGCCCGACCGCGTCCCTTCGGCCGCGGGCAGCCGCGCGAACCAGTACGTCGAGCCGTCGGGGGCGCTCGTGTAGCCGAAGGAGGCGTGCAGGCTCTGGATCATCCGGTAGAGCGACGGCGCCTGCGGGACGCTCGTGTCGGTCGTGTAGCCGTAGACGACGTCGAGGCCCGTCGAGCGCGGCGGCGGGCACGACGGGTCGATGATGTTCCGGACGACCGACCGCAGGCCGTCGGCGCCGATCAAGATGTCGCCCTCGGCGGCCGTCCCGTCCTCGAAGCGAGCGACCCCCGGCGACGCGGACACCAGCCGCTTCCCGCGCTCGAAGGTGATCCCGCGCGAGATCGATTCCTCTTGCAGCGCGCGATAAAGCACCGCGCGCGTCAGGGTACGAGGCCCGGCGAGACCATCGATGTCGAAAGCGCGCCGGTCGACCGTCTTCCCGTCCGGTGTGACGAGTTCCAGCCCGTCGGCGGCGAAGGAGTTCTCGACCACCGGCCCCTCGGCGCCGATCGCGCGCAGGGCGTCCATGCCGTTGTGCATGATCGTCAGGAACGCGCCCGCGTCCTCACCGCCGGAGGGGTACGCCTCGTGGATGCTCGCCTCGATCCCGGCCCGCCGCAACGCCATCGCGGTCACCGTCCCGGCGATACCTCCGCCGATGATCACTGCCTTCACCGCGAACCCCCTGTCGTGTCACCGGCTCCTGACGGTACCCCGGGGACGGCGACACGACAGAGGGGGAAATCACGCGCCGCCGCTGGCGACGATGTCGCCGTTGACCCCCTTGGGGAAGAACCCGCCTTCCTTCACCGGGCCCGGGTTCAGGTAGACGACGTTGAGCACCCTGTCCGCGCCGCGGCCGAAGCAGACACCGTTGTTGTCGGTCGGCACGATGTTCGCCTGGTTGCCGAGAAGGATGCCCTGGTCGTCGTCACCGGGCCCGTCGAGGGCGTCGCGGGCGTTGGAGATCTTGGCCGCCGCGTCACCGAGGTCCCGGTCGAACAGCGACGTCCGGATGGTGGCGGCGTGATAGGCCTCCGCGGCCAGGATCCCGGCGGCCGCGTCCAGGAACGTCTTGTTGGTGATCAGCGGGGCGGCGCCCTTGTACGCCGTCACCCCGACGTCCTCGAACAGGAACGCCGCGAGCAGGAAGTTCTTCTCGTTGGCGAACGGGTCGAACTGCTGGTATCCGCTGATCAGCCCGGCCGCCTTCGCGGCGGCGGTGAAGCTGTCCTTGAGGTCGATCTGGGGCCGTGACACCGCGGCCTCGCCGAGCGCGCCGCGCAGGAACTTGACGTGCGCGACCTCGTCGCCCGCGATCTCCTTCGCGAACTGGTGCAGCGCCTTGTCGTGGAACATCACCTTCTTGCCGCCTGCCACCCCGCCCTGGGTGCCGACGCCGCCGGTGAGGTCGTCCGGCAGCCCGTGACCGTAGACGGCGAAGGAGTAGAACTCGGCTTCGAGATACTCCAGGTTGAGCGCGAAATTGAGCACGGCCGCGTCGCTGGGAGCGGCAGCGGCCTCACCCGTCGCCGAGGCGGACGAAGTGGCCTGCACCCCGAGGTACGTGGCGCCGACGACGCCGAGGCCCGCCGCGCCGGCGGCCTTCAGGAACCGGCGGCGGTCCGTGCGGTTCTCCGCACTGCGCGATATCAGGGTGCGAACAAAGGGCTTTCCGAACACGAGTGGTTCCTCTCGTCTTTGCGGTGCACACCCACCCACTCGGACGTTCGGAACCACTCGTGGCCCGGATTGGAGAAGATCTCGAACTTATTTCGGGACAGGGCCACCCCGGCTGTGCGCGTGTCGTCCGTCCAGTCACGCGTGTCGTCCGTCTGATCACACGCGCCGTCCCCTCGATCACGCGCACCCGCCAGAGCGGTACCCCGGCGGGTCACGTCGCGAAAGCCACTTCCGCAACATTGAAGGTTGCGAAAGTGGCTTTCGCAACATCCCCTCTGCCTGGACCTCGAACTTATTTCTTCGTCGCCGCCGCAAGGCGGACGCAGACGACCAGGCCGCGGATGGCCTCTTCGACCTCGGCCAGTTCGGGGTACGTCGGCGCGATGCGGATGACGGCGTCCTCGGGGTCGTCGCCGTAGGGGTGCGTCGCGCCGGCCGGGGTCAGGGCGATGCCCGCCTCCTTGGCCAGCCGCACGACCTCCTTGGCGGTCCCGGACGGCACGGTCAGCGAGATGAAGTACCCGCCGGTCGGCTTGGTCCAGGACGCGAGGCCCGATTCGCCCAGTTCCTTGGTCAGGATCTCGTCGACGGCCGCGAACTTCGGCCCGATGAGCTCGGCGTGCTTGCGCATGTGCTCGCGGACGCCGTCCTCGTCGCGCAGGAACTGCGCGTGACGGAGCTGGTTGACCTTGTCCGGGCCGATGGTCCGCTTGCCGATGAGGCCGGTCCACCAGGCCAGGTTGGCCTCGGACGCGCCGAAGAAGCCGACACCGCCACCGGCGTAGGTCACCTTCGAGGTGGAGCCGAAGACGAACACGCGGTCGGCGTTGCCCGCCTCGCCTGCCAGCGCGAACAGGTCCGCCAGCGGCGCCTCGACGTCGGTGAGGTGGTGCACGGCGTAGGCGTTGTCCCAGAAGATCCGGAAGTCCGGGGCGGCCGTGGTCATCGCCGCCAGGCGGCGCACGGTGTCGTCGCTGTAGGTGACGCCGGTCGGGTTGCTGTACTTCGGCACGCACCAGATGCCCTTGACCGCGGCGTCCTCGGCGACGAGACGCTCGACGACGTCCATGTCCGGGCCGGTCTCGGTGAGGGGGACCTGGATCAGCTCGATGCCGAAGCGCTCGGCCAGCGCGAAGTGGCGGTCGTAGCCGGGCACCGGGCACAGGAACTTGACGGTCGCCTCGTCGGCCCAGCGGCGCTCGGCGCCGGGGAGCTTGCTGAGGAAGGCCTGCACGATCGAGTCGTGCATGAGCTCCAGGCTGGAGTTGCCCGCGGCCAGCAGCTGCTCGGCCGGGACCTGGAGCGGTCCGGCGAAGATGCGGCGAAGCTCGGGCAGGCCCTTGAGGCCGCCGTAGTTGCGGACGTCCGTGCCGTCCTCGGCCTTGCGCACGTCTCCGGGGAGGGCGAGCAGCCCGTCGGCGAGGTCCAGCTGGCGGGGTGACGGCTTGCCGCGGGTGATGTCCAGGGAGAGGCCACGGTCGACGAGGGCCGCGTAGTCGCGGCGGGCGCTCTCGACATCGACAGGTGCAGTGGTCATGCCTAACGCTAAACCCGGCGGCGGATCGGCGTGAGACGAGGGTGGCCCTCGGCCCCGTGCGCAAGATCGGGTAACGGTTCCGGCGCGTTTTTCAGCATTCGTAACGAGGCCTTGTCCCCTAGTGACGCCATAGCGCTTTCCCGCATTCTCGGTATCACGAGGAAAAGGGGAGAGAAATGGAAACGAAGAAGTGGGCGGCGGTGACACTCATGGTCGCGGGCGCCTTGGCCGCGTGCGCGGTCCCGAATCAGGGAACGGCGACTCCGGCCGTCGCGGTGGCCGCGCCGCCGAACACGATCGTGATCCAGCCACCGGCGGTGGCGCCGCCGCCGCAGACGGTTTATGTCGCGCCGCCCGCGACGCAGACGGTCTATCCCGCACCGGCGGTTCCGGTGGCACAAACGGTGATCGCCTTCTACGACGCGATCAACCGGCGTGATTTCCTGACCGCGTGGAATCTCGGGGGCCAGCGACTGGCGAAAGGGGGAACTTATGCCTCCTGGAGCAACGGATACGCGACGACTTCGTGGGCGGCGCTCACCGTGCGAAGCACGAGCGGGAACACCGTTTACGTCGATCTCTCGGCACGGCAGACCGACGGTTCGATGCGCGTCTTTTCCGGTTCCTACACCGTTTCCGGCGGGACGATCACCGCGGCGAACATGAAACGCGTCTCCTGATCAGAGCGCGGTCAGCTGCGAGATCCTCCACCGGCCGTCGACGCGCCGCGCGGTGACCGAAAGCTGGGAGACCGTCGACTGCGGGGTGCCTCCCCCGGCGGCGATCGTCTGCTGGTCGAGGAACAGCAGCACTTCGGCCTGGTCGCCTCGCAGGGACCGGACGCCGAGCGAGCGGACCGTGGTCGTGCGCACCAGCTTCTGCTCTTCGGCCCGTTTCCGCGCCGAGGCGAACTGGTCCCGGTACTGCCCGGTCGCCTCGCCGGTCAGCACGTCGGCCGCGGCGCGCTCGGTCCGGGCGAGGTTGCTGTAGTCGTAGGAGAAGACGGCCTTCACCCCGGCGCCGACCTGGTCGGCGACCTCGGCCGTGGCGGCCTGGTCCACCAGCGCCGCGTTGCCGTCCGAGCCCAGCGAGGACGCCTGGAGGCCGAACCACACCGCGCAGCCGGTGGCCAGCGCGATGATCGCGATCAGGAGCCGCGGGGTGCGCCCGGTCACGAGCCCGCCGCCTGTACCGCGCTGACCTTCCAGCCGTCCTCGACGCGCTGGTAGTCGACGGTCAGCCTGCTCACCTTGGGCGCGGCCGAGCCGCCGCCGGTGCTGACCTTCACGTCCAGCACGGCCATCAGCCGCGCCGTACCGGCGGTGGCGTCGAGTTCGGTGACGGCGGCCTGCTTGAGCTTGGCCGTCGCGATGGTCTTGCTCGTGTTCGCGCGGTCGATCTGGATCTGCCGGTCCCCGGTGAGGTCCTTGCCGAGCCGTCCCGTGGTGACACCGAGCCAGCGGTCGACGTCCTTGGCCCCACTGCGGTAGTCGATCGTGTTGAGCACTTCGAGCTGTCCGGAGGCCGCGGTGAGGACGGCCTCGCGTTCCCGGCCCCTGGCCAGGCCGTCGTCCCGGGCGGCGCTCCACCACGACCAGCCGAACCAGGCCGACGCGAGAACGGCCAGCGCGGCGACGACGGTCAGGGCACGAGTGAGCACTACTTACCGCCCAGCAACGCGCCCAGCCCGCCCGGCACGGATCCGGTGAGCAGGTTCAGCACACCCGGCAGCTGGGCGGATTCCGCCGCCTGAGGGGTCTGCTTCGGCTTCTCCGGGACCGCGGGCGGCTTCCCGGCGTACGGGGCGTTCTGCGAGCCTCGCACGCCGGTGGGGCTTCCCGGCGGCTCGGCGCAGTACGCCTGCGTGTTCACCGGCGCCTCGGTGGTGTCGTTGGCGGGACGCTGTTTCGTGCCCTCGTAGCCCTTCGTGCACGAGACCGGGTCGAAGAAGTTGAACACGACGCCGAGGTGACCGGTGCCGTCCGGCGACGTCGACCGGGAGAACGCCGAGATGATCGGGTACGCGACGAGGAGTTCCTCGATCGCGTCGGTGCGGGCGGAGGTGATCTGCGCGGTGGTGAGCGCGTTCGCGAACAGCACCCCGAGGTCGGTCCCCGAAACCGCGAGGACGTCGCTGATCTGGCGGCTCAGCTTGGGCGCCTCGTCGATCACGCGCCGCAGATCCGGGTCGGACGACTTCAGCTGCGCGGCGATGGTCTTGAGCCCACTGGAGAACTGGGTGATGTTGTCCGCCTGACGGCGCTGGGTGTCCAGCACCGTCCGCGAGTTCGCCAGCAGGCCCTGGGTGTCGGGCAGGTACTGGGTCGCGGTCGCGGTGAGCGAGCCGGTGCTGTCCAGCAGCTGCCGCAGATCCGGGCCGGCGTTCGCGAACGCCTCGTAGGTCTCGTCGACCACGGTCTTCAGCGATTCCGGCTTCACGCTCGACACCAGTTTGTCCAAATTGGACAGCACGGTGTCCGGCCCGAGCGGGATCGACGTCTTGTCCCGCTTGATGACGGAACCTTCGGCCAGGTACGGCCCGTTTTCGTGCATGGGCAGCAGATCGACGTACTGCTCCCCCACCGCCGACCGGTTCGCGACCGCGGCCTTCGTGTCCGCGGGGATCTTCGGGGCGCCCGAATCGATGTCGAGCCCGAGGTCGACGCCGTGCTCGGTGAGCGTCATCGACGAGACCTTGCCGACCGCGACGCCGCGGTAGGAGACCTCGGCGTTGACGAAGATCCCGCCGGAGTCCGCGAGCTGCGCGGTGACGAGATAGCCGCGGGTGCCGAAGAGCCGGTCCAGCCCGGCGTACTTGCCGCCCGCGTAGACGACCGAAACCACCGCGATGACGAGGAACACCGCCATCTGGATCCTGGTCTTGCGCGTGATCACCGGCCACCTCCCAGTATCGGCCCGAGGATCCCGCCGAGCACACCGCCCAGCACGTCACCCTGGGACGACTGGGGTGCCTGCGGCGCCTGAGGGAGGTCGCCGCTGGGCAGCGGCAGCACCGGCGGCGCGGTGCCGTTGTTGAACGGGATCGCGCCGGGTGTGCCGGTGCCCTGGGTCCCCGGCAGCTGGATGATCGGCTGCGACGAGTTGTTCATGTTCTCCAGGAAGGTGTCCAGGTTCAGGTCGATCTTGGCTTCCACGTTCGCGTAGTCGCCCTTGATCACGTTGCCCGCGTAGTCCGGGAACGGGTAGGTGAGCAGGATTCGCAGCGCGGTCGGCAGGTCCTGGCCCGCCTCGGTCAGTTTCTTCAGCGTCGGCTGCAACGCGCGGAGGTTCGCCACCAGCGAGTCCTTGCTGGCGTTGATCGTCTCGGTCGCGACCCCGGACAGCGTGTTCAGCGACTGGAGCATGCCGACGAGCTGATCGCGTTGCTCGGTCACGACCTTGAGCCCCGGCGAGAGGTTGTCGAGCGCGTTCGTGATGTTCTGCGTCTGGCCGACCAGGGTCTTGGACAGCTTGTCGATGCCGTCGATGGCGCGCAGGATCTCGCCCTTGTGCCCGTCGAGTTCGGTGGCCAGCTTGTCCACTTGGGACAGCAGCCCGCGGACCTCGGCCTCGTTGCCGGTGAGCGCTTCGTTCAGTTCGTGGCTGATCTTCTGGATCTGCTCGACCCCGCCGCCGTTGAGCAGCAGGGAAAGCGCGCCGAGGACCTCTTCGACCTCGGGGTTGCGGTTCGTGCGGTCCAGCGGGATCTTCGCGCCCTCGGCGAGCGTTCCTTGCGGCTTTTCGGGAGCGTGCAGGTCGACGAACTTCTCCCCCAGCAGGCTCGACTGGCGGAGTTCGGCGAGCGCGTTCGCGGGCAGCGCGATGTCGCCGTTGACGACCATGTTCACCCACGCCGAACGCGTGTCCGGCGCCAGGTCGATGTTCTCGACCCGGCCGACCGGGACGTCGTTGACCTTCACACTCGCCTGCGGCACGAGGTCGAGGACGTCGGAGAACTGCGCGGAGATCCGGTACGGATGGTCGCCGAGATCGGCGCCGCCCGGCAAGGGAGTGTTGTACAGCCCGGAAAAACCACCGTCGCTGCATCCGGCGAGCACCAGGACGCCCGCCATCACCCCCGCGATCTTCTGCCGCTGCCGCCTCATTTCGGGAGTCCCTTGGCCATGACGTCGATCAGCGGGAGCGGCAACGGCGGCAGTTCGCCGCTCTGCAGCGAGGCCAGCACCTGCGGGATCGACGGGAGTTTCAGCGTGCCGTCGAGGACCGGCGCCAGCTGCTTGCAGATGCTGCCGAGCGCGTCCGGGATCGGCTTCGGCGTGCTCGCGCTGATCAGGCGGCACACGGTCAGGATCGGCGGATGCGTGAGCTCGTTCAGGTTGTCCCGCACCGCGATCGTCCCGGACGCCGCGTCGTAGGAGTTGATGAAGTTGGTCGCCCCGGTCGGCGCGATGTCGATCACCTCGGCGAGCGAGGCCCGCTGGTCCACGAGCACCTTGGTCAGCCCGGCCAGTTTGTCCACATTGGACGAGAGCAGGTCCTTGTTCTCCGCGACGAACTTCTCGACGTCGCCCATGGCCGTCGCCAGCGAGTTCAGCGCGGCGCCCACGTCGCCGGAGTCCGCGGCGAGGAACCCGCTCACGTCCGCGGCCCGGCGGTAGAACTCGTTGAGCTGCTTGTCGCTTTCGGCCAGCGCGCCGGTGAAGGAGTTCAGGTTCTGGATCGTGGTGAACAGATCGCCTTTGGAGCTGTCCAGGGTCTTGGCCAGTTCGGACAGCCGGGTGACCGTGGTGTTGAGGTTCTTCCCGTTGCCGTCGAGGTTCGCCGCCGCCGTGTCGAGTACGTCGGACAGCGCGCCGTTCTTGTTGGCGCCGTTGGGTCCCAGGCTGGTCGAGAGCTTGTCGAGGCTCGTGTAGAGGTCGTCGAGTTCGGCCGGTGTCGCCGTCTTCTCCTTGGCGATCACCGTGTCCGTGGCCATTTCCGGGCCGCTCTCGTAGGCCGGGGTCAGCTGGACGTACCGGTCGCTCACCAGGCTCGGCGCGACGACGACGGCACCCGCGTCGGCCGGGATCGGGGTGCCGTCGTCGATCCGCATGTCGACCCGGACCGCCTCGCCCTGCGGCGTGACCCCGGTGATCTCGCCGACCTTCACCCCGAGCACCCGGACCGACGAACCCGCGTAGAGCCCGACGGTCTTGCCGAAGTAGGCGCTGATCCGCGTCCCGCCCGATTCGGAGAACACCAGCCAGAGACCGGCGGTCACGATCAGCACGAGGACGCAGGCGAACGCGACCCACGTGTAGAGCGTGCGCCCGGTGCGCGTGTGGACGGTCATCGTCCGCCCACCCCCTGGTTCGGCGCCGCGATCGGCGGGGTGCAGCCCTCCGGGTTGACCTGGAACGCGCCCGCGATGATCGTCGGCGGCAGCAGGCCGCACAGGTAGCCCTCGAACCAGCGCCCGTTCCCGGTCGCGTTGGCGCCGACGCGGGCGAACGGCGCCATCAGCGCGAGGCTGCGATCGAGGTTGCCCTGGTTGCGCTGCAGGATGTCGGTGACCTTGCCGAGTTTCTCCAGCGTCGGCTTCATCTGCTGCCGGTTGTCGGCGACGAGCCCGGACAGCTGCGCGGAAACCTGTTGCGTGCCCTTGAGCAACGTGCTGATCGCGTCCTTCCGGTTCTGCAGTTCGGCGAGCAGGAGATTGCCGTCGTCGAGGATCCGTTTCAGCTGCGCGTTGCGATCGGACAGTGTCTTGGACACCTTGCTCGTGTTGGCCAGCAACGTCTTCAGGTCACCGTCACGGGAAGAGACCGTCTTGGACAGGGAAGAAAGCCCGCCGAGCGCGTCCTTCAGGTACTGGGGGCTGTCTTTGAGCGCGTCGGAGAGGACGGTGAAACTCGACGCGAGCTGCGCGGTGTCGATCTCGCCGACCGTGCCCGACAGCTGCTGGAACGCGTCCTGCAGCTCGAACGGCGTCCGCGTGCGGTCGAGCCCGATCGTGGTGTTCGGGTCCTGGCTCCCCTTGCCTTTCGGCGTCAGCGCGAGGAACTTCTCGCCGAGCAGCGTCTTGATCTCGATCGACGCGGCGGTGGCGTCGCCGACCCGGACGTCCTTGACCCGGAACTTCACCAGCACCTTCTTGCCCGCCAGCTCCACCGAGCTGACCTGGCCCACCTTGACCCCGGCGACCTGGACCTCGTTGTCCGGCGCCAGCCCGGCCGATTCGCCGAAGTACGCGGAGTACGTCGTCCCGCTGCCGAAGAGCGGGATCCGGTCGGAGAAGTACGTCGTCATCGTGACCAGCACGATCAGGATGAGCGCCACTCCGCCGACCACGGCCTGGTTGCGTTCCTTGAGCGGCTTCACGGCCCGCACCTCTCCGGTCGCTGCGTGCCGGGCAGCGGCGTGATCGGCAGTTCGATGTTGAGCGATTTGATGCCGATGCTGCCGGAGATCCCGCACAGGTAGTAGTTGAACCAGCTGCCGTAGCTCAGCGTCCTGGTGAACTTCTGCAGGTTGCCCGGCAGCACCTGCAGGAGATGGTCGAGCAGCTGTTCCGAATCGCCGAGGTTCTGCGACAGCGCGCCGAGTTGCGCGACGTCGTCCTTGATCGCGGGCCGGGCGTCGGCGAGCAGGCCCGTCGTGGTGACGGTGAGGTCGCCCAGCGCCTTGACCGCGTCCCCGATCGGCCGCCGCTGCTCGGCCAGGCCCGTGACCAGCCGCTGCGTCTGGTCGATCAGCTCGCCCAGCTGCGGCGAGCGCTTCTCGACCGTGCCGAGCACGGTGTTGAGGTTCGCGATGACGTCGCCGATGATCTTGTCCTTGCCCGCGATGGCCGACGTCACCGACGCGGTGTGCGCGAGCAGGCTGGTGATCGTGCCGCCCTCGCCCTGGAAGACCTGGATGATCTCGTAGGAGAGCTTGTTGACGTCCTCCGGGTTCAGCGCGCGGAAGAGCGGTTTGAACCCGTTGAAGAGGACGGTCAGGTTCAGCGCCGGTTTGGTGCGTTCGGGCGGGATGATCCCGCCGCGCGGCAACGACTTCTCGTCCCCGATGTCCGTGCCGAGCGAGAGGTAGCGCTGCCCGACCAGGTTGCGGTACTTGATGGTCGCGGTGACCGACGCCGGCAGCCGGTGCGTGGTCTGGATGTCGAAATGGACCTGGGCGAAGTTCTTCTCGCCCTCCTCGACCTCGATCTTCCCGACCTGCCCGACCTTCACGCCGACGATGCGGACGTCGTCGCCCTCCTTGAGCCCGGACGCGTCGGTGAACTTGGCCGTGTAGCCCGAGGTCTCGCCGAAGTTGGTGTTCGCGATGGTGGCGCCGAGGATCGCGGTGAGCAGCACGGTGACCACGGCGAAGACGAGGATCTTGATCAGATCCGGGACGAAGGACCTCATCGGACCGCCCTCCCTGCGGCGGGGCGGGGGCTGAAGGACGCTTTCCCCGCATGCGACGCGGTGAAAGCTCCCTTCGCCGCGTCGCATGCGGTGAAGGGCCCCTTCAGCCCGCTCCCGGCTGACGTGGTCCTCATCGGAGTTCCACCTCCGCCCCGCGGTACAGCGGCCCCACCAGCAGGCTGCCCCAGTTCGGCACCTGGTCCGGCGTCGTGCCCATCGCCGGCGACACGAGCAGGTCGATCAACCGCTGCTCGTCCGGCGTGTTCACCACCGACCCACCGGCGCTCCCGCCGGCGGGCAGGGTGCCGTCCGGGTCACGCGGCGGCGCGGGCTTCGACGATCCGTCATCGATCGCACCGTCCGGCGGATACTGCGGCCAGCGTCCCGGCGGCGGCACCTCCGGGTAGCACCGCGGGCCGCGTTTGTCGTTGTACTTCGGCTCGTCGACGCCGGGCAGGTACTTGCCGCGGCTCGGCGTGAACTCGATGGTCACCCGGCTGACCTCGGGATGCGCGGTGCCCTTGCCGAACGCGAGTTCCGCGCGCGGCACCGAACCGGCGAGCTGCTTGAGCAGGCACGGGTACTCCGGCGCGTACTTCGCGAGGACGTCCAAAGTGGGCTGAAGGCTGGTGGTGAGACGGATCAGGTTGTCCTGGTTCACTTTGAGGAAGCTCGTCAGGTCGAGCGACGCGGCGGTCACGGTCGAGTAGACGTCGGCGAGGCCGCGCTGGCTCTCGACGAGGGTCTTGCTCGTGGTGGTCAGATCCGACAGCGCGGCCAGCAGGTCCGGCGCGGCCTTGTCGTAGATCTTGGCGGCGTCGGCCAGCCCGGAGATGTCGGCCTTGAGGTCGGGCAGCGACGGGTTCACTTTCCCGAGGTAGTCCGAAAGCCCCGCCATCGTCGAACCGAGCTGTTTGCCCTGACCGTCCAAAGCGGACGCGACGGCGTTGAGCGTGCTGGCCATCTTCTCCGGCTGGACCGCCTGCAGCAACGGCATCACGTCGCCGAGCACGGTTTCCAGCTCGATCGCGCTGCTGCTGCGGTCCTGCGGGATGACGTCGCCCTCGCCGATATGCCGTTCCGGCTTGTCGGGGATCTGCAAAGCGACATACCGCTCACCGAACAACGTCTTCGGCAACAGCCGCGCGGACACATTGGACGGGATGGCCGACGTCTTGTCCGGCTGCAGCGCCAGATCCATCGTCGCGTGGTCGCCGTGGGCCTGGATCGACCGCACCTCGCCGACGACCACCCCGCGCACCTTGACGTCCGCGCCCTCGCGCATCTGGTTGCCGATGCGGTCGGTCTCCAGTTTCACCAGGGTCACCGAGGTGAAGGCCTTCTGGTAGAAGGCGATGGTGGTGACGAAGAACAACACGACCACCACGAGGAAGACCAGCCCCAGCACCTGGTGCCGGAGCCGCCGCAGCAGAATCCCCCTGTTCACCCGGAAATCCTCACCGTCGTCGTGGCGCCCCAGATCGCGAGGCTCAGGAAGAAGTCGAGTACCGAGATCAGCACGATCGACGTCCGCACCGCGCGGCCGACGGCGATCCCCACCCCGGCGGGCCCACCGCTGGCGGTGTAGCCGTAGTAGCAATGGGAAAGGATGACGAGCACGCTGAAGATGATCACCTTGAGGAACGACCAGAGCACGTCCTCGGGCGGCAGGAACAGCGTGAAGTAGTGGTCGTAGGTGCCCGCGGACTGGCCGTAGAGCCAGATGGTGATCTGCCGCGAGGCGAGATACGACGAGAGCAGGCCGACGGCGTAGAGCGGGATGACCGCGGTGACGCCCGCGATCACCCGCGTCGTCACGAGGTAGGGCAGGCTCGGCACGCCCATCACTTCGAGCGCGTCGATCTCCTCGGAGATCTTCATCGCGCCGAGTTGCGCGGTGAACCCGCAGCCGACGGTGGCCGAAAGCGCGAGCCCGGCCGAAAGCGGCGCGACCTCGCGGGTGTTGAAGTAGGCCGAGATGAACCCGGTCAGCGCGGCGGTGCCGAGCTGGTTCAGCGCCGAGTAGCCCTGCATGCCGACGATGAGCCCGGTGAACAGCGTCATCCCGATCATCACGCCGAGCGTCCCGCCGATGACCGCGAGCGCGCCGGTGCCGAAGCTGACCTCGGTCAGCAGGCGGAAGATCTCGCGGCCGTAGCGCCGGATCGTGCGCGGGGCCCAGGCCAGCGCCCGGAAGTAGAACGACAGCTGGCCGCCGAAGCCTTCCAGCATCGCGCCGGGACGCGCGATGATCTCGAGGGTGCGGTCCGAGACCGCGGGTTCGCCTGCCATGTCACATCGCCTTCGGCGGCACTATCCGCAGGTAGATCGCGGTCAGCACGACGTTGATCAGGAACAGCAGCAGGAACGTGATGACCACGGCCTGGTTCACCGCGTCGCCGACGCCCTTCGGCCCGCCCGCCGGGTTCAGCCCGCGGAAGGCCGCGACCACCCCGGCGACGAAACCGTAGAGGAGCGCCTTGATCTCGCTGATCCACAGGTCCGGCACCTGCGCGAGCGCGTTGAAGCTGGCGAGGTACGCGCCCGGGGTGCCGCCCTGCATGACGACGTTGAAGAAATAACCACCGAGCACCCCGACGACGCTGACCAAACCGTTCAGCAGCACCGAAACCACGATCGCCGCCAGCACCCGCGGCACGATCAGGCGCTGGATCGGGTTGACCCCGAGGACCTCCATCGCGTCGATCTCTTCGCGGATCTTGCGGGCGCCGATGTCGGCGCAGACCGCGCTGCCGCCCGCGCCGGCCACCAGCAACGCGGTGATCAGCGGGCTCGCCTGCTGCACGATCGCGAGCGCGCTCGCCGCGCCGGTGAACGACTGCGCGCCGATCTGCTGCGTCAGCGAACCCAGCTGCAACGCGATGACCGCGCCGAACGGGATCGCCACCAGCGCCGTCGGCAGGATGGTGACACTGGCGAAGAACCAGCACTGCTGGATCCATTCGCGGAATTGGAACGGTCGTTTGAAGATCGCGCGCAGGACTTCCCACGACAGGGTCGCGAGCCTGCCGACCTGTGTGAGCGCACCCGTACCGGGGAAGGACACCGTCGCTCCCACAGAACCTCCCAGTCGCCTGCCCCGAGTCTTACTCCACCCGCTGACGCACCGTTGCGTTAGCGGTGTTCACTTTGCTCTCGGCACCTCCGCGCTAGATCTTGAGGGCGTGCGTGGCGGTCGCGCCGCCGTCGGCGACGAATTCCGAGCCCGTGCTGTAGGAACTGTCGTCACTGGCCAGGAACAGGACGAGTTTCGCGATGTCCTCCGGCTGCCCGACGCGGCCGAGGGCGACCTTCTTGCCCACCCACGACATGTCGATCTTCTGCCCACCGGCCGCAGCGGCGACCATCGGTGTGTCGATCGCGCCGGGATGGACCGAATTGACCCGGATGTTCTTCGCGCCGAGTTCGAGCGCGGCGACCTTGGTCATCCCGCGGATCGCGAACTTGCTCGCGGTGTAGGCGACGAGGTACGGCATCCCGGCGAGGCCTTCCACAGAGGACACGTTGACGATGGAGCCGCCACCGGCCCCGGTCATCGGTTCAACGACCGAACGCATGCCGAGAAACGCCCCGATCTGATTGACCCGCATGACGCGTTCGTAGTCGGCGAGCGTGGTCTTCCCGAGTTCCGAGAAGTGCAGGATCCCCGCGTTGTTGACCAGCACCGTCGGCGGGCCGAACTCGGCCTGGGTCCGCTGGATCGCGGCGTCCCATCCGTCCTCGTCGCCGACGTCGAGATGCTGGTAGACGGCGGACTCGCCGAGGTCGGCGGCGAGTTTCTTGCCGTCTAGGTCATTGATGTCGGCGATCACCACGCGGGCGCCCTCGGCGACGAACAGCCGCGCGGCCGCCTCGCCCTGCCCGCGGGCGCCACCGGTGATCAGGGCTACCTTGCCGTCGAGCCTGCCCATCGTCATCTCCTCACGGCAGCGACATGATTTCGGATGCGGAGAACATGCGTTCCGGGTCGCGGTCGGCGAAGTAACCGCCCACGCTTCCCGCGAGTTCTTCGGCGGTCCACGTGCCGTTGACGGTGTCGAACCGCTGCTCGACCGACGGCGGCCGCATGAGCGCGACCATCCCGCCGTAGACGAGGAAGACCTGACCGTTGACGCGGTCGGACTCGGGCGAGCAGAGGAAGGACACGAACGGCGCGACGTGGTCGACCGAAAGCGGGTCGATCCCTTCCGGCGCGTCGGCCCCGAAGACCCCTTCGGTCATCGCGGTGCGGGCGCGCGGGCAGATCGCGTTGGCGCGGACGCCGTAGCGGGAGAGGCCGCGCGCGGTGGAGACGGTGAGCGCGGCGATACCCGCCTTGGCCGCGCCGTAGTTCGGCTGGCCGGGGGCGCCGAGCAGGAACGACTCCGACGCGGTGTTGACCACCCGGCCGTACACCGGCGCGCCGTCCACTTTGGACTTGTCACGCCAGTACGCCCCGGCGTTGCGGGAAAGCAGGAAGTGCCCGCGAAGGTGGACGCGGAGCACCGTGTCCCATTCCTCGTCGGACATCGAGAACAGCATCCGGTCGCGCAGCACGCCCGCGTTGTTGACCAGGACGTGGAGCCCGCCGAAGTGGTCGACGGCGGCGGTGAGGAGCGCGTCCGCGGTCGCGGACTCCGACACGTCACCGGTGACCGCGACGGCCTTGCCGCCTTCGGCCTCGATCTCGTCGGCCACCAGCTGAGCGGCGTCCGACACGTCGTTGACCACCACCGACGCTCCCGCCGCGGCCAGCGCCAGCGCCTCGGCCCGGCCGAGTCCCGCGCCGGCCCCGGTCACGATGGCCGTCTTGCCGTCCAAACTCACTCCGGGCCTCCAGCCTTTCCACATGCCAGCCTCTTCGCACACACTAGAATCTGTTCTCGCCGCATGCAAGGTGCAAATAAACGGTGCTAACTACGTATGAGCAGGGCGTTTTTCGGACAGCTCGCCACAGCCTGAGTAACACGTTCTACTTGATTCTGCGGAACTTCGGCCGAAGCGAGGACCAGCTCCTCGTCGTCGTCGAGATCGAAGACCTCGGGCGCGAAGCCGACACAGATCGCGTTCGCTTCACAGAGCGAGCGATCGACGTCGATCTCCATATTCCCTCCTCGCCGCCACACCTGGTACAACTAGAACAGGTTCTACCCTACCGCCGCGAGCGGCCATGGCACCAGTAACGAGCACCGACGGCAGAGGTGACGGATGCGGATCGACTACACGCCGGAGCAGCGGGCCCTGGCCGGGGAACTCCGGGAGTACTTCGCCGGGCTGATGACCCCCGAACGCCGTGAAGCCCTGGCCGGTGACGGCGGCGAGTACGGCGACGGCCTGGTATACAAGGAAATCGTCCGGGACCTGGGCAGTTCGGGCTGGCTCGCGATCGGCTGGCCCCGCGAGTACGGCGGCCAGGACAGGCCGATGCTCGATCAGCTCATCTTCACCGACGAGGCGGCCGCGGCGGGGGTGCCCGTCCCGTTCCTCACGGTGAACACCGTCGGGCCGACGATCATGCGCTACGGCACCGAAGAACAGAAGGCGTTCTACCTGCCGAAGATCGCCGCCGGCGAACTGCATTTCGCGATCGGCTACTCCGAGCCGGGCGCGGGAACCGACCTGGCGTCCCTGCGCACCCGCGCGGTCCGCGACGGCGACGACTACGTCATCAACGGCCAGAAGATGTGGACCAGCCTGATCGAGTACGCCGACTACATCTGGCTGGCCGCCCGCACCGACCCCGAGGCCCGCAGGCACAAGGGGCTGAGCACGCTGATCGTGCCGACGTCGGCACCGGGCTTCTCCTGGACGAAGGTGCACACGGTCGCCGGGCCGGGCACGAGCGCGACCTACTACGACGACGTGCGTGTACCGGTGACCTCGCGGGTCGCCGGGGAGAACGAGGGCTGGCCGCTCATCACGAACCAGCTCAACCACGAACGGGTGGCGCTGACCTCGGCCGCGCCGATCCAGACGTCGTTGCGTGACGTGCGGACCTGGGCGCAGACGACCAAGCTGCCCGACGGCACCCGCGTCGTCGACCAGCCGTGGGTCCGGCTGCACCTGGCCAGGATCCACACCCACGCCGAATACCTGAAACTGCGGAACTGGCGGATCGCCTGGGCGGCCGCGAGCAGCGACCTCGGGCCGGCGGAGGCGTCGGCGACCAAGGTGTTCGGCACGGAGTTCGCGACCGAGGCGTACCGGCTGATGATGGAGATCCTCGGCGCGGGCGCGGTGGTCCGCGAAGGCTCCCCCGGCGCCCAGTTGCGCGGCCGGATCGAACGGCTGCACCGCTCGTCCCTGATCCTGACCTTCGGCGGCGGCGCCAACGAGGTCCAGCGGGACATGATCGCCGCGACCGCCCTCGGCCTGCCCGTCACGCGCTAGGAGACTCTGATGGACTTCACGCTCACGGAAGCGCAGCAGGATCTCGCGTCGCTCACGCGCCGGATCCTGACGGACAAGGTCACGCCCGACGTGCTGGGGCCGCACGGTTCCGGCGGCTTCGACGCTCCACTGTGGACAGCGCTCGCGCAGGCGGGAGTCGTCGACGCCGCGCTGCCGCAGTCGGTCGGCGGCGGCGGGTTCGGGCTGCTGGAGCAGTGTTCGGTCCTGGCCGAGATCGGCCGCGCGGTCGCGCCCGTGCCGTATCTGACGTCGGTCGTCATGGGCGCGGCAGCGATAGCGCAGTTCGGGGACGGGCAGTTGGCCGAACGCTGGGTCGTCCCGGTGCTGCGCGGTGACCACGTCCTCGCCGTCGCGGTGGCGGACTACGGCGTGCCGTGCGGGTTCACCGCCGAGGCCGACGGCGACGGCTGGCGGCTGACCGGCGCGCAGACCGCGGTGGCGTCGGGCGCGTTCGCGCACGGCTTCCTGATCGAGGCCGCCATCGGCGGCGACCGCCAGGTGTTCCTGCTCGACCGGGACGCGGTGACCGTCTCGTCACAGCGGACCGTCGATCACGCCGACGCGGCGCTCGTCGAACTGACCGGCGCGAAGGCCACCGTCTCCCTGGGCGACATCGGTGAGTGGCTGCGGCTGCGGGGCACGATCGGCGTCTGCGCGCAGCAGCTCGGCGTCGTCGAACGGGCACTGGAACTGACCGCGGCGTACGCGGGGGAACGCAAGCAGTTCGGTCACCTCATCGGGAGTTTCCAGGCGGTGCGGCAGCGGCTCGCCGACGCCTACCTCGACGTCGAAGCCGTCCGGCTGACGTTGTGGCAGGCCGCCTGGCGGCTGAGCGAAGGACTGCAGGCGACCGAAGAGGTCGCGACGGCGAAGTTCTGGGCGGCCGAAGCCGGTCATCGCGTCGCGCACACCGCCGTGCACATCCACGGCGGGGTCGGCATCGACGTCGACCACACGCTGCACCGCTACTTCGTCGCGGCGAAGCGGCTCGAGTTCACCCTGGGCGGCGCGACCGCGCAGCTGCGCGGCCTCGGCGATCTCCTGGCCGCGGACCCGGCATGACCGCCACGGTCACGGAACTCCTGCTCGCCAGGGCGGAAGACCAGTCGACCGGGCTGCTGTTCGAAGACCGGCGCTGGTCCTGGGCCGACCACGTCCGGGCCTGCGCCGGGTACGCGGCCGCGCTGACCGGGATCCTGCGTCCCGGCGGGCATTTCGGGCTGCTGGCCGACAACGTCCCCGAATTCTCGTTCCTGCTCGGCGGCGCCGCGCTCTCGGGGCACGTCCTGGTCGGCCTGAACCCGACGCGGCGGGGCGCGGCGCTGGCCCGCGACATCGCGCTGGCCGACTGCGAGCTGGTGTTCGCTGAGGAGAAGTACCTTCCCCTGCTCTCCGAGGCCGGTGTCCCGGTGCGGCCGCTGAGTGCTCTGGAGCCTTCCCAGGAGACGGTCGTTCCCGTGGCCGCGACGCCGGAAGACCTGCTCATGCTGATCTTCACCTCCGGCACCAGCGGCGACCCGAAGGCCGTCCGGTGCACGCACGACAAGGTCGCCTACCCCGGCGAGATGCTGGCCGGCCGGTTCGGTCTGTCCACACAGGACACCGTGTACGTGTCGATGCCGATGTTCCACTCCAACGCCGTCATGGCGGGCTGGTCGGTCGGGCTCGCCTCGGGTGCGGGGATCGCGCTGCGGCGCCGGTTCTCCGCCTCCGGTTTCCTCCCGGACGTCCGGAAATTCGGGGCGACCTACGCCAACTACGTCGGCAAACCGTTGTCCTATGTGCTCACCACTCCCGAGCGGGACGACGACGCCGACAACTCGCTGAAACTGGTCTACGGCAACGAAGGCGCGGAGGCCGACCTCGCCGTGTTCGGCAGGCGGTTCGGCTGTCACGTGGTCGACGCGTTCGGCTCGACCGAGGGCGGCGTGAACTTCGGCCGGGACGCCACCACGCCGGCCGGCTCGCTCGGCCGGCTGCTCGACGGCGTCGCCGTCCTCGATCCGGAGACCGGAAAGCCCTGTCCTCCGGCGGAATTCGACGCGGGCGGGAAACTGCTCAACGCCGCCGAGGCGGTCGGCGAACTGGTCAACACCGGCGGACCGGGCTTCTTCGCCGGGTACTACGGCGATCCGGCCGCCGAGGCCGAGCGGATGCGCGACGGGATGTACCACACCGGCGACCTGGCCTACCTCGACGCGGACGGCTACTGCTACTTCGCGGGGCGGCTCGGCGACTGGCTTCGCGTCGACGGCGAGAACCTCGGCACGGCCCCGATCGAACGCGCGCTCCTGCGGCATCCCGCCGTTCGCGAGGCCGCCGTGTACGCGGTGCCGGATCCGCGGGTGGGCGACCAGGTGATGGCCGCGCTGGTCTGCCGGTCGCCGATCGACGAGAGCGAGTTCGCCGCCTTCGTCGCCGCTCAAAGCGATCTCGGACCGAAGCAGCGGCCCCGGTTCGTGCGGGTGGTCGACGCCTTGCCCCGGACGGCGACGCACAAGGTGCTCAAACGGGAACTGGCCGCGGACGGTGCCGGGGAAGCCTGGGAGCTCCGATATCCCGGCGTTTAGTCCTCTGGATGCGATGTGCCCCTCCGGGATTGATACCAGGGTCGGCACCGGTGATCTTCCCGATGCCTCGGCACCGGATCGCTCCCTAAGTTTGTTGCCATGAAACGAATTCCGCACAGGATCGGGGTACTGGCCACGGCTTTGGCCTGCCCGCCGTTCTCCTCGCACCGACGGCGTCGGCAGCGCCCGTCCGCCTCGGCCTGCCCGCGCCGACCGGCCCGTACGCGGTCGGCAGCACCGATCTCCACCTGATCGACCACTCCCGCCAGGACCCGTGGGTTCCCGGCGCCGTAAGGGAATTGATGGTCACCGTGCGCTATCCGGCCTTGCCCAGCGGAAAGCCGAAAGCGCCGTACATGGCCCCCGGGGTCGCGAAGGTCGTGGCCGAGGGCGACGCCGTCAAGCTGGGTATGCCGGCGGATCAGCTCGATTACCGCTTCCCCACCCACTCCCGGCCCGGCGCGCCCGCGCTGGGCGGCGACCGGCCGGTCGTGCTGTATTCGCCCGGCGGCACCTTGCCCAGGTCCCACGGCACCACGCTGCAGGAACAGCTCGCGAGCGAGGGTTACGTCGTCGTGGCCGTCGATCACACCTACGAGGCGGAAGCGGTCGAGTTCCCCGGCGGCCGCGTCGCGAAGAAGGCCTTGCCGCCGTCGAGCATCGAGGTGTCGAAGCGCATGATCGACACCCGCGTCCGGGACACGCGGTTCGTCCTCGACTCGCTCGGCCTGTCCCACGTCGGCATGTTCGGGCACTCCGCCGGCGGGTTCACCGCGGGCGAGACGATGGTGGCCGACCGGCGCGTAGTGGCCGGGGCGAATCTCGACGGCAGCATGGCCCACTCGCAGTCACAGCGGATCTTCGGCCGCGTCGCCGACGAAGGCCTCGACCGGCCGTTCCTGCTGATGAGCGCGGGTGACCACAGCGCGGCGTCGGACGCGTCCTGGCAGGAGTTCCAGCGCAACCAGCGCGGCTGGACCCGCGAGGTGCGCCTGCCGGACGGTGAGCACTTCAGCTTCACCGACTACCAGGCCCTGTTGCCGCAACTGGGCAACGCCCCGGCGGCGTTCATCGGCACCGTCGATCCTGCGCGGAGCGTCGCCGTGCAGCGCGCTCGGCTCTCGGCGTTCTTCGGCAAGAACCTGCGTCACCGAAGCAGCGACGCGACCGCGCAACCCGACGATGCCCTGGCACGTCGTTCTCAGTAACGGATCGCCGTTACAGGGAGGATTGCGATGGCCACCGAGGAGATCATCACCGCGCTGGAGCGCGCCTGGAACGCCGGTGACGGTGAGGCGTGGGCCGCGAACTTCGCCGAGGACGTGGATTTCGTCGACGTCGTCGGCCGGATCCAGCGCGGCCGGGCGACCATCGCGCGGGAGAGCCAGAAGATCTTCGACACCATCTACCGCGGCAGCACGCTGAAGATGAGCCGGCTGTCGAGCCGCCCGCTCGGCGGCGGGATCGACCTCGTGCACACCGAGACGGTGATGTCCATCCCGGCGGGCCCTCTCGCCGGGGAGCAACGCGCGGTGCAGACGATGCTCGTCCACGACGGGCGGGTCGTCGCCTTCCACAACACGATCCGGGGCGACATCGCGACGTTCACCGGCCACGACGCGGACCTCGCCGCCCGCTCCCCCCAAGGGTGGGATTCCTGACCGGCGCCGTTCCCGGCAGACTGACGGCGTGACGCGCCTGAGAAAGCACTGGCTCTGGCCGCTCGTGATCAGCGTGCTCGCTCTCGGCGCCTTCGCCGGGCTCGGCTTGCTGACCCGGGCGGCCCTCGGCTCGCGCGGTAACCAGGCCCTGGCAGGCACCGGCGAGTTCGGGGTGTGGTCGGTGCTGATCGGGGCGTCGGCGGTGCTGTTCGCCTTCCTGTTCGCGCACTCGGTCCCCCTGTCGGGCTGGCGCCGGCTGGCCGGTGTCGCGGTGTGGAAACCGGCGCTGGCCTACGGGATCTTCGCGGCGATCCTGTTCGCGTTCCAGTGGAAGACCGGCTCGCCGATCGGGGATCTCAAGCCCACGACGGCGATCGGGATCTCGCGGACCCTGCTCGCCCTCGGCCTGATCGCGGCGGCACCCGCGGTGCTGGGGTTGTGGCTCAACCACACCCGCCTACGCCGGATCTCGCGAGTGCTCGACGGCGAGGAGCGCGAGCAGGCGGCCGATGTCCTCGGCGAACTCCTCGACTGCAAGCGCGCCAACGGGATCTGTCTCACGGTGCTGGCGCTCATCGTGTCGACGGCGGTCATCGACGCCGGGGCCCAGCGGCGGGCGTTCCTCGCGACCGGCACCCCGAAGGAGGCCTTCCCGCCGGAGAGCGTGCTGCTCTACGGCGCGCTGTTCACCGGGATCTCGCTCCTGCTCTACGTTCCGGTGTTCCTCGCGTGGAAGACCCGGTGCCTGCGGCTGGTCGACGAGCTCTACCCGGTGCCGCCCGACGCGCGGCCCACCGAGGAGTGGCTCGCCGGACGCGCCCGGCTGACGCAGCTTCTCGGGACGGACACGACGGTGGGCAAGACCGTCACGGCGGCGTTCGGGATCCTCGCGCCGCTGGCGGTGAGCGTGCTCGCCGTCGTGCTCCCCGGCCTCAAATAGGGGCGTTGATCGGCCGCAGCCGCCGCGGTCCGGTGTCGGGCCGGGACGGCGGCGGGCCCAGCACGATCCGGGCGTTGGCGACGAACGCGCCGTCCGGCGAGGCCAGGATCGGGTCGAGCGTCATCGAGCGGACCTCGGGGTTGTCCTCGGCGAGCGCCGCGACGCGCAGCACGATGTCCTGGAGCGCGGCCAGATCCGCCGGCTCGTCGCCGCGGTACCCGGTGAGCAGCGGCGAAGTCCTCGGTTCGCGCAGCAGGGTGGCGGCGTCGACGTCGGTGAGCGGGACGGCCCGGTAGGCCCGGTCCCCCAGCAGCGTGCTGACCAGCCCGGAGAGCCCGAACGACACGAGCGACCCGAACGACGGGTCGTCCTGTAGCCCGATCACGCACGACAGGCCCTTCGGCGCCATCCGCTGGACGTAGACCTCGTCGTCGCCCGAAATCTCCCGCAGATCGAGGTACGCCCGGCGCACTCCGTCCGAAGAGGACAGATCGAGCCGTACCCCGGCGAGGTCCGGCCTGCCGCGCAGCCGTTCGTCCACGGCCTTGAGGGTGACCGGGAAACCGAGGTCCTCGGCGGCTTTCACCGCCTCCTCCGCGGAAGTCACGACCTGGAACGGGACGACGTCGATGCCGTAGCAGCCCAGGAGCCGGACCACGTCGTCGTCCGACAGCAGCGTCGTCTTGCCGTCTTCGCCGGACAGCAGTTCGCCGACGATGACCTGCGCCTGTTCGGCGTGCAGACCGGCGGGGCGCACCAGGTTGCCCTGCGGCCGCTGCCGCCAGGCGGCGTAACGCACGACCCGCGCGAGCGCGTTCACCGCGCGTTCGGGGCTGGGGTACGACGGGACCGAACCCCGGGTCGGCACGCCGTCCTCGGACAGCACGGCCAACTCGTCCGGAACGCCCTCGACGGCGAGGAAGGTCGACACGATCGGCTTGTTCTTGTCCATCTCGACGACGGCCTCCCGCAGCGCGCGGGCGTAGGCCGTACCCGGGATCGCGAGCGGGGGCACGAAGACCACGACGAGCGCGTCGGTCTCCGGGGAGTTGAGGGCTTCACGCACGGCGGCGGCGAATTCCTCCGGGCTCGCCTGCGGTCCGACGTCGACCGGGTCGGCGGTCAGCCGGAGACCGTGCGCCCGCGCGGTGTCGGCGGCGAGCAACCCGATGGCGCTGGAGTTGCCGACGATGGCGATCCGCGGCCCGGCGGGCAGCGGCTGGTGGGCGAAGACCAGCGCGGTGTCGAAGAGTTGGGCGAGCGTGTCGACGCGGACGACGCCCGCCTGCTCGAACAGGGCCTGGACGCTGGCCTCGTCGACCTCCGCCGAGGTCGCGGCGAGTTGCGGGCGGACCGCGTGCCTGCCGGATTTCACCGCCACCACCGGTTTCGTCCGCGCCAGCCGTCGCGCGAGCCGCGCGAACTTGCGCGGGTTGCCGAACGATTCCAGGTAGAGCAGGACGAGGTCGGTCGCCGGATCGGTCTCCCAGTACTGGAGCAGGTCGTTGCCGGAGACGTCGGCCCGGTTACCGGCCGAGACGAACGTCGAAAGCCCGAGGCCGCGCGCTTCAGCGTCGGCGAGGATCGCGGTGCCCAGCGCGCCGGACTGGCAGAAGAACCCGGTGCGGCCGCGCGCGGGCAGGCGGGGCGCAAGGGTGGCGTTGAGCCGGACCGAAGCGTCGGTGTTGAGCACGCCCAGCGCGTTCGGGCCGACGACGCGCATGCCGTGCGCCCTCGCCTCCCCGACCAGCCTCAGCTCGGCGTGCAGCCCGTGCGGTCCGGCTTCGGCGAACCCGCCCGAGACGATCAGGAGGGTCTTGACCCCCTTGGCCAGCGCACCGTCCAAAACGGACTCGACGGCCTCGGCGGGGACCGCGACCAGCGCGAGATCCACGGCGTCGGGAATGTCCACGACGGACGGATACGCCCGCACGCCGCGCACGGACTTGTGCTCGGGGTTGACCGGGTACACGGTGCCGGCGAAGTCGGCGCTCAACAGGTTCGTGAGGGCGACGTAGCCGATCTTCGTCGGATCGGTGGACGCGCCGATCACCGCGACCGACTTCGGATGCAGCAGGTTGTGCACGCTGCGCGCCTCGGCGGCCTGTTCCCGGGACCGGGCGACCGCGAGGGATTCCTCGGTCGGGTCGATGTCGAATTCCAGGTGCAGCACGCCTTCTTCGATCTCGCGGCTGACCTGGTAACCCGCGTCGCGGAACACGCGGACCATCGCCGCGTTCTCGGCGAGCACCTCGGCGACGAACCGGCGCAGCCCGGATTCCGAAGCGGCGGCGGCCAGGTGTTCCAGCAGGATCGACCCGAGCCCGCGGCCCTGGTGGGCGTCGTCGACGACGAACGCGACCTCGGCCGACGGCCCGTGGTCGAGCCGTTCGTAGCGGCCGACAGCCACGATGTCGTCGCCCAGCAGCGCGACGAAGGCGACCCTGTCGTGGTGGTCGACGGTGGAGAACCGGTCGAGGTCCCGCTGCGGGATCCGCGGATAGGCGCCGAAGTACCGGAAGTACCGGGTGCGTTCGGACAACCGGCCGTGGAAGGCGACGAGCCCGTCGGCGTCGCTGGGGATCACCGGGCGCAGGTGCACCGTGCCGCCGTCGGAGAGCAGGACGTCGGCCTCCCACTCGCGCGGGTAGTCGTAGGGGTCGCGTTTGACGTCCTGCGTGGCGTCCTCAGTGGCCATGTCAGTCCCTCGGATCGTCCGGATCGAGGCCGTGCAGCGGGAAGATCGCGCGGCGCGTGTCGCGGATGGCGATGTCGACCGGTTCGTCGGCCCCGTCTCCCCACGGGACGAAAGCGGTTTCGCGGCCGTCGGACATGCCGGGCGGGATCTCGGCCGTCGGCGCGGCCCGGGAGATCGACGCGACCCAGTTCGGCGGCAGGGCCGTCGCCGGGTCGACGTCGCGGTCGAGCACGGTGGCGAGCAGATGCGTCCAGGACCGCGGCACCACCCGGATCAGCTGGTAGCCACCGCCGCCCACGGCGATCCAGCGGCCGCCGGCGTGCGCTTCGGACAGTTCCCGCAGCCGCCGGTAGATGGCGCGATGGCCGTCCACCGAGAGCGAGAGGTCCGCCAGCGGGTCTTCCTCGTGCGAGTCGACGCCGCACTGGGTGACGAGGATCTGCGGCCGGAACTGCTCCAGCAGCGACGGCACCACCGCCTCGAACGCCCGCAGCCAGCCGCCGTCGCGGGTGCCGGGCGGCAGCGGGAGGTTGACTGCGGTGCCCTCGGCCCCGCCCTTGCCGATCTCCGCCGAGTAGCCCGTGCCCGGCCACAGCGTGAACGGGTGCTGGTGCAGGGAAACGGTCAGCACCCGAGGGTCGTCGTAGAACGCCGTCTGCACGCCGTCGCCGTGATGGACGTCGGTGTCGACGTAGGCGACGCGGTCGAAGCCGTGGTCCAGCAGCCACGAGATCGCCACCGAGCAGTCGTTGTAGACGCAGAAGCCCGACGCCTTGCCCGGCATCGCGTGGTGCAGCCCGCCGGCGATGTTCACCGCCCTGGTCGCCTCGCCGTCGGCGATCTTGCGCGCGGCCAGCAGCGTCGACCCGACGACCAGCGCGGAAGCCTCGTGCATGCCGGTGAACACCGGGTTGTCCTCGGTACCGAGCCCGTGCGCGAAATCGGCACCGGTCATCGGTGCCTGCCGCACGGCCTCGATGTACTCGTCCAGGTGGACGCGGCGCAGCTCGTCTTCGCCCGCGGCGTCGGGGACGAGCAGATCGACCCCGTCGAGCACGCCGAGTTCGGTGGCGAGCCGGATGGTCAGTTCGAGCCGCACCGGATTGAACGGATGCTCGCCGCCGAGGTCGTAACCCAGCAGCGAGGAGTCCCATACGACGGCCGGTGCTCGCATGGTGCGAACTCTAGTGCCCGAGTGCGGCTCGTGCCCCCATTCCGGACGCCGCGGGTCAGCCGGGCAGGTCCCCGGTGGCCACCGGGCGCTCCGGATCGCGGGACCAGTGCGACCACGAACCCGCGTACAGCGCCACGGGCGCCGGATGGCCGGAGACCTCGAGCGCGAGCACGACGGACGAGGCGGTGACGCCCGATCCACAGTAGACACCGACCGGCGTCTCCGGCGTCACGCCGAACCCTTCGAACCGCTCAGCCAGTTCCGAGGCGTCACGCCAGCGGCCGTCCTCCGCGAGATGCCCGGAGAAGGGCGCGTTGACCGCGCCGGGGATGTGCCCGGCACGCGGGTCGATCGGCTCGGTCTCCCCCGCGTACCTCGGCTTCGCCCGCGCGTCGAAGAGCAGCCCGTCCCTGGCGAGTGTGGCGGCCTCGGCCGCGTCGAGCACCGGCATGCCACCGGGCTCGACGACGATGTCCCCTTCCTCTGGCGAGGGGACCTCGGTGGTGAGCGGGCGCTCTTCCTCGGCCCACGCGGCGAACCCGCCGTCCAGTACGGCGACCTCGGCGTGCCCGGCCCAGCGCAGCAGCCACCACGCGCGGGCCGCGACCGACCCGTCGGAGTCGTCGTAGACCACGACCGGATGCCCGGCGCGGACACCGGCCGCCCTCAGGTGCCGCTGCAGCGTCTCCGGTTCGGGCAGCGGATGACGGCCACCGTCACCCGGTTCCCCGGCGAGCGCGGTGTCGAGGTCGACGTACACCGCGCCCGGGAGATGCGCCTCACGATAGGAATCGGCGCCGGGCGGGCCCGCGAGCCGCCAGCGGACATCGAGGACTACGGAGCGTGCCGATTCCGGGCCGGAGAGCTGCGCGGCGAGTTCGCTGGTGGTGATCATGGGGCGCATGGGGCCATCTTCCCGCGCCCGGCGGCTCCGCGCCCAGCTTGGGGGGACTTTTCCCGCCGCGGCGCTTGTTGTCCCCACGCCTGCGTCGCTGTCAGTGCCAGCGACTACGATGAGCAACGCGGACGAAGGGGACAGCGTGAACGATCTCATCGACACCACAGAGATGTACTTGCGTACGATCTACGAGCTCGAAGAAGAAGGTGTCGTCCCGCTGCGGGCCCGGATCGCGGAGCGGCTGCAGCAGAGCGGCCCGACCGTGAGCCAGACCGTCGCCAGGATGGAACGGGACGGGCTGGTCGTCGTCGCGGACGACAGGCACCTGCAGCTGACCGAGCACGGCCGTGAACTCGCCATCGCGGTCATGCGCAAACACCGCCTGGCGGAGCGCCTCCTGGTCGACGTCATCGGCCTGGAATGGGAACACGTCCACAACGAGGCCTGCCGCTGGGAACACGTGATGAGCGAGGCCGTCGAGCGCAAGCTGGTCAAGCTGCTCGACCACCCCACCACCTCGCCCTACGGCAACCCGATCCCGGGGCTGGACAAGCTCGGCGACGGCGATCCCGCCCCGCCGGCCGAGGCCGACCTCGTGCGGCTCGACGAATTCGCCCGGATGGGTGGCGGCGAGGTCGAAATCCGCCGCATCGCCGAGCACGTGCAGCTGGACGAGACGCTGATGACCGAGCTCAAGTCGGTCGGCATCGTGCCCGGCAGCCGGGTCAAGGTCGGCAAGGCGGCACCCGGCGGGACCATCGAGGTCACCGGTGGCAGCAACACCGCCCAGGTGGCCACCTCGGCCCTGCACGCCGTGCTGGCGCAAGCCAGGTGAGCGCCGCGTCCGACGCCGCGGCGACCTTCCGGACCCTCCACGGCCGGGCTCCGGCCGGGGTCTGGTCGGCGCCGGGCCGGGTGAACCTGATCGGCGAGCACACCGACTACAACGACGGTTTCGTGCTGCCGTTCGCCCTCCCGCACCGGCTCGCCGCCGCGGCGAGCCCGCGCGAGGACGGTGTGCTCACCGTGGCCACGCTCGGCTCGGACGGCCGGGTCCAGGAATCGGGCCCGCTCACCATCGGCGACCTGAAGCCCGGCTCGGTCGAGGGGTGGGCCGCGTACCCGGCGGGGGTCGCCTGGGTGCTGCGCGACCAGGGTCTCGGCTCCGGCGCGGACGTGGCGATCGCGGGGGACGTGCCCTCGGGGGCGGGACTGTCCTCCTCCCACGCGCTCGAATGCGCTGTCGCGCTCGCCCTCCTCGGGCTGGCGGGGATCACCCCGGGGACCGGCGCGGGGGCGCCGGGCCTGCACGAGGTGGCCCGCTGGGTGCAGCGTTCGGAGAACGACTTCGTCGGGGCGCCGACCGGCCTGCTCGACCAGACGGCGTCCTTGTGCTGCACGGAATCGAACGTGCTGTTCCTCGACGTCCGCTCCGGTGAGATGGAGCAGGTGCCGTTCCCGCTGGAGGAATCCGGCGTCCGGATCCTGATCATGGACACCCGCACGAAGCACTCGCACGCCGAGGGCGGCTACGGCGAACGCCGGCGGGGCTGTGAGCGCGCCGCGGAACTGCTCGGAGTGAAAGCGCTGAGGGACATCGGTGTCGACGGGCTCGACACCGCGCTCGCGAAGCTGCCGGACGAGCTGGTTCCGCTGGTGCGCCACGTGGTGACGGAGAACCAGCGGGTCCTCGACACCGTGGACCTGCTGCGCGCCGGCCGGATCACCGAGATCGGCCCGCAGCTGGACGCCTCGCACGTCAGCATGCGCGACGACTACCGGATCTCCACCCGTGAACTCGACCTCGCCGTCGATTCGGCCCGTGCGGCCGGGGCGCTCGGCGCGCGGATGACCGGCGGCGGCTTCGGCGGTTCGGCGATCGCGCTGGTCCGCGAGTCCGATGTGGACGCCGTGGGACGAGCGGTGAAGGCCGCGTACGAGGCGGCGGATCTGCGTCACCCCAGGCTGTTCACCGCGGTGCCGTCGCGCGGCGCCGGTCGCGACGAGCTGTAGGCACTGTCCTCGCGAGACCCCCGGGCGTGCCGTGTGCCCGGGGGCGAGGACACTGGGCCGCGACCGCATCCGCAGCAGAAAGGCGCGAACGTGACCGACGAACCGACCAAGGCCCTGAAACTGATGGTGACGGGCGGAGCCGGTTATGTGGGCAGCGTCTGCGCGGCCCGCCTCATCGAGGCCGGGCACGACGTCACCGTGGTCGACGACCTTTCCACCGGACACGCCGACGCGGTGCACCCGGACGCCACCTTCGTCGAGGGTGACGCCGCCGAGGTCGCTCAGCGCCTCCTCGGCGACGGTTTCGACGGCGTTCTCCACTTCGCCGCCAAGTCGCTGGTCGGCGAGTCGATGACGGATCCGGCGAAGTACTGGGAAGGCAACGTCCTGACCACACTTCGCCTGCTCGAAGCGATGCGCGACCACGGCACGAAGCGGCTGGTGTTCTCCTCCACCGCGGCCACCTACGGCGAGCCCGAGTCCTCCCCCATCCCGGAGACGGCGCCGACGCAGCCGACGAACACCTACGGCGCGACGAAGCTGGCCATCGACCACGCGATCACGTCGTTCTCGCGCGCCCACGGCATCGCCGCCGTCAGCCTGCGCTATTTCAACGTCGCCGGCGCCTACGGTTCCTTCGGCGAGCGGCACACCACCGAAACCCACCTGATTCCCCTCGTGCTCCAGGTCGCCACCGGGGACCGCGAGCGGATCCAGATCTTCGGTGACGACTACCCGACCGCGGACGGCACCGCCATCCGCGACTACATCCACGTGGTCGACCTCGCCGACGCGCACCTGCTGGCCCTGCGGCACGCGGTCGACGGCGAGCACCGCATCTACAACCTCGGCAGCGGCACCGGTTTCTCCGTGCTCGAGGTGATCGAGGCGTGCCGCCGCACCACCGGTCACGAGATCCCCGCCGCTGTCGCGCCACGGCGGGCGGGCGACCCGTCGGTGCTGGTGGCGTCCAGCGAAAAGGCGGGCGAGGAACTCGGCTGGAAGCCCGAGCGCACCGACCTCGACGGCATCGTGGCCGACGCGTGGGCGTTCACTCAGTCCCGCCAGGCGGTCTGAGACTGAGCGCGGGCGGCTCGTCCGCCCGCTGCCGCAGCACGATTTCGGCCACGTCGGCCGGGGCCAGCATCCCGTCCAGGGCGGCCGCCAGCAGCCTGGCCATCCGGTGTTCCGGATCGACTTCGCGGGCCCTGGCCAGCGCCATGTTGGCGATGGTCAGATCGCCGCGGACGTAGGCGGCGTGCGCCTTCAGGCACAGCGCTTCGGCGGATTCCGGTTCGGGCAGCTCACCGGCGAGACGGAGCCAGAGCGCCTCCGCGGCTCGCGCCAGAGGTGCGTCCGCGGGGGCGGCGGTGAGCAGGCAGGCGTCCCGGACCTCGACGAGGGAAAGTGCCCACGCCAGCCGGACGGCCTGCTCGTCGGTGATCGCCTCCTCGCCCCGCTCGACGCGGGCCAGCGCGGCGTTCACCTCGGCGAGCCCCGCTTCGACGAGGTCGTCGTTACCCCAGGGCGGGCCGCCCAGGTCGGCCAGGATGCTTGCCCGGCGCGCGAGGGTTTCCGGCGGACCGGCGGCGAAAAGGCGCTCCAGGTCCGCTCTGCTCTCGTAGGTGACGTGGCCTTCGCCGGCGGTGACGGCGGCGGCCACCGACTTGCGAGGGTCGGGCAAGACGCCGCCGCAGTCCTGGTCGCGGTAGCACCGCCACCGCGCGCCCTCGGTGATGGACGGCGTCCACAGCGAGTGCAGTAACGGGATGCCGTTCTCGGCGAGCGAGGACTCGAGGCGCCGGAGGAAACGTCGACGCGGTGGCCGCCCGGCCGGGTTCGGTGGACCGCCGCCGACGACGGCCACCGTGGCACCGGTGTGGTCGGTGACGGCGAGCCGGGCGGCGAGGTCGCGCGCCTGGTCTGTCTCCAGGCCGGGCGGTGGGAGGTCCACGCGCATGGTGAGGCCTTGCCGCTTGCGGTCCGGCCCCTTCTGCCCGAAGACGACGACGGAGTTCTCGGGATGGAACCCGAGGATGTACGGGATCGCGGCGAGCAGGTCCGCCGGATCCTTCAGATCGACCTTGGTCCTGCCGGTCGGGGTGGCTGTGGTCATGCCCCCACCCTGCGGCGGGAATGGGGCCGCTGGGTGGGGGCGGGACACATCTGTGGACAGCCGGGACCGTTGTGGACAACCGCCACCGGGACCGGCGCGGGGACGCCGGATCGTCGGTGGGGTGGTCTATCGTGCCCGGCCCCGCGGGATCAGTCGCAGTGTTCGAACGGGCTTTCGTAGGCGTTCGACCCGACCGAACCGCCCCACTTGACGCAGGTCGACGCGGCCGTCTTCTTCACCGGCCCGGCGTAGTAGGTGAAGCTGCCGGAATCGGTCGTGCGGGCCGAACCCTGGACTTCGAGGAAGGCCGACACCGGCGACGCCGTACCGAGCGAAACCGCCTTCAACGTGGTCACGCAGTTGGACTTGGCCGAAGCGTTGTAGAGCAGGTACGCGGTGCCGGAGCCGCCGGCGAGCGCCTGCGAGTCGACGACCGAGAACCCGCTGCCGCACACCTCGGTGGCCTCGTACGGGTTGCCGCCGCACGAGTTCTTGCTGGTGAAGTTGGTGTGGCCGTAGTAGGGCACCGCGACGCCGTTCAGCTTCGCCTTCTGTGCCACCCCGTTGAGCCGCTCTTCGAAGTGCAGGTGCGGACCGGTCACGCCGCCGGTCGCTCCTGCCGTGCCGAGCTGCTTGCCGAGGCTGACGGCCTGGCCGACCGACACCGACTGCGTCGAGAGGTGCGCGTACCGGGTGGTCCAGCCGCCGCCGTGGTCGACCTCGACCCAGCGTCCGTAGCTCGTGCTGCCTTCGTTGGCGACCCGGCTGACGGTGCCGCCTGCCGCGGCCACGACCGGCATCCCGGTGATCCCCGACTTCTGGAAGTCGACCGAGTTCGCCGGGCTGTGCCCGCTGAAGGTGGCGGCCGTGACCGTGACACCGCATTTGAACGGGACCTGGAAGTTCGGGGCGGCCGACGCCTGCGTCGTACCGGCGAGGGTCAGGCCGAGCGCGGGGACGACGGCCGCCGCGGCGAGCACTGCGAAGCGGCGCAACCTGGACATGGGAGACCTCCAACGGGTGGGGAAGCCGGACTCGGCGAAGCAAACCCGGCGGAAATACATTTTCCATACAAGCGCGAGGTCCGGTCGCAGTTTTCCCCAAAAACGCCGGATGCCGCGCCCCGGGGCGGGACGTGGCATCCGGAAACGGGCCTGATCAGCCGAAGGCGGCGCGCAGCGCGGGCTTGCCTCCCGCCACCGGCAGCACCAGCGAGGTCCGGTTCAGCTCGACCGAGACACCGGCTCCGGGCTTCGGCCGCAGCGTGTAGTCGTGGTCGCTGGAGGCCACCAGGAACTCGATCTTGTGCCCGGCCGCGAGCAGGTAGTCCTTCGCGACCAGTTCGACCTCGACCTTGTAGTTCTCACCAGGGGCGATCGGGTCGGTCTTGGCCGGGTCGCGCCGGTTCTGCGGGTCGGTCCAGCCGCGGGTGATCACCTTCGCCGTCCCGTTCGGGGCCCGGTCGATGAGTACCGCCGTCACGTTCGCGGCCGGCTTGTCGAAGGACAGCGAAAGGTCGGCCTTCACCGTGCCGGAGAGGCGGACGGGCTGGCTCGCCGCGGTGGTCGAGTACAGCAGGCGGTTGCCCGACGAGGCCGCGTTGGCGAGCTGTTCGACGGTCTTGCTCGCGTCATCGGCCAGCTTCTCGACGGTGGCCTTGCCCGGGACGGGGTTGCGGGTGTCGAGCTTGCCCTTCGAAGAGCCACCGGGCCACGGGTAGAGCTTCACGTCCTGGGCACCGGGAAGCGGCCACTCGGGCTCGTCCACCCACGACTTGTCCTCGCGCTGGATGGTGGCCTTCGGCTCGCGCTCGATGCCGTTGTCGATGCCGTAGAGGTAGTGCGACATCCACTTGTTCAGCGTGGCGAGCCAGACGTCGCGGCGAAGGCTCATCGGGTCGGCGTGCCCGGCCTGGTGCAGCCAGATCTTGTGCTCGACGCCGTGCGCCTTGAGCATTTCGTACCAGCGGGTGCCCTGGTCGGTCTTGACGTTCCAGTCGCCGAGGCCGTGCACCACGAGCACCGACGCGCGCACCTTGTTCACGTCGTTGCGGTAGTTCCGGACGTCCCAGAACCGGCTGTAGTCACCGGTCACCCGGTCCTGGTCGACGGCGATCTTGTCGATGAGAGGACGGCAGACGGCGCGATCCTGGCGCGTGTAGACGTAGTCCGCGAGCACGTCCGCGTCCTCGCCCTGGAAACCGCCCGCCGCGACGACGGCGCCGTCGTTGCGGTAGTAGTCGTACCAGCTGGAGATAGCCGCGATCGGGACGATCGTCTCCAGTCCCTTGACCCCGGTGCTGGCCACCGCGTTGGGCAGCGTGCCGTTGTAGGAGACGCCCATCATGCCGGTCTTGCCGGTGCTCCAGTCCGCGACCGCGGCCTTGCCCGCCGCGTCCCGCGCCGTCGCGCGGCCGTTCAGCCAGTCCACAATGGACTTGGCGCCGATGGTCTCGTTGACGTCGCCGGTGCTCGGGCAGCCGGTGGACTGGCCGCTGCCGAGCGACTCCCCGTACACCACCGCGAAGCCGCGGGCGACGAAGTAGTTCTGGTAGCTCCAGTTGATCGGAGCCGGGTTCGGGCCGACGGTCTTGGTCGCGATCTTCGGGCCCGCGGGGGCGCGCTTGGCGCCGGGCACGTACAGCTCCACGTCGACGTTGTGGTTCGCGACGTCGTTGCCGCCCGCGTAGTACGGGCTGGCCTGGTAGACGACCGGGACCTTCATGCCCTGCTGCGTCGCGCGGGGCCGCACGACCTCCGCGTGCACGAGGTCGTCCTTGCCGTCGTGGTCGCTGTCGACCGGCGCGGTGACCCAGACGTTCTCCCGGACGACGTCCGCCGGGTCGAACACCGGTTGTGCCTGACCGTCCTTGAAAACCGGCGTCGGTGGCGCGTCGGCTTGAGCGGGCAGTGCCGTCGCCGGAAGGACCAGGACGGCGGTGAACAGGGCGGCGAGCCTGGCGACTCTCACGTGACCCCCAAAGGCGGGCGGGCAAGACCCAGCTGAGGTTTCCGGCCCCCCGAACGGGTGTCAAGAGACTAACGTCGGAGGCATGCCGAGCACCGTGGAAGCACCGATCGTCGCCGTCACCGTCTACCCACACCATGCCCGGATCACGAGGCGGGCGTCGGCACGCCTCGACGGGGAAACACGCTTCGCCTTCGCGGGCCTGCCGTGGAACCTGGACACCGATTCGGTCCGCGTCACCGGTTCCGGCCCGGCGGTCATCGCCGGGGTCGACGTCGCCGTCGAGCGCCATCCCGCGCCCGCGGACGCTTCCCTGCGCGCGCTGACCGAACGACGGAAGACCGATCAGGCCGTGATCGACGAGGTCGCGGACGCCGTCTCCGCCGAAACGGCGAAGGTCGATCTGCTGACCGGGCTGGCGACGCGCAGCGGCAAGAGTTTCGCTAAGGCGCTCGCGGCGGGTACGGCGGAACCGCCTCGCGTTGCCGAAGTCACCGACGCGCTCGGCGTCCAACTGGCCGAGGCGCTGGGGAAACGCCGCGAACTCGGCATCCGCCTCGCCCGGCTCCGTGACGACCTCAAAGCGCTGGACCGGGACATCGAGGCGAAGCGAGGGCAGTCCGAAGTGGACAGCGCGACGGTCACGGTCGAGCTGGAAAGCCAGGAGGACGGCGCGGAGATCGGCCTCGAACTGTCCTATGTGGTCGCGAACGCCAGCTGGGAACCGGGTTACGACGTGCGCGTCCGCGGGGAAGACGTCGCGGTGACCTGGTACGGGCGGATCACGCAGCACACCGGCGAGGACTGGCCCGAATGCGAACTGGCCCTGTCCACCGCCCGGCCCGCGAACACCGTTGAGGTGCCGGAGCTCGAACCGTGGTTCCTCGACCGTGTCCGGGAATACAAGCCGCTGGCGGCGCGTGTCGCGTACGGCGGCGCGTCGCCCGCGGGTGGCGGCATGCCGGAAGCGGCGGGCATTCCGGCGCCCGCCGCGCCCGCGATGGCGATGCGGACCGCGTCCGTCGAGCAGGGCACCACCGCGGTCACCTACCGGCCGGGACGCCCGGTGGCGGTGCCCTCGGGCGCGCAGGGCCACCGCACCACGATCGCGCAGCTCGACCTGACGGCGAAACTGGGCTACATCACCGCTCCGGCGGTGTCACCGGAGGCGTTCCTGCAGGCGACCGTGGTCAACACCTCGGAGCACACGCTGCGGCCGGGCAAGGCGTCGGTGTTCCACGAGACGGAGTTCGTCGGCACCACGCGGCTCGACGTCTGGGCGCCGGGCGAGGAACTCGAACTCGCGCTCGGCGTGGACGACCGGATCCGCGTCGACCGCGAACTCACGCACCGCACGGCGAGCAAGGCGACGCTGTCCGGCGTCCGCAAGCGGGAGGCCGCCTACACCACCACGATCACCAACCACAGCCCGCGCGAAGCCGTCGTGACCGTGCTGGACCAGGCGCCGGTCTCCCGCGACGACGCGATAACGGTCCGGGACGTCCGCACCGTGCCGGATCCGGTGGAGCGGACCGAACTGGGCGAGTTCACCTGGCGGCTGACGCTCGCTCAGGGCGCGAAGGGCGTCGTGACGCTCGGGTACCGGGTGGACGTCGCGAAGGGTGTCGAGCTGTCGGGATGGCGCGAGTAGCAGACGCGAAAGGCCCCTTCCTCGCCGAGGTCGCGAGGAAGGGACCTTTGCTGCCGGACCGGGATCAGCCTTGCGAGATGTACGCCTCCAGCTGTTCCTGACTCTTCTCCAGCTGCTCCATCCGCGTCTTCACGACGTCGCCGATGCTCACGATCCCCGCGAGCCTGCCGTCGACCAGGACCGGGACGTGCCGGATCCGGCGTTCGGTCATCAGGACCGACAGCTGGTCGACCGAGTCCTCGGGGGTGCAGCTGGCGACCAGCTTCGTCATGATCGCGGCCACCGATCCGTCGAGCAGCTGGGGTCCGCGCTCGTTGAGCCGACGCACCACGTCCCGTTCGGAGACGATCCCGACGATCCCGCCCTCGTCGTCGACGACGACCAGCGCCCCGACGTTGTGCTCCGCGAGTCTCTCGAGCAGTTCGGTTACGTTCGTCTCCGGCGAGACGGTCGCGACGGCCGCCCCCTTGTTCCGCAACAGATCGGAAATCCGCATACGCGCTCCTCCCGGATGGGTGACCTGAGTCACTCCAGGTTATGGCCTCACCGGCCCGCGCGAAAGTCCGGAGAGTCCGATTCGAGCCCGAGGCGGGTGGCGAGCGCGCGATACGCCTCGAAGATCCCCTGGCCATACGGGTCGTCGCCGAGCGCGCCGAGGGTACCCCGCCCGAGCTCCCACTGGGCCTTCGCGGCCTCGTGATCACCGAGTTTGCGGTAGTCCTCGGCGAGGTTCAGGTGCAGCGAGGGGTAGAACCCGCGCACGGCCAGGGTCGCGTGGTACTCCTGGGCGCGTTCGTCGGTGAGTGAATCGGCCGCCGCGAGCGCGCGGAGATCCCAGGCGATCTCGTCGGCCGGGTCGTCGCAGACGTCGGCCATGTAGTGCGCGAGCGCGCACCGGTGCAGCGGGTCGCCGTCCTCGCCGATCCGCTCCCACAGTGCCGTGAACTTCTCTCGCGCGCCCGCCCGGTCGCCGGAGATGTGCTGCTGGAGGCCGGTGTTGATCTCGGCCATCACGTCGTCGGTCATTTGACGTCCGAAGCGGGCGCCGCCCAGGTGTTGCACGCCGACGTCGCCTTGCCGGAGAACCCGGCCTTCGCCCATTTCAGCTGGTTACGGCGGGTGCCGTGGGTGTCGCTGTCGTCGGCGCGGCCGTAGTCGGCGAGTGCCGCGTTGGCCAGCGACGTGCTGATCGAACCGCGCCCGGCGGCGGCCGCGATGGCGAGCGCGCCGAAGCAGTTCGCCTGCAGTTCGATGCGCCGGACGAGCTCCTTGTCGGCAGGCGAGTCCTCGTCCGGCGACGACATCTTCTCCGCGGCCGCCGACAGGATCCCGCTGGAGCGCTGGACGTGGTGCCCGTACTCGTGGGCCATCGTCGCGAGGTGACGGGACCGTTCGAGGCCAGCGTCGCTCAGCATCCACTGGGTCGGCGCGTAGATCGTGGTGTCCCCGCCGCAGTAGTAAGCGACGGCTTCGTTCTCGCTCGGTGCCTTCCCGCAGGCGCTGCTCTCGGGCAGCGTCACCTGCACGGTCGCCGTCAGGTTGGGCTCGTTCGCCTGGTCCAGGGCGGGTTTCCAGGCTTCGGCGAGACAGGAGGCGAAGGTCTTGTAGTACGTCTCCAGCTTCGCGGGGTCGCGGCTGATCGCCGGCAGGCGGCAGGTGACGGCGCCGAGCGCGACCCCTTCGGCCAGCAGCGGATTCGTCTCCAGCTCCCGCACCTCCTTGGGCGCGGGCCGCGCGGTCCCGGCCGGGGCCTTGGCCCCTTCCGAGGCGAACGCGCCGGACGCCGGCAGAGCCTGTCCGTCGATCTCCCGCGGTCCGCCCGCCATCGCCATCCCGGTGGTGGTCAAGGCGGCGACGATGAGCAGGCCGACCACCGCGGCACCGGTGTTGCGGGGGCTTTCGGGACGAGGTGGCGAAGGCGCGAACGACCTGGGTACCTCGTCGGTGCCGGTCATGATGTCCCCCAAACGTGCGAGCCAACAGCATACGGAGAAGGGCCGGGGCAGGCGAAGACACGCGGTGGAAACGGGCGCCTGGTGGCGCCGGAACGGAAGCCCCGGCAAGACTGTCGGCATGAGTGACGAGGACCCGTACCTGTGGTTGGAAGACGTGACCGGCGAGGAAGCGCTGGATTGGGTGCGAGCCCGCAACGCCGAGGCTCTGGCGGAACTGTCCACTGGTGACCGGTTCGCCGGGATCCGCGACGACGTCCGAGAGGTGCTCGACGCCGACGACCGGATCCCGTACGTCCGGCGCCGCGGCGAATACCTGTACAACTTCTGGCAGGACTCGGCCCATCCCCGCGGCCTGTGGCGCCGCACCACCCTCGATCAGTACCGGCTCGACGCCCCGGAGTGGGAGCTCCTGCTCGACGTCGACGCGCTGGCCGAGGCCGACGGCGAGAACTGGGTGTGGCAGGGCGCGGCCGTCCTCCGGCCGGGGTATCACCGCGCGCTGGTGGAGCTTTCGCGGGGCGGCGCCGACGCGACCGTGGTGCGCGAATTCGACCTCGACGAACGCCGTTTCGTCGAAGACGGGTTCTTCGTGCCCGAAGCCAAGACCCGGATCGGCTGGATCGACCGCGACCGCGTCTACATCGGCACCGATTTCGGCACCGGGACGCTGACGAGTTCGGGCTATCCGCGGCTGGCGAAGGAATGGCGGCGCGGCACGCCGCTCGAAGAGGCGACGGTGGTCTTCGAGGGCAAGCCGGACGACGTCTCGGTGTCCGCCCACCACGATCCGACCGAAGGCTGGGAGCGCGACTTCGTCTACCGGTCGATCGACTTCTACCGCACCGAGCGGTACCTCCGGACGGCCGACGGACTGGAGCGGATCCAGGTCCCCGAAGACGCGCAGACGTCCTCGCACCGTGAATGGCTGCTGATCCGGCTCCGTTCGGAATGGACGGTCGAAGGCACGACCTACCCCGCCGGCACCCTGCTCGCCTCCGGGTTCGACGCGTTCATGGCGGGCGAGCGCACCTTCACGACCGTCTTCACGCCGGACGCGCACACGTCGCTGGAGTACTGGGTGTGGACGCACAACCACCTGCTGCTCTCGACGCTGTCCGACGTCCGGACCGAACTGCGGGTGCTCACGCCGTCGGACGGCTGGACGTCCCGGCCGCTCGCCGGCGCCCCGGACCTGGGCACGGCGCAGATCACCGGCACCGACCCCGACGTCAGCGACGAGTACCTGCTCGACTCCAGCGGCTACACCCAGCCGTCCACCCTGAAGTACGGACATATCGGCGGCGACGTCGAGGTCCTCAAGCGCGCTCCGTCGTTCTTCGACAGCGAAGGCATGAAGGTCTCGCAGTACTTCGCGACGTCCGAAGACGGCACGAAGATCCCGTACTTCGTCGTACGTCCCTCCGGGGCCGAAGGCGGGCCGACGCTGCTGACCGGGTACGGCGGCTTCGAGGTCTCGCTGACCCCCAGTTACAGCGGCGTGATCGGCCGGGGCTGGCTCTCGCGCGGCGGCACCTACGTCGTCGCGAACATCCGCGGCGGCGGGGAATACGGGCCGGACTGGCACACTTCGGTGACCAAAGCGAAGCGGTACAAGGTCTACGAGGACTTTTCGGCGGTCGCCGCCGACCTCGTCGAACGCGGCATCAGCGAGCCGTCCCGCCTCGGCATCCAGGGCGGCAGCAACGGCGGGCTGCTGATGGGCGTCATGCTCACGCGCTACCCGCACCTGTTCGGCGCCATCGTGAGCCAGGTGCCGCTGCTGGACATGAAGCGGTACCACAAGCTCCTCGCGGGCGCGTCGTGGATGGCCGAGTACGGCGACCCCGACGACCCGGCGGAATGGGACTTCATCGGGAAGTACTCGCCGTATCAGAACGTCCGGAGCGGAGCCGGGTATCCGCCGGTCCTGTTCGTCACCTCGACCAGGGACGACCGGGTGCATCCCGCGCACGCGCGCAAGATGGTCGCGCGGATGCTGGAACAGGGACACGACGTGCGCTACCACGAGAACATCGAGGGCGGGCACGGCGCGGCGGCCGACAACGAGCAGCTGGCGTTCAAATGGGCGCTGATGCTGGAATTCCTGTGGGAGAAGCTCGCCTGACCGGTCGGGAAAGGGGCCTTCTCCGGAAGGCCCCTTTCCCGGCACCCGGCTCATTCCGCCACCTTCGCCAGCACCACCCCTCCCACGATCAGCGCCATCGCGGCGAATCGCCCGAAGCTGAGCGGGTCCTTGTGGATCACGATGCCGAAGACGATCGCGCCCACCGCGCCGATGCCGGTGAACACGGCGTACGCGGTCCCCACGGGGAGCGTGTCCATCGCCTTCGACAGCAGGTAGACCGCCGCGACGCCGAGCACGAAGCACAGCACGGTCGGCCAGAGCCGGGTGAAGTTCTCCGTCGGTTTGATGCTCTGCGACCAGGCGACCTCGACGACTCCGGCCAGCAGCAGGATTCCCCAGCCCATCAGGCTTCCCTTCCGTTCGCGGCCAGCTTTTCGACCGCCAGAAGCGCCTCTTCGCGCGAAGCGATCCGATCAGGGTCGCGCGGGCTCAGCCGCGGGTCGACGAGGGCGTTCGTGAGCTCGGAATGCAGGAACGTGACGTCGCGGACGTCGTAGTGCCCGGCGAAGAAGTCACGCAGGTAGCGCTCGTGATGATCGACCGGCTCCCGGGGCGTGCCCGGCAGGTAGGTGCCGCCGCGCGCTCCCGCGACCACGAAAGCCTTGCCCGGCAAGGACATCTTCGGGAACGTCACCTGGTCGATCCACAGTTTGAGCGTCGCGGGGATCGAGAAGTTGTACATCGGCGCCCCGATCAGCACGACGTCGGCGGCGAGCAGTTCGGCCAGCAGCGGCTCGACGACCGTCCACGCCTCGCGCTGCTCCGGCGTCCTCACCACCGAGGCGTACCCGGCCGGATCGGTGATGCCCTCGGTGAGGAGGGCGTCGCAGATCTCGGTCCAGGCCTGGCCGATCGGCGGCACCGGAGCGGCCGCGACGTCGCGATAGGTGTAGCCCGCGCCGGGGTGCGCGGCACGCCAGACCTCGGCGAAGCGAGCGCTCAGCTCGCGGGAGAACGACGTGCTGCGGGCACTGGAGTCGAGGTGGAGAAGGTGGCTCATCGGGACCTCCCGGACCAGGAAGTGGACACGGCGTCCACTTGCTTCGCCGGGTACAAGTGGACGTCGCGTCCGGATATTCCCTAGGCTGCGGACATGCCGACGGAAGATCTGCTCGCGAACGGTCCGGGACGGGAACGCTCGGACGCCGCCCGTAACCGCGCGAAGATCCTGAAGGCCGCCGAAGAGCTCTTCGCCGCACGTCCGGCCGCGGACGTCACCATGGAAGACATCGCCAAAGCCGCCGGAGTCGGCCGAGCCACGCTGTACCGGCGCTACCCGGACCGCTCGGCGATCGCCGTCGCCCTGCTGGACGAACACGAGCGGGAACTCCAGGAGCGGCTGCTCACCGGCCCTCCCCCACTGGGCCCCGGCGCGCCGCCCGCCGAGCGGCTGGCCGCGTTCTACGCGGCGATGATCGACCTGCTCGCCCGGCACGCGCATCTCGTCCTCGGCACCGAGGTCGGGCATTCACGGTTCACCACCGGCGCGTACCGGCTGTGGCGCACCCATGTCCGGCTGCTCGCCGAGCAGGCGGGGGCGAAGGATCCGGACGCGCTCGCCGACATCCTGCTGGCACCGCTCGCGCCGGACGTGTTCCTCCACCAGACGGGCGAGCTCGGCCTGAGCGCCGAACGGATCACCGACACACTGAGCGAGCAGGCGCGGCGAGCACTGTCCTGATCAGCCGGCGAGGCCGTCGACGACGAGCTTCATCACGGCCTGCCAGTGCTCGCGTTGCGCGGCGCGCTCCTCCGGCCCGGTGAGCCGCTCCTGATGGAAGACCACGGTCGTCTTGCCCGGCCCGGCCGGACGGAGCCCGACCTGGACCGTGCTCTCGTGGTCCCAGTCCTTCGGCCGCCAGGTGAGGCGGATCTTCTCGCGTTCGCGATAACCGCGGACCTCGCCCACCGTGCCCTCGGCCGTCTCGTACGGCGCGCCCTTCTCCGACTCCAAGCGCACGTCACCCAGCCAGGTCACCAGGCCCGGACCCGAGAGGTAGTCCCAGACCTGCTCCAGCGGATACGCCACAGTCTTGGACACGCCGATCTCCCAGCCCGCGTCCTTGGTCTTCCCGATCATCACGCCTCCGCCGTAACCGTCTTACCTGGTTTCTGAAACCGACTATAGTGGTTACATGACTCCGGGAACAAGGCTGCTCGTCAACGCCCAGGGTGAGCGGTACCGGTTCGATCCGGGCAGCCTCAGCCTCGAACTGATGCTGACCGGCGGACCCGGCCCGTACGAGCGCTACGAGATCGCGCACACGCCGTCCGACCTCGCCGACTGGTTCACCGGCTCCCGGCTGGGACTGACTGCTCCCCTGACCGACGTCCGGATCCGACCGGCCGAACTCACCGCGCTCAAGGAACTCCGGGACACTCTCTACCGCGTGGCGCCCGCCCTCGCCCGCGGCGAAGCGCCGTCGGACGACGACCTCGCCAAGCTGAACAGCGCGACCGAGGCGACCCCGAGGCCGCTCGTGGACCCGAAGACCCGGAAGCTCGCCTGGGCGCCGCCCGTCACCGGCAAGCAGCTCCTCGGCGCCGTCGCCCGCGACGCCATCGGCCTCGTCGCGGGCGAACGATCCGGCCGCGTCCGCGAATGTTCCGCGGACGACTGCCATCTGCTGTTCTTCGACACCTCGCGGTCGGGCAACCGGCGCTGGTGCTCGATGGAGCGCTGCGGCAACCGCGCCAAGATCCGGGCCTACCGCGCACGGACCGAAACCGCCTGACGGCTAGGATTCGCGGCGATGCAAGGTGAGGCGAAACTGGAGCAGCGCGTCGTGGAGACGGCGGAAAAGCTGCTGTCCAAACGGAAGTCGGTGACCGCGCTCGACGTCCTGACCGGGATCGGCTGGCTGACGGACAACGTCGTCGACGCCTGGCACCGCGGCCGGGTCCCCGTGCTGGCAGCGGCGCTGTCGGTTCCCCCGGAGAAGCTGACCTTCGCCCTGAACGCGCTTCAACGCTGGGCGAAGGGAAAGGCCCTCGAAAGCACGGAGATCGACCACGTCGGGGCGACCCGCGACCGAACTCCGCTGAAAGCCACGTCGGGCGAGCTGGCCGGTCTCGAACCCCTGTTCCGGACGCAGTGGATCATGCCGGGGCTGTCCGAGGCCAAACGGGCCCAAGTCGTCGCGCGGCAGAAGAAGGCGCCGGATCTCGTCGTCTCCGTGGCGCTGCGGGACTGGATCTGCGCCGACTGCGGCGGTACCGGTGATCTGTTGTTCTTCGAGAAGGAAAAGTCGTACTGTCTCGACTGCGCCGACCTCGGACACCTGGTCTTCCTGCCCTCGGGAGACACCGCGCTGACCCGCCGGGCGAAGAAGGCGAGCCGGCTCTCCGCCGTCGTCACCCGGTTCAACCGGTCGCGGAAACGCAGTGAGCGGCAAGGACTTCTGGTCGAAGACGCGGCGTTGCGCAGTGCCGAGGAACAATGCCTCGCCGACGAAGACGTCCGGGAACGGCGCCGCGGCCGTGATCGCGAGCGGCGCGCGCTGGAAGACGTCGAGTTCACCGGCCGGTTCTTCACCGCGATCACCGAGATGTTCCCGGGCTGCCCGCCGGAGCGGGCGCGGGCCATCGCCGAACACGCGGGCCTGCGCGGCAGCGGCCGGGTGGGCCGGTCCGCCGCCGGACGGGAACTGGCCGAACGAGCGGTGTTCCTCGCCGTCGTCGCCTCGATCCGGCACCTGGACACCGACTACGACGACCTCCTCATGGCGGGTGTCGAGCGGCAAGCCGCCCGCGACCGGATCCATTCCGCCATCGAAGCCGTGCTCGACCGCTGGCGAGCCTGACCGCTGTCACGTTCCGGGCGCGGGCTTCGTCCGGGAAGCATGAATTCCGCCTACCTCACCGTGGCCATCGTGACGATCGTGATCAACGCCGGGATCGCCGCCGCCGACTTCGCGCGGGTGCCGTTCGTGCTCAAGAACTCCGGCGAAGTCGACGTGCCGCCGTCCTGGATCCCGCCGCTGGCCACGCTGAAGGCGGCGGGTGCGGCAGGACTGCTGCTCGGCCTTCTCGGAGTGCCGTTCATCGGAACCGCGGCGGCCGCCGGGCTGGTGCTGTTCTACGTCGGCGCCGTCATCACCCACGTGCGCGCCCGCGTCCTCTACAACCTCGCCTTCCCCGGCGCGTTCCTCGCGCTGGCGGTGGCGACCTTCGTCCTCGATCTCGCTCAAACCAGGTAAGGACCGAAATGCTCGGCGACGACGTCCGCGACCGCGTCGGCGTCGCGTGAGCCGTCGATCTCCAGCACCCGGATGCCGAGCCCTCTCGCGGTGCGGACGGCGTCCTCGGCGACAAGCCGGTCTCGCTCGATCCGGTTGCGCTGCGCCCGCTCGGGGTCGCTGACCCGCTGTACGACCGCGGCGGCGCGGGGCAGGACGCGGAGCTGGTGCTCGCGGAAGTCGTCGGTGGGCACCATGACGATCATCCGCCGGGGCGAATCCAGGAGCGGCGCGACGAGCTCCGGGCGCAGTCCCCAGCCTTCGGCGAGGATCGGGCGCCCGGAGACCAGGGCGCGCAGATCGTCCAGTGCCCACTCGAACCGCGCAGGGAACCCGGCGATCGTGTCGGCCGCCATCCGCTCGGGCGTGCTGTCCACCCACACGGTGTCCGGGTCGGGATCCGCGGCGGGCAACCCGTTGCCGACGCGGTGGGCCACGCGACGGTCCTGGTGAGCGCGCGCGTCGTGGAAGTCGTAGTGGTAGACGGTGATCCCGTGGCGATGCGCCAGCAGCCGGGAGACGGTGGACTTCCCCGCCCACTGGCCGCCACAGATCCACAGCGCTTGCTTGAGCGTGCCGAACGGATCGCTGGTCACCGATTTCACCCCCTGGAGTGATCTTACGTGCCAAGCTTGAAGGGTTCACGATCTCAGGGGGAGTCACTGTGACAACGCCACGTTACCGGCCCGATCGCCGCGGGAAGCACCTTGAAGCCTGGCGGCTGGAGCCGTCGGATTCGGCCTGGTTCCTCGAATATCGCGGCATCCCTGCCACCACCGATCACGTACTCGGCGTGCTGCCCAGGGCCAAGAGCGTCGGGACCCTGAAGCACGACGCCGAATGGCCGTACCGGATCCGCATGGACTTCGAGCCCGAGCGTTCACTGCACGACTTCCTGGACTTCCTGCGAGAGGTCCTCGTCATCCAGATCGAGCAGCAGGGCTACCTCGACGCGGCGATCGCGCTGGACTTTTACCGGCGTCCGGTCGAAGAAGGATCGTCCGAGACCGTCCACACCGAGACCGGAACTCTCATCGGAAAGATCAAGGACTACACCCCCGCCACGGAAGAAGAGTGGAATCGTGCGGGACAGGCGTTATGCGACTCTTTGAGTGACGTGGTGGTCCGGCACGAGTGGTTCAACGAAGCCACCCACATCCTCCCCGTTCCCGGCCATACTCGGGCCAAGCGCTCGGTCAGCGGCATTCTCGGCACGCTCCTCTCCCACGAACTCGGCATTTCGCTGACCACCGTCGAAGCGAAGAGCGAGGATCGGAAGCCCGCCAAGAACATGACACCCGAGGAACGGAAAGCCTTGCTTCACGAGTTCGTGGTCAAGGAAGACCTCGAAGGCCGGACGGTCCTCGTTCTCGACGACGTCTATCACACCGGCTGCACGATGGCGGGTGTCGCCAACGCGGCCAAGCGAGCGGGAGCCACCACGGTCCTGGGGCTGGCCGCTGCCAGGAATCTCCGCCACTAGACCGATGGCAAGCCATGCGGGGACGGCGCGTCCCCGTCCCCGCACAGCACGTGAACCTAGCTGCAGCCGGAGGTCGCTCCGCATCCTTCGCAGGCGTAGCACGATCCGGCGGGCCGCATCTTGGTGCCGCAGGTCATGCAGAGCGGCGCGTCGGAAGCGGTGCCGAGGTTCAGTTCCACCAGCTCCGCCGTCGAATGCGCCACCTTGGCGGGAGCCACGGGCGAAGAGTCCACAGTGGACCGCAGCGCGTCGATGTCGACGTTCTCCGGTTCCGCGGCGGGAGTGGTGCCGTAGGTCGCCTCGACCTGTGCCGAGCGCTCGTCGGCGGTGAAGATGCCGAGCTGCGAACGCTTCTCGTACGGCAGGTAGTCCAGGGCCAGCCTGCGGAACAGGTAGTCCATGACGCTGGTGGCGATCCGGATGTCCGGGTCGTCGGTCATGCCGGCGGGCTCGAAGCGCAGGTTGGAGAACTTCGAAACGTAGAACTCCAGCGGGATCCCGTGCTGCAGGCCGACCGAGATCGACATCGAGAACGCGTCCATCACGCCCGAGAGGGTCGACCCCTGCTTGCCGAGCTTCACGAAGATCTCGCCGAGCCCGTCGTCCGGATAGGACCCGGCGTGCAGGTAGCCCTCGGCGCCACCGACGGTGAACGACACCGTCTGGCTCGGGCGCTTCTTCGGCAGGCGCTTGCGGACCGGCCGGTACTCGACGACCTTCTCAGCCTCGGGCTCGGCCTTGTCCTTCTTGCCGGTGGACAGCGGCTGGCCGACCTTGCAGTTGTCACGGTAGATCGCGAGCGCCTTGAGGCCGTACTTCCAGCCCTGGAAGTAGATCTCCTCGACTTCTTCAACGGTCGCCGACTCCGGCATGTTGACCGTCTTGGAGATCGCGCCGGACAGGAACGGCTGCACCGCGGCCATCATCCGGACGTGCCCCATCGGCGCGATGGACCGCTCCCCCACCGCGCAGTCGAACACCTCGTAGTGCTCCTGCCGGAGACCGGGGGCGTCGACGACGTGGCCGTGCTGGGCGATGTACTCGACGATCGCCTCGACCTGCTCGGTCTGGTAGCCGAGCGCGGTCAGGGCGCGCGGGATGGTCTGGTTGACGATCTGCATCGAACCGCCGCCGACCAGCTTCTTGAACTTGACCAGCGAGAAGTCCGGCTCGATGCCGGTCGTGTCACAGTCCATCATGAAACCGATGGTCCCGGTGGGCGCGAGCACCGAGGCCTGCGCGTTGCGCCAGCCGCTGGTCTCGCCCAGTTCGATGCCGCGCTTCCACTCTTGGGTCGCGAGCGCGCGGACGTCGGCGTCGTTCGAGTGGTAGGTCCGCACCAGGTCGTTGGCGGCGGCGTGCTTGCGCATGACCCGCTGGTGCGCCTCGGCGTTGCGCGCGTAGCCCTCGTACGGCCCGACGACCGCGGCGAGCTCGGCCGAGCGCCGGTACGAGACACCGGTCATCAGCGACGTGATCGCGGCGGCGAGCGCGCGGCCGCCGTCGGAGTCGTAGGCGTGCCCGAGCGCCATCAGCAGCGCGCCGAGGTTCGCGTACCCGATGCCCAGCTGGCGGAACTTGCGGGTGGTGTCGCCGATCGCCTCGGTCGGGAAGTCGGCGAAGCAGATCGAGATGTCCATCGCGGTGATGACCAGCTCGACGGCCTTCGCGAACAGCGGCGCGTCGAAACCGCCGTCCTCGGTGGCGAACTTGAGCAGGTTCAGCGAGGCAAGGTTGCAGCTGGAGTTGTCCAGGTGCATGTACTCCGAACACGGGTTGGACGCGGTGATCCGGCCCGATTCGGGGCAGGTGTGCCAGTCGTTGATCGTGTCGTCGTACTGCAAGCCCGGGTCCGCGCATTCCCAGGCGGCCTGCGCGATGGTGCGGAACAGCTTCTTGGCGTCGACCCGGTCGAGAACCTCGCCGGTCATCCGCGCCCGCAGGCCGAAGTCGCCCTCGCTTTCGACGGCCCGCATGAACTCGTCGGAGACGCGGACCGAGTTGTTCGCGTTCTGGTACTGGACGGAGGTGATGTCCGAGCCGGAGAGGTCCATGTCGAACCCCGCGTCGCGGAGGACCTTGATCTTCTCCTCTTCGCGGGCCTTGGTCTGCACGAACTCCTCGACGTCCGGGTGATCGACGTCGAGGACGACCATCTTCGCCGCGCGCCTGGTCGCCCCGCCGGACTTGATGGTGCCCGCGGAGGCGTCGGCGCCGCGCATGAAGGAGACCGGGCCGGACGCGGTGCCGCCGGAGGACAACAGCTCACGCGAGGAACGGATGCGGGAGAGGTTGAGGCCGGCCCCGGAACCGCCCTTGAAGATCAGGCCCTCTTCGCGGTACCAGTTGAGGATCGACTCCATGGTGTCGTCAACCGAAAGGATGAAACACGCCGAGACTTGTTGCTTCGACGTCGTGCCGACGTTGAACCACACCGGGGAGTTGAAGCTGAACACCTGGTGCAGCAGCATCCAGGTCAGCTCGTGCTCGAAGACCTCGGCGTCGACGGGGCTCGCGAAGTAGCCGTGCGCACGGCCCGCGTCGGCGTAGGAGCGGACGACGCGGTCGATCAGCTGCTTGAGGCTCTGCTCGCGCTGGGGTGAACCGACGGCGCCGCGGAAGTACTTGCTGGTGACGATGTTCGTCGCGTTGACCGACCAGAAGTCGGGGAACTCGACACCGCGTTGCTCGAAGTTGACCGTGCCGTCGCGCCAGTTCGTCATCACGACGTCCCGGTTCTCCCAGGTGACCTGGTCGTACGGGTGGACGCCCTCGGTGGTGAAGACGCGCCGCACGGTGAGCCCACCGGCCTGCTGCTTCTTCTTCCCACTCGTCCGCGCTGTGGCCGGGTTGCCTGTTCCCACGGTCTCGGTCATGGGTCTTTCCCTCACTCCCACGCGGGAGGCGGCATCAGCCGTCTTTCGCGTCTTGATCGCTCTCGTCCGGTGTGGCAGCCATGGCCTCACGAAGGTCCGAGATCTCCTTCTCGAAGTCCTCGACCGAGGAGAAGGAGCGGTAGACACTGGCGAACCGGAGATAAGCGACGCCGTCGAGTTCGCGCAGGGGGCCCAGGATCGCCAGGCCGACCTCGTGACTCGGGATCTCCGCCAGCCCCGCCGACCGGATCGACTCCTCGACCCGCTGCGCGAGCTGCTGCAGCGCGTCGTCGTCGACCGGCCTGCCTTGACAGGCGCGGCGCACCCCCCGGACCACCTTGTCCCGGCTGAACTGCTCGGTGACTCCGGACCGTTTGACGACGGCGAGCACCATCGTCTCCGAAGTGGTGAAGCGCCGGCCGCAAGCGGCGCACGAGCGCCTCCGCCGGATCGCTTGACCCTCATCCACCTCTCGGGAGTCGACGACCCGAGAGTCCGCATGCCGGCAGAACGGGCACCTCATCCGCCGATCACCTTCCCCTCCGCGCCGGCCGATCCCGAATGGACGCCCGCCCCCTCGCCACGCAACGACGGGAAAGATCGACATGTGGATCGATCTGTGGACATCCGGTGGGTGAACACCGGCCAGCTGTGGACAACTGGTACCGAGTCTACCCCAAGCTATGGACCAACTACAGCCATGTAACTACTACATATAGCGGTGGAGACTAGATCGCAGGTGAGGCGCACGCAAGCGCAACGACCGGGTCGATCGGACACGAACGGGGAGGTCACCCACGGCGGGTGAGAGCGGCCCCCGGGATCACCTCCCACCCTCCGCGACGCCGGCCGCGACCGGGACCGTGAGCGGCAGTCCGGGCACGAGAACGGCGTCTTCCAGGGAATTGAGCTGCTTGATCTTGTCGATGACCGCGCCAGTGTCACTGCCTGGCGCGAATCGCGCCGCGATGTCCGCGAGCGTCTCCCCCGCGGAAACGGACACCGTCGTGGTCTGTTCGGGTACCGCGGCGCCCGGGACACCCGCCAAGAACAGACCCAATCCGGTGATGATCCCGGCGACGAGCAACGCCATTCCGACGAGCGAGGGCCACCGGAGCGGCAGCCGCCGGGGTGCCGGGCACGCCGGGGAGGAGGTCGCCACGCCGGGACGGCGTCCCGCCACGACCCGCGCCCTGGTCGGCGGGCGCAAGGGCTCGGCACGCCTGCCCCGCACCACCCGCACGGGCCGGGTGACCCCTGCCGGAACGGGCCCGGGGGAACTGGGTCGCACCAGTCCTCGATCGGCCAGAATCGACATCGGAACCTCCTCGCAACTCCTGCTGCACTCGGCGCCGGGCCGGAACCCGGCGATCAAGATCGAACACTCGTTCTATCGAACGCCCGTGCGAATGTGTACCACCTCCCACCGACAAAAATCGAGCGACACGGCGTGTCCATCGAACAGATGTTTGAAATCGTCGTCCCGGCGGGCTAACGTCGTTGACCAGGGCGTCTGCTGCGCGGACGCCGCCGGTGCCGTGGGCGGGGAAGATCGTCCGCCACCGGCGAAGACACGCGAAGTCGGTCCGGGGAACCGGACGCACTGGGAGGCGACGCAGAGATGAAGGAGCGAGACGGTGGCTAAGGAGAGCAAGGCGGGGAACGCGCCTAGGGGCTCGGGCAAGGTGCGCGCCTTGCCCGAGGTCTACGAGGTGGACGAGACCCTGACCGTGCGTCAGCAGCAGGTTCTCGACGTGATCAAACTGTGGGTGAGCCGCTTCGGCTACCCGCCGAGTGTGCGTGAGATCGGCGAGGCGGTCGGGCTGACCTCCACCTCGTCGGTGTCGCACCAGTTGCAGGCCCTGCAGCGCAAGGGTTATCTGCGACGCGACCCGAACCGCCCGCGTGCGGTGGGGGTGCTCGCCACGACGGACGACAACCCGATGGGCATCGACGTCGAGCAGCCGCAGTCGGCCGCGAAGGCCGCGTACGTGCCGCTCGTCGGCCGGATCGCCGCCGGTGGACCGGTGCTGGCGGAGCAGGCGATCGAAGACGTCTTCCCGCTGCCGAGGGAGATCGTCGGTGAAGGTGAGCTCTTCCTGCTCAGCGTCACCGGTGACTCGATGGTCGACGCCGCCATCACCGATGGCGACTGGGTCGTCGTGCGCCAGCAGCCGACGGCCGACCCCGGCGAGATCGTGGCGGCGATGATCGACGGCGAAGCGACGGTCAAGACGTTCAAGCGCAAGGACGGCCACATCTGGCTGATGCCGCACAACGAGGCGTACGAGCCCATCCCGGGTGACGACGCCACGATCCTCGGCAAGGTCGTAGCCGTTCTCCGCCGGCTGTGATTTCTGCCGCGCGCTAACGAAAACCTTTCGCAGGGCGCTGGACCACGGGGCGGTCACGTCAACGAGGACGGCGCCCTGCAAAACGTTTCCGTGGGCCTCCGGCCCAAAAGAAGGCGCGCGACGGTGAAGTCTTCCGTCGCGCTGACGCGCTCCTGGAAGACGAGTCCGCCGGTCACCTCGAGAACAAGGCGTCAGGCGCGGCGTTTGCGGAGTTTGCCGACCAGCAGCAGGCCGCCGATCACGACGATCGCGGCGATACCGACCTGTACGTACGGGAAATCGGAACCCTGGCTCGTGCCACCGGCCGCGGACGTCCCGCCCGACGTGCTGCCCTCGGATTTCGCCGCGTCCACGGCGAGCGCCGCCGCGCCCTTCACCGCGCGGATCTGTTCTCCGACGCCCTCCCCGCCGGACAGCAGCGTCCCGTCCGGATCGAAGGCGATCGCCTCACCCTGCTTCTCGTTCGGCAGGGGTACCCGCACGGGTTCGCGTTGCAACGCGCTCTTCAGGTCCCCATCGGTGACGGCGTAGAGGTAGGCGTCGGTGTAGGTCCGCAGCGCGACCACCGAGCCGTCGGCCATCGACGCCGCGCCGGTCACCGTCATCGACCCGATCGAGCCGACCGGCCCACCCGGTGTCGAAGTCTCCTTGATCTGCAAGGAACCCACCTTCTCCAGCGGAGTCGGGCCGGGGCTCGCGAGCGGACCGGTCGGCCGGTACACCTTCGCGTCGCCGAACACGTCCTTGGTGATCAGGTACGGCGTGCCCGAGCGATCCATGATCAGCGCTTCGACGTCGTGTTGCCCGTCGGGGTAGGTGAGCCGGTGGATCTTCGCCTCGCCCTGCGGGGACAGCGAGATCAGCGCGACGGTGTCGCGACGCTTGCGGTTGTCGCCGGTGTCGGAAAGCCAGAAGGTGCCGTCGGCGGTGCGGGCGAGGTCTTCGGGGTCGTAGGGATCCGTCGAGGACGAGATGACCTTTTGGACCTTGCAGTCACGGCCGAGGACGAAGACCTGTGTCTTGGTGCCGCCGTCGTTGAGCGCGTACAGGTGCTCGCCGTCGGAGACGAGGCCGGAAAGTTCGCTGAGCCGGGAGTCGCTGTTCTTGCACACCGGCTGCGGCGCCGGGACTTCCTGTGCCACGGCGGGAGTCGTCCCGCCGATGAACGCCGCCAGCACGAACGCCGCCGCGATAAGCCCCCGCACATCCACCTCCGTACCGTGGAACCCCTGAAGCCCCACACTACGGAGACGTCCGGGACGGCGCGCAGTTCGGTGCGAACGCCGAGATGGCGCGGAATGTCGCGAAGGCCACTTTTCCGCCGCGGAGCTGTGGGAGCGGTGAAGGCGGAGGTGTGATTCGCGTGCTTGAAGACGGAACTCGCGTGCTTGAAAGCGGATCTTGCGTGTTTGAAGGCGGAACTCACGTGAAGGCCCCCTTCCTTGCGTCTAGCGCAAGGAAGGGGGCCTTCACGTACTTGCTTACAGAGCCGAGCCGTCCGTCTGGAAGTCGCTCAGCGCGGCGGCCAGCTCGGGCCTGCCGCGGACGACCAGCCGGGTGCCGGTCTCGACGTGCTCCTCTTCCAGCACCTCGCCGTCGGCGTGGGCGCGGGAGACGAGTTCGCCTCGCGAGTACGGGATCAGCGCCTCGACCACTACCTCCGGCCGCGGCAGCCGCTCCGCGATCACCTCGGCCAGCTCCGTGATCCCGGTGCCGGTCCGCGCCGACACCTGCACCGAACCGGCCATCTGGTGCCGCAACCGGGCCAGCGACACCTCGTCGGCGGCGTCGGCCTTGTTGATCACCAGCAGCTCCGGCGGGAGCGGTTCGGAACGGCGCTTCGTGATCTCGGCGAGCACTTCGCGGACCGCGTTGACCTGCTCTTCCGGCGTCGGGTCGGCACCGTCGACGACGTGGACGAGCAGGTCGGCGCTCGCCGCCTCCTCCAGCGTCGACCGGAACGCGTCCACCAGCTGGTGCGGCAGGTGCCGCACGAAACCGACGGTGTCGGTCAGCGTGTAGGTGCGGCCGTCGGGGGTCTGCGCCCGCCGGGTCGTCGGATCCAGCGTGGCGAACAGCGCGTCCTCGACCAGCACACCGGCGCCGGTCAGCGCGTTGAGCAGGCTCGACTTGCCGGCGTTGGTGTAGCCGACGATCGCGACGCTCGGCACCTCGTTGGCCACCCGGCGACCGCGTTTGGTCTCGCGGATGGTGTCCATCGCGGCGATCTCGCGGCGCAACTTCGACACGCGCTTGTTGATCCGCCGCCGGTCGGTTTCGAGCTTCGTCTCACCGGGACCGCGCAGACCCACACCACCGTTGGCGCCGCCCGCCCGGCCACCGGCCTGCCGGGACAGCGCCGCACCCCACCCGCGGAGCCGCGGGATCAGGTACTGCAGCTGGGCCAGTTCGACCTGCGCCTTGCCCTCCTTGGAGCGGGCGTGCTGCGCGAAGATGTCGAGGATCAGGGCGGTGCGGTCGATGACCTTCACCTTGACCTTCTCCTCCAGCTGGCGCAGCTGGCCCGGCGAGAGTTCACCGTCGCAGATGACCGTGTCGGCACCGGTGGCCGTGACGATCTCCCGCAGTTCCTTGACCTTGCCCGAGCCGATGTAGGTGGCGGGATCCGGGCGGATCCGCCGCTGCACCAGGCCTTCCAGCACCTCGGAGCCCGCCGTTTCGGCGAGCCGGGCGAGTTCGGCGAGCGAGGCCTCGGACTGGAGGGCGCTGCCCTCGGTCCACACACCGACCAGAACGACGCGCTCCAGGCGCAGCTGCCGGTATTCGACCTCGGTGACATCCGCGAGTTCGGTGGACAGGCCCGCTACCCGGCGGAGCGAGGCGCGGTCCTCGAGCTCCAGTTCGCCGGTCGATGGGTCCATGTCGTTCAGATCGTTGTGTGTCAGTTCCGTCATCGTGCCTCCATGGTCCCACGTTTCGGCGGCGGGACCGAATTCATTACCTGCTGGGATACTTCGACAGGTAGATGGCCGTGCGTTTCGCGTCCGGGTCGACCGGCCGGTTCATGAAGTCGTCGACCAGCTCCATCAGCCGGGTTTCGAACTCGGTGATCTGCTCGTCCGGTACCTGGACGACCAGGCGCGTCTGCTGTACCTCGTCGAATCCCACATCGGCGATTTCGGCCAGATAGGCCTCGAAAATCGCCTGATCGATCCCCCTGTCGCGGGAATCAAGATGCCATGACAACCCGGTCGAGCGATACGGAATTTCTTTCGCACCGCGCGTGCCGCGTCGCGGCGGGAGCGCTTCGAGGAACCCCGTGTCGACGAGTTTCCGCACGTGGTGCAGCGTCGTCGCCGGGTCGCGATCGAGCCGCCCGGCGAGTTCCTTGTTGGTCAGCGCCTCGGAGAAGGTCAACCGGATGATGCGCAGCCTTATTCCGGAGGCCATGGCGGCGATCTCGGCCTCGGTGGCGGCGCGTCGTGGAGTGGGCACCGCGACAGCCTAGAGGCGAAAGTGATTGACAGTTTCCAATCACTCACGCCAAGGTGGCGTCGTGCGCAGAGACTCCCTCTTCTTCCATGCGGATTTCCGGCGGCTCTGGGCCGGCGACACCGCCAGCCAGCTGGGCGCTTTCGCGGGCCACACCGTGATCCCCCTGCTCGCGGCCACCGTCCTGGCCGCGACGCCGTTCCAGATGGGGCTGCTGACCGCGGCCGAGACCATCGCGTTCCTGATCATCGGGTTGCCCGCCGGGGTGTGGGTGGACCGGATGCGCCGTCGGACCCTCATGCTGCGGGCCGACTTCGTACGGGCCGCGCTGCTGTTCACCATTCCACTGGCGTGGTGGGCAGGGGCCCTGTCGCTGACGCAGCTGATCGTGGTCGCGACGCTCGTCGGGGTCGCGACGGTGTTCTTCGACGTCGCCTACCAGTCGTATCTGCCGTCGCTGGTCGGCCGGGAGCATCTGCTCGAAGGCAACGCGAAACTCCAGGCCAGTCAGTCGGTCGCGTTCCTGACCGGACCCGGCGTCGGGGGCGGGCTGGTCCAGCTGGCGGGTGCGGCCAACGCCGTGCTCATGACCGGGGCGGGCTTCCTGACCTCCGCGCTCTGTCTGCTGCGGATCCGCACCGTCGAAGAGGTGCCCGAGCGGCACGAGGACGCGAAGCTGCTCCCCCAGATCGCCGAAGGACTGCGGTTCGTGTTCACCGACCCGGCCCTGCGCGCGATCGTCGCCTGCACCGCGACGGCCAACCTGGCGAACGGCGCCTTCACCACCGTGCAGATCCTGTTCCTGCACCGGGAACTCGGCCTGTCACCGGCGGTCGTCGGCCTCGTCCTGGCGACCGGCGGCGTGGGCGGGATCCTCGGCGCGATCCTGGCCGGGCGCATCACCCGGCGGATCGGGCAGGCGCGGTCGATCTGGTTCGTCCCGCTGCTGACCTGGCCGTTCCAGCTGCTGCTCCCGCTCGCCGCGCCGGGCTGGCGGATCGTGCTGTTCCCCGCAGCACTGGCGATCGCGGGGTTCGGGATCATCGTCTACAACGTCGCGCAGGTCTCGTACCGGCAGGCCGTCTGCCCGGATCGGCTGCTCGGCCGCATGAACGCCAGCGTGCGCTTCGTGGTGTGGGGGATGCTGCCGCTGGGCGGGCTGCTCGGCGGCGTGCTGGGTGAGGCGATCGGGATCCACGGGACGCTGTGGTTCGCCGCGGTCGGCGAGGCGGCGGCGGTGCTGTGGGTGGTCTTCTCGCCGATCCGGAAACTTCGCGACCTGCCCAAGGAGCCGGTCGCGGTCGGCTAAGCGAGCCCGGACCACCAGGTTTCGTCGAGTTCGCCGCGCGCGACGATCTCCGCCGGTCCCGTCAGTGTGGACGCGCCGCGGCTGATCTCGACCACCACCTGACCACCGGGGATGCCGACGGTCGCCTCGCCGGTGTCGGTGCCCGCGAGATGCAGGGCGGCCGCGACCGCGGCGACCGTGCCGGTGCCGCAGGACCGTGTCTCGCCGACGCCGCGTTCGTGGACGCGCATCTTCAGCGCGTCGTCCCCCAGCAGGTTGATGAACTCGAGGTTCACGCCCTCCGGGAACACGTCGGAGTCGAAGTCGGGCTGGTCACGCAGGTCGAGCTCGTCGACGTCGTCCTCGACGACCGACACCAGGTGCGGGTTGCCGACGTTCACCGCGACACCGGAGAACGGCTTCCCGGCGACGACGGTGACCGACGTCCCGGTGATCGTCGCGGGTCCCATCTGCACGGTCACCGAACCGTCCGCGTGCATCTTGACCGGCCGGTCGCCCGCGCGGGTGCCGATGACGAAGTCGCGCTCGGCCACGAGTCCGGTGTCGACCAGGTAGCGGACGAAGACCCGGACGCCGTTGCCGCACATCTCCGCGATGGATCCGTCGGCGTTGCGGTAGTCCATGAACCACTCGCCTGCCGAACCCTCGGCCTCCGGGCCCAGTGCGGCCGACCGCACGACGCGCAGCACACCGTCGGCGCCGAGACCGCGCTGGCGGTCGCACAGCGCCGCCACCCGCGCCTCGGTCAGCTCGAGGCGGCCGTTGGGGTCGGGAAGCAGCACGAAATCGTTCTGTGTGCCGTGTCCCTTAAGGAATTCGATGCCGCCCATGGCATCCAGATTACTGGGCCGTCACCTCGAGGACGCGCTCGGCCAGCCGGTCCGAGCCGCCGTCGAACCACTCGATCCGTTTGTCCCGCCAGAACCAGGACCGTTGCCTGCGCACGAACCTCCGGGTGGCCTGCGCGGTCGCCTCGGCGGCGGCGCGTAGGTCGCCGTCGCCGTCGAGCGCGGCGATCACCTGCTGGTAGCCCAGCGCCCTCGACGCGGTGAGCCCGTCGCGGAGTCCCTGCCCCAGCAGCGTCTCGACTTCGCCGACGAGCCCGGACTCGAACATGATCTCCACCCGACGGTCGACCCGGGCGTCGAGTTCGGCGGGTTCGCGGTCGATACCGATCAGGACCGTGTCGTAGCGCGCGGGCCCCGGTTTCGGCAGGTTCGCCGAGAACGGTTCGCCGGTGATCTCGATGACCTCCAGCGCGCGCACGATCCGGCGGGTGTTGGTCGGCAGGATGGCCGTGGCGGCGATCGGGTCCAGTCCGGTGAGCCGCGCGTGCATCGCGGCGACGCCGATTTCGTCGGCTTCGGCGGTCAGCCGGGCACGGACCGCGGGATCGGTGCCCGGGAACTTGAGGTCGTCGAGCACGGCTTGGACGTAGAGACCCGAACCGCCGGTGAGGATCGGCACACGACCGGCGTCGAGGAGCTCTTCGACGCGCTCGCGTGCGTCGCGCTGGTACGCGGCGACGGACGCCGTCTCGGTGACGTCGAGGACGTCCAGCACGTGATGCGGCACGCCTCGCCGCTCCTCGACGGTCGCCTTGGCCGTCCCGATGTCCATCCCGCGGTACAGCTGGAGCGCGTCGGCGTTGACCACTTCACCCCCGAGGGTGAGAGCGAGTTCGACGGCCAGCGCGGTCTTCCCGGTCGCCGTGGGCCCGACGACCGCGACCGGCCGGATCACGCCCGCTCCCAGACCGCGACGTGGTAGCCGACACCGAACGGCGCGGCCGAGTAGAGGACCTCGGCGGTCCAGTCCCCGTCCCCCGCGAGCCCGGCGAGGACCTGCCAGGGCGCGCGGCCGCCCGCCCCGAGTTCGGCGGCGAAGTCCGGATCGAGCCCGGCGAGCCACCTGGCGTCGGCCCTGGCCAGCGCGTCGCGGACCCGGTCGTCGAGGAACTCCGCCCGGTCGTCTTCACCGCCCGGGGAGCGGGGCCCGTGCCGGCTCGAACCGTCGCCCAGGACGAGCACCGCGGCGTGCTCTCCCAGCTCACGGGCGAACTGTTCGCACTGGCCGGGAGTGGTCGCGGGGTCGACGAGGTGGACCCGGACGGAGGACGCGTCCGCCCTTTCGCGCAGCCATCCGGCCACGAGTGCGGGCAGCGGCAGCTCGGTTTCGGGCGCCGTCACCCGGCTGAGTGAGACGCCGAGGTCGACGCCGAATCCGCGGAAGGAGCCGCTCGCGTGTTCCGGCACCTCGGGGGCGCCCGGGGCCGCGCCGACGACCACCCAATCCGGAGAAGCGCTGGTCAGGCGCCGTGCGGCGGCGAGACAGGCTTCGCGCAGTTCGGCGCACTCGTCCGCCGCTCCGGCGGCCAGTTCGGGGATGAGCAGCGGGGGTTGCGGGAGCACGGCGACACGGCGGATCACGGCCACCGACGTTACCTTCCCCGCCATCCACGTCCCGCAACCGACCGACACGGAGCGTCCACCGGAAGTAGGATCACTGCCCTCTGGTGATTCATCTGGTTCCACGGTGGACGCTGAGCTGCTTGAATGCCGCAAGGGGTTGATACCCCCGAAGCAAGACGGCAACGCATTACCCGGCCCCGTCGCTAGACGGGGCGCCCGCGCCAGCGGGCGTACAGGCGATAAGGAGCCTGCGATGGCCCAGGAGAACACGTCCACCGGTACCCCGGCACCGCACCCGGTGCCGCACGCGCTCGGTGGCGGGCACGCCGCACCCCCCGTGCCGCCCGCCGAACCCAGCCCGTCCGCTTGGGGCAGGGTCGACGAAGAAGGAACGGTCTACGTCACCACGGCCGACGGTGAGCGTGCGGTCGGTGTCTGGCAGGCGGGGAGCCCGGACGAGGGTCTGCTCCACTACGCGCGGCGTTTCGACGACCTGCGCACCGAGGTCGAGCTGCTGGAGACGCGGCTGGAGTCCGGCGCGGGCGACCCGAAGCACGCGCTGGCGACGGCCACGCAGCTGCGGGACGGCCTCGCCGAAGCCGCCGTCGTCGGCGACATCGCCGCGCTGAACGGCCGCATCGAGCAGGTCATCGCCCACGCCGAGAAGGCGCTGGCCTCGGCCAAGCAGGAGCGCGAGGAGGCCCGCGCGGCCGCCGTCGTCCGCAAGCAGGCCCTCGCCGACGAAGCCGAGAAGCTCGCCGCCGAGTCGACCCAGTGGAAGGCCGCCGGGGACAGGCTGCGCGCCATCCTGGACGAGTGGAAGACCGTCAAGGGTGTCGACCGCAAGACCGACGACGAGCTGTGGAAGCGGTTCTCCAAGGCCCGTGAGGCGTTCAACCGGCGCCGCGGCTCGCACTTCGCCGAGCTCGACAAGCAGCGCGCCGGCGCCAAGCACCGCAAGGAAGAGCTGATCGCCGAGGCCGAGTCGCTCGCGGAGTCGTCGGACTGGGGCGACACGGCGGGCCGCTACAAGGACCTGATGACCGAGTGGAAGGCCGCCGGTCGCGCGCCCAAGGACAGCGACGAGGCGCTCTGGCAGCGTTTCCGCGCCGCGCAGGACAAGTTCTTCGCCCGCCGGTCCGCGGTGTTCTCCGAGCGGGACGCCGAGTTCTCGGCGAACGCGCAGCAGAAGGAAGAGCTGCTGGTCGAGGCCGAGAAGATCGACCCGGCCGCGAACCTCGACGCGGCGAAGAACCACCTGCGCCGCATCCAGGAGCAGTGGGACGAGATCGGCAAGGTCCCGCGCGAGCGCATCCGTGAGCTGGACGGGCGTCTGAAGGCCGTGCAGGACGCGGTCAAGTCGGCCGAGGACAGCAAGTGGCGGCGGACCGACCCGGAGGCGCAGGCCAGGGCGGCGCAGTTCCGCGAGCGGGTCGAGCAGTTCGAGTCGCAGGCGGCGAAGGCCCGCGCGGCCGGTGACGAGCGGCGCGCGAAGAAGGCCGACGAGCAGGCCGCTCAGTGGCGTGAGTGGCTCGAAGCGGCCGAAGCGGCCATCGCGGACCGGTAGGTCCTGCGCTCTGGTTAGTGGGCTGAAGGCTCCCTTCACCGCGTGACACGTGGTGAAGGGAGCCTTCGTCGCATGACATGCGGGGAAAGTCCCCTTCAGCCCCACGCGCGTATCACTCCATTGTGGAGCGACGGCTCGCACCTTCGTGCGTATTCGGGCGCTCTCCGCGCCCCGCCGTGCTCCACTTCCAGCATGAACCACACGCCGATTTCACGGATCACCAAGACGTTCGCCGTCCTGGTGACAGGGATCGTCCTGGCCGGGCTCGTCCCGGCGGCGGCAGTCGCGTCACCAGCGTCGCCGACCTCGTCGGAGCAAACGAGCGTCTACAAGAAGAAAAAGGTCAAACTCGAGGCGAAGGCCGACAAGAGCAAGGTCAAGGTCGGCGAGGAGACCAAACTCAAGGGCCGCCTCGACGTCGTCGCGGACGACGGCAGGGACGCGGCCGACGCCCTGGAACTCATCATCGTCCAGAAGCTCGTCGCGGGCGTCTGGGTCGACCTGAGCAACGGCTCCTGCAGGCCCAACGGAAGCTTCTCCCTCAGCCTGAGCTTCAGCGTCAAGGCCTCGCTCACGCTGCGGGTGTACCACCCGGAGACCACGCTCTACGCCAGCGCGACGTCGAGCGTCTTCGGCGTCGTGGTCGTTTAGCTCCGCGAGAACGCGGCCCGCATCCAGTAGATGGCCAGCGCGACGGTGGCGAACCAGGCGAGGAGCATCCCGAAGCCCGGACCGCCACCGGCCGCGCCGGTCGCGTGCGAGGACTGCTGGGACCAGATCGCGAGCATGCCGTCCACGGAGGCGAACCAGCCGCCCGCGGCGCAGACCCAGGCCAGCCACCAGCGCCGCGTCACCAGCGCGACGGCACCGGCGAACACCCCGATCCCGGTGGAGGTCGCGGCGAACAGCTGCGGGATCCCGCCGCCCCGGCCGAGCAGCACCTCCCAGCCGGCGTGTTCGCCGACCCACGGCAGCAGCTGCGCGATCAGCAGCACGAACACCAGCACGGCGATGGAGAACCCGCGCCTGCCCAGCTCGATCGTCTTGGCCGCGCGCTGGCCGACTTCGTCGATCTCGGCGGCGAGTTCGTCGATCTCGGGGTGGTTCTTCGGTTCGGTCACAGTGCACACCCGCTCACCGGTTCCGGCGTGACGGCCGGGGCGCCGAAGCCCGGCAGGCCCAGTGTCACGCCGTTGGTCTTCGGCCGGAGCCCGGCCTCGGAGTTGTCGCCCGCCTTGGTGCGCCGGTGCGACAGCAGATCACCGTCGGCGACCAGGTGGTGCGGAGCGCCGTAGGTCACCACGGTCTCGACGACGTCGCCCGGCCGCACCGACCGGTCCACCAGGGACCCCGTCGGCGTGAAGTGGACGAGCCTGCCGTCGCGGGCGCGGCCGCTCATGCGCTGGGTCTCGGTGTCCTTGCGACCCTCGCCGGAGGCGACCAGCAGCTCGACGCGCCGTCCGACGATCTTCTTGTTCTCGTCCCAGGAGATGTCGTTCTGCAGCCGGACGAGCCGTTCGTAGCGCTCCTGCACGACCTCCTTCGGCAGCTGCCCGTCCATCTCGGCGGCGGGCGTGCCGGGCCGGATCGAGTACTGGAAGGTGAACGCGCTGGAGAACCGCGCCTGCGCGACGACGTCGAGCGTCGCCTGGAAGTCTTCCTCGGTCTCGCCGGGGAAGCCGACGATGATGTCGGTGGTGATCGCGGCGTCGGGCATCGATTCGCGCACGCGGTCGAGGATCTTGAGGTAGCGCGTCGAACGGTAGGACCGCTTCATCTCGCGCAGCACCCGGTCCGAGCCGGACTGCAGCGGCATGTGCAGCTGGTGGCACACGTTCGGCGTCTCGGCCATCGCGTCGATGACGTCGTCGGTGAACGCCGCCGGATGCGGCGAGGTGAAGCGGACGCGCTCCAGGCCCTCGACCGAACCGCAGGCCCGCAGGAGCTTGCCGAACGCGAGCCGGTCGCCGAATTCGACGCCGTAGGAGTTCACGTTCTGGCCGAGCAGGGTCACTTCGAGCACGCCTTCGGCGACGAGCGCCTCGACCTCGGCCAGGATCTCGCCGGGGCGGCGGTCACGCTCCTTGCCCCGCAGTGCCGGGACGATGCAGAAGGTGCAGGTGTTGTTGCAGCCGACCGAAATCGACACCCAGCCCGCGTACGCCGAGTCGCGCTTCGCCGGGAGCGTCGAGGGGAAGGTCTCGAGCGATTCGAGGATCTCGACCTCGGCCTCGGCGTTGTGCCGCGCGCGTTCCAGCAGCGTCGGCAGCGCGCCGATGTTGTGCGTGCCGAACACGACGTCGACCCAGGGCGCGCGTTTGACGATCTCGCCGCGGTCCTTCTGCGCGAGGCAGCCGCCGACGGCGATCTGCATGCCCGGTTTCGCGGTCTTCTGCGGCCGGATGTGCCCCAGGGTGCCGTACAGCTTGTTGTCCGCGTTCTCCCGCACGGCGCAGGTGTTGAACACGATCAGGTCGGGTGTGGCCTCGCCGTCACCCGGGACGTAGCCGGCGTCCTCGAGCTGCCCGGCAAGACGTTCGGAGTCATGCACGTTCATCTGGCAGCCGAAGGTGCGGATCTGGTAAGTGCGCGCGCTCATCTCGCCTTCGAGGGTACGCGGGCGGGGTTCCATGGCACGATCGACCCTCATGAGGCGACCAGGGGTACTGGCGGTGGTGATCGCCGTCGTCTGCGCCCTGGTCACGGGGTGCGGACCGGATCTGTCCGGGACGAAGGTGCGGATCGCGGCCGGGCTCAACGGCGGTGTCTACGACAAACTCGCCGAGGCGCTGGCCGACGCGTGGGCCGCGCAGCTGGACACCACGCGGCCGGAGATCCAGGAGACGCACGGCTCCCCGGACAACATCGACCGGGTGCGCGCGGGCAAGGCCGACGTCGCGTTCGTGGCCGCCGACGTCGCCGCCGCGAAGAGCGCCGGGTTGGCCGCGCTGGCCAGGGTGCACGACGACTACCTGCACGTCATCGTGCGGGCCGACTCGCCGATCAAGTCGTTCGCCCAACTCCGCGGGCGGAAGGTCGCGATCGGCTCACCGGACTCCGGCGTCGAATTCCTGTCGAAACAGTTGCTGACGGCGTCCGGGCTCACCGGCGCGATCGACCGGCGCAACCTGGGGATCGACGAAGCGCTGCCCGCGCTGAAGGACCGGCAGATCGACGCCGTCATCTGGTCCGGTGGGGTGCCGACGCCGTCGATCACGGAGGCCGTCCAGACGTTCGGCGTGCGGCTGCTCGACATCACCGACCTCGCCGACGCCCTGCGGGCCTCCAGCCCGGTGTATCGCACGGCGACCATCCCGGTGACGGCCTACAACCTGTCGGAGCCGGTGACCACGCTCGTCCTGCCGAACTTCCTGGTGGTGCCGACGTCGATGCGCGACGACGTCGCCGAAGCGCTGGTACGCGGGTTGTTCGACGCGCGGGATCAGCTGGTCAAGGCGGCCGGGGCGGCACTGTCGATCGACGTCCATCCCGCGATCGAGACCTCTCCCCTGCCGCTGCATCCCGGGGCGCTGCGGTACTTCCGGTCACTCAAGGACTAACACCGCCAGGAGCGGCGACCGGCAGGGTCACGGTCACTTCGAGGCCGCCGCCCTCGGGTGAGCCCAGCCGCAGCGAGCCGTCCGAGCGGACCATGATCTCGGTGACGATCGCCAGGCCGAGGCCGGATCCGGGCACGTTCTGGTGCGCGGTGCTGCGCCAGAACCGGTCCGCCGCGCGGTCGAGTTCGTCGTCGCGGAGGCCGGGCCCGTGGTCGCGGACGGCGATCTCCACCTTCCCTTCCACGACGACGACGGCGACCCGGACCTCGGTCCCCGGCTCGGTGAACTTGAGCGCGTTGTCGAGCAGCGCGTCCAGGACCACTTCGAGGCCGCGCGCGGGCGTGAGCACCCGCAGCCCGCCGCCCAGCCCGGACGCGACCAGCGAGATGTCGCGCGCCGCGCCGACCACGGTCCAGTCGGCGACCCGGGCGCCCACCACCTCGTCGATCCCGACCGGCACCAGTTCGCCGCCCGAGGCCTCGGCGCGGGCCAGGGAAAGGAGTTCGTCGAGGATCTGGTTGAGCCGCCGGGCGTCGACGACGGCGGCTTCGAGATCGGCCGCGGCCAGGTCGTCGTCGACGTGCCCGTCGAGGTTGCCGAGCCGGATCTTCAACGCCGTCAAAGGGTTCCGCAGCTGATGGGAGGCGTCGGCGACGAAGGCGCGCTGCGCCGACAGCGCCTCGTCGACGCTGGCGGCCATCCGGTCGAAGGACCGTTCGAGCTGGCGCAGTTCGGGAGGCCCGCCGGACTCCTCCACCCGCATCACCTCGCGGCCGCTGACCACGGCCGCGACCAGCGCGCCGGTGGCGTCGTCGAGCCGCCGGACCGGCCGCAGGATCCAGCGCACCACCGGCACCGCGACCAGCAGCGCGAACCCGAAGGCCAGCACCGCGCCCGCCGCGATGAGCAGCCACCACCACAGCAGTTCGGTCCGGGCCTTGCCGGTCGAGGACACGGTGATCACCGCGCCCCGCACCTCGCCGTCGATCAGGATCGGCTCGGCCAGCACCAGCGGCTCGGTGGTCCAGGGCATCAGCAGCGGTCCGGGCTCGGAACGCCGTCCCGCCAGCGCTTCCTGCAGATGCGAGGCGATGACGGGGTCTTTCAGATCGATCCCCACCTCGCAGGGCCCTCGGGCCACGGCCTCGCCGTCCTGGTCGGCGATCGCCACGGGCACCCCGTAGACCTCGGTGTAGCGGCGGAGCTCGTCCACGATCAGGTCCGGCCGGTTCTCCACCAGCGTGCGCTGGGCCAGCGACGCGAACCGGGAGGTGTCGGTGAGCCGGTCGAGGAAGAGGTCGAGCTGCACGCTGGCCGCCACGCTGAGCGCGAGCGGGATGCCCAGACCGAACACGAGCGCCGCGACCAGCGTCAGCACGATCGCCTGGAGCCGGACGCGCACCGGCTCAGCCCTCTTCGGCCGGGCCGTAGGCGCCGCCGAGGCGGTACCCGACGCCGCGGACGGTCTCGATCAGCGCGGGCCTGCCCAGTTTGGTCCGCAGGGTGGCGACGTGGACGTCGAGCGAGCGGCTCTCCGCGGGTCCCCGATGCCCCCAGACCTCGTTCAGCACGTGGTCACGGGCGCAGACCGCGCCGCGGGCGGTGACCACCAGCGCGAGTACCTGGAACTCCTTGCGGGACAACGAAACCGGTCGGCCCTCGACCTGCACCTCGTGGCGCCCGATGTCGACCGAGACATCACCCGCCCGGATGACGCCCGGCGGTTCGGGCGCGGCCGGGCGCTCACCGCGGCGACGGCGCACGGCCTCGACCCGGGCGACGAGCTCGTCGACGTCGTAGGGCTTCACCAGGTAGTCGTCGGCGCCGGACCGCAGGCCCTGGATCCGGTCGTCGACCTCGCCCCGCGCCGAAACGACGATCACCGCGACGTCGCTGACCGCACGGATCCGGCGGCACAGCACGATCCCGTCGATGTCGGGCAGCCCCAGGTCGAGCAGGATCACGTCGACCTCGTGCACCAGGTCGAGCACCCCGGCGCCGGAGGCCAGGCGTTTGATCGTCAGGCCACGCCGGGCCAGCGCGGGCGTCAAGGCGCCCGCGACCCGGTCGTCGTCCTCCACCAGCAGTACCCGCACCCGTGTTTCCCTTTCACGCCGTCCCCGCACCGCGACGACTTGGAGAACGACTCTATGGGGTGAGTCACCCCTCGCGCTGCCCGTCCCGGCCTTGTGAGGGACTCGTCGCAGGCGGTAATGGTCACGATGCGTCACAGATCTTGTGTGACCCCGGTTACGGGACACCCCTGCCTTGTCTAGGCTGATCAGCGCCGGACGGCGGCGGATCGGGCCGTCCGGTGGCTTGAGAACGATACGGACTTGAAACCCTAAGTATTGGTCAAGCCGTCTTTACAAGCGGTCCGACGGGAGTAGGTTTCCGCCATCGCGTGGTGCCTGACCCCGCAGTCCCCTGCAAACGAACGCTCCTGGAGGCCAGATGACCGCGGAGGTGGCGGCGCCGATGATCAAGGCGGCCGCCGTGAACAAGTACTTCGGCGACCTGCACGTGCTCAAGGAGATCAACCTCGAGGTGCCGCGTGGGCAGGTCGTGGTCGTGCTCGGGCCGTCCGGGTCTGGCAAGTCGACGCTGTGCCGGGCGATCAACCGGCTGGAACCCATCAACTCCGGCGAGATCGCGGTGGACGGCGTTCCGCTGCCCGCCGAGGGGAAGGCGCTGGCCGCGCTGCGCGCCGACGTCGGCATGGTGTTCCAGTCGTTCAACCTGTTCGCGCACAAGACGATCGTCGAGAACGTCATGCTCGCGCCGATGAAGGTCCGCAAGGTCAACTCGGCCGAAGCCCGCAAGACCGCGATGGACCTGCTGGAACGCGTCGGCATCGCCAACCAGGCCGACAAGTACCCGGCGCAGCTTTCCGGCGGGCAGCAGCAGCGCGTGGCGATCGCCCGCGCGCTGGCCATGCGCCCCAAGGTGATGCTGTTCGACGAGCCGACCTCGGCGCTGGACCCGGAAATGGTCCAGGAGGTCCTCGACGTGATGACCACGCTCGCGAAGGACGGCATGACGATGCTCGTCGTCACCCACGAGATGGGCTTCGCGCGGCGTGCGGCGAACCGGGTGGTGTTCATGTCCGACGGCGAGATCGTCGAGGACTCCACCCCGGACGACTTCTTCACCAAGCCGAAGACGGACCGTGCCAAGGACTTCCTCGGCAAGATCCTGACCCACTGAGGACTTCCCCGCCGGCCGGTATGGCTGGACAAGATTCGGAAGGAAACTGAGAACAATGCGGTTGAACCGAGTTCTGCGTATGAGCGCGGCCGTCGTGGCGGCCGGTCTCGCCCTCACCGCCTGCGGTGGCGGCGGGTCCGACACCGGCAGCGGCTCCAGCGGCGCCAAGAACCTGGTGGCGAAGGCCAAGAACGACAAGAAGCTGACCATCGGCATCAAGTTCGACCAGCCCGGTCTCGGTCAGAAGCAGGCCGACGGCACCTACGCCGGGTTCGACGTCGACGTGGCGAAGTACATCGCCAAGGAGCTCGGCGTCGAAGAGTCGGGGATCACCTGGAAGGAAGCGCAGTCCGCGCAGCGCGAGGACCTGATCAAGAAGGGTGAGGTCGACTTCATCGTCGCCACCTACTCGATCACCGACAAGCGCAAGAACGACGTGTCCTTCGCGGGCCCGTACTTCATCGCCCACCAGGACCTGCTGGTCCGCGCCGACTCCACCGACATCACCGGCCCGGAGTCGCTGACCGGCAACAAGAAGCTCTGCTCGGTCAAGGGTTCCACCCCGGCGCAGAACGTCAAGGAAAAGTACGCCAAGGAAGTTCAGCTCGAAGAGCGCGGCAAGTACACCGACTGCGTCACCTCGCTGCTCAACAAGACCGTCGACGCGATGACCACCGACGACGTGATCCTCGCCGGCTACGCGGTGCAGCAGCCCGGCAAGCTGAAGCTGGTCGGCAAGGGCTTCACCGACGAGAAGTACGGCGTCGGCCTGAAGAAGGACGACACCGAGAGCGTCACCGCGATCAACAACGCGATCAAGAAGATGCAGCAGGACGGTGCTTGGAAGGCTGCTCTGGAGAAGAACGTCGGCCCGTCGGGCTACAAGATCCCGGAGCCCCCGGCCATCTCGTGAACAGGCTCCCCTGAGCCGCTGAACTGAAGGAATCGAACGGTGCGCCGTGTACCGCGGCGCACCGTTCCCATACCGAGGCTGGGTTGAGCACCTTGTTCGATTTCCTCGACAATCCCAATTACGACTTGCTCGGCGCCTTCTGGATGACGATCAAGCTGACCTTCTTCTCCGCCATCGGTTCCCTGATCTGGGGGACGATCCTGGTGGGGATGCGCGTCAGCCCGGTTCCGATCATGCGGGCGTTCGGCACCGCCTACGTCAACATCTTCCGGAACACCCCGCTGACGGTGATCATCGTCTTCACGTCGCTGGGGCTGTCCTCCACCCTGGGGATCAACCTGGCCTCGGCGGATTCGACGACGTCGTTGGAGGACAACGCCTTCCGGCTCGCGATCCTCGGCTTCATCGCCTACACCGCCACGTTCGTCTGTGAATCGCTGCGGTCGGGCATCAACACCGTCCCGGTCGGCCAGGCCGAAGCGGCCCGCGCCCTCGGTCTCGGCTTCCTCCAGGTGCTGACGCTGATCGTGCTGCCGCAGGCGTTCCGATCGGTGATCGCGCCGCTGACCAACGTCATGATCGCCCTGCTGAAGAACACCACGGTCGCCTCGATCATCGGTGTCGCCGAGGCCTCGCTGCTGATGTCGGACATGATCGAGAACGAGTCCGACTCGCTGCTCCTGGTCTTCCTCATCTTCGCCCTCGGGTTCGTCATCCTGGTCCTCCCCCTCGGCCTGCTGCTGGGCTGGGTCGCCAAGAAGGTCGAGGTCAAGCGATGAGCAGCACGCAGACCGTCCTCTACGACATCCCCGGCCCGAAGGCTCGGGCGCGAAACTGGCTCTACAGCGTCCTTTTCGTGCTCGTCCTGGCTCTGGTGGTCTATCTCGTCTACAGCGGTTTCGACGAGAAGGGGCAGTGGGCGGGCGCCCTCTGGAAGCCCTTCGTCGACGGCGCGACCTGGACGCAGTTCCTGCTTCCCGGCTTGCTCAACACGCTGAAGGCCGCCGGGCTCTCGATCGTGATCGCGCTGCCGATCGGTGCGCTGCTGGGCATCGGCCGGCTGTCCGAGCACAAGTGGATCCGGATGCCGGTCGGCTGGATCGTCGAGTTCTTCCGCGCCATCCCGGTGCTGCTGCTGATGGTCTTCGCCGCCGCGTTCTACTCGTTCTACACGGGCATCGACGCGGAGATCCGCCCGCTGTTCGCCGCGGTGACCGGTCTGGTGCTCTACAACGGCTCGGTCATGGCCGAGGTGTTCCGGGCGGGCATCCTGGCCCTGCCCAAGGGACAGGCGGAAGCGTCGTCCGCGCTGGGTCTGCGCAAGACCCAGACGATGATCAACGTCCTGCTCCCGCAGGCGGTCACGCTGATGCTGCCCGCGCTGGTCAGCCAGCTGGTCGTCATCCTGAAGGACACCGCGCTGGCCGGTCAGCTGACCATCGGCTTCGACGAGCTGATCCGGGCTTCCGGTCCGCTCACCGGTCTCTACAGCAACACGATCCCGACGCTGATCGTCGTCGCGATCATCTTCATCGTGCTGAACCTGCTCCTGACCAAGTTCGCGAGCTGGCTGGAGAACAAGCTGGCCCGGCGGAAGAAGGCACCCAAGGGCGCCAAGCCGGTGCACTCCGCACCGTCCAGCGTCGTCATGCAGCGCGACGACGCCAGCGGCGGGGCGATGTAGCTCCGCAGAAGTACATGAAGGCCCCCTTCCTTGCGTCTGGCGCTAGGAAGGGGGCCTTCATGTACTCCGGGATAGGCCTCTTGGTCCTGTCGGGACGGCGGTCCGGTCGACTAGCGTCGGCCGTATGGCGGACCAGGCTGCGGCGTTGCTCGAAGCGCTGCCGGACCTGGCGGGCAGGTCGGTCCTGGTCGTCGGGTGCGGCGATGGCCGCTATCCCCGGCTGTTCCGCGGCAAGGGCGCCCGCCGGGTGGTCGGCGTCGACGCGGGCCAGGCCCTGATCGCCGTCGCGCAACGAGAAGAGGAACGCGACCCCGTCGGGATCTCCTACGAGGTCCACCAGCTCGCCCGGCTGCCGGTGATGGGCGCCTTCGACGTCGTCGTGGCCTTCCTTGCCTCCCCCGGCCATCTCGACCGGGTCGCCGCGAGCCTGGTGACGGGCGGGCTGCTCGTGGTCGTCGCCACGAACGGTGCCGGCCTGGAAGAAGCCTTGCGGGACAACGGTTTTCAGGACATCGTGGTACGTCGCCACGAAGGCGGCGACATCCACAGCGCCCGCAAGGCCTCCTGAGTCGCGCACCCTGGTGTCGAGCCAGGCTGGCCGGGGCTATGAATCCCGGCCGGTCGCCGGACCGTGCGCGTCTGGCGGTGTGAACCGCACGGAGCCCACACCGCCGCACCGGTACGACGGAACAGGTTTCCCCGCCGTGCCGGGGGTTTGGCCTGGAACACGCTTCCGGCGCACACTGCGCACCGGAAGCGTTTCGTTCCAGAAGTACCCCTGCCAGGAATCGAACCTGGACCCCGGCGTTCGTAGCGCCGTACTCTTTCCGTTGAGCTACAAGGGTCTGTCCCACACAAGAAAAAGCCGCCCGTCCGGTTTCCCGAAGGGCGGCTCCGCGTATCCGACGTCATATCAAGACGTCGGCGGGGAGCCGTTCTTTTTCACCATGCCGAGGCGAGCCGGACATGCGTCGGCGAGCTCGCGTCGCCACATCATGTTCGTCATTCGGCCTCCTCGGTGGGTGTCTGCGACCATCTTCCGCGACCACCCGATCGTGGTCAATTTCTTTTCCTTCCCAATGAACCTGCTGTTCAGACACCTGTTGCAAACTGTTCACCAGACTGCTACGTTTCCGGTGATCGATTGTCGAAGCGCAGGGGGCGCTGACTGAGAGTCGAGATTCCCCTGGGGAGGGAAGTATTCATGAAAGCCATTCACAAGGCGGCGGGAATCGTCGCGACAACGGGAATGACGGCGGCACTGTTCCTGGCGCCACCGGCTTACGCGGACACCGACACACCGTTCGGCAAAGGCAATTGCACCGCCCGGTTGCAGGGATTCACGACGTCCGATCAGTCCGGTTCCTGGGAACAGCTCAACGTTTCTTCCGGCTGCAACGCGAACGAACCGCTCGTCCTGCAGATCCAGACCGAACTGCTCTTCTACGGCATCGCCAGTAACGGCAGCCGGACCGAGTTCGTCGGCCCGACCACGGGCGGCCACCTGGTCAAGGGGCCGCCGAACGCGCGGCAGATGCTGGCCCAGGCCAGCGCTCCGCCCACCGGTTTCGACCAGTACTGCGCTTCGGCGACCGTGTACTACAGCGGCGTGGCCGGGGACCCGTCGGGCGGCGGCACGCTGACCCAGGACTCCGGCGTCGTCTGCTGGAGCTGAGGGGAAGGGTTGGCCATGAACAAGAAGACCTGGCTGCTCGCCGGTGTGGCGAGCCTGGCCATGACGTCGATTCCCGCTGTCGCGCAAGCCGGTTTCCCGGCCTGCTGGGGGCAGCTGAACATCGCGGGACGAGACCTCGGCAGCGCGATCGAATGGGGTGGGCTGTACACCTGCCAGCCCGTCATCGGCGGCGACTACGACGCGGACTGGAGCGTCTCTTCGGACGGCGTCGTGATCCGGTCCGGCAAGTTCCAGCCCGCCATCAACGACACGCAGACGGCTTTTCCCGTCACCTACGTGGATCTGCCGAACCCGGCGCCGCTCGTCTCGAAGCACGTCAAGGTGTCGGTGACGTTCAACGCGGCACCGCCGTCGAAGGCGTCTCTCTCGACCGAACGAGACGTCACCTACGACCCCAACGGCTGACATCTCTTGAGGGGTAAGGCAAAGGTGGCATGCTCGCTCGCCAGCGTGCCGGCTTCGGATGTTGCGAAAGCCACTTTCGCAACCTTCAACGTTGCGAAAGTGGCTTTCGCAACGCTTCCGAGCCTCCGCCAAGCGCTGGTCCGTGAAGGCCTCCTTGAGGGACTCAGGGTCCCTCAAGGAGGCCTTCACGGACCGGTCACGAGCGGCTGACTACTTGTCCCGCCGGAACAGCTTGTTCCCCAGCCACACGATGGGGTCGTACTTCCGGTCCGCGACGCGTTCCTTCATCGGGATCAGCGCGTTGTCGGTGATGTGGATGCCCTCCGGGCACACGTCCGAGCAGCACTTGGTGATGTTGCAGTAGCCGAGCCCGTGTTCCTCCTGCGCCTCGTCACGCCGGTCGGCGACGTCGAGGGGGTGCATTTCGAGTTCGGCGATCCGCATCAGGTACCGGGGCCCGGCGAAGGCCTCCTTGTTCTCCTCGTGGTCGCGCACCACGTGGCAGGTGTTCTGACACAGGAAGCATTCGATGCACTTGCGGAACTCCTGCGAGCGCTCGACGTCGACCTGCTGCATCCGGTACTCCCCCGGCTTCAGCTCCGGCGGCGGAGTGAACGACGGGATCTCCCTGGCCTTGGTGTAGTTGAACGACACGTCGGTCACCAGGTCGCGGATCACCGGGAACGTCCGCATCGGCGTCACGGTGATGACCTCGTCCTCGGTGAAGGTCGACATCCGGGTCATGCACAGCAGCCGCGGTTTGCCGTTGATCTCCGCCGAGCACGAACCGCATTTGCCCGCCTTGCAGTTCCACCGCACCGCCAGATCCGACGCCTGGGTGGCCTGCAACCGGTGGATGATGTCGAGGACGACCTCCCCCTCGTTGACCTCGACGCTGTAGTCCTGCAGCTCACCGGAATCGGCGTCACCGCGCCAGACCCGGAAACTCGCCTTGTAGCTCATACCTGGCTCCCGGGGTGCGACGTCAGTTCTTCGTCGGTGTAGTACTTCCCCAGCTCGGACCGCTCGAACAACTCCAGCAGGTCCTGCCGCAACGGAACCTGCGCCTTGACCTCGATGCCGATGTCCGGCACCACCGGGTTCTCGCCCGGCGTGGCCGAGCAGACCAGGAGTTTGTTGCGCCACTGGGAATCCATGCCCGGATGGTCGTCCCGCGTGTGCCCGCCCCGGCTTTCGGTCCTGGTGAGCGCGGCCCTGGCGACGCATTCGCTGACCATAAGCATGTTCCGCAGGTCGACGGCGAGGTGCCAGCCGGGGTTGAACTGCCGGTGCCCTTCGACGGTGACACGCTTGATCCGCTCGCGCAGTTCCCCGAGCTTCTCCAGCGCCCGCTCGATCTCCTCCGACTTGCGGATGATGCCGACCAGGTCGTTCATCGACTGCTGCAGTTCGGTGTGCAGGCTGTACGGGTTCTCCTCGACGCCGTCGCCCGGCGGGTCGAACGGCGCGAGCGCCATCGCCGCGGCGGCGTCCACATCGGACTGACTGACCTTGGGGCGTTCCTTCAGGTCCGCGACGTACGACGCGGCGCCGAGTCCCGCCCGGCGGCCGAAGACGAGCAGATCCGAAAGCGAGTTGCCGCCGAGCCGGTTCGATCCGTGCATCCCGCCCGAGCACTCCCCGGCGGCGAACAGCCCCGGCACACTCGACGACGCGGTGTCCGGGTCGACCTCGATCCCGCCCATCACGTAGTGACAGGTCGGGCCGACCTCCATCGGTTCCTTGGTGATGTCGACGTCGGCCAGTTCCTTGAACTGGTGGTACATCGACGGCAGCCGCCTGCGGATCTCCTCCGCGGGCAGCCTGCTGGCGATGTCGAGGAAGACCCCGCCGTGCGGTGATCCCCGGCCCGCCTTGACCTCGGAGTTGATCGCGCGCGCCACCTCGTCGCGCGGCAGCAGGTCCGGGGTGCGCCGGTTGTTGTCGGCGTCGGCGTACCAGCGGTCGGCTTCTTCCTCGCTGTCCGCGTACTGGCCCTTGAACACCTCGGGGACGTACTCGAACATGAACCGCTTGTCCTCGGTGTTCTTGAGGACACCGCCGTCACCGCGGACGCCTTCGGTGACGAGGATCCCCTTCACACTCGGCGGCCAGACCATGCCCGTCGGGTGGAACTGGACGAACTCCATGTTGATGAGCTTCGCCCCGGCCCGCAGGGCCAGCGCGTGCCCGTCACCGGTGTACTCCCACGAGTTCGAGGTGACCTTGAACGATTTCCCGATGCCGCCGGTGGCCAGCACGACCGCCGGTGACTCGAACAGGATGAACCGGCCGCTCTCGCGCCAGTACCCGAAAGCGCCCGAGATCCGGCCGTCCTCGGTCAGCAGTTCCGTGATCGTGCATTCGGCGAAGACCTTGATCCTCGCCTCGTAGTCGCCGGTCTCCTTGAAGTCCTCTTGTTGCAGCGAAACGATTTTCTGCTGCATCGTGCGGATCAGTTCGAGCCCGGTGCGGTCGCCGACGTGCGCCAGCCGCGGGTACGTGTGCCCGCCGAAGTTGCGCTGACTGATCCGGCCGTCGGCGGTACGGTCGAACAAGGCGCCGTAGGTCTCCAGTTCCCAGACCCGGTCCGGCGCCTCCCTGGCGTGGAGTTCGGCCATCCGCCAGTTGTTGAGGAACTTCCCGCCACGCATGGTGTCACGGAAGTGCACCTGCCAGTTGTCGTTCGAGTTCGCGTTGCCCATCGACGCCGCGCAACCGCCTTCGGCCATCACCGTATGCGCCTTGCCGAACAGGGATTTGCACACCACCGCGACGCTGAAGCCGCGTTCACGGGCTTCGATGACCGCGCGGAGGCCGGCACCGCCGGCACCGATCACCACCACGTCGTAGTTGAGCCGTTCGACCTCGGTCATGAAAAGAGCCACCTCAAAGCTTTGTCGCCGGGGGGACGGGAGATTCCCGCGCCGCTAGTTGATGAACCGCAGATCCGAAATCGCGCCGCTGGCCACGAGCATCACGTAGAGGTCGGTCAGCACGAGCGTGCCGAGCGTCGTCCACGCCAGCGCCATGTGGCGGGTGTTGAGTTTCGTGATCTGGGTCCAGATCCAGTAGCGGACCGGATGTTTGGAGAAGTGCTTGAGCCTGCCGCCGGTCACGTGCCGGCACGAATGGCACGACAACGTGTACGCCCACAACAGGATCACGTTGCCCGTCAGCACGATGTTGCCGAGCCCGAACCCGAACCCGCCGTCGATGCCGTGGAACGCGGTGATCGCGTCGTAGGTGTTGATCAGCGAGACGACCACGGCGACGTAGAAGAAGTAGCGGTGGACGTTCTGGATGATCAGCGGCAGCCGGGTCTCCCCGGTGTACTTCGCGTGCGGTTCGGCGACCGCGCACGCGGGCGGCGAGAACCAGACGGCCCGGTAGTAGGCCTTGCGGTAGTAGTAGCAGGTCAGCCGGAAGCCCAGCAGGAACGGCAGGACGAGGAAGCCGAGCGGGATGAAGCCCGGCAGTTCGCCGAACCAGGCCCCGAAATGCCGGGAGCCCTCGACGCAGGATTCCGAGACGCAGGGCGAATAGAACGGCGTCAGATAGTGGTACTCGGGCACCCAGTACGCGGTGCGCACGAAGGCCCTGATGGTCGCGTAGATGATGAAGGCGGAGAGGCCGAGGACGGTCAGCAGCGGGGACAGCCACCACCGGTCGGTGCGCAGCGTTTTCTCGGCGATCCGGGCCCGCGACGGCGCGCGGACCCCCGTACCCCGTCCGGCTCCCTGGCCGGCGGGGGCGCTCACCGCTGGTCGCGCTTGTAGCCGCCGACGCCTTCGTCATCGGCGCCGTGCCAGAGCGCCGGGTCGTAGGGCGTATCGGGCACCTGGACGCGGTCGGCCGCCTTCGCCTGCGCGGGCACCGCGTTCGGGGTCGTGTCGAGGTCGGTCGCGTCGATGTCGAGCCGCTCCACGTCGTTCGCCAGGCGTCGTACCGCCGAGGCGTCGCCGTATCGGGATCGCAGCGCGCCGACGCACTGCCTCAGCTGACCGATGGCTCGCCGAAGCTCGGCGATCTCTGTGGTGGACATCGGTACCTCCCGATGGTCGGTTCGGTTGGCCGCTTGAGCCTTCGAAGGCAAGCGATTCCTCGCCGTCTCGACTCTGCCGCGCGTTGTGCAATGTGACAAGTAGCACAGTAGAACCCGGTGGCGTGACGGAGGTCACGCGAGTCGATCTTCTGTATCGATTTTGATTCGGGCTTTGCCCTGGGTTACTGTGGCCACTGTCACGACCCAGCGACGTCAGCGTTGCCGTCCCGCGGACCACCACGACCAGTGATCCGGAGCCGGACATGAGCACCGCCCCGAACGTCCACCCCATCATCGCCGAAGTCACCGAGCGCGTCGCCGCCCGCAGCGCCGAGACCCGCGCCGCGTACCTCGAGCGCGTCGCCGCCGCCCACGAGGAAGGGCCGGTCCGGCGCGGGCTCGACTGCAGCAACCTCGCCCACGGCTTCGCCGCCATGGAAGGTGTCGACAAAGCGGCACTGCGCGCCGCGCGGGCACCGGGCGTCGCGATCGTCTCGTCCTACAACGACATGCTTTCGGCGCACCAGCCGATGCAGGAGTACCCCGCGATGCTGAAGGGGTCGGTCCGCCAGGCGGGCGGCGTGGCCCAGTTCGCCGGCGGCGTGCCCGCGATGTGCGACGGCGTCACGCAGGGCCGTCCGGGGATGGAGCTGTCGCTGTTCAGCCGCGAGGTGATCGCGATGTCGACCGCGATCGCGCTCTCGCACGACATGTTCGACGCGGCGCTGCTGCTCGGCGTCTGCGACAAGATCGTCCCCGGCCTGCTGATCGGGGCGCTGTCCTTCGGTCACCTCCCGGCGATCCTCGTGCCCGCCGGGCCGATGAACTCGGGCCTGCCGAACAAGGAGAAGGCGCGCGTGCGCCAGCTCTACGCCGAGGGCAAGGCGACCCGCGAAGACCTGCTGGACGCCGAAGCGGCTTCGTACCACTCGGCGGGAACGTGCACGTTCTACGGCACGGCCAACTCGAACCAGATGGTGGTCGAGGTGATGGGCCTGCATCTGCCGGGTGCCAGCTTCGTGCAGCCGAACTCGCCGCTGCGGCGCGTCCTCACCGAGGAGGCCGGACGCCGCGTCGTGAAGCTCTCGCGAGGCGAGGAGTACACGCCGATCTCGCGGGTGATCGACGAGAAGGCCGTCGTCAACGGAGTCATCGCGCTGCTCGCCACCGGCGGCTCGACCAACCACACGATGCACCTCGTCGCGATCGCCGCGGCCGCGGGCATCCAGCTGACCTGGGACGACTTCTCGGACCTGTCGTCGGTGATCCCGCTGCTGGCCCGCGTGTACCCGAACGGCAGCGCGGACATCAACCACTTCCACGCCGCCGGGGGCATCCAGTTCCTGGTCGGCACGCTGCTCGACGCGGGCCTGCTGCACGAGGACGTCCAGACCGTCGCCGGGCCGGGCCTGCACCGCTACCGGCAGGAGCCGATCCTCTCCGAGGGCGAACTGGTCTGGCGCGACGTGCCGACGCACAGTCTCGACGAGGACGTCCTGCGCCCGGTGTGGCGCCCGTTCGCTTCCGACGGCGGGCTGCGGATGGTCGCGGGCAACCTCGGCCGCGCGGTGATCAAGGTGTCCGCGGTGGCCCCGGAGCACCGGATCGTCCAGGCCCCGGCGCGGGTGTTCACCGACCAGCAGTCCTTCAAGGACGCTTTCGAGGCAGGCGAGCTGGACCGCGACGTCGTCGTGGTCATCCGGCAGCAGGGCCCGCAGGCGAACGGGATGCCGGAACTGCACGGGCTCACCCCGGCGCTCGGCGTGCTGATGGACCGCGGGCACCAGGTGGCGTTGCTCACCGACGGCCGGATGTCCGGCGCGTCCGGCAAGATCCCCGCGGCGATCCAGGTGACCCCGGAAGCCGCCGCGGGCGGCCCGATCGCGCGGATCGCCGACGGCGACGTCGTCCGCCTCGACGCCAGGGCCGGGACGCTGGACGTCCTCGTGGGTGACGAAGAACTCGCCCGCCGTGAACTGGTGGACTCCCCGCCTTCGGAGGCATCCTGGACCGGCACCGGCCGGGAGCTGTTCGCGGCGCTGCGCCGCGCGGTCGGTCCCGCCGATCAGGGCGCGAGCGTGTTCGGACCGCTCACGCCGGAACACTTCGGCGCTCCGGCGCACACGTTGACCCCTGTGGAGGTAACCCAGTGACCACCGGCGCCGACCTGCTCGGCCTGTCCCCCGTGATGCCCGTCGTCGTGCTCGACGACGCCGCCGACGCGGTGCCCACCGCGCGGGCCCTGCTCGCGGGCGGCATCGGCGTGATCGAGCTGACCCTGCGCACCCCGGCGGCACTCGCCTCCATCGAGCGCATCGCCGCCGAGGTCCCGGAGATCGTCATCGGCGCCGGGACCGTCACCGCGCCCGAACACGCCAAGCAGGCCGCCGACGCCGGTGCGAAGTTCCTGGTCACGCCGGGTTGCACCGACTCCGTGCTGGACGCCGCGTTCGACACCGGCCTGCCGTTCCTGCCCGGCGCGAGCACGGTGTCCGAGGCGATGCGGCTGGCCGAGCGTGGACTGACCGCCCTGAAGTTCTTCCCCGCCGAGGCCAGCGGCGGGGTGGCGTACCTGAAGTCGATCGGCGGGCCGCTGCCCGGGCTGCGTTTCTGCCCGACCGGCGGGATCACCGTGAAGACCGCGCCGGACTACCTCGCACTGTCCAATGTGGGCTGCATCGGTGGCTCGTGGCTGACGCCGAAGGACGCGTTGGCGGCCAAGGACTTCGGGAAGATCGAGGCCTTCGCCGCGGAGGCGTCGAAGCTCTGATCCTCTTGGTGAAGGCCACCTTTTCGGAGGTGGCCTTCACTGTTTTCAGAGCGGGAGCTGGTACTGGATGAAGCCCCGGTTGACCGCGACCTGGTCGTACAGGCGCCGCGCGGTGGCGTTGGATTCCTTGGTGTGCCAGTAAACGCGGCCGCAGTCACGGTCGCGCGCCCAGTCGGCGACCGCCTCGATCAGTGCCCGCGCGACACCTTTGCCCCGGGATTCCGGCGCGGTGAACAGATCTTGTAGGTAACAGACGTCGGTGAGCGCGGAAGTGCTGGGATGCACCAGGAAGTGCACGATCCCGGCGAGCTCGCCGTCCACGTGCGCGCCGAGCGCGTGCATCCGCTCCCCCGTGCGGAATTCGCGCCAGGCGCGGTCGTAGACCTCTTGGTGCGCGACACGCTCGTAGAAGGCGATGTACGCGCGGAACAGCTTTTCCCAGGCTTCGCGGTCTTCGGGCTTCAGCGGCTCGATAGTGATCATGTCGTCCTCCCAGTGATCACCCGAGCCTAAAGTTCCTCTGCCCGGCCGGGAGTGGCCAATCACGCGGTAAAGCGCATTGCCACTCTCAGCTGACGGCTTGCTTCACCAGGGTGGCGACGCGCTTCTTCACCGCGGGGGTGGCTTCGGTCAGCGCGAAGGCCGTCGCCCACATCGCGCCGTCGTCCAGCTGGGCCGCCTCGTTGAAACCGAGCGTCGCGTACCGCGTCTTGAACTTGGCCGACGCCTGGAAGAAGCAGACGATCTTGCCGTCCAGCGCGTACGCGGGCTGGCCGTACCAGAGCTTCGGCGCGAGCATCGGGGCGTTCGCCTTCACGACGGCGTGGACCAGTTCGGCAGCACCCGGTCCTCGTCGGTCATCTCGGCGATCTTGTCGACCACGTCCTGCTCCGCCGCCGCGGCCTTGTCGGCGGCCGAGCTACGACGCGCGGCCTTCTTCATGTCCTGGGCATGTTCCTTCATCGCGGCCTTCTCTTCGGCCGAGAATCCTTCGTAGGTGGTGCTCATGGTGTTTTCTCCAAGGTAGGCGGCGAGCGGGGGCATCCGGAAGTGGCACATCAGGACTGGGCGGCGAGAGTGGAGGACTCCCAGGCGAACCCGTCCGGGTCGGTGAACAGGGCGGCGCCGCAGATCGCGATCCGGTGCGAGCCGGTGCCCTCCGGGGCGACGCCGGCGTCCTTGGCCAGGGCCTTGCGCCGGTACAGCGCCAGCTTGACCGCGTCCGATCCGGACTCGAACTCGACGTACATGCGGCCGAAGCTCTTCCCGACGGTGAGGCCGTGCTCGACGTAGAACTTCTTGCTCGCGGCCACGTCGGCGACACCCAGCAGCAGGACGATGTCGTCGAACTCGCGGGCGGCGGGACCGGTGTTCTTCTTCGCCGAGGTGGCGATCTTCCAGATCGCGCCGTCCGGAGCCTGGATGGTGCCGCCGTAGCCCCACATCGACTTGGTGGCGGGCTTGATCACGGTCGCGCCGGCGGCGACGGCGGCGTCGATGAGCGCGTCGGCGTTGGCAGGCTGGGAAACCGTGAGGGAAAGGGTGTAGCCGCGGAAGCCGGTGGAGGGCTCCTGCGAGGCCCGCAGGCGCAGCTGGGTGTCGAGCCCGAAAGCCGTGGAGTAGAAGCGTTCGGCGGCCTCGGTGTCGGCCACTTCGAGGGTGATGGCGTCGATGAAGTTCATGCCGGTAACGCTATTTCTCAGCGGGCGCCCGGTGCTTCTTGATTCCTGATCGGTCGCATCGGCGCTGGTCAGAGCCCCGGCTTGGCGGCTGCCTCTCTTGCTCTAACCCGAATTGCCACTCACGACCGTCAGGCCCGAGCCGGGTCTTTCGCGTGACTGAGCGGACGTCACGTGTGATCAGACGGACGACACGCGTGACTGGGCGGACGACACTCTCGCGGCCGGGCCTCATCACGAGTCGGGCTGTGGGGGCAGTGCGCTTCAAGCGTGTCGCGAAAGCCACGTTCGCGACGTCTGGTGTCCCGAAAGTGGCTTTCGCGACACCGTCTGGCGATCTGCCGCCCAGCTGCCGTGCCCCTTGAGAACGCAAAACACCGGCCGGCGGGCAGATGCCCGCTCGGCCGGTGAGCAGCTCGTCTGGAGGGGAACTCAGTCGAGGGTGGCGTCGTCCAGGAGTGCCGATTCGGCGCCGAACTCGCGGAGTTCGTCGCGGATCACGGTGTAGGCCAGCCCCTGGGGATAGCCCTTGCGGGCGAGGAAGCCCAGCAAGCGGCGGATCGCCGTCTGCTCGTCGACGTTGCCCAAGGAGCGCATGCGCTTCCGTACCAGCTCTCGGGCGCGCTGCTCCTCTGCCTCTCGGTCCACCTCGTCGGCGGCCTGGACGGCGATATCCCCATCGATTCCTTTGCGTTTGAGTTCGGCCACGAGTGCGTTCCGTGCCAGGCCCATGTTGGCATGGCGGGAACGAACCCACATCTCGGCGAACTCGGCGTCGTTGATGAGCCCTGCCTGGTCCAGCTTACCGAGCAGGGTCTCCGTCGTCTCCTCGTCGAAGCCCTTGCGTTTGAGGGCCTGACGCAGTTCGTCCGTGGAGCGCGGGCGCGCGGCCAGGAGATCGAAGCAGATCTCCTTGGCCTTCTTCCTCCGCTCGTCCGGCGGCAGTTCCGCCGGATCCACCTTGGGCGCTCGCATTCAGCTCCTCTGAGAAATTCGACCGGTCAGAAATCGACCGGCGCGGGGGCGGCTTCGGCGTCGACGGCGGCACCGATGCCGAGCTTCTCCTTGATGCGCTTCTCGATCTCGTTGGCGATGTCCGGGTTGTCCAGCAGGAACTTGCGGGCGTTCTCCTTGCCCTGGCCCAGCTGGTCGCCCTCGTAGGTGTACCAGGCGCCGGACTTGCGCAGGATGCCCTGGTCGACGCCCATGTCGATCAACGAACCCTCGCGGGAGACACCCTTGCCGTAGAGGATGTCGAACTCGGCCTGCTTGAAGGGCGGCGCGACCTTGTTCTTCACGACCTTGACGCGGGTGCGGTTGCCGACGGGCTCGCCGCCGTCCTTCAGCGTCTCGATCCGGCGGACGTCCAGGCGGACCGACGCGTAGAACTTCAGCGCCTTACCACCGGTCGTGGTCTCCGGGGAGCCGAACATGACGCCGATCTTCTCGCGCAGCTGGTTGATGAAGATCGCGGTGGTGCCGGAGTTGTTCATCGCACCGGTCATCTTCCGCAGCGCCTGGCTCATCAGCCGGGCCTGGAGACCGACGTGGTTGTCGCCCATCTCGCCCTCGATCTCGGCGCGGGGCACGAGCGCGGCGACCGAGTCGATGACCAGGATGTCGAGCGCGCCGGAGCGGATCAGCATGTCCGCGATCTCGAGCGCCTGCTCACCGGTGTCCGGCTGGGAGACCAGCAGCGCGTCGGTGTCGACGCCGAGCTTCTTGGCGTACTCCGGGTCCAGCGCGTGCTCCGCGTCGATGAACGCGGCGATGCCGCCGTTCTTCTGCGCGTTGGCGACCGCGTGCAGCGCGACGGTGGTCTTACCGGAGGACTCCGGACCGTAGATCTCGATGACCCGGCCGCGGGGCAGGCCGCCGATCCCGAGCGCGACGTCGAGGGCGATGGCGCCGGTGGGGATGACTTCGATCGGCGCGCGGCCTTCTTCGCCCAGGCGCATGACCGAGCCCTTGCCGTACTGCTTGTCGATCTGGGCGAGGGCCAGTTCGAGCGCCTTGTCCTTGTCGGGTGCTGCTGGTGCCATGGAGTCCACCTCGTTGGTTGAGCCGGGTAGGGCTTGTTCTGTTCTGAGCTGTCGGGTCCGACGCTACGGGCGACCACCGACAATTCCAGGCCTCGCGCCCAAGCTGTGGATCGCTGACCCCGTTGTGGACAACACCATAGACGAACGTGTGTTCGAGGCCGTGGCCGACACGCCGTTGCGCTAGGGTTCTTGCCCTTCTTTCGAGGTCAGCGCCTCTCCGGCGGGACTTCGAAGGCGTCGCAGACCGCCCGCCAGACGTCTTTCGCCGAGGTTCCCGCGTCGAGTGCCTGTTCGACGGTCCGGCCCCCGAGTTCGCCGAAGACGTGATCCCTGGAGAGGGTTTCCGCACGTCCGGAACCGAATTCGTCGGCCATCAGCCGCCGGAAAACCGTGATACGCATCGAGCGGAGTCTAGCCCGGCACCGGGCGGGAAACGCGTGAAGGCCCCCTTCCCTCGACTGAGCCGAGGGAAGGGGGCCTTCACGCGCGATTGGAGGAGTAAGGCAAAGGTGGCGTGCTCAGTCACTCGCCCGCACGCCGACCTCGGGTGTTGCGAAAGCCACTTCCGCAACGTTGAAGGTTGCGAAAGTGGCTTTCGCAACGCTTCCGGGGCTCCGCCGCCCACGAGACCACAAGATCCGCGGTGAAGGGGTCCTTCCCTACCCTGAAAGTAGTGAAGGAGGCCTTCACGGACTTGGCACCCGACAGGACACCTTTGCCCTACCGCTCTATAAAACGGGCCTACTCGCCCGGCTGGACGCTCTTTTCGAAGTAGTCGGCCAGTTCGCCCGGCGTCGGGGTCTGTCCTTCGGCCGGGACCTGGTAGATGAAGCCGACCAGCGGCCGGTCGGTCACGGTGAACACCAGGACGGCGGCGTTCCGCCCGGCGGCCGAGGAGTACTGGCCGTCCAGGGCGTTGCCCGCCCACTTGGCCTCGGTGCGGTCCCCGCCCGCCGACTTGAGCAGTCCGTCGGTGTAGGCCTTGAGCTTCTCCGCCGAACCGCTCTGCAGATAGGTCACCTGGGTTCCGGCGCGGCCCGGCGCGGAGCAGGTCGACGTCACGCCGAGGTCTTCCGCCGGTTTCGCCGGCCCGTTGCCCATCCCGGGCTTGCAGTCGCCGGTGTCGGCGATCTTCCCGGCGAGCTGACGCAGGCAGCCGGTGAGGCCCTTGTCGTCGGCCGCGCCGGGCGTCTTGCATTCGTCGGCCGTGTAGGTCGTCACCGACGAGGACGTCAGGAAGTACGTGAGCCCGGCGGCGAGCAGCACGACGACGGCCACGATGGCCCCGATGACGAGCGGCTTCTTCTTGCTCGCGGGCGCCTTCTCGGCGGTGGTCTGCCCGGCGAGGGAGTACGTCGGGAAGTTCGTCGGCGCGGGCTGCTGCACCTGCTGCGGGCCGCTGTTCGGGTAACCCGACTGGGGGAAACCTCCGGACTGGCCGGGACCGCCCGCCTGATAGCCGGGGATCGAGGCGACCGGCGGCGCGTACGGGCCCGAAGCGCCGACCTGGTGCGCGCCGGTTCCGGCCGCGACCTGCCCTTCGACGCCCTGTGTGCGCGTGCTGATGCCGTCGGAGGCGACGTGCTGCGCACCGAGGGCGACCGCGGTCTCGGGCTGGTCGAGGCTGCCGGGGACGACGCCGAGCTTCTCCGCGATCAGGCTGCCGACCAGCGGAAGCCTGCTCGAACCGCCGACGAGGTAGATCCCGGCGAGCCGGTCCGGGGTCATCCCGGCGGACCGGACCACGCGCGCCATCAGCTCGACACTGCGCAGCATCGACGGCCGCACGAGCGCTTCGAGTTCGCCTCGCGTGACGAGGACGTCCTCGAACGGCTCCGGCATCGGGACCTCGGTCTGCGGGTGCCGCGACAGAGCCTCCTTCGCCGCCTTCACGTCTTCCTGCAGCGCGCGTCGCGTACGACGGTCCGGAGTGGACTCGGGCCGCAGGACCCGCTGCCAGCGCTGGGGATCCTTGTGCGAGACCTCGCGGCCGACGTGCACCAGCAGCGCCTGGTCGACGTCGAGGCCACCGAGGTCGGGAAGGCCGTCTTCGGCCACGACGGTGAAGCCGCCGTTCGGGGTCGCGCCGACGATCGCGACGTCGAAGGTGCCGGCGCCGAGGTCGTACACGGCGAGCGCCTGACCGGGCGCGAGCGTCTTGCCGGGGAACGACGCGAAATGCGCCGCCGCGGCGACCGGCTCGGGGACGAGCACCAGGTTGCCGCCCATCCCGGCGAGCCGGGCGGCGGACAGCAGCACGTTGCGGCGGGTCTGGCCCCACTGCGCGGGGTGGGTGAGGCGGACCTCGTCGGGCAGTTCGCCGCCGAGCTGGCGGGTGGTCTCGTCGAGCACCCGGCGCAGGATCGCGGCCAGCACCTCGGTGACCGGGATGACGTCGGTGCCCAGCAGGAGCGTCTGCTCGTCGATGCGGCGTTTGGGGTTGGGCTCGAAGCGGGTCGGGTCGAGGCGGGCGCGCCGTTCGGCGTCCCGGCCGACCATGATCGTGCCTTCCTCGGTGGCGAACACCGCGGACGGCATGTTGGCCGAACCGTCGACCTCGACCACCCGCGGCGGCCTCCCGTGCGCAGAAAGGACGGCCACGGTGTTGGACGTCCCGAGGTCCACCGACAGGATCCGCACAGCTCTTACCCCTTCAACAGACGAACGGCGGCCGCCCCAGTACCGATCCGGCCGCGCTGGCCGTGATGCTCCCACGAGCGGCGTCGCCGCACGTGCGGAACCCGCCGAACTCGTCCCCGACCGGGTGCCGGGTCACCGGGCCCGGAGCGAAACTGTCGGTGGTCCGGCGCACTATGGAGGGCGTGGCAGACGTACTCGACCTCTTCTCCCCCGCGACCAGGGACTGGTTCACCGGGGCCTTCGCCGCGCCCACCCGCGCGCAGGAGGGGGCGTGGCGTGCCGCCCATGCGAAGGAACACGCGCTGGTCGTGGCCCCGACGGGCTCCGGCAAGACGCTCTCGGCGTTCCTCTGGGCTCTGGACAGGCTGTCGGTCGAGCCACCGCCGTCCGAGCCGCGGAAACGCTGCCGCGTCCTCTATGTCTCACCGCTGAAGGCGCTGGCGGTCGACGTCCAGCGCAACCTGCGGGCACCGCTGGCCGGGATCTCGCAGGCGTCGCGGCGGCTGGGGCTGCCGGTGCCGGACATCGGCGTCGGCATGCGCACCGGCGACACCACCGCCGCCGAGCGGCGCTCGTTCGGCAAGACCCCGCCGGACGTGCTGGTCACCACGCCGGAGTCGCTGTTCCTCATCCTCACCTCGTCCGCGCGCGACTCCCTGCGCGGCGTGGAGACGGTGATCATCGACGAGGTGCACGCGGTCGCGGGCGGCAAACGCGGCGCGCATCTGGCGTTGTCGCTCGAACGGCTCGACGCGCTCTTGGAGAAGCCCGCCCAGCGCATCGGGCTGTCGGCGACGGTCCGGCCGATCGACGAGGTCGCCTCGTTCCTGGCCGGTGGCAGGCCGGTCACCATCGTCCAGCCGAAGCTCGCGAAGACGATCGAGGTCCGCGTCGAGGTCCCGGTCGAGGACATGTCCAATCTCGACGGTCCACAAGGGCCGAAGCAGAACGAAGACCTCGACGCGGGCCTCGCGCGGCTCCCTGGCTCGCTGGACGAGATCGACGGCGCGCCGAGGCGGCCGTCGATCTGGCCCGCGGTGGAGGAGCGGGTCCTCGAACTGATCCAGGCGCACCGGTCGACGATCGTGTTCGCCAACTCGCGGCGGCTCACCGAACGGATGACGGCCCGGCTCAACGAACTCGTCGCGGAACAGAGCGAACTGGAGCCGGATCAGCGGTATCCGGCCGAAGCGATCGGCCAGTCCGGGCTCACCACCGGCGCGGCGCCGGTGATCGCGCGGGCGCACCACGGCTCGATGTCGCGTGAGCAGCGCACGCACGTGGAAGAGGAGCTCAAGTCCGGGCGGCTGGCGTGTGTCGTCGCGACGTCCTCTTTGGAACTGGGCATCGACATGGGCGCCGTCGATCTCGTCGTGCAGATCGAGGCACCGCCGACGGTCGCGTCGGGCCTGCAGCGGGTCGGCCGGGCCGGGCACCAGGTCGGCGCGGTGTCGAGCGGGGTGATGTTCCCGAAGTTCCGGGGCGACCTCGTCTCCTGCGCGGTGGTCGCGGAACGGATGGCGTCCGGGGCGATCGAGGCCGTGCGGTACCCGAGGAATCCGCTGGACGTGCTCGCGCAGCAGGTCGTGGCGATGGTGGCGCTCGAATCGTGGACGGTCGACGAACTGGCCGCCCTCGCCCGCCGCGCCGCGCCGTTCGCGTCCCTGCCGGACGACGCGCTGCTGGCCGTGCTCGACATGCTCGCCGGCCGGTACCCCAGCGAGGAGTTCGGTGAGCTGCGCGCCCGGATCACCTGGGACAGGGTCAGCGGCGAACTGCACGGCCGCCCGGGTTCGCAGCGGCTGGCGGTGACCTCCGGCGGCACGATCCCCGACCGCGGCCTGTTCACCGTGATGACGCCGGGCGCCGACGACAAACCCGGGTCGCGGGTGGGCGAGCTCGACGAGGAGATGGTCTACGAGTCCCGCGTCGGGGACACGATCCTGCTCGGTACCTCCTCCTGGCGGGTCACCGACATCACCCACGACCGCGTGATCGTGGTGCCCGCGCCGGGTGAGCCCGCCCGGATGCCGTTCTGGAAGGGCGACGCCCCCGGCCGTCCGCTGGAACTGGGGCGGGCGCTGGGCGCGTTCGTCCGCGAACTGTCCACTTCGGAGCCTTCGGCGGCCAGGGAACGCGCCGCCGTCGCCGGGCTGGACGAATACGCGTGCGACAACCTGCTGGCGTATCTGGAAGAACAGAAGTCCGCCACGCGGCATGTGCCGAACGACAAGACCGTGCTGCTGGAACGGTTCCGCGACGAACTCGGTGACTGGCGGGTCATCCTGCACTCGCCGTTCGGGGCGCAGGTCAACGCGCCGTGGGCGCTCGCGATCGCGGCCCGGCTGCGGGAGAACCGCGGGGTCGACGCCCAGGTGGCGCATTCCGACGACGGCATCGTGCTGCGGCTTCCCGAGGCACTGGACATGGACGGCGCCGAGGTCACCATCGGCGTCGAGGACGTGCTGCTCGATCCGGAAGAGGTCGAGCAGCTGATCGTCACCGAGGTCGGCGGCTCGGCGGTGTTCGCCGCGCGGTTCCGGGAATGCGCGGCGCGGGCGCTGCTGCTCCCCCGCCGGGATCCGCGCCGCCGCACACCGCTGTGGCAGCAACGGCAGCGTGCGTCGCAACTGCTTTCGGTCGCGGCCAAGTACGAGCGGTTCCCCGTGGTGCTGGAAGCGATGCGGGAAGTCCTGCAGGACGTGTACGACGTCGGCGGGCTGCGCGAGCTGATGGCCGACGTGCGGTCGCGGAAGGTCAAGCTGGTCGAGGTCGAGACACCGTCGGCGTCGCCGTTCGCGCGCAGCCTGCTCTTCGGCTACGTCGGGATGTTCCTGTACGAGACCGACGCCCCGCTCGCGGAACGGCGGGCGGCCGCGCTGGCACTGGATTCGACGCTGCTGGCCGAGTTGCTCGGCACCGAGGCGATCCGGGAGCTGCTGGACGCCGAGGTCGTCGCCGAAGTCGAACGTTCGTTGCAGCGTCTCGATCCGGACAGGCACGCCCGCAACGCCGAAGAGGCCGCGGATCTGTTGCGGTTCCTCGGAGATCTCTCGATCGAGGAGGCCGCCGCCCGGGGCATCCAGCGGGAGTGGCTGGAGGAACTGGAAGCCGCGCGGCGGGTGATCCGGGTGCGCATCGGCGGTGGCGAACGCTTCATCGCCATCGAGGACGCGGGCCGGGTGCGGGACGCGCTGGGCACCGCGCTGCCGGTCGGCGTACCGGAGGCGTTCACCGAGCCGGTCGAGGATCCCGTGGGAGACCTGCTTTCCCGCTATTCGCGCAGCCGCGGCCCGTTCAGCGCCCGCCAGGCCGCCGAGCGTTTCGGGCTCGGGACGGCCGTGGTCACCGGTGTGCTGGACAGGCTGACCGCTCAGGGCAGGCTGGTCCGGGGCGAACTGAGCCCGGTCGGACATCCGGAGACCCACGGCGTCGGGACGGAGTTCTGCGACGCGTCGGTGCTGCGCAGACTCCGGAGGGCGTCGCTGGCCCGGCTGCGGGCCGAGGTCGAGCCGGTCGAACCGGCGGCGCTGGGCCGGTTCCTGCCGTCGTGGCACGGCATCGGCGCACGGGTACGGTCGGCGCCGACGGCGGATGACGTGCTGTCCGTGGTCGAGCAACTGGCCGGGGCGCCCCTGCCCGCCAGCGCGGTCGAGTCCCTGATCCTGCCGAGCAGGCTGCCCGGGTACACCCCGTCGTTGCTGGACGAACTCACCACGGCGGGCGAAGTCACCTGGTGTGGCTGCGGTTCCCTGTCCGGCGGGGACGGCTGGCTGGCGCTCGCACCCACCGACGTCGCCGATCTGTTGCTACCCGACCTCGACGACGACCTGCCCTCGGGGCCGCTCCACGCGGCCATTCTGTACACTTTGGAGGGTGGGGCGCAGTTCTTCCGCCAGCTCGTGGAGCGCGCGTCGCCCTTGGTCGAAACCCCGCCCAACGACGGCGAAGTCGTCGCCGCGCTGTGGGATCTCGTGTGGGCCGGGCTGGTCACCGGGGACACGCTGGGCCCACTGCGGGCGCAGGTCTCCGGTTCCGGGGCGGCGCACAAACCCCGTCGGCAGGCTCCTCGCGGCCGGTACGCGCGACTCCGGGCCGGACGTCCGGCAATGCCTTCGCGCACCGGGCCGCCAACGGTGGCGGGACGCTGGGCGCTGACCCCGGACCGCGAACCGGATCCGACCAGGCGTGCGCACGCACGGACCGAGGCGTTCCTGGAACGGCACGGCGTCCTCACCAGGGGAGCGCTCGACACCGAGCGGGTGACGGGTGGTTTTTCCGGGATCTACAAGGTTTTGCGCGGGATGGAGGATTCGGGCCAGGTCGTCCGGGGTTACGTGGTGGAAGGGCTCGGTGCCGCGCAGTTCGCGGCGAAGGGCGCCGTCGACAGGCTGCGCGCGCAGTCCGGGAACCAGCGCACCACCACCGAGGGCGCTGTCGTGCTCGCCGCCGCCGACCCGGCTCAGCCCTACGGCGCCGCGTTGCCGTGGCCCGCCGCGACGGGTGACACGAAGCACCGGCCGGCAAGGAAAGCGGGCGCGCTGGCGGTGCTCGTGGACGGTGTCCCGGCGATGTACGTCGAACGCGGCGGCCGGTCGCTGCTGAGTTTCACCGAGGATCAGGAGACGTTGAGGTCGGCCGCGCGGGCGCTGTCCACCGCGGTGCGGGAAGGCTGGCTGGGTCAGCTCGCGGTCCAGAAGGCCGACGGCGAGGTGGCGCTCACCTCGGAGCTTTCGACCGTCCTCCAGGAGGCGGGATTCCGGGCGACTCCCAAGGGCCTGCGGCTGCGGGCCTAGAATTGCCGCTCAGACCTGCGGAGAAGGACGTTCGAACATGGTGATGCGCGACCTGCGCTATTTCGGGGATCCCGTGCTCAAGACGGTATGCGATCCGGTCACGACCTTCGACAAGAAGATCGAGTCGCTGGTGACCGATCTGATGGACGGGGTGAAACCGGCCGGGCGCGCGGGTCTCGCGGCGCCGCAGATCGGGGTCGGGCTGCGGGTGTTCAGCTACGACGTCGGCGGGCTGAGCGGGTACGTGATCAACCCGGAGATCGTCGAACTGTCCGAAGAGACGCACGAGATCGGCGAGGGCTGCCTGTCCGTGCCGGAACTGTGGTTCCCGGTCGTCCGCGCGAAACACGCCGTGGTGCGCGGAGTGGACCTGCGCAACGAGCCTGTCGAGGTCGAAGGCATCGATGTGCTCGCCCAGTGCCTGCAGCACGAGACCGACCACCTCGACGGCAAGCTGTACCTGGAGCGGCTCACCCCCGAACGCAAGAAGCGCGCGCTGGGCGAAGCCCGGGGCAAAGACTGGTTCTGGAACCGCAAGTAGCGCGTTTCGTCCTCTGAATGCGGTGGTTGGCATCGCGAACTACCGCATCCAGAGGACTAAACGCGGGAGTCGGGGAGCCGGAAGCGCAGCGTGCCGGGGTCTCCGGGGGCGCGTTCGGGGCGGAGCCCCACGCGGGTGGCGGTGCGGTAGAGGGAGTCGTCGCCGGGCAGGCAGACAGCGGCGAGTTCACGCTCTCCCTTGGTCACGGCGAGGACGGCGAGCCGGGTCAGCAAAGCGGTACCAATGCCTTGGCGCTGCCAGGAATCCTCGACCAGGAGCGAGACTTCGGCCGCGTCGCCGTCGGCCGACGGGATCAGCTGGCCGAGGCCGATCACCTCGCGCCCGCAGACCGCGAGCAGGCTGATCCCGCGCGGCGGCATCAGGAGCCGGTGCAGCCAGCGACGCGGCACGGCACGCATTCCGGTGTGATAGCGGTGGAAAAGCGTGGTCATCGAACATCTCTGGTGCAGCGCGGACACCGCCTCCGCGTCTCCGGGGACCCCCGTCCGCAGGACGATCGCGGCGCCGTCGGGCCGGTCGAGAACGATCGGCCCGGTCACGTTGTCGCGGACCGCGGTCATCAGACCGGTCAGCGCGACGGCCCGGCTCAGTTCCAGCTCGACGAACGGCGACCACCGGCGGCGCGCGACGAACGCCGTGCCGTCCCCCACCGGGAACACCGCCCGGTGCCCGCCTTCCGTCCTGGCCGGGTTCGCCTCGATCGACGGGACCTTCGTGACGACGTCGGCCGCGAGGACGCCGCGGAGCACCTCCGCGAGACCACCGGGCTCCTCGACGGCTCTCTTGGCCGCGGTGAGCGTCGCGGTGGCCGGATCGACCAGCTCGGCCAGGTCCGCGTCGACGACGGCGGAGCATTCGCAGCCTTCGTCGCGGATCGCGTCGATGAGCAGTTGCTTCGGCAGGCCGGTGGCCGGCCGCAGGACGATCTCGTCGAGCACGCCGCCGGGGACCGGGAGCACCGACAACCCGAGGATGTTGCATTCGAGATCGGCCAGCCGGATCGCGATCCTGGCCAGGGTGCCGGGCCGGTCGTCCACGCGGATCCGGACTCGCCAGGCCGACGCGGACGCCGTCTCTTCAGCGGAGTGGACCAGGGTGGGCCGGACTCGATAGGTCTCCATGACCTCCACGGTCCCGGCCGGTTGTTGCCTGCCCACGGCACGCGTGTTTCGCTCAGGTCAGCGTTCGACGCCACCGCGCAACCCGGGCGAAACAACTCAGCGTGGCGTGAGCACGCTGAACTCGTTGCCCTCCGGGTCTGCCATGGCCTCACCGCGGGCCCCTGTAGCGCCCAGCTCCCGCAGACGCCGGACCTCGGCAGCCCGGCTCCCGCCTCGACGCGGCGCGATCTCGAACCGCAGCCGGTTCCGGTGCCGCTTCTCGTCCTCGGAGGCCAGGAACTCAACCCACGGGCCGCGTCCGTCCGGCGGCCGCAGCCCCACGATCGCCTTCTCCCGGACGCCGATCTCCCAGCCCAGCGCGGCCGCCCAGAACCGCGCGAGCCGTTCCGGGTCGAGGGCATCGGTGACGACCGACGCGAGCGCACCGGTGCCCTCGTACTGCGCGCGGGGCTCGAGGACACAGAACTCGTTGCCCTCGGGGTCCGCGAGCACCACCCACGGCACCCGTTTCTCCTCCGGCGGGCCCTGGCCGACGTCGATGTGCCGTGCGCCGAGGGACAGCGCACGGTCCACCAATTCGGCCTGATGCCCGGGCGACCGGCTCGCCAGATCCAGGTGCAGCCGGTTCTTGCCCCGTTTGGGCCCGGCCTCGGAGCGGAAGGCCGGTTCGAACGGGGCGTCCCAGCTGAACAGCTCTTCCCAGAAACCCGCCAGATCTCTGGGAAGAGCCGAGTCGAAGACCAGGTTCACCAAGCGTGCTGTCACACCGGTGAACCTAGACGGCGCCACCGACACTCTGTGGACTTTCTGACCGGTTTGGCTTCCCCACCGACCGGTCATCGGGTCGCGAGCCGCAACAGGGCCCAGAGTTGTCCCGCCATGTCCTGATCTCCGCTGATCGTCACCGCCGTCGGACCCGCCCGGCCCCAGAGCCAGCGGTAGATCTTGTCCGGCTGCCCGGTGATCAGATCGTCCGCCCGCTGGGCCTCCTCGGCCGAGCACCGCCAGGCGATCGTCTCCGTGGGACCGGCCCTGGCGATCCAGGTGTGGCCCGCGGTGCGCACGCCGACCGATCCGGTCTTGGTGCCGGACAGTCCCAGCAACGGCAGCCGCTGGCCGAACCACAGCACCAGCGCCTCGTCGATCCCGTCCAGCGCCACGTCTTCGGGGATCTCCGACACTTCCCGGCCGGCCGCGGCTTCCGCGTCGATCCGGTGGATCGTCGCCTCGTGCGCCGACCGCCGCCGCCAGAACCCGTAGCTGCGGTCCGCCGGCCACCAGGTCGGCGCCAGTTCGTCCGGGTCGTGCGCGGACAGTTCCGCGACGAGTTCGTCCCGGCCCTCGCGGAAGTACTCCTCCAGGCTCTGCTGCGGCCCTGGTTTGCGCTGCCAGTGCTCGGGACGCCGTCCGTCGGTGATCCAGCGGCGGGTGACCCGGTAGACGCTGCCGACGTGCCTGAGGATCTCGCCGAGCGTCCAGCCGGGGCAGGTGGGGACCGGCGCGTCGGCGGACGCGGTGTGCGCCACCTGAGCCATCAGCTCGGTTTCGGCGCCGATCACCTCCAGGAACCTGCGCTGGTCGATCATGGCCTGCCCGGCCATCGGGCACCCCCTCTCCGTGGAGCACTAAGCCACATATGCCGAGTCACCCATCGGCAGTCCGTGCACCACCCGCCGGACCAGTTCCAGGAACACCGTGGCGGCCCGCGTCAGCTCGTCCGCCAGTTCGACGGTGACCTTGCCGGTGATCCCCGCCTGCGCGGCGGCCCGCGTCGCCGAGTTGGCCGCGAAGAACGCCGCCCACTCCTTCAGCTCGGGCGCGACGGAATCGAGCAGCACCCAGCCGCTCGCCGGCCGGGCCCGGCCCCGGTGCGGACGGCCGCGGGCCTCCAGGACCGCCGCCGCGCCCCGCAGCGCGGCGAGATAGGCCCCGATGAACCGCTCCGCGGGATCGTTCTCCCGCTCTGCCTCGGCGAGCCCCCGCCTCGCCTGTGCGTACAAGGAGACCGCCGCGGGTGGTGCCGGCGGGCGCAACGACATCGGCAGGGCGGGCTGCGCGGTGCCCCCCGGCCTCTCGGCTTCGTCGGGGGACACGACCGAAACGGACATGACGACCCTCCTCCTGTACGTGAGCGCCGGCCGGTGCCCGGCGCCGAGGCGCTTCCCCCGCCCCCGCGCCGGGCACCTACCGGTGCGCGCTCACCGAATGTCGAACGTCTGTTCGAACAAGACCAATGTAACCCCGACCTGCCCCTTTCTTCAACCCCGTAGCCGGGTGATCGCCGCATGTGGCGCGGGACACGGGATCGGCCACGTGATCTCATAGGCTCATGAGCACCATCGACCAGTCCGGTCATCCCTCGGTGGCCAAGGTCGCGGCCGCGCTCGCCGAGGCGGGCCAGCAGGCCGCCGCGGACGGGATCCGGATCCTCCCCGCCGAGGTCCGCACGGCCGCGCAGGCCGCCGAAGCACTCGGTGTCGACGTCGGCGCGATCGCGAACAGCCTCGTGTTCCGCAGCCGCACCGGCGACACGGAGACGGCCCTGCTCGCCCTGACCTCGGGCGCGCACCGCGCCGACACCGGGCTCCTCGCCTCGCTGACCGGCGCCGACGAAATCGGCAAGGCGGACGCGGATTTCGTCCGCGCGCACACCGGCCAGCCGATCGGCGGCGTCGCGCCGGTCGGTCACCCGAAGGCGTTGCCCACCCTCGTCGACACCGCGTTGAGCGCCCACGAAGTCGTCTGGGCCGCCGCCGGGCATCCGAAGTCGGTGTACCCCACGACGTTCGCCGGGCTCGTCTCGCTGACCGGGGGCACTCCCGCGGACGTCGCGGGCGACGGGCAGGATGGGCGCCCGTGACCGCGATGTCCTCGGAATGCACCCGTTACGTCCAGCTGTCCGCGGACGAGTTCCGCGCCCGGCTCCCCGAGGCGCTGACCATCTACGTCGACGCCATGCGCTACCCCGAAGGCACGGCGGAACAGCGCGCGCCGATGTGGCTCACGCACGCGCTGCGCGAAGGCTGGCGCTGCATGGCCGCGCTCGACGCGGACGGCGTCCTGCTCGGGCTCGCCTACGGCTACAAGGGCCGCGGCGGCCAGTGGTGGCACGAACAGGTCCGCCACGGCCTGACCCGTCGTGAGGGCCAGGCCGCCGCCGAGCACTGGATGTCCGACTACTTCGAGCTCACCGAGATCCACGTCAGCCCGGCGAGCCAGGGGAAGCGGATCGGCGAGGACCTCCTGCGACGGCTGCTCGACGGCGTGCCCAACGCCCACGTCCTCCTTTCCACGCCGGAAGGCACCAGCCGGGCCTGGAACCTGTACCGGCGCGTCGGGTTCGTCGATGTGCTGCGGGACTACCACTTCGCCGGGGATCCGCGGGCGTTCGCGATCCTCGGCCGGACGTTGCCCCTCTAGGGCTTCGAGTAGGCGACGGCGAGCGCGGCGATGAGCACCGCCGCGCCGCACCAGCCCACGGCACCGAGCCGCTCCCCGAGCACGGCCATGGACAGCAGCGCGGCGGTCAGCGGTTCGAGCAGGGCGGACAGCGCGGCCAGCACGGGGTGCGCGCTCTCGAGACCGCGGAAGTAGGCCGCGTACGCCAGCGCCGTGGGCACGACGCCGAAATAGAGGACGAGCGCGAGCACGTCGGCTTGCGGCGGCACGCCCATCCCGAACCACAGCGCGGCGGGGGTGAGCGCGGCGCCGCCGATCAGGCAGCCGAAAGCCGTGGTGGGCAAGGGATCCAGCCCCTCGACGCGGGTCGCGGTCACCAGGGTCAGCGCGGCGAACCCGGCAGCGGCGAGGAGCGCGAAGAACACCCCTGCGGCGTCGACCTTCTCCCCCGGTGTCCCTTGCAGCAACGCGAGCCCGATGAGGGACCCGGCCAGGGACACCGCTGTCCATGCTCCGGGCAGGCGGCGGGTCTTGACGACCGTCGCGACGGCGAGCAGCACGGGTGCGCTGCCGATGGTGGTCATGGTCGCGACGCTCACCGAACTCAGCGACACCGCGACGAAATAGCTGGTCTGGAAGAGGGCGAACAGGCCGCCGACGGCGAGCAGGCGGCGCCGGACTTCAGGCGTGCGGGGAAGGCCGCGAAGGCCGCCGGTGAGCCAGAGGTAACCGGTGGCGATCACGCCGCCGATGAGCAGCCGGTACGCGGCGACGCTCAGCGGATGGAGTCCCGCCCGGGAGGCGAGCAGGGATCCGGCGAGGCCGCCGGTCCCCCAGAGGACGCCGGCGAGGACGAGCGCGGCCGACGATCGGGCGCGCGTGGGTAGGGCAACGGACATGGGGAAACGCTCCTGCGTCTGTGTCTGTCGGAAAGGACGTCGACGACGCGGGGTGCTTCAGTGCAGCACGGATCGGCCGGGCGGCGGGAACGCCACGCGGCCGGAGACACCCCGCTCAGGAGACGGGGGGTGGGGTGACGAGAAAGATCCGGTGCACGAGGACGAACGTATCAAAGAGGGGCTGAAGGACGCTTTCCCCGCATGCGATGCAGGGAAAGCGTCCTTCGCCTCGTCTTATGCGGGGAAAGTCCCCTTCAGCATCAGTCCAGGGCGGCGAGCATCTCGCGCAGGGTGTCCAAGCCCATCCCGCCGAGCGCCAGGGCACGCGTGTGGAACTGCTTGATGTCGAACGCGTCGCCCTGCCGGGCGCGGGCCTCGTCGCGCGCGGCGAGCCAGAGGCGTTCGCCGAGCTTGTACGACGGCGCCTGGCCGGGCCAGCCCAGGTAGCGGTCGATCTCGTCGTGCACGTGGGCCGGGTCGGTGACGGTCCGGGTGAGCATGAACTCCAGGCCCAGTTCGGGCGTCCACCGCTCGCCCTCGTGGAAGCCGGTGCCCGCCGGGATCTCCAGTTCCAGGTGCATGCCGAGGTCGACGATCACGCGCGCGGCGCGGAACAGCTGCTCGGACAGCATGCCGAAGAGCTCGCCGTCGTCGGAGAGGAAACCCAGGTCCTGCATGAGCCGCTCGGAGTACAGGGCCCAGCCCTCCGCGTGCCCGGACGTGAACGCCAGCAGCCGCTGGTACTTGTTCAGCGAGGCGGACTGGTCGACGGCGGTGGCGATCTGCAGGTGATGGCCGGGCGCGCCCTCGTGGTAGACGGTGCTGACCTCGCGCCAGGTGGTGAACTCGTCCCGGCCCTGCGGCAGCGACCACCACATGCGGCCGGGGCGCGAGAAGTCCTCGCTGGGGCCGGTGTAGTAGGCGCCGACGGTCCCGCCCGGCGGGGCGATCTTGCACTCCAGCCCCATGACCTGGTCGGAGATATCGAAGTGCTTGCCCCGCAACGACTTCAGCGCGTTGTCGGAGAGGTTCTGCATCCAGGCCTGGAATTCCGCCCGGCCGCGCACGACGTACTTGGGGTCGGCGTCGAGCGCGGCGGCCGCCTCGGCGAGGGTGGCACCGGGCTTGATCCGGCCCGCGACCTCGCGCATCTCCGTTTCGATGCGGGTGAACTCGGCCCAGCCCCAGGCGTAGGCCTCGTCCAGGTCGAGGGTGGCGCCGGTGAACGCCCGGGACCACAGCTTGTACACCTCGGCGCCGACGGCGTCCTTGACCGGAGCCAGCGGGGCGAGTTCGGCGCGGAGGAATCCGGCGAACTCCGCGTACGCCTCCTGAGCGGCGTGAGCGGCCTGGCCGAGTTCGGCGCGGAGCTTCTCGTCGATGTCCTTCGCGCCCGAGGCGAGGGTCTCGAAGAAACCGGCGTCGTCCTTCAGCCCTGCCCAGGTTTCGGCCTGTTCGGCGACCTTGCGGACCTGCCGCAACGCCGACACCCGGCCGGCGTCCGCGGCCGCGAGCAGCGCGGTGCGGAGACTGTCGAGCGCCTCGGGCACCTTCGCCATCCGGGCGGCGATCGTCGCCCAGTCCTCCGCGGTCTCGGTGGGCATGAAGTCGAAGACCATGCGCAGTTCCTGCACGGGGCTTTCGATCACGTTCAGCGCCGCGAGGTCGAGACCCGCCTCGTGGATCTCCAGCCGCAACCCGATCCGCTCGACGAAGACCGCTTTGGCCGCGCGTTCGCCGTCGTCACCCGGTTCGGCCGCTTGGATCTCGGCCAGCGCACGCGCGGCGATAGCGGCCCTGGCCGCGTGCCCGGCAGGCGAGTAGTCGGTCAGTTGGTCGTCGTATCCGGAGATGCCGTACGTCGTCGCGGCGACCGGGTCGGCCGCGGCGATCTCGTCGACGTACCGGTCACAGATCTGATGCACACTTCGCGCGGTTGAAGCCATGACCGGCACGCTACCGGGACGGCGGCCGACTTCGGTACGGAGTTACGCCCGTGCCGGGACCAGCCCGAGCCTGTTGACCACCTCACGCGTCGCCTTGGACCGGTTGAACGTGTAGAAGTGCAGGTCGGGGACGCCTTCGGCGATGAGGCGCTCGCACAGTTCGGTGACCGCGTCGATACCGGCCGCGCGGAACGCCTTCGGCTTGTCGGCCAGCGGTTCGAGCCGGTCCAGCAGCCGTCGCGGCGCGGGCGCGCCGGACAGCTTGATCGACGTGTGCAGCGTCCGCGGCGTGGTCAGCGGCATGATGCCGGGGATGACCAGCGCCTCGCAGCCGGTGGCCGCGACCCGGTCCCGCAGGCGGAGGAAGTCTTCCGGCTCGAAGAACAGCTGCGCGATCGCGAAATCCGCGCCCGCGCGCAGCTTGCGCACGAGGTATTCGGTGTCGGCTTCGAGGTTCGCCGACCGCGGGTGCCCGTACGGGAAGGCCGAGACGCCGACGCAGAAGTCTCCGAGGGAGCGCACCAGTTCGACGAGTTCTTCGGCGTAGTTGAGCCCGTCCGGATGCGGGACCCAGTCGCCGTACACGTCGCCAGGCGGGTCTCCCCGCAGCGCGAGGATGTTCCGCACGCCGACGGCGGCGTACCAGCCGATGACGTTGCGCAGTTCCGCGACCGAGTGGTTCACGGCGGTGAGGTGCGCCATCGGCACCAGCGTGGTTTCGGTGGCGACGCGGGCGATGCTGCGGATGGTGCCGTCCCGGCTGGAGCCGCCGGCGCCGTAGGTGATGGACATGTACGCCGGGTCCAGTGGCTCGAGTTCCCGGATCGACTTCCACAGCACGGCCTCGTCGGCCGCGTCCCTTGGCGGGAAGAACTCGATGGAGAACACGGGTCCATCACCCTGCAACCGCTCGACCACCGACGTCATACCGCTCATGTTAAGGGGGAAAGTCCGCTGGCTGGGAGCCCCCTCTCAGGCTATGGGCGTGCGACTTCAGCCACTCGGAAGCCACTCGGAGCGGTTGCCGAACGGCGCCTGCCTGGGGAGACTCGGTGGCGACCACAGGGAGCCGCCATGAGCGCCGAGCACGACACCAGCTGGGACGAAGACGTCCGCGTCGCGGTCTACCGCGCGTTCGCCGAGCACGGGAGGCCGCCGACGGCGCCGGAACTGGCCGACGCCGCCCACGGATCGCTGGCGGTGGCGAAACAGGCGCTGCACCGGCTCGCGGAGCAGCGGCACGTGGTGCTCGACGAATGCGAACACGTCGTGATGGCTCACCCGTTCGCCGCGATCCCGCTGGGGTTCTCCGTGATGGGCGCCGGAACGTTGTGGTGGGGCGGTTGCGCCTGGGACGCGTTCGCGATCCCGCATCTGGTCAAGGCCGAACCCGAGGTGCTGGTGTCCACGCGCTGCCGCGGCTGTGGCGAACCGCAGGCCCTGATGGTGAATGACCAAGTGCCACCGAAGGGTGATCTGGTCGCGCATTTCCTCGTCCCGGCGGCCCGGATGTGGGACGACGTCGTGCACACCTGCGGCAACCAGCGCCTGTTCTGCGATGAGTCCTGTGTGGACGAATGGCTCGCGGAAACGGGGCAGGACAAGGGTTACGTGATGGACCTGCGGACGTTGTGGCGGCTCGCGGCAGGCTGGTACGACGGCAGGCTCGACCACGGCTACACCCGGCGGGACCCGGCCGCCGCGGCCGCGTACTTCGCCCAAGCGGGGCTGAGCGGCCCGTTCTGGTCCTAGATCAGGAACCGCAGGGCCGCCGTGACGACGACACCGCAGACGATCGCGGCGAGCGCCGGTACGCGCAGCACGTAGGTCACCGCGATCGCGGCCAGTCCCGCGCAGAGCGTCCAGTCGACGCCGGACCAGGCCGGGCCGGTCACCTCGGTGAGCACGAGCCCGGCCAGCAGCGCGGGCGCGAGCAGCGCGATCACGCCCGCCAGGCGCGGCGGCATCTCCCGGTCGCCGAGCAGGACCGGGCCCGCCGCCTTGAATCCGATGCTGATCAGCGCGACGAGGACGATCGCGAGCCAGAGCGTCATCGCCGCACCCCCAGGCCCAGCAGCGCGGCGGCCGACGCGCCGATCAGCGCGAGGCCGACGGGCACGAACAGCACCAGGATCCCGGCCAGGCAGGCGGCCAGCGCCGCCGTCCGGACCGCTTCCCGCGAACGGCGCAGCTCGTCGACGAGCAGGACCAGGAAGAAGCCGGGGAAGACGACGTCGAGCCCGAACCGCGCGACGACGTCCGGAGGCGGCGCGGCCAGCACACCGAGCACCGTGCCCAGCACCCACGCGGGCAACTGGACGAGCGTGCAGCCGATGAGCTTTTCACGGTCGAAGCGCCCTTCGCCGAGGTGGGCGGCGACCCACGAACCGTCGACGACGGCCTGGCCCTCCCACGCGCGGCGCAGGCGACCGCCGCGCAGATCCGCGGCGACGGCGGCGCCCATCGGCAGGAAACGGGCGTTGATCAGGGCCGCCGCGCCGACCGCGACGGCGAGGTTGCCGCCGCCCGCGAGCGCGGTCGCCAGCGCGAACTGGGCCGAGCCGGAGAACACGACGATCGACGCGACGATCGGGGCCGCGATCCCCCAGCCCAGGGTTTGGCTGTAGGCGCCGAAGGTGACACCGAGGACGAAGGTGGCGACACCCAGCCCGAGCCCGACGCGGGCGCCGGCCAGATAGTTGTGCCGGAGCGTTGTCATGCCGCCGACTCTAACAAGCTAAACTTCGTTTGACCATTAGGAGGATCTGTGGACGGTCATTGGGACGGGTACGACAGCATCGGCGGGAGCGTGCCGTTGGACCTGGTCAACACCGTTTCCTGGCGCCGCGATCCGGCCAGGCGGGACGATCGGCTTTCGGCTCCGGAACGGCTGTCCGAGTGGGTCGTCCTGGTCGGCGCGGGCACCGAACGGCTGGAGATCTCCGAGTCCGTCCTGGAGACGGTGAAGTCGTTCCGCGAGACGCTCTACGACGTCCTCGTGTCGGACCCACAGGACGTCACACCGCTCCGGAAGCCGCTGCTCGCGGCGTATCGATACGCCGAACTCCCGCCCGCTCTCCCGTTGAAGTGGACGGTGCCGCTGACCGACGGCACCGCGTTGCCGCACTTCCTCGCGCTGGCGGCCGAGGAACTGCTGCGCTCCGGGGAGCTGGACCGGATCCGGGAGTGCGAGGGGCCGGGCTGCGGCTGGATCTTCACCGACCAGACGCGAAACCGGTCGCGGCGCTGGTGCAGTTCGTCGGACTGCGGAAACCGAGCGCGGGCGAAGCGGCACTATGACAAGGGAGCGCGCGACAAGGGCCGTGGCTGACGTCTGATTCGCCACATTCGGAGGCACCCGACTGGGTCACGGCCGCGTCCTTCCCGGAGGATGTGCCCATGGACACGTCCGCCTACGACGCCGATCTGCCCGCCCACGTCGAGCGGGCGCTGGCCGGGTTCCTCGAGCGCGCCGGTGCCGAGATCCGCCGCACCGAACCGACCGTGGGGGCCGGGATCGACGCGCTGGCCGGGTTCGTGCTGGGCGGCGGCAAACGGCTGCGCCCGACGTTCGCCTGGTGGGGCTGGCGCGGCGCGGGCGGCGACCCCAGCGGGCCGGACGTCGAAGGCGTGCTCCAGGCGGTGGCGAGCCTGGAGCTGATCCAGGCGTGCGCGCTGATCCACGACGACCTCATCGACTCCTCCGATTCGCGCCGCGGTTCGCCGACGGTGCACATCGCGGGCGCGAAGCTGCACGCCGACAGCGGCTGGCTGGGTTCGCCGAGCACGTTCGGGCTCGCGACCGCCGTCCTGGTCGGCGACCTCGCGCTGGCCTGGGCCGACGACATGTTCGGCGAGGCCCCGCTCCCGCCCGCGGCCCTCGCGGCGGCGCGGCCCGCGTGGCGCGCGATGCGCACCGAGGTGCTCGCCGGCCAGTACCTCGACGTCCGCACCCAGGCCACCGGCGACGCCTCCCCCGAGGCCGCGCTGCACATCTGCAAGCTCAAGACGGCCGCATACACCGTCATGCGCCCGCTGCACCTCGGTGCCGCGCTCGGCGGCGCCGACGACGCCCTGATCGCGACGCTGCGCGAGTTCGGCGACGAGGTCGGCGTGGCGTTCCAGCTGCGGGACGACCTGCTCGGCGTGTTCGGCGACCCGTCGGTCACCGGCAAGCCCGCGGGCGACGACCTGCGCGAGGGCAAGCGGACGCTGCTGGTCGCGCTGGGTCTCCAGCGCGCGGCCGAACAGGGCAAGGCCGCCGCGTCGAAGGTCATCTCCGACGCCATCGGCGACGCGCACCTGTCCGAAGACGCCGTCGAGACCGTGCGCGAGGCGCTGCAGGACGTCGGCGCCGTCGACGCGGTGGAACGCCGCATCGACGAGCTCACCGAGTCCGCGATGGCGGCGCTGGACCGTGCCCACCTGGCCGAACCCGCTCCCGCCGCGCTGACCGGGCTGGTCGTCAAGGCGACCCAGCGGACGTACTGATGCGCACCGTCACCGGTCCGAGTGACCACGTGGTGGTGATCGGTGGCGGGCTCGCCGGACTGTCGGCGACGCTGCACCTGCTCGGCGCCGGACGCCGCGTGACCCTGCTGGAGCAGGACAAGACGCCCGGAGGCCGGGCCGGGCAGGCGGATTTCGGCGGCAACACCGTCGACACCGGGGCCAGCGTGCTGACCATGCCGGAACTGCTCGACGAAGCGTTCTCCGCGGTCGGCGAATCCTTGGCGGACAACCTGACGCTGACCCGGCTCGACCCGGCGTACCGCGCGAGGTTCGCCGACGGCAGCACGATCGCCGTGCACACCGACGCGACGGCGATGGAGGCCGAGATCCGCGCGGCCGCCGGTCCGGCCGAAGCCGAGGGCTACCGTCGGCTTCGGCGCTGGCTGACCGAGCTGTACGCGGTGCAGAAGGACCACTTCATCGGCGCGAACTTCGACTCCCCGCTCGATCTCGTGCGCCCGGAACTGGCGAAACTGGCCGCACTGGGCGGTTTCGGGCGGCTCGGCCCGAAGATCGACGGGTTCCTGCGCGACGACCGGGTGCGCCGCCTGTTCTCCTTCCAGGCGCTCTACGCCGGACTCGATCCGGCCCGCGCGATCGGCGCTTACGGCGTCATCTCCTACATGGACACCGTCGGCGGGGTCTACTACCCGTCGGGCGGGATGGGCGAGATCGCGCGGGCGATGGCGAACGCGGCCGGGCGGGCGGGCGCGGAAGTGCGATTCGGCACCGAAGCCGCTTGGCTGGAAAGGGTTTCCTCGCGGGTACGCGCGGTGCGGACCCGCTCCGGCGAGCGGATCCCTTGCGACACCGTGGTTCTCGCGACCGAACTCGGCACCGCGTACCGGCTGCTCGGCGCCCGCCCCAGGCGTCCGCTGCCGTTGCGGTACTCGCCGTCGGCCGTGGTGCTGCACGGGCACGCGCCGAAGTCGTGGCCGGATCTGGGCCACCACACCATCTTCTTCGGCCAGGCCTGGGAAAAGACGTTCTCGGAGATCATCCGCGAAGGCAGGCTGATGAGCGATCCGTCGCTGCTGGTGACCCGGCCGACCGCGACTGAACCGGGCTTGGCCCCCGGCGGCGACCAGGTGATCTCGGTGCTGGCCCCGGCGCCGAACCTGCGCCGCGGCAAGATCGACTGGGGCCGGGTCGGGCCGGCCTATCGCACGGAACTCCTGCGCACACTGGAAACCCGCGGCCTCACCGGGTTCGCGGACGACTTCACCGTCGACGAGGCGATCACCCCGGCGGGCTGGGCGGAACGCGGCCTCACCGCGGGCACCCCGTTCTCCCTCGCGCACACCTTCTCCCAGACCGGCCCGTTCCGGCCGGGGAACCTGATGCGGGCTGCGGACAACGTCGTGCTGGCGGGCTGCGGGACGACACCGGGCGTCGGCATCCCGCCGGTGGTGATCTCCGGCAGGCTCGCGGCGGGAAGGGTCACCGGCCGATGAACGAACTCGACGCCGCGGGCATCACCGCACCGGCGTTGCGGGCCGCGTACACCGAATGCCGCCGCATCAACGCGCACCACGGCCGCACGTTCTTCCTCGCGACCCGGCTGCTGCCTGCCAGGACGCGGCCGTTCGCGCACGCGCTGTACGGCTTCGCGCGGATGGCGGACGAAGTGGTCGACAACCCCGCGCCCGGCACCGATCCCGCCGTCGCGCTGGACGACGTCGCCGTCATGGTCGGGCAGGTCTTCGACGGCGGCACGCCCGCCGATCCGGTGCTGACCGCGCTCGCGGACACCGTGCGCCGCCACGACCTGGACCGCGAACTGTTCGACGCGTTCCTGCGGTCCATGACGATGGACCTCAAGGTGACCGAGTACGCGACCTACGCCGACCTCAAGGAGTACATCCACGGTTCGGCCGAGGTGATCGGGCTGCAGATGCTGCCGGTCTTCGGCACCGTCGTCCCGGTCGACGAGGCCGTTCCCGGCGCGGCCGCGCTCGGCGAGGCGTTCCAGCTGACCAACTTCCTGCGCGACGTCGGCGAAGACCTCGACCGGGGACGGCTGTATCTGCCCACCGAAGAGCTGGCCGCGTTCGGCGTCGACCGCGAGTTGCTCGCATGGTCACGTGCCCGCGGCCTGCCGGACCGGCGTGTGCGACGCGCGCTCGCCGTGGCGGTGGCGCGCAACCGGGCGGTGTACCGCCGCGCCGAAGCGGGAATCCCGTTGCTGCGCGAGGAATCCCGGGACTGTGTGCGAACCGCGCTCGTGCTCTACGAAGGCATTCTCGACGAGATCGCGGCCCTCGGTTACGACGTGCTGAACACCCGCGCCGTCGTCCCCCGTCGTCGTCGCGCGGCCGTCGCCCTTCCGAGGCTGTTGGCGAGCACGTGGAGCAACTCCAGGCTTAGGCTGCGATCATGACGTCTGCTGCGAACAGGAAGATCCGGATCGGGGTTCAGCTCCAGCCCCAGCACGCCGAGTACAAGGCGATCCGCCGGGCGGCTTCGGAGGCCGAAGACCTCGGTGTGGACATCGTCTTCAACTGGGACCACTTCTACCCGCTCTACGGCGAGCCCGAGGGACTGCACTACGAGTGCTGGACCATGCTGGGCGCCTGGGCGGAGTCCACGTCGCGGGTCGAGATCGGCGCGCTGGTGACGTGCAACAGCTACCGCAACCCCGAGCTGCTGGCCGACATGGCCCGCACCGTCGACAACATCTCCGACGGGCGGCTCATCCTCGGCATCGGCTCCGGCTGGTTCGAAAAGGACTACGACGAGTACGGCTACGAGTTCGGCACCGCCGGCGGTCGGCTCGACAACCTCGCCGAGGCGCTGCCGCGGATCGAGAGCAGGCTCGGCAAGCTGAACCCGCAGCCGGTCCGCGACATCCCGGTGCTGATCGGTGGCGGCGGCGAGAAGAAGACGCTGCGCCTCGTCGCGAAGCACGCCGACATCTGGCACGGCTTCGGCGACCCGGAGGTCGTGGAGCGCAAGGTCAAGATCCTCGACCAGCACTGCGCCGACGTCGGCCGGGACCCGAAGGAGATCGAGCGTTCGGTCGCCGTCGAAGGCGAGCCGGAGGAGCTGGGGCCGAAGCTGCTGGAGCACGGTGTCTCGCTGTTCACCGTCGCGACCGGCGGACCGGACTACAACCTGGACAAGCTGCGGCCCTGGATCGCGTGGCGCGACAAGCAGGGCTGAGCTTCCGCCTGCGGTACATGAAGGCCCCCTTCTTTGCGTCTGGCGCAAGGAAGGGGGCCTTCATGTACCGCGGCTTCGCTGCGTGTTCGGCGGAGAAAGGCGATCACGCGTGATCAGGCGGCGATCATGCGTGATCAGAGACGAAACTCGCGTGATCGGACGCCGCACACTCGCGATCGCCGCCTGATCCGTGAGTTCCGCCTTCAATCACGCGAGTTTCGACTCTGAGCACGCGAGATCCGTTCCTGATCACGTGAGTTACGCCTCGCCCTCGGTCAAGACCGTTTGCGGTGGGCCGCGACCCGCTCCCGGGTCGCGCATCGCGTCGAGCAGTACCGGCGCGGACTCCCACCACCCAAGTGCGCGAAGGGCTTCCCACAGCCCGAAGCGGCGCATAGCCCACCCGGCGGCGCCTGACGGTCCGCCAGCAGCACCGCCAGCGCCAGCGCGGACGACGTCACCAGCCACGCTCCCCACGGCCCGTCGTCGTCGGCGTCCACGTGCAGATGCCAGCCGAACCCGTCGGCGTGGTCGGTCAGCCGCGGCGGATGCGCGTAGCGAGCCAGCAGCCGGTTCAGCACCCCTGCCGCCTCCGCGGCATCCCGCGCCGCGAAGACCTCACGCAGCTCCGAAGCCGCCTCGCGCAAGGACGTCAGGTCCGAGGGGCCTAACTCGACCGAGGTCTCCCCGTGCGCCTCCAGCACGGAATGGACAGCCGAAACCGAGGGCTCCGGACCGAGCAGGACCTCCAGCAGATCCACCGCCCGCTGTGCCGCCGCCCGTGCCGAACGGCCGGGCAGGAAATCCCGCTGCGCTGAAGTCATACCCCACTGTAACGTCTTTCTCATGAAAGGCCGTTACAGTCTCGCCGTCTACCTCGCCGGCGCGACGGTCGCCAGGACCGGCGACGAGTTGTCCGGACCGGCGTTGCTCCTGCTGGGACTCAGTGTCGACGGCTCGGCCGCCACCGGGTCCGCGCTGCTCGCGGGCCTGACGATCTCGGCGGCGGCGGGCGGGCCGCTGCTCGGCGCGCTGCTCGACCGCAGTCCCCGTCCCGGACGGCTGCTGGCGTGGGCGTTGCTCGCCTACGCGGGCGGGCTCGGCGCGGTGCTCGCGCTCGTCGAACTCCCGGCGGCGATCGCGGTGGCCGTCGCGGCCGGGCTGCTCAACCCGGCCTTGGCGGGTGGCTGGACGGCGCAACTGCCCGACGTCCGGGGCAGGACACCGCTGGCGAGGGCGAGCGCGCTGGACGCGATGACGTTCACCGCCGCGAGCCTCGCCGGACCGGGGCTCGCCGGGCTCGTGGCCGCGTACGCCGGAGCTCCGGCCGCGGTCGCCGTCGCGATCACGCTGGTCGTGGTGGCGTTCCCGGCGGCCTGGTCGCTGCCTGCCGTCGAAGCGAAGCCCGCGAAACCGATCCTCCGCCGGCTCGCCGACGGGTTCGCGGTCCTCTTCCGCAAGCGCGCGTTGCTGAGGGCCACCGCGACGTCCACGGTGTCCTTCGTCGGCATCGGGATCGCCATCGTCTGTTATCCGCTGCTCGGCGCCCAACGGCTGGGGAATCCGGGCTTCGGCGCGCTCCTGCTCACCGTGCTGGCCGCCGCGTCGCTGATCGCGAACGCCGTGCTGGCCCGCAAGCCGCCACCGCCGGATCGCACCGTGCTCGCCACCACCGTCCTGCTGGGCGCGAGCTTCCTGCTCGCGGCGGCGGGGCACGACGTGGTGACCCTCCTGGCCGCCGCCGTACTCGCCGGTTTCGCCGAAGGACCACAACTTTCGGCGCTTTTCGCCATCCGGCACCGCGAGGCGCCCGCGGACGTCCGGGCGCAGGTTTTCACCACGGCGGCGAGCGTGAAGATCACCGGACTCGCGGCGGGAGCGGCGGCCGCGGGGCCACTGAGCGCACTCTCCGTAACCGCCGCGCTGGGCGCCGCGGCGGGCTGTCAGCTGCTCGCGGCTGCGACGTATGTACTGGTCAGAACGTCCGGGCGGACTAGAACGCCATCGCCTGCGCGCGCCGCTTGACCTCGGTGCCGTGGCTCGTGCGGAGCGCGTTGACCGGGGTGGTCCCCGGCAGCGTCTCGTCCTCGGCGAAGAGCCAGCGCAGCATCTCCGTCCGGCTGAAGCCCGAGTCCGCGAGCACGGTGATGGTGCCCGCCAGGCCCTTGACCACGCCGTCCTTCACCAGGAACGCGGCCGGGACGTACAGCTCGCCCTTGCGCCGGACGGCGATCAGGTGGCCGTCGCGCAGCATCTGGCGGACCTTGTTGGCCGAAACGTTCAGCGCGGTCGCGACCTCCGGCAGGGGAAGAACGGCCACATCTGCATCGAGAACGTCGTCGGCGACGGGAATACCACTCACAGGTGACACTGTGCCACATTCCGTCTCCCGCTCCGTTAGTACGCATGGGTGACGACTCGACTGTGACGGAGAGTGCCCGAATGGTCACGTATACCGCCGATTCGACGAAATGCCGCGAATCGTGATCCCCGGGGAGCCAGGTCCCGTACACCAGAACATGGGCACTTCCGTACGATCCATAGCCGTGACACGCACGGACCCCACGCTGGTGGGCACTCTGCTCGAGGGCCGCTACCGGGTGGACAAGCTGCTCGCACGCGGTGGGATGTCGTCGGTGTACCGCGGCGTCGACACCCGCCTGGACCGCCAGGTCGCCATCAAGATCATGGACCCGAGGTTCGCCGACGACAGGTCGTTCGTCGAGCGCTTCGAGCGGGAGGCCCGGTCGGCGGCCCGGCTGCACCACCCGCACGTGGTGGCGGTGCACGACCAGGGCTTCGACACCCCCGGCGGTGAAGAGTCCGGACGCGCGTTCCTGGTCATGGAGCTCGTCGACGGCGGGACCCTGCGCGAACTGCTCGCCGAACGCGGCCCGCTGGACATCGCGCTCGCGCTGAGCATCGCCGAACCGGTGCTTTCCGCGCTGGCCGCGGCGCACGCCGCCGGGCTGGTGCACCGCGACGTCAAACCGGAGAACGTGCTCATCGGCCGCGGCGGCACCCAGCTGTCCGGCGGCGTGGTCAAGGTGGGCGACTTCGGCCTGGTCCGCGCGATCGCGAGCGCGGGCACCACGAGTTCGAGCGTCATCCTCGGCACCGTCGCCTACGTCTCGCCCGAACAGGTCGCCACCGGCGCGACCACGTCGAGCGGCGACGTCTACTCGGCCGGGATCCTGCTGTACGAAATGCTCACCGGCCGCGCGCCGTACACCGGCGACACCGCTCTCTCGGTGGCGTACCGGCACGTCAACGACGACGTCCCGCGCCCGAGCGAGCTGCGCCCGGACATCCCGCCGATGCTGGACGAGCTGATCCTGCGCGCCACCCGGCGCGCCCCCGAGCAGCGCCCGGCCGACGCGACGGCGTTCCTCGCCGAACTGAACCACCTGCGCACCGCCCTCGGCATCCCGGCGGTCCCGGTGCCCGTGCCGCTGCCCGCGGACGCCGACCGGGAGACCGACGCCGAGCGCACCACCCCCGGCATCCCGGCCGTCCCGGCGGGCCCGAGCGCGGCGACGACGGTGCTGACCCCGGTCGCCGAGGCGACCATGCCGGTCACCGGGCCGCGCGGCACGCAGGCGATGCACCGGGAGCCTCAGTTCCCCGCCGCCCAGCCGCCGCGAACGCCTCCCCCGCGGCCCAAGCCGCCCGCGGACGGCGAGAAGCCGGAGTCGCGCAAACGCCTCTACCTGATGATCGCGGCCGCGGTGGTGATCCTCGGCGGCCTGATCGGCGCGTTCGCCTTCATCCTCAACGACACCGGCCCGACGTCGTCGTCGGTGCCGAAGCTGGCCGGGATGAACCAGGCCGCCGCCGGTGACGCGCTCCGCACGGCGAAGCTGACGCCGGCCTACACCGAGGAGTACAGCGACACCGCCGCGCAGCACACGGTGATCCGGTCCGACCCCGCGGCGGGCACGTCGCTCGCGCCGGGCACCACGGTCAACGTCGTGCTGTCGAAGGGCCGCCCGATCGTTCCCGACATCCAGGCGGGCACGAGCCAGCAGGACGCGGAGACGGCGATCAAGGCCGCGCAGCTGACCCCGGCGCAGGGCGAGCAGGAGTACAGCGACGTCGCCAAGGGCAAGGTGATCCGCGTCGACCCGAGCCCCGGTTCGCAGCTGAACATCGGCGGGCAGGTCACGATCGTCCTGTCGAAGGGCCCCGAACCGCTGCCGCCGGTCCCGGACGTCACCGGTCAGAGCAAGGACGCCGCCTTCCAGATCCTGCAGCAGGCCGGCTTCCAGCCGTTCCAGGCGGGCGAGGAGTTCTCGGACCAGTTCGCCGCCGGCCAGGTGATCCGCACCGACCCGAAGGGCGGCGGCAAGGCGAGCAACCGCCGGATCGGGGTGTTCGTTTCGAACGCCGTCGAAGTACCGAACGTGACCTTCAAGCGGATGGAAGAGGCCGTCCAGATCCTGCGGCAGGCGGGTCTGGAGGCCGACCGTGAGGGTCGGGGAAACGGTAACGGCCACGGCGGCGGAAACGGCGGTTTCGACTTCGTCCTGCAACAGGATCCGCAGCCGGGCACGAAGGTGCCGAAGGGCTCGAAAGTCCGGATCAGGGGCTTCGGGTGACGCGAAAGGTGAGGTGAAACCGTTCAGTACCGGCCTGGTCATCGGATACCGTGAACCGCATGGTGGTCGTTGACGGCGTGAGCGGCAGGTCGGACAGGTTCACCTCGCGTTTCGTCGCGCCCGGTCCACGATGAGCTTCTTCACGGACGGTCCGCGCAGCCGTCCGCTCTTCCCGGTGCCGGAACAGGAACTGTTCGGCTACAACGGCCGCCCCTGGGTGGAGGCGCCGCACGAGTACATCGTCCCGGCGATCCTGCCCTGGTCGATGCCGCTGGGCCGCGCCGAACGGACCATCGTGGCGCTGCGCGGCATCGAGGTGTGGCCGGAGTCGGTGTCCTTCCAGCTGTCGGTGTACTCGCGGGATCTCCTGCTGGACGAGCCCGGCGAAGGCCTGATCGACCACCGCCGGGTCCCGGACTACAACGCGCTGCTGGTCGGCGTGCTCTTCCCCGACGGGAGGCGGGCCAGTTCGGAGACCATCTCCGTGCCGTCCGCCGCCAAACCCGACCAGCCGGTGCTGCGCGCGCAGGGACTGGGCGGTTCGGCGTTCCACGTCGACCACGAGATCTTCCTGTGGCCACTGCCGCCCGACGGGCCGCTGGAGTTCATCGTCCAGTGGCTCGATCGCGACATCGAGGAGACGCACACCGCGCTCGACGGCACCGCCATCCGCGACGCCGCCAAGGAGGCGGGCGAGATCTGGCCCGGCCTGCCCGCGCGGAAGTCGCACGGGCTGCCGGTCCGCCGGGTCGGGGCGCAGGCGATGATCACGCCCGCCTGGCCCCGCGAGTCGCAGGCGCCGCCTCCACTGCCGCAGCCGAAGCGAGCGTCACCGCCGCCCGCTCAAGCTCCCGTTCAGGCGACGACGGACCGGCCACGGAAAGGCGCGCCGTTGCCGACGCGCCTTCCCCGCAGAGCACGCTGAGCTCAGCTCACGGCGTCAGGCGCCAGACCACCGGCACACTGCCGTTGCCGTTCGTGTCGTGCGCCGCGAACCCGGCCAGCGAACCGTCGTCGGCCGCGATCGAGGCTTCGAACGTCGAGTAGCCGCTCGGCCCGCGGACCTCTCCCTGGGTCGTGGTACGCCACGCGATCGCGTTGCCGACGATCACCGGCCCCGACGGGTTCGGCACCAGCCCGGTCGTCAGGCCGACCTTGTTGACGCTCAGCGCCCTCGCGCCGCCCGCCAGCCCGACCGGCTCCGCGTCCGGGGAGGCCCAGCGCACCGCCTGTTCGACGCCACCCCAGATCCGCGTCCCGACCACGACCCCGTTGCGGATCGCGTAGCCCCAGCCCTGGCTGGCCGGGCTCGGCGACACGCGCCGGATGCCCCCGTCCTTCCACAACGTCGAGCTGTTGCCCGAGTCGAACAGGAGCGTGCCGTCCTCGTCGAGATCACGCACGTAGGACGTGTCCGGCGCGCTCGGGACGAGCACCGGCGCGCCGCCCTCCGCCCGCCACAGGACCGCGGCGTCGGTCCCGGTGTTCCCGCTGAAATGCATGGCCCGGCCGAGCACGTCGCCACGCGTGTTGATCGCGACGCCGTACACGTAGTCGTAGCCCGCCGGGATCTCCTTGACGTGGAACCCGGTCGCGTCCAGCACGAACGCCCGGCTGACCCTCGTGTCGTAGTCGTGCGTCGTGCCGACCACGACGCCCGCCGGGTTCTCGTCCTCGGCCAGCGCCGCCTCGTAGCCCTCCGGCACCCCCCGCACCACCGGCTGCCCATTGCGCCAGCTGACGACCGATTGCACGCCGTTGACCGTGACCGTGCCCGTGTACTCCCCCTTGCCGTCGGACCCGGTCACGACCCCTTGGTAGCCGCCGGACGGCATCGGCAGGACCGTGGGGCGCCACGCGATGCGGCTCGCCGCCTGCGCGGGCTGCGCCAGCACCGCGACCGAGAGGGCGGCGACGACCGGAGCCGCGAAGCGCACCCAGGACTTGAGTTTCATGCTTTCTCCCTTTCCCCGACCTGCGTGATCATCACGCCGGAGCGGGGCTGCCGGTTGTCCGGCAAAAGGAGCAACTTCAGCGGAAGGCTTCGACGTTCGCCACGGCCCATTCCGCGTAGGAGACCCCGGGCCGTCCGGTGAGTTCCTGGACGACGCCCGTCGGCTTGTCGGGGTTCTCGGTGAAGTACGCGAAGCCGTCGAGCAGCCATTCCGCGATCTCCGCCGGGATCCCGGCGTCGGCCCACTGCTTGTTCGCCTCCTCCCGGGTGAGCTCCTGGAAGGTCACCTCCTCGCCGAGCGCGGCGGAGATGGCGGCGACCTGCTCGCGCTGGCTGATCGCCGTCGGCCCGCTCAGTGTGTGCTTCTCGCCGACGTGCCCCTCGGTCAGGATGACGTGCGCCGCGACGGCGGCGATGTCCGCGAGGTCGATCGGTGTCATCCGGGACTCGGGGTAGGCCTCGCGGACCACCCGCTCGGCCTTGATCGTCTCCGCCCAGCCGAGGGTGTTGTTCATGAACGCGCCCGGCCGCAGGAAGGTCCAGTCGAACTCCGCCTCCCGGATCGCCTTCTCGATGATCGCGTACGCCACGCCACTCGAGTTCTCCACCGGGTCGTCGGCGTTGCTGCCCGACAGCGCCACCACCCGGCGCACCCCGGCCTCCTTCGCCAGCTTCACGAAGTCGTCGACCGTGTCCGCCAGCGGCGCCAGGTACACGGTCTCGATGCCCTTGAGGGCTTCCGGCAAGGTCTCCGGCTTGCCCAGATAGCCCTTGGCGACCTCCACCTGCTCCGGCAGCGCCGCCTTCGCCGGGTTGACGGTCAGCGCCCGCACCGGCGCCCCGGCCTTCACCAGTTCGTCGACCAGCAGCCTGCCGACGCTTCCGGTCGCACCGGTCACCAGGATCGTCACGATTCCACTCCTTTTCGTACGTCCTACGGGAATGGGTTAACCGTACCTGATACGGGAATGTAGAATCCAGTTTCACGGCCGAGTGGAGTGTGGATGGACTTCGAGCGCAGCCTCGAACTGTTGTGGCGTGACCGCGGCGAGGCCCGGCAGCCGACCAGGGGTCGGAAGCCGAAACTGACTCTCGATCAGGTGATCGCCACCGGCGTCGCGCTCGCCGACGGCGCGGGCGAGGCGACCGTGTCGATGAGCCGGATCGCCGAGGAGCTCGGCGTCGGCACGATGACGCTGTACACCTACGTCCCCGGCAAGACCGAACTGCTCGACCTCATGGTGGACTCGGTGCTCGCCGAACGGGACCTCCCCGGTCCCGGCGATCCCCGGCCGGACGGCTGGCGCGAGCAGGTGCGGCTCTACGCCGAACGCACCCTGGCCGTGTTCCGGGCCCATCCGTGGCTGCGCTCGACGTCGATGGTGCGGCCGGTGCTCGGGCCCGGGCTGATGGCGGGCCAGGAGTACCTGATCGCGGCGGTGTCGGACATCGGGCTGGCGCCGCGCAAGGCGGCCGCGGCCGCGAACAGCATCGAGATCTACGTCCAGGCGAACGCGACACTGTTCGCCGAGACGGTGCAGGTCGAGCAGCAGACCGGGCAGTCGACGGACGCCTGGTGGGGGCAGCGGTCGGTGTTCTGGGAGAAGTACTTCGACGTGGACCGGCATCCGGCGATGACCCGGATCTGGGAAAGCGGCGGCTACGACATCGAGACGTGCGAAGCCGCCGACGAGAGCTTCACTTTCGGCCTGGAGCGCTTGCTGGACGGCATCGAAGCCCTGATCCCCTCCTGAGTACTACCGCGTTCAGAGGACGAAACGCGTCAGGAGACGGTGGGCAGATCGGGTGCCGAGACGTCGAAGACCTTGCCCTCGCGGGTGAGCAGCGCGGCCAGGACCTTCGCCTTGCGTTCGGTGTCCGCCGAGGTCCCCCAGCGCACGGTCTTGCCGTCGGCCAGCGCGAACTCGACACTGCCGGGCGTCTTCGCCGTCGCGGTGGTGACCTGCTTGAGCAGCTGCTGCGGGATCACGCCGAGGACGCCGGTCACCGCGCGGGTCACCGGGTCGTCGGCCGACACCGAGGGCAGCTTCAGCTCGGGCAGTCCCGCGGGCCGTTCCTTGACCGTCTTGAACACGACACCCGCGCCGTCGACGAGGTGCACGCCGTCGCCGCCGGGCCCGCTGTCGAAGAAGGCGATCGCGGCGCGTTCGGTCACGGTGATCTCGAGGGTGTGCGGCCACGACCGGGAGACGTCGACGGTGGCGATGCCGGGCATCTGCGCCACCCGGTCCCGGATCTCGTCGGCGTCCAGGCGCAGCATCGGCTTCTGGTCCGGTACCGCCGCCGTGCCGCGGATCTGGTCCGCGGGTACGGAACTCGCCCCGACGACGTCCACCTGCTGCACGCCCAGCATCGAGCTGAACCAGAGCAGGTAGACGAGGGCGGCGACGGTCAGCACCGAGAGCAGCGCGACCCAGCGCCGCCGCATCTCCTTGTTCCTGGTGGGCCGGGCCGGGCGGCGGCGGTCTTGGACGGACCGCCTGCCGCGCCGGTCCTTCGCCCGCCGAGCCCGTTCGGCCCGGGGAATCCGCTTGCTGCGGTCGGGTCGTTCGGAGCGCGGACGCCGACCGGGTTCGGCCGGGCGGCGGCGTTCCCCGGTCTGTGTCATGGCCGGCCGCCGGGCGTTGTCATGGCTAGCCTGCCCGCCGGTCCAGTTCGGCCAGGATCTCCGGGCCGAGCTGCGTGACGTCGCCGGCGCCCATGGTCACCAGCAGGTCGCCGGGTTCGACCAGGTCCGCCGCGAGCTTCGCGGCGACGTCGAACGCGGGCTGGTAGTGCACGGGGACACCGGAGATCTGGTCGGCGATGAGCGCGCCGCTCACCCCGGGTTCCGGTTTCTCGCGGGCCCCGAAGACGTCCAGCACGACGACCTCGTCGGCCAGCGACAGCGCGGCCGCGAACTCCTTCGAGAACGTCTTCGTGCGCGAGTACAGGTGCGGCTGGAAGACCACGACGACCCGGCCCTGACCGGCGGCCGTCCGCACCGCGCGCAGCTGCGCGTCGACCTCGGTCGGGTGGTGCGCGTAGTCGTCGTACACCCGGACGTCGCCCGAGCGGCCCTTGAACTCGAACCGCCGCCGGACCCCGCCGAACGCGGCGAGCCCGTCGGCCAGCCGGTCGACCGGCGCGCCGAGTTCGATCCCGGCCAGCAGGGCGGCGATCGCGTTCAGCGCCATGTGCTCGCCCGGAACCGCGACCCGCAAAGCGATTTCCTCGCCCTGCAAGGAAATCCGGACCACGCCGCCGTCCGGGGTCGGCACGAAGTCCAGGACCTTGGCGTCGTCCGCGCCGGTGACCGAACGCCCGTAGCTGCGGACGCGGATGCCGCGTTCCTCCGCCTGCGCGCCCAGCTTCGCGGCCCCTTCGTCGTCACCGCAGACGACGAGCAGCCCGCCCGGCTCGATCCGGCCGAGGAAGTCGGTGAACACCGAGACGTACGCCTCGGCCGTCCCGTGGTGGTCCAGGTGGTCCGGCTCGACGTTGGTCACCACGGCGACCGACGGCGAGTAGGCCAGGAACGACCCGTCGCTCTCGTCGGCCTCGGCGACGAAGAGCCCGCCCTCGCCGTGGTGCGCGTTCGCGCCCGACTCGTTGAGGTCGCCGCCGATGGCGAACGACGGATCGAGACGGCAGTGCTGCAGCGCGACGGTCAGCATCGACGTCGTCGACGTCTTGCCGTGCGTCCCGGCGATACAGGCGACGCGGTGGCCTTCCATCAGCCCGGCCAGCGCCTGCGCGCGGTGCAGCACGGTGATCCCGCGTTCCCGCGCGGCCACCAGCTCCGGGTTGTCGTCCTTGATGGCGGTCGACACGATCACCGAGGACGGACCCTCGGGGAAGGCGTCGAGGTTCTCCGCGCTCTGGCCGACGGCGATCTCGGCGCCCTGGGCACGCAGCGACAGGAAAGCGCGCGACTCCTTGGCGTCGGATCCGGAGACCTGGGCCCCGCGGGCCAGCAGGATGCGGGCGATACCGCTCATCCCGGCGCCGCCGATCCCGATCAGGTGGGCACGCGTCAGCGTGTCGGGAAGTTGATCAGGCACCTGCGGCCTCCAGCACGATCTTGGCAAGGGTCTCGTCGGCCTCCCGGTGGCCGAGGCCGACCGCGGCCGCGCTCATCTTCGCGATCCGGTCGGCGTCGGACACCAGCGGGATCACCAGTTCCGCGACCTTGGCGGCGGAGAGGTCGGCGTCGGCGACCATCAGCCCGGCACCCGCGTCGACCGCGGGCCGGGCGTTGACCGCCTGTTCGCCGTTGCCGTACGGCAGCGGGACGAACACGGCGGGCAGGCCGACGGCGGACACCTCGGCGACCGTCATCGCGCCGGAACGGCACAGCACCGCGTCGGCGGCGGCGTAGGCCAGGTCCATGCGCTCCAGGTACGGCACCGGGACGTACGGGGGCTTCCCGGGGAACTCCTGGACGACCAGCGTGTTCTTCGGCCCGTGGGCGTGCAGGACACCGACCCCGGCGTCCGCGAACTCCTTGGCCGCGCCGGAGACCGCGTTGTTGATCGACACCGCGCCCTGCGAACCGCCGAAGACCAGCAGCGTCGGGGCGTCGGGGTCGAGACCGAAGTGCTCGCGGGCCTCGGCGCGCAGCGCAGCGCGGTCGAGCGCGGTGATGGAACGGCGCAGCGGGATGCCGACGACCTCGGCCTTCGCCAGCGGCGTCCCCGGGACGGCGACGGCGACGCGGGCGGCGAACCGCGCGCCGACCTTGTTCGCCAGGCCGGGCTTCTCGTTGGCCTCGTGCACCACGATCGGCGTACGCCCGCGCGCGGCGAGGTACGCCGGGAGCGCGACGTAACCGCCGAAGCCGACGACGACGTCCGCGCCGACGCGCTCCAGGATCTCGCGGGTGCGCTTGACCGAGTCGCGGACCTTCAGCGGCATCTTCAGCAGTTCCGGTGTCGGCTTGCGCGGCATCGGCACCGGGGGGATCAGCTCGAGCGGGTAGCCGCGCGCCGGGACGAGCTTGTTCTCCAGCCCGCGCTGGGTCCCGAGCGCGATCACCGTCGCGTCGGGACGCAGGCGCATCACCGCGTCGGCGAGGGCGAGTGCCGGTTCGATGTGCCCTGCGGTACCGCCGCCGGCGACCACGACCACCGGCGCCTTGCCTTCGACTTCGGCTCCGGCGCCACCTCTGACGGGGTTGTTCACCTATGACCTCTCCGGTTTGCGGTACCCCGTTTCGCGGTACCGCGGTTCACCGCGGTTCGCGCGGCCGTCCTTCTGCCGGGCTCCCGTACCGACCGGCGCCGTTCCTGGGCGGGCGAAGGCCTCGCCGTCCTCGGCGCGGGCCTCGCCGCCTTGGTGGCGCCGCCGCGGGCCGCGGTGCCCTTCCGCTTGGCGGGCGGGCGGTACGGCTCGGGCGCGGGAAGCCTCAGCAGGCGTCCGAATTTACCTGGCCCCTGCGAACGCAGTGCGGCCACCGCCTCCGGTTCGTGCCGGGCGGCGTTGGCGAGGATCCCCATGATGAGCATGGTGATCACCAGCGACGTCCCGCCGTAGGAGATCAACGGCAGCGTCACCCCGGTGACCGGCAGCAGGCCGACGACGTAGCCGATGTTGATGCCCGCCTGCGCGACCAGGAACACGGTCAGCGTGCCCGCCACGATGCGGATCCACGGGTCGAGGTTCCGGGTGGCGATCCGCAGGCCCACGACGGCGACCCCGGCGAACAGCCCCAGCACCACGACACAGCCGATGAAGCCGAGTTCCTCGCCGATCAGGGCGAAGATGAAGTCGTTCTGCACGTTGGGCAGGTAGCCCCAGTTGGACTGGCCCTGGCCGAGGCCCTTGCCGAACAGGCCGCCGTCGGCGAGCGCGAGTTTCGCCTGGTTGGCCTGGAAGCCGTCCGCGCTGGTGTCCGGGGAACCGGACACGAACGACAGGACCCGTGCGAGCCGGTACGGCTCGATGATGGCCAGCACCAGAACCCCGACGAGACCACCCGCGAGGATGACGCCGAACAGCCGTTTCGGCGCGCCCGCGAACCACAGCAGGGCCAGCAGCACCACCGCGAGGGTGACCGTGCCGCCGAGGTCGGGCTGCATCATGACCAGCGCGAACATCAGCAGCGCGATCGGCACGACCGGGACGAGCAGATGGCGCCACTGGTTGATGATGTTGTACTTGATCACCAGGATGTGCGCGCCCCAGAAGGCCAGCGCGACCTTGGCCGCCTCGACCGGCTGGAAGGCGAACCCGCCGAGCTTGAACCAGCCCTGCGAGCCGTTGGCCGTGGAGCCGAGCGGGGTCAGCACCAGCACCAGCAGCCCGAGACAGACCACGGTCGCCGTCGCCGACAGCCGCCGGACGCGTTCCAGAGGAACCCGGAGCCCGATCCAGAACACCACCGCGCCGATGGCGACGAACATGATGTGCTTGCTGAACTGGGCGTACACGCCGGTACCGGTCTTGGGGTTGACCGAGGCGACCGACGAGGCCGACAGCACCATCACGATGCCGATCACGGTCAGCACACCGGTGAGCGCCAGTACCAGGTGGAAAGACGCGAGGGGCCGGGAAAGCCACGCCGTCAGCGCGGTACGGAAGGCGACGAACGGGCTTTCCTTGCGCTCACGCCGTTTGCGAGGGGGAGTCTCGCGCCTCTTTTCCTCAACCGCCGTCACTGGTCTCCCCCGCACCGTCGCGCAGGACACGGACCGCACGCGCGAACGCGTCGCCGCGCTCGCCGTAACTGCGGTACATGTCCAACGACGCCGCGGCGGGGGCCAGCAGCACCACATCTCCAGGGCGCGCCAGGGCGCGGGCCGCCTTCACCGCCGCAGTCATGGTGTCATCGTCACCCGAAGGGAGGCTGTTGACCGGGACATCCGGCGCGTGTCGCGCAACAGCGGCGGCGATCACGGGTGAATCCACACCGAAGAGGACGACTCCGCGCAGCCTTCCGGCGATCGAGCCGACGAGCTCGTCCACGGAAGCGCCCTTGAGCTGCCCACCGGCGATCCAGACGACGTTCAGATGAGCGCGCAGCGAACCGCTCGCCGCGTGCGGGTTCGTCGCCTTCGAATCGTTGATGTACCGGACGCCGTCGATCTCGCCGATCTCCTCGGCGCGGTGCGGGGCGGGCCGGTACTCGCGCAGGCCCTTGGCGACGTCCTCGCCCGTGACGCCGTACGCACGCGCCAGCGCGGCCGCGGCGAGCGCGTTGGAGACGTTGTGCGGACCGGCGGGCCGGACGTCGGCCAGCGTGCCGAGTTCCTCGGCGCTGGTCGCCGGGTCGGCGACGAAAGCGCGGTCGACCAGCAGGTCCTCCACGATCCCGAGTTCGCCGGGTCGCGGGGTGTCCATGCCGAAGGCGACGTGGCGGGCACCGTCGGGCGCGTGCTCGTCGGCGAGCCGGATCGACCAGTCCTCGTGGAGGTTGCGGACCACGTTCCGGGAGTGGGTGTGCACCTTCCCCTTCGCGGCCGCGTACTCCTCCATCGAGCCGTGCCAGTCGAGGTGGTCCTCGGCGAGGTTCAGCACCACCGACGCGTGCGGGGCCAGCGTGGACGACCAGTGCAGCTGGAAGCTCGACAGCTCCACGGCGAGCACCTCGTGCCCGGCCCGTACCGCGTCGAGTACCGCGAAACCGACGTTCCCGCAGGCCACGGCGTCGACGCCGGCGGAACGCAGGATCGACTCCAGCATCCTGACCGTGGTGGTCTTGCCGTTGGTGCCGGTGATCGCGAGCCACACCGGCGGCTTGTCGCGCAGCTGCCCGACGCGCCACGCCAGCTCGACGTCGCCGATCACCTCGACACCCGCCTCGGCCGCCGCCACCAGCAGCGGCGACGTCGGCTTCCAGCCGGGACTGGTCACGACCAGCTCGACGCCTTCGGGCGGCTCCGTCAGGCCCGGCACCAGCTCGGCGCCGAGCCCTTCGAGTTCCGCCAGCCGTTCGGCGTTGCCGTCGGTGACGGTGATCCGCGCGCCCAGGTCGGCCAGGACGGGGACGATGGACTTGCCGGTGACCCCGGCTCCGGCGACGAGGACGTGCCGCCCGGCGAGCTCCACTTCCTAACCTCCGAAGCTGAGCTGTTCGCTGTAGAACAGGCCGAGACCGAACATGCAGCAGATGGCCGACAGCAGCCAGAACCGGATGATGACCGTGGTTTCCGCCCAACCCGCGAGCTCGAAGTGGTGATGGAACGGCGCCATCCGGAACAGCCGCCGCCTGGTCGTGCGGAACACGGCGATCTGCGCGACCACCGAGATCATCTCGACCATGAACAGACCGCCGATGACGATGGCGAGCAGTTCGGTGCGGGTGGTCATCGACAGACCGGCGACGAGACCGCCGAGGGCCAGCGAACCGGTGTCGCCCATGAAGATCTTCGCCGGGGCCGCGTTCCACCAGAGGAACCCGACACAGGCGCCGGTCGCCGCCGCGGCCACCACGGCCAGATCCAGCGGGTCACGGACGTCGTAACAGGCGGTCTGCGGGGAGACCGCGCACGAGAGGCGGGTCTGCCAGAAGGCGATGACGACGTAGGTCGCCAGGACCATCGCCGCGGTGCCGCCGGCGAGACCGTCGAGGCCGTCGGTGAAGTTCACCGCGTTCGACCAGCCCGAGATGACGATGTAGCAGAAGATCACGAAGAACACCGACGGGAAGGTGATCAGCGCGAGGTCCCGCACGTAGGACAGGCTCTCCGACGCCGGGGTCAGCCCGCGCCCGTCGGCGAACTGCAGCGCCAGGATCGCGAAGGCGATCGTGACCACCAGCTGGCCGACCAGTTTCGCGGTCTTGTTCAGCCCGAGGTTGCGCTGCTTGCGGATCTTGATGAAGTCGTCGAGGAAACCGACGATCCCGAGGCCGACGGCCAGCGCGAGGACGAGCAGGCCCGAAGCGGACGGGCCGCCGGTGCCGTTGCCGCCGCTGAGCGCGCTGATCAGATGCGCCACGAAATACCCGACGACCATCGCGACGATGATCGCGACACCACCCATCGTCGGGGTACCGCGTTTGGATTTGTGTCCCTGCGGTCCTTCCTCCCGGATCTCCTGGCCGAAGCCCTGCCGGGAGAAGACCCGGATCAGATAGGGAGTGAGGAGGATGGAGACCAGCAGGCCCGCCGCGGCCGCGATCAGGATGCTGATCACGCGTCACCACCGTTCGAGCGTTCTTGAGAGGGGGAAGGGGGTACTACAGGGGATTCAGCGATCGTTCCGGGGGAGGCGAGCACGGCGTCGGCCACTCGCCACAACGCGGCGGCCTTGGACGCCTTCACCAGCACCACGTCTCCCGCGCGGAGCTGATCATGCAGCAGGGCGATGGCGGCGTCGACGTCGGGTACCAGTACCGACTCCTCGCCCCAGGAACCCTCCTGCTGCGCGCCCTGGTGGGTGGCCGCGGCGGCTTCGCCGATGACCACGAGCTTGTCGATGTTGAGCCGGACGACGAGCCTGCCGATGCCGTCGTGCGCCGTGACCGAGTCCTGGCCGAGGTCGCCCATCACGCCGAGCACGGCCCAGGATCGGCGCGTCGTGCTCATCGACGCGAGTGCCTTGAGGGCGGCCCGCATCGACTCGGGGCTGGCGTTGAACGAGTCGTTGAGCACCGTGACGCCGTCGGCGCGGGTGGTGACCTCCATGCGTCGCTCGGAGCGCCGCTCGAGGCTCGACAGGCGGGCCGCGACCTCTTCGACCGTCGAGCCCATCTCCAGCGCGACGGCGGCGGCGCTGAGCGCGTTGCCGACGTGGTGCTCGCCGTAGAGCGGCAGCTTCACCGGTGCTTCGCCGTCCGGGGTGACCAGGCGGAACGACGCGCGCGCTTCGTCGTCGAGAGTGATGTCCACGGCGCGGACCTGCGCGGACGCGCTTTCGCCGACGAACACCACGCGCGCGCTGGTCCGGCTCGCCATCGCCGCGACGTACGGGTCGTCGAGGTTCAGGACCGCGACACCGCCGTCCTCCGCGCTCGGCAGCGCCTCGACCAGCTCGCCCTTGCCCTTGGCGATGCCCTCGCGCGAGCCGAACTCGCCGACGTGCGCGGTGCCGACGTTGAGCACGACCCCGATCCGCGGCGGCGCGATGGCCGCCAGCTCGGCGATGTGGCCGGGCCCGCGGGCGGACAGCTCCAGCACCAGCTGCCGGGTCGAGGAGTCGGCCCGCAGCGCCGTCCAGGGGTGGCCCAGCTCGTTGTTGAACGATCCCGGCGGCGCCACCGTCGGGCCGAGCGGCTCCAGCAGCTGGGCGATGATGTCCTTGGTCGAGGTCTTGCCCGCCGAACCGGTGACGCCGACGACGGTCAGGTGGTCGCCCGCCAGCTTCTGGATCACGTGCCGGGCGAGCTTGGCGAGCGCGGCCAGCACCGCCGCGCCCGCCCCGTCCTTGTCCGAGACCAGCGCGAACGCGCGTTCGTGCCCCTCGCCGGCGTTCAGCGGCGGCACGATCACGGCCGGGGCGTCGACCTCGCGGGCCGCGAGCACCGCGACGGCGCCGGACTCGACCGCCCGCGCGGCGAAGTCGTGGCCGTCGACCTTCGCGCCGGGCAGCGCGATGAACAGGCCGCCAGGGGTGATCTCGCGGGTGTCGAATTCGACGCTCCCGGTGACCTCGGCGGCCCCGTCGGTCCGATGCAGCCGCCCGCCGACGATGGCGGCGATCTCGGCCAGGCTGAGCACGATCACACTGTCTCCAGACGTCTGCGGATGGCGGAGGCCAGCTCTTCCCGGTCGGAGAACGGGTGCACGACACCCTGGATCTCCTGGCCGGTCTCATGGCCCTTGCCCGCGATGAGCACGATGTCGCCGGGCCGGGCGAGCTCGACCGCGTGGACGATGGCGTCCCGGCGGTCGGCGATCTCGAGGATCTCGCCGCCCAGGGCGGGTCCGGCGTTGCGGGCGCCGGCCAGCATGGCCGCCCGGATCGCGGCCGGATCCTCCGACCGCGGGTTGTCGTCGGTCACGATCAGCACCTCGCTGCGCCGGACCGCCGCCTCGCCCATCACCGGGCGTTTGGCGGTGTCGCGGTCCCCGCCGCAGCCGAGGACGGTGATGATCCGGCCCTCGGTGCGGGCGCGCAGCGCGTCGAGCCCCTGCGCGACGGCGGCGGGCTTGTGCGCGTAGTCGACCACCGCGGTGAACGGCTGGCCGAGGTAGACCCGCTCCATCCGGCCCGGCACCTCGACCGAGGCGAGCCCGGCGACGATGGCTTCGAGCGGGACACCGGCGGTGTTGAGGATCGCGGCCGCGAGCACGGCGTTCGCCACGTTGAACTCACCCGGCAGCGGGATCTTCGCCGGCGCCGTGAGGCCGTCGGGGCCGTGGAGGACGAAGGTCTGCTCCCCCGCCGGCGTCGGCGTCAGGTCGGTGGCGCGCCACAGCGCGTCCGTGCCCGGCTCGGTGGAGACGGTCACCGTGTGCGGGGTGAGGAGTGCCTGGCCCCAGGCGCTGTCGACGACGATCACCTCGGCGGTGGACCGGCCGTCGAACAGCAGCGACTTGGCGGCGAAGTACTCCTCCATGTCCTTGTGGAAGTCCAGGTGGTCCTGGGAGAGGTTGGTGAAGGCCCCGACCGCGAACCGCGTGCCGTTGACCCGGCCCAGCGACAGCGCGTGGCTGGAGACCTCCATCGGGACGTGCGTGACGCCGCGTTCCACCATCACCGCCAGGAGTGCCTGGAGATCCGGCGCCTCGGGGGTGGTGAACCCGCTGGCCAGCCGCTCGCCCGCGATCCGGGTCTCGACCGTGCCGATCAGCCCGGTGGTGAGCCCGGCGGCCTTGAGCCCGGCGTCGACCAGGTACGACGTCGTGGTCTTGCCGGACGTCCCGGTGATCCCCAGGACGGACAGCTCCAGCGACGGCTCGCCGTAGATCCAGGCGGCGATCTCGCCGAGGGCGGCACGCGGGTCCTGGTGCACCAGGATCGGCACGCCGGCGTCGCGGAGCACCGGGCGCTCGGCGCCCGCCTCGTCGGTGAGCACGGCGGCCGCCCCGGCCGCGATGGCCTGGTCGCTGAAGTCCGCGCCGTGGGCACGGGCACCGGGAAGCGCGGCGAAGAGGTCGCCGGGGAGGACATGCTGCGCACGCAGCGTGCTGCCCGTGACCGTCAGCTCGGCCGCGGCCGTGTAGTCGTCGTCACCGACCACGAGCCGCGCACCCGCCCTGGCGAGCAGCGTGCCCAGCGGCATCGGCTCGATCCTGGCCGGACGAGGGGGTGCGGCGACGGCCTTGACCGGGCTGTCCGGGACCTGGGCAGCCTTCGCGCCGGTCCCGCTTTCGACGGCGGGACCGCTGCGGGGATCTGAAGTAGGCACCGACACAGCAAAGGAGGTTACCGGCGTGGCATTCGGGTGACTGAAGCGGTGCGGGGTGTGAGCGAGACGATCATGCTCGTGGTAATGGGTTTCGCGAGCTCTCCTTGGCACGCAAGGGCTTCCGACTGTCGCTTGAGGACTGCGGGCTCGATCGCGCCCGATTTTTCGGACGGTGCCCGGCGCGGCGAAGGTGTTCACGCACAGCGACGGCCTCGCCGCTGTGACGCCGTGCCGGTCGTGGATGACGCGAAAGCCACTTTCGCAACGTTGAAGGTTGCGAAAGTGGCTTTCGCAACGCGGGTCGCGAGGTGGTCGGAGGCCGAGTCCGCGGAAATCCGGAAATCAGGAAAGCACTAGGGGTACTTGAGGTGTCGGGCCGTCCGAGAGCGGGATCTGGAACCGCTGCGCCAGGTAGGCGGCCACCGAGTGGAACAGCGGCGCGGACGAGCCGCCGCCCGGCAGCGACGTGTCCGGCGCGTCGAGCCGGATGCCGACCACGAAACGCGGGTGGTCGGCGGGCAGGATCCCGGCGAAGGTGATGTTGTACAGCTGGTTGCTGTACTTCTTCGTCTGCGGGTCGACCTGCTGACCGGTCCCCGTCTTGCCCGAGATCTGATAGCCCTCCAGCGCCGCCTTCGGCCCCGTGCCGCTCTGCTGCCCGCGGCCGCTCTGCGTCACCGCGCGCATCATGTCGCGGACGGTCTTGGCCGCCTGCGGGCTGATGACCTGCACGGTCTTCGGCGCCGGTTCGGGGACGACGGTCCCGTCCGGGTTGACCTTCGCCTTGACCACCCGCGGTTCCACGCGCAGCCCGTCGTTCGCGATGGCCTGGTACATCCCGGCCATCTGCACGACGGTCATCGAGAGCCCCTGCCCGATCGGCAGGTTTCCGAAAGTCGTGGCGTACCACTGGTTCCGCGGCGGAACGACACCCGGGCTCTCACCGGGCAAGCCGAGTCCGGTGCGCTGGCCGAGACCGAACTTCTTGAGCAGGTCCGCGTACTTGTCCTCGCCGAGCTTCTGCGCCAGCAGCAGGGTCCCGACGTTCGACGACTTCGCGAAGATGCCGGTGGTGGTGAACTGCTGCGTGCCGTGGTGCCAGGCGTCCTTGACGATCTTGTCCGCGACCTGGAGCGAACCCGGTACCGCCAGTGACGACTCCGGAGTGGTGATGCCCGCGTCGATCGCGCCCGCGGCGGTGACGATCTTGTTCACCGAACCGGGTTCGAACGGCGTGGTCACCGCGCGGTTGTTGAGGTTCTCCGTCTCACTGCGCGAAGCCGGGTCGTTGAGGTCGACCGTCTTGTCGTTGGCCAGCGCGTAGATCTCGCCGGTCTTCGAGTCCACGATGACCGCTTGGCCGCCCTTGGCCTTCGACTTGACGACGTACTCGCTCAGCTGCCGCTGCAGTTCGTACTGGAGATCGGTGTCGATCGTCAGCTGCAGGTCCGAGCCGGGGACGGCGTTCTGGATGTCCCGTTCGGTACCGGGGATGACGAGGTTGTCGTTGCCGTTCCGGGTGTTGACGATCTTGCGGCCCGGCGTTCCGGCGAGGTCGTTGTCCCGGGAGGCTTCGAGCCCGTAGCCACCGTGCAGGTTGTGCTTGGAGGTGTCCTTGTCGTCGGTGCGCCAGTTCGCGTAGCCGATGATGTTCGCGCCCACCGAGTCGCCGGGGTACTCCCGCTTGGAGCGCTTCTCGACACTGATCCACGGGTACGCCTTGACGATCGTGTCGGCGACCGACGGTTCGACGTCGTGGACCAGGTAGGTGAACCCGTCCGGCTTGTGGAACTTCTCGAGCAGTTCCTGCTCGGTGATCACCCCGGGCAGTTTGGCCGCGATCAGTTTCGCCGCGCCCGCCACCTCGGTCTCGAAGTTCTTGCCCTTGGTCGGGTTCTTGGCGGCGAAGTCGTCCATCGTCTTGTGGAGCCAGTTCAGGCTCACCGAGAGGGTCCGCACCTCGATGCTGAAGGCGATCTTCGTGCCGTTGCGGTCCATGATGGACCCGCGCTGCGCGGGACTTTCGATCACCGACGTCCGCTGCCGTTCCGCGGCCTCGGACAGCGCACCGGCCTCGAACCACTGCACCTGCACCAGTTTGAGGCCGGCGAGCACCATCACGACGATCAGCAGGATCCGGACGCCGGTGAACCGGCTCCGGTTGCCGCCGTTGCCCCGCCGGGCGGTGGCCCGGCGGGTCCCGGCGGCGTAGGTCCGCCGCGCGCTCCCCACCGACCGGGCCCGGGCCTGTGCCGGGCGGCCGGGTGACATCACTGACCTCCCTGCGCCGGGGGCGGGGTGTTCTCCTGCGGGACCGCGGGCTGGTCACCCTCGATCGGCGCGCCCTGCTGTGTGCCTTCGGCGGGCGGCACCGTCGCGGCCTGGGTGGGGGGCGCTTCGCCGGTGGCCTTCTTCGGCTCACCGACCACAGTGGACTGTCCTTCCGGGCCGACCACGATGTGCGCGGGGTCGCCGCCGGGGACCATGCCCAGCTCCCTGGCCTTGGGCGCCAGGGAAGCGGGCGACTCGGCCTTGGCGACCTCGCGCTGCAGCCGTTCCTTCGCCTCGGCGAGCCCGGCGTTGGTCGTGCGGAGCTGTTCGAGCCGGTACGAGTCCGCGATCGCCTGGGTGGTCAGCCACAACGTGCACGCCACGCCGACGGCCAGCATGCCCATCATCATCAGCACGAACGACGCGCGCGAGCGCGGCCAGCGCAGCTTGAGCCTCTTCTTCGGCTCTTCCTTGCCCGTGCCGCCTTCGGCGTCGGGACGGTTGCGCTGCTGCTCCCGCTGGAGCAGGTCGGCGCGCTGGGCACGGCGGGCGTAGGCGCGTTCCGCAGCCGACGTCCGGCCGCGGGAGCCGCGGGTGGACGTCGTGGTCTCGGTGGTGTCCGGCGTTTCCTCGGCCGTGCTTGTCGCGCGGGCACGCCGTCCGGGCGCCGGTGTCCGGCGGCCGCGGGACTTCGCGGGAGCGGTCATCGTGCTCGGTCTCCGATCCGTTCGGCGGCTCGCAGCCGCACGGAGGCGGCCCGTGTGTTCTGTTCGGTCTCCGCCTCGCCGGCCTTCTCGGCCCCTCTGGTGAGCAGTTTCAGTTCCGGGCCGTGACCCGGCAGTTCGACCGGAAGCCCTTCCGGGGTCCGGGATTTCGCCAGTTCCGCGAAGGCCTGCTTGACCAGCCTGTCTTCGAGGGACTGATAGGACTCGACGACGATGCGGCCGCCGACGGCGAGCGAGGACAGCGCCCGCGGCATCGCCCGCCGCAGCACCTCCAGTTCGCCGTTGACCTCGATCCGCAGCGCCTGGAAGGTGCGCTTCGCCGGATGCCCGCCGGTGCGCCTGCTTGCCGCGGGGACCGCGTCGTACAGCAGTTCCACCAGCCGCCCGCTCCGGGCGAAGGGTTCCTTCTCTCGTTCCGCCACAACGGCTTTGACGATCCGCTGGGCGAAGCGTTCCTCGCCGTAGTCACGCAGGATCCGGATCAGCTCGCCCGGCGCGTAGGTGTTGAGCACGTCGGCCGCGGTGATCCCGGTGGTCGGGTCCATCCGCATGTCGAGCGGGGAATCCTTGGAGTAGGCGAAACCGCGCTCGGCGCGGTCCAGCTGCATCGAGGAGACGCCGAGGTCGAACAGGATCCCGTCCACTCTGGACAGTCCGAGGCCCTGGAGCGCGGACGGCATCTCGTCGTAGACGGCGTGCACGAAGTCGACACGATCGCCGTGCGGCGCAAGACGTTTCGCGGAGAGTTCCAGCGCGTTGGGGTCGCGGTCGAGCGCGACCAGGCGCAACGCGGGAAACGCGGTGAGCAGCGCGTCGGAGTGGCCGCCGAGTCCGACGGTCGCGTCGACCAGCACGGCCTCGCGGTCGGAGAAGACCGGCGAGAACAACTCGACGATACGGTCGAGCAGCACCGGAACGTGCTCGTGTTCGTCTGCCATGTCTTCCCCCCTTTCCTGTAGTGCCGGGGAAGATGCCGGATGCCGTCAGGTCCCTGTCCGCCCGCTTACTGACCTGGTACCGGGGAAGGTGTACCAGGGCCACTGAGCGGACAGAGGCCTCACGGCATCCGTGTGGGCGCTTTCCGGCGTGTCCGAAGCATGAACCCGCGCCCCCCGACGGCGTGGGTGCTTCCTCGGCCACGTCTAGAAGACGCCCGGCAGAACTTCCTCTCGAGCCTTCGCGTAGCTGTCCTCGTGTTCGTCCAGGTAGCCCTGCCACGCTTGGGCGTCCCAGATCTCCAGCCTGGTGATCGCCCCGATCACCACGCACTCCTTGTTCAGCCCGGCGTAGCGTCGGAGCTCGGACGCGATCGCGATACGTCCTTGCCCGTCCGGGCGTTGTTCGTCCGTCCCGGCGAAGAGATAACGCTGATAGGCCCGGACCGCCTCGTTCGTGAACGGGGCGTCGGCGACCTTTCTCGCCATCTGCTCGAACTCGGCCCGGGGAAAGACGAAGAGACAGTGATCCTGTCCCTTGGTGACCATCAGCCCACCGGCGAGCGCGTCGCGGAACTTCGCGGGCAGCGTGAGCCGCCCCTTGTCATCCAGTTTCGGGGTGTGGGTGCCGAGGAACATCGGCTCCACCTCCCTACCGATCCCGGATGCGAACAACCGAGCTCGGCCACGGGGCTCCCTTCTGCCCCACTGCGCACCACCGTACCCCACTTTTCACCACAGTCAACGCGGCAAAAGCCGCCACCACTCCGTCGTGTCAGACGTTTCCGCTGGTCAGCCAGGTGGGTCCAGGTGGGGGCGTGGTGGGGGACGGTGGCCAAGATCCCCCTCTGCGGGTATCGAAGCAACCTCACCCATGCCTGATGCGTCCGGATATCGGCAGCCGGAACCCTGCCGTGGGGCGGAGTGGGGGTGAAAGTGGGGAATCCGGTGGGGAGCGGCGGGGGCATTGTGGAGCGTCATACCCGACGGATTCCGTACCTGGTAGGACTTCCCAGCGAGCCTCGTAGGTGGTAATAGAGGTTCCAACCGTCCTTCTCGCTCACGAGCCCCGACGCGGCGACATCGGTTCATCCCAGGAATCCCCGCTGTCCTAATCGGACACTTCAGCGTCTGCGCTTGCGGCGTCCGTTCATCCCGGGCGAGGCGCGACGGCTGACGCCGCGCCAGTCCTTGGGCTTCTCCTTCGGTTCGGGAAGGAGCCTGTCGAGACGGCCACCGATCCAGAACCCGGCGAGCCAACCGGGGATCACGCTCACGAAGACGAGCAGGATCCACCAGCCGTCGGCGACCGGCCACGAGGGCCGGTCGAACGGGACCACGGAAGATCCGCCCCGCGAACTGTTCTTCTTCCGGTACTTGAACTCTTCGACCGCCACGCTGCCGGTCAAGGCGGAGAGCGAGGTGACCGTCGCGGTGGCGACCTGTTCTTCACCAGGAGGAACGCCGTTCCACCGGACCTTCGCCTCGCACGAGTACGTCATCCAGGTGTGGACCGCGTTCCTCTCGCACTGCTCGACCTGAGCGGTACCTGTCCTGGTGAGCGTGCCCCAGGGCTCGAAACCGACCACCCACTGCAAGGAAAACATCAGCCACAGCGTGAGAAGTACGCCGAGTGCGCCCATCACACCCGGAGGCCACCATCGGGTGCGGCGGGCCCTGTCACCTTGTTCGGTCATCAGTCATCGTCGTCGAGCGAGCCGCTGATCCGGCCGGTCTTGGGTGGGACTACCTGGCCACGTTCCGGTGAGCCGCCATCGTATTGGTTGTAGTCCGCGGCGGCCGCTTTTCCCGCTTCCTTGGCGACCTTGAGGCCGGTGTTCTCGGCGATCTTGCCGGCGGTGGTGTTCTCCAACCGGTCTTTCGCGCTACGGAGGTACTTGAGGTTGTCGCCCTTGAGTCCGTCCAGTGTCTTGTCGCTCGCCTTGATCGCTTTGTTCGCCTCGCGTCCCAGCTCGGAAGACTTCCGACCCAGCGCCCGCGTCGCCTCTCGCGCACGCTCGCTCGAACCCTCGAAGCGCTTCACGAACCGTTGGATGGCACCGAGCAGTTTGCCGAGCTTCTTCTGGATCTTCGCCATGACCTTGACCGCGTCGGCGAAGATGCTCGCGGTGAAAGCGGCGACGGAACCACCGAGGGTGAACCACGATGACGCGAGCGCGAGGAGCGCGCGGGTGATCACGTCGCTGATGAAGCCGGCGATGATGTCGAAGATCAGCGCCCGCGCGGTGGCCACCACCATGCCGCCGGTGGTGATCCACTGTGCCGAGTCCTTCGCTTCGGCGGCGACGTCACGCAGAGACTGTGTGTACTGAAGCGCGACACGGCGGTAGGCGATGGCCGCGTCACCGTCCCATCCGGATGTCGTGCTCAGGGATCCTTCGTAGTCGCCTGCCACGGCTTCGAGTTCAGCCGCGATGTTGTTCCAGGTCTGAGCGGCTTGCTGGACCAGCTCCGGATCACCGGTGAGGATCTCCAGTGGTTCGCGGATGAAGTCCAGGTTCTCCATCAGCCAGCCGACGCCGGCCTTCACCAGCTCTCCGAGCGGGTTCAGGACCATGGACAAGACGTCAAGGCCGAACGAGACGCCGTCCATGGCGACCGCGAACGCATCGAGATCTTCGCCCTTCGTCGCCTTGAAGATGTCTCCGACCACACTGGAGCCGCTGTCGAGGATGCCTCCGCCTTTGAACGGCTCGGACTTCTCCTCCTTCTTGGCGATCAGGTCTTCGCTCACAGCTTCTTCCCCAGGTCCCGGCTGAGCTGCGCCGCGTCGTCGTCGATCTTCGTGTAGTCCGTCGCCGCCTTCTTCAGCGCGTCGGACAACGCGTCGCCGAGGTTCGCCGCGCTGGTCATCAGCTCGTCCGCGTCGCCCTGGGCGATCTGCAGGACGCCGCCGACGGGCACCGCGCACAGCAGGCCGTAGCCCGCGAAACCGCCCATGCCGACCTGGTTCGCCGCCGAGGCCGCGCCGCGGATGCGCTCGGCGAGATCGGCGACCTGGTCCGCGTGCGCCTTGAGGCGTTCCGGCGAGACGCCGTATCCCGGCCCGCTCACGAGCGGCCGGTCCAGTCGACGTTCTGGAAGTCCTCGCCGTCGTCCTCATCGGACGCGGGACGGGAAGGCCGTCGCTTCGGCGGTTCGGGTGCCGGTTCCGCCTCGGGGACGACGAAGCGCGCGGAGTCGTCCGGTTCCGGCGCAGCCTGGGATTCCTCCCTGGGCGGCAGCGTGCTCTTGATGAAGTCGACCGCGTCGGAGTCTTCGCCGGTCAGCCCGGCCATGATCTCCAGGGTCCGGTCCGCGGCCCTGGTCGTCGCCTTGCGGTAGGTGTTCATGATCAGCGATGCGAGCTGGGCGGGCGGCCGTTCCTGCGCCTGCGGGGACAGTGCGAGCGACATCAGGCCACCGCCGGGGTTGACCGTCACGGTGACCATCCGGTCCGGGCTGCTCACCGTGACGACGTTGTTCTCCAGCTCGGTCTTCGCCTGCTCGGCCTTGGCGAGCAGCGCGGCACTACGCTGTTCCTGTTCGCGCATCCACTCCTGCGGATCACGCACCTGGCCGCCGAACGGCACCGTCATTCCGGCCCCCTCCTCGCAGACTCGCCTGGGCTCCTGACAACCTAGCGGTCCGGGTCCAGCAGCGAAGCCAGCCGCGCGGCCAGCCGGGGACCGTCCACAGGGGACACGTTCACCCACGCCTGCCCGCCGCGGCCCTCGGTCCGCGCCGCGCAGTACGCGCCGACGTCGGTGTCGAACCAGGTCAGCCCACCCGCCCGGTGCGCCCGGCCGTCACGGTCGCGGGTCCGCACGGTGAACTGGCCCGCGCTGTAGACCGGCCGCGCCTGGATCGCGAGCACCTCGCGCAGCTGACTGTCCGAGGCCGACGACCGTCCGCCGTCGCCGAACACCGGATCCTCCAGGTCACCGCCGAACCGCGCCGCGGGCAGGCTGATCCCGTAGCCGGGTCCGGGCCGCAGCTCCGGCAGGACGTCGACGATCGCGGCGAACACCTCGCCGTCGCCGATCCCGGACAACGCGATGGTCTGCTCGGGCTGGGTCGCCAGCACACCGTGCCGCCCGCGCGCGGCCGCGACCGCGCGGAACGGGGCCTCGGCCGTCATGTCGGCCAGCGCTTCGCACTCGACGTAGACCTCGGCGCGCGCGAGCAGGTCCAGCCGTGCTTCCAGGGCGCCGTCGAGCCGGTCCCCGTCGTAGAGGCCTCGTTCGGCGAGGTTCTCGTAGACGGCGCCGCGGATCTCGGCGCGTTCGGCTTCCGTCGCGCCGACGCTGCGGACGGACAGCGGCCAAGGCGGGGCCGCGTGTCCCAGGTCGGACCAGAGGACGTCGAACGCCGACGCGGAAACGCGGATCAAGACCGCCCCAGCTCGGGCGGCTTCCCGAAGGAGACCTGCGGAGTCAGCGAGTGCAGTGAGGCATCGCGGGTGTTCATCACGTCGACGGCCTTGCGGCGAGCGGCCTCGGCCTCCGCGTGCTTGGCCTCCATCTCGTCGGCGAGCGCGGCGAGGAGCGCGAGGTTCCCGCCGGCGGCGGCGCCGCGGATCATCGAACCGGGGTCGTAGTCCACCGGCGGCGGCATGTCGGCGCGGGCCCGCGCGGCGGCCTCGGCCTGTCCGGAGACCGCCTGCCCGAGCGCGGCCGAGATGTCGGCGGACCAGGTCAGCCAGCCGGACGCGGTGGACAGCACGCCGCGGAGCGCGTCGCCTGCTTCCCCGCGCCAGTTCTCCTCACTGCTGCCGACCAGCCCGGCCAGCTCGGACGTCGCGTCGTGCATGCGCCGCGCGAGCGCGTCCCAGGCGGCCCCGATGCCACCGGCCGCTTCGGGGTCGTTGCCCGCTTCGACCTCGGCGGCCAGCGCCTCGTGGCTGTAGGCCTCGTATCGCGTGGCCGCGACCGGGACCTCACGTCCCGGCGTCTCTCCTTCACGCACGGCAGTTCTCCTAGGGCAGTTTGGGTTCGGCCAGTCCCGCCACCTTCACCGCGCGCTCGCAGGCGAGCGGGGTGTCGGTGAAGTTCGTGTTGCTCACGTCGATCTGGACGCTCGCCTTCTCCCCCATGCCGAGCAGGACCGCACAGGTCCCGTCGGCGGCCTTCTTGTCGGCGACCTTGAGCGCGGGCCGGTCACCGACCTTGGTCTTGGTGGCGGTCTTCCGCGCGACCTCGAGATCCGCCAGCCCGTTCCGCTCGTCCACGGTGATGGTGACGCCGAAGGTCGCGGGCACCGTCCAGTCGCAGGCTCGGGCGCCGTTGATCTCCTTCGGCACACCGAGCACGTTCACCCCGGCCGTCGACCGGTCCTGCGGATCGAGCAGCGTGCACGGGTCCACCCCGGCGTCCGGCGCAGGCGCCGAGGACGAGGGAGGCGGGCCCGCACCGTCGTCGGCGGCCGGAATCCGCGCCTGGCCTGCGGCCCCTTGCCCACAGGCGGACACTGTAAGGACGGCGAGCGCGCCGACGAGGGCGAAGAGAGGGAGGCGTGAGCGCATGGGGTCAGCCGCCGACACAGTCCACGTCCGCCGCCGCTTGTTCATCCTGTCGGGTGTACTTGGCCAGCGCCTTCTCGATCCGGTTCTTGAGCGCCTCGAGTTCCTTGCCGAACGCGGTGAGCGCCTCGACCGCGGAGCCTTCGGCACCGATCCCGTACTGCGCCATGAACTTGCCGACCTCGTCCGCGTATCCCCCGCCGAGGGGAACCGTGCGGCCGAGCACCTTGGCCTCGCGGACCATCTGGCCGACCACGTCTTGCAGGGCGGAGATCTTCACATGGGCATCGGCCGCCAGCTCCGGGGCGACCGCGAAGCCGCTCAGATCGAACCGGGGTTTGGCGGTACTCACCTCGCTCATATGCGATTACGCCTCTCCGTAGTCGGACGACCTCGCAACGGAGCATACGACAAAACCCGGTGTCAGCGGGAGCACCTGAAAACGCGCTCACCTCACCCGTTAGAGGTAAGGTCACCGGTTGCACAGAGTCATGGACTGGGGTTGGCGGGGTTCCCCCCACGAGTTCGCCCGAGTTTGACACACTTCGTGGGAGGCTGACCGCTGCCCGGGGGACCACTCGGGGACTTGGAGCTGGCCCTTCAGCAGACCCAGCGGACACCCAGCCACGCGGCATCAGGAGGTCGAGTGACGTCGAGAATCCAGTCTGCGACGCCCGGCGAACAGCAGGGTGAGCAGGCAACCGGGCAAGCGCCGTATCCCACGGCCGCGGGCTCGGTCAGCGGACTGCAGAACGGCCATGCCGGCCGCGCGTCGCTGGACGAACTGCACGAGACGGCGCGGCGCATCGCCGCCAACGTCGAGCGGGTGCTGGTCGGCAAACCCGACGTCATCCGCATCGCGCTCGTGACCCTCCTCGCCGAAGGCCACCTGCTCGTCGAAGACGTCCCCGGGGTCGGCAAGACCTCGCTGGCCAAGGCGCTGGCCCGGTCGATCGACTGCACCGTCAGCCGGATCCAGTTCACCCCCGACCTGCTGCCCAGCGACGTCACCGGGGTGTCCATCTACAACCGGCAGAGCGGCGAGTTCGAGTTCCGGCCCGGCCCTGTGTTCGCGAACATCGTGGTCGGCGACGAGATCAACCGCGCCTCGCCGAAGACGCAGTCCGCGCTGCTCGAATGCATGGAAGAGCACCAGGTCACCGTCGACACCTCGACGTACCACCTCGAAGAGCCGTTCATGGTGATCGCCACCCAGAACCCGATCGAGATGGAGGGCACCTACGCGCTGCCCGAGGCCCAGCGGGACCGGTTCACCGCGCGGGTGTCCATCGGCTACCCCGACCAGCAGGCCGAACTGGCCATGGTCGACGAGCACGCCGGGCACAACCCGCTGGCCGATCTCGAGCCCGTCTCCGACCGCGAGTCGGTGCAGCGGCTGATCGAGACGGTCCGGTCGGTGCACATGTCGCCGGAGGTCCGCCGGTACGCCGTCGACCTGGTCTCCGCGACCCGGCAGGCGCCGGAGATCCGGCTCGGGGCCTCGCCCCGGGCGACCTTGCAGCTGGTCCGCGCCGCCCGTGCGCAGGCGGCGCTCTCCGGTCGCGAGTTCGTCGTCCCGGACGATCTGCACACGGTCGCGATCCCCGTGCTGGCGCACCGCATGGTGCTCACCACCGAGGCGCACGCCGCCCGCCGTTCGGCCACCGACGTGGTCCGCGCGATCCTGCACCGCGTTCCCGTTCCGCAGGGCTCCTCGGGCACGAACCACCGCTGAGTAAAGGAATACGGGGCCATGCTGCGTGCTCTGTCCGGCCTGACCACACGCGGCCGCTGCCTCCTCGCCGCGGGCGTCGCCGCGGCGGCTTGCTCGTTCGTGCTCAACGAACGGGACCTGCTGCGCGTCGCGGTGTTCGTCGTCGCCCTGCCACTGCTGGTCGCCTACTTCATCTCGGCGACCCGGCTGAAGCTGGGCGCGGCGCGCGCGCTGCGCCCGGACCGGGTCTCGGTCGGTTCGCCCGGCGAGGTCCAGCTGGAACTCTGGCGGAACGGCAGGCTCCCCGCGGGTGAGGTGCTGCTCGAAGACGGCGTGCCCTACGCGCTGGGTTCACGGCCGCGGTTCGTCGTCGAACGGCTGCCGCACGACCGGAGGGTCGCGTTGCGGTACCCGCTGCAACCGGTGCTGCGCGGGATCCAGCAGGTCGGCCCGCTGCGGGCGACGATCACCGACCCGTTCGGGCTGTGCGAGTTCGAACGCGAGCTGATCGGGCACTCCCGGCTGGTCGTGGTGCCGAAGGTGGCGGGCCTGTGGGGGCTGCCCAGCGGTGCCGGGATCGGCGCCGGTGACGACGGGAGCATCCGCCTGCACGCCGGACAGGGCGAGTCGGACGTGATCGTCCGGCAATACCGCCAGGGCGACGACCTGCGGAAGGTCCACTGGCGCTCGACCGCCCGCCGCGACGAGATCATGGTCCGCGTCGAAGAGCGGCCCTGGCGTGGCGGGACCACGGTCCTGCTGGACCACCGCGCGGCCGCGCACCACGGCACCGGCCCCGCAGCGAGTCTCGAATGGGCGGTCTCGTTCGCCGCTTCCGTCTCGCTGCACCTGCGCCGCTCCGGTCACCGCGTCCGGCTGATCACCGAACACGGCCAGACCCTGGCCGACACCCCGGGTGAGGGTGGCGAGCACTACGACAACGTCGTGCTCGACGTCCTCGCCGCGCTCCAGCCCGCACACCAGCGCGACATCACCCTCGGCCACGACCCGGCCGAGGGGCAGGAACTCATCGCGGTGCTCGGCACCGTCAGCAACGAATCCGTGCACGAGCTGTCCCGGTACCGCCCGCGCGGGATCCGGAGTCTCGCCGTGCTGCTCGACACCCCCGGCTGGTCCTCCGGCGTCAACCGGCCCGAAACCCGGGCCGCCGCCACCGAAGAGTCGGTGGCGCTGCTGCGCGCCGCGGGCTGGGGCGTCGTCGTCGCCGGGCCCGGTTCGCCCATGCCGCAGGTCTGGGCCGAGCTCTGCCAGACGGCCACCCGCCGGGGCACGCTGATCGGAGGCGGCCTGTGACCGCGACCGCGCCACCCCGGCCGCACACCCCCACACCGCGTCCCGCGGCGCCGCCGCCGGTCTGGACCAGCAGCGTGCTCGCGCCGGTCGCCGCCGGGCTCGCCACGCTGTTCGCTTCGACGTCGCTCACCGGCGTCGTCTCCGGCTGGGCGTGGTTCGGCTACCTGCTCGTCGCGGTCGTGCTGATCGCCTCCACCGGGCTCGCCCTGCGCTCGCTGCGCGCGCCGACCATCGTCGTCGGCCTTGCGCAGTTGCTGGTGCTGCTGTTCCTGATCACCGGGGCGTTCACCACCAGCGGGATCCTGAAGATCATCCCCGGCCCGGACGCGCTCGACGAACTGCGCGGCGTCCTCGCCGCGGCGGCCGAGCAGATCCGGGTCGGGCTGCCGCCGGTCGAGGGCACACCGCCGATCCTCTGCCTGATCACCATCGCGATCGGCCTGGTCGCGGTGCTGGTCGACACGCTGGCCGTGGCCGCCGCCGCGCCCGCCGCGACCGGCCTGGTGCTGCTGTGCGTCTATGCCGTTCCCGCCGCGCTGGCCGAAGACATGCTGCCGTGGTGGACGTTCCTGCTCGGCGCGGGCGCGTTCGCCGGGCTGCTCGCCGTCGACGGCAATCACCGGCATCGCCGCTGGCGCAACCGGGACGCGCCGGGACTGGGCAATTCGGCGAGCACGCTGTCCGCCCCGGTCGGCGTGGTGGCCGCCGCGATCGCGATGGGACTGGTCATCGGCATGGCCGTCACCGGTGTCGGCACGGTCGGCAGGCTCCCCGGCGCCGACGGATCCGGCCGCGGCGGGGCGGGCGGCTTCGGCGTCGAGCCGTTCACGCAGCTGCGCGGCCTGCTCGACCAGGGCGAGAACGTGGAGCTGTTCAAGGTCTACGGGATGGGCGCGGACAAGCGGCTGCTGCGCGCGTTCACCCTCGACACCTACACGCCGAACAAGGGCTGGGGCCTGGCGCAGAACGGCCGCGCCCAGCAGGGTGTCCAGGCCAATCAGCCGCTCCCGCAGGTCAGGGGCGACGACGGCGTCGGCCCCGGCCGCGAGATCCGGATCGAACCGACGAACTGGGTCGACAACTGGCTGCCGATCTACGGGGTGCCGCGGACGATCACCGGGCTGGCCGACAACTGGCTGTACGACCCCGTCGGCGGTGCCGTGTTCACCACGACCAAGCAGGGCGCGCCCGCCTACACCGAAACAGCCTCGATCAAGGAGCCGTCGAAGGACGAACTCCGCAACGACGACGTCCAGCTGGCCGAGGTGCCGCAGCAGTTCGTCCAGGTCGACCGCGTCGACCCCCGGGTGGCCGCGAAGGCCAAGCAGCTGACGGAGAACGAGTCCAACAACTTCGACAAGGCCCAGGCGATCTGGTCGTTCTTCACCGCGCAGAACGGCTTCGTCTACGACACCAAGACCGCCGACGCCAGGGACTCCGACGCGCTCGCCGACTTCATCCTCAATGGCAAACGCGGGTTCTGCGAGCAGTACGCGTCCGCGATGGCCGTGATGCTGCGGTCGGTCGGCATCCCGTCGCGGGTCGCCATCGGTTTCACCTCGGGGACGCCGAAGGGCGATCACGTCTCGATCACCTCCGAGGACGCGCACGCGTGGGTCGAGGTCTACTTCCAGACGAAGGGCTGGGTCAGCTTCGACCCGACCCCGCTGCTCGACGGCCGCGCGGTCGTCCCGCCGTACCTGCAGACCGCCCCCAGCAGCTCCGCGGCCAACGACACGCAGGAAGTGCCGAGCGCGCCGAAGTCGAGCGTCCCCGCGACCGGCACGCCCCGTGACCCGGGTGCGGACCTCGGCGCGGACGGCAGCGGAGACCAGCAGGACGAAGAACCGCTGTGGCCCGCGATCCTCGCCGGCATCCTCGGCGGGCTGGCGGCCGCGCTCACCGTGACCGTGATCGTGCGGTCGCGGTTGAGATACCGGGCGCTGCTGCGCTCGGCACCCGGGCGCGACCCGGACTCGCTCCGTACGGACGGCGGGTTCCTGGACAACCAGCACGTGACGAACTGGCTGCCGCTGATCGCGATCGGGCTGTGGGTGGCGGCGTTCGCGTTCCTGGCGGCCTGGGTGTCGTGGTGGTTCGCGCTGGTCCTGGTGGTCGTCCTCGGCGTGCTCGGCACACCGACGGCGATCCGGGAGATCAAGCGGCGGCTGCGACTGCAGAAGATCGCGTCCCACTCCCCCGCCGCGGCCGACGCGGCGTGGCGCGAGCTGATGGACGAATGCGCGGACCGCGGCCTGCCGCTCTCCGACCACGACACGGTGCGCGTCGCGGGCCGGAAGGTCGTCGAGAAGCACCGCCTCGACGACGAGGGCCGCTCCGGGCTGCGGACGGTCATCGGTGTCGTGGAGACGTCCTGGTACTCGGACAAGCCGGTGGACGACCAGGCGCTGGGCCAGGCCTTCGACGACGTTCGCAAGAGCCTGAAGCGGAACGCGCCGATGTCGTGGAAGGGCCGCCTGTTCCCGCGCTCGCTGAGGCGCCGGGACAAGTAGCCGACTGCTTGCCTTACCTCAGGGGAGCGTCGTGATGTCCCCAATGCCGCATTGGGGACATCACTTTCCCCAGCACGCACGACAACGCGAATATGCCGACGGGGCAAGGCCCCGTCGGCATATTCGCGTGTGTGAGAGCTATTGCTCCTCGAAGCGCTGGCGGAAGCGCTCTTCCATGCGCTGAGTGAACGAGCTCCGGCGCGGGGACGACTTACCGCCGCCGCCACCTCCGCCGGCTCCCGGGCCACCGCTGTCCTTACCGCCCTCCGATTCGGCTCCGTGCCGAATCGATGTGACGGCCATCATGACTCCGAAGAACATCACGAGGAACCCGAGCACGCTGATCACTGGGATCTCGGCCACCCGGATGTTGACCACCACGCCGAGCACCAGAAGTGCGACGCCCACTACGAACAGGGCGATGCCCTGCAAACGCCGTCGGCGGGCGGGGCGGCGCAACCGGGTGCCTCGCACCGTGGATGCGAACTTGGGGTCCTCGGCATAGAGCTCGCGCTCGATCTGATCGAGCAGCCGCTGCTCATGCTCGGAGAGTGGCATCTTTCCTCCTCCGGCACAGCTGTCGCGGGCGCCGGGCCGCGCAACGTCATGGACCCAACAGACAACCCCAGGCGGGGTGTCTCTGTCCAGGATACGAGCCCCGCGCTCGTCCGACTACCCGATCCCGTATCCGGAAGGGATCGAATTGGCCGAAACCACCCGACTCGGCTCTCTCGAAGACGGCCGACCAGGCGTTGTCACTGGTCACGGGGGGTCAGCAGTGACGCGGGCCGGACCGCGGCGGCACCGAACTTCGTCCTCGCGACGTCGGCCGCCACTTCCGCATCCCGCCAACGGGGTTCTGACGAGTCGAAAAGCAGCTGCTCTCCATCACTCTCCGTGTCCAATCCCTCGACTCTTACGCCGATCAGGCGGACTGCGCCCGTCGGCGCGTGCTCGGCGAGGAGTTCGACGGCGGTGCGGTGGATGTCGCGGGCCACATCCACCCCGACGGCGGTTGTCCTGGCGCGGGTGATGGTCTTGAAATCCGCGAACCGGACCTTGATCGACACCGTCCGCCCGCGCAGCCCCCGGCGGCGCAGGGTCCCGGCGACGCGTTCCGACAGCCGGAGCAGTTCCAGTCCGAGCGCCGAGCGGTCGTGGAGATCGACGTCGAAGGTCACTTCGGCGCCGATCGACTTGTCCGGCGTCTCCGGGACCACCTCACGCTCGTCGTGCCCGTTCGCGAGCGCCCACAGGTGCTCCCCCAGCGCCCGGCCCAGCGAGCGCCGCAGCCGGGCCAGCGGCGCGGTGGCGACGTCGGCGATGGTGTCGAGGCCCTGCTGCCGCAGATGCTCCTCGGTGCGCTTGCCGACGCCCCACAGCGCCGACACCGGCAGCGGGTGCAGGAACGCGAGCGTCTCGGCCGCCGGGACGACGACCATGCCGTCCGGTTTGGCCATCCCGGACGCCAGCTTGGCGACGAACTTGACCTTCGCGACGCCGACCGAGCAGCTGATCCCGAAGTCGGCGGCCACCCGCTCCCGGATCCAGGCGCCGAGCCGAGCGGGCGACGAGTCCAGCCGTTTGAGCGCCCCGCTGACGTCCAGGAAGGCCTCGTCCAGGCTCAGGGGCTCCACCAGAGGCGTCAGCTCGCGGAAGATCCCCATGACGCCCTGGGACACCTCGCCGTAGAGACCGGGTGTCGGGGTGATGCAGATCAGTTGCGGGCAGAGCCGTTTGGCGGTCGAGAACGGCATGGCCGACCGGACACCGAACTCACGCGCCGCGTAGCTCGCCGCCGCGACGACCGACCTCGGACCACCGCCGGAGACGACCACCGGCTTGCCCGCCAGCTCCGGGCGCGTGCGCAGTTCACAGGACACGAAGAACGCGTCCATGTCGACGTGCAGCAGACCGCACCCGGTGTCGTCGGGCCAGGTGGTGGCCCCGGTGGTCACCCGGTAACGGGCCATCCCACCGGGCAGCTCAGCATTTCGTCCCATTTATCTGTCGCGCGCTGCCGGAAACGCCCCGGCAGGGCGCATCTTGTCGATCTCAGCCGCGGTAGCCATGCAAGCGCCCTGCCAAACCGTTTCCGGGGGCCTTCGGCCCAAAAGAGGCGCGCGATGGTGAAGTCACCGTCGGGCGCGGGGCGCCCTCCGGCGACCTTGCGGGCACGTTAGCCGGAGGCACCGACACTTCTGGAACTCCGGGGCAGCCCGGTCGCCGCGAGGTCAGGCCGGGCGGCGGGCCAGCACGTGCAGCCGGCTGGAGATGTCCCGCAGCGGCGACACGGTCGCGGCCGCGAGCTCGAACTCCGCCAGGTCCTCTTCCCGCACTCCACCGGGCACGAAGTCCGCCACGACGCCGTCGCCCTGCAGCGAAGTCACGTCGAGCCCCACGGCGATCAGCTGCGCGCGGAGGGCCTCGGCGTCGAAGCGCCGCAGCACGGTCTCCCGGCCGCCGCCCAGCACGCCGCTCTCGGCCGCGAGCAGTTCCCGCGCCTCGCCGAGCCGTCCGGCCAGCGCGCGCTGCAGGATCGCGGCGTGGCGGTTCGCCACGAGCACGGAGACCGCGCCGCCGGGTTTGACCGCGGCGGCCAGCGCCGCGAGCACCAGCGCCGGGTCGTCGACGACTTCGAGCAGCCCGTGCGCGAGGACGAGGTCGGCCGATCCGGCCGCGACGTGGGCCCCGAGCGCGTCGGAGTCGTCGGCGATCGCCGTGATGCTGCCGGAGACGCCCTCCTCCTCGGCCCGGCGGCGCAGGGTGGCCAGGGCGTTCGGGTTGGGTTCGACCACGGTCACCAGGCAGCCCGCCGACGCCAGCGGCACCGCCCAGCCGCCGCTGCCGCCGCCGACGTCGACGACGTGCGGCTGATGTTCGCCTCGCGCCCGTGCGGCCCGGAGTTCTGCTTCGAGAACCCGGCGAACCGCCCCCGATCCCCGCGTGGCCACGGTGTCCGTCTTCATGAACGCACAGCGTAATGCCCGCCTTCCGGGCGCCGACGGGTGTAGTCCGATGCGGTGTTCGACACCTTGCCAAGGAGCCGCCCCGCCGACTGCCCGTAGGCTGTATCGAGTGCACACGGTCGCTGTTCTCAGCCTGAAGGGTGGCGTCGGTAAAACGACGGTAGCCCTCGGTGTCGCGTCCGCCGCGCTGCGTAGGGGCGCCCGGACTCTCGTGGCCGATCTCGACCCGCAAGGCAACGCCACGACCTCGCTGGACCCGCCCTTCACCGACCGCACGCTGGCCGACGTCCTGGAGACGCCGGTGCGCTCGGTGCTCGAACGCGCGATCGCGCCCAGCGTGTGGAGCGACCAGATCGACGTCCTCGTCGGCGCCGAAGAGCTCGAGATGCTCAACGAGCCCGACGCCGACAGCCGTCGCCTGGAGAACCTCTCCCGCGCGCTCGACGAACTGCACACGAACCCGCTGCGCGAGGAACCGTACGAACTGGTGATCCTCGACTGCCCGCCGTCACTCGGCAGGCTGACCCGCTCGGCGCTGGTGGCCGCGGACAGCGCCCTGATCGTCACCGAGCCGACGATGTACGCCGTCTCGGGCGCCCGCCGCGCGCTCGACGCGATCGAGAAGATCCGCGAGGAGCAGAACCCGGGGCTGCGGCCGATCGGCGTCGTGGTCAACAAGCTCCGCGTGCGCTCCTACGAGCACCAGTTCCGCGTGGCGGAGCTGCGGGAGAACTTCGGCCCGCTGGTGATGCCGACGGCCATCCCGGACAGGCTCGCCGTGCAGCAGGCGCAGGGCGCGTGCAGCCCGATCCACGAGTGGCACTCCCCCGGCGCGCAGGAGATCGCGCTCACCTTCAACATGGTGCTGGCGAAGGTCCTCCGCTCCAGCCGGGCCGGACGGCATCGCGTCCGCGGCGAGGAAGAACCCGAGACCACCGCCGAAGAGACCGCCAAGCTGAGCGACACCGGCACGGGGTAGGCGCCGATGCCCGAAGGCGACACCGTCTTCCTCGCCGGCAAGGTCCTCGACAAGGCACTGGCCGGGAAGACCCTGCTGCGCGGCGAGTTCAGGGTCCCACGGCTGGCCACGACGGATCTCGCCGGGCGTGACGTGCTCGGCGTCGGCACGGTCGGCAAACATCTGCTGACCCGGTTCTCCGGCGACCTCACCCTGCACAGCCACCTGCGCATGGACGGCAAATGGGACGTCTACCGGGCGGGCGCGCGCTGGCGCAGCCCGGCGCATCAGGCGCGGGTCATCCTCGCCACCGAGGAACTCCAGGCGATCGGGTTCCGCGTGCACGACCTCGAACTCGTGCCCACGGACGAAGAAGACCGTCTGGTCGGGCACCTCGGCCCGGACCTGCTCGATCCACAGTGGACGGACGAACTCGCGGAGCGGGCGGCGGCCGCGCTCGCCGCCGATCCGGATCGCGAACTGGGCGACGCCTTGCTGGACCAGCGGATCATGGCGGGCATCGGGAACATGTACAAGGTCGAGATGTGCTTCCTGCTCGGCGTCACGCCGTGGACGCCGGTGTCCGAAGTGGACACCGCCAGAGCCGTCGCGCTCGGCCGCAAGCTGTTGAAGAGCAACGCCTGGCGCACCTCGCAGACCACCACCGGGGATCTGCGCCGCGGTCGTGAACACTGGGTCTACGAGCGGACCAAACAGGGCTGTTTCCGCTGCGGCGGACGGCTCAAGGTCGCGTCCCAGGGACCGGGACACCAGGCTAGGCCGACCTGGTTCTGCCCGAAATGCCAGTCCGGACCCGCTCCCGGCGGCTAAACTGGCCTCGTGACGCTGTTCAAGCTCCCGCTCTACGGGGCCGACACCGAACGCGGCGACCTCGCTCCCTGAGCCGCCCGCTCCCTTCGCACGTCACCGTTCACTTCTTTCCCCAGGGAGCTTTGTCATGCCCGGAATCCTCACGGGCGAGGCGCTGCGCGCGTTCGTGCACGCCCTGCCCAAGGTCGAACTCCACGTCCACCTCGTCGGCTCGGCGAGCCTGCCCACGGTGCTGGAACTGGCCCGCCGCCGCCCGTCCGCCGGAGTGCCGACCGAGCCGGGAGAACTCGCCGAGTTCTTCACCTTCCGCGATTTCCCGCATTTCCTCCGCAACTACCTTGCGGTGACGTCGCTGGTGCGCGACGCCCGCGACATCCACACCCTCGTCACCGGGCTGGCGGCCGATCTGGCCGCGCAGAACGCCCGCTACGCCGAAGTGACCGTGACGCCGTACAACCACGTCCTCGACGGCATGTCGACGGACGATCTCCTCACCGGTCTCGCCACCGGACGGGCGGCGGCGCGGGCGGACCACGGGGTGGAACTGGCCTGGTGCTTCGACATTCCCGGCGAGAAGGGCATTGTCGCCGGACGCGAGACGGTCGTGTTCGCGCTCCGCGAACGCCCGGAAGGGTTGGTGTCCTTCGGTCTCGGCGGCCCCGAGGTCGGGGTGGGCCGCGCGCAGTTCGCCCCGTTCTTCACCACGGCCAGGGAGGCGGGGCTGCACAGCGTCCCGCACGCGGGCGAGACCACCGGACCGGCCACCGTCTGGTCGGCGGTGCACGATCTCGGCGCCGAGCGGATCGGGCACGGTGTCGGCGCGCACACCGATCCGAAGTTGCTGGAATACCTTGCCGCGCAAAGGATCCCGCTGGAGGTCTGCCCGACGTCGAACATCAGGACCGGGCAGTTCGCCTCGATCGGGGCGCATCCCGTGCGGCGCCTGCTCGACCACGGCGTGGTGGTCACGCTCAACACCGACGACCCGCCGATGTTCGGCGCCACCCTCGACGGCGAGTACGTGGCGGTCGCCGAAACCCTGGGCCTGACCGCGGCCGAAATCGCCCGCTTGGCGAAGAACGCCGTGGATGCGTCTTTTCAGCCGTCGGCGGACAAAGCCGTCCTCCTGGCCGAGATCGAGAAAATCTTGTTGCAGGACCTAGAACCCCTCGCATAGCGTGGCGGTACACGAGAGAGGAGGTGGTCCAAAGTTGTATTCCAACAGGACTCGTGAGGTGACTGTCCGCTAGCGGACCGCACGCGTAGGACTTTTGAGCAGCGATACAACGCAAGTTGGAGCCACCTTCGGCTCGTCGTCTCTGCTTCGCGTGGTGCCTGATAGCGAATACCAGGCAGTCACCGGGCCCCCGAGGTTCCCGAGCACCGGTCCGGCTCGGGCCCGGCCGCCGATTCCGGCGTCCGGGAGCCGCCTCGGGGGTACCCTTATTTCCGGGTTATTGCCCCTTTTGCGAGGTCGGCGGGGACCACCCACCGCCCTGGACAACCGTCCGCCGCTGTTCCCGCCCCGGGGACCCTGCCGACTGGATAGCCTGACGCCATGTTGCGGCCCGACTTCCCGATCACCACCCCGCGCCTGACCCTCCGCGCCTTCACGTCGGCGGATCTCGACGAACTGAACTCCTTCCAGTCCCGCGCCGATGTCGCCCGCTACCTCTACTGGGGTCCGCGCAGCCGGGCCGAATCCGCCGCCGCGCTCGCCAAACGGGTGCACAGCAGCAGCCTGTCGAAGGAAGGCCAGCTCCTCGCGGTGGCCGTGGAACTGACCGAGACCGGGCAGCTGATCGGCGACCTGAACCTCGAATACCTCAGCAGCGAGCACCGCCAGGGCGAGATCGGGTTCGTCTTCCATCCCGACCACCACGGCAAGGGGTTCGCCGCGGAGGCCGCCACCGAACTGCTGCGGCTCGGCTTCGAAGAACTGGGCCTGCACCGGATCATCGGCCGCTGTGACGGACGCAACACCGCGTCGGCCACGCTGATGGAGCGCCTGGGCATGCGCAAGGAAGCGCACCTGCGCGAGAACGAGGTCGTCAAGGGCGAGTGGACCGACGAGCTCGTCTTCGCGATGCTCGAAGACGAGTGGAAGGCGAGCCGCTAGAGCTCACCAGGCATGATGGGGCCGTGCTCTTCGACAAGATCGTCCGCCCCGCTCTCTACCGGGTCTCCGGCAGCGACCCCGAAACCGTGCACGAACGCACCATCGGCACGCTCGCCAGGCTGAGCCGGGTCTCCCCCGCGCTCGCCGCGCTCGGCCGCGTCTACCGGACGGACGATCCGGTCACCTTCCTCGGTCTCCGGTTCCCGAACCGGGTCGGCCTCGCCGCCGGGATGGACAAGAACGGCCGCGCGCTGCACGCGTGGCCCGCGCTCGGCTTCGGCTTCGTCGAGGTCGGCACGGTCACCCGGCATCCGCAGCCGGGCAACGACAAGCCGCGGCTGTTCACCCTCGCCGAGACCGACGCGGTGATCAACCGGATGGGCTTCAACAACGAAGGCGCGGAAGCGCTCGCCGCCCGCCTCGCCGCCGGCGGAAAGCCGCCGGTGCCGCTCGGGGTCAGCATCGGCAAGTCCAAGGTGACGCCGCTCGACGAGGCCGTCGAGGACTACCGGTTCTCGCTGCGGGCGCTGTACCCGTACGCCGACTACTTCGCGATCAACGTCAGTTCGCCGAACACGCCGGGACTGCGGGCGTTGCAGGACAAGTCCGCGCTGGCGGAACTGCTCTCGGAACTCCGCAAGACCTCGGCCGAACTCGCGGGCGACGCGAACCCGACGCCGGTGCTGGTGAAGGTCGCCCCCGACCTCACCGACGAAGCGCTCGCGGAACTGCTGGAGGTCTGCCTCGACCACGGTGTCTCCGGGCTGATCGCGACCAACACGACGTTGTCCCGCGAAGGGATCGCGCCGCCCGAGGCCGGTGTCGGCGAGCAGGCGGGCGGGCTTTCCGGCCGCCCGCTCACCGCGCGCTCGGTCGAAGTGGTGCGGTTCGTGCACGACGAGACCGGCGGCAAGCTGCCGATCATCGGCGTCGGCGGGATCTTCGACGCCGGCGCCGCCGCCCGGATGCTCGACGCCGGCGCCGGTCTGGTCCAGCTCTACACCGGTTTCGCCTTGCACGGTCCCGGTCTGGTCAAGCGGGTCGCCCGAGGTCTCGCGGCCCGGCCGTACTGACGAACCGCAGGTAGGCCCGCCAGCATTGGTAGCGCGTCAGCTCCGTCGCGGTCGCCGTGGCCGCCTGGTCACAGAGGACGGCCAGCGGGGTGTCCCCGTTCTCCAGGCGGATCCGGCCCAGCACGAACGGGGTGGGCAGCGTGGCCGCGAAGGCTCCGAGCGCGGCGGGTGAGAGCCGCCAGCGTTCACCCGAAAGCATCGTGTGCTCGCCGGTGGCGCTCACCGGCACCACGCCCGGCTGGGGTGGATCGGTGGGCAGTAACAGCATCCGATAGCCCTCGGCGGTCTGGACCAGCCCGGTGAACCGCGCCCCCGCGGTGACCAGCCGCTCGTTCAACGGCTGCCCGCGCAGATGCGCGCCGAACACGACGAGATCCGCACCCGGTGCGGGGTAAGGGAAATCGGCCTGCTCGTCGGTGAGCACGGCGGCGAGGTCGATGGCGACCTGGTCGTCGAACGGCCGCACCACCACCGACACCCCGTACGGCCCGAGATCCGACGGCGACGACGGCACCGTGACCGCGGCGAGGTCGAGCAGGTTGACGAACGCCGTGAACCGCTCCAGCCGTTTCGCGACACCGTCCGGATCGGACAGCGCCTCGGAGACCTCGGGATGGTCCGCGACGGTGGGGAGGACCAGCGCGTCGTACTCGGACAGCATCCGGAGCGCGAGCATCCCGGCCTCGGCGACGCGCTGCCTGTCGGCGGTGAAGCCGTCGTCGTGGATCAGTTCGCCCACCGACAACAGTGCCGAGACCTCGACCGTCTCGACGAGCGCACCGGACGCCCGCAGCGCGGAAACCGCTCCGAGGAAGGAGGAGCGGGACTGCAAGGACAGTCCGGTGAGCGTTCCGGAGCCCGGGATCGCCACCTTCGGCCGATCCCCCGCCGACAGCCGGACGTCCGGAGGCCAGTCACGCGCGAGCGGGTCGGCCTCGTCGGGACCGGTCATCAACCCGAGCGCCCGCTGGCCGAGCGTGAGACTGCGCGCGAACACGGCGATTCCGCCGCACGGCGCGACACCCGTCTTGGGCACGAGGCCGAGCGTCGGTTTCAACCCGACGATCCCGTTGAGCGACGCGGGAACCCGGCCCGCGCCCGCCGTGTCCGTGCCGACCGCCAGATCGACGAGGCCGAGCGCGACGGCGACGGCCGCGCCGCTGCTCGCGCTCCCGGAGACCCGGGCGGTGTTCAGCGCGGCGCTCACGACGCCGTACGGGCTGCGGGTGTGTTCGAGGTCCGCGCCGAACCGGTCGCAGTTGGTCTTGCCGATCACCACCGCCCCGGCCGCGGTCAGCCGCGACACGGCCGTGGCGCTGACGCAGCCGACCTCGTCGCCCGTCCCGGGGAGACCGGCGACGTCGACGACGTCGGCGACCGCCACCAGGGTTCCGGCGAGCGGCAGGTCCGCGCCCGCGCGAACCCGTTCATCGACCGCCTTCGCCTCCACGAGGGCGTCTTCCACGGGACGGAGGGCGATCCAGACGTCGGGCCGGTCGACCTCGGCGATCCGGTCGTAGGCGGCGATTGCGCGTTGGTAGGCACTGGGAGGCGGTGCGGGGATCGGCTCTGGTTCCGGGGGGAGCGTCGTCACTGGGCGTCCTTTCCTCGGTGGGGACGAGAAAGACCACTGCGCGAGATCCACTGTGTCCGGTCCGCCACCCTGGGACGCCCGCTCACGCGGGCTGGGTTCAGGCCCGAGCTGGGAGAAGCACTGCGTGCATGAGGGAAACGTTAGGCATCGCGAGTTGCCGTAACCAGCGGTTTCGGGTTACGCGAGCGTTTCGGTATCACACAGTGAGCAAGTCGTTACGCAATGGAGTATTAGCGACGACGAATGAGACGATGGTCCAGGAAAGCGCCTGCTCAGGTGGTCGTGAGTGGTAAGTGACGTTAGAACGTCACTTACCACTCACGACCACCCTGGCCCAGTCGCTCCCGGCGCCCTTTTCCATGGCTCAGGAGAGTTCGCGCAGGGCCATCGCGAGGCCGGCGAGCTTGTCGGTCGCGTCGGAGAGCGATTCCTTGGACGACGTCATGCCGTCCGAGCTGGCGGCGACGGTGTGCCCGGCGGCCGCGACGAGACCGCCGTAGCCGTCGAGGCCGTCGTCGAGCTGCTCGCGCAGTTGCTTGATGGCGGCGTCGAGGGCGCCGCGTTCCCGTTCGGGCGCGGCGTCGCGGCCGCGTTCGATGGCCTGGATCCGGCCCGCGAGCCCGCGCAGGGCCTGTGCCGCCTCGGCGGCGGTGGTCCGGGCGTCCGCGACGGCGATCTCCGAGACCGGCATGGTGCCGAGCGACGTCGGCTGCGAAAGCTGGCGAAGCAGCTCCGTCAGCGAAGCCTCGCTCTCGGCGAGGCGCTCCATCGGCTCCCGCGCGACGGATCGCGCCGGGGGAAGCGGCGGCGGGGCGGCGGGCGCGGCAGGCAGCACGGTGCGCTTGAGCGTCCGCAGCCGCAGTCCGGACTTGACCCCGAACGTGCCGAAGATGACGGCGAACGCGCCGCCCGCGATGGCCTGGAGGACTTCGACCTCGCCCGCCTTCAGCAGGCCGGCGCCTGCGACGAACGCGTACAGTCCACAAAGGATAGTGAGGAGGATCCAGAAGGTCAGCGCACGGGAAGTGCGGCGCTTCTGTCTCTCCAATTTGGCCGCGGGCTCGTTCCAGCGGGCCCACTTGGCCTTCGCCTCGGCGACCACCGGGATCTGCCCCGACGCCATCGACGTCAGCTGCTGCGAGATCTTCGGCATGGGCGGCATCTGCGGCATCGGGGGACGCGGCCTCGACGGCTGAGCCGGTCGCGGAGAGGAGCCCTGCTCGGAGGGCGGGATGTAGCGCTGGAGCTTCTCCTGCGCGCGTTGGGCGTAGTCGGGCAGCTTCTCGATGTGCTTCTCAAGCTTGGCGGTGAACTCCCCGAAGTCCTTGCGCCTGCCCTGCCCCATTGCCCTCGCCCCTCTGTTCGGTGAGACCGGTCCCGTACCCGTGAGGGGTACGGGACCGGCTCAAGGTGTGTCAGGCGGGGTTCTTGCCCTGTTCGGCCTGAACCCGTGCCTGGATCTCACGCTGGATGTCCGCGCCGCTCGACGCCTTCGGCGCGGCGGCGGTCTTGCCGTCGGTCACCTGAGCGACGGAGTCACCCTTCATGGACGCGCGGATCTGCTCCAGCCGCGAGTGTCCCGCGAGCTGCGTCGTGGAGGCCTGGACCTCCATCATCCGGCCCTGGACGGAGTTCTGTGCGAGTTCGGCCGAGCCCAGCGCCGTGGTGTAGCGCTTCTCGATCTTGTCGCGAACGTCCTCCAGCGACGGGGTGTTGCCCGGCGCGGCCAGCTGGCTCATCTGGTTCAGCGAAGCGGAGACCTGCTCCTGCATCTTCGCCTGCTCCAGCTGCGAGAGCAGCTTGGTGCGCTCGGCCAGCTTCTGCTGCAGCATGGTCGCGTTGCGCTCGACGGCCTTCTTCGCCTGCTCCGCCGCCTGAAGCGACTGGTCGTGCAGGGTCTTCAAGTCCTCGATGCTCTGCTCGGCGGTGACGAGCTGCGCGGCGAAGCTCTCCGCCGCGTTCTCGAACTCGGTCGCCTTCTGCTCATCGCCCTTGGCACGCGCCTCGTCGGCGAGCACCAGCGCCTGGCGGGTCGAAGCCTGCAGCTTCTCCACGTCACCGAGCTGGCGGTTCAGCTTCATCTCCAGCTGACGCTGGTTACCGATCACCGAGGCGGCCTGCTGGGTCAGCGCCTGGTGGTTGCGCTGCGCCTCCTCGATGGCCTGCTGGATCTGTACCTTCGGGTCGGCGTGCTCGTCGATCTTCGACGAGAACGCCGCCATCATGTACTTCCAGAACTTCACGAACGGGTTGGCCATCTCCTCCGCCTGCCTTCTCGCATCCCACGGGCTGTTACCTCGAGGTGGGGCGTCCCCTCTTTGATGTTGCAACGTCCCGACCCCGGCGTTGAGTTCCATCGTGTCAGGTCGGCGTCCCGCGTTCCAGGCGACCCCGACGGAATTCAGGGATCCCCCTGACTGTGATGTCCGCGACCTTTCGGGTTCACCGGCCGGTGACCCTGGGTGAAAACGGCCGGAGTCAGCGGCGCAGAGCGGTCTCCTCTTCCATGCGTGACAACTTCTCGGGGTTGCGCACGGCGTAGAGCCCGGTGATGAGGCCGTCGTCGACGCGCAGCGCGATGACGGTGTCGACCTCGCCGCCGAGCCGGAGGATCAGCGCGGGGTGGCCGTTGACCTGCACCGTCCGCATCGTCGCGGTGTCGTCGCGGGCCGGGCGGCTCCCGGCGAGCAGCGGCGCGACCAGCGCGGCCCCCACCACGGGTTCCAGCACGGCCTGCACCACTCCCCCGCCGTCGCCGAGGAAGACGACGTCGGGCGCGAGGACGTCGAGCAGTCCCTGCAGGTCCCCCGTCCGGACGGCCCGGTGGAAGGCGTCGAGCACGTCCCGGGTCTCGCCGGGGGACGCGGCGCCCCGCGGCCGGCGGGCGGCGACGTGTGCCCGGGCCCGGTGGGCGATCTGATGGACCGCCGCCGGGGTCTTGCCGACGGCTTCGGCGATCTCGCCGTAGGCCACGTCGAACACCTCGCGCAGCACGAACACCGCGCGTTCGGTCGGGGTGAGGGTCTCCAGCACCAGTAGCATCGCCATCGAGACGCTGTCGGCCAGCTCCACGTCGTCGGCCACGTCGGGGGTGGTGAGCAGCGGTTCCGGCAGCCAGGGGCCGACGTAGGACTCCTTGCGACGGCCGAGCGTGCGCAGCCTGCCGAGCGCCTGCCGGGTCGTGACGCGGACGAGGTACGCCCGCGGGTTTTCCACGATGGCGAGATCGACGCCCGACCAGCGCAGCCAGGTCTCCTGGAGGACGTCCTCCGCGTCGGCGGCCGAGCCGAGCATCTCGTAGGCGACGGTGAAGAGCAGATTGCGATGGTCGAGGAACGCCTCCGTGGCGGGGTCGGGCATGGACGGCTCCTCTTTCCGTGGACGGGTCCCTCACCGGACGCCGGACCGCGCCGGTTTCTGACACTTTCACGACGTGGCGCACGTCACGTCCTCGCGCTGTCAGCGTGCCCCGGTCACCGGCATCTGGTGGTCGTTCGCTTCAGCAGACGACCACGAATGAGGACGAGATCATGGATTCCCGTTTCGATCTGAACAGCAACGACCTCGGCGCCAAGCTCGGCAAGCGCTTCGCGAACGTGAGCGTGGCCATCAAGGGGTCGACGCTGCCGAAGATCACCCAGGAGCTGGTGTCGCTGCGGGCCAGCCAGCTCAACGGCTGCGGCTACTGCGTCGACGCCCACGCCAAGGACCTGGCGGCCGCCGGCGAACCCGCGGTCCGCGTCAACCTGGTCGCCGCCTGGCGCGAGTCGACCGTGTTCACCGAGGCCGAGCAGGCCGCGCTGGCCTTCGCGGAGGAAGGCAGCCGCCTCGCCGACGCGCACCAGGGCGTCTCGGACGAAACCTGGGCACTGGTGCGCGAGCACTACGACGACGATCAGCTCGCCGCGCTGATCTACCTGGTCGCGATGATCAACGCCGCCAACCGGCTGCTCGTCATCACGCACACCAAGGGCGGCTCCTACCAGGCGGGCACGTTCGACAGTGCCGCGAGCTGACCCGGCGTACGAGAGAGGCCCCAGGCGATTCGCCTGGGGCCTTTCCCGTTCGGAGCTTTGCTAGGCGGCGACCATCTTCGGGGCGGAGATCGTCGTCCGCAGGGCGGGGCTCATCCGCGGCGGCGGCGAGATCCGCAGGTCGGCCAGGTCGTTGCCGATCAGCTCGGACACCAGGTGACCGCCCTCGAGGCCCGCTTCGGCGCTTTCCCGCTCCGGAGCGCGCCGCTTGCCCGCTTCGACCTTCTCGTCCACCGGGGCGACCTCGACGTTGTCCATCGCCGAGACGTCCGCCGCGACCTTGTGCAGGAGTTCGCCCAGCGGAAGGTCCAGGGCCTCGCAAATGGACGCCAGCAGCTCGCTGGACGCCTCCTTCTGCCCGCGCTCGACCTCGGAAAGGTAACCGAGGCTCACCCTGGCGGCGCGGGAGATGTCCCGCAGCGTTCGACGCTGGTTCGTGCGGGCGTGTCGGAGCCGGTCGCCGATCGCCTCGCGCAACAGCACGGTCATCACGCGCCTCCCTTCCAGGACTGACTACCCCCTACGTTACCCAGAGCGGCGCCCCGGGCGCAGGGGTTGACACGGCAATACGCCAAGGGCGAACGCGGCGATCATGCGAGATGTTCCCCCAGCAGGGCGAACGCGCCGCGGACCGCGCCGTCCCTGACCGAGGCTCGATCACCGCTCAACCGCAGCGTACGGACGGTGAGCACGTCCGGCCCGGCGAGCCCGACGTGGACGGTGCCGGGTGCCACGCCGTCCTGTCCGGCCGGGCCCGCGACTCCGGTCAGGCCGAGACCCCAGGTGGCACCGCACCGCTCACCGGCACCCGCGGCCAACTGTGCCGCGACCTCGGGATGGACGGCGCCGTGCGCGGCGAGGAGGTCCGCGTCGACCCCGGCGAGCGACGCCTTGAGGTCGGTGGCGTAGACGATCAGCCCGCCCCGGACGGCGGCACTCGATCCGGGGACCTCGGTCAGCGTCGCGCAGACCAGCCCGGCGGTCAGCGACTCGGCCGCCGCCACCGTCTCCCCTCGCTCGATCAGGTGAGTGATCAAGGTCTCAGCGTTCATGCGCCCGCGGCACGCCTTCCGGCCGAGCGCAGCCGCACCGCACGCACGACGTAGTCGAGGCCGGTCACGACGGTCAGCACGAGCGCGAGCCCCATCAGCACCCAGCGCACCGGCTCGGCGGACCCGGGCAACGGCAGCAGGTACGCGGTGATGGCCGCGATCTGCGCGAGCGTCTTGGCCTTGCCGCCCCGGCTGGCCGGGATGACGCCGTGCCGGATCACCCAGAACCGCAGCAGCGTCACGCCGATCTCGCGGACCGCGATGACGATGGTGACCCACCAGCCCAGTTCGCCGAGCACGCTCAGCCCGACCAGCGCGGCGCCGATCAGCGCCTTGTCCGCGATCGGGTCGGCGATCTTGCCGAAGTCGGTGATCAGCCCGTACTTGCGCGCGACCCAGCCGTCGACCTGGTCGGTGAACGACGCGATCGCGAACAGCGCGGTCGCGATCGCGCGCCAGAAGGTGTCCGCCCCGTCGCCGGTGAACAGCGCCATCACGAACAGCGGCACCAGCACCAGCCGCGACATCGTGAGCAGGTTCGCCAGGTTCAGGGTCGGGACCGGGGTGGCCTCGGGTACCCGGGCGTGCTCACCGCCCGTCCCCTCACCGGCCCCGGCGTCGCTCGGGGCGGCATTCACCGGTCGGCCTCGGGCGGCGCGGGCCGCACGATCAGGTCGACACCCTCGGAGTCGACGACCTCACAGCGCACGAAGTCCCCCACCGCCAGCGCGGGCAGGTCGTCCGTCTCGATCAGGACACATTCACCGTCGACCTCGGGGGCCTGGTGGGCGGCGCGGCCGATCGGGTCCTCGCCGTCCTCGGCCTGCTCGATCAGGACGTCGACGAAGTCCCCGATGCGGTCCTCGGCCCGCTGCGAGGTCAGCTCCTCGACCAGCGCCGAGATCCGCGCGACCCGCTCGTTCACCACGGACTCGTCGAGTTTGCCGTCGAAGGTCTCGGCCTCGGTGCCGTCCTCGTCCGAGTAGCCGAAGACGCCCACCGCGTCCAGGCGCGCGCCGGTCAGGAAGCGCTCCAGCTCGGCGACGTCCTCTTCGGTCTCGCCCGGGAACCCGACGATGACGTTGGTGCGGATGCCGGCGCCGGGCGAGAACTCGCGGATCTGGTCGCACAGCGCGAGGAACGAGTCCGTGGACCCGAAGCGGCGCATGCGGCGCAGCACGGTCTCGCTGGAGTGCTGGAAGGAGAGGTCGAAGTAGTCGGCGACGCCCGGCGTGGTCGCGATGGCCTTGACCAGGCCGGGGCGCGTCTCGGCGGGCTGCAGGTAGGAGACGCGGACGCGTTCGATGCCGGGCACCTCGGCCAGGCGCGGGACCAGCAGTTCCAGCGCGCGGGCGCCGTCGCGGCCGAAGTCCTTGCCGTAGGAGGTGGAGTTCTCCGAGACGAGGAAGACCTCCTTGACGCCGTTCTCCGCGAGCCACATCGCCTCGGCGACGATCTCGTCCGGCTGCCGCGACACGAAGGAGCCGCGGAACGACGGGATCGCGCAGAACGAGCAGCGGCGGTCACAGCCGGAGGCGATCTTCAGCGCGGCCACCGGGGAGGTGTCGAGCCGTGTCCGCAGCACACGCGGGCCCCAGCCGTGCTGCGCGTGCCCCGGCACCTCGACCGACTCGGCGGCCGTCGGCCGCTGGACCGGGCTGATCGGCAGAAGCTTGCGGCGGTCGGACGGCGTGTGGGACTCGACCTTCCGGCCCGCCACGACGTCGTCCAGACGCTCGGCGAGGTCGGCGTAGTGATCGAAACCGAGGACCGCGTCGGCCTCGGGCAGGCTCTCGGCCAGCTCGTTGCCGTAGCGCTCGGCCATGCAGCCGACGGCGACGACCTTCTTGCCCGTGTCGGACGCCGCGAGCAGGGTGTCGACCGAATCCTTCTTGGCGGACTCGACGAAGCCGCAGGTGTTGACGACCACGACGTCGGAATCCTCGGGCTCGGCGGCGAGCTCCCAGCCGCCCGCCGCCAGCCGTCCGGCGAGTTCCTCGGAATCGACCTCGTTGCGGGCGCAACCGAGGGTCAGCAAGGACACGCGGCGAGTGGCGACAGGATCAGTGGTGGGAGAAGGCACGTGCCTTAGGGTAGCTGGCCTGTTCGCCGGGTCGGCGATCGCTCGCTCGGGCGAGCCCTCGACCGGTCGCGGCCGCGCGGATGGCTTAATGGTGGATGTGCCGTCAGACCCTCTCCTTCGCCGCCGTCCCACCGTCCGCCGGGCCCGGATCGCGGACGTCCGCAAGATCAAGGCGCTGGTCGACTCCGACGCGGGGACCGTGCTGCTGGAGAAGGACCTCGTCACCCTCTACGAGAACGTCCAGGAGTTCTGGGTGGTCGAGGACGGTGACGACGTGCTCGGCTGCGGCGCGCTCCACGTGCTGTGGGAGGACATCGCCGAGCTGCGCACCATCGCGGTCGACAAGGACTCGCGAGGCCGCGGGATCGGGCACGCGCTGGTCGCCCAGCTGATCGGCTTCGCCCGCGAGATCGGGCTGAAACGGCTGTTCGTGCTGACCTTCGAGACCCACTTCTTCGCCAGGCACGGCTTCGTCGAGATCGACGGCACGCCGGTCACCCAAGAGGTCTACGAGGAGATGCGGCGCTCGGCCGACCCGGGCGTCGCGGAGTTCCTCGACCTGCCGTACGTGAAGCCGAACACCCTGGGCAACAGCCGGATGCTGCTGGAGTTCTAGCTGATGGGCGCCTTCGCCGCTTAGCTGCTGCGCGGCTGGGTATCCGGGTGTCCCCAATGTGGCATTGGGGACGTTGAGCGTCTCCAATGCCACATTGGGGACACCAGGACATGCGGACCGGCCCAGACCGCGAACACGCGCCTAGCGGACACCTTCCCCGCCCAGCTGCCCTAATGATTCCGCAGCTGGGGTTCCCAATGTCGCATTTGAGACGCTCGGCGCCCCTAACGCGACATTGGGGACACCCAGGCACCGGTGAAGGGAGCCTTCAGCCCTTCTTCGCGTGGCGGGCGACCCGCACCCGGTTGCCGCACAGCGACGGCGTGCACCAGACCCGCCTGCTGTTGGCGGCCACGAACAGCATCGAGCAGTCGTGCGCGCCGCATCGCCGCAGCTGAGCGGCGCGCGGCCCGGACACGAGGTCGATCGCGGCCACCGCGACGGCGGCGAGGGCGATCTCTCCACCGTCCTCGCCGTGCCAGGACATCTCGGCACCGTCGGCGGTCAACCGCGGGCTGGTCGGCACCGCGGCCGCGGCGGCGTTGACCCGCTCGACCGCCCACGCCTCGGGCTCCCGCTTGGCCACGGCCGCCTCCAGCACCTCCCGCACCGCCGACCGCAGCCTCCGCGTCTGCTCGGCCGAGGGCGGCCGGGCGCCTTCGGGCAGCAGGGACGCCTGAGTCGCCCAGAACCTGGCATGGCCGTCGTCGAGCAGATCGATCGACGGCGAGACGGCCAGCATGACGGTGTCGGCGAGGTTCACCGCGAGATCGTCACCGGGGAGCGAGTCGAGGTCGAGCATGCCTTGACACTATCAGGTACTAATGGTTCAAGACAGTTCTAACCATTAGGGAGTGTTCATGACGACCATCCGGCACCGTTCCGTCGTACTCGGCGACGTCGAGGTCTTCTACCGCGAGGCCGGCGATCCCGGCACGCCCGTGTTGCTCCTGCTGCACGGCTTCCCGACGTCGTCGCACCAGTTCACGCGGCTGATGCGCCGTCTCGCCGGACGGTGGCGGCTCGTCGCGCCGGACCTGCCCGGGTTCGGCGAGACCGTCACGCCCGAGGGTTTCGAGTTCACCTTCGACCGGCTGGCGGAGGTGGTCGGCGAGTTCGTCGACGCGCTGGAGCTGCGCCGGTACGCGCTCTACGTCTTCGATTTCGGCGCCCCGACGGGGCTGCGGCTGGCGGTCTCGCGGCCGTCCCAGATCACCGCGCTGATCACGCAGAACGGCAACGCCTACGTCGAGGGACTCGGGCCCGCGATGCCGGACTTCCCGTCCCTGACGGACGAAACCGAGGCGCGGCGCGGGTTCGAAGCGATCCTCGACCCGGCACAGATCCGGTACCAGTACACCGGCGCTCGCGATCCCGAGGCCATCGATCCCGCGAACTACCTGCTGGACCAGTACTTCCTCGAACGCCCCGGCCGCGCGGAGGCGATGATCGACCTGTTCTGGGACTACCGGAACAACCCGCCCGAGTACCCGAAGTTCCAGGCGTGGCTGCGGGAAGCGCAGCCGCCCGTGCTCGCCGTGTGGGGCCGCAACGACCCGTTCTTCATCCCGGCGGGAGCCGAAGCGTTCCGGAATGATGTTCCCTCGGCGGAGGTTCATCTCTTCGACACCGGGCATTTCGCGCTGGAAGAGGATCTCGAACCGATCAGCGAGCTGATCGACCGCTTCCTGGCGGCGCATCACTGAAAGGCGGCACATGGACACCTCGGTCACCGATCACCTGCTCAGCACGACGCGGGCGGTCCGCCGCAAGCTCGACCTGGACCGGCCGGTGGAACCCGAGGTGCTCGAAGAGTGCCTGCGGCTCGCGTTGCAGGCGCCCACACCGGGCAACCAGCAGGCGTGGCGCTGGCTCGTCGTCCGGGATCAAGGGGTGAAGGACCAGCTGTCCGAGCTGTTCCGGCGGGTCGGGAAGGCGTACCTGGAAACGAACGCGGCCGCGCTCGGCAAGGCGATCGACGAGCCTTCCGTGGCGCGGGCGTTCGCTTCGGGGCAGCACCTGATCGACGTGATCGACCGGGTCCCGGTGTACGTCATCCCGTGCCTGACCGGCAGGCCGAGCGGCGACAACGCGACCGATGCCGCGTTCTACGGCGGGATCTTCCCCGCGGTGTGGAACTTCCAGCTGGCGCTGCGGTCGCGGGGCCTCGGCTCGACGCTCACGACGTATCACCTGACACACGAAGCGGAGGCGGCCGAAATCCTCGGCATCCCCGCCGACGTCACGCAGGTCGGGCTGCTGCCGGTCGCCTACACGACGGTGCCGGACTTCAAACCCGCGTCGCGCGTGCCGCTGTCGGAGGTCGCGTACCTCGATGGCTGGGGGAACGCGCTTTAGGTGCTGTCCTGCAAGTCTGTTCGATGGGCTTCGTGATCCAGGTGGTTCCTGGCGGTGCGGGCGGATCGGCCTCGTACCGGGTCGTACTCGGCCGCATCCGTCCGTGCCGTCAGGGACCGCCTGGGCGCGAAGACCGCGAACATGACTTGCAGGACAGCGCCTAAGCCTTGGACACCCGCAGGGTGACCTGGTCGCCCCCCGAACTCACGGCGACCAGGTCCACCCGGCAGGCGGCGAACTCGACGGACTGCTTGCCGCTCCGGCCGGTGGAGGCGACTTCCGCCGTCGTCCGCTCCCCGCGTCCCGGTTCGGCCAGGGTCAGCTCGATCACGGCCTCCCCTTCCCAGACGCAGACCGTGCCCTGAGGGCAACGGGAATCGGACACCAGGCGAGCGAAGCGGATGCTGACGTCCTTCGACGCGACCTCGGTCGTGTCACCGACCTTGAGGACGACGGTCTCCCCCAGCTCGACGGTGCCTTTGGGCTTCTCTTGCGGCTTGGGGACCGGCTGCTGCGCCGGCGCGGGCTGGACCAGCGTCGGCTGGGTCACCGTGGGCTGGTCCGCCGCGGGTTGTTCACGCGCGGCCGAGCTGCCGGCTCCGCAGGCGAGGCCGACCAGGGCGCAGAGGACGACGAGCAGCTTCTTGGGGTCCACGGAGTCAGGACGTAACGGAGGCTCCGGTCCGTTGCATCGGTTCTCAGGTGATCTTTTCGACCAGGGCCCAGACGCCGGTGGATGGGTTGCGGCCGTGCTCGGAACCCAGCTCGACGCCGTGTTTCTTCGCGCGCTCGACCGCGGATCCGATCCCGCTCTCGTAGTCCGCGAACCGCAACGCCGACTTACTGAAGCCTGGAACATGCTTGACCAGGCGTTTCGCCACGTCGCCATAGCACGTCAACGGCGCCGAACACGCCTCGAAGTGCAGTAGCAACCAGAACTCGAAGCAAGGATTCGAGATCGCCAGATCGATGCCGAGCCTGCGCGCGGTCGCGGCCGCCTTGTCGAGGTCGAACTCGTCGACGTCGACCACGCACCACACCTCGTCGTGCGTTCCTTCCGCGCGGTCGCGCATCCCCGCCGCGTACTTGACCACGGCTTCCGGGTCGCCACGCTTCGCTTTGATCTTGATCGTGATGGCGGGGTTGCGACGAGCCCGTTTGAGCCCTTCGAAGTACGAGGGCTCCGTGGCCTCGGCGCCGCAGACGACGAGAACCGACGTCCGTTGCTCTCGAAAAGCCGGCCGCTCCGGCCGCTGTTCTCCCGGCGGGTCATCTGCCCAGCACTGCCTCGGCGAAGTCACCCAGCACCGGCACAGCCCCGTAGGCACCGGCGAGATAACGCCGTTCGGTGTTCTGGTCTTTGCGCGGTTTGAAGTCCGTGAGCGGGTAAAGCTCGCTGGCGCCTTCGGCGTTCTTGTCGACGAACCAGATCTGGTCCCGGTCCAGCACATTGTCACCGAGCATGGTGCCCAAGAGGCTCGTGTCGTGCGTGGTGAAGATGAGCTGGGCGCCGTGGGGATTGGTCTCTTCGGACTGGAAAAGCGAAGCGAGCTTCGCGGTGAGCATCGGATGCAAGCTGGCGTCGATTTCGTCCACCACGAGCACGCGCCCGTCATCGAGCACGTCGATCACAGTCGGAATGAGCCCGAGCCAGTTCCTTGTTCCCGCCGACTCGTCATGCAGCTCGAAAGGGTTGTCGGCGTCGCCGTGGCGAAAGCTGAGTCGCCAACGCTGTCTGTTGCGCGCGGGTCTCGCCGGGGTCCGCAACGTCGCGTAGGAATGGAATCCGCCACTCGCGGGCTCGTCGAGCCGCTCCGCGGCGACGTCCGTGATTCCGACATCCGCGGCCGACAACAGCGACAGCAGTCGCCTGGCGTTGCGCTCGTCCCTGTTCAGGAAATCTCCTACTCGGCCTTCCACCTGATGCGTCGACCACTGGTCCTCATGGAGCCGGATGCGCAGTCCCTGCGCGAACCACCGGTACACGGGCATCAACGGGCCGAGCTCAAGCCGCGAACAGAAGTTCAGAAGAAGCACGTCGTCTCGGATCAGCTCCTCCAGGGCGGCGAACTTGCCCTTCAGATCCGAGGACGTGGAGCCGAACCTGAAAGAACCCTGGCTCCGCTCGAAGATCACGCGTCGACGCTTCTCGGGATAGGCGTACAGCCACTCCTCACGAAGCGCCTCGCCGTCGACACTGAATCCGTAGGTGTAGCGAACTCCCTCGGCGAGGAGTTCGATCACGTAGGTCGACGGTCGCACCGCGCCGGTGTCGCCGAGCCGGAAGTACGGGCGTCCAGCCGTCCCGAGAGAACCGGACGCGAGCACTGCCATGCGCATGAACGCGAGCCCGTCGATCAGGTTCGACTTCCCGGAGGCGTTCGCCCCGTAGATCGCGGCCACCGGAACCGCCGCACGCTCGTCCCCCGGCATCGCGGGCATCAGGAGCAGCTCCTGCTCGTCGCGGAACGAACGATGGTTGCCCAACCGGAAGCTTCGGAGCATCCTGACCACCTCCCTGGCAAAGTTTCAGGCCGTTCCGTGCCAGTAAACCGCACAGAACGGCCTGAAGCATCATCCAGGGCAGGTTCAGTCGTCGGAGAGATCGCCGCCGTTCGCGTCCCCGCCACCGCGGATCATGAACAGCACCGACTCCAGCTCCTCCGGCTTGATCAGCACGTCCCGCGCCTTCGAACCCTCGGACGGGCCGACGACACCGCGGCTCTCCAGCAGGTCCATCAGGCGTCCGGCCTTGGCGAAGCCGACCCGCAGCTTCCGCTGCAGCATCGACGTCGAACCGAACTGCGAAGTGACGATCAGCTCGGCGGCCTGCAAGAGCACGTCGAGGTCGTCTCCGATGTCGGAGTCGATCTCCTTCTTCTCGCCCGCCTTCGCCGCGGTGACGCCGTCCTGATAGTCCGGCTGCGCTTGCTCCTTGGCGAAGTTCACCACCGCGGCGATCTCTTCGTCTCCGACGAAGGCGCCCTGGATGCGGACCGGTTTCCCGGCACCCATCGGCAGGTAGAGGGCGTCACCCATACCGATGAGCTTCTCCGCGCCGGGCTGGTCGAGGATGACCCGCGAGTCGGTGAGCGAGGAGGTCGCGAACGCCAGCCGCGACGGCACGTTGGTCTTGATCAGGCCGGTCACGACGTCGACGGACGGGCGCTGGGTCGCCAGGACCAGGTGGATACCGGCGGCACGCGCCTTCTGGGTGATCCGGACGATCGCGTCCTCGACGTCACGCGGGGCGGTCATCATCAGGTCGGCGAGCTCGTCGACGATCGCCATGATGTACGGGTACGGCGCGTACACGCGCTCGCTGCCCGGCGGCGCGGTGATCTCGCCCGAGCGCACCTTCTTGTTGTAGTCGTCGATGTGCCGGACCTTGTTGACCTGCATGTCCTGGTACCGCTGCTCCATCTCCTCCACCAGCCAGGCCAGCGCGGCGGCGGCCTTCTTCGGCTGGGTGATGATGGGCGTGATCAGGTGCGGGATGCCCTCGTACGGGGTCAGCTCGACCATCTTCGGGTCGATCAGGATCATCCGGCACTCGTCCGGCGTCGACCGCGCGAGCAGCGACACCAACATCGAGTTCACGAAGCTCGACTTACCGGAACCGGTGGACCCCGCCACCAGCAAGTGCGGCATCTTCGTCAGGTTCGCGGTGACGAAGTGGCCTTCGATGTCCTTGCCGAGCCCGATGACCATCGGGTGGTTGTCCTTGACCGTCGACGGCGCGCGCAGCACGTCGCCGAGGCGCACCATCTCGCGGTCGGAGTTCGGCACTTCGATGCCGACCGCGGATTTGCCGGGGATCGGCGCCAGCAGCCGGACGTTGTCGGTCGCCACCGCGTAGGCGATGTTCTTGGTCAGCGCGGTGATCTTCTCGACCTTCACACCCGGGCCGAGTTCGACCTCGTACCGGGTGACCGTCGGGCCCCGCGTGAAGCCGGTGACCTGCGCGTCGACGTTGAACTGCTCCAGCACGCCGGTGATCGCCTCGATCATGGCGTCGTTGGCCTTGCTGCGGGACTTCGGCGCGTCGCCGAGCTTCAGCAGATCCGGCGGCGGCAGCTTGTAGTCGCCCTCGACGGTCCTGGTGACCGCCAGCGGCGCCTCGGCCTTCTTCGGCTTCTTCTCTTCAACGGGCTTGGGTGCGGGCTTCGGCGGACGCAGCGGCGTCGGCGCTTCGGCCAGCGCGGCCTCGATGTCGAGTTGCTCGCCTTCCTGGTCGCCCGAAGCCTGGCGGCGCCGCGACGGCTTCCGCAGGCGGACCGACTTCGGGTCGGCTTCGGTGACGGCGTTGCGTTCGTCGTGGATGGCCTGGCGCTCGGCCTCGGCCTCTTCGATCTCTTCGGGGTCGAGGCCCCAGTTGCGCAGCCGGTGCGGGATCTCCCGGACCGGGGTCCCGGTGAACACGAGCGTGCCGAACAGCAGAGCCAGCACCAGCAGCGGAATGGCGACCCACGTCGTGACGCCCATCGTCAGCAGGCCGCCGGAGAACGCGCCGATCACCCCGCCGGCGTACATCCGGCCGTCGTTGGTCTCGGGCAGCGCGGTGAAGATGTGCAGCAGGCCGAGGACGGCCAGGACGACCAGGATGGTGCCGATGACCATCCGCGGCCGGGCCTCCGGCACCGGTTCCGAACGCATCAACGCGACGGCGACGACGGTGAGCACGAGCGGCAGCGTGACCGCACCGGCTCCCAGCAGCGAGCGGGTGCCGACCTCGACCCAGCCGCCGATCGGGCCCGCGGCTCGCCACCAGACGCCGAACGCGATGACCAGCGCCAGCGCGATCAGGCCGAGCGCGAGACCGTCGCGGCGGTGTTCGGGTTCGAGTTCGCGGCCGCGGCCGACTGTCCGCGCCAGGGTCCCGAGGCCCTTCGCGAGCAGGTTCCAGGTGCCGCGCACCCCTTTGGCGAACGTGCCGGACGACTTCTTTCGGGGCGCCGGACGCCGTGGAGCGGGCTTCCTCGCAGCCGTTGACCTGGGCTTCGCCGGGGTACGCGGCTTTCGCGCCGGCCCCTTGCTGCCGCCGCTTCGCGCCGTACTCCGCTTCCTGGTCGTCGACCCGCTAGCCATGCCTCCACGGTAACCGCCTCGACCCTCCAGCCCCGGCTGCCACTCGGAGCACATCCGGAACATTCGTCTCAGGTCACAGCTTGAGCGGCCATCCGGGTGAAAAGGGGTTCATGACATGCTCTGCCCCATGTTCGCGCTGCATCAGGATGAGAATTCGGCTCGCCGCGCCCCCGCGATCTGGCGCACGATGCTGAACATCGACCGGGGGCTGGTCAACCTCGTCGGCAAGCTCACCGTGACCGGCGGTGTTTCGGCCGAACTGCGCCGGAAGCCCCTGCTCATGACCGCCAACCACATCGGCGTGTTCGACGCGTTCGTGCTGATGGCCGCCTGCAAGCGGATCGGCATCAACCCGCGGTTCATGCTGGCGGGCGGCATCCTCGACGCGCCGGTCATCGGCCCCGCGCTGCGCGTCAGCGGTCACCTTCGGGTCGACCGCAAAGAGGCTTCGACGGCCATCGGGCAGTTCGCCGAAGCCGCCGAGGCGCTGCGGACCACCCGCGACCCGCTGATCGTGTACCCCGAGGGCCGGATCAGCCACGACCCCGGGCTCTGGCCGGAGCGGGGCAAGACCGGCGCCGCGCGGCTCGCGCTGGCGGCGGGCGTCCCGGTGATCCCGATCAGCCAGTGGGGTGCGCACGAAGCCGTCTACTGGGGCACGGAGACCGTCAACGGACCCGCCGACCTGCTGCCGCTCGCCAAGTCCGGGCTGAGCGCGCCCATGCGGCGTCCCCGGTTCAAGGTGCACTTCGGCGACCCGGTGGACCTCTCGGACGTCGAACCGGAGCGCCCGGGTGCCGGGGTCCGCGCGCACGCCAAGATCATGCAGGCGATCACCGACAGCATGGTCCCGTTGCGCCGCGACGAACTGGACAAGCCGCGTTTCCATGACCCGACGCGGCCGACGGACACGGTCAGCCCCTGGAAGAAGCACTGACGTTCCGGATCATGGGACGGGTGCTCACGCTCGCCTAAGGTCGGCGGACGTGAGCACCCGCATCCTCGTCGTCTACTACAGCGCGACAGGCAACACCGCGAAACTGGCGTCGGCGCTGGCCGACGGCGCTCGCGAGGCCGAAGCCGACGTCCGCGTCCGCACGGTTCCCGAAACCGCGCCGCCCGGCGCGGTGGCGAGCAATCCACGCTGGCAGGCGTGGGTGGACGCCGGGCCGCACCACGAGACAGCGACGCTGGAAGACCTGGAGTGGGCCGACGGTTTCGCCGCCGGGAGCCCGACCCGCTTCGGCGGCCCCGCCGCCCAGCTGAAGTCCTTTTTGGACAGCACCGGCGGCCTGTGGGCCAAGGGAAAGCTGGTGAACAAGGTCGCGACGTCGTTCACCACCGCGTCCACCGCGCACGGCGGGCTCGAATCGACGGTGCTGGCGACCAACAACATCTTCTATCACTGGGGCGCCATCGTCCTGCCGCTCGGCTACACCGATCCGCACCTGCTCGAGTCGGGCAATCCGTACGGCGGCTCGTTCGTGTCGCGCAAATCCGCCGAACCCGACGACCTGGCCCTGGACGCGCTCCGTCTGCAAGGCCGACGGCTCGCCACCGTCTCGCGCTACATCGCCGCCGGTCTTTTCAAGGACGGGTGAAGGGAACCGCGCGTCCGTCTCTCGCGTCGTAGGGTGGTCACACAGCGTCACTCCACGGGGAGGAAGCGGGATGGCCGGCGGGTACGAGGTGGTCCTGGAGGCGATCGGCGCCGCGTCAGGCGCGGCGAAACGGGCTTCGGACGACGTCGGGAAGGTGGACCTCGCGGCCACGCTCGCCGACGTCGCGGCCGGGTTGCCGGGTGGCGTGTCGGGTGAAGCGGCCCGGCTGCTCGCGGACGCCTGGGGCCGTGCGGTGCCGGGCTGGGTGGCGAACACGTCGGACTACGCCGCGCGGCTCGACGAAGCGGCCGTCCGCTACCGCTCGAACGAGCAGGCGGCGTCCCGGGAACTTCCCGTCTGATGCTCACGTGGGGCGAGGTGCGCCGGTGGGATCCGGCCGCGATCGGCCGGGTGGCCGACGCGCTCAACGACGGCTGCACTCGGATCATCGCCGCGAACGACGATGTCGAAGCCATGGCCCGCTTCACGGACTGGTCCGGAGACGCAGCCACCGCCGCGTCGACGCGGGGCGGATCGCTGACCTCCACTTTGGAGCGGCTCGTCGCCGAGGCGTCCGCGGTCCGGCGGGGCGCGCACGAGGTGCAGATCGCGCTGGACCGGATCGTCGCGTTCGTGCGGGAGACCGACGAACTCGCTTCCCGGCACGGCCTGGTCATCGACGCCGGTGGCGGGATCGCGCTTTCGAGTGGTCCCGCGCGGCCGGATCAGCCTCGCGTGAAGGCGGAGCTCGCCGACCGGATCGAGCAGCTTCTGCGCCGCGCCACCGACGTCGACGCCGACTTCGCCGACATCATGCGGCGGGCCCTACACGGTGAGATCACCGAGCAGGGTGGCAGCACCCTCGCGCAGGCGGCGGACGCCGGAGCCGCGCAAAGCGGCCTGTCGATCATCGGCCCGCCGGAGAACGGCTCCCCCGGCGACAACAAGGCGTGGTGGGCGAGCCTGTCGGACACGGCGAAAGTCGCTCTGCTGCAAGGAAATCCGGGACTCGTCGGCAATCTCGACGGCATCCCGGCGACCGACCGCGACGCCGCCAACCGCGCCGTCCTCGCCCGCGAGATCGCGCGGCTCCAGGGTGATCCCAAGCTCAGGGGCCTGGAAGCCATCCAGCAGCGGCTGGACCGATCGGACCCGCAGGCGTTCCTGCTGGGGCTGGACACCGGCGGCGACGGGAAGGCGATCGTTTCGGCGGGGAATCCCGACACGGCGGTGAATGTCGCGACGTATGTGCCGGGGACGGGTTCGGAGCTGTCGAAGATCGGCGGCGATCTCAACCGTTCCGACAAGATGTGGGCCGCGGCGACGACCTCGGGCTCCCCGTCGACCGCCGTGATCACCTGGCTCGGCTACGACGCGCCGAACGAGATCACCGACGCCGCGAGCGCCAAGTACGCCGACGGCGGCAAGGCGGCACTCGCCGGATTCCAAGACGGGCTGAGGGAAACGCACCAAGGACCGCCGTCGCACAACACGGTGATGGGCCACAGTTACGGCACCACCGTCGTCGGGCACGCGGCCGGCGACGGCGGTCTCGCCGCGGACGAACTCGTCTTCGTCGCGAGCCCCGGCGTCGGCGCGCACGACGTGAGCGAGCTGCACCTCGATGGGGTGGATCCGGGCGAGACCGGCAAGCACGTGCACGCGACGGTGGCCGAACACGACATGATCAATCTGGCCAACGTCGAGATCGCCGGATACGACCCGATCCTCGGGCAGGATCCGACCGACGCGGACTTCGGCGGGCAGGTGTTCACGTCGGCGCCGGGCACGGACGGGTGGGGCGGGTACAGCACGGAGGCGCACAGCGAATACTGGGAAGACAACAACCCGTCGTTGAACAACCTCGGCCAGATCATCGCCGGGAAACCGACGACGTGAAGCGCCGGGCACTTGCCTCGACCCTCGCCCTGCTGATGTTCTCGGCGGCCTGTTCATCTGGAGACGACATGAAAGCGACGATCACCGAACAGCAGGCTCGCGACAAGGTCGAGCAGTACATCCAGGGCGCGCTGTCGGCGTTGCCCGCCGCTGCCGAGCTGAAACCGTTCACACGCAACCGTTCGGAGTGCACGGACCCGACCGACAAGGGGCCGCAGGGCAGGTTCGAGATCTCCGCGACCTACGAGATCACCGGCCTGGACCCGGCGCACTTCCCCGAGAACTTCACGGCGGTCATCCAGTGGTGGGAGTCGCACGAGTTCAAGGTCCTCACCGACTCCCGGCCGACGGATCAGTACGTCTTCGCACGCAATACCGGTGACGCCTTCGACATGTCGATCAAGGCGAACGATCTCGGCAAGTTCTACGTCGGCGCGACCTCACCCTGCGTCTGGCCGAACGGCACCCCCGAACCCCAGGCGCTCGAAGCCGAGGAGCCCGAGCAGCAGATCGCCGCTCCCCCGGAGCCCGAACCGGAACCGGCGCGCAAGCCGCGTCGCGCCCCCGTCGACGACGAGGACTTCGCCCAGACCGACTGGACCGACGGCGGCACCTCCTACTGACCCCGGACTCGGACGGGCGCCAGACCGTGTCCGTCACGTGGGTCGTGAGTGGTAAGTCGCGTTCTAACGACACTTACCACTCACGACCACCCCGCGCGGGACCCAGCTGCTGGGAAAAGCGGTCGACCGGCAGGTAATCGGCCTCTACCCTCCGGCCGTGACCGCCGAACTCGCCGCCGCCCCCACGCACCACGTCGCGCATCGCGGACGGGGCATCACGCTGATCCTGCTCGCCGCGCTGTTCTTCGGAACCTCAGGCGTGCTGGGCAAACCGGCGATGCAGGCGGGACTGTCGCCGGAGCAGGTGGCGGCGATCCGCATCGGGCTGTCGGCGCTCGTGCTCCTCGGTCTGGTCGCGGTCTTCCGGCCGAAGCTGCTCAGGGTGACGAAGCGCGAGTGGCCGTTGCTGCTGGCATACGGCTCGCTCGGCGTGGCCGGCGTCCAGCTCATGTACTTCCTCGCGGCGGGCCGGATCCCGGTCGGGATCGCGATCCTGCTCGAGTTCACCTCACCGGTGCTGATCGCGCTGTGGGTGCGGTTCGTAAGGCGGGTGCGGTTGCCGAAGGCGATGTGGGCGGGGATCGCGCTCGCGATGACGGGGCTCGTGCTGGTCGCGCAGGTCTGGGAAGGCCTCAGCCTGGACGTCGTCGGGCTGATCGCCGGGCTGGGCGCGGCCGTCTGTTCGGCCGGCTACTTCCTGCTCGGGGAACGCGGCGTCGCGGACCGGGATCCGCTCGGCATGGTCACCTGGGGGATGACGATCGGCGCGGTCCTGGTCTGCGCGGTCGCCCCGCCGTGGACGATTCCGTGGGGCGTCCTCGGCGAAGCGACGGCGTTCGGGCCGTGGCAGCCGCCGGTGTGGTCGCTGCTGGTCGCGCTGGTGCTGATCGCGACCGTCCTCGCCTACGCGACGGGGATGGCGGCGCTGCGTCATCTCCCGGCGTCGGTGGCGAGCGTGGTGGGGCTGGTGGAGCCGTTGATCGCCGCCGCCGCGGCGTGGCTGCTGCTCGGCGAGGCGCTCAGCTGGGTTCAGGCCGCGGGCGCGGTCGTGCTGCTGACCGGCGCGTACATCGTCCAGTTGACCACGAACGTGGTCCAGACGGACTCAACCGTTCTGGAGGCCCCGTAGGTCGCTGATCTCCTGCTGCTGCGACCGCGAGGTCGTCGCGGCGAGATCGCGGGCGTCGGGGTTGCGGCCGTGCTGGGTTTCGGCGTCGGCGATGCGGACGCCCGCCTCGCGCTGGCGCAGCAGCCGGGTGACGAACTGACGGTCGAAGTCCTTTCCGGACAGTCCGGCCAGGTCCGCCATGTCCTCCGGGCCGATGTACCCGTCGCGCTGGACGTGCTCCATGTTCGGGTCGTCCGGCGCGGGCTGGGCCCAGGACTCGATGAGCCCGGACAGCCGCGCGATCTCCGGCTCGTGCGTGTCGATGATCCGCTTCGCGAGCACCTTCAGCCGGTCGTTCCCCGCGCGGGTTTCCGCCAGTGAAGCCAGATCCACGCCCTGCTGGTGATGCGCGAGGGCCTGCCTCGCGAACGTGAGGTCGGCGTCGTTGAACGGAACCGCCGCCTGCTGTGCCACGGGTGACGTCCCGGGAGGCGCCGTCTGCGACTGGGGTGCCTCGTCCGAACAGCCCGCGAGCACGACGGCGGCCAAGGCGGTGGCCAGAGCGACGGGCAGGGATCGGAGGACGGCGTGCGGCATCGAAGAGCTCCTCGGAACGCGCGGTGGAGGGACATAGGTTCGCAGAGTCCACTTCGGCCTGTTCACCGGGGGTTGCGCAAACACTTTTCCTCACGCCCTTGCGGTGCGACAATCCCGCGATCCGCCGTCACTCCGACAGGAGGTCACCGCGAAATGGGCGCAGAAACCACCCCCGAACGGACGACCGAGCGGGCGGGCCTGCGCCCGGACCTGCGACAACGCCACGTCCGGATGATCGCGCTCGGCGGGATCATCGGCGCGAGCCTGTTCATCGGCAGCGGCGCGGTCATCCACACCGTCGGCCCGGCGGCCGTCCTCTCCTACGCCATCGGCGGATTGATCGTCGTCCTGGTGATGCGGATGCTCGGCGAAATGGCGACAGCGGCGCCGTCGCAGGGTTCCTTCATGGAATACGCGCGGACTTCGCTCGGCGGCTGGGCGGGGTTCACCGTCGGCTGGTTGTACTGGTACTTCTGGGTCGGCGTGGTCGCGTTCGAGGCCGTCGCCGGGGCGAAGATCCTCCAGACCTGGATTCCCGTTGTACCGCAATGGATCTTCTCGCTGGTGCTGATGCTGCTGCTGACCGCGACCAACCTCGCCTCGGCCAAGTCGTTCGGGGAGACGGAGTTCTGGCTCGCGTCGGTCAAGATCGCCACGATCGTGGTGTTCCTCGTGGTGGGCATCCTGTTCGTGCTCGGGGCCTGGCCCGGCGGATCGTTCTCGGTCGGCAACATCGCGCAGGACGGCTTCCTGGCCAACGGCCCGTTTTCGGTCGTGCACGGGGTCGTGATCGTGATCTTCTCCTATTTCGGCGCGGAGATCGTCACCATCGCCGCCGCCGAATCACGGGAGCCCGAAACGGCCGTGCGCAAGGCGACCTCGTCGATCGTCTGGCGCGTCATCGTGTTCTACGTCGGTTCCGTGACGCTGCTGGTGATGATCACCGGCTGGCGGGACATCCCGACCACGACGAGCCCGTTCGCCGCCGCGTTCGGCCGGTTCGGCATCCCCGCCGCCGAGACGATCGTCAGCGCGGTGGTGCTGACCGCGGTGCTGTCGGTGCTGAATTCGGGGCTGTACACCGCTTCCCGCATGTTGTTCGCGTTGCACGGCAACGGCTGGGCACCGAAGTGGATCGCGGACACGAACCGGCGCGGTGTGCCGTGGAAGGCGATCCTGGTGTCCACTTCGGTCGGCTACGTGGCCGTGGTGATGAATTTCGTGTCACCGGACAAGATCTTCTACTTCATCATCAACTCCGCCGGCGCGGTCGCGTTGTTCGTCTACGCGATCATCGCGGGCTCGCAGCTGCGGATGCGGCACCGTCTGGAGGCCGAGGCACCGGAACGGCTGAAGCTGCGCATGTGGGGCTATCCGTGGCTGAGCCGGCTCACCCTCGCCGGGACGCTGGCCGTGGTCGCGTCGATGCTGTTCGTGGACGCGGACACCCGCGCCCAGCTGTACCTGAGCCTGATCAGCCTGGCGGTGATCCTCGGCGTCTACTTCATCCAGCGCCGGCGATCCGGCCGAGAGCCCCGTAAAACACCTCTCCGATCTTCGCGGGATCACGGCTGAGGAAGACCTGGCCATCTACGGGTGCGACGAGCTGCGCGAGTTCGGTCTCGTCGGCCTCCGGGCCGATCCCGATGGCGATCAAGGGCAGCGGACGGTCCGGATCGCGCAGCTTTCCCAGTTCCGCCTTCAGGTTCTCGCGACCGACGCCCTCGGGGTCGGTGTCGCGGCCGTCGGTCATCACGATGACGAGGTTCAGCTTCCCCTGCGCCCATTCCTTGCGCGCCAGCCGATAGACGTCGAGGACACTGTCGTTGAGCCCGGTCCGCCCGTCGGGCACGGCGCGGACCGCGCGCAGCCGGTCCACCGCGGCCAGCTGCTGCCCGACCGGCGCCATCGGCAGGATCTCCCGGTAGTCACGCTCACCGTCCATTTTGGTCGCGAAGGCCAGGAAACGGATCTGTGACGTGGGTTTGAACAAGTGCAGCGCGTTCTCCGCGGCCTCCAGCGTGACCTGCAGACGGGACTTGCCGGTTCCCGGGACCGGCGCGCTCATCGATCCGGAGACGTCGATGAGCACCTGGGCCCGCGCGCTCACGTTCACCCCGGCCCATTGGGTGAGCGCTTTGTCGACTTCGGCGGCGTCCGGGATCTCGATACTGCGCTGCCCTCGCGCCTCGACGCGCTGATCGGTTTCGGTCAGCCGCAACGCCTGCCCGCCCGGCGCACGGAGACCGGACCACGTGCTGGTCGCCGCGCCTTGGAGCAGGGCACGCTTCAGCGCGGCGACGGCCCGGCCCTGCTGCTCGGTCGCGCTCGCGGTCTCCACGAACGGGTAGTCGAGCGACAGGGACGCGGGCGAATACGCGGCCACCAGCGCGGTTTCGCCGCTGGAAAGCTCCGCGTTGTGCCGCAGCACCTCGTTCTCCGACGTGGGGAACACCGTCGCGCCGGAAGTGGTGGCGGCGAACTTCCGGAGCAGGGCCACGTACGCGCCGGTGGGATCCGTGGCGTCCCGCGCGACGTCGGCCAGTGCCAGCAGCGCGGAAACACCGACGGGATCGCGCACGGGATCCGGCATCCCCGCCACGATTCCGGCGCTGCCCAGCACTTCCGGCCAGGTCAGCTGCTTGCGAGGCCAGCCGAGCCCGCCGGCGAGCGGCTCCGCGACCGCGAGCACCACCGGCGAACTGGCCACCGACGGCCCGGACACGGGAACCCCGCCCGCACGCCGCAGGAACAGCGTCGAGGACGGGATCCAGGCCTGTGGCCGGGGCGCGGTTCCGGACAGCTCGTCCGCCATCTGAAGGGAATCCCGGGGCTGGACGTCGAAGGCGACACAGACGAGCCGCAGGTCGCGGGCGGTCCGGGCGACGGCGGGGGCGATGTCGGGCGACGCGGCGACGACCACCCGGGCGGGCTCGCAACCGGGGTCGGATCGCGCCCGGGCCACGGCCACCCAGGTGGCCGCGCCGAGCACGGCGGCCAGCGCGAGCGCCAGCAGCGGGATCAGCATCCGTCTTCGGGTCCGGGCGGTGGCGTGGCGGCCCATCGACTCTCCCGGCATGGGGGTTCGAGGAGCGTCCGAGGGTACGCCGCCCGCACCCCTAGGGGAAGGCTGCGACTTTCGTCGGAGAAGAACCCCACCAAGGCGGGAGGTGTCCGAGATCGGGTCACGGAACACTTGCCCCGTAAGGAAAACACTCGAAACCGGGGGAATCCGTGATGAACCGTCCCACTCGTGCGGAGCAACGCAAAGCGCGCAACGCCCTCTTCGGTCAGGCGGTCACGGTCGTCTTCGCCCTGCTGATAGCGGCTGCTTCCCGTTAGCCCTCACGCGGCACGAGGCGTCCCTGCGCGACCGGCGAAGCCACCCAGACCTGCCAGGGTGACGGCCACGAGTGCGCCGCGTCCGGCTTCTCCACCCGCGCGTCGGCGAAGTCCACGCGGTCCTCGAACTCGGCCCCGGCGAAGGTGGTCGTCCCACTGAACATCGCCTCGGCGAAGCTGGTGAACCGGGGGAAGGCGGCCGCGCGGAAGTCGGTGACGCCGGTGAACCACACCCTGTCGAAGTTCGCGAAACGCCAGAACCGGGCACCCTGGAAGTCCCCGCCGACGATCACTCCGTCACGGAAGTCGGCACCGCTGAGGTCACAGTCCGCGAAGTCCGGCTCGACGAGGACCGCGTCCTGGAGATCCAGCTCCTCCCGGTGTTCGAGGATCCCGGGCCGCCGGAGACACCGGGTCAGCAGACCTTGCGCGGCCCGCCGGATCACCAACTCGTCCTCGTCCTCGACCGGGAACCTGAACGGCTTGCGCAGGTAGGTGCAGGTCAGCTCGATGGCGTCTTCGCGCGCGTCAGGTTCTTCGCGTACGTATCGCTCCAGGTCCGTGAAGCTCGCGAGCCGTTCCGCGGGGTCCTCACTGTCCATCTTCTCGACGACGCGTTCCCAGCGATCAAGCCGGAGCCCGGCGGCGACGAGCCCGGGCCGCAGCCGCCGGTCGCGCCGGATCCCCTCGAACGCGATCCAGCCCCCGTAGACCGCGCCGACCCCCAGCGCGACGCCCGCGAGCGCCGCCACGACGTACACCCCCACCATCATGTGGTGATTATGCGCGCGAAGGCCCCCTGGCTCGACTGAGTAAGGGGGCCTTTACGCGCGTTCGAGCTACACGGGGATGACCGTCGGCACGATCATCGGGCGGCGCCGGTAGGTGTCGGCGACCCAGCGGCCGACGACACGGCGCACGGCCTGCGCGATGCGGTGCGTGTCGGTGATGCCCTCGGCCTCGGTCCTCGCGAGCTCCATCTCCACCATGGGGAGCACCGCGTCGAGCGCCTTGGGGTCGTCGGAGAACCCGCGCCCGGACACCGTCGGACGGGTCACCGCCCGACCGGTGTTGGTGTCCACGGCGACGGTGATGGCGATGAAGCCGCCCTCGCCGAGCACGAGCCTGTCGGACAGCGTCGACTCGCCGACGTCGCCGACCGAGAGGCCGTCGACGTACACGTGCCCGACCTCGACCCGGCCGGTCCGCGAAGCCTTGCCGTCGACGAGGTCGACCACGACACCGTCTTCGGCGATGACCACGTTCTCCGGCGCGACACCGGTGCGCACGGCCAGCTCGCCGTTGGCGCGCAGGTGCTTCCACTCGCCGTGCACCGGCATGACGTTGCTGGGGCGCACCGCGTTGTACAGGTACAGCAGCTCGCCCGCCGACGCGTGCCCGGACACGTGCACCTTGGCGTTGCCCTGGTGCACGACGTTCGCGCCGAGCCGGGTGAGGCCGTTGACGACGCCGAAGACCGCGGTCTCGTTGCCCGGGATCATCGAGCTGGCCAGGACGACCGTGTCGCCGGAGCGGATCGAGATCTGCCGGTGCTCGCCGCGCGCCATCCGCGACAGCGCCGACAGCGGCTCGCCCTGCGAACCGGTCGACACGAACAGCACCTTGCTCTCGGGCAGGTCGCCCGCCTGGTCGAGGTTGACCAGCAGGCCGTCGGGCACGTTCAGCAGGCCGAGGTCGGCGGCGATGCCCATGTTCCGGACCATCGACCGGCCGACGAACGCGACCCGGCGCCCGTGCCGCACGGCGGCGTCGAGCACCTGCTGGACGCGGTGCACGTGGCTGGCGAAGCAGGCGACGATGACGCGCTGGTCGACCTTGCGGACGACGTCGTCGAGCACCGGGCCGATGTCGCGCTCCGGCATGACGAACCCGGGCACCTCGGCGTTGGTCGAGTCGACGCAGAACAGGTCCACGCCCTCGTCGCCGAGCCGGGAGAACCCGGCGAGGTCGGTCAGCCTGCCGTCGAGCGGGAGCTGGTCGAGCTTGATGTCGCCGGTGTGCAGCACGACGCCCGCGGGGGTGCGGATGGCCACCGCGAGCGCGTCCGGGATCGAGTGGTTGACCGCGAAGAACTCGAGGTCGAACGCGCCGACCTTGCGGTGCTCGCCCTCACGGACCTCGATCAGGTTCGGCCTCTGGCGGTGTTCCTTGGCCTTGGCCGCGAGCAGCGCGTTCGTGAACCGGGAGCCGTAGATCTTCAGGTCCGGCACGAGCCGCAGCAGGAACGGGACGGCGCCGATGTGGTCTTCGTGCCCGTGGGTGAGGACGAGGCCGTCGATGTCCTCCAGGCGGTCTTCGATCGCGCGGAAGTCGGGCAGGATCAGGTCGACACCGGGCTGGTCGTCTTCGGGGAACAGGACCCCGCAGTCGACGATCAGCAGACGGCCGCCGAATTCGAAGACGGTCATGTTGCGGCCGACTTCGCCGATCCCGCCGAGCGCGACCACGCGCAAGGCGCCTTCGGGCAGCGCCGGCGGCGGGGTGGTCGGTCCGGGTCCGGTTGGCAATGAACTCACCGAGGCATGGTCCCTACGCTGGTATGTGAAGTCGGCGCCGTATAGGCCGCCGCTGAATCTGCTTGTGCCACTCGTGCACCATGCCAGGCACTGGCATCGCTGTCGCCGAGCGGCACGCCCCCCTGGGCGAGATCGGCGGAAATCGCCTGGAGCTGGTCTTCGCTCGCGGCCACGATGGGCAGCCGCGGGTCGCCGATGTCGAATCCGCGCAGCCGCAGGGCCGCCTTCGAGAAGGCGACGCCGCCGACGCGGGACATCGCCCGCAGGACCGGCAGCATCCCGCGGTGGTTGGTGCGCGCGGTGGAGGTGTCACCGGATTCGTAGGCGTCCATCATGCCGCGGATGCGGCCCGCGACGACGTGCCCGATCACGCTGACCACGCCCGCGCCGCCGACGGAGACCCACGGCAGGTTGAGGCCGTCGTCACCGGAGTAGTAGGCGAGCTGCGAGTTCGCGATGACCTCGGAGCCGGCGATCAGGTCGCCCTTGGCGTCCTTGACCGCGAGGATGCGCGGGTGCTCGGCGAGCCGCAGCAGCGTGTCGACCTCGATGGGGACGATCGAGCGCGGCGGGATGTCGTAGAGCATCACCGGCAGGCCACTGGCGTCGGCGACCGTGGTGAAGTGCGCGTAGAGCCCGGCCTGGCTGGGCCGCGAGTAGTACGGCGTGACGACGAGGATGCCGTGGGCGCCCGCCGCTTCGGCCTGCTTCGCCTGCTCGATGCTGTGCGCGGTGTTGTTCGTGCCCGCCCCGGCGACGATCGTCGCGCGGTCGCCGACCGCTTCGACGACGGCGCGGACCAGCTCGGCCTTTTCGGCGTCGGTCGTGGTCGGGCTCTCCCCGGTCGTGCCGTTCACGACGAGACCGTCGTTGCCCAGATCCACGAGGTGTTCGGCCAGCTCCTGCGCCCGCTTCAGGTCCAGCGCGCCGTCGGCGTCGAAGGGGGTGGCCATCGCGGTGAGCACGCGCCCGAACGGTCTTCCCGGCGCTGCGGTGGGTGGAGTGGACATGCTGTGAAGGTACCTCCTGCGAGTGCCGAACCCCTTGCCGACGTGGTCGTCCCCTACGAATGCGGGAGATTTTCCGCGACGAAGGCGAACTCGGCGCAAACTCTCTGTGACCTATTTGACCTTGGTCGTGATCTGGGACGGGATCTGGCCGCCGTCGGTCTTGGCGAGCAGGCAGTAGAACCCGCGCGAGTAGTCGCGGGCCTCCTCGGTGGGCGGACGCTTCCACTCGGCCTCGGTCGGGACGACCGCCCGCCAGGTCAGCGTGGCCCGCTGCGCGGCGGGCACGACGTTCGAGTTGAAGGTCGCGGCGCACACCGTCTCGGCGATCCGGTTGACCGTTTCCACGCCCGGATACTCGGCGATCTGCGCGTCGTCGTCGCTGTAGGACTCCACGTCGAGCAGGGCACGTTTGGCGAAGATCTCCAGCAGGTGGTCTTTGTCGCAGCTGACCCCGTCGTTCAGGTTGATGCCCTCTCTGAGCGGCACGTTGTAGCAGTCCCCGGAGGACCCTAGCTTGACCTGGCCGTTGATGCCGTAGGTGAGCGTCGCCTGTGCCTGCGTGTTCCCCGCGGGCGCGGCCATCCAGCGGCCCAGGAAGATCCCGCCGACCAGGGCTCCGATCACGGCGACGGCGGCGAGGCTCAGCCACAGCGGCCGAAGGTTGCGTTTGGCGGGGGCGGGCGCGAGCCGGGTCATCGGCTGGCCGGGCTGCATCATCGCCGTGCCGCCCGAGGGCGGGGTCGGCTGGGCCTGGACGCCCTGCGCCGCCGAGAGCAGGCTGCGCACCTGGTCATACGACATCCGCGCTTCGGGCTTGGTGACCAGGAGACCGAGGATCGCGGCGGCCAGCGGGCCCTGGACGCGGGTCAGATACGGCGCCTCGGTCATGATCGCGTGCAGCGTGGCCGCGGTGGTCGACCGTTCGAACGCGACGATGCCCTCGGCGGCGAAGAACAGCGTCGTGCCCAGGGACCAGAGGTCCGATTCGGGCATCGCGTCGCGGCCCTCGACCCGTTCCGGCGCCATGAACGCGGGTGAGCCGACGATCATGCCGCTGGTGGTCAGGCGCGGGTCGTCGGCGGCGTGGGCGATGCCGAAGTCGGTGAGTTTCACGCGGCCGTCCGGCGCGACCATGATGTTCGCCGGTTTGACGTCGCGGTGCACGATCCCGGCGGCGTGCGCGGCCCGCAGCGCGGACAGCACCCGCTCCCCCACCTGCGCGACCTGCTGCGCGGGCAGGGGTCCGCGTTCGCGGACCAGGTCGGCCAAAGTCGGCGCCTCGACCAGCTCCATCACGATGTACGTCGCGCCGTTCTCGGTGACGACGTCGTACACGGTGACCACGGCCGGGTCGTTGAGGCGGCCGCCGGAACGTACCTCGCGCAGCATCCGCTCCGAAAGCACCGAGGCGTCCTCGGGCGCGTTCGGGAACTTCAGCTCCTTGATCGCCACCTGGCGGCCGATCACCTGGTCCTGTGCACGCCAGACGATCCCCATCCCGCCGCGGCCGAGCTCGCCCAGCAGGGCGTACCGTCCGGCGACGATCCGCCCGACGGCGGCCTGGTGCGTCTGCTGGGGCGGCCCGTACGGACGGGTCTGTTCGTCGGTCAAGGTTCGGTGCTCCTTCGGTTCGCGCAGGATGCTAACTCGGACCCGTTCGCGTACCGGAAGGTTCCTCGGACCCGCTTAGTGAATCAGACCGTGACCTCGTGCCCGGACTCCTGGAGCGCCTTCACCGCACGCTCCAGTTCGGACCCCCGGACCAGCACGTGGTCGGTGTCGAAAGTGGACAGCGAGAACAGCGCCACCCCGGCGGCGGCCAGCTCGCTCGACAGCGCCGCGATGATGCCGGTCAGCGTGAACGCCAGCGGCCCGCGGACCGACAGCAGTCGCCAGCCGTCCTCGACGGTGGCCCCGGCCGGCGCGAGACCGGCCGGGCAGATCACCGACAGTTCTTCGGGCGTCCGTGTGACGGAGATCAGCACGGGCTCGCCGGGGTCGAGCAGGTTCGCCGGAACCGGCGCGTCCGGGGCGAGGCGGGCGACCGCGTATTCGCCGGGCCGGACGTCGATCGCGAGGCGTCGCATCAGCCTTCGAGGACCTTCGGGCTGGACGCGACCTCGGTGCCGTCGGGCAGCGCGGAGATGGTGAAGTCCGCGAACACGTTGCCCGAGGCCTTCTGCAGCTCGCGCAGGCAGTCGATGGCCAGGGCGCGGATCTCGACGTCGGCGTGTTCGGTGGCGCGCATGGCGATGAAGTGCCGCCAGGCGCGGTAGTTGCCGGTGACCACGATGCGGGTCTCGGTCGCGTTCGGCAGCACCGCGCGGGCGGCCTGGCGGGCCTGCTTGCGGCGCAGGGTCGCGCTCGGCACGTCGGCGAACTTCTCCTCCAGGCCGGCGAGGAGCTCGGTGTAGGCGTCGACGGCGGCCTGGGAGGCGGCGAGGAACTTCGCGTGCAGCTCCGGGTCCTGCGCGATGACGTCGGGCTCGACGAACGCGGCGTCGCGCTCCGGCACGTAGCGCTGCGAGAGCTGCGAGTAGGAGAAGTGGCGGTGGCGGATCAGCTCGTGCGTCAGCGAGCGGGAGATCCCGGTGATGTAGAAGCTGACGGACCCGTGCTCCAGCACCGACAGGTGGCCGACGTCGATGATGTGCTCGAGGTAGCCGGCGTTGGTGGCCGTCTTCGGGTTCGGCTTCTTCCAGGACTGGTAGCAGGCCCGGCCCGCGAATTCGGCCAGCGCCTCACCACCGTCGGCATCGGTCGACCACGGTACGTCCGACGGCGGGAAGAACTCCGTCTTCGCGATCAGTTGAACCTTGGGTGACACGGTCTCGGCCACGTTCGCACTCCCTTTCGACCCCTGCTCCACGACTCCAAGCAGCGTAACCGCAGCCCTCCCTGACACCCCGCCGACATCACGGTGACGTCATGGGCTCCTTGACTGACATCACAAGTGACGTCATAGTGGTGTCATGGATCTGACGCCGTACATCACAAGCCTTCGCGAGGACCTCGCGAACACGGCTTCGGCCGGCGACGAGCAGACGCGGCGCGCTGCCGCGCTGCTGTCGTCGGCGCTGGAGCCCGCCGCCCGCCTGACCATCATGAACGCCCTCGCCGACCTCGCCGCCGAAGTGACTTCGGCACTGCCGGGGCACGTCGTCGACGTCCGGCTCGACGGCCGCGACGTGCGCGTCGTCGTCACCGGCTCCGGCTCCGCCGAGGGCGCCGAGCAGTCCGCGCCCCGCCAGGAGGCGCCGCGGGAGGCCCCGCGCGCGCCCAAGGTGGACACGGGCGACATCACCCGCATCACGCTGCGCCTGTTCGAGCAGGTCAAGGGCCAGGCGGAAGCCGCGGCCGCCTCTCAGGGCGTTTCGCTGAACACGTTCGTCTCGCAGGCCGTCCAGGGGGCGCTGGGCAAGAGCGGCGGCGAGCACTGGCAGCACAAGCAGAAGCCTGGCGGCGGTGCCGGTTCGCACCTGCACGGCTGGGTCCAGGGCTGAGTCTCCTGTGGGCGGAGCTGAGGACGCACCTCAAAAGCAACCAAACGCGTGAACCCGCCCCGGCCGAAGGCCCCGCTATCGCGGTGGCAGGGCGCCCTGGTCCGCCATCGTGACGGGGAAGACCAGGCAGCGTCCTGCCGACGTCGATCGCGGTCGCGGGTTCACCACCAGACACTGAGGGACGGAAATGACCGAGGAGAACACCCCCGCGGGTGAAGAGATCGTGCGCGTCGAAGACTTCGACGCCGAGGGTCCGATCGAGATCGACGTGAGCGTGGCCATCGGCCGGGTGACCATCGAACTGACCGGCGAGAACGGCGTCCACGCCGAGGTCCGCCGGGACGGCGGCGAGCAGCAGCCGTGGGTGGACGGGATGACGAGCCTGCTCAGCTGGGTCGGGGAACGCTTCGGCGACCAGCTCGGCGCCGATCCGCGCACCTCGGTGGGCGACGCCGTGGCGCAGACGCGGATCGAGAAGGTCGGCAACCGGCTGGTCGTCCAGGCGCCGAAGGCCTGGCAGCTGAAGAACGTCCCGCTCGCCGTGACCGTCCGGGCACCCGCCGGTTCGCATCTGGAGGTGCGGGCCGGAGCGGCCGACGTCACGGTGACCGGTGCCGCCGGGCGCGCCGACCTCCTCACCGGCGCCGGCAAGATCGGCCTGGAGCGGGCCGACGGCTCGGCGATCGTCCGCACCGGCACCGGCGACATCAAACTCGGGCCGACGCTGTCCGGTCTGCAACTGCGCACCGGCAGCGGCTCCGTCGAAGCGGCCTCGGTGAACGGCTCGGCCACGGTCGCGACCGGCACCGGCGACGTCTGGCTCGGCGAGGTCGCGGGCGAGGTCCTGGCGCGCACCGGCAGCGGCGACCTCTCGGTGGCCGACGCCGCCTCCGGGTCGCTGGAGCTGACCACCGGATCGGGCGAGGTCCGGGTCGGGATCCGCGGCGGCGTCCAGGCGGAGATCGACCTTTCGTCGACGACCGGCGCCGTGTCGAGCGAGCTGGATGTCGCGGAGACCGCTCCCGCCGAGGTCTCGCTCAAGGTGCGGGCGCGCACCGGCACCGGCGACGCGAAGGTGACCAGCGCGGCCCGCTGAGGCCGTGGACCACAGGGGGATCGAGGGACCTTTGCTCTCACTTTTCCACGGGGGTGGGAGCAAAGGTCCCTTGCTCGGTTCAGGTGCTCGCGGACGGCCGCCAGGTGCTCGTCGGTGATCCCGGTGTGCGGATCGACCCGCACCAGGCCTGTGGCCTTCCCCGACAGGGTGTCCGCCTGGTGGGCCCAGACCAGCTCCGCGTCCCCGGCTGCTTCGAGCAGCGCCGTCCCGTGACCGGGGTCGAGCCAACATCCGCAGCGGATGTTTCCGGTTCCAGCCGCGGAGCCGGAACTTGTGCTCGGCGAAACCCGGCGGCTTGGGCCCCAGCGAGCGGCTTGACCTCGTGAGTGGTGAGGACGGTTAGAGCGGACCGGTATTTGCCTACCTACCCCTGACCAGGGGACGGTGGCGTTTCGGGAGAGTGCTGGGTCGACGATGCCGCCGACGGCCGAGCGGGGAAGCCAGATGTGGCGGACCTCTGGTGCCGACTGTGTGGATTTTGGTGCGTTGGACGCACAGAAATCCACACAGTCCCGCGTGACCGGTCCGGTCATGACCCCTCACCCTCAGTGACACCTCGCCACGAGGCTCGCCTAGCGCACGAGGCGGGAGAGCACGGGAGCGAGATCGCCCCGCTCCCCCACCGCGACCCCGTCCAGCCCCTGCCACTCCGCCATCAGCCGCAGCTCGCCCGCCAGCTCACTCGCGACCCGCGCGACGTCCACCCCGGGCTCGGCGAAGGCACCCTGGACGCGAAGCACGCCGGCGGCCCGGTCGCATTTGAGGTCGACCCGGCCGACGAGTTCGCCGTCGAGCAGGAACGGGAACACGTAGTACCCGTAGATCCGCTTCGGCTCGGGGACGTAGATCTCGATGCGGTAGAAGAAGTCGAAGATGCGCTCGGTCCGGGCGCGTTCCCAGATCAGCGGGTCGAACGGCGACAGCAGCGCGCGGCCGGTGACCGTACGAGGCGCCTTCGCCGCGACATGCCGGTACGCCGGGGCGGGCCAGCCGTCCACGGTCACCGGTTCCAGCACACCCGCGTCGACCAGTTCGGCCACCGCCCGCTTGCTGACGTCGGGGCCGAGCCGGTAGTAGTCCCGCAGATCCGGTTCGGTGCCGATGCCCAGCGCGACGGCCGCGCGGGTGATCAGTTCGCGGGCGCCCTCCTCCGGGCTCACCCGCCGCGACAGGATCTCCGGCGGCACGACGCGTTCGGTCAGGTCGTACAGCCGCTCGAACGACCGGCGCGTGCCGGTGGTCAGCTGCCCCATGCCGAACAGCCACTCGCAGGCCTTCTTGACCTCCGACCGCTCCCACCACGAGCCGGGCTTGTAGCCGCCGGAATCACTTTCCAGGGCACGCTCGATGCCGCCCGCGCCGATCGGTCCCTGTTCCTTGACCACGGCGAGGATGTCGTCCACCAGCTGAGGCGTCTGCTCCAGCACGCGCGCGTAGTTCGTCCACCAGCCCATGCGCTTCGCCCCGGACCGCAGCAGCGGCCAGTCCGCCACCGGCAGCAGGCTCGCCTCGTGTGCCCAGGATTCGACCAGCATCCGGGGCTTGCGCGCGGAATGGGACCACGCCGCGTCGTCCACCAGCGTGGGCTCGTACGCGCCGAGCCGGGAGAACAGCGGCATGTAGTGCGCGCGGACCGCGACGTTCACCGAATCCAGTTGCAGCAACTGGATTCGCGACAGCACGCGTTGCAGATGCCGTCTCGTCACCGCACCGCTCGGACGTGCTTCGGAGAATCCCTGCGCGGCCAGGGCGATCCGGCGCGCGACCGGACCGCTGATGGTCGAAGTGCTCATCGTCGGAATGGTGCCATCCGCCACCGACAGTTTCCGGCGACCACGATAAATTGCCTGCCATGGCCGCCGCCGAAGTCCGCCCCGCAGTCGTGTCCGACGCCCCCGAGATCGCCCGCATCCAGCGCGATACCTGGCGAAGCGCCTACACGGAACTGCTCGGCGAAGCGGCCGTCGCCGAGCTCGACGTCGTGGAGCTCGAAAAGACGTGGGCCGAAACGATCGAGTACCCGGGCACGCACGTCTTCCTCGCCACCGAAGGCGAGTTCACCGTCGGTTTCTGCGTCGCCGGCCGGGCTCCGGAGAGCGAAGTGGCCACCGCCGACGGATCGCTGCCCGACGACGCCGCGACGACGGCGCTCATCGCCTCGCTGCTGGTCGAGCCCCGCTGGGGACGGCGCGGGCACGCGGGACGCCTGCTGGCGAACGCGTCCGCCTGGCTGCGTGAGGACGGCGCCACCCGCGGGATCAGCTGGGTCGCCCAGACCGATCACGCGTCACTGGGTTTCTTCCGCCGCGCGGGCTGGTCCCCCGACGGCACCGTCCGCATCCTCGACACCGGAAGCACGAACGTGCGCGAAGTCCGGCTCACCGGCGGCCTCGACCTCGAGCTCACTCCCTGACTTCGCGAACACGACCCAGCGCATCACCGAGTACATGAAGACGCCTTCGCACGCCCCGGCGATGAGCCGGGACAAGCGGTAGTCGACGCCCAGCGCGGCCAGTCCCGCGCCGACGCCGAGCAGGAACGCCAGGTAGTTGATGACGATCGCGACGACGTACAGCACCGCCTGCCTGCCGACGGGCGCGTGCGAGCGGAAGTTCATGCTGCGGTTGAGCACGAAGCTCAGCCCGAACGCCACCCCGTAGGCGAGCGTGATCGCCAGCCACACCGGCAGCCCGAGCCAGCCGCGAAGCAGAGTCAGCAGCAGCAGGTCGACCCCGAAGGTGAACCCGTTGATGAGCGCGAAACCGAGGAAACTCGGCGCCACCAGCCGGGAAAGCCCGAAGGGGAGGCGCCGGACCACGGCCGCGCAGAAGTCGTCGAAGCGATCCGCGAAACCCTTGCCGCGGACCGCGTCGTGCACGTCGGCCACTCGTTCAGCATGGCAGCGGCAGGTGGCCGCCAGCCGACGTGCAGGTGATCTTCTGGTGCGCGCCCGAGTCCGGTAACGGGGGCTGGCCCCAGTGCGACCCGTATTTCAGCTGATAACTTGGAGAGAACGAAGATAACGGGGAGGCAACGATGGTGGGCTGGTTGCTCCTGTCGTTCGGCGTCGCCTTCGGCTCGGCGATCCTCCCCGTGGTCAGCATCGAGATGTTCCTCATCGGCCTCTGCGCGAGTGAGCCGACACTGCCATGGCTGCTGCTCGGCGCCGTCGTCGCGGCCGGTCAGGTCGGCGGGAAGACGCTCTACTACCTCGCCGCGAAGGGCACGATCAAGCTGCCGAAACCCCTGCACGACCGGCTGCACCGGGAGCGGCCGCCCACCCCGCGCCGGGAACGGTGGCGGGCGCGCACCAAGAAGATGCGGGCCCGGCTCGACGCCCTGCGCGAACGCTGCCACCGGCATCCGCACTGGATGGCGGGCACGTACGGGGTGAGTTCGATCCTCGGGCTGCCGCCGTACATGGCCACGAGCGTGCTCGCGGGGCTGGTGAAGATGCCGCTGGCGAGCTTCCTGGCCACCGGTTTCCTGGGCCGCTGGCTGCGGTTCAGCCTGCTGGCCGCTTCACCCGCCCTGTTCGCCGGCTGGTTCCACTACTGACCTCACGCATTTAGTCCTCTGAATGCGGTGGTTCGCGCTCCCAACTACCGCGTTCAGTCCTCTAAGTGCGGGACTTTCCTTCGAGTTCGACGGCACGCCGCATGGTCGCGCGGGCCCGCTTCCGGTCCCCGGCGATCTCGTACGCGTACGCCAGCCGGTACCAGACGCGCCAATTCTCCTGATCGGCCTCGACCTCGGCGCGGCGCTCGTCGAACCAGGCGTCCGCGGCGTCGCGATCCACCCGGCCCGAAGGCCGCCGCGGCAGGTCGGACACGTCGGGCAGGCCGCCTTCTTCGTCCAGCCGCCGTGAAAGCCGCTGGATCTGGACGCCGGATCGCCAGGTGGTCACGATGATCCAGATCCCGAGCAGCGGCAGCAGCAGGACACCGATGCCGAAGATCACCGGCACCGTCTCGCCGGTGCCCAGCAACGCGATCCCCCGGCCGGCCAGCAGGACGACGTAGACCGCGAGGGCCGCCGTCATCACCAGCGCGAAATTGCGGGCCCTCACAGGTCGAGGATGTTCTCGAGACCGACCGTCAGGCCGGGCCGCGTGAGCACCGAGCGCACGCCGAGCAGCACACCGGGCATGAACGACGTGCGGTGCAGCGAGTCGTGCCGGATGGTCAGGGTCTCCCCCTCACCGCCGAACAGGATCTCCTCGTGCGCCACCAGACCGGGCAGCCGGACCGAATGCACGCGGACGTCGTCGACGAGCGCGCCGCGGGCACCGTCCACTTCGGACGTCGTCGCGTCTTCACCGGGCGCGAGACCGGCTTCCGCACGGGCCTCGGAGATCAGCCGGGCGGTGTGCGCGGCGGTACCGGACGGCGCGTCGGCCTTGCGGTTGTGGTGCAGCTCGATGACCTCGGCCGAGTTGTAGAACCGGGCCGCCTGCTGGGCGAAACGCATCGCCAGCACCGCGCCGAGGGCGAAGTTCGGCGCGATGAGCACGCCGAGCGACGGGTCGGCGGCGAGCCACGAACGCAGCTTCTCCAGCCGCTCCCCGCTGAACCCGGTGGTGCCGACCACGGCGTGGATCCCGTTGCCGGTCAGGAACTCCAGGTTGTCCATCACCGCGTCGGGATGGGTGAAGTCGACGACGACCTGTGCCTGCTTGAGCGCCGAGAAGTCATCACCGGCGTCGAGCGCGGCGACGAGCTCCATGTCGTCGGCGCCGTTGACGGCGTTGACCACTTCCTGGCCCATCCGGCCGCGTGCGCCCAGCACACCGACGCGAATTCCAGCGGTCATGATGCGATCACCTCGTGCAGATCGTCCGGCAGGTCGTCGGCGTGAGCGTACGGCCCGACGACCGCCGCCGCCGACACGCCACCAGGGCGACGCAGCAGAGTGCGAGCGAGCGCACAGACCTCTTCGGTGGTGACGGCGTCGATCCGCGCCACCGTGTCGTCGACGCCGAGATAGCGGCCGTAGTTCAGTTCGTTCTTGCCGATTCGCGACATCCGCGACGAGGTGTCCTCCAGGCCGAGCACGAGCCCGCCCCGCAACTGCCCCTTCGCCCGCGCGACCTCGGCTTCGCTCAGCCCGTCCTTGCCGACGAGTTCGAGCACCTCGCGGATCACCCCGGCGACCTCGCCGAGCTTCTCCGGCTGGCAGCCCGCGTACACGGCCATGTGCCCGGCGTCGGCGTAGCTCGCGACGGACGAATACACCTGGTACGCCAGCCCGCGCTTCTCGCGGACCTCCTGGAACAGCCGCGAGCTCATCCCGCCGCCGAGCGCGGCGTTCAGCACCGACTGCGCGAACCGCCGGTCGTCGTGCCGCGGCAGCGAACGCAGGCCGAGCATCACGTGCGCCTGCTCGGTGTCGTCGGTGTGCAGCGCGAGCTTCGGCGCCATCGCGATCCGCGCGCGGCCGCCACGCGGCGCCACCGGCGTCGCCGACCCGGTCAGCCTGTTCCGCAAAGCCTTGCGCACCAAGCGAAGCACCTGGCCGTGCTCGATGTTTCCGGCGACCGCGAGCACCATCCGCGGCAGCGTGTAGCGGCGCCGGTAGAACCCGCGCAACGCCGACGCCGACATCTCGATGATGGACTTCTCGCTGCCGAGCACCGGACGTCCCAGCGCGTGATCGCCCAGGATAGCGCCGACGAAGGTCTCGTGCAGCAGGTCTTCCGGGTCGTCGTCCCGCATCGAGATCTCTTCGAGCACGACACTGCGCTCGGTCTCGACGTCCTTGTCCGTGCACAACGCCTCGAACACGACGTCGGTGACGAGATCCATCGCGAGCGGCAGGTCCTCGTCGAGCACCTGCGCGTAGTAGCAGGTGTGTTCCTTCGCGGTGAACGCGTTGAACTCCCCGCCGACCGCGTCGATCTCCTCGGCGATCTGGGTGGCGTCGCGGTTCGTGGTGCCCTTGAACAGCAGGTGTTCGAGGTAGTGCGCCGCGCCTTCGACCGACGACGGCTCATCCCGCGATCCGACGCCGACCCACAGTCCGACCGTCACCGACCGGGACGCGGGAACGTGCTCGGTGATGACCCGGAGGCCACCGGCCAGCACACTGCGCTTGACCACCGCACCGTCCGAAGAGGACTCGAGCGTACGGGTGCTGCCGATGGGCTGTTCGTGCCCGGAGATCTGACGAGCCAACGGATCCCTTACTCACATGTCATGAAAGGGCCGTTCAGGACAACGAGTGCCCCGAACGACCCTTTCACGGCGTTTCACATCGGTCTAGCCAGGACTACTACGCGTCGGCCTTCGGGGCCTCGGCCTTGTCACCCTCGGCGGGCTTCTCGGCGGCGTCGGCGGCGTCGTCTTCCTTGACCACGATCAGGCTGATCTTGCCGCGGTTGTCGATGTCGGCGATCTCGACGCGGAGCTTGTCGCCCACGTTGACCACGTCCTCGACCTTGGCGATCCGCTTGCCGTTGCCCAGCTTCGAGATGTGCACCAGGCCGTCCTTGCCCGGCAGCAGCGAGACGAACGCGCCGAACGCGGCCGTCTTCACCACGGTGCCGAGGAAGCGCTCGCCGACCTTGGGCAGCTGCGGGTTGGCGATGGCGTTGATCTTGTCGATCGCCGCCTCCGCCGACGGGCCGTCGGCCGCGCCCACGTAGATCGTGCCGTCGTCCTCGATGGAGATGTCGGCGCCGGTCTCCTCGGTGATCGAGTTGATCATCTTGCCCTTCGGGCCGATGACCTCGCCGATCTTGTCCACCGGGATCTTCACGCTGGTGACGCGCGGGGCGTACGGGCTCATCTCGTCCGGGCCGTCGATCGCCTCGGCGATGACCTCCAGGATGGTGAGGCGAGCGTCCTTCGCCTGCTTCAGCGCGGCCGCGAGGACCTCCGACGGGATGCCGTCGAGCTTCGTGTCGAGCTGGAGCGCGGTGATGATGTCCTTGGTGCCGGCGACCTTGAAGTCCATGTCGCCCATGGCGTCTTCGGCACCGAGGATGTCGGTCAGCGCGACGTAGCGGGTCTCGCCGTCGACCTCGTCGGAGATGAGGCCCATGGCGATGCCGGCGACCGGCGCCTTCAGCGGGACACCCGCGTTCAGCAGACCCATGGTCGAGGCGCAGACCGAGCCCATCGAGGTGGAGCCGTTGGAGCCCAGCGCCTCGGAGACCTGGCGGATCGCGTACGGGAACTCGTCCCGCTTCGGCAGAACCGGGACCAGGGCGCGCTCGGCGAGCATGCCGTGGCCGATCTCGCGCCGCTTCGGCGAACCGACGCGGCCGGTCTCGCCGGTGGAGAACGGCGGGAAGTTGTAGTGGTGCAGGTACCGCTTCGTGGTCTCCGGGGAGAGCGAGTCGATCTGCTGCTCCATGCGGAGCATGTTCAGCGTGGTGACGCCCAGGATCTGGGTCTCACCGCGCTCGAACAGCGCGGAACCGTGCGCCCGCGGGATCACGGCGACCTCGGCGGCGAGCGACCGGATGTCGGTCAGGCCGCGGCCGTCCATGCGGATCTTGTCCGTGAGGACGCGCTTGCGCATGATCTTCTTCGACAGGGCCTTGAACGCCGCGCCGATCTCCTTCTCGCGGCCCTGGAAGGCTTCGCCCTCGCCCAGGCCGACCTTCTCCAGCACCGCGGCCTTGACCTGGTCGGTCGCGTTCTCACGGTCCTGCTTGCCCGCGATGGTCAGGGCGTTCGCGAGGTCGTCGGTCGCGATGGCGGCGACGGCGTCGAAAGCGTCCTGCTCGTAGGCCAGGAAGACCGGGAACTCACCGGTCGGCTTGGCGGCGAGCTCGGCCAGCTGCTGCTGGGCCTCGCACAGCACCTTGATGAACGGCTTGGCGGCTTCGAGGCCCTCGGCGACGGCGATCTCGTCCGGCGCCTTGCCGCCGTCGGCGATCAGGTCGAGCGTGCGCTCGGTGCCCTCGGCCTCGACCATCATGATCGCGACGTCGTCACCGACGATGCGACCGGCGACCACCATGTTGAAGGTGGCGTCTTCGAGCTGCTTCCAGGTCGGGAACGCGACCCACTGGCCCTCGATCAGCGCGACGCGGACGCCGCCGACCGGGCCCGAGAACGGCAGGCCGGCGATCTGGGTCGAGGCCGAGGCCGCGTTGATCGCGAGCACGTCGTACGGGTCGTCCGGGTTGAGGCTCTGGACGGTGATGACGACCTGGATCTCGTTGCGGAGACCGTCGGCGAACGACGGGCGCAGCGGCCGGTCGATCAGGCGGCAGGTCAGGATCGCGTCGGTCGACGGGCGACCTTCGCGGCGGAAGAACGCGCCGGGGATGCGTCCGGCGGCGTACATCCGCTCCTCGACGTCCACGGTCAGCGGGAAGAAGTCGAAGTGGTCCTTCGGGTGCTTCGACGCGGTGGTCGCCGAGAGCAGCATGGTCTCTTCGTCGAGGTACGCGACGACGGCGCCGGCGGCCTGACGGGCCAGGCGGCCGGTCTCGAAGCGGACGGTGCGGGTGCCGAAACGGCCGTTGTCGATCACGGCTTCGGTTTCGTGCACGGTGACTCCGGTGGAGTCGGTCATAGGGTGTATCTCCTCTTTTGATCCTCTGTAACGGCGCGAGTCTCCCACCCTGGGACCTGTTTCGCCTGCGGACGCTCGAGGAGTGAGGCCGGTCTTCGATCGAAGCCCCCGGGCCGTTGCCCGGGAACCACTACCGAGGACCGGCGGACGGTTCCCCGGGCGCGCTCGCGCCGCGTGTTCTCTGGTACTTGGACCGAGGGGGAGCGACCGACGTGGTCACTCCCCCTCGGGTTCAAGCTATCGGCGAAGGCCGAGACGCTGGATCAGCGCACGGTAACGCTCGATGTCCACCTTCATCACGTAGTTCAGCAGCCGGCGGCGACGGCCGACCAGCAGCAGGAGCCCGCGACGGGAGTGGTGGTCGTGCTTGTGAGCCTTGAGGTGCTCGGTGAGGCCGACGATGCGCTTGGTCAGCAGCGCGACCTGGGCCTCGGGAGATCCGGTGTCCGAGTCGTGCACGCCGTACTCGGCAAGGATCGACTTCTTTTCTTCGGTGGACAAAGCCACAGTGGTGCTCCTAGATATTCTGTGCCGTGCGGCCCGGACGATGCTTCACGCCGGGTGAGACGGTCACGGCCGCCACGGACTGCAGCCGGACCCAATCGTCGAGGCTACCAGCCTCGTGATCAGCGGCTTCAGTCGCGGGCGCGGTTCAACGCGTACGACCGGATCACCCGGTAGTGCGACAGGCCTTGCTCACGGTCACTGCTCATCAGAACGGCTTCGGTCGCCGTCCAAGTCTCACTGGTGAACCCGGCCAACCGCTCCTCCCACGCGCTCGCGGCTTCCGGCCGGTCGCGGGGGAAGCGGGCCAGTGTCAGGTGGGCCACGTACGGCCTGCCCTCACTCCCCGCGCCTGCCTTCTCGGCCAGCTCGTGGAGCCCGGTTCCGAGAACACTCAACCACAGGACCCCGGGGAATGTCGCGGCCTTTTCCAGCCGGAGGTCGATCGCCTCCGCGCCGGCCAGCCTTCCGGCCAGCCATTCGCCCCGCTCGGCCGCGTCGTCCGCACCGTGGAAACCGAGGGTGATGTGCCAGTTCTCACGCGCTGACCAGCGGAAATCGCCGTCCTCGGGCGCGCCGAGCGCGGCGGCGACCTGGTCGAGGACGCCGTCCGGCGGGATCAAAGCACTGAAAAGCGGCATCGTCAGGCGTGCTTGGCCGCCCGGCGAAGCAGGTCCGCCAGTGACGGGAAGTCGTCGTCGAGCAGCTTCGCCGCTTCGGTGAGGTCTTCGTCCTCGCCGATGTCCCGCAGCGCCACGAGCACACCCTGGTCGTCGGCGACGGCGCCGACCGGGATGCTGTCCCTGCCCACCGTCGGCCGCGAATCGCGGACGTCTTCGAGCGCCTCCTGCATGGCCTTCCGGTCCCCCGCGGCGACCGCCGGGACCAGCACCTTGCGCTCCAGCATGATCATCTTGGCGAGCACGACCGGGTTGCCGATCTTCGCCCGCCGCCCGCTCATCACCTGGCTGAGCATGGGCGCGCTGATTCCGAGCACCTCGGCGAGGAAGGCCTGGGAGATGTCGAAGGCGACGACCAGTCTCCGCACCCGATCGCCGAGCGGCTCCCCGTACCACTCCCTCTGCAGCGCGATGTTCCGCTGGACGATCTTGTGGTCCTCCACCTGGTCCGCTCCCCTAACCCCGTCGAACGCCCCGCGCGGTCCGTGACATCTTGCCACCTGAACGCACCGTGACGGGCGTGTTTGTAGATTCTCGTCCGGCCCCGTCCGGTGCCGGTCAGTCCCGCTCGCCCAGCATTTCCCTCGTCCGCGCGACGTCCTCGTCGATCTGCTTCACCAGACCTTCCGACGTCGGGAAACGGACCTGATCCCGCAGCTTGGCGACGAAATCGAGCGCGACGTGCTGCCCGTAGAAATCCTCGTCGATGTCGAGGACGAAGGCCTCGACGGTGCGTTCCCGCCCCGAGAACGTCGGGTTGGTCCCGACCGAGACGGCGGCGCGAAGCCGTCGGCCAGGATCCGACGAACGGGTGAACCAAGCGCTGTAGACCCCGTCGGCGGGCACGGCGGCGAACCGCGGCGTCGACAGGTTCGCCGTCGGGTAGCCGAGGTCGTGCCCCCGGCGGTCGCCCCGGACGACGATGCCCTCCAGCCGGTGCGGCCTGCCGAGCGCCTCGGACGCCGCGACGACGTCGCCCGCGTCGATGCACGAGCGCACGTAGGTCGAGGAGAAGGTGATCTCGTTGTCCGCCTGCTCCTGCGCGAGCAGCCCTTGCAGTTCCGCCCCGTGCGCCACGAAACCGAACCGCTTCCCCAGCGTGCGCAGCAGATTGACGTCACCGGCGGCCTTCGCGCCGAACGTGAAGTTCTCCCCCACGATCACCGCGGCCGCGTGCAGTTTGTCCACCAGGACCTCGTGCACGAACTCGTGCGCGGTCAGCCGCGACAGTTCGAGGGTGAACGGCAGCACGCAGAAGACGTCCACGCCCAGGCCCTCGACCAGTTCCGCCTTGCGGCGCAACGTGGTCAGCTGCGCGGGATGACTGCCCGGCCGGATCACCTCCGACGGATGCGGGTCGAAGGTCAGCACCACACTCGGCACGCCGCGTTCGGCGGCGGCGCGGACCGTCCTCGAGATCAGCTCCTGATGTCCGCGGTGCACGCCGTCGAAGACGCCGATCGTCACCACGCACCGTCCCCAGCTCCCGGGAAGGTCACCCAAACCACGCCAACGCTGCACTTGTAGCCCCGTCTCCTCCAGGCCTGCTCCGAACACCACCCTAGGCCGGGAGCAACACGACCACCGACCGGGCCAGTTCGCCTTCGTCCGCGGCGAGGGCGAGCACCCGGCCGTCCGGTCCGAACATCCCGTAGGTGCCTTCGATCCCGGCCGAGGGCACCCTCTGTCCATATCGGACCGCCTGCGCCGTGCGGGCGTCCAGATCGCGGCGCGGGAACGCGGCCGCGACGGCGGCGTCGAGGTCGAGCGACAGCTCCGGCTTGTCTTCGAGCTGATCGAGCGTGCGGGCCTTGGCGAGCGTGAACGGACCGACCGTGGTGCGCCGCAACGCGAGCAGATGCCCGCCGACACCGAGCCCGGCACCGAGGTCCCGGGCGAGCGCCCGGACATAGGTCCCTGACGAACACTCGACGACTGCGTCGAGTTCGATCCGGCCGGCCTCACGGCGGGTGGCGAGCAGATCGAAGCGGTGCACGGTGACCGGACGCGGCGGGATGACGACCTCTTCGCCGGCGCGGACGCGGGCGTACGCGCGTTTGCCGTCGATCTTGACCGCGCTGACCGCGCTCGGCACCTGCTGGATGTCGCCGGTCAGCGCGGCGATCCCGGCGGCGATCTGGTCGTCGGCGATCTTCTCGACGGCGTCCGCGGCGGCTTCGGCGATCGGCTCGCCCTCGGCGTCGTCGGTCGTGGTCGACAGTCCCAAAGAGAGGGTCGCGAGGTAGGTCTTGCGGTCCAGGGCGAGATGGCCGAGGAGCTTCGTCGCGCGTTCGATGCCGAGCACCAGGACGCCGGTGGCCATCGGGTCGAGGGTGCCGGCGTGCCCGACCTTGCGGGTGCCCATGAAGCGCCGCGCCCTGGCGACGACGTCGTGGGAGGTCATCCCGGACGGCTTGTCGACGATGACGAGACCGGGCGGCGGGGCGGGACGTTTCTTGGCAGAAGCCTGATTGGGGCGCGACACGGGCCGAACCCTATCTTTCGGTGCCGCGAGGGGCTGAAGGGGACTTTCCCCGCGTCTGACGCGGTGAAGGGCGGGCGGTC
>NZ_MUXN01000007.1 GCF_001995215.1 Amycolatopsis azurea DSM 43854
AGTAGGACACCGCCGGACTAACTTCAGGACAGGGTCCTGACCAGGGTCGAGAACCCCTAACAGGTTCTCCCCGGTCAGGGCCCTGTCTCTTTTCATGTCCATGGACGGACTAGAATGGTCCGTTGGCTCGCCCGACGGGTGGGCGCAAGTGTCGAAAACTTTTTCAATAGTGGCAGGAGGCCAGGTGTCCGAGTTCGGTCGACGTGACTCAGATGATGGCGCGTCCGGCCGGTCGGGTCGCCGGGACGACAGTCCCCGCGGAGGCCGGTCTGACGCGCAGCGAGGTGACCGGCGTGGTTCCGCCGGCGGCAGGCAGGACCGGGGCGGCCGCGACGGCGGCTACCAGGGCCGCCCGCGCCGTGACGACCGCGGTGCCCGCGGCACGAGCAGCTATTCCGGCAAGCCCGGCCGCGGCGGCGACGGTCCCCGTGACCAGCGCTCCGGTGGCAGCCGCTTCGGTGGCCAGGGCCGCGACGAGAACCGTCCGCGCTACAACGACGACCGGTCCGGCGGCCGCGACAGCCGTGACAACCGCGGTGGCGGTTACCGGTCCGACGATCGCCGTGACAGCCGGGGAAGCGACCGCGGTGGTTACCGATCCGACAACCGGGACAGCCGTGACAACCGGGGCGGTGGCTACCGCTCGGACGACCGTCGCGACAACCGTGGCGGCGACAACCGTGGTGGTTTCCGGTCCGACAACCGCGACAACCGCGACAGCAGGGACAACCGCGGGGGCTACCGTTCGGACAGCCGCGGCGGTGACAGTCGCGGTGGTTACCGCTCCTCCGACAGCCGTCCCGAGCGTCGCTACGACAACCGGTCCGACAATCGTTCGGACAGCCGCTCGGACAGCCGCTCCGAAGGCCGGTACGAGAAGCGTTCCGACAGCCGCCCGGCTCGTTCCGGCCACGGCTCGGACAACCGCGGTCGTTCCGACGACCGCCCGTCCGGCAACCGGTACGAAGGACGCCCCCAGGGCAAGTCCTATGGCGACCGCGACAACCGGGGCGGCGACGACCGTCGTCCGTCTTACCGCGACCGCGACGACCGCGGCGGTTCCCGTTCCGGTGGCTACAACGGCGACCGCCGTGGTCCGTCCTCGGGCGACCGTCGTCCCAGCAGCGGCGGCTACGAGCGCAAGTCCTACGGCGACCGCGACACCCGTGACAACAGGGGTGACCGGGACAACCGCGGTGACGACCGTCGTGGCGGCTACCGCCCTTCGGGAGACCGCCCGGAGAAGCGGTACGACGACAGGCGAAGCGATTCCCGCGGCGGCGAAGGCCGGTTCGAGCGCAAGCGCGACGACCGTCCCCAGCGCGACCGTTCCGAGGGCCGCAAGGACTTCCGCTCCTCGCCGCGCACCGAGGACAAGCCGGTCGACGACGAGACCTTGGCGCGCGAGCTGCTCGAGGCCCCGGAGCTTCCCGAGGGCATCGAGTTCTCCGACCTCGACGAGGAGGTCCGCCGGGAACTCCGCACGCTGCCCAAGGCGCTCGCGGAGACCGTCGGCAAGCACCTCGTGGCCGCCGGTGGCCTCGTCGACGAAGACCCCGAAGCCGCGATGGAGCACGCCAAGTACGCGAAGGCCAAGGCGTCGCGGGTCCCGATCGTCCGTGAGGCGCTCGGCCTGGTCGCCTACCACGCGGGCAACTGGTCCGAGGCCCTGTCCGAGCTGCGGGCCGTCCGCCGGATGACGCGGGCGGACGACCACATCGCGATCATCGCCGACGCGGAGCGGGCCATCGGCCGTCCGGAGCGGGCTCTCGATCTCGCGAAGGAGGTCGACAAGGAGCGCCTGTCCAAGGCGACCCAGATCGAACTCGCGATCGTCGCGGCCGGCGCGCGGCGCGACCTCGGCCAGCTCGACGCCGCCGTCGTCTCCCTCCAGGGTGACGACCTCAAGGCGGAGAAGCGGGATCCGTGGAGCGCCAGGCTGTTCTACGCCTACGCCGACAACCTCGCCGCCGCCGACCGCAAGGACGAGGCGATCCGATGGTTCCTGAACGCGGCAGAGGCCGACGAGGAGGACGAGACCGACGCCGCCGAGCGCGCCGCGGAGCTCACGAATGGCTGACGCCCTCTCGGCCGGGTACGACGCGGTCCTGTTCGACCTCGACGGCACGGTCTATCACGGCAGCAAGGTGGTCCCGGGCGCGCCGGAAGCACTCCGGGCGCTCCGGGACCACGGCACCGCCGTCCGCTGGGTGACGAACAACGCCTCCAAGGCGCCCGCGGAGGTCTCCGCGCATCTGGAGGCACTCGGACTCCCCGCGACCCCCGACGAGGTCCACACGAGCTCTCAGGCCGCCGCCGCCCTGCTGGGTGAGCGGCTGCCTCAGGGCGCCGTGGTCCTCGTCGTGGGCACGGAGTCCCTGGCCTCCCAGATCGAGTCCGTCGGCCACAAGACGGTCCGGGAAGCCGGTCCGGACGTGGCGGCCGTGGTGCAGGGGCACTCCCCGGAGAACACCTGGGCCGCGCTCGCGGAGGCGTGCCTCGCCATCCGCGCGGGCGCGCTGTGGGTGGCGACCAACGTCGACGCCACCTTGCCGACCGAACGCGGTCTGCTGCCGGGCAACGGCTCGATGGTGGCCGCCCTGCGCACCGCCACCGGCGTCGAACCGCTGGTGGCTGGCAAGCCGGCACCGCTGCTGTTCACCACGGCGGCGCGGGACGCGGGTGCGGAGCGCTCGCTCGTCGTGGGCGACCGGCTGGACACCGACATCGAGGGCGCGGTCGCGGCCGGGATCGACGCGCTCTGCGTCCTGACCGGTGTCGCGGACGCGAAATCCCTGGTCGAGGCGAGGCCGGAGGAGCGTCCGCGGTACCTCGCGGCCGACCTGTCCGGGCTGAGCAGCCGGGCGGAGCTGCTCGAAATCGGGCCCAAGGACGGCTGGCGGGTCACCGCACAGGGTGACGTGCTCGAAGCCGAAGGTGAAGGCGACGCCCTGGACCTGTTGCGCGCGGTGTGCGCGGTGGCCTGGGAGTCGGGGATCACCGAGGTCCGCGGTGTGGGCGACACCGCCCGCGCCGCGCTCGGCGAGCTGCGCCTCGCCTGACCAGCGCTGCTAACTTGGTGGGGTGCAAGACCACTTCCACCCCGTTCCGCGACCCCCGGTCCCCGGCCCGCCGCCGGTGCCGGGGCCGCCGCCTGACCAGTTCGCGCAGCAGGACACGGATCCCCGCGCCGGGATCGACGAAGCCGTCGCGGGTCTCGACGACCTCGCCGCGCTTCCGCTCTCGGAACACGTCGAGCGTTTCGAAGCCGTGCACACCGAACTGACGGTGGCGCTGTCCACCATCGACAAGGTCTGACCGCGTGCCCAAACGCGCCCGCCTGGACGCGGAGCTCGTCCGGCGGGGTCTCGCCCGGTCCCGCGAGCAGGCGTCAGCGCTGATCGCCGAGGGCAAGGTCACCGTGCGCGGGATGGTGGCCACCAAACCCGCGACCGGGGTCGAATCCGGCGCGCCGATCGTGGTGCGCGACGGCGACGACCCCGGCTGGGCCTCCCGCGGCGCGCACAAACTGCTCGGCGCGCTCGAAGCCTTCACCCCGCAAGGTCTTTCCACCGAAGGAAAGCGCTGTCTCGACGCGGGCGCGTCGACCGGTGGCTTCACCGATGTCCTGCTGCGCAACGGCGCCGCCACGGTGATCGCCGCCGACGTCGGCCGAGGCCTGCTGGACTGGCGCCTGCGCACCGACGACCGCGTGGTCGTCCTCGACAAGACGAACGTCCGCAACCTGACCCCGGAGGACCTCGGCGGCCAGGTCGACCTCGTGGTCGGCGACCTCTCGTTCATCTCGCTCAAACTCGTGCTGCCCGCGCTGGCCGCCTGCGCGCGGGACGGCGCCGATCTGGTGCCGATGGTGAAACCGCAGTTCGAGGTGGGCAAGGACCGGCTCGGCAGCGGCGGCGTCGTCCGTGACCCGGAGCTGCGGGCCGAATCGGTGCTGGGCGTGCTCGCCGAGGCCGAGAAGCTGGACCTGCGCCTGCGCGGCGTCGTGGCGAGCCCGCTTCCCGGGCCGTCCGGGAACGTCGAATACTTCGTCTGGCTTACCCGCGGGGCGGGGGAGACCCTCGGCACCGACGCCGAGCGGCTCGTCCGGACCGCAGTCCTGGAGGGACCCCAATGAGCGATCGCGAGGTGCTGCTGGTCGTGCACCCGGACCGGGACGCGACCCGGGACGCGGCACGCGAGGTGTCGGCCCGGTTCGCCAAGGCCGGGGTGCGGCTTCGGGTGCTCGACGAGGATGTCCGGGAGATGCTGGAGGCAGACGGCGGGATCGGCGCGCCCTGCACGGTCATGGCGCCGGAGCAGGACCCGGCCGCCGGCACCGAGCTGGTGTTCGTGCTCGGCGGCGACGGCACGCTGCTGCGGGCCGCGGAACTGGCGAGGCCGAACGGCGTCCCGGTCCTCGGGGTGAACCTGGGCCGGGTCGGCTTCCTCGCCGAGGCCGATTCGGACAAGCTCGCCGACACCGTCCAGCGGGCCGTCGACGGTGACTACCAGGTCGAAGAGCGGATGACCGTCGACGTCGTGGTCAGCGTCGACGGCGAGGAGACCGTCAGGACCTGGGCGCTCAACGAGGCCAGCGTGGAGAAGAGCTCGCGTGAGCGCGTGCTGGACGCGCTCATCGAGGTCGACGGAAGGCCCGTGTCGTCCTTCGGCTGCGACGGCGTCCTGTGCGCCACTCCGACCGGCTCGACGGCGTACGCGTTCTCCGCGGGCGGGCCGATCATCTGGCCGGACGTCCAGGCGTTGCTGGTGGTCCCGAGCAACGCGCACGCGATGTTCTCCCGGCCGCTGGTCGTCTCGCGCGACTCGGAGATCACCGTCGCCATCGATCCGGACGGCTCGCCCGCCGTCCTGACCTGCGACGGATCGCGGACCTTCGATCTTCCCGCCGGCGCGGCCGTGCGGGTCACCTGCGGCCGGGTGCCGGTGCGCCTGATCCGGTTGTGGGAAGGCCCGTTCACCGACCGGCTGGTGCACAAGTTCTCGTTGCCGATCAAGGGCTGGCGGGAGCGACACGCCCGCTGACGAGATGTCGTGAAAGGGCCTTTGAGGACAACTTTCGTCGTCAAGGCCCCGTTCATGACGTGGCGGGTGCGGGAATGGTCGGGGTGGGCCGCTACGGTGGGCGTCGTGCTGGCCGAGATGCGCATCCAGGGCCTCGGAGTCATCGAGGACGCCCTGCTGGAACTGCACGCGGGCTTCACCGTGGTCACCGGTGAGACGGGTGCGGGCAAGACGATGGTCGTCAGCGGGTTGCACCTGCTCTCCGGCGGCCGAGCCGAAGTGTCCAAGGTGCGGACGGGAATGCTGAAGGCCTTCGTGGAAGGCCGGTTCGAGCTGGGCGGTGCCGAGGGCGCCACCCGGATCGTCACCGACGCCGGGGCGGAGGTCGACGAGGACGGCAGCGTCATCGCGCTGCGCGCGGTCTCGGTCGACGGCCGGTCCCGCGCCCACCTCGGTGGCCGTTCGGTGCCGGTCGGCGTGCTCGCCGACCTGTCCGAGCAGCTGATCGCGGTCCACGGGCAGAACGATCAGCTGCGGCTGCTGCGGCCCGCCGAGCAGCGAGCGGTGATCGACCGGTTCGCCGGTGAGGCCGTCGCCGAACCGCTCGAGCAGTATCGAGCCGTGCGGGACGAATGGCTCGCCGTCGTCGCCGAACTGACCGAGCGCTCCACCCGCTCCCGTGAGATGGCCCAGCAGGCGGATCTGCTGCGCCACGGGCTCACCGAGATCGACGCCGTCGCGCCCGAACCCGGCGAGGACACCGAGCTCACCGAGCAGATCAAGCGGCTCGCCGCGGTCGACGAGCTGCGCGGTGCGGCCAGTGCGGCGCACGCCGCCGTCGCCGGTTCGCCGGACGGGGACCCGGACGTGCCGGGCGCGCTGGGGCTGATCGGCGAGGCGACCCGGCACCTGACCGGTTCCGAGGACGCCGTGCTGCGTGACCTGGGGCCCAGGCTGGACGAAGCCTCGGTGCTGCTGTCCGAAGTGGGCGCCGAGCTGGGCAGCTACCTCGAAACGCTCGACGCCGACCCCGCGCTGCTGGAGAAGGTGCTCGCGCGCCAGGCCGACCTGAAGCGCCTCACGCGCAAGTACGCGGCCGATGTGGACGGTGTGCTCGCGTGGGCGGACGACGCCCGCCGCCGGATGTCCACGATGGACACCTCGGAGGAGGCGCTGGCCGAACTGGCCAAACGCCGCGACGAACTCGCCGTCACCCTGGCGGAACACGCCCTCACCTTGTCGGAAGCGCGGATCGAGGCCGCCGCCGAGCTGGCCGAGGCGATCACCGCCGAGATGTCCGGGCTCGCCATGGGCCAGGCGGAGATCGAGATCACCGTCGAGCGCCGCACCGTCGACGAGAGCGACGCGCACGCGGTGAAGGTCGACGGCAGGCTGGTGCACGCCGGTCCCGACGGGGTCGACGACGTCGAACTGCTGCTGCGGGCGCACAACGGCGCTCCGCCCCTTCCGGTGCACAAGGCCGCTTCCGGCGGTGAGCTTTCCCGCGTGATGCTGGCGATCGAGGTCGTCCTCGCGCATGCGGACACCGTGCAGACGCTGGTGTTCGACGAGGTCGACGCCGGGGTCGGCGGCCGTGCGGCGGTCGAGATCGGCAGGCGGCTGGCGCGGCTGGCGCGCAGCCACCAGGTCCTGGTGGTCACGCACCTGCCGCAGGTGGCCGCGTTCGCCGATCAGCATCTGGTGGTGGACAAGGGCACCAGCGGCGGGGTGACCCGCAGTGGCGTGCGCGTGCTCAAGCAGTCGGAGCGCGTCGTCGAACTCGCCCGGATGCTCGCCGGAATGGAAAGCACCGAGACCGGCCGGGCGCACGCGGAGGAATTGCTCGCCGTGGCGGAGGCCGACAAGAGCGCGCCGGACAAGCCCAAGGCCCGTCGCGGCGGAAAGCGAAAGAAGTCGAAGTAAGCTCCACCTGCGTGAGTCCGTGAAGGCCTCCTTCCCTACCTTCAGGGTAGTGAAGGAGGCCTTCATTGCTTCTCTCGCTCTGGCCGGGTCGAGGTACTCGGTAAGTGTTGCGAAAGCCCCTTTCGCAACCTTCAACGTTGTGAAAGTGGCTTTCGCAACGTTCGTGGCGGGAGGCCGCGGCCGGACCGGTGTGGGTTAATCGGTGTGTCTTCATCGGCGTGGCGGACGCAGAAGGCCGCGCGGATTTGTCACTATCGGTCGCATGAAGCTCACCGGCTTGCTCACGCGTAACCAAGAGACCCTCCCCGGGATCATTGGCGTCGCCAGGGTCGACAGGCGCACGCGTGAGCTGCTCCGCCGGCTGAGCCCGGGTGACATCGTGGTCCTCGACCAGCTGGATCTCGACCGCTCGACGGCCGATGCCTTGGTGGAGGCCGAAGTCGCCGCGGTGGTGAACGCTTCGCCGTCGATCTCCGGCCGGTTCCCCAACCTGGGCCCGGAGATCCTGCTCGAAGCGGGCATCCCGCTGGTCGATTCGGTCGGCGGCGAACTGCTGCGCAAGGTGAAGGACGGCACGAAACTCCGCGTGCACGAGGGCGTCGTCTACATCGGCGAGCGGCAGATCGGATCGGGGATCCAGCAGACGCGCGAGAGCGTCGCGGACCAGATGATCGAGGCCAAGGCCGGGATGTCGACCCAGCTGGAGGCGTTCTCCGCGAACACGATCGAATTCCTGCGCCGGGAACGCAGCCTCATCCTCGACGGCGTCGGCGTTCCGGAGATCCGGGTCCCGCTGCGGGACCGGCACGCGCTCGTGGTGGCGGGCGGCAACGGGCACGCCGAAGACCTCAAGAAGCTGAAGAAGTACATCTCCGAGCACCGGCCGGTGCTGATCGGTGTCGACGCCGGGGCCGACACCCTGCGCGCGCAGGGCTACCAGCCGGATGTCATCGTCGGCGACCCGCACGGGATCGGCGCGGAAACGCTGCGCAGCGGCGGCGAGGTCGTGGTCCCGGCGCAGCCGGACGGGCACGCGCCGGGTGTCGAGCGCATCCAGGACCTCGGGATCGGCGCGGTCACCTTCCCCGCGACGGGCAACGCCGAGGACCTGGCGCTGCTGCTGGCCGACGCGCACGAGGCGAGCCTGGTGGTCACCGTCGGTTTCCAGGCGACGCTGCGGGAATTCCTCGACCACGGCCGGTCCGGGTCGAACCCGTCGACGTTCCTCACCCGGCTCAAGCTCGGTACGAAACTGGTCGACGGCAAGGCCGTCGCGACGCTGCACCGCAGCCGGGTGTCCATCGGCGCCATCGTCCTGCTGGTCGTCGCGACCTTGGTGGCCGTCGCGGCCGCGCTGCTGGTCTCCGACGTGGGTTCGGTCTATCTCGACTGGATCCGTGAGACCTGGAACTCGTTCATCGCCTGGGGCAAGGGACTCTTCACGTGATTTCTCTGCGGTACCACATCGTTTCCATCGCCGCCTGCTTTCTGGCGCTCGCGCTCGGGGTGGTGCTCGGCTCGACCGCGCTGAACGGTTCGCTGCTTTCGGGCCTCGCCAGCCAGAAGGAGGATCTGGGTTCCCAGGTCGCGGATCTGGAGGCGCAGCGCAATTCCCTCAACGCCCGGCTCAGCGACGCGGACACCTTCGCCGGCGCGATGGGGCCGAAGGTCGTCGCCGGTCAGCTGGACAAGCGTTCCGTGGTGCTGGTGACCACAGAGGACGCGAAGCCCGCGGACCGCGACGCGCTCAAGCAGCTCGTCGGGCAGTCTGGTGCCGCCGTCACCGGCGAGATCCAGCTGACCGAGGCGTTCTCCGACCCGATGCGGTCCGACCAGCTGCGTGACGTCGTGACGCGGTTGCAGCCCGCCGGGGTCCAGTTCCCGACCGCGGGCGACCCGGGCACCCTCGCCGGCGCCCTGCTCGGCTCGGTGGCGTTGCTGAACAAGGACAACGCGCAGCCGCAGTCCACGCCGGTGGAACTGGCGGCCGCTCTCGGCGGGCTCACCGACGGCGGTTTCCTCAAGACCGGTGGCGACGTGAAGCCCGCGCAGCTCGCGATCGTGCTCACCGGCTCCAAGTACACCGGTGACGGCGCCGGTGACCGCGCCTCGACCGTCGCGCGGTTCGCCGCGCAGCTCGACCGTTCCGGCGCGGGCACCGTCCTGGCGGGCGACGCGGGATCCGCCGACGGCACCGGCGCGATCGGCGTCGTCCGCGCCGACACCTCGTCGACCTCGATCCTGTCCACTGTGGACAACGCGGAGACCGCCGCCGGCCGGGTCGCCACGATCATGGCGCTGCGCGAGCAGCTCGAAGGCGGCGCCGGCCGCTACGGCATCGCGGGCAACGCCCAGGCTCCCGCTCCCGGGATCGCCGCCGACGGCAACTGACGCTTCCGCATTCAGTCCTCTGGACGCGGTACTTGCGTGTGCAAGGACCGCGTCCAGAGGACTAAATGCGTGGAGGGGGAGTGGGCCAGACGCGGGACTTGGGGAGCGGGCGGGCGTAGGAGCCGGCCCGGCTGGTCTTGAGATCGAGGGCGACCAGGGATTCGGCCAGGCGGACCGCGGCGGCGACGCCGTCGATCACCGGGATGTCGAGCATCGCGGAGATCCGCCGGTCCAGTCCGGTCATCCCGGCGCAGCCGAGGACCAGGACCTCCGCGCCCGCGTCCCTGGCCCGGCGCCCGGCGGTCAGGAGCGCCGATTCCGTCCGGCGTTCGTCGGTCAGTTCGAGGACGCCGAGCCCGGCGCCGACGACGCCGACACAGTTCTGGGCGACACCGGACGCGTGCAGACTGTCTTCGATCAGCCCGCAGGTTCTGTCCAATGTGGTCACCACGCCGTAGCGTCTTCCCAGCAGACAGGCCAGATGCGCGGCCGCCTCGGTGATGTCGACGACGGGGACGTCGAGGAGTTCCCTGGCGCCTTCCCGGCCGTGCTCGCCGAAACCGGCCATCACGAGCGCGTCGAAGGGTTCGTCCAGCCCGTTCAGGAGGTCGAGGACGGCCGCGGCGCTCAGGAAGCTGTCCAGCCAGCCTTCCGCGGATTCCGGGCCCCACGACGGCGTTCTGGCCAGGATTTCGGTGCCGGGGCTCGCCGCGGCACGGGCGCCCGCCTCGATCTCCTTGGTCATCGCCTCGGTGGTGTTGCAGTTGGTGACCAGGATCCGCATCACGCGACCCGCTGTTTCCGAGAAACGGCGAAGTACAGCGCGGCCGCTGAAGCGGTGCCGATGAACCACGAGTACGGCGCGGCGGGGGCGAAGAACGGCACGAGGGCGATGACCGCGGACAACGCCGCCGTCGGCAGGAACGTGACCATCGCCCGCGGGTTGAACCCGCGGTTGTAGTGGTACGGCGAATCGGGCCCGGCGACGAACAGCTTGCCGACGTCGATCCGGCCGCGCTTCACCAGGTAGTAGTCCACGATCATGATGCCGAACAGCGGACCGAGGAAGGCGCCGAGGCCGCCGAGGAAGTAGTTGACCACTGCGGGGGAGGAGTACAGCTTCCACGGCAGCACGCACAGCGCCGCGACCGCGCTGATCATCCCGCCGATGGTGAAGGTGATCCGTTTCGGCCAGATGTTGGCCAGGTCGTAGGCGGGGGAGACGAAGTTCGCGACGATGTTCACGCCCATGGTGGCGATCGCGAAGGTCAGCGCGCCGATGATCAGCACCGGTGTGTTGTCGATGCGGGCCAGTAGTTCGGCCGGCTCGGTGATGGCCTCACCGAACACCTGGAGGCTGCCGGCGGTGACGAGCACGGACAGCAGCGCGAACGCCGTCGAGTTGATCGGGAGGCCCCAGAAGTTGCCGCGTCGCACCGTCTTCTGGTTCGGGGCGAACCGGGAGAAGTCGCAGAAGTTGAGCATCAGGGTGCCGTAGATCGACAGGATCAGGCCCACCGCGCCGAACCACTGCCGTACTTGCTCCCCTGTGGACAGTGCCTTCGGGTTGCCGGTCAAGGAGATGTTCCAGTCCGCGGCGGCCAGGACCCACACCGCGAGGGCGATCATCACGATCCAGATGCCCGGACCGCACCAGTCCTGGAACTTGCGCACCGCTTCCATGCCGCGGGTGAGCACCAGCGCCTGCGCGAGCCACAGCGCGATGAAGCAGATCCAGCCGAGCGCGTGCAGGCCGAGGAAACCCACCTCTGTCAACGGTTTCAGTCCGGGATCGATCGCGAGCACGAGCAGCGTGATGGCCACGGAGGCGAGGTAGGTCTGGATGCCGTACCAGAAGATCGCGATGATCGCGCGGATCAGCGCGGGCAGGTTCGCGCCGAAGGTGCCGAAACTGATGCGGGCGACGACGGGGAAGGGGACGCCGGTCCGCTGTCCGATCCGGCCCATCAGGTTCATGCCGAAGTAGATGAGCACGAAGCCGGTCAGCAGCGCGGTGAACACCTGCCAGGCCGAGAGACCGAGGACGAACAGGCCCGCCGCGAAGGTGTAGTTGCCGAGGTTGTGCACGTCCGACATCCACAGCGCGAAGATGTCGTAGACCTTCCAGCGCCGGTCTTTCGCCGGGGCGAGATCCTCGTTCCAAAGGCGGGGATCGGGCTGATCCGCGGCGGTCGCTTCGGTCCGGGTGGCTGGGGCGGCGGTCATGCGGGCCTCCGATCGACGGGCAGCTCCGGTCGATTTGGTATCCCAAAATTTGGCATCCCAAATATCACCCCGCGGTGGCCCGTCGTCAAGGTTTCTGCCGATAAACTCGGGTTACGGGCTGTTACGGCAGTGTTGAAAGAGGGGGTCGAGTGGCCGAGGAAGGACCGCGGCAGCCGCTGGCCGCGACCCGGCAGCGGGTCCGGGACGAGCTGCGCGAACGGATCCTCACCGGACGGCTGAAGCCGGGGGACCGGCTGGTCGAACGGGAGCTCGCCGAGGACCTCGGCGTCTCGCGGGTCCCGGTGCGCGAGGCCATCCGCAGCCTGGAGGCGGAAGGGTTCCTCGCCGTCCAGTCACCCCGGCGCATCGTCGTGCGCCGGCTGGCCAAGGCCGACGTCGAGGAGCTGTTCGACGTCCGGGAGGCGCTCGAAGGGCTCGCCGCCGGGCTGGCCGCCGAACGGGCGGGCAAAGCGGGACTCCGCGCGCTCGAACGTCTCCTCACCGACGCCGCCCGCGCCACCGAAAGCGGCGACCCGGCCCGCATCACCGCGCTCAACACCCGCTTCCACGACGAGATAGTCGCGCTGGCGGGCAACGGCCTGCTGCACGAGATCCTCCGCCCGCTCGAAGGCAGGCTGCGCTGGCTCACCAGTCAGAACGAGCACTGGGGCGAGCTGCTCGACGAGCACCGCCGCCTCTACGACGCGATCGCTTCGGGCGACGCGGACCGCGCGCGGGCCCACGCCGTCGAGCATGTGCGGGTCAACCGGCAGGTCACGCTGAAGACGCTGTTCCCGGAGGACGACGGAGAACGCTCCACCGGCTGAATCGGACATGCCAGACTTCCGGTATGATCACCGACGAACAACGGGCCGCCCGCACCGCGCGGGCGGTGGCCGCCGCGGTCTCCGCGGGTCGCGACCTCGGCGTCGCCGTCACCGAACCCGAGGTCCTGTACGACGTCTTCTCCGTCATCGTGCGGCTGGCGCCTTCGCCGGTCGTGGTCCGCGTGCCGACCGTGCTGCCGCGCACGACCACACTGGAGACGCAACTGATCGACCAGCGGCGTGAGCTCGCCGTCGCCACCTGGCTCGGCGAAAAGGGGCTTCCGGTCGTCAAGCCGAGCCCGCTGATCCCGGCGGAACCCGTCCAACGCGACGGGTTCTCGATGACGTTCTGGGAACTCGTCGAGTTCGTCGAGGACGCGAACCTGGCCGTGGCGTACACGGCGAAGCTCGTCGCGCAGCTGCACGCCGCGCTCCGCGACTACCCCGGCGAGCTGGCGTTCCTGGACGGCCTCGACCCGTTCATCCCCGACGGTCTCGCGCAGCTCGAAGGCCGGCCGGATCTGCTCGACCCCGCCGATCTCGACCGCGCCCGTCGTGAATGGGAAGTCCTCCGGCCGCTGCTCGAATCGGAGGAGGCGTTCGCGAAGGCGTTCCCCGGCGTCACCGTGCAGCCCATCCACGGCGACTCGCCGGGCTACAACCTGATCGTCACCACCGAAGGCGATCTTTACTCCGACTTCGAACTGGTCAAGCGAGGCCCGGTCGAGCGCGACCTCACCTTCAACGGGCCCGAGAGCATCGAGGCGTACAACGCCGCCGCCGGAGAACTCGGCCTGCGCGAGGTCGACGAACGCGCGCTGCGGGCCCTCGAAGCGGTGGGCCTGCTCCAGGTCGTCGCCTGCCTCTCGATGGCGCCGGATCTGCCGATGCTGGTGGACGGCATGAAACCGATGCTCGACCTGTGGCGTGCCGCGCCCTTCGCGGGCGGGCTCGGTTAGCCGAGCATCGAGGTCCAGGCTTCGGAGAATCCGGGGAAGGTCTTCCCGACCGTCTCCGGGTTCTCCACCTCGACGCCTTCGACGCGCAGCCCCAGGACGGCCGCCGCCATCACCAGGCGATGGTCGTCGTAGGTGTGGAACTTCCCGCCGTGCAGCGGTGCCGGCGTGATCCGGAGCCCGTCCTCGGTCTCGCGGACGTCGGCGCCGAGCGACGAGAGTTCGGTGGCCAGCGCGGTCAGCCGGTCGGTTTCGTGGCCGCGCAGATGCGCGACCCCGGAGATGATCGAGGGTCCCTCGGCGAAGCACAGCAGCGCCGCGATCACCGGCGTCAGTTCGCCGACGTCGTGCAGATCCAGTTCGACACCGGGAATCGTGCCGCTGCCGGTGACCGTCAGGCCGCCCTCGTCGAGCTCCGCGGTCGCGCCGAGGACGGGCATCAGGCCGCGGAGCCAGTCACCGGGCTGCGTCGTGCGCTGCGGCCAGCCCGCGATCCGCACCGTGCCGCCGGTCGCGACCGCCGCGGCGACGAACGGCGCCGCCGTCGAGAGATCCGGCTCGACGATGTACTCGGGGCAGGAAAGCCTTGTCGGGGCGACATGGAACTCGGCGCCCTCACGGTCCACAGTGGCCCCGAAGCGGCGGAGCATCTCGGCGGTCATCGCGATGTGCGGCTCGCTCGGCACCGCGCCGCCGACGAGGCGCACGGTGACGCCCTGCTGGAACGACGGTCCCGCGAGCAGCAGCGCGGACAGGAACTGGCTCGACGCCGACGAGTCCAGGTCGACCTTGCCGCCCCGCAAGCCGCCTTCGCCGTGGACGGTGAACGGCGGCGCCTCGCGACGGTCGTCATCGATGCGGGCGCCGAGGCCGCGCAACGCCTTCAGCAGCGGCCCGATCGGACGACGGCGAATCGCCTCGTCGCCGTCGAACAGCGCCGGGCCGGTGCCCAGCGCGGCGAGCGCGGGGGTGAACCGGGCGACCGTGCCCGCGTTGCCGAGTTCCACCCGGACGGTCTCCTCGGGATGGACGCGGCCGGGGCCGAGCGGGTGCACGAGGTAGCCGCCGATGCTGCCCTGCGAATGGGCGCCGAGGGCGTAGATGGCGCCGAGCATCAGCCGCGCGTCCCGGGAGTCGAGCGGGGTCCGCACCCGCGTCGGCGCGCTGGCGAGCGCGGCGAGGACATAGGCCCGGTTGGTGATCGACTTCGAACCGGGGACGCGGATGTCGGCGTCCAGCGGGCCTTCCGCGACCGGTGCGGTCCAGGTGTCGTGCGCGTCTGTCACGTCGCGAGGGTAGCGGTTTTCCACTCCATCGGACGCTTGCGGCGTGGCCGGTGAGCGCTTCGGCGGGCGTGCGATAAGGTGGAAGCCCGTGGGACTTCAGTCGCGGGCTACCAAGTATGTCTTTGTCACCGGAGGCGTTGCCTCCTCTCTGGGTAAGGGACTCACGGCTTCCAGCCTGGGTCAGCTCCTTACCGCACGTGGGCTCCGGGTCACGATGCAGAAGCTGGATCCGTACCTCAATGTCGATCCAGGCACCATGAACCCGTTCCAGCACGGTGAGGTGTTCGTCACCGACGACGGCGCCGAGACCGATCTGGACATCGGGCACTACGAGCGTTTCCTCGACCGGGCTCTCGACGGCAAGGCCAACGTCACCACCGGGCAGGTGTACTCCGAGGTGATCGCCAAGGAGCGCCGCGGTGAGTACCTCGGCGACACCGTGCAGGTCATCCCGCACATCACCGACGAGATCAAGGCCAGGATCACCGCCGCCGCGGGCGCGGACGAGGACGGGAACAGCCCGGACGTCGTGATCACCGAGGTCGGCGGCACCGTGGGCGACATCGAGTCGCTGCCGTTCCTGGAGGCCTGCCGTCAGGTCCGCCACGACGTCGGCCGCGACCAGTGCTTCTTCCTCCACGTCTCGCTGGTCCCGTACCTCGCCCCGTCGGGCGAGCTGAAGACCAAGCCGACCCAGCACTCGGTCGCCGCGCTGCGCAACATCGGTATCCAGCCCGACGCGCTCGTCTGCCGCGCCGACCGTGAGCTGCCGGAGGACCTCAAGCGCAAGATCGGCCTGATGTGCGACGTCGACACCGAGGCCGTCATCGCCTGCCCCGACGCGCCGTCGATCTACGACATCCCGAAGGTGCTGCACCGTGAGGCGCTCGACGCCTACGTGGTGCGCCGCCTCGGGCTGCCGTTCCGCGACGTCGACTGGACCGTGTGGGGCGACCTGCTCGACCGCGTGCACAACCCGTCGGAGACGGTGCGGGTCGCGCTCGTCGGCAAGTACATCGACCTGCCGGACGCGTACCTGTCGGTGACCGAGGCCCTGCGCGCGGGCGGGTTCGCCCACCGCGCCAAGGTCCAGATCTCCTGGGTCCCCTCGGATTCCTGCGAGACCCCGGCAGGTGCGGCCGCCGCGCTGTCCGATGTGGACGGTGTGCTGGTGCCCGGCGGATTCGGTGTCCGCGGCATCGAGGGCAAGGTCGGCGCCATCGCCTACGCCCGGACGCACGGGCTGCCGCTGCTGGGGCTCTGCCTCGGCCTGCAGTGCATGGTGATCGACGCGGCTCGGAACCTGGCGGGCATCAAGGACGCGAACTCGGCCGAGTTCGAGGACGGCCCGAACCCGGTCATCTCCACGATGGCCGACCAGCGTGACGTCGTCGCGGGTGAGCGCGACATGGGCGGCACGATGCGGCTCGGCGCCTACGTCGCCAAGCTCAAGCCGGGCTCGCAGGTCGCGAAGGCGTACGGCACCACCGAGGTCTCCGAGCGGCACCGTCACCGCTACGAGGTCAACAACGCCTACCGCAAGCGCCTTTCCGACGCCGGTCTGGTGTTCTCGGGTACCTCGCCCGACGACCACCTGGTCGAGTTCGTGGAGCTGCCAGCCGACAAGCACCCGTTCTTCGTCGGCACCCAGGCGCACCCGGAGCTCAAGAGCCGCCCGACCCGTCCGCACCCGCTGTTCAGCGCGTTCGTGAAGGCCGTCGTGGACCGCAAGGTCGCCGAGCGGCTGCCTGTCGAGCTGCCCGAAGCCGCTCAGACGGGAGCCCGGTGACCGAGCCCGGCAAGCACGAATTCACCGTCGCGTCCACAAGGGACGTCCACATCGGACGTGTCGTGGGGCTGCGGGTCGACGAGGTCGTGATGCCCGGCGGCGGCACCGCCCGGCGTGAGGTCGTCGAGCACCTCGGCGCGGTCGCCGTCGTCGCACTGGACGCGGACGGCGCAGTCACGCTGATCCACCAGTACCGCCATCCGGTCGGGCGGCGGCTGTGGGAACTGCCCGCCGGCCTGATCGACAAGGCGGGGGAGGACCCCGTCGGGGCGGCCAAACGCGAGCTGGTCGAGGAGGTCGGGCTCAGCGCCGAGCGCTGGGAGACCCTGGTCGACGTCGCGGCGTCGCCCGGCTTCACCGACGAGGTCGTCCGCGTCTATCTCGCCCGCGAACTGTCCGAAGTGGACAGGGAGGTCCTCGGCGAGGAGGAGGCCGACCTCGTCATGCGGAAGTTCCCGCTCGCCGAGGCGGTCCGGATGGCGCTGGCGGGCGAGCTGGTGAACGGGGCGACCGTCGGCGGCGTGCTGGCCGCGCACACGGTGCTTTCGGGGGCGGCTTCGACGCGGCCTTCGGACGCTCCTTGGGAGACCAGGCCGACGAAGTTCGCTTCACGAGGTCTCTGAACCTCGCCGAAGTACATGAAGGCCCCCTTCCTTGCGCCTATCGCAAGGAAGGGGGCCTTCATGTACCGCAAGTCAGTCGCGGAGACGGCGGCCCTGTGCGTCGGTGCCGCCGTTCGCCAGCAGCACGATCCCGTCGACCACCGGCCAGACCACCCCGATGCCGCAGGTGAACGCCACAACCGCCAGCTGGGCGAGCGCGAGCCCGATGTGGCCGGTGTAGAAGCGCCCGATCCCGAACGGCAGCACGATCTGGAGCACCCCGGCGGCGACCTTCGACTTCGGTGAGTACGGCAGGATCGCGACGGGCTGCTGGTAGGCGGGCACGAACGGCGGCGGCTCGAACCGCGGCGGAGGTGCCAGGTACGCGGGATGCGGCGCGGGCAGGTCCTGGAACAGCGGCCGGAGTTCGCCGAGCGTCACGGCCTCGTACGCGGCGAGGACACGACCCTCGTATTCGTCCGGCGTGATCCTCCCCTGGCTGTAGTGGTCGCCGAGCAGACGCGCCGCCTCTTCGCGCTCGGCGGTGCCGACGCGCATCTCCTCCGGGTCCGGTTGCTGGGACATGCTCCCAAGGTAGCCCGTTTCACACCCGCGACGCGGTACGCGCGCTTGCCACCAAGAAGTTCTCGGTGGGCTCTAGAGTGTCCGTGTGTCACGGGCTGGCGGTGCCGGAGTCGCCCAGGTGGTCGCCGCTTACCTCGACCATCTGGTGGTCGAGCGCGGAACCGCGAGGAACACCCTCGACAGTTACTCCCGCGACCTGCGCCGGTACACCGCCTATCTCGGCGGCGCCGACGTCGAACGCTTCACCGACGTCACCTCGGCGCACATCACCTCGTTCGGCGCCGCACTGCGTGAAGGCGATGAGGAGCATCAGCCGCTGGCCGCGTCTTCGGCGGCTCGCGCGCTGGTCGCGGTGCGGGGGCTGCACAAGTTCGCGCACGCCGACGGCATCACCGAGAACGACCCGGCCCGCGAGGTCCGCCCGCCCGCGGCGGCCAAGCGGCTGCCCAAGGCGCTGCCGGTCGACGACGTGCTGAAACTGCTGGAAACCCCGCCACCCGAGGGCGAACGGCCGCTGCGGGACCGGGCACTGCTGGAACTGCTCTACTCCACCGGGGCGCGGATCTCCGAGGCCGTCGGGCTCGACGTCGACGACATCGACGACGCCGAACGGACCGTGCTGCTCGATGGCAAGGGCGGCAAACAGCGCATCGTGCCGATCGGCCGTCCTGCGCTCGAAGCGGTGCACGCGTACCTTGTCCGCGCGCGGCCGGCGCTCGCCGTCCACGGCAGGGGGACACCGGCGATGTTCCTGAACGCGCGCGGCTCCCGGCTTTCCCGGCAGAGCGCGTGGCAGGTCCTCAAGGACACCGCGGAATCCGCGGGCGTCACGGCGGGCGTTTCCCCGCATACGTTGCGCCATTCCTTCGCGACGCATCTTCTCGAAGGCGGCGCCGACGTCCGCGTCGTCCAGGAACTGCTCGGCCACGCCTCGGTGACCACCACCCAGGTGTACACGCTGGTCACGGTCAACACGCTCCGCGAGGTCTACGCCACGGCACACCCCCGCGCACTCGGCTAAACGACCCGGTCGATCCCGGCGTGCCTCGTTGGCTCGACTCGTGAATCGCGCATAGGCTGCCGAGGATCCTGCCGAAGAGGAGCTTTCGCGTTATGTCGACACCGAACGAGCCGGCGAAGCCGTCCGCGTCCGCCGGTTCGGCTGCCGCGAGCCTCAGCCAGGTGACCATCGCAACCCCCGCCGAACACGACGGCGACGAACCGTCGGAGGACACGATCTCTTCCCGCGGCCGCAAGGCCAAGCGCGCCAAAGATGCCAAAGATGCCAAAGACGCCAAGCAGCAAGAACGCGACGTCGACGCCATCGGCCCGACCGGCCGTCCGTATCGCGAGATCCCCGATCCGCCGCCGCTGGAACGGCACGGCCCCGCACTGGTGATGGCCATGTGCAACCAGAAGGGCGGGGTCGGCAAGACCACCTCGACCATCAACCTCGGCGCGGCGCTGGCCGAATGCGGCCGCCGGGTACTGCTGGTCGACTTCGATCCCCAGGGCGCGCTTTCGGTCGGCCTCGGCATTCAGCCGCACGAGCTGGACCAGACGGTCTACAACGTCATCATGGAGCGCTCGGTCAGCATCACCGACGTCATCCGGAAGACCCGGGTGGACGGCGTCGACCTGCTGCCGAGCAACATCGACCTGTCCGCGGCCGAGGTCCAGTTGGTCGCAGAGGTAGGGCGCGAACACACTTTGTTACGGGTCCTTCGTCCGGTCATGAACGACTACGACTATGTTCTTGTCGACTGCCAGCCCTCGCTAGGCCTGCTGACGGTGAACGCACTGACCGCCGCGGACGGTGTGATCATCCCGCTGGAGTGCGAGTTCTTCAGTCTGCGAGGCGTAGCGCTCCTGATCGACACGATCGAGAAGGTGCAGGAACGCCTCAACCCCAAACTGGACATCACCGGGATTCTCGCCACCATGTACGACCCGAGAACCCTGCACTCGAAGGAGGTCATGGCGAGAGTGGTGGAGGCATTCGGCGACACCGTGTTCGACACGGTGATCAACCGCACCGTGCGGTTCCCCGAGACGACGGTCGCGGGCGAGCCGATCACGACCTGGGCTCCCAAATCAGCCGGCGCGGCGGCCTATCGCGCGCTGGCACGCGAGGTGATCGCTCGGTGAGCAGGCGAGCTTCCCTGCCCGGAGCGTCCGAACTCTTCAGGATCACCTCCAGCCCGGCCCTCGATCTCCCGCCCGCGCCCGCGCAGCCCGCCCCCTCGACGGGGAACGGCAACGGGAACGGTTCCGGGGACGAAGCCGGGCACGCGCACAAGGACCGGCTGACCCATGCCGCGCGCAGCGGATCGGGACGGACCAAGCACGACGCGAAGATCACCGTCTACGTCTCCGGCGACGAACTGCTGGCGATGGAGCAGGCCAGGCTGAACCTCCGGGCGAAGCACGGGCTCGTGCTCGACCGCGGCAGGCTGGTCCGCGAGGCGGTGGCCGTCCTGCTGGCCGACTTCGACGCGGCAGGCGAGGAGTCGGTACTCGTCCAGCGATTGCGGGCGGGTGCCGAGGACGGGAAAGAGACCGAGAACTGATGGACGACCCGGCCGAGGCTGCTCCCAGCGGCCCGGAGCCGGTCGAGCGGACAGAAGCAGAAGAGACCCCTGTCGTGCACGAAACCGTGCACGGCGGGATGGTCCCCGAAGGACTGGCCAGTGAAGAGCTGAGCACGTCCAAGTTCAAGGTGCACCTGGAGAACTTCGAGGGGCCCTTCGACCTGCTGCTCCAGCTGATCTCGCAGCACCAGCTCGACGTCACCGAGGTCGCGCTGCACCGGGTCACGGACGATTTCATCGCCTACACCCGCGCGCTCGGCACGGACTGGAATCTGGACGAGACGACCGAGTTCCTGGTCATCGCGGCCACCCTGCTCGACCTCAAGGCGGCGCGGCTGCTGCCCGCCGCCGAGGTGGAGAGCGAGGACGACCTCGCCCTGCTCGAAGCACGGGACCTGCTGTTCGCGCGCGTCCTGCAGTACCGGGCGTACAAGCAGGTCGCGGCGCTGTTCGGCGAGCTGGAGGCCGGCGCGCTGCGACGCTACCCGCGGTCGGTCGCGCTCGAAGACCGGTTCATGGGCTTGCTGCCCGAGGTGATGCTGGGCGTCGACGTCGGGAAGTTCTCCGAGATCGCGGTCGCGGTCTTCAAACCGAAGCCACCGCCGACGGTGTCGATCGCGCACATCCACATGGGCCGGGTCTCGGTGCGCGAGCACGCCGCGCTGCTGCGGCTCAAGCTCGCGGAAAAGGGCGAAGCGACCTTCAGCGAGCTTGTCGAGGACTGCGAGCACACCGTCGAGATCGTGGCGCGGTTCCTCGCGCTGCTTGAGCTGTACCGGGAATCCTCGGTCCAGTTCGAACAGCTGGAGGCACTCGCCGAACTGCACGTGCGCTGGACCGGCGGGTCCGTGGCGGAGGCGTCGGTGGCGGCCGAACAGGACCGCGCCGCCGTCGAGGACGAGGAGTACGGGTGAGCCCCGAAGAGACTGAGAACACCGAAGCCCCCGAGACGCCCGAAGAGGCTTCGGCGCCTGAGGTGCCTGAAACGACCGACAACGCCGATGCGCCTATCGACGAGCCCGAGCCCGAAGCGGAACCGTCTGCCGACGAAGGGCTCGTCGCGGCCGGTGACGGCGACTACCCCGACGTCACCTCCGACGAGGCGCTCGAATCGGCGCTGGAGGCGTTGCTCCTGGTCGTGGACTCGCCGATCAACGAGGAATCGCTCGCCGAGACCGTCGGCCAGCCCGTGTCGCGGGTGACCGTGGCGCTGCGCACGATGGCGCAGAAGTTCACCGACCGGTCGAGCGGAATCGACCTGCGCCGAGTCGGCGAAGGGTGGCGGTTCTACACTAGGGACGTCTATGCCCCGTTCGTGGAGAAGCTTCTGCTCGACGGCCAGCGTTCCAAGCTGACGCGAGCCGCACTGGAGAGCCTCGCCGTGATCGCCTATCGGCAGCCGGTGACCAGGGCCAGGGTCGCCGCCGTCCGAGGGGTGAACGTGGACGGGGTGATCAGGACGCTGCTGGCGCGCGGCCTGATCGAGGAGATGGGGACCGACCCCGAAACCACTGGCACGCTGTACGTGACGACCGAGCTGTTCCTGGAGCGACTGGGCCTGTCGTCCCTGGCCGACCTTCCGCCCATCGCTCCGTTGCTACCCGAAGTGGACACCATCGATGACATCTGACCCGCATCCCGACGGCATTCGGCTGCAGAAGGTCCTTTCGCAGGCCGGCGTCGCCTCGCGGCGCGCGGCCGAGGACCTGATCGTGCGCGGTCGCGTGAGCGTGGACGGCAAGGTGGTCACCGAACTCGGCCGCCGGGTCGATCCGGACAACTCCGTGATCCACGTCGACGGCACCCGCGTCCAGGTCCGCGAAGACCTCGTCTACCTCCTGCTGAACAAGCCCAAGGGCGTGCACAGCACGATGAGCGACGACCGCGGCCGCCCGTGCGTCGGCGACTACCTGCGCGGCCGGTACGAGGAGACGCCCGGCATCGTCCACGTCGGCAGGCTCGACGAGAACACCGAAGGTCTCCTGCTGCTCACCAACGACGGCGACCTCGGCCACCGGCTGATGCACCCGTCGTTCCGCGTGCTGAAGACCTACTTCGCCGAGGTCGAGGGCATCGTCCCGCGTGGACTCGGCAAGGAACTGCGGGCGGGCTTCGAGCTGCCGGACGGCATCGTGAAGGTCGACCAGTTCCGGGTCAAGGACATGCTGGCCGGGCGGACCCAGATCGAACTGGTCATCCACGAGGGACGCAAGCACATCGTGCGGCGGCTGATGGCGGCCACCGGGCACCCGGTGCGCAAACTGGTCCGGACCGCGCTCGGCGACGTCCAGCTCGGCGCGCAGCGGTCGGGCTCGATCCGGCGGCTGAACCGGGGCGAGGTCGGCTCGCTCTACCGCGCCGTCGACCTGTAACCAAGACTTTCCGCTCTACTGCGCTCGCGATCATCGCGTTTAGCTCTTCCTGACGGGCTTTCAGCCGACGGGGAAGGGCCAAACCGTGAAATCAGTCGTGCTGGCAGGGATTCTGGCGGTCGCCGCGGCGGTGGTCGCGGCGCCGCAGTCCGCGGCGAAACCGCGGGGCAGCGAACCGGTCTACGACTTCGCCCAGGCCGTCCGTGAGACGGCCTGGGTCGACATCGGTCTCGACGGGGACGGCGACGGCCGCTCGGACCGGGTCGCCGCCGACATCATCCGGCCGAAGGAACCGGCGGCGCAGGGCAAGAAGGTCCCGGTCATCATGGACGCGAGCCCGTACTACTCGTGCTGCGGACGCGGCAACGAGAGCGAGCTCAAGACCTACGACTCGGCGGGCAGGCCGGTCGGCTTCCCGCTCTACTACGACAACTTCTTCGTGCCCCGCGGGTACGCGGTGGTCCTGGTGGATCTGGCCGGTACCAACAAATCCCGCGGCTGCACCGATATCGGCGGGCCCTCGGACATCAACTCGGCGCGCAAGGTCGTCGACTGGCTCAACGGCCGGGCGAACGGCTTCACGACGGCGACCGGATCGGCCAAGGCGAACGCGTCGTGGTCGACGGGCGCTGTCGGCATGATCGGGAAGTCCTACGACGGCACGGTCGCCAACGGCGTCGCCGCGACCGGTGTCGACGGGCTCAAGACCATCGTGCCGATCGGCGCCATCAGTTCCTGGTACGACTACTACCGCTCCGACGGCGCGAGCCTGCGCCAGGGCAGCCCGGCGGGGCTGGCGCAGACCGTGTCCCAGCGCAACGGTGGCCAGAATTGCGGTGCGGCGAACCAGAAGCTCACCGCGGGCGCGACCTCGAACGGCGACTACAACGCCTTCTGGCTCGACCGGGACTACGTGCAGAGCGCGTCGAAGGTGAAGGCCAGCGTGCTCGCCTCGCACGGACTGGGCGACCTCAACGTCAAGACGATCAACTTCGGGCAGTGGTGGGAAGCGCTGAACGTCGAGCGCAAGATCTGGCTGACGCAGGCAGGCCACGTCGACCCGTTCGACTACCGGCGTTCGGCGTGGGTCGACACCCTGCACAAGTGGTTCGACCATTACCTGCTCGGCGTCGACAACGGCATCGAGAAGACCCCGGGCGCGAGTGTGGAACGTGAACCCGACGTCTGGGTGGACCAGGCCGCGTGGCCCGCGGGGAACGCGGTCACCTTGCGTCCCGCGTCCGGCGGCACTCCGGGCGTCGGCACCCTCGGCACGACCGCGGGAACGGGGACCGCGTGGTTCACCGACTCGTCCGGCCAGTCTTCGAACGGCTGGGCCGCGAGGCCGACGGAGACCGCGAGCGGACGCGTGCTGTTCAGCACCGGCGCGCTGGCGAAGGACCTTCAGGTGTCCGGGACGGCGAAGGTGACTGTGACCGCGACGCCGTCGACGTCCACCGCACGGCTCTCGGCGATCCTGGTGGACTACGGCCCGGCGACCATCCGGAACTACACCGGGTCGAAGGAAGGCATCAAGAACGAGCTGACCCAGTCGTGCTGGGGTTCGAGCGCGACGGGCAACGACGCCTGCTACCTGAACACGAGCACCGACGCGGTCTCGGTGGGGCTGAACATCATCAGCCGCGGCTGGGCGGATCTGGCCAACCACAGTTCGCTGAGCCAGGAGTCGCCGCTGACGCCGGGGCAGCCGTACACCATGACGTTCCGGCTGGCGAGTACGGATCACGTTGTCCCGCAAGGACATCAGCTCGCGTTGATCATCGGCGGGACGGACGGCTCGTTCATCTCGGGTCCGTCGCAGTACCCGAAGATCACGGTGGACCTCGGCAAGACGTCGCTGGCACTGCCCGTCGTGGGCCCGGGTCCGTCTGCCGTTCCGGCGGCGCTTCCGGTGGCTCCGGTGGGGATCGCTCCCGCCACCGTTTCGGGGCTTGAGCGCGGGTAAGCGACTCAGGTCCGGTCCGTGAAGGCCTCCTTGAGGGACTCTGGGTCCCTCAAGGAGGCCTTCACGGAATCGCCGACCGCCACGTTCGCCCCACGCGCACCAGCAGTCACAGCGATAGCGCGTGAAGGCCCCCTTCCCTCGGCTCAGCCGAGGAAAGGGGGCCTTCACGCGCAATGAGGTGGGAGCCGTCAGCCGGTTTGGGAGGCGGGGCTCTTCGAACCGAAAGGCTTCCGCTGCAAGGCGCGTGCCACCGGTTCCACGATCCGCGCGGCCGTCGGGCCGAGGATCGCCATCAGGAGCACGTACGCCGTCGCGAGTGCCGCGAGTTCGCCGGTCACGGCTCCCGCCGCCACCGCCAGGCCGGCGATGACGATCGAGAACTCGCCTCGGGCGACCAACGCCGCTCCGGCACGAGCCCGGCCCATGTTCCCGATGCCTTGTCTTCGCGCGGCCCACCACCCGGTGCCGACCTTCGTGAGCGTGGTCGCCACCGCCAGGACGACCGCCCAGCCGAGTACGGGCGGGATCGACGCGGGGTTGGTGTTGAGCCCGAACACGACGAAGAACACGGCCGCGAAGAGATCGCGCAGCGGTTCGAGCATGTGCGTCGCGTTCTCCGCCGTCGAACCCGAGATAGCGATGCCGAGCAGGAACGCGCCGACCGCCGCCGACACCTGCATCGCCGAGGCGACACCGGCGACCAGCAGTGCGGCGCCGAGGACCTTGAGGAGGAAGACCTCGCGGTCCGGGCTGTCCACCGCCGCCGAGACGTACCGGCCGAACTTCAGCGCGATCACCAGGACGACCGTGATCACCAGCAGCGAGATCCCGACCGCCTTCATGCCGCCGAGGAAGCTCACGCCGCCGAGCACGGCGGTGAGGATCGGCAGGTACAGCGCCATCACCAGGTCTTCGAACACCAGGATCGACAGCACCACCGGCGTTTCCCGGTTACCGAGCCGTCCCAGGTCGCCGAGTACCTTCGCGATGATCCCGGACGACGAGATGTACGTGACGCCCGCCATGACGATCGCGCCGATCGGCCCCCAGCCGAGGATGAGCGCGACGATCGCGCCCGGCGCGGCGTTGAGCACGATGTCCACGACGCCCGCCATCCACGAGCGTTTCAGCCCGGTGAACAGTTCGGCCGCCGAGTACTCCAGGCCCAGCAGGAGCAGCAGCAGGACGACACCGATCTCGCTGGCGAGGTGGGTGAAGTCGCCGATGTCGCCGAGCGGGATGAGCCCGCCCTGCCCGAAGCACAGGCCACCGATGAGGTACAGCGGGATCGGGGACATCCCGATCTTCCCGGCGAGGCGTCCCAACGCGCCCAGCCCGAAGAAGACCGCCCCGAGTTCGATCAAGGACAGTGCGGTGTGATCCATCCGCGATCAGCCGTACTTCAAGATCTTGACGGCGGCCTCCAGCCCCTCGGACGTCCCGACCGCGACGAGCACGTCGCCCGCGGTGAGGTTGAAGTCCGGGTTGGGGGAGGGGTGGACCTGACCGGCCCGCATCACCGCGACCACCGAGACGCTCGTCCGCGTGCGCATGGCCGTGTCGCCCAGCGTCCGGCCGTCGAACGGCGACGACGCCTTGATCGGCAGCTGCTTGGTGTTGATACCAGGCAGATCCCGGTGCTCTTCGGTGAGCTGGGCGACCAGCTGGGGCGCGCCGAGCAGGTTCGCCAGCGCGCCCGCCTCGTCGGTGGTGAGCGGAAGTGAGGCCAGGCAGGCGTCGGGATCGTCCGTTTTGGACACGATCAGCTCGACGTGTCCATCGCGATGGGTGACCACACCGACACGGCGGCCGTGGCGGGTGGCGAAGTCCTTACGGACGCCTATTCCAGGGAGCGGGGTCACTTCGACGTTCACGTGAACAACAGTAACTCACTGTCCGTTTTGCGCCGGGCGGATCAGGAACATCGCCGAGAGGAGCACCATCACGGCGGCGGTCGCACCGTGGATGCCGAACGCGGCGCCGGGGGAACCGTTGTGGGTCAACACGATCAGCATGTCGCCGACCGGGATGAACGCGAGCGCGAGGAGCCCCCAGCCCACCGCGCGGACGTTCCGGAACAGGAGCAGGGCGAGCAGCACGAGCGCCGTTCCGATGTCGCGGACGCCCTTGACCGCGAGGATCGGATCGCCCTCCGCGGGCATGGACGGCAGCCCGAAACCGCCTGTCTGGGTCGCCGGGAAGAACACGTAGCCGGTGCCGAAGTACAGGACGAAGAGCACGAGGGCGGCGGACAGGGTGTAGGCGATCTTGATTCTGGTCATGGTCTCCGACTCCGAAAACTAGCAGCGCTAGGAACGATGTAGACGCTAGCAATAGTGACGATAGATTGTCTAGCGGTGCTAGCAAGTAGATCTGGCCTCTTCGCCGTGGGCGGTCGAGGCGTGTCGTTCGCCACCAGGCAGAATGGACGTCGATCAGATGAGCGACGGATGAGCTGAGGAGAGTTTCGGTGGCGGGAGCCCTGCGTGGTGTGGTCGCGATGGACGGCCCGTCCGGGACCGGGAAATCCACGGTTTCGCGGAAGCTCGCGACGAAGCTCGGCGCCGGCTACCTCGACACGGGCGCGATGTACCGCATGGTCACCCTCGCCGTCCTGCGCGCCGGAACCGACCTGGCCGACGCGGACGCGATCGCCGACGTCGCCAGGAAGGCCGAATTCGGTATCGGGACCAGTCCCGACGAAGCGACCGTGACACTCGCGGGCGAGGACGTCTCCGCCGAGATCCGCGGCGCGGACGTCACCACCGCCGTGTCGCCGGTTTCGGCCGTCCCCGCGGTCCGCGAACTGCTGGTCTCCCGGCAGCGCGAGGTCATCGACGAGGTGCTCGGCCGGATCGGCGGGATCGTGGTCGAAGGCCGCGACATCGGCACCGTCGTCTCACCGGAAGCCCCGCTCAAGATCTTCCTCACCGCTTCGGCCGAGGTCCGCGCCGCGCGTCGCAGCGCGCAGGACTCCGCCGCCGGTCGCGAGTCCACCGTGGATGTCGCGAAGGCGGCCGTGGAACGGCGCGACCGGCTGGACTCCACCCGGGCGGCGTCGCCGCTGCGCGCGGCCGAGGACGCCGTCGAGGTGGACACTTCGGCGCTCAACATCGACCAGGTGATCGTCGCTCTCGCGGAACTGGCCTCGCACCGCGGTCTGCTCGAAGGCTGCCCGGCCGAGGTCACCAGGTGACCGCGAAGGGACTGCCCGAGGGCGCGAGCGACCCGTTCCACACCTTCGGCAGGGGGATCTCGAAGTTCATCGTCCGGCCCGCGTTCCGCGTCCGGGTCCATGGCGCCGAGCGGGTTCCGGTGTCCGGGCCGGTCGTGTTCATGGCCAACCACAGCTCGATGACCGAACCGGCGCTGCTGTTCGGAATGTTCTCGCGGCGCACCGCGTTCCTGGTCAAGGCGGAGCTCTTCAAGGGCTTCGTCGGCTGGTTCTTCCCGAAACTGGGCCAGATCCCGGTGAAACGGGGCGCGGTGGACCGCAAGCCGCTGATGGCGGCGGTCAAGGTGCTCGAGGACGGCGGTGCGGTCGGGATCTTCCCCGAAGGCACCCGCGGCCTCGGTGACGCCGAAAACTTCGAGCGCGGCGTGGCCTTCCTGGTCCGCGCCGGGAACGCGACCGTGGTTCCGGTCGCCACTCGGGGGACGTACAAACCCGCCGGCGCCAAGAGGCGTTGGCGGCCACGCGTCGACATCCTGGTCGGCGAACCTTTCACTCCCGAGATCGGGAAGGGAAGGACAGGGCTGGAGGAGGGAACCGAGCGGCTTCGCCTCGCGCTCGCGGACCTCGTGAAGGCACTGGACGAATGGCGCTTGGAGCACGGGCTCCAAGACACGCGACAGAATGTGAAGTAAGCGATGACAGAGCTTGACGGAGTCGGCGAGGTCGACGGCTCCTGGTCCGACGAGTCCGAATTCACCGCGCTGGACGCGCAGATCGCCGCGGGCGAGGCCGAGGAGGAGGCGCAGCTCGCGCAGCCGGTCCTCGCCGTCGTCGGCAGGCCGAACGTGGGCAAGTCGACCCTGGTCAACCGCATCCTCGGCCGCCGTGAGGCGGTCGTGCAGGACGTCCCCGGCGTGACCAGGGACCGCGTCGCCTACGACGCCTTCTGGGCGGGCCGCCGGTTCACCCTGGTCGACACGGGCGGCTGGGAGCCGGACGCGACCGGGCTGCAGGCCTCCGTCGCCGCGCAGGCCGAGATGGCGATGGCCACCGCCGACGCGGTCCTGCTGGTCATCGACGCCAGCGTCGGCGCGACCGCCACCGACGAGGCTGTTTCCAAGGTCTTGCGCCGCTCGAAGAAGCCGGTGCTGCTCGCCGCCAACAAGGTCGACGACGATCGCCTGCTCGCCGACACCGCGTCGCTGTGGTCGCTCGGCCTCGGCGAGCCGTACCCGGTCAGCGCGCTGCACGGGCGCAGCTCGGGCGACCTGCTCGACGCCATCGTCAAGGCGCTGCCGTCGATGCCGCGTGACGGCGACCGCGCCACCGCCGGTCCGCGCCGCGTCGCGCTGGTCGGCAAGCCGAACGTGGGCAAGTCCAGCCTGCTGAACAAGCTCTCCGGCGAGGAGCGGTCCGTGGTGGACTCGGTCGCCGGCACCACCGTCGACCCGGTCGACTCGCTGGTCGAGCTGGACGGCGAGACCTGGCGGTTCGTCGACACGGCGGGGTTGCGCAAGCGCGTCAACTCGGCCAACGGCGCGGAGTACTACGCCTCGCTGCGGACCAAGACCGCGATCGACGCGGCCGAGGTCGCGATCGTGCTGTTGGACGCCGCCGAACCGCTGTCCGAGCAGGACCTGCGGGTGCTGACGATGGTCGTCGAGGCGGGCCGGGCCTGCGTGCTCGCGTTCAACAAGTGGGACCTCGTCGACGAGGACCGCCGCCACGCCATGGTCCGCGAGCTGGACCGCGGTCTGGTCCGGGTGCCGTGGGCGGACAAGGTCAACATCTCGGCGCTCACCGGCCGGTCCGTGCGCAAGCTCGCGCCCGCGCTGCGGACCGCGTTGAAGTCCTGGGACCAGCGGGTTCCCACCGGTCAGCTGAACGGCTGGCTGGCCGACCTCATCGCCGCGACCCCGCCGCCGGTGCGTGGCGGCAAGCAGCCGAAGGTGCTCTTCGCGACCCAGGCGGGCATTCGGCCGCCGACGCTGGTCCTGTTCACCACCGGATTCCTCGAAGCGGGCTATCGCCGGTTCATCGAACGCAAGTTCCGTGAGCGATTCGGCTTCGAAGGCAGCCCCGTTCGGGTGAATGTCCGAGTGCGGGAAAAGAAGCAACGGCCCAAGGTCGGCGGAAAAGCGGCGGGTAAACCGAAGACCCGCTGAATTCCCACGATGTAGGTGATTATTTCACTGGGTGGACACGCCGTGACCTCGGGTTTCGGCGTGCTCGCCGGTGAGCTTCGACACTCTGCCGAGACCCTCCCGAGATATGCCGTTCACCTGCGGTAAAGTGATAGGTCTGCTAGCGGGCGCCTCATTCGGAGAGCGAGCCCGAATGACGCACTTCGCGAAAGGTGTGTGATGGGCTTGCGCGCCCAGGGGTTTGTTATGCCCACCGCTGTCCTGCCCGTGGTGAACGCCCGATGACGCTGACCGCCGATTCCCGGCCGATCGCCTGTGTCGCCGACGTCACCGTCGCCCCGTCCCCGGCGCCCGTCGCCGACCGTGCCCTTTTCTGGTCCGGTCTCGGCGCCGGTGAGCGCACCCTGATCGACATCCTCGCCGAGACCGCCGCCCGCCACCCCAACGCGGGCGCGATCGACGACGGCGAGACCACGCTGTCCTACCGCAAGCTCGTCGAGGAGATCGACACCTACGGCCGCAAGCTGACCGCCAACGGCGTCGGCGTCGGCGACCGGGTCGGCGTCCGGATCTCCTCCGGCACCGCGGAGCTCTACGTCGCGATCCTCGCCATCCTGTCCGTCGGCGCCGCCTATGTGCCGGTCGACGCGGACGACCCGGACGAGCGCGCCGAACTGGTCTTCGGCGAGGCCGACGTCGCCGCGGTCCTCACCGACGGCGGCGCGATCACGGTTCTCGGCTCGCCGAGCGGCGTCGAGGGCTCGCCCTTGCCGTCCGACGACGCCTGGATCATCTTCACCTCCGGTTCGACGGGCAAGCCGAAGGGCGTCGCGGTCTCGCACGCGTCCGCGGCCGCCTTCGTCGACGCCGAAGCCCAGTTGTTCCTCACCGACGAGCCGATCGGCCCCGGCGACCGCGTGCTCGCCGGCCTGTCCGTCGCGTTCGACGCGTCCTGCGAAGAGATGTGGCTCGCCTGGCGGCACGGCGCCTGCCTGGTCCCGGCGCCGCGTTCGCTCGTGCGCACCGGCGTCGACCTGGGCCCGTGGCTGGTCGCGCAGGGCATCACCGTCGTCTCGACCGTTCCGACGCTGGCCGCGCTGTGGCCCGCCGACGCGCTCGAGGACGTCCGCCTGCTGATCTTCGGTGGCGAAGCCTGCCCGCCGGAGCTGGCCGAGCGCGTCGCCGTCGAAGGTCGCGAAGTCTGGAACACCTACGGCCCGACCGAGGCCACCGTCGTCGCCTGCGCCGCGCAGATGACCGGCGAGGGACCCGTCCGGATCGGCCTGCCGCTGGTGGGCTGGCAGCTCGCCGTCGTCAACGAGGCGGGCGAGCCGGTCGCGATGGGGGAGACCGGCGAGCTGGTCATCGGCGGCGTCGGCCTGGCCCGCTACCTGGACCCGGAGAAGGACGCCGAGAAGTTCGCGCCGCTGCCCTCGCTGGGCTGGCGTCGCGCGTACCGCAGCGGTGACATGGTCCGCGCGGAGGCCGAGGGCCTGCTGTTCCTCGGGCGGCTCGACGAGCAGGTCAAGCTCGGCGGCCGCCGCATCGAACTCGGCGAGGTCGACGCCGCGCTCCAGGCGCTGCCCGGGGTGCAGGGCGCCGCCGCCGCGATCCGCCGCACCAAGGCGGGAAACCAGGTGCTCGTCGGGTACGTCGTGCCCGCGGAAGGTGTCGAATTCGACCACGACGAGGCCGCGACCCGGCTGCGCGAGCAGCTGCCCGCCGCGCTCGTCCCGCTGCTGGCGCTGGTCGAAGACCTGCCGACGCGGACCTCCGGCAAGGTCGACCGCAACGCGCTGCCCTGGCCGCTGTCCACTGTGGACGCCGCGAAGTCCGGCCTGTCACCGACGGAGAGCTGGCTCGCCGAAGGCTGGGCGGAGATCCTGGGCGTCTCGGTCGACAACCCGAAAGCCGACTTCTTCACCAACGGCGGCGGCAGCCTGACCGCCGCCCAGCTGATCGCGCGGATCCGCACCCGGCACCCGCAGGTGTCGGTGAACGACATCTACGCCAACCCGAAGCTCGGCGCGCTGGCTACCCTGCTGAACGCGCTCAGCGGCGAGAAGACCGAACGCCGCGACATCGCGCCGACCCCGCGCAAGGCCGGGATCATCCAGTCGCTGCTGATGATCCCGCTGATGGGTCTCGTCGGCCTGCGCTGGACGACGATCGCCGCGACGCTGTCGAACGTGCTGTCGCTGGCCGGGTTCGCCTGGGCGCCGACGCTGAACTGGGTGTGGATCGCCGTCGCGTGGGTCGCGCTGTTCAGCCCGGCGGGCCGGATCGCGATCTCGGCGACCGGTGCGCGGCTGCTGCTGCGCGGTGTCCGTCCGGGCAGCTACCCGCGAGGCGGGAGTGTCCACTTGCGACTGTGGACGGCCGAGAAGCTCGCCGAGTTCAGCGGCGCGGACAGTGTCGCGGGCGCTTCCTGGATGACGACGTACGCCAAGGCACTCGGCGCGCGGATCGCGAAGGACGTCGACCTGCACTCGCCGCCGCCGGTCACCGGCATGCTGAAACTCGGCCGCGGCGCGGCCATCGAGCCCGAGGTCGACCTGACCGGGCACTGGGTGGACGGCGATCTCGTGCACATCGGCAAGATCCGGATCGGCGCCGACGCGCGGATCGGCGCGCGCAGCACGCTGTTCCCCGGCGCGCGGATCGGCAAGGGCGCGGAGATCGCGGCGGGGTCGACCGTCCGCGGCAACGTGCCCGCCGGGCAGCGCTGGGCCGGTGCTCCCGCCGCCCGCGCCGCCAAGGACGCGCTGAAGTGGCCGTCGAGCCGCCCGCCGCGTTCGCGCTTCTGGGCGTCGGTCTATGGCGCGACGTCGGTCGCGCTGGGTCTGCTGCCCGCCGTCGCCGCCCTGCCCGCCGTCGCGGTGCTGGGCTACGCGATCGCCGGAGCGCCCTCGCTGGGCGCCGCGCTCGGCCAGGCGTTGTTGTTCACGCCGCTCGCGACCGTCGCGTACTTCCTGACGTACGCGCTGCTCGTGCTCGTCGGAGTCCGGTCGCTGAGCATCGGCATGGTCGAGGGGTACCACCCCGTGCACGGCCGCGTCGCGTGGCAGGTCTGGGCGACCGAACGGCTGATGGGCATGGCGCGTGAAGGGCTGTTCCCCTTGTACGCCAGCCTGTTCACCCCGGTGTGGCTGCGGATGCTCGGGGCGAAGGTCGGCCGCAACGTCGAGGCGTCCACCGTCCTCGCGCTGCCGAAGATGACCCAGGTCGACAGTGGCGCGTTCCTCGCGGACGACACCATGGTCGCCACCTACGAACTCGGCCACGGCTGGCTGCACGTCGCGCCGGCGCGCATCGGCAAGCAGGCGTTCCTCGGCAACTCGGGGATGGCCGCGCCCGGTCGTTCGGTGCCCAAGCGCGGTCTGGTCGGCGTGCTGTCGTCGGCCCCGCTCAAGGCGAAGAAGGGCTCGTCGTACCTCGGGATGCCGCCGCTGCCGGTCCGCCGGTCGGTCGGCGAGGCCGACACGAGCCGCACCTACACGCCGCCGCTGCGACTGAAGGCGGCCCGCGCGCTCGTCGAGCTGTGCCGGATCGTGCCGGTGATGTGCGGCGTCGCGCTGACCGTGCTGGTCGCCGCCGGGATCTTCGCGCTGGCGTCGTCCTTCGGTTTCCTGGTCGCGGTGCTGCTTGGCGGGCCGCTGCTGCTCGCCGCCGGTGCCGTCGCCGCGCTGACCGCCACCGCGATGAAGTGGCTGCTGGTCGGCCGGTTCCGCGCGGTCGACCATCCGTTGTGGAGCTCGTTCGTCTGGCGCAACGAACTCGCCGACACCTTCGTCGAGGCGCTCGCCGTGCCGTGGCTGATCGGTTCGCTCGGCGGCACCCCGCTGCTGCCGGCGTGGCTGCGGACCATGGGCGTCAAGATCGGCCGCGGCGTGTGGCTGGAGACGTACTGGCTGCCCGAGTCGGACCTGGTGCGCCTCGGCGACGGCGCGACGATCAACCGCGGCTGTGTCGTGCAGACGCACCTGTTCCACGACCGGATCATGACGATGTCGCCGGTGACCCTGGACGAGGGAGCGACGCTCGGGCCGCACGGTATCGTGCTGCCTGGCGCGAGCATCGGCGCGCGGACGACCGTCGGACCGGGGTCTCTGGTGACCCGGGGCGACGCGGTCCCCGCCGACTCCCGCTGGCTGGGCAATCCCATCTCGGCCTGGACGAAGTAGAGACAGTTGGCGGAGCTGAGGTGTGTTCGGAATGGTGACCGCAGAGGTGAACCCGCCCCTGCCGAAGGCCCCGCTATCGCGGTGGCAGGGCGCTCTGTCCGCTCACCGCGTCGGTCCTCTGCCAGGTAGCGCCCTGCCGACGTCGATCGCGGCCGCGGGTTCACTGACGGAAACAATGGGAAGCGGGGTCTTTCGCGGGTGATTTCGAAGGCCTCCGCGCAGCCCTCGCCCGGCGCGGACACCTCCGGCGACTCCTATCTGCCCCGTCACGGTAACGGCGGTTACCGGGTCCGGCACTACGATCTGGAGCTGGACTACAAGATCGGTCCCAACCGGCTGTCGGCCTCCGCGGCCATCACCGCGGAGGCGACGCAGGCGCTGTCGCGGTTCACGCTGGACTTCGGCGAGTTCCGCATCAACCGGGTCCTCGTCAACGGGAAACCGGCGAAGTACACGCGGCGCGCGCACAAGCTTCAGGTGAAGCCCGCCAAGTCGCTGGCGCTAGGTAGCGAGTTCCTGGTGGAGGTCCACTATGTCGGCAACCCGAGGCCGCTTCCCGGGCTGTGGGGCGACATCGGCTGGGACGAACTGACCGACGGCTCGCTCGTCGCGAGCCAGCCGGTCGGGGCGCCGTCGTGGTTCCCGTGCAACGACCATCCGGCGGACAAGGCGACCTACCGCGTCGCGCTGACGACGTCGTCGCCGTACCTCGTGGCCGTCACCGGGAACCTGGTGTCGCGGCTTTCGCGAGCGAGCACCACCCGGTGGGTCTTCGAGCGCCCGGAGCCGACTCCGACGTATCTGATGAGCGTCCAAATAGGACGGTACGACGACGTCGAACTGGTCTCGGGTCCGCAGCCCAGTTGGCTTTCGCAGCCGTCGGTTTCGGCGTACCGGATCAGTCTCGACGGTGACTCCGTGCTCGCCTCGGTGCCGCAACGGGCCGCCGTGCCGCCGCGCCTGCGCCGGGCGTTTTCGCGCGATTTCGGGCGGCAGGGCAAGATCATGGACGCGCTGCAACGGCTGTTCGGGCCGTATCCCTTCGGCGAGTACGTCATCGTGGTCACCGACGACGACCTCGACGACCCGATCGAGGCGCAGGGCATGTCGATCTTCGGCGCCAACCACGTCGACGGGCGGCGCACCCACGAACGGCTCGTCGTGCACGAACTGGCGCACCAGTGGTTCGGCAACAGCCTGACCGTCGCCGACTGGCGGCACATCTGGCTGAACGAAGGCTTCGCGACGTACGCGGAATGGCTCTGGTCCGAGGAATCCGGCGGGCAGACCGCGCACGCGTGGGCGAAGACGTGGCACGCGCGGATGAAGGCGAAGCCCGCCGATCTCCGCCTCGCCGACCCTGGGGTCTCGCGGATGTTCGACGAGCGGGTGTACAAACGCGGTGGCCTTCTGTTGCACGCCTTGCGTTGTCTCGTCGGCGACGAGGTCTTCTTCCCGCTGGTGAAGGCTTGGGCGGTGGAGAACCGGCACGGTCTGGTGACCACCGCTGCTTTCGTCGCTCTGGCTGAACGCTTCGCTGGGCGCTCGCTGGCCTCCTTCTTCGATGCCTGGCTGTACGCTCCGGCGCTGCCTCCGCTTCCCGCTTGAGGGTTCCCAATGTCGCATTTGAGACGCTCAGCGTCTCAAATGCGACATTGGGAACCCCTCGCGGGAGTTGTCCACAGGGAAGCGTGCGGGGACGAGTTGTCCACAGGGGCGGGAAATGGGGCTGGCGGGGGCAGGCCGGGAGATCCACTATCGCTGGTGTGGTGTTGACCGGCGAATGGACCCGCGAAGCCCTCTACAAGGCAAGCCGTGGTGGAGTGATCACTGTCGCGCGGCTGGTGGAACTCGGTGTCCCGAGGAAGACGTGCTACCGGCGATGCCGCCCTGGGCAGCCATGGCGGCGTTTGCTGCCGGGCGTTCTCTTGCTCGAGTCGGGACAGCCGACACGACGGCAACTCGCCGACGGAGCCTTGCTTTACGGTGGGCCTGAAGCGCTCGTTACCGGCCTCGAAGCTTGCCGCCGGCAAGGCTTGAGAGGCCCGAGAATCGCGTCGGACGGGATCCAGCTCCTCGTGCCCGCTTCCTGCAAGGTCAGCACTGCCGGTTACGTGACCGTCGAGCGGACCACTCGGATGCCCCGGCGGGTGGTGGTGGACGGGGTGGCGATGGCCCCGCTCGTCCGGGCGGTCCTCGACCAATGCCGCCGTTTCACCGCGCACGATCCGGTCCGGGCGCTGCTGACAGAAGCCGTTCAACGAGGCGGGCTGAATCCCGAAGACCTCATCCTGGAACTCGAAGCAGGCAGCGATCGCGGAAGCGCGCTGCCCCGCGAGGTCCTGCGGGATGTGCTGAGGGGAGCGAGGTCGGTCGCGGAAATCGACGCGATGGCCGTCTGGCGCCGGACCGGTCTCCCAGAACCGTTGTGGAACCACGAACTGAGGGATTCCGGTGGTCGGTACATCGGGACTCCCGACGGCTATTTCCGGAAAGTCCAGCTCGCGTGGGAGATCGATTCGTACGACTTCCACTTCGCGCGGGCCCAGTACGCGAGCACGCTCGAACGGAACAGCCGCTACACCGCCGAGGGGATTTTCGTGCTTCAGACGCTTCCGAGCCGCTTGCGATCCGAACCCGACAAGGTCGCCGCCGAACTCGTGGCCGCCTTCAACGCCGCCGAGCAGGCTCTCGCTAATTCGGTGGTCCCCGCCCAAGACGTCTCGCTAACGTCCTCCTCACAAGGGAGGGGCGATGAGAAGGAAGAGTCCGCAGGAGAAGAAGCGGCTTAGCTACGCCAAAGATCGTCGCAACAACTATGGCGAGAACGACAAGTCCTCGCGCAAGAACATCCCGCGCCACAAGCGGCGCGTGAACCGGGCGAACCGGCACCGTGATCAGCATGCCCTCAGCGGAGCCCGCGGCGCGGTGGACATCGAGGGAGCGGCGACCGCCGAGGAGAACCTGCTGAAGGTCCGTCCTCAGCGGTGGCGAAAGTGGCCGGACGCCACGCTCGGCGTGGTAGTCGGCGGAACGCTCGGGGAGATCAGGGAGCGGCAGGAATTCGAGGCGGAGACGTTATCGCCGCTGAGCGACGACGACCTGCGCGGAATGCTGACGGCGGCGATCCGGCTCTTGTCGGTCAGGAGAGCCTTGCTCGTCAACCTGATGTACTACTCCGGTCTTCGTGCCGCCGAGGTGACCGCGTTGGACGTGGGGGATGTTTCCGCCGAGGCGGTCACTGTGCGGGGAAGACGGCGACGGACTATCCCGCTTCCGGTCGAGCTTCGCCCTTTGCTGGAATCGTACCTTCGTGTGCGTGCCGAGCGACCGGGGGTCGCCGAGAATCCGGCGTTCTTCATCGACGCCTGCGGTCGTCGTGTGCCGCCCGCGTCGGTCAACGGTCTCGTGCAGACCTTCGGGATTTTGATCGGACTGCCCGGAGTGTCCGCCCGGACCTTGCGCAAGACGTACGCCGTCAACCTTCTCCGCACCGGGATCGACCTCGACGAAGCCGCCGAGTTGCTCGGTCACGCTTCGTCTGACGCCACTCGCGCCTATCTCGCCAACCGACCGATAGGTCGGATGTCTCTACCGCTTTCCGGGTGAGCGAGCTGGCCAAAGCTGGACTATCTCTGGAAACATGCCGGTCGCCAGGGCTTGATCTACGGTAAACGTAGTATGAATCTGGAGGCGACCCATGGGCGGGCTGTCCAGGCGATCGATGCTGAAGGCTGCCGCGGGGACCGCCGCGCTCGGCGGTTTGTGGGCCCAAGGGGCCGCTCCAGCGCAGGCGCAAGAACAAGCGTCCGGTGACGTCCACCGAAGAGTGGTCGACGACGCGCGCATGGTCTGGAAGCGCATGCCGAAGGGCTGGCAGGAAGGGCCGTTCCTCGCCAACGGCTTCCTCGGCGTCCAGTTCTACGCGGGCGCGCAGCCGAACGTCCTCAAGGTGATGCTCAGCCACTCCCGGGTCCAGGATCAGCGCGGCCAGTGGGAGGCGGGCATCGGGTATTCGCGGCTCCCGATCGGCTACCTCACCCTCACCTTCGCGGGCGCGATCACGGCGGTGGACTGGCATCTCGACCTGTACAACGCCGAACTCGGCGGCACGATCACGACCACGCAGGGGGCCGTGCGGTTCTCCGCGCTGGTCCACAACGACCAGGACCTCCTGCTCGTCTCGCTCACCGGAGCGGCGGCGGACTGGGGGTTCACACCGCTCAAATCGGCGACGACCAGGACGATCCGCAAACCGCCCGAGTACACGGCCAATCCCGATCCGAAGCTCGCCAGTGCGGGCGAGGTCCGGTATTGCGAGCAGCCACTGCACGCGGGCGGCGGGTATACGACGGCGTGGCGTGAGCGGACCATCGGCACACGACGGCTCCTGGCGGCGACGGTCGCGTACGGATTTCCCGAGCCGACGCACACCGCCGAGGCGATCAGCCGGGTCAACCGGGCGTCGGCGGCGAACCCGGATCTGCTGGTCGCCGGCCATCGGCGCTGGTGGAACGCCTTCTACCGGCGCAGTTTCGTGTCCGTTCCGGACAAGCGGATCCAGCGGTTCTACTGGATCCAGTTGTACAAGACCGCTTGCGCCACTCGCAGAGGCGGTCCGGTCGTCGCCGAATGGGGGCCGTGGTTCCCGGAGGTCGGCAACAGCTGGACGGCGGTGTGGTGGAACCTCAACGTCCAGGTCACGTACCCGATCGTCAACAGCAGCAACCATCCTGAACTCGACGCGGTCACCGCGACCTTCCGCCGCGACCACGCCAACCTCGAACTCTCGGTGCCTCCCGCCTACCGGGACGGGGAAACGTACGCCCTTTCGCACCCGGGGGACTGGCGGCTGCGGCCCGGCGGCACCCGCGCGGTCGGGATCCCCGGCCCCGAAACGAAGAACGACCAGACCGGCAACCTGATCTGGGGCCTGCACAACGTCTGGCTCTCGTACCGGCACAGCATGGACGTCCGCGTCCTGCGCGACGTCCTGTATCCGACGCTCGCCAAGGCGCTCAACTACTACCGCCACTTCCTCGCCACCGGACCGGACGGTTCGCTGCACCTGCCGATGACGCGGTCGCCCGAGTACGCCGACGCGGCCGACTGCACGTACGACCTGTCGCTCATCCGCTGGGCCGCGCGGACCCTCGTCGAATCCGCGGCCAAGCTGCGCATCGACGACCCGAGGGTGCCAGCGTGGCGGGAGATCGGCGAGAAACTGGTGCCGTACCACCAGGATCCCGTGCAGGGAGTACTGATCGGCGATGGTGTCCCGCTCGCCGAATCACACCGGCACTTCTCGCATCTGCTCTGGCTCTATCCGCTGCGCGAGAAGCTCTGGGATCGTCCCGGCGACCGGGACGTCATGCGCCGTACTTTCGCGCATTGGGTCGGTAATCAGGACAAATGGCACGGCTACAGCTTCGCGGCCGCGTCGTCGATGAGTTCCGTGATGGACGCGCCCGAGGAAGCGTTGCGCTACCTGAAGATCTTCCTCGACGGGACGGTCGTGGCCGACACTCAGCTCACGCCGAACACGATGTACCGCGAAGGCGCCAACCTCGCGATCGAGAGTCCGATCACCGCCGCGCAGTCCGTTGTGGACATGCTCCTTCAAGGCGATCACGGCGTTCTCAAGGTCTTTCCGTCGGTTTCGTCGACCTGGCCGGACGCGTCCTTCGAAAGCCTGCGCGCGGAAGGCGCCTTCCTCGTGGACGCGTCCCGCGAGAACGGCGCGACCGAATGGATCCGCGTCCACAGCGAAGCGGGGGAGCCGCTCACACTTCACCACGGGATCCCCGGCGACATCGACGTGCGTGACCGTCGCGGGCGGAGACTCCCTTGGCGGGCCGAAGGTCCAGGGAGGATCTCGATCGCGCTCGGCCGCGGCGGGACGGCCGTCGTCACGCGGCGCGGTGCGCGTCCGTCGCTGGAGCCGCGCGATGTGCCCGGCGACCGCGAAACTCCGGCTTGGGGACTGGCCCGATGACGGACATCAGGCGCAGGACGGTGCTCGGCGGAGCGCTGGCGGGTGTGGCGGCGGCCGGGTTCGCGCCGTCCGCTTCGGCGGTGGAGAACGACTTCGCGCTCGGCGGCCTCGACTGGCCCGGCTTCCTCGCCTCCGCGGACCTGATCTGGCGGAAGATGCCGAAGACCTGGTACGAGGGCCCCTTCCTCGGCAACGGTTTCCTCGGCTCGGGCATCTACGCCGAACCGGGAAAGAACGCCGTCCGGTTCAACGTCCAGCACAGCGAGGTGCAGGATCACCGGCCCGAGTTCGGTTCCCTGTTCGGCCTCGCGCGGTTGCCGATCGGTCATTTCACCCTCGAACCGGTCGGTGCCATCACCGGGATCGACTGGCGGATGGATCTCTGGAACGCCGAACTCAGGGGCACGATCACCACGGCGGCGGGCAGCCTCTCGGTGCGGGCGATCGTCCACACCGGACAGTCGCTGCTGGCCGTCGAGATCGAGCCGACCGAAGGCGAGCGCGCCTTCGCGTGGGTCTTCCATCCGGCCGAGGCGGTGAGCCCGAGAACGGATCCGAAGTTCGGGAAGCCGCCGCCCGCGGGTTACGTCGCAAACCCGCCCGCGACACTGGAAACCAGTGGTGACAGCAGGCTTTCCGTGCAGGGCCTGCTGGCGGGCGGGGAGCACGTCACGGCGTGGCGCGAGGTCGCCAGGGGATCGAAACGCACGCTGTACACGTCCGTGGCCTGGTCGCATCCTAAGAGGACAGCCGCGAGAGAGGCGCTGAAGACCATCCGGCGGGCCGAGTCGTTCGACGTCCTCGCGATCGATCACCGTCGCTGGTGGCACGACTACTATCGGCGGAGCTTCCTGTCCATTCCGGACACCCGGATCCAGAGCTTCTATTGGATCCAGCTGTACAAAGTCGCCGCTGCCGCGCGCCGGGAGGCGCCGGTGATGGCGACCTGCGGCCCCTGGCTGGAGCCGACCCCGTGGCCCGCGACGTGGTGGAACCTCAACGTCCAGCTGGAGTACTGGCCCATCCACGGCTCGAACCACCTGGAGCTGGACGCGGTCAGCCGCGCACTCGGCGAGTATCGCGCGAACCTGACGAGCCAGGTCGCCGAGCCGTACCAGCACGATTCCGCGGGCATCCCGCGCACGACCGACATGACCCTGCTCAACGGCGCGACCGGGACGAACTCGGGTTTCCCGGTCGGCGTCCCCGGCAAGGAGACACCGACGCCGGAGGTCGGCAACCTCACCTGGGCGCTGCACAACGTCTGGCTTTCCTATCGGCACACGATGGACCGGCGGCTGCTGCGGGACACGCTGTTCCCGTTGCTGCGCAAGGCGATCAACTACTACCTCCACTTCCTCACGCCCGGCTCGGACGGGAAGCTGCATCTGCCGGCGACGTTCTCCCCGGAGTACGGCGTCAACGCGCCCGACTGCAACTACGACCTCGCGCTGATCCGCTGGGGCTGCAAGACCCTGCTGGAATCGGCGGCGGAACTGCGGATCGACGACCCGCTGGCGCGGCGGTGGCGGGAGGTCCTGGCCACGCTGGTCCCGTATCCGGTCGACGCCAACGGTTACATGATCGGCGCCGGCGTGCCGTTCGCGAAGTCGCATCGGCACTACTCGCATCTGCTGCAGATCTACCCGCTGTACGAGATCACCTGGGAGCGGCCGGAGCACCGGCACGTCATCGAGACCTCGCTCGACCACTGGGTGGGCTTCGAGGGCGCGTTGCAGGGCTACACGTTCACCGGTGCCGCGTCGATGTCGGCGCAGATGCTGCGCGGCGAGAAGGCGGAGTTCTATCTCGGAGAGTTGCAGCGGCGCTACATCCAGCCGAACACGATGTACAGGGAATCCGGCCCGGTGATCGAGACGCCGCTCTCGGCCGCGCAGTCGATGCACGACATGCTCGTCCAGAGCTGGGGCGGTGTCATCCGGCTGTTCCCGGCCGTGCCCGCCCAGTGGGCGGACGCCGCGCTGCGTGACTTCCGGACGCAGGGCGCGTTCCTGCTCAGCGCGTCACGGCAGGGCGGCAGGACGCGCTGGGTGAAGGTCATCAGCGAGGCCGGGGCGCCTTGTGTGCTGCGGACGGACCTGGAGGGAGACCTGACCGTCCGCGACCGGTGGGGGAGGCCGAAACGCTGGCGGCGGCTGCCGAACGGCGATGTCCGGATCGACCTGCGGCGCGGCGAGGAGGCCGTCGTGCACCGCGCGGGCGACCGGCCCGACCTCGAGATCCGGCCTGTTCCTGCCAACGGGGACGCCACGCCGTGGGGGATGCCGTGACTCGTCCGCGGTGATACGCGAGAGTGGTCCTGTACTTCCACTGGATGACAGGAGCACAGATGTCCCAGCCGCCGCAGCCGGGCGAACCCGAAGGTCAGGTGCCCGGTCCCGGGGCTCCGCAGGGGCAGCCGTACCAGCAGCAGCCGTATCCGCAGCCCTATCCGCAGCAGCAGGGCTGGTACGGCGTACCGCAGCAACCGCCGCAGCCGCCGCCGTCGAACAAGACGGCGCTCTGGGTCGGGCTGGGGGTGCTGGGACTGGTCGTGGTCGTCGTCGTGGCGATCACCGGTTTCGTGGCGCCGGGGTTCTTCCTCTCGGACTCGAAGAGCACGGGAGCGGTCGCGTCGTCGGCACCGTCGTCGGCTCCGACGTCGAGTGGGCAGGAAACGACGACGACGCAGAGCCCGGTGCGGATCCCCACGGACCGGGCTCCGGTGCCGAAGCGCTCCACGCCGCTGGCGGATCCGACAGAATGCGCGTATCCGGCGGACACCGGTGGCGGCGAGGTGCCCAAGAAGGCCACTCCGCCCACTGCGGGTCCGACCCCCGCGTCCGGCACGGCGGCGGTCACGCTCAAGACGACCGCCGGCGACATCGGGCTGACCCTGGACCGCGCGCTCGCGCCGTGCACCGTGGCGAACTTCCTGTCGCTGGCGCATCAGGGGTACTACGACGGCACCCCGTGCCACCGGCTCGCGACGTCGGGGTTGCAGATGCTCCAATGCGGCGACCCGGCGGGCACCGGCATGGGCGGGCCGGGGTACACGATCCCGGACGAGGTGTTCCCGGAGATCAAGTACGGCCGCGGGATCCTCGCCATGGCGAAGACCCAGGCGCCGAACTCGGGAGGCAGCCAGTTCTTCATGGTGTTCGGCGACGCGGAACTGCCGCCGGACTACACGGTTTTCGGGACCATCTCCGACGCGGGCCTGCAGGTGCTGGACAAGGTCGCGCGGGGTGGGCTGGACGAGTCACAGGGCGCCGGGGACGGGTCGGGGCCGCCGCGGATTCCGGTGAAGTTCCAGTCGGTCGCGATCGGCTGAGGAGAACGGCGTGACACCACCGGACAGGCCGGTCCCGTCGGCGTTGAGAACCGCCGTCCGGCAATGGCGCGAAAACGGCGAACCGCCGCAGCGGGCTTCCAGCTGGTCCCGCGGCTCCTGGCTCAAGTACTTCCCAGGCAGGCAAGCGTTCCTGGACTCCTTGCCGGACAGCGTCGATCGAGCCGAAGCCGCCCGGCACGCCGCGGACGCCGTGACACCGGAGGGTGCCGAACAGGCGTTTCTGGTCGCGATGATCTGGGGATACGGCCCGGTCGGGTACGGTCCCTGGCGCACCGCGCGGGTGCTGACCGAGAATCCGCACGCGGCCGACCGGCTGGCGGAGGTGGCGGTCGTCGCGCGGGACAGCGGTGGCCTCGACGCGTTTCGTGCTCTGGCGCACGAGCCACTCCGGTACCTGGGGGTGGCGTTCGGTACCAAGTACCTCCGGTTCGTCACGGCCGCCTTGCCCGTCGAAACCGCTCCGATCCTGGACGCCGTTGTCCGCCGCTGGCTCGCGGCTCACACCGGCTGGCACCCGAACATCGACGAATGGCGGCCAGCCGTCTACGAGAAGTACGTCGCGTGGCTTACCGCATGGTCCACGGAGTTCGACCTGGACGCGGACATGGTGGAGCAGATGATCTTCGGTTCGGCCATCACGCAGGAAGGGTCGGCGCTCTGGGGCGAGCAGTGGGCGAGCACCGCCGGGTCACCCGCGCGGATGGCGAGGGCCGCGCTCCTCGACCTCCATCGGTTGTTCGAAACCGCCGATTCCCAGGCCGCGCTGGAAGCCAGGGAACACCTGGACGAACTGGATCGGATCATCCAGCGTGGCTGGACGATGTGAAGATGTCCTGATGGGCTCGGACTGGTCTTGGACGTTGACGCTCCCCGATGGAGCGTTGAGTCCGGCGGCGATCGAACGGCTGCTGGACCTGGCAGGCACGTTCGGCCTGTCGCCCCATCGGCCGGACGGCGGGCACAACGGTTTCGACAACTCCCCGGGGCATGAGGGCGAACACCGTGTGCTCAACAGGGACCAGTTGGTGCGCGGCCTTGCCGAAGGGACCTGGAGCACCAACCTGTGGACCCGGTCCGAGGTGGACGTCTGGCTGTCCACCGTTCCCAGCGGGCAGACGGTGTCCCTGTCGCTGGATTCGTGCCACTGCCGGAGGATTCCGGACGCCCGGGCCGAGCCGTTTCGAGAGCTGCACCGCCGGCTCACCGAACTGTGGACGGCCATCGCGGGGGAGACCGGTGCGCTGTTCGGCCGCGTCGAGGACGAGCGGTCGCTGGAGCAGATCTGGTCCGAGCTGCCCGGTCCGCTTCCGGATGTCTCCGCGCCTCCCCTGGGATCCTGGCCGGACTGGCTGAGCTGGCACACCTACTTCGACGCCGCCCGGTATCGGATGTTGTCGCCCCTGCCCGCCGAACTGGACGTTCGCCGGACTCCCGACGGGGGAGCGGTGATCGTGCTGGCGGCTGATCCCGCCGCCGTAGATCCTCTGGAGTTCGCCCGGCTGCACCGTCGCTACCGTCAGATGCCGAACAAGGCCGAAGCGTTGCCCGACGAGAACTTCTGACGGTCCACATCGGACGGTAGTTCGCCGAGGAAGGAGTCGATCTCCTCCCGCGTCGGATGCTGGAAGGGATAGTCGGTCGAGAAGATCAGCCGGTCGATCGACGTCACCGACAGGGCGTGCCACAGCAGCGCCGGGTTGAACATGCCGGAGGTGGTGATGAAGAAGTTCGACCGCAGGTAGTCCGAGACCGGCCGCCGCAAGCCACCGATCCGGGACAGGCTGTCCGCCCGGTCCAGCCAGAAAAGCAGCATCTCGCCCCAGTGGCCGAGGACGACCTGCAGGTCCGGATGCCGGTCGAAGGTGCCCCGCAGGATCAGCCGCAGCGCGGCGGTCGCGGCGTCGAGGTGCCAGCCCCAGCCGAACGTGGCGAGAGCGAGATCGGTCATGGTGTCGAAGCCGCGGTACGACGCGTCGCGGACGGCGGCCGAGGGCAGCTGGGGATGCAGGAACACCGGCTGGCGGAGTTCCGCCGCCGCCGCGAAGAAGTCGTCGTAGGCGGGGTCGTCGAGGAAGCGGTCGCCCGATCGGCCGTAGACCATGGTGCCCACGTGCCCGAGGCCGGCGGCCCGTTCCAGTTCACCCGCGACCTCCGCCGGTGCCGACATCGGCAACGTGGACAGGGAACGGAAGCGTGCCGGGTGTGCGGCGACGGCCGTCGCGGCGACGTCGTTCGCGGTGCGGCTCAACCGCAGCGCTTCTACGGCGGGCAGCGACTGGGTTCCCGGCGGTGTCAGCGCCAGGACCGCCACGTCGATGCCCTGCGCGTCCATGGTCGCGATCCGGCCCGCGCCCAGATCCCGCAGCCGCTCTTGGTGGTCCCCGAGATCGTTGAAGGCGAGGCTTTCGTCGCGGGCTTCGGCCGGAAGAGCGTCGAGGGCGTCGGTCAGCTCCGGCAGGATCCAGTGCTCTTCGATCGCGATGAGCGTCATTTCTTCACCTTTTCCGTCAGGTTCAGGCAGGGGATCGCCGCGATGGCGGCGAGTACGGCGATGGTGATCGCCATCGGCGCCGCGGAATGCCCGTCGCCCACGCTGACGAGCGGCGAGACGACGGCCGCGAGCCCGAACTGCGTCGCGCCGAGGACGGCAGACCCGGTTCCCGCGGCTCCGGGCACCGCGTCGAGGGCGATCGCCGTGGCGGGCCCGAGGATGAACCCCAGTGCCGAGACCGCGAAGAAGATCGGCACCGGCAGCAGCGCGACACCGATCGGCAGCAACGCCATGGCGAGCAAGACGGCCGCGGCGACGACGAGCCAGATGACGCCGCCGGTGAGGACGTGGCGCGGTTCCCTGCGGTGCAGCAACCGAGACGCCGCCGCGCTGCTCAGCACCAGGCCGAGCGCGTTGAGCGCGAACATCAGGCCGTAGCCGACGGCGCTCATGCCGATGACCGACTGGTACAGGAAAGGCGACGCGGAGATATAGGCCATCAGCACGCCGAACGAGAAGACGAGCGTCAGCGTGGGGGACAGGTACGCGCGGCTCCGAAGTGCCCGGAACCCGCTGCCGCCGGAGGTCCCCCTCCTTTCCTTCGGCAGGCTTTCCCGCACCATCGTCGCGGATCCGGCGAGCATCGCGACGGCCAGTCCCACCAGGACGCCGAGGATTCCGCGCCAGTGGATCGCGTCGACCAGCAGGCTGCCCAGCAGCGGTGCGACCACCGGCGCCACCCCGCCGACGATCATCATCAGGCTGAACGCGCGGGCGGCGGCCCGGCCGGTGGCCAGATCGGCGATGACCGCGCGGCCGATCACCATGCCCGCGGCGGCGCTCAGTCCTTGCAGGAGCCGCGCGGCCAGCAGAACGGTGATCGTGGGCGCGAGCGCCGCGAGAAGGCTCGCGGCGACGAACACCGCCGAGCCGGCCAGCAGCGGTCCTCGCCTGCCCCAGCGGTCGGACAGTGGGCCGAAGATCAGCTGCCCCGCCGCGAGTCCGAGCAGGAACGTCGTGAGGGTCAACTGGATCGCCGTGTCGCTGGTTTCCAGGTCGACGGCCATTTGTGGGAACGCCGCCAGATAGAGGTCGATGCCGAACGGGGCGACGCTGGCCAGCAGGGCGAGCACGAGCAGCAGCGGTACCGGGATGGTGCCGCGGGACCGAGTGTCCACCGATGTGTCCACCGATTCTCCTGTCAGGTGATAGCTATCAACTGACAGCAAATGTACCATTGCCTGGTGGACGATGAGCAAACGTCGCGGCTGTTCGAACTCGCCGACCTGATCCTGGCGGTGGGCCGCCAGATCCACGCGTCCAAGGAGTTCGCGAGCAGAGAGTTCGCGTCCGAGTCGTGGACGCCGCTGGAGAGCGCCGTGATGCGGTTCATCGACCGGAACCCGGGCACGTCGGCCCGCGCCGCGGCGGAGGCCACCCAGCTGATCTCCAGCAACTTCAGCAGGGCGGTGCGAGGGCTGGAGAAGAAAGGCCTCGTGCACCGGGAAACCGACCAGGACGACGCCCGGCGGATCCGGCTCTATCCGACCACCCGCGCGCACGAGAACCTGCGGCAGCTCCGCGAGATCTGGAGCGGGCTGCTCGACGGGATCGTGTCCGATCCGGACGAGATCGAGGCCGTCACGTCGGTCCTCCGGCGGATCGAAACGCAGCTGACGGCTAAATCCCTGGCCACCCCGGACACCACCGGGAAGTCCGGTTAGCGAGGGTCAGGGCAAGATCACGTCGACCCGCAGGCCGCCGTCCTCACCGGGTACGGCGGACACCCGGCCGCGGTGCGCGAGGGCGATCGAGCGCACGATGGACAGTCCGAGCCCGGCTCCGTCACGGTGGTTCGTGCGATCGGCGGCGAGGCGGCGGAACGGCTGGAACAGCGTGTCGACCGATTCGGCGGGCACGCGCTCGCCGGAGTTCCGGACGCTCAGCGCGGGTTCGTCGCCGACGCTCAGCTCGATCCAGCCGTGCGGATGGTTGTACTTGATCGCGTTGTGGACCAGGTTGACGATCAGCCGTTCCAGCAGGAGCGGGTCACCGGGCACGGTGCGCTCGGCGATTTCACGGCGCACGGTGAGCTCGTTCTCGGCCAGTCGCTCGTCGAACTTCGCGAGCACCGAATCCACCAGTTCGTCCAGGCGCACCGGGATCGTGCCGGGCAGTCCCCGGTCCGCCTCGGCCAGCACCAGCAGCCCCTCGATCAGCCGTTCGTTGCGGTCGTTGACCACCAGCAGCTGGGCCGCCAGCCGCTGGACGTCCTCGCCGCCGCCGGTGACCATCGCGACTTCGGCGAGCGTCCGCTGCACCGCGAGTGGCGTCCGCAGCTCGTGTGACGCGTTCGCCGCGAATCGGCGCTGTCCTTCGAAACCGACCGCGACCCGGTCGAGCATGCTGTTCACCGCGACGGCCAGCTCTCGTACCTCGCAGTCGGTCTGTTCGAGCCGCATGCGCTGACCGAGGTTCTGCGGACCCAGCTGTTCGATGGTGGCGGTGAGATCGGGCAGCGGCCGCAACACCCACGATGCCACCGGACGCCTGATCAAGATCACGAGCACGGCCGTCGCGATGAGCGGCAGTGTCCACAGGAGCCCGCCCACCGTGTCGGCGCAGCCGGTGTCCCGCGGGCAGAAGTCGCGGTCCACGAAGGTCCCGAGCACCAAGCCCGCCGACTTGGCGAGCGGGTAGAGCAGCAGCAGGAGTGCGATGAACGCGCCGAGGAGGACGAGTTCGAGGCGGCCACGCACCGACGCCCGCGACCGCCTCAGGTACCCAGCCGGTAGCCCGCGCCGGGCACGGTGTGGATCACCTGCGGTGTCCCGAGTTTCTTCCGCAACGTCATCACCGTGACCCGGACGGTGTTCGTGAACGGGTCGGCGTGCTCGTCCCATGCCTTCTCCAGCAGCTCTTCCGCGCTGACGGTCCGTCCTTCGGCCCGCAGCAACACTTCCAGGACGGCGAACTCCTTGGGAGACAACGGCAACGGCCGCCCGTCCCGCGACGCGAACCGTTTCGCCGGGTCCAGTTCGACCCCGGCCCGGTCGAGCACCGGCGGCAGCGCCGGACGGGCTCTCCTGGCCAGCGCGTGCACCCGGGCGACGAGTTCGGCGAAGGCGAACGGCTTGGTGAGGTAGTCGTCCGCGCCGAGGCCGAGCCCGTCGACGCGGTCCCGGATGCCCGCCGCGGCGGTGAGCATCAGGACACGGGTCTCTCCGTCACCTTCGACGATTCTCCGGCAGACCTCGTCGCCGTGCACCAGCGGGAGATCGCGGTCGAGCAGGACGACGTCGTACCGGTTGACCACGACCCGTTCGAGTGCCGCGTCACCGTCGTAGCAGACGTCCACCGCCATTCCGAGGTGCCGCAGGCCCTCGGTGATGGAGTCCGCCAGCATCCGCTCGTCTTCGGCCACGAGTACCCGCATCAACCATTCCCCACGTGCCTCAGCAGAACACTGGTCGGATAAAGAGCCGATAAAAGTCGATCTTAACGGCCCTGGATCACCCGCCGCCTAGAGCTGTCGCATGATCTTCATCGGAAAGAGCGCGGCCGTGGGACTGGGCGGGTCCGTACTGGTCTCGCTCGGCGCGTTCGGGGCGGGCGCGACACTGCGGCACGGTCCCGCGCTGTCCGGGCACGGCCGGATGTTCGCCACCGCCCTGCTGTATCTCGGCCTCGCCCTGATGCTGGCGGCTTGGGTCCGGTTAGGACAGTCGACGAGCGCGCGCGAGGTCGTGCGGACGGCCTGGCTGTGGTGCGTCCCGCTGCTGTGCGCGCCGCCGTTGTTCAGCACGGATCTGTACACCTACCTCGCGCAGGGCGCGGTGGCGCACGCCGGCCTCGACCCGTACACGCACGTTCCCGCGGAGGTCCCCGGTCCGATCACCGGCAACGCCGCGGGCGGCTGGTCGTACATCTCGTCGCCGTACGGGCCGCTGCACATCCTGATCGTGAAGGGCGCGCTCGCCGTCACCGGTGAGAACCTGGTGCTCAGCGCTTTTCTTACCCGGCTGGCGATGGTGGCCGGTCTGGCCTTGCTCTGTGCCGCTTTGCCCGTCCTGTGCGGGCGTCTCGGTGCCAGGCCGGAGCGAGCGCTGTGGCTGACGGTGGCGAATCCGCTGATGGTGCTCTGCGTGGTTTCCGGTGGGCACAACGATTTGCTGATGGTCGGACTGCTCGCGGCCGGTACGGCGCTCGTGCTCGCCCGGGCGCCCGGGACCGGGTTCGCCTTGGTCGCGCTGGCCGCCGCGGTGAAGATCCCCGCGGCCGTGGCGCTGCCGTTCCTGGTGTGGGTGTGGGCGGCGCGGCGACCGGGTGCGCGTGGTTTCTTCTTCGTGTCCGCGTCGGCAGTGTCCATTGTGGTCTTCACGTTCGGGCTGTGCACCGTCGCCGCCGGGGTCGACCTCGGCTGGATTCGTTCGCTCAGCGGGAATTCGTGGCTGGAACCCTGGCTGTCGATCCCGACGGCGCTCGGGAAGATCGTGCGGGCGGTGTCGCCCGGTGTCGTGGACGCCGTCGCGGTGTGCCGGATCGTGGGCTGGATCGTCCTCGCCGGTTTGGTGACGTGGATGTGGTGGCGTTCGCGGGCGGGTGGCGCGACGGCGGTCCGCGGGGTGGCGGTGGCGTTGCTGGCGGCGGTGGTGCTGACGCCGGTGGCGTTTCCTTGGTACTTCGCCTGGCCGTTGGTCCTCGGGGCGGCGACCGTGTGGCCGAGCTGGTGCGTCGCGGTCGCGGCCGCCGCCTCGACGTGGCTGGTGGTGAGCACCCACCCCGATGGGGCGACCTTGTTGCCGCCGTGGGGATTCGGGGTGATGGTGGTGGTCTCGGCGGGCGTCGGTGTGCTGACCGCGCGGGTCACGCCTTCTCGGCCAGCTCTTCTAGTGCCCCGAATGTGACATTGGGGACGTTGAGTGTCCCCAATGCCACATTCGGGGCGTCGGAAGCCGGTCAGAGCGGGTTGTAAGCCCCCAGCGGAGCGGTGCAGAACGGACCGCCGACGTACTCGGCGGCCACGCCGGTCGGACCGGGCTGGTCCGCCAGCTGGTCGGCGTAGGTTTCCGCGTTGTCGAGCGACTTGTAGCCCAGCTCCTCGGCCTCGGCGAGCGAGTAGATGCGGCGCGTGTTGTCGGAGACGCCCCAGATCAGCCGGTAGCCGGGGGAGGGGTAGCTCAGGCAGGCCTCGAACAGGCGGGCGCCGTCGTCGGGGGAGAGCCAGGTGGTCAGGCCGCGCGGGCCGAGGACGAGCGGGTTTTCGAAGCACGAGCCGATCCGGATGACGATCACGTCCATGCCGAACCGCGAGTGGTACAGGCTGCCGAGCGCTTCGATGGCCGCCTTGCTGACGCCGTAATACGTGTCGGGCCGGGGTGTGGAGTCGGCGGGGAGACCGTTCTCGCCCGCCTCGTCGTTGCGGCGGAAACCGACGGAATGGTTGCTGGAGGCCAGGATGACGCGCGGCACACCCGCCGCCCGCGCGGCTTCGAGGACGGTGTGGGTGCCGTTGATGTTGACGTCGAGCGTGGCTTCCCACGAGCTCTCGCGACTGTGTCCGCCGAGGTGGATCACCGCGTCGACACCCGCGCACGCCTTCGTCATCGCCTCCGGGTCGGTGACCGACGCGGTGATCAGCTCGACGTCCTCGCCGCCCGCGGCTTCGGGCTGCGCGGCCAGGTCGAGCAGCCGCAGCACCCGGCCGGAACGGCGCAGCCTCGACCGCATCAGGGTGCCGACGATGCCCGCCGAGCCGGTGATCAGGACGCGCTGGTCTGCCATGTGAACCCCTTGTCAGTGAAGGAAAGTAAGGATGGTCAGCGGATGCCGGCGCGACGCAGTTGCTGGCCGAGTTCCGCGGTGATTTCGGCGAGGAGCTCGCCGACGCGCTGGGCGTCGGCGTCGGTGACTTCGGTGACCGGCATGGAGCAGCTGATCGCGTCCGTGCCGGGGATGCGGTACGGGATCACGGCCGCGACGCACCGGACGCCGAGGCTGCCTTCCTCGATTTCCGCCGCATAGCCGCGTTCGCGGGTCTTCGCGCATTCGGCGTGCAGCGCTTCGGCCGAGGTGATGGTGTTCGGAGTGAGCGCCGACAGCTCTCCGGTCAGGAGCCCGTCGATCTCGTCGTGCGTCAGTTCGGCCAGCAGGGCCTTCCCCAGTGCGGTCGCGTGGGTGGGCAGCGTGCGGCCGACGCGGGACACGAGATGCGTCGAGTGCCGGGACTCGCGCGTCTCCAGATAGACGACGTCGGTGCCCTCGCGGCGCGCGAAGTGCGCGGTGAAGCCGGTCTTCTCCCGGATCCGCTCCAAGGCCTCGGTCGCGTACGGGACGACCGGGTCGCGGTCCAGGTACGCCGTACCGCAGATCAGCGCGCGGACGCCGAGACGGTAGCGGGCGGTGTTGGTGTCGACTTCCAGCCAGCCGGCTTCGAGCAGCGTGCGGAGCAGTCCGTGCAGGCTCGACCTGGGGAAACCGGTCCGCGCGTGGAGATCCGACAAGGAGAGCCACACGTCGTTCGCGGCGAAGGTCTCGATGAGATCGATCGCCCGCCGGGCCGATTTGACCCCGGCGGGTTCCGGCGCGGCGGACGCGCCGTTCTCCACCGGGACAGCGGGGGCTTCCTGCTGCGGCATCCGCACTCCTCCAACCGGCCGTTGACTTGTGACCCTGGCCATATTAGCGTCCCGAACAGCGTTCTTATGGATGAACATAATCACTATAACAGACTCCGTTCATGGATGTGAACAGGTCGGGCTGGACCTTCGTGAACGCGGAAAGGAGTCAGCGGTGCATTTGCTGGACTGGATCATGGTGTCCGCGTATTTCGTGCTGATGGTGGTGATCGGGTTGTGGTCGCACAGCCGGGTCAACACGGTCAGCGACTTCTTCACCGCCGGCGGGAAGATGCCGTGGTGGCTGGCCGGGATCTCCCACCACATGTCCGGCTACAGCGCGGTCCTCTTCGTCGCGTACGCGGGCGTCGCCTACACGGACGGCATCACCGTCTACTTCTGGGGCATGGCCAGCATCGGTATCGGCGTCGGCATCGGCAGCTGGCTGTTCGCCTCGCGGTGGAACCGCCTGCGCTCGAAGCTCGGCGTCGCCTCGCCGCTCGAGTACCTGGCGAAACGCTTCAACGTGCCCACCCAGCAGGCGCTGGCCTGGAGCGGCAGCCTCCTGAAGATCTTCGACATCGCGGCGAAGTGGTTCGCGGTCGCGACGATCCTCAACGTCTTCGCGGGCGTGCCCTACACCTGGGGCATCATCATCACCGGTTCGATTACGCTGATCTACTGCACCGTCGGCGGTCTCTGGGCCGACGCGCTCACCGACTTCGGCCAGTTCGTCATCCAGGCCATCGCGGCGATCGTGATGCTGTGGGTCGTGCTGGACAAGCTGGGCGGCGTCTCGGGCCTGTGGACCGTGTGGGGGGACCTCCCGCCCGCCCACCTCAACCCGACCACGTCGAAGTTCACCACCGTGGTGTTGCTCGTCTACGTGCTGGTGAAGACGCTGGAGTACAACGGCGGTATGTGGAACCTGGCGCAGCGCTACATGGCCGCGCCGAACACCTACGAAGCCCGTCGCGGCGCGCGGCTCTCCTCGATCCTGTACCTGGTGTGGCCGCTGGTCATGATGTTCCCGATGTTCGCCGCCCCGCTGCTGATCCCGAACATCTCCAACCCCAACAACGCCTACGCGATCATGACCACGACGTTCCTCCCGCCGGGGCTGGTCGGGCTGGTGCTGGCCGGGATCTTCTCGCACACCATGGCGATGGTCTCCTCCGACGCCAACGCGATCTCCGCGGTCATCACCCGCGACATGATGCCGGTGCTGTGGAAGAAGGCCCGGAACTTCACCGAATCGCAGGGCCTGCTCGCCGCGCGGATCTCGACGGTGATCTTCGTCGTGCTGACCATGGCGGTGGCCACGCAGGCCGAGAAACTCGGCGGTGTGCTCGGTATCGTGGTGCTCTGGGTCGCGGCGCTGATGGGCCCGATCTCGGTACCGCTGCTGCTCGGCATGCTCCCGGCGTTCCGCCGCTCCGGTTCCCGCGCGGCGCTGATCTCGTGGGCGGGCGGTCTCATCGCCTACGCGATCGCCTACTACGGCTACAACGCCACCCTCGCGGTCACCGTGTCCACCCCGATCCTGGTCTCGCTGGCGCTGTTCATCGGGCTCGGCTACCTCATGCCCGAGCGCAAGGCCACCACCGACGAGATCATCGACAACATCGACCGTGACGACGAAGTCACACCCCGCAAGTCGCAGGACGGCACCACCGTGCCCGCCTGACCGGGACCCGAACCCGGGATCAACCGATAAGAACGAAAGAGAAATCCATGGCGCAGACCAAGTTCGAAGCACGTTTTCCCGCTGAGAACTCATCGGCCCGAGTTGAGCTCGACGGCCTACTGGCGTTCCCCCTGACCCCCTTCACCGAGGGGCTGGAACTCAACCTCGACGCGTTCGCGGAAACCGTCGAGAGCCACGTGGCCGCCGGAGCCGGCGCGCTGTTCGTCGCCTGCGGTACGGGCGAATTCAGCTCGCTGTCCCCGGAGGAGCACGCAGCGATCCTGCGCAAGGCTCGTGAGGTCGTCGCCGGGCGGGTACCGGTGTGGGTCGGCGCGGGCGGCGGTGCCGCGACGGCGCGTGCCGGGATCGCGGCGGCGGAGGCGGGCGGCGCGGACGGCGTCCTCCTCCTGCCGCCGTACCTGGTGACCGGTCCGCCTGCCGGGCTGGTCGACCACGTCCGGTACGCCGTCGGGGATTCCTCGATCCCGGTGATCGTGTACCACCGTTCCACCGGCGTGTTCACCCCGGACTCCGCCGTGGAACTGCTCGACATCCCGTCGGTGGTCGGTCTCAAGGACGGCTTCGGCGACGTCGAGCTCATGAGCCGGATCATCACCTCGATCCGCTCGGCCGGCACCGACCGCGCCCGGGATTTCCTGTTCTTCAACGGTCTTCCCACGGCCGAGGTCTCGGCCCGGGCCTACGCCGCGATCGGCGTGGCGCGTTACTCCTCGGCCGTGCACTGCTTCGCCCCCGAGATCGCGGCGCGCTTCCACCGCGCGCTCGCGGAGAAGGACGACGCCGTCATGGAGGCGCTGCTCGCCGGGTTCTACCTGCCGCTCGTGGCGCTGCGGGACGAGGGACAGGGCTTCGCCGTGTCGCTGGTCAAGGCCGCCGCGCGGTCGCGCGGGGACAAGGTCGGCTCGGTCCGGCCGCCGCTGGTCGAGCCGACCGCCGACCAGGTCGCCCGCCTGGAGAAGATCGTCGACGACGGATTCTCCGTCCTCAAGTCCGTCGAGGCCGGTGCCTGAAGATGAAGGTTCTCGACGTCGTCCTGACTCCGGTCGCCTTCGCCGACCCGCCGCTGCTCAACGCGATGGGGGTGCACGAGCCCTTCGCGCTGCGCGGTGTCGTCCAGCTGATCTGTGAGGACGGCGTGGTCGGCCTCGGCGAGTCCTATGGTGACCTCGCGTTCCTCGACCAGGTCCGCAAGGTGCTGCCGGAACTCAAGGGACACGACGTGTTCGACCTGCCCGGCCTCCGCCGGAAGGTCGCCACCACGCTGGGCGAGGTCGTCTTCGCCGACGCTCACGGGCTCACCGGCGGGTTCTCCGTCAGCAAGACCGTGGCCAGTGTGTACTCGCTGTTCGAGGTGGCCGCGCTCGATGCGCAGGGCCACTACCTCGGCAGGCCGGTGGTGGACCTGCTCGGCGGCAAGGCGCGCGACGCCGTCGACTTCTCCGCCTACCTGTTCTACAAGTTCGGCGCCCACCTCGGCGCCGAGGAGGACTCGTGGGGCGAGGTGACCACGCCGGAGGCGCTCGTCGGCGAGGCACGACGGATGGTCGACGAGTACGGCTTCGGCTCCATCAAACTCAAGGGCGGTGCCTTCGACCCCGATCAGGAGATGGCCGGGATCCGCGCGCTCGCCGAGGCGTTCCCCGACCACCCGCTCCGGATCGACCCGAACGCGGCTTGGACCGTCGAAACCGGGATCCGGGTCGCCGAAGAACTCGACGGTGTCCTGGAGTACCTCGAAGACCCGACACCGGGTATCGAGGGCATGGCGCGGGTAGCCGAGAAGGCGAACATGCCGCTGGCCACGAACATGTGCGTCGTGCGCTTCGCGGACGTCGAGCCAGCCTTCCGGCAGCGCGCGGTCGGGGTAATACTTTCGGACCATCATTACTGGGGTGGCCTGCGGGACACCCAGGCGCTGTCCATCACGGCGGAATGCTTCGACGTGGGCCTTTCCATGCATTCGAACAGTCATCTCGGGATCAGCCTGGCCGCTATGGTGCACGTGGCCGCGGCGACGCCGCACCTGACCTACGCCTGCGACACCCACTGGCCGTGGAAGACGGCCGACGTCATCGCCCCGGGTGCGCTGGAGTTCGTCGACGGTGCGGTCGCGGTGCCCGACAAGCCGGGGCTGGGGGTCGAACTCGACCCCGACGCGCTGGCGCGGGCCCATGAAGACTATGTCCGAAGTGGACAGACCAAACGGGATGACGTGACCTATATGCGGAAGTTCGTCGGAAACTTCGAGCCGAACACAGCACGGTGGTGACGGGGTGAAGGTCACCGGATACGCCTATCCCTGGGACGTCGTCGACGATCCCGGGTTCGTCGAGCGCGTACGGGAACTCGGCGTCGACGAGGTCGCCGTCGCCGTGTCGTACCACAGCGCCCGCGCGGCGACGCCCTGGTCGCCCGAGCGCACCTCGGTCGTCGCGCGCCACGCGGCGCTGTACCGGCCGGTGCGCGACGAGGCCTGGGGTGAGCTGAAGCCCGCCGAGCCGGACTGGGTCGAAAGCCGCGACAGCGCGGGCGACGCCGTCCGGGCGCTGAACGAGGCGGGGATCCCGGCCGCGGCGTGGATCGTGCTGACCCACAATTCGCAGCTGGGCGTCCAGTTCCCGGACTACACCGTGCGGAACTGCTTCGGCGAGCGGTACCCGTGGGCGCTGTGCCCCGGCCAGCCCGCGGTACGCGAGTACGCGGCGAACGTGACGGCGGAAAGCCTCGCCGGACTCGACTTCGCCACGGTCGTCCTCGAAGCGTGCGGCCCGCTCGGCGCCGTCCACCAGCACCAGCACGAGAAGACCGACGGCGTCTGGTCGCCCGCGGTGGCGCGGCTGCTGTCGATCTGCTGCTGCGACGCCTGCCTCGACGCCTGGGCCGCGGCCGGTCAGGACCCGGCGAAGGCGCTGGGCAAGCTGCGGGCCGAGGTCCGACGGCTGATCGACAGCGGTGACCTCCGCGCGACCGAGGACAAGATCCTGCCCACGCTGCGGCAGGTCCTGCTCGACACGCGCCAGAAGGCGACCGACGCGCTGCGGCGTGACGTGCTCGCGAAGATCCCGTCCGGACCCCGGATCGTGCTGCACGGCGCGATGGACCCGTGGGTCACCGGCGCGCTGCCGGGGCTGACGCCGTCGGCCCCGGACGACGTCGACGCGGTGGTGCTGCAGAACTGGGCGCCCGGCCACCCCAGCGTGGGTGCCGTCGCGACGGCGCGGGCGAAGCTGCCGGAGAAGGTCGCCGTCGGCAGCTACATCACCGCGGTGGCGGCGAGCCCGGTGCCCGACATCGAGGCCTACACCACCGAACTCGGCAAGGCAGGCGCCACCGAACTGCACCTGTACCACCTCGGCCTCGCCGGCCCGGGGCGCTGGGCGGATCTCATCGCCGCCGTCAGCGCCGCGCAAGAACTCGTTTAGGAGAAAGCAGAACCATGAGCCAGGCAACGGATCCCGCCACGCTCGAACAGATCCTCGCGGCCGCCGCCGATGCGGCAGGCACGACGGCGGCCGCGACCCCAGCCCAGCGCGCCGGATGGCTGAACGCGGCGGCGGACGCCCTCGACGCGGCCGCCGACGAGCTGATCGCGCTGGCCAACCAGGAGACGCACCTCCCGATCGCCCCGCGGCTGCAGGGCGAGCTGAAGCGCACGACGTTCCAGCTGCGTCTCTTCGGCGAAGTGCTGGCCGACGGCTCGTTCCTCGGCGCCACCGTCGACCACGCGGACGCCGCGTGGCCGATGGGGCCGCGGCCGGACATCCGCCGGCTGCTCACCCCGATCGGACCGGTGCTGGTGTTCGCCGCCAGCAACTTCCCGTTCGCGTTCAGCGTCGCGGGCGGTGACACCGCGTCGGCGCTGGCGGCCGGCTGTCCGGTCGTGCTCAAGGCGCACTCCGGGCACCCCGAACTGTCCGCCCGCACCGGCGAAATCCTGCGTGAGGCGCTGGTCAAGGCCGGTGCCCCGGAAGGGATCTTCGCGGTCATCTTCGGCCAGCAGAACGGCGTGACCGCGCTGAAGGACCCGCGGATCCAGGCGGCGTCGTTCACCGGCTCGGTGCCGGGCGGGCGCGCGCTGTTCGACATCGCGACCTCGCGGCCGTCGCCGATCCCGTTCTACGGCGAGCTCGGCAGCGTCAACCCCGTCGTCGTCACGCGGTCGGCGATCGACGCGCGCGGCGAGGCGATCGCGAAGGCGTACGCGGGCTCGTTCACCCTCGGTGCCGGGCAGTTCTGCACCAAGCCGGGGCTGCTGTTCCTGCCCGAGGGCCACGGCCTGGAGGACACGCTGCGCGAGGCCGTCGCGGCGATCCCGGCGCAGCCGATGCTGAACGAGCGCATCGCGGCCGGTTTCGCCGACGGACTGGCGAAGCTGAGCGACGTCGAGGGCGTCGAGGTGCTGTCCGCGTCCGGTGGCGCGGAAGGGATCTCGCACGGCGCGACCCTGCTCGCCACCACCGCCAAGGACTTCCTGGCCGACGCCGACACGGTCCGCGAGGAGTGCTTCGGACCGGCGTCGCTGATCGTCACCTACACCGACCAGGCCGAGCTGATCAGCCTGCTCGGTGTGATGGAACCCGGGCTCACCGCCACCATCCAGGGTGAAGAGTCCGATGTGGACTGGATCCGCCCGGTCCTCCCGTCGCTGACCCGCGTCGCCGGCCGTCTGCTGTGGAACGACTGGCCGACCGGCGTCACGGTCACCTGGGCACAGGAACACGGTGGTCCCTACCCGGCGACCACCGCGCCGACCAGCACCTCGGTCGGCACCGCCGCGATCGAGCGGTTCCTGCGTCCGATCGCCTGGCAGGGCTTCCCCGACGCGCTGCTGCCGGAACCGTTGCAGGAGAACAACCCGTGGGACCTGCCCCGCAGGACCGACGGGAAACGCTAGAAGCTCGTGAGTGGTAAGGACGGTTAGAACCGTCCTTACCACTCACGAGCCCCCACACCCGCCGCCGCCCCTATTCGCTGTCTCACGACTCTCTTGGGAGGCTCCGTCATGCCCGGATTCGGTTACGTCGACAGGAGAACGGCTTTGCGGGGAGGCGCGGCGGCGGCCGCTTCGGTGGCGCTCACCACCGCTCTCGCGAACCCCTCGTCAGCCCAGCCCGCATCCTCGGTCCCGGCGGGGATGGCTTCGATCGTCGCCGGCTACCGCGAACTCCAGACCGGGATCGACCGGCCGTCGGCGGAACGCACCGCCGCGCTGGCGAACCTGGACCGGGTGGCGAAGTCGTACCACGACAGCATGACGGTCGGCGGCGGTCCACTGTGGAAGGACCTCCCGCTCGGCCCGGGCAGCGACTTCACGACGTCGATGTACGCCCGGCTCCGCGCGATCACGGTCAACTGGGGCACCCCGGGCGGCGCGCTGGCGGGCGACGCGGGCGTGCTCGGCCGGATCAAGGCGGCGCTGGAACTGTTGTACACCAGCGATCAGTACAGCGAGAAGACCGCCGAGATCGGTAACTGGTACACCTACGAGATCGGCATCCCGCTCTACCTGCTGCACATCCTCGCGACCGTCGCCGACGAGCTGACCCAGGACGAACTCGCCAAGTACCTCAAGCCGGTGCTGAAGTTCTCCGGGAACCCGAACCTCCGCACGAACAACCCGAGCGTCGTCGAGACCGGTGCCAACCGCGCGGACAAGTCGACGATCTCGATCGTCTCCGGCGCGATGCTCGGCGACGCCGAACGGATCAAGCGCGGCGTCGGGGCGTTCACCGACGTCGAAGGCGGGGGAGCGGCGAGTGTCATCGCCAAGCTCCATCGCGCCGCCGGCGACGGCTTCCACACCGACGGCTCCTTCCTCCAGCACGATTCGGTGCCGTATCCCGGGCACTACGGGATCATCCTGCTCACCGCCGTCGCGTCCGCCATCCACGTCACCAAGGGCACGGAGTTCGCACTGCCTGCCGACGTCCGCGACGCGGCGTACGCGCTGGTCTCCGACACGTTCGCGCCCTTCGTGTACGCGGGCGCGCTGATGGAATCGGTCCGCGGCCGGTTCCTTTCCCGGCAAGGGGAATCCGCGCACGACATCGGGCACCAGCTCACCGGCGCCGTCGTGCTGCTGGCGCGGTCGGCGAGCGGGAAACGCAAGGAGGAACTCGGCGGGCTCGCCGCGAAGTGGATCACCGAGGACACTTTCGCGCCGTATCTGAAGATCCCCGACCCCGAGCGGTTCGCGCCGGGCCCCGACCTCGTCGGCGTTCCCGGGATCGAGTTCGCGCAGGAGCTGCTGGCGACCGGGATCCGCCCGGCGCCCACGGTCGCGACGCACCGCGTGTTCGGCCAGCAGGACCGGATGGTGCACATCAGCGAAGGCTGGTCGGCCTCGCTCGGCGTGGCCTCGACGCGGATCTCGCGGTACGAGTCGATCAACTCGATGAACCTGCACGGCTGGCACGTCGGCGACGGTGCGCTGTATCTGTTCCTGCCCAAGGCCAAGGGGCACTTCACCGACGCCTACTGGCCGACGGTCGATCCGCAACTGCTGCCGGGCACGACCACCAAGGGCGGGCCGCTCCCCAAACTCGACTCGGTGCCGCTGACCAGCAAGGACCACTGCGGCGGTGTCCGCTGGGACGCGCGGCACGGCGCGCATGCTCTCGACTTCGTCTCGCAGGACGGCACGCTGACCGCGAAGAAATCCTGGTTCTTCACGCCGTCCGGTGTGGTGTGCCTCGGCGCCGGGATCACCGACTCCTCCGGCGAGCGGATCCGGACCACGATCGAGAACCGCAACCTCGGCGAGAACGGCTCGGGCGCGCTGCTCGCTGACGGTCACCTCGTCGGCGGCTCGGAATCGTTGCGGCGCAAGCGATGGCTGCATCTGGAGCGGGTCGGCGGGTACGTTCTGCTCGACGACGCGGAGGTGGCCGCGCTGCGCGAGGACCGGACGGGGACCTGGCGCGACGTCGACAAAGGCGCCAACACCAAGGGCACCACGGTGCCCTACACCCGGCGCTACCAGAAGCTGGTGATCGAGCACGGGGCCGGACCTTCGGGCGCGAGCTACGCCTACGCCGTCCTGCCCGCCGCGTCGGTGCTGGAGACGATCGCCTCGGCCTGGGCGTGGCGCGTGCGGTCCAACACCGCGACCGTGCAGGCGGTCCGGCTGTGGAACGCGACGCTGCTGGCGAACTTCTTCGCCGCCGGCTCGGTCGACGAGGTGTCGGTGTCCGGACCGGCGTCGGTGGCGTTGGGGCGGACCGGGAACGGCTGGCAGCTGGCCGTTTCGGATCCGACGCAGCGGCAGGACGTCCTGCGGGTGACCGTACGGCGGAAGACCGTCGAGGTGCCGGTGAAGGACACCTTCGGCGCGACTCAGGTGGTCCGCATTTAGAGGACTGAATGCATGGCCGGTAGCGGGCCATTTAGGTCAGTTTCTGGCCTGAATGGCCCCTACGGTCTTCTTCATGACCGACATCGAGCAGTTCCGCATCGACATCCCGCAGTCCGATCTGGACGACCTGACCGACCGGCTGGCCCGCACCCGCTGGCCGTCGGCGCTGCCCGGTGCCGAGTGGAGCCGGGGCGTCCCGGTCGCCTACCTCAAGGACCTCGCCGAGTACTGGCGAGACGGTTACGACTGGCGCGCGTGGGAGAAGCAGCTCAACGAGTTCCCGCAGTACCTCACGGAGATCGACGGCCAGCGCGTGCACTTCCTGCACGTCCGGTCGCCGGAACCGGACGCGATCCCGCTGATCGTGACGCACAGCTGGCCGAACTCGATCGCCGAGTTCCTGAACGTCCTCGGACCGCTCACCGACCCGCGAGCCCACGGCCTCGACCCTTCGCGTGCTTTCCACGTCGTCGCGCCGTCCTTGCCGGGCTTCGGTTTCTCGTCGTTCCCCGAACCGGCCGACGAGCGGCCGTGGGACATCGCGAGGGTGGCGCGGACCTGGGCCGAGCTGATGAGCCGCCTCGGCTACGAACGCTATGGCGCGCACGGGAACGACGCCGGCGCGCTGGTGACGCCGCAGCTGGCGGTCCACGCGCCGGAGCACGTCATCGGCTCGCACATCACGTCCGGGCTCGGTGTCCCGATGGGAGATCCGGCCGACTTCGAGGGGCTCACCGAACAAGACCAGGCCGACCTGGCGGGGCTGATGGAACGCTTCGCGGGCGGCAGCGGCTACGCGCCCTACCTGACGAACAGGCCGCAGACGCTGAGTTTCGGCTTCCTCGATTCGCCGGTCGCGCAGCTGGCCTACCTGGTCGAACGGTTCAAGGAGTTCGACGGCTGGCCCGAAGGCGCGGCGCCCGCCGAGCCGATCGACCGCGACCTGCTGCTCACCAACGCGACGCTGTACTGGCTGACCGGGACCGGCGCCACTTCGCTGTGGCCGTACTACGAGGGCGCGGCGGCGATGCCGATCGACCAGACGGTGGTGCCGACCGGGGTCTCGCACGGCGGACCGTCCGTCCTGCGCCGGATCGCCTCGCGCAAGAACGACATCGTGCGCTGGGCCGCGCACGAGAGCCCCAGCCACATGGTCGCGATGGCCGTGCCGGACGACGTGGTGACCGAGCTCCGGGAATTCTTCGGAGATCTCCGGAAGTGATGTCGAGCGGTGGTCGTCGGCTCCGACCCAGGGACGAAGCTAGAGTCGAAGTAACCCTGTGGAGGACCTGATGACCACCTCGTTCGAGACCGTGACCTCGGCCGACGGCACCCCGCTCGCGTTCGACCGGACCGGGGAGGGCGCGCCGGTGATCCTGGTCGGCGGCGCGTTCAACGACCGGACGACCGTCGCCGGTCTCGCCGCGACGCTGGCCCCGGGCTTCACCGCGTTCGCCTACGACCGGCGCGGGCGGGGCGACAGTGGCGCGGGCGCGGTCTATTCGGTGGAACGCGAGGTCGAGGACCTCGCCGCGCTGATCGACCACGTGGGCGGTTCGGCGGCGGTCTTCGGACACTCGTCGGGTGCCGTGCTGGCGCTGGAGGCGGCCGCGCGAGGCGTCGCCATGACCAGCCTCGCCGTGTACGAGCCGCCGTACGTCGTGGACGACAGCCGTCCCAGGCCCGGCACCGACCTCTTCGACCGGGTCCGGGCACTGATCGCCGACGGCGACCGCGACGGCGCGGCGGAACTCTTCCTGGTCGAGGGGACGAACACTCCGGCCGAGGTCGTCAAGGGGATGCGGGAGGACGCGTTCTGGGCCTGGTTCGCCGGGCTCGCCCACACGCTGCCGTACGACCTCGCCCTGTGCGGTCCCGGCAACGTGCTTCCCGCCGAGAGGCTGGCCAAGATCTCCGTGCCCACGCTGGTGCTGGACGGCGGGGAGAGCGACGCCTGGCTGCGGGCCGGCGCCCGCGCGGTCGCCGGCACGATCCCCGGCGCCCGGTACGTCACCGTCGAGGGGCAGGACCACGGCGTCCTTCACCAGCCGGACACCCTGCGCGGTCCGCTCACCGAGTTCCTCAGGTGACGACCCCCAGCGGTTCGGCGGGCAGGCCCATCGCGGCGTAGAGGTCTCGCGCCGCGCGAGTCTGGCCGATTCCGGCCAGTGCGCGGGCCTCTTGCAGCCGGTAACCGATCCGCCTCGCCGTTTCGAGCGCGAGGCGATGCTGCCGGAGCCCCGCCGCCGTCTCGCCGAGCGCGAGGCAGGCGGTGCCCAGGCTGTTGGCCGCCATGGCCAGCAGCAGCGGATGGTTGAGCCGGGTGAGGATCTCGCACGCGCGTCCGGCCTGCTCCCGTGCCTCGCGGGGCCGGTGGGCGAGCAGCAGGGCGTCGGCGTGGTCGATCCGGCTCCACGCCTCACCGAACAGGTAGCCGAGCTCCTGGGAAGACGTGGTCGAACGTTCGATGGCCTCGAACGCTTCCTCGAACCGGCCGAGCCGCGCGAGCACGAGGCCGAGTTGGGCCGAACTCAGGATCCTGCCGCGGGGAACCGTGCGCAGTTCCACCGATCGCCGGGCGGCGGCCAGCGCGTCGTCCAGCTTGCCGAGGACCTCCTGCGCGTTGCTGAGGTTGGTCCACAGCGTGGCGGTGACCTCGGGGGCGGCCGTCTCGCCCGCGACGGCGAGGCCGTCCCGATAGAACCGGATCGCCTCGGGATAGCGGCCGAGCATGCCGTGCAGCGCACCCGCCCTGGACTGGGCGATCGCCTCGGCCGCGCGGTCGCCGGAGGCGCGGACGACGGCCAAGCGCTCCAGGGCGCAGTCCATTCCCTCGGTGAGCCTCCCGTTTTCCCAGAACGCGAGGGTGAGGCTCGCCAGGCTCAGCTGGATCGCGTGCGAATCGCCGATCCGGCGGGCGGCGGCGATACCGGTGCCCGCCACGGCGAGCAGTTCGTCGAGATGCCCGCTCTCCCGCAGGTGGTCCGCGGTGTCCGCGGCGATCCGCCAGGCGTGGTCGTCGTGACCGGTGTCGAGGGCGTGCCGGGTGACCGCGACCAGGTTGGCCCGTTCCGTTTCGTACCAGCCGGAGTCGCCTCCGTCGCGATAATGATCGAGCAGCCTGCCCACGGCAGGGGCCGCTTCCTCGTCGTGCGCGGCGTTGCGGGCGTGCTCGGCGATCAGGTCGTGGAACGAGTACCGGCCCAGCGCGGGCTGCCTGAGCAGATGGGCGTCGAGCAGGTCCTCCAGCAGGCGTTCGGCCTCGCGCTCACCGATACCGGCCAGCGCGGCCGCCGCGGGCACACCGATGTCGGCACCGGGATTCCGCCCCAGCAAACGGAACATGCGCTGCTGGGCGGCGTCGAGCTCCCGATAGGACAGGGCGAACGCCGCGGCGACGTCGCGCCCGGCGACCTTCAGCTCGGCCAGTCTGTCCTGTTCGGACCCCAGTCGTTCGGCGAGTGTCTCCACTGTCCACTGTGGACGATTCTGCAACCGGGCGGCGGCGATCCGGATCGCCAGCGGGAGATTCCCGCACAACGCGGCCACTCCCGAGTCCGGCCGTCCCGACGCCGCCGCGAACAGGGCGCCCGCCTGTTCGTCCGGCAGGACTTCGAGACTGATCGACGCGGCACCGTCGACGGCGGCCAGCCGTCGCCTGCTCGTGACGACGAGGGCGACCGTGTCCGAACCGGGCAGGAGCGGTCGCAGCTGTTCGGCGCTCGCGGCGTTGTCGAGCACCACGAGCAGGGACCGGCCCGCCGTTCTGGTCCGCCACAGTCCGGCCCGCCGGTCGACGCCGCCGGGGAGCCTGCTCGCCGGGATGTCGAGTTGCCCGAGCAGGGCTTCGAGCGCGTACTCCGGTGGAAGCGGTTCACGGGCCGGGGAATGGCCGTGCAAGTCCACGAACAGTTGCCCGTCGGGGAAGTCGGCGGCGAGCCGGTGTGCGGCGTGGACGGCGAGCGAGGTCTTGCCGACACCGGCCATTCCGTCGAGAGCCACCGGTCTGCCGAGCCGGACGGCGTCGAGGAGGCGGCGGATCTCCTCCTCCCGGCCGGTGAAATCCGGTACGTCGTAAGGAAGGAAGCAGCGGACCTTGCCGTGTTCCGTTTCGTCGCGAAGGATTCGTTCGTAGAGTTCGCGCAGCTTCGGGCCGGGATCGATCCCGAGTTCGTCCACCAGCCTGGTCTGCGCCTGCCGGTAGACGTTCAGCGCGTCGGCCTGCCTGCCCTGCTGGTGCAGTGCGCGCATGAGCAGTCCCGTGAACGGTTCGCGGAACGGGTGCTCGGCGACCAGTGCCGTCAGCTCCGCGACGGAATCCTCTCCGGCGGCGATCTCGTCGTCGAGACAGCGTTCCATAATGGACAGACGGCGCTCGTCGAGTTTGTCCGCCTCGCCGCGTAAGGCCGTACTGTCCACACCGGACAGTGCTGGTCCGTTCCAGCACCCGAGCGCCTCGCGGAACTCGCCGCGCGAAACGTGCTCCTCGAACGAGTGCAGGTCGAAAGTGTCCGGGCGCAGGACGAAACCGGGACCCTCGGCGGTCAGGACGTCGTCGGCCGCCCCCTCGGCGACGAGGGCGCGTTTCAAAGCGGTGGTGAGGTTGCGGATCTGGCGGATGGCCGTGGCGGGCGGATCCTCGTCCCAGACGACGTCCACCAGCCGTGACACCGAGACGACGCGACCGGCGCCGAGCAGCAGCGCGGCCAGGATGCGCTCCTGCCGCGAGCCGGCCAGCTTCAACGGCCGCGCGCCACTCCGGCACTGCACCGGCCCCAGTATCCGGAACTCCATCGCACCCCCTCCCGCGAGGTTAACCGGCCCGGCGCCCGCGCCGATGCGGAAGTGATGCAGCTGTGATGCGCCGTCCGGCGAACCTGCTGGTGGAAGCAGTACGGGAGAGAACGAGGAGAACCCCATGCGCAAGCGGTACTACGCGGCGTTGGCCGGTCTGGTCGTGGCGGCGGCGGGAATCGGCGTGCCGGCCGCGGCGGCCAGCGACCAGCAGGCCGAGAGCGAACGGCAGGCCTGTCAGCGCGCGTTCGACCGCGCCGTCTGGGAGGACATGGACAGCTACAACAAACGCGACGAGGCCCGCTACCGGGCGATCATCCACCGGAACATGGTGACCGTCGGGCGCAAGGGACAACTGTTCATCGGCTACGAGGCCAACGTGGAGCCCGTGGTCGACGTGCAGTTCAAGCTCCCGTACGAGTGGAGCATGCCTTGGACGGTGACCCACACCGTCGTCGAGGACTGCAAGATGGGCTTCGCGATCCTGGACGCCTACTACAAGGCGCCGTCGCAGAACATCGACCGGCACTACACGATCAGCCTGACGCTGGTGCGCGAGCACGGCAAGTGGCAGGTCATCAAGGACACCGTGACCGACGTGCTGCCGTGAGGGGGGTCGTGAGTGGCGATTCGGGTTCTAAAGAGCGATAGGGCAAAGGTGTCCTGTCGGGTGCCAAGTCCGTGAAGGCCTCCTTGAGGGACCCAGAGTCCCTCAAGGAGGCCTTCACGGACCGGCGTTCGGCGGAGTCTCGGAAACGTTGCGAAAGCCACTTTCGCAACCTTCAACGTTGCGAAAGTGGCTTTCGCAACACCCGAGGTCGGCGTGCGGGCGTGCGGGCGAGCGGCTGAGCACGCCACCTTGCCTTACCTCCCAACAACCCGAATCGCCACTCACGAGGGTTTCCGGCCCACTCCCGCGTACGGCAGCGAGTTGATCTCCGGGTCGTTGGACATGTCGCCCGCCCCCTCGGGATTCCACATCGCGCAGCCGACGACGCCGGGCTCGACGACGTCGAAGCCTTCGAAGAACGAGAGCACCTGGTCGTGGGTCCGGGGGATGGGGTCGTTCTGGGTGCTCTTGTACGCCTCGATGGCTTCGTCGAGGCCGCTCGAGTCCGCGTCGGCCGCGACCTGCGAGATGGCCAGGAAGCTGCCGGGCGCGATGCGTTCCCGGTACCGCGCCAGTATCGCGTGCGGATCCCAGGAGTCCGGCACGAAATGCAGCAGCAGCAACATGAACAGCCCGATCGGCTGGTCGAGGTCCAGCAGTTCCCGGGTTTCCGGCGCGTCGAGGATGTCGTTGGCGTCGCGGAGGTCGGCCTGGATCACCGCGCACCGGTCGTTGCCGCGCAGCAGCAGTCTGGCGTGCGCCACCGCGACCGATTCGCGGTCGACGTAGACCACCCGGCACGTCGGGTCGATCTGCTGGACGATCTCGTGGAGGTTCCCGACGGTCGGGATCCCGGAGCCGATGTCGAGGAACTGCCGTACCCCCGCCTCCACCATGTGCAGCGCGGCACGCCGCAGGAAGGCGCGGTTGAGCCGGGCCGCGTCGCGGATACCCGGCATGATCTTCAGGATCTGTTCGCCGAGGTCACGGTCGGCCTGGAAGTTGTGGTCGCCGTTGAGCCAGTAGTCGTAGACCCGGGCGGGATTCGGCACCGTGGTGTCGACCTCGGGAGGTACCCAGCTCAGGTTCGAAGTCACCGTCGTCGCCGCCGTTCGGTTGGGAATCCGTTGGGGCACAGGAGTCTATCCGGTCTCGGTGAACCGGCTGCCATCGTCCGATCGTGTGGATGTGCGGCGGCGGAACCCCCGTCGGCCGCCCGGCGGTCCTAAGGTTGCCGGGTTCAGCGTCCAGGCACGGGAGACGAGCACGATGGCACCACCTCCGGACATCGCTGTCGCACCGGGCCGCTGGCCGCTGCTCGGGCACACCGTGCCGATGCTCCGCGACCCGCTGAAACTGCTGTCGTCACTGCGATCGCACGGCGACGTCGTCCGCCTCGACTTCGGGCCGATGCCGGTCTATCTCGTCACCACCCCGGAACTGGCCTGGCGGCTGCTCGCCGTCGACGCGGGGAAATTCGACAAGGGCATCGTGTTCGACAAGATGCGGCCGCTGTTCGGCGACGGGCTCGCGACCTCCAACGGCGCCTTCAACCAGCGGCAACGGCGGATGATGCTGCCGGCCTTCCAGCGAAGCCGCCTCGCGCTCTACGCCGAGACGACGATGACGAAGGTCGCGGTCGATCTGGCCGATTCGTGGAAACCCGGCGAAGTGGTCGAATTCGACCGGCGGATGCAGGATCTCGCGCTGACCATCTCCGGGCGCACGCTGTTCTCCACCGAACTCGGCGACGAGGCGCTCGCCGAAATCCAGCGGTCGATCCCGATCATGCTGCGGTACGTCATGGTCCGGGCGTTCTCGCCGAAGTTCGTGGAGCGGCTGCCGATCCCGGCGAACCGTGAGTTCGACGCCGCGGCCGCACGGCTCCGGCGGGTCATCGGCGACGCGGTCCTGAGGGCGCGCGAGAAAGGCGGTGACCAGGGCGATCTGCTGTCGATGTTGTTGCTGGCCAAGGACGACGAGACCGGCGAGAAGATGACCGACCGGCAGGTGGAGGACGAGGTCATCACGATCCTCACCACCGGCGCCGAGACCACCGCCGTCGCGCTGGCCTGGTTCTTCCACGAGATAGGGGCGCGGCCGGACATCGAGCGCAGGTTCCACGCCGAGGTCGACGAGGTCCTCGGCGGCGGGCCCGCCCGGTTCGACCACCTGCCCCGCCTAGTCTACACGCACCGGATCATCAACGAGGTCGTCCGCCGGACGCCGCCGGTGATCCTGATGCGCCGGGCGCGGGAGGACGTCGAACTCGGCGGTGTGCGGATCCCCGCCGGTACCGAGGTCGCGGTCAGCCAGCACACGCTGCACCGCGATCCGCGCTGGTTCCCCGAACCCGAACGGTTCGACCCGGACCGCTGGGAGCCGGAGCGCGCCGCCGAGGTGCCGAAGGGCGCGTTCATCCCGTTCGGCGCCGGCGCCCGCCTGTGCCCGGGGCATCAGTTCGCTCCCACGGAGATCGCCTTGGTCGCCGCGACGATCGGCGCGCGGTGGCGACTGGAACCGCTACCAGGGGTGAAGGTCTTTCCCAAGATCAAAGCGACGATGCAGCCGAACCGGTTGCCGATGACCGTGCTGCCCAGAACGCCGGGCTGACGGTGAGCGTTCGGTTACCGGGTGTAGGGTTCGTGCTCCTTCCGAGCGTTCCGATTCCGGAGAGGGTTCTGTGAGAATGCCGCTCAAACTGGCCACCGCGGTGGCCGCCTGCTGCGCGCTCCTCGGTGGTTTCCTGGTCGCCGCTCCGGCCGCGGCCGTCGAGATCCGGTGTTCCGACGTGGATCTGCCGGTCACCGGTCCGCTCGGCGCGCCGGCGACGGTGCACGGCAGGTTCTGCCTGCCCGACGGCCCGGCACCCGCCGCCGTCCAGCTGCTGGTGCACGGCGGCACCTACAACAGCGCCTACTGGGACCTGCCCTACGACCCGGATCGCTATTCGTACCAGCGCGACATGGCCAAGCACGGCTACGCGACCTTCGCGGCGGATCAGCTCGGCTCGGGCGGGAGCAGTAAACCGCTCAGCCTCCCGCTCCTGCTGCCGGTGCTCGCGCGCTCGATGCACGAGGTGGTCGGCCACCTGCGCGCGGGCCGGGTCGGCGGCACCCCGTTCTCCAAGGTCGTCATCGTCGGGCATTCGGTCGGTTCGGGCATCGTCGCGGCCGAGGCGTCGACGTACCAGGACGTGGACGGCGTGATCCTCAGCGGCATGACGCATCTGCCGTCGGTGCCCGCACTGACCCTCGGCGTGCTTTTCGGTCTTCAGCCCGCGTTCATGGATGACCAGCTCGGTTCGCTCGGCAGTGATCCGCTCTATTTCACGACGAAACCGGGGGCGCGCGCCGGGCTGTTCTACGCGACGGAAAATTCCGACCCGCAGGTCATCGCCGCCGACGAGGCGACCAAGGATCAGGTTTCGGTCCCGGGAATGGGGACCGTCGCCGTGTTCGGGATCGTCCTGCCCGCGACGAAAGCGATCCGGGTACCGGTTTTCCAGGCGGTCGGGGAGAAAGACATCCTGTTCTGCGGTTTGTTCGCGCTCCGGGACTGTTCGAACGGCGGGACGCTGCGTCCGGCGGAAGCGCCGTACTACGCGCCCGAGGCCGAGCTTTCCACGTATGTTCTGCCCGGTGCCGGACATTCGCTGGCGCTGCACCGCAACGCGTCGCTGTACCGGGACGCCACACGCGATTGGCTGAGGGACAAGGTCGGTGTTGCAGTACCGTAGGGTTACCACCCGATTGGGTGACCGGTAAACCGTGAGTGCGGCCAGAGAATCGTGGAGGATGTTTCTCCACCGCGGAATACGAAAACGACCCCAGGACCGGCGGACGTGACTGCCCCACTTCCGGACGGCGATGAGTTCTCCGTATCGCCGGACGCCCCGAAGAGAACTTCATCCTCCGCATCCCCGAAGCGGAAGAACGCCGCACCGACCCGGGCAACGCTCGCACGCAAGTGGGCGTACCTGGTCACCGGTACGGCGTATCTTCCGTACACCCATGCCCAGATCGAGGAGCATTTCTCCGCTCTGCTGGACGAGGTCTTCGCGGCGGTGCTGAGTGACGACGCCGAACCCGCGCAGGCCACCGAGGCCGGCGCGCGGCTCGTCGCGCTCAGGTGCGTCGGGCCGGACAGCCTGCGTCGCACGATGGAGGTACTCGGCAAGGGTCTCTTGCACGAACCGGAGTTGCGGAGCGTGAAGTCGCTCCCCGAACGGGTGTTGCAGGTGCTGGGCGCGCTCGCGTCCGGCTACGGCGAGGCCCTGCGCGAGAGCATCCAGACGCAGCAAGAGGATTTGAGCCGCACGCTGGTCACTCTCGAACGCGAGACGCGGCGCGAGCTGGTGCTCACGCAGGCGCGCTTCGAGCAGCTGTTCACCGGCTCGAAGACCGGGGTGGCCGTCACCAGGGTGGACGGCCGCGTCCAGCGGGTGAACCCGGCGTTCGCCGAGATGCTCAACCGGCCCGTCGCCGACCTGATCGGGCTCAACCTCTACGAGCTGGTCCACTCCGAAGACGCCGATGGCCTGCGCGAGGGCCCCCGGAAGCTGCTCGAAGGCGAGACCCATCGGCTCGAGCTGTCGCGAAGACTCGTCACCGCCGACGACGAGGAGGCGACGTGGGCCGGGTTCACCGGCGCCGTCATCCGCGATCCGGCGGGTGAGGCCCAGCAGCTGATCACGCTCGTCGACGGCGACACCGACGTCTCCCTGCTCCAGCGGCAGCTGAGCCGTCAGGCCCTGCACGATCCGCTGACCGGCCTGCCGAACCGGCAGTTCTTCGGCACTCGCCTGGAGCGGGCGCTGCGGCACGCGGACCCGGCCTTCGGCGTCACGGTCTACCACCTGGACCTCGACGGATTTTCCCTGATCGCGGGCGGTCTCGGGCAGAAACAGAGCGACGCCCTGCTGAAGAACGTCGCCGGGAAGCTGCGGGCCGTCGTGGGCGGCGAGGACGCGCTCGTCGCCAGGATAGGCGGTGACGAGTTCGGCATCCTCATCCAGAACACCGCCGCCAGCCCGGACGTCGCCACCGTCATCGGCATGATCAACCAGGAACTCTCCGAACCGGTCTACCTCGAAGGCGGCAGCGGGGTCGCGGTTTCGGCCTGCGTCGGGGTCGTCCACCGGCCGCCCCGCGACATCGCGCCGAACGAACTGCTGCGCGTCTCCGACATGACGCTGCGCCGGGCGCAGTCCAATGGCTACCGGCAGTGGGCGTTGTCCGATTCCGCCCTCGACACCAGGGAGCGGCACGAGTTCGGCCTGGCCGTCTCGATGGCGGGTGCCTGGGAGACCGGCGAGATCGAGGTCCACTTCCGGCCGCTGACGTGGCTCGAGGACAGCAGGCCCGCGGGCATCGAAGCGCGGCTCGCGTGGAACCACCCGCGCCACGGCCGGATCGGTCACGACACCTGCGTCCGCTTCGCCAACGAAACCGGCCTCATCGTGCCGCTCGGCGAATGGCTCATCCGCACGGCGTGCGAGGAATCGGACGACAGACTCCCGATGGTCGTCGGCCTGACACCGCATCAGGCCGCGGATCCCGATCTCGTCGGGTCGGTGCGCCGCGTGCTCACCGCGACCGGGCTCGGGCCGTCGCGCCTGCGGCTGGGCTTCCCCGCCGGCGCCGTGCTCGCCGAACTCGGGGAGACCGTCGACAACCTGCACCTCCTCGCCGAGATCGGGGTGGACGCCGAACTGCAGGACTTCGGCGTGGCCGGTGACGTCGTCTGCCTCGTGGACGTGCCCGTGCGGACGGTCCGGATCGCGCCCCGGCTCGCGGAGCGGCGGACGGAACCCCTGGCGGCACGCGCGCTGCGGAACCTCATCGAGACCGCGGACGCCGCGGGCGCGACGGTGATCGCGGACGGCATCGATTCGACCGGCGACGCCGGCTGGTGGCGGTCGGCCGGTGCCCACATCGGGGCCGGTCGCTACTTCGGTTAGGCCGTTCGCCGTAGCGAGGCGCGCTAAGTTACCCGAGGGTTGACGTGCGCGGGCGGATTGGGCAACATCCCAGATCCCGTACCGCACCTCGGAGGCATGCACATGCAGGTTGGCCCGAGGCGTGGTGGGCGTTCCACCGCGCCCGTCGTCGTCTTGAGCCTGCTGCTGGTGATCGCGCTCGGTGCCTGGTGGGGTGTCGACTACCTCCGCGCCCGGTTGTCGGGCAACGGTTGTGACGCGCTGACGCCGGTCGAGATCACCGCCGCGCCCGACGTCGCCCCGGTGCTCACCCGGCTCGCGGCGACCGTGCCGCAACAGGAATGCTTCAGTGTCAACGTCACCTCGAGCGAGTCAGCCAGAACCGCCGACCTGCTCGGGACCACCACTTCCGGCGGGCCCGACGTCTGGGTCCCCGAGTCGAGCACGATGTTGTCGCAGGCCAGGGACGCCGGTGCGTGGAACCTGTCGGAATCCGGTCAGTCGGTGGCGAATTCCCCGGTGGTGCTGGGACTTCCCGACGAGACCGCACGACGGTTCGGCTGGCCGGGGGAAAACCCCGGCTGGCAAGCGATCCTCGACGGTGCCCCGGTCGGGATGCCGGACCCGGCGCGCGATCCGCTGGGTGTCTCGACGCTGCTCGGCCTGCGGAAGCTGACCGAGAAGGCGCCCGACCCGGCCGCCGCCTTCACCGCCGTCATGCGGAAGCTGAACCCGGCGCCCGGACAGTTCCCGGCCGCCTTCCCGGCGACCGAACAGTCCGTCCTCGCCCGGAACCTCGTGGCGGCGTACTCGGGTGTCCCGGTCCAGGGGTTCGACTATCCGTACGTCGTGCTGCCCAAGGCTTCGGAGGCGTCGAGGGGCGCGGCGGAACGCTTTCTGCGGCTGCTGCTCGATCCGATGGCCGCCGCGACCTTCGCCGACGCGGGATTCCGTGCGCCGAACGGTCACTTCGCCGTCCCGCGGGCGCGGGACAGCCGGACCGATCCGGCGCCGCATCCCCCGGGGCCCCCGCCCGTGGCGGACCGGTACGCCGCCTTGCAGGCCTGGGCGGGGACGAACCTGAGCGCCCGGGTCCAGGTGCTGCTCGACGTCTCCGGTTCGATGGCCGCCGCCGTGCCGGGCACGGGGAAGAGCCGGATGGAACTCACCCTGCAGGCCGCGACGCAGGGCCTCGGGCTGTTCAAACCCACCACCGAACTGGGCTTGTGGCTGTTCTCGACCAAATTGGACGGTGACAAGGACTACCGGGTCCTGCTGCCGATGAAGACGATCGCCGAACAGGTCGCTTCGGGCGGTGTCGAGCAGCTGCAGGCGGTGCGGCCGAAAGCCGGCGGGGCGACCGGGCTCTACGATTCGATCCTCGCCGCGTACCAGAACGCCAGGCAGAACTGGAAACCCGGCCGGATCAACCTGGTCGTCGTCCTCACCGACGGACGCAACGAGGACGGCGACACGATCGGGCTGCCGAGGCTGCTGCAGGAGCTGGGCGAACTCCAGGATCCGCGGAAACCGTTGCCGGTCATCGGGATAGGCATCGGACCTGACATCGACGCGTCCGAACTCCGGCAGGTTTCCGCCGCCACCGGCGGGGAATCGTTCACCACCCCCGATCCGCGGAAGATCTCGGACGTCTTCTACCAGGCGCTGAGCAAGATCATGTGCCAGCCGCCGACCTGCAAGAATTGAGGCAAGCCGTGGTTGTCCGGGGGAAGAGACCTTCGCCGGTCACGATCGCCGCGATCGTCGCCGGCGTGATCCCGTTCGTCCTGCACACCTGGGCGGCGCTGCGCGGCAGTCTCGCGCAAGACGATTTCGTCATCACCTACCACGCCGCGAAGGCGGGGCCGTTCGACTTCGGCTACTTCTTCCAGGACTACCATGGCCATCTCGCGCCGGGCGGATTCCTGCTCGCCGACCTGCTGACCGCGTGGGCCCCGCTGAACTTCGCCGTACTGATGGCGCCGGTACTGCTGATGCAGGCGGTGTCCTCGATGCTGTTGTGGGCGGTGCTGGTGCGCTGTTTCGGGCGCCGCTGGGGGATTCTCGTCCCGTTCACGATGTTCACGACGTCGACCTTGCTGCTCGTCCCGACGTTGTGGTGGGCGTACGCCCTTCAGCTGGCGCCCGTGCTGCTGGCCGCCACCGCCGCCCTGCACGCGCACGTGCGGTATCTCGCCGACGGCGGACGCTGGGCGATCGCCACCGTGGCCTGGACCGTCTTCGGTTTCGCCTTCTACGAGAAGGCGGTCTTCATTCCGCTGCTGGTCGCCGGGATCACCGTGCTGCTCGGAGTTTCCCTGCGCCGCCACCTCGTGCTCATGGGCGTTCTCCTCGCCGTGCTCGCCGGCTATGCCGCCGTTTTCCTGATCCTGACCACGAGTCAGGTCGGGCAAGGCGGCGGTCCGGTCACGGTCGGCACGGTCGCGGACATGACGGGCCGGATGCTCGGCGACACCTTGGTGCCGGGGCTGGCGGGCGGGCCGTGGTCGGGGCCCGGGCCCGGCGCGACGTTCGCCGCATCCCCTGCCGTGGTAAGGATTCTGCTGCTGCTCGCGGCCGTCGCGGTGCTGATCGCCGGTGTCCGCGTGGGCGGGCTCCGGGCTCGGAAGGCGTGGGTGCTGCTGGCCCTGGTGTTCGCGGCGGACGTCGGGCTCTCGGCGGCCACCCGGCTCACCGAGGTCGGTCCCGAACTGGGCGGCGATCCCCGCTACGTCGCCGATCTGACGCTCGTCGCCGCGCTATGCCTCGCTTTCGCCTTCCTGGAACCCAAGCCGTTCGACCGGCCTTCCGATCCCGTGCCGTCCCCGGCGAAACGCCCGCTCGCCCTGGTGCTGAGCCTTGCCCTGATCGCGAGTTCCGCCGTGGGCTTCTCCCGGCTGGCACCGGGACTGCGGTTCGAGCACTCACGGGATTTCCTCGCCAACGCGCGCGCCTCGATCGAACGGGACCCCGATCTCGTGCTGTACGACACGACGGTGCCGAACGACATCCTGCACGGCTGGTTCGGCGAGAACGCCCGTGTCTCCCGGGTGGTGGGTCTGATCCCGGGCTTCCGCTTCGACCAGCCGACCGGCCGGATGTCCCTTTTGGACGATGCGGGCACCGCGAGGACGATCGCCGGCGTGGAATCGATTTCCCGCGGCGTGCCCGGCCCTGTGGCAGGGTGCGGGTACGCCGTCGGCGAGCAGCTGGTCCGGGTTCCGTTGGACACGCCCGTTCTCGGCAGGCACCTGCTTCGGATCGACTACTTCACCTCGGACGGCGGCGAAGGCGTCGTGGATCGTGACGGGGCGCGGGTGCCGGTGTGGTTCCAGCCCGGACTGCACACGATTTACCTGCCGATCGAGGGCCTGTTCGACAAGATCGGATTCCAGTTGTCCGCCAAGGGCGCTCCCGTCTGCGTCGCGAAGGTCGACATCGGCAGGCCGCTGACTCAGTAAGGGTCGTACGGGCTGTCGTGGCCGAAGATCTTCGCCACGGGCGCCAACCGCAGCCGCAGCAGGATCTTGATCCCGACGTTGCGCAGGAACCACGGCAGCTGAGCGAGCACGCGCAGCCTGTCCCTGGCCGACGGCGAAGTGAGCCGGAACCGGGCCATCGACGTCGCGCGGTCGAGATAGGTGTAGCGCCGTCCGAAAAGGACCTTCGCGATCGTGCCCAGGGTGACACCGATCGAGGAAAAGCAGTCGTGGACCAGGATTTCCTTACCGTCGTCCAGGTTCGTGGACCAGCGCAGGTCGTCGGTGTAGGTCCAGTAGTCGTGTTTGCCGTCGATGTAGAGCAACTGAATCGGGCGATCCCAGCGCGGCCGGAGTTTTGTGCTGTACTCGGCTACGAGTTCCACGACGTCTTCGACGCCCGCCGCCCTCAGGTTCGCCTCGAACCGTTGGCGTGTCGGCGATCCGCCGAACAGTCGTCCGTCGACGAACGGGTCGACCGCGACCACCCGCGCGCCGACCGTGCGGGCGGCACTGGCGAGCACGATCGTCGAACGGCCCTGGTGGCTGCCGATTTCGACGATCAGGTCGCCCTTGTCCAGACGGCACGCCGCGTTCCACAGGGCGAGGCCCTGATCCCGCGTCATCCAGCCCTTGACGGGTTCGGCGAGCGACCACGCTTCTTCGAAACCGTCTGTCATAGGCGCATAGTAGCCACGTTTCCGCCTAGTATCTACCGGATGGTAACCCCCGGCGCCCTCGCGAAGAAGCCGAGCACGTGGATCGTGCTGGCGCTGACGGTGCTGTCCTTTTTGCAGCGTCCCGGCCGGACGACCTTCGACACCAAACTCGACCTCGCCGTGGATCCGCTCGCGTTCCTCGGCAGGGCCCTACACCTGTGGAATCCCCAGGCGACGGCGGGGGAGCTGCAGAACCAGGCGTACGGCTACCTGTTCCCGATGGGGCCGTTCTTCGCGGTGTGCCAGGCGGTCGGGATTCCGGTGTGGATCGCGCAGCGACTGTGGTGCGCGGTCCTGCTCTCGGTCGCGTTCGGCGGCGCACTGCTGGTGGCCCGCGCGCTCGAAATGGGGAACGAACGGACTCGGCTGATCGGAGCAGTGGGTTACGCCCTCGCGCCGAGGATGGTCACCGAAATCGGTTCGCTGTCCTCGGAAATGCTGCCCGCCGTCCTGCTGCCGTGGGTGCTGCTTCCGCTGATCCTCGCCGACCGGATCGGCTCGCCACGTCGTGCCGCCGGGCTGTCCGCGCTGGCCGTGCTGTGCATGGGCGGGATCAACGGCGCGATGGTCGTGATGGCGCTCGTGCTGCCCGGGTTGTGGCTGCTGACCCGGAAATGGCGGAGCACGCACGTCGAACTCGTCATCTGGTGGTTCGTGTTCGTCGCGGGCGTGATGCTGTGGTGGATCCTGCCGCTGGTGCTGCTCGGCCAGTACAGCCTGCCGTTCCTGGACTACATCGAATCCGCGACGAACACCACGGCGCCGATGTCGCTGTTCGAGGTGCTGCGCGGCACGAACCAGTGGGTCGCCTACGTCGTCCAGGGCACGCCGTGGTGGCCGTCGGGCTGGGCGCTGATCGACAATCCCGTGCTGATGGCGGCGACCGGGCTGGTGGCCGCGGTCGGGCTGTTCGGCCTCGCGCGCCGTGGCCTGCCGGAGCGGCGGTTCCTGGTGCTCGGCGTCCTGACCGGGTTGACGCTGCTGACCGTCGGCTATGTCGGGACGCTCGACAGCCCGCTGGCGGAACCCGTGCGGCATCTGCTCGACGGCCCGCTCGCACCGCTGCGGAACGTTCACAAGTTCGAGCCGGTGCTGCGGCTGCCCTTGATGCTCGCGTTCGTGCACGGCATCACGAGCGCCGCGCCCGCGGTCAGAAGGAATCTGCGGCCCGCGCTGGGCGCGCTGCTGGTCGTGGCGATGGCCGCGCCGGTGTGGCTGCTGACGTTGCGGCCGGGGCCGGGCTGGGACGAGGTACCCGGATACTGGTACGACGCGATGGGGTACGTCGCCAAGACCGACGCGACGGCGCGGACGCTGCTGCTGCCCGCGACCGGGTTCGGCGAATACGACTGGGGCCGCACGGTGGACGAACCGGCGCAGGCCATCGCGGACAGTCCGTGGGCCGTGCGTAACCAGGTGCCGTTGGGCTCGGAGGGCAACACCCGCCTGATGGACTCGATCGACGCGGCCCTGGCCGACGGCCGAGGTGATCCCGGGCTCGCCGCCCTTCTCGCGCGCTCGGGCTACCGGTTCCTGGTGCTGCGCGGGGACATCGACCGCGCAAAGGTCGGCGCCCCCGATTTCACGACGGTGCGCGCCGGGCTGGCGGGGTCGCCGGGAATCGAGAAATCGGCCCAGTTCGGGCCTTTGGAGATCTTCGAGGTGAAACGGCCGGTCCCGCTGGTCACCGCGACGTCCGCGAAGGACGTCCCGACGGTGAGTGGCGGCCCGGAGAACCTGCTGCCGCTGATGAATTCCGGGCAGCTCGACCCGGGCACGCCGACGGTGCTGACCGGGGACGGCGGTTCGCCGACCGGGCCGAGGCTGGTCACCGACGGGTTGCGCCGCGCGGAACGCAACGTCGGCGGGGTGCGGGACAACCTGAGCCAGACGCTGACCGCCGGGGAGTCGCCGAGACAGCAGCGAGCCGCGCTGGACGTCCTGCCGTTCCCGGGCGAGCAGCACCAGACCGTGGCCGCGTACCGGGGGATCCGTTCGGTGACCGCGTCGACGGCGGCGTCCTTCGCGGACGCTTTCGGCGGTTCGGATCCGAGTCACCAGCCGTTCGCCGCGCTGGACGGCGATCCGCGCACCGCTTGGCATTCCTCGAGTTTCACCGGTCCGATCGGGGAATGGCTCGAAGTCGAACTGGACACCCCGCGGCTGGTGAACACGGTCGATCTCGCGATGGTCGACGACATCCGCGTCGGCTGGCCGCCGACCCGGATCCGGATCACCACGGACAACGGTTCCGTCGACCACCAGGTCGTCCGCGGCGAAGGGGCGCACACCTACCCGGCACCGGCGGGGGTGACCCGCAAGGTGCGGATCACGTTGCTGTCGCTCGTGGTCGGCAGGCAGGACGGGAACGTCGGCATCTCGGAGCTGAAGATCCCGGGCGCCGAACCGCAGCGTGCTCTCGAAGTCCCCGCCGACCTGTCGGCCGGTGCGGCGCCGGGATTCGCGTTCACGCGGGGCCAGCAGCCGAGGTACGCGTGTGTGCCGGACGCCGGGCACGTCCGGTGCGACGCTTCCGCCGCGCGTGACGGTGAAGAACCGGACGGGATCCGGCGGCTGTTCTCGACGACGTCGCAGAGCGCCTACGAGTTCGGCGGAACGGTCCTGCCCGCCGGAGGCGGCCGCGTCCCGGTGACCCTGCCCGGTGTGCGGGTGTCGGCGACTTCGCAACTGGGCGGGGATCCGGCGGCGAGCGCGTTCTCCGCGGTGGACGGGAATCCCGCGACGGCCTGGCAGCCCGACGTCACCGACCTGCGGCCGACGATGACCCTGGACTGGGAGAAACCGCAGACGATCTCCGGGATCCGCGTCGCCACGGATCCGCGCGCGCCCACGCGGTTGGAACTGACCACACCGACGTCGAACCGCTCCGTCGAACTCGACGCTTCCGGCGCGGCGACGTTCGCGCCTTTGGAGACGACGCAGCTGAAGATCGCGTTCGCCGGCCTCGACGACGACCAGCGGACCCGGAACTCGCTGGGGATCGGGAGCCTGTCCCTGACCGGCGCCGAACTTCCCACTCCCGCCACGGAATTCACGCTGCCCTGCGGATCGGGTCCGAGCGTCCGTCTGGAGGGCCTCGCCTACGACACGTCCGTGCGCGGCACCCTCGCCGATTTCACCGCGCACCGGCCGCTGACGTTGTCCGCGTGCCCCGATTCCCAGGGCGGCGTCGATCTGGCGGCGGGTGGACACGAACTGCGCACCGACCGGTCCGAGTCCTTCGTGGTCCAGGACCTGTGGCTCAAACCCGTCGGGCGTTCCGCTTCGCCTGCCGCGCACCGTGCCGTCACCGTGGACTCCTGGGAGGCGACGTCCCGATCGGTCACCGTCGGGGGTGGGGACGAGGCCATCCTCGCCGTCCCGGAGAACGCCAATGCGGGTTGGACCGCTTCGCTGAACGGGACTCCGCTGGTGAAGACGCGCGTCGACGGCTGGCAGCAGGCGTGGATCCTGCCCGCCGGTTCCGGCGGTGCCGTCCAGCTGGAGTTCACCCCGGACTGGAAGTACCGGTCAGGTCTGCTGATCGGCGCCGTCGCGATCCTGGCGGTGCTGATCGGCGTGCTGTGGCCGGTGCGCCGACGGCGGTTGTCCGTCGAGGCGGGCTCCGGTGCCGTGGTCCCCGTCGTCCTCATCGGACTGCTGGCCGTGCTGGGCGGGATGCTGCCGATCGTGCTGCTGATCGCCGTCCTGCTGGCCCGCCAGTTCAGCGAACGCGCGCCGCGATATCTCGCTTTCGGCGGGATGGTGGTGGGGACGCTCGTCGCGGTGGTGGGGCGGCTGCTGGGGCACGGTCAGGAGTGGGCTTATGGTCCGGTGACGCAGGCTTCGCTGCTGCTGGCCGCCGCTGCGATGGTGGCGATGTGTGTGCCTTGGTTCGCGGGGCGGTCACCTGAGCCGGACGTCGGGCCGAGGACGTAGCCGCGCGCTGTCCAACGCCGCTCGGAGTTCGGCCACGACCTTGCCGGGCTCCGAGCGCAAGCGTGACGGCAGCGTCTGGAGGACGACGATCCCGGCCGCGGCATAGCGCGCGTTGCGGGCGAGTGTGTCGCGAAAGCCGACGTCTCCCGCGTGGTAGCCGAGGGAATCGATTTCCCAGGCGAAGGCGAGTTCGTCGCACCAGCCGTCCGGTTTTGCGATGAAGGTGCCGTTCGCGTCGAAGATCCTGACGTTCCAACGGCACTCGGGAAGATCGGACCGTTGCCACAGGTTCCAGGCGTCGGCTTCGGCGACCGAACGGGCGCCACCCAGGATCGGGAGGAGCGCGTCTCGCAAGCTGCTTCCCCGGCGAGCCTCGTCGAGTTCGTCGGCGAGTGCCTGCGGTAGGCAGAAACCTCGTTGGACTGCCTCGGCCATCATCGCCGTGACCATGTCCAAGTCCGGTGTTCTCCGGCATGCGTCGATTACCGCACGGGGGACCGGAGCGGTCGGGACACCGACCCTCTCCCGGGGTTTCGGCAGGCGGCGTGACCGTTCGATGTGGACGAAGGCGCAGTCGGCCACCGAGCGTTCCGCGGGGACCAGAACGTGGACTTCCTCTGTGCCAGGAAGGTTGCGCAGCCCGTATCGCGCCAAGGCTCGCACGCCGGTCAGGATCGAGCCTTCACCGGCATGCAGGAGTCCCGCTTCGATTTTGTGTTCGTCGGTCGGTTCACCGTTCTCGAGCAGCACGACGCCGGGCAGCAGTATCCGCCACGTCCCGCCGGGTCCGCAGCGTCGCGAGATCGTGCTGCGTGCCATGCCGAGGGTTTCGAGTTGCTTCGCCGAGATCACCGGCGAACCGGTGGTGATCAGTGGGTGGCGCGCCCAGTCTCCTCTACGCACCGGAACAGCATGGAGCCGATCACCGACAGAACGCGACGGTCCGGCTTCGTGACCGGACCTTTCGTGGAGGACCGTGTGGATTTTGGAGCGTTGGACGCAACAAAATCCACACGGTCACCGGCGCGACCGAAGCTCCAGCAAAGCGCCGGAGAGGGCGAGAGCACCGGCACAGCAAGCGGCCACGGTCACCACCTGGACGGCCGAAGAGTGCAGCCAAGTGGTCACCAGCACCGTTTCGACGACGACGGTCGCCCACATCAGCACGGTCACTCGCCGGTCGCCCGCGGCGAGGCGCGAGAACAGCAGGATCTGCACCAGCGCGAGCATCGAGCCGGCGAGCGCGAACGGCCAGACGGGCATGGTGCTGGCGGCATAGCCGGGGCCGCCGATGAAGGAGAGCAGCCGTGGCCCGAAGACGAGAGAGACGAGGAGGACGAGGGCGTCCAGGGTGGCGCAGAAGGCGAGGGCGGCGGGCAGGATCCGGCGCCGGTCGTCGCCGTTCGCGAAGCGGGGGAGCACCAGGACACCGACGGCTTGGGGGAGCCAGTAGGCGATTTTCGTGACGATCGCGCCGAGCGCGTATTCGCCCGCCTCGTTCGCGGGGAGGGTGTGGCGGGCCAGGACCAGGTCGAGGTTCACCAGCAGGACGAGCGCCAGCATCGCCTGTGCCGCGTGCAGGACCTCGCCCGCGTGCCGGCCCGCTTTCCGCGGCCGCGGCCGTCCACAGAGGAGCCAGCCGCAGAAGATCACCAGGTACGAGCCGATCGCGGTCCCGGCCAGCGCGCCGGTGGCGTCGCCGCCGATCAGGAGCCCGATCAGCGATCCGCCGACCTTGCCCACGCCTTCGAGCGACATGAGCCCGGCGAGCAGCGCGAAACGGCCGCCGCCTTGCAGCAGGCCGTGGAAGAGGCCGAGCAGGGTCAACGGGCCGAGCGTGACGGCGAGCAGCAGCGCGGGGACCACGGAGCCGAGATGCAGCACGAAGACCAGCACCGGCGCCAGGATCAGGCCGATGGTCGCGACGATGGCGCTCGTCGTGAGCCCGAGCGCGAAGAGCGTCCCGTCGTCCCGCGACTCTTTTGCTGAACGCAGCCGTGCCACCCGCAGCGCGACCACGGTCTGCAGGCCCATCGCGGGCACGACACCGATCACCAGCACCGCCAGCAGCGAACTCAGTTCACCGAACGCGCCCGGCGCGAGCAGCCGGGCGGCGACGATGCTCAGCGCGTAGGCGCCGGCGTTGTTGGCCGCCAGCGCGAGCGAAACGAGGATCGCCGCGACACGCTTGTCGGTCCTGGTCTGCTCGACCTCGACGTCTACGCTCAACGGTGCTCCCATTACCGGCGGGTAATCTCCGCGACCATAACCGCGATCGAGGCGGAAAGGGAAGGGCACTTGGACGCACGGCGTGAACGTCTCGTCCTGGCCGCGGTGTCGGCGGGACTGGCGTTGCTGGTGTTCGTCCCGGTGCTCGGACGTGGTTTCGTCCTGAGCTACGACATGGTGTTCGCCCAGCGTCAGTCCCTTGTCCCGGACGCGCTCGGCCTCGGTTCCGCGCTGCCGCGTTCGGTTCCCGCCGATGCCGTGATCGCGCTCGCGACCGCGGTGGTCCCCGGCGACATCGTCCAGAAAATCGTCTTGTTCGTCTCGCTGTTCGCGGCGGCGTACGGCGCAGCGCGGCTGGTTCCGACGGAGCAACTCGGCACGCGGATCGTCGCCGCCACCGGGTACGCGTGGACGGCCTATTTCGCGGAACGGTTGTTCATCGGGCATTGGCCGCTCTTGCTCACCTACGCCTGCCTGCCGTGGATCGTGCGCGCCGCGCTTTCCCTGCGCGAGAGCGAACCCAGGGCGCTCGCGCGGCTGGTGCTCGCCTGCGCTCCGGCGGTGCTCACCCCGCCCGGCGGCGTCCTGGCCGCGCTCACCGCGATCGTCCTGGCCGGACCCCGGAAACTCGGCCATACCGTCGGTATCGCCGTCGTGCTGAACCTCCCGTGGCTCGTGCCGACACTCCTGCACGACGGCGGCACGCTGTCCGATCCCGCCGGAGTGGCCGCGTTCAGCGCCCGCGCGGAAAGCTGGGGCCCGGCGATCCTGAGCGTGCTCGGACTCGGGGGCATCTGGAACGGTGACGTCGTCCCCGGCAGCCGGGGCGCGCCGATGGCGCCGGTGCTGATCCTCGTCACGATCGCCGTGGCACTGGCCGGACTCCGCTCCCTCGCGAGAAGGTGGGGCGCGCCGCCGGCGAGAGCGTTGCTGGTGCTGGGAGTTCTCGGCGTCGTGCTCGCCGCACTGGCGACGTTGCCGTTCGGGGAGCCCGCGCTGTCCTGGGCGATGGGACACGTTCCCGGCGCGGGGTTGCTGCGGGACGCGCAGAAATGGGTGGCCTGGTGGGCACTTCCCGTCGCGCTCGGGTTCGCGCTCGCGGTCGAGGCGGCCGTCGCGCGGCTGCGGGCCGGGGCCGCGCGCGGGGCGCTCGTCGTGGCCGCCGCGCTCTTTCCCTTGCTCACCATGCCCGACCTCGCCTGGGGCGGCTGGGGAAAGCTCGAAGCGGTGCGCTACCCGGACGACTGGAACGCCGTCCACCGGGTGCTCGCGGAGGACGACCGGCCCGGCGACGTCGTCGCGCTGCCGCTGTCCACGTTCCGCAGATTCGCCTGGAACGACCACCGCACCCAGCTCGACCCGGCACCGAGGGCGTTGCCCGCGACCGTCCTCGTCGACGACACGTTGCGGGTCGGCGGCGAGGTGATCGCCGGTGAGGATTCCAGAATGGACCGTGTCCGCGCCGCGAAGTCGCCCGAAGACCTTTCGGCGGCGGGAATCGGCTGGATCCTGGTCGAACACGGGACGCCGGGCCGGGTCGACCCGCGGTTGCTGACCGGCGCGGTACCGGTGTGGTCCGGTGACTGGCTCACCCTTTACCGCACTCCCGGTGCACCCGTCATGAGCGGAACGCGATCACCGATCCCCGTGCTGCTGGCAAACGGAGTAGCGCTGGTGTCGATCGCCGCCGCACTGTTGTGCCTTAAGTTACCGGTGCGTACATTGAGCCGACGCAGGAATTCCCTGTCGCGGAAGGAGTAGGTCTTGGGCACCCTCATCGGCGCGGCCGCCGCCGTCATCATCGGGCTCGCAACGGCCGCAGGGGGGAGTTACGCGCTGACGAACTCCGCCGATCCGGACGCCGCGCCCCAGGTGCAGGCGAAGATCAAGGAGCAGTTCAACCCGAACTCTGGCCCCGACGACGTCATTTACGGCAACCGCTGAGCCGGTGTCCCAGCTCGCTTCCGACCACGCGAGCCGGGTCGTCGGGCTCTACGGCGACCCCACCGTTTCCTGGAGCATCCTCCTGGAGGCGAGGCTTTCTTCGGTCCTGACACCGGAAAAGGCGCGGATGCGGCTGGCGGTCGCGGTCGAGGAACGGCCGTGGCTCGGGGCCGCTCCCGACGTCGAAGCCGTTCCCGGGAAAGAACTGGCGGCGACCCGCGATCGTTTCGCCGAGGCGGCGTACGAACGCGGCGCGCCGCTGCTCCGGGTCGCCGTCGGCACCGGCGAACCCGTCGTGCTGATCGCCGCGCACCACGGCGCGCTCGACGGTCTCGGCCTGCTCGCCGTCCTGGGACTCGCCCTCGACATCCCGATTTCGTCCGCCGCCAAAGGAATCGGCGCGCGTACGGCGGATCGGTCCTTTCTCGTCTCGGCATTCCACAGGCTCGCTGAAGCGCTTTTCGCGCCACCGGCGAGGATCACCCCGGAACGGGCCGAAACTGGCTCAGGGGACGTGTTCAGCGCCAGGATCCTCCCTCGTTCACGGCTCGGGTCGTCGGCTTTCGCGGCGGCGGCCGCCCGGCTGACCGAGACATGGAATGCCCGGCGCGGCAAGAAAACCGCCCGGGTCGTCGCCGCGGTGGGTGCTTCCTGGCGAGGCGGCGCGGCTCCGGAACCCGAGCACGACAGCGCGTTCTTCCGCCTGCGGCTCGGCCGGAATCCCGCCGTCGCCGAAGTCGGCGCGCTGCTGGCCACGCGGCCGCCGGAACCCGATTTCCCCGCTCGCAGCAGCAGGATCGCCCGGCTGGGTACGCGGCTGCTGGCGGGCAGGCTCGGTTCGACCTACCTGGTTTCCAATCTCGGCGTCGTTTCGGCGGCGGACGCGGTCACCTCGATCGCGTTCTATCCCGCCGCCAGCGGCCGCTCAGGCGTGGCGTTCGGCGCGGCGACCGTCGGGGAGACGAGCACCATCACCGTGCGCGCACGCCGCAAGGACTTCGACGCCACCGCGGCGGCCGGGCTGGCCGACGGGCTCGTCGAAGCCCTCAGGCGTCAGTGTTTGTAGGTGAACCCGCGTCCGCGATCGACGTCGGCAGGGCGCGAGCTGGTCTCTCAGGTCGCGCATGTGGTGAAGGCGCCCTGCCACCGCGATAGCGGGGCCTTCGGCCGGGCGGGTTCACGCGTACGGTCACCTTGCCGGACAAACCTCAGCTTCGCCAACAGGCGTCAGCACCCTGGGATGGGGGATGGCCACCCCGGCCACGTCGCGCACGAGTGATTCGAAGCGGTTCACGCTGTGCTCCCAGTCGAACAGGCCAGCCCAGGTGACGCCGGCGCGGCCCATCTCGCTCCGGCGCGTCCGGTCGGCGAGCAGACCGTCCACCTGCGCGGTGAAATCGGCGAAGTCGTCGGCGAGCAGCCCGGTCTTGCCCTCCACAATGGATTCCGCCACGCCGCCCGCCGCCCGGTAGGCCACCGACGGCACACCGTGCGCGGCGGCTTCCATGATGACGATTCCCCAGCCCTCTTTGACCGACGGGCACAGGTGCAGCCAGGACCGTTCCAGGATCTCGTGTTTCCCGGCCTCGTCGACCCAGCCGTGCAGCCGCACCCGGTCCTCGACGCCGCGGGCGCGGGCGTGTTCGCGCAGGACCTCCTCCCACGGGCCCTGACCGACGATTTCCAGCCGCAGCGTCGGCCAGCGCCGCGTCAGTTCCGCGACGACGTCGATCGCGTGCTCGATCCGCTTGTGCGGCACCAGCCTGCTGACCGCGACCAGCGTCGGCTCGGTCTCGCGGACGGCCTTTCCGCGCGGGGGAGTGTCCAAACCGTTCGGTACCACGGTGATCCGTGATCCTTCGATGCCGAGCCCGGCGAGTTCGCCCTTGGTGATCTCGGAAACCGTGACGTAGCGGCAGTGCCGGAACAGCCACGGCGCCAGCCGGGACTCGATCCACCAGCCGATCCGGCCCAGTGTCTCGCCGAGCGCGCTGATCCACTGTTCCTTGTGGACGTGGTGCACCAGCACGAGGACCGGGCAGCCCGCCACCAGCCTGGCGAAGAACGGCATCCCGTTCTGCACGTCGACCACGAGGTCGGCGTGTGCCTTGCGGATCGCCCGGAGCGCGTGGAGGTAGACGCCGAACTTGTTGCCGCGGCGGCGATAGCGGACGCCGTCGCGCCATTCCCCGGCGTTCGCGCCCGGATAGGCCGCGCACTGGATCTCGACCCGGTAACCGGCCTTGGCGAGTCCTTCGGCCATCCGCTCGACGTACCGCTCGGAGCCGCCGCCCTCCGGATGCCCGGTGTCGCGCCAGTTGACGAGCAGCACACGTGGCCGTTCCATCGTGGTTCTCCCAACCTGTTAGCGACAATGCTAGGTTACCGGTGCGTACACGGTAGAGGAATCATTCCCGGAAAGCGATGGTTCGATGGTCGGTAATCGGTCGGTGGCCCCTGAAACGATCCCTCATCGCGCAGGCTTGCGCCGATCGGTGACGTTGTTCAAGGCTTTTCTCACCGAGCAGACGGATCCTGACGGTTTCTATTCGGTGCTCGCCGAGGACTCGGTCCGGCAGTTGGCGCAGCACACTCCGTTGAACGGCCGAACCATCGTCGACGTCGGCGGCGGGCCCGGCTATTTCTCCGACGCCTTCCGTGCCGCGGGTGCCGCCTACCTGGGCATAGACCCCGACGTCGGGGAATTGACGGCGCGTGGCGAGGCGGGGGAGAACATGGTTCGCGGCAGTGGCACGAAACTGCCGGTGCGCACCGGATCGGTGGACGTCTGCTATTCGTCGAACGTCCTCGAACACGTTTCCGAACCCGAGGTCATGCTGGCCGAGATGTGCCGGGTGACCAAACCCGGCGGTACGATTTTCGCCTCGTTCACCCCGTGGTATTCACCGTGGGGTGGTCACGAGACGGCGCCGTGGCATTTCCTCGGTGGTTCCTACGCCCGGCGGCGTTATCTCGAAAAGAACGGAAAAGAGCCGAAGAACAAATTCGGCGAGAGCCTTTTCGCCTTTTCGGCGGGCGCGGCCATCCGGTGGGGGAAGGCCACGCCGCTCGCCGATCTCCGGGACGTCTACCCGCGCTACCACCCTTCCTGGGCCCAGTGGATCGTGCGTGTCCCCGGCGTCCGGGAAGTGGCGTCGTGGAACCTGGTGATGGTGCTGCGCAAGCGCTGATGTCAGTGCTAGTGCCGGGAGGGGGCGGTGCGGCGCTTCACCAGCAGGAAGACGCCGAGCGCGAGGAAGACCGCGCCGCCGATCCCGAGCACGATCGGCCCGGTGCGGCCGATGAAGTCGAGCTTGCCCTTGTTCTCGTCGACCTGTTTGACCATCGCGTCGACGGTCGCGTCGGTGAACGCCAGCTTGCCGTCGAAGACCACCGTGGGCGTGGGGTTCGCGGCCGACCGGAGTTCCTGGTGCGACTGCTGTTCCTGCTTGACCTGGATCCCGGTCACCGGCTCGATCCAGCTGGTGATGGTGCCCTCGTAGAACTGGCCCGCCTCGACCGAGTCCCCGGTGGCGCCGATGAGCGAACCGGGCACCTTCTTCATCGCGATCTTCGTGGCGGGGATCTCCTGGACGAACTTGTAGACCTCGACGCCCTTGATCTCCTCGACACCCTTGAACCGGGCCTGGACCGCGCGACCGGTGTTGTCGTCGTAGACCTGGTAGTCCTTCTGCTCGGTGTCGAAGGGGAACTTGAAGTTCAAGCCGGGCTGCGGCTTGTACTCCTGGACCTCGTCGGGTTTCTCGTTCTCCTTCTCGGCCTTCTCTTCGAGCTTGGTGACGAAGCTGCTCTTGTCCGAGCACTTCGACTCCTGGTCGCCGCCCGGCGGCACGTAGCCCTCCGCGGTGCGGCGGTCGAAGCAGACCTGGCGCTTGCTCGCGCTGACCACGAGGTCGTCCTTGGTGTCGACGACCGACACGGCCATCAGCCAGACGGCGACGTCCGTGCCCTCCTGCATCTCCGGCGGCGCGAAGTTCGCCACCACGTGGGCGGTCGCCTTCAGCTTGGCGTTGTCACGGATCTCGGTGACGGTCTTGTCGCCGTCCTTCTTCACCGCGAGCACCTTGGCCGCGGTGCCTTCGAGAACCGAGGTCGATTCCTGGTTCAGTGGCACTTTGGCGAGTTCCGGCTTCACGTAGGTCGGCAGCAACACCGCGCCGGCGATGGCGAACACCCCTAGGGCCAAGAAGATCAGGCTCAACGCTCGTCGCAACGGTCCTCCTGGTGAAACCACGGAAACAGCCTCATTACCCATCGGTAATCAGTCGCTGGATACTGGCCCGCGGGCCGGTCAGCGTCAAAGGTGTGACCGACGGTCACAGGCAGGCCGTGCCACCGGAAGGCCGTACCGGAGCCGCCATTCGGCGCAGGCCGCCAAACATGTTTGTTCCCGGGAACAACGTGAGCGGGCCCACTATCGGACGACTTCCGGTGCGTGGAAAGGAACTCTGTGCCGCAGGATGCGAACGATCCCCGCGCGCTCGACATCGGCGCCTACTCGGACTCCATCACCGACGTCGAACTCCGGGACGCGGTCGCGGACGTCGCCGCGTTGCTTTCGTTGCACGGCAACGTGATTCGCGACCTCGACGCCAGGAGATCACGGTGGCGGCCCGGACGGCGGTCGCCGCATCCCGACATCGTCCTGTCCGCGGCCGGACGCCGTCCACAGTGGACGAGGTCCGCGAATCCCGAGGTGACCCTGCCGGTCGCCACGACCGCGCGCGGCCGCACGCTCGCGGTGCGGCTCACCGCGCGGCCCGGTCTCGGGCACACGCTGCTGGACCTCGCGAGGATCATCGACGCCGACATGGCGCCGGATCGGCGGTATTAAGCCCGGTCGTCCGCCAGGCGGACCGCTTCCAGTGCGACGTAGAGTTCCCCGACGTCGACCGGGTCGGACAGGTCGCGCCGGGTCAGTTCCTGTACGCGGCGCAGCCGGTACCGGACCGTGTTCGGGTGCACGATCAGCCGGTCCGCGGCCTCCTTCGCCGAGCCATGCCCGGCGAACCACGCGATCAGCGTGTCGAGCAGGACCTGCCGTTCGGCCTTGGGCAGCACCAGGAGCCCGGTGAGCACCGAGCGCATGACGTCTCGCGACATCTCCGGCGCGCTGGCGACCAGCGTGGTGACCGGTGAGTCGCCGAAGACGGCGACCCCGGCGGCGCCCGTGGCCAGCGAACGGCGGGCGATCCGGGCCCGGTGGACCGCGTCCGATACCTCGAGGAACCCGTTGAACGGCCTGCTCATCCCCACCGCCAGCGGCAGGGTGCCCAGCACGTCGCGCAGCCGCCGGACGTCCTCGACCCGGTCGATCACGACCAGGCCGACCTCGGCGCCCGGCCGCCAGACCGACTTCCAGCGTCGCGCCCGCAGCAGTGCCTCGACACCGGGGAGTTCGTCCGGCTCGACGGCTTCGGTCACGACGGCGACGAACGTGCCCGCCGCCGGGAGGCCGAGTTCCTTCGCGGCGTTCTCGAGCTCCGCCTGGGTGGCGAACCGGCCCTGCAACAGGCCGTCCAGCAGGGCGAGCTTCTCTTGGGAGAGTTCGGCGGCGACCTCGCTGTACGCCGTGGTCAGCGCGTCCGAGTAGAGGTCGATGGTCTTCCATACGTTGGAGTTGATCTCGACCGTGCGCGCCGGGTTGATGAACCCGGGGCCCGCCAGTTCCAGCAGGCGTTCGTAGACGAAGATCCCGCCGATCCGGAACGCGCGGAGCACGGACGGCAGCGGGATGCCCTGTCGGGCCTGCGCCAGCCCGGTCTTGCGGGCCGCGTCGAGCGGGAGCCCGCGCCCTTCGACGAGCGCGGTCAGCGCCCGTTCGAGATTCGCCCGGCAGACCTTGCGCAACTCGTCCGGCGCGGTGCTGTCCACCTGGTGATAGAACTCGTCCTCGTCGCTGAGCAGCCGGGCGAGGCGGTCGCTGAACTCGGGCAGCCGGGTGAGCATCGCCTGCATGAGCACACGCTGCTCCCGGGGTGCGGGAGTAGCGAGAGCGTCGGTGCCCATCCGTCAACTCTAACCCGACGGACCGGCCGCTTTTTATCACGATGCGACGAAAGGGCGCTTTCGGGTGCTGAGCGTGGTTGACAAACGGGAGGGGCGCTGCCGGACGAGGACCCCTTTCGTCCGGCAGCGCCCTGGGTGGCCCGAGATCAGTGGTTGATCTTGAACCAGGGCTGCGACCAGCCGAGATAGGTGTAGTTCCAGGCGCTCTTGATCTCCGAGATCGTGGTCTCGGTGAAGCTGCCCTTGCCGTGGATGTCGTTCGACAGGAACTTGCCGCCGCCGATCGAGATCATCGTGTGCCCGGTCCCGCCGTTGCTGAAGAAGGCGAGCCCGCCCTCGGGGACCTGGGTGTCACCGGGGTGCTTGTACGAAGCGGGGATCTGGGTCCAGTGGACGTACGCCGTCTCCGAGCCGCTCGCGGTCCAGCCGTAGGCCCACGAGTTGATCCGGTCGCACCAGCGGTAGTAGTCGGGGTCGTTGTTGGTGTGCACGTGTGCCTTGGCCCATGCGACCGCTTGAGCGCAGGTCCTCGGGTTGCCGGTGCCGGCGGTGGAGCAGGAGAGGGTGCTGCCGGCGCAGTCCGGGGCGACCCGGCCGTCCGAGCCGGTGTAGACGTAGGCGTCGCTGATGTAGCCGCCCTTCGACGGCACGTAGTCCCAGATGTCGGTGGTGCCGTACTTCCCGGTCACCGTCGAGCCGTTCGTCTGGCAGTCGATCGTGACGGCGGTGCCGCTCGCGACCGTGCCGACCGAGCTCGCGCCGGTGCTCGGGCTCGACCGTACGGTCACCGCCACCCCGGAGTCGGTGTTCACCGTGCCCGACGCCGCCAGTGCCTCGCCCGCGCCGCCGAGCATGATCGCCCCGGCCAGCGCGATCGTGCCCACGGCGCCTCTGGCGATCCTGGATCGGATCTTCATTGCTGTCCTCCAGTGGTTTCCCCAAGTAGGGGGACAGCATGAAGGACTCTCGTACAAGCGCCGTACAAGAAATCGATCGTCCGAAGTGGACGGTTCTATACCGGGACGAGCTCCGGTTCGGCGGTATGTCCGATGATCTGGACATCGTTCGCGTAACGGGCGTTCCGCTCGGTGAGCAGGACCCGCAGCCGCGCCAGCGCCCGGAACTGGGTCGAGCGGACCGCCGCGACGCTCGACAGGCCGAGCCGTTCGGCCGTCTCCTCGGCCGTGAGGCCGAACACGTACCGGAGGGCGAGCACCTGCCGGTGTGGCATCGGCAACCGGGCCAGCAGGACCCCGGCCTGCATCCGGTGCTCCAGCCGTTCGAGCTCGTCCGGATCGCGGCGGGCCCAAGGCGACAGGCCGTCGCCCACCTCGGGGACCGAGGCGACCGGTTCGCGGGCACGGCGCCGGTGGAGGTCGGCCACCTTCTGGCCCGCGATCCCGAGGACGAACGCGAGGAACCGGTCCGGGCGGTACCGGTAGCGCGGCAAGGCGATCAAGACCGCTTGCAGCACTTCCTGTGCGCAGTCCTGGGCGTCGCAAGCGCCCGTTCCGGCACTCCCGAGCCGGACGGCGCAGTAACGGAATACATGCGGTGAAAGAAAACCGGCAAGGGTCCGGATCGCGTTCGGATCACCCGCGACGGCCGCCCGGACGAGTCTGCTGTCCGGGTTGGGCAGGTGTCTCGCCGTGGCGTCGGCACGGGAGTCAGCGGGTACCGTCGAAGGCGCTACCTCGTCCAAGTCTGCGCTCCTGGGTCGGGGGAACTGGCCGCCAAGGTGCGCCCGTCATCGGGGGCTCGGACTTCGTGCGCGGTATTCCACCTTGCCCCGCCGGTCAAGGGATGTCCACACGTACGGCGGGAAGTCATCCGAACCGCGCAATGTCTACTGTGGACGATGGGGCAGCGAGCCCTTGAGGCAGGACAGCACCGGGGGATAGGCGGTGGTGTCGGTGCTGAGCAAATCCGACGTCCAGACGAGGCAGTGTGCCAGAACCCGGATCCGCTGGTCCAGATCGGCGTTCTCGCAGGCCTCGCCGATCTGGTCGTCGCAGGTGTCCCGGTCGTCGCGGACACTGGCGGCGATGGCGCGGACGATCGCGGCCACCCCCGGATCGAGCTTGTCGGGACGGACCGTCAGGCCCGCGGGGTCCCGCAGGCGCAGCGTGAACGGTTCACGGATCCGCAGTGAACGACGGCGATCCTTGGCAGCCAAGGAGAAGGTGTCGACCAGGCGGCCGACGACGTCGCCGAGCGCCGGTCCCTGCCGTCGGGACGACGCGATGGACACCAGCGCGGTGGCGAGCCGGTCGGCTTCGCCCGCTCTGGTGAGTGAAAGGAGATCGCGGGCGATGGTGTGCGCGCGTCTGGCGGTGGTTTGCATTTCTGGCCCCTCGTTTGTCGTGCGGAGAACCGATACCCCGCAGGACACGGGCTAAACATGAACGCTTGTCGGATTGCGCCGTTCGGCTCAGTTCTTAGGGAGGCTGAAGGGGACTTTCCCCTCATACGACGCTACGAAGGGCCCTTTCGCCGCGTCACATGAGGCGAAGGGCCCCTTCAGCCCCTAGTGCGTCAGCAGGTCCCGCAGGGCCTTCACCACCTCCGCCGGCGATTCCTCGGCCATGAAGTGGCCCGACGTGACGGTCCGGTGGTCCAGATCCGTCGCCCACGCCCGCCAGAGCGCGTCGGCGTCGTAGCCGAGCGCGGCGCCCCAGTCCTGCTGGAGCACGGTGAGCGGCATGGCGAGCCGGTTGCCCGCTTCACGGTCCGCCTTGTCGTGCTCGACGTCGATGCCGGCCGACGCGCGGTAGTCGGCGACGATCGAGGTCACCGCGTTCCGCGAGGCCTCCAGGTATGCGGCCCGGACGTCGGCGGGGATCGCGTCGCCGCGCTGGGTCCACGCGTCGAGGAAGTGCCCGAAGAACGCGTCGGGCGCTCCGGCGATCAGTTGCTCGGGCAGTCCGGGCGGCTGCGCCATCAGGTAGAGGTGGAAGCCGACCGCGGCGCTGGTGCCGTGCATGACCTCCCACATGTCCAGCGTCGGCAGCACGTCGAGGATCGCGAGGTGGCTCACCTTGTCCGCGTGGTCGAGCCCGGCCCGCAGCGCCACCAGCGCGCCCCGGTCGTGCCCGGCGAGGGCGAACCGGTCGTGGCCGAAGGCCTTCGCGACGGCGACGACGTCGGCCGCCATCGAGCGCTTCGAGTAGGTCTCGCCGGTGTCGGCCGGCTTGTCGCTCTCGCCGTACCCCCGCAGGTCAGGGCAGAGAACGGTGTGGTCCGCCGCCAGATCCGCCGCGACGTGCCGCCACATGAGATGGGTCTCGGGGAAGCCGTGCAGCAGCACGATCGGGCTGCCTGTCCCGGCGACGGCGACGTTGAGTGCCACGCCGTCGGCCACGGGCACGCGCTGGTAGTCGAATCCGGTGATACGCATGAGTACCTTTCCTGGTCGTTCCTGGTGATCGCCAGCGTCCCCGGCGCGAATCAGCACCCGGTCAGCGACGAACGAGCGGCCGGGGCACGATGATCACCGTCGGTGAAGGAGGTGGCGATGCGGTTCGGGGTGCTCGGCCCGCTCGTGGCCGAGGACAAGCGGGGCGACGTCGGGCTCAAGGGCCCGCGGCACCGGGCGGTGCTGGCCAGGCTGCTGATCGCCCGCGGCCGGGTCGTCCCGGTGGAACGCCTGGTCGACGACCTGTGGGAGCGGCCGCCCGAGGGTGCTGTCGGCGCCGTCCAGACGTTCGTCGGGGCCCTGCGCCGCGCGCTGGAGCCGGACCGCGCGCCCCGCGAGCCCGCGCGGTTGCTCGTCACGGTCGCCCGGGGTTACGCCCTGCGCGCGGACTCCGTCGACGCCTGGGACCTCGAGGCCGCCGTCGCCGCGGCTCGCGAATTGCTCGACACCCGCCGGGCGGACGCCGCACTGTCGCAAGTGGACACCGCGCTCGCGCTGTGGCGCGGTCCCGCGTACGCCGAGTTCGCCGAGGAGGGCTGGGCGCGCGGCGAGGTCTCCCGCTTGACCGAACTCCGGCTGCTGGCCGGGGAACTCCGCGCCGAAGCCCTCCTCTCGCTCGGGCGGGCCGCCGAGGTGATCCCCGAGCTGGAGCCTCGGGTGCGCGAATTCCCGTTGCGGGAAAACGGTTCCCGGCTGCTGGCGCTCGCGCTCTACCGATCGGGGCGGCAAGGTGACGCGCTCACGGTCCTGCGCGCCGCGCGCGAACGGCTCGCCGACGAACTCGGCCTCGACCCCGGCGCCGGTCTCCGCGATCTCGAAGCCGACATCCTGGCGCAAGCGCCCCGGTTGAAGCCGTCCGCGCCGAAGATCGTCGAGCGGCCGCTGGTCGGGCGCGACGTGGAGCTGGCGAGGCTCGAAGAAGCCGCGACCGGGTCACGGCTCGTGCTCGTCTCCGGTGACGCCGGGGTGGGGAAAACCGCGCTCGCCGAGGCGTTCTCCGCCCGCCTCGCGGCCCGAGGGTGGACCACGGCCTGGGGAAGCAATCCCGACGACGAGGGCGCGCCGCCCGCCCACGCGTGGAACCGGATCCTGGCCACGCTCGCCGACGCCGGGTACGGCGCCGCACCGACGGCGGACCAGGGCACCGAAGATCCCGTGTCCGCGCGCTGGCGATGGCATCGGGCGGTCGCGTCCTATCTGGCGGGCGCCGCGCCGATGCTGCTCGTCCTCGACGATCTGCACTGGGCGGGCGAGGAGACGCTGGCGTTGCTGACCGCAGTGCTGGCCGAGCCGGTGCTGATCGTCGCGACCTATCGAGGCACCGATCCGCCCGGCCGCTTGACGGACTTCCTCGGCCGGGCCGCGCGAGCCGAGCCGGCGCGGCTCTATCTCGGCGGCTTGCCGGAGACCGAGGTCGCCGGCCTGGTCCGGGTCACGACCGGGGCGGAGATCGGTCCGGAGACCGCCGCGGTGATCCATCGGCGCAGTGGCGGGAACGCCTTCTTCGTCCGCGAACTCGCCCGCCTGCTGGCCGCTGAGGGCCCGGGCGCGCTGGACGCCGTCCCGCCGGGAGTCCGCGACGTCGTCCGGCACCGGGTGGAGGCGCTACCGGACGAGGCTCGCGGTGTGGTGCGGCGGGCCTCGGTGCTCGGGACGGACGTCGACCTGGACATCCTTGAAGCCTTGGCGGGTGAAACCGCGCTTGACGCGATGGAAATCGTTGTCCGGCAAGGATTCTTGATCGAAAGGGCGCCGCATCGATTCCGGTTCGCCCATGCCCTCGTGCGAGACACGCTCTACCACGACCTCTCCCGTTCGCGGCGTGCCCGCGAACACGGCAAGATCGCCGAAGCGCTGGAAGATCTTCGCCCGGACGACGTCGATGCCTTGGCGCACCATTTCCTCCTGTCCGAAGGGCACTTCGAGCGCGCGGCGCGGTACGCCCAGGCGGCCGCGGAACGGGCGGAAAGCCGTTTCGCCCAGACGGAGGCGGCGAGACTCTGGGCCGCCGCGCTCACCGCGTACGACCGGTCCGGCGCCTCCGACCCGGAGAAGCGGCTGGAACTGATCATGGGCAAGGCCCGTGCGTCGGCCGTGGCCGGCGGTCTCGGCCGGTCCCGGCGGCATCGGGCCGAAGCGCTGGAACTGGCGGAAAAGCTCGACGATCCGCTGCTGACCGCGCGCGTGATCGGCGCCTTCGACGTCCCCGCCGTCTGGACACAGAGCGACGACACGGAACTGGCCTCGCGCATCGCGGACGCCGTCGAGCGGACCCTCACCGCGTTGCCCGCCGAACGGGAGACCGAGCGGTGCCGTCTGCTGGCCACCCTCGCCGTCGAACTGCGGAACGCGGGCGGGCGACGGGCTCGCGAGGCGGCAAGGGAAGCGGAGGAACTCGCCCGGCGGCTCGACGATCCGGCGTTGCTGGCGTTCGCGCTCAACGCGCGGTTCTTGCAGTCCTTCGACCGGGCGGGGCTCGCGCCCCGGCGGGCCGCGATCGGCGCGGAACTGGTCGATCTCGCCGCGCGGCACCGGCTGGTGACCTTCGAGGTGCTCGGGCACCTCGTGCTCGTGCAGGCGAAGAGCGCGCTCGCGGATTTCGAGGCCGCGGACCGGCACGCCGCAGCCGCGGACGAAATCGCGGAGAAGTACGGCCTCCCGCTCGTCGGCGTGTTCACCCGGTGGTATCGCGCGATGCGGGCCGCGATGACCGGCGACGGCGGGGAAGCAGCCTATCGCGCCGCGGCGGCGGGACTCGCCGGAACGGCCATGTCCGGAGTGGACGACGGGATCCTCGCGCTCGCCCTGTTCTGTGACCGGCTCCAGCGAGGCTTGCCGCCCGAAGCGTGCGAAAGCAGTTACGGCGCTTACGAAAGCTGGTGCCGCCCGGTCCTCCCGATCCCGGACTCGCCCCGGGACCTGCTGTACGAAGCCCGCACCTGCCTGCACGCCGTCGTCGCGATCGAACTCGGAGACCGCGCGACCATGGAACGCCTGTACGCCGACCTTCTTCCCGCCGCCGACGAGATCGCCGGTGCCGGGAGCGGGATGCTGACTCTCAGGCCGGTCGCGTACTACCTCGGTGAGCTGGCCACCGCCCTCGACCTGCGGGAAGCGGCCGCCGAACACCACCGGACGGCGCGAGCCATCGCGGTGAAGGCCGGATCACCGCATTGGGGTTAGCTCACTGCTCCCGCATCGCGCGGCGGATCTCGGCCAGCTTGTCCTTGGCGGCCTTGTCGCGGTCGGCGATCTTCTTGTCGAGCGAGGCCACGTCCTCCTTGCCGCCGAGACCCGCGAGCTCGGTCGAGCCGATCGACGTCGTGTACCGCTGCTCGATCCGGTCCCGCACGTGATCGAACGACGGCACGCCGGACTCGCTGTAATCCGGCTCCGGGACCTCGACCGGTGGGGTGGGGGTGTCCTCGACGATCTCGGCGTCGAGGATCTCCGGCTTCTTGTCCGGGCTGTTGTCGGTCATCGTCCACTCCGTCCTGCGTGCCACGGCACGGCTTCGGTCATCAACCCGAGCATGCCCGAAACCAGCCGCATCTGGTCGACCGTGCGGATGTCGGCCTCGACCAGCCGGGGCGAACAGACCACGATCGCGAGCGCCTGCGCCCGCGAAAGCGCCACGTTCAGCCGGTTGCGGGAAAGCAGGAAGTCCAGGCCGCGCGGCAGATCGACCGCCGACGACGAGGTCATGGTGGTGATCACCACCGGCGCCTCCTGCCCCTGGAACCGGTCCACGGTGCCCACTCGCACGCCGGGATACCCGGCCTGGTCGAGGGCCCGCGCCACGACCCGGGCCTGCAAGTTGTACGGCGCCACGACCAGGATGTCCTCGTCGCCGAGCGGCCGGGGATCGCCGTGATCGGTCCAGGCCCGCCCGTGGAGATCGGCCACCAGGGCCGTGACCGCCTCGGCCTCCTCGACCGACCGTGTCGTGTTGCCGTGGTGGTCGACCTCGGCGAGGTACAGGCCGGCCTCGACACCGCCGATCGACCGCTCGGCCGCCGAGGGATGCGAGTGCAGACGGCCCGCGTAGGACAGCCGCGAGACCGGTGCGCAGACGGCCGGGTGCATCCTGCGGGTCTCGTCGAGGAAGTAGCCGAGTTCCGCCGGGATGATGTCGGCCTCGCCGATCAGGTGCCCGAGCGCGGAGGCCTCGGCACCCGCCGGATGCGTGCCCTGCACGACCTGCGGCAACTGCTGCGGATCACCCAGCAGCAGGAGGTTCTTGGCGCACGTCGACACCGCGAGCGCGTCGGCGAGGGCGAACTGGCCCGCCTCGTCGATGATCAGCAGGTCGAACGGCTCTTCGCGGATCGCGGCGTTCGCGAACGTCCACGCGGTCCCGCCGACCAGATGGCCGGTGTCGTGCTCCTCGCGCCATTTCACCAGCGCGGGATTGGTCTTCGGCTGCTCCCAGGGCGCGGCCGGATCCGGGGTCCGCTTGGCGCGTTTGGCGCACGGCAGATCCGGCGCGTTCTTCAGCGCGGCGGACAGCACGTTCTCCACGGCCTTGTGGCTGGTCGAGGTGACGGCGATCGTCTTGCCCGCGCGCACGAGCTTCGCGATCAACCTGCCCGCCAGGTAGGTCTTGCCCGCGCCCGGCGGGCCCTGGACGGCGAGCGCGGAACCGTCGAGCGCCTCGACGGCCTCGATCACCGTGCTCACCAGATCCGTCCCGGGTGCGGGCAGCGTCCGGTCGTCGCGCAGCCGGGGCGTCGTGCGTCGGAGCAGGTCGACGCCGGGATGGGCGGGCAGCACCGGTAGCGCGTCGACGACGAGCCGGGCGAGATCCGCGACCGCGTCGTCCTTGGGGGAGGGCCGGACCGGGCTGCCGGGCAGCACCGCGACCGGCCGGTCGGCGGTGGTCTCGTCGGGCGGGCAGCTCTCTTCGAGGGTCAGTTCGACGGCGGTGGCCGAGACGACCTTGGCGTCCCGCGCGGCCGCCCCGTACCGGAGCCGGACGTCGTCGCCGGGGGCGAAGGGATGCGGGCGGTCCGGATCGCAGCGGAGGCTCAGCGTGCGCTTCGCCTTGCGGACCCGGCCCGACGGCGGCACCCACTCCCCGGCCTCCATGGTCACCGGGACGGTGCAGGCGTTGTCGGTCTCCAGGTCGCCGAGCGGGGCGGCGAGCTGGCGGAAGTACTCCCACCAGGCCGGATTCGTCTCGCGGCGGTGGTAGCCGACGGACGCGGCCAGCAGCGCGCGGGCGCGGTCCTCGCCGGTGAACTCGGCCGGATCGTCGGGCAGCCCGTCCAGCAGCGGATCGACCAGCGCGGCCAGCTGCGCCGCGCGTTCGGCGCGTTTCTGGGCGGCGACGTCCTCTTCGGTCTGGCGGAGCAGAGCGTCCACATCGGACTCTTCGGGCGGCTCGGCGAGCGCGATCCCCTCCTTCACACGGATCTTGTGGAGGAATTCGAACAGCCGCAGCGTGGAGACGCAGTCGTACTCGTTGTAGTCGCTGATCCCGCGCAGCACCTCGGCCGCGTGCTCGGTCTCGCCGGAGGCGGTGAGCGTCAGGTACTCCTCGTAGGCCTCGATGCTCGAAACCGCCGTCTTGACGTCGCCGTCGCGGGCTTCGGGCATGTAGAGCGGTTCGAGGTACTTGATGGAGTACGACCGCTGCGAGACCCGGAGTGCCTTGCGCACCACCGAATACAGGTCCACCAGGCCGCCGCTGCGCAGCAGGTGGTCGACGGCGTCTTCGCGGGTCCCGTGCACGGCGGCGAGCCGCTTGATCGCGGTGACCTCGTACGGGGCGTAGTGATAGACGTGCGAGCCGGGATGTTCGGTGAGCCTCGCGGTGGCGAAGTCGACGAACTCCTCGAAGGCACGCTTCTCCTGAGACCGGTTGTGAGCCCAGAACGGCGTGAACTTCGTGCTGCCTTCGTCCGTCACCGCGCCGAAGAGGTATTCGAGCCCTTCGCCCGCCAGCGCGTACGGGTCGCCTTCCATGTCGAAGAAGACGTCGCCGGGCGCGGGCGGCGGCAGTTCGGCCAGCGCGTCCGGATCGATGATCTCGTAGGCGATCTGCCCGGTGTCGTCCTGCCGGACCTGGATCGCGGCCTGGGCGCGCAGCGTGGTGAACGACGTCGTCGAGATGTCGCGCGGCCGGTCTTCCGGCGCGGCGGCCGCGAGCGCGTCGATGGTGCCGAGGCCCGCAGCGACGAGCTTGCGCCGCTGGTCACCGCGCATGCCCGCGACCAGCGAAAGATCGCGGTCGGCTTCGCGGGCGCTCGCGCAGTGCGAGGAGAAGGAGCAGCCGCCACAGGCGGGGCGCTCGTCGGCCCAGATCGGGACCGGCAGGGTCGGCGGCCGATGCCGGAGCCGGGCGCGGAGCCGGTCCACCAGCGGGAGGAAGTCGTCGACGCGGAACGAGCGAGTGCTGTGATCACCCAGTAGCAGATGCATCTGCGGACCGGCGGGCCAGCCCGCCCGGCGCAGGGCGTCGGCGTACGCGGTCAGCTGGACCACGGCGGCGGGCTTCGCGTGCCTGGCCAGCTTCGTGTCGTAGACCTCGTAGCGGCCTTCGTCGTCCCGCATCAGGAAGTCCGCGCGGCCGGAGAACTCGCCGTCGTGGAAGACCGCCTGGTAGATCACCGGGGCCCCGGCGCGCAGTGCCTCTTCGGTGGCTTTCGCGGCGACGACCGGATCGCGTTCGTCGATCTCGACGACGGCGCTCCGCTCGCCGCGCAGCTTGTCCAGTGTCGCGGCCTCGTGCGCTCGCCCGTACGTGACCGCCAGCTGATCCGGCCCGGAGCCCGGCCGCGGCGCTCCCGGGAGGTCGGCGGCCAGCGCCTGGTTCAGGAGGCTGCGGTGCTCGCATTCGAGCAGGTCGGCGAGATCGGACGGGGTGTACATCGCCCGGCAGTCTTACATGGACGCTCCGGCGGGCGGCCCCGGCACGCCGGAGTCAGCCGGAGGTGTGGTCGAACTTGAGGTGCGAGGTGATCCGGTAGCGGTCGCCCCGGTAGATCGAGCGGGTGTACTCGATCACGCGGCCCTCCGCGTCGCGGGTGGTGCGCTCGAACAGCAGCGCGGGGGAGTGCAGCGGGACACCGAGCAGGCCGGATTCGTCGGTGCCGGTCACGGTCGGTTCGATGACCTGCACGGCCGTCGCGGGAACGACCTCGTACCGGGTGCGGAGCAGCTCGTAGAACGACCCGGACTCGAAGCCCGCGGCCGTGATGTCCGGTACGAGATCCCGGGGGACCAGGATCCGCTCGATCGCCATCGGCGCCTCCTCGACGACGCGGACACGCGTGACGGCGACCAGTTGGTGACCGGGGGAGACTTCGAGCCGCTTGCCGAGCCGGGCGCCCGCCGGTGTGGTGGCGAAGTCGATCACCCGGCTGGTCCAGTGGCCCTCGGCGGGCGGGGCGTACTGCTCGCCGCCGGTGGCGGGCACGAGGTCCTGGGAGATCTTGCGCGGCGCGGTGAACGTGCCCCGGCCGTGCTCGCGGACCACGAGACCGTCTCGCTCCAGCTCGTCGATCGCGGCCCGCAAGGTGGGGCGCGAGACGCCGATTTCGGTGCTCAGCGCGCGTTCCGAAGGCAAGACCTCGCCCGGCAGCCGCCGCTCGATGAGCTGGCGCAGCCGTTCCTTGACCTCTGTTCGCCGCATGGCCGCAGCCTACCCAGTGGTCGTCGGGAATTGGCTGGTGGACAAGTTGTCTAGACCTATTGACTTTACCAGTTCGGGAGGAGACCTTGGTGGAAACTGACCAGTGGTAAAGGAGACAGCGATGTCCGCACCGGGGAAGTTTCGCTTCGTAGCCGTCGCCGCCTTGTCGGTGGTCGCACTCGGGATGGCGCCGGGAACCGCGACCGGGGCGGGCGCCTGCGGGGCGTTGTTCGACGATTTCCACTACACCTCGCACGCCGACGGTCTCCTTGCCCAGCACGGCTGGCAGGTGCGCTCCGGGGCAGGCGGTCCCGGCGTCGGCGGCGCGCGATGGGCTCCGGAAGGCATCACGTTCCCGACGTCCGACGGGGACAAGGTGCTGCAACTCGCCTCCACCACCGACGGCACGCCCGCGGGCACGACGCAGACCGAGATCATGCAGCCCGACCGGCGGTTCTTCGAAGGGACCTACGCGGCGCGGATCCGCTTCTCCGACGCGCCGGCGTCCGGCCCGGACGGCGACAGGATCAACCAGACGTTCTTCACCATCAGTCCGCTCCGCTACGACAACGACCCGATCTACAGCGAGCTGGACTTCTCCGAGTACCTGCCCAACGGCGGCTGGGGCGAGACAGGGCCGGTCAACTTCCAGACCAGCTGGCACACCTACACGCCGGACCCGTGGTACGCCGAAAACAAGAGCGACAGCCAGCGTCGCAGTATCGACGGCTGGCACTCCGTCGCCGCGACCGTGTCCGACGGCCACGTCCGGTACTACATCGACGGCGCGCTGGTGGCAGACCACGACCGAGGCGGGCCGTTCGACGTGTACCCGCGGCAGGACATGTCCCTGAACGTGAACCAGTGGTTCATCGACCTCACCCAGCACTCCGGCGGCACGAGCACCTACCTCGAACAGGTGGACTGGGTCTACTACGCGAAGAACGAGGTCCTCACGCCGCAGGCGGCGGCCGACCGGGCCGCCGCTTACCGCTCGTCGGGCGTGCGGTTCACCGACGATCTGGGTGGCTGTTAAATGTGAGCGGGGTTCTGCGGGAGCGAGGAGTGCGGTGGATCGGCTGACGGAACGGTTCGAGGAGCATCGGACCAGGCTGCGGGCGGTGGCGTACCGGATGCTGGGCTCCGCCAGCGAGGCCGAGGACGCCGTCCAGGACACGTGGCTGAGGCTCAACCGGACCGATGCTTCGGAGATCGAGAATCTCGGCGGCTGGCTCACGACGGTGGTGGCGCGAGTGTGTCTCAACGTGCTGCGCTCGCGTGACCACCGGCAGGAGGAACCGCTCGACGCCGCGTTCTCCGAGCCCGCCGACTCCTCGGCCGATCCCGCCGCCGACGCGGTGCTCGCCGACTCGGTCGGGCTCGCGATGCTGGTGGTCCTGGAGACACTGGCCCCCGCCGAGCGGCTCGCGTTCGTCCTGCACGACATGTTCGCCGTGCCGTTCGACGAGATCGCCCCGCTGATCGACCGCACCCCGGCGGCCGCGCGGCAACTCGCGAGCCGTGCCCGGCGCCGCGTCCAAGGCCGATCCGCCGCCGCGGAACCGGATCTCGCGCGACGGCGCCAAGTCGTCGACGCCTACCTGGCCGCGGCCCGCACCGGGGACTTCGAAGCGCTCCTGGAACTTCTGCACCCCGACGTCGTCCTCCGCGCCGACAAGGCGGCGGGCCCCTCGCACGCGCCGGTCTTCCTGCGGGGCGCCAGCATGGTGGCGCGCGGTGCGGCGGCAGCTTCGGTGCGGGCGGCCGTCACGCAGCTCGCGCTCGTGAACGGCGGCGTCGGCCTCGTGATGGCCGACGAAGGCCGGCCTTCGGTGGTGCTCGCGTTCACGCTCGAGGACGGGCGGATCACCGAGATCGACGTCATCGCGGACCAGGACCGGTTGCGGGGTCTGGACCTGGTGATTTTGGACTGACCCCGGGTTGCGGTTCGGTCGCGAACCAGTACCGATGACACGGCCCCTCCGATATGGACGTTAACGGTTTCCGGCCGTTCTCCGCCTCCTTTTCAAGGCTCTTGGAGCTACGACGAGGAGGCGACCATGTCGGAGGGGACGTTCGGAGAGGAACGGCGCCACGAAGTTCCGGAAGAGAAGACTTATCGGGACGCGTATCAGCGCGACCGCGACCGAGTGCTCTATTCATCTGCCTTTCGGAGGCTGGCAGGGGTGGCGCAGGTCGCCGCGGTCAATGAGCAGTTGGTGCTGCACAACCGGCTCACGCACAGCCTGAAAGTCGCGCAGATGGGCCGAAGACTCGTGCAACATCTGCGCAGTCAAGGTGGTGATGCGGGCTTTCCCGATGGATCGGATCTGAACGAGGACGTCGTCGAGACGGCGGGACTCGTGCACGACATCGGGCATCCGCCGTTCGGTCACATCGCCGAAGAGGTCCTTGACCAGCGTTTGGTCCAGATCGACGGTTTGGAAGGCTTCGAGGGAAACGCGCAGTCCTTTCGGGTGGTGACGAAACTCGCCCGGCGCAAGATGGAGCACGCGGGTCTCAACCTCACCCAGGCGACACTGAACGCGATCCTCAAGTATCCGCGCCTCAAGCCGCGTGATTCGGCCAAGTCCATCGCGCTGTGGACAGATCGTGGCTATGGCGACAAGTGGGGTGCCTATCAGACGGAACGGAAGGACTTCGAGTGGGCAAGAAGGTCCAGTCAAGGCGAACGGAGATCCGCGAACGCGGTCTTGATGGATTGGGCCGATGACATCAGCTACGCGACGCATGACCTCGAGGACTACTTCCGGGCAGGTTTGATCCCGCTGCACCACTTGAAGGTCGACAAGGAGCGAATATTCGAGCACGGTGTTCGCCGCCTGAAGAAGCTCAAAGGATTCAACGAGTATCTCTTCCAAGAGCAGATCGACGTCATCGTCAAGGAGTTCGGCAGGAGCCTTGAGTCGCAGTTCTGGGAGACACGCGGGAACCGGGTCCGGATGAACAAGATCACCAGCAGTCATCTCACAAGACTTGTGGACGCGGTCCGGCTTCTCGATGAACCTCCCTACGTGGAGGTCGACCAGGACGCCCAGTACCGGGTCGCCGCGCTGAAGGAACTTACGTGGTTCTACGTGATCGACAGACCGCCGCTGGCCATCCAGCAGGAAGGACAGAAGCGGATCATCGGTTCGTTGTTCGACAGGTTGCTCCTGTGCATGGAGAAGGCGCCAAACAGTCCGAAGATCCCCATCCAACTCCGCGCGATCTACCAAGGCACCAAGCGCGACGACGAGGCTAAGGGAACCTTCGAGAAGAACAAGGAGGCGCGGTGCGCTCGGGCTGTCACCGACTACATCTGCCTGCTCACCGAGGCGCAGGCCGTCGATCTCGGCAAGCGGCTGGAGGGGCGGTCGGAGAGTTCGATGTTCGGGACCTGGTTCAACTGAACGTGGGCATGCCGAGAGGCCCGTCGCCGGTGGTGGTGGCGGGCTTCTCGGGTTCAGCGGTGGTTGCGGCGGGGGTGTTGTAGCGGGTCCAGGTACTGCGGCGGGACGAACTCAGGTCTGCCATCGGCGGCCATGCGGACTTTCCAGCCGGATTGTCCGTGGATGACCATGTGGTGGTAGCGGCAGAGCAGGCACAGGTTGGTGAGGTCGGTGTCGCCGAGTTCGCCCCACGGAAGTATGTGGTGGGCTTCGCAGTGTTTGGGTTTCCGGTGGCAGCCGGGGAAAGCGCAGCCGTGGTCGCGGAGGTTCAGGGCGCGTCGTTGTGCGGGGGTGACTGTGCGGGCGCCGCGGCCGATGTCGAGGGGTTCGCTGTCGGAGCCGAGGACGGCGGGGATGATTTTGGCGTCGCAGGCGAGCATGCGGGCGTGGCGTGCGGTGATCTGGGTGACTTCATCGACGCAGGCGGACCCGAGTCCCGTGGTGAGGGTGGTCAGCGGGATGGTGACGACGATGGTGGTGCGGTCTCCGGAGAGGGTCGGTGCTTTGTCGTTGGTCATGGCGTAGTGGATCGCGTCGAACAACGCGTCACCGTGGCGTTCGCCGGGGGTGCGGGGGTCGCGGTTGCCGTCCTCGTCGATGGGTCTTCGTTGTCCCCAGGTTTCGAACAGGGCGTTCGCGCGGGCGCCGAATTCGGGGTCGAGGAGGCCGTTGAGTCGCCACCAGCCGTCGTCGCGTTTGCGGAGGTGGACCTCGCGTGAGGGTGGTGGGAGGTCGTCGTCTTGGGGTTCGTTGCCGTCGGGGTCGAGGTGGGCCAGCAGTTCCGCGCCGATCTTGCCGATCTGGTGTGGGCCGGCGTTGCGGGCGAGGGTGACCAGGATCTGTTCCGCCCCGGACCGGTCCTCGGCGGTCGCCTCGTCCGGGATCTTCTTCAGGACCGCCAGGATCGGATCCAGCTGTTGGTGGCCGAGGTCGCCCTCGGCCGCGGCGGCCCCCGCGATGGGGGCGAAGGCGGGTGCGGGGGTGCCGTCCAGGTTCCGGCCCTCGTTCAACGCGTTCGCCCGAGCCACGGTGGCACTGGCTTCTTTGGGGCTGATCCGGGCGGTTTCGGCGAACCAGCCCGCGGTCGATCCGTGCCCGAACAGCTCCATCGGGCCCCGGGACTCGATCTCGACCAGGAACTGCCCGACCTCGGCCAACGCCTGCCGTGCCAACGACATTCGCTCGACCACGCCGTGCGCGAGCTCGCGCGCACCGGCACGCCACAGCTCGCGCGGCGGTTCGAGGATTCGTTGACTGGACACGACTCAAGAATACCAACAATCGAACAAACGTGCGAATATGAAAAGTATTCTGGGCGGGTTCAAGTGGTCAGTGCGCCACCTGGGTCTAGCAAAACTTGTTGAAGACTTCGGCGGGTTTGAGCCAACCGAGAGTTTCGCGTGGGCGGTCGTTTAGCTCGTCGGCGATGGCGTCGAGTTCTGCTTGGCTGTGACTGGAGAGGTCGGTGCCTTTGGGGAGGTATTGCCGAAGCAGGCCGTTGGTGTTCCCGTTGCTGTCACGTTGCCATGGCGCGTGTGGGTCGCAGAAGTAGGCTGGCATGTTCGTGGCGATCGTGAACTCGGCGTGTCGGTCCATTTCGCCACCTTGGTCCCAGGTTATGCTGTTCTTGAACAAGTCGGGAAGAGTGTTCATTTTCCTGGCCAAGAGGCGTGCCACGCGTTCAGCGGTGCGATCATAGGGAATTCGCACCAATATGACGTAGTGGGTTTGTCGTTCTACCAGTGTCGCGATCTGCGAAGCGCCATCTTTGCCGATGATGAGGCCGCCTTCCCGGAAGCCTGGCACCGATCGGTCGTCAGCCTCGGCGGGCGTTCGCTGATCAGCACCATGTCCTTGATCTTGCCCCGGATCACCGATGCCCGGGATCGGGGACGCCGCGCGATTTGCCGCGGCGACCATCTCTTTGCAAGCCCCCGTGCAACTTCGGCCCCCAGACGAGGATCAATCAAGAATCGACGTGGTTCGGACGTTCCCTCTGCTGGACCGCACGCCGCTCGGCCTTCAGTGGCCAATACTGGTGGCGCCCTGACCGTTTGACTCCAAGCTTGGGCGGGTTCAGGGCAGTTCGCCACCTGAGTCTGGCGGGAGTTTGTTGAAGACTTCGGCAGGTTTGAGTCAGCCCGAGGTCCCATGTGGACGGTCGACGAGTGTTCTTTCTTGACCGGCAGGCGGGTTTCAGCTTTCGGGTGCGGGATAGTCGGTTTCGGGATTCAGTGAGGCGACGGGCCGGCCGCTTTCGACTGGGGTGTAGGCGATGCCGTCAGGAGCGCTGCTCGCCGCGGCCGAGTGACCACTCGGCCAGCCGGTCTCCAACTTGGCTACTCCGGCCAGTGACAGGACGGCGCCGACCACCGCCGCGACAAGCACGCCTGCTGAGGTGATCCGACGAACCATGGACATCTCACTCTCCTTGAATTTCGTGGTGATCCGGCCGTGTCCTGTACCCAGACATCTGTCAGATACGAACCCTGGATACGGAAACCACACTGCCCGAGCCCACTGCATCGCCGCCATGAGTCTGCCCTTAAAGACAGCGGGAACTGTCCAAAGATGATCTTCGGCCGAGAGGAACTAGCCGAGACGCAGGACGGTTTCCTCGATCTCGGCATCCCGCGCCAACGCGTAGCCGGTATCGGTCCCGATGACCGTGAAGCCCGCTTTCTCCAGGACCCGAAGCGATCCGAGGTTGTCGCTGGCAGCGCGGGCATACAAGGGCCGGACCTCGATGATGTCGAGCAACAGCGCGAGTGCCTGGCTGGCGATTCCTTGCCCCCAGGCCGAACGGTCGATCCAGTAGGCTGTTTCAGCGTCGCCCTCAACGACGAAACTGCCCACGGTGCCAAGAAAACGCCCGTCGCCGGTCACCGCGCGCAGGATGATGTCCGGCGAAGACCTCAACTTCGCCACATGTGCGTCGAACGCTTCACGATCGTTGGGATCCCTGGCGATGAACGCGGCCATCCGGACCGACTCGGGGTCACGCATCTGTTCGAACAGGGCGTCGAGATCGGAGTCCTCGACCAATCGCAGCGCCACCTCTGCCACCGATGTTCTCCTCTCTTCAGCTGAGTCGCGGCGCAACATATCAGCGACATCCGACAATTCCGCCACCCCCGTGAACAGGCCTAAGGTGGCCGAGACGCCAGTCACACCCGGGAGGCACGCATGTCGTTGTTGGCCCAGCTGAACACCGCGCTCACCACCGGCGCGATCGAGGTCGTCGACCTCACCGCCCCGTTGAGCGAGAGCACGCCGATCCTCCAGTTGCCGGAGCCGTTCGCGAACACGATCCCGTTCGGCCTGGAGGAGATCAGCCGGTACGACGAACGCGGGCCGCGCTGGTACTGGAACAACATCCACACCGGCGAGCACACCGGGACCCATCTCGACGTCCCCGTGCACTGGGTGTCGGGCAAGGACGGCCACGACGTCTCCGAGGTGCCGTTGCGCACGCTGGTCGCCCCGGCCGTGGTGCTCGACGCGTCTGCCCGCGCCGCCGAGGACCCGGACTTCCTGCTGTCCGTGGAAGACATCCGCGACTGGGAGCGTGAGAACGGCTCGCTGCCCGACGGTGGTTGGCTGCTTTACCGCACGGGCTGGGACGCCCGGTCGCACGACCAGGAGGCCTTCCTCAACAACGACGAGAACGGTCCGCATACGCCGGGTGTCTCGGCGGAGTGCGCTCGCTGGCTCGCGGAGGAGGCACCGATCACCGGGTTCGGGGTGGAGACCGTGGGCACCGACGCGGGACAGGCCCTGGCCCTCGAACCGGCCTTCCCGTGCCACGAACTCCTTCTGGGCGCCGGAAAACACGGACTGACCCAGCTGCGGAACCTCGCGAGCCTGCCGCCCACCGGGGCCTTGCTGGTCGTCAGCCCGCTGCCGATCGTCGGCGGTTCCGGCAGCCCTGCCCGGGTCTACGCGCTGGTCGAGCGGGCATGAACGTCGCTGAGCTGGCCGGCCGCACGCTGGCGGAACTCGGCGTGGGCGCCGCGTTCGGGGTGGTGGGCAGCGGCAACTTCGAGGCCACCAACGGATTGCGCGCGGGCGGGGTGCGGTTCGTCGCCGCGCGGCACGAGGGCGGCGCGGCGAGCATGGCCGACGCGTACGCGCGGATGAGCGGCCGCGTCTCGGTGCTGAGCGTCCACCAAGGCTGCGGGCTGACCAACGCGCTCACCGGTATCACCGAGGCGGCCAAGAGTCGGACCCCGATGATCGTCCTGACCGGGGACACCGCGGCGTCGTCGGTGCTGTCGAACTTCCGGATCGGGCAGGACGCGCTCGCGACCGCCGTCGGCGCCGTGCCGGAGCGCGTCCACGGCGCGCCCATCGCGGTCGCCGACACCGTCCGCGCGTACCGGACGGCCGTGCAGCAACGCCGGACCGTCTTCCTCAACCTCCCGCTCGACGTCCAAGCGCAGGAAGCGCCCGAAGCGGTCCTGGTGCCGGAGATCCCCGGTCCGGCGCCGATCAGGCCGGACGTCGAGGCGGTCGCGAAACTGGCCGACCTCCTCGCCGAGGCGCGGCGGCCGGTGTTCATCGCCGGCCGCGGCGCGCGGGGGAGCGCCGCACCTCTCAAGGAACTCGCGGAGGTCTCCGGCGCGCTGCTGGCGACCTCGGCGGTGGCACACGGACTCTTCCACGACGACCCCTTCTCACTCGGGATCTCGGGCGGCTTTTCGTCACCACGAGCCGCGGACCTCATCGAGAACGCCGACCTCGTGATCGGCTGGGGCTGCGCGCTGAACATGTGGACCACCCGGCACGGCAAGCTCCTCGGCCCGGACGCCCGGCTGGTCCAGGTCGACGTCGACCAGGCCGCGCTCGGCGCGCACCGGCCGATCGCCCTCGGTGTTGTCGGCGACGTCACCAGCACCGCGAGAGACGTCCACGCAGAACTCGGCAGGCGCGGCCACCACGCGAGCCGCGAAGCCGTCACGAGCACACGGTGGAACGACGTCCCGTATAACGATCTATCCGGCGGCGGAAGGATCGATCCGCGCACGCTCAGCCGACGTCTCGACGAGATCCTGCCCGCCGAACGCGTGCTCTCGATCGACTCCGGCAACTTCATGGGCTACCCGAGCGCGTATCTGTCCGTCCCGGACGAGAACGGTTTCTGCTTCACGCAGGCGTTCCAGAGCATCGGCCTCGGTCTCGGGACGGCGATCGGCGCGGCGCTGGCGCGGCCGGAGCGGCTGCCGGTGCTCGGCGTCGGTGACGGCGGTTTCCACATGGCGGTTTCCGAGCTGGAAACCGCCGTAAGACTGCGGATCCCGCTAGTCGTCATCGTCTACAACGACGCCGCGTACGGCGCCGAGATCCACCACTTCGGTGACGCCGACATGACGACCGTCCGGTTCCCCGACACCGACGTCGCCGCGATCGGCCGCGGGTTCGGCTGCGATGGCGTCACCGTGCGGTCGGTCGAGGATCTGGCCGCCGTCACGGAATGGCTCGGCGGGCCACGGGACGCGCCGCTCGTCGTCGACGCCAAGATCGCCGACGACGGCGGCTCGTGGTGGCTCGCCGAAGCCTTTCGCCACTAAACCTAAACGCCCCAGTCCGGCCGTAGCGGCATGCCCGCGTCACCGTCCGGGCCGACCTTCACCCCGAGCACCTGGTGCAGTTCGATCTCCCGCCGTTCGAAGGCCAGACGGCACGCGGCCATGTACAGCGCCCAGACCCGGCTCCGCCCGGCGCCCGCTTCGGCGACGGCCTCGTCCCAGTTCGCGTCGAGGTTGGCGCACCACGCGCCGAGGGTGGTGGCGTAGTGCTCGCGGAGGTTCTCCGAGTGCCGCACTTCCAGGCCGCTGTCGTGCATCGCGGTGGCGATCTCGCCGACGGATTCCAGTTCGCCGTCGGGGAAGACGTACCGGTCGATGAACCCGCGCGAACGGTGCGCCACCGAGGTGTCCGGGTTGGTGATGCAGTGGTTCAGCAAGCGCCCGTACGGCTTCAGTTTCCCGGCGAGGAAACGGAAGTACGACGGCAGGTTCCGCGCGCCGATGTGCTCGGTGAGTCCGATCGACGACACCGCGTCGAAGTCCGTTTCGGTGACGTCGCGGTAGTCGAGGTGCCGCACTTCGGCGCGGTCCGCGAGACCCTTGGTCACGATGTCCTTCTGTGCCCACTGGGCCTGCTCGCGCGAAAGGGTGACACCCAGCGCTTCGACGCCGTAGTGCGAGACGGCGTGCTTCACCATCCCACCCCAGCCGCAGCCGACGTCCAGCAACCGCATCCCGGGCCGCAGGCCGAGCTTCCGGCACACCAGGTCGAATTTGTGCGCCTGTGCCTCCTCCAACGAGGACTCGGCGGACGGGTACGCGGCACAGGTGTAGGCCATCGACGGGCCGAGCACCAGTTCGTAGAACCGGTTCGAGACGTCGTAATGGTTCGAGATCGCGTTGCTGTCCCGCGCTTTCGAATGCCGCAAACCGTCGACGGTGCGCTTGAGCCTGTTCGGCAGTTCCTCGGCGGGCGGGGCGACCCGGCGCAGGTGCGTGGGGCCGAGTTTGCGCAGCAGCCACACCCGGTCCGCGGCGCTGAGCTGATCGACCTGGGCCACGAGGGCGCGCAACGCCGAGTAGAGATCACCGTCCACGTCCAGCGCGCCCGCGACGTAAGCGCGGGCGAGTCCCAGGTCGCCCGGGGATGACATCAGGTAAGTCAGCGCCAGCGGTGACCGCACCTGGATCGACACCGGCGCGTCCGCCGGGCCGCTCGTGCTGCCGTCGTAGGCGGTGATGGACACTTCGGCACTCGGGCCGAGCAACCGCTCGAAGATCTTCCCGACGGTCGTCGTCTCAGCCATGTTCGTCTCTCTTCCCCGCCCGGGTCACCGCCGCCGCACGCATTTCGCGTACAGGTCGAGGAGTCGGCCGTCCGGGTCGTAGGCCGTCTTCAGTTTCCGGTAGGCGTCGCCGTTGTACAGCCGCCAGAACTCTTCTTCCGTATAGAAACTGTCGGAGTACAGCGACTTCCGCCCGCCGAGTCGCGTCACTTCGGCCTCGATCAGCCGATTGTGCGTATCCGGGGCCTCGCCCGGGTCCAGCGGGACCGCGGACCAGAAGCCGAAGTTGACGTACAGCGTTTCGGGGTCCATTTCGTACAGCGGCGAGTTCACCCCGCCCGGCCGCTGCATCAACGGACAGATCCACACCGGGCTGATCGGGATCTCCCGGCGGAAGAAGTCCAGGAACTCCGCGGCCCGCGACAGCGGCACCTCGATGTCCTGCACGACGGTCTCTTCGGGAGGGAGCCCGCGCAGCTTGAGGAGCTTCGCGGCGATCCCGAACCGGCGGTCCAGCGCCACCAGCTTCCAGTAGACCGACGACCGCAGCAGTTTCCTGCCCAGCAGGAGCCGGGGGAGCCTGCTCTGGACGCCGAACGCGCGTGAACACCAGAACCAGTCCGTGTCCCAGCGCCATAGGTAGTCCCGGACGCCGAGATGGTCGGTCTCGCGTTCGCGGATCGACTTGTAGTAGATGTCGAGCCAGGTGTAGTCGCTGGTCGAGGGCGCCGACGAGGTGAACGTGCCCAGCGTCAGGTACTGCTCGCCCGGCCCGAAGACCGTTCCGTCCACGAAATCGGCCGACCCGTTCCGGCAGGCCTCGCCGAGTGCCGCGAAGTACTCCGCGGTGTCGTCGTACCTGACGTGGTCGAGCCGCACGTACGGTTTGACCGGCTCCAGCTCGATCTTCAGCCGCAGCGCGTAGCCGAGCGTCCCGTACGAGTTCGGGAAGCCGTGGAACAGGTCGCTGTGTTCGTTGTCCGGCCGCGCGACGACGATCCGGCCGTCGCCGGTGAGCAATTCCATCTCCAGCACCGACTCGTGCACGAGGCCGTTGCGGAAGGACGACGACTCGATGCCGAGGCCGGTGACCGCGCCGCCGAGCGTGATCGTCTTGAGCTGCGGCACGACCATCGGCATCAACCCGTGGGGCAGGGTCGCGTCCACCAGTCGCTCGTAGGTGACCATGCCCTCGACGTCGGCCGTGCGCGCCAAGGGATCGACGTCGAGCACGTGTGTGAATCCCGAGACGTCCAGACCAGGTGTGCTGGTCGCCGTCCGGGCCCGGAACAGGTTCGACGTCCGCTTCGCGAGCCGGATCGTCCCGTGGAGATCCGCGAGCTGAGCCCTGAGTGTCTCCGCGCGCGATTCGTGTTCGGCGAACCGGACCAGCCGCGCCGTCTCCCGGATCCCGCTGTCGCCGCTAGCCATTCCTGATCGCCATCAGCTCATCGTGCCCCACGGAACCGCCTGGCGCAGCCCTTGATTTTTCTACCTGAGACGCTGCAGCGGGACGGCGTTCGCCATGACGGTGAAACCCTTGTCGCCCGGGTGGAGGTGATCGCCGGAGTCGTACTCCGGTTTCATCCGCTGCGGGTCGGCGGGATCGCGGATCACCGCGTCGAAGTCGATGTAGCCGTCGAAAAGCCTGCTGGTGCGGATGAACCGGTTGACCGCCTGCCGGGTCTCTTCGAGCTGGGGCGTGTACGAACCCCAGCCCTTCCACGGGGTGATCGTCGCGCCGAGCACCCGCAGACCGCGATCGTGCGCCCGTCCGGCGATCTGCTTCAGCGCCGAGATGATCTTGTTCGGATCGGCCTGGTGCGGCGTCTGCTGGATGTCGTTGATGCCCTCGAACACGATCGCCGTCCGCGCGCCGGACTGGCTCAGCACGTCCCGGTCGAGCCGGGCCAGCGCGTTGACCCCGTAGTTGCCGCCGTCGAGCAGCAGCCGGTTCCCGCTGATCCCGGCGTTCAGCACGCCCATGCGCGCGCTGATCTTGTCGGCGAGCTGATCGGGCCAGCGCAGGTTCGCGCCCCAGGTCGAGTTCGCGCCGTCGGTGATCGAGTCGCCGATCGCCACGACACTGCCCTGCAGGCCCGCGCCGCGGACGTCCACTCCGGACACGTAGTGCCAGACCGCGGTCTTCTCCGGGAACGCCGCCGCGGATTCGTCGGCCGCCTTGTCGCCGTTCCGGGTGAAGTACGAGTTCTGCATGGCCAGCGGGTGGTAGGTGACGGGACCGGACGGTGTCGGCGTGTACGTGGTCACCAGGAGGTCGCCGTCCCTCGGCACGCTCAGTGCCGTGCCGTCGCTGAGGATGTCGGCGCCCGGCGGCACGGTGACCTCACGGTCGCCGCCGAAGGTCAGCGTGCGCATCGTGCCGGGGACCGCCTGCGGCGTGTCCGGGCCGGCGGCGACCGCGACGGTCACCTTGCCGAACAGGACCGGCGTCCGGCCGAAGGCGTTCGACAGTCGCACGCGCACCTCGTACCCGCCGGCGCTGGTGTGCACGATGTTGCGGATCGAGAAGTTCGGATAACCGTTCTCGGTCCCGGCCACCCCGGCCGCGGGCGCCGCCGACCAGGTTCCCACCCAGCCGTTCGCGGCCGTGCTCTCCACTTGAGCCTGGTGCGCCGGGGCCGCCGCGGCGACTCCGGGGACGACGCCCAGCAGCAGGATCCCCGCCACCGCGAGTTGCTTCACGCGCATGTGTTCCGCCTCCACCCAGTCGGCTCCACTCATCGTCAGTGAATCACCGACAGATGGTCAATGCGCACGACAGGACAGGTTTCTGTCGGTGGGGGCGCTTAGGCTGAATGCCATGAAGAGCGCGTCTCGGTTCCTCGGGATTTCCGCTGCCGGTATCGGGCGGGCCTCCTACCGTGGGCGGAGACGGGTGCCGTCCGCCGCACGATGACGCGCCTCCCGGCAGTTCCTAGTCTTAAGGCGTGCTGAAGAGCTTGCGGGACCGGTTCCGGGCACGGGTACAGGTCAGCCTCACCCGGGCCGGACTGAGCCTGCCCTGGTGGGGAGCGTTGTGCGCCAGCGCGGTGAGCTTCATGTTCACCGCGGTGGCGCTGGTGCAGCGCGACGCCCTGCTGCCGCCCGAGCCGATCGCGCTCGCCGGGCTGATCGTGATCGCGCCGTCGGTGATCTGGGTGGCCACCGACTGGATCATGCCGTGGGTGCGGATGACGGCGCTGATCACCGCCACGTCGGTCCTGCTCATCGAGCCGGTCCTCCCGGACTTCGCGCCGTTGCTGCTCCTGGTCGCGGCCACCGAAGCGGGCAGTGTCCTGCGGACGACGTGGGGGATCGCGATCGTCACCGTCGCGGGTGAACTGGTCCTGGTCGTGGCGGGGATCTGGGGTGGGCTGATCGGCGGGCCCGTGTACATGGTCGCGATCCTGCTCGGCCTCAGCGGCGGGCTCATGGTCCGCTGGTACACCAGGGTGCTGGACGCCGAACGCGACAACCGTGACGCCTCCCGCGACAAGGCCCTGCTCGCCGAACGTCAGCGGATCGCGCGTGAGGTGCACGACGTCGTCGGTCATTCGCTCAGCATCACTTTGCTGCACCTGACCGGCGCGCGGCGCGCGCTGCAGCAGGACCGCGACGTCGACGAGGCGATCGAAGCGCTCACCGAGGCCGAGCAGGTGGGACGCGCCGCGATGGCCGACATCCGCCGCACGGTCGGCCTGCTCGCCGACACCCCGTCGGGCAGCGCGCCGCTACCGGGGGTCGAGGACATCGAGACGCTGGTGGAACGCACGCGGGTCGCCGGACTGGCGGTGCGCTATACACAGGAAGGCGACCTCGGCCGGGTAGGCGCCTCGGAAGGATTGGGTCTCTACCGGATCGTGCAGGAATCACTGGTCAACGTCGTCAAACACGCCCCCGGCGCGAACGCGGAGGTCCGGCTGAACGCCGGCCGGTCGGACGTGAAGCTCATCGTCAGCAACACCCTCGCCGGCACCGCCCGGGGCACGGCCGAGGACGGCTCGGGACTGGCCGGGATGGCCGTCCGTGCGGCGCAGCTCGGTGCCGATCTCAGCGCCGGGCCCCAAGGAAGGCAGTGGATCGTGCAGGTCACCGTGCCGGGGGCCAAGTCATGACCGCCACCGAGATCCAGGTGCTGCTGGTCGACGATCAGGAGCTGGTCCGCTCCGGGCTGCGGCGCATCCTGCGGCGCCGCGACGGATTCGTCATCGCGGGGGAATGCGGCGACGGGTCGGAAGTGCCCGCCGCGCTGGCCGCGCACGAGGTCGACGTCATCGTGATGGACCTGCGGATGAAGAACGTCGGCGGGGTCGAGGCGACCAGGCGGCTGCGGCGGTCGTCCGGCCATCCGCCGGTGCTCGCGCTGACCACTTTCGACGACGACAACCTGCTGGCCGACGCGTTGCGGGCGGGTGCGGCGGGCTACGTCCTCAAGGATTCCCCCGCCGAAGACCTGATCCGCGCCGTGCGGGCGGTCGCCGGGGGCGACGCCTGGCTCGACCCGGGGGTCACCGGCCGGGTGCTCGCCGCCTACCGGCAGGCCGCCGGGAATGGCAGCGGCGGACGTTCACCCGAACTGCTGACACCCAGGGAACAGGACGTGCTCCGCGCGATCGGCCGCGGACTGACCAACGCCGAGATCGCCGCGGCACTCGTCATCTCGGAGGTGACCGTGAAAAGCCATATCGGCCGGATCTTCACCAAACTCCAGCTGCGGGACAGGGCGGCGGCGATCGTCTACGCGTTCGACAACGGGATCGTGGTGCCGGGCTGATGATCGACGATGGGGGGATCGTGTCCGAGGCGCGCCTTCGGTTCGAGGTGCTCGGCCCGTTGCGGGCCTGGCACGGGGAGAAACGGCTGGACCTCGGTCCGGTCCGGCAGCAGGCCGTGCTGGCCGCGCTGCTGCTGCGCCCGGACGTGACCGTCAGCCATTACGAACTCACCGACGGGCTTTGGGAGAAGCCGCCGGAGTCGAATGTGCTGCCGGTGTACGTCCGGCGGCTTCGGCAATGCCTGGACACCTCCGGGGAGAAGCCCCGTGACTCGGTGATCGTGTCCGACCGCGGTGGCTACCGGTTCGCCAGCGGCGGGGTGCGGCTGGACGTGGCGAGGCTGGAAGAGGTCGCGGACGTCGCGTCGGCCGCCGAGGACGCGGGAGATCTCGTCGCCGCGGTGAACACCTTCGCCGACGCGCTCCGGCTGTTCCACGGCGAGCCGCTGACAGGCCTGCCCGGCGCGTTCGTCCAGGGCGAGCGGCGACGGCTGGAGGAGCGCAGGCTGCTGTTGCTGAGCCGAAAACTGCGGGCCCAGCTGAAACTCGGCCGGTTCGACGAGGTGATCGGCGAGCTTTCGGCGCTGGTGGCGGCCGATCCGCCGAGCGAGCCGCTGGCGGCGTTGCTGATGCGCGCGCTCTACGGCGGCGGGCGCCAGGCGGAGGCGCTGGAGGTGTTCACCGAGGTTCGCGAGCGGCTGATCGACCAACTCGGCGTCGAGCCGGGCGAGGAACTGCGGCAGGTACAGGAAGCGGTGCTGCGCGGGGACGACGCGCAGCTCGGCGTCACGCAGCGCCGGGAGACACCGCGCCGGATCCGGAACGAGCTGCCCGCCACCAGTGGTGAGCTCGTCGGCCGGGACCGGGAACTCGCGGTGCTCGTCGAGGAAGGCGATCCGGAGGCGGTCTCGGTCGACGCCGTCGACGGCGTTCCCGGTGCCGGGAAGACCACGCTCGCGGTGCGTGCGGCGCATCGGCTCCGTGAGTCCTATCCGGACGGTGCGTTGTTCGTGGATCTGCACGGCTACACCGAAGGCCGTGAGCCGGTGACACCGGAGCGCGCGTTGCGGCGGTTGCTGCGCGCGGTCGGGGTGGAAGACGGTGTGATGCCGGACGATCTCGACGAACTGGCCGCGTCGTGGCGGGCGGCGACCGCGAACCTGCGGTTGCTGCTGGTGCTGGACAACGCCGAGTCCGCCGGGCAGGTGCGGCCGCTGCTGCCGTCCGGGCCGGGCAGCCGCGTGCTGGTGACCAGCCGCCGTCGTCTGTCCGGTTTGGACGCCGACCGTCGCGTTTCCCTTGGCGCGCTGGGCCTCGAAGAGGCGGAACGCCTGCTCGGCCGGATCGTGGGCGCGCCGAGGGCCGAGGGTGAACGGTTCGCCGTCCGCGCGCTCGCCGGGCTGTGCGGGCGGCTGCCGCTCGCGCTGCGGATCGCGGGCGCCCGGTTGCAGAACCGTCCGATGTGGACGTTTAAGGATCTGGTGGACCGGATGTCGGACGACGAGCGGCGGCTCGGCGAACTGACCGCCGAGGATCGCAGTGTCGAGGTGGCGCTGCGCCTTTCGTACGAGCAGCTGCGGCCCGCCGAGCAGGACGCATTCAGCGTGCTTGGCCTGTCGCCGACGCCCGAATTCGACAACCTCTCGGTCGCCGCCCTGCTGGCCTGTTCGCCCGCCGAAGCCGAGCGACGGCTGGAAAGTCTCGTCGACGCGAGCCTCGTCCAGGAACCGGCGAGCGGCCGCTACCGGCTGCACGATCTGGTGGCGGTCTACGCCAGACGGCTCGCCGGGGACATGCCCGAGGACGTCGTCGAGGCGGCGCGGGAACGGGTGTACGGGCTGTACGTCAGTGCCGCCCGTCAGGCGAGCGAATGGGGCGTCGCGCGGTTCCCGGTCGAGACCGGGCGAGGGCTGTTCACCGGGCAACGTGATGCTTCCGCCTGGCTGGACGCCGCCGGTGACCTGCCCGACGTGGTCACCCAGGCGGCCGAAGCCGGGCTGGACGATCTCGCGTGCTCGATCGCCGAGGGGCTGGTCGACTATCTCGCACGTCAGCAGCGGTACCACGAATGCCGGACGGCTCTCCAGGTCGCGCTGCCGCTGGCCGAACGGGCCGAGGACGAACGCCTGATCTCGTCGCTGCGGTTCTGCCTCGGCTACGCCTACGCCATGCAAGGGCAGCTGGACCGGGCGAGAGGTTGGTTCGACGACGCGCTCCGGGCGGGCCAGGCCTCCGGCGACCGCGGGGTGGAGGCGCGGGCGCTGGGCGGGCTCACCATGGCGGACCTGATCGAAGGGCATCACGAACGCGCGATCCCCGGCATGGAGCGGGTGATAGCCATGGCGGAGGAGGTCGGGGACAGGTGGATCGCCGAACGGGCGATGTCCGCGCTCGGCTATCTCGCCTACCTGCGGGGCGAACACGAGGACGCGCTCGCCCACCTCGGCCGCGCCCGCGAGCTGAGCGAGGAGATCGGCAGTCCCGGGATGCTGGCGAGGGTGCTGTGCCACAGCGGCACCGTCCGGCTCGAGATCGGCAGGTTCGCCGAGGCCGCGCTGGACCTCCGGCGGTCCGTCGAGCTCGCGGAGGAGACCACGGACGGTCTGCTGATCGCGACCGGCCTGGCCAGGCTCGGCGCCGCGGAACTGGAACTCGGCAATCTCGGCGCGGCGTTCGAACTCCAGCGGCGGGCGCTCACGGCGGTCACCGAGGAGACCATCGTCGGGATGGAGTCCGAGATCCGCAACCGGCTCGGCCGCACCCATCTCGCCGCGGGCGAACCGATGGCCGCGCGGGAGCATTTCGAATGGGTGCTCACCACCCTCGGACCCGACGGTGATCCCCTGCAGCGCACCCTCGCCCTGGAAGGCCTGGACCTCACCAGACAGTCGGCACGCCGGCGTTGATGATCGTGAAGCGGTGTCCCGTCATATCCCGGCGCCAGCGCGCGAAGTAGGCGTCGGCGGCGTCGGCGAGGTGCGTCCCGGTGCGGACTTCGTGGACGACGTACGCCCACTCCGCGGCGTCGCAGAGCACCAGCTCCCTGGGCGCGCCGCGCTTGCGGAGCACGGACGAGCAGAGGGCACCGCGCCTGCCGACACTGCCGTCGTCAAGGCAGCGACGGAGGTCTTCGACGGCGTGGGCGGCCGTGTCGAACAGCGTCCACCGGTACTTGGGCGCCGGGCGGCCGTCCTCCCACGGGGTGAAGAACGCGGCCCAGCTCCACCCCGGTCCGACCGCCCCGTCCCGTTCCCCGGGACTCGGCGCGTCGTCCCTGGGCGTCACCATGTTGTACGGGGTCCGGCCGGCCGGGCTCATGCACGTCTCCTCGGGGATTTCCGGTCCGCCGGTGCGGATCCGTGCCGGGAACCGTAGGTCGGAGCCATGAAATCCCGATGAAACGGACCCGGCGGTGCCGGAACGCGCTGGGTCGGGCGGATCGTGAGTGGCGATTCGGGTTCTAACCCGAATCGCCACTCACGACCAACTCGCCCCACCGCTCGTCGCCGCCTGGCCTGCCTACATGCGGTAAATGAAGGCCTCCTTCACTGCGTTTAGCGCAAGGATGGGGGCCTTCATGTAGTCGGCAGGGGGTGAAGGCCTCCTTCGCTACCTTCAGGGTAGGGAAGGAGGCCTTCACGGACCGGACCTGTCAACAACAGCAGCCAGAGGCCAGTAGGTACTTAGACACCCTTGCCTCTAATCCAAACGCCACTCACAAGACCTAAAACGAGGCCTCACTGCGGCGTGATGTGTTGGACGGCACGGGTGATCCGATGGACGACACACGTGACTGGATGGACGACACGCTCGTGGCCGGGCTCCAGACGCGAGTCGTCCGTCTGGACACACGTGTCGTCCATCCAGTCACGCGTGTCGTCCCTCCAAGCACACGAAACCGCCCGACCGTAAGTATCTAGGACCCGGTTAGCCCTAACTCGAATCGCCACTCACGATCCACGCGTCCACTGGACCCTCTGCGGGGTCCGGGAAACGTCGGCGTTGTGAAAGCCACTTTCGCAACGTTGAAGGTTGCGAAAGTGGCTTTCGCAACCTGAGCTGGGTTGGTCTTGATCAACGGCGTCGAGGTGGTCGTGAGCGGGAAGTGTCGTTAGAACGCGACTTACCCCTCACGAGGCTCGCGACGCCTCAGCTTCGCGCGGGGACAATGAGGGAGGCCATCACCTTCGGGATCAGCTCGCTGACGAACCGGCCGTCGGCGGGCAGCTCGCTGCCGTCGAGCAGGTAGTTCTGCAATCCCTGCTCGTACAGGGCGATCAGCACGAGTACCGCGTCGTCCGCCGAGATCGTCAGTTCCCGGCCCATCCGGTCGAGCGCGCCGACGAGGACCTTGCCGAGTTCGGCGTGGAAGTACCGGAACGCGGCGGCGATCCGGTCGCGGATCTCCGGTTGCCGCAGGCCCTGGGTGCGGAATTCCGCGCACAGCAGGTACCAGTCCTTGTCCGCGCTGAGCGCGACCATGAACAGGTCGGCGATCCGCCCGAGGGTGGGGGAGAGGTCTTCGTCCGCGCCGACGACCACCTCGCCGAGCACGCTCTCCGTGGCGTCGTGGAAGCGCCGGAGCCGGACCTCGGTCTCCTCCTGGAACAGGGCGAGGAAGAGGTCTTCCTTCGAGCTGAAGTTCGAGTAGAAGGCACCGCGGGTGAAACCGGCGCGTTCGCAGATCAGCTCGACCGGGGTGTCCCGGATGCCGTGTTCGGAGAAGGCCTCGTACGCCGCGTCGATCAGCCGTCGGCGGGTGTCCGCCCGGCGCCTGGTCATGGTGGCGCCCCGCTCCTCGGTCATCTCACCATTCTTTCGTATGCGCCCGGTTCACCCGGCTGTGGGACAGGATACATCGTGAATCGGATACAGAGTGCATTACGATACGCCATGTATCCAACGAGTGCCGGGAGCCGATCGTGTCGTCATTCCTCTACCGCCTCGGCAGGCTGGCCGCCCGCGGACGCGTCCTCGTCACCGCGTTGTGGCTGGTCGTGCTGTGCGTCGCAGGCGGGGCGGCGCTGCTGTTCGGCCAGGGCACCGACGACACGTTCGCGATCCCCGGTTCGGAGTCCCAGGAGGCGCTCGACCATCTCGGCCGGGTCTTCCCGCAGGTGAGCGGCACTTCGGCGCAGCTGGTCGTGCTCGTCCCTGAAGGCCAGCGGGCCGATTCCGCCGCCGTGCGCGACGCCGTCACCGCGGTGGTGCCGGAGCTGACCGGGGCGCCGCAGGTCTCGACGGTGGTGAACCCCTTCGACGCGGCCGTGCACGACGCCGTGTCCAAGGACGGCCGCGCCGCGCTGGTCACCGTGCAGCTCGACGTCGGGCTGGCCGACATCCAGCCGTCGACCCGGACCGCGCTCGCCGGGATCGCGCAGGACATGGAGAACCGGATCGGCCACGGCACCGAGGTGCTCACCGGTGGCGACGCGTTCTCGGACAAGGTGCCCAAGCTCAGCCCCACCGAGGGCATCGGGCTCGTCATCGCGCTCGTGGTGCTGCTGATGGTGTTCGGTTCGTTCATCGCGGCGGGAATGCCGTTGCTGACGGCGATCCTCGGCGTCGGTGTCTCGGTGGCGCTGGTCTACGCGGCGACCTCGGTGGCGACCGTGTCCTCCACCGCGCCGATGCTCGCGGTGATGCTCGGGCTCGCCGTCGGCATCGACTACGCGCTCTTCCTGCTTTCCCGGCATCGCGACCAACTCGCCGAAGGACTCGAAGTCGAAGAGTCCATCGCCAGGGCGACCGCGACCGCGGGCTCCGCCGTGATCTTCGCCGGGCTCACCGTGGTGATCGCCCTGCTGGGCCTGTTCGTCGCCGGGATCCCGTTCCTGACCGTGATGGGTGTCGCGGCGGCCGGCGGGGTCGCCGTCGCGGTGATCGTGGCCATCACCCTCATTCCCGCGCTGCTGGGCTTCGCCGGTGAGCGGCTGCGGCCCAAGAAACCGCGAAAGACCAAGCGCGAGAAGAAGGTCCGGTTCAGCCTGCGCTGGGTCCGGCTCGCCACCAAGTCGCCGTGGGTGACGATCGCGCTGATCGTCGGCGTGCTCGCGGTGGCGTCGGCGCCCGCGCTGGATCTCCGGCTCGCCTTGCCGGACAACGGAACCGACGAGGACGGCACTCCCGCGCGCGTCGCCTACGACGTCGTCGCCGAACATTTCGGACCCGGTTTCAACGGCCCGCTGGTCGTCACCGCGGACATCCTGTCGACCACCGACCCGGTCGGGATCACCAACGGCATCGCCGAAGACATCCGCAAGGTCCCCGGCGTCGCCGTCGTCCCGCTCGCCACGCCGAACCCCAAGGGCGACACCGCGATCATCCAGGTCGTACCCACGACCGGCGCCTACGACGAGGCGACAGACGAACTCGTCGAACGGCTGCGGTCGATGGAAGGGCAGTTCAAGGACCGGTACGGCGTGCAGACCGCGGTCACCGGGTTCACCGCCGTCGGCATCGACGTGTCCGCGCAGCTCGGGGACGCGCTGCTGCCGTTCGGCATCCTGGTCGTCGGGCTTTCCCTGGTGCTGCTGGCGATGGTGTTCCGCTCGATACTCGTCCCGCTCAAGGCCACCTTCGGGTATCTGCTCTCGATCGGCGCCGCGTTCGGGGCGACGTCGTTCGTGTTCGGGCAGGGACATCTGGCCGACGCGCTGGGCGTGACCCGCACCGGCAGCGTGATCAGCTTCCTGCCGATCATCCTGATGGGTGTCCTTTTCGGACTCGCGATGGACTATGAAGTCTTTCTCGTGTCCCGGATCCGGGAGGACTACGTCCACCACGGAGACGCGCACAAGGCGATCGAGACCGGTTTCGTGTCCGCGTCGAGAGTCGTGACCGCGGCGGCGGTGATCATGCTGGGCGTGTTCGCCGCGTTCGTCCCCGACGGCAGCGCGACGATCAAACCGATCGCGTTCAGCCTCGCCGTCGGCGTGTTCGTGGACGCCTTCCTGGTGCGGATGACCCTCGTCCCGGCGATCCTCGCGCTGCTGGGCCCGCGCGCCTGGGGCCTGCCGCCGTGGCTGGACCGCAAACTCCCGGTGTTCGACGCCGAGGGCGACGGTCTCGTCCACGAACTCCGGCTCGCCGACTGGCCCGCGCCCGGCTCGGCCGAAGTGATCAGCGCCGCCGGTCTCCGCGTCGACGACGACCGGGGCCGCACCGTGTTCCGCGACGTCGAACTGCACCTCGGCCCGGGGGAGATCCTCGCCGTGCACGGTTCCGGACCGGCAGGCAAGAGCGCCCTGCTGTACGCGCTCGCCGGTCGCGTCCCGCACGTCCGCGGCGATCTGAAGGTCCTCGGCCGGGTGCTGCCGCAGCACGCGCACGCGGTCCGCCGGAACGCCGCCTTCGTCGCCTGCAAGGAAACCGACGATCCCGCCGGCGAGGTCCGCCGCGCGCTCGAGGACGGCGTCGAGCTCGTCTTCCTCGACGACCTGGACACCGTAGTCGCCACAGCGCAGCGAGCCGGGTTGAGAGCGGCGTTCGCGAGCCGGGCCGCGACGTTCGCCGTGTCCTGCCAGAGCCTCGCCATCGTGCGGGATCTGCTGCCCACCACCGCCGTCGCGGGCCTCGCCATGGCGCCCGCTCCCGTCCCCGCCGAGGTCCGCTGATGTCCCGCTTCTTCACCGGCTCCGCCCGTGCGACCGCCTTCGGCCCGCTGACCTGGAAGACCTGGCTCGGGATCGTGCTCGTCCCGGTGATCGTCGCGCTCGGGCTGGCGTGGGCGTTCTTCTCGCCCGACGACAACCACGGCGCGGCCAAGGCCGCCGTCGTCAACACCGACGAGCCGGTCACGGTGAACGGCCAGCTGATCCCGCTCGGCCGTGAACTGGCCGGAAACCTCGTGCACGGCGAGGATTCCGCGTACACGTGGGTGCTCACCGACGCCGACGACGCCAAGGAAGGCATCTCGGACGGGACGTATTCGGCGGTCGTGACCATCCCGCCGAACTTCTCCGCGCAGGCCACGTCGACGACGGGAAAGCCGCTCGACGCGAAGCAGGCGATCATGCGCGTCGAGACGTCGCAGCGCACCGGTCTCGTCGACCCGGTGGCGAGCCGGGAGGTCGCGAACGCGACGCTCACCGCGCTCAACCGGCAGATCGTCGAGACCTATGTGGACAATCTGTACCTCGGGTTCTCCTCGATCCACCAGCAGCTCGTCACCGCGGCCGACGGCGGCGACCAGCTCGTCGTCGGGCTGCGGGGGCTGTCCGACGGGACCGGGAAACTGGCTTCCGGCGCCGGGGAACTCGCCGGTGGGGCGGGAGAACTCAGCGGCGCTGCCGGTCAGCTGGCGGACGGGGCTCGGCGGCTGGCGAGCGGGACCGGGCAGCTCGCGACCGGGTCCGGCCAGTTGTCGTCGGGGCTGACCCAGGCCGAGAAGGACACCGCGCAGCTGCCCCGGCTGACCCGGGAACTGGCCGACGGGGCACAGCAGGTCGCGAACGGCAACAAGCAGCTCGCCGACAAGATCTCGCCGTTGGCGGACAAGGTCGTCCGGATCATCGACGCGCTGCCCACGGCGGGCGACTCGGCGCGCAAGTTCGCCGAACTCGCGCAGAAATGCACTGGCGACACCAAGTTCTGTGCCGATCTGAAAGCCGCTTCCGAAAAGCTCACGGCCGACGCCGCGGTCCTCGACGGCAAACGCGCCGAAATCCGCGACGCCGTCGTGCAGACGAAGAAGGCGGTGCAAGACCTTTCGGCCGGCTCGCAGAAGGTCGCCGACGGGAACAAGCAACTCGCGGACAAGTCGAAGGAACTGGCGGGCGGTATCGGCTCGGCGGCCGACGGCGCGCGGAAACTCGATGCCGGTGTCAAGGCGGCGGATTCCGGTGCGCGTCAGCTCGCCGATGGCTCCGGCCGGCTCGCAGGCGGCGCGACCACCCTGTCCACTGGCGCGGGCGAGCTCGCCACCGGCGCCCGCGCCGCGGCCGACGGCAGCCGGCGCGCCGAATCGGGCGCCTCGGAGCTGGCCAAGGGCTTGAACGAAGGCCGGGGCAAGGTCCCCGACTACACGCAGGCCGAACGCGAGCACCTCAAGCAGGTCGCCGCCACCCCCGCGATCGCCGACACGGCGGGCTCGGGCACGTTCGGCGAAGGCGCGGTGGCGCTGATCCTCGTGCTGGCACTGTGGGGGTGCGCGCTGGCGACGTACCAGGTGATCCAGGCGGTGCCGCCGAGCGTGCTCACCACCCGCGACCCGAGCTGGCGGATCATCCTCGCCGCGGCCGTCCCAGGCGCGACGCTGGCGGTGCTGACCGCGCTGATCCTGACCGGGGTGTTCTGGGCGTTCCTCGGACTGAGCTTCGGCAAGGCGGTGACCTTGCTGGTGGTGCTCGTCCTCGCGGCCGGGACGTTCACCGTGGTCAACCAAGCGCTGGTAGCGATCTTCAAACGCCCCGGCCGCTTCGCCGCCCTCGCGATCCTCGTCCTCACCGTCGGCGCATCACTGGTATCGACCGTGCCCGGGTTCTTCGGGACCGTGCTCGGGATCCTGCCGACGAACGGCGCGCTGGTCGCATTGCGGTCGTTGCTGACGGGGACCGACGGGTTGACGCCGGGGATCGTGCAACTGGTGGTGTGGCTGGGAATCGGGACACTGGCGATGATCCTGGTTACCGATCGGCGGCGGTCCCTGCCGGGACGGGAACTGCGGCTGGCTTGACCGGCGTCGGCGATGTCCCCGGTTCGCTGCCGACTCGTGTCGATCCGCTGTTCAAGCGAGACACGGCTCGGCCCGTACTCGGCTCTGAACCGCGCTCCGACCGGTTGGCCGGTTGCGGTCACTCGCCGGCCGCTCCAAACACACCAGTCGCAACCCGCTTGCCCCAGGCGTCACTCAAATGCGGCTTCATTCTCGTCGCCATCACTCTTCAGTGTTGTCGACGTGAATACATTGTTGCTTAAAATTACGAACACGTGTTCGATTTGTTCGGGTATTCTGGAGAGGTGTCCGAGACCTATCTCCCTGAACTCCCGCAGGAGTTGTGGCGTGCTGGCAAGCTGGAGCTTGCGCATGGTGTGCAGCAGTTCTTGCAGGTGATGCGGGTCGCGTCCGCCGGGCTGGGGCGATACCTGGCGGAGATCGAGTCCCGGGGCGCGAAGGACTTGTTCGGGTATGGCAGCACGATCACGTGGTTTGCCGATGTGGCGGGGCTTTCTCGCGGCGAGGCCCGGCCGGTGGTGAATCAGGCGATCGCATTGAATCCGACCCGCGCTCTCGATGGGAGTGGGGTTCCGGCTGTCGCACCCACCACCGCGGCTGCGGCCGCCGAGGGGCTGGTTGGGGCTGAGCGGGTCCAGCAGGTCTTGGAGATTCTCGCGAGGATTCCTGCTGACGCGTCGGTTGGGGATCGGGAGAGTGCGGAGAAGATTCTCGGCAACCTGGCTCGGGATGCGGGTCCCCGGCAGTTGGCGGATGCGGAGGCGAACATTCTCGCTTGGCTCGACCCGGACGGGAACGAACCGAAGGATCCTGAGCCGAAGGAGCCGCGTCGCGAGGTCACTCTGGAGCGTCGTCGGGACGGGTTCTGGAAGCTGACCGGCCTCCTCGACGACGAGCTCGGTGCCCGGACCGCCGCCGCGCTGGAGGCGTACGCGAAACCCCGGCCGGTGGACGAGTTCGGCCAGGCTGATCTGCGGATGAAATGCGAACGCCAGGGCGACGCGTGGGCTGAGCTTCTCGATCTGGCGATCGCCTGCCCGGACCAACCCGGCACCAGCGGCTACCGAACCCTCGTGCACGTCACCATCGGTCTCGAAGAGTTGAAGACCGGGATCGGGAAGGCCTGCCTAGATTTTGTCGGCACGATGACCGCTCGCGAAGCGCGGATGGCTGCGTGCGACTGCCTGATGCTCCCGGTCGTGATGAACGCCGCCGGGGAACCTCTCGACGTGGGGCGGCTACGGCGGTTCGTCACCCCAGGCCAGCGACGGGCGCTCAACATCCGAGACCGGGGCTGCGCCTTCCCGGGCTGTCATCGACGACCCAAGAATTGTCACGCCCACCACATTCATCACTGGGCAGACGGCGGACCTACCGATCTCCGGAACCTGGTGCTGCTGTGCGGTTTCCATCACCGCCTGATCCACCACGGCGACTGGCAAGTCCTCATGGCGGCCGACGGGTTACCGGAGTTCATCCCGCCCCAGTACCTGGACCCGCTACGCAGATCCCGGCGCAACACCCACGCATGACCCCCGAGGAGCCCGCCGCCCACACCGGCGACGGGCCCCTCGGCATGCCTGCGGACAGCAGTGGGTCGTGAGTGGAAAGTGTCGTTAGAACGACCCAAAACACTCACGACCACCTGTACTCAAGACAGTCCGGCACGCTCCAGCTCAGTCGGCCGTGAGACCGGCGGTGACGGGAACCCGGCCAGAACGCCGGGCCGGGACCCAGGCCGCCAGCGGAGCCGCGACCAGAGCAGCCGTCACCAGGACCCCCAGCCGCCCCCAAGGCGGCGCGAACACGATCGCCTCGCCGCCGCCCGACGCCACTTCCGTGATCAGCCACGCGGACGCGATTCCCACGAACAGTCCGCAAGCGGCGCCGAGAACCGCGACGAACACCGATTCCGTGGTCAGCGCGGCACCGAGCCCGCCACGCGTGAGACCGAGCGCCCGCAGCAGCGCCGATTCCCGCGTCCGCTCCAGGACCGACAGCGAAAGCGTGTTCGCGATCCCGGCGAAAGCGATCAGCACCGCCAGCGCGGTCAGCGCCCACATGAGGTTCAGCGTTTCCCGCAGCGGCGCGGCCGCCTCTTCCTTGAGTTCGTCGAGGCCGCTCAGTTTCGCGATCGGTGTGCCGGACAACGCCTGCTCCAGCGCGGGCCTGGCCCGATCGGGGTCGGCGACCTTGACGAGCACGCTCCCGTCGTGGCTTTCCCCGTTCATGGCGAGCTTCCCCTGCTCGGCGAGATCGACCAGCGCGAATCCCAGATCGACGCCCGGCGCGTCCACGCCGTCGTAGACCGCCACCACGCGCAGGGAGCGCACGGTGTCGCCGACGGCGAGCCCGGTCTGCTCGGCGAGGTCCTTGCTGATGGCGATCTGGCCGGGGCCGAGCCGGTCGAGACGGCCGGAGAGCACGGTCGGGCGCAGGAGGTCGCCGCTGACGGCGGTCAGCTGGTAAGTGCCGTATTCGCCGAGGTCGCCGCTGAAAGAGTGGCGGGTCGCGGTGGCGGTCACGCCGGGCACCGCGGCGAGGGTGTCCGCGAGTGTGGCCGGCAGTGGCCTGCTCGACACGGTAGAGGTGACGGTGAAGTCGGCGGCGAGCAGTTCGTCCAGCCCCCGGCTCCGTCCCGCTTCGACGCCCGCCGCCACGGTGGTCGCGAGCGTGACGACGGCGAGGCCGATGGTGAGCGCGGCGGCGCTGGCGGCGGTGCGTTTGGGGTTGCGGTCGGCGTTGAGCGCGGCCAGATCGGCGGGCTGCCCCGGCACGAGCGAGCCGAGCGCGCGGACGACCGGGCCAGCGATCAGCGGTCCGGCGGCCAGCGTCGCGCCGAGGAGCGCGACCATCGCCACCATGGCGAGAGCGGCACCGTCGTCCACTGTGGACTGGAGTGCCAGTACGCCGGAACCGACACCCGCGGCGAGCAGAATCGACGCGACGACGGTGCGGAGCCGTCCGGCGCGCTTGGCCTCGGTGGGCGTCCGGAGTGCTTCGATCGGCGCGACCCTGGTCGCGTACCACGCCGGGATCGACGCCGCGAGCGCGGTCACCAGGATCCCGATCGCGAGGGCGGCGAGCACGGTGCGTGTCGTCAACGGGAGGTACACGGTCTCCTGACCCGCGACGGCTTGCAGCGCGGCGGCGACGCCCAGCCCGCCGAACAGCCCGGCCACGGACGCGACCGCGCCCACCACCGCCGCCTCGGCGAGCACACTGCCGAAGATCTGTCGTTTCCCGGCGCCGACGCAGCGCAGCAACGCGAGTTCGCGCGACCGCTGCGCCACGAGGATGGTGAAGGAGTTGGTGATCACCATCGCGGCCACCACCATGGCGAGGACGGCGAACGCGGTGAAGAACTTCGCCAGTCCGGCCGTGTTCGGCGCGGTCTCCCGCAGCAGCCGGGCGGCGGCCTCCTTCCCCGTCACGACCGAGACACCCGGGGTCTTCTTCAGATCCGCGACGAGCTGTACCTTCCCGACGCCGGGTGAGGCCCGCACGACGATCTCGCCGAACGTCGCCTTCGGGCTCAGTCGCCGCAACGTTTCCTGAGTGACCGCCAGCGTCGACCCGCCCAAGCCCGCGTCGGCCGGACGGCTGAACGTGCCGACCAGCTTCAGCGGGTGAGGGACACCGGTTTCGTCCAGCACGGTCACGGGCGAGCCCAGCGCGAAGCCCTCGGCACTGTTCCGCTCCATGGCGATTTCCCCTGCGGCAGTGGGGAAACGTCCGTCCGCGAGATCGTACGGGCGCAGTTTCTCGTCGGTGCTCAACGCGGACGCGGCGGCGTCTCGCGGCCGTCCGTCGGGCCCGAGCACCGGCGCGCTGACGGTGGCCCGGCCCTCCGCCGCGGCGACACCCGGTACCTGCCGGATCTTCTCCAGCGTCGTGTCGTCGAGGTCGGTGCCCCGCTTGGCTTCGATCGACGCGTCCACGCCGCGCGTCTGGTAGGCGACCGCTTCCCGCAGTCCCGCGCCGACGGCGTCCGTGAGCACGAAGGAACCGGCCACGAAGGCCACGCCCAGGGTGACGGCGACGGCCGACAGCAGCAGCCGCGACGGCCTGGCCTTCAGCCCGGCGAGCACGGTTCGCAGCATCACGCCCCCAGCCCGGACAACTCGGCGATCCGACCGTCGGCCAGTACCACCCGGCGGTCGGTGTACGAGGCCGCGACCGGGTCGTGGGTCACCATCACCACCGTCTGGCCGAGTTCCCGGACCGACGTGCGCAGGAAGTCGAGCACCTCGGCGCCGGAGCGCGAATCGAGGCTGCCGGTGGGCTCGTCGGCGAACACGACGTCCGGCCTGCCGACGAGTGCGCGGGCACACGCCACCCGCTGCTGCTGCCCGCCGGAGAGCTCACCCGGTTTGTGCTTCAGCCGCTGCCGAAGTCCCAGGGTGCCGACGACGGTGTCGAACCACGCCGGATCCGGGCGGCGGCCCGCGAGCCGGAGCCCGAGCAGGATGTTCTCCTCGGCGTTCATGGTGGGCAGGAGGTTGAACGCCTGGAAGACGAAGCCGACGCGGTCGCGGCGGATCCTGGTCAGTTCGGCGTCGGACAGGCCGGTGAGCTCCGTTCGTCCGATGTGGACTCGTCCACTGTCGACGGTGTCGAGCCCGGCGAGGCAGTGCATCAGGGTCGACTTCCCCGAACCCGACGGACCCATGATCGCGGTGAACCGGCCGCGCGGGAATTCGAGCGACACGTTGTCCAGCGCCCGGACCGCCGTGTCGCCCCGGCCGTAGACCTTCGAGACCTCGATCGCGCCCGCGGCGGGACCGTCCATTGTGTTCATGCCACGAGCATGGCGGGAAGCACCTGAACGGTTCCTGAAACAACCTGAAGAACGCTTCAGGAAGACTCGCGGCGATCTGCGAAGATCAGGGTATGCGCGTGCTCGTGGTGGAAGACGAAATGCGGTTGGCCGAGACCCTCCAATGGGGACTCGAGGCCGACGGTTACGCGGTCGACCTCGCCCACGACGGCCTCGAAGGGCTCGAACTCGCGCAGCTGTACCCGTATCAGGTGATCGTGCTGGACATCATGCTCCCGAAGCTCAACGGCTACCGCGTCTGCGCGGCACTGCGGGAACGCGGGGTGACCACGCCGATCCTCATGCTGACGGCGAAGAACGGCGAGTACGACGAAGCCGAGGCACTCGACACGGGTGCCGACGACTACCTGAGCAAGCCGTTCTCGTACGTCGTGCTCACCGCCCGGCTGCGCGCACTCACCCGCCGCGGCGCCGCGGGCTCGGCGGGCGTGCTGGAGTTCGGCGACCTCGTGCTCGACCCGGCGAAGCGGACGTGCCGTCGCGCCGGGACGCCGGTGTCGTTGACCACCAAGGAATTCGCGGTCCTCGAATGCCTGCTGAGGCACGGGGGTCAACTGGTGACGAAACGGGACATCCTCGACCAGGTCTGGGATCTGGCCTACCGGGGCGACCCGAACATCGTCGAGGTCTACGTGAGCGCGCTGCGCCGCAAACTGGACGCGCCGTTCGGGCGGCACACCATCGCGACCGTGCGCGGCGCCGGCTACCGGCTGGTGACCGAATGAGCGGCTGGTGGCCCTCGTCGGTGCGGCGGAGCACCGCGCTTTCGGCGGCGCTGCTCTGCGCGGTCGTGTTCACCCTCGGCTGGCTCGGCACCCGCGAACTGCTGAGCTCGCGGCTGTCGAGCAGTGCCGTGAGCGCGACGCGTGCCGAGCTGGCCCGGCTGGCCGACTCCTACCGGATCGGGCAGCCGGTGCCGCCCGCCGGCGACGCCCTGTTCGAGGTGGTCGACGAAGCCGGGCGGCCGGTGGCGAGCAGCGAGAACCTCCGTCGCTGGGATCCCGCGTGGACGCCGTTGCCGCCCGCGCCCGCCGGGGCACCCGCGAACTGGGAGGTCACCACCAAGGCCACGCTGAAGCCCGGCGACCATCCACAGTGGCGCGAATATCGCGAATACACCGTGGTGGGCAAGGTGATCGACAGCGGCGAGCGGCAGCTCACGGTCTACCTGTTCGTGCTGCCGTGGGACACGCTCCAGACGCTGGGCACTTTCGACGACACCCTGGTCTTCTTCGTCCCGTTCGCGGTGCTGATCACCGCGCTGGCCGCGTGGCTCGCCGCCGGACGGGCGCTGCGGCCGGTGGAGGCGATCCGCCGTGAACTGGCCGAAGTGAGCGGGACCAGGCTCGACCGACGGGTGCCGGTGCCCCCGTCCCGTGACGAGGTCGCCCGGCTGGCCACCACCACGAACGCGACCCTCGACAGGCTTCAGCAGGCCTACGACCAGCAAGAACGGTTCGTCGCCGACGCCAGCCACGAACTGCGCAGCCCGCTCGCGAACCTCCGGACCGGGCTGGAGGTCGCGCTCACCCACGCCGATCGCGCGGATTGGCCCGCCGTCGCCCGGCAGTCATTGCTCGATGTCCAACGGCTGCAACGCATCACGGCGGATCTCCTGCAGCTGGCCGTCGACCCGGCCGAAATCCCGGCGCCGGAAGGTGTCGTCGACCTCGCCGACGTGGTGGGGGAGCAGGTCGCCGAACGCGCACTCGAACCCGGGCCCGCCGTCGTGTCCGATGTAGACGGTCCGATGCCGGTGTCCGGCGAACCCGTCCAGCTGGAGCGCCTGCTGCGGAACCTGCTGGACAACGCGGTGCGGCACGCATGCTCGACCGTCACCGTGCGGCTCAGCCGTGAGGCGGGGGAAGCGGTCCTCGAAGTGATCGACGACGGCCCCGGCATCCCCGCTGCCGACCGTGAGCGCGTCTTCGACCGTTTCGCCCGGCTCGACGACGCCCGCGCGCGGGACGCGGGAGGTACCGGACTCGGTCTCACGCTCGCGCGGGACATCGCGGTCCGGCATGGCGGATCGCTGCGGGCGGCGGACGGCGACCCGGGTGCGCGGCTGATCGCGCGGCTACCCCTCAGGGGTATGTGACGCACGATACCCAGCTGGGGTATCTCCAGGGCGTTGCGGTACCCCCCTGGGGTATGTACGTTGGGTCCATGAGCGAAACGACTTACACCGTCACCGGGATGACCTGCGGCCACTGCGCGACCTCGGTCACCGAAGAGGTCTCCAAGATCGACGGCGTCACCGACGTCCGGGTCGATCTGCCCACCGGCGCGGTGACCGTCACCGGTTCCCGTGAACCCGCGGCCGCGGACATCCGCGCCGCCGTCGAAGAAGCCGGATACCGGCTGACCGCCTGAGCGGCTCCACGATCGCGGGTGGCACCCGCACTAAGGACTTGCACGATGAACACAGCAGCGAAGCTCTCCGCCTACGGTGTGGTTCTCGCCCTGGTCGCCGGTGGCGGCTGGGCGGCCGGCACCGCTGTCGGTCCGTTTGCCGGCGCAGCCGGCGTGCCCGGTGGTGAGGACACCGGACACTCGGACACCCACGGCGGCACCGTCGCGGAAGCAGCGCACGGCAAGCAGGACCACGAACCCGCCGGGCTCGCGTCGACCAGGGGTGGCTACACCCTCACGCCCACCGGCACGACGCTCACTCCCGGCACGACGGCCCCGTTCACCTTCCGGATCCTCGGCGCCGACGGCGCGCCGGTGACCGCCTACGACGTCGAACACGAAAAGCGGATGCACCTCATCGTCGTCCGCCGCGACACCGCGGGCTTCCAGCACATCCACCCCGAACTCGGCGCGGACGGCACCTGGTCCGTTCCGCTGACCGTCGGCGACGCGGGTGTCTACCGCGTCTTCGCCGACTTCAAGCCCAGCGGCGGCGAGGCGACGACCCTGGGGGCCGACCTCTTCGCCGGTGGCGACTTCCGGCCCGTCGGCTACCAGCTCTCGCACGTCGCGGAGGTCGACGGCTACCAGGTCCACCTCGACGGCGAACTCGCGCCGGGCACGTCGTCGAAGGTGACGCTCACCGTCACCAAGGACGGTCGCGAGGTCACCGACCTCCAGCCGTATCTGGGGGCCTACGGACACCTGGTCGCACTGCGCGGCGGCGACCTCGCCTACCTGCACGTCCACCCGGACGGCGAACCCGGTGACGGCCGGACCGCGGCCGGTCCCGAGATCACGTTCTTCGCCGAGGTCCCGACGGCGGGCACCTACCGGCTGTTCTTGGACTTCCAGCACGAAGGCAAGGTCCGCACCGCCGAATTCACCGTCGCGACAGGGGAAGGGAGCCACCGATGAGCACGGAAACCGCGCGGGTGGCCGACGCCGAAGTCGAACTCGCGATCACCGGGATGACCTGCGCCTCGTGCGCCATGCGCATCGAGCGGAAGCTGAACAAGCTCGACGGTGTCACCGCGACGGTCAACTACGCCACGGAGAAGGCGAAGGTCAGCTACCCGTCCGACATCGAGCCGGGGCTGCTGATCGAACAGGTCGAGGCCGCCGGGTACGCCGCCGCTTTGCCTGCGGCGGAAAAGGAAGAAGCCGTCGCGGACGAGACCGACCCCACCGCACCGTTGCGGCAACGGCTGATCGGTTCCGCCGTGCTGTCGGTGCCGGTGATCCTGCTCGCGATGGTGCCCGCGCTCCAGTTCACCTACTGGCAGTGGATCTCGCTGACGCTGGCCGCGCCGGTGCTGGTGTGGGCGGCGTGGCCGTTCCACAAGGCGGCGTGGGCGAATCTGCGGCACGGCGCGGCCACAATGGACACTTTGATCTCGATGGGGACGCTCGCCGCGTTCCTGTGGTCGTTGTACGCCTTGCTGTTCGGCACCGCCGGAACGCCGGGGATGACGCACCCCTTCGAGCTCACCGTGCAGCGGATGGCGGGCGACGGCAACATCTATCTCGAAGTCGCCGCCGGGGTCACGACGTTCATCCTCGCCGGGCGCTACTTCGAGGCGCGGTCCAAGCGGCGGGCGGGAGCGGCGCTGCGAGCCCTGCTCGAACTCGGCGCGAAGGACGTCGCGGTTCTTCGTGACGGCAAGGAAATCCGCGTCCCGATCGGCGAACTCGCGGTGGGCGAGGAATTCGTGGTGCGGCCGGGGGAGAAGATCGCGACCGACGGCGTGATCACCGAAGGCGCTTCGGCGGTCGACGCGAGCATGCTCACCGGTGAGAGCGTGCCGGTGGAGGTCGTTCCCGGCGACACGGTGGCGGGCGCGACGGTCAACGCGGGCGGCAGGCTCGTCGTCCGCGCGACCCGGGTCGGCGCCGACACGCAGCTGGCGCAGATGGCGAAGCTCGTCGAGGCGGCCCAGACCGGAAAGGCCCAGGTACAACGACTTGCCGACCGGGTGTCGGCGGTCTTCGTGCCGATCGTGATCGCGCTCGCCGTCGGCACGCTGATGTTCTGGCTCGGTACCGGTGGTTCGGTCGCGGCCGCGTTCACCGCGGCGGTCGCCGTGCTGATCATCGCCTGCCCGTGCGCACTGGGGCTGGCCACGCCGACCGCGCTGCTCGTGGGCACCGGCCGGGGCGCGCAGCTCGGGATCCTGATCAAGGGCCCGGAGGTGCTGGAATCGACCCGCGCCGTCGACACGGTGGTCCTCGACAAGACCGGAACCGTGACCACGGGGCAGATGTCGCTGGTGGCGGTCCACGTCGCCGACGGCGTCGACGAGGAGACGACGTTGCGGCTGGCGGGCGCGCTGGAGAACGCGTCGGAGCACCCGATCGCGCAGGCCATCGCCCGCGCGGCCCGGGAGCGCACCGGCGAACTCCCGGCGGTCGAGGAGTTCGCCAGCCTCGAAGGCCTTGGCGTGCAAGGGATCGTCGACGGCTCGGCGGTGCTGGTCGGCCGGAACGCCTTGCTGGAGCAGTGGAGTCACCACCTGACGCCCGAGCTGGCGAAAGCCAAGGCCGCCGAGGAGCAACTCGGCCGTACGGCGGTCGTCGTCGGCTGGGACGGCGAGGCGAGGGCGGTCCTGGTCGTCGCCGACACCGTGAAACCGTCGTCCGCGGAGGCGATCTCGCGGTTGCGCGAGCTGGGGCTGACCCCGGTGCTGCTCACCGGCGACAACGAGGCCGTCGCCCGCGCGGTGGCCGCCGAGGTCGGGATCGGCACCGTGATCGCCGAGGTGCTGCCGAAGGACAAGGTCGACGTCGTCAAGCGGCTCCAGGGCGAGGGCAAGGTCGTCGCGATGGTCGGGGACGGCGTCAACGACGCGGCCGCGCTGGCCCAGGCCGACCTCGGCCTGGCGATGGGCACCGGCACCGACGTCGCCATCGAGGCCGGGGACCTGACCCTGGTCCGCGGCGACCTACGGGCGGCGGTGGACGCGATCCGGCTTTCCCGGCGGACGCTGCGCACCATCAAGGGCAATCTGTTCTGGGCCTTCGCCTACAACGTGGGCGCGCTGCCGCTGGCGGCGGCGGGTCTGCTCAACCCGATGATCGCCGGTGCCGCGATGGCCTTCAGCTCGGTCTTCGTGGTGTTCAACAGCCTGCGTCTGCGCGGGTTCCGGGGCATCACCGCCTGAGGCGGGAACGCCCGCCGGTCGTCGTGTCGGATTCGACACGGGTTGACCGGCGGGCGTTCTGGGTAACCCGATTGTGCGACTTCAGCAAAGAGGTCGCGAGACGGGGAAGGGTGGCTCCATGATCAGTATCGCGGAGCATCCGGTGCCGGGAACCTGGGTGCTTGACCTGCGAGCCACGACGCCACGGGCGTTGCCGGACATGCGCGCCTGGGTGGTCAGATGCCTGCCGGATCTCGGCGAAGGCCATCGTGACGACGTCCTGCTGGCGGCGACGGAACTCGTCGCCAACGCCTACGTGCACGGCGGTGGCGCACGGCACATCCAGCTGTGGCGCGGCGTCACGCCCTGTGCCGTCCGCATCGAGGTCGCGGACGTCAGCATCGAGCAACCCCGGGCGCGCTGTTCGCAGATCGAGGACCCGCGCGGACGCGGGTTGCTCGTCGTCGACGGGGTCGCGGTGCAGTGGGGTGTCCGGCGTGAACGCCGCCGCGGCGGGAAGATCGTCTGGGCGCACATCCGCTGCGACGGCCATTGCCCTGTCGCAGCGCGCGCCCCGAATGACCGACGGCGGAACTGAACCGGGTCGGATGACGACTGTGTCAGATGACGCAGACGGCCCTCGCCTCGTGCTGCCAAAGTGGTCCCGGCCAAGCTTGTCAAGCGAACGGGAAGGGACCCGAAATGTGGGGGAACAAGAGCGCGATGGTGATGGCGGTGGCGGCGCTGGGGATGGCCGTCGCGCCGGCGGCGGCTTCGGCGGAGACCGAACCGTCGCTACGTGTCTATCCGACCGAGGTGCGGCCCAACGAGATCTTCGGTACGGGTATCGGCGGAGGCTGTGACAGCTACTCCGCGGTGACCTCGCCCGGGTTCGCCGGACCCGTCGAGCTGGTCGCGGTCGGCGGCGACCGGGAAAACCTGTGGGGCAACGGACCTGCCTCCGGAGTACCGGGCACCTACACCGCGACGGCCACGTGTGACGGCAAGACCTTGACCACGCAGTTCACCGTTCTCGACTACGCGCCGCCGTCCTGGGGGCTCGGCCCCCGTGAAGTGGCGCCCGGCGGGGAGATCTCCGGCGGTTCGGACACCATCTATGGCTGCCCGGGCGGTCCTGAGGGAGCGGCGACCTCGCCGGGGTTCGCCGAGCCCCTGCAGTGGACCCGGGGCGGCAACTTCGGCCGGTTCAGCGGTACGACCACCGTCGTCACCACGCCGGGAACCTATACGGCCACCCTGAAGTGCAAGGGCACGCCGATCCCCGGCGAGATCGAGTTCACCGTCGTCGCGCCGTGAGGACACGCTACGTTTTCGTGCGGCCCTCGATGGCCGCGCGGGCGGCCTCGACCGACTTCCGGACGACCACCTCGGTGGAATAGCCCTGCTTCGTGAAAACGCCGTCGAGGTAGAACGTGCCGTAGCCGTGCGCCTGCGTGAACAACTGCTCCATCAGTTCGAGCCCGTCCTGCGGCCGGTCGGCGACGGTGAGGCAGAGCATGACGAACTGGTCGGTCAGGCGGCGGGTCTGCTCGTGCAGCGCGGCGTGCTCGGGACCCTGTATGCCATCCGAGTAGATGATGTTCATCCCCGCCCGGCGTTCGATCAGGTACTCCGTGTACGCGCCGGCGGCGGCCGCCAGCGCCGCGACCGGGTCGCTCTCGGCCTCGATCGCGTCCTGCACCTTGTCGGCGAGCTGGCAGGCGACGGTCGCCGCGATCGCCGCCAGCAGGCTCTCCTTGTCCGGGAAGTGCCGGTACGGCGCGCCGGGGCTGACCTTCGCGCGCCTGGCGACCTCGGCGACGGAGAACGCGCCCAATCCCTGCTCGGCGATCAGGTCGAGCGAGACCCGCACGAGTTCGGCGCGGAGGTCGCCGTGGTGGTACTTGCCGCCCATGTCGTGGATCACACCGTCCCGGTCGCGGAATATGTAAGAGCCCTCTTACGCTAGGTGTAAGTGACCTCTTACATGGTCTCACTGTTTTCACGGAGGGTTTCATGACGACGACCACGCACGCCATCGCCGCGCCGTCCCCGGGCGCCGCTCTGTCGCCGACGACCATCGAGCGTCGCGACCTGCGTCCGGACGACGTGCTGATCGACATCGCGTACGCGGGGATCTGCCACAGCGACATCCACCAGGTGAAGGAGGACTGGGGCAGCGCGATCTTCCCGATGGTGCCCGGCCACGAGATCGCCGGCGTCGTCGCCGCTGTCGGCTCCGACGTGACGAAGTACCAGGTCGGGGACCGTGTCGGGGTCGGCTGCATGGTCGACTCCTGTGGCGAGTGCGAGTACTGCCTCGCGGGCACCGAGCAGTTCTGCGTGAAGGGCAACATCCAGACGTACAACGGCGTCGGCTTCGACGGCGAGAACACCTACGGCGGCTACAGCCGTCAGATCGTCGTGAAGGATGGTTTCGTCTGCCGGATCCCGGAGGGGATCGGCCTCGACATCGCCGCGCCGCTGCTGTGCGCGGGCATCACCACCTACTCCCCGCTGAACCGCTGGGGCGCCGGGCCGGGCAAGAAGGTCGCCGTCGTCGGCCTCGGCGGGCTCGGCCACATGGCCGTCAAGATCGCGGTCGCCATGGGCGCCGAGGTCACCGTGCTCAGCCAGAGCCTGAAGAAGCAGGAAGACGGCCTGAAGCTGGGCGCGAAGGACTACTTCGCGACCGGTGACGCGTCGACGTTCCAGACGCTGCGCGGCCGCTTCGACCTGATCCTCAACACCGTTTCGGCGACGCTGCCGATCGACTCCTACCTCGGCATGCTGCGCGTCGGCGGCGCGATGGTGAACGTCGGCGCGCCCGGCGAACCGCTGTCCTACAACGCCTTCTCGCTGCTCGGCGGGAACAAGGTGCTCGCCGGTTCGATGATCGGCGGGATCGCCGAAACCCAGGAGATGCTCGACTTCTGCGCCGAGCACGGGATCGGCGCGGAGATCGAGACGATCTCGGCCGACCAGGTGAACGTGGCCTACGACCGGGTCGAGAACAGCGACGTCCGCTACCGGTTCGTCATCGACGCGGCGACCATCGGCGCGTAGTCCGGTCGCCCGTGTACCGAACGCGATGTCGCGAAAGCCACTTTCGGGACATCAGACGTCTCGAAAGTGGCTTTCGCGACATCCCGGGCCCGCGCTTCGCGGCACCTTGCCCTATCAGCGAGGTCCGGTGGGGAGCGGCGTTGCGAAAGCCACTTTCGCCACGTTGAAGGTTGCGAAAGTGGCTTTCACAACGCGTTCCCGCGGAAGTCCGCGCCGCCAGGCCACCCGCAGCGTCACATCAGCAGCAGGGGCAGGGTGTTCATCGCGGTGTGCGCGGCGATCGGCGCCCACAGGTTGCGGTAGCGCGACCACAGGTAGCCGGTGAACAGTCCGAAGAACCCTTGGAAGGCCACGATCGCGCCCAGGGTGAGCGGAAGCGTGCCTTGGCCGTGCGTCGGCAGGTGCAGCCACGCGAACAGCGCGGCCGCCAGCAGGATTCCGGGCCAGCGCCCGAAAAGCGCCTCCAGCCGGGTTTGCAGCATGCCGCGGAAGAAGACCTCTTCGAGGACGTTCGCGGTGAAGAACGTCAGGGTCGCGCCCACCGCGAGGACCACGGGATCGGGGTAGTCCTCCGCGCTGGGCAGCGGTGGTGCGAGCGGTCCCAGGACGTACAGCCAGCCGAACACGAGCACCGCCGGGATCGGCGCGAGCCACTGCCAGGTCTGCCGGGGCCGCCACGTGATCCGGAACGGGTCCGGTTCCCCTTGCGGCCGCAGGAATCGCAGAAGAACCCAGGGCAGTGCCAGGAACACGAGGGGTTTCGCGAGCGCCCAGACGTCGCGGACCAGAGCGTGCTGTCCCGCCTGGGACACCAGGAACAACGCCAGTGGCCACAGGAAGGCGATCAGCGCCAGGGCGATCGCCTGCTTGCTCAGCGCGCGCCGGTCGGCGACCGGTGGGAGCAGTCTCGGCGCGTGGAGCGGGATCCCGTGGATCAGCAGGATCCCGGCCAGCGCCGGAATCAGCGCGCCCGCCAGGGAAAGCTCCTTGGCCGAATCCGCGGACGGCTTGATCGTGTCGTGCCCGGTCGCCAGCAGCACCGCGGGAGCGGCCACGAAGACCGCGAGCCCGCCGAAGAGGATTCCCCAGGCGGCACCCGTGCGGGTGCCGGTTTTTTCCATCACCGGGAAAGGATCATCGAAGCGACGCGAGTCCGCGTCATCACTTCGGAGGACTTATTGAGGGGTAGGGCGAAGGCGTCGTGTCAGGGACATGGACGGGTGCTTGGCGACGATGAGAGCCTCTGAGGTGTGTCGCGAAAGCCACTTTCGGGACATCAGAGGTCGCGAAAGTGGCTTTCGCGACACGCGCTCTGCCCCGCCGCGCTGTGAAGGGCCCCTTCGCTGCTTTCAAGGTAGGCAAGGAGGCCTTCACGGACATCGCAGCCGGATGAGCGCACGCCAAAACTCAGCTGCACGCCATCTTTGCCCTGCCCCTCGATAGGCCTTCCCTTTCGTACGGCCCTTCCGGCTCTTGCCCTGGTTTCCCGCTCTGTACCGCCGCGGATCGAGGGGGAGAACGCTCAGGCCGAGACGGAGCGGGGCATCTCGCGGTTGACCTCGTCGAGCCGGGTGGCGACGGTCCGGCAGGGCTCGCAGCCCGCGAGATGCTCGGCGATCAGGTCCGCCCGGCGGCCCGGCACCCCGCCGCGGAGCCACGCGCCCATCCGGCGCCGCGCTTCCTGGCAGCACGGCGTTCCCGTTTCGGGGACCTGCGCCTGCAGGAACGCCTGACGCAGTCCTTCGCGGGCGCGCAGGGCGAGGACGGAGGCGCCGTTCGGGGACACGCCCAGCAGCGGTGCCACCACCTTCGGCGAGTCGCCCTCGGCTTCGGTCCGCCACAGCACGGTCCGCCAGCGGCCGGGGAGCGCGCAGTAGGCGGTCCACGCCAGCCGGGAGTTCGCGCGAAGGATGAGGAGGTCCTCCGCGCCGACGGTCCCGGTGGCCTCTTCGGTCGCCGGGGTCGTGCCGTACAGCTCGACCCGTTTGTTGTGGTGGCTCCATTTCACCACCAGGTTCCGCATGGTGACCGCGAGATAGGCCCGGAGGTTCTCCCGGGGGCCGCCGCCCTCGCGGATGACGCCCAGGACGCGCACGAAGGCCTCCGCCACGAGGTCGTCCCGTTCGGCGGGTTCGGCGACCCAGCTCGCCGCGATCCGGCGGAGCGGTTCGGCGTGCCGCCGGAAGAGCGCTTCGCCGGCGGCGATGTCACCGGTCCGGAAGGCGTCGAGCAGCGTGGCGTCCGCTGTGTCCTGCTCGGCGTCGTCCCACATCAAGCGTCACGGTAATACGGACGGTGCCGGATCGCGATGACCACGGTGTCATCGGCGTGCAGGACGATTTCCAGCATCTCGGTGGCCAGCACGTCCGGGATCTGGCCGGTGGGCCGTCCGGCGTGGCGCCGCGCGGCCGCGAGCAGTCGCTCTTCTCCTTCCTGGAAGTCTTTGCGGCTCTCGACGAGACCGTCGGTGTAGATGACGACCAGGTCGCCGTCGGCGAGGGTACGGCGGACGAGGCTTTTGCTGCCGGGGTCGGGGAAACCGATGCCCCGGCCCGAGGTCGCGGCGGCGAGCAGTTCGGTGTCACCGGCGGCGGTGACCAGGACCGGACGGGGATGGCTGCCGTTGGCGAACAGGACTTCGCCGGTCGCCGGGTCCAGCCGGGCCAGCAGCACGGTCGCCATCAGCTCGGGTTCGATCGTCGCCAGTGTGTGGGCGGTCCGGCCGATCAGATCGCGGAACGGATGGCCTTCGAGCGCCAGGGTGCGGATCGCGTGGGTGACGGTCAGCGCGTGCCGGGTCGAGGTGACGCCGTGCCCGACCGCGTCGACGAGGGTGATGTGGACACAGCCGTCCGGCAGCACGAACCAGTCGTAGAGATCCCCGCCGGTCGGGGAATCCTGCTGGCTCGGCGCGTAGTGCACGGCCAGTTCGAAGGGCCCGGCGGGCGGTGGCGGCGGGCGCAGCGCGTCCTCCAGTTCGCGGAAGATCACCGCGTGCGCCTTCCGGAGCTGCTCGTCCCGTTCCTCCAGTTCGACGTACATCGCGAGCACGCCGCTGTTCGTCTCGGCCAGTTCGTGTTTGAGCTCGCGCTGCTCCTTGGCGACCGCGTCGGCGCGGGCGACCAGTGCCAGCATCTCGTCCCTGGTGGCCACCTCGTCGTCGGCCGCGACCGGGACCGGTCCGGCGCCCGCGTCGAGATGCCAGGTCAGGCTCTCGCCGTCACCGGCGGCGGGAAGCAGGGGGAGGGTGTTCCGCCTGCCTTGCCCGACGGGCAGGGACGACTTCAGTGTGACGGACAGCTTGCCGTCGGCCGTGACGGTCGAAAGTTCCGGTGCCGGGCCGCTTTCGGCGAGCAGCGTCACCGCGAGCACCAGCCGCGCGCGTTGGTCGGCCGGGACCCCGGCGGCCGCGCATGCCTCGCGCACGCGACGCCGCAACCGGACGGCGTCTGTCACGAAAGTCCCTTTCCCGGCCCGAAGGCGAGCAACGCGGCGTCGTCGCGAAGGTCGCGGTGGCGGTGGGCGAGATCCGCCGCGAACAGCGCCGTCGCCGGAAGCGGCCCGAGCGCGGCCTGACCACGCCAGGCGGTGTCGATCCCGTCGGTGTGGATCACGAGAAGTTCTTGCCCGGTCAAGGGAAGTGTCCGTACCCGCACGGGCGGCAGGGTGAGGCCGACGACGCCGGGAACGCTCAGCAACGGCCGCGTGTGACCCGGCGTCAGCACGAGTCCGCTGATGTTGCCGACACCGCAGAACTCGAGCCCGCCTTCGGAAAGCCGGACGAGCGCCACCGCCGCGCCGCGGGTCTGCCGCAGGGCCCGGTGCATGGCGTTCAAATGCTCGGGCAGCGCGCGGTCCGGGTCGCGGCGGAACACGGCGATCGCGGCCTCCGCGGCGTCGCTCGCTTCGGGGCCGTGGCCGAGCCCGTCGACGAGGACGGCGGTGCGGACGCCGGGCATCGCCGAGACGGCCAGCGCGTCGCCGCACCGCTCTTCGCCTTCGCGGGGGAGCCGGACGTGCGCGAGATCGACGGCTCGATGCCCGGGAGCGAGGACCCTGGCTGCCGCGACGGTGCCTATGCCCTTCGCGGACCGGATGCGGAACTCGGTCGCGAGCCTGCCGACGGCGCCGAGGCCGGTGCCGAGCGTTTCGGTGGTCGTGTTGCCGTCGACCCGCCAGTGGGCCAGATCGTCCATTCCCGGGCCGGTGTCCACGGCGTGGACCTCCACCCCCGGTCCGGCCAGCGAGCGCTGGACGAAGACGGCGCCGTCGCCGGCGTGCTTGTCGAGATTGGTCGCCAGTTCCGACGCGATGACGGCGGTGCGTTCGGCGAGGACTTCGGGCAGGCCCGCTTCGGCCGCGACCTCGCGCGCGGCCCGTGTCGCGGCGTAGACCGCGCTGATGTGGTCGATGTGGATCAGCCGGGTGAGGGCGGCGTCGGCGACGGTCATGGCTTCCAGCGCACGACGGTGACCGTGGTGCCCTCGCCGGGCGTGGTGTCGATGGTGAACTCGTCGACCAGCCGCCGGGTGCCGCCGAGGCCGTGCCCGAGCCCGGCACCGGTGCTGAACCCGTCGGTCATGGCCAGTTCGACGTCCTCGATGCCGGGGCCTTCGTCGCGGACGGACAGGGCGATCCCGACCCGTCCCCGTCGATCCCGCACCGCGGCGATGGTCATCGTGCCGCCACCGCCGTGGATGTAGGCGTTGCGCACGAGCTCGCTGGCGGCGGTCACGATCTTCGTCTGGTCGACGATCGAGAAACCGGCCGCGACCGCGTCGGCCCGGACCGCGTGCCGGGCGGTGAGCAGATCCTCTTCGGCGCGCACGGCGTGTTCGCGCGCTTCGGGGGCGGTGAGCTCGTCAGGAAGCACGAGGCGCCTCTTCGGCGGCCTCGGCGGGACGTCTCCATCCCAGGAGCTCCATGGCCTGTTCCGCGTTGAGCGCGGTCTGGACGCCGGTGAGCCGCAGCCCCAGTTCGGACAGCGTGATCGCGACGGCCGGGCGCATCCCGGCGACGATCATCCGGGCACCGAGAAGACGTCCGGTGGCGGCGAGTTCCATCAGCACCCGCGCGACGAACGAGTCGATGATCTCCAGCCGGGAGATGTCGAGGATGACCCCGCGGATCCCCTCGTCGGAGATCCGGGCGGTGAGCTCGCCGGTGAACTGGAGCGCGGTGGTGTCGTCGAGATCGCTGAGCAGCCCGCTGATCAGGATGTCCCCGAGCCGCAGGATCGGCAGACCCGCGCGCGGGTTCACCCGGTCACCACGCCGGGCCGGGTGTGGTCGTCGATCAGCCGCATCGCCGTGGCCAGCGCGTCGGCGAGCGAACCGCGGGTTTCGATGTGCGACAGGTCGATGCCGAGCTGGGTGACGGTCTGCGCGATCGACGGCCGGACACCGCTGATGAGGCATTCCGCGCCCATGAGCCGGACCGCGCTGACCGTCTGCAGGAGATGCTGCGCCACCGCGGTGTCCACCGTGGACACACCGGTGATGTCGATGATCGCCACCCTGGCCTCGTGGGTCTGGATCGCCTCCAGGAGGGTGTTCATCACCACCTGCGTACGGCTGCTGTCGAGGGTGCCGATCAGGGGAACGGCCAGCACCTGGCGCCACAGCCGCACCACCGGCGTGGACAGTTCCAGCATCTGCCGGTGCTGCCGCCGGATGATCTCTTCCCGGCCTTCGACGTACACCGAGAACGTCAGCAGGCTCGCGGCGTCGAGGAACCTGTTGACCTGCAAGGAAGCCTGGTAGCGGACCTCGGGGTCTTCGGTGTGGCCTTCGAGGGCGGCGAGGGTGGTGCGCTTGAGGCCGAGGATCGCCATGGCGGTGGAGGTCGGCGCGGCACCGGCGCGGGCCCGTCGCTCGGACAGGCCCCGCAACGCGGCGCGGACGGCCTCGTCGCGGTCGACGATCCGTTCCAGGCGCAGCTCGGTGTCGAGGGCACCGCGGAGCGCGCCGAGCAGTTCCTTGGCCTCGCGGCGCAGTTCCTGCTCACCGGTCCAAGCGGGCGAGTCGGTCAGCTGCCAGCGGACCCAGTCGTCGACCAGGTCGTCCTGACCGGCGTCGAAGATCCGCGACAGCAGGGCCCGGACGGCGGAGTCGTCGGTCGCCTGCACTCACACCTCCAGGGGCTCACTGTTGTCATATGACAACAGTGAGCCTACTCCAGTGGCGACGAGGACACCGTCCAGGCGTCAGAAGTCCACCGCGGCCTCGCGGAACTCGCGGAGTCCGGCCACGAGCGCGGCCTTGGCCTCCGGGGTGAGTTTCCCGAGTACCGATTCCAGGCTTTCGCGGCGGCGTGCCCGCAGGTCACGCAGGTAGGCGCGGCCCCGGTCGCTGAGCCGCAAGGTGAGTTCGCGGCGGCTGTGCGTACTGGGCAGCCGGTCGACGAAACCGACCGCTTCCAGCCGGTCGCACAGGCGGCTCACCAGCGGCGGGGTCGAACCGAGCAGTTCGGCGAGCGCGCGCAGGTTCAGGCCGTCGTGGTGGTCGAGCGCCACGACGGCACGGACTTGGGACGTCGACAGCGGACGCGGTGACGCCTCGCGAGCGCGTTCGAACACGATCTCGAGCAACTCGGCCGTCTCGGCCACCGCCGCCGCCACCGTTTCGGTGCCGGGCGGCTCGGAGGACCGATTCACGACACCCACTCTCGCATCCTTATGCTGAACTGTCAGCTCAGCTGGTCGCGGTACGCCCATCGGCCGGCCCGCCGGCACGGTGCGGGAGGCGATGAGGTGGACAGATCCCTGGCTGTCGAGCGGGTCCTGAGAGGCGTCCAGCCGCATCAGCTGCTCGACGGATTGCGCTCGGCGTTGCGGGAGCACTTCGACGCGGTGGCCGTCGACCTGCTGATGGCCGACTACAGCCTGGCCGAACTGCGGCGGGTGACCGTGCTGCCGTACACCACCGATCCGGTGCCGGTGGCGGACACGATAGCGGGCGAGGCCTTCACCGCGCAGTGCGCGACGTTCGAGACCGTCGAGGAAGGCGTCCGCGCCCACCTTCCGGTCTCCGTGCGCGGAGACAGGCTCGGCATCCTCGTCATCACGCTGCCCGAGGACCAGGAGCCGCCCGTGTGGGCGGAACTCGGCCGGTTCGCCGAGGCGCTCGCGCACGAGGTCTTCGTCGCCGATCGCGACACCGACCTCTACGTGCAGGCGCGCCGGTCGTCCCGGCTCACCCTCGCGGCCGAGATGCAGTGGCAGTTGCTCCCCGGCCGCGCGTGCGCCCGCCCCGAATTCGCCCTCGGCGGGCAGCTCGAACCCGCGTACGCCATCTACGGCGACTGCTTCGACTGGTCGGCCTCGGCGCGCAAACTGTCGGTCACGCTGGTCAACGGCATGGGAGACGGGGCGAGCGCGGCGCTGCTGACCAACCTCGCCGTCAACGCGCTCCGCAACGCCCGGCGGGCCGGGATCCCGCTCGACGCCCAGGCCGAACTCGCCGACCAGGCCCTGTACGCCCAGTACCGGGGGCAGGAGCACGTCGCGGCCCTGCTGCTGGAGTTCGACCTCGCGACCGGCGCGATCGACGCCGTCGACGCGGGATCGCCCCGTCTGTGGCGGTTCCGCGACGGCAAGACCGAACGGGTCGCCTTCGACGAGCAGCTGCCGCTCGGCACCTTCGAGGACACCTCGTACACCGTCGAGCGCCTGCGAGCGGAGCCCGGCGACCGCTACGTGTTCGTGAGCGACGGCGTCTACGACGTGGCGGGCCCGCACGGCGAGCTCTACGGCGACCGTGAACTCGCCGAGGCCGTCGTCGCGACCGCGGACCTGCCGGCGGCCCACGTGCCGAGGGCGGTTCTCTCCGAACTGGGCGAGCATCGCGGCGGCGGGCCCGCCGCCGACGACGCCATGGTCGTCTGCCTCGACTGGTTCGGGCCGAACCCCGGCGCGGACATCGCGGTGACCGCCACGTCCTGACCGGCCGCGTTCAGCATGTGGGAGCGGGAATGAAAGCCCGCCCGCCGATGTCGCTGCCGTCATGGTCACCTCTTTCGACGATCCGGTCTGGGCATCGCTGACCGGGCTGCACGCCCCTTTCGCCGAAGGCCTCGGTCAGGTCCTGCGGTACCAGGTCGACGTCGCTCCTTTCTTCGCCCTGTCACCCGAATCGGACGACGGCGTCTGGGCCGACGTGGCCGCGCTGGCCGGTCCGGGTGCGACGGTCACCGTCCACACCTCGCTGCCCGCCCCGCCGGAGTGGGAAGTCGTCGGCAGGATCGCCGGGGTCCGGCTGGTCGACGTCGCGCTCGAAGCCGCCGAAGATCCCGAGGCCGTCCTCCTGGGGCCGGACGACGTCCCGGAGATGCTGGACCTCGTCGAGCGGACCAAACCCGGGCCGTTCCGGAAACGGACCGTCGAATTGGGGACATATCTGGGAATCCGGCGCGACGGAGCGCTGATCGCGATGGCGGGGGAGCGGTTGCACCCACCCGGCTGGACCGAGATCAGCGCCGTCTGCACCGATCCGGCCCATCGCGGTCAGGGCCTGGCGACCCGGCTCATCCGCGCGGTGGCCGCGGGCATCCGGGCCCGGGGCGAGACACCGATGATGCACGCTGCGGCGACGAACACCTCGGCCATCCGCCTTTACCAGTCGATCGGATTCGAACTGGTGCCCCGGCCGGACTTCGTGTCGGTCCGCGTCCCCGAAACTTCCGCCGTCACCGGCCCAGCGCGCGATACCGGTTCGCTGCCAGCGGGAGGAAGAGTGCGGTGAGCACGGCGGGCCAGAGCAGGGCGAGCGCGACTGAATGCGCGCTCGCCCAGTCGGTCGCGCCCCAGGTGGGGTTGCCGAACAGGTCCCGGATCGCGGTCGCGGTGGCGGACAAGGGATTCCAGGAGCCGATCGCGCCGAGCCAGCCCGGCATGGTCGACGGTGAAACGAACGCGCTCGAAAGGAACCCGACCGGCCAGACCAGGATCTGCACGGCGACGGCCGATTCCGGCGTCTTGAGCAGCAGGCCGAGGTAGATGCCCACCCAGGTGAAGGCGAACCGCAGCCACAGCAGCAAGCCGAACGCGGCCAGCGACGGCAGGAGACCGCGTTCCGGCGTCCAGCCCACCAGCAGCCCGGTCACCACCATGACCGCGAGACCGACGACGGCGTTGAGCAGATCGGCCACACCGCGCCCGGCGAGGATCGCCGTCGCGGAGACCGGCATCGCGCGGATCCGCTCGGTGACGCCCTTCGCGGTGTCCGTGGTGACGGCCACGACCATCGCCTCCAGGCCGAAAAGCATCGTCATCGCGAGCATGCCGGGGATCAGGAAGTCCAGGTAGTCCCCGTCGGGAACGGCCATCGCGCCGCCGAAGAGGTAGCCGAACATCAGCACCATCAGGACGGGGAAGAGGAAGCCGACCAGGATCGAGCCGGGCCGTTGCCGCCAGTGCAGCAGGATGCGGCCGGCGAGGGCGGTGGTGTCCGTGATCGCGGTCATACGGGCTCTCCTGTGGTCGCGGTGTGTCCGGTGAGGTGCAGGAACACCTCGTCGAGAGTGGGTTTGCGGGTGACGGTCTCGACGCGGTCCGGCCCGACCTTCGCCTTGAGCTCGTCCGGGGTGCCCGCCGCGACGACGCGGCCCGCGTCGATGACGGCGATCCGATCGGCCAGCTGGTCCGCCTCCTCCAGGTACTGCGTGGTCAGCAGCACCGTGGTGCCCGAGCCGACCAGGTCCCTGATCGACGACCAGACCTCGATGCGGGCCCGGGGGTCGAGGCCGGTGGTCGGTTCGTCGAGGAACAGCACGGGTGGCGAGAGGATCAGGCTGGTCGCGAGGTCCAGCCGTCGTCGCATCCCGCCGGAGTACGCGGCGACGGGTTTCCCGGCCGCCTCGGTGAGATCGAACCGTTCGAGGAGTTCGTCCGCCCGGCGTTTCGCCGCCGCGCTCTTCAGGCGGTAGAGCCTGGCGAACAGCACGAGGTTCTGGCGGCCGGTGAGGATCTCGTCCACCGACGCGTTCTGCCCGACCAGGCCGATCCGGTAGCGCACCGACCGGGGGTCGGCGACCACGTCGTGCCCCGCGACGCGGGCCGTTCCGCTGTCCGGACGCAGCAGGGTGCTCAGGATCCGTACCGCCGTGGTCTTCCCCGCGCCGTTCGGGCCGAGCAGGCCGCAGACCGTGCCCGCCGGGACGGTGAGCCCGAACCCGTCCAACGCCACCTTGTCCCGGTACCGCTTGCGCAGGTCGACGGCTTCCAGCGCCGCTTCTTCGTATGGCATACGAAGTAAGATAGCACGAACTTCGTACGGGTTACGGAGTAACCTGCCTATGATGGCGCCATGACGCGGACGGAGAGCAACGGCGGCGGCGGCGATCCCGCGCGGACGATCGCCACCCTGTGGGGTACCCGGCAGTTGCCGCGCCGCGGGCCGAAACACACGCTGACCAGCGAACAGGTGATCGCCGCCGCCGTCGAACTCGCCGACGGCGACCAAGACCTCGCCACCCTGTCCATGCGCCGGGTCGCCGAGTCGCTGGGTGTCGGCACGATGTCGCTGTACACCTACGTCGCGTCCCGCGAGGAGCTCCTCGAAGCGATGCTCGACCGGGTCTACGGCGAGGCGGTCCGGGAACTGGGCGAGCCCGGCGATCGCGACTGGGTGGAGGGGCTGCGCGAGGTCGCGCGGGTGAACTGGGACCTCTGCCTGCGGCATCCGTGGGTGCTGCAGGTGTTCACCGGCCGTCCGCCGCTGGGGCCCCGGTCGATCGCGAAGTACGAACGCGAACTCGCCGTCGTCGAGGGCCTCGGCCTCACCGACGTCGAGATGGATTCGGTGATCACGCTGGTGCACGACCACGTCCAGGGGACCGCGCGCCGCCGGATCGAGGCCGACCGCGCGGTCCGCCGCACCGGGATGGACGACGCGCAGTGGTGGGCGAAGGCCGGTCCGGCGCTCGCGGAGGTCTTCGAGCCCGAACGTTTCCCGCTCGCCGCGCGCGTCGGACAGTCGGCCGGTGAGGCGCACAACGGCGCTCACGATCCCGAGCACGCTTATGCTTTCGGGCTCGCCCGGCTGCTCGACGGCGTGATCACTCTTGTGAAGACACGCTAACGAGGGATTTCAGAAACTCGCGATGGACTGAACAGCGCGGGCGGGCCAGACTTCGCGCCATGAAGGCATTGGTCAAAGCCGACCGAGCACCCGGGCTGGAACTCACCGACGTTCCGGACCCCGCGGTCGGCCCCGGCGACGTCGCCGTCCGCGTGCTGCGCGCCGGGATCTGCGGCACGGATCTGCACATCGACTCCTGGGACGACTGGGCGGCGCGCACCATCACCGCGCCGCTGGTCGTCGGGCACGAGTTCGTCGGCGAGGTGGTCGAGATCGGCCGGTCGGTGACGACGGTCAAGGTGGGCGACCTGGTCAGCGGCGAGGGCCATCTGGTCTGCGGGAGCTGCCGCAACTGCAAGGCCGGGCGGCGTCATCTGTGCGCCCGGACCAAGGGCCTGGGCGTGCACACCGACGGCGCGTTCGCGCAGTACGCCGTCCTGCCCGAGCAGAACGCCTGGGTGCACCGCACCAAGGTCGACCTCGACATCGCCGCGATCTTCGACCCGCTCGGCAACGCCGTGCACACCGCGCTGTCCTTCCCCGTCATCGGGGAGGACGTGCTGGTCACCGGCGCCGGCCCGATCGGGATCATGGCCGCCGCGATCGCCCGCCACGCCGGCGCGCGCAACGTCGTCGTCACCGACGTCAGCGAGCACCGCCTGGAACTGGCCCGCAAGGTCGGCGTCGACCTCGCGCTGGACGTCTCTTCGGCGACCATCGCCGAAGCGCAGGAACGGCTCGGCATGGCCGAGGGCTTCGACGTCGGCATGGAGATGAGCGGGCGGCCCGAGGCGCTGCGCGACATGATCTCGAACATGTCCCACGGTGGCCGGATCGCGCTGCTCGGCCTGCCCGCTTCCGACGTGTCGGTCGACATCGCGGCCGTGGTGCTGAAGATGATCCAGCTCAAGGGGATCTACGGGCGTGAGATGTTCGAGACGTGGTACTCGATGTCCGTGCTGCTGCAAGCCGGGCTCGACATCTCGCCGGTGATCACCCACCGGTTCGGCTACACCGAGTACGAGAAGGCGTTCGCGACGGCGCGGGAAGGCCGTTGCGGCAAGGTCATCCTGGATTGGACGGAGAACTGATGTACGGCGCGATGCGCGACGACCTCAAGGCCGGGCTCGCCGAGATCCGGGAAGCCGGGCTGTACAAGGGCGAGCGGGTGATCCAGGGGCCGCAAAAGGCTTCGGTCAGTGTCGCGGGCGGAGACGTCCTCAACTTCTGCGCCAACAACTACCTCGGCCTCGCCGACCACCCCGAGCTGATCAAGGCCGCCCAGGAGGCGCTGGACCGCTGGGGCTTCGGCATGGCGTCGGTGCGGTTCATCTGCGGGACCCAGCAGCCGCACAAGGAACTCGAGGCGAAGCTCTCGGAGTTCCTCGGCACCGAGGACACGATCCTCTACAGCTCCTGCTTCGACGCCAATGCCGGGCTCTTCGAGACGCTGCTGACCGACCAGGACGTCATCATCTCCGACGAGCTCAACCACGCGTCGATCATCGACGGCGTCCGGCTGTGCAAGGCGAAGCGGATGCGCTACCGCAACCGCGACGTCGCGGACCTGGAGGCCCGGCTCAAGGAGGCATCCGGCGCGCGGTACCGGATGATCGCCACCGACGGCGTGTTCTCGATGGACGGCTACCTCGCGCCGCTCGACGAGATCTGCGAGCTGGCCGAGCGCTACGACGCGCTGGTGATGGTGGACGACTCGCACGCCGTCGGCTTCACCGGCCCGACCGGGCGCGGCACGCCCGAGCTGTTCGGCGTCCAGGACAAGGTCGACGTCCTCACCGGCACCCTCGGCAAGGCCCTCGGCGGGGCGAGCGGCGGCTACACCTCGGGCCGCGCGGAGATCGTCGAGATGCTGCGGCAGCGTTCGCGGCCGTACCTGTTCTCGAACTCGCTGGCGCCGTCGATCACCGCGGCCGCGATCGCCACGCTGGACCTGCTGGGCTCCTCGGGTGAGCTGCTGACCAAGCTGCGGGCGAACACCGAGCTGTTCCGCCGCCGGATGACCGAAGCGGGCTTCGACCTGCTCCCGGGCGAGCACCCGATCATCCCGGTGATGATCGGTGACGCCGCCAAGGCGGGCAGGATGGCGGATCTGCTGCTCGACCAGGGCATCTACGTGGTCGGGTTCTCGTATCCGGTGGTGCCGCACGGCAAGGCGCGGATCCGGACCCAGATGTCGGCGGCGCATTCCACCGACGATGTGAACCGGGCCGTCGACGCGTTCGTGACGGCTAGGTCCATGATGGACTGATGATCGATCCGCGACGGCTGCGCGTGCTGCGCGCCCTCGCCGACCACGGCACCGTGACGGCGGCGGGGCAGGCGCTGCACCTGACGCCGTCCGCGGTCTCCCAGCAGCTGGCCGCGCTCGAAGCCGAGTGCGGCCAGCAGCTGTTGAGACGGCGGGGCAGGCGGGTTTCGCTGACCCCCGCCGGCGAGCTGATGGTGGTGCACGCCAACGCCGTCGCCGCGGAACTCGAACGGGCACACGCCACCCTGGCCGCGCTCGATTCGGGGGTGCGGGGAATGGTGCGGCTGGCGAGTTTCGCCTCCGCGATCACCCTGGTCGTCGCGCCGGCGATCGCCGCGCTGCGTTCCGGGTCGCCCGGGGTGTCCATGCAGGTGCAGGACGTCGAGGGGCACGCGAGCATCCCGCTGCTGCTCGACGGCGAGGTCGATCTGGCGATCACCGAGGAGTACCGGCTCTCGCCACGGACGGATGAAAGCAGGCTCACCCGGTTCCCGTTGTACGTGGAGCCGTTCGACGTCGTGCTGCCCACCGCGCACCGGCTCGCGGAAGCGTCCGAAGTGGACATCGACGAACTCGCCGACGACGACTGGATCGCGCCGAAACCCGGGAATCCCTGCCGTGACGTGCTGATGATCGTCTGCGCCAATCCCGGGATCCGGCACGTCTCCGACGACTTCCACGCGATCACCACCCTGGTCGCCGCGGGCGAGGGCGTGGCCTTGGTGCCGCGCAATGCTTTCACCGCCGTCCCCGGTTCGGTCGCCGTCCCCTTGCGAGGTGAGCCGCCGCTGCGCCGCGTGTTCGCCGCCGTCCGGCGGGGGAGCGCGGATCATCCGCTGCTCAAGACCGTGCTCGCCGCGCTGCTGGACGCGGCGCCGGGTCATGCGAATGCGGACCGGGGGAGTCCCACTTAGGATCTGGGCACCTGCCGCCTAACGAAAGACAGGGTCCGGATGCTCCAGATCGACGGCCTCACCTGGACCCTGACGATCGGGCTGGTGCTCGGGCTGCTGGCCCTCGACCTCATCCTCGCGGCCGTGCGGCCGCACAAGGTCGGTTTCGGCGAGGCGGTGGCCTGGTCGATCGGCTACATCCTGGTCGCGGTGGCGTTCGGCGTCTGGCTGACGCTGGCGCACGGCGGAGACTTCGGACAGCAGTACTTCGCGGGTTACATCGTGGAGAAGAGCCTGTCGGTCGACAACCTCTTCGTCTTCGTGATCATCATGAGCACCTTCGCGGTACCCGAGGAACATCAGCACAAGGTGCTCACGTTCGGCATCGTCGTCGCGCTCATCATGCGCGCGATCTTCATCGCGCTCGGTGCCACGCTGCTTTCGTTGTTCTCCTTCATGTTCCTGTTGTTCGGGTTGCTGCTGATCTACACCGGGATCCAGCTGTTCCGGCATCGCGACGAGGATCCGGACGTCGAGAACAACGTGGTGGTGCGGACCGCGCGCCGCCTGCTGCCGCTGTCGCAGGATTACGACGGCGGGAAGCTGTTCACCCGCGTGGGGGGAAAGCGGGTGGGCACGCCGCTGGTGGTGGTGCTGCTCGCGATCGGCGGGATCGACCTGCTGTTCGCGCTGGACTCGATCCCCGCCGTCTTCGGTGTCACCGACGAGCCGTACATCGTCTTCGCCGCCAACGCCTTCGCCCTGTTGGGCCTGCGGGCGCTGTACTTCCTCGTGAAGGGCCTGCTCGACCGGCTGGTGTACCTGTCGGCCGGGCTCGCGGTGATCCTCGGGTTCATCGGGATCAAGCTGATCCTGCACTGGGCCCACGTGGACATCGACGAGAACGTTCCGGAGATCTCGACGCCGGTCAGTCTCGCGGTGATCATCGGCATCCTCGTCGTGGTGACGGTGGCGAGCCTGCTCAAGACCCGCGACGACCCGTCCGCCAAGGCGCACCCGGGCTCGCTGCGCGGGTCTCGGCCGTCCGAAGAGGACTAGCGCCAGCCGTGGGCGAGGAGGTCGAAGATCTCCTCGACGGCCTTCTTGGGGTCCTCCCTGCCGCGGGTGAGCGCGGGAATGTCCAGGACGAATCGCGCCAGCGCGCGGGATGCCACGTCGTCAGGGGCCACACCGGCGTCCTCGGCGATGGCGGCGCCGAGGGCCGCGGCGTGCCGGGTCCACATGCGTTCGCCGTACTCCTGGAGCGCGGGCGTGCCGCTCACCAGCGCGGTGAACTCGGGGTACTGGGGATGAGCCGTGAGCGGGAGCCAGGTGGCGAGCACGTACTCGCGTAGCGCCTCGACGACGCTCTGCCCTGCTTCGCGGTCTCGTACGGCGGCGATCAGGTTGGCTTCGCGGTCCTCGGACTCGTCGAAGACCAGCGCTTCCTTGCCGGTGAAGTGCTTGAACAGCGTCGTGGTCGACACGTCGGCGGCCTCGGCGATGTCGCGGATGCTCACCTGGTCGTAGCCCCGCTCCAAGAACAGCTTCAAGGCGGCGTCCGCCAAGGCCTGGCGGGTGGCCGCCTTCTTGCGTTCACGCCGTCCGGGAGTCTCCATGAGCGCACTCTACCTCATGAGTTGTCTCAGTCACTAAGTTGACTCGTTGCACTTTTTAACTCGTTCTGCTTTTCTGGAGGCATGACGATCAGCATCATCGGAGCGGGCCCCGGCGGCCTGACCTGCGCCCGCATCCTGCAGAAGCACGGCATCCCCGTGACGGTCTACGACCGCGACCCCCATCCTCAGGCCCGTAACCAGGGCGGAACCCTCGACCTGCACGCGGACGACGGACAGTTGGCTCTCCGCGAGGCCGGCCTGCTCGACGAGTTCTTCGCCCTCTGCCGCCCGGAAGGGCAGGAGATGCGCAAGCTGGATCCTGCGGGCGGGCTTGTGGAGCACCACGTCCCAGCCGAGGGGGAGCTGTTCAAACCGGAGATCGACCGAGGTCAGCTGCGCGGCCTGCTGCTGGATTCACTCGAACCGGGCACCGTGCGGTGGGGTTCTGCCCTGGAGAGCGTGGAGCTTCCGGGACGCTTGCGGTTCGCCGGCGGGACGACCGTCGACACGGATCTGGTCATCGGCGCCGACGGCGCGTGGTCACGGGTCCGCCCGGCGGTGTCGGCGGCCGTGCCCGGGTATTCGGGGATCACGTTCCTGGAGGCCTGGTTCGACGACGTCGAGAACGCGCATCCCGAACTCGCGGCGCTCGTCGGCCAGGGCAGCGCGATGGCGGCCGACGGCGACCGCTGCCTGTTCGCTCAGCGCAACAGCGGTGACCACATCCGGGTCTACGTGATCCAGCGCTTGCCTGCGGACTGGGTCGGTTCACGTGATACTCCGGAGATCCGCGCTCGGCTGCTCGACGCGTTTTCTTCTTGGTCGCCAACGATGCTGCGGATGATCACCGACAACGACGGGCCCTATGTGGACCGTCCGCTGTACGTCCTGCCCGTTCCGCATGCGTGGGAACGCACGCCGTCGGTGACCCTGCTCGGCGATGCCGCCCACCTGATGCCGCCGCTCGGTGTCGGCGTCAATCTGGCCATGCTCGACGCTTGCGAACTCGCACTCGCGCTGGCCGGTTCGAGTAGTTTTGTTGAGGCTGTTGAGGTTTACGAGAATTCCATGCTTCCGCGGTCGGAGAAAGTCGCTCGGCGGCTGGAAAACGGCGCTGAAGGTCTGCTCGAAGTCGACTGATGCTTCGTCGCCGGAAATCGGCGACGCCGCTCGGTGTCCGGAATTGTCGGTGGGTGGTTGTACCGTTCTTGTCGTGGACACTGACACAGCCTTTTTGGCTTCATGCAAGGAAATCAGCTCCCTGACCTACGTCGAGTGCGTGGCGCTCGCGAAGGCGGCGTCGGCGGATATCGCGCGGTTGGAGGCGGTCCGGTTCCGTGCGATCGCGCGTCGAGTGTGGTGCAGGAGGTGGCGTTCGAGCTGTCTGTTGTGGACGTTCATGCCGCGGCGCTGGTGTCGACGGCGGAGGCGTTGACCACCCGCTTGCCGTGCACGCTGGGGTTGATGGATCGGGGGTTGCTGGGTGGTGCGGGGGCGGCGAAGGTCGCCGCGGCGACCGCGTGGCTGTCCGACGAGGACGCCCGCACCGCCGACGCCTTGCTGGAAGACCGGCTGGAGGGGAGGAACACCGAACAGATTCGAAAAGCGGCGAGTCACGCTGCGTCGACCGTCGATCGAGACGGTGCGAAGCGGCGTACTGAGCACAATCGCGAAGGTCGTCGCCTCCGAGTGCGCCATGGGGAGACCGGGGTCGCGTCGATCGAAGTCGAAGACGGACCGGTGGAGAAGGTGACCGCGGCCTACACGCGGATCGATCGGGAGGCACGGGCGCTGAAGGCCGGTGGCGAGACCCGCACCCTTGACCAATTGCGCGCTGACGTCGCATTGGATTTGTTGCTGGGCGGTCAAGGCGGGGCGAGTGAACGGTCGGAGGTGTTCCTCTATATGGATCTGGCCACCTATCTGGGGTTGAACGAGGATCCGGCGGAGTTGGCCGGGCATGGGCATATCCCGGCGTCGCTCGCGAGGGAGATCGCTTCGGGCCCGGACGCGGTGCTGCGGCGGATCATCACCGATCCCTTGTCCGGTCAAGTGCTGGACCTGGGCCGGGAACGGTATCGGCCCACCGCCGGGTTGGGTGAGTTCGTCCGGGTGCGGGACCGTGAGTGCCGAAGACCCGGCTGCCACCGTGTCGCCCAAGCCTGCGACCTGGACCATTCCGTGCCGTGGCAATTCGGCGGGCACACGAATGTCGATGACCTGATCGCGTTCTGCCGCCGTGACCATCGGCTCAAGGACGAACCGGGCTGGACCTACACCCTGGCTGCTGACGGCACCCTCACCATCACCACCCCGACCGGGCAGCACTACGACAGCACCCCGCCACCCTTGCACGATCCTCGCCCGGCGGTGTCCCCGGACGACGAGCCGCCGCCGTTCTGAGTCGTCGTCGAAAATCGGCCACACTGCCTCACTTCGGCCACACTGCCTCCGCGTAAGCAGCCCTCCACAGGGAGATCCCGCGCCTGGCAACATGGCTTCATCCAGGGATCCCGCCGACGAGCCGCCACTGTTCTAGGGCATTGCCGAAAATCGGCCACGACTTCCTTGTATGAGCAGACTTCTGCGTGATACTGAGGCGACAGCGGCTGGAATCTGGGAGCGCGGACAGGGGTACAGCCGTCGCAAGGGAGGTTTCGTCGTAGTGTGGCGCGCCGACCTCTGACGCCCCACTGGTGACCATGCACGGCAAGGCTGAACATACCTTGGATAACCGGCGAATACGCCGTGTTCCTCGGCTCGGACGCCGGAAAGCGCGAGCATCACGCGGTCGGTCCGGAGCCGGACGGGAAGCAGATGCGTGACGCGCCGTCGCCCTGTACTGAGCCCGCGTTACGGGTGGTCTACCCGTCTCCGTGGCCCGCGTGTTTTGTCTACGAGGTGGCCTACCTGCCGGGGCTGACGATGTGCCGGATCGCAGGCCTCTGCCCAGGCAAAGGAAAGACCGACCTCTACATCATCGCCGATCCGCAAGGCCGGACGCGCAGCCGGCAAGTGCGACGCCGCGCTGATCTGCCTACCCGCCGCCGTGACGTCCAAGACGTATTACCGGGCGCCCACGACAGCAGCGGTGGCATAGCATCGGCAGGTGATCGAGTCCGACCTCGCCCAGTTCGTCGCGGCCGTCCACATCTACGCACCGAAGTGGGAAGCCGCCGCGATCCAATGGCAACTCACTCTCGGCCCTGACCGCGAGAAGAGAACCGCCCGGGTTGTCTGCGAGACCGGCGACATGGTGGGCTCGTTCATCATCTGGACCAGCGGCGAAGCCGAACTCGAGATCGGAAATCTCGACACCGGCGTCGTCGACCACGTTCATCACGACCTCGTCAACCCGGAGGAAGTCACCGCCCGCCTGGACGATCTCACCCACAGGCTGACCGAGCAGACCTGACTACTCTCTTTCCGGTCGGCGACTACCACGTCGCCTTGTGAGGGCCGCAAGTATTCATCGCCGAAAATCGGCCACACTCCACTCCTGGCAGAAACCTCACCCCGCAACAGAATCTCGAGCAGGCAGAGCGGAAACCTCCAAAGAAGAGTCCCGCGAGGGTTCCCGCACCACCCAAGTCGCCACGAAGGTCAGCGCGACGCATCCCGTGACCCACCAGAAGAAGACGCTCTCGTGCCCAGCCTGCTTCAGCGCCAAAGCGATCGGTTCCGAAAGCCCGCCGAAGACAGCGGTCGCCAGTGCGTGCGGCAGTCCGACGCCGAGGGCGCGGACGTTGGTGGGGAACATTTCCGCCTTGATGATCGCCGACAAAGCCGTGTAGCCGCTGAGGAACACCAGCGCCGTGATCATGAGCAGGAAGGCAATCCACGGATTACTCGTCTTGCCCACCAGCGTCATGATCGGCACGGTCAGGAGCATGCCGCCGACGGAGAAGCCGAACATGACCGGGCGGCGGCCGAAGCGGTCGGACAGGGCGCCGGCGACGGGCTGCATGAAAATGAACAGGAACAGGGCGGCGAAACCGATGAGTGAGGCGGTCTGTTTGGGGATTCCCGCCGTGTTCACCATGTACTTCTGGAGGTAGCTGGTGAAGGTGTAGAAAGCCACCGTCCCGCCGATGGCGAGACCGAGGACGGCGAGGACCTGGCGGCGGTGCGAGCGCACCAGGACCCGCAGACCGCCGCGGGGACGGGAACCGGTGGCCGAAGAGCGCTGGAAGTGTTCCGATTCCATCATGCTGCGGCGGAGGTACATGACCACGAGCCCGGCGATCGCGCCGAGTACGAACGGGATCCGCCAGCCCCAGGCGTACATCTGGGCCTCGGTCAGCAGCGCCTGCATCACGATCATCACCAGCAGGGCCGCGAGCTGGCCGACGGTGATCGAGACGTACTGGAAACTCGAGTAGAACCCGCGTCGTCCCGGAGTGGCGATCTCCGAAAGGTACGTCGCGCTCGACCCGAACTCGCCGCCGACCGAGAGGCCTTGCGCGAGCCTGGCGACCACGAGGATCACGGGCGCGAGGATGCCGATCGACGCGTAGCCGGGCGTGATCGCGATGGTCAGCGAACCGAAACTCATCAGCGTCACGGACAGCGTCAGCGCGGCCCGCCGCCCGAACCTGTCCGCGTAGAGGCCGAGGAGCCAGCCGCCGAGCGGGCGCATCAGGAAGCCGACCGCGAACACGACGGCCGTGGACAGCAACTGCGCCGTCTGGTTTCCCTTGGGGAAGAAACTCGCCGCGAAGTAGATGCTGAACGAGGCGTAGACGAACCAGTCGTACCACTCGACCAGGTTGCCGAGGCAGCCTCGGACCACGTTCGCCACGACGCCGGGTTTCTTGTGCGGCAAGGGAAGCTCCTTCGCTCCGGGAATGCCGACCATCATGAGCTGTGATCCCTGCGGTTGAGAAATAGAAATCCGCGATGGACGCATACCCGGTCGGCATGGAGCCGGGGAGCTACCCCAGGAAGTCGCTGACCAGGTCGCTCGCCTCGGGACGGCACTCGTCGAAGTAGGCGTGCCGCGCCCCGGCGAACAGGTGCATGCGCGCGTCGGGGATCCGTTCCGTCAGCAGGGGCGCGTTCGCCGGCGGCGCCAGCAGGTCGTCGTCACCGTGGAGGACCAGGGTGGGCGCGGTGATCTCCGGAAGCACGTCCCAGGCGTCGTGGGTGTTGCTCGCGACGAGATGCCCGCGCACCGCGTGCGGCGGCATGCCGTGTGCGCCCAGCACTCGATACGGCCCTGGATGAGCGGCCCGCCAGCCAGGTGTGTACATCAGGTCCTCCAACGTCTCCCGTGCCTCCACGGAGGACCGCCGGGCCAGCGCCAGCCGCACGTCGTTCGACCGCTCGACACCGTGCGTGCCGCCCGGCGAGGTGCAGCCGAGGACGAGCCGCCGCACCCGGCCGGGATACCGCGCGGCGACCCACTGCGCGACGCGGCCGCCCATCGAGGTGCCGTAGACGTCGGCCTCGGCGACGTCGAGCGCGTCGAGGACCGCGATCACGTCCTCCGCGAAACCTGCTGTGGAGTAAGCGGAATCGGGTGCGTCGCTGGCTCCGGTGCCGCGGTAGTCCATGGTGATCGTGCTCGGGAAGTCCCCGCGCGTACGGTCCCACCAGGTGTGGTCGTTCGCCTGCCCGGCCAGCAGCACGAGCGGCCTGCCCTCGCCCTGGCACTGGTAGGCCAGCCGGGTGCCGTCGGCGGCGACGGCGTGGCCGGTACGGGGGAGCGTGGTCATTCTTCTCCTGTTCGGTCGTCCCAGAGCCGCGCCGAGGGCCATTCGCCCTCGCGCACGGTCCGGTGGATCTGCTGGACCAGCGCCCGCGCGACGGCGTCGACGGCGGGCGTCACCCGTCCGGTCCGGGGCATGCCGAGGACGACGGTGCGCCAGACCTCCGGCTCGCACACCGGAGCCGCGCCCAGCGTGCCGTCGGCGACGTCCGCCGCGATGCCGATGCCGGGCAGGATCGTCCAGCCGTGCCCGCCGAGCACCAGGCGTTTCTGCAACGTCATCGAGTTGGTCTGCACGGTGACCTCCGCCTCGGCACCCGCCTCGCGGGCGGCGCCGTCGATGAGGGTGCGCAGCGCGTGCCCCTCGGACGGCATGACCAGCGGATGCGCCGCCACCTCCGCGAACGGGACGGGCCGCGCGGGTTCCAGCCCGGCCGACGGGGGAGCGACCGCCCACAGCCGTTCGCGGACCAGCGGGCGGACGTTGAGCGACGGCGTGCTGGTCAGGTTGTAGAGCAGGCTCAGGTCGACGTCGCCGTCGTCGATCCACCGCTGAAGATGCCCCGAGTACGCGGTGAGCAGCCGCAGTTCGATCCCCGGATGGTCTCGCAGTACGGCCGTCGTGAGCGGCGCGGCGAGCCGTTCGGCGGCGCTTTCCAGCAGGCCGACCGTGACGATCCCGGTGACCACCCCGGGTTGCGGGGCCAGCTCGGCCCTGGCCCGGTCGAGTTCGGTGAGCGCCCGGCGGGCGCGTTCGACCAGCGTCGTGCCGGCCTCGGTCGGGCGCATCCCGTGCCGGGTCCGCTCGAACAGCGGCACGCCCAGCTCCTGCTCCAGCGTGCGGATCTGCCGGGTGACCGCGGGCTGGACCAGGTGCAGCAGCTCGGCCGCGCGGGTCACGCTGCCCACTTCGGCGACCGTCACCAACGCCTTGAGCTGCTTGAAGTCCACCGTCGTCCCCTGCTCATCGCGGTCCGCTATGCGACTATCACCATTCGGTATTTCACTTACCCAGTCATCATCGCTCATGATAATCGCATGACCGAGGAAGAGACCGCCATCGTCGCGCTCGTGGCCGAATTCGTGGATCGCGAGGTCCGGCCCGCCGCCCAGGAGCTCGACCACACGAACACCTACCCCGAGAAACTCATCGACCAGATGAAGGCGATGGGCGTCTTCGGGCTGGCCGTGCCCGTGCCCTGGGGCGAGACCCAGGTCTCCGCCCAGTGCTACGCGTTGGTGACCGAGGAGCTCGCGCGCGGCTGGATGAGCCTCGCCGGCGCGATGGGCGGTCACACGGTCGTCGCGAAACTCCTTGCCACATATGGCACTCAAGAGCAGAAGGACGCCTACCTGCCGAAGATGGCGACGGGCGAGATCCGCGCGACGATGGCGCTCACCGAACCCGGCGGCGGCTCGGACCTGCAAGCGCTGCGCACCACGGCACGGCGCGAGGGCGACGAGTACGTCGTCAACGGCCGCAAGACGTGGATCACCAACGCGCGCCGGTCCCAGCTGGTCGCGTTGCTGTGCAAGACCGATCCCGCCGCCGAACCCACGCACCAAGGGATCTCCGTCCTGCTGGTGGAGAAAGGGCCCGGGTTCCAGGTCTCCCGGGATCTGCCCAAACTCGGCTACAAGGGCGTCGAGAGCTGTGAGCTGTCCTTCGACGACTACCGCGCCCCGGTCACCGCGCTGCTCGGTGGCGAGGAAGGACGTGGCTTCGCCCAGATGATGCGGGGACTGGAGATCGGCCGGATCCAGGTCGCCTGCCGGGCGCTCGGCGTCGGACGCGCGGCGCTGGAGGATTCCCTGCGGTACGCCCAGGAACGGGAGAGTTTCGGCAAGCCGATCTGGCAGCATCAGTCGATCGGCAACTATCTTGCGGACATGGCGACCAAGCTCGAGGCCGCGCGGCAGCTGGTGCACCACGCGGCGCGCCGGTACGACTCGGGCGAGCGCGCGGACCTGGAGGCGGGGATGGCGAAACTGTTCGCCTCCGAGGCCGCGATGGAGATCGCGCTCGACGCGGTCCGGATCCACGGCGGCTACGGCTACTCGACCGAGTTCGACGTCGAACGCTACTTCCGTGACGCGCCGCTGATGATCGTCGGTGAAGGCACCAACGAGATCCAGCGCGGCGTGATCGCGCGCCAGCTGGTCGAACGGCACCGCATCCCGTCCTGAACAGCGAGGAAGGCAGCATGGGCCACCCACTCGAGGGAATCACCGTCGTCGCGCTGGAACAGGCCGTCGCCGCGCCGTTCGCGTCACGTCAGCTCGCCGACCTCGGCGCGCGGGTCATCAAGATCGAACGCCGTGGCGTCGGCGACTTCGCCCGCGACTACGACCGGACCGTCCACGGGCAGTCGAGCTACTTCGTCTGGCTCAACCGAGGCAAGGAAAGCGTCGAACTCGACATCAAGGATCCGGCCGATCGGGCGCTGCTCGGCGTGATGATCGACCGGGCCGACGTGTTCGTGCAGAACCTCGTACCCGGGGCGGTGGAACGGCTCGGACTCGACGCCGAGACCCTGCGCGCGAAGCGCCCGGAACTGATCCACTGTTCGATCTCGGGCTATGGCCCCGAAGGTCCGTATCGGACGAAGAAGGCCTACGACCTGCTCGTTCAGTGCGAGACCGGGCTTGTGATGTCCACCGGGACCCCGGAAACCCCGGCGAAGGCGGGGATCTCGATCGCCGACATCGCCACCGGGATGTACGCCTACACCGGCATCCTCACCGCGCTGTACGACCGCGAACGCACGGGTGAGGGCGCGAGCCTGCACGTCGCGATGATCGACTCGCTCGGCGAGTGGATGAGCCAGCCCGCCTATTTCTCCCGCTACGGCCAGGAACCGCCGAGGCGCACGGCCGCGGCACATCCGTCGATCTCGCCGTACGGGCCGTACAGCACCGGTGACGACAAGGTCTTCCTGAGTGTCCAAAGTGAACGGGAGTGGATCGTGCTCTGCCGGGACGTGCTGGGGCGCGAAGAACTTGTCGAAGATCCGCGCTTCCGGACCAACGACGACCGCGTCGACAACGACGACGAACTCACCGCGATCCTGGAGGAGACCTTCAACGGCCTGACCGCCGACGAGGTCGGGGACCTGCTTGAGCGCGCCGGGATCGCCAACGCCCGGCTGCGGACGCCCGAGCAGTTCACCCGGCATCCGCAGCTGGCCGCGCGGAACCGGTGGCGCGCGGTGGAAACCCCGGCCGGCGCGCTGGAGGCGCTGTTGCCCCCGGTCGAGGTGGTGGGCAGGGAACCGGTCATGGGGCCGGTCCCCGCGCTGGGGGCGCACAACGAGTCGATCCGGGCCGAGTTCGGTCCCGGCGAGGAGGTCCGGCCGTGAAGGAAGTAGCCGAGGTCTTGCAGCCCGGCCCGGCGGAAGCGCTGAGTTCGCTGCTCGACGTCGAGATGCCGGACGTGGACCGCGACGGCCTGCCCCTGCTGTGGCACTGGTTCTACCTGCTCGACCGGCCCGCGCAGGCCGATCTGGGGCCGGACGGGCATCCGATCCGCGCCACCATCCCCGCGCCTCCGGAACCCGGACGACGTCGCATGTGGGCGGGCGGCCGGGTCCGGACGCTCGCGCCGCTGCGATGCGGCCTGCCCGCCGTCCGGCGCACGGAAGTGCTTTCCGTGCAAGAGAAACAGGGTCGCACGGGACGGCTGACCTTCGTCACCACCGGACACAAGATCATCCAGGACGGCCGGGTCGTGGTCGACGAGGAACAGGACATCGTCTACCGCGACGCCGCTTCGGAGCAAGCCAAGGCGGCCACCGAAGAGCCTGAGGTGCCGGTGGCCGACGGCGAATGGGCGATCGACATCTCGCCGACGCTGCTGTTCCGCTTCTCGGCGCTGACCTACAACGCGCACCGCATCCACTACGACCGCGACTACGCGCGCGACGTCGAGAGCTATCCGGGGCTGCTCACCCACGGCCCGTTGCAGGCGCTCGCGATGGCCGAGGCCGCGAGGCGGCAAGGGATCGGTGGGGAACTCGCCTTCGACTACCGCCTGGTCTCGCCGTTGTTCGACCATCAAGGCCTGATCGTCCGGGCCGAAGCCGGAGCGGACGAGACCGCCACCGCCGTCCGTGATCGCCACGGACGGCGGACGGCGACCGGAACGGTGCGCCGATGAGTGCTCTTCTCGCCTCCGCGAAGACCTTCCTGTTCGTGCCCGGCCACCGGCCGGACCGGTTCGCCAAGGCCGCGGCCAGTGGTGCCGACGTCGTGATCCTCGACCTGGAAGACGCTGTCGCGCCCGAACAGAAGGAGACAGCGCGCGAAAATGTCCGGGCGTGGCTGGCGGAAGGCCACCGGGCGGTCGTCCGCGTCAACGCCGCCGGAACCCCTTGGTACGACGAGGATGTCGCGAGCGTCGGAGACGCGCTCGCGGTGATGGTGCCCAAGGCCGAAGACCGCGCCGAGCTCGACGCCCTCGCCGGACGGCTGCCCGGCGTCCCGCTCCTGCCGCTGGTGGAGACGGCGGCCGGGATCGCGGGCGCGGTGGCCGTCTGCGGAGCGGACGGGGTGGTGCGCCCCGCCTTCGGCAGCGTCGACCTGGCCACCCAGCTCGGCGTCGACCATCGATCGCACGAAGCGTTGCGGTACGCGCGTTCCGCGCTGGTCGTCGCCGCAGCGGCCGCGGGCAGGGCTGCTCCGATCGACGGGGTGACCACGGCGCTCGGCGACGAGGCCGCGCTGAAGGCGGACCTCGCTCACGCGAAGAGCTTGGGGTTCACCGGAAAGCTCTGTGTCCATCCCCGGCAGGTGGCCGTCGCCGCCCGGGAACTGGCGCCGTCGGAAAGCGAAATCGAGTGGGCGAGAGGAGTGGCCGCGCTCGTGGGCGATGGTTCGGTGGCCGTGGCGGACGGACAGATGGTGGACAGGCCGGTCGAACTGCGCGCCAGGGCCATCCTGGACCGTGCGCGTCAGCCATTTCGACCAGCCGGATGAACCCGACTCGACCTGGTGATGCCCGCCGACTGGCAGTACCGTTCCGACGGGCGACTTTTCGTTACGGGTGAACGGAAAGGAGATGTGGTCTCATGCACGAACCCGTGGTGACGGAGTTCTCGACCACCGATCCGGAGCAGGCTCGGGCCCTGATCGCCGAGGCCTACCGCGACAACCGGCTGCGAGTGCGGGGCAGCGTCGAAAACTATCGTTTCGAGCACGACCGCTGCGATCTCGGAGACGTGCATTTCGACTTCCTGCACAACACGCTGACCACGGAGGTCGTCGTCCAGCCGCTGGGCAGGATGGTGCTGCTGCGAGTGCTGGACGGCGTGCTGGAGATCGACGACGGTCTCAGCGACCGCCGGTTCGGGCCCGGCGACGTGTTCGCGGGCCCGCATCCCGGTCACGACTACCGGACCGGCCTGCACCGTGCGCGTCTGCAGGTCACCGGTATCGATCTGGCCCTGTTCACCGGGGTCGACCCGGCGCAGGACGGCGGGGCGATCGAGCGGCTGAGTTATGAGCCGGTGAGCATCGTGAAGGCGCAACGATGGCGCAGGACGGTCGAGTACGTCACCGGTCTGTTCTCCGAGCCGGGGGTGGAGAACGGTCCGCTGGTGCTGGGCGCGGCGGGGCGGCTGATGGCCGCCGTGGCCCTGGACACCTTCATCGCGGGCGAGGGCGAGGAGCGTCCGTGTGACCGCAGGGACGCCGTCCCGGACACCGTGCGCCGCGGGATCGCTTTCCTGGAGGCCAATCCGGATCTCGACCTCGGTGTCGCGGACGTCGCCCGTGCCTGCCGGGTCTCGGTGCGCGCCCTGCAACTGGCGTTCCGGCGGCATCTGGACACCACCCCGATGGCCTACCTGCGCCGGGTCCGGCTGGACCGGGCCCGTGCGGAACTCCGCGACGCCGAACCCGGTGCGGCCGGGACGATCACCCGTGTCGCCGCGAAATGGGGATTCCTGGACGGCAGCCGGTTCAGCGCCCACTATCGCGCCGCTTTCGGTGAGTCGCCCAGTCAGACCCTGCGCAGATCCTGACGTTCGTTTCGCGCCGGTCTCGTTATGCGTTTTCGCCGCTAGACCCGCGCATCTGGAGCCTGTTTCATGGACCTGTCCACCAGCACGGCCCGGACCCCGTCGGCTGGTGCGTCTTACACCGGACCGGCCGGCCGGTCTCTAGCGAGGCGCCGCGATGCCGTCGTACATGACGCGACGGACCGCTCGGCTCATCGCCGCCTGCCGTTCCGGTGACGGATCGCGCAGTTCGGCGAGTATGGACGCGAGGATCATCCCGTTGATCGCGCGCGCGGTGGCGTCCACGTCCAGGTCCTCGTGCAGATACCCGAGGCGGACGCCGTGGTGCAGGTAGCCCGCGGTCAGCTCGGCGGCGGTCTCGTAAAAATCCAGTACCCGTTCCCGCATCTCGGCGTCGATGCCCGCCGCTTCGAGCAGGAGGAACCGGGCCATCCGCGGGTCGCCGCCGAAGATCCGGGCGAGCGCGTCGCCGATCCGGGCGCTCTGCCTGCGGTATTCGGCCAGGCTGTTGACCGCGTCCGGCGCGTTGTCCGCGGCCAGCGCGGCGACCACCTTCTCGACCAGGTCCGTGATCACGTGGTCGACGATGTCCCGCTTGTTCTGGAAGTACCGGTAGAAGGTGCCGTGCCCGATGCCCAGCCGCGCGGCGATGTCGGCGATACCGGTCGTGTGGTAACCGCGTTCGGCGAAGCAGTCGAACGCGGTCTCCACGATCTCGCGCCGTAGTTCCTGCTTCTTCCGTGCGGCCCTGCTGACCGGGGTCTCCGTCGTCATCCCGCCAGCTTATTGCCCAGCGCGTTCAAATGACATACCGTTCCGGAAATGACACGTCATTCCGCGAGGGCGCTGGTGCTCGGCTGCGGCGGGACCCTGGGGTTCGCCTGGACGGCCGCCGTCCTCGACGCGCTGCACACCCGGGCCGGCTGGGACCCACGCGAGGCGGAGGTCCTGGTCGGGACCTCGGCGGGCGCCGAGGCGGTGGCCATGCTCGGGGCGGGCATCCCGGCGACGGCGATCCTCGACGCGGTGGCCGGCGCGCCCGGCGGTGACGCCGTCGTCGCCGCGCACGTCCGCCGGACGCCGGACCGGTTCCCTCCGGTGCCGTCCCCGCGGTGGCCCGCGACCGGGCTGGTCCGGGCCGCGCTCCGCCGCGACGTCGACGCGCTCGCCGGTCTCGCGGGACTTCTGCCCCGGGGCAGGGGAGACGCCGGTTGGCTCCGCGACCTCGGCGACGCGCTGGCGCCCGGCGGCTGGGTCCCGCATCCCGCGACCTGGCTGATGGCGTCGACACCGGCGGGTGAGCGGGTCGCGCTCGGCTCCCCGGACGCGCCACCGGCCCGCCTCGGCGAGGCGATCGCCGCGTCCTGGGCCATCCCGGGCTGGTTCCCACCGTCCGTTGTGGACGGACGCCCGCTGCTCGACGGCGGGACGGTTTCCCCGACCTCGGCCGATCTCCTGCTCACCCGCGACGTCGGCGAGGTCGTGCTGATCGCGCCGATGAGCAGCGAAGGCGGTGCTCCGGCACGCGGCCTGACCCGGCTGGAACGCCTGCTGCGGACGGCGATGACCAGGCGCGTGAACGACGAGGCACGGCGGCTGCGGGCGGCGGGCGTCCGGGTGGTCCGGATCGAACCGGATCCGGCCGACCTCGCCGCCATGGGTGCCAACTTCATGGACGGACGGCGGCGCGAGCACGTGCTCGCCACCGCGTTGAGGACGGCGCCCGGCCTGGTCGCCGACGCCTTCGAACGAGAAGGAGTGCGCGCATGAGCAAGTACCCGGACCTCGACCTCGACGGCGCGCATGTGGCGATCACCGGCGCGGGGCAGGGCATCGGCCGCGCGTCGGCGGAACGCATGGCCGCGCTCGGCGCGCGTGTGTCCATCGGCGATCTCGACCTCGAAGCCGCGAAGCGCACCGCCGCCGACATCGGCGGGACCGCGCACCACCTCGACGTCGCCGACCAGGCTTCGTTCGCCGCTTTCCTCGGCGACGCCGAACAGGCGAACGGACCGCTCGCGGTCCTCGTCAACAACGCCGGGATCATGCCCAACGGCGGTTTCCTCGACCTCTCCGACGCGCTCAACCGGGCGACCATGGAGGTCAACGTCTTCGGCGTCGTTCACGGCATGCGGCTGGCCCTGCCCGGCATGCTGGAACGCGGACGCGGGCACATCGTCAACGTCGCGTCGCTGGCCGGGAAGTTCCCCGTCCCGGGGCTGGCGATCTACAACGCCAGCAAGTTCGCCGTCGTCGGGCTCACCGCGGCGACCAGGCTGGAGTGTGCCCCGCACGGGGTGAGCGTCTCCGCCGTGCTGCCTTCGGCGGTCGACACCGCGCTCGCGTCGGGGCTCGACATGCGGCCGATCCCGAAGGTGAAACCGGGCCGGATCGCCGACGCCGTCGTGGACTCCGTCCGCACCCGCGCCGCGGAGATCGCCGTGCCCGGTTACGTCGGCGCGCTCGCCACCCTCGCGGCCGTGACCCCCGAACCGGCGCTCAACGCCTTCCGGCGGCTGGTGCGGGACGACCGGGCCCTGCGCCCCGATTCGCCCGAGCGGGACGGTTACCGCGCCCGCCTCCACCAGGACACCCAGCGGGAGGAAAACGCATGACCACGCAGTACGACGCCGTCGTCGTCGGGGCCGGTTTCGGCGGGATGGGCGCGGCGATCCAGCTCAACCGGCTCGGCTACGACAACCTGCTCATCCTGGAACGCGAGTCCGATCTCGGCGGCACCTGGCATGTGAACCGCTATCCCGGGCTGGCCGTCGACATCCCGTCGGCCACCTACTCGTATTCGTTCGAGCCGAATCCGCACTGGTCGCGGCTCTTCGCGCCGGGCGCCGAACTCAAGCGGTACGCCGAACACGTCGCCGACAAGTACCGGCTGCGGCGCTACATGCGCTTCGGCTCGGTGGTCACCGGCGCCGTCTGGGACGAGGCGAACGCGCAGTGGACGGTCTCGCTCGCCGAGGGGGAGCCGGTCACCGCGAAGTACCTCCTCACCGCGACCGGATTCCTTTCGCAGCCGAAGAAACCCGACATCGCCGGGATCGGCACCTTCGGCGGCACGGTCATCCACACCACCGCGTGGGACGACGGCTACGACCTCGCGGGCAAGCGTGTGGCGGTGATCGGCACCGGCGCGACCGCAGTCCAGTTGATCCCCGAGATCGCGAAGGTCGCGCGGGACCTCACCGTGTACCAGCGGACCCCGATCTGGGTGAGCCCCAAACTGGACTTCCCGGTTCCCAAGGCGGTCCGGCGCGCGTTCGCCGCGGTGCCGTTCACCCAGCGGGTCGCCCGGCTGACCGGGACCGCGCTGCTGGAGCTGATGATGGTCTCCGGTGTCCTGCACTACAAGCAGCTGCCGGCGGCCAACCGGCTCGGCAAGCTGTGGTGCCAGGCGCATCTGCGCCGCCAGGTGCGGGATCCGGGGCTGCGCGCGGAACTGACGCCGCGCTATTCGTTCGGCTGCAAGCGGCCGACGTTCTCCAACGAATACTACCCGGCCTTCACCAAGGACCACGTGCACCTGGAGACGACTTCGATCGCGAAGATCGACGAGAGCGGGATCGAGACCGCCGACGGACGGCGGCGGGACATCGACGTCCTGGTGCTGGCGACCGGATTCGATCTGTGGGAGGCGAACTTCCCGGCGGTCGAGATCATCGGGCGCGACGGCCGGGATCTCGGGAAGTGGTGGCGGGAGAACCGGTTCCAGGCCTACGAGGGGGTCGCGATCCCGAAGTTCCCCAACTTCATCTCGCTCAACAGCCCGTATTCCTACTCGGGACTGTCCTATTTCACCACCATCGAGACGCAGATGCGCCATATGGACCGGCTTTTCGGCGCGATGCGGCGGCGAGGCGCGACCGAGTTCGAGGTCACGCAGGAGGCCAACGACGCGTTCCTCGACCGGATGACCGAACGCCTCGGCGACTCGATCTTCACCCTCGGGAACTGCGGCCCGGCGAACAGCTACTACTTCAACCCGCACGGGGAGGCGACCCTGCTGCGGCCGTCGTCCACGCTGAACGCGATCAAGGAGGCACAGAGCTTCCCGGTGGAGGACTACACGTTCGCCTAGAGGTGGTCGGCGGCTGGCGCATTTAGAGGACTCACTGCGGCGTGTCGCGAAAGCCACTTTCAGGACGTCTGGTGTCCCGAAAGTGGCTTTCGCGACACTCGATGCCGCCGGGACCGCTGGGTCGGGACCGCGGGGCGGGGAGGTCGTGTTGTGAAAGCCACTCTCGCAACCTTCAACGTTGCGAAAGTGGCTTTCACAACTTGCGCCGGGCTGATCAAGGCCGTGCCGTCCACGTCCAGTGCTAGACGACGTGACGGACCCAGTGGGTAGGCGAATACGAGTCCGCTAGAACCCGAATCGCCACTCACGACCCGCCTACGACGTCACTGCTTGCGGAGCCGGAGGGTGAGGCCCGCGCCCGCGACGGCGAGGAAGACCGCGCCGAGGGCGTATGGCCACCACGGCACGTCAGTGTCGCCCACCGGGGCGGAACCGTAACCACCGGCGGCACCGGTGCGGTCGTAGGTCGAACCGGGCAGCTTGTCGCCGTACCGGCTCTGCAGAGCCTCGCGGTAGGCGGCGAGCGTCATCGTCTCGCCGGTCTTCGCCACCGACGAGCCGTCGAGGACGGTCACGGTGTCCCCGTCGACGGCGTACCAGGCACCGGCCTGCGGCTCGCTCAAGAGGTAGCCCTTGCCGGTCTGCGCCGCGAGGCGCTTTTCGACGTCACCCGAGGCGACGTTGTAGACCGACCAGCCCGAGCCCTCACGCTGCGACCACACCGTCGCCGCGTCGCCGTTGCCCAGGGTGGCGGGAATGGCGACGTAGGCGAGTTCGGCGGGGACGGCCGACGTTCCGGCGATGAAGCCCGCGGTCGGCTGGTAGACCGCGACCGGGGTCCGCGGATCGGCCTTGGCGGTTCTGGCCGCGACGGCCGTGTCCGCCTTGGCCGCTCCGGGGAACACCGCCTTGGCGAGCCGCTGGGCGGTCGCGTCACTGGTGACCACTGTGGACACCGCGGCGAGGTCGGCGGCGGTGGGCGCGCCGCTGGGGGCGTCGGCGGCGGAGGCCTGGCCGCCGAGTGCCAGTGACAGTCCGAAGGCGAGGATCGTGGCGCCGAGGAAGGTTCGCTTCATGGTTTCAGTCCTTGATCCCGTAGACGGTGTGGGTCCAGGTGAACGAGTTGTTGGACCGGTAGGCGTTGTAGCTCATCTGGTTGTAGCGGGGGCTCGATCCCCACGGGTCGCCGTAGTACACCGTCGTGGCGCCGTTCGTGTTGTCGTAGCCGTAGAGCACGTGCATGTGCCCGCCGCCGTTGCGCCAGCCGATCCGGGTGCCGATCGGCTGCCGCGCGTCGACCTGGGCCTTGATGGTCGCGAAGCTCAGCGTCTGGCCCGAGGAGTTGTAGCTGCCGACGTTGCTGAACCCGAGCCACCGGAACACGCGCTGCTGATCGCTCAGGTAACCCTGGTTGTTCGCACAGTCCGAACCGGACTCGTTGTGCGCGACCTGGCAGAACTTCGTCTGGGAGATGCTGTGCCCGAAGTAGGCGGCGATGGTGTTGCCACTGGCGTCCCAGCACCAGTTGCTCTTCTCCTGCGCCTGCATCTTGATCGGGATCGTGGTGGCCGCCGTGATCGCGGGCGCCGCGGCGGCGGGCGCCTGCAGGGCGACCAACGCGGCGACACCGGCACAGGCCGTGGCCAGCCCGCGCCTGAATGAGGTCTTCACCGTCGGAACACTCCTAACTGGATGGTCGAACGCGAAGCACGCGCGGGCGGCTACCCGAAGGAGACAGGTGGGGACTTCGGCTACCCGAACGGATGGCCGACCGGCGCGAACAGGGGACTTGCGCTGTGACGAAGTGACCCAGGGGCACTGCGAACAGTCTGAGATTCACCCTCCGGTGGCCTCGTGGCAAGGTTCGCGCCAATACCTAAGGGTCCGTATTGCCGATGCGGGCTTTCGCGTAGCGCAGGTCGGCGTCGGCCGATCGAGTTAACGTCGTGACTCAGGTGGTGTGGACCAGCGGAAAGCGCGCGGCCCGTGGTCACTGTTCGTGTTCCCGCCTTTCGGCGGGTGTCCAATCGGTATGGTCCCGGGCATGCCGACGATCGGTGCGGCACCGGTGTTCGTGGCCCGCGACACCGAATTGGCCGAACTGGTGCGTGTCGCCACGAGCCCGCCGTCGGTCGCCGTCGTCGAGGGCGAACCGGGTGTGGGCCGGAGCCGTCTGCTCGAAGAATTGGCCGCCCATCCCGGGATCGCGTCGCGCGTGGTCTGGTCCGCCCGCTGTGGTTCCTTCGCGCGCCCGTGCCGGCTCGCGCCGTTGGTGGACGCGCTGCTCGGGAAGAGCGACGTGGCCGCTGCCCACGCGGGCGCCTTCTCCCCGGTGACCGGTGTCCTGCGGCGGCTGATCCCCGAATGGTCACCTTGGCTGCCGCCGTTCCCGGAGAACGCGGACGCCGACACCGTCCGGCAGCAGGAGTTCCGTGCCGTGCGCGAGGTCCTGACCGGCTGCGGTCCGGCGGTGCTGGTACTCGACGACGTCCACTCCGCCGACGACGACACCTGGGAGTTCCTGCGCGGCCTCGCGGCTTCCCTGGCGGCGCTGAGCGTGGTGGTCAGCGCGGTGGCGGGTGGATCCCGGCGATTCCCGCCGCTGCGCGAAACCGCCGCGCACCTCTCGCTTCCGGCGTTCACCGCCGACCAGGTGCGGACGCTGCTCGACGCGTCCTTCGGCCGCTGCGCCCCGGATTTCGCCGAAGCGGCACACCGGCGGACGTCCGGGATCGCCGTCGACCTGACCGCCTTGGTCCAGAGCGTCGGTGACACGGCCGAGGCGCTTTCGGCGGACAGGCTGGCGTCGGCGACCGCGCCGCCGATCGTGCGGAGCCGGGTCGCCGGGCTGATGACGGCGATCGGACCGGCCGCACGCGACGTCGTCCGCGCGGCCGCGGTGCTGGGATCGCCCGCGGGGGAAGCGGATCTGGGCGCGGTGGCGTCGTCCGGTGAGATCTCCGGCGCGCTCACCGAAGCCGTCGAAGCGGGACTGCTGCGGGATCTCGGTCGCGGCCGCTACGTCTCGGGAAGTCCGCTGATCGCCGAAGCGGTCTACGCGTTGCTTCCCGGCCCTCAGCGGTGCTCGATGCACGGCCGCGCCGCCGCCCGGCTCGCCGCGGTCGCCGAACCCTTCGCCTCACTGATCGCCCGCCACGCGCGGCTCGCGGGCGATATCGCCGCGTGGACACAGTGGACGGGCGTCGCGGTCGACAATGCCATCGAAGACGGCCGGACCGAGGAGGCGAGCCGTCTGCTCGAAGCTGCTTTGCGGGACGCGGATCTGCCGCGGACCGCGCGCGAGTCGTTCGCCGTCCGGCTCGGCAGGGAACTGCCGCGCAGCATCGCCCACGCGGGCACGGTCCGGCTGCTGCGGGAGATCCTGCGCGAATGGCCGCTGAGCAAGGCCGCGCGGGGCGAGATCCGGGTCCATCTCGGTCAGGTGCTGATCAACCAGGTGGGCAAGGTCGAAGCGGGCAGGCTCGAGATCGAACTGGGCGCGGCCGACCTCGGCAGACGGCAGGCCCTGCTGGCCAGGGGACTGGTCACCTTGGCGCTGCCGCATATCGGCACGGTCCCGGTCGAGGAGAACCTCCGCTGGCTCGACGAGGCCGAACAGGTCAGCAAGGGAGAGCACGACGCCGGGTTGCTCGCCGCGATCGCCGCCAACCGGCTCTCGGCGCGGATGCAGATCGCCGACCCGGAGGCCTGGGGCGACATCGCCGACCTGCCGCGGGCCCCGGAATCGGCCGAGGTCTGCCGCCAGGTGGCCCGCACCTACATCAACCTGGCCGACGCGGTGGCGTGGAACGGGCACTACCCGGTCGCGCGGGCCTACCTCGCGACCGCGCGGCGGCTGATCCGCGACGACCACCAGCCGTACCTCGACGCGCTCGCCGACGGGACGGAACTGCGCCTGGACCTCGCGATGGGGGAGTGGGCGAGCGTCGCGGAGAAGGCGCGCGCGATGCTGACGCGGGTCGACAAGGACAGCTCGCTCGCCGCCGAGCCTCTGCTCGTGCTCGGCTGGTACGAGTACGGGCAACATCGGCCGATGGCGGCACTGCGCAGATTCGACGCGGCGTTCGCGCTGTCCGCGGGCAGTGTCCCGGTGCAGGCTTCGGCGTACGCGGGCCGCGTCGCGGTCCATCAGGCGGGCAAGGATCTGCAAGCCGCCCGGCGCCTGGCCGAGTACGGCCTGGAGACCGTGCGCCGCAAGAACAACTGGGTCTGGGCGGCGGAACTGATGCCGTTCGCCGTGCGCACGATGCTCGGGCTGGGACAGCACGTCGAGGCGCGGGAACTGCTCGCGGAGTACCGGCAGGGCATCGACGGCAAGGACGCGCCGGTCGCCAACGCCTCGGCGCTGCTGTGCCGGGGGATGCTCACCCAGGCGCGCGGCGAAACCCTCGACGCAGGCGATCTTCTGCTCGGTGCCGCCCAGGCCTACAGCGCTCTGCCGTTCCCGTATTTCGCCGCCTACGCCAACGAACTCGCGGCCGGATGCTTTTCCGAAGCCGGAGAGCAGGCACGGGCCGTCGCCTCCTTCACCACCGCCGAGACGGTGTACGCGAGCCTCGGCGCCGCTGTGGACGCGCTTCGCTGTCGCCGGTCCCTGCGGCGGTGCGATCCAGAGATGCCCCGGCGCGGGCGCAAGGGGTACGGCGAGGCGTTGTCGCCGAGGGAACTCGAAGTCGCCCGGCTCGCCGCCCAGAACCTGACCAACCGGGAGATCGGCGAACGGCTGTTCCTCTCGCCGCGGACGGTCGAGATCCACGTCGGACGGGCGCTGCGGAAATTGGGGCTGCCTTCGCGCACCGTCCTCACCGAAGACCTGCTCCGTGACGCGACCGGTGAAGGTTCCAAAACCGCCTGATCCGTTCCGTAGGGGCCGTATTCGGTTGTTCGCTTGGGTGCCTTTCGGAGAAAGACGCGGGGCAGCGGTTGCCTTGCCTGCGGCAAGGCCTACCGGCTCCAGGGCTCCGGCGGTGTCGTGTCGCGTGTCGGCAGTGCGGGTGCCGGCGGGTGGGGCGGGATGGCCGCCCGCCCGGAGGGTTGCGAAAGCCACTTTCGCAACCTTCAACGTTGCGAAAGTGGCTTTCGCAACACGTCGCCGACCGACCCGACCCGCGCCGCCCCGCCCGACCCACCCGCCCCGCTCCTGAGGGAGAAGCCTTCGCACACCGGCGGCCTGGCAACCCCCTTGGCAGCTTCCGGACACCGGCCGAACTGTGCCTTGACACCAAGGTAAGCCCACCCTTAGTTTCCCCCTATAACTTTCCAAGGGGGCGAGATGCCGAACATCGGGGGCCGTCCGGCCACGATCGCGAGGGACGACATCCTCCGGGCCGGTCGCGAGCTCGGGATGCGGCGGCTCAGCGTGAAGGCGGTCGCGGTCCGGCTGGGGGTGACCGCGACCGCCCTCTACCGGCACGTCGACTCCCGATGGGGGCTCGAGCGGCTGGTCGGCGAGAGCATCCTGGCCGAGTTGCGGCTCCGGGACGATCCCGGGCACGACGTCGAACGGCACCTGCTGTCCTTCGCCCTGCAGATGCGGGGTTTCATGCTGGAACACCCGGGCCTGGTCACCTACCTGCAGCTGCTGTTCCCACGCGGCGACGGTGGCCAGCGCCTGCTGAACACCGAGGTCGACGCGCTCGTCCGCCGGGGTCACGAGCCCGCCGCGGCGATCGTGCTCAGCGGCGCCGTCGCGTCGCTGACCATCGCGATGACCGCGTCCGAGGAGAACAGCATGGCGGCCGAGGAAGCCGACGGCGCCGGGCTGGACCGGGAACGGCAGGCGGTGCGCGACCGGCTGGCCGGTGACGACCGGCTCGCCGGGCCGTCCGCCGCGTTGCCGCAGGTGCCGCGGCCCGAGTACGTGCGGCTGCTGCTGACCGCGTCGATCCGCGGGCTGATCGGGTCCTGCCCGCCGGGCAGGCCGGTCGCCGAGATGGTGGCCGATCTGGCGGCCACCGGGGAGGGGCTGTGATGGCGCGCGGGTTCCAAGGCGCGGTGATGCGGGGTTTCGGGGCCCGGGACCACGAAGCGACCGTCGTCGAGACACAGGAGATAACGCCGAAGTTCGTGCGGGTCCGGTTCGTCTCGCCGACGTTGTTCGAGGACCTCGTCGTGGAGCCGACGGTCTGGCTCCGGTTCTGGTTCCCGGACCCGGAAGGCGGCGCGACGGAGTTCCAGCGCGCGTACACGCTCACCGAAACCGATCCGGGAGCCGGCACCTTCGCGATCGACGTCGTCCTGCACGAGCCCGCCGGTCCCGCGTCGCGGTGGCTGCGCGACGCGCGGCCCGGTTCGACGGTTCCGGTGATGTCGTTGGGTTCCTCGTCCTTCTCCGTCCCCGCCGAACCACCCGTCGGCTACCTGCTGATCGGCGATTCCGCCTCGATCCCCGCGATCAACGCGATCCTCGACGTGGTCCCGGCCGATCTTCCCGTCGAGCTCTACCTCGAAGAACACGACGAGACCGACCGGCTGATCCCGCTGGGCGACCACGCGCGGCTGACCGTCCACTGGGTGCCGCGCCTGGACGCGACTTCGCTGGCCGCGGCGATCGAGACGCGCGACTGGTCGGACTGGCAGGCGTGGATCGCGACGGAAGCCGGTTCGTTCAAACATCTCAAGACCCGCTTGCGGGAGACGTTCGGCTTCCCCAAGACCGAGGTGCACGGCCGCGCGTACTGGTACTACGGCCGGGCCATGGGTGCTTTCCGTGGGAAGAAGGAAGAACCGGCGCCCGAGGCCCCGAAGCCGGTCGAGCAGGCGCCCAAGGGAGCAGCGCCCAAGGGGGCATGGCGGGCACAGGCCGCCGGACGGCTGCTCGCGCCGGTACGGCGGACGCTGCTCTTCGCCGGGATCCTGCAAGCCGTCGTGACGCTGATCGGTCTCGCGCCGTTCGTGCTGCTGGTGGAGCTGGTCCGGCGGCTGATCGAGGGCGGCGGGTCGCTGTGGGCGATCGGCGTCTCGGCGCTGGTGCTGCTCGGCGTGGGCACCCTCCTCGAATCCGCGGTCGTGCTCTGGCTGCACGCGGCCGACGCGCGGTTCGCCCGCGACCTGCGGCAGCGGTTGCTGGGCAAACTCGCGAGGCTGCCGCTGGGCTGGTTCACCGCTCGAAGTTCAGGCACTGTCGCGAAACTCGTGCAGGGCGACACGCTTTCGCTCCACTATCTGGTCACGCACGCCGTTCCCGACGCGGTGGCCGCCGTCGTCGCGCCGGTCGCGGTGCTGGCGTACCTGTTCGCGGTGGACTGGCGGCTCGCCCTCGTCCTGCTCGTCCCGATCCTCGTCTACCTCGTCACGACGTCGATCATGGTCGTCCAATCGGGACCCAAGACCGGCCAGGCGATGCGCTGGGCGGAACGGATGTCCGGGGAGGCGGGCGCGTATCTGGAGGGACAGCCGGTGATCCGGGTGTTCGGCGGGGCCGCGGCGTCGTCGTTCCGGCGGCGGCTCGACGAGTACATCGGCTTCCTCGGCGACTGGCAGCGCCCGTTCACCGGCAAGAAGACCATGCTCGACTTCGCCACCCGGCCCGCCACCTTCCTGCTCCTGATCACCGGAATCGGCACACCGATGGTGGTCGGCGGTGGTACGGAGCCGGTGACGCTGATCCCGTTCCTGTTACTGGGCACCACGTTCGGCGCACGGTTGCTGGGGATCGGGTACGGCCTGGGCGGTGTCCGTGAAGGGATGCTCGCCGCCCGCCGCATCCAGGTCGTCCTCGACGAACCCGAACTGTCCACAGTGGAGCTTGAGATCGGGAACGGTGCCGAGCCGGGCACGGTGGAACTGGACCGGGTGGGTTTCGCCTACCGCAGCGGGGTTCCCGTGCTGGAAGACGTCTCCCTGACCTTGCGGCCCGGCACGGTGACCGCGCTGGTCGGACCGTCGGGAGCGGGGAAGTCGACGCTCGCCGCCTTGGTCGCCCGGTTCCACGACGTGACCGAGGGAGCGATCCGGGTCGGCGGGAGGGACGTCCGCTCCTTCGCGGCCGACGAGCTCTACGGCCAGGTGGGCTTCGTGCTGCAGGATCCGCAACTCGTCCAGGGGACCGTGCGCGAGAACATCGCCCTCGCCGTCCCCGGCGCCACCGAAGACCAGGTCGTCGCCGCGGCCCGTGACGCGCAGATCCACGAGCGGATCCTGCGGCTGCCGAACGGTTACGACACCGTCCTCGGCGCCGGTTCCCAGCTGTCGGGCGGGGAACGCCAGCGGGTGGCCATCGCCCGCGCGATCCTCGCCGACGCCCCGGTCCTCGTCCTCGACGAGGCGACCGCCTTCGCCGATCCCGAGTCGGAGTACCTCGTGCAACAAGCACTCGACCGGCTCACCGCCGGCCGGACCGTCCTGGTCATCGCGCATCGCCTGCACACCGTCACCGGCGCCGACCGGATCGTGGTCCTCGACCGCGGGCGGATCGCCGAAAGCGGGACCCACGAAGAACTTCTGGCCTCGGGCGGCCGCTACACCCGCCTGTGGAAGGCCGGGGCCGGTGCGGAGGTGACCGCGTGATCCGCACGCTGCTGAGCCTGATCCCCGGGGCGAAACGCCAGGCGTTCCGGCGGTACGTCGTCCTTGCCGTGCTTTCGGTGCTGCTGCGCGCCACCGGCGCCGTCCTGCTCGTGCCGCTGGTGGGCGCCCTGTTCGGCGCCGAACCCGCGGACGCGCTGCCCTGGCTGGGCACCCTCGCCGCCGTCACCGCGGCGGGCTGGGCCGTCGACGCGGTCGTGGGACGGCTCGGGTTCGAACTCGGCTTCGGGGTGCTGGACCACGCCCAGCACGACGTCGCCGAGCAGCTGACCCGGGTCCGGCTGTCCTGGTTGGACGGTGAACACACCCAGACCGCCCGGCAGGCCATCGCCGCGACCGGTCCCGACCTCGTCGGCCTGGTCGGCTACCTGCTCACCCCGCTCATCGGCGCGGTCCTGCTGCCGATCGCGATCGCGCTGGCCCTGCTGCCGATCGCCTGGCCGCTCGGGCTGGCCGCGCTGGCCGGGGTCCCGGTACTGCTGGGCGCCCTGTGGGCGACCGGACGGATCACCCGGCGCGCCGACCGGGCGGCGGGCGAAGCGAACACCACGCTGACCGAGCGGATCGTCGAGTTCGCCCGCACCCAGCAGACGTTGCGCGCCGCCCGCCGCGTGGAACCCGCGCGCAGTCACGCCGGTGCGGCGCTCGCCGCGCACCACGGCGCGACCGTCCGGTTGCTGCGCCTCCAGATCCCGGGCCAGGTGCTGTTCGGCGTCGCCGGTCAGCTCGCGCTGGTCCTGCTCGCCGGGACGACCGTCCTCCTTGCCACACAAGGAAGTCTGAGCGTGCCCGAGGCGATCGCGCTGATCGTCGTGATCGCCCGGTACCTGGAACCGTTCAGCGCGCTCGGGGATCTCGCCCCCGGCATCGAGACCGCCGCCACCACGCTCGGCCGCATCCGCACGGTGCTCACCGCACCCGTGGCCCCGGCGGGCGAAGCCGCCTCGCCGGGCGAGCAGGCGCCGCGGATCCGGTTCGAAGAAGTCGGTTTCCGGTATGCGCCAGGCTCCGAAACCGTGCTGGAGAACTTCTCCCTCACCCTGGAACCGGGGACGACGACCGCGATCGTGGGGCCGTCCGGCTCCGGCAAGAGCACGGTCCTCGCGTTGCTCGCCGGTCTTCACCAGCCCACCAGCGGACGGGTGCTCGCCGACGGGACGGATCTCGCCGAACTGTCCGCGACCGGCCGCCGGGACCTCGTCACGGTGGTGTTCCAGCAGCCGTACCTGTTCGAGGGTTCGGTGCGGGACAACGTCCTCGCCGGGGATCCCTCGGCGAGCGAGGAGAGGATCGCCGAGGTCGTCGAGCTCGCCAGGGTCGGCGAACTGCTGGAGCACACGGCCGTCGGCGAGGCAGGCGGCGCGCTCTCCGGTGGTGAGCGGCAACGCGTGTCGATCGCCCGCGCCTTGCTCAAACCGGCGCCGGTGCTGCTGGTCGACGAGGCCACCAGCGCGCTGGACACCGAGAACGAGGACGCCGTCGTCCGGTCCCTCAGCGCCGATTCCCCGTCGCGGACGCGGGTGATCGTCACCCATCGGATCGCCGGCATCCGGCACGCGGACCGGGTCCTCTTCCTGGAGGACGGGCGGATCACCGAAGACGGCGGCGTCGAAGAACTCCTCGCGCGGCAAGGATGTTTCGCCGAGTTCTGGCGGCGGCAGATCGACGCCACCGGTTGGAGGATCGGCGCGAGATGACCCATACGCAGGGGGAGCCGGAGTGGGTCGTCACCCGCGACGGCAGACGGCTCTACGCGATGGTGCTCGGCGGGGCCGAAGGTTTCGCCGAGCCGACGGTGGTGTTCGAAGCCGGTGCCGCCGCCACCCGGTCGTCCTGGGCGGCGGTGCAACCTGAGGTCGGCAGGTACGCCCGCGCGATCGTCTACGACCGTTCCGGGCTCGGCCGCAGCGCACCGGATCCCGGCCGCCGGACGCTGCGCCGGATGGCCGACGACCTCAACGACGTCCTCGACCACTTCGGGCCGGGGCCGTACATCCTCGCCGGGCACAGCGCCGGCGGGCCGATCGTGCGGCAGGCCGCCGCCCGCCGCCCCGAGCGGATCGCCGGGCTGGTCCTGGTCGACCCGACCGACGAGGCGGCGGACGTCCTCTTCGGCCGGGCCTTCCGCACCGGTGAACGCGTCATGCTCAAGGCCGGTGCCGTGCTCGCGCGGCTCGGCCTGCTCAAAGTCCTCTTCCGCGGTCTGCTGCGGGGTATCCCGGACGACGTCCGCCGCGACCTCGAACGGGAGGCGTTCACCGTCGGGACGATGCGGACCCATCGGGAGCAGGCCCGCACCTTCCTCGACGAACTGGCCGTCTGGCGGCACGAACCGCCCGTGCTCGGGAACATCCCGGTCACGGTGGTGTCCGGCGGCCGCGGCGGGGGCGGGATGTCCGCCGGGATGCGGGCGCGGGCGAACGCGTCCCACGCCCACCGTGTCGCGCTCTCGCCCGTCGGCAGGCACGTGATCGCGGAGCGGTCCGGGCACTACGTCCCGAAGACCGAGCCCGAGGTGATCGCGCGCGAGATCGTCAGGATGACGTGAGCGACGGTCAACCGGCGGCGCTGTCGACCTTGGCGCGCTGTGGCGGGACCACGTCGGGGACGGGGGTGCCGTGGCCGTGTTTGCCTGCCTCGGTCGTGGTCATGATCCGGTCGATGCAGGCGAGGCCGATCGCGGAAAGCACGAAGAGGGCGTGCAGGATCGCTTGCCACATCACGGCTTGCGTGTCGATCTGGCCCGTGCCCGGGATCCGGGCGGGCTGGATGAAGGTGCGCAGGAGGTGCACCGAGGAGATGCCGATGATCGCGGTGGCCAGCTTGGTCTTGAGCACGTTGGCGTTGACGTGCGACAACCATTCCGGCTCGTCCGGGTGGCCGCGCAGCCGGATGCGGGAAACGAACGTCTCGTAGCCACCGATGATCACCATGATCAGCAGGTTGGAGATCATCACGATGTCCACCAGCTGCAAGACCGCGAGCATCACGTCGCCCTCGGTGAACGGCGCGCCCGGGTTCGCGCCGCCGTCGGCGATCCCGGTGACCACCTGCGCGATCAGATGCCCGATTTCGACCAGGAACCGCCAGACGTACACCAGCTGCGCGACGATCAGTCCCAGGTAGAGCGGAACTTGCAGCCAGCGGCTGAAGAACAGCAGCCTCCCGACCCCGGCGGGGCCGCGGGAAACGGTGGACGAGCGGGGACTGGGCGCGGGCATGCGGAAAGGACCTCTCAGTCGGAGCGCACGGTGTGGTGAGCGGGGTGGCGACCCGGCGCGCGGCGTCAGCGCGGGTTCTTGATCAACTTCTTACTGGGCCTCACCCCGGCCCGCGACCCGGACCGGCCCGTTTACGTCGAAGGAGGTAACGACATCGCCAGCCGGAGTTCCTCGTAGGTCGGGGCCAGCGTCCGGAGCGTCTCGGCGGCGCGCGCGTCGTCCTCGACGACGAGGTCGTATTGCAGCGAACCGACCAGGCGCGCCTGCCTGGTGGCGACCTCCGCCGCCGCGTCGTGGCCGATCCGGCGCAGGCAGACCGCCGCGTCGGCCAGCCTTCGGGTGCCGACACGGATCGCGAAGTGGATGAGCAGTCCGCGCAGGTCCGGGTCACAGCCGGCGTCGATCCGCGCGGCCAGCGCGAGCGCCGCGTCACCGTTGCCGAGGCTGCCGGGTGGGACTTCCGCGCCGGCCTCGCCGCTCAGCCGCTTGATCGCCCGGGGGAGCGCCGCGCCGATCGCGGCTTCGTCGGTGACGACGGTGTGGCGGACGAAATTCGTGCGCAGGGTGTGCGGCTTGCCGTAGGCGACGGTTTCGGCACGCCAGGCGGCGGCGAAATCCTTCCGTGGGATCCGCGAATACGGGTAGCCCTGCGGGTCGTGGGCGAGGACCGACCCGGCGTCCGCGGCGAGCGCCACGAGGAAATGGTCGGCGCCGATCGGGCCGGTCATCCCCGGCTGGTGGCGCAGATGCCCCATCTCGACCGGGCCGATCAGGACCGGGCCGCCTGCCAGGCTTTCGGCGAGCCGGGCGAACGCGGCGTCCGGATCCGGTTCGCTCACGGTTTCGGCCGTCCAGCCGAGGATGTCGAGCGCTTCGTCGATGCCGAGGTCGGGGTCCCAGCCGAAGGCGTCGAAGAACGGCAGGGAACCGCCGACCAGCTGCATGCCGAAAGGACTGCCGGTGACGGTTTCGAGCACGTCGGCCAGCGGTGCCTCGGCACCGAGCATCATCGCGACGGAATGGGCGTAACAATAGGGACCGGAACCACGGTACGGAATGTCGATCACGCGTTCGACGATGGCAGTTTTCGCGCCGAAACGCCACCACCCGGATTTTCCGTCCGTTGTGGACGGTGCATCACCCGTCCGGGGGTTTCGGGGCCACTCAACGGGTTCTATCCAGGGGACACCGCCGGTCCCGGTTGCCGTTGACGATCTTGCCGACACAGGATGACCGTCTATCGGACTCGCTGTCCCCGCCGTCCTGACCTGGGCCGACGGAAGCGAGGGGTGAGGCGGAGGCGGCATGGCGGGACGTCGTGGGCGGAATCGGTGGCGCCGGGGCCTGGCGCTGCTCACGGTGGTCGTCGTGGCGTTGCTGATGGGCGCCCCGCTGCCCGCGAGCGCCCAGACACAGCCGCGCGGAGCGGGCACCGAACGGCCGATCGGCCCGGAGCCGGTGTACTCCGGGCTGGCGCACGGTGGCATCACGATGGCCGCGAACTCCGTCGTGCAGTGCGGCGTCGGCGTGGTCTGCAACGAGTCCGCGAGCAACGCGAGCCCGGTGTCGTGGATCAAGACCGACCCGGCCGCGCCCGGGAACACCGCCTCCGCGGCGAACCTGAACGTCCCGGTCGGCGCGAAGGTGCTCAACGCCCGGCTGTACTGGCAGTTCAACCCGGTGGCCTCCAACGGGACCTCCGGCGACGGTTCCCAGGGCAACCAGGTTTCGATGAAGATCCCGGGCTCGAGCGCCTACCAGCGGATCACCGCCGACACCTACGACTGGTTCCCCGCGCTGGCGACGTCCGGCTTCCCGGTCCCGTACGCCTACGGAGGCGCGGCCGACGTCACGAACCTCGTCACGAACGGCGGGACCGGGCAGTACACGGTCGCCGACATCCAGGCCTGCCAGGGCCAGTCGATCAGCGGGACCAACCTGGGCTGCTGGGGCGGCTGGTCGCTGGTCGTGGCCTACGAACTGCCCAGCGAACCGCTGCGCTATCTCCAGGTGTGGGACGGCCTGCAGCGGGTGGCGGGCGGTGGCGCCCCCGTGTCGGCGACGATCGCGCTGAGCGGCATCAAGGCGCCGACCTCCCGTCAGCCGAACGTCGAACTGGGCATCGTGGCCGGCGACGGCGACGCGCCCATCAGCGGTGATTACCTCCAGGTGGGGCCGAACGCGAGCAGCCTCCAGGACGTCTCCCTGCCGGGGCCCGCGGGCACGGTGACGAACAACGCGTTCAGCAGCCGGATCGACAAGGTCGCGGCCAACGGCTCGGGCTCGAACATCACCACACGGAACCCCAATCCGGTGAACAACGTCGGGTATGACGCCCGAAGCATCGACATCACCGGCAAGGTCCCCGCAGGTACCAGCGCGCTGCAGGTGAAGATCGGTACCACCGGCGACGCGCTGTACCCGCAGGTCGTCTGGCTCGTCACCGACGCGCTCGAACCCGACCTGCAGATCACCAAGGCCAACGACCCGGTCGGCAACACGAACGACGCTCCGCCGGGTTACGTCACCAAGGGCGGCGACGTCACCTACACCTTCGACGTCGCCAACAAACACGCCGACGGGTCCACCACCGACCTCGACACCGCGACGAACGTCGTGCTCACCGACACGCTGCCGGACGGCGTCACGTTCGTGGCCGGGTCCAATCCGGACTGTTCGGCCGCCGGGCAGGTGGTCACGTGCAGACTGCGGAACCTGGCGCCGGGGCAGTCGCAGAAGGTCGCCTTCAAGGTCAAGGTCGGCGCCTCGGTGCCGGACGGCACCAAACTCGACAACACCGGCAAGCTGACCTTCCGCGGCGAGGACACCGGCCGCCCGCAGGAACGCACGTCGAACACGGTGCGGAACACGGTCGCTTCGCCCGGATACCAGCTGACGAAGTCGGTCGACCTCGCCGAGGCGATCCCGGGGGACACCCTGACCTACCAGGTGACCCTGCGGAACACCGGCGTGATCCCGGTGCCCGCGCTCACGGTGCGCGACACGCTGCCACCGGGCACGACCCACGTGTCGTCCACACCCTCGAAGGGCACGGCGTCCGGCACGGGGCCGATCGACTGGGCCGTCAACGGTCTCGCCGTCGGGGAGACGGCCACGCTGACCGTGCGCGTGAAGGTCGAAGAAACCGCCATCGGCAAGGAACTGGTGAACCGCGCGAACGTGCCCACCGGACCGCCGCCGGTCGTCCCGCCCGACAACCGCTGCCCGGACGATCCCGCGGCGGCGTGCGCGAAGACCAAGGTGCCCGCGCCGTCGTACACGGTGACGAAGACCGCGGACAAGCAATCCGCGAACCCGGGCGACACCGTGCGCTACACGGTCAAGGTCGACAACACCGGCAGGGTGACCGCGGCGAATCTCAAGGTCGTCGACGACCTGACCGGGGTGCTCGACGACGCGGTCTACCAGAACGATGCCACCGCGTCGCCCGGTTCGGTGTCCTACGCGGAGCCGAAGCTGACCTGGACCGGCACGCTCGCGGCGGGGAAGAGCGCGGAGTTCACCTACACCGTCAAGGTGAAGAACCCGAACACCGGCGACAACCGGCTCAAGAACGTGGTGACGTCCGAAACGCCGGGCGGTAACTGTCCGCCGGGTTCGACGGATCCGAAGTGTGGGACGACGACGCCGGTTTCCGGTCTGCTGATCGAAAAATCGGTGGACAAGCAGTCGGCCAATCCCGGTGACGTCGTGAAGTACACCGTCACGGTGAAGAACACCGGCCAGACGAAGCTGGCCGGTGCGACGTTCACCGACGATCTGACCCAGGTTCTGGATGACGCGGATTACCAGAACGACGGTGCGGCGACGATCGGCGCGGTGTCGTTCGCCTCGCCGAAGCTGAGCTGGACCGGCGATCTCGGCGTCGGTGAGACGTCCACGGTGACCTACACGGTCAAGGTCAAGAAGCCGAACACCGGCGACAACAAGCTCAAGAACACGGTGTCCTCGGAGACTCCGGGTGGTAATTGTCCACCGGGTTCTACGGATCCGAAGTGCGGGACGACGACGCCGATTTCCGGTCTGCTGATGGAAAAGTCGGTGGACAAGCAGTCGGCGAACCCCGGCGACGTCGTGAAGTACACGGTGACCGTGCGGAACACGGGGCAGACCAAGATCTCCGGTGCGACGTTCACCGACGATCTGACCCAGGTTCTGGATGACGCGGATTATCAGAACGATGGCGCGGCGACGATCGGTGCGGTGTCGTTCGCCTCACCGAAGCTGACGTGGACCGGCGACCTCGACATCGGTGCCACCTCCACGGTGACTTACACGGTGAAGGTCAAGAACCCCAACCCTGGCGACAAGAAGCTGTCCAATGTGGTCACTTCGGAAACGCCGGGTGGGAACTGCCCGCCAGGGTCTACAGATCCGAAGTGCGGCACCACCACGCCGGTTTCCGGGCTCACCATCGAGAAGTCGGTCGACAAGCAGTCGGCGAACCCCGGCGATGTCGTCAAGTACACGGTCAAGGTCACCAACTCCGGTCAGACGAAGCTGGCCGGTGCGACGTTCACCGATGATCTGACGCAGGTCCTCGACGACGCGGACTATCAGAACGACGGTGCGGCGACCATCGGCGCGGTGTCCTTTGCCTCGCCGAAGCTGACCTGGACCGGTGACCTCGAGATCGGCGCTGCCTCCACGGTGACTTACACGGTGAAGGTGAAGAGCCCGAACACCGGTGACAACAAACTCATCAACGTGGTGACGTCGGAGACTCCTGGCGGGAACTGTCCTCCGGGTTCGACGGATCCGAAGTGTGGCACGACGACGCCGGTGTCGGGCTTCAAGATCGAGAAGTCGGTCGACAAGCAGTCAGCCAACCCGGGTGACGTGGTGAAGTACACGGTCACGGTCACGAACACCGGTCAGACCAAGTTGACCGGTGCGACGTTCACCGATGATCTGACGCAGGTCCTCGACGATGCCGAGTATCAGAACGATGGTGCGGCGACGATCGGTGTGGTGTCGTTCGCCTCACCGAAGCTGACGTGGACCGGGGATCTTGAAATCGGCGCCACCTCGACAGTGACCTACACGGTCAAGGTGAAGAACCCGAACTCCGGTGACAACAAGCTGATCAACACGGTCATGTCGGAGACGCCGGGCGGGAACTGCCCGCCGGGGTCCACTGACCCCAAGTGCGGCACCACGACGCCGGTGTCGGGCCTGAAGATCGAGAAGGCCGTCGACAAGCAGTCGGCGAACCCCGGCGATGTCGTGAAGTACACCGTGACGGTGACCAACACCGGTCAGACGAAGATCGTCGGCGCGACGTTCACCGATGATCTGACGCAGGTTCTCGACGACGCGGATTATCAGAACGACGGTGCCGCGACGATCGGCGCGGTGTCGTTCGCCTCGCCGAAGCTGACGTGGACTGGCGACCTGGAGATGGGTGCCGCCTCCACGGTCACGTACACGGTGAAGGTGAAGAGCCCGAACACCGGCGACAACAAGCTGATCAACGCGGTCACGTCGGAGACGCCAGGCGGGAACTGTCCGCCGGGCTCGACCGATCCGAAGTGCACCACGACCACGCCTGTGTCGGGTTTCAAGATTGAGAAGGCTGTCGATAAGCAGTCGGCGAACCCGGGCGATGTCGTCAAGTACACGGTCACCGTCACGAACACCGGGCAGACGAAGCTGACGGGAGCGACCTTCACCGACGACTTGACCCGGGTCCTCGACGACGCGGACTATCAGGACGATGGCGCGGCGACGATCGGCACGGTGTCCTACGCGGCGCCGAAGCTGACGTGGACCGGTGACCTCGATATCGGTCAGGTGTCCACGGTGACCTACACGGTGAAGGTCAAGAATCCCAATCCTGGCGACAAAACGATGTCCAATGTGGTCACTTCGGAGACGCCGGGTGGAAACTGCCCGCCGGGATCCACGGATCCGAAGTGCGGCACGACGACGCCGGTTTCCGGTCTGCTGATCGAGAAGACCGTCGACAAGCAGTCGGCCAACCCGGGCGATGTCGTCAAGTACACGGTCACCGTCACCAACATCGGGCAGACGAAGCTGACGGGTGCGACGTTCACCGATGAGCTGACGCAGGTTCTGGACGACGCCGACTACCAGAACGATGGCACAGCGACGATCGGCACGGTGTCTTACGCCGCGCCGAAGCTGACCTGGACCGGTGACCTCGAGATCGGCGCCGCGGCCACGGTGACCTACACGGTGAAGGTGAAGAGCCCGAACACCGGCGACAACAAGCTGTCCAATGTGGTCACTTCGGAGACGCCTGGTGGGAACTGTCCGCCGGGGTCCACGGATCCGAAGTGCGGCACGACGACGCCGGTGTCGGGTTTCAAGATCGAGAAGGCTGTCGACAAGCAGTCGGTCGATCCGGGTGACGTCGTGAAGTACACGGTCACGGTCACGAACACCGGTCAGACGAAGCTGACGGGTGCGACGTTCGCCGACGACCTGACCCAGGTTCTCGACGACGCGGACTATCAGAACGACGGTGCCGCGACCATCGGTGCGGTCACGTTCGCTTCACCGAAGCTCACCTGGAACGGCGATCTCGAAATCGGCGCCGCGGCCACGGTGACCTACACGGTCAAGGTCAAGAACCCGAACACCGGCGACAACCAGCTCAAGAACACGGTGTCCTCGGAGACGCCAGGCGGGAACTGTCCGCCGGGGTCCACAGACCCGAAGTGCGGCACGACCACTCCCGTGTCGGGTTTCAAGATCGAGAAGGTCGTCGACAAGCAGTCGGCGAACCCCGGCGATGTCGTCAAGTACACCGTGACCGTCACGAACACCGGTCAGACGAAGATCTCCGGCGCGACGTTCACCGACGATTTGACGCAGGTTCTCGACGATGCCGATTATCAGAACGACGGTGCGGCGACGATCGGCGCGGTGTCCTATGTGGAGCCGAAGCTGACGTGGACCGGTGATCTCGAAATCGGCGCCGCGGCCACGGTCACCTACACGGTGAAGGTCAAGAACCCGACCTCGGGTGACAACAAGCTCATCAACACGGTCACTTCCGAAACGCCGGGCGGAAACTGTTCGCCGGACAGCAAGGATCCGAAGTGCGGCACGGAGACGCCGATCTCGGGTCTGAAGATCGAGAAGGTCGTCGACAAGAAGTCGGCGAACCCGGGCGATGTCGTGAAGTACACGGTCACCGTCACGAACACCGGTCAGACCAAGCTGACGGGAGCGACCTTCACCGACGACCTGACCCAGGTTCTCGACGACGCCGACTACCAGAACGACGGCACGGCGACCATCGGCGCGGTCACGTTCGCCTCGCCGAAGCTGACGTGGACCGGCGACCTCGGCGTCGGTGACAAGGCGACGGTGACCTACACGGTCAAGGTCAAGAACCCGAACACCGGCGACAACCGGCTCAAGAACGCGGTGTCCTCGGAGACGCCGGGCGGGAACTGCCCACCGGGATCCACGGACCCCGCCTGTGGCACGGAGACCCCGGTCGCGGGTTTGAAGATCGAGAAGTCGGTCGACAAGAAGTCGGCGAACCCCGGTGACGTCGTGAAGTACACGGTCACCGTGACCAACACCGGTCAGACGAAGCTGACGGGTGCGACGTTCACGGACGATCTGACCCAGGTTCTCGACGACGCGGACTACCAGAACGACGGCGCGGCGACGATCGGCGCGGTGTCCTACGCGGAACCCGAGCTGACGTGGACCGGGGATCTTGAAATCGGCGCAACCTCGACGGTGACCTACACGGTCAAGGTGAAGAGCCCGAACTCCGGCGACAACAAGCTCACCAACGTGGTGACGTCGGAGACGCCGGGCGGGAACTGCCCGCCGGGCAGCAAGGATCCGAAGTGCGGCACGACCACTCCGGTGTCGGGGCTGCTCATCAAGAAGACCGCCGACAAGAAGTCGGTCGACCCCGGCGACACGGTGAAGTACACGATCACCGTCACCAACACCGGCCAGACCGAACAGACCGGCGCGACCTTCACCGACGACATGACCGAAGTCCTGGACGACGCCGACTATCAGAACGACGGCGCGGCGACCATCGGCGGCGTCACCTACGCGGCACCGAAGCTGACGTGGACCGGCGACCTCGGCATCGGGCAGACCTCGACCATCACCTACACGGTCAAGATCAAGAACCCGGACACCGGCGACAAGAAACTGTCCAATGTGGTCACTTCGGAGACGCCCGGCAACAACTGCCCGCCGGGTTCGGACGACCCGAACTGTGTCGCGGACGTCCCGTCCCGCGAGCTGACGGTCAAGAAGACATCGGACAAGCAGACCGCGAACCCGGGCGACGTCGTCACCTACACCGTGACAGTCACCAACACCGGCAAGGTCGACCTGGTCGGCGAGGACGCCGCGCGGGTCACGGACGACCTGTCCGAGGTGCTGGACGACGCCGACTACCGGAACGACGCCGCGTCGGCCCCGGTCGCCGGGACGTTCACCTTCACCGCGCCGAAGCTGGTGTGGCGCGGCGATCTCCCGGTCGGGGCGTCGACGACGCTGAAGTACTCGGTCAAGGTGAAGAACCCGGTCACCGGCGATCACGAACTGCGGAACACGGTCAGCACCAACACCCCGGGCACCTGCCCGCCGCAGTCCGACGATCCCGCGTGCTCGACTGTCACCCCGGTGCCCGGGATCTCGCTGGAGAAGAAGGCGGACAAGGCCACCGCGAACCCGGGCGACGTCGTCAAGTACACGGTGACGGTCCGCAACACCGGCAAGACGAAGCTGACCGGTGCGACGTTCACCGACGACTTGACGCAGGTTCTCGACGACGCCGTGTTCCAGAAGGACGGCGCGGCGACGATCGGCGCGGTGACCTACGAGGAACCGAAGCTGACCTGGACCGGCGACCTGGAGATCGGGCAGACGGCGACGGTCACCTACAGCGTCAAGGTCACCAAGACCGGTGGCGACGGCAAGCTCACCAACGTGATCACCACCGACACCCCGGGTGGCAACTGCCCGCCGGGCAGCAAGGATCCGAAGTGCGGCACGACGACGCCGGTGTCCAGCCTGAAGATCAAGAAGACGGTCGACAAGACCGAGGCCAAACCGGGCGAGGTCGTCACGTACACCGTCACGGTGGAGAACACCGGACAGGCCGCGGTGGACGACGCGACGTTCACCGACGACCTGAGCCAGGTGCTGGACGACGCCACCTTCGACGGCACCGCGAAGGCCAGCACGGGAACGGTCACCTACTCCGCGCCCAAGCTCACCTGGAAGGGCGAGCTGAAGCCGGGGGAGAAGGCCACCGTGACCTACGCCGTCACCCTGCGGAAGCCGGCGACCGGTGACCACCGCCTGCGCAACGTGGTCACGTCCGACACCCCGGGCGGCAACTGCCCGCCGGGTTCGGACAACCCCGACTGCGGGACCGACACCCGGGTGCCGCCGACTCCGCGGCCGCCGGACAAGCCGAACCCGCAGCCGCCGCCCACCCCGCGTCCGCCGGGCCTGGCGGTCACCGGTTCGCCGGTGAAGACGATGTCGATCCTGGCGCTCGGCATGCTGGCCATCGGCGCGCTGCTCCTCCTCACCGGACGGAGGCGCCGGGAGTCCTGACCGGGCTCAGTGCGGGCCGCCCGACGACGAGTTGTCGTAGGTGCCGGGTCCGGAGCGGTAGGGGTAGCGACCCTGCTTTCTGCCGCGCCGGACCCGTCGGCCCAGCAGCGTCCCTATGGTGAGCAGGATCAGGATGACCAGGAGCATCCCGCCGCCGATGAGGAGCAACGCCGTTCCCATCGTCATGAGACGAGGGTGGGCACCGCGATCAGCGCCTCGACCTCGACGACGAGTTCGGGCCGCGCCAGCGCCGCCACGACGATCAGCGACTGGGCGGGCCAGTCCGCTTCCGGGTACCAGCGGGTGAAGGTTTCGCGCATCGCCGTGCGGAAACCGGCGAGGTGCTCGGTGCCGGACAGCATGCTGAAGACCTTGACCAGATGCTCCGGCCCGGCTCCCGCGGCTTCGAGCAGCCGTTCGAGGTTGGCGAGCAACGCCCGGGTCTGGGATTCGGCGTCCGGACCCGCCAGTTCGCCGTCGGGCAGCACGCCGACCTGACCCGACACGACGACGAGTTCATGGTCGGCGGGTACGCGGACCAGATGGCTGTACGGCCCGATCGGTGCCGCGACGGTCTCCGGATTCCAGCGCTGGATCATCGGTCCCCACTTCTCGATGTGCGGTTGATTCGAATCCGATTGTCGGGGACCGATGATTCGGCGCCGCTGCCGGAGTCTCCCTTTAGAAGGACGATGACTGGAGGGACTCCGAAGATGACGGATTCAGGAGCGAAGGCCGAGGTCTGGCCGCTGGTCCACGCCGAGCGGGCGGCGCTGGCGGAAGACCTCGCGGGACTCACCGAAGAGCGGTGGGCGACGCCGTCGCTGTGCGCCGGGCTGACGGTGCGCGAGGTGCTCGCGCATCTCACCTCGGGGGCGAGCCTCACGCCGCTGAGGTGGATGGCGGGAGTGATCCGCTGCCGGTGGGATTTCGACAAGCAGGTCGCCATGCGGCTGGCCGAGCAACTGGGCGACGACGGCGCCGAGACGCTGGAGCGGTTTCGCCGGGTCGTGACCAGTACGACGAAACCGCCCCTGCCCAAGATCGCGATGCTCGGCGAGGCGATCGTCCACGCCGAGGACATCCGCCGCCCGCTGGGCATCCGCCGGGACTATCCGATCGCCACGCTCACCGCGCTGGCCGGGTACTACCAGGGCTCCGACCTGGTGGTGCAGGCGAAAGGGCGGATCGGCGGGCTGCGGCTGGAAGCGACCGACGGCCCCTTCGCCGTCGGTTCCGGGCCGCTCGTCTCGGGCGCGACCCTGACGCTGATCATGGCCATGACCGGACGGGCGGCGTACCTGGCCGAACTCCGCGGCGACGGGGTCCCGATCCTGCGCCGACATGTCCCGTCGCCGGAGTGAGGCTCAGCCCTGTTCGAGGGGCAGGCCCGCGCCGGCCCAGTCCTCGATGCCCTCCCGGTACTTGCGGACGTCGGTGTAGCCGAGGGCGGTGAGGCGGTCGGCTACCTGTCCGCTGTTGGGGCACGCGGGGTTCGAGCAGTAGGTGACGACGGCGGCGCCGCGATCGGGCAGCACGGTCGCGGCCCGCGCGTCGACCTCGGCGAGGACCAAGGGAACGGCGCCGGGCAGATGCTGCTTGGCGTAGTACTCGCCACCCAGCGCGTCGACCACCGTCACGGTCTTCGCGTCGATCGCGGCCTTCAGTTCGTCACGGGTGATGAGTGCGGTCATGTCGCTACCTCCAGTTAATCGGACTATAGTCCGTATGTGCCTAACGACCATAACGGACCGCAGTCCGCTTCCGCAACGTCGTTGGAACTTCTGCGGACGCCGCCGCCCAAGGAGCGCGCCGACGCCGCCCGTAACCGGGCCGCCATCCTGGACGCGGCCGCGTCGCTGTTCGACGGGCATGGCGTCGAAGCCGTGTCGATGGATCAGGTGGCGGCGGCCGCGGGAGTGGGCAAGGGGACGCTGTTCCGCCGCTTCGGGGACAAGGCAGGGCTGGCCGCCGCGCTGCTGGACGCCCGGGAACGCGTGCTCCAGGAGGGGATCCTGACGGGGCCGCCGCCGCTGGGCCCTGGCGCGACGGCGCCGGAACGCCTCGTGGCCTTCGCCGACGCCTACCTCGACTACGTGCTCAAGCACCTGCCGCTGGTGCGGATGTCGGAGACCGCGGCACCGGGCGCGCGCTACCGCATCGGCGCCTACCGGTTCTGGCACCGGCACGTCGCGATCCTGCTCGACGGCGTCCCCGACCCCGAGCACGCCGCGCACGCCCTGCTGGCCCCGCTGGCGGCCGAGCACCTGACCGCGTTGCTGCCGGAACTGGGGGAGGACCGCGTCCGCGCGGGGATCACGCGCCTGTGGCGGGAGGCCGGACCCAAGTAGGGTGTCGTCGAGAACCCGGGAGTGTGTCGATGACGGTAGGGCGCCGGACGTACCGGCCTGCGAGGCAGGCCGTGCTCGTCCTGCTCGCCGCCGTGCTGACCTCACTCGGCCTCTTTCTCTCCCTGCACTCGGGTGATTCCGCCTCGGCGGACGAGTCGCGCGGGGCGAACGCGACGGTCGACTCCTCGGTCTCCAAGGCCGTCACGCCCGTGCGCGCCATGGGCAGGCTCGCCGCCGAACCCTCGCTGCTGGGTGTGCACGGTCACGGTGACCTGCCTCTCTTCGGCACCGTCCCGCACGGGCCCGCGTCCACGACCCTGCTCCGCCTCAGCGAACTCCACGACGACGTCACCCCGCCCCAGCGCACGGCGAACCGCCTCGCGCTGGGCGATCGCGCTCCTCCTTCCCCGGTAGCCGTCTGAAGCTCCCGGGCCCGTCTTCCGCGTGCCCGGACCGGGAATCCGCGCGCCTGCCTTCCGTTGCCGCGCGCGGGTGAATTCATCGAGGAGAACCCTTCGTGCCGCGCGAAACCGCGCGGCGAGGCATGACCGGGCGAGCCGTCGTCTCGCTGGTCGTCCTCGCCGCGACCGTGTACCTGTTGCTGACCACCGCCCCGCGCCTGGGGCTCGATCTGCGTGGTGGCACGCAGATCGTGCTGGAGACCAAGAATTCGCCCACCGTCACCGCCGACGCCGAGACCACCGACCGCACGCTCGAGGTACTGCGCCGCCGGGTCGACGCCCTCGGTGTCGCCGAGCCCATGCTGGCCCGCTCCGGGGACAACCGGATCATCGTCGAACTACCCGGCGTGCGGGATCCGCGCGAGGCCGTCGAGGTGATCGGCCGTACCGCGCAGCTGTCCTTCCATCCGGTGGTCGGCGTCGGCGCCTCCACCGGCGACCGCGTCCTGCCCGACGAGAGCGGTCAGCCGATCACGCTCGGACCCGCCGCGCTGACCGGCGAAGGCGTCGACGGGGCACGCTCCTCGATCGATTCGCAAGGAGGCGGCGGCTGGCTCGTTTCCGTCGACTTCAAAGGGGATTCCGGTCGCGCCTGGGAGCGGCTGACCGGGCAGGCGGCCTGCTCGCCACCCGGTGACCCGACCCGCCGGGTGGCGATCGCGCTCGACGACAAGGTGATCTCCTCACCCCAGGTGAGCCCGCAGGTCGCCTGCGGGGTCGGGATCGTCGGCGGCAGCACGCAGATCACCGGGCAGTTCTCCCCGGCCGAGGCGAAGGACCTGGCGTTGCTGATCAACGCCGGCGCGCTGCCGACACCGGTCGAGATCATCGAGCAGCGGACCGTCGGCCCCACGCTCGGTGCCGCCGCGATCGACGCCAGCGCCCGCGCCGCCGTGATCGGCCTGGCGCTGACCGCGCTGTTCCTGCTCGCGGTGTACCGGCTGGCCGGGCTGATCGCCGTGGGCACGCTGGTGGCGTACGCCGCCGTGTCCTACGCCGCCCTGCTCGCCGTCGGCGCGACGCTGACCTTGCCGGGGCTCGCCGGCTTCGTCCTGGCCATCGGCATGGCCGTCGACGCGACCGTGCTCGTCTTCGAACGGGCGAGAGAAGAACACTCCGTCAAACGCGGTGGCTCACTGCCGCGTTCGGTCAGCCGCGGGTTCAGTGGCGCGTTGTCGGCGATCGTCGATTCGAACGTGACGACCCTGCTCGCCGCGGGGCTGCTGTTCTGGCTGGCGTCCGGCCCGGTGCGCGGATTCGGGGTGACGCTGTCGATCGGTGTCGTCGTGGCCCTGTTCATCTCGCTCGTGCTCACGCGCTTGCTGCTGCACCTCACCATGCGGGGTTTCGTCGCACGCAAACCGCGGCTTTCCGGGCTCACCCACGAGGGCCGGGTCCGGCACTGGGTGAACCGGCGTGATCCGGAGTTCCTCGGCAAACCCCGGCGCTGGCTGATGGTCGCGGGCGCGGTCGTCATCGCCGCGATCGCGGGACTGTTCGTGGCGGGACCGAACCTCGGCGTCGAATTCACCGGCGGCCGGGTGATCGAGTACAGCACTTCGTCGCACGCCGACGTCGAACAGGTCCGCGACGCGGTCTCCGACGCCGGATTCCCCCGCGCCGTCGTGCAGATGTCCGGTGAGAAGGACATCGCGGTCCGCACCGAGCCGATCGACGACGCCGCCACCGACCGGATCCGGGCCGCGATCTCCGGAGTCGCCGGGGACGCCACCGAGATCCGCGACGAGCAGATCGGCCCGAGCCTCGGCGCCGAACTGCGCACCAAGGCGGTGATCGCGCTCGGCCTCGCGGTGCTGGCGCAGCTGATCTACCTGGCGGTGCGGTTCGACTGGCGGCTCGGGCTGGCCACCGTGGCCGCGCTCGCCCAGGACGTCCTGATCATCCTCGGGATCTTCGCCTGGCTGGGCAAGTCCCTGGACGGCGTATTCCTCGCCGCGCTGCTGACGGTGATCGGCTACTCGGTGAACGACTCGGTGGTGGTCTTCGACCGGGTCCGGGAAGTGCGGGGACAGCGGCGCAAGGAGCCGTTCGCCCGCGTCGTCGGCACGGCCGTGCTGCAGACGTTGCCCCGGACGATCAACACCGGGATCGGCGTGCTGTTCGTGCTCGGGGCGCTGCTGTTCCTCGGGGACGGTTCACTGGCCGACTTCGCCCTCGCGCTCCTGCTGGGCCTCGTCGCGGGCACAGTGTCCACTGTGGCCACCGCGGGTCCTGTCGCGATCCTGCTCGACAAGCGATGGCCAGGAGCAGGGCGGCCCGCGCGAAAGGCGTCGCGGACTCAAAAGCGCGACGACAACGGCGCGGTGGTGTGATCGGCGTTCCTTTGTGGACCGCCGCGTTCGGTCCGGCCTCTATGCTCGTTCCCGGTGGCAGGGGAGTCCACCGGGAACGAGGGGCGGGGTAGATGATCCAGAGCGTGCTCGTCGGCGCTGTCGTGGTGCTGGCTTGGACGATGACCGCGGCACGGCTGGAACGGTGGCAGATCACCGCGCCGATGGCGATGGTCGCGGCGGGGCTGGCGATCGGGTTCAGCACCCGCAACGACCTCGGCAACGGGCTCAACACCGAGATCGCGCTCAACGCGGCGGAACTGATCCTCGCGTTGCTGTTGTTCGTGGACGCCACCGCGGTCAAAGGCGGCTATCTCGGCCATGACGCCAAGACCGCGGTGCGGCTGCTGCTGATCGCGTTGCCGCTGACGATCCTGATCGTGATGGGTGTCGGCCTCCTGACGCTGCCCGGCCTCGGCTGGGCGGCGGTCCTGCTGATCGCCTGCATCATCGCGCCCACGGATTTCGCGCCCGCGACCTCGGTGGTGCACGACGTACGCGTGCCGGAACGCGTGCGGCATCTGCTGAACGTCGAAAGCGGGTACAACGACGGCGTCGTCGCCCCGGTGTTCATCTTCGCGCTCACCCTCGCGGGGAGCCACAACCAGGCGAACACGCCGGGCGAGGCGCTGCGGGCCGCGATCCCGGCGGCGTTGCTGGCCGTGCTGGCGGGTTCCGTCATCGGTGTGGTGGCCGCGGTGGCGATGAACGTGACCGGCAAACACGGCTGGTCCACCCGGCACTCCGCGCGGGTCGCGGCCGTCGCGTTGCCGCTGCTGACCTACACGGCCGCCGTCGCGATCGGCGGCAACGGTTTCGTCGCCGCGTTCATCTGCGGCATCGCGTACAAGACCGCCCGGCACCCCGGCGAGGAGGAACTCGGGCTCGCCGAGGACGTCAGTTCGCTGTGCGGGCTGCTGATGTGGTTCGTCTTCGGCAGCACCGCGGTGCTGGTGCTGTCCTTCGGCCTGACGTGGGGTGTGGTGATCGTCAGCGTCGTCGCGCTGACCGTCGCCCGGCTGATCCCGGTGCTGCTCACCTTGCTGCGCACGGATTTCCGGTGGCGGGACCGGATGACCATCGGTCTGCTGGCGCCGCGCGGCGCGGCGTCGATCGTGTTCGGGCTGCTGGCCTTCAACTCACTCGACGGCGAAGCGGCGGACGTCGCGCTGAGCGTCATGGCGGTGACCGTGCTGGCGAGCGTCGCCGCGCACGGCGTCGGGGCGACGGCTTTCCTGAACCGGAAGTCGAAGACCTCGTGAGTGGTAAGTGACGTTCTAGCGTTACTTACCACTCACGACCGGTCAGGCGCTCATCGCCTTCCTGATCGCCGCTTCGAGGTCTTTCACGTGCTTCGAATTCATGCCGCCGTAGGTGAAGGTGTTCATGTCCACCTTGTCGGCGTACATGGGCACGTCCTCGACGATCGTCTTGGAGGCCCCGGGTACTTCGAAGATGAGCCTTCCCGGCTTGAACGCCGTCGGCGGGACGTTCTTGATACCGCTGATCTTCTCGATACTGAACGTGTGCTTCCGGTCGCCGAGTCCTTTGACGGCCGCCTTGATCGTGATCGTCCGGCCGCTGAAGCTGATGGACCGACGTCTGGCGTGGATGTGCACGAACCCTCCCCTGGGTGCGAAAGCAGGCACCCTATGAGAGAGGGATCGGCCCGGACGAGCGCCGTTTCCGAACCGTTATCGCCGACTCTGGTCGATCACCGGCTCGTGACGGCGGGCGGCGGGTCGGATTCCGGCCGGTCCGCGGGGGACAGTGGCCAAGGAGCGCCGTCTTCCCACAGCCGCTCCGCTTCGTCCGCGAAGTGCCCGTACCAGGGAGCGTCCTTCGGTTCCATTGTGAACACCGGCGAGGCTTCGCCGGGCGGCCGGTATTCGTAGTGCTGGACGCAGATCAGGCCCCGTTTGGAGGAGACGTCGAGACAGTTGAAGCCCGCGGAGGAGATCCGCGACGACACCCGGATCTCCAACCGGCCGCTCGTCCTGCTCTTCAAGGACGTCAGTTCGTCGAGGGTCGTGATGATCCGTTGCCGCAGACGGCCATGGCCCAGGCTTCGGGAAATTCGGCGATCGGCGACATCGATGAGCGCATCGTCGGTGGGATCCAGTAAAAGGACCCGGATTCGTCCGCCCGCTTCGAGGATCGACCGAATGTCGCTGCGCATCCCCTGCACGGTCCTGGTCATCGAGTGACCGATGAGGAGGATGTCGAAAGCCGCCGCGCGCCGGGCGATGAGGTCGGCGGGGAATTCCGGTTCGAACAGCGCGGCGGGGCCGCCCCGGTTCGAGTCCCGGACCTGTTCGGTCAGCCGTCGCGAGCGGATCTGTGAGAAGGCGAGCAGTGCCAGCAACGCCGTGACCACAGACGAAAGCGTTTTGACGTCGGAGATCCCGGTCGCGCCGAGAACGGTGAACACCAGGGCGACGGCGCCCAGTACATACAGATCCAGGTTGTCGTCGGTGATCACGCGTGCCAGCGATCGCCGGATCCGTCCAGGCTCGTCCGCCACTGAACCCCCTCTTCTTCGGTCGCGTGGTGGCAGTATCGGCCGGACGCTCGGCTTGTCCGGGATTGCTGACATCGATGGCATACCGCGAACCAAGCGATACGAAGCCATTTGGCTCAACCGTTTGTCTGGTCCAGTCCAGTTATGTCTACTAACGTAGAGGGATGGAGCTGGAACTGCGCCACTTGCGCATCATGTGCGCGATCGCCGAACTCGGGAGTATCACCAAAGCGGCGAACACGCTCGGAATGGCCCAGCCTGCACTGACAGCACAACTGAAGCGCATCGAACGGACGCTCGGCGGGAAGCTCTTCCTGCGCGACCACACGGGCACCCGGCCGACCGCGCTCGGCCTCCTGGTGCTCGACAGGGCCAAGATGGTCCTTCCCGCCGTGTCGTCGCTGCACGACGAGGCCGCGCGTCTCGCCCAGCACGCCGGGACCGGCGAGCCGATGACCCTGCGGCTGGGCTCCGCGACGGGGCCGATGCTCGGGGCGCTCCTGCAACGCCTCGGCACCACCCATCCCGACATCCATGTCGCCACGCACACGTCGTGGTCGGCCAACAAGCTCGCGGACATGACCGCGGAGGGCGGGCTGGACTTCGCCTTCGTCGGTGTCTGCGGTGACGCCGCCCCGCCGCCGGAGCCCGGCCTCCGCTGGCGGACGCTCGCGCATCATCCGGTGTTCGTGCTGATGTCGGCGCGGGACGAGCGCGCACAGCAGAACGAGGTCGAACTCGGTGAGCTGGCGGACGAGCGCTGGTGCGCGACGCCGGGTGACGGCTGTTTCGGCGACTGTTTCGCGTCCGCGTGCGCGCGGTCGGGATTCACGCCGCGTTCGCTGTACGAGACCGATGTGCTGACCTGTATCGAGATGGTCGAGTCCGGACACGCGGTGGTGTTGTGCCAGCCGCTGTTCCACGAGATCCCGGGTATCGTCGCGGTCCCGATCGCGGGGAACCCGTTGAGCTGGCGGAATCTCGTCGGCTGGTCGGAACGCGGGGAGATGGGTCCCTTCGCCGCGGAGATGATCGCCCTGTCCCGCGCGGTGTACGGCGAACTGATCGACCGGCGGCCGACCTACTCGAAGTATCTCGAGTTGAACCCGGGTTACGGCGTGGACTACACGGACGCCGGAGTGCGCTGACCTGGGCGGAAGCCGCCGAAAGGTCCAGTCCACTGAGTGGATATGACCTAAATGGTATGTACCTTTTGCAGCAGGCGCCTCGTACGGTCTGGGACGAGATCTTCTTCCGGAACGTCGGTGAGGAAACGCCTGAAATGAACCGAAAGATCGTAGCGGCCGCCGCGGCGGCCCTAACCGGAGCCGGCCTGGTCACGGCCGTCGCGCTGACGCCGAGCGCCAGCGCCGGCCAGACCGTCACGGCGTCGGACCAGGTGCAGTCGGAGATCGTCGCGGCCATGGCGCGCGATCTGAAGATCAGCCCGGATCAGGCCAGAACCCGGCTCGCCGACGAACAGAAGGCCGCCTACACCGACAGTGCCCTCAAGACCCGGCTCGGCCCGTCCTACGGCGGATCGTGGCTGGACGCGGCCGGGTCCAAGCTGACCGTCGCGGTCACCGACGCGGCGCTGGAGGGCACCGTCCGCGCGGCGGGTGCGACCCCGAAGACCGTCGCGCGGAGCTCGGCCCAGCTCGACGCGGCGAAGCTGTCCTTGGACACCAAGGGATCCACCGCGCCGAAGAGCGTGCCCGGCTGGTACGTCGACGTCGCCTCCAACTCGATCGTCGTCCTGGCCCACACCGGTGGCGAGGCCGCCGCGAAGTCGTGGGCGACCGCGTCCGGTGTGCGCGCCGACGCGGTGCGGGTCGAGACCAGCAACGAAAGCCCGGTTCCGCTGATCGACGTCATCGGCGGCAACGCCTACACCTTCGGCTCGGGCCGGTGCTCGATCGGTTTCTCGGTCGAGGGCGGCTTCGTGACCGCCGGGCACTGCGGCACCACCGGCACGCGGACCTCGAACCCGAGCGGGTCCGTCGCGGGCTCCACCTTCCCCGGCAACGACTACGCGTGGGTCCGCGTCGACGCGGGCAACACCCCGCGAGGACTGGTCAACCGCTACCCGGGCACCGTGCCGGTGGCGGGTTCGCAGGAAGCCGCGATCGGCGCTTCGGTCTGCCGTTCCGGCTCCACGACGGGCTGGCACTGCGGCACCATCCAGCAGAAGAACGCCTCGGTGAGCTACCCGCAGGGCACCGTCACCGGTCTCACCCGGACCAACGCCTGCGCCGAACCGGGCGACTCCGGCGGCTCGTGGCTCGCGGGTGACCAGGCCCAGGGCGTCACCTCCGGTGGTTCGGGCAACTGCACCTCGGGCGGCACGTTCTACTTCCAGCCGGTCTCGGTGATCCTGAGCGTCTACGGCCTGAAGCTGGTGACCTCGGGTTCGAACCCGCCGAGCAGCACCACCACGACGCCGACCAACACGACGTCCAACCCGCCCACCGGCACCTGGGCCGCCGGCACCACCTACGCCGCCGGCGCGACGGTCACCTACAACGGAGTTTCCTACCGGGCCCTCCAGGGCCACACCGCACAGGCTGGATGGGAGCCGCCCAACGTCCCAGCGCTTTGGGCCCGCGCCTGACCGCCTAGCCGTCCGGGCCACACGCAGGGGTGCGCCCGGACCGACCGCCCCCGACGTCGTCCGTGCGTCGGGGGCGGTCCCCATTTCCGTCGCGACACCTTCGAACCTCGAGCACCGGTCCGTGAAGGCCTCCTTGAGGGACTCTGGGTCCCTCAAGGAGGCCTTCACGGACTTGGCAGCCGGCAGGACACCTTTGCCCTGCCTTCAAGAGAGCGGCACCTTCTCGCGACCGGCACCTTCTCGCGACCGGCTCAGTGCAGGACTTTCAGTCCCACCACGCAGGCCACGATCCCCACGATCAGCAGGATCCTGGCCAGCGAAACGGTTTCCGCGCCCGACCACATGCCGTAGGCGACGGTGAGCGAAGCCCCGATCCCGACCCAGACCGCGTACGCGGTGCCGACGGGGAGATCCCTCATCGCGTAGGCGAGACCCACCATGCTCGCCACCAGCGTCACACCGAAGACCACCGACGGCACGGGCCGGGAGAATCCTTCGGACTTGCCGAGGGCGGTGGCCCACACGGCTTCCAGTACACCCGAAACGATCAGGACAAGCCACGACATGACGCGCTCCCAGAGCGCCGTCTTGTCGCTGGCCGGGTACGGCACCCACTCGTCCGGGGACCTCGATCAGGAGGTTCCACGACCAGGATCGCACACCGCGTGCGCGGGGCGCCCGCGGGTTTGACGAGGATCACCACCCGACAGGCCACTGTGGACGGTCAGCGCGTCAGGACCTTGGGCGCGGACCAGGCGAGCAAACCCAGTTCCAGCACCGAGAATCCGATCAGCGCCCACGCGCTCGGCAGCCAGATGAGCGAGATGCCGACGAGGAGGATGGGCAGGACCAGCCCGGCGTAGGCGGCCAGGAACAGGGCCGCGAGCACCTCGCCGCGCACCGGCGGCTCGGCGAGGGCGGCGACGGTGGCCACCGAGGCGCGGAAGCCCAGGCCGACTCCGGCGCCCGCCAGGACCCCGCCCGCGAGGAAGAGCCACAGCTGGGACGTCGTCACCGCGATCGGCAGCGCCACCAGCCCGGTCACCATCAGCGCGAGACCGAGGCGCAGCTGGGTTTTCCTGGCCAGACCGGCGAAGACCACTTGTGCCGCGGCCGCCGCGAGGAACACGGAGAACGAAGCGAGTCCGGCCAGCATCCGCGAACTCTGGTGCATTCCCTGCGCCAGCAACGTCGGCGTCAGCGCCATGAACAGTCCCGTGATCGCGAAGGCGGCGAAGGCGCCGATCGCCGCGCCGAAGAACGCGGTCCGCGCGCTCGACGGCAGCGAGACGCGCTGTGGCCGGTACGCGGGCCGCTCTTCGGCGCGTTCGACCGTTTCCGGCACGAGCGCGACCGCGATGGCCGAGGCGAGCAGCAGGACCAGGAAGAACACGAACGGCGTGGTGAGCGGCTCCGCCGAATAGCTCGCGAAGACGCCGCCGAAAAGCGGTCCGAGTGCCAGCCCGCCCATGTTGACCACGGTCGCGATCAGTCCCGCGCGGCCGTGGTCCTCGCTCGGCCGGGCGACGGCGCGCAGCTCGGACAGATGCGCGGTGGCGGTCGCGGTCAGCGCGCCGATGCCCGCGCCGCCGATGAGCCTGGCCAGGATCAGCCCGGGCACGTCCGGCCACACCAGGAAGAGCGTCGCGGAAAGCGCCTGAGTCAGGGTCGCGGCGAGGATGACCCGCCGTCGCCCCAGCCAGTCGCTGACATGACCGGCGAGGTACAGGCTGCCCATCACGCCGACCGCGTAGGCCGCGAACACGATGGTCACGACGTAGGTCGGGAAGCCGTCACGTTGCTGGTAGAGCACGTAGAGCGGGGTCGGGACGGTGGAGAAGGCCAGCGAGGCGGCGTAGGCGGCCGCGATGACCCAGAAGCCGCGGCCGTGGCTGACCCGCCGGAGCGCGGGACGGGGGAGAGTGGCGCTGTTCAGCATGCTTCCACTGTGGATCCTGTGATCATCCAAGTCCAACGAACAATACTGGTCACAGTTATTCGAAACTGCGATAATTCCGAGTCGTGGAGACTCGTCAGCTCGAATGCTTCGTCGCCGTCGCCGAGGAACTCAGCTTCACCCGCGCCGCTCGACGGCTGTACGCGGTGCAGTCCACCGTCTCGGCGACCATCCAGGCGCTCGAAGGCGAACTGGGCGTCAAGCTGTTCGACCGGTCGACGAGGCGCGTCGCGCTTTCCCCGGCGGGCACGGTGTTCCTGCCCGAGGCCAAGGCCGCGCTGGAGGCCGTCGACAGGGCCCGCGAGGTGGTCGCCGACGCCTCCGCCGGCCTGCGCGGCAGTCTCCGTTTCGGCACCTTGACCAGCGTCGGCGACCTCGACCTGCCCGAGCTGCTCGGTGCGTTCCACCGGCGGTATCCGCTGGTCGAGCTGCACGTGACGGTGTCGATCACCGGCTCGACCGGGCTGGCCGAGGACCTGCGCCAGGGCAGGCTCGACGTCGCCCTGCTCGGCCTGCCCGAATCCGACCTCGCCGGACTCGACACCAAGCCGGTCGGTTCGGCGCCGTTCGTCGTCGTGCTGCCCGACGGGCATCGGCTGCGCGACCGGCGATCGCTGACCTTGGCGGACCTCGCGGGCGAGTCGTTCGTGGACAATCCGCGCGGCTTCGGCAACCGGGTCGCCCTGGACCGTGCTTTCGAGCGGATCGGGGCGCCGCGGCGAGTCGTCGTCGAGGTCGCCGACCTGCGCGCGGTGCCCGCCTACGTGGCGGCGGGGCTCGGTGTCGCCGTCGTGCCCGATCTCCGGCTGCTCGCGGGGGTCCGGACGATCCCGCTCGACGAACCCGGCCTCAGCTGGCCGCTGACCATCGCCACCAGAGGAGAACGGCCGCCCGGCCGGACGGCCCGCCTGCTGCTGGACCTGATCGACGGCGGGGAGTTCTCCCTCGTGATCCCGGTCCGGTCCTGAGTTCAGCCCGTCAGGAGCGTGCGAGTCGCCTTGACCACCAGATCGACGGTGCGCGGCGGTGGCGCCTCGCCGCGATCGAGGTGTCGCCTCACCGCAGCGTAGGGAAGGTCCACGAGCGCCAGCATCAGTTCGTCGGTGGTCCGGCCGGTCAGCGGGCGCAGTCGCCGGACGACTTTGGCGATCGCCGCGTCGAGGCGACGGTTGGCGTCTTCGGCGCGGGCCCGGTCTTCGGAGGTCCAGTCGTCGATGCCGAGCGCGCGGGCGCCACCGTAGAGCAGTTTCCCTTCGGCGGGATACGCACGGCACCAGCGGACGACCTGTGCGGCGGCTTCGACGGCGGCCTCCGTGACCGGTTCCCGTTCGAGGGCTTCGAGGAAGCCCTGCTGGAAGCCGGTCAAGGTGCGGAACCAGACGGCGGCGAGCAGGGCCGGACGTCCGGGGAAGCGGTGGTAGATCGACCCGCTCGGCGCGCCGACTTCGCGGGCGACTGCCGACATGGTCACCCCGGCGACCCCTTCGGCGGCGAAGATCCGCACGGCGGCGTCGAGGAAGTCGTCGGCGGTGTGCCGAGGTGGCCGTCCCATTTTCAGAGACTATCCTCTACTATTGTTTTAGGGGAAGGTCTCTAGAACTGGGAGGACGCCATGCGCGCATGGAACAGGCATCACCGGATCGTCGATGTGGCACAAGAGCGCGTCGGTGCGCTGATCGACACGTTGTCCGGGGACGGCGACCGGCTCTGGCCCGTCGACGCGTGGCCGCCGATGCGGTTCGATCGGCCGCTCGGCGTGGGAGCCGACGGCGGACACGGGCCGGTGCGATATCGCGTCGAGTCCTACGAACCCGGGAAGTCCGTGAGGTTCCGGTTCACCGCGCCCCGCGGCTTCGACGGGTTCCACGAGTTCACGATGCGCGCGACGGAATCCGGGGGCACCGAACTCGTGCACCTCATGGTGCTGCGGCTCCGGCACCCCGCCTGGCTCACCTATCCGCTGCTGTGGCGGCCGCTGCACGACGCCTTGCTGGAGGACTGCCTGGACCGTGCCGAACGTGAACTCACCGGCACGGTCCGGACGCCCGCGCGTTGGAGCCCCTATGTCCGGCTCTTGCGGAACCTGATCTCCGGCAACAGGTTCCGGCGCTTCAGGAAGAACAGGCTGCCGCCGATGAGCACGACGGCGATCAGGTAGCCCAGCGCCAGTGACACGGCGCCGCCGTTCGCGGGCGGTAGCAGAACACCGAAAAGCGCGCTGATCCCGGCGAGGATCCACCGGCCGCGGTCGGTCGTCAGGCTGACCGCCAGCAAGGCGACCGTCCACAGGAGATACCACGGCTGCACGACCGGCCCGAGCACCAGCATCGCGGCGAAGGTCAGTCCCGCGCCGTAGAGCGGGTGCATCTTCTCGCGGTAGGTGAGCCACAACAGCCGGGCGCCGACGGCGAGACCGAGGATCGCCCCGATGAGCGAGAACACCCTGATCGCGCCGTCGGTCAGGTCGGCGCCGAAGATCTTGCCGACCCCGCCGACGAGGAAGCCGAGTTCGTTGGTGGGCGCCATCCAGCTGTGCACCTGGCCGGAAACCCCGGAGAGCACCCGGACCCAGCCGAACCCGAGGCCGCTGCCGAGCGAGATCGCCACGGTGACCGCCGCGAATCCGGCGGGCAGCCCGAGCGCCACCGCGGCCCGGCCGGCGGGTGTCGCCCGGCGGAACAGGTCGACCCCGACGAACAGCAGGCCCGCGACGGCCACGATCTTGATGTTGGCGGCGGCGCTGACCGCGATCACGCCCGCGGCGATCAGCGCGGGCCGGGCGGCGCCGGTCTTCGCCGCGCCCATGAGGACGAGTTCCAGTCCGGCCACCATCAGCCCGACCATGAGCCCGTCGTTGTGCACGCCCGCCACGATGTGCCACAGCACCAGCGGGTTGAGCAGAGCCAGCCACAACGCGATCGACGGCGAGACCCCGACGCGGCGGGCGAGCCGGGGGAGCGCCCACGCCAGGAGCGCGATCCCCGCCAATCCCAGCAGCCGGTGCAGCAGCACCGTCGGGACGAAGGCGTCCCCGGCGACATGGGCGATCGCGCGGGCCAGCGCGACGAACGCCGGACCGTACGGCGCGGGCGTGTCCCGCCAGTAGTGGCTGACCGCGAGCGTCACCGGCGAATCGGCGCCGAGCGCCTCCGCCGGTCCCACGAGATAGGTGTCGAACCCCTTGGCCGCGATCAGGCCCTGCGCCAGGTAGCTGTTGATGTCACCGCTGAACAGCGGACGCGCGAACAGCAGCGGCGCGCACCACGAGACCGCGATCCCGTACAGCCGCCGCGTGGGCAGCCCGGCGGCGAGCCGTCCGATGCCCAGCCACGACAGCACCAGGGTGGCCGTGCCGGTGACGCCCAGCGCCACCACCAGCACCGACGGCAGGCCGATCCCGGAGGTGACCAGCACCAGCACGGCGATTCCGAGGAAACCCGCCCAGTGCAGCGCCGAGATGGTCAGCCCGGTCTTCTCCGGCGCGGGCAAGACGTTCTGCATGCGGCCAAACTACTCCAAGTGCGAAATCCGGTTCCGCCGATCGTCCGAGAAACCGGTTCCGGCGCTTCGGGAGGGCGTCCAGCGGGTACTCCACGCGCTGGAGAGGCGGTGGTGGGCGTGAAGAAACGCTGGGTGCGCTTCGGGGTGTTCGCCCTGGCCGGAATCCTGATCGTCGGCGCGGCGCTGCAGATCGCCGGGCTGCTGCCGAAGCTCGACCCGTTCGGAACGTCCACTGTGGACCGTTCGCAGCCCGCGGTGCTCAAGGCGGTCCGTGATCTGAGCCAGTACCACGCGGCGGTCGGCGACTACCAGGTCGTCGTCGACATCGAGAAGGACGTCAAATGGGTGCCTTCGGCCATCGCCGGGGAGCGGACCCTGTTCGTGGCGTCGGGCTCCGTCGACGCGTACGTCGATTTCGGACCGCTGGTGGAGAATTCCCTCACCGTCTCGGAAGACCGGCGAGCGGTCGAGGTGCGGTTGCCCGAACCCAAGCTGGCGAAGCCCGCTTTGGACAACGAGCACAGCTACGTCTTCGGCCAGGAACGCGGTCTGGTCGACCGGCTCTCGGCCCTGGTGTCGGTGCCGGACCAACAGCAGTTCCATCTCGCCGCGGAGAAGCGGATCGGGGAAGCCGCGCAGCAGTCCGGCCTGCTCGACCGGGCCAGGGCCAACACGAAGGCGATGCTCACCGGACTGTTGCAGGCACTGGGCTTCCAGGTCACCTTTGCTGCGGAACCGACGACCTGACCCGCCGGGATTTATGCGAATGTGCGCGCTTTCCCCGGCCGCCTTGACCGGTCCACCCTCGTACTGGTGCGCTGACGAGGCCGACCGGGAGGGTGCGATGGGGACGAAGCCGAGGGACGATCTGACCTACAGCGAACCGATCGCGACCGGCGGGATCTCGATCTCGGCCGCGCCCGACGAGGTGTACCGGCTCGTCAGCGATCCCGTCGCGATGGCCGAGTGCACCGAGGAACTGCGCAAGGCCCGCTGGATCCGCGGCGCGACCGAGGCGCGCGTCGGGAATTGGTTCGCGGGCAGCAACCGCAACGGCGTGCGGCGCTGGGTGACCCACGCCGAGATCGTCGAGGCCGAGCCGGGACACCGGTTCGCCTACCGGGTGCGCACCCCGTTCTTCGTGCCGATTTCCCGCTGGGAGTACGAGATCGACCCCGACGGCGACGGCAGCCGCCTCACCGTGACGAACTGGCTGCGGGTGCCGGCGTGGTTCATCCCGATCGCCATCTTCATCACCGGCGAGCCCGACCGCGCCGCGACCAACCGCGCCAACATCGGCATCACCTTGCAGCGGGTGAAGGCCAGGCTCGAAGGCCGGGAGTGGCACCGCGAACCCCGCGTTTAGTCCTCTGAACGCGAGTTCCTGGATCGGCTCAGCCGCCGACTTCGAGTCCTTTGTGGACTGAAAGGTCGACGCCCGCGGCCAGCCGGTACGGCCGGGTGTCCACGATGGCGCCGAGCAGCCGTCGCAGCCGGGAGACCTCGGCGCGGACGGTGACGAGGTGTTCGGCGTCGCCGTAGAGCGCCCGGCTGAGCGCCTCGGCCGAAAGCCCGGCCGGACCCGCCGTCCGCAGGTGCACCAGGATCTGGGCGTGCCGGGGTGTCACGGTGCGGACCCAGCCGATGTCGCCCGACCGCATCCGCAGCAACGGCGCGTGCCCGAGTTCGAGATCCAGCCGGACCCGGCGCGCGGTGTCGGCCGGGCGCACGAGCCAGCCTTCGGCGAGCCGTTCGGGCAGGCAGGCGCCCAGACCGGGAACGGCGAGGATCTGGCCTTCGACGGGAGCGGCGATCCTCGCCCCGGGCACGATGCCGGCGGAGTGGGCCACCCAGCCGTCGTCGTCCACCAGCAGCGCCGGCCCGCCCGTGCCCGCGACCACCGGTTCGGCGGTTCTGCGGAGCCTGTCCAGGCCCTGCTGGTGGTGGCGCCAGAGTTCGGATTCGACCAGCCGCCGCCCGGTCTCCACCAGCGCGCCGATCGCGGGGTGCAGCGTCAGCGCGGGCCCGCTGACGTCGATCACCCCGAGCAGTTCGCCGGTGCGCGGATCGTGCACCGGCGACGCGGTGCAGTACCAAGGGTGCTGGCCCTGTTCGAAATGCTCCCCGGCGAGCAGTTCCACCGGCGCGGCCTCGGCGAGCGCGGTGCCGATCGCGTTGGTGCCGACCCGGGTCTCGGTCCAGTCGGCACCTTCGGTGAAGCCCAGAGTGTCGGCGCGGCGCTTGACCGAGGGCGAACCCGCCCGCCAGAGGATGACGCCCTCGGCGTCGGTCACCACCAGCAGCATGTTCGCGGTGTCGGACGTCGTCCCGAGCACCTGGCCGAGGTCGTCCACGACATGTCGCAACGGTGAGCCGCGGCGACGGCGGGCGACCTCGTCGAGCGGCACGGAATCGCGGGTGTTCACGCCGTCGGCGGCGAGCCCCAGGCTCAGCGCGCGTGACCAGGACCGCGACACGAGCGGCCGCGGCCGGACACGCGGACGGCCGCCGCCGATCACGGCTTCGTGCATCCGGACCAGGTCGCGGGCGTGCATCGGCAGGTCGGCGCCGGGCGGGACCGAGCTGAACACGCCCACGGGCCACCTCCGCACCATCGCGTCGACGGACCAGCATAGGTCGGCCGGCGCGGACGCGCCATGGAGTCGCGCTGCAACACGTTGCAACCCTTGTCGCTCCACCCGCCCGCGGCGTGTGATCGGGGTAACAGCCGAAACGCCGGGAGTTGAGGAGTGGTCATGACACAGACGGTGGACCGGATCGAGGCGACGGGCTCGCCGCAGGCTCGGGTCGACGCGTGGCTGAGCCGGTTCGAAGCGGCCCTCGCCGCCCGCGACACCGAAGCCGCCGCCGCGCTCTTCGCCGTCGACAGCTACTGGCGTGACCTGGTCGCCTTCACCTGGACGATCAAGACGGTCGAAGGCCGCGACGGTGTCACCGACCTGCTCGGCGCCTGCCTCGACCGGATCGAGCTGTCCGGATTCCGCACCACCGAGACACCGACCGAGGCCGACGGCGTGACCGAGGCGTGGCTGGAGTTCGAGACCGCGACGGGCCGTGCGAAAGGCCACTTGCGGCTGAAGGACGAAGGCGCCTGGACGTTGCTGACGAGCCTGCGCGAGCTCAAGGGTTTCGAGGAGCGGCGCAACGAACAGCGGTCGAAGGGCGTCGAGCACGGCGTCGTCCGCGGCCGGAAGTCCTGGGCCGAGAAGCGCGAGGAAGAGCAGACGCGGCTCGGCTACGACGAGCAGCCGTACGTCGTCGTCATCGGCGGCGGCCAGGGCGGTATCGCGCTCGGTGCCAGGCTTCGGCAGCTCGACGTGCCGACGCTCGTCCTGGAACGCAACGAGCGGCCGGGCGACTCGTGGCGCAAGCGGTACAAGAACCTCTGCCTGCACGACCCGGTCTGGTACGACCACCTGCCCTATCTGCCGTTCCCGGACAACTGGCCGGTGTTCGCGCCCAAGGACAAGATCGCCGACTGGCTGGAGATGTACACGCGGCTCATGGAGGTGCCGTACTGGACCAGCACCGAGGTGACCTCCGCGTCCTGGGACGAGGAGAAGGAGCAGTGGCTGGTGACCGTCGTCCGCGAGGGCGAGGAGCTGGTGCTCACGCCGCGGCACGTCGTGTTCGCGACCGGGATGTCCGGCAAGCCGAATTTCCCGTCGTTCCCCGGGATGGACGAGTTCGGCGGCGATCAGCACCATTCGTCACAGCACCCCGGCCCGGACGCGTACGCCGGCAAGAAGGCCGTCGTGGTCGGCTCCAACAACTCCGCGCACGACATCTGCGCGGCGCTGTGGGAACACGGCGCCGACGTCACCATGGTGCAGCGGTCCTCGACGCATATCGTCAAGTCGGATTCCCTGATGGACCTCGGTCTCGGCGACCTGTACTCGGAACGCGCGGTGCAAGCGGGGATCACCACCGACAAGGCGGACATGATCTTCGCGTCGATCCCGTACCGGATCATGCCGCAGTTCCAGATCCCGGTGTACGACGCGATCCGTGAGCGGGACAAGGACTTCTACGCGCGGCTGGAGGCGGCCGGGTTCCGGCACGACTGGGGCGACGATGGATCGGGCCTGTTCCTGAAGTACCTGCGCCGCGGTTCCGGTTACTACATCGACGTCGGCGCTTCGGAACTGGTGGCCGACGGGAAGATCAAGCTGGCGCACGGCCAGGTCGACCACCTGACCCGGGACGCGGTGGTGCTGTCCGACGGCACGGAACTCGAAGCGGACGTCGTCGTCTACGCCACCGGGTACGGCTCGATGAACGGCTGGGTCGCGGACCTGGTCGGGCAGGAGACCGCGGACCGGGTCGGCAAGTGCTGGGGCCTCGGCTCGGACACGACGAAGGACCCCGGCCCGTGGGAAGGGGAGCAGCGCAACATGTGGAAGCCCACCCGGCAGGAAGGCCTGTGGTTCCACGGCGGGAACCTGCACCAGTCGCGGCACTACTCCCTTTATCTGGCGCTGCAACTGAAAGCGCGCTACGAGGGCATCCCGACGCCGGTGTTCGGCCTCCAGGAGGTGCATCACAAGTCGTGAGGGATCGGTCGGGCTGGTCGTGAGTGGTGAGTCGCGTTCTAACGCGACTCACCACTCACGACCACCGTGCCGAGCCGGGGCTTTCGTGTGACTGAGTGGACGGCTCGTGTGATCAGATGGACGACACGCGTGACTGGCTGGACGACACGCTCTCCGCCGGGTCCCACCCCGTGTCGTCCACCCCGTCACACATGTCGTCCGTCTGATCACACGTGTCGTCCATCTGATCACGCGAGACCGCGCGACCGTAGGTACCTAAGACACCCTGGCTCCAACCCGAATCGCCACTCACGACCCGGCCGCCCGCGCGTATCGGTGCGCCAGAACGGCGAAGGCGTCCTTCAGTTCAGCGGGCCCGACGACCTCGATGTCCGCGTCGAACCGTCCGATGCTCGCCGCGAGCCCGGCCCACGACCACGAACCCAGCACCAGACGGCACCGATCCGGGCCCACCTCCTCGACGACGCCGTCGCGGACGTAGTCGGCGACCGTCGTGGCGGGGAGGTCGAGGATCACCTCGCCGCGACAGGGCCAGTCGCCGGTTTCGGACGCACCCCGGAACCGGCTCGCGACGAAGGTGGCGACATCGGGGGCGGGCAGCTCGCGCGGGGTGAACCGCGGACCGGTCGGCGTGCGCGGGGTGATCCGGTCGGCCCGGAAGGTGCGCCAGTCCTGGCGGTCGAGATCCCAGGCGACGAGGTACCAGCGACCGTGCCAGGTGACGAGGTGATGCGGCTCGGCCCGGCGCGGGGGAGACGCGCCCGCGTAGTCGAACCGCAGGATCTCGCGGGCGTGCACGGCCGCGCCGAGCGCCAGCAGGACGTCGCCGTCGACACGGGGAATCGGACCGGCTCGCGGGCGACTCGACGGCGGTCACCTGGAGGGTGTCGATCCGGCGCCGCAGCCGCGACGGCATCACCTGCCGGACCGTGTGCAGCGCCCGCATCGCCGCCTCTTCGATCCCCGCGCCACTCGTGGTGGCGATCTGGAGCGCGACGGCCAGCGCGACCGCCTGGTCGTCGTCGAACAGCAGCGGCGGCAGTTCGGACCCGGCGTCGAGCCGGTACCCGCCGTCGGGCCCCTTGACGGTCGCGATGGGGTAGCCGAGCTCGCGAAGCCTGTCGACGTCGCGCCGCACGGTGCGCGGGCTGATGTCCAGCCGCTCGGCCAGCAGCGCGCCCGGCCAGTCGCGGCGGGCCTGCAACAACGAGAGCATCGACAGCAGACGCGCGGAGGTCTTCGGCATGTTTTCATGATGCCCCGGGTAGAGGCCACACCCTGTCCTCTACCCCTGCGAGAGTGGTCGTGTGCCAGAAAACGACAACACGGAGGGCCCGATGACCGCCACGATCCTCGACGCCGAACGCGCCGACCTGCTCGAAGCCCTCGACACCGTCCGCGCCACGCTGACCACCACCGTCCAGGGGCTCACGGACGAGCAGCTCGACGAGCGCCCGACGGTCAGCGCGCTGAGCCTCGGCGGCTTGGTCAAGCACGTCGCCTCGATCGAGGAGATGTGGCTGCGTTTCGCGGTCGACGGTCCGTCCGCGATCACTTACGACCTGCCGGAAGGTGTCACCTGGGCCGACCTCGGCGCCGGGACCGCCCGTGAGTACCCGCAGTGGGCGATCGACCACCAGAACAACTTCAAGATGCTGCCCGGCGACACCCTCGCGTCGATCCTCGAGCGCTACGAGCAGGTGGCCGCGCGGACGAAGGAGATCGTGTCGTCGATCCCCGACCTGTCCGCGACGCATCCGCTGCCCGAGGCGCCGTGGAACCCGCCGGGCGCGGTGCGCAGCGTGCGGCGGGTGCTGACGCACGTCATCGCCGAGACCGCGCAGCACGCCGGCCACGCCGACATCCTGCGCGAGAGCATCGACGGCCAGAAGTCGACCTGACCCTCGCTGCTCCGGTCGTGAGTGGTAAGTGTCGTTCTAACGACACTTACCACTCACGACCCACTTGACCTGCCACTCATCGCCACTGTTCCTCGGGCTGAAGGACGCTTTCCCCGCACGCGATGCGATGAAAGCTCCCTGTCGCTCAGAGTGAAGGGTGTGTGGAAATAGGGACGTTCAGCGTCCCTATTTCCACACACCCCCCTCGCGACCGGGCCGGTCACGAGGGACTGTGTGGATTTCTGGTCATCTAAGGCCCCAAAATCCACACAGTCGGTGCCAAAGGTCCTGGCGTCGCGCGGAGCTACTGACCCGGCGACCCTGTCGTGTGGGTCGTGAGTGGTAAGTTGAGCTTCCCCCCGTTCGCCG
>NZ_MUXN01000008.1:0-14856 GCF_001995215.1 Amycolatopsis azurea DSM 43854
GCCTACGTAAGGTTCTGGCCGCTGAGGAGGTGATCTGAGTGACCGACCGCGACCATCGGTTCTCCCCTGGGACCGATCGTGAACTGACGGCTTTCGAGAGAGGGTTGACGTCCTCCGAAGCCGAGTTCGCCGCTGATCTGTCGGCCGTTCAGGCTGATGACGCGCTGCTCGACGCGCTCGGTGGCTCGGATCCGAAGATGGCCGACGACCTCGGCGATCAGGAGCTCAACGCGCTGCTGCTGGCCTGGCGGCGTGACATCGACAGCGAACCGCTCGCGGAACTCGTCGACGTCGACACCGCCGTCGTCACCGTGAAGACCGCCGCGCTCGCCCGCAAACACGGGGGAAGACGCCGGCTGCTGGTCCCGGTGGCCGCCGCCGCGGCCGTCCTGGCCATCGCCTTCGCCGGTACCGGTCTCGCCGCGAAGGACGCGCAGCCTGGTGACACGCTCTGGGGCCTGACCAAGGTGCTTTACGCCGACCACGCCCGGTCGGTCGAGGCCGCCGCAGCGGCCAAACTCGATCTGGAGAAGGCCAACCTCGCGCTCGCCGGCGGGCGCCTCGACGACGCGCGCAAGGCGCTCGACGAGGCACAGGCCGCGCTGAGCCAGGTGACCGACGACGAAAACCGCGATCAGCTGCTCCAGCAGCACCGTCAGCTGAGTGCCCAGCTGCAGAATCCCGGTCAGCAGCCGCTGCCGCCGGATCAGCAGTCGCCCACGCAGACGCCGGTCGCGACGACCCCGCCGCCCACTCCGCAGCCGACCGCTCCGCCGACGTCGCTGCCCGGAGGCGGCAACCCCGGCACCAGCCTGCCGGGCACCACGACCCCCAGCCCGACTCCGCCGACCTCGAGCAGCGAACCGCCGCCGCCCACGACGTCGACGACGCCACCGGCCTCGGGCAACGACCCCGGTGGCTCCCGTAACGAGCCGACGCCGGGCACGGGCGCCGGAGTGCAGGCGCCGGCCGCGGCCCAAGAGACGCAGTAACACCCCGGAACACCGAAAGGGCCTGGTGAGATCTCTCTCACCAGGCCCTTTCGGCGTTCCGGCCCAAATCGCGTTTAGCCCGCTAAACGCAAGTCAGTAGGCGCTCTCGTTGGCCGTGACACCGTCCGCGAAACCACGGCAGTAGTCCCAGCTCACGTAGTCACCGGGGTTCGGATCGAACGCGGGCTCGTGCGGCCGCATGCGGCCATCGGCGAGCAGCTGCTCGAGACTGGCGCGCAGCAGATGCCAGTCGTGGTAGTGGGGTTCGTCGCATTCACCGCAGTCGACCACGATCCCGCGTACGCCGCGCGGTTCGAGAAGCGCCTGGTAGACGGCGAGATCGGAGAGGTCGGCCAGCAACTCGGTGCGCTCTTCGTCGCTGATCGGCTCGTCCAGCCGGTCGGCGTCGTCGATGAACGCGCGGGCCGGGTCGTCCGGGTCATCCGCGAACGGGTCTGGGGGCAACGCATCTTGCGGCACGCCTGCACGCTACCGGGCGCCCACCCGGGCCGGGCGGCCGCCCGGCCCGGATATCATGAGGGGCAGGCCCCCGCCGTGTTGTCACAAGCCACGGCGGCTCTCATTAGTCACCGCTAGGAAGGCCCCACGCCTGCTATGACCAGCGACAGCGTCACCGCCCCCGTCCCGAGCAAGTTCGCCATGCTCGGGCTGACCTTCGACGACGTGCTGCTGCTGCCGGCCGAGTCCGATGTGGTGCCCAGTGCGGTCAGCACCCGCACCCGGCTCTCCCGCAACGTCACCCTGAACATCCCGCTGGTCTCCGCCGCCATGGACACGGTCACCGAAGGCCGGATGGCGATCGCCATGGCCCGCCAGGGCGGGATGGGTGTGCTGCAGCGCAACCTGCCGATCGACGACCAGGCGGCCGCCGTCGAGGTCGTGAAGCGTTCCGAGGCCGGCATGGTCACCGACCCGGTCACGTGCTCGCCGGAGGACACCCTCGCCGAGGTCGACGCCCTGTGCGCGCGGTTCCGGATCTCCGGTGTGCCGGTGACGGACGCCGCCGGGAACCTGGTGGGCATCATCACCAACCGCGACATGCGATTCGAGGTCGACCACACCCGTGCCGTGCACGAGGTGATGACGAAGCCGCCGCTGGTCACCGCGCAGGTCGGGGTCACCGCGGAGGCCGCGCTCGGGCTGCTGCGCCGCCACAAGATCGAGAAGCTGCCGATCGTCGACGGCGCGGGCAAGCTGCGCGGGCTGATCACGGTCAAGGACTTCGTCAAGACCGAGCAGTACCCCAACGCATCCAAGGACCCCAACGGCCGCCTGCTCGTCGGTGCCGCCGTCGGTGTCGGGCCGGACGGGCACAAGCGCGCGATGGCGCTGGCCGACGCCGGGGTGGACGTGCTGATGGTCGACACCGCGCACGGGCACTCCCGCGCCGTCGTCGAGACCGTCGCGCTGCTGAAGAAGGAACTGGGCGAGACCGTCGACATCGTCGGCGGCAACGTCGCGACCCGGGCCGGCGCGCAGGCGCTGGTGGAGGCGGGCGCGGACGGGATCAAGGTCGGCGTCGGTCCCGGCTCCATCTGCACCACCCGCATCGTCGCCGGGGTCGGCGTCCCGCAGATCTCCGCGATCTACGAGGCCGACCAGGCGGCTCGCCCGGCCGGGATCCCGGTCATCGGCGACGGCGGCATCCAGTACTCGGGCGACATCGCGAAGGCGATCGCGTCCGGCGCGTCCACGGTGATGCTCGGCAGCCTGCTCGCGGGCACCGCCGAATCGCCCGGTGACCTGATCCTGGTCAACGGCAAGCAGTTCAAGACCTACCGCGGCATGGGCTCGCTGGGCGCCATGCAGTCGCGCGGCCAGGCGAAGTCCTACTCGAAGGACCGCTACGCGCAGGACGACGTGCTGAGCGAGGACAAACTGGTCCCCGAGGGCATCGAGGGGCGGATCCCGTTCCGCGGGCCGCTCGCGAACGTCGTCCACCAGCTGGTGGGCGGGCTGCGGTCCGGGATGGGCTACGCGGGCGCGTCGACGATCCCCGAGCTGCAGGAGGCGCAGCTGGTGCGGATCACGGCGGCCGGGCTCAAGGAGAGCCACCCGCACGACATCACTATGACCGTCGAGGCGCCGAACTACACCACCCGTTAGTCCGCCCCTTAGGACACTTACCCATCCGGTTCCGTTCCCGGGAGACTTGGCCCGCTGATCAAGTCTCCTGGGAGGAACCGGATGTCTTTTTCGCCTACGTCGCGCCGGACCGCGCTGGCCGTCTTCGCCGCCGCGGCCCTCGGACTCGGTGGCGGGGTGGCGGCTTCGGCCGTCCCCAGCGCTTCGGCCGCGCCTGCGACGCCTCAGGCCGTCGAGGCGGCCGGTCTCCAGGCGTCGCCGGGTGAGCTGTGGAAGCGCACCGAGCTGTACTTCGGCACGACGAAGCCGGGTGGCGGGGAGCTGACCGACGCCGAGTTCACCGCGTTCACCGACCAGGTCGTCACGCCGAGGTTCCCGGACGGGTTCACCGAGCTGACCGGACGCGGCCAGTGGCGCGGCTCGGACGGGGTGATCTCGCGGGAGAAGTCGAAGGTGATCGTCGTCGTGTACCCGTTCGGCGACCGCGACGCGAACCGCGAGATCGAAGAGATCCGGACCGCCTACAAGGCCGCCTTCGCGCAGGAATCCGTCCTCCGGACCGACTCGGTGGAGAAGGTCTCCTTCTGACCCACGCGCCCCACCTGTCCCACCCGCGCGACTTTAGCCCCCTAAACGCGAAACGGGTGGGGCGAGCGGGGCTGGTGTGACTTCGGGCCCGGTTCGGGAGCCCCGTCGCAGGTCACCCACGCGGCCTAGCGACAATGGGGTGTAACGGTCGTCGTTGAGAAGGGACTTGACGTGCGGGATCTGGTCGAGATCGGCATGGGCCGCACCGCGCGGCGGGCGTATGACCTCGATGACGTGGAGATCGTGCCGTCGCGGCGCACCCGGTCGTCTTCGGTCGTGTCCACCGCCTGGCAGATCGACGCGTACCGGTTCGAGTTGCCGCTGGTCACGCACCCCACCGACGCGATCGTGTCGCCGGGTACCGCGGTGGCCGTCGGCGAGCTCGGCGGGCTGGGCGTCCTCAACGCCGAAGGGCTCTGGGCCCGGCACCCGAACGTCGAGGAGGCGATCTTCCGCCTCGTCCGGGCCGCCGAGGACACCGAGGACCCGACCGCGATCGTGCGCGAGCTGCAGGAACTGCACTCCGCCCCGATCCGGCTGGACCTGCTGACCGAGGCGATCAAGACCGTCCGCGAGTCCGGTGTCACCGTGGCCGCGCGGGTCAGCCCGCAGCACGCCGCCGAGCTCACGCCGGACCTGCTGGCGGCGGGCGTCGAGATCCTCGTCGTGCAGGGCACGATCATCTCCGCGGAGCACGTCCAGCGCGACGCCGAGCCGCTGGACCTGAAGGACTTCATCGGGCGCCTCGACGTCCCGGTGATCGCGGGCGGCGTCAGTGACTACCGCACCGCGATGCACCTGATGCGCACCGGCGCGGCCGGCGTCATCGTCGGGCACGGCGCGAGCCGCGGCGTGACGAGCACCGACAGCGTGCTCGGGATCGGGACGCCGATGGCGACCGCGATCGTCGACGCCGCCGCCGCGCGCCGCGACTACCTCGACGAGACCGGCGGCCGGTACGTGCACGTGCTCGCCGACGGCGGGATGAGCGTGTCCGGCGACATCGCCAAGGCCATCGCCTGCGGTGCCGACGCGGTCATGCTGGGCGCGCCGCTGGCCGCCGCCTCCGAGGCGCCGGGGCAGGGGCTCTACTGGACGTCGGCGGCCGCGCACCCGTCGCTGCCGCGTTCGCGCGTGGCACTGGGGCCGGACTACGCCGTCGACCTCAAGACGCTGCTGTTCGGGCCGTCCTCGGACGCTGAGGGCGTCGTGAACCTCTTCGGCGCGCTTCGCCGCGCGATGGCGAAGACGGGCTACTCGGACCTGAAGGAGTTCCAGCGGGTGGGCCTGACCGTCCGTCGCTGACGCTCGCTCCCGGCCCGGGTCGCGTTTAGCCCGCTAAACGCGACCCGGGCCGCTTTGCGCTCAGGTGCCCCAGAAGCCCCATGCGCCCCTCCTGTTTCGCGTTTAGCCCGCTAAAGTCGCGCGGAGCGGTCTTACCCGAGCCGTGCGACCTCGGCCCGGGCGTGGGCGACCCGGTGCGTTTCCCGGCCGCCGGCCCGGGCGATTTCCCGGGCGAGGTCACCCGCCGCTTCGACGTGGTGACGTGCCCGGCCGCGGCCGGGCACGTGCTTGCGGTAGGCCTGGCGGTCCTTGCGCAGGCCACTGACGGCGTCGAGCAGGGCGGTGTCGATCACCCCGGCGTCGACCTCCGGCCCGAGCAGGTCACGTATCCAGCCGCGTTCCACGCGGGCGGCCCGGCGCAGCACGGCGAACAGCGTGACGAGCTCGATCACCGCGATCACGAACGGCAGCGCCACGGCCAGCGGCCCGCCGCCGATACCACCCATGTCGTCCCACGCGAAGTGGAACACCATGGCCGCCAGCATGCTCGACACGCCCAGTGCGACGCGGCGTTCGCGGCCCAGTATCCACATCAGCCCGGCGCAGAAGATGGCGCTGAACAGCGCGTGCGACACGATCCCGGAGGCACCGCGCGCGGCGAACACCTGCAGCGAGGTGGTGAACTGGTCGGCGCCGAAACTCTGGGCCGCGCCGTTGTACACATAGAGCACGTCCTCGAAGACCTGGAAGCCGAGGCCGATGAACGCACCGATGATGAACCCGTCGTAGGCGCTGCGGATCAGCTGTGGCGCGAGCCCGATCAGCAGGACGAGGCCGAGCGCCTTGCCCCATTCCTCGGTGATCGGGGCGGTGAGCCCGGCGGCCCAGTTCCCGGCGAAAGCGGTGCCGCCCAGTTTCGCCCAGATCTCCAGCAGCGCGCTGTTGGCGGGGAGCGCGATCCAGAACGGTGCCGCGACACCGCCCCAGGCGAATCCCGCCGCGAGCAGCCCTGCCGGTTGGGACGTGTAGCGGTTCTGCCGACGTAGCAGCATCAGCCACGGCACGAGGTAGAGCCCGAACAGCAGGACGCCTCCGGCCAGCGCCGGGGTGTAGTAGCCCGTGGAGCCGAAGTACCGCACGATCGTCAGCGCACCCCCGCCCAGGCCGAGCAGGTAGACCCAGAAGGCCAGGTTGTGCCGCTGGAGGAAACGGAAGGGGGTTCCCCAGCCTGACTCTTCGATCGCGGTCAGCTGCGCCGCCTTGCCGCTCATCGGTTCGCTCCGGGAGTGATGCTGCGCAGGAGCGACGTCACGTCGTCGCGGTAGTGCTCGAACTGATCGGGTGCGGTGCGCACCCGGACGAGCAACGCCGGCGCGGTGTCGGCGGCCTGACCGGGCCAGGCACCTTGAACGCGACGTCGAGTGCGTCGCCGCCCGGTCCGGTGCCTGCTTGCGCGACCCCGGTCAGCCCGGCGGCGGTCGTGACCGTGCCTCGCTCCCCGTCGACGCCGGGCGTGTTCCCTTCCGCCCGTTCGACCTGGTCGAGGAATGCTTCCGCCGATCCGGTGTACCCGGTGCCGCGGAACTCGATCGACGCGCCGCCCGCGGCGATCGTGATCTGCAGGCTCGCCGGGTTCGCCGGAGCGCCGGATCCGGTGAGGGTCCCGCTCTCCAGCTGCCAGCCCACCGGCGGGACGGCCGTCGCCCCGGCGCCGAGATCCAGTACGTCACCGGCCCGGATCTCGTTGCGCCACGGGATAGCGGCGTTCAGCGCGGGGAGCCCGTAGATCAGCACCAGAGCGATGCCGAGCGCGATCAGCGCAGGCTTGAAAGTCCGCCGATCGAGTCCCAGGAGCCGGTGTTCCACCGGAACCCAGTCTTCCGGCGGCTGTCGCGTGCTGGCGCTCACCCGCCTGTTCCTCTCCTCGGTAACCCCGTCCACGGAACTGTAAGCAGGTTCCGGGATTTCCGCGTTTCCAGTCGCGTGGTCAGGCCCCTGCTGCCCGGGCGGCACGTTCGATCTCCGTCCGCCGGGCTTCCCAGAAGGCCGCGTCCTCGCCGGGTGCCTCGACGGTGCCGTCCAGGTGCTCCCGCAGGATGTCGGCGTGCCCGGCGTGCCGGTTGGTCTCGGTGAGGATGTGGACCAGGACGTTGAACAGCTTCACGTCGGGGCGCGGCCACCAGGGCACATGGCCGGGCGAGTCGACGTCGAGCGCGGCGATGGTCGCGTCGGAGTGCGCCCAGACGCGCCGGTAGAAGCCGGTGATCTCCCCGCGGGTCTCGTGCTCGGTCGCCCACAGATCGGTGCCGCGTTCGGGGATGGCCTCGGGAAACGGCCGGTCGAAGACCTCGCCGAAGTACCGGGCCTCCCACGTCGCCAGATGCTTGACCAGACCGAGCAGGTTGGTTCCGGTCGACGTCAGCGGACGGCGGATGTCGTACTCGGACAGTCCGTCGAGCTTCCCCAGCATCGTTTCGCGGATTTCTCGCAGGTCACTGTGCAGGTATTCCTTCGCGAACTCGTCGATCACCAGTCCGAGCATGCACCAGGCGAAAGGTAACCGGCGAGTAACTTACCTCTGGTCAGAAGAGGTGGCCGGGGTTACAGTCGAGGGTGTGACTGCCAGTAACACCACCACTGAAGACGACTTCGACTACGACGTGATCGTCGTCGGTTCCGGGTTCGGCGGCAGTGTCGCTGCCCTGCGCCTGACCGAGAAGGGCTACCGCGTCGCCGTCATCGAGGCGGGCCGCCGCTTCGCCGACGACGAGTTCGCGAAGACGTCCTGGGACCTTCGCCGCTACGTCTGGGCGCCCCAGGTCGGCTGCTACGGCATCCAACGCATCCACATGCTCAAGGACGTCATGGTGCTCGCCGGCGCGGGTGTCGGCGGCGGCTCGCTGGTCTACGCGAACACGCTCTACCGCCCGCTGAAGCCGTTCTACGTCGACCCGCAGTGGTCCCACATCACCGACTGGGAGTCCGAACTCGGCCCGCACTACGACCAGGCCAGTCGCATGCTGGGCGTGGTCACCAATCCCAGCGTCACGCCGTCGGACGTCGTGATGAAGGGCGTCGCGGAGGACATGGGCGTCCCGGGCTCGTACCACCCGACGCCGGTCGGCGTGTACTTCGGCAAGCCGGGGGAGCGCAGCGAGGACCCCTACTTCGGCGGCGCGGGCCCGGCGCGCACCGGCTGCACCGAATGCGGCGCCTGTATGACCGGCTGCCGCGTCGGCGCCAAGAACACCCTTGTCAAGAACTACCTCTACCTCGCGGAGAAGGACGGCGCGCAGGTCATCCCGCTCACCACCGTGAGCGCGATTAGCCCGCTAAACGCAGGTGGGTACGAGGTGAGCATCAAGAAGACCGGGACCACCTCGCGGAAGTTCCGGCACAAGCTCACGGCCGCGCAGGTGGTGCTCGCCGCGGGCACGTGGGGGACACAGAACCTGCTCCACAGCATGCGCGACACCGCCAAGCTGCCGAAGCTGTCGCCGCGTCTCGGCGAGCTGACCCGCACCAACTCCGAGGCCATCATCGGCGCCGCCCGCACCTCGGTCGACGAGGCGCGGAACTTCAGCCGCGGCGTCGCGATCACGTCGTCGATCCACCCGGACGACAACACACACATCGAGCCCGTCCGCTACGGCAAGGGCAGCAACGCGATGAGCCTGCTCCAGACCATCGCCACCGAAGGCGATTCGACGGTCCCGCGCTGGCGCCAGGCCGTGAACTTCATGCTCAAGCACCCGGTCCAGACGGTCCGCCTGCTCAACGGCTACCGCTGGAGCGAGCGCACGGTGATCCTGCTGGTGATGCAGAGCCTCGACAACTCCATCACCACCTACACCAAGCCCGGCCTCTTCGGTCGCCGCAAGTACACCTCCAAACAGGGCCACGGCGAGCCGAACCCCAGCTTCATCCCCGCCGGGCACGAGGCCAACCTCCGCACCGCCGAGCGCATCGGCGGGATGGCGGGCGGCACCTGGGGCGAGATCTTCGACATCCCGCTGACGGCGCACTTCATCGGCGGCGCCCCGATCGGGACGGCGCCCGACAACGGGGTGATCGACCCGTACCACCGGGTCTTCAACTACCCAGGTCTGTCCATTGTGGATGGATCGGCGATCACGGCGAACCTTGGCGTGAACCCTTCGCTGACCATCACCGCACAGGCCGAGCGGGCGTTCTCGTTGTGGCCCAACAAGGGCGAAAAGGACAATCGGCCGTCGCAGGACTCGGCGTACGCGCGGCTGGAGCCGATCTCGCCCAAGAATCCTTCGGTTCCGGCGGACGCACCGGCCGCACTTCGGCGGTAGGTTGGGTGAGTGACCGCTTCCGAACGCGCACACGCGCTGTTGGCCCGGGTACGCACCCTGCACGACGAGTGGGCGCTCGTGGCCCGTGGACTCGACGAGACGGCCGTGCGCGCACCCAGCGCGCTTCCGGGCTGGGCGAGGGCGCATCTGATGTCGCATGTCGCCCGCAACGCCGACGCCCTCGGCAATCTGCTGAACTGGGCGAAAACCGGTGTCGAGACACCGATGTACGCCACCGCCACGGCGCGTGACGAGGGGATCGAAGCCGGAGCCGCCCGATCCGCAGAGGAGATCGTGGCCGACGTGGTGGACTCGGGCGAGCGGTTCACGGACCTGGCGGCATCCCTGCCCGACGACGCGTGGACCGGTGAGGCGCGTGATCGCCTCGGCCGGACGATGACCGGTGAAGGTGTGCTGGGCAAGCGGCTGTCCGAAGCTTCGATTCATCTCGTGGACCTGGACTTCGGCTACGACTTCGCCCGTGTCGCCGCTCTCCTCGGAAGCGAATTCGAAGTGGTCGTGAGCATCGCGATCGCGTCGTACGGTGATGGGCTTCCCGCTGTTCTCCTGGTCGCCGTCGGCGACGACGGGACCCGGCGCGAGTGGCGGATGGGCACCGGTGACGCGGTCAAGGTGACCGGCTCGCCCGGCGATGTCCTTGCCTGGATCACCGGCCGCGGTGACGGATCCACTTTGGACGGCGAGGTACCGCCGCTCCCGCATTGGCTCTGACGAAAAGAATTCCGTAAGCCTTCGGGGGCTTCCGCCGTGCGGACACCGGTGGTGTCCTTGAGCGATGGACTACGACTTCAGCGGTCTCAAGGCCCTGTTCGTGAACTGCACACTCAAGAGATCCCCGGAGAAGAGCAATACCGACGGCCTCATCGGGATCAGCCGCGACATCATGGTCAAGCACGGCGTCGAGGTCTCCGTGCTGCGCGCCGCCGATCACGACATCGCGACCGGCGTCTGGCCCGACATGACCGAGCACGGCGCCGCCTCCGACGCCTGGCCGGAGCTGTACCGGCAGGTGATGGACGCGCAGATCCTCGTGCTCTGCGGGCCCATTTGGCTGGGCGACAACAGTTCGGTGATGAAACGCGTCATCGAACGGCTTTACGCCTGCTCGTCGCTGCTGAACGACGCCGGCCAGTACGCCTATTACGGTCGTGTCGGCGGTTGCCTGATCACCGGGAACGAGGACGGGATCAAGCACTGCGCGATGAATGTCCTCTACAGCCTTCAGCATCTGGGCTACACCATCCCGCCCCAGGCGGACGCCGGGTGGATCGGGGAGGCGGGACCCGGTCCGTCCTATCTGGACGCCGGTTCCGGTGGGCCGGAGAACGATTTCACGAACCGGAACACCACGTTCATGACCTGGAATCTGCTGCATCTGGCCTCGATGCTGCACCGTGCTGGTGGCATTCCCGCCCACGGGAACCAGCGCTCGGAGTGGGACGCGGGCTGCCGCTTTGATTTCGAGAACCCCGAGTACCGCTGACCCGGCCGGGTGATCAGCACAACCTCGCCGTGACCCGCGCGTCTTCACAAGTATGAAGTTGGGGCGAAGGAACTTTCTCAAGCTCGCCGGCGCGACCGCGGTCGGGGCGGCCGCGACGGCGTGCTCCGCCGCGCCTCCCGCACAAGCGCCCACCTCGGCTCCTGGCGTGTCGCCGCCGCCGAGTACCAGCTTCTCGGCGCCGTCCGGACCGCCGGACTGGGCCGCGTTGCGGAACAAGGTTTCCCTGCTCCTGCCGGGGGATTCGGGATACGACAGCGCCAAACGCGTGTTCAATCCGGCCTTCGACGGGCTCAAGCCCGCCGCGATCGCGAAATGCGCCAAGCCGGAGGACGTGCAGGCCGCTGTCGAAGCGGCGGCCAGGCGGGTCCCGATCGCCGCTCGCAGCGGCGGCCACAGTTATGCCGGGTATTCGGTTCCCGACGGCGGCTTGATGATCGACCTCGGTGGAATGTCCTCAGTGGACGTTCGGGGAGAACAGGTCGTGATCGGTGCGGGAGCCAAGCTCAAGGACGTCTACGCCAAGCTCGGTGGCGCGGGTCGTTGCCTGCCGGCGGGTTCCTGCCCCAGCGTCGGGATCGCCGGGCTGACGCTCGGTGGCGGTATCGGTGTCCTCGCCCGCAAGTACGGACTCACCTGCGATCACCTGGTGTCCGCGCAGGTCGTCACTGCGGACGGGAAACTCCGGACGGCGTCGGCGGATTCCGAGCCCGAATTGTTCTGGGCGTTGCGCGGCGGTGGCGGCGGCAACTTCGGTGTCGTCACGTCGTTCACTTTTCGCACCGACCCGTCGCCTTCGGTCGTTTCGGTGTTCTCCTTGCATTTCCCGGCGGGTAGTGCGAACGAGGTCCTCGCCGAGTGGCAGCGCTGGCTGCCCGAGGCCCCGCCGGAACTATGGGCGAACGTCGTGCTGTCGGGTGGATCTCCCGTCGGCGCGAGGATTTCCGGCTGCTATGTCGGCGATTCCGCTTCGCTCGCCAAGGTGCTGGACAGGTTGACCGGCAAGATCAACGGCACACGGACGGTGAAGCAGCTCGACTATCTCGGTGCCATGAAGTACTTCTCCGGCAGTGAGAGCCGACAGTCCTTTGTAGCCTCGTCGCGAATTCTTGGCGAGCCGACGGATCCCGCGAAGCTGACATCGATCCTCAACGGCAGGCGCGGCATGGATCTCCTGGTCGACGGTCTCGGCGGCGCCGTCGCCGACGTCGCGCCGGATGCCACCGCGTTCTGGCACCGGAAGGCGATCGGCAGCGTGCAGATCTACAGCCAGGCGGATACGCGCAACCGTTCCGCGGCAACGGATTCCGTCGCGGAAGTGGTGACGGGGATCGGGCTGAGCGGGGGCTACGTCAACTATATCGACCCCGCCCTGCCCGACTGGATGACGGCCTACTACGGCGACAACGCCACCAGGCTCAAGCAGGTGGCGAAGACCTACGACCCGGACAAGGTCTTCGGGTTCGCGCAGGCCGTCACCCCGGCCTAAAGGTCGATGCCGGTGAAGACGGTGACGCGTTCTTCGGTGAGGTCGGTCATCGCAGCGAGAACGCCTTCGCGGCCGACGCCTGATCCTTTGACGCCGCCGTAAGGCATCTGATCCGCGCGGTAGGACGGGACGTCACCGATGATCACGCCGCCGACTTCCAGTTCGGTCGACGCGTAGAAGGCGAGATGCACGTCGCGGGTGAACACTCCGGCCTGCAAGCCGTACGCGGATTCGTTGACCGAAGCGAAAGCCTCGTCGACCCCATCCACAATGGACACCGCGAGCACCGGGCCGAAGATCTCTTCCGCCCAGGCCTTTGTGGACGGTGGGACGTCGGTGAGCACGGTCGGCTCCACCGTCGCGCCGTCCCGTTTGCCGCCGGTGAGGATCTTCGCACCCGCGGCGACGGCCTCGTCGATCCAGGCCACGATCCGCTCCGCGGCGGCTTCGTCGACGACGGGTCCCACGTCGGTGTTCTTGTCGTAGGGGTCACCGGTTTGCTGTGACTGAACGGCTTCCACCAGGGCGGGCACGAATTCCTCGGCGATCTCGCTTTCGACGATGACCCGCTGCACGGCGATGCAGGACTGCCCGGCCTGGTAGTTGCCAAAAGTCGCGATCCGGTGCGCGGCGCCTTCGGGGTCCGGCCAGTCCCGGAGCACGACGGCGGCCGCGTTGCCGCCGAGTTCGAGCACGACGTGCTTGCGCGGCGCGGCGTCCGCCAGCGACCAGCCGACCGGACCCGAACCGGTGAACGACACGACCGGCAGACGCGGGTCCGCGACCAGCGCCGAGGTCTCCTCGTTGCCGAGCGGCAGCACCGAGAACGCGCCTTCCGGCAGGTCTGTTTCGGCCAGGATCTCGCCGAGGATCAGGGCGGCCAGCGGCGTGCGCGGCGCGGGTTTGACGATGATCGGCGCGCCGACCGCGAGCGACGGCGCGACCTTGTGCGCCACCAGGTTCAGCGGGAAGTTGAACGGCGCGATGCCCAGCACCGGGCCGCGCGGGACACGGCGGGTGAGGGCCAGCCTGCCCTCGCCCGCCGGGTCGGTGTCCAGGCGCTGCAGGTCACCGCTGAACCGGCGGGCCTCCTCGGCGGCGATCCGGAAGACCGACACCGCGCGCCGAACCTCGGCGTCGGCCCACTTGAGCGGCTTGCCGTTCTCGGCGGTGATGACCTCGGCGATCTCCTCGGCCCGGCCGGCGATGACCCGCGAAACGTGATCGAGCGCCGCGGCGCGGCTGTGCGCCGAGGACCGCCGGAACTCCTTCGCGACGCTCGCCGCCGCGCTCACCGCTCGCTCGACCTGCTCCGGGCCGGGCACCGCGACGGTGGCGACTTCGCTCCCGTCGTACGGGTGGTGCACGGTGAGCGTCGAAGCGCCCTGCTCAGGGCGGCCGGCGATCCAGGCGGGACGCGGCTCCGGGGTGATCATGTCCATGGATGACAAGGTATTCCAGTCAGGGCTTGACGAGCACCTTGAGCGCTTCGCGATCCGCCATCGCGCGGTAACCGGCGGGGACCTCTTCCAGCCCGATGGTCCGGTCGAACACCTTGCCCGGGTGGTACCTGCCCTCGGCGACGTCGTCGAGCAGTTCGGGGATGTAGTGGCGGGCGGGAGCGACCCCGCCGGTGACGGTGATGTTGCGTCGGAAGAGTGAAGGACCGATCGGGCCCTCGGCGTACTGCGGCAGGCCGACGCGGCTGACCGTGCCGCCGGGGCGGACCGCGCCGACGCCCATCTCGAAGGCGGGCTTCGTACCGACGCATTCGAGGACGGTGTGCGTGCCTTCGCCGTTCGTCAGCTCTCGCACCTTCTCGATGCCTTCGTCGCCACGCTCGGAGACGACGTCTGTCGCGCCGAACTCGCGGCCGAGGTCCGTACGGGTCTGGTGACGGCCCATCAGGATGACGCGCTCGGCGCCGAGTCGCTTCGCGGCGAGGACCGCGCAGAGGCCGACGGCGCCGTCGCCGATGACAGTGACCGTGGTGCGCTCGTTCACGCCCGCCTTGACCGCGGCGTGGTGGCCGGTCGGGAAGACGTCGGAGAGCGTGAGGAGCGAGGCGAGCAGGTTGTCGTCCTCGGTGTGCGGCAGTTTCACCAGGGTGCCGTCGGCCTGCGGGACGCGGACGGCCTCGCCCTGACCGGCGTCGACGCCCTTCGCGCCCCAGTGCCCGCCGTGCAAGCAGGAGGTGTGGAGGCCTTCGCGGCAGAACTGGCAGGTGTTGTCGGAGTAGACGAACGGCGCGACGGCGAGGTCACCGGTCTTGAGCGTGGTGACGTCGGCGCCGACGGCCTCGACGAGGCCGAGGAATTCGTGACCGATCCGGACGCCGCGGTCGCGCGCGGGCATGCTGCCGTACGGCCAGAGGTCGCTGCCGCAGATGCACGCGCGGACGACGCGGAGGAGGGCGTCGGTGGGCTCGCTCAGCTTCGGGTCCGGGACGGTCTCGACGCGTACGTCGCCGGCGCCGTAGATGACAGTCGCTCGCAAGACGGCTCCTTTCCTGGGCTGGCCCCAGTATGGGCGCGTCGCGTTTAGCCCGCTAAA
>NZ_MUXN01000008.1:14879-250751 GCF_001995215.1 Amycolatopsis azurea DSM 43854
GACCTGCGTTTAGCGGGCTAAACGCGACGCGCGTGGAGGTCTCGCAGGAGGAGGATCTCGGCGCCGTGGTGGATGGCCTCCCGGTTGATGTGCAGGACGAGCGTCGCGAGCGGGTACTCGGCGTACGGGCCCTCGGCCTCGCCGCAGGGGCGCTCGAGGTCCTCGGCGGTCAGGCCGCGGACGCCGTCGCGCCACCGTGCGTACGCGTCGTCGAGCTGCTCCAGCGCCTCCTTGGCAGAGGCCGCGTACGGGAAGGTCTGGTAGTCGACGGGCGGGCCGTCGAAGTGCGACGCGGTCCGCATCGCGAACACGCCGATGATGACGTGCGCGAGCCGCCAGGCGATCGTCGTCACCGGCGGCGGGGACGGCTCCGGATAAGCCCAATCGATCATGAGCTTGCCGGTTTCGGTCGGCCGGATCGTCCAGCAGTCCTCGGCGGGTTCCCAGAAGTATTCGTCGTCGCCGAGGGTGTCCAGCTTGGGCCGGAAGTGCTGCGTCCAGTGCCAGTCGAGCTGTTCGGAGAGTTCCTTGCTCCAGTCGATGCCCATGCCTTCGGACGGTAGGCCGCGTCGCGGTCATCCGCTGTCCTGAATCGTGAGGGGGTTGGCGGCGGGGTGACCGGGCCCACCTGGGACGATGGTGGGGAAGCGTACTGCTCTGATCTGGAGGTTTCAGGTGCCCAGTCCCACCGGTCCGGTACTCGTCGTGGACTTCGGGGCGCAGTACGCGCAACTGATCGCGCGCCGCGTGCGCGAGGCGCAGGTGTACTCCGAGGTCGTCCCGCACACCGCCACCGCCGAGGACATCCTCGCCAAGGACCCCGCCGCGATCATCCTTTCCGGTGGACCTTCCAGCGTGTACGCGGAGAACGCCCCCGCCCTCGCCCCCGGCCTGGTCGACGCGGGCGTGCCGATCCTCGGGATCTGCTACGGCCACCAGGTGCTCGCGCAGGCCCTCGGTGGCACGGTCGAGCCGACCGGGATCCGTGAGTTCGGCCGCACCGAGGTCCGCGTCGCCGGTGAAGGCGGTGTCCTGCACGCCGGTCTCCCGAGCAGCCAGCCCGCGTGGATGAGCCACAACGACAGCGTCACCAAGGCTCCGGAAGGCGCCACCGTGACCGCGTCGAGCGATGGTGCCGCCGTCGCCGGGTTCGAAGACGTCGAGCGCCGTTTCGCCGGCGTCCAGTACCACCCCGAGGTGCACCACTCGCCGCACGGCCAGGAGGTGCTTCGCCGCTTCCTGCACGACATCGCGGGCATCAAACCGCAGTGGACGACGTCGTCCATCGTCGACGACCAGGTCAAGCGCATCGCCGAGCAGGTCGGTGACGGCCGGGCGATCTGCGGGCTCTCCGGCGGTGTCGACTCCGCCGTCGCCGCCGCGCTCGTCCAGCGGGCCATCGGTGACCGGCTGACCTGTGTGTTCGTCGACCACGGTCTGCTGCGCTCCGGCGAGCGGACCCAGGTCGAACGCGATTTCGTCGCCGCGACCGGGGTCAACCTGGTGACCGTCGACGCGCGCGAGCGGTTCCTCGACGCGCTGGCCGGGGTCACCGACCCCGAGGAGAAGCGCAAGATCATCGGTCGTGAGTTCATCCGCGTGTTCGAGCAGGCGGAGCGCGACCTCAAGGCCGAGGGCGACTACAAGTTCCTCGTCCAGGGCACGCTGTACCCGGACGTCGTCGAGTCCGGCGGCGGCGAGGGCGCGGCGAACATCAAGAGCCACCACAACGTCGGCGGGCTGCCCGACGACCTGCAGTTCGAACTCGTCGAGCCGCTGCGCCTGCTGTTCAAGGACGAGGTGCGGCGCGTCGGGCTGGAGCTCGGGCTGCCGGAGACGATCGTGCAGCGGCAGCCGTTCCCCGGGCCGGGACTCGGCATCCGGATCATCGGTGCCGTCGACGCCGAGCGGCTCGAGACGCTGCGCGCGGCGGACGCCATCGCGCGCGAGGAGCTCACCGCGGCCGGGCTGGACGGCGAGATCTGGCAGTGTCCGGTGGTGCTGCTGGCCGACGTCCGGAGCGTGGGTGTCCAGGGCGACGGGCGGACCTATGGGCACCCGATCGTGCTGCGGCCGGTGTCGTCCGAGGATGCGATGACCGCGGACTGGACGCGGCTGCCCTACGAGGTGCTGGAGCGGATCTCGACCCGCATCACCAACGAGGTCGCCGAGGTGAACCGGGTGGTCCTGGACGTCACGTCCAAGCCGCCGGGCACCATCGAGTGGGAGTGACCCGCTCCCGCTCCGACCTGCGTTTAGCGGGCTAATCGCGATCCGCCGCCGCCGGGCACCTGGGCGACCCGACTTGCGTTTAGCGGGCTAATCGCGATCCGGCGGCCTGGGCACCTGAGCGAGCCCGGAGCGACTTTAGCCCCCTAATCGCGATCCGGTGGGGCCCGTGGCACCTGGGTGACCGCATCGCGTTTAGCCCGCTAAACGCAGGTCGGCGTACCGGGGGCACCTGGGTGACCGGATCGCGATTAGGGGGCTAAACGCAAGTTGGGGGCAAGGCGAAGGCCCCGGCGAGGGGCCGGGGCCTTCGGAGTGGGGTGGATCGTGAGCGGGGCCGCTAGCGGCGGCTCTTGCGCAGCGAAGCGGCGAGCAGCAGGACGCCGACGAAGATCGCCCCACCCGCCATGACCCACCGGAAGTCGAACCGCGGGAGCCACGAGGCGCCGTCCGAGAGGACGTAAGCCGACACCAGCAGCGTCGCGATCCCGACGAACAAGGTGATGACGTCCACCCCGCGCTTCGCCGGCTGAGCCGCCTGGGTCTGCGTGCTGTCGTAATTGTCGTAGTCGTACTCAGCCACGACGCACCTCCACGTTCCCGACACCGTTCTTGACGTTCAAAGTGATCTTCTGCCCGTTGTCACCCGGCGAGGTGAAAACGATGGTGTCCTCGCCGACCCCCGAGCGCGACTGGCCGAGACAGTCGACATCGCCCGCTCCCGTCTCGCAGGAGACCTTCACTTCGGCACCCGCCGGCACGAGCACCGTCGAGTTGCCCGCTCCGTTGGAGACCTTCGTGGTCACCGAAGCTCCCGCGGGCAGCTTGGTCAGGTCGACGTCGATGTCCCCCGCCGAGTGGCGGTACTCCGGCAGCACCTCGGACACCTGGATCGGCGTCGCCTTCAGGTCCCCGACGCCGCCCTTCACGGAGAAGTTGTCGAACGGGACCGTGGTCAGCGCCATCCCGGCGATCGCCAGCGGCACCGCCAGCCCGATCAGCCCACGGCCGCCCCGCACGAACGAACCGGCCACCAGCCCGATGCCGACCACACCCAGGGTGAGCCCGACGACGTGCTGCATGGTGAACCACGGTTCGCCGTCCAGACCGAGGACGGTGCCGACCCCGCCGACCAGCACGGCGATCCCGAAGGTCGCGGCGCCGATCTTCGACTTGCGACGGCGAGGTGTCGGCGGCGCGGGCGGCGGCGGAGGTGTCTGCGGCGGCAGACCACCGGACGGCGAAGCGTTCGGCAGGTCCCAGGCGGACGGGTCGGCCGCGAGCGGGTCCCAGCCGCCTTCGGTCGTCGTCGAGGCGGTGGCCGCGGACGCCATCGAAAACGCGGCGGCAGGTTGAGCCGGGGCGGGCATCGTCGGCCGGTTGTACTGACCGCGGTTGCGGTGCAACAGATACAGGGCGACGGCCATCAGCGCGAAGCCGATCAGCCCGGTGCCGTCGGTCATCCAGCCGCCGCTCAAGGTCCAGGTGAGACCGGGGAACAGCAGGATCAGCAGCAGCACGGCGAACGCGGGCGAACTGGACGCGCGGCCCCGGCCGATCAGGCCCTCGAACGCGGATACCTGGTCGCCCTCCTGCGGCAGGAACAGCCAGCCCAGCAGATAGACGAAGACGCCGAACCCGCCGAACACGGTCGCGGCGACCAGCGCGACGCGGACCACGGTCGGGTCGATGCCGTACCGGTAGCCGATCCCCGCGGCGACACCGGCGAACTTACGGCCGTGTACCGGGCGGACCGGCCTGCTCCGCCAGAAATCCTTGACGGTCTCTTCGAAGCCGGCCGCGGGGCCACGCTTCGGAACGTGTGTCTCACTCCCACTCATGCCACAAAGAATGCGCCCCGGCGACCCCTCGACACATCCGGGAACGTCCCTGAGGTTTCCCCCAGCGGGAAGAGTCAGGGGTTTCCCCGATGGATCAGTACAGCACTCCGTGTGACCATGGAGAACGTGCAGGAATCCGCCCCCAACGACCTCGCCGACCAGGTGAAGCCGACGATCATCGAGCGCCCTCCGGTGCCCGTTCCCGGCAGCCTGTCCCCGGCACCGTTCGAGCCGCCCAAGATGTACCGCCGCCGCTCCGGCCGCGCCATCGCGGGTGTCGCCGGCGGCCTCGCCGACCACCTCGGCGTCAAGGTGCTCTGGGTCCGGACCGCGTTCGCGTTGCTGGCCGCGCTGAACGGCGCCGGTCTGCTCGCGTACGGCCTGCTCTGGGTCTTCGTTCAGCAGCAGTCCGGTGAAGTCGAGCCGGAGAAGTCCGCGCCCAAGGAAAAGCAGCAGGCTTTCGGCCTGATGGCGCTGGGTGTCGGCCTCGCCGTCGCGAGCGGCACGCTGACCGGCCTGATCAGCGGCTGGGTCGCCATCCCGCTGGCGCTGGCCATGATCGGCGCGGCCGTCGTCTGGCGGGAGGCCGACGAGTCGCAACGACGCCGCTGGCGGCTCAGCACCAAGGGCGGGGTCGCCACGGCGTTCCTCGGCGGCGGTGGCTGGTCGGCCGCGATCCGCGTGGTCGCCGGCGTCGCGCTGGTGATGACCGGCATCGGCGTCGTCGTCCTGGAGAGCGGCAGCATCGACCAGGTCAAGTTCGCGCTGGTCGCCGTGATCGCGACGCTGATCGGGGTGGCCGTGCTGACCGTCCCGTTCTGGCTGCGCCTGGTCCGCGACCTGTCCGACGAGCGCATGGCCCGCATCCGCACCGACGAACGCGCCGAGATCGCCGCGCACCTGCACGACTCGGTGCTGCAAACCCTCGCGTTGATCCAGAAGCAGGCGGAATCGCCGCGCGAGGTCGCCAGGCTCGCGCGCGGACAGGAACGCGAACTGCGCGGGTGGCTGTACGGGCCGTCGGGGTACGGCAAGAGCAAGAAGACCGAGGAAGAGGCCGTCAGCGGGCAGCTGTCCGAGGTACTCGCGGCCGCGTGCGGCGAGGTCGAGGACGCTTTCGCGATCTCGGTGCAGCAGGTCGTCGTCGGGGAGGCGACGCTGAACGAGCCGCTGACCGCGCTGGTCCAGGCGGCGCGCGAAGCGATCGTCAACGCCGCCAAGCACGCGGGCGTCGACGAGGTCAGTGTGTACGCCGAGGTCGAGCCGACGGCGGTGACGGTTTTCGTGCGGGACAGGGGCAAGGGGTTCGACCCCGACGTCGTGCCGAGCGACCGGCACGGTCTCGCCGATTCCATCCGGGGGCGGATGGAACGGCACGGCGGGAAACTCAAACTGCGTACCGCACCGGGTGAAGGAACCGAGGTCCAGCTGGAGATGCCGGTCAAGGCGGGGAAGGGTGCGGCGTGAGGTCGCTATGCTCACGGGACAGGGCGAGCGAGGGAGCATCGTGACGGAGAACCAGCAGACGCGGGAGCCGGTCAAGGTCTTCCTCGTCGACGACCACGCGCTCTTCCGGGCCGGTGTGCGCACCGAACTGGACTCGATCACCGACGACGTCCGCGTGGTCGGCGAGGCGGGCTCGGTGGCCGAGGCGGTCGCGGGGATCGCCAGGACCAAACCGCAGGTCGTCCTGCTCGACGTGCACATGCCGGACGGCGGCGGCGCCGAGGTCCTGCGCCGGGTGCGGCCGGAACTGCCGGACGTCGTGTTCCTCGCGCTGTCGGTCTCCGACGCCGCGGAGGACGTGATCGCGGTGATCCGTGCCGGGGCGCGGGGCTACGTCACGAAGACGATCTCGTCGAAGGAACTCGTGCGCGCCGTCGTGCGGGTCTCGGACGGTGACGCGGTGTTCTCGCCGCGGCTGGCCGGGTTCGTGCTCGACGCGTTCGCCGACCGGCCGGGTTCCGCGCCGATCAGCGACCCGGACCTGGACCTGCTGACGCCGCGGGAACGCGACGTGCTGCGGCTGCTCGCGCGCGGGTACGCGTACAAGGAGATCGCGTCCGAGCTGTTCATCTCGGTGAAGACCGTCGAGACGCACGTGTCGAGCGTGCTGCGGAAGACGCAGCTTTCGAACCGGTACGAGCTTTCGCGGTGGGCTTCCGACCGGCGTCTCGTCTAGGTGGCGCCGGTTCTCATCGGCCTGGTGGCCGTGTTCTTCCTGGGCATGGGGCTGCTCGGGCTCGTCGATCCGCGGCGGCTGATCCGGCCGTTCGGCATCACGCTGGATTCCGTGACCGCGCGGACCGAGGTGCGCGCGGTTTACGGCGGCTTCGGGGTGGCTGTCGCGGTGCTGCTCGGGTTCGCGGCCTTCGACGTCGGCGGGATCCAGCGGGGTGCAGCGATCGCGGTGGCCGTCGCGCTCGTCGGGATGGCCTTCGGGCGGCTGGTCGCGCGGTTCGCGGAACGGCCCGAGCGGTTCTATCCGAGCTGGCTCTACTTCTGGGTCGAGCTGGTGATGGCCGCCCTGCTCGTCGTCTCCGCCCTCTGACGCCCGGACTTGCGTTTAGCCCCCTAATCGCGATGCGGCAGGTCCAGGCCCCGCCGCGTCGCGATTAGGGGGCTAAAGTCGCTCCCGCCGGTCTGGGAGGTGCCGGGCGGCTGGGACCGGCGGGAGCGCGTTTAGCCCGCTAAACGCAGGTCAGGCGGGTGGCCTGAATTCGTGGGTGACCTCGATCTTCCCCACGATGTGCGTGTTGAACTCGGCCAGGTCCTCGGCCGGGACCCACAGCTCCAGGATGGTCTTCCCGCCCGCCTGCTGGACCGGGTACCGGTCGACGAAGTCCGTCTCGACCTCGAACCGCGTCACGAAGCCCGCGCCGTCGTACCGCACGTTCCAGTCGCGGGCGATCTTGATCGCGTAGTCCTCGTTCAGCACCGGGTAGAAGATCGGCTGCTCCGGCAACCGCGGCGGCCACTCGCGCCAGCCCGACTCCCGGACGAGGTCGAGCTCGACGGGCCCGGTCGGACGCCACAACGTCGTCGTCTTCACGGCGCGGCCTCCCCGGCGGCGGCCAGGGGGCGCTCCACCACGGGGGCGGTAGCAAAGGTCCCCCGCTCCTTCGGGCGGAGCCGGGTCAGCGCGACCCCGCCCAGCACGACGACCATCCCGGCGATCACCCGGAAGTCCAGCGCCTCGCCCAGGAACACCGCCCCCAGCAGCACCGAAACCACCGGCAGCAGGTACCCGACGATCGACGCCGCGACGGCGCCCTCGCTCGCGAGGAGCTGGTAGTTCAGCGCGAACGCGATCCCGGTCGACCCGATCCCCAGGATCACCACCGCCACGATCGCGCCGGTGCTCAGGTGCACCGGTGCGAAGCCGCCCATCGGCATCGCCAGCAGCAGGAACCCGGTCGCGAGCAGCATCTGCCCGCCCGCCAGCGACATCGGCGAGTCACCGGTGCCGGTGAGGTACTTGCCCTCGTACACGAACGCGAAACCGTAGCTCGCGGCCGCCGCGAGGCACGCCAGCGCGCCCCAGCTGAGCAGGCCGGACGCCTGCCACGGCGCGAAGATCAGCAGGATCCCGACGAGCCCGGCGATCAGCCCGGCGACCCGGACCGCGGTCATCCGCGTACGCGCGCCCAGCATCGGCGCGGCCAGCAACACCCAGAGCGGCGTCGTCGCGTTCAGGACGCCGGTGATCCCGGAATCGACGGTCAGCTCGCCCCACGCGAACAGCAGGAACGGCAGCGCGTTGTGGAAGAACGCCGCGACGGCCAGATGTCCCCAGATCCGCCGTCCCGACGGCAGCCGGTCCCGGCCGAGATAACAGAGCCCGATCAGCACGGCCGCGCCGAGCGCCACCCGCGCCAACACCAGCTGTACCGGGGAAAACGCGCCCAGCCCCAGTTTGATCCAGAAGAAACTCGATCCCCACATGAGCGCCAGCGCGCCGATCCGCAGCAGGGTCTTCGTCTCGCCCACCCCAGTCCTCCTTAAGTGCCTGGCCCAGCTTCGCCGCGCCGACGCGTAAGGACAAGCGAAAATAACTGCATGAAGCCTTAAGAAGAACTGTACGATCGGGGCATGCTGGACGTCCGCCGCATGCAGGTCCTCCGAGCCGTGATCAGCAGCGGTTCGATCACCGCCGCCGCCCGGAATCTCGGCTATACACCCTCCGCGATCAGCCAGCAATTGTCCACCCTGGAAAGGGAAGCGGGCGTCGAACTGCTGGAACGCGTCGGCCGCGGCGTGCGGCCGACGCCGGCCGGTTCGCTGCTGTCCGAACACGCGGAAACGCTGAGCACCCAGCTCGCCAAGGCCGAAGCCGCGCTCACCGAACTCAAGGAGGGCCGCACCGGCAGGCTCGCGATCCGCTACTTCGCCACCGCGGGCGCTTCGTTGGTGCCTTTGGCCGTCGCCGCGCTGCGCCGGGACTTCCCGGGCGTCCGCCTCGACCTGAAACTGGTCGAGCCCGACGATTCACTGCCCGAGATCGAGTCGGGCAAGGCCGACGTCGCGATGATCGTGCTCCCCAGCACCACACCCCGGATCAAGGGCGCCGAGTACATCCACCTCCTCGACGACCCGTACCGCGCGATCCTGCCGAAGAACCACCGGCTCGCCCGCAAACGAGTCCTCGATCTCGCCGAACTCGCGGAGGATCCGTGGGTCGGCGTCGACGGTCTCCCCGGCGCCTGCCGCGACATCCTGCTCGACGCCTGCGGTGCGGCCGGATTCGCCCCGAACCATGTCGTCGAATCCGAGGATTACCAGACGGCGCAAGGGTTCGTGGCCGCCGGGCTCGGGGTCGCGCTCATCCCGGAACTAGGCCTCGGCGCCCCGCATCCCGGTGTCGCCATCCGCAAGGTGCGCCGTCCCGATCCGGTGCGGTCCATCCACGCGGCCGTCGCCGCGCACGCCAGGGACCATCCTGCGGTGCGCCGGTTCCTCGGCGCGATCCGCGAAGGCGCCCGAGCGGCCTGACCGGACGGGTAGGCGGAAGTGACCGGTCGGGCAGGAAACCCGGCTGAGCTTGAACAGCGGCACCGGCGGTCGACAACCTGGCAGGGAAGCCACGAATTCCGCCAGTGAAAGGACCCCCGTGCGTCCCCTGATCATCCTGCACGGCTCTTGGCACCAGCCCGCCCATTTCGACGACGTCGCCGAGCGACTTCGCCGGGAGGGCGTCGACGTCACCGTCCCCGACGTCGGCGCACGCCCGATCGCCGAAATCACCAGGACCGTCCAGGAAATCGTCGACAGCGCGTCCGAGCCGCCGGTGGTACTCGGGCACTCCTACGGCGGAGTGATCGCCAGTGGGCTCACGGGGGTCTCGCACCTGATCCTCCTGGCCGCGATCGTCAGCGAACCGGGGGAGACCGCCCGGTACTGGATCGACCGGGTCACGGAGGAAACCGGCCGCGAACCCAAGTCGCTGCCCTTGATCTTCGACGACGAGGGCATGACCCACCTCGACCGCACCGCCGCCCGCGAGGCCCTGTACGCCGACTGCTCGGACGCCGCGGCCGAGCGCGCCATCGCGTTGCTGCGCTCGGAGCCCGTCTCGATCTTCACCGAATCGCCGATCGGGGCGTCCTGGAAGGACACCCCGAACACCTACGTCATCTGCTCCGAAGACCGGGCGCTCGCCCCGGAAATGGTCGCCCACTTCGCCGCCCGCTGCGAAACCACGGTGACCTGGCGGGCGAGCCACAGCCCGTTCCTCAGCCGGCCCGTCGAACTCGCGACGCTGATCCGCGAGCGGCTCTAGATCAGGAACAGTTCCGCGAACAGCACCCCGATGAGGATCGCCGCCACCACGGCACCTGCCGTGATCAGCCACTTCCGGGTGTCCGGCGACTTCGCCGCGGCCGGCGCGGCGGGAGCGTACTGCTGCTGTTGCTGAGCAGGCGGCGTGAACTGCTGCTGCGGCGGCTGAGGCGGCTGATACTGCTGCGGCGGCTGTTGCTGTTGGAGGAACTGCGGCACCGGCTGCTGCTGCGGCGCCTGCTGCATCGGCACCGGCATCGACGCGGGCATGGTCGGCATGGCGGGCGCGGTCGGCGGGATGAACGCCGTTTGCCGCCCCTCCGTGATCGCGCCCAGCGAGCGGACCGTGTCGGCCATCGTCGGCCGCACGTCCGGCTCGGCCCGCAACATCTTGCGCAGCGCGCCGGCCAGCGGACCGGCGGTCTGCGGCGGCCGTTCCGAAGACTCGCCGTCCTCACCGAACGGCGGCACACCCTCGACGGCCGTGTACAGCGTCGCGCCCAGCGAGAACACGTCCGACGCCGAAGTCGCCGGTTCGCCGCGCGCCACCTCGGGCGCCCGGTACGCCGGACTCGCGCCGCCACCGGTGATGCCGATGTCGGTGAGCTTCACGCCGCCGTCGTCGGCCAGCAGAACCGTGCCCGGCTCGACGGTCCGGTGCACCACCCCGGCCTCGTGCATCGCGGCCAGCGCGCGGCCGAGCATGATGCCCAGCGCGGCGGCCTGTTCCGCGGTCAGCCTGCCGTGCTCGGCAAGGAAGGTCGCCATCCCGCGTGACGGGATGTACTCCATCACCAGCCACACGTCCGGCCCGTCGGGCAGCACGTCGTACACCTTGATGGCGGTGGCGTGCTCGAACTTGGCCGCGTCCTTGCCCTCCTGGACGACGACGGCCTTGGCCTGCTCCGCCCGGTCCGGCGGCAGGCCGACGGGCAGGTACATGCGCTTCATCGCGACCGTGCGCAGCAGGCGTGTGTCGAACGCCAGCCACACGATGCCCGCCCGGCCACGCCCGATGGGCTGGTCCAGGCGGTACCGGCCGCCGACGATGGAACCTTCAGAACTCAAGGCAATCCTCGGATCACGGGGTCGCCGGAGACGATGACGACTCGGGCGGGTCAGTCGGCTTGGAGGACGACGTTGGGGTCGAAGTCTTCGTCGGAGTCGTCTTGGTCGGCGTCTTCGTCGGCGTCGGCGGATCCGGCTCCTGCGTCTGGGTCGCCTTGCTCGACGTCTTCTTCGACGACGACGTCTCCTTGGGCGGCTCGGCCGACTGCGTCTCCGACGGCGATTCCGTCGTCTCCGGGGCCGAGGACGTCGGTGTCGGCGACGGCTTCGTCGAGGAGTTCCCCACCTGCGCGGGCGCTTCCGGGTTGTTCGGGCTCAGCAGCCAGAAGCCCAGCGCCGCGAGCGCCACGACCACGACACCGCCGATGATCGCGGGCTTCTTCCACGCGCCCGGCTTCTCGTCGTCATCGTCCACCGGGCTGGTCTGCGCCCGGGTGGGCGGCGGCGGGGGAGGAGGCTGATCGTCGTAGTCGTCGTCGTAGTGATCGTCGTCGTAGCCGCCCGCGGGGATCGGGACGGCGCGCGTGGGCGCCGGTCCGCCACCGGGGTGGCCGCGTTCGGACAGCAACGCCGTCTCGTCGTAGTTGTCGTACCCGTCGTAGTCGTCTTCCGGGTACCCCGACGCGGGCGGCTGGTGGTAGTCGTCTTCGTCGTCGTAGTACGGCCCGGCCGCGGCCTGGTCGTCGAGGAGCGAGCCCGAGTGACCGGCGGATTCGCTGTCGAGCGCCTGGGTCACACCCGCACCCGCGAGGCCACCGGCGATCGCGCCCGCGACGGGGGCGGCGAGCATGGTGTCGTCCGCGGGACCGCCCAGCGGCGTCTCACCGCGCGCGACGGCGGCGAGAAGCTCTTCGCACTCTTCGGCGGTCGGGCGGTGCCGTACCTCCGGGTGCAGCAGCACGGCCAGCACGCTGGCGAGCGGGCCCGACTGGCGCGGCGGGATGATCTGCCCGGCCGCGACCGCGTGCAGCAGGCTGAGCGTGTTCTCGCTGAGGCCGAACGGCGGCTGGCCTTCACAGGCCGCGTAGAGCGTCGAGCCGAGCGAAAAGACGTCGGACTCCGGTCCGGGGTCGCCGCCGATGGCCACCTCGGGCGCCAGGTAGGCGGGGGTGCCGGCGATCATCCCGGTCTTCGTGACCGTGACGTCGTCCTTCGCCCGCGAGATGCCGAAGTCGGTGATCTTCACGGTGCCGTTGGGCGCCAGCAGGATGTTGCCGGGCTTGATGTCCCGGTGCACGATGCCGACCGCGTGCGCCTCGGTCAGCGCCGCCGCGACCTGCGCGCCGATCCGCGCCACCTCGGTCGGCGGCAGCGTCCGCTCCTCCTGCAGCACCTGGGCGAGGCTGGTGGAGTTCAGGTACTCCATGATCAGGCAAGGCTGACCGTTGTCGTCGGTGACGACGTCGAACACCGAGATGGCGTTCGGGTGGTGCAGTCTGGCGGCGATCCGGCCTTCTCGCATCGTGCGCTGGCGGGCGTCTTCGGCGCCTTGGGCTTCGAGGCCGGGCTGCAGCAGCAACTGCTTGATCGCCACCGTGCGGCCTAGTACCTCGTCATGCGCTTGCCAGACGGCACCCATCGCGCCCGTGCCGATCCGCTGGACTATGCGGTATCGACCGGCGACCAGGCGACCCTCGTCGCTCACGCGACCTCCCTTTGGGCTCCGTCTTCACGTCGCGGAGTCGTCCGCGCACGCGGTGCGGCCTTCAGCACGCCACAGCGTTGGAGCGTATGCACATGTAGTGGTCTGTGTGCCGGTTTTTCCGAGACCGACTCGTGACAAGGCTAGGCGCTCACTCTGCGCACACACACGCGGTACGCACTGATCGCCCTGGGTTGAGGGCCGGTCTACGCGGGGTGTCCGTCACATGTGCTGCGCGGACAGCAACCGGGCGTCGGTGATCAGACCGGTCGTCTCGTCGGCGAATGCCAGTATCTGGGTGACCCGGACCAGACCGCCGTCCGGGTTGCGCATGGTCACCACGGCGAGGACGGTGCCGTCGGCCTGTTCCCGGACGTCCTGGATCTGGATGGCGTCCATGGAGCTCCACGCCTCGATCAGCTTGCCTGCTTCGGATTGGGCCAGCACCGGCGTGAGCAGCGACTTCGCGCCGTAGGGATCGGCGTCGATGGTCTGGTAGAACTTCCGGACCGCGTCGATCTTGCCCTCGGCCGTGCTGATCGCGGCCGGTTTGGCGGCAGGCTGCGAACTGGTGCTGCTGGTCGCCGAACTCTGACTCGAGAGCGAGCCCGAGCCGGTGCCCGAAGACGGCTGGGCCGTCGTGCTGGTGCCCGTCGACGACGGCGCCTCGTGCTTGCGCTGCGGTTCGGAGGAGTCCGGGACGGCGAGCCCGCCGAGCGCGGCGGCTCCGCTCATCACCTCGGGAGCGGGTGCGCCCGTCACCGCGCCCTGCCGCTGGGTGCCCGCGAGCACTCCGGCGGTGACGACGGCGCCCGCGACCAGCAGCCCGGCGGCGACCAGACCGGCCATCTTGGCCCGCCGGGCGGCCCGGCTCTCCGGCTCGTCCGCGTCGTCGGGTTCCGGTTTCGGCGACGGCTCTTGACGGGCGCGGGCGGGAACGAACTTCTGCGGCTCGCGGAAGACCTGCTCGAGGTACTCGCGGTCGACGCGGGTGTCGTTCAGGATCTCTTCCGGGATGACGTCCTCGACACGTACGGCGTCCTCACGCCGTATGCGCTGTCGATCAAGCACGAAATTCCTCGCTCTGGTCCGGGGCAGGCGCTGGGCCGTTCGGCCGACGCCATTGGTCCGCGCGGCCGTCTTCTGAACGGTGCGAACCTTGCTGTCGTCAGGTAACCCTGTGGAGACGGTCCGCGGCCAGGCTCTATCGCCGGAATGCCGTCGCGATACGACGAACGGCAGCTTAGGTCACCCACCCGGACCAGGGACAACCGCTCGGCGCACCGCACGTGCAGAGGAACAGGACACTTGCACGTGCGCGATCGCCTACATGCCGTCGTCGACGATCTTGTCGTCGTCACCGAAGGTGAACGTGCGCTGCTCCATGGTCTTCGTTCCGTCTTTGTGAGTGACTTCGACGGTGTTGACCGTGACACCGCGGCGCTGGTCGATGCTGACCTTCTTGACCTCGAAGTAGGCGACGTCGGCGTAGCGCTCACGGAGACCCTGGGCGCCTTCTTCGCGGAGGCCACCGGAGGTCACCGCGGCGGCCTCTTGGGGGTTGGTGGTGACGGTGTTGAGGAAGGTCTCGGTGTGGTCGCCCATCGCCTGCGCGTCCGGCTGCGACGCGTACCAGGGGGAGGTCGTGGTGGTGCGGTCGGCGGGCATGACCGGCGGCTTCTGCGGCCGCTCGCTCGACGACGACGCGGGCCGCCCGGTCGTGACCGGTCCACCCGAGCCGGGCCGGGTCTCGCTGTTGCCGGTGCTCTCGTCCTCCGACGGGGTGCCGGAATTGGAGGAACTGCGGTCGTCCTGGGAGGAGGAGTCGGTCGCGGAATCGGACGGGTTACCCGCCGCGCCGCCCTGCGGCTGCGTGGTCGGATTGCCGGCGAGGCCTTCGTTGGTCAGCGGGCTGCCACCCCGGTAGCCGGGCCAGCCGCCCTGACTCTGCTGCTCCGGGGCGGGTTTGCCGACCAGGAACGAACCGGCGAAGAGCAGACCGACCACGACCAGCGCGGACGCCGCCGCGGCGAACCAGGCGGCCTTGCGCCAGGTCTTGGGCGGGGTCACCGAAGCGGGCACCGAACCGAGGTCGAAGGTGCTCAGCCCGTCGATCGGCGGGGCCAGATAGACGCGGACGTCGTCGTCGCCGTCGGTCTCGACCGGCTCGGGGCGGCGGGGAGCGGGCGCCGTCAGCGTCACCTTCGTGCGCTGTGCCGCCTTCGCGCGCCGTTCCTCGGCGGAGGCCAGGACGGGCTCTGTGAACGAGACCTCGACGCGTGCCGGGCGTTCCACGGGCACCTCGCGAGCGGGCTGGGGGAGCGGCAGACGGCCGCTCGATGGGGCGTAGCCGGGGCTCGGCGCCCTCCTGTTCCGCGGTGGCGGCAGGGGAAGGGAACCGGTGGAAGGCGGGGCGAACTCACGGTGTGCGTGATGCCCGTGCCCGGTAGGGCGCTGCCGCCGCGGCGGCACGGGTGGGGTCCAGCTCTCGGTGCCGCCCGCCCGGTGACGGCCCGCGTGCGCGGCGCCGTCCCGTCCTTGGTGTTCCGCCCAGCCGTTCATGTCCGAGCGACCCCCTCGCGGGCAGGCCCTGACGGCGAAGTGACACCGGTTAAGCCGAACGGAGCAGCGGTTTCACGGGATCCCTCGCTTGCAGACTCCCGGGCAGTCTCGTGAGCAAATGCACGCGCATGCGACGGTGGGCGCGCGGGGCCGTCGCCCCCGCGCGCCATTCGGGCATCGCCCGACCCAGACGCAAGGGTCCTCACGGGGACCACAGTAAAAGCCCGACACCCCGCACGTCTTCACCCACTCTGCAAGTTGCAGATGTTTCACTCGGTCGGGCGCGCCCGAACGGGCCTCGGTGACGCTACGCAGTGCGATCGGTGCTGGTGAAGCCGTTCAGTTGCCGCTGCGGTACTTCTGCTGGGTCGACTGCAGGGCCTTGGTGGCCGTGATTCCGCTACCCGCCGCAAGCAAAATGGCGATGATGTCGAGCGGCGTTCCCCCACTCGTGAGCAGCCAGGCGAACAGCGAGGCCGCGGTGGTACCCGCTGCGATCGGCCAGCGCGTCTTGACGTACTGGGCGATGGGGGTACCGCCCGCACGCTTACCCGCCGCGTTGTTCAACATGGCGAGATAGCCGAGATGGCCCAATGCCGCGAGGACACCGGCGATCGCGATGATCACGGCGATGAGGTTAATCATGTGTCCAGTTTGCCCTGTCTCAAGCCGTCGTGGCTCGGGGAACACCCTGAGTTTCACCTCACGGCACGGGATCGTGACGTGGCCGGATCGCGTTTAGCGGGCTAAACGCGATCCCGGTGACGTCGGGGGAGCAAGGGACCTTTGCTATCGCCCTGCCCCTAGCGACCCAGCCGGCCCCGGCCCAGGTTCAGCAGCGCCATCGCCAGCTGCCGCCCCTCCGGCCCGAGTTCGCGGTACCGCGCCAGCACGTCCATCTCGCGGTTGTAGACGATCCTCGTTCCGCCCGCGGCCATCCTGGCGGCGCCGATCGTCTTGGACACCTCCACGCGGCGTTTGACCAGCCGCAGGATCTCGCCGTCGAGGAAGTCGATCTCCTTGCGGAGCTCGCCGATCTCTTCGGCGGTGGCGATGGGTTCGTCAGCGTCCGGCTTCTGTGTGATGTCCATCGGGACCTCTCTTCGGTCCGGATTCCCTGCTGGCCCCCGGAACAGCGTAAAGCCCCGGGGTCCGCGGACTCCGGGGCTTCGGGTGATGGCAGTTCGGCACTACACGATCACGGGAGCCGGAGTCCGGGTCCCGTAAAAAAATCGCGTCGCGAGGTGCCGCATACCGTGATTATGCCACAGCGAAACCGTCCTCCGGCTTGAAGCGGCGGCGCGCCCCGCGGACACGCGCGTGGACCAGGACGCTCATGGCCAGCCAGAACATCGGCATCGCGGGCCAGAAGAACGGCACCCCCGAGGCCACCCACCGGACGATCAGCAGCACCGAAAGCGCCACGGCGACCGCGAGATGGATCCGCACCGCCCGATGCCCGAAGACGACGGGACGCCGCCTCGGCGCGGGTTTCGGCAGATCCGAGGTGAGCGTGGCCAGTTCGTCCGTGTACTTGGTGGAATACACAGCGCTGAGCCGGTCTTCCACTTCTTCGAGGGTGAGACGGCCTTCGCCGCCGGCGGCCTGGATGAGCGAGGCGACCCGCTCGCGATCGGCGTCGGCTGCCCTGAGCCGGGAGGGAATTCCGTTGGTGTCCATGGCATCCGATCCTCCGCCGCGAACACCGTCCGCGCGTCGGACGGCAGGCGGCAACACCGCCTACGCCCGGCGCTGTAGCGTGGACCGGCGATGAACACCCTCTTCGATCTCCCAGCGGACGGTCCGGCCAAGCCCCGGCACACGGACCTGCTCGACGACCTGAACCCGGCGCAGCGCGAAGCCGTGACCCACGCGGGCTCGCCGCTGCTGGTCGTCGCGGGCGCGGGTTCGGGCAAGACCCGGGTGCTGACCCGCCGGATCGCGTACCTGCTGGCCGAACGGGACGTGCACCCCGGCCAGATCATGGCGATCACGTTCACCAACAAGGCGGCCGCGGAGATGCGGGAGCGGGTGAGCGACCTCGTCGGGCGCCGCGCCAACGCCATGTGGGTGTCGACGTTCCACTCCATGTGCGTGCGGATCCTGCGCCGTGAGGCGAAAACGCTGGAGATGTCGTCGAGTTTCTCCATCTACGACTCGGACGACACGAAGCGGCTCATCACCCTCGTCGCCCGTGATCTCGACATCGACCCGAAGAAGTACGCGGCGCGCACACTGGCCGTGAACATCTCGAACCTCAAGAACGAGCTGATCGACCCGGAGACCGCGGTCGCCGACGCGGGCAACGACCTCGAACGCCGCGTCGCCGAGGTCTACGTCGAGTACCAGCGGCGGCTGAACCAGGCCAACGCGTTCGACTTCGACGACCTCATCATGCGGACGGTCGAACTCCTGCAGACCTTCCCGGACGTCGCCGAGTACTACCGGCGGCGGTTCCGGCACGTCCTGGTCGACGAGTACCAGGACACGAACCACGCGCAGTACACGCTGATCCGCGAACTGGTCGGCACGGAGAAGAACGAAGCCGGGATCGAGCCCGCCGAACTGTGCGTCGTGGGTGACGCGGATCAGTCGATCTACGCCTTCCGCGGGGCGACCATCCGCAACATCGAGGAATTCGAACGCGACTTCCCGAACGCTCGGACCGTTCTGCTGGAACAGAACTACCGCTCGACCCAGACGATCCTGAACGCGGCGAACGCGGTCATCGCGCGAAACCCGAACAGGCGCGCGAAGCGGCTGTGGACCGATTCCGGTGACGGCGAGAAGATCGTCGGCTACGTCGCGGACAACGAGCACGACGAAGCGGCGTTCGTCGCGGGCGAGATCGACGCGCTGGCGGACAAGGGCGAAGCGGACTACTCCGACGTCGCGGTCTTCTACCGCACCAACAACCAGTCGCGGGTCTTCGAAGAGATCTTCATCCGCCTCGGCCTGCCGTACAAGGTCGTCGGCGGCGTGCGGTTCTACGAACGGCGCGAGGTCCGCGACATGCTCGCGTACCTGAGGGTGCTGGCGAACCCGGAGGACACGGTCAGCCTTCGCCGGGTCCTCAACGTCCCCAAACGCGGCATCGGCGACCGCGCCGAAGCGGTCATCGCGACGTACGCGGAGCGCGAGCGCATCTCGTTCGCGCAGGCGCTGCGCGGCGCCGTCAACGGCGAGATCCCGCTGCTGAACCCACGTTCGGCCAAGGCGATCACCGGGTTCGTCGAGTTGCTGGACGAACTCGGCGAGGTCGTCGAGAGCGGCGCCGAAGTCGCCGACGTCCTCGAAGCGGTCCTGGAACGCACGGGCTACCGCGCGGAACTCGAGGAGTCGGACGATCCTCAGGACGCGTCGCGGGTGGAGAACCTGACGGAACTCGTCACCGTCGCGCGGGAGTTCACCGAATTCACCGCCGAGGTCGCCGGACCGGACGGCGAACTCCCCGAAGCGGAACCCGCCGATGCTGGAGTCCCGGAACCGGGCTCGCTGCCCGCCTTCCTGGAGCGGGTCTCGCTGGTGGCGGACGCGGATTCGATCCCCGCCGCCGACGGTGGCGAAGACGGCGACGGGCACGACGCGGGCGTGGTCACGTTGATGACCGTGCACACCGCGAAGGGCCTGGAGTACCCGGTCGTCTTCGGCACGGGCTGGGAAGACGGGATCTTCCCGCACATGCGCGCGCTCGGTGACCCGACCGAGCTGGCCGAGGAACGCCGGCTCGCCTACGTCGCGATCACGCGGGCCAGGAAGCGGCTGTACGTCTCCCGCTCGATGGTGCGCTCGGCCTGGGGCCAGCCGCAGATGAACCCGGCTTCGCGGTTCCTCGACGAGCTGCCCGCCGAGCTGGTCGACTGGCGCAGGCTCGCGCCTTCGTCCTCCTCCGGCGGTTTCGGTTCGTCGGGCGGCTCTCCGCGGGCCGCGACGACGTGGGGCAGCCGCGGTGGTGGCTCGTCCTCGTCGTCGAGGTCGACGAGCACGAGCCCGTTCGGCAAGGCCTGGAAGGACACCGTCGCGCTCAAGCTCGACGTCGGCGACAGGGTCAGCCACGACAAGTACGGGCTCGGGACGGTCGTCGCCTGCGACGGGGCCGGGCCCCGGGCCACGGCGACGATCGACTTCGGCGCGGCGGGCAAGGTCCGGCTGATGCTCATCGGCAGCGTCCCGATGGTCAAACTCTAGCCCTGACCTGCGGTTTCCCCGACACCTTCGAAAACTGTCGGACCCTTCCCGTATACCTGTCCCATCGAACACGAGTTCGATGCGCTGGGGTATGCTGGACAAGCCGGTGTCCCCCGATCAGGGAAGGGGCGCACGGTGGGGACGGGATCTTGTTTGGGGCGCCCTCGAGTGGGGTACTCGATTACCTGCGGGGTGTTGAAGAAGGGGCGGGGCCGGATCGGGGTCCGGAACCGCCGGAAGTGCTCAGGCTGGTCGCGGCCTGGCGCGCGTTACCGCGGACGCACGAACCGGACGGGGCCGGACGGTGCGTCGTATGCGGGCACGCGCGGCGATGGCTGTTCGGGCCGCGGCCAGCCGGGTACCGAACTCTTCCACGCGCGTTTCCCGGGCGACTTCTCGCCGGATGACGGCCGTTCGAACGGCGCCCGGCAAGCCTCTGCACGGTCTGGCGGATCGCCGTGGGGTTCCTCGTGGGGAAACTGCCCGACGGCGTCGCGTGAGGGCGTTCAGGGCCCGGAAAACCCCCTGCGCTCCGAGCTGGAGGACCTACGACGCTTCCCGATGTCCTCAACGGGGGAAGCGGAAGTCCTTCAGGCGTGCCAGAGCGTCGTTGCCCGGCACGCCCTGGGGGCGAGCGGGATCACCGATGTGGCGAAAGGGTCTTGCGATGAAGTGAAAGGCGAGGCTCGATCAGCTGACGCTGACGCCACGGGCGGCGAGCCACGGGCGCGGGTCGATCTTCTTCGTGCCGTTCTGCCAGACCTCGAAGTGCAGGTGCGGGCCGGTGCTCTGGCCACGGTTGCCGACCTCGGCGATCTCCTCGCCGCACTTGACCTTCTGGCCTTCGCGGACGGAGAAGGAGTTCATGTGGCCGTACACGTGGACGGTGCCGTCGGAGAGCTGGACCTTGACCCAGAGGCCGAAACCGCTGGCCGGGCCCGCTTCGATGACAGTGCCGTCGGAAGCCGCGACGATCGGCGTGCCGATCGGGGCCGCGAGGTCGATGCCGAGGTGGCTCGTGCCCCACCGGGCACCGAAGCCCGAGGTGAAGGTGCCCTTGGCGGGCAGGCAGGTCTTGGGGCGCTTGGCCTCTTCTTCGGCCTTGCGGGCCGCTTCGGCCTCACGCTTCACGCGGGCCTGGGTGATGCTGTTGTTGTCCGAGAGCTTCTGGGCTTCGGCCGAGGCGTTCGCCGACTGGCTGGTCGGCAGAAGTTCAGGGGCGCCACCAGCGGCTCCGCCACCGAGGGCGAACGAGGCGCTCGCGTCCTGGGTGCTGGCCAGCGGGGTGACGGCGGCGTCGGAAGTTTCCGAAACGGACTTCAGGGTCTGCCCGGCGACGGCGGCCGCGAAGGCGCCGGCGGCGACTGCCGAGACCACGACACGGCCGCGAAGGGCCGAAGACGGGGGCGACAGTCGGTGCGAGCCCCGGACGCGAACGACCGCACCATCGAGTGCGTTCTCGAGCGCCGGGGAAGGAGCTTGGCCGCCGGGGGAGCGGTGTGAAGCCAAGACGGGGCCTTCCATGTTCGGGGAGTCTGATCAAGAGCCCGGGCGGGGGAACCCGGTGAACGACCTCGGGGGTGGTTCGTTCAGTGCTCTCATTCGTGATCTGACTGTAATGGGGACCCGGGAACAGTAACGAAGCGGTACCCCGGTCAGCAAGATCTGGCGGCGCTCTCGGCCGATCGGGCGACGGAGATCTGGCCGTTATCCAGTGGAGATTACTCAAAGTTAGAGCAGGTTTACTCTTAACCTTGTGATTTGCGTTACAAGATCATGCGGCCGTTCGGGGGTACCGGAGGGCCGGAAAGGAGGCAAACGAGGGAAATAACCGGTTGCCCGGTGATGTTGAACGAGGCTTACCCGCTCTCAGTCGTCTCCGAGACGCCGCCGAGACCGGTGGTCCCCCTGCTGGCGGGCCCGGCCAGGCCCGGCTTGCTAGCGTCGCCGTCGATGACTTCGCGCTCACGGCACCCCGGCGAAACCGCCGGGCAAGCCGCCCCCGGGACCGCGTCCGCCGAACTTCTCCGGAGCGAACCGGGCACGCGCCCGCGAGCGCTCCTGCTGTCGGCGGGACTGGTGGCGGCCGGTGCGGTCGCTCTGGCCGTCGGCGCGCTGATGCCCGCCGTACGGGGCGGTTCCCCCGGTTTCACCGCCTGGCCCTTGCTGGTCGTGCTGGCCTTGGCGCCCGCGGTGGCCGTGCTCTACGCGGTGACGACCGGACGTTCGGGGCTCGCGGCCGGGCTGGTGCTCGGCCTGACCGCGCTCGCGCCCGGTCGGCTGCTGCTTGACCTGCAGCTGCTCGCGGACGGGTCGCTGGCCTCGCGTCCGGAACTGTTCCTCGCCGACAGGCTGCTCACCCTGCCTCCGGCGGGGCCGGGGCTGTGGCCGCTGGTGGCGGGTCACCTGCTCACGCTCGCCGCCGGGGCGTTCGCCGCGGGGACCGCCCGCGACGAGGCGGAACTGGCGGGCGAACTGGACGGACGGCGCCGCTGGCGGCTGCTCGGGCCCGTGCTCGGCGTGGCGGGCGGCATCGGCCTGCTGCTCGCGCCCATCGGTTCGGGCAACGCGTACCTCCTGGCCAAGAACGCCTTCGAGGGGCCGACCGTCGCGATGGCCGGTTACCTGCTGCTCGCGGCGCTGCTGCCGCTGACCGTGCTCGTGGCGGTGAGTTCGCCCTCGGCCGGGGTCGGCAAGGGCGGGTTCGCCGGAGCGGGACTGGCGGCGCTCGCGGTCGGCGTGCCGCAGGTGGTCGCGGGGCTGGTCGTGGACCGGCTCTCGGTCGCACTGGGGTCGGTGCTGGTGACCGTCGCGGGTCTGGCGCTGGCCGGACTGGCCTTCACCCGGTTCGACGTCGCTGAAGCGGCGGAGACGGTCGACGGCGATCTGGCCGGTGAGGCCAGGTTGCCCGGGCTGTTCTGGTGGCGGCTGGCCACCGGCGGGCTGGCGCTGCTCGCCGCCGGGGCCGCGGTCGCCGGTGCGCTGACGCCGGTACTGACGGCCAACGGTCCGACGCCCGTTCCCGAGACGCCGTCGCGCTGGCTGTTGCTCGGCGCCGCCGTGGTGCTCGCCGTGCCCGCGCTGTTCGTCTTCGTGCCGCGGCTCTCGGCGTTCGCCAGGGGAGTCGTCGCGGCGACGTGGGCGGGTGTCGTGCTCGCGGCGGCGGCCGTGCTGAGCGCCGCCTTGTCGGTGACCGAAGACAAGGCTGTGGACCCGGCTTCGTTCGGCGTCGACCTGCCGCTGCCGTTGCCCGACAAGGTCGGCTACTCGGCGGGCCCGGGCGTCACCTGGACCTTCGTCGCGCTCGCGCTGGCGGCGGTGGCGGCGCTCGCCGCCGTGATCACCGGTGTGGTGGAGCGCGACGTCTCGGACGACGGCGGAATGGACGAACCGAGAGCGAACAGCACCGTGCTGACCCCGGTCGTCGCGGCGGCGGTGCTGGCGATCGCCGCGTTCGGCACGCCCGTGTTCACCGCGCCCGGCTATACCGCTCCGGGTCTGTGGTCGGACTTCGGCGCGGCGTCGTGGGGCCTGCTCGGCGCGCTCGCGGTCGTCCTCGGCCTGTACGCGCTCGTCCCGCGTTCACGGCCGATCGCGGCCGCGGCCGCCGTGGCCGGCGCCGCGCTGGTGCTCGGCCTGCGCGCGGCGGAACTGCCGCTCGTCGGCTCGGAGTACGACGGCTCGGCGGCGGGCATCGGGTTCTGGCTCGCGCTGGGCGCCGCCGTCGTCTCCCTCGTCGCGGGCGGGATGGCCGTCACGGGCTCACGGCGGTCCGCGTGACCCGTCGTCTCCTTCGCGTCGTGCTGGCCGAGTTCGGTGTCGAGGAAGGCGCGTCGGTCGCGCTCGGGAGAGCGCTGCGCGACGACGGGGTCGAGGTCGTCTACGCCGGGCGCCTCGACACCGCCGAACAACTGGTCCGGACGGTCGAACAGGAGGATCCGGACATCCTCGGCGTCGTGCGTGGCGAGAGCGAACCGGAAGGACTCGCCGAAACGCTGCCGGGCGTCCTGCTCTTCGCGGTCGGTAACGGCCCGAGCGGATTCGAGAACGCCTTCGAAAGCCTGGAAAAGGCGGCGAACTGGGTCTCCGGTGTGCGGTCTCACACCGTGGAAACCCCGTCTGACCGCGTACGGTGACCGACTTCACCAGGTGCGGAGTCCCCTGCTTCTGCGCAGGTCGCTAACCTCGACTGGTCCGACAGCGCGGTCCGGCAACGGACCACCACAGTGGCGTGTCGTCAGGAGACTGGAGTAGTGGACCTCTACGAGTACCAGGCGAGGGATCTCTTCGCCGCCCACGGAGTACCGGTTCTGCCGGGTGCCGTGGCAAACACCCCCGAAGAAGCCAAGGCCACCGCCGAGAAGATCGGCAACCAGGTCGTCATCAAGGCGCAGGTCAAGACCGGCGGCCGCGGCAAGGCCGGCGGCGTCAAGCTGGCCCAGACGCCGGACGAGGCCGCGGAAAAGGCCGAGGCGATCCTCGGTCTCGACATCAAGGGTCACATCACGCGTCGCGTGCTGGTGGCCGAAGCCTCGGACATCGCCGAGGAGTACTACTTCTCCTTCCTGCTGGACCGTGCGAACCGCACCTTCCTCGCGATGGCTTCGGCCGAAGGCGGCGTGGAGATCGAGCAGCTGGCCGTCGAGCGTCCCGAAGCGCTCGCGAAGATCCCGGTCGACGCGATCATCGGTGTCGACAAGGCGAAGGCCGTCGAGATCCTGACCGCGGGCAAGTTCCCGGAGAACGTGGTCGACGAGGCCGCGGACGTCGTCGTGAAGCTCTGGGAGACCTTCGTCTCCGAGGACGCGACCCTGGTCGAGGTCAACCCGCTGGTCCGTGACCCGCAGGACAAGATCATCGCCCTCGACGGCAAGGTCACCCTCGACGAGAACGCCTCGTTCCGTCAGCCGGGCCACGAGGCCCTGGTCGACAAGGACGCGGAGAACCCGCTCGAGGCGAAGGCCAAGGCCAAGGACCTCAACTACGTCAAGCTCGACGGCGAGGTCGGCATCATCGGCAACGGCGCGGGCCTCGTGATGTCCACGCTGGACGTCGTGGCCTACGCGGGCGAGAAGCACGGCGGCGTCAAGCCCGCCAACTTCCTCGACATCGGCGGCGGCGCCTCGGCCGAGGTCATGGCGGCCGGGCTGGACGTCATCCTCAACGACACCGACGTGAAGAGCGTCTTCGTCAACGTCTTCGGTGGCATCACCGCTTGCGACGCGGTCGCGAACGGCATCGTCGAGGCGCTGAAGATCCTGGGTGACGAGGCCACCAAGCCGCTCGTCGTGCGGCTGGACGGCAACAACGTCGTCGAGGGTCGCCAGATCCTCGCCGACGCGAACCACCCGCTGGTCACCGTGGTGGACACAATGGACAACGCGGCCGACAAGGCCGCCGAGCTCGCCGCGGCAGGTGCGTGAGATGTCGATCTTCATCAACGAGAACAGCAAGGTCATCGTCCAGGGGCTCACCGGCTCCGAGGGCATGAAGCACGCGACCAAGATGCTGAAGTCCGGTACGAACATCGTGGGTGGCGTCAACGCCCGCAAGGCCGGCCAGACCGTCTCCATCGAGGGCAAGGACCTCACCGTGTTCGGCACGGTCGAGGAAGCCATCAAGGAGACCGGCGCCGACGTTTCGGTCATCTTCGTGCCGCCGAAGTTCGCCAAGGACGCGGTCATCGAGGCGATCGACGCCGAGATCCCGCTCGCCGTGGTGATCACCGAGGGCATCCCGGTGCACGACTCGGCCTACTTCTGGGCGCACGCGGTCGCGACCGGCAACAAGACCCGGATCATCGGGCCGAACTGCCCCGGCGTGATCAGCCCCGGCAAGTCGAACGCGGGCATCATCCCGGCCGACATCACCGGTGCCGGCCCGATCGGTCTCGTGTCGAAGTCCGGCACGCTGACCTACCAGATGATGTACGAGCTGCGTGACATCGGTTTCTCGACCGGTGTCGGCATCGGCGGCGACCCGGTCATCGGCACCACGCACATCGACGCCCTCGAGGCGTTCGAGGCCGACCCCGAGACCAAGGTCATCGTGATGATCGGCGAGATCGGCGGCGACGCCGAAGAGCGCGCCGCGGCCTACATCAAGGACAACGTGACGAAGCCGGTCGTCGGCTACGTCGCGGGCTTCACCGCGCCCGAGGGCAAGACCATGGGCCACGCCGGCGCCATCGTCTCCGGCTCCTCCGGCACGGCCGCCGCCAAGAAGGAGGCCCTCGAGGCCGCCGGTGTCAAGGTCGGGAAGACCCCGAGCGAGACCGCCGTCCTGGCGCGTGAGCTGTACAACAGCCTCTGATCCTTCGGAGACTGAGCTTTCCCCGGCGGGCCGGGCACCTTCACCGGTGCCCGGCCCGCCTGCTTTCGCCCGCACCGGATCGCGTTTAGGGGGCTAAACGCAGGTCGGGGCGGACGTGCGTTTAGCCCCCTAATCGCGACGCGGCGGCCGCATCGACTTTCGCGGGCTAATCGCGATCCGGCGGCCGGGTCGACTTTCGCCCCCTAATCGCGATCCGGCGGGCGCGTCGCGTTTAGCGGGCTAAACGCGATATGGGTGTCGCGAGGGGTTCCGTGGGGAACCCGATCGGGTGTACAGACGTCTCAGAGCCCGAGGCGTGGGGTGTCCGCGTGTGCGCTAGCGTTCGAGCATCACAGCCGCCTCGTTTGTCCCGGGAGTCCCGCGCGCCCCGGGGTGCCGGTCGAACGACAGGAGAGCATTCGGATGTCCTATCCCAGCGGTGGGCCCGGCTACCCCCAGCAGGGTGGCGGCCAGCAACCCCCTCAGTCCCACCCCGGCTCGGGAGCCTTTCCCCAGCAGCAGGCGCCGTCATCGCAGGCGGCCCCGCTGAACCTGGCGCTGCTGCTCGCGCTCGCCGTCACCGTCCTCGGCCTGGTGCAGTTCTTCATCGGTTTCTCCGACGAGGCCGACGCCGCCGGACAGGTCTCGGTCTTCCTCCTGGTCAGCGGTCTGCTCGCGGCACTGCACGCGTTGCCGCGAGGCCCGAAGACGCTGCCGTTCGCCGCGTTGTTCAGCGTCCTCGGCGCGTTCGGCGGCCTCGACCTGATCATCGGCTACGGGAGCGGTCGTGAGGAGGTCTCGGTCCCGGGCATCCTCACCGTGGTGCTGATCCTCGGCATCCTGCAGATGCTGGTCGCGGTCGCGGCGCTGCTGTTCGAGCACGACGTCATCAAGCTGCCCGCCGCGAAGCCGCAGCAGCAGGCGCCGCAGGCCCCGTACAGCCAGCAGTTCCCGCAGCAGGGCCCGCAGGGTCCGTTCGGCCAGCAGGGTCAGCAGGGCCCGGCCGCCACCCAGGTCCAGCCGTTCCCCGGCGCGGGCCAGCAAGGTCAGCAGGGGCAGCCGCAGGGCGAGCCGTCCGGCCCGTTCGCGCAGCCGGGCGGGTTCCAGCCGCCGGTCACGCAGCCGCCGGGCCAGCAGGCGACGACGTACGCGCCGCAGCAGGGCCAGTTCTTCCAGCAGCCGCCGTCCTCCTCCTCGGAGTCGGGCCAGAACCCGGGCACGCCGCCGGGTGGTTTCGGCCAGCAGAGCTGAGCTTTCGAACGTAGGAACACCCGCTGTGACTCTCCGTGTCACAGCGGGTGTTTTCGCTTTCCGGGTTACCCGACCGGGTGGGTTGGGCCACGCGCGCCGTTCGGCGGCGGCGTGCCTCACCCGGACGGAGCAGCACGGATGTCATGGTGCGGATCATGAAGATGCTCACCCGCGACGAACGCCCGCCGGGCGAAGAGCCGGTGAGCGACCTCGTCCCCGAGCCGGAGGTGTCCAGGGCGAAGCGGGTTCGGGTGTTGCTCGCCGCGGCCTGCTCGCCCCTGCTCTTCTCCTACACCGTCGTCGCGCTGGTCCTCGCGGTCGTCGCGTTCGCCGCCGACCGGTCCCGGTTCTCCGCCACCGGCGCCCTGCTCGCCGCCGGGCCTGGCTGGCTAGCCTCGTGGCAGGTGGAACTCGACCTCGGCGGGCATCCGCTCGGCGTGCTGCCGCTGCTGCCGACGCTCGTCGTCGCGTGGCTCGTGGCGAGGGCCGCCGCACGGGCCGTCCGCCGGATCGGCGGCCGGACCCCGGCGGACGCCGTCCCGGTGGTGACGGTGATCGCCGGGTCGCACGCGTTGTTCGGCGTGCTCGTCGCCTTGTCGGCGAGCGGATCACCGATCGACGTGAACCCGCTGACCGCCTTCTGTGTGCCGGCACTCCTTGCCGGACTCGCCGCCGTCGCGGGAGTCGCCAAGCTCTGCGGGCTGCCGTCCGCGGTGCGTGACCGGTTCGATCCGGTGGCCGTCCACGGTCTGCGGGCGGGCGCGCTCGGCCTCGCCGCGATGATCGCCTGTGGCGCCGCGGTGTTCACCGTGGCCACCGCGCTCTCGTGGTCCACTGTGGACAGTCTGTTCGAACCGGGATTCGGCACGAGCTTCGGCATGTTCGTGCTTTCCGTGGCCTACCTGCCGAACGCGGTCGTCGCCGCGCTGTCCTTCACCGCCGGGCCCGGCTTCTCGGTCGGTTCGCTGACCGTCGGCATGTTCGGCTATCAGGAAGGGCGGCTGCCGGGAGTGCCGGTGCTGGCGGGCGTCCCGTCGCACCACGCGGTGTGGTGGCCGGCGTTGCTGCTCCTGCCCGCCCTGGCCGGAGCGCTGGTCGGCTGGAAGATCCGCACGATCGACGAGGATCCGATGCTGCGGATGCGGGCGGTCGCCGTCGCGGGCGCGCTCGTCGCTTTCGGCTGCGTCGTCCTCGGCACCCTCGCCGGCGGCAGGCTCGGCGACGGGCCGTTCGACCCGGTCAGCGTGCCGGTCGGGGTCGCGTCGGTGATCGCCTTCTGCTGGATCGTCATCCCCGGCGGGTTCGTCGCCTTCTTCGCCGGAGCGCACGAGCCGCCCGAACCGCCGGGTGAACCCGACGACGAAGTCGTCGCCGAGGATGTCGCCGTCGAGGAAGACGCCGTCGAGGCCGAAGAGGACGAAGCGGCGGAGCCCGCCGAAGAAGCCGAAGAAGCCGAAGCCGAGCTCGACGAGGAAACCGACGAATTCGACGACGAGGCCGAGGCGGAACTCGCCCGCGAGCTCGGTGAGGACCTCGACGAGACCCCGGCGGAAACAGAGCCGGAAACCGAGCCCGAGCAGGACGTCGCTGTGACCGAGTCCACCGAGGGGTCCGGCGACGAAAGCGCGCCCGGCGGCGACCGTTAGGGTTGTCGCGACCAGGTGAAGCGCCGTACGCCCGAGTGCGTACCGCCGTGGCAAGGAGCCCGTTCTGGCTAGTCGGTTGGACCTGCCCACTCCGGTGAAGCTCGTCGTCCTCGCGTCCGGTTCCGGCACGCTGCTGCAAGCCGTGCTCGACGCGGTCGAAAAGCCGAACTTCCCGGCGAAAGTGGTCGCCGTCGGAGCGGACCGCACCGGGATCGAAGCGCTCACGCGGGCCGAACGCGCCGACGTGCCGTCGTTCACCGTGCGGATGGCCGATCATCCGGACCGCGAGGCGTGGGACAAGGCGATCACCGAAGCCGTCGCCGCCTACCAGCCGGACCTGGTCGTCTCGGCGGGGTTCATGAAGATCCTCGGCGCCGAATTCCTCGCGCGGTTCCCCGGCCGTGTGATCAACACGCATCCGGCGTTGCTGCCGTCGTTCCCCGGCGCGCACGCCGTGGCCGACGCGCTGGCGATGGCCGTCAAGGTCACCGGGTCGACGGTCCATTTCGTCGATGCCGGAGTCGACACCGGGCCGATCATCGCGCAGGAGCCGGTGATCGTGGAGTCCGACGACGACGAGCACGTCCTGCACGAGCGGATCAAGGCCGTGGAACGCAGGCTCCTGGTGGAAACGATCGAAAAACTCGGCCGGAGCGGGTGCTCGGTCGAGGGACGAAAGGTGAGGTTTTCGTGAGTACCGCACAGGGACAGCGTCCCGTCCGGCGCGCGCTGATCGGTGTCTCGGACAAGGCCGGCCTGCTCGAACTCGCCACCGGGCTGCACGCGGCCGGCGTCGAGATCGTGTCGACCGGAGGCACGGCGAAGGTCATCGCGAACGCCGGGGTGCCGGTGACACCGGTCGAAGAGGTCACCGGGTTCCCCGAGTCCCTCGACGGCCGGGTCAAGACGCTGCACCCGCGCGTGCACGCGGGCCTGCTCGCCGACCGCGACCGCCCGGAGCACGTCGAGCAGCTCAAGCAGCTGGACATCGCGCCGTTCGACCTGCTCGTGGTCAACCTGTACCCGTTCACGCAGACCGTCGCGTCGGGCGCGAGCCCGGAAGACTGCGTCGAGAACATCGACATCGGCGGCCCGGCGATGGTGCGCGCCGCGGCCAAGAACCACAACAGCGTCGCCGTCGTGGTCGATCCCTCCCGTTACGAGTGGGTGCTGGAGCGCGTCGCCGCCGGCGGTTTCGAGCTGGCCGACCGCAAGCGGCTCGCCGCGCAGGCCTATGCGCACACGGCGGCGTATGACACCGCCGTCGCCGCGTGGTTCGCCAACGTCTACGCGCCCGCGGACGACTCCGGCTTCCCCGACTTCACCGGTGCTTCGTGGGAGCGCGGCGACGTGCTGCGCTACGGCGAGAACCCGCACCAGAAGGCCGCGCTGTACAAGCACTGGCGGCCTGGCCTCGCGCACGCGGAGCAGCTGCACGGCAAGGCCATGTCGTACAACAACTACGTCGACACCGACGCCGCGCGCCGCGCCGCCTACGACTTCGACGCCCCGGCCGTCGCGATCATCAAGCACGCCAACCCGTGCGGGATCGCGGTCGGCGAGGATATCGCCGAGGCACACCGGAAGGCGCACGCTTGCGACCCGGTCTCGGCCTACGGCGGGGTGATCGCGACCAACCGGCCGGTGACCCGCGAGGCCGCCGAGCAGATCTCGGAGGTGTTCACCGAGGTCGTCCTGGCACCGGACTTCGACGCCGAGGCGCTGGAGATCTTGCAGCGCAAGAAGAACGTGCGGCTGCTGAAGCTGCCAGCGATCACTTCGCCGGATCCGATCGAGTTCCGGCCGATCTCCGGCGGCATGCTGGTGCAGACCGTCGACACGATCGCCGCCGAGGGCGACGACCCGGCGAACTGGACCCTCGCGACCGGCGCGCCCGCCGACGAGCGGACGCTGGCCGACCTCGAGTTCGCGTGGCGTTCGCTGCGCGCGGTGAAGTCGAACGCGATCCTGCTGGCGAACGACGGCGCGACCGTCGGCGTCGGCATGGGCCAGGTCAACCGGGTCGACTCCTCGCGGCTCGCGGTATCGCGGGCGGGAGAACGGGCGAAGGGCTCCGTCGCCGCTTCGGACGCCTTCTTCCCGTTCCCGGACGGGCTCGAGGTCTTGCTGGTGGCCGGTGTCCGCGCCGTCGTCCAGCCGGGCGGGTCGATCCGCGACGCCGAGGTCATCGCGGCCGCCGAGGCCGCCGGGGTCACCCTGTACCTGACCGGCACGCGCCACTTCGCCCACTAGCGCCGACCTGCGTTTAGGGGGCTAATCGCGATCCGGCGGCGGACTTGCGTTTAGCCCCTAAACGCGATCCGGGGGCGCCCGCGGGCCGGACTGTGGGCGTTCCCGGTGCCCGGCCCCGGTCGCCGTGCCATGCTGGCCGCGTGTCGCCTTTAGCGGGCTAAACGCGATCCGGGCGCCGACCTGCGTTTAGCCCCCTAATCGCGACGCGCGACGTACGTGAGGGATCGGTAGGAGGATCGGTGCACCAGCCGCCGCAGGGGTACGGCCAGGGGTCGGGTTACGGGCCGCCACCTGGGCCGGGAGGCCAGCCGGGCTACGGACCGCCTCAGCCGGGCGCGCCGGGTTACGGACCACCTCAGCCAGGACAACCCGGATACGGACAGCAGCCTCCGTACGGTCAGCCTCCCGGTTACGGCCCGCCCGGCTACGGGCCGCCGCCCAAGAAGAAAAAGACCGGCCTGATCGTCGGCCTCATCGTGGGCGGCGTGGTGCTGCTCGGCCTGGGCATCCCCGGCGGCATCTTCGCGTCGGAGTACTACTCGTCGGTCGGCAAGGCACCGGTCTCCGAGCAGCCGCCCGCCGAGTGCGCGATTTCCCCGGAGGTCCTGAACAAGACGCTCATGACCAGCTTCCAGGGCTCCCGCGAGAACGAGATCAAGGCGCTGGACATCGTCACCAAGCAGCGGGGTTGCTCCTGGCTGGCGCCGGACGGCGACAACGTCCACGACCGCGCCCTCCAGGTCACGATCTACCGCCACGAGGGGCCGGACGCCGAAAAGCGCGCGTCGGAGTCGTCCGTCGGGTCGGCCGCGCCGTCCGAGCGTCAGCAGCAGGTTCAGGGTATCGGGGAGAAGGCGGTTCTCGTCTCCCTCGACACCGACAGTGCCTTCAGCGGTGCCGAACTGCGTTACACCCAGGGCGTGTACGTCGTCATCGTCACCTACAAGGGCTGGGACAAGGGGTTCTTCACGAACTCGCCGATCCCGCCGGCGGAGTCCGCCGAAGCGGCGAAGTCCGTCGGCGCCGAGATCGCCAAGAAGCTGCCCCGCTAGGCGTACAGGCCGTTCAGCCAGGCCGTCCACGCCCTCTCGGCCTTGTCCGCGTCGGCGTCTTCGGCGAACAGGTGGTGCCCGATGCCGACAGGCCAGCCCCAGACGTTCCGGCCGTAGAAGCGGTACAGCGCGTCTTCGGTCCGGACGCCGATGAAGGCCGACGTCAGGTAGTCGACGACGCCTTCGACGGTGCCGACGCCCGGCACCTCGAAGAGCACTTCGCCGCCCGCGACCGTCGCGCCGATAGCCGTCCGCACAGCCTCGAACGCTTCGGGTGCCTTCGACGCTTCGGGCGCATCGGTCTTGAAGTACTTCACCTCGCGCCGGTTGAAGTGCGTCAGGTACTCGCCCAGCGAGTGGTAGTAGAACGCCGTGTGCCGCTTGCACGCGTCGTACTCCACGTCGAAGTCGTCGAGGACCGTGTTGTGCTCGTAGCGCAGGTACGTGCCGCCGTCCTTCGGCTCGAGGACGTACTCGAGCGTGTTGAACCAGCCGTTCTCGTCTTCCGCGTAGGTGACGAAGCGCTGTGACGGCTTCCAGACGGTCACCATGCCGCCGTTGGGAGTGAGGCCGGACTCGGCGCCGCCGTCGCGCGGTTCGTACCGGATCGGCCAGAGCCAGCCGCCGCTGCCCGTGGTGATCGCGGCCCAGGTGTCGGCGGGCGTGGTGGGCAGGAAGCCCTCGAAGCGGACCTCGGATTCCTTCGCCATGTCTGTCCCTTTCTCGTGTGCCTTCACAGACGCGACGCCTGGCCAGGGCGCGTTTCGACAAACGGATCGCGTTTAGTCCGCTAAAGGCGACGTGACACAGGTCACATTCTGGAGTGTCGAAGTGCGTGGGACAGCGGCGTCCCTGGGGTGTCCGCGAAGAAAGCGACCCGAGGAGACCGACATGCAGCAGAGCACGATCGACGAGATCCTGAACCGCCCGCTCAGCCAGGAGCTCCTGGCCCGTGACCTGGCCCGGCTGGCCTACACCGCGCTCGACGGCACGCCGCGGTCGATCCCGATCGGCATCCACTGGAACGGCCGGGAGATCGTCATGTGCACCCCGCCGAACGCGCCGAAGCTGCCGTCGCTGCGCCGCAATCCCGCCGTCGCCCTGACCATCGACACCGAGTCGCACCCGCCGAAGATCCTGCTCCTCCGCGGCACCGTCGAGCTGGACCACGTCGACGGCATCCCCGACGAGTACATGCAGTGGAGCGGCACCTACGAGATGACGCCCGAGCAGCGGGTCGAGTGGGAGGAGAACGTGCGGTCGCTCTACGAGAGCATGGTCCGCGTCGTGCTGACCCCGACCTGGGTCAAGCTCATCGACTTCGAGAACACCCTGCCCACCGCCGTCGAAGAGCTCCTGCGCCGGCAGGCGGCGCGGCAGAGCGCCTGAAAGGAACCGGTCATGAAGCTCGAACACATCGGCGTCGTCGTGCACGACCTCGAAGCGGCCAAGGCCTTCTTCATCGCGCTCGGTCTCGAACTGGAAGGCGAGGCGTCGCTCAAGGGCGACACCGTCGATCGCCTCACCGGCCTCGAAAACGTCCGGACGGACATCGCGGTGCTGAGGCCGCCGGACGGTCACGGAGGAGTGGAGCTGATCAAGTACCACGCTCCGAGCCGGGACGGTCACTCCCGAGTTCCGATGAACACGCCCGGCATCCGCCACTTCGTGTTCTCGATCGAGGACATCGAGGACGTGCTGGAGCGCTTGCGGGCGCACGGCGGCGAGCTCGTCGGCGAACTGGTGCAGTACGAGGACAGCTACCGGCTCTGCTACGTCCGCGGCCCGGAAGGGATCACCGTCGAGCTGGCGGAAGCGCTCGTACGCCGGGAAGCGTAGCCGAGAAGCCGCGTCTCGACGGATTCCTGCGAAGCCCCGCGCTGCCAGCATTTCCGCCATGACACTGACAGGAATCCTGGCCGCCGCGCTGATCGTCACCGGCGCGCCCGCCCTCGCCGCGGACGACGTCCGGGTGCACACCGGAGTGATCGAAGGCGCCCGGTACCGGGTCGAGGTGCCGCCGGACTGGAACGGCAAGTTGTTGCTGTACAACCACGGGATCTACCCGCCGGGCTACGTTCCCGAGGAGGTCGAGCTCGCCAACCGGCAGGAGGCGAAGCCCGTTCTCCTCGGCGAGGGGTACGCGCTGGCCGCGTCGCTCTACAGCAAGCCGAACGGCTTCTCGGCCGGCGAAGCCGTGCACGACCAGACGGCGCTGCTGTCGTGGTTCGACCGCAACGTCGGCCGCCCGGCGCAGGTGCTCACCTGGGGAGCTTCCGGTGGTGGCCTCAACGCGGTCCTGCTGGCTGAGCGCCTCCCGCGCCGGATCGACGGCGTGCTGGCGATGTGCGGTCCCGTCGCGGGCGGCTCCGCTTTGTTCGGCCAGGCGCTGGACCTCGGTTTCGCGGTCCGGACACTGCTGGCGCCCGAGCTGGAGGTCGTCCGGATCGCCGATCCGCAGGCGAACCTGGCGAAAGCCCATCAGGTGATCGCGAAGGCGTTGGAGTCACCCGATGGGCGGGCGCGGCTCGCCCTCGCCAACGCGTTCGCCGACGTCCCCGGCTGGTCGACGGCGCTCCGTCCGCGCTCCGCCGACGTCGCCGAGCAGATCCGTCAACAGACGCAGTTCGTCGAGGCGGTCTACAACCAGTTTTCGTGGGGCGCTCACCGGGCCGATCTGGAGGCGCAGGCCGGCGGGAACCCGACCGGGAACACCGGAGTGGACTACCGCGACTTGCTCGCGCGGTCGAGTGAACGCGACCTCGTGAACCAGGCTTACCGTGACGCGGGACTGGATCTCGGCGCCGATCTCGCCAAGCTCGCCGCCGCGCCGCGCGTCCAGGCCGACAACGCCGCCGCCCGCCGGCTCGCCCGCGTCGGGACGCCGACCGGACACGGCCACCAGCCCGTCGTCACGCTGCACCCGGTCGGCGACGGCGTCGCTCCCGAGCACGAACGGAACTACGGCGACCGCGTCGATTCCGGCCGGATCCGGCAGCTGTTCGTGAACCGGGGCGGGCACTGCCAGCACACCGCCGCCGAGGAGCTGACGGCGTTGCGGGTGCTGCGGGATCGCGTCGAAACCGGCCACTGGCCGTCGACGTCACCGGAAAGGCTGAACGCCGAGGCGAACCGGTTCGGGCCGGAGCTCCGCTTCCTCCGTGACTGGCTGCACGGTGAACAGGGCGTCTCCGCGCCGGCTTTCCGGCGGCATCACCCGGCCCCGCTGCCCCGCGTGGCTTGACGCGTCAGCCGTCGACGGGATGGCTCGCCTGGAAGGCCAGCCTCCCGTCGGCGTCCGCCGCGATCCGGTCGAGCAGGTCGTCCAGCGCCAGGAAGACCTCCCACGACGGCTGTCCGCTCGCGACGGTCAGCCGGTCGACCAGCAGCTGTTCGAGATCGGTGACCCGCTTCGCCTTCCACACCTTGTCCGCGACGCTCACGAGCAGATCCTCGACGCCGACGTCCGTGCCCCAGGCGGCGTGCGTCCGTGCGAACCGGGCCCGGTTCGCGTCGACTCCTTGGGAGACAAGGAGTTCGTAACCGGCTTGCTCATGGGCTGAGCCGGGGCCGGACAGCTCTTCGCGGTGGATCGTCTTGCCGATGTCGTGGACGGCCGCGCCGAACAGGGCCGCTTCGCGGTCGAAGACCACGTCCGGATGCCGCTTCTCCATCCAGTCGGCCAGCGAACAGGCCACGTCGTGGACCGCGCGCAGATGCGCGGCCAGCCGCGGGGGAGCGGACAGTTCCTCCAGCAGTGCGCTCACGTCGTCCGGCAAAGGGCGGAGATGCGGCTCGCCGGGATCGGTCAGGGCACGGCGAAGGGCTGGCGAGGGCATGACGTCCAGAATGACAGAAACCGCCGCTCATTCCCCGTGGTAGTGAAGGCCCGTGCGCTTCAGGACGACCCAGCGCTCACCGGGCCGGTCCGCGACGACCGGATACCACCTCGGGGCGACCGCGGCGGTCAGCTCGTCACCCCGGTCGATGAGTGAACTCACCGCGGGTTCATTCACCACGATGAGCGCGGACCAGTCGACGTGCGCCAGCAGATCGTCTTCGGTGACCCCGAACCGGTCGTCCAGGACGGTGACCAGGTCGTGCCCGGTGTCCGGGCCGGAGTGGACTTCTTCGACGTCGGGTATGTCTTCGACCTCGGCGTCGACCTCTTCGAAGTCGTCCTCATCTTCGTCGTCTTCGCGTTCTTCGGACCACACGTGGTGGTCGAGCCGCGAGATGGCGTTGCTCAGGTCGAAGGCCTGTTCGTCGGTCATGCACAGGGTCACGGTGTGTCCGTCGGTCAGCGTGAACGTCAGTTCCGCCTCCGGGTAGCCACTGGTGCCGGGTTCCGCCTCGACCATGCCCGCCACGGTCCCCGCCAGTGCCGTGGGCGCGGGGCTCGTGCTCCATTCCAGTGACGGCAGGTTCGCGGCCATCTCCAGGACGCAGGTCGCGGCGGTCCAGAACGCCTCCTTGTCCCGGAAGTCCTTGCGGCTGCCGGTCAGGGTCCGGCCACCGCCCAGTGGTTCGGTGCGGGCGTCGATCCGGCCACGGCCGGTCTCGTTCTCCCAGACCGCGGTGACCGTGACCCGGTTGGCCAGCCGTTTGCGGTAGTTCTCGATGTGGCCCTCCCTGGCGAGTTCCCAGCCGTTCACCGTCTCGGGCCAAGCGTCGTTCACTGCGGGTTTTCCTTTCCGGCGCGGGGATTCCCGGTCTCGGACGTGACAGGTCCGGTGATCGTTCCCACCTCGCTTGACAACCGCCGCGGCACCCGGTCTACTGGAGGTATCGAACAAGCGTTCGAAGTGCCGCCTTCCCCGTGGCGCGTCCAGTTCCGTCCACAAAGGACGGTCTAGATGTCGTGGGGAGGCGGGGTCCGGTGACAGCGGAGGTGGTCGAGGCACGGGCCTTGCCGTTGGCGAGGCTGGCGGCCTTGCCGGGAGTGAGCACGGCCAGTGGCGTGGCTTCCGCGGCCGAACACGCGAGGACGACGGGAAGGGTGCTCCCGGTGTCCCCGGCGTTGTCCGGTCTGCTGCCCGCTGCGGGGCTCCGGCGCGGGAGCACCGTTTCGGTGCTGGGGTCCACGTCACTGATGCTCACCCTGCTGGCCGCCGCGACCGCCGGCGGTGCGTGGGCGGTCGCGGTCGGCCTGCCCGCGCTCGGGGTGGTCGCCGCCGCGGAACTCGGGGTCGAGGTGGGCAGGCTGGCGCTGGTCCCCCGTCCTGGCGCCGAGTTCCCGGCGGTGACCGCGGCCCTGCTCGACGGCTTCGATCTCGTGGTCGTCGGCCCGGGGTTCGCCCGGCCCGACGTGGCGAGACGGCTGTCCGCCCGCGCGCGCAACCGTGGTTCGGTCCTGCTCTCACTGGGTTCCTGGCCCGGTGCGGAGGTCGAGCTGAGCTGTCGGCGCTCACGCTGGACGGGTCTCACCGGCGACGGCGCGGGCTACCTGCGCGCTCGTGAGGTGGAGGTACGGACGGGTGGCCGGGGTGCGGCCGCCCGCCCGATGTCGGCGTTGCTGCGGTTTCCCGGCGAGGGCGAGGTGCGGAAGGCCGACTTCCCCACGCCGGTCGCGGCGAGGTGGGGGACGGCGTGAACCCACCTCTGCGCATGCTGGTGCTGTGGTGCCCGGACTGGCCCGCGGTCGCCGCGGCGACCGTCGCGGGCGAGCCTGTCGGCCGCCCGGCCGCGGTCTTCTCGGCGAACCGCGTGGTCGCCTGCACCGCGGTCGCCCGAGGGTACGGCGTCCGTCGCGGGATGCGGCGGCGCGAGGCCCAGTCCTGTTGCCCGGAGCTGGCGGTCTTCGGCGAGGACGACGGCCGTGACGCCCGGCTCTTCGAGTCCGTCGCGAGGGCGGTGGAGGAGCTGGCCGTCGGCGTCGAGGTGGTACGCCCGGGGATCGTCGCCGTCCCGGTCGACGGCGCGGCCGGGTACTTCGGCGGCGAACACGGCCTCCTCGAACGGCTGGTGGACGAGGTGTCCGTGGCGGCGGGGGTGGAATGCCAGGTCGGCGTCGCCGACGGCCTGTTCGCCGCGACGCTCGCCGCCCGTCGTTCGACGCTGGTCGATCCCGGTGGGACGGCGGACTTCCTGGCCCCGCTGCCCATCCGCGAGCTCGACCAGCCCGAAGCGGGCCGAACCGAACTGGTCACCTTGCTCAAACAGCTCGGCCTTCGCACGTTGGGCGCCTTCGCGGCGCTCGACGAGAGCGACGTCTCCGCGCGGTTCGGCATGGAGGGCGTACTCGCGCACCGGCTGGCGCGGGGACGGTCCGAACGGCCGCCGTCGCGCCGTCGGCCGCCACCGGAACTCTCGCTCGCGAAGGCGTTCGACCCGCCGATCGACCGGATCGACGCCGCCGCGTTCGTGGCGAAGGCACTCGGCGAACGCTTTCACGCCGGGCTTTCCGCGCACGGGCTGGCCTGCACCCGCCTCGGCATCTACGCCACCACCGAGACCGGTGAACAACTCGGCCGGGTGTGGCGCTGCGCCGAACCGTTGACCCCGCTCGGCGTCGCGGACAGGGTGCGCTGGCAGTTCGAAGGCTGGCTGAAGGTCAAGGACACCTCGGCGCGGCCCCGGTCCGGCGTCGTCCGGCTGCGGCTGGAGCCGGAGGAGACCGTCGAAGGCCGGTCGCTGCAACTCGGGTTGTGGCGAACGGGCGCGACGGGCACGTTGCGCCCCGCTACCGAGGACGAAGGGCTGTCCGGCGAGCGTGCCGGTCGCGCACTGGTGCGGGTGCAGGGGTTGCTCGGCCCGGAGAGCGTCTTCACCGCGGTGCTCGACGGTGGCCGCGATCCCGTCGAGCGCGTCCGGCTGGTGCCGTGGGGCGACAGGCGGGAGAAGTCGGCGCAGGCGGACGCGAACTGGGCCGGGAGGCTCCCGTCGCCCTCCCCGGCGACGGTGTTCGCCCGGCCGGTGCCCGCCCAGGTGCTGGACGAGAACGGGCGCGTCGTGGAGATCACCGCGCGACGCCGGGTCACCGCCGCGCCGTTCGTCGTGAGTTTCGAGGGCGACGAGCCGCGCGAGGTCCTCGCCTGGGCCGGGCCTTGGCTGGTCGGCGTCCGGGCCGGGGCGGGGCACGCCCGGTCGGGCACCCGGATCCGGTTGCAGGTGCTGCTGGCCGACGGGGACGACGCCGAGGAGGCGGTGCTGCTCCGCTTCGAACACCACAGGAATCCGATGTGGACACTGGAAGGGAAGTACGACTGAACATGGACGAGGAGTACACGCGGCTGGTGCGGCGCTGGCTGGAGGAACCGGCCATCCCGGTGCAGCGTGCGGAGTTGGACACGGCCTGGGCGGCGTGCGTCCCGCGAGCGGAAGTGTTCGTCCCCGCGCCGAGACGCTCGACCGAGAACCGGTGACCGATGGGCTGAACAATCCTCCGCGGCCATGGAAGGATCTCGCTCGCGAACTCGCGGGCGAGGTCCAGCCCGGCGACGGCGGTGACAGCCCCGCGTGGAGCGCCAAACGGGAGGGCTACCGGCGGCCCCCGGATCTGACGTGGCAGAGCGGCGAAGACGACGGGGCCACCACGCGCCGGGTGCCGTACGCCGAACTGCACTGTCATTCGAACTTCAGCTTCCTCGACGGCGCGAGCCATCCCGAGGAACTGGTGGAGGAGGCCGCTCGGCTGGGCCTGGACGCGATCGCGCTCACCGATCACGACGGCATGTACGGCGTGGTGCGCTTCGCCGAAGCGGCCAGGGAACTGGGCGTGCACACCGTCTTCGGCACGGAGCTCAGCTTCGGCCTGTCCGGACCGCAGAACGGGTTCGCCGATCCCGAGGGCGAGCATCTCCTGTTGCTGGCCAAGCAACAGGACGGCTACCTGAGCCTGAACCGCGCGATCACCGCCGGTCAGCTGTACGGCTTCGACAGGGACTCGTTGTCGCCCAAGGAAAGGGCGGAGAAAGGCAGGCCGGTCTACGACCTGCGCGCGGTCGCCGAAGAGGTCGACGGGAAGTGCGTCGTGCTCACCGGCTGCCGCAAGGGCGCGGTGCGCAAGGCGCTCGTGACCGAAGGCCCCGCCGCGGCCGTCGAGAGACTGAAGGAGCTCATCGACTGCTTCGGCGGGGAAAACGTCTACGTCGAACTCATCGACCACACGCTTCCCCTGGACAGCACGCACAACGACCTGCTGAGCGAGATGGCACAGGAGTTCGGGCTCCCGACGGTGGCGACCACGGCCGCGCACTACGCCCGCCCGGAACGGGCCCCGCTCGCCGACGCGCTCAGCGCCATCCGCGCCCGGCGCGGGCTGGAGGAGATGGAGGGCTGGCTGCCCGCCGCGGGGACGGCGTTCCTGCGGTCGGGGGAGGAGATGGCCGAGATCTTCAAGCGGTATCCGGGCGCGGTGCAGCGGGCGGCGCTGCTCGGCCGGGAATGCGCGTTCGAGCTTCACCACATCGAGCCGAAGCTGCCTCCGTTCGAAGTGCCGGAGGGGCACGACGAAGCGTCGTATTTGCGTTACCTCACCAAGGAAGGCGCGAAGGAGCACGAGAAGAACAAGTCCCCCGAGTACCGCAGAAAAGCCCGGAAGCTGATCGAGCACGAACTGGACATCATCGAAGAACTGGGCTTCCCCGGCTACTTCCTGATCGTCTGGGACATCGTGCGGTTCTGCCGGGACAACAAAATCCTTTGCCAGGGCCGGGGCTCGGCCGCGAATTCGGCGGTCTGCTACGCGCTCGGCATCACCAAGGTCGACGCCGTGCGCTACGGCCTGCTCTTCGAACGGTTCCTCGCCCCGGATCGCGACGGCTATCCGGACATCGACCTCGACATCGAATCCGATCGCCGCGAAGAGGCGATCCAGTACGTCTACGGGAAATACGGGCGGCTGAACACCGCGCAGGTGGCGAACGTGATCACCTACCGGGCACGGTCCGCGGTCCGGGACGCGGCGCGGGGGCTGGGGTACTCGCCCGGCCAGCAGGACGCGTGGAGCAAGCAGATCGACCGCTGGGGCGCGTTGCGGGCCACGGAGAAGGACCACGACCACGACATCCCGGAAGAGGTCGTGGAACTCGCTTGCGCGCTCGAGGACTTCCCCCGGCATCTCGGCATCCATTCCGGCGGGATGGTGATCTGCGAACAACCGGTGAGCGAGGTCGTGCCGATCGAATGGGCACGAATGGAGAACCGCAGCGTCGTGCAGTGGGAGAAGGACGACTGCGCCGCCGCGGGATTGGTCAAATTCGATCTGCTCGGACTCGGGATGTTGTCGGCCCTGCACTATATGATAGATCTCGTCCACGACCACAAAGGGGAAGAGGTCGACATCTCCGAACTGGATCTCAAGGACCAGAACATCTACGAAATGCTCTGCCGCGCGGACGCGATCGGCGTCTTCCAAGTGGAGAGCCGCGCTCAGCTGGCGACCCTGCCTCGCTTGCGTCCCAAGAAGTTCTACGATCTGGCGGTCGAGGTCGCGCTCATCCGGCCCGGCCCGATCCAGGGTGGTTCGGTGCATCCCTACATCCGGCGCAAGAACGGCCAGGAGAAATGGGATTTCGACCATCCGAAACTGGCCAAGGCGCTGGGAAAGACCCTCGGCGTCCCGTTGTTCCAGGAACAGATGATGCAGATCGCCCTCGACGTCGCCGATTTCAGCCCGGCGGAGGCGGACCAGTTACGGCACGCGATGGGCGCCAAACGTTCCGAACAGAAGATGGAACGGCTCAAACGGCGGTTCCTCGAAGGCGCCGCGAAGAACGGCATCGAAGGTGAGCTGGCCGAGAAGATCTTCGGCAAGCTCAAGGCGTTCGCGAATTTCGGCTTCCCGGAGAGTCACGCGCTGAGTTTCGCCCTGCTGGTGTTCGCGAGCGCGTACTTCAAGTACTACCACCCGGACGCGTTCCTGGCGGGGCTGCTGCGCGCCCAGCCGATGGGGTTCTACTCGCCGCAGTCGCTGGTCGCCGACGCGCGGCGGCACGGGGTGCGGGTGCTCGGCCCGGACATCAACGCGAGCCTCCCGCACGCGACGCTGGAACCCTTGCCGGAAGGGGGAGAGCTGCTCGCCGTGCGGGGCGGCCTGTCCACCGTGCGGATGATCGGCGAGAACCTGGCGCAGGAGATCGTCGGGGAACGGGAACGCGCCGGCCCGTTCGCCGATCTGCCCGAGGTCGCCCGGCGGGTGCGGCTGACCACGCCGCAGGTCGAGGCGCTGGCCGCGGCCGGCGCGTTCGGTTGTTTCGGCGAGAGCAGGCGAAGCGCGCTCTGGGCGGCGGGCGCGGTCGCCGACGAGAGCCTGGAGAAACTGCCGGGGCTCACCACCGGGGCCAAAGCGCCGATGCTGCCGGGAATGGACGCGATCGACGTCGCGGCCGCGGACGTCTGGGCCACCGGGGTGTCGCCGGACAGCTTCCCGACCCAGTTCATCCGGGAGAACCTCGACGAACTCGGCGTCGTCACGGCGGAGGGCCTGCGCGCGGTCCCGCATGGCGCACGGGTGCTGACCGGCGGCGCGGTGACCCATCGCCAGCGGCCGGCGACCGCGGGCGGCGTCACCTTCATGAACCTCGAAGACGAGACCGGGATGATCAACATCATCTGCACGATGGGCGTGTGGCAGCGCTATCACCGGGTCGCCCGCGGCAGTCCCGCGCTGCTGGTCCGCGGCGTGGTCGAGCGCACCGGCGAGGTGGTGAACGTGCTCGCCGAACAGATCCGGCACCTGCCGCTGCGGATCACCGCCAAGTCCCGTGACTTCCACTGAACCCCCTTGACGATCACCCGGGGGCCGTGCTGAAGTTCCTGCCAGCGTCGCAGTGCACCCGGCAAAGAGACCGTCGCGGGCATGGAGGCGCCGGACCATGGGAAATCATGGAAACCCCTTCTCGGACGAACGGCCGGTTGACGGCGTTCGGAGATCAACTCGTTCAGGTTCACAACTGGTTGCGTAAAGAGCTGGCCCTGCTGCACGACGACCTCGGGTCGGTCGCGGAGGGACGCGCCGAGCGGCTGCGCGATCTCCGGGCGCACTGCCTCACCTTCTGCTCGGCGCTGACCAGGCATCACACCGGCGAGGACGGCGGCGCTTTCCTCGTGCTGGCGGACAAATTCCCCGAGCTGCGGCCGTCGCTGGAAGAGCTCGCGCACGACCACGGGGTGATGACCGGGATCATCGAACGGCTCGAAGAGCTGGTCGCCGGTGTCGGCCCCGGGTCGAGTCAGGGCGAGATCCTTGACGTCCAACGGGAATTGGACGGCCTCACCGCGATCATGGAGACGCATTTCCGATACGAGGAGAAGCGGATCGTCGAGGTGCTCAACTCGCTGGACGTGCCGGAGTGGCGGGAAGCGAAGCCTTCTTTCCTGCTGAAATCTCATTAGGACACGATCTGTCCTATACGGCCTCTAGCGTTCTTCTCATCGCACCAAGACGACTGAGGAGAACTTCGATGACCAACCCGATCCCCGCCGGCTACAACTCGGTCACCCCGTGGATCATCTCGCGCGACGCCGCGGGTGTGATCGACTTCCTCAAGCGGGTTTTCGACGCCGAGCCGATGGGCGAACCGGTGTACAGGGAAAACGGGAAGATCGGGCACGCCGAGGTCCGGATCGGCGACTCGGTCGTCATGCTGTTCGACGCGGAGGACGACTGGATCGAAACCCCGGCGTACCTGCGGCTCTACGTCGAGGACAGCATCGAGACGCAGCGCAGGGCCATCGAGGCGGGCGCCAAGGAGGTCACGAAGCAGACCGAACTCTTCTTCGGCGACCGCGTCGGCCGGGTCCTCGACCCGTTCGGCAACCTGTGGTGGATCCAGACCCGGCTGGTCGACCTCGACTACCCGGAGATGGAGCGCCGGATGAACGACCCGAAGTTCATCGAGGCCATGAACTACGTGGCGAGCGCGAAGATCATCCCGAGTCGCTGAATTCGGTAGGGTGGTGGAGACGCGGAGGTGAGCCGGTGGATCGCCACCCACTCCGGGGCAACCCCGGGGAGCACGAAGTCAGCGAGGCAAGGCGTCCCGCGCGAGAGCGGCATGCTTCGCGTGCGTGTACGCGCGGATGACAGGAGAAACAGTCACCTCCGCGTCGCTCCCCGAACCCCTGCCGCCGGTCTGGCGGTTTCAGGTGGCTCGCTGGGCGAGCTTCGACGGCTGCGCCGCCGGACTCGACCTGACGCCCGGTGAACTTTCCTGGTTCGCCGACGCGAAAGGCTGGAACCGGCGCGCGGCCGGGCCGATCCGCCACTACACCTATCGCTGGATCCCGACGGCGTCCGGCGGAGTGCGGCTCATCGAGCGGCCGAAGCCGCGGATCGCCGAACTCCAGCGCCGGATCCTGCGGCACGTCGTCGATGCGCTGCCGGTGCACGAAGCCGCGCACGGGTTCCGGCGCGGACGTTCGCCGTTGTCCTGCGCCGCACCGCACGCCGGCCGGGAGACCGTGGTCAGGATGGACCTCGAAGGGTTCTTCCCGACGGTGTCCGCACGCCGGATCTCGGCGCTGTTCGCGCTCGCCGGATATCCGCCCGCCGTGGCGGAGGCGCTGGCGGGCGTGCTCACCACGGCCGTCCCGCCCGACGTCCTCGCCACCGCGCCCGGGGGACGGCGTGATCCGGCCCGCGTGCGGCTGCTGAACAACCTGGCGGCTACACATCTGCCGCAGGGTGCGCCGTCCTCGCCCGCGGTCGCGAACGCGGTCACGCACCATCTGGACCGGCGGCTCGACGGCCTCGCGCGGGCACTGGGCGCGGTCTACACGCGGTACGCCGACGACCTGGCGTTCTCCGGGGATTCCTTGCCGCTGCACCGGTTGCTGCCCGGTGTCCGGCGGATCGTCACCGACGAAGGCTTCCGCCTGCGCGACGACAAGACGTCGGTCGCCGCCGCGCACCAGCGGCAACGGGTCGCGGGCCTGGTGGTCAACAGCGCGCCCGCCGCGACGCGCGCCGACTACGACGCGCTGCGCGCACTGCTCCACAACTGCGTCCACACCGGCCCGGAGGCGCAGAACCGGGCCGCGCATCCGGACTTCCGTGCCCATCTGCTCGGCCGCATCGGGTGGATCGGCGCGTCCTCGCAGGCGCGGGCGGCGAAGCTGCGCGCGTTGTTCGACGGGATCACCTGGGCTCAAGCGGGTGTGCGATCCTGAACGGGTGACAGAGACCGCCGAAGACTATCGAGAAGCCGTCCTTTCCCAGCAGTGGTGGGAAAAACGCAGTTTCGTCGGTTGTGATTTCACCGAGGCCGACCTGCGCGGCCTGCGCACCCAGGGCTGCACCTTCGACCAGTGCGACTTCACCAAGGTCGACTTCGAAGGCTCGCGCCACGAGGCGTCCGCGTTCCGCTCGTGCACCTTCGACCGCAGTGTGCTCGCCGGTACCCGGTGGAGTTCCTGCTCGATGCTCGGATCGTCCTTTGTGGACTGCCGGTTCCAGAAGGTCGCGTTCACCGAATGTGATCTCTCGCTGGTTTCACTGAGCCGCAACCGACTGTCCAAAGTGGATCTCTCCGGGCTGCGGCTGCGTGAGGCCAATCTGACCGAGGCGGACCTCACCGGCGCCGACCTGCGCGGCACGGACCTCACCGGTGCCCGGCTGGCAGGCGCGAAACTCGATGGCGCCGACCTTCGGGGAGCGCGGATCGACGCCAACGGCCTGGTGCAGGCGAACCTTTCGGGCGTGCACGTGGACACCGAGACCGCGATCGCCTACGCCGCCGCGCACGGCCTCGTCATCCACTGAAAAAGGGCCCTTCCCGGCGAACTCGCCGGGAAGGGCCCTTTTCGTGACTAATCGATCGGCGGTTCGCCCGGGTCCAGTTCGATGAGGTCGCCCTCGGCGAGCAACTCCTCGATGGACGCCGGCAGCAGGTACGCCGACCCGCCACCGGGCTGGTTGAACCACGGGATCGCGACACCGGCGAGCGCTTCGAGCGGCCGCTGCACGCGGTACACGTGGTACGGCCGGTTCACCCACTCCGGCACGAGCGAGCGCTCCTCGAACGGCGTCCCGGCCGCGTAGGTCAGGTTGCCGTTCGGGCCACCGAAGCGGTCCAGCTCGCTGCCCGCGGGCAGCTCGCGCAGCTCTTTGCCGCGGAACAGCGTCAGCGGCGGCTCGCCGTTGAGCGGCGAGATCGGCCAGTTCTGCTTGGCGTCCGGAGCCCCGGCGTTCGCCGCGGCGGGCGGACGGGCCGGTTCCTCACGCCGCAGCGGCGGCGGCGTCACCGGCGGCTCACGGCGCGGCGGCGCGGGCGGCGGCGGGCTCGCCAGCACCGGATTCGGCCGCACCGGGGGCGCGGGCGGGACCGGTGCGGGGGCGGGCTCGTCGTCCAAGTCGTCCCCGAGCAGTTCCTCGGCCGTCGTGAACGCCGTCTGCTCCTGCGCCGGGATCGCTTCCCGCGGCGGCACCGGATGCGACCCGGTCGCGACCTCGGGGGACAGCGTCGCCAGCACGGGGCGTGCCGGAGGCAGCTTCTCGGCGGGCGGTTCTTCGACGGCGGGCTCCTCGTCGAAGGCCTGCTCGTCCAAGGGCTGTTCGTCGACCGGGGGAGCGCCGTTCGGGTTCAGCAGGACCTTGCCGAGCATGAACGCGGCCGCGTCCTCGGCGTCGCCGAACACCGCCGGGTTGGTCAGCTTCCCGTCGTACCAGCCGACCCGCCAGCCGCCGCCGTCCACCTGCTCGACGCTCCAGCCCTGGTCGACGGGGCCGCCGATGCGGTAGACGTCGCCGGGCACGTTGAGGTCGTCGAACTTCGCCTGGAGCTCGTTCAGCACCGGCTCGAGGTGCTCGACGCGGCGCGGGGCTTCCTCACGCCGCGGTTCGGGCTCCGGGCGGGACACGGGGACGGGCGCGGCAGCGGCAGCAAAGGTCCCCCGCTCCTGCGGCGGGGCGTCGACCTGCGTGACCTCGGAGTCCGACGGCGGGGGCACGTTCGGCTCCGCGTCGTGGGTCAGGAGAGGCAGTTCAGGACCCGCGTCGGCCTGCTCGACCGGCGTGTAGCCCCTGGTCGTCTCCTCCTCGGGAGGCGCGTACGGCTGAGTCTCGTCTTGCCGGGCGTACGCGTCCTGCTCCTCTTCGCGAGGCTGCTCGTAGGCGTCGACCTGCGGGGCCCGCACGTACGTGGTGCCCTCCGGGTCGGCGGCCTGCGGCGCCGGTTCGGGCTCGGCGAGCTGATGCGACGCCTCGTCCTGCCGGTCCTCGTCGGCGTAGACGTCCTGTTCGGACTCGTGGAACTGCGCCTCGTCGTGCGCGTACGGGTCCTGGTAGCCGTCTTCGTACTGTTGCTCGGCGGCGGCTTCGTGGAAGTCCTGCGCCTGGTAGTCCTGGGTGTCGTAGTCCTCTTCGTACCGCTGGGCCTGCTCGGCCTGATCCGGAAGCGTGGACTCGACGGCGGGCACGGCCGCCGCGGCGGCGACCGGTGCGGCGGCAGCGGCAGCCGCCGCGGCCGGGTCCGGGCCCTGCTGATGCGGCGGCGGGACGGGCGGCTGAGCGGCCTGGTTCGGACCGGGACCCGCGGGACCGCCGCCGGGACCATGAGGGCCGGGCTGGTTGACCACGGCCTGCTGCTGCGGCGGCACCGGACCGTTTTGGACCGGGCCGTTCTGTGCCGGGCCGTTTTGGGGCGGGCCCTGCGGAGGCGGTCCGGCGGGGCCGCCGTTGGGCGCGCCCGGGCCGTTGGGGCGCTGCTGCGGGGGCTGATTCCCCCTGGTGAGGTACCCCGCCGCGGCCTGCAACGTCGGGGAGTCGACCTCGGGCAGCGTGAAGTCGTTCTGCCGGACGTGGTCGATCAGGTCGAGTTCCGGCGAGACGCCGTACTCGCGCAGGTAGAAGTTGACGGCGGCCGGCCAGATCCACTGCCCGTCGCTGTGGAAGGCGACCGGGACGGTGGCCTCGGGGGTCTGCGCGAGCCTGTCGATGTCGTAGCCGCGCTCGGTGACCACCAACGGCGCGTGGTCGAGGTACTCGAGCAGCCTGTCCTGCTCCTCGATCTCCAGGTCGGGCCGGTTGATCACCGGACGCCCGGCCGGGCCGATGGTGTCGAAGATGCGGGCGATGCGGAAATGCGGTCCTGGCTGCTCCGGGCCGAGACCGGACATGCGCCGGATCAGCCATTCGGGCACGTTCTCCTCGGAGCGGGGGAACATGCGCAGCTCGTCGGAGAGCGCCTGCGGAGGCGGCGCGAGGCGCCACTGGGGCTCGTCGCGGTTGTACTCGAGGTTGTAGCTGGACGGGTGGTCGAGCTGGTAACGGGCGTTGAACCAGGTGCCGCGGCCGTCGCGATACATCCCGGCGCGGAGCCTGCCGAACAGCGTCGCGATGTCGTGCGTCGCGACCCATTCGTGCGCGGAGCCGTCCTCGGTGATGATCTCGCCGGTCATCTCGTGGTACCTGCCGACGGCTCGGTACTCGGCGCTGACCTTCCGCCAATCGCGCGGCGCGGCCCGCAGCAGGGCGAGGCCGATCTGTTTGACCAGGGTGTCCTGCTCGGTCGCGTTCAACTGAGTCGTCGGTTGTGCCACGGTCACATTTTGACCGTATCCGCGCTCGTGTGCACCCCGCATGTGGGTTTTGCCGCTCTTGACAGCCCGGAATAAGCCCTGACCTGGTGCCGCGTCACTCACCCGGGATACTGGCGAAGTGAACCGACTTGCCCGCGAGACCGAAAAGGACGGGGACTGATGGCGGTGGCCGGACAGCGGCGTGACCGTGGGGCACTGCTCCATCACCTGCCGTTCCTGCTGGTGATGCTGGTGGTGGCCGTCGCCGCCCTGCGGATCGGGCAGTACCACTGGCGGCAGGGGGCCGTGCTCATCGGCGGAGCACTGCTGCTCGCGGGCCTGCTCCGGGCGGCGCTGCCCGAAGCCAAGGCCGGTCTGCTGGCGATCCGGGGCAAGCCTGTCGACGTCCTGACCTATGGCGCGCTGTCCGTTTTGATCCTGTTCATCGCCTTCACGATCACCGGCGGCCCACTGTCCTGAATGTCCTGGACGGTCAGGAGGCCATGGCGGGGGTGAGCCGCGCTTCGCGGCGGTCCAGGCCGCCCGACACCGCTGCCAGCGAGAGGCCCAGCACGGCCAGCGAAGCACCCACCCAGTTGGGCGCGACCAGGCCGAATCCGCCCGCGATCACCAGTCCGCCCAGGTAGGCGCCGATGGAGTTCGCGATGTTGAACGCCGACTGCACGGCGGCGGAGACCAGCGACGGCGTCCCGCCCGCCTTTTCCATGATCCGGGCCTGCATCATCGGGCCGATCATGAACCCGGCGAGGCCGACGAAGAAGATCGTCACCGCCGCGCCGACCTTGCCGTTCGCGGTGAAGGTGAAGATCGCCAGCACCGTGGCCAGCCCGAACAGCGAGACGTAGAGGCTCGGCATCAGCGCCTTGTCGGCGAGCCTGCCGCCGAGGATGTTGCCGATCGTCATGCCGACCCCGGCCAGCGAGAGCAGCAGGGTGACGTTCGACGGCGAGTAGCCGGTGACGTCGGTCAGCATCGGCACGATGTAGGACAGGCAGGCGAAGACGCCGCCGAGGCCGAAGGTGACGATCGCGAGCGCGAGCCACACCTGCGGGCGGCGGAACGCGCCGAGTTCGCCGCGCAGCGACGGCTCGACCGGTTTGCCCTGGTGGGGGACCAGTTTCGCGATCGCGGCCATGGCGATCAGGCCGATCACGGCGACGACGCCGAACGTCGCGCGCCAGCCGACCTTCTGGCCGAGCAGCGTCCCCAGCGGCACGCCGACGACGTTGGCCAGGGTCAGGCCCAGGAACATCATCGAGACGGCCTTCGCGCGTTCGCCCGGCTTGGCCAGGCTGGACGCGACGACCGCGCCGGCGCCGAAGAACGCGCCGTGCGGCAGGCCGGCGAGGAAGCGGAAGGCGACGCCGAACTCCTGGTTCGGCGAGAGCGCGAAGAGGGTGTTGCCGAGCGTGAACAGCCCCATCATCGCCAGCAGCATGGTCTTGCGCGGCAGCCGGACGGCGGCGGCGGTGAGCAGCGGGGCGCCGACCACGACACCGAGGGCGTACCCGGAGATGAGGTAGCCGGCGGAGGGGATCGACACGCCGAAATCGGCGGCGGCTTCGGGCAGCACGCCCATCATGACGAATTCGGTGGTCCCGATGCCGAAGGCACCGATGGCGAGCGCGAGCAGCGCGACGGGCACGGCTCTCCTCTCAGGGGTGGTCGTTCTGGGTAAACGATTACTCGCCCACCGTCGCGGATGGGCTTGCTGAATCGATTTAGTTCTCGGACACAAAAGAAGACAGCGCGTGCGGCCCCGACGTCGACGAGCTGTCCGGCGTCCAGTTCAACGGATCAAGGGGCCCTTTGTCATCCCGGTTTCGGGTGAGGCTGCCCACCCTCAGCGGCGGGCGGCGAGCACTCCCTGGAGCAGTCCGGGGAAGAGCTCGTCGAGATCGTTGCGGCGCAAGGAGTTGTAGCGCGCGGTGCCCTGCTGGCGGCCCATGATGATGCCCGCTTCGCGCAGGGTGCGCAGGTGATGGGTGAGTGTGGACTTGGTCACGGCGACGTCGAAACCGCTGCACGAGATCTCGGTGCCGGCTTCGGCCAGCTGGCGGACCATGTCGAGCCGCACCGGGTCCGCGAGCGCGGCGAGGACCGCCTCGATCCGGATCTCGTCCTGATCGGGGTAGACGTACTGCTGGGTCGTCGCGGCCATCCGTCCATAGTACGACGCCCCTCGAACTTCTCGCGAGTTCGTAGTACGGTCTTCATCGAACTACGACAACCATCGAACAACGACCCCCAGGTCGACTTTCGCGGGCTAAGTGCGATCCGGCACCGACCTGCGTTTAGCGGGCTAATCGCGATCCGGCCGCCTGCCGCGCGGACCTGCGTTTCGCGGGCTAATCGCGATCCGGGCGGCTCCAGGGAGACCTGGGCCCGACCTGCGTTTAGCCCCCTAATCGCGATCCGGCGGCACCTGGGCGACCGAGGGACCGGGAGCGACTTTCGCGGGCTAAACGCGATCCGGTCGCCACCGTGGAAGTGGGCGAAAAAGGGGTCTGGAGCTGGGGAGTCATGACTTTCTCACCACCCAGGACCGCGGTGCTGGCGCTCGGCACCTTCGCGGTCGGCACCAGCGGGTACGTCGTCGCCGGGCTGCTGCCCGCGCTGACCGGCGAGCTCGCCGTCTCCGAGACGGCCGCCGCCCAGCTGGTCACCGCCTTCGCCATCGCGTACGCGGTCGGGTCGCCGCTGTTCGCCGCGGTCACGGGCCGCTGGGAACGGCGCACGCTCCTGGTCGCCGCCCTCGTCGTCACCGCGATCGGCAACGCCCTCGCCGCCCTCGCGCCCGGCTACGTGACCCTGCTCCTCGCGCGGGTCGTCACCGCGATCGGCGCCGCGGTCTTCACCCCGGCCGCGAGCGCCGTCGCCGCCGAACTCACCTCGCCGGAACGCCGGGGCCGCGCGGTCGCGCTCGTCTTCGGCGGCCTGACCATCGCGACGATCCTGGGCGTCCCGCTCGGCAGCGTCCTTTCGCAGAGCGTCGGCTACCAGGCTGTCTTCGCGCTCGTCGCGGCCTTCTCGCTCCTCGGCGCCTTCGCGGTCCGGCTGGTCCTGCCCGCCGTCCCGGCACCGCCCCCGGTCCCGTTCGCCGAACGGTTCACCGTCGCCAAGGACCCGCGCGTGCTCGCCATGCTCGGCGCGACCGTGCTCGGCTGCCTCGCCGCGTTCTCCGTCTACACCTTCATCTCGCCGGTCCTGTCCGCCACGGCGGGCGTCCACGGCACGACGGTCAGCCTGCTGCTGTTCGTCTATGGCGCGGGCGGCGCGCTCGGCAACGTCCTCGGCGGCCGCGCGACCGACCGCTGGGGCGCCAAGGGACCGCTGCTGATCGTGTTCGGCGGGATCACCGTGGTGCTCGCGCTGCTGCCGCTGGTCGCGACCACCGTCGCCGGCGCGGCCGTCATCCTGTTCCTCTGGGGCCTGGCCACCTGGTCGATCAACCCGCCGATCCAGCACCGGCTGATCGAGCTGTCCAAGCAGAACGCGGGGCTCGTCCTCTCGCTCAACGCGTCCGCGATCTATCTCGGCGTCGGACTCTCCGGTCTGGTCGGGGGAGCGGTGCTCAGCGGTGGCGGCCCGCTCCTGCTGCCCGAGATCGCGGCGGTGCTGACGGCGCTCGGCGCGGCCGTGGTCGTGGTGGGCTGGCGGAGCCGCGTGAGGCAGCCCGCGCTGGTCGACTGACGCCTATTCGGCGCGAGTCTGGACTTCGCAGTCGGGGCCGGGGAACACCAGTCCTTCGTGCCCGTCCGCGAACCGGACGAGATACGGCGGGCCGCCGTGTTCTCCGCGTACCTCGAGGATTTCGCCGCGCTGCTCGGCCGAGCCCACCGTGCGTCCGTGCACGTGGATCTCGTCTCCGACGGTCGCCTGCATGAGAACCACCTCCGACGCTTCAAGGTTAGGAGCGTCGGAGGTGATCCCGCTACAGTGTGGGCATGATCCTCGAAATCCTTGGAGGCGCGACGCCTCACCGCCGGTGAGCCCGTCGATCCGGGTCCGCACGCCCTCGGAACTGCGCGCGGCCAGAAGAAGGAAATCCCACTCCTGCTGGGGACATCTCGTCGCGGCACCCCTGTGGCCGTTGCACGGCGCGAATCTCGGCACCCTCTTGCGGACCTGCGACGCGGTGGGTGCCTGTCTTGCCGTGCCGAAGTTCCCGTGGGTGCCGGAGGCGCTGCGCCGCGGGAACACGTTGCGGCGCCCGGCTTGTGTGCATTGGGTGCACGACCCGCCAGGCTGGCTGACCCGGGAAAAGGCGGCGGGCACGGCGATCGTCGGCGTCGAACTCGCCGACGAATCCGTGCGCCTCGCCGATCTTCCTCCCGCGCGGGGTCGGACGATCGCCGTGCTGGGCCATGAGCAGCAAGGCATTCCTCCGGAAGCGCTCGACCTTCTCGACACCGTCGTCGAAATTCCCATGGTGGGTACGGGCGCGAGTCTCAACGTCGCCGTCGCGGGCAGTCTCGTGTTGTACAAATTGGCGGGCTTGCTGTGACCGTCGCCGATAGGCTGCCCGGATGACCGACGTACTCGACACAGTGGCCGGGAAGAGCGGCGAACTGGTACTTCGCCGGGCAGGGGACGACTTCGAGGTCATCGCGAACGGTGTCTTCCTGATGGACACCCGGAACGGTGAATCGGAACGGTTGCTCGTCTCGGTGGCGGCGGACCTGGTGCCCGGCAAGGCGCGGATGCTGATCGGCGGCCTCGGCGTCGGCTACTCGCTGCGCGCCGCGCTGGACCACCCCGGTGTCGGTGAGATCGTGGTCGTCGAGCGCGAGCCGGCCGTGATCGGGTGGAACCGCGAGGGCCCGCTCAGGGACGTCCACGGCGACGCCCTGTCCGACGAACGGGTCACCGTCGTGGAGGCCGATCTGGTGAAGTGGTTACGCCGGACGGAAGAGCGGTTCGACGCGCTGTGCCTCGACATCGACAACGGTCCTGAGTGGACGGTCACCGACGGCAACGCCAAGCTGTACCAGGAAGACGGGCTCGACATGCTCGCCGAGCGGCTGCGGCCCGGCGGTGTGCTCGGGGTGTGGAGCGCCGAGTCGGTGCCGTCGTTCGCGAAGCGGCTGCGTGCGCGGTTCGGTGAGGTCCGGGAGCTGAAGATCCCGGTGCCGCAAGGCGAACCGGACGTGCTGTGGTTCGCGCGGAGGTAGCCGACGCCGCGCGCGTCAACGCCCGCTGGTGCGAAACGGTGTGCGGGACGGGCACCTTCACCGCCCGCGCTTGGAAGTCGGCGTGCCGGACGCCGCCGCTGTATCCGGACGCGATGACCCTGACGCCGGACGCGACGGTCGAGGATGTCCTGGACGGGATCGACCTGTCGCCGGGCTGCGCGGTGAAGGACAGCTTCGGCTGCCTGGATCTTTCGCAAGCGGGCTTCGAGGTGCTCTTCGAAGCCACGTGGATCACCCGCACGGTCCGGATGCCGCTCGAACCCGGCTGGTCCCGAGTCGACGACGAATTCGGCGACCCGTCCGTCGCAGTGTGGTCCGACGGCGTCTCCGGCGTCACCGCCAATCGCGACGGCGACTTCGCGGGACTGTCCAATTTGTACACTCGCGGCGATGTCGACGACGCGTGGCGAGGTGCGACCTCGGCCGTCGCGACGAGCTTCCCCGGTCTGCCGATCACCGGCTACGAACACGGCGAGGATCTCGACGCCGCTCTCCGCAACGGCTACACGGCACTGGGACCGCTGCGGGTCTGGCTGAAATGATCGCCGCATGGAGATCACGACCTGGCACCTCGAACAGACCTCGCCGGACGACCTGAGCGCGGCGAAACCGCCCGCCGTGCCGGTGACGGTCACCCGCGCCGAGCTGGTCAGCCCGGAGCTGAACCGCTACCTCTACACCGCCGTCGGCGGCGACTGGTTCTGGATCGACCGGCTGAGCTGGACGTGGGCACAGTGGATCGAGTGGCTGGACAGGCCGGGCGTCGAGACCTGGGTCGCGTACGCGCAGGGAACGCCGTGTGGCTACTTCGAACTCGACGGCAGCGAAGAAGGCGAAGTCGAGCTCGCGTACTTCGGGCTGATGTCGTCCTTCGTCGGCAAGGGCGTCGGCGGGCACCTGCTGACCGTCGCGCTGCGGGAGGCGTGGTCGCTCGCGGAGCGCTGGCCGGGCAAGACGACGACACGCCGCGTCACGGTCCACACCTGCACCACGGACGGCCCGGCCGCGCTCAAGAACTACCAGGCGCGCGGTTTCCGGGTGTTCCGCACCGAGGTCGAGCAGGCCGAACTGCCCGCCGAGACGCCGGGACCGTGGCCGGGAGCGGGGAAGAAGTAGCTACTTCGCCGGAGCCTTGGCAGCGGCCTTCGCCGCCTTCTTGAACGCGCGCACTTCGCCGAGGGTCTTCGCATCGACGACGTCGGCGATCGAACGCCGGGAGCCGCGGTCGCCGTACGAGCCGGTGGCCGCGCGCCAGCCCTTCGGGTGAATGCCGAGCTGTTTGCCGAGCAACGCGAGGAAGATCGCGGCCTTCTGGTCGCCGAAGCCGGGCAGTGCCTTGAGCCGCTTGAGGACCTCGGGGCCGTCCGGCTTGGGGCGTCCGGCGGTCCAGATCCCGGCCGCGTCGCCGTCGTAGACCTCGACGACGTGCTGCGCCAGGTCCTTCACCCGGCGGGCCATCGAGCCGCCGTAGCGGTGGATCGCGGGCGGGACCACGCAGAGCTCGACGAAGGTCTCGGTGTCCATCGCGTGGATCTTCGCGATGTCGAAACCGTCCATCCGGTCCGCGATCTTCTGCGGGCCGCGGAACGCGTGTTCCATCGGGAACTGCTGGTCGAGGAGCATCCCGACGAGCAGCGCGAACGGGTCCTCGGTCAGCAGCCGGTCCGCTTCCTCGTCCCCGACCAGGTGCAATGCGCGCGTCATGCGCCCAGGATCTCACGACCGGGCCGCCGCGCGCGTCCTCATCCGTGTGGGTCGACGAGCAGGTCCGCGGCCGCGGTGGTGACGGCGGCCGACACCGCCGCCAGCGCGGGGGAGTCGAGCTTCCACTGCTGCCAGAACAGCGGTACGTCGATCGGGTGGTCCGGGTCGAAACTGACGAGCCTGCCGTCGCGCAGCCGGTCCCCGATCTGCGCGAGCGGCACCATGCCCCAGCCCATCCCGGCGGCGACAGCGTCGAAGAACCCTTCGGACGACGGGACGTAGTGCCGCAGCGAACTCGCGATCAAGCCGCGCTCGCGGGCGAAGCGGTCCTGGAGGTCGTCACGGCGGTCGAAAACGACGACGGGGGTTTCGGTGAGGTCGAGGTCCGTGCCGAGTGCCGGGCTCGCGACGGCCAGATAGCGCATGTGCCCGAGCCGGTGCACCGAACAGCCCGCGACCGGATCCGGCGACGACGTCACGGCGGCCATCACCAGGCCCTCTCGCAGCAGGGTCGTGGTGTGGTCCTGATCCTCGCGGTGCAGTTCGAAGCAGATCTTCAGCTCGGGCGGCACCCGCGTGAGCGCCGGCAGGAACCACGTCGCCAGCGAATCGGCGTTCACCGCGATCGGCAGCCGCACCGGTTCGTCACCGGCGGTCAGGCCGAGCTCGGCCCGCGTATCGGCCTCGAGCAGGGCCAGCTGACGACCGAACCGCACGACGGCTTGCCCGGATTCGGTCAGGCGCACCGGTTTCGTGCGGATCAGCAGCACCCGGCCGGTGCGCTGTTCGAGCGCCTTGACGCGCTGGCTGATCGCCGACGGCGTCACGTGCAGGGCCGACGCCGCCGCGTCGAACGTGCCTTCGTCGGCGACCGCCAAGAGCGTGCGGACCAGGTCGAGAGGCAGATCTGTCATCATGAGCGCTAATGTTACGTAAGAATCTTTAGCTGTACTGTTGACGATCCGCTTCCTAATGTCCTCCGTATGGGAGACGTTCTGTTCAGCGCGGGCGCCGGTTTCGGCGCCTCCATGGCCCTCATCGTCGCGATCGGCGCCCAGAACGCGTTCGTGCTGCGGCAGGGGATCCGGCGCGAAGCGGTGCTCGTGGTGGTGCTGATCTGCATCTTCTCGGACGCCATCCTGGTGAGCCTCGGCGTCGGCGGGGTCGGCGCGATCGTGGGCGCGTCACCGGAAGCGCTGACTGTCGTCGCGCTGGTCGGCGGCGCTTTTCTGCTGTGTTACGGCGCCCTCGCGGCTCGTCGCGCGTTCAAGCCGGCCGCGCTGGAAACCGGGGGTCCGGAGACCGGCGGATCGCTGCGCCGCATCGTCTTGACGACGCTGGCGCTCACCTGGCTGAATCCGCACGTCTACCTCGACACCCTGCTCCTGCTCGGCGCCATCGCGGCGGGACACGGCGGCGGCCGGTGGGCGTTCGGCGTCGGATCGGTGCTGGCCAGCGTGATCTGGTTCCTCGTGCTCGGCTTCGGCGCCAGGCTGCTCAGCGGGTTCTTCCGCAAGCCGTCGTCCTGGCGGGTGCTGGACGGCTTGGTCGCCGCGACGATGATCGCCCTCGGTGCGACACTGGTGGTCAGCGCCTGAAGCGCTTGTGATCCGTCACAAGAGGCGGCGCGCAAGTCTGGTTCTTCTCCTGGTTCCGGCCACCGGTTTGTGACGCATGATGACTCGCATCACATACTGACGAGTAACCGGAGGCAGGGATGCGGGCTCGGGTCACCAACGGCGGTGCCACCAAGACCAGGAGGATCCTCACCACGCTTGTCGCGGCTTTGACGTTCACGATCGCCGTCCCGGCCGCGGCGACCGCGGCGCCGTCGAGCGGCTGGAACGACTGGTCGTGCAAGCCCAGTGCGGATCACCCCGAACCTGTCGTGCTGGTGCACGGCCTCGGCGGCAACGCGACGACCAACTGGTTCTACCACGCGCCGAAGCTCAAGAACGCCGGTTACTGCGTCTACTCGCTGACCTACGGCGCCACCGTCCTGGGTGGACAGTTGTTCGGCGGAATGGCCTCGATGCGGAAGAGCGCCGTCGAACTCGGCGCGTTCGTGGACCGCGTGCGGTCGAGCACCGGCGCGGACAAGGTCGACATCGTCGGACACTCCGAGGGCACGACGATGCCCGCGTACTACCTCAAGTTCGAGGGCGGCGCGAAGAAGGTGAAGCACTTCGTCGGCTTCGGCTCGAACTTCAAGGGCACGTCTCTCAACGGCCTTTCCGGGCTGGCCAAGGCCGTGCTTTCGCTGCCCGGCATCGACCTGCTCGCCGACGGCGTATGCGGCGCGTGCCGCGAATACCTCCCGCCGTCGGACTTCCTCGACGACCTCGCCCGCGGCGGCGTGAGCGTGCCGGGGCCGACCTACACGAGCATCGTGAGCCGCCACGATCGAGTGGTCACGCCGTACACCAGCGGCGTGCTCGGCGAGCCGGGCACGACCGACATCGTGCTGCAGGACAAGTGCGGCGTGGACGTCTCCGGGCATCTGAGCCAGGCGATCGACCCGAACGTGACGAGCCTGATCCTCAAGGCGCTCGACCCGGAAGGCGCGCCCGTGCCGAAGTGCGTGCCGTTCTTCGCACCGCTGTAGGACGCCGCAGGGCTCAGGGTTTGGTCGCGTGCACCACGAACACCGACCGGACCCTGTCCTCGGACTCGACGTCGAGGCGCTTCACGGTCACCTCGGTGAAGCCCGCTTCGGAGGCCAGTTCCGCCGCGTCGTCCTCGGTTTCCGGCAGTTTCAGGTCGGCGGGGACGATCGCGGCGAACGCCTCCGACGGCCGGAACGCCGACGCCAGCGGCAGGCTGAAGCCGACCCGGCCGCCCGGGCGCAGCGCCCGCAGCCAGTCGTGAAGCGCGGCCGCGCCCAGGAAGTGCAGCGAGGACGCGCAGAGCACGGCGTCGGCGCCTTCGTCCTCCACCGGCGACGGAACCGCCGAGGCGACCTGCCAGGTGATGACCTTGCCGGGATCGCGCGTCGCCGCCTTCGCCTCGGCCTGGGCGATCATGCCCGGCGAGATGTCGATCGCGAGCACTTCGCCCGGCTCCAGGCGCAGCGCGGCGAACGCGGCCACGCCGGTACCGGTCGCGACGTCGAGAACGCGTTCGGGAGCCGTGCTGCCGAGGCCGTCGACAAGCGCTTCGGCGACGAGGCCGTGAAAGGTGTCTTCGTCGTAGTGAGCGGCCATGCCGTCGAACAGTCCGGCCGCGATCTCCTCGGTCACGACGGCGACCCTGTCCGGCAGCCGGCGCCGCCCGGCGAAACCCAGGTCGACGCGGTGATACCAGCACAGTTCGGGATCGCCTTCGAGCCAGCACAGCAGGACGTCGGCGCCGTCGAGTTCGGCGGGGAAATCGATCAGGAGCGGGGCGAACCCCTTCAGCTCCGCGCCCGTCCGCTGGACGGTGGTCATCAGATCGTCCAGCCGGGCCTGCGCGGCCTTCCACTCCGGCATCCCGCCGAGCGCGGTCTCCCGGCCGCCCGGGCGCAGGGACGCGGCGAGCTCGGCCGCGTCGGCGCGGAGGCGGACGAGCTCGTCGAGCACGGGGCGTAGCCGGGCGAGTTCGGCGCGGGCTTCAGGAACGGTGAACAATCCCATGCGCCGATCGTCCCAGCCCGCTCAGCGGCGCCGCCGGGCGAGTCTCGACGCGAGGCCCGCGCCGACCAACAGGAAGCCCGTCCCGAGCAGGCCGCCGATGAACAGCCAGCTCGTGACGCCGTAGGTGACGTCGTTCTGCGGCAGGTACTTCATGAGCCGGAAGCCCCATTCGGGGACCGCCGCGGCGGCCACGCCGGGTGCGACGCCCCAGACGAGACCGCCGAGGATCGGGCCGGTCGCCGAGAGCGCGCCGAGCAGGCCGACCGCCAGCAGCAGGATCCCGCCGCCCGCCAGCAGGCTGATGCCGAGGACGTCACGCTGGGTGCTCAGCGTCGCCTGGATGAGCATCTGCTGCCGCAGGCCGCCCCACGACAGCAGGCCGAGGGCGACCGGCGTCAGGATCAGGCCGCCCGCGCCGCTGAGGACTCGTCGCACTCCTCGGCCCGCGCGGGGGTCTTCGGAGCCCGGGTCGTCCTCGAAGGGCTCGTACGGTTCGTACGACTCGACGTCCTCATACGGCCTTCGCGGGTCCTTGGGCTGCTGCTGCTCGTACTCGCCGTACTCCTGGTAGTCCTCGTCGTCGTACTCCGCGACGTACCGGTGCGATGACATGGGCGGGCCACCTCCCTGAACCGGACTACGGACGCGAAGCCCCTTCGGTTCACTTCGATCTTCGCGGAGCGCGTTTAGCCCGCTAAACGCGATTTGAGCGGCGCCGGGTCAGGGTCCCGACCAGGCCGGCTCCGATCAGCAGGAACCCGCTCGCGAACAGGGCGCCCATCACCAGCCAGGTCACCAGCCCGACGCCGAGTTCGCGGCCGCCGACGTCGTACATGGTGCTCATGACGCTCGTCCCGCCCAGGAGCGTGGTCAGTCCCGGGATCACTCCCCAGATCAGCCCGCCGAGCACCGGCCCGAGCCCGGACAACGCGCCGAGAAGCGCGACGCCGAGCAGGAGAAGGCCGCCGACGATCAGCAGGATCAAGCCCAGCGGGTCTTCGCCGACGCTGTAGGCCTGCGCGTAGGTCCGCTGCAGCCGTGAGCCGCCGTAGATCACCAGGCCGAGCGCGACCGGCGAGAGCAGAAGACCGCCGAGCGCGCTGATCACCCGAGGCACGGCACGGCCGCTTTGCCTAGGCTGCAGGTAAGGCTCCGGCATCGACGGCTGCTCATGCGGCGGCACGGCGTAGGGGTTGGTGGACATGTGGGGACCGCCCTTCCGGTGGCCGGCTGTGCCGAAAATGGAGTGCGGTTCGATGATGGCGCGGTCTCCGAGGATCCCGTGACGGCCGGATGGCCGTCGTCCGACCGGGTGACGTCGGTCACAACGGCCTCGTGGAGACTTGATACCGACCACTACTGGAACCATCCAGGACCGTAAAGCAGTACGCTTGTACCGCTACCGGAGAGACTGAAGAAGAACGCGAAGATCCGCGGAAGGAGCACCGCTGCTCATGGCCAAGATCAAGGTCCAGGGCACCGTCGTCGAGCTCGACGGCGATGAGATGACCCGCATCATTTGGCAGTTCATCAAGGACAGGCTGATCCACCCGTACCTGGACGTGGACCTGGAGTACTACGACCTGGGCATCGAGGAGCGGGATCGCACCGACGACCAGATCACCATCGACTCCGCCAACGCGATCAAGAAGCACGGCGTCGGCGTCAAGTGCGCCACCATCACGCCGGACGAGGCGCGCGTCGAAGAGTTCGGCCTGAAGAAGATGTGGCTCTCGCCCAACGGCACGATCCGCAACATCCTCGGCGGCGTGATCTTCCGCGAGCCGATCGTCATCCAGAACATCCCGCGTCTGGTCCCCGGCTGGACCAAGCCGATCATCATCGGCCGTCACGCGCACGGCGACCAGTACAAGGCGACCAACTTCAAGGTCCCGGGTCCCGGCACGCTGACCATCAGCTACACCCCGGACGACGGCTCCGAGCCGATGCAGTTCGACGTCGCGAAGTTCCCCGAGGGCGGCGGCGTCGCCATGGGCATGTACAACTACCGCAAGTCCATCGAGGACTTCGCGCGCGCCTCGCTGCAGTACGGCCTCGACCGTGAGTACCCGGTCTACATGTCGACCAAGAACACCATCCTCAAGGCCTACGACGGCATGTTCAAGGACGTGTTCGAGGAGATCTACCAGGCCGAGTTCAAGGCCGACTTCGACGCCAAGGGCATCTCCTACGAGCACCGCCTGATCGACGACATGGTCGCCGCGGCGATGAAGTGGGAGGGCGGCTACGTCTGGGCCTGCAAGAACTACGACGGTGACGTGCAGTCCGACACGGTCGCGCAGGGCTTCGGCTCGCTGGGCCTGATGACGTCCGTGCTGCGCACCCCGGACGGCAAGACCGTCGAGGCCGAGGCCGCGCACGGCACGGTCACCCGGCACTACCGTCAGCACCAGCAGGGCAAGCCGACCTCGACCAACCCGATCGCGTCGATCTTCGCGTGGACCCGGGGCCTCGAGCACCGCGGCAAGCTGGACTCGAACCCGGAGCTGATCGGGTTCGCGAACAAGCTGGAGCAGGTCGTCATCGAGACCGTCGAGAGCGGCAAGATGACCAAGGACCTCGCGCTGCTGATCAGCAAGGAGCAGGCGTTCCAGACCACCGAGGAGTTCCTCGCGACGCTGGACGAGAACCTGGCCAAGAAGATCGCCCAGGGCTGAGTCTCGCTTGAAGGCCCCCTTCCTCGCGGAAGGGGGCCTTTTCGCGTCGTGACCCTGGGTAGTACGGCCACTTTCCGGTTGGCGCCTCCGGGTGGTTGGCAATCCGGGATCTGGGCGACCGCCCCGGCTTCTGCCACTCTGGACCGGACAGAAAACGATTCCCTTGTTCGAGGAGTGACCATCATGGCCATCTCGAAACCGGTCTTGTTCCTCGGCGCCGGTGCGGCGCTGATCGTCGTCGTCGCCATCTCGGGACAAGACAGGGAGTCGAGCGCATCGAGCCCGACCGGTTGCCAGGTCGTGGTGACGGCCGACGTGCTCAACGCGCGCGACCTCCCCGGCGGACAGAAGATCGTCGGCAAGTACGTCAAGGACGCGAAGATCGACGCGCAGCCGGTGGTCGAGAACGGCTTCCGCAAGATCGCCGAGGGCAAGTGGGTCTCGGCCGAGTTCGCGCGCCCGGTCGAAGGCTCCAAATGCGGCCCGTGACCTGCGGCTTCGCGTTTAGCCCGCTAACCGCGACGCGCCCCTGACCTGCCGCTTCGCGATTAGCCCGCGAAACGCAAGTGCGCGCCTCCGGCCGGCGGGATCGCGTTTAGCCCGCGAAACGCAGGTGGGCGGGTCTGGTCGGCGGGATCGCGATTAGGGGGCTAAACGCAAGTGGGTGCCTTCCTCGGCCGCCAGTACCTCGCCCCGGAACTCCGCCCGCGCCTCGGCCACTGAGACCTCGCGGTCGGAGCCGGGCCAGAAGTGGGTCAGCAGCAGCCGCCGGGCGCCGCCGCGCTGGGCCCAGTACCCGGCCTCGCCCGCCGTCGACACGAGCCGCGGCGTCTCGTCGGGGGGCGGACCCTGCAACGTGGCGTCGGCGATGAGCAGATCCGCGTCGCGTGCCAGCTCGGCCAGGATCGGGCTGGGCCCGCTGTCGCCGGTGTACGCGACGGTGAGCCCGGGCGCGCTCAGCCGGACACCGTAGTTCGGCACGTGGTGCGGCAGTAGGAACGTCGTCATCCGGAACGGCCCGACCTCGCGCGGCGGGCCGAGGTCGGCCACGTCGAAGATCGTCGTCGGATGCGGACGCGGTTCCATCGCTTCGAGCCGCCGCACCGTCCCCGGCGTGCAGTGCAGCGGGATCCTCGGCTCGTCCGGCAGCCCGTAGGCGCGGGCACGGCCGAGCGCGCTCACGTCGGCGCAGTGATCGGGATGTTCATGCGTCACCACCACCGCGTCGACCCGGCCATCGGGGGCGTGTTCGAACAGCCGTGACGCGGCCCCGTAGCCGAGGTCGAGCACCAGCTTGAAACCTTCGTGGACCAGGAGGAACCCGGCGCAGGCCCGTCTCGGTTCCGGCCAGGCGCCGCAGCTGCCCAGCACGGTCAGCTCACTCATGCGCGCAGTCTCGCAGAGCGAACTCCCTGAGAGTTCTGTCGGACCCTCCGGGTAGCGTGCGGAGCGTGCTGACCGTCTCCACTGTGAATGTCAACGGCCTCCGTGCCGCCGCGAAAAAAGGCTTCGTCGAGTGGCTGGGCTCGACGAAGGCCGACGTCGTCGCCTGCCAGGAGGTCCGGGCCGAGCTCAAGGAGCTGCCGGCCGGTGCCGCCGCGCCCGAAGGCTGGCACGTGGTGCACGCGCCGTCAGTGCAGAAGGGGCGCAACGGCGTCATGCTCTTCAGCCGGACCGAGCCGGACGAGGTCCGTATCGGTTTCGGCGAGCCCGAATTCGAGGACAGCGGCCGCTATGCCGAGATCCACCTGCCGAACGTCGTGGTCGCGAGCCTGTACCTGCCCAGCGGCGACGTCGGCACCCCTCGCCAGGACGAGAAAGAGCGCTTCATGGCGGCGTTCCTCCCGTACCTCGCCGACCTGCGCGCCAAGGCCGAGGCCGGCGGCCGCGAGGTCGTCGTCGTGGGGGACTGGAACATCGCCTACGACAAGACCGACCTGAAGAACTGGCGCGGGAACCAGAAGAGCTCGGGCTTCCTGCCGGAGGAACGGGAGTGGCTCGGCCGCGTGTTCAGCGAGGCCGGTTACGTCGACGTGCAGCGCAAACTCGACCCGGAAGGCCCCGGCCCGTATACCTGGTGGTCGTACCGCGGGAAGGCGTTCGACAACGACTCGGGCTGGCGCATCGACTGCCAGATCGCCACGCCCGGCCTGGCCGAGCGGTGCACATCGGTCGTGGTCGAGCGCGCCGAGTCCTACGATCAGCGCTGGTCGGACCACGCGCCGGTGACGGCGACCTACTCCGGCTGACCCGCCGGAAGCTCTGGGGGCTGTGATGGAGACGAACGAAGCCAGGCGGATCGAGGCGACGAACGCCGAGCGCTACGCGATGTCCGGCCAGTACGGGTGGGAGTTCAGCCCGGACGCGCCGAACCTCTTGGAGCGCTGGACGGTGCTGCCGTTCAACCAGCGCGGCGACAAGCGGATGGCGTTCGGCGCGCTGAGCGGCGCGTACAACGGGCTTCAGTTCAGCGTCTTCGACTACCACCGCCGTCCGACGGTCACGAGCGTGCACACGCGATGGACCAACAAGAAGGTCAACGAACTCGACACGATCTCGATCGACACGGTCTGGGTGATCACCCTGCCCGCGCCGATGCCGAACTTCCAGATCGTGTCGAGCATCGAAGCCGCCTGGGACGTCGATCAGTACCCCGAGCCCGCCACGGCGGACCGGAAGTTCAACCGCTGGTACAAGCTGATCGACACCGACCCGAACGTCGCGATCGGTGTGCTGACCCCGCAGGTCGCCGCCACGATGCGGTCGTCGAAGCTGCACACCTGGTCGCTGGTGGGCTCGGAACTGGTCTACGTCGAGAATCCGACGTTCGGCCGGACCAAGCCGGACGACGTGCTCTTGACGTTGGGACACCTCGGGAAGCTGGTGTCGCTGCTGCCGTTCCACCTCGGTGGCGGGCAGCCCGCCGCGCCGGCGCCGCAACAGCCCCAGTACCCGCAACAGATGCAGTACCCGCAACAGCCGTATCCGCAGCAGAACCCCGGCTATCAGCAGCAGTATCCGCCTCCGCCGCAGTACGGCCAGCCGCCGTATCCGCCGCAGCAGCCGGGATATCCGCAACCGCAGTACCCACAACCTCAATACCCGCAGCCCGGGTATCCGCCGCATGGCCATCCGCAGCCGGGTCCGTACGGGCCGCCGCCGGGATATCCGCCGCGCGGTTACTGACGGGACTTCGCGCTCTCCGTCCACACTGGACTTTCGACGAAGTGGTTGTCGAATTTCTCCTGGCTGTCCAAGAGATCCTGGACGGTCGCCTCGCCGTGGCCGACTTTTTCCAGCAGGCGGAAGTAGTCGAACCGTTCCACGCCGGGGATGAACACGATCAGCACGTCCGCGGCCGAGTCCACGGCCGCGCGGAACGCGTGCGTGGTCAGCGGCGGGACGACGAGCATGTCGCCCTCGGAAACGGTGACGATCTCTTCTCCCACAAGGACTTCCAGCTTCCCGCTGAGCATGAAGAACATCTCGGAGGAGCCGGTGTGGTAGTGCGGCGCCGCTCCATCGGCGCCGACGCCTAGCTGTGTTCTCGCGCTGCTCATGACCCCGCCTGTCGTCGAGACGTCGGCGAGCAGGGTGACGAGCGTGGGGGCCGCGCCGACGGTCTCGGCTTCGGCGGCGCGGACGAGGACGGGTTCGCGGGCTTCGATGCTCTGTGTCATGCCTCGATAGTTCCACTGCTGATAGTTCGCTGTCAAACTATCTCCTGTCGAATAGACTGCGGGACGTGAGTGAAGAGCAGAACGTCGACGCGATCGACCACGTGGTCGGCGCCTGGCGGCGGGAACGACCGGAACTGGACCTGACCGCGATCGGGGTCGCCGGGCGACTCGGGCGCGTGGTCCTGCTGACCACGCCGATGGTGGAGGCCGTGTTCGCGAAGCACGGCTTGAAACAGGGCGAGTTCGACGTGCTGGCGGCGCTCAGGCGATCCGGGAAGCCGTACACGCTGATCCCGTCCGAGCTGTCCGCGACGCTGATGATGTCCCGGGCCGGGATGACCAGCCGGATCGACAGGCTGGAGACGGCCGGTCTGGTCGAGCGGGCGCTCGACCCCGAGGACCGGCGCAGCTTCCGGGTCACGCTGACCGAGCGCGGGTTCGAAGTCGTCGACGCCGCGATGACCGAACACACGGCGAATGTCGCGAAGCTGCTCTCGCCGCTGGGCGGCGACCTCGAAGTCCTGGACGGAGCGCTGCGCAGGCTGCTGGGTTCTCTCGAATGACGAAAGGGGCCCTTCGCCGCGTCACCTGCGGCGAAGGGCCCCTTCGGTCCATGGATGGATCAGCAGGACAGGTTGCCGCCGGGGTCGACCCCGAGGATCCCGGTGAACTGCTTGTACTTGCTCACGCGGCTCTGCACCTGGCCGGGGTTGCCACCGTTGCACTCGAGGCTGCCGTTGATGCTGCGGATGGTCTCACCGAAGCCGCGGCTGTTGACCATCGCGTCGTGCGGGGTCATCGTGCCCGGACCGTTCTGGGTCATCCAGTACCAGATGCCGGTCTTCCAGGCGACCGCCGCGTCGTTCTGCACCAGCCACGGGTTGGTCAGCAGCGGCAGGCCCAGCGCGTCGCCGGCGGCCTTGTAGTTGAAGTTCCAGCTCAGCTGGATCGGGCCGCGGCCGTAGTACGCGGCGTTGCCCGCCGGACAGCCGTAGGACTGGCTCGTGTCGCAGTAGTGCGGGTAGTTTGCTTCGTTCTGCTCGACCACGTAGACCAGGCCGCCGGTCTCGTGGCTGACGTTCGCCAGGAAGGCGGCCGCTTCCTGCTTCTTCACGGTGTCACTGCCCGTGCCGGCGAAGGCCGGGTATGCGCTGAGGGCGGTGACCAGGCCGTTGTAGGTGTAGAAGGCGTTCCGGCTCGGGAACATCTGGTTGAACTGTGCTTCGCTGACCACGAAGCCGGACGGGTTCGGCGGGTTGGTCGTGCCGCCGCCGCAGGCGCCCTGATCAGCCCAAACCTGCGCTGTACCTGGGGTTTCGTTCTGCGTCCACCACTTCGCGGACCAGTTGTGCCCGTTGTGGGAGGCGGTGTTGCCTCCCCAGTAGACCGAGCTCGCGTTCCACGGCGTCGTGCAGTCCGCGGCCGAGGCGGACTGGGCCGGGACGACCACGGCGACCGTCGTGGCGGCGAAGGTGGCGGCGACCGCCGCGAGAATACGTCGAAGAGACATCGGTGGCTCCTTCGTACGAGGGGACCATGCAGGGAGATTGGTCTATACCTTTTAAGGGGTATGGCCAACAGGTATAGACCATTGCGCACAAGAAACCAACCGGGGAAAGTCGGATCGTGCCTGTTCGGCCGTGTGGTGACATCCGAACGGCCTAATGCTGTCCGGTTTTGTCGGAAACCCATTTCGTACGCGACAACTCTGAGAAGAGGGGTGCTCGAAAGATCCCCCCTGTGAGGGGCTAGTGTCGTGCCCCGAGTTGATCAGAACCCACAGGTCTTGACACGCTCGGTAGTTTTTTGACCAGCAGCCTGGAAATGCTCACTCTTTCGGGTTAGCGTTCCGGTTCGGCAAAGTCACGTCACGGGAGGCACTCCGGTGCGGAACCCAGTTCATCTCCTGATGCGCTCGGCCCTGCCCGCGGCCAGGGCCACGGCGGTCATCGCGATCCCGGTCGCGCTGCTCGTCGCGGGCGCTGTCCCGGCGTCGGCCGCGGAGGCGACGTCACGCTCGGAGATGGCGTTCGGTCTTCTGGGCCCGGTCGGCCTGATCGCCGTCGCGCTCGGCATCGTCGGCATGGCCTTCGGTGTGTTCCGTCAGCGCCGGAAGGCCCGCGCGGCCGCGGCCACCCCCGCTCCCGCCGCCCCGGCCCAGCCCACCACCCCGCACGTCGCCGCGATGGCGGAGGCCGTCCTCACCGACGACGCCCTCGCTCGCCAGCGGCGCCCCTGACCTGCGCCCTCTCCGCCCCGGATCGCGTTTAGGGGGCGAAACGCAGGTCGGCCCCGGATCGCGATTAGCCCGCTAAACGCAGGTCGGCGCCCGGAAACGGCGGATCGCACTTAGGCCGCTAAAGGCGAAGTGCGGATTTCTTGGGTAGGGACACCTAGTCCGGCCCGGATTGTTTAGGTACGCGGCGATCGCCACGCTCGGGTGCATGACGGTGACGCAACGTCGCAGCCGGCCCGGTGATCCGTTCCCCCGGGCCCTGGACCAGGCGATCGCGGACAGCGGTCTCGGACTCGACCGGATCCGCCACCGGCTCGCCCGGCAGGGCGTCCGGATCAGTGTCGCGACCTTGAGCTACTGGCGGACAGGAAGAAGCCGCCCCGAGCGATGCGACTCCCTGAAGGCGGTCGCACTGCTGGAGCGGCTCTTCGAACTTCCGCACGGTTCCTTGCTGAACCGGCTGGGACCGCGCCGCCCCAGGGGGCGGTGGGGCGACGCGGGACCCGGGTCAGACTCCGGAGTTGCTGCGGATCCAGCTGCGGAAGTAGGGGACGTCCACGTAGATCGACGGCCCGGTCGCGCAGGTGCTGCTGTTGTTCCCGGCGCGGCTGGTGGCGCCGATCAGCTGCCAGACACCGTTGACCTGCTTCACCTGCGGGCCGCCCGAGTCGCCGTAGCAGGCGCCCTTGTTCCCGCCGGGGTTGTTGGTGCAGATCTCGCTCGCGCCGCTGATCCCGAGACACTTGTTGTCGGCGACGATCGAGGTGTCCAGCTGCTGCAGGGTGATCGGGGCACCGCAGCCGCCCTGCGGGGCGCAGGTCTGGCCCCAGCCGATGATCCGCGTCGCGGTGCCGACGGCCCCGGACGCGTCGGCGATCGTGACCGGCGCCTGCGAAACCGACGTCGAGAGGCGCAGCAGCGCCAGGTCGGCGCTCGGGTGGGCGATCCGCTGGGCCACGCGGGCCACGGTGCCGCCGCTGGTGCGGTTCGTGGTGCCGACGCGCACCTGAGCCGGCGTGCCACAGTGCTTCGCGGTGACCACCCAGGTCGCGCTGATCAGTGAGCCACCACACTGGTGCCCACCGGAGCTCGACTGCTGGGACACCATGAACGAGTAGACCTGGGTCGCGTTGCCGCCGCCGACGATGTTCGGCTGGACGCCGCCGGTGGGCTCAGCCGCCGTGGCGACCCCGGGAAGCGTGAACACGGCCGCAGCCGCGATGGCCAAGCCCATCAGCAGGGATCGTGCCTTCATCTGGGTTCTCCTTCGGTGTGGCCGGAAGATCCGGTGCCATGAACGCTAGGAATCGGACACCGCGCCCAGAACCGTCGGAAGTATGTGTCGTTTAACCGTTTAGACCGTTTGGCGGGACCGACCTCCGATGACCCGCCGCGACGCGGCCTGACAGAATCCGGGCGTGTCCGACGAACTGAAGCGCCCGCGGGTGCTCTCCGGGATCCAGCCGACCGCCGACTCGTTCCACCTGGGCAACTACCTGGGTGCGCTGCGGCAATGGGTGCGGCTGCAGGACACCCACGAGACCTTCTACATGGTCGTCGACCTGCACGCGATCACCGTCGAGCAGGACCCGAAGGTGCTGCGCGACCGCACGCGCCGCTCGGCCGCGCAGTTGCTCGCGCTCGGCGTCGACCCGGCCCGCAGCGCGCTGTTCGTCCAGAGCCAGGTGCCCGAGCACGCCCAGCTGAGCTGGGTGCTGGAGTGCCAGACCGGGTTCGGCGAAGCCGGCCGGATGACGCAGTTCAAGGACAAGGCCGCGAAACAGGGCACGGATCGCGCCAGCGTCGGCCTGTTCACCTACCCGGTCCTGCAGGCCGCGGACATCCTGCTGTACCAGGCGAACGAGGTCCCCGTCGGCGAGGACCAGCGGCAGCACCTGGAGCTGACGCGCAACCTCGCGCAGCGGTTCAACAACCGCTACGGCAAGACGTTCACCGTGCCGGAGGCGCATATCGTCAAGGACACGGCGAAGATCTACGACCTGCAGGACCCGACCGCGAAGATGAGCAAGTCCTCGTCGACCGGCAACGGCCTCATCGAGCTGCTCGAAGACCCGAAGAAGTCGGCGAAGAAGGTCCGGTCGGCGGTCACCGACACCGGCCGCGAGATCATCTTCGACACCGAGAACAAGCCGGGTGTCTCGAACCTGCTGACGATCCTCTCCGCGCTGACCGACGAGCCGGTCGACGCGCTCGTCACCGCGTACGAGGGCAAGGGCTACGGCGACCTGAAGAAGGGCGTCGGCGAGGCGTTCGTCGAGTGGGTCACGCCGGTGCAGGAACGCGTCCAGTCCTACATGGACGACGTCGCCGAGCTCGACAAGGCGTTGGCCCTCGGCGCGCAACGGGCGCGGGAAGTCGCTTCGGTGACGCTGCGGAACGTCTACGAGAACATCGGGTTCCTTCCCCCGGCAGGTTGATTCGCGCTGCGATGTCGCCGCCGCGTGGTTAGCGTTTCATGGTGGCGAAAGATGACGGCGCGAAGCCGGAAGAGGACAAGCTGTTACCTCGCCTGAGGCGGAAGTACGGCTGGCTCGATCACCTCATCCGGGCCAACGACGCCTTCACCGAGCGCTACGGCAACCACTACGCCGCCGCCATCACCTACTTCAGTGTGCTTTCGGTGATCCCGATCCTGATGGTCGCTTTCGCGGTCATCGGGATCGTGCTCCGTGGCGACACCGCGGTGACGAACCAGCTCGTCGATGGGATCCAGAAGTCGGTCCCGGCCGGACTGAGCGATCTGGTCGGCAGCATCATCAAGGCCGCGCTGGAGTCCGGCGGCGGTATCGGGGTGTTCGGTCTGCTGCTCGCGCTGTACTCCGGCATCGGCTGGATGACGAACCTGCGTGACGCGCTGACCGCCCAGTGGGGCCAGGAAAAGCAGCAGTTGCCGCTGGTGTCGACGACGATCAAGGACCTGCTGTCACTGATCGGCCTCGGCCTCGCGCTGGTGGTGTCGTTCGGCCTCACCGCCGCGGGCAGCGGTGTCGGACGCTTCCTGCTCGAACTGGTCGGCTTGGAAGAGCAGAGCTGGGCCAAGTTCCTGCTGAAGGTCGCGACCATTCTGCTCGGCCTGCTCGCGAACACCCTGGTCTTCCTGTGGGTCATCGCGAGGCTGCCCCGCGAGCACGTCGCGCTGCGCAGCGCGGTCAAGGGCGCGATCTTCGCCGCCGTCGGGTTCATCGTGCTCCAGCAGGCCGCGACCGTTTACCTCGGCAGTGTCACGAAGTCGCCGGCGTTCACGTTGTTCGGCCCGGTGATCGGCCTGCTCGTGTTCGCGAATCTCGTTTCGCGGTTCCTGCTGTTCGTCACCGCGTGGACGGCGACGGCGAAGGAGAACATGCGGACGGTCATCGAGCCGCCGGCCCCGGTGCTGATCCACCCGAGGGTGACCGTTCAGCAAGGGCCGGGGCTCGGTGCGGTCGGCGGGGCTTTCGCGACCGGAGCGCTTTTGGGCTGGTTCGGCCGCCGAAAGTCCTGATCTCCTACTCGCCCACCATGGCCTTCTTGCGCTGGTGACCGATGACGAACGACGCCACGATGATCAGGAAGACGACCAGCGTGATGATCCAGCCGGTCACCCCGAACGGGTCTTCGGCCGCCGCCGCGGCACCGCTGTTCGACGCGTTGTCGGCGTTCGGCGCGGCCGACGCCTGGCCCGCGTCCACGGCTTCCGTCGGCTTGTAGTCGATACGCCCGACCGATTCGGCCTTGGCCTCGCGCAGCGCGATGCCGTAGTCGAGGAGCTTCGCCGCCTGTTCGACGACGCGCGTCGGGCGCTGTTCGGCGCGGAGCATCACGACCGCGACCCGGTGACCGTTCTGGAGCGCGCCGCCGACGTAGGTGTGCCGCGCGTCGTCGGTGAAGCCGGTCTTGCCGCCGATGAACCCGGGGTAGGAGCCGAGGAGCTTGTTGTCGTTGTAGATCGTGATGACCGGCTTTCCCGCGGTGGGCGGGATTTCGAAGCTCTTGGTCTTGACCACCTGCGCGAATTCCGGCTTCTTCATCGCGTAGTGGAAGATCAGGCTCATGTCGTAGGCCGAGGTCGACATCCCCGGGCCGTCGAGCCCGGACGGTGTCGCGGCGCGGGTGTCCGTGGCGCCGATGCGGGTGGCCAGCGCGTTCATCTTCGCGACCGTGGCGTCGACGCCGCCGAGCACGGTGGAGAGCGCGTGCGCCGCGTCGTTGCCGGAGTGCATCAGCAGTCCGTGCAGCAGTTGGTCCACTGTGTACTGACCGCCGGCGCCGATGCCGACGCAGGTGCACTCCTGCTCGGCGTCCTCTTTGGTCGGGGTGATGATCGTTTCCGGCTTGAGCTCGGTGACCACGACCAGTCCCAGCAGGACCTTGATCAGCGACGCCGGCCGCTGACGGGCGTGCGGATCCTTCGCGGCGATGACGTCGCCGTTTTCGAGGTCTTGCAGCACCCAGGACGCGGAGGTGTCGCCGTCCGGCGGGTTCAGCGCGCGCTTCGGCAGCACGAGCCCGCATTCGGCCATCCGGTCGCCGCCCACCGGGACCGGCGGGACCGGCAACGGCGCGGGCACGGCCTCTCCGGGGCGTGGCTTCTCGGAGGTGTCGATCGGCGCGGGAGGCGTCGTCTTGTTCGCGCACGGCTGCGCCTGGGCAGGTGGCTTCGGGGCGGCTGTGGCCACCGGCGTCACCGCGAGGGCGAGCACACCGGAAACGAGGACCATGAGCGACCGGGAGATAGCGCTGTGCACCCGAGCAATGTAGCGTCGCCGGGCTCGCTGCATACTCAGGGGCATGCGCATTTCGCGAGGTACTTCGATGTTCCTGCTGGGTTTCGGCGTGTGGTCGTGGATCATCTGGATCACGTTCGCCAAGAACCTCTGGGACAGCGACCGCGCCTGGGCGGCCGACGGTTCGCCCACCGCCTACTTCATCGTGCACGCGGTGCTGACGGTCGTCTCGTTCGTGCTCGGCACCATCATCGGCCTGATCGGTCTGCGCACGCTTCGTGGCGCCAAGTCACGGGATGCGGAAAAGGCTGACGCCTGATCCGGTTTGTCGTCCTTTTGACGGTGGTGGGCGGGCTTCGGCTCGCTTACGTTCACTCCACCGAATCATGGAGGTGGAATGTCCCGGATCAGACGCCTGCTCGTCCCCGCGCTCGTCGTGGCGGCGGCGGGAAGTGTGTTCGTGGCCCCGTCGGCCGGCGCCGCGCCCGCGCCGCAGTGCGACACCGCGAGCGCGCCGTTCAACTACGTGGTGCTCTACAACCCGCGTACCCCGGAGCGCAAGGTCGACAGCGAGCTGCGCGCGAAGTGCGGCGAGAAGGTCGCGTACTACCCGGAGATCGGGGTCGCGGTGGCGACCTCGCGCAACGCCGACTTCCAGGAGAAGATCGGCGTCTTCCGCGCCTACTCGGGCGGCCGTGACGTGGCGTTCCCGCCGGCGGCCTCGGCCCGTTCGACCCGCTCCGCCGTGGTCGACACCAAGGAGAGCGAAGAGACCACCAGCGTCGCGGTCGAGGACGACCTCTCGGCCCAGCAGTGGGACATGCGGGCGATCCAGGCTCCCGAGGCGAACAAAGTCTCCGGTGGCAGCCGCTCGGTGACCGTCGGCGTGCTGGACTCGGGCATCGAGCCCACCCACCCCGCGCTGAAGGCGGCCCTGGACCCGAAGACGTCCGCGGGCTGCAACACCGGCGCGCCCGACACGACGCCCGCCGCGTGGGCGCCGACGAACTCCGACCACGGCACCCACGTCGCCGGCACCATCGCGGGCAAGGACACCGCGCGCGGCTTCACGGGCGTCGCGCCCGGCGTCAAGCTGGCGTCGGTGAAGGTCGTGAACGACGACGGCCTGATCCTCCCCGAAGCCGCCGTGTGCGGGTTCATGTGGGCGGCGAAGCACCGCTTCCCGGTCACGAACAACAGCTACTACATCGACCCGGGCATGTTCTACTGCTCGAAGGAGCCGGGCGACGCGGCCGCGTACGAGGCCGTCCGCCGTGCGGTGACCTACTCGACCGGCCGTGGCGTGCTGAACGTCGCCGCCGCCGGCAACAGCGGCTTCGACCCGGACAAGCAGACCGTCGACCCGAACCGGCCGCACCCGGTCGACTCGAGCTGCGGCATCCTGCCCAAGGCCATCGACGGCGTCGTGACCGTTTCGGCCATCGGCTACGCGGGCTCGAAGTCGTCGTACAGCAACTACGGCAACGACGTCTCGGTCACCGCTCCCGGCGGCGACCGCGCCCAGCTGCCGCCCACCGGCCAGGGTGCCGGTTGCCCGCTGTCGACCATCTTCAACGGCGCGTACGGCACCAAGTGCGGCACGTCGATGGCGTCCCCGCACGCCGCCGGTGTCGCCGCGCTGCTGGCTTCCAAGTACCGCCACGCTCCGCCGCGGCTGCTGACCTGGCTGCTGGAGCACCAGGCCGACACCGTCGAATGCGGTACCGCCGCGCCGGTCTGTGAAGGCCCGGCGAAGGACAACTCCTACTACGGGCATGGCCGTGTCAACGCCCTGGACGCGGTGAAGTAGCTCGCTAAGTAAGTGATTGCGCGTGAAGGCCCCCTTCCCTCGGCTCAGCCGAGGGAAGGGGGCCTTCACGCGGCGTTGGCGTCGGTGACGTGGACAGTGGGGCGTGGGCGAGCGGAAGCGACTTCGTGCGCGGCGATCAGTTCCCCGATCACGCCGGCGGGATCGTCTCGGAGCCGTGAGGGAAGCGTCTGCACGACGAGGATTCCGGCAGCGGTATAGCGGGTGTTCCGGTTCAAGGTTCGCGAGTAGTCGGCCCGCCGGAAATGGAAATCGAACGAGTCGATCTCCCAGGCGAGGGCGATATCGTCCCACCACGCGTCCGGGCGCCCCAGGTACTCGCCACGATGATCCAGGACCTTGCAATTCCAATGGCTCGGTGGTGTGGGCAAGCGGCGGCTGAGGGTGCGCGCACGTGATTCGGCCATCGAGCGGATATCGATCCAGCTCGAAAGCAGCCGCCGGGGGATCGCGGTTCCCCGTTGAGTACCGCTGTTGAGTTCCCCTAGCAGGGCTTGCGGTGAACAACGACCACTTTGGACGGCTTCGATCAGTACTTCTTCCACGGGGCCGGATTCGCGAAGTCGCCGGACCGCGTCTGTGGTCGCGCGAACGAGAGGCGCCGTTGGTACCCCTTTTATCGCCCTCGGCTTCGGAAACCTGATCGTCCGCTCCATGGTGACGAATCCGGTACTGCGGACCTTGCGTTCATGCGGAATGAGCATGTGCAGATCGTTGCCTTGGGGGAGCGCCGCAGGGCGCAATCCGTGCTGAAGGCAGGCCGCGACGCCGGTGAGCATGCTTTTACCGCCGCTGTAGAGCAACGCTGCGGATATCAGTTCTTCCGGTCTCGGTTCTGTGTTGTGCAGAAGCACGATGCCCGGTAGCAGTCGTTGCCAGGGACCACCTGGCAGGCAGCGCGCGTAGATCGTGCTGCTGCTCATGTCCTCGGATTCCAGGTCTGCGACCCGGATGACGCCGTTGCGACTTCGCTCCAGCAGCAGTTCGGGATGCTGAGCCCATCTCCCCCTGTTGACCATGAAACTCAGGATGGGCCCGGTGCCGGCCTCCGCGCCAGACCCTCTACCCAGACCTGTGGATAACCCGCTCCCTGTGGATAACTCCTGAAGCGCGTGAAGGCCCCCTTCCCTCGGCTCAGCCGAGGGAAGGGGGCCTTCACGCGCAAAGCGGCAGCCTTAGACGCGCTTGAAGAGCAGGGCGCGCTTAACCTCTTGGATCGCTTTAGTGACCTGGATACCGCGCGGGCAGGCGTCGGTGCAGTTGAAGGTCGTGCGGCAGCGCCAGACACCCTCGGAGTCGTTCAGGATGTCGAGCCGCTCTTCGGCGCCTTCGTCACGCGAGTCGAAGATGAACCGGTGCGCGTTGACGATCGCGGCCGGGCCGAAGTACGAGCCGTCGTTCCAGTACACCGGGCACGAGGACGTGCAGCAGGCGCACAGGATGCACTTGGTCGTGTCGTCGAACCGGTCGCGGTCGGCCTGCGACTGGATCCGCTCGCGCGTGGGCTCGTTCCCGTAGGCGATCAGGTACGGCTTCACCGCACGGTACGCCTCGAAGAACGGGTCCATGTCGACGTAAAGGTCCTTGAGCGTGGTCAGACCCTTGATCGGCGCGATGGTGATCGTGGTCTTCTTGCCGTCCTGCGACAGCAGGTCCTTCATCAGGACCTTGCACGCCAGCCGGTTGATGCCGTTGATCTGCATCGCGTCGGACCCGCAGACGCCGTGCGCGCACGAGCGGCGGAACGAGAACGTCCCGTCGATGTAGTCCTTCACGTAGAAGAGCAGGTTCAGCAGCCGGTCGGTGCGCTGCGCCGGGACGTCGTAGGACTCCCAGTGCGGCTCGGTGTCGACCTCGGGGTTGAACCGGAGGATCTTCAGCGTGACGGTGATCGGCGTGTGGTCGGAGGACACGGCCTCCGACTTCTCGGGGGTGGCCGTGGTCATCAGTACTTCCGCTCCATCGGTTCGTAGCGGGTGAAGGTCACCGGCTTGTAGTCGAGCCGGACGTCCGCCGACAGGCCGTCGCCCTGCTTGTAGGCCATGGTGTGCCGCATGAAGTTCGTGTCGTCGCGGTTCGGGTAGTCCTCGCGCGCGTGCCCGCCGCGGGATTCCTTGCGCGCCAGGGCGCCGACGACCAGGACCTCGGCGAGTTCGAGCAGGAAGCCCAGCTCGACGGCTTCGAGGACGTCGGTGTTGTACCGCTTCCCCTTGTCCGACACGGTGATCCGCTCGTAGCGCTCCTTCAGCGCCTGCACGTCGGTCAGCGCCTGCTTCAGCGTGTCCTCGGTGCGGTACACCGAAGCGTGCGAGTCCATCGTCTTCTGCAGCTCGGTGCGGATGTCGGCGACGCGCTCGTCACCGTGCTCCGAAAGCAGCAGCGACAGCTGCTCCTCCACCACGCGAGTCGGGTTCTCCGGCAGCTCGATGTGCTCGTGCGCCAGCGCGTACTCCGCGGCGGCGATGCCGGCGCGACGGCCGAAGACGTTGATGTCCAGCAGCGAGTTGGTGCCGAGCCGGTTCGAGCCGTGCACGGACACGCACGCCACCTCGCCGGCGGCGTACAGGCCGGGGATGACGTTTTCGTTGTCCCGCAACGCTTCGCCGTGGATGTTGGTCGGGATTCCGCCCATCACGTAGTGGCAGGTCGGGAACACCGGCACCGGCTCCGTCACCGGGTCGACGCCCAGGTACGTCCGCGAGAACTCCATGATGTCCGGGAGCTTCGCGTTCAGCGTCTCTTCCGGGATGTGCGTGACGTCGAGGACGACGTAGTCCTTGTTCGGCCCGCAACCGCGGCCCTGGAGCACTTCCTGCACCATCGACCGGGCGACGATGTCACGCGGCGCGAGGTCCTTGATGGTGGGGGCGTAGCGCTCCATGAACCGCTCGCCGTCGGCGTTGCGGAGGATGCCGCCTTCACCGCGCACGGCCTCGGAGATGAGGATGCCGAGCCCGGCCAGACCTGTCGGGTGGAACTGGAAGAACTCCATGTCCTCCAGCGGCAGGCCCTTGCGGAAGATGATGCCGAGGCCGTCACCGGTGAGGGTGTGCGCGTTCGACGTCGTCTTGAAGATCTTGCCCGCGCCGCCGGTGGCGAACACGATCGACTTCGCCTGGAAGACGTGCAGCTCGCCGGTCGCCAGCTCGTAGGCGACGACGCCGGACGCGGCCGGGTTGCCGTTCTCGTCCGGGGTCAGGACCAGGTCGAGCACGTAGAACTCGTTGAAGAACTCGGTGCCGTGCTTGACACAGTTTTGGTACAGCGTCTGCAGGATCATGTGCCCGGTGCGGTCCGCGGCGTAGCAGGCGCGGCGCACCGCGGCCTTGCCGTGGTCACGGGTGTGCCCGCCGAAGCGGCGCTGGTCGATCTTGCCTTCGGGCGTCCGGTTGAACGGCAGGCCCATCTTTTCGAGGTCGAGGACCGCGTCGATGGCTTCCTTCGCCATGATCTCGGCGGCGTCCTGGTCGACCAGGTAGTCGCCGCCCTTGATCGTGTCGAAGGTGTGCCACTCCCAGTTGTCCTCTTCGACGTTCGCCAGCGCGGCGCACATGCCGCCCTGGGCGGCGCCGGTGTGCGAACGCGTCGGGTAGAGCTTGGTGAGGACCGCGGTGCGGGCACGCTGGCCGGACTCGATGGCCGCGCGCATGCCGGCGCCACCGGCGCCGACGATCACCACGTCGTACTTGTGGAACTGCATGGATGACTCCGCTTAACGTGTGGTGGGCGTCAGTTGGCCGAGATGCCGGGATCGAAGGTGAAGATCACCATCGTGCCGACGGCGAGGATCAGCACCATCGAGACGTAGAGCACGATCTTCAGCCAGAACCGGGTGCTGTCCTTGCGGGCGTAGTCGTCGATGATCGTGCGCAGCCCGTTGCCGCCGTGGATCTCGGCGAGCCACAGCATCGACAGGTCCCAGAACTGCCAGAACGGCGAGGCCCAGCGGCCGGCGACGAAGCCCCAGTTGATGCGGTGCACGCCGCCGTCGAGGATGTTCATGATGAACAGGTGGCCGAGCACCAGCACGATCAGGGCGAGGCCCGAGATGCGCATGAACAGCCAGCTGTAGAGCTCGAAGTTGCTGCGGCGGGCGGCGGCGCGCTTCGGGGCGCGCGGGCGCTCGAGAGCGAGTTCAGCCATGGTCAGTTACCCCCGAACAGCGTCTCGACGGTGCGCTTCATCATGAAGAAGGCACCGGGAATCATCACCACGACCCAGATGGCCAGGATGGTCCAGAGCATCGGCTTCTGGAACTTCGGTCCCTTCTCCCAGAAGTCGACCAGCATGACCCGGATGCCGTTGAGCGCGTGGAACAGCACCGCGCCGACGAGGCCGACCTCGAGGAGGTTGACCAGCGGGGTCTTGTAGGTCTCGATGACCTCGTTGTACGTGTCGGGCGACACGCGCACGAGCGCGGTGTCGAGCACGTGCACGAAGAGAAAGAAGAATGTCAGCACGCCGGTGATGCGGTGCAGCACCCAGGACCACATACCGGGGTCGCCCCGGTAGAAGGTCCCTTGCCGGCGTGAGGCACCCGCCCGATCGCTCGCGGCCGCCTCGGTGGCGGTGCTAGCCGTGGTGGACATCGGTGAACGGCCTCCAACGTCATGGCTTGGGCCCGCTGACCGCTGGTTTCCGCGCCTGCGCCGGGTCGTCCACCTGGGGACGGCTCCGGCGACGGTGCCGAGATCATGGTCATCGAGCGTGGATGAAAAGGATGCTAGACCCGCACCTCACGGTGGGCTCACCTCCGGGTTCCTCTGTGTGATGGACCAGACATCGAGGGCCCCGCACGATCGGGTGACGCGGGCCGGTAACTCACCGGTTCGTCCACTGTGGACGCCCCGATCGCCCCCGGGCCGCGCATCGGAGTGCTCTGAACAGTGCGTGACGATCACGCGGCACCCACGAGGTCAGAGGGCCGGGCACGGCCTGCGATTACTCCATTGCGATCACTGTGAGTACTCCATTCGTCGCGCTTACGACTCATGAGTAAACGTTTGTGTTACGTAGCGTGCCTTTCCTATGGCAGCAAAGCGGCCGTTAGGTACCGTCTCTCGGTCGAACCCGGCAGCGTCGCCGGGTCGCTTTCTTCGGACCATCCGCTGGATCAGCGGGGAGGGAGACACACGTTGCGTCGCATGCGTGGAACCGCGCTGGCCGCCGCCGCCATGGCCGGTGCACTGGTACTTGCCGGGTGCGCGAAGGATTCGGGTGCGGGGAACAACAACAACGCGAGCTCTGGGGACCAGTCCGCCAGCTGCGTGACGGCGCCCAAGCCGCCCGCCGCTGCAGCCGCCTCCACCAGCTCCGCGCAGACCGGTGAGAAGGTCGACGGCAGCAAGCTGAAGGTCGCGCTGGCCTTCGACGTCGGCGGCCGTGGCGACGCGTCGTTCAACGACTCCGCCGCCGCCGGTACCGACAAGGCCAAGAGCGAGCTCGGCGTCACCGCGGTCACCGAAAGCACCGCCGCCGCGACCGAGGACGAGGCCGCCAAGTCGCAGCGTCTCGACCAGCTCGCGTCGCAGGGCTTCAGCCCGGTCATCGCGGTCGGCTTCGCCTACGCCAAGGCCGTCGGCGCCATCGCGCCGAAGTACCCGAACACCCAGTTCGCGATCGTCGACGACGACTCCGTCAAGGCGCCGAACGTCACCCCGCTGGTCTTCGCCGAGGAGCAGGGCTCCTTCCTGGCCGGTGTCGCCGCCGCCTACAAGTCGAAGAAGTGCCACGTCGGCTTCGTCGGTGGCGTGAACACGCCGCTGATCCAGAAGTTCGAGGCCGGCTTCCTGCAGGGTGTGAAGGCCGCTTCGTCCAAGGCCAAGATCGAGGACGAGTACCTCACCCCGGCCGGTGACTTCTCCGGGTTCCAGGACCCGGCGAAGGGCAACGTGAAGGCCGCCGCCCAGATCGCCAAGGGCGCGGACGTCGTCTACCACGCCGCCGGCGCCTCCGGTAAGGGCGTTTTCGAGGCCGCGAAGACGAACAACGCGCTCGCCATCGGCGTCGACTCCGACCAGTACAACCAGAAGACGGTCGAGGCGTCGAAGGACGTCATCATCACCTCGATGCTCAAGCGCGTCGACGTGGCGGTGTTCGACTACCTGCGCGCGCTGGCCAAGGGTGACCTGACGTCGCTGCCGAAGCGCTTCGACCTCAAGGTCGACGGCGTCGGCTACGCCACCTCCGGTGGCAAGATCGACGACATCAAGGACGTCCTCGACGGCTACAAGGCGCAGATCGTCTCCGGGGCGATCACCGTCTCGGACAAGCCGCAGAAGTAAGCTCCACCAGGTAGCAGGGCTCGGAAGGACGACCCTTCCGAGCCCTCACCTGTTTACCCAGAACTGGATGGCTTTTTCATGAGCGCTCCCCAGGCCGAGGTCACCGACGCCCCCGACCGGGGTGAACCGGCCGTGCAGCTGACCGGGATCACGAAGCGATTCCCCGGTGTCGTGGCCAACTCCGACGTCAACCTCACCGTCACCAAGGGCGAGGTGCACGCCGTCTGCGGCGAGAACGGCGCGGGCAAATCGACCCTGATGAAGATCCTCTACGGCATGCAGCAGCCGGACGAGGGCGACATCGCGATCAACGGCGAACCGGTGAAACTGCGCAACCCGCAGGACGCCATCAAGACCGGGATCGGGATGGTCCACCAGCACTTCATGCTGGCCGACAACCTGACCGTCGGGGAGAACGTCTTCCTCGGCGCGGAGAACCTGCACGGCATCGGCCGCGCGGCGAGGGCCAAGCTGGCGGAACTCGCCGGACGCGTCGGCCTGCACGCCCGCCCGGACGCGCTGCTGGAAGAGCTCGGCGTCGCCGACCGCCAGCGCGTGGAGATCGTCAAAGTGCTCTACCGCGGCGCGCGGATCATCATTCTCGACGAGCCCACCGCGGTGCTCGTGCCGCAGGAGGTCGACGCGCTGTTCGAGACCGTCCGTGCCATGCAGAAGGACGGCTTCACCTTCATCTTCATCTCGCACAAGCTCGACGAGGTGCGCGCGATCGCCGACACGGTCACCGTGATCCGGCGCGGCACCACGGTCGGCACGGCGGACCCGAAGACGATCACCTCGCGCCAGCTGGCCGAGATGATGGTCGGTTCGGAGCTGCCGAGCCCGGAGACCCGCGAGTCCACCGTGACCGAGCGGGACGTGCTGCGCCTGGACGACGTCTGCCTGAGCGTCGAGGGTTCCGAGCGGAACGTGCTCGACCACATCTCCTTCACCGTGCACGCGGGTGAGGTGCTCGGCATCGCCGGCGTCGAGGGCAACGGCCAGACCGAGCTCGTCGAGACGATCATGGGCATGCGCAAGGGCGGCGGCCGGATCGAACTGACCGAGGCCGACGGCAAGGTCGTCGAACTGCACAAACTGGGGACGCTCGCCCGCCGCGAGGCCGGGATCGGCTACATCGCCGAAGACCGCACGCGGCACAGCCTGCTGCTCACGCAACCCTTGTGGGTCAACCGGATCCTCGGTTACCAGACGCGCAAGCCGGTCGCGAAAGGACAGTTGCTCGACATCGACGGCGCGCGGGAGGACACCCGCCGCATCGTCGAGGACTACGACGTCCGCACGCCGGGCATCGACGTCCCCGCCGCCGCGCTTTCCGGCGGTAACCAGCAGAAGCTGATCGTCGGGCGTGAGCTCTCCGGCAACCCGGTCCTGCTGATCGCTTCGCATCCGACTCGCGGTGTCGACGTCGGCGCGCAGGCGCTGATCTGGGAACAGATCCGCCAGGCGCGCGCGGCCGGGCTGGCCGTGCTGCTGGTGTCCGCCGACCTCGACGAGCTGATCGGGCTTTCCGACACCATTCAGGTCATGCTCCGCGGACGGCTGGTCGGCGAGGCCGACCCCGCGACCGTGACCCCGCAGCAACTGGGCTCCGCCATGACGGGTGCTTCCGAAGATTCCGACGAGGACGGTGCAGCGTGAGTTCTTGGCGTACGAGGCTGCTACCGCCTCTGCTCGCGATCGTTTTCGCGGTCATCCTGACCGCCATCGCGCTGATCATCTCGGGCGCGGACCCGCTCCAGGCCTACGGCACGATGATCGGCCAGCTCTTCAAGGGCTCGACCGCCGTCGACACGGTGAACCTCGCGACGGTCTACTACCTGTCCGGGCTCGCGGTCGCCATCGGCTTCCAGATGAACCTCTTCAACATCGGCGTCGAGGGCCAGTACCGGTTCGCCGCCATCGTCACCGCCATCATCGGCGGGGCGCTGCAGCTGCCGCCGGTGATCCACGTGCTCGCGATCCTGGTCGTCGCCGTCGCCAGCGGCATGCTCTACGCGGCGATCCCCGCGGTGCTGAAGGTGACCCGAGGCGTTTCCGAGGTCATCTCGACGATCATGCTGAACGCGATCGTCGGCGGCATCGTGGCGTTCCTGGTCAACGCCGACCAGTTCGGCGTGCAGACCGGCAACAACATCGCCACCCGCGAGATCGCCGAAACCGGCCGGATCCCCGGTATCCCGATCGGTTCGGGTGAGCTGTTCGGCTTCGTGATCATCGCGGCGCTGATCGGCGCGGCCTACTGGTTCATGCTCAACCGGACCCGGTTCGGGTTCGAGCTGAAGGCGTCCGGCGAATCGACGACGGCGGCCGCGGCCGGCGGGGTCAACGCCAAGAAGATGACGCTGATCGCGATGCTGCTCTCCGGTGGTGTCGCCGGTCTGATCGCGATGCCGGAACTGCTCGGCCGCGACTTCACCTACGGCATCACCTCGACCCAGATGTACGGCTTCACGGGCATCGCCGTCGCGCTGCTCGGCCGCAACCACCCGGCCGGGATCGCGCTGGGCGCCCTGCTGTGGGCGTTCCTCGACCGGTCCGCGGTGTCGCTGGAGCAGATCAACGTGTCCAAAGAGATCGCCACGATCATGCAGGGTGTGATCGTGCTGTCGGTCGTCATCGCGTACGAGATCGTGCGCCGCGCGGACCTGGCCGCCGAACAGCGTCGCGTGGGTCGCGCGCTGGCGGGCAAGGGTTCCAGCGTGTCCGAGGGAGGTGCGGTGTGACCACCGCGGACGTTCTTTCGCCCAACACGGGCGGGACCACCATGCCGGTGAAGCCGCCGAAGCGGCGTATCCCCGGCTGGCTCAAGGGCGCCATCTGGGGGCTGCTGGCGGTCGGCGTGCTCGCGATCGCGTCGTACGCCACCGGCGTCAACACGCTGACCTCGACCAACACCGCGCACACCGCGTTGCGGCTGGCGCTGCCGATCCTGCTGTGCGCGCTCGGCGGGCTGTGGGCCGAACGCGCGGGCGTGATCAACATCGGCCTCGAAGGCATGATGATCCTCGGCACCTGGGGCGCCGCGTGGGGCGCGTACCACGGCGGGGTCTGGGCCGGGCTGATCTCGGCGGTCGTGTTCGGCGCGCTCGGCGGTCTGCTGCACGCCGTCGCGACGGTGACCTTCAACGTCAACCACATCGTCTCCGGTGTGGCGATCAACCTGCTGGGTCTCGGTGTCGCGAAGTACCTGGCGAACCTGGTGTTCACCCCGCTTTCGGGGAACCCGCGCCAGTCGCCGCCGGTCCCGAAGTTCGACACCTATTCGGCGACGTTCCTCTCGGACTGGTTGTCGGACCTGGAAAAGATGCAGCGCGTCTTCATCTCCGACCTCGCCGGCATCCTCAACGGCCTGGTCACCGAGGTCGCGCCGCTGACGATGATCGCGATCGCGCTGGTCCCGATCAGCTACCTGGTGCTGTGGCGCACGCGGTTCGGCCTGCGGCTGCGGTCCTGCGGTGAGAACCCGGTCGCGGCCGAGTCCCTCGGCGTGAACGTCTACCTGCACAAGTACGTCGCCATGATCATCTCCGGCGGGCTCGCCGGGATGGGTGGCGCGTCGCTCGTGCTGCTCGCCGGCGGCGCGGACTACCTGGAGAACCAGACCAACAACCGCGGGTACATCGGCCTCGCGGCGATGATCTTCGGCAACTGGCGGCCGGGTGGCCTGCTCGGCGGCGCCGCGCTGTTCGGGTACGCGGACGGTCTCCAGCTCGCCGGTGGCGGTACCGCGGTGCTCGCGCTGCTGTACGGCGCGGTGATCCTGCTGGCCGTGATCGTGGCCGTGCAGCTGTTCCGCCGTCAGTGGATCGCGGCCGCCCTCGGTGTCTTCGGCGCGGCTCTGCTCTACGCGATCTACTGGACCAACGACGACCTGCCCAGCGACCTCATCCCGTACACGGCGCACTTCGTGACGCTGATCGTGCTGGCGGTGGCTTCGCAGCGACTGCGGCCGCCCAAGGCCGATGGCGCGCTGTACCGGCGAGGTGAGGACTGACATGGCTGAGTACGACTGGGAATCTCTGCGGGCTCAAGCCGTCGAAGCGGCGAAGTCGGCGTACGCGCCCTACTCGGGTCTGCACGTCGGTGTCGCGGCCGTGGTGGACGACGGCAGGATCGTCGTCGGCTGCAACGTCGAAAACGCTTCGTACGGCTTGGGAATGTGCGCGGAATGCACGATGGCGGGCCAGCTGCGGCTGACCGGCGGCGGCAAGCTCGTCGCCGTCGCGTGCCGCAGCGGCTCCGGTGATTTGCTGATGCCGTGCGGGCGCTGCCGTCAGATCCTGTTCGAGCACGGCGGTTCCGACTGCCTGGTGGACACCCCGAGCGGCATCCTGCCGATGTCGTCGGTGCTGCCGGACGCCTTCGGCCCGGACGATCTGCCATGAGCGCGTTCGCCGCCGTCGACGTCATCCGCGCGAAGCGGGACGGTGGACGGCTGTCCGACGAGCAGATCGACTGGACGATCGACGCGTACACGCGCGGCGACCTCGCCGAGGAACAGATGGCCGCGCTCGCGATGGCCATCTTCCTGCGGGGGATGGATTCCGGCGAGATCGCGCGGTGGACCGGCGCGATGATCGAATCGGGGGAGCGGCTGGACCTGAAGGTCAGCCGTCCGACCATCGACAAGCATTCGACGGGCGGGGTCGGCGACAAGATCACGCTGCCGCTGGCGCCGCTCGTCGCGGCCTGCGGCGCTGCCGTGCCGCAGCTGTCCGGGCGCGGGCTCGGGCACACCGGCGGGACGCTGGACAAACTGGAGTCGATCCCGGGCTGGCGCGCCGCGCTGTCGACGTCGGAGATCATCCGGCAGCTCGACGACGTCGGCGCGGTGGTCTGCGCGGCCACTGAAGGATTGGCTCCGGCGGACAAGAAGCTGTACGCGCTGCGCGATGTGACGTCCACGGTGGAGTCGATCCCGCTGATCGCGAGTTCGATCATGAGCAAGAAGATCGCCGAGGGTTCGGCCGGGCTGGTCCTCGACGTGAAGACCGGTTCGGGCGCGTTCATGAAGACGCTGCCGCAGGCGCGAGAGCTCGCGCGGACCCTGGTGGAGATCGGGACCGCGCACGGCGTCGCGACGACGGCGCTGATCACGGACATGAACGTGCCGCTCGGGAACGCCGTCGGCAACGCGATCGAGGTCGCGGAGTCGGTCGAGGTGCTGCGCGGCGGCGGTCCGGCGGACGTCGTCGAGCTGACCGTGGCTTTGGCGCGGGAGATGCTGGCGCTGGCCGGGCTGTCCGATGTGGACCCGGCTTCGGTGCTCGCGTCCGGCAAGGCTTACGAGACCTGGTGCCGGATGATCGCCGCACAGGGCGGGGATCCCGAAGCCGCTCTGCCGCGGCCTAAGCACGTCCACATCGTCTCGGCGCCGTCGTCTGGTGTCTTGGCTTCGCTGGACGCGTATTCGGTCGGGGTCGCCGCTTGGCGGCTCGGGGCCGGGCGGGCGCGCAAGGAGGATCCGGTGCAGGCCGCTGCCGGCGTGCTGTGCCTGGCGAAGCCGGGCGACCCGGTGTCGGCCGGGCAGCCGCTGCTGGAGCTGCACACGGACACTCCGGACGCCGTCCCTTCGGCTCTCGCTGCGCTCGAAGGCGCCTACGCTGTCGGCTCCTCGGCGCCGGACTCCGCTCCGCTCGTCCTGGAGACCGTGCGCGGCTGACCTGCGTTTAGCGGGCTAAACGCGATCCGGTGGTCGCCCGCGTTTCGTCCTCTGGATGCGGTACTTGCGCGTGCATCTACCGCATCCGGAGGACGAAACGCAGGGGGTGGGCGGATCGCGATTAGGGGGCTAAACGCAGGTCGGCGCGGGGGAGTCTGGACGGGGAAGCGTGAAGGCCCCCTTCCCTCGGCTCAGCCGAGGGAAGGGGGCCTTCACGCGCTATAGGAGAGAGTCGCGTGTAGTCCTCTGGTTGCGGAAGTGCGTAGTGCGAACTACCGCAACCAGAGGACGAAACGCGGGAGGGGGAGAGCGTCAGTCGGTGGTCTCGTCGGTGCCGTCGGCCTTGGCCTTGGCGTCGGCCGCCTTGGGGGCGCGGCCGTTGCGCGAGCTGCGACGCGGCTGACGCGGGGCGGGCGGCGGCGGGGCGATCTGCTGCACGGCCGGGCCACCGCCGAGCATCAGCTCCGCGAAGGTCGCCATGGCCTCGTCCAGCTGACCGCCGATGCGGCGGACGGACTCGTCGTTGCTCTTGCGCACCAGCGTGTCGACCGAGTCGGTGTCCGGCTGCTTCTGCAGCGTGCTCTCGACCTTCGACAGGCCGCTGCGGATCGAGCCGTCGAGGTCGCCGAGACGCCCGGTGAAGCCGTCCTCGACCTTGTCGAGCCGCTCCGCCAGGTCGTCCAGCCGCGAGGTGACCTTCTCGAGGCGGTCGCCGAGGCCGTCGAGGCGCTCCGAGGCGTCGATCATCTCGCCGGTCTCGGTCAGCGCGGTCTTCAGCGCTTCGGTGTTCGCGGTGAGGCTGTCCTTGGTGGCCTTGTCGAGGTTCTCGACGCGCGTGCGCAGCTCGCGGTCGACGGTGTCGACGCGGTCGCGCAGGGTCGACTCGGCCTGCTCGACGCGCTCGCGCACCGGGCCGATCACCGACTGCGGCAGCGAGTCGGTCTTCACGTCCTGCTTGTCGAGGTGCGCGCCGAGCTCGTCGAGACGACGGTGGATGTTCTGCAGCTTGTCCTCGAGCCCGTCCATCCGGCCCCCGACGCCTTCGAGACGCGCGGCCATGCCGTCGAGGCGGCCGTCGAGCTGGGCGAACGGCTTGGCCAGCTTGTCGACGATGCTTTCCACGGCGCGGGTCAGCGCGGCGATCGCGGTGTCCTGCGCTTCGAGCCGCGACATGGTCTCGTCGAGCCGCTCGGCGAGCACGCTGGTCTCGGTGCGGTCGGGCATCTCCGAGAGGCGCTTGCGGACCGCGCCGAGCGAGTCGACCGGCGCCAGACGTGCGTAGATGTCGTCGAGCGCGTCGAAGATCTGCTGCTGTTCGCTCTCACGCACTTCGGCCGCGCGCACCAGCATGTTGCGCATCCGGTCGAAGGACGGGGCTGCAATGTGGTTGTCAGTGGTCACTGCGGTGTCCTTCGTGGGCGGGGAAATGGGAGGGACGTGCCGTGAAGCTTATCCATTGCGAAATTGCTGTGCGTATGGCCCCCGGGTATCGGACAATGCCGAGCTCTGCCCTGATGGCCGATTCAGCCGGTGATCCACAAAGCTGAGGGTTAAGTCAAGCATGAGACTTACCGCCATGTAGGGGAATGACAGCCTGGTTACCGTTACGTATGTCCTCTGAAAGCAGTAGTTCCCGCATCCCGGAGGCGGTACTGGCCCGCGCTCCCAAGGTCCTCCTGCACGACCATCTGGACGGCGGCCTCCGGCCCGGCACGGTCGCCGAGCTCGCCGAACAGACGGGGTACCAGGCCCTTCCCGCCACCGATCCCGTCGCACTCGGACGATGGTTCCGCGACGCCGCCGATTCCGGCTCCCTCGTCTCGTACCTTGAGACGTTCGCGCATACCTGCGGCGTGATGCAGACGGAGGAAGCGCTGGTCAGAGTGGCCGCCGAAGCTGTCGAAGACCTCGCGGCCGACGGCGTCGTCTACGCCGAGGTCCGGTACGCGCCCGAACTCTTCGTCGAACGCGGACTGTCACTCGATGCGGTGGTCGAGGCCGTTCAGGCCGGGTTCGAGGAAGGTGAACGGAGAGTGGCGGCCGCGGGCGGCCGGATCCGCGTCGGGACGTTGCTCTGCGCGATGCGCCAGCACGCCAGGGCGCTCGAGATCGCGGGGCTCGCCGTCCGCTACCGCGACGCTGGCGTGGTCGGGTTCGACATCGCCGGACCGGAAGACGGATTTCCGCCTACCAGAAATCTCGACGCATTCGAGTTTCTGCGGACGAATAATGCGCATTTCACGATTCATGCCGGTGAAGCGTTCGGGCTCGCGTCGATTTGGGAGGCGATTCAGCATTGCGGTGCGGAGCGCCTCGGCCACGGCGTGCGCATCGTCGACGACATCAAGACCGACAGTGACGGCACGGTCCATTTGGGACGGTTGGCCGCCTACGTCCGCGACCGGCGGATCCCGCTGGAGATCTGCCCCACGTCCAATGTCCAGACGGGAGCGGCCCGCTCGATCGGCGAACACCCCATCGGCCTGCTCGCCCGGCTGCGCTTCCGGGTCACCGTCAACACCGACAACCGGCTGATGAGCGGCTGCTCCATGACCAGCGAATTCGCCGCCCTGGCGGAGGCCTTCGGCTTCGGCCTGGCCGATCTCGAGTGGTTCACCATCAATGCGATGAAATCCGCGTTCCTCGATTTCGATCAGCGGCTCGACATCATCAACACGGTCATCAAGCCCGGGTACGCGGCCTTGCGTTAGTTAGCACCGGCAACTATCGTTCACTATGTAGGAGTGGCATCTCAAATAGTGAAACGGTGGCGAAGATGGCGCAGGTCGTGGACGTGGGGATCGGCGGCAAACGACGCTGGCTCATCCTCGCGCTCGGCCTCGCCGCGCAGACCGCGAGCTGTTCGTTCCTCTACGGGCTCCCGTTCCTGGTGCCGTCCATGCAGCGTGCGGAGGGCCTCACGCTCGCCGAAGCGGGAACGGTGGTCGCGGCGCCGAGTCTTGGCCTGTTGTTCACCTTGATCCTGTGGGGTGCGGCCGCCGACCGTTACGGAGAGCGTTTGGTAATGGCTCTCGGACTCGGCGTCTCGGGGTTACTCCTCGTGTACGCGGCCATCGGCGATCACTCGCTCGGGACTCTCTTTGGAGTGTTCCTGCTCGCCGGTGCGAGCACCGCGTCAGTGAACGCCGCGAGCGGCCGGGCCGTCCTCGGCTGGTTCGGCCCGGCCGAACGCGGCTTCGCGATGGGCATCCGCCAGATGGCCCAGCCCCTCGGCGTCGGGGTCGCCGCCTTCGGTCTTCCGCCGCTCGCGGACCGCTGGGGTTTCCAGGTCTCGCTCATGCTGCCCGCGCTGGCCGCGGTCGTCGTCGCGCTCCTGGTGGCCTGGCTCCTGGTCGACCCGCCGCGTCCGGAGTCCGGGGCCGCCACGGGGGAGAAGCCGCCGTCGCCGTACCGGAAGCCGGCGCTGTGGCGGGTCCACGGCGCGAGCGCGCTGCTCGTCGTCCCGCAGTTCACCGTCTCCGCGTTCACGCCCGTGTACCTCGTGTCCGTGCACCATTGGACGGCCGCGTCGGCGGGCTGGTTCGTCGGCGCCGTCCAGATCCTGGGCGCGCTGGGCAGGCTCGTTTCGGGCCGCTGGTCCGACCGCGTCGGCAGCCGGTTGCGCCCGATGCGGCAGCTGGCGATCGCGAGCGCCGCGGTCATGCTCCTCGTCGCCGTCGGGGACGCGACCTGGCCGTGGCTGGTGCTGCTCGCGCTCGTGCTGGCCGCGGTGATCACCGTGTCCGACAACGGACTCGGCTTCACGGCGTCGGCCGAAATGGCCGGGCTCGCCTGGGCCGGGCGGGCGATGGGCACGCAGAACACCGGTCAGAACATCGCCGCGGCCTTGACTCCGCCGATGCTGGGCCTGGTGATCGGCGATGCGCGGTACGCCCTGGCCTTCTGCGTCGCCGCGATCTTCCCGGCGCTGGCCGTGGCCCTGGTGCCCGTCAAAGACGAGGTGCCCGTCAGAGACGAAAAGGGCCCCTCAGGACGAACCTGAGGGGCCCTTTCACGGGGTGGATCAGACGACCGTGAGGCGGTTCTCGAAGGTCTCGACGAGCTTGCGCCACTCGGACTGCTCGGCGTCGAACGGAGCGCTCGGCTCGAGCCGCGTGGGGTCCGGCCGCAGCACGAACGACACCAGCCAGCCGAGGCTTTCGTTGGCGGCCAGCGCGGTTTCGACGCTGTCGTCTTCGGCCCATTCGGCGGCGTCGGTGATCAGCTCGACGGCCAGCTCCAGCTGGGTCGGGTCGATCGACTCCGGGCCTTCGGCGATGTCGTCGGCGATGCCGTTCAGCACGTAGGTGTTCTCGGTGTCGACGTCGATCTCGAGCTCGCCCGCGGTGGCCTTCGTGGTCACCTCGTCCCAAGTGGACACTTGGGCGAGGTCGTTGCCCGCCAGCTCCTTGCCGTCCGCGAGCGCGCGGATGAGGGCCTTCTCGGAGGTGAAGACGTCGATCTCGCCTTCGCTGCCGAGGAAGATCGGCTTGTCGTCGAGGTAGCAGCGCAGCGTGTAGTACTCGGCGCCCGAGGTGATGATCTTGATCGGGTCGATGCCGACCTCGCCCCAGAAGCCGACGGGCTCGTCGTCCTCGTCCTCATCGTCGTCCGCGTCGACGTCTTCGAGGTCCTCGGCCGCGGCGGCCTCGGCTTCGGCGGACTCCGCGAGGAAGGTCGCGAGCTCCTCCGCCGTCTGCTCCAGCACCTTCTCGTCGACGTCGGGGACGGTCACCAGACCGTCGATCGCGTCGAGCACGGTGTCCCACTTCTCGGAGACCGCCTCGGACAGGTCCGCCCAGAGACGCTCGCCGTCACGGCCGGAGAAGGGCAGCGTGCCCTGGTCCAGCAGCGAGAAGCTCTCGTGCGCGTCGAGGACCTCGTGGACCTCGTCGAGCTCGCACACGTCCGCGAGCGAACGCACGATGCCGATGATCTCGGCCAGCTCGCCCAGCGTCCACTGGTCCGGCTTCTCGGCGACCAGCTCGGGGACGCCCACCAGGTCGTAGGTGTGGTCGTCGTCCGGGATCAGCTCGGGCACGTTCAGCGCCGGCACGACCTCCCACGCGGGGTGGTCGAGCAGGTCGTGCTGCTCGGAGGTCCGCACGAATGCGGCGAGGTGCGCGGCGTCCGGGAAGGCGTACAGGTCTTCCTCGTCGCCGAGGAAGGCTTCCCACTCCTCGCCGTCCTCCCGCCAGCGCGGCGCCCAGAGAGTGACGACGTCACCCTGTGGCAGGCCGAGTTCGATCGGGATGATGTCCTGTGCCATTCCTTAGCCCTCTCGGATTACCGCCTGTGTGCGCGCGGCCGGGCGATGCTTGCCCGATGAGTGCGCGGTACCGCGAAGCCTACGGGTTTCCGCCGATGGGCGCGATCACCCCTGGGCAAGAAGCGACCAACGGATGGCACGATAGGCCTTCTGATGACACTTACAGACCTCCTGCCTGCGGCTCCCGACCCCGACTCGCTGTTCGAAGCCTTCTCGACCTGGACAGCCGAGCGCGGGTTAGAGCTGTACCCCGCGCAGGAGGAGGCCATCATCGAGGTGGTCTCCGGGGCGAACCTGATCCTGTCGACGCCGACGGGCTCGGGAAAGAGCCTGGTCGCCGTCGGGGCCCACTTCACCGCGCTCGCGCACGGCCGCCGCAGCTACTACACGGCGCCCATCAAAGCCCTGGTCTCGGAGAAGTTCTTCCAGCTCATCGAGATCTTCGGCGCGGAGAACGTCGGCATGATGACCGGGGACTCGGCGGTGAACGCCGACGCGCCGATCATCTGCTGCACGGCGGAAATCCTGGCGAACATGGCGTTGCGGTTCGGCGCCGACGCGCCGGTCGGCCAGGTCATCGCGGACGAGTTCCACTTCTACTCGGAACCGGATCGCGGCTGGGCCTGGCAGGTGCCGCTGCTGGAACTGCCGAAGGCGCAGTTCGTGCTGATGTCGGCGACGCTGGGCGACGTCTCGTTCTTCGAAAAAGATCTCACCAGGCGCACGGGCCGCCCGACCGCGGTGGTCACCTCGGCGGAGCGGCCGGTGCCGCTCACCTTCCGCTACGCGCTGACACCGTTGCACGAGACGATGTCCGAGCTGCTCAACGGCGGTCAGTCGCCGGTCTACGTCGTGCACTTCTCGCAGGCCGCGGCGATCGAGCGCGCGCAGACGCTGATGAGCATCAACGTCACCTCGAAGGCGGAGAAGGAGGCCATCGCCGAGATGCTCGGCGACTTCCGGTTCTCGGCCGGGTTCGGGAAGACGTTGTCCCGGCTGGTCCGGCACGGCATCGGCGTGCACCACGCCGGGATGCTGCCGAAGTACCGGCGCCTGGTCGAACAGCTCGCGCAAGCCGGGCTGCTGAAGGTGATCTGCGGGACCGACACGCTCGGCGTCGGCATCAACGTACCTATCCGCACAGTGGTCTTCTCCGCGCTGACGAAGTACGACGGCGTGCGGCAGCGGCATCTCAAGGCGCGTGAGTTCCACCAGATCGCCGGGCGCGCGGGCCGGGCCGGGTACGACACCGACGGCTACGTCGTCGTGCAGGCACCGGACCACGTCGTCGAAAACGCCAAGGCGCTGGAGAAGGCGGGCGACGATCCCAAGAAGAAAAAGAAGATCGTCCGCAAGAAGGCGCCCGAAGGGTTCGTCAACTGGACGGAGAGCACCTTCGACCGGCTGATCGCGGCCGAGCCGGAGCCACTGACGTCAAGCTTCCACGTCAGCCACTCGATGTTGCTGAACGTCGTCTCCCGGCCAGGGAACGCGTTCGACTCGATGCGGCATCTGCTGGAGGACAACCATTCCGACCGTCCCGCCCAGCGGAAGCTGATCCTGCGCGCGATCGCGATCTACCGCGCGCTGCTCGCGGCAGGTGTCGTGGAGCGGCTCGACGAGCCCGACGAACAGGGCCGGATCGTCCGGCTCACCGTGGACCTGCAGTTCGATTTCGCGCTGAACCAGCCGCTTTCGCCGTTCGCGCTGGCCGCGATCGAACTCCTCGACGTCGAATCGCCGTCGTATCCGCTCGACGTGGTGTCCATTGTGGAATCCACTGTGGACAATCCTCGTCCGGTGCTGTCGCAGCAGCAGTTCAAGGCGCGCGGCGAGGCCGTCCAGGCGATGAAGGCCGAGGGCATCGAATACGACGAGCGGATGGAACTGCTCGAAAACGTCACGTATCCGAAGCCGCTGGAGGAACTGCTGGAGGCGGCGTATTCCCGCTACCGGCAAGGGCATCCGTGGGTCGAGGACTACGAGCTCAAGCCGAAGTCGGTCGTGCGCGACATGTACGAGCGCGCGATGAACTTCGTGGAGTACATCGGTTTCTACCAGCTCGCCCGCTCGGAAGGGCTGGTGCTGCGGTACCTCACCGACACCTACGACTCGCTCCGGCACACGGTTCCCGACGAGGCCAAGGACGAGGGGCTGCAGGACCTCATCGAATGGCTGGGCGAACTCGTGCGACAGGTCGACTCCAGCCTCCTCGACGAGTGGGAAGCCTTGCGGCATCCCGAAGAGGAGGGCCCGGTTTCGGCGCGGCCGCCGTCCGAACCGCCCGCGGTCACGCGGAACGAGCGGGCTTTCCGGGTGCTCGTGCGGAACGAACTGTTCCGCCGGGTCGAGCTCGCCGCCCGGCGTTCCTACGGGACGCTCGGCGAGCTGGACGCCGCTTCGGGCTGGGACGCGGACGCGTGGGAAGACGCCATCGAGGACTACTTCGACGAGCACGAAACGCTCGGCATCGGACCGGACGCGCGCGGGCCCAAGCTGCTGATCATCGAGAAGGAGACGGAGATCTGGCGGGTGCGGCAGATCTTCGACGATCCAGCGGGCGATCACGACTGGGGCATCAGCGCGGAGGTCGATCTGGCGGCTTCGGACGAAGCGGGTTCGGCCGTCATCCGGATCACGGCGGTGGACCAGCTCTGACGGGGGCTGAAGGACGCTTTCACCGCATGCGACGTGGTGAAAGCGCCCTTCGCCGCGTGCGATGCGGGGAAAGTCCCCTTCAGCCGACGGGCACCGGGCGCAGTTCCCGCCGGCGCCGAACCAGTTGGACGATCAGCACGATCAGCGAGAGCGCGGGCAGCGGGTACCCGAGCAGCAGGCCCACCGTGATGTCGGCGACCGGTGCCGCGACAGCGGCGACGAACACCCACGTCGGCGCCACCGGCAGTTTCGGGCCGGTGCGCGCCTTGCCCCACGGTTTCGCCACCGAAAGCCAGGCCTGGAAGGCCAACGCGCTCGCCATCAGCGCGGTCCCGGCGGCCAGCGCCAGCGGCGCGGGCTCCGGATCACCGGCCCGCGCCGCCACGACCGAATCCCGCAAAGCGCCCGACAGCAGGAAGATCCCGGCGTAGAGCTGCACGAGCGTGATCACGAACTTCGCCAGCACCCACCAGTGCCGGGTGAACCCCCAGGCGGTCGCCGCGGCGAGCATGAAGCCGGTGAAGGCCGACGCGTTGGCGAGCGGTGCCAGCAGGAGCGAGTCGATCTCGTGCGCCATGGACGTCGCGGCGACGCGGATCGCGCCGTCGTCGGTGGTGCGGCTGATCACCAGGAAGGTGAACAGCGCCAAGGCTTGTCCCATCCAGCCCACCGAAGTGATGACGTGCAGCCACACGGTCAACTGCCGCCAGGTCTTCTTCCCCATGCCGCACACGTTCGCGTGACCACCCCGCCCGCCACATCCGGGACGACCCTGAAATCAGGCCGGAAGGGGCGGGAAGCAGGCCTGGGCGTCGTGGCCGCCGAACCACAGCCCGACCGTGAACGCCATGGTCGCCTCCATGAGCCGTGCCCGGTCGAGCCCGCCGGCGTTCAGCGGCGTGCAACCGATGTCGCGCACCAGGGAACTCACCACCTCGACAGCCTCCGGCGGGCCGCAGAGCGGCACCGCGAGCGGGCGGCCGTCGAACATCGGGGGAGTCATCCGCCAGACATCCACGTGGCACAGGTTGAACGCCTTGACCACGTGCGCGCCCGGCGCGGCGGCGGCGATCCGTTCCGCCTGGTCGGGGATCGTGAGCACGGCGCCGGGGCCGACCGCGTTGGTGCAGTCGATAAGGATCCTCCCGGCGAGATTCCCTGCCGCCGCAACGACCTCCGTCACCGAAGGCGCCGAGATGGCGAGCAGGATCGCGTCGCTCGCGCGAGCGGTTTCCGCCCAGGTCCCCACTCGGGTGGAGATCTTCTCCGCCTTGGCCCGGTCGCGCGCGGCGACCATCACCTCGTGCCCGGCGCCGGACCATTGGCCGCCGAGCGCCTCAGCCATCCCGCCCGCGCCGAAAATGCCGATACGCATGTGTTTCGCTCCCTAAGATCGAGTTACGACACGACCGTAGAAAGCGGCGCGGGTACCAAGTGGTTACCGGAGGTCCCATGAACGACGTCTTCCTCGCCGACTGCCGGGCCCGGCTGGCCTTCGACCTGATGGCGAACACGTGGAACCCGGTCGTCCTGTGGGCCTTGCGCGACGGGCCGTCGCGGCCCGCGGAACTGCGGCGACGGCTGGGCGGGATCAGCACGAAGGTGCTCACGGAAACGGTCCGGCGGCTGGAGTTCAACGGCCTGGTCCACCGGCGCGACTGCGGGCGGACGGCGAAGGTCGAGTACTCGCTGACGGACCTCGGGGTCAGCCTGCTCGGGCCCATCGAGGCGTTCGGGGAGTGGGCGCACCGGCATGGCGACGAGGTGATGGCGGCCCAGGACAAGGCCGTGGGCTGAAGGGGACTTTCCCTGCGTCTCACGCGGTGAAGGACGCTTTCCGCCCATGGCATGCGGGGAAAGCGTCCTTCAGCGTCACGACGGGAGCGGGCGGGCCCCGGCCAGCTTGAGCAACGGGACGGCCGCGGCGGCGTCGGTGATCAGCGTCGAGACCATGCCGGACCGCAGGACGGCGTCTATGGCTTCGGCCTTCGGCTCCGTGTAGCCCAGCGCGATCACCTCGGGGACCGCCAGCAGCTCTTCGGCGCTTATGGCCAGCACGTGATGGGCCAGCCCGGTGGACATCGGCGTCCCGTCGGCGTCGAACAGGCGCGCGGAAACCTCCGCTTTGGCACCGCGTTTCGCGATCGCGCTCCGCTCGGTCTCGTCGAGCGCGTCGTAGACCGTCGACTCCTCGGGTTTCCACGCGCCGATGCTGACGACGGCCTTGGTCAGGTTCTTGAACTGCCCGAAGGTCTCCGCGATCCCGGGTTGCCTGCGCAGGGTCTCGGTGGTGCGGCGGTCGGGGAGGACGAGCGGCCCGAAGATCGGGTACGCCTCGCCGCCGGACACCGACGCGACCCGGCTGACCGTCTCCACCGACCGGTCCCGCATGTCCATGCCCGCCTGCACTCCGCACAGCTGCACGACCGGGCATTTCGGCAGCGACTCGATCGCCTCGGTCATCGCGTTCACGGAACGTGCCCAGGACAGGCCGATGACGTCGCCCGGAGTGACGATTTCGGTCAGGAGGCGGGCGGCGAGCGAGCCGATCTTCCGTCGCGCCACTTCGCGGGATTCCGGCTCCGGCGCTCGTTCGAGCACGAGAACCCGGTCCAGCCGATACGCGGAGCGGATTTCCTCCGACAGCACGAGATCGACCGGCGCCGGCAGCCGGAACTCGACCGTGACGATGCCGGTTTCCCTGGCGGTGTCCAGCATTCTGGCGACCTTGAACCGGCTGATCCCGAACTCGTCGGCGATTTCCAGTTTCGAGGCGCCCTGTTCGTAGAACCGCCGGGCCACCGCGGCCAGACGCAGCGATTCCACCAGGCCGGGACTCTGCTTCTTCCCGCTCATCTGAGCACTATAGCGCGAAATCAACCCGAAAGGTTGACGTAACACTGGGGAAAAGTTCACCATGCCTGGGACATGCAGTCCGAAGCATAGGCCCACCCCCGCTCATTTGAGCGGAGAGAAGAGGAGCTGGCATGCGTGCCGCGATCGTGGACAAGCCCGGGGAGATCAGGGTCGGCGAGGTACCCGATCCGAAACCGGGGGATCGCCAGGTCGTCGTCAAGGTGGGTGCCTGCGGGATCTGCGGGACCGACCTCCACATCGCCGACGGGCACTTCCCGCCGACGCCCTATCCGATCGTCCCCGGCCACGAATTCGCCGGTGAGATCGTCGAACTCGGCGCCGACGTGCCGGGTGGCTGGAAGGTCGGCGACCGGGTGGCGGTCGACCCGTCGCTGTTCTGCGGCTACTGCAAGCCTTGCCGGTCCGGCCGCGGCAACCTCTGCGAGAACTGGAACGCGACCGGCGACACGGTGAACGGCGCTTTCGCCGAGTACGTCGCCGTTCCCTCCGCGAACTGCTACCGCATGCCGGACACGATGACCTGGGAACAGGGCGCCCTCGTCGAACCGGTCTCCTGCGCGGTCCACGGCGTGCGCCGGATCGGCGTCGAGGCGGGGGAGCGGTTCCTCGTCGTCGGCGCGGGCACGATGGGCCTGATCATGCAGCAGCTGTTGCAGCGCGCGGGCGCGCAGGTCACGGTGGTCGACCGCAACACCGCCCGCCTGGGCCGGGCGATGGACCTCGGCGCGGTCGCGGTCGCGGGTGACGTGAAGGATCTGGACGACGAGAAGTTCGAAGCCGCCGCGGACTGCACCGGTGCCGCTCCCGCGATCGAAGCCGCCTTCGACTCGCTTCAGCGCGGAGGCCGCTTGCTGGTCTTCGGCGTCGCGCCCGAGGAAGCGCGCGTCGCGCTTTCGCCGTTCCGGATCTACAACGACGAGATCACCGTCGTCGGCTCGATGGCCGTCATGAACAGCTTCGGTGCGGCGCTCGACCTCGTCGCCAGTGGCGCCGTCGACACGGGCGCGCTGCTCACCGACACCCTGCCGCTGGAGCGGTACCCCGAGGCTCTCGACCTCATGCGCAGCGGCGCCGGCTTGAAGGTGCAGGTAATACCGGGAGGCGAAAGTGCGTAAAGCAGCCGCCCTGCTCGCGGTTCTCCTGCTGGGCCTCACCGGATGCGCCGGTGCGGGCGCGCTCGGAACCGGTGACCGGACGCTCGTCGTCGGGATCGTCGCGAACCCGCAGATGAAGGACGCCATCGAGCTTTCCGGCGAGTTCGAGAAGGCGAACCCCGGCGTCACCCTCAAGTTCGTCTCCCTGCCGGAAAACCAGGCCCGCGCGAAGATCACCGCGTCGACGGCCACCGAGGGCGGCGAGTTCGACGTCGTCATGATCAGCAACTACGAGGCGCCGCAGTGGGCCGCGAACGGCTGGCTCGAAAACCTCGAACCGCATATCGCGGCCAATCCCTCCTACGACGCGGGCGACTTCATCCCGAGCATCAAGGAATCCTTGTCGTACAACGGATCGCTCTACGCGGTGCCGTTCTACGGCGAGTCGTCCTTCCTGGCCTACCGCAAGGATCTGTTCGAGCAGGCCGGAATCACGATGCCCGCCAAGCCGACGTGGTCGCAGATCGCCGAGTACGCCGCGAAACTCGACGACAAGGCGAAGGGCGTCGCCGGGATCTGCCTGCGCGGCAAGCCCGGCTGGGGTGAGAGCCTCGCGCCGTTCACCACGGTCGCCAACACCTTCGGCGCGCAGTGGTTCGACAAGGACTGGAACGCCAAGCTGACCAGCCCCGAATTCAAGGCGGCCGCCGAGTTCTACGTGAACCTCGTGCGGAACCACGGCGAGGTCGGCGCGTCGAGCGCGGGCTTCTCCGAATGCGGCACGCGGTACACCCAGGGCCAGGCCGCGATGTGGTACGACGCCACGGTCATGGCGGGCACGAACGAGGACCCGTCGGCCAGCAAGGTCGTCGGGAAGTCCGGTTACGCCCCGGCGCCGGTGGAGAAGACGCAGGCGAGCGGCTGGCTCTACACCTGGGCGCTGGCGATCCCGAAGGTCGCGAAGGACAAGGACGCCGCCTTCAAGTTCATGTCCTGGATGACGGACAAGGCCTACGTGCAGCGGGTCGCCAAGGAGTTCGGCGACTGGAACCGCGTGCCGCCGGGCGTGCGGAAGTCGACCTACGACATTCCTCAGTACCGCGAGGCCGCCAAGGCCTACGCGCAGCCGACGCTGGACGGGATCGCGGACGCCGACCAGCGCAAGGCGATGGCGAATCCGGTGCCCTACCCCGGGATCCAGTTCGTCGGCATCCCCGAGTTCCAGGATCTCGGCACCCGGGTGAGCCAGCAGCTTTCGGCGGCGATCGCGGGCCAGGTCACCGTGGACGAAGCCCTGAAGCAGTCCCAGGAGTACGCGCAGACCGTCGGCAAGTCGTATCAGGAGGTGCAGTGATGGCCACGCTCTCCGCTCCCGCCCGCACCGAGCCCGCCCACGCGAAGACGGCGGCTCCGAAGCGCGGCACCGACACGCCGTTCAAACGACGGCTACCGCTGTTGCCCGCTCTGCTGTTCGTCGTCGCCGTGACACAGCTTCCGTTCGTGCTGACGGTGTTCTACTCGTTCCAGTCGTGGAACCTGGTGCGGCCGGGTTCGCGGCATTTCGTCGGGTTGCAGAACTACATCGACGTCTTCGCCGATTCGACGTTCCTCGGCGCGCTGCTGAACACCGTCGTGCTCACGGTGGTCTGCGTGTTCTTCTCGCTACTGCTCGGCCTGGGGCTGGCGATCCTGCTGGACCGCAAGTTCCTCGGCCGCGGTGTGGTGCGGACCCTGCTGATCACGCCGTTCCTGATCCTGCCCGCGGCGGGCGCGCTGCTGTGGAAGACGACGATGTTCGACCCGACCTACGGGTTGCTGCACTTCGTCTTCGGCACCGACGTCGACTGGCTTTCGGAGTTCCCGCTGGCCGCCGTGATGGCCCAGGTCGTCTGGCAGTGGACGCCGTTCATGATGCTGCTGATCCTGGCCGGGCTGCAGAGCCAGCCGAAGGACGTGCTGGAGGCCGCGTCGGTCGACGGCGCCGGCCGCTGGCGGACGTTCACCGCGATCACGCTGCCGCATCTGAGCCGGTTCCTGCAGCTGGCGACGCTGCTGGGCGCGATCTACATCGTGAACAGCTTCGACGCGATCTTCCTGATGACACAGGGTGGTCCGGGGACGGCCAGCACGAACCTGCCGTTCTACATCTACCAGCGGGCGTTCCAAGGGTTCGACGTCGGGCAGTCGTCCGCGATGGGCGTGATCGTCGTGATCCTGACGATGATCGTCGCGACCTTCGCGCTGCGCCTGATGTTCCGCACGTTCTCGGTCCAGGGAGGCGCGAAATGAAAGGCCGGCTCGGCGCGGGTTCGCTCACGGTCGTGACCTGGGTGATCGCGATCCTGTTCGTGTTCCCGTTGCTGTGGATGATCCTCACGGCCTTCAAACAGGAGGCCGACGCCTACACCGATCCGCCGCGGCTGGTCTTCACCCCGACGCTCGACCAGTTCGCCGGAGTGCTCGAACGCGGTTTCCTGCCGTACCTGTCGAACTCGGCGTTCGTCACCGTCGTTTCGACGATTTTTGTGCTGCTGCTGGGAATCCCGGCGGCGTACGCGCTCTCGCTGGCGCCGGTGAAGGGGACGAGCAACGCGCTCGGGTTCTTCCTGTCGACGAAGATGCTGCCGATCGTGGCGGCGATCATCCCGCTGTACGTGATCTCGCAGAACACCCAGCTGCTGGACAACGTGTGGGCGCTGATCATCCTGTACACGTCGATGAACCTGCCGCTGGCCATCTGGATGATGCGGTCGTTCTTCCTGGAAGTGCCGCACGAGATGATCGAGGCGGGCCGGATCGACGGCGCGACCCTGCCGGTGCTGCTGCGGAAGATCATCATGCCGGTCGTCGCGCCCGGGGTGGCCGCGACCGCGCTGATCTGCGTGATCTTCTCGTGGACCGAGTTCTTCTACTCGGTCAACCTGACCGCCGCGCGGGCCGGGACGGTGCCGGTGTTCCTGGTCGGGTTCATCACCAGCGAGGGCCTGTACTGGGCGCAGCTTTCCGCGGCCGCGCTGCTCGCGTCCCTGCCGGTGATGATCGTCGGCTGGATCGCGCAGAACCACCTGGTCCGCGGCCTTTCCATGGGCGCGGTCAAGTAGGTCTCGGGCGTCGTGATGGTCCGTGAAGGCCTCCTTGAGGGACCCAGAGTCCCTCAAGGAGGCCTTCACGGACTTACGCGAGCGACAGCGCCTGACCAGGGCAGATGTGCACGGCGGTGTGTGCGTTCTCCTCTGCCTCGTCCCCCTCGGGCTCGGCGTTCAGCACGATGACCGTGCCGTCGTCCTCGCTCTGGTCGAACAGATCGGGATCGGTGAGCACGCACTGGCCCGCGCCCACGCATTTCCCGGTGTCCGCGATGATCTTCATGGCTCCTCCTACCAGGTGACCGGGAGGGCGTGGAGGCCGTAGATCGTCGAGTCGTGCTTGAACTGCAGCTCGTCGACCGGAACGGCGACCTTGATCCCCGGCATACGACGGAACAACGTATCGAACACGATCTGGAGTTCCATCCGCGCGAGGTTCTGGCCGAGGCACTGGTGCACCCCGAACCCGAACGCGACGTGGTGCCGCGCGCCGCGCTCGATGTCGAAGTCGTCGGGGTTCTCGAAGCCGTTCGGGTCGTGATTGCCCGCGTTGCTCAGGCCGACGACGCCTTCACCCGCACGGATGAGCGTGCCGCCGATCTCGACGTCCGCCGTCGCGACCCGTGAGGTCGCCGTCTCGGCGATGGTGAAGACCCGCAGGAGTTCCTCGATCGCGGCGAGGGTCTTGTCCGGGTCCGCCTTGATCTTCTCCAGCTGCTCGGGGTTCTGCAGCAAGGTCACGGTGCCCAGCGAAATCATGTTCGCCGTCGTCTCGTGACCGGCGATGAGCAGCAGGAATGCCAAGCCGACGAGTTCGTCGTGGTCGGCGTCGCCCGTTTCCCGCTGCTTCAAGATCTGACGTCCGAGGAGGTCGTCTTCGGTCGCGTCCGCTTCCTTCTTGGTGACGAGTTCGTCGAGGTAGCCCTCGAGCTTCTCGAACGCCACCATCCGGTCTTCGGCGCTGATTTCCCGGCTGAGCATCTTGGAACTGCATCCCTGGAAGAACTCGTGGTCCGAATAGGGGACACCGAGCAGTTCGCAGATCACCAAAGAGGGAACCGGCAGGGACAGCGCCTGGACGAGATCGGCGGGCTGGGGGCCCGCGAGCAGGGCGTCGATGTGTTCGTCGACGATCTGCTGGATTCGCGGCTGGAGCGCTTTCATGCGCTTGACCGTGAATTCTCCGACGACGTCACGCCGGGCCTGGCTGTGTTCCGGCGGGTCCATCGAGATGAGGGACGCGCGGAACGGCTTGTCCTCGCGCCGGATCTGCCGCTTGACCATCAGCGGGAAATCCGGATTCTGCCGGTCGGAGCTGAAATGCGGGCTGCTCAGCATTTCGCGGATGTCGTCGAGCCTGGTGAGCGCCCAAGCGGTTTGCCCGGAAGGCAGACCGACCCGGGAAATCGGACTTTCCGCGCGAAGCTTCTCGTATTCCGGTGGCGGGGAAAACGGGCACTTGCGCATCAGCGGCAAGTTCGCGGTGGTTTCCTCGACGTCAGTCATCGGGTTTGTCCTTCCCCAGAATGTCGGGTGGGTTCGGGCGATATCGGACAGGGGGCCCCAAAACGTATGCGGATGGTTTCATTCCGCTTATGACATCCAAGGTACTCAAGTGGAGGCGGGTCGTCCACTCGCGAAGGGGTGGTTTCCCGGGAAGCGTGAAGGGCACTCCCTTACGTGCGAGAATCACGGCCCTGAAGGACCTTCGAGAGGCGAGGACCATGACTGCCGACCCCGAGACCCGCTTGCGTGCCGACGCGCGCCGGAACCGGGATCAGATCCTGGCCGCCGCGAGACTGATTTTCGCCGCCCAGGGCGCCGAGGTCCCGATGGAGGAGATCGCGCGCTCGGCGGGCGTCGGCGTCGGCACCCTCTACCGGCGGTTCCCGGACCGCGACGCGCTGATCCGGGCGGTCGCCGTCGACAACTTCGACCGGGTACTGAGGGACGCGAAGGCCGCGAAGGACCAGGAGTCCTCGGACTGGGACGCCCTGATCCGGCTGCTGCACCAGTCGATGGAGCTGCAGCTGAGCATCCAGCTCGCGATGGTGTCCCCGCGAGCGCTGGTGATCCTCAGGAGCGACCCCGCGATCAAAGCCCTGCGTGACGAGCTGCTGGTGGTGCTGAGCGGCTTCGTCCAGGGCGCTCAGGCGGAGGGCCGGCTTCGCGAGGACGTCGGCACCGGGGATGTCGCGATGTTGTTCGCGACATTGCTGCGGCAGATGCCGGGCAAGGGCGAAGAGGTCGCACGGATCGCGATGCGGCGGTGCATCGGCATCATGATCGACGGCCTGCGGGCCGGGCAGAACGAGCCGCTCCCCGGCCGGGCGCTGACCGGGGCCGACCTCGACCCCTGAGACCGGATCGCGTTTAGCGGGCTAAACGCGATCCGGCCGGATGGGCACGCACTGACAAGACGAAATGCGGAGGTCAGACGCCCAGCGGGTGCCAGACGGTCTTCGCTTCCAGGTACCGCCGCAGCCGAGAGATGTCGGCGTCGGTCGTCCAGTCCGGCTCGGTGTCCGGGACGGTTAGGACGCGCTTCACGGTTCCGGCGGCGTCGCGCGCCAGGTCCGCCCGCGCGGAGGGCTCCGCACCGGTCGGGTCGAGGGCGTTGACGTCGCCGTGCGACGCGAGCCACGAGCCCAGCTCCGACGCGCGTCCGGTCAGGATGTTCGCGACCCCGCCGGGCAGGTCGGACGTCGCCAGGACCTCCGAGAGCGTGATCGCGGGCAGCGGCCTGTCCGCGCTGGAGACGACCACCGCGGTCGAGCCGGTCGCCAGCACCGGGGCCAGCACGCTCACCAGACCCAGCAGCGACGACTGCTGCGGCGCCAGCACACCGACGACACCGGTCGGCTCGGGCACGGTGAAGGAGAAGTACGGTCCCGCGACCGGGTTGGCCGCGCCGAGCACGGTCGCGATCTTGTCCGTCCAGCCCGCGTACCAGACCCAGCGGTCGATCGAAGCGTCCACAAGGGACTGAGCCTTCTTCGCCGCGACGCCTTCGGACGCGGAAACCTCCGCGACGAACTGCTCGCGACGGCCTTCCAGCATCTCCGCCACCCGGTACAGCACCTGGCCGCGGTTGTACGCCGTCGCCGCCGACCAGCCGCCGAAAGCCTTGCGTGCGGCGGAAACCGCGTCACGGACGTCCTTGCGGGACGCGTGCGAGGCGTTCGCCAGGAACTTGCCCTTGCCGTCGGTGACCGGGTACACGCGACCCGACTCCGAGCGCGGGAACTTGCCGCCGATGTAGAGCTTGTAGGTCTTGGCTACCGAAATACGGTCAGACATCGAGGTAAGCCTCCAGTCCGGTGCGTCCGCCTTCGCGGCCGAAACCCGACTCCTGGTAGCCGCCGAACGGCGCGGCGGGATCGAAGCGGTTGAACGTGTTGGCCCAGACGACACCGGCGCGGAGCTGGTTCGCCATCCACAGGATGCGCGAGCCCTTCTCGGTCCAGATACCGGCCGAAAGCCCGTACGGCGTGTTGTTCGCCTTGGTGACGGCCTCGTCCGGCGTGCGGAAGGTCAGCACCGAAAGCACCGGCCCGAAGATCTCCTCGCGGGCGATGCGCATCGACTGCTGGACGTCCGAGAACACCGTGGGAGCGAAGAAGAAACCACGTTCCGGCACCGGGCACGGACTGGTCCAGCGCTCCGCGCCCTCGGCGTCGCCGGACTCCACCAGTCCCTTGATCTTCGCGAGCTGCTCGGCGGAGTTGATCGCGCCGATGTCGGTGTTCTTGTCCAGCGGGTCGCCCAGCCGCAGCGTCGAGACGCGGTGGCGCAGCTTTTCGAGGACCTCCTCGGCGACGGACTCCTGCACCAGCAGGCGTGATCCCGCGCAGCAGACGTGGCCCTGGTTGAAGAAGATCCCGTTGACGATCCCCTCGACGGCCTGGTCCAGCGGGGCGTCATCGAAGACGACGTTCGCCGCCTTGCCGCCCAGTTCCAGCGTCAGCTTCTTCGCGGTGCCCGCGATCTGGCGCTGGATGGCCTTGCCGACCTCGGTCGATCCGGTGAAGGCGACCTTGTTCACGTCGCCGTGGCCGACCAGCGCGGCGCCGATGTCCCCGGCGCCGGGCAGGATGTTGACCACGCCGGGCGGCAGTTCGGCCTGCTGACAGATCTCCGCGAACACCAGCGCGGTCAGCGGCGTGGTCTCCGCCGGCTTGAGCACCACGGTGTTGCCGGTGGCCAGCGCGGGCGCGATCTTCCACGCCAGCATGAGCAGCGGGAAGTTCCACGGGATGACCTGGCCCGCGACGCCGAGCGGCTTCGGGTTCGGTCCGTAGCCCGCGTAGTCGAGCTTGTCGGCCCAACCGGCGTGGTAGAAGAAGTGCGCGGCGGCCGTCGGCACGTCGGAATCGCGCGATTCCTTGATCGGCTTGCCGTTGTCGAGGCTTTCCAGGACGGCCAGCTCCCGCGACCGCTCCTGGATCAGGCGCGCGATGCGGAACAGGTACTTGGCGCGTTCCGAGCCCGGCATCTTGGACCAGACGCCTGTGTACGCCTTGCGTGCGCCCTTCACCGCGATGTCCACATCGGACACCGACGCGGTGCCGACCTCGGCGAGCACCTCTTCGGTGGCCGGGTTGATCGTCTTGAGCGGCTCACCCGAGCCGTCGACGAATTCGCCGTTCACGAACGGCCGGTAGTGCGGTTTGAGGTTCGCGAGGTCGCGCGATTCGGGCGCGGGCGCGTACTCGAAGATGCCCATGGATCAGTCCACCGTCACGTAGTCGGGACCGCTGTAGTGGCCGTCGGCCTGGGTGCGGCGCTGCAGCAGGAGGTCGTTGAGCAGGCTGGACGCCCCGAACCGGAACAGATCCGGGGTCAGCCACTGCTCGCCGGCGACCTCGTGCACCGCGACCAGGTACTTGATCGCGTCCTTGGTCGTCCGGATGCCACCGGCCGGTTTGACGCCGCGCAGTTCACCGGTCTGGACGAACCAGTCGCGGACGGCCTGCAGCATGACGTGGGTGACCGGCAGCGTCGCGGCGGGCGACACCTTGCCGGTGGAGGTCTTGATGAAGTCGCCGCCTGCCAGCAGCGCGAGCCAGGAGGCGCGGCGGACGTTGTCGTAGGTGGCCAGCTCACCGGTTTCGAGGATCACCTTGAGGTGAGCGCTGCCACAGGCGGCCTTGATCGCCTGGATCTCCTCGAAGACCTCCAGGTAGCGGCCCTGGAGGAACGCGCCGCGGTCGATCACCATGTCGATCTCGGCGGCCCCGGCGTCGACGGCGATCTTGGTGTCGGCCAGCTTGATCTCGCGGCTCGTGCGCCCGGCGGGGAAGCCGGTGGCGACACTCGCGACGTGGATGCCGGTGCCGCGAAGCGCCTCGACAGCCGTCTCGACCATGTCCGGGTACACGCACACGGCCGCGACCTGCGGGGTGTCCGGGCGTTCCGGGTCGGGCCGCTTGGCCTTCGCCGCGAGCGCGCGGACCTTGCCCTGCGTGTCGGCGCCTTCGAGGGTCGTCAGGTCGACCATCGAAATGGCGGTGTCGATCGCCCAGAGCTTGGCGGCCTTCTTGATGCTGCGCGTGCCGAGGCCCGCGGCCCGCTGCTCGACGCCGACCTGGTCGACACCAGGCAGCCCGTGCAGGAACCGGCGCAGGCTCGCCTCGTCGCGAGTCGCGTCCGCCAGCGGCGACGGGGTTGCCGTCGCCGCCGGCGAGCTGGTCGTAGCTGTCATACGGGTGAGTGTAAGCGGCCTACAAGCTGGGCACCGGGGCCTGGGCGGCGGCCCTGGCCGAGGGCACCACCGGGGTGCAGAACTCAGTGACCATCGGCAGCTGCCGCTTGAGCGAGGCGTCCGGCGACGCGGTGAGGTCCACCGTGGCCAGCGTGGAGATGTTCTTGCCGGACTCGTCGTGGAAGCTCAGGGTGTTGAAGCCCGGCAGGTCGCCGGCGTGCCCCCAGATGACGTGGTCCTCCGCACAGGCGCCGGCGGTCTTGAGGTTCAGCTTCATCAGGCCGAGGCCGTACTCCATGCCGCCGCCCGCCGGGACGGTCGTCTTCATCTGCTTCACCAGGTCCGCGGGCAGCAGACGCCCGCCGAACAGGGCCTCGAAGAACCGGTTGAGGTCCTTGCCCGAAGAGACGACGCCGCCCGCGCCGAAGTAGCGCGAGTAGTTGTAGGTGGTGACGTCGGTGAGACCGCGCGGCGCGTCGTACAGCTGCTCGTAGCCGTGGGCGGCCGGGCCGATCAGGAACGGGAAGTCGCGCGGCAGCGAGGTGTCGCGCAGGTGCAGCGGTCCGGTGATGCGCTCGGCCAGTGCCCGCTCGAGCGGCTTGCGGGTGGTCTTCTCGACCAGCAGGCCGAGGACGTTGTAGCCGGTGTTGGAGTACGCCCAGCTCGTCCCGGGTTTGAACTGGAGCGGCTGCTTCGTCACGCTCAGGCGGATCTGGTCTTCGCTGTCGAAGTGCTCGAAGCGTTCGGTGTCGATCTCGGGACCGGACGCCCAGGTGTCCTCGGGGGCGAGGTCACGCGGCAGGCCGCTGGTGTGCTGCAGCAGCTGGCGGACGGTGATCGGCTCCGGATACGGCAGCAGTCCCGGCAGGTAGCGCTGCACGGGCTCGTCCAGCCCGAGGCGCTTTTCGGCCACGAGCTGGAGGACGAGCGTCGCGACGAACACCTTGGAAACGCTCGCGACCCGCCAACGGCCCGACGCGTCGGGCTTACCCGGCCGATCGATCTTCGCGACGCCGCTGGCGCCGCGGAAATCGTCGGCGACGGAGACCATCCCGGGGATACCCGCGGCGACCGCCGCGTCCATCGCGGCCTGGCGCGGATCGGTCCTCTCGGCGGCCGCCGCCGGGAAGGCGGTGACGGAAAGCAGTGCGGCACAAGTGATGGCGACGAAACTTCGGCGCATCAGGCGAATCCCCCAATTCGGCTCAGATCTCGATTTCAGGTACTTCCTTCTTACGCGGTTTCCGCTTGACGACGACGGCACCCCAGAACGCGAGGCCGGTGATCTTCACCGTCGGCGCGGTCGGCGGCGCGGCGGGCGTCCCGGCGCGGTCCTCCAGTTCGAAGGCCCCCATGAAGCCGATTCCGGTGACGTCCACGTTGATGTCGTCGGGCACGATGATGTCGATCCCGCCCATGATCGCGACCGCGGTGATCGTCGTGTTCTTCTCGGCGAAGCGCGCGTGCCGCAGGTCGATGTCGGTCCCACCCCAGAACGCGAAACTGTTGTGCTGCGGCGGGACCACCCAGCTGCCCTTGCGCGACGCGCCGGACATGACGGCGATCGAGGCGCCGGATCCCGGGTGGCCGCCGATGCGGTCGTCGGGCAGGCCGAGCGCGCGCGACGTCGCGGGCTCGATCGCCGACCGCGACTGCCGCGGCAGGTCCGCGGTGACCGGCTTCAGATCCCCGACGGTCTTGGCCGCGTAGACGACGGTGAGCCGTTCTTCCAGCTCGTTGATGGTGATACGCCCCTCGGACATCGCCGCGTGCAGCACCTGCGCGACCTGCTCGCGGTCGGCGTCGGAGATGCGCATCTGTTCGGGTCCTGGCAAGGCCGGCTCTTCGCTCACGTGCGGGAGCCTAGCGCCGGTGGCGGGGCTGGGCGTCCACCTTCCGGCCGACAGTGGCATTCTCCCGTGATGGGGAACTCACTACCCGGCGCCGTGGAGCTGCCGGACGGGGTGAAGGTACGCGGACGGGGCCTGGGTCGCCCGTGGCCGGAAGGACCTTCGCCGGATTTCGGGTTGTATCTGGGCGGCGCGAAGCTGCGCCGGAAGCACGATCACAAAATGGACTGGGAGCGGGCGTGGATCCGCTGGCCCGACTTCCTGCTGCCGACCGACTGGGCGGACGCGCGACGGCGGATCGTGGACCTGCACGAGCGGGCCGCGGCCGGGGAAGGCGTCGAGGTCGCCTGCTACGGCGGGGTCGGCCGGACCGGCACCGTGCTGTCCTGCCTGGCCACGCTCGGCGGGCTGACCGCCGACGAGGCCGTGGCCTGGGCGCGGGCGAACCACGACAAGCGTTCGGTGGAGACGCCGTGGCAGCGCCGCTGGGTCGGCTGGTTCGCGCGGCAGGCGTGAAGAGCTAAATTGACCGGCATGGATGTGCACGTCGTTGATCACCCGCTGGCCAAGGCCAGGCTCTCCACCATGCGCGACGCGCGCACCGACAGCGCCGCCTTCCGCGCGGCGCTGCACGAGCTGACCGTCATGCTGGTCTACGAAGCCACGCGGGAAATGCCCGTGCGGATCGAGCGGATCCACACGCCGGTGGCGCGCACCGACGGCTACGCGCTGGCGAGCCCGCCGCTGCTGGTGCCCGTGCTGCGGGCCGGGCTGGGCATGGCGGACCAGGCGCACAAGCTGATCCCGGACGCCCAGATGGGCTTCGTCGGCCTCGCCCGCGACGAAGAGACGCTCAAGCCGACGCCGTACCTCGAGTCGCTGCCGGAATCGCTCGCCGACCGGCCGGTGCTGGTGCTCGACCCGATGCTGGCGACCGGTGGGTCCATGGAGTACACGATCCGGCTGCTGACCGACCGGGGCGCCACCGACGTCACCGCGATCTGCGCGCTGGCGGCGCCCGAGGGCATCGCGCACCTGGAGAAGACCGGGCTGCCGTTGCGCGTGGTGACCGCGAGCATCGACGAGCGGCTGAACGACTCCGGGTTCATCGTGCCCGGGCTCGGGGACGCGGGGGACCGGCAGTACGGCGCGGTCTGACCTGCCGGATCGCGACCGGATCGCGTTTAGCCCGCTAAACGCAGGTCGTGCCCGGGATCGCGATTAGGGGGCTAAACGCAGGTCGGGTGGGCCCCGGTCGCAACATCTCGGCGGGTGCCGGGCACTGACGGATGTGACCAGAACAGTGACCGGATCGGCGGGGGTGCCGGTGGACTCGTGCGGACCTCCTCCCGGCAGGAGTGACACGGAGCTTTGGCGAGCGGCGGCGGGCGGTGATCACACCGCGTTCACCGAGCTGTTCGAACGCCACGTCCAGTCGGTGTGGAACCACGCGTATCGGCTGACGGGGTCTTGGGCGTCGGCCGAAGACCTGACGTCGGCGACCTTCCTCACCGCCTGGCGGCGCCGGGCGGACGTCACGCTCATCCGCGACAGCGCGCTGCCCTGGCTGTACACGGTCGCGGGGAACCTCGCGCGCAGTGAGAAGCGCAGCTCCGGACGGCGGCTCCGGCTCGTCCGGCGGCTGCCGGAACCCCGGTCGGTGTCCGACCACGCCGACACCGTCGTCGACCAGCTCGACGGCGAAGAGCGTCTCCACCGGGTGCTCGCCTTGGTCGCGAAGCTGCCGAAGTCGCAGCGGCAGGCGGTCGAACTCTGCCTTCTCGGGGATCTTTCCCCTGCCGACGCCGCCGAACTGCTCGGCGTCGCCGAGGTGACCGTTCGCGCCCACATCTCGCGGGCCCGTGCGCAGCTGCGGACCGCCCTGGAGGAGAAATGACCGACGACCTCGGCCTGCCCGGCAGGCGTGAACTCCCCCCGGAAGTGCTGGACAGCCTGCGGATGTCGCTGCGGGAGGGAATGGGAAAACCCGTGCGGCGGCGCTGGCCGGTCTTCGCCGCCGCGGCCGCCGTCGTCCTGGTCCTCGCGGGCGCACTGGTGGCGACCGTCGTCATCCGTGAGCCGGACCGGCCGGGTCCCGTCGTCGCGAACCCTGACTTCTCCCTCGACTGGCCGAAGGCCGTGGCGGCGATGGACCGCTGCTGGGCCGCCGTCCAGTCCGGGAGCAGGGCGGCGAGCTTCCCGGCGCGGGACGAATGGGTCCCGCAGTTCACTGTCACCTCGTGGGAGATCACCGTCGTCGCGGTGATGGCGGGCGGCAAACCGCTCTTCTGCGAGACCACGCTGATGACGGCGACCGTGTCCGACCCGGATGCCGCTCCGCCCTACACGCACGGCGGGACCGCGGCCCTGCTGATGACCCGGTCCGGAACGGTCGCGGGCGTCGTCGATCCCGAATGGCCGAAACTGGAGGTGTCGGGCCAGAACGAGGCGTCGTCGTCCTTGCGGGACATCCCGGTCTTCCGGCCAGGGAATCTGTTCGTGCACATCGCGCCGATGAAGCCGTCGCGGACCACCTACGCGGTCGGGCCGACACCCGGAGAGCAGTCCCGCCCGCTCCACTACCGAGCTCCCTATCTCCTTCGGCCCGCGCCGGAGCCGGCCGCGACCGTGTTGGACAAGCCGGTGTTCCCGGTGCCCGACCGGGCCACGCCGGCGGGCGAGTTCTTCACCACGTGCACGAGGGCGGCGTCCGAAGCGCTGTCGGACGACGACGCCTACGAGGTCGGCGCGCTGCTCGAAGGTGAGGATGTCGGAGTCGTCGTCGCCCGCCTCGGCGGCCGGACCATCGTGTGCCAGGGCGGACTCGGATACGGGGATGGGAAGACGGCTCACTACGCCGTCATGTACGACCAGCCGAAGACCGCGGAACCGGTGCACACCTTGCGGACCGAGACCGTCGGCAGGGTGGATCGGAACGGGGTCGCCACCAAACCGCAGAACGCCTACCTGGGGGTCGTGCCCGATGCCGCGGTGGCCGTGAAGCTCGACTTCGGGACCGGCAAGACGATCGACGCGACGGTCGCGGGCGGGACTTTCGCGGCGTGGTTCCCGGACGGCGTCAGTCAGGACTACGAGCACGCGAAGGTGGGGATCACCGTCCTGGACGCGGCGGGGAACGTCCTGCACCAGGGCACCCTGCCGCTCTGGTGACCGCCGGATCGCGTTTAGCCCGCTAACTGCGCTCCGCCGCCGGATCGCGATTAGCCCGCTAAACGCAGGTCAGCGGCGCAGCCAGCCGGAGGCGTTCGCCCGCAGCGCGGTTTCGTAGGCCGCGCTCACGGTGAACTCCTCCGGCAGGTTCCCGTTCAGCTCCAGTGACACGAGCCCGTGCACGAAGCCCCAGCAGGCCACGGTGACGACCTCGGGCGGCACGTCGAGGAAGACGCCGTCGGCGACGGCGGCGCGGATCGTGTCCTCCAGCGGCGCCATCGTCGCGCGAGCCTGGCCGGACGTCTCCTCCGCCGGTTCGAAACCCGGCACCGACTTCGTGAACATGATGGCGTAGAGGTGCGGATCGGCCAGCGCGCTTTCGCGGTACGCGACGCCGAGCCGGACGAGGTCCTCGACCGGGTCGCCCGTCCGCGAGACGCCCGACATCCGGAGCCCGAAGCGGCGGAAGCCCTCGACGAAGAGGGCGCCGACCAGATCCGTCTTCCCGCCGAAGAGCGAGTAGACCGCGGTGGTGGACGTACCGACGTCGGCGGCGAGTTTGCGGAGGCTGAGGGCCTTCGGTCCGTCGGCCGAGATGAGCTCACCGGCACGGTCCAGCAGTTTCAGCCGGAGGTTCTCGTCGTGCGTCCTGGGGCGGGGCATGATCACAGAGTATCGCAACGCTGTTATCAATCGCGCGGATTCGGAGTTGACCTGGAGCGCACTCCAGGTCGTACTGTCGTTCACATGAGCTACTCGATAGCGGAAGCCGCGCGACGTAGCGGACTGTCCATCGACACTCTCCGGTACTACGAGCGCATCAAACTCGTCGAGCCTCCGGCGCGGGACGCCGCGGGGCGCCGCGCCTACACCGACGACGACCTCGGGTGGCTGGGGTTCCTGACCAAGCTGCGCCTGACCGGCATGCCCATCAAGCGCATGCGGGAGTACGCGTCGCTGCGCCACCACGGAGCGGCGAGCGCTGGGCGGCGCAAGTCGATCCTCGTCGACCAGCGCACCTCCGTCGCCGAGAGGATCGCCGAGCTGCAGGCCTGCCTCGACATCCTCGACTACAAGATCGACCACTACGACCAGGTGGAACGCAAGGTGCTCGGCACCGGAGCCACCGTGGAGGGAATTTCAGCGTGATCAGCACCAGGAGGCTCGGGGGTCTGGAAGTCGGGGCGCAGGGGCTCGGCTGCATGGGGATGAGCCAGGCGTACGGCGTCCGGAACGACGACACGGAGTCGATCGCCACCGTCCACCGCGCCCTCGAACTGGGCGTGACCCTGCTCGACACCGCGAACGTCTACGGCGCCGGCGCGAACGAGGAGCTGGTCGGCCGGGCCATCGCGGGCAAGCGGGACCAGGTCGTGCTGGCGACCAAGTTCGGCATCGTCTGGGACAAGGACGGCGGGATGTCGGCCCGCGGCGACGCGGCGTACGTCAAGCAGAGCTGCGAACAGTCCCTTCGACGGCTGAACGTCGACCACATCGACCTCTACTACCAGCACCGCGTCGACCCGGACACGCCGATCGAGGAGACCTGGGGAGCGCTCGCGGAGCTGGTCGAGGAGGGCAAGATCCGCTTCGCCGGGATCTCCGAGGCCAGTGCCGAGACGATCCGCCGTGCGCACGCCGTCCATCCCGTGACGGCGCTGCAGAGCGAATGGTCGCTGTGGACGCGCGGAATCGAAGGCGAAATCCGTTCCACCACCCGCGAACTGGGGATCGGCGTCGTGCCGTTCTCGCCGCTCGGCCGCGGTTTCCTCACCGGCAGCGTGACGTCGGTGAAGGACCTTCCGGAGGACGACATGCGCCGCGGGCTGCCCCGGTTCGCCGAGGGCAACTTCGAGCGCAACATGGCGATCGTCGAGGCGCTGCGTGCGCTGGCCGAGCAGAAGGGCGTCACCGCCGGACAGCTGGCGCTGGCGTGGGTGCAGGCACAGGGTGAGGACGTCGTGCCGATCCCGGGCACGAAGCGGCGCAAGTACCTCGAAGAGAACGCCGCCGCCGCGGAGCTGGAACTGTCCGAAGTGGACATCGAGGCCATCGAGAAGGCCGCGCCCGTCGAGGCGATCGCCGGCGAACGCTACCCGGAGCGGCTCGCCCGCGCGGCCGGCAAGTAAAACCCGAAGAATCACTGGAGAAAATCATGACGGGTTCCACCCTGCCCGCACGCAGGCTCGGCACGCTGGAAGTCGGCGCGCAGGGGCTCGGCTGCATGGGCATGAGCGAGTTCTACGGCCAAGGTGACGACACCGAATCCATCGCGACCGTCCACCGCGCGATCGACCTCGGCGTGACCCTGTTCGACACCGCCGACATGTACGGCTTCGGCCGCAACGAAGAACTGGTCGGCCGCGCGCTGGCCGGCAAGCGGGACAAGGTCGTGCTGGCGACCAAGTTCGGCATCGTGCGCGACGAGGCCGACCCCTCGAAGCGCGGCATCCGCGGCGACGAATTCTATGTACGGCAACAGGTCGAGGCGTCGCTGCGTCGGCTGAACGTCGATCACATCGACCTCTACTACCAGCACCGCGTCGACCCGAACGTGCCGATCGAGGAGACCGTGACCGCGCTGTCGTCGCTCGTCGAGCAGGGGAAGATCCGGCACATCGGGTTGTCCGAGGCCGGTCCGGAGACGATCCGGCGGGCGCACGCCGTGCATCCGGTGACGGCGGTGCAGACGGAATGGTCGTTGTGGTCGCGCGACATCGAGAACGAGGTCGTCCCGGTCTGCCGTGAGCTCGGCATCGGGCTGGTGCCGTATTCCCCACTGGGGCGCGGTTTCCTCACCGGCCGCTTCAAGTCCAAAGAGGACTTCGCGGAGGGCGACTTCCGGCAGGCGGTCCAGCCGCGGTTCGCCGACGGAAACCTGGAGCGGAATCTGGCGATCGTCGAGGCGCTGCGTGCGCTGGCAGAGCAGAAGGGCGTCACCGCCGGACAGCTCGCGCTGGCGTGGGTGCAGGCACAGGGTGAGGACGTCGTGCCGATCCCGGGCACGAAGCGGCGCAAGTACCTCGAAGAGAACGTCGCGGCCGTCGGTCTGAAGCTGACCACCGAGGACGTGGCCGCGGTCGAGGCGGCGGTCCCGGCCGACGCTGTCGCGGGGGAGCGTTACACCGAAGAGTCCATGAAGATGCTGTCACGCTGAGAACGACAAAGCCGGCGCCCTGGTCCAGGGCGCCGGCTTTTTTCGTTGTCAGAGAAGGGAATTGACCGCCGTGACGACACCGTCGACGGCGACCGTCTGCTGCTCGCGGGTCGCGAGACCGCGGACCGTCACGTTCCCGGCGTCCCAGTCCTCCTGGCCGACGATCACCACGGCCCGGGCCCCGGCCTTGTCGGCCCGGGTGAGTTCCTTGCCCAGCTTGCGCAGCTCGACGGGCGTGGACGTGCGCAGACCGGCCTTCCGAAGCCGCCCCGCGACCTCGCGCGCGGCGTCGGTGAGCTCCTCGACCACCGGGATCACCACGACGTCGGCCTCGCTGCGCGGCTTCGGTGTCAGGCCGTGGGTGTCGAGGAAGTCGATCAGCGTGACGTCGCCCATGCCGAAGCCGATCCCGGGGATCTGCTGCGACGTGAACAACGACGCCAGGTCGCTGTACCGGCCGCCGCCGAAGAGGGCCCGGCGGTTCTCCGGAGAGGTGTCGAAGACCTCGAACACGGTCGACGTGTAATACGCGAGCCCGCGCACGATCATCGGGTCGAACTTGATCAGGTTCGCGGCGCCGCTGTTCAGCACCTTCACCAGGTTCGAGTTCTCCTTGACCTGCTCGGGCAGTTCGTCGAGCAGCGCGGTGCCGGACGACAGGATCTCGGCCAGCTTCTCGAACTGCTTCTCGGTCAGGCCGATCTCGGTCGCGGTGTCGCTCAGCTTCGTGCGGTCCGACTTCTCCCAGCGGTCCACCAGGGTGAACACCTGCGGCAACTGCTCCGCGGTCACGCCGACGATGTCGGTGAGCGCCGAGGAGAGCAGGTTCCGGTCGTTGGCGCGCACCTGGAACATGTCCGGGGTCGCCCCGAGCGCGGTCATCATGTCGTGGATCAGCTCGAAGATCTCGATCTCGCAGTTCGCGCTGTCCGAACCGAAGATGTCCGCGTTGATCTGCCAGTGCTCGCGGACCCGTCCACGCTGCGGCCGCTCGTAGCGGTGGCAGTTCGGGTGGCTGTACCAGCGCACCGGGAACTGCAGCGCTTTGGCGTTGCCCGCGATCATCCTGGCGACCGACGGGGTCATCTCCGGGCGCAGCGCCAGCCGCTCGCCGCCCTTGGTGGTCAGCGTGTACAGCTGCTGGTCCGCGATCTCCTGCCCGGACTTCCGCTCGTAGATCTCGGCGGGTTCGAGGATCGGCCCGTCGTAGCGGAGGAAACCCCGCAGTTCGAGCACGTCGTAGAGATGGCCGAACACCTGCGTCCGGACGGACATCTCGGCGGGCAGGAAGTCGCGGGTCCCCTTGGCGGGGGCTGTCGGCAGGTATTCAGGCACGTCAGCAAGCTTAACGAGCGGTCGCCGGCGCTTTTGTCAGGGGAAGGCCACCCCGTACGCGGTGGTCAGGATCGCGGCTCCGAGCAGGACGGCCCCGGCGCTGGTGACGCGTCCGCCGAGCTTGCCCTTGCCGGGCGCCAGGTGCAGGAAGAACCCGCCGGACTGGGCGAGCACGCCGAACAGCAGCAGGAAGCAGACGATCCACAACACGGTGTCCGGGAGTCCGGTCTGCCCGAGGATCTGGAGCGCGACCAGCGCCAGGACCAGCAGGACACCGGCGTGGGCGTGGCCGGCGCGGAACATCCCGCGCTGGTGTTCGGTCAGTTTCCTGTCGCGCAGCACACCCATCAGCACGTAGCCGCCGTACATCACCGTCGGCAGCGAAACGAGCGCGATGACGGTGAACAGTCTGATCGGGCCTTCCATGGTCTTTCCCTTCGCGGTGGAGGAGCGAAGACAAAGATAACACTGTTTTAAAACGATGTCACCAAACTTGGCGTCCCACTTTCGGGAGGTCGGTCGGGGTGGTCGTGAGTGGCGTTTCGGGTTCTAGCGGACTCGTATTTGCCTACCTGCGCCCCGCCCCAGCGGTCCCGGCCTAGCGGTTCCGGCGGCATCGAGTGTCGCGAAAGCCACTTTCGGGACACCAGACGTCCTGAAAGTGGCTTTCGCGACACGGCGCAGTGAGTCCGCTGAATGCCCGGGCTTCCGGACGGATCGGTCAGGTGGGTCGTGAGTGGTAAATGACGTTCTAACGCGACTTACCACTCACGACCACCCCGCGCGCAAGAATCAGGCGGAGGTTCCGGAGCGCGGAAAGATCGGCGAGCGGGTCGCCGTCGACCACCAGGACGTCGGCGCTCAGGCCGGGTGCGAGCCGGCCGGTGACGTCGCCGAGGCCGAGTCCGGCGGCGCTGTCCTCGGTCGCGATCTCGAGGATCCGCCGCCTGCCGAAACCGAGCCATTCGTAGAGTTCGAGTGCGCCGACCGGATCGTCGAAGACCGAACCGGGCAGTCCGGCGTCCGTGCCCGCCAGCAGCGGGACGCCCAGCTCCTCCAGCCAGGACAGCCTGCCGTAGACGGTCTTCGCGAGTTCCTCGCCCATGCGCTCGGCGAGCGTCCGCCAGTTGCGGCTGCTGGTCGAACACGCCGCGATGCCCTCGGCCGCCATGCGCTTGGCGACGTGTTCGCGCCGGTCCTGCCGCTGCGGACCGGTCATCCAGGTGCAGTGCTCGATCGTGGCCACGCCCGCCTCGACCGCCGTCTCGATCGCGTCGGCGCCGTGGGCGTGCGCCGCGACCGGAAGCCCGTGGGCCGCCGCGTGTTCGACGATCAGGCGCAGGGCCCGGATGTCGAACTGGGACTCCCACATGTCCGCGCCGCCCTCGGTGATCTGGCCGCCGCTGGCCATCACCTTGATCACGTCGGCGCCCGCGGCCGCGTTGGCGTCGATCATCGCCCGCACGGAGTCGTCGTCACCGACCACGCCGCCGAAGAAGTGGCAGTGTCCATTGAGGACGGTCAAAGGCGCCCCGGCGGTCAGCAGGCGCGGGGCGGCGGCGCCTTCGGCTTCGAGTTCGGCCCGGACGCGTGCGCCCAGGGCGTCGCGGTCGCCGAGGTCCCGCACGGTCGTGACGCCGCTGCGCAGCAACTGTCCCAAGCGGTCCTTGGCGCCCGCGCGGAGAGCGTCGTCCTCACTCGCCAGGAAGTTCGGCAGCATCTCGCGGGTGGCGTCGAAAGCCAGGTGCACGTGGGCGTTGAACAGGCCGGGCAGAAGTGTCGCGCCGGGGAAGTCGAGCCGTTCGGCGTCCGGTGACGCCTGCGCGACGACGTCGGCGCGCAGGCCCGCCGCGAGGATCCGGTCGCCCTCGACGAGCACGGCGCCGTCCGATACGGGCGTGCCGGGCCGCGGCAGGATCCGGTCCGCCGTCAGAAGAAGCTGCAAGGTCATGCCTCGTTCCGGGATACGGCGGCCGAAAGCGCGAGCAACGGCCGGACGTCGGATTCGATGTCCGCGGCGCCGCCCGGGAGCACGAGTTTCGCCCGCCCGTCGGTCTCCTCGCCCGCGGCCTGCCTGGCGATCGCCGACTTCAGCGCCTCCGCCGCCGCGCGCGGATCGTCGGCGGCCAGGGCGGTGAGATCCGTTTCCAGATAAGGACTCAGTTGCACGAGCCCGTCCCGGATCTCGATCACGCGGCGGTAGTACCGGCGGTGGACCGTGCGCGGACGCCACCGCTCCCACGCTCCCTGCGGGGTGGTCCGGAGCACGATGTTCGGGTAGATCCCCGCCAGCGCGGTCCACAGGGGCGTGAGCTGTTCGTGGTGCAGCCGATGCTGGCGACGGCGGCGCAGCGCGGCGAATCGCGCGCGGGCACCGGGGTAGGTGATGCCGGCGAGGAAGAGCACGATCCCGAGGAGTACCAACGGGACGGCGATGGTGAGCAGGAGCGGGATCGACGGCCCGAACGCCCAGGCGATCACGATGTAGAGCGCGCGGAAGACACTGCCCACCGAAAGGCTGATCAGCCCGGCGGCACTGAGTTTCAGCCCGGTCCGCAGATGGCGGTCCGCGGTGCGGATGTACCGGAAGATCCACCAGGCGCAGGCTGACAGGCCGTAGATCAGGTACAGCCCGGCGCCCAGGTAGAACAGCGCCACGCCGGGCTCGTGCACGAGTTTCGGGCTCAGTGCGAGTCCGCGTGCTTCCGGTGGGGTGACGGCCATCGCGACCAGCATCAGCGCGATCGCGCCGGACAGCGGGAGCAGTTCGAACAGGACCCGGCCCGGCCTGCGCGGGCCCAGCGCGGAGCCGAGGAAGACGATCAGCAGCGCGCAGACACCGATGGCGAGCAGGACGTTGTTGACCAGGCGTCCGGTGCCCTTGCCGGTGAGCCCGTCGAGCCAGCCGGAGATGACCTTCTGCTGGGCGAGGAAGGAACCGGCGACGCAGACGATCGTGATGGTGATCGCCCAGTTCGGCAGGACCCGGGGCGCGCGGTAGGTCTGGTAGATCCGCCAGGCGAGCGCGGTCGCGAACAGCGCCATCGCCACGACGTTGAGAGGGGAGAACAGTGAGTTCACAGCCACCCTTGATGGTCGCCCAGCGCGCCTTGGACGCGGCGGACGTCATCGTCGTCGGCGCGACGGGGAATCGTGTAGTTCAAGACCGACGCCCATTCGAGGATGATGGTCGCCACGGTCTCGGCTTCCCATTCGTGCGCCTCATCGTAGGAGGTGCGGCGTAAAGCGCGGTGGACGGCGTCGCCGTCGAGGCCGGGGGCGGGACCGCGCAGGAAATCGGCGGGTTCGGCGTCGCCGCCGGGATGGTGATCGGCGAGCATGTGCCCGAGTTCGTGCAGGATGATGTGGTCCTGATGGGACTTCGTGGTCTCCTGCTGGAAGAAGATGTAGTCCGCCGAACCGGTGGCGATCCAGCAGCCGAACGGACCGGGGACCTCCAGCGGATACGGCATCAGCCGGATCGGCCTGCCGCGCTGCTCGCCGAGCCGCTCGCAGAGCACCTCGACCTCGAGCGGCGGCTCGATGTCGAGCTTGTTCAGCATCTTGCGGCAGCGCTTGCGGAGCTCCCGTTCCTTCATCGGCGCTCGCCCGGCTGGTCGCGCTCGGCGCGTTCGTACCGCTCGACGAGTTCCAGCAGGTCCATCACCTGGCGACGGCCTTGCGGTGAGAGCTCCTGCGCGCGCATGGCCATGAGCTTCGCCTCCCCGGCGGGTTGCGCTTCCTGGTCTTCGAAGAAGTAGGTGATCGGGACGCCGAAAAGTCTGGCGAGGGCCTCGACGTAGTGGATCTTCGGGTTGATCCGCTTGCCCGTGGCGAGTTGCTGGAGGTACGCGGGTGACATGGCGGGCCCGCCGGCGCGATCGATCGCCGCGGACAACTCGCGGTAGCTGTGCGGCGCGCCTTCGTCCGCGCGTGCCGAGTCGATCAGCGCGCTCAGTTTTTGGGCGAAGGTCTGTTCCGGTGACATGATCCCCCCATCGGTTCCACAGCCCCGTTCCGTAGTCGGAGTGTAACGCGATCCAGCCTGTCCGCAGCTGTTGACAGCCCATGTATGCAGTGGTTTACAGTTGTCAAGCGGTTTCGTACCGTGTTCCGGCCTCTCGCTCCGGAATCCGTGCCCTGGGGGTGCACGGACAACGGAGTGAGGGGCGTTTTTCCGGGCGGGTGCACAAGATCGTGCCGGATGTAGTACGCTTGGGCAGCCAAGGTTGATCGCCGTCACGGCGAACCCTTGGCCTAGGCCTGTTGCCGGAGGTCGACCCCCAGGGCTTCCGGTGACAGGCCCCTTACTTTTTCAGCGCATTTCGTCCTCTGAATGCGGTAGTTCGCGTCGCCGACTACCGCATTCAGAGGACGAAATGCGTGGAGGGTCAGGGCATGAGGGTGGCGGCCAGGGTGCCGCCCAGTTCGAAACAGGCTTCCAAATCCGCTTTGCCCGGTTCTCCGGTGACGAGCACCGGAGAGGTCGCGCGTTCCCAGCCGAGACCGGTGGTGATGCCCTCGATTCCGCGCACGGTGCCCGCGGTGTCGTTGTTGCCGTGCACGAAGAACCCGAACGGCCTGCCCCGCGTGGAATCCAGGCACGGGTAATAGACGGTGTCGAAGAAATGCTTCAGCGCGCCGGACATGTAGCCGAGATTCGCCGGGGTGCCGAGCAGGTAGCCGTCCGCTTCGAGGACGTCGGGAACGGTCGCGCCCAGCGCCGCGCGCCGCACGACGTCGACGCCCTCGATGTCGGGATGGTTCGCGCCGGAGAGCACGGCTTCGAACATCGCTTGCGTCGAGGGCGACGGCGTGTGGTGGACGATCAGCAGCCGGGGCATCGTCAGGCCAGCCGGGACTCGATGTCGGCCCGCAGTGCGGCCAGCCGGGCGTTCGCGGCGGTGCGAGCCTCGGCGAGGTCTCCGGAGACCGGCTCCTTCACCTGGAGGTACGCCTTCAGCTTCGGCTCGGTCCCGGAAGGCCTGATGACGACGCGCAGGCCTTCGCCGGTCAAGCGGAGGACGTCGGCGTCGGGCAGGAGGTCCTCCATGGTGACGTCGATGCCGCCCAGGGACGCCGGGGGCTCGGCGCGCAGGCCGGCCATCAGCTTCTCCCGCACCGACAGATCGGTGACCCGCAGCGAGACCTGGTCCGTCACGTGCACGCCGTGCTTCACGGCCAGTTCGTCGAGGACGTCCAGCGGGCCGCGGCCCGCCGCGCGCAGGGAAGCGGCCAGCCCGGCGGCGAACACGGCGGCGGAGATGCCGTCCTTGTCGCGCACGAAACCGGGGTTCACGCAGAGGCCGAGCGCCTCTTCGTAGGCGAACACGAGACCCTCGCCCGCGCGGACCAGCCACTTGAATCCGGTCAACGTCTCCGCGTAGCGCGCGCCGAACGCCTTCGCGACCTCGCCGAGCATCGACGACGACACGATCGTGGTGGCCACCAGCGGATCGGTCGCGTCCACAGTGGACAGTACGTGCCAGCCGAGCAGGACGCCGGTTTCGTCGCCCCGCAGCATCCGCCACGAACCGTCCCGTTCGCGGACGCCCAGGGCGCACCGGTCGGCGTCGGGATCGAGCGCGATCGCCAGCCCGGCGTCCACTTCGGACGCCAGCGCCAGCAAAAGGTCCGTCGCGCCCGGTTCCTCCGGGTTCGGGAAGGAGACCGTCGGGAAGTCGGGATCCGGTGCCGACTGCTCGGCGACCAGGCTCAGCTCGGTGAAACCGGCGCGTTCGAACGCGGCGCGCAGGGTCTCGGCGCCGACACCGTGCAACGCCGTCGCGGCGACCTTGACCCCGCGTTCCGGGCCGCGCGGCAGAAGCGCGACCTTGGCGAGATACGCGTCCCGGAGTTCGTCGCCCAAGACCTCGGCGCCCGGCGCGCGCGGCACGCTGATCGCCGGGGGAGCGGCCTCGATGGCCTGCTCGATCAGGCCGTCCGACGGCGGGACGATCTGACCGCCCGTCGAGTCGTAAAGCTTGTAGCCGTTGTCGGCAGGGGGATTGTGCGACGCGGTGATCTGGATGCCCGCGACCGCGCCGAGTTCCAGCACGGCGAACGCGAGCACCGGCGTCGGCAGTGGTCCCGGCAGCACCTTCACCGCGAAGCCGGCGGCCGTCAGCACCTCGGCGGCGGCCTTGGCGAACGCCTCCGAACCGTGCCGCGCGTCGCGGCCGACCACCACGATTCCGCCCGAATGTCCTTGCGTGGCCAGCCAGTCCGCGACACCGGCCGTCGTGCGGGTGACGACCGCGACGTTCATCCCGTTGGGGCCCGCGCGCACCGGACCGCGCAGCCCGGCGGTGCCGAATTCGAGCGGGCCAGCCATCCGGTCCGCGAGTTCGGCCGCCGCGCCGTCTTCGCCGCCCATCGCTCGGGCGAGGATGTTCTGCAGCTCGACGCGGGAATCGTCGTCCGGGTCGTCGGCGATCCAGCGGAACGCCCGATCCCGCAGCTCCGGGGTCAAGGAAGTCGTCACCGAGTCAGCCTACGGGTACGTTGGAAAGGGTGCGATTGATCTTCACTTCTCTGGTGAGTCATGGTCATCTCTATCCCCTACTACCGCTCGCCGTCGCCGCTCGCGACGCCGGGCACGAAGTCCTGTTCGCCACCGGTGACGAGATGCTGCCGGTCGTCGAAAAAGCCGGTCTGGCCGTGGAAACCGCCGGATTCGGGCAGCGCGAGGCGTTCGCCACGATCCTCGGCCCCGACGCCCGGCCCAGCGCCGCCGACGCTCCGCCCGAATCGTTCTATCCCGTTATCGGGGAAGTGTTCGGAAATGTGCTGCCGAGGCGGTTCGTCGCCGATCTCACGCCGTTGTTCGAGCGGCACCGGCCGGATCTCGTCGTGTACGAGAGCGGCAACGCCGGCGGCGCCATCGCCGCCCGGCTGGCCGGCATCCCCGCGATCGGGCACGGTTTCGGCCGGTTCTCGCCGGGCGAGATCATCGACGTCATCAACGGCCGCCTCGCGGACTACGCGGCGGAGGTCGGTTTCGCGGGCGTGGACCTTCAGTCGTTCGGCGATCCGGTCGTCGACATCTGCCCGGAATCGGTGCAGTCGCCGGACTTCCTGGCGGGCGCGAACAGGATCCCGTTGCGACCCGTCGGCTGGTCCGAGCCCGGAGATCTCCCGGCGGGCGTGGCCGGACGAGACAAGAGCCGTCCGCTGATCTACCTCACCCTCGGCACCGCGTTCGGTGACGAAGACGTGCTCAAGCGGGCCATCGGCGGCCTGGCGCGGATCGACGCGGACGTCGTCGTCGCGGCCGGTCCGACGGTGGATCCGGCGGGGCTGGGCGACGTCCCCGGCAATGTCCGTGTCGAGGCGTGGGTGCCGCAGGCCGATCTCCTGCCGCATGTCGACCTCGTGGTCCACCACGGTGGGAGCGGGACGACGCTGGGCGCGTTCGGCGCCGGGCTGCCGCAGCTGGTGCTTCCGCAGGGGGCGGACCAGTTCACGAACGCCGAGGCCGTCGTCACTGCGGGGGTGGGCGCGCAGTTGATCGGGGGCGACGCCACCGCGGACGCCATTCACGAGCGGGCGCGCGAACTGCTCACCGGCGACGCCGTCCGCGGCGCGGCGCGGAAACTCGCCGAGGAGGTCGCCGCGATGCCGTCGCCCGCGGAGGTCGCCCGGCGGCTTCCCGAATTCGCGGGCTGAGAAGTACATGAAGGCCCCCTTCCTTGCGCCAGGCGCAAGCAAGGGGGCTTTCATGTACTTCAAGCTCAGGCGCGGGTGACGAGTTCCTTCAGGAGGGTGCCCATGCGGGTGGCGGACTGGCGGCCCGCTTCGAGGACCTCTTCGTGGTTCAGCGGTTCCCCGGTCATCCCGGCCGCCAGGTTGGTCACCAGCGAAAGCCCGAACACCTCGACCCCGGCGGCGCGGGCGGCGATGGCCTCCAGCACCGTCGACATGCCGACGAGGTCGGCGCCGAGCGTCCGCAGCATGTGGATCTCCGCCGGGGTCTCGAAATGCGGCCCGGTGAGTCCCGCGTAGACGCCCTCTTCCAGCGACGGGTCGATCTCGCGCGCGAGGTCGCGCAGCCGCTTCGAGTAGAGGTCCGTCAGGTCGACGAAGTTCGCGCCGACGATCGGCGAGCGCGCGGTCAGGTTCAGGTGGTCGGAGATCAGCACCGGCTGCCCGACCCGGAAGCCCTCGCGCAGGCCACCGGCCGCGTTGGTCAGCAGCACGGTGCTCGCGCCCGCCGCAGCGGCGGTGCGCACGTTGTGCACGACCGGGTCGATGCCCTTGCCCTCGTAGAAATGCGTGCGGCCCAGCATGATCAGCGCGCGCTTCTCGCCGACGCGGACCGAACGGGCGGTTCCCCCGTGCCCGACCGCGCCCGGCGCGACGAATCCGGGCAGTTCGCCCAGCGGGATCTCCGCCTCGGGCTCCCCGATGACGTCTGCCGCCGGGCGCCAGCCCGAACCGAGCACGACGGCGATGTCGTGCTTCTCGACGCCGGTGCGTTCGGCGATGGCGGCGGCCGCCGCGACCTCGTTCTCACTCATGCGACGAGCGTATCCGGACAGTTCGCACGAGCAGGAACGCCACCAGTCCGATCGGGGACAGGAAGATCGTGAGCGCCAGGATCGGGCCCGTCACCAGCGGATGGATCCGGTGTTCGCGGGACTCGAGGTACATCCACCTGGCGATGAACAGATCGAAGGCGATCAGGTGGGCCCAGATCGTGGCCGCCCCGTACGGCGTGCCGGTGAACGCGCTGAGCACGCCGAGGTCCGGCCTGCTGACCGCCGTCCAGAGCTCGCCGAGGTGCGCGATGGCGAGCACGAAGTACGGGATCAGCGGCAGCAGCGGCACCCACGGCGAGGACATGATCCGGCGGGTCCACGACCAGCCCGGCAGGAAGATCATCAGCAGCCAGAACGGCGTCGCCAGCGGGAAGGTCCAGGTGAAGAGGGTCTCGACGCTCATCGGACGGAGACCTCCAGCTCCCGGTCCTTCGACGGCCGCCCGATCGCGATTAGCCCGCTAAAGGCGACGCCCGCGACGAGCAGGGCGAAGGCCGTCAGGGTGGAGCCGTCGGGGGCGACGATCGACTGGCCGCGCAGAGCCTGCCAGGTGAGCAGCGCGAGAAGGCCCGCGTAGCCGATGCCGGCGATCACGACCAGGCGCAGCCGCAGGACGCCGTCGCGAAGCCGCGGATAGCGCGTGGCCAGCAGGCCGAGGGCCAGCGCGATCAGCGGAAGCGCCTGAAGGCCGTGCAGCCCGATGAAATGCGGGATCCGCAGGTCGCCACCGACCGTGCTCCAGCCGAGGATCGGCAGGCCGGGGCCGCCGTCGGGGAGGCCGACCGTATGCGCGCCGATCATCGCGGACTGGCCGGTCGCGGCGAGCGCGGCCTGCTGATCCGGGGTCGGTCCGCTCATCAGCGTCGCCACCGAAAGCCCGATCACGCCCAGGATCGCGCCGATCCTGGCCGCCCACGTCGTCGCGCGGTCGGGGAGCCTGGTGAACATCACGCCGACGGTGAGGGCGAGGTTGATCAGCCACAGCGTCGCGACCATCCCGCCCATGACCTGGAAGATCACGTAGTCCAGCGGGGTTTCGTAGTTGAAGTGGCTCGCTCGGACACGGACGGCCTGGAAGACCATCAGCACGTACTCGGCGGCGAAGAGCACGACGAGCCCGTTCGCGAGCCAGCCCGCGGTCCGCCGGAACTTCGGCAGCAGTGAGACGAGCCAGCTCCAGGTGAAGAAGTACAGCGCGCCGGAGACGGCGAATTTGAACGGTTTCGCCCAGATCGGCGCGCCGCCCAGCGTCCGCTGATCGATCAGCATGGCCAGGACACACAGCACGGTGATCACGGCGAAGGCCTGGGCGCAGCGAAGTGAACCGCGGTGCCAGGTGCGGGTTCTGTCACGGAGATCGGTCAAGATGGTCATGGGTCCCTCCCTGAATGGATAGTCAAGCTCTCCGTTATGGGAAGCTAAACTATCCATCCTGAGAAGTCTTCAGGGATGACCCTGGAACCGTCCCCGAGATCGGAGTTGCCACGCGTGCGGATGGCGGAGCTGAGCGAGAAGGCCGGGGTCCCGGTCGCCACGATCAAGTACTACCTGCGGGAAGGGCTGCTCCCGCCAGGTGAGCGGACCAGCCCCAACCAGGCGAAATACGGCGACGGGCACGTCCAGCGGATCAAGCTGATCAGGGCGCTGATGGACGTCGGCGGCCTCTCGCTCGCGACGGTCGGCGAGGTGCTCGCCGCGGTCGACGAGGGGAAGACCAGTCCGCACCGGATCCTGGGCCTCGCGCAAGAGGGGATCACGAGCTCCCGTCAGGTCGTCGACGACGAGAGCCGGGAATGGGCACTCGCCACGGTCCGGGAGCTGGCCGAGCGACGCGACTGGCCCTGCAAGGACGAGGACGACCTGGTCATCCAGGCCCTCGTCGGCGTCCTGTGCGCGATCCGGGAGGTCGGGCACGGCTGGTACCTCGACAAACTCGACGCCTACGCCGAGATCGCCGACCGGACCGCCGACCTGGACCTCGAAGGCATCGCCGGGGTCGACTCGCTGGAGCGGATCATCGAGATCGCCGTCGTCGAGACCGTTCTCGGCGACAGGCTGCTTTCGGTGCTTCGCAGGCTGGCGCAGCAGCGCGCGTCGAAGGCGTACTTCGCGCGGCTAGCCGTCGAGGAGGGCTGAAGGGGTCGTGAGTGTTTTGGGTCGTTCTAACGACACTTTTCACTCACGACACCCGCACCGACGTCTCGCGTATCCCGTCGGTCACTGCAGTCACAGAAACCGCGTCACCAGAACCTGGGCATGGCCTGTGCGAGGGATGCCCGGCCTCGGACCTTGATCAACGGAGGATCAGGGACACTCACGGTCCCCGATCCTCCGTTGATCAAGGTCGTGCCGGTCGTGACACGACTACCAGGCGGTCGACTCGCGCGGCTAGCCGTCGACGATCAGTGAGAGCGCGACGGGCTCGAAGACCGCGGTCCTCGCCGAACTCTCCTGCTCGATCGGCGAGGTCACCGAGAAGATCCACAGATCCGTGCCCCCGCTGAACAGGTCCATGAACGTCGTGCGCCGCGCGGTGTCGTTCGTGGTTTCCCTGGTCGCGGCGCCGCGCTCGGACGTCCGGTAGGTGTACCGCATGCTGGTGTCGCCCCGGCCGGGTACGACGGACGGATCGTTGATGAGGTCGATGTCCGGATGCTGCGACTTCAGCCAGCTGAAGTAGGCGGGCGGCGGGCTGTCGGACAGGAAGCCACTCAGCCGCTCGATCCGGATGACCTGGCGGCCGTCGGGTGAGACGTACTGGACCACGGTGCTCGGCACACCCCTGGTGACGTGCGGCGCGACGAACTTCTGCCAGCCTTCCGGCACGCCGATGGTGAACCGGCCGCCCTTGATGCCGTTCACCGTGCTGGCGTCACCCTGCTGTGTGACCAGCTTGGGCGGCGGCTGCGTGACGATCGTGTCGCCCTGCTGCAGCTTTTCCGGTGGCCGCAGATCCTGGCCGCCGACCGTCCTGGCCAGCACGAATCCGCCGCCCGCCGCCAGCAGGAAGACGATCACCGACGCGAGCGCCAGCAGCACGGTCGCCGCCACGGACCGGCCCGGCGGACGGGGCGGCAGCGGGACGACGGTCGGCATCGGCGGGAGTTCGGCGGGCGGCGCGGGTGCCGCGGCGGCCTGGTTCAGGAACGGCAGCGGACCGGGGTCGGCAGCGAGTTCGGAACTCGTGCCCTCGCCCGGCTTCTCCGGCGCGACCGGCTTGATCACCTGGGTGTCGGTCGCGTCCAGGTGCGCGGTGGTCTTCTTGCCGTCGGGCGTGTGGAACAGCTCGGCGGGGAAGAGGTCGATCAGCGTCTTGGCCTGCAACGGGTACAGGCGGCGCCGCACCTCGCGCAGGGTGATCCGCTTCGACGGCTCCTTCTTCATGAGCGCGCCGATGACGTCGGCCAGCGGACCGGGGCCGGGCTTCGGCACCTTCCCGTTGACGACCTTGCCGACCGTTTCGAGCGGGTCGCCGTCGGCGTCGTAGGGCGGCGAGCCCTCGATGGCGGCGAACAGCGTCGCGCCGAGCCCCCACAGGTCGGCGGCGGGCACGACCGCGCCGCCCGAGGCGACTTCGGGCGCGATGTAGGCGGGGGAGCCCAGCATCATCCCGGTGCGGGTCATGGTGGCTTCGGAGACGTTGCGCGCGATGCCGAAGTCGGTGAGCTTGATCCGGCCGTCCCCGGCGACCAGGACGTTCCCCGGTTTGACGTCACGGTGGGTGATTCCGGCGGCGTGCGCGGCTTCGAGCGCGGACGCCACCGCGATGCCGACGGCCGCCGCCTGCTCGACCGTCAGCGGCCCGTGGTCGCGCAGGATGTGCGCGAGGCTGCGCGACGGCAGCAGTTCCATGACGACGAAGGGTTCGTCGTTCTCGCGGGCGACGTCGTGCAGGATGATCACGTTCGGGTGACTCAGAACGGCGATCGCGCGGGCTTCGCGCAGGGTCCGTTCGCGCAGTTCGTCGGCCTGCGAGGTCGGGACGCCGGGCGGCATCCGCACCTCTTTGACCGCGACCGGGCGGTGCAGGAACTCGTCGTAGGCCGACCAGACCGTGCCCATCGATCCGGAGCCGATCACCGAGCGCAACCGATATCGCCCGGCGACGACACGCTTCTCTTCGCCGGGGCTCTCGGGGGACTCGGTGGTGTCGGACGGCACGGCCCAATTGTGGCGTATGCCCCCGTGACGGCCCTATGCGCCGTCACTCTTCAGGCGCGACTAGCGTCACAGGTGGGGGCAGTTGCGGGCCGTTAGCATCGGTGGTTATGACGGAAGTGGCCGAGACGGAGTCAGTGCGGACCCCTGGCGAGCCCGACGCGCCCGAGGAGCTGAAGCTCGCGGCCGAGTTCCCCGAAGCGAGCCGGGAACAGTGGCGGGAGCTCGTCGCCGGCGTGCTGCGCAAGAGCGGCGCGATCGGGGAGGACTTCGACGGCCTGCCCGAAAGCAAGCTGGTCACCCGGACCTATGACGGCCTGGAGATCCAGCCGCTCTACACCGCCGAAGACACGGTCGAGGGAACGGGTTTCCCCGGACTTCCCCCGTTCGTGCGAAGCGCCCGGCCCGAGGGCTCGGTGACGACGGGCTGGGACATCCGTGCCCGGTACGCGCGCCGCGACGCCAAAGTCACCAACACCGCGATCCTCGCCGACCTCGAAGGCGGCGTCAGCTCGATCTGGCTGCGCGCCGGCGCGAACGGGGTCCCCGTCGCTCAACTGGGCGACGCGCTGAACGAGGTCTACGTCGACCTGGCGCCCGTCACCCTCGACGCGGGCGAAGAGTACGAAGCCGCCGCGAACGAGTTGTTCACGCTCTTCGCCGAACGCGAGATCCCGGCGAGCGCGGTCACCGCGACCCTCGGCGCCGACCCGATCGGACTGACCGCGCGCACCGGCACGGCGCATCCCGTCGAACCCGCCGCGCGGCTGGCGGCCCGGGTCGCGAAGAGTCACCCGAAGGTGCGGACGATCGTCGCCGACGGCCTGCCGTTCCACGAGGCGGGCGGCTCGGACGCGCAGGAGCTCGGCGCCACCATCGCGGCGGGCGTCGCGTATCTGCGGGCGCTCACCGAAGCGGGGCTGGACGTCGACACCGCGGCCGCGCAGCTCGAGTTCCGGCTCGCCGCCACGGCCGACCAGTTCCTCACGATCGCCAAGTTCCGCGCCGCGCGGCGGCTGTGGGCCCGGGTCACCGAAGTTTCGGGCGGGAAGGGCGCGGGGATGCGGCAGCACGCGGTCACCTCGCCCGCGATGCTGACCCAGCGCGACCCGTGGGTGAACATGCTGCGGACCACGCTCGCCTGTTTCGGCGCCGGGGTCGGCGGCGCGGACGCGATCACCGTGCTCCCGTTCGACGCCGCGATCGGCCAGCCGGACGCGTTCTCCGCCCGGATCGCGCGCAACACGCACGCCGTCCTGCTGGAGGAGTCCAAACTGGCCGGTGTCATCGACCCGGCGGGCGGCTCCTGGTACGTCGAGAACCTCACCGAGGACCTGGCCCAGGCCGCGTGGCGGGAGTTCACCGCGATCGAGGCGGCGGGCGGGATCGAGGCCGAACTGGCTTCGGGCGCGCTCGCCGGACGCCTCGCCGAAACCTGGGAGAAGCGGTCGAAGCGGATCGGGACGCGACGCGATCCGATCACCGGCGTCAGCGAATTCCCCAACCTGACCGAAAAAGCGGTCGTCCGCGATCCCGTCGAGGACCCGCCAGGCGGCGGGCTGCCGCGGTACCGGTACGCGGAGGCGTTCGAGGCCCTGCGGGACCGGGCGGACGCGCACCCCAGCCGTCCCCGCGTCTTCCTCGCCACGCTCGGCCCCGTCGCGGCGCACACCGGGCGGGCGAGCTTCGCGGCGAACCTGTTCCAGGCGGGCGGGATCGAGGCCGTGAACCCCGGCGCCCTCAAGGACATCCCAGCCGTCGTCGCGGAGTTCCGGGCCAGCGGGACGAAGATCGCCTGCCTCTGCGGAAGCAACACCTCCTACGCGGAGGAAGCGGACAGCGTCGCGAAGGCGTTGAAGGAAGCTGGTGCGACGTCCGTCCTTCTCGCCGGAAAGCCCGGCGACCACCCGGACGTCACGGGCTACCTCTTCACGGGCTGCGACGCCCTCGAAGTCCTGACCGGCACGTTGAACGAGCTCGGAGTGCAGTGATGACCATCCCGAACTTCGCCGGTGTCGAACTCGGCGGCCCCGAGCCCGCCGACCGTCCTCAGTGGACCGAAGCGTTGCACGCCGCCACAGGCAAGGGCCCCGATGCGCTCGCGTGGGAGACGCCGGAGGGCATCGGCGTCAAACCGGTCTACACCGCCGACGATCTGTCCGGAGTGGACTTCCTCGGGACCTATCCCGGCGTCGCGCCCTATCTGCGCGGCCCGTACCCGACGATGTACGTCAACCAGCCGTGGACCATCCGCCAGTACGCGGGTTTCTCCACCGCCGAGGAGTCGAACGCCTTCTACCGCCGCAACCTCGCCGCCGGGCAGAAGGGCCTCTCGGTCGCCTTCGACCTCGCGACGCACCGCGGCTACGACTCCGACCACCCGCGCGTCGCCGGCGACGTCGGCATGGCGGGCGTCGCGATCGACTCGATCTACGACATGCGCCAGCTCTTCGACGGCATCCCGCTCGACAAGATGAGCGTGTCGATGACCATGAACGGCGCCGTCCTGCCGGTGCTCGCGCTGTACGTCGTCGCGGCCGAGGAACAGGGTGTGTCGCCGGACAAACTGGCCGGGACCATCCAGAACGACATCCTCAAGGAGTTCATGGTCCGCAACACCTACATCTACCCGCCGCAGCCGTCGATGCGGATCATTTCGGACATCTTCTCGTTCACCTCGCGGAACATGCCGAAGTACAACTCGATCTCCATCTCCGGCTACCACATGCAGGAAGCCGGGGCGACCGCCGACCTGGAGCTGGCGTACACGCTCGCGGACGGCGTCGAGTACATCCGCGCCGGGGTCGAGGCCGGGCTGGACGTCGACAAGTTCGCGCCGCGCCTGTCCTTCTTCTGGGCGATCGGGATGAACTTCTTCATGGAGGTCGCGAAACTCCGCGCGGCCAGGCTCCTGTGGGCGAAACTGGTGAAGGGCTTCGAGCCCAAGTCGTCGAAGTCCCTGTCGCTGCGGACGCACTCGCAGACCTCGGGCTGGTCGCTGACCGCGCAGGACGTCTACAACAACGTCGTCCGCACCTGTGTCGAGGCGATGGCGGCGACCCAGGGCCACACGCAGTCGCTGCACACCAACGCCCTCGACGAGGCGCTCGCGCTGCCGACGGACTTCTCCGCCCGCATCGCGCGGAACACCCAGCTGCTGCTCCAGCAGGAATCCGGCACCACGCGCGTCATCGACCCGTGGGGCGGCAGCGCGTTCGTCGAGAAGCTGACCTACGACCTCGCGCGCAAGGCGTGGGGCCACATCAGCGAGGTCGAGCAGGCGGGCGGGATGGCGAAGGCGATCGACGCCGGCATCCCGAAGCTGCGCATCGAGGAGGCCGCCGCGCGGACCCAGGCGCGGATCGACTCCGGCCGTCAGCCGGTGATCGGCGTCAACAAGTACCAGGTCACCGACGACGAGCAGATCGACGTGCTCAAGGTCGACAACGCGGGCGTGCGCGCCCAGCAGCTGGAGAAGCTGCGACGGCTGCGCGAAGAGCGCGACGAGGACGCGACGCAGGACGCGCTGCGCAGGCTCACGGCGGGCGCCCAGGCGGACGGCAACCTGCTCGCGCTGGCCATCGACGCCGCCAGGGCGAAGGCCACGGTCGGCGAGATCTCCGACTCGCTGGAGAAGATCTGGGGGCGCCACTCCGGTCAGATTCGTACGATCTCCGGTGTGTACCGCGAGGAGGTCGGCAAGGCCGAGAACGTCGAGCAGGCGCGCGAGCTGGTCGAGAAGTTCGCCGAGGAGGAAGGCCGCCGTCCCCGGATCCTGGTCGCGAAGATGGGCCAGGACGGCCACGACCGCGGCCAGAAGGTGATCGCGACCGGCTTCGCCGACATCGGGTTCGACGTCGACGTCGGCCCGCTGTTCTCCACCCCCGGCGAGGTCGCGCGGCAGGCGATCGAGGCGGACGTGCACGTCATCGGTGTCTCGTCGCTGGCCGCCGGGCACCTCTCGCTGGTCCCCGCGCTGCGTTCCGAGCTGGCCGACCAGGGCCGCGAGGACATCATCGTCGTGGTCGGCGGCGTCATCCCGCCGCAGGACTACGAGGAACTGCGCGCGGCGGGCGCGGCGGCGATCTTCGGCCCCGGCACGGTCATCGCCGACGCCGCGATCGACCTGATCGGGCAGCTGACCGCACAGGAGTCCTGACCTTGCCGCGCAAGATCGACGTCGGGGCGCTGGCCAAGGGCGTCCTCGCGGGTGACCGCGGCCTGCTGTCGCGGGCGATCACGCTCGTCGAGTCCAACCGCGAGGACCACCGGGCGCAGGCGCAGGAACTGCTGGTCGAGCTGCTCCCGCACGCGGGCGGCGCGCGGCGGGTCGGCATCACCGGCGTCCCCGGTGTCGGCAAGTCGACCTTCATCGACCAGCTCGGCACGGATCTGACCGAAGCCGGGCACAAGGTCGCCGTGCTGGCCGTCGACCCGTCGTCGACGAAGACCGGCGGCTCGATCCTGGGCGACAAGACCCGGATGGCGCGGCTCGCGGTGGACCCGAAGGCGTTCATCCGCCCTTCGCCGACTTCGGGCACGCTCGGCGGCGTCGCGCGCGCGACCCGCGAAACGATCGTGCTGATGGAAGCGGCCGGGTACGACATCGTGCTGGTCGAGACGGTCGGCGTCGGGCAGTCCGAGGTGACCGTGGCGAACATGGTCGACTGCTTCCTGTTCCTGACCCTGGCCCGCACCGGCGACCAGCTGCAGGGCATCAAGAAGGGCGTCCTCGAACTCGCCGACGTCATCGCGGTCAACAAGGCCGACGGTGACCACGAACGCGACGCCAAGCGCGCGGCCCGCGAACTGTCCGGCGCGCTGCGGATGATCTACGGACGCGACGCCGAGTGGACCCCGCCGGTACTGACCTGCAGCGCGCTCACCGACGTCGGGCTCGACGAGGTGTGGGCCGAAATCGGCCGTCACCGCGACGTGCTGACCGCGTCCGGCGAACTCGACGGACGGCGACGGCGGCAACAGGTCGAGTGGACCTGGTCGATGGTCCGCGAACAGCTGCTCGGGCGCCTCGCGGCGCATCCGGACGTGCGAGCGGTCGTACCGGACGTCGAACGGGCGGTCCGGGACGGTGAACTGACCCCGACGCTCGCCGCCCAACGGATTCTGGAGGCGTTTTCCGGTCCTCCGCGTGGCGGCTGACGCGGGAACCCGGCAGAGTGCAGAATCTAAGGCGCATTCTGTCGACGAACGGACTGCCGACGAAAGGGAGTCATGCCGAAAAGGTCTCGCCTCGCGCAGCTGGCCGGGCTGGTCGCCGCCGGGCTGGTCGTCTGCGCGCCCGCCGCGCAGGCCGTTGAGATCCAGGCGCCCGCGCCGGTGATCATGCAGGCAGGAGCGGTGCACGACGCGCTGCGGCAGCCTCCGCCGGGGCCGGTGCTGGACCCCGCCGAGACCGACAAGGCCAACAGCCAGGAGACCAAGAACAAGGTCATCGCGGGCATCGCCGCGGCGATCCTGCTCGGCTTGGTGATCCTCGGCCGTCGCACCCGCTCCAAGAAAAAGAAGTCCTGAACCGCTACCGGTAAGTAGAAGGACTCTCCGCTTAGCCCGGGCCGAACTCCTCGCAGCCGTTCATCGCAGATCCACTACCGGCCATCTCCGGCTCGATCACTCGACGAGCGGCTTGTCATCTGCATGGTGCACGATCTATCGCAAATGCGTATCACAGATCGAACGGCACCCAGCGTGCCTTCAGCGACCACCCGTACGGTGGTAGACGAAGGCAACAGTGTTGCGGGAGGAGGTGCGGCGTGACCGTGCTCGACTCACGACCGGACATTCCAGGCGACCCCGAGGGTCGCGTCGTTGCCCCTATGGAGGCGTCCACCGCGCTGATTTCCGAGGCCGGCGTCAGCATGGCACCTGTGCAAGACCTGGGCGCCGGGCGCGGCCCTTTCTGGCTCGACGACTGGCTCCGCGCGAACGCCACCGACGTCCTCGCGTGGCGTCGGCACATCCACGCGCACCCGGAGCTCTCCCGTCACGAGTTCGCCACGACCGAAATGGTCATGTCCCTGCTCCGCTCGGTGGGGCTCAAACCATGGGTGCTCCCTTCGGGCACCGGCGTGGTCTGCGACATCGGCAGCGGTGACCGCTGTGTCGCGCTCCGCGCGGACATGGACGCCCTGCCCCTGACCGAGGCCACCGGACTCCCGTACGCCTCCAAGACCGACGGCGCCGCGCACATGTGCGGGCACGACGCGCACACCGCGATCCTCCTGGGCGCCGCCCGGGCGCTGGCCGGTGCGCCGGAGCTGCCCGGACGCGTGCGGCTGATCTTCCAGCCCGCCGAGGAGGTCATGCCCGGCGGCGCGCTGGACATGATCGCCGCCGGCGCGATGGAAGGCGTCGAGCGGATCTACGGGCTGCACTGCGACCCGCGGCTCGAGGTCGGCAAGGTGGGCCTGCGCGAAGGCGCGCTCACCTCGGCCGCCGACCTCATCGAGCTGCGGCTCACCTCGCCGGGCGGGCACACCTCGCGGCCGCATCTGACCGCGGACCTGGTGCACGCGCTCGGCACGGTGATCACGTCGCTGCCCGCGGTCCTTTCGCGGCGCGTCGACCCGCGATCCGGGACCGTGCTGGTCTGGGGCGCGGTGCACGCCGGGCAGGCCGCGAACGCCGTCCCGCAGGACGGCGTGCTGCGGGGCACGCTCCGGACCGCGGACCACGAGGTCTGGACGATGCTGGAGCCGCTCGTCGCGTCTTCGGTGGAGTCGCTGCTGGCGCCGACCGGCGTCGGGTTCTCCCTCGACTACCGCCGCGGCGTGCCGCCGGTCGTCTCCGACCCGGAGTCGCACGCGTTGATGCGGGCCGGTGTCGAAGCCGCGCTGGGCGAGGACGCCGTCGCCGGGACCGAACAGTCGTCCGGTGGTGAAGACTTCGGGTGGTACCTGGAGCACGTCCAGGGCGCCTTCGCGCGTCTCGGCGTGTGGCCGGGTGAAGGCCCGATGGCCGACATCCACCGCCCGACCTTCACCCTCGACGAGCGTTCGCTCCTGTGCGGGGTCCGCACCCTGGTCCACACCGCCCTGGCCACCCTGGCCTGACGTCCACCCAATCACGCGTGTCGTCCATCTGATCACGCGTGTCGTCCACCTGTGGACAGGTGTTCGCCACCATCGGTGTCGAACACCTGTCCACAGGGTTATCCACAACCCCAGGAGTTGTCCACAGGTTGTGGACGAGAGGTCTTCTCGGCGTCCTGGATCAGGGATCCTCGAAGGCATGATCGACTGGGGAGGACGACATGGGGCGGTCTCGCGTAGTGAGGCCGACAGGGTTCTGGGGCGCCGGATGGTCCTTGAAGGACTGGCCACCGGTGTCCTCGCCCAGCCTTGGCGAGGCGTGGTCATCCACGCCGCCGACGCGCTCAAACTGACCACGCGGGCTCAGGCCGCCCTGCTCGTGGTGGGCAGGCCTGTCGCTGTGTCAGGAGCTACATCCCTTGCGCTGCATGGGATCTCGGCCGTGGACGAGTCAAGAGTCCATGTGACGGTCCCTTACTCGCGCCGGATCAAGTCGAAGCCGGGGCTGACTGTCCACCAGGCCGATTTCCGGCCTTCGGATGTCGTCGAGCTCGACGGCCTCGCCACGTTCTCGTTGGATCTGGCGCTGGCCGACTTTCTCTGCGACGGGGACAAGCGGACCGCGTTCGCCGCACTGGACGAGGCCATGCACGGACTCGCGCCGGATCATGTCCGGGTCCTGCGGGAGAACGTCCGGGACCGCCTCGCCGACCGTCGCGACCAGCGAGGTATCCACAGGGCACTCCTGTTGCTCGACCTGGCGACCGGCAAGGCGGAATCCCCGCCGGAAAGCATCCTCCGGTTGATCGTGGTCGAGGCGGGATTCCCGGTGCCGGAGGTCCAGTACGAGATCACCACGATCGAGGGACGCAAGCTGTACGTCCTCGACCTGGCGTGGCCGTCGCGGCGGATCGCTCTGGAGTACGACGGCTTCGCTTCCCACGAGGAGCGTCACGGCTACGACGCCGAGCGGGACGCGCGGATGGCCGGACGAGGATGGGTCACGATCCGGGCCTCGGCGGCGGACCTCCGTGATCCCCGGCGTGTGCTGGCCGAGCTGGCCAAAGCGTTCGGAATGCGCGCGGTCGCGTGATCAGATGGACGACACGTGTGATCAGACGGACGACACGTGTGATCAGACCGACGACACGCGTGATCAGCCGGAGATGCCCTGGCAGGGGCGGGTGCGGAGCGCGTCGACGTAGTCCGCGGGCGCCCCGGCGGTCTCGGCCGCGTCGGCCAGAACGCCGAGATAGCGCGCCGAAGGGAGACCGCCCTCGTAGGCGTCCAGGACGTACAGCCACGCCAGGACGGAGCCGTCCATGGTCTGCACGCGGAGCCGGATCTTGGAGTGGATGCCCATCTCGCCGCCTTCCCAGCGGTCGAGGTTGGGTTCGTCCAGCGAGGTGACGTCGTACAGCACGACGAAGACCCGGGAGCCCGGGTCTTCGACGATGGTCGCCAGCGCGCCTTCCCAGCCGAGGTCTTCGCCGCCGAAGGTCAGCCTCCAGCCCTCCAGCCAGCCGGTGCCGGCCATGGGGGAGTGCGGAGCGCGCTCCAGCATCTGGGCGGGCTCCATATTGGATCCATAAGCGGCATACAACGGCACGGTGACAGCGTAGCGACCCGTCGGTCACCCGGCTGGACGTACATGCCGTGTCCGGCCACTCAATCCGCCCAGCGGTCGCCCGCGTACGGTAAACGCAGTCACAGACACCGCTGCGAGGAGGAGACCAGTGACCAAGATCGTGATCATGGGCGGAGGCCCCGCCGGTTACGAAGCGGCACTGGTCGCGGCCCAGCACGGAGCCGACGTCACCATCGTCGAACGCGACGGTCTCGGCGGCGCGTGCGTGCTCTACGACTGCGTCCCCTCGAAGACGTTCATCGCCTCCTCCGGCGCGCTCGCGAACATGCACGACCTGCGCGAGCTCGGCATCAACACCGACATGGCCGACACCAGTGTCGACCTGCCGACCGTCCACGGCCGCGTGAAGGGCCTCGCGCTCGCGCAGTCCGCCGACATCCGCGCGCGCGTCCAGCGCGAGGGCGTCCGCGTCGTCATCGGCCAGGCACGGTTCGACGACGAAGAGGCCGGGCTCGCCACGCACAAGGTCGCCGTCACCCTGCACGACGGCTCGACCGAGGTGCTCGACGCCGACGTCGTCCTCATCTCCACCGGCGCCACCCCGCGCGTGCTGCCCGGCGCGGTGCCGGACGGCGAGCGCATCCTCGACTGGCGTCAGCTCTACGACCTGCGCGAGCTGCCCGAGCACCTGGCCGTCATCGGTTCGGGTGTCACCGGCGCCGAATTCGCCTCGGCCTACACCGAGATGGGCGTCAAGGTCACCGTCGTCTCCAGCCGTGATCGCGTGCTCCCGCACGAGGACGCCGACGCCGCCGCGGTGCTCGAAGAGGTCTTCTCGCAGCGCGGCACCACGGTCGCCAAGCAGGCCCGCGCCGACAAGGTCGTACGGACCGAAAAGGGCGTCGAGATCCACCTCGCCGACGGCCGCGTGATCGAAGCCAGCCACGCGCTGATGACCGTCGGGTCGGTGCCCAACACCACCGACATCGGCTTGGAGAAGGTCGGCATCGAGCCCGGCCCCGGCGGCTTCATCGGCGTCGACCGCGTTTCCCGCACCAGCGCGCCCGGGATCTACGCCGCCGGTGACTGCACCGGGGTGCTCATGCTCGCCTCCGTGGCCAGCATGCAGGGCCGCATCGCGATGTGGCACGCGCTCGGCGAGGGTGTCGCGCCGATCAAGCTCAAGACCGTCGCCGCCAACGTGTTCACCCACCCCGAGATCGCGACCGTCGGCATCAGCCAGCAGGCGATCGACTCGGGTGAGGTGCCCGCCCGCACCATCATGCTCCCGCTAGCGACGAACGCCCGCGCGAAGATGGAAGGTCTGCGACGCGGTTTCGTGAAGCTGTTCTGCCGCCCCGCCACCGGCGTGGTCGTCGGCGGTGTGGTCGTGGCGCCGACGGCGAGCGAACTCATCCTTCCCATCGCGCTCGCCGTCCAGAACCAGCTCACAGTGGAACATCTGGCACTGACATTTTCGGTGTACCCGTCGCTTTCGGGTTCGATCACCGAAGCGGGCCGTCAGCTGATGCGCCACGACGACTTGGACTGATCTCCGCCGGGAAGCAACCCTCGCGGGGGTGCCCGCGTCTAGCGCGTGTCGGTGTTTCGGTGACAGCTAGGGGTTTTCGTGGTTCGCAGGGTTCGCAGGAGTGTCGTCGGAGTGGTGACGATCGGTGCGGCGTTGCTGGCGGGTCCGGCGACCGGTCTCGCTCAGCAACCCCAGCAACCCGATCCGGGCGGTGTCACGGTCCAGCTCAACGACGACACGGCCTATGATCTCGGTCTCGTCAACAAGTACGTGCACGGCGACTCGAATGTGGCGCTGGCGCAATGTCCGGGCGGCGAGGGTCTGAAAGCGCCGATGTCGACGACGTTCTCTTCGCCGGTGCTGAGCATCGGGAAGTACGACTACGGCCCGCTCATCGGTGTCCCGGCGAACGTCAGCGCCGAGGTCGAGCTCAAGAAGGACACCGCGCCGGGGAACTACCCGCTGACCGTCAACTGCAACGGAAAGCCTTATACGGCAACGTTTACTGTGCCCGCCCGGCAGGTGAGCGCGGTGCCGTCCGGTTCCGCCCACGCGGGCGACGGCAGTATGGCGTCCTGAATTTCGCGTTTCGGAACCGCCCTCGGACTTCGGTCCGGGGGCGGTTTTTCGTCGGGTGGGTCACTTCGGCGGCTCTCACCGTCCTCGCCGCGGTCGGGGCGGTCTCGCGCTGGTCGCGGGCGGTGTCGGGTTCGCGGCGTACCGTCGTCGCTCGGTGACGGCTTGAGGATCGCGATCATTTCGTGATCTGGGCGGGCAACCGTCAGATCACGCGTGGCGTAAGGCAGGCGTGGGGGTTACGACGAGCCGGTCCCGGTCTGGGGGCCGGGACCGGCTCGTCCCGCTTCCGCAGAGGGGTGGACATGAAGTCGACATGGATACGAGGACGACAGGCGCTGCTGGCGCTCGCCGTCGTCCTGCTGGCCGTTCTGGCGACGCTGGCGTTCGTGCTGTCCGGTCCGGGGGAAACCGGCCAGGCCGCGCCGCAGGGGGTGACGAGCCGGCCGGAGACGCCGTCGGCGGAGCAGGGCGCGCCCGCCGACGGAGGGGCCGTCGGCGAGGGCATGCCGAAGGCCGATCCCGTCTCGATCGACGTGCCGAAGATCGAGGCGAAGTCCAGCCTGGTCCCGCTCGGGCTCAACGCGGACAACACCGTCGAGGTGCCGCCGGTGACCCAGCCGATGCAGGCGGGCTGGTACAAGAACGGGCCGACCCCGGGGGAAGTCGGGCCTTCGGTGATCCTCGGGCACGTGGACGGGAACAAGCAGAAGGGCATCTTCTTCCGGCTGAAGGAGCTGGCGCCCGGCGACAAGGTCTCGATCGCTCGCAAGGACGGCACGACAGCCGAGTTCGCTGTCACGAAGGTCGAGCGGGTGGCGAAGGACAAGTTCCCCACCGATGCCGTCTACGGCGACACCACCGAGCCGGAACTGCGGCTCATCACCTGCGGCGGGGTCTTCGACAAGGCGTCGCACAACTATCTCGACAACATCATCGTTTTCGCTCGGCTGATCGCGAGGTGAGGTCCATGATCAGGCACCGGTCCGTCCTGGTGGTGGCGTGTGGAGCGGTACTGGCCGCGCCGACGGTCGCGTACGCGCAGGACGTCTCGACCTCGCCCACCTCTTCTCCCGCCCCGCCGCCGATGCAGTACCCGTTCGTCGCGGTTTCACCGGCGAAGTCGAAGGCTGGCGAGGACGTCCTGGTCTCCGTCGGCTGTCCCGTCGCCGATCTCGGCGAGGTGAAGTCGATGGTGCTGGACCGCGTCGGGAAGTTCGAAGTCACTTCGGAGAATCCGGTGATCCAAGGCGCCGTCGCGCATATCGACGACAAGGCGCGCCCCGGCTTCTACGCGGTCACGGCGGTCTGCAAGACGAAGACGGTGACGATCAATCTCGAAGTGGCGGCCGTCCCGCCTTCGTCTTCATCGAGCAAACCGCCGAACCCTTCTGTCTCGTCGAGTAAACCCGTGCCGCCGGGATCTTCGGCGGTTCCGGTCAGGCCTGGCGTGGGGCGTCAGGTTTCGAAGATTCCGGTGGGGGCGCCGCAGACCGGCGGGGGCGCTTTCTCGTGAGTGGCAATGACGGTTATTGAGGGGTAAGGCAAAGGTGGCGTGTTCATTCGCTCGTCCGCACGCCGACCTCGGGTGTTGCGAAAGCCACTTTCGCAACACTTCGGGGACTCCACCCCCCACCCACCCCCCCACGGACTTGGCACCTGACCGGACACCTTCGCCATGACGGCTTGATAGAACCGTCCTTGCCACTCACGAGTTTTTTGTTCTTCAAGGCAACCGATTACCCGTCCCGAGGGTGTTCCTGATGCGAGGGCTCGCACTGAGGGAGAAAGATCATGGGAATCAAGGGAATCGTCGCGGGCGCGGGTCTGCTCGCGATGACGGCTGGGGTGTTCCTCGCCCCACAGGCATCGGCGACCGCGCCGCCGCCGAAGCTCTGGGTCAGTCCGGCGCAGGTCGCGCCCGGGCAGACGCTGGAGTTCACCGCCAGCTGCTACGGAACACGGACCGCGGTGACGTCGACGGGCCTGACCGGTCCGGTCACGCTCGAAGTCCAGTCGGGGTCGGGAAACCAGGCGCCGTACATCGGGCACGGGAAGGCCGCGAGCAGCGTCGGCAAGTACAAGGCGAGTTTCCACTGCGACGGCGGACCGAACCTGCCCGCCGCAAGCGGGACGGCGACCGTCGAGTTCGAAATCGTCTGCCTGCCGCCGACGACACCGCCGTCGAGCACGCCGCCGTCTTCGAGCAAACCGCCGTCGTCTTCGAGTAAGCCGCCGTCGAGCAGCCAACCCCCGTCCAGCAGCCCACCGCCCAGCAGCGGTGCGCCGTCGTCGAAAGCGGGCAACGCCGCCCCGGCGGCGATGACGAAGCCGTGCGGGACGCCGCCGTCGCCGGGTGGCACGTCGCCGGGCAAGACACCGCAGGTGAAGGTCAAGCCCGCCGGTGCGCCGCAGACCGGCGGCGGCGCTTTCGGCTAGCCGCTCCTAAGTACATGAAGGCCCCCTTGCTTGCGTCCAGCGCAAGCAAGGGGACCTTCATGTACTTCTGTCAGTCTTCGCCCTCGACCCAGTCGAAGGTCTTCGTGACGGCCTTCTTCCAGTTGCGGTACTCGGATTCGCGGCGGGCCTCGTCCATCGACGGGTCCCACTGCTTGTCCTGCGCCCAGTTGTTGCGGATGTCGTCCTCGCTCTTCCAGAAACCCACCGCGAGACCGGCCGCGTAGGCCGCGCCCAGCGCGGTGGTCTCGTTGACCACCGGGCGGATCACGGGCACGCCGAGGATGTCGGCCTGGAACTGCATGAGCAGCTCGTTGACGACCATGCCGCCGTCGACCTTCAACGACTTCAGCGGGACACCGGAGTCGGCGTTCATCGCGTCGATCACCTCGCGCGACTGGAACGCCGTCGCCTCCAGGACCGCCCGCGAGATGTGTCCCTTGTTGACGAACCGGGTGAGGCCGACGATCGCGCCGCGGGCGTCGGAGCGCCAGTACGGCGCGAAGAGGCCCGAGAACGCCGGCACGAAGTACGCGCCACCGTTGTCCTCGACGGTGCGGGCGTGCTGCTCGACCTCGGCCGCGGAGCCGATCAGGCCGAGGTTGTCCCGCAGCCACTGCACGAGCGAACCGGTGACCGCGATCGACCCTTCGAGCGCGTACACCGTGTCGTTCGAGCCGATCTTGTAGCAGACCGTGGTGAGCAGGCCGTTGTCCGACATGACCTTCTCGGTGCCCGTGTTGAGCAGCATGAAGTTGCCGGTGCCGTAGGTGTTCTTCGCTTCACCCGGCGAAAGGCACGCCTGCCCGAAGGTCGCCGCCTGCTGGTCGCCCAGGATGCCCGAGATCGGGACCCCGGCCAGCGCGCCCTTCTCGCGGACCTTGCCGTAGGTCTCCGAGGACGACCGGATCTCCGGCAGCATCGACAGCGGGATCGTCATCTCTTCGGCGATCTCGGCGTCCCAGGCCAGCGTGTCGAGGTCCATCAGCATGGTCCGCGACGCGTTGGTCGGGTCGGTGACGTGCACGCCGCCGTCGACCCCGCCGGTCATGTTCCACAGCACCCAGGTGTCCATGTTGCCGAAGATCAGGTCGCCCGCTTCGGCCCGCGCGCGGGCGCCGTCAACGTTGTCGAGGATCCACTTGATCTTCGGTCCGGAGAAGTAGGTCGCCAGCGGCAGGCCCACCTTCGCCCGGTAGCGCTCCTGCCCGGAGCCAAGCCAGTCGGCGCCTGAGACAGGACCCAGCGCGCCCAGGTCGCTGACGATCTTGTCGGTGCGGGTGTCCTGCCAGACGATCGCGTTGTACACCGGCTTGCCGGTGGTGCGGTCCCACACCAGCGTGGTCTCGCGCTGGTTGGTGATGCCGACCGCGACGATGTCGCCGGCGACCAGGTCGCCCTTGGCGAGCGCGCCCGCCGCGACGGCCCGCGTGTTCTCCCAGATCTCCTCGGCGTCGTGCTCGACCCAGCCCGCCTTCGGGAAGATCTGCTCGTGCTCCCGCTGGTCGACGGCGACCACGCGGCCGGAGTGGTCGAAGATCATGCAGCGGGTCGACGTGGTGCCCTGGTCGATCGCGGCTACGTACGAAGTCATCGAAAACTCCAGTCTCAGGTGAGGTTGTGGACGGCGAGGAACAGCAAGGCGGCCAGGGCACCGCCGACCAGCGGGCCGACGACCGGGACCCAGGAGTAGCCCCAGTTCGGGTTGGCCTTGTTCTTGATGGGCAGCAGGAACGCGTACGCGATGCGGGGGCCGAGGTCTCGGGCCGGGTTGATGGCGTAACCGGTCGGGCCACCGAGGGACTGGCCGATGACCAGCACGACGAACGCTACACCCGCGTAACCCAGCGCGGAGTTCCCGAAGTTCGGCGTGCCGCCCTCACCCGAGGCGTTGGCGTAGACCGGGCTGAGCAGGATCCACGCGACCAGCACGAAGGTGCCGATGATCTCGGTGACCAGGTTCCACGTCTTGTTCGGGATCTGCGGCGCGGTCGAGAAGATGCCGAGCGTCTCGTCCCGGTTGGGGTGGTCGTCGAACTGCAGTTTGTAGGTGGCCCAGCAGAGGACGGCACCGAGGATCGCGCCGATCATCTGCCCGGCGATGTAGATCGGGACGTCGCCCCATTCGATCTTGTCGGCGATGGCGAGGCCCAGCGTGACCGCCGGGTTGAGGTGCGCGCCGCTCGGCGCGGCGATGCTGGCACCGGTGAACACCGCGAACGCCCACCCGAGGGTGATCATCACGACGCCACCGTTGTGGCCGTTGTTCTTCCGCAACACGTGGTTGGCGACCACGCCGTTACCCAACAGGATCAGGACCGCCGTTCCCAGCAACTCCCAGACGAATATGGCTCCCACACTCACCGCTGACCTCCACTTTGGACTTTCCGCGCAGGGTCGAACACGGTGTGCTACGGCGCCCTTGCCGACCCACGTTCGTGGCACGTTACCGTCGCGTATTTGTTCCTTCCAGGCGTCGCGGGGAGCAATCCTTTCAAGATCGACGAGGGTTACGCCACACGTGTCACCCGCATAACGGACCCGTCGTGGCCGATCGTGCGATGCTGGAGCCACAGCGGCACCAAGGAGGAATGTCACGTGGCAAGCTCTCAGCGCGAAGCCGAAAACAGCCCCGCCAGGCTGGGACCGCTCAAGCGGGAAGAGTCGTGGCAGCGGCTGGGTGCGGACAAGTTCGACCTCGTCGTCATCGGTGGCGGAGTGGTCGGCGCGGGCACCGCGCTCGACGCCGCCACGCGCGGTCTTCGGGTCGCCCTCGTCGAAGCGCGTGACCTCGCCTCGGGCACGTCGAGCCGGTCCAGCAAGCTCTTCCACGGCGGGCTCCGTTACCTCGAACAGCTGGAATTCGGTCTGGTGCGGGAAGCTCTGCGTGAACGCGAGCTGATGCTGACGACGATCGCGCCGCATCTGGTGAAGCCGGTCAGCTTCCTGTACCCGCTGACACACCGGATCTGGGAGCGTCCGTACACCGCGGCCGGCCTGCTGATGTACGACACGATGGGCGGCGCGCGGTCGGTCCCCGGCCAGAAACACCTGAGCCGCGCGGGCGCGCTGCGGATGGTCCCGGCGCTGAAGCGGTCCGCGTTGATCGGCGGGATCCGTTACTACGACGCGCAATCCGACGACGCGCGGCACACGATGACCGTCGCCCGCACCGCCGCCCACTACGGCGCCGTGGTGCGCACCTCCACCCAGGTGGTCGGTTTCCTCCGCGAGGCGGACCGCATTTCCGGCGTCCGCGTGCGCGACGTCGAGGACGGCCGCGAGACCGAGATCCACGCGTCCGCGGTGGTCAACTGCACCGGAGTGTGGACCGATGAGCTGCAACGGCTTTCCGGTGGCCGAGGCCGGTTCCGCGTCCGCGCGAGCAAGGGCGTGCACATCGTCGTCCCGCGCGACCGGATCGTCTCGGAATCGGGCATGATCCTGCGCACCGAGAAGTCCGTGCTGTTCGTCATCCCGTGGCGCAACCACTGGATCGTCGGGACCACCGACACCGACTGGAACCTCGACCTCGCGCATCCCGCCGCGACGAAGCACGACATCGACTACCTCCTCGAACACGTCAACACCGTGCTCGCGACACCGCTGACGCACGACGACATCGAAGGGGTCTACGCGGGGCTCCGGCCTTTGCTCGCAGGGGAAAGCGAAGAGACGTCGAAGCTTTCGCGTGAGCACGCCGTCGCGCGGGTCGCGCCGGGACTGGTCGCGATCGCGGGCGGCAAGTACACGACGTACCGGGTGATGGCGGCCGACGCCGTCGACGCCGCGGCCGTCGACCTGCCCGGCAGGCCGCAGTCGTCCATCACGGACAAGGTGCCGCTGCTGGGCGCCGACGGTTACCACGCGCTGGTGAACCAGGCCGACCACCTGGCTTCCGAGCACGGACTGCACCCGTACCGCGTCCGTCACCTGCTCGACCGCTACGGCTCGATGGTGCACGAGGTCCTCGCGCTCGGCGAAGGACGGCCGGAACTGTTGAAGCCGCTGGAGCACGCTCCGGACTACCTCGGTGTCGAGGTCGTTTACGCGGCCAGCCACGAGGGCGCGCTGCACCTGGAAGATGTCTTGGCGCGCCGGACGCGGATCTCGATCGAGTACGCGCACCGCGGCGTCGACTGCGCGGCTCAGGTCGCGACGCTGGTCGGTGAAGTGCTCGGCTGGTCGAAGGATCAGGAGAAGCGCGAGGTCGAGGTGTACACGGCGCGGGTCGACGCGGAGCGGGAGTCGCAGTCGCAGCCGAGCGACGAGGCCGCCGACGCGTTGCGCTCGGCCGCGCCGGAAGCCCGGACGGGGATCATCGAACCGGTGAGTTGATCGTTCCTGCCGGGTGGTGTGCCACGCGCGCAAGGATCGTTGCCTGATCGAGTGAATCTGGCATAGCGTCGGCCCTCCCCGACCTGGAAGGTGGCGCAGTGGTTTTTCTCGACTCGTCGACGTGGACGGACCGGATCTTCGCCGGAGGCTCGTGGGTTCCCGGTACCGGCGGCACCCGCGAGGTCGCCGAGCCCGCGACGGGCGCGGTCTTGGGAAGCATCGGGATCGCCTCGGCCGAGGACGCCGCGAAAGCGGCCGAAACCGCGGCCGAGGCGCAGCGAGCCTGGGCGGCGACCCCGCACGTCCAGCGTGCCGCCGTGCTGCGCAAGGCGGCGCGGCTGTGGTCCGAGTACGCCGACGAGATCCGCTGGTGGAACGTCCGCGAGGTCGGCGCCGTGCCGGGCGTGGCGGGCTTTTCGCTGCACGTCGCGGAGCAGGAGTGCTACGAGGCGGCGGCGTTGCCCGGCCGTCCGTACGGCGAACTGCTGCCGAGTGAGGAACCGCGCCTTTCGATGGCGCGTCGCGTCCCGGCCGGTGTCGTGGCGGTGATCTCGCCGTTCAACATGCCGATCATCCTCGGCATCCGTTCGGTGGCCCCGGCGCTCGCGCTGGGCAACGCGGTCATCCTGAAGCCGGACCCGCGCACCGCCGTCACCGGCGGCGTGGTGCTCGCGCGGATCTTCGAGGAAGCGGGCCTGCCGCCGGGTGTGCTGCAGATGCTGCCGGGCGGCGCGGACGTCGGCGAGACGCTGGTGACGCATCCGGCGGTCCGGGTCATCTCGTTCACCGGGTCGACCGGTGCCGGGCGCAAGGTCGGCGAACTCGCCGGAAAGCATCTGAAGCGGGCGCATCTGGAGCTGGGCGGGAACTCCGCGCTCATCGTGCTCGACGACGCGGACGTCGACGAAGCCGCCGGGGTCGCCGCGTTCGGGTCCTTCTTCCACCAGGGCCAGATCTGCATGACCACCGGGCGGCACCTGGTGCACGAGCGGCTCTACGACGACTTCGTCGAGCGGCTGGCGGCGAAGGCGGCCGCGTTGCGGGTCGGCGACCCGGCGCGGGACGAGGTCGCGCTCGGGCCGATCATCGACGCCGGGCAGCGGGACAAGATCCACGAGCTGGTCACGGCCAGCGTCTCGGCGGGGGCGCGGGTCGCCGCCGGCGCCGAATACGACCGGCTGTTCTACTCCGCGACGGTGCTCGCCGACGTGCCGCCGACGGCGCCCGCGGTCGCCGAGGAGATCTTCGGCCCGGTCGCGCCGGTCGTGCGGTTCTCCGACGCGGAGGAGGCCGTCCGCCTGGCGACGGCGAGCGAATACGGGCTCTCGCTGGGGATCGTCACACGCGATGTCCTCAAAGGACTGGAGCTGGCCGACCGCGTCCCGACCGGGATCGTGCACATCAACGACCAGACCGTCAGCGACGAGGCGAACAGCCCCTTCGGCGGCGTCGCCGCTTCGGGCACCGGAAGCCGCTTCGGTGGCGCGGCGGCGAACATCGAGGCCTTCACCGAGACCCGCTGGGTCACCGTCCGGAACCCACCCCCGACCTACCCCTTCTGACGACCCACGCATTTCGTCCTCTGAATGCGGTGGTTCGTGACGCGTACTACCGCATTCAGAGGACGAAATGCGTCGCGATTAGCCCGCTAAACGCAGGTCAGGCGGTGCGGCGCCAGCGGATGAGGCGTTCCCCGGTCGGGGCCGGGTCCAGCTCGGGCCCGACCAGGGTGAACCCGCATTTGCGGGCGACCGAGGCCGAGACCTCGTTCGTCTCCTCGTAGCGGTAGCTGACCTCGCGCAGGCCGAGCCCGCCGAAACCGAAGCGCAGGGCGGCGTTGAGCGCGGTGCTCGCGACCCCCTTGCCCCGCGACGCCGCGCGCACCCAGACCGACGCCTCCGCGTACCCGGTGTCGAGATCGAGATCCCGCAGGCCGACCTCGCCCAGCAGATCCCCGGTCGTCGGCTCGGCGACCGCCCAGGAGCAGCGTTCGTCGCCTGCCCACTGCGCCGCGCGCAACGCGACGTACTCGGTCGCCTCGGCGAGGTCCCGCAGGCGGTAGTTCAGGACGTACTTGCGATGCGTCGGGTCGGCGAAGGCCGCGACCAGCGCCGGACGGTCGTCGAGTGCCTTGTCCGCCCGCAGTTGCCGCAGGTAGTACTCGCCCGCGTTGATCTCCACCGGTTCCACCCTTCGAGGGTAACCGGCCGGTTCAGCGACGGCGGCTCATGATCAGCGCGACCGCCAGCGGGAGCAGGAAGACCAGGAACGTCCCGCGGGTGAAGAAGAACACCGCGATCGCGACCGCCGCGGCGATCGGCACGGCGCTGGCGGCCAGCCATTTCGACGGCGGCCGGTCGTCGTTCTTCGCGGACGCCTGCGCGACGCCGGGCATCGGCGGCAAGGGGAGCAGGGCGCTGGGGCGGGGCGAGGGCAGGTCCGTGAACAGCGGTTCCAGTTCACTCGCCATCCGCGCGGCGCTGACCTTGGCCGATCGCGAACCGAACTCGTCGAGGTCGAGTCTGCCGGTGCGGACGTGCTCTTCCAGCGCTTCGAGCGCGTCTTGGCGCTCGGCGTCGCTCAGCCGCATGTCCGGTCTCTCGGCACTCACGTCCCGAGTCTACGGGCGGATCAGCCGTCCAGTTCCCGTCGACGCCGCTTCTCGAGCTTCTTGTGGGCGTTCTCCCAGCCTTTGCCCCAGAGACCTTCGCCTGCGACGCTGATCCCGATCGGGATGGCGATCAACCACCAGCTGGCACCGGTGCCGATGATGAACACGATGGTGGCGATGAAGAGGATCGGCAGCAGCGCGCCCATCACCCGCTGCATCGGCGAGATGCCCGCGAACGGCGACACCGGTTTCTCCGGTTCGCTCACGGCCTTCTTGGGCACGTCGAACACCGGATGCGGTTCGGGCAGGTCGACGAAGACCTCGGACAGTTCACCGCGCGTCTTGGCCGCGGTGATCCGGGCGGACCGCTCACCGAACTCGTCGATGTCTATCCTGCCCACGCTCATGTGCTCGCCGAGCGCGGTCAGTGCGGACTCACGATCCTGATCACTGATCCGCAGCTCCGGAGACGGGACCTCATTCACCCTTTCGAGGATAGGCCGAGCGAGGCCCCGTCACCCACGACATTCGTCAGTCTTTCAGCTCGAACAGCTGCGTTCCCTGCGTCACGGCGGCGCCGACCTCGACCGAAAGGCCGGTGACGGTGCCCGCCTTGTGCGCGGTGACCGGGTTCTCCATCTTCATCGCTTCGAGCACGACGACCAGTTCGCCCGCCTCGACCTGCTGGCCCTCTTCGACGGCGACCTTGACGATGGTGCCCTGCATCGGCGCGGTGACCGCGTCGCCGCTCACCGCGGCCTTGGTGCCGCCCGCGCGCTTGCGCGGCTTGGCCTTGACCGCCGTCCCGCCGCCACCGGCGTCGAGCGAGAAGCCGCCGGGCAGCGACACTTCGAGACGACGTCCGCCGACCTCGACGACGACGTTCTGGCGGGGCTGCTCTTCTTCGGCCTCCGCGGCTTCGGGCGCGACGAACGGCTCGATCTTGTTCTCGAACTCGGTCTCGATCCAGCGGGTGTGCACGCTGAAACCGTTCTCGTCACCGATGAAGGCCGGGTCGTCCACGATCACGCGGTGGAACGGCAGGACCGTCGCCATCCCGTCGGCGACCATCTCGGCCAGTGCCCGTCGGCTGCGCTCGAGCGCGTTCTGCCGGTCCGAACCGGTGACGATCAGCTTCGCGAGCATCGAGTCGAACTGGCCGCCGATGACGCTGCCGGACTCGACCCCCGAGTCGACCCGGACGCCCGGACCGCTCGGCGCGACGAACTTCGTCACGGTGCCGGGCGCGGGCAGGAAGCCGCGGCCCGCGTCCTCGCCGTTGATGCGGAATTCGATCGAGTGGCCCCGGGGTTCCGGGTCCTCGGTGATGCGCAGCTTCTCGCCGCGCGCGATGCGGAACATCTCGCGCACGAGGTCGAGGCCAGTGGTCTCCTCGGACACCGGGTGCTCGACCTGCAGCCGCGTGTTGACCTCGAGGAACGAGATCGTGCCGTCGACGGCGACGAGGTACTCGACGGTGCCGGCGCCGTAGTAACCGGCTTCCTTGCAGATCGCCTTCGCGGACTCGTGGATGCGCTTGCGCTGCTCGTCGGTCAGGTACGGCGCGGGCGCCTCCTCGACCAGCTTCTGGTGGCGGCGCTGCAGCGAGCAGTCGCGGGTGCCGACGACGATGGCGTTGCCGTGCTGGTCGGCGAGGACCTGGGCCTCGACGTGACGCGGCTTGTCCAGGTAGCGCTCGACGAAGCATTCGCCGCGGCCGAAGGCGGAGATCGCCTCACGCGTCGCGGATTCGAAGAGCTCCGGGATCTCCTCGCGGGTGCGGGCGACCTTCAGGCCTCGGCCGCCACCGCCGAACGCCGCCTTGATCGCGACCGGCAGGCCGTGCTCGTCGGCGAACGCGACGATCTCGTCGGCGTTCTTGGCGGGGTCCTTCGTGCCGGGCACGAGCGGGGCCCCGGCGCGCAGCGCGATGTGGCGCGCGGTGACCTTGTCGCCGAGGTCGCGGATGGCCTGCGGGCTCGGCCCGATCCAGGTCAGCCCGGCGTCGATCACCGCCTGCGCGAAGTCCGCGTTCTCGGACAGGAACCCGTAGCCGGGGTGGACCGAGTCCGCGCCCGACCGCTTGGCGGCGTCGAGCAGCTTGTCGAAGACGAGGTAGCTCTCGGCCGCGGTGGTGCCGCCGAGAGCGAAGGCCTCGTCGGCGAGGCGGACATGGGGTGCGTCACGATCCGGATCGGCGTAGACGGCCACGCTGGTCAGCCCGGCGTCCTTCGCCGCCCTGATCACCCGTACCGCGATCTCCCCGCGGTTCGCGATCAGGATCTTGGTCACCGGACCACCTGTGCCGGCCTGCTCGGTCACGCCGTACCTCCTGCATTCGCACGTCGGGCCGCCCCGATGCGGCTCCGCAGCAGTTTACGGAAGTTCCCGCCCCGATTAATGAGAGCAAGGCCACCCGGTGACATCCGTTTATATCAGCGTCGCGAGGTGCCGCAGTTCTTCTATCAGGCTTTACACGAGTGCGTCGCGGTGCCGCAGTTCTTCCGGAAGGTCGGAATCCAGCACGATCAGGTCGTACGGCTGGGTCTGGTAGATCCGGCCGAGGTGCTCCGCCTTGACCAGGGCCCACGGCTGGTGCGGACCGCAGCATTCGACCAGGCGCTGCACCGAACTGAAGGCGACCAACGCCATACGGCCGTCCTTGGTCGCGCGGAGTTCGATCTCGGCACTCGTGAAGTCCTTCGGCTTTTTCGCCGTGGGGAGGAACAGGGCGTTGGGCAGTCCGGGGTTCGTCACAGGGACAACATAGACGTGCACTCTCCGCTAGATCACTTACGCTCTCGGATATGCGGACTCAGGAAGCGCGGGCGTCGCGATCCGTGCTGTTCACCGCGCTGCTGGCGGTGGTGGTGACAGCGGGCGTGATCGTGGCCGTCATCCTGCTCCGCCCGCAGGCCTCGACGCCCGGTGGAGCGCCTGGTGCCTACCCAGTGCCCGAACCCGGCCCCGCCACCCCCGGAGTCAACTGCGGTCACTCGGCCTGCCGGGAGATCGGCGCGATGACCGTCGGCGGGGTGCCCGTCGTGCTGCTGGCCGACGAAGCGGGGAAGCAGGGCGTGGTCAAGATCGGCGCCGACACGGTGATCCCGTTGATCATCAACGACATGGGGGTCACCCTCAAGGGCGATTCTTTGCGCTGCGTCGACGGCGCGACGCCGGTCTGCCTGGTGCGCGGTGAAGTGGGCGGCGGTGCGGCGGGCGAACTGTTCGTCGCGCGCGGCGAGATCTGGCGGGACACCGGGAAGCCGTACTTCTCCGACGCCGGAACGGTCGCGCTGAGCGACGTGACCGCCGACGGGGTCGCGGACGTCATCGTCGTACGGCACGAATGCCCCGGCGCGCAGTCCGGATCGGCGCGGTGCGCGGCGGCGCCGGTACTCGCGGAGGTCTACGACGTCGGCCGCGGCTCGGTGGGCTGCACGCGGCGGTACACCTCGCCCTCGGAGCTGAGGGGGTGGCCGGACGTGCGGCTGACGAAGGCCGACCTGCGGCCCTGCCCCTCCTGAGGCGCTCGGAGCGATAGCAAAGGACCCTTGCTCACGTTAGTTAGCGTGCTAAACAACGATAGCAAGGGACCCTTGCTATCGCCTCTCTTAATGTTGAGAGAAGCGATAGCAAAGGACCCTTGCTATCGCCTGGGGCGCTCCGGCTCGGGTGCAAGTCCGTGAAGGCCTCCTTGCCTACCCTCAAGGTAGTGAAGGAGGCCTTCACGGACCCTGGGTCCCTCAAGGAGTCCTTCACGGACAGCCGGATCGCCCCAAGGACCTCAGGCGCACCAGGAACCTCAGTGCCCACGCGTCACAGCGGCCCAAGTACATGAAGGCCCCCTTCCTTGCGATAGGCGCAAGGAAGGGGGCCTTCATGTACCAACAAGGACTCAGGCCCCAGCAGTGGCCGGTTCCTTCTCGGAGGAGACGGCCGCTTCGCCGTTGTCGGTGGGCGAAGGGTCCGTAGGCGAGTTGAGCACGTCGTCGTCCAGCAGGCCTTCGCCGCGGGCGACGACGACCGGCACGACGATCTGGCCTGCGACGTTGGTCGCGGTCCGGATCATGTCCATGATCGGGTTCACCGAGTAGATCAGCGCGATCCCGAGCGCCACCTGCTGCGCGTCGAGCCCGATGAACGCGGTGGTCAGGGTCAGCGCGGTCAGCCAGCCGGTGGTGCCCGCGGTGGCCAGCGCGCCGAGCACGGCGACCACGACGATCCCGAGGTACTGCCAGAAGTTCAGCGAGACACCGGACAGGTTCGCGATGAAGATGGCGCCGATCGCGGGGAACACCGCGGCGCAGCCGTCCATCTTCGTGGCGCTGCCCAGAGGGGTCGCGAAGGCGGCGTACGCGGGCTGGACGCCCAGGTTCACAGCGGACTGCCGGGTCAGAGGCAGCGTCGCGGCCGAGGACTGCGAAGCGAACGCGAACTGGATCGCCGTGCCCGCCTTCGAGAAGAACTTCAGCGGGCTGACCTTCGCCACGAACTGGAGCAGGATCGGGTAGACCACCAGAAGCACCACGAAGCAGCCGACGTACACCGCGAGAGTGGTGGTGAGCAGCGGCTTGAACAGGGCGTCACCGTAGTTCGCGACCGCGGCGCCGATCAGGCCGATGATGCCGATCGGGGCGAGCCGGACGATCCAGCCGAGGTAGCGCTGGATGATCTCGAAGACGCTGGTGGTGAAGTCGACGAACGGCTTGGCCTTGTCGCCGAGGCTGTAGGCCGCCGCACCGATGAGCACGGCGAGGAACAGCACCTGCAGCGTCGAGCCCTCGGTGAAGGCGGTGAAGAAGTTCTTCGGCAGGAAGCCCTCGATGAAGGCGCTCCAGGAGCCCCAGTTGTCGACACTCTTGGTGGCCTTGTCGGCGTTCTTCGCGGTCGCCGCGACACCTTCGCCGAGACCGCCGCTGCCCGGGTTGAACAGCTTCGCGACGGCGATGCCGATCAGCGACGCGATGAACGAGGTGATCGCGAACCACAGGACGGTCTTGCCGCCCAGTCGGGCGGCCTTCTTGCCGCCGCCGAGGTTGCGGAGGCTGTTGATGCCGACCACGATCGCCGTGAAGACCAGCGGGATCACCGCGATCTGCAGCAACGTCGTGAAGATCGTGCCGATCTGGTCGAGGAGGTCGGTCAGCCAGCTCGCCTCGGTCGTCCTGGCGAGGACGCCGAGCAGGGCGCCCACGACGAGCGAGCCGAGGACAGCCGCCGCGAAGACCCTTGGCCTGGTGTAGGTCCGAATGAAAGACACGGGGCGACTCCGGTGCGTGAAAGTTTCCTGATTGGCCGAACGTGAAGAACGTTCGGCGAACCAGGACTCTTCCGGATCACCCGATCGTGTGGGAGCTGTCTCAGGATGCGGGACGTGTCCAAAGATCGATGACGCTCACGCCGACCTCGGTCAGCAAACGCCGGGTCAGCGGCAGGCTGATCCCGATGACGCTGGAGAAATCGCCGTCGATTCCCTCGATGAACCAGCCGCCGCGGCCGTCCAGCGTGAAGCCGCCGGCCACCTGAAGCGGCTCGCCGGACGCGATGTACGCCTCGATCTCTTCCTGTGAAGGTGTGCCGAAACGAACAGTGGTGCCTTCGGTTCCGGAGGCTTCCTTCGTCCTCTCGCCGTTCTCGACGCGGATGATCGAGTGGCCGGTGAGAAGTTCACCGGTCTTGCCCGCCATCGACGCCCAGCGTTCGCGCGCGGCTTCCGGCGTGAGCGGCTTGCCGACCATCTCGCCGTCGATCGACAGCATCGAATCGCAGCCCGCGATGACCATGTCGGCGTGCGTTCCGGCGAGCGTCTCGTACACGGCTTCGGCCTTCGCGACGGCGAGCGCGCGGACCAGCTCGACCGGGGCCGGATCGGTCAGGGACGCGGCCACCGCGTCCTCGTCGACGCCGGAGACGACGACGCTCGGATCGAAGCCGGCGGAACGCAGGACGCCGAGGCGGGCGGGGGACTGGGAAGCGAGGACGAAACGCACCATCGGAAGGTACTCGACGGTCCTCCGTTGCCCGATTGTGACCTGGAACACCCGAACGTGCGGTTAGTTTGTTGTGGCGCGCAACATATGGATTGTTCGAGCTACGGAGGAACCAATGTCGCCCCGCCTCCGCGTCAGAAGATCACTTCGCACGACGCAAACCACAGTGCTCGCAGGCCTGCTCGTGGCCGGTTCGGCCCTCGCGCCGATGGCGTCGGCCAGTCCGGCGCCGCTGTACAAGAACCCGCACGCTTCGACGTCCGCGCGGGTGAACGACCTGCTCAAGCGGATGAGCCTCGACGACAAGATCGGCCAGATGACGCAGGCCGAACGCGGCGCGGTCACCCCCGACCAGGCCGCCGCGCTCAAACTGGGGTCCCTGTTGTCCGGCGGTGGATCGGTGCCCGCCAGCAACACGCCGAACGGTTGGGCCGACATGGTCGACTCGTACCAGAAGGCCGCGGTTTCCACACCGCTCGGCATTCCCACGCTCTACGGCGTCGACGCCGTGCACGGCCACAACAACGTCTACGGCGCGACGATCTTCCCGCACAACATCGGTCTCGGTGCCGCCAACAATCCGCGCCTGGTCGAGAAGATCGGTCGCGCGACGGCGCTGGAAGTCGCCGGAACCGGTCCGCAGTGGGACTTCTCGCCGTGCGTATGCGTCGCCCGCGACGATCGCTGGGGCCGGACTTACGAATCCTTCGGCGAATCACCGCGTGACGCCATCGTCAACGCGTCGGCCATCACCGGCCTCCAAGGGCGCAGGCTGGGCGAGAAGCCGGGTTCGGTGCTCGCGACGGCGAAGCACTACATCGGCGACGGCGGCACGACGAACGGCGTCGACCAGGGCGACACCGAGATCAGCGAACGCGAACTGCGCCAGATCCATCTGCCGCCGTTCCGCGAGGCGATCGACCGCGGCGTCGGCTCGGTGATGATCTCGTTCTCCAGCTTCCAGGGAGTGCGCATGCACGCCCAGAAGTACCTGATCACCGACGTCCTCAAGAAGGAACTGCGGTTCCGGGGACTGGTGATCTCCGACTACAACGCGATCAACCAGATCGACGGCAAGGAAGGCTTCACCCCCGAGGAGGTGCGGCTTTCGGTCAACGCGGGCATCGACATGTTCATGGTCCCGTGGGACGCGCCGCAGTTCCTCTCCTACCTCAAGGCCGAGGTCGAGGCGGGCCGTGTCTCGCGCGACCGGATCGACGACGCGAACCGCCGCATCCTGGCGGAGAAGTTCGAGCTCGGCCTGTTCGAGCATCCGTACACCGACCGCTCGCTCCAGAAGACGTTCGGCGGCAAGCAACATCGCGAACTGGCCCGGCAGGCCGTCCGTGAATCCCAGGTACTGCTGAAGAACGACGGTGTGCTGCCACTGGCGAAGAAGGACAACAAGATCTTCGTCGCGGGCAAGAACGCGAACGACATCGGCAACCAGGCGGGCGGCTGGACGCTCACCTGGCAGGGCCAGAGCGGCCCGGTCATCCCGGGCACCACCATCCTCGACGGCCTGAAATCGGGCGCCGGGAAGGGAACCACGGTGACCTATGACCGTGCGGGTAACGGAATCGACAAGAGCTATCAGGTCGCGGTCGCCGTGGTGGGCGAAACGCCATACGCCGAGGGGCAGGGAGACCGTCCGAACGGCTTCGGGCTCGACGCCGAGGACCTCGCCACGATCGCCAAGCTGAAGGCTTCCGGGGTCCCGGTCGTCGTGGTGACCGTTTCCGGCCGCCCGCTCGACATCGCCGCGCAACTGCCGGGCTTCGACGGGCTCGTCGCCGCGTGGCTCCCCGGTAGCGAAGGCGCCGGTGTCGCCGATGTCCTTTACGGCGACTACAACCCGACCGGGAAGCTGACGTTCAGCTGGCCGGCCAGTGCGGCGCAGGAGCCGGTGAACGTCGGTGACGGCAAGAAGGCGCTGTACCCGTACGGCTACGGCCTGCGGTACCGCCGCTAGGAGCTCGTGAGTGGTAAGGACGGTTCTAACCGTCCTTACCACTCACGAGGCCCTGAGATCAGGCGGCGCTGACAGCGGGCTCGGGAGCCGGAGCCTGAGGGGCCCGCGGAACCGGACGACGCATCGTGAGCGCGGCCAGCACGCCCAGCAGCAGTACCGCCGCCGGAAGCAGCAAGGTCACCCTGGCCGCGTTGGTGAGTCCATTGTGGACGGCTTCGAGCGCGAGCCGCTGTGCCTGCTCGGCGACACCGGAAGGCAGGCCGGGCATCGTCGCGGGGCCGGAAGACCCGAACTCCCCGGTCGATCCCGCGGCTTTCGCGATACCTTCGGCGAACGGCGCCCGGTACTGCTCCGGCAACGCGTTCGCGGCGGTCGCCGCCTCGTCGGCGATCGAAACGCCGATCCGCGCTTGCAGCAGCACACCGACCGCCGCGCTGCCGAGCACGCCGCCGACCTGGCGGGCGGTGTTGAAGATCCCCGACGCGGTCCCGATGAACCGCGGTTCGACCGAACTGATCGTCAGGTTGCTCATCGGCGCGAAAATGAACCCGATCCCGACACCCGCCACCAGCAGGGCCGGCGTCAGCGCCCACGCGTTCGCGTCCGCACGGGCGATCAGCGCCACCAGTGCCATCCCCGCGGCCAGCGCGGTGAGCCCGATGATCAGCAGGATCTTGCCGTTGAGCTTGTCCGACGCGCGGCCGACGAACGGCCCGATCATGCCCGCCAGCAACGACATCGGCGCGAACAGCAGACCGGACATCGTCGGCGTCTCGCCCAGTACGGCCTGGATGTAGATCACCAGCGGCAGGAACATGCCGGTCATCGCGAAACCGACGGTGACCGAGGTCAGCGTCCCGGCCGAGAAGTTGCGGTTCCCGAAAACACTCAGCGGGAGAAGCGGTTCCTTGCGGTTGTACCGTTGCCACACCACGAAGGCGACCAGCAGGGCGACCCCGAAGCCGATGATCTCGAACACGGTGATCGGCCCGAACACCCGGCCCCAGTCGTAATGCTGTCCATTTTGGACGCCGTAGACGATGAAGAACAGCCCCGCGCCGGACAGCAGGATTCCCGGTACGTCGAAGGAATGCGAGTGCTTCGGCTGCCAGTCCGGCACCTTGAGCAGCGCCAGCGCCAGCGCGACCACGCCGACCGGCAGGTTGACGAAGAAGATCCACTCCCAGCCGAGGTGGTCGACGAGCACCCCGCCGAGCAGCGGCCCGACGATGGCCGCGATCCCGGCGACCCCGCTCCAGAGGCCCATCGCGGGGCCGCGCTTCGACGGCGGGAACAGGTGACTGATGAACGCCAGCGTCTGCGGCGTCATCAGCGCGGCGCCGAGACCCTGCACCGCGCGGGCCGCGATGAGCATCTCGACCGAGCCGGACAGGCCGCACCACAACGAGGCCAGCGTGAACACCACGAGCCCGGCCAGATAGACGCGCTTCGGCCCGAAGCGGTCACCGAGACGGCTGGCGAACAGCATCGGCACCGCGTAGGTGAGCAGGTAGACGCTGATCACCCAGACGATGGCGTTCAGCCCGGCGCCGAGCTCGCGCAGCATCGCGGGAATCGCGGTCGAGACGATCGTGGTGTCCAGCAGGATCATGAAGAAACCCAGGCACAGCGCGGAAAGCGCGGCCCAGGGGTTAGCTTGTCTTGCGTTCATCGCTGTCTTCCTCGGTGACCAGGTTCAGGTGTGGCTTGCAGTGGCCCTGGAACCCGATACGGCCGGATTCCAGGTCTTCGACCAGTTTTCGGGTCCACTCGAGCTCGAAGGCCCGTCGCGCGGTGGCGTAGGACCAGTCGAGCCAATAGACCTCGGGGAGCTTGTGCTCGTTGACCAGGTTTTCGAGAACGACCTGGTCGGAGGCGACGGCGGCCTGGAGCCGCAGCACGCGGTGCTTGAGCTGGGTGATCGACATCTCCGGGCCCAGTTCGTCGATGACGGCGAGCGCGCTGAGGTACTCGGGGTACTCCTCGGCGGGGGTGCCCAGCATGTCCTGCGCGCGGTCGACGAACTCGTCGCGACCGGCCTCGGTCATCGCGTACACGGTGCGCTCGGGGCGTTTCCCGTCCCGTTGTGTCTCGACGGCTTCGACGAAACCGTTCTGTACCAAGCGATCCACCGTGTGGTAGAGCGACCCGGCCTTCACTTTGACGCGGGTGCTGACGTAGCGCTCCTTCATCAGCTGCGCCATCTCATAGGGATGCATGGCCCGCTCGTGAAGGAGTTCCAGCACCGCCATGGCGAGCGGGGTGAGCTTCGCGGCCATGCATGGTCCTCTCGGGAGATTCCGTATCGATTATTCCGCGTGGACTATATGGCACGGCTCGAGCCGTCTTCAAGTGATTCCCGGTCTTGCGCACGCTGGTCGCAGATGCGTACAGTGTTCGCAAGACGAGAACGACGTACTCACCGAAACGAGGGAAGACGCATGACGAACACCGTGACCTGGGACGCTGCTCGCTGGCAGGCCAGGCTGGACGAGCTTCGCGCCGCCCACCACGTGCCGGGCGCGGTGCTCGCCGTGCTGGTGGGTGACGAGATCCACGAGCTCGCGAGCGGCGTCCTGCACCGCGGGACCGGGGTCGAGACGACGACCGATTCCGTGTTCCAGCTCGGTTCGATCGCCAAGGTCTACACCGCCACCCTGATCATGCGGCTGGCGGAAACGGGCAAGCTGGACCTCGACGCGCCGGTCGTCGAGGTGCTGCCGGAGTTCGAGACGATCGATCCCGACGCGACCGGGACGATCACCACCCGGCGGCTGCTGAGCCACCTGAGCGGTCTCACCTGCGATTTCACCCTCGACACCGGGCGGGGTGACGACTGCATCGCCCGCTTCGTCGAGGCGAGCAAGGGCATCGCGATGGACTGCCCGCCGGGGACCGCGGTCTCCTACAGCAGCGTCGGCTACCAGGTGCTCGGCCGGATCGCCGAGGTGCTGACCGGTCTGACCTGGGATCAGGCGCTGAAGGACCTGGTCTTCGCGCCGCTCGGGCTGAAGCAGTCGATGACCCTGCCCGAGGAGGCGCTGAGTTTCCGCGCGGCGATGAGTCATCTCGGCGAACCGGGGCAGGATCCGGAGCCCGCGTCCGCCTGGGATCTGATGCCGCGTTCGGCGGGACCGGGCGCGCGGGTCATCGCCTCCGCCGGCGACGTCGTCCGGCTCGCGCGGATGCATCTCGACGGGGGTCTCGCGCCGGACGGGACCCGAGTCCTGGCACCGGAAACGGTCGAGGCCATGCAGCGCAGGGAAACCGACGTCCCCGACAAGTGGACGGTCAGCGCCGACGGCTGGGGGCTCGGCTGGACGCTCTACGACTGGGACGGCACACCCGGCTTCGGCCACGACGGCGCGGCCATCGGGCAGTACGCGTACCTGCGGGTGATTCCGTCGGCGGGCGTGGCCGTCGCGCTGGTGACCAACGGCGGCGGCGCACGGCAGCTCTACGCGGCCCTGTTCCGGGAACTGCTCGGCGAGATCGCCGACGTCCGGATCCCCGAGGCCTTCGCACCGCCCGCCGAACCGCCGGCTGTGGACATGACGCGGTTCGCGGGTGTCTACCGCAGGGAAGGCGTGGTCATCACAGTGACCGAAGACCTGAAGCTGAGGTACGAATTCGTCGGCGGGATGGCGGATTACTCGCCGCCGCTGGACATGGACCTGGTGCCCGTCACGGGCACTGTCTTCGCGGCGGCAGGGGCCGGGCCGTCGTTCAGCGAAGACTGGATGCCTGTGGTGTTCTCGACGCTTTCGACCGGCACCGAGTGTGTCTACATCGGGATGCGTGCCGCGCCGAAGGACGCCTAGTTCAGCGGTCTCGGACCGATTTCGCGTTCGAGGAAGCGGTGGTACTCGATGGCCGCCACGGAATTCTCGAGCTGTTCGAACGTCGGCGCGGGGAGCGCGCCGTTGAAGACGATCGTCAGGCTCTTCCTAGGGATGTTGATGACGTACGGATCGACGCCGAGTTCTTCGCAGTACTCGCGCAGGACGGCGGTCCAATGGTCCAGGTCCTCGTGCTCGCCGAGGTGCTCCCACCGGGCGACGATCCAGTTGCCGTTGATCAGCTGGCCCGCCATCTCCCGCGGATGGTGGACCATGTACGGCTCGGCGACGTCGTTCATCGTCCGAGGTGATCGAGGAGTGCGGCGAACGACGCGGCCGGGAGCACCAGGATCGGCCGGGTCTCGTCCGGCAGCGCCCACTGCTTGGTGTCCCGGATGCCGACGAGGCCGGGCGCGCCGCCCACCTCGACACAGGCGTTCTCTTCCCAGTGCGTGTAGGTCGACTTGTGCCAACCGGTCATGTTCTCGTGCCATGTGGTGGTCATAGGAGGGCCTTTCCCCAGTGACTGTTTCGGCAAGTAGACGGGTTGCGGCGCAGCAAGGTTGGCGAGATCGGGTGATCTGTCCCGAATGGTCGGTGAACGGCTCGGCCGATCGCGTTCGGCGCACGAAAAGGGACCTTCACCGACAGCCGCTTTACTCACGATGCACCGTCAGGGTGCATAGCGCAAAGGGTCTTTGGTCACTGAAGTGGTTCGACCGCGAGCTTTCGGTAGTCGGCCGCGATCCGCGTCAGATGCGAGCAGGCGATGTCGTCGTAAGTGGCGTAGCGCTCGACTTCGGCGAAGTTCTTTTCGTAGTCGGCGACTTCGCGTTCGTCCGTGACGAGCGCCGTGGCCGTCTGGGTCCCGAGGAGCACCGCGCGCGAGTCGTAGATGTCGAAACCGTGGAGGACGGGGACCGACACCGCCGTGGTCCACGGGATCACGCCCAGCCGCACCCGGCCCCGGCACGACAGCTCGATGAGGTGACCGAGCTGAGCCAGCATGGTCTCCGCCCCGCCCATGTTCCAGCGCAGCGCGCCTTCGGTCACCACGAAGTGGAACTCGCGGTCGGAGTCGAGGATCCGCTGGCGCTCCAGCCGGGCGTCGATCGTCTGGTCGCGTTCGGCGTCCGGCAGGGAGTCGCCGAACAGCGCGGTGATGTAGGCGCGGGTCTGGAGCAGGCCGAACACGATGGTCGGCTGGAAACTCCGGATGCGGGCGGACGCCGTCTCGATCTTGCCGATGCGTTGCTGCATCCGCCAGGCGCCGCGCTGGAAGACGACGCGGGCGGACGACGCCTCCTCGCGGAGGTCCCGGGTGATCGCGACCAGTTCCCGCCGGATCTTCGCGGGCGCGCGGTAGGCGCGGCACAGCGCGACGACCTGCTCCTCGGTCGGCATGAACGCGCCGGTCTCGACGCGGGAGACCTTGGACTGGCTGAGGCTCGTGAGCCTGGCCGCCTCGGTTCCGGACAACCCGGCGGCCTTGCGCAGACGGCGCAATTCGGCGGAAAGCTGGTCTTGGTTCGTCACGCACGGCTTTCTGGGGCGATCGCGGTTACCGAAGACCTGGCGAACCGGACGAGCCGGACTCGCCAGATCAGCAACGATAGCCCGCGAAAGCCCGTTCCGCGCGGTCCGAGAGAGCGCCCTTTCGGCCAGTTTCAGCGAGGAAGGGCCGAAGCCCGCCAAGCTCCTTCGCCGGGGGCGAGCGGGGCCCGCACCAGCGAGGCCTTGTCCGCCCACCAGGAGTTCCGCTTCGGCGCCGGTTCCGGTGCCCGAGCACTCGCCGCCGCCGCGACGACGGCGGTGAGCGCGGCGAGTTCGACGTCGCTCGGATCGCCCTTCACGACCCGCAGCAGCGGGGTTTCCGGCGCGCTCACAGCGGGATGTTCCCGTGCTTCTTGGGCGGCAGCGTCTCCCGTTTGCCCTGGAGCAGCGAGAGCGCCTTCGCGATGTGGCCGCGGGTGTGCGCGGGCACGATCACCGAGTCGACGTAACCGCGCTCGGCCGCCGCGTACGGGTTCAAGAGCGTGTCTTCGTACTCCTGGATCAGCTCGGCGCGCAACGCGTCGACGTCCTTGCCGTCGGCGGCGGCCGCGGCGAGCGTCTTGCGGTGCACGATGTTCGCCGCGCCCTGCGCGCCCATGACCGCGACCTGCGCCGTCGGCCAGGCCAGGTTGACGTCCGCTCCGAGGTGCTTCGACCCCATGACGTCGTACGCGCCGCCGTAGGCCTTGCGGGTGATTACGGTGACGAGCGGGACGGTCGCTTCGGCGTAGGCGTAGATCAGCTTCGCGCCGCGCCGGATGATGCCGTTCCACTCCTGGTCGGTGCCGGGCAGGAAGCCCGGGACGTCGACGAAGGTCAGCACCGGGATGTTGAACGCGTCGCAGGTGCGCACGAACCGCGCGGCCTTCTCGGAAGCGTCGATGTCGAGGCAGCCGGCGAACTGGGTGGGCTGGTTCGCCACGATGCCGACGCTGCGTCCGTCCACCCGGCCGAAGCCGACCAGGATGTTGGGCGCGAACAGCTCGTGCACCTCGAGGAAGTCGCCGTCGTCGACGATGCGGTTGATGACCTCGTGCATGTCGTACGGCTGGTTCGGCGAGTCCGGGATCAGCGTGTCGAGCTCGCGGTCGGATTCGGTGACGTCGTCGAAGAATCCGGGCTTGGGTGCGTCGGTCTCGAACAGCGGAGCCTCGGACAGGTTATTGGCCGGGAGGAACGAAAGCAGTTCCTTGACGTAGGCGATCGCGTCGTCGTCGTCCGAACCGAGGTAGTGCGCGACACCCGAACGGGTGTTGTGCGTGCGCCCGCCGCCGAGTTCCTCGAAGGAGACCTCCTCGCCGGTCACGGTCTTCACGACGTCGGGGCCGGTGATGAACATGTGCGAGGTCTTGTCGACCATCACCACGAAGTCGGTCAGCGCGGGGGAGTAGACGTGCCCGCCCGCGTTCGCGCCCATGATCAGCGAGATCTGCGGGATGACGCCGGACGCCTTGACGTTGCGGTTGAAGATCTCGCCGTACAGCCCGAGCGAGACGACGCCTTCCTGGATGCGCGCGCCGCCGCCCTCGTTGATGCCGATGATCGGGCGGCCGGTCTTGATCGCCAAGTCCATCACCTTGACGATCTTTTCGCCGTACACCTCGCCGAGCGAGCCGCCGAAGACGGTGACGTCCTGGCTGAACACGCACACCGGGCGGCCGTCGACGGTGCCGTAGCCGGTGACGACGCCGTCGCCGTAGGGCCGGTTCTTCTCCTGACCGAAGTTGACCGAGCGGTGCTTCGCCAGCTCGTCCAGTTCGACGAACGAGCCTTCGTCCAGCAGCAGGTCGATCCGTTCGCGGGCGGTCTTCTTGCCCTTGGCGTGCTGTTTCTCCACCGCCCTCGCGGAACCCGCGTGCACCGCCTCGTCGTACCGGCGGTACAGGTCGGCCAGCTTGCCGGCCGTGGTGTGGATGTCCGGTTCGTTCTCGGGCGGCGTCCCGAGCGGCTCCGTCGCACTGCTCATGAAACCGCAGCCTAGCTACTCGACGGTCACTTCGCGTGTGGCGTAGGCAACGTCCTTCGCCGGAGGGAGGCGGGTAGGGGGAGGTGAGCGGCGCGGACCCAGCTCGGTACAGGTGGTCGTGAGTGGTAAGTGTCGTTCTAACGACACTTACCACTCACGACCACCCCGACCGACGCCCATCCGCCATGCCCCACCCTTCTAGACCGAGGCCCGGACCAGCCCGGATTCGTAGGCGGCGATCACCAGCTGCGCCCGGTCCCGGGCCGCGAGTTTGTGCAGGAGGTGGCTGATGTGCGTCTTCACCGTCGCCAGCCCGAGGTGCAGCGACCCGGCGATCTCGTCGTTCGACAGGCCCCGCGCGATCAGGCTCAGGACCTCCCGCTCGCGCGCGGTGATGTTGTCGAGCGAGGCCGCGACGCGCTGGCCGGGTTCGGGCAGCCGGGCGAACTCGGCGATGAGCCTGCGCATGATCGACGGGGCGAGCAGTCCTTCGCCCGCCGCGACGACCCGGATCGCGGTCAGCAGCTCGGCGGGCGGAGTGTCCTTCAGCAGGAATCCGCTCGCGCCCGCGCGCAGCGCAGAATAGACGTAGGCGTCGAGGTCGAACGTCGTCAGCATCAGCACGTGGACGCCTTCGGTGGCGGACGACGAGCAGATCCGCCGGGTCGCCTCGATGCCGTCCATCTCCGGCATGCGGACGTCCATCAGCACGACGTCGGGGCGTTCCTGCTCGGCCAGTTCCGCCGCTTCCGCGCCGTCGCCCGCCTCCCCGACGACTTCGAGGTCCGGCGCGCTGTCGACGAGCACGCGGAAGCTGCCGCGCAGCAGCGCCTGGTCGTCGGCGATCAGTACGCGGATCATCGTGCCCCCATTTCCTTGGCGGCGTACGGCAGCCGCGCGTACACCCGGAATCCCCCGGCGGGCAGCGGGCCCGCCTCGAAGTCACCACCGTAGACCGCGACGCGTTCGCGCATGCCGATCAAACCGTGGCCGCCGACGGTCGCGGGCGAGCCTTCGCCGCGGCCGTCGTCGACGATCTCGACGCTGACCTCGCCCGGTTCTTCGGTGATCGTGATCCGGCAGGCCGACGGCCCCGCGTGCTTCACGACGTTGGTCACCGCCTCCTGCGTGATGCGGTAGACGGAGAGCGCGACGCCTTCGGGAAGGTCGTCGATCAGCTCGCCGGTCAGCTCGACGCGCACCCCGGCCTGTCCGGCGCGTTCGGCCAGCGTGCGCAGGTCGGAGAGCTTCGGCGCGGGGCCGAGCGCGGCCTCGGGGGTGCCGTCGCCGGAGCGCAGGACGCCGAGCATCCGCCGGAGTTCGACGAGGGTTTCGCGGCTCGTGAGTTCGATGACCCGCAGCGCTTCCTGCGCTTCCTCGGGTTGTTCCCGGGCGACGTGGTTGCCGACGGCCGCCTTGACCGCGATCAGGCTCATGCTGTGCGCGACGACGTCGTGCATCTCGCGCGCGATCCGCAGGCGTTCGTCGGAAACGGCCTGATCGGCCTGGGTTTCGGCGAGCTGGACCAGGTTCGCGCGCCGTTGCCGCGTCATCCAGCCCAGCGCCCACGAGCCCGCCACCCCGCCGCCCGCCAAGGCTGTCGAAGCGAGTGTGTTCGGCCCGAGCCGGAAAAGTTCGAAGCCCACGACGACGGCCAGACCGAGGCCCATCGTGATCAGCGAGCGGGACCGCGGGTATTCCAGCGCCACGGTGTACAGGGCGCATCCGATGGCCAGGAGAGCGGTCGGACCGAGCGCATTGCCGGAGAGGAAGCCAGGGAGCAAGCTGACCAGGCCGAGGCCGTAGGCGACCAGGGGCAGGTGGCGGCGCAGCGCGATCGCGAGGCCGCTGGCGGCGATCGTCGCCCACGCGAGCCACAACGGGATGGCGACGACGAACGTCCAGACCCCCGCGGCGAGGTTCCCGCCGACGGCCACGACGACTACCAGCGCGAGCGCCGCGTCGATCGTGTACGCGATCCGGCGGGGGAGCGCCGACGGTTGTTTCATACGCGAAAACCTAACCGGACGGGCGCCGCTTCCGCGTCCGTCCGGTGGAGGTCATCCCCTGGGGGGAGATCAGCTTCCGTGCGCCGCCGCGAAGAACTCCTTGAGCTTTTCGCGCCAGCCTCGCAGCGCCTCGGGCACGACGTCGTCGTGTCCGGCCGGGACGGTCCGGGTCACCTCGACCATGGTGCCGTCGAGATCGGAGTGGGTGAACTCCCAGCGGACGACGCCGCCCTGCGGCAGCGAGATCTCCAGCAGGCGCGGGGGTTCTTCGCGGATGATCGTGCCTTCGGCCTTTTCGGCGGTGAGAAGGGGCCAGACCTCGTCGAGGGGTTTCCAAACCAGGTCGCGGCGGAAGCGGATCACCTTGCCGTCGCCGGTTTCCAGGACCTCGCCGTCCGCGAGCCCGAACTCCTCGACGTAGGCCTCGATCGGGCCGACCCAGTCCTTCGGCTGCTCGTACTCTTCGCCGTCGAGCGACGCGGTGAGCGCGACGAGGCAGCTGTCCCAGCCGGCGGCGGTGCGCCCCGCCGCGATCCTGGCGATGGCGGGTTCGCCCCGGCCGAACGTGTGCGTGAACAGCAGACGGCTGCCGTCGCCGTCCGGGATGATCTCCCAGCGCAGCACGTCTTCGTTCCAGCTGAACGCGAACACGCGAGGCTCGTCGGCTTCGAGGACCTTGCCCGTCGTCGGGGTCTCTTCGCCTTCGAAGGTGAACTCGATGGTTCCGCCCGGTCGCAGGTCGACGACGACCGCCGCGGGGAACCACTTCGCGAGCTCCGACGGTTCGGTGACGGCCCGCCAGACGCGCTCCGGGCGGTGCGCGAGACGGCGTTCGATCCGCAGCGCGGGACGCTCTCCGACGGTTTCCAACCGGGCGCGAGGGGTCACGGTTACCTCCTAATGTGCCTCCAGAGGAATATAACCGTGACGTGATATTAGGTCAAACGTCGAGGTGGACCCCCATGCCCCTCCGGCCGGGCGCGAGGTCGTCGCGCAGGACGAGGTTGTCGTCGTAGTCGCCGCCGTTCTGGTGGCGGAACGGGATCGGGTCCTGAGTGGACAGTGTTCGCAGGCGCTCCCGCAGCGCTTCCGCGGCGACGTCGTACTGCTCGGCCGAGGCGCGGTCGGCGCCGCAGATCGTCAGTGGGGGAAGGACGGACATTCCTGTGTACCAAAGGGCTCCGTGCTGCAGTGGGAAGAGGATCTCGCTGACTTCGCCGTTGATGCCGCGCGGTCCGATCGCGGCCTGCGACGTGCCCGTGGTCAGGACGACCATGGCGCGCTTCCCAGCCAGCGCACCTTCACCGTAGCGGGCTGTCCGGCCGTCCGGACGCTGGACGCCGTACGCGAATCCCTTGACGAAGACGCGGTCGAACCAGCCTTTGAGGATGGCGGGCATTCCGTACCACCACAGGGGGAACTGGACGATCACGGTATCCGCCCACGCCAGTTTTTCGTGTTCGGCACGGATGTCGGCGCTGAGCTCGCCGGTCAGCAAGGCGGTCTTCGACGTCGGGCCGACGAACAGCCGGTCGCTTCCCGCGGCCGAGCCGAAGTCGTCGGCATCGACGACGGGATTCCACTTCATCGCGTACAGGTCGGATTCCCGGACTTCGGCGCCCTGTTCGCGAAGGGCGCGTACGCCCTCGTCGCGCAGCGAGCCGCCGAAGGAACGGGATTCAGGGTGGGCGAAGATCCACAGCACGTTCATGTCCCCACCGTCGCGCGGCCGGGTGACCCGGCACGAGTGGCTCGATGGCCAACATGTGCAAGAATCAGGCCATGGGCTTTTTCACGCGTCCTGGTCGTCATCGGGTCGCCGTGCTGGTCCGGCACGGGATGCTGGTGATGGAGCTGGGCATCGTCACCCGCCTGTTCGGCACGGCCAAATCGGCCGATGGCGAGCCGCTCTACGAGGTCGTCACCTGCACGCCGGAGCCGGGACAGATCCGGACCGACGCCGACGTCACCGTCTCGGTCGGCCTCGGCCCGGAAGTCCTGGCCGAGGCGGACACTGTCGTCATCCCGGCGTCGTCCATCGAGTACGAACCCTCGGGGCAGGACCTCACCGAACCGCTCGCGCGGGCGCTGGAGCTGATCCGGCCGGACGCCCGGATCGCGTCGATCTGCTCGGGCGCGTTCGTGCTCGCCGCCGCGGGCCTGCTCGACGGCCGGAAGGCGACCACGCACTGGCGCTCGGCGCTGGATTTCCAGGCGAAGTTCCCGAAGGTCGCCCTCGATCCCAACGTGCTCTACACCGACGACGGGAACGTGCTGACCTCGGCCGGCGTCGCGTCCGGGATCGATCTCTGCCTGCACATGATCCGGCGCGATCACGGCGCCGCCGTCGCGAACGAGGTCGCGCGCGGAACCGTTGTCTCGCCGCATCGCGAGGGCGGGCAGGCGCAGTTCATCCGGCGCCCGGTGCCCGAACCGCAGTCCTCGTCGACGGTCGCGGCACGGGCCTGGGCGCTGGAGAACCTCGACCGGCCGCTGACCTTGCGCGAACTCGCGGCGAAAGAGGCGATGAGCACGAGGACGTTCACCCGGCGCTTCCGCGACGAGGTCGGGATCTCGGCGTTGCAGTGGCTGACCCGGCAGCGGATCGAACGGGCCCGGCAGCTGCTCGAAGAGACCGATCTGCCGGTGGACCGGGTCGCCGCGGAGGCGGGCTTCGGCACCGCCGCGTCGCTGCGCCAGCACCTCCAGGCGGCGCTGGGGGTCTCACCGAGCGCGTACCGGAACACCTTCCGCGAGGCTGTCTGAGAGACGCCCAGTGAGCTGACCTCCTGGTAACTTACCCAGAAATAAGTTCCGGAGGTGGTAGGTGAAGGCCCTCAAATTCGCCGAGCGGCTGCTGTTCGGCGCCGCCGCGATCGGCACGGTGTATTCCGCCAGGACGGGCAAGCGAAAGCTGCAGCTGGCGACCAAGCCGGCCGCGGTCCCGGTGCTCGCCGCCCGGGTCGCGCGGGCGCGGAAGCTCGCGCCGGGGGAGAAGGGCCTGCTCGTCGCCGCGCTGGTCGCGGCCGGGGCGGGCGACCACTTCATGGGCAGGTCCGACGAGGACGGCGAGCTGATCAAGGGCGCGACGTCGTTCGGCGTCATGCAGGTGCTGTACTCCGTGCTGCTGTGGCGTCGCGGCGCTCGTCCGCGCGCCGCGACCGCGCCGCCCCGCCTCGGGGCCTGGGCGGCGGCCGCCGTCGCGATGACGCTGCCGAAGCCGTCTCCGGTGTCTTCGGTGCTTTCGGTCTACGGCGGCCTGCTGAGCACGACGTCGACCCTCGCCGCTGACCCGGTCCTGGCGCCGAAGGCCAAGGTCTCGGGCGGCATGGTGATCCCGTCGGGTGACCGCCGGACCTGGATCGCCGCCGGCGCGCTGCTGTTCTCCGCGTCGGACCTGGCGATCCTGATCCGCCGCAACTTCGTCACCAGCGAGCGGGTGCGGGCGAACCTGGAGACCTTCGTGCTGACTTCGTACCTCGCTTCGCAGTGGTTGCTCGTCGAAGGCATGACCGCGGAGGACTAGAAAGTTAAGCATCTACTTGACTATCGCTCGGCGTGGGCGGATAGTTAAGCATGTGCCTAACCAACGGATGGACCAGGTGTTCAAGGCGCTTTCCGACGGGACGCGCCGCGAAATGATCGAGCGCCTCACCCGGGGACCCGCTTCGGTGGGGGAGCTCGCGCAGCCGTTGTCGATGTCGCTGCCCGCGGTGATGCAGCACCTCCAGGTGCTCGAGGCCAGCGGGCTCGTCCGGTCGGAGAAGGCGGGCCGCGTGCGGACCTGTCACCTCGAACCGGACGGCCTGCGGATGGCCGAGGACTGGCTCGGCGGGCAGCGCACCGGCTGGGAACACCGGCTCGACCGCCTTGGCGGCTTTCTGAATACCGACGAAGGGAAACGGTCATGACCGTCAAACACGCCACTTTCACCCTCGAGCGCGTCTACCCCGTGTCGCCGGAACGCGTTTTCGCGGCCTGGTCCGACCCCGCCGCGAAAGCCGGCTGGTTCACCGTTCCCGGTGGCCGGCACTCCCTGGATTTCCGCGTCGGCGGCCGCGAGGTCACCACGGGTCCTCCCGACGACGGGAAGGACATGGTCTTCGACGCGCGCTACGAGGACATCGCCGAAAACGAACGGATCGTCTACTCGGGGACGCTCTCCGCGAAAGACGTCCTCGCCACCGTGTCGGTCACGACGGTGCTGCTCGAAGCCGAAGGTGACGGCACCCGGCTGACCCTGATCGAACAGGGCACTTTCCTTGACGGGCAAGAAGAACCGAGCTGGCGCGAGCAGGGCACCGGGACCTGGCTCGACAACCTGGGGAAGGTTTTTTCGGCACTATGAACACATGCTGACCGCTGAGCTGATCGTCGACCACCATGTCCCGTCGGAACCCGCGCTGTCCCCGGACGGACTCCGGATCGCGTACCGGGTCGAGACCGTCGTCAAAGGCGCCCCCGAGATCTGGCTCGCGGACAGCGGCGGAGAGCCCCGGAAGGTGGCCGACGGCACCTCGCCGAAGTGGTCGTCGGACTCCCTCTACTTCCTGCGGGACGGCCAGGTCCACACGGTGGACGGGCCGCTGTTCGCCTGGGGGAGCGAGATCACCGGGTTCGTCCCGATGCGCGACCGGATCGTGTTCATCGCCGAGGACGAGACGCCGGCCGCGGACATCTGGGTCTGGAGCGAAGGCCTCCGCCCGGCGCGGCTGCGGAGCTTCGACCCGAAGACCGGTGAGATCACCACACTGATCGAGGACCACGTGGTCGGGGTCGCCGGTCGTCAGGACGACAAGGCGGTCGCCGTCATCACCTGGTCGACGCCCGAGATCGATCCCGGCGGGCTCGAACCCCGGCTTTCCGTGCTGGACCTGGAAACCGGGGAACGGCGGGAGCTCGGGAAGACCTCGTTCGAGGCCGAGAGCCCGGTCTGGTGGCGTGATGGCGACAGCTGGCACGTCGCGTATCTCGCGACGCTGGAGCGGGTGGGTGGCCGGGCGGTCTTCGACGTTCCCGTGGAAACCGGGGAGCATCAAAACCTGACACCGGAATCGGCCTGCCCGATCAAGCTCGCGCAGGTCGATTCCGGCGCTCCGCTGATGCTCGTCGCCGACGGGCTCGACACCGCCCTTCATCGGCTCGGTTCCGGCGAAGTGTCGTTCTGGCGCGGTCAATCGGACGCGATCGCTTCGAACGGCGAGATCGTGGCCATCGTGCTGAGCACCGCCCATCAGCCGAAGAATATCCACAGCGGACCTGTGGGTGGAGCTTTGACGCGCGTCGGTGACCTGGTGCCGGAGTTCGCCGGGATCACCTGGGGATCGCAGGAACGCTTGTCCTACAAGGGTTTCGATGGCCTCGCCCTGGACGGCTTGCTCGTCCTTCCGCCCGGTAGGACGCGGGAGGATGGACCCTTCTCCCTGATCACGATCCCGCACGGCGGACCGTACGACCGGTACGCGGACGGGTTCCAGCTCGCCTGGTTCCCGTCCGCGCAATGGCTGGCATCGGCGGGACACGCCGTTTTCCTGCCGAATCCCCGTGGGGGACAAGGCCATGGCCACGAGTTCGCCGCTTCGGTCGCCGGACGGGTCGGCCTCGAAGAATGGAAGGACCTCGAAACCGGGATCGACCTCCTCGTCGTCGAAGGGGTCGCCGATCCGGACCGGCTGGGGATCGTGGGCGGGAGTCACGGCGGTTTCATGACGGCCTGGGCGGTCGGGCAGACCAGCCGGTTCAAAGCGGCCCTGATGCTGGCCGGGATCTGCGACTGGGGAATGCTCGCCGGGACCGGCGAATTCGGTCCTTACGATGCCGTGCTCGGCGGAAGTACCGGCTGGGAAGGGGAAGGCCCGCACCGGCACGACCGGCTGAGCCCGATCTCCTACGCGTCGAAGATCGAGACCCCAGTGCTGATCGCGCACGGCGCGGACGACACGAACGTCCCGTTGTCCCAGGCGGAATACTTCCATCGCGCGCTACGGCACTTCGGCGTCGAACACGACTTCGTCGTCTATCCCGGCGAAGGGCATTCGTTACGCAAGCGGGAAAACCAGCTGGATCTGCTTCGCCGCATGCACGAGTGGTTCGCGCGCCTGCTTTAGCTCCAGTCGGTCTGCGGTTCTCCGGGGATGTGCGTGCCGAACGTCCATTCGTAGCCTTCGAGATCGTCGACGCGGAAGCGGTAGTTGCCCCATTCGGTGTTCTCGGGCTTCCAGACCGTCGTCGCGCCGGCTTCGACGGCGGAGGCGAATACGGCGTCCACGGCCTCTTGCGTCGGAAGACCGACGTAGAGGCCGTGGCCGACCGTTTCCCCCTTGCGGGTCGCGTGGTCGTAGTCCTCCTCCGCGCTGAACACGATGATGGAGGCTCCGCCGAGCCGCAGTTCCGAATGCAGGATCAGGCCCTTGTCGTCAGGGAATTCCATGACGGTTTCGAAGCCGAAGGCGCTTTCGAGCCAGCGGAGCGCCTTCGGGGCGTCGCGGTAGGCGAGGTAGGAGTGGAGTGAAGCGGGGCGTTCCTGGGTTTCGGTCATGGGCACAGCCTGGCAACCGATGCGGACAGCCACGGTCCTCGATTCCTTTCCGGTGTCACCAGATCAGGCGGACGCCGAGCGCGGCGATGAGCGCGCTGGACGCGAGCGCCGTCGCCAGCCGTCCACGACGTCCGGTCAACGCCTTGCCCAGCACCGCGCCGCCGCCCGCGAGGAGCAGTTGCCAGCTGGCCGAAGCCGCGAACGCCGCGAGCACGAAGACCACGTGCTCCGGTGTGGTCGCGGCGGCCATGTCCTCACTGCCGAGCACGAGCGCGGCGAAGTAGATCACCGTCGTCGGGTTCAGCAGCGTGATCCCGAGCAGGCTCACGTAGGCCTTCAGCGGTCCGATCACGGCCGGTTCGGTCAGCTCGGCTTTCGCGGAGTCGCGGAAATCGCGGACACCGGTGATTCCGATGTGGACCGCCAGCACGAGCAGCACCACCACCGAAACCCAGCGCAGCGGTTCGGCGATCGGCTGGATGATCCGGACGAGGCCGCTGCCGCCGAGGACCGCGACGAGGGCGTAGAGGCCGTCGGCCGTGGCGACGCCCAACGCCGCGTACGCGCCGATCTTGAGTCCTTCGCGAGCCGTCAGCACCACGAGATAGGTGCCGACCGCGCCCACCGGAATGGCGATGCCATAGCCGGCGAGCAGGCCCGCGACGAGCGCGGCGCTCACGGTCGGACTGGTGTCGGCCTCCGCCAGGACCCCGTCTGCTGCTGCTTCCGCACCCGTCGGACGACGGTGGGCGACGGCAGGAAGGCGAGGGTCGATGTCATGTGCTGAAGGATGCGAACGAACGGCCCCGGGCGCAACACGATTATCGCGTGGCGGCGAGGTGGCTCACAGGTGCGTGTGCGCGGGCTAGTGTTGCGAAAGCCACTTTCGCAACCTTCAGCGTTGCGAAAGTGGCTTTCGCAACACCCTCGACCCCCACTGCCCGCGAGGACTGCGCCTCGCCGATCGCCACGAACACCGGTCCGTGAAGGCCTCCTTGAGGGACCCAGAGTCCCTCAAGGAGGCCTTCACGGACTTCGCGCCAGACCAGGCCACGTTTCCTTGCCCCTCAGGAAACGACATGAGTCGCTCAGACGGTGGCCGTCGCCAGGGCGGCGTCCAGGTCGGCCAGCAGCCGTGCCTTCGGCCGGGCTCCGACGGTCGTCCAAACAGGACTGCCGTTACGGAAGAGGATCAGCGTCGGCAGGGACATGACCTGGTAGTCCCTTGCCGTGAGTGGATTCTCGTCGGAGTTGAGCTTGCGGATGATCAGCGAGCCGGCGCGTTCTTCGGCGATCTCGGTGAGCACCGGGACGATCATGTGGCAGGGCGGGCACCACTGCGCCCAGAAGTCCACCAGGACGGGCTTCTCCTGCTCCAGGACCAGCTCTCGGAAGGTTTCGTCGTTGACGACGGAAAGGGACATTCAGGCCTCCTCGGTTCGCGGCACGACGACGCACGGCCCCGGCGGTGTCTTCAACGCGCCCGCCAACTTGGTCAGCAGGCCGTCCCGCACGTCGTTGAGCCTGGAAAGACAGGCGTCCACCTCGGCGAGTTTGCGTTGGTAGACCTCGATCGAATCGGCGCACGAGTCGCCGGTCTCGTGACCGGCGCGCAGGCATTCGACGAACGGCCTGGTGTCCTCCAGACTGAGCCCGACCGCTTGCAGGGTCAGGATCTCGTTCACCAGGCGGTAGTCGTCCTCGTCGTACTCCCGGTACCCGTTCGACGCGCGCCGTGCGTCGAGAAGCCCTTGTGACTCATAGAAACGCAGCGCGCGCGTGGTGGTCCCGGTCCGCGCGGCGAGTTCGCCGATCCGCATGGTCCGAGCGTAAACCTTGCCCTTGACGTCAAGGCAAAACTCAGCCGTCGAGGTCGACCCGGATGGTGAGCAGATCCGTGCCGATCGCCTGCACGGCGGCGCTGTTGAGCCTGGGCAGGGCCTTCAGCCGGGCGCGGGGGTCGTCGTCCGGGAGCAGGTGCGCCGTGCCGCTGTGCCACTGGCCCTTGAGCCGGACCCGGACGCGCGGATCGGCCTGGATGTTGCGGACGTACTGCGACTTCTCGCCGAATTCCGAGACGATCCAGAACTCGCGGCCCACCTTGCGACCGCCGATCGGCGTCCGCCGGGGTTCCCCGGACTTGCGGCCGGTGGTCTCGAGGAGCGGCTGGTTCGGCAACCGGCCGAGGAGCGGGTTGCCCACGTGCCGCTGGAAGGTCGTGGCCACCCGGTGCTTGATCTCGTGATAGCGCGACATGGGTCCAGGGTGTCAGTATCTTCGGCCCCATGGTGAACGAGTCCGACGTGGACCTGGGGGACGGGACCACACTGCACGTCTACGACACCGGCGGTACCGGTCCCGTGGTCGTCTGGCATCACGGAACCCCGAACATCGGCGCCCCGCCGTCGCCGCTGTTCCCGGCCGCCGAACGGCTCGGGCTGAGGTGGGTCTCCTACGACCGGCCCGGCTACGGCGGCTCGTCGCCGCGCCCCGGCCGGGATGTCGCGTCGGCGGCGTCGGACGTCGAGAAGGTCGCCGACGCCCTGGGCATCGAGCGGTTCGCGGTCTACGGGCATTCCGGCGGCGGGCCACACGCGTTGGCATGCGCGGCCCTGCTGCCGGAGCGGGTCTCGGCGATGGTCGGCGTCGCGAGCATCGCTCCGTACTCCGACAGCTGGGACTGGTTCGCGGGCATGAGCGCGGCGGGCGTCGGCTCGCTGACGGCGGCCCTGGCGGGACGGGAAGAGAAGGAACGCCACGAGGCGACAGCCGAATACGACGCCGAAATGTTCACCCCGTCGGATCACGCCGCCTTGGCGGATGACTGGAAATGGCTCCTCGACGTCGTCGGTCCCGCTCTCGAAGGCGGTCCCGGCGCACTGATCGACGACGATCTCGCGTACGTCGCTCCTTGGGGCTTCCAGCCGTCCGACGTCAAGGCGCCGGTGTTGCTCCTGCACGGCGGCGCGGACCGGATCGCGCCCGTCGGGCACGGGGAGTGGCTCGCGCGGCAGTGCCCCACGGCGGAGGTGCGCGTGTTTCCGGAGGACGGGCACATCTCGGTGCTCCGCCAGGGGGAAGCCGCGCTCGACTGGCTGGCTACCCAGTCCTGATCCGCGCCGACGCCCCGAGCGCCACGCACGGGACGCTCAACGTCTCAAGCGTGGCGCTCGCGACTCAGCTGGGGCGGCCGGCGCCGGTGTAGTCGTCGCCCTTCGAGTGATAGGTGTGGATCTGGATCGCCTGGCCCTCGGTGGGCGCGTTGATCATCAGGCCGTTCCCCAGGTACAGCCCGACGTGGTGGATCCGCGTCGCCGGGTTCCCGTAGAACACGAGATCGCCGAGCTTCGGCTCGCCGCCCACTTGCGGCAGCGCGCGGAACTGGCTGTCCGCGGTCCGCGGGAGCGCGACTCCGGCCTCGTCGTAGGACGCCTTCGTGAGCCCGGAGCAGTCGAAGCCCGCCGCGCCCGCTTCGGGGCCGTTGCCGCCCCACACGTACGGGAGGCCCAGCTGGCCGAGGGCGAACCGGGTCGCCTTCACCGCGGGGGTCGCGCCTCGCGCGGGGTCGAGGGAGAGGGTCGCGTACAGCTGAGCGTTGCCCAGGACGCGCTGGCGGAACAGTTCGGCCTCGTTGCCCTTGCCGCCCTGGTAGCCGGCGATCGCCTTCCACCAGCCGTTGCCGCCACCGAGGTCGGCCCCGGAAGCGCACAGCGCGCGACCGGCGGCGACCGAAGCGGAGTCGGGGTCGGCGAGCGCGGGCTTCGCGATCCCGGGGATCGACGCGCCGTGCTTCTTCCACTGCTGCGCCGAAAGGCCGAGCGGGTTGTCGCCGCCGCGTCCGTGGTTCGAGCTCGCCGCGCCGACCCCGGCCAGCGTGACCCAGGAGAGGTGGCAGTTCGGCTGCTCGCCGCGCAGCGCCAGTTCGCCGTTCGCGTAGCCGATGAGCGACTTCGCCGGGATGTCGAGCGGTCCGGCGAGTTTCGTGGCCCACTCTTCGAGCGGCCGGACGCCCTTCGGGGTCTCCTGCGCCTTGACCGGCGCGCTGACTTCGAGGACCGACGGACCCGCACCGCCACCGACGGTGGCCGGATCCTGTTTGGCGGCGGGGACAGGCACCGGCTGGTTCCCGTCGGCGGGCGCCGGATCGTTGCCGCCCGCGAGCAGCCAGCCCGCCGTCGCGAGCCCGGCGACCAGCGGGAGGGCGACCAGGCCGCGCATCGCCACGCCGTGCGCCCACGACTTCTTCGGGCTGGTTTCGGGCGCGCTCGGGGCGGGGTCGGGCTCGGTCACGCCGTCCAGGTTATTGGAGACCACCTCTGCGTAACGAGCGAACGCCTTGCACGTTAGGGGGACTCTCATATTCTGGGCAGATGAGTGAGACGGGAGCGCTCGACGCCGAGCGTCTGAGTGCCGCGCTGTCCGGCCGGTACGCCGCGATCCAGGTCGTGGCGAGCACCGGGTCCACCAACGCCGACCTGCGGGAATCCGCCGCGAAGGGGGCCGAAGACCGCACCGTGCTGATCGCCGAAGAGCAGACGGCCGGGGTCGGCCGCCGCGCGCGGCAGTGGTCCTCGCCGAAGGGAACGGGCCTCTACGTCAGTGTCCTGCTGCGTCCGGGCGGGGTCCCGTTCGCCAATTTGGGTTCACTTTCCGTGGTCGCGGGACTCGCGGTCCGGGAGGTCGCCGCGGGCCTGGGCGTCGACGCCGTCCTCAAGTGGCCGAACGACCTCCTGGCCGGGCCCGGGCGCGCCAAATGCGCGGGCATCCTGGCGGAGGCCGTCGCCGGTGACGACACCACCGTGATCCTCGGCATCGGCCTGAACGTGCTGCCGCTCGGCGAGAACGTCCCGGCCGGGCCCGGCGGCCTGCCCGCGACCTCGCTGGCCGAGCAGGGGGCGACGGAGACCGACCGCGCCGAGATCGCCACCCGGCTGCTCACCGGTTTCGACGAACTCGAACGCCGATGGCGGGTCGCCGGCGGATCGCTGGCCGAAGCGGGCCTGCTCGGGGACTACCGGCGGCACTGCGCCACGCTGGGCCAGGACGTCGAGGTCCAGCTGCCCGACGGTTCGGCGCTGACCGGCCGCGCCGCCGACATCGATCCCGCCGGTCAGCTCCAGGTCGACGTTCCCGGTGGTGAGCGGTACACGGTGTTCGCCGGGGACGTCGTCCACGTGCGGCCCGCCGGGTCCTGATCCGTGCGGTGTGTTTTGCGGCGTCCGGTCTTCCACCGGGACCGTTCGCCGGTACGGTGAGCTCACCAGCGTCGAACACACTTTGGGAGCGTCCGTCGTGGCCTATCCGGACGATTTGCTCAGCGAAAACGAGCACGTCGTGGTGCACAGTCACCCGCATTTCAAGATGCTGATCTTCCCCTTCCTCGCGCTGATCGTCACGCTCGGCTTGGGGATCTGGCTGGCCGTCGTCGCGAAGGACGCGACGGCCCCGTGGGACCTCATCTCCGAGATCGCGATCGCCGTCGTCGGGCTCGGCCTCGTCGTGTGGCTCTTCCTGGCCCCGTTCGTCCGCTGGCGCACGACGCATTTCATCGTGACCACGGACCGGCTGATCGCCCGTGAGGGGGTGCTGAAGCGGACCGGGATCGACATCCCGATGTCGCGGATCAACAGCGTCCAGTTCGAGCACGGGCTGCTGGACCGCGTCTTCGGCTGCGGCACGCTGGTGATCGAGTCCGCCTCGGACGAACCGCTGAAGTTCGACGACATCCCCAAGGTCGAGCGCGTGCACACGGTCATCTACCGCGAAGTCAACGACAACCCGTACGACGACTACGCGCCGCCCGCCGGGGCGCCGCAGCAGACCGAACCGCTGCCTCCGCAGGGCCACCCGCCGCGCGGAAACCGGCGTCGTTGATGGGCACGCGAGAGCTCGGGCTGCCCGACCGCGTCCCGTCCGCCGCGGCCCTGCCGGAACGCGTGACGATCTGGGAGGTCGGCCCGCGTGACGGCCTCCAGAACGAGAAGGCCATCGTCCCGGTCGAGGTCAAACTCGAATTCCTGGACAAGCTCGCCGATTCCGGGCTGACCACGCTCGAAGCGACCAGTTTCGTGAGCCCGAAATGGGTGCCGCAGCTGGCCGACGCAGAGCAGCTGCTCGCCGGGCTCGACAAGCGTGAAGGCGTCCGGTACCCGGTGCTCGTCCCGAACGAGCGCGGGCTGGACAGGGCGCTGGAGGCCGGGGTCTCGCATATCGCGATCTTCGCCAGCGCCACCGAGACCTTCGCCGAGAAGAACCTCAACTCGACGGTGGACGACCAGTTCGCGATGTTCGAGCCGGTCGTCACCCGGGCGCGGGCCGAAGGTCTCGACGTCCGCGGGTACGTGTCGATGTGCTTCGGCGACCCGTGGGAGGGCGCCGTCCCGGCCACGCAGGTCGCCGGAGTGGGCAAACGGCTCCTGGACCTCGGCTGCTCGCAGCTTTCGCTCGGGGACACCATCGGCGTCGCCACCGCGGGTCAGGTCGAGGCGCTGATCGGACAGTTCCCCGACGTCGACGCGCTGGCCGTCCATTTCCACGACACCTACGGCCAGGCACTCGCGAACACACTGGCCGCCCTCCGCTGCGGCGTGTCCACTGTGGACTCCTCGGCCGGTGGCCTCGGCGGCTGCCCGTACGCCGAATCGGCCACCGGCAACCTCGCCACCGAAGATCTCGTGTGGATGCTCGACGGTCTCGGCGTCGAAACCGGTGTCGACCTCGACGCGCTGGTGGCGACGAGCAAGTGGATGGCCGGGAAACTCGGCAGGCCCAGCCCGTCCAGAGTGGTCAACGCGCTCGCCGGATGAACCGCACTCACGGACTGGACGTGCTTTCGGGTATCCGCCGACGAGAGCGACGGTCGGCGCTAAGGTCGTAACGCGTCCTGTCCGCTGCCTCCCCCGGTCACCGGTGGGAACCGATTCCTTGGGGGAGGTGCGGTGACCGATCCGAGCGAGGCCGGGACGGGGCCGATCCGGCTGCCTGCCGATTACGACGCCCCGACCCCGCCTCACGGGGTGCGCGCCCCGTACGCGCCTTCGCCGTGGCCGCCCGCGATGGCACCGTTGCGAGTGCCCTTCCCACAACCGCCTCCTCCCGTTCCGCAGCCCGTCGCTCCGCCGCCGATGGGGGCCTTGCGGACCGAACGGGAGAGCGTGATCGCGCTGTTCCTCGTGCACATGTTCCCGATCGGGCATCTTCCGGTCGCGATGGGGAAACCCGCGCGCCAGTTGCCGCTGCCGGACGGCGGTTCCGGCCCGCAGGATCACCCCGAGGCGGGCGTCCTGGACGACCTGGACGCGTTGTCGCACGTCAGCAGCGGTTTCCGGCGATCGCCGACGACTCCGGCCGCCTTCGCGCCGGCCGAGCTGATTCGGGGACACGACCCGTCGGGCGGACAGTCGCAAGAGGACTGGCGAGACCGTTTCGCCGGTGCGGCGGGATATCTGTGGCCTCCCGGTGAGGGCGGTATCGACCCGGCGACGCCGGTGATGCTCGACGTCGGCGTCCATCTGGACCGCTTCGGGGACCAGCACGGCCGGGTGTTCGCCGAGGACGGGACCTTGTTTTCGATGCGCTCGCTGCCCCCGGACCGGATCGCCGCGTACCGGCGCTACCGCGTCGTCCGGCCGTTGCCGGTCTGGCGTTCGGTGGCCGCCGAGTGGTTCGGCCAGCCGGGCGGCGGGGTGCGTTTCCGCGCGGTGCTGGGCGCGGATGAACTTGTCACGCTGGGCTTCCTGGCGGACGTCACGGGGGAGGTTCGGTGAACACGGGGACGATCCTGCGGTGGCTGGCGGCGCTGGGCGTGCCGGCCGAGGTGGTCTCGGTCGGCGCCGAAGCCGACAACGCCTGGTGCCTCATGCGCACGGAGGAAGAGGGAGCCGAGCCCGCTTGGGAGGTCTTCTGGCGTGAGCAGGGCAACCGGTACGACTGGGCACGGTTCACCAGCGAACAGGTCGCCTGCCACTACCTCTTCGGACGTCTCGCCTGGTCGCAGGTCGCGCGTGGCGCGGTCGGCCTGCTTCCCGGCGCTCAGTGACCCCGAGCGCGTGACTCAGCGCTTCAGGATCGCCAGCGCCTCGTCGTGCAGCAGGCCGTTGGTCGACAGCGCCGAGCCGTTGTCGTAGCGGGCCTCGCCGTCGAGGTCGCTGAACCGGCCACCGGCCTCGGTGATCAGCACCTGCGCCGCCGCGACGTCCCACGGGTTCACGATGCATTCCGCGGTGACGTCGAGCGCGCCCTCGGCGACCAGGCAGTGGTGCCAGAAGTCGCCGAAAGCGCGGCTCTCCCAGCACGCGTCGACGAGGTCGAGGTACTTCTCCCGCGAGTGGTACTCCACCCACGAGTTCAGGTCCGTTGTGGACAGATACGCGTCTTCCAGCGACGCGACCTTCGACACCGAGATGCGGCGCTCCCCGGCGGAGTCGCTCATCCAGGCGCCGTCCCCGGCGGCGGCCCACCAGCGGCGGCCGAGCATCGGCGCGCTGATCATGCCCACCACGGGGTCGCCGTCTTCGACGAGCGCGATCAACGTCGCCCAGACCGGGACGCCGCGCAGGAAGTTCTTGGTCCCGTCGATCGGGTCGAGCACCCAGGCGCGGCCGGTCGCGGCCGATCCGCCGCGTTCCTCGCCGAGCACGGCGTCGTCCGGCCGGTCTGTGGCGAGGATCGCACGGATGGCGTCTTCGACGGCGGTGTCGGCGTCGGTGACCGGGGTGCGGTCGGGTTTGCGTTCCACGGCGAGGTCGAGCGCGCGGAACCGGGCGGTGGTGATGGCGTCGGCGGCGTCGGCCAGCCGGGTGGCGAGTTCCAGATCATTCTCGTAGCCAGGCACGGTCACGATGCTTTCACGCCCGGCAGTCGTAGAGTTGGCCAGGTGAGCATGGTGCTACTCGCCGAGGACGACCCGGCCATCGCCGATCCGCTTTCCCGAGCGCTCCAGCGGGAGGGCTACGACGTGCGTGTCGTCGGCGACGGGCCCGCCGCCCTCGACGCGACCGAGAGCGACCGCGTGGATCTCCTGGTCCTCGATCTCGGCCTGCCCGGGATGGACGGCCTCGAGGTCTGCCGCCGCCTGCGCGCCAGCGGCACCGAGGTCCCGGTGCTGATGCTGACCGCGCGCACGGACGAGGTCGACTTCGTGGTCGGGCTCGACGCCGGCGCCGACGACTACGTCGCGAAACCGTTCCGGCTCGCCGAGCTGCTGGCCCGGATCCGGGCGCTGCTCCGACGGCGGGCGCCCGAAGTGCTCGAAGCCGGGGGAGTGCGGATGGACCTCGGCGCCCGGATGGTCACCGTGGACCTGCACGAGGTGCAGCTGGCGAACAAGGAGTTCGAACTCCTGCGGGTGCTGATGAGCCGTGCGGGCCAGGTGGTCAGTCGCGACGAGATCCTCGCCGAGGTGTGGAACGACCTCGAATCGAAGACTTCGAAGACACTCGACATGCACATGTCGTGGCTGCGCCGGAAGCTCGCCATCGCGGCCGACGAGGCGGCGGGGCGGACGGGCAAACCCGGCGGCGGGAACGGCGACGGCGAACGGCGGATCGCCACCGTGCGCGGCGTCGGCTTCCGCTTCAACGCGGAATAGCATGCGCCGTCGCATCCTCCTGGCGATCCTGCTCGCCGTCGCGGTGACCGCGGCGGTGCTGGGCATCCCGCTGGGCATCACCGCCTGGCAGCTGGTCGAGAACCTCAACCGCGAGAACCTGGCGTCCTCGGCCCGGGGGATCGCGGCGACGCTGGACAACGAGATCGCCGTCGGCCAGCCGATCAACCTCGATCTGGTCCGGGTGGCGGTCCCGCAGGGCGGGTTGCTGACCGTCCGCGCGCAGGGGCAGATCGAGAAGCGGTACGGCTCCGACCCCGGCTCCGACGTGGTGTCGGAGAAGGCGCCGATCGCGTTGCACGGCGAAGTCGAGCTGGCGGTGCCCGCCGGGCCGATGCGCACCCGCCAGACCCAGATGACGCTGCTCGTGGTGCTGCTGGTCGTGCTGTCGGTGGGCACCGGCACGGTGGTCGCGACCGTGACCGCGCGGCGGCTCGCGAAACCGTTGAGACACGTCGCCGATCGCGCGGTCAAACTCGGCGGCGGCGATTTCCGGCCGGATCCGAAACGCTACGGCGTCGGCGAACTCGACATGGTCGCCGAAGCGCTCGACGCGTCCGGGACGGCGCTCGCGCAGCTCGTCCAGCGAGAACGTCAGCTGGTCGGCGACGTCTCGCATCAGCTGCGAAGCCGGTTGACCGCGTTGCAACTACGGCTCGAACCGCTGACCGTCCACCCCGATCAGGACGTCGTCGACGAGGCGAAGGCCGCGCAGGAACAGGCGGACCGGCTGGCCGAGGCGCTCGACGAACTGCTCGCCGCCGCACGGGCGGCGCGCGAGGTCGGCGCGGAACCGGTGAATCTGCCGGAGATGCTTCCCGAGATTTCGGAGGAATGGCGACAGCTGCTTCGCGCCGAAGGCAGGCATCTCCGGATCCGTGTCACGGACGGGCTCAGGGCGAGGGCGACGCCGGGCCGGTTGCGCGAGGTCGTCGGTGTCCTCCTCGACAACGCGTTGCGCCACGGCGCGGGAACGGTCACGATCGCCGCCCGGCGCGGCGACACCGAGGCCACCGTCGTCATCGAGGTCGCCGACACCGGATCGGGAGTGCCCGACGAGCTGGCGCCGCACATCTTCGAACGCGGATTCTCCGGCGGCGGCTCGACCGGCGTCGGGCTCGCCCTGGCCCGTGCGCTCATCGAGGCCGACGGCGGACGGCTCGAACTGTCGAGCAAACAGCCCGCGGTGTTCAGCCTCTTCCTGAAGGTCCCGAGGCCGGGCGATGTGGCCGAAGTGCGCTGGCCCGCCGAGCGGGTCCCGCGGTAAGACCTCCCGAAGGACCACCCCATCGGGCAACGCGTGGGAAGGGCGCCGACCTAACGTCGGGGAGTGCGAGCGACGGCGTTCCGGTACCGCCCACCCGTGAGCCCGGTGGCGGCGGCGACCGTGGAGATCGGCAAGGTGGCGATTTCCGTGCGGTTGTCCTTCGACGGCGACCTCTACGCGTGCCGTCGTCCACCTGGCGTGGTGGAGCGGATGGAGGCCGAAGCCCTGGACCTGCTTTCGAAGGGTCTGTTCGTCAGCGGGATCGACACCCCGGTCGCGACCGTCACCGGAGCGGCGGGACACCGGTTCGTCCAGGAGAGCGCCGTGTTCCAGCCTCCGGGCAGCTGGGTCTACCAGGGCACCTGCTGGATCGGCGCCGGCCGGAACGGGCTGACCTTGACCGGGCTGCTGGGCTATCGACTCGAAGTCCGCGCGAAGTGGGCGCGGCGGGCCGGTGACTGCGGTCCGCCCGAGACCGCCGCCGAATGGTGCGAGCTGTTCGGCGCGCAGCTGGCGTCCATCGGCGGGGTGGTCCTGCGGCGGGCCTCGGTGCTCAGTCTCGGTACTCCGCCGTGACCGTGACGACGAACGCCGCCCTGGCCGGCAGGCCGAGGCTGACCCACAGCCCGGTCGGATCGGTCTTCCCGATGGCCAGCCGCAGCGGTTGGTCGTCGACCATCAGGATTTCGGTCCGGATCAAGGCGCGCAGCGATCGGTCGAGCAAGGTGTGCTCGTCCCTGACCTTGTCCGCCCGCGCGGTGATCAAATAGGACAGTTCGCACCGCTTCGCCCGCACGGCGCCGGTTCCCGGGCCGGCGCCGTGCAGGGCGAAAAGGAACAGGTCGACGACCGAAACCGGGGTCTCGGTCTGCCAGGTGGGTTTCGGCGGATCCAGGCGGACCACCGTCCCCTCCGGCAGATGAGGCGCGATGAGCCGGCACAACGCCTCGTCGACCTGGGTGATCACGACGTCAGATCAATCCCTCACGCAGTGCGTAAGCCACCGCGTGCGACCGGTTCCGGAGCTGGAACCGGTTGGTCACGTCGTGCAGGATGCTCTTCACCGTGCGCTGCGAATAGCAGAGCTGGTCGGCGATCTCCTGTGTCGAGAACCCCGACGCGACCAGCTTGAGCACCTCGGTCTCCCGGTTGCTCATGCCGCCCATGTGCAGGCCACGCGGCTGCAACACCTGACGTTGCAGCCGCGAGACCCGGTGCAGGAGCCTGCCGAGCAGGTCGGGCGGGAGCGCGCCCTCCCCGGCGGCGGCCGCCTTGATCAGCCGGACCAGGACGTCGGCGCCCGCCTCCGAGCGGCGGGCGACCGCGCAGACGCCGTGCTCGATGGCGCTGAGGATCTCGTTGTCGTCGACCTCACCCGCGACGAGCACGATGCGGGTGTACCCCTGGTGGTGCAGCGCGGACAGGAGTTGTGTCATGGCCTCGTCGAGGCGATCGGTGACCAGGAGGGCCACCATGCCCGGGTCGGCGGTCTCCCCGTCCACCAGCCAGACGTCGTCACGGGAGCGGAGCGTCATGCAGACGCCGTTGTGCAGAATCGGATCGGTGGCGCGGACGACCACCGGTGTCCTGTTCGGTTCGAACATGTGATTCCCATTCCCCTCGAACTGCGCGAGGGCCCCACCCCTCGCACTGCTACTCACCCTGCCGGGTGAGGTGTCCCGGGCGCATGGGACTCCGGTCCCGGAATTGCCCGAAAAGCCGCCCTTATCGGGGTCGCTTTTTCAACGGCGGCTTTCGTGGTGGCTTCAACGACCCAGCCCGGCTTCGCGGGCGCGCACGATCGCCTCGGCGCGGTCGGCGACGTGGAGTTTGCTGAACACGTTGGAAATGTGGTTCCGCACGGTCTTCGGGCTGAGACAGAGTGTGCTGGCGATGACGGTGTTGCTGTGCCCGCCGGCGATGAGCGAGAGGACCTCTCGTTCGCGGACGGTCAGTTCCGGGAACACCGTGTCCGTGTTCGGCTGCGTCTGATTGAAGAAGCCGAGGACTCGCGTCGCGATGTCGGGCCCGAAGATCGCTTCGCGCCTCGCGACGGCGTGAACGGCGCGGATGATTTCGTCGGGTTCGGCGTCCTTGAGCAGATATCCGCGCGCTCCGGCGCGCATCGCGGAGAAGACCGACTCGCTCTCGTCCGCCATCGTCAGCATCAGCACGCCGACGCCGGGCTGTTCGGCGACGATGTGCCGGGTCGCTTCGGCGCCGCTGATGTCGGGCAGGTGCAGGTCCATGACCACGACGTCGGGCGAGAGGGCGCTCGCCGCACTGATCGCGTGCGCCCCGCTCGCGGCCTCGCCGACGACGTCGACCTGGGGTTCGTTGGCCAGCAGCGTGCAGACCCCGAACCGGAACAACGGATGGTCGTCGACCACGAGCACGCGCAGGCGTTCGTTCATACGATCTCCCCCTGTCTCCCCGACGCGGCACGTTAGTGAGAGGGCCGGTCGCGGACAACGCGTGGTCCGGACAGCGGACCGGCAAGAATTAAACGCCTGATGAGTGTCGCGTATCGCGGGGATCCGCCCAAGTCATTAACCCCTTCGGCCCAGGGCGGGGGAGCAAGGGACCTTTGCTCACGTTAGTTAGTGCACTAACGAACGATAGCAAGGGTCCCTTGCTATCGCTTCTCTCAATGTTGAGAGAGGTGTAGGTCCGTGAAGGCCCCCTTGCCTACCCTGTAGGTCCGTGAAGGACTCCTTGAGGGACCCTGGGTCCCTCAAGGAGTCCTTCACGGACCACGGCACCACCCCAAGAGCTTCAGGAACCTCAAAAACCCCAGTGACCCCCCAAGTCGCAGCGGGTGCGCGTGAAGGCCCCCTTCACGCGGCTCAGCCGAGGAAACTCGCCCTTCGCAGCGGCCACCCAAGTACATGAAGGGGTCCTTCACGGAGCTAGGCGCAAGCAAGGGGGCCTTCATGTACCGAAGCAGCGCCCCAAGGCGCAGCCGAGCCCCAAAGCACAGGCGACAGCAAAGGTCCCTTGCTCTCTTTTCGCAGGTCAGGCGAAGGCGGCGGCGTGCTCCCGAGCCCAGTCGTCGAACGTCAGCGGCGCCCGGCCGAGAAGGTCGCGAACGGTGTCGAACACGATCTTCTCGTTCCCGGCGGACTGCCGTTTGAGCTCGAAGATCCCGTCGACCGCCGAAGCGGGCCACCCGAAGCCGAGCATCCGCGCGCGGGCGTCGGCTTCGGGCTCTTCGACGTAGGTCAGCTGTCGGCCGAGGGCGTCGCCGAGGATCTCGACCTGCCGCCGCGTCGTGAGCGCTTCGCCGCCGGTGATCGGATACGTCTTGCCCGCGTGCCCGTCGGTGGTCAGCACGGTCGCGGCGACCGCGGCGATGTCGCGGACGTGCACCAGCGCGGACGCCGGATCGCCTTCGGGGACACGGATGACGCCGTCACCGCGCACGGCGTGCAGCCAGGCGAACCGGTTGTCCATGAACGTACCGGGACGCAGGATCGTCCAGTCCGGCCCGGCCTCCCGCACGGCCTGCTCGGCGGCGGTGTGCACCAGCGAGATCGGATCGGTCTGTCCGAAGTGGACTCCGGTCGTCGAAAGCTTGACGACGTGCGCGACACCGGAGGCGGCCTTGAGCACGGTTCGTTCCTGGGAGAGCGGGTCCGAGCCGTGGCCGGAGGTCAGGACGAAGACGCGCTCGACGCCGTCGAGCAGCGCGGGGTCGAAAGCGTCGAGATCGCCGGCGGCGACTTCGGCGCGCGGATCGATCCGGGCGCGGGCGGGGTCGCGCGTCAGGGCGCGTACGCGGGCGCCTTTGTCCAGCAACGCCGGGACGAGTTCGCGGCCGATTTTGCCGGTGGAACCGAGAACGAGGATCATCGAAAACTCCTTAGTGGTTGCGCCGCAAGGAGACGCGCGGCAGGAAGAGGGAGGCGACGAGGCCGACAGCCAGGGCGGGGACCATCACCCAGAACACGCCGTTGAGCGCGGAGGCGTACCCGGCTGGACTGTCGGTGCCGAACGAATTCGTGAACACCGCGCCGAAAACGGTCAGCCCGGCCGTGGTGCCGAGGGACCGCAGGAAACCGACGGTCGCCGATACGGCGCCGAGGTCGGTGCGGGCGACGTTCTGTTGTGCCGCCATGGAAAGCACCTGCATGTTGAGCCCGGCCGCCGCGCCGAACACGACGAGATAGGCGACGACGAGCGGCAGGGGCGTCGCTTCGTCCATTGTGGACATCGCGAGCGCGGCGGCGAGGCCGAGGGTCATGCTGAGGATCGGTGCCCAGCGGTAGGCGCCGGTCTTGGCGATGATCCGGCCCGCGACCATCGACGACGCGGCGACCGCGAGCGTCATGGGCAGTAGGAGGAGTCCGGCTTCCGAAGGTCCGGCGCCACCCGCGGTCTGCAAGAAGAGCGCCAGGTAGTTGACCGAGCCCAGGAACACGAACCCGGCCGCGGCACTGGCCAGCACGCTCAGGCTGAACATCCTGGCGCTGAACAGCCGAAGCGGGATGACCGGTTCGGCCGCCCGGCGTTCGATGAGCAGGAACGCGACGAGCAGGACACCGCCGATCGATGCCGACAGGGGCGTCGCCAGGGTGAGGCCGACGATCGCGCCGGACAGGACGACGATGCCGGCGAAATCGAACGGCGCGGTCGTCCGGCGTCGTTCGAGCCGCAGGAATCGTGCGACGACGACGAGCGCGGCCAGCCCGATCGGCACGTTGAGCCCGAAGATCGAGCGCCAGCCCGCCAAATCGGTCAGCACGCCGCCGACGACAGGGCCCGCGAGCGAGGACCCGGCGAAGCAGATCGAGAACCAGGCGAAATAGCGGGCGCCTTCGCGACCGGGGAACAGTTCGCCGATGATCGCGGCGACCGCGACGAACAGGCCACCGGACCCGACGCCCTGGAGGACGCGGGCGGCGATCAGCAGCGGCATCGTCGGCGCGAGCGCGCAGGCGAGGGAGCCGAGGACGAACAGCGTGATCGCGACGAGAACGACGCGTTTGCGGCCGAAGAGGTCACCGAGTTTTCCGTACACGGGCGCGCTGACGCTGCCGGCCAGCAGATACGCGGTGGTGACCCAGGCGAACGACGTGGCGCCGCCGAGTTCGCCGACCATTCGCGGCAGGGCGGTCGCGACGACCTGGGCGTCGAGCATCGCCAGGAACACGGCGGCGAAGAGCCCGACGAGGGCAAGGGTGTTTCGGGCGCGCGGAGGCGCGCCGAGAGCGGTACTCAAGAAAGGATCCGTTCACTGGAAGAAACGAGGGAACGCGAGGGACGCAGAGCACTGCTCTGGATCCCCGCCAAGACGGGAAAAGGCTCAACCGTCATCCGAACCGGATGCGGTCCTCTTCGCGCTTGGCGATCACCTCGAATTCGTCCCGCTCGACCGTACGAACCCGGCCGGCGTCATCAGTGAAGGAACGTTGACATGGATGACCCTAGACAATCACATGTCTTTTAGCAAGTACTTACCGGAGAGGGACGACGTCGTCGTCCGGCTCGTCGCTGTCCCGGCGGCGTTCGCCCAACTCGTCGGGGAAGACCCACTTCTTGAAGCCCCAGAACCGGAAGAACATCGCCAGGAACATGCCGATGATCGAGCCGCTCGTGAAGTCCGCGAACTCCTGGACGAATCTGGTCACGTGCGGCACTTCGAGATCGAAGACGTACCGCGACGTGTAGAGCGGGATCAGGTTCACCACCACGGCGATCCCGCTGATCACGAAGAAGAGCGCCGCCTCGTGATGCCGCTCGCGGCCGCCGCGGGTCCGGAACGACCATTCGCGGTTGAGGATGTAGGACACGATCGTCGCGACGATGATCGCGATCGCCTTCGCCGTGGTCGGCTTCGATTCCAGCACGCTGAGTTTCAGCAGGTACCAGACGCCGTTGTCGACGAGGAACGTGGTGCCGCCCACGATCGCGAACTTCAGCAGCTCCCGGTGCTTGATCAGCACCGATCGGAGCGGCTCGGGCGTCCGGGAAAGGACGGATTCGACCACGGTCACCCGACCAGTCTAATTCGCGTGGACCGTGGAATGGGCCGGGAGGGGATGGACAGCGCGTTATATGACGCTTTGGGTGTTTCGAATCAGGCGGCGTCGCGCCGCTCGGATCGCCCTTCGCCCCGCACCAGCCGCGGCCGCGCGTCGGCCACCGGGAAGACCCACTTCTTGAACGACCACCAGCGGAACACCGTGCCGAGCAGGGTCCCGACGATCACGCCGCTGACGAAGTCGGCGATCTCCTGAGTGAGCAGTCCGACGTGCGGCTGTTCCAGCTTGAGCACGTACCGCGAAACCAGCTGCGGAAGCGCGTTGAGGCCGAGCGCGATCGCGCTGAGCAGGAAGAAAAGCGAGGCTTCGTGGGCGCGCTCACGGCCGCCACGGGAGCGAAACGACCATTCACGATTCGCGACGTACGAGAAAACGGTCGCGACCAGCACACCGATCATCAGCGCGGTGACCGGTTTGTCGATCAGCACGGTGAATTTGAGCCCGTAGTTGATCGTCATCGTGATGACGAAGCTCGCGCCCCCGACCACGGCGAAACGCAGTAGCTCCCGGTGCCTCCCCAGCATGCGGGGGACGCTACTCGAAGATGCGGTCCACAATCCCGTTGGGCTGCGTGGTCGGCTTGGACTTCCCCGGCCGCGGCGGTGCGCTCGTGGTCGCGGCGGGAGGCGTGGTCTCCTGCTTCGCGGGCTCCGAAGTGGTGGCGGACGGCGAAGGCTTCTTCGACGGCGAAGGCCACCCGGGCCGTCCCGGCTTCGGGGTCTGCGAAGTGGACGGAGGCTTCGAAGTGACCGAAGGTAGCGAAGGCACGGTGGTGGGCGGAAGCAGTGCGTTGTCGTCACACCAGTGACGCCAGCAGTCGAAATAGATCCGCTCAGGACCTGCCTTCGCACTGCCGAGGGTGGCGTTCACCGTCAACGGGACGTTCTCCGCCGGGCGGTTCTTCAACCGGGCGATCAGGCTCGCCTGGCGCCCAGGAGCCAGCGATCCGCGCGAGGTGCACGACGCGCCTTCCCCGGTCGGGTGGCACACGATGCCGGAAAAGCTGGACGAATAGAGCAGGCGTTGATCCAGGGTGATCGTCACCGGCTTCGTCGACTTGCCCGTGTTCGTCACCTTGACCCGCACCAGCGGATGGCGGTTCCAGGGGAACGCCGACAGATCATCGGTCCAGGCCGTCAGGCTGAGGTCGTCCGGCGGTGCCGGCACCTTGACCTTCACCGCGACGGACACCTTGATCTGCGCGCCGGCCGTCACCGAACCGGTCACCGTGCTGCCGTCCACGGCCTTGTCGTCGGCGAGCAGCCGGAAGGTCAGTACCGCGGATTGTCCCGGTTCGAGGCCGGTACCGGTCTTGCAGGTCACGGTGCCGCTGCCACCGGGGCAGCTCACCGCGATCGGGGCGGGGGCCTGCTGCCGGAAACCGTTGACGCCCATCGCGCCACCGCCACCGGCGGCGGGAACGGCCGTCACCCCCTTCGGCAGGTTCAGCGACACCGCGACGGGCTCGGACTTCGAGCCGCCGTCGTTGCGCACGGTGATCGGCAGATCGGCGGCCTCGCCGGGCTTGAGCTGGACACCGCCTGTCGGGGTCGACGCCGTCATCACCGGCGGCGACGGGATCGACGGCGAAGAAGCGGGCGGCGGCTCGACGGGCGGCGGCTGCTGCGGCGGCGGGGTCTGCTGCGGCGGAGGGGTCTGCTGGGCGGGCGGCGGCTGCTCAGCGGGAGGAGCTGGCGGCGGCACCGGCTGCGCGGGTGGGACCACCGGAGGAACGGCCGGCGGCTTCACCGAGGTCGGAGCCGGTGCCACGGCGGGTGGCGGGACGGCAGCGGCGGCGGGGATCTCCTGAGTGCCGCCACCGGCGGCGAGCGCCACGGCGACGGCGGCGACGATGGCCGCGCTCGTTCCACCCACCGTGATGAGCTGACGTGGTCCGGCCGCGGCGGCACCGGCGGCGCCGCCCGAGTTGGACCCCGCCGCACCGGCCGCGGCCGCCGAAGTCGTGCCCGCGGTGACGGCCGTCCCGGCGGCGGTGGCCGCCGCCGCTTTGCCCGCGCCTGCCGTCGCGAGGTAACCGAGAGCCGCGCCACCGAGCACGATCGGCGCGATGATCCCGCGCAGCCCGGTGTTGACTTCGGCCAGCTCCGCGGCCAGCGCGCGGCATTTCTCGCATTCGTCCAGATGGCTCTCCACCTGGGCACGCTCGCGTTTGGACAACCCGTCGCGGGTCCACGCCCCGAGCTTGTCCGCGCTCGCGCGGCAGCGTTCGGCGGAGTTCTCGGCCAGGTGGACCTGCAAATACGCCTGCCGCAGGCCCTCACGGGCGCGGTAGGCGAGCGCGGAGACGCTGTTCGCGTTCAGTCCCAGCAGCGGCGCGACCTCGGCGGGGGTCTGCCCCTCGACCTCGGTGTGCCACAGCACCACCTGCCACCGCTCGGGCAGCCGGGCGAACGCCTTCGCGGCGAGCGAGCGCTCCAGCCCGGCGACGGCGGTGTCGGAGAACTGGACCGTCAGCGCTTCGCCGACGGCACCGCCGACGTCGGACATGTCCTCGTTCAGGTCGACGCGCTTGTCCTTGCGCGTCTTGTCGTAGGCGGTGTGCCGGAGCGCTGTCAGCAGATACGCGCGGAACGCGGCGTCGGGGCCCTTGCCGCCACGCAGCGTGTCCAGCACCTTCGCGAAGGCTTCCGAAACGAGGTCGTCGGCTTCGGAACTGGAACGGGCGAGCTGACGGGCGAGATTGTGCGCCGCGCCGGCGTGACGTTCGTAGAGCGTTCCGTAGGACGCGATCTTCCCGTCACGCACCTCGGCGATCAGCTCGGCGTCACTCTTACCGGAGAGATCGGCGGGAACGGTGGACACGGGACTCCTTCATCATGCGGGTTAGGCGGCTCTACTCTTCCTAACGCCCGAACACGCTCAGTGTGACGGAACGGGCGACGCACGTCACCTCGCGGCCCTGCCGATGACCCGGAGAGCCCAACACCTTCACCCGGGCCGGGTTACCGAAGAGTTCGGAAAGATCCTTGGAAAACGCCGTCACGCACGACGTGGACCGGCGTCCCCACCGTGAAGCGATCGCAAGATCGACAAGATCCGAAACGGAAGGGGCGGTGGGTGGTGGACGTACCGGCGACTGGTGCGCCCGACGGGCAAGCCGCCTGGAACCGGTTCGAAAGAGATCGCTCTCTTCGCGCCCTGCGGGCCCGCTGGCGGACGGCCAGCCTGGCCGCCGGCTGGCGTTTCCCCAGTGACTGGGGCCTCCCCGAGGTCGACGCCGTCTGCGCCGCGGTGATCAAGAACGGCCGGACCGCCTCCGCCGAGGTGGCGGAAACCGCGCTCGCGGGACTGGGCCGGGCGCGTGCCGCGGCGGGGGCCGGGCTGGCGGAAACGCTCGCGGACCTCGCGGCGTTGCACGCCGTGCTCGCCGACCCGGACGCGGTCGACGGATTCGTCGCACCGGATGTCGACACCACGCCGTCCCGATTACTCCGGGTGACGGCGCTGGCGTGGGCGGACGTCGCGACCGATCAGCTCGTGAACACCGAAGTCACCGAACCGCTCACCGGACTGCCCACGGCCGCGTACCTGAGGACCCGGTTGAGTGAGCTGTACCGCCAGGCCCGCCGTGAAGAACGGCCGGTCTCGGACGTGCACACCCTGCTCGTGGTCTCGATGGACTTCAGCTCGGTCGCGGGCTGGCCCCGGCTGACGGGGATGATCCTGGTGGCCGACGCGCTGAAGCAGGTGTTCGACGGCGGGGAGAGCGTCGCCTCGCTCGGGCCGTCCGTCGCGGGCGCGCTGGTGTCGAAGGACGCGAGGCTCGCTTCGTCCGGCGTCGCGCTGCGAAGGGCGCTCAACGAGCGGCTTTCGGTGGACGCCCAGCTGAGGGACACCGGCCGCCCGCAGATTTCGGCCGTCCGGCTCCCGGCGACCTACGACCAGGCGTGCGATCTCCTCAGCTCGCTCGCGCGGTCCTGAGCCGGGGTAGCGCAAGACGTTCTCCAGGTCACGGCCGACCCTGCGGACCAGGGACGACCCGGTTCATGATTTCCTGTTTCCGTGACCCGGACTGTTCCCGCCGACACCAACGGCGACGTTTCGGCGAGCCGCCCGCAGCATCGCCTGTCGCTGCGGAGGTCGCTCGCCCGCTTGTCCGTCCGGCCGAGGTCCATCCTGATCCTTTCGGTGATTCCGCTGGTCGCGATCGGTTTCGGTATCTGGGGCTGGCAGCACGACTGGGTGCTCGGCGTGGACAGCGCGGTGTACCGCGCCGGTGCCGAGACCCTGCTCAACGGTGATCCGCTGTACGACGCGAACACCCTCCCGGTGGAACCGTGGTGGGCGCTGCTGCCGTTCACCTATCCGCCGACGGCGGCGCTGTTCTTCATCCCGCTCGCGCTGGTCCCGACGCAGGTCGCCTGGGGGCTCCTGACCGCGGTCTCGCTGCTCGCGCTGGCGCTGTGCGTCCGGATCGCCATCGGCGCGCTGCCGAAGCCCTCGACCGACGGTCCCCGCTGGTGGGCCTCGCCCGCCCGGTCCACGATCGCGTTCTTCCTGGTCTTCCTCGGCCTCGAGCCGGTGTGGCGCACGACCTTCCTCGGTCAGATCAACATCATCCTGATGGCGCTGGTGATGCTCGACATCCTGGTCATCGGGGCCAGGGGCAGCCGCTGGGGCGGCGTGCTCGTCGGCGTCGCGGCCGCGGTCAAGCTCACTCCCATCGTCTTCCTGGGGCATCTGTTCATCACCGGCCGCCGGATGGACGCCATCCGCGGGCTCATCACGTTCATCGTGCTGCAGGGCCTGATGTTCCTGATCATCCCGCACGACGCGGCCCGGTACTGGACCTACACGCTGCCCGACACCGGCCGGATCGGCCCGGTGCACTGGGCGGGCAACCAGTCGCTGAACGCGCTGATGAACCGCTTCACCGAGCTCGCGCCCTGGGCGTCGAAGGCGGCGATGGGGATCGGCGCGCTGCTCGCGATCCCGGCGATCTGGCTGGTGCTGCGCTTCCACCGCAAGGGCCAGGCGCTCGCGGCGATGCTGGTGACGGCGTTCTGGATCCTGCTGATCTCGCCGATCTCCTGGACGCATCACTGGGTGTGGGTGGCGCCGCTGGTCGTACTGCTGGTCTCGCGCCTGCCGAAGACCACACCCGCCACCGCGTGGAAACGCTGGCTCGGCACCTTCGCGGTGTTCTTCGTCTTCATCAGTTGCGTACTGCTGATCTTGCCGAATGGCCGCAACGTCGAACTGCACTGGAAGGTGTGGCAGAACATCCTCGGCAGCGCGTACATCTTCATGCCGCTGGTACTGGCGGTCGCGCTGGCCGGACGCTGGTGGTACCTGCGCCGGAAGCAGGGCGCGGGCACGGGGGACGCCGCTGTCGGGGACGACGAAAAACATGCTGAAGTCGCGTCCGGCGGCTGAGCCCCGGGTCGTCGGGGCCACGCTGGCGGGCGCGCTCGCGCTGGCGATGCTCGCGCTGGGCGTCGTCGCCTGGCTCGGGGAATGGCATCTGGGCGCGGACAGCGCCGTCTACCGCGCCGGTGCCCTCACCCTGCTGAAGGGTGAACCGCTCTACACGCGCGAAGCGCTCACGACGCTGCCGCCGTGGGTGCTGCTGCCGTTCACCTACACCCCGGCCGCGGCGCCGCTGTTCCTGCCGCTCGCCATCGTCCCGGTGGGGCTGACCTGGGGCGTTGTCGGCGCGCTCTCCCTGGTCTGCCTGAGCGTCGTGATCTCCGTGGTCGCCCGCGCCTGCGGCGCTCCGATCACCCGATGGTGGGTGCTGCCGCTGGCCACGGCGGGCGCGCTGGCGCTGGAGCCGGTCTGGAAGACGATCTTCCTCGGGCAGATCAACCTCATCCTGATGGCGTTGATCGTCCTCGACGTCCTGGTGCTTTCGGCCCGCGGTTCGCGCTGGGCCGGGGTGCTGATCGGGATCTCGGCCGCGATCAAGCTGACGCCGTTGATCTTCGTGCCGCATCTGCTGTTCACCGGTCGCTGGAAGGACGCGCTGCGGGCGCTCGGCACGTTCGCCGGACTCGAAGCCGTGATGTTCGCGGTGATCCCCGGTGACGCCGTCCGGTTCTGGACCGAATCGGCGACCGACCCCAGCCGGGTCGGCTCCGTGCACTGGATCTTCAACCAGTCGCTCAACGGCCTGGTGAACCGCGCTTCGGAACTCGCGTCGTGGTCTCTGGCGGTCGCCATCGCGATCGCCGCCGTCCTCGCCGTACCCGCGGTGTGGCTGGTCGTGCGCCTGCACCGCCGCGGCGACGCTGTCGGCGCGCTGCTGGTGACCGCGTTCTACGGGCTGCTGGTCTCGCCGGTGTCGTGGTCGCACCACTGGGTGTGGACGGTGCCGCTGCTCGTCCTGCTCGTCGTCCGCCGGTCGTGGGTTCCTGCCGCGGGCGTCGCGGTGCTGTTCGTGAGCTGCGTGATCATGTTCGTGCCCAACGGCGGGGTGACCGAGTTCGGCTGGGGGCCGGGCTGGTCGCTGCTCGGCAACGTCTACGTCCTCACCGCTGCGATCGCCATCACAGGCCTGGCCGTGCGGGAGCTGCGACGCGGGTCCGCCCAGGTCGCGGCGGTGGCGGCCAAGTAATCTGCTCCTCGCAGTGTTGAATGTGGCCTCAGCGGAAAAGAGAACTTCGGCCAGTGGACAAACGAACCGGTCTTCCGATCGTGGGCATGGTGGGCGGCGGACAGCTGGCCAGGATGACCCACCAGGCGGCGATCTCCCTCGGCCAGTCCCTGCGCGTGCTCGCCGCCGGGGAGAACGAATCCGCCGGCCTCGTCGCGGGCGAGGTCGTGCACGGGCACCACACCGACCTCGAAGCGCTGCGCTCGTTCGCCGCCGGGGTCGACGTGCTGACCTTCGACCACGAGCACGTCCCGGGCGAGCACCTGCTGACGCTCGCGATGGAAGGCGTCACCATCCGGCCCGATCCGGCCGCGTTGTCGATGGCGCAGAACAAGCTCGTCATGCGCGAGATGATGGCCGGACTCGAGATCCCCGGCCCCGACTTCGCCGAAGTGTCCTCTGTGGACGATGTGATCGCCTTCGGTGACAAGCACTCCTGGCCGGTGGTGCTCAAGGCGGCGCAGGGCGGCTACGACGGCCGCGGCGTCTGGATGCTCGACACCGCGCGGCACGCGCGCGAGACCGTCCCCGAACTCCTCGACGCCGGAACCCCCTTGCTGGTCGAGGAAAAGGTCGTCATGCGGCGCGAACTGTCCGCGCTGGTGGCCCGGTCCCCGTTCGGGCAGGGCGCGGCGTGGCCGGTCGTGGAGACCGTGCAGTCCGGCGGGATCAACACCGAGGTGCTCGCTCCGGCGCCGGGGCTGAGCGTCCAGCGCACGCAGGAGGCGCAGGACCTCGCGCTGCGGATCGCCGCGACGTTGAACGTGACCGGGCTGCTCGCCGTCGAGCTGTTCGAGACCGACGAAGGCCTGCTGGTCAACGAACTCGCGATGCGCCCGCACAACTCGGGACACTGGACGCAGGACGGCTCGCGGACGTCGCAGTTCGAGCAGCACCTGCGCGCGGTGCTCGACTACCCGCTCGGGCTGACCGATCTGATCGCCCCCGCCTGCGTGATGGCGAACGTCCTCGGCGCCCCCGAGACCCCGGAGATGGGTCCGGACGAGCGGCTGCACCACCTTTTCGCGCGGTACCCGGACATCCGCGTCCACCTGTACGGCAAGGGAGAACGTCCCGGTCGCAAACTCGGCCACGTCAACCTCGTGGGCGAACGCATGGAGGAGCTGCGCGACCGCGCGCTGCTCGCCGCGCACTGGCTTTCCCACGCCGTCTGGCTCGACGGCTACGAGATCCACTAGCCGCCTGTGGGCGGAGCTGAGTTTTCCAGGAGAAGTGACCGCAAGTGTGAACCCGCCCGGCCGAAGGCCCCGCTATCGCGGTGGCAGGGCGCCCTGTCGCCGATCGCGACTTGGACGACCAGTAGCGTCCTGCCGACGTCGATCGCGGTCGCGGGTTCACCAGCAGATATAGGAGTGTGAGAATGTCGCCGCAGGTTGGCCTGATCATGGGCAGCGATTCGGACTGGCCGACGATGGAAGCGGCCGGGCAGGCCCTGGCCGAGTTCGGCGTCGAATACGAGGTCGGCGTCTACTCGGCACACCGCACTCCGCAGCGGATGCTCGACTACGCGACTTCGGCCGCTTCGCGTGGCGTGCGCGCGATCATCGCGGGTGCCGGCGGCGCCGCGCACCTGCCGGGCATGGTCGCGTCGGCGACGGTGCTGCCGGTGATCGGGGTGCCGGTGCCGCTCAAGTACCTCGACGGCATGGACTCGCTGCTCTCGATCGTGCAGATGCCCGCCGGTGTCCCGGTCGCGACGGTTTCCGTCGGCGGGGCACGGAACGCCGGACTGCTCGCGGTCCGCATCCTCGCCGCGTCCGACGAAGGCCTCCAGACGAAGATGGCCCAGTTCCAGGCGGATCTGGAGCAACTCGTGCTCGACAAGGACGCCGCCCTGCGCAAACGCGTCGAATGCTGACGCGTTTCGTCCTCTGAATGCGGTAGTTCGCCAGCGAACCACCGCATCCAGAGGACGAAACGCGGGAGATCACTCGGCGAGTTGCTTCCGCAGTTCCCGTTTCAGCACCTTCCCGGCGGCCGACACCGGGATCTGGTCGACGAAGTGGATCGCCCGCAGCCGTTTGTACGGCAGGACACGGGCGCCGACGGCCTCCAGGAGCTGTTCGGCGGTGACGTTCTCGTCGCTGCGGACCACGAACGCGACCGGCAGCTCGCCGACCTCGGTGTCCGGTTTGCCGACGACGGCCGCCGCGGTGACGCCGGGCAGGGTGATCAGCAGCTCTTCGAGTTCGCGCGGGAAGACGTTGTATCCCTTGTACAGCAACATATCCTTCTTGCGGTCCACAATAGACAGATAGCCGTCCTCGTCAAGGAGGCCGATGTCGCCGGTGTGCAGCCAGCCGTCGACGAGCGCGGACGCGGTTTCCTCAGGGCGGTTGCGATAACCGGTCATCACCTGCGGGCCGCGCAGGCACACCTCGCCGCTTTCTCCAGCGGGTAAAGGATCTTCGCCGCCTTCGGCCGAGACGATCTTGATCTCGGTGTCGGGCAGCGGCAGGCCGACCGAACCGACCTTCCGGACGGCGGAGCGATAGGACGGCGCGATGACGGCGCCCATGGTGACCTCGGTGAGGCCGTAACCCTCGATGATGAGCACGCCGGGGAAGCGGTTCTGCAGGGCGCGGATCATCTCGTGGTTCATCGGCGCCGCCCCGGAACCGATGGTCAGTACCGAAGACAGGTCGGCTGTGTGAAACTCGGGGCAGGCGAGCAGCGCCGCGAACAGCGCGGGCGCGCCGCCGATGGTGGTGACCCGCAGCAGTTCGGCGTCGGCGACGTACGCGGCCGGGTCGAAGCGGTCGTGCAGGACGATGGTGCCGCCGTCGAGCAGCGGCACGTTGAGCGCGGCGATGGTCCCCATCGCGTGGAACCACGGCGTCAGGTTGAGGGCGATCCCGGTGCCGATCCGGGACGGCCATTCCTCCGGGCCGCCGAATTGCTCGACGATCACCTCGCCCGAGGCGTCGACGGCGGGGACGGCGCCCAGCCGGTAGCAGGAACTTTGCAGGCTGTTGACCACGACGTTCCGGTGCGGCAGGCAGACGCCCTTCGATCGTCCGGTGGTGCCGCCGGTGTACGCCAGATGGGCGAGGTCGCGATAGATGTCGATCTCCACGTCCGGCCGCTCATCGGAGTGACCGGAGTAGAACTCCGTGAACTCGACCTCTCCCTCGGCGAGGCCGTCCGGCGGGTGAACGACGATGCTCAGCCGCACCGACGTCCGATCACGGACTGAAGCCAGCACGCGCGCGACCGGCCCGACGGTGACGGCGGCGACCGCCCCGGCGTCGGCCAGCTGGAAGGCGAGGTCGTCCGGCGGGAGCAGGGGATTCGCCGGGCTGAAGGTGGCCCCGGCGAGCAGCGTGCCGTAGTACGCGATCGGGTACGCCAGGCAGTTCGGCAGGTGGAGCGCCACGACGTCGCCCCGGCCGATGCCCTCGGCACGCAGGGCGTTCGCGAACCGGCAGGCCGCGCTGTACGTCTCGGAGAAGGTAAGGCTCCGGTCTCCGTGGGCGAAGGCCGTACGTGAGCCCCAGCGTGCAGCGGCTCCGGCCAGTACCGAGCCGACGGGGACTTCGGGGTAGTCGAGCGACCGGGGGAACGGGGTGAGCTGCATCACCCGAACGTACGGACTTTGCGGTCAAAGACACAAGCGCTCGCGATGTCGCAGAATGTGAACGAGCGCTAACATCGGACAAACTCCCAAACGCGGTTAGAAGAGGTGACGAAGGTGTCTGACGGCCCGGGTCTGTACCAGCTTGCCGAGGAGCACGAGGAGCTGCGGGCCGCGGTGCGTGCCCTCGCGGAGAAGGAGATCGAGCCCTACGCGGCCGAGGTCGACGAGGACGAGCGCTACCCGATCGAGGCGTACAACGCGCTGGTCAAGTCGGGTTTCAACGCCGTCCACATCGACGAGGCCTACGACGGCCAGGGCGCGGACGCCATCGCCGCCTGCATCGTCATCGAAGAGGTCGCGCGTGTCGACGCGTCGGCGTCCTTGATCCCGGCGGTGAACAAGCTGGGTACGGTGCCGATCATCCTTTCGGCGTCGGAAGACCTCAAGAAGCTCGTGCTGCCTTCGATCGCCTCCGGTGAGACCTCGGCGTCCTACGCGCTTTCGGAGCGCGAAGCCGGCTCGGACACCGCCTCGATGCGCACCCGCGCGAAGCTCGACGGCGACCACTGGGTGCTGAACGGCACCAAGTGCTGGATCACCAACGCGGGTGAATCGTCCTGGTACACCGTGATGGCGGTGACCGACCCCGAGGCCGAGAAGAAGGCCAACGGCATCTCCGCGTTCGTCGTGCACAAGGACGACCCCGGCTTCACCGTCGGCTCGAAGGAGCGGAAGCTCGGCATCAAGGGCTCGCCGACCCGCGAGATCCACTTCGAGAACTGCACCATCCCGGCCGACCGCATCATCGGTGAGCCCGGCACCGGCCTGAAGACCGCGCTGCGCACCCTCGACCACACCCGCCCGACCATCGGCGCGCAGGCGCTGGGCATCGCGCAGGGCGCGCTCGACGCGTCCATCGCGTACGTCAAGGAGCGCAAGCAGTTCGGCAAGTCGATCTCGGAGTTCCAGGGCGTCCAGTTCATGCTGGCCGACATGGGTATCAAGATCGAAGCCGCCCGGAACCTCGTCTACGCCTCCGCCGCGGCGACCGAGCGTGGCGACAAGCGCGGCGGCTACATGGCCGCGGCCGCGAAGGCGTACGCGTCGGACATCGCGATGTCGGTGACCACCGACGCCGTCCAGCTGTTCGGCGGCGCGGGCTACACGCGCGACTTCCCAGTGGAGCGCATGATGCGCGACGCGAAGATCACGCAGATCTACGAAGGCACCAACCAGATCCAGCGCATGGTCATGGCCCGCGCCCTACTCAAGGGCTGAGTCCGCTCCAAGTACATGAAGGCCCCCTTCCTTGCGTCTAGCGCAAGGAAGGGGGCCTTCATGTACATAGAGCCTGCGCAAGTAGGTGACGAATTGCGGGCTGCTGTCGCGAGTTCGCCGCTTGGCGCCAGACCGTCGCGCAACCAGGTGATGAATCGCGCGTGTGAGGTCGGGCGTCGGTGAGATGCTTCACGGAAGTACGGCGATCATGGGCCGCCGGTGTCACTCTCGAAGGATGTTCTGGTTCGCTCCGGTGTCGTGGACACCGCACGACGAGGCCGAGCTGATCGCCGGCTGGCGGTTGTGGCTCGAGCTCGGGGATCGCACGTGGCCGTCCGCCGCGTGGGACGGGACGGCGGCCGACGTCGTCAAGCCGCTGCGTGAGCTGGTCGCGGCTTGCGACGAGATCGAGACGGGCTACCGCGACGCCGTCGACGAACCATCGGACGAGTTCATCCGGATCATCCAGTTCCTCGTGTGGACGGTCAGCACGGTGATCGAGCTGTGGGCCGACGACGAGGTGCCGCTCGACGCCGAGCGGATCGCGTTGCTGCACGCGGATCTGGCCGGGTTCGCCGAGCAGGCCGAGCGGGTGCTCGAACTGCTCGCCGTCAGTGGGGGCTGGACGGGCCTCGCCGGGGAGCGTCGACGGACGGATCGTTGAGCGAATCCGGTTTGTCGACCCACGCGAACCGCGAGCCCGCCAGATGATCGTCCAGCGGACGGTCCAAGGAGAGCAGGGTCACCGGAGCGCCGAACGGATCTTCGCCGGGAGCGATCTCGTAGCCGACCTCGATCACGGACTCTTCCGGCTCGTCCGATTCGACGTCGTGTCGTGTGACGCCGTCTTCGACCGACCACGTGCCGTTGACGGTGCGATGGAATTTCAGGGCCAGCGCGCCCGGGGCGAACGCCGCCCATGTGTAGCGCGACACCGTGAATTCGGTGCTCCAGCTCGACCAGTAGAGCCATCCCGAGCCGTCACCGCGGAACGCCAGTTCGGCTGATTCCACATCGCTCGGGTACAGCATGCGGTCCGACCAGAGGCCGATCAGACGTTCATCCATCACTCAGGAGATTCTGCCCGCCGAACGCTCGGGGCAAACGGCGCCGTACGGGGGAATGACGTCCGCGACCTTCCACAGAGGACATGTCCACCGTCCGGGACGGTTCCTGTCGGGTACCTGTCGATCACGCTCCGGAGGTGCCGTTCGGGGCGCCCGGTGCCTTACCGTGATCCCGGTAAGTTGAATATTCACCGACCAGAAAGCTGATACCCGATGTTCGCTCGTTTCAAGGATGTCGCCCTCCTGCTGGGCCGGATCGGTGTCGGTGTGGTCTTCCTCGCACACGGCCTGCAGAAGTGGGAAAACGGGATCGACGGCACCGCGAAGTTCTTCGAGCAGACCGGAATCCCGCTGCCGACGCTCGCGGCGATCTTCGCGATCGCGGTGGAGATCGTCGGAGCGATCTTGTTCATCATCGGTTTCCTGACGCCGCTCGTGGGCCTCGGCTTCGTCGTGGTTTCCGTCGGCGCTCTGCTCTCGGTGCACCTCGAAAACGGACTGACCGGTCAGGGCGGTTACGAACTTGTCCTCGTCCTGGCGGTGGCTGGGCTCGCCATCGGCTTCAACGCCGGCAAACTGTCGCTCGACCACGTGCTCTTCGGACGCAAGCGTGAGGCGAAGCAGCTTCAAGACGCCTGACCCCGGACAGTACGAAGGGCCGTTCCTGACGATTTTCGTCAGGAACGGCCCTCTCATGATCAGGAGGGAAGGTCCGCGGTCGTCCGCTCGGCTTCGCGCCGGGAAGCGAGTTTGGCCGGATCCGCGTCGGTGACCTGGACCAGATGCGCACCTGCCGCCAGTGGCGTCAGGAAGCCCGACAGGATCCCTTCCTCGCCGGACCATTCCACTGTGGACAGCACGCGGTCTTCGGCGGAAAGTCCCAAACCGGAAGCGCGGGTGCGGGCTTCGGCGAGCACTTCGTCCACAGTGGACGCACCGAGCGCCGGAGTGTCCCCGGGAATCGGGAACAGTGGGCTGAACTGGTCACCCGAAAGCCTGGCCTCGGTCAGGTAGTCCAGAGCCCCGTCGGGCACGGAACCGGCGGGCAGCCCGAGACCCATCGGGTGCAGCGAGACGACGGCCGTCGCGGCCGCCTCGGAAACGCCACCGGGCGCGACGAACGCCACCCGCGCGCCCGCGGTCTCCGTCACCACCCTGGCGCCGCACCACCACGCGCCCAGCAGGACACCGGCGGTCTGCCAATGCGACGGCAGCACCACGGCGACCTCGTCGCCCGGTTCGACGTCGAACTCGTCGACCAGCCAGTTCGCCGTCTTGGCGGCCCAGTTCACCGTGGTCGCCACGGACAGTTCGACCCGGCTGCCCTGCTTGTCGTCGTAATGCGTGATCAGCGGTTTCGCGGGCGACCCGAGCACGGGCCGCAGCAGCAGTTCGGTGAGGCTCACGCCTCCCACGCTAGTTCACGCAGGGAACGCTCGACGCGGCGAGCAGGGGAGCCGCGCCGGAAGTCCCGCCGCCACCGCCCCGGCCGACCAGCCCGGCGACGAAGGTCCGCACGGCGGCGGGATCGATCTCGACGATGCTCTGGCCGTCGGCGCTGCGGCCGTTGATGTTCACCACCGGGATGGTCGTGAACGTCAGGTCACCCGACGCGATCCCCCGCGCCTGCTGCGCGAACTCCAGCAGGTCCAGACCTTCGTCGAGGACTATCGACCGGCGCACGACGTCCATCAGGCCCGTCATCGTCGACGGGCTGGTCAGCGTCCCCGCCGAGAGCACCTGGTTCAGCGCCGAGGACAGGAACGTCTGCTGGCGCACGATGCGGTCGAGGTCGCCGCGTGGCAGGTTCTTCCGCTGCCGTACGTAGGAAAGCGCCTCGCCGCCGGAGACGGTCTGTTCGCCGCGCCGGAAGTTCGCGCCGGAATCCTTGTCCTCGGTGGAGTGGTTCAGGCAGACCCGCACGCCGCCCAGCGCCTCGGTCAGCAGGTAGAACCCGAGCAGGTTGACCTCGGCGTAGTGGTCGATCCGGATCTTCGTCAGGTCCTGAACGGTCTGGACCAGTGCCTTGCGGCCTTCCTGATCCGAATCGCGCTCGAGCTTCGCCTGGTCGCGCTCGCCTCGGTGCGCGTTCGCGTAGTTGGCCTTCGCGACGCCGTACGCCGAATTGATCTTGTTCGGGCCGCGGCCGGGGATGTCGGTCCAGGTGTCGCGCGGGATCGAGACGCCCGACGGTTTCCCGCCGTTCTTCGGGATGCGCAGGATGATGATGGTGTCGGTGTTGACGCCCGCCTTCTCCTCGGTGCGCAGCTCCTTGAGCACCTTGAGCGGCAGCGGATTGCCCTGCGCGTCGGTCCGCGCGTCGCTGCCGACCAGGAGGATGTCGTTCGCGCCGTCGTCGGCGGGCGGCGCGGCGGGATCGTCGGCCCTGCTCAGCGCGTTCGTCGTGGGGACGTTGGTCTGCAACCGGTCCTTGGTTACGTACGCGTAGCCCGTCGTGCCGAGGGCGAGCAGCGACACGAGGCCTAGCGCGATCCGGCGGGTGTACCGGCCGGCGCGGCGCAGCGGGCGCTCGGGTACGTCGAGCACACCCGAAACCGGTTCGTCTTCGTCCTCGGGCGGCGTCGACGGCTGGGGGAGCGGGTTCCGCGGGTACGGCGTCGGGACGAACCGCGGCTCTTCGTCACTCTCGGTGTCCGAAGTGGTGGCCTCTTCCGGCTGCGGATCCGCGGCGTCCAACTGTTCGGATTGTTCGTTGGCGGCTTTGTCCTCGCCATCCATCCCTGCTCACCTCCCTCGCGCTGCCCGTCGGTCCGATCGTAGGAGAAGGCTAGGCCACGGTGAGGTCGGCCACGCTGAGTACCCGGAATTAATTGACGCAGGGCACATTGCCCGCGACGATCGGCGTGGTGCTGGGAGCCGCCGGGGCGCTGGAGGGCGGCTGGGCCGGCTTCGAGGCGGGCGGTTTCGCCGAGGTCGTGGTGGCCACGTCGCCAGGTGCCGCGGGGGCGCCCTTGAAGTCCTTGCCGAGCAGGACCCGCACCTTGCCGGGAGCGACATCGCGATCCGCCTCGGCCTGCACCGCGGTGCCGAAGACCTGCTTGATCAGGGCCAGCGCGGCCTCGTCGCCCGGCGCGTGCCGGACGACCGTCGAGTTCCGGGTGCTGAGCTTGGTGTCCGGTGCGAGTTTGAAACCCTTGTCCTGCAAGAGGTTCCGGAGCTCGGTGGCCATCGTGGGGGAGCCGGATCCGTCGAAGAGTTCGACGGTCACCGCTTCCGCGCCCGGCAGCGTGGCCGGGGTCGAGGTCGGCGCCGTCTGCCCGTCGGAGGTCAGGCGGGTGACCTCGGCCTGCACCTGCGCCGGGTCCACCCGGAGCACGGCGGCGCCGCCGATGGTCGCGTCACCCTGGGTCGGAATCGTGTGGAACTCGACGTTCCCGCTGGTCAGCCCGCGCATCTGGGCGGCGAACTCCGGCAGGTCCCAGCCGGCCGACAGGACGACCGACTTCTTCACCGCGCCGATCAGGTCCGAGATCTTCGCCGGGTTGATCAGCACGTCCGAGGAGAGGACCTTGTTCGCCAGCCCGGAGAGGAAGGCCTGCTGCCGCGCGATCCGGTCGAGGTCGCCGTTCTGCAGGTCGTACCGCTGGCGGACGAACGCGAGCGCCTGGACCCCCTCGACGGTCGACTTCCCGGCGGGCAGGTCGACGCCGGACTTCTTCTCCTTGACCGCGTTGTTGAGGCAGACCTCGACGCCGCCGATCGCCTTGGTGATCTCGTAGAAGCTCGACAGGTTCACCTCGGCGTACCGGTCGATCATCTTCGGCTTGCCGATGAACTTCTCCAGCGTCGCGATCAGGTTCTTGCGGCCGGCGTCCTTGGCCTTGGCGTCGACGTCCTTGAGGTCGGAGTTGCCCTGCTGCTGGAGCGTCTTCGACGTGTCGTTGTAGGCGTACACGTACGCGCTGTTGAGCTTGTGCTTGCCGAAACCGCCGGTGATCTCGACCCAGGAATCGCGGGGGAAGGAGATCGCGGTCGCCTTCTTACCGTTCTGGGGGATGTGCACCAGGATCATCGTGTCGGTCTGGCGTTCGCCGTCCGAGACGCCGGCGTGCAGCATGTCGAGGACCTCGCGCGGCAGCGGGTTGCCCTGCGCGTCGGTGCGGCTGTCCTGGCCGACGAGCAGGATGTCGATCGCGCCGTCCAGCGGTTTCGCCGGCGGATGGCCGTTGTCCTCGAAGATGTTCGTGGTCGCGAAGCCCTGCGACGGGTCGCCGATGAACTGCCAGCCCCACCAGGTCAGCGTCAGGATCGTGACCGAGACCAGGCTGAACACGACCTTCACCCCGCGGCGGGCGAACACGGCGACGCCGCCACGGCGCGTCGGAATGGGTGGCCCGGGCCACTCGGTCACGTGCGGTCCTCCACGAATCTCCCCAGGGCACACACGTGCCACTCGGACAACTGTACTGATCCCTGTGTTAGACGTCCGTAGGCTGGTGAAAGGTTGCCCCGGTCGTGACACACTCGGCTGGTCCGGGAAGTCGTAAAGGGAGGGTCGCGGGATGCGGGTGCTGGTCACCGGGGGTGCCGGGTTCATCGGTTCGCATTACGTCCGGCAGGTGCTGACGGGGGCGTACCCGAGCCTGGCCGACGCCGAGCTGATCGTGCTCGACAAGCTGACCTACGCGGGCAACGAAGCGAATCTGGAGCCGGTGCGCAAGAACCCGCGCTACCGGTTCGAAAAGGGCGATATCTGCGACGCGGCCCTGGTCAGCGAGCTGATGCGGGGGATCGACCTCGTCGTCCACTTCGCCGCCGAGTCCCATGTGGACCGTTCGATCGCCGGATCCGCCGACTTCGTGCTGACCAACGTGCTCGGCACGCAGACCCTGTTGCAGGCCGCGCTCGAGGCCGAGGTCGGGAAGTTCGTCCACGTGTCGACCGACGAGGTCTACGGCTCGATCGACGAAGGATCCTGGGCCGAAGACCACGCTTTGGAGCCGAATTCGCCGTATTCGGCGTCGAAGGCCTCCTCGGATCTGCTGGCCCGTTCCTTCTTCCGCACCCACGGACTCCCCGTCTGTGTCACGAGGTGCTCGAACAACTACGGTCCGTACCAATTCCCGGAGAAGGTCATCCCGCTCTTCGTGACCAACCTGCTCGACGGCGAGAAGGTCCCGCTGTACGGCGACGGGCTCAACGTGCGTGACTGGCTGCACGTGGACGACCACTGCCACGGTATCCAGCTCGTCGCCGACGGGGGCAGGCCGGGCGAGGTCTACAACATCGGCGGTGGCACGGAACTGACCAACCGCGAGCTGACCGGGCGGCTGCTGGACGCCGTCGACGCCGACTGGGAGAGCGTCGAGCCGGTCGAGGACCGCAAGGGTCACGACCGCCGGTATTCGGTGGACATCGGCAAGATCTCGGCCGAACTCGGTTACGCGCCGCGGATGTCCTTTGAGGACGGTCTCGCCGACACGGTCGCCTGGTATCGCGAAAACCGTTCGTGGTGGGAGCCGCTGAAGAACCGCGCGGGGGCCTGAAAGTGCTGAGTGTTCTCGTGCCGGGCGGATCCGGCCAGCTGGGGCAGGACATCGCGGTGCTGGCGCCGGATTCCGCGACGCCGTCTTCGTCGGAGCTGGACCTGCGCGACACCGGCAAGGTCGTCGCCGCGGTGACCGAACTGGCGGACCGCGCCCGGGCGGCGGGGACGTCGCCGGTGGTGATCAACGCGGCGGCCTACACCGCGGTCGACGCCGCGGAAGCCGACGAGGAGCGGGCGTTCGCGGTGAACGCCGACGGTCCCCGGGTGCTCGCCGCGGCGTGCTCGTCGCGCGGGGTGCCTCTCATCCACGTGTCCACGGACTACGTCTTCTCCGGAGACGCGACTTCGCCGTACGAGGTCACGGATCTGCTGGGGCCGCTCAACGCGTACGGCCGGACGAAGGCGGCCGGCGAGGACGCGGTCCTCGGGTCGGGGGCGCGGTCCTGGATCGTGCGGACGTCCTGGGTGTACGGCAAGACCGGGTCGAACTTCGTGAAGACCATGGCGCGGCTGGAGAAGGAACGGGAAGAACTGTCCGTAGTGGACGATCAGACCGGTTCGCCGACCTGGTCCCGTGATCTCGCCGCCGGGCTCCTGGAACTGGCCGGTCGCGTCGCGGCCGGAGACGGGCCGTCGCAGCGGGTGCTGCACTGCACGGGTGGCGGGTCGACGACGTGGTGCGGGTTCGCGCAGGCGATCTTCGCCGAACTCGGCGCGGACCCGGCACGGGTGAAGCCCTGTACGACGGCGGAGTTCCCGCGTCCGGCGAAGCGCCCGGCGTACGGCGTGCTGTCGAACGCTTCGTGGCGCGAGGCCGGTCTCACGCCGCTTCGGGACTGGTCCGACGCGCTGAAGGCCTACTTCACTTCCTGAACCCGGCGCAATTAGTCACCTACTTGCCTGTGTGTCTTCGGACGCGCGAACGCGGGCGGGACAAGTAGGTGACTAATTGCGGGGTCAGTGCTTGGTGCTGGCCTGGCGGTACGCGGCGACGGTGAGTTCGGCGCACGCGCGCCAGGTGAAGTTCGCGACGTGGGCGCGGCGCGCGGCCGAAGTGGCGACGGCGTGCGGATCGCTGACGGCCATCCGTAGCGCTTCCACGAGCCCGTCGACGTCCTCGTACGGCACCAGGCTCGCGCAGTTCCCCGCGACTTCGCGCAGCGCCGGGATGTCCGTGCACACCACGGGTACGTCCGAGGCCAGCGCTTCCAGCACAGGGAGCCCGAAGCCCTCGTCGCGCGACGGCAGCACCAGCGCGCTGGCCCCGGCGACGACGCGCCGGAGGTTCACGTCGGACAGGTAACCCACATGCCGCGAACGCGGGCCCACGGAGAACGAACCGGGGCCGACGAACACCAGGTCCGGCAGATCCGGCGCGGCCTCGTGCGCCTGCTGGAGCCAGTGCAAACCCTTGCGGGGCCCGGGAGCGCCGGCGAAGAGCAGGTACTTGTCCGGGAGCCCGAGTTCCTTGCGGCGATCCGGGTCCGGCGGGCGCGCGGTGAACCAGGCCGGGTTCACCCCGAGCGGGGTGACGATGATCTTGCCGCGGTCCACGTCGAGCCGTTCGGCGACCTGGTCGGCGACGGCGTTGGTGGGGGTGCAGATCGCGTCGGCGAGCCGGGCCCCGCGCCGGACCAGCCGCGGCAGTTCGTGATCGCTCGGCGCGAGCTCCTCGGGAGCGTCCAAAAAGGCCAGGTCGTGGATCGTCACCACACCCGCCGCGCGGAACCGGCCCGGCAGCACGAAGTTGGTGCCGTGCACGACGTCCGTCGGCCCGGCGAACAGTTCCACCGGCGGCAGCTGCGAACGCAGCCAAGCCTTGCGCAGCAATCGAGCCGCCACCGGCATGCCGCGGGCCCGGACGCCGTGCGGGAGCACGTGCCGCAGCCTTCGCCAGCCGCGCAACGTGAACGCCACCGCGCGAGTGTCCACTTCGGACATCGAAGCGAGCTCTTCGGACAGTGCGACGGTGTACCGGCCGATACCCGTCCTGGCACCGAGCAACGGGGTCCCGTCGAGCAGGACGCGCAAGGGGCGGTCAGCCACGGCCGAGCCTCTGCTTCGCGACCTTGACCACGCGGCCGCCGACGCGCCGCACGAGTTCCTTCGGGCCGCCGTCGGCGAGGTACTCGCGGATCAGGTCGACGTCGCGGCGCAGCATTTCCTTGCCCCGCGCCGGTGCGGTGACCACGAGGTCGTCCGAACCGGGCAGCCTGTCCGCGGCGGGCCGCGGGTTCCGGCAGAACTCCACCAGCGGTTTCAGCGCCTCCGGCCAGGTGTAGCGCTGGGCGACAGCGGCCATTCTTTCGACGCAGCCCGCGGCGAACTCCTCGTCGTACAACGCCTTTTCCAGCGCGTCGGCCAGCGCGTCCACGTCCTCGGCCGGGACGACGACGCCGAGGCGTTCCTCGCGGACGAGGTCGGCGAACGAGTCGCCGTCGGTGGTGACGATCGGCAGCCCGGCCCACAGGTAGTCCAGCACCCGGGTGCGGAACGCGAACGTCGTCTCGACGTGCTCGTAATGCGTGGTGACGCCGCAGTTCGCGTCCAGCAGCCAGTTCTGGCGCTCCTCGTAGGGCACCCAGTGCTGGTTGAAGAACACGTGCTTGCCGGTGAGGCCGAGCGTGTCCGAGAGCAGCATCGTGCGCGCCCCGATGTCCATCTCGGTGACCTCGGGGTTGGGATGCTTCATCCCGAGGAACACCAGGCGGACGTCGCCGCGGCGCTGCCGCAGCCGTTCGATCGCCCGGACCAGGGTGAGCGGGTCGAACCAGCTGTAGACCCCGCCCGCCCACAGCACGACGTGATCGGTCTCGCCGATTCCGTCCAAAGTGGACCGCAGGCCGGGGCCGGTGCGGACCGGTGCGTTGGGGGACAGTCCGAAGGGGACGATCGAGAGCAGCGACTGGGTGGTCGGGTCGGCGTCGTACAGCCGCGGCGAGAGCCTGCCCATCGCGGCGAGGTGACCCAGCCAGAAGTGCCGCTGCCGCTCCGACGCGCACAGGAAGAAGTCACCGCGTTCCAGCTGCGCGTCGAGGACCTTGGTGACGCCGATGAGGTCCAGCGCGCGTTTGTCGTCGGGGACGCCCTTGCCCTGTTCGAGCAGTTCCAGGTGCATCGGGTCGTACAGGTCCGCGACCACGATCTTGTGCGCGTACTGCTTCTTGAGCGACGGCGCGAGTTCCAGCACGTGACCCTGCAGGACGATGATGTCGGCCCAGGCGATCGGGGTCTCCAGATCGCGCCGGGTCGCCGCGCTGACCCGGAACGGCGCGGGCGGCGGGTCGGCGAGCGGATTGACCGTCACCAGGTGGACGTCGTGCTCGGCGGAGAGGGTGGCGGACATGTTCCACGCGCGGATCGCCGGGCCGGCCATTCGTTCGGTGATCGCGTCGCCGGTGATCACCAGGACCTTGCGGCGCTGCCCGAAGAGCGCGTCGATGCCGAACGTCTCGACCAGGATGTCGTGCGCGGCGAGATAGCGCGGCAGCGGGTACGCGGGCTCCAAAGCCTTGCGCAGCAAGGGAAGCAGATCGGCGTCGGTGCGGACGCGGGCGGCCTGTTCGGCGGCGCGCGATTCGGCGAGCGACGGCAGCAGCTCGACGAACTGGTCGATCGCGAGTACTCCGGCCAGGGTGGTCCTCGGGACCTCGACCGGGCCGGTCTCGGCCGGGCCGACGCCCTGGGCGAGGTCGAGCTGGGTGGCGTCGAGGTCGCCGCGCGCCGTCGCCCTGCGGACGGCCAGCGCCAGCGCGGCGGGCAGTGCGCGCGCGAGGGTCTCGTCGGAGAGGTTCTTGTACAGCGAGGCCAAAGCGTTGCGTTCCAACAGGAACGTCTCGCGCCCGGAATCCGGAGCATCCACTGTGGACATGGTGGCGTGATGCTTGTGGTAGGTCAGCGACTCCGGCACGTACCGCACGCGCCAGCCGCGCAGGTTCAGCCGCCAGCCGAGGTCGACGTCCTCGTAGAACATGAAGAACCGCTCGTCGAACCCGCCGAGTTCGGCGAACACCCCGGCGCGGACGAACATCGCCGAACCGGTCGCGAACAGGACGTCCTTGGCGATCTCGTGTTCGGCGGCGGGGACGTCGGCCAGTGGGCTGCCCGCGTGGCGTTTGTAGCCCATGCCGAACCAGGTCAGGCCCGCGTCGACGAAATCGGTTCCGGTGCCGTCCCAGTCGAGGACCTTGCTGGCCACGGCGGCGACCGTCGGCTGCGCGCGCAGCTCGGCGACGGCCGTGCCCACCCAGCCGGGCGCCGGGCGGGCGTCGTTGTTGAGGAAGGCGAGCACGGTGCCGGTGGCGTGCTTCGCGCCGAGGTTGCAGCCGCCCGCGAAACCGGAGTTCACCGGGGACTCGACGAGCTTGACGCCAGGGACGGCGGCCTTGATCTCGGCGACGTCTTCGCCGCCGGACGCGTTGTCGACGCAGATGACCTCGAGGTTCGGGTAATCGTGTTCAGCGAGGGCGCGCAGGCAGGTGACGGTGTCGGCCGCTCCCCGGTAGTTCACCACGATCACCGAGACGACCGGTTGCGTTTCCCCCTGTGCCAAAGCCGTACTCCCTGCACTCGATTGGAGCAAGCTTAAATGCCCGCCCATGCGTCCCAGACCGCGCCTCGGTCGAGCGTCGCCCGCCGCCCGATGGCCCGCCGCTGGACCAGCGTGCGCGGCAGGCGGGCGGCGACGGCGCCCAGGACCCGGCATCTGAGGATCGGACGGAAGTTCGGCGCCTGCGGTTTCCCTCTCAGGGGGAGTACTGCCGTGAGGGCGGCGAACTTCACCAGCTGCCGGATCGCCACCTGGCGCGGAGCGCACCGGAGGAGGGTCAGCAGGCGATTGCGTTCGTTCCACAGGTGGAACCGGACCGAGCCCGGCTGGGTGCTCGCGCCATGCTGGTGGGTGACGTCGGCGTCGGCGCCGACGACGTCCCAGCCCGCCAGCCGCAGCCGCCACGCGGTGTCGGTGTCCTCGTAGTAGCAGAAGTAGGAGGCCGGGACGCCGCCGATGGAGCGGAGCGCCTCGACGTTCAGCACGGCCGCGCCCCCGCAGAAGCCGAAAACCTCGCCGGAGGGTTCGGGCAGGTCGGCGCCATGGCCGTCGGCCGTCAGGCGGACGCCGGTGGACTGGACGGTCCCGTCGGCCAGCGTCAGCCGGGCGCTCACGGCGGCGGCGAGCGGGGCCTTGTCGAGGGTGTCCTCGCAGGTCGCGAGCCACTCCGGGGTGGGCGCGGCGTCGTCGTTCAGCCACGCCATCAGCGGGGTGTCCACTTTGTCCAGTGCGGCGGCCATGGCGCCCGCGTAGCCGGTGTTGCGTCGCAGCCGCAGGACCTCGGGTTTCGACGGATGGGCGGCGAGGAGCGCGGCCGTTCCGTCGTCGGAGGCGTTGTCGACGACCAGGGTGCGATGCGGGCGGGACTGCGCGGCGAGCGCGTCGAGGCAGGCGGTGATGTGCGCGGCGCCGCGCCAGGTGACCACGACGACGGTGGTGCTGTGTTCGGCGTCGGTCATGCCAGAGAGAATAGAGACCATGCCCGAACTGGTCGTGCTCGCCGAGCAGCTGCTGGCGCCGGTCCCCGGTGGGACCGGCCGCTACACCGGCGAGCTGCTGCGGGCGCTCGCCGAAACCGCGCCATCCGGCTGGACGGTGTCGAGCGTGGTCGCGCGGCACGCCGACATCGAGGCCGCGGTCGTCGAAGGCGTCGAGGGGCCGCGAGTGCTGCCGATCCCGCCACGCGCGCTGATCGCGGCCTGGCAGCTGGGGCTGCCGTGGTGGCCGGGCGGCGACGCGGTCCACGCGCCGACGCCGCTCGCGCCGGCCCGGGTGCCGAAGGGGCGGACGCTGTCGGTCGCGGTGCACGACACCGTGCCGTGGACACACCCTGAGACGCTGACCCCGCGCGGCGTGGCGTGGCACAAGGCGGTGATCGCGCGGGCGGCGTCCCGCGCGACCGCGCTGACGGTGCCCACGCAAGCGATTGCGGACCAGCTCGCGGCGCTGGTGCCGGTGTCCGTGCCGGTGCGGGTGATCCCGCACGGCGTCCGGCCGCAAACCGAGTTCGCCGAGGTCACCGTGCCGGAGCGGTACGTGCTCGCGATCGGGACGATCGAGCCGCGCAAGGGCATCGACGTGCTGATCGAGGCCGCCGGCCGGATCGGGGTGCCGCTGGTGCTGGCCGGGCAGCCGGGCTGGGGCGGGATCGACCCGGTGGCGCTGGCGCGCGAGCACGGCGCTGACCTGCGGATGCTGGGGAAGGTGAGCGACGCGGAACTGGCGTTCGTGCTGCGGGGCGCGTCGGTGCTGGCGATGCCGAGCCGGGCGGAGGGGTTCGGGCTGCCGCTGATCGAGGCGATGGCGGCCGGGGTGCCGGTGGTGCATTCGGACGTCCCGGCTCTGGTCGAGGTGGCCGGGGGAGCGGGTGTCACCGTCCCGGTGGGGGACGCGCAAACGCTTGCCGACGCCCTTCGCGGCGTACTGGACCATTCGGAGCAGGCGGCGGCGCTGCGTGACAGCGGTCTCAGCCGTTCGAGTGAGTTCACCTGGCAGCGTGCCGCTTCCGCTGTTTGGGGCCTCCACCTGCGCGATCAGTTTGTCGGTTCCTCACCGCGAAGGTGACGCGCAGTCGTACTCTCCTAGGGTGACCGATGACCCTCGCGTGCTGATCGACGCGACAGCCGTCCCCGCGGACAGGGGTGGCGTCGGTCGTTACGTGGATTCGCTGGTCGCGGCGCTGGACGCGGACGGCGCGCGGATCACCGTCGTCTGCCAGCCGCGGGACGCGGTGCTGTACGACCGGCTGGCGCCCGGCGCGCGGATCGTGCCCACCTCACCGTCGACGTCGACCAGGACGGCCAGGCTGACCTGGGAGCAGGCGACCCTGCCCCGGCTGGTCCGCCGGCTCGCCGCCGACGTCGTCCATTCGCCGCACTACACGATGCCCCTGGCCAGCCCGGCCGCTTCGGTGGTGACGCTGCACGACGCGACCTTCTTCACCGACGCGGTGCTGCACTCTTCGGTGAAGGCGCGCTTCTTCCGCGCCTGGACCGCGACGGCGCTTCGCCGCGCGACGCTCTGTGTCGTGCCGAGCATCGCGACTGCGGCCGAGCTGGAGCGCGTCGGCCAGGTGCGGACGGCGGAGCTGGAGATCATCCACCACGGCGTCGAACCGGACCGGTTCCATCCGCCCTCGGCCGCCGAGATCGAGGCCGCGCGCGACGCCGTCGGACTCGGGAAGACGCCGTACGTCGCCTTCCTCGGCGCGCTGGAACCGCGCAAGAACGTGCCCGCGCTGATCCGCGGCTTCGCGCGCGCCGTGACTGGCAGGCCGAACCCGCCCGCGCTGGTGCTGGCCGGGCAGCCGGGCTGGGACTCGCAGGTCGAACGCGCGCTGGACGCCGTGCCGCACCGGCTGCGGGTGATCCGGGCCGGGTACCTGCCCTTCGACACGCTCGCTGGGTTCCTCGGCGGCTCCGAACTGGTCGCCTACCCGAGCCTCGGCGAGGGTTTCGGGCTGCCGGTGCTGGAGGCGATGGCGTGCGGCGCGGCCGTGCTCACGACACGGCGGCTTTCGCTGCCCGAGGTCGGCGGGGACGCGGTCGCTTACTGCGGCGTCGGCGCCGGAGATGTCGCGGCGGCAATTTCGGAGCTGCTCGACGCTCCCGCGCGGCGGGCCGAGCTGGCCGAAGCGGCACAGCTGCGGGCGAAGGAGTTCTCGTGGGCGACGACGGCGGAGCGCCATCGGGAGGCTTACGCGAAGGCTTGGTACCGGCACGCTCAGCGGCGGGCGGGCTGACCCTCGGCCTCGTGATCAGAGGGACGACACGCGTGATCAGAGGGACGGGACCCGGCTGCGCGGACGTGTCGTCCCTCCAGGCACAGGTGTCGTCCGTCTGATCACACGTGTCGTCCGACCAGCCACGCGAAACCACCGGTACTCTTCGAGCGCGAGGTCCCGGTGGGGCCGAGTATGAGAGCCCGCGACGCGTCCGGACGGTCGTCTCGCGGGCTTTTCGTTCTCCGGCAAGCGGCGGGGGAGCAAGGGACCTTTGCTATCGCCGCTGCCCGGGGTGGGGGCCGCAAGCGCGTTCGGTGACGGGTGGACAATGGCCGCGTGACTGAGCACCCCAGCTACGGCGACGGGATCGCCGTCGTGACCGTGACGTACTTCCCCGGCGAAACCCTCGAGAAGTTCCTCGACACCCTCGAGAAGGCGACGGATCGGGACGTCCAGGTCGTCGTCGCCGACAACGACTCGACGGACGGCGCGCCGGAGAAGGCCGCCCGCCGGGAAAACGTCAAGCTGCTCAGCATCGGCGAGAACGTCGGTTACGGCACGGCCGCCAACCGGGGTGTCGCGGAACTCGACGACAGTTACGGCTGGGTCGTCGTGGTGAACCCGGACCTCGAATGGGAGCCCGGTTCGCTCGACGCGCTGCTGGAGGTCGCCGAGCGCTGGCCGCGCGGTGGCGCGTTCGGGCCGCTCATCCACGATCTCGACGGCACGGTCTACCCGTCGGCCCGGCTGCTGCCGTCGTTCGGCCGCGGGATCGGGCACGCGGCGTTCGGCAAGATCTGGCCGGGCAACCCGTGGACGCGGCAGTACCGGCAGGAGACCGGCACCCCGGTCGAGCGCACGGCGGGCTGGCTTTCCGGGTCCTGCCAGCTGATCCGCCGCGAGGCCTTCGACTCGGTCGACGGTTTCGACACGCGCTACTTCATGTACTTCGAGGACGTCGACCTCGGCGATCGGCTGACCCGCGCGGGCTGGCTGAACGTGTACGCGCCTTCGTCCAGTGTCATGCACATCGGCGGGCACTCGACGTCGCAGGCTTCGGCGAAGATGCTGCGCGCGCACCACGACAGCGCGTACCGCTACCTCGCGGACCGTCACCGCGGTCTCCTGTGGAAGCCGGTCATGCTCGCGGTGAAGGCGGGGCTCGCGCTGCGGCTCAAGCTGGAGACGCGCCAGAAGTAGCCGTTCCGGCCAGCGGAACTCGCGCGACTCGGCTCCCCGTCGTCGTTACCGTCGGTGCATGGACTTCGCCGAGTTGGACACCTGGCTGACCGAACGCGCCGGGGAGGACCGCTTCTCCGGGGTCGTGCTGATCCGGCGCGGCGACGAGACGCTCTTCGAACGCGGATACGGCCTGGCCAGCCGCCGCTGGTCGGTGCCGAACGCGCCGGACGTCCGGTACGACACCGCGTCGATCACCAAGGTCCTCACCGCGCTCGCCGCGTTGCGCCTGGCCGACGAGGGACGGCTGGACCTCGACCGCCCGATCGGTGAGCTCCTCGACCTCGGCGGCACGACGATCGCGGCCGAGGCGACGACGCGACAGCTGCTCACGCACACGTCCGGGATCGCCGACGACGCCGACGAGGAAGCGGGCGAGAGCTACGAGGCGCTGTGGGTCGACAAGCCGGTGTACTCGGTCGTCGACACTCGTGACCATCTGCCCAATTTCGCTTACCGGGCACCGAATTTCGCACCGGGCGAGGGCTGCCGGTACTGCAATTCGGGGTACGTCCTCGCCGGGCTGGTGATCGAGCGGATCACCGGGATGCCGTATCGCGACCACGTCCGGGAAGCCGTGCTCGACCGCGCGGGGATGACCGATTCGGGGTTCTTCGACCGGCGCGATCCGCAGCCGAGGGTCGCCGAAGGCTGGGACCCGGTCCTCGACGGTGAGCGGGTCACCGGGTGGAAGCAGAACATCTTCAGCTACCCGCCGATCGGTTCACCCGATGGGGGTGCGTACTGCACCGTCGGCGACCTCGTCCGGCTGCTGCGGGCGATCCGCGAAGAACGACTTCTGAGCCCCGCGCGCACGAAGGAGTTCCTGACGCCGCAGGTACTTCACAGCAGTGGCGTCTGGTACGGGTTCGGCCTCGAATTCGTTCTGGAGCAGGACGGTTCCGTGCGGAATTACTACAAGGACGGCGGAAACGTCGGCGTCTGCTCGCTCATGCGGCACTATCCGTCGGAAGGTCTGGACGTCGCGATGCTGTCCAACGCCACATACGGCGGTGGAGCGGCGATCAAGGAAATCGATCGGGTGATCAAGGCTTCCCGCGCGGGCTAGATGCCGTCCAGCCTGCGCGAAAGGTTCGAACGCCCCGAAGGGGTCTGCTTCACCGTCGGCACCAAGCCGCCGCCGATCTCGTTCTCGACGGTCTCCTGTTCCTGCTGCTCGATCAGGGGACTCTGCACCGGCGCGGCAGGCGGCCGCCTGGTGAGCGGGGTCGCCGCCTGCGGCAGGGGCCTGGTCGGCTGGGTACCGGGACGGCGGGGATACGGCTGCGGCTGTGTCGAGCCCTCGCCCCGCACCGGCGGCAGGTCCAGCCGCGTCGTCGGCTCGGGTCCCGCCAGCGGGTGGTCGTTCTCCGCGATCAGTGAAGCCGGTAGCTGGGTGGTCGTGTCCGGGTCCGACGACCGGTCGATCTCGGCGACCACCGATCGGGGGATCTGCTGTGTGTTCGCGGAGTCCATCGGAGACGTCGCGTTGTCCGGTGTCACGACGAAGGCTCCACGCGCGCTTGCGCGTGCGAGCAAGGCGTCCGCCCGAGCACGGGGGTCCATTCCCCTAGGCCTCCCGACTGACCTGGGGCCCTCTGGGTTCAGGGCCGACTGTGTGTTGTCTAGGGTAGGCCCTAGGAGCGGCTGCCGTCAGCAGACCCGCAAACGTCTTCAGACAAAAGTTGCCGAGCGCACGGCCGGCTCCGAGGGACTCAGGCTTCCATGTCCGAGAGGATCCGGGTGCTGGAGTCGGCTTTGTCCGTGCCGCCGATGCCGTAGATCATCGAGATGTCGTTGCGGGCCCCGGCCTCGACCTCGTCGGCAGGCAGCTCGTCGACGTTGCGCCGGTCCCCGCCGTTGCAGAACTCGAGTTCCGTGTCCGGGTACGCCGCGCGGATCAGGTCGAACGACTCGTTGATGCCCGGCCCCTGCTCGACGGCGACGTACACGTCGTCGACGATGCGCAGCGCGCGGACGATCCGGGCGCGGACGTCCTCGGTCTGGATCACCCGGCCCTTCTTGAGGACCTGCTGGGGATCGTTGTTGACGATGACGATCAGGTAGCCGGACCGGGCCTGCGCGGCCTCGAACAGGTCGAGATGGCCCTGGTGGAGCGGGTTGAAGTACCCACTGACGATCGAGGCCTTCGCCGGTCGCTCGGTCATCGTCCAGTCCTCCATAGGCTTACGGTTGCGGATGGCCCGGCTAACCCTAGCCGAGTGCCAGGTAGTTTCACCGTGTGCTGTTCCGCCCCGGCTTCGAGCTCGACCTGGACACGGTCCTGGGTCCGCTGAGCCGTGGTTCGCACTCGCCCAATGTCGTCCGTACCGACGCAGGCGTTACCTGGCTGGCCACCAACACCGCGGACGGTCCTGGCACGCTCGCGCTGCTGCGGCGCGCGGACGGCGAGGTCGAGGCGGAGGCCTGGGGACCCGGCGCGGACAGGCTGCTCGACGGTGTCCCGGCGATGCTGGGCGCGCACGACGACGACTCCGGATTCGTGGCGCACCACGACGTCATCGCGTCGGCGCGGCGCCTGAACCCGGGACTGCGGCTCGGCTCGACCGGCCGGGTGTGGGACGCGCTGGTGCTCGCCGTGCTGGAGCAGAAGGTGACCAGCGCGGAGGCGCTGCGCTCGTGGAGCGAATTGTGCCGCTGGTTCGGGGAACAGGCGCCGGGACCGGGGCCGTCACGGCTGCGCGTGCCGCCGACGCCGGTCGCCATCCGCTCCATTGTGGACTGGAAATGGCATCGCGCCGGGGTGGACCTGAAGCGGCGGACGACGCTGATCGCCGCGGCCCGCGTCGCGCCACGGCTGGAGAAGGCCGTCGAGCTGAAGGGCGTCGAAGGCCGGGCCTGGCTGCGGAAGGTCCCCGGTATCGGGGTGTGGACAGCGGCGGAGATCGCGCAGCGCGCCTGGGGAGACCCGGACGCGGTGAGCTTCGGCGACTACAACATCCCGTCGATGGTGGGGCACGCGCTGGTCGGCACGAAACTCGACGACGCCGGGATGTCCGAGGTGCTGGCGCCGTATTCGCCGCAGCGGCAGCGCGTGGTGCGGTATCTGTCGAAGGCCGGGTTCCGCCGCCCGCGGTTCGGGCCGAAGATCGAGCTGCGCGACTACCGCGCGATGTGACTCTGCGGGCCTTCTCGCGGCGGCTCCCTCAAGTACATGAAGGGGTCCTTCAGGGAGCCAGGCGCAAGCAAGGGGGCCTTCATGTACTGAAGACTCAGTTGCCCCAGCCTTGCGGCGGGTAGGGCTGCTGCTGGCTCGGGTACTGCGGCGGCTGCTGCCCGTACTGGTGGTGCGGGAGGGCAGGCGGCTTCTTGGTGTTCGCCTTCACCAGGAAGAAGATCCCGACCCCGATCCCGGCCAGGATCAGGAAGCCGACCAGCAGTACCAAAAGGAAGACCATGCCGTGAGACTAACCGGCAGCCCCGTCACCAGCCCGGCGGCGGCTGCTGCGGAGGCTGGCCGGGGTACTGCTGCGGCGGGTACTGCCCCGGAGGACCGCCCTGCGGATACTGCGGCGGATACGGCTGCTGCGGCGGGTAGGGCGGCGGCTTCGGCTTGTTGAGGGTCTTGATCAGGAAGAAGATCCCGAAACCCAAGCCCACGAGCACCGCCAGGATGACCACCAGCTGAATGATTCCGATTCCGATAGCGGCATACCCCCTTCGTTCGTCTCAGCGGAGGGTAGATCAGCCCAGCGCCGCGTCGATGATCGCCTTGGCCTCGTCGCGGTCGAGACCGAGTTTCCTGGTCAGCGCGGCGTAATCGGCCGCGGCCTGCCTCGCCCGTTCGCGGGTTTCGTCGCCGACGGCGCTGACGAACGTGCCAGCCCGGCCGCGAGTCTCGATCAGGCCGCCTTCTTCGAGCTCGCGGTAGGCCTTGGCGACGGTGTTCGGCGCGATGCCGAGGTCCTCGGCGAGTTTCCGCACGGTCGGGAGCTTCGCCCCGACGGGCAGCGTGCCGTCGTTGATCCGCGCCGCGTAGGCGGTGCGGACCTGCTCGAAGGGCGGGACCGAGGAGTTCGGGTCGACGCGGACCATGCGATCGGCTCCTACTGGCGGGGCGGCATGACCTGGGTGCGGTCGGCGCCGGAGACGACCTGGGTGGCGTCACCCGCGCCGCCGGACACCACCTGCGTCCGGTCGGCACCCGCGGGCGAGACGACCTGGGTGCGGTCGGCGCCGGCGTCCGCCTGCTGCTGCGGGGAGACGACCTGCGTGCGGTCGGCGCCCGCGTCGATCGGCGGCCCGGCCTGCGGAGGAGGCGGCGGGAAACCGGGTGCGGGCATCGGCGGCTGCGACGCGAATGGGTTGGGAGCCGGGGCACCGGGCGGCGGCGCGAAACCCGGGGCCGGAGCCGGGGGCGGCGGGAATCCGGGCGCCTGGCCGAAACCGGCCTGTGGAGGCGGCGGCGGGAAGCCGGGCTGCTGCTGCCAGGCGCCCTGCGGGGCGGGGCCACCGGTGGGCGGGGGAGGCGGCGGGAAACCCGGGGCCGGGCCGCCACCGCCGAAGTTCGGATTCTGCGGGAAGGTCATCGGCGGCTTCTTCGCCTGGTTGACCTTCACGATGATCACCACGATCACGATGATGATAATGATGATCGCCAAGACCAGCAGGAACCAGCCGAAGCCTTCACCGTCCCCGCTGCTGTGGACCCGGACCCGGTCCAGGTATGGCGTCAGCGTCGTCAGCATCATTCCCCCTTAAACGTCAGCCGACACCCTAACGGGCCGACGACGCGGGCAGTGCGGCTTCCACCAGTTCGGCGAGATCTTCCGACCCTTTCGGCAGAGAATTCACCGGCCACCACTGAAGATCGTCCGATTCGTCGCTTTGGACCGGTTGTGCGCCGCGGGGTGCGCGCACCGCGAAACGCACGTCGAAATGCCGGGTCGGCACGCCGAGCGAGCAGGTGATCGGGTGGACGTCGAGATGCACCGGAACCGGGTCGATCACCAGGTCCTCGATGCCGGATTCCTCCCGCGCCTCGCGAAGGGCGGCGTCCACGAGCGTCGCGTCACCCGGTTCGCAATGCCCGCCGAGCTGTAGCCAGCGGCCGACTCGCGGATGCAGGGTGAGCAACACGTTTTCCGCGTCGGCGTCGAGGAGGACGGCCGACGCGGTGAGGTGCCCGGCCGCGCATTCACGGCGGCAGACGTCGTCGCGGGCGGCGAGGAAGCCGAGATAGGCCTGGCGCAAGGATTCCTGGGCGGCGCCCACCGGCCGCCAACCGGATAAAGTGGACACGGCGCTTTCATGCAGGGTCACAGCTCGAGAAGTCCTTCACCGGGTTCGGCGGGACCGCGCGCGGGCGGCAGGGCGGCGGGATGTCCGATCGCGACCGCGCCGAGCGGCTCCCAGCGGTCGTCCAGGCCGAGGACCTCGCGCACGACGTCCGCGGCGAAGATGGTCGACCCGATCCAGCACGAGCCGAGATCCTCGGCGGCGAGCGCGACCAGCAGACCCTGCACCGCCGCACCGCCGGCGACGGTGAACATCGTGTGCTCGCAAGCGTTTCGCCGGTCGTCGCGATAGGTGTGCGCGCCCTCGGCGACGAGGAACGGCACGACGACCTCGGGCGCGTCGTACAGGATGTCGCCGCGGCTGAGGCGCTTCGCGACCTGCTCGGCGGTGAAGTCGTCGCCTTCGAGATCGGCCTGCCACGACGCCTTCATCGCGTCGAGAAGCTTGCGGCGCAAGCCTTCCTCGCGCAGCCACACGAACCGGACCGGCTTCGTGTGATGCGGCGCGGGCGCGGTCAGCGCCGTCCCGACCGCGCGGCGCAGCACCTCGGGATCGACCGGCTCGTCGGTGAACGACCGGATCGAACGCCGCGCGAGCACGGCCTCCCGGCGGCCCTGCGCGAGGGCTTCGTTGGTGCCGAGGCGGAACAGGTCCTCCTCGGTCGGCCGGATCAGCTTGCGGGCAGTCGAACCGTCGTCGGTCAGCTGGAGACCCCGGACGACGGCGACCGGCGTCCCGCCGAGCTTGCCCTTGACCAGGTCCGCCGCGGCGGCGAGTTCGTCGGCGACCGCCACCTCGGTGACCGCGAGTTCGTTGCCCTGGCTGTCGATCTCGCCCGCGTACGAATGCAGCACCCGAAGCCCGGACGCGCCGATCGCGGCGTCGGTCTGCCCGACCCGCCACGCGCGGCCCATGGTGTCGGTGACCAGGACCGCGACCTCGACACCCAGCCGTTCCCGCAGCCCGTTCCGCAGCGCGAGCGCGGACGCGTCGGGATCGGACGGCAGCAGCGCGACCTCGCCGGAGGCCACGTTCGACGCGTCCACCCCGGACGCGGCCTGCACGATGCCGAGCCTGTTCTCGGTGATCACCGTCCGGTTGATCCGCGCGATCACGCGGACGGACTCCTCCTCGACGAGCTTGCGCCGGGCGGCGTCACGCTCTTCGGGATCGGCCGGGACCCGGATGAGCATGCCCTCGGCCTTGGAGACGATCTTGCTGGTCACGACCAGCACGTCGCCGGAGCGCAGCCACGGGGCCGCCGTGACGATCGCCCCGGTCAGGTCGTCACCGGGCCGGAACTCCGGCAGACCCTCGACGGGCAGGATCTCGATCTTCGAGGAAGCGTGGTCAGTCAACGGATACTCCGGCCAGATCGAAGGCCGCGCGCACCATCGCCGCGGTCGCGTCCACATCGGACATCAGCAGGGGGACGTCGCGGACGGCGACACCCGGAACGTCGACGGTCTCGCCCTCCGAGACCAGCCAGCCGTCGAGCACGCCGTCCGGGGATTCCTTGCGGGAACCGTAATGCCGTCCGACGGCCTCGGCCGAGGTCTCCACGCCGATCGCGCTCAGGCAGGCGTCGGCCATGCCGCGCAACGCCTTCCCGCCGATGATCGGCGAGACACCGACGACCTTGGCGCGCGTCTTCCGCAGCGCGGCACGGATTCCCGGGACACCGAGGGTCGTGCCGACCGAGACCACCGGATTCGACGGCGCGAACAGCACGATGTCGGCGCCCGCGATCGCGTCGAGCACACCCGGCGCGGGCTTGGCCTCGTCGGCGCCGACGGCGATGATCGAATGCGCCTTCGGCTCGGCGCGGTAGCGCACCCACCACTCCTGGAAGTGGATCGCCTTGCGCTGGTCCGGATCCTCCGGGTCGTCGATCACGACATGCGTCTCGACGCGGTCGTCCGACATCGGCAGCAACCGCACGCCCGGCTGCCAGCGGTCGCACAGCGCCTCGGTGACCTGCGAGAGCGGATAACCCGCGCGCAGCATCCGCGAACGGATCAGATGCGTCGCGATGTCCTTGTCGCCCAAGCCGAACCAGGTCGGCTCGGCGCCGTACTCGGCGAGTTCCTCCTTGACCGTCCAGGTCTCGCCCGCGTGGCCCCAGCCGCGCTCTTCGTCGATCCCCCCGCCCAGGGTGTACATGCAGGTGTCCAGGTCCGGGCAGATGCGCAGACCGTGCATCCACACGTCGTCCCCGGTGTTCACCAGCGCGGTCACCTCGTGCGGCGATTCCGGCGCGGAACCGATCGCGGGCAGACCCAGTGCTTGCTTGACCCCCAGCAGGAAGCGGGCCCCGCCCACTCCGCCGACCAAAATGACGACCTTCACGACGGGCGATCCTCGCACGCGCCGGGACCCGGGGCCCAGTAGCGGTACCTGTGGTGCTCGGTACAGCCCAGGTTCTCGTACAGCTTCAGCGCGCCGGAGTTCGCCACGGCGACCTGGAGCACGATCCCGGTGGCGCCCTGAGCGGCCGCCCAGCCGCCCGCCGCGTTCATCAGCCCGCGGGCCAGGCCGCGCCGCCGGAACTCCGCCCGGACCTCCAGCCTGCCGATGTGCAGCCACTCGCCGACGATCGCGCCGCGTACCGCCCCGGCCGTGACGCCGTCCACCTCGACGACACCGAAACCGACCTTGCCGGTGCCGAGGACATGCCGTGGCGCCTCCGCCGGTTCCGCGCTTCCCGTCGTCATCTCCCACCATCCGGACGTCGGTTCGTCGAGAATCACCGCTCCCGCCGAGGTCCCGTGCGAGAGCGGCCCGGTCAGCACGGAAACCTCGTGCGCGGGACGGTGTTCCACATACTGGACCCAACCGCGGGCGGCGATGGCGTCTTCCCCGGACGTGTCCTGGATCACCTGAACGACCGGCGGGATGGCATGATGGTGGGCGAAGTCACAGACCGCCCGCAGGGCGTCTGGCAGCGGTTTTCCCGGGTCACCGATCGCCAGCGCGCTGTTGGCGCGGGCGGTGAACCCGTCCGCCCAACGCAGCCTCCAGTCGCCGATCCGGCGCTCCAGCAGGGGCGTCCAGGCCTGGCTACAGGTGAGCTCGAGCATTTCCGCACTGTTCACGGTTAGATTGTGCCAAGGAAGGCAGTGGAGGGACCTCGATGAGCATCGCGCGCAAGGACGACAGGCACAACGAAGACCTGGTCCGCGAGATCTCCGACGGCTTCAACCGGGCATTGGGCGCGGAAAAGGCCGTCGAAGAGAAGAACGAGGAAGCGGCGAAGCCCGCCGCGCCGCAGTTCGTCATCACTGGGGACAGCAGGGCCACTCCGCCGCCACGCCGCAGGGACCGCTGAAAGCCCATACCCGGGGTACGGATAAGGGTGGCCTAAGCGGGCCTGGCGCGCCTGTGGGCGCGTAATGTCCCGTTGCAGACTCGTGAAGCAGAGAAAAGCAGGAGTACGCAGTGACCTACGTGATCGCCGAGCCCTGCGTCGACGTGCTCGACAAGGCGTGTATCGACGAGTGCCCCGTGGATTGCATCTACGAGGGTGACCGCATGCTGTACATCCACCCGGACGAATGCGTCGACTGCGGTGCCTGCGAGCCGGTCTGCCCCGTCGAGGCGATCTACTACGAGGACGACGTCCCCGACGAGTGGAACCCGTACACCAAGGCCAACGTCGACTTCTTCGACGAGCTGGGCTCGCCCGGCGGTGCCTCCAAGGTCGGCAAGACCAGCCACGACCCCGCCTTCATCAAGGCACTTCCCCCGCAGGGCGAATGAGCCGGGTCGCTCTTCCTGATTTCCCCTGGGACTCCCTCGCCGGAGCCAAGGCGAAAGCCCAGGCGCATCCCGGCGGCATCGTCGACCTGTCGATCGGCACGCCGGTGGACCCGGTCCCCGAGAGCATCCGCGCGGCGCTCGCGTCCGTGTCGGAGATCCCGGGGTATCCGACCACGCACGGGATCCCCGAGCTGCGGGCCGCCGCGATCCAAGCCCTTTCGCGGCGGCACGGCATCGAAGGCGTTCCCGAAGCGGCCGTGCTGCCGACGATCGGTTCGAAGGAACTGGTCGCCTCGCTGCCGCGGCAGCTGGGATTCGGTCCCGGCGACCTCGTCGTCATCCCCGAGGTGGCGTACCCGACCTACGAGGTCGGCGTGCTGATGGCGGGTGCTTCGCTGCTGCGCGCGGACAGCACTTTCGCGCTCGGCCCGCAGAAGCCCGCGATGCTGTGGCTGAACTCGCCGTCCAACCCGACCGGGCGCGTGCTCGGTGCCGACCACCTGCGCAAGGTCGTCGACTGGGCGCGGGAACGCGACGTCGTCGTGGTCTCCGACGAGTGCTACCTGGCGCTGGGCTGGGAAAGCGAGCCCGTGTCGATCCTGCACCCGTCGGTGCACGGCGGGTCCCTCGACGGTCTGCTGGCCGTCCACTCGCTGTCGAAGTCCGCGAACCTCGCCAGCTACCGCGCCGGCTTCGTCACCGGTGACCCGAAGCTCGTCGCCGGGCTGCTGGAGATCCGCAAACATTCCGGGCTGATCGTGCCGCGGCCGGTGCAGGAGGCCATGGTCGCCGCACTGAAGGACGACGAAGCACTTGTCGTGCAACGGGAACGCTACGCGCGCCGCCGGCTGGTGCTGCGGAAGGCGTTGCTGGACAGTGGTTTCGAGATCTCGCATTCCGAGGCGGGACTGTACCTGTGGTCGACACGCGGGGAACCCGCGCTCGACACGGTCGACTGGCTCGCCGAGCGCGGCATCCTCGCCGCTCCGGGCACGTTCTACGGGCCGACCGGCGGGAACCACGTCCGGATCGCCTTGACTGCGACGGACGAGCGGATCGACGCCGCCGTGGAGCGCCTCACCGCCTAGGGCTGCTGAAGGGCGCTTTCATCGCATCCGACGTGGTGAAAGCGCCCTTCGCCGCGTCGCATGCGGCCATGGGCCCCTTCAGCCCACGTCGCGGCCGGTGAAACCTCGGTAGATGAACCGGGTCAGCGCCTCGACGGCCTCCTCTTCGGTGACCGTCGACGGTTCGAGCAGCCACGTGTGCGCGAAGCCGTTGACCAGTTCGGCCATCATCGAGAGCGTGAGCCGTTCCGACGCCGGGAGTTCCATCCCCGCCGCGGTGATGTACCCCAGGTGGTCGAGGATGTCCTCGGCCTGAGTGGCGCCGAACCGCGCGTACGTCCGCGCGAAGTCGTCGCTGACCATCGCGGCCTGGCGCAGCGCGAGCATGGTCGCGGCGTTGTCGCGATGGAAGTTCCAGTACTCGCGGACGTGCCAGCGCACCGCGTCCGGGTCGGTGAAGTCGGCTTTGTGGCCGGGCAGGGCGGCGTTGACGTCGCTCGCCGCCGCGAGGTCCGCGAGGAGCGCTTCGAGCAGCTCTTCCTTGCCCGCGAAGTGGTTGTAGAACGATCCCGCCGCGCGTCCGGCCTCGGCCGTGATGTCGGTGATCTTGGTGTTTAGGTACCCCTTCGCCGCGAAAACGCGCTTCGCCGCGTCCTTGAGCGCGGCCTCGGTCTCCGCCGCCTTCTCCTTGCGGCTCGTCGCCGTCATCGGCACCTCCTTGACACGGAAGGCTAGCAACGATCATAGTGAATACAGATTCACTGAATTCTAATTCACTGGAGGAGAGATGACCGAGGTCCTGATCGCGGGAGCCGGGCCGACCGGGCTCACGCTGGCCATCGACCTGGCGCGCCGCGGCGTCGGCGTGCGGATCGTGGAGAAGGCCGAGACGTTCTTCGAAGGCTCGCGTGGCGACGGCCTGCAGCCGCGCACGCTGGAGGTCTTCGAAGATCTCGGCGTGCTGGACGCGGTGCTGGCGGCCGGGATGCCGCCGGTGCCGATGAAGATCCACCTGGGCGGCGAGGTGGTCGGCGAGCGGATGATGGCCGAGCTCACCGAGCCGACGCCGGACGTGCCCTACCCGAACGGCTTCTTCCTTGGCCAGTCGAGGACCGAGGGGGTCCTGCGCGACCGGCTCGCCGAATTCGGTGTCCAGGTCGAGCTCGGCACCCCGCTGCTCGGCTTCGAGCAGGACGCCGACGGCGTGACGGCCGAGCTGCCGGGCGAGCGGATCCGGGTCGACTACCTCGTCGGAGCGGACGGCGGAAAGAGCTTCGTGCGCAAGGCCCTCGGGATCGCGTTCGAGGGCACCACCGACGAATCGATCCGCATGCTGCTGGGCGACGTCCAGGCCGAGGGCCTCGATCGCGCGTACGGGCACTGGTTCGCGAAGCCCGAAAACCCCATGTCGGGGATCGGGCTCACCCCGTTGCCGGGGGTGCCGCACTTCCAGTTCGGCGCACCGCTGGGGGAAGAGGAGGTCGAGGCGTCGCTGGTCACGCTGCAGTCCCGGCTCGACGAGCTGTCCGGTGGCGGGATCCGGCTGCACGACCTCAGCTGGTCGACGGTGTGGCGGCCCAACATCCGCCTGGCGGAGCGGTTCCGGGACGGCCGCGTGTTCCTCGCGGGCGACGCGGCGCACGTCCATCCGCCGACCGGTGGGCAGGGGCTCAACACCGGCGTCCAGGACGCGTACAACCTGGGCTGGAAGCTCGCCGACGGCTCAGCGGAGCTGCTCGACAGTTACGAGCCCGAGCGTCGAGGGAACGCCGCGCGGGTGCTGAAGATCAGCACGGAGATCCTCGAGAAGTACAAGGAGGGCGCGGATGACGCGCACGATCGCGGCGAGAACACGCGCCAGCTCGACATCGGCTACCGCGGCGGCCCGCTGGCACCCGAGGCGACCGGCCGGCTCCGGCCCGGTGATCGCGCCCCGGACGCGCCGCTGAGGGACGCGAACGGCAAGTCCGTCCGGCTGTTCGAGCTGTTCCGCGGTCCGCAGCCGACGGTGCTGGTGTTCGGTGACGGTCCGGCGCCCGAAGGTGCGCGGCGGATCCTGCCCGCGGGCAGCACACTGTCCGATGTGGACTTCGAGGACGTCGGCGGGCACGCCTTCGCCGCGTACGAAGCCGGGAACGGGCGGCAGGTCTCGATCCGCCCGGACGGCTACGTCCGCGGGCTCACCGCCTGAGCGGCGGCGTCGACCTCCGCCCAGACGTCGCGCCAGACTGCACGAAGCTGGGCGCGACGCACCAGCTCCTTCTCCGCGATCCGGCCCGCGATGAAGGCGACCTCGGTGTCGACCGAGGCCACGACGCCACGCATACGGTCGACGGCGACGCAAGCGTCCTGGTGGTCCCCGAGAACGGTCTGGAAGTTCTTCGTGGCCTTGATCAGCCGCTGGATCCGCTCCGCCTGCTTCCTCTTCGCGGCCGGCTTGGCCATCTCGGCGGCGTAGCGGAGTTTCTTGCCGTAGATGCGAAGCGCGTGAAGGTCGTCATCCGGAGGATCGGACGGAAGGACCTTCACGGCCTTCGTTAGCTTTCGATGCGGCTTCGCGAGGCCGGCGACGAGATCGGCCGACGTCTGGGGGCTTTCATCAGCCTCTTCAGTGGCGGGCTGCCGGGCGAGACGGCCGATGTCCTGCAACATCGAGGCGTACCGGGGGCTGGTGAGCGCGCGGGTGAGCCGCCGTTTCGCGACCCCGCGTTCGGTGACGAACTTGGAGACCAGGCGGCGCGCGGCGGGCTGGTCGCGCACCTCGAATTCGGCGACGACGTCGCGAAGGTGCCCGATGAGGACGTCGTAGTCGCGGACGTCGCCGAGCGACTGGCCGAGCCAGCCGAGTTCGGCGCGGACGGGCTCGGCGTCGGGGCCGACGAGGCGGCCCGAAAGTTTCAGGACGCTCCGCATGCGGCGCAGCGCGACCCGCATCTGGTGCAGATCTTCCGGGTCGGCGCCGGATTTGGTGCCAGGTTCGTGCGCGAGGAGGGCGCGGATCTCGACGTCGAGCTTGACCCGGACGTGGGTGGCCGCCGGATCGTCCGGCCCGGCTTTCGCGGGGCGGTCGCCGAGCCCGAGCGCGGCCGGTGTGGTCGAAGGGACGTTCTTACGCGGCAGGGTCTCGGCTGTCACAAGATGAATTCTAAGTGAACGGGCAAGGTGGTCCAGGCCGTGAGAGAAGCAAGGGACCTTTGCTATCGCTCTCCGGGGGAGAGTGACAGCAAAGGTCCCTTGCTGTCGCGGGTGTCGCGGGTGGGCCGCAGGTCAGTTGGCGTGCAGGGCCGCGTTCAGCTCGATGCCGACGCCGGTGCGCGCGACGACCTCGACGGCGCCGGTCCCGGAGTTCCGCCGGAACACCGCGCCCGAGATGCCGGACAGCTCCAGCGCCTTCACGACCTTGCCCTCGAAGGTGACCTTCGTGCCGGCCGTGACGTAGAGGCCCGCTTCGACGACCGAGTCGTCGCCGAGCGAGATGCCGACGCCGCCGTTCGCGCCGATCAGGCAGCGCTCGCCGATCGAGATGGTCTCCTTGCCGCCGCCGGACAGCGTGCCCATGATCGACGCGCCGCCGCCGACGTCGGAGCCGTCGCCGACCACGACGCCCGCCGAGATCCGGCCCTCGACCATCGAGGCGCCGAGCGTGCCGGCGTTGAAGTTGATGAAGCCCTCGTGCATGACCGTGGTGCCGGCGGCCAGGTGCGCGCCGAGGCGGGCGCGGTCGGCGTCGGCGATGCGGACACCGGTGGGCACGACGTAGTCCACCATCCGCGGGAACTTGTCCACGCCGTAGACGGTGACGTTGCCGCGCGCCCGCAGCCGCAGCCGGGTCGCCTCGAAGCCCTCGACGGGGCACGGCCCGTGGCTGGTCCACACGACGTTCGCCAGCAGGCCGAAGATGCCGTCGAGGCTCGCGCCGTGCGGCCGGACCAGGCGGTGCGACAGCAGGTGGAGGCGCAGGTAGACGTCGTGCGTGTCGCCGGGGGCGTCGGCGAGGCGGGCGATGGTCGTGCGGACCGCGACGACCTCGACACCGCGGTCGGTGTCCGGGCCGAGCTGGGCGGCGGCCGCCTCGCCGAGGGCCTCGGAGACCTCTTCGGCGGTCAGCCGCACCGTGCCGGGCTCGCCGACGGCGCCCTCGGTCAGCTTGGGCAGCGGGAACCAGGTGTCCAGCACCGTGCCGTCGGTCGTGACGGTGGCCAGTCCGACGCCGGTGGCGCCGGTCGTTTCGGGATCAGGGGTCTGCTCGCTCACGTCCTGAACGGTACCCAGTGACCCGCGTCAGCCGCCGACGAGGCTCTTCACGCTGGTCAGCGCGGCCGCCATCTCGGTGAGCGCCTGACTGCACGGGCCGCCACGGGCGTCCTGGTCCTGGCAGTTCGCGGTCCGGAAGGCGGAGATCGGCCGGTCGAGGACGTCGGCCTGCGCCGAGAGGTCCGGACGGCGTTTGCGGACGCTGCCCGAGGCGCTGGAGAGTTCGGTCACGTACTTCTGGCAGCCCTTGGGCGATTCGGTGCCCGGCGCCAGGTAGCACTGGTCGGTGCTGAGCGCCTTCAGCTTGATCGGCAGCACGTCCGGCCCCTCGCTGCGCGTGGGTTTCACCGTGACCGGGACCTCGTTCGATCCACAGCCGCTGAGTACCAGGAGAAGGGCGAGCAGGATCGCTTTGGTGCGCACGCCTTCACGGTAGCCCCGGGGCCGCGCCGGTACGGTGCGGGCATGCCTTCGCTCGATCTGCACGCGGACCCCGTCGACCTCACCGCCGCGCTGGTGGACATCTTCAGCGTTTCGGAGGAGGAGAAGGTGATCGCGGACACCGTGCAGGCCGCGCTCGAGGCGCAGGCGCCGCATCTCGAAGTGATCCGCAACGGCGACGCGGTCCTCGCCAGGACGAACCTCGGCCGCCCGTCGCGGGTGGTGCTGGCGGGGCATCTCGACACCGTTCCGGTGAACGAGAACATGCCCGTCCGCCGTGAGGGGACCGGTGACGACGAGATCCTGCACGGCCTCGGCACCGTCGACATGAAGAGCGGCGACGCCGTCTTCCTGCACCTCGCCGCCGCCCTTCGCGAGCCGAAGCACGACATCACCTTCGTGTTCTACGACTGCGAAGAGATCGAAGCGACGAAGAACGGCCTCGGCCGCATCGAGCGCGAGCTGCCCGAATGGCTCCAGGGCGACCTTGCGATCCTCGGTGAGCCTTCGAACGGCGGAATCGAAGGCGGCTGCCAGGGCACGATGCGGATCGAGATCCGCGTCGAAGGCGTGCGGGCGCACACCGCGCGCGGCTGGATGGGCGTCAACGCGATCCACGGCCTCGCCGAACCGCTGCGCAGGCTGGCCGAGTACACGCCGCGGGTGGTCGACATCGACGGCCTGACCTACCGCGAAGGCTTGCAGGCCACGAAGATCGGCGGCGGGGTCGCGGGCAACGTCGTGCCGGACGAGGCCGTGCTCACGATCAACCACAGGTTCGCCCCCGACCGCTCTTCGGAAGAGGCCGAGGCGCACCTGCGCGAGGTCTTCGAGGGCTACGACGTCAAGATTGTCGACTTGTCGCCAGGCGCCTTGCCCGGTCTGAGCGCCCCGGCGGCGGCCGAGCTGGTCGCCGCGGCCGGTGGCAAGGCGGTCGCGAAGCTGGGCTGGACCGACGTCGCGCGCTTCGCGGCTCTCGGGATCCCGGCGGTGAACTTCGGACCTGGCGATCCGACGCTCGCGCACACGCGGCAGGAGAACGTGCGAGCGGGCGAGATCCGGCAGGTCGCTTCGGTGCTGCGCGCGTTCCTCAGCTAGCCAGGGCGAGCAGTTCGTCGAGCGCCTGCGCGGGGCCGCCGTAGCTGAGGTGCGCGATGGCGAACATGGGCGCGACCACCCGGCCCCAGGCGTACAGCCTGTCTCCGTCGAGCCCGCACGCGTCCGCCACCAGACGGCAACGAGCCTCGACGCCTTCGTGCCCGGCGCCCGCCACCACGTAGTCGACGGCGTCGAAGCACGGATCGCCCACGCACGCCTTCGGGTCGATCGCGACCAGCCCGCGCGTCGCGCCGCCGTCCAGGACGTTGCCGAGGTGGAGATCGCCGTGGAGTAGCACGATCCTGTCCTGAGTGGACAGCAGGGACTCGCAGCGCTCGATCGCGCGCTGCCACGCGTCCTCGCCGATCCGTGCGCTGATGGCGGGTTCGGTCAGCCTCTTGCCGATCCGGTCGAAGGACTCTTCGAACCGGCCGCGCAGGGTCCACGGCCAGTCCTTGGGCGGGGCCATGGCGTGCAGCGCGGTGAGCAGCTCTCCCCAGCGCCCTGGCAAGGAGTCCGACGGCAGGTCCTCGGCGACCGTGCCCGGCAGGATCTCCTCCAGCACCATCGCGCCGGAGTTCGCGTCGGCGGCCAGCACACCGGGCACCCGGCCCGTCGGCGCGAACACGCGCAGCATCTCGATCTGTTTGGTCAGCAGCGCCCCGTCCGGGCTCAGTTTCAGCACCGACGGTGTCCCGTCGGACCACGTGCAGCGCAGGACGACGGAGGACGCCCCGCTGTCGAACAGCTCTCCGAGCTCGAAACCCCACTGGGACGCCAAGCGCGCGGCGAGGGCTGGGACCCCTGCGAGCCACCCTTCGGCGTCGGCACCGAAGCGGCCCACCAGCCGGGTGTCGATGTCTTCCAAGTCCACTTGGGTCACTTCGGGACGTCCTCCTCCGCACCGAGCAGGAGCAGCCCGCGCCGCAGGAGGTCCGCGGCTTCTTCGGTGCGCCCCTGATCGCTTAGCAACTCTCCCGCTTTGTCGACTGAAGCGGCCAAGACACCGCGAGCGTCGCGAAGTGCGGCGACGTCGATGGCGGACGTGAAGCCCGCTTCGGCTGATTCGAGGTCTCCGCGAGCGAGGGCCAGCGAGCCCTGTTGAAACTTGAGGGACGCGGAGAGCGGCGAGTCCACCGAGATGCCTTCGGCCGCTTCGGAGAGTAGCGCGGTGGCGTCGTCGAGACGACCGAGTTCGCGGCAGACGTCGGCGAGTTCCAAGGTCACCGCGTGATCGGGCGCGGCCGCCCGGGACGCGCGAAGGTCCGCGAGAGCGCCTTCGAGGTCTTCGGCACGCCTGACGAGCGCCCGCGCGAAGAGGCACCGGGCGAGGACTGGCCGCAGTGCGCGTTCGTGGAGCAGGTCGTGCAGCACCGAGACGGCGGCGACGGCGTCGGTCACCCGCCCCTCGGCGAGGTACGCCTCGGTCAGCCGTCGCTGGTTCTCGGCGAGTTCGGCCAGGATTTCAGCGCCGCCTCGGGCCAGCCGCAGTGCCTCACCCGCGTGGTGCGCGGCCTGGGTGATCTCGCCGAGGCGCAGCCGCCCTTCGGCGAGATACGCGTGCAGGGTCATCAGGAGCACCGGATGAGGATGACCTTCGAGGCTTGCGTCGAGCGCGGTCCGGAGCAGATGCATCGCGTGGTGCGGCTCGCCCAAGGTGATCAGGACGTTCGCCCGCAGCGCGGCGGCCAGTTCGCGGTACGGCGGGATGTCGTCGGCGAGAGCGGCTTCGGCGGCGGCCACCGGCTTCGGCAGGGTGCCGCCCTCGGTGAACCGCGCGAGCCAGAGCCAGGCGAGCCCGGCCTGACGGGCGCGGCCGATCCCTTCGGCCCGCCGCGCCAGCCGTCGCATCTTGGGAGTCGAGCCGTGCCCCGCGAGGAGGTCCGCCGCGACCGCCGCGATGTCCAGCTCGAGCCGGACGTCGTCGCGGGGCGAGGTCACGCCGAGCAGTTCGCCGGTGTCCACGCCGAGCCGTGCGGCGAAGTGGCGCAACGCGTCACCGGAGGGCGTCCGCGCTCCCGTTTCGACGGAGGAGACGTACGCGGCGGTGTAGTGCGGCTCGGCGAGTTCGCGCTGGGTGAGGCCACGTTCGGCGCGCAGCCGCCGCAGCCGTCCGCCGACCTCCTCGCCCATGACCAAGAACGATACGGGCGAACGCGCCGAAAGGTTGCGCGCGCGGTCCCGCAACTTCTCCCGGCCCCGGGCCGTATCCCTGGATGTGACCGATGAGCTCCCGGGAGGACCGATGAGCGTGCGCCAGGTCCTGGTTGTCGCCGTATGCGCCCTGGCGGTGGCCGGTTGCGAAGCGCACCAGGTCGCCCCTCCAGCGGCGACTCCCGTACCGGTCATCGCCCCGCCGACATCGCTTTCGCTGTCTTCGCCGAAACCTGTGCTGGCGCCGGCCGCCGACATCACGTTTCCGCAGGCGGGAACCGGGCAATGGGTCTTTCCCGCCGGTGACGGCCCGGTGGCCGGGCAAACCGGAAAGCCGCTGCGGTACCGCGTCGCCGTCGAAACGGATATCGCGGGCGTGAACCCGGACGGTTTCGCCGAGGCGGTCGAGTCCACTTTGGCCGATCCGCGCGGCTGGACCGCTGGCGGGCGCTGGCGGTTGCAGAGGGTCGGCCCGGACGGTCCGGTCGATTTCACGCTTTATCTCGCCACCCCGCGGACTCGCGACGCGCTGTGCGGCAGGCCGGACGGCTACACCTCGTGCCGCAACGGGAACAGCGTCGTGCTCAATGTCGCGCGCTGGGCGAACGGCGTTCCCGGTTATGGGGCGCCGTTGACGGCTTATCGGCAGTACATGGTCACGCACGAGGTCGGGCACCGGCTCGGGCGCGGTCACGAGAAGTGCCCCGTGCCGGGGGCGCTCGCGCCGGTGATGCAGCAGCAGACGCTGGGCCTGCACGGCTGCGTCCCGAACCCCTGGCCCTATCCGGACGGGAAGCAGTACTCGGGTCCTTCGGGGGAGTACGCCGACCCGATCCCGCGCGAGGGCTCGTGAATGATTTGGGTCGACAGTCGCCACATGCGGCCCACCTGCACCAACAGTCACAGCGGCAGCGCGTGAAGGACCCCTTCCCTCGGCTCAGCCGAGGGAACTCGACCTTCACACCTTGCCGAGTACATGAAGGCCTCCTTCCT
>NZ_MUXN01000008.1:250853-371513 GCF_001995215.1 Amycolatopsis azurea DSM 43854
CTTACCACTCACGACCCACTTGACCGACGCCTCACTAGCGCCCTCTAGCTCACCGGCCCTGCAGACTCCGGACGTTGTTCCCGAAGGTCCAGCTCCGCGAACCGTCCCAGTTGATCGACCACGTCATCAGGCCCTTGAGTCCCGGAATGCCGCGGTACGCCTGGGAAACCAGGCTCGGCGACATGTAACCGCCACCAGCCCCTGCCTGCGCGGGCAGACCCGGAACCTGCTTGTCGTAGGGAACGCGGATCGTCGTGCCCTGGATCACGAGGCCCTTGTCGAGACACTCCGTCTGCTTGACGAAGCCCTGAACCGTCCCGGCCTGGTACGAATCGCCGGAGCAGCCGTACATGCTTCCGTTGTAGTACTGCATGTTCAGCCACCACAGCCGGCCGTTGTCCGCGTATTTCTTGATGACCGGCAGGTACGCGCCCCAGATCGAGCCGTAGACGACGCTGCCGCCGGTGACGTACGCGGTCTCGGGCGCCATGGTGAGCCCGAAGTTCGACGGCATCGCGGCGAGCACGCCGTCGATGATGCGGATGAGGTTCTTCTGCGACGCGGAAAGCGTGTTGATGTTCCCGCCACCGGTGAGGCCGGTTTCGATGTCGATGTCGATGCCGTCGAAGTTGTACTTCTTCAGGATCGGCACGATGGTCGAGACGAACTTGTCCGCCACGGTGGACGAATTGAGGTCGATCCCGGCGGTGGCACCGCCGATGGACATCAGGATCGTCGCGCCCGCGTCCTTGGCGGCGCACATTTCGGACGGCGTCGCGACCTTCACAGTCGCGTCCATCCCATCCTCCCATTTTGCCGTTCCGTCGGACAGGATGACCGGAAAGGCCGCGTTGATCACGTTGTACCCGTTGGCTTTGATGCGGGCGTCGGTGATCGGGATCCAGCCGAGCGGCGGGTGGACGCCGTTCGAAGCGCCGTCCCAGTTCTCCCAATAGCCTTGCAGGACCTTGCCGGCGGGCTTCGATTTGACCGCGCAGACCTCGGCGTCCGTCGAGGCTTGCGCCGGGGTCAGGACGACCAGCGTGGTGACGGCGAGTACCGCCGCGCCGGTGATTGCGAGCAGCCGTGAGACGCGACCGAACATACCCAGCTCCCATCTCGAAAGCGGTTGTGAACGAACAGGAAGCGGCCGTTCGGCTCAACATAAGTCGCGACGCCCGGCCACCGCTACCGACGATCGGGTGGTCTAGACCAGATATCGAAAGGTTGTCCGAAAATCGTTCTCACGCACGAGGGCCATCTCACGAGGCCGGGTGTCCTCGTGAGATGGCCCTCGCCATTCAAAGGGTCAGACGGTGATGGTCCAGCTGTCGAGCGTGCCGGTGTCGCCGGAGTAGGCGTCGTAGACCACGAGCGTCCAAGTGCCGGAAGCCGCCTCATTGGTCACGGGGACCGAGTAGTTCCGGGTGCCGAGCTCGGTGCAGGGCAGGGAGCCGGTGGGCTTGACCGAGTACGTGCTGCCGTCGGGGGCCTTCAGGCTGATGCGAAGGTCTTCGGAGCAGGTGTGCGTACCGGTGATCGACACCTTCACCGGCGACGTCGCCGTACCCGTCGCGCTGGAGGTGATCGGGCTGTTCACCGTGCCGTAGTCGGCGATCGGGTAGTCCGTGCCGTTGGTGAACGTGCGGACACTGACGTTGCCGACGGTGAGCGTGTACTGCGCCGTGCGGTCCACCGCGGTCCCGTCACCGGTCACCGTGATCGTGCTGGTGCCGTTGGGCGTGTCCGCCGACGTCTGGATGGTGAGCGTCGAGGAGGCACCGGACTGCACCGAGGCCGGGTTGAACGTCGCGGTCGCCCCGGCGGGAAGGCCGCTGGCGCTCAGCGAAACCGCCTGTGCCGCACCGGAAGTCGTCGTGGTGTTGACCGTGACGGTCGCCGACTGTCCCGCTTGGACAGTGCCGGAAGCCGGGGAAAGGCCGAGCGAGAAGTCCGGACCCGTCGAGGCGCCGACGGCGAGCTTCCAGAGCGCGTAGCCGATCGCGTCGCTGTTCTTCTCCACCGGGGTGTCCGGGATGTTGGACGTCGTGTCGCACGCGCGGTGGTAGCAGCTGTCGAACGCCCGACCGGCGGTGCCGCCCCATTTCTGGGCCTGCGCCGCGCTCTTCGTGTACCCGGCGCCGGTCGCGAGGCCACCGACCGGGATACCCGCGCTCTTGAACGACGCGTGGTCCGAACGGCCGTCGCCCTCGGTGTCACCCTCGGTCTGGATGCCGATCGTCCGGAAGTACTCGTCGAACACGGCCTTGACCGAAGCGACGTCGTCATAGACGAAGTAGCCCCAGTTGTCGGAGCCGATCATGTCGAAGTTCAGGTAGGTCTTGATCTTCGTGCGTTCGGCCTGCGGCAGGCTGTTGACGTAGAACTTGGAACCCTTCAGACCGGACTCCTCGTCGGCCCACCAGCCGAAGCGGACCCGCTTGGCCATCGTCGGGTTCTCCCGGGCCAGGGTCAGCGCGACTTCGAGGATCGAGGCCGAGCCCGAGCCGTTGTCGTTGATGCCGGGACCGGCGCTGACGCTGTCGAGGTGCGCGCCGAGCATGATGACCTGGCTCGCGTCACCCTGCGGCCATTCCGCGACGATGTTCTGGCTCGAACCCGCGCAGCTGGTGCAGGTCTGCAACGTGACGTTGTAGCCGGCGTCGCGCAGCTTCTGCGACACATAGGACACCGACGCCGTGTAGCCGGAACGTCCGGAGGCCCGGTTGCCGCCGTTCTGGTTGGCGATCGTCTGCAGCTGGTTCAGATGCGACTTGATGTTCGCGAGCGAGATGTCCGGTGCGGCGTTGAGGCTCGCGGCCGTGACCGCTTGGGCGGGCGTCACGACGACGCCCAGCACGGCGGCCATCCCGACGACGGCCGCTCCTATTCGCTTTCCCCACTTCATGCCGGGGGTTTCCTTCCTGGGAAATGGTCCGTGAAGGCCTCCTTGAGGGACTCTGAGTCCCTCAAGGAGGCCTTCACGGACTTTGTGGAGTCGGGAGCTAGAGGGTGATCGACCAGCTGTCGAGCGTGCCTGTGTCACCCGAGTAGGCGTCGTAGACCACGAGGGTCCAAGTGCCGGCCGCCACTTCGTTGGTCACCGGGACCGAGTAGTTCTTGGTGCCGAACTGGGTGCACGGCAGGGAACCGGTCGGCTTGACGGAGTACGTGCTGCCGTCGGGGGCCTTCAGGCTGATCCGGAGGTCCTCGATGCAGGTGTGGGTACCGGTGAGCGTCAGCTTCACCGGGGACACCGCGTTGCCGGTCGCGGTCGAGGAGATCGCGCTGTTCACCGTGCCGTAGTCGTTGATGGCGTAGTCGGTGTCGTTGGTGAACGTCCGGATGTTGCTGCTGGTGCCGACGGTCAGCGTGTACTGCGCGGTGTGGGTGCCGCTGGCCGCGGTACCGGTCACCGTGATCGTGCTGGTGCCGTCAGGGGTGCTCGCCGACGTCGCGATGGTGAGCGTCGAGGAGGCACCGGACTGGACCGAGGCCGGGTTGAACGTCGCGGTCGCCCCGGCGGGGAGGCCGCTGGCGCTCAGCGAAACCGACTGCGCCGCACCGCTGACGGTCGCGGTGTTCACCGTGACGGTGGCGGAGTCGCCAGCCTTGACCGTGCCCGACGCCGGGGTGACACCGACCGAGAAGTCGGGGCCGGACGGGGTGCACGAGGTCGGCTCGCCGGACACCGCGGTGACGCTGATGGCCTCCCACGCCGCCTTGGTGGTGTTGAACTCGGTGCAGGAGGTCGGGTACAGCGCGAGCGCCGCTTCCAGGGTCGCCTTGCGGGCGGCCTTGTGGTTCCAGCCGGAGGTCTTCTTCAGCAGGCCGTTGTAGAAGATCTTCGCGGCCTTCTGGATGCCCAGACCGGTGATCGAGGTGTTGTTGCACGTCGGGCTCGCGGGCTTGCCGGCGGGCGCGGTGCCCTCGGCCAGCAGGTAGAACCAGTGGTTCTGCGGACCGGCGGCGGCGTGCACCTCGGTGCTCGGGATCGAGGACGAGTAGCAGTTCGGGTTACCCGAGATCTTGCTCGGCTGGTACATGTAGCGGATCGGGCCCTGGCCGACCAGGTTCACGCCCTCGCCGACCTCGTAGTCCGGGGTGTCCTTGGCGTTGTTGGCGTAGTGCTCGGTGATGGCGCCGAAGATGTCACCGGTGGACTCGTTCAGTCCGCCGTTCTCGTTGCCGCTGCCCGCGCCACCCGGGGTGGTCTGGAAGATGGCGTGGCCGTACTCGTGCGCGACGACGTCCATCGAGGTGGCCTGGCGCTGGTTGTCCTGCGAGTGACCGAAGGTGGTCGAGGAACCGTCCCAGTAGGCGTTGACCTGGTTGAGGCCGACGGAAGCGGGGAAGCCGCCGCCGTTGCCGTTGATGCCGTTGCGGCCCAGCCACTCGCCGAGCATCTTCCACTCGGTCTGGACGCCGAAGAGCGTGTCGACACAAGCGGTTTCGAGGTTGGTGCCGGAACCGTTGCCCCAGTTGTCGTCGGGGCCGGAGTACACCGCGCCGTTCTGCGGCTTGCAGCTGATGTTGGTGCGCTGCGGGTCGCGCATGGAGTAGGTGCCGCCGGAGTTCGTCGTGTCGATGGTGACGTTGCCGACGTAGTAGCTGTTCCCGGCGCCCAGCGTGCTGACGCCGCCCGACGTGTTCTGCGTGGCGGCCGGGATGTTCGACATCTTGACGTCGTCACGGGTGTCGAGGATCGCCCCGGTGGCACCGTCCACGAAGACGTGCAGGTTGCTCGGGTTCGACGCCTTGGTGCCCTTGACGACAACCTCGTAGGCGAGCTTGGGGGAGTTCCCCGCCAGCACGACGAGCTGCGGCGCCACCACACTGTCTACTTTGGACAGCTGGCCGCGCGCGACCTCGGTCGCCTTCGCCGCGGAGATCTTGGCCTTGGTGTCGACCGAGATCGCCGCGGTCTCCGCGGCACTGGTGCCGCGGACGCGCCCGGCGCCGTCGGCCACCACGACCGCGTCCCCGCCGACGACCGGCAGGCCACGGTAGGTTCGTTCGTAAGCGGCGTAGAAGAGTCCTCCGCCACCAGGTGTCATTCCGACGCGGCGGAATCCCTCCTGCGGACCCTTCCGCAAGTGGTCTACACCAGCTGCGGCGGCCTGATCGGCCGCGCTCGCGGCCACCGCGTCGGGGCTCGCGGGCTGGATGGTGGCGGTGGTCGCGTTCGCCGGGATCGCCGGGAACGTCATGCTCAGGGCAAGGCCGGCGACAGCCGCCAACCCTGTTCTGAGCCCTCGCTGAACGGTCATGGGAACCTTCCATGGGCAGGACCGTGTACCCGGCACGGCCCTTGGCGCGGCGGGGAATTCGACCTGATCGGGAACACGGCGGGGGACGGGGAAGCGTGTCCATTCAGATAACTGGAGTTATCTCGATGGACACGTTCGAAGTAAAGGAGTTGCTCACAGGGAGCGTCAATGGGCCGGATGGCCTAGTGGCACGCGCGAAGATCATTTCTCTGAGAGTAAAATCCCTGTGTAGTAAGGATTTTCCCGCCGGTCGCGATATATAGCGACTTTCGTATGGTTTTCAGTCCGCCGGCCCGGAATCGGACATAGCGGCCGCGCGTACACCGCGGCGATAGGCCTCCGACGCTTTCTCGATTAATCCGCGATCACGCAACGTGTCACCCAAATGCAGAGAGGTGGCGACAAGCGCTCCGAGCAATTCCGAATTTTCCTGTGCTGTGGCGGCTTCTTCGAGCAACGTGGTCGCAGTGGACAGATCGCCGCGGGCGCGGGCGATGAGTCCCAGTAACCGGAGAACCTCGGCCCTGGCCTCGATGTCGGGGGATCGATCCAGAAGCGGCCGGATTCCTTCGGCGAGTTCCGCGGCTTCGTCGAGCGCGCCTTGACGACGGCGGACGTCGGCGAGTTCGATGGTCGCGCCGAGTACGCCTTCCTGTGAACCGGCCTTGGCGAGGAGGTCTCGGGCGAGCAGCAGTTCGGCGTGCGCGTCGTCGAGCTTGCCCAGCCTTCGCCACAGGAAGCCGCGGGCCCAGCGGCACCGGGCGGCATCGCGGTCGTAGCCGATGGAGGTGAACAGCCGGAGGGCTCGCGCCAGGTCTTTCTCCGCGCGGTCGACCAGGCCGATCGCCTGCCACAGCTGTGCGGCCTGCCGGTGGTACCGCGCGGAGATGTCCTTGCGGTGGGCGGAAGCGAGGGCGCGGCGCCCTTCTTCGGCGGCCCGCCGGGCGCGGCGGAGCGCGCCCATTTCGATGAGCGGGTGGATCAACGCGGTCAGCAGCGCGAGTTCGGCGTCGGGATCGCTCGCGCCGGCGCGGAGTTCGCCGAGCGCGGCCTCGACGAGGGCGACGGCCGCGCCCAGGTCTCCCGACAGTGCCCGGCAGGCGGCGACGCGGTTGACGATCATCGCGCGCAGCCGGGGCGACGCCGTGTCGGCGAGTTCCATCGCGTAGGCGAAACCCTTGTCCGCCAACGTGATGTCGTAACGCTGCCACTGGACTTCGCCGAGATAGAACCGCGCGTGACATTGGACTTCCGGTAGCCGGTACTCCGCGGCTCGGTGTTCCACGCGGGTGAATTCGCTTTCGGCGGCTTCGAGTCCGCCTTGCTGCAACTCGCGGTAGGCGGTTTCCAGGGCGTCGGTGAGTTCCTCGGCGGCGCCCGGCGGTCTGTCGAAGCGGAGTTCGTCCGCGGTCAGGCCGAGCCGTCGCGCCAGATGGGACACCACGTCGTCCGAGGGCAGGCGACGACCCGACTCGACCTTGGCGAGGAAGCCGCGGTCGTAGCGGGGCTCGGCGAGCTCGCGCTGGGTCAGCCCGCGCGCCCGGCGCAACCGCCGGACCCTCGCGCCGAGTGGTTCTGCCCCGTTCGGCGTGGACGGCACCCGTCCACGGTAGACGATTTCCCGGCGGTTTCCACCGGTCAGCGGGACAAGTGGGTGAGCAATGCGGTGAAGCCCGGCGCCGAGACCACGAGAACCGGCCTGACCTCGGCCGGGAGCTCGCGTTGCTTGGTGTCGCGGATGCCGACGAGGGTGCCGTCGGTACCGACTTCGACGCAGGCGTTCTCCTCCCAATGGGTGTGGCTCGATTTGTGCCAGCCGGTCATGCGTTCATGCCAGGTCGTGGTCATCTCGGTGGGATACCCGCTGACAGGCGTTCCAATCCTGTGACTTTCTCCCGGCGAATCGGACATATTGACGGCGGGGGTCCCGGGGGCTAGCGTCTTGCGCAATAAAAAGGAAACTTTCTTAACTAATCAGAGACTATTGCGGAGCGGGGCGCCGATGATGGTGAGTTCCTGGTCCCGGGCGGTGGCCGCGGTTACGGCACTGGTCCTCGGGGGTTTGACGGTTCCGGCGGTTTCGGCCGCGGCGGCGGTTCAGGGTGAGGTCCGGGTCGACCAGGTCGGCTACGGCATCACCGAAACCAAGTACGCCTATCTCCTGTCCAGCGCGCCGGGTTCGTTCTCGGTGGTCGACGAACGCGGCCGGACCGTCCACCGTGGACGGACCGGCACCTCGCTCGGCGCGTGGAACGCGAAGTATCCGGCGGTGTACCAGCTCGACCTGTCGAAGGTCTGGCTGCCGGGCAAGTACCGGATCGTGGTCAGCGGCGAGACCACGGCGACCTCGCCGACGTTCCGGGTGGACACCAAGGACCGGCTCTTCACGCCGCTCGTCCGCGCCACCAACGAGTTCTTCCAGGCGCAGCGCGACGGCGACGACGTCGTCCCCGGCAGGCTCGGCCGCAAACCCTCGCATCTGGCCGACAAGCAGGCCACGGTCTACGACTGGCCGGTGTTCGTGGGCGAGGGCGGTGACGAGATCGCCGAACCGCTGAAGCCGATCGGCGGGCCGATCGACGTCGAGGGCGGCTGGGTCGACGCGGGCGACTTCGTCAAGTTCACCTCCAACACGGCGTATTCGCTGGCGGAACTGGGATACGTGCTCCGCGAGGGCTACGACCCGGTGCTGGCCAAGGAGGTCAAGCTCGGCCTCGACTGGCTCGACAAGATGTGGGACCAGCGGAGCAAGACGCTCTACGCCCAGGTCGGGATCGGGACGGGCAGCGACAAGTTCGGCTTCCTCGGCGACCACGACGTCTGGCGCAACCCGCACGACGACGACGCGCTCGACGTGAAACCCGGTGACCCCAAGTACTTCGTCAAGCACCGGCCGGTGTTCCCGGCGAACCCCGGCGGTTCCGCGCTCAGCCCGAACCTCGCCGGCCGCGTCGCCGCCGCGTTCGCGCTCGGCGCGCAGGTCGAGGCGAAGCGGAACCCGTCGCTGGCAAGGAAGTACCTCGCCGAGGCCGCCTCGGTCTTCGCGCAGGCCAAGACCGAGAACGTCGGCGAACTGGTCACCGCTTTCCCGCACGCGTACTACCCGGAATCGTCCTGGCGGGACGACATGGAACTCGGCGCGACGCAGCTCGCCCTGGCGGGCAAGGCCTTGCGGGACCCGAGGTCCGCCGACTGGACGCGGCAGGCGGCGCACTGGGCGAAGGCGTACATCGACATCGAGGAGAAGAGCACGCTCAACCTGTACGACACCAGCGCGCTGGCTCACGCCGAACTGGCGAAACTCCTGCGGCACGGCGTCCCGGGTGCCGCGCTCGGGCGTGAGGAACTGATCGGCGACCTCCGGCGTCAGCTCGACGAAGGCGTCGCGAGCGCGGCTCGGAGTCCTTTCCGGACCGCTGTGTCGGTCAAGGACTTCGACGCCGCCAGCAAGAGCTTCGGGTTCGCCGCGACCGAACGGCTGTACGCGGACGTGACCGGCGACCGGCGGTACGCGGCGTTCGGCTCGCAGCAGCGGAACTTCACCCTCGGCGCGAACGCGTGGGGAGTGTCGCTGGTCGTCGGCGTCGGCACGACGTCGCCGAAGTGCCCGCACCACCAGGCGGCCAACCTCGCGGGTGAGGAGAAGGTGCTCTACGGCGCGGTCGTGAATGGACCGAACGGGGCGGAACACTTCGCGGACCTGCCGTTCCCGGCCGGGGCGAAGGAATGCACGAAGCCGTACGACGCGTTCGACACGACCGAGTCGCGCTACACCGACGACCTGGCCTCGTGGCCGAGCAACGAGCCCGCCATCGACTTCACCTCGACGGCCATGCTCGCGTTCTCCCTGGCCGGACGCTCCTGACCGGGATCGTGGGGCCCGCCTGTCCGGGCGGGCCCCACGTTCGCGTACCCGACAACTCCTGTTCGCGGCGATGCCGCCGCTTCGGACGGTGACGACGTCGTAGTCTTGGCGGGGTGAGTGAGACAAGCGAGTTCCCCGACGGCCAGTACCCGGAACGTCCGATCGAGCGCCACAAGGGCCCGGTCGTGCTGCGTCGGGATCGCCGTGACCAGGGCAGCACCACCGACCAGCGCCTGCTGGACTCACGGGGTCCGAGCGATTGGGTGCACACCGATCCGTGGCGGGTGCTGCGGATCCAGGCCGAGTTCGTCGAGGGCTTCGGCGCGCTGGCCGAGGTGCCGCGCGCGGTGACGGTGTTCGGTTCGGCACGCACCAAACGGGACCACCCCGAATACGAACTCGGCCGCAAGATCGGCGGCGCGCTCGCCGACGCGGGCTTCGCGGTGATGACCGGCGGCGGCCCCGGTGCGATGGAAGCGGTCAACCGCGGCGCCAACGAGGCGGGCGGGTTCTCCGTCGGCCTCGGCATCGAGCTGCCGTTCGAACAGGGCCTGAACCCGTGGGTCGACCTCGGCGTCAACTTCCGGTACTTCTTCGCCCGCAAGACGATGTTCATCAAGTACTCGCAGGCGTTCATCTGCCTGCCCGGCGGCTTCGGCACACTCGACGAGCTGTTCGAGGCGCTCACCCTGGTGCAGACGAAGAAGGTCACGAAGTTCCCGGTCGTGCTCTTCGGCAGCGACTACTGGGGCGGTCTGTACGACTGGATCGCCAAGACGCTGCTCGCCGAGGGCAAGATCGGCGAGAAGGACCTCGACCTGCTGCACGTCACCGACGACATCGACGACGCCGTGCGCGTCGTGCAGGACTCGTACCAGGCATGGGAGGACACCCACTGATGGCGGCTCCACGCCGGGTTTGCGTCTTCTGCGGCTCGTCGATGGGCTTCGACTCGCGCTATGCCGAGGAGGCGCGTGCGCTGGGCACGCTGCTGGCCTCGCGGGGGATCGGGCTGGTCTACGGCGGCGCTTCGGTCGGCACCATGGGCGTCATCGCGGACGCCGCGCTGGCCGCGGGCGGCGAGGTGATCGGCGTGATCCCGGAGGCGCTGGGCAGCGTCGAGATCGCGCACGCCGGACTGACCGAACTGCACGTCGTCGCCGACATGCACCAGCGGAAGGCGAAGATGGCCGCGCTGTCGGACGGCTTCCTCGCGCTGCCGGGTGGGGCGGGGACGCTGGAGGAGCTGTTCGAGGTGTGGACGTGGGCCCAGCTCGGGCTGCACGAGAAGCCGATCGGGCTGGTCGACGTCGGCGGGTACTACGCGCCGCTGCTGAAGTTCGCCGACCACATGGTGTCGGAGGGCTTCCTGTCGGCCGGGTACCGGGACATGCTCTCGATCGACTCGGACGCTTCGGCGCTCCTGGACGGCTTCGCGGACTACGTGCCGCCTCCACGTCCTAAGTGGGCTAAGTAGGGCTTCGGTCGGGTTGGTCGTGAGTGGCGATTCGGGTTAGAACCCGAATCGCCACTCACGACCCCTGGCGGCAGGGTGCTTCGGGCGCTGTTTCGGTACATGAAGGCCCCCTTGCTTGCGCCTGGCTCCGTGAAGGACCCCTTCATGTACTTGGGCTGGCGCGAAGGGCGAGTTTCCTCGGCTGAGCCGCGTGAAGGGGGCCTTCACGCGCACCCGCTGTGGTGTGTGGGGTTACTGGGGTTTTTGAGGCTCCTGAGGTATGCGGCTGTCCGTGAAGGAGGCCTTCACGGACTCGCGCCCAGCCAGGGGCCGGCTGCCCGGCGCTCACGCGATAGCAAGGGACCTTTGCTATCGCCCCGGCACCGGGAGGGCGTCAGGCAGCGCTCTGATCAGGGCGTTTGTGGTACGAGTCGACGTACTCCTGCCCCGAAAGCTCCAGGATCGCGTACATGATCTCGTCGGTCACCGAGCGCCGGATCGCCGGCGACGAGTCCTGTCCCTCGTACCGCGAGAAGTCCAGGGGCTCGCCGTAGGTGACGGTGATCTTCGCCCGCCGCGGGATCCGCTTGCCGGCGGGCTGCAAGTCTTCGGTGCCGGAAAGCGCGACGGGCACGACCTTCGCGCCGGTCGCCAGCGCCAGGGCCGCGACGCCGGTGTGGCCGCGGTGCAGCCGCCCGTCCAGCGAGCGGGTGCCTTCGGGGTAGATCGCGAACGCGCCGCCCGCGTCGAGCACCTTCCGAGCCGCCTCCAGCGCGGCGAGACCGGCCTGCGCGTTGCCGCGTTCGACCGGGACATAGCCGAGGCCGCCCAGGAAACCGGCCATCAGCTTGCCCTTGAGCCCCCGGCCGGTGAAGTACTCCGCCTTGCCGAGGAACTTGACCTGCCGCATCGCCGTGAAAGTGATCACGCCGGTGTCCAGGGCCGCCCGGTGATTGGGCGCGAGCAGCACCGGGCCGGTGGCGGGGATGTTCTCCACACCGCGGATCTCGGGGCGGTACAGCGCCCTGACCAGCGGACCCAGCACGAATCGGACGAGCAGCGGTAGCAAGGTTCCTCCATCGACAAGGTGTCGGACTCCAGCATGGCACGATCACTACTCATGAGTTGGTTCGAGCGGCGTACGTGGCAGAACCCCGGTTGGACGCTCGACGACATCGTCGCTGCGAAGGGTGACCGGACGGTTTCGGTCGTGCTACCGGCACTCGACGAAGAGGACACCGTCGCCGAGGTCGTCGGCACGGTCCGCCCGTTGCTGGGCACGGTCGTCGACGAGCTGGTCGTGATGGACTCCGGGTCCACCGACGCGACCGCCGAGCTCGCCGAACGCGCGGGCGCGCGGGTGGTGCACCGCGAGGACGTGCTCCCCGAGCTGCCGCCGGTGCCGGGCAAGGGCGAGGTGCTGTGGCGGTCATTGGCCGCGACGACCGGCGACGTCGTCGTGTTCCTCGACTCCGACCTCGTCGACCCGGACCCGGCGTTCGTGCCGACCCTGCTCGGGCCGCTGCTCTGCGAAGAAGGCGTCCACCTGGTCAAGGGCTTCTACCGGCGGCCGCTGCGGCTGGAGAGCAGCGGCGGCGGCCGGGTCACCGAGTTGCTGGCGCGACCGGTCCTCTCGGCGCTGCGCCCGTCGCTCTCAGGACTCATCCAGCCTCTGGGCGGCGAGTACGCCGCGACGCGCGACTTCCTTGAGTCAGTGCCCTTCGCGGCCGGGTACGGCGTCGAGATCGGGCTCATCCTCGACGCCGAAGCGCGCTACGGCCTCGAAGGGCTCGCTCAGGTCAACCTCGGCGTACGCAAGCATCGCAACCGTTCGCTGCTTCAGCTGGGCGTGATGGCGCGGCAGATCCTCGGCACGGCGCTCGCGCGCTGCGGTATCAAGTCCGACGACCCGGCCCAGCTCACCCAGTTCGCGCAAGTAGGTGACGAATGGCTGCCGGAGGTGGCCGAGGTGTCGGTCAGCGACCGGCCGCCGATGCGGGAAGTGCGCGGCCTAACCGAGTCGTAGGACCTCGTCGAACCCGGCCACCTGCGACTCACGATGCGTCACCAGGACGACGGTGCCTCGCGTGGCCGCGAGGACATCTGCCAGGACGGCGTCGCCGTGCTCCGGGTCCAGGCCCTCGACGGGCTCGTCCAGCACCAGGATCGGCGGCGCTGAGAGCACTGCTCTCGCCAAGATGAGCCGCTGACGCTGCCCACCTGACAGCGCGTCGCCGTCTGAACCGACTTCGCGATCCAGTGGCAGGTCGAAACCCGCCGTCGAGCACGCGGCGAGCAACTCGGCGTCCGCGGCGCCGGGCTTCGCGAGCAGGAGATTTTCCCGGACCGTCGTGTGGAAGACGTGCGCGTCCGCGAGCGCGCCGGAGACCACCGACGGCAGCAGCGCCGAGTCGTACTCGTCGAGCGCGCGGCCATTGAGCGAAGCCTGGCCGGACGTCGGCGCCACGGAGCCGAGCAGGACGTTCAGCAGCGTCGTCTTCCCGGCCCCGCTCGGCCCGAGGATCCCGACACGCTTGCCCGGCGGCAGGTCGAGGTCGACGCCGTCCAGCGCCGGAGCCCTGCCGCCGAAGACGACGCTGACCCCCTCCAGCCGAAGGTGCCCCGGCTCGGGCACCGCGCTGCCCCGCGCGGGCGACGGCTCGGTCAGCAGCGCGCGCACCCGCTCCGCCGACGTCCGGACCTCGACCCAGCGTTGCGCGGCCGCGGTCAGCGGGAGGACCAGCTCGAACACGGCCAGCGCGCCCAGCGCCAGTGCCGCCGTCAGCGGCGCCGAAACCCCGGCGGTCAGCGCGATCACGACGCAGGTCAGCAGCTGGACGAGCATCCCGGTCGCGGTCAGCAGGCTGGTCCGGTTCGCCGTCGCCCGGTCCCGGACGGCGAGCGCGTCGACGGCGGTGTGCGCGGCGTCCACAGTGGACTCATGGACGCCGTACGCGATCAGCTCGCGTCGTCCGGTGATCAGCTCGACCGATCGTTCAGCGAGGTCGGCCCGTGCCGGGGCGCTCTCTGCCGCCGCCGCGCGCGTGATCCGCACGCACAGCCACGGCAACCCGGCGCCCGTCACCAAAAGACCAAAAGCAAGCACCAGACCGGCCACCGGACTGAGGACGAGCGCGACCGCGGTCGAGACCGCGCCCACGAACGCGGCGACGCCGGCGGGCAGCAGGCAACGCAGGATCGCGTCCTGCACAGCATCCACATCGGACACCAGGCGCGTGACGAGGTCGCCGCCGGAATGCCGGGAAACCCGGTGCGGCAGCAACGCCGTGTACACGCGGGTCCGCAGGGCGCCGAGATACCGCAGGACGACCTCGTGCCCGGCGAGCCGTTCCGCGTAACGCAGCCCGCCGCGCAGCAACGCCAGCGTCCGGACGGCGACGATCGCCACCGTGAGCGACGCCAGCGGCGGCTGCTCGGCGGCCTTCAGCAGCAGCCACGCGGCGGTGGCCATCAGTGCCAGGCCGGCCAGTTCCGCCCCGGCCGCGATCAGCCCGGCCCGGACCAGCCGGACGACGTCCTTTGTGGACACACCCCAGACGTTCACGCCAGTTCCCGTTCTCGTACGGCGCCCTCGCGGACTTCGAGGACGCGGGTGGCCAGTCCGGCCATCGCGGGCCGGTGGGCCACGAGGACCGCGGTCCGGCCGGTGAGCAAGTCACGGGTCGCGCCGAGCACGGCCGCTTCGGTTCCCGCGTCGAGCCGCGCGGTCGGCTCGTCGAGCAGCGCCAGACCCGCCTCTGTGCGGGCCAGCGCTCTCGCGAGGCCGAGCCGTTGCCGCTGCCCGGCGGACAGCGGCGCGCCCAGTTCGCCGATCCGCGTCCGGTAACCGTCGGGCAGCCCGCGTACGACGTCGTCGAACGCCGCCGCGCGGGCCGCCGCCTGGACGTCCGGCACCCCGCCCATGGCGATGTTCTCCTCGACGGTCCCGGTGAACAACGTCGGCCGTTGCGGCACCCACGCCGTCCCGGCCCGCCACGCGCCCGGATCCAGTTCGCGCAGATCGACACCGTCGACGAGGACCCGGCCGGACGTCGGCGTGACGAACCCCAGCAGGACCGCCAGCAGCGTGCTCTTTCCCGAACCGCTGGGACCGACGAGCGCGACGTGCTCACCCGCCTCGATCGTCATGTCCACTTCGGACAGGACGACCTCGTCGCCGTACGCGACGCTCACCTTTTCCAGTACGATCTTCGGCGCGCCGCGACGGGCCACCCGCGAGCCGCGGACGACGTCCTCGGAGCGGACGTCCAGTGCTTCCCGGAGCGTGGCGAGCCCTTCCGCGCTGGCGTGGAACTTCGCCCCGGCCGCCCGCAACGGCAGGTAGGCCTCGGGCGCGAGCAACAGCACCAGCACCGCGGTGTGCAGGACCATTCCGCCTTCCAGCAGGCGGAAACCGATCGGCACCGCCACGAGCGCCACCGAAAGCGTCGCCACCAGTTCCAGTACCAGCGCGGACAGGAACGCGACCCGCAGGGTACGCATCGTCGCGTCCGTATGCGCGTCCGCCATCGCCCGCACCGTCTTCGCCTGCGCCTCGGCGCGGCCGAACACCTTGAGTGTGCCGAGTCCGCGCACGACGTCGAGGAAATGCCCGCCCAGCTTGGAAAGCAGTCGCCATTGTTTGGCCGTCTTCGCCTTCGTGTGCTGCCCGACCAGGATCGCGAACACCGGGATCAGCGGCAGCGTCGCGGTGATGATCAGCGCCGACGACAGATCCGCGGCGAACAGCCGGACGAGGACCGCGACCGGCACGATCGCCGACAGCACCAGCGTCGGCAGATACCCGGTCAAGTAGGCGTCGCCCGCGTCGATCCCCTTGGTCACCAAGGTCGCGACCTCGCCGGGCTTCTCCGCTTCCGCGCCGAGAAGCCGCTTGCGCAGCTTGGCTTTCACCGTCGCCGAGAACCGGCCGCCGAGGGAACCCTGGACCCCCGCGAGCGCCACCCGGCCCGCGATGGCGGCCGCGAGGGTCCAGGTCACGCCGCCGCCGGTGAGCAGCGTCGCGAGTCCGTCCGCCTGGACGAGGATCGCCACGGCGGTCAGTGTTCCGAGAACGCCCAGTACGCCGAAATGGCGTCGCAGTCCGGGAAGAGGCGGCATCACAGGCTCCTAGAAGTGCAGCAGCGAACGCTGGTCGACGCGGCTTTCGTGCCTGCGCCAGGTCACCCATTGCACGGCGGCGATCGCCACCAGCGCGGGCGGCAGGACGAAAGTGAGCAGGCCGAGCATCTCGGTGCTGGTGGCGGCTTCCGTCAGGCTCAGCGAGAACCCACCGTCCACAGAGGACGTCAGCGCGTCCGGCAGGCGCAGGGTCCCGACGGCCAGCACCGGCGACGCGGACAGGACCATCGTGGCGATCAACGCCGCCTTGTGCCGTCCCGCGCGCAAGGACGCGGACGCGGCGCCCAGCGCGCCGAACGCGAGCACGATCGCCGGCACCACGGACCACGACGCGGAGGCCTCGAAGGCGCCCCAGGCGACCGCCACGACCAGGAACGCGAACGCGGGCGCGAGGAGGGCCTTGGCGATCCGGTTCGCGCGGGCGGTGAATTCGGCGGGTGCCCGCACGGCGAGGAAAGCCGCTCCCTGCAAGGCGAACAGCGCGACGAACCCGGCGCCCCAGAGCAACGCGTACGGACTGAACACCGCGAGGACGTCACCGGCCGGCTTCCCGGCCGCGTCGAGCGGGAGCCCGAGGACGAGGTTGCCGAGGAACACGCCCCACGACACCGCCGTCACCCACGCGCCGACGGTGATCCCCAGCGTCCAGGCGCCGCGGCCCGCGTCCGGCCGCCTGCTGCGCAACTGCACCGCCGCGGTGAACGTGACCAGCCCGAGCAGCAAGGCGACGACCGGGACGTACGCCCCCGAGAACACTTTTCCTTCCAGGTGTGGGAAAGCGCCGAACAGGACGCCGACCGCGGCCACCAGCCAGACCTCGTTGGCCAGGAAGAACGGGCCGAAGGCGCCGAGCACGCGCCGCCGTCCGGCCTCGTCACGGCTGAGCCTGCCGAGCAGCATCCCGACGCCGTAGTCGTAACCGGCCAGCGCGAAATAGCCGGAGATCAGGAAACCGAGCACACACCACCAGAGGATCACCATCGGTCAGACTCCGCTCAGGACGGGAAGTTCGGCGCGAGGCGCGATCGCCTCTTCTTCGGGGTCGGGGCCGCGTTTGGCGACCCGCGACATCAGCACCCAGTCGGCGATCGCGAGAACCAGGAACAACAGCGTGAAAGCGATGAAGGAGAACAGGATCTGCCCCGCCGGGATCGCCGCGACGGCATCGGCCGTGGTCAGCCTGCCGCGGATCAGCCACGGTTGACGCCCGATCTCCCGCACCAGCCAGCCGGAGATCGCGGCGAAGAACGGCAGCGGGATGGCCAGCACCATCACGTACAGCAGCGGCCGCACCTTGGTGATCCAGTTCCGGAACAGCAGCAGCGTGCCGAGGATCGAGGCGAGGAAGGCGATGAACCCGATCTGGATCATCAACCCCAGCGGGGCGCCGACCAGCGGATCCGGTGTTTCGAGCTTGCCGGGGTGGTACTCCCCGAGCGGGCCGAACTGGGCGAAGCCGAAACCGATCACCATCGTGCTGCCCACCAGCGAGGTGAGCACGCCGATCCGCATCGACCGCCGGAAGAACTCGATCTCCTTGGTGCGCTTGATGAAGTGGTACGCGCTGACGCCGACCACGAAGAACCCGCCGGTCATCAGCGCCGCGCTCAGCACGTGCGGCAGCGACATCGCCAGCGCCGGGTTGGTGAACAGCGCGCCGAAGTCGTCGAGCTTCAGCACGCCGTTCTCGACGTGCGTGCCGACCGGGTTCTGAAGGAACGAGTTGGCCACCATGATGAACAGCGCCGAGGCGTAGGCGGTCAGCGTGACCAGCCAGATCAGGGTCAGGTGGACCCACTTGTTGAGCCTGCCGAAACCGAAGATCCACAGCCCCAGGAAGGTCGATTCGGCGAAGAACGCCACCAGCGTCTCGATGGCCAGCGGCGCGCCGAAGACGTCGCCCGCGACCGCGGACAAGCCGGTCCAGGTCAGTCCGAACTGGAATTCCATCACGATTCCGGTGACGATCCCCAGCGCGTAATTGATCACATACAGCTTGCCCCAGAAGCGCGTCATCCGCGTCAGTTCCGGCTTTCCGCCGAACGCGGAGCGTGTCTGCATCACCGCGACGAGTGTCACGAGCCCCAGTGTGAGCAGCACGAACAGGAAGTGGAACGAGGTCGTCGTCGCGAACTGGAGTCTCGCGATCGGGAGTGCGTCCATGCCGATGCACTGTATACGTAGTCTGCCTACATGTAGCCACAAAATCTATGAAATCGGGGCGATCTCGGGGTAATTCCCTGAGGTGACCAGTGGAAAGACCTGACTACCCTGTTGGTCGGCGATGTGTAGACTGTCTATCTATGAAGGCCGACAGCCTGCGCGGGCACCTCGACGCGTTGCTCCTCGCCGTCCTCGACGGCCGGAAGCTCCACGGGTACGCCATCATCGAGGCGCTTCAGCTCCGCAGCGACGGTGCGCTCGACCTGCCGACGGGCACCGTCTACCCGGCGCTTCGCCGGTTGGAGCGCGCCGGGTTCCTCGCCAGCGAATGGGACGTCGTGTCCGGCCGCAAACGTCGTACGTACAAGCTCACCCGCTCCGGGCAGAAGGCCCTGGCGGCGGAACGGGCGGAGTGGCAGGAGTTCACCACCGTGATCGGTGGTGTCCTCGGGGGGAGCACGGCATGAGCGCGATCGAGGCCTACATCGGCGACCTCGACAGACGGTTGAGCGGGTCGACGGGGGCCAAGGCCGATCTGCTCACCGAGGCACAGGACGGTTTGACCGACGCCGCCGAGGCGTATCGCGAGGGCGGTGCCGAGGAAGCGGAAGCCGAACGCCGTGCCGTCGCCGACTTCGGTCCCGCCGCCGTGATCGCCCGCGAATACCAGGCCGAACTGGCGTTGCGCGGCGACATCGGCACCTTGTGGAAGGTGATCGTCGGGGTCCCGCTGTTCCAGGTGAGCTGGGAGCTGGCGCGGGTTCTGACCTATGGCGACTGGGGCAGGCTGAACAAGCCGACCCCGGACTGGTACTTCTTCGTCGTCGATCTCTCCGGCGTCTTCGTCGTGGTCTCGCCCGTGATCGGGGCGATCGCGCTGCTGGGGACCCGCCTGCTGGGACGCAGGCTCGACGGCACGCGCCTGGCGAACTTCGCGCGCTGGACCGTGGCGGCCTCGGCGATCGCGAACCTGGTGGCGATGCTCCTGCTCGCCGTCGGCACCGTGGTGCTCGACCCGTCCAGGATGAACATGAGCCTGCCGTGCAACGTGCTGTCGATCGGCTGGGCGGCGTTCAGTTTCTGGCTGCTCGCACCGGCTTTCCGGTCCCGGCCCCTCCTCGCCGCATGAACGCCATCGAGGCCTACATGGGCGACCTGGATCGGCGGCTCAGCGGGCCGGCGGCGGCCAAGGCCGATCTGCTCACCGAGGCGAAGGACGGACTGACCGACGCTGCCGAGGCCTACCGCGCGGGCGGTGTCGACGATGCGGAAGCGGAACGACGGGCCGTCGCGGACTTCGGCCCCGCCGACCTCGTCGCCCGCGACTACCAGGCGGAACTGGGGCTGCGGCGCGACATCCGCGTCCTGTGGGAGCTGATCGTCGGGGTCCCGTTGCTGATCCTCGGCTGGGATCTCGCGCGGGTGTTCAGCTCCGGCGACTGGTCGCGGCTCGGGCAGCCGCCTTCCTGGTACTACCGCGCGATCGGCGCGGCCGACATCCTGGCCGCGTTGTCGCCGGTGGTCGCGGTCGCCGGGCTGATCGCGGCACGGCTGCTTTCACGACGAACGGACGGTCCGCCCGTCGCTCGCGCGGTCGCGTGGTCCCTGGCGGGGGCGGTGGGACTGAACCTGCTCGCGGTCGCGACGTACGGCGGCGCGACCGGGCTGCTGGAGCCCGCCCGCCTGATCGTCAGCGTGCCGTGCGCGGCACTGTCCGCGACGTGGATCTTGTTCAGCACGCGGCTCACGGTCGCCGCGCGAAGTCGGAGAGCGGCGGCATGACGGTGATCGAGGCCTATCTCGGCGAGCTGCGCACGCGGCTGGACGGCCCGGTGACGGCGAAGCGGGATCTGCTGCGCGAGGCGCGGGACGGGCTCAACGACGCCGCCGACGCCTATCGCGACGGAGGCTGGAGCGAGGACGACGCGCAGCGGCGTGCCGTCGAGGACTTCGGGCCGGTGCACCTGATCGCGCGGGACTACCAGGCCGAGCTCGGGATGCACAGCGGGACCCGGACGCTCTGGAAACTGATCCTCGGCGTGCCGATGATGCAGCTCGCCTGGGAACTCGCCCGCAAATGGACCTTCGGCGAGTGGTCGCAGCTCGCGCCGACCCCGGGCTGGTACCGCTACATCGCCCAGTTCACCCACGGTTCGGTGTTCATCGTGCCGGTACTGGGGGTGATCGCCCTCGTCTGCATGCGCTGGCTCTCCCGCCGGATGGACGGCGTCAAGCTGGTCAAGAGCATCAGCGTGCTGATCGGCGAGGCGGTCGGGCTGAATCTGCTTTCGGTCGCGCTGCTGGTGATCGCCACCGGGCTGATCGACGCTTCGAGACTGTTCCTGTCGGTACCGTGCGGCATCCTGATGATCCTCTGGGTGGTGGTCAGCGTGCGACTCGCGTTGCTGGCGCGACGATCGTGGCGTTCGTGTGCCACGATCGTGGCGTGACGACCGCCCTGATCTATCTCGTAGTCATGCTGCTGGTGGCCGCGGTGGTGTTTCTGCTGGCCGCCGTGGTGTTCGGCAGGGGTGAGGAACTCGCCCCGCTGCCGCCCGGCAGTTCGCCGACCAGGCTGCCCGCCGAAGACATCACCGCCGAGGACGTCCACGCCGTCCGCTACCAGATGGTGCTGCGCGGGTACAAGATGTCCGAAGTGGACTGGGTGATGCGGCGGCTCGGCGTCGAGATCGAGGAACTGCGCGCCAAGGTGGCCGAGCTGGAGGCCGAACGCGAGGGCGCCAGGTGACCGATGTCGTCGTCTCCGTCGACGTCGCGGTACCGGCCGGGACGGCTTGGCTCGCCCTGACCGACTGGGCACGCCAGGGCGAATGGATGCTCGGCACCGAGGTCAAGGTCGTCGAGGGCAACGGGCGAAGCGTGGGCTCGAAGCTGTCGGCCTTCACCGGCGTCGCCGGGATCGGGTTCACCGACACCATGGAGATCACCACCTGGGAGCCGCCGCTGCGGTGCGTGGTGAAGCATCTCGGCAAGATCGTGCAGGGCACCGGGGTGTTCCAGGTGATCGAGAAGGGGCCGCACGCGTCGACGTTCGTCTGGGCGGAGCATCTGCGGCCGCCGTTCGGCGTCGTCGGACGGCTCGGCTGGCCGGTCGCGAAACCGGGGTTCGAACTGGGACTGCGGCTGTGCCTGCAGAAATTCGTGAAGTACGCGGAGGGGTACCGGGTTGGCTGAGGCGGGTCTGCTGGGGACAGACGGGATCAAGCGGTGTTCGTGGGGCAACTCGGCCCCGGACTACGTCGAGTACCACGACACCGAATGGGGAGTCCCGCTCCACGGCGACGAAGAACTGTACGAGCGCCTGTGCCTGGAGTCGTTCCAGTCCGGGCTCTCGTGGATCACCATCCTGCGGAAGCGGGATTCGTTCCGGAGGGCGTTCGCCGGATTCGTGCCGGAGAAGGTCGCTCTCTTCACCGACGACGACGTTTCCCGGCTCATGGAAGACGCGTCGATCGTGCGGAACCGGGCGAAGATCCTGGCGGCGATCAACAACGCGCGGGCGATCTCGGAACTGGACGGTTCGCTGGACGACCTGCTGTGGTCTTTCGCGCCTTCCTCGCATGCCCGGCCGCGGCGGATGGCGGACGTTCCGGCGATCACCGACGAGTCGAAGGCGATGGCGAAGGAACTCAAGAAGCGCGGCTTCGTGTTCCTGGGGCCGACGACGTGCTACGCGCTGATGCAGGCGACGGGCATGGTCGACGACCATGTGAAGGACTGCTTCCGGGCGGGTTAGCGCGCTTGGAGGTCTCTCGCTAGCCGTTCCAGTGGCCGGTAAGTGCCGTCGAGCTCGATCTCCCCGCCGTTGTCCAGGGTGATGAAGCACTTCGCGACGTAGGCGAAGGGGATGAAGTTCAGCCAGTGCTCGACGCTCTTGTAGCGCACTTCGCGGACTCGGTCCCACGGGACGGCGTACCGGACTTTGCGGCCGTGGACCTCGGCGAAACCGCCGGTGAAGAGGTAGATGCCTTGAGATGGGAAGGGACCACGGCGGAACGCTAGCCGCGGCGGTCCGGTACCGGTCCCGGCCTCGTGAGTGGCAATGAAGGGCCATGGGGGGCAAGGCAGGGGTGTCCCCAATGTGGCATTGGGGACGTTGAGTGTCCCCAATGTGGCATTGGGGACGTTGAGTGTCCCCAATGTGGCATTGGAGACGTTCTGGGTCGGTGGGCTCGGGGTGTCGTGAGGGGGACTTTCCCCGCGTGCGATGCGGCGAAAGTCCCCTTCAGCAGCCCGACACGTCCTTACTTGCCCTGGAAGGTCGGCTTGCGCTTGCCCACGAACGCCTCCACCGCTTCGGTGTGGTCGGCGGTCGCGCCCAGCGCGGACTGCGCGGCGTCCTCGGCGTCCAGCGCCTCTTCGAGCGAGGACTCGGCGGCGACGGACAGGACGTTCTTGATCTTCGCGTACGCGACCGTCGGCCCGGCCGCGAGCTTCGCGGCGACCTTCTGCGCGCGGGCGGCCAGTTCCTCGTCCGGGACGACCTCGCTGACCAGGCCCAGCGTCAGCGCCTCGGCGGCGTCGACCGTGCGCGCCAGCAGCATCAGTTCGGCCGCGCGGCCGAGACCGATCAGCCGCTGCAGCGTCCACGACGCGCCCGAGTCCGGGCCGAGGCCGACGTTCGCGAACGCCATCAGGAAGTTCGCCGACGTCGCCGCGATCCGGAGGTCGCTCGCGTAGGCGAAGGCTGCCCCCGCGCCGGCCGCGGGGCCGTTCACCGCGGCGATGACCGGCTTCGGCATCCCGACGATGGTCTTGACGATCGGGTTGTAGTGCTCCTTGACCGTGTGTAGCGGCGCCGGGTCACCCGCTTGCAGCAGCCCGACGTGCTCCTTCAGATCCTGCCCGGCGCAGAACGCCTTGCCCGAACCGGTGAGGACGACCGCGCGGACACTGTCGTCGGCCGCGGCCTCGGTCAGGCCCGCCAGCAGCAGTTCCTTCAGTTCGACGGTCAGCGAGTTGTACGCCTGGGGCCGGTTCAGCGTGAAGGTGCGCACGCCATCGGCGTCGGCGGTCAGCAGAACGTCGGATGTGGTCACGGGATCTCCTAGTCGGCGAAACTGCGGTCTGAGACCGAGTCTTTCAGCCTCGCGAGCCGCATACCAGCACCGATACGGCGGCAAAAGATCGGTCCGCGTTCGCGCTCGGCCGCTGATGAGGGACAATGGACAGTAGACCCGGCTGGCTTTGACGAGCGCGACCCGGGCGCGCCGGTTGAGACGGAGGGAGCACGCTATGGCGGCCATGAAGCCCCGGACCGGAGATGGTCCCCTCGAAGTGACTAAGGAGGGGCGGGGCCTCGTGATGCGCGTACCACTCGAAGGTGGTGGGCGCCTCGTCGTCGAACTCTCCGCGGAAGAAGCGAAGGATCTCGGCGCGGCCTTGCAGGAGGTCACCGGCTGAGCCGGACCGCACCAACGTTCAACCACCCGCACCCCGGTCTCCCTTCGGAGGCCGGGGTCGCGGTTCATCTGCGCCCGGAGGTCGCTCACTGTGCGTAACCCGCTACCCCCCGTTCCGGGGAAGCTGCTCGAAATCGAGGTCTCGGACGACCTGCGGCGCGGTACGCCGCTGGCCACGCTGATCGCGGCGCCGTCCGAAGAGGACGGTGACGCCGGACTCGCGGAGATCGGCGGCGTGCGGCCCTCCGGCAAGGCCGGCGACGTGCAGACCGTGCCGACCGGCGGCGTCCGCTGGCTGGCCGGTGTCGGCGACGGCGAACCGCGGCAGTACCGCAAGGCCGGTGCCGCGCTGGTCCGCGCCGTCTCGGCCGCGCTGGAAGACGACGTCAAGGCGGGTCAGAAGGCGTTCCGCGCCTTCGCCGTCGAACTGCCCGAGGACGTGGGCGCCGAACACCTCGAAGAACTCGCGTTCGGGCTGCTGCTCGGCGGCTACAAGTTCACGGTGACGGCCGAGGACCCGAAGCCGAGCCTGCGGGCAGTGCGGTTGCTCACTCGCCACGAGCGCGCCGTGCCCGCGTACGACAAGGCGCTGGAGCGGGTCCGCGAACTCGCCGCGGCCGCCGCGTTCGCGCGCGACCTGGCGAACACGCCGTCGAACGTCAAGACCCCGGCCTGGCTCGCCGACACGGCCGCGCGCGCGTCCGGCGGCATCGCGAACCTGAACGTGACGGTCCGGGACGAGAAGTGGCTGGCCGAGCAGGGCTTCGGCGGCGTCCTCGCCGTCGGCGGCGGCTCGGCCGCGCCGCCGCGGCTGATCGAGCTGGAGTACCGGCCGCGTGGGGCGGCGACGCATCTGCTGCTGGTCGGCAAGGGCATCACCTTCGACACCGGTGGCCTGTCGATCAAGCCCGCCGACGGCATGCACCTCATGCGCACCGACATGGCGGGCGGCGCGGCGATCATCGCCGCCGTCCGCGCGATCGCCGCGCTGGGCCTGCCGGTCCGGGTGACCGGGCTGGTGCCCGCCGCCGAGAACCACGTGTCCGGTTCGTCGTACCGGCCCGGCGACATCGTCCGGCACTACGGCGGCAAGACGACCGAGGTGGGCAACACCGACGCCGAGGGCCGCATGGTCCTGGCCGACGCGCTCGCGTACGGCATCAAGAAGCACAAGCCGGACGCCGTGATCGACGCGGCGACGCTGACCGGTGCCATGAAGGTCTCGCTCGGCGTCCGGACCGGCGGCGTGTTCGCCACCGACGACGTCCTCGCGGAGCGGGTCACGAAGGCGGGCGAGCGGGTCGGCGAGGCGTGGTGGCGGATGCCGCTGCTGGAGGACCTGGCGGAGACCGTGCAGGGCTCACTCGGCGACATCCGGCAGGCGCCGGGCGGCCCCGGCGGCATCGTCGCGGCGCTGTTCCTGCGTGAGTTCGTCGGCGACGTGCCGTGGGCGCATCTCGACATCGCCGGTCCCGCGCGGGCCGACAAGACCTACGCCGACGTCGTGCCGGGAGCCACCGGTTTCGCGGCGCGGACGCTGGTGGAGCTGGTCGCTTCCTACGCCTGACCTGCGGTTCACCTGCGGGGCGGTAGCAAGGGACCTTTGCTATCGCCCCGCGGGCGCACCCTGGGCATGGGCTGGGTCGGCGCGTCTCCGGCATGCGCGGTGAGCCGGCGGGCGATCCGGGTCGCGGGGCCGCTCAGGTACCGGAACACGAGCCACGCCGTCACGGAGCCGAGGACGAGTCCGGCGAGCACGTCGTGCGGGTAATGCGCGCCGACGTATACCCGTGAGAAGCCCATCAGCAGGGCGAGCGGGAGTACCCACGGCGCGAGCCGTCGCCAGGCGAGGGCCAGCCCGACCGCGGCCGCCGCGGCGATCGTGGAGTGGTTGCTCGGGAACGACCAGTCGCCGATCGGCGGGCAGTCGACGAGCGTGACGAGGTTCCGGCACGGCCGGTCCTCCCGGATCACGCTCTTCAGACCTTCGCTGATCAGGTACGCGATCGCGGTCGCGCCGGGCACCAGCAGCGACACCGCGAGCCGGGTGGGCGAGGTGCGTGCCCGCCAGACGACCCAGACCATCAAGGCGGCGAAGATCAGCATTCCGGCGTCGGTGAACAGGACGCCTGAGGCCTGAAGCCAGCTCGGGCTCTCGCCCGCCAGCTCCACGATGTCGTCGTACATTCACCCGAAGTTAGCGAAAAAGTCGGCCGCGCCGCCTTGCACGATCGTCAGGGGCCGCACTGGACGATCGTCACCGATTTTGCGCGCGGACCCGCTCCCGGAACCGCATGACCGCGGGCGGCAGGACGACGTCCTTGCGCCACGCCAGCCCGATCGTCCGCCCGACCGGCGGCACCAGCGGGACTTCGGCGACGCCCGCCGGGCTGCCGGGTTCGAACCGGGGGAGCAGCGCGACGCCGAGCCCGGCCGCGACCAGCCCGCGGACCGTGTCCGACTCCTGGCCCTCGAAGGCGATCTTCGGCTCGAAACCGGCCGCGGCGCACAGTTCGTCGGTGATGGTGCGGAGGCCGTAGCCGGTTTCGAGCAGGACGAATTCCTCGTCCTTGAGGTCTTCGATGGCGGCGTACTCCCGGTCGGCGAGGCGGTGCGACGTCGGGACGGAGAGAAAGATCTCCTGCTCGAACAGCACGGCCGTGTCGAGCAGCGGGTCGTCGACGGGGGCGGGCGCGAGCAGCGCGAGGTCGAGCTCGCCACTGGTCAGCCTGTCGACCATGTCCTGGCGTGAGCCCTGGACCAGCGTGAACCGGACTCCCGGATGGTCCGCGCGGTAGCCGCGGAGCAGGGTGGGGACCAGCGACCGGCCGAGCAGGTGCAGGAAGCCGAGGACGACGTGCCCGGATTCGGGGTCGACCTCTTCGCGGGCTTGGCGGACTCCGGCGTCGACGTCGGCGAGCGCGCGTTCGGCGGCGTCGGCCAGCAGTTCGGCGGCCCGGGTGAGCCGGATGCCGCGGCCGTCGGGGACCGTCAGCGGGGCGCCGAGGGCCTCGCCGAGCGCCGAGATCCGGCGGCTCACCGTGGGCTGCGGGACACCGAGCAGTTCGGCCGCGCGTGTGACGTTCGTCGTGCGGCGCAGTGCGGTGAGCAGCGCGAGCTGGGGGGCTAGCTGGGCGGTCATCCTTTCATTCAGCACAGTATTGATTGTGGCAGATAATCGTATTAGACGTATCGTTTAGCCAGGCTTAGCTTCAAGATCGTGTCTGCCACCGGAACCACCCGCCGCGTGACGATCGCCGTCGCCGCGGCCGGGATCTCCTCGTTCGCCCTGCTCTACGCGCCGCAGCCGGTGCTGCCGCAGCTGGCCGAGCAGTACCACCTCGATCCCGGTGGCGCTTCGCTCGCGGTGAGCGTCGCGACCGGGGCGCTCGCGATCGCCGTGCTGCCGATCGCGGTGCTGTCCGAGGTCGTGGGACGGCGTCCGGTGATCATCGCCTCGGTGGTGGCGTCGGTCGTGTTCGGTTTCCTGCTGCCCCTGGCGCCCAGCTACCCGGCGCTGCTCGTGCTGCGGGCGCTGCAAGGGGTCGCCATCGCGGGGTTCCCCGGGGTGGCCGCGGCCTACCTCGCGGAGCGGCTCGGCAAGGCCGGGCTCGCGGCGGCGGTGGGCGCGATGATCGCCGGGAACACCGTCGGCGGCATGATCGGAAGGCTCGCGGCCGGGTTCACCGCCGGTCCGTTCGGCTACCACGGCGCGCTGCTCGTGGTCGCGGCGATCGGGCTGGTCTGCGCGGTGGTCACGGTGCTGGCGCTGCCGCCGGGGGAGCAAGGGACCTTTGCTATCACTTCCGCGGATCGTCCCAGGTCAGAGCGGCTTCGCGAGCAAGGGCGGGCGGTGCTGGCGGGCCTCGGCGCCGCGGTCCGGAAGCCGGTCCTGCTCGTCCAGTACGCGGTCGCGCTGCTGGCGATGGGCTCGTTCGTCGCGCTGTACAACGCCGCCGGGTTCCGCCTGACCGGGGAGCCGCTGAACCTCTCGCCCGCGATCGCGTCGCTCGTCTTCCTCGCCTACGCGATGGGCTCGGTCTCGTCCGCGACGGCGGGCAAGCTCGTCGGGCGGTTCGGCCGACGCCGGTCGCTCGTCGGCGCCCTGCTGCTCACGATCGCCGGCGCCGCGCTGACGCTCTCCGACTCACTGCCCCTGGTCATCGCCGGGTTCGTGGTCCTGACCGGCGGGTTCTTCGCCGCGCACGCCGTCGCCAACGGCTGGGCCGCCGCGGAGGCGCCCGAGAACGCCCGAGGCCAGGTGGGCGGGCTCTACACGCTTTCGTACTACCTCGGCAGCAGCATCGGCGGCGCCGTCGGCGCGACCGTCTACGGGCACTCCGGCTGGACCTGGCTCATCGTGCTCACCGCCGGCTGGCTGGCCCTCGCCGCGGCGGCCGTGGTGGCCGGGACGCGGCTGAAGGGGACTTTCCCCGCATCGCACGGGGTGAAAGCGTCCTTCGCCGCGTCGGACGTGGGGAAAGCGTCCTTCAGCCCCCGGCGATAGCAAAGGTCCCTTGCTACGCGATCGCCGCGACCAGCAGCCCGCCGCCCACCGGCAGCAGCGCCGGGACCAGCCGTTCGTCCTCCCGGAAGGCCCGTGCGACCTCGCGCAGCGCGAGCGTGTCCGGATCGCGCCGTGAGGGATCCGTCACCCTGGTGCCGGAGACGTTGTGAAAAGCCAGTATCCCGCCGGGCCGGAGCAGCGCGACGGCCTTCTCGTAGCAGCTCGGGTACTCGATCGGCGCCGAATCGACGAACACCAGGTCGTAGCCGCCGGGGGTGAGCCGGGGGAGGACGTCGAGCGCGCGGCCCATGATCAGCCGGGTCCGCCCCGGCGGGTAGCCGGCCTCGCGGAACGCCGACCGCGCCGCCCGGTGGTACTCGGGCTCGATGTCGATCGAGGTGAGGATCCCGTCGTCGACCATGCCCCTGAGCAGGCACAACCCGCTCACCCCTGCCCCGGTCCCGACCTCGACCACGGCCTTCGCCCGCAGCGTCGTGGCGAGAAAACGCAGAGTCGCACCCGCGCCCGCGCTCAGCGGACCGCATCCCAGATCGGCCGACCGCGCCCGCGCGGTGGCCAGTACCTCGTCGTCGGGGAGGTACCCGTCGACGAGGTCGGCGTCGGCGGCCTCGGCAGGCGAGCCCGCATGCGTCCCGGAATTCACACGCGGAGGTTAGCGCTGCCTGTGGACAAATCCGCGAAGACTCCCTGGTACCGACTTCTCAGCCTCCTCTCAGTCCTGTCTCACTAGAAACATAAGCAGGCCGGACAGACTGGTCCTCGACAACGGGAACACCGTGCACATCGCCCGCGTTGGGTGGAGTAGTTGGGAGAAGACGCTGATGGAGGTGCCTACTTCCCCGATGCAGGACACGATGCAGGACCAGCACGCGGACCAGGTCACGCCGGTGACGGTGGACGAGGCCGCATGGACGCCGCCCTCGTGGGACGAGGTCGTGCGTGAGCACGCTGACCGCGTGTACCGGCTGGCGTACCGCCTGACCGGTAACGCCCACGACGCCGAGGACCTGACGCAGGAGACCTTCATCCGGGTCTTCCGCTCCCTCGCGTCCTACAAGCCCGGCACGTTCGAAGGCTGGCTGCACCGCATCACCACGAACCTCTTCCTCGACATGGCCCGCCGCCGCTCGCGCGTGCGGATGGAAGGCCTCCCCGAGGACACCGACCGCATCGTCGGCGACGACCCGAGCCCCGAGCAGGTCTACTCGGACACGCACCTCGACCCGGACCTGCAGGCCGCGCTCGACGAGTTGCCGCCCGAGTTCCGCGCCGCGGTCGTGCTGTGCGACGTCGAAGGCCTCTCGTACGAGGAGATCGGCGCCACGCTCGGTGTCAAGCTCGGCACCGTGCGCAGCCGGATCCACCGTGGCCGCCAGGCGCTTCGTGTTTCTTTGGAGCGTCGTCGCGCCGCGGCGCAGGAGTCTGCGAAGGTGGGGGTATGACCGCACCGCGAGGCTGGGGACTCCCCGAGTCGCATCTGCTTCCGGACGCCATCGTCGCCTTCGTGGACGGCGAGCTGACCCTCGGCGCCCAGGACCGCGCGTCGGCGCACCTGGCTCGTTGCCAGGCGTGCGCGGCCGAGGTGGCCGCGCAGCGTCAGGCGGTCGCGGCCGTGAAGCAGGCGGGAGCCCCGTCGATGTCGGCGGGTTTCCTGGCCAGCCTGTGCTCCATCCCGCAGAACACCGAACTTCCCGGCACGCCGGACAACCTGGCGATGACAGCGGACGGCCAGCTCGTGGCCATCCAGCGGCCCGACAGGGTCGCCGGCCTTCGCGACACCGGGGTTCTCGGAGGCAGCGGGGTTCTGGGAGGTACAGCGCCGTTGGGATCATCGGCGCCGCTGGGCCAGTCGCCGAACGTCCTCGGCGGCGGGCGGTTCGGCCTCGCCCGGCGGAAGTACGCGCAAGGCGCCGGAGTCGTCGTTTCGGGTCTGGTGCTGAGCGCCCTGGCCCTGGTCGCGACCTCGGGTGACGGCAGCGAAGAGCAGCCGAACACCGGCCTCGTGCCGCCGCAGGGCGTCAACGCCGGTCTGCTGCCCGCGCAGCTGGGTGGCGCCAAGCCGGAACAGCCGCGCAGCACGGCGCCGAGCCCGAGCCCGAGCACGTCGAGCGTGCCCGTGCCCGTGTCGGCCCGCTGATCCGCTTCGTCAGGGTTTGACGAAGCAGATCGTCGAACTCTTGAAGTTCGAAGTCCCGTAGCTGGCGTAGGAGATGACCTCCGCCGTGCCTTCCTTGCACGGGCTGTTCACCATGCTCGACTGCGGGAAGACCTCGCTGATCTTCAGCCGCGCCGAGCCGCAGTCCTTGAGCGGCGGCGGGGTCTTGCTCTCGATGTCGTCGAAGCACAACCCGACCTTGGCGTTGATCGCCAGGCACAGGGCGACGCCCTCCCCGCGCAGCGGCGTCTCGACGGCGTAGCGGTAGAAGCCCTCTTTGCAGTTCCAGTCGCCCTTGTTCTTGCCGGTGAGGCTCACCGCGTACGGCGCTTGAGGCGAGTCGCACGGCGTCTTGACCGCGTCGGCCGCCTTGCCGGATCCGGTCAGCACGACGCAGTCGCCTTCGGTCAGCTTCGCCGCCTGCTTTTCCGGTCCGGCGGCCGCCTTCAGCACGAAGACCAGGCCGAGCCCGCCACCGACCACGACGAGCGCGGCGACGAGCAACAGCACCTTCGCCTTGGTGGACAGGCCCTTCTTCTTGGGCGGCTGCTGCGGCCAGCCCTGCTGCTGGTGGGGCCACTGCTGCTGTTGTTGTTGCTGCGGCCACTGCTGGTGAGGGACGTTCTGAGGCGGGTAAGGAGTCCCCGGGTTCTCCGACATGCCCGTTAGACTGCCACAAGTGAGACACGGTTGCCCCAAGTGTCACATTTCTTGGCCGTTCCGGGGAATCAACGCGCACTTCACCGTGGTCACGGCAGAATCGGGGTCGAGGCTTGGCGTACTCTCGCGTCCGGCCAACCTGATCTCAGCCCCGGGGAATGATGACCGAGCAGCCGAACGCGAATCCGCAGCAGCCTGGTGACCCGGCGGGGGACCGGCTGGCGCCGCGCCCGCTGGCCCGGCCCGCCGTCGATCCGGCGCAGGCGGCCACGTTCGGCAGGCCGCGTGGCGTCGACGGCGCCTTCGACAAGCTGTACCAGCCCGGCTCGAACGGCCAGTCCGCGCCGAACCTGAACCTGGCCCCGCCGACTCCGGAGTCGCTCGCCGAAGCCTTCCGCCGTCCGCCGGGTGCCGAAGGTGTCGTGCTGGAGCGCCCGCACGGGACCAACGGCTCCGAACCGTCCGCGAACGGCGCCGACGACCCCCTCTGGACCAAGACCTCGGACCCGTGGCGCGATCCCGGCTCCGGTGCGGTGCTCGCCGGGCCCGCGGTGCAGCAGGACTCGGAAGAGGACAAGGACGCGAAGCGCCCGCAAGGTGCGCTGCTGAGCCTTCCCGAGGTCCTCTTCGGGCGGCGTGTGCAGACGAAGGCGCTGGCGATGCTCGCCGGCGTCGCGCTGGTCATCGGCGCCGCGGGCGGGCTGATCGGCTGGTGGTTCGCCGACACCGGCACCGAACTGACCGGCCAGGCCAGCATCTCCGAGGCCGACGCGGCCAAGGAGCGTCCGGCGGGCTCGATCGCGGACATCGCCCACCGGGTGGCGCCCGCCGTCGTCTCGCTCGAGGTGTTCAAGCCCGGCGCCGACGCGGGCCAGCAGGGCTCCGGCGTCGTCATCGACAACCAGGGCTACGTGCTCACGAACGAGCACGTAATCTCCGCCGCGACGGCCGACGCGGCCACCAAGGTCACCGCCGTGTTCTTCGACGGCAAGCGCGTCGAGGCGAAGGTCGTCGGCGCCGATGCCAAGACCGACCTGGCCGTGGTCAAGGTCGACGTCAAGAACCTGACCGCGCTGCAGGTCGGGAAGTCGTCCGATCTCGCCGTCGGCGACTCGGTGATCGCCGTCGGTTCGCCGCTGGCGCTGCAGAACTCGGTCACCGCCGGCATCGTGAGCGCGCTCAACCGCCCGGTGACCGCGGGCGGCGACGGCGGCAGCGCTCCGGTGATCTACGAAGCCATCCAGACCGACGCCGCGATCAACCACGGAAACTCCGGCGGCGCGCTCGTCGACGCGACCGGCGCGCTGGTCGGGATCAACTCCGCGATCCGCTCGTCCAGTGCAGAGGGCGGCAGCATCGGCATCGGGTTCGCCATCCCGAGCGACTACGCGGTGAAGATCGCGAAAACACTGATCAAGGACGGCAAGGTCGTCCACCCCGACATCGGCATCAACGCTTCGTCGACCGTCGCGGGTTCCAGCACCATGGGCGCGCAGGTCCGGAACGTCGCCCCCGGTGGCCCGGCCGCGTCCGCGGGCATCAAAGAAGGCGACGTCATCACGGAAGTAGGCGGACGGCTGGTCCGGGACTCGGCGGAATTGCTCGTCGCGGTCCGCGCGCGCGAAGTCGGTGAAGTGGTCCCTGTCCGCCTTGTCCGGGATGGGTCTTCACTTGTCGTCGACGTGAAACTGGCCTCGGACTAGCCAGTCCGTGCGGGTACCCTGAACGGGGAAGACGCCGAGGCGGAGGTTCACACAGGTGTTCGAGAGTGTCGGCTGGGGAGAGATCCTCATCATCGTCGTCGCGGGTCTTTTCATCCTCGGTCCGGAACGGCTGCCCGAAGCGGCGTCCTGGGTGGCGAAGAGCGTCCGCAAGGTCCGCGACTTCGCGACCGGTGCCAAGACGCAGCTGCGCGAGGAGATGGGCCCGGAGTTCGACCAGTTGCGCAAGCCGCTGGAGGACCTGCGAGGCCTGCGGAACTTCGACCCGAAGCGGGTCGTGACCCAGCACCTGTTCGACGGTGACTCGGATCCGCTGGGGCTCAAGGACGTCAACGGCACCAATGGTTCCAACGGGACCAACGGCTCGAATGGTGCTTCGAAGCCCAACGGCTACCCGGCGACGGCTTCGCAGCCCGAGCCGCTCAAGCCGGGTGAACGCCCCCCGGTCGACCCCGACGCCACCTGACCCAGGCTTTCGACCCCATGCATTTCGTCCTCTGAATGCGATCCTTGCGCGTGCAAGTACCGCATCCAGAGGACGAAATGCGAAGAGGGAGAGGGCGTCAGCGGCCCGCGGGGGTGACGTTCAGCATCATCCCGGCCAGCCCGCGCGCCCGGACGGTCAATTTCTTCGCCGCGTCCTTGAGCACGAGCGACGCCGGCGCGTCCGGCTCGGCCAGCACGATCGGCGTGCCCGCGTCGCCGTGGGAGACCACGCGCGGGTCCATCGGGACCTGACCGAGCAGCGGCACGGTCGAGCCGACCGACTTCGACAGCGAGTCGGCGACGGACTGCCCGCCACCCGAGCCGAAGATCTCCATCCGCTGACCGTCGGGCGTCTCCAGCCACGACATGTTCTCGATGACCCCGGCGACCCGCTGCCGGGTCTGCAACGCGATCGCGCCCGCGCGCTCGGCCACCTCGGCGGCCGCCTGCTGCGGGGTGGTGACGACCAGGATCTCCGCGTTCGGGATGAGCTGTGCCACCGAGATCGCGATGTCGCCGGTGCCCGGCGGCAGGTCCAGCAGCAGGATGTCGAGGTCGCCCCAGAACACGTCGGCGAGGAACTGCTGCAGCGCGCGGTGCAGCATCGGCCCGCGCCACACCACGGGGGCGTTGCCCGGGGTGAACATGCCGATCGAGATGACCTTCACGCCGTGCGCCTGCGGCGGCATGATCATGGTGTCGACCTTGGTCGGCTTCTCCCGCGCGCCGAGCATCCGCGGCACCGAGTGCCCGTAGATGTCCGCGTCGACCACGCCGACGGAAAGCCCGCGTTCGGCCATCGCGGCCGCGAGGTTCACCGTCACCGAGGACTTGCCGACGCCGCCCTTGCCGGACGCGACGCAGTAGACGCGCGTCAGCGAGCCCGGCTGCGCGAACGGGATCACCGGCTCCGCGGCGTCGCCACGCAGGGATTTTCGCAGCTCGGTGCGTTGCTCGTCGCTCATCACGTCGAGCTCGACCCGGACGTCGCTGACGCCGGGGAGCTTCTTGACGGCTTCGGTGGTGTCGTTGGTCAGCGTCGCCTTCAACGGGCAGCCGGCGACCGTCAGGTAGATCCCGACGGTGACCACACCGTCCGAGCCGACCTCCACGCCCTTGACCATGCCGAGTTCGGTGATCGGTTTCTTGATCTCCGGGTCGTACACGGCCTTCAGCGCGGTGCGGACATCGTCGACGCTGGGGAGTTGCTGCGTACTGGTCACACCTCCATGTTACGTACCGGTAGGCGTGCGGTCGGGTTTGGCCTTGCGCGGCTTGGCATCAAGATCCTCACGGAGCCGGTCGAGCTCGCCGCGCAGGAAGTCCCGCGTGGCGACCTCGCCGAGCGCGATCCGCAGCGACGCCAGCTCCCGCGCGAGGTATTCGGTGTCCGCCTTCGTCTGCGCGGCGCGATTCCGGTCCTCGTCCAGCGAGACGCGGTCGCGGTCGTCCTGCCGGTTCTGCGCCAGCAGGATGAGGGGCGCGGCGTACGCGGCCTGCGTCGAGAACGCCAGGTTCAGCAGGATGAACGGGTACGGGTCCCATTGCAGCGAGACCGCGACCAGGTTCAGCACGATCCAGACGATGACGATCAGCGTCTGCCAGAACAGGTACTTGCCGGTGCCGAGGAATCGCGCGATCCGTTCGGTGAACCGGCCGAACGAGTCGGGGTCGATGTTCAGCCTGAACCGGCTCTGGCCACGGGGCTGGTCCAGCCGCCGCCCGGACGTCAGCTCAGGCACGTTCGGTCTCCTCGGTGTCGATGGTGATGTCCCCGGTGATGTCGTGCAGCCCGGTCTCGCGCCAGTCCTCCGGGAGCAGGTGGTCGAGCACGTCGTCGACGGTGACCGCGCCGAGCAGGTGGTCCTCGGCGTCCACCACCGGTCCGCAGGTGAGGTTGTAGGCGGCGAAGTAGCGGGTGACCTCGGACAGCGTGGCGTTCGGCCGCAGCGCGGGCAGCTGCGAGTCGACGGCGCTCGCGACCATCTCGGCCGGTGGTTCGCGCAGCAGCCGCTGGAAGTGGACGACGCCGACGAAGCGTCCTGTCGGCGTCTCCGTCGGCGGACGGCAGACGAACACCATGCTCGCCAGCGCCACCGGGAGGTCCGCGTTGCGGATGTGCGCGAGCGCCTCCGCGACCGTGGCGTCCGGCGTCAGCACCACCGGCTCGGGCGTCATCAGACCACCCGCGGTGTCGGAGGAGTACTCCAGCAGCCGCTTCACCGGCGCCGACTCCTCGGGTTCCATCAGCTCCAGGAACCGGCTCTGCTCGGCGGGCGCCAGCTCGGCCAGCAGGTCGGCGGCGTCGTCGGGGTCCATCGCTTCGAGGATGTCCGCGGCCCGTTCCTCGGCGAGGTAGGACAGCAGTTCCTTCTGGTCGTCCTCGGGCAGCTCCTCGATGACGTCGGCGAGGTGCTCGTCGTCCATCGCGTCGGCGACCTCGTGCCGCCGCTTCAGCGGCAGGTCACGGACCGTGGCGGCGACGTCGGCGGGGCGCATGGTGTCGAACAGCATCAGCAGCTGCGCCGCGCCCTGGGTCTGACCGGTCAGGTCGGTGAGCCCGAGCCCGGACACCTCCGACCACGGCAGCACCTGCATCGCCGACCGCCGCCTGCCGAGGCCGAGCCTGCTCGACCGTTCGCGGATCGCGAGCTTCGCGAGCACCCAGTCCCGCGTCCTCGTCGGTTCCATGCCGGCGTCGACGACGGTGATCCTGGTGTCGGACCCCGCGAGCGTCGCGTACGCGTCGAACAGCTGCCCGACCACCAGCACCTCGTTGGGCCGCTGATGGAACCGCCGCATGTTCACCGATCCGGTGGCGAGCGTGACCGCGCTGGGCTCGATCGAGGTCACGCGCAACATCGGCACGAACACGCGGCGCCTCGTCGTCAGCTCGACCACCAGGCCCAGGATCCGCGGCGGTTGCTGGTCGAGGCGCAGGCCCGCCACCAGGTCCCGTACCTTGCCGATCGATTCGCCATCGGGTCCGAAAACCGGCAAACCGGCCAGCTGAGCTGCGAATACCCTGTTCACGGCTGCCATGCCCGAAGGCTATCGGCTCCCGGGGCCCGCGACGATTCGTGTGATCACCGCAATGCCCAGGCGGCGATTCCCGGGACGGCCGCGTAGGCCGGGTCTTCGGCGAGGCTCTCGGGGGTGGCGCCCTCGGCGAGGTCCTCGTACAGCCAGGTCCAGTTCTGCACCGCGCGCACGAGTGTCCACGCCCGCGCGCGTTCGGCGTCGACTCCGGCCGCGGCGCTGAACCACTTGATCTTTTCGTCCATTGTGGACTCTTCGTGGCGGTTCCAGAGGATCGAGATCGCGCCGAACTCCAGGTCGCCCGAAAGCGGCTTCGGGTCGATCACCAACCACGGTTCGCGTTCCCCGGCGAGGACGTTCTCGAAGTGCAGATCCTCGTTCACCATCAGCTCACCGGCTTCCGGGCCGAGGTTCACGCAGATCTCCACCGCCGCGTCGATGTACTCGCGGTCGAACGGCTCGCCCAGTTCGCTCCAGGTCTCCGGGAGTTCGGTGACCAGTTCCGCGGCTTCCTCGCGCAGGGATCGTTGCAGTGCTTCGGGAGCGGGGACGGCCAGCCGTCGCGCCAGCGCGCCGATCGTCTCGACGGCCTGCTGGATCGGCTCCGTTTCGAGCGACCGGGTCGCGTCGAGCCGCTCCAGGAGCAGCACACCGTCTTCGGTCACGTTGTCGTACATCAGGACCGCGCCCCGACCGGCCCAAGTGGACAGTGCGAGCGGCTCGTCGTCGGATTCCTCGTGCGGCCAGCCGAGCTTGAGGACCGCGGGGGAGCCGTCCGCGCGGCGCACGGGCTGGGCGACGCCGACGAAACCGTGCATGGCCTCGCCGTCGTACTCGAGCTGCCATTTGGCGGTGTACTTCTCGGCGAGGAACGGGAGGGAGTCGAGCCATTCGGCGGCCCCGGGGCCGAGGTCGGCGGCGCGGTCGAGGAACTTGGGCGGGATCTTGAAACCGGTCACGGATCCACCTTGGCAGGCCTGTCCACCGTGTTTCGCCCGTGACCCGCCGGGCGTACCGTGAACAGCGAGAACAACCCTGGGAGCAGCCATGGTGGTGGAGATTCTCAGTGCGGTCGCCGTCGCGGGCGGTGCTTGGGTCGCGGCCAGCCTTCGGGTGGTGAAGCAGTACGAACGCGGTCTCGTGTTCCGGTTCGGGCGGGTGCGCCCGGCCATCCGGCAGCCGGGGCTCGCACTGCTGGTGCCTTTCGCGGACAGGCTGCAGAAGGTCAACATGCAGATCGTCACGATGCCGATCCCCGCGCAGGACGGCATCACCCGCGACAACGTCACCGTGCGGGTGGACGCCGTCGTGTACTTCAAGGTGATCGACCCGGTGCTGGCCGCGGTCAACGTGCAGGACTACCGCTCGGCCGTCGGGCAGGTCGCGCAGACCTCGCTGCGGTCCATCATCGGCAAGAGCGACCTGGACGACCTGCTGTCGAACCGCGAACGGCTCAATGAGGGCCTGGAGCTGATGATCGACAGCCCGGCGCTGGACTGGGGCATCCACATCGACCGGGTCGAGATCAAGGACGTCGCGCTGCCGGAGTCGATGAAACGCTCGATGTCACGCCAGGCCGAAGCCGAACGCGAACGGCGGGCGCGGGTCATCTCGGCCGACGGGGAACTCCAGGCGTCGTACAAGCTCTCGCAGGCGGCCGCGACCATGGCCGACACCCCGGCGGCGTTGCAGCTGCGGCTGCTGGAGACGGTCGTGCAGGTATCGGCGGAGAAGAACTCGACGCTGGTCCTGCCGTTCCCGGTGGAACTGCTGCGCTTCCTGGACGCGAACACGCCGAAGAAGCCCGAGGCCGCGGAGTCCAACGGTCAGGTGGCTCCGGCGCCCAGGGAACCGGACGACGCTGGTCAGGGTCCCTGAGGCATGAAGAAGCCCCAGGCGCTTGCGACAGAGGCGACACTGGGGCGTTCGTCACTGACGGTAGCAACTTCGAGTGCCGTCCGTCGAGCCCGAAGAGCCCATGGTCTGGAGCTTGCTGTCCGAACCCCGGATGGCTCCCTACCTTGAGGGGGCCTCAGGAGACAAGGTCGAGGCCCTGCGGCTGTACGAGTGGAGCGCCCGAACCTCCTCTGCCGCTTTCGAGGTCGTCGGGCATCTCGAGGTGCTGCTTCGTAACGCTCTGGACAAGTGCCTTCGCGAGCACTTCCGAGAGGAGCAATGTGGCATCCCGTGGTTCCTGCTGCCGACCCCAGGCGGGGACAATGTGGCGGAGGCCGTGGCTGCGGTGCGGGAGCGGCTGCGTCCCCAGCGGAAAGAAACCCGGCACCAGATCATCGCCGGATTGAGCTTCGGCTTCTGGTCCGGCTTGCTCGGTCCCAAGTACGAGGAGCTCTGGCGCGACTGTCTTCATCGTGCTTTCCCGAACTCGTCGGGGAAGCGAAAGCAGGTCGCCGTCGCTGTCGAGCGGGTCCGCAAGTTCCGGAACCGGCTCGCGCACCACGACTCGACGATCAACGTCGACATACCCTTCGAGCTTCGTCAGATCTTCGACCTGGCCGCGTACATCGACGCGGATGCAGCACGATGGTTGAAGCGATGCAGCGGATTGATGACCGTCTATGCGCAACGGCCGGTCACAATCGATGACACCGTCGTCGTGGCGGCGAAGCACGCTTGGCCGCTGTACGAGAGCTGCGCCGCTTACGTATGCCAATCCGGACGGGCGTTTCGACCGATCGAGCGTATGGCGTTTTATGCGGACCGTGAGGTGAAGCTTGACGTTCCTGCTGTGCTTCACCGCCGGGACAACGTCGAGTGGTCTTCGGAAGAGGCGTCACGGCTCAGCGCCTCGGACGATCGGTTCGATCGTAAGATCGCCAAGGTCATCGAAGCCTCGGACGCGACCTGGACGGATGGTCGCTATCAGGTCTTCTTGCTGACCGGTCCGGGACATCCTGATCACCGGCAGTTGCGTGCGGCGCTGACTCATCAAGGCACCGGCAGAGGCTCGGCTTTCGTGAAGCGGCAGCGGTATGTCTCGTTGCACTCGTTGGAGAACGCGATGACCACGGCAGACCTCTAGAACGTCGCTAATCCAGCTCCCCGTTGACGCCCAGAATGATCAAAGTCCCGAAGAAGCCAACGTACAGCGCGATCACGACGTAACCGATGATCACCGCGGCGAGCGCCATGCTGCGCCCGCCCGCTTCGCCGCGGTTCGCCTTCGCCAGCCCGATGTGCCCCAGGATCACCCCGACGATCACGGTCACGCACGAGCAGAGCCCGACGAGCGAGCACACCAGCCCGGCGATCGCCATCCCGTTGTCCTGCGACCGCGGCGCCGCCGTGGCCGCATACGGGTTGTACGGCTGGCCGTACGGCTGAGGCGGGTACGCGGCGGGCAGCGGCGTCGGCGTGTACATCGGCGGGGGCGGAGCGTCCGGAGCCGCGAAGGACTGTGGGACGGGCTCGGCCGTCAGCGGATCGATGGTCTGCCCGTACGTCTCGTCCGGCACGGGCACCGGATCCGGCCCTGGAGCAGGAGCCGGTTCAGGGGCAGGCGCTGGCGCATCGGCCGAAGGAACCTCGAACGGAGCGGGCGGCTCGAACGGCGGAGGCGGCGTGAACGGTTCCGGCGGCTGGAACTGCTGCGGGCTCGACATCGCTTCGGACGGCGAGGGCGCCGGGGACGCCGAAGTCGGGTCCGAGAAAGTGTTCGAGTCGGTGTAGGACGACGTCGACGGTGTGTCCTGCGAGTCGGAACTGCTCATCCGTTGGCCCCCTGGTTCGTGCGGGACCCCACCGTATCCTCCGAACGGGTCACCGGACGCCCGCGGCACCGACCGCGAACACCACGAAAACGAACCACAGGATGATCGGGATCAGCCACAGCCCGGTGATCACGTAGCCGATGATCATCCCGGCCTGCGCCATGCCCTGCCCGCCCGCTTCGCCGCGTTTGGCCTTCCCGAGCGCTATGTGCCCGAAGATGATCCCCAGCAGCGCCGGGAAGCACATGATCAGCCCGATCAGCGAGCACACCAGCGACGCCACCGCCATGCCCTGGTCGGGCGGCCGGACGTAGGCCTGCTGGACGTAGTACTGCTGCTGAGGCTGATACGGCTGGAGACCGTACGGCTGCTCGAACTGCCCGGAAGGCTGCTGCTGCCCATAAGGCTGTTGCTGCCCGTACGGGTCGTGCGGATTCGTCATTGCGGGTCCCCTCGTCGGCTTCGGACCGTAGTCGTCAGCGGAATGCCCCGTGTTTCGCGGCCACGTTCAGCAGGACCGGGATCGCGATGGCGTACAGGATGATCATCAGATAGCCGACGATGAACGCGGCCAGCGCCATCCCCTTGCCGCCCACCTCGCCGCGCCGGGCCTTCGCGAAGGCGACGTGCCCCATGACGATCCCCGGGATCACGGACACCAGTCCGATCAGTCCGAAGAGTGAAAAGATCAGGGCGGCGATGGCCAGACCGGAGTCCTTGCTCCGCGCCGGAGCCTGGTTCGGAAAGGTGTACTGCTGTTGCGGTGGGAATCCACCAAACGGCTGCTGAGCCACGTTCGTCCCCCTCGGACTGTGATCGGCTTGCCACTGTAGTGCGATGGCACGGATGGTGTACGCGTGACTGCGCTCATAGCGAGGTCCCCGGTCAGGCGTCATACTCACCGGTAACCCAGCGCCGGGAGCCCGGTGCGCGCGAATTTAGGGAGCAGCGATGGCTCGCCTCGCCCAGACCGCCGGCTTGACCGACGTGCAGTCCGAAATCCTGGCCACGGTCCGCCAGTTCGTGGACAAGGAGGTCATCCCGCGCGCGCAGGAGCTCGAGCACTCCGACACCTATCCCGCCGACATCGTCGAGGGGATGAAGGAGATGGGCCTGTTCGGGCTCACCATCCCGGAGGAGTACGGCGGCCTCGGCGAATCGCTGCTGACCTACGCGCTCGTGGTCGAGGAGATCGCGCGCGGCTGGATGAGCGTTTCCGGCGTCATCAACACGCACTTCATCGTGGCGCACATGATCTCTCGTCACGGGACGCCGGAGCAGAAGCAGCACTTCCTGCCCCGCATGGCGACCGGCGAGGTGCGCGGCTCCTTCTCGATGTCCGAGCCCGACCTCGGTTCCGACGTCGCCGCGATCAAGACCCGCGCCCGCAAGACCGACGACGGCTACGTCATCGACGGCTCCAAGATGTGGCTGACCAACGGCGGCAGCTCCACCCTGATCGCGCTGCTCGTCAAGACCGACGAAGGCGCGGAGAAGGCCCACCAGAACCTGACCACTTTCCTGGTCGAGAAGCCGGAGGGCTTCGGTGAGGTCGCGCCCGGCCTCACCATCCCCGGCAAGATCGACAAGATGGGCTACAAGGGCGTCGACACCACCGAAGCCGTGTTCGACGGCTACAAGATCGGTGCCGACAAGGTCCTCGGCGAGGCGCCGGGCAAGGGCTTCGCGTACATGATGGACGGTGTCGAGGTCGGCCGGGTCAACGTCGCCGCGCGCGCCTGTGGCATCGCGATCCGCGCGTTCGAGCTGGCCGTGGAGTACGCCCAGCAGCGCAAGACCTTCGGCAAGGCGATCGCCGAGCACCAGGCGATCGCGTTCAAACTCGCCGAGATGGCCACCAAGGTCGAGGCCGCGCACCTGATGATGGTCAACGCCGCCCGCCTCAAGGACTCCGGCGAGCGCAACGACGTCGAGGCCGGCATGGCGAAGCTGATCGCCAGCGAGTACTGCGCCGAGGTCACCCAGGACTCCTTCCGCATCCACGGCGGCTACGGCTACTCCAAGGAGTACGAGATCGAGCGCCTGATGCGCGAGGCGCCGTTCCTGCTCATCGGCGAGGGCACCAGCGAGATCCAGAAGACCATCATCAGCCGCGGCCTGCTCCGTGAGTACAAGTCCCGCTCCTGAACGTTCGCGCCTTTCGCCCGTCCTTGAGAAGATGGACCGGGACGGGCGAGAGGTGATTACGTGAGTGCTCCCTTTGGCGGAGGCGGCCGGGCCGCAGGTGGGCTGCCCAGGCTGCCGACACCGCCTTCCGGCTGGCCGATCGGCTCCTACGCGACGTACGGCGAGGCGCAGCACGCCGTCGACTTCCTCGCGGAGAAGGAATTCGGCGTCGCCGACGTGACCATCGTCGGCGTCGACCTGATGCTCGTGGAACGCATCCTCGGCAGGCTGAGCTGGGGCCGGGTGCTGGGCACCGGGGCGGTTTCTGGCGCGTGGTTCGGCCTGATCATCGGGCTGTTGCTGGGCATGTTCAACAACCAGGGGTTCGCCTGGCAGCCCATGATCGGCGGGCTCGTGCTCGGCATTCTGGCGTGGACGGTCTTCGCGGCCATCAGCTACAGCATGTCCCGCCGCGACTTCTCCTCCGCGAGCCAGCTGGTCGCCGGCCGCTACGACGTGCTCTGCCAGCCACGATCGGCCGAACAGGGGCGTGAGCTTCTGGCCCAGCTCGCCCTGGGCGGTCGTCCCGCCGGGTGACGCGGGGGCCGGGCCGACTGACATTCGGCGGTACTCGTTCACCTGTTCGTCGTGCGGTCCGCTGAATCGTTACCGATACTGCTTGCGGGCGGTGATCGCCCGGAATAGGTTGCACAACACCAGTCGGGCGGTCATGTACTCCAGCGTGTCCGCCTGAGCACTAGCACGTCGGGGTGCTGGCGCGCGGGCTTCTTCAACGCGTCCTAGTGCCGCCGTTCCCCAGGCGTGCGCGGGTGAGGAGGCCTCATGGGGAAGAGGATGAGCGCGAGCCGAAGGGGCCGCTCACCAGGCCGCACCGGCTCGCTACTCGGCGCGACAGCGCTGACGGTCGGCCTGCTGGCGGGCTGTGGTTCGGATGCCGGCCTGAAGATCAACGTCTACTACGCGCCCGAAGACAACTTCCAGTCCGTTGTGGACGATTGCACCAAGGCCTCGGGCGGGCGGTACGAGGTCGTCTACAACAAGCTCCCGCGACCGGCCGATGGCCAGCGGGAACAGATGGTGCGCCGTCTGGCCGCCGGGGACGATTCGCTCGACGTCCTGGGGTTGGACGTCACGTGGGTGTCCGAGTTCGCGGAGGCGGGCTGGGCCGAAGAATGGACGGGTGAGGCGAAGGCCGAAGCGACCGCGGGTGTCCTGCCCGGGCCGCTCGAAACCGCCACGTGGAACGGAAAACTCTACGCGGCGACCAAGAACACCAACGTCCAGCTGCTCTGGTACGACGACCGGCTGACCCCGTCGCCGCCGAAGACCTGGGACGAGATGATCGACCAGGCCAAGGCGCTCAAGGTGCAGGGCAAACCGGGGAACGTCGTGTTCACCGGCGCGCAGTACGAAGGCCTCGTCGTCATCTACAACACGCTCGTCGAGTCGGCGGGCGGCAAGATCCTCTCCGACGACGGCAAGTCCGTCGTGATGGACGAGGGTGCGATCAAGGCGCTGGAGATGCTCAAGAAGGTCACCACGGCCGGGATCACCGACCCGTCGCTGACCAACTCCAAGGAGGACGAGGTCCGTCAAGCCTTCCAGCGCGGCAACGCCGCCTTCGAGCTGAACTGGCCGTTCGTCTACGCCTCCTACGCCAAGGAGAAGAAGGCCGAGCTGCAGCACTTCAAGTGGACCACCTATCCGCGGTTCGAAGCGGGCAAGCCCGCCAAGACCACGATCGGTGGCTACAACCTGGCGGTCAGCTCGACTTCGAAGCACAAGGCCGAGGCCTACGAGGTCGCGCTGTGCCTGCGCAACGAGAAGAACCAGAAGTTCTCCGCGCTCAAGGACGGTGTCCCGCCGACGCTCGAATCGCTCTACACCGACACGGTCCCCCTCGACGCGACAGCGGGCGTGAGCGACGACAACCCGAGCATGGACACGAAATACCCGATGCGGGAAACGATTCTGGACGCGCTCAAGGACGCCGCGGTGCGCCCGCTGACGCCCGCGTACCAGAACGCCTCGACCGTGTTGTCGAAGGTGCTTTCCCCGCCCTCTGAAATCGATCCACAGAAGACGGCGGAGAAGCTGAAGAAAGAGCTCGCCGACGCGCTCCAGTCGAAGGGAGTGATCCCGTGACCGTGCAGGAAACCGCCGGTTCGGCGACCGAGAGCAAGCCGGGCAAGAAGGCGAAACCCGTTCTCAGTGAAGGAAAGAAGGCCGAGCGCAGACTGGGGCTCTGGCTGTGTGCCCCGGCGGCGTTCGTGATGATCGCCGTCACCGGGTATCCGATCATCTACTCGATCTGGCTTTCCCTGCAACGCTACGACCTCCGGTTCCCGGCGCAGCAGGAGTTCGTCGGCCTGGAGAACTACGTTTCGGTGCTGTCCAACGGTTACTGGTGGACGGCGTTCGGGACCACGATGGGGTTGACCATCGTTTCGGTGATCATCGAGTTCGTGCTGGGCATGGGCCTGGCGCTGATCATGCACCGGACGCTAGTCGGACGGGGCCTCGTGCGGACGGTCGCCCTGATCCCGTACGGCATCGTGACCGTGGTCGCGGCGTTCTCCTGGTACTACGCCTGGACGCCGGACACGGGCTACCTGGCCAACCTGTTCTTCCCGGATACCGCGCCGTTGACCGAGTACTGGCCTTCGCTGGCGATCATCGTGCTCGCCGAGGTGTGGAAGACGACGCCGTTCATGGCGCTGCTGCTGATGGCGGGGCTGGCGCTGGTGCCGGACGACCTGCTGAAGGCCGCGGCGATGGACGGCGCGACGGCGTGGCAGCGGTTCACCAAGGTGATGCTGCCGGTGATGAAGCCGGCGATCCTGGTGGCGCTGCTGTTCCGCACCCTGGACGCGTTCCGCATCTTCGACAACATCTTCGTGCTCACCAACGGCGCGCAGGACACGTCGTCGGTGTCGATGCAGACCTACAACAACCTGGTCAAGGGGCTGAACCTCGGGATCGGGTCGACGATGGCGGTGCTGATCTTCATCACGGTGGCGATCATCGCGTTCATCTTCATCAAGGTGTTCGGCACGGCCGCACCCGGCAGTGACAATGGGGGTAAACGCTGATGGCCATCGGTGGAGCGGTCACTCCCGGCCGCAAGGTCAAATGGGGCCTCATCGACATCCTGGTCCTGGTGTTCGCGCTGTTCCCGGTGCTCTGGGTCGTCTCGCTTTCGTTCAAGACCAAGGAGACCCTGGACGATGGGAACTTCATCCCGTCGGAATGGACCTGGCAGAACTACGCGGACATCTTCGAGACCACGGAATTCATCCGGGCACTGGTGAACTCGATCGGCATCGCGATCATCGCGACGGTGATCGCGGTCGTCCTCGGCACGATGGCGGCGTACGCGATCGCGCGGCTGGACTTCCCCGGCAAGCAGGTGCTGGTCGGGATGTCGTTGCTGATCGCGATGTTCCCGCAGGTCTCACTGGTGACGCCGCTGTTCAACATCGAACGTGAGCTGGGATTGTTCGACACCTGGCCGGGGCTGATCCTGCCCTACATCACGTTCGCGCTGCCGCTGTCGATCTACACGCTGTCCGCGTTCTTCCGGGAAATCCCGTGGGAGCTGGAAAAAGCGGCGAAGATGGACGGCGCGACCCCGGCGCAGGCGTTCCGGAAGGTGATCGCGCCGCTGGCGGCACCAGGGGTGTTCACCACCGCGATCCTGGTGTTCATCTTCTGCTGGAACGACTTCCTGTTCGCGATCTCGCTGACTTCGACCGAGGCCTCGCGCACGGTCCCGGCGGCGCTGTCGTTCTTCACCGGGTCCTCGCAGTTCGAAGACCCGACCGGGACGATCTCCGCGGCCGCCGTGGTGATCACCGTCCCGATCATCCTGTTCGTGTTGTTCTTCCAGCGTCGCATCGTGGCGGGGCTGACGTCCGGTGCGGTGAAGGGCTGACCCATGGCTGAAATCGTTCTCGAAAAAGTGTCCAAGAAGTACCCGGACGGCGCCCTCGCGGTGTCCGAAGTGGACATCACGATCGCCGACGGCGAGTTCATCATCCTGGTCGGCCCGTCCGGCTGCGGCAAGTCCACGACGCTGAACATGGTCGCGGGCCTGGAAGACATCTCCTCCGGCGAGCTGCGCATCGACGGCCAGCGCGTCAACGAGAAGGCGCCGAAGGACCGTGACATCGCGATGGTGTTCCAGTCCTACGCGCTGTACCCGCACATGAGCGTGCGGGAGAACATGGCGTTCCCGTTGCGGCTGGCGAAGGTCGACGACCGGATCGTCCGGTCCAAGGTCGAGGAGGCCGCGCAGATCCTCGATCTGACCGGGCATCTGGACCGCAAACCGGCGAACCTCTCCGGCGGGCAGCGGCAGCGCGTCGCGATGGGGCGCGCGATCGTCCGCAATCCCAAGGCGTTCCTGATGGACGAACCACTGTCCAACTTGGACGCGAAGCTCCGCGGCCAGATGCGGACCTCGGTGTCGAAGATCCAGAAGCAGCTGGGCACGACCACGCTCTACGTCACGCACGACCAGACCGAGGCGATGACCCTCGGCGACCGGGTCGTCGTGCTGCGGGCGGGCTACGTGCAGCAGATCGGGTCGCCGCAGTTCCTCTACGACAACCCGGCGAACCTGTTCGTGGCCGGGTTCATCGGCAGCCCGTCGATGAACTTCGTGCCTGCCACGCTGGAGAACGGGACCGCCCGCAGCGCGCTGGGCGACATCCCGCTCACCGACCGGGTGCGTCAGCTGGCCGAGGCCGCCGACGCGCCGCGTGAGGTCATCGTCGGCATCCGGCCGGAGCACTTCGAGGACGCCGCGCTGGTGGACGCGTCCGCCCGGCAGGGCGCGACGTTCACCGCCCACGTGGACGTCCTCGAATCGATGGGTTCGGAGAAGTTCGCGCACTTCTCGGTCGAAGGTGAGGTCGCGTCGTCGTCCGACCTCGCGGATCTCGCCGCCGACAGCGGATCCTCGGACGTCCCGGGCGCCGAGTCGCAGATCGTGGCCCGGCTGTCCGCGGCGTCTTCGGCCGCGGAGAACCAGAATGTGGAGCTCTGGTTCGACGCGGACAAGATCAAGCTGTTCGACGGGGCCAGCGGCAAGAACCTGACCTACACGGAGTGACCCCGACTCGTCCTGCCCGGGATCAGTACTCGCTCTCGGGCAGGGCGAGCCACAGCACCAGGTAGACGATGAACTGCGGGCCGGGCAGCAGGCAGGACAGCACGGCGAGCAGGCGGACCTTGCCCGGCGTGGTGCCGAAGCGTTTGGCGATCCCGGCGCAGACGCCGCCGATCATGCGGCCCTGGCGCGGACGGGTCAGGCGGGCGGCTACGGGGTGGCTCACGGTTCTTCCCTCTCGGTCGTCACGTTGTGTGAAACCCATTTTCGTCGCGTGACGGCGCGGCCGCATCCCACCGCGGAACGAAACCCACCCCTAAGGGCGTGAAATCGCGGTAAAGCACCCACCTGGGAAAACGTGGTGGACCCTGTGTTCTTCGCCCGTAAGGGGTGGTGTTCCGGGATCTTTTGACGATACTTCTCCGGTGCCCCCGAAGAGACTGATCGCCGGACTCTGTGGCCTGTTCCTCGCCGCGGCCTGCTCCACCCCGGATCCGGTGGCGGCGCCGTCGCCGACCACCGCTGGTGACGAGGCCCTGACGGCGTCCGAGGCGCTCGGCGAATACCCGTCGCTCGACTATTGCAGCCTCGTCGACCAGCGAAAAGTGATCGGCGGCGGAAACGCGGTCAAACCGCCGTTGAGCTCATTCGAGTCCTGCCGCCTGGAATTCGTCGAAGGCGCCAATCGCTACACCGTGCTCACCGGCCCGATCACCTCCGGGCAGGACCCGAACAACCGGCCCTACGAATACGCCGGGCCCTTGCCGGAAGGCGTCAGCGTCCAGCAGTCGAGTTTCAACGAGGAAACCACCTGCACGCGTCTGCTGACCTTCGCCGACGGGATCCGGCTGTCCATCACCGTCACCTCCGACGACAAGGCCCCGGCGGACCGGCTCGACCGCTGCCGGGTCGCCGACGCGACGGTCGGCGGCGCGGCCGAGGTGATCACCGCGCGCAAGGTCGGGCGGCTGAACCTCGACCAGCGCTCGTGGGGCCGCGTCGCCCCGTGCGCCCCGCTCGATCAGCACGAACTCGACGCCGCCGCCGGTCCGGAGACCAAACCCGCCCCGGCGCTGTCCGGGCACAACTGCATCCGCGGCAAGGTCAGCTTCTCGCTGTCTGTGGTGTCGGACACGACGCCGGCCGCGACGGAGGCGCTGGGCGGACGACAGGCCCAGGTGACCACGTCGGGCGCGTTCTGCCAGGTGACCACGCACCGGCCGATCCCGGGCACCCCGGACCGGGTCGAGCAGGCGACGCTCTCGGTGGTCGGCGTCGACGGCGCGCCCGAGGACGCCACGTGCGCCGCGGCGCGTGAGGTCGCCGTGGCCGTGTTCCCGAAGCTCCCCTGACGCGTTTAGTCCTCTGAATGCGGTACTTGCACGCGCAACTACCGCATTCAGAGGACTAAACGCGGGTCAGCGGAGGCGGGGGAGGCGGAAGGAGCACATGACTTCTTCCAGTGCCTCGACGTCCAGCGGCGGGTGCGGCAGCGGGGTCGCGCGGCCGGGTTCGGCGCGCAGGCCGTCGAGCAGCATCGCGAGGCACCGGCGCCACAGGTCCGGCTGGATACCGTGCGTGAATTCGATGACCGAGCCGACCATCTGGTGCAGCAGCGGCATGTCCGTCGGCACGATGTCCGCGCGGAGGACGCCCGCCGTCTGAGCCCGTTCGACGAGCTGTGTGATCAACGGCACCATGCGCGCTTTCGCCTCGGCGACGCGCTCCTGGCCGAAGACGTTCGACAGCATGACCTCTCGTAACCCGCGGTCACCGGCGTGGAGTTCGGCCGCGCGCCAGGTGAAACCGGCGAAGCCTTCCCAGGGATCTTCGGCGCGAAGCGCTTCTTCGGCGAACTCGCGGATCGTCTCGAACTGGTCGACGAACATGGCCTCGACCAGGTGTTCCTTGCTCGGGAAGCGACGGTAGACGGTGCCGACGCCGACGCCGGCGTGATGCGCGACGTCGTCGAGAGTCGCTTCGAGCCCGCGCTCGCCGAAGACATCGCGTGCCGCCGCGATGATGCGCTGCCGATTGAGTTCAGCGTCGCGCCGCAGCGGCCGCGCCGGTGCGGCGGGAGCGAGGTCCCGAGCCATCCGTCCAGCTTAACAAATGAAGTAGAGGACAGTTCTCCACTTCTTGTGTACCTTGGGCGACGAAAGGGGAGATACCTACTCCACATAGCTTCTTCGTCACTATCGGTGAGGAAACCGCCCGTATGTCTGAGTCATCCACCGCTGTCGCCACGCCGTCGGGGGACGCGGCCGCGCAGCACTCCAACCCGCACCACGCCAGGAGATGGCTGATCCTGGTGATGATCGGCCTCGCCCAGTTGATGGTGGTGCTCGACGCCACCGTCGTGAACATCGCGCTGCCGTCGGCGCAGCAGGACCTCGGCTTCTCGAACGACGCCCGCCAGTGGGTCGTCACCGCCTACGCGCTCGCGTTCGGCAGCCTGCTCCTGCTGGGCGGACGGCTCGCGGACCTCTTCGGCCGCAAACGCGCGTTCCTCGTCGGGCTCGCCGGCTTCGCCATCGTGTCCGCGATCGGTGGCGCCGCCACCAGCATCGAGATGCTGCTCGTGGCCCGCGCCGCACAGGGTGTCTTCGGCGCCCTTCTGGCTCCGGCGGCCCTCTCGCTGCTGACCACGACCTTCACCGACCCGAAGGAGCGCGGCAAGGCCTTCGGTGTCTTCGGCGCGATCGGCGGTGGCGGCGCGGCGATCGGCCTGCTGCTCGGCGGTGTGCTGACCGAATACCTCGACTGGCGCTGGTCGATGTACGTCAACATCATCTTCGCGGTGATCGCGTTCGCCGGCTCGTTCGTGCTGCTGAAGAACTCCGAGTCCGACGGCCCGCGCCCGAAGCTCGACATCCCGGGCACGATCACCGCGTCGGCCGGATTGTTCGCGCTGGTCTACGGCTTCGCGAACGCCGAGCGCGACTCGTGGTCCTCGATCTCGGTGTGGGGCTTCCTCGCCGCCGGTGTCGTGCTGCTCGCCGCGTTCGTGGCGATCCAGCAGCGGGCCGAACACCCGCTGCTGCCGCTGCGCGTCCTGCTCGACCGCGACCGTGGCGGCTCGTACCTCGCGATGTTCCTGATCGCCATCGGGATGTTCTCGATCTTCCTGTTCCTCACCTTCTACATCCAGCTGAACCTCGGGTTCACGCCGGTGCAGAGCGGGGTCGCGTTCCTGCCGATGGTGGCCACCCTGATGGCCAGCGCGACGTCGGCGACGGCGGTGCTGCTGCCGAAGTTCGGCGCGAAACCGTTGGTGTCACTGGGAATGCTGATCGCGGGGCTGGGACTGTTCTGGCTCTCGGCCATCGACACCTCCAGCACGTACGCGAGCGGGGTGCTGTTCCCGCTGATGGTCATGGGTGTCGGCATCGGCCTCGCCATGGCGCCCGCGATGAGCGTCGCGACCTTCGGCGTCGACACGCACGACGCCGGTGTCGCGTCGGCGGCGGTGAACACCGCGCAGCAGGTCGGCGGCTCGATCGGGACCGCACTGCTGAGCACGCTGGCAGGCAACGCGGCGACGTCGTTCCTGGTCGGAAAGGCGCCGACGCCGCAACTCGCGGCCGAAGCGGCCGTGCACAGCTACACGACCGCGTTCGTGTGGGCCGGATGGATCTTCGTCATCGGCGCGGTGATCTGCGGGCTGCTGCTGCGGTCGGGCGCCCCGGCGAAGGCTCCCGAAGGTGCCGAAGCTCCGGTGGCGGTCCACATGTAGTTCGTGAGTGGCGATTCGGGTTATTGAGGGGTAAGGCAAATGTGGCGTGTTCCTTCGCTCGCCCGTACGCCGACCTCGGGTGTTGCGAAAGCCACTTCCGCAACGTTGAAGGTTGCGAAAGTGGCTTTCGCAACGCTCGGGGACTCCGCCGCCCACGAGGACGGATGACCCGGGGTGAAGGGGACTTTCCGCTCGTGCGATGAGGGGAAAGTCCCCTTCACCACGCTGATCGCCACCGAACACCGGTCCGTGAAGGCCTCCTTGAGGGACTCTGGGTCCCTCAAGGAGGCCTTCACGGACTTGGCACCTGACAGGACACCTTTGCCTTTCTGCTCAATAACCCGAATCGCCACTCACGACTGCCGTCGCACCGCCTCGAAGACCTCGTCGTCCCACCGGTGCGTCCGGATCAGCCGGTACCGCTCGCAAGCGACCCACAGGTACGCCTCGGCGTCCGTCCGCGAGCCGATCAGATCCGCCTGCCGCAGCATCGCCACCACCGGCACGAACTCCTCGTCGAACCACCGCTGCGCCAGCGTCGCGCGGTCCGAGAAGGTTCCTTCGTCCTGCATCAGCCGGAAACCCCACGCCTCCACGTGCTCACCGAGCCGCGCGTAGTCCCACGGATCTGTGAACACCACCGAAGCCCGCGACTGCCCGGAAAGCGGGACGCGCTCCAGGAACAGCCGTCGGTAGTCCTTCACGATCAGGTCGCCGCGGTACCGGATCCCGCTCGGGTCCAGTTTGGTCCGGACCTCGGTGACCATCGCCTCTATCGTGGACAGTCGCATCGCGTGCGCCACTGATACGCGGTGGTGCCCGTCGATGATGAAATGCAGCTCGCCGACGCGGTACACCTCGATCGGCGGGATCGACTCGCCGCGCCTGGTGGCGAGCGCCAGCCGTTCCCAGCGTTCGCGGACGCGGCCCGACGTCGGACGGAACCGGCGGTCGAAGTCGCGGCCGCGGTCGACGCTGCCGACGATCGAATCGAGCCGGATCACCCGCGCCCCGATCTTCCGCTCGCCGAGGTAGCCGAGCGCGTCGACCACCTCGTGGAACGGCAGCATGATGTTGACGTCGTCGGGTTCACCGCGCAGCCAGTTCGCCAGCCGCGACAACACCTGACGCCTTCGCGCGCGGAGGAAGTCGTGCTCCGCGTCCGCCCGGGGAAAACCGGTGTCCTTCATTGGAACTCCATGATCCGGTGCCCGACGACGTTGCGGACCGTGGTCCCGCCGATCACCCGGTCCGGCACGGGTTCACCGTGCGGGTGGATGTGCCCGTGCAGCAACCACTTCGGCCGCAACGACTCGATCGTGCGATGCAGACAGTCGAACCCGCGGTGCGGCGGATCCTCGCGGTCGCCGCAGTGTCGCGGCGGCGCGTGAGTGAGCAGGACGTCGACGCCCCGCCCGTCCCGCCATCGGCGGAACCCGGCCCGGCGCACCAGACGGCGGGCACGCCGGGCCTGCTGGCGTTGCGTCCACTGGTTCGGGCCGTCGTTGTAGCGGACGGAACCACCGAGCCCGGCGAAGCGGAGCCCGCCGATGTCGACGACGCGGCCGTCCGCGTTCACCCCGCCCGCCGGACCCGGCCACTCCGTGGGGAAACCGTCCTTCATGGACAGTCCGCCGTAGCGGGTGTAGCCGGACAGGTCGGGATCGTGGTTGCCCGGGACGAACACGCACGGCACGTCGAGCGCGCTCGCCAGGAATTCGAGGTACCCGTACGGCAGGTCGCCCGCGCCGATGACGAGGTCGGCCGGGTGGTTGCGGACGGCGGACGTCCACAACCGCTCTTCGACCTCGTCCGCGACGACCAGCGCTTTCACGCGCTCCAGCGTAATGCCGGAGGCGCTATTTGGTGCCGTGCGCGAACGCGGGGTCCTTGGCGATGATCGCGATCACGATGCCCAGCCAGACGAGGCAGAAGGCGAGGGCCCAGAACTTGAGGTTGGTCAGCATCCTTGGCATGAGGAACTCCAGAATTCACCGAAGGGGAAGAACGGTCAGAGCCAGCGGTTCTTCCGGAATATTCGGTAAAGCAGGATGCACACGCCGAAGATGATCGTCATCGCCAGCGGGTAGCCGAAACGCCAGTGCAGCTCCGGCATGTAGTCGAAGTTCATCCCGTAGATGCCGGCCAGCGCCGTCGGGACCGCGATGATCGCCGCCCACGCGGTGATCTTGCGCATGTCGGTGTTCTGCTGGAGCGTGATCTTCGCCAGCGTCGCGTCCACCAGGGTGGTCAGCAGCTCGTCGAAGTTCGCGACCCGCTCCGCGACCGTGGTGAGGTGGTCGGAGACGTCGCGGAAGTACGACCGGACCTCGTCCGGGATCAGCCGCGTGTAGCCCTCGGCGAGGCGCTGCAACGGAGTGCCCAGCGGCATGACCGCGCGGCGCAGTTCCAGCACCTCGCGCTTCATGAAGTAGATCTGCTCGGCGCTCACCTTGGAGCGCGGCGCGAAGACGTGCGTCTCCATCTCGTCGATGTCCGACTCGATCGCGGTGGTGACGTCGAGGTAGTGGTCGACGACGTGGTCCGCGATCGCGTGCAGCACCGCGGACGGCCCCAGTTCGAGCCTTTCCGGGTCCTGGTCGAGTTCGCGGCGCAGCCTGGCGAGCCCCGAGTGGTTCCCGTGCCGCACGGTGATCACGAAGTCGCGGCCGAGGAAGGCCATCAGCTCGCCGGTCTCGACGATCTCGTTCGCCGTCGCGGGCGACTCGTGCTCGACGTAGCGGACGGTCTTCAGCACCATGAACAGCGTGTCGTCGTAGCGCTCCAGCTTGGGCCGCTGATGCGCTTCGAGGGCGTCCTCGACGGCCAGCTCGTGCAGGCCGAAGGTCTCCGCGATGCCCTGGATCTGGACGGCGTCCGGCTCGTGCAGGCCGATCCAGACGAACCCGGCGTGCCGCTTGCGCACCTCTTTGATCGCCTCGGCGTGCGTCCAGCGGCCGGGCAGGCGCTTGCCGTCCACGTACACCGCGCAGTCGACGACGTACGCCGAAAGGGGGACGGGCAGCGGGCGTTCGGGGACGCTCTTGGCGCGGCCGTTGCTCCGGCCGCGAAGGCCGCCGAGCGAGGGAATGGCAGGCATGGGATCTCCTGGGCAGACGTCGTGCGTTGTGCGCGAAGACGACGGGCCAAGCGGTCGGGGGGCCGCTCGGCTAGGCCAGCGTTCCCGGTTTCGTCAGCCCTGCCAGGTGGGGATCCGGCGAGATGTGAAGGCGGAAACGCTGCGACTACTAGGAAGCGGACTATCGCCACTGGACATCGGGTTCCTCACCTCCTTCGACTCGGCGGACGGTTACGCAGTGGTGTGGGTCGCGTTGACGACCCGACACCAATGGTCGAGGGTACTCCTCAACACGAATGCCTGTCGTCCCAGGCTCACGCCGCGTTACTCGTGCAGGAGGAATGGGTGCAGTTCGGTCGCTATTACGAAGAGTTCGAGGTCGGTGCGGTCTACAAGCACTGGCCGGGCAAAACGGTCACCGAGTACGACGACCACCTGTTCTGCCTCATCACCATGAACCACCATCCGCTGCACCTCGACGCGCACTACGCCGAGGAGACCACCGATTTCGGCAAGAACGTCGTGGTCGGCAACTACGTCTACTCGCTGCTGCTGGGCATGTCGGTGCCGGACGTGTCCGGCAAGGCGATCGCGAACCTCGAGGTCGAATCGCTGAAACACGTGAAGCCGACGTTCCACGGTGACACCATCTACGGCGAGACCGAGGTGCTGGACAAGACGCCGTCGAAGTCGAAGGACGATCGAGGCGTCGTCTACGTCGAGACCCGCGGCTATAAGCAGGACGGCACGATCGTGTGTGTGTTCCGTCGCAAGGTGATGGTGCCGAAGCGGTCTTACGGTGACAGCAGGGGCGGCGAACAGCCCGGCCGTCCCGTGCCGCACGAATGACGGGTGTCACGAACGGGAAGAGGGAGCGCGTCGATGCCCATCGGGCTGGATGAGATCAAGAGCCGCCTGCGGAAGTTCGCGACCGTCGAGGCGGCCGGTGTTTCGCCGTTGTACGAACACTTGGCGGCGAAGGCGGCCGAGGACGACGACGTCGCCGGGCTGCTCGCCGACGCGCGCGGCGGTGAAGCGCGCGGGACGCTGCTGATGGCGACCGCGCACCGGCTCATCCAGGCCGACCCGATCCACCCGCTCTCGCGGTACTACCCGTCCGTCGGCGGGTTCGACGGGGTGGACACGGAGACGTGGCCGCTCTTCCGGTCGTTCCTGCTCGAACGGGCGGACAAGGCCAGGGCGATCATCGCGTCGCGGTACACGCAGACCAACGAGGTCCGCCGGGCGGCGCTGCTCTACCCCGCGGTGACCGCGGCGGCGAAGGAAGCGGGCGGCAAGATCGCGCTGCTCGAGGTCGGCTGTAGCGCCGGGCTGCTCCTCGGCCTGGACAAATACGCCTACCGTTACCAGTGCGACGGCGGCGAACAGCTCACCGCCGGGCCCGCGAAGACCGCCGTCGGCCTGCACTGCGCCTTGGACCTCGCGCTCGGCGCCGTCACGCCGAAGGTGCCGAAGAAGCTGACGATCACCGCCCGCGCCGGCCTCGACCGCGCCCCGGTCGACCTCGCCGACGAGGACGAGCTCGCCTGGCTCGAAGCCTGCGTCTGGGCCGACCAGCCGGACCGGATCCGGCTCCTGCGCACGGCCGCGGCGGCGCAGGGCAAGCAGCGGCCCGAGCTGATCACCGGCGACGCCGTCGACGATCTCGCGTCGTCGGCCGCCACGCTGCCCGCCGACGCTCCTCTCGTCGTGCTGACCAGCCATGTGCTGGCGTATCTGGGGGAGCGGCGGGCCGACTTCCTCGAGGAGCTGCGGAACCTCGCCGCGGACCGGCCGCTGTGGTGGGTCAGCGAGGAGTTCTACGGTGCCGCGCTGGAGCCGCTGGTGCCCGGCCGGGCCGATCTGGCCGAACCCGCGGACCAGGCCGTGCTCGGGCTCGTCCGCTGGGACGGTGGCGTCCCGGACGTCCGCGCGCTGGCCAGGACGGCTCCGCACGGGCAGCGGATGACCTGGCTCCCGGTTTGACTTTCAGAAAGCCGCGCACATGTCGGGAAAGCATCGGTGAGGATAATTTTCACCTCACCCGGTGCTTTATCCCCGAGGTATTCGCCGAATCGGACACGGCGGGTGTCAAGACCGCTGGCGGGACCCGGTCGGCAGCACTCCCCAATCGCGGAGAGTGACGAACAGGAGTTCGGCCAACCGGCCGCCTTTGTCGAGTTCGATCAAGGTTTCGGCGTCGATCCACCGGGCGTCGGCGGCGTCGTCCCCGGCACGGAGAGTGCCGCCGGTGACCGCGCAGGCGTAGTCGTGGATGTCGTACCGGCCGCGGAGGGCGTTGCCGACGTATGTGCCCGGCATCACGTCGAGGCCGGTCTCTTCGCGCATCTCCCGGATGACGGCCGCTTCGTCCGTTTCGCCTGGTTCCACGCGTCCGCCGGGGACCGACCAGAGTCCACGTCCGGGTTCATTCGCGCGCTGAATCAGCAGAATCCGGCCGAGTCGGTCGTGGACGATGCCGCCGACACAGCGGACGGTGCTGTCCGAAACGGTGTTCATTCCCGAATGGTAGACGCGGGCTTCCTGACAACGGCTGTCCTGTACACGGAGAGTAGCCGTACGGTATACTTCTCCTCGCCGGCTGACCCAAGCGCGGGACTTCCCTCCCGCGCCGGTGGAAGGTGCGGTACAAAATGAATAGCCAGTATCCGCAGTCAGTCACCGTAAGAGACAGGATTGATCGCCGTGAACGCGAAAAAGCTACTCACTTTCGCAGGAATCGCGTTGGTGCTGTTCTTCGTGATCGCGCAGCCAGGTCAGGCCGCGGGCCTCGTGGGAAACATCATCGGCTTCCTGCGTGACTCGGCCGAATCGGTGATCACCTTCGTCAGCAACGTCTTCAGCTAGCGGACGGCGGATACTCTATCGGTATGTTCGCCCCACGCGATCCAGACGAGTATCTCCTCGACACCGAGCGACGGGTCATCAGGATCCGCCGTCACTGGGCTGTGCTGTTGTGGGACACCTTCGAGACGGCCGCGCTGCTGGCCGTCTGCGTCCTGGTGTCCTACCTGTTGCCGCCCGCCGCGTGGGTGATCCAGAACATCCTCTGGTACGCCGCGTTGCTCATCATCCTGCGCTTCGCGTACGTGGTGATGGAGTGGTGGGTCGAGCGGCTGGTGGTCACGGACAAACGGTTCGTGATGACCACCGGCGTCTACACGACCAAAGTGCTGATGATGCCGATCACCAAGGTCACCGACCTCACCTATGAACGTTCGGCGTGGGGCCGGATGATGGGGTACGGGACCATGGTGGTCGAGTCGGCCGGTCAGATCCAGGCGCTGAACCGCATCGACTATCTGCCGAAGCCGGAAGAGTTCTACGACACGATCTCCGAGCTCGTGTTCGGCGACAAGCAGAAGCAGGCCGAGCGCTTTTCGATGATCAAGGCGCAGCGTGCGGCGCGCGGCAAGAAGAAGGTCGGTTAGCGCAGGTCCCGAAGTCGCTGTGACCTGGCGCATCATCGATACTCATCCTTGATGCGCATCGACCTGCACGCCCACTCCACCGCCTCCGACGGTACCGACAGCCCTGCCGGGCTGGTCGCCGCCGCCGCGAAGGCGGGCCTCGACGTAGTCGCGATCACCGATCACGACACCACGGCCGGCTGGGCCCCGGCCGCCGAGGCACTCCCGCCGGGGCTTTCCCTGGTGCCCGGCGCCGAGCTGTCCACGATCTCCGTGGATCCGGTGTCCGGACGGCATGTCAGCGTCCACCTGCTCGCGTACCTCTTCGACCCCGGGTCGGAGGCGGTCGTCGCCGAGCAGACCCGGCTGCGGTCGGAGCGGCGGTGGCGGCTGCGCGTGATGGCCGAGCGGATGGCCGCCGACGGCCTGCCGGTCGATCCCGACGAGGTCATGTCGCTGCTGCCCGAGGACGGCTCGGCCGGACGTCCGCATCTTGCTCAGGCTCTCGTGCGGGCCGGCGTCGTCTCGTCGGTGAACGAGGCCTTCGGGAGCTATCTGGGCAACGGAAGCGGATACTTCGTGGCGCGGCAGGACACGCTCGTCGAGGACGCGATCGACATGATCGCGGAGGCGGGCGGCGTCACCGTGATCGCGCATCCCTTCGCCTACACGCGCGGCGCGACCATCACCGTCGACGTGCTCGCCGGGCTGGCCGCGCACGGGCTCACCGGCGTCGAGGTCGATCACCCGAACCACGACGAGGAGACCCGCGTCCGGCTGCACGGGCTGGCGGGGGAGCTGGGGCTCGTGCGCACCGGGTCGAGCGACTACCACGGCACGAACAAGACCATCGATCTCGGCGACGAGACCACCGACCCGCTCGCGCTCGAAGAACTCGTCGCGCGGTCGACCGGGTTCCAGGTCGTGACCCGGTGACCATCACGGACTTCTTCGACGCGCGCCTGTTCATGAGCGCGACGATCACGCTGATCGTCATCATGGACCCGCCCGGCACGGTGCCGGTGTTCCTGAGCCTGACCGGCCGCAAGCCGGTGGCGTTCCGTGCCAAGGCCGCGCGGCAGGCGGTGCTGGTCTCGCTGCTGGTGATCTCGCTGTTCGCCGTCGCGGGGCAAGCGATCCTGTCGTACCTCGGCATCGGGATCCCGGCGCTGCAAGGCGCGGGCGGGCTCCTGCTGCTACTCATCGCGCTGCAACTGCTGACGGGCAAGACCGGCGGCGAGGCCGAGGCGGCGGGCGACGACGTCAACGTCGCGCTCGTGCCGCTCGGGACGCCGCTGCTCGCCGGGCCGGGCGCGATCGCCGCGACCATCGTCTTCGTGCGGCAGGCCGACGGGCACGTCGGCGCTTATGTGGCTCTCGCGCTTTCGATCGTGACGGTGCACTTCGTGCTGTACCTGTGCATGCGGTACTCGGGCGTGGTGATCCGGCTGATCAAGGAAAGCGGGATCACGCTGCTGGCGAAGATCGCCGGTCTGCTGCTGGCCGCCATCGCGGTCGAACTGGTGGCGAACTCGGTGAAGGGCTTCATCGCGGGCACGTGACCCGGGGGGCTGAAGGGGACTTTCCCCTCATGTCACGCGACGAAGGGGCCCTTCACCGCGTCGGATGCGGTGAAGGGCCCCTTCAGCCCCCGGCTCCGGCCGGCAGGCGCGGGCGATAGCAAGGGTCCCTTGCTATCGCCTCTCTTGATGTTGAGAGATGTGTAAGTCCGTGAAGGCCCCCTTGCCTACCCTCAAGGTAGTGAAGGAGGCCTTCACGGACCCTGGGTCCCTCAAGGAGTCCTTCACGGCGGTCCAAGTACATGAAGGGGTCCTTCACGGAGCCAGGCGCAAGCAAGGGGGCCTTCATGTACTCGCCTCCAGCCCCGCGGCGGGGGCAGACCCGGGGCGATAGCAAAGGTCCCTTGCTCTCTTCCTGGGGATCCCCTCGAAAAGTGTCGGTGGGGGTGCGTAGCGTTGCGGGCGGGGTGATCCGATGGAGCAGATTGGTTTCGACTTCGGCGTTGAAGCGCCGCGCAAGCTGACGAAGGTCTCGCCCGCGCGCCTCGCGACGTTCGAAGACTGCCCGCGCCGCTACCGCATGTCGTACCTGGACCGCCCGTCCCCGACACGCACCGGCGCGTGGGCGCACAGCACGCTGGGCGCGGTGGTGCACAACGCCTTGCGGGCGCTGTTCGACCTGCCGGTCATCAAGCGCGTGCCGCAGCGGGCGATGGCGCTCGTCGCCGAGCATTGGAAGGACGCCGGGTTCGAGGACGCCGATCAGGCGGCCAGGTACCGGGCCCGGGCCAAGGGCTGGGTCGCGGAGTACGTCGAGCACAACGACGTCAGCGTCGATCCGGTCGGGCTGGAGCGCTGGGTTTCCGCACCCGTCACGCTTGAGCCGGGCAGCGGGCCCAGCCTCATCATCGAGGGCCGCGCCGACCGCATCGACCAGCGCGGCCGGGAACTGGTGATCATCGACTACAAGACCGGCCGTCGTGAGCCGGACGAGTACGAGGCGCGCTCCTCGCAGGCCTTGGCGTTGTACGCGGTCGCGGCCGCCAGGACGCTGCGGACGCCGTGCTACCAGGTCGAGCTGCACCATGTGCCCACCGGCACCGTCGCGGCCGCCGAGCACACCGAGCAGAGCCTCAAACGCCATCTCCAGCGCGCCGACGAGACCGCGGGGGACCTGCGGCTGGCAACGGATACCCTGAACGCCGGCGGCGACGAGGACGTCCTGTTCCCCGCGCGCCCCGGCCGCCGCTGCTCCTGGTGCGACTTCCGGCCCAGTTGCGCGGCAGGCCAGGAGGCCGGACCCGCGTCTCAGCCGTGGGAGTTGCTGGCGCCCTAGAATCCCGAGACCCGACGATTGGACAGGCGAGGACGTGTCGTCACCGGACACCGAAGAGCTCGCGCCACCGCCCGCGGAGCCGGGTGAGCCCGTGGCGCCCGAACGCGGCCGGTTCTGGCGCGGGCTGACCGGTTCGCTCGCGGCCGGGATGGTCGTGCTCGCGGTGATCGTCCTCGCGATCGCCGGGATCTGCCTGTTCACCGACGCTCCCGGGCCCGGGCCGCTGATGCTGATCGGACATCCGATCGCGGCGGTGGTCGCCTTGCTGGCCCAACGGGTCGCCGATACCCGCAACGGCCGCGTCGCGGGCTGCGCGGGGCTTCTGGTCGTCGCGAGCGTGACAGCGGCTCTGAGCCTCTTCTGGTGGAACTAGCCGGCACGGCAGCAAACTGCCATCCGGCCGGAAAAGGGCTCCGGCAAGGCGAAACTTTGAACTCACTGGGCGCGTCGTAGAGGAACACCCGCCGCGCAGCGAGGACGAAGGGCACCGTTATGACCTACCCACCCCAGCCAGGACAGCCCGAATACGGCCAAGGTGAGCAGCAGTACCCAGGGCAGCAGCAGTATCCGCAAGGCGGCTACGACCAGAGCGGCGCGTACCCCCAGCAGCCTCAGCAGCAGTACCCCGGCTACCCCCAGGAGTACCCCGGTCAGCAGTACCCGGGCCAGCAGTACGGACAGGGTTTCGGCGGGCCGCCCGCGCCGCCGAAGAAGAGCAACACCGGCCTGCTGGTGGGTATCGCCGCCGCTGTCGTGGTGCTGGTGACGCTGGCCATCACCGGGTTCGCCGCTCCCGGGTTCTTCTTGAGCGACGACAAGGCCGCCGGTCCCGAAGCGACCGCGCAAGCGATCATCGATGGCATCAACGCCCGCGACCGGACCGCGTTGACGGCGCTCAAGTGCGCGAACGCGGAAAAGGATGTCGTACAGGCCATCGAGCGGGTCAGCGACGTCTCGGACGCCACGCTCGGCGAGACCACGAAAGCCTCCGAGACCGAGTACACGATGTCCGTCACGCTGAACGTCGAAGGACGGACCCGCACCGGCACCGGCACGCTCGCCCGCGAGGGCGAGAAGTGGTGCTGGAAGGAAATCGGCCGGTTCCGGACCAAGACCTCGACGACCTCGACGACGTGATGACGGTGGGCGATAGCAAGGGACCTTTGCTATCGCCGGCCGGTCACTCGAGGGCGACCAGCGTGGGGCCGCGCTGCTCCAGCAGCACCGGCCCGACCGAAGAGAGCTGCACCGGGCCGTTGTAGCCGCGACGGTCGACGCCGACGGTGCGGACCGTGGTGCCGGTCAGCTCGTCGAGCACGGCGAGCCCGCCCTGGATCGGCACGACCAGCTGGTCCCCGAAGGTCACACCAGGGCCGGTGGAGTTGTTCAGCGACCAGCGCGGCGTGAGGTCGTCCCGCGAGAACGCCATGGTCTTCGAGCCGGTGAACCAGTAGACGCCCTGCGCGGTCCACGAGGTCGTCAAGATGCCGCCCTCCGGATCCCGCGCGAGGTCCGCGGCGGGCACGTCGAGCGGGTACGCCGACTTCTGCATGCCGTCGCCGCCGTAGATGACCAGCAGTTTCTCCTCGGGAAGCACGATCAGCGCGAGATCGCCGGACATCGCGACGACCTTCGCGTTCTTCCCGGCGAGGACGGTGCTGTAGTCGACCTTCGGGTCGTCGGCTTCGTCATTGGTCGCGCGGTAGACGGTGAACCGGTCGGCCGGGTCGCCGGGGCAGCGTTCGATCACGCCGATCTTGCCCGCCGCGGCGGCCACCGTGCCGTAGGTGCAGCCCGTCCTCGGCTGCTTGTTCGCATTGACGATGGCCGGGACCTGGCCGTATTCCATGCTCTTGACCAGGTCGTCGCGCCAGGTGTTGAGCAGTTTCTTGCCGGTGGTGGTGATGTGCGAGCCGTCGACGACCAGCCGGGTGCCGAGTTCGGCGTCGCCGTTGCGCTGCGCGGTGCGGCGCCCGGTCCCGGTGTCGAGCTGGGTGACCTCGCTGCAGCCGGTGTCCTTGCGGTACACCGCGTCCACCTTGATCCCGGCGAGCGCGACGGTGCACAGTTCGAGATCGCGGGAATAGCGCCAGCGGACGTCGCCGGTGTACGGGTCCCGGCCCAGCACCTCGCCCTTGTCCGCGGTGACGACGCTGTTGGCCTCGCCGATCGGGACGGGCGTCGCCGAACTCGGCGCCTGCCACAGTTCGGTCAGCGAGCCGGGGACCTGCGCCGGCGCGGGCGGGAGCCCGGGCGGCAGGGTGGCGGCGACCTGCGTGACCGTCGCCGCGCTGTCGCTGTTCACGCCGATGACGACGCCGGTGACCGCGACGACCACCACGATCCCTGCGGCGATCGCGCGGTCCCGTGTGCGGTTCCACGGCGAGCGGCGGGCGCGTTTCCCGGCCAGTGGCGGTTCGGTGTCCGCCACCGGCGCGGGTTCGGCGTCCAGCACGTCTTCCGTGCCGATCGAAGCCGTGGTGTCCGGCTCGACGTCGTTCGACGTCTGTTCGGGCCCGGCGGGCACGGGCCGCGCCGGATCCTCGTCCGGCGCGGCTTCCCAGCGTTCGCTCACGTGCCCTAGCCCCCTACGTCCGCAGTACGAAAGCTCAGTCTGCCGACGCAGGTGTATCAGAAGTCGCCGACGGACGGCGACGGCGGCGTCGGCGAGCCGGACGCTCGGCGCTGTCGCCTGCCTCCTTCTCGACCGCCGGACCGCTGACCTCCGGGCTCGGCTTCGCGCCACCGCGGCTGCGGCGGCGGGTCCGCGTGCGGCCCTCCGAAGAGGACTCAGAGGCCTCGGTGCCTTCCGCCGAAGCGGCCGCGGCGTCGGCGGCCTCGATCTTGGCGGCCGCGTTGGCGCCGCCACGGGTCCGCTTGCGCGGCGCGCGGTTGCGCTTGCGGGGCGCCTCTTCGTCCTTCGGGCCCTGGCCGCGGCCCCGGCGCTTGCCGCCCAGGTCCTCTTCGGCCTCGGCCGAAAGACCAGCGCGGGTCCGCTTCGACAGCGGGAGACGTCCGGTGGTGCCCTCGGGGATGCCGAGGTCGGTGAACAGGTGCTTCGACGACGAGTACGTCTCGGCGGGCTCGGGCATGTCGAGCCCGAGGGTGTCGGAGATCAGCTTCCAGCGAGGCTCCTCGTCCCAGTCGACGAGGGTGATCGCGACACCGGTGCGCCCGGCGCGGCCGGTGCGGCCGATGCGGTGGACGTAGGTCTTCTCGTCCTCCGGCGTCTGGTAGTTGATCACGTGCGTGACGTCGTCGATGTCGATGCCGCGGGCGGCGACATCGGTGGCGACCAGCACGTCGACCTTGCCGGAACGGAACGCGCGCAGCGCCTGCTCGCGGGCGCCCTGGCCCAGGTCACCGTGCACGGCGGCGGCCGCGAAGCCACGCTCGACGAGCTCGTCGGCGACCTTTTGCGCGGTGCGCTTGGTGCGGGTGAAGATCATCGTCAGGCCGCGGCCCTCGGCCTGCAGCGCGCGGGCGATCAGCTCGGGCTTGTCCATCGAGTGCGCCCGGTAGACGAACTGGGTGGTGCGCTCGTGGATCGCGCCGGCGTCGTTCTCCTCGGCGCGGATGTGCGTCGGCTGGGTCAGGAACGTGCGGGCCAGCGTGATGATCGGACCCGGCATGGTCGCCGAGAACAGCATCGTCTGCCGCTTGTCCGGGACCATCCGCAGGATGCGCTCGATGTCGGGCAGGAAGCCCAGGTCGAGCATCTCGTCGGCCTCGTCCAGCACCAGACCGCGGACCTTGCCCAGCACCAGGTGCTTCTGCTCGGCCAGGTCCAGCAGGCGGCCGGGGGTGCCGATGACGACGTCGACGCCGTTGCGGAGCGCCGCGATCTGCGGCTCGTACGGACGGCCGCCGTAGATGGCCAGCGTGCGGATGCCGAGGTGCTTGCCGGCGCCCTTCAGGTCGTTCGCGACCTGGATGCACAGCTCACGGGTCGGCACGACGACCAGCACCTGCGGGGTGCCGTCGCCGGGGACCTCGACGCGGTGCAGCAGCGGGACGCCGAAGCCCAGCGTCTTGCCCATGCCCGTGCGGGCCTGGCCGATCAGGTCGTCGCCCGCCATGGCCAGCGGCAGCGTCAGCGCCTGGATGGCGAAGGTGCGCTCGATGCCGGCCTCGCCGAGGGCCTTCACGATCTCCGGCTTGACGCCGAAGGAGGCGAAGGTCGGGGATTCGGGTTCCACCGGCGCGCCCGCCTGCAGCGGGTGCGACGTGTCCAGCGCGGCCGGGCCGGTCTCGCTGTGCTCCAGCGCGACGGCGGCCGGGACGCCGGTGGTGTTCTCTTCGGTTGTGGTTTCGTTCGTGGTCAGGGTGCTCGCCTCTCTCGTGACCAGCGCGCACTGCCCTGGTCACCGATTGACACTCGACCACGAAAATTCGCTCGGCTCCGCGCTACTGGCGCTGAAGCGGCCCTTCGTGGGAATGCCGCAGGATGGCGTGCACGCACATCATTCTTGTACTGACCGGGGCCACACCGGCTGTCCTTCAGCCGCAGCGGCGTCCCGATCCGGGACGGAAGATCCGTCGTATCCGGCCGTCAGTGTACCTGGTCTGCGCTTTTCGGAAAGTCCCCCGGCGTGTCGGAGAGGTGGGATCGGTCTCTTCCCGGCCGGGTGGGTGTGTTCGGCGATACTCTTTCCGCCGTGACGGAGGCAAAGCAGATCAGTGAAGGCGTAGTCGATTTGCTCGGCGTACTCGCCTATGGGGAATTGTCCGCATTCGATCGCATGGCCGAGGACGCGCGCACCGCGCCGACGCTGTCCGGACGGGCCGCGCTGGCGTCCATGGCGGCCGCCGAGATCGGGCACTACGACCTGCTCAGCAAGCATCTCGCGGGGCACGGCGTCGCGATCGAGGACGCGATGCGGCCCTTCGTCGGGCACATCGACGCCTGGCACGCCTCCACCGCGCCGCGCTCCTGGCTCGAGTCACTGGTGAAGGCCTACGTCGGCGACGGGCTCGCCGCGGACCTCTACCGCGAGATGGCCAGCTGGCTCGACCCCGAGACCAAGGATCTGGTGCTCACCGTGCTCGCCGACACGGGACATTCGGCGTTCGCCGAGCGCGAGGTCGCGGCCGGGATCCAGGCCGACCCGAAGGCGCGGGACAAGCTCGCGCTGTGGGGCCGCCGCCTGCTGGGCGAGGCGCTCACGCAGGCCCAGTACGTCGTCGCCGAACGGGACGGGCTCGCCGAACTGATCGTCGAAGGGTCGGGCGACCTTTCGGGAATCGCCGCGCTGTTCCGCCGGTTGCAGCAGGGGCACACCAAGCGCATGCAGGTGCTGGGGCTCGGCTGAGCCCTTCGGCTAGCCTTGGTGGACCAGTGAATTTCGAACTTTCAAGCGGAGGTCCCACGTGGAGGTCAAGATCGGCATCAAGGACACGCCGCGAGAGCTCGTGGTGTCCAGCAGCCAGTCGCCCGACGAGGTCGAGGAACTGGTCGCGAACGCCTTGAGGGCCGGCGACGGGATCTTCCGCCTCGACGACGAAAAGGGCCGCAAGTACATCGTGCCCACCGACCGGATCGCCTACGTGGAGATCGCGCCGTCGGACGTCCGCAAGGTCGGTTTCGCCGTCGGTGGCTGACCCGATCGGGTCATAGTCGCATGTCACAGTGGCGTCACCGCTGCGTCTCAGCTCGCTCTCAGATTTGATCGTCACGCTAAGGCGGGGACGGTCAGGGGGCTAGCCGAGAAATGAGGTGGACGGCGTCACTGTGATGGACCGCGCGCTGCTCGACGGCGTGCGAACTGTTCCCGGACAAGGCAAACGGGTCGCGGGGCGACTGACCGGCATCGACGTCGCCCGCGGCCTGGCCGTACTCGGCATGTACGCGGTGCATGTCGGACCCGAACCCGCCAAGGGCGGCGTCGGGGTGCTGTTCAAACCGTTCGAAGGCCACTCCGCGGCGCTGTTCGCGGTGCTGGCAGGCGTCTCCGTCGCGCTGATGTCCGGCGGGCGCCGCCCGAAACTGGGCCGCGACCGGACACGCGTCGCCCTCAAACTGGCGACCCGTGCGCCGCTGCTGGTGGCGCTGGGGCTGTGGCTGACCAGCCTCGAAACCGGCTACATGGTGATCCTGGCCTACTACGGGGCCTGTTTCCTCTTCGCGATCCCCTGGCTGCGCGCGGGCGCGAAGGCACTGGCGATCGCGTCGGTCGTCGTCGCCGTGGCGGGCCCGCTGCTCTCGCATCTGATCCGGATCCAGCTGCTGCCCCGTGACCTGCTCTTCTTCGCGCCGGACCTGACCGCGGACGACGTCACGTCGACGGGTCTGCTGAAGGCCGCGACCGTGCTCGTCCTGACCGGGACCTTCCCCGCGATGACACTGATGGCGTACGTGTTCGCGGGGATGGCGATCGGGCGGATGGACCTGACCTCGCGCAGCGTGTGCCGCCGGTTGTTCTTCGGCGGGTCGGCGCTCGCGGTGGGCGGATACCTCGTGTCCTGGATCGCGACCGGGCCGCTCGGCGGCATGCAGGCCGTCTACCGGTCACTGGAACCGGCCGCCGCGCAGATGGGGATGACGCCGCAGGAGTTCTTCCGGCTGCACCAGACCTGGATCCACGGCACGCCGCCGACCACCAGCTGGGCCTGGGAACTGCTGCCGACGGGGACCTCGTACACGCCGTTCGACCTGCTGATCTCGATCGGGATCGCGGCGGCGGTGATCGGCGGCTGCCAGCTGCTGATGCCGAAGTTCGAGAGAGTGCTGCGGCCGCTTTCGGACCTGGGCGGGCGGGTGCTGAGCGCGTACGTGCTGCATTTCGTGGCGATCGCGCTGCTGTGGGACGAGAGCGACGGCGACTCGATCTTCAGCGTGCTGCACTTCGTCGAGTTCTCGGTGGTCGCGCTGACCGGCGCGGTGCTGTGGCGGAAGTTCATCGGGCGCGGGCCGCTGGAATGGGCGATGAACAAGCTGTCGAGCTGGCCGAAGTACCTCTTCGCGGATGCGCGGGTGCCCGCACAGCGGCGGGGCTGACCTGCGAAAACCCTGGGGTGGTGTTTCCAGGGTTCCCAATGTCGCATTTGAGGCGCTGAGCGTCCCAAATGCGACATTGGGAACACCCGAGGACGGTCCACCTCGGGCGATAGCAAGGGACCTTTGCTCACGTTCGTTAGCGCACTAACCAACGTGAGCAAAGGTCCCTTGCTATCGCTTTCGGGAGCTGCCGGAGCTCAGGCGTTGAGTTCGTTCAGCTCTTCGAGGCTGGTCGGCACGTGGAAGGGCGGCGTGCTGGTGCCCATGATGCGGTAGCGGTCCCACGGGTCCGGGTCGGAGAGTTCGCCCTTCGCGCTGTACTCGCCCGCGCGGATCTCGACGGCGGTCTTCTTGCCACCGGCGGCCGCGGACACCTGCTCGTTGGTGGCCACGCGGCCGTACCAGCGGTAGTACCCGTCGATGGGCTGGAAGTAGCCCCGCAGGTCGACCGTGGCCGCGATCTCGGTCCCGTCGATCACGAGGACCGCTTCGCCGGCGTAGCCGTCTTCGTCGTGCTCGCTCATTGCCCCTCCGCCTGGTTTTCCTGGGTCTTCCGCATCTGGACGACCTTGTTCTCTTCGAGCGGCAGGTTCGGGTCGATGACGATGCCCTGCTGCCGGGAGAGGCCGTCGATCGCGGCCCAGATGATCTGCGTCAGGTATTCGACGACGCTGTCGCGGCCCATCGAGCGCCGGTCCAGCCACCATTCGCCGGTGCTCTGCACCATCCCGACGATGCCGTGCGCCCACGGTTCGGCGGCGCCGGAGTCCATGTTGAACATCCGCATGTAGTCGCCGAGCAGCGCGGTCAGCGCGGTGGCGATCAGTTCCTTGTCCTCGGCGACGACGTCGGACTTGACGAGCACCTTCTCCTGCAGGCCGCCGCGTGCGAGCAGGCGGTACAGGTTGGGGTGCTCTTCGATGACGCTGAAGAACGAGTCGAGCGCCATCCGGATCCGGGGGACCGGGGCCAGCTCGGAGTTGATCGCCGGGATCAGCCGCTGGAAGAGGATCTCCGTGCCGCGCTGCCCGAGCGCGACGTACAGATCCGCCTTGTCGTCGAAGTGCCGGTACAGCACGGGTTTCGTGACGCCCGCTTCGGCGGCGACGTCCTCCATGCCGAGGTCCGGGCCGTGACTGTCGAGCGCGCGGAGAGCCGCCTCGACGAACTCAGCGCGGCGCGCGATCCTGTGCTTGCGCCAGCGGTCGCGACGGGCGTCACCCGTGTCGGCCTCACCCGCCGTGGGGTGCTTGCTCGACTGCTTGCTGTTGCGCTTGACACGTTCGATCACCCCAGTCATGCTACCAGAGGTAACTGTTACCACGAGTTACAGATAGGGGTGTGTCGGCAATGACGCGGGCGCTGAAGGAAACAGATCGGGAGAAGACGGCCGAGCGGCTGCTCAAGTCTTCCGCCAACAAGTTCTACGACCCCGACGTCGACATCGACTGGAACGCTCCGCTCGTGGACGGGAAGCGCTACATCCCGGCACACCGGTCTTCGCTCTACGGCACGAAGTTGTGGGACTCGCTGTCGGAAGAGCAGCGCATCGAACTGGGCAAGCACGAGGTCGCGAGCGTCGCCACCACCGGGCTGTGGTTCGAAATCCTCCTGATGCAGATGCTGCTCAAAGAGGTCTACGACGAAGACCCGACCAGCTCCCACGCGCAGTACGCGCTGACCGAGATCGCGGACGAATGCCGTCACTCGACGATGTTCGCGCGGATGGCTTCGCGGATCGGCTGCCCGTCCTACGGGCCCGTGCCGTGGCTGCGGCGGCTGGCGAAACTGATGCCGTCGATCAGCTACGGCCCCGCGCGCTACGGCGCGATTCTCGTCGCCGAAGAGGTCCTCGACCGGCTTCAGCGCGAGCAGATGAACGACCCGGACATCCAGCCGCTGGTGCGCATGGTCAACCGGATCCACGTTCTCGAAGAAGCCCGGCACGTCACCTTCGCCCGCGAAGAGGTCACTCGCGGGATGGCGAAGCTGACGAAGAAGGAGATCGTCTACCAGCAGTTCATCATCGCGCTGATCTCGTACTTCGTGACCCGGGCCTTCATCAACCCGCGCGTCTACAAGGCCGTCGGCATCCGGCCGCGTGACGGCGTCGAAGCCGCGCTCAACAACCCCAACTGGCGCGAGAGCATCCAGTGGGCGGGCGAGAAGATCATGCCGTTCCTCCAGGAATCCGGTCTGGTCGGCAAGCCCGGCATGTACTTCTGGCGCAAGTCCTTCCTGCTGCCGGGGAAGCGATGAGGGGCGTCAAGCAGCGCGGCACCGTCTCGTGGGATCCGTCCCGCGAGCACCGTTTCGTGACCGGTGACGGCACCGCCCTGCACGTCGAGATGAGCGGCCCCGCCGACTCCGAACTCACGCTGGTCCTCGTACACGGCTGGACCCAGGACCACCGGACCTGGGACGGCGTGGCGTCGAGCCTCGGCGATTCCGTCCGGATCCTGCGCTACGACCTGCGCGGTCACGGCGGCTCCGCGCCGGCGAAACCGGGGACGGCCACGATCGCGACCCTCGCCGACGACCTCGCCGAGCTGATCCAGGACCGCGTTCCGAACGGGCCGCTCGTGCTCGCCGGTCACTCCATGGGCGGTATGACGATCATGGAGCTGTCCCGCAGGCACCCCGATCTCGTGGCCCGGCGCGTCGCAGGGGTCGCGTTCGTCGCCACATCGTCCGGTGAGATGGACCGGATCACCCTCGGCCTGCCGGGGATCGCGGGCAGTGGCGCGGCCAGGTTCGAACGGAGGCTCGCGAAGCTGCTCGCGAAGAACCGCCGGGACGCCTTGCCGTTGCCGCTGTCCGTGGTGCGGCCCGGCGCGCGGCTGCTCGTCTTCGGGCGACGCCCTCGGCGGGCCGATGTGGACTCGGTCGCCGAACAGCTGCTGTGCGCGCATCCGGCGAGTGTCGCCGGATTCCAGGACGCGATCTCGCGGCACGACTGCCGCGTCACTTTGGCCGCGTTGCAGGGGAAACCGGTGATCGTGCTCTCGGGGGAGCGGGACCGGCTCTGCCCGACGCCGCACGCCAAGGTCATCGCCGACGCGCTGCCGGAGGCCGAGTTCGTGCGGTACCCGGGCGCCGGGCACATGCTCCCGCAAGAACGGGCGAAGGAAGTCTCAGACCGCATCGCCGCCCTCGTCCGCCGCGCCGCGAGGGTCTGAAAAGGGAGCAAGGGACCTTTGCTCCCGTTTATTAGCGCACTAACTAACGATAGCAAGGGACCTTTGCTCACGTTCGTTAGCGCACTAACCAACGGGAGCAAAGGTCCCTTGCTCCGTTCAGATGCGGGAGTAGCCCTCGGCGAGGAGACGGACGCCCGTCGCCTTGTAGGCGTCCTGGTCGTCCGGGGCGATGGTGGCGAGCCCGTCGACGTAGCGGTTGAACATGCAGAACGCGGCCGCGATCAGGACCGTGTCGTGGATTTCGACGTCCGTCGCGCCCTCGGCGCGGGCCGCGGCGATCAGGTCTTCGCCCACAGCTTTCCCGCCTTCGCGGACAGCGAGCGCGACATGCAGGAGCGCCTTCACCTTCGCCGACACGGGCGCGCCGTCGACGTCCTTCCAAGCCGCTTCAACAACGGCTATGCCGCCTTCGAGCGCTTCGGCGGCGACGGCGGCGTGACTGCGTGAGCAGAACGTGCAGTCGTTGCCCCGCGAGACGACCGCGCCGATCAGCTCGCGCTCACCCACGCTGAGGCTGCTCGGGCCGCGAAGGAGGACGTCGGCGAGTTGCCCGAGCGGCGCCGCCGTCTCCGGCCGGTAGGCGAACAAGGCGGCGATGCCGGGCAGGTTCTCGTCGAGCGCGACGTGGGGCATGGGGACTCCTCGCGAATCGGCAAAGCGGTCGTCCGATTCAAACCGAAACCAGGCCGGGCAGGCTTCCGCTGGATGGTCCAAAGCGACAGCAAAGGTCCCTTGCTCTCCCCGGAGGCGCTAGCGTGATCTTGCAACGCTGCTTTCGACTGGGGAGTTGGAACGATGAAACAGCGCAGATCCGTCCTGTCCGTCTTCACCCTCACGCTCGCCGCCGGACTCGGCGCCGCCCTGCTCGCCGGTCTCGGCGGCGGGACCACCGAAGCCGGGAGTGAAGCGGAATTCACCGGTGCCGGCCGCGTCGTCATCCGTGACGCCTCGATGGTGCTCACGATGGACCCGAGCCTCGGCGAAGGACCGCTCGGCGCCCTCGCCGACGCCGACGTCGTGCTGGAAGGCGCCAAGATCAAGCAGGTCGGCAAGGACCTCGACGCGGGCTCGGCGAAGGTCGTCGACGGTCGAGGCAAGATCGTCCTGCCCGGATTCGTCGACCTGCACAACCACCTGTGGCAGTCGCTCATCCGCGGCTGCGCGGCCGACAAGGAACTCATCGGCTGGCTCGGCAAATGCGTCATCCCGCTGTACCGGGCGCCGGTGACCGACGCCGACGCGTACGCGGGGACGAAGCTCGCTGCCGCCGACGTCGTCTCGACCGGCATCACCACGGTCACCGACTGGTCGCACGCGTTCAACACCGACTTCGCCAAGGGCGGCCTCCGCGCGCTCGGCGAGTCGAAACTGCGTTTCCTCTACTCCTACAACGGAACCACCGACCCCGCGCTGCAGAACGAGATCCGCCGGGTGAAGCGCGAGGTCATCGATCCGAATCCGTTGGCGCGCCTCCAGATCGGCACGCATCCGTCCACCGGGAACTTCCCGAGTGTCGAGGCATCGGAGAAGCTCGCGCGCGAGCTCGGTGTCTCGCTGAACGTGCACCTGCTCGAATCGAAGGCCGACCTGACCGCGGGGCAGATGGACGCGCTCCGGCGGGCGAACGCGCTGCACCCCGGGCTGGTGGCGAACCATGTCATCCAGGCCACCGACGCCGACCTCGACGAACTCGCGGCCGCAGGGGTCAGCGTGGCGCACAACCCGCTGTCGAACATGCGGCTCGCGTCGGGCGTGATCCGGCTGCCGGAGATGAAGAAGCGGTCCATGAAGGTCGGGCTCGGCCTCGACGGCGGCACCAACGACACGAGCGACATGTTCAACGTGATGCGCGCGGCCGTCGGCCTCCAGCGGGCGATCGCGACGGATCCGGCGGTCTACCCGACCACGGCCGACGTCCTGCGCATGGCGACGCTCGGCGGCGCGGAAGCGCTCGGGATGGACAAGGAGATCGGGTCGCTGACGCCGGGCAAACGAGCGGACCTCCAGCTGGTCGACGCCCAGGCGGTCAACTTCGCGCCGAAGGTGGACTGGGTCAATCAGCTGGTCTTCAACACCCAGCCCGCGAACGTCTCGTGGGTCTTCGTCGACGGCCGCGCTCTCAAGCGCGAAGGACGCGTCGTCGGCATCGACACCGCGAAGGTCGTCGCCGACGCCCAGGCCGCCGCGGACCGGATCAAGAAGCTGCTGCCCCAATAGCCCACGCACTTCGTCCTCTGAATGCGGTAGTTGCACGCGCAACTACCGCATTCAGAGGACGAAACGCGATCAGTGCTGGAGCGGGAAGCCACCACCGATGCCTCGCCAGGCGAGGTTGGCAGTGAGGGCGACGGCTTCTTCGCGGCTCATCGACTTGTGGTGCGCCAGCCAGAACCGAGCGCTGACCTGCGAGAGGCCCACGAGGCCGACGGCGAGCAGCCGCGCCTTGTCCTCGTCGAGGCCCGCGTCCGCGGTGATGGTCTCAGTGATCGCGTCGACGCTGGCCGACGTCGCCCGGTCCACCGCCTCCTGTACGGCGGGCTCGCCGCGCAGGTCGGACTCGAAGACCATGCGGAACGCGCCGGCGTCGTTGTTGACGAAGTCGAAGAACGCGCCGACGGTCGCCGGGACGCGCTGCTTGTTGTCCGTCGTGGAGTCGAGTGCCTCCTTGACCCGTCGCACCAGCTCGTCGACGTGGCTCTCCAGCAACGCGATGTAGAGGTCGAGCTTGCCGGGAAAGTGCTGGTAGAGGACCGGTTTGCTGACTCCGGCCTCTTCGGCGATCTCGTCCATCGCGGCGGCGTGATAACCGTTCGCGGCGAACACGCGCTGCGCGGCGGCCAGCAGCTGGGCGCGGCGTTCCGTTCTGGGCAGGCGGACGCCTCGGGCCAGTCGCGCCATTTCTGTCATCGTGCCTCCAGTCGAGCGGGGCTCCGCAGGGCGGGGTCACCGCCGCGTGAAGTGAGCTCAAGATTACTCGCCGGTACGGCCGGACCGCCAAGGGTCGGGCATCCTTGACGCTGTGTCTTCTTCAGTTTCCCGTGCCGCCCGGGGTCGTCCGCCGCTGACCCACGTGCCGCTGTCGCGCAGGTCGTTGCCGTCGCTGGACCCCGCGCCGCCACCTTGGCCCGGGGAAACAATAGGTGTCGGCGGGGTGAAATTGCACATCCGCCGGACTCCGGGCGGCCCGGAGACGGCGGTCTACGTCCACGGGCTCGGCGGTTCGTCCACGAACTGGACCGACCTCGCCGCGCTGCTGGCGCCCGAAGCGGGCGGCACTTCGGTCGATTTGCCGGGCTTCGGCTATTCGGAGCCGCCGGACGGCTTCGACTTCAGCCTCGACGCGCACGCCGAGGTCGTCGCGAACCACATCGAGAGTCTCGAAACCGGGCCGGTGCACCTGCTCGGCAACTCGATGGGCGGGGCGGTCGCGCTGCTGGTCGCGGCCCGCCGTCCGGAGCTGGTGAAGACACTGACGCTGATCTCGCCCGCGATGCCGGATCTCCGGCCCAGCATGAAGCGGCTGTCCGACCCGAGGATGACGTTCGCGTACCTGCCACTGGTCGGCCCGCGGGTGCGCCGTCAGCTGGCCGCGCTCGGCCCGCGTGAACGCGCCATGCAGGTCATCAAGCTGTGCTTCGCCGATCCGTCCCGCTTCGCCGAAAGCAGGCTGGACGAGCTCGAGCAGGAGCACAGCGCCCGCGCCGGGTTCGACTGGGCAGCGCCCGCGCTGGCCCGCAGCACGTTCGGCATCTTCCGGACGTGGTCCGCGCGCGGACCCGCGTCGCTGTGGGCTGTCGCGCCGACGGTCGCCACGCCGACGCTCGTCGTATGGGGGCAGCACGACCGGGTGATCTCCGTCCGGCGCGCGGAGCGGACCGCTCGGCTGATTCCGCACGCCCGGTTGCTCGTTCTCCCCCGAACCGGCCACGTGGCGCAGATGGAACGCCCGAATGTCGTAGCGAAGGCCGTTTTAGGCATGTGGGAAGCGGTCGAAACGGACACCTGGTAGCCCATTCGGGTGGGTAAGACACGCCGGGCGAAGCGCCGGTCGCTCACAACATCACAGTTCGGTTATGGCACTCTGGTGCGCGTGGATCGGGTTAAGCAAGGCGCGCAGGGCGAAGGTCGGCGGTCTCAGTACTCCGCATCCGCCCGTCGTCCGTCGCGCGCTCAGGCCCGGACCTCGGACGCCCCGCGAACAGGTCAGTACCGGCCGACGCCGCCGCCGTCGCAGCGGCTCGACGAAGACCGATACCGTCCGGGCAGCCGCCGGACCAGCGCCCAGCCGCTCAGCGCGTCCTGGAAGCCGCACGACTCCGGGGCCGCGAAGGTCAAGGCCGCCAAGCGTAAGAGCAAGGGCGGTATCGGCCATTTCGCCAAAACCTACGGCTGGCGCGTGTACGCGCTGCCGATCCTCGTGGTGATCACCGCGCTGGTCGTGTTCAACACCGCCACCGGCCCGGCCGAACCGATCGCCTCCGACGGGACGAGTCTCGCTTCGTCGGACGGCTCGGGTGGGGACGGCGGGGAGAGCGGTGCCGGTGTCGACGGTGGCGGCGATGTCCTCCCGGAGAACCCGGCCAAACCGGTCGACCTCAAGATCCCGACCGCCGACCTGCCCAAGGGCGATCCCTTCACCGAGTCCGGTCAGGGCACCTATCACGTGGTGCCGGGCAAGGGGGAGAAGGTCGGAACGGGGCAGTTGTACACCTACACGGTGGAGGTCGAGGACGGTATCGATCCGGCCAGCTACATGGGCGACGACAGCTTCGCCAGGTCGGTCGTGGAGACCTTGTCCAGTCCCAAGAGCTGGACGTGGGACGGCAAGAAGGCACTCCAGCGTGTCGACGCGAGTTTCCCGAACCCCAGCTTCCGGGTGAGTCTCACCACACCGAACACGACGCACCGCGCGGACGTCTGCATGTTCCAGATCACCTACGAGACCTCGTGCTACCGGTCGAGCTTCGACAAGCGCGTGGTGATCAACCTCGCCCGCTGGGTGCGTGGCGCGATGGCGTTCGAGGGTGACATGGTCTCGTACCGTCAGTACGCGATCAATCACGAAGTCGGCCATGCCCTGGGCGGAAAGCACCAGGGCTGCAAGGAGAACGGCGCGATCGCGCCGGTCATGATGCAGCAGACGTTCGGCGTCTCCAACGACTTCGTGGCGCAGCTGAACAATCTCCCCGGCGGTGACCGCGGCAAGGTGCCCGCGGACGGCAAGGTCTGCAAGCCGGGCTCTTGGCCGAATCAGTCACCTTAGTCCCGCCATCCCATCTGCTGGAATTTCCCAGGATCTGAAACAGGGGAAGTCGTTTCCATCTTCTCTTGTTGTAGATACTGGGATGCGACCCGCGATCCACGCGAGATGGAGGACCCGATGTCAGGCACGCTGCCGCCGCTCGTCGAGCCGGCCGCCGAGCTCACCAAGGACGAGGTGGCCCGGTACAGCCGTCACCTGATCATCCCGGACGTCGGGGTGACCGGGCAGAAGCGGTTGAAGAACGCCAAGGTGCTGGTCATCGGCGCCGGTGGCCTCGGCAGCCCGGCGCTGCTGTACCTGGCCGCGGCCGGGGTCGGCACGCTAGGCATCGTCGACTTCGACGAGGTCGACGAATCGAACCTGCACCGCCAGGTCATCCACGGCCAGTCCGACATCGGCAAGCTCAAGGCCGCGTCGGCGCAGGAGTCGATCGCCGAGATCAACCCCTTCGTGAAGGTGCACCTGCACACCGACCGGCTCGAGTCGTCGAACGCGCTGGAGCTGTTCGAGCAGTACGACCTGATCCTCGACGGCACCGACAACTTCGCGACGCGGTACCTGGTGAACGACGCCGCCGTGCTCACCGGCAAGCCCTACGTGTGGGGCTCGATCTACCGGTTCGAGGGGCAGGCGAGCGTGTTCTGGGAGGACGCGCCGAACGGCAAGGGCCTCAACTACCGCGACCTCTACCCCGAGCCGCCGCCGCCCGGCATGGTCCCGTCGTGCGCCGAGGGCGGCGTGCTGGGCGTGCTCTGCGCGTCGATCGGTTCGATCATGGTCAACGAGGCGATCAAGCTGATCACCGGCATCGGTGAGCCGCTGCTGGGCAGGCTCGTCAGCTACGACGCGCTGGAGATGAAGTACCGCGAGGTCAAGATCCGCAAGGATCCGGAGACCCCGAAGATCACCGGGCTCATCGACTACGAAGCGTTCTGCGGCGTCGTGTCCGACGAAGCCGCTTCGGCCGCCGCGGGCAGCACGATCACTCCGGCCGAGCTCAAGGCCAAGTTCGACAACGGCGACAACTTCGCCCTCATCGACGTCCGCGAGCCGCACGAGTACGAGATCGTCAACATCAAGGGCGCGACGCTGATCCCGAAGGACCGGATCCTCTCGGGCGAGGCGCTGGCGGAACTGCCGCAGGACAAGCCGATCGTGCTGCACTGCAAGTCGGGCGCGCGTTCGGCGGAGGCCCTCGCGGCGCTGCACCAGGCCGGGTTCAAGGACGCGACCCACCTCGGTGGCGGCGTGCTGGCCTGGGCGCGGCAGATCGACCAGAGCCTGCCGACGTACTGAGGCTTCGGTGCCGCTGACCAGCGGAAAGAGAGCAAGGGACCTTTGCTGTCGTTCGTTAGTGCACTAACGGACGATAGCAAGGGTCCCTTGCTATCGTTTCTCTTAATGTTGAGAGAGGTGTAAGTCCGTGAAGGACTCCTTGAGGGACTCTGGGTCCCTCAAGGAGTCCTTCACGGACCACCTGCACGCCTCAGGAGCCACAAAAACCCCAGTGACCCCACAAGTGGCAGCGGAGCCGCGTGAAGGCCCCCTTCACGCGGCTCAGCCGAGGAAACTCGCCCATCGCAGCGGCAGCCCACGGCAGCCCAAGTACATGAAGGGGTCCTTCACGGAGCCAGGCGCAAGCAAGGGGCCCTTCAGGTATCTGAACCCAGCGGGGCGGCGATAGCAGGCGATAGCAAAGGTCCCTTGCTTCCCCGCCGTCAGTAGCCGAGGGACCTGCCCGTGAAGATCGCCCGCACGAAGGCCGTGAACCCGGCGACGACGTCCGTCCGGTTCCCGCTGGAGGCCTTCGGTAGGGAGGCGATGATCTCGGCGTCGGTCAGCGGATGGGTCTTCCCGGCCAGTTCCCGCAGTTCCTCGGGTTTCCAGTTGTGGTTGCCCGCGACGTGCACCGACACCGCTCCGCGCCGCTGGACGAACTCGATCCTGTCCGCGTTCTGCCGGATGAACTCACCTTCGCCGACCGAAGCGCACGTCGCGCTCAGAAGACGCCAGTCGGTCTTCACCGGTGTCGCGCAGCTTTCGACGGCGTCGGTCACGAAGGTCCAGACGGGCGAGATCCACAGCTGAGGCGCGTACTCGACGATCAGCGATCCGGAGTCTTCGGTCGCCTTCGTCGGGAGCCGCTGAGGACCGAAGTCGGCCGCCAGTGTGTGATCACGGGGCACCCCGGCAGAAGCCAGCCGCCGGGCGGCGGTGTCCTCCGGCAGGGCCGAAGGTCCGGCGATCCCGCCGGCGACCACAACGACCAGCAGCAGGCCCGCACCGACTCGCACCCAGAGCCCGGGCGCGAACAGCGCGGCGGCGAGCGCCACCGGCACCCCGAGGAACGGAAGAGCGAACCGAGGGTCGAAGGCTTCCGCCACCTCCAGCACGAAGATCGCGCCGAAAACGCCGAAAGTCCCGACCGCGAAAGCCCAGGCCAGCCGCGGCCACGGTTTCGCGCGATCCGGAAAAGCCAGGTAGCCGACGAGATACACCGCCCCGATCGACACGAGCGGGACCGGCAACGCGACCCAGGGAACGTGCAGGAACGCGGCGAGCGGGAGCAGCAGGCCGACGGTGACCGAACCCAGCGTGCCGAGCAGCCACAGTGAGCCGAGCGCGAGGGCGACGAGCTGCCCGTCGGTGAGGCGGCGCTGAGCCGTTCGGGGGATCACAGCGGAAGAATGGCAGGTCAGGAGTGATCCTGTCTTGAGTATCGCTACTCAATGACCAGCGCGTCTTCTCGTTCGTGGCGCGGAAGACGGGGTAACGTGCCGAGCCGTGCGTGCCACCCTTGAAAGCCCTCCGGAACACGTCTGTGCGGCGTTCGGCGGACGTACCGGTGACGCGGAGCCGATGCCCGGCACCACCGCCTGGCGTTACGCCGATCTCGTGCTCAAGCCGGTCGTGGACAAGTCGCGGACCCTGTGGACGGCCCGGGCGCTGGAAGCCATCGACGAGCCGGGACTGCGGGTCGCGAAGCCGGTCCGGTCCAGTGACGGCCGCTGGGTGGTCGGCGGCTGGTCGGCGAACCGGTACGTGTCCGGGACCGCCGAGCATCGCTACGACGAGGTCGTGCACGCGGCGGTCAAACTGCACCGGGCGACAGCGGGGCTGCCGCGGCCGGACTTCCTGGGACGGCGCACCGATCTCGAGGCGCTGGCCGACAGACTCGCCTGGGGCGAGGCGGACCTGTCCCTCGACGAGAACAAGGGCGGCCGCTGGTTCGAGGTGCTGGCCGGCTCCCGAAGACCGGTCAGGCTGCCGGATCAGGTCGTCCACGGGGAGCTGCTCGCCGGTGTGCTGTTCGACGGCGACGCGGCCCCCGGCATCGTCGATTTCGTGCCGTACTACCGGCCGGGGGAGTGGGGCGCCGCGATCGTCGCGGTCGACGCGCTGGCCTGGGGCGGCGCCACCATCGACCTCCTCGACCGCTGGGCGCACCTGCCCGAGTGGCCCCAGCTTCTGTTGCGCGCGGTCCTTTTCCGCCTGGCCGCCAACGCTCTCGACCCGCGGTCGACGCGAGCGGCTCACGACGGGCTCCGCGCCGCAGCCCGCGACGTCAGCGCCGTCCTGTGAGTCCGTGAAGGCCTCCCTCCCCCTAAGAAGGAGGCCTTCACGGACGGATCACTCGGTGCGCAGGTTCTCCGTCTTCGCCGCCGAGCGCACGGACGGCAGCGTCGCCGCCGTCACCAGCAGCATCATCACGACCGCCGCCGCGGCGAGCACCCCGACCGCGGCCCAGTCGATGTACAGCGCCTCCCAGAACATCCGCCTGCCGATCGCGGCGATGCCGATCCCGGTCGCCGTCGCGATCACGATTCCCAGCAGCAGCGGGATCCCGTTCTGCCACATCAGCGACCGCAGGATCACGCGCACGGGGACACCGGTGGCGGACAGCGCGCCGAGGGCCCGCCGCCTTTCCCGGACCTGTTCCTGAGCGAGCACCAGCAGGCTCACCCCGGCCAGCAGCAGGACGAACAGCGCGCCGCCGAGCAGGAGGTTCCGCGCGTCCCCGAACATCCGGGCCTCGTCGGTGATCCGGTTCTGGTTGTACGAGGCCACATTGGCCTGCCAGCCGAGCGGGGCGACCGAGTTCCGCACCAGTTCGACGAAGTCCGGATTCGCGGTCGCGGCACGCAGGCTCATCGTGACCGAGGCTGCGGCCAGATCGACGCCCGCCATCGTGGACGGCGTCGCGAACACGCGCACTCCCTGGAATTCGGCGATACCCGACGGTCTTCCCTCGAACGGCCGCGGCGTGACCGGCACGGTCCAGGGCTGTTCCTTCTTGTCCACGTCGGTGAGCGTCACCGACTGTCCTTTGTGGAGCGACGGCATTTCGGCGAACACGTCGCCGTCCTTGCAGCCCGTCACACCCGACGACGCTTCGATCGTGGGGCAGTCGGCGACGGCGAACGCCGAGAGCGCGTCGTCCATGGTGACGAACAGCGAGCGCATGGCCTGGAAGTCGGCCGATCCCGGCACCGTGCGCGCCGCGGCCACCGCCTTGTCCGCCACCGGGCCTTCCGCGTAGACGACCGTCCGACCGTCCGTCCTGTCCTCGTAGCCGCCCTGCACCGCCTGTCCCGCCAGCAGGCTCTGCAACCCGATCGCCCCGGCGAGCACCACGCAAAGGCCCGCGACCACTCGCGACGGGGTCCCGCTGTCGCTCTGCAGACGGCGGATCGCGAGCTGGAAGGACGGCGACCCGCCCTTGATCCGGGACACGGCGCGTTCCAGCAGCCACGGCAGCAGTGCCGGGATCCCGAGCATCAGCAGTGCCGCCCCACCGATCACCGCCACGCGGTCGAGCTCGCTCGCCACGCTGAAGCCCGGGAGTATCAAGGCGATTCCGGCGAGGGTCGGCAGCAGCCGCCACCACAACCGCCGCTTCGGCGGCGTGGTCTCGCGGACGACGCCGAGCGGTTCGACGATCGTGTGCCGCTGGGCGAACCACGCCGCCACCACGGTCAGCGCGGGGACGACGAGCACGATCAGCACCACCAGCGGCCACGACGGCGTGAGGTCCTTCGGGTAAAGCCCGAAGCGGAACACCTGGAAGTTCGCCACCGTGCCGCGGAAGAGCAGGAACAGCGCGGCGCCGACGACGAGCCCGGCCGCGGCGCCCACGAGCGATTCCGCCGCGGTGATCCGGCGCAGCTGCCGGACGGACGTGCCCGCCAGCCGCAACGCGGCGAGCCGCCGGTCCCGTGCGGCGCCGCCGAGCCGGGAGATCGTCCCGATGAAGACGAACACCGGTGTGAGCAGGACGAAGAGCCCGATCAGCAGCAGGGCCAGGATTCCTTGTTCGATCATGTTGTCGTAGCCGGGTGTGGCGCCGAAGCCGTAGACCGCCTGTCCTTGCAGCGTGTCCGAGCCGACGTAGGCGACCAGATCGTTCGGATTGAGCGAGGTGCCCTCGGTGATGACCCCGACCTGCTTGCCTGGCAGCCGTGGCCGCAGCAGACCGCTGGTGTCGGACGCGACGAGTTCGTCCAGCTTCGGCGAGAGGAAGACCTCGCCCGGCGCGGGTAGCCGGTCCAACCCCGGCGGGACAGGTGAGTTCGGGCCGCCTGCCCGCAGGTGGACGAGGGAGATCGCCTGACCGCGGAAGTCGGTCGTCGTCCGGCGGTAGGTCAGCGGGTCGGCGCCCGGGATCGGTTCGCTCCGGACGGAGGCGGCGAACACGCGCTGGTCCCGGTTCTCCTTGATGGTGCCCGCGGAGGCGCCGGCCAGGAGGATCGCCACCGCGAGCCCGATGCCGGCGGCGCTCAGGACGAGCCTGACGATGGAGCCCCGGCCGCCCCCGACGGCCAGCCGGAACCCCAGCAGCAGGTCTTCGCGTCCGGTCACCGGGTCACCGCCGGTTCACGGGTCTTGCCGTCTCTCACGATGACCTCCCGGTCGGAGTAGGCGGCCACCCTCGGTTCGTGGGTGACCAGGACGACGGCGGCGTCGGTCTGCTTCGCCGTCTCGGAAAGCAGGCGCATGACGAGTTCGCCGCTGAGCGTGTCCAGCGCGCCAGTCGGTTCGTCGGCGAAGATCACCGACGGTTCGGTGATCAGGGCCCTGGCCATGGCGACCCGCTGGCTCTGTCCGCCCGAGACCCGGCCGGGGGTGCTGTCGGCCGAGTCGCCGACCTCCAGTCGGTCGAGCCAGGTCCGCGCCATCCGCTCGGCGGGACGGCGTTTCATCCCGCCCAAGCGCAGTGGCAGCGCGACGTTCTCCAGGCAGCTCAGTTCCGGCACGAGCTGCCCGAACTGGAAGACGAAGCCGAATTCGGTGCGCCGCAGGGCACTGCGTTCGGCGTCGGGCATGGTCGCGAGGTCGCGGCCGCGGAACAGGACCTGTCCCTGGTCGGGCCGCACGATGCCGGAAAGGCAGTGCAGCAGGGTCGATTTCCCCGAGCCCGAGGGGCCCATGATCGCGACGATCTCGCCGGCTTCGAGCGTCAGCCCGGCCCCGGCGAGCGCCTGGTCGGGGCCGAAGGCCTTGTGCAGACCCGAGCCTTGTAACAACGGTGTTTCCACTTTGTGGTCCCCAGGTCAGTGCGTCAGTTGCCGCGCGAGCTCGTCGAGCCGGGCGGCGGTGAGTTCCAGCCAGCGCAGATCCGCTTCCAGGTGGAAGAGCGCGTGATCGCAGATCAGCTGGTCGGCGAGGTCGCCGTCGGTCTTGCGGGCGGTGAGCTCGCGCATGGCGCGGAGGTGGGAACCGCGCTGCGTGTCGAGCAGTTCCTGGGCGCCCCGGCCGGACAGGAGCGCGAGCACGACCTTGGTGTAGAGCGTGTTCTGCAAGTAGACCGAGGGACTTTCCGGACTTTTCAGCCATTCCTCGACGTTGGTGACGCCGGCATCGGTGATTGCGTACCGCTTCCGGTCCGGACCGCCGCCCGCCTCGACGCCGTTCTCCTCGACGAGTCCGTTCTTCAGGAGCCGGTTCAGCGTCGAGTACACCTGCCCGTAGTGCAGCGGCCGGTCTTGGCGGAACTGCTTGTCGTAGAGCTGTTTGAGGTCGTAACCGTGCTTGGGGCCCGCTTCGAGCAGGCCGAGCAAGGTGTTCCCGATCGACATGCGGGGGACTATACACACGATCTATACACATGGTGAATAGTTGCCCTCGTGAGTGGCGCGGACGGTTGGGGAAGGGCAAACGTGTCCCGAGTGCCTCGCTCGGGACGGTCACCGACTCAAGCGTGGCGCTCGGGACTCTCGCGGCTCCGCGGCGCCGCCGGGCGGGAGTCAGGCGCGTTGTGAAAGCCACTTTCGCAACCTTCAACGTTGTGAAAGCGGCTTTCACAACAGCGCTGCCGTCGTTCTGTGTGGGGGCCGGCCGTTTGCCTCGCGTGCCGGCTTCAAGCGTCCTGAAAGCCACTTTCGGGACATCAGACGTTGCGAAAGTGGCTTTCGCGACATGTCGGCCTAGGCCCCGCGGCGCCGCCGGGCGAGAGGGTCCGACCTCACGATGTGACGTCCATCGGCGGCGGGCAATGTCAAACGCCTGAAACATTCAGGAGTTTTCAGGTAACACGGCCTACCTACCTTCAAGCGCTATCGACGCCTGGAGGAGGTGCCCGTGCCGCTCGCCACCCCTGTCCCCACCCGCGCGGTGGACACGCACTGCCCGTACTGCGCCCTGCAGTGCGGGATGAGCCTCGACGGCGCCCGTGTCGCCCCGCGCGACTTCCCGGTCAACGCCGGGGGCCTGTGCCAGAAGGGATGGACGTCGGGGGAGCTCCTCACTTCGCCTTCCCGCCTGACGACGCCGCTGATCCGCACGGACGGCGAACTCCGGCCCTCGACCTGGGACCAGGCGCTCGACCTCGTCGCGCGTCGGCTCACCGAGATCCGGGCCGCGAAGGGCGCCGACTCGGTCGCCGTCTTCGGCGGCGGAGGGCTCACCAACGAGAAGGCGTACTTGCTGGGGAAGTTCGCCCGCGTCGCGCTGGGCACCTCGCAGATCGACTACAACGGCCGGTTCTGCATGTCGTCGGCGGCCGCCGCCGGGATCAAGGCGTTCGGCGCCGACCGCGGGATGCCGTTCCCGGTCACGGATCTCGCCGACGCGGACGCCGTCCTGCTGATCGGCGCGAACCCGGCCGAGACGATGCCGCCGTTCACCCAGCACCTGCGCGGCGCGGACCTGATCGTCGTCGACCCGCGCCGCACCCCGACCGCGGAGCTGGCCGGGCTGCACCTGGCGCCCGCGCCGGGAACGGACCTCGCCCTCGCGCAAGGGATCCTGCACGCGGTCGTCGCCGACGGCCTGCTCGATCAGTCCTATGTGGACGGGCGCACGAACGGCTTCGAGGAACTGTGGCGGTCGGTCGCGGCGTGGTGGCCGGAGCGGGTCGAGCAGGTCACCGGCGTCTCCGCCGCGGATCAGCGTCGCGTCGCCGCCAAGCTCGCCGCGGCCCGCAACGCCTACGTCCTCACCGCGCGCGGCACCGAGCAGCACGCCAACGGTACGGCGATGGTCAACGCCTGGATCAATCTCTCGCTCGCCCTCGGGCTGCCGGGGCGCGAGGGGTCCGGGTTCGGCTGCCTGACCGGGCAGGGCAACGGGCAAGGCGGCCGCGAGCACGGTCAGAAGGCCGACCAGCTGCCCGGCTACCGCAAAATCGACGACCCCGCCGCCCGTGAGTACGTCGCCGGGGTCTGGGGCGTGCCGCCGGAATCCCTGCCGGGACCGGGTCGTTCGGCCGTCGAACTGCTGGAAGCGCTCGGCACCGAAGACGGCCCGAGCGCGCTGATGGTGTTCGGCAGCAACCTCGTCGTTTCCGCGCCCCGCGCCGGGACCATCCAGGAGAACGTGTCCTCTTTGGACTTCCTGGTCGTTGCGGACCTCGTCCTGTCGGAGACCGCGGCGATGGCCGACGTCGTCCTGCCGGTCACCCAGTGGGCCGAAGAGGACGGCACGATGACCAACCTCGAAGGCCGGATCCTGCTGCGGCGCAAGGCGATCGATCCGCCGTCCGGCGCGAAGACCGATCTTTACGTGCTTTCCGAACTCGCCCGCCGGTTCGGCCAGCCCGACGGCCGGTTCCCGACGGACGCGGAGACCGTCTTCACCGAACTCCGCAAGGCGTCCAAGGGTGGTGTCGCCGACTACTCGGGCATCACCTACGACCGGCTCCGTGACGGCGAGGTGTTGTACTGGCCCGTCCCCGCGGAATCGCATCCCGGCACGCCGCGGATGTTCCTCGACTCCTTCGCCCATCCGGACGGCCGCGCGCGGTTCGTGCCGGTGGACCACGTCGGCCCGGCCGAACCGCCCGACACCGAATTCCCCTTGCAGGCCACCACCGGCCGGGTCCTGCAGCACTACCAGTCCGGGGCGCAGACCCGGCTGGTCAAGGAACTCAACGACGTCGTGGCGGAGGCCTTCGTGGAAGTTCATCCCGACACCGCCGCCCGGGCGGGACTGGCCGAGGGCGACCTCGCCGTCGTGCGGTCCCGGCGCGGGGAGACCGTCGCCCGGGTCCGCTGCGTGCGGTCGCTGCGCCCGGACCTGGTGTTCCTGCCGTTCCACTTTCCCGGTGAAGGGCGGGCGAACCTGCTGACCAACCCGGCACTCGACCCGACCAGCCGGATGCCCGAGTTCAAGGTGTGCGCGGTCGCGCTCGCCCCGGCCGAGGTCGTCGCGTGAGCCCCCGGTCGGTGGTCATCGCCGGATACGGGATGGCGGGCGCGCGGCTCGCGGACGAGATCCAGCGTCGCGATCCCGAGGGCGAACGCGTGCGGCTCACCGTCGTCGGCGCGGAGAAGCACACCGCCTACAACCGGGTGCTGCTCTCGTCGGTGGTCGCGGGCACCATGCGGCCCGACGCGGTCCGCCTGCACGACGAAGAATGGCCGTCCCGCACCCGCGCCGACCTGCGCCGGGGTGTCTCCGCGACGTCGATCGACCGGGACTCGCGGCGGATCCACCTCGACGATGGGTCCACTGTGGACTACGACGCGCTCGTGCTCGCCACCGGCGCGAACCCGTGGATGCCGCCGGTCGAAGGGCTCGAACCCGGCCGGGACGTCGTCGCGTTCCGCACTCTCGACGACTGTGCCCGCATCCTCGACGCCGCCAAGCTGGGCGCCCCGGTCGCCGTTCTCGGCGGCGGACTGCTCGGTTTGGAAGCCGCGCGCGGCCTGGCGGGGCGGGGGAATCTCGTCACCGTCGTGCATCCGATGCCGCACATCATGGAACGGCAGCTGGACGCGGAATCCGCGCGGGTGCTGACCAGGAAGCTCGAAGAACTCGGCGTCGGCTTCCGGCTCGGCGTCGGGGCCGCGCGCTACGTCAGCGGCGACGGGCTCAAACTCGACGACGGCACCCACGTGCCCGCCGATCTCATCGTCGTCTCCACCGGGGTCCGGCCCGAGACGAAACTGGCCGTGGACGCCGGGCTGACCGTCGAGAACGGCATCGTCGTCGACGATCTGCTGCGCACCAGCGACGGCCGGATCCACGCGATCGGCGACTGCGCGAAGCATCCCGGCGCGTTCGGCGGACTCGTGCAACCCGCTTGGGAGCAGGCCGCCGTCGTCGCGGATCTGGTCACCGGCACGAAATCCGCGTCGCGGTACCGCGGCACCCAAGCGGTCACCCGGCTGAAGGCCCGCGGCATCGACCTCACCGCCCTCGGCGAGACGATGACCGGCGCGGACGACCCGACCGCCGAGGTGCTCACCTTCAGCGACCCGGCGGGCTGCCGCTACGGCAAGCTCGTCGTCCGCGAAAACCGTGTGGCGGGTGCGATCCTGCTCGGCCTGCCCGACGCGGCCGCGTCGATCACCCAGCTCTACGACCGGGGCACACCGGTCCCCGAAGACCGGCTCGCCGTCCTTTTGGGACGCGCCCTGCCCGTCGGGGCACCGTCGGCGGCGAGCCCGGCCGATCTGCCCGCGTCGGCGGTCATCTGCCGCTGCAACGCGGTGACCAAGGGGCGGCTCGTCGAGGCCTGGCGCGCCGGCGCCACCGACGTCCCCGCCCTCGCCGGGGCGACCCGCGCGACCACCGGCTGCGGTGGCTGCAAGGACGCCGTCGGCGGGGTCGCGAAATGGCTGGCCGCCCAGTGATCCGGCTACAGGAAAACCGAACGATGCCCACCAAGGAGGACCGCATGGCCGCTCGCGGTAAACGCTGGATCGAGCACTGGGACCCGGAGGACGAGCGGTTCTGGGAGGCGACCGGGAAGAAGATCGCCCGGCGGAACCTGTGGTTCTCCATCCTGGCCGAGCACATCGGCTTCTCCGTCTGGACACTGTGGTCGGTCATGGTCCTGTTCATGGGACCGCAGTACGGTTTCTCAGCCGCTGACAAGTTCCTGCTGGTTTCGACGCCGACGCTGATCGGCGCGTTCATGCGGCCGCTGTACACCTTCGCCGTCGCGAGGTTCGGCGGCCGGAACTGGACGATCGTCAGCGCGATGTTGTTGCTGGCGCCGACGATCCTCGCGGCGGTCGTGATGGAGCCGGGCACCTCGCTCGGCACGTTCCTGGTGGTCGCCGCGCTCGGCGGGGTCGGCGGCGGGAACTTCGCGTCGTCGATGACGAACATCAACGCGTTCTATCCGGAGCGGCACAAGGGCTGGGCGCTCGGGCTCAACGCGGGCGGCGGGAACCTCGGGGTGGCGGCGATCCAGCTGATCGGCCTGCTGGTCATCGGCACAGTCGGCGCGACCGTGCCCCGGCTGGTGCTCGCGATCTACATCCCGCTGATCGTGCTCGCCGCGACGTGCGCGTACTTCTTCATGGACAACCTCGCCTCGATGAAGGGCGACACCAAGGCGATGCGCGAGGTCGTCAAGGATCCGCACACCTGGGTGATGTCGTTCCTCTACGTCGGCACGTTCGGTTCGTTCATCGGTTACAGCTTCGCTTTCGGCCTGGTGTTGCAGAACCAGTTCGGCCGCACCCCGTTGCAGGCGGCCGCGGTGACGTTCCTCGGACCGCTGCTCGGTTCTTTCTCGCGTCCGACGGGCGGCTGGCTGGCCGACCGGATCGGCGGTGGCAAGGTCACCTTCGTGACGTTCGTCGGGATGGCCGCGGCGACCGTGGTGCTGATCCTGGCCTCGACGTCGAACTCGCTGGCGCTGTTCACCGTCGCGTTCATCGTGCTGTTCGTGCTGACCGGCGTCGGCAACGGCTCGACGTACAAGATGATCCCGGCGATCTTCCGTGCCAAGGCGAAGGTCGCGATCAGCGAGGGCGCGGACGAGACGCTGGAGATGCTCAGGGCGCGCAAGCTTTCCGGCGCGTTGATCGGGCTGGCCGGCGCGATCGGCGCGCTCGGCGGGTTGTTCATCAACCTGGCCTTCCGGCAGTCGTTCGCGGACACGAAGAGCGGGGTGCCGGCGTTCGTGGCCTTCCTCGTCTTCTACGGACTGTGCTTCGCCGTCACGTGGGCGGTGTACCTGCGCAAACAGCAGTCGGAGGTGGCGAGCACCCGAGGTCTGGCGCTCGCGGGAGCGGAGGTCTGATGCGGAAACTCGTCGTCGTCGGGCACGGCATGGTCGCGCACCGGCTCGTGGAGGCCGTGCGCGCGGAGGACAAGACCGGCGAATGGCAGGTCGTGGTGCTCGCCGAGGAAGCGCGCCCCGCGTACGACCGGGTCGCTCTGACGTCCTATGTGGACACTTGGGACCCTGCCTCGCTCGCGCTGGAAGGCGCGGACTACGCCGGTGACCCGCTGGTCGAGCTGCGGCTCGGGGATGCGGTCGCGTCAGTGGACCGGGAACGCAAGGTCGTCGTCACGGAAGCCGGGTACGAGCAGCCGTACGACACGCTCGTCCTCGCGACCGGTTCGCGGCCGTTCGTCCCGCCGGTGCCGGGGCACGACCTTCCTGGCTGCTTCGTCTACCGGACGATCGAGGATCTCGACGCCATCCGGGAGGCCGCTCAGCGCCCCGGCCGCGGCCGGCGTTCGGCGGTCGTCATCGGTGGCGGTCTCCTCGGCCTGGAAGCCGCGAAGGCGTTGCGGGACATGGGACTTTCGCCGCATGTTGTCGAGATGGCGCCGCGTTTGATGCCGTTGCAGGTCGACGAGGGCGGCGGTGGGCTGCTCCGGCGGCTGATCACCGATCTTGACGTGACCGTCCACACGGGAACGTCGACCGACGCCATCGAGCCGGACGGCTCTCGCTACATCGCGAAGCTGGGCAACGGCACCGAACTCGACGTCGACCTCGTCGTGTTCTCCGCCGGGATCCGGCCGCGCGACGATCTCGCCCGTTCGTCCGGGCTGGACGTCGGAGCGCGGGGCGGCGTCCTGGTCGACGACACCTGCCGGACGTCCGATCCGGCGGTGTACGCGATCGGCGAATGCGCGGCCGTGGACGGCAAGGTGTACGGCATCGTGGCGCCCGGGTACGCGATGGCGGAGATCGTCGCGGCGCGGCTGACCGGTGGCGAGGGCACGTTCCCCGAGCCGGACATGTCGACGAAGCTCAAGCTCATGGGTGTCGATGTCGCCAGCTTCGGTGACGCGCACGCGGCGACCGAGGGTGCGCTGGAGGTCGCGTTCAACGACGCCGTCGCCGGGACGTACAAGAAGCTCGTCGTCTCGGACGACTCGAAGACGTTGCTCGGCGGGGTGCTGGTCGGGGACGCGAGCGAGTTCAACACGCTCCGGGCGATGGTCGGCAGGCCGCTGCCCGCCGAACCGGGCGCGATCCTCGCCCCGGCGGGCGGTGGCGCCGCGGTCGGTGTCGACGCGCTGCCCGACGGCGCGCAGATCTGTTCGTGCAACGCGGTGTCCAAGGGTGCGATCACGCACGCGATCACCGAAGAGGGTTGCGATTCGGTCGCCAAGATCAAGGGCTGCACGCGGGCGGGCACGGCGTGCGGGTCCTGTGTCCCGCTGCTGGGCAAGCTGCTGACGGCGTGCGGCGTCGAGCAGTCGAAGGCGCTGTGCGAGCACTTCTCGCAATCCCGCGCGGAGTTGTTCCAGATCTTGCAGGCCACCAGGATCAGCACGTTCAGCGAAATGATCGACCGCTACGGGACCGGGACCGGTTGCGCGATCTGCAAACCGGCGATCGCGTCCATCCTGGCCACACTGGGCAACGGGCACATCCTCGCCGGTGAACAGGCGACCTTGCAGGACACCAACGACAAGTTCCTCGCGAACCTCCAGCGCAACGGGACCTACTCAGTGGTCCCGCGGATCCCCGGCGGGGAGGTCACGCCGGAGAAGCTCATGGTGATCGCGCAGGTGGCGATGGACTTCGGGCTGTACACCAAGATCACCGGCGGGCAGCGGATCGACTTGTTCGGCGCGACCGTCGACCAGCTTCCGCTGATCTGGCGGCGGCTCGTCGACGCCGGGTTCGAGTCCGGGCACGCGTACGGGAAGTCGTTGCGCACGGTCAAGTCCTGTGTCGGTTCGACGTGGTGCCGCTACGGCGTGCAGGACAGTGTCGGGCTCGCGATCGAGCTGGAGCTGCGCTACCGCGGCCTGCGCTCGCCGCACAAACTGAAGTCCGCGGTGTCGGGTTGCGCGCGGGAATGCGCCGAGGCGCGGAGCAAGGACTTCGGCGTCATCGCCACCGACAAGGGCTGGAATCTCTATGTCGGCGGGAACGGCGGCGCGACCCCGCGCCACGCGGATCTCCTGGTGTCCGAAGTGGACACCGAGACGCTGATCCGCACGATCGACCGGTTCCTGATGTTCTACGTCCGCACGGCCGACCGGTTGCAGCGCACCGCGCCGTGGGTCGAGGAGATGGAGGGCGGGCTCGACCACCTGCGCGCGGTGATCGTCGACGACAAGCTCGGCATCTGCGAGGACCTCGACGCGGCGATGGCCAAGCACGTCGGCGACTACGCCGACGAATGGCGCGGAGTGCTGGAGGACCCGGAGAAGCTGGCGAAGTTCAGCTCGTTCGTCAACGCGCCGGGCACGCCGGATCCGACGATCTCGTTCCGGCGAGAACGCGACCAGAACGTACCCGTGCTGCTGGGCATCCCGGAGGTGAAACAGTGACGACCTCGATCGAGCGCACCTGGACCGCGGTCTGCGCGGCCGGCGCCGTCCCCGAATGGTCCGGTGTCGCCGCCCTGCTCGGCGACGGCGTGCAGGTGGCGATCTTCCGGCTGCCCGGCGACCGGTGGTACGCACTGTCCAATCTGGACCCGATCAGCGGCGCCGCGGTGCTGTCGCGCGGCATCGTCGGCGACGCGGGCGGCGTCCCTGTGGTGGCCTCGCCGGTGTACAAGGAGCGGTTCGATCTGAGGACTGGCTCATGCCTCGACGCTGAAGGAGTTTCGGTCGCGGCGTACGGCGTGCGAGTCACCGGGGGTGTGGTGGAGGTCGAGGCTTCACCGTGACGGAGGTGCTGCCCCTGGCGGGCTTCGTCATCGGTGTCACGGCGGCGCGACGAGCGGACGAGCTCGGCGCGCTGTTCGTGCGTAAGGGTGCGACCGTGCGCTACGGCCCGGCGATCCGGATCGTGCCGCTCGCCGACGACACCGAGTTGCGGGCGGCCACGCGACGACTGCTCGAAGATCGGGTCGACGCCGTCGTCGCGACGACCGGGATCGGCTTCCGCGGCTGGGTCGAGGCGGCCGAAGGCTGGGGGCTGGGGGAGGAGCTGCTGAACAGGCTGGGGAACTCTTCGCTGCTCGCGCGCGGCCCGAAGGCCAAGGGTGCCATCCGCGCGGCCGGACTGTCGGAGAACTACTCGCCCGCGTCGGAGAGCAACGCCGAGGTGTTACGTCATCTTCTGGAGTCCGGTGTGGACGGTCAGCGGATCGCGGTGCAGCTGCACGGCGAGCCGCTTCCGTACTTTGTGGACAGTCTGCGCGCCGCGGGTGCGGAGGTGATCGAGGTGCCGGTGTACCGCTGGGTCGGCCCGGCCGATCCCGGACCGCTGGACCGGCTGCTGGACGCCGTCCTCGACGGTTCGGTGGACGCGCTGCCGATCACCAGCGCGCCCGCCGCCGCGTCCCTGCTCGCGCTGGCGAAGCGGACCGGGCGGCTGCCAGGAGTCTTGCGGGCGCTGGAAAAGCGGGTCGTGGTGGCGTGCGTCGGGCCGATCACGGCGGCTCCGCTGGCCGCGCTCGGGATCCCGACGGTCCAGCCCACGAGGTCGCGGATCGGGGCACTGGCGCGGGCGGTGTCCGAGGCGCTCGAAGCCCGTTCGCCGCGGCTGACGGCGGGCGGGCGAAGTATCGAGCTGCGTGGTCAGGCGGCACTGGTCGACGGGCAGTGGTGTGACATCGCACCCGCGCCGATGGCCATGCTGCGGGCGCTGGCGGAGTCTCCGGGGCGGGTGTTCTCGCGGCGGGAACTGATCTCCGCGTTGCCCGACGGCGGCGAGGAGCACGCCGTCGAGACCGCCATCGGGCGCCTGCGGAGTTCGCTGGGGTCGCCGAAACCCGTCCAGACGGTGGTGAAACGGGGCTACCGGCTGGCCGTCGACCCGTGATCCATGGCATTTCGTCCTCTGAATGCGGTCCTTGCGTGTGCAACTACCGCATTCAGAGGACCAAATGCGGGAGGTCAGGGGGTGAAGAGGTCGGTCTTGGTGATGAGGACGTGGTTGGCGTCCGGTCCGGCGTTGGCGAGCACGGCGGCGCCACCGGCGATGAGGACGCGGCCGTCGGCGAGCTTGACCGCGCCGAACTTCGCCCGGCCGATGCTGAGGCCGATCAGCGGCCCCCAGGCGCCGGTGGTGGGATCGAAGATCTCCGAGTTCTGGTACCCGGCGTCGTAACCGCCGTATTCGAGACCACCGATCGCCAGGACCTTGCCGGAGTCCAAGCGCACCAGCCGGAACTCGTCGCGCGGGATCCGCATCGGTGCCGCGTCGGTCCACTTCCCGGTCGCCGGGTCGTACCGTTCGGACTCGCCGAAGCTGAACGGGTTGTAGTTCCAGTTCAGCGGCCCGCCCGAATGACCGCCGGTGAGCAGCACGGTGCCGTCGGGCAGCGTGACCGCCTGCGCGCCGATGCGCGGCTGTCCTGGTTCCCGGGGGACCGGCGTGCCGATCGGGGTGGTCTGGCTCCAGGTGTTCGCGGCCGGGTCGTAGATCTCGCAGAACGTCAGGCCGACGAGATCACCGCCGGTTTCGATGGTGCCCGAGGCGACCAGGACCTTCCCGTCCGTCAGCAGGACGGCGGGGAACGACGCCCTGGCGTGGATCATCGGCGCGACCACGGTCCACACACCCGTCGTGGGGTCGTAGATCTCCGCCGAACCGATGATGAGCGATTCGACCGGTGGGCTGTCGGTCACGCCGCCCATCACCAGCACCCGGCCGTCCGGCAGCAGGACCGCGTTGTGGTTGCTGCGACCGGTGGTCATCGAGCCGGTCGGGCTCCAGGTCCCGGTGGCCGGATCGAAGAGTTCCGCCGAGGCGAGGGCGTTGAGCGAGGCCGTCGGATGGCCGTGGAAGCCGCCCGCCGCGAGCACCTTCCCGTTCGGCAGCACGGTCAGCGTGTGCAGGCGGCGGCTGGTCGCGAGCGATCCGGTGACCGTCCACCGGCCACTGGCCGGGTCGTAGAGGGCGGCTTCGGCGTAGGTCACCGCGCCGCGGTTGTTGCCGCCGCCCGCGGCGAGGACCCGGCCGTCCTGCAACAGGACGGGGCCTTCGCGGACGCCGTCCCATTGACGCGGCCACGGCAGGTCGCCGGTCGCCGCCCAGCCGCTCGTCGTTGTCTGAGTTTCGGTCTGTGCGCTCATGAATCCGACGGTCGCCGGTGTGATCATCCGCGGCAAGCGGTTGCGCGATGGCCTACCCCTTGGTCACCACGAACGGGACCGATCGGACCGCCGTCAGGACCAGGCGACGCGGAGATCGGGGAACTCCCGCGCCGCGGCGACCCGGGCGGCCTCCTCCTCGGCCGCCTTCCGCACGGCCGGGCGGAGCGCGTCGAACGGGGTGACGGTGAAGTCGAGCCGCTTCTTCCCGCTCGCCTTGGCCCGCCACACGCCCGCGATCTCGCCGTCGGCCAGCAGCGCGCCGGGACTGCCGAGGATCTTCCAGACCTCCTGCTGCCGGGCCTTGTCCGGCACCACCACCGCACGGTCCCGCGCCTGGACGAACGGGTCCAGCGGCGGCAGCAGGCGTACCGCGTCCGGCTCCGGCGGGTTCTCCAGCAGCGCCACCCGGTCCTGCGGGAGGAACGCCTTCTTGCCGTCGACCCGGACCTCGGCCAGACCGTCCGGCCACATCGCGTCGACCCCGGCGCGGGTCGTCCCGGCGTACGCGGCGGCGTCGCCGGGGGTGGCCGGTCCGTTGATCCGCAGATAGCCCTCGATCACGCGCGCCGCGGCCTTGGCGTCCGGGCTCGTCTTGAGCGCGCGCCGGTTTTCCAGTGGCGCCAGCGTCGCCGGGGTCGCGCCCGCCTCCAGCCGGACCCCGGCGTGGATCGACGCGACCCGCATCAGCTGCTCGTAGATGTGCACGACACCGCAGCCGCGGCAGGCGTACGAGAGGCCGTCGGGGATCAGCTTGGTGACCGCACCGCTGACCGTGCCCTTGGTCTGCACCCCGGTGACTACCTTGCGGATCGCCTTCGCCGCGGTGAACAGCGCGTCGGTCGCGGACATCCCCGCGGCCTCGACCTGCTTGCGCTGCCAGAGGATCCGGGCCATCGCGTCCTTCTCGTCGAGCGGCACGAGGGCGGCCCGGATCGCGTCCAGTTCCGCGCGGCGGTGGAAATGCGGGGCGCCGCGATGCGTCCAGGCGAGTACGAAGCGTTCGTCGTCCCAGACCTCGGGCGTGACGTCGCCGTCGATCCGGGCGGCGAGGCCCAGCAGAGCGGTGTCCCGCACGGAATCCTGCAGCCCGAGGTCGAACACGGCCGCCGCGACCGGATCCGTCTCCTCCCGGTGCAGTCCGTGAGCGGCGATCCGGTACGCGAGCACCTGCTCGCGATCGACCTCGAGCACAGGTCCTCCTTAAAGCGAGTAGTCGAGTGTGTAGGACATCGTCGGGTCACCGAGGGCACCCGAGGTGGTGCCGGTTCCGGTGATCCCGGCGAGTTCACCCGTTCCGGAGCCCGCGACGACCTCGAACGTCGAGGCGAAGCCCTTCTCGTCGAAACCACAGTCGTGCTTGATCACGAAGCTTCCCTTGCGTCCGTCCACACTGCCCTCGAAACGTTCGAAGCCCGGGGCCGTCGTGCCGGCGCCGTCGTAACCCTCGCCCGCGTAGTACAGCAGGTAGTCGAGGACCGACTCGCCTTCGATCACCCCGCTGTAGCCGAACGTGGCGTGCGCGTGGGCCACTCGCGGCCCGCCGTCGGTACCGCTGACGATGACTTCTTCCCAGTTCTTCACGGCGAACTCGTTCATGGGTTCACCCTGTCAGCCATACCTGTCAGGTTGTGTCAGGTTTTCGGGGATACTGGATTCATGCGCGCGAGCAGGCTCCTGTCGGTCCTCCTCCTGCTGCAGAACCGCGGCCGCATGACGGCCGAGGAGCTGGCGGCGGAGCTGGAGGTGTCGGTCCGGACGGTCTACCGCGACGTCGAGGCGCTGTCCGCGGCCGGTGTCCCGGTGTATGCCGATCGCGGGCGCACGGGCGGATATCAGCTGGTCGACGGCTATCGCACCCGGCTGACCGGGCTGACCGAAGAAGAGGCGCAGTCGCTTTCGCTGGCCGGTCTGCCGGGCGCGGCCTCCGAACTCGGGCTCGGCACGGTCCTCGCCGCCGCCCAGCTCAAACTGCACGCGGCCATGCCCGCGGAACTGCGCGCGGGGGCGAGCAAGATCTCCGAGCGGTTCTACCTGGACGTCCCCGGCTGGCATCGCGGGATCGAGAGCCTGCCGCGACTGTCCGAACTGGCCGACGCGGTCTGGCACGGGCGGCGGATCAAGGTCCGCTACGAACGCTGGGGACAGCGGAAGGTCGAGCGTGTCCTCGCCCCGCTGGGCCTGATCCTCAAGGCGGGGAACTGGTATCTCGCGGCGCGGTGCGACGGAACCGACCGGACTTACCGCGTCTCCCGGATCGAAGAGCTCGAAGAACTCGGCGAGACCTTCGAACGGCCGTCCGACTTCGACCTCGCGCGGTACTGGCGGGAGTGGTCGGAGCAGTTCGAGAAGCGGATGTACTCGCGGACGGCGGTGGTCCGGCTGAACGAGTTCGCCCGCATACTGCTGCCGTTCTACCTCGGGGCCGTCGGCGCGCGGGCGTTGCGGGAAGCGGACACCGAGCCGGATGAAAGCGGCTGGCTGACGATGGAACTGCCGGTGGAACCGGGAGAATCGGCCGTCGGCGAACTGCTGCGCTTCGGCGGGAACCTCGAAGTGCTCGAACCGGCGGATCTGCGCGAGCGGCTCGCGGAGGAGATCAGGAGGATGGGCGCGCGATATGGCTGAGCTGGCCGGAATCACGATCGGGATCACCGCGGAGCGGCGGGCCGACGACTTCATCGGCGCGCTGGAACGGCACGGCGCGACCGTGCTGCACGCGCCCACCATCCGCATCGTCCCGCTGCCTGACGACACCGAACTGAGGGCGGCGACCGACGCCGTGCTGGCCGGACCGGTCGGGTTCACCGCCGTCACCACCGGCGCCGGGTTCCGCGGCTGGCTTTCCGCGGCCGAAGGCTGGGGGCTGCGCGAACCGCTGCTGGAACGGCTTTCGGCGTCACGGATCTTCGTGCGTGGCCCGAAAGCGGCAGGCGCGGTGCGCGGCGAGGGGCTGCGCGAGGAATTCTCCGCGCCCGAAGAGAGCAACGCGGAACTGTTCGAGGGCTTGCGCGACGCCGGGGTCCGCGGGGAACGGGTCGCCGTCCAGCTGCACGGCACCCTGCTGCCCGGACTCACCGGGCTGCTGCGGGACGCGGGCGCGGACGTCGTCCAGGCACAGCCGTACCGCTGGCTTTCGCCCGCCGACGTCGAACCGGTGCACGAACTCGTCGAAAGCGTGATCTCCGGGCGGGTGCGCGCGTTGGCCTTCACCTCCGCGCCGGCGGCGGCGAACTTCCTGACACTGGCGGGGTCGCGTCGCGAGGAGCTGCTCGCCGCAATGCGAGGTCCGGTGCTGTGCGCGTGCGTCGGACCGGTGACCGCGGCACCGCTGGAAGCCGCCGGCGTGCCGACCGTTCAGCCCGAACGTCAGCGGCTCGGCGCCTTGGTGAAACTTCTCGTCGCGGAACTGCGCATTCGGCCGTCTTGACGCGGTCTCCCCGCTTTGCCAATCTCGACGCATCGGACGCACGGGAGGGCGGCGGATGTCCGAGTCTCAATCGGTCACTTTCGTGCGCGCGATGTTGAGAAAGGGATCTTCGGTGCTGGGCGCCAGCCCCGCCGACGAAGCCCCCGATCCCGACTCCGTTCCGGACTGGCGTTACCGCGCGGACTCCGCGGATTCGATGCTCATGCGCGCGATCCGCTACTCCGCGCTGGGCCCGATCTTCTACCGCGTCGCCGCGTTTCCCAAGGTGTACATCGGTTTCGCGGTCTCGAACGGGTCGGCGGGGATCGTCCCGGTGCTCGGCACGACGATCTTCGCGGTGCTGCTCAACGTCTTCGCGGTCTGGTGGGTGGTGCGCGGCCGCGGGGTCCGGGCGAAGACGTCCGGGCGGCTGATGTACGCGGATCTCGCGGTGGGCGTGGTGCTCACGACGATCGTGGCCGTGGCCGCGCCGACCGAGATCCAGCCGTTCGCCATCGACGTCGCGTGGACGTGGATCGTCGGGACGGTGGCGTTGTGGACGCTGTCGTTCGGCCTGCCCGCCGCGCTCGTGCTGCTGATCGCCGCGTTCCCGTTCCGGGCGTACCTGACCTGGATCGGCGGGCTCCCGCTCGACCATCCGCTCGCGGTGAGCCGGTCGGTGGGGTGCATGATCGCGCTCGTCGTGGCGATGGTGACCACGGCCGGGATCCTGATCCTGCTCGGCGTCGGGACCCGGTTCGCGCTGGGGATCGGGATGCGCCGAGGGCAGCGCGCCGAACGCCTGCGGACCCAGCGGGTCATGCACGATTCCGTGCTCCAGGCCCTGGAAGCGATGGGGCTGGAGGCACCGGACGACGATTCCGCCGCCGCCGAACGGCTCACCGAGCTGCGCGCGACGGCGCGGGCGCAGGCAGCCGAACTCCGGCGCGAACTGGTCGGCCCGGACGCGCCGTCGGCGCGCGGCCTCGCGGCGGACCTCGCCGAGGTCGCCACCGAAATGGCGCGCGACGGCCTCCGCACCCAACTCGTCGCGGCCGAGACCGAAGAGGACTACCGCCTCTCGCACGCGCGCCGGACCGCCATCCGCGACGCCGTCCGCGAAGCCCTCCGAAACACCGTGAAGCACGCTGGGACGAAACAGGTCGTGCTTCGCGTCGAAGAGAGCGACGGCGGCGTCGCGGTCATCGCGCGGGATCAGGGGACGGGCTTCAGCATGCTGGAGCGGCCGCCGGGGTTCGGGATCAGCCAGTCGATCATGGCGCGGCTGGCGGAGGTCGGCGGGCGGGGGACGATCGATTCGCATCCGGGGCGGGGGACGCGGGTGACCCTCTGGGTGCCGCACTGAGGTTTCTTCTGGCTTCTGGTCTTGCGGTACATGAAGGCCCCCTTGCTTGCGCCTGGCTCCGTGAAGGACCCCTTCATGTACTTGGGCTGCCGTGGGCCGTGGGCCGTGGGCTGCCGCTGCGATGGGCGAGTTTCCTCGGCTGAGCCGCGTGAAGGGGGCCTTCACGCGCACCCGCTGTGGTGTGTGGGGTTGCTGTGGTTTTTGAGGTTCCTGGGGTATGCGGCTGTCCGTGAAGGACTCCTTGAGGGACCCAGAGTCCCTCAAGGAGTCCTTCACGGACTTACGCCTCTCTCAACATTAAGAGAAACGATAGCAAGGGACCCTTGCTATCGTTCGTTAGTGCACTAACGAACGACAGCAAAGGTCCCTTGCTCTCTTTCCGCAGGTCAGCGGCGAGGCGCCGGACGAGGCGGTCGCCTTCGCAGGAGTGAGAGACTCGTAGGCGCGAAGGCCTCAGTCGTCCGAGGTAGGGGCTTCGCCCGCCTCCGCCTGCCGCATCGCTTCGCGTCCTGCGGCCTCTTCGCTCATGCCCTGCCGCCAGTACCCGGTGAAGCAGATCGCCCGCTTGTCGACCCCGCGCTCCCGCACGAGATGCCGCCGCGCCAGCTTCACCATGTTCGCCTCGCCGGAAACCCACGCGTAAGGCGTCCCGCCCGGCAGATCCGCCTTCCGGACGGCCTCGAGCACCGCGTCACCAACAGAACCAGAACCGCGCACAACCCAGTGCAGCTCCACGGTCCCCTGCGTTTCGAAGACCTGACGGTCCTCGCGGTCACCGATCTCGACGTAGACCAGCGCCCGCGTCCCGGCGGGCAGCGCTTCGACGATCGCGCCGATCGCCGGGATCGCGGTCTCGTCGCCGATCAGCAGCTGCCAGGTCGTCCCCTCGGGCACGTCGTAGAGCCCGTGCGGCCCGAGGAAGGCGACCTTGTCACCCTCCGAAGCGCCCGAAGCCCACGCCGAGGCGGGGCCTTCGTCGCCGTGCAGCACGAAGTCGATGTCGACCTCCTGTGCCGACGGCCGCAGCGCGCGCACGGTGTAGGTGCGCATCGGCGGGCGGACGTCGTCCGGCATCGCGAGGTAGGTCTTGTACCAGGAGTACACCTCGTCCCCGCTCAGTGGCGCGGGCAGCACAGGTTCCGCTTGGCCAGGCTGTGGGAAGAACACCTTCAGGTACTGGTCGGGCGCCTGGTCCACCAGCGACGCTCCCGAGAAGGTCACCCTGCTCATGTGCGGGGTGAGCCGCCGGACGCCGGTCACCTCCGCCTCGATGTAACTCATTAGGCGAGGCTAACCTAAAAAAGTCCGCCCAGGCCAGCGTCGTCATCGGGATCACGCTGCCACCGGTATTTTCGCAGGTCGACGCGCTGGCCGTCGGGAATGACGCCCTCCTCGCGCAGCCGTTGCAGCTGCTCGTCGAGCAGATGCGGAGCCGGTGTCCCGTCGGCGCGCAGAATGCGGTGCCAAGGCAGGTCGTGGCCGTCCTCGCTGAGGATCCGCCCGATCAGCCTCGGTGACGGGGCTCCCGAAACCGACGCTATATCCCCATAAGTCGCGACCGAGCCGGCGGGCACGCTCGCGATGACCTCGCGCACCCGCTCGTGCAGTTCGTCATCCATGGGACCACTTTGCCGTGCCGCTGCGAGGTTGTGTCGGCGGGGCGTGGTTCCATCGTGGGCGTGAACGGGCGGCGAACAGCGGCAGGAACCGACGCGCGGCTGGTCCGCACGCCGGTCACCGGCACGCCGTCGTTCCAGTGGGATTCCGGCGCCCGCCGCCTGCTGGCTGCCCCGGACGGCTTCCGCAGGGTCCTCGGCGGCCCGGGGACGGGCAAGACGGCGTTGCTGGCGTCGGCGGCTTCGCGGCGTATCGCGGAGGGCGCGAATCCGGAGAGCGTGCTCATCCTGACCACTTCCCGCAAGGCCGCCGAGGTCCTGCGCGCCGACATCACCCACCGGCTCACCACCGATCCGGAAGAGGATCCGCTGCCGCGCACGATCCGCGAGCCGCTCGTGCGCACGGTGCATTCGTACGCGTACGCGCTGTTGCGCATGGAAGCGCAGGCCGACGAGCTCCCGCCACCCCGCCTGCTGGCCGGGGCGGAACAGGACGTCGTCGTCCGCGACCTCCTCGCCGGCGACCTCGAAGAAGGCGCGCTCGACTGGCCGGAGCAGCTGCGGCCCGCGCTGAACGTGCCCGGTTTCGCCGAGGAACTGCGAGACCTCCTGCTCCGCGCCGCCGAACGCGGGCTCGGCCCGGAGGACCTGGTCGAACTCGGCAGGAGGCGTGACCGCGTCGAGTGGGTCGCGGCGGGGCGGTTCTGGAGCCAGTACGAAGAGGTCACCCTGCTACAGGGCGCGGGCGGCAACGCGCTCGGCGTGGCGAGCGCACCCGCCCTCGACGCGGCGGAACTCGTCACTTCGGCGCTGCTCGCGCTGGAGGACGACCCCGAACTGCGCGAACGCGAGCAGCGCCGGGTCCGGCATCTGTTCGTCGACGACGCGCAGCATCTCGACCCGTTGCAGACCCAGCTCATCCGGCTCATCGGGCACGCGGCCGACGAGTTCGTCGTCGCGGGCGACCCCGATCAGTCCGTGTTCTCCTTCCGCGGCGCGGATCCCCGGCTGTTCGCCGACGCGGACGAAGACGGCGAGCGCACCGTGCTGCTGACCACCGCGCACCGGCTCGCCCCGGTGATCCGCACGGCCGTCACGAAACTCGGTTCCGTGCTGCCCGGCTCGTCGCCGCAGCGCAAGCTCGTCGACGCTCCGGACGCCGAGGGCGGCGCCGTCCGCGTCCGCCTGATGCCGACACCGGCCTCCGAAGCGAGCTGGATCGCCGATCAGCTCCGCCGCGCGCATCTCGTCGACGGCGTGCCGTGGGCGGAGATGGCGGTGCTCGTCCGGTCGCCCGCCCGTACTTTTCTTGTCCTGCAACGCGCTCTGCGGGCCGCCGGAGTGCCGATCGGGTCGGCCACCGAGGAACTGCCGCTCGCGAAACAACCCGCCGTCCGGCCGCTGCTGGCGATGCTGCGGCTCGCCGCCGATCCGGAACTGCTGGACGTCGACCTCGCCGAAATGCTGTTGTCCTCGCCCCTGGGCGGCGCGGATCCGCTCGCGCTGCGTCGGCTGCGGCGCGGTCTGCGCAGGCTGGAGCTCGCCGGCGGCGGACAGCGCTCCAGCGACGAGTTGCTGGTGGAAGCCTTACGTACCAACGATGTCCTCACCGGTCTCGCCGAGGCCGAGTCGCTGCCGATGCGCCGGATCGGCAGCCTGCTGCACGCGGCGCACCGAGCCGTGGCGCGCGGCGAAGGCGTCGAGCAGGTGCTGTGGGAGCTGTGGCAGGACAGCGGTCTGGAGCAGCGCTTCCTGCGCCTTGTCGATCGCGGCGGTTCCCTCGGCTCGCAGGCGGATCGCGATCTCGACGCGATCGTCGCGCTCTTCGACGCGGCTGGTCGCTATGTCGACAGATTGCCGAAGGCGAGTGTCGCGTCGTTCGCGGATTACCTGTCCGCGCAGAACATCGCGGGCGACACGCTGGCACCCGCGGCGATGAAGAGCGACGGCGTCTCGCTGCTCACCGCGCACGCGTCCGCCGGTCGCGAGTGGACGGTCGTGTCGATCGCCGGTGTCCAGGAGGGCAGCTGGCCGGATCTGCGGCTGCGCGGTTCCGTGCTCGGCGTGGAACGGCTGGTCGACCTCATGTCCGGAGTCGACGACGAAAAAGTGTCCGCCACCGCGCCGATTCTCGCCGAAGAGCGGCGGCTGTTCTATCTCGCGGCGAGCCGTGCGCGGAAGATCTTGCTGGTCAGCGCGGTCGCGGGGGAGGACGAGCAGCCCTCGCGGTTCATCGACGACCTGGAGGAGAACGGCGCGGACGACGGCGGCCTCGACTCACGGATGAAACCGGCGGGGCGCTCGCTGGTGCTCGCCGAACTCGTCGGCGAACTACGCGAGGTCGTCTGCGACGAGGCGAGCGAGCCGGAAAGACGGGAGCGGGCGGCGCGTCAGCTCGCGAAACTGGCCGCCGCCGGTGTCCCTGGCGCGCATCCGGGGACCTGGTACGGCCTGCTGGAACCCTCCACCGGCGAACCCGTGCACGGGCCGGGCGATCTGATCCGGATTTCACCGTCCACAGTGGAGGTTCTGGTCAAATGCCCGCTGCGGTGGCTGATCGAACGCCACGGCGGCAGTGACCCGGCGCAGCTCGCGGCGGTCACCGGGACCCTGGTGCACGGCCTCGCGCAGGCCGTCGCGGGCGGCAGCAGCGACGAGCAGATCCGTGCCGCCCTCGACGAAGCGTGGGTGCGGGTCGACGCGGGGGCGCCGTGGTTCTCGCGCCGCGAGCGGTCGCGGGTCGAGCAGATGCTGCGGAACTTCATCTCCTGGCTGGAATCCAGCCGCAAGGAACTGATCGAGGCCGGGGTCGAGCAGGACATCGAGGTCGAACTGCCGGTCGGCGACACTGACACCGACATCCGCGTGCTCCTGCGCGGCCGGGTCGACCGGGTCGAGATGGACAAGGACGGCCGCCCGGTCGTCATCGACATCAAGACCGGCAAGGTCCCGATCTCCGCCTCGGACGCCGAACAGCATCCGCAGCTGGCCGCGTACCAGCTCGCCGTGTTGCTCGGCGCCGTCGAAGGCGGTTCGAAACCCGGTGGCGCCCGGCTGGTCTACGTCGCGAAGTCCAACAACAAGACCGGATCCACCCAGCGTGAACAGGCCCCGCTGGACGAGGACGGCGGCAAGCAGTGGCTAGAACTGGTGCGGTCGGCGGCCGGATCCGCCGCGGGCCCGGAGTACGGGGTCACCGAGAACCCGGACTGTGATCGTTGCCCGGCAAGGGGTTGCTGTCCGCTGCGGCCCGAGGGCAGGCAGGTGACCGGTCCTTGATCTCCGAACTCCAGCGCCGTCAGGTCGAGCCAGGCGAGATCGCCCGCGCGCTCGGCCTGCACACCCCGACCGACGAACAGGCCGAGGTGATCGCCGCGCCGATCGAGCCGTCGCTGGTCGTCGCGGGTGCCGGCGCGGGCAAGACCGAGACGATGGCCGCGCGCGTGGTGTGGTTGGTGGCCAACAGCGTTGTGCCGCCGGAACGCGTCCTCGGCCTGACCTTCACCCGCAAGGCCGCCCGTCAGCTCGCCGAGCGTGTCCGCACCCGGCTGCGCCGCCTGGTCGGCTCGGGGCTGCTCGACAAGATCGACCCGACCGGCGACCTCCGCATGACGGTGACGGCCGGGGAACCGACGGTGCTCACCTATCACGCGTACGCCGGACGGCTGCTGTCCGAGCACGGGCTGAGGCTGCCCGTGCAGCCCGGGGTCCGGCTGCTTTCGGAGACTTCTTCCTGGCAGTTCTCGCATCGCGTGGTGTCCACTTGGGACAACGACCTCGACACCGATCGCGTGCCGTCCACGGTGACGGCGCAGCTGCTCGCGCTGGCCGGGGAACTCGGCGAGCATCTGGTCGAGACCGAACGGCTGGCGCAGTACACGTCGTGGCTGTGCGACGTCATCGAGAAGGCGCCGCGGGCCAAGGGGCAGCGCGCGGCGCTGCCGCAGAAGCTGGCCGAAGTCATGACGGCGCAACGGTTCCGGCTCGCGCTCCTGCCGCTGGTCGAGGCCTACCACACTCGGAAGCGGGCGGAAGGCGCGCTCGACTTCGCCGACCAGATGTCGCTGGCCGCGCAGCTCGCCAGCAGCTATCCGGCGGTGGTCGCGGGCGAGCGCGAGCGGTACGGCGCCGTCCTGCTGGACGAGTACCAGGACACCGGGCACGCACAGCGGATCCTGCTGCGGTCGCTGTTCGGCGGTGTCGAACATCCGCCGATGCCGGTGACGGCGGTGGGCGACCCGGCGCAGGCCATCTACGGCTGGCGCGGGGCGAGTGCGGCGAACCTGCCCCGGTTCACCACGGACTTCCCCCGTGACAACGGCGAACGGCTCGTCCCGGCTCTGGATTTCGGGCTGCTGACCAGTTTCCGCAACCCGCCTGAGGTGCTCGAACTCGCGAACGCGATCTCGGAACCGTTGCGGGAACGCGGTCTCGGCGTCGCGCGGCTGCGCGCCCTGGAAGGTGCGGGAACGGCCGACATCGCCACCGCGCTGCTGCCGGACGTCCGCGCCGAACGAGAGTGGGTGGCCGACGCGGTGGCGAAACGCTGGTTCGAAACCATGGAGGAGACCGGAAAACCGCCGACGGCGGCGGTGCTGGTGCGCCGTCGTGCCGACATGGCGCCGATCGCGGCCGAGATGCGGGCGCGCGGTCTTCCGGTGGAAGTCGTCGGTCTCGGCGGCCTTCTCGACGAACCCGAGGTCGCGGACCTGGTCAGCACGCTGCGGGTGCTCGCCGACCCGCTCGCGGGCAGCGCGGCGGCGCGGTTGCTGACCGGCGCGCGCTGGCGGATCGCGGCGGCCGACCTCGCGGCGTTGTGGCGTCGCGCGGGCGAACTCTCCTCGCCGGTGCCGCCGTCCGGGAAGTCCGATGTGGACGAACCCGTCTTGGTGACCGAGCGCGTCGAGCAGGCCGGTCTCGCCGACGCGATCGACGATCCCGGGGCGTCGGATCGGTACTCACCCGAGGGGTTCCGGCGGATCCAGCGGATCGGCTGGGAGCTTTCGGCGCTGCGACGGCGGCTGGACCAGTCGCTGCCGGAACTGGTCGCCGACGTGGAGCGCACGATGCTGCTCGACGTCGAATCCCTGGCCCGCCCCGGACCCGCCGGGCGTGCGCACCTGGACGCTTTCGCCGACGTCGTCACGGATTTCGCCGAGACCTCGCCGACGGCCACCCTGTTGTCCTTTGTGGACTACCTGAACACCGCCGCGCACGCGGAGGACGGGCTCACCCCGGGCGAGGTGGAGGTCGTGCCGGACCGGGTCCAGGTGCTGACCGTGCACTCGGCCAAGGGGCTGGAATGGCGCATCGTCGCCATTCCGCACCTGGTCAAGGAGGTCTTCCCGGGGAGGCGGCGGTCGTCGTCGTGGCTGCGGACGTCGACCTCGTTGCCGGCTGCGCTGCGCGGGGACTCGGAGGACCTGCCGGAGCTGCGGGTCGCGGAAGGCTACGACCGCAAGGAAGTCCAGGAAGCGCTGGAACTGCACGAAGAGGGTTTCGTCGCGCGTGAAGCGGACGAGGAACGGCGGCTCTGTTACGTCGCACTGACCCGGTCCGAGCACACGATGCTGATTTCCGGCCATTGGTGGAACGAGAGCAGCGCGCGGCCGAAAGGCCCGTCGGAGTTCCTGCTCGAAATCGGCGAGGTGATGCGGGAGAACTCGGTCGGCCGGATCGAGCATTGGGCCGACGAGCCGGAGGCGGACGGGGAGAACCCGCTGGTCGCCGACTCCCGCCGGTCGCGGTGGCCGGTCGACCCACTGTGGCCGCGGCGCGAGGGCGTCACCAACGGCGTCGATCTGGTGCTGGGCGCGATGGAAGACGCGGAAGAAGGCTCCGAGGAGGAAGAGGAGGATCCGGACGGCTGGATCTCCGACACGAAGGTGCTGCTGGAGGAGCGCGCGCGGGCGCGGGACCGGGTGCAGCAGGTCGTGCTGCCGCCGCATCTTTCGGTGAGTCAGCTGGTCGAGCTGTCGGCCGACCCGGCCGCGCTGGCCAAACGGCTGCGGCGGCCGCTTCCCGTGCGTCCCAACACCTACGCGCGCCGGGGGACGGCGTTCCACGGCTGGCTGGAGCAGCGGTTCGGCGGGGAACAGCTGCTGGAGATCGACGATCTGCCGGGTGCGGCGGACGTCGACGAGGCGCCGGATTCGGAGCTGGAGGAGTTGCGGACGGCGTTCGAAAAGAGCGAATGGGCGCATCGGGTGCCGCACGCCGTCGAGGTCCCGTTCTCGGCCGACGTCGTGGGCGTGACGCTGCGGGGGCGGATGGACGCCGTGTTCGCCGATCCCGACGGCGGCTGGACCGTCGTCGACTGGAAGACCGGCGCCGTCCCGGAGAAGGACCGGCTCGAGTCGCTGTCCGTGCAGCTGGCGGCGTACCGGTTGGCGTGGGCGGCGCTGAAGAAGATCCCCGTGGAGAAAGTGCGGGCGGCGTTCCACTACGTGAAACACGACAAGACCGTCCGGCCAGCGGATCTGCTGGACGCCGAAGGCCTGCGTCAGCTCCTGCGCGGCGTCCCGACGATCTAGGCGCGGTCGCGGACCTTCAGGGCCCAGGTCACCAGCGGGATCTGAAGGGGGACGCGGGCCCAGAAAGCCGCTCGCCAGTGCTTCGGGGCCTTCCGGCGGTCCGCGTCGACGGCCATCTTCACGTTCCCCGGCAGGACCACGACGAACAGCAGCGCGGCCGCGAGCCCGCCGAGCCGTCGCGTCTTCGGGTTGGCGACCGCGGCCGCGACACCCAGCTCGGCCACGCCGGAGCCGTAAGTCCACGCCCGGGCGGAGCCGGGGAGCTGCTTCGGGATGATCGCGTCGAAGGGCTTCGGCTGGACGAAGTGCAGGACACCGGCCGCGCCCAGCAGGCCGGCGAGGAAATAGGCGGGCCGCTGAGACGGCTGGGAATCCGAGGACATGCCCTGAGCTTCGCATACCGCGCTGAACGCGAGGTTCTTCGGCTATCCTCCCGACCGTGAGTTACGCGGACCAGGCCGGAGCCTGTGCATGAGGGTTCTCAAGCGTTTCCCGGTCAGGCTGAGCGACCGCCCGGACCACGAGCTCGTCGGCGTGATCCGGATGCCGGAACTGACGGTCAGCCCGCTGCGGTCGATCCTCAAACGGATCATCGGCGCGATGCTCGCCCTGCTCGCGACCGTCCTGATCGTCTATCTCGACAGAGACGGCTACCGCGACGCCAACGGCGACGGGCTCAGCTTCCTCGACAGCCTCTATTACGCGACGGTGTCGTTGTCGACCACCGGGTACGGCGACATCGCCCCCGCGACGTCGTCCGCGCGGCTGGTGAACGTCCTGGTGATCACCCCGCTGCGGGTGCTCTTCCTCATCGTCCTGGTCGGTACCACACTCGAAGTGCTCACCGAGCGCTCCCGCCAGGCTTTCAAGATCCAAAAGTGGAGGACGAAGGTGCGTGACCACACGGTCGTCGTGGGATTCGGCACGAAGGGCCGGTCTGCGGTCAACGCGCTGCTCGGGGACGAGAGCGTCGAACCCGACCACATCGTCGTCGTCGACACCGACCAGCAGGCGCTCGAAGCGGCCACGTCACTCGGCCTGGTGACCGTGCACGGTTCCGCCACCCGCGCCGACGTCCTGCGGGTCGCCGGTGTCCAGCGGGCCAAGGCCGTCGTCGTCGCCCCGAACCGGGACGACACCGCGGTGCTGGTCACGCTGACCGCCCGCGAGCTGGCGCCGAAGTCGCACATCGTGGCGTCGGTGCGGGAGGCGGAGAACGTCCACCTGCTCAAGCAGTCGGGCGCGAACCAGGTCGTGGTGTCGAGCGAGACCGCCGGGCGCCTGCTCGGCATGGCCACGTCGACGCCGCTGGTGGTCGACATGGTCGAGGACCTGCTCACCCCCGAGTCCGGCCTCGCCATCGCCGAGCGTCCGGTGGAGCCGTCCGAAGAGGGCGGTTCGCCGCGGCACCTGCCGGACATCGTGCTGGGCGTCGTCCGCGACGGCGTCCTGTACCGCGTGGACGCTCCGCAGGCGGACGCGATCGAGCCGGGGGACAAGCTGCTGTACGTCCGGAAGGTGACCTCCGCGGAGACGATCGAGCGGTAGCAAGGGACCTTTGGTATCGCCCTCCCCGGCCGAGAGGGCTCCTCTGTTCTGCCGCTGGTATCGCCCTCCCCCGGACGATGAGGGCTCGCTGTGTTTTGCCGCGAGGTTCTGGGAGCATGGCGAACGTGCGCAAGCGATCGGACCCCGCCAGAGGGCTCACCCCGGGGTGGAACTCCCTGGCCGTGGCGGCCGGTGCCGGCCTGCTGGTGATCTTCCTGGCCTGGTTCGCCGGGCCGGGGCTGTTCGGCATCTCGAACGAGACCCAGGGGACGACCGTGCGGGCCGAGGTCGTCGAGCCCGCGCCCTGCACGGGCGGCGGGGCCAGCGAGAAGGTGAAGTTCGAGTTCGGCGGCAAGCCGGTCGAGGGTTCGCTCAACGGCTGCGGGCACGGCAAGGGCGAGCGCATCGACGTCGTCGTCCCCGACGGTGCTTCGGGGGACGGGGTCGCGGTCCACGCGGTCGACACGACGGCGGGCGCCAGCGACGCGCGGCGGCCGCTGGGGCTGGCGCTGCTGGTGTTCAGCTGCTTCGCGGGCGGGATGTACGTCTTCCTGGTGCTGCGCGGGCCGCGCGTCCCCGCGGCGGCCTGACGGTCGGTCCAGGTGGTCGTGAGCGGTAAGTGGGTCAGGGCGGATTAGTATTTACCTACCTGGGCTGTGCGCGGCCCGGCCGGTGACGCGGCGGGGTTGTGAAAGCCACTTTCGCAACCTTCAAGGTTGCGAAAGTGGCTTTCACAACCCCGTGTCACGGTGCCACGACCCGAGGCACCCGCCATCAGCCGACCAAACGCGACAAGTGACCGGCATCTGCCACTCACCGCCACGGTGACGGGCCGGACCGAGCGCCCCGGAATCGCCCACGGCACCGGATCCCTCGCGGCGAACGGCGCTGTACTTCACATCGTCAGGAAACGGCGCTCGAAGGGGCCGAGAAGGTGTTGCAGTCGGCGATCCGGTTGTTGCTCGCACCCGCCCGCCACCAGGACGCGTAATGCGCGTTCGTCCCGTGGTCCTGGCTGCGCGAGGTGTTGTCGCCCCGGGTCTCCTGGTCGTTCCAGGCCTTGTTGTACATGTCCCGGCTGACCGTGCCGCCCTGGTCGACGTGCGCGCCGAGGAACATCCCGGAGAAGCACTGAGCCTGGAGTTCTTTGCGCCGTGACATCTCCAGCCCGGCGGGGCTGTTCTGACCCGAGTCGTAGATCTTCTGCCAGGCCGCGTCCATCAGCCCGGCGACCTCCTGCACGTGATGCCCGTACTCGTGCGCGAAGAGGGCGAGGTAGACGCCCGGGTTGTTGCCGTACTGGTCGGTCTGAAGACCCCGGAACGGCACGTAGAGGTTGTTCTCGCAGTAGTACGCCGCCGTCGCGATGCCCACCTGGATCGTGCCGCATTCGGTTTCGAAGCTGGCGCCGGTCGGGAAGTGCAGGGCGGGCGGGATGAACGGCAGTTTGTAGGCCTCGAGGAACGGGCCCCACGCGTTGTCGAGGCATTTGCCCGCCGCGGTGAAGAACGCTTCGGCGGCCTGCTGGCTGCTCTGCCACTGCGGCAGCGTGCAGACGCGGTTCTGCAAGCCGGCGTTCGGATCCTGGAGGATCGGGTGGTCGCCGAGCTTGAGGATCTTCTGCGGCCCGCTCGACGAGGACGGTGCCCTGGTCGGCGACGTCGGGAACGGGTTCGTCGAGGACGAGGGCGTCGAAGACCCGGTCGCCGGTACGTCCGTCGACGACGGCGGGTTCGGCAGCGTGCTGTAGCCCGCGTTCGCTACGTGATCGTTGCCGTCACGATTGAGTGAAACGATCGCGACCAGGCCGAGGACCAGCACGGCGACCGCGCCGAGGCAGATGCCGACGATCGCGCCCACGGACCGGCGCGGCGGCGGCGGGAACTGGTGCGGCGCGCCGTGCCACTGAGGAGGGGGCTGGCCGTGCACCTGGGGAGGTGGCTGGCCGTGCACCGGCGGTGGCTGGACGGCGCCGCGTGGCGGCCACTGGCCGTGGGGCGGTTGCGTCATCAAGTCGGTCCCGGTGGTTCTAGGGGCGAACCGGGGGCGCCCGGTCCGATGTTCAGCATAACGAGCTAACGACCTCCCCTCCCACTGCTCGGCAGCAGAGGGTATCCACCGTGAGGCGAGCGGTCACCCATCAGTGTCGTCCCCCCAGCTCTGGCTGGGTGTCGGACCCTCTGGAAGAGTGTGCGTAAGCAACAAGAACGGGTAAGGGGCTGTCGCATGACGGAGACCGGCGGACCGTCCGGGCCGGAAGGCACCGAGACGCCGAAGCCGCAGGCGGACACACCGGCACAGCCGCAGGCGGACACGCCGACGCCGCCGCAGGGGGAAGTGCCGCCGTCACCGGCGCCGGAGCAGCAGTGGCAGTCCCCGTCAGGGGCGCCGCCGCCGCCTCCTCCGCTGCCGTCGTACCAGCCGCCGCCACAGCAGCAGTACCCGAACTGGAAGGTCGGCCTCGGCAGGCCAGGGGTCATCCCGCTGCGCCCGCTGAACCTGACCGACATCCTCGACGGCGCGGTCACGGCCATGCGCAAGTACTGGCGGATGGTCTTCGGCGCCGCCGCGGTCACCGCCGTGTTCACCGCGGCCCTCAACCTGGTCGGGATGCTGCTGGTCGACACCACCGGCGACCTCGAGAAGGTCCGCGATCTCGGCCCGGCGGCCACCGATCAGGAACTGATGAACCAGATGCTCGGCATCCTGGGCGGGTCGCTGGCGTCGTCGTTCATCACCCTCGTCGCCACCCTGCTCGGGACGACCATCCTCACCGGATTCCTGACCGTCCTGATGGGCAGGGCCGTGCTGGGCAAGCCGGTCACCTTCAAGGAGGCCATGAAGGAGGCGGCGCCGCGGCTGCTGCCGCTGCTCGGGCTGACCGTGCTCTACACGCTGGCGATCATGGTCGCGGCGATCTTCTGCCTGCTGCCCGCGATCATCCCCTACACCTTCTGGGCGCTGGCCAGCCCGGCGTTCATCCTCGAACGCGGCACCGTGATGGAGGCGTTCCGCCGCTCGGTGAAGCTGGTCTCCGGGATGTTCTGGCGGGTCTTCGGGATCCTGCTGCTGGCCACCGTGATCTCGTCGTTCCTGGCGTCGATCATCACGATCCCGTTCAGCTTCAGCGCGTTCCTGTCGATCTTCGGCAATCTGGACCAGATGTACGTTCCCTCGACCGGTGACCTGATCCTGCAGTCGGTGGGCACGGTGATCGCGCAGACGATCGTCGGCCCGTTCACCGCGCTGGTGACCGTGATCCTTTACATCGACCAGCGGATGCGCCGCGAGGGCATGGACATCGAACTGGCCCGCGCGGCCGGGATCACGCCGCCGCCCCCGCCGCAGGCATGGTGACGCGCTTCCTCACCGACGTCCCGGTCGACATCGACCGGGACCCCGCCCGGCTGCGCGCGGCCGAGGAGCTCGCGAACCCGGCCTATCAGAACGCGAAACCGAGCTGGTTGTCCGAGGCGTTCAGCTGGGTGCTCGAAAAGCTGCTGAGCTTCCTCGACACCGTCGACAGCGCGGTGCCCGGCGGGATCTTCGCCGTGCTGCTGCTGGTCGTCGTGCTGATCGTGCTGGTGGTGGTGATCCGCGTGCGGTCCGGCCCGCTGGCGACGTCGGCCAAGAGCGGCAAGGCCGTGTTCGCCGGGCAGCGCAAGGCTTCCGGCGAACACCGCAAGGCTGCCGAGGAGGCGGCTTCGCGGGGTGACTTCGACGACGCCGTCCGTGAGATCTTCCGTGCCGTGGTGCGGTCGCTGGAGGAGCGGGCGCTGCTGGACGAGAAGTCCGGCCGGACCGCCGACGAGGCCGCCCTCGAAGCCGGACGCCTGCTGCCCGACGTCGCCGACCCGCTGCGCGCCGGCGCCCGGCTGTTCGACGACGTCCACTACGGCGGGATCCCGGCCACCGAGGCCGGCTACCGCTCACTGTCCGAATTGGACGAACGCTGCCGTCGTGCCCGGCCCGTCGCGCTGGCGGCCGGATGACCTCGGTCTCGCCCGACGCCCGCCGGATCTGGCGCGGGGTGCGGCTCCCGCTCGCGGTCGTCCTCCTGCTCGTGCTGACCGGGACGCTGCTCGTCCTCGTCCAGGGCGAGCAGACCACCGGCGCGCTCGAACCGGGTTCCTACGAGCCCGGCGGCGGCCGCGCGCTGGCGACCTTGCTGGAGCGGGAAGGCGTCAAGATCCCGATCGTGCGTACCGCCGCCGCGGCCAAGGGGGTCGCGAGGGACGCGACCGTCTTGATCACCGAGCCCGAGTACGTGCCCAAGAGCACCTTCGCGGAGATCAGGCAGAACGCCGAGCACGTCGTGCTGGTGCGGCCGAGCCCCGGCACGGTCGAGGAAATCCTTCCCGGGGTGCGGGTGAACGGTCAGGCCGAGACCGAGACCCGCGCGCCCGACTGCGAGGCGAAGGACCCCGTCGCGGCGGGAGAAGCGACGATGGGTGGCCTGAAGTATTCGGCCACGCAGCCGAGGGCGCTGGAATGTTACGGCGGTTCGTATCTCGAAGTCCCCGATCCACAAGGGACGGTGACCGTGCTCGGCACTCCCGCGCCGCTGACCAACGAGTGGCTGGCCGACGAAGGCAACGCGGCACTCGCGATGCGGCTGCTCGGGAAGCAGGAGCGGCTGGTCTGGTACCTGCCGACGGCCGCCGATCCGTCGCTGGAGACCGAGCGGAAGCCGCTGTCGGAACTGATCCCGGCGGGCTGGTCGTACGCGGCCTTGCAGGCCGGGTTCGCGGTGGTGCTGCTGGCGCTGTGGCGATCCCGCCGGTTGGGGGCGGTGGTGACCGAGCCGATCCCGGTCGTGGTGCGAGCGGCCGAAGCCACCGAGGGGCGGGCGCGGTTGTATCGCAAGGCGAAGGCCGCCGCGCACGCCGGGGAAACGTTGCGTGAGGCCACTCGCGCGCGGCTTCGGCCGTTGCTGGGCCTCACTCGCGACGCCGAACCCGCCGCACTGGTGGAATCCGTCGCCGGGCGGACCGGCCGGGCGCCCGCGGAGATCGGCGCGCTGTTGTACGGGGACCCGCCCGCCGACGACGCCGCGCTGGTGCGGCTGGCGGACGGACTCGATGTCGTGGAACGAGAGGTGGAGCGGTCTTGAGTAGCGATCAGTCCGATTTGGACACAGGGGACGCCGCGGCCGAAGCGCGGGCGGCGCTGATCGCGCTGCGCGCCGAGGTCGGTAAGGCCGTGGTGGGCAACGACGCGGCCGTCACCGGGCTCATCATCGCGTTGCTGTGCCGGGGACACGTGCTGCTCGAAGGCGTTCCCGGCGTGGCGAAGACGTTGCTGGTCCGGGCGCTGGCCGCCGCGCTGGACCTGGAGACGACCCGGGTGCAGTTCACGCCGGACCTCATGCCGGGCGACATCACCGGCTCGATCGTCTACGACGCGCACAGCGGCGAGTTCTCCTTCCGCGAAGGCCCGGTGTTCACGAACCTCCTGCTGGCGGACGAGATCAACCGCACCCCGCCGAAAACGCAGTCTTCGCTGCTGGAGGCGATGGAGGAGCGACAGGTCTCCAGCGACGGCAAGACGCGGCCGCTGCCCGACCCGTTCATCGTCATCGCGACGCAGAACCCGGTCGAATACGAAGGAACGTACCCGCTTCCCGAGGCGCAGCTGGACCGTTTCCTGCTGAAGCTGACCATGCCGATGCCGTCCCGTGAGGACGAATTCGGCATTCTTTCCCGGCACGCACAGGGTTTCGACCCGCGAGACCTGGCCGCGGCCGGGATCCGGCCGGTCGCCGGTGCCGCCCAGCTCGACGCCGCCCGGCGCGCGGTCGCCGGGGTCACCGTGCGTCCCGAAGTGCTCGCCTACATCGTCGACGTCTGCCGGGCGACGCGGGCGCTGCCGTCCGTGCGCCTCGGCGTCTCCCCGCGTGGCGCGACGGCGCTGCTGGCCGCGACGCGGGCGTGGGCGTGGCTCGCGGGCCGCGACTACGCTACGCCGGACGACGTCAAAGCCTTGGCGCGCCCGTCTTTGCGGCACCGGCTCGACCTGCGGCCCGAAGCCGAACTCGAAGGCGCGACCGCGGACGGTGTGCTGGACCGCGTCCTCGCGTCCGTGCCCGTTCCACGCTGATGGCCGTCACCGGGCGGCTCGGGCTGCTGGCGCTCCTCGCGGCGCCGGTGGTCGGCTTCCTGCTGCCCTCGTGGGCCGGGATCGGGCTGGCCGCGGCCGTGCTGTTTCTGTTGGTGGTGCTGGATCTCGCGCTCGCCGGGAGCGTGCGGCGGCTGGTTTTCGCGCGCTCCGGCGCGACGTCGGTGCGGCTGGGGGAGGCCTGCGAGGTCACGCTGACCGTGGCCAACCCCGGTGGCCGTCCGGTGCGCGCGTGGCTCCGGGACGCGTGGCCGCCCAGCGCCGGCGCGGACGACAGGCACCGCCTGACCTTGCCCGCGGGTGAACGGCGTGTCGTGACCACTCGGCTCCTGCCGACCCGGCGCGGCGACCGGACCGCCGCCAGGGTCACCGTCCGGTCGACCGGGCCGCTGGGGCTCGCGGCGCGACAGGGTTCGCACGACGTGCCGTGGACCGTGCGGGTGCTGCCGCCGTTCCACAGCCGCAAGCATCTGCCGTCGCGGCTGGCGCGGCTCCAGCAGCTCGACGGTCGCAACGCGGTGCTGATCCGGGGCCAGGGCACGGAATTCGACTCCCTGCGCGAGTACGTGATCGGCGACGACGTCCGGTCGATCGACTGGCGGGCCTCGGCTCGCGCGTCCGATGTCATGGTGCGGACCTGGCGCCCCGAACGCGACCGGCACGTGGTGCTGGTCCTCGACACCGGCCGTGTTTCGGCGGGCCGGGTCGGCGACGCGCCGCGACTCGACGCGGCGATGGACGCTGCTCTGCTGCTGGCCGTGCTCGCCGCGCGGGCGGGTGACCGCGTCGACCTCCTCGCCTACGACCGTCAGGTCCGCGCCGCGGTCCAGGGCTCGTCGGATCTGTTGCCCGCCTTGGTGAACGCGATGGCGCCGCTGGAACCGTCGCTGGTCGAGACCGACGCGCGGGGGATGATCGCCGAGGTGCTGCGGCGGACGCGGCGGCGCGCGCTGGTCGTCCTGCTGACCGGACTGGACGCGGCGCCGCTGGAAGAAGGCCTGTTCCCGATGCTGTCCAAGCTGACCTCACGGCACCAGCTGATGATCGCGTCGGTGGCCGACCCTCGGGTCGCCGAGATGGCGGCGGCGCGGGGTGACGCGGAAGCCGTCTACGACGCGGCCGCGGCCGAGCGGGTGCTGGCCGAACGGCGCCAGGTCACCGCGCGGCTGGCGCGGCACGGGGTCGAGGTCGTCGACGCCGTGCCCGAAGATCTGCCGCCGCGGCTGGCCGACCGCTATCTCGCGCTGAAGGCGGCCGGACGGCTGTGAACCCGATCGTGTGGTGCCGGTTGGCGGCGGGTGTCGCGGGCGGTTAGCTCGAAGGACATCCACACCGACAGGATCGGGGTCCGGCTTGCGCAAGGTCGTGCTGTTCTTCGCACTGCTCCCGGTGGTGCTGCTCGTGTCGCCCGCTTCCGCACAACCGGCCGGGACCCCGGTCTACCTCGCCGACGGGGGCGGGAACATCTCCTTGGCCGCGGCCGACGGCAAGCCCGTCCTCTCCGACGCGAAGGACGCCGGCGCGCGGTGGACGTACGACAAGGCGGCGCTCTCGTACAAGCACGTCCCGAGTGGACAGTGCCTGGCGGCGATCAGCCCGGTCGACGGTGTCGGCGTCAAACTCGTGGCGTGCGACGGCAAGGACCGCTACCAGCAGTGGCGCCGCAACGCCGGGCTGCCCGGACTGGTGCTGCTGGCGAACGTCGCGACAGCGCGCTGCCTGACCGCGGAGGCTCCGGCCGCCGGGTCGCGGCTGTACCAGGAGGTCTGCTCGCTGCCCGGGCTGTCCAACACCTGGGCGGCCGGGGTGCGGACGCTCGCGATCCTGTCCGGCAACGGGCAGCGACTGTCGTCGAAGACGCCGGGCCAGCCGTTCGTGGTGCGCGTGATCGGGGAGAACGGCCAGCCCGCGGCCGACGTGCCGGTGAACTTCTTCGTGCGCGCGGCGCGGCCGAAGAACGTGCTGGTCTTCGAAGGCGGCGCCGAGACGGCGACGGCGAAGACCGGCGCCGACGGTTCGGCGACGAGCCCGAAGATCGTCCTGACCGAACCCGGCGAGTTCGAGATCCGGTTCACGGGGAGCGCGGGCCTGGAGGACGGGAACAGCATCACCTTCGAGGGCAGCTGCACCTGCTGAGCGCTTCGGCGGGGTGGGTCGTGAGTGGTAAGTCGCGTTCTAACGACACTTACCACTCACGACCACCTGGACCCACTTCGTCCCGGCGCGTTCGCTCGCCCTTCAGTCCTACGCCACCAGCGCGAAACTGGAGTAGTACTCGCCCGACGGATCCCGCGAGCCGCTCCGGTCGGGGCTGACCTCGGCGCCGACCCAGCCCTGGAACGCGCCCGCGTCGTCGATCACCTGAAGCAGCGGGCGGACGTGGCTGTTGCCGAGGTAGCAACCGTTGTAGGACAGGCATTCGCACCAGAACTCGTAGCTGTTGCGCCGCCCTCCGAAGGCGTCGCTCAGGTAGTAGAACCGCCTGTCCCCGGTGTCGATGATCTTCTGCGCGCACGCCGCGTGGCCGGGACCGGCGGGGCAGCAGGAGGACGGATCGCAGCCGGAGTCGTACTGCACGAACCCGAGGCACGAGCCGTCATCGCACTTGTTCCACCCGGGGCCGACGCCGAGGGCGCCGCTGCTTCCCCTGGTCCAGTTGGTGATCGCGCAGCGGTTCACGCCTTGGCCTTCGAGCAGGTACGACCGCTGGGTCGCGCGGACCGAGCTCATCGGGGCCTTGCTGGTCTGCGCGAGGGAGGCGTTGCTGCCGTAGGCGATGCCGCTGCTGATCGAGTAGTTGTCGCCGACCAGTTGCATCCGGCCGAGGCCTGGTCGCGTCTCCGAGACCGACCAGGTCTCGGTGAGGTTCACCGGCGTGGTCGTGCCGTCGACGGTGCTGCTGGTCCAGGTGATGGCCACCTGCCCCGAATTCTGGGCGTAGGTGCCGGTGAAGTGACCGTTCGGCTCACCGGTGAAGCCCGGCGCGGTCTTGATCGGGCAGTTGTTGCGCGGGTTGGACCCCGGCGCCCAGTCGCCGCAGTAGTAGACGTCACCGCTGTTGACCGGAGCGGGGAAGTCGGCCTGGTTCCAGGTCCAGAAATTGTGCGTGACGGTGTTGCCCGCCGGATCGAACACGAGATACCCGAGCCGGACGTAGTTGCGGTCGGCGTCGGTACGGAATCCGCCGACGCTCACCACCCAGTTCTGTTTGCCCGAAGGCGCGGAGGCGGTTTTGGCCTGCGAAGCGCCGACGAGAAGCGTCGAGGCGAGTATGGACAGGACGACTATCGCGAATACACGTAAACGTTTTCTCCCCATGGGAGGAGCTAACCAGGTCAGCCCGCTTCCGGTCGAGAATCTCCAGCGTATCGCCAGTCGACATCACCCACTTCGCCCGCTTTCGCGGCCCGGCGCCCGACAACGAACACGTAGAGTAGAAACGCGACCTCGGCGATTACTCCGATTCCGATGCGCGCCCAGGTCGGCAGGCCCGACGGCGTCACGAAACCCTCGATCACGCCGGAGATCAGCAGCACCACGGTCAGCCCCAGCGCCATCACCACGACCGAGCGCCCCTGCTCGCCGAGCGCCTTCGTCCGGGAACGGCGTCCCGGGTCGACGACCGTCCAGCCGAGCTTCAGCCCGGTCCCGGCGGCGACGAACACCGCGGTCAGCTCCAGCATGCCGTGCGGCAGGATCAGGCCGAAGAACACGTCGAGCCGCCCGGCCGAGGACATCAGCGCCGCGCCGATCGCGAGGTTCAGCGAGTTCGCCCAGAGCGCGTAGATCACCGGGACCCCCAGCACCACGCCGAGGAACAGGCAGGTCGCGGCCACCCACGCGTTGTTGGTCCAGACGCGCGCGGCGAAGGAGCCCGCGGGGTCGGACGAGTAGTACGTCTCGTACTTCCCGCCCGGCGCGGTCAGGTCCTTGAACTCCTCGGGTGAGGCCAGTGACGCGAGCACCTGCGGGTCACCGGCGATCCACACCGCCGCGATCGCCATCACCGCGATCGACGCGGCCGCCGACGCCAGCCACCAGCGCCTGCTCAGGTACAGCGCCGCGGGGAACCGGTGCGTGAAGAACAGTCCGACCTCCCGCCAAGCGGGACTGTGCGAGCCGGTGACGGCCGAGCGCGCCTTCGCGACCAGCCCGGACAGGTGCGCGACGAGCACGGGGTCCGGCGCGACCGAGCGGATGATCGAAAGGTGCGTCGCGACGCGCTGGTACAGCGTCACCAGCTCGTCCGCGTCCGGGCCGCTGAGTTTCCCGGAGCGGCCGACGAGGTCACGCAGCCGGTTCCATTCGGCCTGGTGCGCGGCGACGAACACGTCCACGTCCAACTCGGAGCCCCTCCCGGCGATCGTCTTTGGTCGCCCAGCCTATTCGTCACTACGCTTGCCGGGTGGAACAAGAGTCCGATCTCGTCACCGGCGAGGCCGTCGTCCTGGACGTGCGCGCGGCGAAGCTGGCCAGCCGCGGGCTCGCCATGATGATCGACGTCGCCCTCCAGCTGATCACGCTGTTCATCGCGATGCTGGTCCTGAGCCAGGTCGCCGTGTTCGGTGACGAGGCGCTGGCGCTGACCCTGTTCCTGGTGACCCTCGTGCTGATCATGGTCGGCTACCCGGTGATCTTCGAGACACTGAGCCGCGGCCGCAGCCTCGGGAAGATGGCGCTCGGCCTGCGTGTGGTCCGCACCGACGGCGGCCCGGTCCGGTTCCGGCACGCGCTGGTCCGCGGGCTCGCCGGGTTCTTCATCGACTTCTGGGCGCTGGGGCTGCTCGGCGTCGTGGCGGTGGTCACGTCGCTGCTGTCGCCCGACGGCCGCCGCGTCGGCGACTACCTGGCAGGCACCCTGGTGATCCGGGAACGCATGCCCGCCTCCCGGACGCCGTACGTCGGGATGCCGCCGCAGCTGGCGTACTGGGCTTCGCAGCTGGACCTGACCCGGCTGCCGAACGACCTCGCGCTGGCCGTCCGCCAGTACCTGAGCCGCACGAGCGAGCTTCGGCCCGAAGCGGCCGAAGCGCTCGGGTACGGGCTCGCTCAGCAGGTCGCCGGGGCGATCGGGGCGCCGGTGCCGCCGGGAGTGCCGTCGTGGGCTTACCTGTCGGCGGTCCTGGCCGAGCGTCGGCGGCGGGACCAGGCGAAGCTGCGGCCCGCCGTTCAGTACGCGCCGCCCGCTCCTGCCGTGCAGTACGCGCCGGGGCAGTACGCGCCGCAAGCGCAGCCCGTGCAGTCGTATCCGCAGGCGGCCGCTCCCACGCAGGCTGCTGTTCCCGGGCCGGTCACGCAGCCGCAGCCGGAGGCCCCGCCGGAACCCGAGAACCCCTTCGCCCCGCCAGGCTGACGGACTTCCAGGAGGGGATCGTGAGTACATGAAGGCCCCTTCCTTGCGCCTAGCGCAGTGAAGGGGGGGCCTTCATGTCCTTGGAGCCGGTGTGTCGTGTGTGAAGGTCGAGTTTCCTCGGCTCAGCCGAGGGAAGGGGGCCTTCACGCGCTACTGGTGCGGCTGGTGGTGCTGTTGTGACGAACGCACGGACTTGCGGAAGTAGCCTGCGGAAGTAGCCCCGCGGGCGTCAGGACACGTCGGACGAGCTAGCCGCCCACGTGTTGCACTCGAACATCCGGTTCTTCTGCGCGCCGTGCTGCCACCACGAGACCGCGTGCGCGTCGGAGCCGTGGTCGCGCGGACCGCCGTTGTGGTCGCCGCGGTCCTGGGTCTGCCAGGCGTCGCGATACATCGCCTGGTCGACCGAACCGCCGCGGCCCACCGTCGAGCCGAGGAACGTCCCGGACAGGCACTGCGCCGAAAGTTCGTTGCGCCGCGACATCTCCAGGCCCGCCGCCGAGTCGATGCCCGCTTCGTACCGCGCGTCCCAATAGGCCTCCGAAATACCGGAGAGCGCCTGGATGTGGTGCGCGTACTCATGGGCGAAGACGGCCAGGTAGACCCCGGGCCGGTTGCCGTACTGGTTGGGCTGAAGGCCTTCGTACGGCATGTACAGCGTCTCGTTCTGCGAGCAGTAGAACGCCGCCACGTTCCCGCCATTGGCGTCACCGCACGGGCTCGACCAGTTCTTGCCGGACGGGTACTTCACGGTCGGCACCCGGAACGGCAGGTTGGTGTAGCTCATGACCTGCTGCCAGACGCTGTCCAGACAGGGCCGCGCGCTCTCGAAGAACGCGGCCGACGCGTTCGCGTTGGTCGCCCAGCGCGAGAGGTTGCACGCCTGGTTCGGCAGGCCGACCTTGTTGTCCAGCCACAGCGGGTTGTCCGCCAGCTTGTGCTGCGGCCGCGGGCCGGACGGGGCCTGGCTGGCCGAGGTCTCGCGGGTCGAGCCCGCCGACGTCTCCCGCGAGGCGGTCGAATCGCGGGGCCTGCCGGTGGTGGTCGTCGACGTGTCGCTGGACGTGGTGGTCGTCGTGTAGTCCGAAGAGGACGAAGTCGTCGGGTACGACGAGTAACTCGAGTATCCGGCGTCCGCGACGTGCTTCGAGCCGCTGTTCGCGATGGTGATCACCATGAGCAGCCCGCCGAGCACCGCCATCACGGCCACGATCGCGACCGCGGCGATGACGCCGCCGTTCGACTTCTTCGCGCCATAGCCGCCGTAAGGAGCGAAAGCGGGCTGCGCGAAACGCGGGCCGTACGGCAGCTGAGGCGGACCGACGGCACCGGGCTGGAACGGGACCGGAGCGCCCATCTGCGGCGGCGGCAGCGGAGCCGCGCCCGGCGGGGGCAGCGGCATCCCGCCGCTCGGCGGACCCGGCCGGAACGGCGGCGGGATCGGCGTCGGCTGCGAGATCGGCGGCCGACCCGGACCCTGCTGGTGACCAGGACCCGGCTGCCCGGGGCGGCCGGGCGGCGTCTGGCCACCGGGGCCGGGCCGGTTCGGCGGCGGCACC
>NZ_MUXN01000009.1 GCF_001995215.1 Amycolatopsis azurea DSM 43854
CAAGGAGGCCTTCACGGACCTTAGGACGCCCCCACCCCTGACAACTGTCACCCCCAGGTCGTGACGCGTGGCCCACGGCCGGAAAGCCTGAGCGCGACAAGCTCTAGGCATGGGAGAACAAGACATCACCGCGGGGGCGGCGGTACGACTTTCCGGCCTGCGTAAGCACTATGGCGACGTCCACGCCGTCGACGGCGTGGACCTCACGATCGCGCCGGGCGAGGTGGTCGCCCTCCTCGGCCCCAACGGCGCGGGCAAATCCACCACCGTCGACATGATCCTGGGCCTTTCCGTGCCCGACAGCGGCACCGTGAGCGTCTTCGGGCGGAAGCCGGGCGACGCGGTCGGCGACGGGATGATCGGCGCGATGCTGCAGGGCGGCGCGCTCGTCGAGGACCTCACGGTCGCCGAGACCGTCGGCATGGTCGCCGCGCTGCACCGCAAGCCGATGCCGGTGCGCGAGGCGCTGCGCCGCGCCGGGATCGAGGACATCGCGAACCGGCGCTCCACCAAGCTTTCCGGCGGGCAGAAGCAGCGCGTGCGGTTCGCGGTCGCGCTGGTGAGCGACCCGGATCTGCTGATCCTCGACGAGCCGACCGCCGCGATGGACGTCGGCACGCGCCGCGAGTTCTGGAAGTCCATGTACGAGTACACGAACTCCGGTCGCACGGTCCTGTTCGCGACCCACTACCTCGAAGAGGCCGAAGAGTTCGCCGACCGGGTCGTGCTGATGCGGTCGGGGCGGATCGTCGCGGACGGTTCGGTCGCGCAGGTGCGTGCGATGGCAGGGGGCCGCACGATCCGCGCGGCGGTACCCGCTGCGGCGGAGCCGGTGATCGCGGGGCTGCCCGCGATCACCGGGTTCGAACTCCGAGGCGGCCGCGTCGCGATCTCCAGCTCCGATTCCGACGCCACGCTGCGGGCCCTGATGACCGAAGTCCCCGAAGCGCACGACATCGAGATCAGCGCCGTCGGCCTCGAAGGCGCGTTCCTTTCCCTGACCACCGAAGACACCGAGGACGCCGTCCGATGAACCCGACCTATCTCAAGACCGAGATCGTCCGCACCTTCCGCTCGACGCGGTTCGTGTTCTTCGCGGTCGCCTTCCCGGTGCTGATGTTCCTGTTGCAGGCCAACGTTTTCAGCACCGCCAGCGTGGACATCTCCGGGGTGATCATGGTCAACATGATGGCCTTCGGAACCTTCTCCGCCGCGATGACGAGCGGCGCGAAACTGGCCATCGAGCGGTCCACGGGCTGGCAGCGCCAGCTGCGGTTGACCCCGTTGACCGGCACCGGCTACCTCGGTGGCAAGGCGCTGTCGGCGATGCTCGTCGCGCTTCCGTCGCTGCTCGTCGTCCCGCTGGTCGGCGTCCTGGTCCAGGGGGTCCACCTCGACGCCGCCGGCTGGCTGCGGCTGGTGCTCGGCATCTGGCTCGGCGCGATCCCGCTGGTGCTGCTCGGCCTGCTGCTGGGTCAGTTCGGCACGCCGGAGTCGATGCAGCCGATGAACATGATCGTCATGATGGGGATGGGCTTCCTCGGCGGCCTGTGGATCCCGATCGACGGGATGCCGTCGTGGATGGCCGACATCGCCCAGGTGACGCCGACGTACTGGCTGATCCAGCTCGTCCGGCCGGTGGTCACCGACCATCTCACGGTGAGCCTCCCGGCCGCGCTGGGTGTGCTGGCGGCGTGGACCGTGGTCCTCGGGGCGCTGGTGGTCAGGCGTTACCGTAAAGACAGTGCGCGGGTCTGAGAAAAGGGTGACCAGGTGAAGGACTACCCGGGCAGGGTGCAGACGGGTTTGAACAACCGTGAGAACTGGTGGTCGGACATGCCGCCGAGGACCGGCAGCGGACCCCGGCCGGGACGGTGGGCCATCCTCGGCATCGCCTTCATCCTGCCCAGCTTCATCCCCACCGCGGTCGAGCTGTTCAGCGATGGGGTGACCGGTGAAGAGCTGGTGATCGCCGCTCTCATGGTCGCCTACGGCGCCTGCTACGTGCTGTTCCCGCTCAGCCTTTCGCCTTCCCGGCGGAAGACGACCTACACCTTCTCGGTGGTGATGCTGCTCATCGGCATCGCCCTGGTGTTCCTGCACGACAACAACCCGTACATCCTGATCTACGCGACAGCGGTGCTGTCCTTCACCTTGCCGGCGGGGTGGGCGTTGATCCTGGACGGCGGTGCCCTGCTGCTGGTGCTGGCCGTCCACCTGGCCATCGGGAAAGACGACTTCGGTGACCTGGTGGCGACCACGTCGATCACGGCGGCGATGTTCTTCATGGCGAACCTGGTCCGCGCGATACGGAAGCTGGAGGCGGCGAACCGGGAGATCGCGACGCTCGCGGTGGCGGATGAACGCGAGCGACTGGCGCGGGACCTGCACGACATCCTGGGGCACAGCCTCACCACCATCACGGTCAAGGCCGGGCTCGCCCGCCGGATCCTGGAGAGCGGCAAGGACGATCCCCGCGCTCTCCAGGAGATCAGCGACGTCGAGAACCTGACCCGCAGCGCGCTCTCGGACATCCGCGCCACGGTCTCCGAGTATCGCGAGGTGTCGCTTTCGGCCGAGGTCGCCGGGGCGCGGGCGGCGCTGCGGGCGGCCGAGATCGACGCGGACCTCCCGCACGCGGTGGACAACGTCGATCCCGCCCTGCAGCGGACCTTCGGCTACGTGCTGCGGGAGGCGGTCACGAACGTGCTCCGGCATTCCGGGGCGAAACGGGTCAAGGTCCGCCTCGGCAAGACCTGGCTGGAGGTCGAAGACGACGGCGACGGCGGTGAGGTCACGGCCGGAAACGGCCTGCGCGGGCTCACCGAAAGGCTGGAAGCGGTCGGCGGAACCTTGACCGCGACGGCGCCTTCTGCGGGAGGATGGCTCGTCCGCGCGGAGGTACCGGAATCCGCCGTGCGGAGCGGCGCGCGGGCGTCGCTCACCGAACCGGCTGGAGGCTGCGCGTGATCCGGGTCCTGCTCGCCGACGACCAGGCCATGGTGCGTGGGGCGTTGGCCACCGTGCTCGGCCTCGAAACCGACATCGAGGTGGTCGCCCAGGTCGGCACGGGTGACGAGGTGCTCCAACGGGCGCAGGAAACCGCCCCGGACGTCGCGTTGCTCGACGTCCAGATGCCGGGAAAGGACGGCCTCGAAGCCGCCGCCGAACTGCACGGCGCGCTGCCGTCGTGCCGGATCATCATCTGCACCACCTTCGGCAGGCCCGGGTACCTCTCGCGGGCGATGGCGGCGGGCGCGGCGGGATTCGTGGTCAAGGACGCCCCGCCGGAGCAGCTCGTCGACGCCGTCCGCAGAGTCCACAGTGGACTCCGAGTGGTCGATCCCGCGCTCGCCGCCGAATCGCTCGCCACCGGCGCGAGCCCGCTGACCGGACGCGAGCACGACGTCCTCAAGGCGGCCAAGGACGGCAGCACGGTGGCGGACATCGCCGGTGCGCTGCACCTTTCCGAAGGCACCGTGCGCAACCATCTTTCGGCCGCGATCGGCAAGACCGGGGCGAGGACCCGGGCCGAGGCGGTGCGGCTCGCGGAAGAGCACGGCTGGCTCTGAGATCGACTCGCGGCTCTGCGAGAATCTCCCCCGTGAGTACCGCCGAACGGACCAAGCCCACCCGCGCGAACTGGGTGCGCCGGACCTTGGCGGGGTTCCTGCTGATCGTCGTCGCGGTGATCGGCGGGACGGCGTTCCGCGTTTGGCAGGTCGCGCGGGAGGACGTGCGCGACCAGGCAGACGTGATCGTGGTGCTCGGCGCGGCCCAGTACAACGGCAGGCCGTCGGAGATCTTCCAGTCGCGGCTGGCCAAGGCGAAGGCGCTGTACGACCAGGGCGTCGCGAAGGTCATCGTCACTGCGGGCGGCAAGCGGGCCGACGACAACTACACCGAGGGGCAGGCCGGCGCGCAATGGCTGCGCAAACGCGGCGTGCCCGCGTCGGCGACGTTGCCGGTCGGCGAGGGCAGTGACACCCTGCGCAGCCTGCGCGCGGTCGCCGAACAGGTGCAGAAGCGGGGCTGGAAGACCGCCGTGCTGGTCAGCGACCCGTGGCATTCCTTCCGCGCACGGGTGATGGCCGACGACCTCGGGCTGGAGGCCTGGACGTCGCCCACCCACAGCGGCCCGATCGTGCAGACCCGCGAGACGCAGGCCCGCTACATCGTCCGCGAGACCGGCGCGCTGCTGTACTACCGCCTCACGAGGTTCCCGGCGGAAGTCTGAACCCGATAAGTGTCGGTGATCGCGTTTAAGCTGGTCGCGTGGACACCTACACCGGGGCCGACAGGGCGCGCCTGCTGCCCGAGCGGCCCAAGGGCGCGGCGCTGGAGGGCGCGAAGGACGGGCGGAGTGCCTTCGCCCGCGATCGCGCGCGGGTGCTGCACTCGGCGGCCCTGCGGCGGCTGGCCGGCAAGACGCAGGTGGTCGGCCCCGGTGAAGGCGCCGAGGTCAGCGGCGTGCCCCGCACCCGGCTGACGCATTCGCTGGAGGTCGCGCAGATCGGCCGCGGTATCGCGGACGAACTGGGCGCGGATCCGGATCTGGTGGACACCGCCGGGCTCGCGCACGACATCGGGCATCCGCCGTTCGGGCACAACGGCGAGCGCGCGCTGAACGAGGTCGCGCGGTCGTGCGGTGGTTTCGAGGGCAACGCGCAGACGTTGCGGATCCTGACCAGGCTGGAGCCCAAGGTCCTGCTCGAAGGCGGGGCCGTCGGCGGACTGAACCTCACGCGCGCCTGCCTCGACGCCTCGACGAAGTACCCGTGGCCGCGTGAAGAAGGCAATCCGAAGTACGGCGTCTACGCCGACGACGCCGAGGTGTTCGCGTGGATCCGCGAAGGCGCGCCGGACCGTCGCACCTGTCTGGAAGCGCAGATCATGGACTGGTCCGACGATGTCGCGTACTCCGTGCACGACGTCGAAGACGGGGTGCTCGCGGGCCGGATCTCCTTGCGGGTACTGGCCGACGCCGAGGAGCGGGCGGCCGTGGCCGAGGCCGCGCGGCGGTTTTCGGACCAGTCCCAGTCCACTTTGGAGGGTGCGGCGAAGGAACTGCTCGACCTGCCGGTGGTCGCGGAACTCACCGAACCGGGACTCGACGGATCACTCAAGGCCCAGGTCGCGCTGAAGCGGCTCACGAGTGAACTGGTCGGCCGGTTCGCGACGGCGGTCGTCGGCGCGACGCGGGAGGTGTACGGCGAGGGCCCGCTCAGCCGCTACGGCGCGCGGCTGGTCGTCCCGGAGCAGGTCGCGGCCGAGGTCGCGTTGTTCAAGGCGCTCGCGCTGCGGTACGTGATGAGCGACAAACGGCGTCTCGCGATGCAGGACGGCCAGCGTCAGACGCTCGCCGAGCTGGTCGGGGCGCTGTGCCGTCGCGCGCCGGACGCGCTGGACGGCCTGTTCCTGCCCGCGTGGGAGGCCGCCCCGGACGACGCGGCCCGCCTGCGCGTGGTCGTCGACCAGGTGGCTTCGCTCACGGACGCGCAGGCGTACGCGTGGCACGCCTGGCACACCGGCCGCCACGGCTGAGGACGGCTTCGCCCAAGTACATGAAGGCCCCATCCTTGCGCCTAGGTACAGGATGGGGGCCTTCATGTACTGCGAGAGCGTCACCGCGGAACTCATCGACAGGAGACGGACGGGCCGGTCCACGGTACGGTCTGCGGCATGGGCGCTGTCGAAAGCCACCTCCGGTTTGGTCTGGACCTCTATCGGGTGCTGGCGAGCCGCGCGGAGAACGCGTGCTTCTCGCCGTACTCGATCGCGAGCGCGCTCGGCCTGGTGACGCAGGCCGCCAAGGGGAAGACCAGAGAAGAACTGATCGCGCTGCTCGGCGACCCGGACGAGCTCGCCGACCTGCTGGGCAAGGCCTCGTCGCTGCTCGACGACGGCCCTGAACTCGCGGTCGCGAACACGCTCTGGGCCTGGGACGGGCTCCCGCTCGAAGAGTCCTTCCGTGCGGAGATCGCCACGTGGCCGGGCGGCAAGGTCGAGAGCGCCCCGTTCGGCGACGACCCGGAGGGCGCGCGGCGGCTGATCAACGCCGACGTCGCCGAGGCCACCCGCGAACTGATCCCCGAGCTGCTCAAGCCGGGGACGGTCGCGCCGGACACCGTCGCGGCGATCGTCAACGCGCTGTATCTCAAAACCGCTTGGCACAATCCGTTCTCGCGTGACAACACCGCGCCCGCGGACTTCCACGCGCCGTCCGGCACCCGTACGGTGCCGACGATGTGGCTCGAAAAGCAGCTCGACCACACCCACGAGGACGGCTGGCAGGTCGTCCGCCTCGGTGCCGAGGGCGGGGTGGAGGCGATCGTCCTGCTGCCCGACGGCGACCTCGACGACGCCGAGCTCGACGCGGGCAAGCTTGCGCGACTGCTGGAGAACACGCGGTCCAGGACGCTCGCCCTGTCGCTGCCGAAGCTGGATCTGGACGTCGACAGCCCGCTGACGGCGAAACTGAAGGAGCTCGGCGTGCGGACGATGTTCACCGCAGGCGCCGATCTCACCGGGCTCGCCGACGACGACCGGCTCGAAGTGTCCGACGTCCTCCACCAGTCCGTGCTCCGCATCGACGAACAGGGCCTCGAAGGCGCCGCCGCGACGGCGGTGCTGATGCGGCTGACGTCGATCATGGTCGACGAACCGCTCGAAGTCACCGTCGATCGTCCCTTCCTTCTGCTCGTGAGGCACGCCTCGACGGGTGTGATCTACTTTCTCGCCCGCGTTGTCGAGCCGTGAGGATGGTCAGTGAGTCTTTTCCAGGCTGAGGCGGCGGACGTGGAGGCCGACGAGACTCCCACGAGACCCCGCCGGTTCGCGGCCGCCGACGCCGCCATCATGGGCGCCTTCGTGCTGTTCGCCTTCCTGCTCTACAACGGGCTTTGGCTCGATCTCGAAGAGGGCTATCTCTGGAACAGCGCGTCGGACCAGAACCTGTGGGAGTGGTTCTTCTCCGTCACCGCGGACAACGTGCTGCACCTGAGGAACCCGCTCAGCTCGCACTTCCAGAACCATCCGCTCGGCGTGAACCTGATGGCCAACACGGCCATGCTCGGCATCGGCATCCCGCTTTCGCCGATCACGCTCACCTTCGGCCCGACGCTCACCTGGGCCATCGCGCTCACCGGCGGTCTCGCCGGCACGGCGGCGGCCTGGTACTGGGTCTTCTCACGGCATCTGGTCACCCACCGGGTCGGCGCGGCCATCGGCGGCGCGTTCATCGGGTTCGCCCCGCCGATGATCTCGCACGGCAACGCGCACCCGAACTTCGTCGCGTGGTTCGTCCTGCCGTTCATCGCGCTGCTGATCTTCAAGATCGCCCGCGGCGAGCGCCCGGTCCGCAACGGGATCTTCCTGGGGCTGCTGGCGGCGTACCAGATCTTCCTCGGTGAAGAGCCGCTGCTGATCTTCGCGATGGCGTTCGCGATCTTCGCCATCGCCTATTTCGCGACGAACCACCGCGAGTTCCGGCCGATGGCGAAACCGCTCGGGATCGGTGTCGGCATCGGTGTCCTCGTGGCGCTCGTGCTGTGCGCGTATCCGCTGTGGTGGCAGTTCTTCGGTCCGCAGAGCTATCAGGCGATCGAACACGGCCCCGTCGGGAACGACACCGCCGCCTTCACCCGTTTCGCGACGCAGTCGGTCGCCGGGCAGCCGCAGGCCGCCGCGGACGTGTCGATGAACCGGACCGAGGAGAACGCTTTCTTCGGCTGGCCGCTGATCGTGCTGATGGTGGTCATCACCGTCTGGCTGTGGCGCGAGGTGTTCGCGCGGGCGCTGGCGATCTCGATGTTCGTGATGGCCTGGCTCTCGCTCGGCGTGCAACTCGTGGTGGTGCACGAGGAGACCGGGATCCCGGGGCCCTGGAAGCTCCTGTCGGAACTGCCGCTGTTCGAATCGCTGCTGGAATCACGGCTCGCGATGGGCTGCATCCCGCTGATCGGCGCGCTGCTGGCGCTGGCGACCGAGCGCGTCTACGCGGTCGCGTCGAAGCTGCCGGAAGTGCCGGGGGAGCGGCGATTCCCGTTGCGGCTGCTGTGGATCGGCGTCGTCATCGCGGTACTGTTGCCGATCGCGCCGACCCAGCTGATCGTGAAGGAACGGCCGCCGACGCCGAAGTTCCTCGCCGACGGCACCTGGCGGTCCTACGTCGCGCCCGGCGGGACCGTGGTGCCCGTGCCGTTGCCGAGTTCCGGCGAATCCGAGCCGCTGCACTGGCAGATCGACGCGGGCCTCGGCTACTCCATGCCGGAGGGCTACTTCGTTGGGCCGAGCGGTCCGGACGACAAACGTGGCCGCTACGGCGCCATCCAGCGTCCGACGTCGATCATCTTCGACCAGATCAAGCAGACCGGTGTGCCCGCGACGATCACCGAGTCGCAGCGGGTGCAGGCACTGGAGGATCTGCGGTACTGGAACGCCGACGTGCTCGTGCTGATCCCGCGCGAACACCAGGACGCGTTCCGGGCCACGGTGGATCTGCTGCTGCGGAAGCCCGCCGAGTTCGTCGACGGCGTCTGGGTCTGGGACGTCCGGACGATCACCCCCTGAGCATCAGGTCCAGGGGGCGAGCGGGTACCACGGCAGGATCCCCCGGAACTGGAGCATCCGCACGTCCCAGTAGAACAGCGTGAACACGCCGGTGAAGATCAGCGCGCCCGCGGTCAGCGCCACGATCCGCCCCGGCCTGGCCGCCAGCCAGCGCCGCAGCCCGCCGCCCGCGACGTTGACCAGGATCAGCAGGATCGCCATCACCAGGATGTTCCCCACCGATTGCAGCGTGAACGCCGCCGCGCCGTAGAGCGGGTTCCCGCTCTCCGCGGCGTCGCGGAAGATCTGCCGGAACAGCACCCACGGCCGTCCGATCAGGAACGCGCCGATCAGCGCGCCCAGGAACACCGTGCGCGCCCGCGCGGAGAACGGATCGCGGACGTACCCGAGCTGCGCCAATCCCAGGTACGTCAGTGAAACCCCGATGAGCCCGAACACCACCATCGACTGGACGTTGCGCGCGGTCAGCTCGCCCAGCGGCGCCTGGTCGCCGGTGAACTGCGGCATCTTCGTGCCCACCAGGCTGACGACGACGCCGTAGAGCGCGGACACGGCGATCATCCCGGCGGCCAGCAGCCGCAGCGGGGCGAGCGTCGCGCGGAACCGCGCCCAGCGGCCGCCTTCGGAGCCCAGCATCGGCGACATGGCCCCGAAAACCGCGACATTGCAGCCCGTGAACGTCCCCGCGAGACCGGACACGAACGCGTACACCACTCCCGTGACGACGCCGTCGATCGGCGACTGCGCGGGTTTGCCCAGCACGGTTTCGGTGACGCCACCGCCGATCACCGTGTCGACGAACTGCGCGGACCACACGGTGGTCAGCACGAAACCCGCGAGAGCGCTGACGAGCACCACACGCCGCCGGTTCACCTCCGTTTCGAGCGCGGTCATCGCGCACCTGCCGGACGGTGCACGACGAACGGTTCCGTATTGCCCTCGATACCCCAGGTACCACCGGAAACGCCGAGCCCGCTCCATTTCGAGCCCGCGAACGGCTCGTCGAGGGACATGGCCAGATGCTCGTTGACCCAGACCGTCCCGCATTCGAGCCGCATCGCGACCGCGGCGGCGTGCTCCTCGTCCGCACCCCACACCGATCCGCACAGGCCGAACGTCGTGGCGTTCGCGAGCCCGACCGCTTCGTCCACTGTGGAGCATCGTACGACCGGCAGTACCGGGCCGAACTGTTCCTCGGCCACCACCCGCATCCCGTCGTGCGCCTCGGCGAGGATCGCCGGGGCGAAGAAGTACCCGGGGCCGTCGAGCCGCCCGCCGGTGACGATCCGCGCGCCGTCCGACCGCGCTTCCTCGGTGAGACCGATGACGCGGTCGTACTGCGGCCGGTTGTTCACCGGGCCGATCTGCGTCCCGCGCGTCCGTCCGTCGCCCACCACGGCCTTCGCCGCCAAGGCCGCCAGCGCCTCGACGACGCCGTCGTACGCGGACCCGACGGCGTAGACCCGTTTGATCGCCATGCAGATCTGCCCGCAGTTGGCGAAAGCGCTCCAGAACAGTCTTTCCGCGACGACGGCCGGGTCGGTGCCGGGAAGGACGATCGCGGGATCGTTACCGCCCAGCTCCAGCGTCAGGCGTTTCAGATCGGCCGCGGCCGCGGCGGCCACGTGCTTCCCGGTCACGACCGAGCCGGTGAAGTTGATCTTCCGGATCCCGGGATGCGTGACCAGCCGCTCGCCGAGCGGATCCTGTCCGGTGAGCACGGTCAGCACGCCCGGCGGCAGCACCTCCGCCAGCATCCGGCCCAGGTGCAGGGTGGTGAGCGGGGTGTGCGGCGACGGTTTGAGCACCACCGTGTTCCCCGCGGCGAACGCGGGCGCGAGCTTCGCGACGGCCAGCTGCACGGGGAAGTTCCACGGCGTGATCGCGGCGACCGGGCCCAGCGGCCGCCGGTGCACCTCGGTCCGGCCGAGGGCCTGGGGTTCGATCCGCAGCCCGGCGAAGTACCGGAACCGCGCCGCCGCCCTGGTGAACTCGGCTTCGGCCTCCCTCAGCGGCTTCCCTTGCTCTTCGGTCAGCACGGGGGCCAGCACCGGTGCGGCCTCCTCGACGACGGCGGCGCACGACAGCAGCGCCGCGTGCCGGTCCGTGACCCGCCACGCCGGCCAGGCGTCGACGGCGGCGCGTACCGCTTTGTCGACATCGGCCGGTCCGGCGTCCGGGACGGTCGTGATCCGCTGCCCGGTCGCGGGATCCTCGACGGCGAGCATCAGTCCTCCGCGCCGAGCAGTTTGGACGGGTTCACCGAACTCGTCGTGTGGACCTCCTCCTTGGTGAGCCCGAAGGCCTCCATATGCGCGCGCAGCAGCCGCAGCGCCTCGACCGTGTTGGGGAACAACGGTTCCCCGGCGTCGCTGGACAGCGTGACGTATTCGGTGCCGAGCGCCTGGATGGTCCGGCACATCTCGGCCGGGTCGACGCCGAGCAGCGGCGAGATCTCGTCGTAGGTGAAGTTCAGGTAGACGCCCGCGGACGTGAGTTCCCGCATCTGCTCCAGCGAGAGATCGATGAACGGGCTGAACGGATGGTCGATGACCGCCTTCGTGATGCCCAGTTCGCGGACCTGTTCGGCCATCTCGAAGATTTCGGCGTGGGTCGCGTGCGCGAACGAGATCATCACGTCGTGGTCCGCGACCATCTTGAACACCTCGCGGTACTCGGGTTTGAGCTTCCCGCGCTCGTCGAGGGTGTACGTCCCGACGCGCAGCGCCTTGTCCCACGGCAGCGGATCGGTCCACACGCTGGGTTCCTCGCCCCACCAGCTGCTCATGCCGCCGACCTTGCTCAGGGTGTTGGCGCTGCGGAACACCGGCATCCACACCGCCGAGACGCCGTCGGCCAGCTGTTTGCGCGCCTGTTCCGGGATGGACAGGCCCATGGTGTCGGTGGTGATCCAGCCGGACCACAGCCGCGTCGGCGGCACCTCGGCCTCGTCGCACCACTTCCGTAGTTCGCCTTCGACCTCGCGGACGACACCGGCGGGACCGGCGACGTCGGTGCGCGCCCGCCAGACGATGCTCTTGAACAGCAGGCCTTTCACGCCGCTGGCGGACGCGAGTTTCGCGATCGACAGGCCGTCCTGCTGTCCTTCGTGACCGTGGCAGTGGATGTCGACGGCGCCTTCGACGCCGAACACCGCGGGCGGCACGAGGACGTCGCCCCGGTAGCCCATCCGGGCCCGGTAGGAGGACAGGAACCGGTCGTGCGGGGCGTTGTTCCGCCGCCGCAGCTTCGCCTCGGCGAGGTATTCCTTCTCGTCGTCCATCTCGGCCGCGTCGTTCATCTTCTCACCCGTCCTTCGGCGTCGTGGGTCGCGAAATAGCTTTGGGCGAGCCGTTTCCGGCGCGCGTCGAGCACCATGTAGGTGCCGAGCACCAGCTGGACCACGTCGCGCCGGACCTCCCCGGCGCGGTCCCGCACGCGGAGATACCGCAGCAGCAACCGATCCGAGCCGGGACCGTCCACCGGCCGCAGCACGCACGGCCCCCGGTTGGGGATCGAGCGGACGTGCGTCGCCGTGGAACTCAGGAGGTACCGCGACAGCACGGTCTTCGCGACCGCGCGCATCGTGGGCGGCACCATTCCCTTGGCGGGGCACGGACGGTTCGCGGTGACGCCGAACGGGATGTGGTTCGCCCGCGCCGCGCTCCGGTGCTCCCAGCGGTCCGGGTCGAAGTGCTCCGGATCGGTGAACCCGGTCGCGTGGAAATCCGCGTAGTTGAAGCACAGCACCGAACCGGCGGGCAGCGTCGTGTGTTCGTCGACGGTGATCTCGCCCGAGCTGATCCGGTGCGCGATCCCGAACAGCGGGTACCGGCGGAAGGATTCGGACAGGACCCGGTCGAGGTAGGCGTCGCCGGGTTCGGTGCGCAGGCGTGCCTGCACCTCCGGATGGTGCGCGATGGCCAGCAGCAGGTGGGTCATCGCCTCCGAGGACTGCACGACGGCGGTGTTGAAGAAGGTGCCTTGCAGGTACAGGACCTGTTCTTCGGGGGAAAGCCGTTGTGGCAGCGACAAAGGACGCTCGCGCAGCTTCTCCGTCAGATACCGGGTGAGTGCCGCCCGCCTGCCCATGTGCCGAAGCCCCAGGCATTTCAGCGCGGTGACGACGTCGGTCGCGTTGGCCACGATCAGGTCCCGCGCGTGCCGGGGACACGGTTCGCCGAACACCAGCTCGTAGTAGAACTCCGCCCAGATCGGCATCATCTCGTCGCGCAGGCGGACCAGCCGGACGCGCTCCGGCTTCTCGTCCAGGACCCGTTCCGCCGCCCGCGTGGCCCGTTCGGCGCTTTCGGCGTGCGGGCGCGCCAGGAAGCGCCGGGTGGCGCGGGCGACCTCGGCGTAGCGTTCGCCGGGTTCGAGATGTTCCTGGTGGACCTGCGGTCCCGGGGCCAGCCAGTACCAGAAGAGGTCGGACAGGACGGCGCCCTCGCTGCGGCCGTCGGCGTTCGGATGCGCGTAGACCTCGCGGAAGTGCTCGATCCCGACGGTGTCGCCGGGGATCGGCACCGCCTCCTGGCCGTTGACCCTGGCGAAGACCCAGTTGCGGAGCGCGGTCAGCGCCATGGCACCTCCTCCACCAGATCGCGGCGGACGGCGGCCGGGTCGGCGTACCCGCACAAGGTCAGCGCGTTGACGATTTCCCGGCGCAGCAGGTCCAGGACCTTGGTGACACCGGCCTCGCCGTCGTAGGCGAGACCCCAGACGACCGGACGGCCGATCGCCACCGCCCGCGCGCCGAGGGCGAGGGCCTTGACCACGTCCGTGCCTCGGCGGACGCCGCCGTCGAGCAGGACCGGGACGCGGCCTTCGACGGCGTCGGCGATCCGGGGGAGCAGCCGGATCGACGGCGGGGTGGTGTCGAGCTGCCGCCCGCCGTGGTTGGACACGATCACGCCGTCGGCGCCGTGCTCGACGGCGAGCCGGGCGTCGTCGGGATGGAGCACACCCTTGAGCAGGATCGGCAGCGACGTCGTCTCGCGCAGCCACTCGATGTGTCGCCACGAGATCTCGGGCGAGAGCACGACGTTGCGGACCTCGCCCGCCTGCTCGGCCAGGTTCGGGCATTTCATCCCGGGCGGGAGGTCGTGGAAGTCGTTGCGGTCGTTGCGTTCGTGCCTGCCGAGGGCGGGGGAGTCGGCGGTGACCACCAGCGCGCGGCAGCCCGCCGCCTCCGCCCGACGGACGATCGCCTCGGTGAAGCCCAGGTCGGGCTGGAGGTAGAGCTGGAACCAGATCGGCGGTTCGTGCTCAGAGGACACCTTGCGGGCCTCGGCGGCGATGTCCTCGATCGCCACCGTCGACAGCATCGCCGAGATCAGGATCGTGCCCGCGGCCGCCGCCGCGCGGGCGGTGGCGCGTTCGCCCTCGGGATGCGCGAGCTCGTGGAACGCCGTCGGCGCCAGCAGGACCGGCATCGACGCGCGTTCACCCAGGACGGTCACTTCCGGCGACGGCTCGCCCGCGCCGGTCAGGACCCGGGGGACGAGCGCGAGCCGTTCGAACGCGGATTCGTTGTCCCGCACGGTGACTTCGTCCTGCGCGCCGCCGGCGAAGTAGTCGTCGCGGACCTTGTCGAGCAGGGCACGGGCGGCCTGCTCGACCTCGCGGAGGTTGACCGGCCCGGTCACCGGACGGCCACCAGGTCGCGGACCGGGGCGCGGTACTCGGCCTCGCCCGTCCAGTCGTTGGCGACGTCTTCGGGGAGATGCCGCGTCTCGACGAGTTCGCCGTCGCGGTACCGGCGCAGCACGGGGTGCATGTACAGCGACTCGGTCGCGGGGTCGTCCTCCCAGGCCCGTCCCGCGCTGACGTCGAAGGGGTCGATTTCGGGATAGCCCGAGCCGTACTCCAGGGTGATCGTGACGAAACGCGTGCCGGGCCGCTCCGCGAGGGCGAGCCCGACCGGCATCTCCTCCAGCAGCCGGGACGTGCCGTCGTCGTTCAGCACCAGTACGTCGGCGAGGAAGCCGAACTGGTTCCACAGCCCGGAACTGCGGTTCACCCGGGCCAGGATCGCGCCCGCCACGACGTCCGGATCGGCGGGCAGGTCCGTACCCGGCCACGCGGTGCCCTCGTAGCGCTGTTCGAGCACGTGGTGCAGGGCGCGGACGCCGTAGCGGAAACCGTGCAGGACGCTGCTGGTGAACTTGCGGCGGTCGAGGACCTGGGTCAGCGTGCCCGCGAAGTACAGGCCGGGCACGGTCGCCGATTCCCAGGCCGGGGTCAGGTCGGCGAACCGGTCGTTCATCGTCAGGCGGGGGCTCACCCGATCGGTGAAGATGCCGGTGTCCATCCGGAACCCGGTGCAGGTGACGACCCGGTCGTAGACCAGTGTCACGGTCTTCGGCCTGCGGGAATAGCGGAGGGTCACGTGGTATTCCGCGTCGCGGAGCTCGATCCTTTCCACGGTGGCGTCGAGGACCAGGTTCTGCGATTTCAACTGATAGGTGTCGAGGAAGTTGTTGTTCACCGCGCGTAGATCGCCCGAGAAATGCGTGCGCCAGGCGAACCGGAGCGACTCCGGGCCGAGTACGTGGATCAGCGCCGCGTTCGCGACGAGATTGTCGGCGGTTTCGAACGCCGAGTTCCCCTTGCCGAGGATCAGCACCCGTTGATCGGTGAAATCCCGGGGATCTACCGAAACCTCGTCGTACGATTCCGTCGTTTCGATTCCGGGGATGTCGGGGACGAACGGGCGGGCCAGTCCGGTCGCGACGATGACCCGTTTCGCGGAGTAGGTCCTGCCGGTGTCGGTGGCGACCCGGAATTCGGTGTCCCGGTCGATCGAGGTCACCCGTGTCCCGTATTCGACCTGGACGCCCGTTTTTGCCGCGTAGTCGGCGAAGTAGTCGACCAGGAGGTCGGCAGAAGGGAAGTACTCCTCGGTGTAGCGGGTGAACCGCAGGTCCGGATCGTCGGACAGCAGGGAATTCCAGTCCATCCGGAGATTCAGTTCGGGATCGGTCCAGCCGGTGTGCGGTTTGTTGATCGAGATCAGTTTCCGGTGCCGCGGAAATGTGCGGAAGTACGAGCCGGGTGCGTCTTCCGCTTCCAGTACGACGTGATCTCTTCCGGCTCGCTGGAGGAAATGTCCGAGTTGAAGACCCGCCGGGCCCGCGCCGATGACGAGATAGTCCATGTGTTTCCTCCGAGGGGAGAGAGCGGAGGGATCGCCGAATAAACCGATGTGGCGGCACCGGTTTTTCGAGGGGGTTGCTGAACGACAGCGTACCTTCGATGATCGAATGGGGGTTCCGGCGAAAAGGCTAATCGTCACCTACCCGGGCGGACGATGACTAAAGTAGGTTCGACAGCGTACCGACAGTAAGTTCTTCATTTCGTCCCGTTCCCCGGGAATCGCGTTGGGCCGATCCATCGTTTTCCGATCTCTCTCCGTGATCGGAAAGGCCGGGTGGCTCACGTCACCGGCGAGCGGCTGTCACGTCCGCGTCCGCCGTCTCGTCCACCCGGTGATCGCAACCGTAGGAGGAGGACACCATGCCGCGTATTCCCGCCGTCAAGACCGCCGAAGCCGGCTTCCTGCTGAAGTTCATCTACAAGTTCGCCGGGAAGCGGTTCGGCGCCGTGCCCGAGCCGATGGCCGTCTACGCGCACCATCCGGCGCTGCTGCGGGCCAACGGCGTGCACGAGATGCTGGCGGAGAAGGCCAGCAAGACGCTGCCGTCGAACGTGCGCGAGCTGGCCGTGTACCGCGTCGCGACTCGGCTGGGCTGCTCGTGGTGCATCGACTTCGGGACCATGCTGCAACTGCACGAGGGCCTCGACATCGAACGGCTGAAGACCATCGACGACTACGCGAAGTCGCCCGCCTTCACCGCGCAGGAACGGCTCGCGCTCGCGTACGCCGACGCGATGACCGCGAGCCCGGTGACCGTCACCGACGAACAGGTCGCCGAGCTGGAACGCGAGTTCGGTCGCAAGGGTGTCATCGAGCTGACCTACCAGATCGGGCTCGAGAACATGCGTGCCCGGATGAACAGCGCGCTCGACATCACCGCCCAGGGCTTCACCTCGGGCGACGCGTGCAAGATCCCGCTTCCCTGATCCGTCAAGCGCCGACGCGGGCCCGGGCGGTGGTGAGCTTGTCCGGGTTCGCGACGTCGTAGATCTCCACGATCTTCCCGTCGCGGATGACGAAGGCGTCGACGTGCTCGTCGAGCGCCCGGTACCCCTCCGAAGCGGCCTGCGGCGGGATGTAGAGCCCGAGGTCGCCGTTGACCAGCGCGAGCCTCGCCTGCTCGATGCCTGCCGGGTCGTACATCCGCATGAGCCCCTGGAACAGCCGGGTGACCTTGTCGAATCCGGTGACCGTGTGGACCGCCGTGCGCGCCTTGCCGCCGCCGTCCCCGACGAGGACGACGTCCGGATGCAGCACCTCGGCCACCGCCTGGATGTCGCCGGTGAGCATCGCGGTCATGAACTTCTCGATGATCTGCTGCTGCTCGGCGAGCGCCGTCCGGGGCGGCGGGTCGGCGTCGGCGACGGCGCGGCGGCCGCGGGAACCGTGCTGGCGCGCGGCCTCGACCGTGCAGCCCAGGATCTCGGCGATCTCGCCGAACGGCACCGAAAACGCGTCGTGCAGGACGAACGCGACGCGCTGCTCGGCGGTCAGCCGGTCGAGGACCACCATCGCCGCCATCCGCATGCCGTCGTCGCGGACCGCGATGGTCAGCGGGTCCTCCGACGACGGCGTGCCCAGCGGGCCGAGCACCGGCTCGGGCAGCCACTCGCCGACGTACCGCTCGCGGCGCACCACCGCCGAGCGCAACCGGTCGAGGCAGATCCGGCTGACGACGGTGGTCAGCCAGCCCTTGTGGTCCTCGATGGCCGCGCGGCGGCGCTCGTCGAGGCCGCTCAGCCGCAGCCACGACTCCTGGACCGCGTCCTCGGCGTCGGCGAGCGTGCCGGTGAGCCGGTAGGCGACCGACACCAGATGGGGGCGCAACGCGGCGAAGTTCCCGGCGAGTTCGTCCAGGGCGGTGCTCATTCCCCGAGTGTGCCGCACAGCGCTCCGCGAGCGGCAACTAGAGTGATGAGCGTGGCAGGACGGATTCGGGAGAGCGACATCGCGGAGGTGCGCGAGCGCAACCGGATCGACGAGGTCATCGGTGATTACGTGGCGCTGCGCAGCGCCGGCGGCGGCAGCCTGAAGGGGCTTTGCCCGTTCCACAACGAGAAGACCCCGTCGTTCAATGTGCGCCCCACCCACGGCACCTTCCACTGCTTCGGCTGTGGCGAGGGCGGTGACGTGATCAAGTTCATCCAGAAGATGGACCTGATCTCGTTCGTCGAGGCCGTCGAGCGGCTCGCGGACCGCGCGGGCTTCCGGCTGACCTACGAAGGCGGCGGCGGAAGCGTCCAGCGCGATCGCGGCACCCGCGCCCGGCTGATCGAAGCCCACCGCGCGGCCCAGGAGTTCTACGCCGAGCAGCTGCTCACCCCGGACGCGCGCGCGGCCCGGGACTTCCTCTCCGAACGGGGTTTCGACGCCGCCGCCGCGCAGACGTTCGGCTGTGGGTACGCCCCGGCGGGCTGGGACAAGCTCACGAAGCATCTGCTCAACCGCGGGTTCGAGGTCAAGGAACTGCTCACGGCCGGGCTCGCGAAGGAAGGGCAGCGCGGGCCGATGGACCGGTTCAACCGGCGCCTGCTCTGGCCCATCCGCGACGTCGGCAACGAGGTCGTCGGGTTCGGCGCGCGGCGCCTGTACGACGACGACCGCGTCTCGGCGAAGTACCTGAACACCGCGGAATCGCCGATCTACAAGAAGTCGCAGGTGATGTTCGGCCTCGACCTGGCCAAACGTGAGATCGCGAAGCGGCACCAGGTCGTCGTGGTCGAGGGCTACACCGACGTGATGGCGATGCACGCCGCCGGGGTCCCGACGGCCGTCGCGTCGTCGGGGACGGCGTTCGGCGAGGACCACATGAAGGTCCTCCGGCGGCTGATGATGGACGACGACGCCTTCCGCGGCGAAGTGATCTTCACCTTCGACGGTGACGAAGCCGGTCAGAAGGCGGCGTTGAAGGCTTTCGAGGGTGACCAGACGTTCGCCGGGCAGACCTACATCGCGGTCGCCCCCGACGGCATGGACCCCTGCGAACTCCGGCTGGCGAAGGGCGACACCGCGGTGCGCGACCTGGTCGCGCGGCGGATCCCGCTGTTCGAGTTCGCGATCAAGAGCATGCTCAAGGCCTTCGACCTCGACTCCGTCGACGGTCAGGTCGCGGCGTTGCAGAAGACCGTGCCGATGGTCGCCGGGATCAAGGACCGCGCCAGCCGCGACGGCTACGCGTCGAAACTCGCCTGGTGGGTCGGCTGGCAGGACGCGGCCCAGGTGGTGAACCGGGTCCGCGGCAGCGCGGGGGCCACGGCGAAACGCAGCGCCACCGTCGAAGCCCGGCGGCCCGCCCCGGCGGCCACCGCCACCGCCGAGGAGGACCTGCCGAGGCCCGCGCCCGGCGATCCGCGGTTCATCGCGCAGCGCGAGGCGCTCAAGGCGGCGCTGCAACAGCCGATGCTCGCCGGGACCGAGTACGACGCGCTCCCCGAGGACGCGTTCACCCATCCGGTTTACATCGCCATCCACAAGGCGTTGCTGTCGGCCGGGGGAGCGGGTTCCGGGCTGACCGGGCCCGCCCTGCTCGACGCGGCCGCCCCGCACTGTCCGCAGGGGACGGTGCGGCGGGTGCTCAGCGAACTGTCGGTGGAACCCCTGCGCGCCAAGGGCGAGGTCGACTCGCGCTACATCTCCGCGCAGCTCGCGGCGGTGCAGGAAAGCCTGGTCGGCCGCCAGATCAACGAGATCAAGTCGAAGCTCCAGCGGCTGTCCCCGGTCGAGGCGCCGGACGACTACCGCGCGCTGTTCGGCGACCTCGTCGCGCTCGAGCAGTACCGGAAGGCGCTGAAGGAACAGGCCATCGGCGGATTGGACTGAGCATGGGCTGGCTGCGTCACCTGCTGGGTGAGCGTGTCCCGGCGGATTTCGACGGCACGCTGGACGACGGCGAGCACGTCGTCGGCGGCGCGGCGGTCGAAGGCGGCGGATACCTGCTGGTCACGGCGCTGGGCCTGTGGATCCCGGGCCCGCGGCGGGTCGGCTGGCATCTGGTCGGCAAGGCCGCCTGGTCCGACGGCGTGCTCACCCTGACCGAGTCCGAGGAGGCCGGGACCGCGGGGAAGGCCGTCCTGCTGGCCGACAAGACCCCGATCCGGTTCCGGCTCACCCGGCCGGGCAAGGTCCCGATCCTGCTGCGGCAGCGCGTCGATGGCTCGATCCGGGGACGGCACCGCAAGGACCTCGAAACCGGGGGAGCGTGGTTCGTCGAGCGCAAGGTCCCCGGCCAGGACGGCACGGTGTTGCAGGTGCGGCCCGATCCGGGCACGGACGTCGACGTGATCAAGGCGATCGCCGAGGAAGCGGCGGAGAAACTGGCCAAGCCGCGCGGCTAGCAGTACGCTCGTACTGTATCGCTGGGAGGCGCCATGTGGGATCCGGTCAAGTACCTCGACTACGCCGACCTGCGGGCCCGGCCGTTCTACGACCTCGTCGGGCGGATACCGGCCGAGAAGCCGCGCCGGGTCGCCGACCTCGGTTGTGGCCCCGGCAACCTGACCGCCGACCTGGCGGAACGCTGGCCGGACGCGATCATCGAAGCCAGTGACAGTTCACCCGAAATGGTCGAGGCCGCCCGCTCGCGGGGCGTCGACGCGCGAGTCCTCGACGTCAACGACTGGGAGCCCGAACCGGACACCGACGTCGTCATCTCGAACGCCGTGCTCCAGTGGGTCCCGGAACATCGTGTCCTGCTTCGTCGCTGGGTGGACCTCCTGCCGTCTGGGGCGACGCTCGCGTTCCAAGTCCCCGGCAACTTCGACGCGCCGTCGCACGCCCTGGTCCGCGCCCTCGCGCGCACCAAGGAATGGGCTCCGCGCCTGGCCGACGTCGTCTTGCGGGAGAACGAGGCCGTCGACAGCCCGCTCGGCTACGGGAACCTCCTCGCCGACGCGGGCTGTGCCGTCGACGCCTGGGAGACGACTTATCTCCAACGGCTGACCGGCGAGGACGCCGTACTCGAATGGATCACCGGCACGTCGCTGCGGCCGGTCAAGGAAGCCCTCCCCGGCGCCGACTGGGACCACTTCCGCGCGCAGGTCGCCCGCGAACTGGACAAGGCCTACCCGTCGCGGCCCGACGGGACCACGTGGTTCGAGTTCCGGCGCGTCTTCGTGGTCGCCGTCGTACCGTGAAAAGGCCCTCCACGTGCAGGTGGAGGGCCCTTTCGGCTTGTCGTGAGCGGGGTCAGCGCTGAGACCGTCCGAACCTCTCGCCGACCTTGGCGCGAGCGACCCCGGCGGCGCCCTGCACCATGGGGTGGTCAGCGACCTTGCGGTACGTCCGCACGATCTGCTCGTACCGTCCCCGGCCGGCCTTCGCGCCCAACACGTAGCCCGCGGCCGCACCCAGCAGGAACATCTTCATCCGAGTCCACGCCTCCGTTCGATCTTGCTCCGACTGTCATTGTCCCTCAAAACGCGAGCTTGACGAGGTGACGTCGAAAGTGGGGGGTGGGTGCGCGGGCATCCGAGGGCATGGGCTAAAGTTCTCTCATCGGTCGGAGCGATCCGGCTGGTACGGAGCACAATCCCCTGTAGCTCAACTGGCAGAGCATTCGGCTGTTAACCGGAGGGTTCTTGGTTCGAGTCCAAGCGGGGGAGCACAAGGCCTAGGTCATCTGACCTGGGCCTTCTTCGTTTCTGGGGTACGAGGGACGATGCACCTCGCGCTGAGCGCTCCGGTTTGGTGTCCCGGTGTCCCGGCGTCGCGCAGCGTCATCTTGCCTGCCCGTACTTCCTTTGCCATCTCGGCCAGTATCGGGTCCTGCCCCTTGGTCGCCGTCCGGAGCGCGAACTCGCGGACCGCGCCGAGCCTGCTCAGGTCCAGGTTCAGCGGTGGAATCCGGTGGCGTGGTCGTAGTCGCGGTTCTTCCCCTGATGCCGACGATGTCCCAGACCGCCATGACCCAGCCGTCCCCGGCGATCATCGCCACCGCTTCGAAGGGGGCGTCGAAGATCAGAGTGAGGGGTGTGTGGAAATAGAGACGGTGAACGTCCCTATTTCCACACACCCCTTCGTAACCGGACCGGTCACGCGGGACTGTAGTGACCAGAGCTCCGCGACGGCGGTCCACCAGGCGAGCGCGGGCTGACACGCGAAAGGGTTACTGTCCATAGTGGACGGACATGCTTGGGCCAGGTTGGTTCACGATAGGCGAACAGCGATCTGCCCGCGTCGAGGAATGTGCGCACCGCGCCGATGACATGATCCGGTCATGGCTCTCATTGAGGTAGCGCGTGGCGATATCACCGAAGAGAACGTGGACGCTGTGGTGACCGCTGCCAACGAGTCGTTGCTCGGTGGTGGAGGAGTCGATGGGGTCGTCCACCGGGCGGCAGGACCTCGGCTGGCCGAGGCGGGTGCTGCCATCGGGCCGTGTCCGCCCGGCGACGCGATGGCAACGTCGGCGTTCGATCTCGACCCGCCGGTTCGCCACGTCATCCACACTGTCGGTCCAGTCTGGGAAGGCGGTGACCAGGGCGAGGCAGAGACCCTGGCCTCGTGCTACCGCCGAAGCGTCCAGGTCGCAGATGAGCTCGGCGTGCGCAGCCTGGCCTTCCCCGCCATCGCCACCGGCGTATATGGATATCCCGCCGACCAAGCGGCGCACATCGCGGTCGCGACGCTCAGATCCACGCCGACTCACGTTCAGCGGATCCGGCTGGTCGCGTTTGATCAAGACACCTACGAGCACCTCACGGCCGCACTGCGAGGACAATAGACCGAGATCGCTGTCCGGGCCACGTACCGGGCTCGGCGAAGCCTTCTATCCCGGTGGGGACCCGCGGTCAGACTGCTTGAGCTGGTGTGCCCCGAGTGCCGCCCGAACCGATTCCGTTCCAAGGACTCCTGAAATGGCTGTTGGTTTCAACCAAATCGTCAGCCGACTTTGATTTGAAGTCCGATTCTCGTATTCATCACTCGGGTGCGCTGTCCTTACTGACGTCGTCGGTCGTCTCCTCCGGATCTTTTTCGGCGGAGAGCACGTCCGGGTCCGGGAGAGGCCGTCGAGGCTCTCGTACACCGGCCGCTCCGCCGGGACCGGCGCTGCGGAAACGCACTCTGACGCTGTCCCAGCGATACACGTGGTTGCCTGCCGGCGGGTCCTGCTCGGTGATCACCCACACGCCAGGCCAGGTCAGGGCGCCCAGCGGAGGGCCGTCCGGGTCTGGCTGCGCCAGGGCCACTCCAGCCTCGGACGCGACCTGGCGAGCGTCGCTGACCGTCATTCCCACGACGTCCGGAACGACGACGAGGTCCGCATGGCGGTGCCCACCCATGGACGAAGTATGGCGCATTGGGGCGCGCTCTCGACCTTTTGCGAGCCACTTTCGCCTCACCTGACACCCGTTCTGGACTTTTCGGCCGGGTGAGGGGAATAACGGGACATGGCATGAGAGTTCGACTACGCTGGCCACTCGGCCGGTTACGCTCGTGTGTTGATCGAGGGTGACGCGGTCGGGCCGGAGGGGCGGCCAGCAGGGGAGATGTCGGGCGACGGGGAGGGCGAGCCGACGTGTCATTGAATGTGGCCAAGTTGCTGCAGCAGGCAGGTGAGCTTGATGCCGAGCTGGAGCAGGCCCGGTACACCGGTCGATCTGCCGACGGTGTCGCGTCGGCGGTGGTGACCGGTCAGGGCAAGCTGGTGGACCTGACGATCGCGGATCACGTGATCCGGAGTTCTCATCCACAGCGGCTGGGACCGGCGGTGCTGGAGGCGGTGTCCGCGGCCCGGCGTGCGGCCGCTCAGGTCAGCGCCGCCAAGATGCGCGCAGTGGTGGACAAGGACCAGGAGTGGGTGCCCGAGCACACCCCTGGATCAGTGGTCGCGCAGCAGAATGACAGCGCGCCATCACCTGCTTCCCGAACTGCGACGGTGGCCGAGCCGCGCCGAACGCGACCTGAAGTCGAAGAGGAGAGTTTCGATCAGCTCGACTTCCTGGGCGATGACGTGGAGGACGAGGGGCGGGATCGCTGGTGAGCTACGAGAACGAGCTGTATCACCTGGCGAAAGAGATCGACGCGTCAGCGGCTGCGGTGGAGCAGGCTGCGGCGGGTGCGGCGCGCGATCGTGTCACGTGGACGTTGCCGGGCGAGTTGGGGTCGGTGACCGTGACCGGCGCCGGTGAACTGGTCGATGTGTCGGTGGACGTGGCCGCGATGAAGGACTACAGCGCGTCGAGTCTGTCTCGTCAGCTGTTGCTGGGGATTCAGCGGGCTGAGGAGGCCGCGGTCCGGAGGTATGACGCGGCGATCGCGGCGGTCCAAAACGAGGAGCGGCTGGTATGAGTCTTCCGGATCCGTTCGACCCTGGGCCCGGCAAGGGCTATCACGTCTATCCGGAGAAACTGCGGGCCGCGGCCGACGCCATCGCGGACGCGGCGGGCCTGCTGCAGACCTTCGCGGTGGTGAATCTGGCGGATGTCGCGCTCGGCCCGTACGACCTCGGTTTGCCGGGTACCGCGACGAGGCTGATGCCCGGGCTCAACGGCACGGGGACGGTGGACCGGTACAACGCGGCCATCGACACGATTCGGCGGATCACGGCCGAGAATTCGACCCAGCTCGCCGTGTTGAGCGCGGCCTTGGGCAAGGCCGCGAACCATTACGAGCAGCTCGATCAGGAGGCGTATGAGCGGATGAAGAAGCTGGAGGGTGAGATCAAGTGACCACACCCGATCCTGGCCAGGCCGCCGCGGACCTCGCCACCATGAACTACCCGGAGGGTGCGGACCAGAAGATCCGGCAGTACGCGGATCTGATCGGCGCGAACGGGATCATCGGACTGCTCGACAAGCTCCGCGTGTTCGTCGCCGGCGACCTGGAAAAGACGTTGAGGCTGGCCGAAGCGTTTGCCAGGGAGAGCAAGTTGAAGCACGTCGCCGAAATCGTCAACGACGCCAAGCTGTCGTTGACGGCTGCGTGGCATGGTGACGCGTACGATCAGTTCTCCCTGTATTCCGGGATGGTCGTCGACAGCTTGAACAAGGGCCAGGTCTCCATCACGAGCCTGACCAAAACGATGAGCGCGGTCGCTGTGACGGTGATCAGTACCTACAAGAATCTCTTGGTCACGCTGGGGAACTGTGCGGTCAGCTTGTCGGCGCTGGGCGGTAAGGTCGGGATTCTTCTCGGGAGCGCGCTGGTACCGCGCTGGCGCCACTCGCGGTCAAGGATTTCTTCGACGCGGTCAATTCGGCCTTCGAGAAGTTCTGGAATGAGTGCATCAAGTTGATCTCCGGCCTGATCACGGACATCGGGGCGCTGGTCGGGAGCAGCCTCGAGTTCACGGTCGTCGAAACCAACTTCCCCAAGATCCCGGATGTCGGCACGAGTGTCGAGGTGGTCGGGGAACCTCGCCGCTGGCGGGTCAAACCAGGAGCGGATCCTTCGTGAACCGACGACTGATCCGAGGGCTCGCCACGCTGATCGTCGGCGGATTTGCGGTGCTGGCCGGCTGCGGAACGAGCCCGCCGCCCCGGCCACCGGCACCGTCGGTGTCGGTCCCGCCGATCCCCGCACAGCTGAACGGCAACAAGTTCATCGCCGATCCGTGTTCGGCGATCACTGTGGATCAGTTGCAGAGCATCGGCTTCGGGGACGGCAGGCATGAGCAGACCCGGGAAGGCCAGTGCCTGATCGTGTTCGGTTCGTCGGTCGATGTGACCACATCATGGTTCCCGCCGTTGAGGACGAGCATCAGCACGCTGTACAGGGACCGTGTCATAGGCCGCGATACTGGCAATCACTGGGAAGAAGTCACGATCAACGGCTACCCGGCCGTGATCGTGGATGTCGAAGCGAACATTCCGAGCAGGCGGGACAAGGGGCCTCTGGCTTGCAGGCTGGTTCTCGGTGTCGATGACAGCACGTTGGTACACATCAAAGCCAACACATGGGGGAAGATCGAGGCCGGTCCTTGGCAGGCCGATCCCTGCGGCGCGGTCAAGAAGATCGCCGAGTTCGTCATCGACAACCTTCGCAGTTAGAAGCGGTCGCCGCATGTCGAGACGGCCGGATCGGCTCCGACCCCTTCGTGAAAGCGCCGGACAGCGGCGCCTCGGAGGCGAAGGAGGCCTTGCGATGAGCAAGGTGGTGCTGGATGTGTCGATGTCGCTGGACGGCTTCACCGCCGGACCGAACGTCCGGGCCGAGGAGCCCATGGGCGACGGCGGTGAACGGCTGCACGAATGGATGGCCGGGGACGGGCCCGACGCTCGCGCCTTCGAAGAGGTGAACGCGATGGTCGGGGCCACCGTCATCGGGCGGCGCACTTTCGACCTCGGCCTGCGTCCCTGGGGCGGGACACCGTGGCCCGGCGTCCCGGCCTTCGTTGTCACGCACCGGACCAGGGAAGACCTCCTCGGCGACAACGGCGGCACGTTCGCCTTCGACGGCCTGGAGGCCGCGGTCCGGCGTGCCAAGGACGCCGCGGGTGACAAGGACGTGCTGGTGATGGGCGCGGACGTCGCCGGGCAACTGCTCGGCGCGGGCCTGCTCGACGAGGTCCATCTCCACCTCGCCCCCGTGGTGCTGGGGCAGGGGACCGGCCTGTTCGCCGGGCGGCTGGGCGAGTTGATCCCGCAGGGGGAACCCGTCGCGGGGATCGCGACTCATCTGCGCTTCCGTGTCCGGCCCGCCGCAGGCTGAACTTGTCGACGAAATAGGTTCTCTTTCGCTCGGTAGTGCGGATCTTTCGAATTGCCGATACTGGGTGTTAATGACCGCGCCGCGGCGAATACGTCCGGATCGGTGTCCTGCCCGACATCGCCGGGTGACCGCATTGTTGCCGGGCTTCATCCTGCTGGCCGTGTCCGTGTGCGGCGGATATGCGGAATCGTGAATGCGCTCGAAGGGGAGGCGGGAGCATGGAACTGCGTCATTTCAAGTATTTCACGGCCGTCGCCGAGCAGGGTGGGTTCACCAAGGCCGCGAACATGCTGTTCGTCTCGCAACCGACCTTGAGCCAGCAGATCCGTGCGCTGGAAAGAGAACTCGGCGTGTCCTTGTTCCTGCGGGCACCGGACGGAGTCCGGCTGACCGCAGCCGGAGAGGTCTTTCACGGGCACGCCGAAGCCGTGCTGCGGATGGTGGACGAGGCCGCCCGCGCGACCCGGCGCGCGGGCGCGGAGCCGAACACACTGCGGATCGGGTGGTCCCCGCCGATCCCGCGTGCACTGCACGTGCCGATCGCGAGCGCGTTCTCCGCGGTGTACCCGCAGGTGCGGCTGTCGTGGCAGGAGACCACACTGCCCGACCCGGAGGGGCCGCTGCTCGACGGCGACGTCGATGTCGCGCTGCTGCGGCTGCCGGTGGACGTCGAGCGGGTGCTGTGGGAGCCGATCGCCGACGAGCCGTGCGGCCTGGCGGTTCCGGACGGGCATCCCTTGGCGGAACTCGAATCCGTCGGCGTCACCGAAATACTCGACGAACCGATGCCGAACGTCGGGGACGCCGTGCCCGAGTCCATGAAGCGATGGTGGCTGCTGCCCGGGTCTCGCAACGGGGAATATCCGAAGGCGGTGGGCGAGCCGGTCGCCACCGTGACGGAGCTGGCGTTGTCCGTCGTGCTGAACGGCGTGGTCTGCCCGGCTCCGTACCTCTACGTCAAGACCGCCGCCGTGCACGGGTTCCACGCCGTGGAGCTGCGGGACGGTCCGTGCTCGTCCACCGGTGTCGCCCGCCGCCGGGACGACCGGCGCGCGCTGCCGCGCCTGTTCTGCGAGCTGGCGGCCCGGGTCACGGCCGAGCTGCGGACATAGCCACGGCCGATCGCCGGATAGCCACAACGACTTCGACCCGGACCGGTGCCTTGGCCGATCCTCGAAGACATCGAGTACGACAGCACGACGGGAGTCCACCGACCATGACCGGAATCCGGCGCACCATGCTGATCACGGCAGCCGTGGCCGCGCTCGCCCTGCTCCAGCCGGTGCCCGCCCACGCGGGTACGGCGCTGTCCCAGCAGTTGTGCCGCGGCAACCAGATCGGCGCGATCAGGGACACGGCCCTGACCATCCTGAACGGTCAGCCGGTGAGCTTCGGCTACCGCGACCGGACGGTCGTCGGACCCGGCATCCCCCTCCAGGACGGGGACGTCGTGCGCATCCGGGCGACCGGTTCGATCAAGATCGACTCGTGGCCGTGGGGCCCGTCGTACTCACCGGCCGGTCATCCGACCGAGCGGACGAGAACGTTCTGGGGCGGGATTTCGGCGCCGTCGTACGGTCTCTACGGATTCTTCAACTCGACGGGAGCGGCGTTCCCGGTCGGGGCCGACAGCGGATGCGTGGTCTACCGCGGACCGCAGACCTGGCTATGGCTGGCGCAGAACGACGACAGGACCGTCGACAACAGCGGACGGTGGGACCTCACCGTCCGGATCTGGACCTTCTAGCGTGCCGTGAACCGCACCCTGGCGTTGCTGATCGCCGGGCTGGGCGCCTTCCTGAGCCTGGCCGCGGCGCCGCCCGCTGCGGTGGACGACCGCTTCGTCTTTTCCAGCAATCAGGCGATCGACGGCTGGTTCACGGTCGACGTCCTGGCCAACGACACCCCGCGGGGCGCTCAGGTCCGCGGGGTCGAGCTGGTGTCCGGTCCGACGGACGGCGTGGTGGAGCCGACCACCAGTCCCGTCGGGTTTCGTTGGCGCAAGGGATCTTCGACGACCGCCCGCTGGAGTTACCGGGTCGTCGACACGGTGGGCACCCGGAGCAACACGGCGACCGTGTCCGTGGGCGTGCGGCTCGGCCCGCATCCGCATGAAGACAGCTACCAGGCGATCTCGGGCGTGCTCCTGAAGGTCCCGGCGCCCGGCGTGCTGGCCGGGGACACCCACCCCGAGGGGGAGCCGCTGACGGCGGAAAGCCTGGCACGCAACGGTTTCACCGCGCGAGGTGGGCGGGTCGACCTGCGGCGGGACGGCTCGTTCGACTACGCGCCGCCGATCGGCTTCACCGGAACGGACTCCTTCGGCTATCGAGCGGTGGACCCGCAGAACGACGCGGCGGACGCGACCGTCACCATCGTGGTCCGGCCGAAGCCGGCCACGTCCACAACCGTGCCCACGCCGTCCCGATCCGATGATCAGCCGTCGGGCAGACCCGAGGTCACCGTCCACCTGCACGGCTATCCGGCGGATTGCCGGGCGAGCCCCATCATCGTCGGCGGCACGAGCCTGGACACCTGGCTCGACGAAGCGCGGCAGGGGCAGGGCGGAGGCGGCTGGGAGTTCATCGACCTGCACGCGTTCATCCCGGACGGTCTCGCGGCGGGCGTCCGCACCGTGGAGTTCCGGTGCGCCGGGAGCGTCCGGGCGGCCGGCACCATGAGGCTGCCGGCCGGACCGGGACTGACGACCTTCGAGCTGACCTGGAAGCAGAAACCTGGCTCCACCACCGCGATCCCGCAGACGACGGAGCCTCCCGGCCCTCCACCGCCGCCTTCTCCCGAGCCGCCCCAGGCGGAACGGCGCGGAATCCTCTTCATTCCCGTCCTGAGCGAGGTCCTGACCGATCTGCGATCCCTCGCGGAGAGCGCGGTGCAGACGGCGGCGATCATCGCGATCGTGCTGTTGCTGGAGACGGCGTTCCCGGCGGATCTGGTCAACAAGGTCATCGAAGTGCTGCGGACCAAGAGCATCCGGAAGCGGCTGGGGCCGGCGGCCCCTCGCGGCCACGCGTGGACGCGGACACTCGGCTACGCGGTGCTCGGCGGGGGACTGCTGGTCTGGGCCGACACGGAGATCAAGGCAGGCACCCTCGACTGGGGCGTCGTCGCGCTGAAGGCGGCGGCTGGTGCGGTCTCGCTGTCATTGGTGGTCGCCGCCTACGAGAAACCCAAGGATTCGCTGCTCGCCGCCAGTCGCGGACGCGGCCACCTCCGGGCGGTCTGGCTGGGGTTCCTCGTGGCCGCGGCGATGGCCACCCTGTCCCGCCTGCTGGACTCGCCCGTGCCTTACGTCTACGGACTGGTCGTCACCTTCTTCGCCGTCGTGGAGGCGAAGAAACGCGACCAGGGACGCGCGACCTTGGTCGGCGGGATCGCCGTCCTCGTGACCTGCGTCGGGCTCTGGGCGGCACTCGGTCCGCTGGTCGTCGCCGGACGGGAAGCGGCCCCGAAGTCGCCGGCCTACGGGATCGCCTTCGCGATCTGTGTCGTCCTCGCCGCGGGCGTCCAGGTCGTCGTCTTCGGGCTGCTCCCGATCAAGCCGTTGGACGGCTACGCGCTGAAGAGCTGGAGCAAGGTCGCGTGGTGGGCGCTTTACGTGCCCGCGGTCTTCTTCTACGTCCACGTGGTCCTCAACAGCGTGCATCCCACCCTCGCCGAAGACCCCTCCGGCGAGAAGGTCCTCGTGGCGTCCTGCCTGTTCGTGTCGGCGGGGTTGGCGAGTTTCCTCCTGCGCCGGCTCAAGAAGGTGTCCGAGCACTGACGAGACGGTCGCGCCCGGCTCCGTAACCGGTACCGGCCATGAGAAGGCTCAACGCGATCAGGAGAAGGAGAGCGCCGGTCCAGCTGCCGGTGACTTCGTGCAGGACACCCAGCAGCATCGGCCCGGTCGCCGCGACGAGATAGCCGATGGACTGGGCCATCCCGGCCAGTGCCGTGGTTTCGCCGGGTCCGCTGGCGCGCTGGCTTTGGAAGCTCAGGGCGAGCACGAGGCAGGCGCCGGTGCCCAAGCCGAGCAGTGTGCACGCCACGAGCGCGAGCGCCGGGACGAGAAGCAGGACCACGAAGCCGACGGCGACGACCACCGAGGCCGCGGCCGCGGTGAAGCGCTGATCGTGGCGGCCCCGGGTGAGCAAGGGCAGCGCCATCCCGGTGACCAGCCCGACCACCTGGTAGAAGAACAGCGTCCAGCCGCCCGCCGCGGTGCTCATACCCTGGTCGGCGAGGATGCTGGGCAGCCAGGCGATGGCGGTGTAGAAGACGAGGGATTGCAGGCCCATGAAGAAGGAAACCTGCCACGCCAGCCAGGATCCCCACGGCGTCCGGGCGTGTTTCCCGCGAGGCCGGCCACCATCGTCCGGCCGGGCCTCGCGCAGCCGGGGAAGCCACGCGACAAGAGCGGCGAGGGCGATCACCACTCCCCAGGCGAGGGCGGAACGCCAGCCTCCGGGGAGCACTTTGGCGAGCGGCACGGAAATCCCGGACGACACGGCGGCGACCAGACCCATGGCGGTGACGTAGAGGGCGTTGACGGTGTGCGCCTTCGGACCGGGTACGTGGGTGCGGATCATCGTCGGCAGCAGGACGTTCCCGACCGCGATCGCGGCCGAGAGGATCACGGTTCCGGCGAACAGGAAAACGAGCGACGGCAGGGACCGGAGCACGGTGGCCGCCGCCAGCACCGCGAGGGCGATCACGAGGAGGCGGGTGGTGCCGAACCGGTGCGAAGCACGTCCGACGAAGGGTGAAGTCACCGCGAACATGAGCAGTGGCACCGTGTTCAGGACACCGCTCGCCGAGGCCGTCAGCCCGGTGTCCTGCTCGATGGACGGCAGCAGGGTGCCCACTCCGGTCAAGGTCGCGCGCAGATTCGCCGCCACCAAAAGGATCGCGATCACGAGGCCGGCCGAAAGGGCGGGCGCGGTCCGGGCCGGATCGCTTCTCGTCGTTACGGGAGAGGTCATTTCCGCCGTTCCGTTCCGGCCTCGGTGAGCTTGACGATTTCGGCGGCGCGGTAACGTGCGCCGACTTCGTCGCGGGCCGCGATCGCCTCGACGAGACTCCGATGCAGATCGGCGTGCTGCGCGGCGGTCTCGCCGGACCAGGACGTGTCGCCGATCTGCTCGGCGACCGCTGCGCCGAGGACGTCGTAAACCTCGGTGAGCAAAGGATTCCCGCCCGCGTTCACCACGGCTTGGTGGAAGCGGACGTCGGCCTCCGCGGCGAGCGTCACCTCCTGGGAGACGGCGGTCGTCTCGGCCTCGTCGAGGAGCTGTCGAAGGCGGACGAGGTCCTCTTCGGTCCGCCGCACAGCGGCCAGGCCCGAGGCGTACTCCTCGAGCACCGCGCGCAGTTCCAGCACGTCGCTTCGCCGGGAGGTGGTGGCGCGCCTCATCAGGACCGAGTGCATCTCGCTCGACGCCCGGACGTAGGTTCCGTCGCCCCGCCGGGCTTCCAGCAAGCCCAGATGCACCAACGCGCCTAGCGCCTCGCGCACCGTCGTGCGCCCGACGCCGAGCTGCTCGACCAGATCGTGTTCGGGCGGGATCCGGGTCCCCACCGGCCAAGCGCCGGAGGCGATCTTCTCGCGGAGGGTGTCCACCAGTTGCGCCGACAGGCTCGCGACCCGGCGCGGCGCACGAAGTTCGTTCATAAGGCGACCCTAACACCGAATGTCTGACAATTACTGTGACGCGGGCGACCTCGGGTGGCGGCCGCGGTCGGTCAGCCGAGGCCTTCGGGGGTGACCAGGCAGAACGGATGTCCGACCGGATCGGCGTACACGCGGTAGCCGATGGGCTTGTCGGAACCGTCGAGGAGGGTGCCGCCGAGGGCGAGCACTTCCCGCTCGGTTTCGTCGAGATCGGTCACGAGCAGATCGAGGTGCAGCTGCTGCGCGGGCTCGCCCCGGAGCCAGTCCGGGCGGACGTGGTGGTCGGTGCGATGAAGTGCGAGGTCCGGCTGCCCGTCGCCCAGTGCGAGGTTCACGTGGTCGGCGCTGTCCTTGGTCCGGCTCACGCCCAGGAGCGCCTCGTAGAAAGGTGCGAGGGCCTGCGGGTCGGGGCAGTCCACCACCACGACGGCGATCCTTGGCCGCGGGCTTCGAATATGACGCATATCACATCCTATTTGTCCGATTACCGGGGTTCCCGGCGCCGACATGCTGCGGACGTACACATGGTCGACACCGGGAGGATTCCATGACCGAAGACAAAGCGGCGCCGCAGTTTCCGATGGCTCGGGCGGCGGGATGTCCGCTCGCGCCGGCGCCGGAACTGACCAGGCTGGCCGAACTCGATCCGGTGTCACGGGTGAGGTTGTGGGACGGCAGTACGCCGTGGCTGGTCACGCGGCACGAAGACGTGCGTGCGGTGCTGGCCGACCCGCGCGTCAGCGTCGATGCCACGCAACCCGCCTTTCCGCACACCAACCCGGTGAGCAAGGCCCGCGACACCCGGATGAAAACGCTGATGCAGATGGACGCGCCGGAACACGCCGCCCAGCGACGGCTGCTGACGCCGGAGTTCACGGTCAAGAAGATGGAGGTCCTGCGGCCCCGGATCCAGCGGATCGTCGACGACCTCGTCGACGAGATGCTCGCCGGTCCCCGGCCGGTCGATCTGGTCGAGGCGTTCGCGCTCCCGGCCCCGTCGCGGGTGATCTGCGAACTGCTGGGCGTGCCCTACGCCGACCGCGCCTACTTCCAGGGCGTGGCGCGCACGCTCGTCATGGACGAAGGCGATCCCCGAAAAGCCATGGCCGCCAGCGAAGAACTGAACACCTACCTGGAGAACCTGGTGCTGGAGCGGGGCGCCGACCCCGGCGAAGACCTGATCAGCGCCTTGACCGTCGGGCAATTCCGGACCGGCGCGATGACCTCACGCGAGATCGCGATGCTGGGCCAGCTGCTCCTGGTCGCCGGGCACGACACGACCGCGAGCATGATCACCTTGGGCACGATCGCGCTCCTGGCCCATCCGGAGCAGCTCCATGCCGTTCGGGACAGCGGAGATCCCGCGGTGGTGGCCAACGCCGTGGAAGAACTCCTGCGCCACCTGTCGGTCACCCATACCGAAGCCCGCCGTGTCGCGCGGGAAGACCTGGAGATCGGCGGCCGGCTCATCCGCGCCGGCGAGGGCATCATCGCGGTGAAGAGCACTGCGAACCGGGACCACGCCGTCTTCCCGGACCCCGGCACCCTCGACGTCCACCGCAAGACCCGGCACCATCTCGCTTTCGGCTACGGCAAGCATCTGTGCCTGGGCGCTCCGCTGGCGCGGGTGGAGCTTCAGGTCGTCTACGGCACGCTTTTCCGGCGCGTACCGACGCTGACATTGGCGAAACCGTTGAGTGACTTGGAGTTCGACGAGAACGCGATCTTCTACACGGTGCGGGAGCTGCCCGTCACCTGGTGATACGGAGGAGGGCGGCGACGTTCCCAATGTCGCATTCGAGACGCTCAGCGACTCAAATGCGACATTGGGAACCAGGATGGTCCTTACCGCTCACGAGTCCAGGGTTTCGGAGACGGCGCGCATGGCACGCCCGACCGCCTTCAGGTCCTCCGGCTCGATCGCGTCGACGAAGTGCTCGCGGACGGTGCGGAGGTTGTCCGGCGCCGCACGGCGCAGGGTCTCGTGCCCCTCGTCGGTGAGCCGTGCGCGCACGCCTCGACCGTCGTCGGTGGTCGTTTCCCGCTGGACCAGGCCGCGGACCTCCAGCCCGTTGACGCGATGCGAGAGCCGGCTCCGCGAGTAGTACGCCGATTTCGCGAGGTCCGCCATGCGCATCGAGCCGCCGGTGGCTTCGGACAGCCGCACCAGGAGTTCGTACTCCGCCAGGGAAAGCCCGTGCTGCTCGCGCAGCCGCCGGTCGAGCAGGTCGACGAACCGGACGGATCCTTCGATGAACGCACGCCAGTCGCGCTGCTGGTCGGTGTCGAGCCAGTTGGTCACGGTGCCCACGGTAACAGTTGACGCCTTCAACCACTTCGGTCTAGCTTTGGTTGAAGACTTCAACTAGATGGGGATCGTGATGACGAACGAAGCCTGGGTGATTCAGGAGAAGGACGCGGAGGTCGTCGAGAAGCCCGCGTTGTGGTTGCTGGCCGACGGCGAGCACACCGGCGGATTCCTCGGCGCGAACCGGCTTTCCTTACCCGCCGGGGAACCCGGCACGAAACCGCACTATCACAAGAAATCCGCGGAGGCCTTTTACGTGCTCGACGGGGCGCTGCGGATGTTGGTCGGCACCGAGACGGTCACGGTGGAGCGAGGCGGTTACGTGGTGGTCCCGCCGGGTGTCCGGCACGCCTTCGCCGCGCCGTCGGACATCGCCGCGGACGTCCTCATCACGTTGGCGCCCGGCGTCGAACGGTTCGACTATTTCCGTGTCCTGCCGGAGATCCTGCGCGGAAACGTCGCGCCGGAAGAGATCGAGCGCATTCACGAACGGTACGACGTCCACTTCGTCGACGCGCCGGAATGGGAGTGACCGGCGCTCCCGCTCAGGTGGAGCGCTGCTGTCGTTCCGCGGTTTCCCGTTGTCCGAGGTGATGGAGCATGACGCCGTGGTTCACGCGGCGGCCGAGGGTGACCGGGTCGTGTTCGCCCAAAGCGGTCACTGAAGCCTCGACGAGTGCTTGTTGCTGGTGTGCCGCTTCGCGGACGTTGCCGGAGTCGAGCAAAAGGTACGCAAGCAGGCTTTGGCTGAACAGGGTTTCCGAGTCGGTCGCGCCGAGCGCGCGGGTGCATTCGTCCTTCGCGGCGCGCAGCTCACGTTCGGCCTCGTCCAGGCGGCCGGCCCGGTGCAGGGCGAAGCCGAGAAGATTCCGTGCCTGCAACGTTTCCCGGTGATCGGCGCCGAACCGGCTCGCGGCGCGAGTGACGGCCTCCTGGCGTGTCGGGATCGAATCATTCTCCGACATACTGCCTCCCCTGATGTCGAAATACCCACTCGATTCGAGAGTACCGACATTTTCGACCTCTATCCTTTCGCCGTGTCCACCAGAGAAGGAGCGTCGGCCGACATGATCCGGACGCTGTGGCGGCGGATCGTGGACGTGCTGCGAGAACACGCCCCGGCCACCGCGCGCACGATCCGCCATCCGGGGCCGGTGGAAGATGTCCGCGCTCTCGAAAGCGTTGTCGGACTTCCTTTTCCGGCGGATCTCGTCGAATGGTGGGCGCTCATGGACGGAATCGACGATGGATACGATCAGCGAGCCGGGGATCTCGTGCCGAACGGCTTCGTACCCCTTTCGGTCACGCGAGCTCGCGAGGAATACGAGCGGCTCACCGAGTCGACCGCCACGGATCCGACGTGCTGCGGTCCGGACCGGACGCATCGGAACCGGGCAGGCGACGACGGCGGGCCGTTCTGTTCGGCGATGGTTCCCTTCTGCCGCGACCTGACCGGCGCCGTCTTGTGCGTTGACCTGCGCGATGGTGACGACCACGGCATGCTCGTGACGATGGCGCCCGGGGACGGTTTCGGCGCGACCCACTGGGGCAGCGTGACCGAGATGCTCGCCGAGATCGCCGAACGGCTCGAGGCGTATGCGCGCGGAGCCGAACTTCCCTACGGGGAGAAGCATCCGACGGTCGACCCTGAGGGAAAGATCCACTGGACCGAGTCGGCGGGCTAGGAGGCGTTGAGGCGGTCAGCCAGCTTCTCGCGGAGCTTGCTGCCTTCGGACCGGCCGAGCCGGTCGCAGAGGCCCAGTGCGCGTTCCCGGTCGTCGCGGGCCGACGCCGCGTCGCCCATCTCCTCGGCCACGGCGGCCCTGTCGCAGAGCGTGTCGATCTGGGCCTGCGTCAGCCCGATGCGTTCGTAGACCTCTTCGGCCTCGGTCAGGCGGCGGCGCGCGTTCGCATGGTCGCCCTGGCGGCGCAGGAACTTCCCGGATTCCTGGAGCGCGCGGGCCTGGCCCATCCCCGCGCCGTGGCGGCGGAACAGGTCGAGTGCCGTCTCGCAGTGGGAGAGCGCCCGGTCGATCGAGTCCAGCGCGGCCAGGTTCTGGGCCGAGCGCAGCAGGACGTACGCGTAGTTGGTGTCGTCCACCGGAGTGCGCGAGCCGCCGTGTTCCTGCGCGAAGTAGCGGACACACGCGTCGAACTCTTCGGCGGCGTCGTCGAACCGGCCGTTCCGGTACCAGTACGAGGCCCGCATCGTCCGCGCCACGTGGACCCCGAGCGGGTAGCCCGCTTCTTCGAACAGGCGCGCCGCCTCGTCGAACAGCTCGGGCGACGTGGCGAGACTGGTGTCGCGGGCGTGGGCGCTGGTCACGTACACCCGGGCCCAGCCCTGCTCGCGGCGATCGTCCGCCTCCTCTGCGGCGGCCCAGGCCCGCCGGGCCGTCTCGACGGACTCTTCCGCCTGATCGCACAGCGAAGCCTGCACCCAGGCCAGATAGTTCAGATGGACGGCCTCGTCCCGCTTGCTGCCGATCGCGACGGCCGAGTCCACGGCGAGCGCGAACACGGCGTACCAGGTGCTCGCCGTCCCGCCGATCTCCGAGTACCAGTGCATGGACTCGGCCAGGTCGAGGACCGGCCGGTGATCGCCCCGGGCGGCGAGGCTCTCGACCGCGGCGAGCCAGTTCTTCAGCTCGACCTCCAGCCATCGGCCCGCTCTGGAGTGATCGTCGAACGACGGCGTGGCGGCCGGGAGCGGGCTGACCCCGTCGGTCGGATGGAAGTAGCGCCCCGCCGCGGTCGCGGTGCGCACCAGCCAGCAGGCCAGCCGGTTCTCCGCGGCCTCGACGACTTCGGGTGCTTCTTCCCGGGCGAGCCGTTCGGTCGCGAAAACCCGCAGGAGATCGTGGAACTGGTACCGACCGTTCTCCGGCGACGTCTGGAGCAGGCTCGCGTCGGCCAGTTCCTCCAGGAAGACGGCGGCCTCGTCCTCGTCGGAGGCTTCGACGAGCGTCATCGCGGCCCCGACGGAGAAGTCCGCGGCCGGGACGAGCGAAAGCCGCCGGAACACCGCGGCGGCGTTGGGGCTGAGCTGGCGGTACGAAAGTTCGAACACGCTGCGCACGTCGAGATCGCCGGCGGTCAGCGTGGTCAGCCGCCTGCTGCGGTCGCGGAGCTGATCCACCAGGCGCGTCAGCGGCCAGGTGGGACGGCTCGCCAGCCGGTTGCCCGCGATCCGCAGCGCCAGCGGTAGCCGCCCGCACAGCTCGACCAGTTCGAGCGCCGCCTGCCGTTCCCGTGCGACCCGGCTCGCTCCGACGATGGCCGACAGCAGGACGAGCGCGTCGTCCTCGCCGAAGACGTCGACGGGGAGACGGCTCGCTCCTTCGAGCCCCACCAGCATCTGACGGCCGGTGATCAGGGTGAGGCAGCGGGGCCCGCCGACCAGCAGCGGGCGGACCTGGGCTTCGTCGGCCGCGTCGTCCAGCACGATCAGGGTGGCCCGGTCCTGGAGGAGGGAGCGGCACAGACTCGCCCGGTCCTCCGGATCGGCGGGGATGCGGACGGCGTCGATGCCCAGCGAGCGCAGGATCAGGTGCAGCACGTCCGCCGGATTCGTCGCTTCGGCGGACATCCCGCGCAGCTTCAGGAAAAGCCTGCCGTCGGGGAAGTCGACGGCGAGATTGTGCGCCGCGCGGACGGCGAGCGTCGTCTTGCCGGTACCGGGAGGTCCGCTCAGGATCGCGACCCGGCCCGACCGGCGGCGGCCGTCGCGCAGATCGGCGGCAAGGGCGCGCAACGCGTCGAGATCGCGTTCGCGTCCGGTGAGGTCGTCGACGTCCGCAGGCAGGACGCCGATCAGCGGTGACCCGTAGATCCCGAGGGGCGCGGGCGCGGCGACCGGCCGGGCGCGTCCCTGCCTCGCGGCCTTTTGCAGGGTGGTCAGCTCTTCGTCGGTCAGGGACAGCGACGCGGCGAGAGCTTCGATCGTCCGCCGCTGGGGACTCTTGGCGACCCCTCGCTCCATGTCGCTGATGGCCCGGACACTCACCCCGGACCCTTCGGCGAGTTCTTCCTGCGTGAGGTTCGCACGAACGCGGTGACCCTTCAGCAGCGACTTGAACGTCGTGGTCGCCCGTCCCGAGGCGGCGTTCGTCATGGGGCGAATTATCCACGTTCGGCGGGATCGCCTCCGATGACAGCGATCACTCCGGCGAGGTCTCGTAGCGGGTGGTGATCGCGATGGCGCGCTCGTGCAGGGAAGCACGCAACCACTGCGGCGACAGGGCTTCCGCGTCGGTGGCGAGCTGCCACAACGCCCATTCGGCGTGCCGGGCGTCCTGGAAGGTCACCTCCATCCGCAGCCACTCGTCCGCGTCGGTTTCCTCGGTGAGGACGGCCAGCGCGGTGCCCACCAGCTCTTCCCGCCGCGCCGGGCGCACCCGTGCCAGCACGGCGACCTGGTCGCCGCCGGTCCGGAACCGGGTGCTGCGCTCCTGCCAGGCGCGGTCGAGGTCGACCCGGTCCGCCCGGTGCGCGGGTTCGGGGAGTTCCTCGGCGGCCCGCAGCCGGGAGAGCCGGTAGGTGCGGTCTTCGCCGGCCCTCGTGGCCAGCAGATAACCCTGATCGCGGACGGTGACCAGGCCGATCGGGTCCACCGTGCGCCATTGCGGTTTCCGGCCCGCGGCCGCGTAGTGGATGCGCAGCTTGTGCCCGGCGAACACCGCGCGCCGGACCTCGGCCACGATCGCGTCGGGCACCTCCTCGGCGGCCACCCGGCGCGCGAGGAGGTCGGTCTCCGGGTCGACGAGCAGGCGCCGGGCCGCGCCCGCCGCGGTGTCACGCTGGGTTTCGGGCAGGGCGTCGACCACCTTGAGCATGGCGGAGGCGAGCGCCGAACCGAGGCCGAACGCCTGCGCGCCGCGCCGCGACCCGGCGATCAGCAGGGCGAGCGCCTCGTCGTGGTTCAGCCCGGTCAGCTCGGTCTGAAAACCGGGTAGCAGAGCGAAACCGCCGTGCCTGCCGCGTTCGGCGTAGACCGGGACGCCCGCCGCGGACAGCGCCTCGATGTCGCGCAGCACGGTGCGGGTGGAGACCTCCAGCTCGCGCGCCAGCGTCGCCGCGGACAGCCGGCCGCGGTGGCGCAGCAGCAACACCAGGGAGACCAGCCGGTCGGCGCGCATGCGAAAACTCTAACGGAATACACGACACAGGATGTCGTGTATTCGCTGCGAAGCTGCTCCCCATGACAAGCAGGACTGTGGCCACCGAGCCGAACGATCTGGGCAGGTTCTTCATCGAACGCGGCAACGCGGGTGAAGTCGAGGGGCTCGTGGCGTTGTACGAACCGGACGCCGTGCTGGCGTTCCCGCCGGGCAACCTCGCGACCGGGCACGCGGAGATCCGCAAGGTGTACGAGGAGTTCGTCGCGGCCGCGCCGGAACTCCTGCCGGGCAGGCAGCATCCGGCACTGGTGAGCGGGGATCTGGCGCTCACGGCGTCCACCCTGACCACCGGCGAGATGACCGTCGAGGTCGCCCGTCGTCAGCCGGACGGGTCCTGGCTCTGGGCCCTGGACCAGCCGGTGTTCGTGCCGTAATCGGGCGGTTCGCCGGTGACGGGCGCGAACCCGTCACCGGCGAACGGCGTCAGACCGTGCAGTTCCTCGACGTACCGGTGTTCACCTTGGCCCCGGTGAACTCCTCGATGATCGCGATGTTCTCCGGCGCGTAGTTCTTGGCGACTATCTTGGCCACGTCCGCGCTGCCGAGTTTGGCCGCGTAGGGCTCGGATTGATCCAGCCAGTACGCGGCGCGGAGAAACTCCACGAGCACGAATTCACGCAATTCCGGCTGGCCCTTGATCTTGGCCCAGTAATCGGGATACTTCGCCTTGGCGACCCGCAGATAGAGCTGGAGATAGCGGATGTTCGTGGCGACGATGTCCCTGGCGTTGCTCGCGCCGACTCCTTGGATGAACTCGGCGACGACGGACGCCGCGGGCAATCCCATGAGTCCCGCGTTGAGTTCCGCGATGACTCCTTGGATTTTGTACGACCCCTGCTGCTGGTCCCGCAGATAGATGTCGTCCATCGACTTGGTGAGATTGTCCGTGATCAGCGGCAGAATCTCGCGGCGGGCGAATCCGCCGTGGATCGGGACCTTCATCGCCTTGCGGGAGGCGTTGATCCACGCCGAGACGTACACGTCCCACGAGGTTCTCGAAGGATCCAGGTCCCACATGTGGGTTTCCTCGTGGATCGCCACCATCAGGGACTCGGCGAGCCCGTTGAAACTGGTCTTGGTGACGAACTGGCTGAAGTACTTGTCCTTGGCCTGGGCGATCGCGAGGCCCTCGCCGCTGGGCCATCGCCGTTTGTACACACCTTGGATCGTCTGCAACCACTTCGAAGACGTGAAAGCGGCCTTTATGTCACTTACATCGGCTTTCGGCTGCGAAGGCTCTTCATAACATATGGGAGCCAGTACTTTCGTCGTGTCCTGGGCGGACGCGGGGGCGGTCAATTGAGTGAGGGACAGAGCGAGGCATGCGGTCAGTACGGTAATACGATTGCGCATAGGGACCTCGGTTCACGGTAGGGGTTTTCCGTGGGTCGGAACGCAGTGTCCCCTGATCGTCACCGTTTCCTCAATGATCCAGCCCGTACTGCGGCTGGACAGGCTAGGAATTATGGCGGCGAACGGCCGAATCGTCAGTGGTGTTCCCGCCGTTTCCGGCCAGCCGGGATCGGCGCATGCCGTAGCCGAAGTAAATGAGCAGGCCGAGCGCCATCCAGCCGCCGAAGACGATCCAAGTGGCGCCGTCGAGACTGAGCATCATGTAGCCGCAGCACAGCACCCCGAGGATCGGCGTGACAGGGGAGAACGGCACGCGGAACGAGCGCGGCGCTTCCGGCTGACGACGTCGCAGCAGCAGGACGGCGATGTTCACCAGCCCGAAGGCGAACAGAGTGCCGATGCTCGTGGCGTCGGCCAGTTTCCCGAGCGGGATGAACGCGGCCAGCGTCGCGACGAAACCGGAGACCACCAGGGTGTTGATCCGCGGGGTGCCGGTCTTGGCGTCCACTTTGGACAGCGCCGCCGGGACCATGCCGTCACGGGACATCGAGAACAGGATGCGCGTCTGCCCGTAGAGGACGGTCAGCACCACGCTCGAGATCGCCACGATCGCGCCGACGGCGAGCAGCGCCGCCCACAGCGGGTTGTCGGACACGGCGCCGAGCACGTGCGAGAGCGCGGCTTCCTGGCCGTCGAACTCCTGCCACGGCAGCGCGCCGACGGCGGCGACGGCGACCAGGCAGTACAGCACGGTGACGATGGCGAGCGAGAGCAGGATCGCCCGCGGCAGGTCCCGCTGCGGGTTCTTCGCCTCCTCGCCCGCGGTGGAGGCCGCGTCGAACCCGATGTAGGAGAAGAACAGTTTCGCGCCGCCGGCACTCAGCCCGGCCAGGCCGAGCGGCAGGAACGGGGTGAAGTTCGCCGCGCGGACGGCGGTGAACGCGATCGCGCAGAACAGCACCAGTGTGCCGATCTTGATCACGACCATGATCGCGTTGGCCCGCGCGCTCTCCTTCGCGCCGGAGAGCAGCAGGACCATGGCGAGCAGGACCACGACGATGGCCGGGACGTTGACGATCCCGCCCGAACCCGGCGGCTGGCTCAACGCGTCGGGGATGGCGAAACCGAACGTCAGCCGCAGCAGCTCGTTGAGATACTGCCCCCAGCCGACGGCGACCGACGCCACCGAGACGCCGTATTCGAGCACCAGGCACCAGCCGCAGACCCAGGCGACCAGCTCGCCGAGGGTGGCGTACGCGTAGGAGTAGGACGAACCGGACACCGGGATCATCCCGGCGAGTTCGGCGTACGAAAGCGCCGAGAACAGCGCGGTGACGCCGGCGAGCACGAACGACAGCACGACCGCGGGGCCCGCCACGGGGACCGCTTCGCCGAGCACGACGAAGATCCCGCTGCCCAGCGTCGCGCCGATGCTGAGCATGGTCAGCTGGCTGAGACCGAGGGAGCGCTTCAGCGTGCCGTGATCGCTCTCGGCGATCAGGTCGGCGACCGGTTTCCGCCGCACCGCCGCGGCTCGCAGATTCATGCCGACGACCGTATCTGCCGCCCCGCGTGCCCTCCGCAGGGTGGCCTGGAGGGTGTCGCGAAAGCCACTTTCAGGACATCAGATGTCCTGAAAGTGGCTTTCGCGACACCCTCGACCCGCGGCCGGGCCGAGGGGCGGCGAGGGATGAGCGGGTCCCGAGCGCCTCGCCCGGGACGCTCACCGTCTCGAACGTGGCGCTCGGGACTTATTGAGCAGAAAGGCAAAGGTGTCTTGGCTGAGCCTATGCGGTGAAGTACTTCTCGAGGTGGTCTGAGTCGGCCTACGGGGGCCACTTGGCGTTCGAATGTCCATAAAGGACGCCTATCGAAGGCCAGATGTCCGTTTGATGTCTATATGCCTGAATTCGCACGCGGGTCGTGAGTGGTAAAGAGCGTTAGAACGCTCTTTACCACTCACGACCCTCTCGTACGACTACGCAAAGCGCCCAAATCAGGCACTTCGATCCCGGCTAGTGTCCTCTATAGACGGTCGTGTCCCGGGTTCGGTGCTGGCGACTCATCCAGCTTGATCGATCAGAGCGACGGTCACCGAAGGGCGCATTCCAGGATCAACTTAAGCTACGTGGCATGGGGTTCTAACCCTCTTTGTCGCTCACAACCCCAGTGCAAAGCGCCTAAAACGGACACTTCGCCCGGCGGGATGTCCCTTGTGGACGGCTGGCTGGGGTTCCCGTGAGCCGGTTCGGGCCGCGCCGCGAAGGCCCTGTTGAGAAGCCGATGGCGAGGGCTTGCTCGGCCGCGGACTCGATCGCGACACCTTTGCCTTACCCCTCAATAACGTGGCTTTCGCGACACCCGAACCCGACGGACACGTGAGCAATCGAGCACGACACGTTTGCCATACCCCTCAAGAGATCCCTGCGCGAACAGGTCCGACCAGCTGCCGGTCGTGTACCCGGCGCCAGAGCGCCAAGGAGACCACCGCGCCGCACAGGCAGAGGAACATGTCCCACTGGGTGTCCCAGACATCTCCTTGGGTGGCCAGGAAATTGTCCGCGCCCGACCCGGCGAGGAGCGCGCTGAACCACTCCACGAACTCGAAACAGGCCGAGATCGCCAGGCAGACGCAGACGGTCAGGAAAGCGACCCACCCGCCAGGTCGCAGCGGTGTCCGGCGCAGTAGCACCTCGCGGACGGCGATCGCGGGGACGAAGCTCTGGACGAAATGGGCGAACCGGTCGTAGTTGTTCCGCTGGGTGCCCAGCCACTCCTACACCCATTCCCCGACGGGGGTCTCGGTGTAGGTGTACTGCCCGCCGTAGCACAACACGATCGCGTGAAACACCAGCAGCCAGCAGAGCAGCCGGGTCAAGGGGAAGCGTCCGCGCAGCGCCACCACCAGCGGTAACCCGATCATGACCCAGACGACTTCCAGTAGCCACGTGCCTGGCGACTTCGCCTGGATCCCGGTCACCACGAGTGCCGTGAGCACCACGACGGCCAGCAGGACCCCTTCGACCCGGCCGACTCCGCGAACCACAGGGATCAGTTCAGCTTGCGCATGTCGGCGGGCAGGCCGCCGCCTGCGTAGACGTCCTCGGCGAGCTTCGCCAGCGCGGTGAGCGCGACGTTCTGGCTGAACGGCCCGTAGGACACCCGGGACACGCCGAGTTCCTGCGCGGTCGCCAGCGGGATCGAGCCCGGGACGCCGATCAGGTTCACCTTGCGCTCGCCCAGCGCCTCGACCAGCCTGCCGACCTGGGTCTCGTCGAGCTTGCCGGGCACGAAGAAGTTCGACGCGCCGGCGTCCAGGTACGCGCGGCCGCGGGTGATGGCCTCGGCCAGCACCTCCTCGGGGTCGCGGTCGCCCGCCCGGAGGAACGCGTCGGTGCGGGCGTTGAGCACGAAGTCGATCCCGGCGGACTGGGCGGCGGCGACCGCGGCCTCGACGGCCTTGACGGACTCGTCCAGCGGCTTCATCTGGTCTTCGAGGTTGCAACCGACCGCGCCGACCTCGATCGCGCGGGCGACCGTGCCGCCCGGGTCGCCGTAGCCCGCTTCCAGGTCCGCGGTGACCGGCAGGTCGCCCGCCGTCCGGACGATCAGCGCGACCTCGGAGATCATCAGGTCGCGGGGGATCTTCTCGCCGTCGGGGTAGCCGCGGGAGGCGGCGATGCCGTGACTCGGGGTGGCGAGCGCCTGCGTACCGGGGGTCTCGGCGACGACCTTCGCGGTGATCGCGTCCCAGACGTTGACGACGAGCAGCAGTTCGGGGGCGGCGTGCAGCTCTTGCAGCCGGGTGGCCTTCTCGGCGGTGGAAACCATGTCTTCAATCTAGAGGCCGCCGCAAGGCGAGGGGCCTCAAGACGCGGCGGTGAGGGCGCCGAGTCCACTCGCCTGGGTCCGCCAGTCCGTCTGGTTCGGTGTCCCGCCCGCCCAGCGCTGTCCGATCCGGTTCAGCGGATCGCGGTCCGACGTCCACAGGGAGTCGGCCTGTCGCTTCACGTAGTCACGGTAAGCCGGGGAGTTCGTCGCGACGGCCAGATCGGCGAGGAAGCGCATGAAGATGCCCTTGAACTGTTTTTGGTTGTCGTCACAGGAGTTCTGGCCGACGTCGCAGGATTCGGTGAGGACGCCGTCCCTGGTCAGCGCCGTGCCGTTGACCGCCGTGTCGCCCAGGCGCCGGGCCGCGTCGAGCCAGCGGGTCTCGCCGGTGGCCCGCCAGATCTCGACCAGGCCGCCGATGCCCAGGCCCTGGTTGTAGGTCCAGACCGTCTGGCCGTTGTTGCGGCAGTCCCGGGTGAGGCCGTCGTTGACCAGCCCGGACGCGTTGATCATCCCGCTGGCCAGGTACCAGTCCGCGGCGGTCCGGGATCGTTGCAGCCACACGGAATCTCCCGGCGTCCGGCGATGGACGGAAGCCGCGAGCCGCAGGTACAGACCACTGGTGACGGCGTTCTTGTAGGTCCGCTCCCGGTCCCACCAGACACCGCCGCCGCAGGTCCCCGGATCCCAGTACTGGTGCACGTACGCGGCGATCGTCGTCGCCATGGACAGGTACCGGGGATCGCCGGTGTGGTCGTAGGCGGCCACCCACGCCAGGCCCCACCAGGCGCTGTCGTCGATGGCCCGGCTGGCGAAATTCCCTTCGATGGCGTCGGAACTGCGCTCCCCGGCGGGGAAGACGCCGCGGTTCTGCTCGAAGGTCCGCGCGATGATCCAGTCGTAGCGGCGATCCCCGGTGGTCTTCGCGTGGTCGATGACCGCCGTCAGCGTCGCCGCCGAGTTCCACCAGCTGCTCGGCCACCAGCCCGGATACGGATCGTAGGAATACAGGAGCGCGTCGGCCGCCGCCTGCGCGCGGGCCGGTGCCGGACGGGCCACGCCGTACAGGAGCCTTCCTGATGCCCGGCTTCACGGCCGCAAGCGCGGACGGCGCCGCCGTAGTGGCGGCCCCGGGGATCACGCGTCGCGAACAACGCCGTCCGGCCGGTACTCGCGCCCGCGGCGACCGACGTCCGGCCCAGCGACGAACCGCCCGCCCAGCTCGCCCCCGCGTCCCAGGATCGGTCCAGCCAGATTTCGTCGCCCCGCGCGCCGGACTCGATGGTGCCCCACGCCATCGCGTTCCCGTCGACGTGCAGGCGGATCGTGCGCCCGAACAACGTCGTCGGCGGAACGGGCTGGGTGTCCCCGTCCGGCTGGGTCGCGCCGTCGCAGACGACATCGCAGACCTTCGGGTGGATCCACTCCGTGCAGGTGACCCCGGCGGCGTCGCCGCATACGCGGATCAGGCCGCGCCGGTGCTTCCCGGGGTCGGTCACGTTGTACATCAACGTTCTCGTGCCGGTCCAGGTGCCGGGAATGCTCGCTTTGCCCAGTAGCCCTTCCCAGGTCGCGCCGCCGTCCCAAGAGCGGTCGAGCCAGACCGAATCGCCGGCCACGCCGCGATCGATGCTGCCCCAGGCCATCCCGTCGGCGTCGGACGCGTGCAGCCGGAGCAACCGTCCGTTGAACACCTTGTCCGGAACCGGAAAAGTGTCCTGCTGCGCCTTCGAAGGGTCTAGAGTGTCGCAGGACAGCACACAGACCACCGCCGCGGCGGTCACCGGTTTCCCCGTCGGTACGGGAATCGCCGTCAGAATCAGGCAAAGCACGAGATGGATCAGCGATGACATCGTTGTCCGCCCTCGGGGTCGGCCGCGCACCGGATCTGGATGCCTTTGATGATCCGGGTTTCATCACCGGCCGGTCAACGGGAACCACCGGTCAGATCTCGGGACAGGAATCCTGTTACGCCTCACGCTCAGGCCGCGATCTGTAGGGATATCACTTTCGAGGGAGGTCTCGTGGAGCTGACCATCAACGCGGCGGGCGACGAACAGGCGCTGAACGAGTTCTACAGCTGGCTCCGTGAGGACGTGGACGTCGCCCGGTCCGCGACGATCAGCGCGGTGGGGTCCCGGGGCGCGGGGGAGATGGGGGTCTTCGAGGTCATCTGCATGTCCATCGGCTCCCTGACCGGGCTGGCGAACCTGGGCATCGCCTGGGGCAACTTTCTGCGCTCCCGCAAGGAAACGCCCCCGTTCACGATCACGATCGAGGGGGAGTTGACCGCCGAACAACGCGCCATGCTCCGGAACCTGGATCTCCCGCTGAGCCGCCCGGAGGACGTCGAGTGAGGTTGCCCGATCCACGGAAGTCGCGAGCCGTACTGGTCGGGGTTTCGGAGTACGCGACGCTCGAAGAACTGCCGGGCGTCGCGAACAACATCGAGACCCTGCATGACGCGATGACCGATCCCGAGTTGTGGGGGCTGTCGGAGGAGCACTGTGTCGCGCTGCTCAACCCCGAGTCCCCTGACGAGGTGATGGACGCCGTCCATCGAGCCGCGTCGGAAGCGACCGACGCACTGCTGTTCTATTACGCGGGCCACGGACTGCTCGACAACCGGTTCGAGCTGTACCTGGCGATGCCGGGTTCGGACAACGACCGGCTCTACCGTTCCGTCCGGTACGACGACATCCGGCGTGAGGTCGTCGGCACCGCCTTGTCCTGCTACGGCAAAGTGGTGCTGCTGGACTGTTGTTACAGCGGCCGCGCCATCGGAGGGATGGGCGGTTCGGTGGACGACCTGGCCGATCAAGCGCGCGTCGACGGTACCTATGTCATGACCGCGACGGCCGAGACGCGCAAGGCACTGGCGCCGCCGGGGGAGCGCTACACCGCGTTCACCGGCGCGCTCGTCGACAAGCTGACGCGCGGACTGCCCGACGGACCTGAACTCCTCGACATGGAGACGCTCTTCTACCACGTGAAGGCCGACCTCCAGGCCCGGCACTTTCCCGTGCCCCAGCAACGCAGCCGCAACGACGGTGCCGCGATCACCCTGGTGCGCAACCGGTGGAGCGCCGGGCGGACGATCGTGGAACGGCCGGTGGTCACACCCCGCTCGCTGCCCCGGCCACCCGCCGGTTTCGAGCCGTTCCTCAGACGTCGCCCGTCCGACGTCTACGCGGAAGTGCGGACACTGCGGGCGCACGAGCTGGGCGAGATCGCCGAGCAACTCCTCGTCGCGAGCGCCGCCCTGCGGCCGGATCAGGAGGTCGCGGCGATCGTCGGACTGCTCCGCCGGTCGGATGCGAGCAAGGACGTGGCGACGGTTCTCGAGGCCGCGTCCCGCCGCCCGCCCGAAGAGATACTGGGGATCCTGGACGCGCTGTACGACACGGAGCTTCCCGACGATGCGGCTCTTCTGTTGCGTGCGGCCGGATCCGGTCCGGTCGGCGACGTGGCGGCTCTGGCGCATCTGCTCCAGAAGCGGTTTCCCCTCGATCGTGACCTTGTCCGGCTCCTCGACGCGGCACTCGATGCCGCACAGGCCAGTTCCTCGCTGATCGACCTGGTCAACGCCCTGTGGGTGGCCGGGCTGCGTGAAGAGGTCGACAGCCTGATCGGGCGCACGGTGACTCGGTTGCCTGCCTCGGCGGTGCTCGCCTTGGCCGACGAACTGCGGTCCGTCGGCAGGGAAGAGGCGGCGTTCGGCCTCTACGCGGCGTCGGCGGAAGCGATGGTGTCGCGTCCGCCGGACGTCGTGGCCCAGCTCTGTCACGCGATGACCGAGGCAGGCCGTCCGGCGGACAGTGACGCGGTTGCCGAGGCGGTGATCGGCGGCACCGGCGACGTCGGTGGTTTGCTCGCGATCGCGCTCGCGTTCTGGGAGACCGGCCAGGAAGAGCACGCCGAGCGGGTGCTGACCCGGGCGGCGAAAGTCCTGCCGGACGACGCCGTGATCAGTTTCGTGGCCGAGTTGCGGGCCCACGGCCGAGACGACGCCGCGCACCGGTTTTGCCTGCAAGCCATGCTGAACCGCTCCGCTCGGTCCATTCGGGAGATCCTTGCCGAACTCCGGGACGAGGGCTGGCCGGTCCTGGCGAAGCAAGTGCTCGACGAGGTGAGCGCTCAGGTTTCGGTGGCCACGGTCGCCGAGTTCCTTGTTCTCTGCACGGCGGCGGACCGGCAACGGGTGCTGAGCCTGGCAGTCAAGCGCGAGCGAGAGTATGTGGCGAAGTTGTTGAAGTTGCTTCTGTCCGCGCATCCTGCCCTCGCTCGGGAATTCGCCGATCAGATCACGGCGAAGGCCGAGAACAGGACCGAACTGCTTCCCGTCGTCATCAAAGGCCTTGATTCTCGCTACAAGGAACAGGTGCTCGCGAGGGTCGTCGACAACAACGGAGGCCCCGAGCTCGTCACCTTGTTGAAAGCGTTGCCCGTGCCTGACGCGAAGTACCTGATGTTCCTCATCGTCAGAACCGGACAGGCGAAGTTCCTGTCGGTGGTGAGCGGCCTACCGGGGCGTGATCCGCACAGCTTCCTTCGCAGCCAGCCTGTCGAAAGACTTCCCGTACTGGTCAAGATGCTGCTCACTGTCCCCCACGGCAAGCGTTACACGGATGCCATGCTCGACGAACTCGCCGCGCCCGAACGGGGACTTCTCGCCGTCACTCAGGAGTTGTCGTATCTCTTCGACGAGAACGAGACGGTGGTCGGAAAGCTTCTGCTGGGCAGGACGTTGATCGGAAGGTCCTCCGACGACCTCAAGAACTTCGTCCAAGCGGTCCGGATCGAGGGTTGTTCGGCGGTACTGGCCGCCACGGCGGACTGGGTGAAGGAGCACTACGAGGAGGTCGGTGCGACGGACGGCATCCTTCGCCGTATCGGTCTTCCCGAGTACGCGAGTCGTCGCTCACTCTTCGGTAGACGAGCCAAGGACTGAACGTTCAGGTGCCCAGCCACCGCAACGTTTCCAGCGCCACCGCCACGTCCACCGCGTTCTCCGCCAGCGGTCGCGGAAGCAGCTCGTCGGCCCGCGCCAGCCGCCGGACGACGGTGTTCCGATGGGTGTAGAGCCGTTCCGCGGTCCGCGTCGTGTTGCCCAGTTCGTGCACATAGGTCCGGACGGTCTCGCGGGTTTCGGCGTCGGCGTGCCGGAGTTCGCCGAGGGTGTCGGCGATGAACTCGCTCGCCTGCGCCGGGTCACCGGTGAGCAGGACGAGCAGTTGGATGTCCTGGTACCGCGCGATCTGCTGCGGTGAGGTGAGCCGGGCGAGCATCCGCTGGGTGGCGGCGGCGTCCAGATGACTGCGGCGGAAGCCGTCGATCCCGCTGCCTGGCCGCCCGAGCGCCACCCGGACGTCGGGGTGCGGCGCGAGATCTTCGGCGAGCCGGTCCGCGCGCGGCGGGGTCCGGCCGGGGAGCCAGACCCACAGGGCGGCGGCGCTGGCGACGACGGTCAGCCGGTGTGAGGCGCCGCCGGCCCGCATGAGCGTCTCGGCGGCGGTTTCGAGCTGCTGGGACGACGGGGTGGCCGAGCCGCTCCAGACGATCGCGGCCGTATGCGGACCGGCGAGCGGGTAGCCCAGCTGGGCTTCGGCCCGCGAACGGCTGATCGGCGCGCCCTCCAGCAGCAGCGTGACGGTCGCCCGCCGCTCGGCGTGCGCGCCGCGGGTCAGTTCCGTGCGTTCGGCGGCCATCCGTTCGGACACCGCGGCGACGGTGTCCTCGATGAACGTCGTGATCGACAGCGACGAGACGTCCAGCAGCTCGCGGAGCAGGACCGGGTCCGACGTGAGGTCGAAGCAGATCTCGATCCAGCGCCGCCAGGCCACTCCCTGCGCCCGCCGGTAGGCGTCGAGGCCGCCGGAGTCGAAGCCGCGGCGCACCATGTCGCGGGCGCCTTCGAGCACTTCCTGATTCAGGTTGGCGGTGACCCTTTTGCCCGGATGCTGCACGTTGGCGGCGGCCCAGTGCAGGAGATTCGCCAGGTTCGCGCGTTTGGTCCCCTCGGTGAGCACGGGGTCCTCGGCGACCGCGCGCATGCTGCCCCCGCCGAGCGAGGCTTCGTGCAGCTCCTCGATCCATTCGGCGCGCGGATGCAGGACGATCTCCGCTCCCCGTCGGAAGAGCTCACGCGCTTCGGCGGACAGCGTCGGCCACGGCGATGCGGCACTTTGCACCATGGAGCCATCATGATGGTGCAGATAGTGCTAGCGCAATTCCCCCGCGCACCCGCATGGTGGGGAGAACCGAGACGAGGCTGGAGTACCGCATGACGACGAGCACACCCGTCGAGCACCTCGACGTGGTCATCATCGGTGCCGGGATTTCCGGGATCGGGGCCGCGCGCTACCTGAAGACCGAGAACCCGGGCAAGACGTTCGCCATCCTGGAGGCCCGCGGCACGTCCGGCGGCACCTGGGACCTCTTCCGGTACCCCGGCATCCGGTCGGACTCCGACCTCCACACCTTCGGCTACGAGTTCAAGCCGTGGCGGGACAAGCAGTCCATCGCCGACGCGCCCCGCATCCTGTCGTACCTGCGTGAGACGGTCACCGAGAACGGCCTCGAACCGAGCATCCGCTACCACCACAAGCTGCTCTCGGCCGCCTGGTCGAGTGACGAGGCCCGCTGGCTGCTCGAGATCGAGCGGACCGACACCGGCGAGCGCACCCGGCTCAGCGCGGGCTGGCTGTTCAACGCGGGCGGCTACTACCGCTACGACGAGGGCTTCACCCCGCGTTTCGAGGGCCGCGACCGGTTCGCCGGCACGATCGTGCACCCGCAGCACTGGCCGGAGGACCTCGACTACGAGGGCAAACGCGTCGTCGTGATCGGCAGCGGCGCCACCGCGGTCACCCTGGTCCCGGCGATGGCGGGGACGGCGGCGCACGTGACGATGCTGCAGCGCACCCCGACCTACGTCATGCCGGTGCCGCGCGAGGACAAGATCGCCAACGGCCTGCGCAAGATCCTCGGTGACGAGCGGGCATACGCGCTCACCCGCCGCAAGAACATCCGCAAGGGACTCGCGGTCTGGCAGTTCTGCCAGAAGTTCCCGAAGACCGCCCGCGGGCTCATCCGCTACGTCAACAAGAAGCAGCTGCCCAAGGACTTTCCGGTCGACGAGCATTTCAACCCGCCGTACGACCCGTGGGACCAGCGGCTGTGCGCCGTGCCTGGTGGCGACCTGTTCGCCGCCATCCGCAAGGGGCAGGCCGACGTCGTCACCGACAAGATCGCGACCTTCACCGAGAAGGGGATCCTGCTCGAATCCGGTCGCGAGCTGGAGGCGGACATCATCGTCACCGCCACCGGCTTGAACCTCCAGGTGTTCGGCGGGGCGAAGCTCAGCGTCGACGGCAAGCCGGTGATTCTGCCGGAAACGGTCGCGTACAAGGGAATGATGCTTTCGGACGTGCCGAACGCCGCCTTCGCGATCGGCTACACGAACTCGTCGTGGACACTCAAGATCGGCCTGCTGTGCGAGCACTTCTGCCGCCTGCTGTCGCATATGGACACTCACGGCTACGACGTCTGCCGCCCCGTCCTCGCCGATCCGGACATGCCGACGCGGCCGTTCCTGGACTTCGCCGCCGGATACGTCCAGCGCGCCCTCGACCAGCTTCCGCGCCAGGGCGACCGTTTGCCGTGGCTGACGTCGATGAGCTACCACTCCGACATCAAGCTGCTGCGCGCGGACGACATCACCGATCCCGAGCTGCACTTCTCCCGCGCGCAGGTCCGGGAAGCGGTGAGCTCGTGACCGACAGCTTCGCCGACCTGCCCGGCGGCCCCCGGATCTGTTACCGGGAAGAGGGCGCGGGCGACGGTGTACCGCTGGTGCTGATCGCCGGGCTCGGACTGGATCTCACGTCGTGGCCGCGGCCGATGATCGAGGGGTTCGCCGGCCGCGGCTTCCGGGTCGTCACCTTCGACAACCGGGACGCGGGCCGCTCGGACCGCATCAAGGCGCCGAATCCCGGCAAGCTCCGCCAACTGCTGGCCCGGCCCCTGCCGGGCGCCTACGACCTGGGCGACATGGCGGCGGACACCGTCGGCCTGCTGGACCACCTGGGCATCGAGCAGGCGCACCTGGTCGGCATGTCGATGGGCGGCATGATCGCCCAGACCGTCGCCGCCCGGAATCCCGGCCGCGTCCTGTCGCTGACGTCGATCTTCTCCACCACCGGCCACCGCAAGGTCGGGCAGCCCGCGCGGTCGACGCTGCTGCGCATGGCGAGGCGGCCGGCCCAGACGGTCGAGGAATCGGTCGTCGGGCATCTGGCGATGATGGGTCACCTCGGCTCGACGACTTTCCCGCTGGACAAGGACGTCGAGACGGCCTGGGCCACCGAGCTGTGGGAACGGGCTGGAGGGCGGCGCGCCCGCAGCGGCATCGCCCGCCAGATCGGCGCGATCCAGGCCAGCGGCGACCGCACCGCCGAACTCGGCCGGATCACTTGCCCGACGGTCGTCGTCCACGGGAACAGTGACCGCATGGTCCACCACAGCGGCGGGCGGGCGACCGCGGAAGCCGTGAACGGCGCCCGCTACGTCGAAATCCCCGGTATGGGCCACCACATCGCCCCGGGCCTCGTCGACCGGCTGGTCGAGCTCACCGCCGAACTGGCCCTCGATCCGGCAGGAGAATCCCGATGAGCAGCGTTCGCGGCAAGGTCGCCGTCGTCACCGGCGCCGGTTCCGGCATCGGACGTCAGCTGGCCCTCGAACTCGCGCGACGCGGAGCGCGCCTCGCGGTGTCCGATGTGGACGAAACCGGCCTGGCCGAGACCGTCGCCGAGGTCAAGGCCCTCGGCGCGGAAGTACAGGGCGCCGCCTTGGACGTCAGCGACCGAGCGGCCGTCCTGGAGTATGCGACCACGGTCGCCGGGCAATTCGGTGTGGTGCACCAGATCTACAACAACGCGGGGATCGCCGGCGGCGGGCAGACCGTCCTCGACGCCGAGTGGGAGCTCTACGACCGCACGCTCGCTGTCAACCTCTTCGGCGTCATCAACGGCACCAAGGCCTTCCTGCCGCATCTGATCGACTCCGGCGACGGCCAGGTCGTCAACGTCTCCAGCCTCAACGGTTTCATGGCCCAGCCGACGCTCAGTGCCTACTGCGCCAGCAAGTTCGGCGTCCGCGGGTTCACCGAGGCGTTGCGCACCGAGATGATCGCGGGCAGGCATCCGGTGCGGGTGACGGTCGTCCACCCGGGCGGGGTCAAGACCGGCATCGCCTCGGCGGCGCTGAAGGAAGCCGAAGCCCGCGGCATCGAGCCCACCGCCGAACAGCGGGAACGTGTCCGCGTGTACAACGAAAAGCTGCTGAAGATGCCCGCCGATCAGGCCGCCCGCATCATCGTCGACGGGGTCGAAGCCGGGAAACCGCGCGTGCTCGTCGGAAACGACGCGAAACTGGTCGACAGGCTGGTCCGCCTGCTGCCGCGGCTCTACCCGAAGCTGATCGTCGACTTCGAACGACGGCGTCTCGCCCGCTAGTTCAGGCGAACCGTTCCCACGCCGACTGGCGGCGCATGCCCAGCGCTTCGCCGATGCGGTCCCACGAGATACCGCGGCGACGGGCCTCGCCGACCCAGGACCGCAGGTCGTCGTCGACCAGATGCCGGATCGCCTCGATACGCGGCAGATGCGCGAGAAGAGCCGCGTCGTCGACGCCTTCCCAAACGGGTGTGGCGCGCTTCAGTCCGGCGGGTTTTTTCTTGACCGCATCGGCGCACAACACCACGCAGTCGTTGCAGATGTAGACACCGGCGCCGGCGACCAAGGTGTCGACGTCGTCGGCCGAACGTCTACAAAAGGAGCAACGGTTCACGGCGGATCCTCTCGTCAGGAGTCTCCTGACAAGTTAGACCCGTCAGGGTAGTCCTGACAAGCGGCCGGTGATCAGGCGCCGACGCTCCGATGTCCGAACAAGCCGAGCAGCCAGATGTAGCGGACGGCTTCGCGTGCCTGGCCGTAGGCGTCTTCGGTGCCGATCCAGATGGCCTGCGTGATCAGTTCGATGGTGGCGGCGACGACCGCGCGTGCGGTGAACGGCGGCGGTGCCGGCAGCGTGGGATCGGTGGCACGCAGCCATTTCGCCGTCTGATCGAAGACGGCTTCACCGGCGCGCAAGGTGTTCTCCCGTGCTTCGAGTCCCGCGTCGCCGAGCGCGTAGATCTCCAGCAGAGCGGCGCGGACGGCCGTGGGGCGCCGGTGCACGTAGTCGACGAGGAAGTCGCAGCACGCGGCGACGGCGTCCAGCGGGGTCGCGGCTTCGGCGCCCGCGGCGACGCCTTGCGCGATGAACTCGGCGGTGATCTCGCGGTAGGCGGCGAGGAACGCGTCCTGTTTGCCGGAGAACTGTTCGTAGAACGAGGTCCGGGACACGCCCGCGGTGGCGGTGATGTGGCCGACGGTGGTGGCGACGTAGCCGCGTTTGCCGGCGTTCTCCAGTACGGCGTCGATCAGCCGGGCTCGCTGGGTTCCGGCGACCTCGTCACGGCTGAGGTTGTGCGGCCCCTTCGGCAGCCTGCGGTGCTCGGTCACGTGCGGCACCGTACCGGTCCGGAAAGCCGTGAAGGCCTCCTTCCCTACCTTGAGAGTAGGGAAGGAGGCCTTCACGGACCTGTGCGGTCAGCTGACCGGCACCTCCGGGGCAAGGGAGTTGCCGGGCGCGATCTTCCCGCAGGTGGATGGCGCGGTCTTGCCGGCGAACCGGTCGTTGAGCCAGCCGATGGCCTGCGGCGCCCAGGCGACGGCCGCCCCGACGTGGCTCAGCAGGTTGTACTGCTCGAACTTGATCGACTTGTTGCCGGTGTCGCAGTACTGACGCGCGAGCGACCGCACGTCGCCGGCCACCATGACGCCGTCACCGGTCCCGATCCCCGGCGGGTTGCCGAAAGTGCCTTCCAGGACACCGTTGTTGCCCTGCGCGATGTATCCGGGCACGGTGGGCGTCGCGGCCGAGCCGAGGTTGATCTTGTTCACGGCCTCGACGTACGGCAGCACCTTGTTCGGGTTGGTGTACTCGGGCTTGACGAACTTCTCCCACGTCAGCCCGGGATAACGGCCGAGCGCGTCGACGATGGACGCCTTCTCCATGTCCTTGAGCACCTGAAGGCCGTAAGAATTCGCGTACGGCTTGAGATCGATGCCGAAGGAACGCGAGACCCCGATGAGCGCCATCGGAATGACACCGGTCCACGCGACACTGCCGTTGACGTACTTGAGATTGTGCGACGGCTTGACGAGCAGCCCGCCTTCGGTGAACCCGACCAGATTCTTGTTGACGTCGGGGGCGTAATCCGGCGCGAGCGCGGCGGCCCAGCCGGTCGCGATGGCGCCGCCCGAATACCCGATGAGACCGAAGCGGGTCTTGTCGTTCATTCCCGTTTCCGGTGCCTTCGTCGCGGCACGGATGGAATCCAGGGTGTTCGTGCCGTATTCCGGCCCGGCCGCGAAGTTCGCCTTCTGGCCCTCGGTGTCGGGAATGACGACGTTGTAGCCCAGTAGCAACGCGGGCGCGATGAACAGTGCCTCCGCGTTGGCGATCAGGCCGCCGAGCGAGAGGTCGCCGGCGATCGCCCTCGACGGGCCGTGCTCGGGGTTGAGCGAGTCGTAGAACGATTGGTACGAAACGGCTTTGGTGCTGTCGCCGGTGAGGCTGCGCACCACCGAAGTGACGTTGGCGGACGGCTTCCCTTGCGCGTCGGTGCTCCGGTAGAGCAACTGGGTCACCTTGAGCGGCGTGGAAATACCGACGACGTGGTAATTCAGCGTCCGGGTCTTCAAGACGGTTCCGGGGCTGTACGACGACAGCGGTTCACTGCCGCTGTAGGCGTAGAACGGATCTGTCGCAGGGGCGGCGGAAGCGGCTGGCGCGGCGGCGAAACCGACGATGACGGCGATCGCGACGGCCAGCAGGCGAGCGGGCTTTCGGGTCATGACTCCCCTTTGAATCATGAAGTGGATCACGTTTGGATGTTCGGAACCTACCAGCCGGTAACCGATGGTGTACAGGGTCGTACATCATTTATTCGCGCGAAATTGACACTTTTTCCGCCGGAGGTGTTCCGGTTTGGACGGAGCACGGCTCGGACAGGCTCCGGGTTGTGATCCAGCACAAAAACGGCAAGGCGATCAACGGCGTCAAGGCCGTCCGCAAGGACGTGTGGTCCGCGATGGCGCCGATGACGGGGCTCGCGAGGCCGCCGATGCTGACCGTCAGCCCGAGGGTGACGCCACTGGCCGTCCCGACGCGCGTGGGCAGGTAGTCCTGAGAGAGCGTGATCTGGAGGGAGAACGGGATGTACAGGCCCACCGCGGCCAGGAGGACGAACGGGAAGAACGCCGGACCCGGCACGAACACGACTCCCGCGACAGCCCCGATCGTGGCCAGGTACGACCGCCGCACCACGGTGACGCGGTCCCGGCGTCCGGCCAGCCTGCTGCCCAGCAGCGTGCCCGCGGCGCCGCCGAGGTAGAGCAGGAACAACGCGGCACTGCCCGTCGCCGTGCCGCCGCTGACCCGTTGCCGGGCGTAGAGCGAGACGAACGTGCTCAGTCCGACGAACACGATCGAGCGGAAGACGACGGCCATCGACAGTCTCGCGAACGACCTCCAGTCGTCGACGCCCGCGACGTCCGCGGACGAGCCGCCGGCCCGGGCGGTCTTGGCGAGCGCGCGCAGCACGGGCAGGCACAGCACGGAGCCGGCCAGCGCGGGCACGACGAGCAACGGCGACATCCGGAGCCCGCCGAGGGCCATGACCGCGGCGACGAGCACGGGCGCGGCGGCGAAACCGACGTTGCCGCCGAGGGAGAACCAGCCCATGGCCGTATGCCTGCCGTCGCCGGCGATTCTCGCGACCCGGGCGGCCTCGGGGTGGTAGGCGGCCACCCCGATCCCCGACACGGCGACGAAAACGAGCGTGAGCGCGTACGAGTCGACGAGTCCGCCCAGTCCGATGCCGAGGCCGCCGAGGAGCGTGGCCGACGGCAGCAGCCAGGGCATCGCCCATCGGTCGGTCAGCGCGCCGAACAGCGGCTGCGCCACCGACGACAGCAGCGACGCCGCGAGCACGATGCCCGACACCGCCGCGTACCCGTAGGCGCGCTCGGCGGCGAAGAACGGCACCAGCGCGGCCACCGAACCCTGGTACACGTCCACGCACGCGTGTCCCGCCGACAGCAGGAAGATCGCTTTGTTCCTCGACACCCCGTCATGCTCGCCGTGGGGCAGGGTGTCGCACTTCCGATAAAATGACAGACGATGACGGAAATCCGCCATATGCCCGAAGCGCCGACGCAGGTCCAGTCCCTGGCCTCCGGCACGACGATCGACGCGCACCGCCACGACGACCACCAAGTCGTCTACGCGGCCCGCGGCGTCCTGGCCGTCACCACGGACAAGGGCTCTTGGGTCGCGCCCGCCACCAGGGCCATCTGGGTGCCCGCGGGGACCGTGCACGCCCATCAGGCGCCTGGCGACCTCGAACTCCGTCTGCTCGGCCTGCCCGCCACCGTGAACCCGTTACGGCTGAACGAACCGAGCGTGCTGGCCGTCGGCCCGCTCCTGCGCGAGCTGATCCGCGCCTACACCGATCCGCCGCACGACGACACCCCGGAACGACGACGGCTGCGCGCGGTCCTGCTCGATCAGCTGCGCGCCTCGCCGCAACAGGCTCTGCACCTGCCGACGCCGGAAGACCCGCGGCTGCGCGCCCTGTGCGAGATCCTGAGCGCGGACCCGGCCGACAACCGGACACTGGCCGCACTCGGCACCCGGGTCGGAGCGAGCGATCGCACCCTGGCCCGGCTCTTCAAGGCCGATCTCGGCATGACGTTCCCGCAATGGCGCACGCAGCTACGGCTGTACCGCGCTTTGGCGCTCCTGGCCGAGAACACCCCGGTGACCACGGTCGCGCACGCCTGCGGCTGGGCGTCCACCAGCGCGTTCATCGACGTCTTCCGCCGCGCCTTCGGGCACACCCCTGGCACGCACTTCGATCCGTGACCGAGGAAGTTGCGTCAGCTGGTGGTGGCGCGTCGGTCACGGGGGCAACGGTGTCTCGTGCGCCTCGCTGGGGACGCTCACCGTCTCGAGCGTGGCGCTCGAGACCTCGTCGCCGGCCGCCCGGCAACGAGAAAGCGGGGCCGGTCCACAATGGACCGGCCCCGCTTCGTGTTCGGTTCTTTCTTACGCCTCGCTACGGCGACGACGCACCAGCAGCACCATCAGCACACCCGCGCCGAGGAGCGCGCCGCCGATGACCAGCGGCATGGTGGCGGAGGCGCCGGTGTTGGCCAGCTCGTTGCCGCCACCCGACTCGGCGCCACCGGGCGTGGTGGGGGCCGGGGTCTCGGTGACGGGCGCGCCACCCTGCTTCCAGCTCGCGGTCGCGTTCGCGGAGACCGAGGTCTTCTCGGAGTCGGCGACGATCAGCGACTGGGCGGGAACCTTGGCGTAGTTCTCGCCCACGAACAGGCGGCCGGTGTCGAGGTGGCCGCTCACCTTCAGCGAGAACGAGCCCTCGCCGTCCTTGGTGTCCTTGGGGACGTCGACGAAGACCTTGGTGCCGTCCTTGATGGCGGAGGCCTTGATCTCCTTGCCGTCGGCGTCGACGACCTTGACACCCTCGGGCAGCTTGCTGGTCAGCTCGGTGATGTCACCGGTGGTGGCCACGCTGAACGGGCCGATCTTGCTACCGGTCGCACCGGAGGCCTTGGCCGGGCCGATGTCGAGGGTCGGCTTCGGCTGCGCGCTGATACCGACGTTCTCCTTGCCGACGAGGTAGTCGTAGAGGGCCAGCACGTCGGCCGAGGCCGCGGGGTTGCCGTCCATCAGCGGCTTCTCGCGGTCGAAGTCCTTGCCGTCGCTGAAGTGCCAGACGGCCGCCTGCGTCGCGGTGACAGCCTCACCGGCGGACAGGCCCTCGTTGAACTTGACCCCGTTCTTGCCGAGCGCGCCTTCGATGGCCTTCACGCCGACAGCCGGGTAGCCGTGGTGCAGCACCCAGTTGATCTTCGCGTTGTTCTTGTTGAACGGCGACGAAGCGTCCGGGTACTTGTTCCACGGGCGCTCGATCATGTCCTGATCGGTCCGCATGTTCACTTCGATCTGGACGCAGTACATCTTGAGCTTGCTGCCGTCGGAGAGCTTGAGCTCGAACAGCTCCGGGACGTAGTGCTTGGGGTCCCCGAAGTTGACGCTGTAGCCCCTCTCGCCGGCCTTCTCGACGACCCGGCCCCGTGCCGCGCCATCCTCGGCGAGGGCGGCCGGAGCGGCCATCGTCAGCGCGACGGCCGCGGTGGCGACCGCGATCCCGCCGCGAACCAGAACTGACCTGCCGTGCATGTGTCTCCCATCCGAATACGGACCACGAATGCCAGTGCCGCGTGCGACCACAGGCCCCGACCGCAACGGCTCGCCCACATGGGGGATCAGTAATCCCATCGAGCGAGAGCGGAGCATACAGAAGTCATACACGTGGCTACTCCGGGGTATGGCTCATGTCCGAATTGCCCTGAAAGAAGGGTGAACGCCAGGGGAATGATCTTGGGCGAGTAGATGACCTTGCGTGGCGGGAGTCCGTGGCGGTCCTCGTCTCGCGAGGGCGGGGTTGGTCTGCATGGCAGGCGACTTGCTCCGATGGAAAGACTGCCCGAAAAGGGGATCTCGGCATGTCCTGGCGTGATTTTCCCGTCGACTCGGGTAGTACTTCAATTTGCCGGTTTATTTCCGTCTCCTTGCGCCTGGCGGTTTTGGGTATTCGTGTGCGCGGAAACGCGAATGGCGACGAGTGTCGAATGTCACAGTATGTGGCGACGGTGTCCCCGCCTCCTTCATTCGGGGGTGTCACCGACTTCGGTCTTGGTTCTTTCGGGTGGAAGTTCCAGTCTTGCTGGGGGGATCGAGCTCGGCGAGGTAGACAGGGAGGTTCGAGGATTGCGCGGGAGTTCTCGGGTGTGGCTTGACGTAATGACGCGACGGGGCTTCGTGTCCGGGTATTTGCGCGAACAAAAAAATGTGTCCGTGAGGGGGAATCACGAGCATGCGTTTCGCGGCGCGTAACCTGCGATCGTATTCGTCATGGGGTTCTGTATTCAGTGACGAAGAATCGTGGTCGGGCAATTCGAGGTCGGCTGGTCACCGGTCTGGGTGTCGTCATGGGAGATGACATCGGCACGGTGCCGTGGGCACCGGCCGTGACGTCATCCTCCGGCACCCCGGTTCCCCGGCAGCTGCCTCCGGTGCCGGCGCACTTCACCAGCAGGACCGCGGAGCTCGAAGCGCTCGACTCAGCCGCCGCCGGTCAGGAGGGCGACGCGGTCGACCAGCTGCCTGCGGTGACCGTCGTGGTCGGACCGGGCGGAGTGGGCAAGACCGCGCTCGCCGTCACCTGGGCGGTCCGGAACGCCGGGCGGTTCCCGTCAGGTCAGCTGTACACGGATCTCCGTGGGTTCTCCCCGGAGACAGCCGTCCCGCCCGAAGAGGCGCTCGGAGCGTTCTTACGCGCACTCGGCGTCCCTCCGGAACGGGTGCCGATCGAACTGGCCGAGCAAGCGGCGCTGTTCCGGACCACCACCGCGGGAATGCGGCTGCTTCTGGTGGTGGACAACGCGATCTCGGCCGCCCAGGTGCGGCCGCTGATCCCCGCTTCGTCGGGATGCGTCGTCGTGGTCACCAGCAGGTTGAGACTGGACGGTCTGCACGCGGAGGGCGCGCGGTTCGTCGACATGGCGCCCCTGCCGCAGGAGCACGCCGTCGAACTGCTGACCCGATCGGTGGGGAAGTCGCGAGTGGCCGACGAACTGTCCGACGTCACGAAGCTGGCGTCCCTGTGCGGCCGGCTGCCGATCGCGCTCCGCGTGGCGGGCGCGAGGCTGGCGTCGCGACCGAAATGGCCGGTGGCGAGGATGGTGGCCGAGCTTCGCGACGAACGACTGCGGTTGACGAGGCTGTCGCCGGTGGGCGAGGCGTCGTTGACTGCCACTTTCGACTCGTCGTATGCCGCCCTGCCGCCGCACGCCGCCCGGCTCTACCGGCTGGTCAGCGAACACCCGGGGCCGGCGGTCGAAGTGGGTGCCGCCGCCGCGGCCGCCCGGGTTTCCGACGACGAGGCCGCGGACGGGCTCCAAGTGCTCGCGGACGCCAGTCTCCTCGAGGAGATCGGCGTGAGCGGCTACCGCTTCCACGATCTGGTGCGGTTGCACGCGCGGGCGCTGCCCGACGACGACCGCTTCGAAGTGGTCCCGAGGATCGCGGAGTGGTACCTGCACCGGATGACCCGGGCGAACATGGTCGTGATCCCGATGCGATGGCGGATCAGCACTGTGCGCGCCCGCTACGGAGACTCACCGCCGTTGTTCGACACGGGCGTCGATGCCCTTCGCTGGCTGGACGAACGCCTGCCGGACGTCATCCGACTGCTCGACGAGACGTTCGCGCTGGGACAGGACGAACTGGCCTGGCAACTGTGCGAGGCTCTCTGGGAGCTCTTCCTCTATCGCAAGCACTATCAACTTTGGCTTCGGACGCACGAGGTCGGCATCGCCGCGGCACACCGGTGCGCCGATGCGGTCGCCGAAGCGCGGTTGCGATGCCAGCTGGCTCGCGCCTATCTGGATCTGGGACGGTTCGAAGACGCCGAAACCGAATGCTTGAAGGCGGCGGAGCTGGCGAGAGGAGCCGGAAGCCGCCACAACGAGTCCGTGGCCTTGGACCAGTTGGGCATGGCGGCGCAAGGTCGCGGTGACTTCGAGCGGGCGGTCGAGTACTTCGGCGAAAGCCTCGTGATCGAAGGGGAGCTCGGGATCGACCGTGGTGTCGCCCAGCGGCACCGCCGGATCGGCGAGGCCTTGCTCCAGGCGGGCCGGACCACCGACGCCGCCCGGCATCTGCGTCTCGCGCAAGAGATGTTCAAAGAGGCCGGCGACGTGAAGGCCGAGGCTTTGGTCGCCATGCCGCTGGCGCGGATCGAGGCGCGAGCGGGCGAGATCACCGCGGCGAAGCGTGAGCTCGAACGCGCCGCCGCGGTTCTCGACCAGTCAGGTTCGGCCGTCTATCAGTCCGATGTGCTGGTGGCGTTCGCCGAGGTCGCTGAGCTCGAGGGTGATCTCGCCGCCGCTCGCGGCCATCTGACCGAGGCACTGGACCTGTGCCGTCCGATCGGCGGGCTGCGGCTGGACCAAGCCCGCACCCGGCTGGCTGCTTTGGACGCACGAAGTGATCGTCCGCAGCGACCGGAGCCGACGGCGGGTGAGTGACCACAGATAGGCGCCCGCGCCCGCCAGTTCCGTGGACTCGCACGGGATGACGGCCACGTCCCCGGCACGGTCGCCGACGAGACAGAGCCCGGGGGAATACTCGACGGCGACGATCGTGAGGCCGGGCAGCCGGTCGAAGTCCCTCGCGATCACGGATCGGGCGTTCGCGACCGGATGCGGTCCGGTATGGACGAGCACGTCGACGAGAGTGGAACGGGTCCCGTCACCCGCCTCCGCCAGGAGGAACGAGGTCAGCACGGCAGCACCTCCGCCATCGGCACCGGGGACACCGGGATCGCCCGGGTGGGCTCGGGCAGGCCGAGGAGCCGGTACATCTCGGTGCGCAAGAGCGCTCCGGCGCGCCCCGGCCGGGACGAAAGCGATGCGCGCACCTGCTCGGCCACGCCAGTGGACTCCGCCTCACGCAGCTGGGGGAGAAGAGGACTGCCGGGTGTCCATCGCGGCGCGTGTTCGGCGATGACCGCGCTGGGCGTCCCGGGCAGCAACGCTTGGGTGCCGTCCACGGCGAGGAGCACCGATTTGCCGATGCCGGACGCGTAGGCGGTCACGGAGCCGTAGTCGCCGATGACGTGGTCGGCGGCGATCAAGGCCGCCCGCCAGCTTCCTTCCGGCCGTAGGAGGGTGAGCCCGGCCCGCAGACAGTCGGCCAGCCACGCTCGAACCTGCCAAAGGCTGTGATGCGACCAGATCTGGGGGTGCAGGACGCCGAGCACCTGGAACCGTTCGGCCGGGAGCTCGTCGAGAACTCGTTCGAACAGGTCGTGGTGACGTCCGAAGGCCGAGCGGTCGGACCAGGTCGACGTGACCACCACGAGACGCCGGTCGTCGGAGACGCCGAGGCCGCGCCGGTAGTGATCGCGGAAGGGAAGGCTGGCGGTGAGCCGATCCAGCGCGATGTCGCCCGCGACGACCGCGGCGGGAACCGCCCGGGGGCAGGTCTCGGCGAGGACGTCCATCTCGCGGTCGTGGACGAGCACGATCGAGTCGGCGCGAACCCGTCCTTCCCGCATCAGCTGGCCGGCCTCGAGTCCGATCTGGGGTTTCCAGTCGTGTCCGGCGCCCGGGGGCCGCCACGGCCGGTACTGGCCGAAGCCGCCACCGTGCGGGATCAGCAGCACCGGGCCGGCGACGTCGTCGATGCCACGCTGACTGGCGGCGAGGACGAGGTCGTATTCGCCGCGCAGTGCCTGGGCCCAGGGCAGGACGATTCCGCCCTGGGCCGCCACGAAGTCGTGAGTGGCGGGCCAGGACTCCCACTCCGGCACCGTGAAGATCAGCTGGACACGGTGGTCGGCCTCGAAGAGAGGGAGCAGATCGAGGAGCCGGTTTCCCGCGACCATGTGCGGGATCATCACCAGTACGGATTTGACGCCCTTGCGTGTCGCCCAGTGCAGATCGCGACTTCCCGCCGGACTGCGGACCCACGATGACTCGGTCATGACATTTCCCCTCGCTCGAACTCCGGTATCCGCGGTCAGCATGGGAGTGGGCGTGGAGAAAACGGCTTCGGCCGGTGGTCGGTTCATTGACAGATGATCAACGGTGATCGCGATAGTTTGACAATTATGGCGATGACCTGGTCTTACCCGCCGCCAAGTGGAAAAATCATCCGGCGGGACAGGGGTGGCGAACCCGGGTTCGCCATGGGGAAGGGGCGCACTCGTGGAAATCGCTTTGGGAATTCTCGGGCAGACGGCCATGCTAATGCACGGGAATGTGGATGTGAACTGGGCCGCCCGCCGGCCGAAGCAGGTGCTGACCGCGTTGCTGACCGCGCCCAACCGGCGTCTGCCGCTCGACGTCGTCGTGGACTGGGTGTGGGAAGAACACGAGGGGGCGCCACAAGACGCCCATTCCACGCTTCACCAGAACGCGGGCAAGTTGCGGCAGGTGTTCAACAAGAGATCCGTGCCCGCTGAAGTGAGTGTGGGCAAAGGTGGTTGCCTGCTGGAGATCGAGCCGACGCTGATCGATCACTTCGGCTTCCAGGCCATGATGGACAAGGCCCGCCGATTCCGTGAACTGGACCAGCATGACCGCGCGCTGAGCGAAGCGCTGACGGCTGTCCGGTTGTGCCGGGACGATGCCCTGGCCGATCTCCGGACCGAGCGCGCCGACGGATGGCGCACCCGATGGGACCGTAGCGAGTGGATTCCGGCCAACGCGTTCGTCGTGGCGGAACAATTGGCGCTCGGACAAGCGGAAGCCGCGGTGCGGAAACTGGCGGAACTCGAACAGGGTCACCCGATGGAGCTGAGCTTCGCGAAATTGAGAATTCGCGCACTGGCCGAGGCTGATCAACCCGCCGAAGCCGCGGACTTCTTCCGGGCGATGTATGCCCGTTACCGGGAAGCGGGGGAGACGAGGGCAGCGGAAGAACTGCGGGCTGTCAACAACGAGGTACTCATCCGGCCGGATCGGGTGATTTCGCGGCGTAAACCGATCACCCCCGATTCCGCTGCGCAAACCGAGCACGTGGTACGGCATTTGCCGCCGGACGTCGACGACGTCGCGGGAAGGGGCGATCTGATCGCGTTGCTCGACGCGTACACGACCGATTCCGCGGGCGCACCGCGTCGGGCCGTCGTGGTGGTGAACGGGGGCCCCGGGCTCGGGAAGACGACGTTGGCGGCCAAGTGGGCCCATCGTGCCGAACGGCGATATCGGCACGGCGCGGTCATGCTGGATCTTCGCGGTGACAGCCAGGCCGCGAAGGCCGACGCGGGCGAAATAGTCGACACGTTGCTGTCCTTGCTCGACTTCCCGGTCGATCAAGTGGTCAACCCGATCGCGCGCGCCGCGAAACTGAGCGCGCTGCTCGCCCGGCGGTCGATGCTCGTGATCCTCGACAACGTGCGCAGCTCCGATCAGGTCGCGCCGCTGCTGGGGGTGTTGTCGTCCTGCACGGTGGTGATCGTTTCGCGGTGGCGGCTGAAGTCCCTGTCGGCGAAACTGACCCCGCCGGTGATCAAGGTCGATCCTCTCGGTGACAGCCATTCCGCGGCCCTGCTGACCCGGCGGATCGGGCACCGCGCGCGAGACGACGCGGCGGGGGTCGAAGAGTTGGTGCGGCAGTGTCGAGGCAACCCGTTGGCGCTGACCTTGGTGGCGGAACGCGCCGCCTCCCGGGCGGGCACGCGGGTGCGGACCTTGGCGAGCCAATTGCGTGATGCCGACTTGCTGCTGAGCCTCGGCGACGAAGGAGATTGGCCGGGCACGAGCTTGAGGTCTGCATTCGCGCTGTCGTATCAGGACCTCGATCTCGCCGAACGGCGCGTGTTCGCGCTGATCGGCCTGCATCCGAGCACCGAGATGACCAGTGAGGTCATCGCCGCCGCAGACGGGCGCCCGGTGTCGGAGGTGCGACGCTCCCTCGACATCTTGGCGGCCGCGCACCTGGTCGAACACCCTGCCGACCTGGATCGCTTTCGCGTACACGATCTTCTGCATCTGTACGCCGCGTCCCTGGCCGCACAACTGTCCGATGTGGACCTCGCGCGGCGGAGGATGTTCGAGTTCTATCTGCGCATGGTCATCGACGCCTACCAGTTGACGTTCCCGCACAAGGAACTTCTGAGCATGCCGCCGACGGCGGCGGCGACACCGACGCCCGGGTTCCGCACTGTCGCCGAGGCACGGCAATGGGTATTGCGGGAACGAACTTCGATCATGGCGGTGATCGCGGCGTCAGAGGGGATCTTGAACGGTATCTCATGTTTTCTCCCCGCGATGACAACGGAATTCTTCATGTTGCAGGGAAGATTCCCTGACGCGGTCGAAGGGCTGACCATCGCCGTCAGGGTAGCGACGGCGCAAGGCGACGTGGGCTCGCTGTCGTCGTGTTTGAACGATCTCGCGGTCGTCCACATGCTCATCGGCGCCGACGACGCGGCCGAACAGTGCCTGCTGCGTGCGCTCGAACTGGTCGACGCCCACGGGATCGCGGTCGGGAGCGCGACGGTCAGGCTGAATCTGGCCCGTGTGCATCTTCATGCCGGGCGCGCGGCCGAAGCGGTCGAGAGGTACCGGAAGGTGCTGCCGTCCGTTCGCGAACTCGGCGAGCCGATGTTGTGCGCGATCGCGGAGCGTCGGTTCGCTGACGCTCTGGTCGAGATGGGCGGACATGAAGAGGAGGCGCTCGATCTGTATCGGGAGGCCTTGTGGCGCTGGCGTGAGGCCGGCGACCGCACCGAGATGCTGCGGGTGCACGCCACCCTCGGGGAATTGCTGGTCCGGCTCGGCAGGCTTGGCGAGGCGTCGGTGGAATGTCATGCCGGGAAGGCTTTGGCCGAGGCGAGTGATGACCTCCCGAGTTTGATGAAGCTCAATACGGCCCTCGCGCAGCTGCGGCACGCGGAAGGCGACGACGGGGCGGCGTTGCGGCACGCCAATCACGCGGTCGATCTGGCGAACAGATCGCAGCACGCGACCGGTCAGGCGCGGGCCTTGTCGGTCCTGGCGAGGATCCTCTGCGATCACGGCAACCCCGACGAGGCGCGGAGGCAGTGGCGGAACGCCGCAGAGCTGTACCGAGGCAGGGCGCGATTCGCCAGAGCCGACACGATCGAGGCCTTGCTGGCCGAACTCGATGCGCACGGGCCGCTTGTCCCGATGGCCCGTGAAGGTGAGGGGGACACCGTGGCGATGCCCTCGCCGCATCTCCGGATCCTCGGTGGAGGCCGTGCCTGAGCGGCCCGAATTCGTACCGGTGAGTAATCACCGAAAAGAGTGACGTCTTACTTGAATCTTCTACTCAAAGGTGTTTTTGGGACTGCCGTACCTGATTTAATTGCGAACATTCTTCGCTCTCGGGCTCCTTCTTTGACTACTTGTCAGTAGGCCAAGAAGTGGGGCCCATCTCGGCGTTGGTGATCCGGTCATGCGCTGCCGGCATTGCGAGTATCCGGCATTGGGAACTTGCGCTCGCGCAGAGTGAAACCGCATGTCAGACCATCGTGTGCCGTGTCGCCACGGTGGTGTGATGGGCCGCTTTTCGGGCTTGCGGGGGTATAGGTAACCTAGCTCCCGTCGCCCCACAAGGGGACCCCCGATCGGTACCTGATAAACCTGCGGAGAAACTCTTCGCGAGCTTAAAGATTCTACCTCGTCCGGCTGAGCCCGGCATGTAGCGAGTCGCGAGGAAGGAGCTAGCCGGCGTGAGTCCAAGTATTTGGATCGTGTACGTGATGCGGCGATAAACATCGCGTGCTGCGAGTGGGTCCCGGTTTCCTGGGTGCGGCGACGCCCGCCCGGGAAACCGGCCCCGGATTGCCGGGCAAGACGTGGCTATTGCCGCCCTCGGGGGCGAAGCACGACGCCCTCGGCGAGCAGGATCCGGCGGGTCTGGTTGTAGCTCATGCCATGGATGTCCGCCAGTTGCCGGATGCTCCGGCCGGCGAAGTAGGCGTTGACAAGTCCGGGTGGTGTAGGCGGAAGCTGGATCTTCGGCGGACGCAGCTTGACGCCCGCGGCCAGCAAGGTGGCCCGCGCCTTCCGGTAGCTCAGCCCGAAGCGCTCGGCCAGGTTCTCGATCGTCTCGCCCTCGTCGTAGAGGCGGACGAGTTCCTCTCTCGGCGAGCCGGGGTCATCCCCGTCTTCGGCAGGGCCGGTATGTTCGCCGGCGCCGTCATCGTCTTCGGTCATCGGATCATCGCCGCCCCGCGCAGGTGATCGATCGTCTTCCGACATGAGGCCCCTGGTGGGGCCGAGTTCAGCCCGATCCTCCAGTCAAGGGCACGGAGGCTCGGACTCACACCGCTAAGCGAGTGCTCCACCCGAATGTGGCCGCCTTCCTCGGTGTGCATGGTCTCCATTCCGCGTTTGCTTCGATGCATCTCGATAGCTCGAAGGTGGCGACTTTCGGCGGAAAGAAACCGACGAAAAGCTCGCGGATGGAGGTACCGCCACTGCTCCGCCCGCTGTTGAATTGGACCAGCTGAATTGGACCAGACCATTCGACGGTGATTGGAGTCCCCATGACGCGACGGCATCTCCGCCGGGGGTTGTCCCTGGTGGCCGCGCTCGCCCTGGCTGGAGCGCTGCTCCCGACAGCGAGCAGCGCGGAACCCCAAGAATCCCAGGCCGGACGGGCTGTTCCGCTCGGCGAGCTGACCGCCACGGCGACGCAGGTCGCGTCCGGGCTGGTCAATCCCACCGCGATCACGGCGCTCAACGACGGGAGCGGCCGGATCCTCGTCGTCGAGAAGAGAGGCGTCGTCCGGTCCTACCATCCGCAGACCGGGCTCGCCGCCAAGCCGTTCCTGGACATCAGCGACAAGGTGAACGGCGCGGACGTCGAACGCGGGCTGCTCGGGCTCGCGATCGCCAGGGACAAGCGGGTCTACGTCGCCTACACCCGCAAGTCCGACAGCGCGGTGACGCTGTCGCGGGTCCGGCCGGACACCGGTGAGCTCACCGAGCTGATCACCCAACCGCATTCCGAGTATCCCAACCACAACGGCGGCCAGCTGGCGTTCGGCCCGGACGGCTACCTGTACTGGGGGATCGGCGACGGCGGCGGCGGGGGCGACCCGCTGGCCAGCGGGCAGCGGCTGGACACGCTGCTGGGCAAGATCTTGCGCGTCGACGTCAACCGCGCGTGCCGTCCGCTGAAGTACTGCGTCCCGGCGACCAACCCGTTCGTCGGCGTCGCGGGCGCGCGGGCGGAGATCTGGGCGTACGGGCTGCGCAACCCGTGGCGCTTCTCCTTCGACCCGGCCGACGGTTCGCTGTGGATCGGCGACGTCGGCCAGGGCCGGTTCGAGGAGGTCGACCATCTCGCCAGGGGCAAGGGCGGCGCGAACTTCGGCTGGTCCTGCAAGGAAGGGCCGGTCGTGTTCGACCAGACCCGCTGCAAGGACGGTGTGACCTACACGGAGCCGGTGTTCCACTACATCTCCGGCGCGGAGGGCTGCGCGGTGATCGGCGGGCACGTCTACCGCGGCAGGAAGTACGCGTCGCTGGCGGCCGGGACCTATCTCGCCACCGACTTCTGTCAGGGAACGGCCTGGGCCGTCCGCAAGAAGGCCGACGGCACCTACGAAAGCGCCCGGATCGGCGAGTTCCCGCTCGACGCCACCACGCTCGGCACCGACCAGAACGGTGAGCTCTACCTGGCCGAGGAAACGCCCGGCGGGCTGCACCGGATCTCGTTCGCGCGCAAGGGCTGACGAAACTCCCCGGCCGCGTCCGCCCGGCGCGGCCGGGGTCTCATCCCGTCCTGGGCAGCCGGACCTCGACCGTCCAGCCGCCGTCCGGGGCGGGGCCCGCCTGCGCCGACCCGCCCAGTGCGGTGGCCCGCTCCCGCATCCCGACCAGCCCCATCCCGCCGCCGCCGTCCGGTTTCGGCCGCTGTCCGGCGGGACCGTTCGTGACGACGAGCGTGACCGTTTCCGGCGCGAACCCGAGTTTCACCGCGCGTGCCGCGCCAGGGGCGTATTTGGCCGCGTTCGTCAGCGCCTCCTGCGCCGCGCGGACGAGGGTGTGCGCGACACCGCCGCCGAGCGCACCAGCGACACCTTCCACCTCGAAGGGCACCGTCTCGCTCGCGCACAACGCGGCCAGGGTCTTCTCCAGCGGCAAGGCGTCTTCGCGCAGTTCGTGCACCGCTTGCCGCATCCGCCCGATGCCGTCCACCGCCAGCGACCGGGCACGGCGCACGGCATCGCTCGCCTCCGCGTCCCGTCCTTTCGAGCCGAGGGCGTCGGCCATGTCGAGTTGAAGGGCGATGCCGGTCAGCGAATGCCCGAGGACGTCGTGCAGTTCCCGCGCGATCCGTGTCCGCTCCAGCAGCGCGGCCTCCCTCGATTCGGACGCGGCCGCGCGCCGGGCTTCGGCCGCGGCGCGTTCGGCGTTGGAGAGCGCGTCCCGCCGGTCGCGGCGCGCGATGCCGAGCAGCACCGGCAGGCCCACCGAAAGCGCGAGCCACCACGGCCACACGTCCGTGTTCGGCGTCACCGCGCCGACCACCGCGACCGCCACCGCGCAGCAGACGGCGTCGAGGACGGCCACCGCGACCGCCTGGGTGCGCGAGGCGAGTTTGATCCCGGCGACCGCGGCGGCGAGATAGGCGAACATCGGCGCGAAGGTGTTCGGGGCCAGCGGCAGGAGCACCGCCGCGGACACGGCGTATCCGCTCGCGAGCAGGAGCCGCGCCCGCTGCGGGATCCGGTCCCACGGCAGGAACGACGCCAGGGCGAAGAGCGCGACGAGGACGAAGAGCACGGTGGTCAGCGGCCGGACGTGCACCTGCTTGGTGGAGATCCCGACCCCGGTCACGACGATCGCCGCCGTGATCAGGGCGGGCCGGATCAGCCTGTCGGCGACCCATTCGCGGCGGAGCACCGTCGCGTTTCCGGTCATCGGGGCTCCTGAGGGTGGAGAGGGTTCTCCACCCGAAGATACGGCCGCCGCCGCACGACGGCGCGCGTTCACCGCCATAGCGTCGGAGTGTCTTCGAAAACTTGCCCGAGGGGGAAACGATGAGCACTCCTGTCGAGATCGTCCTGATCGTCGCCGCGGTCGGATACGTCCTGATCCGCCGCATGGCCGGAGACGTCGCCGAAGCCAAGCGGATGCTGTTGCTGCCCGCGATCCTCGCCGTGATCGGCCTGTCCAATGTGGACGAAAGCGTGCAGTCCGCGACCGCGATCGTGTTCCTGGTGGGCACGCTCGCGGTGAGCGTCCTGTTCGGAGTCCTGCGGGGCGTCAGCATCCGGATCTACCAGCAGGACGGCGTCGCGCACATGCGCTATACCTGGCTCACGATCGCGCTGTGGGTCCTGAACGTGGGCGCCAAGGTCGGCGCGAACCTGCTGCTCGGCCTGATCACCGGGGTCGCCTCCGGCGGGAACAGTGTCATGCTGACCATCGGCGTCGGGATGCTCGTCGAAGGAGTCGTGGTGCTCGCCAGGGCGGTGCGCACCGACAGCCGTATCGTCTGGAAGAAGGGCGAGGACGGCAAGGCGCACACCACCTCGCCGTTCCTCGACGATTTGCAGGCCAGGATGACCCGCCGCTGACCGGAGGTACCCAGGTGACCGTGTCGCTCGTCGTCGTCGACGATCAGGCGTCCATACGGGAGGCCCTCGCGGTGATGCTCGACATCGCCGACGGCATCACCGTCGTCGCGACGGCCACCAACGGCGAGGAGGCCGTCGCCGCGGTCTCGAAGCACACGCCGGACGTCGTCCTGATGGACCTCCACATGCCGGTGCTCAACGGCGTCGAAGCGACCGGCCGGATCAAGACAGCGGCACCCGGCGTCCAGGTGGTGGTCCTGACCAGCCTCGACGACGACGAGTCGATCCTCGCCGCGCTCGAAGCCGGCGCGAGCGGCTACCTGACGAAGGAAGCCGACCGGGCGAAGATCGAGCAGGCCGTGCGCACCGCAGCCGACGGCCAGGTCGTCCTCGCCCCGGAGGTCCAGCGGAGGCTCCTCACGCTCGCGTCGCGCCGGTCGCGCGCGGTGGAGGAGGGGGACCGGTTCGGGTTCACCTCGCGGGAGAAGGAGATCCTCGGCCTGATCGGCGAAGGCCTGCGGAACCCGGAGATCGCCGAGCGGCTGGTGATCAGCGAAGCCACCGTCAAGACCCACATCAACAACCTGTTCGCGAAGGCGGGCTTCCATTCCCGCGCCGAAGCCGTCCGGTACGCGCTGAGCACCCCGGCTCCCGCGCCCTACCGCTTCCCCTGATCGCGTTTCATCAAGTTTTCATCATCGCTCCCTAGCGTGAAGCCGTCCGCTGGATTCGGCGATGGAGGGCGACGTGGAACAGGCATTCCCACCCGGAGGCGCGCAATGGCCGCCGCCGCAGGGCTGGGTTCAGCAACCGGTACCGGCTCCACTCGCCCGGAAACGCCGGTGGCCGCTCTTCGCCGGTATCGCCGGACTCGTGCTGGTGCTCGTCGCCGGACTGACGACCTGGCTGCTGTGGCCGTCGAAAGCGGGCCGCGAACCCTTCGAACAGGCGCTGGCCGGGCTTTCTTCCGCGCCGGCCGTGCGGAACAGCACCTCCGCGGTCGGCGGGATGATCAAAACGGACGTCAAGACCACCGCGTCCGGCGAGACCTCCGGCACGATGTCCTTCCAGGGCAAGAAGATGGAGATCATGGCCGTCGGCGGCAAGGTCTACTTCAAGGCGCCCGACGGTCTGCTGCCCGGGGCGCGAGGGGCGGCGTCGGAGGCTGGGGAGGACCTCAAGGATCGCTGGATCACCGGCGAGGACGCGCTGTTCGGACCGGCCCTGCGGCAGTTCGAGTCCCCGGAGAGACTCGCCACCCGCCTGCGCGAGGCGCTGGAGCGGGCGGGGGACATCCCCGAGGACCAGGACGAGACCGTCCGGGACGTCCCGGCGCTCAAGGCGAGCACGCCCGCCGGTGACCTGTACGTCTCGAAGGAGGCGCCGCACCGGATTCTCCGCTTCTCCTTGAAGATGCCCGGCGGGATGCCGTCCGTCCCGAGGGTGCCGACCATCCCGGACGCGGGCTCGCGGCCGCCGATGCCTTCGGGCGCGGGCCTCGGTGAGTCCGATGTGGACGCTTTGTCGCCGGAAGAGACCGTCGCCGTCTACGAAGATCTGATATCGAACACCAAGAAGCTGTCCGGCGCCGTCGACACCGGGGTGCGGTTCGACATGGACGGCGCGGCCACGGTCGCGTGCGGCGCCGCCGGCTGCACGGTGACCGCGAACGTGTCCAATTCCGCGTCGGCGAACAGCGGCGGAAAGGTCACCGGTCAGGTCAACGCCACGATGACCGCGAACGTGACCATCGGCGGCCGTGCGGCGGGCAGTTGCCGGAACACGGCGACCCTGCCGCTGAACGGCGCGGGTTCGATCAGCTGCGTCAACAGCGGCGCCGGTGGCGTCTTCTCGTCCGTCGAAGCCGAGAAGAAGGCCGACGCGGAAGCGCGGTCGAGGGCCTCGGGCGGCGTGCCGGTCCAGTACCGGATCGAGAGCATCGCGTCGGTTTCCGTGCTGGCCGAAGCGATCGGGCAGGTCGAAATCACCCGGCTCGTCGACGAGCTCGCGGAGCGGCGGTCGAAGCTCGGCGGCAAGTGACGCCTGCCGGAAAGAAGAACAGCGCCGGGCGAACGGCTTCGATGCCGCGCGCCCGGCGCTTTCGCGTCCCGTCGGTTCGGGTCAGTCCGTGCCGTATTCGATCGCGGCGTGGTCGAGCAGCTCGTCGTCACCCGAGGCCTTGCCGCGTGAGGCGATCACCTGCGCGCCGCCCGCGTCCATCGCCCCGATCAGCCCGGTCGACGCGGCCTGCGCGGCGCCGATCAGCGTCGGGTGCCCGCCGCCGACCATGCCGAGCCCGGCGTACTGCTCGAGCTTGGCGCGCGAGTCGGCGATGTCGAGGTTGCGCATGGTGAGCTGGCCGATCCGGTCCACCGGGCCGAACGCCGAGTCCTCGGTGCGCTCCATCGACAGCTTGTCCGGGTGGTAGCTGAAGAACGGGCCGCTGGTGTCGATGATCGAGTAGTCCTCGCCGCGCCGCAGCCGCAGCGTGACCTCGCCGGTGACGGCCGCGCCGACCCACCGCTGCAGCGACTCGCGCAGCATCATCGCCTGCGGGTCCAGCCAGCGGCCTTCGTACATGAGCCTGCCGAGGCGACGGCCCTCGTTGTGGTAGCTGGCGAGGGTGTCCTCGTTGTGGATCGCGTTGACGAGCCGCTCGTACGCCGCGTGCAGCAGCGCCATGCCCGGCGCCTCGTAGATACCGCGGCTCTTGGCCTCGATGATCCGGTTCTCGATCTGGTCGGACATGCCGAGCCCGTGCCGCCCGCCGATGGCGTTGGCCTCCAGGACCAGGTCGACCGCGGTGGCGAACTCCTTGCCGTTGATCGTCACCGGGCGGCCCTGCTCGAAGCCGATCGTGACGTCTTCCGGCGCGATCTCGACCTCGGGGTCCCAGAACCGGACGCCCATGATCGGGTTGACGATCTCGATGCCGGTGTCGAGGTGTTCGAGCGACTTGGCTTCGTGGGTCGCGCCCCAGATGTTCGCGTCCGTGGAGTAGGCCTTCTCGGTGCTGTCCCGGTACGGCAGGCCGTGGGCCTGCAGCCACTCGGACATCTCCTTGCGGCCGCCGAGCTCGCTGACGAACTCGGCGTCCAGCCACGGCTTGTAGATCCGCAGGGACGGGTTCGCGAGCAGGCCGTAGCGGTAGAACCGCTCGATGTCGTTGCCCTTGAAGGTGGAGCCGTCGCCCCAGATCTGGACGTCGTCCTCGAGCATCGCGCGCACCAGCAGCGTGCCGGTGACCGCGCGGCCGAGCGGGGTCGTGTTGAAGTAGGTGCGGCCGCCGTTGCGGATGTGGAAGGCGCCGCAGGCCAGCGCCGCGAGCCCTTCCTCGACCAGTGCGGCCTTGCAGTCGACGGCCCGCGCGATCTCGGCGCCGTAGGCCTTCGCCCGGCCCGGGACCGACTCGATGTCGGGTTCGTCGTACTGGCCGATGTCAGCGGTGTAGGTGCACGGCACTGCACCCTTCTCGCGCATCCACGCGACCGCTACCGAGGTGTCGAGGCCGCCGGAGAAGGCGATCCCGACGCGTTCGCCGACAGGCAGAGAGGTGAGTACCTTGGACATGATGGAAGTATATGCATACCGGTGTATGACCATGCAAGCCGGGGGTGAGCGGGGCAACTCGGTCGAGTGGTGGGGCCAGGTAGTCGGCCGTTGGTCCGTGAAGGCCTCCTTGAGGGACCCAGAGTCCCTCAAGGAGGCCTTCACGGACTTCCGGACGTCGTGTCCCATTCGTGACCTGTCCGTGGGGTCTTCAGGTACGAATATCTAGCGAGGGCTTCTGTCGGAATCGGCGATTTCCCTTGGGGGAAAAGGAAACCAGTCCGTTCGCCGGACAGTCGCGAATACCTGGCATGAAGACTTCGCGAGCCGCTCAGGGGCCACGTCTCCCGCTCTTCGGGGCGGCGCTGATCGGTGTCGTCGCCCTCGCCGTGGCCCTGGCGGCCGGTCACCTGGTGGCCGGGTTCATCAGTGTCAACGCCTCGCCGTACCTCGCGGTCGGCAACGGCGCGATCGATCTGACCCCGGTGGAACTGAAGGACTTCGCGGTCCGGACGTTCGGCGTCTACGACAAGCTCGTGCTGCTCGGCGGTATGGCCGTGGTGATGGTGCTGGCCGCCGCGGTCGCGGGGATCGCCTCTCGTCGTTCACCCGTTCCGGGGATCGTGCTGATCGCCGCGTTCGGGCTGGTGGGCGGGTTCGCCGTCTCGCGGCGCCCGGACCTCACCGCGGTCGCGTTGCTGGCGCCGCTGGCCAGCCTGGTCGCCGGGGTCGGCGTCTTCTTCTGGCTGCATCGCCTGGCCACGGCCAGGTCGCAAGCCGTGGAGGAGCCGTCCGGGGCGGCCCCGTCGCGCCGGTCGGTGCTGCTGGCGGGCGCGGGCGCCGTCGTGGCCGCGGGGGCGGCGGGCGCGGGCGGTCAGCTTCTCTCCGGGACGCGGGACGCGGAGTCTTCACGGACGGCCATCGGGCGGCTGGTCCCCGCCACGCCGGCACCGCCGATCCCGGCCGACGCGGATTTCGCCAAGCTGGGCACGCCGACCTTCCTCACCTCGAACCGCGACTTCTACCGCGTCGACACCGCGTTGTCGGTGCCGCAGGTCCGGGCCGAGGACTGGAGCCTGCGGCTGCACGGCATGGTGCGCAACGAAAAACGGTTCAGTTACGACGACATCCGCAACCGTCCGCTGATCGAACGCACGATCACCATGACCTGTGTGTCCAACGAGGTCGGCGGCACCTACGTGTCCACGGCGAACTTCATCGGCGTAGACCTCGGAGATCTGTTGCGGGAGGCCGAAGTCCTCCCCGGTGCCGAGCAGATCTTCTCCACCAGCGTCGACGGCTGGACCGCGGGCAGCCCGGTCGTCGCCGCGCTCGATCCGGAGCGGGGCGCGATGCTGGCGATCGGGATGAACGGGGAACCACTGCCGGTGGAACACGGTTTTCCCGCTCGAATGGTGATCCCCGGACTCTACGGCTATGTTTCGGCGACGAAATGGGTCAAAGATCTGGAGATCACCACCTGGAAAGCACGCCGCGCCTACTGGCTCGACCGCGGCTGGGGCGAACAGGCCCCGATAAAGACGCAGTCCAGGATCGACAGTCCGAAAGGATTCGAAACGGTCCCCGCGGGCAAGGTCCGGATCTCGGGTGTCGCGTGGGCACAGCACACCGGTGTCGAGCGAGTCGAAGTCCGGCTCGGCGCAGGCGGGAATTGGCGGCCCGCAACGCTTTCCCGCGAGGTGGGGCTCAACACCTGGCGGATGTGGTGGATCGAGTTCGACGTCCCGGCAGGTAGTCACCAGGTCACCGTCCGGGCCGTCGACAAATCCGGTTACACCCAGACCGACGCCCGCGCCGGAACCGTTCCGGACGGCGCGACGGGCTGGCATGTCATCAGTTTCACCGCGCGGTGATCGGCGTCACTCGAAAGAGTGGCAATCCGATTTCGCGGTAGATCCGAATACCCGGTAAGAGTCCGAAAAACAAATGGAGTGATTTTCCGTGAGCAAGCTTCGCGTCGCAGGAATCGGTTTCACCGCGGTCGCCGCGCTGGCCCTGACCGCCTGCAGTAGCAACGACAGCGCTTCGTCCGGCAGCTCCAACAGCGCCTCGGCACCCGCCCCGTCCTCCTCGATGTCGGCCCCGATGTCCAGCGCCGCCTCCGGTGACGGCGTCACCACCAACGCCGACGTGTTCGGCCCGGCCTGTTCGCAGCTGCCGCAGGGCAGTGCGCCCGGCTCGCTGGACTCGATGGGCCCGCAGCCGGTCGCCAGCGCCGCGTCGACCAACCCGCTGCTGACCAAGCTGGTCGCCGCGGTCAAGGCCACGAACCTGGTGGACACGCTCAACAGCCAGCAGGCCATCACCGTGTTCGCCCCGGCGGACCCGGCCTTCCAGGCGCTGGGTGACGCCAAGTTCAACGAGCTGGCCGGCAAGCCGGACGAGCTGGCCCCGATCCTCCAGTACCACGTCGTCGGCAAGCGTTACGACGCCAAGGGCCTGGAATCCGCCAAGTCCCTGGAGAGCCTGAACACCGCCGGCGGCCCGCTCAAGATCGAGGGTTCGGGCGACAGCCTGACCGTCAACGGCGCGAAGGTGCTGTGCGGCAACATCCCCACCAAGAACGCCACCGTCTTCGTCATCGACAAGGTGCTGACCCCGGGCACCAACAAGAACTAGGTCCCCACACGAAGATCGCGGTGGTCACACTCCAGAGTGACCACCGCGATCTTCCTGTGCGTCAGGGTGTCAGCGCGGCGGCGTCCACATCGGTCACCACGATCCGCAGGCTCGCCCTCTCCCACGGGGTTCCGGTCAGCACCGCGCGCAAGGCGGCACCGGCGACCTCCGTCAGCGGTGGGATCGGCACCTCCAGCGCGACGACGCGGATTTCCACGACGTTCTCGGAGATGTCGACGGCCATCACGTCGAGATCCCACGGCACCGCCGAGGCGGCGGCCGTGGTGGACGGTGTCGCCGCGCGCAGCCCCGGTACGTCGCGGAGCGTGCTCAGCAGCGACGCGGTCAGTTCGGAACGTGCGGTCACAACAGTCCTCCACGGATTTCGATGTCCAAAATGGACACCGAGACGGCCGACGGGGTGAGCCCGGTCGCCTCGGTGACCGCCTTGCCGACGGCGCGCTGCACCGCCTGCGCCGTCGCGGCGGCCTGGTCCAGCCCGGAGACCGAGAGATCGATCTCCACCCGGACATCGGGCGGATCGTGCTCGACGAACGCGCGGACCCCTTCGGTCGGCGCCGGTTCGAGGCCCTTGATCCGCTGCCGCGCTATCCGGGTCAGTGAGCCCGCCAGCCCGCGCAGCCCGGGTTCCAGGCGTACCACGCCGGGGACCTGCGCCGCGGCATGCGCGGCGACCGCCGCGATCACCGGCGGGGAGATCACCGTCTCGACCAGATGTCTGGCCGGGGCCTGCTCACGCGTCATAGATGTCCTCCACCACCAGGTCGAGCCGGGCCAGCCGGAGCCCGACCCTGGCGCCCGCCGCCGCCGTGACCCGCTCGCGGACCACGTCCAGCGAGCCGCTGTCGAAATCATGCGCGATCGCGACGCTCAGTTCCACGTCCACGGTGTGCGCGTCGGTCATGTCCGCCGTACGGAGGACACGGCACCGCCGCGCGCGGACGCCGTTCACCGAGTCCGCGGCGAACCGCAGCACCGCCGCGACCGCTTGATCGCTCACCCACACCTCGCCCGGTTCGGGGCTGGTCAGGGGCACCAGGTCCCGGCGCCGGACCTCGGCGCGGACGGCGGACATGATCCGGCTCGTGAGATCCGGCGACGGCTCGGCGTCGTCTTCGGCCAGTTCCCGGGTCAGCCCGCGCAGCACCCGAAGGCTCTCTCGGGTCGCCTGGCAATGCGGGCAGTCGAGTTCGTGCGCGTCCGCCCGGCCGGCGTCGATCTCGTCGAGCCGGTTCCAGACCTGTTCCACATCACGGCCGCACGGCAGCAGGTAGTCCTGGGTCGCGTGGTTCACCGCCATGGCGCCATCACCTCCGCCAACTGTGCTCGTGCTCGCGCGATGCGTCCGCGCACCGCGGTGGTGGTCGCCCCGATCGCCTGCGCGATCTCGTCGTAGGAACGACCGTGGACCTCGCGCAACAGCCAGCAGGCCCGTTGCTCGGCGGTCAGCTCCTCCAGCGCGCCGGTGAGCGCCGTCATCTGCGCGTTAGTCTCGGCCTCGCGATCCGGCCGACCGGCCGAACCGGCGGATTCCCGCTGGTCCAGTTCGACGTCGGCCACCGGTTTCCTTGCGCGGATCACGTTCAGGCACCGGTTGGTCGTCGTCCGGTAGAGCCAGCCGACGAACGCCGCGTCCTCCTGCAGCTGGTCGAGCCGTCGCCAAGCACCGAGGAACACCTCCTGGACGACGTCCTCGGCGTCCCCTTTGTTCCCCAGCATCCGCAGCGCCAGCCGGTACATTGGCCCTTGGAACCGCAGGACGAGCTGCTCGTACGCGCGGATCTCGCCGTCACGGGCCCGCGCCACCAGCGTGGCGTCGTCCAGCACCGTTTCGCCGGCGGCCGGTGCCTTCTCTCTCGCCGACGTCGTCATCGAGCGCACCTGTGCAGTGCCGCCATGCCGAAGCTCCCTTCCCGTCACCCACACCCGTGACACACGTAAGACACGGCTTCCCCGGAAACGTCACGCGGCAAACCGGATCCAGCCGACCACGGCGACGCCGATCACGCACCTCGAAGTCAGGTGATCGCCCGGCGGCGGAACGCCCAGAGACTCGCGGGGGTGAAAACGAGCAGCGCGGCGGCCAGGCCGGCGACGGAGAGCCAAGCGGGCAGATGAGCGATCTGCGGGGTCAGGGACCCGCGCAGGCCTTCGCTGACATAGGTCATCGGGTTCAGCGCGCACAGCGCCCGGAACCAGGGGACGGTGCCGAGTTCGGGGAAGGGGAACTGCGCGGAACCGGTGAACAGCAACGGGGGCATCACCAGCGAGAAGGTGATCCCGATCCGGGCGGCGGTGACGAGACCGCGCGACGCCGCCGCGAAGATCCGCTCGACGACGATCCAGGCGAGCGGCACGGGTGCCCGCAACCGGTTCTCGATGGTGCGGGTGGCGAACTCCATGGCCAGCGGGAAGGACGCGTTCTGGACGGCGGCGAAGAACGCGTTCAGCGCGACGAGCCCGGGCAGGAGCAGCCGCGCGTAGCCGGGCGGGGTGTAGCCGAGCGCGCCGAGGACCTTCCCGAACACCAGCAGCATCAGCAGGGGCTGCATGAGGACCTGGGCCAGGACCCCGCCGAGCTGCTTCCGCGTGATGAGCAGATCGTGCTCCAGCAGTCCCCAGAACACGCGCCATGGGCTCGGAGTCATATATGAAGCTTACGCTTGCTTATTTCCGGCAAAGACGATGTTGGGTAGCGAAGTTAGAAAGTGTTAGCGTCGTATCGTGAGTGAAGCAACGCAGGCTGCGGAGTCGGTGCGCTGGGCCGTTTCGCGGCTGTCGTCCCGCCTCCGCGCCGAACAACCCGGCGAAGACCGGAGCCTGAGCAGGCTGGCCGCGTCCGTGCTAGCGAACCTGCGGCACAGCGGCCCCCTGACCGTCAGCGCGCTCGCCGCGATCGAAGGACTACAGCCACAGTCCCTGACCAGGGTGCTCAACGCCCTCGAAGCCGAAGGCCGCGTCGCACGGCGTCCCGACGAGCACGACCGGCGGGCTCAGCGGATCGTGATCACCGAAGCCGGCCGAGCGGCCTTGCGCGGACATGTGCGCGACGGCAACCGGTGGCTGGCGCGGGCCATGGACGAGGCGCTGACCCCGGCCGAACAGGAGATCGTTCGGGTGGCGGCGGGGCTGCTGCTCCAGGTCGCCGAGCACGACGCGGGCGACGAGCGCGGATCGGGCGCCGCGCCGCCCCTGTGATCCGGCTCTGCTTCAGCCTTGCGCGACGAGCGCGGGATAGTCGTCGAGGGTGATGTCGGTGGCGAACTTGTCGGTCACCCACAGCATCCCGCGCAGCATGAGCGGCCGCTTGAACATCTGGTTGCGCAGCTTGATCCGCAGTTTCGTGGGCGGCGCGAGGAAGGGACCCGCGTTGGCGCTGCGGGCGATCCTGGCATAGCGGCGGAACTTCTCGTCGTAGCGCCGGAAAGCCGCCTCGTGGTCGCCGTTCGCCGCGGCGAGTTCGCCCGCGATGACGTACGCGGCCACGACGGCCAGCCCGGTGCCGAAGCCACCCAAAGTGTTGCCGTACGCCGCGTCGCCGAGAAGCGCGACGCGTCCGGAGGAGTAGCTGTCCATCGTGACGCGGCTGATCGAGTCCAGATAGACGTCGTCCGAACGCTTCACCGCTTCCAGCAGTTCGGGCACCCGCCAGCCGCCGTCGGCGAACGCGGCGGTCAGGATCTCCTTCTGCTGCTCCAGGTCGTACCGGTCGTAGCCGAGTTCGGGGGAGGCGAACACGAAGAACACGGGCGCCTTCGGCCCACCGGCGGCGGCCAGACGGCCGGGTTCGTTGTACAGCACCGCGGTGTCCCCGAAGTCGAGGCTTTCGCCGGTCTCCACCAGGGCGTAGTAGTGGCCGAGGTGCTCCACGTAATCGGCTTCCGGTCCGAACGCCAGCCGTCGCACGGCGGAGTGGATGCCGTCCGCGCCGAAGACCAGGTCGAACCGCCTCGGGGCGCCGCGTCGGAAGGTGACGTCGACGCCGTCGGCGGTCTCGGTCAGCGAAGTGATGGAGTCGCCGAAGACGTACTCGCAGTCTTGAGCGGTCCGCTCGTACATGATCCGGGCCAGGTCGCCGCGCCGGATCTCGACGTCGCCGCCGGTGAACTCGCCGGGCATGACTGCGAGGGGCCGCCCCTCGGCGTCGATGAAGGTCTGGTCGAGCCCACCGGTCTTGTGCTCGCGGATCTCGTCGAGGATGCCCATCCGCTCCAGCACGGTGCGGTGGGTGGCGCCCTTGAAATCGACCGCCTGGCCGCCGGTGCGGAGCTCCGGCGACCGTTCGACGACGGTGACCGCGTAGCCCTGGCGGGAAAGCCAGAAGGCGAGGGCGGGGCCGGCGATGCTGGCGCCGGAGATGAGGACTGTCCTGTTCGTCATGGCAGGAGCTTCGCGGCCGGCGTTGACGAAGCGCTGACAGTCCGCTGACGGTCGCCCGTCAGCTCCAGCCCGGCAACGGGAGGGTGAGCTGACCCGGGTCGTCCGGCGGCGCGGTCTCGTAGCGCGGCGGCGTCGCCGACAGTCCGATCGGGTTGCGGGTCAGCCGCACGGAGGTGCCGTCGGGCCGGGGCAGCTCGACCGTCGGGTTCAGGCCGAGCCGTTCCGCCAGGGCGAACGCTCCCGCGACGTCGTTGACCTCCCCGGCGGGCACCCCGGCCGCGCTCAGGTCCGCCGCCCACTCGGCGGCCGGACGACGACCGAAGTGGTCTTCGAGCAGCGTGCGGAGTTCGGCACGGTGCTCGACCCGCGCCGGATTGGTCGCGAACCGGGGATCGCCCGCGAGCTCCGGCAGGCCGATGACCTCGCACAACGCCGCGAACTGCCGGTCGTTGCCGACGGCGAGCGCGAGTTCGTGGTCGGCGCAGGGGACGAGTTCGTACGGGGCGATGCTGGGGTGCCGGTTGCCCATCCGCGCCGGGACGGTCCCGCCCGAGGTGTACGCGCTGCCCTGGTTGACCAGCGCGGCGAGCAGGCTGGACAGCAGATCGATCTCGACACGCTGTCCCTCACCGGTCCGGTCGCGGTGGCGCAGCGCGGCGAGGACGCCGACGCTCGCGAACAGCCCGGCCAGCACGTCGACGAGCGCGACGCCGACCTTCTGCGGCTCGCCCGCCGGGTCGCCGGTGATGCTCATCAGCCCGCCGACGGCCTGGATGAGCAGGTCGTAGCCGGGCAGCGCGGCGCCGCCGCCGGAGCCGAAGCCCGTGACGGAGCAATAGACGAGACCGGGATTCGCCGCCCGCAAGGCTTCCGGACCGAGACCGAGGCGGTCCATCACACCGGGCCGGAAGTTCTCGACCACGACGTCGGCTTCCAGCGCGAGCGCGCGGGCCTGGTCCAGGTCGGCGGGATCGGCGAGGTCCAGTGCCACGCTCGTCTTGTTCCGGTTCACCGACTGGAAGTACGTCGCCTGGCCCGCCGTGTCGTAGGGCGGACCCCAGCTGCGGGTGTCGTCACCGGTGCCCGGCCGCTCGACCTTGATCACCGTCGCGCCGAGGTCGGCCAGCAGCATGGTGGCGAACGGGCCGGCGAGCACCCGCGAGAAGTCGAGGACGCGCAGCGGGCCGAGTGCGGTTTCGGACATGGGCCCGACCCTAAGCGGCCGTCGGCGGCTTCGAAGTTGTGATCACGCTCACGAAAGGCCGGTTTTCCCAATACTTTCCTCTAGGTACCTACTATCTCCGCGAAGGTAGCTTCGGTCGCGTCAACGAAGAACGCATCGAGGAGCGACCATGATCGTGGTGACCGGAGCGACCGGGAATGTGGGCCGTCGGCTGGTGGAAACCCTTACGGCCGAAGGGGAAGACGTGACGGCGGTGTCGCGCCGGATCTCACCGGCGGACGTGCCGGACGGTGTGCGGACCGTCCAGGCCGACCTCGCCGAGACCGAGGGGCTGAAGGAGGTCTTCGCCGGCGCGGACCGGGTTTTCTTTCTGACTTCGGGAGAGTTCATGGCGGCAGGCGGTGATGTCGCGGAAGTCGTCGCGGCGGCCGGTGAAGCCGCGATCGTGTTGTTGTCCTCCCAGGGCGTCGGAAGCGGGCGGCACGCGCCGGCCTTCGAGGAGGCGGTCAAGGCGTCGAGTCGAGAGTGGACGGTGCTGCGGCCGGGCGGCTTCGCGTCGAACGCCTTCCAGTGGGCACCCGCGATCCGGGCGGATCGTGTCGTCGCCGCGCCGTTCGGCGACGTCGCGCTACCCGTCATCGACCCGGCCGACATCGCTGACGTCGCGGCCGCCGTACTGCGGGGATCCGGCCACCACGGCCGGACCTACGTGCTGACCGGGCCCGAGCCGATCTCGCCCCGGCGGCAGGCGGCGGACCTCGGCGACGCGCTGGGCGAGCCGGTGCGGTTCGCCGAACTGAGCGAAGACGAGGCGCGGACGGCGATGTCGGAGTTCATGCCGCCGGTGGTCGTGGAGGCGACGCTCGCCATCCTCGGCAAGCCGACGGAGGACGAGCAGCGGGTCAGTCCCGACGTCGAGCAGGTGCTCGGACGGCCCGGGCGGACCTTCGCCGAGTGGGCGGCCCGGCACGCTGCCGCCTTCAAGTGACCAGACCTGGTGACGCTGTGACTGCTGTTGCGCGTGGGGCGAACGTGGCGATCGCCGATTCCGTGAAGGACTCCTTGAGGGACCCAGAGTCCCTCAAGGAGTCCTTCACGGACCTGGCCTGCGACAGACCACGGCCCGAATCCAGCAGGCATCTGAGACCCCTGAGCAGAATCGCCACTCACGACCTACGCGAGGCGGATGAGAAAGTTCTCATCGAGTCCTCATCGGCGGCTCACCGGCGCCGGGCAGCCTGGACGGCATGCGAGTCCGAATCATCGTCCTGGCCGGGGTCGCCGCCGTCGTGGTGGCGGCCACCGGCACGTTCGCCGTCATCGCGGCCACCGCCGCCTCGCCGCCCGACCTCGGCCCGGCCGTCGTCGCCCCGGCTGGGCAGGCCGTCGGGCCCGGCGAGGCGGGCGCCCCGCCCGCCGTCGTCCCGCCCCGGCTGGCCGGGCACGACGACGACCCCGATGATGACGATGACCATGACGACGACGGTGACGACCATTTCGACTTCGACCTCGACGACTGAGCGGGGCCGATGAGCGCCCGCGCCCGGATCCTCGCCTGGGTCCTGCTGGTGGTGCTGCTCGCGCTCGCCGGCTCGCTGCTGGCGACCCGCACCGTCCTGCACAACCAGCTCGACCAGCGGCTCGACAACGAGATCGCGCACGAGACCGGAAAACTCCGGGCCTTCCTGGCGTCGCCGGACGCCCGGCCCGCCGGGCAGCCCGCCACCGTCGAGGCGATCCTCGGCCGTCACCTGGAACGGAACCTGCCCGAAAAGTACGAGACGTTCTTCTCGATCATCGACGGTGCCGCGTCGAGGCGGAGCGCCATCGAGCCGCCGGTCCGGCTCGACACCGATCCGAAGTTCGTGGCCGAGCTTTCCCGGGCCACGAGCCCGGCGTACGGCACGGTCACCACCGCCGTCGGCTCAGCGCGGTACGGCGTCGTCCCGGTGACCATCGAGGGTTCGCCGGGCCGCGGCGCGCTGGTGATCGTCGAGTTCGTCGACCACGCCGCGGGCGAGATCAACGACGTCGTCGGCGTGATGGCCGCGATGTCGGGCGCCGCGCTGGTGCTGGCCGGGCTGATCGGCTGGCTGGTCGCCGGCCGCATCCTCGCGCCGGTGCGGGAGGTCCGCCTGGCCGCCGAGCAGATCGGCGAGACCGATCTTTCCCGCCGCATCGAGGTCCGCGGCTCGGACGACGTCGCCGCGCTCGGGCGCACCTTCAACACGATGCTGGACCGGCTCGAAAGCGCCTTCGCCGGGCAACGGGACTTCATCGACGACGCCGGGCACGAGCTGCGCACCCCGATCACGATCGTCCGCGGCCACCTCGAGCTGATGGGGGAGGACCCGGAGGAGAACGCCGCCACCCGGCATCTGGTCCTCGACGAACTCGGGCGGATGCAACGGATCGTGGACGACCTGCTGGTCCTCGCGAAATCCGGCAGCCCCGACTTCCTCGCCCCCGGCGACACCGACCTAGCCGACCTCACCGTCGAGACCCTCGCCAAGTCCCGTCCGCTGGCCGACCGGGTCTGGCGGCTCGACGCCGTCGCCGAGGCGACCGTCCGCGCCGACGGCCAGCGGCTCACGCAAGCCTTGCTGCAACTGGTCTCCAACGCCGTCCGGCACACCGCGCCCGGACAGGAGATCGCCCTCGGCTCGGAGGTCACCGCGACTACGGCGCGGCTCTGGGTTCGGGACACAGGGGAAGGCGTGCCGCCCGATTCGCGGAGCCGGATCTTCGAACGGTTCAAACGCGGCAGCAACTCGAGCGGGGACGACGGTGCCGGGCTCGGTCTGGCGATCGTCGTCGCGATCGCCGAGGCCCACGGCGGCCGTGTCCTGCTCGACACCGTGCCCGGCGAAGGCGCGCGGTTCACCATGGAGATCCCTGTCGCGGGAGGTGCGGGCCGATGACCAGTGTGCTGGTGGTCGAGGACTCCGCCCGGATCGGCGCGTTCGTCGAGAAGGGCCTGCGGGCGCAGGGGTTCGCGACCCGCTGGGTGCGGACGGGTTCCGAGGGAATGACCGAGGCGTTGACCGGCGCGCACGACCTGGTCGTCCTCGACCTCGGGCTCCCGGACCTCGACGGCTCGGATCTGCTGCGCGCCCTGCGCGCGGCGGGCCGGACGGTGCCGGTGATCATCCTGACCGCGCGGGACAGCGTCGTCGACCGGGTCGCCGGGCTGTCCGGCGGCGCCGACGACTATCTGGCCAAGCCCTTCGCGTTCGAGGAGCTGCTGGCCCGGATCCGGTTGCGGCTGCGGGGAAATCCCGACTCCGAGCCCGCGGTGCTCCGCGCCGGGGAGCTCTCGCTCGATCTGCGCACGCGGAAGGTTTCGGTGGCGGGGGAGGAGAAGGACCTCACCGCCCGTGAGTTCGCGCTGCTGGAGACCCTGCTGCGCAACCGCGGGCAGGTGCTGTCCCGTGAGCAGCTGCTCGGCGGTGTCTGGGGTTTCGACTTCGATCCCGGCTCGAACGTGGTGGACGTCTACATCCGTTATCTGCGGGGGAAGATCGGCGCGGAGCGGATCGAAACCGTGCGGGGGATGGGTTACCGGCTCGGTGAGTCCTGATGAGACGGTTCTCATCGGGCTCTAACGGCGGTCTCTTTTTCGAGCGGCACAGTGGTTTCCATGACCACGACACTGCTGCATCTGGCCTTCGACCTCGTCGTCGCCGTCATCCTCGCCTACGGCATCTACGCCCGCCGCCACCACCGCGGTGACCTCGCCTGCGCGTACCTCGCGCTGAACGTCGGCGTCTGCGTTTCGGTCGCCGTGCTGTTGTCCGTGTCGACCGCGAGCGCGCTCGGGCTCGGCCTGTTCGGCGTGCTGTCGATCATCCGCCTGCGGTCCGATTCGATCAGCCAGCAGGAGGTCGCGTACTACTTCGTCGCGCTGGTGCTGGGGCTGGTGAACGGGCTGCCGTCCGCGGACTGGCGGATCGTCGCCGCGTTCAATGTGCTGCTGCTCGGCGTCATGTACGTCGCCGACCACCCTTCGCGCACGCGCGGCCCGCAGCGGCGGACGGTCGTGCTCGACACCGTGTACCCCGACGAGCAGACGATGCTGATGGAACTGCGGGCGAGGCTCGGCGGAACGATCGTGCGGCACAGTGTGTCCGAAGTGGACTATGTCCGCGAGGTCACCGTTGTCGACGTCCGGTTCCGGCCGGACGCCGCCCCGGTCGTCCACGGTGCTCCGGCGGGTCACCGGTGAGCGGGCGCGGAACGGCCACCGTCGCGGCGGTGGCCAAGGGACTTCCGTCGCTCTCGCTGGCCGAAGTCGTCGCCACGAGCGGGCTGATGAGCCGGACGGATCGCAAGTACGTCCTGTCGCTCAACGACTTCCTGGCCGTCGCCGAGGCGCTGTCGGCGCGGTGCCTGGAGATCGACGGTCAGCGAGTGTTCGGCTACTCGTCGACCTATTTCGACACGCCGGATCTGGCGATCTTCCGGGCGCACCGGCAGGACCGGCGGCGCCGGTTCAAGATCCGCACGCGCACCTACACCGACTCGGCCGACACCTACTGCGAACTCAAGGTCAGCGGACGGCGCGACGAGACGGTCAAGGTCCGCCGCCCGCATCCGGCCGAGGCGGCGCACGGCCTGACAGCGCCCGCGCTGACGTTCCTCGACGACGCCCTCACCGCCGCCTACGGCCGCCCCGCGCCCCGGCCGCTGGCTCCCGCGCTGGTCACCGACTACCGGCGGACCACTCTCATCACACGCGACGCTCGGATCACCTGCGACACGTCGCTGGTCTGGCGTTCCGGTTCGCGGAACCTCGCCGCCGGGGGTGACTTGGTACTGCTGGAAGTGAAGTCGGCCTCCGAGCGCAACAGTGTCACCGAGGCGCTGGCGAAACTGCGGATCCGGGAGCAGTCGGTGAGCAAGTACTGCGCGGGCCTGGTGGCGCTGGGGCTGGCGACCGGCGGGAACCGGTGGCGACCGGCGCTGCGGCGGCTCGGGGTGGCGCAGCCGACTGTCCAAAGAGGACCGACGAACGGCTAGGGGTGCTGCGGAGGTCGGTCGTCCAACTCTTCGGCGAGGATCGTGTCGACCTGGAGGCCGGCTCGCCGCAGTGCCCGGATGCTCGCCCTCAGTGACAACGCGGCGCCGAGAGCGGCCGCGAGACCGAGCCCGATGGCGATCGAACTCGCCACGAGCGCCTCCCTGCCGACGGGCGTGATGTCCAGGCCCGTCCCCGATGGTCAGCGTGTCCCGGGCGGCGAGCCGCCCGGTGTTGGTCTCTGCAACCTAGACGAGTCGGCTTTGCCCTGTGCGGGAAACCAACTGTTTGGCCTAGACCGCGTCCCGCGAGTCGTGCGACCTAGGGATCGTGGCAGGTGAGCGCTGTGATAACTTGGAGCGAACTGGGACTTCTGTGCGTTCGCAAACCCGCTGTTCGGGCTGGGACGGCTCCCGCGGAGGTGTCAGGACACCCTTGGGGCCGGTAGCTCAGTTGGTTAGAGCAGGGGACTCATAATCCCTTGGCCGTCGGTTCGAGCCCGACCCGGCCCACCACGTCAATATCGTTGCCGACCGGCAGGGATATTGACCCTTTCGGCGGCAATTTCGCCTTGGCGTTAATCGTGACTGGGCTCCGTTATGTCTCCGTTTGCTCCGGTGTGCTCTGCGGGGCCGGTTGGTGGCGTAGCAGCTTTTGCTTCCTAGCCATAACTGCTGCCGTGGGGACTTCGGCAGGTCCGGAGTTCTTTGCTTCCACGGCTGGACAAGCTGGTGTGGTCGCAGGTCGGCTGGTTCGCCGATTGCGCAGCGCTCCGGCAACGGCTCGCTGTGCCAGGAAGAGCATGAGCCCGGCTGCTGTGATGCTCGCTCCCAGCTAGATTCTGTCGGCGTGTTCCAGGAGTGCGGAACCGGCCAGCGGGGCGAAGACGGCGCCGAGGCTCCTCGACCGCGCCGGAGGTGGTTTTCCGTTGATGGAGAACGGTTTTAGGCTGTCGTCGAGGTGGTCGTCGGACACGCGATCATCCTCTTCGCTTGTCGCCGACACGCTCTCGGCCTGTTCGCAACTGCAGTCCTGGTAGCCTCTGTTTCTTTGGATGGGGGAGATGAGCGCAAGATGTCAAACGTGGAGTGCCTCGGCTATCTGAGACCCGGTCGAATCGCAGTGTTTGTCGCCGCGTCGGCAATGCTGTGGCTGGTTGGGTGTTCGTCGGACAAGTCTGTTTCGGCGCCGGAAGGCGAGGTCGCCGAGGGTGTGGGCCCGTCGTCCGCTGACCCGGCTACGAAGACGTCCGCTCCGGACGCTTCGTGTGCACTTCTCACACCGGCTGAGCTATCGATGCTTGCCGGAGAGGTGTCCGAGCCGAAGACTTTGGCTGTCGGCGGATTGCCCGCGTGTCACTGGGAGATTCCTGCCGGGGGTCGCGTCCAGGTGATCGGTACGTCAGCAGAAACATGGGCAACGCAATTGCCCGCAGCAATAGAGCAGGTGAAGAGGTCAGGACTGCTCGACGATCCGGAGACGACTCGCAAACTGGAAGCGGCTCGCGACCTGATCGCCTCAGGCAAGGGAATCGCGCCGGATCGTGCCTGTGAGCTGTTCTCTACGTTGCTGGAGGTCCAAGGGCTACCGGCCGGCAGTTCCCGCACCGTGAATCTGATTCCCACTCGGGAGAACCCCAAAGCCATCAACGGACAAACCTGCGGTGGAGGGAGATTTACGTCCGTCCAGGTCGTCGCTCCGAACCTGAGCGGCTCCGACGATGAGGTCTCAAGACTGTCGAGTGTGCTGACCAAGGCACACGAACGCAACCGCGGCTGAAAACCATCCAGTCGCGGTTGCGTGCAACATGGCGGAGCGTTTCCACTTTATCGAGAATTCCGACGTCGAAATCCTCTACCTGCGGTGCCGGGATTCCATGCATATTGGTGGCGATGCTGGTCGATGTGGTGTTCTCGGGACTTTCGGCGCTGTCGGTCGAGGGCGTCGAGGAAGTGGGCGATGCTGTGGCGTGCCCGGTCTGCGGGACGCTGCTCGGTCGGGAAGTGCCTGCGGGCGCGGATCGCCCGCCGGTAGCGGGCGTTGAGTGACTCGATCGCGTTCGTGGAGCAGATCATCGTTCGGATCTCAACGTCGTAGGCGAGGAACGGCGTGAACTCATCCCAAGCATTGCGCCATAAACGAATTACCGCTCCATGCTTCGCGCCCCATTTCTCTTCGAATTCGTCCAGGCGGCCACCGCGGCGTCCGGACTGGATGCGGTGTAGATGGGTTTGATATCGCGTTTCACCGCATCCGGTCCCGACGTGACACGAGCCGGAAGGTGTTGCGGATCAGGTGGGCAATGCAGGTCTGAACAATGGTCTGCGGCCAGACGTTCGCCACGACGTCGGGCAGGCCTTTGAGTCCGTCGCAGACGAGGAAGAACACTTCTCGCACGCCGCGGTTCTTCAGGTCGATCAGCACGCTCATCCAGAACTTCGCACCCTCGCCGCCGACGCCCATCCACAGGCCCAGGACGTCCTTATGAACGTCTACGGTGACGCCGATGGCGGCGTAGACGGGCCGGTTGGCGACCTGCCCGTCGCGGACCTTGACGTGGATCATGTCGATGAACACAGCGACGTACACCGGATCCAGCGGGCGGCTGGCCCAGTCGTTCATTTCGGCGACGACCTTGTCAGTGATCCGCGAAATCGTTTCCTTGCTGACCGAGGATCCGTAGATCTCGGCGAAATGCGCCGAGATCTCGCCGGTCGTCATTCCCCTCGCATACAACGACAACACGATCTCATCCACCTCGGTGAGCCAACGCTGCCGCTTCTTCACGATCTGCGGCTCGAACGTGCTCTCCCGATCCCGAGGAACGTCGATGCCGACCTCGCTCGCCGCATCCGACACCACCGTTTTCGGCCGAGTGCCGTTCCGGACATTCGTCGAGTCACGGTCCGGCTCAGCCTGGTGCTTCTCATGCCCGAGGTGCTCGGTCATCTCCTCGTTCAGCGCGGTTTCCAGCACGTTCTTGGTGAACAGCTTCAGCAAGGCCATCCGGGCTGGTCAGTGCCAACCCTCGCGCCTTCGCTTCGGCCACCATCGCCGCCGCGGCAGCCTGCTCCGGCGACAGCTTCCGCGCCGGCTTGGACTCACGCTTACGTGGACTCACAAGCTCCGATGTCATCACTCACAGCGCCCATCTCACCGGACCTCAGCCCGGCGTGTCGGGCCGGAAACGCCGATCTTGGAACAGTCCCGGACAGCGCACGCTCATGCCGTTGGTCGGTCGTGGGGACGACTAGGCACAGGCTCATCAGACGGCTCGGTCGGGCAGGGCAACTCCTCGATCACGCCTCTGTCCCGGCAGGCCGAGGCGCGATTGCGTCGATGGCGTTCGCTGCTGTGTTGGAGAGGACTGTCGGATTGTGGCGCTCAGGCTTGAGTGGTCTGACTTGAATTTGCTGTCAGCGGCGGTGAGGTGCTATGGGATGGTCGAGTGTTCCGCGGTGGGAGATGAAATGGTCGTCACCGGAATTCTCGGGTCGGTCGCGGGTCGGCAGTACGCGGAACCGGGGAATGATGAGAAGCGCGAAGAGACCCAGGCCGATTATCTCGACGAGGAATTTGGTTTCGTTGGGTACGAACTGCAGGTTGAGTGCAAGGTAGAGGAAGACCAGTATGCCGGTCAGGAGCTGGCGTGCGTTGGTGCGCTGGTTGTCGAGTGTGATGGCGACCAGCGCGATGACGAGTGGGGCGAGCATGACGAACACGCGCTGGGTGTCGGTGGCGACCATGCGGCCGGCGAGGCAGCACAGGATGAGCCAGCCGCCGGCGATGAGTAGTTCGTTGCGGGGGCCGTGTTTGCGGTACTGGTGGTAGAGGCCGTAGGCGAAGAGAATCCAGAAGAAGTGGAAGGTGTCGAACAGTGCGGCGTGTTCCCCGCGTTTGTTCGATGACAGTGCGAAGTAGATATTGGAGAGCAGGCCCTTGTTGGCCTGTCCGGATCCGAAGCCGTAGGTGCCGCCGATCAGTGACTGCGCCCAGAGGCGGAACGCGATGTAGGCCACGGCCGCGATGAGCACGGCCACGATTCCGGCGAGGACCTGTCGGTCGCGGAGTGATCGTGTGCGGGTCCAGGTCAGCAGGGGGTAGAGCGGCGCGAGGAGGAGGGTGGTCTCCTTGTTGATGGCGCCGAGGATGACGACGACGGTGAACCAGACCAGCTTGCGTCGGAGCAGCAGCCACAGTGCGACCAGGTAGAGCAGGTTGTTGAGCGGGTCGACCAGGTACGGGTTGCTGAAGGCGTAAGGGCCGTACCAGAAGGTGCAGCCGAGCGCGATCGCGGCGAGTGCCGAAGTGAACGTCTGCAGCTTGAGCTGCCTTCGACAGAACTCGAAGAACACCACGGTGCAGGCAAGTGTGATCACGAAGGTGAACCCGACCCACACGGTGTCGAGCGCCAGTCCGGAGATCTTGCCGCCCATGTGAACCAGCCAAGGGCTGAGCATCCGCAGCGCGAAGGGGTTGTCGACCTGGGCGCCGGTGTGCTCGGACATCGCGTAGTAGTTCAGTGCGTCGCCCCACGCCTTCTCGTGCGCCCGCAGTTCCAGAGGGGCGTAGGAGATGAAGTTGATCAACGACACTGTCGTCAAGATGAGATACACCACTACCCGTTGCCCGGTCGTTGTGAGACGGGTGTCCGAATAGTGCGAATCGGTTGCGATCACCCGTCTGAGGATAGACAGACGTCCACGTATGGGTGATGCGGGTGAATCGAGGCAAGTTTTGGTGAGTGATTTGCTCCCGCTTTGGCGAAGATGTCCCTTTTTGCGCAACGGAAAGGTAACGGTAGGCATTCACCACGTTGAGCGAGGTAACAACCGCGTGAGGTGACGACGATCAAGCTTGCGGACGAAAGCCCGGGGGCTTTCGACCAGCCCACCACGCCACCGACACCCCTCTCGGGGGCTCGTTGTCGTGTCCGTTTATCGCGGATGGGGTCCGCCTGACCGCGGGTCCGGTGCGGATCGGGATTGGTACGGCTTCACAAGAGCCGTGCATGACGAGGGGAACCATCGGTGCTCTGGATGTCGCGCGCCGCGCGGAGATCGAACGCCATCAGAACAATGACTTTCATGCTGGTCGCCGTGGTCGGCATCAGCGCTGTCGAGGCGGTGTCCGCCCCGCCTCGCGCGGCCGCAGCACCCGCTCCGATCAGTCCTCGGGATGTTCCGGTGCTGTCGCCGCCACCACCCGCGGCTGTGGCGCCGACTGCCCCGAAAGCAGGTGACTTCGCTGCTCAGGCCCGGTTGGACGGGGGAGCGGGGAGCCATTTCGACCCGGTGAGGTCCAAGCCGGTGTCGCGGTCGATGTTTACCACCGAGTACGTCAACCCGGATGGCACGCGTTCGGTGCGCGAGTCGACGCAGCCGCTGAACGTGCAGGACAAGGCCGGTCAATGGCAGCCGGTGGACACCACGCCGGACACAGATGCGGTGACCAAGCGCGCCGATGTCGACAACCATCCGCTGAGCCCTTCCCTCGCCGGGAAGGCCAACGATCCTTCCGTGCTGCAGATCGAGTCTGCCGGTCACAGCGCCAGTCTCGCGCTCGACCAGGCCGCCCCCGCAGCCGCGGTGGTGAAGGGCGACTCGGTGACCTATCCCGAGGTCGCTGCCGGCATTGATCTGGATTACGAGGTCACGCCGGGAGCGGTCAAGGAGACCATCAAGCTGAAGCGGCCGCCGGCCGACGGTCGTTCGTCGTGGCGTTTCAAGCTCACCACGGGTGACCTGACGCCCAAGCTGGACGCGCAGTCCGGGTCGGTGTCGCTGCTGGACAAGGCCGGGGCGGCGAAGTTCGTGATGCCGCCGATCGAGACCTGGGACTCCGCCGGACACGGGGAGACCGCACCGGCGATGACCGGCGGCACCTACACACTCGAGCAGACCGGCGCCGAGTGGTGGCTCACCGTCGCTGTCGACGCGAACTGGCTGAAAGACCCGAAGCGGGTCTACCCGGTCTCGATCGACCCCACCTTCACCTACGGCGTGCAGTACTCGTTCGCCTTCCGTTCCGATGGCTCCAAGTGCAACGACTGCGGTCTGCGGATCGGTAACAGCCAGGCCAACGGCGACACCTACAACCGGTCGGTCGCGCACCTGGACTACTCGCCGCTGTGGGGCAAGACCGTCGTCGGCGCCACCCTGGACCTCACTCGCAACACCAGCGTCGTCGGGTCGGTCAAGACCTGGAACGCGAACCTGTATCACGCGTCGGACAACAACTTCAACGGCGTGGGCCCCTACCTGGCGTCCGCGCTCGTCGGTGACGTCGGCTCTTTCTCCAGCACGGCGTTCACGAATTTCTTGCGGGACCGGGTCAACGCGCGCGACATCAACGTGTCGTTCATGCTTCTGGGCGCCGAGAACCCCGGAACCTGGACCTACAAGAACCTCAACGCCACCCTCACCGTCGACACCGGCTCCGCACCGCCCGCCGCGGTTCTCGCCGGGCCTGCTGACGGAACCGTCTCCACGTCGCTGACCCCGACCCTCGCCGTCAACCCGGTCACCGACCCTGACGGTGATCCGGTCAAGTACTGCTTCCGGGTCGCGACCGGTGCTGACGCCAAGTCCGGTGTCGTGGTCGAATCCGGTTGCCTGAGCACTCCTACCTGGACGGTCCCCGCCGGGATTTTGCAGGACGGTGTCGCCTACACCTGGCAGGCCCTGACCTACAGCGGCTCCACCACCACGACACCCACGTGGATCGGTCACCTCAAGGTCGATCAGCGCATCGGTGACCACGGGCCATCACCTGTGGACGCTGCCGGACCGGTCAACGTCAACCTCGCCAACGGCAACGTCACCACGTCGCAGGCATCGCCGACGTTCACCACCGTGGCCGGTACGGCCGGGGTGACGATGACCTACAACTCGCAGCAGAACGAGAACAAGGGCCTCAAGGCGTCCTATTTCGCCGACCTGTCCCACAACGGGCTCATCAATGACGCGCAACAGCCCGCGCTGGTCCGTACCGAGCCGCAGGTGAACGTCGACTGGGGAACGGACTCGCCGTTCGCGCCCGCGCTGGCCGCCGACTGGTTCGTCACCCGCTGGGAAGGCTTCTTCCAAGCCCCGGTCGCCGGTACTTACCAGTTCGCCGGTGTGCACGATGACGGCGCCGTGGTCTGGATCAACGGGGCGAAGGTCTACGACGTCGGTGTTCCCAGCGACGTGAACTGGACCCAATCCACCAACGTCACGCTGACCGCGGGGCAGCGGGTGCCGATCAAGGTGGAGAACGCCGAGGCCACCGGCGCGGCGAAGATGCGCCTGTTCGTACGGACTGCTGACAACACCACAGTGGCTCCGCAGATCGTCCCGGCGGATTGGCTCTACACCAACGACCTGCCCACCTTGCCGCAGGGCTGGACGCTGTCGGCCGACCTTGACGGTGACGGCTCGAGCTATACCGAGGCGAAGGTCGCCGATCAGACGATCGTGCTCACCGACGCCTCCGGCGCCAAGCACACCTGGACCAAGAAGAGCACCGGCGGATACACCCCGCCTGAGGGAGAGGACGGCACCCTCGCGCTCGACACGGCGGGGAAGATCACGCTGACCGACGGTGGAGACGTGTTCGTCTTCCGCGCGGACGGCAAGCTGGAAAGCCAGACCAGCGTCACCGACAGCCGCAAACCCGCCACACTGCAGTACATCTACGACGGGGCGCCCTCGCGGCTGCGGGAGATCAAAGACCCGGTGTCGCAGCGCTCGCAGATCCTGCGCTACAACCGTGCCGGCGACGACTGCTACGGCGCCGCCACCCCGCCCCCGGGCGCCGATGCCGCCGCACCGGCCCAGATGCTGTGCCGCATCAGCTACTGGGACGGCACCGAAACTCGCCTCTGGTACACCGCAGGCAGGCTGTCCCGAATCGAAGACCCCGGATCCGAGATCACCGACTACGGGTACAACAGTGCCAGCCTGCTGACCTCAGTGCGGTCGCCACTGGTCAACGACTGGATCGCGGCCGACCCCGCCGCCCGCGCCGGAGCCACCGACGTCCGGTCCGAGATCGCCTACGACACCGCGTCGGGCAAACCCAAGGCCACCAGCGTCCTTGCTCCTGCGCCCTTGCCAGGCCAGGCACGACCGCAGCGCGGCTTCGTCTACGACCCTGCCGCCAAGACCACCAAGGTCACCGTCGCGGGCCTGAATCCCGCGAGCGGCTTCTTCTCAAAGGTCACCTACGACGACGCCGACCGTCTCCTGTCGACCGCCGACGCGACAGGGAAGGTCACCAGCCAGACCTGGAACCAGAAGGACCTCCAGCTCAGCAAGACCGACGCGGCTCAGCGCGTATCGACCACCGTATACGACCACGCGGACCGGCCGGTCGATACCTACGGGCCCGCGCCAGCGTCGTGTTTCACCGGCCAGGTCCCGAGCGCGGCCTGTGCGAACACCGTCCCGCACAGCCGCACCGGCTACGACGAAAACCTCCCTGGACTCGCCGTCAACTGGTACGACAATGACAAGCTCTCCGGCGCCCCCAAGGCCTACACCACCGGTCTCGGAGTCGCGGACGGCTCGCTCGTCAAGAACTGGAACAGCGACGCCCCCACCGCCGGGATTCCGACGGATCACTTCTCGCTGCGCGCCACCGGGGAGATCGTGTTCCCGGCCGCTGGGAACTACACACTCCGTGTCTTGGCTGACGACGGTGTCCGCGTATGGGTCGACGACCAACTCGTCATCGACGACTGGCGTAACACCACCCCAGCCTGGCGTCAGGGCGTCGTGCAGAGCGGTGCGGCCGGCCAGATCAAGCGGATCCGGATCGACTACTACGAATTCGACCTGACCGCACAGCTGGAGCTGCACTGGACCACCCCGTCCGGTACCCAGCAGGCGGTGCCTGGCACCCAGCTGCGCCCCCGATACGGGCTAGCCACCTCCACCACCACCTCGGAATCCGACGGTGTGCCGGACAAGGTCGCCACCACCCGGCACAACGAGAACGGAGTTGACGCCGCTTACGGACTCGCCACCAGCAGCACGACCGGTAGCGGTGCCACCCAGCTGAAAACCAGCACGGCTTATGAGACACCCGGTACTGGGTATCTGCGCTCCACTTCTAAGACCATGCCCACCAACGCCGTCAGCACGCTGACCTACTACGGCGATACCGAAACCCGTGCAAATCCCTGTTACAGCGGCAGCCCCGCAACAAATCAGGGTGGACTGATGAAGTCCACGACTGGGCCCAATCCCGCCACCGGAGCACCCCGGACCGAAGAGCAGGTCTATGACGCGTCCGGTCGAGTGGTGGCGAGAGCCACGTCGGGCGCGTGGACCTGCACGACCTATGACAGCCGCGATCGCGCTGTCACGACGAAGATCCCCGCGAACGCTGCAGAAGGCGAGCGGACGGTCACAACCAATTATGCGGTTGGCGGTGACCCGCTCACCACCTCGGTGTCCGACGTCCACGGCACGATCACCACTCGAACAGATTTGCTTGGCCGCAAGGTTTCCTATACAGACGGGCATGGGACACGCACCGACTCCACCTACGACCTCGCCGGCCGCAGCGTCGAGGAGAAGGTGATTCCGCCGAACTCGGCCGACCAGCCACAGCTGACCACCACCACCTATGACGATGCCGGTCGAATCCTTACCACCAAACTCGGCACCACAGTTTTGGCGACTTCGACCTACGACGACGCTGGCGAACCCGGATCCGTCACCTACGCCAACGGCGCGTCCCTCACCAAGATGGACAAGAACAGCGCCGGTCAGGTCACCGCGCTGACCTGGAAGACCAGCGACAACAAGACCGTGGTCTCGCAGGTGACGCGGACCCGTGGTGGAACTATCATCGACGAGTCACTCGGCGGTGTCGACGCGCGCCCTGACGGTCCTAACTACCTTTACGACAGCGTTGGCCGTATGACCGAGGCCTATGTCAGGGGGCACCACTACACCTATGACTTCACCTCTGTCGCGGGCGCGAACTGTCCGATCGGTACGCAAGCCAACGCAGGGCTCAACACCAACCGGGTGCGGCTGCTCGATCAGACTACGGCAGGCATCGCGGAGACCGGTTACTGTTACGACGCCGTCGACCGGCTATTGGCAACTACCGGTGCATCGGCGAACACCGCGTTCGTCTATGACACTCATGGCAACACCACGCAGTTCACCAGCGGTGCTTCCACTACCTACTTGGGTTGGGACTCCGCCGACCGTAACCTGACCGCACGCATCACCGGCCCCGATGCCGCGGACCTGTCTTACGTTCGCGACTCCACCGGCAGGATCACCACCCGGTCGGCCACCCAGGGGGACACCACTGCGCAAGTTCTGTACTCGTACACGGCGGACGGCGACGAAAGCGACCTAACCCTCGGACCTGACAAACGCGTCATCACCCGCACCATCGCCCTCACCGGCGGAGTCCTGTACAGCCTCCCCGCGGATACAGCTGTCGCACCGACTTGGGACATCCCCAATGTTCGCGGCGACATTGTCCTCACCACGGACAACGCCGGTAAGCAGGTCGGTGACCTGCGGGCCTACACTCCCTACGGCGAGCCGCTGAACCCGGCAGGGGTTGTCGACAACGACTACGTCCCTGACAACCAGCCCGGCAATATGGACAACGGCTGGCTCGGACAGCACCAACGGCTCTTCGAACACGCCGGCGGGCTCGCCTTGGTCCAGATGGGCGCCCGCCCCTACAGCCCAGTCCTGGGCCGGTTCCTCTCGGTCGATCCTGTCGAAGGCGGATCTGCCAACGACTACGACTACGTCGTCGCCGACCCGATCAACAAGACAGACCTCAACGGCCAGTGGTGGTCCTGGGTCAGCAAAGCAGCCAGCTCGGTCAGCAGTTTCGTCAACCGGCACGCCTCGACGATCATCTCCATCGGGGTTGGAATCGGTGCCGGCATCGCCGCAGGCGCGATCTGTGCGGGAACAGCCGGGTTCGGATGTGTTCTTATCGCAGGCGCGATCATCGGCGCAGCCGGCAACGGAGCTGCTCAAACTGCGCTTGCGACGGCACGTCATCAGCCAGTGACACCACGTAAGATCGTCGGTTGGATGGCGTCAGGTGCTGCCGGCGGTGCACGTGCCGGTGTTCTGGGCAGACTGGGCTATTCTGGCCTCGGGGTCGCGGGCCGGTTCTTGCGGCACGGCTTCCGGGTCAGCAAATGGAGGCATCACGCCAGAGTGAGCAGGGCCCTCCTCAGAACTCGGGCAAATTGGAGGTTCTTCAGGTGAGTGGTCCCCTGAAGCGAGTCGCAGACGTTGTGACCGTGCTTGCGATCATCTGGGGCGCATGCTTCCTGATGACCTTGCCATTCGGTATCAGCGACCTTGGGTTCTCCCTCATCTTTGCGACTGTCTTGGCTGTGATACTGGTTCTCGTCGGGGGAATAGGCAGACTGATAAAGCGAGGCCTTGAAGCGAGGAAGCGAAACAAGTCAGGAAACTGACCTTCGTCGCTTGACTACAGGCTGGATGGCCTGCCGGGACAAGAATCCTCGGTGGGCCATCCGGCGCGTTCGTGCCGTCGCTGACTGGGGATCCGAAGCCTGTTCGTCAAAAGGGAAAATAACGACTTTTCAGGTTTAGCGCAGCGGTGGCGATAAACGATCCGGGTCTCCTCCGTTGTGCCGGGTCGGGTTCCCAGGTCGGCGATGACATAGTTCTCCCTCGATTCGCTGCAGATGAAGATATTGATATCGGCGCTTTCGTGTGTCAGGAATGACTTGGTTCGACGGTCCCGAGATGAAGTAATAGATGCACTGGCTTAGCGGCCGGAAAGGGAGATTCGATGACGGTTCACTTACTGCGCTCCGTGGCAGTCGCAAGTTCAGTAGTGGTTTTGCTTGCCGGACTGCTGCCAGTGGAGAACTCGCGCGCGTCGGCGGCAACCGCCACGACGCCGATACTGGCGACGACCGTTCCTGGGCACCCGGAAACGGACTACATGGGCTCCTCTGTTCCGAGGTTCGAACGTGTCGGCAAAGCCGGACGATCGGCTGCATCGATGAACGCTGTCGCGCCGGATGGTCTTCCAGGACTCGATGTCAGTCACTACCAAAACACTGTGAACTGGCCTGCGGTGGCGGCGAAGGGCGCCAAGTTCGCGTACATGAAGGCGACGGAGAGCACTACCTATCGTGATCCGACGTTCGCGGCGAACTATGCGGGTTCGGCGAACGCGGGCCTGAAACGGGGCGCTTATCACTTCGGGTTGCCGGACAAGGCTTCGGGTGGGGACCAGGCCAGGTTCTTTCTCGCGAACGGCGGGGGATGGGTCGGCGACGGAAAGACTTTGCCGCCGGTGCTGGATATCGAGTACAACCCTTACTCGACCGCGGACTGGGCGGGTTGGTGCTACAACCGGACGCCGGAGCAGGTCACGGCCTGGCTCACGGATTTCGTCACCACGGTGCACGACGCCGTCGGTCGCTGGCCGGTGATCTACACGACCCGCGGCTGGTGGAACCACTGCACCGGCAGTAACACGACCATCCCGGCCAATTCGCCGTTGTGGATCTCACCGGTAGCCTCCGACGCCGGCGGGCCACCCGGAATGCCCGCGGGCTGGACCGCGTACACCTTCTACCAATGGGCTAAATCGGGCACTTTCCCCGGTGACCAGGATGTCTTCGCCGGTACAATCGCACAGCTCGCCGCTTTCGCTGCTGGATCTTAAGCTCTTCCAGATTTGGCTATGCGGAGGTCATTTGAAGCTTTCGCTTAGAGCGTGTCTTACGTGGTGATCGGTGGCTGATGCGTCATGATCTTG